>NZ_CP117838.1:0-4611399 GCF_028735835.1 Enterobacter sp. S-33 | reverse complement strand
GGCGGACTCCACTCGAACAATAAAAGAAAACTATTGAATATTCATGATTGTTGGCGCACATCGACATGACCCTGTGTAAAGGGGGACGTGCGAATTGCTATCTGCAATTTATCCTGACCAGGATCCTGGGATCCCGATCGGGACCGCGGATCATAGCCTAAACTGAGCCAGAGATCTTCTGTTTCTCACAGATTCTTCCCGATTTATCCACAGGAAGATCCAGAACCGGGTAAGTGTAAACGATCCTGGCGCGAGTGCCCCGCGATTTAGTCCGCATATTGGAAAAATTAATGAGCACAGACAATTTATTGCTTAAATGATCTAACGAAGATCCGGGACGATCCTTGCGCTTTGTCGGTGAGCCCGTATAATCCTCGACCCGGCGCGTGATGCTCATCTTCCTGCGTCGTCCGTTGCTCATTTTCCACGCGAAAACGTGCGGAAATACGCGGGAAATAAGGAAAGAGAATTGACTCCGGAGTGTACAATTATTACAATCCGGCCTCTTTAATCACCCACGCTGAGGCGTTAGTCGTTCGAAACTCGTTCGGGTATACGCAAAAGTCAGTGAATTTATTCAAGTTTAGGTAGAAATCGCCATGAAACGCACTTTTCAACCGTCTGTACTGAAGCGCAACCGTTCTCACGGCTTCCGTGCTCGTATGGCTACTAAAAATGGTCGTCAGGTTCTGGCACGTCGTCGTGCTAAAGGCCGCGCTCGTCTGACCGTTTCCAAGTAATAAAGCTAACCCCTGAGTGGTTAAGCTAGCATTTCCCAGGGAGTTACGTTTGTTAACTCCCGCTCATTTCACTTTCGTCTTCCAGCAGCCACTACGGGCTGGCACGCCGCAAATCACCATCCTCGGCCGCCAAAATTCGCTGGGGCATCCCCGCATCGGTCTCACAGTCGCCAAGAAAAATGTTAAGCGTGCGCATGAACGCAATCGGATTAAACGTCTGACGCGTGAAAGCTTCCGTTTACGTCAGCACGAACTGCCTTCAATGGATTTCGTGGTGGTGGCTAAAAAGGGGGTTGCCGACCTCGATAACCGTGCTCTCTCGGAAGCGTTGGAAAAATTATGGCGCCGCCACTGTCGCCTGGCTCACGGGTCCTGATAGCCCTCATTCGGGTCTATCAACGCCTGATTAGTCCGCTACTCGGGCCGCACTGCCGTTTCACACCAACATGCTCAAGCTACGGAATTGAGGCATTGCGCAGGTTTGGAGTGATAAAAGGCAGTTGGTTGACGGTGAAACGCGTATTAAAATGCCACCCTTTACACCCCGGTGGAGACGACCCCGTCCCTCCAGGACCCTTTGATACCAGAGAACACTAACGATGGATTCGCAACGCAATCTTCTTATCATCGCTTTGTTGTTCGTGTCTTTCATGATCTGGCAGGCATGGGAGCAGGATAAAAATCCTCAACCCCAGCAGCAGACCACGCAGACTACGACCACCGCAGCGGGTAGCGCCGCCGACCAGGGCGTACCGGCCAGTGGCCAGGGGAAACAGATTACGGTTAAGACCGATGTGCTTGAGCTGACAATCAACACCCGTGGTGGTGATGTTGAGCAGGCGCTGCTGTTGACCTACCCGAAAGAGCTGAAGTCTAACGAACCGTTCCAGTTACTGGAAACCACGCCTGAGTTTATCTACCAGGCGCAGAGCGGCCTGACCGGTCGTGATGGCCCGGATAACCCTGCTAACGGTGCGCGTCCACTGTATACCGTCGAGAATGACACCTTTGTGCTGGCTGATGGTCAGAACGAACTCGTTATCCCGATGACCTATACCGACGCCGCAGGCAACACCTTCACCAAAACCTTCACCCTGAAACGCGGTGAGTATGCGGTGAACGTGGGCTACAGCGTACAGAACGCCAGTGCGAAACCGCTGGAACTGTCCACCTTCGGTCAGCTGAAGCAGTCCATCAATCTGCCGTCTCACCGTGACACCGGAAGCAGCAACTTTGCGCTGCATACCTTCCGTGGCGCGGCGTACTCCACGCCAGACGCGAAGTATGAGAAATACAAATTCGACACCATTGCCGATAACGAAAACCTGAACGTCAGCGCTAAAGGCGGTTGGGTGGCAATGCTGCAGCAGTATTTCGCCACTGCGTGGGTGCCAAATAACGACGGTACCAACAACTTCTATACCGCGAACCTGGGCAACGGTATTGCAGCCATCGGCTACAAATCTCAGCCGGTTCTGGTACAGCCGGGTCAAACCGGTAAGCTGGCAAGCACCCTGTGGGTCGGCCCGGAAATTCAGGACAAAATGGCCGCTGTTGCGCCGCACCTGGATCTGACCGTGGATTACGGTTGGTTGTGGTTCATCTCTCAGCCGCTGTTTAAGCTGCTGAAGTTCATCCACAGCTTCCTGGGTAACTGGGGCTTCTCCATCATCGTTATCACCTTCATCGTTCGTGGTATCATGTACCCGCTGACTAAAGCGCAGTACACCTCCATGGCGAAGATGCGCATGCTGCAGCCGAAGATTCAGGCAATGCGTGAGCGTCTGGGCGATGACAAACAGCGTCAGAGCCAGGAAATGATGGCCCTGTACAAAGCAGAGAAAGTGAACCCACTGGGCGGCTGCTTCCCGCTGCTGATTCAGATGCCAATCTTCCTTGCGCTGTACTACATGCTGATGGGTTCCGTTGAGCTGCGCCACGCGCCGTTCGCTCTGTGGATCCATGACCTGTCCGCACAGGACCCGTACTACATCCTGCCGATCCTGATGGGCGTGACGATGTTCTTCATCCAGAAGATGTCGCCGACCACCGTGACCGACCCGATGCAGCAGAAGATCATGACCTTTATGCCGGTCATCTTCACCGTGTTCTTCCTGTGGTTCCCGTCAGGTCTGGTGCTGTACTATATCGTCAGCAACCTGGTGACCATCATCCAGCAGCAGCTGATTTACCGTGGTCTGGAAAAACGTGGCCTGCATAGCCGCGAAAAGAAAAAGTCCTGATCCGATAAGTTAACGCTAAAATAAGGGCGGTCGATTGACCGCCTTTTTTATTTGTATTGAACGAGAGCAACCATGAGCCATAACGACACTATCGTCGCCCAGGCAACCCCACCGGGACGCGGTGGTGTAGGCATTCTGCGCATCTCCGGCCTGAAGGCGCGCGAGGTGGCCGAAGCGGTGCTGGGTAAACTGCCAAAGCCGCGCTACGCTGATTACCTGCCGTTTAAAGATACCGACGGCACGCCGCTGGACCAGGGCATTGCGCTGTGGTTCCCCGGCCCTAACTCCTTCACCGGCGAAGACGTGCTGGAGCTGCAGGGCCACGGCGGCCCGGTTATCCTCGACCTGCTGTTAAAACGGATCCTGACCCTGCCGGGCCTGCGCATTGCGAAGCCGGGCGAGTTCTCCGAACGTGCCTTCCTCAACGACAAGCTCGACCTGGCGCAGGCTGAGGCCATTGCTGACCTGATCGACGCCAGTTCTGAACAGGCGGCCCGCTCCGCCCTGAACTCGCTGCAGGGGGCATTCTCCGCGCGTGTGAATCACCTTGTGGAAGCACTTACTCACCTGCGCATCTACGTGGAAGCGGCTATCGACTTCCCGGATGAGGAGATCGACTTCCTCTCTGACGGTAAAATCGAAGCCCAGCTCAACCAGGTGATGGCCGATCTCGACGCCGTTCGCGCCGAAGCGCGCCAGGGCAGCCTGCTGCGCGAAGGGATGAAGGTGGTGATTGCCGGACGTCCTAACGCCGGCAAATCGAGCCTGCTGAACGCCCTGGCGGGCCGTGAAGCGGCAATCGTGACCGACATTGCCGGTACCACTCGCGACGTGCTGCGCGAGCACATCCACATCGACGGCATGCCTCTGCACATCATCGACACCGCCGGTCTGCGCGATGCCAGCGACGAGGTTGAGCGCATCGGTATCGAACGCGCCTGGCAGGAGATCGAGCAGGCCGACCGCGTGCTGTTTATGGTGGACGGCACCACGACCGACGCCGTTGACCCGGCAGAGATCTGGCCGGACTTTATTGCCCGCCTGCCGGCCAAACTGCCGATCACCGTGGTACGTAATAAGGCAGACGTGACCGGCGAAACGCTGGGCATCAGCGATGTGAATGGTCACTCACTAATCCGCCTGTCGGCGCGGACCGGTGAGGGAGTGGACGACCTGCGCAATCATCTCAAGCAGAGCATGGGCTTTGACACCAGCATGGAAGGCGGCTTCCTGGCGCGTCGCCGTCACCTGCAGGCGCTGGAAGAGGCGGCTAACCACCTTGTCCAGGGTAAAGCGCAGCTGATCGGCGCGTGGGCGGGTGAACTGCTGGCGGAAGAGCTGCGTCTGGCGCAGCAGAATCTGAGCGAGATCACCGGGGAGTTTACCTCGGACGATTTGCTGGGACGGATCTTCTCAAGCTTCTGTATTGGTAAATAATTCCCGCTAATCTATGGTGATTTCCTCCTGGGAAATCACCATTGTCCAAATGGCAACTCGCCTAATCCCTTTTCACCCCCTATCCTGCATGCCTTCATCTATGGGGGGTTTATGGCGCGTTTTCTGTTTTGTAGTTTCGCTTTAGTTCTGCTTTATCCGTCAGGCATTGATATGTATCTGGTGGGATTACCGCATATCGCCCGCGATCTGGGCGCCAGCGAAGCGCAGCTGCACATCGCGTTTTCGGCCTACCTCGCGGGGATGGCGTCGTCGATGGTGTTTGCGGGGAAGATCGCGGATAAGGCAGGCCGTCAGCCTGTCGCTATCTCCGGTGCCATCGTTTTTGCCCTGGCGTCCCTTCTCTGCTCACAGGCGCAAAACAGCACCGTGTTTCTGACCGGGCGCTTTATTCAGGGCATCGGGGCGGGCGGTTGCTACGTGGTGGCGTTTGCCATTTTGCGCGACACCTTAAGCGCCCAGCGTCGCGCCAAAGTGCTGTCGATGATGAACGGCATTACCTGCATCATCCCGGTGCTGGCCCCGGTCGTGGGCTATCTGATCATGCTGAAATTCCCGTGGCAGAGCCTGTTCTGGACCATGGCGGCGATGGGTGCGCTGGTGTTTGTCCTGTCGATCGCCGTGCTGAAAGAGACCCACCCGAGCTCGCAGAATACCGGCCATACCGCAACCATTCACCCGGCAGAGAAGCTTCTCAACCGCTTTTTCCTCAGCCGTCTGGCCGTGACCACGTTAAGCGTGGCGGTGATCCTGACCTATGTAAACGTTTCCCCGGTTTTGCTTATGGAGACCATGGGCTTCGATCGCGGTCAGTATTCAACGGTGATGGCATTAACCGCGATGGTCAGTATGGCCGTTTCGTTTTCGACGCCGTTTGCGCTAAATGTTTTCAGCCAGCGCACATTGATGCTGACCTCACAGGTTTTATTCCTCGCCGCCGGCGCGATCCTGGCGACCACCAGCTCACATGCGGTCATGCTGGCGGGCATTACGCTGATTTGTGCCGGGTTCTCGGTTGGCTTTGGCGTAGCGATGAGCCAGGCGCTTGGCCCATTTTCGCTGCGGGCAGGCGTGGCAAGCTCGGTACTGGGGATCGCGCAGGTCTGCGGCTCGTCGCTGTGGATTTGGCTGGCGGCGGTCATCGGGCTTAACGCGCTGAATATGCTGATCGGGGTTCTGATTGGCTGTAGCATACTCTGCATTACCTTACTTATGGTCATCCAGCCCGCGGCGCACTATGAAGAAGCCCATCAGCAGTCTCGATCTTAACCTGTTGCTGTGCCTGCAGCTTTTGCTGCAGGAGCGCAGCGTCACCAAAGCGGCGAAGCGGATGAACGTGACGCCGTCGGCGGTAAGCAAATCGCTGGCCAAGCTGCGCGACTGGTTCGAAGACCCGCTGTTTGTTAAAACGCCGCTAGGGCTGCTGCCGACGCCGCTGACGGTGAGTCTTGAGCAGGATCTGGCTGACTGGATGCAAATCGGCAACCAGATCCTCGATAAATTCCACCATGATTCTCCGGGCGGGCTGACGTTCGTGCTGGCCGCGGAAACGCCGTTGATGCTGATCCGCTTCAATGCCCTGCTGGAGCAGGTGAACCAGCGCTATCCGCAGGCTACGGTGAAAATGCGCCACTGGGATTACGACTCTCTGGACGCCATTACGCGTGGAGAGGTGGACCTGGGATTCACCGGACGCGAAACACACCCGCGATCGCGTGAATTGCTGAAGCTAATGCCGTGGTTCATCGACTATGAGATCCTGTTCAGCGACCGTCCGTGCGTGTATCTGCGTGAGGATCACCCCGCGCTACAGGATGAATGGAACCTCGAGACCTTTCTGCGCTACCCTCACATCAGCATCTTCTGGGAACGCAGCGACACCTGGGCACTGGACGAAGTGCTAAAGGAGATGGGTCGGGAGAGAAACATTGCCATGAGCGTGCCGGGCTTTGAGCAGTCGATGTTTATGGCAGCACAGCCCGGTCATAACTATATCGCCACGGCTCCGCATTACTGCCATCACTACAATCAACTCCACCAGCGGAAGCTGATCGCGCTTCCTATTCCCATTGACGAAGCGCAGGCTGAAAAGCTCACCGTTCCCTTCACGCTGATCTGGCATAAACGGAACAGCCATAATCCGAAAATTCTATGGTTGCGGGAAACCATCAAGGCGTTGTACGGTGCCAGCGATCCAATTTTTGCCTAAGAAAATGTAAAGTTCGGTCCTAAGGCTTCTCTTACTCCCATTTACTGATTAAAACAGGAGTCAAGTTAAGCGATAATCATGTAACCGTTTAACCGATTACGACCATTATCAAGGAGCGAAAAATGGCTACGCACTTTGCAAGAGGGATACTTACGGAAGGACGTCTCGTATCGGCAAGAATTTCTTCAGTCTGTCACCGTGAAGCACTCGCTCTCCCGGAACACCGGAGGACGCGGTTTTTAGCGTCCAGAGCACTTCTCGCAGAACTGCTGTTTATGCTTTACGGCACCAGCGAGCTGCCGGACATCATTACCCAACCCGAAGGCCGCCCGGTCTTTGCCGACCCGGATCTCCCTCGTTTTTCGATTGCCTACGCGGGCAATATCATTGGCATCGCGCTGACCACCGAAGGGGATTGTGGGCTCGATATGGAACTTCAGCGCGCAACGCGCAGCTTCCATGGCGGTAACGCACATGAAGACTATCCGCTCTCCAGCAATGAGAAGCTGTGGGTACGCAACCAGAACGATCCTGTCGAAGCCCGAGCCCAGCTCATTACCCTGCGCCAGAGCATTCGTAAGCTCTGCGGATGCGCCTCAGACGACGCCAGCCTGCTGCAGCTGTTGCCTGGTTCCGGACGTCTGCGTGCCGCCCAGGCCACGCTGGTGGAGGCACTCAGTGACGCAGAGGATGTGCTCATTTGGTCCATTGCGGTTACCCCTGCCATTGAACGCATGAAAATCTGGGAATTTGACAGTCAACAGGGATGGCGTAGCCTTCCTGATGTGCCCGAGCGCGCCAACGAGCCCGCCGCACGCCTGATGCGTTTAACCAGTTTACCGACAGAAAAAGCATTCACCCTTAGCTGATCCAATCAGGGTCATCATGATGAAACAGGAGTAATCATGTCTGATACGTTGAAAGTAGTTACGTTACTGGGAAGCCTGCGCAAAGGTTCATTTAACGGGATGGTTGCCCGCACGCTGCCACAGCTGGCACCGGCAGGTATGGAAATTAGCGCCCTGTCGTCTATTGGCGATATTCCGCTGTATGATGCGGACGTCCAGCAGGAAGAAGGGTTCCCGCAGAGCGTCGAGGCGCTGGCGGAGCAGATCCGCCAGGCTGACGGCGTGGTCATCGTCACGCCGGAGTATAACTACTCCGTACCGGGTGGCCTGAAGAATGCCATCGACTGGCTGTCGCGTTTACCCGAGCAGCCCCTCGCGGGCAAGCCGGTGCTGATCCAGACCAGTTCTATGGGCGCTATCGGCGGCGCGCGCTGCCAGTATCATCTGCGCCAGATCCTGGTATTCCTGGATGCGATGGTGATGAACAAGCCGGAATTTATGGGCGGTGTGATTCAGAACAAGGTCGACCCGCAAACGGGTGAGGTGGTGGATCAGAGCACGCGCGACCATCTCTCTGGCCAGCTGACGGCGTTCGGGGATTATATTAAGCGCATAAAAGCCTGATAAAAAAGCCCGGTGGCGCTAGCGCTTACCGGGCCTACACTCTTCAGTAGGTCAGGTAAGCGAAGCGCCACCTGACACCACAAACCGCACCTTAGTGCGCGTCAATAAACACAATCTTCAGCACAAACAGCAGCGCCACAATAATGACGCAAGGGCTGAGGTCGCGGAAGCGGCCGGTACCGATCTTCATTACGCAGTAAGAGATAAAGCCCAGCGCGATACCTTCGGTAATCGAGAAGCTGAACGGCATCATCACGGCGGTAATAAACGCCGGCACCGCTTCGGTTAAATCATCCCACTTCACGCGAGACAGGCTGGAGGTCATCAGCACCCCCACATAGATCAGCGCGCCGGCCGCCGCGTACGGAGGCACCATGCCCGCCAGTGGCGAGAGGAAGATCACCAGCAGGAACAGAATACCCACCACAACCGCCGTCAGGCCGGTACGGCCGCCCACGGACACGCCGGAAGAGGATTCAATGTAAGCGGTAACAGACGAGGTCCCGATAAATGAGCCGGTCACTGAGGAGATACTGTCCACAAACAGCGCCTGCTTCATGCGCGGGAATTTGCCTTTCTCATCTGCCAGACCCGCTTTGTCGGTCACGCCGATCAGCGTACCGGAGGAGTCGAACAGGTTCACCAGCATGAAGGAGAAAATCACGCCCGCCAGGCCCAGGTTCAGGGAACCCGCCAGATCAACATGACCAACAACGGTAGAAACGCTCGGTGGCGCGGAAACGATGCCGTTATAGTGAACGTCGCCCAGCATCCAGCCCAGCAGCGTGGTCACCACGATGGACACCAGCACTGCCGCGTGAATATTGCGGGAAGCGAGGATCGCGATGATAAAGAAGCCCAGCACGCCCAGCAGCACGTTATGCGAGGTCAGGTGACCGATGCTCACCAGCGTATCCGGGTTCGCCACGATAACACCCGCGTTTTTCAGCCCCATCATACCGATGAACAGACCGATACCGCTGGTAATGCCCACGCGCAGGCTCACGGGAATGTTTGCAATCATCCAGTAACGTACGCGGAAAATGGTCAGCAGCAGCAGGCCAACCGCGCCCCAGAAGATAGCGCCCATGCCCACCTGCCAAGGCAGACCCATCGCCTGAACAACCACGAACGCGAAGAACGCATTCAGGCCCATCGCCGGTGCCAATGCAACCGGCAGGTTAGCGAATACACCCATCAGAATGCTGCCAAAGGCGGCGATCAGGCAGGTGGTTACAAAGACGGCGCTGGTATCCATGCCAGCAACGCCCAGAATTTGTGGGTTCACAAAAACGATATAGACCATCGTCAGGAAGGTGGTGAAACCAGCGATCACTTCGGTGCGTGCCGTTGTGCCGTGCTCGCGCAGTTTAAAAACGCGCTCAAGCAGACCCTGACCAGATGTCTGGGTAGTGTGTTGTTGACTCATCATCAATTTCCGAACAAGGAGGGAAAATTCGTCGCTATCCTATACCAAAATGCGACAATAGTGGCGGTTACGTGATACTTTTTTCATTGATTTTGCTTATACGGCAACGATTGCGTCCCGGTGAACCGCCGTACGTAAACGTTAAACTTGTTAAAAGGGAAAGGCATGTCCGGAATTGAAGCGGTATTTTTCGACTGCGACGGTACGCTGGTCGACAGTGAGGTCATTTGTTCCCGCGCGTATGTCACCATGTTCCAGGAATTTGGCATTATTCTGGAACTCGAAGAGGTGTTTAAACGCTTTAAGGGCGTGAAGCTCTACGAGATCATCGACATCATTAACGAAGAACACGGCGTCGTTCTTGAGAAGGCGGCTCTGGAACCGGTGTACCGCGCCGAGGTTGCACGCCTGTTCGATTCGGAGCTGGAGGTGATTCCGGGCGCAAACGCGCTGCTGGATGCCATGACGGTGCCGATCTGCGTGGTCTCCAACGGTCCGGTCAGCAAAATGCAGCACTCGCTGGGCAAGCTTGAGATGCTGCACCACTTCCCGGAAAAACTGTTCAGCGGCTACGATATCCAGCGCTGGAAGCCGGACCCGGCGCTGATGTTCCATGCGGCAAAAGCGATGAACGTTAACGTAGAGAACTGCATTCTGGTGGATGACTCGTCTGCGGGCGCGCAGTCTGGGATTGATGCGGGAATGGAGGTGTTTTACTTCTGCGCCGACCCGCACAACAAGCCGATCGATCATCCCAAAGTCACGACCTTCACCGATCTGGCGCAGCTACCCGCGCTGTGGAAGGTTCGCGGGTGGAATATTACGCGTTAAGTTGCCCCTCCCTGCAGGGAGGGCGACAGGTTTATCTGAAGAGCTTTTGAACAAACTCAGCATAGGCCGGACGCCAGACGTCCATTTCGTGATTCAGACCGGGGTACATCTTATAGTCGAATTTGATGCCCTGTTTTTCCAGCTCCGCTTTCAGACCGGCGATATCTTTGCCGGTCACTGAATCGCGCTCGCCGACAACGACGGTGAAGTTATGCAGCTGCCGGTTAATGGCCTCCGGCTGCTTAAAGCGTGCGGCCACGCCTTCGTCAGGTACGGTTGTTGTGGTAACGCCGCTGAACGTTCCCAGCCAGCCGAAGCTGTCCAGATGGTTCATACCGGAGACCAGCGCCTGATAACCGCCCTGTGACAATCCCGCCAGTGCCCGGCCGGCCGCATCTTTACGCACGTTGAAGCGTGTATCCACCAGCGGAATAATCTCGCTCATCAGTTCACGGTCTGCGGCTTTCGCATTAAGCGGATAGAAAGACTTCCGTCGTTCTGCCGGAGGGAAGTTCTCGGGGATGGCCTCAGCGCTCTCCGTCTCGGTGTCGGGTACCACCACCAGCATCGGTTTGATTTTCCCCTCGGCCATCAGGTTATCCATGATTTGCGGCAGACGGCCCTGGTCGATGGTCGAGAGCCCGGTATCCCCAAAACCATGGTAGAAGTAGAGCACCGGTAAGGGTTCCCCTGTGCCGTTGTAGCCAGGGGGAGTCCATACATAGACGCGGCGCTCTGACCTGAGCGACGGCGAGTGCCAGGTCAGGGTGGTGAGATCGCCATGCGGTACGGCGCGATCGTCGAGAATACTGCCCGGAACCAGAATCAGGCTGGTGTTCACCTGCCGCTGAGGTTTTTGATAGCGGCTTCCCGTGTCGACTGAACGGAAACCATCGATGTCGAAATAATATTCGTAGAGATTCGGGGCCATCGGCTCGCTTTTCCATGACCAGACGCCATTTTTCTCTTTCGTCATATCATGGGAAACCTGGCTTTCAGGCATTGACCCCGTCACCACGGAGACTCGCGTTGCACCGGGTGCAAACAGGCGAAACGTAATGCTTTTATCCGCATTAACCTGGGTCACATAGTGGCTGACCGGGGTAGTCTGGTCAGGTGTGACCGGCAACGGTGCGGCAATAACGTCTGTTCCAGTACCGATCCCGATGCTGATGGCCATCGCCAGGCACGCTAATGAATTTTTCATATCCCATCCTTTGCTGTTTTTTTCGTCTCACGTTAGCGCGTTTCGAACGTCAGGCAACGGATGAAGGGGAAAATTGTGATTACACTAGAAATAACAACGCCGGTGAGTACCGGCGTTGTTATCAGATGACAGGATTACTCTTTCGGATCTTTACCCGCCAGCAGCTTATCCAGCTCGTCGCCGCCCACGTGACGGAAGTCCTGACCTTTCACGAAGTAGAAAATGTATTCGCAAATGTTCTGGCAGCGGTCGCCGATACGCTCGATGGAGCGCGCGCAGAACAGGGCGGTCAGTACGCTTGGGATCGTACGGGAATCTTCCATCATGTAAGTCATCAGCTGACGCACGATGCCTTCATACTCCTGATCGACCTTTTTATCTTCACGGTAGATACGCACCGCTTCGTCAAGATCCATTCGCGCAAAGGCATCCAGCACGTCATGAAGCATCTGCACGGTGTGGCGGCCCAGCGACTCCAGGCTGACCAGCAGCGGCTGGTGCTGCTGAGAGAACTTCTCCAGCGCGGTGCGGCAGATTTTATCCGCAACGTCACCAATACGTTCCAGCTCGGCGATGGTTTTGATAATGGCCATCACCAGACGCAGGTCGCTCGCCGTCGGCTGACGTTTCGCGATAATGCGCACGCAGGCCTCGTCGATAGCGACTTCCATCATGTTGACGTTTTTGTCGCCTTCAATGACGCGTTTCGCCAGCTCGCTGTCCTGGTTGTGCATCGCCGTAATCGCATCAGAAAGCTGCTGCTCGACCATACCGCCCATGGTCATCACCTGGGTGCGAATGCTTTCCAGCTCTGCGTTGAACTGGCCGGAAATGTGTTTATTAAGATTGAGGTTGTCCATGGTTTCTCCACATGCACTAAGGCAAATCAACCGTAGCGGCCAGTAATATAATCTTCGGTTTGTTTCTTCGCGGGCTTAGTGAAGAGATCGTCCGTGTTGCTGAACTCAATCAATTCACCCAGGTACATAAACGCCGTGTGATCGGAGCAACGTGCAGCCTGCTGCATGTTATGGGTCACGATAACCACGGTGTAATCCTGCTTCAGCTCGGTGATCAGTTCTTCAATACGACCGGTTGAGATCGGGTCCAGCGCTGAACACGGCTCATCCAGCAGCAACACTTCCGGGCGAATCGCAATACCGCGCGCAATGCACAGACGCTGCTGCTGACCACCGGAGAGAGAGTAACCGCTCTGGTGCAACTTATCTTTGGTTTCGTTCCATAATGCGGCCTTGGTCAAAGCCCACTGCACGCGCTCGTCCATATCGGCGCGGGAGAGCTTTTCAAACAGGCGAACGCCAAAGGCGATGTTGTCATAAATGGACATCGGGAACGGCGTGGGTTTCTGGAACACCATCCCCACTTTGGCGCGCAGCAGGGCGATATCCTGAGCCTGGGTCAGAATATTTTCGCCATCGAGGATGATTTCCCCTTCAGCGCGCTGCTCCGGATAGAGCGAATACATTTTGTTAAAGGTACGCAGCAGCGTGGATTTCCCACAGCCGGACGGACCGATAAATGCCGTGACCTGGTTCTTCGCGATATCCAGGTTGATGTTCTTCAGGGCATGGAATTTGCCGTAGTAGAAGTTCAAATCACGAACCTGAATCTTACCCGGGGCAGTATCAACCATACTCATTGACTCATTTCCTCATTCGGCGCCGCGAGCTGCCGCGCCGTAAAAAATTAACCGTGTTTCTTCTTCGCGAAAATGACGCGCGCCAGAATGTTCAGCAACAGTACGCAAAGGGTAATGATCAGCACCCCGGCCCAGGCCAGCTGCTGCCATTCCGCGAATGGGCTCATCGCAAATTTAAAGATCGTCACCGGCAGGTTGGCGATCGGCTGCATCATGTCCGTGCTCCAGAACTGGTTGGAGAGGGACGTAAACAGCAGCGGCGCAGTTTCACCCGCGATACGCGCAACCGCCAGCAGGATACCGGTCATGATCCCGGATACGGACGCCTTCAGCGTAATCGCAGAGATCATCTTCCATTTCGGCGTACCCAGTGCATAAGCCGCTTCACGCAGGCTGTCCGGCACCAGTTTCAGCATGTTCTCGGTGGTTCGAATCACAATCGGCACCTGCAGCAGCGCCAGGGCAATCACACCCGCCCAGCCGGAGAAGTGTTCCATCTGCGCTACAACAACGGTGTAAACGAACAGACCCACCACGATAGACGGGGCTGACAGCAAAATATCGTTAATGAAGCGAATCACTTCCGCCAGCCAGGATTTACGACCGTATTCTGCCAGGTAAATGCCCGCCATGATGCCCAGCGGCGTGCCGAAGACCGTCGCCCAGAGGATCAGCAACCCGCTGCCGGCAAGCGCATTCGCCAGGCCACCGCCCGCCGTGTTCGGCGGCGGCGTCATTTCGGTGAACAGCGAGAGTGACATTCCGTCAATCCCACGAACGATTGTCGAGAAGAGGATCCAGACCAGCCAGAACAGGCCGAATGCCATAGTCGCCATTGAGAGCGTCAGGGCAATGCGGTTTTTCATGCGGCGTCTGGCCTGCATCTTGCGGCGGGATTCCGCCAGTTCAGCGGTAGCTTGCATTTCGAGAGTAGCCATTAGCGTGCTCCCTCATTTTTAGCGAGGCGCATAATCATCAGCTTGGAAATCGCCAGAACAATGAAGGTAATAACGAACAGAATCAGACCCAGCTCCATCAGCGCCGCCACGTGCAGCCCGGATTCCGCTTCCGCAAATTCATTCGCCAGCGCCGAGGTAATACTGTTACCCGGCATATAGAGCGACGCGCTGTCGAGCTGGTAGGTGTTACCGATGATAAAGGTGACCGCCATGGTTTCACCCAGCGCGCGACCTAAGCCCAGCATCACGCCCCCAATCACCCCATTTTTGGTGAACGGAAGGACAATGCGCCAGATCACTTCCCAGGTGGTGCAGCCGATACCGTAGGCCGACTCTTTCATCATCACCGGCGTTTGTTCGAACACATCACGCATGACCGCCGCAATGTACGGAATTATCATGATGGCGAGGATCACACCTGCCGCCAGAATGCCGATACCGAAAGCCGGGCCAGAGAACAGGGCCCCCACAAACGGAATGGCAGAGAGGACGTTACCCACCGGTTCCTGGAAGTACGTGGCAAACAGCGGTGCAAAGATGAACAGGCCCCACATGCCGTAGACGATACTCGGAATAGCCGCCAGCAGCTCAATGGCAATACCCAGCGGACGACGCAGCCAGCCTGGCGCCAGCTCCGTCAGGAACAGGGCAATACCAAAGCTTACCGGAACCGCAATCAGCAAGGCGATGAACGAGGTTACCAGCGTGCCGTAAATCGGCACCAGAGCACCGTAGATGTCGTTCGGCGCGTCCCACTCTTTGGTCCACAGGAAGGATAAACCGAATTTCTGGATGCTCGGCCATGAGGAGAAAATCAGAGACACGATAATGCCGCCCAGCAGCAATAGCACAATCAGCGCAGCCAGTTTGACCAGCGCGCTGAAAATCATGTCACCTTTTTTACCCGGAGGGTTAAATGCAGGCTTGGTTGCAGCCATAAATTACTCTTCTGTTTGAGACGTTTTTACGAATATGCCCGGTGGCGCTGACGCTTACCGGGCCTACAGCTTAAACCGTAGGGCGGGCAAGCTCAGCGCCACCCGCCATCTTCGTTAAATATATCCTGTTAGTACAGCGCTTTACCGCTGCTGTCTTTCACGTTGGTTTTCCATGCAGCACGAATCTGCTCAACCACGTTGTCCGGCAGGGTGGCGTAATCCAGAGCGTTAGCCTGTTTGCCGCCGTTTTTGTATGCCCAGTCGAAGAACTTCAGCACTTCAGCGCCCTGTTCAGGTTTCTTCTGCTCTTTGTGCACCAGGATGAAGGTGGTAGAGGTGATTGGCCATGCACCTTCGCCCTTCTGGTTAGTCAGATCCTGAGCGAAGGATTTGCTCCAGTCAGCGCCTTTGGCAGCGTTAGCAAAGTTCTCTTCGGTCGGGCTAACCGGTTTGCCGTCTGCAGACACCAGTTTGGTGTAGGACAGGTTATTCTGCTTCGCGTACGCATACTCTACGTAGCCGATGGAGCCAGGCAGACGTTGTACGAACGCGGCGATACCGTCGTTACCTTTACCGCCCAGACCGGTAGGCCAGTTAACGGTTGAGCCGGAGCCGACTTTAGATTTCCACTCTTCGTTCACTTTCGCCAGGTAGCTGGTGAACACGAAAGACGTACCGGAACCATCCGCGCGGCGAACCACGGCGATGTTCTGAGAAGACAGCTTCAGGCCTGGGTTGAGCTTAGCGATCGCTTCGTCATCCCATTTTTTGATTTTGCCCAGGTAGATGTCACCCAGCGTTTTGCCGTCCAGCACCAGCTCGCCCGACTTCACGCCCGGCAGGTTGATCGCCAGGACCACGCCACCGATCACGGTAGGGAACTGGAACAGGCCTTCCTGAGCCAGCTTATCATCAGACAGCGGAGCGTCAGATGCGCCGAAATCAACCGTGTTCGCGGTAATTTGTTTCACGCCACCGGAGGAGCCGATACCCTGATAGTTAACCTTGTTACCGGTTTCTTTCTGGTAGGTATCCGCCCATTTGGCATACACCGGCGCAGGGAAGGTTGCACCAGCGCCAGTCAGGCTTGCTTCTGCAAATACAGAGAACGCGCTCAGAGATAAGGTCGCGGCGACAACAGTTGCGACAGTGGTACGCATAACTTTCATAATGTCTCCTGCAAGATTTTCATAAATCGTTGTTTAGTGGCTACGATGAGCAAAATAGGACAAACAGGTGACAGATAAATGTACGAATTATGACAGTTTTATGACAATGAAAATTTAACTTAAAATACCACACAATAAAGCTTAATTTTCATCGTGTTAGCCACTTTTATGACAATACGTTTTCAGAAATATTTTCTTTATGTGACACTGAAAAAAGTAGCTGAAGATGACAAATTGTCATTATTAAAAACGAGACAGGATTGATTAAAAACAAACCGGGCGGGATAAAAAAGCTCCACCCGAGGGTGGAGCCTGAAGGGATTATTCTACGGTAACTGATTTCGCCAGGTTACGCGGCTGGTCAACGTCGGTGCCTTTGATCAGCGCCACATGGTAAGCCAGCAGCTGCAGCGGAACGGTATAGAAGATCGGTGCAATCACCTCTTCCACATGCGGCATCTCGATGATGTGCATGTTGTCGTTGCTGACAAAACCGGCATCTTTGTCGGCGAAGACGTACAGAACACCGCCACGGGCACGCACTTCTTCGATGTTAGATTTCAGTTTTTCCAGCAGTTCGTTGTTAGGTGCCACAACGATGACCGGCATATCCGCGTCAATCAGCGCCAGAGGGCCGTGTTTCAGCTCGCCTGCCGCATAGGCTTCCGCGTGGATGTAGGAGATCTCTTTAAGCTTCAGTGCGCCTTCCAGCGCAATCGGATACTGATCGCCACGACCCAGGAACAGGGCGTGATGTTTGTCAGAGAAATCTTCCGCCAGCGCTTCGATGCGTTTGTCCTGAGACAGCATCTGCTCAATACGGCTTGGCAGCGCCTGCAGACCATGAACGATGTCATGCTCAACGGACGCATCTTCACCTTTCAGACGCGCAAGCTTCGCCACCAGCATCAGCAGAACGGTCAGCTGCGTGGTAAACGCTTTGGTTGAAGCCACGCCGATTTCGGTGCCCGCTTTAGTCATCAGCGCCAGATCGGATTCACGCACCAGCGAGGAGCCCGGGACGTTACAGATGGCCAGAGAGCCCAGGTAGCCCAGCTCTTTAGACAGACGCAGCGCTGCGAGCGTATCCGCCGTTTCGCCGGACTGGGAAAGGGTTATCATCAGGCTGTTACGACGCACCGCAGATTTGCGATAGCGGAATTCAGACGCGATTTCCACATCGCACGGCACGCCCGCCAGGGATTCAAACCAGTAGCGAGAAACCATACCGGAGTTGTAGGAGGTGCCGCAGGCCACGATCTGAATATGCTCGACCTTGCTGAGCAGTTCGTTCGCGTTTGCGCCCAGCTCGCTCAGATCCACTTCACCGTGGCTAATGCGCCCGGTCAGGGTGTTTTTGATGGCGTTTGGCTGCTCGTAAATCTCTTTCTGCATATAGTGACGGTAAGCGCCTTTGTCGCCCGCGTCGTACTGCAGATTCGATTCGATCTCCTGACGCTTCACCTGCTCGCCTTTAGTATCGAAGACGGTCACGCTGCGACGGGTCACTTCCGCGATATCACCCTCTTCGAGGAAGATAAAGCGACGGGTAACCGGCAGGAGCGCCAGCTGGTCAGAGGCGATAAAGTTTTCACCCATGCCCAGACCGATAACCATCGGGCTACCGGAACGCGCGGCCAGAAGCGTTGACGGATCGCGGGAATCCATGATCACCGTACCGTACGCACCGCGCAGCTGAGGGATAGCACGGAGCACCGCATCACGCAGTGTACCGCCCTGCTCCAGCTCCCAGTGCACCAGGTGAGCAATCACTTCGGTGTCAGTTTCTGAGACGAAAGTGTAGCCGCGCGCTTTCAGTTCTTCGCGCAGCGGTTCGTGGTTTTCGATAATGCCGTTGTGCACCACCACGATGTGTTCAGACACATGCGGGTGCGCGTTACCTTCAGACGGTTCGCCGTGCGTCGCCCAGCGGGTGTGCGCAATACCGGTTCCCCCGTGCAGCGGATGTTCTTCCGCGGCCTGGGCCAGCATCTGCACTTTACCGAGACGACGCAGACGGGTCATATGACCTTCTGCATCGACGACAGCCAGACCGGCAGAGTCGTAACCACGGTATTCCAGACGACGTAAACCTTCGAGAAGGATTTCAGCAATATCACGCTGCGCAACTGCGCCAACAATTCCACACATAATTTTAGATTCCGAATTTAGGCATTATGCCTGCGTTGTCGCTGACCTGTATTTGCCCTTTCCGGGCGCCCCGAGCCTTGTAGAGAGTGGGGTTATTTTTATGGGTACTGCTTGTGGGGGGAGGATTATATTATCCCCTCACCCCGGCCCTCTTCCCAAAGGGGCGAGGGAGAAAAACACCGCACCGAACGATCCCCTCTCTCCTTTGGGGAGAGGGGTAAATCCGTTACTTTTTCTTCACCGGACGTTTCCAGCCCTGTTTGCTGACCTGCGGAACGCGGCTTAACACCAGCTCGTTCTCGGCCACATCGCGCGTTACGGTTGTTCCGGCTGCAATGGTCACCCCGTTACCCACGGTAACAGGCGCCACCAGCTGCGTATCGGAGCCCACGAACACATCATCACCAATGATGGTTTTAAACTTATTCGCGCCGTCATAGTTACAGGTTATGGTCCCTGCACCAATATTCACGTTATTGCCAATTTCCGCGTCGCCCAGATAGGTCAGATGACCGGCTTTCGAGCCTTTACCCAGACGCGCTTTTTTCATTTCCACGAAGTTACCCACGTGAGCGCCTTCCAGCAGCTCTGCGCCCGGGCGCAGACGCGCAAACGGGCCGATGGTACAGGCCACGTCCAGACGGGCATCTTCCACCACGCTGTACGGGCTGATTTCGCAGTCGTCACCAATAATGCTGTTTTTAATCACGCAGCCGGCACCGATTTTGACGCGGTTGCCCAGCGTCACGTTACCCTCGAGGATAACGTTAGTATCAATTTCAACGTCACGACCGTGAGATAACGAACCACGCAGATCGAAACGCGCCGGATCGCGCAGCATCACACCTGCCAGAAGCAGTTTTTCAGCCTGCTCGGACTGATAAACACGCTCCAGACGGGAAAGCTGAAGGCGGTTATTCACCCCTTCGGTTTCGCTAATACGCGCCGGATGAACCGCCGCAATCTCACGTCCTTCCTGATACGCCATCGCAATGATGTCGGTGATGTAGAATTCACCCTGCGCGTTGTTGTTGTCGAGTCTGGACAGCCAGCGCTTCATATCCGCGCCATTGGCAATCAGGATACCGGTGTTGATCTCCTGAATCTGGCGCTGTTCGTCGCTGGCATCTTTGTGCTCAACAATACCCGTGACGTTACCGTTTTCACGGGTGATACGGCCATAACCGGTTGGATCGTCCAGCACGACGGTTAATAAACCGATGCCGCCCTGCGGTTTGGCTTCACGCAGGCGAGTCAGGGTTTCAACGGAGATCAGCGGGACATCGCCGTAGAGCATCAAAATGTCTTCGTCATCCGCAAAGAACGGTGCTGCCTGCTGCATCGCATGACCTGTGCCCAGCTGTTCAGCCTGAAGCACCCAGTTGAGCTTGTCGTCGCTCAGCGTCTTTTTAAGAAGATCGCCGCCGTGGCCGTAGACCAGGTGGACCTGATTGGCACCCAGTTCATTCGCTGCATCAATGACATGCTGCACCATTGGCTTTCCAGCAAGCGTGTGAAGCACTTTAGGCAGATCGGAATACATGCGGGTCCCTTTGCCTGCGGCAAGGATCACCACGCTCATCGCACTGTTTGACATATGCATCCTGACGGTAGTTTGAGTGTGAAGTAAAAACGTTTGATGCTTAAAATTCTACATCTTTTTCATCATGAATTAAGGCCGAAAAAAAAAGCCAGCCTGGTATCCAGACTGGCTTTTGTGCTTTTCAAGCCGGTGTTACATCGCTTTTTTGGTCAACTCGATAACGCGCAGTTTCGCGATCGCTTTGGCCAGCTCCGCAGACGCCTGAGCGTAATCCACGTCACCATGAGAGCTGTTAATGTGCTCTTCAGCCTTACGCTTCGACTCCAGGGCTCGCGCTTCGTCGAGATCCTGGCCACGAATAGCGGTATCGGCCAGAACGGTCACACTGCCAGGCTGCACTTCAAGAATGCCGCCGGACAGATAGATAAACTCTTCGTGACCGAACTGTTTAACGATGCGGATCATACCAGGCTTAATGGCGGTGAGCAGCGGTGCGTGACCCGGGAAAATACCCAGTTCACCTTCACTACCCGTTACCTGGATTTTCTCGACCAGACCAGAGAACATTTGTTGCTCTGCGCTGACGACGTCCAGGTGGTAAGTCATTGCCATATCACCCTCCGATTAAGGCGTTAAAGTTTTTTGGCTTTTTCCACAGCTTCTTCGATGGAACCAACCATGTAGAACGCCTGCTCTGGCAGGTGATCGTATTCGCCTTCCATGATGCCTTTAAAGCCACGGATGGTGTCTTTCAGGGAAACGTATTTACCTGGAGAACCGGTAAATACTTCCGCAACGAAGAACGGCTGGGACAGGAAGCGCTGGATCTTACGCGCACGTGCTACCACCAGTTTGTCTTCTTCAGACAGTTCATCCATACCCAGGATGGCGATGATGTCTTTCAGTTCCTGGTAACGCTGCAGCAGAGACTGTACGCCACGCGCGGTGTCGTAGTGCTCCTGACCAACAACCAGTGGATCCAGCTGACGGCTGGTGGAGTCCAGCGGGTCAACGGCCGGGTAGATACCCAGAGACGCGATCTGACGGCTCAGTACCACGGTTGCATCTAAGTGCGCAAAGGTGGTTGCTGGAGATGGGTCAGTCAAGTCATCCGCAGGTACGTATACCGCCTGAACGGAAGTGATAGAACCGGTTTTGGTAGAGGTGATACGTTCCTGAAGAACACCCATCTCTTCCGCCAGCGTAGGCTGGTAACCTACCGCTGAAGGCATACGACCCAGCAGTGCAGATACTTCCGTACCGGCCAGGGTGTAACGATAGATGTTATCAACGAACAGCAGAACGTCACGGCCTTCGTCACGGAACTTCTCAGCCATCGTCAGGCCGGTCAGCGCAACGCGCAGACGGTTTCCAGGTGGCTCGTTCATCTGGCCGTAAACCAGGGATACTTTGTCCAGAACGTTGGAGTCGGTCATTTCGTGGTAGAAGTCGTTACCCTCACGAGTACGTTCACCTACACCCGCAAACACAGAGTAACCGGAGTGCTCGATCGCGATGTTACGGATCAGCTCCATCATGTTTACGGTTTTACCTACACCCGCACCACCGAACAGACCAACTTTACCGCCCTTCGCAAATGGACACATCAGGTCGATAACTTTGATACCGGTTTCCAGCAGTTCCTGAGAGCTGGACAGCTCTTCGTAGGAAGGTGCCGCGCGGTGGATAGCCCAACGCTCTTCTTCACCGATGTCGCCTTTCATGTCGATTGGCTGACCCAATACGTTCATGATACGACCCAGTGTTGCTTTACCTACCGGGACTTCGATCGGGTGCTCAAGGTCTTTTACTTCCAGACCACGACGCAGACCGTCGGAAGAACCCATCGCGATGGTACGCACGATACCGCCGCCGAGCTGCTGCTGAACTTCCAGCACCAGGCTCTCGTTACCATTCTGTACCTCAAGCGCGTCGTACACGCGTGGTACGGCGTCCTGAGGGAACTCGACGTCCACCACGGCGCCGATTACCTGGACAATCTTTCCAGTAGCCATCTTGAATCCTCTACGTAATTCGTAAACCTGGTTAAACCGCGGCGGCCCCCGAGACGATCTCGGTGAGTTCCTGAGTAATGCTGGCCTGACGAGCTTTGTTGTAAACCAACTGCAGCTCTTTAATCAGGCTGCCGCCATTATCGGTCGCGGCTTTCATCGCCACCATTCGTGCGGCCTGCTCGCTGGCCAGGTTTTCTACAACGCCCTGATAAACCTGAGATTCAACGTAACGACGCAGCAGGGTATCCAGCAGCGGTTTCGGATCGGGTTCATACAGGTAATCCCAGGTTTTTTGCTTCAGCTCGCCATCTTCTGATGCCGGTAACGGCAGCATCTGAGTGAGCGTTGGAACCTGAGACATGGTGTTAATGAATTTGTTGCTGACAACGTACAGTCTGTCCAGACGGCCTTCATCATAAGCCTGCAACATCACTTTAACCGGGCCGATCAGTTCGGACAGGGACGGGTTATCACCCATACCGGTCACCTGAGCGACAATGTTGCCACCAACGGAGTTAAAGAAAGAGACGCCTTTAGAGCCGATCATTGCGATATCGCACTGAACGCCTTTTTCAGACCATGCTTTCATATCCGCCAGCAGTTTTTTGAACAGGTTAATGTTCAAGCCGCCACACAGACCACGGTCGGTCGACACCACCAGGTAGCCCACGCGCTTAACTTCGCGTTCTTCCAGGTAAGGGTGCTTATATTCCAGATTACCGTTTGCAAGGTGACCAATCACTTTGCGCATGGTTTCTGCATAAGGACGGCTGGCCGCCATGCGATCCTGCGATTTACGCATTTTGGAAGCGGCGACCATCTCCATCGCTTTAGTGATCTTTTGCGTGTTCTGGACGCTTGCGATCTTACTACGTATCTCTTTTGCGCCGGCCATGAGCTTCTCCTCAATGCCAGGCGGCTTGTCCTGAGACAAGCCGCCGGACGATTACCAGGATTGGGTTGCTTTGAAGGAATCGAGGATAGCTTTCAGCTTGCCTTCGATTTCGTCGTTATAGCCACCGGTCTGGTTGATCTCTTGCATCAGCGGAGCGTGATCACGGTCGACGTAAGCCAGCAGAGCGGCTTCGAAGCTACCGATTTTCGCCAGTTCCACATCTTCGAGGTAACCGCGTTCAGCCGCGAACAGTACCAGGCCCTGCTGAGCAACAGACATTGGTGCGTACTGTTTTTGCTTCAGCAGCTCGGTCACTTTCTGACCGTGGCTCAGCTGTTTACGGGTTGCTTCGTCCAGATCGGATGCGAACTGAGAGAACGCAGCCAGTTCACGATACTGTGCCAGCGCGGTACGGATACCACCGGACAGTTTCTTGATGATCTTGGTCTGAGCAGCACCACCAACACGGGATACGGAGATACCCGGGTTAACTGCCGGACGAATACCGGAGTTAAACAGGTTGGTTTCCAGGAAGATCTGACCATCGGTAATAGAGATTACGTTGGTCGGAACGAACGCAGAAACGTCACCCGCCTGGGTTTCAATGATCGGCAGAGCGGTCAGAGAGCCCGTTTTACCCTTCACTTCACCTTTGGTGAAGTTCTCGACGTATTCCGCGTTAACGCGGGAAGCACGCTCCAGCAGACGAGAGTGGAGGTAGAATACGTCGCCAGGGAACGCTTCACGTCCAGGTGGACGACGGAGCAGCAGGGAAACCTGACGATAAGCAACAGCCTGTTTAGACAGGTCATCGTATACGATCAGCGCATCTTCACCGCGGTCACGGAAGTATTCGCCCATTGCGCAACCGGCGTATGGCGCCAGGTATTGCAGTGCAGCAGATTCAGACGCGGTCGCTACCACAACGATGGTGTTAGACAGTGCGCCGTGCTCTTCCAGTTTACGAACCACGTTAGAAATGGTGGACGCTTTCTGGCCGATGGCCACGTACACGCATTTGATGCCGGAGTCACGCTGGTTGATGATGGCGTCGATAGCCATCGCGGTTTTACCGGTCTGACGGTCACCGATGATCAGTTCACGCTGACCACGACCGATTGGGATCATGGCATCAACGGACTTATAACCTGTCTGAACAGGCTGATCTACGGACTGACGGTCGATAACGCCTGGTGCGATAACTTCGATTGGAGAGAAGCCATCGTGCTCAACAGGACCTTTACCGTCGATTGGCGCACCCAGGGTGTTAACAACGCGACCCAGCAGGCCACGGCCAACCGGTACTTCCAGAATACGGCCAGTACACTTAACCTTCATGCCTTCGGCGAGGTCAGCGTATGGACCCATCACAACTGCACCTACGGAGTCGCGCTCCAGGTTCAGTGCGATAGCGTAACGGTTACCCGGCAGGGAAATCATCTCACCCTGCATACAATCGGCCAGGCCGTGGATACGGATAACACCGTCACTTACAGAAACAATAGTACCTTCGTTGTGAGCTTCACTCACAACACTGAACTGAGCAATGCGCTGCTTGATCAGTTCGCTGATTTCGGTGGAATTCAGTTGCATGCTCCAGTCCCCTTAAGACTGCAAGACGTCTGCAAGGCGTTCAAGACGGCCGCGTACGCTGCCATCAATGACCATATCACCCGAACGGATGATTACGCCTGCCATTACAGACTTATCGATTTTGCAATTCAGCTTAACTTTGCGTGACAGACGTTTTTCCATCGCGGCGGTGATTTTCGCAAGCTGTTCATTACTCAGTTCAGTCGCAGAAGTCACTTCGACTTCAGCGGTTGCTTCACTAAGGGCACGTAAGTGCTCAAACTGCTCGAGAACATCCGGGAGCACACGGAGACGACCATTTTCTGCCATCACCTTAATCAGGTTCTGGCCGTTGGCATCCAGTTGCTCTCCGCACACGGCGATAAACGACGCGGCGAGAGTTTCAGGTGCTAACGCACCGGAAAGCAACTCAGCCATTTGTTCGTTTTTCGTCACCTCAGCGGCAAACGCCAGCATATCCTGCCAGCGATCGACATTTTGGTGTTCGACAGCAAAGTCAAAAGCTGCTTTGGCGTAGGGGCGAGCTACCGTAACAAATTCAGACATCAGCCCCTCCCTCCTTACAGTTCAGCGACAAGTTTGTCCACGATGTCGCTGTTAGCAGCTTCATCCACGGAACGTTCGATGATCTTCTCGGCGCCAGCAACAGCCAGAATCGCAACCTGCTTACGCAGTTCTTCACGAGCACGTTTACGCTCAGCATCAATTTCTGCCTGAGCCTGTGTCACGATCTTAGTACGTTCCTGTTCTGCTTCAGCTTTGGCTTCGTCCAGGATCTGCGAACGGCGTTTGTTAGCCTGTTCGATGATAACCTGAGCTTCCGCTTTCGCTTTTTTCAGCTGGTCTGTCGCGTTGGCCTGTGCAAGGTCCAAATCTTTCTTAGCGCGTTCTGCAGAAGCCAGACCGTCAGCAATTTCTTTCTGACGTTTTTCGATGGCAGCCATTAAAGGCGGCCATACATACTTCATGCAGAACCAGACAAAGAGAATAAACGCGATGGCCTGGCCGAGGATTGTTGCGTTCATGTTCACAGCACAATACCTCTTTAATATCTGTGGCTTAGGGTTTTAAAACTACTACTACGCGACAGCAAACATCACGTACAGACCCAGACCTACAGCGATCATTGGGATAGCATCCACCAGACCCATAACGATAAAGAACTGAGTACGCAGCAGAGGAATCAGATCAGGTTGACGCGCTGCGCCTTCCAGGAATTTGCCCCCGAGGATGCCGATACCGATCGCAGCACCGATAGCCGCCAGACCCATCATCACAGCGGCAGCCATGTACAGCAGATCCATATTCAGGTTTTCCATGACAGTCTCCAGTTTGTTTCAATTAAAACGTAGTAGTGTTGGTAAAAAATCAGTGCTCTTCAGACGCCATCGACAGATAGACGATCGTCAGAACCATGAAGATAAAGGCTTGCAGCGTAATGATCAGGATGTGGAAAATGGCCCACGGCACATTCAGAACCCACTGTGACCACCACGGCAGAAGACCCGCGATCAGAATGAAAATCAGCTCACCCGCATACATGTTGCCGAACAGTCGCAGACCCAGTGAAACAGGTTTGGACAGCAGGCTAACGCCTTCCAGGATCAGGTTGACCGGAATAAACGCCCAGTGGTTGAACGGCTGCAAGGTAAGCTCTTTCACAAAGCCGCTTACGCCTTTCATTTTGATGCTGTAGAAAAGAATCAGGATAAATACGCCCAGCGCCATCGACAGGGTGATGTTCACGTCCGCAGACGGTACAACACGCAGCGCTGGCAGGCCGAAGATGTGCTCACCGATAAACGGCAGCAGATCGATTGGCAGCAGGTCCATCAGGTTCATCAGGAAGACCCAAACGAACACGGTCAGGGCCAGCGGAGCAATCAGCTTGCTCTTGCCATGGTACATGTCTTTGACGCTGCCATGGACGAAGCCGATGATCATTTCGATGAAGGTCTGGAATTTCCCTGGTACACCGCTGGTCGCTCGTTTAGCAACACCGCGGAACATGGCCAGGAACAGAAGACCCAAAACCACCGAGAAGAACATGGAGTCGATGTTGATCGTCCAGAAGGTGGCCGGGGGGTTATGTGGATCCACCAGCGAGAATGTACGCAGGTCCAACTGAAGGTTATTCAGATGGTGACCTATGTAATCCTGCGGCGTCATATTTTCTGAAGCCATGATGCCTTTTACCCTTTGTTATTGATTACAGCTGGAGCCAGAACTTGTACCACCAGCACCAAAACCCACGTTGCTATCAGCGGCATGAAGACCACTTTCAAAACCGCCAGCGCCATCACCAGTAGAGCAAAGGTCAGCAACACCTTACACACTTCGCCGAGAGCGAAGGACCAGGCCACGCGGCCTTTGGCGGGTGTATGCGCCTGATGACGCCAGGCAAAAATCATAAACAACACGTTTGGCAGCACAACCGCCAAACCCCCGCACACGGCGGAGATGCCCCAGAAGGGGTCTTTGAGGCTAAACAGCAGTCCACTTGCTATCACAGCCAGAAACTGAATGAACAGAAGCTTACGAGCAACGTTTCTACTCAAGAGCGACACAGACATCACGTTTTTACTCCTGCTCCCTTCGAGGTATGTCGCGTGTCGTATAAAACGTCCTTTAAGGCTCAGAGTCAAGCATCAAAAAGCGGTCAAATTATACGGTGCGCACCCGTGATTTCAAACATTAAGTAGCGAAAAGGTGAATAAATGTTTAAATATTTTTCCCCACCGCTATTTTTTAACTTTCGAGCAAAGCACCAACCTTCGACCAAAACTGCAAACAGCGCGAAAACGTTGTCGATAAAGCGTGCACGAGATCACAAAACACACATTTGCGATAAGGTTGTATTTATCAAAGACGCAAATCGCAGAAATTTATCTTTATGAAATTAAACGCAAAATATCGCAACTATTTTCAAAACAGCCCGGTACACAATAAAAACCTTTTATTGACATTCTTAATAAATAATTAACATTGCGTTCTGGTTACTGCTTTCCACTTTTAGCAGACTTATATTTTCACAGATGACTATCTTCAAGAGGAAGAATAGTCGCCAGGTTAACCAGAAGAAAAACCTTAGTAAAAACGAGGTTAAAAGCTCACCAGTAAATCCCCGGTAGTTGTGCTGTTTTTTAACATGCGAAGAACAGCACAAATTCCACATTTTTTATTAATTTTTTAAAAATTGTTTGGCTTAATTATCACCAGATGACGTTCGCCATCGAGCTGAGGAATGTTTAATTTCTCGATGGATTCAACAGCAAAACCGTCCGGAAGCTGTTCAATCTCATCGCCTGGCAACTGCCCTTTTAGCGCATAAAAGCGGCCATTCTCAGCAGGTAAGTGCTTGCACCAGCTCACCATATCATTGAGCGACGCAAATGCGCGGCTGATAACCCCGTCAAACGGCGGCTCTGCCGGGAAAGCCTCTACCCTGCTCTGTACGGGCGTAATATTTTCAAGCTTCAGCTCATGCTGTACCTGACGTAAAAAGCGCACACGCTTGCCAAGACTGTCCAGAAGCGTGAAATGGCTCTCAGGGCGAACAATCGACAGCGGAATACCCGGCAGACCAGGGCCCGTCCCTACGTCGATAAAACGCTCACCTTTCAGATAAGGGGCAACCACGATGCTGTCGAGAATGTGGCGAACGAGCATCTCGTTGGGGTCGCGAACAGACGTCAGGTTGTACGCTTTATTCCATTTATTCAGCATATCGACATAGGCCACCAGCTGATTTTTCTGGTGATCGGTGAGCGAAATACCTGCCTGATCCAGCAGACGAGAGAGTTTGTTGAGCACGGTGAATACCTGTTGGAAAACTTAGGTGGCGGGTGGCGCTTGGCTTACCCGCCCTACGGGTTCAGTAGGCCCGGTAAGCGCTGCGCCACCGGGCAATATTCCGGGCCTTACGCGCTACGGCGCAGCATGCCCTGCTTTTTCAGCCACACCAGCAGAATGGAAATCGCTGCAGGCGTGACGCCGGAGATACGTGAGGCCTGGCCGATCGAGACCGGTTTGTGATCGTTCAGCTTGGCGATCACTTCGTTGGAAAGGCCAGTCACCTGGCGGTAGTCCAGCATTTCCGGCAGCAGCGTGTTTTCGTTACGCTGCTGTTTTTCGATCTCATCCTGCTGACGCGCGATGTAACCTTCGTACTTAACCTGGATCTCAACCTGCTCTGCCGCTTCAGCATCTTCCAGGCCCGGCGCGAACGCGGTCAGTTTGACCAGGTTCTCGTAGGTGACTTCAGGACGGCGCAACAAATCTTCACCGCTGGCCTCGCGCGACAGCGGCGCGGTTAAGTGAGCGTTTACTTCGGCAGCGGTTTCCGCCTGCGGATTCACCCAGGTGGTTTTCAGGCGCTGACGTTCCTGTTCAATGCGCTCCAGCTTCTCGTTAAAGCGCGCCCAGCGTTCGTCATCGACCAGACCCAGCTCGCGGCCGATTTCGGTCAAACGCAGGTCGGCGTTATCTTCACGCAGCATCAGGCGATATTCCGCGCGAGAGGTAAACATACGGTACGGTTCTTTGGTACCCAGCGTGCAGAGATCGTCAACCAGCACGCCCAGATACGCCTGAGAACGGCCGGGTGCCCAGCCCTCTTTCTCAGCAGAGAAGCGCGCGGCGTTCAGACCGGCAAGCAGGCCCTGTGCAGCCGCTTCTTCGTAGCCGGTGGTGCCGTTAATCTGACCCGCAAAGAACAGACCGTGGATGAATTTGCTCTCCAGGGTTGGCTTCAGGTCACGCGGATCGAAGAAATCGTACTCAATAGCGTAGCCAGGGCGAACGATTTTTGCGTTCTCCATGCCCTGCATTGAGCGAACAATTTGCATCTGCACGTCAAACGGCAGGCTGGTGGAGATGCCGTTCGGGTAAATTTCGTTCGAGGTCAGCCCTTCCGGCTCCAGGAAGATCTGGTGCTGGTTACGATCGGCGAAGCGCATCACTTTGTCCTCGATCGACGGGCAGTAGCGCGGACCGATCCCTTCGATCACGCCGGCGTACATCGGGCTGCGATCGAGGTTATTGCGGATCACATCGTGGGTTTTCTCGTTGGTATGCGTGATATAGCACGGCACCTGCTGCGGATGCTGTGCCGCATTGCCCATGAACGAGAAGACCGGCATTGGGTTATCACCGTGCTGTTGCGCCAGCACGCTGAAATCAATGGTGCGCGCATCAATACGCGGCGGCGTACCGGTTTTCAGGCGGCTGACGCGCAGCGGCAGTTCACGCAGACGGCGAGACAGTGGAATAGAAGGCGGATCGCCGGCACGGCCACCGCTGTAGTTATCGAGACCAATATGAATTTTACCGTCAAGGAATGTACCCACGGTCAGCACCACGGCTTTGGCGCGGAATTTGAGGCCCATCTGGGTCACGGCACCCACGACGCGATCGTTCTCAACGATTAGATCTTCAACCGCCTGCTGGAAGATCATCAGGTTCGGCTGATTCTCCAGGGCGGTACGCACCGCCTGACGGTAAAGCACGCGGTCTGCCTGGGCACGGGTCGCACGCACAGCGGGACCTTTACTCGCGTTTAGTATCCTAAACTGGATGCCGGCCCGATCGATCGCTTTCGCCATCAGGCCGCCAAGTGCATCCACTTCTTTTACCAGGTGTCCTTTCCCAATGCCGCCAATCGCCGGATTACAGGACATTTGTCCCAGCGTGTCGATATTGTGTGTCAAAAGCAGGGTCTGCTGACCCATTCGCGCTGCGGCCATTGCGGCCTCAGTGCCTGCGTGACCCCCGCCAATGATGATGACGTCAAAAGGATCCTGATAAAACATGGTGGTCTGCCTCGCGTAAAGCGGTATGAAAATGGATTGAAGCCCGGGCCGTGGATTCTACTCAACTTTAGTCTTTCGAGAAAGCATTGGGATCCTGGGCTATTAAAAAGAAGATCTTTTTATTTAGAGATCTGTTCTATTGTGATCTCTTATTAGGATCGCGAACCTGTGTGGATAAGTCCGATCTCATAAAGAAGATCATGCAGTTAGAAAGGATCGTTTGCTGTGAATGATCGGTGATCCTGGACCGTATAAGCTGGGATCAGAACGCGACTTTATACACAGGCTAAAAACGGCGCTACGGTTGTTATTTGGATAACTACGGGTTAATACGAGCTTTTAACCAGAGTTATCCACATCTGTTCGCGCGATCTTTAATCGTTTTTGAGTAAATTTTTCCATTCCGCGAGCCAGATCTCGGCTGGATCCTCGGGAATGTCATGATCGAGGATGTTGATCTTGAGCGTTTCACCCAGCTGTTTTGCTCCGCAGGAGGTAACAGCGGCTTCGACTTTCTCTATTGCCCCGCAAAAGGTGTCATATTCACGACTGCCGATCCCCACTGCGCCAAAACGGATGTTTGACAGGTCGGGCTGCTGTTCCAGCAGTTCGTCATATAAAGGTTGCAGATTATCCGGCAGATCCCCCGCGCCGTGCGTGGAGGTGATCAGCAACCAGACCCCGTCAGTCGGGAGATCTTCAAGCAACGGGCCGTGCAGGGTTTCCGTGGAAAAGCCCGCCTCTTCCAGCTTTTCAGCCAGATGTTCCGCTACGTATTCCGCACCACCAAGGGTGCTGCCGCTGATAAGGGTAATGTCCGCCATTGATCGCTCGCCCAGATAAAGAGACGGCCATTGTACGCTGTGAACGAGCTGGGATCTACCTGTGGAAAATGTGGGAATGAATTTGCCCGATCACGGGCGGATGGTACGCATGATCGGGTTTTGCAGGGAGATCAGGGTCTCGGTGGACTGAATTTCATCGATTGTTTGGATCTTGTTGATAAGTACCTGCTGGAGTGCGTCGATGGATCGGCACATAACTTTAATAAAGATGCTGTAGTGCCCGGTGGTGTAGTACGCCTCGGTGACTTCATCCAGCGCGTTCAGTTTCGCCAGGGCAGAAGGGTAGTCTTTGGCGCTTTTAAGAATGATGCCGATAAAGCAGCAGACGTCGTAACCCAGCTGCTTTGGGCTGACGTCAATGCGCGCACCGGTAATGATCCCTGCCTGCTTCATCTTTTCTACGCGAACGTGAATGGTTCCCGGGCTGACGCCAAACTGTTTCGCCAGTTCGGCGTAGGCGGTACGGGCATTGGCCATTAACGCCTCCAGAATGCCGCGGTCGAGATTGTCGATCTGATAATTTTCCATAGCTTTTTCTTATGAAGATTAATGAATCACTTTATTCTAGCGCTATATTTTATCGAATCAAAAATGGAGGTGGCTTTTTGTTGATGGGTTATTGAATAAGGCGCCGTTTCTGTTGCTTAATCAATATCAACAGGACGCAGGAGTATAAATAATGAAAACCGCTTACATCGCAAAACAACGCCAGATCAGTTTCGTAAAATCCCATTTTTCCCGCCAGCTGGAAGAGAAGCTTGGGCTGATTGAAGTCCAGGCACCGATCCTCAGCCGCGTGGGTGACGGGACGCAGGATAACCTCTCTGGATGCGAAAAAGCGGTACAGGTGAAAGTGAAAACACTGCCAGACGCCCAGTTCGAAGTGGTTCATTCACTGGCGAAGTGGAAGCGTCAGACCCTGGGACAACACGACTTCAGCGCGGGCGAAGGGCTCTACACGCACATGAAAGCCCTTCGCCCTGATGAAGATCGCCTTTCACCGATTCATTCTGTTTACGTTGACCAGTGGGACTGGGAGCGCGTAATGGGTGATGGTGAACGTCATATCGGTACGCTGAAATCCACCGTTGAGGCGATCTACGCCGGGATCAAAGCAACCGAAGCGGCAGTGAGCAAAGAGTTTGGTCTGGCAACGTTCCTGCCGGATACGATCCACTTTGTCCACAGCCAGGAACTGCTGACCCGTTTCCCGGATCTGGATGCCAAAGGCCGCGAGCGTGCGATCGCCAAAGAATTAGGTGCTGTGTTCCTGATCGGTATCGGCGGCAAATTGTCTGATGGCAAACGCCACGACGTTCGTGCGCCTGATTATGATGACTGGAGTACTGCGGGTGAGGGCGAATTTGCCGGGCTGAACGGCGATATTCTTGTCTGGAACCCGATACTGGAAGACGCATTCGAGCTCTCTTCTATGGGGATCCGCGTGGATGCTGACGCGCTGAAGCGCCAGCTGGCGGTCACCGGTGATGTAGACCGTCTCAAACTCGAGTGGCACCAGGCGCTGCTGCGCGGCGAAATGCCGCAGACGATTGGCGGCGGTATCGGCCAGTCCCGTCTGACCATGCTGCTGCTGCAATTACCTCATATCGGTCAGGTTCAGTGTGGTGTCTGGCCGCAGCAGGTACGTGAAAGCGTTGGCTCTCTTCTGTAATTAACGCTGCCAGCGTCTGAGCAGGCGGCTACGCAGCCCGGTATCAAAGCGCCAGATATGATCGAAGATGCGCATGATGCCGGGTTTTCCATGGGCGGACATCGCCACCGCATGAAAACGGTGTTGATGCACCCGCTGTAATTCCTTCACCTTATTGACCACATCATCCGGCAGCCGCTGGGCAATAAAATCGGAAATCACCACTGCGTCAGCGTCGTACCAGTCGCCGCCCTGCATACGCTCCACAATGCTGCGAAAACAGCTTGCCAGATCGGTTCCACCGCGAAAACGCTGGCTCAGGAAGCGGATTGCCTGCTCGATCCCCTGCTGGTTCGTCAGCTCATAGCCCACGACTTCGCTGGAGAACAGCATGATGAAGCAGCGACGGCGATCGGCGAGCGCCACGCGCATCAGTGCCAGACAGAACGCCTTCGCACACTGCTCGTTAAACCCACCCATCGATCCGGACGTATCCACGCAAACTATGAATGGCCCGCGCGGCTGTTCATCAAAATCCTGATGAGCCACAGGACGCTGGCTTACCTTTTCGCGCCAGGCTTCGCCGTGCAGCCGGTAGGTGAGGAGCTGTTTTTCCACCAGCCGACGATAAAACTCATACTCCAGCTCGGTCATCCCGAGCGTGCTCAGTTCCGTGGGCAGCAGGCGTAAAATGTCATCACTCTGCTGGAGCCCGTCGACCTGCTCCGGCACGGTAGCCGGTTCGCGCACCAGGGTGCGGAAGGTCTCCATGGGGGCATCTTTCTTTGGGACCGACTTTGCCTCCCTTGAGCGACCCAGCTGTTCTGCAAGCTTCATCAGCTCGGGCTGCTGCGCCAGAAAATCGCCGTATTTGACGATCAGCTGATAGTCCCCGCGCCGGAGCTGACCGGCGCTCATATCCCAGAGACGCCCTGCGGCGTTTTCATTCTCCACCAGCACCTGCTCAAGCTGGCCGCTTAAGGTCATGCGCTCCTGAACTTCACTGAGCAGCTGTTCGCGCTCTTCGTCCAGCAGCTGCTGGTTTAGCGTCGTAGCCTGCACCACCAGGCTGAGGCGCCAGCGCTGTAAGAAGAGGGTGTGCAGTGCGGGAGTGAACGTGGCGTTATCCGTGACCAGCGCCCGGGCCTGGCTGGCAAACGGAGAGTGGACCTTGTCGAGCAGCGTCAGGGTTTGCGGAAGCTGAACGATAAACTGCGATGTGGAGAGCCGCTGGCACTGCTGATAACAGGCCACCTCTTCCGTTAGCTCAGGCGGAACTTCGGTCTCCCTGAACCGCTGACGCAAATTTTCCCGCCAGCGCGGAAGATCGTCCGTCATCGCCTTTTTGAGCTTCGGAAATTTTTCAAAGAAGGCTGCCAGCTGCGGCGAAGCCAGAAGGGTTATGACCACTTCTTCGATCAACCCTTCCTCGCTGACGGCCAGCATGACGTTAAGCGTATCCAGAGTTAGCATTGACGCGCCTGTTTAATCTGCGCGCTGACGTCCTGCAGGCTGGCTTCGATGCGACCTAACCAGTCGCTATGAATAAAGAGGCACTTTTGCTGCTCGCTAAAGCGGGTGTGCTGCTGGTGCCATTCCGTATCCAGCGCTTCCAGCTGCTGCTTAATCTCTTCCGGTACGCTGTCCGAGGCGGTGCCCGGCAGCGCCAGACGCGATCCCTGCAGGCTGACGTCGCGGATCACCAGATGCTGGCTGCTGTCCACTTCCATATTCAGCGGCTGCGCGAAACCGATGCCGTTGAGCTTTCCACGGATCTCTCCGCCCTTATCCAGCCACTGTGCCAGCGCCTCGCGCTCAATCGTCACATGCACCACCTGCATATCATGCAGCTTAAGCGGCTGTTGGAGCAGCAGGGTCAGCGTCGGGCTGGTGAGTTCAGTGGGTAATTCATAGTGCGGTTTGCGTGCGAACATCCCCCCCAGGCGATTCACTTTCAGCGCGGTTTTATCACTTTGCTGCTGCTGGAGCTGGATGCGCCGCTGGGCAATCGCCCCCAACTGATTGAGCATCGCCTGCTGTCCCCAGGCGTGTCCGGTCATCAAAACGTCAAGCTGCTGCTGCATCAGATTCATGCCTTCCGCGTCGTGCCAGAGGCAATCTTTCAGCAGGATCAGATCGATGGGGGCAACGGCATCGCGGCCACTGAACAGGGCGCTGGCCTGCAGCAGACGGATCGCTTTTTTCCAGCGGCGATCGGAGACATAGGGCGCCGAAGGAAGGTGATCAAGCTGCTGACGCAGCAGATAGATCAGCTCGAATACCGCGTCCGGCAATTTGATTTTGCCAATATCCTGCTGCCACTGGTGGTACTCCTCATCCGTCACCTGCAGCGAAGCGGGGACCGGATTTTCGCTCTCGTCCTGCTGGCTGACCAGCATGGAGCGGAAGTTGGATTTATCCTGTACTTTGTCCAGCCACAGGCGGATCAGCATACGGTCATACAGCGCTTCCAGGCTGCTGTCGGCTTCAGGCAGTTCGTTTGAGGCGGCCACCAGCAGGCGCATTGGGATTTTTTCTTCACTGGCGCCGTTGCGGAACTGACGTTCGTTTATCGCCGTGAGCAGGGTGTTCAGAATGGCCGGTCCCGCTTTCCAGATCTCATCAAGAAAGACAATTTCAGCCTCCGGAAGATACCCTTCTGTCAGACGCTGATAGCGCCCCTCATCTTTCAGTGCCTGAATGGAAAGCGGGCCAAAAACTTCTTCTGGGGTGGAAAACCGGGTCATGAGATATTCGAAGGCGCGGGCGTTCTGAAAAGCAAATTTTAGCCTGCGGGCAATCAGGCTTTTGGCAATGCCCGGCGGACCCAGCAAAAACACGCTCTCGCCGCTCAACGCCGCCAGTAAACAGAGGCGAATGGCGTGGCTACGCTCGAAAAGGCCTTTCTCCAGCGCGCTGCTAAGGCGGGAAATTCTTTCTGCTAATAAATGTGAGTGAGCCATAATAGTTTTGCATCCTTTCGCCGTCGTGGCGGCCAATTGAAGCGAGTATAGACGTTTCAGTCAGGGCTGGTAATAGACTGAAGTGCGGCGCAATTTTCTTTGCGCTACATTAATGCGGTTGCATTTAGGGGTACGATTTTGCAATGAATCGTGCATACTGTGCGCTTTTTGTGGGCCAAGGGACCAGGAACACATTTGTTATTTAAACGAAAAGACTAGTCTATGAGCACTGATAATAAGCAATCATTACCCGCAATAACGCTTGCGGCGATCGGGGTTGTCTACGGTGATATTGGCACCAGCCCGCTTTATACGCTTCGTGAATGTCTGTCCGGCCAGTTTGGCTTTGGTGTTGAGCGCGATGCCGTATTTGGCTTCCTGTCCCTCATCTTCTGGCTGCTGATCCTGGTGGTTTCCGTTAAATATCTCTCCTTCGTTATGCGTGCTGATAACGCAGGTGAAGGTGGGATCCTGACCCTGATGTCCCTTGCAGGGCGCAATACGTCAGCCAGGATGACGTCCGTGCTGGTGATTATCGGCCTGATTGGCGGCAGCTTCTTCTATGGGGAAGTGGTGATAACGCCGGCTATTTCGGTGCTCTCGGCGATAGAGGGGCTGGAAATTATTGCCCCGCAGCTCGATTCATGGGTTGTTCCTCTGGCCATTATTGTCCTGACGCTGCTGTTTATGATCCAGAAGCACGGTACCGGGCTGGTGGGCAAACTGTTTGCGCCGATTATGCTGGCCTGGTTCCTGATCCTGGCGGCGCTTGGTTTGCGCAGCATTATTGCTAACCCGGAAGTGCTGCATGCGCTGAACCCTTACTGGGCCGTGCATTTCTTCCTTGAATACAAAGTGGTTTCCTTCGTGGCGCTGGGTGCCGTCGTGCTCTCCATCACCGGTGTGGAAGCGCTATATGCTGACATGGGGCACTTCGGGAAACTGCCTATCCGCGTGGCCTGGTTTATTGTGGTGCTGCCGTCGCTGGTGCTGAACTATTTCGGCCAGGGTGCGCTGTTACTTAAAAACCCGGAAGCGATCAAGAACCCGTTCTTCCTGCTGGCACCTGACTGGGCGCTGGTGCCGATGCTGATCCTGGCGACGCTGGCGACCGTCATTGCCTCTCAGGCGGTGATTTCCGGCGTGTTTTCTCTGACGCGCCAGGCCGTGCGTCTGGGGTATCTCTCTCCGATGCGCATCATCCATACCTCTGAGATGGAGTCGGGCCAGATCTACATCCCGTTCGTTAACTGGCTGCTCTACTTCGCTGTTGTGATTGTTATCGTCAGCTTCGAGCACTCCAGCAACCTGGCGGCGGCGTACGGTATTGCGGTAACCGGTACGATGGTGCTGACATCGCTTCTCTCCACCACGGTGGCGTACCGAAACTGGCACTGGAATAAATTCCTCGTGGCGATGATTCTGGTGGGCTTCCTGTGCATTGACGTGCCGCTGTTCTCCGCAAACCTCGACAAGATTGTCTCCGGCGGCTGGCTGCCGCTGACGCTGGGTCTGGTGATGTTCATCGTCATGACCACCTGGAAAAGCGAGCGTTTCCGTCTGCTGCGCCGTATGCACGAGCACGGGAACTCTCTTGAGGCGATGATCGCTTCTCTGGAGAAATCCCCGCCGGTCCGCGTGCCGGGCACCGCGGTGTACATGTCTCGCGCCCTGAACGTCATTCCCTTCGCGCTGATGCATAACCTCAAGCACAACAAAGTGCTGCACGAGCGCGTGATTCTGCTGACGCTGCGTACCGAAGATGCGCCTTACGTTCACAACGTGCGTCGTGTGCAAATCGAGCAGCTCTCCCCGACATTCTGGCGCGTGGTGGCGAGCTACGGCTGGCGTGAAACGCCAAACGTGGAAGAGGTGTTCCACCGCTGCGGTCTTGAAGGGCTGAGCTGCCGGATGATGGAGACGTCGTTCTTTATGTCTCACGAATCGCTTATCATCGGCAAGCGCCCTTGGTATTTGCGCCTGCGCGGCAAACTGTACCTGATCCTGCAGCGTAACGCCCTGCGCGCGCCTGACCAGTTTGAGATCCCGCCTAACCGCGTGATAGAGCTGGGTACGCAGGTCGAGATTTAAGTCCTTTCGAAAATGCCGGGTGGCGCTGCGCTTACCCGGCCTACCAAACCCGTAGGCCCTTGCAAGCGAAGCGCCGTCGGGCTATTTCTCCCATCAATATTTCACTTAGCGAAACGTTTCGACGTCGATCACAAATCTGTTACGTCATGATGGTTTTCTGAACATTTCTGGCGCTACACTACTTTTAGCGAAACGTTTCGCTAGTGGAGCAAGAAAATGAAGAAAGGCACGGTACTCAACTCAGAAATCTCATCGGTTATTTCCCGCCTTGGGCATACCGATACGCTGGTGGTTTGCGATGCAGGCTTACCGGTTCCGCGCAGCACAACCCGTATTGATATGGCGTTAACGCAGGGTGTTCCTTCGTTTATGCAGGTACTGGAAGTCGTGACGGCGGAGATGCAGGTTGAGGCAGCCATTCTCGCGGCGGAAATCAAACAACATAATCCGCAACTCCACGAAACGTTGCTCAGCCATATTGAGCAACTGCAACAACACCAGGGAAACACCATAGAAATTCGTTACACAACGCACGAGCAGTTCAAACAACAAACCGCAGACAGTCAGGCGGTAATTCGCAGCGGGGAGTGTTCCCCGTATGCGAATATCATTCTCTGTGCTGGCGTCACCTTCTGAGGCCATCATGGACGCATTACTGCAACTCAAAGGGATCGATAAGTCGTTCCCGGGCGTAAAAGCCCTCTCCGGCGCGGCGCTGAACGTCTACCCCGGGCGCGTAATGGCGCTGGTGGGGGAAAACGGCGCCGGCAAATCCACCATGATGAAAGTGCTAACCGGTATCTATCAACGCGATGCCGGTTCACTCCTCTGGCTGGGTAAAGAAACCACCTTCACTGGCCCGAAATCTTCTCAGGAAGCGGGTATCGGCATTATTCACCAGGAACTGAACCTGATCCCGCAGCTCACCATTGCGGAAAACATCTTCCTCGGCCGCGAGTTTGTTAACCGGTTCGGCAAAATCGACTGGAAAACTATGTATGCTGAAGCGGACAAGCTGCTGGCGAAGCTGAACCTGCGCTTTAAGAGCGACCGTCTGGTAGGCGATCTGTCGATTGGCGATCAGCAGATGGTGGAAATCGCGAAGGTGCTGAGCTTTGAGTCTAAGGTCATCATTATGGATGAACCGACCGACGCCCTGACCGATACTGAAACCGAATCCCTGTTCCGCGTCATCCGCGAGCTGAAGTCGCAGGGGCGCGGGATTGTCTATATCTCTCACCGCATGAAAGAGATCTTCGAGATCTGCGACGACGTCACCGTTTTCCGCGACGGGCAGTTTATTGCCGAGCGCGAAGTGGCCACGCTGACCGAAGATACGCTCATTGAAATGATGGTGGGACGTAAGCTTGAAGATCAATATCCGCATCTGGATAAAGCGCCGGGAGAGATCCGCCTGAAGGTAGACAACCTCTGCGGTCCGGGCGTGAACGACGTGACCTTTACCCTGCGCCAGGGCGAGATCCTGGGCGTGGCGGGCCTGATGGGGGCGGGACGTACCGAGCTGATGAAAGTGTTGTACGGCGCACTGCCGCGCACCAGCGGTTATGTCACCCTTGACGGCCATGAAGTGGTCACCCGCTCTCCGCAGGATGGTCTGGCGAACGGCATCGTCTATATCTCCGAAGACCGCAAACGCGATGGCCTGGTGCTGGGCATGTCGGTAAAAGAGAACATGTCCCTGACCGCGCTGCGCTATTTCAGCCATAGCGGTGGAAGCCTGAAGCATAAAGACGAACAGCAGGCGGTCAGCGATTTTATCCGCCTCTTTAACGTCAAAACCCCGTCGATGGAGCAGGCGATTGGCCTGTTATCCGGCGGGAATCAGCAGAAAGTGGCGATTGCGCGCGGGCTGATGACGCGCCCGAAAGTGCTGATCCTCGACGAGCCAACCCGCGGCGTGGACGTGGGCGCGAAGAAAGAGATCTATCAGCTGATTAACCAGTTTAAGGCCGACGGTCTGAGCATCATTCTGGTCTCTTCCGAGATGCCAGAAGTATTAGGCATGAGCGATCGCATTATCGTTATGCATGAAGGGCATCTCGGCGGTGAATTCACTCGCGAGCAGGCCACCCAGGAAGTTCTGATGGCTGCCGCTGTGGGCAAGCTTAATCGCGTGAATCAGGAGTAAGAAGATGACTACCCAGGCTGTTTCTGGTCGCCGCTATTTCACAAAGGCGTGGCTCATGGAGCAAAAATCGCTGATTGCCCTGCTGGTGCTGATCGCGATTGTATCGACCATGAGCCCGAACTTTTTCACCGTTAATAACCTGTTCAACATTCTGCAGCAGACGTCGGTGAATGCCATTATGGCGGTCGGCATGACGCTGGTAATTTTGACCTCAGGTATCGATCTGTCCGTCGGTTCCCTGCTGGCCCTTACCGGCGCGATCGCCGCTTCGCTTGTCGGGATTGAAGTCAACGCGCTGGTGGCTGTGGCCGCGGCCCTGGCGGCAGGGGCCGCGATTGGCGCCGTCACCGGCGTGATTGTGGCAAAAGGTCGCGTTCAGGCATTCATCGCCACGCTGGTGATGATGCTGCTGCTGCGCGGGGTGACCATGGTTTATACCAACGGCAGCCCGGTCAATACCGGCTTCACCGATAACGCCGATCTGTTTGGCTGGTTCGGTATCGGTCGCCCGCTGGGTGTTCCGACACCGGTCTGGATCATGGCTATCGTCTTCCTGGCGGCGTGGTACATGCTGCACCATACCCGTCTGGGCCGTTATATTTATGCGCTGGGCGGTAACGAAGCGGCAACGCGCCTGTCCGGTATCAGCGTTAATAAAGTCAAAGTTATCGTCTACTCCCTGTGCGGTCTGCTGGCGTCACTGGCGGGCATTATCGAAGTGGCGCGCCTCTCTTCCGCGCAGCCGACGGCGGGTACGGGGTATGAGCTGGATGCTATCGCGGCAGTGGTTCTGGGCGGTACGAGTCTTGCGGGCGGTAAAGGTCGCATTGTTGGGACATTGATCGGCGCACTGATTCTCGGTTTCCTGAATAATGGTTTGAATTTGTTAGGTGTTTCCTCCTATTACCAGATGATCGTTAAGGCAGTGGTGATTTTGCTGGCGGTACTGGTAGACAACAAAAAACAGTAACTGACGACACTACAGGACATCTTAGATATGAACATGAAAAAACTGGCTACCCTGGTTTCCGCTGTCGCGCTGAGCGCAACCGTAAGTGCTAACGCCATGGCGAAAGATACCATCGCGCTGGTTGTCTCAACCCTGAACAACCCGTTCTTCGTCTCCCTGAAGGACGGTGCGCAGAAAGAAGCTGACAAGCTGGGCTACAACCTGGTGGTGCTGGATTCACAGAACAACCCGGCGAAAGAGCTGGCTAACGTTCAGGACTTAACCGTTCGTGGCACCAAGATTCTGCTGATCAACCCAACCGACTCTGACGCCGTAGGTAACGCCGTTAAAATGGCAAACCAGGCGAAAATTCCGGTGATCACCCTGGACCGTCAGGCAACCAAAGGCGACGTGGTGAGCCACATTGCGTCTGATAACGTGCTGGGCGGCAAAATCGCGGGTGATTACATCGCGAAGAAAGCTGGCGAAGGCGCGAAAGTTATCGAACTGCAGGGGATTGCCGGTACGTCTGCCGCCCGCGAGCGTGGCGAAGGCTTCCAGCAGGCTGTGGCTGCACACAAATTCAACGTGCTGGCGAGCCAGCCAGCAGACTTCGATCGTACCAAAGGTCTGAACGTCATGCAGAACCTGCTGACCGCACACCCTGATGTGCAGGCGGTCTTCGCGCAGAACGACGAAATGGCGCTCGGTGCGCTGCGTGCTCTGCAGACTGCAGGTAAATCTGATGTGATGGTTGTCGGATTTGACGGCACGCCGGATGGTGAAAAAGCAGTAAACGATGGCAAACTGGCTGCGACCATCGCTCAGCTGCCTGAGCAGATTGGCGCCACTGGCGTTGAAACTGCCGACAAAGTGCTGAAGGGCGAAAAAGTTCAGGCTAAATACCCGGTTGACCTGAAGCTGGTCATCAAGCAGTAAAAGGCGAATCAGGCAGTCGCTGGCTGCCTGAGGGACACCAATAAAAGAAAAGTGTGGCATACGCCACCGGGTAACACCGGTGGCGCTCTCAGATGGACAACCCAACCATGAAAACCGCAGGCAACCTCGTCGTCCTTGGCAGTATCAATGCCGATCACATTCTTAACCTTGAATCGTTCCCTGCACCGGGCGAAACCGTCACGGGTAATCAGTATCAGGTGGCATTTGGCGGTAAAGGTGCCAACCAGGCCGTGGCTGCCGGTCGTAGCGGGGCGAATATTGCGTTTATCGCCTGCACGGGTGATGACGATACCGGTGAGCGTGTACGCAAGCAGCTCGCGAGCGACAACATTGATATCGCACCGGTCAGCGTTGTTGCAGGGGAATCTACCGGCGTGGCGCTGATTTTCGTCAACGCTGAAGGTGAGAATGTCATCGGTATTCATGCTGGGGCTAACGCTGCGCTGACGACGGAGCGCGTAGAAGCGCAACGTGCAATCATCGCCGGAGCGGAAGCCCTGCTCATGCAGCTGGAATCACCGGTTGAATGCGTGCTGGCCGCCGCAAAAATTGCGCATGAAAATCATACCACTGTTGTACTGAACCCGGCCCCAGCACGTGTATTATCAGACGAGCTGCTGGCGCTGGTGGACATCATTACGCCGAACGAAACCGAAGCCGAAAAGCTGACGGGCATTCGCGTAGAAAATGATGACGATGCCGCACGAGCCGCGCGTGCACTGCATGATAAGGGCATCGGCACCGTAATTATCACCCTTGGCAGCCGTGGGGTGTGGGCAAGCGTCAATGGCGAAGGCCGTCGCGTGCCGGGCTTTAAGGTCAAAGCGATTGATACCATTGCAGCGGGAGACACCTTCAATGGTGCACTGGTGACCGCGCTGCTGGAAGGCAAGAAAATGGATGACGCTATTCGCTTCGCTCACGCCGCTGCCGCGATTGCGGTGACGCGCAAGGGCGCCCAGCCTTCCGTTCCGTGGCGTAAAGAGATCGATGAATTTTTAAGTCAGCAGGGGTAACGCTTGGCTACAATGAAAGATGTCGCCCGTATGGCGGGCGTTTCTACCTCGACGGTCTCCCACGTCATTAATAAAGATCGCTTCGTCAGCGAGGCGATTCGGGAAAAAGTCGAAGCTGCGGTAAAAGAACTCAACTATGCGCCGTCTGCGCTGGCGCGCAGCCTTAAGCTCAATCAGACGCGCACCATCGGTATGCTGATCACCGCAAGTACCAACCCCTTTTATTCAGAACTGGTTCGCGGCGTGGAGCGCAGCTGCTTCGAGCGCGGCTACAGCCTGGTGCTGTGTAACACCGAAGGTGACGAGCAGCGCATGAATCGTAACCTGGAGACGCTGATGCAAAAACGCGTCGACGGGCTACTGTTGCTCTGCACCGAAACGCACCAGCCCTCGAAAGAGATCATCCAGCGCTATCCTTCTATTCCCACCGTGATGATGGACTGGGCCCCATTCGACGGAACCAGCGATCTCATTCAGGATAACTCCCTGCTGGGTGGTGATATGGCGACTCAGTATCTGATTGATAAAGGCTATACCCGCATCGCCTGTATTACCGGTCCGCTGGATAAAACCCCGGCGCGTTTGCGTCTGGAAGGGTATCTCTCCGCCATGGATCGAGCAGGGCTCGCCATTCCTGATGGCTACCGGATCACTGGTGATTTCGAATTTAACGGTGGCTTCGAGGCAATGCAGAAACTGCTGACGCAAGCGCAGCGCCCGCAGGCGGTCTTTATTGGTAATGATGCGATGGCGTTTGGTGCCTATCAGGCGTTGTACCAGGCGGGGCTACGCGTGCCGGACGATATGGCGGTGATTGGCTACGATGATATTGAACTTGCCCGCTACATGACGCCGCCGCTGACTACTATTCATCAGCCGAAGGATGAACTGGGAGAGCTGGCCATAGATGTGTTGATCCACCGTATGGCGCAGCCCACGCTGCAGCAACAACGCCTGCAGCTTACTCCTGTTCTGATGGAACGCGGTTCGGTTTAGCTTTCTCTTTATGACGCTCTTTAATCAGGTTTCTGCCGTCTTTCGGTTTTAACAGCATAAAGACCAGCGCCGATACCACGGTAAGTGCGCCCATGGTGATAAAGGTATAGTGGAACTGCTCAACGGTATTTGCGTTGTCAAAACCCTCATAAAACCTCAGCACCGCTGCACTCACGGCAACCCCTAAACTGATCGACAGCTGTTGCGTTACCGCCAGCACGCTGTTGCCGCTACTGGCGTTCTCGTCAGTCAGATCGGCGAGGGTGATGGTGTTCATCGATGTGAACTGCGTCGACATCGCCATGCCCAACACAAACAGCGGCAGGATCAGCATCCAGACGGGTAACGCGGCGGACTGCAGCGAAAACTGCGCAATCATCAAACCGATAAAGACCGTCACGCCAACCAGCGTCTTACGATAGCCAAACCAGCGCAGCACCTGCGTAACGGTTGATTTTGCCAAAATCGAGCCCATTGCCGTGGGCGCCATCATGCAGCCAGCAATCAGGGCCGGGTAGCCGAAACCCACCTGCAGCATCAATGGCATCAGGAACGGCACACAACCCGTCCCCAGACGAGACGCAATGTTGCCTGCAATCCCTACGGAAAAGGTTCGGGTGTTAAAGAGCCCCAGGGAGATTAACGGTGTCGGATGGCGGCGCGCGTGACGTATATAAAGAAGAAATAACAGAATACCGCCCAGGATAATGGAGAGCGCTATCCACGTTGCGACGATCTTCTCGCCAAACAGCTCCATCCCGCTGGAGAATAATACCAGGCTCAGGCCGAACAGGAAAAAGCCGCCCATGTCGAAGCTGCGCCTTGGCGTGGTGAAGTTCGGCATATATTTGCGGGCATACAGCAGCCCCGCAACGCCAATTGGGATATTAATCAGGAAGATCCAGTGCCAGCTTGCCCATGTGACAAACACGCCACCGAGTACCGGGCCAAGTATCGGGCCAACAAGGCCTGGCATGGTAACGAAGTTGAGCACGGGAAGTAACTCGCTGCGCGGGTAGGCTCGCAGTAGGGCAAGGCGCGCCACGGGCATCATCATCGCGCCGCCGATACCCTGCAATACGCGGAAGATAACCAGCTCTGTTAATGATGAGGAGAGCGCACAGGCCAGTGAACCGAGCGTAAAGAGCGTTACGGCCAGCATGAAAACTCTGCGGGTGCCAAAGCGGTCGGCCAGCCAGCCGCTGACCGGTATTAACATTGCCACCGTCAGGGTGTAGCTGATGATGGCGGACTGCATCGCCAGTGGGGAACGGTTGAGGCTTTGCGCAATAGCGGGAAGCGCGGTGTTGAGGATGGTAGCATCCAGTGCCTGCATAAAAAACGCCATGGCTGCAATCCACGGCAATCCGGCCATGCTGCGCGCTTTTTTCTTTGTCATTTATTTACCTGCTGGTGGGTTGGCGCGGCCAGCAATGCCTGGCACGCACTCAGGGCTCGTTGCCCGTCGCTTTCCTGGATGGCATCCACTATCGCCTGATGCAAATCCAGTTTTACCACTTCGTTTTGTGTAATAGAGGTAAAGTAGGTGTGATACACCGAATGAAATAAAGAGGCAAAAGAGGTAAGGAACGGATTGGCGCTCATCATATAGATGTGTTCATGCCAGGCCATATCGACCTCAACCCAGCGTTCGCGGTTGAAGTGTTTTTTCAGGAACACCATCTCTTCCATCAACGCGTTAAGCTGCGCTTTCTGCTCTGCTGTTCCCAGCGTAGCGGCAAGCAGACATGCCTGAGGTTCAAGGCTGCTGCGCATCACCAGAAAGTGATCGACGACCTGATGAAAGTTATCTTCCGTCATCCACCAGGAGAGCAGCTCCTGATCGAGAAAATTCCAGTTACTCTGTGGCATTACGCGTGTGCCAATGCGAGGACGTGGAAGCACCATACCTTTTGCCGTCAGGGTTTTTACCGCCTCGCGAACCGCGGTACGACTCACTCCAAACTGCTCACCCAGCTCCATTTCACCCGGCAGGATGCTACCGGGGGCATATTTACCCGCTAAAATCCGCTGCGCCAGCTTTTCTGCCAGCACGTACGACAGGTTTTTTTGGGCGGCCAGCTGTTGTGCGCTTAATGGCATCGCTTTTATTCCTTAAAGATACATGCTGATAATTATGCCACCTCGAATGTGATTGTGGTTGCAGATACATCAAATAGAACAATTTGTAGCTTGATTTCACCTCGGGTGGTGAAAAAAAACGCGGATGAAAACTTTTTTTAAATTTCCTCTTGTCACGTCGGAATAACTCCCTATAATGCGCCTCCACTGACACGGAACAACGGCACACACGCCGCCAGGTCAGCAGAGAATAGCGTAAATAAACGCTTGACTCTGAAGCGGGAAGGCGTAATATGCACACCCCGCGCCGCAGCGAAAAGCGAAGCGGCACTGCTCTTTAACAATTTATCAGACAATCTGTGTGGGCACTCAAAGTGACATGGATTCTTAACGTCGCAAGACGAAAAATGAATACCAAGTCTCTGAGTGAACATGCGTAATTCATTACGAAGTTTAATTCACGAGCATCAAACTTAAATTGAAGAGTTTGATCATGGCTCAGATTGAACGCTGGCGGCAGGCCTAACACATGCAAGTCGAGCGGCAGCGGAAAGTAGCTTGCTACTTTGCCGGCGAGCGGCGGACGGGTGAGTAATGTCTGGGAAACTGCCTGATGGAGGGGGATAACTACTGGAAACGGTAGCTAATACCGCATAACGTCGCAAGACCAAAGAGGGGGACCTTCGGGCCTCTTGCCATCAGATGTGCCCAGATGGGATTAGCTAGTAGGTGGGGTAACGGCTCACCTAGGCGACGATCCCTAGCTGGTCTGAGAGGATGACCAGCCACACTGGAACTGAGACACGGTCCAGACTCCTACGGGAGGCAGCAGTGGGGAATATTGCACAATGGGCGCAAGCCTGATGCAGCCATGCCGCGTGTATGAAGAAGGCCTTCGGGTTGTAAAGTACTTTCAGCGGGGAGGAAGGCGGTGAGGTTAATAACCTCATCGATTGACGTTACCCGCAGAAGAAGCACCGGCTAACTCCGTGCCAGCAGCCGCGGTAATACGGAGGGTGCAAGCGTTAATCGGAATTACTGGGCGTAAAGCGCACGCAGGCGGTCTGTCAAGTCGGATGTGAAATCCCCGGGCTCAACCTGGGAACTGCATTCGAAACTGGCAGGCTAGAGTCTTGTAGAGGGGGGTAGAATTCCAGGTGTAGCGGTGAAATGCGTAGAGATCTGGAGGAATACCGGTGGCGAAGGCGGCCCCCTGGACAAAGACTGACGCTCAGGTGCGAAAGCGTGGGGAGCAAACAGGATTAGATACCCTGGTAGTCCACGCCGTAAACGATGTCGACTTGGAGGTTGTGCCCTTGAGGCGTGGCTTCCGGAGCTAACGCGTTAAGTCGACCGCCTGGGGAGTACGGCCGCAAGGTTAAAACTCAAATGAATTGACGGGGGCCCGCACAAGCGGTGGAGCATGTGGTTTAATTCGATGCAACGCGAAGAACCTTACCTACTCTTGACATCCAGAGAACTTTCCAGAGATGGATTGGTGCCTTCGGGAACTCTGAGACAGGTGCTGCATGGCTGTCGTCAGCTCGTGTTGTGAAATGTTGGGTTAAGTCCCGCAACGAGCGCAACCCTTATCCTTTGTTGCCAGCGGTTAGGCCGGGAACTCAAAGGAGACTGCCAGTGATAAACTGGAGGAAGGTGGGGATGACGTCAAGTCATCATGGCCCTTACGAGTAGGGCTACACACGTGCTACAATGGCGCATACAAAGAGAAGCGACCTCGCGAGAGCAAGCGGACCTCATAAAGTGCGTCGTAGTCCGGATTGGAGTCTGCAACTCGACTCCATGAAGTCGGAATCGCTAGTAATCGTAGATCAGAATGCTACGGTGAATACGTTCCCGGGCCTTGTACACACCGCCCGTCACACCATGGGAGTGGGTTGCAAAAGAAGTAGGTAGCTTAACCTTCGGGAGGGCGCTTACCACTTTGTGATTCATGACTGGGGTGAAGTCGTAACAAGGTAACCGTAGGGGAACCTGCGGTTGGATCACCTCCTTACCTTAAAGAACCTGCCTTTGTAGTGCTCACACAGATTGTCTGATGAAAAGTAAATAGCAAGGCGTCTTGCGATTGAGACTACACGTCCCCTTCGTCTAGAGGCCCAGGACACCGCCCTTTCACGGCGGTAACAGGGGTTCGAATCCCCTAGGGGACGCCACTTGCTGGTTCGTGAGTGAAAGTCACCTGCCGTCATATCTCAAAACTGACTTGCGAGTCATGTTTGAGATATTTGCTCTTTAAAAATCTGGATCAAGCTGAAAATTGAAACGACACATCTTAATGGTGTGTTCGAGTCTCTCAAATTTTCGCAATCTTGAAGTGAAACATCTTCGGGTTGTGAGGTTAAGCGACTAAGCGTACACGGTGGATGCCCTGGCAGTCAGAGGCGATGAAGGACGTGCTAATCTGCGAAAAGCGCCGGCGAGGTGATATGAACCTTTGACCCGGCGATGTCCGAATGGGGAAACCCAGTGCAATTCGTTGCACTATCGTTAACTGAATACATAGGTTAACGAGGCGAACCGGGGGAACTGAAACATCTAAGTACCCCGAGGAAAAGAAATCAACCGAGATTCCCCCAGTAGCGGCGAGCGAACGGGGAGCAGCCCAGAGTCTGAATCAGCTTGTGTGTTAGTGGAAGCGTCTGGAAAGTCGCACGGTACAGGGTGACAGTCCCGTACACGAAAGCACACAGGCTGTGAACTCGAAGAGTAGGGCGGGACACGTGGTATCCTGTCTGAATATGGGGGGACCATCCTCCAAGGCTAAATACTCCTGACTGACCGATAGTGAACCAGTACCGTGAGGGAAAGGCGAAAAGAACCCCGGCGAGGGGAGTGAAAAAGAACCTGAAACCGTGTACGTACAAGCAGTGGGAGCACCTTCGTGGTGTGACTGCGTACCTTTTGTATAATGGGTCAGCGACTTATATTCTGTAGCAAGGTTAACCGTATAGGGGAGCCGAAGGGAAACCGAGTCTTAACTGGGCGTTAAGTTGCAGGGTATAGACCCGAAACCCGGTGATCTAGCCATGGGCAGGTTGAAGGTTGGGTAACACTAACTGGAGGACCGAACCGACTAATGTTGAAAAATTAGCGGATGACTTGTGGCTGGGGGTGAAAGGCCAATCAAACCGGGAGATAGCTGGTTCTCCCCGAAAGCTATTTAGGTAGCGCCTCGTGAATTCATCTTCGGGGGTAGAGCACTGTTTCGGCTAGGGGGCCATCCCGGCTTACCAACCCGATGCAAACTACGAATACCGAAGAATGTTATCACGGGAGACACACGGCGGGTGCTAACGTCCGTCGTGAAGAGGGAAACAACCCAGACCGCCAGCTAAGGTCCCAAAGTCATGGTTAAGTGGGAAACGATGTGGGAAGGCACAGACAGCCAGGATGTTGGCTTAGAAGCAGCCATCATTTAAAGAAAGCGTAATAGCTCACTGGTCGAGTCGGCCTGCGCGGAAGATGTAACGGGGCTAAACCATGCACCGAAGCTGCGGCAGCGACGCTTATGCGTTGTTGGGTAGGGGAGCGTTCTGTAAGCCGTTGAAGGTGTGCTGTGAGGCATGCTGGAGGTATCAGAAGTGCGAATGCTGACATAAGTAACGATAAAGCGGGTGAAAAGCCCGCTCGCCGGAAGACCAAGGGTTCCTGTCCAACGTTAATCGGGGCAGGGTGAGTCGACCCCTAAGGCGAGGCCGAAAGGCGTAGTCGATGGGAAACAGGTTAATATTCCTGTACTTGGTGTTACTGCGAAGGGGGGACGGAGAAGGCTATGTTAGCCGGGCGACGGTTGTCCCGGTTTAAGCATGTAGGCGGAACGACCAGGTAAATCCGGTCGTTTATTAACGCTGAGGTGTGATGACGAGGCACTACGGTGCTGAAGTAACAAATGCCCTGCTTCCAGGAAAAGCCTCTAAGCATCAGGTAACACGAAATCGTACCCCAAACCGACACAGGTGGTCAGGTAGAGAATACCAAGGCGCTTGAGAGAACTCGGGTGAAGGAACTAGGCAAAATGGTGCCGTAACTTCGGGAGAAGGCACGCTGATATGTAGGTGAAGCCCCTGCGGGTGGAGCTGAAATCAGTCGAAGATACCAGCTGGCTGCAACTGTTTATTAAAAACACAGCACTGTGCAAACACGAAAGTGGACGTATACGGTGTGACGCCTGCCCGGTGCCGGAAGGTTAATTGATGGGGTTAGCGGCAACGCGAAGCTCTTGATCGAAGCCCCGGTAAACGGCGGCCGTAACTATAACGGTCCTAAGGTAGCGAAATTCCTTGTCGGGTAAGTTCCGACCTGCACGAATGGCGTAATGATGGCCAGGCTGTCTCCACCCGAGACTCAGTGAAATTGAACTCGCTGTGAAGATGCAGTGTACCCGCGGCAAGACGGAAAGACCCCGTGAACCTTTACTATAGCTTGACACTGAACACTGGTCCTTGATGTGTAGGATAGGTGGGAGGCTTTGAAGCGTGGACGCCAGTCTGCGTGGAGCCGTCCTTGAAATACCACCCTTTAATGGCTGGTGTTCTAACGTAGACCCGTGATCCGGGTTGCGGACAGTGTCTGGTGGGTAGTTTGACTGGGGCGGTCTCCTCCCAAAGAGTAACGGAGGAGCACGAAGGTTAGCTAATCCTGGTCGGACATCAGGAGGTTAGTGCAATGGCATAAGCTAGCTTGACTGCGAGAGTGACGGCTCGAGCAGGTGCGAAAGCAGGTCATAGTGATCCGGTGGTTCTGAATGGAAGGGCCATCGCTCAACGGATAAAAGGTACTCCGGGGATAACAGGCTGATACCGCCCAAGAGTTCATATCGACGGCGGTGTTTGGCACCTCGATGTCGGCTCATCACATCCTGGGGCTGAAGTAGGTCCCAAGGGTATGGCTGTTCGCCATTTAAAGTGGTACGCGAGCTGGGTTTAGAACGTCGTGAGACAGTTCGGTCCCTATCTGCCGTGGGCGCTGGAGAATTGAGGGGGGCTGCTCCTAGTACGAGAGGACCGGAGTGGACGCATCACTGGTGTTCGGGTTGTCATGCCAATGGCACTGCCCGGTAGCTAAATGCGGAAAAGATAAGTGCTGAAAGCATCTAAGCACGAAACTTGCCCCGAGATGAGTTCTCCCTGAGACTTTAAGTCTCCTGAAGGAACGTTAAAGACTATGACGTTGATAGGTCGGGTGTGTAAGCGCAGCGATGCGTTGAGCTAACCGATACTAATGAACCGTGAGGCTTAACCTTACAACGCCGAAGGTGTTTTGGCGAAGAGACAGAACAATCAAATTTCAGCCTGATACAGATTAACAGAATTTGCCTGGCGGCTTTAGCGCGGTGGTCCCACCTGACCCCATGCCGAACTCAGAAGTGAAACGCCGTAGCGCCGATGGTAGTGTGGGGTCTCCCCATGTGAGAGTAGGGAACTGCCAGGCATCAAACAAGTGAAGAGGCCATCCGAAAGGATGGCCTTTTTGCGTTTATGAGTCAAAAAATGGTAGGCCGGATAAGGCGAAGCCGCTACCCGGCAAGTCGTCAGATCGCACTCCACTCCATAATAAACTCCGCAATCCCATCCACATCATTTAAATCCAGTACCGGAACTTCAAGTGGCAATACAACATCACTTGCCACCGCAATCACATGCTCATCCAGCGTTAACTCACTAAAATCATGCCCGGCATCGCTTCTGAATAGCAGGATCTTAGGCACGGCCTCATGCTTAAATCCCTCAATCAGCACCAGATCCAGGGTGGAGTGATCCATCCGACTGACAAGATAAGCGAGATCCAGCGGCGCCTCGTCCGGCGTTTCTGTCATTAACGCCCAGCGTTGAGAACTTGCCACCATCGTTTGCGCTGCACCCGCTTTACGCAGCTCAAAGCTGTCTTTTCCCGGTTTATCGACATCCATATTATGGTGGGTATGCTTAATCAATCCTGGACGGATACCTCGGGTACACAGCGCAGGAATGAGCTTTTTCAGCAGCGTGGTTTTCCCGGTTCCACTCCAGGCGGATATGGCTACAACAGGTATCATTTTTTCTCCTGCATCATCTGCAAATCTTCATGCGTATTCACATTCACAAACGCTGATTTCACATCGCTAAAATCAACGGAATGGCCGCCAGACTCACGCATGAAGACCATTACCCTGCGCTCTCCCCCAGCCAGATAGCTCTGCAGAGCAGGCGCTAGCGATCGGTGCATTAATGCGATAGCAGGATGGTCACGCTCGCCGTCATGTACCCAAACCACAGGAGCTGTACCGCGAAGCTGTAATAAACGCTCGGCAAGACAGGACGGAATAAACGGGGTATCGCAGGGGCAGAAGATAAACCACTCTCCTTGAGACTGTTGTATGACCGAAAGCATACCGGCCAGCGGTCCTGGGTAATCCTCAACGATATCCTGGTAGACGGCGTACCCGCTGCTTCGGTAAGTGTCGATATGCCGGTTAGCGCTGATGGCCATTGTCGACACCTGGCCTGAGAGCGTATCGGCGACATGCTGCCACAAGGGTTTTCCATTAAGAAGCTGAAGCCCCTTATCTTTTCCGCCCATTCGCGTTGCTCTGCCGCCTGCCAGAACGACCCCGATGATTTCCTGGCTAAGATTCACGAATATCGCCTCTTTTATTGTGGGATTGACCCTGCTAACGTGTCACTCTAAATGAAAGGAGCACCACCATGAAATGTAAGCGTCTGAATGAAGTTATTGAACTCCTCCAGCCCGCCTGGCAAAAAGAGCCAGAGCTAAATCTGATGCAATTTTTACAGAAACTGGCGAAAGAGTCAGGTTTTGACGGCGATCTGGCTGACCTTTCTGACGACATCCTGATCTACCACCTTAAAATGCGCGACTCTGCCAAAGATGCTGTTATTCCTGGTATTCAGAAAGATTATGAGGAAGATTTTAAGACCGCATTATTGCGCGCACGAGGCGTAATTAAAGAGTAAAAGCTTGTAAGCGGCGGCACCGAAATCGCCACAAGATGATATCCTGAATCATTCGTATAATTTCCGGATGATCGGATGAACGACCAGGCTTTTACTTTCCAGACATTACACCCGGACACCATTATGGATGCCCTGTTTGAACAGGGTATTCGGGTGGATTCCGGGCTAACACCGTTAAACAGCTACGAAAACCGCGTCTATCAATTTCAGGACGAGGATCGTCAGCGCTTCGTTGTAAAGTTCTATCGCCCTGAACGCTGGTCCGCAGAACAAATTCAGGAAGAGCATCAGTTTGCTCACGATCTGCTGGGTGACGATGTTCCCGTTGCCGCACCGCTGAAATTCAATAACCAAACGCTCCTCACGCACGAAGGGTTTTACTACGCTGTATTCCCGAGCCTGGGGGGGCGCCAGTTTGAAGCGGATAATATCGATCAGATGGAGTGGGTTGCCCGCTATCTTGGGCGTATACACCAGACGGGACGCAAAAAAGCCTTTATTGCCCGCCCGACTATCGGGATTCAGGAATACCTTCTTGAACCGCGCCAAGTATTCGAAACGTCTGCAATGATCCCCGCAGCGCTAAAGGATGATTTCCTCAACGCCACCGATAAGCTTATTGCTGCAGTGAAAACCTGCTGGCGCGATGATATTTCCGTCCTGCGCCTGCATGGCGATTGTCACGCCGGGAATATTCTCTGGCGTGACGGCCCGCTCTTTGTCGATCTCGACGATGCGCGCATGGGGGCAGCGGTTCAGGACCTGTGGATGCTGCTCAATGGCGATAAAGCCGAGCAGCGCATGCAGCTTGAAACCATTATTGAAGCTTATGAAGAATTTAGCCCGTTTAATTCAGACGAAATTGCCCTGATTGAGCCTTTACGTGCGATGCGTTTTGTTTATTATCTCGCATGGTTAATCAGGCGTTGGGACGATCCGGCATTTCCTCGCAATTTCCCGTGGCTTACCGGAGAGGATTACTGGCGTAGCCAGATATCTACATTTACTGAGCAGGTTAAGGTTCTTCAGGAGCCCCCTCTGCAATTAACGCCGATGTATTAATGGACACACCCAGGAGAGAGTTAATCATGAAAAAAATTTGGCTGGCGCTGGCAGGTATGATTCTGGCATTTAGCGCTTCTGCTGCGCAGTTTACCGACGGTAAACAGTACATCACGCTGGACAAGCCGGTCGCTGGCGAGCCACAGGTTCTGGAGTTCTTCTCGTTCTATTGCCCACACTGCTATCAGTTCGAGCAGGTGCTGCATGTTTCTGACAACGTGAAGAAAAAGCTGCCGGAAGGCACAAAAATGACCAAGTACCACGTCGAGTTCCTGGGCCCATTGGGTAAAGACCTGACTCAGGCATGGGCGGTGGCGATGGCACTGGGCGTGGAAGATAAGATCACTTCGCCAATGTTTGAAGCCGTACAGAAAACACAGACCGTTCAGACCACTGCGGATATCCGTAAAGTGTTCGTTGATGCCGGCGTGAAAGGTGAAGAGTATGATGCCGCGTGGAACAGCTTCGTGGTGAAATCACTGGTTGCCCAGCAGGAAAAAGCGGCTGCTGACCTCCAGCTTCAGGGCGTTCCGGCGATGTTTGTTAACGGCAAATATCAGCTGAACATGCAGGGCATGGACACCAGCAGCATGGATATCTTCGTACAACAGTATGCTGATACCGTGAAATACTTGGTTGAGAAGAAGTAATTTCACTGATGTAAAAACGCCGGTCATTGACCGGCGTTTTTGTATGAAGATTTAATCTTGCCTATCTGTTCGTCTTTCTCTTTCCAAAGCGTATTAAGCCACTGCTGGAAACGACGTTTGAAGTTCTTGTCGTTAACGTAATCACCGTGCAGTTCAGCGTCAATCGGAACCAGGTCGACATGCACGACAATGCGCGTCAGTTTGCCGCTGAGCATGTCGAAGAATGGCGTCCTGTCGTTTTCCGGATAGCAGAGCGTGACGTTAAGAAGTTTATCGAACTGTGCTCCCAGCACGTTAAGCGCCATCGCAATCCCCGCTGCCTTTGGCGGCAACAGATGCTGATAAGGAGAGCGAGTTTGCTGGCGCTTCTCTTCCGTAAACCGGGAACCTTCAACAAAGTTCACGATAGTCGTTGGATGCGCGCGAAACTTTTCGCAGGAACGGCGCGTGGTCTCCACATCTTTGCCGCGACGCTCGGGATGACGAATCAAATAGCTGCGCGAATAGCGTTTCATAAACGGCATATCTAGCGCCCAGCAGGCCAGCCCAATAAAAGGTACCCAGGCGAGCTGCTGTTTCAGAAAATATTTGTTCATCGGGATGTGTTTGCGAAAAAGCACGCATAACACCACGATGTCCGCCCAGCTGTGATGATTGCAGATCAGCAGATACCAGTTTTTCTTGTTAAGACTCTCCAGCCCTTTGATATCCCACTTCAGATGCGGGTTCAGGCACAGCAGGATCGCCAGCCCTTCGCACCAGCAGTACATCATGAAATTACAAAATGCGGACACGGCTCGCCACACCATGGGGACAGGCAGCAGCAGTTTAATGATCCCGGCTACGATGATCGGCACAGAACATGCGACAGTCACCAGAATAGTTAAAATGATGCTTAACAGTAATGTTATTGCAGCGAGCAATCTCGACATGATGAGCTTTTTCAGGTAGTTAGCTTTAAGTTAGCGGCCAGCTATTCGACGCTGGGCGCTGATTTTACCAGAAAACGGACAAATTAATGGCGCTTTCATGTGATGATTTGACCGCTTTTACCCTGTCGTAGACGATTTCACTGTGATTCCGCGCTTATCAAGGCTTATATCCACATAGACTAAATTGCCATCAGTTGGCCATATAGATAAGATCTAATGCCATAACAGCATGATAATTAAGATCTAAAATATAACTCATATGTGTATTTTGTGTCTGTTATTCATATGAACTGAAAATATGCACAAACTTATCCACAGTTTGAATTTTGCGAGCGATCCTCACGATCGCAAAATCTTTTCCTGTATCAGGCGCTAATAACTGATGTTTTCATCCTTCTGTGGCATCCTTTACCCATAAATTGATTAAAGGCACGGACATTATGGTTCAGATCCCAGAAAACCCTCTTATTCTCGTCGATGGCTCTTCTTACCTGTATCGGGCATACCATGCGTTTCCTCCTCTGACCAATAGCGCAGGGGAACCCACCGGCGCAATGTACGGCGTGCTGAACATGCTGCGCAGCCTGATCCTTCAGTACCAGCCAACCCATGCGGCTGTGGTCTTTGATGCGAAAGGCAAAACGTTCCGCGATGAGCTGTTTGAGCATTACAAATCTCACCGTCCGCCAATGCCTGACGATCTGCGTGCGCAGATTGAACCGCTGCACACCATGGTAAGAGCGATGGGGCTGCCGCTGCTGGCCGTCTCTGGCGTTGAAGCCGATGACGTCATCGGTACGCTGGCGCGTGAAGCAGAAAAGATGGGTCGTCCTGTACTGATCAGCACCGGTGATAAAGATATGGCGCAGCTGGTGACGCCAGGTATCACCCTGATTAATACCATGACCAATACCATTCTGGGGCCTGAAGAGGTTGTCACTAAGTATGGCGTGCCGCCTGAGCTGATTATCGACTTCCTTGCGTTGATGGGCGACTCCTCGGATAACATCCCGGGTGTCCCTGGCGTTGGTGAGAAAACCGCGCAGGCTCTGCTTCAGGGGCTGGGCGGGCTGGATACGCTCTACGCGGAATCAGACAAAATCGCCGGGCTCTCCTTCCGTGGCGCAAAAACCATGGCCGGAAAACTGGAAGAGAACAAAGAGGTGGCTTATCTCTCCTATAAGCTGGCTACAATCAAAACCGATGTCGAACTGGAGCTGGGCTGTGAGCAGCTTGAGGTGCAACAGCCTTCTGCTGACGATCTGCTGAGCCTGTTTAAGAAATACGAATTCAAGCGCTGGATCACCGACGTGGAAGCCGGTAAATGGCTACAGGCAAAAGGGGCCAAACCTGCTGCAAAGCCGAAGGAGACGATTGTTGTTGAAGCAGAAGATCAGGCTGAAGAAGAAGCCGTGGTGCTTTCATTCGACAACTACGAAACCATTCTTGAAGAGTCACAGCTGATCGCCTGGATCGAGAAACTGAAAAAGGCGCCGGTCTTTGCCTTTGATACCGAAACTGACAGTCTCGATAACATCTCAGCCAATATGGTTGGCCTGTCATTTGCGACAGAGCCGGGTATTGCAGCCTACGTTCCTGTGGCGCACGATTACCTGGATGCGCCGGAGCAGCTCTCCCGTGAACGCGTGCTTGAGCTGCTGAAGCCGATCCTGGAAGACGAAAAGGCGCTCAAGGTTGGGCAAAACCTCAAGTACGACCGCGGCATTCTGCAAAACTACGGCATTGAACTGCGTGGGATCGCCTTCGACACCATGCTCGAATCCTACATTCTGGACAGCGTCGCGGGCCGCCATGATATGGATTCCTTATCTGACCGCTGGCTTAAGCACAAAACGATTACCTTCGAAGAGATTGCCGGAAAAGGGAAAAATCAGCTCACCTTTAACCAGATTGCTCTTGAAGAGGCGGGTCGCTACGCGGCGGAAGATGCTGACGTCACGCTGCAGCTGCATCTGAAGATGTGGCCAAAACTGCAGAAGCACGAAGGTCCGCTGAACGTGTTCCAGCATATCGAGATGCCGCTAGTGCCCGTGCTATCCCGCATTGAACGCAACGGCGTGAAAATCGACCCAACGGTGCTGCATAACCACTCCGGGGAGCTGGCGCAGCGCCTGACCGAGCTTGAGCAAAAAGCGCATGAGCTTGCAGGCGAGCCGTTTAACCTCTCTTCACCGAAGCAGTTGCAAACCATTCTGTTTGAAAAGCAGGGTATCAAGCCGCTGAAGAAAACCCCTGGCGGCGCACCGTCAACCTCTGAAGAGGTGCTGGAAGAGCTGGCGCTGGATTACCCGCTGCCAAAAGTGATTCTGCAGTACCGTGGTCTCGCGAAGCTGAAGTCGACCTACACCGACAAGCTTCCGCTTATGATCAACCCGAAAACGGGTCGCGTGCACACGTCGTATCATCAGGCTGTTGCGGCGACCGGTCGTCTCTCGTCAACCGATCCCAACCTGCAGAACATCCCGGTACGTAACGAAGAGGGCCGTCGTATTCGCCAGGCTTTCATCGCACCAGAGGATTATCTGATTGTCTCTGCTGACTACTCGCAAATCGAACTGCGCATTATGGCGCATCTGTCCCGTGACAAAGGCCTGCTTACCGCGTTTGCCGAAGGGAAGGATATCCACCGGGCAACCGCGGCGGAAGTCTTCGGCTTGCCGCTGGACAGCGTGACCAACGAACAGCGCCGCAGCGCTAAGGCGATCAACTTCGGTCTGATCTACGGCATGAGCGCGTTCGGCCTTTCACGCCAGCTCAACATTCCGCGTAAAGAGTCGCAGAAGTATATGGATCTCTACTTCGAGCGTTATCCGGGCGTGCTGGAATATATGGAACGCACACGCGCGCAGGCGAAGGAAAAAGGGTACGTCGAAACCCTGGATGGCCGCCGTCTCTACCTACCGGACATCAAATCCAGCAACGCGGCGCGCCGCGCTGGCGCAGAGCGTGCGGCGATCAACGCCCCGATGCAGGGTACCGCGGCGGACATTATTAAGCGTGCAATGATCGCTGTTGATGCCTGGCTGCAAGAAGAGAAACCTCGCGTGAAAATGATCATGCAGGTACACGATGAACTGGTATTTGAAGTGCACAAGGACGACCTCGACGCCGTGTCGAAGAAGATCCACGAACTGATGGAAAGCAGCATGACGCTTGATGTGCCGTTGCTGGTGGAAGTGGGAAGTGGTGAAAACTGGGATCAGGCTCACTAACGATTCTTCGCATAACGCGCTATTTATGTAAGTTTGCAACATTAGAACGCGCGTTTTGTGACGATCATTAGAATTCCCTATGTAAAGAATGAAAAAAAACTACAAAAAGTGCTTTTTCTGCAGCACAAAAAGGGGTAGAGTTATCGGCGTAGGGTACAGAGGTAAGATGTTCTATCTTTCAGACCTTTTACTTCACGTAATCGGATTTGGCTGAATATTTTAGCCGCCCCAGTCAGTAATGACTGGGGCGTTTTTTATTGCGGCAAAGAAATGTTCAGGCAAAAAAAGCGCGGCCATCGCCGCGCCCGGTATCACTCTTCTTCCGCTTCCGTCGCGGGTTCCAGCTCGCTAAACCAGGTATCGAGTTTCTGACGCAACTTGTCCACGCCCTGCTTTTTCAGCGAGGAGAACGGCTCAACCTGCACATCACCGTTGAAAGCCAGCACCGCTTCGCGAACCATATTCACCTGCGCTTTACGCGCGCCGCTCGCCAGCTTATCGGCTTTCGTCAGCAGCACCAGTACGGCGATATCGCTTGCTACAGCCCAGTCGATCATCTGCTGATCGAGATCTTTTAGCGGGTGACGAATATCCATCAGCACCACCAGACCTTTCAGGCACAGACGTTTTTCCAGGTATTCACCCAGCGCACGCTGCCACTTGATTTTCATCTCTTCTGGTACCTGCGCGTAACCGTAGCCCGGTAAGTCGACCAGGCGTTTGCCCTCTGCGACTTCAAACAGGTTGATCAGCTGGGTACGGCCAGGTGTTTTTGAGGTACGCGCCAGGCTCTTCTGATTGGTCAGCGTATTCAGGGCGCTGGATTTCCCCGCATTGGAGCGGCCAGCAAAGGCCACTTCAATACCTGTATCAGAAGGCAGGTGGCGAATATCGGGCGCACTGGTGACAAAATGCGTCTGTTGGTAGTTCCAGGTAGTCACGTGGTCGTCTCCAAAATCGTAATCTGAGGGGGATTATACCCGAATGCAGGCAAAAGGCTTTTCTGATTACTATGCCGTGTAGGCGAATGCCCCCATCGGTGTGAGAGATCGGCCAGTGATGCTATGGGAGATTTCAGAGAATTCGCAGGCGTTAAAAAATGCAAACTGTTTTAAATCATAATCTTATTTTCGGGTAATTGTCTGAAAATCTCTTTTTATGCCGTTTCGTTGCTTGTTAGTTTAACGGAACAAGGTAAAGTGTGCGTCAGGGCGAGGAAGCCAACAGGAAATCGACTTAAGGATTAGGGTCAGGAGCGCCAGGAGGCGAAGACGCAGGATTGTCAGGACGACCAGCGCCTGGAGGCGTTTTAAAAGGAAATGGAACCGTATCACGGACGGTATTAGCCAAAGGATAAACAGGGTTTGTTGTTGGCAAACATGGAATGTCTGACCCGCTAAGGGTTGTGAGTCAGGAAAAAAGGCGACAGATTGCTCTGTCGCCTTTTTTCTTTGCTTGCTTTCTGCTAGATTTCGCCGCAATTCTATACTGAAGAAAACGACTTAAAGATAAAACATCATGAAAAAACCAACCTCCGCTGCGGGCGCGAAACGCCCTGCAAAAGCACGCCGCAAAACGCGCGAAGAACTGAACCAGGAAGCGCGCGACCGCAAACGCGACAAAAAACATCGCGGTCATGCTGCGGGTAGCCGTGCCAACGGTGGTGGTGCAGCGGGCGCTTCTGCAAAAGGCAAGCAGCAGAAAGATCCTCGTATCGGCAGTAAAACTCCCATTCCACTGGGCGTGACAGACACCCCGGTCACTAAGCAGCACAAACCAAAGAGCGAGAAACCTATGCTTTCACCGCAGGCTGAGCTGGATTTGCTGGAGAACGATGAGCGCCTGGACGCGCTGCTGGAACGTCTTGAAGAGGGTGAAACCCTGACCGCTGAAGAGCAGTCATGGGTGGATGCCAAACTGGATCGTATTGATGAACTGATGCAGAAGCTGGGCCTGTCATACGACGATGACGAAGATGAAGAAGAAGACGAGAAGCAGGAAGATATGATGCGTCTTCTGAAGGGTGGAAACTAACATTTGCACCCGGCAGGCACGATAGTCCTGCTTATAACCCTTCCGGTTATATGTTATCTGGTGTGGTTATTCGTTAAACTACGGCGGTTGTCGCGGCGACAGAAGTGGCTGCGCACCCGAATGATGGCCCGCAATGGGGTCAGAACGGGCCGCCGTATACGAACGCGACACCAACGGAAGGAGTGAGCATGTCAGCATCAACTATCGACTGGGATTTGGCCCTAATCCAGAAATATAACTATTCCGGGCCGCGTTATACGTCATACCCCACCGCGCTGGAGTTCTCCGATGCCTTCGGAGAGCGTGATTTCCAGCAGGCTGTCGCGCGTTATCCTGAGCGTCCGCTGTCGCTCTACGTCCATATTCCGTTCTGCCACAAGCTTTGCTACTTCTGCGGCTGCAATAAAATCGTGACCCGCCAGCAGCATAAAGCCGACCAGTATCTTGATGCGCTCGAACAGGAAATTGTGCATCGCGCGCCGCTGTTTAAAGGCCGTCACGTGAGCCAGCTTCACTGGGGCGGCGGTACGCCAACCTATCTGAACAAAGCGCAAATAAGCCGCCTGATGGCGCTTCTGCGCGGCAATTTCAGTTTTAATGCTGACGCTGAGATCTCGATCGAAGTCGATCCGCGTGAAATTCAGCTGGATGTCCTGGATCATTTACGCGCAGAAGGATTCAACCGTCTGAGCATGGGCGTACAGGATTTCAATAAAGAGGTTCAGCGTCTGGTGAACCGCGAGCAGGACGAAGAATTTATCTTTGCCTTACTCAATCACGCGCGTGAGATTGGTTTCACCTCGACCAATATTGACCTGATTTACGGCCTGCCAAAGCAAACGCCGGAAAGCTTCGCCTTCACGCTGAAGCGCGTGGCTGAACTTAACCCGGACCGCCTGAGCGTCTTTAACTATGCGCATCTGCCAACGCTCTTTGCCGCCCAGCGCAAAATCAAAGATGCCGATCTTCCTTCTGCCCAGCAGAAGCTGGATATTCTGCAGGAAACCATCACCTCGCTGACCGACACCGGCTATCAGTTTATCGGCATGGATCACTTTGCCCGCCCGGATGACGAGCTGGCCGTTGCTCAGCGCGAAGGGGTCCTGCACCGTAACTTCCAGGGCTACACGACCCAGGGCGATACCGATTTACTGGGAATGGGTGTCTCCGCCATTAGCATGATTGGCGACTGCTACGCGCAGAACCAGAAAGAGCTGAAGCTGTATTACCAGCAGGTTGATGAGACTGGCAACGCGCTGTGGCGCGGCATTGCGTTAACGCGTGATGACTGTATCCGTCGCGATGTGATTAAGGCGCTTATCTGCAACTTCCGTCTCGATTTCAGCGATGTGGAAGCGCAGTGGGAACTGAACTTCAGCGATTATTTCGCGGAAGATCTGAAGCTTCTGGCGCCGCTGGCGAAAGACGGGCTGGTGGATGTGTCGGAGAGAGCGATAGAGGTCACCCCGAAAGGGCGTCTGTTGATCCGTAATATCTGCATGTGCTTTGACGCGTATCTGCGTCAGAAAGCGCGAATGCAGCAGTTCTCGCGAGTGATTTAAACTGTAATGCCGGGTGTCGGCTTCGCCTTACCCGGCCTACAAAAGTGCGAAATGTAGGCCGGGTAAGCGAAGCGTCACCCGGCTTTTCATCGCCAACTCGCTAGCTAAACAGCCCAACCAGCGCCGCGCACAACATAGCCGCAACGGCTGTTTGTGGCGTGTGGCTTTCAGCGGCTCCGCTAGAGAGCATATTCACGAATGTTTCCAGCATGATGTTCACCCCCAATTTCCGGGCACGATCATACAAAACTCATCGGAACAGTAAAGCGCAAAATAACGACGATTTGCGTTCAATTAATAACCTTTACACAGCGGCGTGAGATCATTCCATTCCCAGCTCTTTCAGCTTGCGCGTCAGGGTATTGCGACCCCATCCCAACAGGCGAGCGGCTTCCTGCTTGTGACCCTGCGTATGACGAAGCGCGGTGGTCAACAGCGTACGCTCCATCTCAGGCTGAGCCTCAGACAGCAGGTTTTGATGACCGGAACGCAGCGCGCGGTCGGCCCACTGCGCCAGCAGCGTCGCCCAGCTGTCCGGCAGCGCGTGTCCGCTACTGCTTTCCGGCGCGGTCGCCTCAAACAGTTCGGCCGGTAAATCCTGAATCAGCACTTCCTGACCGGCAGCCATCACGGTTAGCCAGCGGCAGGTGTTTTCCAGCTGACGCACGTTGCCCGGCCACGCCAGACGCGTCAGAGCGGCATCGGTTTCCGGGTGAAGCTGCTTGGCTTCCACGCCCAGCTCGCGGGCAGCCACCTGCAGAAAATGACGCGCCAGGCGGGGAATATCTTCCCGTCGTTCACGCAGCGGCGGCAGATGAACGCGAATGACGTTCAGACGATGGAATAAATCCTCACGGAATTTTCCTTCCTGCACGCGTTGCTCCAGGTTCTGGTGGGTCGCGGCGATAATACGCACGTCCACTTTCACCGGCGCATAGCCGCCCACGCGATAAAACTGCCCGTCGGCCAGCACGCGCAGCAGGCGGGTCTGGACATCCAGCGGCATATCACCGATTTCATCCAGGAACAGCGTGCCGCCGTCAGCCTGTTCGAAGCGGCCCTGGCGAATGGTATTTGCGCCGGTAAATGCCCCTTTTTCATGGCCGAACAGTTCGGACTCAATTAAATCCTTCGGGATCGCCGCCATATTCAGGGCGATGAACGGGGCTTTTGCCCGCGGGCTATGGCGATGCAGTGCATGCGCTACAAGCTCTTTACCGGTGCCCGATTCGCCGTTAATCAAGACGCTGATGGACGAGCGGGACAGACGGCCAATAATGCGAAACACGTCCTGCATCGCCGGCGCTTCGCCAATGATGTCGGTGGTTGGCCCAAAATCGGGCGCGTGGCGTGGCTGTTGCTGCTCCTGATAATGGCTAATCGCGCGTTCAACCAGCGCCACCGCTTCGTCGATATCAAACGGTTTGGGCAGGTAATCGAACGCCCCTTGCTGATAGGCGCTCACCGCGGCATCCAGATCGGAATGAGCCGTCATTATGATGACCGGTAGCATAGGGTGGCGTTGTTTGATCTGCTTTAACAGCGCCAGCCCGTCCATGCCCGGCATACGGATATCCGACAGCAGAACATCGGGCGTTTTAGTGGTGAGTGCGTCGAGCACTTCGCTGCCGCTCTCAAACGTCGTGCAGCTTAATCCCGCCCCTGTGAGCGCGCGTTCAAGCACCCAACGGATGGAGCTATCGTCATCGACTACCCAGACTATCCCTCGTTGCATAAACGTCACCTTTATTTTTTAATCGGCAGGAAAACCGAAAACTCGGTATGTCCCGGCCAACTGGTAAATTCAATTTTTCCAGAGTGTTGGTCGATCAAACTGCGGGCAATGGATAAGCCCAGGCCGGTTCCGCCTTCACGGCCGCTGACCATCGGGTAGAACAGGGTGTCCTGCAGATGCGATGGAATGCCGGGCCCGTTATCCTCAACGTCGATTCGGGCGGCCAGCCGGTAGCGCACGCCGTGTAACGTGAGCTGGAAGGCGGTGCGGGTGCGTAAAATAATCTCGCCGCCTTCAGGTCCCAGCGCCTGCAGAGCATTACGCACAATATTCAACAGGACCTGCTCAATCTGGTCCGGGTCATGGGCCAGTTCCGGCAGGCTTGGGTCGTAATCACGTACCAGCGTGACGTTCTCCGGCAGCTCCATTGAGACGAGCTTCACCACCCGCTCAGCCACTTTATGGATGCTTTCAGTGACGTGCATTCCCGGCTGCTGCGGACCGAGAAGACGGTCTACCAGATTCCGCAGACGGTCAGCCTGCTCAATGATGACGTTGGTATATTCCGCCAGCGCAGGGTCAGGCAGCGCCTTGGTCAGAAGCTGCGCCGCGCCGCGTAACCCACCCAGCGGGTTTTTGATTTCATGCGCCAGACCGCGCACGAGGTCACGGGCTGCAATCTGCTGCGCATGCTGAAGCTGCTCCTGGCTCAGTCGACGCTGATTATCCATCGGCGCCATTTCCAGCAGGATCAGGCCTTCGGGAAGACGTTGCGCGGTTAGCGACAGAATGTGCGAGCGCCCGTCGATCACCAGCGTCACTTCGTTATCGGTGAAACCCTGGCCTGCCTGTAAGCTTTCCTGCATCAGGCCAATATTCAGCGAAAAATAGCTCAGGAGTTCCGGAAGCGGGGTACCGAATAGTTTACGTGCGCTTTGGGCAAGCAGCTGCTGTGCCGCCGGGTTGGCGTAATGAACGGCCAGCTCGTCATCGACCAGCAAAATGCTGTTAATCAAAGAATTGAGGATCTGCCCAGCATCGGGCAGCGTGCCAGTTGCCATTCAGCAGTCTCCTGGAGTCGTTTGCACTAATTTAGTGCAGTATAGCGTTTTCGGCGTAAAAAGCGCGTGAGATCAGATTGTTGGTGGAGAAAAAAGCCCATCCGGAGATGGGCTAAAAGTTTCCACGGCAACTACTCCCGGCGCTTGTCACGCCGGGTAAAACAACTTAATTAAACGCTGTAGTACAGTTCGAACTCAACCGGGTGCGGAGTCATACGCACGCGGTCGTTCTCTTCAGTACGCAGGGCGATGTAGGCATCGATAGCGTCGTCAGTGAATACGCCACCTGCAGTCAGGAACTCGCGGTCTGCGTCCAGCGCCTGCAGGGCTTCTTCCAGAGAGCCAGCAACCTGTGGGATCTCTTTCGCTTCTTCTGGCGGCAGGTCGTACAGGTTTTTGTCCATCGCTTCGCCCGGGTGGATCTTGTTCTTGATACCGTCCAGACCGGCCATCAGCAGTGCTGCGAAGCACAGGTATGGGTTAGCCGCTGGATCCGGGAAGCGTACTTCGATACGACGCGCTTTAGGAGACGCTACTACCGGGATACGGATAGAAGCAGAACGGTTACGTGCAGAGTAGGCCAGCATCACTGGCGCTTCGTAGCCCGGGACCAGACGCTTGTAGGAGTTGGTGGTTGGGTTCGCCAGGGCGTTGATCGCTTTAGCGTGTTTGATTACGCCGCCGATGTAGTACAGCGCCTGCTCGGACAGGCCAGCATATTTGTCGCCAGAGAACAGGTTGGTACCGTTCTTGGACAGAGACATGTGGCAGTGCATACCGGAACCGTTGTCGCCAAACATTGGTTTTGGCATGAAGGTCGCGGTTTTACCGAAACGGTGCGCAACGTTGTGCACAACGTATTTGTAGATCTGAATTTCGTCCGCTTTTTTGGTCATGGTGTTGAAGCGGGTTGCCACTTCGTTCTGACCCGCAGTCGCCACTTCGTGGTGGTGAGCTTCAACAACCAGGCCCATCTCTTCCATCACCAGACACATGGTGGAACGAATGTCCTGTGCAGAATCGACCGGAGGAACCGGGAAGTAACCACCTTTAACGCCAGGACGGTGACCTTTGTTACCACCTTCATATTTGGTGGAGGAGTTCCATGCACCTTCGATGTCGTCGATAGCAACGTGGGAGCCAGAAATAGAAGCACCGAAACGGATGTCATCGAACAGGAAGAATTCTGGCTCTGGCCCGAACAGAACGGTGTCTGCGATGCCGGTAGAACGCAGGTACTCTTCAGCGCGTTTCGCGATAGAACGTGGGTCGCGGTCGTAGCCCTGCAGCGTGCCTGGCTCGAGGATGTCGCAACGGATGATCAGGGTTGGTTCTTCGAAGAACGGATCAATGACCGCAGTGGTTGCATCTGGCATCAGAACCATGTCGGATTCGTTAATGCCTTTCCAGCCACCAATGGAGGAGCCGTCAAACATTTTGCCTTCTTCAAAGAATTCGGCGTTCACCTGATGAGCAGGGATTGTGACGTGCTGTTCTTTACCTTTGGTGTCGGTGAAGCGGAGATCAACAAACTTCACTTCATGTTCGTTCAGCATCGTCAAAACGTGTTCAGCGGACATACTTAACTCTCCAGATTGGTCATTGTCGTCGTGGTAACGAGGTCTTCAGTTTCTGTTTGTACTGGCTGTTGCCATGTAATTTTTATAAAGCGAAATCTGTGCCAACTTTTAAATCACCCCAAAAAGGCGTTATCATGCGCACCATAGTGCAAAAGGGCTGCACCACGATGGATTTGTTGCACCAGTATAGTGCTTCAATGTGAACATTGAGCACCATATTGGTGCAATTTACGTTAAAGTGCCCTTTTTCGCTCCGTGAAAGCGATCACAAAGCATCTCTGCAATACTTGTTTGCGGAGGATGTTTGTGATCCTGTTTTGTAGTGCGATTAATCCGTGTACAATAACGCGCTATTTCTAATGCCTGAGGCAAAGTTGTGATCGAAAATTTGCGTAACATCGCCATCATCGCGCACGTTGACCATGGTAAAACTACCCTGGTTGATAAGCTGCTGCAGCAATCCGGTACGTTTGATGCGCGTGCCGAAACTCAAGAGCGTGTGATGGACTCCAACGATTTGGAGAAAGAGCGTGGGATTACCATCCTCGCGAAAAACACCGCGATTAAATGGAATGACTACCGTATCAACATCGTTGATACCCCAGGGCACGCCGACTTCGGTGGTGAAGTTGAGCGCGTGATGTCCATGGTGGATTCCGTGCTGCTGGTGGTTGACGCATTTGACGGCCCAATGCCGCAAACGCGCTTCGTGACCAAAAAAGCATTTGCCCATGGCCTGAAACCAATTGTTGTTATCAACAAGGTTGACCGTCCTGGCGCACGTCCTGACTGGGTTGTTGATCAGGTATTCGACCTGTTCGTTAACCTCGACGCGACCGACGAACAGCTGGACTTCCCTATCATTTACGCTTCGGCGCTGAATGGTATCGCGGGTCTGGACCACGAAGATATGGCGGAAGACATGACCCCGCTGTATCAGGCGATTGTCGATCACGTACCGGCACCGGATGTTGATCTGGATGGTCCACTGCAGATGCAGATCTCCCAGCTGGACTACAACAACTACGTTGGCGTCATCGGTATCGGTCGTATCAAACGCGGTAAAGTGAAGCCAAACCAGCAGGTTACTATCATCGATAGCGAAGGCAAAACCCGTAACGGTAAAGTTGGCAAAGTGCTGACTCACCTGGGTCTGGAGCGTATCGACAGCGATCTGGCTGAAGCGGGCGACATCATCGCTATCACCGGTCTGGGCGAGCTGAACATCTCTGACACCATCTGCGACCCGCAGAACGTGGAAGCGCTGCCAGCCCTGTCTGTTGATGAACCAACCGTTACCATGTTCTTCAACGTCAACACCTCTCCGTTCTGTGGTAAAGAAGGTAAGTTCGTTACCTCTCGTCAGATCCTTGACCGCCTGAACAAAGAGCTGGTGCACAACGTTGCGCTGCGCGTTGAAGAAACCGAAGATGCTGATGCATTCCGCGTTTCTGGTCGTGGTGAGCTGCACCTGTCTGTTCTGATCGAAAACATGCGTCGTGAAGGTTTCGAAATGGCGGTTTCCCGTCCGAAAGTTATCTTCCGCGAAATCGACGGCCGTAAACAAGAGCCGTTCGAAAACGTGACGCTGGACGTTGAAGAGCAGCACCAGGGTTCTGTGATGCAGGCGCTGGGTGAGCGTAAAGGCGACCTGAAAAACATGAATCCAGATGGCAAAGGCCGCGTACGTCTCGACTACGTGATCCCAAGCCGTGGCCTGATCGGATTCCGTTCTGAGTTCATGACCATGACCTCCGGTACCGGTCTGCTGTACTCCACCTTCAGCCACTACGACGACGTGCGTCCGGGCGAAGTGGGCCAGCGTAACAACGGCGTGCTGATCTCCAACGGTCAGGGTAAAGCGGTTGCGTTTGCGCTGTTCGGTCTGCAGGATCGCGGTAAGCTGTTCCTGGGTCACGGTGCTGAAGTTTACGAAGGCCAGATCATCGGTATTCACAGCCGTTCTAACGACCTGACCGTAAACTGCCTGACCGGTAAGAAACTGACCAACATGCGTGCGTCCGGTACTGACGAAGCAACGGTTCTGGTTCCACCGATCAAGATGACCCTGGAGCAGGCTCTGGAATTCATCGATGACGACGAACTGGTAGAAGTGACTCCGCTGTCTATCCGTATCCGTAAACGTCACCTGACCGAGAACGATCGTAAACGTGCAATGCGCGGTGCGAAAGAAGAGTAATACGGTCAATCTATAGGTCGGGTAAGCGCATGTACCACCCGGCCGGTAAAAAGCCGCTGATCCCTCAGCGGCTTTTTTATTGGATGATCGCCAGAATTCTTCATTAGCCGGGGGAGTTATGTCCCAACGCTATCTTTTTCCTGCGAAATTCACGGATTAGGGTAACTCTGCTCCATTTATCACGAACACCCGATCTGCCGATGAAATCGTGGTTTCGCGATGCGCGATAATAATCCTCGTAATGTTCATCGCCTGTATAGACTGATTGACCTGACTTTCACTGGTTTTATCAAGGTGGCTGGTCGCCTCGTCCATGAATAAAATACCCGGTTTACGGTATAATGCCCGGGCAATATAAATCCGCTGTTTTTGACCGCCGGACAACCCTTCCCCAAGTTCACCAATCAGTGTCTCGTAACCCATTGGTAGCTTTAAAATGTCATTATGAATATGGCTTGCGATAGCGCATTGCACCATCCACTGCTCGTCAATGTCAGGCCGAAAACCGGCGATATTCTCTTTGATTGAGCCTGAAAACAGCTTATCTTCCTGCATGATACAGGCAATGCGTTCAGCATAATGCTCGAAACCAAGTTGCTTAATATCAATGCCATTAATTCGGACGCAGCCGTTCGACGGTTCGAATAAACCGCACAACACTTTCATCAAGGTGCTTTTACCTGAACCCGATACGCCCGTAATAGCAATACTCTCTCCGGCATGAATGGTCAGATTCAGTTTGCTGAAGATAGGGTCCGCATGGTTATCATAACGGTAAGTCAGATCCTGAGTTTCGAGCGTTAAGGCTCCGTGTGGTAAACGCAGCGGGCTGGTGGCCGTTGAAGAAGATGCTTCCTGCAGCGCAATATCGGCAACGCGTTCATTGTGTAAGTTGATGATCTTCAGCTGAATGATAAAGTTGATCAGGGCATTTATTCGGTCATAGAACTGACTCCTGAAGGTGTTAAATGCGATAAACATACCGATGGTTAAATGACTATCCATCATCAGCCTGCCGCTAACCCACAGGATAACAATTTGGTCGCAGGCGGCGATAAAAGAGACGACGCCACCAAAGAAAAGATCCATTCGCGTCAAACGAATGCCTGTATTGACCTTATCTGAAAAAAGATTAAACCAGTTATTGATTCTCAGGTCAGTCATCCCCTGAATCTTAATCGTCGCGATACCGTACAGGGTTTCCATAAAATAAGAGTTAAGGCGTGCTTCCTTGATTAACTCTTCTTCTGATAGCTGGCGATAGTATCGATAGGTAGCAAACCGAATGAAGGTGTATATTGCGGTAAAAGAGACCACTATCATGCTGAGCTGCAGGTTGTATAAAAACATCATTACCAGCAAACCCATGAGCATTAGCGTATCAATAATGCTACCAGTTAAACCTGTGGTAAAAGTGGCCCGTATAACATCAAGCGAGTGGAAGCGAGACTGAATGTCCCCCAGTTTGCGTCTTTCAAAATAGGTGGTCGGTAGCTTAATAAGGTGAGAAAAGAGGCTAAAACTCCACTGGACGTCGATGAGTGTTCCCAGTATCAGCGTGGTCCAGGAGCGTATGACACTGACCGTCAAACGTAACAGAATCAGAATAAACAACCCAAGACAGATGATATTAAGTAAACCGTAATCTCCGGATGCAATCACATTATCCGTGACTAATTGTGTCCCCACTGGCATTAGCAGGCTGATCAACTCAATCACCAGCGATAAGAAAAATACCTTCGTCAGTGAAGTTATCAGTCCATTGATATTCTTTAATAACGTGGTCGCTTTTAACCTGTTTTGCTTCTTTTGAACTGAGAAAGTGGTTCCCGGCCATACCTCAAGCACAACACCAGTAAAATGTTGGGACAATTCGGGCATGCTAATCACTCGTCGTCCAAACGCAGGGTCGTGGATCACCGCGCTGTTCTTATCGACCTTAATCAGTACGACAAAATGGTTAAAATCCCAATGCAATATGCAGGGCTTACGCACGTCATGTAATTCCTGAAGGTCCACGGACAATGCGCGTGACGACATCTCCAGTTCACTGGCAATTGCTTTTATCGCATTGAGGTTGACCCCACGTGATGACAAATTGAATTGTTGCCGGAGTTGCAGTAGATCCACCTGCTTGCCATAAAAACTGCATATCATTGAAAGACAGGCCAGGCCACATTCGGACGCTTCGGTTTGAAAGACAACTGGGATGCGTTTAAATATTTTCAGATCCAACTTGCGCAGCAGCGTCTCAAGTGTATAAAGATTATTCATTACCTGCGTCCGTTACGCTCATTTTCATTTCGTAAAATGGCGATAATAACCACTCATAGATATGTCTCTTTTCAAGGAAAAGAGAAATCTGCGCTTTGGCTCCCTGGCTCAGTGAGAGTTGTTTTCCATGGACTTGCACAGACTGTAGGTCAGGTTTGATCATGATTTTGTACCAGGACTTTTTATCGTCATAGAATTCATGTGCGATGGTCTGCTTTGACAGGAGTTCTGGCTTCGATGCCGGAAGCCTGGATATTGCTGATATTGATGCCCTGAACTGACCAAATTTTTCATAAGGAAAGGCGTCGTAACTAACATTAACGCGCTGGCCAATCGCCAGATAAGGAAGAACTTCATCCGGAACCCAGGTTTCGAGATAGCATGGAGAATGGATATTCTGCTGAACTCGCGCCAGTACATCGCCTGCGCCGATCATCTTACCTTGCGCCGTATTGATGGAGTCGATTAAGCCATCGGCTGTTGCCACGATGACATAATTACCTTCCGCTTCTGTATTTAACTTTTCTTTTTGCAGTTCGTATATTTGTTGCTCAAGCTGGTAAACCTGTTGGTCATAATCAGCGCTCTGGGATTGGATTTGCTGATTGAGCGCATCGATCTGAACCTGGTCCTGTGATTTTCTGGCGACCAGGTCAGAAACATTGCTCTGCTGTTGGTAGAGTAGTGCGTTTTGGCTACTCATCTGGTCTTTGGTGACCAGACCTTTTTCCTGATAACCACGGTAATCGTTAACGTTCTTCTCAATCTGATGCAGTTCCCGCTCAGCCTGCACCAGTAGCCCAGATGAGGTATTAAAACTGGACTGATAATGATCTTTTTGAGTCGTCAGCGCGTTGAGCGTACGGTTTTTCGAAGAGTTCAAATTTGCCATCATTACGCTGATACTCTTTATCTGTAGCGCGATCTCCTTTTTTTTATTCTCATCAACCAGGCCTGATTGCGTCGATACACCCGAATGAATGAGAAAGAGAGCATCACCTTTTTTTACGCGATCGCCTTCATTAACAAAACTCTGCACGACTGTACCCTGCATTGATGCAGAGATATTCACTGAGCCAGGGAAAGTGGTTATTTCACCGTGAACGATGACGCGACGGGTGTAGGAACCTTTGGTAATAAAAATAGAAATGGAAGCAATAAAAAAAATGCTGAGCAATATGATAAGAGCAAAAGGGATGCCCGGCAGAAGAACAGCTTTCCCTTCCCACCGTGTACTCTGATATTCAATAGCTTCCTTGCGAAACATTTCTGGCCTCATGCGGGGTGGAAATAGCCGCCAAATATCAGCGGCTATGAGTTATAATGGTTCAGGAATTAATGTCTACCGTGATCATTACCCTGGCGGCCACCGCCACTTTTCGAACCACCATTACCTTTTGATGAACCACCGCTTTTACCACCAACGTTAACCGAGCAACCACCGCTAAAGGATGTGCTTTCAGAGTGAGAACCATCTTTGTTAGTGGTGCTGGTGTGAGAATAGCTGCCATTACAACCAGCGCTACCACCACCGAACATCCCACCAATCGCACTACCGATAGAACCCCACATTCCTGCACCGCTGACGTTACTTAATTCACTTTCATTGAGTTCACGCATTATTAATTTTCCTTGCAATAGTGAGCAAAAGGTATACCCATAATATCCATAGACTTTTTCCATACCATTTCACCATCCGTGAATGAAATGTTTTTTACGCCAAAACGCGTAAAATCCTTTTCGCTGTACGTCGACAGACCTGTGTCTGGATCACCAATATTTTCTTTTTGCCCGCAAAGTGGCATCATCCATGACACATTTATATCTTTGTAGAATGCTTTATCCGTTTTTCTTATTTCTGAGAAAATGCGATCTGTTATCGTTGTGTCTGTATTGATTTCTCCGTTAACCGTAGTTGTTAACTTATTGTCATCAGAATTAGGCGACCCATGGAAACCAATAATGGAACCATAGTTGATGATTTTGTTTTTTGCCGCTGGGAAAAGATAGTTAGCACAGGAAGAAAGGCATAATCGCCTGACCTCAATGTTAATTTCTTTATCATGAATAACTTTTGCTATTTTTATTGCAGTTTCGACATCGCCGCCACCACTGTTTATGGATATCGTTCTGACAGGGATAAGGTTTTTTCTGATAAGCCCCACAATGATTTTGTCATCATCTTTGGATATGTTTCCGTCGATATATAACGTATCAAAAACGAGGTGGGTTGAAAGTTTTGGTTCAAGCCCTTGCTTCACAATCAGTTGGCTAGAGAGTTGATATAAAATATCTCTGCTGGCTTTTTTAAATCGGTAGGCATTGTATGAATAAATAGCGAAAGCGCAGAGTAAAGCTATTAAAACGGCACTGAGGACGTATCCCTTTTTAATCTTCACGAAAGTGCAGCTCCATGTGTAAAGTAATGTAAACTTATCATTATAAAAAAGAAGATAAATAGAGTATTTGTATCTAAATGTAAATTTAAGTAAAGTGAACTTGTTGCGATTTCGAGCAAAGCCGCGCGAAATGGGATTGCCATGGCAAAAATGGGGGAATATGGTGATGAGAAAAAATATTACGGAAGCGTTTTTCTATAATTTTTTGCAGAATGAACTAAAACGTATATCTTCGCAAAATCGAACTTAAATAAAACTCATCCCTGCCTATCGCCCGTAAGCCAATATCATCTTCCTGGCTAAATTTGTGTTCTTCATACTGCTCCCTCTAAGCTGAATCTCATGCATAGCCAAACTTTATCTTTCCCGCTACAGTTACCTCTCCACGGCGAGCAGGAGATAAACATGCTTTATATCTTTGATTTAGGAAACGTCATCGTCGATATCGATTTTAATCGCGTGTTGGGCGCATGGAGCGATTTTAGCCGCGTGCCGCTGGCGACCTTAAAGCAGAATTTCGCGATGGGCGAGACCTTCCACCAGCATGAGCGCGGTGAGATTAGCGATGAAGCATTCGCTGATCGTTTCTGTCAGGAGATGGGGCTTTCGTTAAGCTATGAACAGTTTTCCCACGGTTGGCAGGCGGTATTTGTCGCCATCCGGCCTGAAGTGATCGACATCATGCACAAACTGCGCGAGCAGGGGCATCGTGTCGTTGTGCTATCAAATACCAACCGCCTGCATACCACGTTCTGGCCTGAAGAATACCCTGAAGTTAAGGCGGCGGCTGATAAAATCTATCTCTCGCAGGAGATGGGCATGCGTAAGCCTGAAGCGCGAATTTATCAGGCTGTTCTGCAGTCAGAAGGATTCACCGCGGCCGATGCGGTCTTTTTCGACGACAACGCCGATAATATAGAGGGAGCTAACCAGTTGGGTATTACGTCAATTCTGGTGACCGGAAAAGAGACGATACCTGACTACTTTGCGAAGCAGCTATGCTAAAAACCGTTCATCAAAAAGCCACGCACCATACTCGCCCGCTGCGGGCCTGGCTGAAACTGCTCTGGCACCGGATTGATGAGGACAATATGACCACGCTGGCGGGTAACCTCGCCTACGTGTCATTGCTCTCGTTAGTGCCGCTGGTGGCGGTTATCTTTGCCCTGTTTTCCGCCTTTCCGATGTTTGCGGACGTCAGCGTGCAGCTTCGTCATTTTGTCTTCGCGAATTTCATTCCGGCAACCGGGGATGTTATCCAGAACTACATTGAGCAGTTTGTTGCCAATTCCAGCAAGATGACGGCAGTGGGGGCGTGCGGTCTTATCGTCACCGCGCTGCTGTTGATGTACGCCATCGATAACGCGCTAAACACGATCTGGCGGAGTAAAAAAGCGCGGCCAAAGGTCTATTCCTTTGCCGTGTACTGGATGATCCTCACGCTGGGGCCGCTGCTGGCCGGGGCGAGCCTGGCAATCAGTTCTTATCTGCTCTCCCTGCGCTGGGCGAGTGATTTAAACGGCGCTATTGATAATGTGCTTCGCATCTTTCCGTTGATCCTGTCGTGGCTCTCGTTCTGGCTGCTCTATAGCGTGGTGCCGACCACGCGCGTGCCCAACCGCGATGCGGTCGTGGGGGCGCTGGTGGCGGCATTGCTTTTTGAGCTCGGTAAGAAAGGGTTTGCCCTCTACATCACCATGTTTCCGTCCTATCAGCTGATTTACGGCGTGCTGGCGGTGATCCCCATTTTGTTTGTCTGGGTCTACTGGACCTGGTGTATCGTCTTGCTTGGTGCTGAAATAACTGTCACTCTCGGTGTATACCGCGAACTTAAAAAAGCAGCAGAAGCTGAAAAACAACAAGAAGCAGACCAACCATGATTGCATTGATACAGCGCGTAACCCGTGCCAGCGTCACCGTGGAGGGAGAGGTGACGGGTGAAATTGGCCCAGGACTTTTGGTGTTGTTAGGTGTCGAAAAGGATGACGACGAGCAAAAAGCCAACCGCTTGTGTGAGCGCGTACTGGGCTACCGTATTTTCAGCGATGCGGAAGGCAAGATGAACCTGAACGTCCAGCAGGCGGGCGGCAGCGTGCTGGTGGTTTCCCAGTTTACGCTGGCAGCGGATACCGAGCGCGGCATGCGCCCGAGTTTCTCGAAAGGCGCCGCGCCGGATCGTGCAGAAGCACTTTACGAGTACTTTGTTGAGCGTTGTCGCCAGCAGGAAATGAATACGCAAACCGGACGATTCGCTGCAGATATGCAGGTATCGCTGGTGAACGATGGCCCCGTCACATTCTGGCTCCAGGTATGAGCATACTTACGGCATGGCCGCGGGTAACAAGAGAGAGTACAGCTATGTATCACCTTCGAGTACCGCAAACGGAAGAAGAGTTAGAAGCCTATTACCAGTTCCGCTGGGAAATGCTACGCAAGCCATTACATCAGCCAAAAGGCTCTGAGCGCGACGCCTGGGACGCGATGGCCCACCATCAGATGGTGATGGACGAAGAGGGCAACCTCGTGGCCGTCGGGCGTTTGTATATCAACGCCGATAACGAAGCGTCTATTCGCTTTATGGCGGTTCATCCCTCCGTGCAGGACAAAGGTCTGGGGACGCTTATGGCGATGACCCTGGAATCCGTCGCCCGTCAGGAAGGCGTTAAGCGCGTTACCTGTAGCGCCCGCGAAGATGCCGTGGAATTCTTCGCTAAACTCGGTTTTGTGAATCAGGGGGAGATCACAACCCCGCAAACCACCCCGATTCGTCATTTTTTGATGATCAAACCCATCGCCACGCTGGACGATATTCTGCATCGCGCCGACTGGTGCGGACAGCTGCAGCAGGCCTGGTATCAGCACATTCCGCTCAGCGAAAAAATGGGCGTGCGCATTCAGCAGTACACCGGACAAAAATTTATTACCACCATGCCGGAAACTGGCAATCAGAACCCCCACCACACCCTCTTTGCCGGAAGTCTGTTCTCACTGGCCACGCTTACCGGCTGGGGACTTATCTGGCTGATGCTGCGCGAGCGCCATCTGGGTGGCACCATCATTCTTGCTGATGCTCATATCCGCTATAGCGCACCGATCAGCGGTAAACCGAGCGCGGTGGCCGATCTGGGATCGCTGGGCGGCGATCTGGATCGCCTGGCACGCGGCCGCAAGGCTCGCGTACAAATGCAGGTTGAACTATTTGGCGATAAAACACCGGGCGCGGTGTTTGAAGGCACCTACATTGTTCTTCCGGCGAAGCCTTTTGGCGCGTATGAAGAGGGCGGGAACGAGGAGGAGTAATCTTCTGTTCACGTTATCCGGGCGTGCTGAATCCGCCCGGCGATATCCCGCATAACGTCTCGCGCAGACTGGCTAACGCCGCCAAGCTGAAAGAAGCCATGGATGACGCCCAGCCAGCGCTGAGCGGTACACTTCACACCCTGCTCAGTCAAATGCTGATATAACATTTCTCCCTCATCGCACAGCGGATCGTACTCTGCGGTAATGATGTGCACTGGCGGAAGTCCGTAAAAATCATCGCGCCATAGCGGGCTCGCTTCGGGATGCTGGCGGTCGATGTCGGCGAGGTACATTTCATACCCGCTGAGCAGGGTATCGCGGGTGATAATGTAATCCGTGCCATTGAGGGCATAGCTTTCAAAACTGGCGGTGGCGTCGAGCATGGGATAGATAAGAATGAGCTGCGCGGGTTTCCATCGTCCTTTCGCGTTGAGCCGCAATGACGTTACCAGCGCAAGATGGCCTCCTGCGCTGTCTCCGCAAAGTGTGATCCGGTTTTTATCCACGCCCAGTTTGTCCGCATATTGCCAGACCAGATCTGCACCTTTTTCCGCATCGTCATGTGCTGCGGGGAAAATATGCTCCGGGGCCAGCCTGTACTGAATCGCGATCACCCGGCAATTGCCGTAGCAGGCTAACTGGCGGAGCTGGTTGTCATGGGTATCAAAGCCGCCGCTGATGAAACATCCACCATGATAGTAAATGGCAGCAGGCAATATTTCAGGCGCATTGAGAGGTGAAAATACCCGAATGGTAAGACCCTCAAGAACAAGCGTCTCCACCTGAACGCGCGTTTCGGTCTCCCCGGCAAGCCCCGTGCTGGCAATATAACCTGCTCGTCGCACCTCAACGCTCTGGCGACGTGACGAGGGTCGCCCTGCAGCGATAAATCCCTGAACCAGCTGTGCAATACCCTGTTCCAGCGCCATGAAAATTCCCTTTTACTGTATGGATAAACAGTTTTATAGCCTGGTTTGATTCAAAAGAAAACAAGAATATTGTTGAGGGCAACAATCTGGAAAGCGGCTCGCAAAGGCGATAACGCGTCTCTCAACGAGAATGGAGAGCATCTGACATGAAAGACGGCGGGTAATGCTGTCGAACTGCAGGCCGGGCAAGCACGCGCCGCCCGGCACTGTAACAGGGAGTTATTCCCCTTCACCCGGGAACAGGAACGGGTTGATCGAGCTGCGGGCGAATCCCTCCTGCTCCATCTTCGCGTCCAGAATCAGCGAGGCAAGATCGTCGGCCACCGCTTCGACTTTCGGGTCTTTTTCCTGATACAGAATCTTCAGGTAAGTGCCACAGTCGCCGCAGCTTTCGGCTTTCACTGCTGCTTCTTCATTTTCCAGCGACCAGTAATTCAGATCGCGGGTCTGCTCGCAGTTGCTGCACTTGATGCGAACCACGTGCCACTCGGTTTCACACAGGTTGCAGTGCAGGTAGCGCAGCCCCTGAGTGGTGCCGATTTGCACCATGCTGGAAACCGGCATTGAGCCGCAGACCGGGCAGAACTGGCGCGCCTCGCCGTATTCGGCGCGAGCTTTGCCGGGGATCAGGCTCGCCATTTGCGCCCAGTAAAGCGACAGCGCAGCCCAGATAAACGGCGCTTTATCGCTGCTCACCAGAGCGAAGTCGGAGGCAAACAGCGCGCTCGCCATCTCTTCCAGCTCCAGGTCAGAGGCTTTTTCCAGATTCTCAATGACCGCCAGCGCGGTACCGCTCATCTCCGGCTTCAGCTCGGCAATCAGCGAATGCAGCAGCTTTTGCCAGTGCTTGTCGCGCGGCAGGACGTGAATGTCCAGCGGCGGCTTGCCCTGCGCGTTGGCTTCTTTGATACGCGCGGTCAGATCCATTTGCAGCGGGTGGTCGTACAGCACCACTTCCTGCGCATGGGCGACCAGCGCGGCAAAACGCAGAAAATCGCCCAGCGGGTTGTTCTCTGCCAGCTCGCGCAGACGCTCTGCGCGGCGGTTGTAGAGGTTCTTGAGTCTGGGGAATAACAACGGCGGAATATAATCCGCCGTGCGTTTCTCGCTCGACCCCAGCTCATCTTGCGGGATTATGCGAATACTCATTCAGATGACTTTTCCTGTTTCTGGCGGACTTCACGGTACCAGCGCGGGTGATGTTTCTTCGCCCACGTACTGGTTACCCAGCCTTCCACCATCGCGGTAATGGTGCCTTTCACCCAAAGGGCGGCGTAGATATGCACCATGATAACCACAATTAACGCCACTGCGGCAAATGAATGCAGCATCAGCGCGAATCGGATCACCGGGATTGAGAAAGCAGGCGCAAAATACGGACGCCAGATGATCACGCCGCTCACCAGCAACAGGACCAGGAAGATAATCGCCGCCCAGAATACGCATTTCTGGCCGAAGTTATAACGCCCGGTGTCACCCACTTCCTCGTTGACGACGATCTTACGAATATTCTTCGCCCAAAAGATATCATCCCGATTGATTAGGTTATGGTGCCAGTAGCGGAAAAACATGATGATGAACGACGCGAACATGATGACGCCTACAAACGGGTGCAGGATGCGCGCCAGCTGTGGTGTCCCCATGATCTGCATCAGCCAGTTGAAGGACGGGAAGAAGAACCCCAGCCCGCTTATCGCCGCCAGCATGAAGCAGAAGGCGGTGACCCAGTGGTTGATGCGTTCCGGCGCGGTGTAGCGCACGATGGTGTCACGTTTTCTCATTTGCGCACCTCGTCTTTCTCTTCATGCAGGTTGTCGTCTTCCTCTTCCGCGCGGTTCGGACCGACGCCGACGTAGTGGAAGATGCTCGCTGCGAAGGTGGCAGCAAAACCGACCGCTGCCAGCGGTTTCCAGATGCCTTTCCAGAACTTCACGGTGGCGCTGATTTCCGGGTTCTCCGGCAGACCGTGATACAGATTCGGCTTGTCGGCGTGGTGCAGCACGTACATCACGTGCGTACCGCCAACCCCGGCCGGATCGTACAGGCCGGCGTTGTCGTAACCACGGGTTTTCAGCTCGCCCACGCGCTCTGCCGCCAGCGTTTTCATATCCTCTTTGGAGCCAAAGTGGATAGCGCCGGTTGGGCAGGTCTTCACGCACGCAGGCTCCTGGCCGACGGTTACGCGGTCAACGCACAGGGTGCATTTGTAGACGCGGTTGTCTTCCGGGTTCAGGCGCGGTACGTCGAACGGACAGCCCGCGATGCAGTAGCCGCAGCCGATGCACTGTTCGGACTGGAAGTCGACGATGCCGTTGGCATACTGAATGATAGCCCCTTCTGACGGACATGCCTTCAGGCAGCCCGGATCCGCACAGTGCATACAGCCGTCTTTGCGAATAAGCCATTCCAGTTTGTCGTTCTGCTCAACTTCCGAGAAACGCATCACCGTCCAGGACTTGGCGGTCAGGTCCGCCGGGTTGTCGTACACCCCGACGTTGTGACCCACTTCGTCACGCAGATCGTTCCACTCAGAGCAGGCCACCTGACAGGCTTTACAGCCGATACAGGTGGTCACGTCGATAAGCTTCGCCACTTCCTGCTGGTGGTCCCGCGCCTGAGGCGCGGGCGTGAAACCATTAGTCGCGGAACGACGGATAATGTCTTGAGATTGATAAGCCATAAGTCGTCTCCGTTACACCTTTTCCACGTTCACGAGGAAGGCCTTAAACTCCGGCGTCTGCGTGTTCGCATCACCGACGAACGGCGTCAGGGTGTTCGCAATGAACCCTTTCTTCGCCACGCCCTCATAGCCCCAGTGAATCGGAATACCGATGGTATCCACCTGCTGACCGTGAACGTTCAGCGTGCGAATACGCTTAGTCACCACCGCCTTGGCTTTAATGTAGCCACGGTTAGAGGAGACCTTCACGGTATCGCCATGGGCAATGCCGAGCTTGTTCGCCAGCTTCTCACCGATCTCCACAAACTGTTCCGGCTGCGCGATCGCGTTAAGCAGCGCGTGCTTGGTCCAGTAGTGGAAGTGCTCGGTCAGACGGTAGGTGGTGCCCACGTACGGGAACTTGTCCTTTTTACCCAGCGCTTCAAAGTCGCCTTTGAAGATACGGGCTGCCGGGTTTGAGACCACGTTCGGGTGCAGCGGGTTGGTGCCCAGCGGCGTCTCAAACGGCTCGTAGTGTTCCGGGAACGGACCTTCCGCCATCTTATCGATAGCAAACAGACGCCCCATCCCTTCGGGCTGCATGATAAACGGCCCAACGTCGCTGCCCGGTGCGGCAGTGCTGTAGTCCGGAATATCCACGCCGCCCCATTTCGCACCGTCCCACTTCAGAAGCTGACGCTTCGGATCCCACGGGTTACCCTGCGGGTCAGCGGATGCGCGGTTATAGAGGATACGGCGGTTGAGCGGCCACGCCCATGCCCAGCCCAGCGTATTGCCAAGGCCCGACGGGTCGGCGTTATCGCGGTTTGCCATCTGGTTGCCTTTCGGCGTCCAGCTACCGGCAAAGATCCAGCAGCCGCTGGAGGTAGTACCGTCATCGCGCAGGTGCGCGAAGGTGCTGAGCTGATCGCCTTTCTTCGCCAGTACGGTGCCGGTGGCCGGGTCAATAACGTCCGCCAGCGCCTTACCGTTGCTCTCCATCGCCACTTCTTCTGGCGCAGGATTTTCCGGCGTCGAGTAGTTCCAGGTCATGTTCAGCACGGGTTCCGGGTTCGCGCCGCCTTCTTCCGCATACATCTTACGCAGGCGTAAGAAGATGCCGGCCAGGATCTCGCCGTCGTTCATGGCGATGCCCGGGGCGTCCGCACCTTTCCAGTGCCACTGCAGCCAGCGTCCGGAGTTGACGATAGAGCCGTTCTCTTCCGCGAAGCAGGTCGATGGCAGACGGAACACTTCGGTCTGAATCTTCGACGGATCGACGTCGTTCGATTCGCCGTGATTCTGCCAGAAGGTCGAGGTCTCGGTATTGAGCGGGTCAATCGTCACCAGGAACTTCAGTTTCGACAGCGACTCAACAACCTTGTTCTTGTTAGGGAACGAGGCCACCGGGTTAAAGCCCTGGCACAAATAGCCGTTCACTTTGCCCTGGTGCATCATCTCGAAATACTGCAGAACGTCATAACCTTTGTCCCACTTCGGCAGCCAGTCAAAGCCCCAGCTGTTTTCAGCCGTCGCTTTATCACCGAAGAACGCTTTCATCATCGAGACGAAGAACTTCGGATAGTTGCCCCAGTAGTTCACCTGGCCTTCAAGCAGCGGTTTAGGCGTGCTGGCCGTCAGGTAGGTTTGCAGGTCGGTCTGTTTCTCGCTTGGCAGGCTCATGTAACCCGGCAGGCTTTGGGACAGCAGGCCGAGGTCAGTCAGACCCTGAATGTTGGAGTGACCGCGCAGGGCGTTCACGCCGCCGCCAGCCATACCCATGTTGCCGAGCAGGAGCTGAACCATCGCCATGGTACGGATGTTCTGCGCACCGATGGAGTGTTGCGTCCAGCCGAGGGCGTACAGGAACGACGCGGTTTTGTCCTTCGCGCTGGTTTCGGCGATAAGCTCGCACACCTTCAGGAAGTCCGCCTTCGGCGTACCGCAGATGTTTTCGACAACCTCAGGCGTGTAGCGGGAAACGTGCTCTTTCAGCAGGTTCCACACGCAGCGCGGGTGCTGCAGGGTGGTGTCGCGCTTCGCAAAGCCTTTTTCATCCAGCTCGTAGTTCCAGCTGGTTTTGTCGTATTTGCGTTTTTCGGCGTCGTAACCGCTGAACAGGCCATCTTCGAAGTGGTAATCCTCACGCACGATCAGGCTGGCGTTGGTATAGGCTTCGGTGTATTCGCGGTTATATTTTTCGTTGGTCATCAGGTACAGCAATACGCCTGACAGGAAAGTGATGTCAGTACCTGAACGAATAGGGGTGTAGAAATCCGCCACTGACGCAGTACGCGTAAAGCGGGGATCGATCACAATCAGTTTCGCACCGTTGTGGATTTTGGCTTCCATCGCCCAGCGGAACCCGACAGGGTGCGCTTCAGCGGCGTTACCGCCCATCACCACAATGAGGTTGGCGTTCTTGATGTCGACCCAGTGGTTGGTCATCGCACCGCGACCAAATGTTGGAGCAAGACTTGCTACCGTTGGTCCGTGTCAGACACGCGCCTGGTTGTCGACCGCGAGCATACCGAGTGCGCGCGTAAATTTCTGGGTTAAATAACCGGTTTCGTTGCTTGAAGCGGAGGCACACAGCATCCCGGTGGAGAGCCAGCGGTTGACCGTGACGCCGTCGGCATTCTTCTCAACAAAGTTGGCATCGCGGTCTTCTTTAATGTGTTTTGCGATGCGGTCAAACGCCTCTTCCCAGCTGATTTGCTGCCATTTGTCGGATCCAGGCGCACGATATTCAGGGAATTTGAGACGGCTTTCGGAGTGGATAAAGTCCACCAGACCGGCCCCTTTGGGGCACAATGCGCCGCGGTTAACCGGATGATCCGGGTCGCCTTCGATATGGAAAATAGACGCTTTGGCGTTTTTAGCACCGTCGCCGAGGCTATACATTAACAGCCCGCAACCGACAGAGCAGTACGTACAGGTATTACGGGTTTCACGGGTGCGCAGCAGTTTATACTGCCGCGTTTCCGCCAGCGCTACGCCGGGCGCAAAGCCCAGTGCCGCTGCCGTGGTGCCTGCCATACCGCCAGCGCAGATCTTAAAGAACTGCCTTCTGCTGACCTGCATGGGTCACTCCTTGTTTCGACATTGCTTACATATGTAGTTTTGACTTCGCGGTTGAGAATTGACCGCAAAGGAGAAAAATTTGCGTTAATCCCTCAATTCCACGAGGGATATCATCAGAATACCACATTGTCGGTACCGCTGTTCTAATGGCGTTAATACAAAGTGAACGTATTATCACCATGTTGATTATAAAGTGTGACATTGATCACGTTAACAGCTCTGCATGTTAAAGCGGTGTAGCCGGTGGCAGGTTGCACCCCTGCTAAATGAGTAGGAGAATGGTTATCGAAAAGTTGATCCATACTATGCGTACAGCCTGTGGTTTATGCTGCAATAGCACGCTCACCTCCGTGGTTGTTCAGGAATACCGCTGTGTCTAAACAAAACCGTGCTCCCCACTCGTCACCACTACCTGCAGGTATTGTGGAACTGTCGGTATACCGACCGCCCCACATCACCCATGCCACGCCGGATTTTCTGGCGGAAGAAGTACCCGTTGCGCTCGTTTACAACGGCATCTCGCATGTGGTGATGATGGCGTCTCCGAAAGATCTTGAGCTGTTCGCCATCGGTTTTTCCCTCTCGGAAGGCATCATCGAGCATCCGCAGGAGATCTACGGTATGGACGTGGTGCAGGCCTGCAACGGTCTTGAAGTGCAGATCGAACTCTCCAGCCGCCGCTTTATGGGGCTGAAAGAGCGCCGTCGCGCGCTGGCCGGGCGTACCGGCTGTGGCGTGTGTGGCGTTGAGCAGCTCAATGATATTGGCAAACCCGTTGCGCCATTGCCGTTTACTCAGACCTTTAATCTGGCGCACCTCGACCCTGCGCTTGAGCACCTGAATGATGTACAGCCCATCGGCCAGCTGAGCGGCTGCACGCACGCGGCGGCATGGGTGTTGCCGTCGGGGGATATTGCCGGGGGACATGAGGACGTTGGCCGCCACGTGGCGTTGGACAAGCTGCTCGGTCGCCGGGCACGTGAAAGTGAGGTCTGGAAGCAGGGGGCAGCACTCGTTTCCAGCCGGGCCAGCTACGAGATGGTGCAAAAGTCCGCCATGTGCGGTGTGGAAATTTTGTTTGCGGTGTCGGCGGCGACCACGCTGGCGGTAGAGGTAGCGGAGCGCTGCAACCTGACGCTGGTGGGCTTCTGCAAGCCGGGAAGGGCGACGATTTATACCCATCCACAACGATTGATAGTTGATCAGTAATTTTGAATGATAATAGCAAATCCTTCCGCTTTTAGTTGATCATGATGAGGTCTAGTATTTATCTCATCAAGGCACGGTGCCTTACCAAAACAACTTAATGAAAGGGTTTATATCATGAAAAGCATCAAAACTTTTGTCGCTGTAATCGCTCTGGCTACTTCTTTCGGTTCTTTCGCTGCACAGACCGTAACCGCAACCGCCTCTACCATTGATGGCGCAGAAGCTAAAATCGCGGCTCAGGCTCAGGAAGCCGGCGCGTCATCGTACAAAATTACCCAGGCGTTCTCAGGTAACCGCGTACACATGACCGCTGAACTGACTAAATAAGCTGTCACACCGTCGAAAGAGCGCCCCCGGGGCGCTTTTTTAGTTTATGCCCGCCACGCGCAGCAGCGCGGTTACCACTGCCGCCGCTACGATCACCACAATTAACGGCATCTTCCGCCAGGCCAAAAACACTGCAAACGCCACGCCCAGCACGCGCGCCATGCCGGCAAAGTGGTCACCTTCATAAAACGTGGTCGCCAGCGCCACGGAAAACAGCAATACCGTTGCCGCATCTGACAGCAGCGCCTGTGAACGCTCTGACAATGCCAGCCTGCTGCCCAGTTTCGCTCCGCCAAGACGCATCAAATAGGTTCCCGCAGACAAAATGGCGATGCCGAGAATAAAGAACGTCATGTTTTCCATTATTTTTTCCTCGCGGCAAGACCGAGTAAAGAGAGCAGTACCGGCAGACCTACCGGGGCAAACGGCACGGCGGCCAGCGACAGAACGGCACCGCTGCAGGCGCGTATCAGCGTGGTGCGGTTTTTAAATGCGGGAACCACTAATGCCAGCAGTATCGCCGGGAATACCGCATCCAGGCCTATGGTTTCCGGGTCCGGCAGCAGTTTGCCGACCATGGCACCCAGCAGCGCGCCAAGCGGCCAGACGATGGCGACGCCTAAACCGCACAGCCAGTAGGCGGCTTTACGCTGCTCGGCGGTTTTTTGCGACAGGCCAAACACCACGCTTTCGTCGTTCATGATGTGGCAGCCCAACAGGCTCAGACCGCGCTTACCGACCAGCTCACGCACCGTCACGCCAAACGGCACGTGGCGCGCGTTGACCAGCAAACCCGCGGCTGCAGCCGCCAGCGGGTTACCGCCGCTTGCTACAATGCCGATAAACATAAACTCTGACGCGCCCGCGAGTACGGTGATGGAGAGCACAAACGGCACCCAGACCGGGAAACCGTAGGCCATCGCCAGCGAGCCGTAGGACATTCCCACCACGCCCACCGCGAGGCAGACCAGGATGATTGCTTTTATGGTGTCGCCTTTCAGACAAGAGAGATGATGCTTCATACATTTTTAGCCATATCGAACGTGTATCCATTATAATGAACGCAACGAAACTGATTTTCAAGGCGAACGATTCGTTCGTTTTATAGAACAAGAGGCCGTTATATGACGCAGCCAATCAGCCTGATCGCTAAAAGTCTGGTGCGGGAACGTCTGCGCACCGGGCTTTCGCTGGCGGAAATTGCCCGCCGTGCCGGGATCGCTAAATCCACGCTTTCCCAGCTGGAGTCCGGCAACGGTAACCCTAGCCTGGAAACGCTGTGGTCGCTCTGCGTGGCGCTGGATATTCCTTTCGCCCGCCTGCTTGAGCCGCAGTTGCCGACCACGCAGGTGATCCGCCGTGGTGAAGGGACAAAAGTGGTCGCCGGACAGGCTAATTATGAAGCCATTTTACTGGCGGCATGCCCACCCGGCGCGCGCCGCGATGTCTATCTTCTGATGACCCAACCGGGCGCAGATCGTATTTCTCAGCCGCATCCGCCGGGCTCTGTTGAACATATTATTGTGACGCAGGGCCGGGCGCTGGTCGGCCTGCTCGACGCGGCGGAAGAGCTCGGCGCAGGGGATTACATTTGTTATCCCGCCGACCAGCCGCACATCTTCAAGGCCCTGGAGCCAGACACTTACGCGCTGCTGGTGGCGGAACAAAACTAACAGAGATACGGAAACTCATGTCGCTTAAAGCCATTGCCAAAGAACTGGGGCTGTCAGTCACCACCGTCAGCCGCGCCCTCAACGGATATGACGACGTCTCCGCCGAGACGCGCGCTCGCGTAGAAGCGGAAGCCCAGCGACGCGGCTATCGGCCTAACACTTTCGCCCGCCGCCTGAAGATGGGCAAAATTGATGCCGTTGGGCTGGTGTTCCCGGTCCATCCTGTTCCGCTCAATAACAGCGTATTTATGGACATGGTCGGCGAAATTAGCCACGAACTGGCGCGACATGAGATCGACTTATTGCTTATCGCCGACGACGATCTGGCGGATAAGCACAGCTATATGCGCATGGTGCAAAGCCGCCGCGTGGATGCGCTGATTGTGGCCCACACGTTGGATCGCGATCCGCGACTTGAGCAGCTGCAGGCCGCCGGATTTCCCTTTCTGGCGCTTGGTCGCAGCCAGCTACCGCAGCCGTACGCGTGGTTCGACTTCGACAACTATGCCGGTACGTACAATGCTACACGCTGGCTAATCGGGAAAGGCCATCAGCGCATTGCCCTACTGGGCGAAAGCAACAATCAGGCATTCATCACCCAGCGTCGTCAGGGCTATCTGGACGCGTTGCGGGAAGCCGGGCTTTCCAGCGAATGGCTGCGCGCCATGCCCCCTTCGCGCCGCGTGGGTTATGCCACCACGAAAGAGCTTCTCTCGCTGTCGCAGCCGCCCACGGCCATCATTACCGACTGCAACACTCACGGTGACGGCGCGGCGATGGCGCTGGCAGAGCTGGGCCGTCTGACCGGCGAGAGCGCCGTTGCGCTGGTTGTTTATGACGGGCTCCCGCAGGACAGTATCGTCGATGCCGACGTGGCGGCAGTGATCCAGTCCACCCGCCAGGGCGTCGGGAAACAGATTGCCGATATGGTGCGTCAGCTGATTAACGGCGACGATATTGAACGGCTTCAGGTGCTCTGGCAGCCCGAATTTTCTCCCGGCCAAACGGCCTGAATCTCTCCATTTTCTAAACCCGATCACAAAACCGAAACGTTTTGGTTTGTATCCGAAACGTTTCGGATCAACACTCAGGTCATCCCGATGACAGGAGATGTCTGATGCAAGATTCCGTTTTACGACTTGAAAGCAACACGGTAGATGTGGTGATCAAAACGTACCCGTTCGCCGAAATTCTCTACTGGGGGCCGCACCTTCAGCACTTTTCGCCACAGGATGTTGCTATGATCGCGCGCCCTGTTGCCAACGGCAGGCTTGACGTCGACTCCCCGGTCACGCTGATGGCCGAGCTGGGGCACGGTCTGTTTGGTGCTCCCGGCATTGAGGGGCATCGGCAGGGGCTGGACGGTTCACCCATGTTCACCACCACAGACGTACAGCAGTCAGGACAAACCCTGACGGTGACGGCGGAAGATGAACATGCGGGCCTGCGTCTGACCAGCGAGCTGGCGCTGGATGCCAGCGGCGTGCTGGTGGTTCGTCACGGTTTAACGAACCTGAAAGCGCAGGCGTGGCAGGTGGACCGTTTCGCCGTCACGCTGCCGGTGGCCGAACGCGCTCAGGAGGTGATGGCCTTCCACGGTCGCTGGATCCGGGAATTTCAGCCGCATCGCGTGACGCTTGAACACGACAGCTTTGTGATTGAAAACCGCCGGGGTAAAACCTCCCATGAACACTTCCCGGCGCTGATTGCCGGGACGCCGTCGTTCAGCGAAATGCACGGCGACGTCTGGGGCGTGCATCTGGGCTGGAGCGGCAACCACCGCCTGCGTGCGGAAGCCAAAACCGACGGCCGCCGCTATCTGCAGGCTGAAGCCCTCTACCTGCCGGGCGAAATGGCGGTTGAGGAGGGCGATACGCTCTGGACGCCGCGCCTGTATGCCAGCTATTCCATGCATGGCCTGAACGGCATGAGCCAGCCGTTTCATCGCTACCTGCGCAACAACGTTATCCGCTTCCCGGAAAACAAACCGCGCCCGGTGCACCTCAATACCTGGGAAGGGATCTACTTCAACCACGATCCGGACTACATCATGCGCATGGCCGACGAGGCTGCCGCCCTGGGCGTGGAGCGCTTCATCATTGACGACGGCTGGTTCAAAGGCCGTAATGACGACCATGCCGCTCTGGGCGACTGGTATCTGGATGAGAAAAAATACCCGAACGGCCTGACGCCGGTGATCGACCACGTCAAACGGCTCGGTATGGAGTTTGGCATCTGGGTTGAGCCGGAGATGATCAACCCGGATTCCGATCTGTACCGCACGCACCCTGACTGGGTGCTGGCGCTGCCGGGCTACAAACAACACACGGGGCGGCACCAGCTGGTGCTCAATCTGAGTATCCCGGAAGCATTTGATTATCTTGTGGAACGCATGAGCTGGCTTCTGGGTGAACATGAAGTCGACTACGTGAAGTGGGACATGAACCGTGAGCTGGTACAGCCGGGTCACGACGGGAAGGCCGCTGCTGACGCGCAAACCCGCCAGTTTTATCGCCTGCTGGACGTGCTGGGTGAACGTTTTCCGCACATCGAATTTGAATCCTGCTCATCCGGCGGGGGGCGAATTGACTATGAGGTGCTGACGCGCTGCCACCGCTTCTGGGCCTCGGACAACAACGATGCGCTGGAGCGCAACACCATCCAGCGCGGCATGAGCTATTTCTTTCCGCCGGAGGTGATGGGGGCGCATATCGGTCATCATAAATGTCACGCCACCTTCCGCCAGCACAGCATTGAATTTCGCGGTCTAACGGCGCTGTTTGGCCATATGGGGCTGGAACTTGATCCCCTCACCGTCGATGAGAAGGAGCGCGAAGGCTATCGCCGTTACGCCGCGCTGTACAGGCAGTGGCGCGAGGTTATTCATCAGGGCACACAATGGCGCGTGGATATGCCTGATGCCACTACGCTGGCACAGGGTATTGTGAGCGAAGATAAAACGCAGGGGCTGTTTATCGTCAGCCAGCTCGCCATGCCGGACTACACGTTGATGATGCCGCTGCGCATGCCGGGGCTTGAGCCCAGCGCGCAGTATCGTATTTCGCTGCTCGATCACCCTGATATTCACATTACCGGTGAAGGAGGCCATACCATGCGCAAGCTGCCGGCATGGATGGAAACACCGCAAACGGCGAGCGGCGAGTGGCTGATGCAGGCGGGCATTGCGCTGCCGATTCTGGATCCGGAAACCGCCGTTCTGATTGGCGTTGAACGCGTGTAAAGGTGACGGGCCGCGCTGCCGGCCCTCCGTTGAGGATAAAAATAATGAACACAACACCCTGTACCCACAAAGACAACCCTAACTTCTGGATTTTCGGGCTGTTCTTCTTTCTCTACTTCTTCATCATGGCCACCTGCTTTCCGTTCCTGCCGATCTGGCTGTCGGATATCATCGGCCTGAACAAAACCCATACCGGCATCGTCTTTTCCTGCATCTCACTCTCGGCCATTGCCTTCCAGCCGGTGCTTGGGGTGATCTCGGATAAACTGGGTCTAAAAAAACACCTGCTGTGGATCATCTCCGTGCTGCTGTTCCTGTTTGCCCCTTTCTTCCTCTACGTCTTCGCGCCGTTACTAAAAGCCAACATCTGGCTGGGCGCGCTGAGCGGCGGCATGTATATCGGCTTTGTCTTTTCGGCGGGCTCAGGGGCCATTGAGGCCTACATTGAACGCGTGAGCCGTAACAGTTTTTTTGAGTACGGTAAGGCGCGCATGTTTGGCTGCCTCGGCTGGGGGCTATGCGCCTCCACGGGCGGGATCCTGTTCGGCATCGATCCGTCGTATGTTTTCTGGATGGGTTCGGCGGCGGCGCTGCTGTTGATGCTATTGCTGGTGGTCGCGAAGCCAAAACCCAACCAGACGGCGCAGGTGATGAATGCGCTGGGTGCCAACCAGCCGCAGATCACCGCGAAAACGGTCTTTAGCCTGTTCCGTCAGCGCAGGATGTGGATGTTTATTCTGTACGTGATTGGCGTGGCCTGCGTCTATGACGTCTTTGACCAGCAGTTTGCTACCTTCTTCAAAACGTTCTTCGCCACGCCGCAGGAGGGCACTCGCGCCTTTGGTTTTGCGACCACTGCCGGGGAAATCTGCAACGCGATCATCATGTTTTGTTCACCGTGGATCATTAACCGCATCGGCGCGAAAAACACGCTGCTCATCGCCGGGGTGATTATGGCGACGCGCATTATCGGCTCGTCGTTTGCCACCACCGCCGTAGAAGTGATTGCCCTGAAGATGCTGCACGCGCTGGAGGTGCCGTTCCTGCTGGTGGGGGCCTTCAAGTACATCACCGGGGTGTTTGATACGCGTCTTTCGGCGACTATCTACCTGATTGGCTTCCAGTTTGCCAAACAGTCGGCAGCGATCTTCCTCTCCGCGTTTGCCGGAAATATGTATGACCGGATCGGTTTCCAGGAGACATACCTGATGCTGGGCTGTTTCGTGCTGGCGATTACGGTGGTGTCGGCGTTTACGCTCAGCAGCAGGGAGGAGATTGCGGCAGGCAATAAGGCGCTGGAAGTCCATTAACGCCCTGAACACATTCACTATTCCTGCGTTGGTCAAAAAATGAATAACCTTATAAAAACTACGGCATTGATAATCATTTTCAATATCATTTAATTAACTATAATGAACCAACTGCTTACGCGGCATTAACAGCTGTGCCGCCCGACAATAATGGAGAGGATTATGAGTTATACACTGCCATCCCTGCCGTATGCCTACGACGCACTGGAACCGCATTTCGACAAGCAGACGATGGAAATCCATCACACTAAACATCACCAGACCTACGTGAACAACGCGAACGCCGCGCTGGAAAGCCTGCCAGAGTTCGCTAACCTGCCTGTTGAAGAGCTGATCACCAAGCTGGACCAGCTGCCAGCGGACAAGAAAACCGTGCTGCGTAACAACGCGGGCGGCCATGCAAACCACAGCCTGTTCTGGAAAGGCCTGAAAACCGGTACCACCCTGCAGGGCGACCTGAAAGCGGCTATCGAGCGCGACTTCGGTTCCGTTGACAACTTCAAAGCGGAGTTCGAGAAAGCCGCTGCAACCCGCTTCGGCTCCGGCTGGGCGTGGTTGGTACTGAAAGGTGACAAACTGGCGGTTGTTTCTACTGCTAACCAGGATTCCCCGCTGATGGGTGAAGCGATCTCTGGCGCATCCGGCTTCCCAATCCTGGGTCTGGACGTGTGGGAACACGCTTACTACCTGAAATTCCAGAACCGTCGCCCGGACTACATTAAAGCGTTCTGGGACGTGGTGAACTGGGACGAAGCAGCAGCGCGTTTCGCCGCTAAAAAATAAGGTTGCATTGACGCCTGTGAGAAGCGAGTCTGATGGCTCGCTTTTTTTGTATCTGCAGAAAGGAGCAGCGATGCATTATCCGGTGAATGTATTTACAGGCAAGGTAAGGGAGTACGACGGCAGCCGCCCGAGCGCCATCGCCAAAATTCAGGTCGACGGTGAGCTGACGTTGACCGACCTCGGGCTTGCTGGCGACGAGCAGGCCGAAAAGAAGATCCACGGCGGGCCGGAGCGCGCGCTGTGCCACTATCCGCGCGAACACTATCAGTACTGGAAAACCGAGTTCCCCGAGCAGGCGGATCTCTTCGTCGCCCCCGCGTTTGGCGAGAATCTCTCCACCGAAGGGCTCACCGAAAAGAACGTTTTTATCGGTGATATCTACCGCTGGGGCGATGCCCTGATTCAGGTGACGCAGCCACGCTCGCCGTGCTTCAAGCTCAACTTCCATTTCGGTATTCATGACATGTCGGCTCAGATGCAAAGCGCGGGTAAAACCGGCTGGCTGTACCGGGTGGTGCTGGCCGGGCAGGTCGCAGCAGATGCGCCGCTCGAGCTGGTATCACGCCTGAGTGAGGTGTCTGTTTATGACGCCTGCGCCATTGCGTGGCATATGCCGTTTGATGACGAGCAGTATCATCGCCTGCTTTCGGCGGCGGGGCTATCGACCAGCTGGACAAGAACGATGCAGAAGCGACGTTTAAGCAGCAGGATCGAGGATAATTCCCGGAGATTGTGGGGTAAGTAGTGCCCTTCATCCCGGCCCTCTCCCCTTCGGGGAGAGGGTTAGGGTGAGGGGGTTACGAACGCTTGTACAATGGTAGCCACAGCGTTAACCGTAGTCCACCCAGCGGGCTGTCGTCGGCTTTCACCCAGCCGCGGTGCTGCTGCATGGCGGTTTCAACAATCGCCAGACCCAGCCCCGTGCCGCCGGATTCCCGGTCGCGCGCCTCATCGGTACGATAGAACGGACGGAAAATCTGCTCGCGATCTTCCGGGCTGACGCCAGGACCGTCGTCGTCGACAATGACGGTGATCCCGTCTTTATCCACCGAGAACGCCACCTCAATCTTCGTATGCGAGTAGCGCAGGGCGTTACGCACGATATTCTCCAGCGCGCTTTCCAGCGCGTTGGGGTTACCGTAAAGCGGCCACGGGCCCGGCGGGAAGTTGACGGTGAAGGATTTGCCCATCTGCTCTGCTTCGAATGCCGCGTTGTCCAGCACCTCGTGCCAGAGGTGATTCGCTTTCACCGTTTCGCTAACCAGCGCGTTTTTCTGTTGATTGCGGGACATGACCAGCAGATCGTTGATCATGCTGTCCAGGCGGTGAGCTTCGGTTTCGATACGTTCCAGCTCTTTGCTTTCCCCGCTGCGGCGACGCAGCAGCGCGGTGCCAAGCTGTAAGCGCGTAAGCGGGGTGCGCAGCTCGTGCGAGATATCCGACAGCAGGCGCTGCTGTGCGGTCATCATGCGATCGAGAGCGCTCACCATCTGGTTAAAACTGGTCCCGGCGGCAAGGAACTCCTGCGGTCCGGCTTCCAGTTCAGGGTGTTGTCGCAGGTTACCCTGTGCCACCTCATCGGCGGCATTCTTCAGCTTACGCGCCGGTTTTGCCAGGCTCCACGCCAGCCATAACAGCAGCGGCGAGCTGACCAGCATAGTAACAATCAGCAGCAGGAGAGGGCGGTCAAACAGCAGGTTGATGAAGTCGGACTGGGAGCTGCTCGCGGGGCGAATCAGGTAGAGCTGATAATTATCCTCTCCGTCCCTGACGGAGAAAGGCCCCACCATCTCTACGCGCCCATATTTCTTCTTCTGGGGATGATCGGCGTTATCCGCCTGGCCAATGAAGTTGCGGATAATCTGCATTTCATTGCGATCGGCCCCAATCACGCGGCCTTCGCTGGTCACCAGCAGCAGGCGTTGTCCGGGCGGCGCCCACTTGTCGATAGCGCGAAACAGCCTGCGCCACCACATTAAATCGTTTGGCGGATCGTTTGCCAGCTCGGCTTCCACGTGCTGCTCGATCATCACGCCCTGACGTTGCTCGCTGTCGAGAAGCTCCGTCATCTGGCGTGAGTCAAGTTTTGGCAACATCAGTACGAGCATTAAAACCAGTGCCAGCGTCAGCCAGAAGATGGCGAAGATGCGGGCGGTTAAGCTTCCTATCATGAAGCGGAAACCATCAGATAACCGCGACCACGCAGGGTTTTAAACCATGGGTGACCGTCTTTACGCTCCGGCAGCTTACGGCGCAGGTTAGAGATGTGCATGTCGATGGCGCGGTCAAACGGGGTGAGGCGTTTGCCCAGAACCTCCTGGCTTAGATGTTCACGCGAAACCACCTGGCCGAGGTGCTGCGCCAGCAGATATAGCAGGGTGAACTCCGTGCCGGTCAGTTCCAGCGTCTGGCCATCAAAGCTCGCTTCCTGACGGCCCGGGTTGAGGCTCAGGGAGTCGACTTCTAGTGTAGGTGAGCTGTTGTCGGTATTTTGCTGCTGTTCGCTCCAGTGGGAACGACGCAGGATAGCGCGAATACGGGCAACCAGTTCACGGTCGTTAAACGGCTTTGGTAAATAGTCATCCGCGCCAAGCTCAAGGCCGAGTACGCGATCAAGTTCGCTGCCGCGTGCGGTCAGCATGATTACGGGAGTCTGGTGTGTCTGGCGAAGTTCTTTCAACGTATCAATACCGTTTTTCTTCGGCATCATCACGTCGAGCAAAAGTAAATCGATGCTGTCGTCAAGGAGACTCAGCGCCTGCTCGCCATCATGGGCAACCAGGACGTTGAAACCTTCCATGTCGAGCAACTCCTTTAAAAGGGATGTGAGCTCTCGGTCATCATCAACTAACAGGATTTTATTCATTGTTTAAATACCTCCGAGGCAGAAATTACGACATCAAGGCTGTCTAATCCATGACTTTACGTTGTTTTACACCCCCTGACGCATGTTTGCAGCCTGAATCGTAGACTGTCTCTCGTTGAATCGCGACACGAAAGATTTTTGGGAGCAAGTGATGCGCAAAGTTACCGCTGCCGTCATGGCCTCAACGCTGGCGTTCAGTGCGTTTAGCCAGGCTGCTGAAGCTATCATCAGCGATAACAGTCCCTTACAAGAGGGCGCAACGCAGAACAGCAGCCAAAGCCATATGTTTGACGGCATAAGTTTAACCGAACATCAGCGTCAACAGATGCGAGATCTGATGCAGAGGGCAAGACACGACCAGCCCCCTGTTAATGTTAGCGAAATGGAGACAATGCATCGCCTTGTCACCGCAGAAAATTTTGACGAAAGCGCTGTGCGCGCTCAGGCCGAAAAAATGGCACAGGAACAGGTTGCCCGCCAGGTAGAGATGGCGAAGGTCCGCAACCAGATGTTCCATCTGCTAACGCCCGAGCAGCAAGCGGTTTTGAACACCAGACATCAGCAGCGTATGGATCAGCTGCGAGAGGTTGCACGGATGCAGCGAAGCTCAGAAACGACGTTTTTCAGTAGCAATAGCAGTACCCGTAGTAACCAGTAAACCCTGTTTTCCTTGCCATAGACACCATCCCTGTCTTCCCCCACATGATGTGGGGGTTTTTTTTATTCCTTCTTCTACCCCCCCTAAATCAAGGGCTCATTATTTTCATTCCGACGATATATTCTTTTTTAAAATAGTATTTTTCTGAATTGTTTGTAAAATATGCAAGCTACTGATAAGAAACAAAAGGGGATATCATGTCAGGAATGGTTTTTTGCCGAGGATGTGGCAAGGAGTTGCACAGTACCGCTAAGGCCTGTCCGCATTGTGGCGCAAGCCAGGTTGCAGCAGGAAGTAAAAATAAGCTTACCGCAGCATTGCTCGCTTTCTTCTTAGGAGGCCTGGGCGCACATAAATTTTACTTAGGTAAGATTGGCCAGGGATTCCTTTACCTCATCTTTTGCTGGACCTTCATACCGTCAGTCATTGCCTTCATTGAGTTTATTATCTATCTGTGCACCTCTGAAGACGACTTTGCCAGAAAATATGGTTAAGTGCTGACTTAGCATTTTCAGGTTTCAAATCAGGAAAGCCCCTTTTAAACGGGGCTTCCTTATTGATGAACGTCACGGGCGAATATCTCGTTATAAAAACCATTTATATCAATAGTATGATTGTAATCCTGCATAATCTATTTCTCTTCATCTGCGACAGGTCTTTTGCTCGTCATTTCTTTTGTTAACCGTTTATTCATCCTTTGACTCCCAATGCTTCCGTTATACTAGCGGCATAACATGACAGGAGCGTTTATGAATCAATCCTATGGAAGACTGGTCAGCCGGGCCGCCATTGCGGCGACCGTCATGGCCTCCAGCCTGTTACTGATTAAAATCTTTGCGTGGTGGTATACCGGCTCGGTCAGTATTCTGGCGGCGCTGGTGGACTCGCTGATGGATATTGCCGCCTCGTTGACCAACCTGCTGGTGGTGCGTTACTCGCTGCAGCCAGCGGACGAAGAGCACACGTTTGGGCACGGCAAAGCGGAGTCGCTGGCCGCGCTGGCGCAAAGTATGTTCATTTCCGGCTCTGCGCTGTTCCTGTTTTTAACCGGCATTCAGCATCTCGTCTCGCCAACACCGATGAACGATCCCGGCGTGGGCGTCGTTGTGACGATAGTCGCGCTTATATGCACACTCGTTCTGGTAACGTTCCAGCGCTGGGTTGTTCGCAAAACGCAAAGTCAGGCTGTAAGGGCGGATATGCTTCATTATCAATCTGATGTTATGATGAATGGGGCTATTCTTATTGCGCTCGGTCTGGCCTGGTATGGCTGGCATCGCGCCGATGCGTTGTTTGCGTTAGGGATTGGTATCTATATTTTATATAGCGCTCTGCGGATGGGGTATGAAGCGGTGCAATCACTGCTTGACCGCGCCCTCCCGGACTCAGAACGTAATGAAATTTTTTCAATCGTGACCTCCTGGCCCGGCGTCAGCGGTGCACACGATCTTCGAACGCGGCAGTCAGGGCCGACCCGCTTTATACAGATTCATATTGAAATGGAAGACAACCTGCCACTGGTACAGGCTCACGTTATTGCTGAGCAGGTCGAGCAGGCGATTTTGCAGCGTTTTCCTGGTTCAGACGTCATCATTCACCAGGATCCCTGCTCGGTTGTACCCGGTCATGTTGGGCTTTCGTAATTCGTTGTAAAAAAGTGAGCCAGGCCAGCATTTTGTGTATAAATTACCGCCGTTTGGTCTGACCTGAATCAATTCAGCTGGAAGGGATTGATATACTATTTGCAGTATTCGTTGGTCGATAAGTTTCTTCCGGCAACAGATTTCAATTTTGCATTCCTAAGTTCAGAGGTAGTCATGATTAAGAAAATCGGTGTGTTGACAAGCGGCGGTGATGCGCCGGGCATGAACGCGGCAATTCGTGGTGTTGTCCGTGCAGCGCTGACGGAAGGCCTGGAAGTTTTTGGCGTTTATGACGGTTATCTGGGCTTGTATGAAGATCGTATGGTTCAGCTCGACCGCTACAGCGTGTCTGACATGATCAACCGTGGCGGTACTTTCCTCGGTTCTGCGCGCTTCCCGGAATTCCGCGACGAACACGTTCGTGAAGTGGCTATCGAAAACATGAAGAAACGCGGCCTGGACGCCCTGGTGGTTATCGGCGGTGACGGCTCCTACATGGGTGCAAAACGTCTGACCGAAATGGGCTTCCCGTGCATCGGTCTGCCGGGCACCATCGACAACGACATCAAAGGTACTGACTACACTATCGGCTTCTTTACTGCACTCGGTACCGTTGTTGAAGCGATTGACCGCCTGCGTGACACCTCGTCTTCTCACCAGCGTATCTCTATCGTTGAAGTGATGGGCCGTTACTGTGGCGACCTGACGCTGGCGGCTGCCATTGCGGGCGGTTGCGAATTTATCGTCGTGCCAGAAGTCGAATTTAGCCGTGAAGATCTGGTTGCTGAAATCAAAGCGGGCATCGCGAAGGGTAAAAAACACGCGATCGTCGCTATCACCGAGCACATCTGTGACGTTGACGAGCTGGCGAAGTACATCGAAGCCGAAACCAAACGCGAAACCCGCGCGACCGTACTGGGTCACATCCAGCGTGGCGGTTCCCCAGGCCCTTACGACCGTATTCTGGCGTCCCGTATGGGCGCGTACGCGATCGATCTGCTGCTGCAGGGCCACGGCGGCCGCTGCGTCGGTATTCAGAACGAAAAACTGGTTCACCACGACATCATCGACGCGATTGAAAACATGAAGCGTCCGTTCAAAGGTGACTGGCTGGACTGCGCGAAAAAACTGTACTGATCGGCTCTGTTGCCCGGTGGCGCTGCGCTTACCGGGCCTACAAAGGCACGACTCGTAGGCCGGGTAAGGCGTAGCCGCCACCCGGCTTTTTTATGCGAGCACGCTTTTTTATTCCACTACGTTATAGCCAATCTTTTTTTATTCTTTAATCCTCGAATCGCTTTCTGGCACGCTGCATTCATCAAAACACTACACAAGAGAGCTGGGCGATGAATAAATGGGGCGTGGGTTTAACATTATTGCTGGCATCGACCAGCGTTCTGGCTAAGGACATCCAATTACTGAACGTGTCATACGACCCGACGCGTGAACTGTACGAGCAATACAACAAAGCGTTTGCGGCACACTGGAAGCAGGAAACCGGCGACAATGTCGTGGTTCGCCAGTCTCACGGAGGTTCTGGCAAGCAAGCGACCTCCGTCATCAACGGCATTGAAGCCGACGTGGTGACCCTGGCGCTGGCCTACGATGTCGACGCGATCGCCGAGCGCGGTCGCATTGACAAAAACTGGATCAAACGCCTGCCGGATAACTCCGCACCCTACACCTCGACCATCGTCTTCCTGGTGCGTAAAGGCAACCCGAAACAAATTAAAGACTGGAACGACCTGATCAAACCGGGCGTTTCTGTGATTACCCCGAACCCGAAAAGCTCCGGCGGCGCTCGCTGGAACTACCTCGGCGCATGGGGTTACGCGCTGCATCACAACAACGGCGACCAGGCCAAAGCGCAGGAGTTCGTGAAGGCGCTGTATAAAAACGTTGAGGTGCTGGACTCCGGCGCGCGTGGTGCCACCAACACCTTCGTCGAGCGCGGGATTGGCGACGTGCTGATTGCATGGGAAAACGAAGCGCTGCTGGCGACCAACGAACTGGGTAAAGACAAATTCGAGATCGTGACCCCGAGCGAATCGATTCTGGCTGAGCCGACCGTTTCCGTGGTCGATAAAGTGGTTGAGAAGAAAGATACCAAAGCGGTGGCGGAAGCTTACCTGAAGTATCTCTATTCGCCAGAAGGCCAGGAAATTGCGGCGAAAAACTTCTATCGTCCACGCGATCCGGCTGTTGCGAAGAAATACGAAAGCGTATTCCCTAAACTGAAACTCTTCACCATCGATGACGAGTTCGGCGGCTGGACGAAAGCGCAGAAAGAGCACTTCTCTAATGGCGGTACCTTCGACCAAATCAGCCAGCGCTAACCAGTAGCCTGTGACACGGTGACCCGGCGTGAGAAATCCGCCGGGTTTTTTATTTGGTCATCATTTTGCGTTACTCTTTTGCCTCAATCGAAAACAGGGAACGCGTTGTGAAAAAAATTATCTTATTGATCCTCATTGTCATCGCCCTTGCCGCTGGCGGCGTGTACTGGATGAAGGCGGGTAATCCGAATGCGTTAAGACATATTGTTCTCGACCAGTGTGTGCCGAATCAGATCCAGAATCGTAACCCGGCACCGTGTGTGCAGGTGAAAACGGATGCAGGCTATGTGATATTTAAAGACCGCAACGGGCCGCTGCAATACCTGCTGATGCCGACCTATCGCATCAACGGCACCGAGAGCCCGCTGTTGACCGAAGCGCATACGCCGAACTTTTTCTGGCTGGCCTGGCAGTCGCGCAGCTTTATGACCCTGAAGCGCGGAGCCGAGGTGCCTGACAGCGCCATTTCGCTGACGATTAACTCCCCGACAGGGCGCACGCAGAACCACTTTCATATTCATATCTCCTGCCTTCGCCCGGACGTGCGCGAGAAACTCAACGCCGCGCAGGCAGAAATCAGCACCCAGTGGCTGCCGCTTCCCGGCGGGCTGGAAGGGCATGAGTATCTTGCTCGTCGGGTGACGGAGAATGAGTTGGTGCAGCGCAGCCCGTTTATAATGCTGGCTGAAGAGCTGCCGGAAGCGCGCGACCATATGGGGCGCTTCGCCCTGGCGATGGCACAGCAGTCCGATGGTTCGTTTGTGTTGCTGGCAACCGAACGTAACCTGCTGATGCTTAACCGCGCGTCAGCTGAGGAACTGCAGGATCATCAATGCGCTATTCTGAATTGACCCCACCATAAATAGCGTTTACTCGCCCTGCCTGTCGCCGTAGACTTGCTGAAAAATTCTACAGGAGACAGGTATGTCGCTCTGGTCAACGTATCCTCTGCTGGTACCGTCACTGATCGTTGGCGTCACTATCGTGCTATGGGCGACGTCGCTGTTGCCGGAATTTATCACCGCGCTGCTGTTCTTTACGGCGGCAATGACCGCGAAGATCGCCCCGCCGGAGGTGATTTTCGGCGGTTTTGCCTCGTCTGCTTTCTGGCTGGTCTTCAGCGGATTCGTGCTCGGCGTGGCGATCCGTAAAACCGGACTGGCAGACAGGGCCGCCAGGGCGCTGTCGGCAAGGCTCACCGACTCCTGGGTGTTGATGGTGGCGAGCGTGGTGCTGCTGAGCTACGCGCTGGCGTTTGTGATGCCGTCGAATATGGGACGTATTGCGCTACTGATGCCGATTGTCGCCGCGATGGCGAAACGCGCCGGTATCGCAGACGGCTCCCGAGCGTGGTTTGGTCTGGCGCTGGCGGTAGGGTTTGGGACTTTCCAGCTTTCGGCGACGATTCTGCCCGCTAACGTCCCTAACCTGGTGATGAGCGGTGCGGCGGAAGGCTCGTACGGCATCCATCTGAACTATGTCCCTTATCTGCTGCTGCACACGCCGGTGCTGGGCATTCTCAAAGGCCTGATTCTGATTGGCCTCATCTGCTGGCTATTTCCCGGCAGCCCAAAACCGCCGAAAGAACAGGCGCCGTCTGAGCCTATGGGGCGGGACGAAAAGCGTCTTGCCTGGCTGCTGGCGGTGGTGCTGGGGATGTGGGTTACGGAGAGCTGGCACGGCGTGGGGCCCGCGTGGACGGGGCTGGCGGCGTCGATCATCGTTATGCTGCCGCGCATTGGTTTCATTACCGGGGAAGAGTTTTCTGCGGGGGTGAATATGCGCACCTGTATCTACGTTGCCGGTATTCTGGGGCTGGCGATCGTCGTGACGCAAACCGGTATCGGAACGGCGGTGGGCGAGGCGTTGCTCCGCATTATGCCGCTGGATGCAGGCCGACCGTTCACCAGTTTCCTGGCGCTGACCGGTATTACCACCGCACTCAACTTCATTATGACCGCCAACGGCGTTCCGGCGCTGTATACCACTCTGGCGCAGAGTTTTTCGGACGCGACCGGTTTTCCGCTGCTGTCGGTGATCATGATTCAGGTGCTGGGCTATTCCACGCCGCTGCTGCCCTATCAGGCGTCGCCGATTGTGGTGGCGATGGGGTTAGGAAAGGTGCCTGCCAGGGCGGGGATGGTGCTTTGTCTGGCGCTGGCTATTGCAACGTATCTGGTGCTGCTGCCGCTGGATTATCTGTGGTTTAGCCTGCTGGGACGGCTGTAAAAAAGCCCGGTGGCGCTGACGCTTACCGGGCCTACAAAACCGCAGGGCGGGTTAGCGAAGCGCCACCCGCCACAAAGGCAATTACGCCTGTTTAGCCGCTTCTGCCGCTTTAACGATCACCGCGAAAGCGTCCGCTTTCAGGGATGCACCGCCAACCAGCGCGCCATCGATGTCTGGCTGGGTGAACAGCTCAGCAGCGTTGGAAGCGTTAACGGAACCGCCGTACTGGATAATCACTTGCTCAGCGACTTTGGCGTCAGCTTTCGCAATGTGGTCACGAATGAATTTGTGAACAGCCTGAGCCTGTGCAGGGGTTGCTGATTTGCCGGTACCGATCGCCCAGACTGGCTCGTAAGCGATAACCGCGCCTTCGAACGCTGCCGCGCCCTGGGTTTTCAGCACTGCATCGATCTGGCGTGCGCACACTTCTTCAGTTTTGCCCGCTTCGTTTTCTGCTTCGGTTTCACCGATGCACAGAACCGGGATCAGACCCTGCTCTTTCAGCACGGCGAATTTCTTCGCGATGAACTCATCGGATTCTTTGTGATAGGTGCGACGCTCGGAGTGGCCGATGATGATGTATTTCGCGCCGATATCTTTCAGCATTTCAGCGGAGGTTTCACCGGTGAAAGCGCCAGACAGGTTAACGTCAACGTTCTGCGCGCCCAGAATGATGTGGCTGCCATCAGCGGCGTGTTTAGCCAGATCCAGATACATATCCGGCGGAGCGATCGCAACCGCGCAGCCGGTCACGCCAGCCAGCTCTTTACGCAGGTTCGCAACCAGTTCGTTTACCATGTGGCGGCTGCCGTTCAGCTTCCAGTTACCCATCACTAAAGGATGTCGCATTTCAATTCTCCACGCTAAATAAGCGAATTAAGGAATATGGCCACCCTGTCGGGCAGCATGGTCTGTGAATCAGTATAGAGATTTTCCCTCGAAAGGCTTTGCTTTTTGTCATTAATTCGCCCCGCCGAGAGTGTCAGATAGTGCCAGCTTAATCGGTTCAACAGCGAAGGTCAGTCCTTTTTCGCCGTTGTCCGCCACAACATAGCGGATTGCGCCCTCGGTATCGGCGTAGTAACGCTTGTTTTTACCGGCAGCGAGGAGTTTTTGCAGCTTTTGCTGGCTTTGCTTTTTCGTCAGTGCCGGGGTAAACGCCTGCAGGACCGCGCTCATGTACTCCAGCGCTTTCGCCTTAGCGGCTTTCTGCTCTGGCCCCTGTATCGGCAGCCAGGTGATTTGCATGCTTTTGATTTTTAAAGTACCGCGCTCCAGCGCCGTGGAAGCATACAAATTCTCATTTATCTTGCTTGCCGCACGGGTCAGTGTGGGGGTATCGCGTGAGCCATCAATGGCGCGAAATTCATCCAGCGGCAGCGTGGGGTTGGTCTGATTGAAGGTTTCACGAAACTGGCTGATGGACTGATCGAACGACGGCGCGCCCGCCAGCAGATACGGTGCTGTGGTCGGGGCTGTGGTTTCGGCGGCGTGCAGGGGATAACCCGCGCTGATCAGCGCTAAACACAGGAAAAGAGAACGTGCCGAACTTTTCATCAACATTGCCCCTGGCCGTAAGTGCTCATGATTAAAACGATATCTGGTCGGCTTGTCAAAAGGTCACAACTCCAGGGTAAAATGCGCGCTATACGATAATAAGGAACCTTACATGACCATACAGCAGTGGCTGTTTTCATTCAAAGGGCGTATTGGACGCCGTGATTTCTGGATCTGGATGGTGACGTGGGTTGTCGCCATGCTGCTTCTGTTTTTCGTTGCTTACAACGCATGGCTGAGCACGCAAACGGCGGCCTTCGCGCTGGTCTGCCTGCTATGGCCAACGGCGGCTGTTGTTGTTAAACGCCTGCACGATCGCGGTCGTTCCGGCGCGTGGGCATTTCTGATTATTCTGGCGTGGATGCTGGTGGCGGGGAACTGGGCGATGCTTCCGTCCATCCTGCCGTGGGTTGTGGGCAGGCTGCTGCCTTCGGTCATCTTCGTGATGATGATTGTCGATCTGGGTGCGTTTATTGGCACCCAGAGCGAAAACAAATACGGTAAAGACACCGTTGAGGTGAAATACCGCTGATCACCAGTAGTGTTCGGCGGTCATATGGCCCGGCCGGCGGCGAAGATGTTTCGTCATCTGCCGGGTATCCTTCAGAAGCTGCTGCGTGTCCCGTACCATCTGCGGGTTGCCGCACAGCATGACGTGGCTGGTTTCAGCGTTCAGCGGCAAACCCACCGCCTCTTCCAGGGCACCACTTTCAATAAGCGCCGGCACGCGGCCGGTCAGCGTTCCTGCTATGGTTTCACGGCTGACCACCGTCTGAATCTTTAACTTTCCGCCGTACTGTTGCTCCAGCGCCTGCATCTGCGGCAGGTAGCTCAGATCTGCAGCGTAGCGCGCGGCGTGCACCAGCACGATGTTTTTAAAGCGCTCGAGGTCTTTGCCGTACTGCAAAATAGAGAGATAAGGACCGATGGCCGTGCCGGTTGCCAGCATCCAGAGCGTGTCACAATCCGGGATCTCTTCGAGCACAAAGAAGCCTGCCGCTTCACTCACAATTTGCACGTCGTCGCCGGGCTTAAGGGCGGCAAGGCGCGGGCTGAGCTTACCGTCAGGAACGGTAACCAGATAGAATTCGAGATCCGGGTTATCAGGCGCGTTAACGTAAGAGTAGGCGCGCTGCACGCGCTCGCCGTCGACATCCAGTCCCAGCTTCGCAAATTGCCCGGCTTTAAACGGGTGAACGGGAGCATGTACGGTGAGACTAAATAGCGCATCGGTCCAGAACTGTACCTTTGTGACTTTACCTGTTACCCAGTCCGCCATGATCTTCTCCTGTGCTGTTTCTCTGTTCTATCTTCCGTACTTGTGGTGACAATTTCCAGCCCGTCAGGGCCGGAAAGCTCTATCGATCAAACGGTTTTACAGAATGTGCGTCTGCACGTCCGGGTCTTTGCGGTCGAGATAGTGGATAGACTGGATGCGACGAATGGTGCGTGATTTACCGCGGATCAGCAGCGTTTCGGTGGTCGCCATATTGCCCTTGCGGGTGATGCCGTCCAGCAGATCGCCTTTGGTGATGCCGGTCGCCGAGAAGACCACGTTATCGCTACGGGCCATCTCGTCCAGCGCGAGCACTTTATTGGCCTCGATGCCCATCGCTTCGCAGCGCGCCAGCTCGTTTTCCCCGATGCGGCGGTTCTCTTCGCTGTCGCCTTTCACCTCGTGGCGGGGCAGCAGACGGGCCTGCATATCGCCGTCCAGCGCGCGGATCACGGCCGCAGAGACTACGCCTTCCGGTGCGCCGCCGATGCCGTACAGCACGTCCACTTCGCTGTCCGGCATGCAGGTCAGGATCGAGGCGGCAACGTCACCGTCCGGAATGGCAAACACGCGCACGCCGAGCTTTTGCATCTGCGCGATGGTGGCGTCGTGGCGCGGTTTTGCCAGAATCGTCACGGTGAGTTCGCTAAGGGGTTTGCCCAGGGCTTTGGCGATGTTGTGCAGGTTCTCTTCCAGCGGCAGGCTGAGGTCGATTGCGCCTTTCGCGCCAGGACCGACAATCAGCTTTTCCATGTACATATCCGGCGCGTTAAGGAAGCAGCCCTTATCGCCCACGGCCAGCACCGCCAGGGCGTTGGCCTGACCCATTGCCGTCATGCGGGTGCCTTCGATCGGGTCAACCGCGATATCCACGGCATCGCCTTTACCGGTACCGACTTTTTCACCGATATAGAGCATCGGCGCTTCGTCGATCTCGCCTTCGCCGATCACGATGGTGCCGTCGATATTGACCTGGTTAAGCACAATGCGCATGGCATGGACGGCTGCACCGTCTGCGGTATTTTTATCGCCGCGACCCAGCCACTTATAGCCTGCAAGGGCGGCTGCTTCGGTGACGCGGGAAAACTCGATAGCAAGTTCACGTTTCATGAGGTACTCGTGCAATTAAAAGGAATTGCACGAAGTTTATCACAGTGTGGGGAGGGGTGTTTTAAGTCCCCTCTCCCCAAAGGGGAGAGGGTTAGGGTGAGGAGTAAGTTTGTCTTACTCCTCGTGTTCTTCCCACGCCAGGGCGCGTTTCACCGCTTTCTTCCAGCCGCTGTAGCGGAAGTTACGCTCGGTGGTTTCGATGCCCGGGCGGAACTCGCGTTCGATAACCGCTTTTTCCTGCAGCTCGTCCAGGTTCTGCCAGAAGCCTACCGCCAGACCTGCAAGGTACGCCGCACCCAGCGCCGTCACTTCACGCACTTCAGGGCGCTCAACGCGGGTGCCCAGAATGTCGGACTGGAACTGCATCAGGAAGTTATTCGCTACCGCACCGCCGTCCACGCGCAGGGCGTGCAGACGAATGCCGGAGTCCGCCTGCATCGCTTCCAGCACGTCTCGGGTCTGGTAGGCGATGGATTCCAGAGTGGCGCGAATAATGTGGTTAGAGTTCACGCCACGCGTCAGTCCGAAAATCGCGCCGCGTGCATACGGATCCCAGTAGGGTGCGCCCAGACCGGTGAATGCAGGCACCACGTACACGCCGTTGGTGTCTTTCACTTTGGTGGCGAAGTACTCGGAGTCGAATGCATCGCTGATCAGCTTCATCTCGTCACGCAGCCACTGGATAGACGCACCGGCCATGAACACCGCACCTTCCAGGGCATAGTTCACTTCGCCGCGCGGGCCGCAGGCGATGGTGGTCAGCAGACCGTTTTCTGATTTCACCGCTTTCTCACCGGTGTTCATCAGCATAAAGCAGCCGGTGCCGTAGGTATTCTTCGCCATCCCTTCCTTGACGCACAGCTGACCGAACAGCGCCGCCTGCTGGTCACCGGCGATACCGGCGATAGGAATACGGGTGCCACCTTTACCGCCGATGTTGGTCTGGCCGTAAACCTCAGAAGACTTGCGCACTTCAGGCAGCATCGCGCGTGGGATATCCAGCGCGTCCAGCATCTTGTCATCCCACTCCAGGGTGTTGATGTTGAACAGCATGGTACGCGAGGCGTTGGTGTAATCGGTGACGTGGACGCGTCCCTGGGTCATCTTCCAGATAAGCCAGGTGTCAACGGTACCGAACAGCAGCTCGCCGCGTTTAGCACGCTCGCGTGAACCTTCCACGTGGTCGAGGATCCATTTCACTTTGGTGCCGGAGAAGTACGGGTCAACCACCAGGCCGGTGGCGCTGCGCACGTACTCTTCCATACCGTCGCGCTTCAGCTGTTCGCAGATTTCAGAGGTACGGCGGCACTGCCAGACGATGGCGTTGTAAATCGGCTTACCGGTTTCGCGTTCCCAGACGATCGTCGTTTCACGCTGGTTAGTGATACCAATCGCGGCAATCTCGTCGGAACTGATATCGGCTTTCGCCAGCACTTCGACCAGCGTGGAGCTTTGTGACGCCCAAATCTCCATCGGGTCGTGTTCTACCCAGCCTGGACGAGGATAAATTTGCTCAAATTCGCGCTGTGACACGCTGACGATGTTCGCGTCATGATCCATTACGACAGCGCGGGAGCTGGTAGTGCCCTGGTCGAGCGCAACGATATATTTTTTTTCGGTCATGGTATGTGTCCCGTAGTCAGATTACAGCGAAGCTTTTTGTTGTGCGGTAGAAGTCGTTTCCTTCTCCTCTTCCACACAGGTGTCGCACGGTAAGTGGCGACCAATTAATTTGCGGTAGCTAAACGCACCCAGCGCAGCCCCGACAACCGGCGCAAACAGCGGTACCAGGAAGTAAGGAATGTCTTTGCCACCTGTGAAGGCGACGTCGCCCCAGCCTGCGATAAAGGCGAACGCTTTTGGTCCGATATCACGTGCCGGGTTCATCGCGAAGCCGGTCAGCGGGCCCATGGATGCGCCAATTACCGCAATCAGCAAACCAATCAGCAGGGGTGCCAGCGGGCCGCGCGGAATGCCGTTTCCGTCGTCGGTCAGCGCCAGGATAACGCCCATCAGAATAGCGGTAATCACCATTTCAACTGCGAACGCCTGCACAAAATTGATGTGCGGGTTAGGGTAGGTTGAGAAGATGCCTGCCAGATCCAGACTTTCGACGCTGCCGCGTACCATATGATGCGTCTGTTCGAAGTCGATGAAAAGATTGTAATAAAGCCCGTAAACTAACGCCGCTGCGCAAAACGCGCCGGCAAACTGAGAAAGAATGAAAGGAACTACTTTGCGTCCGTCGAAGCACGCGAACAGCCACAGTGCGATTGTCACCGCCGGGTTAAGATGTGCACCAGAAACCCCTGCTGTCAGGTAGATGGCCATCGCCACGCCCAGACCCCAGATGATACTGATTTCCCACTGACCAAAACTGGCACCCGCCACTTTCAGTGCAGCGACACAGCCCACTCCGAAGAATATCAACAACCCGGTACCAAGGAACTCGGCAATGCACTGGCCTTTTAAGGTTGATGTCTGACTCATAATCGGAATCCTGAAGAAATTGATGTTTATTGTTAGCATGACCGCCCGTGACAGCCACGATGCCCTGTAGACATAGTGTTAATTTATCGTTAACGAGCAAAAACGAGAAATATCGAAATCGAAATGTGTGGTCTGCGTCAATAAAATGAGCGTTTTCGCGCCATAAAGCACATCTTTGCAGCAGTACAGGATCAGTGCCGGAATGTGAGCTGAATCATTTCATTAACGAATCAGCTAACAATTTAGGGGTATATGACGCGAACACACCAGGACCAGACCTAAAAGTGTTGCAAACCGCGATCTGCGCGGTGTGTCGCTGGACACAGAGCGCCGCGCTCCATACAATCGACGGTATATGTCGTGCGCGTTTATGTTAAAGCGTCGCCTTGCAATTCAGGAGAGGTAGCATCATGTCTTTAGAAGTGTTTGAGAAACTGGAATCGAAAGTACAGCAGGCGATTGACACCATCACCCTGCTGCAGATGGAAATTGAAGAGCTGAAAGAGAAGAACAACAGCCTGGCGCAGGAAGTTCAGAACGCGCAGCACGGCCGCGAAGAACTGGAGCGCGAAAACAACCAGCTGCGCGAACAGCAGAACGGCTGGCAGGATCGCCTGCAGGCGCTGCTGGGACGTATGGAAGAAGTCTGATCCCCACTGGGATGAACTGAACAGGCCGGGTAAGGCGATGCCGCCACCCGGCTTTTTTATGGTTCTTGCTAACTGACATCCAACCATAAAAAAGGCCGCCAGAGGCGGCCTTAACGCTACTTGTCCTGCGCTGTCATAGCAAAAGTAACGAACACATTCGGTTCATCACTCTTTACAACGAGTACGCTGGCGACAATGAACGCGATACATAAATAGCGTTTCATTATGCGGTCCCTGCAGCTAACCGCTCCACCGTTCACCACCGGTGATAAGTCGGTGGACACAAGCCCTGGTGTTAGCCTGCTTTACGGTAGTGAATACACCTTTCCCTGGACCGATGCCCATTTGCGAGATGGCGGAAAGGGACGCTGTATCATAAAGAGCATCAACCGTGGCGTTAAGGTTTTCATAGGCAATTAGGATTTTATAAAGGTTGTGAGGGGTTGCCCAAGGCGAAGACGAGAGTATGATGAAGTCCCTTGGTGTTAGTCTGTAAGACTCCCCAACGGACCGCGAATCCCGAGGGACAAAAAAACCGCCACATTGCTGTTGGCGGTTTTTTTATGGTTCACGCTGACGGTTTAATTACTCGATATCCAGCGGATCTTCGGAAAGGATAATGCCGGTATTATCGGCGTAGAGATGATCCCCGGAGAAGAAGGTCACGCCCCCGAAATTGACGCGCACGTCGCTTTCGCCGATGCCGTCACCCGCCGCCCCTACCGGTATGGCCGCGATGGCCTGAATCCCGATATCCAGGTCTTCCAGATCGTCCACCTGGCGCACGGAACCGTACACCACAAGGCCTTCCCACTCGTTCTGGACGGCAATGCCGGCCAGTTCAGCATCAATTAATGCCCGGCGCACGGAACCGCCGCCGTCGACCACAAGAACGCGGCCGCGGCCGTTCTGTTCGAGCAGATCGTACAGCAACCCGTTGTCCTCGAAACATTTCACCGTGACGATTTGACCGCCAAATGATGACCGCCCACCAAAGTTGGAGAACAGCGGTTCAACGACGTTGACATCTTCCTGGTAGATGTCACAAAGCTCGGAGGTATCGTATTTCATAGGTTTAACGCTCAGTTGCTGCGAATGTGTTCAGTATATCGTGCGAAATGCGTTGTTGGCAAAATCATCAATTGTTAATTGATATTTGTCAGCTAACGCAGCGTCTGGCTTAAAACAATCCCGATGACGAACAACAGGTTAGTCAGCAACGCGCCTTTTACAGTACGTTCCAGCATCGGCGGCATGGCGGACGGGCTGAGTTCACGCATCACAAAGCGGGCCTGCTTAATCAGCAGCGGCGCGGCAAGCACAAACAGCCAGCCCCACAGGCTCTGTAAGGAAATCAGGTTAAACAGCGCCAGGCAAACCAGCGCGCCAATGAGCAGACAGGCGTGATAGCGGCGGGCATTAACCGGCCCCAGACGAACCGCCAGGGTATTTTTGCCGTTCTCGCGATCGCTGTCGATGTCGCGCAGGTTGTTGATGTTGAGCACAGCTGTCGCCAGCAGACCGCAAGCGGTCGCAGGCAGGAACAGGGCAGGGATCACCGTATGCGCCTGCAGGTACCAGCTTCCCATCACGCTCAGCCAGCCGAAGAACACCAGTACGGAGATATCCCCGAGTCCAATATAACCGTAAGGACGCGTGCCGACGGTGTAGGTGATGGCCGCGATAATGGCTAATAAACCCAGCACCAGGAAACCAATAAAATCGCTGGCGGTTTTAGACGCCACCGTTACCAGCGCCAGTCCGGAAACGCAGATCAGCACCACGGTGATAATCAGCGCGCGTTTCATCTGCGCCTGGGTAATCACCCCTTTCTGCATTCCGCGCAGTGGCCCTATGCGGTCAGGCTTGTCGCTGCCCTTTACCGCGTCGCCGTAGTCGTTGGCGAGATTGGAGAGGATTTGCAGCAGGCCGGCGGTAATCAGTGCCAGCGCGGCAACCAGCGGATCGAAATAACCCTGCCACCAGGCAAGGGCGGTGCCGACGATAATCGCGGCAAAGGCCAGAGGAAGTGTTTTAGGGCGCAGACTTTCGAGCCACGCCTGCGTACGGCTGATGTCAGTCATAAGTATTTAGCCAATAAAAATGGGGGCATTAGCCCCCATTAAACGTGATGAGAATCCAGTAACCGCGATTATAGGATAAAACGGCTCAGATCTTCATCTGCCACTAACGCATCCAGATGTTTACTCACATATTCTGCGTCAATGGTAACGGTTTGGCCGTTCAGGTCGCTCGCGTCATAAGAGATATCTTCGACCAGGCGTTCCAGCACGGTATGCAGACGACGCGCACCGATGTTTTCGGTGGTTTCGTTCACCTGCCATGCGGCCTGGGCAATACGTTTGATACCGTCTTCGGTGAACTCGAGGTTCACGCCTTCGGTCGCCATCAGCGCTTTGTACTGTACTGTAGCAGAGGCGTTTGGCTCGGTCAGGATACGTTCGAAATCTTCGGTGGTCAGCGCCTGCAGCTCAACGCGGATAGGCAGACGGCCCTGCAGCTCCGGGATCAGATCCGACGGGCTGGCAACCTGGAAGGCACCTGATGCGATAAACAGGATGTGGTCCGTTTTCACCATGCCGTGCTTGGTGGAGACGGTGCAACCTTCTACCAGCGGCAGCAGGTCGCGCTGAACGCCTTCGCGGGACACATCCGGGCCGGAGCTGTTGCCGCCGCGCTTACAAATTTTGTCGATTTCGTCGATAAACACGATACCGTGCTGCTCAACCGCGTCGATAGCATCCTGCTTCAGCTCTTCCGGGTTCACCAGCTTCGCCGCTTCTTCTTCAATCAGCAGCTTCATCGCGTCTTTAATTTTCAGCTTACGCGTTTTCTGCTTCTGTCCGCCCAGGTTCTGGAACATGGACTGGAGCTGACTGGTCATCTCTTCCATGCCCGGAGGTGCCATGATTTCCACACCCATTGGCGCGGCAGCGAGATCGATCTCAATCTCTTTGTCATCCAGCTGGCCTTCGCGCAGTTTTTTGCGGAACGCCTGACGTGCAGCAGACGGTTCTGCCTGCTGTTCTGCCTGGCCCCAGTTGTTTTTTGCCGGTGGGATCAGCACGTCGAGAATGCGCTCTTCGGCCATCTCTTCCGCGCGATAGCGGTTTTTCTCGATCGCCTGGACGCGCACCATCTTGATCGCCGAGTCGGTCAGATCGCGGATGATGGAGTCCACTTCTTTACCCACGTAGCCCACTTCGGTGAACTTGGTGGCTTCAACTTTGATGAACGGCGCGTTGGCCAGCTTCGCCAGTCGACGGGCGATTTCGGTTTTACCGACCCCGGTCGGGCCGATCATCAGAATATTTTTCGGTGTGACTTCGTGGCGCAGCTCTTCGTCAAGCTGCATACGACGCCAGCGGTTACGCAGAGCGATAGCCACGGAGCGCTTGGCGTTATCCTGGCCGATAATGTGTTTGTTCAGTTCGCTGACAATTTCGCGTGGGGTCATTTCAGACATGGGAGATCCTTACGCTTTGGAGGTCAATTCTTCGATGGTGTGATTGTGGTTGGTATAGATGCAGATATCACCTGCAATATCCAACGCCTTCACCGCGATATCACGCGCGTTCATGTCGGTATTTTCCAACAGCGCGCGGGCTGCAGCCTGGGCATACGGGCCGCCAGAGCCGATGGCAATCAGGTCATTTTCCGGCTGAATCACGTCACCATTACCGGTGATGATAAGCGAAGCGGTTTCATCGGCCACGGCCAGCAGCGCTTCGAGCTTGCGCAGCATGCGGTCGGTACGCCAGTCTTTTGCCAGCTCAACGGCTGCTTTCACCAGATGCCCCTGGTGCATTTCCAGTTTGCGTTCAAAAAGTTCAAACAGCGTGAAGGCGTCCGCCGTGCCGCCAGCAAAACCGGCGATCACTTTGTCGTTGTAGAGACGGCGCACTTTCTTCACGTTGCCTTTCATGACGGTATTACCCAGCGTGGCCTGGCCATCACCGGCGATTACCACATGGCCGTTACGGCGTACACTTACTATTGTTGTCACGAGCAGACCCCCTGGTTACAGAATCGGGAAACAGAAGCCCTGAGCCTGTGCTCAGGGCTGAATTAAATGATAGATGGGGGGGATTTTGGGGGTTTCAACCCCCGGAGGCGAGTCGAATGCAGTTTGTGTGACCGGCGATTTTCAAACGCGAAATGGTGCCATCGGCATTTTCCTTGCCTTTCACCGGCCCAATCACCACGCGATTCCAGCCGTTATTGGTGGTAATACGCGAATCAAACCCTTCGAAGGCCAGCTGCGCACGCACCGTTTCCGCCTGCTCCGCGCCTTTGAACGAACCGCACTGCACCATCCAGCGGCGTTCGTCTTTTTTCTCAGCCGTCTGCTTCGGCGCTTCGGTCTCTTTGGTCACCGGCGCAGCCTGCTGAGTTTTCGGCTGCTGCGCGGTGGTATGCGCTGGCGTCTGAAGCAGATCCTGATAAGGCTGAGCCGCCTGTTTCTGCGGCTGAGTTTTCGGCTGCTGCTGGACAGGCTGAGACTGCACCGTACGCGTCGGCTGCTGATACGGCTGTTCCGTTACCCGCGGCTGTGCCTTAGGCTGCTGCACCGGCTGGGTTTGTGCCCACTGCTGCTGTTGCTGCTGGATCTGCTGTTGCGCCTGACGTCGCTGCAGCGTTTGCTGGCGCTGTGCCGGGGTCTGCTCATTCCACGGCACTTCGTTCAGCTGCGTAGGCTGCTGGCGCATATCGGCCTGCATTTGTGCCAGCAGCTGACGCTGTTCATCCGTTAGCTGATTCGCATTCTGCACTTCACCACCCGCAGAAGGTTCAGTTGGCGCACGTACCCCAGGCTGACGGCTTTCCAGCTCTTTGATATAGCGCCAGCGCTCTTCAGGCTTCGGAGGAAGGCCATTTCCGGCCACTTTGCTTGCCTGAAGCGCCTCAGACTCTTCTTTTTTATGGTGCGTGATAAAGTACAGGCCACCAATAAAGGCGACGACTACAGCCGCAGCAATAGCGACCATTGCTGGCGAGACAGCAGGCAGGTTACGTTGCTTTTTCCTTGAGCTACTCTTTTTGCGTCGCGAAGGTGCCGGCTGGCCGCGACGTACATAATCTCGTTGTGCCACTATCGTTTCGCTGTATTTATTCGTTCGTCAGTCCGCCATGTTACTTAAGCGGCGGTGCTTTGACCAGATAAGGGTATCCGAAAGACGTTTACTTTAAGTCAATGCCTGGGTAGTACCGCGGACGATCAGTTCACAGTCCAGCAACCGCGAGCCGCTGCTAACTGTTTGACCGTGAAGCTGATCCAGCAGAAGAAGCATCGCTTCGCGGCCGATTTGGTAGCGCGGCTGAGCGACCGTTGAGAGCGGCGGATCGCAAAATTCCGAAAGCGAAATATTATCGAAACCGATGATCGATAAATCTTTCGGTATGCGAAGACCGCGGCGTTTGGCATACGATAATGCGCCCAGCGCCATCACGTCGCTGTGACAAAATACGGCGGTTGGCGGCTCAGGCAGGTCCAGAAGTTTCTCCAGCGCCTGTCCACCTGCAGCGAAGGTAAAATCGCCGCGCGCAATGTAGTGCGGATCGACGGTAACGCCGGTACGGCGCAGCGCCTGAACATAGCCCTGCAGACGGTAGTGACACAGCGGCATCTCTTCCGGTCCGGCGATGCAGCCGATACGCTTATGCCCCAGCTCCTGGAGATAATTTACGGCGTTGAACGCGGCGGTGAGGTTATCGATATGGACCGTCGGCAGCTCCAGCTCTGGCGCAAACTCGTTGGCCATGACCATCGGCGGTAAATTACGCTGCTCTTCAATGCTGGCATCAAACGGCAGACGAGAGCCAAGCAAAAGCATGCCGTCGATCTGCTTGGTGATAATGAGGTCGATGAAGGTTTTTTCCTGCTGATTCTGATGAGCACAGTCACCAATCAGCACCAGGTAACCTTGTTCCGCCGCGGTGACTTCAATACCGCGGATAATCTCGCTGAAAAAGGGGTCACAGATGTCCGGCACAATCACCAGAATGGTGCGCGACTCATTGCGTTTAACGTTACGCCCCATCGCCTGTGGGAAATAGCCCACTTCCAGCGCAGCCTGCTCCACCCGGTTACGGGTCGCCTGGGAGACTTTATCCGGGTTCATTAATGCGCGGGATACCGTTGCCGTAGAGACTTGTGCTTTCTGGGCAACGTCTTTCATGGTCGCCGGTGCAACCTCTTTCCTGGACTTCAACGTCTTCTCCTCGCCTGAACACCGAACTTCTGACATCACCATTTTTACAGATTGTTAATGGAATCGGTTACAGAATTTTCATAAAAAATGTGAGGAGAGTTAAATTTTTCGATCCAGCTTCAGCCTTCGATGGGGTCGACGTCCAGCACCCACTTTACTTTTCGCGCTTCGGGCAGGGTGTTAATCAGCACCAGCGCGCCGCTGACGATATGCTGAAGACGAATACGCGAAGGGTGCTGGAGCAAAATCTGCCATCGGAAACGGCCACCGCGTTTTGGCGCGAGGGCGGGCACCGGGCCCAAAATCCACAGCTGATTATCCACCAGCGGGCTGGCCTGCAGAAGGTTTCTCAGCTGCTGCAGGAAAAGTGGCGCCTGCTGGTTGTTATGATCTTCCGCGCGGATGATGACGTGACTGGTCCACGGCGGTAGCTGCATAGTCTGGCGCTCGGCCAGCGCCTGCTCGGCAAAGGCGTCATAGCCTTTGTGCAGCAAGGTTTGCAGCAGCGGGTGCTCCGGATGGTGCGTTTGCAACACCACTTCGCCCTGTTTACCGGCGCGTCCTGCACGTCCGGCTACCTGGGTATAAAGCTGGGCGAAGCGCTCGGCTGAACGAAAATCTGCCGAGAACAGCGCGCCGTCCACGTCCAGCAGGGCGACCAGCGTCACGTCCGGAAAATGGTGACCTTTAGCCAGCATCTGGGTACCAATCAGGATGCGCTCGCCGCCGCGATGCACTTCCGCCAGCTGCTGTTCGAGCGCGCCTTTGCGGCTGGTGGTGTCCCGGTCGATACGCGAAATCGGCACGTCCGGGAAGAAGGGACCAAGCGCCTGTTCAAGCTGTTCCGTTCCCAGACCGACCGGCACGATATGCGTTGAACCACATGACGGACACTGGCGCGGCACCGGACGCTGGCTGTCGCAGTGGTGGCAGCGCAAATGCCGCTGGGCCTGGTGGAAGGTATAGTAGTGGTCGCAGCGCGGGCATTCGGCAATCCAGCCGCAGTCGTGGCACAGCAGGGCAGGGGCGAATCCGCGGCGGTTCAGAAACAAAATGACCTGATTCCCCGCCTGCAAATGCTGGCGCATGCGGGTAATCAGCGCGGGCGCTAGCCCCGCCTGAACCTGCTGACCTTTCAGATCCAGCACGTGCTGAATGGCTGGACGGGCATTCCCCGCCCGACGCGTCAGGCGCAGCATGTGGTATTTACGCTGGCGCACGTTGTGCAGCGTTTCGAGCGCCGGCGTGGCGGAACCCAGAATAATGGGAATTTGCTCGCTGTGCGCGCGATAGACCGCCAGATCGCGGGCATGGTAGCGCCAGCCTTCCTGCTGTTTATAGGAGCTGTCGTGCTCTTCGTCTATCACGATAACGCCAAGATTTTTAAACGGCGTAAACAGCGATGAACGGGTGCCGATCACAATCGCCGCTTCGCCGTTTTTCGCTTTCAGCCAGGCGCTGAGGCGTTCGCTGTCGTTCAGGCCGGAGTGCAGCACCTCAACCGGCGCGTTAAAGCGTTCGCGGAATCGGGCGATGGTTTGCGGCGTCAGGCCAATTTCCGGCACCATCACCAGCGCCTGTTTCCCCTGAGCGAGCACGTTTTCCAGCACGCTCAGGTAGACTTCGGTCTTGCCGGAACCGGTGACCCCCGCCAGCAGCCAGGTAGAGAAACGATCGGAGGCGCTATGAATCGCGCCTACTGCGGTGGCCTGTTCGGTATTCAGACGCAGGCGATCCCCTGAAACGGAGAAACTCTCCCGCCAGTCGTTCAGAGCAGGCGCTTCGCTGGCCAGTTCGCTTAGCCCTTTCTTTCTTAATGCCTGTAGCGCCGTTTCGCTGACCTCAAGCTCGTCGACCTGATGCCGCCAGATTTTCCCCTGACGCAGCGCCGCCAGCGCCTGCTGCTGCTTCTGCGAGCGCTTCAGGCTGTTGATGTCGACGGCCTGGCCTTCCTCCGTGGCAAACCAGTACCACATTGGCGCATGGCTGGCGCTCTTGCCCTGACGCAGCATAATTGGCAGAGCGTGGAACAGGACGTCGCCGATCGGGTGATGATAATAATCCGCCGCCCACAGCAGCAGTCGCCATATGCTGGTGGAGTAAACCGGCTCGCTGTCCAGCACCTCAACGACTGATTTCAGCTCATTAAGCGGTAGCTCGCTTTTATCGCTGACGGAGACGACGATCCCCACGCGCTGCTGTTTGCCAAACGGCACGGTCACGCGGCAGCCCGCTTTGGCGCTCATGCTGTCGGGCAGCAGATAGTCAAAGGTGCGGGGAAGCGGAACGGGCAGGGCAACGTGAGCGACGGGCATCGAATCTTCCTGACTTGAAAAGTGGCGCGTTAGTATACACATTAGTAAAAGCGGCGTGCGGATCAGTTTGCATACGTTGGTCAAATTCTGTATGATTCGCCGCCTTTGGTGTACTTTACGCCAAAGAACTTACAATCAACATCGCGTGGTGTCTGGCGTTAGGGCTGGAAGAGCGACGCGGCCTTAACTGAGGTTCTCCCATGAAAAAAGATATTCACCCGAAATACGAAATGATTACTGCAAACTGTTCTTGCGGTAACTCTATCCAGATCCGCTCTACCGTGGGTCACGATCTGAACCTGGACGTGTGCGGCAAATGCCACCCGTTCTACACTGGTAAGCAGCGTGACGTTGCAACCGGTGGCCGTGTTGACCGCTTCAACAAGCGTTTCAGCATCCCGGGCGCTAAATAAGTTTCCCGAGAAAAAAGGCACCGCAAGGTGCCTTTTTTGTATCCGCTTCTCAGTATTCCCACGTCTCCGGGTCAATACCCAGTTCACGCATGATCACCTTCGCCTCTTCCGGGATTTCATCACTACGCTCTTTGCGCAGATCTTCATCGTTCGGCAACGGTTGACCGGTAAACGCATGCAGAAACGCTTCGCACAGCAGTTCGCTGTTGGTCGCGTGGCGCAGGTTGTTCACCTGACGACGCGTACGTTCATCGGTGAGGATCTTCAACACCTTCAGAGGAATGGAAACCGTAATTTTCTTTACTTGCTCACTCTTCTTACCGTGCTCAGCGTATGGGCTGATATATTCGCCGCTCCATTCAGCCATGAGATACCTTTAATCCTCTCAGTCATTTATCTAAAGGTGCAAAACCTGTAACCACCCGTTTTGAACCGCAATCTTGTCTAGTTTACCGTAGAGACGATACCGTGGCACGGATATTGCCGCTGCAGCGTGCACTAAAGCATATAATTTTAACGGCTATTTGCGCATTGCTCAATCTATACGCAAAGAAGTTTAGATGTCCAGATGTATTGACGTCCATACTTTCAATGTTTACTCTGGTGCCTGACTTTTCACCTCATTCGCCAGGAAGCCCTCACCATGACGCGTAAACAGGCCACTATTGCAGTGCGTAGCGGATTAAATGATGACGAGCAGTACGGCTGCGTTGTCCCGCCGATTCATCTTTCCAGTACCTACAACTTCACCGGATTTAATGAACCCCGCGCGCATGACTACTCGCGTCGTGGCAACCCTACGCGTGACGTGACCCAGCGCGCGCTTGCGGAACTGGAAGGGGGCGCAGGGGCAGTATTAACCAATACCGGGATGTCCGCCATTCACCTGGTGACCACCGTGTTCCTGAAACCGGGCGATCTGCTGGTTGCCCCACACGATTGCTATGGCGGTAGCTATCGTCTGTTTGACAGCCTGGCAAAACGCGGCTGCTATCGCGTGCTGTTTGTCGATCAAAACGACGAACAGGCGCTGAAACAGGCTCTGGCAGAGAAACCAAAGCTGGTTCTGGTGGAAAGTCCAAGCAATCCATTGTTGCGCGTTGTCGATATTGCGAAAATTTGTCAGCTCGCAAGGGATGCGGGAGCGATAAGTGTAGTGGATAATACGTTCCTCAGTCCGGCCCTTCAGAACCCACTCGCACTGGGTGCCGATCTGGTATTGCATTCATGCACTAAATATCTGAACGGCCATTCTGACGTAGTGGCAGGCGTGGTAATTGCCAAAGATCCGGATGTTGTCACCGAACTGGCATGGTGGGCCAATAACATTGGCGTCACCGCGGGCGCCTTCGACAGCTATCTGCTGTTGCGCGGCATCCGCACGCTTTCGCCGCGCATGGACGTGGCGCAGCGCAATGCCCAGGCGATTGTCGATTTCCTGAAAACCCAGCCGCTGGTGAAAAAGCTTTATCACCCGTCGCTGCCGGAAAATCAGGGGCATGAGATTGCCGCGCGCCAGCAGAAAGGGTTTGGCGCGATGTTAAGTTTTGAACTGGATGGTGACGAGCAAACGCTGCGTCGCTTCCTGAGCGGGCTGTCATTGTTTACGCTGGCGGAATCCTTAGGTGGGGTTGAAAGCTTGATCTCCCACGCCGCAACCATGACGCACGCAGGTATGGCACCGGAAGCACGTGCCGCCGCCGGGATTTCTGAGACGCTGCTGCGTATCTCAACCGGCATTGAAGATTCTGAAGATTTAATTGCCGATCTGGAAAATGGCTTCCGGATCGCAGCCAAGGGGTAATCATGAGTGTGATAGCGCAGGCAGGGGCGAAGGGTCGTCAACTGCACAAGTTTGGTGGTAGTAGTCTTGCTGATGTGAAATGTTACCTGCGCGTTGCAGGGATCATGACGGAATATTCACAGCCGGGTGACATGATGGTTGTCTCGGCAGCGGGCAGCACCACCAACCAGTTGATTAGCTGGCTGAAACTGAGCCAGACCGATCGCCTTTCTGCGCATCAGGTGCAACAGTCCTTACGTCGTTACCAGAGCGAGCTGATTGCCGGCCTGCTGCCTGCGGACGTGGCGGACGGGCTGATCGGCGCCTTCACCCATGACCTTGAGCGTCTGGCTGCCCTGCTGGACAGCGGTATTACCGATGCGGTGTATGCCGAAGTGGTGGGCCACGGTGAAGTGTGGTCCGCACGCCTGATGGCCGCCGTGCTGCAACACCTGGGCGTGGAAGCGGCCTGGCTCGACGCGCGTGATTTCCTGCGCGCCGAACGCGCCGCGCAGCCGCAGGTGGATGAAGGGTTGTCCTACCCGCTGCTGCAACAGCTGCTGGTGCAGCACCCGGGCAAACGTATTGTCGTCACCGGCTTTATCAGCCGCAGCAACGCGGGCGAAACCGTGCTGCTGGGCCGTAACGGATCGGACTACTCGGCAACGCAGATTGGTGCCCTGGCGGGCGTGTCCCGCGTCACCATCTGGAGCGACGTGGCCGGTGTTTACAGCGCGGACCCGCGTAAAGTTAAGGATGCCTGCCTGCTGCCGCTGCTGCGCCTGGATGAAGCCAGTGAGCTGGCCCGTCTGGCGGCGCCGGTACTGCACGCGCGCACGCTGCAGCCGGTTTCCGGCAGCGATATCGACCTCCAGCTGCGCTGCAGTTACACCCCGGATCAAGGCTCCACGCGCATTGAGCGCGTGCTGGCGTCCGGTACCGGGGCACGTATTGTCACCAGTCATGACGACATCTGCCTGATTGAGTTCCAGGTGCCTGCGGGGCAGGACTTCAAGCTGGCGCATAAAGAGATCGACACGATCCTGAAACGTGCTCAGGTGCGTCCGCTGGCCGTGGGTGTTCACAATGACCGCCAGCTGCTGCAGTTCTGCTATACCGCAGAAGTGGCGGACAGCGCGCTGAAAATTCTGGATGAAGCAGGCCTGCCGGGCGAACTTCGCCTGCGTCAGGGGCTGGCTCTGGTGGCGATGGTGGGCGCGGGCGTCACCCGTAACCCGCTGCACTGCCACCGCTTCTGGCAGCAGCTGAAAGGCCAGCCGGTGGAGTTCACCTGGCAGTCGGAAGAGGGCATCAGCCTGGTTGCCGTTCTGCGCAAAGGGCCAACCGAAAGCCTGATTCAGGGTCTGCATACCTCCCTGTTCCGCGCGGAAAAACGCATCGGCCTGGTGCTGTTCGGGAAAGGTAATATCGGTTCCCGCTGGCTTGAGCTGTTTGCCCGCGAACAGGTGACGCTCTCGGCGCGTACCGGGTTTGAATTTATTCTTGCGGGCGTGGTAGACAGTCGTCGCAGCCTGCTGAACTACGAAGGGCTGGACGCCAGCCGCGCGCTTGCCTTCTTTAACGATGAAGCGGTTGAGCAGGATGAAGAGTCGCTGTTCCTGTGGATGCGCGCGCACCCGTATGACGATCTGGTGGTGCTGGACGTTACCGCCAGCGAACAGCTTGCCGATCAGTACCTTGATTTCGCCAGCCACGGTTTCCACGTCATCAGCGCCAACAAGCTGGCGGGGGCGAGCAGCACCGATAAATACCGTCAGATCCACGACGCGTTTGAAAAAACTGGCCGTCACTGGCTGTATAACGCCACCGTGGGCGCGGGCCTGCCGGTTAACCACACCGTGCGTGACCTGATTGAAAGCGGCGACAGCATTCTGGCGCTGAGCGGTATCTTCTCCGGCACGCTCTCCTGGCTGTTCCTGCAGTTTGACGGCACCGTACCGTTCACCGACCTGGTGGATCAGGCGTGGCAGCAGGGCTTAACGGAACCCGATCCGCGCGTTGACCTTTCCGGTAAAGACGTGATGCGTAAGCTGGTAATCCTGGCGCGTGAAGCCGGCTACGACATCGAACCGGATTCCGTACGCGTCGAATCACTGGTGCCAGCCGGCTGTGAAGAAGGTTCTGTGGACCATTTCTTTGAAAATGGTGAAGAGCTTAACGAGCAGATGGTTCAGCGTCTGGAAGCGGCGAACGAGATGGGGCTGGTACTGCGCTATGTGGCGCGTTTTGAGGCTAACGGAAAGGCGCGGGTCGGCGTCGAGGCGGTGCGTCCTGAGCATCCTCTGGCGGCGCTGCTGCCGTGTGATAACGTCTTCGCCATCGAAAGCCGCTGGTACCGCGATAACCCGCTGGTGATCCGCGGTCCTGGCGCGGGCCGCGATGTTACCGCTGGAGCAATTCAGTCCGACATCAACCGTCTGGCTAAGCTGCTGTAACTCGTCACCCTGGCCCTCTCCCCGCACAGTGGGAGAGGGCTCCAGTCAGGACAGATTAAACCAAACGGTTTTTCGCATCCGCTATCGCCTGCGCCACCTGCTTAGGCGACACGCCGCCTTTCGCGGCACGCTTATCCAGGCAAGACTGCAGCGCAAGAATCGGATACACATCATCTCCGATAACCGCGCTGAACTTCTGCAGGTCGGCCAGCGCCAGATCTTCCAGCGGTTTACCCTGACGAATAGCTTCCACTACCGCTTCACCCACAATATGGTGCGCTTCACGGAAAGGTACGCCTTTCGCCACCAGATAATCCGCCAGCTCGGTAGAGTTCGCATAGCCCTGCTGCGCCGCTTCCTGGCACCGTGGACGTTTCACCTGAATGCCGTCCAGCACCAGCGCGCCCATATGCAGACAGTCCAGCCAGGTGTCGAGCGCGTCGAACAGTCCTTCTTTGTCTTCCTGCATGTCTTTGTTATACGCCAGAGGCAGCCCTTTCAGGGTCATCATCATGCCGGTCAGCGCGCCCTGCACGCGGCCACATTTACCGCGAATTAGCTCCAGCGCGTCCGGGTTTTTCTTCTGCGGCATCAGGGATGAGCCTGAGGTCACGCGGTCGGACAGTTCGACGAAGCCCGCTTCGCCAGAGTTAAAGAAGATCAGGTCTTCGGCAAAGCGCGACAGATGCACCATCCCGATCGAGGCATTGGAGAGCAGCTCCAGCACGTGGTCGCGGTCAGACACGCTGTCCAGGCTGTTACGGGTGGCGGAGGCAAAGCCCAGCCAGCCTGCCAGCTGTTCACGGTCGATTTCGTAAGCGGTTCCGGCCAGCGCGCCGCTGCCCAGCGGGTTGACGTCCAGACGTTTTAGGGTGTCCTGCAGACGGCTTTCATCACGCGCCAGCATCTCGACGTAGGCCAGACACCAGTGCGCAAAGGTCACCGGCTGTGCGCGCTGCAGGTGGGTATATCCCGGCATCACCGCGTCCTGGTTGTTCTGCGCGGTCTCCACCAGTGCGCTCTGCAGCTGACGATTAGCCGCCAGCAGTTCGCCAACGGTATCTTTACACCATAGCTTCAGATCGGTGGCGACCTGGTCGTTACGGCTGCGTCCGGTGTGCAGCTTTTTGCCCAGCTGGCCGACCTTGTCGATAAGTTTGCCTTCCACCCAGCTGTGAATATCTTCAGCATCGCTTTCGAGGATCTGCTGCGGGTTAAGACGCACCTCTTCCAGCAGATTATTCAGCGCTTCTTCCAGCTGTAATTGTTCGTCTGCGGTCAATACGCCCACCGTCACCAGCGCTTTGGACCAGGCCACAGAGCCGACAATATCCTGTTCGGCCAGGCGGTAGTCGAAGCGCAAAGAGTCGTTGAACTGTTTGAACCGCTGATCCGCTGCCTGTGTAAAACGCCCACCCCAAAGTGCCATAACATGCTTCCTTAATATCTTTGAATTTCATTGCCCGGTGGCGCTGCGCTTACCGGGCTTACAAAACGTTAAATCGATTACGCCAGAATACGCGTGCCAATCGGCGTACCGTTGAACAGCGCAGGCAGTTGTTCAGCGTGACGCCATGAGGCGATATCCACCGGGCGGCCCAGCGTGCGCGCGGCATCCAGCGCGGCGTTCACTTTGACGATCATGCCGTCGGTGATGATGCCCTGCGCAATCAGCTGCTCGGCTTTCTCTGCCGTCATTTCTGCGATGCGCTGGCCTTTTCCGTCCAGAATGCCGCTCACGTCGGAGAGAAGGATCAGATCCGCGCCCAGCGTTGCCGCGAGCGCGGTTGCTGCCTGGTCAGCGTTGACGTTCATCAGCTCGCCCTCTTCGGTCACGCCGATTGAGCTCACCACCGGCAGGAAACCCCCTTCCAGCAGCGTATTAATCAGCTTAGGCGAACCAGGCTGCGCCAGTCCAACGTGGCCGAGCTCTTCGTCGAGCTGGGTCACTTTTACGCTGTCGCCATCGCCCAGATAGAGGCCAACGGACGCGATGTGGTGTTTCTTCGCCCACGCCAGCAGCGTTTTGTTCGCCGTACCCGCCAGCGCGCCGGTAATGATGTCAATCTGGTCAGCAGGCGTCACGCGCAGGCCGTTTTTCTTTTTCACCGGCAGGTTGAGCCCTTTCATCAGCTCATCCACCACGCAGCCGCCGCCGTGTACAATCACCAGCGGGCGTTGATGTGATTCGCGATAGTTCACCAGCGCGGTAAACAGACGCTCCAGCGCTTCTTCGCTATCCAGCAGTACACCACCGAGTTTGATAATTAATGGGTTCATCATCACACCTTAAATAAGAGCCTGCGTTTCCGGGAAACCGAAACGAATATTTGCACACTGCATTGCCTGTGCGGCAGCGCCTTTCAGTAAGTTATCTTCTGCGGCCACCACGATGAGATGCTCACCCTGAACGGCAAAGCCGATATCGCAGAACGGCAGACCGACCACGTTTTTCAGCGCCGGCACGCCTTTGTCGTACAGGCGCACCAGCGGTTTGTCCGCATACGCCTGCGTGAAGGCCTCGTTCACCTGCTCTTTGGTCACGCCCGGTTTCAGGCGGCAGGTGATGGTTTCGAGGATCCCACGCGGGAAGCTGCCCAGGTGCGGGGTGAAAATGACGTCCGCGCCCAGATGCGTCGTGATTTCAGGGTGATGACGGTGATTAAACACGCCATACGGCTGAAGGCTCACTTCGCAGAAGCTGTTGGAGATCGCCGCCTTGCGGCCTGCACCGCTCACGCCGCTGGTGGCGTTGATCACTGGCCACTGGCTCAGATCCAGCAGGCCTGCGTCGATCAGCGGCTTCAGGGAAAGCTGCGCCGCAGTCGGGTAGCAGCCCGGAACGGCAATCAGGTCAGCTTCTTTCAGTTTGTCAGCGCTCCACTCCGCCAGGCCGTACACCGCTTTTTCCAGCAGATCCGGATGCTGATGGGTGAAACCGTAATATTTTTCGTAGAACGCGCCGTCGTTAACGCGGAACGCGCCGGAGAGGTCGAAGACCACGCAGCCAGCCGCCAGAAACTGCGGCGCCAGGTCGTGGCTGACCTCGTGCGCGGTGGCTAAAAACACCACGTCGACGCCGTCGGTAAACTCGCTGATGTCAGACATGGGCTGCAGCGGCAGATCGACCTGGCCCTTAAGCTGCGGATGCAAATCGGAAATTAACTTTCCTGCATCATTGCTTTGCGCTGACACGGTCAAAGCGGTTATGGTCATATGTGGATGGCGATTCACGTAGCTTACAAGCTCTGCGCCCGCATAACCGCTAGCGCCTACAATCAGCGTATTCAACATCGGGTTCCTTTATGCTCAACGTTAATGTATTTTTATTCACATTTATTGCATGAATATTGATACTATCACGACCTAAGGTGTGTCAACAATGAAAATGAACTTACCGCCATTTATCGAGATCTACCGCGCCCTGATTGCCACACCGTCCATCAGCGCAACGGAAGAAGCGCTGGATCAGAGCAATGAGTCTTTAATCAATCTGCTGGCGGGTTGGTTTAGCGATCTTGGTTTTAACGTTGAGGTTCAGCCCGTTCCCGGAACCCGCCACAAATTTAACCTGCTCGCCAGCACCGGAACCGGTGCGGGCGGCCTGCTGCTGGCCGGTCATACCGACACCGTGCCGTTTGACGATGGCCGCTGGACGCGCGATCCGTTCACCCTGACCGAGCACGACAACAAGCTCTACGGTTTGGGCACCGCCGACATGAAAGGCTTCTTCGCCTTTATCCTCGACGCGCTGCGTGACGTGGACGTGACGAAGCTGAAAAAACCGCTCTACATTCTGGCGACCGCTGATGAAGAAACCAGCATGGCTGGCGCGCGCTACTTCTCTGAAAACACGTCGATTCGCCCGGATTGCGCGATCATCGGCGAGCCGACGTCGTTGCAACCGATTCGCGCGCACAAAGGCCATATCTCTACGGCCGTGCGCGTGCTCGGCCAGTCCGGCCACTCCAGCGACCCGGCGCGCGGCGTGAACGCCATTGAGCTGATGCATGACGCCATCGGGCGCATCATGGCCCTGCGCGACGATCTGAAAGAGCGCTATCACTATGACGCGTTCACCGTGCCGTATCCGACCCTGAACCTCGGCAGCCTGCACGGCGGCGATGCCTCGAACCGTATATGCGCCTGCTGCGAACTGCATATGGACATCCGCCCGCTGCCGGGTATGACCCTCAGCGATCTCGACGGCCTGCTGAATGAGGCGCTGGCCCCGGTGAGCGAGCGCTGGCCGGGCCGCCTGACTGTCTCCGAACTGCATCCGCCGATCCCGGGTTACGAATGCCCGCCGGACCATCAGCTGGTTGAGGTGGTGGAAAAGCTGCTCGGTGAGAAAACCGACGTGGTGAACTACTGCACCGAAGCGCCGTTTATTCAGACGCTTTGCCCTACGCTGGTCCTTGGCCCCGGCTCCATCAACCAGGCGCACCAGCCGGATGAATATCTGGAAACCCGCTTCATCAAGCCAACCCGCGAACTGATTACTCAGGTTGTGCATCACTTCTGCTGGCATTAAAACCGCACCGTACACCCCATAGGGAGAAGACTGCCTGGTGCGGTCTTTTCCCCTTTACCCAAAGGGCAGTAAGGTCCTGGGCAGGGGATGTCTCACTCCCCATCATGAACTTTCTTCATCTTGTCTGAGCAAACCTCACCGTTATTGTTGATTATTTATGTTGACGTCCCTCTGCTTTTCCGTCATTTTTACATCTGGACGTCTAAACGTATAGAAGTTCACAAGACAACAGACAACGACATGTGATTGATAGAGGTAAGGTATGAGCTTTTTTCACGCCAACCAGCGGGAAGCACTGAATCAGAGCCTGGCCGAAGTAAACGGTCAGATTAACGTCTCTTTTGAATTTTTCCCGCCGCGCACCAGTGAAATGGAGCAAACCCTGTGGAGCTCTATCGATCGTCTCAGCAGCCTGAAGCCGAAGTTCGTTTCCGTGACTTACGGCGCTAACTCCGGCGAGCGCGATCGTACGCACAGCATTATCAAAGGCATCAAAGATCGTACCGGTCTGGAAGCGGCGCCGCACCTCACCTGTATCGACGCGACCCGCGACGAGTTACGGGCTATCGCCCAGGATTACTGGAATAACGGCATCCGTCATATTGTCGCACTGCGCGGTGATCTGCCGCCGGGCAGCGGTAAGCCGGACATGTATGCCGCCGATCTGGTCGCGCTGCTGAAAGACGTGGCTGATTTTGATATCTCCGTTGCCGCTTATCCTGAGGTGCATCCGGAAGCGAAAAGCGCCCAGGCCGATCTGCTTAACCTCAAGCGTAAAGTGGACGCCGGCGCGAATCGCGCCATTACCCAGTTCTTCTTCGATGTCGAAAGCTATCTGCGCTTCCGTGACCGCTGCGTCTCCGCGGGCATCGACGTTGAAATTATCCCGGGTATTCTGCCGGTCTCTAACTTCAAGCAGGCGAAGAAATTCGCTGATATGACCAATGTCCGCATTCCGCTGTGGATGTCCAAAATGTACGAAGGGCTGGACGATGACCCGGAAACCCGCAAGCTGGTGGGGGCTAATATCGCGATGGACATGGTGAAAATTTTAAGCCGTGAAGGAGTGAAAGATTTCCACTTCTACACGCTAAACCGTGCGGAAATGAGCTACGCCATCTGCCACACTCTGGGCGTTCGCCCCGCGTAAAACACCAAAAGCCCTCTTAAATTGAGGGCTTTTTAATAGGGCAAAAAGTTAAAAGGTATCAGCTATCGAATCTGTGGATTAATTCAACTATAACTTATTGCTAGTGGTGTATATCGTAACGGTAACACTGTAAAAGGGAGCATAGCGATGAGCACGTCAGACGAGACCAATAAAGCGGCATCAGTCGGCAAATGCCCGTTCCACCAGGGCGGCGTCGATCACAGCGCGGGCGCAGGTACAGGCAGCCGCGACTGGTGGCCAAAACAACTCCGCATCGATCTTCTTAACCAACATTCCAATCGTTCGAACCCGCTGGGTGAAGACTTCGACTACCGCAAAGAATTCAGCAAACTTGATTACTCCGCCCTTAAAGGCGACCTCAAAGCACTCTTAACCGACTCTCAACCGTGGTGGCCTGCCGACTGGGGCAGCTATGCGGGCCTGTTTATCCGTATGGCCTGGCACGGCGCGGGTACCTATCGCTCCGTTGACGGACGCGGTGGGGCTGGACGCGGTCAACAGCGCTTTGCGCCGCTGAACTCCTGGCCGGATAACGTAAGCCTGGATAAGGCGCGCCGTCTGCTGTGGCCCATCAAGAAAAAATACGGTCAAAAAATTTCCTGGGCTGACCTGTTTATCCTCGCGGGTAACGTGGCGCTGGAAAACTCGGGTTTCCGCACCTTTGGTTTTGGTGCTGGACGTGAAGACGTCTGGGAACCGGATCTGGACGTGAACTGGGGTGATGAGAAAGCCTGGCTGACCCACCGTGACCCGGAAGCGCTGGCGAAGCGTCCGCTGGCTGCCACCGAAATGGGCCTGATCTACGTCAATCCGGAAGGGCCAAACGCCAGCGGCGAACCGCTGTCAGCGGCGGCAGCGATTCGCGCCACCTTTGGCAACATGGGTATGAACGACGAAGAGACCGTGGCGCTGATTGCAGGCGGCCATACCCTCGGCAAAACCCACGGCGCGGGTGAAGCCACCCACGTGGGTACTGACCCGGAAGCCTCTCCGATTGAAGCGCAGGGCCTCGGCTGGGCGAGCACGCACGGTACGGGCGTGGGCGCTGATGCCATTACCTCCGGTCTGGAAGTCATCTGGTCACAAACTCCGACCCAGTGGAGCAACTACTTCTTCGAGAACCTGTTTAAATTCGAATGGGTGCAGACCCGCAGCCCGGCGGGAGCGATTCAGTTTGAAGCCGTGGATGCGCCGGAAATCATGCCTGACCCGTTCGACCCGTCCAAAAAACGTAAGCCAACGATGCTGGTTACCGACCTGACGCTGCGTTTTGACCCGGAATTCGAAAAGATTTCCCGCCGTTTCCTGAACGACCCGCAGGCCTTTAACGAAGCCTTCGCGCGCGCGTGGTTCAAACTGACCCACCGCGATATGGGACCAAAATCGCGTTACCTCGGCCCGGAAGTGCCGAAAGAAGATCTGATCTGGCAGGACCCGCTGCCGGAGGCGGTATTCAATCCGACCAAAGAGGACATTGAAAGTCTGAAGGCGGAAATTGCGGCCTCTGGCCTCTCCGTGAGCGAGCTGGTTTCTGTGGCCTGGGCGTCGGCATCGACCTTCCGCGGTGGCGATAAGCGTGGCGGCGCCAACGGTGCGCGTCTGGCGCTTGCTCCTCAGCGTGACTGGGACGTGAACGCCGCAGCGGTTCGTGCGCTGCCGGCTCTGGAGGCTATCCAGCGCACCACCAACAAAGCCTCTCTGGCCGATATTATCGTGCTGGCGGGCGTGGTAGGCGTTGAGCAGGCCGCAAAAGCGGCAGGCGTTTACGTCAACGTTCCGTTTACGCCGGGCCGCGTGGATGCGCGCCAGGATCAGACGGATATCGAGATGTTTAACCTGCTCGAACCGGTTGCTGATGGCTTCCGCAACTACCGTGCGCAGGTGGATGTGTCCACGACGGAATCCCTGCTGATTGATAAAGCCCAACAGCTGACGCTGACCGCACCGGAGCTGACGGTGCTGATCGGCGGTCTGCGCGTGCTGGGTGCCAACTTTGATGGCAGTAAGAACGGCGTGTTCACCAACCGCGAAGGCGTGCTGAGCAATGATTTCTTCGTGAACCTGCTGGACATGAATACCCAGTGGAAGGCGACCGACGAATCAAATGAGCTGTTTGCCGGAAGCGATCGCGCCAGCGGTGAAGTGAAATATACCGCCACCCGCGCCGATCTGGTCTTCGGTTCAAACGCCGTGCTGCGCGCGCTGGCCGAGGTTTATGCCAGTGATGATGCACACGAGAAGTTTGTCCGCGACTTCGTTGCAGCATGGGCGAGGGTAATGGATCTGGACCGGTTTGACGTGAAGTAACCCTTGTGCCGGGTGGCGGCTACGCCTTACCCGGCCTACGGGCAAAAAAATCCCCGCCGATGCGGGGATTTTTATTCATGCCAGTTACTCCCACTCCTGCAGGAACCGCTGCCCATACTGGTCAGCCACCAGCAGCGCCGCGTAAACCTGATCCGGCGACACGCCGCCAGGCATATTGTGGATGGTTTCTCCTTCCGCACAGGACGCCTCTGCGATCAGCCGCATTTTGGCCGGAATATCTTGTTTAATATTTAGCTGTGCCAGCGTAATCGGCAGCCCAACGCTGTGGCAAAGCGCCGCGACGGTCTCTATTTCTTCTACCGGCGCGTTTTCCAGCACCAGCTGCGTCAGCGTACCAAACGCCACTTTTTCGCCGTGATAGAAGTGGTGCGCGTCCGGTACCGCCGTCATACCGTTATGAATAGCGTGTGCCGCCGCCAGTCCGCCGCTTTCAAATCCTACGCCGCTGAGATAGGTGTTGGCTTCGATAATGCGTTCCAGCGCCGGTGTTACTACATGCTGTTCCGCTGCAAGCATGGCCTTTTCACCCTCTTCAATCAGCGTGTTGTAGCACAGCTCGGCCAGCGCGAGTGCAGCCTGCGTACATTTGCCGCCCGCCATGGTGGTCGCACCGCTGCGCGAGCAGGCGCGTGCTTCAAACCAGGTCGCCAGCGCATCGCCAATCCCGGCGGCCAGCAGACGTGCCGGCGCACCTGCTACCACTTTGGTATCCACAATGACCATGTTCGGGTTGTGCGGCAGCATCAGGTAGCGATCGAACTCGCCGCTGTCGGTGTAGATAACGGAAAGGGCGCTGCACGGCGCATCGGTGGAGGCAATAGTCGGTGCAATGGCGACGGGCACGTCCATAAAGTGAGCCAGCGCTTTGGCGGTATCCAGCGTTTTACCGCCGCCGATGCCCAGGACTGCCAGGCAGTCGGCGCCGTCGGCCAGTTTTTTCAGCCGATCGATTTCATTTTGTGAACACTCGCCGCCAAACGGCGCTATTTCGGCATAGAGTTCCGCATTTTTAAAACTCTGACGCAGGGTCTCTTCGGCAAAACCCAGCACAAATTTATCGCCGACAACCAGCCAGCGATTGGCCAGGGGTTTCAGATAGTCGCCGAGACGGGTAAGCACATCAGCGCCCTGGATATATTTTCCCGGCGATTGAATGATACGGTCCATAACAGTTCTCCCTTAGAGATTGAGGTTACCAAACGCGTTTTTCCAGTCTTGCTCGAACTTCTCTACGGCTGACTCTACCGCCGGTGTGCCGAGCATTTGTTGCGCTACGTCTAAGGGAAGCGTGATTGCCTCGCATCCCGCCAACAGGCAGTCCAGCGCCTGACGCGGCGTTTTGAAACTGGCGGCCAGCACTTTGCTTTCCGGCGCGTGCAGTTCCAGTAGGGATTGCAGCTCCTGGACCATGCGAATGCCATCACCGCCCTGAGCGTCAACGCGGTTTACGTACGGCGCGACATACTTCGCGCCTGCCAGTGCGGCAAGCAAGCCCTGCGCCGCGCTGTAAACGGCGGTTCCCAGCGTGGTTATCCCGTCTTTTTTCAATGCTTTAATCGCGATGAGCCCCTGAGCCGTCACCGGGATTTTCACCACAATTTCCGGGATGGCGTTACTTAAACGTTTGGCTTCCTCCACCATGCCTTCTGCGTCGCGGCTCATGGTTTGAGCAAACAGCGTGCCTTCTGGCCCGATGGCTTTTTGCAGGCGCGGCAGCACGTCCCAAATGGATTCACGGCTGGCGGCAATGATGCTCGGATTGGTGGTGACGCCCGCTATGGGAAAAATGCGCGCCAGGCGTTCAACTTCCGCCACGTTGGCGGTATCCAGGTACAGTTCCATTATTTTTCCTTAAGTCAGAAAGGTTGAATAAAGGATAAGGCGTGGGCAGGCAGAGCGGATACAGGCCAATTTTGCTAAATACTGGACAAATGTAATGTCCTTAACGAAGTGCGAGAGCGATCACAGTGCTATTTTTTGGCGATCAGCTGACTGTGGTACTGACGTCGATATTCGGAAGGGGAACGTTCGGTGTGCTTGCGAAAGAGACGGCAAAAGTAGTTGCTGTCCGTAAATCCGCAGCGTGGGGCGATATCTTTAATTTTGAGATCGTAGCCTTTCAGCAGCTGGCGCGCATGTTCCAAGCGCGTTTTTGTTAAATACTCATTGAATCCGACGCTGCCGACTTTCTGGAATAGATGGGAAAGGTAGTTTGGTGTGATGTAGAACGCCTGTGCCACGGATTCGCGAGTTAACAAAGAGGCATAATTTTCTTCGATATAGCTCCGAACGGCTTCGAATAGTGCCCGGCTACGGCTGTCGGTATGAATTTCGCTGCCAAGCAGATCCCGGCAGTGGCTGAGCAAGCTTAAAACCACCAGCCTTGCTGTGTCCTGCTCCTCAGGCTGCATCTGTAATTCGGTAAGCGTTTGAAGAAGAAAAGCCCCCGTTCGCGGGCCGCGTCGGGCAATCTGGAACTGCTGTAAAAGCGTATTGTCATGCTGTAACTCGATAGTCAGTAGCTGCTTACCGAAATGTATGCTCAGGGCGTGAGGCGCGGGAGGCGTGATTTGTCCAAAAAAAGAAAACATAGCCTCGCAGGGGGTATCAAGGGTAATGCCGAGGCAGGGAGAGGTCCGGGGGTGCTGTTCAGCCAGCGCTGAGAAATGAATCTGACCCAGCGGTAACGTGCGGTTCACCAGGTCAGTCAAAATTTGGGTGATATCGGAATGCATAAGGAGATTACCGAATTTTGCCGGGTGGCGCCGACGCTTACCCGGCCTACTTATCGTAGGCCCGTGCAAGCGCAGCGCCGCCGGGCGTAAAGCATTAGCCGGTGTTACGCATACCCGCCGCAACGCCCGCAATCGTCACCATCAGCGCCTGTTCAACACGCGGATCCGGCTCTTTCCCTTCTTCTTCCGCCAGACGCGAACGGTGCAGCAGCTCTGCCTGCAGGACGTTCAGCGGGTCGGTGTAGATGTTACGCAGTTGAATAGACTCGGCAATCCACGGCAGGTCCGCCATCAGGTGTGAGTCGTTGGCGATGTCCAGAACCACTTTGATGTCGCCTTCCAGCAGTTCGCGCAGCTCTTTGCCCAGCGCCCACAGCTCAGGTTTCACCAGACGCTGATCGTAGTATTCCGCCAGCCACAGGTCAGCTTTCGAGAAGACCATCTCCAGCATGCCCAGACGGGTAGAGAAGAATGGCCAGTCGCGACACATGGTCTCCAGCTCGCTCTGTTTACCGTCTTCCACCACTTTTTGCAGCGCGGCACCGGCACCCAGCCAGGCGGGCAGCATCAAACGGTTTTGCGTCCAGGCGAAGATCCACGGGATCGCGCGCAGAGACTCTACGCCACCGGTCGGGCGACGCTTCGCAGGACGTGAGCCCAGCGGCAGTTTACCCAGCTCCTGCTCAGGCGTGGCCGAGCGGAAGTAAGGAACGAAATCTTTGTTTTCACGCACGTAGCCGCGGTACAGATCGCAGGAGATATCAGACAGCTCGTCCATGATATGGCACCAGGATGCTTTCGGCTCCGGCGGCGGCAGCAGGTTTGCTTCCAGGATAGCGCTGGTATAAAGCGACAGGCTGCTGATGGTCACTTCCGGCAGACCGTATTTGAAGCGGATCATCTCGCCCTGCTCGGTGACGCGCAGGCCGCCTTTCAGGCTTCCCGGCGGCTGTGACAGAAGGGCTGCATGTGCAGGCGCGCCGCCACGGCCAATTGAGCCACCGCGTCCGTGGAACAGGGTCAGCTCAATACCGGCTTTCTCGCAGGTTTTGATCAGGGCATCCTGCGCCTGATACTGCGCCCAGGATGCCGCCATCACGCCTGCATCTTTCGCGGAATCGGAATAGCCAATCATCACCATCTGTTTGCCCTGGATAAAGCCGCGGTACCAGTCGATATTCAGCAGCTGGGTCATGACGTCGTTGGCGTTATTCAGGTCGTCGAGGGTCTCAAACAGCGGGGCGACCGGCAGGGCGTAGTCGATTCCCGCTTCTTTCAGCAGAAGGTGAACGCCCAGCACGTCGGAAGGGGTCTTCGCCATAGAGATCACATAGGCGGCCACCGATCCTTTCGGCGCGTCCACGATCGCTTTACAGGTGTTGAGCACTTCGCGGGTTTCGTTGCTTGGCTCCCAGTTGCGCGGCAGCAGAGGGCGCTTCGAGTTCAGCTCGCGGATCAGGAAGGCCTGTTTGTCGGCTTCGGACCAGCTTTCATAGTCGCCGATGCCGAGATAGCGGGTCAGCTCGCCCAGCGCTTCGGTATGGCGGGTACTTTCCTGACGGACGTCGATACGCACCAGCGGCACGCCGAAACACTTCACGCGGCGCAGGGTGTCGAGCAGTTCGCCGTTAGCGATGATGCCCATCCCGCAGGCCTGGAGTGATTTATAACAGGCGTACAGCGGCTCCCAGAGCTGTTCGTTCTGGCTGAGCAGGCCTTCTGGTTTTGGCAGGCGCTGACCTTTCAGACGCGCTTCCAGCCACGCCTGAGTGGCCATCAGCTGACCGCGAAGTTTTTTCATCAGGAAACGGTACGGTTCGCTGGCACCCTCTTCACCTGCCAGCGCGCGTAGTTCCGGCGTCGCTTCAACCATCGACAGCTCGGAGATCAGCACCTGAATGTCTTTCAGGAACAGGTCGGTCGCTTTCCAGCGGCTCAGCAGCAGGACGTGACGGGTAATTTCCGCGGTCACGTTCGGGTTGCCGTCGCGGTCGCCGCCCATCCAGGAGGTGAAGCGGACCGGAACGAAATCGACCGGCAGGCGGTAGCCAAGGTTCTCTTCCAGCTGTTCGTTCAGCTCGCGCAGGTAGTTCGGCACCCCTTCCCACAGGCTGTTTTCCACCACCGCAAAGCCCCATTTAGCTTCGTCCACAGGGCTTGGGCGATGCTTACGAATTTCATCGGTGTGCCAGGACTGGGCAATCAGCTGGCGCAGACGGCGCATCAGCTGGTTGCGTTCGTAGTCGGCAATGTCTTTGTTATCCAACTGCTTCAGACAGTTGTTCACTTCCACCATTTTGTGGATCAGGGTGCGTCGGGTAATTTCAGTGGGGTGTGCGGTCAGCACCAGCTCCAGCGAAAGTGACTCCACCGCTTTTTTGATGGTGGCCTCGTTGAGGTCTGGCTGGTCTTTCAGTTTACGAAGGGTGCGGGCAATGACTTCCGGGTTGCTTGCCGCTTCGCCATTAGGCGAAATGCTGTGGTATTGCTCAGCGGTATTGGCCAGGTTCAGGAACTGGCTGAATGCGCGCGCAACGGGCAGCAGCTCATCGTTAGAGAGGTTCTGCAAGGTGGTGAGCAGCTCCTGACGACTGGCCTCGTTACCGGCACGGGAAGATTTAGACAGCTTGCGGATGGTTTCAACGCGGTCGAGGATGTTCTCCCCTAACGCATCTTTGATGGTATCTCCAAGCACTTTGCCGAGCATACTGACATTACTACGCAACGCGGAATATTGTTCGTTCATAAAAACCCAGTCACCCCATCATTTTTGTTTATGCCCAGGCAAAAATTTTCTGGACATTATTTTGTCATCTCCCTTTATAAAGCCACGTAAAACCCCCGTCGTCAATTGCTGCGAAAACGGTTCAGCAAACGAATAAATGTGGGCAATTTACGAAATTTAATTCGCATTGCGTCAGATAAGAGATGCTTATGAAAATGTATGGGGGAAAGGGAGTAAATATTAAAAATGATCGCTTCGGTTGCCATTTTGTTTTTATATCCGGCCTTTTTTACGCAAAAAAAAAGCGGACCACGGGGTCCGCAAAAGTTCACGTTGGCTTTAGTTGTTCGAGTTTTGAGAGAAACTCGCTGACGGAGCGGGGACGTCAAGGGTCAAACACGTGCCGCCTCGTCTATGTGGTGTATTATTCAACAGAATGCTTGATAGGGATAATCGTTCGTTGCTATGCTATCTATCGCCATGAACTATCGTGGCGACGGAGGATGAATAATGAATATTCGTGATCTTGAATACCTGGTAGCGTTAGCCGAGCATCGTCACTTTCGCCGCGCGGCAGATTCCTGCCACGTCAGCCAGCCCACGCTGAGCGGCCAGATCCGCAAGCTTGAAGACGAGCTGGGCGTGATGCTGCTGGAGCGCACCAGTCGTAAGGTTCTGTTCACACAGGCAGGTCTTCTGCTGGTGGATCAGGCGCGCACCGTGCTGCGCGAGGTCAAAGTGCTCAAGGAAATGGCAAGCCAGCAGGGGGAGGCCATGTCCGGCCCGCTGCATATTGGCCTGATCCCAACCGTTGGCCCGTACCTGTTGCCGCACATCATTCCGATGTTGCACCAGACGTTCCCGAAACTCGAAATGTACCTGCACGAAGCTCAGACGCATCAGCTGCTGGCGCAGCTGGACAGCGGCAAGCTCGACTGCGCTATTCTGGCACTGGTAAAAGAGAGTGAAGCCTTTATTGAAGTACCGCTGTTCGATGAGCCAATGATGCTGGCGATCTATGAAGATCACCCGTGGGCGAACCGCGATCGCGTGCCGATGGCCGATCTGGCCGGTGAAAAGCTGCTGATGCTGGAAGACGGCCACTGCCTGCGCGACCAGGCTATGGGCTTCTGCTTCGAAGCGGGTGCCGATGAAGATACCCATTTCCGGGCAACCAGTCTGGAAACGCTGCGTAATATGGTGGCGGCGGGAAGCGGTATTACGCTTCTGCCTGCGCTGGCGGTGCCGCACGAGCGTAAACGTGATGGCGTGGTCTATCTGCCGTGCATTAAGCCGGAACCGCGTCGTACGATTGGCCTGGTTTATCGTCCGGGTTCACCGCTGCGCAGCCGCTATGAGCAGCTGGCAGAGGCCATCCGCGGTGCAATGGATGGCCATTTTGACAGCGCGTTAAAACAGGCGGTTTAAGCCGTTCAGCGCGGCTACCCGATAGGCTTCCGCCATGGTCGGGTAGTTAAAGGTGGTGTTGACGAAGTACTCAATGGTGTTACCACCACCTTTCTGCTCCATGATTGCCTGGCCGATATGAATGATTTCCGCGGCGCGTTCACCGAAGCAGTGAATCCCGAGGATCTCTTTCGTCTCGCGATGGAAAAGAATTTTCAGCGTTCCCACGCTCATCCCCACGATTTGCGCCCGCGCCAGATGTTTAAACTGCGCACGACCCACCTCGTAAGGCACCTTCATTGACGTTAGCTGCTGCTCGGTTTTCCCGACTGAACTGATTTCCGGGATGGTATAGATGCCCGTCGGAATATCTTCAATCAGGTGCGCCGTTGCTTCACCCTTCACCAGCGCCTGAGCGGCAATTCGGCCCTGATCGTAGGCGGCAGAGGCCAGGCTCGGGTAGCCAATCACGTCACCAACCGCGTAGACGTGCGGCAGGGCGGTCTGATACATGCTGTTGACCTTGAGCTGACCACGGCTGTCGGTCTCAAGCCCGATATTTTCCAGCTGCAGGGAATCGGTGTTGCCGGTACGGCCGTTGGCGTACAGCAGGCAGTCTGCTTTCAGCTTCTTGCCGGACTTCAGGTGCATGATCACCCCGTCGTCACAGCCTTCAATTTTCTCGTACTCTTCGTTGTGACGAATCACCACGCCGCTGTTCCAGAAGTGGTAGGAGAGGGAGTCAGACATCTCCTGATCGAGGAAAGCCAGCAGGCGGTCGCGGGTGTTGATCAGGTCAACTTTGACGTCCATCCCGCGGAAGATCGACGCATATTCGCAACCAATGACCCCTGCGCCATAGATAATGACGTGGCGGGGTTCATGGTGCAGGCTCAGAATCGAATCGCTGTCGTAGACGCGTGGGTGCGAGAAATCGACGTCGGCGGGATGGTACGGGCGTGAACCGCAGGCAATCACAAATTTTTCAGCCGTGATGGTTTCAACCGAACCGTCGTGGCATTCGAGTGCCAGGGTGTGTTCATCCACAAAATGCGCGTTGCCCTGCAAAATTTCACAGTGGTTACGCTCATAAAATCCCTGACGCATGCGTGTCTGCTGGTTAATAACGGTATCCGCGTGATTCAGGATGTCAGCAAAAGAGGAACGAAGAAGTCGGGAGTGGTCGCTGTAAAGAGGGTTCTGGTTAAATTCGATAATGCGGCTAACGGCGTGGCGGAGGGCTTTCGAAGGGATGGTGCCCCAGTGGGTGCAACCGCCGCCGACATTATGGTAGCGCTCGATGACCGCTACTCTGGCTCCCTGTTTCACCAGACCCATAGCAGCACCTTCGCCGCCGGGGCCGGAACCAATAACTATTGCGTCGTAATCGTAGGAATGTGGCATGGTAAGGCTTACCTGTTCTTATACATAAAAGCAACAGAATCATAACATCATTGCCGGAGTAACCCAATTATCGTTGTGCTTTTTTCCGGCAGTGGAGCACAAACCGCACGTAAACAATCATTCACAAAGCCAGACAAACAGATTAATTTTATTCTCTGGTATAGTGCCATCAGGCCTTTGGAAGGATTCAACTATCGTGATGGGCGTAAGAGCACAACAAAAAGAGAAAACCCGGCGTTCGCTGGTGGAAGCCGCATTCAGTCAACTGAGTGCTGAGCGGAGTTTTGCCAGTTTGAGCCTGCGCGAAGTCGCACGCGAGGCCGGGATTGCGCCAACGTCCTTCTATCGTCATTTCCGTGATGTGGATGAACTGGGCCTGACTATGGTCGACGAGAGCGGTCTGATGCTGCGCCAGCTGATGCGCCAGGCGCGTCAGCGTATCGCCAAAGGGGGCAGCGTGATCCGCACCTCCGTATCGACCTTTATGGAATTTATCGGCAATAACCCCAACGCGTTTCGTCTGCTTCTGCGCGAGCGTTCGGGCACATCGGCGGCGTTTCGTGCCGCCGTCGCGCGTGAAATTCAGCATTTCATCGCGGAACTTGCCGACTATCTTGAACTCGAAAACCATATGCCGCGTGCCTTTACTGAAGCACAGGCTGAGGCGATGGTGACGATAGTGTTCAGCGCGGGTGCCGAAGCGCTGGACGTCAGCATTGAACAACGCAAGCAGCTCGAAGAGCGACTGGTATTGCAGCTCAGGATGATCTCCAAAGGCGCGTACTACTGGTATCGCCGTGAACAAGAGAAACTGGCACATCAAACTGAAGAGTGAAGGTGAGTAATGAAACAGTCAGGTCAGGATAAAGGGACGCTGTTGCTGGCATTGATCGCTGGCTTATCCATTAATGGTACGTTTGCCGCTATTTTTAGCTCAATCGTTCCATTTTCGATTTTCCCGCTTATAGCGCTGGTGCTGACGGTTTACTGCCTGCATCAACGTTACCTGAACCGCACCATGCCGGTGGGGTTACCGGGGCTGGCCGCTGCCTGCTTTATTCTGGGCGTATTGCTGTATAGCACCGTGGTTCGCGCGGAGTATCCGGATATCGGCTCTAACTTCTTCCCTGCGGTACTGTCTGTGGCGCTGGTGTTCTGGATTGGCTCGCGCATGCGTAGCCGCAAGAGCCAGTTACCGGAGTAGAGAATTTTGTAGGGCAGGTAAGCGAAGCGCCACCTGCCAAAATGCCGGATATTTACTTAGCCGTCAGAAGTACGCCGCACTCCATATGGTGCGTATACGGGAACTGATCGAACAGTGCCAGACGTTCAACCTTGTGCGTCTGGCCTAACGTTTCCAGGTTCTTGCACAGGGTCTCCGGATTACAGGAGATGTACAAAATACGCGGGTACGCCTGCACCATCTTCTCGGTTTCGCTGTCCAGGCCACTGCGCGGCGGGTCTACAAAAATCGTCTCACACTGGTAGCTCTTCAGATCGATCCCTTCCAGGCGGTTAAACTGGCGTACGCCGTTCATCGCCTGCGTGAATTCTTCCGCGGCCATACGAATGATCTGCACGTTGTCGATATGGTTAGCGGCAATATTGTACTGCGCGGCGGCTACCGACGGCTTGGCGATTTCCGTTGCGAGGACGCGGTCGAAATTACGCGCCAGCGCCAGCGAGAAATTGCCGTTACCGCAGTAGAGCTCAAGCAGATCGCCCGTTGACCCTTCCGTCGCCTTCAGCGCCCACTCCAGCATCTGCACGTTCATCGCGGCATTCGGCTGGGTGAAGCTGTTTTCCACCTGACGATAGACCATCTCTTTACCCGCCACAGGCAGGCGCTCGTCGACGTAGTCCTGATCCAGCATGATTTTGGTTTTTGTCGCCCGGCCAATCAGGTGAACGTTGATGTTCTGCGCCCGTAGCGCATCGCGCAGCGCTTCTGCCTGCTCGCGCCACTCGTCGTTCAGCGCTTTGTGGTATAGCAGAGAGACAATCGCCTGATTGCTTTGCGTGGTCAGGTAGTCAATCTGGAACAGCTTGTTACGCAGCATCGGATTGTTGCGCACGCCGTCCATTATCAGCGTCATCAGCTGGTTGATAAGCTCACTCGCTGCCGGGAAGCTGTCCACGCGGATACGGGACTTTGTCTGCTGATCGAAAATGATGTGGTACAGGTCGTCACCGTCGTGCCAGATGCGGAATTCGGCACGCATGCGGTAGTGGCTGACAGGAGAGCGGAACACCTCGGGAACGGGCGCGTTGAAAGGCGTCATCATACTTTGCAGGCGGACAACTTTTTCTGCCAGCTGCGCGTCGTACTGTTCTGTCGGGAGGTGTTCTGGGGTCATGATGCGTCCTGAGTGATAAAGAATTACGCGGCGATTGTAGGCATTGTTCAGGGGATGTCCAGATTTAATGGCCAATAGCTGTCTGGACATCCATACGTGTCTAATTGTAGCATTCTGTTTCCGGTCTCCTGAGAGTGAAAAGGGAATCCAGTGTAAATCTGGAGCTGACGCGCAGCGGTAAAGACTGGCGGGATGAGCGTTGTAGACACTGTGAAAATGGGAAGTCTTCATCCTTATATAGCCACCTAGCCCGAAGACCTGCCGGGATCACGTCGCATTTGGTTTCATCATCGCGTGCTATCGATGAGGCCTGCGGCATCCTTCTTATATTGTGGATGCTTTAACAATGATTAAAAAAGTATCGCTGTTGACGGCGTTGTCCGTCACGGCATTTTCGGGCTGGGCGCAGGATAGCGCAGACTCGTTGGTGGTGACGGCAAATCGTTTTGAACAACCGGCAAAAACTGTTCTGGCACCGACGTCCGTGGTGACGCGCGAAGATATTGAACGCTGGCAGGCCAGAAGCGTGGTGGAAATCATGTCACGTCTGCCTGGCGTGGATATCGCGCAAAGCGGTGGAATGGGCTCGAACTCTTCGACTTTTATTCGCGGAACGGAATCTCGCCATGTGCTGGTGCTGATTGACGGTATTCCTTTGAATAACGCCGGGATCAGCAACGTTCCCGATCTAAGCCAAATCCCGACCTCGCTGATTCAGCGTATTGAGTACATCCGTGGTCCGCGTTCGGCCCTGTATGGCTCCGATGCGATTGGCGGCGTGATCAACATCATCACCGGACGTGACAAGCCGGGTGCGGAAATCTCAGCGGGCGTCGGCTCTAAGGGTTATCAGACCTATGACGGCGCTTTCCAGCAGGTGCTGGATAAAACCAAAATCACCATGGCGGGTAACTACACCTATACCCGTGGTTTTGATATTGATGCCAAAGATGCTCCGCGCCAGCCGGACCGCGATGGCTTTATGAGTAAATCGCTGTACGGCTCTGTGGAACAGCAGATTACCGACAGCGTGAGCGGCTTCTTCCGTGGCTTTGGTTATGACAACCGCACCGCGTACGACGGTTACGATCACTACGACGACAACTTTATGGTGGATGGACGACCTGATACTCGCCAGCTCTATAGCCAGAACTGGGATACCGGTCTGCGTTACAACCAGGGGATTTTCCAGTCGCAGCTGGTCGCGGGTTACGGTCGCAGTAAAGATCAGAACTATGATCCGAAGAAAGGGCGTTACGCTGATTCCGCCACCATGGATGACGTGAAGCAGTACACCACCCAATGGCTCAACACCGTGGAAGTCGGTCACGGCAACATTGGCGCAGGTTTGGACTGGCAAAAGCAGAAGACGCAGGCCGGAACGGGCTACCTCGATAAAGGTTACGAGCAACGCAATACCGGCGTGTTTGTTTCGGCAATGCAGCTGTTCAGCAGCGTGACGCTGGAAGCGGCGGCGCGTAATGACGACAACTCCAACTTTGGTAACCATGGCACATGGCAAACCAGCGCGGCGTGGGAGTTTGTGGATGGCTATCGCGTGATTGCCTCCTACGGTACCGCATTTAAAGCACCAACCATGAGCCAGATCCACAGCGCTTCTTATGGTAACCCGGACCTCAAACCGGAAGAGAGTAAGCAGTGGGAAGGGGGCTTTGAAGGTCTGACGGGACCGGTCAACTGGCGTATCACCGGCTATCGAAATGACATTGATAATCTTATTAACAGCGATCCGCATACGTATCGTTACTACAACGTTGACGAAGCACGTATTAAAGGTGTGGAAGCGACGGCACAGTTCGATACTGGCCCGGTCGGACATCAGATTTCATATGATTACGTCGACCCGCGTAATGCCAAAACCAACGAAGTACTGGCCCGCCGTTCTAAGCAGCAGGTTAAGTACCAGCTTGACTGGCAGGTATGGGATCTCGACTGGAACCTTGCCTACCGTTATCTGGGCACCCGCTATGATGTCGCGATTGATCCTGACACCTATTCGTCAGAACGCGTGAAAATGGGCGGTGTCAGCCTTTGGGATGTCGCAGTTTCGTATCCTGTCACCTCACATCTCACAGTTCGTGGTAAAATAGCCAACCTGTTCGATAAAGATTACGAGACAGTTTATGGCTACCAAACTGCAGGACGGGAATACACCTTGTCTGGCAGCTACACCTTCTAATCCGCGTCCCACCGTGCTGGTGTTTGATTCCGGCGTCGGTGGGCTTTCGGTCTATGATGAGATTCGGCATCTCCTGCCGGATCTCCATTACATCTACGCCTTCGATAACGTCGCTTTCCCGTATGGGGAAAAGAGCGAAGATTTTATTGTTGAGCGTGTGGTTGAAATCGTCACTGCGGTACAAAAACGCTATCCCCTTGCGCTGGCCGTCATCGCCTGTAATACGGCGAGCACCGTTTCTCTTCCCGCCCTGCGTGAAAAATTCCAGTTCCCGGTTGTGGGCGTTGTCCCTGCAATAAAGCCTGCCGCGCGTCTGACGGCGAACGGCATAGTGGGTTTGCTGGCAACGCGAGGCACGGTAAAGCGTCCTTATACCCGCGAGTTGATCGACCGTTTTGCTAACGAATGTCAGATTGCGATGCTGGGCTCGGCCGAGCTGGTGGAGATGGCCGAAGCGAAGCTGCATGGAAAGGCGGTATCACTCGACGAGCTGCGTCGTATTCTTCGTCCGTGGCTGCGGATGCCCGAACCTCCGGATACCGTTGTGCTGGGCTGTACCCACTTCCCGCTATTACAGGAAGAGTTATTGGAGGTGTTACCGGAGGGGACGCGCCTGGTGGATTCGGGTGCGGCTATCGCTCGTCGTACTGCCTGGCTGCTGGAACACGAAGCGCCGGATGCGAAATCTACCGATGCGAATATCGCGTTTTGTATGGCTATCACGAAAGAGACTGAGCAACTTTTACCCGTTTTACGCCGTTATGGCTTTGAAACGCTCGAAAAACTGGCGCTATAGCACGGTTTTGAGCAAAAAAGAGACGGTTGAAAGTTTTTTTTAAAAGAGGGGTTGTCAACGTCTGAGAACTCCCTATAATGCGCCTCCACTGACACGGAACAACGGCTTACAGGCCGCCGGGTTAGCGGGGTTCAGAGATGAACGCCAGCAGAGAAAAGTGAAAATAATCACTTGACTCTGAACGAGGAAAACGTAATATACGGGACCTCGCAACGGTGAGCGAAAGCCGCGTTGCACTGCTCTTTAACAATTTATCAGACAATCTGTGTGGGCACTCAAAGTGACATGGATTCTTAATGTCTTCGGACAATAAATGAATACCAAGTCTCTGAGTGAACATGCGTAATTCATTACGAAGTTTAATTCACGAGCATCAAACTTAAATTGAAGAGTTTGATCATGGCTCAGATTGAACGCTGGCGGCAGGCCTAACACATGCAAGTCGAGCGGCAGCGGAAAGTAGCTTGCTACTTTGCCGGCGAGCGGCGGACGGGTGAGTAATGTCTGGGAAACTGCCTGATGGAGGGGGATAACTACTGGAAACGGTAGCTAATACCGCATAACGTCGCAAGACCAAAGAGGGGGACCTTCGGGCCTCTTGCCATCAGATGTGCCCAGATGGGATTAGCTAGTAGGTGGGGTAACGGCTCACCTAGGCGACGATCCCTAGCTGGTCTGAGAGGATGACCAGCCACACTGGAACTGAGACACGGTCCAGACTCCTACGGGAGGCAGCAGTGGGGAATATTGCACAATGGGCGCAAGCCTGATGCAGCCATGCCGCGTGTATGAAGAAGGCCTTCGGGTTGTAAAGTACTTTCAGCGGGGAGGAAGGCGGTGAGGTTAATAACCTCATCGATTGACGTTACCCGCAGAAGAAGCACCGGCTAACTCCGTGCCAGCAGCCGCGGTAATACGGAGGGTGCAAGCGTTAATCGGAATTACTGGGCGTAAAGCGCACGCAGGCGGTCTGTCAAGTCGGATGTGAAATCCCCGGGCTCAACCTGGGAACTGCATTCGAAACTGGCAGGCTAGAGTCTTGTAGAGGGGGGTAGAATTCCAGGTGTAGCGGTGAAATGCGTAGAGATCTGGAGGAATACCGGTGGCGAAGGCGGCCCCCTGGACAAAGACTGACGCTCAGGTGCGAAAGCGTGGGGAGCAAACAGGATTAGATACCCTGGTAGTCCACGCCGTAAACGATGTCGACTTGGAGGTTGTGCCCTTGAGGCGTGGCTTCCGGAGCTAACGCGTTAAGTCGACCGCCTGGGGAGTACGGCCGCAAGGTTAAAACTCAAATGAATTGACGGGGGCCCGCACAAGCGGTGGAGCATGTGGTTTAATTCGATGCAACGCGAAGAACCTTACCTACTCTTGACATCCAGAGAACTTTCCAGAGATGGATTGGTGCCTTCGGGAACTCTGAGACAGGTGCTGCATGGCTGTCGTCAGCTCGTGTTGTGAAATGTTGGGTTAAGTCCCGCAACGAGCGCAACCCTTATCCTTTGTTGCCAGCGGTTAGGCCGGGAACTCAAAGGAGACTGCCAGTGATAAACTGGAGGAAGGTGGGGATGACGTCAAGTCATCATGGCCCTTACGAGTAGGGCTACACACGTGCTACAATGGCGCATACAAAGAGAAGCGACCTCGCGAGAGCAAGCGGACCTCATAAAGTGCGTCGTAGTCCGGATTGGAGTCTGCAACTCGACTCCATGAAGTCGGAATCGCTAGTAATCGTAGATCAGAATGCTACGGTGAATACGTTCCCGGGCCTTGTACACACCGCCCGTCACACCATGGGAGTGGGTTGCAAAAGAAGTAGGTAGCTTAACCTTCGGGAGGGCGCTTACCACTTTGTGATTCATGACTGGGGTGAAGTCGTAACAAGGTAACCGTAGGGGAACCTGCGGTTGGATCACCTCCTTACCTTAAAGAACCTGCCTTTGTAGTGCTCACACAGATTGTCTGATGAAAAACAGCAGTAAAAATCTCTGCAGGCTTGTAGCTCAGGTGGTTAGAGCGCACCCCTGATAAGGGTGAGGTCGGTGGTTCAAGTCCACTCAGGCCTACCAAATTTTCCCTGATACTGCGTTGCGGCAACGCTCACATACTGATGTATGCTTCGCGTTACCACGCCTTGTCTCAGGAAAAATTACCGGTACAGAGATTGCAAAACGATGGGGCTATAGCTCAGCTGGGAGAGCGCCTGCTTTGCACGCAGGAGGTCTGCGGTTCGATCCCGCATAGCTCCACCATCTTTTACTGCAAACACAAGAAAACTTCAGAGTGAACCTGAAAAGGTGCACTGCGAAGTTTTGCTCTTTAAAAATCTGGATCAAGCTGAAAATTGAAACGACACATCTTTAATGGTGTGTTCGAGTCTCTCAAATTTTCGCAATCTTGAAGTGAAACATCTTCGGGTTGTGAGGTTAAGCGACTAAGCGTACACGGTGGATGCCCTGGCAGTCAGAGGCGATGAAGGACGTGCTAATCTGCGAAAAGCGCCGGCGAGGTGATATGAACCTTTGACCCGGCGATGTCCGAATGGGGAAACCCAGTGCAATTCGTTGCACTATCGTTAACTGAATACATAGGTTAACGAGGCGAACCGGGGGAACTGAAACATCTAAGTACCCCGAGGAAAAGAAATCAACCGAGATTCCCCCAGTAGCGGCGAGCGAACGGGGAGCAGCCCAGAGTCTGAATCAGCTTGTGTGTTAGTGGAAGCGTCTGGAAAGTCGCACGGTACAGGGTGACAGTCCCGTACACGAAAGCACACAGGCTGTGAACTCGAAGAGTAGGGCGGGACACGTGGTATCCTGTCTGAATATGGGGGGACCATCCTCCAAGGCTAAATACTCCTGACTGACCGATAGTGAACCAGTACCGTGAGGGAAAGGCGAAAAGAACCCCGGCGAGGGGAGTGAAAAAGAACCTGAAACCGTGTACGTACAAGCAGTGGGAGCACCTTCGTGGTGTGACTGCGTACCTTTTGTATAATGGGTCAGCGACTTATATTCTGTAGCAAGGTTAACCGTATAGGGGAGCCGAAGGGAAACCGAGTCTTAACTGGGCGTTAAGTTGCAGGGTATAGACCCGAAACCCGGTGATCTAGCCATGGGCAGGTTGAAGGTTGGGTAACACTAACTGGAGGACCGAACCGACTAATGTTGAAAAATTAGCGGATGACTTGTGGCTGGGGGTGAAAGGCCAATCAAACCGGGAGATAGCTGGTTCTCCCCGAAAGCTATTTAGGTAGCGCCTCGTGAATTCATCTTCGGGGGTAGAGCACTGTTTCGGCTAGGGGGCCATCCCGGCTTACCAACCCGATGCAAACTACGAATACCGAAGAATGTTATCACGGGAGACACACGGCGGGTGCTAACGTCCGTCGTGAAGAGGGAAACAACCCAGACCGCCAGCTAAGGTCCCAAAGTCATGGTTAAGTGGGAAACGATGTGGGAAGGCACAGACAGCCAGGATGTTGGCTTAGAAGCAGCCATCATTTAAAGAAAGCGTAATAGCTCACTGGTCGAGTCGGCCTGCGCGGAAGATGTAACGGGGCTAAACCATGCACCGAAGCTGCGGCAGCGACGCTTATGCGTTGTTGGGTAGGGGAGCGTTCTGTAAGCCGTTGAAGGTGTGCTGTGAGGCATGCTGGAGGTATCAGAAGTGCGAATGCTGACATAAGTAACGATAAAGCGGGTGAAAAGCCCGCTCGCCGGAAGACCAAGGGTTCCTGTCCAACGTTAATCGGGGCAGGGTGAGTCGACCCCTAAGGCGAGGCCGAAAGGCGTAGTCGATGGGAAACAGGTTAATATTCCTGTACTTGGTGTTACTGCGAAGGGGGGACGGAGAAGGCTATGTTAGCCGGGCGACGGTTGTCCCGGTTTAAGCATGTAGGCGGAACGACCAGGTAAATCCGGTCGTTTATTAACGCTGAGGTGTGATGACGAGGCACTACGGTGCTGAAGTAACAAATGCCCTGCTTCCAGGAAAAGCCTCTAAGCATCAGGTAACACGAAATCGTACCCCAAACCGACACAGGTGGTCAGGTAGAGAATACCAAGGCGCTTGAGAGAACTCGGGTGAAGGAACTAGGCAAAATGGTGCCGTAACTTCGGGAGAAGGCACGCTGATATGTAGGTGAAGCCCCTGCGGGTGGAGCTGAAATCAGTCGAAGATACCAGCTGGCTGCAACTGTTTATTAAAAACACAGCACTGTGCAAACACGAAAGTGGACGTATACGGTGTGACGCCTGCCCGGTGCCGGAAGGTTAATTGATGGGGTTAGCGGCAACGCGAAGCTCTTGATCGAAGCCCCGGTAAACGGCGGCCGTAACTATAACGGTCCTAAGGTAGCGAAATTCCTTGTCGGGTAAGTTCCGACCTGCACGAATGGCGTAATGATGGCCAGGCTGTCTCCACCCGAGACTCAGTGAAATTGAACTCGCTGTGAAGATGCAGTGTACCCGCGGCAAGACGGAAAGACCCCGTGAACCTTTACTATAGCTTGACACTGAACACTGGTCCTTGATGTGTAGGATAGGTGGGAGGCTTTGAAGCGTGGACGCCAGTCTGCGTGGAGCCGTCCTTGAAATACCACCCTTTAATGGCTGGTGTTCTAACGTAGACCCGTGATCCGGGTTGCGGACAGTGTCTGGTGGGTAGTTTGACTGGGGCGGTCTCCTCCCAAAGAGTAACGGAGGAGCACGAAGGTTAGCTAATCCTGGTCGGACATCAGGAGGTTAGTGCAATGGCATAAGCTAGCTTGACTGCGAGAGTGACGGCTCGAGCAGGTGCGAAAGCAGGTCATAGTGATCCGGTGGTTCTGAATGGAAGGGCCATCGCTCAACGGATAAAAGGTACTCCGGGGATAACAGGCTGATACCGCCCAAGAGTTCATATCGACGGCGGTGTTTGGCACCTCGATGTCGGCTCATCACATCCTGGGGCTGAAGTAGGTCCCAAGGGTATGGCTGTTCGCCATTTAAAGTGGTACGCGAGCTGGGTTTAGAACGTCGTGAGACAGTTCGGTCCCTATCTGCCGTGGGCGCTGGAGAATTGAGGGGGGCTGCTCCTAGTACGAGAGGACCGGAGTGGACGCATCACTGGTGTTCGGGTTGTCATGCCAATGGCACTGCCCGGTAGCTAAATGCGGAAAAGATAAGTGCTGAAAGCATCTAAGCACGAAACTTGCCCCGAGATGAGTTCTCCCTGAGACTTTAAGTCTCCTGAAGGAACGTTAAAGACTATGACGTTGATAGGTCGGGTGTGTAAGCGCAGCGATGCGTTGAGCTAACCGATACTAATGAACCGTGAGGCTTAACCTTACAACGCCGAAGGTGTTTTGGCGAAGAGACAGAACAATCAAATTTCAGCCTGATACAGATTAACAGAATTTGCCTGGCGGCTTTAGCGCGGTGGTCCCACCTGACCCCATGCCGAACTCAGAAGTGAAACGCCGTAGCGCCGATGGTAGTGTGGGGTCTCCCCATGTGAGAGTAGGGAACTGCCAGGCATCAAATTAAGTAGTAAGCCGGTGCATAAATCCGGTGGTTACAGCAGTCTTCGGTGGAGCGGTAGTTCAGTCGGTTAGAATACCTGCCTGTCACGCAGGGGGTCGCGGGTTCGAGTCCCGTCCGTTCCGCCACTTATTAAGACATTAAGCCTGCCTTTTTGGCAGGCTTAATGGCAAAAAACTTTAGGGGCGTAGCTCAGTTGGTAGAGCACCGGTCTCCAAAACCGGGTGTCGCGAGTTCGAGTCTCTCCGCCCCTGCCATATATAATCCTTTGCTTCGGCAAAGGATTTTTTTTTGCCTGAAATCCAGCAAAAAGGCCTCTTCTTAATATTCAGCCAGCATTTCTGCTGGCTGATGTATCAATCCATTACATTGATTTTTAACAGATCTTTTATCTGTGCTTGCTTATCACTGTTTTGCAGCCAAATTGCATACAGCGGTCTGGTAAGCGTGGTGGAATCCATCACCGTATGCAGCCCCGCTTTAGCGTCTGCCCAGCGAACAGGTAACCAGGTACATCCTCTCAGCAAGGGCAGTTGCTGACAGGCGATCTCCGCAGAGCTGGTCGTTAACTGTGGAACATCATCAGGTGCAATCAATCCAGTCTCATGCTGCTGAAAATCTGGCCCCCATTCCAGGCGCAAATAGGTCAGATCTGCCTTCATCATCGAAGGTTCAGAGGCATAAAGCGCCAGGCCAAACTGGCCTACAATCTGGCTGCTAAATTCGTCCATCTTGGGGGCTTCAGTTGTGATCAGAAGATCAAGCTGACGCTCATGAAGCTGCTTAACCAGCGACTGCCGTTGCGCAATTCTCGCTTCAAATTGCAGGTGGCCGTGTGAATGATACAGCCGGGTAAGCCACTGACTTAGCATACATTCCCACAGAGAAGCGCTGGCCCCAATCGAGAACTCATTATGCCTCGAAGTATGCGCCACCTCTTTACGTGCTGCCTGCCAGGTATTCATGAGCGTTTCTGCGTACGGCAGCAGTTTCTCACCGGCAGGCGTTAAGCGAATATTGTTGCGATGGCGAGTAAAAAGATTCACACCCAGTTGATTTTCCAGCTGTCGAATACGAAAACTGACTGCTGACTGCGTCAGGTAAAGGGCTTCAGCTGCTCGCCCAAAGTGGCGTGTTCTGCTCACTTCAAGGAAAGTTTTAAGCAATTCCGTATCCACATCTTTCTCCGCAAAATTATTTGTCGTTATGATTTAAATGTTTTGTTTTACACTCTGTCAAGCGTAACTAATACTCCGCGCCATAAATAGCTCGGCCAAAGAATTAGGAGCGTGTAGGATGGCGGAAAGCTTTACGACGACTAATCGTTTTTTCGACAATAAACATTATCCGCGCGGGTTCTCTCGTCACGGCGATTTCACCATCAAAGAAGCTCAACTGCTTGAGCGCCATGGTTATGCCTTTAACGAGCTGGATCTGGGTAAGCGTGAACCTGCGACCGAAGACGAAAAACAGTTTGTTTCCGTTTGCCGTGGTGAGCGTGAGCCTCAGTCTGAAGCGGAACGTGTGTGGATCAAGTATATGGCACGCATTAAGCGTCCAAAGCGCTTCCATACGCTGTCTGGCGGCAAGCCGCAGATGGAAGGTGCAGAAGACTACACCGAGTCTGATGATTAAAATGAAGAGAAGGGGCTACGGCCCCTTTTTTTTATGCCAGCAACTTCTGCAGATGCAGCAGCAAACGATCGATAGCGCGGTAGCTCAGCGCCTCCTGCAAATGCTTTCTCTCAATGTCAGTGCACCCCTCCACGTCAGCAATGGTTCTGGCCACTTTTAGCAAACGCTGCCACGCACGTATAGACAGCCCAAAGCGCGTCAACGTCTCCTCAAGCCATCCCGCATCCTCACTGTTAAGGGAACAAAACTGCCGGATCCCGGCATTATCCAGCCGGGCATTTAGCCTGTTCTGACGAGCATACTGTCGCGTCTGGGCCGCAATCACCCGCTCGCGTACATCCGCTGAGCTTTCACCCGTGATACCCGTCTGCCTGAGCAGACCCGGCGGAGGAAGGGGGATTTCGAGGGATAAATCGAAACGGTCAAGGAACGGGCCGGATAACTTACCCAGATAGCGCAACGTTTGCTCCGGCGTACAGCGGTTATGGTTGCCCTGGTAGTGGCCCGTCGGGCTGGGATTCATCGCCGCGACCAGCTGAAACTGCGCGGGATAGCTTATTTTGGCCCGCGTGCGCGAGATATGTATTTCGCCAGATTCAATAGGTTCTCTCAGTGCATCCAGCACGCGGCGCTCAAACTCGGGCAGCTCATCGAGAAATAGAATTCCATTATGGGCCAGTGAGATCTCTCCCGGCCCGGGGATAGACCCGCCGCCGACCATTGCGGTCAGTGAAGCGCTATGATGTGGGGAACGAAAAGGGCGACGGCGCCACTGTTTTTGCAACGATGCAGAACTGATGAGGCTATATATGGCAGCGCTTTCCAGCGCTTCATGATTATTGAGCGGTGGAAGCAATCCACTCAACCTGCTCGCCAGCATCGTTTTCCCCGTACCTGGTGGACCAATCAACAGAAGATTGTGCCCACCTGCGGCCGTAATCTCCAGCGCCCGTTTCCCTTGCTCCTGCCCCATAATCTCGCTGAGATCCTCCGGGACGTCGGTTATAACATCGTCACACTCCTCCGGCTCGGACAGTTCATGTCGTCCTTCCAGCCAGGCACAAACTTCCTGTAAATGTCCCGCGATGAGGCATCCTTTCTCGGCGATAAGACTCACTTCTGATGCGTTTTCATTTGCGACAATGATTTGCCGCCCGGCACGTATGGCCTCCAGCGCTCCTGATATCGCACCGGGAACGCCTCTTAACGCGCCTGTGAGCGCGAGTTCACCCACGAACTCATACAAGCCTAGCCTTGTCGTATTAAGCTGCTCAGAAGCCGCGAGAAGGGCAATTGCGATAGGTAAATCGTATCGTCCCCCCTCTTTAGGCAGATCGGCGGGAGCAAGGTTGATGGTGATCTTCTTCGCAGGGAAGGTATAACCGCTATTTATTATTGCGCTGCGAACGCGATCCCTGGCCTCTTTAACCGTCGTTTCAGGTAAACCGACAAGCGTGAGTCCGGGTAGCCCATTACTCAAATGAACCTCAACGGAAACAAGCGGTGCCTTTACCCCGAGAGCCGCACGCGTATAAACAACTGACAGTGACATTTGCACTACCTCCTGGTGTGACTATGCCAGCGCCTTTTTTGTCTGTTTAGCGTCATTTTGCTGATTTACGCCGCCTGTTCAGAGATTTTAAGCGCACGCTGAAACAATTGCATAACCGTGGAAGCTTCCTCGCAGAATGTAAAAAGCCCCGTTTTGACGTTAAGAACTGCAGTAAAAAAATGAAAAATATTCATTTTCTAATTTCTTTATATAAAACAAAGATTTTAAGAAATATGATTCGCTGCCTAATCAAATCCGTCATAAATAAATCTTGTGTTTGATTTAAAAACTGTGATAACTCTTTAGGTATTCCTTCGAACAAGATGCAAAAAGAACTGAAAATGACAGCCCTTCTACGAGTGATTATCCTGGTCGTGATTAGCGTGGTGGTGATTATTATCCCACCGTGCGGGGCTGCACTTGGACGAGGAAAGGCTTAGAAATCAAGCCTTAACGAACTAAGACCCCCGCACCGAAAGGTCCGGGGGTTTTTTTATGACTAAAAAACGTAAATGAGGAGCAGAGAATGACGACTAGCACAAAATTCTGTTTCTCCCGATTTATGACGGGGAACTAACTATGAATGGGGCACAGTGGGTAGTACATGCGTTGCGCGCGCAGGGAGTCGAGACAGTATTCGGTTATCCAGGTGGCGCAATTATGCCGATTTACGATGCACTGTATGACGGCGGCGTGGAACATCTCTTGTGCCGACACGAGCAGGGCGCAGTGATGGCGGCCATTGGCTACGCCCGCGCGACCGGCAAAACCGGCGTGTGTATGGCGACGTCAGGCCCGGGCGCAACTAACCTCATCACCGGCCTGGCTGACGCGCTGCTGGACTCTGTTCCCGTTGTTGCCATCACCGGGCAGGTGGCGTCTCCGTTCATCGGTACCGACGCTTTTCAGGAAGTCGATGTACTGGGTTTATCGCTGGCCTGCACCAAACACAGTTTCCTCGTTCAGTCTCTGGAAGAGCTGCCGCGCGTAATGGCAGAAGCGTTCGAAGTGGCCAGCTCAGGCCGTCCTGGTCCGGTTCTGGTCGATATCCCGAAAGATATCCAGGTGGCACCTGGCGATCTGGAACCCCACTTCTCCACCGTTGAAAGCGACGACGCGTTTCCGCATGCGGAAGTTGAAGAGGCCCGTCAGATGATGGCGCAGGCGAAACAGCCGATGCTGTACATCGGCGGTGGCGTCGGGATGGCGCAGGCCGTTCCCGCCCTGCGTGAATTTATCGCGGTAACGCAAATACCTGCCACCTGCACGCTGAAAGGGTTGGGTGCGGTAGATGCAGACTATCCGTACTATCTGGGCATGCTGGGGATGCACGGCACCAAAGCGGCAAACCTGGCGGTGCAGGAGTGCGATCTGCTCATCGCCGTAGGTGCCCGTTTTGACGACCGCGTCACCGGCAAGCTGAATACCTTTGCGCCGAGCGCTAAAGTCATCCATATGGATATCGACCCGGCGGAAATGAACAAGCTGCGTCAGGCGCACGTTGCGCTGCAGGGCGATCTCAACGCGCTTTTACCGGCATTGCAGAAGCCGCTGGATATCAACGCATGGCGTCAGCACACCGCCGATATGCGCGCCGAGCACGCATGGCGTTACGATCACCCCGGCGAGGCCATCTACGCGCCGCTGCTGTTGAAGCAGTTGTCAGATCGCAAACCTGCTGATAGCGTCGTCACCACCGACGTCGGCCAGCACCAGATGTGGTCCGCGCAGCATATGACCTACACCCGCCCGGAAAATTTCATCACCTCCAGCGGGTTAGGGACGATGGGCTTCGGTCTGCCAGCAGCCGTTGGCGCGCAGGTCGCCCGCCCGAACGATACCGTTATCTGTATCTCCGGTGACGGCTCCTTCATGATGAACGTCCAGGAGCTCGGCACCGTTAAACGCAAGCAGTTGCCGCTGAAAATCGTCTTGCTCGACAACCAGCGTTTAGGGATGGTTCGCCAGTGGCAACAGCTGTTCTTCCAGGAGCGCTACAGCGAAACGACTCTCACCGATAACCCCGATTTCCTCACCCTGGCCAGCGCCTTTGGCATCCCTGGCCAGCACATCACCCGTAAAGATCAGGTTGAAGCGGCGCTCGACACCATGCTGAACAGCGATGGGCCTTACCTGCTTCATGTCTCAATCGACGAACTCGAGAACGTCTGGCCGCTGGTACCGCCTGGTGCCAGTAATTCACAAATGATGGAGAAATTATCATGATGCAGCATCAGGTCGCCGTACAGGCTCGCTTCAACCCGGAAACTTTAGAACGCGTTTTGCGTGTGGTGCGTCATCGTGGTTTTCAGATTTGCTCTATGAATATGGAGACAGCCACTGACGCCCGGAATATCAGTATCGAATTAACCGTTGCCAGCCCGCGGTCGGTCGACTTACTGTTTAGTCAGTTATCAAAGCTGGTAGACGTTGCCCATGTTGCCATCTGCCAGAGCACAACCACATCACAACAAATCCGCGCTTAAGCGTGACAGGACGAAAAAATGACGACAAAAAAAGCTGATTACATTTGGTTCAACGGTGAGATGGTTCGCTGGGAGGACGCGAAGGTCCACGTGATGTCCCACGCGCTGCATTACGGTACCTCCGTGTTTGAAGGCATCCGCTGCTACGATTCTCACAAAGGGCCAGTGGTGTTCCGCCATCGCGAACACATGCAGCGTCTGCATGACTCAGCCAAAATTTATCGTTTCCCGGTATCTCAGAGCGTTGATGAGCTGATGGAAGCCTGCCGCGACGTGATCCGTAAGAACAACCTCACCAGCGCCTATATTCGTCCGCTGGTCTTCGTGGGTGACGTCGGTATGGGCGTGAACCCGCCGGCCGGCTATACCACTGATGTGATCATTGCCGCGTTCCCGTGGGGTGCTTACCTGGGTGCTGAAGCCCTGGAGCAGGGGATCGACGCAATGGTCTCTTCCTGGAACCGCGTTGCGCCAAACACCATCCCGACCGCCGCGAAAGCGGGCGGTAACTACCTCTCTTCATTGCTGGTCGGCAGCGAAGCGCGCCGTCACGGTTACCAGGAAGGTATCGCGCTCGATGTGAATGGCTACATCTCCGAAGGCGCAGGTGAAAACCTGTTTGAAGTGAAAGACGGCATTCTGTTTACGCCACCATTCACCTCCTCCGCGCTGCCGGGCATCACCCGTGACGCCATCATCAAGCTGGCGAAAGACCTGGGTATCGAAGTGCGCGAGCAGGTGCTGTCCCGCGAATCCCTGTACCTGGCCGATGAAGTGTTTATGTCCGGTACCGCGGCTGAAATCACCCCGGTGCGCAGCGTAGACGGTATTCAGGTGGGCGAAGGCCGCTGTGGCCCGGTCACCAAACGCATTCAGAAAGCGTTCTTTGGCCTCTTCACCGGCGAAACAGAAGATAAATACGGCTGGTTGGATCAGGTTAATCACTAAGCATAAATTTGGGACGGCACGCACCGTCCCATTACATAGTCAGACGGGAGTCAATAAAGCATGCCTAAGTATCGTTCAGCCACCACCACCCACGGCCGCAACATGGCGGGTGCCCGCGCGCTGTGGCGCGCCACTGGAATGACCGACGCCGATTTCGGTAAGCCGATTATCGCCGTGGTGAACTCCTTCACCCAGTTCGTACCGGGCCACGTGCACCTGCGCGATCTGGGTAAACTGGTAGCCGAGCAAATCGAAGCCTCCGGCGGCGTGGCGAAAGAGTTCAACACCATTGCGGTCGATGACGGTATCGCGATGGGTCACGGGGGCATGCTCTATTCACTGCCGTCGCGCGAGCTGATCGCCGACTCCGTAGAGTACATGGTTAACGCCCACTGCGCCGATGCCATGGTCTGTATCTCCAACTGCGACAAAATCACCCCGGGGATGCTGATGGCTTCCCTGCGTCTGAATATTCCGGTGATCTTCGTCTCCGGTGGCCCAATGGAAGCGGGGAAAACCAAGCTCTCCGACAAAATCATCAAGCTCGACCTGGTCGATGCGATGATCCAGGGCGCGGACCCGAAAGTCTCTGACGAGCAGAGCGATCAGGTGGAACGCTCCGCGTGTCCGACCTGCGGCTCCTGTTCCGGTATGTTCACGGCGAACTCCATGAACTGCCTGACCGAAGCGCTGGGCCTGTCTCAGCCGGGCAACGGCTCGCTGCTGGCGACCCACGCCGACCGTAAGCAGCTGTTCCTCAACGCCGGTAAGCGCATCGTTGAGCTGACCAAGCGCTACTACGAGCAGGATGACGCCAGCGCGCTGCCGCGCAGCATTGCCAGTAAAGCCGCGTTCGAAAACGCCATGACGCTGGATATCGCCATGGGCGGTTCCACCAATACCGTTCTGCACCTGCTGGCTGCCGCACAGGAAGCCGAAATCGACTTCACCATGAGCGATATCGACAAGCTGTCCCGCAAAGTGCCGCAGCTGTGTAAGGTCGCACCAAGTACCCAGAAGTACCACATGGAAGACGTGCACCGTGCCGGTGGTGTAATCGGTATTTTGGGCGAGCTGGATCGCGCCGGTCTGCTAAACCGTGACGTGAAAAACGTGCTCGGGCTGACGCTGCCGGAATCGCTGGACCAGTTCGACGTGATGCTGACCAAAGACGACGCGGTGAAAAAAATGTTCCGCGCCGGTCCTGCCGGTATTCGTACCACGCAGGCCTTCTCCCAGGATTGCCGCTGGGACACGCTGGACGATGACCGCGCCGAAGGCTGCATCCGCTCGCTGGAACACGCCTACAGCAAAGACGGCGGCCTGGCCGTGCTGTACGGAAACTTTGCGGAAAACGGCTGCATCGTGAAAACCGCAGGCGTGGACGACAGCATCCTGAAATTCACCGGTCCGGCGAAGGTGTACGAAAGCCAGGATGAAGCGGTAGACGCCATCCTTGGCGGTAAAGTGGTTGAAGGCGACGTGGTTGTTATTCGCTACGAAGGGCCGAAAGGCGGTCCGGGCATGCAGGAGATGCTCTACCCAACCACCTTCCTGAAATCGATGGGCCTCGGTAAAGCCTGCGCGCTGATCACCGACGGGCGTTTCTCCGGCGGTACTTCCGGCCTCTCTATCGGCCACGTTTCCCCGGAAGCGGCAAGCGGCGGCAACATTGCCATCATCGAAGACGGCGATCTGATCGAAATCGACATTCCGAATCGCGGCATTCAGCTCAAGCTGAGTGACCAGGAGATCGCAGCCCGTCGTGAAGCGCAGGAAGCGCGCGGCGACAAAGCCTGGACGCCCAAAGATCGCCAGCGCGAAGTCTCCTTTGCCCTGCGCGCCTACGCGAGCCTTGCCACCAGTGCAGATAAAGGCGCGGTGCGCGATAAATCGAAACTCGGGGGCTAACGATGGCCGAGTCACAACCCTTATCCGCCGCCCCTGAGGGGGCGGAATATCTCAGGGCGGTGCTGCGCGCACCGGTCTATGAAGCCGTGCAGGTCACGCCCCTGCAGAAAATGGAAAAGCTCTCTTCGCGCCTCGACAACGTCATTCTGGTGAAGCGCGAAGACCGCCAGCCGGTGCACAGCTTCAAGCTGCGCGGTGCCTACGCGATGATGGCCGGACTGACCGATGAGCAAAAAGCGCGCGGCGTGATTACCGCGTCGGCGGGCAACCACGCGCAGGGCGTGGCGTTCTCGTCTGCTCGTCTGGGGCTGAAAGCGCTGATCGTGATGCCGGTTGCTACCGCAGACATCAAGGTCGACGCGGTGCGCGGTTTCGGCGGTGAAGTATTACTCCACGGGGCTAACTTTGACGAAGCAAAAGCCAAAGCGATTGAGCTGGCGCAGCAGCAGGGTTTCACCTGGGTGCCGCCGTTCGACCACCCGATGGTGATTGCCGGGCAGGGCACGCTGGCGCTGGAGCTCCTGCAGCAGGATGCCCATCTCGACCGCGTCTTTGTTCCGGTGGGCGGCGGTGGCTTAGCCGCAGGCGTGGCGGTGCTGATCAAACAGCTGATGCCGCAGATCAAAGTCATTGCCGTGGAAGCGGAAGATTCTGCCTGCCTGAAAGCGGCGCTGGATGCCGGGCATCCGGTAGACCTGCCGCGCGTCGGGCTGTTTGCCGAGGGCGTGGCGGTGAAGCGTATTGGCGACGAAACCTTCCGCCTGTGCCGGGAATATCTCGACGATATCGTCACGGTGGATAGTGATGCGATCTGCGCGGCGATGAAGGATCTCTTCGAAGACGTTCGTGCGGTGGCGGAACCGTCCGGCGCTCTGGCGCTGGCGGGCATGAAAAAATACATCGCGCAGCACAACATTCGCGGCGAGCGTCTGGCGCACGTGCTTTCTGGTGCCAACGTGAACTTCCACGGTCTGCGCTACGTGTCCGAGCGCTGCGAGCTGGGGGAACAGCGTGAAGCGCTGCTGGCGGTGACCATTCCGGAAGAGAAGGGCAGCTTCCTGAAATTTTGTCAGCTGCTGGGCGGCCGTTCGGTGACGGAGTTTAACTACCGTTTTGCCGATGCTAAAGACGCCTGCATTTTTGTTGGCGTGCGTCTGAGCCGGGGCGTGGAGGAGCGTAAAGAGATCCTCAACCTGCTGCATGAAGGCGGCTATAGCGTAGTCGATCTCTCCGACGATGAGATGGCGAAGCTGCACGTGCGCTACATGGTCGGCGGGCGTCCATCGAAGCCGCTCAGGGAACGTCTGTTCAGCTTTGAGTTCCCGGAATCGCCTGGCGCGCTGCTCAAGTTCCTGCACACGCTGGGCACGCACTGGAACATCTCCCTTTTCCACTACCGCAGCCACGGCACCGACTACGGCCGCGTGCTGGCGGCGTTTGAACTGGGCGAGCACGAGCCGGATTTCGAAACGCGGCTGAACGAGCTGGGCTATGAGTGTCACGACGAAACCCATAACCCGGCGTTCAGGTTCTTTCTGGCAGGTTAGTGGTTCGGCAATATCGTCCAGAACGCATCAATAAGCGGCTCATGCAGCCGCTTTTTTTGTGCGCACACGCCAAGCTCAAACGGCGTTTTCTCATCGCTGCGCTCCAGAATCATCACGCGATTGCGCACCGGTTCCGGGCTATTTTCCAGCACCACCTCCGGCAGCAGCGCCACGCCGCAGCCGAGCGCCACCATCGACACCATTGCCTCATGGCCGCTGACCGTGGCGTAAATCGACGGGTTGCTGATTTTCTGGCGGCGGAACCACAGCTCAATACGACGGCGCACCGGCCCCTGATCGGCCATGATAAACGGTACCGTGGACCAGTCCGGTTTTTCCACCGACACCTGGTTACGCACCGGGCAGGGCAGCGCCGGGGCAATGAGTACCACCGCCAGATTCTCCAGCATGGAGAATGCCACCGCGCCCGGCAGGGTTTCAGGTTTCCCGGCAATGGCGAGATCCGCTTCGCCCGTCACCACTTTTTCCATTGCGTCGGAGGCATCGCCGGTGGTGAGCTTAATTTCAACCGACGGATGCGCCGCGCGGAAGCGGTCAAGGATGGGTGGCAGATGGCTGTAGGCGGCGGTCACGGAGCAAAAAATATGCAGCTCGCCGGAAAGTGACGGCCCCTGCTGGTCAATCGAGTGCCGCAGCTGCTGGTACTGCAGCAGCGTCTGCTGGGCAAAAATGCGTAGCTCTTCGCCCGCTTCCGTGAGGGTGACGGTGCGGTTGTCGCGCACGAACAGGGGCTGGCCGAGGTCTTCCTCAAGGCGCTGGATCTGGCGTGAAAGCGTGGAGGGGCTAACGTGCATCGCCCGGGCGCTGCGGCCAAAATGACGGCTTTCCGTCAGGTGCAGGAACATTTTCAGATCGCGTAAATCCACCGATTCCACTCCCTCTTTTTACATTGCAAAAATTGCAACATGACGTTGTGAATATATCAATTCCCGCAATAAATTTCCTGTTGTAATGTGGGTACATTCTCGCTGAAACGCGAACCGAACAATAAGACACACAACATCACGAGGTATCACCCATGGCTAACTACTTTAATACACTGAACTTGCGCCAGCAGCTGGCGCAGCTGGGCAAATGCCGCTTCATGGCGCGCGACGAATTTGCCGATGGCGCGAGCTACCTTCAGGGTAAAAAAGTGGTCATCGTCGGCTGTGGCGCACAGGGTCTGAACCAGGGCCTGAATATGCGTGACTCCGGTCTGGATATCTCCTACGCCCTGCGCAAAGAAGCGATTGCCGAGAAGCGTGCTTCCTGGCGTAAAGCGACCGAAAACGGCTTCAAAGTGGGTACCTACGAAGAGCTGATCCCGCAGGCGGATCTGGTAGTTAACCTGACCCCGGACAAGCAGCACTCAGACGTTGTGCGTTCCGTACAGCCGCTGATGAAAGACGGCGCGGCGCTGGGTTACTCCCACGGCTTCAACATCGTTGAAGTGGGCGAGCAGATCCGTAAAGACATCACCGTGGTGATGGTTGCACCGAAGTGCCCGGGTACCGAAGTTCGTGAAGAGTACAAGCGTGGCTTCGGCGTGCCGACCCTGATCGCGGTTCACCCGGAAAACGATCCGAAAGGCGAAGGCATGGCGATTGCCAAAGCATGGGCAGCGGCGACCGGCGGTCACCGTGCTGGCGTGCTGGAATCGTCCTTCGTTGCCGAAGTGAAATCTGACCTGATGGGCGAGCAGACCATTCTGTGCGGCATGCTGCAGGCCGGTTCTCTGCTGTGCTTCGATAAGCTGGTGGAAGAGGGTACCGACCCGGCATATGCGGAAAAACTGATTCAGTTCGGCTGGGAAACCATCACCGAAGCGCTGAAGCAGGGCGGTATTACGCTGATGATGGACCGTCTGTCCAACCCGGCAAAACTGCGTGCTTACGCGCTGTCTGAACAGCTGAAAACCATCATGGCACCGCTATTCCAGAAACACATGGACGACATTATCTCCGGCGAATTCTCTTCCGGCATGATGGCGGACTGGGCGAACGACGATAAGAAACTGCTGACCTGGCGTGAAGAGACCGGTAAAACCGCGTTCGAAACCGCGCCACAGTACGAAGGTAAAATCGGCGAGCAAGAGTACTTCGATAAAGGGGTGCTGATGATCGCGATGGTGAAAGCAGGCGTTGAGCTGGCGTTCGAAACCATGGTGGATTCCGGCATCATCGAAGAGTCCGCGTACTACGAATCACTGCACGAGCTGCCGCTGATTGCGAACACCATCGCCCGTAAGCGTCTGTACGAAATGAACGTGGTTATCTCTGATACCGCGGAATACGGTAACTACCTGTTCTCTTACGCCTGCGTACCGCTGCTGAAAGAGTTTATGACTACTCTGCAGACTGGCGATCTGGGTAAAGCGATTGCAGAAGGTGCCGTGGACAACGCGCAGCTGCGCGATGTGAACGAAGCCATTCGCAGCCACCAGATCGAGAAAGTGGGTCACAAATTGCGTGGCTACATGACCGATATGAAGCGCATCGCGGTAGCGGGTTAACAACAGGGGCGGGCTGATGCCCTCACCCCGCCCCTCTCCCACAGGGAGAGGGTGCAAACATTAAAGGCCTTCTCTAAGAGAAGGCCTTGCTGTTTATTTCCGGTACAGCACTTTAATGATGTGATAACCAAACTGGGTATGCAGCGGGCCGGTTGGCTCCAGCACCGGGCAGGAGAACACCACTTTATCGAACGCCGGAACCATCTGACCCTGGCGGAACTCACCCAGATCGCCGCCGCGTTTGCCTGACGGGCAGATGGAGTGCTTCTTCGCCAGCTTCCCGAAGTCGGCACCGTTTTTAATCTGCTCCAGAAGATCTAAAGCCAGTTTCTCTTCTTTAACGAGAATGTGCACTGCTGCTGCTGTTTTTGCCATGATCGTGCCTTGAATAGGTTGAAATAAATCGGGGCGCAATATACCACGCGTCAGCGGCGATAAAGCACCTTAATGATATGGTAGCCAAATTTGGTTTTTACCGGGCCGTAGGGCTTCAGAAGCGGGCAGCTAAAGACCGCCTGATCGAACGGGCCGACCATCGCACCTTGTTGAAACTCGCCGAGATCCCCACCATTGCGCCCGGAAGGGCATTTAGAGTAGCGCTTCGCCAGATGATCAAAGCTGATGCCGCGCTCCAGCTTGGCCAGGATCTCCTGGGCCAGTTTCTCTTCTTTTACCAGAATATGCAGGGCTGCTGCGGTCTTTTTCATGGTTCTGCTCTACGGGTTAAACGCGATTTCTCCACTTTATCATTAGCCGGTAAATCTGCGCCCGGCTTTCTGCTACAATCCACACCCCGTTCGAAGATTGAGCAACACTCCCATGCGTTTAAACCCTGGACAACAACAAGCGGTCGAATTCGTTACTGGACCATGCCTGGTGCTGGCAGGGGCCGGTTCGGGTAAAACCCGTGTGATCACCAACAAGATCGCCCATCTGATCCGCAACTGCGGGTATCAGGCGCGACACATTGCGGCGGTCACCTTTACCAATAAAGCGGCGCGTGAGATGAAAGAGCGCGTCGGTCAGACGCTTGGCCGTAAAGAAGCGCGCGGCCTGATGATCTCCACCTTCCACACGCTGGGGCTGGATATCATCAAACGCGAGTATGCGGCGCTGGGAATGAAGTCCAACTTCTCCCTCTTCGATGACACCGACCAGGTGGCGTTGCTCAAAGAGCTCACCGAGGGGCTGATCGAAGATGACAAAGTGCTGTTGCAGCAGCTGATCTCGACGATCTCGAACTGGAAAAACGATCTGATGACCCCGGCGCAGGCCGCGGCGATCGCCAAAGGCGAACGGGATCGGATTTTCGCCCACTGCTACGGTCTGTACGATGCGCATATGAAAGCGTGCAACGTGCTGGACTTTGACGACCTGATCCTGCTGCCCACGCTGCTGCTGCAGCGCAATGAAGAGGTGCGCGAGCGCTGGCAGAATAAAATCCGCTACCTGCTGGTGGATGAATATCAGGACACCAACACCAGTCAGTACGAGCTGGTGAAGCTGCTGGTGGGGAATCGGGCGCGTTTCACCGTGGTAGGCGACGACGATCAGTCAATTTACTCCTGGCGCGGCGCGCGTCCACAAAACCTGGTGCTGCTGAGCAAAGATTTCCCGGCGCTGCAGGTGATTAAGCTCGAGCAGAACTACCGCTCCTCCGGGCGTATCCTGAAGGCAGCAAACATCCTGATTGCCAATAACCCGCACGTATTCGAGAAGCGTCTCTTCTCCGAACTGGGCTACGGAACGGAGCTGAAAGTGCTCAGCGCCAACAATGAGGATCATGAAGCGGAGCGAGTCACGGGAGAACTCATCGCTCACCACTTCGTCAACAAAACCGAATATAAGGATTACGCGATCCTCTATCGCGGTAACCACCAGTCGCGCGTCTTTGAAAAGATGCTGATGCAGAACCGCATTCCGTACAAAATTTCGGGCGGCACGTCGTTCTTCTCACGACCAGAAATCAAAGACCTGCTGGCTTATCTGCGCGTGCTCACTAACCCGGATGACGACAGCGCGTTTCTGCGTATTGTGAATACGCCAAAACGCGAGATAGGCCCGGCGACGCTGCAAAAGCTCGGCGAGTGGGCGATGACCCGCAACAAAAGTATGTTTACTGCCAGCTTTGACATGGGGCTGAGCCAGACGTTAACCGGGCGTGGCTATGACTCGTTAACCCGCTTCACCCACTGGCTCGGCGAAGTACAGCGTCTCGCGGAGCGCGAGCCGGTGGCTGCAGTGCGCGATCTCATTCACGGCATCGACTATGAGTCCTGGCTGTATGAAACCTCAGCCAGCCCGAAGGCGGCTGAGATGCGCATGAAGAACGTTAACCAGCTTTTCAGCTGGATGACCGAAATGCTGGAGGGCTCTGAAATCGACGAGCCTATGACCCTGACGCAGGTCGTCACCCGCTTTACCCTGCGCGACATGATGGAGCGCGGTGAGAGCGAAGAAGAGGCCGATCAGGTTCAGCTCATGACGCTGCATGCGTCAAAAGGGCTGGAGTTTCCGTATGTCTATCTGGTTGGTATGGAAGAGGGATTGTTGCCGCACCAGAGCAGCATTGATGAAGATAACGTCGATGAGGAGCGCCGCCTGGCCTACGTGGGGATCACCCGCGCGCAGAAAGAGCTGACGTTCACGCTGTGTAAAGAGCGCCGCCAGTATGGCGAACTCGTCCGCCCGGAGCCGAGTCGTTTCCTGCTGGAACTGCCGCAGGATGACCTGATTTGGGAGCAGGAGCGCAAAGTGATTACCGCGGAAGAGCGGATGCACAAGGGGCAGGCTAACGTGGCGAACATTCGCGCCATGCTGGCTAAAGCCAAAGAGAAAGGATAATGATGAGTAGCCGGGCAAGGCGAAGCCGCCACCCGGCAATGTTCAGCGTATTACTTTACTTCCAGCACCCAGTGCACATAGCTCTGCCACTGGCACTCCTGCTCGATCATCTCGGCCCCTAACGGGTGACGTTCAATCCAGTTTTCCGGCAGCGTCAGCGAAAGCTTCTCGTCATCGGCCACAAGATTAATGGCTGGCAGCAAATCATCGCGGCGGCGGCTGGCAAACAGGATCGCCAGACGCAGCAGGCGGCAGAGATGCTCGGCCACGCGCGGCGGTACGGCGTTTTGCTGATGCAGAGAGGAGAGATCGACTGCATTGGTTTGGTTCAGCAGCAGCGTTGCCAGCAATTTTTTCTGCGCGGGCGTGTAGCCCGGTAAATCAAGGTTGCGGACCAGATACGCTGCGTGAGCCGGTGCCTGCTTAAAATCAATGCTCAGCCCTACTTCATGTAGCGCGCACGCGCTCAGGAGTAAATCCCGGCTCAGGTGATCAAGATCCCAGACGTTAGCGACCTGATCGGCGAAGCGTGACGCCAGCTGCGATACGCGTCCTGCCTGATCGATATCAACCAGAAAACGACGCTGCACGTTGCGCAGGGTACGGCTACGGATATCCTGATCGACCGACAGATGCAGCATCCCGTAGACCAGGCCTTCACGCAGCGCACCGCCGGCCAGGGTCATACACTGGATGTTCAGCTCGGTGAAAATAGCGATAAGAATGGCCAGCCCGCTCGGGAAGACCAGCGCGCGTTCGAGCGTCAGGCCTTCAATTTCCAGCTCTTCCAGGCGTCCGCACTGAATGGCGCGCTGTTTCAACTGCTGAAGCTTAGCAAGCGTAATCCGCTCGTCCATTCCCTGCGCCATCATGATTTCCTGCAGGGCCTGCACGGTCCCGGACGCACCCACGCAGACTTTCCAGCCGTGATAGCGCAGTTCATCCATGACCGGGCGTAATACCTCGCGCGCGGCGTTTTCCGCCTCGTCGAAGTTCTCTTTACCCAGATTACGATCGGTAAAGTAGCGCTCAAGCCAGGTCACGCAGCCCATCGAGAGGCTGAACAGCGACGTTGCCTGCGCGCCGGTGCCGGTCACAAGCTCGGTACTGGCACCGCCGATATCCACCACCAGGCGGCGATCGTCACCCCCCGTGGTGTGTGCAACTCCCTGATAAATCAGACGAGCTTCTTCTTCACCGCTGATAACCTGAACCGGGCAACCGAGAATTTCCTGCGCTCTGGCAATAAAATCCACGGCGTTAACCGCCAGGCGAAGTGTCGCAGTGGCGACGACGGTGATTTGGGCATGCGGGATATCCTGCAGACGCTCGGCAAAGAGTCGCAGACACTGCCAGCCACGTTCCATGGCTTCAGGTGAGAGGTGGTTATCGCTGCTCAGGCCCGCCGCGAGGCGGACCTTGCGCTTGATGCGCGTCAGCGTTTGTATGCTTCCCGCCACCTCGCGCACAACCAGCATATGAAAACTATTCGAACCGAGATCAATTGCCGCATAAAGCGAGGTGGAGCTGAGCATATTTTCTTAACCTGAACGACGACGATTACGCGGTGCGCCGCCTGAACGACGCGGACCATTGCCGGAGCGTGGGCGGGTTAGACGCTTAGGCGGCGGCAGTTCGCTTAACAGCGCTTCCGGATTGTATTTGCTCTGCGGGATAGAGTGACCGATATAAGTCTCAATGGCTGGGAGATTCAGCGCATACTCTTCACATGCAAGGCTAATAGAGTGTCCGCTTGCGCCCGCGCGACCGGTACGACCGATACGGTGTACGTAGTCTTCGCAGTCGTCTGGCAGATCGTAGTTAAAGACATGCGTCACGGCTGGAATGTGTAAACCACGTGCCGCCACGTCGGTTGCGACCAGAATATCGAGATCGCCACGGGTGAACTCTTCCAAAATACGCAGGCGTTTTTTCTGTGCGACGTCGCCGGTCAACAGGCCAACACGGTGACCGTCTGCAGCCAGATGGCCCCAGATGTCTTCACAACGATGTTTGGTGTTCGCAAAGATGATGGCGCGATCTGGCCACTCTTCTTCAATCAGCGTTTGCAGCAGACGCATTTTCTCTTCATTGGAAGGATAGAAGAGCTCTTCTTTAATGCGGTGACCCGTTTTCTGCTCAGGTTCCACTTCTACATATTCGGCGTTGTTCATCTGTTCGAACGCCAGTTCGCGTACGCGGTATGAGAGGGTTGCAGAGAACAGCATATTCAGACGCTGATTGGCCGGAGGCATACGGCGGAACAGCCAGCGAATGTCTTTAATGAAGCCGAGATCGTACATGCGGTCAGCTTCATCGAGCACCACAACCTGGATTGCGCCGAGGTTAATATGGTTCTGTTTAGCGTAGTCGATAAGACGGCCGGTGGTACCGATCAGGATATCCACACCGCTTTCGAGCACTTTCAGCTGTTTATCGTAGCCGTCGCCGCCGTAGGCCAGGCCAATCTTCAGGCCCGTAGCCTGCGCCAGGGGTTCAGCGTCTGCGTGGATCTGTACCGCCAGTTCTCGCGTCGGGGCCATAATTAGCGCGCGCGGCTGGTTAACTTTGCGGTCTGCAATCGCTGGGTGAGAAAGTAAATAATGAAACGTTGACGTTAAAAACGCCATCGTTTTGCCGGTACCGGTTTGCGCCTGCCCGGCAACATCGCGACCGGCCAGCGTCAGCGGCAGCGCGAGGGCCTGAATGGGCGTGCAGTTATGAAACCCTTTATTTTCAAGGGCTTCAATCACCTTCGGGTGCAGCGCGAAGTCGGAAAACTTCTGTTCTGTTAAATGTGTTTTGCTCATAGTGTGGTAGAATATCAGCTTACTATTGCTTTACGAAAGCGTATCCGGTGAAATAAAGTCAACCTTTAGTTGGTTAATGCGACATCAACACGTCGTTGGTGGAGACAAAACCAACGTACCAGGCTTATTCCTGTGGAGTTATATATGAGCGATAAAATTATTCACCTGACTGACGACAGTTTTGACACGGACGTACTTAAGGCTGACGGGCTGATCCTCGTCGATTTCTGGGCTGAATGGTGTGGTCCTTGCAAAATGATCGCCCCGATTCTGGATGAGATCGCCGACGAATATCAGGGCAAACTGACCGTTGCCAAGCTGAACATCGACCAGAACCCGGGCACCGCACCAAAATACGGTATCCGTGGCATCCCAACCCTTCTGCTGTTCAAAAACGGCGAAGTGGCAGCGACCAAAGTGGGTGCGCTGTCCAAAGGTCAATTGAAAGAGTTCCTGGACGCTAACCTGGCGTAAGGTTTCTCCGCTGTGCGTTCAGAGCTCCCGGCTAAATGATGTGGAACTCTGGACGCCCGGCTGAAGTCGTGCTAAGTTAGCTATGACTTCGTTTTAAACATATCTTGTTGTTTGAATCTTGTTTTACCCGATACTTCCCGTTGTTGACATGAACAGTGCGTGAAGTGGCTAAATTCCGGGCTTGTCGCTCAATCCGTCTTGTCGTTTCAGTTCTGCGTTCTTTCCCTGTGACCAGACAGCGAACAGACATGAGTTGATGGCCGCTAAACAGGCATGGATGACCCTGCCATACCATTCACAACATTAAGTTCGAGAATCACCCCGAGTTTAAGAACCCACACCATTATGAATCTTACCGAATTAAAGAATACGCCGGTTTCTGAGCTGATCACTCTCGGCGAAAATATGGGGCTGGAAAACCAGGCTCGTATGCGCAAGCAGGACATCATTTTCGCCATCCTGAAGCAGCACGCTAAGAGTGGCGAAGATATCTTTGGCGACGGTGTGCTGGAGATATTGCAAGACGGATTTGGTTTCCTCCGCTCTGCAGACAGCTCCTACCTCGCCGGCCCTGACGACATCTACGTATCCCCCAGCCAAATCCGCCGTTTCAACCTCCGCACTGGTGACACCATTTCAGGTAAGATTCGTCCTCCTAAAGAGGGTGAACGCTACTTTGCGCTGTTGAAAGTCAATGAAGTTAACTTCGACAAACCGGAAAACTCGCGTAATAAGATCCTCTTTGAGAACTTAACGCCGCTGCACGCGAACTCTCGCCTGCGCATGGAACGTGGTAACGGTTCTACTGAAGACTTAACCGCGCGTGTACTGGATCTGGCATCACCAATTGGTCGTGGCCAGCGTGGTCTGATTGTGGCGCCGCCAAAAGCGGGTAAAACCATGCTGCTGCAGAACATCGCTCAGAGCATCGCCTATAACCACCCAGACTGCGTGCTGATGGTGCTGCTGATTGACGAACGTCCGGAAGAAGTGACCGAGATGCAGCGTCTGGTTAAAGGTGAAGTGGTTGCTTCTACCTTCGACGAACCGGCATCTCGCCATGTTCAGGTAGCGGAAATGGTTATTGAGAAGGCGAAACGCCTGGTTGAGCACAAGAAAGACGTGATCATCCTGCTCGACTCCATCACTCGTCTGGCGCGTGCCTACAACACCGTGGTGCCGGCGTCCGGTAAAGTCCTGACCGGTGGTGTGGATGCTAACGCCCTGCATCGCCCAAAACGCTTCTTCGGTGCAGCACGTAACGTGGAAGAGGGCGGCAGCCTGACCATCATCGCGACGGCGCTGATCGATACCGGTTCTAAAATGGACGAAGTGATTTACGAAGAATTTAAAGGTACAGGCAACATGGAACTGCATCTTTCTCGTAAAATCGCTGAAAAACGCGTCTTCCCGGCTATCGACTACAACCGTTCCGGTACTCGTAAAGAAGAGCTGCTCACCACCCAGGAAGAGCTGCAGAAAATGTGGATCCTGCGTAAAATCATCCATCCAATGGGTGAAATCGACGCAATGGAGTTCCTCATTAACAAACTGGCGATGACCAAAACTAACGACGATTTCTTTGACATGATGAAACGCTCGTAACGCAAATAAAGCCAGCAAACGCCACGTTTTTACGTGGCGTTTTTCTTTTATGGACTATACGCTAGTACCATCTACTCCCAATTTTGACCGGTCGGTGCGACAATAGGGCCGTTTCTGCAGCCAAAGAAATAATTGATTGAAAAATATACAAAGGGAGTTGTAAGAAGCCATCTTTATTACTTCTGAGGCTGTGGCTTCATGGTTATACTTCCGGGACTAACATTTGTTGAGAGCAATCCATTGTGAATCTATTCACCGCCGTTACTGAACTGATCAGTATTTTTTTATTCACAACCTGTTTTTTGTTCATTGCGCGCAAGGTGGCAAAACGAATAGGGTTGGTGGATAAGCCTAATTTTCGTAAACGCCATCAGGGACTTATTCCTTTAGTCGGCGGGATTTCTGTTTACGCAGGGATTTGCTTCACGTTTGGTATTGCTGACTATTATATCCCGCATGCCGCCCTCTATATTGCCTGCGCCGGTGTCCTGGTGTTAGTCGGGGCTCTTGATGACCGCTTCGATATCGCGGTGAAAATACGCGCCACCGTTCAGGCGGCCATTGGCGTGGTGATGATGGTTGTCGGCGGACTGTATCTGCGTAGCCTCGGCTATGTGTTTGGCCCGTGGGAGTTAGTTCTGGGTCCATTTGGCTTCTTCCTGACGCTCTTTGCCGTCTGGGCGGCAATCAATGCTTTCAACATGGTGGACGGCATTGACGGCCTGCTCGGTGGATTGTCATCCGTTTCTTTCGCCGCTATTGGCATTATCTTATGGTTTGATGGCCAGTACAGCCTGGCAATGTGGTGTTTTGCCATGATTGCCGCCATTCTGCCTTATATCCTCTTAAACCTCGGCGTGCTGGGCCGTCGCTATAAAGTCTTTATGGGGGACGCGGGCAGTACGCTGATTGGTTTTACGGTTATCTGGATCCTGCTTGAAACCACGCAGGGTCAAACCCACCCGATAAGTCCGGTAACCGCGCTTTGGATTATTGCCATTCCATTGATGGATATGGTGGCGATTATGTATCGCCGCCTGCGCAAAGGGATGAGTCCTTTCTCTCCAGACCGCCAACACATTCATCATCTCATCATGCGTGCGGGTTTTACTTCTCGTCAGGCGTTTGTGCTGATTACTCTGGCCGCTGCTATTTTGGCCGCAATTGGCGTAGCTGCAGAATATTCTCATATCATTCCTGAGTGGGTTATGTTGGCATTATTCTTGCTGGCATTTTTCCTGTACGGCTACTGCATCAAGCGCGCATGGAAAGTAGCGCGGTTCATAAAACGTATTAAACGCCGGATGCGTCGTAACAGTGGCAAAAACACAACATTAACTAAGTAAAACCGGGACTATGATGACTCAACCGTTGGCGGGAGCGAAATCAGTGGTAACTGAGAATGAACTGGATATTCGGGGTTTGTTTCGCGTGTTATGGGCAGGCAAACTTTGGATTGCGGGGATCGCGCTGGGTTTTGCACTGTTAGCGCTGGCCTATACGTTCTTTGCAAAACAAGAATGGAGCTCCACGGCAATCACGGACAAACCAACGGTTAACATGCTTGGGGGATACTATTCCCAGCAGCAATTCCTGCGAAACCTGGATATCAAAGCCAACCTCGCCACGCCAGATCAGGTCTCCGTTATGGATGAGGCTTATAAAGAGTTTGTGATGCAACTGGCTTCGTGGGATACGCGCCGCGACTTCTGGTCTCAGACGGATTATTACAAGCAGCGTCGGGTTGATAACACTAAAGCCGATGCCGCTCTGCTGGACGATCTGATTAACAATATTCAGTTTATGCCGGGCGATGCGCTGCGTAACGTGAACGACAGCGTCAAACTGATTGCAGAAACCGCGCCGGATGCTAACAACCTGTTGCGTCAGTATGTCGCGTTTGCCAGCCAGCGTGCCGCAAGCCATCTTAACGAAGAGCTTAAAGGCGCCTGGGCGGCTCGTACAATCCAGATGAAAGCACAGGTGAAACGTCAGGAAGAGGTGGCTAAAGCCATTTTCGCTCGTCGTGTTCATAATATTGAGCAGGCGCTGAAAATTGCGGAACAGCACAATATTTCCCGCACTGAGACGGACGTGCCGGCTGATGAGCTGCCTGATTCAGAGATGTTCCTCCTTGGCCGCCCCATGCTGCAGGCGCGCCTGGAAAACCTCCAGGCCGTCGGTCCTGATTTTGACCTCGATTACGATCAAAATCGCGCGATGCTCAACACGCTTAATGTAGGTCCTTCTCTGGACCCGCGTTTTCAGACCTATCGTTATTTGCGAACGCCTGAAGAACCTGTAAAACGCGATAGTCCGCGTCGTGCATTCCTGATGATTATGTGGGGGATTGTAGGCGCACTGACGGGCGCTGGCGTGGCGTTAACGCGTCGTCGCAAAAACTAAGAACGCCGTCTACGATGAAGGCTGCGGCCTTCATCGCCTAATCGAAGAGAATCGATGTGAAAGTACTAACCGTATTTGGCACCAGGCCGGAGGCCATTAAGATGGCACCTCTGGTTCATGCGCTGGCCAGCGATCCGGATATTGAAGCAAAAGTCTGCGTCACGGCCCAGCACCGTGAGATGCTCGACCAGGTCTTAACGCTCTTTTCCATCGTCCCGGATTACGACCTCAATATTATGAAACCGGGGCAAGGTTTAACGGAGATAACCTGTCGCATTCTGCAAGAGCTTAAGCCGATCCTGGAGTCATTCAAGCCTGACGTGGTGCTGGTACACGGTGACACCACCACTACCGTGGCGACAAGCCTGGCCGCGTTTTACCAGCGAATTCCTGTGGGGCATGTTGAGGCGGGTTTGCGTACCGGCAATCTTTATTCGCCGTGGCCGGAGGAGGCCAACCGCACGTTAACGGGCCATCTGGCGATGTACCACTTTGCGCCAACGGAAAATTCTCGTCAGAACCTGCTGCGTGAAAATATCGCCGATAACAAAATCTTTGTGACCGGCAATACGGTCATTGATGCGTTAATTTGGGTGCGTGACCGCGTTCTGGCAAATAGCGATCTTCAGAAAGACCTCGCTGCCCGCTATCCATTCCTGCACAACGGCAAAAAAACCATCCTGGTCACCGGCCACCGTCGCGAAAGCTTTGGCCGGGGTTTTGAGCAAATCTGTCACGCGCTGGCTGAAATCGCTGCGCAAAATGACGATGTGCAAATTGTCTATCCGGTCCATCTCAATCCTAACGTCAGCGAGCCGGTTAATCGCATTCTGGGCCATGTCGACAATGTTCTACTGATTGAACCGCAGGACTACATGCCGTTTGTCTGGCTAATGAATCACGCCTGGCTGATCCTCACCGATTCCGGCGGCATTCAGGAAGAAGCGCCCTCTCTCGGCAAGCCGGTACTGGTGATGCGTGAAACGACCGAACGTCCGGAAGCCGTCAAAGCCGGTACGGTGCGTCTGGTCGGCACCAACGCGCAGCTCATCGTCGAAGAGGTCACGCGCCTGCTGCATGACGATGAAGCGTATCAGGCGATGAGCCGGGCCCATAATCCGTATGGAGACGGGCAGGCTTGTGGCCGTATTTTGCATGCACTTAAACACAATCGGGTATCGCTATGAGTTTTACTACCATCTCTGTCATTGGTCTTGGCTACATTGGCTTGCCTACTGCGGCCGCGTTTGCCTCTCGTCAAAAACAGGTTGTCGGTGTGGATATTAACGCCCGCGCGGTAGAAACCATTAACCGTGGCGAAATTCATATTGTGGAACCCGATCTGGATCGTGTGGTGAAAGAGGCGGTGGAAGGAGGCTTCCTGCATGCCAGCACGACGCCCGTTGAAGCGGATGCCTATCTAATTGCAGTCCCAACCCCCTTTAAAGGCGACCACGAGCCCGACATGGCGTTCGTCGAGGCGGCGGCAAAATCAATCGCGCCTGTGCTGAAAAAAGGGGCGTTGGTAATCCTCGAGTCCACGTCTCCGGTGGGGGCGACTGAACAGATGTCGCAGTGGCTGGCAGAGGCCCGTCCAGACCTGAGCTTCCCACAGCAGGTTGGCGAGCAGGCGGATATCAACATCGCCTACTGCCCGGAGCGCGTACTCCCGGGCCAGGTCATGGTCGAACTGATTAAAAACGACCGCGTCATTGGCGGTATGACGCCAGTCTGTTCCGAACGTGCCAGCGCGCTGTATAAGATTTTCCTGGAAGGCGAGTGCGTGGTGACAAACTCCCGCACCGCCGAGATGTGCAAGCTGACGGAAAACAGCTTCCGTGACGTGAATATTGCCTTTGCGAACGAACTTTCACTCATCTGCGCCGATCAGGGAATTAACGTCTGGGAGCTGATTAGCCTGGCTAATCGCCATCCGCGTGTGAATATTCTCCAGCCAGGCCCGGGGGTGGGCGGACACTGTATTGCCGTCGACCCGTGGTTTATCGTGGCGCAGAATCCAGCGCAGGCGCGCCTGATTCGCACCGCGCGTGAAGTGAACGACAGCAAACCTCACTGGGTGCTCAATCAGGTCAAAACCACGGTAGCGGATTGTCTGGCAGAGAGCGGCAAGCGCGCCAGCGAGCTGAAAATTGCCTGTTTCGGTCTGGCATTCAAACCCAACATTGACGATCTGCGTGAAAGCCCGGCGATGGAAATTGCTGAGATGATTGCCGGATGGCACAAGGGTGAAACGCTGGTGGTTGAGCCGAATATCCATGAATTGCCGACAAAACTGGCGGGGCACTGCACGCTGACGGCGCTGGATGAAGCGCTCGCGACGGCGGACGTGCTGGTGCTGCTGGTGGATCACAAAGAATTTAAAGCGACATCCGCTAATGCGGTGCGTCAGCAGTATGTAGTTGATACCAAAGGTGTCTGGCGTTGAGCAGCCTGAACGGGGTACTCGAGCCCCTGCAGTGGGAGAGTACCTTTTTCAGTCTGCCGTCGGCCATCGTGCGTCTGAGCAATGACGCGCCGGTACTGACTGAACCGGATTTTACCGCCTGGCAACGGGTGCAGGCTAAGATCCCGGCGGAGCGAGCCGATCTGCTTGACGCGCTCCAGCAACACGGCTTTCAGCTGGTTGAAGGTGAGGTAGACTTTTCCATAACCCTTACCCGGCACGATGTGCCTGGTGCGGAAATGGCAACGGAACAGGACATCCCCGTCCTGCGTCAGATGGCGGCCCAGGCGTTTGCGCAGAGCCGCTTTCGTGCGCCCTGGTATGCACCTGACGATAGCGGGCGTTTCTATGCCCAGTGGGTAGAGAATGCGGTTAAAGGCACCTTTGACCACGTCTGCCTGGTTTTCCGTGCAGGGGACGGTCAAATCCAGGGGTTCGTCTCACTGCGTAAGCTCAACGAGCGCGAGGCGCGTATTGGCTTATTAGCCGGGCGCGGCATGGGTGAAAAACTCATGCAGGCGGCGCTGCACTGGGCGCAACAGCAACAGCTTGTGACGCTGCGGGTGGCGACCCAGGTGGGCAACACCGCGGCGCTTAAACGTTATATTGCGAGTGGTGCCAACATCGACGCCACCGCCTACTGGTTATACAGGTGACAAGATGATTCCATTTAACGCACCACCCGTTGTCGGAACTGAACTCGACTATATGCAGTCTGCTATGGGCAGCGGCAAACTCTGTGGTGACGGCGGTTTCACCCGGCGCTGTCAGCAGTGGATGGAACAGCGTTTTCGCAGCGCCAAAGTGCTGCTGACCCCGTCCTGTACGGCATCGCTGGAAATGGCGGCACTGCTGCTGGATATCCAGCCCGGTGATGAAGTGATTATGCCGAGCTATACCTTCGTTTCCACGGCGAATGCTTTTGTCCTGCGCGGGGCGAAAATTGTTTTTGTGGATATCCGCCCGGATACCATGAACATTGATGAGACGCTGATTGAAGCAGCGATCACTGACAAAACGCGCGCGATCGTGCCGGTTCACTACGCGGGCGTGGCCTGTGAAATGGACACCATCATGGCGATCGCCAAAAAACATAACCTGTTTGTGGTGGAAGATGCCGCGCAGGGCGTGATGTCCACCTACAAGGGACGCGCGCTGGGCACTATCGGACACATTGGCTGCTTTAGCTTCCACGAAACCAAAAACTACACGGCGGGTGGAGAAGGTGGTGCGACGCTGATTAACGACCGGGCTCTCGTGGAGCGTGCAGAAGTGATCCGCGAAAAAGGCACTAACCGCAGCCAGTTCTTCCGGGGTCAGGTAGACAAATACACCTGGCGCGATATCGGCTCCAGCTATTTGATGGCGGATCTGCAGGCTGCGTACCTGTGGGCGCAGCTGGAAGCGGCGGAGCGTATCAACCTTCAGCGTCTTTCCCTGTGGCAAACCTATTACGATGCGCTTGAGCCTCTGGCAAAAGCTGGGCGTATTGAACTGCCAACCATCCCGGCAGATTGCGTCCACAACGCGCATATGTTCTACATCAAGCTGCGCGATAACGAGGACCGCAGCGAGCTCATCGCCTGGCTGAAAGAGGCCGAAATTATGGCGGTGTTCCACTATATCCCGCTGCACTCCAGTCCGGCCGGCGAAGCGTTTGGCACGTTTGCGGGTGAAGACCGCTACACCACTAAAGAAAGTGAGCGTTTGCTTCGCCTGCCACTGTTCTACAACCTCGCGCCCGTTAACCAGCGTACGGTGATTAATACCCTTCTGAGTTATTTCGGCTGATATGTCTCTGGCAAAAGCATCGGTGTGGACCGCCGCGTCCACGCTTGTAAAAATTGGCGCCGGGCTGCTGGTCGTCAAGCTGCTGGCCGTTTCATTTGGCCCCTCTGGTGTGGGGCTGGCGGGTAATTTCCGTCAGCTTATCACCGTCCTTGGTGTGCTGGCCGGTGCCGGTATCTTCAACGGCGTGACCAAATACGTTGCGCAGTATCACGATGATGCGGCTCAGCTGCGCAGAGTGGTGGGCACCTCTTCGGCTATGGTCACGGGTTTTTCAACCCTGATGGCGATTGTCTTTCTGCTGGCGGCGGCACCCATCAGCCAGGGATTGTTCGGGCACACCCATTACCAGGGGCTGGTGCGTCTGGTCGCATTGGTTCAGATGGGGATTGCCTGGGCTAACCTGCTGCTGGCGCTGATGAAAGGGTTTCGTGATGCTGCCGGAAACGCGCTTGCGTTAATCCTGGGCAGCGTCATCGGCGTGATTGCCTATTACTTTTGCTATCGCCTGGGCGGCTATGAAGGCGCACTGCTGGGGCTTGCGCTGGTCCCGGCGCTGGTGGTTGTGCCTGCGGCATTTATGCTGATGCGCCGGGGCGTCATCCCTCTTAGCTACCTGAAACCGCAATGGGACAAGGTCCTTGCCAGCCAGCTGGGTAAATTTACCCTGATGGCGCTCATTACCTCCGTCACGCTGCCGGTGGCCTACGTGATGATGCGAAACCTGCTGGCAGCGCATTATAGTTGGGATGAGGTCGGGATCTGGCAGGGCGTAAGCAGTATTTCCGACGCCTATCTCCAGTTTATTACGGCTTCCTTTAGCGTTTACCTGCTGCCAACCTTATCGCGACTGACGTCCAGACAGGAAATAACGCGCGAGATTTTCCGATCGCTGCGCTTTGTGTTACCGGCCGTCGCGGCTGCCAGCTTTACCGTCTGGCTACTGCGCGATGTCGCCATATGGCTACTGTTCTCGGCGAAATTCATCGCCATGCGCGATCTCTTTGCCTGGCAGTTGGTGGGGGATGTGCTGAAAGTGGGCGCATACGTTTTCGGCTACCTGGTGATTGCAAAAGCGTCCCTGCGGCTGTATATCCTGGCGGAAATTAGCCAGTTTGCGTTACTGACAGCATTTTCGCACTGGCTGATACCCATGCACGGCGCGCTGGGGGCGGCTCAGGCCTACATGGCAACCTATATCGTTTATTTCGCTGCCTGTTGCGGCGTATTTTTATTGTGGCGTAAACGCGCATGACTGCACTGATTCACATCCTGGGATCGGACATCCCACACCATAACCAGACCGTTTTGCGGTTTTTCAACGACGAGCTGGCATCGGGTAATCCAGATGCGCGTGAGTTTATGGTTGCAGGTCAGGATAAGGGCCTGAGCGAGGCGTTTCAGGCGCTGACGATTCGCTTTTGGCCGGATAAGGCCACGCTGGCGAAGGCGGTTGTCGCCAAAGCGAAAGCCGACCGCGAGCAACGATTCTTCTTCCACGGACAGTTTAATACCGGCCTGTGGCTGGCGCTTCTCAGCGGGGGAATTAAACCCTCCCAGTGCAGCTGGCATATCTGGGGAGCCGATCTTTACGAAGTCTCCCGAGGCTGGAAATTCCGTCTTTTCTATCCGTTGCGCCGCATGGCGCAGGGGCGCGTGGGCTGCGTTTTTGCTACCCGCGGCGATCTCAACTATTTTGCTAAACAGCACCCCAACGTGCGCGGCGAGCTGCTTTATTTCCCCACCCGCATGGATCCGGCGCTTAACGCCATGGCGAATGACACGGTGCGTGAAGGCAAACTAACGATCCTGGTGGGGAATTCCGGCGATCGCAGTAACGAACACGTCGCGGCGCTCAGGGCGGTGCATCAGCAGTTCGGCGACACGGTGAACGTGGTGGTGCCGATGGGCTATCCCGCCAATAACGACGCTTACATAGATGAGGTTCGCCGACAGGGGCTTGCGCTGTTTAGCGCAGAAAATCTGCACATTCTCAGCGATAAGCTGGAATTTGAGGAATATCTCGCGCTGCTGAGAAAATGCGATCTCGGCTATTTCATCTTTGCCCGACAGCAGGGGATTGGCACCCTATGTCTGCTGATTCAGGCGGGGGTACCGTGCGTGCTAAACCGCGAGAACCCGTTCTGGCAGGACATGGCCGAGCAGCATATTCCCGTGCTGTTTACCTCAGACACGCTGAACGTCGAGGTGGTACGGGAAGCCCAACGCCAGCTCACGCTGGTGGATAAAAATAGCATTGATTTTTTCAGCCCGAATTACCTCACGCCGTGGCACCGCGCGCTGCGTATCGCTTCAGGAGACAAAGTATGAGTCAGTTGCAATTCAGCGGCTTACTGATTGTCTGGCTTCTGAGCACCCTGTTTATCGCCACGCTTACCTGGTTTGAATTCCGCCGGGTGCGCTTCAACTTTAACGTGTTCTTCTCGTTACTGTTTCTGCTGACCTTCTTTTTCGGCTTCCCGCTAACCAGCATTCTGGTATTCCGTTTTGACGTGAGCGTCGCGCCGCCGGAAATCCTGCTCCAGGCGCTTCTGGCGGCAACCTGCTTCTATGCCGTCTATTACGTCACCTATAAAACGCGTCTGCGTTCAGCGCAGACAGCTGCCCCGCGTCGGGCGCTCTTTACCATGAATAGGGTGGAGACCCACCTGACGTGGGTGATGCTGATGACCATCGCCCTGGTCAGCGTCGGCATCTTCTTCATGCATAACGGCTTCCTGCTGTTTAAGCTCCACTCCTACAGCCAGATTTTTTCGGCCGAGGTTTCGGGCGTGGCGCTTAAGCGTTTCTTCTACTTCTTCATCCCGGCGATGCTGGTGATCTTCTTCCTGCGCCAGGACAGCAAAGCGTGGCTGTTCTTCCTGGTTAGCACCGTCGCGTTTGGCATCCTGACCTACATGATCGTGGGCGGCACGCGCGCGAACATCATCATCGCCTTCGCGATCTTCCTGTTTATCGGCATCATCCGCGGCTGGATCTCATTGTGGATGCTGGTTGCGGCAGGCGCGTTTGGCATTGTGGGTATGTTCTGGCTGGCGCTAAAGCGCTATGGAATGAACGTAGCGGGAGATGAGGCGTTTTACACGTTCCTTTACCTGACGCGCGATACCTTCTCGCCGTGGGAAAACCTGGCGTTGCTGCTGCAAAACTACGACAAGATTGATTTCCAGGGGCTGGCGCCGATTGTTCGCGACTTCTACGTATTTATCCCTTCCTGGCTATGGCCGGACCGGCCTGGCGTGGTGCTTAACACGGCAAATTACTTTACCTGGGAAGTGCTGAACAACCATTCTGGTCTGGCAATCTCGCCAACGCTGATTGGTTCCCTGGTGGTGATGGGAGGAGCGTGGTTCATTCTCCCCGGGGCGGTTGCCGTGGGGCTGATTATCAAGTGGTTCGACTGGCTTTACGTGCGTGGCAACGAAGAGACCAACCGCTATAAGGCCGCCATTTTGCACAGTTTCTGCTTTGGTGCCATTTTCAATATGATCGTTCTGGCGCGCGAAGGGCTGGACTCGTTCGTTTCGCGCGTGGTGTTCTTCATGGTTGTTTTCGGCCTCTGCCTGTTACTGGCCAAACTGCTGTACTGGCTGTTTGACAGCGCAGGGCTTGTGCACAGGCGCGAGCGGCAGGGCAGCACAACGCTGTCGCAAGTCTGAGTAAGGATAGTAATGACTGATAAAATTTCTGCACCGCGCTATGCGCTACGTGGCCTGCAGCTTATTGGCTGGCGCGACATGCAGCACGCGCTGGACTTTCTTTTCGCCGACGGCCAGATGAAATCCGGTACGCTGGTGGCGATCAACGCGGAAAAAATGCTGGCGGTTGAGGATAACGCGGAAGTCAAAAGCCTGATTGAAGCGGCGGAATTTAAATATGCGGACGGGATAAGCGTGGTCCGCTCTATCCGTAAAAAGTATCCTGACGCTAATGTTTCCCGCGTGGCGGGGGCCGATCTCTGGGAGCAGCTTATGGCCCGCGCAGGTGAACAGGGCACGCCCGTGTTCCTGATTGGCGGGAAGCCGGAGATACTGGCCCAGACGGAGGAGAAACTGCGTCGTCAATGGAATGTTAATATTGTCGGCAGTCAGGATGGTTACTTCAAACCGGAAGATCGGCAGGCTCTGTTTGAGCGCGTTCGTGACAGCGGGGCGAAGATTGTCACCGTGGCGATGGGCTCCCCGCGCCAGGAGATCCTGATGCGCGACTGCCGTCTGGTCTGTCCGGATGCCCTCTACATGGGCGTCGGCGGTACGTACGATGTCTTTACCGGCCACGTTAAGCGTGCGCCCAAGGTCTGGCAAAATCTGGGGCTGGAGTGGCTGTACCGTCTGCTATCGCAACCGACGCGCATTAAACGACAGATCCGTCTGCTTCGCTACCTCGCCTGGCATTACACCGGGAAAATGTAATCAAAATGTAGCGCGATATGCTATTCGCGCTGCAACTCGCCTGCAAAACTGCTGATAATCTGTGCAATGCATTCATTTTTTTAATGCATCGTTTGCCATTTGGCAGATTTTAAGAAACCATTCGCTCCGTATTTTAGTACCCCTAAAAAACAATACCCGGTATTAAGCCGGGAAACAGCAAACACAATCGAGGATCTATGGCAGAGAAAAAACCGGAGCTACAGCGTGGGCTGGAAGCTCGTCATATTGAACTGATAGCGCTGGGCGGCACTATCGGCGTGGGCCTGTTTATGGGCTCCGCAAGCACGCTCAAATGGGCAGGCCCTTCCGTATTACTGGCGTACATTATTGCCGGGCTGTTTGTTTTCTTCATCATGCGTTCCATGGGCGAAATGCTTTTCCTGGAGCCGGTAACCGGCTCCTTCGCCGTTTACGCGCATCGTTATATGAGCCCGTTCTTCGGCTACCTGACGGCCTGGTCATACTGGTTTATGTGGATGGCGGTGGGCATCTCAGAGATCACCGCGATAGGGGTCTACGTCCAGTTCTGGTTCCCAGACATGGTCCAGTGGATACCCGCGCTCATTGCCGTGGGGCTGGTGGCGCTGGCAAACCTGGCTGCCGTGCGCCTTTACGGTGAAATTGAGTTCTGGTTCGCAATGATTAAAGTCACCACGATTATCGTAATGATTGTCGTCGGCCTGGGCGTGATTTTCTTCGGCTTTGGCAACGGTGGACACGCTATCGGCTTTGGCAATCTGACCGAAAACGGCGGCTTCTTTGCCGGCGGCTGGAAGGGCTTCCTGACGGCGCTGTGTATCGTTGTGGCCTCGTATCAGGGCGTGGAGCTGATCGGTATTACCGCCGGTGAAGCGAAAAACCCGCAGGTCACGCTGCGTAGCGCGGTGGGCAAAGTGCTGTGGCGTATCCTGATTTTCTATGTGGGCGCGATCTTCGTTATCGTGACCATCTTCCCGTGGAACGAAATTGGCACGACGGGTAGCCCGTTTGTTTTAACCTTTGCCAAAATTGGCATCACGGCAGCGGCGGGTATCATCAACTTTGTGGTCCTGACGGCAGCGTTGTCAGGCTGTAACAGTGGGATGTACAGCTGTGGGCGTATGCTCTATGCGCTTTCGAAGAATAACCAGCTGCCTGCGGTGATGAGTAAAGTTTCACGTGCCGGCGTGCCGGTGGCGGGTGTGGCGGTTTCCATTGCAATACTGCTGATTGGCTCTTGCCTGAATTACATTATTCCTAACCCGCAGCGCGTGTTCGTTTACGTTTACAGCGCCAGCGTGCTGCCGGGCATGGTGCCGTGGTTTGTTATCCTCATCAGCCAGCTGCGTTTCCGTCATGCGCATAAAAAAGCGATTGAAAGCCATCCGTTCCGCTCAATTCTGTTCCCGTATGCGAACTATTTGACGATGGCGTTCCTGATTTGCGTATTAATCGGGATGTACTTTAATGAAGATACCCGCATGTCGCTGTTTGTCGGGGTGATCTTCCTGGCGGCTGTGACGGCCGCATATAAGCTTTTTGGCCTGGGTCGCCGTGCCACCACGCAGAAAGTGGAGGAATAAGCGGCAAAATGTGCAAACCATAACCAAACGCGCATTTTTTTCAAAAAAGCACTAGACAGCGGGGACGGAGGTACGTAATATCCAGCCCCGCAACGGCGCTAAGCGCCCGTAGCTCAGCTGGATAGAGCGCTGCCCTCCGGAGGCAGAGGTCTCAGGTTCGAATCCTGTCGGGCGCGCCATTTTAGTCCCGGCGCTAGAGCTGCGGTGGTCTGAGAAGTAGTCAGTACCGCGTGAAAGAATACAGTGGTGGCTATAGCTCAGTTGGTAGAGCCCTGGATTGTGATTCCAGTTGTCGTGGGTTCGAATCCCATTAGCCACCCCATTATTTGAAAGAGTTGTGAATTGCGAAGGTGGCGGAATTGGTAGACGCGCTAGCTTCAGGTGTTAGTGTCCTTTGGATGTGGGGGTTCGAGTCCCCCCCCTCGCACCACGACTTTTTAAATGAATTGAACTAAAAATTCAAAAAGCAGTACATCGGCGAGTAGCGCAGCTTGGTAGCGCAACTGGTTTGGGACCAGTGGGTCGGAGGTTCGAATCCTCTCTCGCCGACCAATTTTGAACCCCGCTTCGGCGGGGTTTTTTGTTTTCTGAGATTCTTCATCCCTGTAGTCATTCCCCAACAATGTCCTTTTCGTTGTCGCAATCCAGCGACATGCAACTCATTGAAAGTTAGATAAAAAACCATTTATGGGTTTTGCTGTCTCCTCCTGGCGACATATGCCCGCCTTTTCCCGATACGTTGTAGAGCTTAAAACGGTGCTTAACAGCATAATTTCCTTTTATCTTAAAATGTTGCGTTATGTAAAAGTTCTGGCTGTCATGTTGGCACGTTACGTGCAATAATATGCGTGTAGATGCTCATTCCATCTCTTATGTTCGCCTTAGTGCCTCATAAACTCAGGAATGACGCAGAGCCATTTACGGTGCTTATCGTCCACTGACAGATGTCGCTTCGGCCTCATCAGACACCATGGACACAACGTTGAGTGAAGCACCAAATATGTTGTCTTACAGACCTGTTTTAACGCCTGCTTTTATAGCAGGCGTTTTTTTATTCCTTATTCCCGATACCGGTGCACGATCAGGGCAACCATCACCAGAGCCGTTGCGGAGACAGCATAGAGTGCCGCTACTGAGCCAAACCCGGCAGCCACTGCCGCTGCGATACTGGTGAAAAGAGAAGCGCTGAGCGTTTGCCAGCGCCAGGCTTTCCCGCTGGCCGAAGCGGTTTGCGTGAGATGAAAACTACTAAGTACGCCAAACGTCCCGGCCGCGAACAGAATATTCGAGGCCAGATGCGCGATAAAGATCATCCCCAGCGCACATGCCATCCACCCGGACAAAAACGGCAGCATGCCATAAGCGGCCAGAAAGATGCCCAGACAAACGATGATGCGCGGTGTGCGAGCGGCAAAGCGCGTCAGACTCTCTTTTTTTAGCAGCATGGGGCCGCAAAGCTGTCCCATGCTCCTTGCAAAAAGCAGAGGCAGGGCAAGACCCGCCGCATCCTGAGGATGGATTTGCTGTGCCAGGGCCGGAAGCAGCGCCATGGCCGGTGAGCCAACGGCCGCCAGCGACGGCAGGATGAGCAGACTGCGTTTCTGCCGAACGGTCAACGTCCTCCAGCATAATGCCGCAGGGGCTTCCTCTTCCTCGAGAGGCTGGAGTGAAGGCGCAGAAAACCGGCGTCCAGCCAGCCATAGCATGAGCAGTGATCCGAGAAAGCTGGCGGCATCAATGGCCAGCAGGGTAAACACGGACGTCTTCTGGAACAGCACCACGCCCAGGCCTGTCCCTAATAAAACCTGCGAAGCAAAAATCACATTTTCCAGACAGGTTGCAGCAGGCAGCTCTGCTTCGCTGAGACCGCGCTTAAAGAGCAACGTCAGCGCGGGCCAGCTCATCCCGCTGAGCATCGCCTCGGTGGATTGCACAGCGAGCAATGCGGCAACGCTGTGGTAACCCACGCCAAGCAGGGGAAAGAGCAGGGCGAGCAGACCCAGCCCTTCGGTCAGTATCAGCAGGGATATCGGAGAACAGCGTGAGCACAGCTTTTCGCCGATCGTACTGCCGATAAATCCCGGTATCGTAGCGAAAAGAAAAGCGAGTGTGAGCAGACCGGGCGGAGCTGACCACGCTAACAGCAAGCCGAAGACCACGACCTGGGTTAAGCCATTCCCCAGCGAAGAAAAGATAAAAGCACAGGCAAGCAGGCGCAGCCAGCGGTGGCAGCGCAGCGCTTCAATAAGCGCATATAAAAGCGAGTTCATGACGATTTCCTTTCAAAAACGATTTAGTCCACGCTGCAGAAAGTGCGCGTGTGTGAAAAAAAGTTAATGAAAAGACATCGTTACATTGGCGGGTTCGTTTGCTGATGCGGGTGTAAAGAATGTAGCAGGAGAAATGCGATAAAAAAAGGAGGCCATCTGGCCTCCTGATGAATTACTGCTGCGTACCGTTATTTTGCAGCGTCAGCAACAGCCCATCACGGCGCATGGCGGCCGCTTCTTCCGGCTTATGCTGCTTGTCCAGCGTATCGGCAAGCCACGCGTAGTCGAAGGCATCCGGACGCTGCTTGAGCGCGGCGCGGAAGGCAAGGCTTGCCTCCTGCCATTCGCCGTGCTTCATCAACGACTGGCCAAGCGTGCTCCACAGCAGCGGGCGGTCACCAACGGTTTTAATCTGCTGGCGCAGCACTTTTTCGATTTGCTCAGGATTGTTGGTTTTCAGGCGCGGGATCACCATCACGAGGCGATCGTCGTACTGGCGCTTCAGACCGTCGAGGAGGATCTCCTGAGCCGTGTCGTGATCGTCACACTCAATGAGGTGTTCCGCCATCGCCACCTGCAGAGGAACCTGCTGGCGCGTTTTACGGCTCTGATTCTTCCACCACGTTTTCAGACCGTCGCTGCCCAGGTCAGCGCGCGCCTGATCCATCAGGCCAATCCACGCCAGACGCTGAAGCTCGTCACGATGTTCATCGTCGCCTACCTCGGCCTTCGCCATTGACGGAATGATGTCCAGCAGTGAACCCCAGGCGCCGGTACGAATATAGGCCTGCTCGGCAAGACGCAGCACTTCCGGATGACGTGGCGCGACTTCCAGGAGACGGTCGATACCGTGGCGAGCCGCGTGATTCTCATTGCGTGCCAGCTGCAGACGAACGCGCGTGATTTCCACCGGAATCGGGTCGCCGTGAGCCAGCTCAGCCGCCCGCTCCAGGTGCTGATTAGCGCGGGCTTCATCACCGCGCTGCTGCGCCGCTTCGGCCGCCAGCAGATAGTTCACTACCGGCTGTTCGGCGTGGTCGGCGTTTTTCGACATCAGCTTTTCAACCTGCTGATAGTCACCCTCGGCGAGCTTAAGCAGCGCCTGCTCGGTCTGTTTACGGGCGCGGCGGCGCTTACGGCCAACGAACCAGCCTCGGGTATGGGCACCGGTACGAAAAATACGGCGCAGGATCCACTCGATCGCAAACAGCACCACCACGCCGAGGATCAGAATGATCGTCAGACCCGTTACGCTGGTTTCAATGTTGTAGTTATCGGTCTGGATCAGGACGTAACCCTGATGACCCGCAAGCATAGGCCCGAGGACGATCCCGGCGATCAGCAGGATGAAGAGTAAGAGAACTTTTAGCATCATTACTCTCCTTGCGGTGCGCTTTCAGGCGCAGGAGCCGGAGCAGGTACCGCTCCGCTCGTCTGCTCTGCAGGTACGCCCGGCTGCGCCAGAAGATTGCGTACGCGCGTCTGCATCAGTTTCTCCAGAATCGGCTGGCTGGCCAGCTTGTCCGGCACGTTCATGGTGATGTTCTGCTGGCTTAACTTATCAATGTCTTCGAGGAAGGCGGTGGTCGTCGCATCATCGGTGTTGTAGTAGGCGCGTACCCACGTTGAGACGTTATCAAGCGCCTGTTTATAGGTCTCTTCCTGATGACGCGGCACGGCCTGGGCCGCCACCAGCAGGCGGGAACGAATGTTCTCGCGCAGATAGATGTCCTGGTTAGGCGCGAGCAGCGGTACGGCAGTTTCGTCGCGACGGCGGATCGTGATAAAGCTGTCCATAAAGTTCTGCCAGCTTTTTTGCAGGTTTATGCGCCATTCGCTCAGGGAGCTGGAAAGCTCGGTACCGTCGGAATCCATCGGGGAGTCGTCGTCGTTATTATCCGCCAGCTGCAGGTTATCAATCTGATTCGAAAGCTGGTTCACCTTGAGGATAATGCCGTCGTAATCCACCTGCGAAACGGCAGAGAGGCTGGCGATATCTTCGGTTATCGCGCGACGGGCGGTGATAAGGCTTGGATCGTTCATGTCGGCCAGGCTTGCATCGGCGCTTTTCAGCAGTGCGGCGGCGGTGGTCACGTCCTGGTCGCTCCAGAGCTTACGTCCGGCGAGCTTCACCAGGAAGTCAGCCTGCGAGAGCAGCCAGGTTTTGGCATCGGTGCCGGAAATGGTGGCGACTTTCTGCTGTACTTCACCCAGCTGTTTAGTCAGCTCTTCCTGTTTGCCGTTCGCTTCGGCAAGCGCGGCGGCCTGCTGCTTAATCACGGCTTCCAGCTCGGTTTTCTGCGTCTCCTGCTCTTTTTGCAGGGCAGTGAGCTGATTCACCAGCGCGTCGCTGGTGGACGTCTGGTTAGCGCTCTGTTGTTTCACCAGCCCGTACAGGCCACCCCCCGCTGCCAGCGCAATGGCGATGGCAATCGCGCTCAGCGCGAGGCTCGTTTTGTTGCTGCTGTTTTTCTTCTCAGCGGTTTTCTCAGTCGTCTCTGGCTGTGGCGTCGTCTCCACAGTCTCCCTGGTCTCTTCAACCACGGCGGAGGATTTGTCGTGTTCCGTCATTATGGCTTCCCATTTGAGAGTTATTGTAATGCGCGCAGCAGCGCATCGTTGTCGGCGTTATCAGCGATCCGAATATCCTGCCAGCCCAGTTCCCGGGCCTGGTTCGCCAGACGCTCACTGACGACCAGAAGCCGACAGCGGAGTAACCAGTTTTCGCGATACCAAAGCGGTATCAGCGACCAAAGCTGTTGTAACATTTCACCGCTGGTGACCACCAGCGTATTAATGCCGCGCGCGTGCCAGCGCATCGCCTCTTCCGCGCCATCGTAGTGTTTTGCACAGCGCTGATAGCACTCAACGAACGTTACGTCGGCACCACGTTCACGCAGCGTTTCACCCAGCAGCTCGCGGCCACCGTTGCCGCGCAAAATGAGCGCACGCTTTCCGGCAATAGTTTGTAATTCAGGTAATTGTAGCAAGACTTCACTGATTTCCCGATCTAACGGGTAACGAACGTCCGCGCCGCTTACTGTATGCAGCGCCAGTGCCGTTGTTCGGCCAATCGCGAAATAGCGGGGGGCTACTGGCCAGGCCAAACTCTGCTGTTGCAGCTGCGCATGGGCAAATTCCACCGCATGTTGCGACAGCGCAAACAGCAGGTCGCCGTCCTGAAGGGTATTCATCTGGTCGGCGAGCGCAGAGAGCTCCCGACCGGGGGAGAATTCAATGAGAGGAAAACTCCAGGCCACCTGCCCCAGTGCGCGCAGACGGCTCACTAACTGCTCTCCTGCGGGAGAAGGGCGGGTGACGAGAATACTCATGCAGGGGGTTCTCCGTTGTAAACGTCAGCCAGAATCTCGCGGGCGCCGTTATCCAGTAATTCTTCCGCCAGCGACACGCCAAGCTGCTCGGCATCTTGCGCTTTACCGCGACGTTCGCCGCGTACCATCTGCGAACCGTCCGGGGCGCCCACCAGCGCGCGCAGCCACAGTTCGCCATTCGTCAATTCAGCATAGCTGCCAATTGGAACCTGGCACCCGCCTTCGAGGCGGGTATTCATCGCCCGTTCCGCTTTTACGCGGGTAGCGGTCTCGTCATGGTTCAGCGGTGCGAGCAGTTCGCGGGTACGCGCATCGTTCAGGCGGCACTCGATGCCGACTGCACCCTGGCCCACGGCCGGCAGCGACAGCTCTGGCGGCAACGCCACGCGAATGCGCGACTCCAGCCCCAGACGCTTCAGACCGGCAACGGCGAGGATAATGGCATCGTAATCGCCGTTATCCAGCTTGCCCAGACGCGTGCCGACGTTACCGCGCAGTGAGCGGATGATCAGATCGGGACGACGCTCCGCCAGCTGACACTGACGGCGTAAACTGGACGTGCCAACCACGCTACCTTCCGGCAGCGCGTCGAGCGAGTCGTAGTGGTTGGAGACAAACGCATCGCGCGGATCTTCGCGCTCGCAGATGGTCACCAGCCCCAGCCCTTCCGGGAACTCGACGGGCACGTCTTTCATCGAATGTACGGCGATATCGGCGCGGTTCTCAAGCAATGCCAGTTCCAGTTCTTTGACAAACAGGCCTTTGCCGCCCACTTTCGCCAGAGGCGTATCGAGGATCACGTCACCGCGTGTGACCATCGGCACCAGCTCGACGCGCAATCCACTGTGGCAGGCTTCCAGGCGCTGCTTCACATAATGTGCCTGCCAGAGCGCGAGAGGGCTTTGGCGTGTGGCAATTCTCAAAACATTGTCTAACATGCTTGTTACCGTCATTATCAATCGCTAACCATCCTAACATTGTTGACTCTGGGATGGCAGTTTTACGGTTGATGAGCGTGAGAGGGACAAGGCGGCGTATTCGTCAGCCATAGCCGTATTCAGGAATTTACACGTACAGAACGGTGCTACACTTGTATGTAGCGCATCTTTCTTTACGGTCAACCGGCAAGGTGTTAAATTGATCACGTTTTAGACCATTTTTTCGTCGGTACCACCAAAAATGATAAGGGCGAAAAAGGGTAACGGTTATCTTTTTGAAATACTGCGGGTCCGCTGTTACTCGTGTTTTGAATAGCTTGCGACACCCGGAAACATCAGGCGATACGTCTTGTACCTCTATATTGAGACTCTGAAACAGAGACTGGATGCCATAAATCAACTGCGTGTGGATCGCGCGCTTGCTGCCATGGGCCCTGCTTTCCAGCAGGTATACAGTCTGCTGCCGACATTATTGCACTATCACCATCCGCTGATGCCTGGCTACCTTGACGGTAACGTTCCCCAGGGCATTTGCCTTTTCACGCCTGATGAAACCCAACAGCATTATCTGAACGAGCTGGAACTTTACCGCGGCATGCCGCCACAGGAATCTCCAAAAGGTGAACTGCCTATTACCGGCGTTTACTCAATGGGGAGCACCTCATCGGTAGGGCAAAGCTGTTCTTCGGACCTGGACATCTGGGTCTGTCATCAGTCCTGGCTCGATAACGACGAGCGTCAGCTACTGCAGCGTAAATGCAGCCTGCTGGAGAGCTGGGCGGCCTCGCTCGGCGTGGAAGTGAGCTTCTTCCTGATTGATGAAAACCGTTTCCGCCATAACGAAAGCGGCAGTCTGGGTGGTGAGGACTGCGGCTCGACTCAGCACATCTTATTGCTGGATGAATTCTACCGTACTGCTGTGCGTCTGGCCGGGAAGCGTATTCTGTGGAATATGGTCCCGTGCGAAGAAGAAGAGCATTACGATGACTACGTCATGTCGCTTTACGCGCAGGGCGTACTGACGCCAAACGAATGGCTGGATCTCGGCGGCCTCAGCTCTCTGTCAGCAGAAGAGTATTTTGGCGCAAGCCTCTGGCAGCTCTATAAGAGTATCGACTCACCGTATAAAGCGGTGCTGAAAACGCTGCTGCTGGAAGCCTATTCCTGGGAATACCCTACGCCGCGCCTGCTGGCGAAAGATATCAAGCAGCGTCTGCACGACGGGGAAATCGTCTCCTTCGGGCTGGACGCCTACTGCATGATGCTGGAGCGCGTAACCGAGTACCTGAAAGCCATCGATGACACCACGCGTCTTGACCTGGTGCGTCGATGTTTCTATCTCAAAGTCTGTGAGAAATTGAGCCGCGAACGCGCCTGCGTGGGCTGGCGTCGTGAAGTGGTCAGTCAGTTAGTGAAAGAGTGGGGATGGGACGAAGCGCGTCTGTCCATGCTCGATAACCGGGCCAACTGGAAAATCGATCAGGTGCGTGAAGCGCACAACGAACTGCTTGATGCGATGATGCAAAGCTACCGCAACCTGATCCGCTTTGCGCGCCGTAACAACCTCAGCGTTTCTGCCAGCCCGCAGGACATCGGGGTATTGACCCGTAAGCTTTACGCCGCGTTTGAAGCGCTGCCGGGTAAAGTTACCCTGGTTAACCCGCAGATTTCGCCAGACCTGTCTGAACCGAATCTGACCTTTATCTTTGTGCCGCCGGGCCGTGCAAACCGCACCGGGTGGTATCTTTACAACCGTGCGCCAAGCATGGATTCAATTATCAGCCATCAGCCGCTGGAGTATAACCGCTACCTGAACAAGCTGGTGGCCTGGGCCTGGTTTAACGGTCTGCTGACCTCGCGCACGCGCCTGTTTATCAAAGGCAACGAGGTGGTTGATCTTGCTAAGCTGCAGGAGATGGTCACGGATGTATCGCACCACTTCCCGCTGCGTCTGCCTGCCCCTACGCCGAAAGCGCTCTACAGCCCGTGTGAGATTCGCCATCTGGCGATTATCGTCAACCTGGAATACGACCCGACGGCGGCCTTCCGCAATCAGGTGGTTCACTTTGACTTCCGCAAGCTGGACGTCTTTAGCTTTGGCGAGCAGCAAAACTGCCTGGTAGGCAGTGTCGATCTGTTGTACCGCAACTCGTGGAACGAAGTGCGTACCCTGCACTTCAACGGCGAGCAGGCAATGATCGAAGCGCTGAAAACGATTCTTGGCAAGATGCACCAGGATGCCGCGCCGCCGGACAGCGTGGAAGTGTTCTGCTACAGCCAGCACCTGCGCGGTTTAATTCGCACCCGCGTGCAGCAGCTGGTTTCTGAGTGTATCGAACTGCGTCTCTCCAGTACCCGTCAGGAAACTGGCCGCTTTAAAGCGCTGCGCGTCTCCGGTCAGACCTGGGGACTGTTCTTCGAGCGCCTGAACGTGTCGGTACAGAAGCTGGAAAACGCCATAGAGTTTTACGGCGCGATTTCACACAACAAGCTGCACGGCCTGTCGGTGCAGGTGGAAACCAACCACGTTAAGCTCCCGCAGGTGGTGGACGGATTCGCCAGCGAAGGGATTATTCAGTTCTTCTTTGAAGAGTCGGGCGACGATGCCGGATTCAACATTTACATTCTGGATGAGACTAACCGCGCCGAGGTGTATCACCATTGTGAAGGCAGTAAAGAGGAGCTGGTGCGCGATGTCAGCCGCTTCTACTCCTCTTCGCATGACCGCTTTACCTACGGCTCAAGCTTTATCAACTTTAACCTGCCGCAGTTCTACCAGATTGTGAACGTCGACGGCCGTACGCAGGTGATTCCGTTCCGCACCCAATCCGTCACGCCTGCCGCGCCTGCCAATCAGGACACCGCCCCGCTGTTGCAGCAGTATTTCTCCTGAGCCTTTTCGCCGGGTGGCGCTCACGCTTACCCGGCCTACGGTTCGAGCCGTGTAGGCCCGGTAAGGCGCAGCCGCCACCGGGCAAGAAAACTACCTGAAACTCACGTTCTCACCCGCCTGCGCGGTCGCCGCCTGCTCCAGCAGATCCCAGAACGGTACGCCGCTACGGTCGCAAACCCATTCCCCGTCTTTTAGATCGAAATGATAGCCGCCCTGTTTAGCGGCCAGCCACACCTGGTGAAGCGGCTCCTGGCGGTTAATAATAATTTTGCTGCCATTTTCGAAGCTCAGGGTCAGAATGCCGCCGTTGATTTCACAATCGATATCGCTGTCACCGTCCCAGTCGTCAAGACGCTCTTCGATGGTCATCCACAGGTTGTCGGCAAGGCGATGGAATTCACTGTCGTTCATGGTTTTGTTCCTGTTTTTCGTGATGCCGGCAGTATAACCCTAAATAATTCCCGTTGCAGGAAAGCGGCAAACTCTTGCTTTTGTGTCTTCTCCTGCGATGATAGAAACAGATTTGAACTTACGGGCAACTTTATAATGAAAAACGCTTTCCGAACGCTTGCCGTTCTCATCACGCTGTTTAGCCTGACTGGCTGCGGACTGAAGGGACCACTGTACTTTCCGCCTGCGGATAAAACCGCACCGCCGCCGACGAAACCGGTTAACAGCGGCATTGAGTCTACCACGCCAAATACTAACGACCGTGGCGACAACGGTGGCCCGACTCAGGTTAATCTCTGACGACAACGTTCTGTACCCGCGCAATGGAGCAAATGATGCAGTTCTCTAAAATGCATGGCCTTGGCAACGATTTTATGGTCGTCGACGCGGTAACGCAGAATGTGTTTTTCTCGCCTGAACTGATCCGTCGCCTGGCGGATCGGCATCTGGGCGTGGGGTTCGATCAGCTGCTGGTGGTCGAGCCACCGTACGATCCCGATCTTGATTTCCACTACCGTATTTTTAACGCGGACGGCAGCGAAGTTAACCAGTGCGGCAACGGCGCGCGCTGTTTCGCCCGCTTTGTCCGCCTGAAAGGGCTGACCAACAAGCGTGATATTCGCGTTAGCACGGCCAATGGTCGCATGGTGCTCAGCGTCACCGATGATGAGCTGGTGCGCGTGAACATGGGCGAGCCTAACTTCGAGCCCTCCGTCGTGCCGTTTCGCGCAAACAAAGCGGAAAAGACCTATATTATGCGTGCGGCCGAGCAGACAGTATTGTGCGGCGTCGTCTCAATGGGTAACCCACACTGCGTGATTCAGGTTGATGATGTGGAAACTGCCGCGGTCGAAACGCTCGGCCCGGTACTGGAAAGCCACGAACGTTTCCCGGAGCGCGCGAACATCGGTTTTATGCAGGTGGTGAAGCGCGAGCACATTCGCCTGCGGGTTTACGAGCGCGGCGCGGGTGAGACTCAGGCCTGCGGAAGCGGTGCCTGTGCTGCGGTGGCCGTGGGCATCTCCCAGGGGTTACTGGCTGAAGAGGTTCGCGTGGAATTACCGGGCGGTCGGCTTGATATCGCCTGGAAAGGACCGGGTCATCCACTGTATATGACTGGCCCGGCGGCACATGTCTATGACGGGTTTATCCATCTATGAAACAACCAGGGGAAGAACTGCAGGAAACAGTGACGGAACTGGACGACAGGGCTGTTGTTGATTATCTGCTGCGCAATCCTGAGTTTTTTATTCGCAATGCACGCGTCGTCGAAGAGATGCGCGTGCCGCATCCGGTTCGCGGAACCGTGTCGCTGGTCGAATGGCACATGGCGCGCTCGCGCAACTACATCAGCCAGCTTGAAGAGAACATGACGCTGCTGATGGAGCAGGCCAGCACCAACGAAAGCCTGTTCTATCGACTGCTGCATCTGCAGGCGCGTCTGGCGTCGGCGCACAGCCTCGACGAGTTCCTCAGCCGTTTCCACCGCTGGGCGCGCGAGCTGGGGCTGGCGGGCGCAACGATTCGTCTTTTCCCTGACCGCTGGCGCATCGGCGCGCCGTCGGGATTTACCCATCTGGCACTCAGCCGTCAGGCATTTGAACCGCTGCGCATTCAGCGTCTGGGCCATGATCACCACTATCTGGGGCCGCTTAACGGGCCTGAGCTGCTGGTGGTATTACCGGAAGCCAAAGCGATTGGCTCGGTGGCGATGTCGCTGATGGGGCGCGATGGCGATCTGGGCGTCATATTATTTACCAGCCGCGACGCGCATCACTACGAGCAGGGGCAAGCCACGCACCTGCTGCAGGAGATAGCCCTGATGCTGCCTGAGCTGCTGGAGCGCTGGATTGAGCGCGTATGACGGACGGACTGCTCGCCACTGACGTCTCGCGCTTTCTGCGCTATCTCGGCGTGGAACGTCAGCTTAGCCCCATTACGCTGCTTAACTATCAGCGTCAGCTTGATGCCATCATGCAGATCGCCGACGAAATCGGCCTGAAAAGCTGGCAACAATGTGACGCTGCGACGGTACGCGGGTTTGTCGTGCGTAGCCGTAAACAAAATCTCAGCCCGGCGAGCCTGGCGCTCAGGCTCTCAGCGCTGCGCAGCTTCTTCGACTGGCTGGTCAGCCAGGGGGGCTTAAAAGCCAACCCGGCAAAGGGGATAGCCACGCCGAAGGCGCCGCGCCATCTGCCTAAAAATATTGACGTTGACGACGTAAACCGCCTGCTGGATATCGACCTTAACGATCCGCTGGCCGTGCGCGACCGCGCGATGCTGGAGGTGATGTACGGTGCCGGGTTACGTCTGTCTGAGCTCGTTAACCTCGACCTCAAGCATCTCGATCTGGAATCGGGCGAAGTGTGGGTAATGGGTAAGGGCAGCAAAGAGCGCCGCCTGCCGATTGGCCGCAATGCTGTCTCCTGGATTGAGCACTGGCTTGACCTGCGCGGGCTGTTTGGCACCGAAGAGGATGCGCTGTTCCTGTCGAAGCTCGGCAAGCGGATCTCGGCGCGTAACGTGCAGAAGCGCTTTGCGGAGTGGGGCATTAAGCAGGGGCTGAACAGCCACGTTCACCCGCACAAGCTGCGCCACTCCTTTGCGACACACATGCTTGAGTCGAGCGGCGATCTGCGCGGCGTGCAGGAACTGCTTGGCCACGCAAATCTGTCGACCACTCAAATCTATACCCACTTAGACTTCCAGCACCTTGCCTCGGTGTATGACGCGGCGCATCCACGCGCCAAACGGGGGAAATAATGCGTTTTTACCGCCCACTCGGTCAGATCTCAGCCCTGACGTTTGACCTTGATGACACTCTTTATGACAACCGCGAGGTGATCCTGCGCACCGAGCAGGAGTCCCTGGCGTTTGTGCAGAACTACCATCCCGCACTGAAGGCGATACAGAACAAGGACTTCCAGAAGCTGCGCCAGTCCCTGCGTGAGACCGAGCCGGACATTTACCACGATGTGACCGAATGGCGTCGTCGCGCGGTTGAGCAGGCGATGCTCAACGTGGGTCTGAGCACGCAGGATGCCGCCATTGGGGCGGAAGCGGCCATGGAAAACTTTGCTAAATGGCGCAGCCGTATCGACGTGCCGCAGGAAACCCACGACACGCTGGCGAAGCTTGCCGAAAAGTGGCCGCTGGTGGCCATCACCAACGGCAATGCCCAGCCGGAGCTGTTTGGCCTCAGCGATTATTTTGAATTCGTGCTGCGTGCGGGTCCTCACGGGCGCGCGAAGCCGTTCAGTGACATGTACCATCTGGCGGCAGATAAGCTTAACCTGCCGCTGGGTGAGATCCTGCACGTGGGGGATGACCTGACCACAGACGTGGCCGGCGCCATCCGCTGCGGGATGCAGGCCTGCTGGATCAAGCCGGAAAATGCTGACCTGATGATCGCCTCCGATAGCCGTCTTCTGCCGCACGTGGAAATTTCACGGTTGGCATCCCTCACGACGCTGATATAATCATCAATTGTTCTGTATAAATTAACAGGGTTTTGACGAATGCTATTCGCCAGCCCGACATGACGTGACGGTGCCAATGGACGTTTCTTACCTGCTCGACAGCCTTAATGACAAACAGCGTGACGCGGTTGCCGCCTCGCGCACCAACCTGCTGGTGCTGGCTGGAGCGGGCAGTGGTAAGACGCGCGTGCTGGTTCACCGTATCGCCTGGCTGCAGAGCGTGGAAAACTGCTCGCCGTACTCCATCATGGCGGTCACGTTCACCAACAAAGCGGCGGCGGAGATGCGCCACCGCATCGCCCAGCTGATGGGCACCAGCCAGGGCGGCATGTGGGTCGGCACCTTCCACGGCCTGGCGCACCGCCTGCTGCGCGCACACCACATGGACGCCAACCTGCCGCAGGATTTCCAGATCCTCGACAGCGAAGACCAGCTCCGTCTGCTGAAACGCCTGATCAAGGCGATGAACCTCGACGAGAAGCAGTGGCCGCCGCGTCAGGCGATGTGGTACATCAACGGCCAGAAAGACGAGGGGCTGCGCCCGCACCACATTCAGAGCTTCGGCAACCCGGTCGAGCAGACCTGGCAGAACGTCTACAAGGCCTATCAGGAAGCGTGCGATCGCGCCGGTCTGGTGGATTTTGCCGAGCTGCTGCTGCGCGCCCACGAGCTGTGGCTGAACAAACCGCACATCCTGCAGCACTACCGTGAACGCTTCACCAATATCCTGGTGGACGAATTCCAGGATACCAACAACATCCAGTACGCGTGGATCCGCCTGCTGGCCGGCGATACCGGCAAGGTGATGATCGTGGGCGATGATGACCAGTCGATCTACGGCTGGCGCGGGGCGCAGGTGGAGAACATCCAGCGCTTCCTCAACGATTTCCCCGGCGCGGAAACCATCCGTCTGGAGCAGAACTACCGCTCAACCAGCAACATCCTGAGCGCGGCCAACGCCCTGATTGAGAACAACAACGGGCGTCTGGGTAAAAAGCTGTGGACCGACGGCGTCGACGGCGAACCGATTTCGATTTACTGCGCCTTCAACGAGCTCGACGAAGCGCGCTTCGTGGTGAACCGCATTAAAACCTGGCAGGACAACGGCGGCGCGCTGGAGCAGTGCGCCATTCTCTATCGCAGCAACGCCCAGTCGCGCGTGCTGGAAGAGGCGCTGCTGCAGGTGAGCATGCCGTACCGCATTTATGGCGGTATGCGCTTCTTCGAACGTCAGGAAATCAAAGATGCGCTGTCGTATCTGCGTCTGATTGCCAACCGTAACGACGACGCGGCGTTTGAACGCGTGGTCAACACGCCCACCCGTGGGATTGGCGACCGTACGCTGGACGTGGTGCGTCAGGCCTCGCGCGACCGCCAGCTGACGCTGTGGCAGGCGTGCCGCGAGCTGCTGCAGGAAAAAGCGCTCGCCGGACGTGCCGCCAGCGCATTGCAGCGCTTCCTTGAGCTGATTGACGCCCTCGCGCAGGAAACGGCCGACATGCCGCTGCACGTGCAGACCGACCGGGTGATTAAAGATTCCGGCCTGCGCACCATGTACGAGCAGGAAAAAGGCGAGAAGGGCCAGACCCGTATTGAGAACTTAGAGGAACTGGTCACGGCAACGCGCCAGTTCAGCTACAACGAAGAAGACGAAGACCTGATGCCGCTGCAGGCGTTCCTCTCCCACGCCGCGCTGGAAGCGGGGGAAGGGCAGGCGGATACCTGGCAGGATGCGGTTCAGCTCATGACCCTGCACTCCGCCAAAGGACTGGAGTTCCCGCAGGTGTTCATCGTCGGGATGGAAGAGGGGATGTTCCCGAGCCAGATGTCGCTGGATGAAGGCGGCCGTCTGGAAGAGGAACGCCGTCTGGCCTACGTGGGCGTGACGCGCGCGATGCAAAAGCTGACGCTGACCTATGCGGAAACCCGCCGTCTGTACGGTAAAGAGGTCTATCACCGTCCGTCGCGCTTTATCGGTGAACTGCCGGAAGAGTGCGTGGAGGAGGTGCGTCTGCGGGCAAGCATCAGTCGTCCTGTCAGCCATCAGCGCATGGGATCGCCGATTGCGGAAACCGACACTGGCTACAAGCTGGGCCAGCGCGTGCGCCATTCGAAGTTTGGCGAGGGCACCATTGTGAATCTGGAAGGCAGCGGCGAGCACAGCCGCCTGCAGGTGGCGTTCCAGGGGCAGGGGATCAAATGGCTGGTGGCGGCCTACGCGAAGCTGGAAACAGTCTAACATTCAGAAAAATATCATTATTTTGTAATAATCTGCTAGCCTTATACGTTGAAGGTCAATTAATGCCCTTCAGCGTTTCGTTGCGTGTTGACGCCACAGTTATAGCTGGCGTAACATGCGCGCACGATTACGCTAAGAGGACATTCGCCTTGGACACACCCAGTAGATACTGGCTCAATTCCCTGTCATCCAGGAACAACTCCTAAGGCTATCTCCTCTTGCTGATGGCCTTAGTGGTTGTCAGCGACTGCATTATTCCCGTCGCGCTGAGTCAGGCTGTTTAATGGTCTGAAACCCAATTTGTTTCTGTGTGCCCACCGAACTGTCCGATATTTTTTGCATTGGGAGTCCCGGTCATGTTGAGCGCATTTCAACTCGAAAATAACCGACTGACTCGGCTTGAAGCCGAAGAGTCACAGCCCCTCATTGATGCCGTATGGGTGGATCTGGTCGAGCCGGACGACGATGAGCGCCTTCGCGTACAATCTGAGCTGGGGCAAAGCCTGGCAACCCGCCCGGAACTGGAAGACATCGAAGCATCCGCGCGTTTTTTTGAAGACGAAGACGGTCTGCATATTCACTCCTTCTTCTTCTTTGAAGATGCGGAAGACCACGCGGGTAACTCCACCGTGGCGTTTACCATTCGCGACGGCCGCCTGTTTACGCTGCGCGAGCGCGAGCTGCCGGCATTCCGTCTCTACCGCATGCGCGCCCGCAGCCAGGCAATGGTGGATGGTAACGCTTACGAGCTGCTGCTCGATCTGTTCGAGACCAAAATTGAACAGCTGGCGGACGAAATTGAAAACATCTATAGCGATCTGGAAAAGCTGAGCCGAGTGATCATGGAAGGCCATCAGGGCGATGAGTACGACGAGGCACTCTCCACGCTGGCTGAGCTGGAAGATATCGGCTGGAAGGTGCGTTTGTGTCTGATGGATACCCAGCGCGCGCTGAACTTCCTGGTGCGCAAGGCGCGTCTGCCGGGCGGTCAGCTGGAGCAGGCGCGTGAGATCCTGCGCGATATCGAATCCCTGCTGCCGCACAACGAATCCCTGTTCCAGAAGGTCAACTTCCTGATGCAGGCGGCGATGGGCTTTATCAACATCGAGCAGAACCGCATCATCAAGATCTTCTCGGTGGTGTCCGTAGTGTTCCTGCCGCCAACGCTGGTGGCATCCAGCTACGGGATGAACTTCGAGTTTATGCCGGAGCTGAAGTGGAGCTTTGGTTACCCGGGGGCGATTATCTTTATGATCCTCGCGGGGCTGGCACCGTATCTGTACTTTAAGCGCCGGAACTGGCTTTGAGAATCCGCCCGGTGGCGCTACGCTTACCGGGCCTACAGATACTGTAGGCCGGATAAGGCGCAGCCGCCATCCGGCAAAAAGGCACTACAGCCCTTTGCGTCCCCTGCGCTGGGTATAAATCGCATCGGCGACGAAAATCGCCAGCGCCACCCAGATAAAGGCGAACGTCACCATCTTATCCGCCCCCGGCACCTCGCCGTAAAACACCACCGCCAGCAGGAACATTAGCGTCGGGCCAATGTACTGGAAGAAACCCAGCGTGGAGAGACGCAGGCGCGTCGCCGCACCGGTGAAGCACAGCAGTGGAATAGTGGTCACCACGCCCGCCGCCATCAGCATCAGGTTTAGCGACCACGGGTTGCTGCCCATGTGGCTGGTTGGGCTGTCGGCGATGCCGAAAAGATAAATCGCCGCCACGGGCAGCAGCCACAAGGTTTCAAACAGCATCCCCGTCTGCGCTTCTACCGCAATCTTCTTACGCACCAGGCCGTAGAACGCAAAGCTGAACGCCAGGCCGAGGGCAATAATCGGCAGCGAGCCGAAGGTCCAGAGCTGCACCAGTACGCCGCAGAAGGCCAGAATCACCGCCACCCACTGCATCCGGCGGAAGCGCTCACCGAGGAAAATCATCCCCAGCACGATATTCACCAGCGGGTTAATGAAGTACCCCAGGCTCGCTTCGAGCATGTGATGGTTATTCACCGCCCAGATAAACAGCAACCAGTTGCCGCCAATCAGCACGGCAGAAAGTGCCAGCAGGAAGATCTTCTTCGGGGTTTGCAGCAGCGTTTTGACGCCCGACCACTGACGGCTGAGGCTCATCAGCGCAATCATAAAGAAGAACGACCAGATGACGCGGTGAGTCAGGATCTCATCGGCCGGAACGTAGGCGATAAGCTTGAAATACGCCGGGGCGATACCCCAAATAAAATAAGCGGCAAGGGCGAGTAAAACGCCCTGCCGCGTCTGTTTAGCATCCATCGGGAAAATCCGTTACAAAAAAGTGAATTAATTTTACCCGATTTTGCCGCCTCAACCCACCATATAAGTGGCGGTTGCGCTGGCGATATACACCTGTTCTTCGTTGTGTAATTCAACGCGCGCCACGGCGACTTTATTCCCCGCGCGCAGCAGGCTGCTCGTGCAGGTGAAGCGATTTCCACGTCCCGGCCGAAGATAGTCGACGCGCAGATCGATGGTGCCCATGCGCGCCAGACGCTGGCGGAGTTCGTCTTCGTTGATGGTGTCATGGCGGGTCAGCGTACTGCCCACGCAGACCAGACCTGCCGCCACGTCAAGCGCGGAGGCAATCACGCCGCCGTGCAAAATACTTTGCGCCCAGTTCCCTACCATCATCGGCTGGTTGTTGAAGCTCAGCTGGGCAAAGTCTTTCTCGTAACGCTCCAGCTCCAGTCCCAGCGCGCGGTTAAACGGCATATGGTAAACAAAAATCTCGCCCACGAGTTTTAACACTTCTTCGGCGGTAAGCATGGCTGACATGAGGCATCACATCCTTATTGTTAACGAAATGTTGATTTTATGCCTCAGCAACAAGGAATTCCACTTTCAGAAACGAGGATGCAGCAGTTGTCGCAGAAGTCTGTAGAATGTCCGCCACATAACTATTTAGCTAATTTTACTCTTTTGCAGGAGAACACCACCGATGCGGACGTATCTGGCCTGGTTACTGGCGGCGATTTCGCTGCCCCTCACAGCCTATGCGCAGGAAGCGACAATCAAAGAGGTGCATGATAAGCCTGCCGTTCACGGTAGCATTATCGCGAACCTTCTTCAGGAGCATGACAATCCGTTCACGCTCTATCCTTATGACACCAACTACGTGATTTACACCCAGACCAGCGATCTCAACAAAGAGGCGATAAGCTCCTATAACTGGTCTGATAATGCGCGTAAAGATGAGGTGAAGTTCCAGCTCAGCCTCGCTTTCCCGTTCTGGCGCGGCATTCTGGGGCCGAACTCGGTGTTTGGTGCCTCCTATACGCAGAAGTCCTGGTGGCAGCTCTCTAACAGCGGGGAATCCTCGCCGTTCCGCGAAACCAACTATGAGCCCCAGCTGTTCCTCGGCTTTGCAACGGATTATGAGTTTGCGGGCTGGACGTTGCGCGATGTGGAAGTGGGCTTTAACCATGACTCTAACGGACGTTCCGATCCGACATCCCGTAGCTGGAACCGTGCCTATACGCGCCTGATGGCGCAGAACGGTAACTGGATGGTCGAAGTGAAGCCGTGGTATGTGGTCGGCAGCACTGATGACAACCCGGACATCACCAAATATATGGGCTACTACCAGCTTAAAGTCGGCTACCAGTTAGGTGATGCCGTGCTGAGTGCGAAAGGTCAGTATAACTGGAACACCGGCTACGGCGGCGCGGAAGTGGGCTTAAGCTATCCGGTAAGCAAGCATGTCCGCCTTTATACGCAAGTCTACAGCGGTTACGGCGAGTCGCTTATCGATTACAACTTCAACCAGACCCGCGTCGGCGTGGGCGTGATGCTGAACGATATTCTCTAGGCTGTTCGAATGTTTTTGCGTTAAACGTTGAAGTTTCTCTCTCAGGCGCTGAAAATAGCGCCTGTTTCATTTCAGGCATATGGGGTTAACGTGGCGCAGGCGGAAGTATTGAATCAGGAGTCGCTGGCTAAACAGGTTTTGCATGAAACCTTTGGCTACCAGCAGTTCCGCCCTGGCCAGGAAACCATCATTGAAACGGTGCTGGAAGGTCGTGATTGCCTGGTGGTAATGCCGACCGGCGGCGGCAAGTCCCTCTGTTATCAGGTTCCCGCGCTGGTGCTTAACGGCCTGACGGTCGTGGTATCCCCCCTCATTTCTCTGATGAAAGACCAGGTTGACCAGCTACTCGCCAACGGCGTGGCGGCGGCCTGTCTCAACTCGACCCAAACCCGGGAGCAGCAGCAAGAGGTCATGGCCGGGTGCCGCACCGGGCAGATCCGCCTGCTGTATATCGCGCCGGAGCGCCTGATGCTGGATAACTTCCTCGACCACCTGGCGCACTGGAACCCGGTCCTGCTGGCGGTGGATGAAGCGCACTGTATTTCCCAGTGGGGACACGATTTCCGCCCGGAATATGCCGCCCTCGGCCAGCTGCGTCAGCGCTTCCCCGAGCTGCCGTTTATGGCGCTTACCGCCACGGCGGATGACACCACGCGGCTGGATATCGTTCGCCTGCTCGGGCTGAACGACCCCTATATCCAGGTCAGCAGCTTCGACCGTCCCAACATCCGCTATATGCTGATGGAAAAATTCAAGCCGCTGGATCAGCTCCTGCGCTACGTCCAGGAGCAGCGCGGCAAGTCCGGCATCATCTACTGCAACAGCCGTGCAAAGGTGGAAGACACCGCCGCGCGTCTGCAAAACCGCGGCTTTAGCGCCGCCGCGTATCATGCCGGGTTAGAGAACCACATCCGCGCCGACGTGCAGGAGAAATTCCAGCGCGATGACCTGCAGATCGTGGTCGCGACGGTGGCGTTTGGGATGGGGATCAACAAGCCCAACGTGCGCTTTGTGGTGCATTTCGACATTCCGCGCAATATCGAATCCTACTATCAGGAAACCGGCCGCGCCGGGCGCGACGGCCTGCCTGCGGAAGCGATGCTGTTTTACGATCCGGCCGATATGGCGTGGCTGCGGCGCTGTCTGGAAGAGAAGCCGCAGGGACAGCTGCAGGATATCGAGCGCCACAAGCTCAACGCGATGGGCGCGTTTGCCGAAGCGCAAACCTGCCGTCGTCTGGTTCTGCTCAACTACTTTGGTGAAGGGCGACAGGAGCCGTGCGGCAACTGCGATATCTGCCTGGATCCGCCGAAACAGTACGATGGCCTGATGGACGCGCGTAAGGCGCTCTCGACCATTTACCGCGTGAACCAGCGCTTCGGGATGGGCTACGTGGTGGAGGTGCTGCGCGGTGCCAATAACCAGCGTATCCGCGATATGGGCCACGATAAGCTGCCGGTCTACGGTATTGGCAAGGAGCAGAGCCACGAACACTGGGTGAGTATCATTCGCCAGCTAATCCACCTCGGCTTCGCCACGCAGAACATTGCCCAGCACTCCGCCCTGCAGCTGACCGAGGCGGCGCGCCCGGTCCTGCGCGGTGACGTTGAGCTCAAGCTCGCCGTGCCGCGCGTCATCGCCCTGAAGCCGCGCGTGATGCAGAAATCCTACGGCGGCAACTACGACCGCAAGCTGTTCGCCAAACTGCGCAAGCTGCGTAAGGCCATCGCCGACGAAGAAAACATCCCGCCTTACGTGGTGTTCAACGACGCGACGCTGATTGAGATGGCCGAGCAGATGCCGCTTAGCGCCAGCGAGATGCTCAGCGTCAACGGCGTGGGGACGCGCAAGCTGGAGCGCTTCGGTAAAGAGTTTATGGCGCTCATCCGCTCTCACGCCGACGGCGACGATGAAGAGTAGTCAGCCGGGCGAAAAAGTGCCAGGATGATGACTCACTAAATTATTTCCCCGCGAGCTAATTATGTTAATGCTATTTCTCACCGTGGCATTAGTGCACATCGTTGCGCTGATGAGCCCCGGTCCGGACTTTTTCTTCGTGTCACAAACGGCCGTCAGCCGCTCCCGAAAAGAGGCGATGATGGGCGTGCTCGGTATCACCATGGGTGTTATGGTCTGGGCGGCCGTTGCGCTGCTCGGTCTGAACCTGATCCTGGCGAAGATGGCCTGGCTGCATAACATCATTATGGTCGGCGGCGGGCTGTACCTGTGCTGGATGGGCTACCAGATGCTGCGCGGGGCGCTGAAGAAAGAAGAGAAAAAACCGGAAGAGCCAAAGGTGGAGCTGGCAACGGGCGGTCGCAGCTTTGTAAAAGGGTTGCTGACTAATCTGGCGAACCCAAAAGCGATTATCTATTTCGGCTCCGTGTTCTCGCTGTTTGTCGGCGATAGCGTCGGTGCGGGCGCACGCTGGGGCATCTTCCTGCTGATCGTCGTTGAAACCTTTGCCTGGTTTACTATCGTGGCCAGCCTGTTCGCCTTACCGGCGATGCGCCGCGGCTACCAGCGTATCGCGAAGTGGATTGACGGCTGCGCCGGCGCGCTGTTCGCCGGCTTCGGCATTCATCTCATTATTTCTCGCTAAGCATGACGCGCTGACGCAAGCAGCGCGCCAACCAGCATAAACAGCGAGCCAAAGACTTTATTCAGGGCCTTCATCTGCTTAGGCCCTTTAATCCACGCCGCAATTCGCTGCGCCAGCGTCGCGTAACCAATCATCACGATGATATCGACGATAATGGTGGTCGCGCCCAGCACCACGTACTGCATCACCTGCGGCTGATGCGGAACGATAAACTGCGGGAACAGCGCGGCGAGGAAAACGATGCTCTTCGGGTTGGTCAGGTTGACGAACACCGCCCGCTTAAACAGATGGCCGCGGTTTTGCGTCTGCGCGAGAGTATTCAGGTTGATGGAACCTGCAGCGCGCCACTGCTGGATGCCGAGCCAAATCAGATAGGCTGCCCCGGCCCATTTCAGCACTTCAAACGCCAGCACCGAGCGGGAGAAAAGTGTCCCCAGACCAATCCCAACCAGCACAATATGAATGCCCAGCCCGGCCTGCAAACCGGCAATCGACGCCACCGCACCGCGGTAACCGTGGTTGATGGAGGTAGTCATGGTGTTAATAGCACCCGAACCCGGAGAAAGGCTGAGGATAATGGATGTCAGCAGGTAGGCGAACCACCACTCGAAGGTCATTTGAAACTCCCGAACCGTCTATTTTTATGCCACAATACGCTATTATTGAGTCATTTTGTGACCGGTGACGAAAAAAACGATATTCCCTGGATTACGTGAGTGGAAACCCAATGTTTCAGCAGAAAAAGGACTGGGAAACACGAGAAAACGCTTTTGCTGCTTTCTCTATGGGGCCGCTGACCGATTTCTGGCGGCAGCGTGAGGAAGATGAGTTTACGGGCGTCGGGGGCATCCCGGTGCGTTTCGTTCGTTTCCGAAATGAAAAAAATGACCGGGTGATTGTGGTCTGCCCTGGGCGTATTGAAAGCTACGTTAAATACGCTGAGCTGGCCTACGACCTGGTCCATATGGGGTTCGATGTCCTGATTATCGACCACCGTGGGCAGGGGCTGTCCGGACGTATGCTTCCGGACACGCACCGTGGGCACGTCGATCGCTTCAGCGATTACGTCGACGATTTTGCCGCGTTCTGGCAGCAGGACGTTCAGCCCGGTCCCTGGCGTAAGCGATACATCCTTGCGCACTCCATGGGGGGCGCGATATCGACGCTGTTTTTGCAGCGTTATGAACACCAGTGCGATGCCATTGCGCTGACCGCGCCGATGTACGGTATCGTTATCCGTTTTCCTGACTGGATGGTGCGCCATCTTCTTGACTGGGCTGAGGGCCATCAGCGCATTCGTGAAGGTTACGCCATAGGTACAGGACGCTGGCGCGCGCTGCCGTTCGCCATCAACGTCTTAACCCACAGTCGGCAGCGTTATCGCCGCAACCTGCGCTTTTATGCCGATGAACCACGCTTACGCGTCGGCGGCCCGACCTGGCACTGGGTGCGGGAGGGTATTATGGCCGGTGAGCAGGTGCTGGCGGGCGTAGGCGATGATGATACGCCGACGCTTCTGATTCAGGCGGAAGAAGAGCGTGTGGTGGATAACCGCATGCATGACCGCTATTGTGAACTGCGCGCTGCTGCCGGTCACCCTTGTGAAGGGGGTAAACCGCTGGTCATTAACGGCGCGTTCCATGAGATCCTTTTTGAAAAGGACGCTATGCGCTCAGTCGCGCTCAACGCCATTGTTGAATTTTTCAACAGGCATAATTGATTTTTGTTTTCCACCAGAGGTTGAAATCCCTATGTACCAGGTTGTTGCATCTGATTTAGATGGCACGCTGCTTTCCCCCGACCACACCCTGTCGCCTTACGCGAAAGAGACCTTAAAACTCCTGACTGCCCGTGGCGTGAACTTTGTGTTCGCCACCGGCCGCCACCACGTCGACGTGGGGCAGATCCGCGATAATCTCGAGATCAAATCGTACATGATCACCTCCAACGGTGCGCGCGTGCATGATACCGACGGCAACCTGATCTTTACCCACAACCTGGATCGCGATATTGCCGCCGATCTGTTTGGCGTGGTGCATAACAACCCGGCTATCGTCACTAACGTTTACCGCGACGACGACTGGTTTATGAACCGCCACCGCCCGGATGAAATGCGTTTCTTCAAGGAAGCGGTATTCAACTACTCCCTTTACGAACCGGGCCTGCTGGAGCCGGAAGGGATCAGCAAGGTGTTCTTCACCTGCGACAGCCACGAAGAGCTGCTCCCGCTGGAACAGGCGATCAACGCTCGCTGGGGCGATCGCGTCAACGTAAGCTTCTCAACCCTGACCTGTCTTGAAGTGATGGCGGGTGGCGTCTCCAAAGGTCACGCGCTGGAAGCGGTTGCGAAACGCCTGGGCTTCGGGCTGAAAGACTGTATCGCCTTCGGTGACGGCATGAACGACGCCGAGATGCTTTCAATGGCAGGCAAGGGCTGCATCATGCAGAACGCGCACCAGCGTCTGAAGGATCTCCACCCTGAACTGGAAGTCATTGGTTCTAACGCTGACAACGCGGTACCGAAGTATCTGCGCAAGCTGTTCCTTGAATAATCTTCACTTGATTGTTTATTGCTCAGTTGTCAACTAAAGAGTTCGCTACAATGCCTCTCCTTCTTTCTGAGAGACAAGCATTGTGGCGCTACTCATTATCACCACTATCCTGTGGGCCTTCTCCTTTAGCCTGATTGGCGAATACCTTGCCGGTTCGGTCGACAGCTACTTCTCGGTGCTGATGCGCGTGGGGCTGGCGGCACTGGTGTTCCTGCCGTTTCTGCGCACGCGCGGACAGTCGCTGAAAACGATTGTGCTGTATATGCTGGTGGGGGCGATGCAGCTCGGCATCATGTATTTGTTCAGCTTCCGGGCTTACGTCTATCTGTCCGTCTCGGAATTCCTGCTCTTTACCGTGCTGACGCCGCTCTACATCACGCTGATTTACGATCTGCTGAGTAAACGCCGTCTGCGCTGGGGATACCTGCTGAGCGCGGCGCTGGCGGTGATTGGCGCGGCGATTATTCGCTACGACAAAGTAAGCGATCACTTCTGGACCGGGCTGATGTTCGTCCAGCTCGCCAACATCAGTTTCGCTATCGGCATGGTGGGCTACAAACGCCTGATGGAAACCCGTCCGATGCCGCAGCATAACGCGTTCGCATGGTTTTATATGGGCGCCGCGATTGTCGCGGTAGCGGCGTGGTTTATGCTCGGTAACCCGCAAAAGTTGCCGACTACGTCCGTGCAGTGGGGCGTGCTGGTCTGGCTGGGCGTCGTGGCTTCCGGGTTGGGGTACTTCATGTGGAACTACGGCGCGACGCAGGTCGACGCCGGTACGCTGGGGATTATGAACAACGTGCATGTCCCGGCAGGGCTGCTGGTCAACCTTGCCATCTGGCAGCAACAGCCGCACTGGCCAAGCTTCCTTATTGGGGGAGCGGTGATCCTGGCTTCGCTGTGGGTCCATCGACGCTGGGTCGCTCCGCGCTCCGCACAAATGGAAGATGGTCGCACGCGTGGTTCCGCGCTGAGCGAATAAACGCCTCCGTAATCGGCTGACGCTGCTCCCCATCGCGCACGGCAGCGTACAGCCGGCTCCACAGTCCTTCTCCCAGGGTTTTGGTCACCACCAGACCCTGGCGTTCAAAGCTCTCCACCACCCAGTGCGGCAGCGCCGCGATACCCATTCTGGCCGCCACCATCTGAATCAGCAGCAGGGTGTTATCCACGCTTTTTAGCTGCGGGCTAATGCCCGCGGGCTGCAGGAAGTGACGCCAGATATCCAGACGACTGCGCTGAACCGGGTAAATCAGCAGCGTTTCCGTCGCCAGGTCTTCCGGCGTGATGCGCGTTTTGGCCGCCAGCGGGTGGTCCGGCGCCAGCACCAGGCGCACCTCATAATCAAACATCGGCGAATAGTGCAGGCCGCTGCGCGGCAGAATGTCAGAGGTCATGACCAGATCCAGCTCGCCCTGCTGCAGCGAGGGCTGCGGGTCGAACGTCACGCCGGATTTAAAGTCCATCTCCACCTGCGGCCACTTCTGGCGGAAGTTCTCAAGCGCGGGGGTCAGCCACTGAATACAGCTGTGGCACTCAATAGCGATACGCAGTTTGGTCTGCTGCGGTTCGTTACACGCCTGCAGCGCGCTCGCGATCTGTGGCAGAACCTGATTCGCCAGCTGAAGGAGAATTTCACCCTGCGGCGTAAAGCGTAGCGGCTGGCTTTTACGCACAAAAAGACGGAAGCCGAGGCGTTGTTCCAGATCGCTGAACTGGTGAGAAAGGGCGGACTGTGTCTGGTGCAGCGTGGCCGCAGCAGCCGCGAGCGAACCGCAGTTTCGCAACGCTTGTAGCGTTTTCAGGTGTTTAATCTCGATCATGAAAGTCCTTCACTTCGCCATGAACATTTTGCGCTTGAGGAATATACAGTACCTGCCAATTATAGAAGTGTAAACATCTGGACGTCTAAATAACGAATTTCACAAGGGGTACACCATGACAATCCGCAATCACACTCTCGGTTTCCCTCGCGTTGGCCTGCGTCGCGAGCTGAAAAAAGCGCAAGAAAGCTACTGGGCGGGTAACGCCACGCGTGAAGAGCTGCTGGCGGTGGGACGCGAGCTGCGCGCCCGCCACTGGGATCAGCAGAAGCAGGCGGGCATTGACCTGCTGCCGGTGGGCGATTTCGCCTGGTACGACCATGTTCTGACGACCAGCCTGCTGCTTGGCAACGTGCCGGCTCGTCATCAGAACAAAGATGGATCGGTAGATATCGATACCCTGTTCCGCATCGGCCGTGGCCGTGCGCCAACGGGTGAGCCAGCGGCAGCGGCGGAAATGACTAAGTGGTTTAACACTAACTATCACTATATGGTGCCGGAGTTCGTAAAAGGTCAGCAGTTTAAACTGACCTGGACGCAGCTTCTGGATGAAGTGGACGAAGCGCTGGCGCTGGGCCACCAGGTTAAACCCGTGCTGCTGGGGCCAGTGACCTATCTGTGGCTGGGGAAAGTCAAAGGCGAGCAGTTCGATCGTCTGAGCCTGCTGAAGGACATTCTGCCGGTCTACAAACAGGTGCTGATTGAGCTGGGCAAACGCGGCATTCAGTGGGTGCAAATCGACGAACCGGCGCTGGTGCTCGAGTTGCCTCAGGAATGGCTCGATGCCTTCAAACCGGCGTATGATGCGCTCACCGGGGAGGTGAAGCTGCTACTGACAACCTATTTCGAAGGCGTGACGCCGAACCTGAACACGATTACCGCGCTGCCGGTGCAGGGCCTGCACGTAGACCTTGTACACGGTAAAGATGATGTGACGGAGCTGCATAAGCGCCTGCCCGCAGACTGGCTGCTCTCCGCCGGTCTGGTGAATGGCCGTAACGTCTGGCGCGCCGATCTGACCGAGAAATACGCACAAATCAAAGACATCGTCGGTAAACGTGAGCTGTGGGTGGCCTCGTCCTGCTCGCTGCTGCACAGCCCGATCGACCTGAGCGTGGAAACCCGTCTCGACCCTGAAGTAAAGAGCTGGTTTGCCTTCGCGCTGCAAAAATGTGAAGAGCTGGCCCTGCTGCGCGACGCGCTGAACAGCGGCGACACGGCGGCAATTACCGAATGGAGCGCCCCGATCCGGGCGCGCCGCCACTCCGCGCGCGTGCATAACCCGGCGGTGGAAAAACGTCTGGCGGCCATCACCGCCCAGGACAGCCAGCGCCAGAGCCCGTATGAGGTGCGCGCCGAAGCCCAGCGCGCCCGCTTCAATCTACCTGCGTGGCCGACCACGACGATTGGTTCCTTCCCGCAGACCAGCGAGATCCGCGGCCTGCGTCTGGACTTTAAAAAGGGCAATCTGGATGCGAATCACTACCGCACCGGGATCGCGGAACACATCAAGCAGGCGATTATCGAGCAGGAACGCCTTGGGCTGGACGTGCTGGTGCACGGTGAAGCAGAGCGTAATGACATGGTGGAATACTTTGGCGAGCACCTGGACGGCTTCGTCTTTACCCAGAACGGCTGGGTGCAGAGCTATGGCTCCCGATGCGTGAAGCCGCCGGTGGTCATCGGTGACGTCAGCCGTCCGGAAGCGATCACGGTTGAGTGGGCGAAGTACGCCCAGTCCCTGACCGACAAGCCGGTGAAAGGCATGCTCACCGGTCCTGTGACCATTCTTTGCTGGTCCTTCCCGCGTGAAGACGTGACCCGTGAAACCATCGCCAAACAGATCGCCCTGGCGCTGCGTGATGAGGTGGCGGATCTGGAAGCCGCAGGCATTGGCATTATTCAGATTGACGAACCGGCCCTGCGCGAAGGTCTGCCGCTGCGTCGCAGCGACTGGGACGCCTACCTGCAGTGGGGCGTGGAGGCGTTCCGCATCAACGCCGCGGTGGCGAAGGACGACACTCAGATCCACACCCACATGTGTTATTGCGAATTTAACGACATCATGGATTCAATTGCCGCGCTGGACGCCGACGTGATCACTATTGAGACCTCGCGTTCAGATATGGAGCTGCTGGAGTCGTTTGAAGAATTCGACTACCCGAACGAAATCGGGCCGGGCGTGTACGACATCCACTCCCCGAACGTGCCGAGCGTGGAGTGGATTGAAGCCCTGCTGAAAAAAGCGGCCCAGCGTATTCCGGCAGAGCGTCTTTGGGTAAACCCGGACTGCGGACTGAAAACCCGCGGCTGGCCTGAAACCCGCGCAGCGCTGGCGAACATGGTGAAGGCAGCGCAGAATTTGCGTCAGGCGTAGGGGTATTGGATGGCCCGGTAAGGCGTAACCGCCTCCGGGCTTATTGTTATTAGGCTTTCTTACCGCCGTACTGGCTAAACCACGCCAGCATTCTCTGCCAGCCATCTTTGGCTGATTCCGCGTGATAGCTCGGACGATAATCGGCGTTAAACGCATGCCCGGCATCCGGGTACACCACAATCTCCGCCTTCGCATTGGCCGCACGCAGCGCATGGCGCATGGTTTCTACCGAATCCAGCGAAATACCGGTGTCCTGACCGCCATAAAGCCCTAACACGGGGGCATTTAACTCGGTGGCGATATCGACGGGATGTTTAGGCGAATTCAGCGTTTTTTCACCCACCAGTTTGCCGTACCAGGCGACAGCAGCTTTGAGCTGCGGGTTATGCGCGGCATACAGCCAGCTAATGCGACCGCCCCAGCAGAAACCGGTGACCAGCAGACGATGCGGATCGCCGCCGTTGCGCGCCGCCCAGCTGGCGACATGATCGAGATCGGCCAGCACCTGCGCGTCCGGGACTTTGCTGACCAGGTTGCTGAGCAATGTTGGAATATCACTGTAGTCGTTCGGATCGCCCTGACGGAAGTAGAGCTCTGGCGCAACGGCCAGATACCCTTCCAGCGCCAGCCGGCGGCAGAGGTCGCGAATGTGTTCGTGAACACCAAATATCTCCTGAATCACAATCACGATGGGTAGCGGACCCTCTGCCGATTTTGGTCGGGCGTGATAAGCAGGCATATTCTCCCCCTGCGAGGGAATAGAGGTCTCGCCCGCGGTAATTGCCGCTTCTGGAGTCGACACGATGGTTGAAGCATGTGGGGCCGCAGCAGGTGCAAAACCGGTTTTTTCAGTCATGGCATTCTCCGTACCAATGAGTTAGCGCAAAGGTAAATATAGACACCAGGTTAACAACTCACAGTGCCTTAAACGGTCTATCTTTTGTGCAGCACCTGGCGATATAACTTGTTAATGTGATGTAAATCACTTTTTTATGGAAATTCAATGTAACCATTTTTATTCATGGTGAGATTCGTCACGAAAATATGCTTACTGCTTCTGTAAAGTACCGTTTTACTTCTTCTGACTAACCGACCCACAGAGGAGTCACCTATGTCTAAGTCTGATGTTTTTCATCTCGGCCTCACTAAAAACGATTTACAAGGGGCTACGCTCGCCATCGTCCCTGGCGATCCGGAGCGTGTGGAAAAGATCGCCGCGCTGATGGATAAGCCGGTCAAGCTGGCTGCCCATCGTGAGTTCACCACCTGGCGCGCAGAGCTGGATGGCAAAGCGGTGATCGTGTGCTCTACCGGTATCGGTGGTCCGTCTACGTCTATTGCTGTTGAAGAGCTGGCGCAGCTGGGCATCCGCACTTTCCTGCGTATCGGTACGACCGGCGCTATTCAGCCGCATATCAACGTCGGCGACGTTCTGGTCACGACCGCGTCCGTCCGTCTGGACGGCGCAAGCCTGCATTTTGCACCAATGGAATTCCCGGCAGTGGCTGATTTCGAATGTACCACCGCGCTGGTTGAAGCTGCGAAATCCGTAGGCGCAACCACTCACGTGGGCGTAACCGCGTCTTCCGACACCTTCTACCCGGGCCAGGAGCGTTACGATACCTTCTCAGGCCGCGTGGTTAGCCGTTTCAAAGGCTCAATGGAAGAGTGGCAGTCCATGGGTGTGATGAACTACGAAATGGAATCCGCAACGCTGCTGACCATGTGTGCAAGCCAGGGTCTGCGTGCCGGTATGGTGGCGGGCGTTATCGTCAACCGTACCCAGCAGGAGATCCCGAACGCCGAAACCATGAAGCAGACCGAAAGTCATGCAGTGAAAATCGTGGTGGAAGCAGCGCGTCGCCTGATCTAGTCCTCTCTTCTTAAATCAAAGGCCGACACGTTCGGCCTTTATTTTTTGCGTAGCTCCTCGCAGTAAAACCCTTTCAAACTGGACGTTTATACAGCACAATTCTATTTTGTGCGGGTAATACGTTGATGCAGGGGGCATTGTGGATATCTCAATCCTGATTTACGCGGTGATTGCGTTGGTGAGCTTAGGGATTGGCTGGCTGATTTCCAGCTACCAGCATGCGCAGCAGAAGGCCGACCAGCTGGCTGAGCGAGAAGAGATGGTCGCAGATTTAAGCGCTATAAAACAGCAGCTTGCGCTGAGCGAACACTGGCGCGATGAGTGTGAGTTGCTCAACAACGAGCTGCGCAACCTGCGTGATATCAACACGTCACTGGAGGCCGATCTCCGCGAAGTGACCACCCGCCTTGAATCCACCCAACTGCATGCGGAAGACAAAATCCGCCAGATGATCAACAGCGAGCAGCGTCTCAGCGAACAGTTTGAGAACCTCGCGAACCGCATTTTTGAGCACAGCAACCGCCGCGTTGACGAACAAAACCGCCAGAGCCTGAACAGCCTGCTGACGCCTCTGCGCGAGCAGCTGGACGGTTTTCGTCGTCAGGTGCAGGACAGTTTTGGTCAGGAAGCTCGTGAGCGGCACACCCTGGCTCATGAGATTCGCAATCTTCAGCAGCTAAATGCACAGATGGCGCAGGAAGCGGTCAACCTCACCCGAGCGCTCAAAGGGGACAACAAAACCCAGGGCAACTGGGGTGAGGTGGTGCTGACCCGCGTACTGGAAGCTTCCGGCCTGCGGGAAGGATATGAATACGAAACGCAGGTGAGTATCGAAAACGATGCCCGCTCGCGCATGCAGCCAGATGTGATCGTGCGGCTGCCGCAGGGCAAAGATGTGGTGATTGACGCCAAGATGACGCTGGTAGCGTATGAGCGTTACTTCAACGCGGAGGACGACTACACCCGCGAATCGGCGCTGCAGGAGCACATTGCCTCGGTGCGTAATCACATTCGCCTGCTCGGCAGAAAAGACTACCAGCAGTTGCCGGGTTTGCGCTCACTGGACTATGTCCTGATGTTTATTCCGGTAGAGCCCGCATTTCTGCTGGCACTCGACAGACAGCCTGAGCTTATAACCGAAGCGCTCAAAAATAATATTATGTTGGTCAGCCCCACCACGCTGCTGGTGGCGTTACGCACCATTGCGAACCTGTGGCGCTATGAGCACCAGAGCCGCAACGCGCAGCAGATTGCCGATCGTGCCAGCAAGCTGTACGACAAAATGCGCCTCTTTGTGGACGACATGTCTTCAGTCGGGCAAAGCCTGGATCGTGCGCAGGATAACTATCGCCAGGCGATGAAAAAACTCGCCTCCGGACGTGGCAATCTGCTGGCGCAGGCTGAATCATTCCGCAGTCTGGGAGTAGAAGTTAAACGCGAGATTAATCCGGAATTGGTCGAGCAGGCCACCGCCCAGGACGACGAGTTTCGCCTGCGAGAAGGGGCGAACGAACAAAAGATAAACAGTGAAGACAACACGTTAGCGGCGGATTCATCACCAGACGAGATTCCAGCGCGTTTTTTTCGCGGTGGTTGAAACGTAGGGCAAACGCGCCCAATCTGATACACTTCACGAACATTTTACTGATAAGCAGGCTCTAAGATGGCTGACGATTCACAAGACACAACGCACTTTGGCTTTCAGACTGTCGCCAAAGCGCAGAAAGCTGACATGGTGGCCCATGTATTTCATTCCGTGGCGGCGAAGTACGATGTGATGAATGACCTGATGTCGTTCGGCATTCATCGCTTGTGGAAGCGCTTCACCATTGACTGTAGCGGCGTGCGTCGCGGACAAACGGTGCTGGATTTAGCTGGCGGTACGGGCGATTTAACCGCGAAATTCTCTCGTCTGGTGGGTGAAACCGGTCGCGTTGTTCTCGCCGATATTAATGACTCCATGCTAAAAATGGGACGCGAAAAGCTGCGTAACATCGGCGTGGTGGGGAATGTTGAATATGTGCAGGCAAACGCCGAAGCGCTGCCGTTCCCGGACAATACCTTTGACTGCATCACTATCTCCTTCGGTCTGCGTAACGTGACCGATAAAGAAAAAGCGCTGCGCTCCATGTACCGCGTGCTGAAGCCGGGTGGACGCCTGCTGGTGCTTGAATTCTCCAAACCGATTATTGAGCCGCTGAGCAAAGCCTACGACGCCTATTCCTTCCACGTGCTGCCGCGCATCGGTGAGCTGGTGGCTAACGACGCTGAAAGCTACCGCTATCTGGCAGAATCTATCCGTATGCACCCGGATCAGGACACATTAAAAGCCATGATGCAGGATGCAGAATTTGAGAACGTTGAATATTTCAACCTGACGGCGGGTGTCGTCGCGCTGCATCGCGGTTACAAGTTCTGAGTGGAGGTGTCCCGTGCCCTTTAAGCCCTTAGTCACCGCAGGTATCGAAAACGTACTGAATGCCTTTCTCTATCGTGCTCCGGCGCTGAAAGCAGCGCGTCAGCGGCTAAACGGGAAGATATTACGTATTGTTTTAAAAGAGTTCTCGACGCCGCTTGTGCTGGTATTCAGCGAACGCCAGCTTGACGTTCTGGGGGCGTGGGAAGGTGAAGCTGACTGCTCGGTCATCACGCACATGAGCGTGCTGCCAAAACTGCGCGATCGCCAGCAATTAACGGCGCTTATCCGCAGCGGTGAGCTGGAGGTGGAAGGCGACATTCAGGTCGTGCAGAACTTCGTTGCTCTCACCGATCTGGCGGAGTTCGATCCGGCAGAGCTGCTCGCGCCTTTTATCGGCGACATTGCTGCCGAAGGCATCGGGAAAGTCCTTCATGGTGGCGCCTCCTTTGCGCGTAAAAGCCTCCAGCGCCAACAACGCTATGTGGCGGAAGTGATGACTGAGGAGTGGCGAATGGCGCCCGGGCCACTGGAAGTTGCATGGTTTGCGGAAGAAACCGCTGCTGTTGAACGCGCGGTTGATGCGTTTACCAAACGGCTGGAAAAACTGGAGGGCAAATGACGCCTGGTGAAATTCGGCGCCTCTATTTTATTATTCGCACCTTTTTGAGCTACGGGCTCGATGAGCTTATTCCCAAAATGCGCATCACGCTGCCGCTTCGCATATGGCGGCGGATGCTGTTCTGGATGCCCAATCGCCACAAAGGTCAACCGCTGGGTGAGCGTCTGCGCCTGGCGCTGCAGGAACTCGGTCCGGTATGGATTAAATTCGGGCAGATGCTTTCGACCCGCCGCGACCTCTTCCCGCCTCTCATTGCCGATGAACTCGCAATGCTTCAGGACCGCGTCGCACCCTTTGACGGCGCGCGCGCGAAAAAGCAAATTGAAGAGGCGATGGGAAATGTACCCGTCGAGACCTGGTTTGACGATTTCGATATTCAGCCGCTGGCGTCGGCCTCTATCGCGCAGGTGCACACCGCGCGTTTGAAAGAAAACGGCAAAGAAGTCGTTATCAAAGTTATTCGTCCGGACATCCTGCCAGTCATCAAAGCGGACATGAAGCTGATTTATCGTCTGGCGCGCTGGGTGCCACGCTTGCTGCCGGACGGGCGCCGCCTTCGTCCACTGGAAGTGGTGCGGGAATATGAAAAAACGCTGATTGATGAGCTTAACCTGCTGCGCGAATCGGCAAACGCCATTCAGCTGCGCCGCAACTTTGAAAACAGCCCGATGCTCTATGTACCTGAAGTCTATTCTGACTACTGCAGCCAGAACATGATGGTGATGGAGCGTATCTACGGTATTCCGGTTTCGGATGTCGTAGCCCTGGAGAAGCAGGGAACAAACATGAAGCTCCTGGCCGAACGTGGCGTACAGGTCTTCTTTACCCAGGTATTCCGCGACAGCTTTTTTCATGCGGACATGCATCCGGGCAATATCTTTGTGAGCTACGAACACCCTGAGGACCCGAAATATATCGGTATCGACTGCGGGATTGTGGGGTCGCTGAACAAAGAAGATAAACGGTATCTGGCTGAGAACTTCATCGCGTTCTTCAACCGCGACTACCGTAAGGTGGCCGAGCTGCACGTCGATTCCGGCTGGGTTCCGCCGGACACCAACGTCGAAGAGTTCGAGTTTGCGATCCGGACCGTTTGCGAACCGATTTTTGAAAAACCGCTGGCGGAAATCTCCTTTGGGCACGTACTGTTGAACCTGTTCAACACGGCTCGCCGGTTTAATATGGAAGTTCAGCCACAGCTAGTTTTACTTCAGAAAACATTACTTTACGTTGAGGGTGTAGGCCGACAGCTCTATCCTCAGTTAGACTTGTGGAAGACTGCGAAACCTTTCCTTGAATCCTGGATTAAGGATCAGGTTGGCATTCCGGCGCTGGTGCGCTCGCTGAAAGAGAAGGGCCCGTTCTGGATAGAAAAAATGCCTGAAATTCCCGAACTGGTTTATGACAGTTTGCGTCAGAGCAAGAACCTTCAGCACAGCATGGATAAAATCGCCCGCGAGCTTCAGTCCAGCCGTGTTCGCCAGGGACAGTCCCGCTATCTCTTTGGGATTGGCGCAACGCTGCTGTTGAGCGGTACGCTGCTGCTGATCAATCGTCCGGACTGGCAGATGATGCCAGCCTGGCTGATGGCTGGCGGAGTGGTAGTCTGGCTTGCCGGATGGCGAAAAACGCGCTGAGTTTGCGTCGCCATCGATGGGTCGCATACGTATAATGCGACCTGACTCATTAATCATCTATCCCTGAGGAACATGTATGGGTGGTATCAGTATCTGGCAATTGTTGATCATTGCCGTCATCGTCGTGCTGCTGTTTGGCACCAAAAAGCTCGGTTCTATTGGTTCCGATCTGGGCGCGTCTATCAAAGGCTTTAAGAAAGCGATGAGCGATGATGAGAGCAAGCAGGATAAAACCAGCCAGGACGCTGACTTTACTGCTAAATCCATCTCCGACAAGCAAGAAGAAGCCAAAAAGGAAGACGCCAAACGCCACGATAAAGAGCAGGTATAAGTCGTGTTTGACATTGGTTTTGGTGAGCTGCTGCTGGTCTTTGTGATTGGCCTGATCGTGCTGGGGCCGCAGCGTCTGCCGGTGGCGGTGAAAACCGTTGCGGGCTGGGTGCGTGCGCTGAGATCGCTGGCATCGACCGTTCAGAATGAGCTGGCGCAGGAGCTTAAGCTGCAGGAATTTCAGGAAAGCCTCAAAAAGGTCGAGAAGGCGAGCATGGATAATCTGACGCCGGAACTGAAAGCCTCAATGGATGAACTGCGTGAAGCGGCGGAATCCATGAAGCGCTCCTACAGCATTAACGATCCTGAAAAAGCGAGCGATGAAGCGAACACCATCCATAACCCGGTGGTGAAGGGCAGCGAGGAGCAGCGCGAGGGCGTAACGCCTGCCAGCGCTGAACATCAGGCTGCTGCGCCAGAACAGACGCCGCAGGAAACCGAAGTGAAAAAACAGGCGCAGCCGGAAGAACCGGTAACTAAAACGGCGGAAGTAAAGCCCGCTGCGTCCGTTTCCGAATCATCCCCCTCGTCGAGTGATAAAGCGTAAACATGGCAGTAGATGATACTCAACCGCTGATTACGCACCTCATAGAGCTGCGTAAGCGCCTGTTAAACTGCATTATTGCAGTTTTCGTTATTTTTCTATGCCTGGTTTATTTCGCCAACGATATCTACCAGGTTGTCTCTGCACCATTAATTAAGCAGATGCCGCTGGGCGCAACGATGATTGCGACGGATGTGGCTTCTCCGTTCTTTACCCCCATCAAGCTGACCTTCTGGGTGTCGTTGATAGCCTCTGCGCCCGTCATTCTTTACCAGGTATGGGCGTTTGTGGCGCCCGCGCTGTATAAACACGAACGCAAGCTGGTTATCCCGCTGCTGGTGTCCAGCTCGCTGCTGTTCTATATCGGCATGGCGTTTGCCTATTTCGTTGTCTTCCCGCTGGCCTTCGGCTTCCTGACGCATACCGCGCCGGAAGGGGTCCAGGTGTCGACGGATATTGCCAGCTACCTCAGCTTTGTGATGGCGCTGTTTATGGCGTTTGGCGTGGCATTCGAAGTGCCGGTGGCCATTGTGCTGCTTTGCTGGGTAGGGGTTACGACCCCGGATGACCTGCGTAAGAAGCGTCCGTATATTCTGGTGGGCGCCTTCGTGGTCGGCATGCTGCTAACGCCGCCGGATGTGTTCTCGCAGACGCTGCTGGCCATACCGATGTACTGTCTGTTTGAGGTCGGCGTTTTCTTCTCGCGTTTCTACGTGGGTAAAGGACGTCGAGCGGATGACGAAGACGATACGTCCGACAAGACCACTGAAGAGTAAAACCAGCCGCCCGTCAGGGCGGTTGTTATATGGGGATTTGCATGTTTGATATCGGACTCAACCTGACCAGCTCGCAGTTTGCGAAAGATCGTGATGAGGTGGTTGCGCGTGCGTTTGCCGCCGGGGTGAAAGGGCTGCTGCTGACGGGCACCAACCTGCATGAGAGCGAGCAGGCCCAGCAGCTGGCGCAACGATACGATCGCTGTTGGTCTACTGCTGGCGTGCATCCTCACGACAGCAGCCAGTGGACCGCGGAAAGTAGCGACACCCTACGCAGGCTGGCAAAGACACCAGAAGTGGTGGCGATTGGCGAGTGCGGCCTCGATTTCAACCGTAACTTTTCCACGCCTGAAGAGCAGGAAAAGGCATTCACTGCCCAGCTTGCGCTAGCGGCAGAGCTTGAAATGCCCGTATTTATGCACTGCCGCGACGCGCATGAGCGTTTTCTGACTCTGCTTGATCCGTGGCTCGAGAAACTGCCCGGCGCGGTGCTGCACTGCTTCACCGGCTCACGGCAGGAGGCGCTGGAATGCCTGGAGCGTGGGCTTTATCTGGGGATTACCGGCTGGGTTTGCGATGAGCGCCGCGGGCTTGAGCTTCGGGAGCTGTTGCCAGCGATCCCGGCTGACCGGTTGCTCCTTGAAACGGACGCACCTTATCTCCTGCCGCGCGATATGAAACCCAAACCGGCATCGCGACGAAATGAGCCCGCTTATCTGGGGCACATTATTGAGAGCGTCGCGAAGTGGCGCGGAGACGATCCGCACTGGCTTTCGGCACAGACGGATGACAACGTGCGTAAGCTGTTCGGGATAAATGTTTAAAGTTTACGGAAGTCGGTGTTTTTAACGCTCTGCAGCACCTGCTTGTTCAGCAGATTAAGCAACAGCATAGAGCGCGCTTCCCCGTCCGGCTCGGCAAAAATCGCCTGCAGGCCTTCGAAAGCCCCTTCGGTAATCACGACGCTATCGCCCGTATAGGGTGTTTCCGGGTCGGTGAGACCTTCGGGCTGTTGATATATCGACAGCTGATGAATAACCGTCGACGGAACTGTTGCCGGGTGGGCACCAAAACGAACGAAGTGGCTGACGCCGCGCGTTGCGCTGATGGTGGTGGTGTGGATGACTTCCGGGTCGAATTCCACAAAGAGGTAGTTCGGGAACAACGGCTCGCTGACGGTTGTGCGCTTCCCGCGCTGCATTTTTTCAAGCGTGATCACGGGAGTCAGGCAATTTACAGACTGACGTTCAAGATGTTCCTGCGCGCGCTGAAGTTGCCCGCGTTTGCAATACAGTAAATACCAGGCCTGCATAATCACTCTTTCCCTTAGTTCGGGGCGCAAGCATATCAAAACCCTGGCGGGATCGCTAAGTTGATTATAATGGGGGAAAATGGAACAGAACGCATAAGTTCACGCTTATTTAACAAAATTACAGCATCAAGCAGGCTTACGCCGTATAATGAAGCGCTTACAGAGAGGCCATGATTAACTGCATGAAATACCACGATCTCCGCGACTTCCTGACGCTGCTGGAAAAGCAGGGTGAACTCAAGCGTATTACACTTCCTGTTGATCCTTATCTGGAGATGACAGAAATTGCTGACCGCACCCTGCGTGCCGGTGGCCCCGCATTACTGTTTGAAAATCCAAAAGGTTACTCAATGCCGGTTCTGTGCAACCTGTTTGGTACACCGCGTCGCGTCGCACTGGGGATGGGGCAGGAAGACGTCACGGCGCTGCGTGAAGTCGGTAAGCTGCTGGCCTTCCTGAAAGAGCCGGAGCCGCCGAAAGGCTTCCGCGATCTGTTCGACAAGCTGCCGCAGTTTAAGCAGGTGCTGAACATGCCCACCAAACGCCTGCGCGGCGCGCCGTGCCAGCAGAAGGTGCTGGAAGGCGATGCGGTTGATTTGACTAAAATCCCTATCATGCAGTGCTGGCCGGAAGATGCTGCGCCGCTGATCACCTGGGGACTGACCGTCACGCGCGGCCCGCACAAAGAACGCCAGAATCTTGGTATTTACCGCCAGCAGTTGATTGGCAAGAATAAGCTCATCATGCGCTGGCTGTCGCATCGCGGCGGCGCGCTGGATTTTCAGGAGTGGTGTGCTGCACACCCGGGTGAACGTTTCCCGGTATCTGTCGCCCTGGGCGCCGATCCGGCCACCATTCTGGGGGCCGTCACACCCGTACCGGATACGCTCTCGGAATATGCCTTTGCAGGCCTGCTGCGCGGGACGAAAACGGAAGTTGTGAAGTGTATCTCTAACGATCTCGAAGTCCCGGCCAGTGCAGAAATTGTGCTGGAAGGTTACATTGAACCGGGTGAAATGGCACCAGAAGGCCCTTACGGCGACCACACCGGCTATTACAACGAAGTGGATAACTTCCCGGTGTTCACCGTAACGCACATTACGCAGCGTGAAGATGCGATTTATCACTCCACGTATACCGGGCGTCCACCGGATGAACCCGCGGTACTGGGCGTGGCGCTGAACGAAGTGTTTGTGCCGATTCTGCAAAAGCAGTTCCCGGAAATTGTTGATTTTTATCTGCCGCCTGAAGGATGCTCGTATCGCATGGCGGTGGTCACGATGAAGAAGCAGTATCCTGGTCACGCGAAACGCGTGATGATGGGTGTGTGGTCTTTCTTGCGCCAGTTTATGTATACCAAATTTGTTATTGTCTGCGATGATGACGTTAACGCCCGCGACTGGAATGACGTAATCTGGGCCATTACCACGCGAATGGACCCGGCGCGCGATACCGTGTTAGTCGAAAACACGCCGATTGATTATCTGGATTTTGCCTCGCCGGTTTCCGGTCTTGGCTCAAAGATGGGACTGGATGCCACAAATAAATGGCCTGGCGAAACCGACCGTGAATGGGGTCGCCCGATCAAAAAAGATCCTGCTGTGACCGCGCGCATTGACGCGATCTGGGACGAGCTGGCCATAATGAATAACGGTAAACCCTGAGCTGACCGTTAAGCCCTATAGACTTCCCGACAGAGAGAGCGAATGACAACCTTAAGCTGTAAAGTGACCTCGGTAGATGCCATCACCGACACCGTATATCGCGTCCGTTTAGTGCCAGAAGCGCCATTCTCTTTCCGCGCGGGTCAGTACCTGATGGTTGTGATGGATGAGCGTGATAAGCGTCCTTTCTCCATGGCCTCCACGCCAGCGGAGCAGGAATTTATTGAGCTTCATATTGGTGCGTCAGAGCTTAACCTGTATGCAATGGCGGTGATGGATCGGATCCTGAAGGAACGTGAAATCGTGGTGGATATTCCGCACGGCGATGCGTGGCTGCGCGATGACGAAGACCGTCCGCTGATCCTGATTGCCGGTGGTACAGGCTTCTCCTACGTGCGATCCATTCTGTTAACCGCCCTGGCGCGTAACCCGGACCGTGATATCACGATCTACTGGGGTGGCCGTGAAGAGAAACACCTGTATGACTTGTCTGAACTGGAAGCGCTGAGCGTAACCCATCCTAACCTGCGGATTGAGCCGGTGGTTGAGCAGCCGGAAGAGGGCTGGCGCGGGCGTAGCGGGACGGTGCTGACGGCGGTGCTGCAGGATCACGGCACGCTGGCAGGACACGATATCTATATCGCTGGCCGTTTTGAGATGGCGAAAATTGCCCGTGACCTGTTCTGTAACGAACGTGACGCGCGTGAAGACCGCCTGTTTGGCGATGCGTTTGCCTTCATTTAAGTAAAAAACCCGCCCCTGACAGGCGGGAAGAACGGCAACTAAACTTCTGCCGGGTCGCATTTGCGACCCGGTTTTTTATCACACTCTCTCAAACACCGTCGCGATACCCTGACCCAGCCCAATACACATCGTTGCCAGACCAAACTGGGCATCTTTGCGTTCCATCAGGTTGATCAGCGTCGTGCTGATACGCGCCCCGGAGCAGCCCAGCGGGTGACCGAGGGCGATCGCGCCGCCGTTGAGGTTAATCTTCTCGTCGATCTGCTCCATCAGCCCCAGATCTTTAATGCACGGCAGGATCTGCGCGGCAAACGCTTCGTTCATCTCAAAGAGATCGATGTCGCTGGCGGTTAAGCCCGCTTTTTTCAGCGCCAGCTTTGAAGCCGGAACCGGGCCGTAACCCATGATTGAAGGATCGCAGCCCACGACCGCCATCGAGCGTACCCGAGCGCGAGGCGTTAAACCCAGCTCGCGGGCGCGGCTTTCGCTCATCACCAGCATCGCGGCGGCACCGTCTGACAGCGCCGACGAGGTCCCTGCTGTGACCGTACCGGTGACCGGGTCAAACGCCGGACGCAGCGTGGAAAGCGCTTCGACGGTGGTTTCCGGGCGGATGACTTCGTCGTAGCTGAACTGCTTCAGAACGCCGTCTGCATCGTGGCCGCCGGTCGGGATGATCTCGTTCTTAAAGGCGCCGGACTGCGTGGCGGCCCAGGCGCGAGCGTGAGAGCGCGCGGCAAAGGCATCCTGCATTTCGCGGCTGATGCCGTGCAGGCGGGAGAGCATCTCGGCGGTCAGACCCATCATCCCCGCGGCTTTCGCCACGTTGCGGCTCATCCCCGGGTGGAAATCGACCCCGTGGCTCATCGGCACGTGCCCCATATGCTCGACGCCGCCCACCAGGCAGGCCTGCGCATCACCGGTCATGATCATGCGGGCCGCGTCGTGCAGCGCCTGCATTGATGAACCGCACAGGCGGTTAACGGTGACGGCCGGAACCGAATGCGGGATTTCCGCCAGCAGCGACGCGTTGCGGGCGATGTTGAAGCCCTGCTCCAGGGTCTGCTGCACGCAGCCCCAGTAGATATCGTCCAGCGTAGCCGGATCCAGCGCCGGGTTACGCGCCAGCAGGCTACGCATCAGGTGCGCGGAGAGGTCTTCCGCACGCACGTTACGGAACGCGCCGCCTTTTGAACGGCCCATCGGGGTGCGAATCGCATCAACAATGACAACCTTTTCCATTGTGACTCCTTAAGCCGTTTTCAGCTCGCCAACCGGACGGGCTGGCTCAACTGCGGGATAGTAGGGTTCGTTATGGCGCGCTTTGTTACGCAGACCTTCCGGCACCTCATAAAGCGGGCCAAGGTGCTGATATTGCTGAGCCATATCGAGATAGCGAGCGCTGCCGAGCGTGTCCAGCCAGCGGAACGCGCCACCGTGGAACGGAGGGAAGCCCAGGCCGTAAACCAGCGCCATGTCGGCTTCTGCCGGGCTGGCGATGATGCCTTCTTCGAGGCAGCGCACCACTTCGTTGATCATCGGGATCATCATGCGGGCGATGATCTCATCGTCGGTGAAGTCGCGTTTTGGCTGGCTAACGTCGGCCAGCAGACTATCCACCGCGGCATCTTCTTCTTTCTTCGGTTTGCCTTTGCTGTCTTCTTTATAGCGCCAGAAGCCCAGACCGTTTTTCTGGCCGAAGCGGTTAGCGTCGAACAGCGCGTCAATGGCGTCGCGATAGTCTTTCTGCATGCGCTGCGGGAAGCCTGCCGCCATCACCGCCTGGGCGTGGTGGGCGGTATCAATGCCTACAACGTCCAGCAGATACGCCGGGCCCATCGGCCAGCCGAACTGCTTTTCCATCACTTTGTCGATTTTGCGGAAGTCCGCGCCGTCGCGCAGCAGCTGGCTGAATCCGGCGAAGTAAGGGAACAGCACGCGGTTGACGAAGAAGCCCGGGCAGTCGTTAACAACGATCGGGGTTTTGCCCATCTTGCTGGCCCACGCCACCACCTTGGCGATGGTGTCGTCAGAGGTTTTTTCCCCGCGGATCACTTCGACCAGCGGCATACGATGTACCGGGTTGAAGAAGTGCATACCGCAGAAGTTTTCCGGACGCTTCAGCACGCTCGCCAGTTCGCTGATTGGAATGGTGGAGGTGTTAGAGGCCAGCACGGTATCCGGGCGAACCTTGTCTTCCGTTTCCACCAGCACCGCTTTTTTGACCTTCGGGTTCTCGACGACGGCTTCGACCACCACGTCGACACGATCAAAACCGCTGTATTCCAGCACGGGCTGGATGGTGGAGATCACGCCTGCGAGCTTCAGCCCGTCAATTTTTCCGCGCTCAAGCTGTTTGTTCAGCAGCTTGGCCGCTTCGGTCATGCCCAGCGTCAGGGATTTTTCGCTGATGTCTTTCATCACCACCGGCACGCCTTTCCAGGCGGACTGGTAAGCGATGCCGCCACCCATAATGCCTGCGCCGAGTACCGCCGCATGTTTTGGCGTCTCAACGTTTTTAGTCAGCTGTTTGGCTTTCCCTTTCACGAACTGATCGTTAAGGAAGATACCGACCAGCGCGCGAGCTTCATTGGTGTGCGCCAGCGGGACAAAGCTCTGATTTTCGAGCTTCAGCGCTTCATCGCGACCAAGGCGGGCAGCCGCTTCAATGGTTTTCACCGCCGTGATCGGCGCCGGGTAGTGTTTACCCGCCGTCTGCATCACCATGCCTTTGGCGATGGTGAAGCTCATGGTGGCTTCAATCTTGCTGAGTTTTAACGGTTCCAGCTTCGGCTGACGTTTGGCTCTCCAGTCGAGATCGCCGTTGATTGCCTGACGCAGAATGGCGAGTGCGCCTTCAACCAGCTTCTCAGGTTTTACAACGCCGTCGACCAGGCCAATTTTCTGCGCCTGTTCGGCGCCGACATCTTTACCTGCGGCAATGATCTCCAGGGCGCTGTCGGCACCCAGCATGCGCGGCATACGCACGGAGCCGCCAAAGCCCGGCATGATGCCCAGCTTGGTTTCCGGCAGGCCGATGCGCAGGTCCGGCGTCGCCAGGCGGTAGTCGGTCGCCAGCACGCATTCGCAGCCACCGCCCAGCGCATAACCATTAACGGCGGAAATGGTCGGGACAGGCAGATCTTCCAGACGATTAAAGACGCTGTTGGCAAAGTGCAGCCACTGGCTCAGCTGTTCTTCCGGAACCAGGAACAGCGAAAGGAACTCGGTGATATCGGCACCGACGATAAAGGCCGCTTTGTTCGAACGCAGCAGCAGCCCTTTTAATTCAGGTTGTTTTTCAATAACATCCAGCGCCTGGCCAAGACTGGCCACCGTCGCGGTATCAAGCTTGTTCACTGAGCCGGGGGCATCGAACACCAGTTCGGCAATGCCATCTTCCAGCCAGTTGAGGTACAGGGTGTCGCCTTTGTAGAGCATGTCAGTCTCCTGAATCCAGCAATTGGATCTGGTCATACCAGATGAATCGGAGTGTGGGATTTATGTTAATAAAATGCAAATTACTCATTAAGAAAATGCTGCATTGATCACGGTCGGTGGAAATCACGCAGCCGGAGTGAGGTGTGCTAAGATGCGATGACTTGAGGTCAAAAAACGAAAGGAATAATGATGGACTCACTGGCTTCGCTTTATAAAAATCATATCGTTACCCTACAGGAACGTACCCGCGATGTACTGGCCCGTTTTAAGCTGGATGCGCTGCTGATCCACTCCGGCGAGCTAATGAATACCTTTCTGGATGACCACGCTTATCCGTTTAAGGTGAACCCACAGTTTAAGGCCTGGGTGCCGGTGACGCAGGTTCCCAACTGCTGGCTGCTGGTAGATGGTGTGAACAAGCCGAAACTGTGGTTCTACCTGCCGGTTGATTACTGGCACAACGTTGAGCCGCTGCCGACCTCTTTCTGGACGGAAGAAATTGAGGTGATTGCGCTGCCAAAAGCGGACGGCATTGGCAGCCAGCTGCCTGCCGCGCGTGGCAACATCGCTTATATTGGCCCTGTTCCGGAGCGTGTATTAGGCCTGGATATTGCGGCAGACAAACTCAACCCGAAAGGGGTGCTGGATTACCTCCACTATTACCGCGCGTATAAAACCGACTACGAACTTTACTGCATGCGTGAAGCGCAAAAGACCGCGGTGAACGGTCACCGTGCGGCGCATGAAGCCTTCCAGTCCGGCATGAGCGAGTTCGATATCAACCAGGCGTACCTGACCGCCACCGGTCATCGCGATACCGACGTGCCGTACAGCAACATCGTCGCGCTGAATGAGCACGCGTCTGTGCTTCACTACACCAAACTGGATCACCATGTTCCGTCGGAAATGCGCAGCTTCCTGCTGGACGCAGGGGCAGAATATAACGGCTACGCGGCTGACCTGACCCGTACCTGGGCGGCGAATGCGGATACCGATTTCGCGCAGCTTATTAAAGACGTAAACGATGAACAGCTGGCGCTTATTGGCACCATGAAGGCGGGAACCAGCTATGTGGATTACCACATTCAGTTCCATCAGCGCATTGCTAAACTGCTGCGTAAGCATCAGATTGTGAAAGACATGAGCGAAGAGGCGATGGTCGAGAACGATCTGACCGGGCCATTCATGCCGCACGGTATCGGCCACCCGCTGGGCCTGCAGGTTCACGACGTTGCGGGCTTTATGCAGGATGATACCGGCACGCACCTGGCGGCACCGTCTAAATATCCTTACCTGCGCTGCACCCGTATTCTGGAGCCGCGTATGGTGCTGACGATTGAACCGGGGATCTACTTTATCGAATCCCTGCTGGCGCCGTGGCGTGAAGGTCAGTTCAGCAAGTACTTCAACTGGGAAAAAATTGACGCGCTGAAGCCGTTTGGCGGTATTCGCATCGAAGATAACGTTGTGGTTCATGAAAACGGTATCGAGAACATGACGCGAGACCTGAAGCTGGCCTGATGGAAAGCTGGCTGATACCGGCTGAACCGGTCACCTTTGTTGAGGAAATCAAGAAAAGCCGCTTTATTACGCTGCTGGCGCATACCGACGGCGTAGAGGCGGCAAAGGCGTTTGTCGAGTCCGTTCGGGCTGAGCATCCTGACGCCCGCCACCACTGCGTGGCGTGGGTAGCAGGGCCGCCGGACGATTCACAACAGCTGGGGTTTTCCGACGACGGTGAACCGGCGGGCACGGCCGGTAAGCCTATGCTTTCGCAGCTGATGGGCAGCGGCGTGGGCGAAATAACCGCCGTGGTGGTGCGCTACTACGGCGGCATTTTGTTAGGCACCGGTGGGCTGGTAAAAGCCTATGGCGGGGGCGTGCAGCAGGCGCTTAATATGCTGGTCACTACCCGCAAAACGCCGCTTACCGAATATACTTTATTATGCGATTACGCCCAGCTATCGGGTATTGAAGCGCTGCTGCGGCAGTTTAACGGTGTCATCGCACACAGCGAATATCAGGCAATGGTGCAATTACGCGTGGCGCTTCCTCAGGCGGAGCTGGCTGCTTTTTCAGCAAAACTGGCTGATTTTAGTCGTGGTTCGTTGCAATTGCTGCCGATTGAAGAATAATCCCCACCTCACTTTTGAATACCAAAGGAAGCGGCAGAGATGCATTTTCGTGCCATAACCCGAATCGTTGGACTGCTGGTCATACTCTTTTCCGGGACGATGATTCTCCCAGGACTGGTGGCGCTTATCTACCGGGACGGTGCGGGGCGGGCATTCACCCAGACCTTCTTTGTCGCGCTGGCGATTGGCTCGCTGCTGTGGTGGCCAAACCGTCGTCAGAAAGGTGAACTGAAATCCCGCGAAGGATTTTTGATTGTGGTCCTGTTCTGGACGGTGCTGGGGAGCGTCGGTTCGCTGCCCTTTATCTTCTCTGAACAGCCTAATCTGAGCATCACGGATGCCTTTTTTGAATCGTTCTCGGGTTTAACAACCACTGGGGCGACGACGCTGGTCGGGCTGGATTCGCTGCCGCACGCGATTCTCTTTTATCGCCAGATGCTGCAGTGGTTCGGCGGTATGGGGATCATCGTCCTGGCGGTGGCTATTCTCCCTATTCTGGGCGTTGGTGGCATGCAGCTCTATCGCGCCGAAATGCCCGGGCCGCTGAAAGATAACAAGATGCGCCCGCGTATTGCCGAGACGGCGAAAACCCTGTGGCTGATTTATGTCTTGCTGACGGTAGCCTGTGCGCTGGCGCTATGGTTTGCCGGGATGCCTGCTTTCGACGCCATCGGACACAGTTTCGCGACGATTGCTATTGGCGGGTTCTCTACCCACGATGCCAGCGTGGGCTACTTCGACAGCCCAACGATTAACACTATCATTGCCATTTTCCTGCTGATCTCTGGCTGTAACTACGGTTTGCACTTCTCTTTACTGAGCGGGCGCAGCCTGAAGGTGTACTGGCGTGACCCTGAGTTCCGCATGTTCATTGGGGTCCAGCTTACGCTGGTGATCATCTGTACTCTGGTGCTGTGGTTCCATGATGTCTATAACTCCGCGCTGACCACGCTAAATCAGGCGTTCTTCCAGGTGGTATCGATGGCGACGACAGCCGGGTTTACCACGGACAGTATCGCCCGTTGGCCGCTGTTCCTGCCGGTGCTGCTTTTATGCTCTGCATTTATTGGGGGCTGCGCGGGGTCCACGGGCGGTGGCCTGAAGGTGATTCGTATTCTGCTTCTGTTCAAGCAGGGCAACCGTGAGCTGAAGCGCCTGGTCCACCCGAACGCGGTCTACAGCATTAAGCTAGGGAACCGCGCGCTGCCGGAACGTATCCTCGAAGCGGTGTGGGGATTCTTCTCGGCGTATGCGCTGGTCTTTATCGTCAGTATGCTGGCGATTATCGCGACGGGTGTGGATGATTTCTCCGCCTTTGCGTCCGTGGTGGCAACATTAAATAACCTCGGGCCTGGCCTGGGGGTTGTGGCGGATAACTTTGCGAGTATGAACCCCGTCGCGAAATGGATCCTCATCGCCAATATGCTGTTTGGTCGCCTTGAGGTCTTTACGCTGCTGGTGCTCTTCACCCCTACATTCTGGCGCGAGTAAGGAGCCGTTGATGAAAACACTCATTCTTTTCTCTACGCGAGACGGGCAAACGCGTGAGATTGCCGCGTATCTGGCATCTGAACTCAAAGAGCTGGGGATATATTCGGATGTGGTAAACCTGAACCGTGCGGATCAGATAGCCTGGCAGGATTACGATCGCGTGGTAATTGGCGCGTCAATTCGTTACGGGCATTTCCATCCGGCGCTGGATCGCTTTGTGAAAAAGCACACCGCGGCGCTCAATAAATTGCCCGGAGCGTTTTACTCGGTAAATCTGGTCGCACGTAAAGCAGAGAAGCGTACGCCGCAGACTAACAGCTACACGCGCAAGTTTTTACTCAGCTCGCCGTGGCAGCCAGACCTTTGCGCTGTCTTTGCCGGCGCGCTGCGCTACCCTCGCTATCGTTGGTATGACCGCTTTATGATCCGTCTTATTATGAAGATGACCGGAGGTGAAACCGATACGCGTAAAGAAGTGGTTTATACCGACTGGTCGCAGGTGGCTAGTTTTGCCCGGGAAATCGCACATTTAACGGGCGATTCGCGACTTAAATAAGCGTTAAGCTTGAAAAGTGAGCGAACGATAAGTTTTTTGTATTTTGTGCTTGTCACGTCGGAATAACTCCCTATAATGCGCCTCCACTGACACGGAACAACGGCACACACGCCGCCGGGTCAGCAGAGAACAGCGTAAATAAACGCTTGACTCTGAAGCGGGAAAGCGTAATATGCACACCCCGCGCTGCTGCGAAAAGCGAAGCGGCACTGCTCTTTAACAATTTATCAGACAATCTGTGTGGGCACTCAAAGTGACATGGATTCTTAACGTCGCAAGACGAAAAATGAATACCAAGTCTCTGAGTGAACATGCGTAATTCATTACGAAGTTTAATTCACGAGCATCAAACTTAAATTGAAGAGTTTGATCATGGCTCAGATTGAACGCTGGCGGCAGGCCTAACACATGCAAGTCGAGCGGCAGCGGAAAGTAGCTTGCTACTTTGCCGGCGAGCGGCGGACGGGTGAGTAATGTCTGGGAAACTGCCTGATGGAGGGGGATAACTACTGGAAACGGTAGCTAATACCGCATAACGTCGCAAGACCAAAGAGGGGGACCTTCGGGCCTCTTGCCATCAGATGTGCCCAGATGGGATTAGCTAGTAGGTGGGGTAACGGCTCACCTAGGCGACGATCCCTAGCTGGTCTGAGAGGATGACCAGCCACACTGGAACTGAGACACGGTCCAGACTCCTACGGGAGGCAGCAGTGGGGAATATTGCACAATGGGCGCAAGCCTGATGCAGCCATGCCGCGTGTATGAAGAAGGCCTTCGGGTTGTAAAGTACTTTCAGCGGGGAGGAAGGCGGTGAGGTTAATAACCTCATCGATTGACGTTACCCGCAGAAGAAGCACCGGCTAACTCCGTGCCAGCAGCCGCGGTAATACGGAGGGTGCAAGCGTTAATCGGAATTACTGGGCGTAAAGCGCACGCAGGCGGTCTGTCAAGTCGGATGTGAAATCCCCGGGCTCAACCTGGGAACTGCATTCGAAACTGGCAGGCTAGAGTCTTGTAGAGGGGGGTAGAATTCCAGGTGTAGCGGTGAAATGCGTAGAGATCTGGAGGAATACCGGTGGCGAAGGCGGCCCCCTGGACAAAGACTGACGCTCAGGTGCGAAAGCGTGGGGAGCAAACAGGATTAGATACCCTGGTAGTCCACGCCGTAAACGATGTCGACTTGGAGGTTGTGCCCTTGAGGCGTGGCTTCCGGAGCTAACGCGTTAAGTCGACCGCCTGGGGAGTACGGCCGCAAGGTTAAAACTCAAATGAATTGACGGGGGCCCGCACAAGCGGTGGAGCATGTGGTTTAATTCGATGCAACGCGAAGAACCTTACCTACTCTTGACATCCAGAGAACTTTCCAGAGATGGATTGGTGCCTTCGGGAACTCTGAGACAGGTGCTGCATGGCTGTCGTCAGCTCGTGTTGTGAAATGTTGGGTTAAGTCCCGCAACGAGCGCAACCCTTATCCTTTGTTGCCAGCGGTTAGGCCGGGAACTCAAAGGAGACTGCCAGTGATAAACTGGAGGAAGGTGGGGATGACGTCAAGTCATCATGGCCCTTACGAGTAGGGCTACACACGTGCTACAATGGCGCATACAAAGAGAAGCGACCTCGCGAGAGCAAGCGGACCTCATAAAGTGCGTCGTAGTCCGGATTGGAGTCTGCAACTCGACTCCATGAAGTCGGAATCGCTAGTAATCGTAGATCAGAATGCTACGGTGAATACGTTCCCGGGCCTTGTACACACCGCCCGTCACACCATGGGAGTGGGTTGCAAAAGAAGTAGGTAGCTTAACCTTCGGGAGGGCGCTTACCACTTTGTGATTCATGACTGGGGTGAAGTCGTAACAAGGTAACCGTAGGGGAACCTGCGGTTGGATCACCTCCTTACCTTAAAGAACCTGCCTTTGTAGTGCTCACACAGATTGTCTGATGAAAAGTAAATAGCAAGGCGTCTTGCGATTGAGACTACACGTCCCCTTCGTCTAGAGGCCCAGGACACCGCCCTTTCACGGCGGTAACAGGGGTTCGAATCCCCTAGGGGACGCCACTTGCTGGTTCGTGAGTGAAAGTCACCTGCCGTCATATCTCAAAACTGACTTGCGAGTCATGTTTGAGATATTTGCTCTTTAAAAATCTGGATCAAGCTGAAAATTGAAACGACACATCTTAATGGTGTGTTCGAGTCTCTCAAATTTTCGCAATCTTGAAGTGAAACATCTTCGGGTTGTGAGGTTAAGCGACTAAGCGTACACGGTGGATGCCCTGGCAGTCAGAGGCGATGAAGGACGTGCTAATCTGCGAAAAGCGCCGGCGAGGTGATATGAACCTTTGACCCGGCGATGTCCGAATGGGGAAACCCAGTGCAATTCGTTGCACTATCGTTAACTGAATACATAGGTTAACGAGGCGAACCGGGGGAACTGAAACATCTAAGTACCCCGAGGAAAAGAAATCAACCGAGATTCCCCCAGTAGCGGCGAGCGAACGGGGAGCAGCCCAGAGTCTGAATCAGCTTGTGTGTTAGTGGAAGCGTCTGGAAAGTCGCACGGTACAGGGTGACAGTCCCGTACACGAAAGCACACAGGCTGTGAACTCGAAGAGTAGGGCGGGACACGTGGTATCCTGTCTGAATATGGGGGGACCATCCTCCAAGGCTAAATACTCCTGACTGACCGATAGTGAACCAGTACCGTGAGGGAAAGGCGAAAAGAACCCCGGCGAGGGGAGTGAAAAAGAACCTGAAACCGTGTACGTACAAGCAGTGGGAGCACCTTCGTGGTGTGACTGCGTACCTTTTGTATAATGGGTCAGCGACTTATATTCTGTAGCAAGGTTAACCGTATAGGGGAGCCGAAGGGAAACCGAGTCTTAACTGGGCGTTAAGTTGCAGGGTATAGACCCGAAACCCGGTGATCTAGCCATGGGCAGGTTGAAGGTTGGGTAACACTAACTGGAGGACCGAACCGACTAATGTTGAAAAATTAGCGGATGACTTGTGGCTGGGGGTGAAAGGCCAATCAAACCGGGAGATAGCTGGTTCTCCCCGAAAGCTATTTAGGTAGCGCCTCGTGAATTCATCTTCGGGGGTAGAGCACTGTTTCGGCTAGGGGGCCATCCCGGCTTACCAACCCGATGCAAACTACGAATACCGAAGAATGTTATCACGGGAGACACACGGCGGGTGCTAACGTCCGTCGTGAAGAGGGAAACAACCCAGACCGCCAGCTAAGGTCCCAAAGTCATGGTTAAGTGGGAAACGATGTGGGAAGGCACAGACAGCCAGGATGTTGGCTTAGAAGCAGCCATCATTTAAAGAAAGCGTAATAGCTCACTGGTCGAGTCGGCCTGCGCGGAAGATGTAACGGGGCTAAACCATGCACCGAAGCTGCGGCAGCGACGCTTATGCGTTGTTGGGTAGGGGAGCGTTCTGTAAGCCGTTGAAGGTGTGCTGTGAGGCATGCTGGAGGTATCAGAAGTGCGAATGCTGACATAAGTAACGATAAAGCGGGTGAAAAGCCCGCTCGCCGGAAGACCAAGGGTTCCTGTCCAACGTTAATCGGGGCAGGGTGAGTCGACCCCTAAGGCGAGGCCGAAAGGCGTAGTCGATGGGAAACAGGTTAATATTCCTGTACTTGGTGTTACTGCGAAGGGGGGACGGAGAAGGCTATGTTAGCCGGGCGACGGTTGTCCCGGTTTAAGCATGTAGGCGGAACGACCAGGTAAATCCGGTCGTTTATTAACGCTGAGGTGTGATGACGAGGCACTACGGTGCTGAAGTAACAAATGCCCTGCTTCCAGGAAAAGCCTCTAAGCATCAGGTAACACGAAATCGTACCCCAAACCGACACAGGTGGTCAGGTAGAGAATACCAAGGCGCTTGAGAGAACTCGGGTGAAGGAACTAGGCAAAATGGTGCCGTAACTTCGGGAGAAGGCACGCTGATATGTAGGTGAAGCCCCTGCGGGTGGAGCTGAAATCAGTCGAAGATACCAGCTGGCTGCAACTGTTTATTAAAAACACAGCACTGTGCAAACACGAAAGTGGACGTATACGGTGTGACGCCTGCCCGGTGCCGGAAGGTTAATTGATGGGGTTAGCGGCAACGCGAAGCTCTTGATCGAAGCCCCGGTAAACGGCGGCCGTAACTATAACGGTCCTAAGGTAGCGAAATTCCTTGTCGGGTAAGTTCCGACCTGCACGAATGGCGTAATGATGGCCAGGCTGTCTCCACCCGAGACTCAGTGAAATTGAACTCGCTGTGAAGATGCAGTGTACCCGCGGCAAGACGGAAAGACCCCGTGAACCTTTACTATAGCTTGACACTGAACACTGGTCCTTGATGTGTAGGATAGGTGGGAGGCTTTGAAGCGTGGACGCCAGTCTGCGTGGAGCCGTCCTTGAAATACCACCCTTTAATGGCTGGTGTTCTAACGTAGACCCGTGATCCGGGTTGCGGACAGTGTCTGGTGGGTAGTTTGACTGGGGCGGTCTCCTCCCAAAGAGTAACGGAGGAGCACGAAGGTTAGCTAATCCTGGTCGGACATCAGGAGGTTAGTGCAATGGCATAAGCTAGCTTGACTGCGAGAGTGACGGCTCGAGCAGGTGCGAAAGCAGGTCATAGTGATCCGGTGGTTCTGAATGGAAGGGCCATCGCTCAACGGATAAAAGGTACTCCGGGGATAACAGGCTGATACCGCCCAAGAGTTCATATCGACGGCGGTGTTTGGCACCTCGATGTCGGCTCATCACATCCTGGGGCTGAAGTAGGTCCCAAGGGTATGGCTGTTCGCCATTTAAAGTGGTACGCGAGCTGGGTTTAGAACGTCGTGAGACAGTTCGGTCCCTATCTGCCGTGGGCGCTGGAGAATTGAGGGGGGCTGCTCCTAGTACGAGAGGACCGGAGTGGACGCATCACTGGTGTTCGGGTTGTCATGCCAATGGCACTGCCCGGTAGCTAAATGCGGAAAAGATAAGTGCTGAAAGCATCTAAGCACGAAACTTGCCCCGAGATGAGTTCTCCCTGAGACTTTAAGTCTCCTGAAGGAACGTTAAAGACTATGACGTTGATAGGTCGGGTGTGTAAGCGCAGCGATGCGTTGAGCTAACCGATACTAATGAACCGTGAGGCTTAACCTTACAACGCCGAAGGTGTTTTGGCGAAGAGACAGAACAATCAAATTCAGCCTGATACAGATTTAACAGAATTTGCCTGGCGGCTTTAGCGCGGTGGTCCCACCTGACCCCATGCCGAACTCAGAAGTGAAACGCCGTAGCGCCGATGGTAGTGTGGGGTCTCCCCATGTGAGAGTAGGGAACTGCCAGGCATCAAACAAGTGAAGAGGCCATCCGAAAGGATGGCCTTTTTGCGTTTATGCGCTGCACAAACTAATCCCCCAACGCCCTGCTTATACGGTAAACTACCTGCGTTTTTGCATCAGGATAGCGTCTATGAACCACTCCCTTAAGCCCTGGAATACCTTTGGCATTCAACGCAATGCTAATCAAATTGTACGTGCCGATACCGCACATCAGCTGCTGGATGCATGGCAAAGCGCAACAGAAAATAACGAACCCGTACTGATTCTGGGCGAAGGAAGTAATGTCCTGTTTCTCGACGATTTTGCGGGAACGGTGATCGTTAACCGCATCATGGGAATTGATGTTGCAGAGAGTGCCGATAGCTGGCACCTGCACGTGGGGGCCGGAGAAAACTGGCATCAGCTGGTGCAATTTACCCTCGAAAAAGGGATGCCGGGCCTGGAAAACCTTGCGCTTATTCCAGGCTGCGCCGGATCGTCACCTATTCAAAACATCGGCGCCTACGGCATCGAACTGAAACATGTCTGTGAATATGTCGACTGCATCGAACTGGCGACCGGAACGGCTAAGCGTTTAACGGCAGAACAGTGCCGATTTGGCTATCGTGACAGTATCTTCAAACATGAATATCAGGATCGCTACGTGATTGTCGCCGTGGGGCTGCGTCTGTCGAAGAACTGGCAGCCCGTATTGACCTACGGAGATTTAACGCGTCTCGATCCGGCTACCGTTACCGCATGCGACGTTTTTGACTCAGTTTGCCATATGCGGATGACCAAGCTTCCCGATCCTAAAGTTAACGGAAACGCTGGCAGTTTCTTCAAAAACCCGGTTATCAGCAGCGAAAATGCAAAAATTCTTCTTGAAGGATGGCCAACTGCGCCACATTACCCTCAGGCGGATGGCAGCGTGAAGCTGGCCGCGGGGTGGCTTATCGATCAATGCCAGCTAAAAGGTACTTCAGTAGGCGGTGCCGCCGTTCACCAACATCAGGCTCTGGTGCTGATTAACCAACGCGATGCGACCAGCGATGATGTTGTACAGCTGGCTCATTATGTTCGTCAGCGTGTGGGCGAAAAATTCAACGTCTGGCTGGAGCCAGAAGTTCGCTTCATTGGCCGCACAGGTGAAGTCAATGCCGTGGAGACTATCGCGTGAAGGACAATACTATCCCCTTAACCCTGATTAGCATCCTTGCTGACGGTGAGTTTCATTCTGGCGAGCAGCTGGGTGAACAGCTTGGCATGAGCCGTGCTGCTATCAATAAACATATCCAGACGCTTCGCGACTGGGGTGTTGATGTGTTCACGGTTCCCGGAAAAGGTTACAGCCTGCCGGAGCCGATTCAATTGCTGAATGAAGAAGCGATCCGCAGCCAGATTGGACACGGCAATGTTGCTGTGCTGCCGGTGATTGACTCGACGAACCAGTATCTTCTGGATCGGCTGCCTGAGTTGAAATCCGGAGATGCCTGCGTTGCTGAATACCAACAGGCCGGTCGCGGTCGTCGCGGTCGCAAGTGGTTTTCCCCCTTTGGTGCCAACCTCTATCTGTCCATGTACTGGCGACTCGATCAGGGCCCGGCCGCTGCCATTGGCTTGAGTCTGGTTATCGGCATCGTCATGGCGGAAGTGCTGCACGATCTGGGTGCGGATAAAGTACGTGTTAAATGGCCTAATGACCTGTACCTCAACGATCGTAAACTTGCCGGCATTCTGGTCGAACTGACGGGGAAAACGGGCGACGCGGCGCAAATCGTCATTGGCGCAGGCCTCAATATGGTGATGCGCAATGTACAAAGTGATGTGGTGAATCAGGCCTGGACTAACCTCCAGGAGGCGGGGATTGTCATCGATCGTAATACCCTTGCCGTGCGTATGATTAAAGAGTTGCGTAGCTCACTCACGCTTTTTGAGCAGGAAGGGCTGGCACCGTTCCTGTCTCGTTGGGAAAAGTTGGATAACTTCATCAACCGCCCTGTGAAATTGCTGATTGGTGATAAAGAGATCTACGGAACTTCCCGCGGTATTGACGCACAGGGCGCGCTGCTCCTGGAACAGGATGGCGCGATTAAACCCTGGGTGGGCGGTGAGATTTCCCTGCGAAGTGCCGAATAACCGGATCGAGTTAATTATGCGAAAACCCGTCTGCGCGACGCTGGCCGTCATGATGAGTGTGCTGTTCTCGCCTCTCTCTCTGGCGGATCAGGCCTGGGAGCGTTACAAGGCCCGCTTTTTCAAACCGGAAGGCCGCATTGTCGATACCGGTAATGGTGGGGTGTCGCATACGGAAGGTCAGGGCTTTGCCATGCTGATGGCAGTCGCCAACGACGATAAAGCCACGTTCGATAAGCTCTGGCAATGGACGGACAGCCAGCTGAAGAACAAAGAGAATGGTCTCTTTTACTGGCGGTATAACCCCGCAGAGTCCAACCCGGTCGCGGACAAAAACAACGCCGCCGATGGTGACGTTCTGATTGCCTGGGCGCTGCTTAAAGCCGACGCCCGCTGGCATGACAAACGCTACAGCGCCGCATCGGATGCCATTACAAAAGCGCTGGTTGCCCATAGCGTGATCCGCTATGCGGGTTACCGCGTGATGCTGCCCGGCGTCCAGGGATTTAAGCTTGACGGTGAAGTGGTCCTTAATCCTTCCTATTTTGTGTTTCCGGCCTGGCAGGCCTTCGCCGGACGCAGTCATTTGCCAGTCTGGCGTGATTTGATTAAGGATGGTAAACGCCTGCTGGGGAAAATGGGCTCGGGTAAAGCGAATCTGCCCACTGACTGGGTTTCACTGGCATCAGGTGGCAAGCTGACCCCTGCTAAAGGCTGGCCACCGCGAATGAGCTATGACGCGATTCGTGTTCCGCTGTATGTCGCCTGGTCTGATAAGCAAAGCCCGCTGCTGACGTCGTGGAAGGCCTGGTTCGGTCAGTTCCCCCGGGAACAAACGCCCGCCTGGGTTAACGTCACGACCAACGAATATGCGCCCTATATGATGGAAGGCGGCCTGTTGGCTGTACGCGATTTAACGATGGGACAGTCTTCCGGCGAACCCGAAATCACCGCTAAAGACGACTACTATTCGGCAAGTCTGAAAATGCTGGTGTGGATTTCAGCGCAATAATAACGCACTGACTATCCCCTCTCCCCAATGGGGAGAGGGTGAGGCGTAAATCAGTTACTGCGGATACGGTACCCAATCTCCGCCGTTCAGGCGAACGTACGGTTTGTTCTGATACTGAATGACGACCGCGTTGGCGTTCTCAGAGACTTCTGCCGTTTGCGGCAGGTTGCTGGTGAGCTGATCCCAGTTCACGCTATCTCCCACAAACAGCTTCCCGTCAACGGCACGGGCAACCAGTTCTGAAATCGCCAGATAGCTGGACGGCTGGGTGATTTCAATCGGTGCGCCCTGATGGGGTGCTTTCATACCAAAGAATTTAATGCCAGCAGGCACGTTGGTAATCGACGGGCTTGGGATATCACGCAGACCTGAAACCTGCATTCTGTCGCCTTTCAGCGCGCCGCCGTGCTCAGGTACCACTACCACCATCACTTTACGGCCTGACTTTTCCAGTTCCGTGAAGAACGCATCCAGCTCGTCAAAGAACTTCTGCGCACGCACTTTATAATCAGCCGTTTTGCTCACGCCCGGGAAATGGTTACCGTCGTGGAGCGGCAGGGTGTTAAAGAACGTCGCGCTGCGTGGATTACTGTCTTTTTCGACGGTCTGCAGCCAGCGCTGCAGGACGGCGGTATCGTCATAGACGGGCGAGCCGTCGAAGCCCAGAAGAGAGACTGGAAGACCGGTTTGATCCATCAGCGGTGCCTGCATGCCACCCTGTTCGCGTACTTCTTTCAGGAAGTTACCGAACTGGCCGTTATGCCCCAGCATCAGATGCTGCGTAAAGCCCAGTTTTGCGAGATTATCGAACAGATAACACTGGTTGCCGGCGGGTTGATACAGGTTTTTATGAGATGTCTGACCGCAGCTAGCACGCAGCAGGCGGATTGCTGCCGGGCCGCTGTACGAGGTGGCAGAGTTGAAATCTTTAAACTGAATATCGAAGTGTGACCACAGCGGATGAGACATCAAACCGGCGGCGTCCACGTCGGCCCAGGAGAGAGAGCAGATGTTTATCACCAGCAGTTCAAACGGCTGAGCATCCGCCGGAAGCGCATCCGGGAATTTAGTCTGTCGCTTATCTTCCGCGGTATAGAAACTGGAGAGCCAGGCGTTCAGGTTGGTAGAAGTCGGCGGTGCGGTCTGGGTTGGGATATCGCCCACGACAGGCGTATCGCCTGCCGTTGTGACGGTTGCCGCTGCGCTTCCCCCAGTGGTAGTCACCGTGGTGGTTGGTTGACCGGCAGGCCACAGAGAAAAGTTTGGCCCAGCCAGCGTCAGCACGTTAAGCCAGATCATAATCGCGACGACAAACACCGTGACGCGGATCCACTGTGACAGGAACAGCCAGGCAACCAGCAGCACAAATACCGCGCCAATCATCTGCCAGTTAATAAAGCGCTCGGTCAGATCGAGGATATAGCTGGCGCTAAAGCCCGCCACCTGCGAACCCTGGCTCATAATGCTATCCGGCCCCGGTAGCCAGGTATCATGCCAGAACAGCGCAAAGCCGACAGGAATGGCGACCCAGTGACGTAATCGATGCAGCCTGATATTCGGCAGCGGCATCAGCAGGAAGGCCATAAACACCAGGTTGAGAAGGGGATGGAAATTCAGATAGCCTGCCCACAGCAGACCAAACTTCACCAGAAAGTAGAAGTTCCAGCCGGAAAGGCCGCGCCAGTATTGCCAGAGCGGCGAGGGTGACGAAGCGGTATAGGTAGAATTAGTCATGTTTTCGGTCTGCCTTGACGTGTGATGCCCGTGTCAGTGTTCCGGCTGGTTTTACATAGCGAGGTTTTATAAACAGCACTCTGGCCGTATCACGGATACGGCGTATGGAATGGCGCGCATAGTAGCCAAGCGGGAAAAAGATCAGCGCACAGAATATAACCAGTTGAATAATATCGCTGATATTCATGATGATGCGTTCTCCGCGTTGTCTGTTAATAAGCGAAGGGGTTCCGGAACCCGACGCCAGACGTGTCCATCATGTCTGGCATTCAGGATCGGTTTCGCATCGCTCGTGATAGCGAGCGGTTTAGCCCATTGTTCGGGCTGGAGCGCACGCATCTGCACCAGCTCCGCGCTAATCGTATTATCTTCGAACCAAATCATACGGTTCGAGAAAATATCCCCGGTAGGCAGGGGGAAGATATGGTTAAGCGCCGTATCGAGATCGTTAACCCGGCAAAAGGACAAAAATAGCACCAGGCGATTGTCGCCAATGGTCATGATGTCCCCTGTACGGTTCGGACGACATAAGGTGAGAGCCTGTTCAACGCGAATACCCGGTACAGGACGCAGGGCAACCATGACGCCTTTTCCGTCAGCAGGAAGAAGAGTGTTGTTCATCATGTTGCCGACGGCGTCGCAGAAGGTATCCCATTTTTGGTACCCACGCAGCTTCATCGGCTGCGTCATGGAGAGCAGCGTGGAAATATCTTCCGGTACATGGCGGCTAAACTGCTGGCCCTGAACGCTTTCGATAAGCGTCAGGCAGCGTGACAGCGGCGCATTCCATGGGATAACCATATTGGCGCCGCAGCCCAGAAGCAGGCGCTCATCGGTGGCGCGCAGGCTGGTATTATTTTCGCGCACGATGATTTTTAACGCGCTTCCGCGCTGGCGGCGTAGGGTGTGGATTTGCCGTGCCAGCGTCTCAATCTGGTTATTCTGCATCAGCGAGAAAATAAGGGTCGCCGCCTGGGTTGTTCGGGCTTCATGGAAAAGGGCTTCGTTAGACTCAAAAAGTGTCCAGTTTTCCGACAGGGCGGGCGCCCCCTCTAAAACCGCGATATGGCTCAGAATGCGTTTTTCATCACTGCGCGGTTGGACCACGGTTTCTTCCTGCTGTGCAATGTGCCACTCGCCCTCAATATGTTTCAGGGTAAGCTGTTGCCTGGCACTCACGCCCTTTTCATTACACCAGAATGCAATATCGTAGAGATAGCTACCCACCTGATCGCGAACGCTTGCCAGACCGAACAGGGAGCGATATTCGCCCATTAAAAGTGAGAACAGCTTGTCATTATTACTGCCAGGATTGACTATCAATAGCGTGCAATTTTGAAATTTTGCCCATTTATTGATTTTTTCAAGCCATGGCAACAGTTTTTCAGCAGGGATATTTTGCAGGACGTTATTTGCACATTTAAGAATCACCAAATGGTGATCCGGATCAATAGAGCACTGAACGTCGCGGGACAAAAAGTATAGACTATCGGCTTCCGATGTCATGGAAAATAATCGCACCGTCTGAGGCCCGCGATTGTTTTCCAGCGTGATAATTTTCTTCGGGTCTTCGCCCATGCTAATGACGGCCACGCGGGAATCCTTATCCTGGGCAGCAATTGTCTGGTTAACCAGGCTGATAGCATCTTCATTTCGGTCCGTATTAATCCACCAGACTCCTCCGACTGGCATGTGGCTCAATTCGTCCCATAATGACTGGATGCCAATAGAAAATATGGAGTCCACGGTGTCCCTCTTTTCGTCTAATTTATCTGTATCTCAGTTTACTAGCGAAAGCGTAGAAATAAACCTAACATTGAAATTAAAGAACATCAGATTTAGCATGTAAATGAAATTTGTCAGGGCAGGAAGCCCCGCAACTTCTTTAGCGTGCGATTTTCCTTAAAGGGATGGAAAAAGAATGGATAATAACGAACCCGGAACCCCAGTCGACTCGACTCTGGGTTACACATTCCAAAACGATTTTCTGGCGCTGACGCAGGCCTTTTCTTTACCTGAAATAGATTACACCGATATTTCCCAGCGGGAACAGTTGGCCGCGGCTATTAAACGCTGGCCGTTATTAGCTGAATTCGCCCATCAACAATAAGGGAGCCATTGATGGCCATACTCGGATTACAGGGTGTCCGTGGCGGTGTGGGTACCACATCAGTTACCGCGGCGCTGGCGTGGTCATTACAGCTTTTAGGTGAATCGGTGCTGGTTATTGACGCCTGCGCCGATAATTTGTTGCGTATGTCGTTTAACGTTGACTTTACTCGTGAAGAGGGCTGGGCCCGCGCGCTGCTTGATGATAAAGACTGGCAGGATGCGGGGATGCGCTATACCTCCCAGCTCGATCTGCTGCCGTTTGGTCAACTGACCACCACGGAACGCGAAAATGAAGCCGCGTATCAGCGCCTGTTTTCGCAGTTCACGCTGGCGCTGCAGACCCTGAAAGAAAAGGGGCACTACAAATGGATCCTGCTGGATCTGCCCCACGGCGCCGGTACGCTGACCAGACAGCTTATCGCCCAGTGCGATCATATCCTCTCGATCGTTAACGTTGATGCGAACTGCCATATCCGCCTGCACCAGCAGGGGCTACCTCAGAACGCTCATATTCTGATTAACGATTTGCGTATTGGCAGCCAGATCCAGGACGATCTCTATCAGGTGTGGCTGCAAAGCCAGCGCCGTTTGCTTCCTATTGTCATTCATCGTGATGAGGGAATGGCGGAATGTCTTGCGTCTAAGCAACCGCTCGGCGAATACCGCAGCGATTCACTGGCGGCAGAAGAGATTCTGACGCTGGCTAACTGGTGTCTGCTGAACTTCGCCAACCGGGCGGAGCATGCAGGGAGTGATGTATGAGTCGTCTCGCCAGCTGGTTACTCATCCCGCCGGTCAGTTCGCGTTTGAGTGAACATTACCGGCATTTTCGCCGTCACGGTGCGTCGGCATTTAGCGCCGCGCTCGGCTGTTTCTGGATGATTCTGGCCTGGATGTTTATTCCACTCGAACACCCTCGCTGGCAGCGCATACGCGCCCGCCACAGTGAGCTATATCCGCACATTAATCCCAACCGACCGCGTCCTTTGGATCCGGCGCGTTATCTCATTCAGGCTATCTGGCTGGTGGTCACATCATCGCGCTCAGAGAAAATAACGCCGCACTGGCGCAGCTTCTCCCGCGTGCAGCAGTTACGTGAGCGCTACCACCAGTGGCTGGACAGACTGCCCAACAGCGTCAGCGATAAGACCAGCCATCTGGATAACCATAAAGAGCTCGGACATCTCCATCCGGGCCTGCGGCGTTTTATCCTCGGTGTGATCGTCGTGTTCTCGCTCATTCTGGCGCTGGTCTGTATTACGCAACCTTTCAACCCTCTGGCGCAGTTCACCTTCCTGATCCTGCTGTGGGGCGTGGCGCTGCTGGTCCGCCGTATTCCGGGTCGCTTCTCGGCGCTGATGCTGATCGTATTGTCGCTGACCGTCTCCTGTCGCTACATCTGGTGGCGTTATACCTCAACCCTGAACTGGGACGACCCGGTCAGCCTGGTATGCGGTCTGGTGCTGCTGTTTGCAGAAACCTACGCCTGGATCGTGCTGGTGCTGGGCTATTTCCAGGTGATTTGGCCGCTCAACCGCCAGCCGGTTCCGCTGCCAAAGGACACGACCCAGTGGCCAACCGTCGATCTCTTCGTGCCGACCTACAACGAAGACCTGAGCGTGGTGAAGAACACGATTTATGCTGCGCTGGGTATCGACTGGCCGAAAGACAAGCTCAAGGTCTGGATCCTGGATGACGGCAACCGCCCGGCGTTCCGCCAGTTCGCGGAGGAGGTCGGCGTCGAATACATCGCCCGTCCGACTCACGAACACGCTAAGGCGGGTAACATCAACAACGCGTTGAAGTATGCCACCGGGGAGTTTGTCTCGATCTTTGACTGTGACCACGTGCCGACGCGCTCTTTCCTGCAGATGACCATGGGCTGGTTCCTGAAGGAGAAAGAGCTGGCGATGATGCAGACGCCGCACCACTTCTTCTCGCCGGACCCGTTTGAACGTAACCTTGGCCGCTTCCGTAAGACCCCGAACGAAGGTACGCTGTTCTATGGCCTGGTGCAGGACGGGAACGACATGTGGGATGCCACCTTCTTCTGCGGCTCCTGTGCGGTTATCCGCCGTAAACCGCTGGATGAAATTGGCGGTATCGCCGTCGAAACGGTAACTGAAGATGCGCACACCTCTCTGCGCCTGCACCGTCGTGGCTATACCTCTGCCTATATGCGTATTCCTCAGGCAGCCGGTCTGGCAACGGAGTCACTGTCGGCGCACATTGGCCAGCGTATTCGCTGGGCGCGCGGGATGGTGCAGATTTTCCGTCTCGATAACCCTCTGATCGGGAAAGGACTCAAGCTGGCGCAGCGTCTCTGCTACGTCAACGCCATGTTCCACTTCTTGTCCGGCATTCCGCGGCTAATCTTCCTGACCGCGCCGCTGGCGTTCCTGCTTCTTCACGCTTATATCATCTACGCTCCCGCGCTGATGATTGCGCTGTTTGTTCTGCCGCACATGATCCACGCGAGCCTGACGAACTCGAAGATACAGGGTAAATACCGCCACTCCTTCTGGAGTGAAATCTACGAAACGGTGCTGGCCTGGTACATCGCGCCGCCGACGATGGTGGCGCTGATTAATCCGCACAAAGGTAAATTCAACGTCACCGCGAAGGGCGGGCTGGTGGAGGAGGAGTACGTCGACTGGGTGATCTCCCGGCCGTATATCTTCCTGGTGCTGCTGAATATCGTGGGCGTCATTGCGGGTATCTGGCGTTACTTCTACGGCCCGGAAAACGAAATCCTGACCGTCTTCGTCAGTATGGCATGGGTCTTCTACAACCTGATTATCCTCGGCGGCGCGGTGGCGGTGTCGGTGGAAAGCAAACAGGTTCGTCGTGCGCATCGTGTTGAAATCTGCATGCCTGCGGCGATTGCCCGTGAAGATGGCCACCTCTTCTCCTGTACCGTGCATGACTTCTCTGACGGCGGTCTGGGGATCAAAATCAACGGCCAGGCGAAGGTGCTGGAAGGGCAAAAAGTTAACCTGCTGCTTAAGCGCGGTCAGCAGGAGTATGTCTTCCCGACGCAGGTTGTTCGCGTGGCGGGCAATGAAGTCGGTCTGCAGCTGATGCCGTTGACCAAAAAGCAACATATCGATTTTGTGCAGTGTACGTTTGCCCGCGCGGATACGTGGGCTCTCTGGCAGGACAGCTTCCCGGAAGATAAACCTCTGGAAAGCCTGCTGGATATTCTGAAGCTGGGGTTCCGTGGCTATCGTCACCTTGCAGAATTTGCCCCGTCGTCGGTGAAATTAATTTTCCGGTCACTTACTTCGCTGGTTTCCTGGGTCGTGTCGTTCATTCCTCGTCGTCCTGAGCGGGATGAGGCGAAGCAGGCGGACCCGGTTATGGCTCAACAATGATGATAACGCGATGAAAACAAAACTTTCCTGGTTATGTGCAGTGGCAATGGGGATGAATGCGATCCCCGCAACAATGGCTAACGCAGCCCCGGGTAACGCAGCGGCAACGCCTGCGCCAACGGTACCTGTCGTCGCGCAAGCAACCGATCCGGTTGTCACCGCGGCACCTAGCCAAACAGAAAATATCATGCCGAACCAGCCGACGGAGGGGAACACATTGCCGGCAGACGGCCAGGTCATCGGGCAGGTGATGCCGGGCGTCCGGGGGGCGAATGCGCCCGTCGTTGCGGACAATGCGCCGTCGCGCGACGTGAAGCTGACCTTCGCGCAAATTGCGCCGCCTCCGGGCAGCATGGTGCTGCGCGGCATCAACCCTAACGGCGGCATTGAGTTTGGCATGCGCAGCGATGAGGTCGTCTCTAATGCGGTGCTGAACCTTGAATACACCCCGTCGCCGTCTCTGCTGCCGACGCAGTCTCAGCTGAAGGTCTACCTGAATGACGAGCTGATGGACGTACTGCCGGTCACGAAAGAGCAGCTGGGCAAGAAAACTCAGGCTCAGGTGCCGATCAACCCGCTGTTCATCACCGATTTTAACCGTATTCGCCTGGAGTTTGTCGGTCACTACCGCGATGTCTGCGAAAACCCGGCCAGCAACACGCTGTGGATGGACGTCGGACGTAACTCCTCGCTGCAGATGACCTACCAGTCGCTGGCGCTGAAAAACGATCTCTCCGCATTCCCGGTTCCGTTCTTTGATCCGCGTGATAACCGTCCGCTCACGCTGCCGATGGTGTTTGCCTCGTCCCCGGACGTGACCGAACAGCTGGCGGCCACCATTGTGGCGTCCTGGTTTGGTTCACGCGCGGGCTGGCGTGGACAGAGCTTCCCGGCGATGTATGACAAACTGCCGGACAGAAATGCCATTGTGTTTGCGACCAACGCGAAACGCCCGGCCTTCCTGCGCGATCGTCCGGACGTCAAAGCGCCGACCGTTGAGATGATAAGCCACCCGGAAAACCCGTACGTGAAGCTGCTGGTGGTCTTTGGTCGTGATGATAAAGACCTGGTGCAGGCAGCAAAAGCCATTGCTCAGGGTAACGTCCTTTTCCGCGGCAACAGCGTGGTGGTGGATGAGGTCAAACCGCTGCTGGCGCGTAAACCTTATGATGCGCCAAACTGGGTGCGTACCGACCGTGCGGTGACATTCGGTGAGCTGAAAACCTATGAAGAACAGCTGCAGGCGACGGGGCTTGAGCCAGCGCCGATTAGCCTGTCGCTGAATCTGCCGCCGGATCTGTACCTGCTGCGTACCAACGGCATTGATATCAATCTGAACTACCGCTATACCGCGCCAGCGACCAAAGACAGCTCGCGCATGGATATCAGCCTGAACAACCAGTTCCTGCAATCCTTCAGCCTGCAAAGCACGCAGGATACTAACCGCCTGATGCTTCGCCTGCCGGTGCTGCAGGGTCTTCTGGATGGCAAAACGGATGTCTCTATTCCGGCACTGAAGCTTGGCGCGATAAACCAGCTGCGCTTTGACTTCCAGTACATGAACCCAATGCCTGGCGGTTCTGCGGAAAACTGCATCACCTTCCAGCCCGTACAGAACCACGTTGTGATTGGCGATGAGTCGACCATCGACTTCTCGAAGTACTATCACTTCCTGGCGATGCCGGATCTGCGCGCCTTTGCTAACGCGGGCTTCCCGTTCAGCCGCATGGCCGATCTTTCTGAGTCCATCGTAGTAATGCCAAAAGCGCCAACTGAAGGGCAGGTAACGACCCTGCTGGATACCATGGCGACCGTTGGAGGACAGACGGGATTACCGGCGATTAACGTTACGTTGACGGACGATGGCAGCCAGATTCAGAACAAAGACGCTGACATCATGGTGATCGGTACCATTCCGGACAAGCTGAAGGATGACAAACGTATCGATCTGCTGGTGAAAGCGGCCCAGTCCTGGGTTAACACGCCGCTGCGCCAGACCGAGTTCCCGAGCATTATGCCGGATGTTAACGATCGTCAGGCCAGCGCGCAGACGACGGTAACGTCTCAGGGGGCAATGGCCGCGGTGGTGGGCTTCCAGTCACCTTACAACGAACAGCGTAGCGTGGTGGCTCTCCTCGCGGACAGCCCGCGCGGGTATGAACTGCTCAATACGGCCATGAACGACAGCGGTAAACGTGCCGCGATGTTTGGTTCCGTGTCGGTGATCCGTGAGTCCGGCGTCAATAGCCTGCGCGTGGGCGATGTGTACTACGTAGGCCATCTGCCGTGGTTTGAACGCCTGTGGTATGCGCTGGCTAACCATCCGGTTCTGCTCGCCATCCTGGCTGCGGTCAGCGTGGTCTTGCTGGCATGGGTGCTGTGGCGTCTGCTGCGAATCATCAGCCGTCGTCGTCTGAACCCGGATGAGTAAGATGTGATGAAAGCCTTTCGCTGGTGTGTATTAGCAGCGGTGATGCTGGCGGCGCTACCTCTTCGCGCCGCCTGTACCTGGCCTGCCTGGGAGCAGTTTAAAAAGGACTACATCAGCGAGGGCGGGCGTGTCGTTGATCCCAGCGACACGCGCAAAATTACGACCTCGGAAGGGCAAAGCTACGCCCTGTTCTTTGCCCTGGCGGCGAACGATCGCAAATCTTTTGACCAGTTGCTGACGTGGACGCGCGATAATCTTGCCAGCGGCGATCTCAACGACCATCTGCCCGCCTGGCTATGGGGTCAGAAAGATAAAGAGACGTGGGCGGTGATTGATACCAACTCCGCCTCTGACGCCGATGTCTGGATCGCCTGGTCACTGCTCGAAGCGGGTCGACTGTGGAAACATCCGGATTATACCCGCACGGGTAAAGCGCTGCTGAAACGCATTGTCAGCGAGGAAGTGGTGAAAGTCCCGGGGCTCGGCGCAATGCTGCTTCCCGGTAAAGTCGGCTTTGCCGATGAGAACGTATGGCGCTTTAATCCCAGCTATCTTCCTCCGCAGCTAGCGAGTTATTTCACGCGTTTTGGTACCCCGTGGACCACGCTTCGTGAAACCAATCAGCGCCTGCTGCTGGAGAGTGCGCCGAAAGGATTTTCGCCGGACTGGGTGCAGTATCAGAAAAACAAAGGCTGGCGGTTACAGCAGGATAAATCGCTGGTGGGCGGCTACGATGCCATCCGCGTTTATCTCTGGGTGGGAATGATGAGTGATAAAGATCCTCAGAAAGCCCGGCTGCTGACGCGCTTCCAGCCGATGGCGGCCAAGACAATGAAACGGGGTGTGCCGCCGGAGAAAGTGGATGTGGCGACGGGTAAACGCACCGGGAATGGTCCGGTCGGGTTCTCTGCCGCCATGCTGCCGTTTTTACAACAACGTGATGCCCAGGCGGTTCAGCGCCAGCGCGTTGCAGACCATTTTCCCGATAATAATGCCTATTACAGCTTCGTGCTGACTCTCTTTGGGCAAGGATGGGATGAGCATCGTTTTCGCTTCACCGCAAAAGGTGAATTAATACCGGATTGGGGCCAGGAATGCGCAAGTTCACAGTAAATCTACTCACTTTATCGCTTGGCCTGGCACTGATGCCGATGGCTGAGGCCGCCAACTCACCGCAGCAGAAACAGCTGCTGGAACAGGTTCGGCTGGGCGAATCGACACAGCGTGAGGATTTGGTTCGTCAGTCGCTTTATCGTCTGGAGCTGATTGACCCGAACAACCCTGACGTTATTGCCGCACGCTTTCGCTACCTGCTGCGCCAGGGCGATAACGCCGGCGCGCAAAAAGAGCTGGATCGTCTGAAAGGGATCGCGCCGGGCTCGAGCGCGTACCAGTCATCACGCAACACGATGCTGCTTTCCACTCCGGATGGCCGCCAGCAGCTCCAGCAGGCGCGATTGCTCGCCACCACGGGACACACGCAGGAGGCGATTGCAGCCTATGACAAGCTGTTTGACGGCAACCCGCCGGGCGGCGACGTGGCGACGGAATACTGGAACGTGGTGGCGAAAGATCCTGCTCGCCGGAATGCAGCCATTAACCAGCTCAAGAAAATAAACAGCAGCAGCCCCGGAAATACACAGCTGCAGGCGACGCTGTCCCAGCTTCTGTTCCAGAGCGGACGCCGTGATGAAGGCTTTGCGGTATTGCAGGAGATGGCCAAATCCACCAACGGGCGCAGCCAGGCGTCTGATATGTGGTATGACCAAATTAAAGACCAGTCTGCCAGCAGCGCGAGCGTTAGCGCGCTGCAAAAATACCTGAGCGTATTCAGCGACGGTGATAGCGTCGCGGCGGCGCGTGCCCAGCTTGAAGCCCAGCAAAAACAGCTCGCTGACCCTGCATTCCGTGCGAAAGCGGAAGGGCTGGCGGCGGTGGATGCCGGGCAGGGCAGTAAGGCGGTGGCGGAGCTGCAAAAAGCCGTCAGCGCCAACCATGCCGACAGTGAAGCGGTGGGTGCCCTGGGACAGGCTTATTCCCAGAAAGGCGACCGCGCCCGCGCGGTGGCACAGTTTGAAAAGGCAATTGCCCTCGATCCCCAGAGCGATAACCGGGGTAAATGGGACAGTTTGCTGAAGGTTAACCGCTACTGGCTGCTGATCCAGCAGGGCGATGCGGCGCTGAAGGCGAATAACCCGGCGCAGGCGGAGCGTTACTATCAGCAGGCACGCAGTATCGACAATACCGACAGCTATGCCGTGCTGGGGCTGGGCGACGCCGCCGCGGCGCGTAAAGATAACGAGGCGGCGGAGCGTTTTTACCGTCAGGCGCTGCGAATGGACAGCGGCAACAGCAATGCGGTCCGCGGTCTGGCCAATATTTACCGCGCGCAGTCCCCGGAGAAGGCCTCGCAGTTTATCCAGTCTCTCTCCGCCAGCCAGCGCAGAAGCATAGATGATATTGAACGTAGCCTGACCAACGAACAGCTCTCCGCCCAGGCCGAGCAGCTTGAAAATCAGGGGAAATACGCTCAGGCGGCAGAGATTCAGCGTCGTCGTCTGGCGCTCTCTCCCGGCGATGTGTGGATAACCTATCGTCTCTCGCGCGATCTCTACAGCGCGGGTCAGCGAAGCCAGGCGGATACCCTTATGCGTCAGCTTGCCAGCCAGAAACCGTCCGACCCGGATCAGGTTTATGCTAACGGGCTCTATCTTTCCGGAAACGATCAGGACCGCGCCGCGCTGGCGCATCTGGATACGCTGCCGCGAAGCCAGTGGAACGGCAATATTCAGGAGCTTGCTGACCGTCTGCAAAGTAACCAGGTGCTGGAAACCGCCAACCGTCTGCGCGACAGCGGCAAAGAGCAGGAGGCTGAAAACCTTTTGCGCCAGCAGCCAACCTCCACCCGCATCGACCTGACGCTGGCGGACTGGGCGCAGCAGCGTGGCGATCTGGACTCGGCAAAAACGACGTACAACGCCGTTCTGCAGCGTGAACCGCAGAACGAAGACGCCATCCTCGGCCTGACCGAGATTTATAGCGCTCAGGGTAACAAAGATGCCGCGCGCTCGGAGCTGGCGAAGCTGCCCGCCGCGCAAAACGGTCAGCCGCTGTCGCTCAATATGCAGCGCCGCATCGCGATGGCGCAGGCGGGTCTGGGCGATTCCGCCGCCGCAGAACAGACCTTCAATAAAATTATTCCGCAGGCTAAATCGCAGCCCGGCTCCATGGAAAACGCGCTGGTGCTGCGTGATGCCGCGCGTTTCCAGGCGCAGAACGGGCAGCCTCAGCAGGCACTGGAAACCTACAAAGACGCGATGGTGTCGTCTGGCATCACCACGACGCGACCGGTGGATAACGACAGTTTCACTCGTCTGACGCGTAACGATGAAAAAGACGACTGGCTGAAACGCGGCGTGCGCAGTGATGCCGGTGACTTGTACCGTCAGCAGGATGTTAACGTCACGCTGCAGCACGACTACTGGGGCTCCAGCGGCACGGGCGGCTATTCCGACCTGAAAGCGCATACCACCATGCTGCAGGTGGATGCCCCGCTCTCTGACGGGCGCATGTTCTTCAGAAGCGATCTGGTCAACATGGACGCTGGTTCATTTGATAACAATAACGGGACCTACGATCCTAAATGGGGGACCTGCTACGAAACGCCGTGTAGCGGCAATACCCATCAGTCCGACAATGGCGCAAGCGTTGCCGTCGGCTGGCAGAATAAAACCTGGGCGATGGATATTGGCACCACGCCGATGGGCTTTGACGTTGTCGACGTGGTGGGCGGCATAAGCTACAGCAGCGATCTGGGCCCCATCGGCTATACCGTTAACGCCCATCGCCGCCCAATCTCCAGCTCTCTGCTGGCGTTCGCCGGGCAAAAAGATACCAACACCGGCACCACCTGGGGCGGCGTACGTGCCACCGGTGGCGGCGTAAGCATGAGCTATGACAAAGGTGAAGCGAACGGCATCTGGTCGAGCCTGAATGCGGAAACGCTGACGGGTAAAAATGTTGAGGATAACTGGCGCGTCCGCTGGATGACGGGTTACTACTACAAGCTCATTAATAAAAACAATGAGCGCCTGACGGTCGGCGTCTCCAATATGCTCTGGCACTACGACAAAGACCTGAGCGGGTATACCCTGGGTCAGGGCGGTTACTACAGTCCGCAGGAGTACGTCTCCTTCGCACTGCCGGTGACGTGGCGTAAACGCACGGAGAACTGGTCCTGGGAGCTGGGTGGCTCGGTCTCCTGGTCTCACTCGAAAACCAAAGACGAACTGCGCTACCCGATCCAGAATCTGATCCCGACCGATGAGCCAGACCGCTATACCGACCGGGGCGCAATGGAAACCGGCAGCAGTTCATCAGGAACGGGTTATACCGCGCGGGCCATTATCGAGCGCCGCGTAACGTCCAACTGGTTTGTAGGCATGGGCGTGGATATTCAGGAGGCGAAAGACTATACCCCAAGCCATGCGCTGATCTATGTGCGCTACTCTGCCGCAGGCTGGCAGGGCGATATGGACTTACCGCCGCAGCCGCTCATCCCTTACGCGGACTGGTAATCGGATTTTCCTTAATCCATTTGTAAGTCTCTCTTAATAGCGCGGCAATCGGGTATACTCAGGCGCGCCGGGTTTACACCCTGGCGCGCCCTGCGCTTCGAGTTTTGTGGAGAGTCATTTTGCGTGTCAGCCGTTCCTTAACAATCAAACAGATGGCGATGGTCTCTGCCGTCACCATGCTGTTTGTCCTGCTCTTCTGCGTAATTTTGCTGTTTCATTCCGTACAGCAGAATCGCTATAACACGGCTTCGCAGTTAGAAAGTATCGCCCGCTCGGTGCGTGGCCCGCTTTCTGCCTCTATCCTGAAAGGGGATATTCCCGAAGCGGAAACCATTTTAAAACGTATTCAGCCTGCCGGCGTCGTTAGCCGCGCCGATGTCGTCTTGCCCAACCAGTTTCAGGCGCTGCGGATGAGCTTTATCCCTGAGCGTCCCGTCCCGATGATGGTGATGCGCCTGTTTGAACTGCCGGTGCAAATTTCGCTTCCCGTTTATTCGCTTGAACGCCCTGCGAATCCGCAGCCGCTGGCCTACCTGGTTTTGCAGGCGGACTCCTACCGCATGTATAAATTCGTCATGAGCTGGGTGGTAACGTTAGTGACCACTTGCTTACTTATGACGCTTATTCTCAGCGTGGCGCTCACCTGGTGCATTAACCGGCTGATTGTTCATCCGCTGCGCCGTATCGCCCGTGAGCTGAATACGCTTGCGCCGCAGGATCAGATGGGACATCAGCTTGAGCTGCCGCGTCTGCATCATGACGATGAGATAGGTATGCTGGTGCGCAGCTACAACCTCAATCAGCAGCGCATCCAGCGTCAGCAGGATGAATTAAACAGCAGCGCCACCCGTTTTCCGGTATCGGAGCTCCCCAATAAAGCCTTCCTGATGGCGATGCTGGAGCAGACCGTTGCCCGTCAGCAAACTACGGCGCTGATGGTTATCGCCTGTGAAACCTTGCAGGATACGGCTGGCGTGCTTCAGGAGAGCCAGCGCGAAATGCTGCTGCTCACCCTGGTGGAAAAGATCAAATCTGTCCTTGCCCCGCGCATGGTGCTGACACAGGTCAGCGGTTACGATCTGGTGGTGATTGCCAACGGTGTAAAAGAACCGTGGCATGCGATCACCTTAGGTCAGCAAGTACTCACTGTCATTAATGAGCGGTTGCCCATTCAGGGTATCCAGCTTCGTCCGAGCGCCAGTATCGGTATCGCCATGTACTATGGTGATTTAACGGCGGAGCAGCTTTATCGTCGCGCGTTCTCGGCGGCGTTTACCGCCCGGCGCAAAGGGAAAAATCAGATCCAGTTCTTTGAACCGGAGCAGATGGAAAAGGCGCAGCAGCGCCTGACGGAAGAGAGCGACATCCTGACCGCGCTGGATAACCGGCAGTTTGCCCTCTGGCTACAGCCGCAGATGAATTTGCTGACGGGAGAAGTGAAAAGCGCCGAGGCACTGCTGCGCGTGCAGCAGCCGGATGGTTCATGGGAACTGCCGGAAGGGCTGATTGAGCGCATTGAGTCCTGCGGCCTGATGGTTACCGTCGGCTACTGGGTGCTGGAAGAGTCCTGCCGTCAGCTGGCCGCCTGGCAGGAGCGCGGCGTGACGCTGCCGCTGTCGGTCAATTTGTCTGCCATGCAGCTTATGCACCCGACCATGGTTTCAGAGATGCTGGAGCTGATCCATCGTTACCGAATCAAGCCTGATACGTTAACTCTGGAAGTGACGGAGAGCCGACGCATCGACGATCCTAATCAGGCGGTCGCGATTCTCAAACCGCTGCGTAATGCCGGTATTCGCATTGCCCTGGACGATTTTGGCATGGGATACGCCGGGCTGCGTCAGCTTCAGCACATGAAAACCCTTCCGGTAGATGTGCTCAAAATTGACAAAGCGTTTGTCGACGGTCTGCCGGGCGACAGCAGCATGGTGCAGGCGATTATCCAGATGGCGCGTAGCCTCAACCTGCATCTTATTGCCGAGGGGATTGAAACCGAAGCGCAACGCGCCTGGCTTGCAGAGGCGGGCGTGGAGAGCGGACAAGGCTTCCTTTTTGCCCCCGCAGTCCCTTCGGATATCTTTGAAGAACGATACCTTTCTGGTGCTGACAATAACGCAAAAGTGTAATTTTGTTGCTGGCTTGTGCGAGCCAGCTCAAAGTTCTTAACATTTGTGTTTCAAATTTGAACTGAGTTTATTTCTGTCCTGTTATGTGGGTGTTATTTTAAAGCCGCAGGTTAACCATAACCTTACAAAACCTGTGGTTTTTCTTCCCAAGGACACCTTATGAAAACCTCACTCTTCAAAAGTCTTTATTTCCAGGTCCTGACAGCCATCGCCATCGGTATTCTGCTGGGTCACTATTACCCTGAGCTGGGCGCGCAAATGAAACCGCTTGGCGACGCGTTCGTTAAGCTCATCAAAATGGTCATCGCTCCGGTGATCTTCTGTACCGTAGTAACGGGCATCGCTGGCATGGAAAGCATGAAGGCGGTTGGTCGTACCGGTGCAGTGGCGCTTCTCTATTTTGAAGTGGTCAGTACACTTGCGCTGATTATCGGTCTGATCATCGTCAACGTGGTGCAGCCAGGCGCGGGAATGAACGTAGACCCGTCAACGCTTGATGCCAAAGCGGTCGCGGTGTATGCCGAGCAGGCGAAGGATCAGGGCGTGGTAGCCTTCCTGCTGGACGTGATACCGGGCAGCGTCATTGGCGCGTTCGCCAGCGGAAACATCCTCCAGGTGCTGCTGTTCGCCGTGATGTTTGGCTTTGCCCTGCACCGTCTGGGCAGCAAAGGCCAGCTTATCTTTAACGTAATCGAAAGCTTCTCGCAGGTGATCTTCGGCATCATCAATATGATCATGCGCCTGGCGCCGATCGGTGCTTTTGGTGCGATGGCCTTCACCATCGGTAAGTATGGCGTCGGTACGCTGGTGCAGCTGGGTCAGCTGATTATCTGCTTCTATATAACCTGTATCCTTTTCGTAGTCGTGGTGCTGGGTTCCATCGCCCGCGCGACGGGTTTCAACATCTTCAAATTTATTCGTTACATCCGTGAAGAGCTGCTGATTGTTCTGGGGACCTCCTCTTCAGAATCGGCGCTGCCGCGTATGCTCGACAAGATGGAAAAGCTGGGGTGCCGTAAATCGGTGGTCGGGCTGGTGATCCCGACGGGCTACTCCTTCAACCTGGACGGCACCTCGATATACCTGACGATGGCGGCCGTGTTTATCGCTCAGGCGACCAACAGCCATATGGATATTTTCCATCAGATTACCCTGCTGGTGGTTCTCCTGCTCTCCTCTAAAGGCGCGGCAGGCGTGACGGGCAGCGGCTTTATCGTGCTGGCTGCCACCATTTCCGCTGTAGGTCACCTGCCGGTGGCGGGTCTGGCGTTGATTCTGGGTATCGACCGCTTCATGTCAGAAGCTCGTGCGTTAACCAACCTGGTGGGTAACGGCGTGGCAACGGTGGTGGTGGCGAAATGGGTGAAAGAGCTGGATCACAAAAAGCTCGACGATACTCTGAATAATCGTTCAACTGACAGCAAAAATCCTGGCTTAACCTCTTAATCTTGTCACAAATGCCCGTATTCCCTTGTCGGGATGCGGGCTCCTGCGCATAATAACTGTTCGTACCTGTCATAATTCGACAAGATTTTTTTGGGTATATTTCACTTCGGACCGTGACGTTTTGCCGAACGCGCGGTCTAATCGACGTGTTTTCATCGTCATCTTTAAGAGTGAAGCGCGTCGCGAGGCACTCTTTTTTAACCAGGAATGTTGATCAGGGGTTCACATGCAGGGCACAAAAATTCGACTCTTAACCGGCGGTTTGCTGATGATGGCAGCAGCCAGTTATGTGCAGGCAGATGCGCTCCAGCCAGACCCGGCCTGGCAACAAGGGACATTAGCGAACGGTTTTCAGTGGCAGGTGTTAGCCACTCCGCAACGTCCCAGTGACCGTATAGAAATCCGTCTGTCCATTAATACCGGTTCCCTCACGGAAAGCACCCAGCAAACCGGTTTTAGCCATTTTATTCCCCGACTGGCGCTCACGCAGAGCGGCAGCCTGCAAGCGGTCCAGGTGCGCTCACTTTGGCAGCAGGCCATCGATCCGAAGCGCCCGCTTCCTCCGGCTGTTGTCTCGTATGACTACACCATGTTTAACCTGAGCCTGCCTAATAACCGTAACGACCTGCTTAAAGAAGCGCTTACGTATCTCTCCGATGCCTCTGGCAATCTGGCGATTACGCCGGACACCGTTAACTATGCGTTGAGCAACAGTGACATGGTGGCGACCTGGCCCGGAGATACCAAAGAGGGCTGGTGGCGCTACCGCCTGAAGGGCTCAACGTTACTGGGACATGACCCGGCCGAACCGCTGAAACAGCCGGTCGATGCCGAACAGGTAAAATCGTTCTACCAGAAGTGGTACACCCCGGACGCCATGACGCTGATCGTGGTAGGTAACGTGGACAGCCGCGCGGTGGTGGAGCAGATCAACAAAGCGTTTGGTGATTTGAAAGGTAAGCGTGAAACGCCAGCCCCTGTCCCGACGCTCTCTCCGCTGCGTGCAGAGCCTGTCAGCATTATGACGGACGCCGTGCGTCAGGATCGCCTCTCCGTCATGTGGGATAACGCCTGGCAGCCCATCCGTGAGTCAGCGGCAATGCTGCGCTACTGGCGTGCCGATCTGGCGCGTGAGGCGCTGTTCTGGCACGTTCAGCAGACGCTGAGCAAGAACAACGTCAAGAATATTGGTCTTGGCTTTGACTGCCGCGTGCTGTTCCAGCGCGCGCAGTGTGCCATTAACGTTGAATCGCCGGGCGATAAGCTGAATGCCAATCTGGGCGTGGTCGCGAAAGAGCTGGCAAAAGTGCGTAAAGAGGGGCTTTCCGAAGAGGAATTCAATGCTCTCGTGGCTCAGAAAAAACTCGAGCTGCAGAAGCTGTTTGCGACCTACGCACGTGCCGATACCGACATTCTGATCAGCCAGCGTATTCGCTCCCTGCAGAATCAGGTGGTGGACATTGCGCCGGAACAGTACCAGAAGCTGCGTCAGGACTTCCTGAACGGTCTGACCGTCGAGATGCTCAATCAGGACCTCCGTCAGCAGCTGTCACAGGAGATGGCGCTGATCCTCCTGCAGCCGAAGGGCGAGCCGGAATATGACATGAAGGAACTTCAGACGACATGGGATTCCATTATGGCTACCGCGCCGCAGCCAGCGCAGGCTGCAACGGCTGATGATCTACACCAGGACGCGTCGGATATTCCGCAGGGGCAGTAATGCTTAAACATTCCCTCTCCCTGTGGGAGAGGGTTAGGGTGAGGGCATCAGCCCGCACCTTACTTAAACTGGCATCGCCTCGCGCGGAATAATCGCCCCGCGATACTGAATCACCGTGCTGGCCGTCAGGTGCCCACGCCGTGCCGCCGCTTCCGGCGTTCCACCCGTCAGACGTACCGCCAGATAGCCCGCGCTGAATGAATCCCCCGCCGCCGTGGTATCAATCACTTTCTCTTTGGCAAGCTTCACCGCCGGAACGTCAACCAGCGTTTCACCCGCAATCGCGACCAGACAAGACTCCGCACCGCGCTTAATCACCACTTCGCTCACGCCAGCCGCCTGCGTGCGTGCAATCACGTCCTCTACCGGTTTCTCACCCCACAGGGCGTCTTCATCGTCGAGCGTGAGGAAGGCGATGTCGGTGCACTGCAGCATCTGTTGATAGACCTGCTGCGTCTCTTCGCGGCTGCCCCACAGGCGCGGGCGGTAGTTGTTATCGAAAATAACCTTGCCGCCGTTTGCACGGCATTCGCGCAGCAGCGAGAGCAGCTTTTCACGGCTGGTGGGGCTTAAAATCGCAAGGCTAATCCCGCTCAGATAGAGATAGTCAAAGGTCGCCAGCTCTTCGCAGATGGCCGCAGCCACGTCGCTCTCCAGCCAGAATTTGGCCGCGGCTTCGTTACGCCAGTAATAAAACGTGCGTTCGCCGGTGCTGTCGGTCTCGATGTAATAAAGTCCCGGGAGGCGGTTTTCCATACGCTGAATCAGCGACGTTTCAACATGTTCACTCTGCCACGCCTCCAGCATCTGCTGGCTGAAGCTGTCCGTTCCCAGGGCGGTAACGTAGTTCACGGTGAGCGCCTCAGGCGCGACCTGGCGGGCAATATAAACGGACGTGTTTAACGTATCGCCACCAAATCCGCGGCTGACTTCAGCGCCTTTTTGTGACAGTTCAATCATGCATTCGCCAATCACGGCAATTTTTTTGGACATAGTCGTGAACCTGAACAGAAGAATAATCAGCAGTGTGCGCTGAGTGAATTAACCGGTCAACTATATTAAAACAACGTTCCATTATTTTATTTGAGCCAGCGCGTGTTCCCGCGCATTTCTGTCATCTTAATTTCATTTTCCCGGTGAATTGAACATAAAGTTCTCAATTGCCGCGCCGATAATCCTGTGACGAGTCCAGAAAGGCTATCCCAACAACAGGACATCTGAAATGAAGTCAGAGCAGGTTATCCAGCGGCTGAGCACTACGCCTGAGGCAAGTATTGAGAACTTGCAGGAGCATCGCTACTGGCTGCAATGTGAGCGTGCGTACACCTATCAGCCGATCTACCGAACAGATGGTCGACTGATGGCAATTGAAATTTTGACCGTCGTTACGCACCCCTCAAACCCCACTCAGCGCATCGCGCCGGATCGCTATTTTGCCGAAGTTGCCGTTCGCCAGCGTCTGGATGTGCTGGAAGAACAGCTTCGCATGCTGGCGACGAAGCAGTCCTTTTTCGAACAGCACGATATCCTCGCCTCGGTGAACGTCGACGGCCCAACCCTGCTGGCGCTGCGGCAGAACGCAAAATTGCAGGAGCTGATCGCCACCCTGCCGTGGATGCGCTTTGAGCTGGTGGAGCATGTCCGTCTGCCGCAGGATTCCTCGTTTGCTTCGATATGCGAATACGGCCCGCTGTGGCTGGATGACTTTGGCACCGGCATGGCGAATTTCTCCGCCCTCAGTGAGGTGCGCTACGACTACATTAAAGTGGCCCGCGATCTGTTCATTATGCTGCGTCAGACCCCGGAAGGTCGGAACCTGTTTACGCTGTTATTACAGCTGATGAACCGCTATTGCCAGGGTGTGATTGTTGAAGGTGTGGAAACGCTGGAAGAGTGGCGTGATGTACAAAACTCTCCCGCAGCGGCGGCGCAAGGCTACTATCTCTCCCGCCCGGTGCCCATGGATCGCCTCGATAACGTTATAACGACCCTCTGATAAGCCCGCTTCCCTTTGTCTGGACTATAGTTTTACAGGACAGGTCATCAGGAAAGGGGATAAAAATGACAAGAACAACCAGGGTAATCTCCTGGACAGCAGGGATTTTCTTGTTGTTGATCGTGGTCGTCGCCATCATTATTGCGACGTTTGACTGGAACCGTCTCAAGCCGACCATCAACCAGAAAGTCTCAACCGAACTGAACCGCCCCTTCGCCATACGCGGTGATTTAGGTGTGGTATGGGAGCGTCAGAAAGAGGAGCCAGGCTGGCGAAGCTGGATCCCCTGGCCACACGTCCATGCCGACGACATCATTCTCGGCAACCCGCCGGACATCCCGGACGTCACCATGGTCCACCTGCCGCGCGTGGAGGCCACGCTAGCGCCGTTAGCGCTTCTGACCAAAACCGTTTATCTGCCGTGGATCAAACTTCAGCAGCCTGATGCGCGTCTGATCCGACTCTCAGAAAAAACCAACAACTGGACGTTTAACCTTGCCAGCGATGGCGACAAGGATCCGAATGCCCAGCCTTCTTCCTGGTCATTCCATCTCGACAATATTCTTTTCGATCGCGGACGGATCGCCATCGACGATAAGGTCAGCAAGGCGGATGTGGAGATCCTGGTCGATCCGTTGGGCAAACCGCTGCCGTTTAGCGAGGTCACGGGCACGAAAGCAAAAGGCGACGCGGCAAGCGTAGGTGACTATGTCTTCGGCCTGACGGCAAAAGGACGCTACAACGATCAGCCTCTCAGCGGTAAAGGGAAAATTGGCGGCATGCTGGCGCTACGGAGCGAGGGCACGCCGTTCCCTGTGCAGGCGGACTTCCGTTCCGGTAACACCCGCGTGGCGTTCGTGGGAACGGTTAACGACCCGATGAACATGGGCGGCGTTGACCTTCAGCTTAAATTTGCCGGTGATTCGCTGGGCGAGCTGTATGAACTGACCGGCGTACTGCTGCCGGATACCCCGCCATTCGAAACGGACGGGCATCTGGTCGCCAAAATCGATACCGAAAAAGCGTCTGTTTTTGACTACCGTGATTTTAACGGCCGCATCGGCGACAGTGATATCCACGGCTCGCTGACCTACACCACCGGAAAACCGAGGCCGAAACTGGAAGGGGACGTTGAGTCCCGTCAGCTGCGTCTGGCCGATCTCGGCCCGCTGATCGGTGTGGATTCCGGCAAAGGCACAAAATCAAAAGAGGTGAAAAAGGACATTCAGCCTGCGGGAAAAGTGCTGCCTTACGATCGCTTTGAAACCGACAAATGGAACGTGATGGATGCGGATGTACGTTTCAAAGGCGGGAAAATTGAACATGGCAGTACGCTGCCGATCAGCAATCTTTCGACCCATATCCTCCTCAAAAACGCCGACCTGCGCCTTCAGCCACTGAAGTTCGGCATGGCGGGTGGGACGATTTCCTCGAACATTCACCTGGAAGGCGATAAGAAGCCGATGCAGGGACGGGCGGAGATCCAGGCGCGTCGATTGAAGCTGAAAGAGCTGATGCCGAACGTAGAGCTGATGCAGAAAACCCTCGGTGAAATGAACGGTGATGCCGACATTCGCGGCGTGGGGAACTCGGTGGCGGCGCTGTTGGGCAGCGGCAACGGAAACCTGAAGCTGCTGATGAACGACGGACTGGTGAGCCGAAACCTGATGGAGATCCTGGGGCTGAACGTCGGTAACTACGTCGTCGGGCAAATCTTCGGGGATGATGAGGTACGGGTGAACTGCGCGGCGGCCAATCTGGATCTGGTGAACGGCGTGGCGCGCCCGCAGATTTTTGCCTTAGACACGGAAAACGCGGTGATTAACGTGACCGGTACCGCCAGCATGGCTTCGGAGCAGCTTGATCTGACGATTGACCCGGAGAGTAAGGGGATCCGTATTATCACGCTGCGCTCGCCGCTGTACGTGCGCGGGACCTTCAAAAATCCGCAGGCGGGCGTGAAGCCAGGGCCGCTGATTGCGCGCGGTGCGGTGGCTGCGGCCCTTGCGACGCTGGTTACCCCAGCCGCAGCGCTGCTGGCACTGATTTCGCCGTCAGAGGGCGAGGCGAATCAGTGCCGGACCATTTTGTCGCAGATGAAGAAATAGCTCCCTTTCTCCCTCTCCCTGTGGGAGAGGGCCGGGGTGAGGGCATCAGGCCGCAGTGAATTACAGAGCCTGGTGCTTCGTCTCGTGCGTCAGCAGCAGCGCAATCAGCGTCAGCGCCGCCATGGCCGCAAGATAGACGCCCACATAGAACAGACCATAGTTTGCCTGCAGCCAGGTGGCGATATATGGCGCAACGGACGCACCCAGTATAGACGAGACGTTATAGGAGAACGACGCGCCGGTATAACGTACTTCAGTCGGGAACAGCTCGGGCAGCAGCGCGCCCATCGGGCCGAAGGTCAGCCCCATCAGGCTCAGGCCAATCAGCAGATAGGCCATCACCAGCGCCGGGCTACCTGAACCCAGCAGCGGCGGGAAGACGAACAGGGCAAATAGAACGATCAGCGTGGTGATGGTAATCATGCTTGCACGACGACCGAATTTATCCGCCAGCAGGCCCGCAACAGGAACCATCACGCCAAACCCGATCACCGCCATCATCAGCATCCACAGCACTTCGTTACGCGGCAGCCCCAGCCCAACCGGCGCAGCGGCGGTACTGAACGTCATGGAATAGACGGTCATGATGTAGAACAGCGTATAGGTGGCGAGCATGATAAACGTGCCCAGCACGGTCACGCGAACGTGTTTGGTCAGAAGCGTACCCAGCGGCACTTTCACCTGCTTGTTCGCCGCGGCCACTTTCGCAAAAACAGGGGTCTCATGCAGAGAAACACGCACATACAGGCCAATCAGCACCAGCACGGCTGAGAAGATAAACGGAATACGCCAGCCCCAACTCATGAACTGTTCATCCGTCTGCAGCCAGGAGAGCAGCAGGAACGTCCCGTTGGCAAAGAAGAAGCCAATCGGAGCGCCAAGCTGTGGGAATGAACCGTACAGCGCGCGCTTGCGCGCCGGGGCGTTCTCGGTGGCCAGCAGCGCCGCGCCGCCCCATTCACCACCCAACCCCAGACCTTGGCCAAAACGCGCCAGCGCCAGCAGGACCGGCGCCAGAATACCGATGGTTTCGTAGGTCGGCAGCAGGCCGATGGCTACGGTGGAGATCCCCATCGTCAGCAGCGAGGCCACCAGCGTGACTTTGCGGCCAATGCGATCGCCAAAGTGTCCAAACAGCGCGGAGCCAATCGGACGCGCAACAAACGCAATCGCAAAGGTCGCCAGAGACTGCAGCGTGGCCGCCGTCGGATCGCCCTGCGGGAAGAAAATATGCGGGAAGACGATGACCGCGGCGGTGGCATAAATATAAAAGTCGAAGAACTCGATGGCGGTGCCAATCAGCGAGGCGACGACGACTTTATTGCGCGAGTTTACCGGAACGTTTTCAGTTTCTGAGTCGAGTGTGGTGGCGGTTGCTTGCATAATATTTTCTTATTTTTGTCGAACAAAAGGCCATATTACGCACAGCAAAAGCGACATTTCAATCTGTAACAAAGCCGCGACCCGGTGATAAAAACAGCAAAAAGCGGATAATTTTCAGACCAGCCAAAACACGTCTATGAAATGCTTCACAGATTTTAAATACCAGTCAATTAAACTGGTTTTCGGTTAAATAAAAGTTACGGGCTGGATTTATATGCTGAAATGATGAATCGGGCTGAAATTTCAGCCCGATGGCGGGCCTAGCGGTGCGTTTTGCCGGGCATTCGCGTGTCGCCTTTGTACTCGGCGGTGGCAATCCATGCCGCGCAGAACAGTGTCAGGCGGGCGAAGAAGTAGAAGAAGGCCATCAGTCCCAGCACCGAGCCAAACGCCGCGCCGGAAGGGGATTTAACCAGTGACGGCAGGGTGTAAGTCATCACGATTTTGATCACCTCAAAGCCGATCGCCGCAATCAATGTGCCGCGGAGCAGCGCCTTCTTGCGCGGCCGATGCCGGGGCAAGCGCCAGAAGATCCAGAAGAACAGCAGGTAGTTGGCGAAGATGGAAATAGCCAGCCCAATGCCGCGCCAGGCGGGCTTCAGCCATTCGATGTAATCCAGATAGAGCGCGGAGATGATCATCTGCTGCGCCGAGCCCGCCACGGAGGTAATGGAAAGCGTCACGATGAGCGCGACCAGCAGGCCAATCAGCGAAACAAAGTCGCGGAGATACTTGACCCAGATTTTCTCCTGGTCCTGCGGCTTACGCTCCCAGACGTCGCGCGACTGGGCGCGAATGGCCTCGCGCAGGTTGCCCATCCAGTTAACGCCGGAGTAAAGGGCAATCAGCAAGCCGACGATGCCGACGGTGGTACGCTGCTGAACGGCGGTATTGATAGTGCTTTTGAGCGTACTGGCAAGGGTCGGGTCACTGACGTTATTCAGGATCTTATTGAAGATATCCTGCAGCAGCGTCGGGTGCGACGCGAGGACAAAACCGGCTGCCGCGAACGACACCATCAGGATCGGTATCATAGACAGGAAGGAAAAATAGGTGATGGCGGCACCAAACTGGTTTCCCATGCGGTCATTAAAGCGTTCGGTCGCGCGTATCAGATGCGCAATCATGGGAAACTGCTGAATTCTCGCGGCGATGCCGGTTACGGTTCCCAGCGCTTTGCTGGCGGTACCTGGCGTTTTGGCCTCTTCGGGCCCGGTTTCCATCTTTTTGACGGGCTCATACTCTAAATGTTGGGTGGGTCGTTGCGGGTTGTTTTCCGGCGTCACGCGTCTTTTCCTTTTCGTTTGGCTGGATGTTATTGAATTATAGCTTGCGACTAGTCCACGTAAGCTTTTGTGAGTTCGGTTAGCCACTCCATGAACAGATGGACCCGGCGGGAGAGGTTGCGCCGGTGGGGATAAATCAGGGAAACAGGCATCGGTTCGGCCCGGTATTGCGGGAGGATCTCAATCAGCTTCTTCGCGCGCAGTAAATCGCGCACCCCAACCCGCGGCACCTGAATAATGCCCAGTCCGGCGAGACAGGCAGCCTGGTAAGTTTCCGTGCTGTTGACGGTTAAGACCCCGCCCGTTTTTATCCACTGTGTTGTACTGCCGTTATAAAACTCAAAGCCCTGTGGGCGTGTTCCCAGCGTAGCGGTGTAGTGAATAACGGCGTGCGAGCCTAAATCGTCCAGGGTTTCCGGGTAGCCAAAACGCGCCAGATAGTCCGGGCTGGCGCAGTTAATCACCGACAGCTTGCCCAGTGGACGGGCAATCAGCCCTGAATCCTTCAGCGTGCCGACGCGTACCACGCAATCAAACCCTTCGCGGATCACATCCACCAGACGATCGCTGCTGCTGAGCTCCAGTTCAATGCCAGGATAGTGCTGCAGAAAAGCAGGCAGTTTGGGGATGACCAAATTTCGAGCAACGCCGACGGGCATATCCACGCGGAGCCGGCCGCTGATGCTGGAGGGATCGTGCTGAAACATACCGTCGAGTTCATCAAGGTTTGCCAGCAGATCTTTTGCCCGCTCGTAATAGACCATGCCGTCCTGCGTCAGGCTGACGCGGCGCGTGGTGCGGTGTAATAGCTGAGTGCCAAGCCGGTTTTCCAGGGCCTGAATCTGCCGTGAGACGCTGCCTTTTGGCAGGGTTAATGTTTCGGCTGCGCGGGAAAAACTCTCCAGTTCCGCGACGCGGACGAACAACTGCATTGCGTGAATTTTATCCATAGACGAAGCTCATTGTTGTTTCTGCTGAAACAGTGAAGCGTTTTAATCCATCTTTATTGATTTTCTATCACCTAATAAGCTCTTTCTCAATCTCCTTAACAGCCAAAACGAGGTTTATGATGAGTGAACGTATCGCATTAGTGACGGGTGGTAGTCGTGGTCTGGGTAAAAACGCTGCATTAAAGCTGGCGGCAGACGGCACGGGAATCATCCTGACATACAACCGTAGCCAGCAGGAAGCGCTGGATGTTGTGCATGAAATTCAGCAAAAAGGCGTCAACGCAGCGGCATTACAGCTTAACGTCGGGGATATCACGGGATTTGAACATTTTGCCCAACAGCTTCAGGAAACTCTTAGGACCGTCTGGCAGCGTGAAACCTTTGACTATTTATTGAACAATGCCGGGACGGGTTTATATGCACCCTATGCCGACACGACGGAAGCCCAGTTTGATGAAGCGTTGAACATTCATTTCAAAGGGCCTTTCTTCCTGACCCAGCGCCTGCTGCCGCTGCTTAACGACGGGGGACGTATCCTCAACGTCTCCAGCGGGCTGGCCCGTTTTACCCAGCCGGGCTCAGGGACCTACGCGGCCATGAAGGGGGCGATGGAAGTGCTGACGCGCTATCAGGCGAAAGAGCTGGGCGCGCGCGGCATTTCCGTCAATATCATTGCGCCTGGCGCGATAGAAACAGACTTTGGCGGCGGACGCGTGCGCGACAACGCGGAGCTGAATCAGTTGCTGGCCTCGCAGACGGCGCTGGGACGGGTGGGTCTACCGGACGATATCGGTGATGCCATTGCGGCACTGCTCAGCGATAAGCTGGGCTGGATGAATGCGCAACGTATTGAAGTGTCAGGCGGTATGTTCCTGTGATGCCCGGACTTAAGGGGAAGGAACCTCTTAAGGAACCCTTAATATGGATGTGTCTGCCACTGACAGCGATAAAGAACGCAGGCAGCCATAGACGATAACCCATTTTCATCACGATATTTCTCCAGAGAAAGACCCTGATGTTTTTTATTAACGCAATGGCCGCAGAAAATATTTTCAGCGCATGACGTTTGATATTCGTTTCCTCTTAATAGCGACCCTGAAGAGGAAACGACGTCCGGAAATATCGGCTAAATTACTATTGGTCAGGAATTATTATTCAGGTATTCCTGCTGTAATAAACCAAATAGCCAGTCATTTTGCCAGCGCCCCGCAAGATAATAGCTCTCACGTAATTCACCTTCCAGGTGAAAGCGGGCTTTTTCCAGCAGGCGTCTTGAAGCAGCGTTTCCCGCTGTTACGGTGGCGGTGAGTCGCCGTATACCGCCCTGAAGAAAAGCGTAATCGCAAAGCGCCTTCAGGGATTCAAAGCCGTAACCTTTCCCCTGCGCTTCGGGGGCGAAAAGGAAGCCCACTTCGGCGCAGTCCTCCTCCCGATGAATATACCCGGTAACGCCTAGCGGGGTCAGTGAGGCGGTGTCACGTACGACGAGGCAAAGCCAGTGCGCGCTGCCCGGAGCCCATGGCATCAGGCGCGAATCAAACGCTTCGCGTATCGCCGCGACAGGGCGGTCTTCCGCCACAAAGCGCATAACGTCCGGGTGCTGCTGGAGCGCCAGAAAAAAGGGCCAGTCTTGTTCCTGCAGGGGCGAACAGGTAAGGCGAGAGGTAATTAAAACCGGCATTCAGATTCTCCTGAAACATTTTAAATCATTTTAGGGTTGTCACTTTATTTCAACAGAAAGTCAGGTATGGTTAACCGCGTATAAATAAAAAGAATAAAGGGCGTCTCGCGCCCATTCCTGATGTCTTCGTTGTCGCTTAAGGAAAACAATGACTCTCAGCACATCACACCATATTCGCGAACAGTTTGAACACTGTCTGGCGGTCATTCGCCTTGCGTCGGTGGAAATTTTACTCCTTCTGAATGTACATGCTTCTGAGGGCAAAGATCCACGCTGGTTTCTGGAACAACTCGACAGCGCGCGATTAGCTTTGGGCGGCTGGGGAGCCGTTGCGAAAAAACTCAACCTGAATGATGCCGAGATGTCGGAATTTACGCTCCAGCTGCGCCTGCTGCAGCAGCGCGTACCGCAGTATGAAAGCGGACAGGATGTGAGTGAAAACCAGCTTATTGCGGCGATGCGGTTTGTGACCGCGCTGGAACATCTTCGCCTTCAGCAGCCGCTGTTGACCTACAGCACGGAGCTGGCACCGGGCAGCGAACTCCAGCAGCAGCAGGCGCACAAGCAGGTACGCGCAATTGAGCTGATGCTTAAAGGGCTTATCCAGCAGGCCTGGCCCGATCAGGTAAAGCTGAACAACCATCTTAAGACCCTGTTTAACGCTGACCGCGTAAGGCGCTGGCTGAAGCTTGGCGAGATCAACGATGTCCTGAGCGGCATGATGTTCAGCGAGCTGGCGCAGATGCTGGTGGATAAAAAAGAGTTCAGCCGCTATTACGCTTCGCTTTTCAGCGACCCGTCCATGCTGACGCTGCTGGTTGAACCGCGCAAAACGCTGCAAACCTTTCTCGACGATATTCGGCAAATCCGCAACAGCATCACCGTTCAGAAGACGTTAAGCTCGGCGCAAATTCAGCTTCTGGACAACTACTACGCGCAGATCGCGCGGCCCGTTCAACGCGCGTTTGAAGAGGGGAGAACGCGCGTTAATCCGGCAGGATTCATGGCGGTAGATGCCAGTGAATTGCATACCTTCTGGGAAAAGGCGCAGAAAATGGATCGGGTTACCGGTGGGGATCTGTTTGAAGTCCGTGACACTATTGAAAAGCCGACCCAGCGCGCGCCGCGCACCCCCGAACAACGCGAGCAGCTCATTTCCGGTGCGTTATGGGGGGCAGTTGGCGTTATGGTGATTGCCATTGTGGCAGGGGGCTTCTGGCTGGTGACCAGCAGCAAGCCGCAGCCAGCGGCCGTCAGTGCGGCTGAAGCGGCTCCACCGCAGGAAATGCGTGAGACGCCTTCCTCGCGCGAAACGCTCACGCGCATGGGGGTGACCTGGGACGAGAATAATTTCCGCTCGGCTATTAACCGCAACGATACCCGCGTGACCCAGCTCTTTTTGCAGGGCGGTATGGACTGGAAGCTGTCCTGGACCGAAGAGGCGATGTCGGCAGGCCATGACGACGTGCTGGAGCTGATGTTACGCTACCGGCAAAACATGGTGGAAGAGAAGCCGTGTCGCCGCTTCATCAACACGCTCAGCCACGCGATGTCGAACGGCGAGTCTCTGACCTCGGTACGTAAAGAGTATCTTAAAGCGTTCTGCACCGTGCCTGCCGTAGTGAAACGCCAGCAGCACGATCTCGACATGGCCACACGCCGCGCGCAGTCACAGCCGGATGCCACCACCAAAAAATGGCAGTCTATTCAGAGCGCCATTTATGAGGTGATTCGCTAACATTTTCCCCTCACCCCAGCCCTCTCCCCTGAGGGGCGAGGGGGAAAAGACCGCACCCTGCTTAAGGCTCCCCATACAACCCAATCAGCCGCCGCACCACGCCGTTCGTCCAGCCGAAACCGTCCTGCAGCGGATACTCACCCCCGCCACCTTCGCGCGGCGTGCTGCTGGCGATGTGGTACTTCTCAATCAGCTTGTGGTGCGTCTTGTAGAAATGGTTCACCGTATGCAGCCAGCTCCAGGCGATCTCATCCCCCAGCGAGTCGTTTCCGTACTGCTTGAATCCCTGAATCGCCATCCACTGCAGCGGCGCCCAGCCGTTGGGTTTATCCCACTGCTCGCCGGTTTCGTACTCGGTCGCCAGAATTCCGCCCGGGGTCAGCAGACGTGCCTTGACTGCATCCGACAAGCGCTCCGCCTGCTCGTGAGTTGCCATGCCAACGTACAGCGGCACGATGCTGGCGGCAGAAAACAGCGCCAGCTCTTCGCGCCGCCAGTCATAATCGCGGTAACAGCCGCTCTCCTCGTCCCACAGATAGCGGTTCACCGCCGCGCGGCGATCGTTGGCTTTCTGGCGGAATTCCTCTGCCGTCTCTTTATCTCCTTTCGACGCCGAGATGTTGGCGATAGCGCTTTCCAGTTTGAACAGGAAGGCGTTCAGATCGATGGGGATGAACTGCGTCGTGCGGATGCTGGCGAGCCGCGACGGATCGCGCAGCCAGCGGGACGAGTAATCCCAGCCGGACGCCGCACCCGCACGCAGGTCGCGATACACCTCGTTTGGCGGACGGCCCGAGTGGCGCGCGGTTTCCACGTCCTCGATCCACGATTCGTCGCGTGGGGTATCGCGGTCATCCCAGTAGCGGTTGAGCAGTGAACCGTCCGGCATGCGCACGGCGCTGCGGTATGCCTGATTAAGCAGCAGCGACTCCGCACCGTCCATCCAGAAGGCGTACTCCATTTTGAGGTGATCAAGATAGCGTTTCGCACCGCGCACGCCGTCCTCCTCAAACAGCTCCACCATCAGCGCAAAGACCGGCGGCTGTGAGCGGCTGAGATAATAGGTGCGGTTGCCGTTGGGGATATGCCCGTAGCGTTCTATCAGCCAGGCGAAGTTGTCCGCCATACATTTGAGCAGATCGTTACGGCCGCTCTCCGCCAGCCCCAGCATGGAGAAATAAGAATCCCAGTAGTAGGTCTCGCTGAAGCGCCCGCCGGGGACGATATAGGCCTGCGGCAGCGCCAGCAGGGAAGACCAGGGAATATGATCCTGCGGCTCGCGCGTCAGCACCGGCCACAGGTTATCAATGTGCTCTTTCAGGGAGAGTCCCGGGTCGGAGACATATTCTGTGCCGTACGTTTCCGGCATCCAGAAGTGGTTCTCCACAAACTGGCGCAGGTCGAAATCCCGGTGGCGTCTGACCTTGCGGTAGCGGATCAGGATATCCAGCGGATCCATCTTCGGCGCGCAGTCGGGGAAGGTTTTACTGTCCGCAAACAGCCGCGTCGACTGCACGTGTTCGAACAGTTCCAGGTAGCGGTCTGCGGGCGTCAACGCATCGGAGGCGGGTAGCCCCTCGATCATTTCGGGTTCCGGCTCCGCCTCAATCATTTCATCCAGTTTCAACTCGCAGGGATCGGTCTCGTAGCGCAGCTCTTCTGCAATCTCGAACTCGATGTTCTCGGTAGCCTGTAGTTTCTGGTTGAACATGGTGATAGGGACCTCCGGTTGTGTGTTCAAAAGACAGGTTTATCCGGGCGTCTTATAAGCGTAGACATTCGCTTCGGTAGATGGAGAGGGAAATGTGCGGTAGATCACTATTTTCGGAGCATTCGTTTTGCAACGATTTATGAATGTTAAAAAAAATGCCCCTCCGGGGAGGGGCATCAGGATTAACGCATGGTCACAAACTCTTCCGCGGCCGTCGGGTGGATTGCCACAGTATTATCGAAGTCTTTCTTGGTTGCGCCCATCTTCAGCGCCACGGCGAAGCCCTGCAGGATCTCATCCATGCCGAAGCCAATGCCGTGGATACCGACAATCTTCTCTTCCGGGCCGACGCAGACCAGCTTCATGCGGCACGGCTGACGGTGCGAGGTGACGGCGGTATACATTGCGGTGAACGCCGATTTATACACTTTCACCTGGTCGTCGCCGTACTGCTCGCGCGCCTGCGGCTCGGTTAAGCCGACGGTGCCGATTGGCGGATGGCTGAAGACCACGGTCGGGATGTTGCTGTAGTCCAGATGCTCGTCCGACTTGTTGTTAAACAGGCGCTCGGAGAGACGACGACCCGCCGCAACGGCGACCGGCGTCAGCTCAACCGCACCGGTATTGTCGCCGACCGCGTAAATGCCCGGTACGCTGGTGTTCTGGAATTTATCGACGACGATATAGCCTTTTTCGTCGGTTTTCACGCCAGTCACGCCCAGGTTGAAGTTATCGTTCGCCGGTTCACGGCCAATCGCCCAGATCAGGCAATCAACGGTCTGGCTGCGACCATCTTCCAGCTCCAGGGTCAGGCTTCCGTCCGCGTTTTTCACCACCGCTTTTGGTACGGCGTTGGTGTGCAGGGTTGGGCCTTCGGTGTTCATCACTTCAACCAGCGTATCGACAATCAGCGGGTCAAAACTGCGCAGCGGCGCGTGTTTACGTACGAACAGGTGCGCTTCTGCGCCCAGGCCGTTAATCACTCCGGCCAGTTCAACCGCGATGTATCCCGCGCCTACCACGGCAACGCGCTCAGGCAGGGCTGGCAGCTCGAAGAAACCGTCGGAGTCGATGCCGTATTCCACGCCCGGGATGTTCGGATGGCTCGGACGACCGCCGGTGGCGATCAGGATGTGATCGGCGGTGATCGTCTCGCCGTTCACTTCGATCGTTTTCGCATCAACGAAGCGGGCGAAACCGTGGATAACGTCGACGTTATTTTTACCCAGCACGTTGTCGTACGAGGTGTGAATGCGATCGATGTACGCGGTACGGCTGGCGATCAGCTTGTCCCAGTCGAAGCGGTTGATGGTGGTGTCAAAGCCGTAGTCCGGGCCATACATATGGATAGCTTCACGGATCTGCGCCGCATGCCACATCACCTTCTTCGGTACACAACCCACGTTCACGCAGGTGCCGCCCAGCGCTTTGGCTTCAATCAGCGCGCACTTCTGGCCGTACATGGCCGCGCGGTTGATGGAGGCGATGCCGCCGCTGCCGCCGCCGATTGCGATGTAGTCATAATGCTTAGTCATAGCTTTTGTCCTTAATCGTGAATTGCCGCGATTGTATACCTGAAATCAATAGTTTCCACCGATGGCTGCGATTACTCCGGCACTATCCAACTGACGGTAGCGTGGCCTGTACCCGCCGGCACCAGCGTTTTATGCAGCCACGGCAGCACGTTGTTCATCTGCGCTTCGAGCTTCCACGGCGGGTTGATTACAATCATGCCGGAGGCGGTCATGCCGCGCTGATCGCTGTCCGGACGTACCGCCAGCTCGATCTGCAGGATCTTGCGGATGCCGGTCGCTTCCAGGTCTTTGATCATGCGTTTGATCTGCGCGCGCAGCACCACCGGATACCACAGGGCGTATGTCCCGGTGGCGAAGCGCTTGTAGCCTTCGTGGATACCGGTTACCACCGCCTGATAGTCGGTTTTGATTTCATACGGCGGGTCGATGAGCACCAGGCCGCGACGGGAAACCGGCGGCAGTTTGGCCTTAAGCTGCTGGTAGCCGTCGGCTTTTTCGACGCGGGCGCGGCTGTCTTTCTGGAATTCTGAACGCAGCAGCGGGAAGTCGCTCGGGTGCAGCTCGGTCAACTGGAGGCTGTCCTGCTCGCGCAGCAGCTGGCGGGCAATCAGCGGCGAGCCCGGGTAATAACGCAGCTGGCCGTTGCGGTTGAAGTGGTTCACCACGCCGATGTACGGCTCCAGCTCGGCAGGCAGGTCGTCCTGCTGCCAGATGCGGGCAATCCCTTCCAGATATTCACCGGTACGCTCGGCATGCTCGCCGCTCAGCTGATAACGGCCCGCGCCCGCGTGGGTGTCCAGATAGAGAAACGGCTTCTCTTTCTCTTTGAGCGATTCGATGATCAAGCTCTGAACGGTGTGTTTAAGGACGTCGGCGTGGTTGCCTGCGTGGAAGCTGTGGCGATAACTGAGCATGGGTAATGATATTCCGCTGAATTGACGATTTGCCACAGTTTACAGCAGAACGGCAAAGATTACCCGTAGGCCCGGTAAGCGCAGCACCACCGGGCTCTTTTCGACAACGTCCGGCATTGAAATCCTCTACACTTAACCCCATTCTAGATCCCATATGCACAGCGCCGGATGCGCGCTTCATTCACCTATTTCAACAGGACAGCGTTTATGACCAATCCATTACTGACGCCTTTTTCGTTGCCACCGTTTTCTAAAATCCTCCCCGAGCATGTGGTTCCAGCGGTTACGCAATCGCTGGACAACTGCCGCACGGCGGTAGAAAGCGTGGTCGCGCAGGGCGGGCCGTACACCTGGGAAAATCTGTGTCAGCCGCTGGCCGAAGTGGACGACGTGCTGGGGCGTATCTTCTCCCCGGTAAGCCACCTGAACTCGGTAAAAAACAGCCCGGAGCTGCGCGAAGCCTACGAGCAAACCCTGCCGCTGCTCTCTGAGTACAGCACCTGGGTCGGCCAGCACGAAGGGCTCTACAAAGCCTACCGCGACCTGCGCGACGGCGACCATTATGCCGAACTGAACACGGCGCAGAAAAAATCGGTCGATAACGCCCTGCGTGATTTCGAGCTGTCCGGGATTGGCCTGCCAAAAGAGAAACAAACCCGCTACGGTGAAATCGCCGCGCGACTGTCCGAGCTGGGCAACCAGTACAGCAACAACGTGCTCGACGCCACTATGGGCTGGACGAAGCTGATTACCAATGAAGCGGAGCTGGCGGGTATGCCGGAAAGCGCGCTGGCGGCGGCAAAAGCCCAGGCCGAAGCGAAAGAGCAGGACGGGTTCCTGTTAACCCTGGATATCCCGAGCTATCTGCCGGTGATGACCTACTGCGACAACCAGGCCCTGCGCGAAGAGATGTACCGCGCCTACAGCACCCGCGCCTCCGATCAGGGGCCAAACGCCGGTAAGTGGGATAACAGCCCGGTCATGGCGGAAATCCTCGCCCTGCGCCACGAGCTGGCCCAGCTGCTGGGCTTCGAAAACTACGCCGATAAATCCCTCGCCACCAAAATGGCGGAGAACCCGCAGCAGGTGCTCGACTTCCTGACCGATCTGGCGAAACGAGCCCGTCCGCAGGGTGAGAAAGAGCTGGCCCAGCTGCGCGCCTTCGCGAAAGCGGAGTTCGGCGTGGACGAGCTGCAGCCGTGGGACATTGCTTACTACAGCGAAAAACAGAAGCAGCACCTCTACAGCATCAGCGACGAGCAGCTGCGCCCGTACTTCCCGGAAAACAAAGCCGTTAACGGCCTGTTCGAAGTGGTAAAACGCATCTATGGCATCACCGCCAAAGAGCGTACCGATATCGACGTCTGGCATCCGGACGTGCGCTTCTTCGAGCTGTATGACGAGAAAAACGAACTGCGCGGCAGCTTCTACCTCGATCTCTACGCGCGTGAGAACAAGCGCGGCGGGGCGTGGATGGACGACTGCGTGGGCCAGATGCGTAAAGCAGACGGTTCTCTGCAGAAGCCGGTCGCTTACCTGACCTGTAACTTCAACCGTCCGGTGAACGGTAAACCTGCGCTCTTCACCCACGACGAAGTGATCACCCTGTTCCACGAGTTCGGTCACGGCCTGCACCATATGCTGACCCGCATCGAAACCGCAGGCGTGGCAGGCATCAGCGGTGTACCGTGGGATGCGGTCGAGCTGCCGAGCCAGTTTATGGAAAACTGGTGCTGGGAGCCGGACGCGCTGGCGTTTATCTCCGGCCACTACGAGACCGGCGAACCGCTGCCGAAAGAGCTGCTGGACAAAATGCTGGCGGCGAAAAACTACCAGGCGGCGATGTTTATCCTGCGCCAGCTGGAGTTCGGCCTGTTCGATTTCCGCCTGCACGCCGAGTTCAGCCCGGAGCAGGGTGCGAAGATTCTTGAGACCCTGGCCGAGATTAAAAAGCAGGTCGCCGTGATCCCTGGGCCAACCTGGGGCCGCTTCCCGCACGCGTTCAGCCACATCTTCGCTGGCGGCTACGCGGCGGGTTACTACAGCTACCTGTGGGCCGACGTGCTGGCGGCGGATGCCTTCTCTCGTTTCGAAGAAGAGGGGATTTTCAACCGTGAAACCGGCCAGTCGTTCCTCGACAATATCCTGACCCGCGGCGGTTCCGAAGAGCCAATGGTGCTGTTCAAACGCTTCCGCGGACGCGAGCCGCAGCTGGATGCGATGCTTGAGCATTACGGGATCAAAGGCTGATTGTTACGTGAAGATCTGCTTAGTGGATGAAACGGGCGCCGGAGACGGCGCCTTATCTGTTCTGGCCGCCCGCTGGGGGCTGGAACATGATGAAGATAACCTGATGGCGCTGGTGATGACACCAGAACATCTCGAATTACGTAAGCGCGATGAACCGAAGCTCGGCGGGATTTTCGTCGATTTTGTCGGCGGCGCGATGGCGCACCGGCGCAAGTTCGGTGGCGGTCGTGGTGAAGCGGTGGCCAAAGCGGTCGGCATCAAAGGGAGCTACCTCCCGGACGTGGTCGATGCCACGGCGGGGCTGGGGCGCGATGCGTTTGTGCTGGCGTCTGTCGGCTGTCGCGTGCGGATGCTGGAGCGTAATCCGGTGGTGGCCGCGTTGCTGGACGATGGTCTGACGCGTGGCTACGCGGACCCGGAAATCGGGCCGTGGTTGCAGGAACGATTGCAGCTGATCCATGCCTCGAGCCTGACGGCGCTGACCGATATCACCCCGCGCCCGCAGGTCGTCTATCTCGACCCGATGTTTCCGCACAAGCAGAAAAGCGCGCTGGTGAAGAAAGAGATGCGGGTGTTTCAGTCTCTGGTGGGGCCTGATCTGGATGCGGATGGCCTGCTGGAACCGGCTCGTCAGCTCGCAACGAAGCGGGTGGTGGTGAAGCGCCCTGACTATGCGCCGCCGCTGGCGGACGTGGCGACCACTAACGCGGTGACCACCAAAGGGCACCGGTTTGATATCTACTCAGGTACGCCGGAATAAAAAAAGCCGGGTGGCGGCTTCGCCTTACCCGGCCTAAATTTAGTGCCGCCTGTAGGCCCGGTAAGCGTTAGCGCCACCGGGCTTTTTTGCACTTACTCGTCTTCTTCGTCACGCAGTGGAACAATCAGCATATCCACGTGGACGGTATTGATCAGCTGGCGCGCGGAAGACATCAGCTTGCTCCAGAAGTCCTGATGGTGACCGCACACCACCAGGTCCATGTCGTATTTCTTGATCGCATCAACCAGCACCTGGCCCAGGTCACCGCTGCCGCTCAGGGTTTCGGTAATCGGGTAGCCCGCGTTGGTGGAGAGTTCGCTCAGGGCGTGGTGCGTCTCTTCGGAGATACGCTTCTGCATATCGCCCAGATTGACGTCGATCAGACCGGTGTAGAGGTCGGAGTAATTCACGTCAACGTGAATCAGCGAAACTTTCGCGTTGTAGGGACGTGCCATGGATACCGCTTTATCAACCAGCACTTTGCTCTCCGGGGAGAGGTCTACCGCGATGAGAATGTGTTTGTAAGCCATAGTGTTACTCCTTCCTTAAGTTATCGATGACTAAATAGGAAAGCCGTCGTCTGATGCTTTCATTACGGCCCAGTTAAACATATTTTTCAAGCTTTGGTGTTGATAACGATTAACCTTGTGGCAAAAAAATTAACGGATCTCCTACACTATTAAATGAGCCGTTCGGATATTAAAACGCGAACCGGATCGACTTTTGGTCATTCTTTCACTGAACTGTCTGTCAGGGCATTGGGGTGCGGTAGCTCAGAAGCCTTGCTTCGTGGGCGGACGCCGGGGAGGATGTATGATTAGCACCGTCGCATTGTTTTGGGCGTTATGCGTAGTTTGCATAGTGAATATGGCGCGCTACTTCTCATCGTTACGTGCGCTGTTAGTGGTACTTCGTGGTTGCGATCCGTTGCTTTATCAGTATGTGGACGGTGGAGGCTTCTTCACCTCGCATGGACAGCCCAGCAAACAGATGCGTCTGGTGGGATATATCTACTACCAGCGCTACCGCGATCATCACGATGAAGAATTTATTCGTCGCTGCGAGCGCCTGCGTCGTCAGTTCATTTTAACCAGCGCCCTGTGTGGCCTGGTCGTCGTCAGCATGATTGCATTGATGATTTGGCACTGATCACCACAGCAGGCGGGGTCAGCCCCGCCTTCTTTCCTCTGGTTCAGGGCTTAACTGAGAACCGAAGATCGGAGATATTGGTCTCAATCGAAGTAACCTTCCCGCTATAGGCGATGTTAACGTCTCCGTTTGTATCAATGCTGGCCGCAGTAATTGTACCCGTACCTTCAATGACAGGATGCTTCTTAGCCAACTGATGGATAATGTCGGTGTCTTTCCCTGTTATCTTTTCCGAGAGATAGTAACGGTAGATTGTGGGTACGGTGGCGCCACCCTGATTGTTCACGGTCATATAGAGCCAGACGCTGTCAGATAATTTATAAGCGTGTTGAAGTGCATCGTTATTTCGCTGATTGGGCTGGTGGTTTAGCCACACAAATCCAATGACCAGAGCCAGAAGCGAAACCGTAACAAGGCGATGAATCCATTTAGTAGCCGTTTTGAATGGCATACTCTATTCCTTCTCTGATATTGCGTTGGTCCGTTGGATCGTCCCCGTAAGGCGGCTTTTCGTACCATTTTCCCCATTCAGGTTTTGATGTGCCAGCACGGCTTTGAGCCCAACCTGCTCCCATAAGAAGGATGTTTGCAGGAATGCCTGCTGCAGTTCCGGCGGCTCCGAAGTTGAAATTACCAAATGCAGCAAAATAAGGGTCGAACTTTTTGTAATCCCAGGGACCACCATTTCGGACTTTTTGGTAGAACCAGTAATACGTTGAGGGAGTGGCCATATTGCGTGACATTCCGTTAAGGCGTGCCTCACGCATATTGTTCGCTATAACGATTGAACCCGGTCCTGAGATAGGGACAGAAGCCATACATTCTCCTTTGTCTGGTTTTTCTTCTGACCGTCATCATAGTGTTATCTTCGCAATTCTTTTGAGCAAAAAATGTTCAGGAAATCCTAATGTTATAAAATGTTCGATTGCAAATAACAGCCATAAAAAAGCGGGTCAGTTTCCTGACCCGCTTTTTTGTCGCCTTCAACCGATTAAATCAGCTTCAGCGAAATCCAGTACAGCCCGCCAGACAGCAGGATGGATGCCGGAAGGGTGAACACCCAGGCCATCAGAATGTTGGTCACGGTTTTGCGCTGCAGGCCGCCACCGTCAACAATCATGGTACCTGCTACGGACGAGGAGAGTACGTGGGTGGTGGATACCGGCATACCGGTGTAACTCGCCAGACCGATAGACACTGCCGCCGTCATCTGCGCGGACATGCCCTGCGCATAGGTCATGCCTTTCTTACCGATCTTCTCGCCGATGGTGGTCGCCACACGACGCCAGCCAATCATCGTACCGATACCGAGCGCCAGCGCGACGGCCATGATGATCCAGATTGGCGCGTACTCAATGGTGTTGAGCATATCGCCTTTCAGTTTCTTCAGCAGACGCTGGTCGTCAACATTCACGTCAGGCAGCTTCGCCACTTTATCCGTCACATCAGAGATGCACAGCATAATGCGACGCAGCTGACCACGCTGCTCAACGGTCAGTTTGTCATAACTTTCGATATTGCCCAGCATCCCTTTGGCACGTTCCAGCGCGTTAATCGCGTTTGCCGGATGGCAGTGGAACTCGCCGGGTGCAGTCGTGGCACCGGCTTCCGGAGAAGGGATCAGCTGGTCAACGCCGGTCGCTTTTTTCAGCAGCTCAGGGTGCTGCTGGAAATAGGTTTCAACGTTGTTGACCGCATCACGGGTACGGGTGATTTCGTAGCCGGAGGCATTCATGTTGACCACGAATCCTGCCGGTGCAACGCCAATCAGTACCAGCATCACCAGACCAATGCCTTTCTGACCATCGTTCGCGCCGTGTGAGAAGGCCACGCCGATAGCGGAAATGATCAGGGCAATACGCGTCCAGAATGGCGGCTTTTTCTTGCCGTCTTTCTTTTCACGCTCTGCTGGCGTCAGGTGAATACGGGAGCGTTTTTTGGTATTGCTCCAGTAACGACGCAGGATGAAGATCAGCCCGCCCGCCACCACCAGACCCACGATAGGGGAGACGATGAGTGAGGCAAAGATCCCCAGTACTTTCGGGATATTTAACGCATCAACAACCGAGGTACCGGTCATGAGGGCGTTGGTTAACCCGATACCGATAATCGCGCCGATGAGGGTGTGAGAACTGGATGCAGGCAGGCCGAAATACCAGGTACCGAGGTTCCAGATAATTGCAGCAAGCAGCATTGAGAACACCATAGCGAGGCCATGGCCAGAACTAACGTTAAGCAGCAGATCCGTTGGCAGCATATGCACAATCGCATACGCAACGCTCAGCCCGCCCAGGAGGACACCAAAAAAGTTAAATACTGCCGCCATAACAACCGCAAGCTGCGATCGCATTGCGCGAGTGTAGATAACCGTCGCTACTGCGTTTGCAGTGTCGTGGAAGCCGTTGATCGCTTCGTAAAACAGTACAAAAACCAGAGCAAGCAATAATAAAAGCCCGGTATGTAAATCCAGGCCGGCAAACAAATGTAGCATAGGACGTTACGCCATTTTGAGGACATGAACGCGGCGCATTATCCAGGACAAATGCGCGGCGGGCAAAGTGAAATATAGACTTTTTTTGACATACCACCTGATTTGAGAAAAGGGCCAGAAAGGATATTCTTTAAATTTCAATGGAATGGCTTTGTAATATCTTTTTACGCTGGTGTGACCACATAGGAAACTTTACAATCCGCGGCAGTTAACAAAGAGGGTTTTGACGTGGAAAGGTTTGATGCCGTGGTAATTGGCGCCGGTGCGGCGGGTATGTTTTGTGCGGCAATGGCCGGACAGGCGGGTCGTCGCGTGCTGCTGCTGGATAACGGTAAAAAGCCAGGCCGTAAGATCCTGATGTCCGGCGGCGGGCGCTGCAACTTTACTAATCTGTATGTTGAACCCGCGGCCTATTTGAGCCAAAACCGTCATTTTTGTAAATCTGCGCTGGCGCGTTATACCCAGTGGGACTTTATCGACCTGGTCGGTAAGCACGGTATCGCATGGCATGAAAAAACGCTGGGACAGCTGTTTTGCGACGACTCCGCGCAGCAGATTGTCGATATGCTGGTGGCCGAGTGCGAGAAGGGCGGCGTGGTCATGCGCCTGCGCACCGAGGTGCTGGAGGTTTCCCGCGACGACCAGGGCTACAGGCTGCAGCTGAACGGTGAAACCGTCAGTGCGGATAGCCTGGTGATTGCCAGCGGCGGCCTGTCCATGCCGGGGCTGGGCGCTTCCCCGTTCGGCTATAAAATCGCCGAGCAGTTTGGCCTGAATGTCCTGCCTACGCGCGCCGGGCTGGTGCCGTTCACGCTGCATAAACCGCTTCTCGAGCAGCTCCAGACGCTGTCCGGCGTGTCTGTTCCCTCCGTCATTACCGCCGAAGACGGGACGGTGTTCCGCGAAAACCTGCTCTTTACCCATCGCGGCCTCTCTGGCCCGGCGGTACTGCAAATCTCAAGCTACTGGCAGCCGGGGGAATTCGTCACGGTTAACCTGCTCCCCGATTGCGATCTCGACGCGTTCCTTAACGAGCAGCGTACCGCACACCCGAACCAGAGCCTGAAAAATACCCTGGCAATGCAGCTACCAAAACGTCTGGTGGAATGTTTGCAGGTGCTGGGGCAGATCCCCGACGTGTCGCTCAAGCAGCTTAACAGCCGCGAGCAGGATGTTCTGGTGGAGACCCTGACAAACTGGCGCGTGCAGCCAAACGGCACGGAAGGCTACCGCACCGCGGAAGTTACGCTGGGCGGGGTCGACACGAATGAGCTCTCTTCCCGCACCATGGAAGCGCGCAACGTGCCGGGGCTCTATTTTATTGGCGAAGTGATGGACGTGACCGGCTGGCTCGGCGGGTACAACTTCCAGTGGGCATGGGCAAGTGCCTGGGCGTGTGCTCAGGCGCTGGCAGAAGACAAGTGACATAAGCGCGCTGCCACTCGTCGCGGTTGGCTTTACGGGCTGACGGTGGTGACGTCCGTCACGGCCAGAATATTGCTCGCGGCCACGGTCCCCATCTTGATGTATGACGCTGCGGTAACGCCGCCAATATGCGGTGAAATAACCACGTTTTCTACGGACTGCCAGAGATGTGGCGCGGTCAGCGGCTCGTGGGGAAAGCTGTCCAGCGCTGCGCTGTGCAGCGTGCCATCCCGGAGCGCCGCCAGTAACGATTCACTGTGGATCAGTCCGCCGCGTGCCGTATTGACCAGAATGGCGTTCCGCTTGCAGTGTGCGAGCGTCTCGCTATTGATCATCTCCCGATTCTCATCGGTCAGCGGACAGTGCAAAGAGATGACATCGGAACGGGAAAGAAGTCCGGTCAGCGTCTCTGCGCGTTCGCACAGGGCAGGCATGGACTTAGCATAGGGATCGTAAGCCAGCACCTTCATGCCGAAGGCGTGACCAATAGTCGCCACGCGCGAGCCGATAGCGCCCAACCCGATTAGCCCCAGCGTTAAGCCCTCCAGCTCAATGGATTTATGCGTCGCCTTATCCCAGTGCCCGTCCCGCAGCCGCTTGTCCAGAGGCACCACGGACTTTGCGCAGGCGAGGATCAGCGCCCAGGTATGTTCAGCCACTGCCGCTGCGTTTGCGCCTGGGGCCGCGCGGACGGCGATATTGCGTTCGGCCGCTGCCGTCTGGTCTATCACATCGATCCCGCTTCCGTGCTTGGAAATAACCTGCAGAGCCGGGGCGGCATCCATAACCTTCGCGGTGATCCTGCCGTAACGTACCAGGATCGCCACAGGATTGTGTCGTTCACACAGCGCGATCAGGTCATCTTCTGTCGGCTGGCGGCCCGCAAACACCACCTCAAAGCCCTGCAAAATCACCATGGCCTGCTCCGCCAGGTCGCTTCCGGTAACCAGAACTACGTCTTTGCCCCCCATCACAGCGTCTCCCCGTCGGTCAACATACCGGCCTTACGAAGCGCGTCATCAAGCCAGTGTGGACGCAAATCGCCTTCACGGATGGCAGCAAGACGCCGGGTCTCCATCTCCAGCTTTTCTTTTGCCAGCGCGATAACCTGCTGAACCTCATCGCGCGGGATGACGACCACGCCGTCGATATCCGCCACAACCAGATCCCCGGCCTGAACCGTCGCCCCGGCGACTGAAATGGGATGATTAACCCGGCCAGAAATTAACTTTGTCGGGCCGCAGGGGTTCAGGCCGGCAGAAAAGACAGGGTAGTGGCCTTTGCTCAGAGAATCGGCGTCACGTACAGCGCCGTCAATAATGATGCCCGCAATGCCGCTTGCCTGAGCCTGAGTAGCCATGATTTCGCCGAGCAGCGCGCAGCTCAGGTCGCCTTTGCCATCGACGACCAGGACATCGCCGGGCTGCGCAACCGCCATCGCGGCATGAATCGCCAGATTATCACCCGGACGGACTTCCACGGTGATGGCTGGACCCGCAACGGACATGTGTGGGGCCAGCGGTTTGATGCGGCCGTGAAGCGTACCGCGGCGACCGGCCACGTCGGCCAGAATGGCTGCCTGATACTCGGCAGCCCGACGAACATCCTCGGCAGAAACGCGTTCGAACTGGCGATTAATCGGTTTTTTTTCAGAAACGGACATGAATGCCTCCATATTGTTTTACTGAGTAAAATGCAGGTGTACAGAACAAAACAACTATAGCGGTGTTGCTTTCCTTTTAGCCAGACCCGAGGTGGCGTTTGTGATGTAAACACGAAGTGACTCACAAAATTTGAGGTACACTCACTGCCGGGCTAACAAGGAGATAATGATGGGGAATGAAGGCGTTGTAGCGGTTGAAAAAGCGCTGGCTTTACTGGATTGCTTCCGTCCTGGAGATGAGAGCCTGACGCTGACCGCGCTGGCACAGCTGTCGGGTTATCACAAAACCACGGTTTACCGCCTGATGAATTCTCTTGAACGGATGAATTACGTCGTCAGGCATGAAGACGGCAATTATGCGCTTGGCCCACGTCTGCTTTACCTCGGCAAGCTGTATGAACAATCTTTCCATCTTTCGCGGGTGGTTCAGCCAGAGCTTCAGGCGCTCTCCCTGGCGTCTCAGGAGAGTGCCAGCTGGTATGTGCTGGAGGGTGGGCAGCGCCTTTGCCTGTTTCGCGCGGAAGCGTCGCACGGCCTGCGACACAGCAATCTTCCCGGCAGCCAGTTCCCGCTCGATAATTCGGCCATTAGTAAGGTCTTGCGCCATTGGGGGCTCAATGAAAGCCTGCCGGAGGGAGAAGCAGAACTCCCTTTCTATACGTCAGGCGCACGCGATCCCCACACCGCGGCGTTTGCGATGCCCGTCTTCGGCGTTCACGACAAGCTGGTTGCGGCGTTAGCCCTGACCGGCCCCATCTCACGGCTGACGGAAGATCGTCGTGAGAAGGAGATAGGGCCATTGATGAAGGCGGCGGCCAGCCGTCTGTCGCAGAAAATGGGAGCCAGTAAGCCCTTCTGTCAGCAGTTCTTTGGTGAAACGAGCGACGCGGCGGAAGAAAATCTTTAAACGCAGAAGCGGGACATTTGTCCCGCTTCTGTCATCACTAATGTGTGACCTGTTTTTCGTGTAGCTGAGCGTTGCGGGCCTGCCGTCCCATAATGAGCACCGCGATACCCCCGGTCAGGCAAAGCGCGGCCAGCGGAAGCATAGCCAGAGTGTAGCTGCCCGTTCTCTCGCTGATCATGCCGTAGGCATTTACCATTACCGCCCCGCCAATCAGGTTCGCGATGGCGCCAATCGCGGCCAGCCCCGCCGCTGCCGAGGAGCTGCTCATCCAGCCGGATGCCAGCGCCCAGAAAGGTCCTTTCATAGAATACGCACCCGTCAGGATAATGCTCAGGATCACGATAGTGGCAAAGAGCGAGACGCTTACAAAGGCAGCGAACACGCCCGCAGCAATCATGAACAGCGTCAGCGCGGTATGCCAGCGGCGTTCGTTGGTGCGATCGGAATGTCGTCCCCAGACAATCATCAGAACCGATGCCAGGCCGTAAGGAATGGCGTTAAGCAGACCTGTCTCAAGATTATCGAGATGGAAGGATTTCAGCAGTTGAGGAGACCAGACGCTGATGGTGGTGCCCGCGGACGATGCGCCCGCGTAAATCAGCGCCATCAGCCAGATTTGGCGATGCTTCAGCAACTGCCACGTCGTCTGATGCCCAATGTTCTTTTGCTGGCTCCGCTCGGTTTCCAGCGTGGTTTCCAGCCACTTTTTCTGTTCATTGCTCAGCCATTTCGCCTGATGAGGGCGATCCCGGAGAATAAACCAGGCCGCAATACCCAGCAGCACCGCAGGTAAGCCTTCAATGATGAACAGCAGATGCCAGCCGCGAAGACCCAGCCAGCCATCCAGCGACAGTATCAACCCTGAAAGCGGGGAACCGATGAAGTTAGCGAGCGGGATGGCGACCATAAAGGACGCAATAATGCGCGCGCGGTAGCGGGAAGGGATCCACCAGGTCAGATACAGCACGACGCCCGGGAAGAAGCCTGCTTCCGCTGCCCCGAGAAGAAAACGGACGATATAGAGCGACGTGGTGTTTTGAACCAGCGCCATGCCCATGGAGACGATGCCCCAGCTGATCATAATGCGCGGGATCCACAGCCGGGCGCCGACTTTCTGCATGGCCAGATTACTGGGTACCTCAAACAAAAAATAGGCCACGAAGTAAAGGCTGCTGGCGAAGCCAAACGCCGCTTTGCTGAGGCCAAGGTCCTCATTCATCTGCAGCGAAGCCATGCCGATATTCCCGCGATCGATAATGGAGACCAGGTAACTGACAATCAGAAACGGGAGAATACGCCAGATCACCTTCCGCATCGTCTCTCTTTCTATGTCCTCGGTGGCGGTCGCGCCGTTACGTAAATGTTCTGTCATTGTATCCTCGCAGGGTGTGTTCTTTGTTTTATTAAGTACAACTTAGTTTTATTAAACAAAACCACTATAGCGACGGCGCGTTATTTTTATCCAGTTAATGGAAGGTTTAAATGATGTAAATAAGAGGTGACTCACAGATAGTGCGCTGCGGATATAGCGTTTTCAGCTGCTAACCAGCCGCAAGCTGGTCGTGCCGGCAGAGAAATAATCACGCAACGCAATTATTGCACCAACTTTTCCTCTCCGTTCAACTAAGCTTCGACCAGATGCCACGCCGCGCTCGCGGGGCCATACTCCCTTTGGTCAGAGCACGCATCATGCAGCTACTCAGTATTATTATTTTGCTTACCCTAACCGTGGTGATTCATTCGCTGTGGATGTTTGGCGTTTTAAAATTCATTAAATTAGACGTCGATTCTGCGGTACGCATTGTTTTACGCAATGTCGGTATCGTGATCTCCATGATCTTCGCCCATCTCCTTGAGGCCGGACTGTTTGCGGCGTTTTATTTTGTCATCGACGCGTTTAATGACTGGAACACCAGCTTCTACTTTTCACTGGTGAGCTATGCGACGGTAGGGTACGGCGACGTCACGTTACCCCAGCACTGGCGGCTCATCGGCGGGGTAGAAGGACTGGTGGGCGCGTTGATGGTAGGCTGGTCTGTGGCGGTTCTGGTCGCGGTGCTGCAGCGCTTGCGCGGAATGAGCGCCTAAACGGCAGATGCGCGATCCCCGCCTGGTAAGGTAAAGTACACCCCTCTTTACGTAGCCGACAGGGCTGCGGCTTTGAGGGTGAAAAGGCTGATTAACAGCCCACCCTTTTCTGTTCCTGGTTTACGCCAGTTTGCATGGTGTTGTGTTTTGTCTGCCAAAAGGGTTTTGTATGTCTGCTGCTCATCTCGGTTTCCCGACTGAAACCGTTGTTGTCTTTGTGGTGATGGCCGTTGGAGCGATGTTTATCGACCTCTTTATGCACCGTCACGATAAACCGATCTCGCTGAAAAGCGCGGCGATGTGGTCCGTTTTCTGGGTCATGATGGCGATGGCCTTCGCCGGGTTCCTGTACGTTCACCACGGCGCCGAGATGGCGAGCCTGTTCCTCACCGGCTACGCGTTGGAAGAGGTGCTTTCCATTGATAACCTGTTCGTGATGATGGCGATCTTCGCCTGGTTCGGCGTGCCGGATAAGTACCGTCACCGCGTGCTCTACTGGGGCGTGCTGGGGGCAATTGTCTTCCGCGGTATTTTCGTGGCTATCGGCACCAGCCTGTTAAGCCTGGGGCCCTACGTCGAAGTGATTTTCGCGCTGGTCGTCGGCTGGACGGCGGTGATGATGCTCAGACGTAATGAAGAGAGTGACGAAGTGGAAGATTACTCGGGTCATCTCGCCTATCGTCTGGTGAAGCGCTTCTATCCGGTCTGGCCAAAAATCAGCAGCAATGCCTTTATTCTGACGCAGAAAGAGGTGGATGCGGAGCTTGAAAAGCCGGAAAACCAGGACGTGATGGTCGGACGCGTGAAGAAGGCGAAGCGCTATGCGACGCCGCTATTACTTTGCGTGGCCGTCGTCGAACTCTCTGACGTGATGTTCGCGTTTGACTCCGTGCCGGCCATTATTGCCGTGAGCCGCGAACCGCTGATTATCTACAGCGCCATGATGTTCGCCATTCTTGGCCTGCGTACGCTTTACTTCGTGCTGGAAGCGCTGAAGCAGTATCTGGTGCATCTCGAGAAAGCGGTGGTGCTTCTGCTGTTCTTCGTGGCGTTCAAGCTGGGGTTAAATGCCACCGATCACTTTTGGCATCACGGTTACAGCATTGGCGCCACGGCCAGCCTGTTTGTGGTATTGGGCGTGCTGGCGCTGGGAATTATTGCGAGCGTGATGTTCCCGGGAAAACGTGAGGCCTGATGCATCGTTTTTCTCCCTCTCCGTGTGGGAGAGGGCTGGGGTGAGGGCACCAGACCGCTCCTAACCCTTAATCGGTGAATTCCGACGCTTGCGCGGGTGATGGAAGTGCCGCCAGTGCGGATCCTGCGCCGCCGCCAGCAGCTCGTGGTCGCCGCGGGTGTCTCCCCAGGCGCGCAGGTGATAGGCGTTGAGATCGCCATACACTTTTTCCAGCCTGGCCACCTTCTGGGCGCAGCGGCAGTTATTGCCCGTGATGCGCCCCGTCAGCTTGCCGTCTTTCACTTCCAGCTGCGTGCCAATCAGCTTAATGCCCAGTTTGTCAGCCCACGGCTGGAGCACCAGCGCCGGGGATGCGGAACAGATGGTCACTTCCGCACCGGAATTCACCTCAGCCGCCACCGCCAGAACCCCTTCGGGACGCATCAGTTTGCTCCAGTATTTTTCGCAAAACGCTTCCGCCTGCTGGCGCAGCCAGTGTTCATCCACGCCCGTCAGGAACGTTTTAATCAGCACTTCCTTCAGCTCATCGCGCGTCAGCTTGCGACGCACGCAGTGGAGCGTGGGCAGCGCCATACGCACCAGGCGGCCCGCGAAGTAACGTTTACCGAAGGCAAAACGCAGGAAAGGAATAAAGCTGTCGTGGTGCGTTAACGTCCCGTCAAAGTCAAAGACAGAGAGCACGTTAGATTTTGCCACCGTCTCGTCGGCAATCATATTGGTCATAAATACGTCTTAGCTGAAATACACATTCTGCGGATCAGTTTACCTGCTTTAGCAGGACAGTCCTTATATCCCCACCATTTTTTTCTCGATCTTGCGATCTCAAAGTCAGTCTATTTTTGGCCTCGATAAGGATTGGCGAAAAAACGACCTGTCTATATTATCGCCACATCGCAAGATATTTAGGGGAACCCATTGAACCCCACAGGTAAGGAAAAACTCACTCACTACTTCTTTCTTGATATGACTCTTAGATCGCTTATTTCAATCCTCACGTTAAGTTTTGCTTCGTTTTCTGCGTTTAGCTTTCAACTTCCAGCGTCGATGGTCTCGATGAACAGTGAGCTGGCAGTTTCACCGGCGAAATCTGCGCTGGTGCATCAGGAAACAGGCCCGCTGCGCTCGCGTATTCTCGATCAATACCAGAAATGGAAAGGCACCCAGTACCGGTGGGGCGGAACCACGCATCGCGGGGTGGATTGCTCCGCGCTGATGCAGCACCTGTTTAGCGATGCGGCACACCTTAATTTGCCGCGCACAACGCGCGAGCAAATTCATCGCGGCGTGCAGGTGGCGCAATATCGCCTGAGGCCCGGAGACCTGGTATTCTTCCAGACGGGTCCGAACCGCAAGCACGTTGGCGTTTATATTGGCGACAGCCAGTTTATTCATGCCTCAAGCAGCCAGGGCGTAACGGTTTCAACCCTGACGGATGATTACTGGCAAGCACACTATATTACCGCTCGTCGGGTCGCAGGCAGCGCGGCCTGACTGCATCAGATGATGTCATCCACGACGCCACCATCGACGCGCAGCGCCGCGCCCGAGGTGGCGGAGGCCTGGGTCGAACAGACATAAATCACCATATTGGCCACCTCTTCAACCGTGGCCGCGCGCTGGATAACCGAGCTGGGGCGGTTGGCCATCACAAACTCTTTCGCCAGCTGCTCCAGCGATTTGCCGGTTTTTTCGATTTCATCTTTCATCATCTCTGCGAAACCGTCAGACATCGTTGGCCCCGGCAAGACGCTGTTGACCGTCACGCCGCTTCCCGCCACGAACTTCGCCAGCCCGCGCGCCAGCGAGAGCTGCGCCGTTTTGGTCACGCCGTAGTGGATCATATCTGCCGGAATATTGCAGGCCGACTCGGACGAGATAAACACCACGCGTCCCCAGCCTTTCTGCACCATGCCCGGCAGCAGGGCGCGGGACAGGCGTACGCCGGACATCACGTTGGTCTGCCAGTAACGCTCCCAGGTCTCATCGTCGGTGGCATAGAAATCCTGCGGACCGTAAATCCCGGCGTTGTTGACCAGAATATCGACGTTATTCGCCACCTTCAGCAGCGATTCTACCCCTTCCGCCGTGCTGAGATCGGCAATCGCGGCGCGCACCTGTACGCCTGGCACTACCTGCTGCAGCTGCTGAATGCCTCTATTCACCGATTCCGTGCTCCGGCCATTGACGATCACTTCCGCACCGCTTTCTGCCAGACCTCTGGCAATGGCGAATCCGATCCCGCCGGTTGAGGCGGTTACCAGCGCCACTTTCCCCGCAAAGTCGATTTTCATCATCTGCTCCTTATCGTTTTAACGTTCGGACCTTAAAGCGTAGCAGGTGAGGATGGCGGCTCCTGGCTAAAAAGGCGCAATAGCGTCTCAACCTGCTCATCAAGCGGGGCGAGAGAGCGCTTTACAATCAGATGTAGCGGCGTTGCTCTGCGTGCGCCGTGGCTCAGCGGCAGGCGTTTCAGCACGCCCTGATCCAGCTGGGTCTGGATACGTTCCTCCGGCAGCCAGCCGTAGCCGACCTGAGAGACCACGGCCTCAATGGCGGCATCGATGGTGGAGAAGGTCCACGACTCGCCGGCCGCGCGCGCGGCGGGCTGGCTGTCCGCAATCTGAATAAGCGGCCACGGGCGTAGCATGTCGTCGTTAAGCGGCGCGTCGAGGTGAAAGAGGGGATGCTGATGATGGGCCACGGCAACAAAGTCGATATTCATCAGCCATTCGCCGAGCCCGGTAATATCCTGGCGGCGGGTTAAGACCATCACATCGGCTTCGTCGTTAATGGCATCGGCGCGGGTATTTTCCAGCACCTCGGTCAGACGTACCTGGGTCTGCGGATACTGCTGCTGGAACTCACGTAGAATAGCGAACAGGCGGCGGCGCGGGAAAATGGAGTCCACCACCAGATCCAGCCGCGTGCGCATTCCGTTGCGAAGGGTCGCTGCGCGCGTCTCAACGTACGAAAAGGCTTTCAGCAGCGGTTTAACCTGGTTGAGCAGCAGTTCTCCTGCCGGCGTTAACACCGCCCGTCGCCCCTCCGGCACCAGCAGCGCCACGCCGAGTCGCTCCTGCAGCAGCGACAGGTTATAGCTCACCGAGGACTGGCTGCGGTGGGTTTCTTCCGCGGCTTTGGCAAAGCTGCCCGCTTCCACCACTTTCGCCAGTAAAGACCATTGTTCCAGCGTCGTCTTGTGCATAATTTATCTAAATTTTGGATGAATTTGATTAAAACATAGCGTTATTCATTCATTTTTTGAAGGGGTACGATCGTCTCATCAAAACAAAGGAGACATCTTATGAACACCTTCGACAAACACGACTTAAGCGGCTTCGTTGGCAAACACCTTGTTTATACCTACGACAACGGCTGGAACTACGAGATTTACGTCAAAAATGAGACCACGCTTGATTACCGTATTCACAGCGGCCTGGTGGCAAACCGTTGGGTGAAAGATCAGCAGGCTTACATCGTGCGGGTAGGGGAGAGCATCTATAAAATTTCCTGGACCGAGCCAACCGGCACTGACGTCAGCCTGATTGTGAACCTGGGCGACAAACTGTTCCACGGCACCATCTTCTTCCCGCGCTGGGTGATGAACAATCCGGAAAAAACAGTCTGCTTCCAGAACGATCATATTCCGCTGATGAACAGCTATCGCGATGCGGGCCCGGCGTATCCAACCGAAGTGATTGATGAATTTGCCACAATCACCTTTGTACGCGACTGCGGTGCCAATAATGAAAGTGTGATCGCCTGCGCGGCCAGTGAATTACCGAAAAACTTTCCAGATAACCTGTAATAAGCGCGACAATTAACTAAAAAGAAAAGTTCCCGGCTATTTCATATTATTTTGAAATAGCCGGGATTTTTTTTGTTTGTTGATGTATGGTTTAAATCATCCCATTTCAAAATGTTGCGGAAGATCACATCAAAAATATTTAATATTAAATTAACTTGTTGTTTTTCAATTGGCTGCTAGTTGTCTTATAGCGTTGTAAACGCTGTCTTAATTTTTCCCTAAGGAAAGAGAGATACTTTGATATAAGTTTATGGTTCGTTGAAATAAACGGGCCAGCATTTGGTTAATATCAAAAACGTGCCATTTTGATTGCAAGGAAATTAATAATGAGTGATTTTCTGCCTTTTTCGCGACCGTCGATGGGCGCTGAGGAAATTGCGGCGCTTCAGGACGTTTTGATGTCGGGCTGGATCACCACTGGGCCTAAGAATCAGGAACTCGAAGAGGCATTCTGTCAGCTTACCGGGAATCAACACGCGATTGCCGTCTGTTCCGCCACCGCGGGAATGCACGTCACGCTGATGGCGCTGGATATTGGCCCGGGCGATGAAGTCATTACCCCTTCCCAGACCTGGGTCTCCACGCTGAATATGATCGTATTACTGGGCGCCACGCCGGTCATGATTGATGTGGATAAAGACACATTAATGGTGACGCCAGAAGCCATTGAAGCCGCCATTACCCCGCATACCAAAGCCATTATTCCCGTTCACTATGCCGGCGCGCCGTGTGAAATCGACGCCATTCACGCCATTGGTGAACGTCACGGTATTCCGGTGATTGAAGATGCGGCCCATGCCGCCGGAACGTACTACAAAAACCGTCACGTTGGCTGGAAGGGAACGGCAATTTTCTCCTTCCATGCCATTAAAAACATGACCTGCGCGGAAGGCGGCCTGGTGGTCACCGATAATGCCCAGCTGGCACAGCGGATCCGCAGTCTGAAATTCCATGGCCTGGGCGTAGACGCCTATGATCGTCAGACGCACGGCCGCGCGCCGCAGGCGGAAGTGATCGCACCGGGCTATAAATACAACCTGGCGGACATCAACGCCGCGCTGGCGCTGGTGCAGTTAGGCAAACTGAAAGAGGCCAACAAACGCCGCCAGGAAATCGCTGAACGCTACCTGCGGGAGCTTGCCGATACGCCGTTCCAGCCGCTCACCATCCCGTCATGGCCGCACGTGCACGCCTGGCACCTGTTTATTATTCGCGTTGATGAAGCGCGCTGCGGGATTTCCCGCGACAACCTGATGGCGGCGCTGAAAGAGAAAGGCATCGGTACCGGCCTCCATTTCCGCGCGGCCCACACGCAAAAATACTACCGCGAGCGTTTTCCTGATGTATCGCTCCCGAATTCTGAATGGAATAGCGCGCGTATTTGTTCTCTCCCTCTTTTCCCGGACATGACTCATGACGACACAACCCGCGTCATTACCGCACTCCATCAGCTTGCAGGACATTGATATGTTCAGTGCACCGCCTGTACAAAAAGTTTCCGTGGTAATCCCGGTTTACAACGAGCAGGAGAGCCTGCCCGAACTGATCCGCCGTACAACGGCCGCCTGCGACACGATGGGCAAGGCCTACGAAATTCTGCTGGTGGATGATGGCAGTAGCGATAATTCCGCGCTGATGCTGACCGAAGCCGCACAGGCTGAAGGCAGCCACATTGTGGCCGTGCTGCTCAACCGTAACTACGGCCAGCACTCGGCGATTATGGCGGGGTTTAGCCACGTCACGGGCGATCTAATCATCACCCTGGACGCGGACCTGCAGAACCCGCCGGAAGAGATCCCGCGCCTGGTGGCCAAAGCCGACGAAGGCTATGACGTGGTCGGCACGGTACGTCAGAACCGCCAGGACAGCCTGTTCCGTAAGCTCGCCTCGCGTACCATCAACCGTCTGATCCAGCGCACGACCGGTAAAGCGATGGGCGATTACGGCTGCATGCTGCGCGCCTACCGCCGCCATATTGTCGACGCCATGCTGCATTGCCATGAGCGCAGCACCTTCATTCCGATTCTGGCGAATACCTTTGCCCGTAAGGCAACGGAAATCCCGGTCCTGCACGCCGAGCGCGAGCACGGGGAATCGAAGTACAGCTTTATGCGTCTCATCAACCTGATGTACGACCTCATCACCTGCCTGACCACCACGCCGCTGCGTCTGCTGAGCGTTTTCGGCAGCATCATCGCCGTTGCCGGTTTTGGGCTGTCCGTTCTGCTGGTGGTACTGCGACTGGTCTTTGGTCCGCAGTGGGCGGCGGAAGGGGTCTTCATGCTCTTTGCCGTGCTGTTTATGTTCATCGGCGCCCAGTTTGTCGGGATGGGTCTCCTCGGTGAATACATTGGCCGTATCTATAACGATGTTCGCGCGCGTCCGCGCTACTTTATTCAACGTGTTGTCCGTCAGGAAAACAAAGCATCTCAAGAGGAAATTCACCCATGAAAGCTGTTGTATTTGCCTATCACGATATGGGGTGCACGGGCACGCTGGCCCTGCTGGAAGCGGGCTATGACATTGCGGCAATCTTTACCCATCCGGACACGGCCGGAGAGAACATCTTTTTCGGCTCCGTGGCGCGTATCGCCGCCGAGCGTGGAATTCCGGTTTATGCGCCGGACGACGTCAACCACCCGCTGTGGGTGGAGCGCATTCGCGCCCTCGCGCCTGACGTCATCTTCTCGTTCTACTATCGCAACCTGATCTGCGACGAGATCTTAGGCCTGGCCGCAAAAGGCGCCTTTAATCTTCATGGTTCTCTGCTGCCCGCCTACCGTGGCCGCGCCCCGCTGAACTGGGTGCTGGTGAACGGTGAAACGGAAACGGGCGTGACGCTGCACCGCATGGTACGCCGTGCGGATGCGGGCGCTATCGTGGCACAGCAGAAGGTCGCTATTGATGCGGACGATACCGCGCTGCAGCTGCATCAAAAGCTGAACGCGACGGCACAGACGCTGCTGCGTGATGCGCTGCCGGGCATCCTTAACGGTAACTTCAGCGAAACCGCACAGGACGAGAGCAAGGCAAGCTGCTTTGGCCGCCGCGCGCCGGAAGATGGTCGTCTGGACTGGAATAAACCGGCCCGCCAGCTGCACAACCTGGTACGCGCCGTAACCGATCCGTGGCCGGGCGCCTACAGCTTTGCGGGCGTAAGCAAATTCATCGTCTGGAAATCCCGCGTGCGTGACGACATCCCGGCCGCTAAACCGGGCACCGTCGTCTCCGTCTCCCCGCTGATTGTGAGCTGCGGCGAGCAGGCGCTGGAGATCGTCACCGGACAAACCGACAACGGCCTGTACGTTCAGGGCACCCAGCTGGCGCAGTCTCTGGGCCTGGTGGCCGGGGCGCTGATCACCAGCGCGCCGGTTGTTGCCATCAAACGCCGCACCCGCGTGCTGATCCTCGGCGTGAACGGTTTTATCGGTAACCACCTGACCGAACGTCTGCTTAAGGACGATAACTACGAGATTTACGGTCTGGATATCGGCGCGGACGCGATCAGCCGCTTCCTGGACAACCCGCGCTTCCACTTCGTGGAAGGGGACATCAGCATCCACTCCGAGTGGATTGAATACCACATCAAAAAATGCGACGTGGTGCTGCCGCTGGTCGCCATTGCCACGCCAATCGAGTACACCCGTAACCCGCTTCGCGTGTTCGAGCTGGACTTCGAAGAGAACCTGAAGATCATCCGCGACTGCGTGAAATACGACAAGCGCATCATCTTCCCGTCCACCTCTGAAGTGTACGGCATGTGTACCGATAAGAACTTCGATGAAGACACTTCCAACCTGGTGGTCGGGCCGATCAACAAACAGCGCTGGATTTACTCCGTCTCCAAACAGCTGCTGGACCGCGTGATTTGGGCCTACGGTGAGAAAGAGGGCCTGCGCTTTACCCTGTTCCGTCCGTTTAACTGGATGGGCCCACGTCTGGATAACCTGAACGCGGCGCGTATCGGCAGCTCCCGTGCAATCACCCAGCTGATCCTGAACCTGGTGGAAGGCTCGCCAATCAAGCTTATCGAAGGCGGGAAACAGAAACGCTGCTTTACGGATATCAGCGACGGTATCGAAGCGCTGTTCCGCATCATCGAAAACAAAGATAACCGCTGCAACGGTGAAATCATTAACATCGGTAACCCGGACAACGAAGCGAGCATTCGCGAGCTGGCCGAGATGCTGCTGGCCAGCTTTGAGCGCCATCCGCTGCGCGATAAATTCCCGCCGTTTGCCGGTTTCCGCGAAGTGGAAAGCAGCAGCTACTATGGTAAGGGCTACCAGGACGTTGAGCACCGTAAGCCAAGCATTCGCAACGCGAAGCGCTGCCTTAACTGGACGCCGACGGTGAAGATGGAGCAGACCATTGATGAAACGCTCGATTTCTTCCTGCGCACCGTGGAGCTGTCGGAACAGGTCTCATGAAAAAAGTCGGTTTACGCATTGATGTCGACACCTTCAGGGGAACGCGTGACGGTGTACCCAAACTGCTGGAGCTGCTGAGCAAGCACGGCGTGCGCTCCAGCATTTTCTTCAGCGTGGGGCCTGACAATATGGGGCGCCATTTATGGCGTCTGATTAAACCGGCATTTCTGTTCAAAATGCTGCGCTCGCGCGCAGCATCCCTCTACGGCTGGGATATTTTGCTGGCAGGCACCGCCTGGCCCGGCAGGCGCATCGGCGCGGGTAATGAAGCGGTTATCCGCGAGGCGGCGCAGCATCATGAGGTGGGTCTGCACGCCTGGGATCACCATGCCTGGCAAGCCTGGGCGGGCGTCTGGGATATCCCGCGCCTGTCCCGTGAGATCGAGCGTGGAATGCTGGAGCTGGAGGCCATTATCGGTCAGCCCGTGCGCTGCTCCGCCGTGGCGGGATGGCGTGCGGATCAGCGCGTGGTGAAAGCTAAAGAGGCCTTCGCGTTTCGCTACAACAGCGATTGCCGCGGAACCGGGCCCTTTTTACCGCTGTTAGGCGAAAATCGCTACGGTACGGTGCAAATTCCGGTCACGCTTCCTACCTGGGATGAAGTGGTCGGGCGCGAGGTGAAAGCGAATGAGTTCAATCGCTACATTCTGGACCGCATTCATCGTGACGCCGGCACGCCGGTGTATACCATCCATGCCGAAGTGGAAGGGATTGCGTATCAGCATGATTTCGACGAACTGCTGACCATGGCCGCTCAGGAGGGCATCGAATTCTGCCCGTTGAGCGAGCTGCTGCCAGACGACCTCAGCACCCTGCCCGTAGGCAAAGTTGTCCGTAATGAAATGGCTGGCCGGGAAGGCTGGCTTGGCTATCAACAAATCGTGAGTCCGGCCCCATGAAAACAGCCCGTTATGGCTTAGCGCTTCTCGCACTGTTTATCGTTTACTACCTCATTCCGGTCGATATCCGCCTGCTCTGGCAGCCTGATGAAACGCGCTATGCGGAAATCAGCCGTGAAATGCTGGCCTCCGGAGACTGGGTAGTCCCGCATTTTCTGGGGCTGCGTTACTTTGAAAAGCCGATTGCTGGCTACTGGATCAACAGCATCGGACAGATGCTGTTCGGGCACACGAACCTCGCCGTGCGCGCCGGGTCTATCTTCTCTACCGGCTTAGCCGCGCTGCTGGTCATCTGGATGGCCTGGCGTCTCTGGCGGGATAAGCGGACCGCCATTTTCTCCGGTCTTATCTTCCTGACCCTCTTCCTGGTGTATGGCATCGGCACGTATGCGGTGCTGGATCCTATCATCACCCTGTGGCTGGTGGCGGCGATGTGCAGCTTCTGGCTGGCGTCACAGGCCCAAACCGTTGCCGGAAAAGCGGGTGGCTATGTGCTGCTTGGGCTGGCCTGCGGGATGGGGGTGATGACCAAAGGCTTCCTGGCGCTGGCCGTTCCGGTGATTGGCGTGCTGCCGTGGGCGATCGCCCAGAAGCGCTGGAAAGAGGTGCTGATTTTTGGCTGGCTCGCGATCCTGAGCTGCGTGCTGATTGTTCTGCCATGGGGGCTGGCCATTGCGCAGCGTGAGCCTGACTTCTGGCGTTACTTCTTCTGGGTGGAACATATTCAGCGTTTTGCCCAGAGCGACGCGCAGCATAAAGCCCCGTTCTGGTACTACATACCGTTCCTGATTGCGGGCAGTCTGCCGTGGCTGGCGCTGCTGCCCGGCGCGTTTCGTCTCGGCTGGAATGACAGACAAAACGCGGGCGGTGGGTTCTATCTGCTGGGTTGGGTGGTGATGCCGCTGCTGTTCTTCAGCATCGCCAAAGGCAAGCTGCCGACCTATATACTGCCCTGCTTTGCCCCGCTTGCTATCCTGATGGCGCGCTATGCCTGCCTCGCGGCGGAGAAAGGCGCCAGAGCGTTACGCATTAACGGCGGAATTAACCTGGCGTTTGGTGTTATCGGCGTGGTGGCCGCGCTGGTGGTCTCGCCGTGGGGACTGTCTAAGCATCCGGTCTGGACCTCGGTCGAACTGTATAAAGTGTTCTGCGCGGTGGTCGCGTTCCTCATCTGGGCGGCGGTAGGCTGGTTTACGTTCCGGCAGAGCCAGCAGCGCTGGTGGCTGGCGGCTCTGTGTCCAGCAGGCCTGGCGCTGCTGATTGGTTTTGCTATTCCTAACCTGGTGGTGGATTCCAAACAGCCGCAGTCGCTGGTCGATACCGTGCGCGAGCCGCTGCAGGAGAGCCGATTCGTGCTCGCCAATAACGTAGGCGTGGCCGCGGGCCTGGCGTGGGAGCTGAAGCGCAATGACATCACGCTGTTTGGTCAGAGCGGCGAACTGCGCTACGGGCTGGATTATCCCGATGTGAAAGATCGTTTTGTCAGTGAGGACGACTTCGCGCAGTGGCTGGCAGCGCATCGTCAGCAGGGGCGCGTGTCGCTGGTCATGCTGCTCTCAAAACGCGACGATATTTCACGGGCGAATTTACCGCAGCCGGACAATCTCTATATCCAGGGGCGTCTGGCCTTGCTGGAGTACCTGCCGAAGTGATGACCTGGATCTGGCTGATACTGGCAAGCCTGCTCAGCTGCGCTGGGCAGCTGTGCCAGAAACAGGCCACCCGTCCGGCGAAAGCCGGGCGGCGCGGGACGCACATCGCGCTGTGGCTTGGTCTGGCACTGCTGGCGCTGGGCAGCGGGATGCTGGTCTGGCTGGTGGTGCTGCAACGCCTGCCTGTCGGCATCGCGTACCCTATGCTGAGCCTCAATTTTGTCTGGGTGACGCTGGCGGCGAAGGTATTCTGGCGTGAAAACGTCGCGTCGCATCACTGGCTGGGGGTGGGGTTCATCATCATGGGGATTGTTATCCTGGGAGGGAGCCTGTGAAAGGGACTTTCTGGGCCTTATGCAGCGTGCTGTTAGTCAGCGCGGCGCAGCTGTTGCTGCGCGATGCCATGCAGGCACTGCCGCCGGTCAGCGATGTTCTGGCGCTTATTTCCGCGCTGTGGCACTTCTCATCCGGCACGGGGGCGCTGCTGCTGGGGTTGATGGGGTATGTGGCCTCCATGGGCTGCTGGTATCTGGCGCTGCATCGTATGGCGCTCAGCAAAGCGTATGCCTTGCTGAGTCTTAGCTACATCCTGGTGTGGGCCGCGGCGATCCTGCTGCCCGGCTGGGGAGAACGCTTCTCCTGGCACGGGCTGGTGGGCGTCGGGTTTATTATTCTGGGTGTGTTAGTGATTTTTCTGCCCCGAACGTCCCGACGTGAATAATCGATTCGTGGGTCAGGGTGTAAGGGGTCGATGTACAGACGGCAAGGCTCAGCGAACCGACCTGTAGCTGGCTGACCGCGTGCGTCTGCGCCGTGCTGTCGATGCTGACAATCTGCCAGGCGCTGCCGCCGCGCTGCTTTATGATCGCCTCTTTTCGCGTCCAGATACGCCAGAAGGCGGCAAGCCGTTCCTCTGGCGCCTCGCGCTCAAGCTCATCATGCTCCGTCATGCTGAAGACCGCATTCGCCAGCGCCTGCCAGTTTTTCCTGGGACGAATCACTTCGATATCACAGCCGACTTCGCCTTCATCGCTCATCAGCAGGGCGATATCGTCACCGCTGTGGCTCAGGTTAAACCACAGCGGATGACCCTTCGCAAAGGCCGGTTTCCCCTGCTCGCCGTAAATAATGTCGGGGAGTGGGTGAGGGGATAACGTTCTCGCGAGCAGCGTCCTCCCGGCCAGCCAGGAGGCCTGTTGGGCACCCTGAGGCGCCCTGTCTGCGAGCGTTGACGCCAGCGGGTCCGCGCAAAGGGTGGAGATTTTTCCCAGTACAAACTGGTACATAGTTACGCCCAGCGTTTAATGATAATCGAGGTGTTGATGCCGCCAAACGCGAAGTTATTGCTCTGCAAATACTCGCAGTCAATCTGACGGGCTTCTCCCATAATATAATCTAAAGCACCGCATTGCTCATCCGGCTGCGTTAAATTGAGCGTCGGGGCAAACCAGCCTTCACGCATCATCTGCAGGCTCATCCACGCTTCCAGCGCGCCGCAGGCCCCAAGCGTATGGCCAAAATAGCTCTTCAGCGAGGAAACCGGCACGTTATCACCGTAGATAGCGGCAGTGGCCTGGCTTTCGGCGATATCGCCGCGATCGGTGGCGGTACCGTGCGCGGAAATATACCCCATATCCCGGGCGCTTAATCCCGCCATAGCCAGCGACTGCTCCATGCAAATCTGCATGGTGTCACGCTGAGGCTGGGTGATATGGGCCGCGTCACAGTTGGTGGCAAAGCCCACGATCTCGCCATAGATTGTGGCCCCGCGCGCTCTGGCGTGCTCCAGTTCTTCCAGAATCAGGGTGCCAGCGCCTTCCCCAATGACCAGACCATCGCGCTGCGTATCGAACGGTGAAGGGGTGGTTTTGGGTTCGTCGTTACGCTGGCTGGTGGCAAACAGCGTGTCAAACACCGCTGCTTCAGACGGACACAGCTCCTCCGCGCCACCCGCGACCATCACGGTCTGATACCCGTGGCGAATCGCCTCCCAGGCATAGCCAATCGCCTGGCTGCCGGAGGTACAGGCGCTCGACGTCGGGATCACGCGGCCACGCAATCCAAAGAACAGGCCGGTATTCACCGCGGTCGTGTGCGGCATCATCTGGACGTAGGTTGTCCCGGTGATGTTATTGGTGTGCTTTTCGGTAAGCATGGTGGCGAATTCGCTGACCGGGCCGGTGCTGCCTGTCGAAGAACCGTAGGCGATACCCGTTTGACCATTGGTGAGCACCGCTTCGCCAATCAGCCCCGCCTGCTCCAGCGCCAGCTCGGTGGCGCGGGTCGACATCAGCGACACCCGGCCCATGGCGCGAATACGCTTGCGGGTATAGTGTTCCGGCAGCGTGAAATCATCGATCGGCGCGCCGAGCAGGGTATGCAGGCCATCATAGACCTGCCATTCCGGCATTTTACGCACCGCGTTTTCATACGCCAGCAGCCTGCTGGACACGGATTGCCAGTTTTCGCCAAAGGCGGTCACGCCGCCCATGCCCGTAATCACCACGCGACGCGTCATAGCATTCCTCCGTTAATGGAAATGACCTGGCGGGTAACGTAGCCCGCGATATCCGACATCAGATAGCTTGCCAGCCCGGCGACTTCTTCAGCCTGGCCCATACGTTTCATTGGAATGATGGACATCGCTTCCTTCAGCGCGGCTTCTTCCATCTCAATCATGCCGGTATCAATCAGCCCCGGGGCAATGCAGTTCACGGTGATTTTGCGTTTTGCCAGCTCAATCGCCAGCGCTTTGGTGGCGCCGATAATGCCCGCTTTTGCCGCGCTGTAGTTCACCTGCCCGCGGTTACCCATCACGCCGGACACGGACGATAAGGTGATAATGCGTCCTCCTTTACGGGTGCCAATCATCGGCATAATGCAGGGGTGAATGACGTTATAAAAACTGTCGAGATTGGTGTGGATCACGCTGTCCCAGTCGTCTTCGCTCAGCGCCGGAAAGGCGCCGTCGCGGGTAATTCCGGCGTTGCTGACAACGCCATACCATGCGCCATGGGTTTCAATCTCCTGCTCCAGCACCTCGCGGCACTGTTCGCGGTTGCCCACATCAAAGGCGAGTAGACGACCGTTCCCACCCGCCTGCGTGATGGCGTCCAGCGTCTCCTGCGCGCCTGCGGCATCACGATGGTAATGCACGCCTACGGTAAACCCGTCGGCGGCAAGCTGGCGGGCAATGGCGCGCCCTATGCCTTTGCTGGCCCCTGTGACCAGTACGGAACGACTCATGCGTTAGATCCCTGATTAAATAGCGATGTTAATTCTTCTGCGCTCGGCTGGAAGGTATTGACCCGGCCCGTGGCCAGCGTCTCTTCATTAGCGGAAATCGCGCATTCAAAACTGCCGAAGCGTTCGTCCTGCATCAGCAACTTAACGGTAATGTCCAGCGTCAGGCCTGCGGCGAAATGCCCGCTGGCGCAGACCAGCTCGCGCGCGCCGAGCACCATGCCCAGCGCGATATGTTCCTGCCCCTGCTGCTGACGATGCCAGCCTGACCAGACGCCAACGGTCTGCGCCATTAGCTCAAGCGCGTACCAGCCCGGCAGGTCGCCATCGGCATTGAGAAACGGCGCCAGCACGCTTTGCCCGTTGACTGCCACGCGGCAGACCGCCATCTCGTCCGTAACTTTCTCTACGGACCCCAGCAGCATCATCGGCGCCTCGTGCGGCAGATAGGCTTCGGGTGATAAGTAGCTCATGAGGCTCTCCCCAGCAGAATGCTGGCGTTGTTGCCGCCAAACGCGAACGAGTTAGACAGAATAACCGGCTTTTTCAGCGCGATGTGCCGGTGCAGCAGGCCGCACGGCGCCAGCGTGTCGTCGGGCGCGTAGCGGGCGAAGTCCTGCGGCGGCAACGGTAGATCGCGCGAAAGAATCAGCCAGCTCAGGGCCGCTTCGGTAATACCGGCAGCGCCCAGCGTATGGCCGGTAAGGTGTTTGGTTGAGCTGCACGGCACGCTTTCCCCGAAGAGATCGTGTACCACCTGCGATTCAATCTGATCGTTAAGCGGCGTGGCCGTGCCGTGCAGGTTGATGTAGCCGATATCCTCCGGCTGCATGCCCGCTTCGTTAAGCGCCTGAGTAATCGCCCTTATCGCCCCTTCGCCCTGCGGATGCGGGGCGGAAATATGGTACGCATCGCTGGATTCACCCGTCCCGAGCAGCGCCACGTCGGCGGGCTCGCGGCTCAATACCATCAGCGCGGCGGCTTCTCCGATGGTGATCCCCTTGCGGTCGCGACCAAACGGTTCGCAGAGCGAAGGGGAGAAGGATTCAAGGCTGTTAAAGCCGTTGACGGGCATCCGGCTCAGGGTATCTGCTCCGCCGACGATGGCGATGTCAACCAGCCCGGCTTCGATCAGACGTTTGCCGCCGATCATCGCCCGCGCGCTGGAAGAGCAGGCTGTTGAAATCGTATAGGCCGGGCCTTCGAGCTGAAGCCAGCTGGCGAGGAAGCGGGACGGATCGCCAAGCTCCTGCTGCGGGTACTGCCAGCGCGTGCTCGCTTCGCCATGGGTCATGCGCTGTACGTGCTCATCGCCTTCATCCAGCCCGGAGGTACTGGTTCCCAGCACCACGGCCACACGGTCGCGACCGACGCGGGCGATAGCCTCGTCGACGGCTGGCTGAATCTGCGCCAGCGCGGCCAGCAGCAGCTGGTTATTGCGGGTGCGGTGTGCGGAGAAGGTGTCCGGGATGGGCGGCAATTCGCCTTCAACGCCGCCCAGAACGGCTTCGGGTGAGTCCTGCAACCAGCCGGTCCGGGCGTGCATACCCGGCGCCACGCCTGCCACCAGGTTCGCGGCAATCATATCAGGCGAATTGCCCAGCGCGTTGACCATGCCAACAGCGGAAATATAAATCATCTCAGTCACCCAGATATTGAATGGTGATGTGGTATTTGAATACGTTTTGCTCGATGCTGATCGGCTCGCGCTTGCCTTTACGCTGCAGGTAGACAATCTCCGTCACCAGCTTTCCGCTGGCGTTACGCAGCTCGCGTCGATCGCCATTGTCCGTTAGCGTCCAGCCCTTCGGCAACTGCGGCTGCCAGGCGCTAATTGGCCAGTGGCTTAGCATCACGTCCGCCAGCACCTGGCTGGCGGGCGGCAGCTGCGGCACAACGATCGACTGTTCGGTATGAATACCGGTCTCATCGTACGTCGCCAGGAACAGACGGATCCCCACGGAAGAGAGCCCGGCCAGCGTCACCTTATGCGCATCCGCGTTGAGCATCACCAGCAGGGACTGCGTTTGTCCGTTAAAGCTGCCGGTCAGCAGCTGCTGGGAGCTTACCGCCGGGCTGATGCCGGGCGGCGGCAGCGTCACTCTGGTTCCCGGCTGGAGCCAGGCCTGGGGACGCGTCTCTTTGGTATCGGTCGAATGGCTGCAGCCCGCCAGCAGCAGCGCTGCGGCCAGCGCGACGGCGCGGTAAAAAGCGTTCATTTACGTTTTCTCTCTTTCTTATCCGGCATCGCCAGCGGCGCCAGCAGGAAGGCGGTAAAAATACCGCTCACCAGCACGATACCAAAGCTGCTGATGGCCTGGGTGGCGCTGAAGACGAGCATGCCCAGCGTCAGCAGCGTGGTCATCATGGCCAGCGTAATCGCCAGCATTGAGGTGAGCGGCGTACCGCGCGGATTGCTGAAAAACAGCGTGTAGTTAATGCCAATGCCGAGCACCAGTACCAGCGCCAGAAGTGAAAACAGATTCACCGGGTGGCCCGTTGCGGCCAGGACCGACAGCCCGCAGGTCAGCGATAGCAAGGACGGCACCAGGCTTATCAGCCCTTTACGCCAGCCGAGGCGCAGCATCGCCCCGCAGGCAATCACCGCCAGCGCCGCAAACAGTAGCCCCGTCAGCAGCGTGCGGTAGAGGGCAAACAGGCTGTCAAAGCTGGCTTTGCGATCGACCCAGACGACGCCGTCATGGCGCGCGGCCAGCTCACCGAGGTAAGCGCTGTTTTTCGCACCGTCCACCGGCACGAGCACGCCGCTTTCCCCGTCGGGCAGGGTCAGCCAGAGCAGACGCCAGCCTTCGCTCGCCGGGCTTTTAAGCCACGCGTCCACGCTGACCGGCATGGCGTCGAGATTCGGGGCGACGGCGTTGAGCCCGGCGCTTTTCAGCACGTTCATTACCGCAGGCGCGGCGTTTTGTAGAAGCGTAAGATCGCTTTTCTGGCGGGCCAGCGAGTTCAGCGGCAGGGTGCGCCAGCGGACAATCTCTCCCGCTTTTTGCGCCTCCGCCAGCGCCGGGGTAAAGGCTTCCAGCCGCTCCAGCGTTTGCTGAGGCGAGGCGCCGTGAACCACAAACCATTTCTGATCGACGCTCTGTCCGGTCAGGGCGGTAATGGCCTTCTCCTGCGCCAGAATATCTTTCGGCAGCGCCTGCAGCTGGGCGATGTCGTCGTCCACCCTCAGCGTACTCATCCCCACGGCGGAGAGCAGCGCCAGCGCGACGGGCAAACCAACGGACAATTTTTTACTGCGCCGCCAGGCGGCCAGCCAGCGCAGCATCAGGACCATAAATGGAACCGGGCGCACCGGTAACCCACGGCACAGCCACGGATGCCAGAAAATCACCGTCAGGCAGGAGGCGCTCAGCCCCACGGCGGCGAACACCGCCATCTGGCGGATCCCGGGGAAGGGGGCCAGCATCATAATCAGGTAGGCGGCGACCGTCGTCAGCAGCGCCAGCAGCAGCGCATTGCGTACTTTCGCCAGGCTTTGCCAGGGGGAGTGCTCCGCGCCGTGCACCATCCGTTCGGTCAGGTAGTAGAGCGTGTAGTCGGCTGAAATACCGATGATGCTCATGCTCATCACCAGCGTCATCAGATGCAGCTCGCCAAAGAGCAGCAGCGTCACCACCGTGCCCGCCAGCGCGCCGATGGCAATCGAGAGCACGCTCAGCAGCAGCGGACGCAAAGAGCGGAACACCGCCACGATGAGCAGGAACACGCCAAGCAGGGTGGCGATACCCAGCGTCGAGACGTCGCGTTTGGCCTGCTGGCTGGCGTAATCGCTGTAAAACACCGTCCCGCGGGAAAGCAGCTGCGCCTGCGGGTAACGCGCTTTTAGCGTCTCCTGCAGCGCGTTAAGCGTCGTCACGAGCCGGTGGGTCTGCTGCATATCAAATGACGAGCCCGCCAGCTCTCCGTGCAGAAGATACCAGTAGTTTCCCGCCTCATCTTTTGTGACCAGCCAGCCGTCCATCAGCCGTAGCTTCTGGCCGTTTTGCGCCAGAGCGAGCTGCGAGCCGCGCATCAGCATCAGGGGATCGTTTTGCAGCTCTTTGCCGCTGACGCCGGAAAAGGCCGAATAAAGCTGAGATAAAATCCACTGCGCCTGCGCTTCTCCGCCGTTTTGCAGGCGGGCGCGGGTGGCGGGATCGATCAGGCCATTTCGGTGCTGCCAGAAGAACTCTCCCCAGGCCTTTTGCCCGGCGGCGTCCATCGGGCCTTTGACCTCGCTAAGCGAATCAGTGCTTTGCAGCAGCGCCAGCCACTGCTGCGCCACGCGCGGATCGGGCTCTTTGCCGGGGCTGACCAGCCAGACCAGCTGGCGGTCGAGACGCTGCATAAACCCGTCGTTGAGCGCCGGCGGGATCGCCCCCAGCGTCTGCTTCGGCAGCATGGCCAGCACGCTGCTGTTCAGACGCGCGCCGGGCAGCAGCGACAGCAGCACGCCCATCAGAATCAGGCATAGCGTGGCCCACAGCAGCGCCGGGCGCAGGGATTTACGGTGCGGCAAAGCGTTGGCGTTCGTCATCGGTCAGGCTGGCGGGCGTCAGTTGGTGGCATGAAAGGGCGATATCGGTACGGTCGCCCTGTTTGTCGTTGAGGCGAATCGTCTCCAGATAGGTCGCGCCGCCCAGATCGAGGGTGGCGAAAATCTTGTCCAGCGGCGTCGTTTTTGGCGTAAGCACCAGCGACCAGCGGCCCGCTCCCAGGTCTTTAAAATCAATGCGGAAGTTCTCTTCCAGCACCTTGCGGTCGGCCTGGAACAGGGCGCGCAGAAGATGATTGAACTGGAACATCTGCGGATTATTGTCGGCAGTGATGGTCTGCGGCGGCTGGCCGTTGATTGCCTGAACCATCCGCTTGTCGTCCAGCAGCAGCGTCATCGGAAACGGCGCTTTTTGATCCCACAGCAGGCCGCTGTCGCGGGCGATCAGCATTTCGCCCTGCGAGCGCAGCGGCTGCGGCATATCTTTTATGGTGCGAACCTGTTCGAAGTGCGCGCGCACCACGGGCTGCTCGGTGAAGCGCTGCTGCAGCTCATCCAGCGTCACGGCGCTGACCAGCGGGCTGAGGATTAGCGCCAGTAAAGGCAACCATTTCATGGCGTTACTCCCATACGTTCAAACAGTATTGCCGGGCTCACAAAGCACATTTCGCGGGTGGCTTCTTCCACCGCCACCTGGATGGTGTACCCGGTGGTCGTGCGTTTGCCGGTCTGCGCATCGAAAATTTGATAGGCAATGCGCAGGCGATTTTCATACTCTTCAACGTGCGCGCGGACGCGAATACGCTGCTCAAAGGTCACCGCATCGCGGTATTTCACCCGCGTGTCGACGACGGGCCAGACGTAGCCGGAGGCCTTCATCTGGCGATAGCCATAGTCAAACTGATTGAGCAGCGCCTCGCGGGCGATCTCAAAGTAGCGGAAATAGTTACCGTGCCAGACCACGCCCATCATATCGACGTCGTGGAACGGAACGGTGATCTCGACTTCAGTCGTAAAGCGGGGATCGGTCAGCACCCTTTACTCCTTTTCACTGGACTCTGGCAGATGCCAGAAATCGAAAAAATTAAACCAGTCGAGCGGCGACATGAGGGCGTAATGCTCCAGCCGCTGCGCGTAGCGATCGACGGTATTCTGCAGCGCCTGCTGGCGTTCACCGCGCGGCAGGTGCAGCGGATCTGCAAACGGTTCACAGTGCAGGACGAGCTTACCCTGCTGGCGCAGGGCAAAAATCAGCACCACAGGGCAACGCAGGATGGAGGCCAGGATAAACGGCCCCTGTGGGAACGGCGCTGGCTGCCCCATAAACGTACTCCAGATCACCCGCCACTCGCCGCCACGCTGCGGATTCACCGCGATGCGATCGCCCACAATCGCGACCCATTCTCCCCGCTCAAGCTTCTCTTTGATGGCGATCGCGGTGTCCGGGCCGATGTCGGTGACCGACATCAAATTCACGCTGGCCTCGGGCGCCATTTCGCTCATGATCTGCTTAAAGCGCTGGGCGTTCTCGCTGAAGACCAGGGCGGTGATGATTTTGCTGCCGTCCAGCTGGGCCAGGGCCCGGCAGGCTTCTACGTCGCCAAGATGCGAGGCCAGCAGCAGCTTGCCCTGCGGCGCCGCAATATTAAGCGTTTCTCTCGCGCCGGCGGCAAAGACCACGTCGCGATCAAACTTCAGCTCGCCGCGCCAGCTGGCGACCTTATCCAGCATCGCGTTGCCGAAGCGCATAAAATGGAAAAAGCTGTTGAGCCGCGGGGGAACGGGCATGTTCCGCTTATGCAGTTCTTGCTTGACCCTTCCAATCCACTGCCGCGAGGCCTGCCGTGCAGGACGTGCTATAAGCCAGTACACGCCGATCACTGGCCAAAGCAGCACGGTAAAGGCCCGCCGACCCAGCAGTTTCCAGACGCGCAGCATCAGGCGCATCCCCCACAGACCCTTGACCTCGTCCTGCTGCGCCCAGTGCTGGCGGCGTCGACGGAAAAGCAGGCCGGGCATGCGGGGCAGCATGCCGAAGAAGAGTCGGGTATGCATCAGGGAGATCCGCACGTTATCTTTTAACGCATCGAAGTGGGACAAGCCGTCCTGCGGGTAGGTGACGCGGGTGGGCAAAAAGACGCTGGTGTTGCCCTGCCAGTAAAGACGGACCATCACTTCGGTGTCAAAGTCCATCCGTTTACCGAGCGTTTCACGCGCTGCCAGCCGCAGCGTGGGCGAGACCGGGTAGACCCGAAAGCCGCACATGCTGTCTTTAAGCTGCAGGGATAAGGTCTCAATCCAGACCCAGACGTGGGTTATCCAGCGCCCGTAGAGTCGCGAGCGCGGAATGGAATCATCGTAAATGGGCTGGCCGGAAATCAGCGCGTCCGGGTGGCGCTCCGCCAGCGCCAGCAGTTTGGGGATATCTTCGATGGCGTGTTGGCCGTCCGCGTCCACCTGCACGGCGTGGGTATAGCCCGCGCGCGCGCACTCTTCCAGCCCCCTGATGACCGCGGCACCTTTTCCGGCGTTTTGCGCCAGACGGACCAGCGTCATCTGCGGGTGCTCAGCCGCCAGGCGCTCAAGCTCCTGACGGGTGACTGCGTCGCTGCCGTCATCCACCACCAGGCACGGCAGGCCGAACGGCGCGAGACGTGAGAGCACGCTGGCGATCATGGCGCCGTGGTTGTAGCACGGGATCAGCACGCAGGGGCGGAAGGTTACTGACATAGCCGAATTTTCCCGCTGCTGGCGGTATGGCGCTCAGCCCCTGCGTGACGCTGGTAGCTGAAGGTCAGCATCTGACGTTCAGCATGCCACTCAAGCATCAGCGTCACCGTGGTTTCCGGCAGCAGAGGTGCCTGGAACTTCACGTTTTGAATGCTGTGAAAGCGGTAGCCCGGTGCCAGTAATGTCGTGGCGTAGTGCATCACCCAGTCAAGCTGCGCAACGCCGGGCAGCAGCGGCTGTACGGCAAAATGGCCCTGAAACCAGAACAGCGCTGCGTCGAGATGCAAAACGATCTCCAGCTTCTCCGGCTGTGTCTGGTGGCGCTCAATTTCATGAATTTTCATGAAATAACTCCTCTAACTGCGCATAGACACGCTTGTTCATACTGTTTACCGGCATTTCATCGACAATACGCCAGTAGCGTGGAACGGCGACCGGCTCAAGCCACGGCAGCAGGGCGCGACGCCAGGCAAACTCCTGCGCTTTTTTATCCTGCATATACCCGCGCTGGCGAACCGCTTCGTCCAGAACCAGCAGGGCGCCAATCCCCTGACGGCCCCCGCGCGTGACCGGCAGCGCCGCCGCTTCGCAAATGCCGTCGAGCTCCAGCAGGCGACGTTCGATCTCGTTAAGCGAGATGCGCTTTTCTTCAATTTTGACCACCCGCCCGCGACGCCCGGCGATGCTGAAAAGCCCCTCGCTGTCGAAGTGGAGGATATCGTCCAGCTGGAGTCCTTCAGCCTCGTGGATCAGTGGCGACGTGACGCGACAGGCGTCATCTTCCTGCTGGAAGATAACGCCGGGGAAGGGTTGCCACGGGACGTTATCCTGCTGGCGATGGCGCCAGGCGAGGATCCCGGTTTCGGTACTGCCATAAATTTCATCCGGCCAGATGTTAAGCCAGCCAGCGGTGGTGGATACGTCGCACCAGGGCAGCATTCCACCTGCTGAAATCAGCATTCTGACGGGCGGCGCGGGCAATTCCGTATCCAGGCGCTTCAGGAACGCCGGGCTGCTGATGAACAGGTAATGCCGGTCATGAGGAAGGGCGGCCAGCTGCTCTGCGTAGTAGAGCATCGCAGCATGCAGCGGCAGGCCCAGCGCCATCGGCAAGACGATGCGGAAGGTCAGACCGTACAGATGTTGCGGTACGACCGAAGCGACAACGCTACAGCCAGTCAGACGCTCGCCGAAGCGGTCAGCCAGCAGACGGGCTTCGCGATCCAGACTGAGGATGTGCTTAATCACCCGACGCGGCGTTCCCGTGGAGCCGGAGGTGAACAGTTCAACAAAGCGGCTTTCGTCAATGTCCGGCAGGGGCGCCCAGTGGCGAGCAGTCTGATGGCTGGAGGCCACCACAATCAGCTTGCCATGGAAATCGAGAGTCCTGTCGCTCAGGACGCCGCTAAACAACGACTGCTGTTCTTCGAGCTGCGAGACGCGGCTATGGCCGGGAATGACCGGCGTTTTACCGGCATGCAGCGAGGCCAGCAGCGCAACGATAAACAGATAGCTGTTTTCAAAGCACAGCGCCCAGCGCTCGCCTTCCTGCTGACGCAGGGTGTCGACCAGCAAGGTCACGTCGTGGCGCAGCTGGCCCAGCGTCCAGGTACGATCGTCAAGCCAGGCAACGGGCATATCGTCAGGGCGCGGGGCGTTTAACCACTGGCCCAGCGGAAGGGGGTTAGTCATTGTGCATCTCTTTTTTTATCACCCGCTGGCGGACCAGCCACTCGGTCGCCATCAGCGTTCCCATCAGGATATAAGCCACCATACCGTTCCACAGCGTCCACAGATGCAGGTCGCCGTGGAGAACGGTGAACAGCGCCATCGCGCCGTTTCCGATGAAAAAGCCGCACCAGACGAGGGTCACCCTGCGGGTATAGCGCACGCCTTCCGGGGGCAAATCCGGCTCGCGCAAGCGCGCCAGCCGTTCGACAAGCGGCATCGCTGTCCACAGCGAACCGCCAAACACGGCTAGCATGACAAGGTTGACGACCACCGGGTAGAGCAGCAGCCACTGGTGGGCTTTCAGCAGGTAGCTTGCCGCGCAGAGCGCAATGCCCGCGAGCGCCACGCACTGCACCACATACCTCATCGGGCCACGGTTCCGCTGTGCCTGACGCAGCCGCAGCAGCAACATCAGCGCCATCACCGGTAACAGCCACTGCAGGCTGTTGTGCGTCAGCCCAAATCCAATCAGAAAAGGCCACGCCAGCAGCATCAGACCCGTCAGCAGTGGGATGACCGGGAACGTCCGTCCACCACGCACGACGTCTTACTCTTCGCGCAGAAGCTGTTCGACGGCGTCTACCACATCCTGAACGGTACGAACCGATTTGAAGGTTTCCGGCTTGATTTTCTTACCGGTTTTTTTCTGCAGGTGAACGATCATGTCCACCGCGTCAATGCTGTCCAGCTCCAGGTCTTCATAAAGACGGGCTTCGGGCGTAATGTCCTGCGGGTCGATTTCAAAGAGCTTGGTCAGAAGGCCGCAGACTTCCTGATAAATGGTTTCTTGTTCAGTCATCGTTCACATCTCAGGCGCGTTGAGCGTTGATAAAGGACGCCAGCGTGGCGACGGAAAAGAAGTGCTGGCGCATCTCTTCGCTTTCGGCAGAAAGCACCACGCCATACTGGTTTTTCACGGCCAGACCCAGTTCCAGCGCGTCAATGGAGTCCAGACCCAGCCCATCGCCAAACAGCGCGGCATCGGTATCAATATCCTCTGCGGTAAGCTCGTCCAGATTCAGCGTGGTGATAATGAGATTCTTAATTTCAAGATAAAGCGCTTGCATCATTAATTCCTGACAAAGATTGAAGGCCTGATGTTAATCGATGCTCCAGATGCCGGTTTAACTGCCTTGCCGCCAGCGCCGGTTCTTGTTCATTTGCATCGTAAAATTCGTCGATGTTCACGCGGTCGCGGACATCCACGGTGAAAACAGGTTTTTCTGGCGGTACATCATACCAGTGACTTTTTTTATCCAGCAGATGTTCGCTACAGTGGATCAGCACCACCCGCAGATCGCTGTTACAGCGCACGGCGATATTAGCCGCGCCGCGCTGGAGGGAGATAGCCTCGCCAAACCGGGTTCGCGTGCCTTCCGGGAAGATCAAAAGCGTGTCGCCCTGAGCCAGACGCTGCTGGCTGGCCGCGAGCAGGGGCTCGGCTTCGCTGTTAATCAGGTAATCCGCCGCGCGGATGACGCCGCTGACAAAGGGATTACGCAGCAGCGCGCTCTTCACCAGACAGTCGGTTTCTGGCATCACCGACGCCAGAATCACGTAGTCAATTAACGTGGGGTGGTTAGCTACCACCAGACAACCCCGATCGCTGCGCAGCGCGTCAAGATTGCGAATGCGATAGTCCAGTACCCCGAGTCCGCGCGCAACGGTCAGGAAGAAACGGAAGCTGGCCGCAATGCTGCGACGCGCCAGACGTCGACGGTTGGCGCGGTCGCGCTGGACGATCAGCAGCAGGTTGAACCAGACCAGCGACAGCAGCAGTCCGCCCACGCCAAACAGCGCGAAGCAGAATCCGGTCATCACCAGACGCCATAACCAGTTGATACGGGCAGCCAGGTGGTTCATGCGCGCGTCCATTGCCACAGCAAACGTTCGCCGGGCACTACAAACTGACGTTCCTCGCTGAGATAGCGCTGCAGGAACATCAGGCTTTGCGGCAGGGCGGGTTCTTCACCCGTGCTGCCGCTGTGGGTTTCACACTGCAATTCCTGGCCGGATTCAATGACCAGCGCCAGCGCGTAGGGCCAGGTGGGCATCTGCTGCGGTAACGCCGGATGGTAAAATTCCGGCAGCGCGCCGTCAAAATCGACCAGCAAGACGCGGGAGTAGCCGGCATGCAGCAGGCTTAGCACTTCACATAAAGCCTGCTGGAAGGTGTCCAGCCCGGCAGAAATGGATGACGAGACGATGGGCTGGCGTGCGGTAATCGTGAGATTGCCCACCGCCGAGTTGTGCACGGACATGGCGAAGTCGGTGGGCGATACGGACTGGCCGGTTGCCAGAGCATGCAGAATACGGTAGTTGCGCTCCAGCTCGCCGTGGCGGCTGGAATAGACGACGGCATCAATGGCGTGGTTTTGCAGCATGGCAAGACCAATATCCACTGCCAGCTTACTGCCTGAATTGAGGCGGCGCGCGGTCATCATAGGTAAAGCGGTCAACCGGGGAAGCGGGGCAGCTGGATCGACGGCCAGCTGCAGGCGAGACCACGCCTGCCACTCTGTGGCATCGCTGAGTCCTGGCGCTCTGGCCTGCCAGTCGATAATGTTCACTGAAAATTTCATCTACGCGCGTCCGCGAAAAAAACCGTATTCAAAAGGCAGACTAGGCCACCCGGGCAGCTAAGCTGCTCTATTGTTCACGTTTGGTGCATATCAGCAGGGTATGACCGACCCCAAGATTGTCCAGCCGCTGTTCAACGCTGAAACCTGCGCTCTCCAGGTAGCGATAAAACTTTTCTACGCTGTAAAACCGACTATTGCCATTCGCCATACAGGTGAAATAGAGCGAGGTGGCATTCAGGCTGAAAGAGGCTGCTTCAAATTTCTGAGCATCCCAGAAAAGCTCCATGATGCACAAACGTGCGCCTGGCTTCATGGCCTGTGCGACCCGCGTCAGCATGGCGACAATCTGATCCGGAGAGAAACAATCCAGGAACTGGCTCATCCACCAGACGTCGGCGTCACCCGGCAATGTTGCTGGGCTAAGCATATCGACAGCATGGAATGCAATACGATGAGAAAAACCTGCTTTTGCGATGTTTTCCTGCGCCAGCGCTATCTGCTGCGGCAGATCGAGGATCGTCACGGCAACATTTTCGTCATAGCGGCAGCAGCGTAACGACCATTTACCCGTATTTCCGCCCACATCGTACAATTTTGTCGGCGAGCTTGCGAATATATATGGCAAAGCCGCGTCAAAAGCGGCGTCAGAATAGTAATGATCAAAGGCGAACCAGCTATCCTTCGCCGGAGCAGGTAATTGGGATAAAGCCGGGTAGATGGTTGGCCAGTTGCCAAACACGGCTAATCCGGCAGGTTTTTCTTCCTGCAGGGCGTCCGCCAGGTGAAATAGCCCCTGGTAACAAACGTCCTGGGTGAAATCCATATTTACGCGGGTCATTTCGTCGTGCAGTAAAAAATGGCCCACTTTCGCCAGGAAATAACGTCCTTGCTGTTGGGTTACGATTCGACCGCTTAATCCCATATCCAGCAGTACGCTGACACCATAGCTACCTAGCGTGCTGTGTTCTGTTATTTCCTCAAGGCTGGCACCTTCTTTCCCTTGTTTATCTAGCCAGGCGAGAACGCCTGAGTTACGCAGACAAAGCGCAGTCTGGAATAACATCGGGGCAAAAGCGATGCGTTGCGCTTCGGTAATGGCATCCAGTGCGCTGAGTGTGTCCTTTTCGTACATTACTACGTAACCTTTGAGGATAATAAAGAGAGGTTATCGGGCCATACGCGGCCCGACTTTAGAAAAATATTACAGCGTGGCGCCTGCGGAGAGGTTCAGCTGAATATCGTGGTCGAGGTTATTCACCCAGCGGTTATAATTTTTGTGAATTTTACCGTCTGCCGCTTTCAGATTAAGGCTGTTTTCATAGTTGATTGAATAGCTTGTTGCCGTGTACGGAATACTCACCTGGACCGAGTGATCGCGCGACTGCAAACGCCCCTTAATCATTCCCGGGCCCGCTTCCGTCATGATCCAGTCACGTTTTTGGCCTGCTTTCAAAATTGCCGTTTTTACCTGATCGGCAGTATGACCCGCGCTTACAATAGAGTGAACCTGAGCGATTGGGGCGGTACGCGCACAGCCAGCCAGTGCGCCAACGAATACGGCAGCAGCACACCATTTAACGATCTTTTTCATCAACAACTCCATATCAATATTAACAATTAAAGGTAGTGGTATTTACAAATAATATTCATCCGGCTTTCCGTTGGCGCCAGGTGTATTTTTAATCAATATTAATGTTTGCATTACGATGAAGCGAAGACGGAAATAATAACATGGAAAATAAGTAACTATTTCATTTTTTTATAATTTGCGTTAAATCATAAATTGCATTTGAGCGTAATGCGCACGACGTAAATAAAACAGGGTGAATATCGCCTTAACGCAAATAAAATACCGCGACGGATTAAGGACGCGGTAATTTACGGTGTATTACTGATGGTTTAAACCTACCTGTACAGGTAGGTCGGTTATCCTGGTAATCGGCTTTTCGGCCTCCCCGGACCGAGCAGGATCGCCAGCTTGCTGCCGCCTTTGGTGGTTTCCATCCAGATTTTACATACGCTGGTCAGGGGGACCGACAGCAGCATACCGACCGGGCCCAGCAGCCATCCCCAAATCAGTAAGGATAAAAATACCACCAGCGTCGACATGCCCAGACGGTGTCCCATCATGCGCGGTTCAAGAATATTGCCCAGCACCATATGCACGACGAGGAACAGCGCGCCGACCAGCATGCATTCGTAGAAACCATTGAACAGAAACGCCTGAATCATCGGCGGCACGGCGGAAAGCACCGCGCCAATATTCGGCACGTAGTTCAGAAGAAATGCCAGCACGCCCCACATCAGCGCGAACTGCACGTCCATCAGCATCAGCCCCAGCCAGACAATGACCCCGGTCCAGACGCTCAGAAGCGTTTTCAGCGCCAGATATTTTGAGACGCCCTTCAGTGCCCGGTGTAATCCGGCAATGTGAATTTGTGGGTTGTTCAGTGCAAAGCGCAGCTTATAGGGAACGTGGCGGACTTCGAACAGCATAAACACCACCGTCATGACCAGCAGCAGAATGCTGGCCATCGCGCCGGAAAGCCCCGTCATCAACGTGGTGGCGTAGGTCATGACCTTCTCGGAGTCCATTCTGCGCAGCATCCGTTCGGGTGAAATATGCAGATTAAGAAAGGGTACCATCTCCTGCAGCGCGACAATCTTACGCGTCAGCTCTTTGTTGTACTGCGGCAGCATGGTGGAGAATTCGCTCAGCGATGCCGCCAGTACGCCGAAGAGCGCCGTCAGGCCAATCAGCATAACAATAACCACAATGGTGATGGCTACCGGGCGGCTGACGCCCCGACGTAAAAACCAGGTGACCAGAGGATTAAGCACAATGGCAAAAAAGAGCGCCAGCAGGAGCTGAACAATAATGTCGGCGGCAGCATGAATACCCGCAAGGATAACCACCAGACAGGCGAGTTTTAATAAGATGTGAAGTCCTGCTTTGTCGGACGGGTTAGCGATCATGCGTGTTCCTTAATATGATGACCCGATAAGTGTAGTGCCCGGGCTTCGCTTCGTCTGGAGCCGTTAATCTGAAAGTCGGTGCTGATTTTCTTATTGCGCCGTGGTAATAGTGAAACACGGTTGTAAAAAATCCAGGTAAAACCCCATGCCCGAACCGGCCGCTGAACCGGCACTGAGCGGATTGCGCCTCAATCTGCGCATCGTTTCCGTTGTGATTTTCAACTTTGCCAGCTATCTGACCATTGGCCTGCCGCTGGCGATCCTGCCGGGCTATGTCCATGACGTGATGGGCTTCAGCGCCTTCTGGGCGGGGCTGGTCATCAGCCTGCAATATTTCGCCACGCTCCTGAGCCGCCCCCATGCCGGGCGCTACGCGGACCTGTTCGGTCCAAAAAGCATTGTGGTGGTGGGTTTATGCGGCTGTTTCCTCAGTGGTCTGAGCTACCTGCTGGCTGCCGCAACCAGCCACTGGCCGCTGGTCAGCCTGGCGCTGCTCTGTCTGGGCCGCGTCATTCTCGGCATCGGACAAAGCCTGGCGGGAACCGGCTCGACGCTGTGGGGCGTGGGGGTTGTCGGCGCGCCGCACATTGGCAGGGTGATCTCCTGGAACGGGATTGTCACCTACGGGGCAATGGCGCTTGGGGCGCCGCTCGGCGTGGCCTGCTATGCGCTTGGCGGGCTGTATGGGCTGTCTATCACTATTATGGCGGTCGCGCTGCTGGCAATTCTCTTTGCGCTGCCGCGTCCGAAAGTTAAGGCCAGCAAAGGCAAGCCGCTGCCGTTTCGGGCGGTGCTGGGACGCGTCTGGCCGTACGGCATGGCCCTGGCGCTGGCAACCACCGGCTTTGGCGTAATTGCGACCTTCATCACCCTGTTCTACGACGCCAAAGGCTGGGACGGCGCGGCCTTTGCGTTAACCCTGTTTAGCTGTGCGTTTGTAGGTTCCCGCCTGCTTTTCCCTAATGGCATCAACCGTCTCGGCGGGCTGAATGTGGCGATGATCTGCTTTGCGATAGAGATTGTCGGGCTGCTGCTGACCGGAATTGCGATGGTGCCGTGGGTCGCCAAAGTGGGCGTGTTCCTCGCGGGGGCAGGCTTTTCCCTGGTCTTCCCGGCGCTGGGCGTGGTGGCGGTAAAAGCCGTGCCGCAGCAGAATCAGGGGGCGGCGCTGGCGACCTATACGGTATTCATGGATATGTCTTTAGGCATTACCGGCCCGCTGGCGGGGCTGGTGATGGCCTGGGCAGGCGTGCCGGTGATCTATCTTGCTGCGGCGGGTCTGGTTGTTATTGCGCTGCTGCTGACGTGGCGGCTAAAAAAATGGCCCCCGGTGCAGGCACCGGAGGCCACGTCATCGTCGTGAAGCGTTACTGGATCACGATGGTGTTAATGATGTTTTCAGCAGCCGTCTGCGCTTTCTGCTGATCTTCCGCTGGCAGGGTGATCTGCAGGGTCAGCAGTTTGTTATCGACCTTGCCCAGCACGACAGAGGAGTAAGCGGTCTGGCCTTTTGCGGAGATGATGCTATCGAGCTGCTGCAGCTTATGGCCTTTCAGCTCGATGGATTTATTGGTCACGACCTGCAGCTGCGGGTCGCGTCCGCGCTGCTGATCTTCAAGACGTTTGGACAGGACGGCCAGGTCTTCGCTGGTGTCGTCGCCCACAATCACAATGACCGCTTTCTGCCCGGTTGCGTCGGAGTAAACGTGCATGTTGTTCGCCTGGGTGCCCAGCTTGCCGCTCTGGTCAGTCATATCGGCTGGCAGAGAGAAACTGAGTTTGCCATCCATCAGATTCACCGGCTGGCCGGTCGCATTGCTTTCTGCGGATGCGCCCTGAGCAGGCGTTTTCGTGTCGCTGTTATCACAGGCTGCAAGACCCACAACCAGCAGGCCAATCCCGACATATTTAACCAGATTGCGCATTGACTTCTTCCTTTCGATAAACGGCCATAACGGCTCATTCGCTCATCTTATCACAACTGATAAAGCGAACCCTTAACCAGCCTGCAATGCTGTGATTTCAGATTTATCTGCCAGCCTTTTCAGCAGCATATTGAGCAGCACGCCGTACATCGGCAGGAAGAAAACAATGCTGATGAGGACCTTGAAGCAGTAGTCCACCAGCGCGATTTCCATCCAGTGCTCGGCCATGAACGCATCCGGGCTGCGCCAGAAGGCGATAAAGAAGAAGGCCAGCGTATCGCTCACGTTACCGAACAGCGTGGAGGCGGTTGGCGCCATCCACCAGCGATGATTCTGACGCAGGCGGTTAAACACATGCACGTCGAGGATCTGCCCCAGCGCATAGGCCATAAAGCTTGCCGCGGCGATGCGGGCAACGAACAGGTTGAAGTGGGTTAACGCCTCAAAGCCCTGCCAGCTTCCCATATAAAACAGAGACGAAATCACGTACGAGATGAACAGCGCCGGGAGCATGACCGAAAAAATAATACGGCGAGCCAGCGGTGCGCCAAAAATACGCACGGTCAAATCCGTCGCGAGGAAAATAAACGGGAAACTAAACGCGCCCCAGGTGGTATGGAAACCAAAGATGGAGATCGGGAGCTGCACCAGATAGTTGCTGGAGGTGATCACCAGCAAATGGAAAAGCGAAAGCCAGAACAACGCTTTTACGCGCTGAGATTCAGAAAACTGCGTCATATTGTGACCTTTTTATACGTTGGGGTGAGGGAACCCAATAAAAACCGCAGCATGATACTGCTTTGTCAGAACATTGCAATGGTTAGTTTTTACGCAATCGTTAACCTGGTTTGCATTGATCGCAACCGGGCGTAAACTACAGCCGTTTTTATCAGACCGAGAAGATCATGACCGACCTGTTTTCCAGCCCAGACCACACTCTTGATGCCCAGGGCCTTCGCTGCCCGGAACCGGTAATGATGGTACGTAAAACCGTGCGCAACATGCAGACCGGTGAAACGCTGCTGATCGTTGCCGACGACCCGGCCACCACGCGCGATATTCCCGGTTTTTGTACCTTTATGGAGCATGAGCTGGTGGCGCAGCAGACGGAAACGCTGCCGTACCGGTATTTGATTCGTAAGGGTTGAGTGGGCGCCTCTGCGGCCTGATCCCCTCACCCCGGCCCTCTCCCACAGGGAGAGGGAGAAAGTCATCCCTTCATCCACGCCCGAATGCCGTCCAGGAACATCTGCGTTGCCATCATTACCAGAATCAGCCCCATCAGGCGCTCCAGCGCGTTTACCCCTTTTTCGCCCAGCAGGCGCAGGAACAGGGACGACTGCAGCAGGATAATAAACGTTCCGCCCCAGGCAATCAGCAGGGCAATCACCAGATGGCTCATCTGGTTCGGATACTGGTGCGACAGCAGCATCAGCGTGGCCAGAATGGTCGGCCCGGCAACGAGGGGAATCGCCAGCGGCACAATAAACGGCTCTTCACCCGCAGGCAGGCCGCTGCTGCTGCCTTCCGCGCTCGGGAAAATCATCTTAATCGCAATCAGGAAAAGAATAATCCCGCCGGAAATCGACACGGTTTCGGCGCGCAGGTTCAGGAATGCGAGGATTTTTTCACCCGCAAACAGGAAGATAAACATCACCAGCAGGGCAATGAGCAGCTCGCGGATCATGATCGCACGGCGGCGCTTCGGTTCGGTGTGCTTCAGCACCGACATGAAGATCGGCAGGTTACCCAGTGGATCCATAATCAGGATCAATAAAACCGCCGCGGAAATGATTTCACTCATCTTTAAATTATCCCTGATACTTAGTAGTGTTATTTCGATGATTAGCGCTTTTTCTGATTGCCGGGCAATCATCGATTAATTTCGCTTGCGACTTTGGCAGCATTTTGTAATGTGAAGCATATCCCAGTTCAATACTGGCTTGCACAATCAGCACACACCCTCAGCAGGAAAAAAATGCTATGAAAAACGTTGGTTTTATCGGCTGGCGCGGTATGGTCGGCTCTGTACTCATGCAACGCATGGTTGAAGAGCGCGATTTCGACGCTATCCGCCCGGTCTTCTTCTCCACTTCCCAGCTCGGCCAGGCTGCTCCGTCCTTTGGTGGTACCACAGGCACGTTGCAGGATGCTTACGATCTGGAAGCGCTGAAGGCACTCGACATTATTGTGACGTGCCAGGGCGGCGATTATACCAACGAAATCTATCCAAAGCTGCGTGAAAGCGGCTGGCAGGGCTACTGGATTGACGCGGCCTCGTCGCTGCGCATGAAAGATGATGCCATCATCATTCTCGACCCGGTGAACCAGGGCGTGATCACCGATGGCCTGAACAACGGCGTAAAAACTTTTGTTGGCGGCAACTGCACCGTCAGCCTGATGCTGATGTCCCTCGGCGGCCTGTTCGCTCAGGATCTGGTGGAGTGGGTCTCCGTGGCGACCTACCAGGCCGCGTCCGGCGGCGGCGCGCGCCATATGCGCGAGCTGCTGACCCAGATGGGCCAGCTGCACCAGAGCGTTGCGACCGAGCTGGCAAACCCGGCATCCGCTATTCTGGATATCGAGCGTAAGGTCACCCAGCTGACCCGCAGCGGCGAGCTGCCGGTGGATAACTTTGGCGTACCGCTGGCCGGCGGTCTGATCCCGTGGATCGACAAACAGCTGGATAACGGCCAGACCCGCGAAGAGTGGAAGGGCCAGGCTGAGACCAACAAAATCCTCGCGACCGCGAACACCATTCCGGTTGACGGTCTGTGCGTGCGTATCGGCGCGCTGCGCTGCCACAGCCAGGCCTTCACCATTAAACTGAAAAAAGATGTGTCTATTCCGACCGTGGAAGAACTGCTGGCCGCGCACAACCCGTGGGCAAAAGTAATTCCAAACGATCGCGATATCACCATGCGCGAGCTGACCCCGGCTGCCGTTACCGGCACGCTGACCACGCCGGTTGGCCGTCTGCGCAAGCTGAACATGGGGCCGGAGTATCTCTCCGCGTTCACCGTCGGCGATCAGCTCCTGTGGGGCGCCGCCGAGCCGCTGCGCCGCATGCTGCGCCAGCTGGCGTAATAATTTGTTAACTACCGGGGGTGATTTTCACCCCTTTTTTTTGCGTACTACATGGAGTAACACGCGTATGTCTTATTTTTTATCAGGAGTCATCTAGAGCGTTGGCTATGCTTTAAGGAAGAGTCATTTCTTACCTGAGGTTCGAACGGAGCAGAATGGATGCACATTTTTGTGCTGTCCCGTTCAGGTCACATTAAAAGTCGTCCCGGAGCGCTTAAAAAGGACGACATAAAAAACAGGATGAATACCATGTCCGATCGTGTGGATAGAGACGTGATTAATGCGCTTATTGCGGGTCATTTCGCTGACCCCTTTTCTGTGCTTGGGATGCATCGTACTGAGGCGGGTCTGGAAGTTCGGGCGCTATTACCGGATGCCACAGAAGTCTGGGTGATTGAACCCAAAACTGGCCGCAAGGTCGGTAATCTTGAATGCCTCGATTCGCGTGGCTTCTTCTCGGGCGTAATGCCCCGTCGTAAAAACCCTTTTCGCTATCAGCTCGCCGTTCTCTGGCACGGCCAGCAGAACCTGATTGACGATCCCTACAGCTTTGGTCCGCTCTTAAAAGAGATGGACGCCTGGCTGCTCTCCGAAGGGACGCATCTTCGACCTTATGAAACGCTGGGTGCCCATGCTGATACCATGGATGGCATTACCGGCACGCGGTTCGCCGTGTGGGCGCCTAACGCCCAGCGCGTCTCCGTTGTCGGCCAGTTCAACTACTGGGACGGTCGCCGACACCCGATGCGCCTGCGCCGGGAAACCGGCATTTGGGAGCTGTTTATCCCCGGGGCGCACCCCGGGCAGCTTTATAAATTCGAGATGATCGACGCCAACGGCAAGCTGCGCATTAAAGCCGACCCGTATGCCTTCGAAGCGCAGATGCGCCCGGATACCGCGTCGCTGATTTGCGGCCTGCCGGAGAAGGTCGTCCAGACGGAAGAGCGTAAACAGGCCAACCGCTTTGATGCGCCGATCTCCGTCTATGAAGTTCATCTCGGCTCCTGGCGCCGCCACACCGATAACAACTTCTGGCTGAGCTACCGGGAGCTTGCCGACCAGCTGGTGCCGTACGCCAAATGGATGGGCTTTACTCACCTTGAGCTGCTGCCGGTCAATGAACACCCGTTCGACGGCAGCTGGGGCTATCAGCCCACCGGGCTGTATGCGCCAACGCGCCGCTTCGGCACGCGCGACGACTTCCGCTATTTCATTGATGCCGCGCACGCCGCCGGGCTGAACGTCATCCTCGACTGGGTGCCGGGCCATTTCCCTGCGGATGATTTCGCGCTGGCAGAGTTTGACGGCACGAAGCTTTACGAGCACAGCGATCCGCGCGAAGGCTATCACCAGGACTGGAACACGCTGATCTACAACTACGGTCGTCGTGAGGTCGCCAACTATCTGGTCGGGAATGCCCTGTACTGGATCGAGCGGTTTGGTATTGATGCCCTGCGCGTCGATGCGGTGGCGTCGATGATCTACCGAGACTACAGCCGCAAAGAGGGGGAGTGGATCCCGAACGAGTTTGGCGGTCGTGAAAACCTGGAAGCCATTGAGTTCCTGCGCAATACCAACCGCATTATCGGCGAGCAGGTGGACGGTGCCGTGACCATGGCGGAAGAGTCGACCGACTTTGCGGGCGTCTCCCGTCCGCCGTCATTGGGCGGCCTGGGGTTCTGGTATAAGTGGAACCTGGGCTGGATGCACGACACGCTCGACTACATGAAGCTGGACCCGGTTCACCGTAAGTATCATCACGATAAGCTGACGTTCGGGATGCTCTACAACTACACCGAAAACTTCATGCTGCCGCTGTCGCACGATGAGGTGGTGCACGGCAAAAAATCCATTCTCGACCGCATGCCGGGCGACGCGTGGCAGAAGTTTGCCAACCTGCGCGCCTATTACGGCTGGATGTTTGCCTTCCCGGGTAAGAAACTGCTGTTCATGGGCAATGAGTTCGCCCAGGGGCGCGAGTGGAACCATGACGCCAGCCTCGACTGGCATCTGCTGGAAGGCGGCGACAACTGGCACCACGGGGTGCAGCGTCTGGTGCGCGATCTGAACCTGACCTATCGCCACCACAAAGCGCTGCACGAGCTGGACTTCGATCCGTACGGCTTTGAATGGCTGGTGGTGGACGACCATGAGCGCTCGGTGTTTGTCTTTGTGCGTCGTGACAAGGCCGGTAACGAGATCATCGTCGCCAGCAACTTCACCCCGGTGCCGCGCGAACACTACCGCTTCGGCATTAACCAGCCGGGCAAATGGCGTGAAATTCTGAATACCGATTCGATGCACTACCACGGCAGCAACGCCGGTAACGGCGGGCTGGTACAGAGTGACGCCATAGAAAGCCACGGGCGACCCAACTCCCTGAGCCTGACGCTGCCGCCGCTTGGCACCATCTGGCTGATGCGGGAGGGCGAATGACGCAGCTTACGGCAGGTAAACCCGAACCGCTCGGGGCGCGTTTTGACGGAAAGGGTGTCAATTTCACCCTCTTTTCCGCTCACGCCGAGCGGGTTGAACTGTGCGTGTTTGACGGGGAAGGTAACGAGCACCGTTACGATTTACCCGCGCGCACGGGGGATACCTGGCACGGCTACCTGGCCGGAGGACGGCCAGGCATGCACTATGGCTTTCGCGTACACGGTCCGTGGGATCCGGCGCAGGGTCACTGGTTTAACCCGGCGAAGCTGCTGATTGACCCGTGCGCGCACCGCGTGGACGGCGAATTTAAAGATGACCCGCTCTTCCACGTGGGCTACGGCGAGCCCGACCACCGCGACAGCGCGCCCGTCGCGCCAAAAAGCGTGGTGGTGAACGATCTTTATGACTGGGAAGACGATGCCCCGCCGCACACGCCGTGGGGCAATACCGTCATTTATGAAGCCCACGTTAAAGGGCTGACGTACCTGCACCCGTCGATCCCCAAAGAGATGCGCGGCACCTATAAGGCGCTCGGGCATCCCACCATGATCGCCTACCTGAAACATCTCGGTATCACCGCCCTGGAACTGCTTCCCGTTGCCCATTTTGCCAGCGAGCCGCGCCTGCAGCGGCTGGGGCTCAGCAACTACTGGGGCTACAACCCGCTGGCGATGTTCGCGCTCGAGCCGCGCTATGCCGTCCATCCGGAAAAAGCGCGGGACGAGTTCCGCGATGCGGTGAAGGCGCTCCACGCGGCGGGCATTGAGGTCATTCTGGACGTGGTGCTCAACCACAGTGCAGAAAGCGATCTCGACGGTCCGACGCTCTCCATGCGCGGAATTGATAACCGTAGCTATTATTGGATCAGGCAGGATGGCGATTATGAGAACTGGACCGGCTGCGGTAACACGCTCAACCTCAGCCATCCGGCGGTCACGCATTTTGCGTATGAATGCCTGAAATACTGGGTGGAGACGTTCCACGTCGACGGTTTTCGTTTCGACCTGGCGCCCGTGATGGGGCGCACGCCGGCGTTCAGCCGGCAGGCGCCGCTGTTCGAGGCGATAAAAAACTGTCCGGTGCTCTCGCAGGTGAAGCTCATTGCCGAGCCGTGGGACATTGGCGAAGGCGGTTATCAGGTCGGGAATTTCCCGCCGCTGTTTGCCGAGTGGAACGATCACTACCGCGACGCCGTACGCCGCTTCTGGCTGGAACGCAATCTGTCGCTGGGGGAATTTGCCGGACGCTTTGCCGCGTCGAGCGATCTCTTTAAGCGCGACGGCAAACGCCCGTCGGCCACCGTCAACCTGTTGACGGCGCACGACGGTTTTACGCTCAGGGACTGCGTTTGTTTCAATCAGAAACACAATGAGGCAAACGGCGAAGAGAATCGCGATGGCACTAACAATAACCATAGCTTTAATCATGGTATAGAAGGGTTAGGCGGAAGCCTCGACGTCATCGAGCGGCGACGCGCCAGCGTTCATGCGCTGCTGACAACGCTTTTATTGTCGCAGGGCACGCCGATGCTGCTGGCAGGCGATGAGCATGGTCACAGCCAGCACGGTAATAACAATGCGTATTGCCAGGACAACACCTTAACCTGGCTCGACTGGGGGGAAGCCAACAGCGGGCTGATTCACTTCACCGCTGCGCTGATCCATCTTCGCCAGCAGATCCCCGCGCTGACCGCCAACAGCTGGTGGGAAGAGGGTGACGGCAACGTTCGCTGGCTGAATAAAGACGCGCAACCGTTAAGCGCGCAAGAGTGGCAACACGGCGTACCACGCCTGCAAATCCTGCTGTCGGATAAATGGCTGGTCACGCTGAACGCGACGGATGACGTCGCAGAGATTGTTTTACCTGACGGGGAGTGGCGCGCCGTTCCCCCCTTTGCCGGAGCGGATAATCCGGTAGTAATGGCTGTCTGGCACGGGCCTGCGCACGGAGTGTGCGTATTCCAAAGATGATAAAAAAGGAGTTAGTCATGGTTAGATTAGAGAAGAACGATCCCTTAATGTTGGCACGCCAGCTACCATTAAAAACGGTTGCCCTGATCCTTGCGGGTGGGCGTGGTACCCGTCTGAAAGATTTGACCATCAAGCGCGCCAAACCGGCTGTTCACTTTGGTGGTAAGTTCCGCATCATCGACTTTGCGCTCTCCAACTGCCTGAACTCGGGCATTCGCCGCATCGGCGTCATTACGCAGTATCAGTCGCACACGCTGGTTCAGCATATCCAGCGCGGCTGGTCATTCTTCAGCGAAGAGATGAACGAGTTTGTCGATCTCCTTCCTGCTCAGCAGCGCGTTCACGGCGAGAACTGGTACCGCGGTACGGCGGATGCGGTGACCCAGAACCTCGACATTATTCGTCGCTATAACGCGGAATACATCGTGATCCTCGCCGGGGACCACATCTACAAGCAAGATTACTCCCACATGCTGATCGACCACGTCGAAAAAGGGGCGCGCTGCACCGTGGCGTGTCTGCCTGTGCCCGTTGCCGAAGCGACGGCGTTTGGCGTCATGCACGTGGATGCCGACGACAAAATTATCGACTTCGTTGAAAAACCGGCGAACCCGCCAACCATGCCGGGCGATGACACCAAATCGCTCGCCAGCATGGGGATCTATGTCTTTGACGCAGATTATCTTTATGAGCTGCTGGAAGAAGACGACAAAGACGAAAACTCCAGCCACGACTTCGGTAAAGACATCATTCCGAAAATCACGAAAGCTGGCATGGCGTATGCACATCCATTCCCGCTGTCCTGCGTACAGTCCGATCCGAATGCGGAACCCTACTGGCGCGATGTGGGTACGCTGGAAGCCTACTGGAAAGCGAACCTCGACCTGGCATCGGTCACGCCTGAACTGGATATGTACGACCAGAACTGGCCGATTCGTACCCATATGGAGTCGCTGCCGCCGGCCAAGTTCGTCCAGGACCGCTCCGGCAGCCACGGTATGACGCTGAACTCGCTGGTGTCCGGCGGGTGCATTATCTCCGGTTCGGTCGTGGTGCAGTCGGTGCTGTTCCCGCGCGTGCGGATAAATTCATTCTGTAATATCGATTCGGCAGTCTTGTTGCCGGATGTCTGGGTAGGGCGCTCGTGTCGTCTGCGTCGTTGCGTGATCGACCGTGCCTGCGTCATCCCTGAAGGGATGGTCATTGGGGAGAATGCGGAAGAAGACGCGCGTCGTTTCTACCGTTCGGAAGAGGGGATCGTGTTAGTCACACGGGAAATGTTGCGGAAGCTGCAAATCAAACAGGAGCGATGATGCAGGTTTTACACGTATGTTCTGAGATGTTCCCGTTATTAAAAACGGGCGGTCTGGCAGATGTGCTTGGCGCATTACCGGCGGCGCAAATCGCCGGAGGCGTGGATACCCGAGTCCTGCTGCCCGCCTTTCCGGATATCCGGCGCGGTATACCCGATGCAAAAGTGGTGACCCGCCGTGAAACGTTTGCCGGACGCATTACCCTACTGTTTGGACATTACAATGGCGTAGGGATTTACCTGATCGACGCGCCGCACTTATACGATCGACCGGGCAGCCCGTATCACGATACGAACCTGTTCGCCTACACCGACAACGTGCTGCGCTTTGCGCTGCTCGGCTGGGTTGGAGCAGAAATGGCGACGGGGCTGGATCCATTCTGGCGTCCGGATGTGGTGCACGCGCACGACTGGCACGCCGGGCTTGCCCCGGCGTATCTCGCCGCGCGCGGCCACCCGGCGAAATCGGTCTTTACCGTGCATAACCTGGCATATCAGGGGATGTACTACGCCCATCACATGAATGACATCGATCTGCCATGGTCGTTCTTTAACATGCACGGTCTGGAGTTTAACGGGCAGATCTCGTTCCTGAAGGCGGGGCTGTACTACGCCGATCACATCACGGCGGTGAGCCCAACCTACGCGCGTGAGATCACCCAGCCGGCGTTTGGCTATGGCATGGAAGGGTTGCTGCAGCAGCGCCATCGCGAAGGCCGCCTGTCGGGCATTCTGAACGGCGTGGATGAACAGATCTGGAGCCCGGAAACCGATCTCCTGCTGGCGGCGCGCTATGGCCGTGATTCCGTTGAAGACAAAGCGGAAAACAAACGCCAGCTGCAGATTGCGATGGGCCTGAAGGTTAACGATAAAGTGCCGCTGTTCGCCGTCGTGAGCCGCCTGACCAGCCAGAAAGGGCTGGATCTGGTGCTGGAGGCGCTGCCCGGTTTACTGGAGCAGGGCGGACAGCTGGCGCTGCTCGGCGCGGGCGACCCGGTGCTGCAGGAAGGTTTCCTTGCCGCCGCCGCGGAACACCCGGGACAGGTAGGCGTGCAGATTGGCTACCACGAGGCGTTCTCTCACCGAATTATGGGCGGCGCGGACGTCATTCTGGTGCCAAGCCGTTTCGAACCCTGCGGCCTGACGCAGCTTTATGGTCTGAAATACGGCACGCTGCCGCTGGTGCGCCGCACGGGCGGACTGGCGGATACCGTATCCGACAGCTCTCTGGAAAATCTGGCGGACGGTATCGCCAGCGGATTTGTCTTTGAGGACAGTAATGCCTGGTCGCTGCTTCGGGCGATTCGGCGTGCTTTCGTCTTGTGGTCCCGTCCATCACTCTGGCGTTACGTTCAGCGTCAGGCGATGTCCATGGACTTTAGCTGGCACGTCGCGGCGCAGTCATACCGCGATCTCTATCAACGCTTGATGTAACGAGGCGAAGTTACTGATATGAACGCTCCATTTAGCTACTCTTCACCCACGCTCAGCGTTGAGGCGTTAAAGCACTCCATCGCCTACAAGCTGATGTTCACCATCGGGAAAGATCCGGTTATTGCCAACAAGCACGAGTGGCTGAACGCCACCCTGTTTGCCGTGCGTGACCGCTTAGTTGAACGCTGGCTGCGCTCAAACCGCGCCCAGCTCTCGCAGGAGACGCGTCAGGTTTACTACCTGTCGATGGAATTTTTGATTGGCCGCACGCTGTCCAACGCGCTGCTGTCGCTCGGTATTTATGACGATGTCAAAACCGCACTCGAAGAGATGGGGTTAGATTTAGAAGAGCTGATCGACGAAGAGAACGACCCGGGCCTCGGCAACGGTGGTCTGGGGCGTCTCGCCGCCTGCTTCCTCGACTCGCTGGCGACGCTGGCGCTGCCTGGCCGCGGCTACGGTATTCGCTACGACTACGGTATGTTCAAACAGAACATCGTCGACGGGCGTCAGAAAGAGTCGCCGGACTACTGGCTGGAGTACGGCAACCCGTGGGAGTTCAAGCGCCACAACACGCGCTACAAGGTGCGCTTTGGCGGACGTATTCAGCAGGAAGGGAAAAAATCCCGCTGGGTGGAAACGGAAGAGATCCTGGCCGTGGCCTACGACCAGATTATCCCCGGCTACGATACCGACGCCACCAACACGCTGCGCCTGTGGAGCGCTCAGGCCAGTAGCGAAATCAACCTCGGGAAATTTAATCAGGGTGACTACTTCGCGGCGGTGGAGGATAAAAACCACTCCGAGAACGTGTCCCGCGTGCTGTACCCGGATGACTCGACCTACTCGGGTCGCGAGCTGCGCCTGCGTCAGGAGTATTTCCTCGTTTCGGCGACCATTCAGGACATCCTCAGCCGCCACCATCAGCTGCATAAAACCTACGCCAACCTGGCGGAGAAAACCGCGATCCACCTTAACGACACCCACCCGGTGCTCTCTATTCCGGAGCTGATGCGCCTGCTGATCGACGAGCATAAGTTCAGCTGGGATGACGCCTTTGAGGTGACCTGCCAGGTGTTCTCCTACACTAACCACACGCTGATGAGCGAAGCGCTGGAGACGTGGCCGGTGGACATGCTCGGCAAAATCCTGCCGCGCCACCTGCAGATTATCTTTGAGATCAACGACTACTTCCTCAAGACGCTGCAGGAGCAGTATCCGAACGATACCGGCCTGCTGAGCCGCGCGTCCATCATTGATGAGTCGAACGGTCGTCGCGTGCGTATGGCCTGGCTGGCGGTTGTCATCAGCCACAAGGTCAACGGCGTGTCCGAGCTCCACTCGAACCTGATGGTGCAGTCGCTGTTTGCGGACTTCGCGAAGATCTTCCCGACGCGGTTCTGCAACGTGACCAACGGCGTCACGCCGCGCCGCTGGCTGGCGCTGGCCAACCAGCCGCTCTCTGAGGTGCTGGACGAGAATATCGGCCGCACCTGGCGTACCGATTTGAGCCAGCTGAGCGAGCTGGAACAGCATATTGATTTCCCGACGGTGAACAAAGCCGTACGGGAAGCAAAGCTGCTGAACAAAAAGCGTCTGGCGGTCTGGCTGGCGATGCACCTCAACGTGGTCGCTAACCCGAAAGCGCTGTTCGACGTGCAGATCAAACGCATCCACGAATACAAGCGTCAGCTGATGAACGTGCTGCACGTGATCACCCATTACAACCGCATCAAGGCCGATCCAACGGCCGAATGGGTGCCGCGCGTGAAGATCTTCGCCGGTAAGGCGGCTTCCGCCTACTACATGGCGAAGCACATTATTCATCTCATCAACGACGTGGCGAAGGTGGTTAACCAGGATCCGGACATTGGCGACAAGCTGAAGGTGGTGTTCATTCCGAACTACAGCGTCAGCCTGGCGCAGCTGATCATCCCGGCGGCGGATCTCTCTGAACAGATTTCCACGGCGGGGACGGAGGCATCCGGCACCAGTAACATGAAGTTTGCCCTTAACGGCGCGCTGACCATCGGCACGCTTGACGGGGCGAACGTCGAGATGCTGGAGCACGTGGGCGAAGAGAATATCTTTATCTTCGGTAATACGACGGAAGAGGTGGAGGCGCTGCGCAGGAAAGGCTACTCGCCGCGTCAATATTACGAAGAGGATGAAGAGTTGCGTCAGGTGCTGACGCAGATCGCGACCGGCGTGTTTAGCCCGGATGAACCGAGCCGCTATCGCGATCTGGTGGATTCGCTGATTAACTTTGGCGATCACTACCAGGTGCTGGCGGATTATCGCAGCTACGTGGACTGTCAGGACAAGGTGGACGAACTTTATCGCCAACCGGAGAAGTGGACCAGCGCCGCGATGTACAACATCGCCAATATGGGCTATTTCTCGTCAGACAGGACCATCAAGGAGTATGCCGAGACGATCTGGCATATTGATCCGGTGAGGCTATAAAAGCAAAACGGCAACCTCGGTTGCCGTTTTTAGTGTTTGTTCCCTCTCCCTGTGGGAGAGGGGCAGGGTGAGGGCATCAGTCCGCACCGGTCGTATTACGACGCCAGCGACAGCTCACGCTTTCCCGCATGTTGCAGTAACCACTGCGCCACGCGAGACTGCTGCTCGGCGTTGAGCCACATCCCTTCTTTGGTACGGCGCCAGATAGCATCGTCCAGACGACGCACCCACTCGTGCTCAACCAGGTAACGCAGCTCGGCTTCGTACAGCTCGTGGCCGAAATGCTCGCCCAGATCCGCAATGTCCTTCGCATCGCCCAGAATCAGCTCGGTATTGCTGCCGTAGGTGCGGGCATAGTGGCGCGCCATTCCTTCGGTGATGAACGGGAACCGACGGCGCAGCTTCGCGGCGTAATCATCGCGGTTATCGCCGATATCACCGCCGGGCAATACCGCGCCCTTGGTCCATGCCGGGCCAATGCCTTTATAGTACGGCGCCAGTTTTTCCAGCGCGTGCTCGGCCAGCTTGCGGTAGGTAGTGAGCTTACCGCCAAAAACGGAAAGCAGCGGCGCCTGACCGTCAACGTCGTGAATATCGAGCGTATAGTCGCGGGTAATGGCCTGCGGTGAGTCAGATTCGTCATCGCACAGCGGACGCACGCCGGAGTAGGTCCAGACAACGTCGTCGCGCGACAGCTGTTTCTTAAAGTGCGCGTTATACACTTTGAGCAGGTAGTTCACTTCGCTCTCGTCGATCTCGACGTTTTTCGGATCGCCTTTGTACTCCACGTCGGTAGTACCGATGATCGAGAATTCGTCCATCCACGGGATCACAAACACGATGCGCTTGTCTTCGTTCTGCAGGATGTAAGCCTGCTTCTGGGTATGCACGCGCGGCACCACAATGTGGCTGCCCTTGATCAGGCGAATGCCGTATGGAGAAGGCAGATGCATGCCGTCGTCGAAGAACTGCTTCACCCACGGGCCGGTAGCGTTCACCAGGCCGCGCGCTTTCCAGCTGAATTTCTCGCCGGTATCAATGTCTTCCGCTTCTACAATCCACAGGCCATTTTCACGACGGGCAGCGGTTGCGCGGGTGCGGGTTTTCACCTCGCCACCTTTCTTCTCAACCATCTGCGCATTCGCCAGTACCAGGCGGGCATCGTCCACCCAGCAGTCGGAATATTCGAATCCGCGCACGATTTCCGGCTTAAGGACCGATTCTGAGCCAAAACGCAACCCTTTCGAACCCGGGAGGCTGGTGCGTTTCCCCAGATGATCGTACATAAACAGACCGATTCGGATCATCCACGCCGGACGCAGATGCGGGCGATGGGGCAGCCGGAAGCGCATCGGAATCGCCAGATGCGGGGCCATTTTCAGCAGCACTTCACGTTCGGCCAGTGCTTCACTGACCAGGCGGAATTCGTAGTGTTCCAGGTAGCGCAGGCCACCGTGAATCAGTTTGGAGCTGGCGGACGACGTCGCGCAGGCGAGATCGTTAGCTTCCAGCATCAGTACGGACAAACCGCGTCCTGCGGCATCGACCGCAATACCGGCACCGTTGATGCCACCGCCTATCACAATCAGATCTTTGGTTTCCATAACACCCTCATGCACTTTCGTTAAAGCTCAGAAATGTTCGATATCGCTCATAATAGCAAAGGAACGCGCTTTTGGTAACATCAAAAAAACAATTTAGAGTGATACGGATAACATAATGGCGTTTACCCGCCGCCAGGACGTACACTACGGGGTAAAATCTTGTCGTTGACCACTGTAAAGAGAATTCCATGGATCAGTTTGAATGTATTAACGTAGAAGAAGCCCACCAGAAGATGCACCAAGGAAAAGCGGTGCTGGTGGACATCCGCGATCCGCAGAGTTTTGCGATGGGCCATACGCCGGGCGCGTTCCATCTCACCAACGACACGCTGGGCGCGTTTATGCGCGATAACGACTTCGACACGCCGGTGATGGTCATGTGCTACCACGGCAACAGCAGCAAAGGCGCGGCGCAGTATCTGCTTCAGCAGGGTTACGACGCGGTTTACAGCGTCGACGGCGGTTTCGATGCCTGGCATCGTCATTTCCCGGCGGAAGTGGAATACGCTTTTGAGCGCTGATCCCGCTATACTGTCCCCTTTTGTGTGGAAATAAGCGACCGCTGCCCATGTTGATGATCACCTCTTTTACTAACCCGCGCGTCGCCCAGGCGTTTGTCGACTATATGGCGACGCAGGGTGTTATTCTGACTATTCAACAACATACGCAGACCGACGTCTGGCTGGCCGATGAAAGCCAGGCCGGACGGGTAAACGAGGAGCTGGCGCGTTTTCTTGAGAACCCTGGCGACCCGCGCTATCTGGCAGCCAGCTGGCAGTCCGGCCAGACCGGCAGCGGATTGCACTACAGCCGCTTTCCTTTCCTCGCCACCATTCGCGAGCGCGCGGGCCCGTTTACGCTGCTGCTGATGGCGGCCTGCATCATCGTCTTCATTATCATGAACGTGGTCGGCGACCAGAGCGTAATGATCGCCCTGGCGTGGCCCTATGACCCGTCTCTTGAGTTTGACGTCTGGCGCTACTTTAGCCACGCGCTGATGCATTTCTCGGTGATGCATATCCTCTTTAACCTGCTCTGGTGGTGGTATCTCGGCGGTGCCGTTGAAAAGCGTCTGGGCAGCGGCAAGCTGATCGTTATCACCATCATCAGCGCCCTGTTAAGCGGCTACGTGCAGCACAAGTTCAGCGGGCCATGGTTCGGCGGGCTGTCGGGTGTCGTATATGCCCTGATGGGCTACGTCTGGCTTCGCGGGGAGCGCGATCCGGAAAGCGGCATCTATCTGCAACGCGGATTAATAACCTTTGCGTTAATATGGCTAATTGCCGGGTGGTTTGATCTGTTTGGTATGTCTATCGCCAACGGAGCGCACGTCGCCGGGCTGGCCGTGGGGCTGGCGATGGCCTTTGCCGACACGCTCCATGCGCGAAAACGAACATAATTCTCAGGGATAATTGATGAAACAAACACAACGTCATGACGCCATTATCGAACTGGTAAAAAAACAGGGATACGTCAGCACCGAAGAGCTGGTGGAGCAGTTTGCCGTCAGCCCACAAACCATCCGTCGTGACCTGAACGATCTGGCCGATCAGAACCGCATCCTTCGCCACCACGGCGGCGCGGCGCTGCCGTCCAGCTCGGTCAACACCTCCTGGCATGACCGTAAAGCCACGCAGACGGCAGAGAAAGAGCGCATCGCCCGCAAGGTCGCCAGCCAGATCCCGAACGGCGCGACGCTGTTTATTGATATCGGCACCACGCCGGAAGCGGTCGCCCATGCGCTGCTGGATCACGAGAACCTGCGCGTGGTCACCAACAACCTGAACGTGGCCAATACCCTGATGCAGAAAGACGACTTCCGCATCATCCTCGCGGGCGGCGAGCTGCGCAGCCGCGACGGCGGGATTATCGGCGAAGCGACCCTCGACTTTATCTCGCAGTTCCGTCTCGACTTCGGCATTCTGGGGATCAGCGGTATCGACAGCGACGGCTCGCTGCTGGAGTTTGATTACCACGAGGTGCGCACCAAGCGCGCGATTATTGAAAATTCACGCCACGTGATGCTGGTGGTGGACCATTCGAAGTTTGGCCGAAATGCGATGGTGAACATGGGCAGCATTAGCATGGTGGATGCGGTCTATACCGACGTGATGCCGCCGGCGGGCGTGATGCAGGTAATTAAAGATAATAATTTGCAGTTAGAGTTGTGTTGAAAAGCCGTTCTCCCTCTCCCTGTGGGAGAGGGCCGGGGTGAGGGCGTCAGGCCTTACAAACCTAAACGCCGTATCCCATCATCTTCAACAGCTGCTGCGCATGCTGTACCGCATCCTGACGATGCGCCACGCCCAGCTTCTGGTACAGATTGCGGATATGCGTTTTGATGGTGGTCGCCGCCACCGCAAGCTCACCGGCAATCTGCTCGTTGCTGTAGCCTGAATAAATCAGCCCCAGAACCTGCCATTCGCGCTGGGTGAGCGGGCTGGTGCGGATAAGTTCCGGCACTTCCGGGTGGTTCAGCAGACGTTCAACAAAGTTCTCATCGAAATGCGCGAACTTGTGCCGATGATGCTGGTTAATCTCGCGCAGAATGCGCTGGGCGCGATGCTGATCCAGTTCCGGCAGCGTGTTGAGCTGAATCAGCTGGCGCAGCTGCTGCGCCATCACTTCCCCTTCAATTACAAAGTGGCTGATAAACCCGGTGCGGTTTGCCAGCTGCAGCGCCTCCAGCAGCACGCGCTGGGCTTCGTTTTTACGACCCGCCTGCCAGTAAAGCTGGTTTTGCAGCAGCAGGTTGCGGTTCAGGTCGCTCATCAGGCGCAGGCTGCGCGCGTTCTCGTTCAGCTCCTCCAGCACAATCTCAGCGGGCTCTAATTCACCGAGCAGGATCTGCGCGCGGGCAATGTTGCGCCACTGGCTCTGCAGGAAGTGGTTGTTGGCAAATTCCGGTTTTGGCGTCTGGCGCAGCCAGTTGGCGGCGGATTTTTTATCGCCGGTCATCTGCCAGTAAATCACCCGGACCTTGTCGGCGTTTGACACCCAGTCGCTATGATACTGGCCGTTGCCGAGCAGGTTTTCCAGGCGGTTAAGATGGTTGCGGGCGTTGTCGAGATCGCCGCGCGCCAGCGAGCACTGCACCAGCAGCGCCAGGCACTGCAGCTGCTGCTGAGGCTGGAAGCTGGAAAGAACATCCACACCCTGACGGGCGCAGCTTTCCGCTTCATCCAGACGCGACCATGCCCACAGCAGCTGGGCGCGAATACGCAACAGGAACTCGTGCATCGGCAGCTGTTCCAGATGCTGTTCACGAATCAGCTGGAACGCTTTTTCCTGGTTTTCCCAGGCAGCCTGCAGGAACCCCTGCGCGAATAAAATCTCGCTCTGTTGGATCAGGCTCCACAGCGCGTAATGCCAGACATCATGACGACGCGCCATCTGTTCGGTTTGCTGCATCAGTGAAAGCGAACGCGTGAGGTCGCCTTTGCAGTGCAGCACTTCGCCGTGCACGGAGGTCGCCACGATGCGGCTGTAGAAGTTGGCCAGCGGCAGTTCATCCAGCGCGACCATCGCCAGCCGTTCAGCTTCGTCCGGGTCGCCATCGTTAATCGCCACCTGAGCGCGCAGCGCGTTGAACTCGCCGTGCAGGGTGGTATCCATTTCGCTTTCCATCTCCTGCTCGGCGCGCGCCAGCAGGGTGTTCACTTCGCTGTAGCGATGCTGGCTCTGCATCAGCCAGGCCTGCAGCAGCACCAGACGCGGATTCTCAAGCAGGCTTTCCCACGGCAGGGCTTTGAGGGATTCTTCCAGCAGCGTCAGCTCGCTGTGGTTAAACAGGCCCCACGCATGATTGAGGAGGATATCGCGCAGCATGCTGGCATCACCGGCGGCCAGCGCGTGGTGGATGGCTTCGCTTGGGAAGCCTTGCGCCATCCAGCTTTCGGCAGCGGCGCGGTGGATCTCCGGCAGTTCAACCGCCAGCTCCCACTGACAGCGCTGGCGCAGGAAGCTGCCAAACAGCGGATGATAGCTAAACCACTCCCCCGGATCGTCCATGCGCGTCAGGAAAAGGCCTTGACGTTCAATCTCTTCGAGCTGCAGCTGGCCGTTTTCACAGCCCGTCACCCGCACGATGAGCGCATCGTTCATGGAGCGCAGCAGAGAGCTTTTCAGCAGGAAATTACGCGTTGAGGGATCGACGCTGTCCAGCACCTCATCCACGAGATAGTCAGAAAGGTGGCTGGCGTTGATGCCCGCCAGGCGCCGCGCAGACTGATGTGCCGGACTGTTATTTTGCCGGGCTGAGAGGGCAATCAGCTGCAGCGCCGTTGCCCAGCCGGCAACGTCATCACACAGGCGGCTGCTTTCGGCGGCCTCAATCGGTGAGTTCAGGCGGCAGTCAAAGAACTGTTTCGCTTCCTGGTGGGTAAAGGCCAGCTGCTGGCTGCCCACTTCCAGGAGCTGATCGCGCACGCGCAGGTTGGCAATACCCAGCTGCGGCAGGTTGCGTGACAGCACGACTAAGGTCAGGTTTTCCGGCTGATGGCGCAGGAAGAAACGCATCGATTCATGAATTACCGGGTTAGTGATGAGATGGTAATCATCAATCACCACGTAAAGCGGGCGATGCCATTCGGCCAGTTCGATAAACAGCTGAGAGAAAAGGGAGGACAGGCTTGCGTACTGGCGCTTTTGCACCATCACCTCACTGGCGACACAGTGTCCATGGGTTGCTTGCTGTATGGCGGCAATCAGATAGCTGGCAAAACGCTCCTGCTGGTTATCGCCCTCGTCGAGAGAGTACCAGCCAAGATCGCTCTTACCCGCGGCCCATTGCGAAATGAGCGTTGTTTTTCCATAACCTGCAGGGCTCGTAACCAGCGCCAGTCGGAAATTATGCGCGCCGGAAAGTTTAGCCAACAGACGCTCGCGGACCACTGTATGGTCAAGGCGAACCGGGCGACTTAATTTAGACGGAATCAACATAGGTTTCACTTCACTGTGGGGAACGAGAGATTTTATTTTTTTTGCGCTTCGTAATTAATGGATATAAGGTCGGCCAATAAGTTAACTATTGCAAGTTATGTCTGGATTTGGTGGCTGTGAATTTGCACTCTGTCACAAAACATTCAGGCAGAGGAGGGAACTTTCTGAAAAGGTCTTTGATGCCCCGTCAATGCTGGCTTGTATGGCTGTGCTGCGGCTGCGCTGAAACTGGTTTCAGAAAGGGATAGTGACGTCGAATTTAATATACTTCTGGTAAAGTTAAGGGAGATTAATAATCTCCTTAGCGATTTCCCGATTGCCGAAATATTATTCTACGTAAGTAATTATTTCGGCGGGGTTTAATTTCACCCGAAACCGCATTTCATTTCTTTGACATTCTCCTCGGTTACTTTTTTATCTTCCGGGCACACTCGAACTATGCTCTGAGAGTGGCCTCGATCACACTTTTATGCTCATCCCCGTTACTCCTCCCTGTCTAATCCCCCACAGGAGGAGGAAGAGGGGAAATGAGCCAGGCACACTAGCGCCAACTTGTGTTTTCTTTCTAAAGGATGCCGATCCCCTATGTCACAGCCTACTTTCAACAAAGCTCAATTCCAGGCTGCCCTGACGCGTCAGTGGCAGCGTTTTGGCCTTCATGCTGCAAACGAAATGACGCCTCACCAGTGGTGGCAGGCAGTGAGCGGTGCGCTCGCAGAGCAGCTGGATGCTCAGCCCCTGGCAAAACCGGTAAAAGGCCAGCGCCATGTAAACTACATTTCAATGGAATTCCTGATTGGCCGTCTGACGGGCAACAACCTGTTGAACCTTGGCTGGTATCAGGAGGTCGGTGACGTCCTCAAAGAACACGACATTAACCTGACCGACCTGCTGGAAGAAGAGATTGACCCGGCGCTGGGCAACGGCGGCCTGGGACGCCTGGCGGCCTGCTTCCTGGACTCCATGGCGACCGTCGGCCAGTCCGCGATTGGCTATGGTCTGAACTATCAGTACGGCCTGTTCCGTCAGTCGTTTGCCGACGGGCATCAGATGGAAGCGCCGGACGACTGGCATCGCAATACCTATCCGTGGTTCCGCCACAACGCGCAGCTGGACGTACAGGTTGGCATTGGCGGGAAAGTGACAAAGCAGGGTCTCTGGGAACCGGCGTTCACCATCACCGGCGAAGCCTGGGATCTGCCGGTGCTTGGCTACCGTAACGGCGTGGCGCAGCCGCTGCGTCTGTGGCAGGCGAAGCACGCGCATCCGTTTAACCTGACCAAATTCAACGACGGCGATTTCCTGCGCGCCGAGCAGCAGGGCATCGACGCCGAGAAGCTGACCAAAGTCCTCTATCCGAACGACAACCACCTGGCCGGTAAAAAGCTGCGCCTGATGCAGCAGTACTTCCAGTGCGCCTGCTCCGTGGCGGACATTCTGCGTCGCCATCACCTGGCGGGCCGCAAGCTGGCGCAGCTGCCGGACTTTGAAGTGATTCAGCTCAACGACACGCACCCGACCATTGCCATCCCGGAGCTGCTGCGCGTGCTGATCGACGAGCACCAGCTGAGCTGGGATGACGCCTGGGCCATCACCAGCCGTACCTTTGCCTACACCAACCACACCCTGATGCCAGAAGCGCTTGAGTGCTGGGATGAGAAGCTGGTGAAAACGCTGCTGCCGCGCCACATGCAGATCATCAACAAAATTAACGACCAGTTTAAAAAGCTCGTGGATAAAACCTGGCCGGGCAACAAGTCGGTCTGGGCGAAGCTGGCGGTGGTTCACGATAAGCAGGTGCGCATGGCGAATATGTGCGTGGTCAGCGGCTTTGCGGTGAACGGCGTGGCGGCGCTGCACTCGGATCTGGTGGTCAAAGATCTCTTCCCGGAATACCACCAGCTGTGGCCAACCAAATTCCACAACGTGACCAACGGCATCACGCCGCGTCGCTGGATCAAGCAGTGCAACCCGCTGCTGGCCGGCCTGCTGGATAAGACCCTGAAGAAAGAGTGGGCCAACGATCTGGACCAGCTCATCAACCTGGAAAAATACGCTGACGACGCGAAATTCCGCGAGCAGTACCGGGCGATCAAGCTTGAGAACAAGGTTCGCCTGGCGGAGTTTGTGAAAGTGCGTACCGGGATTGAGATCAACCCGAACGCCATATTCGATATCCAGATCAAACGTCTGCACGAGTACAAACGCCAGCATCTGAACCTGCTGCACATTCTGGCGCTGTACAAAGAGATCCGCGAGAACCCGCAGGCCGACCGCGTGCCGCGCGTGTTCCTGTTCGGTGCGAAAGCGGCGCCGGGCTACTACCTGGCGAAAAACATTATCCTCGCCATCAATAAAGTGGCGGCGGCGATCAACAGCGATCCGAAAGTGGGCGACAAGCTGAAGGTAGTGTTCCTGCCGGACTACTGCGTCTCGGCGGCGGAAATGCTGATCCCGGCGGCGGATATCTCCGAGCAGATCTCAACCGCAGGAAAAGAAGCCTCCGGTACCGGCAACATGAAGCTGGCGCTGAACGGCGCGCTGACCGTCGGCACGCTCGACGGGGCGAACGTCGAAATCGCCGAGAAGGTGGGCGAAGATAACATCTTTATCTTCGGCCATACCGTGGAAGAGGTGAAAGCCATCAAGGCCAAAGGCTATGACCCGGTGAAATGGCGTAAGAAAGACAAAGTCCTCGATGCGGTGCTGAAGGAGCTGGAGAGCGGTAAATACAGCGACGGCGATAAGCACGCGTTTGACCAGATGCTGCACAGCATGGACAAACACGGCGGTGACCCGTATCTGGTAATGGCGGACTTCACGGCCTACGTTGAAGCGCAAAGGCAGGTCGACGTGCTGTATCGCGACCAGGAAGCGTGGACCCGCGCGTGCATCCTGAATACCGCCCGCTGCGGTATGTTCAGCTCTGACCGCTCAATCCGTGATTATCAGGCCCGTATCTGGCAGGCAAAACGCTAAGGAAGCGCGATGGAGAGTAAACGTCTGGACAATGCCGCGCAGGCGGCGGGAATTAGCCTCAGTTACATTAATGCTCACGGCAAACCGCAGTCTATTGGTGCGGACACCAAAAGACGTTTGCTGGATGCCATGCACAAAACCGACGCGAAAGCGTCGGCTGCGCCGGTGCCGAACGTGAAGGTATTCACCGCAGGCAAAAAGATGCCGCTGGCGGTGGAGGGGCGCGGCGAGTTTAGCTGGCTTCTTACCACCGAAGAGGGGCATCAGCATAAAGGTCACGCCACCGGCGGCAAAACGTTAAACCTTCCGGCAAAGCTGCCGGAGGGGTATCACACCTTAACGCTCACCCAGGACGATCTGCGTTTCCACTGCCGGGTGATCGTCGCGCCAAAACGCTGCTACGAGCCGCAGGCGCTGCTTGAAGGCAAAAAGCTGTGGGGCGCCTGCGTGCAGCTCTACACTCTGCGTTCCGACAGCAACTGGGGCATCGGTGATTTTGGCGATCTGAAAAAGATGCTGGCATCCGTGGGCGAGCGCGGCGGCGCGTTTATCGGTCTCAACCCGATCCACGCGCTCTATCCGGCCAACCCGGAGAGCGCCAGCCCGTATAGTCCGTCGTCCCGTCGCTGGCTGAACGTTATTTATATCGACGTTAACGCCTTAGATGATTTCAAAAACAGCCAGGAGGCGCAGGCGTGGTGGAAACTCAGCACCACACAGCAGGCGCTGAAGCAGGCGCGCGAAGCTGACTGGGTGGACTATTCCACCGTCACGGCGCTGAAAATGGCCGCGCTGCGCCTGGCGTGGAAAGGCTTTTCGCAGCGCGATGACGAGCAGATGGCCGCGTTCCGCCAGTTTGTGACGCAGGAGGGCGAGAGCCTGTACTGGCAGGCGGCGTTCGATGCGCTGCACGCATATCAGGTAAAAGAGGACGAAATGCGCTGGGGCTGGCCGGTCTGGCCCGAAGCGTATCAGAGCGTCGACACGCCTGAAGTGAAAGCGTTCTGTAAAAAAAATGCCGATGAAGTGGACTTCTACCTGTGGCTGCAGTGGCTGGCTTATAGCCAGTTTGCCGCCTGCTGGCAGGTGAGCCAGGGCTATAAAATGCCGATTGGCCTGTACCGCGATCTGGCCGTGGGCGTGGCGGAAGGCGGCGCGGAAACCTGGTGTGACCGTGAGCTTTACTGTCTGAAAGCCTCCGTCGGCGCGCCGCCGGATATCCTTGGCCCGCTGGGCCAGAACTGGGGATTGCCGCCTATGGATCCGCACGTCATGGCGGAGCGCGCTTACGAGCCGTTTATCGACCTGCTGCGCGCTAACATGCAGAACTGCGGCGCGCTGCGTATTGACCACGTAATGTCCGTGCTGCGTCTGTGGTGGATCCCGTACGGTGAAACAGCCGATCACGGGGCGTATGTGCAGTATCCGGTTGACGATCTGCTGTCGATCCTGGCCCTGGAAAGCAAGCGCCATCAGTGCATGGTGATCGGTGAAGATCTCGGTACCGTGCCGGTGGAAATTGTCAGCAAGCTCCGCGACAGCGGCGTCTATTCCTATAAAGTGCTCTATTTTGAAAACGACCATGAGAAAACCTTCCGCGCGCCGCAAGCGTACCCTGAACAGTCAATGGCAGTCGCGACGACGCATGACCTTCCTACGCTTCGTGGCTATTGGGAAAGCGGCGATCTGACGCTCGGCAAAACGCTGGGCCTGTATCCTGATGAGGAGGTGTTACGCGGCCTGTATCAGGATCGCGAGCTTTCCAAACAGGGGCTACTGGATGCTCTGCACAAGCAGGGCTGTCTGCCGAAACGTGCGGGACATAAAGCGTCATTGATGTCGATGACCGCGACCCTCAATCGCGGTTTGCAGCGCTATATTGCCGACAGCAACAGCGCGCTGCTGGGGCTGCAGCCGGAAGACTGGATTGATATGGCTGAGCCGGTGAACATCCCGGGCACCAGCTATCAGTACAAGAACTGGCGTCGCAAGCTGTCCACCACGCTTGAGGCGATGTTTGCCGATGATGGGGTGAACAGGCTGATCAAGGATTTGGATAAGCGGCGAAAAGCTGCTGGTAAGAAGTAATAAAAAACCCGCCAGTGGCGGGTTTTTTATTATCAGGCAGTGCTCATGCAGGTCGGGTAAGGCGTAGCCGCCACCCGACTTAGGGCATCAGACCACCATGTTGAGCAGCAGCACCCCGACCAGACCACACACCGAAATAATGGTTTCCAGCGCGGACCAGGACTTGATGGTTTCACCGATCGTCAGGTTGAAGTACTCCTTGAACAGCCAGAAGCCAGGGTCGTTAACGTGAGAGAAAATCACGCTACCGGAACCGACGGCGATAACCATCAGCTCAGGGCTTACGCCCGTGGTCGCAATCAGCGGGGCAACGATACCGCCTGCGGTGATCGCCGCAACGGTCGCTGAACCCAGCGCAATACGCAGAACCGCGGCAATAGACCAGGCCATCAGGAGCGGCGATACGTTGGTTTCATGCATCATGGCGGCGATGTATTTGTCCACGCCGCTGTCGACCAGAACCTGCTTGAATGCACCGCCACCGCCGATGATCAGGAGCATCATGGCAATGATTTTGATTGAAGAGGTCAGCGTGTCGTTGATCTGATCCATGGAGCGGCCACGGTTCAAACCGAAGGTGAACATCGCGATCAGCACGGCAATCAGCGTTGCCATCACCGGGTCACCCAGGAATTCCGCCACGGACAGGAACGCATGACCTTTAGGCAGGATCATCTCCGCCACGGCGCGCATCGCCATCAGGATCACCGGTACCAGGGAGGTCCAGACGCTGACGCCAAAGCCCGGCATCTCTTCTTCGGTGAAGGTTTTGGCGCTGTACAGACCTTCCGGAATCGGCTTATCAATGCCTTTCAGGAAGCGGGCATAAACCGGGCCGGCCAGAATCACCGTCGGGATCGCCAGAATCGTACCGAACAGCAGAGTTTTACCCATATCCGCGTGGAAGATGGTCGCGATAGCGGTTGGACCCGGGTGCGGCGGCAGGAAGCCGTGGGTCACGGACAGCGCCGCAGCCATTGGCACGCCGACATAGAGCAGCGGGATGCTCGCGGCAGCCGCAATGGTGAACACCAGCGGCAGCATCAATACGAAGCCCACTTCATAGAACAGCGCGAAACCAACGGTAAAGCCGGTTAACACCACTGCCCACTGAATGTTCTTCTTACCGAATTTGTCGATAAGCGTGGTGGCAATACGCTGCGCGCCCCCGCAGTCCGCCAGCATTTTACCGAGCATGGCGCCGAAGCCCATGATCAATGCCAGGCTGCCGAGCGTGCCGCCGACACCGGCTTTAATCGAGCTGATAACTTTCACCAGCGGCATCCCCTGCATCAGACCGACTGCAAGTGCCACCAGAACCAGAGCGATAAATCCGTTCATTTTGAAACGGATCATCAAGAGCAGTAATAACACAACACCGATAGCAACGATGACTAATGGCATGATTTACCTGGCCTTTGAATTGTTATGGGTAACGTCATTGTTTCAACGACAAATTCCGATTGTCCCAACTGGGAACAGAGAAGTAACGGCACTAATACTGATGCCTTTTAAACGATTAAGTTTAGTCGGCTGTTATGGGTGTGCTTAGTGCCCATGAGAATGATACGGGTAACATGACGTGATTGAGAATCACCCTGGCAGGCAAAATGTGAATTATGAGACGCAGGTCAACATATAGAGGGAGAGGTAAACGCAAAACGGTAACCACGAGGTTACCGTTTTTGATGTTTTCACCCTCGCACGAGGGAGAGGGCATCAGACCGCACTGTTTCTGTAGGCCCGGTAAGCGCAGCGCCACCGGGCAATACAGACGGGCGCTGAATTAGTAGTAAGAGTGCTCGCCGCGCTGGTGTTCGGTCAGGTCACGCACGCCTTTCAGTTCCGGGAACTCGTTCAGCAGCTGCTTCTCGATCCCTTCTTTCAGGGTGACATCGACCATTGAACAACCGTTACAACCGCCGCCAAACTGCAGGATGGCAAAACCTTCGTCGGTGATTTCCATCAGGGAAACACGGCCGCCGTGGCCCGCCAGCTGTGGGTTGATCTGGGATTGCAGCAGATACTCAACGCGCTCCATCAGAGGGGCATCGTCAGACACTTTACGCATTTTCGCGTTCGGCGCTTTCAGGGTCAGCTGAGAACCCAGCTGATCGGTGACGAAGTCGATCTCCGCATCTTCAAGATACGGTGCGCTCAGCTCATCAACATAGGCGGTGAGCTGTTCAAACTTAAGGGCAGTGTCAGTAGCTTCCACAGCGTCCGGAGGACAATAAGAAACACCACATTCTGCATTCGGCGTGCCTGGATTGATCACAAACACACGGATCTGCGTCCCTTCTTCCTGATTTGCCAGCAGTTTGGCAAAGTGCGCTTGTGCAGAATCGGAAATACGGATCATAGCTTTGGCCTAATAGTTGACTAAATTACCTGGGTATAATCATACGCCCATTGAAGAAGGGCTACAAGGTACGGCACAGACACCATACCTGAACCGACGCGGCGCCGCTTTGCAAAAGCAGTCGGGAAAGTTCAGCAACGGTACTGCCTGTGGTGACAACATCATCCACAATCGCGATATGGAGCCCGTCGACCGGCAATTCAAGGCGAAAGGCGTTTTTGAGGTTTCTTTTGCGAAGCCGGGCGCTGAGCTGATGCTGGATGGCGGTGGCATGAACACGTGTCAGCGCGCGGGCATCATACCGACAGCCGAGCCACCGTGCGAGGGGACGGCAGAGCAGGTCACTCTGGTTATAGCCGCGCCGCCAGTGACGACGCCGGTATAGGGGGACACTCACCACCATGTCGATTTTTGGCAGAGCCCGCTGACGTCGCGCCTGCAAAACCGCCAGCAACAGCAGGCGAGCAAGGGGCTGTGCCAGCGAGCTCTGCCCGGAAAACTTCAGCGCGTGGATCAGCCTGTTCAGCGGCGGAACATAATCATCCACCGCCACCATCGCGCTCCACGGCGGGGACTTTTTCAGGCAACGGCCACAGGGCAAAGCGGGATTCGTGGCCGGTAAACCACATTGTGGGCAGATCCCGATACGCCATTGCAGCGATCGCGTACAGACGGAGCAGATGCCCCACCCGCCTAGTGCCAGCGGCATTCGGCATAGCCAGCACAACCCAGGTACTGTTAGCATGTGCAACCTCCATGTGAAAAAAGAGAACAGTAACTGATGAAGACGCTGTGGTGGCAGACCGTCGGGACAGGAAATTGCCATCTTGTGCTGCTGCACGGATGGGGACTGAATGCTGAAGTATGGCGTTGCGTAAGCGAGGAACTCGCCTCGCATTTCACGCTGCATCTGGTGGATTTGCCAGGTTATGGCCGCAGCCGCGGTTTTGGGGCCATGTCGCTTGATGAGATGGCGGAGCAGGTTCTGAACGCTGCTCCGCAAAATGCCATCTGGCTGGGCTGGAGCCTGGGCGGGCTGGTGGCGAGCCAGATTGCGCTGTCGAGACCTGACCGCGTAAAAGCGCTGGTGACGGTGGCGTCGTCGCCCTGTTTTAGCGCGCAGGACGCGTGGCCAGGGATAAAACCCGAGGTACTGGCGGGCTTTCAGCAGCAGCTGTGCGAAGATTTCCAGCGGACCGTAGAGCGGTTCCTCGCGCTGCAGACGATGGGTACTGAAACCGCGCGTCAGGATGCCCGTACGCTGAAGCAGACCGTGCTGTCGCTGCCGATGCCGGAGGTTGAGGTTCTAAACGGCGGGCTGGAACTCCTGAAAACGGTTGATCTGCGCGAGCCGCTGGCCGCCCTGACGATGCCGCACCTGCGTATCTATGGCTACCTCGACGGAATTGTGCCGCGCAAAGTGGCTCCGCTGCTGGATTCGCTCTGGCCGGACAGCGAATCGCAGATCGTTGCCAAAGCTGCACATGCCCCGTTTATCTCTCATCCGACGGAATTTTGTTCAGCGCTGATTGCGTTAAGTCAACGTTTCGACTGATTATTTTCTATCCTGCCTGGAAAAAGTAACACACCGCAACCATACTCCAGATGTCGTTGCGGTTGTTCTGCCTACGATAATCAAAACAACAATCCTATGGAGAGTCAGGCTATGAAACTTGTTACAGGTATTGTCACTTCTCTGGTTATTGGGTCACTGTCATTTGGCGTCTTTGCGGCAAAAGAGCTGGAAAAAGATAAAGTTGCCAGCATGAATCTGACGAAAATTGGTGAGATTTCTACGTCTGACACCACCGCGCCGATGGATGCTCGCAGAGAGCTGTCGAAGAAAGCGGATGAGCTGGGCGGAACGTACTACGTCGTCACCAGTGCAGAAAAACAGACCAAAAACGTACGCGCAACGGCGGACGTCTACAAGTAATACGATAAAGCCGGGCAGCGATGCCCGGCTTTGTTAACGCAGCGTCCACCACTCCCTGAGGCAGGCCTTTCCTTCCGGACAGCTTTTACAACTGCCGGAGAGACAGCCTTCCGCGTCTTCCTGAATCCGCACGGCTTTCCCCATGGCTTCCAGTCTTTCCAGCATGGCATCGATCATCGGCTGCGGCGTATGCAGGCTGAGGCTCAGCTGTTTCGCCTCCATTCGCCCCTGCAGTGCCAGCAGGTCACGAACCTGAATCAACGATGCCATGGTTTACTCCTTAGTGACAGTCGCCCGCCGGGCTGCTGCAGCAGGTCGCGGCGGTTTTACGGTTTGCCAGCAGGTCGATGTCGACGCGGCTGCGCGCACGCCGCAGCAAACCGAGCACTATCACGTTAAACAGCACAACCGCGAGAATGCAGACCAGGCTGTAGCGCGGATGCTGGCTGAAATTAACGGTTTGATAAAAGAGCGTCGAAAGCGAGTACGCAATGTTTAACCCCCACAGGATGGAGAAGCCCATCCAGCCGCGGCTGGACTCGCGGGCAATCGCCCCCATCACGGAGATGCACGGAATGTAGAGCAGGACAAAGATGAGGTAGCTGTAGGCCGCGGACGCGCTGCCAAATTTCTCGCCCATCACGCCCATGGCTCCCGTCGCCATTTCGCCGTCGCCTTTGCTGGCCTCAATAGGGTTCGCCAGCACGCTCAGGCTGAAGGTGTCTTTCAGGCTCTGCCAGGTCTCCTCTACGGCACCCAGCAGTTCATGACCGAGATGAAACTCTGCCGGATTAAATTCCTGTTCCTGAATGTTCTCTGCGGTGTAAAGCGTGTTCAGGGTGCCGACAACCACCTCTTTCGCCATCGCGCCGGTGAACAGCCCGACGGTTGCCTGCCAGTTATCCTCATGCACGCCAATCGGTTTAAAGACCGGCGTGATGACGCGGCTGACGGAGGCGAGGGCAGAGTCGTTAATGTTATCTGCCGCCTGTCCGCTGAGGGTGAAGCTGTTCAGCGCGCTCAGGAAAATGCTGACGATGACAATCACCTTACCGGCGCGCAGCACAAAGCCCTTCAGGCGCTGCCAGGTCTGGATCGCCAGGCTTTTCAGATGCGGCACGTGATACACCGGCAGCTCCATTACAAACGGTGACGCTTCACCGCGCATGATGGTGTGCTTCAGCATCAGACCGGTGAGGATCGCCATCACGATGCCCAGCACATACAGCGAGAAGACCGCCAGCGCGCCCTGCTGACCAAAGAAGGCTGCGGCAAAGACCGCAAAGATGGCCAGACGGGCACCGCAGGACATAAACGGCGCCATCATGATGGTCATCAGACGTTCACGCGGCGCATCCAGGGTGCGTGCGCCCATCACCGACGGTACGTTACAGCCGAAGCCGACAATCAGCGGGACGAAGGATTTACCCGGCAGACCCAGCGCCTGCATCAGACGATCCATCACGAACGCGGCGCGCGCCATGTAGCCGGAATCTTCCAGGAACGAGAGGAACAGATACATCATGCCGATCTGCGGCACCAGAGGCAGAACGGTGTTGATACCGCCGCCGATCCCCTGCGCGAGGAAGATGGTTAACCATTCCGGGAAGTGAAGGGTGTATCCCACCCACTGAATGCCGTGCACGAAGACCGCGACGGAACCGGCGTCGAAAATAGGCTGGAGTGCGCCGCCGATGTTAATGGCGAGCAGGAACATCACGTACATCACCAGCAGGAAGATGGGCAAACCGAGGAAGCGGTTAAGCACGACCTTATCCACCGCCGCCGTAAAGCGGCTGGGCTCTGCCGTCAGGGCGTTACTGACAACGTCGCAAATCGAGGCTATGGCCTGGTAACGCGCATCGGCGATATGCAGCGCCGGGTCGTCCAGCTCGTCGCTAAGACGGGCTACCGTCGCGTCCAGCTTATCGGCCGCATGCCCGGCGTAAGCGCGGCTGTAGATATCCCCTTCCAGCATCTGCAGGCCAAGCCACAGGCGCTGTTTTGCTGGCATACCGGTGTCCATCTCCTGCGCCAGCACGTTGGCTTCGCGCAGGAGAGGCTGGGCGTAATGCACCAGCTCAACGTCGCGATTTCCCGCGTGACGGTCAATGGCCAGCTTCAGCGCATCAATACCGCGAGCCCGCGTCGAAACCAGCGGAACGACCGGGCATCCCAGGCGCGCGGAGAGGGCATCGACGTCGATGCGCAGCTTTTGTTTCTCTGCGATGTCGAGCATGTTGAGCGCCACGATGCAGGGGATACCCAGCTCCAGCAGCTGCAGCGTCAGATAGAGGTTACGCTCGAGGTTTGAGGCATCGACCACGTTGATCAGCAGATCCGCGTCGCCGCCAAGAATATAGTGACAGGCGATTTGCTCATCGAGCGAGGTTTGTGACGAAATGGTGGTTAAGGAGTAGGTGCCGGGAAGGTCAACCAGCGTCACCTGGTTGTCTGTCGTCGTGAACTGGCCCTCTTTACGCTCAACCGTCACGCCCGCCCAGTTGCCTACGCGCTGGCGTGCCCCGGTCAGCTGGTTAAAAAGCGTGGTCTTGCCGGAATTAGGATTGCCAATTAAGCCAATAGTTAACTTTTTCATTTTTTTAGACTCACTGAAACCGCTGGCTTGTTATCGGGATAAGGCTTCGACTTCTATTAATGCGAGGTCTTTCTTACGCAGGACCAGATTCACGCGGCGGGTTTCGATATGAACCGGGTCGCCCAGCGGCGCCACGCGCACGACCTGAAATGACGAGCCGGGCAGCATGCCCAGCGACAGCAGCTTTTGCCGATAGGCTGGGCTAATTTCGCGGGTAAAACCGGTAATCTTCCATGCACTGTCTGGAGTGAATTGCATAACGCCTGATTCCACGAAAGGTTAAATTATCTACTATGGGATGATAATGAGAATAGTTTTTATCAGCAATATTAAAACTGTGACGGAATGTTGTTTGCGGTATTAATTTACGGCCTGTTTGACCTTGCTCAATATTTGCTGAATTGCCTGGAAAACGAAAAGGGGAGTATTTGTTAACGGGGTGATAATTAGTGGTTTAAATATGGCTATGCAATCGGTTTCATATATTTCGATATGATTATTCCCCTCATCCCGGCCCTCTCCCTTCTGGGGAGAGGGTTAGGGTGAGGGGCATTTACAACCTTAGCGTTTTTTACCCATCGCAGCCGCCAGCGCATCCATCATCGCGCTGTTGCCTGCAGGCTGAGTATCACGTCCGCGCGGTTTTGCCGCTTTCGCGGCGGGACGCTGCTGTTCGCGGCCTCCGCCATTGCCGCCGCGGCGCGCGTTGGTGTCGCCCGGCTGCTCGTCCAGACGCATGGTCAGCGCGATACGCTTGCGCTGCAGATCCACTTCCAGCACTTTGACCTTCACGATGTCGCCCGCTTTGACCACGGTGTGCGGGTCTTCAACGAACTTGTCGGCAAGGGATGAGATATGCACCAGACCATCCTGATGCACGCCGATATCCACGAACGCGCCAAAGTTGGTGACGTTGGTCACCGCGCCTTCCAGCACCATGCCGGGCAGCAGGTCGTTCATGGTTTCCACGCCGTCGGCAAAGGTCGCCGTTTTGAACTCAGGACGCGGATCGCGGCCCGGCTTTTCCAGCTCTTTAATAATGTCGGTGACGGTTGGCACACCAAATTTGTCGTCGGTGAAATCAACGGCTTGCAGGTTGCGCAGGGCGCTACTGTCACCCATGAGATCTTTCAGCGCCTGCTGGGTGGCGGCCAGGATGCGTTCCACCACAGGGTACGCCTCCGGGTGCACGGTGGAGGCATCCAGCGGGTTATCGCCGTGGTTGATGCGCAGGAAGCCCGCACACTGCTCAAAGGCTTTTGGCCCCAGACGGCTCACCTTCAGCAGCTGCTGACGGTTCTGGAACTGGCCGTTCTCATCACGCCAGGCGACGATGTTCTGCGCCATCATGCGGGTTAAGCCCGCCACGCGGGTCAGCAGGGGAACGGAGGCGGTATTCAGGTCAACGCCAACGGCGTTTACGCAGTCTTCCACCACCGCATCCAGCTTGCGCGCCAGCTGAGTCTGGCTCACGTCATGCTGATACTGGCCCACGCCGATGGATTTCGGATCGATCTTCACCAGCTCCGCCAGCGGATCCTGCAGGCGGCGAGCGATAGAAACCGCCCCGCGCAGGGAAACGTCCAGGTCCGGGAATTCCTGGGCCGCCAGCTCGGACGCGGAATAGACGGACGCCCCGGCCTCGCTGACGATCACTTTCTGTGCCGTCACTTTCGGGAACTGCTTCTGCACGTCGAGGTAGAAACGCTCGGTTTCACGAGAGGCCGTACCGTTGCCGATGGCAACCAGCTCGACGTTGTATTTTTCGCACAGCGCCGCCACCACGACGGCCGCTTTCGCTGCCTGGCCGGTGTGCGGATAAATGGTATCGGTCGCCACCAGCTTGCCGGTGCCGTCAACCACAGCGACCTTCACGCCGGTACGCAGACCCGGGTCGAGACCCATTGTCGCGCGCAGGCCGGCAGGGGCGGCCATCAGCAGGTCGTGCAGGTTACGGGCGAAGACGTTAATCGCTTCATCTTCGGCGCGTTCGCGCACGGTGCCCATCAGCTCGGTTTCGAGGTGCATCAGCACCTTGATGCGCCAGGTCCAGCTTACTACGCCTTTACGCCAGCTGTCCGCCGGCGCGTTGTTCAGACGCAGGCCGAGATGGTCGATAATGATCTGCTCGCAGTGGCTCTCTTTCGGCGGCTCGTCAAACTGCGGGTCGGCGTTCAGGGAGAGCTGGAGCACGCCTTCGTTGCGGCCGCGGAACATTGCCAGCGCGCGGTGGGAAGGGGTGGTGGAAATCGGTTCGTGGTGATCGAAATAGTCGCGGAATTTCGCGCCTTCTTCCTCTTTACCCGCGACGACGGTAGAGACGATGTGGGCATTCTTCCACAGGTAATCACGCACTTTAGCGAGCAGCGCGGCGTCTTCGGCGAAGCGCTCCATCAGAATGTAGCGTGCGCCGTCGAGGGCGGCCTTGGTGTCCGCCACGCCTTTGTCAGCGTCGATAAATTTCGCCGCTTCGGTTTCCGGATCGTGCGACGGCTCGTTCCACAGCAGGTCGGCCAGCGGCTCAAGGCCCGCTTCAATCGCAATCTGCCCGCGCGTGCGGCGCTTCGGTTTGTACGGCAGATAGAGATCTTCTAATTCGGTTTTGCTCAGGGTGCCGTTAATGGCGCTTTCCAGATCGCTGGTCAGTTTGCCCTGTTCGCCGATGGATTTGAGGATCGCCTGACGACGTTCTTCCAGTTCGCGCAGATAACCGAGACGGGTCTCCAGGTTACGCAGCTGCGTGTCATCCAGACCGCCGGTGACTTCCTTACGATAGCGTGCAATAAACGGCACGGTGTTCCCTTCATCAAGCAGGCGAACGGCAGCTTCTACCTGTTCGGCTCTGGCCTGAATATCACCCGCAATAATGCGGCAGAGCGAATCATTCATCATGGCTTTATCATCTGTTGAGTCGAAAAAATCAGGGGATAGTTATACGGGCTGACACGGCAAAATGCCAGCCGGGGAGGGCGCTCTCGGACTATTTTACGTAGACGATCTCATTGACGTACCAGCTGGCTTCACCAGCTGGAGTCTGAACGATGGCCAGATCGCCCACTTCCTTTTTCAGCAGCGCGCGGGCCATCGGGGAGTCGATGGAGATGTAATCCTTACGACCAAAAATTTCGTCGTAGCCGACAATGCGAAAACGCAGGGTGTCACCATCGTCGTTTTCAATCTCCACCCACGCGCCGAAGAACACTTTGCCCTCCTGCTGCGGAGAGTAATCGACAATTTTAAGATTCTCGAGGCACTTCGTCAGATAGCGAACCCGGCGGTCAATTTCGCGTAGCCGCTTTTTGTTGTACTGGTAGTCAGCGTTTTCGCTGCGATCGCCCAGGCTTGCCGCCCAGGTCACCTTTTTGGTTACTTCAGGACGCTCTTCGCGCCAGAGGTAATCCATCTCTTTTTTGAGCTTTTCGTACCCTTCGCGGGTGATCAGGGGCGTTTTCATGGTAAAGCCTTTGCTGCCTGCCGGTTAACTGTCTTTCGCACAATACGTACCACACAGTGTAACAGACAGGATTAATAATGATTTATGTGATGAAATGAGCAGATAAGCTGCTGTTAAATATGCTTTGTAACAATTTCGACTAGAATTTATACCAGAATTAACTGGTCGAATACGTGCACTTTTTTAGAATACGCTGTTACAAAGACTATCCGAACCTTTGGGAGTACACACAATGCAAGAGAACTACAAAATTCTGGTCGTGGATGACGACATGCGCCTGCGTGCGCTGCTGGAGCGTTATCTGACCGAGCAGGGCTTCCAGGTTCGTAGCGTCGCGAACGCTGAGCAGATGGACCGTCTGCTGACCCGTGAATCTTTCCACCTGATGGTTCTCGACCTGATGCTGCCTGGCGAAGACGGGCTTTCTATTTGCCGCCGTCTGCGCAGCCAGAGCAACCCGATGCCGATTATCATGGTGACGGCGAAGGGCGAAGAAGTTGACCGTATCGTGGGCCTCGAAATCGGCGCGGACGACTACATTCCAAAACCGTTTAACCCGCGTGAACTGCTGGCACGTATTCGCGCCGTGCTGCGCCGTCAGGCGAACGAGCTGCCGGGCGCGCCGTCGCAGGAAGAAGCCGTTATTGCCTTCGGCAAGTTCAAGCTGAACCTCGGCACGCGCGAAATGTTCCGTGAAGACGAGCCGATGCCGCTCACCAGCGGCGAGTTTGCGGTCCTGAAAGCGCTGGTCAGCCACCCGCGTGAACCGCTTTCCCGTGACAAGCTGATGAACCTGGCGCGCGGTCGCGAATACTCCGCAATGGAACGCTCTATCGACGTGCAGATCTCCCGTCTGCGCCGCATGGTGGAAGAAGATCCGGCGCATCCTCGTTATATTCAGACCGTATGGGGTCTGGGCTACGTGTTCGTCCCGGACGGCTCTAAAGCATGAGGCGAATGCGCTTCTCGCCGCGAAGCTCGTTTGCCCGCACCCTGTTACTGATCGTCACCCTGCTGTTCGTCAGCCTGGTGACGACCTACCTGGTGGTGTTGAACTTTGCGATCCTGCCGAGCCTCCAGCAGTTCAATAAGGTCCTGGCCTACGAGGTCCGTATGCTGATGACCGATAAACTGCAGCTGGAGGACGGCACGCAGCTCGTCGTTCCCCCGGCGTTTCGCCGTGAAATCTATCGTGAACTGGGCATTTCGCTCTATTCCAACGAAGCGGCGGAAGACGCTGGCCTGCGCTGGGCGCAGCACTACGAATTCCTCAGCCAGCAGATGGCGCAGCAGCTGGGCGGTCCAACGGAAGTGCGCGTTGAGGTCAACAAAAGCTCGCCCGTCGTCTGGCTGAAAACCTGGCTGTCACCCAATATTTGGGTTCGCGTTCCGCTGACCGAAATCCATCAGGGCGATTTCTCACCGCTGTTCCGCTATACCCTGGCGATTATGCTGCTGGCGATAGGCGGCGCGTGGCTATTTATCCGTATACAGAACCGACCTCTGGTCGACCTGGAGCACGCTGCGCTGCAGGTCGGTAAAGGGATTATTCCTCCTCCGCTGCGCGAGTATGGCGCCTCGGAAGTCCGTTCAGTGACGCGTGCCTTTAACCATATGGCGGCAGGCGTGAAGCAGCTGGCGGATGACCGTACGCTGCTGATGGCGGGCGTCAGCCATGACCTGCGCACGCCGCTAACGCGTATTCGTCTGGCGACGGAGATGATGGGAGAAGAGGACGGTTACCTTGCCGAGTCCATCAATAAGGACATTGAAGAGTGTAACGCCATCATTGAGCAGTTCATCGACTACCTGCGCACCGGGCAGGAGATGCCAATGGAGATGGCGGATCTGAACGCGGTGCTGGGCGAAGTCGTGGCGGCGGAAAGCGGCTACGAGCGCGAGATTGATACCGACCTTCAGGCCGGTGAAATTCAGGTTCGTATGCACCCGCTCTCCATTAAACGTGCGGTCGCCAACATGGTGGTCAACGCGGCGCGCTACGGCAACGGCTGGATTAAGGTCAGCAGCGGGTCTGAGCTCAACCGCGCCTGGTTCCAGGTGGAAGACGACGGTCCAGGCATCAAGCCCGAGCAGCGTAAGCATCTGTTCCAGCCGTTTGTGCGCGGCGACAGCGCGCGCAGCACCAGCGGTACGGGCTTAGGCCTGGCGATAGTGCAGCGTATTATTGATAACCATAACGGGCTGCTGGAGATTGGCACCAGCGAGCGGGGTGGGTTGAGCATTCGCGCCTGGCTGCCGGTACCGGTGACGCGGGGGCAGGTGAAAGAGAGTTGAAAAAAGGGTGGCACGAGCCACCCTTTTTTGTAGGTCGGGTAAGGCGAAGCCGCCACCCGACATGGACTACAGTTTTGGACCCGCGCTCACCAGCGCAGCACCCGCCGGGGTATCGGTATACTTCTCGAAGTTCTCAATAAACAGCTTCGCCAGCGATTCCGCCTTCTCGCGCCACTGCTCCGGAGAACCGTACGTGTTGCGCGGGTCGAGGATATGCGTATCCACACCCGGCAGCGACGTTGGGATCGCCAGGTCAAACATTGGCAGCGTGAAGGTTTCGGCGTCGTCCAGAGAACCATCCAGAATGGCGTCGATAATGGCGCGGGTATCTTTGATAGAGATACGTTTGCCGGTGCCGTTCCAGCCGGTGTTCACCAGGTATGCCTGCGCGCCGGATGCCTGCATGCGTTTCACCAGCACTTCAGCATACTGCGTCGGGTGCAGCGACAGGAAGGCCGCGCCGAAGCAGGCGGAGAAGGTTGGGGTTGGCTCCGTCACGCCGCGCTCGGTACCCGCCAGCTTGGCGGTGAAACCGGAAAGGAAGTGGTACTGCGTTTGGCTGGCCGTCAGGCGAGACACCGGAGGCAGAACGCCGAACGCATCCGCCGTCAGGAAAATAACCTTCGTGGCATGACCCGCTTTTGACACCGGCTTCACGATATTGTCGATGTGATAGATCGGGTATGAGACGCGGGTGTTTTCCGTTTTCGACGCATCGTCGAAGTCGATGGAGCCGTCGGCACGCACGGTGACGTTTTCCAGCAGCGCATCGCGACGGATCGCGTGGAAGATATCCGGCTCGGCCTCTTCAGACAGGCGAATGGTCTTCGCGTAGCAGCCGCCTTCAAAGTTGAATACGCCGTCGTCATCCCAGCCGTGTTCGTCATCGCCAATCAGGCGACGTTTTGGATCGGTGGACAGGGTGGTTTTCCCGGTGCCGGACAGGCCGAAGAATACCGCCACGTCGCCTTTTTCACCGACGTTAGCCGAGCAGTGCATGGAGGCGATACCGCGCAGCGGCAGCAGGTAGTTCATGACCGAGAACATCCCTTTCTTCATTTCGCCGCCGTACCAGGTACCGCCGATCAGCTGGATACGCTCGGTCAGGTTGAAGGCCACAAAGTTTTCGGAGTTCAGACCCTGCTCTTTCCACTGTGGGTTGGTGCATTTCGCACCGTTCATCACGATGAAATCAGGGGCGAAGTCCTGCAGCTCTTCGTCGGTTGGACGAATAAACATATTTTTCACGAAATGCGCCTGCCAGGCCACTTCGGTGATAAAACGCACGGAGAGACGGGTATCGGCGTTAGCGCCGCAGAAAGCGTCGACAATAAACAAACGCTTGCCGGAAAGTTGATGGGTGACGAGCCCTTTCAGGTGCTGCCAGGTTTCCGGGGAGAGCGGTTTGTTGTCGTTCTTCCCTTTGCCCTTGTCAGCCCACCACAGCGTATCGCGGGTGGTTTCGTCTCGGACGATATACTTATCTTTCGGCGAACGACCGGTAAAAATACCGGTATCGACGGCGATAGCACCAAGATTTGTCAACACACCACGCTCGTATCCTTCCAGTGCTGGATTGAGCTCTTCCTGATACAGCGTATCGTAGTCGGGGTTGTAGACGATTTCCTGGACGTCGTGAATACCATAAGCCTTGAGATCTTGCGGGGTTAAACCAGTAACACGCATATCACTGCTCCTTAGCCAATATGTACTGCCTGAAATTGTAGGGTTTTTCTGAGGTTGTTTACCGCGACGGGGCTCATAGATTCACGCATCTGGACAAAACCCTTACTAACGGAAAACGCTGCGACTCCAGTCACGGCGCAGGCGGATTATCGCAGGAATCGCTTTTTGGGTGGGGAAAATGTTCCGAAAAGGTTAAAGGCTGGTGATTTTATCGGAAAGAATGTGAATGTAATCGCATACACGTAAGAAAATTACGTAAGAGTTACATTGGGAAAACGATTCAGCTTGGGTGGCGTTTTTCCCCCTCACCCTCTCCCCTTTGGGGAGAGGGTGAGGGGGAAGAGGTTTAGTGAACCTGCGGATCCGCCGGGGAGGCGTTGTTGCGGATCTCAGCGATATCCATCGAATTGAATACATAGTGCGTACCGCAGTAGTCACAGTGCATATCAATTTCGCCGTCTTCCGCCATGATGCTGTCGATCTCTTCATCCGGCAGGGTTTTCAGTGCGCCAGCGCAACGCTCGCGTGAGCACGTGCACTTGAACTCCACGGACTGCGGGTCGTAGACGGTCACTTCTTCTTCGTGGTACAGACGCCACAGCACGTCGGTCGCCGACAGGTTGAACAGCTCTTCCGCCTTGATGGTTTCGGTCAGCGTCGCCAGGTGCTCAAAATCATTGGTCTGAGCGTCCTGGGCAGGCAGAACCTGCAGCAGCATACCGCCCGCAGCAGGCTGGCCGTCCACTTCACCGGTGCGGATGAACAGACGCGTCGGCAGCTGCTCGGAGCGCATGAAGTAATCTTCCAGGCAGGCTGCCAGGGTATCGCCTTCCAGACCGACCACGCCCTGATAGCGCTCACCTTCCTCTGGGGAGATGGTGATCACCAGGTAGCCGTTACCTACCAGCGTTTTGAGGTCAGCATTTTCTGGCACGTCGCCCTGAACGCGCGCCACGCCGCGCATCTGCTGCTGGTTATTGCCGTTGATGACCGCCAGCGTCATCGGGCCGTCGCCCTGCAGCTGCACGGTGATATCCCCGGCAAACTTCAGCGTTGCGGTAAGCAGGCTGGTGGCAACCAGCAGTTCGCCCAACAGGGTCTTCACCGGCAGCGGGTAATTGTGGTTTTCCAGAATCTGTTTCCAGGTTTCGGATACGGTGACCAGCTCGCCGCGCACGGCGAATTGTTCAAACAGATAGCGGTGTAATTGGTCGTGTTGGGCCATTTTCATCTCTCGTGCGGGTGAGGTTAATCAGTCTCACCGTGTTTAAATTTCATCAGATCGCGGCGCTCTTTTTTGTCCGGCCGCCGGTCCGGGTGTGGCATCGTCAGCGCGTTCATTTTGCGCGCCAGCGCGGTCTTCTCGCGCTTTTCAATGCTCTCCGCCGTCTCTTCATAAAGCATTACGGCTTCCGCTGCGGGTCGACGTTGTTCGGTAATGGCTTTAACCACCACCGTACGTTCATCGTTGCCCTGACGCAGCGTTAAGGTGGCATTCAGCTCAACCATCTTGCTCGGCTTGCTGCGCTGGCCGTTGTAATGCACTTTTCCGCCGTCTACCATCTCGCGGGCAAGGGCGCGCGTTTTATAAAAACGCGCTGCCCACAGCCATTTATCCAGTCTTACCCCGTCTGAGGGTTTTTCTTTCATGGCGTCTCCTTCACGGTCAGTGAGGGGATCATCTGGCGATAGTCGTTCAGTCCCGGGTGGCGCAGATAGCTTTTTTCAGCCAGGCCAGAGTCAGGATTGGTGACGCCCAGACAGTAGCGAATGCCAAACCTTGCGGCAGAATCCAGAATGGGCTCGCTGTCATCAATGAACAACGTACGTTCCGGCTGCAAACCCGTCTCTTCCTTCACCGCATGCCACAACCGCTGATCCTCTTTCGGATAACCAAATGTGTGGGTGGAAAGTAATAAATCAAGGTGCGACGCCAGACCCGTATGTTCCAGCTTCACCGCCAGATTATGTGGATGCGCGTTGGTCAGCAAGATACGACGCTTGCCGCTTGCTTTCAGCGCATCCAGAAAGGGCAATGTATCTTCGCGCAGAACGGCGCGCGGGCCCTGGGCGGTAGTCATGGCACAAATATCCAGACCGAGGCGCTCGCTCCAGTAGTCAAGACAGTACCAGTTTAGCGTATGTTGCACGGCGCTATATTGTGAACGAATGAATGCCTGCGCTTCTGCCGGGGAGATCCCCTGCTGTTCGCCATAGGTTTCTGGAACCAGCGTTTGCCAGAAATAGTTATCAAAGGCGAGATCGAGCAGCGTGCCGTCCATATCCAGCAGAACGGTATCAACCTCCTGCCAGGCGATATCAAGATGCATTAGGGGAACTCCAGCCAGAAGAAACGTGCGCGACAGGGTAGCACATCTTGTCGCGCAACGACGTTATCAGATCAGGCTCTCAGACGAGGGGATCAGCTTAGGATTGAGGCAGTTTTCGTAATATTGCTGGATGTCGGCAAGCCGCGTGCGCGAGCGCTGGTAGCGGCGCAGGGCCATAAAACCGTTCCAGAAAATGGCGATCAGCATCGCGGTCATCAGCAGCGAGGTGCCGATGTAGCGCCACAGCCCAGCGCTATCCGGCATCCGGTGCAGGCCGATATGGCGAGTGCCGTTGGCGTCGGTATAAATACTCGTGACAATCCCTTCTGCGCTGAACGGCGTTTGCATCAGCATCTGCGCCAGGCGCAGGAATTGGCTCCACTGCTCCTGCGCCGGATAATCATAAAGCGCCACCTGCGGATAAGGCTGATCGACCAGGTCGCTGCCCTCATCGCTTGCAATTACAAAGCCGCCCGGTGCCGGGCTGTTCAGCGCCTGAGCCGCACGGGTGGTCTCGCGCATCATGAACGGTGACGTCGAGGTGGCGACCAGGTTATCAAGAGATTCAGCGCTAACCGGCCGCAGCAGCACGTTGACGCCATCCAGCCGTCCCGCTTCGGCGCGTTTCACCAGCGAGTCCCAGTCTTTACTGTTCCCGAGGTTTACCAGGGCATTTTTAAGACGTATGCACTCATCCTGAGAGGAACAAAGATCCTGCGTTTTCAGGACGATGTCACCAAAATCATCCAGCAGAACCATGCCTGATTTTTGAATGGCCGAACGCAGTGCGGGACTAACGCGTGAATCATCGTCCGGTTTCGGGTGCAGCTGGCGGTTAACCGTCTGGGTAAGAGCCGTGGCTTTATTCACGACTTCGGATTCCGGCAGCGGCAGCGGCGGTGCGTCGTTCCAGATAATTTGTGAGCAATCGAACGGCATAAACGGTGAGTTCTGGCGCATGTTCCACGCCCCCGGGGTGTGAATATTACACATCCCGGTTCCCTTCAGGCGCAGCGTGTCCCCCACGCGCACACCGGCTTCATCCAGTTTGTTGACGCTGGTCGCTTCAATGGTTTGCGCCCCTTTGATCCACGACAGGGTGAATTTAATGGGCATATCCAGCGGCACGAAAAGCAGCAGCATGACTAAGACCAGCGCGGCGCCGCCGGCAATGACCGTGCTGCGAAGCCAGTGCTGAAGCGGAAAATTTTTCACTTCATCATGCAGGGATAAGAAGCGCCCCTGACGCACAACGTGGCGGTCAAGGTAGATATCAATATCGGTTTTCTGCCCCAGGTCCTGCGCGATCCACGGTTGCCAGTGGCGCGGGTAGATCAGGTCGATAATACCGAGCGAGATATTGTTGAGATGTTCCTGATCGTTTTCACCGAAGAGGCCCCAGCGCTTTGGCGTTCCGCGCAGGCAGTGGATTTCGCGCAACGACGTTTTGGCCGGTGGGGCAAAGAGCCCCCAAAGCCCGCCCGCCAGCAGCAGAACCGCACCGCCAGCCAGCCAGGGGACAAACACATCCGGCGTGAGGAGGCAGATAAAAAAGAGCAGGAAGGCAGCAACGATCAGAATGGCTTCGCGGATGCCGTCCGGGCGGCTCAGAGCGTACTCTTCATGGGTTTCCTGGCGAATATTCAGCAGTTCAATCTGCTCAGTCTCTTCGCCACGAATGGAGGCCTGCGTTGAACTGGCGCGTTCCAGCGCAAAACGAGGGGCTTCCTGAAGGTATTCATTCAGCGTATGGCCGTTAAGCGAGATAACCAGGGGCAACGAGTCGGTGTGAATCAGCTCAACGCTGTTTTCGTCGTTAATGTATTGCTCCCAGGACGGGGGCAGATGCACTTCGACGGAATCAAGGTAATAGCGCCATTTGTTAGGGTCATCAGTAGTGATGCCATAGCGCGTGATGGAGCGCGTCACGCAGAGCACGGTATCACTTTGTGCATTAAGATTTAGCGCGACGGGCGCAGCGGTGGCTCCCGTTGGCCCAGGCGTTAACTGAGTACGGTTCAGGATTTCGAGATAGTTTTCAACCGCATCGCGCTCGTCTTGCGTAAGTTTACGCGTGCTCGCACCCGCAAATGCATTTAAAAAGGGCAGGCGATAACGGCGCTGTACGCGGCGCCTGTACAACCACCCTGCAACCAACGCACCGGCCAGCATAGCAGCGAGAACAATCAAAATGGTGCTCATGCTTTCCCCATCTTACTTATCTTCTTACAGGTGTAGTCAGTAGCACCTTTACATTGAATGAGAGTCTGTGGTTGGCTATCGGCAAGTATGGAGTCGAACTTGAGCATTCTGAAGCGCATCCCAGTGACCGGTGATGATAGCAAAGCCTGTTATGGCGCGATATCAGCAAATTCCTGGAAACATTTCAACCTCTTGACATTTGTTTTGAATTGAGGATTGATCCCAAATACGTTGCATAAATGTAAATAAAGAACAATTGACATTGCCGAAACCGTGCAGCGTATCGCACAATAACGCCAGTTCTCACTGCTAAGACCCATCAAGATGAGCAAACCACTACAAAAACCCACCATTCTGAATGTTGAAACTGTCGCCAAATCGCGCCTGTTTAATGTCGAAAGTGTGGATCTGGAGTTCAGCAACGGTGTGCGTCGCGTTTATGAACGTATGCGCCCTTCTTCGCGCGAAGCGGTGATGATTGTTCCCATTGTCGACGATCATCTGATTTTGATCCGCGAATACGCTGTGGGAACGGAATCTTACGAGCTCGGGTTCTCGAAAGGGCTTATCGACCCGGGTGAAACCGTCTTTGAAGCGGCAAACCGCGAGCTGAAAGAAGAGGTGGGGTTCGGGGCTAATGAGCTTTCATTCCTGAAAAAGCTGAGCATGGCACCGTCCTATTTTTCCAGCAAAATGAATATTGTGGTGGCTGAAGATCTCTATCCTGAATCGCTGGAAGGGGATGAGCCGGAGCCGTTGCCGCAGGTTCGCTGGCCGTTAGCCCACCTGATGGATCTGCTGGAAGACCCTGACTTTAATGAGGCCCGCAACGTGAGCGCGCTGTTCCTGGTACGGGAGTGGTTGAAGGGGCAGGGGCGACTGTAGGCCATAAAAAAAGCCGGGTGGCGACTTCGCCTTATCCGGCCTACGATGCTTTGCCCGGTTTTTACCGGGCATTCTTATTTTTAGAACAGCTCGTGCGTTTCGCCGTTATCGATAATCTCTGTACCCACCTCGTGCACCGCCTGTGTGGTTGGCTGGGTGCCCTCAATGAAATACTCTTCGCGACTATTACCGCCGTTGGCAAGCTGACCGGTGCTGCGGTCGATATTGACCGTCACCACGCCTGGCGGCGGCGTTAACGGCTGCTCCGGCACACCTTCAAGAACGGACTTCATGTAGGCATCCCAGGCCGGCTGCGCGCTCTTCGCTCCGCCTTCGTAGCCGGAAATCTGATCCTTAATCGCGCCGGATGCCGTGGTACGACCTAAATCACGGCGGTGATCGTCGAAGCCGATCCAGACTGATGTCACCACGCCCGGGCCGTAGCCGGAGAACCACGCATCTTTCGAGCTGTTGGTTGTCCCCGTTTTACCGCCGATATCATGGCGCTGCAAATCACGACCTGCGCGCCAGCCGGTACCCTGCCAGCCCGGTTCACCGAAGATGTTGGTGTTCAGCGCGCTCTTAATCAGGAACGACAGCGGCGTGTTGATCACATGCGGTGCGTACTCCTGCGCGCCGGTCTGCGCCACCAGCGCCTGGTTCGCCTGCTCGAGCTGCGGCTGTGGCACAACGCCGTTCTGCTGCTCCTGCGACACGGCAGGGTCTTCCATGTCCTTATTCTCAAGCACCTCGGATTTCGGCGTATTGCCGTAAATGACCGGAATATCGCAGTCAGGGCAGGCAATTTTCGGCTTCGCTTCGAACAGTACGCCGCCCTGATCGTTCTCGATTTTACTGATGAAGTACGGGTCAACCAGGAAGCCGCCGTTAGCCATCACCGAGTACCCGCGGGCGACCTGAAGCGGCGTAAAGGAGGCTGAGCCTAACGCCAGCGACTCGGTGCGAACGATGTTCTGTGCCGGGAAACCAAAGCGCTGCAGATATTCTGCGGCATAGTCGACGCCCATCGCGCGCATGGCGCGCACCATCACCACGTTTTTCGACTGCCCCAGACCCTGACGGAGACGAATAGGACCGGCATACTCCGCAGGGGAGTTCTTCGGCTGCCAGTCGGAACCCGCACCGGCATCCCAGCGGGAGATTGGCACGTCGTTGAGGATGCTGGCGAGGGTCAGTCCCTTATCCATCGCGGCCGTGTAGAGGAACGGTTTGATATTGGAACCGACCTGACGTAGCGCCTGCGTGGCGCGGTTAAATTTGCTCTGGTTGAAATCAAATCCGCCGACCAGGGCCAGGATCGCACCGTTCTGTGGATTGATAGAGACCAGGGCCGAGTTGACGTCCGGCACCTGTGCCAGCCACCAGGCTTCGCCTACTTTGCGCACCCAGATTTGCTGCCCGGTCTGAACTGCATCGGTCACTTTACGCGGCGTTGCGCCCTGTAGGGTATCCGAGCGGTACGGACGCGCCCAGCGGACACCGTCCATGCGCAGAGAGACGGAGGTGCCGTCCGCGAGCGTCGCAACGGCTTCCTGAGGATCGGCCTGCGTCACCACGGCAGGCAGGAGCGGACCATAGGTTGGCAGCGCCTTCAGCGTACTGGTGATTTTTTTGCTGTCCCACGCGCTTTCGCCCACTTTCCAGAGCACGTTTGACGGGCCGCGATAGCCGTGACGCATATCGTAATCCATCACGTTGTTCCGTACCGCTTCCTGAGCCGCCTGCTGGACTTTGCGGGTGACGGTGGTGTACACGCGATAGCCATCTTCATAGGCCTTGTCACCATAGCGATTCACCATCTCCTGGCGAACCATTTCGGTCAGGTAAGGAGATGCAAAGGCGATCTCAGGGGCGTGGTAGTTAGCGTCAATGACATCGTTACGCGCCTGGTCGTATTCGCTCTGGCTGATGTAGCCTTCGCTCAGCATACGTGACAGGACGACGTTGCGACGCGCGGTGGCGCGATCGAGCGAGTAAAGCGGGTTAAACGTGGATGGTGCTTTTGGCAGCCCGGCTATGGTGGCCATTTCGCTTAAGGTGAGTTGCTCAACAGGCTTGCCGAAGTACACCTGTGCGGCAGCCCCCACGCCATAGGCGCGGTAGCCCAGGTAGATTTTGTTGAGGTACAGCTCAAGGATTTCGTCTTTGCTCAGCAGCTGCTCAATACGGATCGCAAGAAACACCTCTTTGATCTTACGTATTAGCGTTTTTTCAGGGCTGAGGAAGAAGTTACGCGCCAGCTGCTGCGTAATGGTGCTCGCCCCCTGAGAGGCGTGACCAGAGAACAACGCAATGCTCGCGGCACGGAAAATTCCCACCGGATCGACACCGTGGTGCTCGTAAAAACGGCTGTCCTCCGTGGCGATAAAGGCTTTCACCATCACGGGTGGAATTTGGTTTAAGGTCAGCGGAATACGGCGCTTCTCGCCATACTGCGCCATCAGCTCGCCATCGGCGCTATAGACTTGCATCGGGATCTGGAGGCGCACATCGCGAAGCGTGGCGACATCAGGCAGCTGTGGCTCAATATATTTGTACAAACCGTAAATCGAGCCTGCTCCCAGCAGAATGCAACAGACTGCAAGGATGAATAAATACTTTACGAACTTCACCGGAGATTTCCCATTTGGTTTCACTTGGGCAGTTTCTAAACAATCGCGCGGTAGTATAAAGGCAAGCCTGATTCATTGATATAGCCGTCAAGACGACGGGCGATAAGGAGATCGTGAAGCATGGCTTTCAAAATATGGCAAACGGGCGTTCATATTCAACAGGATAGGGTGCGAATCGTCTCGTTGGCCCGGGAGAGGTCTGGCTGGTGCTTACGCCGCTGGTGGGCGATACCTCTGGCCGAAGGTATCATTCGTGACGGCAAAATTTGTCAGCCAGAACAGATGGTTGATGCGTTACGCGACTGGCGAAAAACGCTGCCCCACTACCACCGCGTGTTCCTCTCTTTCCCGGCAGCACGCACCCTGCAGCGGTCGCTTCCCCTTCCGGCCGCTGCGCTGCGCGACAGCGAGCAGCTCACATGGCTCGGTGCGGCGCTTGCGCGAGAACTGGAGATGTCTGCCGAAACGCTCTGTTTCGATTACGCGCAGGATACCTTCAGCAATACCTTTCACGTGACTGCCGCGCAAAATAACGAGGTCGACACCTTACTGGCGCTGGCGAAAACGCTGCGTTTGCGGCTGGTAACCATTACTCCGGATGCCAGCGCGCTGGCGAATCTTCTTCCTGCGGTGGCACCAGCGAAATGCATCGCCTGGCGGGACGATCGTCAGTGGCTCTGGGCTATGCGCCACCAGTGGGGACGCCGCTTAACTACCGAAGCAGAAAGCATGGCTGAGCTGGCGGCGCTGCTGGCTCTTGGGCCGGATGACATCGCGCTGTTTGATAGCCGACGTGACCCGTGGGAAATCCTGGAACGTTACCATGCTCCATTACCGGACTGCGGCGCTGATTATACCGTTGCGCTGGCTTTGGCCATGAGCGAGGTACCCGCATGAGCATCATGAACTTTCTGCCGTGGCGACAGCAGCGGCGCTCGCGATGCCTGCGCTTCTGGGGCGCAATGTGTGTCGGCACAGTGCTGTTGCTGTTCGTGACCATTTTCTGTCTGCGGATCAACCATCTCGTGAAGCTGCGCGCACTGCAAACGGATCTGACGGGAATGCAGGCCGTGCAGCACGCGCTTGTCGCCCGGCAAAGACTGACCGCACAGGCGCAGATGCCCGTGCAGACCCTGCAACAACGGGCATGGCAACCGGTGCTGGAATCCCTTTCCCGCGCCGTTCCGGCACAGGTCTGGCTGACGGAGTTGCGCTATCAGCCCCCTGCTCTGATGCTGAGCGGGTATGCCATAAACCTGCCGGCCCTGTCTGCTCTGCGCGATGCGCTTGGCCTCATAGCGGATTTTACGCCCGGGACGACGGGTGAGCTTCGGCAGGACAGCCAGGGGCGCTGGATGTTCACCCTTCATCTTAAAAGCGAGGGGTAACGCGTGGATACCCTGTTAGAACGCTGGTGCGAAAGCCGTCCCTGGAATCGGGTGCTCTTCTGGTTTCTGGCGAGCCTCCTGGCTGGACTGGCAGCGTGGGGCACCATGCTCAGACCGGTAGACGGGCAGAGTGCCGAACGACAACGCCAGCTGATTCAGGACGTGAGGACGAACGCAGCGTTATGGTCTGCCGTCAGAAAGACGCCGTTTCGTCCGAAAATAACGGAAGTACTGGAGAAGACGCCGTTCTCCCCGCTCGATTTTCAGGGCGATGACGCGACGCTCGTTCACTGGAAGCCGCTACAGAACGGAGGAGAACTGATGCTGGAGGTAGAGTGGCAGGCTATCCCGGCGCTTTTTTCCCGGCTGGCGCAGCGGGATGTGCAGATCGCCGCTTTCGCGATTACACCACATGGCACAGCATTGCGCCTGCGGCTGGAGCTAGAACATGCGAAATAGCACGCGATGTTTGCTGGTTTGCTCTGCGCTGCTACTGACCGGTATGCGCGATCCCTTTCACCCGTCGGACGATCCCTGCGCCATTGCCGAGCTGGCGCAGTGGCACTATCGCGGCATGGTGGGAGGACAGCAGGCTATCGGCATTTTACAGGATGGGCAAAAGCGCTGGTATCGGCTGAAAACGCATGAGCGCTTTCCGGAAGGCTGGACGATAACAACCATCAATGAAACGGAACTGGTTGTTGATGTGGGTGACACATGTGAACCAGGAAAATGGACGTGGCAACGAGAAGGAACGGATAAGAATGAATTTACGGATAATGCTGTGGCTGCTGGCGTTCAGCCATCCGCTGTGGGCCGCCGCGCCAAAACCGGTCACGCTGGTGGTGGATGACGTTCCTGTAGCCCAGGTACTACAGAGTCTGGTTGCCCAGGAGAATAGAAATCTGGTGATATCGCCTGATGTCGGCGGCACGCTTTCGCTCAATCTGAAGCGCGTCCCCTGGCGACAGGCATTACAGACGGTTGTCGCCAGCGCTGGCCTCGTTTTGCGAGAGGAGGGCGGCATTTTTTATGTGTATACCGCGGCCTGGCAGCGTGAACAGCAGGAACGCTCGGAACAGGAGCGGGCCCGAAGACAGCTTGATGCGCCGCTGGTGTCTCACAGCATCGCTTTTTCCTATGCCGATGCCGGAGAGCTGCAGAAAGCCGCGGAAAAACTCCTGAGTCCAAAGGGGAGTTTATCCGTCGACACGCGTACCAACCGGCTGCTGATTCGGGATAACCAGACGGTGGTGGAGACTCTACAGCGCTGGGCCGCCCAGATGGATATTCCCGTCGAACAGGTCGAGCTGGCGGCGCACATTGTGACCATTAATGAAAAAAGCCTGCGCGAGCTAGGGGTGAAGTGGAATCTCGCCGACGCCACCGACGCGGGCAAAGTTGGACAGCTCACCACGCTTGGCAGCGATCTTTCCGTTGCCAGCGCCACCAGCCACGTGGGTTTTAACATCGGACGGATCAATGGTCGGCTGCTTGATCTGGAACTCTCTGCGCTGGAGCAAAAACAGCAGGTCGATATTATCGCCAGCCCGAGGCTTCTGGCCTCGCATATGCAACCAGCCAGCATCAAGCAGGGGAGTGAGATCCCGTATCAGGTCTCAAGCGGTGAAAGCGGGGCGACCTCAGTTGAGTTTAAGGAGGCGGTATTAGGCATGGAGGTCACGCCGGTGGTGTTGCCGGGGGGACGCGTGCGCCTGAAATTACACATCAGCGAAAATATGCCGGGACAGGTTCTGCAGCAGGCCGATGGCGAAACGCTGGCTATCGACAAGCAGGAGATAGAAACCCAGGTGGAGGTAAAAAGTGGAGAAACGCTGGCGTTGGGCGGAATATTTTCCCAGAAGAACAAAACCGGCAGTGACAGTGTGCCCGGGCTCGGGAAAATCCCCTGGCTTGGGCAGCTTTTTCGTCACGATGGTAAGGATAATGAACGGCGCGAGTTAGTGGTGTTTATTACGCCACGTCTGGTCGGTATTCGCTGACGGGTAACGATCCCCGCAATGATTTTGCATTCAGTTTGTTGCAGATGTTTGACGTGGGGCATGAATTAGCATACAAGGAGTACCGATTTGAGTTGGACTTACGTCTTATTACCTTATGCGCCCGACGCGGTGATTTAATCAGTTGCCAAACAAGCCGGAGTATTGAGATAATTTTTAGTCTGACTCTCGCTCTATTGCATATGAGGTTTCAGTTCATGTCCTGCTACGCTGGGTGTCTGCGAAGCGGGGATTACCATTAACGAATAGTCTTAGTAGTACCGATAAAATGGCAGAGAAACGCAATATCTTTCTGGTTGGGCCTATGGGTGCCGGCAAAAGCACTATTGGGCGTCAGTTAGCTCAACAACTCAATATGGAATTTTACGATTCTGATCAAGAGATTGAGAAACGAACCGGAGCTGATGTGGGCTGGGTTTTCGATGTAGAAGGCGAAGAAGGTTTCCGTGACCGAGAAGAAAAAGTGATCAACGAACTCACGGAAAAACAGGGCATCGTTCTGGCAACAGGCGGCGGTTCTGTGAAATCTCGCGAAACCCGTAACCGTCTCTCCGCCCGTGGCGTAGTGGTCTATCTTGAGACGACTATCGAGAAACAGCTGGCACGTACGCAGCGCGATAAAAAGCGCCCGCTGCTGCAGGTTGAAACGCCACCACGCGAAGTTCTGGAAGCATTGGCCGATGAACGCAATCCGCTGTATGAAGAGATTGCCGATGTGACCATTCGTACTGACGACCAGAGCGCTAAAGTGGTTGCAAACCAGATTATTCATATGCTGGAAAGCAACTGATTCTGGCTTTATATACACTCGCCTGCGGGTAAAAGCATTAAAGGTGGATGTCGCGTCATGGAGAGGATTACAGTTACTCTCGGGGAACGTAGTTACCCTATCACCATCGCGGCTGGTTTGTTTAACGACCCAGCTTCCTTTTTACCACTGAAAGCGGGTGATCAGGCGATGCTGGTCACCAATGAGACGCTGGCTCCGCTTTATCTCGACCGCGTACGCCATCTGCTTGAGCAGGCGGGCGTAAAAGTCGACAGTGTGATTCTCCCCGATGGCGAGCAGTATAAAAGCCTGACGGTACTGGATACCGTCTTTACCGCATTGCTGCAAAAACCGCACGGTCGCGATACAACACTGCTTGCCCTGGGCGGCGGTGTTGTGGGCGATCTGACCGGCTTTGCGGCCGCAAGCTATCAGCGCGGCGTCCGTTTTATTCAAATCCCAACCACGTTGCTGTCCCAGGTCGACTCCTCTGTGGGTGGCAAAACGGCAGTCAACCATCCGCTCGGCAAAAACATGATTGGCGCGTTCTACCAGCCTGCATCGGTGGTGGTGGATCTCGACTGTCTGAAAACCCTGCCGAAGCGCGAACTGGCTTCGGGTCTGGCGGAAGTGATCAAATACGGCATTATTCTGGATGGCGAGTTCTTTGTCTGGCTTGAAGAGAATATGGATGCGTTGCTGGGCCTGGATGAGGCTAAACTGGCATACTGCATTCGTCGTTGCTGTGAGCTGAAAGCAGAAGTTGTCGCTGCAGACGAGCGTGAAACGGGCTTACGTGCTTTACTGAATCTTGGGCATACGTTTGGTCACGCGATTGAAGCCGAAATGGGTTACGGCAACTGGCTGCACGGTGAAGCCGTCGCGGCCGGAATGGTCATGGCAGCCCGCACCTCTGAACGCCTCGGACAGTTCAAACCGGAAGAGACGGCACGTATCATTGCGCTGCTTGAACGTGCAGGTTTGCCGGTGACCGGGCCTCAGGAGATGTCGGCGCAAGCGTATTTACCCCACATGATGCGCGATAAAAAAGTATTGGCAGGTGAGATGCGTCTTGTACTCCCGCTTGCAATAGGGAAGAGTGAAGTGCGCGGCGGAGTGCCGCACGATGTCGTTCTTGGCGCTATCGCTGATTGTCAGCAGGCGTAACAACTAGAAAGGTCAGGCCACTGTCGCAGGTGGTCGTTTAGCTTCAGGTGAAATGCAAAGTCGTTGGCATAAGCCTTTGAGTGGGGTGTTAAATGGATGAATTCAAACCAGAAGACGAGCTGAAACCCGATCCCAGCGATCGTCGTACTGGTCGTTCTCGTCAATCTTCAGAACGTGATAACGAGCCGCAGATCAACTTTGACGATGTTGATCTGGATGCAGACGATCGTCGCCCTTCGCGCAGCCGCAACGCGCACGAAGAGCGAGCAGAAGAGGATTATGAGTCCGAAGAAGATTCAATGGACGAACAGCCTGTAGAGCGTCGCCCGCGTAAACGTAAAAAAGCCGCTGCGCCGAAACCGGCTTCCCGCCAGTACATTATGATGGGCCTTGGCGTTCTGGTGCTTGTGCTGTTGATTGTCGGCATTGGCTCCGCGCTTAAAGCACCGTCAACGAACTCAACCGAGCAAACTGCTTCCGCTGAGAAGAGCATCAACCTGTCCGGTAACGATGCGTCCAATCAGGCGAATGGTGCACAGCCTGCACCGGGAGCGACTTCCGCAGAGCAGACCGCAGGCAACACCACAGCGCCGCAGGATGTTTCTCTGCCGCCCGTTTCTTCAACCCCTGCTCAGGGTCAGGCACCTGCTACGCCTGAAGGCCAGCAGCGCGTAGAAGTTCAGGGAGACCTGAACAATGCGCTGACGCAGTCGCAGAACCAGCAGCAGGTTGATAACGTCGTGGTTAACTCCACGCTGCCAACCGAGCCGGCAACCGTTGCCCCGATTCGCGGTGGTAACGCACAGCCGCAAACGGCCGCGACGGAAACTAAACCGCGCCAGACGCAAACTGCGACGCGTCCTGAACGTAAGCAGGCGGTGATTGAGCCTAAGCGTGAAACCAAACCTCAGTCAGTAGTCAAAGCGCCTGAAGTGAAAGCCGTACCGGCACAGCCGAAACATACTGAAACGGCGGCGGTGAGCGAGCCTGCGAAAGCGCCAGTCACGCAGACGGCGCCGAAAGCAACGGCGACCACAACAGCACCGGCTGCCACAGCTGCGCCTGCAGCAACGGCTCCAGCAGCCACGGCAACAGCCTCCAGCAGCGCCGCAGGCAAAACGGCAGGTAACGTTGGTTCGCTGAAGTCTGCGCCATCCAGCAACTACACGCTGCAACTGAGCAGTTCGTCTAACTATGACAACCTCAACAGCTGGGCGAAGAAATCAAATCTGAAAAACTATGTTGTTTATCAGACGACCCGTAACGGTCAGCCCTGGTATGTGCTGGTGAGCGGTGTTTATTCGTCCAAAGATGAAGCAAAACGTGCCGTTGCGGCACTGCCAGCGGATGTTCAGGCGAAAAACCCCTGGGCGAAGCCGATTCATCAGGTTCAGGCCGATCTGAAGTAATGTTTAAAGCGCAGGATGCTGTCGGAGCTTTCTCCACAGCCGGAGAAGGTGTAATCAGTTAGTCAGCATGAAAAAAAATCGCGCTTTTCTGAAATGGGCAGGGGGGAAATACCCCCTGCTCGATGATATTAAAAAACACCTGCCTGAAGGCGAGTGTCTAATCGAGCCTTTCGTGGGTGCAGGATCGGTGTTCCTCAACACCGATTTTTCTCGTTATATCCTGGCGGATATCAACAACGATCTTATCAGCCTCTATAACATCGTTAAGCTGCGTACCGAAGAGTATGTCGCAGAGGCGCGCAAGCTGTTTACGCCAGAGAACAACACCCCTGACGTCTACTATCAGTTCCGCGCGGAGTTTAATCAGAGCCAGGATCCATTCCGCAGAGCGCTGCTATTCCTCTATCTCAACCGTCATGGTTACAACGGCCTGTGCCGGTATAATCTTCGTGGGGAATTTAACGTGCCGTTTGGTCGCTATAAGCGCCCGTATTTCCCGCAGGACGAGCTGTATCACTTTGCCGAAAAAGCGCAGAACGCTGAGTTTCATTGCCTCTCCTATGAAGAGTGTATGGAGCTGGCAGGCGTAAACTCGGTGGTTTACTGTGATCCGCCTTACGCACCATTGTCTGCAACGGCGAATTTCACCGCTTATCACACCAACAGCTTCAGCCCGGCCGAACAGGCTCGTCTGGCTGAGATGGCGGAAAAGCTGGTCAGCAAAAGAATTCCGGTGTTAATTTCAAATCACGACACGCCTGATACGCGCGAATGGTACAAAGCCGCGAAGCATTTTCAGGTTAAGGTGCGGCGTAGCATTAGCAGCAACGGCGGCACGCGTAAAAAGGTGGACGAACTTCTGGCTCTTTATCGCCCCTGAGCCGTTTTGCCCGCCGGTAAACACATTTCAAGGAGAAGCGGATGAAACAGTTTTTGATTGCTCCCTCAATTCTGTCGGCCGATTTTGCCCGCCTGGGTGAAGACACTGCCAACGCACTGGCGGCTGGCGCGGATGTCGTCCATTTCGACGTGATGGATAACCACTACGTTCCAAACCTGACCATCGGTCCGATGGTGCTCAAGGCGCTGCGCAACTATGGCATTACCGCCCCGATCGACGTTCACCTGATGGTGAAACCGGTTGACCGCATCGTGCCTGACTTCGCCGCGGCGGGTGCCAGCATCATCACCTTCCATCCGGAAGCCTCTGAACATGTGGATCGCACGCTGCAGCTGATCAAAGAGAACGGTTGTAAAGCGGGCCTGGTGTTTAACCCGGCCACGCCGCTGAGCTATCTCGATTATGTCATGGATAAACTGGACGTGATTTTGCTGATGTCCGTTAACCCGGGCTTTGGCGGTCAGTCGTTTATCCCCCACACGCTGGATAAGCTGCGTGAAGTACGCCGTCGCATTGATGAATCAGGTTACGATATTCGTCTGGAAGTGGACGGCGGTGTGAAAGTGAATAACATTGGTGAAATTGCGGCGGCAGGTGCGGATATGTTCGTTGCCGGTTCAGCCATTTTCGACCAACCGGATTACAAAAAAGTCATTGATGAAATGCGCCGCGAGCTGGCGAAGGTAAGTCATGGATAAATTGCAGGCAATTCGGGGTATCGCATTTGACCTCGACGGCACGCTGGTCGACAGCGCGCCGGGCTTAACGAGCGCCGTAGACCAGGCGCTGTACGCGCTTGAACTCCCCGTTGCGGGTGAAGAGCGTGTCGTCACGTGGATTGGCAACGGGGCCGATGTTCTGATGGAGCGCGCGTTGACGTGGGCGCGTCAGGAGCGTGCGTCACAGCGTTCCGCCCAGGGTAAACCGAGCGTCGATCACGCGGATATCCCGCAGGAAGAGCAGCTGCGTATTCTGCGCAAACTGTTCGATCGTTTCTATGAAGAGACGGTCGAAGAGGGCAGCTTCCTGTTCCCGGACGTTCAGGAAACGCTGAGCGCGCTGTCCGCGAAGGGCATCCCGCTGGGACTGGTGACCAACAAACCGACGCCGTTTGTTGCACCGCTGCTGGAAGCGCTCGATATCGCGAAGTATTTCTCCGTGATTGTGGGCGGCGACGACGTGCAAAACAAAAAGCCCCATCCGGAACCGCTGCTGCTGGTGGCAGGAAAATTATCCTTAACGCCTGCGGAGCTGCTCTTTGTCGGCGATTCACGCAATGATATTCTGGCTGCCCGCGCGGCTGGATGTCCTTCCGTGGGGTTAACCTATGGCTACAACTACGGTGAAGCCATCACGCTGAGTGAGCCGGACGTTGTTTTCGACCACTTCAAAGATTTGTTGCCCGCTCTCGGGCTTTCGCACAGTGAAAATCAGGAATTGAACAATGACTAAGCCCATCGTTTTTAGTGGCGCACAGCCTTCAGGTGAATTGACCATTGGTAACTACATGGGTGCGCTACGTCAGTGGGTCAGCATGCAGGATGAGTACCATTGCATTTACTGCATCGTCGATCTCCATGCGATTACCGCGCGTCAGGATCCTGAGAAGCTGCGCAAAGCCACGCTGGACACCCTGGCGCTGTACCTGGCCTGCGGCATCGATCCTGAGAAGAGCACCATTTTCGTTCAGTCCCACGTGCCGGAGCACGCGCAGCTGGGCTGGGCGCTGAACTGCTACACCTATTTCGGCGAGCTGAGCCGCATGACCCAGTTCAAGGATAAATCTGCCCGCTACTCTGAAAACATCAACGCCGGACTGTTCGACTATCCGGTGCTGATGGCGGCAGACATCCTGCTGTATCAAACCAACCAGGTGCCGGTGGGTGAAGACCAGAAGCAGCACCTGGAGCTGAGCCGTGACATCGCCCAGCGCTTTAACGCGATCTATGGCGATGTGTTTAAAGTACCTGAGCCATTCATTCCGAAGTCCGGCGCGCGCGTCATGTCGCTGCTTGAGCCGACCAAGAAGATGTCCAAGTCTGACGATAACCGCAATAACGTTATCGGCCTGCTGGAAGATCCAAAATCGGTGGTGAAAAAACTCAAGCGCGCGGTCACGGACTCCGACGAGCCGCCTGTTGTGCGCTACGACGTGCAGAACAAAGCGGGCGTCTCCAACCTGCTGGATATCCTCTCCGGCGTCACCGGTCAGAGCATCCCTGAGCTGGAAAAACACTTCGAAGGCAAGATGTACGGCCACCTGAAAGGCGAAGTGGCAGATGCCGTTTCCGGCATGCTTACTGAGCTGCAGGAGCGTTATCACCGCTACCGTAACGACGAAGCTTTCCTGCAGAAAGTGATGAAAGAGGGCGCGGAAAAAGCCAGCGCGCGCGCGTCCGAAACCCTGAAAGCGGTGTACAACGCGATTGGGTTTGTTGCGAAGCCTTGAGTCTGCTTGCCGGGTGTCGCTAACGCTTACCCGGCCTACAGGATCGTGTAGGTCGGGTAAGGCAAAGCCGCCACCCGAAAAAAAACACACTCTCCAAAACTAAAAAAACCGGGACATCCCGGTTTTTTTACGCCTGTAAAACGCTTACTGCTGTGCCGCCGGACCGCAACCACCGATGATCTTCGAAATGGAGATCGCCGGGTGCAGCAGGTAATCGTAGCTGCAGTTATTTTTGGTGTTCTGTACATGACCGGTACAGGCAGTCAGAGTCGATAACAGGCCAACCAAAACGGCGGCCTTTGCCAGTTTGAACATACGCATTCCTTGTCTTAAAAACGAAAGTTAGATGTTTATCAAGGGAATAAAGGGGAAAGTTCCACTTCGGGGCAGTATGTTATCGACAGCGGTAAGAGGGGAGTAGTCCGTATAGGGACTACTCCGGAAAGGAAGAATATGCGTTAGTGATTCGAAAACCAGTTCAGCTTATCGCGCAGCTCAACCACGCGGCCCACCACGATCAGCGCCGGGCTTTCGACCTGCTGCGCCAGCTCGCCCAGCTGCGTCAGAACGCCATCCACTACGCGCTGCGTAATGGCGGTGCCGTTTTCGACCAGCGCGACGGGCATATCCGCATTCATACCGTGCTCCAGCAGCTTCGCCTGAATCGTGGCGGCCTGATTGAGCCCCATGTAGAACACCAGCGTCTGCTTTTCGGCGGCCAGGTTATGCCAGTCCAGCTCGCTGCCGGTTTTAAGATGCCCCGTCACCAGACGCACGCTTTGGGCGTAGTCGCGGTGGGTCAGCGGAATGCCAGAGTACGCTGAACAGCCGGACGCCGCCGTAATGCCGGGCACCACGGAGAACGGAATACCCGCGTCGCACAGGGTTTCCAGCTCTTCACCGCCGCGTCCAAAGATAAACGGATCGCCACCCTTAAGGCGCACCACGCGTTTTCCCTTTTGCGCTTCGCGCAGCAGGATCTGGTTAATCTCCTCCTGCGGCACGCAGTGGTAGCCCGCCCGTTTGCCCACGAAGACGCGGTCGGCATCGCGGCGCACCAGGTTCATGATGTCATCGGAGACCAGACGGTCGTACACCACGATATCCGCCTGCTGGATCTGCTGTAGCCCTTTCAGCGTCAGCAAGCCTGCATCGCCGGGGCCTGCGCCCACCAGCACCACTTCACCGCGGTGATCCAACGGCTCACTCAGCAGTTGTTCGGTGGTCTCTTCAACGGCTTTGGTGTCCTGATTCGCCAGCGACTGCGCCAGCCTGTCGTTCACAAAGAATTTTTCCCAGAAGCGACGACGCTCGCCCACGGTCGAAAAGGTTTGCTTCACGCGGGAGCGGAGCTGCCCGGCGTAATGCGCAATCTGACCAAGATGCTGGGGCAACAGGGCTTCCAGCTTTTCCCGCAGCAGGCGGGCGAGAACCGGGGAGCGTCCGCCGGACGATACGGCTATCATCAGCGGCGAGCGGTCGATAATCGACGGCATGATGAAGCTGGCCTCTTTCGGCGCATCCACCACGTTGCAGAAAATTCTGCGCGCTTCGCAGGCATCGCTCACGCGCTGGTTCACTTCATCGTCATCCGTCGCTGCAATAGTCAGCCAGCAGGTATCCAGCAGGGACTCATCAAACTCTCCCTGTTCCAGCGTGAGCATCCCTTCCTGAGCCCAGACCTCAAACTGTGGGGCGAAGGCAATGGCGTTAACGGTCAGTCGGGCGCCAGCCTCTAACAGCAGGCGCGCTTTACGTTCAGCTACGTCGCCGCCGCCCACGAGCAGGCAGTCGCGGTTGCGTAATTGACAAAAAATCGGCAGGTGATCCACGACGTTACCTCACAGCATTCATGGCGGGGGAAGAATTGACGTCAGGATAACAGCAGGAATCTTACAGAACATACGGTTTTTCCTGCCGTTACCCATAAGGGGTCATAAGCCTTTCCTATTGAAAAGGCGAGGGGTTACGCTTTCAGCTGCACCTCGCCGTCCTTCACGCGGACGTCGTAGTGTTTGACCGAGAAGCTTTCATCTTCCATGCAGAATCCGTCGGTTAAGCGGAAACGCTGCTTTTTCAACGGGCTGGCGACCCACAGTTCACCCTGATGCTCGGCAATCAGTCCGCGGGAGAGCACGCTGGCCTCGAAGAACGGGTCGATATTGCTGATGGCAAAAACCTGTTCATCGTGGCGAGGGCGAAAAATCGCCACCTGCTCGTTGCCCAGCAGCGCACAGACGCCGGTGGCGGGGAGAATGTCGTTAATATTGCAGATGTTTACCCACTGGCTCATGCGTTTTCCTCCACCAGCGTGACCGGAATACGTTCATACGGCGTGGCCGGACGATGCTGTTCGCGCTCCGGCACTACCTGCACGTTCGGGTCGCGCTGGGTGCTATTTATGAAGTGTTTGAAGCGCGTCTGCGCCGCCGGGGTGTTGACGGTTTCCGTCCATTCGCAGATCACCGCCTCGCGCAGGCGGGCCATCTCGGCTTCCAGATGCTCGTTCAGGCCCAGCTTGTCGTCGATAATGACTGATTTAAGGTAGGCGATGCCGCCTTCCAGGTTATCGAGCCAGGAAGCGGTACGGGTCAGCTTATCGGCGGTGCGGATATAGAACATCATGAAGCGGTCGAGATACTGAATCAGCGTGTCGCGATCGAGATCCGCAGCCAGCAGGTCCGCATGACGCGGTTTCATGCCGCCGTTGCCGCACACATACAGGTTCCAGCCTTTTTCGGTGGCGATGATCCCCACGTCTTTACCCTGCGCTTCCGCACATTCGCGGGTGCAGCCGGAGACGCCGAACTTCATTTTGTGCGGGGTACGGATGCCTTTGTAGCGGTTTTCCAGCTCAACGCCGAAGCCCACGCTGTCGCCGACGCCGTAGCGGCACCAGGTGCTGCCCACGCAGGTTTTCGCCATACGCAGCGCTTTGGCGTACGCGTGGCCGGTTTCGAAGCCGGCTTCAATCAGCTGACGCCAGATTTCCGGCAGATCGTCCTTCTGCGCGCCAAACAGGCCGATACGCTGGGAACCGGTGATTTTGGTGTAGAGGTTAAATTCACGCGCGATACGGCCCACCGCGACCAGCCCTTCCGGCGTGATTTCGCCGCCGGCGGAACGTGGAATCACGGAGTAGGTGCCGTCTTTCTGGATGTTGGCCAGGAAATTGTCGTTGGTGTCCTGCAGCGGCGTATGCTCGGGCTTGAGCACGTACTCGTTCCAGCAGGAGGCCAGCAGGGAGCCGACGGTCGGTTTACAGACTTCGCAGCCGTAGCCCTGGCCGTGCTTCGCCAGCAGTTCGTCGAAGGATTTGATGCCCTCCACGCGGATCAGGTGATACAGCTCCTGGCGAGAATACGCGAAGTGCTCGCACAGGTTGTTGTTCACCTCGATGCCCTGTTTCGCCAGTTCGGCGTTCAGCACCTGAGTGACCAGCGGAATACAGCCGCCGCAGCCGGTACCGGCTTTGGTTTCGGCTTTCAGGGCCGCAACGGTGTGGCAGCCTTTGTTGATGGCGGAGATCAGCATGCCTTTGGTGACGTCGAAGCAGGAGCAAATCTGCGCGCTGTCCGGCAGTTTATCCACGCCGATTGACGGCTTGCCGCTGGAGGCATGAGCCGGAAGGATCAGCGCGTCCGGGTTTTCCGGCAGTTCGATGGCGTTGAGCACCAGCTGGAGCAGATTGCCGAAGTCACTGGTGTCGCCCACCAGCACCGCGCCGAGCAGGGTTTTGTTGTCCTGGCTGACGATGAGTCGTTTGTAGACCTCTTTGCTTTCGTCGAGATAGACATAGCTGCGGGAATTCGGGGTGCGGCCATGCGCATCGCCAATACCGCCGACATCTACGCCCAGCAGCTTCAGCTTGGCGCTCAAGTCTGCGCCGGTAAAGGCGTTTTCGCTGCCGAGGATATGGTCCACTGCGACCTGTGCCATTTTGTAGCCGGGCGCCACCAGACCGTATACGCGGTTGTTCCAGCTGGCGCATTCGCCAATCGCGTAGATATCCGGATCGGAGGTCTGGCAGGTGTCGTTAATCATGATCCCGCCGCGCTGCGCCACGGCAAGACCGCACTGGGTCGCCAGCTTGTCGCGCGGACGAATACCGGTGGAGAAGACGATGAAGTCCACTTCCAGCTCGCTGCCGTCGGCAAAGCGCATGGTTTTTCGCGCTTCAGTCCCTTCCTGAACGATCTCTTTGGTGTTCTTGCTGGTGTGAACCTTCACGCCCATGCTTTCGATTTTACGACGCAGCTGGTCACCGCCCATGTGGTCGAGCTGTTCTGCCATCAGCATCGGGGCAAATTCGATGACATGGGTTTCAACGCCGAGGTTTTTCAGCGCGCCTGCCGCTTCCAGACCCAGCAGGCCGCCCCCCACCACCGCGCCGCGTTTGCTTCGACGCGCGCAGGATTCGATGGCGTTAAGGTCTTCAATGGTACGGTAGACGAAGCAATCCTGAGTCTCCGAGCCTTTAATTGGCGGGATCCACGGATAGGAGCCCGTCGCCATGATCAGCTTGTCGTAAAAAACCGTACGCCCGGCGCTGGAGTGGATCACTTTTTCCTGACGGTTGATGGTGATAGCGCGTTCGCCCACCAGCACTTTTACGCCATGCTTCTCGTAGAAACCTTCACGCACCAGAGAGAGCTCTTCGGCGGTATGATGGGAGAAGTAGGAAGACAGGTGCACACGGTCGTACGCCTTGCGGGGTTCTTCACAGAACACGGTAATATCGAACTGCTCAGCATCGGCCTTATCGAGAAGATCCTCAATAAAGCGGTGGCCGACCATGCCGTTACCGATGATAGCGAGTCTGAGTTTGCTCATTATTGCCTCGATTTCTTTTCTATTATTGCCTACCTTAACGATTCAGCAGGGGCGCTTATTGATGCAAATCAAATACGTCTTAGCCTACTCCTTAGGTGGTATGCGACTGATTTGTCAGGATTTTTATAAGTGGCGGAAATCGCAGGCTTTTCGTGCTCGTTGAATTTGTGTACAAATCAGGAGATGGTTTTGCCAAAATCGATACGCCTGAAAATCAGCGGCGTTTTTTAGGGGAAGGGTATGTCTACAACACCGTTATGGCTTGTTCAGAATGTTCGTTTACCGGGTCGGGAAGGGCTGTGGCAGCTCGCCATTGAGAACGGGCGATTTGGTGACATCACCCCGATGGACGACACCCACGCCGAAAGTTATGAAGTATTGAATGCGCGCGGTGGGCTGGCTATCCCGCCGTTCATTGAGCCGCATATCCATCTTGATACGACCCAGACGGCGGGCGAACCGAACTGGAACCAGTCCGGCACGCTGTTTGAGGGCATTGAGCGCTGGGCGGAGCGCAAGGCGTTGCTCAGCCATGACGACGTGAAAGCGCGCGCCTGGAAAACGCTGAAGTGGCAAATCGCTAACGGCATCCAGTTTGTCCGCACCCATGTGGATGTCTCCGACCCGACGCTTACCGCCCTGAAGGCGATGCTCGAGGTGAAGCAGGAGGTGGCCCCGTGGGTAACGCTGCAAATCGTTGCGTTTCCGCAGGAAGGGATTCTCTCTTACCCGAACGGCGCGGCGCTGCTGGAAGAGGCGTTAAAGCTGGGCGCCGACGTGGTGGGGGCGATCCCACACTTCGAGTTCACCCGCGAGTATGGCGTGCAGTCGCTGCACATCGCTTTTGAACTGGCGAAGAAGTATGACCTTCCGCTGGATATCCACTGCGATGAAATCGACGACGAGCAGTCGCGATTTGTCGAGACGGTGGCAGCACTGGCGTATGAGGCCGGCATCGGCCCGCGCGTGACGGCCAGCCATACCACCGCCATGCACTCCTACAACGGCGCTTACACCTCGCGGCTCTTCCGTCTGCTGAAGATGTCGGGGATTAACTTCGTCGCTAACCCGCTGGTCAATATCCACCTGCAGGGGCGCTTTGATGACTATCCGAAGCGCCGCGGCATCACCCGGGTAAAAGAGCTGCAGGAAGCGGGCATAAACGTCTGCTTTGGTCATGACGACGTCTTCGACCCGTGGTACCCGCTCGGCACCGGCAATATGCTGCAGGTGCTGCATATGGGGTTGCACGTCTGTCAGATGATGGGCTATCCGCAAATCGACAATGGCCTGAACCTGATCACCCACAACAGCGCCCGTACCTTCGGCCTGAGCGATTACGGTATTGCTACGGGAAACCCGGCGAACCTGATTATTCTGCCTGCGGAGAGCGGGTTTGAAGCGGTGCGCTGCCAGGTGCCGGTGCGCTGGTCGATTCGTCAGGGGCGGATTATCGCCACCACGCAGCTGGCGCAGACCTGGATCCAGATGGATACCGGAGGAGAAGAGGTGAGTTTTGCCAGAAACAGCCCCTCTGCGTAATGCAAAGGGGCGCAGGGTTTAGTGCGATGCCGCTACCGCGTTGTGCTGGCGGTGGCGGGTCACGAAGCCCAGAACGAAGCACATGATGAACACCACGGCGTACAGACCGTTCGCGGTGTGCAGCGCGGCCAGCGGGCCGCTGTGGGCAACGATCGGGCCCGTCACCACGAAGGTCAGCATGGTGCCGATGGTGCCGCAGGTCAGAACGAAGTTAACCAGCTTCGGCGAGGCCACTTTGGTCTGCAGGGAGCCCAGGGTAATGATCGAGGTATAAATGGCGCTGGAGAAGAAGCCCAGGGTCAGAATGAACCACGGCATATGTTCCGGGGAGCCGTTGATGAACAGATACATCAGCACGGTCGCCAGGCCCGCCAGCACGGTCAGAATGCGCTGCAGGTCGAAGAAGCGCAGGATGAAGCTAAACGCCCACATGCCGAACATGTAAGACATCCAGAAATCGCTCACCAGTTTGCCTGCGTCGTTCAGGCTCATGCCCAGACCTTTGGCGTATTCCGGTACCCAGGAGATAAATCCCAGCTGGCCCAGGATGTAGCACAGGGCGGCGATGGAGAGGAACAGCACGCCGATACCCCATTTCTCTTTAGCGACGGGTTCTGCAGTGGTTTGCGCTTTTTTGCCCAGCACCGGGAACTCGCAGCCGAAGGTCAGAATAAAGATCGCCACGTAGACCAGACCAATGCAGGCATAGACCCAGTACCACTCAATGCTGCGGGCCAGCAGAACGGCCGCGACCATTGGGAAAATCATCCCGGCCATGCTGAAGAAGGAGTCGGTAAACAGCAGACGCGCGCCGCGCTGGCGGCCTTCATACATATGGGTAATCAGGAACGTACCGATCGACATGGTGATCCCGCTGACCAGACCGAGCACGAACATGGCGGCGGAGAACAGGGCGATGCTGTGGCTTAGCATCAGACCCGCCACGGCGGCGACCATCAGTACAAAGCCGAAGCGTAACTGGGTTTTCAGCGGGACGATTTCCATCAGCCAGGCATTCAGGAAGATAGAGATCAGGATCCCCGCGTTGAGGAAGGTGAAGGTGTTACTCATGCTGGAAACGGGCAGCTGGAAGTAGTCTGCGATATTCCCCATCACCATCCCGGTGACGATCACCAACGCGCCGGTCAGGGCGTAGGAGAAGAAGCTGATCCATGTGAGCTTGATGCGATTGCTGTTAGTCATGTCTGGCCTGTTCAGAAAAAGAAAAGCGCCCAGGGGGCGCTGAGAGCGGGCAGATTTTAGTCGTTAAAGTGATCTATTCCTATCTTTTAAGGGCAATGAATGTGTCATTGCAGGTTTTAGTGTGATCTAAATCACATTAATTGGCGGCGTAACCAATCGTTTGCGTAGTAATAATTGTTTCAACTTCGTAAAATTAGGTAAAAGGCTGGTCTCCGTTCATACTGCTCTTTAGAATCAAGCCATTCGCTTTTTATACTGCGCTTTGTTAAGGAATTCTCATGCTCAAATCAACACTGGCGGCTGTCGCAGCTGTGTTTGCTCTTTCTGCCGTTTCCCCTGCTGCGCTGGCAGCAAAAGGGGACCCTCACGTTCTGCTGACCACCTCCGCCGGGAATATTGAGCTGGAACTGAATAGCCAGAAAGCCCCTGTTTCCGTGAAAAACTTCCTCGACTATGTGAACAGCGGTTTCTACAACAACACCACTTTCCACCGCGTAATCCCAGGCTTCATGATTCAGGGTGGCGGTTTCAACGAACAAATGCAGCAGAAACAGCCAAACCCGCCTATTAAAAACGAAGCGGACAACGGCCTGCTGAACAAACGCGGTACCATCTCAATGGCGCGTACCGCGGACAAAGATAGCGCGACCAGCCAGTTCTTCCTCAACGTAGCGGATAACGCCTTCCTCGACCACGGTCAGCGCGACTTTGGCTATGCGGTCTTTGGTAAAATCGTGAAAGGGATGGACGTGGCTGACAAGATTTCTCAGGTGCCTACTCACGACGTCGGTCCGTATCAGAATGTCCCGTCAAAACCAGTGGTTATCCTCTCCGCCAAAGTTCTGCCGTAACTCTTCTGAGCGCGGGCTTCTCCGGCCCGCGTTATGTAGCCCTCCCTGCGAAAGCGCGTTTTGCTGCTTATACTTGTGGCAAACGGACTATTCAGGGAGGCGTTAAGTGAAAAAACTCACCGACAAGCAAAAATCCCGTCTCTGGGAACAGCAGCGTAACGTCAATTTACAGGCCAGTTGTCTCCTTGAAAAAGGTAATGGTCCCTCAGAACCCCATATTGAGACGCTGGAGCTTGGGCCTTCCGCGCCCGGGCTACCCCATCTGTGCCTTATTCATCGTCATTTGTACCGCAGTGAGATGAAGCGGGCAGGTGAGCTCCGTACCGAGGATATTTTTAAAGGTGACATTCCCTTCTGCCATTTTGAGTACATCGAAAAGATGGGGAACGAGCTGATGGCGGCGCTGGAAAGCGAAAAATATCTTGTGGGTCTTGAGAAAGCGGCGTTTGTTGACAGAGTTAGCCACTACTACTGCGAAATCAACATGCTGCATCCGTTTATGGGCGGCAACGGCATTGCCCAACGCGTTTTCTTCGAGCAGCTGGCGCTCCACGCGGGCTACTCGCTGGACTGGCGTGATATCGACCCCGAGCAGTGGGTTGCGGCTAACCGAAGTGGCGCAACGGGAGATTTAACGGCGTTAAACGCTATCTTTGCCAAAGTAGTGAGCGAAGCGCGGGAATCTGAGTAGAATAGGGCGGCATTTTTTTCGGGAGCCGCCATGATTCTGCTGATTGATAACTACGATTCCTTCACCTGGAACCTTTACCAGTATTTTTGTGAACTGGGTGCAGAGGTGGTTGTCCGCCGTAACGACGAGATCGCTCTCGCCGATATCGAGACGCTGGCGCCGCAGAAAATAGTGATTTCACCCGGCCCCTGCACCCCGTCGGAATCGGGTATTTCGCTGGAGGTTATCCAGCACTATGCCGGCAAGCTGCCAATCCTGGGCGTCTGCCTGGGCCATCAGGCAATTGCCCAGGCGTTTGGTGCCACCATCGTGCGCGCCGCGAAAGTGATGCACGGTAAAACCTCTCCGGTCACCCACGCCGGCACCGGGGTGTTCACGGGGCTCAATAATCCTTTAACCGTGACGCGCTACCATTCCCTGGTCATTGACCCGTCGACGCTGCCCGACTGTTTTGAGGTGACCGCCTGGAGCGATACGCAGGAGATCATGGGGATTCGCCACCGCGAATGGGATCTCGAAGGCGTGCAGTTCCACCCGGAAAGTATCCTCAGCGAGCAGGGGCACGCGCTGCTGGCAAATTTCCTCAATCGCTGAAAATCTGTTGCCTTGCTGTGATTTTTTATGCATATTTTGTGATTATATTTTCACATTCACTGTGACATAAAATGGATGGTCATGACATGGCAACTGAACAACCAGCAATTACCCGCGCGACATTTGATGAAGTGATCCTGCCGATTTATGCACCGGCTGAGTTTATCCCGGTGAAGGGAAAAGGCAGCCGCGTCTGGGATCAGCAGGGTAAAGAGTATGTGGATTTCGCGGGTGGTATTGCGGTCACGGCGCTGGGTCATTGCCATCCCGCGCTGGTGGAGGCGCTGAAAACTCAGGGCGAAACCCTGTGGCACACCAGCAACGTGTTCACCAACGAACCGGCGCTGCGCCTGGGCCGCAAGATCATTGATGCGACCTTCGCGGAACGCGTGCTGTTTATGAACTCCGGCACTGAAGCCAACGAAACTGCCTTTAAGCTGGCGCGCTACTATGCGACAACGCGCCACAGCCCGTACAAAACCAAAATCATCGCCTTCCACAACGCCTTCCACGGACGTTCCTTCTTTACCGTCTCCGTTGGCGGGCAGCCGAAGTATTCCGACGGGTTTGGCCCAAAACCGGCCGATATCGTCCACGTGCCGTTTAACGATCTGCACGCGGTGAAAGCGGTGATGGACGACCACACCTGCGCGGTGGTGGTCGAGCCTATTCAGGGGGAAGGCGGCGTGACCGCGGCAACCCCGGAATTCCTGAAAGGGCTGCGCGCGCTATGCGACGAACATCAGGCGCTGCTGGTGTTTGATGAAGTGCAGTGCGGGATGGGGCGTACCGGGGACCTGTTTGCCTATATGCACTACGGCGTGACGCCGGATATTCTGACCAGCGCGAAAGCGCTCGGCGGCGGTTTCCCGGTAAGTGCGGTCCTGACGACGCAGGAGATCGCCTCCGCGTTCCACGTCGGTTCTCACGGCTCCACCTACGGCGGTAACCCGCTGGCGAGCGCCGTGGCGGGTGCCGCATTCGACATCATCAACACGCCAGAGGTGTTGAACGGCGTTAGCGCGAAGCGCGAGCTGTTTGTGAAACACCTGAAAAAGATTGATGATCAGTACGACGTGTTCAGCGAGATCCGCGGGATGGGGCTGCTGATTGGCGCCGAGCTTAAGCCGCAGTACAAGGGCCGCGCTCGCGACTTCCTGCACGCCGCCGCTCGCGAAGGGGTGATGGTGCTCAACGCCGGACCGGACGTCATGCGCTTTGCGCCGTCGCTGGTGGTGGAAGACAAAGACATTGAAGACGGGTTGACCCGCTTTGCCGCGGCGGTTGCGAAGATCGTTAAAGGCTAATATTCGGTTCGTTTCAACCGGCGCGTTAACCAAATGCCGTGATGCGGACGCTGACGCCATGCCACCGACGAAATGGTGTGCATGGTGTTCAGATGCCCCAGAACGCGCTGCAAGTGCTGCTCCAGGGTGCTCATTGGCCCGTGGGTCAACGTTTCCGGCGCTTCCAGAATGTTTGAGTCTCCCGACTCGCCCGGCGCGTCATACTCCAGACGCTGCTGACACCTCTGCAACGCAATTTCACATGACTGCAGATAGCGCTGCGCCAGGTCCGGCGTCAGCATCGTGTGCTCGCGCGCCAGCGTGGTCATGGCGTTAATGTGCTCGACGATAAACTGGCTGTGCGTCACCCAGAGCTTCATATCGGCCAGATAGTGCGAGTTAAAGCCCGGCTCCTGCATCGCCTGGTTAAGCGAGTTGAACAGGGCGTTGTGCGCCTGGTTGACCTTCATGCGCTGATACGCCAGCGGGGACGGCTGCGGGTCGTCGCTCAGGATCAGGCGAATGGCCTGCTGGTCGGCCTCCAGCGCGTCGTGGGCGTTCTGTCTCAGCAGCCCGCTCTGCCACTGCGGCCAGAGCCAGACCATGCCGCCAAAGGCAATCAGGCAGCCGATCAGAGTATCAATCAGCCTGGCGATAATAAACTGTTCGCCATTGAGCGTAAGCAGCTGCAGGGTATATACCGCCGTCACCGTAAAGCCCACCATCGCCCAGCCGTAGTTTTTGCGGATAATCAGATAGCTCACCAGCGTGATCGCCAGCATCCCTGCCAGGGTATAGCCTTCCGGCACGTGGAAGTGCAGCGTTACGCCCGCAATGATCAGCCCGGCCATCGTTCCGCCCGCCCGGTGCAGAATACGCACCCGCGTGGCACCGTAGCCGTTCTGGGTGACAAACAGCACGGTCATTAAGATCCAGTAGGGCTTCGGCAGATGCAGCGCCATGCCCATCAGGCTGGCGGTACTGAGCATCACGCTAATCCTTGCGGCGTTGCGCAGGGCGGACGATTTAAAAGAAAGATAGCTTTTGAGTGCGGGCAATAACGGCAGCCGTTTTTGCTTATCCGCCATCAGGTCGCGGGGATAAAGCGGACGCTGGGTGCGCAATACCCGGGCGATGCGGCTGAAGTGCCAGGCGGCAAACTGTCCGACCGGGTTATCCGGATGCTGGCGGGCGATTTTCTCCACCGCGCCGAGCTGTTTATCCATGTTAAAGCGCGTGGGGTAGCGGTGATAGAGAATATCATCGGCCAGCACCCGCAGGCGTGCGGAGACGGTCTGCGCGTTCCAGCGGATCACCGCTTCGGCATGGCTGCGCTCGACCAGCTTTTGTACCTCCTGCGGGTGGTGCAGGCTCACGGAGATATGTTCCTGTAGATCCAGCCCGACCTGGAAGGTGCGCAGCAGGCGTTTGTACTCGTGGTTCTTGTTGGCGGCGAGCATATGCAGCTGCTGATAGCACTGGCTTATCAGATCCACCACCTTCTGCTGGCGCGTAAGCAGCGGCGGTAAGGATTTTTCCGGATCGGTATGCTGGGTGAGCAGGGTGTATTTGGCTTCGCAGTAATCCGCAAGCTGTACATAGAGCAGGCTCAGGGATTCGCGCAGCGGCTGTTCCCGCCACAGCCAGAACCAGAACCAGTTAAACAGCCCGTACCACAGTGTCCCCAGGGCGTAGATCAGCAGCGGCTCCCACACCGGCATATTCCCGGCGAGGCTCAGCGTGAAGATGGCCGCAATCAGCGAGGCGGGAAGCAGGCGGGCGTGCAGCGAGCTGATTTCGGCGGTGACGCCGAGCGTCATCGCCAGCACGGTCAGGATCAGCGGCAGCGGGATATCACGAGCCAGTAACAGCTGTACGGCGAGGCTACAGCCGGCAAACAGGCAGCCGCCAACGATCAGGCGTTTGAAAAAGCGCTTATGCGGCGTGTCCAGACCGGCGATGTTGCAGCAGGCGGGCACGAGGGAAAACAGCAGGCCTTGCTGAAGATGTCCGAGGATCAGGCCTATGGCCACAGGAAGACACAACACCAGCGTTTGTCGCAGTGCGTAGTTAACTTCCGGGTGATAGATCAGCCTGCGCCACATGGGGAGTAGAGACAAAAACGGCGTGACACCTTGCGATGGCACGCCGTTTAAGCGGAATTAACGCGTTCCGTAGACCACGATGGTTTTACCGTGGGCGGAGATCAGGTTTTGATCTTCCAGCATTTTCAGGATACGGCCTACTGTTTCACGGGAGCAACCGACGATCTGACCAATTTCCTGACGGGTAATTTTAATTTGCATGCCGTCCGGGTGGGTCATGGCGTCTGGCTGTTTCGCCAGGTTCAGCAGGGTTTGTGCGATACGGCCGGTAACGTCCAGGAAGGCGAGGTTACCCACTTTCTCTGACGTGACCTGCAGACGGCGCGCCATCTGGGAAGAAAGACGCATCAGGATGTCAGGGTTAACCTGAATCAGCTGACGGAACTTCTTGTAAGAAATTTCAGCCACTTCACATGCTGTCTTTGCACGAACCCAGGCGCTACGTTCCTGGCCCTCTTCAAACAGGCCCAGTTCACCGATGAAATCGCCCTGGTTCAGATAAGAAAGGATCATCTCTTTCCCTTCTTCATCTTTGATCAGCACTGCCACCGAGCCTTTAACGATGTAATACAACGTTTCCGCTTTTTCACCCTGGTGAATCAGCGTGCTCTTTGATGGGTACTTATGAATGTGGCAATGAGACAAGAACCATTCGAGAGTCGGGTCTGTTTGCGGTTTGCCAAGCACCATGCGCTGTTATCCTCTGTTATAAGCTGTCACCAGAGTCATCAGATGCATCCGGACTCTGGGGTTGCAATCGAATTCTTACCCATACCCTGGGAAGTCGGCTACCGTAACGTTTCGCAGCCAGTAAAGTTTGATGTCCTCTGCATACATGTGTAACGTCAATGTATTACTGTAGCATCCAGAGTGTTTTAGCATAGCTTTCGCCGCGTGTCTCCTGGTGTCTCGCTTCAGCATGATGCAGGTCGCCTTCCATTGCGAGAAATGTAACGCACGCGTAATCTGTCACCAAAAATGCAACGTTGGAGTTTAAGAATATGCAAGCGCGCGTGAAATGGGTTGAAGGTTTAACGTTCCTGGGCGAATCCGCGTCAGGGCACCAGATTTTAATGGACGGTAACTCCGGCGATAAAGCGCCAAGCCCAATGGAAATGGTGCTGATGGCGGCAGGCGGATGCAGCGCCATTGACGTGGTGTCGATTCTGCAAAAAGGTCGTCATGACGTGACGGATTGTGAGGTTAAACTCACCTCAGAACGGCGTGAAGAGGCGCCACGTCTGTTCACCCATATTAACCTGCACTTTGTGGTCACAGGTAAAGAACTGAAAGACGCGGCGGTCTCGCGTGCGGTGGATCTGTCTGCGGAGAAGTACTGCTCTGTAGCGTTAATGCTGGAGAAAGCGGTAAAAATCACGCATTCGTATGAAGTGATCGAGGCGTGATTGATGGGGCATCGTGCGTGTTGATGCCTTCACCCTAACCCTCTCCCACAGGGAGAGGGAACATGCTCACGCAATCTGCTTCCCTTCCATCAGTCGCTCCACCAGCGGCGTCATGATGAGCTCCATCGCCAGCCCCATTTTTCCGCCCGGCACGACCAATGTATTCATGTGCGAAATAAACGAGCCCTGCAGCATGGCCAGTAGCCAGGGGTAATCAATGCCTTCGAGATTGCGGAAATGGATCACCACAAAGCTCTCATCCAGGGATGGGATACTTTTGGCCGCGAACGGGTTGGAGGTGTCCACCGTCGGCACGCGCTGGAAGTTGATATGGGTGCGGGAAAACTGCGGCGTCAGGAAGTTGATGTAATCTTCCATGGAGCGTACCACCGAGTCCATTACCGCCTCTCGCGAATGGCCACGTTCGCTCATGTCGCGCGTCAGCTTCTGGATCCACTCCAGGTTCACGATAGGGACCACACCGACCAGCAGGTCCACGTGGCGCGCCACGTCGTGTTGCGGGGTGACCACGCCGCCGTGTAATCCTTCGTAAAACAGGACGTCAGTGGGTTCCGGCAGCGGTTGCCATGGGGTAAAGGTTCCCGGCACCTGATTCCAGGGAACGGCTTCATCATAGGTATGCAGATACTTGCGGGACTGCCCTTTACCGCTCTGGCCGTACTCAATAAAGGTTTGTTCCAGCAGGCCGAAGTCATTGGCTTCCGGACCGAAGTAGCTGATGTGTTTACCCAGATCGCGCGCCTTACGGATGGCCATGTCCATTTCAGGACGCGTGTAGCGGTGAAAGCTGTCGCCCTCGACCTCCGCCGCACGGAGATTCAGCTGGGCGAAAATCTTGCGAAATGCGAGGCTTGTGGTGGTGGTTCCCGCACCACTCGACCCCGTAACGGCTATAACCGGATGTCTGGCAGACATAGCAACTCCCTGACTGAAAAGGGTGGAAGATCAGCCGTGAAACGCGTTGCGGGGCATGATATTGACCGTCTCATGCAGTTCTGACCACACCAGCACCACGTCGCCGCTTTTCAGCTGGCGCTTTACATCGTTGACCTTTTGCTCAAGCGAGCGTTCCTGTTCACCATAATCGGTGCCTTCGCGTAATACAAAGCTTTCAATCAGATTATCGAGCGTTTCGGGAGCCAGATCCTGCCAGGGAATAATCATTTTGCACCGTCCAGATAAGGGGTTAGCCAGTCAGGAATACGCGCCTCAAGCCACATTTTCGGGCGGCGCAGCGTGCCGCCGATAAACCCGACGTGGCCGCCGTGCTCGGTCAACTGATAGTGAACGTTGTCGGGCAGGAATTCCTGCGCGGGGATCGAGTGATGATCCATAAACGGGTCATCTTTGGCATGAATAATCAGCGTTGGCTGTGTGATCTTGCTGAGCAGCGGCATGGCGCTGCACTGACGATAATAGTCAATCGCATCGGCGAAGCCGTGAATTTTCGCGGTGATCAGGTCGTCGAACTCGCGAATACGGCGTACCTTTTTCAGCTGGCGCAGGCTGACCGGCAGGGTATCCGGGTAGGCCTTCAGTTTACGTGCCGCGTTGGCCTTCAGGAGGTTGAGGAGGTAACGCTGGTAGACGCGGGAGAAGCCTTTATCCATATGGTAGCTGCACTGCTCGAGCATAAACGGCGCGGAGACAATGACGGCGGCCTCCAGCGGCACGCTTTCGCCCTCTTTGGCCAGCAAGCAGGCCAGCATATTGCCGCCCAGCGAGTAGCCCACGGCGGCCGTTGGCACGGTGCCATAATTTTCACGCAGCCAGTGTAAAAACCACGTCCCGTCTTCTGTTTCACCCGAGTGATAAATGCGTTTCTGACGATTCGGTTCGCCGCTACAGCCGCGAAAATGCATCACCACGCCGAGCCAGCCGCGCGCCTTTGCCGCCTCAATTAGCCCATGGGCATACGGGCTGTGCAGGCTGCCTTCCAGGCCGTGAAAGACCACCAGACGCGGCTTATGGCGAGCCTGTTCCGGCGCTTCGCTCCAGGCGAGATCCAGAAAATCACCGTCTGGCAGGTCAAGCCGTTGCCAGTGCGGGGTGAACTGAACCTTGCGGCGGATCAGTCGCGGCAGCATGGTCTGCAAATGGGGATTGGCCACGCCGCGCATAGGCACGAACTCAGTGCTGTCTTCGACCGCAATGTCGAAGTCTGATGGGATAATTTGGGTCATAAGCGCGATGCTGATTCTTGTCGGAAATTTACGATACTTTCCGAATTGTACCCCGTTTAAGCTGGATTTCCGAACCCGGTACGGATTCTGTTCTTAAAACGGGGTAAACAGGTCAGTCAGCCTGCAGCATCGCTTCCAGCTGTTCCTGCGCGTCGAGCCACGCCATCTCACACTCTTCAAGGCTGGATTTGGTCTTCGCCTGGGTTTGCAGGCAGTCCGTCAGTTCAGCTTTACGGCTCTGGTCATACAGGCCGCTGTCGCCGAGCTTCTCTTCAACGGTAGCAAGCGTGGCGTTGAGCTTTTCCATTTCTTTTTCGAGACGGGCAATCTCTTTACGCAGCGGCTGCGTCTGGGTGCGCAGCTCCGCTTCACGGCGTTTCTGGTCTTTACGTGCCTGCGCGCTGTTGGCGTTGTCTTTCGCCGACTCCTCCGGCTGGCTCTCCTGCTTCTGCACGTCCGTCAGCCACTGCTGATAGTCTTCCAGATCGCCATCGAACGGTTCCACTTTGCCATCGTGCACTAAATACAGATCGTCCGTGGTGGAGCGGATCAGGTGACGGTCGTGCGAAACCACAACCAGTGCGCCTTCGAACTCAATCAGCGCTTCGGTCAGCGCCTGACGCATATCGAGATCCAGGTGGTTGGTCGGTTCATCGAGCAGCAGCAGGTTCGGACGCTGCCAGACGATCAGCGCCAGCACCAGACGGGCTTTTTCGCCCCCGGAGAAGCGCTCGGTGTTTTCAGTGACCTTATCGCCCTGGAAGCCGAAGCCGCCGAGGTAGTCGCGCAGCTTCTGCTCCATCTCCTGCGGCGCCAGACGCGCGAGGTGCTGAATCGGGGATTCATCCGCGCGTAAAAATTCCAGCTGATGCTGGGCGAAGTAACCCAGCTTGATGCCCTTCGCCAGGCCGATTTCACCCTTGACCGGGTTAAGCTCGCCCGCCAGCAGCTTGATCAGCGTTGATTTACCGGCGCCGTTGCGTCCCAGCAGGCCAATGCGCGAACCCGGCACCAGGTTGAGCTTGATGGAGTCGAGAATAATGCGGTCGGCATAGCCCGCGCTGACTTTTTCCATCTTCAGCAGCGGGTTCGGCAGGCTTTCCGGGGCGCGGAAGCTGAAGTGGAACGGGTTATCCACGTGCGCCGGGGCGATCATCTCCATGCGTTCCAGCATCTTGATGCGGCTCTGGGCCTGCTTCGCTTTTGAGGCTTTGGCCTTGAAGCGATCCACGAAGCTCTGCAGGTGTGCCACGCGCTGCTGCTGGCTTTCGTACATGGACTGCTGCTGGGCAAGACGCGTCGCGCGCTGGCGCTCGAAGGAGCTGTAGTTGCCGGTGTACTCGAACATCGTTTGCTGTTCGATATGAATGATTTTATCCACCACCGGGTCGAGGAAGTCGCGGTCGTGGGAGATCAGAATCAGAGTGCCCTGATAGCTCTTGAGCCACTTCTCCAGCCAAATAACCGCATCGAGATCGAGGTGGTTAGTCGGTTCATCGAGCAGAAGCAGGTCAGAGCGGCAGATCAGCGCCTGCGCCAGGTTGAGGCGCATACGCCAGCCGCCGGAGAAGTCGCTGACCGGGCGTTCCAGCTGTTCATTGCTGAAGCCCAGGCCGTGCAGCAGGCTGGAGGCGCGGGAGCGAATGGTCCACGCGTCAATAGCGTCCAGCTTGCCGTGAACCGTGGCAATGGCGTGGCCGTCGTTGCGCTCGTTAGCGGCGTTAAGTTCCGCCTCGAGCTTACGGTACTCACGGTCACCGTCGATAACATAGTCGAGTGCCGGTTCGCTCAGCGCCGGAGTCTCCTGGTTTACCCAGGCGAGTTGCCAGTTTCCCGGGAAGGTAAAGTTACCGCCATCCGCGCTAATCTCGTTTTTCAGCAGCGCCAGCAGGGTGGATTTACCACAGCCGTTTTTGCCGACCAGACCCACTTTTTGGCCTGGGTTGATGGTAGCAGTGGCGTTATCCAGCAGGACGCGCACGCCGCGACGAATTTGTAACGAGGAGAAAACAATCATAGAAGCGCCGTATGTTCCGACTATGTTAATTTGTCATTATGATAATGTAAGGTGTGGGCCATTTTCCGCACCGGGCCGCCATGGTAGCCCAAAACAACAACGATACACAAAAACAGAAACAAGACCGGGAGGGGAATGATGTCTCAGACAGCAAAAGTGCTGCTGCTGTATGCCCATCCGGAATCTCAGGACTCGGTGGCAAACCGGGTGCTGCTTAAGCCGGCCACACAGCTCAGTAACGTGACGGTGCACGATCTCTACGCGCACTATCCTGATTTCTTTATTGATATCCCTTACGAGCAGGAACTGCTGCGTCAGCATGACGTGATTGTGTTCCAGCATCCGCTTTATACCTACAGCTGTCCGGCGCTGCTCAAAGAGTGGCTGGACCGCGTGCTGAGCCGGGGTTTCTCCAGCGGGGTAGGGGGCAATCAGCTGGCGGGAAAGTACTGGCGTAGCGTGATTACGACCGGTGAACCCGAAAGCGCTTACCGCCACGCCGGGCTGAACCGCTATCCGATGAGCGACATTCTGCGGCCTTTTGAGCTGACGGCGGCCATGTGCCGTATGCACTGGATGAGCCCGATTATTGTCTACTGGGCCCGTCGTCAGGATCCTAAAGAACTGGCCAGCCACGCCAGAGCCTACGGTGAATGGCTGGCGTCACCGATTCCGGCAGGAGGTCGTTAATGGAAGGATCGAATTTGCTCCTCGCCGGGGTGCTTTTTTTGTTTGCGGCCGTCGTCGCGGTGCCGCTTGCTGCACGTATTGGGATAGGTGCGGTGTTGGGTTATCTGCTGGCTGGGATCGCGATTGGCCCCTGGGGGCTGGGATTCATCAGCGATGTGGATGAAATTCTCCATTTCTCCGAGCTGGGCGTGGTGTTCCTGATGTTCATCATCGGCCTTGAGCTGAACCCTTCTAAATTATGGCAGCTCAGACGCTCTATCTTTGGCGTGGGTGCCGCGCAGGTGGTGCTCAGCGCCGCGATACTGGGTGGCCTGTTAATGCTGACGAATTTCTCCTGGCAGGCGGCGGTGATCGGCGGGATAGGCCTTGCGATGTCGTCGACGGCGATGGCCCTGCAGCTGATGCGCGACAAGGGGATGAACCGCAACGAAGCCGGTCAGCTGGGTTTTTCGGTGCTGCTGTTCCAGGATTTGGCGGTCATCCCGGCGCTGGCGCTGGTGCCGCTGCTGGCGGGCTCCGGGGACGATCACTTCGACTGGGCAAAAATTGCCATGAAGGTGCTGGCCTTCGCGGGCATGCTGATTGGCGGACGTTTTCTTTTACGTCCGGTGTTCCGCTTTATTGCCGCGTCGGGCGTGCGCGAGGTCTTTACGGCCGCGACGCTGCTGCTGGTGCTGGGGTCGGCATTGTTTATGGATGCGCTGGGGCTGTCGATGGCGCTCGGGACCTTTATCGCCGGGGTGCTGCTGGCGGAGAGCGAGTATCGGCACGAGCTGGAAATTGCCATCGATCCCTTCAAAGGGCTGCTGTTAGGCCTGTTCTTTATTTCGGTGGGGATGGCGCTCAACCTTGGCGTGCTCTATACCCATCTGCTGTGGGTTGTGGTGAGCGTAGCCATCCTGGTAGCGGTGAAAACGCTGGTGCTGTACGCCTTGGCGCGCATTTACGGCTTGCGCAGTTCGGAACGCATGCAGTTTGCCAGCGTGTTAAGCCAGGGAGGTGAGTTTGCGTTTGTGCTGTTCTCTACCGCCTCCTCCCAGAAGCTGTTTAAAGACGATCAGATGGCGCTTTTGCTGGTGACGGTCACGCTGTCAATGATGACCACGCCGCTGCTGATGAAGCTGGTGGATAAACTCCTGTCGCGCCGCCTGAACCCGTCAGACGATGAAGACGAAGCGCCGTGGGTGGAAGATGATAAGCCTCAGGTTATCGTGGTGGGCTTTGGCCGCTTCGGACAGGTGATCGGACGTTTGCTGATGGCGAACAAAATGCGCATTACGGTGCTGGAGCGTGATATCAGCGCGGTCAACCTGATGCGCAAATATGGCTATAAGGTTTACTACGGCGATGCGACCCAGCTCGAGCTGCTGCGCTCGGCGGGGGCAGAAGCGGCAGAGTCCATCGTGATTACCTGTAACGACCCGGAAGACACGATGAAGCTGGTGGATATGTGTCAGCAGCATTTCCCGCATCTGCATATTCTGGCGCGTGCGCGGGGACGTGTTGAAGCTCACGAATTATTGCAGGCGGGTGTGAAACACTTCTCCCGTGAGACATTCTCCAGTGCGCTGGAGCTGGGGCGCAAGGCGTTGATCTCGCTCGGCATGCATCCGCATCAGGCGCAGCGCGCCCAGATGCACTTCCGCCGGCTGGATATGCGGATGCTGCGCGAGCTGATGCCGGTACATACCGATACGGCGCAGATCTCCCGCGTGCGGGAAGCGCGTCGCGAGCTGGAGGAGATCTTCCAGCGCGAGATGCAGCAGGAAAGACGCCAGCTCGATGGCTGGGATGAATTTGAATAAAGGGTAACGAAAGATGGCTGTACGTAAACGCTTTATCGCGGGTGCAAAATGCCCGACCTGCCAGGCGCAAGATACCCTGGCGATGTGGCGGGAAAATAATATTGATGTTGTTGAGTGTGTTAAGTGCGGTCACCAGATGCGTGAGGCCGACAAAGAAGCCCGCGATCACGTTCGCAAAGAAGAGCAAGTTATCGGCATTTTTCATCCAGACTAGCGATATGCTCTGAGTTTTTTTAAGCTTAAGGGTACACGGGTGCAGATTTCCGCTACAATCTGCGCCAGCAATTTTCCCACGCTCAGGAGATATCATGAAAGTAGCAAAAGACCTGGTGGTCAGCCTGGCCTATCAGGTACGTACAGAAGACGGTGTGTTGGTTGATGAGTCTCCGGTGAGTGCGCCGCTTGACTACCTGCATGGTCACGGTTCCCTGATTTCCGGCCTGGAAAACGCGCTGGAAGGTCATGAAGTTGGCGACAAATTTGACGTTGCTGTAGGCGCGAACGACGCTTACGGTCAGTATGACGACAACCTGGTTCAGCGCGTTCCTAAAGACGTGTTCATGGGCGTTGACGAACTGCAGGTTGGCATGCGCTTCCTGGCTGAAACTGACCAGGGTCCAGTTCCTGTTGAAATCACCGAAGTGGAAGATGACCACGTCGTGGTTGACGGTAACCACATGCTGGCTGGCCAGAACCTGAAGTTCAACGTCGAAGTTGTTGCGATCCGCGAAGCGACCGAAGAAGAGCTGGCTCATGGCCACGTTCACGGTGCGCACGGTCACGACCATGACCACGATCACGGCCACGATGGCTGCTGCGGTGGTCACGGCCACGACCATGGTCATGATCACGGCCACGGTAAAGGTGGTTGCGGTAACGGCGGCTGCGGCTGCCACTAATTCCGTCATGCGGAAAATAAAAAAGCGGGATTATCCCGCTTTTTTTACGCCTCAATAATGAGGAGGTGGCGTCTCTTCTGACTGAGAGGCAATGTTCGACGGCTGCGTAGCCTTCAGCTTTTCCGTCAGCAGGCGCATATGATCCCGCAGTTTCGCCATTTCGAGCTCATGTGCGGTCACGGTCTGGTTTAGCTCTTCGATGGTGATGTCCTGAAAAGCCAGGCGGCTTTCCAGCTCAGCCATTCTCGCTTCTATCGTTGTATCCTTCATCATTCACCTCGTTTGTTTCAGATTCACCATAATGGCACTGCGGCGGCGCAGTTTAACTGAGTTTATCCTTAAGTACAGTCTGCATCCCCTTGGCAGGAAACTTATTTAAACAAAAATAGTCTGAAAAGTGGCGAGAATTGGAAGTGTCTGTCTGTAGATTTCTTCCGCAACGTTTTATAGTACGTCACTCATTTACGTTTAACGCTGGGGTGAGAGTCCCCAGGCCCTGGAGATATGGATGAAATCACTGTTTAAAGTAACGCTGCTGGCGACGACGATGGCTGTTGCGCTGAACGCGCCGCTGTCATTCGCTGCTGATACTGCTGCGAAGCCTGCTGCCACTGCAGACAGCAAAGCGGCGTTCAAAAATGACGACCAGAAATCCGCCTACGCACTGGGCGCATCTCTGGGTCGTTACATGGAAAACTCTCTGAAAGAACAAGAGAAGCTGGGCATCAAACTGGATAAAGCTCAGCTGATCGCGGGCGTTCAGGACGCATTTGCAGATAAGAGCAAGCTGTCTGACCAGGAAATTGAACAGACTCTGCAGGCGTTCGAAGCGCGTGTGAAGGGTGCCGCGCAGACCAAGATGGACGCGGACGCGAAAGACAACGAAGCGAAAGGCAAAGCCTACCGCGATACCTTTGCTAAAGAGAAGGGTGTGAAAACCTCTTCTACTGGCCTGGTGTACAAAGTTGAGAAAGAAGGCACCGGCGATGCGCCTAAAGACAGCGACACCGTTGTTGTGAACTACAAAGGTACGCTGATCGACGGTAAAGAGTTCGATAACTCTTACACCCGTGGTGAGCCGCTCTCCTTCCGTCTGGATGGTGTGATCCCCGGCTGGACTGAAGGCCTGAAAAACATCAAGAAAGGCGGCAAGATCAAGATGGTCATCCCACCGGATCTGGCCTATGGCAAAACCGGCGTTCCGGGAATCCCAGCCAACTCTACGCTGGTCTTTGACGTAGAGCTGCTGGACATCAAACCGGCACCGAAAGCGGATGCTAAAGCGGACGCACCTGCTGAAGAAAAAGCAGCGACAGACGCTAAGAAGTAATGTGATAAAAACCGCCGCCTTTCAGGCGGCGGTTTTTTTATTGTGGGGCAGATATAATTAACACTGGAAAGCGCTATACACGCTGTATTAATTTAGTTGTCCGTGTAGATAATGAGCCTGCCCTGAAAACCTAACGACAGGCTCCTGAAAAGGAGTGTTTTTTTCATGTCCAGGTCGCTTTTAACCAACGAAACCAGTGAACTTGATTTGCTGGATCAACGTCCTTTCGATCAGACCGACTTCGATATTCTGAAATCCTATGAAGCGGTAGTGGACGGGTTAGCGATGCTCATTGGCTCCCACTGCGAAATCGTATTGCACTCCCTGCAAGATCTGAAGTGTTCCGCCATCCGCATTGCGAATGGTGAGCATACTGGCCGTAAAATTGGTTCGCCAATCACCGACCTTGCATTGCGTATGTTGCATGACATGACCGGCGCGGACAGCAGCGTCTCCAAATGCTATTTCACCCGCGCCAAAAGCGGCGTGCTGATGAAATCAGAAACTATCGCGATTCGAAACCGCGAGCATCGTGTGATTGGGCTGCTGTGCATCAACATGAACCTTGATGTGCCTTTCTCGCAGATCATGAGCACCTTTATTCCACCAGAAACGCCGGATGTTGGCTCTTCTGTTAACTTTGCCTCTTCCGTCGAAGATCTCGTCACTCAGACGCTTGAGTTCACCATTGAAGAAGTGAATGCCGATCGCAACGTCTCGAACAACGCCAAGAATCGCCAGATCGTGCTCAATCTCTATGAAAAAGGGATTTTTGATATTAAAGACGCCATCAACCAGGTGGCCGATCGTCTGAACATCTCCAAGCACACGGTCTACCTCTATATTCGCCAGTTCAAAAGCGGTGATTTCCTGGGACAAGATAAGTAATGCGTTTTGCGTTAATGGTGACAGGCCCGGCGTACGGGACTCAGCAGGCCAGCAGCGCGCTGCAGTTTGCGCATGCGCTGCTGGCGGCCGGACATGAGCTGGCGAGCGTCTTCTTCTATCGGGAAGGGGTGTACAACGCGAACCAGTTTACGTCGCCGGCGAGCGATGAGTTCGATCTGGTGCGCGGCTGGCAGGCATTAAACGAAAAGCAGGGCGTAGAACTGCACATCTGCGTGGCGGCGGCACTGCGCCGCGGCGTCACCGATGCAACCGAAGCTGCGCGTCTTGGTTTATCGGGTTCTAACCTGCAGCCCGGTTTTTCGTTAAGTGGTCTGGGCGCGCTGGCACAGGCGGCGTTAACCTGCGACAGAGTGGTGCAATTCTGATGAAGCGCGTGGCATTTGTTTTTAAGTCTGCGCCGCACGGCAGCGCTTCTGGCCGCGAAGGGCTGGATGCGTTACTTGCAACGTCCGCGCTGACCGAAGATATCGGCGTCTTCTTTTTGGGGGACGGGGTGTTTCAGCTTTTGGCTGGGCAACAGCCTCAGGCCATTCTGGCGCGGGATTACATCGCTACCTTTAAAGTGCTGCCGCTGTACGACATCGAAACCCTTTATGTCTGCGCCGATTCGCTGGCCGCTCGCGGTTTGGATGATAAGACGCCTTTCGTGCTGGATGTGACAGTCCTGTCTTCAGCTGCATTGCGCGAACACCTTTCCCACTACGACACCGTTCTGACTTTCTGAGGCTGACATGCTCCATACTCTGAGCCATTCACCGTGGCAATGTGATATCGACGCGTTACTGAGTATGCTGCGCGACGGTGATGACCTGCTGCTGATTCAGGATGGCGTACTTGCTGCACTGGAAGGCAGTCGTTTCGTTGAAATTCTCACGAATGCCCCAATAACAGTCTCTGCGCTGAAGGACGATCTGAATGCGCGGGGTCTTTCTGGTCAAATTTCAGCCAAAATTGACGTGGTTGGCTATACTGATTTCGTCAATCTTACTGTGACGCACGCCAGTCAAATGAACTGGTGATTTGAGATCGCTGTATATTTCTTGACACCTTTTCGACGTAGCCCTAAAATTTCGCGTCCTCATATTGTATGAGGTCGTTTTATTACGTGTTTACGAAGCAAAAGCTAAAACCAGGAGCTATTTAATGGCAACAGTTAACCAGCTGGTACGCAAACCACGTGCACGCAAAGTTGCGAAAAGCAACGTGCCTGCGCTGGAAGCCTGCCCGCAGAAACGTGGCGTATGTACTCGTGTATATACCACCACTCCTAAAAAACCAAACTCCGCACTGCGTAAAGTATGCCGTGTGCGTTTGACTAACGGTTTCGAAGTGACTTCCTACATCGGTGGTGAAGGTCACAACCTGCAGGAGCACTCCGTGATCCTGATCCGTGGCGGTCGTGTTAAAGACCTTCCGGGTGTTCGTTACCACACCGTTCGTGGTGCGCTGGACTGCTCAGGTGTTAAAGACCGTAAGCAGGCTCGCTCCAAGTACGGCGTGAAGCGTCCTAAGGCTTAATGGTTCTCCGTTAAGTAAGGCCAAACTGATTTATCTTAATGTCACACTAAACTCTTTGAGTTTTGGACAATCCTGAATTAACAACGGAGTATTCCCATGCCACGTCGTCGCGTCATTGGTCAGCGTAAAATTCTTCCAGATCCGAAATTCGGATCAGAACTGCTGGCAAAATTTGTAAATATCCTGATGGTAGATGGTAAAAAATCTACTGCAGAAGCAATCGTATACAGCGCGCTTGAGACCCTGGCTCAGCGTTCTGGTAAAAATGAACTGGAAGCTTTCGAAGTCGCTCTCGACAACGTTCGCCCAACTGTAGAAGTTAAGTCCCGCCGCGTTGGTGGTTCTACTTATCAGGTTCCAGTTGAAGTTCGTCCGGTCCGTCGTAATGCCCTGGCAATGCGTTGGATCGTTGAAGCTGCTCGTAAACGCGGTGATAAATCCATGGCTCTGCGTCTGGCGAACGAACTTTCTGATGCTGCAGACAACAAAGGTACTGCAGTTAAGAAACGTGAAGACGTTCACCGTATGGCAGAAGCCAACAAGGCGTTCGCACACTACCGTTGGTAATCCCTTCGGAGTCTTAGTCACCAGGCGGGCGCTTCAGAGAAGCCGCCCGCTCTGGGTAACTTAACTGAACGCCTAAAGATATAAACGAGGAATCAAATGGCTCGTACAACACCCATCGCACGCTACCGTAACATCGGTATCAGTGCGCACATCGACGCCGGTAAAACCACTACTACCGAACGTATTCTGTTCTACACCGGTGTAAACCACAAAATCGGTGAAGTTCATGACGGCGCAGCCACCATGGACTGGATGGAACAGGAGCAGGAGCGTGGTATCACTATCACCTCCGCAGCGACTACTGCATTCTGGTCAGGTATGGCTAAGCAGTACGAACCGCATCGCGTAAACATCATCGACACCCCAGGGCACGTTGACTTCACCATCGAAGTAGAACGTTCCATGCGTGTTCTTGACGGCGCGGTAATGGTTTATTGCGCAGTTGGTGGTGTTCAGCCACAGTCTGAAACCGTATGGCGTCAGGCGAACAAATATAAAGTTCCACGCATCGCGTTCGTTAACAAAATGGACCGTATGGGTGCTAACTTCCTGAAAGTTGTTGGTCAGATCAAAACCCGTCTGGGCGCGAACCCTGTTCCGCTGCAGCTGGCAATTGGTGCTGAAGAAGGCTTCACCGGCGTTATCGACCTGGTGAAAATGAAAGCCATCAACTGGAACGATGCAGACCAGGGCGTTACCTTCGAATACGAAGATATCCCAGCTGCAATGCAGGACCTGGCTGACGAATGGCACCAGAACCTGATCGAATCCGCTGCTGAAGCTTCTGAAGAGCTGATGGAGAAATACCTGGGTGGTGAAGAACTGACTGAAGAAGAGATCAAAAAAGCTCTGCGTCAGCGCGTTCTGAACAACGAAATCATCCTGGTAACCTGTGGTTCTGCGTTCAAGAACAAAGGTGTTCAGGCGATGCTGGATGCGGTAGTTGACTACCTGCCATCCCCGGTTGACGTTCCTGCGATCAACGGCATCCTGGACGACGGTAAAGATACTCCGGCTGAGCGTCACGCAAGCGACGAAGAGCCATTCTCTGCACTGGCGTTCAAAATTGCTACCGACCCATTCGTGGGTAACCTGACCTTCTTCCGCGTTTATTCTGGTGTGGTTAACTCCGGTGACACCATCCTGAACTCCGTGAAAGCGGCGCGTGAGCGTTTTGGCCGTATCGTACAGATGCACGCTAACAAACGTGAAGAGATCAAAGAAGTTCGTGCGGGCGACATCGCTGCAGCTATCGGTCTGAAAGACGTGACCACTGGTGACACCCTGTGTGACCCGGATCACCCGATCATTCTGGAGCGTATGGAATTCCCTGAGCCGGTAATCTCCATCGCAGTTGAACCAAAAACCAAAGCTGACCAGGAAAAAATGGGTCTGGCTCTGGGCCGTCTGGCGAAAGAAGACCCATCATTCCGCGTATGGACTGATGAAGAATCTAACCAGACCATCATCGCTGGTATGGGTGAACTGCACCTGGACATCATCGTTGACCGTATGAAGCGTGAATTCAACGTTGAAGCGAACGTGGGTAAACCTCAGGTTGCTTACCGCGAAGCGATTCGCGCGAAAGTTACCGACATTGAAGGTAAACACGCTAAGCAGTCTGGTGGTCGCGGTCAGTACGGTCACGTTGTGATTGACATGTACCCACTGGAGCCGGGCTCTAACCCGAAAGGTTACGAGTTCATCAACGACATCAAAGGCGGTGTAATTCCTGGCGAATACATCCCTGCCGTTGATAAAGGCATCCAGGAACAGCTGAAAGCGGGCCCTCTGGCTGGCTATCCGGTTGTTGACATGGGTGTTCGTCTGCACTTCGGTTCTTACCACGACGTTGACTCCTCTGAACTGGCGTTTAAACTGGCTGCGTCTATTGCCTTTAAAGAAGGCTTTAAGAAAGCAAAACCAGTTCTGCTTGAGCCAATCATGAAGGTTGAAGTAGAAACTCCTGAAGAGAACACCGGTGACGTTATCGGTGACTTGAGCCGTCGTCGCGGTATGCTGCGTGGTCAGGAATCCGAAGTAACTGGCGTTAAGATCCACGCTGAAGTTCCGCTGTCTGAAATGTTCGGATATGCGACTCAGCTGCGTTCTCTGACCAAAGGTCGTGCATCATACACCATGGAATTCCTGAAGTATGATGATGCGCCTAACAACGTTGCTCAGGCCGTTATTGAAGCCCGTGGTAAGTAATCCACAGGATTAAAACCTAAGTCCCGTGCTCTCTCCAGAGGGGAGAGCGCTATAGTAAGGAATATAGCCGTGTCTAAAGAAAAATTTGAACGTACAAAACCGCACGTCAACGTTGGTACTATCGGCCACGTTGACCATGGTAAAACTACCCTGACTGCTGCAATCACTACCGTTCTGGCTAAAACCTACGGTGGTTCTGCTCGTGCATTCGACCAGATCGATAACGCACCAGAAGAAAAAGCTCGTGGTATCACCATCAACACCTCTCACGTTGAGTACGACACCCCGACTCGCCACTACGCACACGTAGACTGCCCAGGCCACGCCGACTATGTTAAAAACATGATCACCGGTGCTGCGCAGATGGACGGCGCGATCCTGGTTGTTGCTGCGACTGACGGCCCAATGCCTCAGACTCGTGAGCACATCCTGCTGGGTCGTCAGGTAGGCGTTCCTTTCATCATCGTGTTCCTGAACAAGTGCGACATGGTTGATGACGAAGAGCTGCTGGAACTGGTAGAGATGGAAGTTCGTGAACTGCTGTCTCAGTACGATTTCCCAGGCGACGATACTCCAATCGTTCGTGGTTCTGCTCTGAAAGCGCTGGAAGGCGAAGCTGAGTGGGAAGCGAAAATCATCGAACTGGCTGGCTTCCTGGATTCTTACATCCCAGAACCAGAGCGTGCGATTGACAAGCCATTCCTGCTGCCAATCGAAGACGTATTCTCCATCTCCGGTCGTGGTACCGTTGTTACCGGTCGTGTAGAGCGCGGTATCATCAAAGTTGGTGAAGAAGTTGAAATCGTTGGTATCAAAGAGACTGCGAAGTCTACCTGTACTGGCGTTGAAATGTTCCGCAAACTGCTGGACGAAGGCCGTGCTGGTGAGAACGTTGGTGTTCTGCTGCGTGGTATCAAACGTGAAGAAATCGAACGTGGTCAGGTTCTGGCGAAGCCAGGCTCAATCAAGCCACACACCAAGTTCGAATCTGAAGTGTACATTCTGTCCAAAGACGAAGGCGGCCGTCATACTCCGTTCTTCAAAGGCTACCGTCCACAGTTCTACTTCCGTACAACTGACGTGACCGGTACCATCGAACTGCCAGAAGGCGTTGAGATGGTAATGCCAGGCGACAACATCAAGATGGTTGTGACTCTGATCCACCCAATCGCGATGGACGACGGTCTGCGTTTCGCAATCCGTGAAGGCGGCCGTACCGTTGGCGCGGGCGTTGTTGCTAAAGTTCTGGGCTAATTAATTATCCCCGAATAAAAAAGGACGCTTCGGCGTCCTTTTTTGTTTTCTGCCGCTCAGGTATTGTCACAAAATTTCGCATTTTTTGCCTGCTCCCGCCCCGCATTCTGGCGTTTGTGCTATTGTAATCATAACCATTCTCACTTACACTTTGCGCATAATTTGAACGGGAGTTTCTATGTACGTTTGTTTATGTAATGGTGTAAGCGACAAAAAAATACGTCAGGCCGTTCGCCAGTTCCAGCCCCAGTCATTCCAGCAGCTTCGCAAATTTGTTCCGGTGGGAAATCAATGCGGTAAATGTGTACGTGCTGCGCGAGAGATCATGCAGGACGAACTGATGCAGATCCCGGAATACAAAGAGATCGCGTAAGCGCCCATCTTTTTTTTGACATCCCTGTAGCCCGATCTACGCTTCAATGAGTGGAAGCGGAGGGACTATATAATGAAAGGTGATGTTAAAATCATAAGTTATCTCAATAAATTATTGGGAAATGAGCTTGTCGCAATCAACCAGTACTTTCTTCACGCGAGAATGTTCAAAAACTGGGGACTCAAACGTTTAAACGACGTTGAGTACCATGAATCTATAGATGAGATGAAACACGCTGATAAATATATCGAGCGTATTTTATTCCTTGAAGGCATTCCAAACCTGCAGGATCTCGGCAAGCTGGGCATCGGAGAAGATGTCGAAGAGATGCTGCGTTCCGACCTTAGGCTGGAGCTTGAAGGCGCCAAAGATCTCCGTGAAGCCATTGCCTACGCAGACAGCGTACATGACTACGTCAGTCGCGATATGATGATCCAGATCCTGGCCGATGAAGAAGGCCATATTGACTGGCTGGAAACGGAGCTGGATCTGATTGCTAAAATCGGCCTGCAAAACTATCTTCAGTCACAGATTAAAGTGGAAGAATAAGCAACGTCTTCCAGCCAACGCATAAACCCGCTGCTGCCAGAAATGGCCCAAAAGGCAGCGGGTTTTTTATTGCCTTCTTATCAGGGCGGATTAACGAAAAAACAAGAATGCAGAGAAGCGCCATCAGTGCTGCAAGCAACGCCAGCGTAGGCAGTACGCACCAGCCGTGCCATGCGCCAAGCGCAGCCAGGTATTTTACATCGCCATATCCCATACCTTCACGACGGCGGATAAACCAGTAGCCCCAGTAAATAATGGCAAAGCCGATATATCCAGCCATCGCACCCACCACCGCGCTCGGCAGAAAATCAGGTTGGATACAGAGTTGAAAGAGCAATCCCGCCCATAGCAGCGGGCAGAGAAATTTATCGGGAAGCAGACCGTAGCGAATATCGGCATGTACAAGTAAGGCAGTCAGCGAAAGATAGATCAGCAGAAAGGGGAGGGTGGTTAGCATGAAAAAGGCCTCAAGCGAGTTTGCGCGCATACTCGTTATAATCGGCCTTGCCGGCAACGCATAAAAAACGGAGATGCGTAGCGGCTCGAAACAAAGCATCGACGGAGATTACATTGCATAAAATGTTGCGCGCTCTTACGAATACTGCGCCTCTGGCGCTTAATTTCTAAACGGCACTTGCGTCTTGCCCAGATTTACGTATAATGCGCGGGCTTGTCGTAATTGACGGCGGGTTCAATCAGAACCAGAGTAGCTCATTTTGTTACTCAACAATGCTCCCAATTGGGGAGCTACGTAAGAACGGTTACACTCTCCCATCAATCGTAATGGGTTTGAGGAGTAATCATTTTCGTTTATAAAATAATTGGAGCTCTGGTCTCATGCAGAACCAAAGAATCCGTATCCGCCTTAAAGCGTTTGATCATCGTCTGATCGATCAATCAACCGCGGAAATCGTCGAGACTGCTAAGCGCACTGGTGCGCAAGTCCGTGGTCCGATCCCGCTGCCGACCCGCAAAGAGCGCTTCACCGTTCTGATCTCCCCGCACGTCAACAAAGACGCGCGCGATCAGTACGAAATCCGCACTCACAAGCGTCTGGTTGACATCGTTGAGCCAACTGAGAAAACCGTTGATGCTCTGATGCGTCTGGATCTGGCTGCCGGTGTAGACGTGCAGATCAGCCTGGGTTAATCAGGTCATCGAGCGATTGAGAGGTTGAAACAATGATTGGTTTAGTCGGTAAAAAAGTGGGTATGACCCGCATCTTCACTGAAGATGGCGTTTCTATCCCAGTAACCGTAATCGAAGTTGAAGCAAACCGCGTTACTCAGGTTAAAGATCTGGCTAACGATGGCTACCGCGCTATTCAGGTTACCACTGGTGCTAAAAAAGCTAACCGTGTAACCAAACCAGAAGCGGGTCACTTCGCTAAAGCTGGCGTAGAAGCTGGCCGTGGTCTGTGGGAATTCCGTCTTGCTGAAGGCGAAGAGTTCACCGTAGGTCAGGACATTAGCGTTGAGCTGTTTGCTGACGTTAAAAAAGTTGACGTAACCGGTACCTCTAAAGGTAAAGGTTTTGCTGGTACCGTTAAGCGCTGGAACTTCCGTACCCAAGACGCTACTCACGGTAACTCCTTGTCTCACCGCGTTCCGGGTTCTATCGGTCAGAACCAGACTCCGGGCAAAGTGTTCAAAGGCAAGAAAATGGCAGGTCAGCTGGGTAACGAACGTGTAACCGTTCAGAGCCTGGACGTAGTACGTGTTGACGCTGAGCGCAACCTGCTGCTGGTTAAAGGTGCAGTTCCGGGTGCAACCGGTAGCGACCTGATCGTTAAACCAGCTGTGAAGGCGTAAGGGGATAGCAATGGAATTAGTATTGAAAGACGCGCAGAGCGCGCTGACTGTTTCCGAAACTACCTTCGGTCGTGATTTCAACGAAGCGCTGGTTCACCAGGTTGTTGTTGCTTATGCAGCTGGTGCTCGTCAGGGTACTCGTGCTCAGAAGACTCGTGCTGAAGTAACTGGTTCTGGCAAAAAGCCATGGCGCCAGAAAGGTACCGGCCGTGCGCGTTCAGGTTCTATCAAGAGCCCGATCTGGCGTTCAGGTGGCGTGACCTTCGCTGCGCGTCCACAGGACCACAGTCAAAAAGTTAACAAAAAGATGTACCGCGGCGCGCTGAAAAGCATCCTGTCCGAACTGGTACGTCAGGATCGTCTGATCGTTGTCGAGAAGTTCTCTGTTGAAGCGCCTAAAACTAAGCTGCTGGCACAGAAACTGAAAGACATGGCTCTGGAAGATGTGCTGATCATCACCGGTGAGCTGGACGAGAACCTGTTCCTGGCCGCACGTAACCTGCACAAGGTTGACGTACGCGATGCGACTGGTATCGACCCGGTTAGCCTGATCGCCTTCGACAAAGTCGTAATGACTGCTGATGCTGTTAAGCAAGTTGAGGAGATGCTGGCATGATTCGTGAAGAACGTCTGCTGAAGGTGCTTCGCGCACCGCACGTTTCTGAAAAAGCGTCTACTGCGATGGAAAAAACAAACACCATCGTTCTCAAAGTTGCTAAAGACGCGACCAAAGCAGAGATCAAAGCTGCTGTGCAGAAACTGTTTGAAGTCGAAGTCGAAGTCGTTAACACCCTGGTAGTTAAAGGGAAAGTTAAACGTCACGGACAGCGTATCGGTCGTCGTAGCGACTGGAAAAAAGCTTACGTCACCCTGAAAGAAGGCCAGAATCTGGACTTCGTTGGCGGCGCTGAGTAAGTCGGAGGAGTAATACAATGGCAGTTGTTAAATGTAAACCGACATCTCCGGGTCGTCGCCACGTAGTTAAAGTGGTTAACCCTGAGCTGCACAAGGGCAAACCTTTTGCTCCGTTGCTGGAAAAAAACAGCAAATCCGGTGGTCGTAACAACAATGGCCGTATCACCACTCGTCACATCGGTGGTGGCCACAAGCAGGCTTATCGTATTGTTGACTTCAAACGCAACAAAGACGGTATCCCAGCAGTTGTTGAACGTCTTGAGTACGATCCGAACCGTTCCGCGAACATCGCGCTGGTTCTGTACAAAGACGGCGAACGCCGTTACATCCTGGCCCCTAAAGGCCTGAAAGCTGGCGACCAGATTCAGTCTGGCGTTGATGCTGCAATCAAAGCAGGCAACACCCTGCCGATGCGCAATATCCCGGTTGGTTCTACCGTTCATAACGTAGAAATGAAACCAGGTAAAGGCGGTCAGCTGGCACGTTCCGCTGGTACTTACGTTCAGATCGTTGCTCGTGATGGTGCTTATGTCACCCTGCGTCTGCGTTCTGGTGAAATGCGTAAAGTCGAAGCAGACTGCCGCGCTACTCTGGGCGAAGTTGGCAATGCTGAGCATATGCTGCGCGTTCTGGGTAAAGCAGGTGCTGCTCGCTGGCGTGGTGTTCGTCCTACCGTTCGCGGTACTGCGATGAACCCAGTCGATCACCCACATGGTGGTGGTGAAGGTCGTAACTTTGGTAAGCACCCGGTATCTCCGTGGGGCGTTCAGACCAAAGGTAAGAAGACCCGCAGCAACAAGCGTACTGATAAATTTATCGTACGTCGCCGTAGCAAATAATTTTAGAGGATAAGCCATGCCACGTTCTCTCAAGAAAGGTCCTTTTATTGACCTGCACTTGCTGAAGAAGGTAGAGAAAGCGGTGGAAAGCGGAGACAAGAAGCCCCTGCGCACTTGGTCCCGTCGTTCAACGATCTTTCCTAACATGATCGGTTTGACCATCGCTGTCCATAATGGTCGTCAGCACGTTCCAGTCTTTGTTACCGACGAAATGGTTGGTCACAAACTGGGTGAATTCGCACCGACTCGTACTTATCGCGGCCACGCTGCTGATAAAAAAGCGAAGAAGAAATAAGGTAGGAGGAAGAGATGGAAACTTTAGCTCAACATCGCCATGCTCGTTCTTCTGCTCAGAAGGTTCGCCTTGTTGCTGACCTGATTCGCGGTAAGAAAGTGTCGCAGGCCCTGGACATCCTGACCTATACCAACAAGAAAGCTGCGGTATTGGTCAAGAAAGTACTGGAATCTGCCATTGCTAACGCTGAACACAACGATGGCGCTGACATCGACGATCTGAAAGTCGCGAAAATTTTCGTAGATGAAGGCCCAAGCATGAAGCGCATTATGCCGCGTGCGAAAGGTCGTGCAGATCGCATCCTGAAGCGCACCAGCCACATTACTGTGGTTGTGTCCGATCGCTGAGACTCTGGAGACTAGCAATGGGTCAGAAAGTACATCCTAATGGTATTCGCCTGGGTATTGTAAAACCATGGAACTCTACCTGGTTTGCGAACACCAAAGAATTCGCTGACAACCTGGACAGCGATTTTAAAGTACGTCAGTACCTGACTAAGGAACTGGCTAAAGCGTCTGTATCTCGTATCGTTATCGAGCGTCCAGCGAAGAGCATCCGTGTGACTATTCACACTGCTCGTCCTGGCATCGTTATCGGTAAGAAAGGCGAAGACGTAGAAAAACTGCGCAAGGTCGTAGCGGATATCGCTGGCGTTCCTGCACAGATCAATATCGCTGAAGTTCGTAAGCCTGAACTGGACGCTAAATTGGTTGCTGACAGCATCACTTCACAGCTGGAACGTCGTGTAATGTTCCGTCGTGCTATGAAGCGTGCTGTACAGAACGCAATGCGTCTGGGCGCTAAAGGTATCAAAGTTGAAGTTAGCGGCCGTCTGGGCGGCGCGGAAATCGCACGTACCGAATGGTACCGTGAAGGTCGCGTACCGCTGCACACTCTGCGTGCTGACATCGACTACAACACCTCTGAAGCGCACACCACTTACGGTGTAATCGGCGTTAAGGTATGGATCTTCAAAGGTGAGATCCTGGGTGGTATGGCTGCTGTTGAACAACCGGAAAAACCGGCTGCTCAACCTAAAAAGCAGCAGCGTAAAGGCCGTAAATAAGGAGCGTCGCTGATGTTACAACCAAAGCGTACAAAATTCCGTAAAGTGCACAAAGGCCGCAACCGTGGTCTGGCGCAGGGTACGGATGTTAGCTTCGGCACTTTCGGTCTGAAAGCTGTTGGCCGTGGTCGTCTGACTGCACGTCAGATCGAAGCAGCACGTCGTGCAATGACCCGTGCAGTTAAGCGTCAAGGTAAGATCTGGATCCGTGTATTCCCGGACAAACCGATCACCGAGAAGCCGCTGGAAGTTCGTATGGGTAAAGGTAAAGGTAACGTGGAGTACTGGGTTGCCTTGATCCAACCGGGCAAAGTCCTTTATGAAATGGACGGTGTTCCGGAAGAGCTGGCCCGTGAAGCCTTCGGCCTGGCAGCAGCGAAACTGCCTATCAAAACCACCTTTGTAACTAAGACGGTGATGTAATGAAAGCAAAAGAGCTGCGTGAAAAAAGCGTTGAAGAGCTGAACGCTGAGCTGCTGAACCTGCTGCGTGAGCAGTTCAACCTGCGTATGCAGGCTGCAAGTGGCCAGCTGCAACAGACTCACCTGCTGAAGCAAGTGCGTCGCAATGTTGCACGCGTTAAGACTTTACTGACTCAGAAGGCGGGTGCGTAATGACCGATAAAATCCGTACTCTGCAAGGTCGTGTTGTTAGCGACAAAATGGAGAAATCCATTGTTGTAGCTATCGAACGTATTGTGAAACACCCGATCTACGGTAAATTCATCAAGCGTACGACCAAACTGCACGTACATGACGAGAACAACGAATGTGGTATCGGCGACAAGGTTGAAATCCGTGAATGCCGCCCACTGTCCAAGACTAAGTCCTGGACGCTGGTTCGCGTTGTAGAGAAAGCGGTTCTGTAATACAGTACGCCTTCTCAATACGAATAAACGGCTCAGCGATGAGCCGTTTATTTTTTCTACCCATATTGCAGAAGCGGTGTTATAATGCCGCGCCCTCGATATGGGGCTTTTTAACGGCTCTGATTTTAGAGTCTCAGGTAGTAGTTGACATTAGCGGAGCACTAAAATGATCCAAGAACAGACTATGCTGAACGTCGCCGACAACTCCGGTGCACGTCGCGTAATGTGTATCAAGGTTCTGGGTGGCTCGCACCGTCGCTACGCAGGCGTAGGCGACATCATCAAGATCACCATCAAGGAAGCAATTCCACGTGGTAAGGTCAAAAAAGGTGATGTGCTGAAGGCGGTAGTGGTGCGCACCAAGAAGGGTGTTCGTCGCCCTGACGGTTCTGTCATTCGCTTCGATGGTAATGCATGCGTTATTTTAAACAATAACAGCGAGCAGCCTATCGGCACGCGTATCTTTGGGCCGGTAACTCGTGAACTTCGTACTGAGAAGTTCATGAAAATTATCTCTCTGGCACCAGAAGTACTCTAAGGAGCGAATCATGGCAGCGAAAATCCGTCGTGATGACGAAGTTATCGTGTTAACCGGTAAAGATAAAGGTAAACGCGGTAAAGTAAAAAATGTTCTGTCTTCCGGCAAACTTGTCGTTGAAGGTATCAACCTGGTTAAGAAACATCAGAAGCCGGTTCCGGCCCTGAACCAACCAGGTGGCATCGTTGAAAAAGAAGCTGCTATTCAGGTTTCTAACGTTGCAATCTTCAATGCGGCTACCGGCAAGGCTGACCGTGTAGGCTTTAGATTCGAAGACGGCAAAAAAGTCCGTTTCTTCAAGTCTAACAGCGAAACTATCAAGTAATTTGGAGTAGTACGATGGCGAAACTGCATGATTACTACAAAGACGAAGTAGTTAAAAAACTCATGACCGAGTTTAACTACAATTCTGTCATGCAAGTCCCTCGGGTCGAGAAGATCACCCTGAACATGGGTGTTGGTGAAGCGATCGCTGACAAGAAACTGCTGGATAACGCAGCAGCTGACCTGACAGCAATCTCCGGTCAAAAACCGCTGATCACCAAAGCACGCAAATCTGTTGCAGGCTTCAAAATCCGTCAGGGCTATCCGATCGGCTGTAAAGTAACTCTGCGTGGCGAACGCATGTGGGAGTTCTTTGAGCGCCTGATCACTATTGCTGTTCCACGTATCCGTGACTTCCGTGGCTTGTCCGCTAAGTCTTTCGACGGTCGTGGTAACTACAGCATGGGTGTCCGTGAGCAGATCATCTTCCCAGAAATCGACTACGATAAAGTCGACCGCGTGCGTGGTTTGGATATTACCATTACCACTACTGCGAAATCTGACGAAGAAGGCCGTGCTCTGCTGGCTGCCTTTGACTTCCCGTTCCGCAAGTAAGGTAGGGTTACTGAATGGCTAAGCAATCAATGAAAGCACGCGAAGTAAAGCGCGTAGCTTTAGCTGATAAATTCTTCGCTAAACGCGCTGAACTGAAAGCGATCATTTCTGATGTGAACGCTTCCGACGAAGATCGTTGGAATGCGGTTCTCAAGCTGCAGTCTCTGCCGCGTGATTCCAGCCCGTCTCGTCAGCGTAACCGCTGTCGTCAAACAGGTCGTCCACATGGTTATGTGGGCAAGTTTGGGTTGAGCCGTATCAAACTGCGTGAAGCCGCCATGCGCGGTGAAGTGCCAGGCTTGAAAAAGGCTAGCTGGTAATTACCAATTGAATCACGGGAGTAAAGACAGATGAGCATGCAAGATCCGATCGCGGATATGCTGACCCGTATCCGTAACGGTCAGGCCGCGAACAAAGTTGCGGTCACCATGCCTTCCGCCAAGCTGAAAGTGGCAATTGCCAACGTGCTGAAGGAAGAAGGTTTTATCGAAGATTTTAAAGTTGAAGGCGACACCAAGCCGGAACTGGAACTTACTCTCAAGTATTTCCAGGGTAAAGCTGTTGTAGAAAGCATTCAGCGTGTCAGCCGCCCAGGCCTGCGCATCTATAAGAAAAAAGATGAGCTGCCAAAAGTTATGGCTGGTCTTGGTATCGCAGTTGTTTCTACCTCTAAAGGTGTTATGACTGATCGTGCAGCGCGCCAGGCTGGTCTTGGTGGCGAAATTATCTGCTACGTAGCCTAATCGGAGGAAAGAATGTCTCGTGTTGCTAAAGCACCGGTCGTTATTCCTGCCGGCGTTGATGTAAAAATCGACGGTCAGGTTATTACGATCAAAGGTAAAAACGGCGAGCTGACTCGTACCCTCAACAAAGCTGTTGAAGTTAAACATGCAGATAACGCTCTGACCTTCGGTCCACGTGATGGTTTCGTGGATGGATGGGCTCAGGCTGGTACCGCGCGTGCCCTGCTGAACTCAATGGTTGTTGGTGTTACCGAAGGCTTCACTAAAAAGCTTCAGCTGGTTGGTGTAGGTTATCGTGCAGCTATCAAAGGGAATGCAGTAGGCCTGTCTCTGGGCTTCTCACACCCTGTTGAGCATCCGCTGCCGGCCGGTATCACTGCAGAATGCCCGACTCAGACTGAAATCGTGCTGAAAGGCGCCGATAAACAGCTGATCGGTCAGGTTGCAGCAGATCTGCGCGCCTACCGTCGTCCTGAGCCTTACAAAGGCAAGGGTGTTCGCTACGCCGACGAAGTCGTGCGTACCAAAGAGGCTAAGAAGAAGTAAGGTAACACTATGGATAAGAAATCTGCTCGTATCCGTCGTGCGACCCGCGCACGCCGCAAGCTCAAAGAGCTGGGTGCAACTCGCCTGGTGGTACATCGTACCCCGCGTCATATTTACGCACAGGTAATTGCACCGAACGGTTCTGAAGTTCTGGTAGCTGCTTCTACTGTAGAAAAAGCTATCTCAGAACAATTGAAGTACACCGGTAACAAAGACGCCGCTGCAGCTGTAGGTAAAGCTGTTGCTGAACGCGCTCTGGAAAAAGGCATCAGCAATGTTTCCTTTGACCGTTCCGGGTTCCAATATCATGGTCGTGTCCAGGCACTGGCAGATGCTGCCCGTGAAGCTGGCCTTCAGTTCTAAGGTAGAGGTGTAAGATGGCTCACATCGAAAAACAGGCTGGCGAACTGCAGGAAAAGCTGATCGCGGTAAACCGCGTATCTAAAACCGTTAAAGGTGGTCGTATTTTCTCCTTCACAGCTCTGACTGTAGTAGGCGATGGTAACGGTCGCGTTGGTTTTGGTTACGGTAAAGCGCGTGAAGTTCCAGCAGCGATCCAGAAAGCGATGGAAAAAGCCCGTCGCAACATGATTAACGTCGCGCTGAACAACGGCACCCTGCAGCACCCAGTTAAAGGTGTTCACACGGGTTCTCGTGTATTCATGCAGCCAGCTTCAGAAGGTACCGGTATCATCGCCGGTGGTGCAATGCGCGCCGTTCTGGAAGTTGCTGGGGTTCATAACGTTCTGGCTAAAGCATATGGTTCCACCAACCCGATCAACGTGGTTCGTGCAACTATTGATGGCCTGGAAAATATGAATTCTCCAGAAATGGTCGCTGCCAAGCGTGGTAAATCCGTTGAAGAAATTCTGGGGTAATTGACCATGGCAAAGACTATTAAAATCACTCAAACCCGCAGTGCAATCGGTCGTCTGCCGAAACACAAGGCAACGCTGCTTGGCCTGGGTCTGCGTCGTATTGGTCATACCGTTGAGCGCGAGGATACTCCTGCTGTTCGTGGTATGGTCAACGCGGTTTACTTCATGGTTAAAGTTGAGGAGTAAGAGATGCGTTTAAATACTCTGTCTCCGGCCGAAGGCTCTAAAAAGGCGGGTAAACGCCTGGGTCGTGGTATCGGTTCTGGCCTCGGTAAAACCGGTGGTCGTGGTCACAAAGGTCAGAACTCTCGTTCTGGCGGTGGCGTACGTCGCGGTTTCGAGGGTGGCCAGATGCCACTGTACCGTCGTCTGCCGAAGTTCGGCTTCACCTCTCGCAAAGCAGCGATCACAGCGGAAATCCGTCTGTCTGACCTGGCGAAAGTTGAAGGCGGCGTTGTAGACCTGAACACGCTGAAAGCAGCAAACATTATCGGTATCCAGATCGAGTTCGCGAAAGTGATCCTGGCTGGTGAAGTTTCTACTCCGGTAACTGTTCGTGGCCTGCGTGTTACTAAAGGTGCTCGTGCTGCTATCGAAGCTGCTGGCGGTAAAATTGAGGAATAAGTAGCAGATGGCTAAGCAACCGGGATTAGATTTTCAAAGTGCCAAAGGTGGATTTGGCGAGCTGAAACGCAGACTGCTGTTTGTTATCGGCGCGCTGATTGTGTTCCGTATTGGCTCTTTTATTCCGATCCCTGGTATCGATGCCGCTGTACTTGCCAAACTGCTTGAGCAACAGCGAGGCACCATCATTGAAATGTTCAACATGTTCTCTGGTGGTGCTCTCAGCCGTGCTTCTATCTTTGCATTGGGTATTATGCCGTACATTTCGGCATCTATTATTATCCAGCTGCTGACGGTCGTTCATCCGGCCCTGGCAGAGTTGAAGAAAGAAGGGGAGTCTGGACGTCGTAAGATTAGTCAGTACACCCGTTACGGTACTCTGGTGCTGGCAATATTCCAGTCGATCGGTATTGCTACCGGTCTACCGAATATGCCTGGTATGCAGGGCCTGGTGTTAAACCCGGGCTTTGCATTCTACTTCACCGCTGTTGTAAGTCTGGTCACAGGGACAATGTTCCTGATGTGGCTCGGCGAACAGATTACTGAGCGTGGTATCGGTAACGGTATCTCAATCATCATCTTCGCCGGTATTGTTGCGGGCCTCCCGCCAGCCATCGCCCATACTATCGAGCAAGCGCGTCAAGGCGACCTGCACTTCCTCCTGTTGCTGTTGGTTGCAGTATTAGTATTTGCAGTGACGTTCTTTGTTGTCTTCGTTGAACGTGGTCAACGCCGCATTGTGGTGAACTACGCTAAACGTCAGCAAGGTCGTCGTGTCTATGCTGCACAGAGCACACATTTACCGCTGAAAGTGAACATGGCGGGGGTTATCCCGGCTATCTTCGCTTCCAGTATTATTCTGTTCCCGGCGACCATCGCGTCATGGTTCGGGGGCGGTACTGGTTGGAACTGGCTGACAACAATTTCGCTGTATTTGCAGCCTGGGCAACCACTTTATGTGTTACTCTATGCGTCTGCGATCATCTTCTTCTGTTTCTTCTACACGGCGTTGGTCTTCAACCCGCGTGAAACAGCAGATAACCTGAAGAAGTCCGGTGCATTTGTACCAGGAATTCGTCCGGGAGAGCAAACGGCGAAGTATATCGATAAAGTAATGACCCGCCTGACTTTGGTTGGTGCGCTCTATATTACTTTTATCTGCCTGATCCCGGAGTTCATGCGTGATGCAATGAAAGTACCGTTCTACTTCGGTGGGACCTCACTGCTTATCGTTGTTGTCGTGATTATGGACTTTATGGCTCAAGTGCAAACTCTGATGATGTCCAGTCAGTATGAGTCTGCATTGAAGAAGGCGAACCTGAAAGGCTACGGCCGCTAATTGGTCGCCTGAGAAGTTACGGAGAGTAAAAATGAAAGTTCGTGCTTCCGTCAAGAAATTATGCCGTAACTGCAAAATCGTTAAGCGTGATGGTGTCATCCGTGTGATTTGCAGTGCCGAGCCGAAGCATAAACAGCGCCAAGGCTGATTATTTCGCATATTTTTCTTGCAAAGTTGGGTTGAGCTGGCTAGATTAGCCAGCCAATCTTTTGTATGTCTGTACGTTTCCATTTGAGTATCCTGAAAACGGGCTTTTCAGCATGGTGCGTACATATTAAATAGTAGGAGTGCATAGTGGCCCGTATAGCAGGCATTAACATTCCTGATCAGAAACATGCTGTGATCGCATTAACTTCGATCTACGGCGTCGGCAAGACCCGTTCTAAAGCCATTCTGGCTGCAGCGGGTATCGCTGAAGATGTTAAGATCAGTGAGCTGTCTGAAGAACAAATCGACACGCTGCGTGACGAAGTTGCCAAATTTGTCGTTGAAGGTGATCTGCGCCGTGAAATCAGCATGAGCATCAAGCGCCTGATGGATCTTGGTTGCTATCGCGGTTTGCGTCATCGTCGTGGTCTGCCAGTGCGCGGTCAGCGTACTAAGACCAACGCACGTACCCGTAAGGGTCCGCGCAAACCGATCAAGAAATAATCGGGGTGATTGAATAATGGCAAAGGCACCAGTTCGTGCACGTAAACGTGTAAGAAAACAAGTCTCTGACGGCGTGGCTCATATCCATGCTTCTTTCAACAACACCATCGTTACTATTACTGATCGTCAGGGTAACGCATTGGGTTGGGCAACAGCCGGTGGTTCCGGTTTCCGTGGTTCTCGCAAATCCACTCCGTTCGCAGCTCAGGTTGCAGCAGAGCGTTGCGCTGAAGCCGTAAAAGAATACGGCATCAAGAATCTGGAAGTTATGGTTAAAGGTCCGGGTCCGGGTCGTGAATCTACTGTTCGCGCTCTGAACGCCGCTGGTTTCCGCATCACGAATATTACTGATGTGACTCCGATCCCTCATAACGGTTGTCGTCCGCCGAAAAAACGTCGCGTATAACGCTCCGTTTTTTAGGTTAGTTGGAGATAGAAAATGGCAAGATATTTGGGTCCTAAGCTCAAGCTGAGCCGTCGTGAGGGCACCGACTTATTCCTTAAGTCTGGCGTTCGCGCGATCGATACCAAGTGTAAAATTGAACAAGCTCCTGGCCAGCACGGTGCGCGTAAACCGCGTCTGTCTGACTATGGTGTGCAGTTGCGTGAAAAGCAAAAAGTTCGCCGTATGTACGGTGTGCTGGAGCGTCAGTTCCGTAACTACTATAAAGAAGCAGCACGTCTGAAAGGCAACACAGGTGAAAACCTGCTGGCTCTGCTGGAAGGTCGTCTGGACAACGTTGTATACCGTATGGGCTTCGGCGCTACTCGTGCTGAATCACGTCAGCTGGTTAGCCACAAAGCAATCATGGTAAACGGTCGTGTTGTTAACATCGCTTCTTATCAGGTTAAAGCGAATGACGTTGTTAGCATTCGTGAGAAAGCGAAAAAGCAATCTCGCGTGAAGGCCGCTCTGGAGCTGGCTGAGCAGCGTGAAAAGCCAACCTGGCTGGAAGTTGATGCTGGCAAGATGGAAGGTACGTTCAAGCGTCAGCCAGAACGTTCTGATCTGTCTGCGGACATTAACGAACACCTGATCGTCGAGCTTTACTCCAAGTAAAGCTTAGTACCAAAGAGAGGACACAATGCAGGGTTCTGTGACAGAGTTTCTAAAACCGCGCCTGGTAGATATCGAGCAAGTGAGTTCGACGCACGCCAAGGTGACCCTTGAGCCTTTAGAGCGTGGCTTTGGCCATACTCTGGGTAACGCACTGCGCCGTATTCTGCTCTCATCGATGCCGGGTTGCGCGGTGACCGAGGTTGAGATTGATGGTGTACTTCATGAGTACAGCACCAAAGAAGGCGTTCAGGAAGATATCCTTGAAATCCTGCTCAACCTGAAAGGGCTGGCGGTGAGAGTTCAGGGTAAAGATGAAGTTATTCTTACTCTGAATAAATCTGGCATTGGCCCTGTGACTGCAGCCGACATCACCCACGACGGTGATGTTGAAATCGTCAAGCCGCAGCACGTGATCTGCCACCTGACCGATGAGAACGCAGCGATTAGCATGCGTATCAAAGTTCAGCGCGGTCGTGGTTATGTGCCGGCTTCTGCCCGAATTCATTCGGAAGAAGATGAGCGCCCAATCGGCCGTCTGCTGGTCGACGCATGCTACAGCCCTGTAGAGCGTATTGCCTACAATGTTGAAGCAGCGCGTGTAGAACAGCGTACCGACCTGGACAAGCTGGTCATCGAAATGGAAACCAACGGCACAATCGATCCTGAAGAGGCGATTCGTCGTGCGGCAACCATCCTGGCAGAACAACTGGAAGCTTTCGTTGACTTACGTGATGTACGTCAGCCGGAAGTGAAAGAAGAGAAACCAGAATTCGATCCGATCCTGCTGCGCCCTGTTGACGATCTCGAGTTGACTGTCCGCTCTGCTAACTGCCTCAAGGCAGAAGCTATCCACTATATCGGTGATCTGGTACAGCGTACCGAGGTTGAGTTGCTGAAAACGCCGAACCTGGGTAAAAAATCTCTTACTGAGATTAAAGACGTGCTGGCTTCTCGTGGTCTGTCTCTGGGCATGCGCCTGGAAAACTGGCCACCGGCAAGCATTGCTGACGAGTAACCGGATCACAGGTTAAGGTTTTACTGAGAAGGATAAGGTCATGCGCCATCGTAAGAGTGGTCGTCAACTGAACCGCAACAGCAGCCATCGCCAGGCTATGTTCCGCAACATGGCAGGTTCACTGGTTCGTCATGAGATCATCAAGACGACCCTGCCTAAAGCGAAAGAGCTGCGTCGCGTAGTTGAGCCGCTGATTACTCTTGCCAAGACTGACAGCGTTGCTAATCGTCGTCTGGCATTCGCCCGTACTCGTGATAACGAGATCGTGGCAAAACTGTTTAACGAACTGGGCCCGCGTTTCGCGAGCCGTGCCGGTGGTTACACTCGCATTCTGAAGTGTGGTTTCCGTGCAGGCGACAACGCGCCGATGGCTTACATCGAGCTGGTTGATCGTTCAGAGAAAGCAGAAGCTGCTGCAGAGTAATCTGCAGTAACGTAAAAAAACCCGCTCCGGCGGGTTTTTTTATATCCGCGATATCCCCACTTCTCTACAATGTCTGTATCAATTCTGTTCATCTCCTGGAGCGGGTAATGTGGTTGCTCGACCAGTGGGCAGAACGCCATATTCGTGATGCCCAAAAAAAAGGCGAATTCGACGATCTTCCAGGAAGCGGCGAACCTCTTGTGCTTGAAGACGATTCCCACATCTCGCCTGAATTACGGGCTGGATACCGTTTACTGAAAAATGCAGGCTGTCTCCCTCCGGAGCTTGAACAGCGCAGAGAGGCTGTTGAACTGGCCGATCTGCTTAAAGGCCTCCGTCAGGACGATCCGCGACATTCTGAACTTAGCCGTCGTCTCACCCTGCTTGAACTCAAGCTTCGCCAGGCAGGAATGAACACTGACTTTCTGCACGGTGAATACGGTGTAAGATTGATGCAGAAATTAAATGAGGAGTAGCTATGTACCGTATCGGTGAACTTGCGAAGCTCGCTAACGTCACGCCGGATACCATTCGATATTACGAAAAGCAGCAGATGATCGATCATGAGGTTCGTACTGAAGGTGGCTTTCGACTTTATACCGATAACGATCTGCAGCGCCTGCGGTTTATTCGTTATGCGCGCCAGCTCGGTTTCACATTAGACTCGATCCGCGAACTTTTATCGATCCGCATCGATCCGGCACATCACACCTGCCAGGAGTCTAAAAGCATTGTGCAGGCTCGTCTGGATGAAGTGGAAGCACGCATTCAGGAGCTGCAAACCATGCAGCGCTCTCTGCAAAGGCTGAATGATGCCTGCTGCGGTACGGCCCACAGCAGTATTTATTGTTCCATTCTGGAAGCTCTTGAACAGGGAGCGAGTGGAGAAACGCAGGGCTGTTGATTTTTAGTTCATCCGGGTCTAGACTCCCGTCGTCATAAACCATGCTCAGGAGAATTTATGAGCCGCTATCAGCACACGAAAGGTCAGATCAAAGACAATGCCATTGAGGCACTACTTCACGACCCGCTATTCAGACAGCGCGTTGAGAAGAATAAAAAGGGAAAGGAAGTTATCTGCGTAAAGACAAGCATGAAAAACGGGGTAACTGGGAGGCCAGTGGCAAGCAAGCGAATCGCTTATTTACCACTGGCCTTCCTGCTTTAAGCTTTTGATTAAACGCGGTTGTTCTGCTCTTTTAACAGATCGCGGATCTCACTCAGCAGCACTTCTTCTTTCGTTGGTGCAGGTGCTGCAGCTGGCTCTTCTTTCTTACGATTGAGCCTGTTGATCAGCTTGATAGCCATAAAAATGGCAAACGCGACAATCACAAAATCAAATACGTTCTGAATGAATACGCCGTAGTGCATCACGACCGCCGGCACATCACCCTGTGCTTCACGCAGCGTGAAAGCGAACTGTTTGAAATCTATGCCCCCGATTAACAACCCTAAAGGTGGCATGATAATGTCGGCCACTAATGATGAAACAATCTTGCCGAATGCCGCACCAATAATGACACCCACAGCTAAATCCACCACGTTCCCGCGCATCGCAAATTCGCGAAATTCTTTAATAAAACTCATTGTTCTCTCCTTGTGCCAGCTGACGAGTTTAAGTTTAACAAATGATTAGCCAATTGCCATTCGGGATAATTAAACATTATAAAAAATAAAAGGCACAAAAATGAAAAGGATAAAGTAAGGGTGCTCTTTCTGGAGCACCCAATTCTTTAAAGGAAGAATGGACTTGGCTGGAATAAACGTTCGACGTCGGTAATAAACTTTTTATCGGTAAGGAACATAATAACGTGATCGCCTTGCTCAATTCGTAAATTGTCATTGGCAATCATGACATCATTCCCGCGCACAACGGCGCCGATGATCGTGCCTGGTGGAAGCTTAATTTCATCGATTGACCGGCCCACGACGCGTGACGTGGTTTCATCTCCGTGAGCAACAGCTTCAATGGCTTCCGCCACGCCACGGCGGAGCGATGACACACCGACAATATCCGCTTTACGAACATGGCTCAGAAGCGCTGAAATTGTTGCCTGCTGAGGCGAAATGGCAATATCAATAACGCTGCCCTGAACCAGATCGACATACGCCTTGCGCTGGATAAGCACCATGACTTTTTTTGCCCCCATGCGCTTCGCGAGCATGGCGGACATTATATTTGCCTCGTCATCGTTGGTGACGGCAATAAAGAGATCGACTTGATCAATATGCTCTTCAGCCAGTAGCTCCTGATCGGACGCATCACCATAAAATACGATCGTATTTTGAAGTTTTTCCGCCAGTTCAGCAGCACGCTGTTGATCGCGCTCGATCAACTTCACGCTGTAATCTTTTTCTAACCGATGTGCCAGACCTGCACCGATATTGCCGCCGCCGACCAGCATAATGCGTTTATAGGGTTTTTCGAGACGCTGTAGTTCACTCATCACCGCACGAATATGCTGTGAGGCCGCAATAAAGAAGACCTCATCACCGGCTTCGACAATCGTGGAGCCCTGCGGGCGAATGGGTCTGTCGTGACGGAAAATGGCTGCGACGCGCGTATCGATATGCGGCATGTGCTCGCGCATGGTGGAAAGCGCATTGCCGATCAATGGTCCGCCGTAATAGGCCTTAACCACTGCCAGACTCACTTTGCCCTCGGCAAAGTTTACCACCTGCAGGGCACCCGGATATTCGATCAGGCGGTAGATATTGTCGATAACCAGCTGTTCTGGCGCGATAAGGTGGTCGATGGGGACCGCTTCGGAATTAAACAGTTTTTCAGCATCGCGAACATAGTCCGGAGAGCGAATACGCGCAATTCGGTTTGGCGTGTTGAAAAGCGAGTAGGCCACCTGACAGGCAACCATATTGGTTTCGTCAGAACTGGTCACCGCAACCAGCATGTCGGCATCGTCGGCGCCTGCCTCACGAAGAACACGTGGGTGCGAACCATGACCCTGCACCACCCGCAGGTCAAATTTGTCCTGTAAAACACGCAGGCGATCGCCGTTGGTATCAACTATGGTGATGTCGTTGTTTTCCCCAACCAGGTTTTCCGCCAGCGTTCCGCCAACCTGTCCTGCGCCCAGAATGATAATCTTCATATCTCGTGACCTGTTCTCAACATCACTCTTTGATTAGCTTAGCGTAAAAGAAACCATCACCCTCTTCTGTACCCGGCAGATTCTGCTGACCCGGGCATTCAGGCGTTCCCGTATCTCGCAGCGCCGCGTCCGGGGTACGTTTAAGGAAGGCCGAGATTTGCTGACTGTTTTCTTCCGGCAGCACTGAGCAGGTCGCATAGACCAGCGTGCCGCCGGGTTTGAGATGCGGCCAGATGGCGTCGAGAATGTCGGATTGCAGTTGGGCAAGCTCGTTAATATCACGATCGCGACGCAGCCACTTGATATCCGGATGACGACGAATCACGCCGGTTGCTGAGCAGGGGGCATCCAGCAAAATGCGGTCAAACTGGGTTTCACCACACCATTCCGCGGGTTTGCGCCCATCGCCTTGCTTAACCTGTGCCTTCATGCCCAGACGCTTGAGGTTGTCATAAACGCGTGAAAGACGCTGCTCATCAACATCCACCGCCATCACGCTGGCCTGCGGAGCCACTTCAAGAATATGGGTCGTTTTGCCCCCAGGCGCTGCGCAGAGATCGAGGATCTGCTCACCGTTTTGGGGTTCAAGCCAGGTCATGCAACCCTGAGCCGAGGCATCCTGTACCGTTACCCAACCGTCTTCAAAGCCGGGCAATGCATGTACCGGTGCAGGCGATGCTAAGCGCACGGCATCAGGGTATGCGTCATGGGTGAAGCCGCTCATTCCAGCTTCTTCAAGTAATGCCAGCCATGCGTCACGGGTGTGGTGATTACGATTCACGCGTAACCACATTGGTGGACGCTGGTTGTTAGCATCGGCAATGTCCTGCCATTGCTGCGGATAAGCTTTTTTCAGGCGCTTCAACAGCCAGTCCGGATGCAGGAAGCGCGCTTCGCTTTGGGCAAATTCAGCCAGAAGCTCTTCCTGCTGTCTCTGGAACTGACGCAGTACGCCGTTGATCAGCCCTTTCAACTGAGGACGTTTAATCGCAACGGCACCTTCCACCGTCTCTGCCAGCGCGGCATGGGGTGGGATGCGGGTATGAAGAAGCTGATAAAAACCCACCATAATCAAATAGTGTACGGTGCGCTGTTTGCCTGTCATTGGGCGTGACATCAGCTTATTAATCAACCACTCAAGTTGAGAAAGCGTGCGCAGGACGCCAAAGCAGAGCTCCTGAAGCAGGGCTTTATCCTTATCAGAGACTTTTTGCTGCAGGGGAGGCAGGACATTGCTCAATGACTGGCCCTGCTCAATAACCTGCTCGACGGCCTGAGCCGCCATACTGCGTAGATTTTGTTTTTTCATAACCGTAAAAATAAAAATGCCCGGAAACACCGGGCCTTAAGAATAAATTTGCTCAGGCAAGACGGTTGCCCGGGATAAACCATTCGCGACGGGAATTTAACAGATCCTGAGCGCTCATGGCTTTCTTACCGGCCGGTTGGAGCGATTCAAGATTCAATATCCCTTGCCCAGTCGCCACCTGGATGCCGTTCTTGTTGGCGTCAACAATCGTACCGGGTTCAGCCGTAGTAGTACCGCTAATGACGGAGGCTTTCCACACTTTCACCGGCTGCTCATCAATCTCCATCCAGCTCATCGGCCATGGATTGAAAGCGCGAATGCAGCGTTCAAGCTGAGCGGCCGACAGGGACCAGTCGATCCGCGCTTCTTCTTTGCTCAGCTTTTCGGCATAAGTCACCAGCGCGTCATCCTGAACTTCCGGTTTCGACGTATTGTCAGCAAGCTGCTGGAGCGTCTCGATAAGCCCTTGTGGACCGAGGTCTGCCAGTTTGTCATACAGCGTGGCGCTGGTATCGTCTGACGTAATGGGGCAGGCCAGTTTATACAGCATATCGCCGGTGTCTAAACCTACGTCCATCTTCATAATGGTAACGCCCGTTTCGGCATCACCTGCCCACAGCGAGCGCTGAATAGGTGCAGCACCACGCCAGCGCGGGAGCAAAGACCCATGCACGTTGATGCAACCCAGGCGAGGCATATCGAGCACAGCTTTTGGCAGGATTAAACCGTAAGCCACCACCACCATTACGTCGGCTTTCAGGTCAGCGACCAGCTGCTGATTTTCCTGTGGGCGTAACGATGCGGGCTGGAAAACGGGTAGCCCATGCTCTTCTGCCAGCACTTTTACCGGGCTGGGCATCATTTTTTTGCCGCGACCAGCAGGACGGTCCGGCTGGGTAAAGACGCCAACAACCTTGTGACCGGAAGATAACAGCGCGTCAAGATGACGCGCTGCAAAATCAGGGGTTCCCGCGAAGATAATTCGTAGTGTTTTAGACACGGTGATCCTTGTATCCGGGGGCGTTATGCGCGAGAACGCAAACGATCCAGTTTTTCTACTTTCTGACGAATACGCTGCTGTTTCAGCGGTGAGAGGTAATCGATAAACAGTTTACCGACAAGGTGATCCATCTCATGCTGAATACAAATCGCCAGCAGGTCATCTGCTTCCAGTTCGAACGGATTACCGTCACGATCCAGGGCGCGAATTTTCACCTTTTCAGCTCGCGGCACTAACGCACGCTGTTCAGGAATAGACAGACAGCCTTCCTCAATACCGGTTTCGCCACTCTTTTCGAGCAGCTCAGGGTTGATCAGCACCAGGCGGCCATCGCGATTTTCAGAAACATCAATCACGATAATACGCTTATGAATGTCCACCTGTGTCGCCGCCAGGCCAATGCCTTCTTCGGCGTACATGGTATCGAACATATCATCAACGATACGCTGGATTTCTGCATTCACTTCTTTGACCGGTTCAGCGACGATGCGAAGGCGCTCGTCCGGAATATGTAACACTTGCAAAACTGCCATAAATTTCCAGAGTCGTGTTCAGGAGTTGATAAGAATACTACCTCTATTCTAGACAAATCCCCCATCGATTGACAGCATCAGTGACCAATCGCAATGATTGCGGAGGCCGCTTATGGCAGGGGAAAGGATGACGTTGACCGAGATATGGCTACGGCTAATACACACAGGGTCTCTGTGTGGTGATGTAATGCTGGAAGCGGCTGCACGACTGCAGAAGCAGGAAGGCATCGACACGCTTGTCTTAAGAAATGCTGGACTGACAGCAAAGCAGGCTGAACGGTTCTTTGCGTTCAATGAGAGTGAGCTGGAACGTAGCCTGCTATGGCTTGAGCAGCCGGGGCATCATTTATTAACGGCCAACCATCCCCTTTATCCCCCTTTGCTTCGCACGATCCCTGATTATCCCGGTGCATTATTCATAAAAGGTAACCCAGAGACGCTTAATACCGTTCAGCTGGCGGTGGTAGGCAGTCGTGCGCCGTCATGGTACGGCGAGCGATGGGGGAAAATCCTGTGCGAACAGCTTACACAAAGTGGTTTCACGATTACCAGCGGGCTGGCCTGCGGTATTGACGGCGTTGCCCACAGCGCGGCACTGTCAGCTAAAGGACAAAGTGTCGCGGTCCTGGGGAACGGTCTTTTTAGCATTTATCCACGCCGACATCAGGCATTGGCGATGCGGCTTATTGAATCTGACGGCGCGATAGTCTCTGAGTTTCCGCTTTCCGCGCAGCCCAGGCCGGCAAACTTTCCGCGTCGTAATCGAATTATCAGCGGGCTTAGCAAAGGCGTGCTGGTAGTTGAAGCTGCGCGGCGAAGCGGTTCGCTGGTCACGGCACGATGCGCGCTCGAACAGGGGAGAGAGGTCTTTGCCTTGCCCGGCCCGATAGGTAACCCCGGATGCGAGGGGCCCCACTGGCTGATTAAACAAGGGGCCACACCTGTAACGGAAGTAGGGGATATTCTTGAAAATTTGCAATATGGGCTGCAATGGCTGCAGGAAGATCCCGAAAAGCGACAATATTCATCAGATCAGGGAAAGGTGGCATTGCCATTTCCCAAGCTCCTGGCTAACGTAGGAGATGAGGTAACACCTGTTGACGTTGTCGCTGAACGTGCCGGCCAACCTGTGCCAGTAACGGTAGCACAGCTACTCGAACTGGAGTTAGCAGGGTGGATCGCAGCTGTACCCGGCGGCTATGTCCGATTGAGGAGGGCATGCCATGTTCGACGTACTGATGTATTTGTTTGAGACTTACATCCATAACGAAGCAGAAATGCGAGTGGATCAGGACAAATTGACACAGGATCTTACCGATGCGGGGTTTGAGCGGGAAGACATCTATAATGCGTTGATGTGGTTGGAAAAACTGGCTGATTATCAGGAAGGCCTGGCCGAACCGATGCAGCTTGCTTCTGATCCATTGTCAGTACGCATTTATACCGCAGAAGAGTGTGAAAGGCTGGACGCCAGCTGCCGGGGATTCATCTTATTCCTTGAGCAGATTCAGGTGCTGAACCTCGAAACGAGAGAAATGGTGATAGAGCGCGTCATGGCGCTGGATACAGCAGAATTCGAACTGGAAGATCTCAAATGGGTGATCCTGATGGTTCTGTTTAATATTCCGGGCTGTGAAAATGCCTATCAGCAAATGGAAGAATTACTCTTTGAAGTGAATGAAGGTATGCTGCACTAATTCAATGTGCAGCACCAAGAGTTGTTATGGCCAAATCAGCACTATTCACGGTGCATAAAAACGAGCCCTGCCCGCAGTGCGGGGCTGAACTTGTTATTCGGTCCGGGAAACACGGCCCGTTTCTCGGTTGTTCACACTATCCGGAATGTGATTATGTTCGTCCTCTGAAAAGCCAGGCGGATGGACATATCGTTAAAATTCTGGAGGGTCAGTATTGTCCCGTGTGCGGTGGTGAATTAGCCCTGCGGCAGGGGCGTTTCGGCATGTTTATTGGATGTAGCCGCTATCCAGAATGTGAGCATACGGAACAAATTGATAAACCTGATGAAACGGCAATTGCGTGCCCTCAGTGTCAGCGCGGTCAGCTGGTACAGCGCCGTTCCCGTTATGGTAAGACCTTCCATTCGTGCGATCGCTACCCTGAATGCCAGTTCGTCATCAATTTTAAACCGGTAGCGGGAATCTGCCCTCATTGCAATTATCCGCTACTGATAGAGAAGAAAACCGCGCAAGGCATGAAACGCTTCTGCGCCAGTAAACAATGTGGAAAGCCGGTTACGGCGGATCAAAATAGTGAATAATAACCTGCCATCAGGCTCCATTGCGCATGCAGTGGACGTACTGAAAAATGAAGAAGTCATCGCCTATCCAACTGAAGCTGTTTTTGGGGTCGGTTGCGATCCTGACAGCGAGACGGCTGTGAGCCGTCTGCTTGCCCTGAAACAAAGACCCGTCGAGAAAGGACTGATTTTGATCGCTGCGAATTACGAGCAGCTTAAACCTTATATCGATGACTCTATGCTGACGCCGGCGCAGCGCGAGACTATCTTCTCCGCGTGGCCGGGACCAGTGACCTTCGTCTTCCCGGCGCAGCCGACAACCCCGCGTTGGTTAACCGGACGCTTTGATTCCCTCGCCGTTCGCGTAACTGACCATCCGCTGGTGGTTGAGCTTTGTCTGGCATTTGGTAAACCGCTAGTCTCAACAAGTGCTAACCTGACCGGATTGCCGCCTTGTCGGACAACCGAAGAAGTGCTGGCGCAGTTCGGGAATGACTTCCCTGTTGCTGTCGGTGAAACGGGAGGGCGCCTGAATCCGTCTGAAATTCGCGACGCTTTGACCGGCGAACGTTTTCGCCAGGGGTAATCTCATGGAAACCTATGCTGTTTTTGGCAATCCCATTGCACACAGCAAGTCACCGTTGATCCATCAGCAATTCGCGGAGCAGCTGGAGATTGATCATCCCTATGGTCGCATACTGGCGCCAGTGGATGCTTTTATCCCAACGCTGGAGGCCTTTTTCACCGCGGGGGGCAAAGGCGCGAATGTGACGGTGCCTTTTAAAGAGGAAGCCTTCGAACGTGCGGATGAGCTAACCGAGCGCGCTTCACTGGCTGGTGCAGTCAATACTCTAAAACGGCTTGAGGATGGACGCCTTTTGGGTGACAACACCGACGGGATTGGTTTACTCAGCGATCTGGAAAGACTCTCCTTTATCAAGCCTGGATTCCGGATCCTGCTGATTGGCGCGGGTGGCGCATCGCGGGGCGTTCTGTTGCCTCTGCTTTCACTGGACTGTTCGGTGACCATTACTAACAGAACCTTTTCCCGGGCAGAAGCACTGGCGGCGTTGTTTGCGCATACCGGCAGCGTGAGCGCGGTAGCTCTTGACGATCTTGCCGATCGTGAGTTCGATCTTGTCATTAATGCCACATCCAGTGGCATTAGTGGTGAGATCCCGGCGATCCCCGCTTCGCTGGTCAGTGCGCATATGTATTTCTATGACATGTTTTATCAGAAAGGAAAGACGCCTTTCCTTAACTGGTGTGAACAACACGGTGCGAAACAGTTAGCCGATGGACTCGGCATGCTGGTGGGGCAGGCTGCGCATGCGGTGCTGCTCTGGCACGGGGTGTTGCCTGCAGTCGAGCCGGTCATTGAAAAGTTAAAGCAGGAGCTTTCGGCGTGAATCAGGCTATTCATTTTCCGGACAGAGAGAGCTGGGATGAAAGTAAGCAAGCGGTCTGTTTCCCGGTTCTGGTACACGGCATGCAACTGACCTGTGCCATTCATGGGGAAACGCTGTTGCGTCGTTTTGGCGGTTCAGATCCGATAGCGGTATTTTGCGAAAATCGCTGGGAGCTGGAAGAGGAAGCCAGCGATTTAATCCGCGAAGAGCAGGAAGACGATCAGGGTTGGGTTTGGCTATCCTGATCCAAATAATCATTTTTCCATTTTACGTAGTTGTTCGCCGAGTATTTTAATCCTTCGATCTCTGCCTCCTTAAGGGGGCGGATCTGTTTTACCGGACTTCCCAGATAGAGATAGCCGCTCTCCAGCCGTTTGTTCTGCGGGACCAGGCTACCGGCTCCAATCATCACGTCATCTTCTACTATGACGCCATCCAGCAAAATCGACCCCATGCCAACAAGTACGCGATTTCCGATAGTACAGCCGTGAAGCATCACTTTATGGCCGACGGTAACCTCTTCTCCAATGATGAGGGGATTGCCTTCCGGGTTATAGGAGGATTTGTGCGTGACGTGCAGGACGCTACCGTCCTGAATATTGGTACGTGCACCAATCGACACATAGTTAACATCACCCCTGATGGCGACGAGTGGCCAGATACTGACATCATCGGCCATTCGGACATCACCAATCACCACGCTGCTGGCATCGATCATCACGCGATCGCCTTTTTGGGGGAACAGATCTTTATAAGGACGTAATACTGCGGGCATATCTACCTCTAACAATGAGCGCTATACAGAAGACTTTGATCGTATTAATGGATCGAGGCAAGGCAAAATACGTCAATATTTAAGCAGATCGGGCGGGATTTCAGCGAAAAGCGCGGAAAATCAGCAGTCGGAAAAAAAGATCTAAAAAATACTTGTGCTAAAAAATGGGATCCCTATAATGCGCCTCCATCGACACGGCGGATGTGAATCACTTCACAAACAGCCCGGTCGGTTGAAGAGAAAAAATCCTGAAATAACGGGTTGACTCTGAAGGAGGAAAGCGTAATATACGCCACCTCGCAACGGTGAGCGAAAGCCGCGTTGCACTGCTCTTTAACAATTTATCAGACAATCTGTGTGGGCACTCAAAGTGACATGGATTCTTAACGTCGCAAGACGAAAAATGAATACCAAGTCTCTGAGTGAACATGCGTAATTCATTACGAAGTTTAATTCACGAGCATCAAACTTAAATTGAAGAGTTTGATCATGGCTCAGATTGAACGCTGGCGGCAGGCCTAACACATGCAAGTCGAGCGGCAGCGGAAAGTAGCTTGCTACTTTGCCGGCGAGCGGCGGACGGGTGAGTAATGTCTGGGAAACTGCCTGATGGAGGGGGATAACTACTGGAAACGGTAGCTAATACCGCATAACGTCGCAAGACCAAAGAGGGGGACCTTCGGGCCTCTTGCCATCAGATGTGCCCAGATGGGATTAGCTAGTAGGTGGGGTAACGGCTCACCTAGGCGACGATCCCTAGCTGGTCTGAGAGGATGACCAGCCACACTGGAACTGAGACACGGTCCAGACTCCTACGGGAGGCAGCAGTGGGGAATATTGCACAATGGGCGCAAGCCTGATGCAGCCATGCCGCGTGTATGAAGAAGGCCTTCGGGTTGTAAAGTACTTTCAGCGGGGAGGAAGGCGGTGAGGTTAATAACCTCATCGATTGACGTTACCCGCAGAAGAAGCACCGGCTAACTCCGTGCCAGCAGCCGCGGTAATACGGAGGGTGCAAGCGTTAATCGGAATTACTGGGCGTAAAGCGCACGCAGGCGGTCTGTCAAGTCGGATGTGAAATCCCCGGGCTCAACCTGGGAACTGCATTCGAAACTGGCAGGCTAGAGTCTTGTAGAGGGGGGTAGAATTCCAGGTGTAGCGGTGAAATGCGTAGAGATCTGGAGGAATACCGGTGGCGAAGGCGGCCCCCTGGACAAAGACTGACGCTCAGGTGCGAAAGCGTGGGGAGCAAACAGGATTAGATACCCTGGTAGTCCACGCCGTAAACGATGTCGACTTGGAGGTTGTGCCCTTGAGGCGTGGCTTCCGGAGCTAACGCGTTAAGTCGACCGCCTGGGGAGTACGGCCGCAAGGTTAAAACTCAAATGAATTGACGGGGGCCCGCACAAGCGGTGGAGCATGTGGTTTAATTCGATGCAACGCGAAGAACCTTACCTACTCTTGACATCCAGAGAACTTTCCAGAGATGGATTGGTGCCTTCGGGAACTCTGAGACAGGTGCTGCATGGCTGTCGTCAGCTCGTGTTGTGAAATGTTGGGTTAAGTCCCGCAACGAGCGCAACCCTTATCCTTTGTTGCCAGCGGTTAGGCCGGGAACTCAAAGGAGACTGCCAGTGATAAACTGGAGGAAGGTGGGGATGACGTCAAGTCATCATGGCCCTTACGAGTAGGGCTACACACGTGCTACAATGGCGCATACAAAGAGAAGCGACCTCGCGAGAGCAAGCGGACCTCATAAAGTGCGTCGTAGTCCGGATTGGAGTCTGCAACTCGACTCCATGAAGTCGGAATCGCTAGTAATCGTAGATCAGAATGCTACGGTGAATACGTTCCCGGGCCTTGTACACACCGCCCGTCACACCATGGGAGTGGGTTGCAAAAGAAGTAGGTAGCTTAACCTTCGGGAGGGCGCTTACCACTTTGTGATTCATGACTGGGGTGAAGTCGTAACAAGGTAACCGTAGGGGAACCTGCGGTTGGATCACCTCCTTACCTTAAAGAACCTGCCTTTGTAGTGCTCACACAGATTGTCTGATGAATGATGAACTTCTGAATGTACTTTTGAGTGCATTAAGAAGTTTTGCTCTTTAAAAATCTGGATCAAGCTGAAAATTGAAACGACACATCTTAATGGTGTGTTCGAGTCTCTCAAATTTTCGCAATCTTGAAGTGAAACATCTTCGGGTTGTGAGGTTAAGCGACTAAGCGTACACGGTGGATGCCCTGGCAGTCAGAGGCGATGAAGGACGTGCTAATCTGCGAAAAGCGCCGGCGAGGTGATATGAACCTTTGACCCGGCGATGTCCGAATGGGGAAACCCAGTGCAATTCGTTGCACTATCGTTAACTGAATACATAGGTTAACGAGGCGAACCGGGGGAACTGAAACATCTAAGTACCCCGAGGAAAAGAAATCAACCGAGATTCCCCCAGTAGCGGCGAGCGAACGGGGAGCAGCCCAGAGTCTGAATCAGCTTGTGTGTTAGTGGAAGCGTCTGGAAAGTCGCACGGTACAGGGTGACAGTCCCGTACACGAAAGCACACAGGCTGTGAACTCGAAGAGTAGGGCGGGACACGTGGTATCCTGTCTGAATATGGGGGGACCATCCTCCAAGGCTAAATACTCCTGACTGACCGATAGTGAACCAGTACCGTGAGGGAAAGGCGAAAAGAACCCCGGCGAGGGGAGTGAAAAAGAACCTGAAACCGTGTACGTACAAGCAGTGGGAGCACCTTCGTGGTGTGACTGCGTACCTTTTGTATAATGGGTCAGCGACTTATATTCTGTAGCAAGGTTAACCGTATAGGGGAGCCGAAGGGAAACCGAGTCTTAACTGGGCGTTAAGTTGCAGGGTATAGACCCGAAACCCGGTGATCTAGCCATGGGCAGGTTGAAGGTTGGGTAACACTAACTGGAGGACCGAACCGACTAATGTTGAAAAATTAGCGGATGACTTGTGGCTGGGGGTGAAAGGCCAATCAAACCGGGAGATAGCTGGTTCTCCCCGAAAGCTATTTAGGTAGCGCCTCGTGAATTCATCTTCGGGGGTAGAGCACTGTTTCGGCTAGGGGGCCATCCCGGCTTACCAACCCGATGCAAACTACGAATACCGAAGAATGTTATCACGGGAGACACACGGCGGGTGCTAACGTCCGTCGTGAAGAGGGAAACAACCCAGACCGCCAGCTAAGGTCCCAAAGTCATGGTTAAGTGGGAAACGATGTGGGAAGGCACAGACAGCCAGGATGTTGGCTTAGAAGCAGCCATCATTTAAAGAAAGCGTAATAGCTCACTGGTCGAGTCGGCCTGCGCGGAAGATGTAACGGGGCTAAACCATGCACCGAAGCTGCGGCAGCGACGCTTATGCGTTGTTGGGTAGGGGAGCGTTCTGTAAGCCGTTGAAGGTGTGCTGTGAGGCATGCTGGAGGTATCAGAAGTGCGAATGCTGACATAAGTAACGATAAAGCGGGTGAAAAGCCCGCTCGCCGGAAGACCAAGGGTTCCTGTCCAACGTTAATCGGGGCAGGGTGAGTCGACCCCTAAGGCGAGGCCGAAAGGCGTAGTCGATGGGAAACAGGTTAATATTCCTGTACTTGGTGTTACTGCGAAGGGGGGACGGAGAAGGCTATGTTAGCCGGGCGACGGTTGTCCCGGTTTAAGCATGTAGGCGGAACGACCAGGTAAATCCGGTCGTTTATTAACGCTGAGGTGTGATGACGAGGCACTACGGTGCTGAAGTAACAAATGCCCTGCTTCCAGGAAAAGCCTCTAAGCATCAGGTAACACGAAATCGTACCCCAAACCGACACAGGTGGTCAGGTAGAGAATACCAAGGCGCTTGAGAGAACTCGGGTGAAGGAACTAGGCAAAATGGTGCCGTAACTTCGGGAGAAGGCACGCTGATATGTAGGTGAAGCCCCTGCGGGTGGAGCTGAAATCAGTCGAAGATACCAGCTGGCTGCAACTGTTTATTAAAAACACAGCACTGTGCAAACACGAAAGTGGACGTATACGGTGTGACGCCTGCCCGGTGCCGGAAGGTTAATTGATGGGGTTAGCGGCAACGCGAAGCTCTTGATCGAAGCCCCGGTAAACGGCGGCCGTAACTATAACGGTCCTAAGGTAGCGAAATTCCTTGTCGGGTAAGTTCCGACCTGCACGAATGGCGTAATGATGGCCAGGCTGTCTCCACCCGAGACTCAGTGAAATTGAACTCGCTGTGAAGATGCAGTGTACCCGCGGCAAGACGGAAAGACCCCGTGAACCTTTACTATAGCTTGACACTGAACACTGGTCCTTGATGTGTAGGATAGGTGGGAGGCTTTGAAGCGTGGACGCCAGTCTGCGTGGAGCCGTCCTTGAAATACCACCCTTTAATGGCTGGTGTTCTAACGTAGACCCGTGATCCGGGTTGCGGACAGTGTCTGGTGGGTAGTTTGACTGGGGCGGTCTCCTCCCAAAGAGTAACGGAGGAGCACGAAGGTTAGCTAATCCTGGTCGGACATCAGGAGGTTAGTGCAATGGCATAAGCTAGCTTGACTGCGAGAGTGACGGCTCGAGCAGGTGCGAAAGCAGGTCATAGTGATCCGGTGGTTCTGAATGGAAGGGCCATCGCTCAACGGATAAAAGGTACTCCGGGGATAACAGGCTGATACCGCCCAAGAGTTCATATCGACGGCGGTGTTTGGCACCTCGATGTCGGCTCATCACATCCTGGGGCTGAAGTAGGTCCCAAGGGTATGGCTGTTCGCCATTTAAAGTGGTACGCGAGCTGGGTTTAGAACGTCGTGAGACAGTTCGGTCCCTATCTGCCGTGGGCGCTGGAGAATTGAGGGGGGCTGCTCCTAGTACGAGAGGACCGGAGTGGACGCATCACTGGTGTTCGGGTTGTCATGCCAATGGCACTGCCCGGTAGCTAAATGCGGAAAAGATAAGTGCTGAAAGCATCTAAGCACGAAACTTGCCCCGAGATGAGTTCTCCCTGAGACTTTAAGTCTCCTGAAGGAACGTTAAAGACTATGACGTTGATAGGTCGGGTGTGTAAGCGCAGCGATGCGTTGAGCTAACCGATACTAATGAACCGTGAGGCTTAACCTTACAACGCCGAAGGTGTTTTGGCGAAGAGACAGAACAATCAAATTCAGCCTGATACAGATTTAACAGAATTTGCCTGGCGGCTTTAGCGCGGTGGTCCCACCTGACCCCATGCCGAACTCAGAAGTGAAACGCCGTAGCGCCGATGGTAGTGTGGGGTCTCCCTATGCGAGAGTAGGGAACTGCCAGGCATCAAATTTAGCGTGCTGATATGGCTCAGTTGGTAGAGCGCACCCTTGGTAAGGGTGAGGTCCCCAGTTCGACTCTGGGTATCAGCACCACTTTATACTTAGGTTAAAGTTCGGCAAGAAGTAAAAGAATTTGTCTGGCGGCTTTAGCGCGGTGGTCCCACCTGACCCCATGCCGAACTCAGAAGTGAAACGCCGTAGCGCCGATGGTAGTGTGGGGTCTCCCCATGTGAGAGTAGGGAACTGCCAGACATCAAATAAGTGAGAAGGCCATCCGAAAGGATGGCCTTTTTGCGTTATGATTCTCGTGAAAACCGTAAGCCCGGTAAGCGCAGCGCTACCGGGCAAAAACTGCTGATTAATGAATCACCTGCGACAGGAATGCTCGCGTACGCTCTGACTTCGGATGCGCAAAGAACTCATCCGGTGGCGCCTGCTCAACAATCTCCCCACGGTCCATAAAGATCACCCGATCGGCGACGGTTCGTGCAAAACCCATCTCATGCGTCACGCACAGCATGGTCATGCCGGATTGTGCCAGCCCAATCATGGTGTCCAGAACCTCTTTCACCATTTCCGGATCGAGGGCAGATGTCGGTTCATCAAACAGCATAATTTTCGGTTTCATACACAGAGAACGGGCGATAGCCACACGCTGCTGCTGGCCACCCGATATCTGGCCAGGGAACTTATTGGCATGCTCTGCGATGCGCACTCGCTCCAGGTAGTGCATTGCCAACGCCTCGGCTTCCTTTTTCGGCATCTTCCGTACCCAAATCGGTGCAAGCGTACAGTTCTGCAGAACGGTCAGGTGCGGAAACAGATTAAAGTGCTGAAAGACCATACCCACTTCCTGACGCACGCGTTCGATATTGCGGATATCTTCATTCAGCTCGATACCATCAACCACAATGCGTCCTTGCTGATGTTCTTCAAGATGATTAATACAGCGAATGGTTGTGGATTTCCCGGAGCCAGAAGGGCCGCAAAGGACGATGCGTTCTCCCTGCTTTACCTTAAGATTAATGTCCTTCAGGACATGAAACTGTCCGTACCATTTATTCACACTTTCCAGCGTAATCATCGCGTCGGCGGGTGTCATAGTTATTTGGCTCATAATTTCCTCAGTGCGGTGTACGCCCGGTGTTAAAGCGCTTTTCCAGATGCTGGCTGTAGCGCGACATGCTAAAACAAAAGATCCAGTAGATCAGGGCAGCAAAGACATATCCTTCGGTGGACATACCCAGCCAGACTGGGTCAACGGTCGCCTGTTGCACGCTGCTAAAGAGATCGAACAATCCGATGATGATCACCAGGCTGGTATCTTTGAAGAGGGCAATGATCGTGTTGACCAGACCCGGGATGACCAGCTTGAGTGCCTGGGGAAGAATGACCAGCCCCTGAGTTTTCCAGTAGCCGAGCGCCAGTGATTCCGCCGCTTCGTACTGGCCTTTAGGCAACGCCTGCAGACCACCGCGCACAACTTCTGCAACATAGGCGGACTGGAAGAGAATTACCCCGACCAGGGCACGGATCAGTTTGTCGATCGTTGTACCTTCTGCCATAAATAGCGGCAGCATGACCGACGACATGAACAGGACGGTGATAAGCGGGACGCCACGCCAGAACTCAATGAAGATAACGGAGAGCACGCGTACAATCGGCATTTTTGAACGCCGTCCCAGGGCCAGTAAAATCCCCCACGGTAGCGCACCGGCTATCCCCACAGAAGCGATAATCAGCGTCAGCGTCAGCCCGCCCCACTGGCGTGTTTCAACGCGTTCCAGCCCCAGGAAACCGCCATACAACAGCACCCAGATAATAATCGGATAAACCACCGCCCAGACGGCAATATAGCGTCCACGGTGAGGCAGCTTTTTCCAGAACATGATTGCGACAGATATCAGGCCGATAATCAGCGCCAGATTAATCCGCCAGCGCTGTTCGTGGGGATACAGCCCATACATGAACTGACCGAAGCGTTCATGGATAAACACCCAGCAGGCGCCGGCTTTTGTACAGTCTGCCCGAGTTGAACCGACCCAGTTGGCCTGTAAAAACGCCCAGTTCAGCAGGGGAGGAATCAATTCCCACATGAGCCACAGGCAGACAATCGTCAGCAGGCTGTTACTCCAGCTGGAGAACAGGTTCTTGCGCGCCCAGAGAATGAAACGTCCACCTGTCGAGTTGGCAGGGCGCGAGGAGTGCGACAGTATCGCTTTTGTCATCATAAATCCTTAGCGCTCGACCAGTGCTATACGACGGTTATAGAGGTTCATCAGCAATGAAATCACCAGGCTGATGATCAGATAGACAGACATCGTGATGGCGATGGTTTCAATGGCTTGTCCGGTCTGGTTAAGCACGGTTCCGGCGAAGAGTGACACCATATCCGGATAACCAATAGCGGCGGCCAGCGACGAGTTTTTAACGATGTTGAGATACTGGCTGGTCAGAGGCGGAATGATGACCCGTAAAGCCTGCGGGATGATGACCTGGCGAAGCGTCACGGTATGGGGTAATCCCAGCGAGCGTGCCGCTTCGTGCTGCCCGTAAGGTACGGCCTGGATCCCGGCACGAATAATCTCGGCAATAAACGCGGACGTATAAATCGACAGCGCCAGCGTCAGGGCCGCCAGCTCGGGAATTAACACCATTCCACCCTGGAAGTTAAAGCCTCGTAGGTGTGGAACATCCCAGTGCAGCGCGGCTCCAAACAGCCAGTGTGCCACCAGCGGCAGGCTAACGAGCAGGATAACTGCCGTGGGCCAGGTTCTGCGAAGCTGACCGGTTTTGATCTGATGCTTGCGGTTAAAACGGAATACCCCGGCAGACAGAGCAAACGCTATCACAATCGCGCCGATAAAAGCGTACAGACCTTCACCCGGCAGAGGAGAAGGGATAGACAACCCACGGTTGCTCAGGAAAAAAAGCTCAAACGCGTCGACGGCCTGACGGGGGCCGGGTAGGTTACGCAATACGGCAAAATACCAGAAGAAGATCTGCAGGAGCGGGGGGATATTGCGGAACGTTTCAATATAAACAGTCGACAGCTTCCGCAGGAGCCAGTTTTCAGAAAGACGCGCCAGACCAATAAAGAAGCCCAGTATCGACGCGAAGACGATACAAAGCGCCGATACCAACAGCGTATTCAGTAAACCGACCACGAACACGCGTCCATACGTGTCACCTTCCTGGTAATCAATAAGATGCTGAACAATGCCAAACCCCGCGCTGCGATCTAAAAACGCGAAACCGGAGGTAATGCCGCGATTATTCAGGTTGGTGATGGTGTTATGGATGAGATACACGGCGATGAGAACAACCGCAACAATAGCAATAATCTGGAATAGCCAGGCGCGGACCGCGGGATGAGAAAAGGATAGCGATCCTTTTACGGCTGAGCGGCGATGGGACATAAGAAACCTCAGTAACCATGACTCTGGAGTGGGCACTGCCGGAGCAGTGCCCGTTACAGCTATGACTTAACGTACTGGTGGTGCGTACTGAATACCGCCGTTGTTCCAGAGATTGTTCTGGCCGCGTTTGATCTTCAGCGGGCTTTCCGATCCCACGTTGCGTTCAAAGATCTCAGAGTAGTTGCCCACCTGTTTGATGATGTTGTAGGCCCACTTGTTATCCAGCTTCAGATCCTTGCCGAAATCACCTTCTGTACCCAGCAGGTGTGCCATATCCGGGTTGGATGGTTTAGCCGCTTTCTCATCCACGTTTTTCGAGTTGATGCCCATCTCTTCTGCGTTCAGCATGGCGAATAGCGTCCAGCGAACAATGGAGAACCAGTCTTCATCGCCACGACGTACCACCGGTCCGAGAGGTTCTTTGGAGATCACTTCAGGCAGAACAATCCACTCTGCCGGGTTGCTCAGCTTAATGCGTAAGGCATACAGCTGTGACTGGTCAGAGGCTAGCGTGTCGCAACGGCCGGATTCCAGTGCTTTAGCCGATTCATCCGAGCGGTCGAATGTCACTGGCGTATATTTCATGTTATTTGCTTTGAAATAATCGGCGACGTTCAGCTCGGTATCGGTGCCCGCCTGGATACAAACGGTGGCCCCATCCAGCTCCTTAGCGCTTTTCAGGCCGGCTTTGTTGTGGGTCAGGAAGCCGATGCCGTCATAATAGGTCACGCCCGTAAATGACATCCCCATGCCTGCATCACGGGAGGAAGTCCAGGTGGTATTACGGGAGAGCATGTCGACCTCGCCGGACTGCAGTGCCGTAAAGCGTTCTTTCGCCGTCAGCGGGGTGTATTTTACTTTGCTGTCATCACCAAAAACGGCGGCTGCAACGCCACGGCAGACATCCACATCAATACCGGTAAATTTGCCGTTCGCATCGGCATAAGAGAAGCCAGGCAAACCGTCACTGATACCGCATTGAACAAAACCTTTCTTTTTAACGGCATCCAGTGTCGTTCCCGCATGGGCTTGACCGGCTACGGCAAACAACATGCCTGCAGCGGCCAGGCTGGCTATCATCGTCTTTTTCATAATGCATCCTGTGTGGCGAAATTTATCGTTATAGAGGCGTTTTTAAACGCTTTACCTGTCTGTGGCTTTGGCCAACGTTTATAAAGCAAACGTAATGCCAGTTTTGCGTCCGACAAAATTAGAGATGAGTGAACGCTTAATGCTGAGTTTAGACAGGCTTAAATAAAACGAGCGCCCTGAAACGGTGCGAAATTACAACCTGCGCCACAAATTGGAGCAAAAGTTTTGAGTCGCGTGAGGAAAAAGACGAGATAGTTTCCAGCGTGAATATTGGCAGGATATTCAATAATATTAATGTGTGAAAATCATCACAATAGAACCGGTAATTTAAATGAGTATACGAAAAAGATGTGACTGGCTTCAGCCTGAAATGAACAGCGCGAATAAATACGGGGCTATTTTTTTACTTATTTGAAAATGCTGCACTCATTAAAAGCAAAAGCGCGGACAGAGCCGCGCTTTCTCAACAGATGTTACTTCGTCAGGGCAACAATACCCAGCGTCAAACCCGCCACTGCGGCAGCACCGCCGGCGATAGCACCTGCAGTTTCCCAGTTATCCTGGGTGGTGCCTTTCATACAGGTATTGGTATGAACCAGTCGGCCCTGGTCGTCGTAAACCGGTACACATGGAGAGTCGTGCGCGCAACCAGCAAGCAGCGCAGCGAAGAGTGCAACGGAAATGAATCTTTTCATGATGTTACCTCAGTATTATTTCTCGTCCGCTATAAAGCCAGGAGGGCAATTAACGAACTGGAGGTTATTTTACCACCGGGGTAAGTCCACGTTACACGAGGAATAATCTCAAATTATGTAGTTTGTAAAAATCGTGGAGAAAAGCCGGTTTCAGGACGAATTAATGGAGACATTATGAAGGGGTAATAGAGTGTTTTTACTTAATGCAAATCATCGTATTTTTAACATGACTTTTGCTTAATGCCCAATTCATTGTTTATCTTAAAAATAAAAAAGGCACCCCAGGTGCCTTTTTAGGGAAATGTTAATCTTTATGACGGGTAAAGCGTCGATGGACAACCACAAAGAAGACGGGCACGAAGAAAATCGCCAGAAGCGTTGCAGAAAGCATTCCCCCCATCACACCCGTACCGACGGCGTTTTGTGCGCCGCTCCCGGCCCCGGCGCTGATTACCAGCGGCATGACGCCAAGGATAAAGGCCAGGGAAGTCATCAGGATCGGTCGAAGGCGCATCCTTGACGCCTCCAGTGTGGCTTCAATGATGCCTTTACCTTCTTTCTCCATCAGGTCCTTAGCAAATTCGACGATCAAAATGGCGTTTTTCGCCGATAAACCAATCGTCGTCAGCAGGCCGACCTGGAAATAGACGTCATTGTTTAATCCACGCAGCGACGCTGCGAGAGGCGCCCCAATGACCCCCAGCGGCACAACCAGCATAACGGAGAACGGAATGGACCAGCTTTCATACAGCGCTGCCAGACACAGGAACACCACGATCAGTGAAATGGCGTACAGGGCAGGTGCCTGGTTACCCGAAAGCCGCTCCTGATAAGACATCCCCGTCCAGTCATATCCGATACCGGAAGGCAGTTTTGCCGCGAGGCTTTCCATCATAGCCATAGCCTCACCGGTACTTTTACCCGGGGCTGACTCACCGAGGATCTCCATAGAGGGCATCCCGTTATAGCGCTCCAGTCGGGGTGAACCATAGACCCAGCGAGCGTTGCTAAAGGCTGAGAAAGGGACCATTTCTCCATTCGCGCTGCGCACGTAAAGGTTGTTAATATCTCCTGGCAACATACGGAATTTTGCGTCGGCCTGTACGTAGACTTTTTTCACGCGCCCATGATCGATAAAGTCGTTCACATAGGTGCCACCTAAGGCCGTTGAAATCGTCTGGTTGACGTCAGAAAGACTGACGCCCAGCGCCTGCGCTTTCTCCTGGTCGACATCCAGCTTGAACTGGGGCGTATCTTCAAGACCGTTAGGACGCACGCTAACCAGCAGATCAGAGTGCTCTTTCACCATGTTAAGCAGTTGGTTACGCGCCTGAGTCAGCTGGGTATGCCCCAGGTTAGCCTGATCGATCAATTCAAAATCGAAGCCCGTAGCGGTACCCAGTTCGATAATTGCAGGCAGGTTAAACGGGAACACGAGGCCATCTTTAATCTGACTGAAGGCTTTAGTCGCGCGACCGACAATCGCCTCAACGCCGTTTTTCTGTCCCGGGCGTTCCTCCCAGGGCTTCAGGCTGACGAAGGCAATGCCGGCGTTCTGACCCTGGCCGCTAAAGCTAAAGCCATTTACGGTAAAGACGGATTCGACGTTCGCCTTCTCTTTGTTCAGGTAATAGTCCTGTACCTGGTCGAGCACCTGTTGAGTACGCGTCTGAGTTGCACCTGCCGGGAGTTGAACCATCGTCATGAACACCCCCTGATCCTCTTCGGGCAGAAAGGAGGTAGGTAAGCGCAGGAAGAGCACCGCCATCCCACCGACGATGATGACGTACACCACCAGATAGCGCCCTGTCTTGCGCAAAATACCGCTCACGCTATTGCTGTAGTGCTCCACGCTTTTATCAAAGAGCGCATTAAACCAGCTGAAAAAGCCACCTTTTTTCTGACGATGGTCGTCGGATACGGGCTTAAGCAACGTTGCGCAGAGTGCGGGCGTCAGGATTAGCGCAACCAGTACCGACAGCGCCATAGCGGACACGATAGTCAGTGAGAACTGGCGATATATTGCTCCAGTCGAGCCGCCAAAAAAGGCCATTGGAATAAAGACCGCCGAGAGCACCATGGCGATCCCTACCAGCGCACCCTGGATCTGCTCCATCGACTTCTGCGTGGCCTCTTTGGGCGGCAGGTTATCCTCGACCATGACGCGTTCAACGTTCTCAACGACCACGATAGCGTCATCGACCAGCAGACCTATCGCCAGCACCATGCCGAACATCGTCAGGGTATTGATGGAGAAACCAAATGCCGCCAGAACCGCGAAGGTACCCAGCAGAACGACTGGCACCGCGATAGTCGGGATGAGCGTTGCCCGCAGGTTTTGCAGGAAGAGGTACATGACCAGGAAGACGAGAATGATTGCTTCAAACAGGGTCTTCACCACTTCGTGGATAGAGATTTTTACAAAAGGCGTGGTGTCATAGGGATAGACAACTTTCAGACCCTGTGGGAAGAACTGCTGCAGTTGCGTCAGCTTGCTCTTAATGGCAGCCGCAGTGTCCAGCGCATTTGCTCCGGTTGCCAGCTTGATCCCGAGACCGGTTGCTGCCTGCCCGTTGATTTTAGTGACCATGTTGTAGTTTTCGCCACCGAGCTCAATGCGAGCCACATCCTTAAGATGAACCATCGAGCCGTCCTGATTCACCTTGAGCGTCACGCGGCCAAATTCCCCCGGTGATTTCAGGCGAGTTTGCGCGATGATCGAGGCATTCAGCTGCTGACCGGGGATGGACGGCGTTCCGCCCAGCTGGCCTGCCGCTATCTGGTCGTTCTGCGTTTTCAGCTGGCTGATAATATCCAGCGGCGTCAGCTGGTATTTGTTCATCGCGTTGCTGTCGAGCCAGATGCGCATCGCATACTGAGCACCAAACAGCTGAACGTCGCCGACGCCAGACGTTCGGCTGATGGCATCTTTGACGTTTGAGGCGACGTAATCAGAGATGTCGTTCTGCGTGAGATTTTTGTTGTCAGAAACAAAACCGGCGACCAGCAGGAAGCTGCTGCTGGATTTCTCCACGCCGATCCCTTGCTGCTGCACCTCTTGCGGCAGCAGCGGCATGGCGAGCTGCAGCTTGTTCTGCACCTGCACCTGAGCGATGTCCGGATCGGTTCCTGACTCGAAGGTCAGAGTGATGGTGACGTTGCCCGCTGAATCGCTGGTGGATGACATATACATCAGGTTATCGATACCGTTCATGTTCTGTTCGATAACCTGAGTCACGGTATCCTGTACCGTTTGAGCGTCCGCTCCAGGGTAGGTCGCGGATATCGCCACGGCGGGAGGTGCAATGGTTGGGTACTGTGCGACGGGGAGTTTGAGAATGGCCAGCCCGCCTGCAATCATCAAAATGATGGCAAGTACCCAGGCGAAAACCGGTCTCTGAATAAAGAAATTAGCCATGTCGTCGTCCCTTAACCGGATGGAGTCGTTGTGGTATCCGGCGTGGCGACGACGGTTACCCCCGGTCTGACTTTCTGCAGCCCGCTGACGATCACGCGGTCTCCATTTTTCAGCCCTTCTGTTACCAGCCAGCGGTCACCAATCGCCTGAGGCGCAACGATGGTGCGAGACTCAACATGGTTTTTATCGTTCACCACCATCACGGTGGCTTCGCCTCGCGGCGTGCGGGTCACGCCTTGCTGGGGAACCAGAATCGCATCCGGCTGCGTACCTTCATCAATGCGGGCGCGAACGAACATGCCGGGTAACAGCAGATGTTGAGGGTTCGGGAAAATGGCGCGCAGGGTAATCGAGCCGGTACTTTCGTCCACCGTGACGTCAGAGAACTGCAATCTGCCTTTCAGCGGATAGGGCTGTCCGTTCTCCATCAGTAGCTCAACGCTGCTGGCGTTATCGCCTTTTTGCAGGCTCGTTTGTTTAAGGCGCATAAAATCATTGCTGGACTGGGTGACATCGACATAAATAGGATCGAGCTGCTGGACCGTTGCCAGCGCAGCGGTTTGTCCGTTCGTCACCAGCGCCCCTTCCGTCACGCTGGATTTTCCGATACGACCATCAACCGGAGAGGTTACTTTGGTGTAGGCAAGGTTGATACGCGCGCTTTCAACGCCAGCTTTGGCGGCGACGACGCTGGCATCTGCCTGCTGGGCCGTGGCGACGGCCTGGTCATACTCTTGCTTGCTGACATACTGTGTGCCGACCAGCGGGAGATAACGTTTCACCGTCAGGTGCGCAATATTGGCCGCCGCCTGGGCCTTCGCCAGCTCGCCTTTCGCGTTATCGTATGCCGCCTGATAGGTTGCAGGATCAATCTGATAAAGCGAATCCCCGGCTTTTACATCGCTACCTTCCGTGAAGTTACGGCGCAGGATGATACCGCTAACTTGCGGACGAACCTCTGCAACGCGGAACGCATCTGTTCTTCCCGGGAGTTCAGTGGTGACAGCCAGAGGCGCGCTTTGCACAATATGCACGCTGACCTGAGGTGCCTGCAGGTGTTGTTGATTTTCCTGACCATCGCATCCAGTGAGCAGTACCGCGCAGACAATGAAACCGGATAAGGGCAAGCGTCTGAAATGATTCGTCATTACTGTTCCTTTAAATACCCATAAACCGATATATGCCGCGAATCGGTAGCGGGGCAGAGGGATAAAAAATAAAATGTAGCTGCGTATAATAATGAGGGTATTTAATCTTTTTTAATTTATAAGTGCGAATGACCATGCTTGCAGAAAAAATCAGAATCAGACCATGTCCATTCAGGGGTATACTTCATGTATATTAATCAGGTAAGTGAGTTTAATGCTTCTTGTTATTCATGCCGCCAATTTAATTGATTTAATGTATTTGTATTAATTATAAATTAATAGAGGTGACTTTTTTTGTGCAAAATTAAAAAGGATTTTAGTAAATACTTACATTTGCATGAACGCAATGTTACCTTTAAACCTTCTGAGTCACGAGTAGTTGCCTATGGCGCGTAAAAAGAAAGAAGAAGCTCAACAAACCCGGCAGAAACTGATTGAGGCGGCTATCGGACAGTTTGCGACGCGTGGCGTAGCCAGCACGACGCTGACGGATATCGCTGATGCTGCTAAGGTGACGCGCGGCGCTATCTACTGGCACTTCACCAGTAAATCTGAAATATTTAATGCCATCTGGGAACAGCAATTATCCCTTCGCGACATTATCCGCGACAGGCTTCCCCTTTCCGATAGTGACGATCCCTTGTTAAGACTTCGTGAGCAATTTATTACTGCGCTGCAGTATATTGCCCATGAACCCCGGCAATGTGCGCTTTTACAAATTCTGTATCATAAGTGTGAATTTAGCGGTGATATGATTTCAGAGCATGAAATCAGGAAACGTATTGGATTTAATGATGATACGCTCCGTGCCACGCTGGAGACCTGTATTTCGCGGAATATCATTTCGCCAAAGGTGAATGTTGATCTCACCTTGATTGTATTCCACGGGTTTTTTAGCGGAATAATTAAAAACTGGCTAATGAATACCGACAGTTTTAATCTTTATCAGCAGGCCCCCGCCCTGGTTGATAGCATTCTGGCGACACTTCCTGTCATTCGCGTGTCGCCTGATGATGCTTACTACTCAGCGGCAGGTAACATTTCCCCTCGGGCACAAAGTGCTTCGATGGTTTCCACGCTGACGGGTTTACCTAACAGATAACCCTGAAGGGTGTTACAGCCTAGCTCGGTCAAAAAGGCCTGCTGAGCTTCGGTTTCTACACCTTCAGCCACGACTTTCAGGTTAAGTGTTTTTGCAAGGGCTACAATCGCTGAGACAATAGTCGCATCCTCACTCTCCCCGCTAAGCTCTTGTACAAACGCCCTGTCGATTTTTAGTTCGCAGGCCGGTAAGCGTTTGAGGTACAGCAGGCTTGAATATCCGGTGCCAAAATCATCAATGGAGGCTTTCACCCCCGCATCCGTCAGCTCTGTCAGCACTCGTACGCTCTCATCCGGGTTGCTCATCGCCGTGGTTTCCGTCACTTCGAGGATCAACAATTCCGGTGGCACCTGGTGAAGTGCCAGGCAGTCGAGAACCATTTTAACCAGCGAAGGTTGTTCAAACTGCAGTGTCGACAGGTTTACCGCCATTGACCAGCTTTGATGCCCCTGCAGATGCCATTCCCGCAGCTGGCGACAGGCTTCATTAATCACCCAGTTGCCAATGGGGATGATCAGCCCCGTTTTTTCCGCCAGCGGCAGGAAAAGGTCAGGGGTCAGTAACCCCTGCTTAGGATGCTGCCAGCGTAATAACGCCTCGAAACCGAGGACAGGACCCGCGGGGGCGTTGAATTTTGGCTGATAAAGCAGGCGCAGCTCATTGCGCTCGATTGCCATCCACAAATCGTTCATTAACTGGAGATGGGTCTGCGCCAGGGTGTTCATGGAGGGCTGGAAAAAATGGTAACCGTTACGGCCCATATGCTTCGTGTGATACATCGCCGCGTCGGCGTTAAACATCAGCTCACGCTCGGTTTTGCCGTCGTGAGGGTACAGCGCAATACCAATGCTGAGGGTAACCACCAGTTCATAGGGACTGAGATTGAATGGATTATCGATCGCGCGTACCAGCGAATTCGCCAGCGACGCCGCGTCGTCCGGACCTTCTCCCTCTGCCAGCAGAACAAACTCATCACCGCCAATACGTGCAAGGGTGAACTGGCCTTTCAGGAGAAGCAGCAGACGCTGTGTAACGGCGACCAGCAGCCTGTCACCGACATCATGGCCGTAGGCATCATTGATGGCTTTAAAGCCGTCAAGATCCATAAACATCAGGGCAAAATGGGTTCTTTCACGATCGGCTTTGCTGATGGCCTGATCGAGTCTGTCTTCCAGCAGGATACGGTTGGGCAGACGCGTGAGGGTATCGTGTAGAGCCAGTTGAGCGAGTTCCCGGTTAGCTTCTGCAAGCGACGAGGCCAAAAGGGCGGTACGAGCCTGAAGGCGGGCATCCAGCATCGAGACCAGCAGGGTGATCCCAAGAATAGAGAGCGCGACGACGCTGACCAGCACCGCCAGCCAGCTCCCGTTGATACCCTCATGATGAACCATTGTGGACATCGGAAACTGCGCCGCTTTCATCCCGGCATAGTGCATACCGGCAATGGCAATTCCCATCGTGATGGCGGCACCCATGCGCATCAGCACGACCTGCGCGGCTTCGTGGCGCAGGCGGAAGGTCAGCCATAACGCCGCGAGTGAAGCGGCAAGCGCAATCGCGACCGAAATGGCCACCCAGACCTTGTCCCAGATAATCCCGGGCATCACTTCCAGCGCCGCCATACCGGTGTAATGCATTGCAACTATACCGCTTCCCATCACCAACGCGCCGGGCAGCAGTCGGCGCAGGCGTAATTGCTCGCAGCTAACGAGCCATAGCGCAAATAGCGACGACCCCACGGCGATGACCATAGATAACACCGTCAGGGTGGCGTTGTAGCTCATGCTCATGGAGAGGTCCATTGCCAGCATGCCGATAAAATGCATGGCCCACACGCCAATACCCATAGCAATACCGCCGCCAGCCAGCCAGACGCGGGCAGCGACGCCCTCGCTTCCGGCAACGCGTGCAGCCATATTCAATGCGGTATACGCAGCAAGGATGGCAACAACAAAGGAGAGGACGACAAGGATATGGTTGTATTGGCTGACCAGCATGGACGGTTCTACTCAAGTGTGGGGTTACGCTAGAGCGGTTGAGAAGGGCGAGACATTATCACCGTCAGGTAATGGCTCAAAGGGATTTAAATCCCCGTTTTTAGTGGGTAATAACAGGTGATTTGCGCAATCGGGCGCTTAGTCGAGCTCTGAGCAGTTCACGAGTTTAAGGGGATTCACGGAGTTCATATTGCGACACTTATCGGTTTCGGTGCTCATCAGTTCAATCCACTGCATCAGGAGTGCATCGAAAATGAGAACGGAGATTGCAAAGACAACCAGCCACCAGTATTTACGAATCATTGTGTCATTCCGCGAGAAGAGCGCCAGTAAGGTGGGGGAAATATACACCAAAATCTGCGGTTTTAAAGCGGGATAAGTGAAGGTTTACAAAGCGTTGACGGACTGAAGCAGGGGAATAAAAAAGGCGCTTCCCCATGCCGAAGAGCGCCTTTTTAAACAAGCATTCAACTGATTAGTATCAGTTCATGCCGTATTTTTTCAGTTTCTTACGCAGAGTACCACGGTTGATACCCATCATCAGCGCAGCGCGGGTTTGGTTACCGCGGGTGTATTGCATCACCATGTCCAACAGTGGCTGTTCAACTTCAGCCAGTACCAGCTCATACAGGTCATTAACATCCTGACCATTCAGTTGAGCAAAATAGTTCTTCAGTGCCTGTTTAACCGAGTCACGCAGGGGTTTTTGAGTTACCTGGTCCTGAGAGTTAACGGTAGAAACGGTCAGTACGTCAGAATTTACGCGTTGTTCGAACATAGTTCTGTCAGCTCTTTATTTCATTACGCAAGATTTTCGAAGTATGCCTCCAACGCCTCCAGCTGTACGCTGGCATCCTCTATGGCGTTGAATGTGCGCCGAAACTGGTCATCTGGAGCGTGCTCCTGGAGATACCAGGAGACGTGTTTACGCGCAATTCGGTACCCTTTTGCCTGACCGTAGTGGTCATGCAGTTCCCGAACATGCGAACAAAGCAAGCGCTTAACTTCTGCCAGAGGCAGCGGGGCAAGCAGCTCCCCAGTGTCCAGATAATGCTGGATTTCCCGGAAGATCCAGGGTCTTCCCTGAGCTGCACGTCCTATCATCAGAGCATCAGCTCCCGTATAGTCGAGTACAGCCCTGGCTTTAAGCGGGTCAGTTATGTCGCCATTCGCGATAATCGGAATGGAAACTTTCTGCTTAACTGCCCGAATGCTGTCGTATTCAGCTTCGCCGTTGAACAAACAGGCGCGAGTGCGTCCATGAATGGTCAGGGCCTGAATGCCACAGTCTTCGGCCAGTTGGGCAATCTCTACACAGTTACGGTGTTCCGGCGACCAACCCGTGCGAATCTTCAACGTAACAGGAACGTCCACCGCGCTGACAACCGCCGTCAGGATAGCTTTCACCTGGTCGGGGTATTGCAGAAGGGCTGAACCTGCAAGCTTGCGATTCACCTTTTTGGCCGGGCACCCCATATTGATATCAATAATTTGGGCACCACTTTCCACGTTAATTCGCGCGGCATCTGCCATCTCTTCAGGCACGCTTCCGGCAATTTGCACGGTGCGAATACCTGGTTCATCAACGTGCACCATCCGAAGGCGGGATTTATCGCTTTCCCAAACCTGCGGGTTAGACGACATCATCTCGGATACGGTTAAACCGGCTCCCATCTCATAGCACAGCGTCCTGAACGGCCGGTCTGTAATACCTGCCATTGGGGCTGCGATCAGGCGATTTCTAAGCTGGTGGTGTCCGATGCGCATGAGTTAAGAAATGACCATACTGTGACTGCAAGGCGGCGTATATTACGCATTTTTTGCACGAGATGAAAGGCCAAACTTTGAACAATCCACTGTTGTAGATCAAGGAATCGCCGCTCAATCTTTCCGTTAAGAATTATTCACTATTTAAATCATTGTGTTATGCGAGAATGACTATTTTATGGGCGCTTACAATTTCCCGTAACTTCTCATCATTTCTGAATAAAGGGCTTACCTGAGCGGGATAATCTGCTGTTTTTAGCAGCAGATTTCCCGTCTTCTTTGCGATCTGCGTCGCATTTTAGAACATGATCTTTAGCCTCTGGATGGGCGTTATTCGACCACAACACGCCCATGCAGAGACTGTACCGGACGGTTATTATCGTGATGCATTGTCCCGGTGAATCTGGCAAGTTGTTCTGCAGAAACCGTCAAGGGTTGCTTGAGCACAATCCAGGTGACGCCTTCTGAACACGGCGGGGTGGTCAGTGAACCGCTAAAGCGCCAGTACGTTTTATCTTTCGGCAGCAGTTTGTTCAGGTTGAGATCCTGTTTGATGGAGACGTTCTGCTCGGCCTGCTGAGGCATAACGCGCCACAGTTTTTCAAGCTCCGAGTTTGTGGCCCCTTTATCAAACATGACCGCCACCACCGTCAGTTCCCCGCCGGCATTTTTATGAACCAGATGCATTTCCATCGCGTACCTTTTGCCATGCACGGTATTTTCGCTCGGCGCGTGAAAATGGAACTGTTGTAACGTCCAGGTTTGCTTATCAAGAGTAAGGGTATCGCGGGTGTCAGCCTGTTCACCAGCCTGAATGGTATGGCCATTGTTTGTCAGTGTAACAGGGCCATCAACGTAGTGGGTTTGCAGCGGGGAAAGATGGGCGTTAGCGGTGGAATCAATATTAATCGGAGACTGGTTCATCCCGCTTTGACAGGTCTTGTAGGCCTCGTCCAGCTCGCCCCAGTGTTCCGGTGAACCTTCCCCTTCGTAGTTCCAGTGTGATGCAAATGCTGAAGCCGAGATCATGCTCAGCGCCAGCAGCGCTGCCTTGCCTGTAATGTGTTTCATCATATTCTTCCGGTGAATTTTTGTAATACAAACCAACGTGATTTGTGTGGTTATTTTACCGAAGAATGACCGGGGGAGAGAGGATTATCAAAGGGAGAAAGGCGTGGTCAGATGACCACGCCAGATTCTTATTTTTTACGGCCGGTGATGCGGCACCACTCTTCTTTTTCCACGACCGGATCGAGGGCAAAGAGATCGGCGTAGGCTTCACATACGCTGTCGGCCTGGCTTGCCAGGATACCGGAAAGCCCCAGCAGACCGCCCTCAACGGGCAGCACGCTGATTAGCGGGGCCAGCTCGCGCAGTGGGCCCGCCAGAATGTTTGCGACCACCACGTCGGCTTTCATCGCTTCTGGCTGCGCATCCGGTAAATACAGCTCCAGTCGATCGGAAACGCCATTACGCTCGGCGTTATCGCGGCTGGCCTGAATGGCCTGCGGATCGATATCGATCCCGATAGCTTTTGCCGCGCCCAGCTTCAGGGCAGCAATCGCGAGGATCCCGGATCCACAGCCGAAGTCGATCACTGTCTTACCGTCCAGATCCAGACCATCCAGCCACTGCAGGCACAGGGACGTGGTTGGGTGAGTGCCGGTACCAAACGCCAGGCCCGGATCGAGCATGACGTTAACCGCGTTTTCATCAGGAACCTCGCGCCAGCTCGGGCAGATCCACAGGCGTTTGCCGAACTGCATCGGGTGGAAGTTATCCATCCACTCGCGTTCCCAGTCTTTATCTTCCAGCTGTTCGATTTTATGGGCAAAACCCGCACCCAGCAGAGGATGATTCTCCAGAATCGCGACAACCTCTTTCATGTCGGTTTCGGCATCAAACAGGCCAATAACGTCGGTATCACCCCACAGGCGGGTTTCGCCCGGCAACGGCTCAAAGACCGGCGTGTCATGCGTGTCCTGGAAGGTGATAGAGACCGAACCGGCCTCCATCAGCGCATCGCTCAGTTCCTCGGCGTTAGCGCCGGTTGTGTTCAGTTTTAGTTGGATCCACGGCATGGCAAAACTCTTTATTTATCAGTAGAAATCATAGCGGGCTGTGGGAGGGGCTGACCGAAACGGTTTCCCACCACAAACGCCAGTAAACTCAGCAGTAACGAAGGCACAATCGGATGGAAGCCCAGGTACTGAATCTTAAACGTTGCAAGGACGGCGTACAGCACACCGCCGACAATCATGCCGCTCAGCGCGCCCGCAGCGTTTGCACGCTCCCAGTAGAGCCCTAACACCAGCGGCCACAGGAATACCGCTTCAAGCCCACCAAACGCCAGCAGGTTCAGCCAGATGATCATCTCAGGCGGGCGCCATGCGGCTAACAGCAGCAATGCCCCTAACGCCAGAGTAATAATGGCCGACATGCGCTTCAGGCGCCGTTCATTCTCTGCCTGCTCAGGACGCAGGTTCAGATAGAGATCTTTAATGATCGTAGCGGAACTTTGCAGCAGCTGAGCGTTGATTGTCGACATAATGGCGGCCATCGGGGCTGCGAGGAAGATCCCGGCGGCAAATGGCGGCAGCACTTTAACCATCAGGGTTGGGATAACCAGATCGGGTACGGTAAGGTCAGGAATAACTGCCCGACCTAACGCGCCCGCCAGGTGCATACCAAACATCAGGATCGCAACCACGATAGTGCCGATAATGATACCTCTGTGCACGGCTTTGCTGTCTTTGTAAGAGATACAGCGCACGGCGGTATGCGGCAGGCCAATTACTCCAAAGCACACCAACACCCAGAACGAGGTCATAAAGGTTGGCGAAAGGATGTCATCTGCGCCCTGCGGAGAGACCAGTTTCGGGTCGATGGTTTCCAGTGTTTCGACTGCGTGGCTCAGGCCACCAGCAGCATGCACAATGCCCACCAGCAGAACAATGGTGCCAACAAGCATCACCAATCCCTGCATCGTATCGTTCAGCACGCTGGCGCGGAATCCGCCGAACGCGGTATACAGCGCAATGCTGACTCCGAAGATGATCAAGCCTGTCTCGTAGGGGATCCCGGCCGCCGTTTCCAGCAGACGTGCCCCGCCGATAAACTGCACCGTCATTGCGCCAATAAAGGCCACCAGCAGGCTTAAGCTGGCCAGCCACACCAGTAAACGGCTCTGATAGCGGGCAAACAGCATATCATTGAGCGTCACGGCATTATAACGGCGCGCCAGAATGGCAAATTTTTTGCCCAGTATGCCCAGTGAGAGCCAGACGGCTGGAAGCTGGATCATCGCCAGAAGCACCCAGCCTAACCCATATTTATAGGCTGCTCCGGGTCCGCCGATAAACGAACTGGCACTGATGTAGGTCGCGGTCAGCGTCATGGCCAGCACGACGCCGCCCATCGAACGGCTACCAAGAAAATACTCGTTCAGGAAGGTGCCCGTCGTTCTTTTACGCATGGCGTAAACGGATAAACCAAACACCACTAACAAGTAAGCGATAAGCGGCAGAATGACTTCAAGCTGCATCATCGTCCTCCAGCGGGATATCGCGATAGATGAATTTCACCATTGCCCAGCACAGCAGGATGAAGACCAGCGGTACCAGCAGGCACGCCATTTCGAACCAGTGCGGCAGGCCGGTGATGCCAATAGCGGAGTCAGGTAAGTAAGCAGTTACCAACCATGCTGCGAGATAGAGAAGGGTCAGCCACAGCGCCCAGCGCGCTTCTTTATGGGCCTGAACAAAACGTTTGTCCATTTATTGTCCCTTGTGGATGAAGAAAGCGGGGATTGTACATGATGAGCCTTTCCAGGCCCCAGAAATAAAAAAGGCCGGATAATCCGGCCTTTTAGCAACACAGGTCTCTTACTTCTCGTTCAGACCGAGTTTTTTCTCCAGATAGTGGATGTTAGTTCCACCATTCTGGAAGTGCTCGTCGCTCATGATGCGCATCTGCAGATCAACGTTGGTTTTGATACCGTCGATGATCAGCTCCTGCAGGGCATTCTTCATGCGGGCAATCGCCACGTCACGATTTTCGCCGTAGCAGATGAGCTTGCCGATCATTGAGTCATAGTACGGCGGTACGGTGTAACCGGCGTAGATATGAGACTCCCAGCGCACGCCAAAGCCACCCGGCGCGTGGAAACGCGTGATTTTGCCCGGGCTTGGCAGGAAGGTGTTCGGGTCTTCGGCGTTGATACGGCATTCTACCGCATGGCCTTTCACCACAACTTCTTCCTGCTTGATGGACAGCGGCTGGCCTGCAGCGATACGCAGCTGCTCTTTGATCAGGTCAACGCCGGTGATCATTTCGGTAACCGGGTGCTCAACCTGAATACGGGTGTTCATTTCGATGAAATAGAACTCGCCGTTCTCGAACAGGAACTCAAAGGTACCCGCTCCACGATAGCCGATATCGACACACGCTTTAGCGCAACGCTCGCCGATGTAGCGACGCAGTTCCGGGGTAATGCCCGGCGCTGGTGCTTCTTCGACCACTTTCTGGTGACGACGCTGCATAGAGCAGTCACGTTCTGCCAGATAGATTGCGTTGCCCTGACCGTCAGCCAGCACCTGAATTTCGATGTGGCGTGGGTTTTCCAGGTATTTTTCCATGTACACCATGTCATTGCTGAAAGCGGCTTTCGCTTCTGCTTTGGTCATGGAGATGGACTGCGCCAGTTCAGCATCGCTACGCACAACGCGCATACCGCGACCGCCGCCGCCGCCGGACGCCTTGATGATAACCGGATAGCCAATGCGTTTAGCATGAGCACGGTTAGCATCCATGTCGTCGGTCAGAGGGCCGTCAGAGCCTGGTACGGTTGGAACACCGGCTTTTTTCATCGCGGTGATTGCAGACACTTTGTCGCCCATCAGGCGGATGGTGTCGGCTTTCGGGCCGATGAAGATGAAGCCAGAGCGTTCAACCTGCTCAGCAAAGTTGGCGTTCTCAGAGAGGAAGCCATAACCCGGATGAATTGCCACCGCGCCGGTGATTTCAGCGGCGCTGATGATAGCCGGGATGTTTAGATAGCTTTTTACGGACGGAGCCGGGCCAATACAGACCGTCTCATCCGCCAGCAATACGTGTTTTAAATCGCGATCCGCGCTTGAGTGCACAGCGACGGTCTTGATGCCCAGTTCTTTACAGGCACGAAGAATACGCAGTGCGATCTCGCCGCGGTTGGCGATAACAATTTTATCCAGCATGTACGCCTCGTTACTCGATGACGACCAGCGGCTCGTCAAATTCAACCGGCTGACCACTTTCGACCAGAATCGCTTTCACAGTACCTGATTTGTCTGCTTCGATCTGGTTCATCATTTTCATCGCTTCTACGATGCACAGGGTATCGCCGACGTTGACTTTCTGACCCACTTCGATGAACGCCTTCGCGTCAGGGCTCGGGGTGCGGTAGAAAGTACCAACCATTGGGGAACGTACGATGTGACCACTGATTTCTGCTGCAGCGGCAGGTGCGGCTTCAGCTGCTGGTGCAACGGCTGCGGAGAGCGCAGGCTGCTGCACTGGCGCAGCATAAGCCTGCTGCATTACCGGGAAGCTAGCGGCTGGGGCTGCACGGCTGATGCGTACAGACTCTTCGCCTTCAGAAATTTCCAGTTCGGAGATGCCTGATTCTTCAACCAGCTCGATCAGTTTTTTAATCTTACGAATATCCATGAGTGGGTTCCGTACTCTTGTTTAGTGTGATTGTGACAAGCGTTTTACCGCTGTCTGTAAAGCGTATGAATAGCCGTCTGCGCCCAGTCCACAGATAACGCCAGCAGCGATATCCGACAGATACGAATGGTGGCGGAACGGCTCTCGGGCGTGCACATTACTCAGGTGGATCTCGATAAACGGGATACTCACCGCGAGAAGTGCGTCGCGGATAGCAACACTGGTGTGCGTAAACGCGGCCGGATTGATCAGGATATAGTCCACATTGTCTTTAGCCTGATGAATACGGTCGATGAGTGCGTACTCCGCATTCGACTGAAAATGATCCAAATCCACATTCAGCGACGCTGCCTCCGTTCCAAGACGGTTAACAATTTCACTCAATGTCAGCGTGCCGTACTTCTCTGGCTCACGGGTGCCGAGCATGTTCAGGTTCGGTCCGTTCAAAACTAAGATATGGAACTTATCAGTCATTATGCCGCTATCTCCTGCGATTTTCGGGTAAAAAACAAAATATACCTTCGAAACGCAAATGTCACCTTTTCAGAGGCTTAAAACCGCTGTCAGGCGAACCAAGGTCGCACATTATAACGATTTCGTAGCATTTAGCAGCTAAATACTGGTCTTATCAGGGAAGATTATCAACCGCTATCCGAAAAAGATTTGCGGTTGACGGGTAATCTGCGGGAAAACGCACAGTTTCGCGAACTATCGCAACCACTGGCGGAACTTCTTATAACGCCATGCTAAAAGCGCCACGGCGGCCAGTGCGTACAGGACCGGCTGCGGGGAGAGGATCTTCACCGACCACAGGTAATGAAGGGGAGCGAGGATCGCGACAAGATAGACGAAGTTGTGCAGCAGCTGCCAGCGCCTGCCCAGTTTTCGCTGTGCATATTGCGTGGAGGTCAGCGCTAACGCCAGTAAAATCACCCAGCTCACGATGCCCAGGGTCAGATAAGGGCGTGTCACCAGTTCGCGGCCAAGCAGCGCAAGATTGTTAATTCCCAGTTCCAGCAGGGCATAGCTGGTAAGGTGCAGCGTTGCCCAGGCAAAACACCATAGTCCTAACAGCCGACGGGTGCGTATCAATAAGGGCTGTTTAGCGTAGCGCGCCAGCGGCGAGACGAGCAAGGTGGCCAGCAAAAATTTCAGAGCCATCCGACCGGTAAAATGCTGGATATCCTTGGCCGGGTCTGCGCTAAAGAGCCCCTGGCTGGCGGCCCAGAACAGCCATATAAAAGGAAGTACCCCGGCCAGGTGCAGAAGCACTTTCAGCCAGGTAATCTGTTTTGCCGTTAAACGCACTCAGAAGTTCTCCCGTAAGTTGAGACCACGATAAAGCGAGGCCACTTCATCCGCATAACCGTTAAACAGCAGCGTCGGCTGGCGCTTCACGTCCAGCGCACCGCCGGAACCAATAAACCGCTCGGTCGCTTGCGACCAGCGTGGATGATCCACCTGCGGGTTCACGTTGGCGAAGAAACCGTATTCGTCCGGGGCCGCCAGATTCCACGTGGTAGGTGGACGTTCACGGGTAAGCTTGATGCTGACGATAGATTTAATCCCTTTGAAGCCATATTTCCACGGTACGGTCAAACGGATGGGGGCACCGTTCTGCGGCGGAAGCGCCTTACCGTACACGCCGACGGTCAGCAGGGTGAGGGGGTGCATAGCTTCATCGAGACGTAACCCTTCCACATACGGATAATCAAGCCCGCCGCCGATAAACCGATCTTTCTGCCCGGGCATCTCGTCCGGCGCATACCGCGTCTGGAAGGCGACATATTTTGCATTGCTGGTGGGCTCAACCATCGCCAGCAATTTATGCAGCGGGAAGCCGACCCAGGGCACTACCATCGACCAGGCTTCCACGCAGCGCATGCGATAGATACGCTCTTCGAGCGGGAAACGGGTGGTGAGATCGTGGTGGTCCAGCGTCAGGGGTTTCGCCACTTCGCCATCAATCTTCAGCGTCCACGGATCGGTTTTGAGGCTTCCCGCGTTGGCGGCAGGATCGGCCTTGTCGAGACCAAATTCGTAGAAGTTGTTGTAGCCGGTGACTTTATCTTCCGGCGTAAGCGTCAGTTTGTTTTGCCATTCAGCCGGTTTCGTAAAGGTGAGCGGGGCGCCGGAAGGAGCCTTTGGCCGATCGTTGCCTTTAAACCAGTCGAGCAGGTCGGCGTGAGCCGAAGGCGAGAGCGAGAGCGCGGTGGCGCTGATGCCAAGCATTTTCAGGATCTGGCGGCGCTGTAGCATAAAGACAGACTCAGACGTTACGTCGGCTTCCGTCAGTTTTCGGTTTTTCATGGCATCCTCCGTCATGCGTTTTCCTAAGCATGACGGAGGAGAGTGATTCGCGCGAATATGTCACGAAAATTTGAAGATTAGGCGATTTTCACCAGCGCGCGACCGTGGAACTGGTTATCCATGATCTTAGAGGCGTATTCCGGCGCCTGGCTCAGGTTTATCTCCGTCGCGCTCTGGGTATAGAAAGATTCCGGCAGATCGCGCACCAGCCGTTCCCAGGCTTCATGGCGACGAGCCGCAGGTGTCATCACGGAATCCACGCCCTGCAGGCGGACGTTACGCAGAATAAACGGCATAACGGTAGTTGGCAGGGCAAATCCGCCCGCCAGACCGCAGGCTGCCACGCAGCCGCCGTAGTTCATCTGCGCCAGGATTTTGGCCAGCACCTTATCACCTACGGTATCCACAGCCCCTGCCCAGACCTGTTTTTCCAGCGGACGGGTTTCAGCGAATTCGTCACGGCTGAGAATGCGGTTTGCACCGAGCTGGCGCAGATAGTCATGGGTGCTTTCACGGCCGGAAACCGCAGCGACCTGATAGCCCAGCTTGTGGAGCAGCGTGACAGCCGTGCTGCCCACGCCGCCGCTGGCGCCGGTGACGACAATGTCACCCGACTCAGGGCGGATACCCGCATCTTCCAGCGCCATCACGCACAGCATGGCGGTAAAGCCTGCCGTACCGACGATCATCGCCTTGCGGCCATCCATGCCTTTCGGCATCGGCACCAGCCAGTCGCCCTTCACGCGCGCCTGCGTGGCCAGCCCACCCCAGTGATTTTCACCCACACCCCAACCGGTGAGCAGCACCTGCTGGCCCGGATGGAAGCGCGGATCCTCGCTGGTATGAACCCGGCCCGCGAAATCAATACCAGGCACCATAGGGAAATTTCGGATGATTTTACCCTTACCGGTAATAGCCAGCGCATCTTTATAATTTAAACTGGACCAGTCGATGTCGACGGTTACTTCGCCTTCCGGCAGGCGGCTCTCTTCTACCGGCTGCACTGAGGCAAGCGTTTTGCCGTCCTGCTGTTCTAAGATCAAAGCCTGCATACGGGGTCCTCTCAACTCATATGATTGGAAAATAATTTCTGAAGACTATACTCGCTCAGGGAAACGCAGTGCCGATTTAACGCAATAAATTGCCAGATACACCCGATTTGGTAGTATGCCGCATTTGAAATGCAAGTTAGCGCTTACTCGCTACCCCCATCAACCCACGGAGTAATCTCAAGGATGCGATTAACGACGAAGTTCTCAGCTTTTATCACCTTGCTGACGGGTCTTACCATTTTTGTCACCCTTCTGGGTTGCTCTCTGAGCTTTTACAACGCCATTCAGGACAAACTGGTCAACCGGGTACAGTCTGTCGCGTCGGTGATTGATACGCGTCTGCTAACGACGCCGCTACCAACGCTCACCAGTGAGCTTGATGAGTTGATGGTACCTGTTGACATTGTTCAGATCGACATTCAGCAGGGAAAGCATCGTGTTTTAAGCCATGAACGGCCGGGGAGCTATCGGCCTGCGGGCGTGGTGAGCCAGTATCGGGAAGTGACGGTGCATTCCCTCAAAAATCCGGGGATGACCATACGCATGGTCTATCTCGATCCGATGGCCAGCTATTTCCGATCCATGATGACCACCGCGCCGCTCACCGTCGCGGTGGCGTTTATCGTCCTGCTGATCTTTCTCGCGGTCCGCTGGCTGCGCCGCCAGCTCTCCGGCCAGGAGCTGCTGGAGATGCGCTCCGTACGTATCCTGAACGGTGAACGCGGCCCGCAGGTGCGCGGCTCGGTTCATGAATGGCCTTCACGCGCCAGCAGCGCGCTGGATACCTTGCTCTCCGAAGTCCAGTTTGCCAGCGACCAGCGCAGCCGTATGGATACGCTGATCCGCTCTTATGCAGCGCAGGATAATAAAACTGGCCTTAACAACCGTCTTTTCTTTGATAATCAGCTGGCCACGCTGCTCGACGATTCAGAAAAAGTGGGGACACATGGGGTAGTGATGATGATTCGCCTGCCCGATTTCGATCTCCTGCGCGACACATGGGGGCAGCGGGCCGCGGAAGAAAATCTCTTTACGCTAATCAACCTGCTCTCCACCTTTATTATGCGCTACCCGGGCGCATTACTGGCCCGCTATCACCGCAGTGACTTTGCCGTGTTACTGCCGCACCGTACGCTGAAGGAGTCGGAAAGCATCGCCAGCCAGCTGCTGAAGGCGGTGGATGCGCTGCCGCAGAGCAAAATGCTCGACAGGGACGATATGGTCCATATGGGGATCTGCGCCTGGCGTGGCGGACAATCGACAGAACAGGTAATGGAACATGCTGAAGCCGCTACCCGCAACGCTGTCTTGCAGGGGGCGAACGGATGGGCGGTGTATGATGACTCGCTGCCGGAAAAAGGGCGCGGCAACGTGCGCTGGCGAACGATGATTGAGCAAATGCTTAGCCGCGGCGGACCGCGTATTTATCAAAAACCCGCGGTGATGAAAAACGGCAATGTTCATCACCGAGAACTGATGTGTCGTATTTTTGACGGTACCGAAGAGGTCATTTCGGCGGAATATCTGCCGATGGTGCTGCAATTTGGGCTGTCCGAAGAGTATGACCGCCAGCAAATTACCCGGCTGATTCCGTTTTTATCCTTCTGGCCTGAAGAAAACCTGGCGTTACAGGTCACCGTTGAGTCGTTAATACGCCCACGTTTTCAGCGCTGGCTACGTGATACATTAATGCAATGCGAAAAATCACAGCGCAAACACATTATTTTTGAACTTGCTGAGGCCGATGTAGGTCAACACATCAGCCGGTTACGTCCGGTGGTACGTTTGATCAATGCGCTCGGTGCGCGTGTAGCGGTGACGCAGGCTGGTTTAACGCTGGTCAGTACCAACTGGATCAAGGAACTGGATGTGGAGTTATTAAAGCTACATCCGGGGCTGGTAAGGAATATCGAGAAGCGTACGGAAAACCAGCTTCTGGTACAGAGTCTGGTAGAAGCATGCAAGGGAACGCGAACACAAGTGTTTGCCACGGGCGTGCGCTCCAGAAGCGAATGGCAGATGTTAACAGCGCGCGGCGTGATGGGTGGTCAGGGGGATTTTTTTGCTGCCTCTCAACCGCTTGACACCAACGTGAAAAAATATTTGCAAAGATACTCTGTTTGACCTGCCGTTTACGCTGTTTTCACGTAGAATATCGCGCCTGTAGCTTTGAGTATGTCGAGCAAAAAGCCAGTGAACGACCTTTAATGGGTTACAAACGTCAGTGGGGAACGCAACTGTTTACTCAGCCCTGAAGGAGTCAGGGGATGATTTTGTAACATCAGGAAACGTACTGCATAAATTTTCACCGTTGCAGATGATTTTTGCGCCTTGTCGCTGCTGCGTGTGGTTGGTAAAGTAAGCGGATTTTGTTTTCCGCCCCAGCTTTCAGGATTATCCCTTAGTATGTTGAAAAAATTTCGTGGCATGTTTTCCAATGACCTGTCCATTGACCTGGGTACCGCGAATACCCTTATTTATGTAAAAGGACAAGGCATCGTATTGAATGAGCCTTCCGTTGTGGCCATTCGTCAGGATCGTGCAGGCTCGCCAAAAAGCGTGGCCGCAGTGGGTCATGACGCGAAGCAGATGCTGGGTCGTACCCCAGGCAACATTGCCGCTATCCGCCCAATGAAAGACGGTGTTATCGCCGACTTCTTCGTGACTGAAAAAATGCTTCAGCACTTCATCAAGCAGGTTCACAGCAACAGCTTCATGCGTCCAAGCCCGCGTGTTCTGGTGTGTGTGCCGGTTGGCGCAACCCAGGTAGAACGTCGCGCAATCCGTGAATCTGCCCAGGGGGCAGGTGCGCGTGAAGTGTTCCTGATTGAAGAGCCAATGGCGGCGGCAATCGGTGCAGGTCTGCCTGTGTCTGAAGCGACCGGTTCCATGGTGGTGGATATCGGTGGTGGTACCACTGAAGTGGCCGTTATCTCTCTGAACGGCGTGGTGTACTCCTCTTCCGTACGTATCGGTGGTGACCGCTTCGACGAAGCCATCATTAATTATGTGCGCCGTAACTACGGCTCTCTGATCGGTGAAGCCACCGCAGAGCGTATCAAACATGAAATCGGCTCTGCGTATCCGGGCGATGAAGTGCGTGAGATCGAAGTACGTGGCCGTAACCTGGCTGAGGGTGTTCCACGCGGTTTCACCCTGAACTCCAACGAAATTCTGGAAGCACTGCAGGAACCACTGACGGGCATCGTGAGCGCGGTAATGGTCGCGCTGGAACAGTGTCCACCAGAGCTGGCGTCCGATATCTCCGAGCGCGGTATGGTTCTGACCGGTGGTGGTGCGCTGCTGCGTAACCTCGACCGCCTGTTAATGGAAGAGACAGGTATTCCTGTCGTAGTTGCAGAAGATCCACTGACTTGCGTCGCCCGTGGTGGTGGCAAGGCGCTGGAAATGATCGACATGCACGGCGGCGATTTGTTCAGCGAAGAGTAGTCGAGTTTGAGAGGGTAGCAATTTGCTACCCTTTCTCTCTGACGCGAGAATACGCATAGCCTATGAAGCCAATTTTTAGCCGTGGCCCATCGCTACAGTTTCGCCTCATTCTGGCGGTTCTGGTTGCGCTTGGGGTCATTATTGCCGATAGCCGCCTCGGTACGTTCAGCCAGATCAGAACGTACATGGATACCGCCGTCAGTCCTTTCTACTTTGTTTCAAATGGTCCCCGTGAACTGCTCGACTCCGTTTCTCAAACGCTGTCTTCGCGTGACCAACTCGAACTCGAAAACCGGGCATTACGTCAGGAACTGTTGCTGAAAAACAGCGAACTGCTGATGCTGGGGCAATACAAGCAGGAAAACGCGCGCCTGCGTGAACTGCTCGGCTCGCCGCTGCGTCAGGATGAGCAGAAAATGGTCACGCAGGTGATCTCCACCGTGAACGACCCCTATAGCGATCAGGTTGTGATCGACAAAGGCAGCGTGAACGGGGTGTATGAAGGCCAGCCAGTTATCAGCGATAAAGGCGTAGTAGGCCAGGTTGTTGCCGTGGCTAAACTGACCAGCCGCGTGCTGCTGATTTGCGACGCCACGCATGCGCTGCCGATCCAGGTCCTGCGCAACGACATCCGCGTGATCGCGGCCGGTAACGGCTGTACGGACGACCTGCAGCTGGAACACCTGCCGGCTAACACGGATATCCGCGTAGGCGACGTGCTGGTGACGTCTGGTCTGGGTGGACGCTTCCCTGAAGGTTATCCGGTTGCGGTGGTCTCTTCGGTCAAGCTGGATACCCAGCGTGCCTATACCGTGATTCAGGCGCGTCCAACTGCTGGTTTGCAGCGTCTGCGCTATCTGCTGCTGCTGTGGGGTGCCGATCGTAACGGGGCTAACCCGATGACGCCTGAAGAGGTCCATCGCGTAGCAAACGAGCGCCTGATGCAGATGATGCCGCAGGTTCTTCCGCCTGCGGATTCCATGGGGCCGCCTGCGCCAGTCCCGGCGCCGGCAACCGGGTTAACGCACCCGCTGCCGGATGCGCCGCCACCGCCTAAACTCTCTTCGGGAGGGCAGTAGTGGCAAGCTATCGTAGCCAGGGACGCTGGGTCATCTGGCTCTCGTTTCTTATTGCACTGTTACTGCAGGTTATGCCCTGGCCGGATGACATTCTCGTTTTCCGGCCAAACTGGGTATTGCTCATTTTACTCTACTGGATCCTTGCCCTGCCGCATCGCGTAAATGTCGGCACGGGTTTCGTGATGGGTGCCATACTGGATCTCATTAGCGGCTCTACGCTTGGCGTGCGCGCCTTGTCCATGAGCATTATTGCGTACCTCGTCGCACTCAAATTCCAGCTCTTTCGTAACCTTGCGCTCTGGCAACAGGCCCTGGTGGTGATGCTATTGTCGCTCGCTGCGGATATCGTTGTTTTCTGGGCAGAGTTTTTAGTGATCAACGTCTCTTTCCGACCGGAAGTGTTCTGGAGTAGTGTAGTAAACGGTGTGCTCTGGCCTTGGTTATTCCTGCTGATGCGTAAGGTTCGCCAGCAGTTTGCTGTGCAATAAAAGGTTTCTATGACGTCTTTGTATCTCGCTTCCGGCTCCCCGCGCCGTCAGGAACTCCTGACGCAGCTAGGGGTATCTTTTGAACGCATCGTGACCGGCATTGAAGAAAAACGTGCTGAGGGCGAAAGCGCTCAACAGTACGTGTTACGTCTGGCGCGGGAGAAAGCGCAGGCGGGCGTGGCCAGTGTGCCACGCGATCTTCCCGTGCTGGGGGCAGATACCATCGTTATCCTGAACGGTGAAGTGCTGGAGAAACCGCACGACGCCGATCATGCAGCGCGCATGCTGCGCAAGCTGTCCGGACAAACGCATCAGGTGATGACGGCCGTCGCGCTGGCTGACAGCCAGCACGTGCTGGACTGCCTGGTGGTGACGGAAGTGACCTTCAGAGTACTTACCGACGACGACATTGCCGCTTATATTGCCAGCGGTGAACCAATGGATAAAGCAGGTGCATACGGTATTCAGGGGCTGGGTGGCTGTTTTGTCAGGAAGATTCATGGCAGCTATCACGCCGTAGTCGGCTTACCGCTGGTGGAAACGTATGAGTTGCTGAGCAATTTTAACTCACTGCGTGAGGGAAGGGATAATTATGACGGCTGAATTGTTGGTAAACGTAACGCCCTCGGAAACCCGTGTGGCCTATATCGATGGTGGCATTCTTCAGGAAATTCATATTGAGCGTGAAGCGCGGCGCGGAATAGTAGGCAATATCTACAAAGGTCGTGTCAGTCGTGTACTACCGGGTATGCAGGCGGCTTTTGTAGATATTGGACTCGATAAGGCGGCATTTTTACATGCCTCCGATATCATGCCGCACACCGAGTGCGTCGCGGGCGAAGAGCAAAAGCAGTTTGCCGTACGCGACATTTCTGAACTGGTGCGTCAGGGACAGGATCTGATGGTGCAGGTGGTGAAAGATCCCCTCGGCACCAAAGGCGCCCGTCTGACCACCGACATCACCTTACCTTCCCGCTATCTGGTCTTTATGCCCGGCGCGTCGCACGTGGGCGTTTCGCAGCGTATTGAGAGTGAAACCGAGCGCGAGCGTCTGAAGAAAGTGGTCAGCGCCTACTGCGATGAACAGGGCGGATTTATCATCCGTACCGCCGCGGAAGGGATCAGCGAGGAGGACCTGGCGTCGGATGCGGCTTACCTGAAGCGCGTCTGGACAAAAGTGATGGAGCGTAAAAAACGTAACCAGACCCGCTATCAGCTCTATGGTGAGCTGGCGCTGGCGCAGCGCGTTCTGCGTGATTTTGCCGACGCGCAGCTCGACCGCATTCGCGTGGACTCTCGTCTGACGTACGAGGCCCTGCTCGAGTTTACCGCCGAATATATCCCTGAGATGCCTGGCCTGCTGGAGCACTACACCGGGCGTCAGCCGATCTTCGATCTCTATGATGTCGAAAACGAGATCCAGCGTGCCCTGGAGCGTAAGGTCGAGCTGAAGTCAGGCGGCTATCTGATCATCGATCAGACTGAAGCGATGACTACCGTCGATATCAACACCGGCGCTTTTGTCGGCCATCGCAACCTGGATGACACCATCTTCAACACCAATATCGAAGCCACGCAGGCAATTGCGCGCCAGCTTCGTCTGCGCAATCTGGGCGGTATTATCATCATCGACTTCATCGATATGAGCAATGAAGACCACCGTCGCCGCGTGCTGCACTCGCTTGAGCAGGCCCTGAGTAAAGACCGCGTGAAAACCAGCATTAACGGCTTCTCGCAGCTGGGGCTGGTGGAAATGACGCGTAAGCGTACCCGCGAGAGCGTGGAGCATGTGCTGTGCAATGAATGCCCAACCTGCCATGGACGCGGAACGGTAAAGACGGTTGAGACCGTCTGCTACGAAATTATGCGTGAAATCGTCCGTGTTCATCATGCCTACGACTCCGATCGTTTTCTGGTCTATGCTTCCCCTGCGGTGGCTGAAGCGCTGAAAGGCGAAGAGTCACACGCGCTGGCGGAAGTGGAAATCTTTGTCGGCAAACAGGTAAAAGTACAAATTGAACCGCTCTATAACCAGGAGCAGTTTGACGTCGTGATGATGTAAGCGCAGTACGCTGCGTGACGAAGCTGACAAGGAGAGATGCGTGAGGCGATTGCCGGGGATTTTATTGCTTACAGGGGCAACGCTGGTCGTGATTGTCGCGTTGCTCGTGAGCGGGCTACGCCTCGTTTTACCGCATCTGGACAGCTGGCGTCCGCAGCTGCTGGCGAAAATCGAATCCACCACCGGCGTGCCGGTGAACGTAAGCCAGGTTAGCGCTAACTGGCAGAATTTTGGCCCGACGCTTGATGTCCGGGATATCAACGCCAGCCTGAAAGATGGCGGCTACCTGAAAATCAAACGCGTGACCCTGGCGCTGGACGTCTGGCAAAGCCTGCTGCATCTGCGCTGGCAGTTTCGCGATCTCACCTTTTATCAGCTCCAGTTTCTGACCAATACGCCGCTGTCTGGCGGCGATAGCGGTCAGGGTCTTGAAGCTAACCGCTTCAGCGATCTTTTCCTCCGCCAGTTCGATCATTTTGATCTGCGCGACAGCGAAGTGAGCTTTATTACCCTTTCCGGGCAGCGCGCCGAGCTGGCGATCCCGCAGCTTACCTGGCTTAACGGTAAGGATCGGCACCGCGCCGAGGGGCAGGTCAATCTCTCGAGCCTGAACGGCCAGCACGGCGTGATGCAGGTGCGTATGGATCTGCGCGACGATGACGGCCTGTTAAATAACGGCAAAGTCTGGCTGCAGGCCGACGATGTGGACGTCAAGCCGTGGCTGGGCGACTGGCTCCAGCAAAACATGCAGCTGGAAACGGCCCGCTTCAGCCTTGAGGGCTGGTTGACCCTGACGAAAGGCGAATTTGCCAGCGGTGATATCTGGCTCAAGCAGGGGGGCGCGAGCTGGAAAGGCGAAAAACAACAGCATCAGCTTTCCGTCGATAACCTCACCGCGCACGTGACGCAGGAGAAAGAGGGCTGGCAGTTTGCCATTCCCGATACGCGCATCACGATGGACGGCAAGCCGTGGCCGCGCGGTGCGCTGACGCTGGCCTGGATGCCGGAGCAGGACGTTGGCGGCACGGCCAGTAAACGCAGCGACGAGCTGCGCATCCGCGCCAGCAACCTGGATTTGGCCGCCATTGAAGGGCTGCGATCGATGGCGGCTAAGCTCTCTCCTGACCTGGGCGAGATCTGGCTGGCTACGCAGCCGAGCGGAAAGATTGATTCTCTGGCGCTGGATATTCCGCTTCAGGCGACGGAAAAAACCCGCTTCCAGGCAACTTGGAAAGATCTTGCCTGGAAGCAGTGGAAGCTGCTGCCGGGTGCGGAGCACTTTAGCGGCAAGCTGGAAGGCAGCGTGGAGAACGGCAGGCTGACGGTTGATATGCACGACGCCAAAATGCCTTACGAGACGGTCTTCCGCGCGCCGCTGGAAATCGAACAGGGCAACGCAGTGCTTAACTGGCTCCGTAACGATAAGGGTTTCCAGCTCGATGGTCGGCATATCGACGTCAAAGCGAAAGCGGTGCACGCGCGCGGCGATTTCCGCTATCTGCAGCCTGAAGGCGATGAGCCATGGCTGGGGATTCTGGCCGGGATCAGTACCGATGATGGCTCCCAGGCCTGGCGCTATTTCCCGGAAAACCTGATGGGGAAAGCGCTGGTAGACTATCTCAGCGGCGCGATTCAGGGCGGTCAGGCGGATAATGCCACGCTGGTCTACGGCGGTAATCCCCATCTGTTCCCGTACAAACACAATGAAGGTCAGTTCCAGGTTCTGGTCCCGCTGCATGACGCAACCTTCGCGTTCCAGCCGGGCTGGCCCGCGCTGAAAAACCTGGATATCGAACTTAATTTCCTCAATGACGGACTCTGGATGAAGTCCGACAGCGTGGCGCTGGGCGGCGTGACGGCCAGCAACCTGACGGCCAACATCCCGGATTACTCCAAAGAGAAGCTGCTGATTGATGCCGAGATCAACGGTCCCGGCAAGGCGGTGGGACCGTACTTTGAGGAGACGCCGCTGAAAGAGTCGCTGGCCGCGACGCTTCAGCAGCTCCAGCTTGATGGCGATGTGAATGCTCGCTTACATCTTGATATCCCGCTGGACGGAGAGATGACCACCGCCAAAGGTGATGTCCGCCTGAAAAACAACAGCCTGTTCATCAAACCCCTTGAGAGCACGCTGAAAAATCTCAGCGGGCAGTTCAGCTTTGAAAACGGTAACCTGAAGAGCGAGCCGCTTACTGCCAGCTGGTTTAATCAGCCCGTGAATATCGACTTCACGACCACAGAGGGTGAAAAGGCGTATCAGGTGGCCGTCAATCTGGACGGTAACTGGCAGCCAGCGCGTATGGACGTCCTGCCGAAGCCAATTGAGGCCTCGGTGGATGGCGCGGTCGCCTGGCAGGGTAAAGTGGCAATCGACCTGCCTTATCACGCGGGCGCCCAGTACAAGGTCGACATCACGGGTGACCTGAAGAATATTCGAAGCCAGCTGCCTGCGCCGCTGGATAAACAGGCCGGACAGCCGCTGCCGGTAAAGCTGAACGTCGATGGCAACCTGAACAGCTTCGCGCTGACCGGCAGCGCGGGCGGGACAAACCACTTCAACAGCCGCTGGCTGCTTAACCGCAAGCTCACTCTCGACAAAGCCATCTGGACAACGGATAGCCGCTCCACGCCGCCGCTGCCGGAGCAGACGGGCGTTGAGCTGAATCTCCCACCGATGGACGGTGCAGAGTGGCTGGCGCTGTTCCAGAAAGGCGTTGGGCAAAACGTTGATGAAACCGCCCAGTTCCCGCAAACCATTACCGTACGTACGCCTTCGCTGATGCTGGGCGGGCAGCAGTGGAACAACCTGAGCATCGTCTCGCAGCCTGGCGCTAACGGCACGAAGGTAGAGGCCCAGGGCAGAGAGATCAACGGTACTTTGACCATGCGCAATCACGCGCCATGGCAGGCGGCGATTCGCTATCTCTACTACAACCCGGCAAGCGCCACGAGCGGGAAAGATAAACCGGCGGAAGCGTCTCCGCTGAGTAATGCCTCCCGCGTCGATTTTAGCGGCTGGCCCGATCTCCAGCTGCGCTGCGCTGAGTGCTGGCTGTGGGGGCAGAAATATGGCCGTATTGACGGTGATTTCACTATTCAGGCCAACACGCTTACGCTCTCCGGTGGCCTGGTTGATACCGGCTTTGGCCGCATGACGGCCGCAGGGGAGTGGGTGAATAACCCGGGCGAGCAGCGAACGTCCCTCAAGGGCGACATCAAAGGCAACAAGCTGGATGCGGCAGCCAATTTCTTTGGTATCAGCACGCCGCTGCGCGGTTCGTCATTTGATGTTAATTACGATCTTCACTGGCGCGACGCCCCGTGGAAGCCCGATGAGGCCTCGCTGAACGGCATTCTGAAAACCCGCTTTGGTAAAGGTGAGATAGCCGACGTGAGCACGGGGCGCGCCGGGCAGATCCTGCGCCTGCTGAGTTTTGATGCGCTGCTGCGCAAGCTGCGCTTCGATTTCAGCGATACGTTCAGCGAAGGTTTCTACTACGATTCCATCCGCAGTACGGCATGGATTAAGGACGGCGTTTTGCATACGGACGATACGCTGGTGGATGGCCTGGAAGCGGATATCGCCATGAAAGGCTCGGTCAACCTCGTGCGCCGCGAACTGGATATGGAAGCCGTGGTGGCACCGGAAATTTCCGCGAGCGTGGGCGTTGCGGCGGCCTTTGTGGTGAACCCGATTGTCGGTGCGGCGGTGTTTGCCGCCAGCAAAGTGCTGGGGCCGCTGTGGAGCAAGGTCTCCATTCTGCGCTACCGCATTACCGGTCCGGTCGATAAACCGCAGATTAACGAGGTGCTGCGCCAGCCGCGCAAAGATGCACAGCAATGATTTGACGTGGGCAGGTAATTGCCTCACTCTCAATAAATACGATCTTTATACCGCCACGGGCGGCAACGAACGAGTAGCAATACGATGAGTCTGAACCTGGTAAGTGAACATTTGCTCGCAGCGAACGGCCTGAATCATCAGGACCTGTTCTCCATTCTTGGTCAACTGACCGAACGCCGTCTCGACTACGGCGACCTTTATTTCCAGTCGAGCTATCACGAATCCTGGGTTTTAGAAGACAGCATCATTAAAGATGGCTCTTACAACATCGACCAGGGCGTCGGCGTCCGCGCCGTTAGCGGCGAGAAAACCGGTTTTGCCTATGCCGATCAGATTAGCCTGGCTGCACTTGAGCAGAGCGCGCAGGCCGCGCGTACCATTGTGCGTGATACTGGCGATGGTCGCGTGAAAACCCTTGGAGAAGTGCAGCACTCTGCGCTCTATACCAGCATCGATCCTCTGCAGAGCATGAGCCGTGAAGAGAAGCTGGATATCCTGCGTCGCGTGGACAAAGTCGCCCGCGCGGCGGATAAACGCGTGCAGGAAGTTTCAGCCAGCCTGAGCGGTGTGTATGAACTGATTCTGGTGGCGGCAACGGACGGCACTCTGGCGGCAGACGTTCGCCCGCTGGTACGTCTCTCCATCAGCGTGCAGGTCGACGACGATGGCAAACGCGAGCGCGGCTCAAGCGGTGGCGGCGGTCGTTTCGGCTATGACTGGTTCCTGGGCGACGTTGACGGTGAAGCGCGCGCTGACGCGTGGGCAAAAGAAGCCGTGCGCATGGCGCTGGTGAATCTGAATGCCGTCGCGGCGCCGGCGGGCTCATTCCCGGTGGTGCTGGGTGCTGGCTGGCCGGGCGTGCTGCTACACGAGGCGGTAGGCCACGGGCTGGAAGGCGACTTTAATCGTCGCGGGACGTCGGTGTTCAGCGGTCAGATCGGGCAGCTTGTCTCCTCTGAACTGTGCACCGTGGTGGATGACGGCACGATACGCGATCGTCGCGGCTCGGTGGCTATCGACGATGAAGGTACGCCCGGCCAGTACAACGTGCTGATCGAAAATGGCGTGCTGAAAGGCTACATGCAGGACAAACTCAACGCGCGCCTGATGGGCGTCGCGCCGACGGGCAACGGACGTCGCGAATCTTACGCGCACCTGCCGATGCCGCGCATGACCAACACGTATATGCTGCCGGGTAAATCCACGCCGCAGGAGATTATCGAATCCGTTGATTACGGTATCTTTGCGCCAAACTTTGGCGGCGGCCAGGTGGACATCACCTCCGGTAAGTTTGTCTTCTCTACTTCAGAAGCGTACCTGATCGAGAAGGGCAAAGTGACCAAAGCGGTGAAAGGTGCGACGCTGATTGGCTCCGGTATTGAAGCCATGCAGCAGATCTCGATGGTCGGTAACGATCTGAAGCTGGATAACGGCGTGGGCGTCTGCGGTAAAGAGGGCCAGAGCCTGCCGGTTGGCGTGGGCCAGCCAACGCTGAAAGTGGACAACCTGACGGTGGGCGGCACGGCGTAAGTTTTCCCGTCACTCTAACCCTCTCCCAAACCGGGAGAGGTGTCTTGAATTACAAAACCTATTCTTTCCTTCTTCCCCGCATCCCCTGAAACAGCTCTGCTACGTCAACAAAATACTCGGTCAGATAGTTAATACACACCTGCACCTTGAGCGGGAGTTTGTCTTTTTCGGTATACAGGGCGTACACCGGACGAGGATCGGACTGGTAGCGCGGGAAGAGGATCTCAAGCACGCCGCTGTTGATCTCGTTGATGACCCACATTAACGGCACGTAGGCAATCCCGGCGCCGGCCACCAGCCAGCGCGAAATGGTCATCGGATCGTTAGTGACAAATCGCCCTTCCGGCAGCAGTTTGGTGGAGATCCCTTCCGGGGCAATCAGCTCAAATTCATTGTCGGGCCGCACGCTGTATTCCAGCCACGAGTGGTTGGTGAGATCGGCGGGTTTCTCCGGAACACCGTACTGGGCCAGATAGCTCTTCGAAGCGCAGACGACCATCGGCATGCTGCCCAGCCGACGCGAGAACAGGCTGGAATCCTGCAGCGCGCCGACGCGGATCACCACGTCCAGACCGTCGGCAATCAGGTCCGGTGCCGGGATACCCGTCACCAGATTAACGGTAAGCCCGGGATACTCTTTCAGCATATCCGCCGTCATGGCAGCGAGAACATTTTGTGCCATAGTTGAAGAACACCCGATGCGCAGCGTGCCGATGGGGGTGTTGTTGAAGGCGTAGAGCTGTTCGTGAACATCCTGCACTTCCAGCAGCATACGGCGACAGCCCTGATAGTAAATTTTGCCCGCTTCCGTCAGGCCAATGCTGCGGGTGCTGCGGTTGAGCAGCTTGACCTGAAGCTCATCTTCCAGTTTGGACACCGTCTGGCTGATGGATGAGACGCTCATCTGAAGCTGGCGTGCAGCGGCGGTAAAGGAGCCCAGTTCAACCACTTTGGCGAAGACCGACATGCGTTTTAAACGTTCCATTGTTCACTCTGGCTTAAAAGTGATTTAGATCACATATTATAGATAACAGCATAACAGTTACGTTAATATATTATTTATTACATAACGGCTGCGCCATTCTCGCCCGGCGTTTCTTGCTCTCCTGCGATGGCGTGCGCTAAAAAAATTCTGAAGCCTGCACTCTCTCTAATCAAGGTCAACATGAGTCTGTTTCCCGTTATCGTGGTGTTCGGTCTGTCCTTCCCACCGATATTTTTCGAGCTTCTTTTATCACTGGCGATCTTCTGGCTGGTGCGCAAGGTGCTGGTCCCTACCGGGATCTACGATTTCGTCTGGCACCCTGCATTGTTCAATACCGCGCTGTATTGCTGCCTGTTTTACCTGATATCGCGCATGTTTGTCTGAGGTTGATGTGAAAACGCTAACAAGAAAAATCTCCCGCACTGCCATCACCATGGCGCTGGTTATCCTCGCCTTCATCGCTATTTTCCGCGCCTGGGTTTATTACACCGAATCACCGTGGACGCGTGATGCACGCTTCAGCGCCGATGTGGTGGCAATCGCTCCTGACGTGGCCGGTCTTATCACGGCGGTCAACGTTCACGATAACCAGCTGGTGAAAAAAGATCAGGTTCTGTTCACCATCGACCAGCCTCGTTACCAGAAAGCGCTGGAAGAGGCAGAAGCGGACGTGGCCTATTATCAGGCGCTCGCTGCGGAGAAACGCCGCGAGGCAGGCCGCCGTAATCAGCTGGGCGTACAGGCAATGTCCCGTGAAGAGATTGACCAGTCCAACAACGTGCTGCAAACCGTGCTGCACCAGCTGGCGAAAGCGCAGGCAACGCGCGATCTGGCGAAGCTCGATCTCGAGCGTACCGTGATCCGCGCGCCGTCCGATGGCTGGGTGACCAACCTTAACGTCTATGCCGGGGAATTCATTACCCGTGGCTCAACCGCCGTGGCGCTGGTGAAACAGAACTCCTTCTACGTACTCGCCTATATGGAAGAGACCAAGCTGGAAGGCGTACGCCCGGGCTACCGGGCAGAAATTACGCCGCTGGGCAGCAATCGCGTCTTTAAAGGAACTGTCGACAGCGTCGCCGCAGGGGTGACTAACTCCAGCAGTTCGAACGATGCCAAAGGGATGGCAACGGTGGATTCCAACCTCGAGTGGGTGCGTCTGGCCCAGCGCGTGCCGGTCCGTATCCACCTGGACGAACAGCAGGGCAATCTGTGGCCTGCGGGTACCACGGCGACGGTGGTGATTACCGGTGAAAAAGATCGGGATGCCAGCCAGGACTCGTTCTTCCGTAAAATCGCCCACCGCCTGCGCGAGTTTGGTTAATCGCTATGGGCATCTTTTCCATCGCCAGCCAGCACATTCGCTTCGCCGTGAAGCTGGCGTGTGCCATTGTCCTGGCGCTGTTTGTTGGCTTCCACTTCCAGCTTGAAACCCCTCGCTGGGCAGTGCTGACGGCTGCTATTGTCGCGGCGGGTCCAGCCTTTGCCGCGGGTGGGGAACCCTATTCAGGCGCGATCCGCTATCGCGGGATGCTGCGTATCATCGGGACGTTTATCGGCTGTTTCGCGGCGCTCACCATTATTATTCTGATGATCCGCACGCCATTGCTGATGCTGATGGTGTGCTGTATCTGGGCGGGTTTTTGCACCTGGATCTCGTCTCTGGTGAAAGTGGAGAACTCCTACGCTTGGGGGCTGGCGGGCTATACCGCGCTGATTATTATCATCACCATCCAGTCCGAGCCGCTGCTGGCTCCGCAGTTTGCAGTTGAGCGCTGCAGCGAGATTGTCATTGGTATCGTGAGTGCGATTGTCGCGGATCTGCTGTTCTCTCCGCGCTCCATCAAGCAAGAAGTCGACCGTGAGCTTGACGCGCTGATTGTCGCCCAGTACCAGCTGATGCAGCTCTGCATTAAGCACGGTGACAGCGAAGAGGTGGATAAAGCCTGGAGCGGGCTGGTTCGCCGCACGCAGGCGCTGGAGGGGATGCGCAGCAACCTCAATATGGAGTCCTCGCGCTGGGCCCGCGCAAATCGTCGCCTTAAAGCCCTCAATACTGTCTCTCTGACGCTGATTACCCAGGCATGTGAAACCTATCTGATTCAGAACACCCGGCCGGAAGCGGTCACCGATACGTTCCGCGAACTGTTCGCCGAGCCGGTGGAAACCGTGCAGGACGTGCATAAGCAGCTTAAGCGTATGCGCCGGGTGATTGCCTGGACCGGGGAGCGCGACACGCCGGTAACGATCTACACCTGGGTCGGCGCTGCGACGCGCTACCTGCTGCTGAAACGCGGCGTGATTGGTAACACCAAAATCAGCGCGGCAGAAGAAGAGGTACTGCAGGGCGAAGTGGTGATCAAGGCGGAATCCGCCGAGCGCCATCACGCGATGGTCAACTTCTGGCGTACGACGCTTGCCTGTATGCTCGGCACGTTGTTCTGGCTGTGGACGGGCTGGACGTCCGGCAACGGCGCGATGGTGATGATTGCCGTCGTTACCGCACTGGCGATGCGTCTGCCTAATCCGCGTATGGTCGCCATCGATTTCCTGTACGGCGCCATTGCCGCCCTGCCGATAGGCGCGTTCTATTTCCTGGTCATCATCCCGTCGACGCAGCAGAGCATGCTGCTGCTCTGTATTAGCCTGGCGGTAATGGCGTTCTTTATCGGCATTGAAGTGCAAAAGCGGCGCCTGGGATCGCTGGGTGCGCTGGCGAGTACGATTAACATCATCGTGCTCGATAACCCGATGACCTTCCATTTCAGCCAGTTCCTGGACAGTGCGTTAGGTCAGCTGGTGGGCTGTTTCCTGGCCATGATGGTGATACTGCTGGTGCGGGATAACTCGCAGGCAAGAACGGGCCGCGTGCTATTGAACCAGTTCGTGTCGGCTGCCGTGTCGTCTTTGACAACCAATACCGCGCGCCGTAAAGAGAACCACCTTCCCGCGCTCTACCAGCAGCTGTTTTTACTGCTGAACAAGTTCCCGGGCGACATCGCGAAATTCCGCCTGGCGTTAACCCTGATCATCGCGCACCAGCGTTTGCGTAACGCGCCCGTGCCGATCAACGACGATCTGTCGGCCTTCCACCGCCAGTTACGTCGTACCGCCGATCATGTGCTTTCCGCCGGCAGCGATGACAAACGGCGTCGTTACTTTACGCAGCTGCTTGAAGAGCTCGATGTCTATCAGGAAAAGCTCAAGCACTGGGAAGCGCCGCCTCAGGTGACCGAGCCGGTAGGAAGGCTAGTGTTTATGCTGCATCGTTACCAGAATGCCCTCACTGATAGCTGACTGAAGTAAAAAAACCGACGCCAAAAGCGTCGGTTTTTTTGTGGCTATACTTATTCCAGCACGTTCTTACATTTCAGAAAGGGAGGACACATGACGACCCAGGCGCTTCAGGACCACATCCTTTTTCAGACCGGCTATCTGGTCAACGGAATCTGGAAAACGCTGGATACGACCTTCGATGTGTTTAACCCCGCTACCGGGGAAGTCATCGCGAAAGTTGCCAAAGCGGGTAAATCACAAACCGAAGAGGCTATCGCAGCGGCTACCAAAGCCTTCCCGGCATGGCGTGCCAAAACCGCGAAAGAACGCTCGGCGATTCTCTACCGCTGGTATGAATTGATTATTGAGAATAAAAGCTGGCTCGGGCGGTTAATGACCACCGAACAGGGCAAACCCCTGAAAGAAGCGGAGGGCGAAGTGGAGTACGCCGCCAGCTTTATCCAGTGGTTTGCCGAAGAGGCTAAACGCGCGAACGGTGAAATTATTCCACCGATCAAACCCGGCTCGCGCATTCTGGCGACCCGTGAACCTGTAGGCGTGGTCGCGGCGATAACGCCGTGGAACTTCCCGATGGCCATGCTTACCCGCAAGTTAGGCCCGGCGCTGGCGGCAGGATGTACCGGGGTAATTAAACCGGCCAATAACACGCCGCTCAGCGCCTTTGCGCTGCTTACATTGGCTAAACAGGCGGGTGTGCCCGATGGCGTTCTCAACGCCGTTGCCGGGAATACGCATGAAATCAGCGATGCGATTATGGCAAGTCGCGACGTGCGTAAGATCTCCTTTACCGGCTCAACCTCCGTCGGCAAAACGCTGGTGCGTAACGCAGCCGAAACCATGAAGAAAGTCTCGATGGAGCTGGGCGGAAATGCCCCGTATATCGTTTTTGAGGATGCGGACATCGACGCAGCGGTTAAGGGCGCGATCGCCAACAAGTTTCGCAATGCCGGGCAGGTCTGCGTCAGCGTGAACCGTTTTTATATTCAGGAAACCGTCTACGACAAATTTGTGAATAAACTCGCCGATGCCGTGAATGCGCTGAAGGTGGGTAATGGTCTTGAGGAGGGGGTGGTCGTCGGGCCGCTGATTGAACCTTCTGCGGTGAACAAAGTGCGTGAGCATGTCGACGACGCCGTTGCCCGGGGCGCAACCGTACTGGCAGGAGGTAAGCCCCATCCGCTTGGCGGGAATTTCTGGATGCCAACCGTATTGGGCGACTGCCATGAAGGCATGAAGCTGGCAGAAGAAGAGACGTTTGGCCCGGTGGCGGCGTGCTTTCGTTTCACCTCGGAGGATGAGGTCATCCAGCGCGCCAACAATACGCCTTATGGGCTGGCGGCTTACTTTTATACCCAGAATCTCTCACGGGTCTTCCGCGTTTCACAGGCCATCGAGAGCGGGATGATTGGCATTAACGAGTGCGCCGTCTCCACGGAGCTCGGGCCTTTTGGCGGCGTAAAAGAGTCAGGTCTTGGACGAGAAGGCTCCGTGCTGGGACTGGAAGAGTATCTGGAAGTTAAAACCCTGCATATTGGGGGATTATAATAGACAGGGCGGCAGCTGCCGCTCGCCTGGACTGGGTGGCTGGCAATGAAAACCTATACGTTTGATTTTGACGAGATCGACAGTCAGGAAGACTTCTACCGGGAATTTATCCGGGTGTTTGATCTTGAAAGGGAAAGCGTGACGAATCTGGATACGCTTTGGGACGTGGTCACCGGCAGTCTGTTGCCGCTCCCGCTGGAGATTGAGTTTATCCATTTGCCCGATAAGCTGCGAAGACGTTTTGGCGCGCTGATATTGCTGTTCGATGAAGCGGAAGAAGAGCTTGAAGGGCAGTTGCGCTTCAACGCGCGGCACTGAATGAAAAAAGCCCCTGACCATGAGGCCAGGGGCAAGTCGTATGATGAGATACGACGAGGGTTTATTTATACAGTTCTGCAGTTGCATGCCAGTGGTCACCCTGATTCAGTTCGGTGACGCGATAGCTGCTGGCACCTGCTTTTTCAGCTTTGGCGGCCAGTTCGTGACGGATATCCATCGGTGAGCCAGTGACAGACGTCACGGAGACGCTGCCCATACGCTGTAGATTTTGTGCCTGGTCGGCATTCACCTGCTGTACGGCTGCACTTGCGCCGAAAGAGAGAACGGATGCCAGACCGAGGGTTGCGATGATCAATTTGGTTTTCATAGTCTTTACTCCTGAAAAGGGTTTTTACTCAACGGCGAGAAGGGTTGAACCGCTATTTTTATGCCTGGTGCCGTTGAGTGGAGATTTACGTTTTCAGCTATTACTAAAACTTATTTGTAGAGCTCAGCGGTGGCGTGCCAGTGGTCGCCAGAACGCGCTTCGATGATGCGATAGGATGATGCACCCTGTTCTTCCGCTTTTTTGTTCAGCATCTCATGCATGTCCATTGGCGATGTGCCGACCGCGCCGACAGAAACCGTACCGATGGCCTGACGGGATTGCGCCTGGTCAGCATTAATAGAGTCAGCCGCGAAAGCACCGAATGACAGGACAGACAGGACGCTCAGAGCCGCTACAGTTGATTTGATTTTCATGATTCTTACCTCGTCGAATTTTTTAGTGGGGTCTTGTTTCGTGACCCTCATCACAAAATCAAGTATACACTAATAACGGTAAAAATTAATACCAGACTAATGGTTTCTATTGTTATTACGTGTTAACCAGTCCTTTTTTTATAACCAAATTGCATAATATTGGGTGTTTTTTGCACGTTTTTGTTGGTGATAGCTAATGAAATCATATGGATATCAACTTTTGATTTTTTGTGCGATTCTTTGATTTAGCATTCACCATGTGAATGTTAATGAGTGGTAAAAAGCACTATTTGTCAAAGTGAAGGGCAGTAGAAAAGAGGGGAGAACGCAGCGGAAGCAGAACGATCCCCGCAGCGGCGCTACGGGGAGAGGGGATTAGAGTTCCTGTTCGAACAGAACCAGAATCGCTTCGTGGAGATCTTTCACGGAAAAACCGCTAGCCGGTGTGGTAAAGATGGTGTCATCGCCGGCGATAGTCCCGAGGATACCCTCCGTTTTACCCAGCGAGTCCAGCATGCGGGCAATCAGCTGTGCGGCGCCGGGGCTTGTGTGGATCACCACTACGGCGTCGTTATGATCGATATCCAGAACCAGATTTTTGAGCGGGCTGGAGGTGGTCGGCACGCCAAGTTCTGCTGGCAGGCAATAGACCATCTCCATCTTGGCGTTACGGGTACGCACCGCGCCAAATTTCGTTAACATGCGGGAGACTTTCGACTGATTGATATTATCGAAGCCTTGTTCCTGCAGCGCCTGAACAATTTCTCCCTGAGAACTGAATTTCTCTTCTTTAAGTAGCGCCTTAAACGCCTTAACTAATTCTTCTTGCTTAGACGAGCTTCGCATAAGTCACCCGGAATATGACGATAGAAACAACATTATTATGCATGTGGATGAATTTTTATGCAAATTATCTACTCAGCGCCAGGCTGAAATAATGTTATGAAAGGGAGTGATTTTATCAGATTTCGTTATCAGAAAACATGCCTGGGTCACGCCGCGCAAATAAGCTTAAAAGTAAATTAAATGTTATCAAAATGATGTTGTTTTGGTGGCGGGGCAGGGTGTATTGTAACCACCTCTTAATGCGTTGCCCTCTGTCGTCAGATAGTTTTCTGGTGAGAGATAAAGTCGCGTGACCTCAAATTCTTTAGCTACGAAAATTGTAATTATTTACTTGCTGAATTATGGTCGCCGCAACGGATTTACAGATACTTAAGTTAACCATAATAAGGAGTTTAGGATGAAAGTCGCAGTCCTCGGCGCTGCTGGTGGTATCGGCCAGGCGCTTGCCCTACTACTGAAAACCCAACTGCCTTCAGGCTCAGAACTCTCCCTGTACGATATTGCTCCGGTAACCCCAGGCGTGGCGGTTGACCTGAGCCACATCCCAACTGCTGTAAAAATCAAAGGCTTCTCCGGTGAAGATGCACGTCCTGCACTGCAGGGTGCCGACGTGGTGCTGATTTCTGCAGGCGTAGCGCGTAAGCCGGGCATGGATCGTTCAGACCTTTTCAATGTCAACGCGGGCATCGTGAAAAACCTGGTGCAGCAGATTGCTGAAGTGTGCCCGAAAGCGTGCATCGGTATCATCACTAACCCGGTGAACACCACCGTTGCTATCGCGGCAGAAGTGCTGAAGAAAGCAGGTGTTTACGACAAAAACAAACTGTTCGGCGTAACCACGCTGGATATCATCCGTTCCAACACCTTTGTTGCTGAGCTGAAAGGCAAACAGCCAACAGAAGTGGAAGTTCCGGTCATCGGCGGTCACTCTGGCGTCACCATCCTGCCTCTGCTGTCGCAGATCCCTGGCGTGAGCTTCACCGAGCAGGAAGTGGCTGACCTGACTAAACGCATCCAGAACGCGGGCACCGAAGTGGTGGAAGCGAAGGCGGGTGGCGGTTCTGCAACCCTGTCTATGGGCCAGGCGGCTGCACGTTTCGGTCTGTCACTGGTTCGCGCTCTGCAGGGCGAGAAAGGCGTTGTTGAATGCGCTTACGTTGAAGGCGATGGCGAACACGCTCGCTTCTTCTCTCAGCCGCTGCTGCTGGGTAAAAACGGTATCGAAGAGCGTAAATCCATTGGTACCCTGAGCGCGTTTGAACAACACGCGATGGAAGGCATGCTGGATACGCTGAAGAAAGATATCACCCTGGGCGAAGAGTTCGTTAACAAGTAATACGAACCGTCTCCCGGCAAAAAACGGAGCTTATCGCTCCGTTTTTTTATGCCTGTCAGTTTGTTGCCGGGTATTCCTGAATCGTTACGTGCAGCGTCAGTTTCTTATCGTTGCGCATGACCTCAACAGGGATGATAGAACCCGGGCGAATTTCCGCCACCTGATCCATCGTCTCCAGCGCAGAGACCGCCGGCGTGCCGTTGACCGACACAATCACATCGTTTACCTGAATTCCCGCGTTGGCCGCCGGACCCCCTGGCGCCACCTCGTTAACCACGATGCCCTGGATCTGATCGATTCCGCCGCCCTGGGTATGCATCGGCGCAATTTCGCGCCCGCCGATACCGATATAGCCGCGGATAACGCGTCCGTCGCGGATCAGCTTATCCATAATTTTGGTCGCCAGCTGGAACGGAATGGCAAAGCCGATCCCTTCCGGCGTCTCACCGTCGTTACTCTTGTCGAACGAGAGGGTGTTGATGCCCATCAGTTCGCCCAGCGAGTTGACCAGCGCACCGCCGGAGTTACCGTGGTTGATGGAGGCATCGGTTTGCAGGAAATTCTGCCGTCCGGATGGGTTGAGGCCGATACGACCGGTCGCGCTGATAATCCCCTGGGTGATGGTCTGGCCCAGGTTGTAAGGGTTACCAATCGCCAGGACGACATCACCAATATGCGGGGTACGTTTACGGTTGATCGGGATGACCGGCAAACCGCCCGTGGCGTTAATCTTCAGGACGGCCAGATCGGTCAGGCTGTCAGACCCAACGAGTAATGCCTCAAACACGCGGCCATCCTGTAGGGCGACGATGATCTGGTCAGCATCGTTTATCACGTGCTTGTTAGTAATAATGTAGCCGCGCTCGTCCATGATCACGCCGGAGCCGAGGGTGCGGATCTCCAGCTGGTTGTGGGCTGAGCTATTCAGGCCACGGTTATAGACGTTAACTACGGCGGGTGCGGCTCGGCGTACGGCCTGGTTATAGGTGGCCGGCGTTTCATCCGTGCTATCAAACTGGGGAGCAGACAGTTTATTGAACTGACGTAAAGACGGCAGCGCCAGCAGCAGCAGGCCAGCGACAATCAAACCGATGACAATAGAACGTAAGAGCTTTGAAAGCATGATGCGCGTTTCGTTAAAAAAGGAACGATTTGCAGCATAACATGAGTTATCCGGACATCACACGCAGCGGTGATGTCCGGGTCGCAAATGCTTAGCGCAACAGAATATAGATAGACTCATTGCCGCGCATGACCTGCAGGGCAATAACCGCCGGTTTGCTTTCCAGCACCTTGCGCAGTTCGGCAATAGACTGCACGCGATTGCGGTTTACACCGATGATCACGTCATCCTGATGCAATCCGGCCTGCGCGGCAGGGCTGCTCTTCTCGACGGTGTCGATGCTAATGCCTTTCGTACCGTCTTTCAGCTGCCCGTCGCTCAACGTAGCCCCTTGCAGCGCCGGGGCAATAAGCTCCGCGCTGGCCGAGGAAGAGGTGCTCTTATCCAGCGTCACTTCAACGTCAAGCGGCTTACCGTCACGTATCAGGCCCAGCTTCACTTTGGCGCCAGGTTCGGTTGTGGCAATCCGCGAACGCAGTTCTGCAAAGCTGTTCAGCGGTTTGTCGTTCAGGCTGACGATCACATCCCCCGATTTCACTCCCGCTTTTGCGGAACCGGAGTTTGGCAGCACTTCACTGACAAACGCCCCGCGCTGTACATTGATGTTGAACGCTTTTGCGATATCAGCGCTCATCTCCATACCTTTAATGCCCAGCAGCCCGCGTTTGATTTCACCGAACTGGATCAGCTGCTGCGCCAGGGTTTTGGCCATATTGCTGGGGATAGCAAAACCGATCCCGATGCTGCCGCCGCCCGGGGCCAGAATCGCCGTGTTAATCCCAATCAGCTCGCCGCTAAGGTTGAGCAATGCCCCGCCGGAGTTTCCACGGTTGATTGAGGCGTCGGTCTGGATAAAGTTTTCCAGCCCCTCCAGATTCAGGCCGCTACGCCCCAGCGCGGAGACGATCCCGGAGGTGGCGGTTTGCCCTAAGCCAAAGGGGTTGCCCACGGCGACGGCAAAGTCGCCGACGCGCAGTTTGTCAGAATCCGCGATGGCAATCTGGGTCAGATTGCTCGGGTTTTGCACCTGCAGCAGCGCGATGTCGCTCTGGTCATCGCCGCCAATCAGTTTGGCATCAAATTCGCGGCCATCGTTTAGCTGGACGCTTATTTTATCGGCCTGGCTGATGACATGGTTGTTAGTCAGAATATAGCCTTTAGCTGCATCAATAATGACGCCAGAGCCCAGGCCTTCAAAAGGCTGCGCCTGCTGGTCGGGAGACTCATCGCCAAAATATTTTTTCAGTTCTTCAGGGACGCGTTGGCTTTGTACCGCCGTGCCTTCAACCTGAACGCTGACGACCGCAGGCAAGACTTTTTCCAGCATGGGCGCGAGGCTTGGAATGGCCGCCTGGCCAGGCACCTGGGAGGGGAGAGCAGCGAATACAGGGACGGACGCCGAGAGAGATAACCCGACACTTAACGCGATAGCGCTCAACAGCTGGTTTTTTTTCTTCATCGATGTTGACTCTCGTAACCTGGAATAAAGGAAAAACGGCCCTAAAAACACGTTGATGTTATTGAATTTTAAACCGCTGAACAATGAGGTGTTTAACTAAATGATAGCTGGGGTCATGAAGAAAGGACGGGCGCAATCGCTGCGCCCGTAAAATAAATTCAGGTTGTGTGCTTAATCGCGTTTTACACCGCCGCGCAGCAGGCCGGACGCGCCATCGGAATAGTCGCGAGGCATCTGAACGGGCGCCTGATCGTTACCGGCCTCAGAGTCAGCCAGACGGTTGCGGAATGGGTTGGTTTCAGCGGTCATTTCCGGCAGCAGGCTGCTGGAGCTTTTTGCCATATGTTGATACAGCTGACGATAGTCGGTCGCCATGTTGTCCAGCAGCTCGGCGCTGCGGGCAAAATGGCTGACCAGCTCTTCACGATACTCTTCCAGCTCGGCTTTGTTCTTTTCCAGTTCGTACTGCAGTGACTGCTGCTGACGCAATTTGCGATTACCGAAACGCATGGCCACAGCACCGATGACGATGCCGACGACTAAACCGATTAGCGCATATTCCCAGGTCATGAACTTCTCCCGTTGTCTTGTTGTTCCGTAGGGTGTTGGCTCGGCTCCTGCCTGTGCCTGATAATGCCACTATAACCGCTATTTCTGCAGAAGTGGAATCCTGACGTATCATCGCGTAGTGTAGAACGGCCTTTTTTTCATCAGTCACGTCTGCTGGTGAGCGTTAATTGAAGGAATAACAATAAGATTATGCAAAACCTGTCCCCTGCATCGCGATATCAACTGGCCCTTAGCGAGGGCACTCATCAGCCTGATGACGTTCAACGTGAGGCGGTAAACCGTCTGGAGATGATTTACCAGGAGCTCACGGCAAAACCCGCTGAAACCGAACAGAATGGCGGGCTAAAGGCGGCGTTTGGGCGGTTGCTCGGTAAAAAAGCGCCACAGGCTCACGCGCCGGCGCGCGGTTTATACATGTGGGGCGGGGTCGGTCGCGGAAAAACCTGGCTGATGGACATGTTCTACCAGAGCTTGCCGGGTACACGTAAACAGCGTCTGCACTTCCACCGCTTTATGCTGCGGGTGCATGAAGAGCTGACCGCACTGCAGGGTAAAAGCGATCCGCTGGAGATTGTGGCCGACCGGTTCAAGGTGGAAACGGACGTACTCTGCTTCGATGAGTTTTTTGTGTCTGACATCACCGATGCCATGCTGTTAGGCGGCCTGATGAAGGCGTTATTTGCCCGCGGGATTACGCTGGTGGCCACGTCGAATATCCCGCCGGACGATCTGTACCGCAACGGCCTGCAGCGGGCACGCTTCCTGCCCGCCATTGACGCTATCAAACAGCATTGTGACATTATGAACGTCGATGCCGGTGTCGATTATCGTCTGCGCACGCTGACCCAGGCGCACCTGTGGCTTTCGCCGCTAAATGCCGATACCACCCGCGAGATGGATAAACTTTGGCTGGCGCTGGCGGGAGCAAAGCGCGAGCACGCCCCGGAACTCGAGATTAACCATCGCCCGCTCCCCACCCTTGGCGTCGAAAACCAAACGCTGGCGGTCTCCTTTACGACGCTTTGCGTGGATGCCCGTAGCCAGCACGACTACATTGCGCTTTCACGTCTGTTCCACACCGTGATGGTGCTGGATGTGCCGGTGATGACGCGGCTGATGGAGAGCGAGGCGCGACGCTTCATTGCGCTGGTGGACGAGTTTTATGAGCGCCACGTCAAGCTGGTGGTCAGCGCCGAGGTACCTTTATATGAGATTTACCAGGGAGAGCGGCTGAAGTTTGAGTTCCAGCGCTGCCTGTCTCGCCTGCAGGAGATGCAGAGCGAGGAGTACCTGAAGCTGGAGCATATGCCGTAATAAATACTACCCTCTCCCTGAGAAGGGAGCCTTGTAGGCCGGGTAAGGCGCAGCCGCCACCCGGCATTTTCCGTGGCCCCGAAAAACCCATTCCAAATCACATTTAAGGGTCGATCTTTGACCTCAACTTCTCTATAATCTTGCGACCCCACGTTACGAGAAGGTTTTTTTCCCGAAACTTTCTATGTGTCGGCATGTGCTATTCGAAGGGGTAGGTTTGCCGGACTTTGTCGTGTGAACCTCAACTGACTAAACGTTTGGGTGTTCACCAACGTGTAACTTATTATTTGGGTAAGCTTTTAATGAAAACTTTTACAGCTAAACCAGAAACCGTACAGCGCGACTGGTATGTTGTTGACGCGACCGGTAAAACTCTGGGCCGTCTGGCTACTGAACTGGCTCGTCGCCTGCGCGGTAAGCATAAAGCGGAATACACTCCGCACGTTGATACCGGTGATTACATCATCGTTCTGAACGCTGATAAAGTTGCTGTAACCGGCAACAAGCGTACTGACAAAATGTACTACCACCACACCGGCCACATCGGTGGTATCAAAGAAGCGACCTTTGAAGAGATGATTGCCCGCCGTCCTGAGCGTGTGATTGAAATCGCGGTTAAAGGCATGCTGCCAAAAGGCCCGCTGGGTCGTGCTATGTTCCGTAAACTGAAAGTTTACGCAGGCAACGAGCACAACCACGCGGCACAGCAACCGCAAGTTCTTGACATCTAATCGGGATTATAGGCAATGGCTGAAAATCAATACTACGGCACTGGTCGCCGCAAAAGTTCCGCAGCTCGCGTTTTCATCAAACCGGGCAGTGGTAAAATCGTAATCAACCAGCGTTCTCTGGAACAATACTTCGGTCGCGAAACTGCCCGCATGGTAGTTCGCCAGCCGCTGGAACTGGTTGACATGGTAGAAAAACTGGATCTGTACATCACCGTTAAAGGTGGTGGTATCTCCGGTCAGGCAGGTGCGATCCGTCACGGTATCACCCGCGCTCTGATGGAGTACGACGAATCCCTGCGTTCTGAACTGCGTAAAGCTGGCTTCGTTACTCGTGACGCGCGTCAGGTTGAACGTAAGAAAGTGGGTCTGCGTAAAGCACGTCGTCGTCCACAGTTCTCCAAACGTTAATCCATTCTGCTTACGCAGAACGATTGGCGAAAAACCCGCTTCGGCGGGTTTTTTTATGGATAATGCGCAGGTTATCCACAATATCCATGCATATATCTTCTCTTTTTCCACATTTCCAGAATCCCCTCACCACAAAGCCATCAAAATCTGGTAAACTATCATCCAATTTTCTGCCCAAATATCGGTGAATACTCGATTTTTGTTCGATTATTGAACAATGTGTTTTCTCTGGGATGGGCGATACAACATCTGGCTGGCCCCTGTTGGGCTGGTAGCAGTAAAAATTCTGAATATACCTGGAGGTTTTCATGGCTGTCGCTGCCAACAAACGTTCGGTAATGACGCTGTTTTCTGGTCCTACTGACATTTATAGCCATCAGGTTCGTATCGTGCTGGCCGAGAAGGGTGTCAGTTTTGAGATCGAGCATGTGGAAAAGGATAACCCGCCTCAGGATCTGATCGATCTCAACCCGAGCCAAAGCGTACCGACGCTGGTGGATCGCGAGCTGACCCTGTGGGAATCCCGTATCATTATGGAATATCTGGATGAGCGTTTCCCGCATCCGCCGCTGATGCCTGTTTACCCTGTCGCGCGTGGTGAAAGCCGCCTGTACATGCAGCGTATCGAAAAAGACTGGTACTCGCTGATGAATGTGATTACCAGCGGTTCCGCTTCTGAAGCTGACGCTGCGCGTAAGCAACTGCGTGAAGAGCTGCTGGCAATCGCCCCGGTGTTTGGTCAGAAACCGTTCTTCCTGAGCGATGAGTTCAGCCTGGTGGATTGCTACCTGGCACCGCTGCTGTGGCGTCTGCCGACCCTGGGCGTAGAGTTCAGCGGTCCTGGCGCGAAAGAGCTGAAGGGCTACATGACTCGCGTCTTTGAGCGCGACTCTTTCCTGGCATCCTTAACTGAACCGGAACGTGAAATGCGTCTCGGCCGAGGCTAATGACTGTGGAAATGTCACAACTTACCCCACGCCGTCCTTATCTGCTGCGCGCCTTCTATGAATGGCTGCTGGATAACCAGCTCACGCCGCACCTGGTTGTGGATGTGACGTTGCCGGGCGTGCTGGTTCCAATGGAATACGCACGTGACGGGCAGATCGTACTGAACATCGCCCCGCGCGCGGTGGGTAACCTGGAGCTGGCGAACGATGAAGTGCGCTTCAACGCGCGTTTTGGCGGCGTGCCGCGTCAGGTTTCCGTTCCGCTGGCCGCTGTGCTGGCCATCTACGCCCGTGAAAACGGTGCGGGAACTATGTTCGAGCCGGAAGCGGCGTATGATGAAGAGGTTGCCAGCCTGAATGATGAGAATGCATCTGATGAGCGCGAAAGCGACACGGTGATGTCACTTATCGATGGCGATAAACCCGATCATCACGATGACAATGACCCTGATGACGATCCGCCTCCGCGCGGTGGTCGTCCGGCTCTTCGCGTCGTGAAATAAAAAAACAGGCCCAATCGGGCCTGTTTTTTTACACTACCAGGTAGTTCAGTATACCGTCAGCCGCCTTGCGGCCTTCGGCAATCGCCGTCACCACCAGGTCGGAACCGCGAACGATATCGCCACCGGCGAAGATTTTCGGGTTGCTGGTCTGGAACGCATTATCGCTGCCTTCTGGCGCGATTACGCGGCCCTGCGAATCCAGCTCAACGCTGTGCTTCGCCAGCCACTCCATGCTGTGAGGGCGGAAACCGAACGCCATCACCACGGCATCGGCCGGGATCACGTGTTCAGAACCGGCGACGATCTCGGCGCGACGGCGACCTTTCGCATCCGGTGCGCCCATCTCGGTACGCGCCATCTTCACGCCGCTCACTTTGCCGTTGGCATTCACTTCAATACCCAGAGGCTGGATGTTGAACTGGAACTCCACGCCCTCTTCACGCGCGTTTTTCACTTCGCGCTTAGAGCCCGGCATGTTCTCTTCGTCACGACGGTAGGCGCAGATCACGTGTGCCGCATTCTGACGAATGGAGGTACGCACGCAGTCCATCGCGGTATCACCGCCGCCCAGCACCACCACGCGTTTGCCTTCCATGCTGACGAACGGCTCATCGGCGGTTTCGCCGTAGCCCATGATCTGCTTGGTATTGGCAATCAGGAACGGCAGCGCGTCGTACACGCCCGGCGCGTCTTCGTTTTCCAGACCACCGCGCATGGACTGATAGGTGCCCACGCCCAGGAATACGGCGTCGTAATCCTTCAGCAGGTCGTCGAGCTGCACGTCGCGGCCTACTTCCACGTTCAGCTTGAACTCAATGCCCATGCCGGTGAAAATTTCACGGCGACGGGTCATGACCTCTTTTTCCAGCTTGAAGGCCGGGATACCGAAGGTCAGCAGACCGCCGATTTCCGGATGACGGTCAAAGACCACCGCCTTCACGCCGTTGCGGGTCAGCACGTCCGCACAGGCCAGGCCCGCCGGGCCCGCGCCGATGATCGCCACGCGCTTGTCGGTTTGCTTCACGCCGGTCATGTCCGGACGCCAGCCCATCTCGAACGCTTTATCGTTGATATAGCGCTCGATGTTGCCGATGGTCACCGCACCGAACTCGTCGTTCAGCGTACAGGAGCCTTCGCACAGACGGTCCTGAGGACACACGCGGCCGCACACTTCCGGCAGGGTATTGGTCTGGTGAGACAGCTCGGCGGCTTCAAAAATACGTCCTTCGTTGGCCAGCTTCAGCCAGTTCGGGATGTAGTTGTGTACCGGACATTTCCATTCGCAGTAAGGGTTACCGCAGGACAGGCAGCGGTCCGCCTGTGCTTTGGCCTGGCCTTCTGAAAACGGCTCGTAGATTTCAACAAATTCAATTTTGCGGATCTTCAGCGGTTTCTTTGGCGGATCAACACGCTGCAGGTCGATAAACTGGTATACGTTCTGGCTCATCTGAATTCCTTACTGCGCCTGCACACGCAGCTCTGCTGCGCTACGACTACGGTGACCCAACAGGGCTTTAACATCGCTGGACTTCGGCTTAACCAGCGCGAATTTCGCAGAGAACGCCGGCCAGTTCGCCAGGATCTCTTCGCCGCGCGAAGAACCGGTATGCTGCACGTGTTCGGTAATCAAGCCGCGCAGGTGTTCTTCATGGATAGCCAGCGTATCAACGTCCAGCACTTCTACCAGCTCCGGGTTCACGCGTTTGCGGAACTCGCCGTCTTCGTCCAGGACGTACGCAAAACCGCCCGTCATGCCCGCGCCGAAGTTCACGCCGGTTTTACCCAGAACGCAAACAATCCCGCCCGTCATGTATTCACAACCGTTATCGCCAATGCCTTCCACCACGGTGATGGCACCGGAGTTACGCACCGCAAAACGCTCACCCGCACGGCCTGCTGCAAACAGACGACCGCCGGTCGCGCCGTACAGGCAGGTGTTACCGATGATACTGGCCTCATGGCTGCGGAAGGCTGAGCCGACCGGAGGACGCACCGCCAGCAGACCGCCCGCCATGCCTTTACCGACGTAGTCGTTGGCATCGCCGGTCAGGTACAGCTCAACACCACCTGCGTTCCACACGCCGAAGCTCTGACCCGCGGTACCGCTGAAATGCGCGGTAATCGGATCCGACGCCAGCCCCTGGTCACCATGCGTCTGCGCGATGTAGCCGGAGAGCGATGCACCCACGGAACGGTCGGTGTTACAGATATCAAACCAGAACGTTTTGCTCTGCTTGTCGTCCACGTACGGCTTCGCCTGCTGCAGCAGCTGTGCGTTCAGCACGCCGTTATCAAACGGCGGGTTGTTCTCGGTGCAGTAGACCGCTTTGCCAGGATGCGGCTGCGCGGTTTCCAGCAGCTTGCTCAACTCCAGCTTCTGCTGCTTGGCGGTGAAGCCTTCCAGCTCTTTCAGCAGGTCGGTACGGCCAATCAGGTCCACCAGACGTTTAACGCCCAGCTGGGCCATCAGCTCGCGAGTTTCGCGGGCGATGAACTCAAAGTAATTAGTCACTTTGAACGGCAGGCCGTGATAGTGGTTCTTACGCAGTTTCTCGTCCTGGGTTGCAACGCCGGTTGCGCAGTTGTTCAGGTGGCAAATACGCAGGTATTTACAGCCCAGCGCGACCATTGGACCCGTACCGAAACCGAAGCTTTCCGCACCGAGGATCGCCGCCTTGATGATGTCGAGGCCAGTTTTCAGACCGCCATCCACCTGCAGACGGATCTTATGACGCAGACCGTTAGCCACCAGCGCCTGCTGGGTTTCCACCAGGCCAAGCTCCCACGGACAGCCCGCATATTTCACGGAGGAGAGCGGGCTTGCGCCGGTACCGCCGTCATAACCGGCAATGGTGATGAGATCCGCATAGGCCTTCGCCACGCCGGTCGCGATGGTGCCAACGCCCGGTTCGGAAACCAGCTTCACGGAGATCATCGCCTTCGGGTTGACCTGTTTCAGGTCGAAAATAAGCTGCGCCAGGTCCTCGATAGAGTAGATATCGTGGTGCGGCGGCGGGGAGATCAGCGTCACGCCCGGCACGGAATAGCGCAGTTTGGCGATGTACGGGGTGACTTTATCACCCGGCAGCTGACCGCCTTCGCCCGGTTTAGCACCCTGAGCAACTTTAATCTGAATCACGTCGGCGTTGACCAGGTACGCAGGCGTTACGCCAAAGCGACCGGATGCCACCTGCTTGATACGGGACACTTTGTTGGTGCCGTAACGCGCAGGGTCTTCACCGCCTTCGCCGGAGTTGGAGTTGCCGCCGATGCTGTTCATGGCTTCCGCCAGCGCTTCGTGGGCTTCCGGGCTCAGCGCGCCGATGGACATCGCCGCGGTATCGAAGCGTTTGAACAGTTCCGATGCCGGTTCAACTTCGTCAATGCTGACCGCTTCATCGCCCGGATTGAGGGCAATAAGGTCGCGCAGCGTCGCCGCCGGACGGTTATTCACCAGCTCAGCGTACTGCTGATAATCGCTGTATTCACCGCTCTGAACCGCCTGCTGCAGCGTGCGCACCACGTCCGGGTTATAGGCGTGGTATTCGCCACCGTGAACGTATTTCAGCAGACCGCCCTGAACCAGCGGCTTACGTGCCAGCCAGGCGCGCTTGGACAGGTTCACCAGATCCTGCTGGAAGTCCGCAAAACCGGCGCCGCCGATGCGGCTGACCACGCCCTGGAAGCAGAGGTTGGCAACCTCGTCATGCAGGCCGACCGCTTCAAACAGCTTAGAACAGCGGTAGGAGGCAATGGTCGAGATGCCCATTTTGGACATGATCTTGTACAGACCTTTGTTGATGCCGTTACGGTAGTTCAGCATCACCGCGCGGTAATCTTTGTCGATCGCGCGGGTATCCACCAGACGGGCCAGCGTTTCGTAGGCTAGGTACGGGTAGATCGCCGTCGCGCCGAAGCCCAACAGCACGGCAAAGTGATGCGGGTCGCGGGCGCTTGCGGTTTCAACAATGATGTTCGCGTCGCAGCGCAGGCTCTTATCGACCAAACGCGTCTGGATAGCGCCGACCGCCATCGGGGCAGGTACAGGCAGACGGTTTTTCGCGATATTACGGTCGGACAACACCAGCAGCACGGTGCCGTTACGCACCATCTGTTCGGCTTTGTCACACAGCGCATTCACCGTCTCTTCAAGGCTCGCTTCGTTCACGTCGAAGGTAATGTCGAGCGTGTCGGCGCGGTAGTGCTCCTCTTTCATGGTGGTGAGCTGTTTGAAATCTGAATACAGCAGGATCGGCGATTTAAAGGTCAGACGATGCGCCTGGCCTTCGGCCTCGCAGAAGACGTTCATCTCACGACCGATGCTGGTGGCCAGCGACATCACGTGTGCTTCACGCAGCGGATCGATTGGCGGGTTGGTCACCTGCGCGAACTGCTGGCGGAAGTAGTCGTAAATGATGCGCGGCTGGCTGGAGAGCACGGCAAACGGGGTATCGTCACCCATCGAGCCGACCGCTTCTTGGCCGTTTTCACCGAGCACGCGGATGACAGAGTCCAGCTCTTCCGCGCTGTAGTTAAACTGCTTCTGGTAGCTCGCGAGAGTATCGTCGTCCAGCTCGCGGCTGCCCACTTCTTCGTCCGTAAGATCTTCGAACGGCACCAGGCGACGCACGTTCTTCTCCATCCACTCTTTGTACGGGTGGCGGCTCTTCAGATCGTTGTCGGTTTCGGCGGAGTGCAGGATGCGCCCACCGCGGGTGTCGATAACCATCAGCTCGCCCGGACCAACGCGGCCTTTCTCGACCACTTCGTCAGGCTGGTAATCCCAGATGCCGACTTCAGAGGCGCAGGTGATGAGCTTGTCTTTGGTGATAACGTAGCGCGCCGGACGCAGACCGTTACGGTCCAGGTTACAGGCAGCAAAACGGCCGTCGGACATAACGATGCCCGCTGGGCCGTCCCACGGCTCCATGTGCATGGAGTTGAAGTCGAAGAACGCGCGCAGCTCAGGATCCATATCCGGGTTGTTCTGCCAGGCCGGCGGCACGAGCAGACGCATGGCGCGCACGATATCCATCCCGCCCGCCAGCAGCAGTTCCAGCATATTATCCATCGAGCTGGAGTCCGAGCCGGTTTCGTTCACGAACGGCGCGGCATCGTGCAGGTCAGGGATCAGTGGCGTCTGGAACTTATAGGTACGGGCACGGGCCCACTGGCGGTTACCGGTGATGGTGTTGATCTCGCCGTTGTGCGCCAGGTAGCGGAACGGTTGAGCCAGCGGCCAGCGTGGAACGGTGTTGGTGGAGAAGCGCTGGTGGAAAAGGCAAATGGCCGATTCCAGACGCAGGTCCGCCAGGTCCAGGTAGAAGCGCGGCAGGTCAGCCGGCATACACAGACCTTTATAGATGTTCACCAGGTTAGAGAGGCTACAGACGTAGAACTCTTTATCGTCCTGGAGACGTTTTTCAATGCGGCGGCGGGCGATAAACAGACGGCGTTCCATATCACGTGGACGCCAGCCCGCAGGCGCGTTGACGAAAATCTGTTCAATACGAGGCAGCGAGGAGAGGGCGATTTCACCGAGCACCCCTTCGTTGGTTGGCACATCGCGCCAGCCGACAATCGACAGGGTTTCACGCTGAAGTTCTTCTTCGACGATGCGGCGTGAGGCGGCAGCCTTTTCAGGATCCTGATTCAGGAACAGCATGCCGACAGCGTAGTTTTTGGCTAAACGCCAGCCGCGCTCTTCCGCCACGATGCGGAAGAAACGATCCGGTTTTTGCAGCAGCAGGCCGCAACCGTCGCCGGTTTTACCATCGGCAAGGATGGCGCCACGGTGCTGCATACGGGCCAGTGCGTGAATAGCAGTACGCACTACCTTGTGGCTAGGTTCGCCTTCTATGTGGGCGATCAGGCCGAAACCACAGTTATCCTTCTCAAGGGATTTATCGTACAACATATCAGTGAACCTCCCCAGGCTCGTCGGGCTCCCACTGAACTTTACCGTGGCGCACAGGCACAGAAAGAGCATGGCGACGGGGTTTGCGTTTCATACGCGGACCTCGCATTCGCCCTCTTTTTCATCCTTTCGCGCAGGTAAACAAGTTTGAGGACTTGCTTCAGAGGGAATCTCAATTACTGCATAAATATGATGAGCAGGCCGCTCATCCAGAAAGCTTCCAGCGGATTTCCAACTTATCGGGAATTGGTACACAGGTCAAATGGCAATCTTATTTATACAAAAATGTGCTAAAGAGAGTCTATGTTTTTGTATTTTAAGTGTATTTAACTATTTTTACATTGATTGAATGACCTGAGAGCGAGCAGCGGAGTGTGATCTGACTCACTATATGAAAGCGGTATTATCAATGTAGCGTGCTGAATAGCGGTTTTATAGCAGAACAATAATCTGGCAATGGATGCAAACCCGCATAAACCCACTGTTTTTCAGTGGTGGCGCTATAAATGAAAAAAACAATCAGAACATAAGGAAAAGTAATCACAGGCGGCGTGAATGAAATTGCAGTAATCGTGAGTATTTATTCATATGGATAAAGGCCGTCCAGGGCGATTGATCCAGGTCATCGCCGACAGAGGCTAAAAGTGGCAGGCTTGTCCCCTTTCTCCGGGACGGTCTATCAGATTATGCAGTTACAGAAATTAGTCAATATGTTTGGTGGGGATCTTTTGCAGCGGTACGGGCAAAAGGTTCATAAGCTGACGCTGCACGGCGGGTTTAGCTGCCCGAATCGCGATGGCACCATCGGGCGCGGCGGCTGCACCTTCTGTAACGTTGCGTCCTTTGCTGACGAGGCCCAGCGGCATAAATCTATCGCTGAACAGCTTGCCCATCAGGCCAGCCTGGTGAACCGCGCGAAGCAATATCTGGCCTATTTCCAGGCCTACACCAGCACGTGGGCGGAGGTGCAGGTATTGCGTTCGATGTATCAGCAGGCCGTCAGCCAGGCCAATATTGTTGGGCTGTGCGTGGGCACACGCCCGGACTGCGTACCGGACGCGGTGCTGGACCTGCTCAGCGAGTACAAAGAACAAGGCTACGAGATCTGGCTGGAGCTGGGCTTGCAGACCGCGCACGACAAAACGCTGCACCGTATTAACCGTGGTCATGATTTCGCCTGCTACCAGCGCACCACGCGCCTGGCCCGAGAGCGCGGGCTGAAGGTCTGCTCGCATCTGATTGTTGGGTTACCCGGCGAGGGTCAACAGCATGGTCTTGAAACGCTGGAAAAGGTGGTTGAAACCGGCGTGGACGGCATTAAGCTGCACCCGCTGCATATCGTGAAGGGCAGCATTATGGCGAAAGCCTGGGAGGCCGGGCGGTTAAGCGGTATCGAGCTTGAGGACTATACGGTGACGGCGGGGGAGATGATTCGCCACACGCCAGCGGAGATTGTCTACCATCGCATCTCGGCCAGTGCCCGCCGTCCAACGCTTCTGGCACCGCTATGGTGTGAAAACCGCTGGACGGGGATGGTGGAAATTGACCGCTATCTGCAGGAGAACGGCGTACAGGGTTCGGCGCTGGGCCGCCCCTGGATTCCGCGTCTAGCGGCGACGGCCGCCTAGCAAACTCCCCAGCATGCCGCGCACGATTTGATTGGTGACCTGTCGGGCTGCGCTTTTCGCCATGGTCTGCACCACTCCATCGCGCTTGCCGCCGCGCGGCCCGGTGCTGCCGAACAGAATGTCTTTGAGCCCACCGAGAATGCCGTCATCGACGGCGACAGATTGCCCTTTAGCGGCAGGCGCATCCTGCGATTCCGTTGTCGCCTGGACCCCTTTTTGCAGCATCTCGAACGCGGACTCGCGATCCACCTCGTCTTCGTATTTCCCGTAAACCGGAGAGTGGTTAATCAGGCCGTTGCGCTCATCGTCGGTCACCGGCCCCATGCGCGAGCAAGGCGCGATCACCATGGCGCGTTCTACCACAGACGGGCTGCCCTTCGCATCCAGGAACGAGATCAGCGCTTCACCGGTGCCTAGCGCCTGAATCGCCGCTTCGGTATCAAAGGCAGGATTGGCGCGCATGGTTTGCGCGGCGGCTTTCACCGCTTTCTGATCTTTTGGCGTAAAGGCGCGCAGGGCATGCTGCACGCGGTTGCCGAGCTGCCCGAGCACGTTGTCGGGGATATCCGACGGGTTTTGCGAGACAAACCAGACGCCGACGCCTTTGGAGCGGATCAGGCGGATAACCTGTTCGATCTTATCCAGCAATACCTGCGGCGCGTCGTTAAACAGCAGATGCGCTTCGTCAAAGAAGAACACCAGCTTCGGTTTTTCCAGATCGCCCGCTTCCGGTAACTGTTCGTACAGTTCGGAGAGCATCCACAGCAGGCTGGCGGCATAGAGTTTCGGCATCTGATAGAGCTTCTCTGAGCTCAGGATGTTAATAATGCCTTTGCCACTGCTGTCGGTGCGCATCCAGTCTTTGATATCCAGCATGGGTTCACCAAAGAAATGCTCAGCGCCCTGCTGCTCAAGCGTCAGTAGACCGCGCTGAATAGCGCCCACCGAGGCGCTGCTGATATTGCCGTACTGGTTCTGGAAGGATTTGGCGTTATCGCCGATGTATTGCGTAATGGCGCGTAGATCTTTGAAATCAAGCAGCAGCAGTCCCTGATCGTCGGCAATGCGGAAGATAATATTCAGCACGCCGGACTGCACGTCGTTGAGGTTAAGCAGACGGGCCAGCAGCAGTGGGCCGAGATCGGAGACGGTGGCGCGCACCGGGTGGCCTTTCTCACCAAAGATATCCCACACCACCACCGGGTTACCGTGCGGCGTCCAGTCCGTGATGCCAATATTTTTCAGCCGCTCGAGCAGTTTTTCAGATGCCGTCCCATCCTGAGCCACACCGGTTAAATCGCCTTTCACGTCAGCCATAAAGACCGGTACGCCAATCTCTGAAAGCGACTCCGCCAGCTTTTGCAGGGTGACGGTTTTCCCCGTCCCGGTCGCTCCGGTGATCAGACCGTGGCGGTTCGCCATCGCGGGCAGTAAATACAGCTCTTTTTCCAGCGTCCTGGCAATTAACAATGGTGTACTCATGATGCGCTTCCTCTCTTAGTCCTGGGTGGAGTATAGGCAACCTGGCCGCAATTTGGTTGAGTAAATTCCTGACTTTGCGGCGCATTATCCAGCGCGGACTATGCTTTTGCATACGGTTCACAAAATAGTGGGAAACTATGTCCAGATTCTTCTTTAACGATCGCAAACAGCTGGTCAACGATGCCATTGAAGGCATACTGCTTTCTGCACCACACGCTAATCTCGTCAAGCTTGATATCGATCCGGCCATCAGGATCGTCGCACGCGGCGACTGGGACAAAAGCCGCGTGGCGGTGATCTCCGGCGGCGGCTCAGGCCACGAACCCGCGCACGCCGGGTTTGTCGGCAAAGGGATGCTGACGGCGGCAGTGTGTGGTGATCTTTTTGCTTCGCCGAGCGTGGATGCGGTGCTGAATGCCATTGTGGCGGTCACGGGCGACCGGGGCTGTCTGCTGATCGTAAAAAACTACACCGGCGATCGCCTGAACTTTGGTCTGGCGGCGGAAAAGGCTAAACGTTACGGTCTTAAGGTGGAGATGGTGATCGTGGCGGACGATATCGCGCTGCCGGATAACAAGCAGCCGCGCGGTATTGCCGGTACGGCACTGGTGCACAAGATTGCGGGCTATGCGGCGGAGCAGGGGAAATCGCTGAGCGAGGTGCGGGATATTGCGCAACAGGCCTGCGATAACCTCTGGAGCCTGGGCGTGGCGATGCAAACGTGCAACCTGCCGGGCAGCGACGATGAAGAGGGGCGGATTAAACAAGGCCATGTCGAGCTGGGCCTGGGCATTCACGGCGAGCCCGGGGCTTCCGTGGTGGATACGCAAAACAGCAAAGCCATTATCGACACCCTGGTGACGCCGTTACGCGCGCAGGCGGGCGAGGGGCGTTTTGCGGTATTGATTAACAATCTTGGCGGCGTATCGGCGCTGGAGATGGCGCTGCTGACCAAAGAGCTGGCGCACTCGGCGCTGAAAGAGAACATCGCGTACCTGATTGGCCCAGCGCCGCTGGTCAGCGCGCTGGATATGAAAGGCTTTTCGCTGACGCTGCTGAAGCTCACTGATTTCTTCGAAAAGGCGATTTACGCTGATGTCGAGACGCTGGGCTGGCAGAAGCCCGTGGCGTTTGCGCCACTGCGTACCGTTGAGCACAGCGCCATTCATGATCGAGTGGAATATACCTCATCGGACAATCCGCAGGTAGGAGCGTGTGTCTTCTCAGTGACAAAAACGCTGATCCAGCTGGAAAACCGCCTGAACGCGCTGGATGCGAAAGTGGGTGATGGCGATACCGGCTCCACCTTTGCGCAAGGGGCGCGGGATATTGCGCAGCGACTGGAGGAGAACACGCTCCCGCTTAATGATGTGTCTAAGCTGCTGCTGCTGGTTGGCGAGCGGCTGGCGACGGTGATGGGCGGGTCGAGCGGGGTGCTGATGTCGATCTTCTTCACTGCGGCCGGGCAAAAGCTTCACGATGGTCAGCCACTCCCTGAGGCCTTGCTCAGCGGACTGGCGCAGATGAAGCAGTACGGTGGGGCAGATCTCGGCGATCGCACGCTGATCGACGCGCTGCAACCGGCGCTGGAGGCGTTGCTGAAGGGAGATATCGAGGCAGCGGCGAAGGCAGCACAGCACGGTGCCGAAGCAACGGCGAAAATGGCGAAAGCCGGCGCGGGACGCTCGTCGTATGTCAATAAAGAGAACCTGGATGGGGTAATGGATCCGGGAGCGGTCGCGGTAGCGGAAGTATTTAACGTATTGGCGCAGCAGTGAAAGTAGGCCGGGTAAGGCGAAGCCGCCACCCGGCAAACTCACATCAGAAATCCGCTTTCAGCACCACGCGGTAGCGGGCTTTACCGTCGCGCACGTGCTGGATCGCTTCGTTGATTTTCGACATTGGATACAGTTCGGTGGTCGGCGCCACTTTGGTGCGTCCGGCGAATTTCATCAGTTTGCGCAGCTCGTACGGCGTACCGGTAGCAGAACCGGATATGCTGCGATCCCCACCGATCAGGGTAAACGCCGGAACCGGCAGCGGCTTCATCACCGCACCCACGGTGTGGAAGTTACCGCCGTAGGCCAGCGCTTCAAAGTACGGCTGCCAGTCGAGATCCACGTTAACGGTGTTGATGATCAGATCAAACTGGCCCGCCAGCGCGTTCAGCGCCTGCGGATCGCGGCTATTCACCACTTTATCCGCCCCCATCGCCAGCACTTCTTTCTCTTTGGCCGGGTTCGAGCTGAACGCCGTGACTTCACAGCCCATCGCGTGCAGCAGCTTAATGGCAATATGCCCCAGTCCGCCGATACCAATGACGCCGACGCGGCTGGTAGCGGTGATATGGTGCATCAGCAGCGGTTTGAAGACGGTGATACCGCCGCACAGCAGCGGACCGGCGGATTCGATATCAATGCTGTCCGGCAGCGGGATGACCCATTGCCAGTCGGCGCGCAGTTTATCGGCAAAACCACCTTTGTTGAGAATGGTGGGAACGGCGCCTTCGAGGCAGTTGATTTGATTGCCGCTGATACAGGCATCGCAGTGACCACAGCTGCGTGCCGTCCAGCCAATGCCCACGCGCTGGCCCACTTTCAGCCCTTTGTCCTGCGCGGCGCTACCGAGCGCCACGACGCGGCCAATGACTTCGTGTCCGGCAACCAGCGGATAGCTGGAGAAGCCCCATTCGTTGTCGATCATCGAGAGATCCGAGTGGCAGATCCCGCAGTAATCAACCTGTACTTCGACGTCTTCTGCTTTTAGTTCGCCCGCATCGTACTCGTACAGCTCAAGTTCTGCACCCGCCTGCGGTGCGGCGTAGCTTTTTATCTTCGACATCGTGTTTCCCCCGTTGTGGTGTGAACTGAGAGTGTAGAGCATTCAGTTTACAGCCGCTTAACAGAAGAGGGCAGGAACGAAAGTTACAGACTTTTCAGCATTCTGACTTCGCAATCAACGTGGCCGGTACAGCCCAGCGGCGCATCGATATGCTCAAAGCCCAGATGTTCATACAGGCCGATGGCCTCTTTGAGGAAGGCGGTCGTTTCAAGGTAGCAGCGGGTAAAACCCTGCTTTCGCGCGTGGTCCAGCGCCATCAGCGCCAGCTTTTTTGCCAGTCCTTGTCCGCGTGCCGTTGGCAGGAAATACATTTTCTGCAGCTCGCAGATATCCGGCTCGCTGCAGCTGAGGGGCGCCACGCCGCCGCCTCCGACAACCTGGCCGTTCTGCTCGATTACCCAGTAGGCGTGCCCTGGCTGGCTGTAGAGCTGGTAAAGCGCGTCCAGGTTCGGGTCGGCAACCGTGTAGCCTTTGTCAGCCGTCAGGCCATATTCGGCAGAAACGGTGCGGATAACGGCGGCGATAGCCGGGTTGTCCTGCTCAGCGATCCGGCGCATCGTCGTCGCGACGGGGGTAATCACGCTCATAGCATTACTCATTACAAAAATTGACACATAACTGCTGTTAATAGCACCGCAGAAAGGGGAGTGCAAGCGAGGAGTTTTCAGGAAGGATACCCCTTACGCTCTGAAGCGTAAGGGGTAAAAGCATTACAGGGCAGCGATAACCGCCTGCTGCTCAATCAGCTTGGTCTTCGCATCGGCGAAGGCAACCAGACGCTCACGCTCTTTCGCGATGACCGCTTCCGGCGCGCGGGCGACAAAGCCTTCGTTCGCCAGCTTGCTTTCGATTTTGCCAATTTCCACGTCGACTTTTGCCACTTCTTTCGCCAGACGAGCCAGCTCGGCGTCTTTGTCGATCAGACCCGCCATCGGGATCAGCAGCTCGGCGCCGTCGATGATTTTGGTCACGGAAACCGGACCTTTGTCATCCGCAGGCAGCACGGTGATGCTTTCCAGACGCGCCATAGTTTTCAGGAAGGTGTTGTTCTCTGTGACGCGACGAACGGCAGCTTCGCTGCAGCCACGAAGCAGCAGCTCCAGCGGTTTGCCAGGGGCAATGTTCATTTCAGCACGGATGTTACGTACCGCAACGATCGCCTGCTTCAGCCACTCGGTATCCGCTGATGCCGCTTCATCCACTTTCGCCGCATCGAATTCCGGGAACGGCTGCAGCATGATGGTATCTGCGTTGATGCCGGCAATCACCTTCACGCGCTGCCAGATGGTCTCGGTGATGAATGGAATAACCGGGTGCGCCAGGCGCAGCAGGCCTTCCAGAACGGTAATCAACGTGTTGCGCGTGCCGCGCAGTTCCGCTTCAGTGCCGCCGTTCATGACCGGCTTCGCCAGCTCCAGATACCAGTCGCAGAACTGGTTCCAGGTGAATTCATACAGGATGCCCGCCGCGATGTCGAAGCGGTAGCTGTCCAGCGCCTCACGGAACGCTTTCACCGTCTGGTTGAATTCCGCCAGGATCCAGCGGTCAGCCAGAGACAGCGTCATTTCGCCGCCGTTGAAGCCACAATCCTGATCTTCGGTGTTCATCAGCACGAAGCGGCTGGCGTTCCACAGCTTGTTACAGAAGTTACGGTAACCTTCCAGACGCTTCATGTCCCAGTTGATGTCACGGCCGGTAGAGGCCAGTGCCGCCAGGGTGAAGCGCAGGGCGTCGGTACCGTGAGCCTCAATCCCGTTCGGGAACTGCTTCTCGGTGCGCTTGCGGATTTTCTCCGCCAGCTGCGGCTGCATCATGTTGCCGGTACGTTTTTCCAGCAGCTCTTCCAGAGAGATACCGTCAACCATGTCCAGCGGGTCAATAACGTTCCCCTTGGACTTGGACATCTTCTGGCCTTCGTCGTCGCGGATCAGACCGGTCATATAGACGGTATGGAACGGAACCTGCGGCTTGCCGTCTTCGTCTTTGATGAAGTGCATGGTCATCATGATCATGCGGGCAATCCAGAAGAAGATGATGTCGAAACCGGACACCATCACGCTGGTTGGATGGAACTGACGCAGCGCGTCGGTGTTTTCTGGCCAGCCAAGGGTGGAGAAGGTCCACAGCGCGGAGGAGAACCAGGTGTCCAGCACGTCTTCGTCCTGACGCAGGGCAACATCCGCGCTCAGGTTGTTTTCCTGACGCACTTCATCTTCGCTGCGACCAACGTAGACGTTGCCTTCATTGTCGTACCATGCCGGGATACGGTGACCCCACCACAGCTGACGAGAGATACACCAGTCCTGAATATCGCGCATCCAGGAGAAGTACATGTTTTCGTACTGCTTCGGCACGAACTGAATGCTGCCGTTCTCAACCGCTTCCACAGCCGGTTTCGCCAGCACGTCGGCACGCACGTACCACTGGTCGGTCAGCATTGGCTCGATTACCACGCCACCACGGTCGCCGTACGGCACGGTCAGGTCGTGAGGCTTGATCTCTTCCAGCAGGCCCAGTGCGTCAACGGCAGCCACGATCGCTTTACGCGCGGCAAAACGTTCCAGCTTCTGGAACTCCGCCGGGATGTCGCTGGAATAAACGTCGGATTCGTTGCCTTTGGTGTCGTACACTTCTGCGCTTTCGCGGATATCGCCGTCGAAGGTAAGAATGTTGATCATCGGCAGGGCGTGACGACGACCCACTTCATAGTCGTTGAAGTCGTGCGCCGGGGTGATTTTCACGCAGCCGGTGCCTTTTTCCATGTCGGCGTGTTCGTCGCCCACAATCGGAATACGGCGGTTTACCAGCGGCAGCACCACGAATTTGCCGATCAAATCTTTATAACGCGGATCTTCCGGGTTAACGGCCACGCCGGTATCGCCCAGCAGGGTTTCCGGACGGGTGGTCGCGACCACCAGGTAATCTTTGCCGTCGGCGGTTTTTGCACCGTCGGCCAGCGGATAGCGGATGTGCCACATGGAGCCTTTAGACTCGCGGTTTTCCACTTCCAGGTCAGAAATTGCGGTGCGCAGTTTCGGATCCCAGTTTACCAGGCGTTTGCCGCGGTAAATCAGGTCTTCTTTATACAGGCGAACGAAGACTTCTTTAACGGCATTGGACAGGCCTTCATCCATGGTGAAGCGCTCGCGCTCCCAGTCCACGGAGTTGCCGAGACGACGCATCTGACGGGTAATGGTGCCGCCAGATTCCGCTTTCCACTGCCAGATTTTGTCGATAAAAGCGTCGCGACCGTAGTCGTGGCGGGTTTTTCCTTCTTCAGCGGCAATTTTACGCTCAACCACCATCTGGGTCGCGATACCCGCGTGGTCAGTCCCCGCCTGCCACAGGGTGTTTTTGCCCTGCATGCGCTGGTAACGGATCATGGTGTCCATGATGGTCTGCTGGAAAGCATGACCCATATGCAAACTGCCGGTGACGTTCGGCGGCGGGATCATGATGCAGAAGGACTCTTTGCTTTCGTCGCCGTTAGGCTTGAAATAGCCCTGCCGTTCCCAGTGCTCGTAAAGCGGCTGTTCGATATCGCGTGGGTTATATGTCTTTTCCATTATTTCCAGGTTGCCGTATTCAGGTTAAAACCAGCCAGGCGGTACGCTTTGTAGCGTTCGCGCGCCAGTTGTTTCAAAGATTCTTCGTAAGGGACAAAGTCTACCACTTCTGTGAAAGCGGTGGCAAAATCTGCAAAATCTATCCGCAGGCTAATCAGAATGTCGCGCGCGCTGCTGTTGCGCTTTTGCGGCCAGGCAATTTCAACCGGTGCCCCGCCGCGCGGACCTTCGCCTGACAGGTTATGCGGAACAAAACTCTCCGGCGGGCGGGCCCACAGCGCTTCATCGAGACGAATCGCCTGCTGCTCATCTTCACAGGCTATCAACACGCGTTTGCCTGCGCGCCAACGTTCTGCGGCAATTTCACACACCAGCTGTTCGACGGCGCTGAGGCCATCCTGATGGGTGTCGTTGTCCAGAAGGTAGAACGTTGCATTCTTCATATATGGGGCTTCTTGTGCTCACTTTAAATGCTTAAGCCGGGCGGCGGCTTCGCCTTACCCGGCCTACGGTTTACTGCCGTTTTGACTTACTCGTCGCCGTTAAAACCCGCACGATTGAGCAGGAACTGCGACAACAGCGCTACCGGGCGACCGGTTGCGCCTTTGGCCTTGCCGGAGCGCCACGCGGTGCCCGCGATATCCAGGTGCGCCCAGTTGTACTTGCGGGTGAAGCGCGCCAGGAAGCAGCCCGCGGTGATCGCCCCGCCAGGACGTCCGCCAATGTTCGCCATATCCGCAAAGTTAGACTCCAGCTGATCCTGATATTCGTCACCCAGCGGCAGACGCCATGCGCGGTCCCCGGCCTGCTCTGACGCACCAATCAGCTCATGCGCCAGCGGATTGTGGTTCGACATCAGGCCGGTAATGTGATGGCCCAGCGCAATCACACAGGCTCCGGTGAGCGTGGCGACGTCAATCACCGCTTCCGGCTCGAAGCGCTCAACGTAGGTCAACACGTCACAGAGTACCAGACGGCCTTCGGCGTCGGTATTCAGCACTTCAACGGTCTGGCCGGACATGGTGGTCAGAACGTCCCCCGGACGATAGGCGCGGCCGCCAGGCATGTTTTCGCAGCCCGCCAGAACGCCGATCACGTTGATAGGCAACTGAAGTTCCGCAACCATCCGCATCACGCCGTAAACCGCCGCCGCGCCGCACATGTCGTACTTCATCTCATCCATGCCTTCGGCAGGCTTGATGGAGATACCGCCGGAGTCGAAGGTCAGGCCTTTACCGACGAGCACAATCGGGCGTGCGTCTTCGGACGGGTTGCCTTTGTACTCAATGACCGACATCAGGGATTCGTTTTGCGAGCCGTTACCGACCGCCAGATAAGAGTGCATCCCCAGCTCTTTCATCTGCTGTTCGCCGATGACGCGGGTAATGACGTTTTTGCTGTAGGCGTCGGCCAGCTGACGCGCCTGAGAAGCGAGGTATGCCGCGTTACAGATGTTCGGCGGCATGTTGCCGAGATCTTTAGCCGCTTTAATGCCGGCTGCAATGGCCAGACCGTGTTGAATGGCGCGTTCACCGCTGGTCAGTTCACGACGGGTTGGCACGTTAAAGACCATTTTACGCAGCGGACGACGCGGCTCGCTTTTATTGGTTTTCAGCTGATCGAAGCTGTACAGGCTCTCTTTTGCCGTTTCAACCGCCTGACGCACTTTCCAGTAGGTGTTACGCCCTTTGACGTGCAGCTCGGTCAGGAAGCAGACGGCTTCCATTGAGCCAGTATCATTCAGCGTATTGATTGTTTTCTGAATCACCTGCTTATACTGACGTTCATCCAGCTCGCGTTCTTTGCCGCAGCCAATCAGCAGAATACGCTCTGACAGTACGTTCGGAACATGGTGCAGTAACAGCGTCTGCCCAGGTTTGCCTTCCAGTTCGCCACGGCGCAGCAGGGCGCTAATATAGCCGTCACTGATTTTATCGAGTTGCTCGGCGATCGGGGAGAGTCGGCGTGGTTCAAAGACGCCCACAACGATGCAGGCACTCCGCTGTTTCTCCGGGCTACCGCTTTTTACACTGAACTCCATGCACTACGCTCCTGAATCTTAAAGACAACGGCGGCAGCTACGGATAGAATTGAAACCTTTCGTAACTCATGTCCGCTGTTGTGGTGACTTCGTGTTAATCTTACGTTACTACGGTTTCGACACGTCAGAAACAATCCTGAAGCGTGAATCCGCCGGATGTTTTAATCTTAGCGATGATTTCGACGACTCAAGAGAATAAATGACGTTTAAGCCATGAAACAAGCGATTTTCCAGCAAAGAGACGGGTTTTTACGGGCGTATTTAAAGTGATAATCATAAGATATCTGGTGCGGGAGACGCTCAAAAGCCAACTGGCGATCCTTTTCATCCTGCTGCTGATTTTTTTCTGTCAGAAGCTGGTTAAGATCCTCGGTGCGGCCGTTGACGGCGAAATTCCAACAAATCTGGTACTTTCCCTGCTTGGCTTAGGGATCCCGGAAATGGCGCAGCTTATCCTGCCGCTAAGTCTTTTCCTTGGCCTGCTCATGACGCTTGGGAAACTCTACACCGAGAGTGAAATCACGGTGATGCACGCCTGCGGCCTGAGCAAAGCGGTCCTGGTGAAAGCCGCCATGATACTGGCGCTGTTCACGGGTATCGTTGCGGCGGTGAATGTGATGTGGGCGGGGCCCATGTCTTCCCGCCATCAGGACGAAGTGCTGGCCGAAGCGAAAGCCAACCCCGGCATGGCGGCGTTAGCCCAGGGGCAGTTCCAGCAGGCAACCGACGGAAACTCCGTGCTGTTTATTGAGAGCGTTGACGGCAGTAAATTCAACGACGTCTTCCTTGCGCAGCTGCGTCCCAAAGGAAACGCGCGTCCTTCAGTGGTGGTTGCAGATTCCGGTCAGCTTGCTCAGCGCAAAGATGGTTCACAGGTCGTGACGCTGAACAAGGGTACCCGTTTTGAAGGCACCGCGATGCTGCGCGACTTCCGTATTACCGATTTCCAGAACTATCAGGCCATTATCGGCCATCAGACCGTGGCGCTCGATCCAACGGATACCGAGCAAATGGACATGCGTACCCTCTGGAATACCGATACTGACCGGGCGCGCGCTGAGTTCCACTGGCGTATCACGCTCGTCTTCACCGTGTTTATGATGGCGCTGATTGTCGTTCCGCTGAGCGTGGTGAACCCGCGTCAGGGACGCGTGCTCTCTATGCTGCCGGCGATGCTGCTTTACCTGATCTATTTCCTGCTGCAAACCTCGATTCGTTCCAACGGCGCGAAGGGTAAGCTGGACCCTATGGTCTGGACATGGTTCGTCAACAGCCTGTACATCTTACTGGCGCTGGGGTTAAACCTGTGGGATACGGTGCCTGTGCGCCGTATACGTGCCCGATTCTCGCGTAAAGGAGCCATCTAATGCAGGCGTTTGGCGTTCTTGATCGCTATATCGGTAAAACCATTTTTACCACCATCATGATGACGTTGTTCATGCTGGTGTCGCTCTCCGGCATTATCAAATTTGTCGATCAGCTGAAAAAAGCCGGGCAGGGGAGCTATGACGCGCTGGGCGCGGGGATGTATACCCTGCTCAGCGTGCCGAAAGATGTACAGATCTTCTTCCCGATGGCGGCCCTGCTGGGGGCGCTGCTGGGGCTGGGAATGCTGGCGCAGCGCAGCGAGCTGGTCGTTATGCAGGCCTCGGGTTTTACCCGTATGCAGGTTGCGCTGTCGGTGATGAAAACCGCAATCCCACTGGTGCTGTTGACCATGGCGATTGGCGAATGGGTTGCGCCTCAGGGTGAACAGATGGCGCGTAACTACCGTGCTCAGGCCATGTACGGTGGTTCACTGCTCTCGACTCAGCAAGGTTTATGGGCTAAAGACGGTAAAAACTTCGTCTACATCGAACGGGTGAAGGGGAATGATGAACTGGGCGGGGTGAGCATCTACGCTTTCGATGACCAGCGCCGTCTGCAGTCCGTTCGCCACGCCTCTTCGGCGAAATTTGACGCCGAACATAAGCAGTGGCGGTTGTCCCAGGTTGATGAATCCGACCTGACCGATCCGAAACAGATTACGGGTTCTCAGACGGTAACCGGCACGTGGAAGACCAACCTGACGCCTGACAAGCTCGGTGTTGTTGCCTTGGATCCTGACGCGCTCTCCATCAGCGGTCTGCACAACTATGTGAAATATCTGAAGTCGAGCGGGCAGGATGCGGGACGTTATCAGCTCAACATGTGGAGCAAAATCTTCCAGCCAATGTCCGTGGCGGTAATGATGCTGATGGCGCTGTCGTTTATCTTCGGTCCGTTGCGCAGCGTGCCGATGGGGGTTCGCGTCGTGACCGGCATCAGCTTCGGCTTTGTGTTCTACGTGCTCGATCAGATCTTCGGTCCGCTGACGCTGGTTTATGGCATTCCGCCGATAATTGGTGCGCTGCTGCCAAGCGCCAGCTTCCTCCTGATCAGCCTCTGGCTGATGTTGAAACGCTCCTGAATGACCTCTCCTCGCTTCCGGTTACCCGGGAGCGAGGCTAATCACCTGTTTCACCCCGCACTTTTTCTCATAACCTTCAACGCCTCGCCCTGAATTTGAGTATTATTGAGCGATAACGTCGTGAAGGGATCCTCTATGAAGCAAATTCGAATGCTCGCCCAGTATTACGTCGACCTGATGATGAAGCTTGGGCTGGTGCGTTTCTCCATGCTGCTTGCGCTGGCGCTGGTCGTTCTGGCCATTGTCGTGCAAATGGCCGTTACTATGGTTCTGCATGGTCAGGTCGAGAGTATCGACGTCATCCGCTCCATCTTCTTTGGCTTGCTCATTACCCCCTGGGCGGTCTATTTCCTTTCCGTAGTGGTTGAACAGCTGGAAGAGTCCCGTCAGCGTTTGTCTAAGCTGGTCGATAAACTGGAAGAGATGCGTGAGCGCGACCTGAAGCTCAACGTCCAGCTCAAAGACAACATTGCGCAGCTGAATCAGGAGATCTCCGATCGTGAGAAGGCGGAAGCCGAACGTCAGGCCACGCTGGAGCAGCTGAAAATCGAAATGAAAGAGCGCGAGGTCACGCAGATCCAGCTTGAGCAGCAATCCTCTTTCCTGCGGTCGTTCCTCGATGCGTCGCCGGACCTGGTGTTTTACCGCAATGAAGATAAAGAGTTTTCCGGCTGTAACCGGGCGATGGAGTTGCTCACCGGGAAAAGCGAGAAGCAACTGATTCACCTGAAGCCGCAGGACGTTTACTCTGAAGAGGCGGCGGCCAAGGTCATGGAGACCGACGAAAAAGTCTTCCGTCATAACGTCTCGCTAACCTATGAACAGTGGCTGGATTACCCGGACGGACGCAAAGCCTGTTTTGAGATCCGTAAGGTGCCCTACTATGACCGCGTGGGGAAACGCCACGGCCTGATGGGCTTTGGCCGCGATATCACCGAGCGTAAGCGCTATCAGGATGCCCTGGAGCGCGCCAGTCGCGACAAGACCACCTTTATCTCCACCATCAGCCACGAGCTGCGCACGCCGCTTAACGGCATTGTCGGGCTGAGCCGTATTCTGCTGGATACCGACCTGACCGCAGAGCAGGAAAAATACCTCAAGACTATTCATGTCTCAGCGGTCACGCTGGGTAATATCTTCAACGATATTATTGATATGGATAAGATGGAGCGCCGTAAAGTTCAGCTTGATAATCAGCCTGTTGATTTCACCAGCTTCCTTGCCGATCTCGAAAACCTGTCTGGCCTGCAGGCGCAGCAGAAGGGACTGAGTTTTGTCATGGAGCCAACCCTGCCGCTGCCGCATAAAGTGGTGACTGACGGCACGCGTCTGCGCCAGATCCTGTGGAACCTTATCAGCAACGCGGTGAAATTTACCCAGAAGGGGCAGGTGGCGGTGCGCATACGCTATGACGAAGGAGATATGCTGCACTTCGAGGTGGAGGATTCCGGGATTGGTATTCCGCAGGAGGAGCAGGACAAAATCTTTGCCATGTACTACCAGGTGAAGGACAGCAACGGCGGAAAACCGGCGACCGGAACAGGCATTGGCCTGGCGGTCTCTAAACGTCTGGCGAAGAGCATGGGCGGCGATATCACCGTTGCCAGCCAGCCGGGCAAAGGGTCAACCTTCACGCTGACGGTCCATGCGCCGGCGGTGGCGGAAGAGGTAGAAGATACCTTCGAAAATGACGATATGCCGCTGCCTGCCCTGCACGTTCTGCTGGTGGAGGATATTGAGCTGAACGTGATTGTGGCTCGCTCGGTGCTGGAAAAACTGGGCAACAGCGTGGATGTCGCGATGACCGGTAAGGCCGCACTGGAGATGTTTGAACCGGGCGAATACGACCTTGTGCTGCTTGATATCCAGCTGCCGGATATGACCGGGCTGGATATCTCGCGTGAGCTGACGCGTCAGTACGCGGCCGACGAACTGCCGCCGCTGGTGGCGCTGACGGCGAACGTGCTAAAAGATAAAAAAGAGTATCTCGATGCCGGTATGGACGATGTACTCAGCAAGCCGCTGGCGGTGCCTGCTCTGACCGCCATGATTAAGAAGTTCTGGGATACCCGTGATGAAGAGGAGAGCACCATGACGTCTGTTGATAGTGCAAAAGCCCAAACGATACTCGATACCGCGATGCTGGAGCAGTATATCGATCTGGTAGGCCCGAAACTTATTACCGATGGTCTGGCGGTCTTCGAAAAAATGATGCCGGGCTATCTGAGCGTTCTGGAATCAAACCTGACGGCCCGGGACCAGAAAGGCATCGTCGAAGAAGGACATAAAATCAAAGGTGCCGCCGGCTCGGTCGGTTTGCGCCATCTTCAGCAGCTGGGTCAACAGATTCAGTCGCCTGATTTACCTGCATGGGAAGATAACGTGGGTGATTGGGTTGAAGAGATGAAACAAGAGTGGCAAAACGATGTTGCGGTGCTTAAAGCCTGGGTCGACGCCAGAAAAAAATGACCCCGGCTTAACCGGGGTGCGCGAATACTGCGCCAACACCAGGGAAATCGTGGCTGCGCCTGTTTTTTTAAAGTTATTTTCGAAAGGGCGCTGCCTGAAAAATTTAGGCCGCACGCAGATAAGATAGCAAATCTTAAATGATTTGTTACATGAATCAGTGAAATGTGTGAAGCATAGCGTTTTAATCAAAATTATTAATGTGCTTCAGCAAGTTGCAGAAAAGGATTGTCATGATGAAAAAGATTGGTGTCGTGCTGAGCGGATGCGGTGTTTACGATGGTTCTGAGATACATGAAGCCGTAATCACGCTGCTGGCCTTGGCTAAGCAGGGAGCGGAGGTTATTTGTTTTGCGCCAGACAAAAATCAGTCGGATGTGATTAACCATCTGACCGGTGAACCAATGGCGGAAACCCGTAATGTGCTGGTTGAAGCCGCGCGTATTGCGCGAGGTGATATCCATCCTCTTATTCAGGCAGACCCTGCAGAGCTTGATGCGCTCATTGTGCCGGGTGGGTTTGGCGCGGCCAAAAATCTCAGTACCTTTGCCGAGCAGGGCGCGGAGTGTCAGATCGATCCTCATCTCAAAGCGCTGTCGCAGGCCATGCATGCGGCAGGGAAACCGCTGGGCTTTATCTGTATCGCACCGGCGATGTTGCCCAGGATTTTTGATTTCCCGCTGCGCCTGACCATCGGGACGGATATTGATACCGCGGAAATCGTAGAGGAAATGGGGGGCGAACACGTTCCGTGCCCGGTGGATGACATTGTGGTTGATGAAGATAACAAAATAGTCACCACGCCTGCGTATATGCTGGCGCAGAATATTGCAGAAGCGGCTATGGGGATCGAAAAGCTGGTCGCCCGAGTGCTGGTGCTGGCTGAATGAGTCGTCAATCCGGTGCTGGCGCGTGGGTAAAACGTATCCTGTTGCGCATCGTTCTGGTGCTGGCGGTGTTTTGGGGCGGTGGACTCGCCCTGTTCAGCATTATGCCGGTCCCGTTCTCCGCTGTGATGGTTGAGCGTCAGCTCGGCGCGTGGCTCAGCGGTGATTTCGGCTATGTTGCCCATTCTGACTGGGTGAGCATGGACGAGATCTCGCCGTTCATGGGGCTGGCGGTCATCGCAGCGGAGGATCAGAAATTCCCGGAGCACTGGGGATTCGACGTTGCGGCCATTGAGAAGGCGCTAGCCCATAATGAACGCCATGAAAACCGCGTGCGCGGTGCGTCAACCTTGTCGCAGCAGACGGCCAAAAATCTGTTTCTGTGGGACGGCCGCAGCTGGGTGCGAAAGGGGCTGGAAGCGGGGTTGACCCTGGGGATGGAAACGGTCTGGAGCAAAAAACGCATTCTGACCGTGTATCTCAACGTTGCCGAGTTTGGTGACGGGGTATTTGGTGTCGAAGCTGCATCTCAACGCTATTTTAATAAACCCGCCAGCAAGCTGAGCATGTCGGAGGCGGCGCTGCTCGCGGCTGTTCTGCCTAATCCCATCCGTTTTAAAGCCAGTGCCCCGTCAGGGTACGTGCGTAGCCGTCAGGCGTGGATCATGCGCCAGATGCGTCAGTTGGGAGGGGAAGGGTTTATGGAGAGCAATAAATTAATGTAGGGCGGGTAAGCGCAGCGCTACCCGCCTTAATAGCTGACCTTAATCTTCGTCAAACCCTGCATTAAACAGCGCAATCACAGCTGCCAACGCTTCCTCTTCCTGAGGTCCGGTGGCTTCGACTTCAATCTGGCGCCCTTTGGCGGAATCCAGCATCAGCAGCGCGATCACGCTGTTCGCTTCCGCTTCGGTGCCTTCGTCATTTCGCAGCAGAACCTCTGCATCGAAACCCTGCATCAGCTCAAACAGCTTCATCGCCGGGCGTGCATGCATGCCCAGCTTATTGGTGATCTCAACGGTCTGTTTTACGGTCATGTTTTACGTTTTTCCAGCGTGCGATGACGGGACTGAACGTTCTTACCGCGCGAGCGGAAATAGTCGGCCAGCTGTTCGGCGATATAAACCGAACGATGTTTACCACCGGTACAGCCAATCGCTACCGTCAGGTAGCTACGATTGTTTGTCTCCAGCATAGGTAACCATAGCTCAAGGTAGCTTCGCGTCTGGTAGATAAAATTGTGTACTTCTGTGTGCCGGTCGAGGAAGGCCGCGACGGGTTTGTCCAGGCCGGTCATGGGACGCAGCTTCGGATCCCAGTGCGGGTTCGGCAGGAAGCGCACGTCGAAAACATAATCCGCATCAATCGGGATACCGTGCTTGAAGCCAAAGGATTCGAACACCATCGTCAGTTCACGCTCGCGTTTACCCAATAACCGGGTGCGCAGCATTTCTGCCAGCTCGTGAACGGACATCTCAGAGGTGTCGACAATCAGGTCGGCACGAGAACGCAGCGGCTCCAGCAGGTCGCTCTCTTCATCGATAGCACTCTCCAGAGAGAGGTTCTTACTGGAAAGCGGGTGCAAGCGACGGGTATCGCTGTAGCGACGGATTAGCGTATTGCGGTCTGCATCAAGGAACAGCAGCTGAGGCGAGAACGTGTCAGGCAGGTTGCTCATTGCCTGTTCGAAGATCTCTGGCGATTCAGGCATGTTACGGACGTCGATACTGACGGCTGCAGAGGTTTGTCTCTCCGCAAGCGTGCGCGCCAGATCGGGCAACAACACGACCGGCAGGTTATCAACGCAGTAAAAACCCATGTCTTCCAGCGCGCGCAGAGCAACGGATTTCCCCGACCCTGAACGGCCACTGACAATCATCAGCACCATGTTCCGTTTCTCCTCAGGACAACAGATGTGAAGGCCATCTCCTGGTTATGCATCATCCTGATTGCCTTCTGCTTCAGTGATAATTTGGTAGAGCTCTTCATCACTTTGGGCCGAGCGCAGTCGACGGCAAATGGTTTTATCGGCCAGACGTTTTGCGACCAGCGACAGCGTATGCAGGTGGGTTTTCGTCTGATCGGCAGGCACCAGCAGCGCGAAAAGGAGATCGACGGGCTGGTTATCAATGGCATCGAAGGCGATGGGTGTTTCAAGCTGCACAAACACACCAACGGCACGCAGGGTATCCTCTTCCAGTTTGCCGTGTGGGATCGCGATGCCGTTGCCGATACCGGTACTGCCCATTTTTTCACGGGTCAGAATCGCTTCGAACACCACCTGCGGCGGCAGGCCCAGCTGTTTAGCAGCCAGTTCACTGATGATCTCCAGCGCACGTTTTTTGCTCTGGCAGTGAACCGCACTGCGGGTACATTCCTGGTTAAGGACATTGCTCAGTTGAAGAGCGGAATCGTTGTTCATCATAATTTCACCTAAGCGCTAACTGTACAAATGGCCTGTTGTGTTTCACAACAGGCCGTCCTGCACCCGTTAACTGCCCGGACAATTAGTGTTGTTTCAGTTTATCTTTATGTTTATTGAGCTGTCGCGCAAGCTTATCAATCAAGCCGTCGATAGCAGCGTACATGTCTTGCCCTTCCGCACTGGCATGCAGTTCACCCCCGTTAACATGCAGGGTGGCATCCGAGATATGAGTCACTTTCTCCACTTTCAACACAATATAGACCTGATTGATCCTTTCGAAATACTGCTCGAGTTTTGCAAACTTCGCGTTCACGAATTCGCGTAAAGCCTCAGTAATTTCGACGTTTTGTCCAGTGATGTTGAGCTGCATAGTGTCTTCCTTATCGGTTGTGTCAGACCAGCTGTTTACGCTGGTTGGACGGCGGAATGGATAAAGACTCTCGATACTTCGCAACAGTACGACGTGCCACCATAATACCCTGATCGGACAGCATGGTGGTTAACTTACTGTCGCTTAGCGGCTTCGCGGGGTTCTCCGCGGCGATCAACTTCTTCACCAGGGCACGAATGGCCGTTGACGACGCTTCGCCGCCGCCCTCGGTATTCACATGGCTGGAGAAGAAATACTTAAGCTCAAAAATACCGCGTGGACTATGCAGATACTTCTGCGTGGTGACACGGGAAATGGTTGATTCATGCATCTCGACGGCCTGGGCGATATCCGCCAGCACCATCGGTTTCATATACTCTTCGCCCTGCTCAAAGAAAGCCTGCTGCTGTTCGACAATACAGCGGCTGACGCGTAGCAGCGTATCATTTCGGCTCTCAAGACTTTTGATCAGCCATCGCGCTTCCTGAAGATTGCTACGAATATATTGATTGTCGGAGTCGTTACGCACGCTGGTGCACATGGAGGCATACTGCTGGTTGATTTGCAGGCGAGGGATGCTGTCTGAATTCAGTTCAACGACCCAGCGGCCATTGTGTTTTCTGACCAGCACGTCCGGAATAACGTACTCAGGCTCGCTGGTCTGGATTGACTGTCCCGGGCGTGGATCGAGTGACTGGATCAGATTCACCGCTTCTTTCAGCACATCTTCTTTCAGGCGCGTGACGCGCATCAGGGTGCGGAAATCGTGGTTCGCCAGCAGATCCAGGTGATCGCTGATAATCACGCGCGCCTCGTCGAGCCATGGCGTCTCTTTGCTGAACTGAGAAAGCTGGATTAGCAGGCAGTCGCGCAGATCTTTTGCGGCTACGCCTACCGGATCGAAACGCTGGATGCGCTTCAGAACGGCTTCAACTTCCTCAAGCTCTATCTCTTCGTCGCCCATGCTTTCCAGAATATCGTCAAGCGTGACGGTCAAATAGCCGGTGTCGTCAACGGCATCGACAATTGAGGTGGCAATCGCGCGGTCGGTATCGGAGAAGGGAGTGAGTTCCACCTGCCACATCAGGTAATCCTGCAGCGACTGGGTGGTTTCTCCCTGATAGACCGGTAGCTCATCATCCTGGTAGTCCGCACGCGTACCGGAAGGCGTTCCGGCGGTGTAGATTTCATCCCAGCTGGCATCCAGCGGAAGCTCGTCGGGCATCTCTTTTTGTTCGAGTGCGTCGGCGGTATCAAGCGCTTCAGTGTCCTGTGACTGCTGAGTATCTACCTCGTCATGAAGATCGGTTTGTTCCAGCAGGGGGTTGCTGTCCAGCGCCTGCTGGAGCTCCTGCTGAAGTTCTAACGTGGACAGTTGCAACAGGCGAATTGCCTGCTGTAGCTGCGGCGTCATCGCCAGTTGTTGGCTGAGCCTTAATTGCAAACCTTGCTTCATGTTCAGAGCATTTTTCTCCGGTTCGGCGTTACGTTACCTCTACCCTATCAGAGTCTGAAGTCTTCCCCAAGATAGACGCGCTTAACATGATCGTCTTCGAGGATCTGCTGTGGCGTACCGTGGGCGATCAGATTGCCCTGGCTCACAATATACGCGCGTTCACATACGGCCAGCGTTTCACGGACGTTGTGGTCGGTGATCAGTACGCCAAGCCCGCTGTCGCGCAGGTGTTCAATGATACGTTTAATGTCGATAACCGAGATCGGGTCAACACCCGCAAACGGTTCATCCAGAAGGATAAACTTAGGGTTTGCGGCCAGCGCACGCGCAATCTCAACGCGACGGCGTTCGCCCCCGGAGAGTGCCTGACCGAGGCTGTCGCGCAGATGCTCAATGTGGAACTCTTCCATCAGCTCGTTGGCACGATCCTGACGCTGTTCGCTGGTCAGATCGTTACGAATTTGCAGGACCGCCATCAGGTTGTCGTAAACGCTAAGACGACGGAAAATGGAGGCTTCCTGCGGCAGATAGCCGATCCCGCGACGCGCGCGCGCGTGAAGCGGCAGAAGACTGATGTCTTCATCGTCAATGATTATGTTGCCGGCATCGCGCGGCACAATGCCAACGACCATGTAGAAGGTTGTCGTTTTACCCGCACCGTTAGGGCCAAGCAGCCCCACGATTTCGCCGGAGTTGACGGTCAAACTGACATCTTCTACGACACGGCGGCCCTTATAGGCCTTCGCGAGGTTTTTTGCAGTTAATGTTGCCATAACGGATTAGTTACTCTTCTTCTGTGCCGGGGCTTGGCCCTTGCCTTTGTCCTGCAGCTGCGACGGAACCAGTACGGTCGTGACGCGTTTACCTTTCTCGCTGGAGGCCTGCATTTTTTGCTCTTTCACCAGATAGGTGATTTGGTCGCCGGTAATGTTGCTGTCCAGCTGTTCCAGATACGCGTTTCCGGTCAGGATTACCAGGTCCTTCGCCAGCTCGTAGTGCATATGCGAGGCGCGGCCTTTTACCGGCTTGCCATTGTCCTGCATCTGGTAAAAGGTTGCCGGGTTGCCATAACCATCAATGATCTCTTTGCCCTGCTCGCCACCCGGACGGGTAACGACCACTTTGTCAGCGTTAATTTTGATGGTGCCCTGGGTCATGACGACGTTACCCGTGAAGGTGACGACGTTACCCTGCATATCGAGAGACTGGGTGTCGGACTCGATATGAATCGGCTGGTCGGTATCGCCCGTTACAGCAAGCGCGGGGAGACTGGTCGCCAGCATCGCGCTGGCGATAATTACTTTAAGGCTGAGTTTGTTTGTTTTGAATTTCATAGGAGGTTCTAACCTTTTCAATCAGCTCGGCGTTCTTGCTGCGTAAGTTCCCGCGCATTCTCAAACCGCTGGAATTAAATGTTGTGCCATACAGTGTGACCAGATCCTGCGACGTCACGTCCTGGGTTACCAGGTTGATCTGGGCATTATCCGTCGTAATTTTTCGCAGTTGCGAGTCAGCGGTCAGGGCGTTGACTTCAACGTGGCCGTACAGATAAAGCATACGGTCATTTGTCAGTTTGGCCCGATCTGACTTAATTGACCACGTCGGCACTTTGTCTTTATCGAATGTGGTCATCACCGGTTGGGTAAACCACGAAATACCGTCATCTGAAAAATATTCAACATGCTGGGCAATCAGGCGATAGTTCAGCGCGCCTTCCGGGCTGTAGACCACGGTTTCGCTGTGATCGCTTTTATAGGTTGGATCGCTATTGTTAACCACTTCCGTTTGCGTATCGTCGCGATCGGCAAGGTTCACGCCAATCAATACCAGTGCGACTAGCGAAAGCAAAATGATAATCCAGCGTCTGGTTTTACTCATATCGATTGCCCTTTGGCTTCATCAAGCTTGCCCTGCGCCAGCAGGAGCAGATCGCAGACTTCACGGACGGCACCACGGCCCCCGTTGATGTGGGTAACGTAGTCAGCGCGCGGGATCAGCAGCGGATGCGCATCGGCAACAGCGATGCTCAGCCCGACCTCAGCCATCACGGGCCAGTCAATCAGATCGTCCCCAACGTAGGCCACGTTTTCCGGTGCGATAGCCAGTTTACCCAGTAAATCCTTAAACGCCGCCATCTTATCGGACTGCCCCTGATACAGATGAGTAATTCCTAAGGTTTCACAGCGGTCTTCTACCAGTTTAGCTTTTCGCCCGGTGATGATAGCCACCTCCATACCCGAGGTGAGCGCACAGCGGATACCATAGCCGTCGCGGACGTTAAATGCTTTCAGCTCTTCACCATTATTGCCCATGTAAATCAGGCCATCGGAGAGTACGCCATCCACATCCAGGATAAGCAGACGAATGTTTTTCGCCTTTGCCATCATCTGGGTACTGACCGGGCCATAACAGGTTGCAAGGGATGCACCCGCATTACTCATTGTCTTATCCTTCATTACACTACGCCTGCGCGCAGCAGATCATGCATATGTACCACACCCAGCAACTGGTCGCCATCGGCAACCATAACGGAGGTGATATGGCGGGACTGCATCAGGTTCAGCACATCCACGGCCAGCGTACCCGGACGCACGCGGATACCGCCCGGCGTCATCACGTCGGCAATGCCCAGGGTACGGACATCAACACCCATGTCGAACACGCGGCGCAGGTCGCCATCGGTGAAGATCCCCTGAATTTTCATCAGATCGTCGCATACGACCGTCATACCCAGATTCTTACGGGTGATTTCCAGCAGCGCATCACGTAGGGAGGCCTCTTTGCTGACGTGAGGGATCTCATCCCCGGTGTGCATAATATCGTTTACCCGAAGCAGCAGCTTGCGCCCCAGCGCGCCGCCCGGATGGGAAAGCGCGAAATCTTCCGGCGTAAAACCGCGGGCTTCAAGCAGTGCGACGGCAAGCGCATCACCCATGACCAGCGCTGCGGTGGTGCTGGACGTTGGCGCCAGGCCGAGCGGACAGGCCTCCTTGGGAACCTTCACGCACAGGTGAATATCGGCCGCACGCGCCATGCTACTTTCCGGACGGCTGGTCATGCAAATAAGCGGAACCTGCAATCGTTTCAGTACCGGGATCAGCGCCAGAATTTCATTGGACTCGCCGGAGTTAGACAGTGCGATGACGATATCCTGCGGCGTGACCATACCCAGGTCGCCGTGCGCGGCTTCCCCCGGGTGTACAAAGAAGGAAGAGGTTCCGGTGCTGGCAAATGTTGCCGCCATTTTACGTCCAATGTGGCCGGACTTACCCATCCCCATCACCACGACTTTGCCGGCACAGTAGAACATCTTCTCACATGCCAGACTAAAATCCTGATTAATGTACCGATCTAACTGCGCCAGACCTTCACGTTCAATCTCCAGAACCTCTTTGCCTGCTTTCTGAAAGTCAAAACCCGGCTGCAATTCTATTTGCGACATAATGCGTTTCCGTTTACCCAGAGAGAAGAGGCGAGAGCCAGTACAGCATCGCCATCCATACGATAAATCCACCCGTCAGCAGCGCGCCTGCGCCTTTGCCGATCTGTCGTTGCCGCCGCCAGCAGAGCAGGGCAAATATCACGCTGACCAATAACATCACGCCGTAGTCACGCGAGAACGCCAGGGGATTAAAGGGCCCTGGCGTAATGAGGGCCGGAAGGCCCATCACAATGGCGATATTAAATATGTTGGAACCGATGATATTACCAATGGCAATGTCATCTTCACCTTTACGTGCCCCCGCAATGGCCGTGGCCAGCTCCGGCAGGCTGGTACCGATGGCAATCACCGTCAGACCAATGGTAAGTTCACTGATGGCGAAATAGTTCGCCAGCACCGTCGCGTTATCCACGACCATACGCGTTGCCATCGGCATGATGATCAGCGCAACACCAAGCCAGAGCAGGGCAACAGGCAGCGTGCCTTCTCGCGGAAGTTCGGCGACCTGCTCACGCGTGAGGCTATCCTGACCCTGTTTTTCCGCCTGACGGGCGATTTTAACACTATACAGCAACCAAATGACGGCCAGCGCCAGCAGGAAAATACCGTCGCTGTAGCTCAGTACGCCATCGTAAAATACGCAGCCTGCCAACAGGCTTACGATTAACATTAGCGGCAATTCACGGCGCAGAACATCAGAATGCACGCGAAATGGATGGAGCAGTGCGGCCAGGCCTAAAATCAAGAGTATATTGACGATGTTAGAGCCAATCGCGGTGCCTACTGCAAGGTCTAACTGACCATGCAGCGATGCCGAGACAGAGACGATGATTTCAGGAAGTGACGTTCCGACACTGACCACGGTCATCCCGATGACGACAGGCGGTACGCCCGTCAGGCGACACAGGATAGATGCAGCAAATACTAAACGGTCAGCACTGTAGACGACCAAAAGTAAACCAATTATTAACAGTGCTGTTGCTAAAAGCATCAAAAGTCCTTTCTTCAGGTATACTCGTCGGTCCATCGCGCGTGAACGGCTGGACTGCATACAGTCTGAGGCGTAACGAATTCCTAATTTTGACTTTATGCGCCGGAAAAGTAAAACAAATGCCAGCTTTCGCTAACCTCTACGGTTATTATTCTGTAAAAATGCTGAGTTTAGGGCTGATTCAGGCTACATGCCTTAACGTGAGCAGGATAAGAAAGGAACTATAAATGAGCCAAACCATGGCGAATTTAGTCGATGTCCGCGGGGTGAGTTTTTCTCGCGCCAACAGATTGATATTTGATGATATTTCGTTGACCGTTCCGCGTGGCAAGATCACTGCCATTATGGGGCCGTCCGGGATCGGTAAAACGACCCTGCTTCGCCTTATTGGTGGGCAGATCCCACCGGATAGCGGTGAAATCCTCTTTGATGGCGAAAACATCCCGGAGATTTCGCGCTCGCGCCTGTATACTGTCCGCAAACGCATGAGCATGCTCTTTCAGTCGGGCGCCTTGTTCACCGACATGAACGTCTTTGATAACGTGGCTTATCCGCTGCGCGAGCATACCAGTCTGCCACCTGAACTGCTGAAAAGCACGGTGATGATGAAGCTCGAAGCCGTTGGCTTGCGGGGAGCCGCGAAGCTGATGCCTTCGGAGCTGTCCGGCGGCATGGCGCGCCGCGCCGCGCTGGCGAGAGCCATTGCATTAGAACCTGATTTAATCATGTTCGACGAACCGTTTGTTGGACAGGATCCCATTACGATGGGCGTGCTGGTGAAGCTCATCTCTGAGCTGAACAGCGCGCTTGGCGTCACCTGCATTGTGGTGTCTCACGATGTACCGGAAGTATTGAGCATTGCCGATTACGCCTATATCGTGGCGGACAAAAAGATCGTCGCACACGGTAGCGCTCAGGCGCTGCAGGAAAATTGCGATCCGCGTGTTAGACAGTTCCTCGACGGTATTGCCGATGGCCCTGTGCCGTTCCGCTACCCGGCAGGCGACTATCGTGACGATTTACTGGGAATAGGGAGTTAAGCCACTCATGCTGTTAAATGCGTTGGCCGCTCTCGGACACCGTGGCATAAAAACCATCAGGACGTTCGGGCGTGCCGGATTGATGTTATTCAACGCCCTGGTTGGCAAGCCGGAATTCCGTAAGCACGCGCCGCTATTGGTGCGCCAGCTTTATAATGTCGGCGTGCTGTCGATGCTCATCATCATTGTCTCCGGTCTGTTTATCGGTATGGTGCTTGGGCTGCAGGGCTATCTTGTTCTGACAACCTACAGTGCGGAAACTAGTCTCGGGATGCTGGTGGCGCTCTCGCTGCTGCGCGAGCTGGGGCCCGTTGTGGCGGCGCTGCTTTTCGCCGGGCGCGCGGGGTCGGCCTTAACGGCTGAAATTGGCCTGATGCGCGCGACCGAGCAGCTCTCCAGCATGGAGATGATGGCGGTCGATCCGCTGCGTCGCGTGATCTCGCCGCGTTTCTGGGCGGGGGTCATCTCTTTACCGCTGCTGACGATACTGTTTGTCGCCGTGGGTATCTGGGGCGGTTCGCTGGTTGGCGTGCACTGGAAAGGCATTGACGCCGGTTTCTTCTGGTCTGCCATGCAGGACGCCATTGACCTGCGAATGGATCTGGTTAACTGCCTGATTAAGAGCGTGGTATTTGCCATTACGGTTACCTGGATTGCATTGTTTAATGGTTACGATGCGATTCCGACGTCGGCGGGCATTAGCCGTGCTACTACACGTACAGTCGTTCATTCGTCGCTGGCCGTACTGGGTCTGGATTTTGTGCTCACCGCACTGATGTTTGGGAATTGAGTTCATGCAAACGAGAAAAAATGAAATTTGGGTCGGTGTATTCCTGCTGCTGGCGCTGCTAGCCGCACTGTTTATCTGCCTGAGAGCGGCGGATATCACGTCTGTGCGCACAGAACCGACGTATCGCATCTATGCCACCTTCGATAACATCGGCGGGCTGAAGGCGCGTTCACCGGTCCGTATTGGCGGCGTGGTGATCGGGCGCGTATCCGACATTACGCTGGATGAGAAGACCTATCTGCCTCGCGTCGCGATGGATATCGAAGAGCGTTACAACCACATTCCGGACACCAGCTCCCTGTCTATCCGGACTTCCGGTCTGCTGGGCGAACAATATCTGGCGCTTAACGTCGGTTTTGAAGACCCCGAGCTGGGAACGACTATCCTTAAGGACGGGAGCGTGATCCAGGACACCAAGTCCGCCATGGTGCTGGAAGATATGATTGGTCAGTTCCTTTACAACAGTAAAGGGGATGATAAAAAGTCTGACAATGCCCCTGCGCAGAGTGAAGACCATACCAACGCCGCGCCGACCCCAGGTGCTGCGAATTAATATCAGGAGAAGTCATTCATGTTTAAACGACTGTTAATGGTTGCCATGCTGGTCATCGCCCCTCTTACCGCCGCCCACGCTGCGGATCAGAGTAACCCGTACAAACTGATGGACGAAGCGGCGAAGAAGACATTCGACCGTCTTAAAAACGAACAGCCTAAGATTCGTTCTAATCCTGATTACCTGCGTGACGTGGTTGACCAGGAGCTGCTGCCGTACGTGCAGATCAAATATGCGGGTGCGCTGGTGCTGGGCCGCTATTACAAAGACGCGACTCCTGCGCAGCGTGAGGCCTACTTTGCCGCGTTCCGTGAATACCTGAAACAGGCCTATGGCCAGGCGCTGGCGATGTACCACGGTCAGACCTATCAGATTGCGCCCGAGCAGCCGCTGGGCGATGCGACCATCGTCCCTATCCGTGTGACGATCAACGATCCTAACGGTCGTCCGCCGGTTCGTCTGGATTTCCAGTGGCGTAAAAACAGCCAGACCGGTCACTGGCAGGCGTATGACATGATCGCCGAAGGCGTAAGCATGATCACCACCAAACAGAACGAATGGAGCGATCTGCTGCGCACCAAAGGCATTGATGGCCTGACCGCTCAGCTGCAGTCCATTGCTCGTCAGAAAATCACGCTGGACGAGAAGAAGTAATGTCACAGCAACTCAGCTGGTCGCGTGAAGGCGAGACGTTAAAGCTGTCCGGTGAACTGGATCAGGATCTGCTGAACCCACTGTGGGACAAACGCCATGAAGTGATGCAGGGCGTGACGCTTATCGACTTAACCGAGGTCACGCGGGTGGATACGGCCGGGGTTGCGCTGCTTGCCCATCTGATTGCTGTAGAGAAAAAGCAGGGGGCTAGCGTCACGCTTCGCGGCGCGAGCGAGAATGTCGTGACCCTTGCTCAGCTCTACAATCTTCCTCAGGACGTATTGCCTCGTTAATATTTTCAGTGCGTTACTTCCGAAAGCCCTGACAGTTTCATCGTCAGGGCTTTTTGCTTGTTTAAGACAACGCCACTTTGCTCTAAGATGTTGGGCTTGTTTTCACTATCAGATGATTAAGAACCCATGGAAAATCATGAAATCCAGACAGTGCTGATGAATGCACTCTCCCTTCAGGAAGCCCACGTCACTGGCGATGGCAGTCACTTCCAGGTTATTGCTGTGGGTGAGATGTTCGACGGTATGAGCCGCGTGAAGAAACAGCAGGCTGTGTACGCGCCGCTGATGGAATATATTGCGGATAACCGCATCCACGCCCTGTCGATTAAAGCGTTCACCCCGCAAGAGTGGGCACGCGATCGCAAACTAAACGGTTTTTGAGCTGAGGGCGACAGGCCCGCAGCACGGTTGAATTTATAAGAGAGCACACAATGGATAAATTTCGTGTACAGGGGCCAACGCGTCTCCAGGGCGAAGTCACAATTTCTGGCGCGAAAAACGCCGCGCTGCCAATCCTCTTTGCTGCGCTGCTGGCTGAAGAGCCGGTAGAAATTCAGAACGTACCGAAGCTGAAAGATATCGACACCACCATGAAGCTGCTCACCCAGCTGGGCACGAAAGTTGAGCGTAACGGTTCCGTCTGGATCGACGCCAGCAAGGTGAACAACTTCTCAGCACCTTACGATCTGGTGAAAACCATGCGTGCATCCATCTGGGCGCTTGGCCCGCTGGTGGCGCGTTTTGGTCAGGGTCAGGTTTCTCTGCCGGGCGGTTGCGCCATCGGTGCGCGTCCGGTTGACCTGCACATCTTTGGTCTGGAAAAACTGGGCGCAGAGATCAAGCTGGAAGAAGGTTACGTTAAAGCGTCCGTTAATGGTCGTCTGAAAGGCGCGCACATTGTCATGGACAAAGTGAGCGTGGGCGCAACGGTCACCATTATGTCTGCGGCGACGCTGGCAGAAGGCACCACCATCATCGAAAACGCCGCGCGTGAACCGGAGATTGTGGATACCGCCAACTTCCTCGTGGCGCTGGGTGCGAAGATCTCCGGCCAGGGTACCGACCGTATCACCATCGAAGGCGTTGAGCGTCTGGGCGGTGGCGTGTATCGCGTTCTGCCGGACCGTATCGAAACCGGTACATTCCTGGTCGCAGCGGCGATTTCTGGCGGTAAGATTGTTTGTCGCAACGCGCAGCCAGATACCCTGGATGCGGTGCTGGCGAAACTGCGCGATGCGGGTGCGGATATTGAAGTCGGTGAAGACTGGATCAGCCTCGATATGCATGGCCAGCGTCCAAAAGCAGTCAATGTGCGTACGGCGCCACACCCGGCGTTCCCAACTGACATGCAGGCGCAGTTCACCCTGCTGAACCTGGTCGCCGAGGGTACTGGCTTCATCACAGAAACCATTTTCGAGAACCGCTTTATGCACGTACCGGAGCTGATCCGTATGGGTGCACGTGCTGAGATCGAAAGTAATACCGTGATTTGCCATGGCGTTGAGACGCTGTCCGGCGCTCAGGTGATGGCAACCGATCTGCGTGCGTCTGCAAGCCTGGTGCTGGCGGGTTGTATCGCGGAAGGTACAACGATCGTGGATCGTATCTATCACATCGATCGTGGCTATGAGCGTATCGAAGATAAACTGCGCGCGCTGGGTGCCAACATCGAGCGTGTGAAGGGCGAGTAATCGTTCCGGCAGCCCCCTGCCAGAAATGACCGGGGGGTTGCTGTTCCTGTCAAAAAACGCGTTATTCCTGCGGTTCTCTTTTTACTCTTCTCTGGCGAATCATGCGCGATCTGTCGATAAATTCATGGGTAATGGGATCGTGGTAGCGTGAAGGCCAAATCACCCACGGATGCGTATCCAGTGCCGTTGCGATAATTAATTCTCCTTTGGGCCAGGGGCGGGTGAGGGCGTTTGCCAGAGTTGAAGAACTCAGTCCATGGCGGCGGGACTCTGCTGCCAGTGAAGTGCCTTTTTTGCGCAGTGCGGCAATAATATCAGCCGTGTGCCAGTCGATAAATTTCGTATCCATAACGCCGTCCTTAAGTTCGGATTCACCTACGCCGTTTCTTCTGAAACGACGGGGTTTACTATACCCATTTCAACTTCTTGTTCTAAAAAGTTCGCGTTACTTGATGGGATATTCAGAATAAGACATGGCTTTATTCATGCGGTCTCTAAACCGATGAATTTACATGAACACGGAATTTACAGGCGTGTACAGGAACTCCCCGCTATCGCTGCGGGGAGATACAAGGGGATTAACGGTCGCGCTGGACGGCGATGTGGGCAAGACCAATCAGTGCCTCGCGCCACGGACTGTCTGGAATAACCTGAAGCGCTTCGATGGCTTTGTCGGCTTCTTCTTCCGCACGCTGACGGGTCCATTCCAGCGATCCGCAGATAGCCATGGTTTCCAGTACAGGTTCCAGAAGATGGCGACCATTTCCCTGCTCAATCGCTTCGCGGATCATTTTCGACTGGTCGGCTGTTCCGTTCCGCATAGCATGCAGCAGCGGCAGGGTCGGTTTGCCTTCGTTCAGGTCATCGCCCACGTTTTTGCCGAGCGTCTCGCCGTCCGCACTGTAGTCCAGTAAATCATCGATCAGCTGGAATGCCGTACCCAGATAGCGGCCATAGTCCTGCAGGCCCTTTTCCTGTGCTTCGGTACAGTCAGCCAGAATGCCGGAACACTGGGCCGCCGCTTCAAACAGGCGCGCGGTTTTGCTGTAGATCACGCGCATGTAGTTTTCTTCGGTGATGTCAGGATCGTTCACGTTCATCAGCTGCAGCACTTCGCCTTCAGCAATGACGTTTACGGCTTCGGACATTACTTCCAGCACTTTAAGGGAGCCCAGACTGGTCATCATCTGGAAGGCGCGGGTATAAATAAAATCTCCCACCAGGACGCTGGCTGCGTTCCCGAAAGCGGCGTTTGCCGTGGCTTTGCCACGACGCATATCCGATTCATCCACCACATCGTCATGCAGAAGCGTCGCAGTGTGGATAAATTCGATGAGCGCTGCGATAGTGATGTGGGCATTTCCCTGATAGCCAACGGCTCTGGCAGCCAGAATGGCAATCATCGGACGAATGCGTTTACCGCCGCCGCTGACGATGTAATAACCCAACTGATTGATCAGTTGAACGTCAGAGTTGAGTTGCTCCAGGATTGCTGCATTCACACCCGCCATATCTTGCGCGGTTAACTCGTTGATTTTTTCTAAATTCATCGCAAAAGCCGGGCTTTTTATCCTGTTGATCCCATCTTCAATGGGGTAACGAAGGGTTTCGGTTTATCAATAGTAGTGCTGATTGTACTGAAAAAACGGCTCAGATAAACGTTACCGTACGTGTTGTGTTTTTTTTCTTCATGTATTGACGGTAGCACTTGTCAAAGGCTCGCGTTTTGCGTAATATTCGCGCCCTATTGTGAATATTTATAGCGCACTCTGATTCATACGAGGACGTGCGCGGAAGCGGAGTTTATATGTACGCGGTTTTCCAAAGTGGTGGTAAACAACACCGAGTAAGCGAAGGTCAGACCGTTCGCCTGGAAAAGCTGGACATCGCAACTGGCGAATCTGTTGAGTTCGCTGAAGTTCTGATGATCGCAAACGGTGAAGAAGTCAAAATCGGCGTTCCTTTCGTTGATGGCGGCGTTATCAAAGCTGAAGTTGTTGCACACGGTCGTGGCGAGAAAGTTAAAATCGTTAAGTTTCGTCGTCGTAAGCACTACCGTAAGCAGCAGGGCCACCGTCAGTGGTTCACTGATGTGAAAATTACTGGCATCAGCGCCTAAGACCTGAGGAGAGATTTAAATGGCACATAAAAAGGCTGGCGGCTCCACACGTAACGGTCGCGATTCAGAAGCTAAACGCCTGGGCGTTAAGCGTTTCGGTGGCGAATCCGTTCTGGCGGGTAGCATCATCGTTCGTCAACGTGGTACCAAATTCCACGCTGGCAACAACGTAGGTTGCGGTCGTGACCACACTCTGTTTGCTAAAGCAGACGGTAAAGTGAAATTTGAAGTTAAAGGCCCGAACAACCGTAAATACATCAGCATCGTTGCTGAGTAAGGTTTTCTCGGTCCGGTAACGGATTAAAGCCCCGCAACCTGTTGCGGGGCTTTTTACATTGGAAACCCGGTAATTTTTTCTGTAGGGAAAACGGGCATGAAGCAGCAGGCCGGCATTGGTATTCTTTTGGCGCTCACTACCGCAATGTGCTGGGGTGCGCTGCCAATTGCAATGAAGCAGGTACTGGAAGTGATGGAGCCGCCTACGGTGGTTTTTTATCGCTTTCTGATGGCAAGCATCGGCCTCGGGGCCATTCTGGCAATCAAAGGTAAGCTTCCACCCTTGCGGCTCTTTCGTAAACCGCGCTGGCTGGTATTGCTGGCTATCGCGACGGGCGGTCTGTTCGGTAACTTCATCCTGTTCAGCTCTTCCCTGCAATATCTCAGCCCCACGGCGTCGCAGGTGATAGGTCAGCTTTCACCGGTTGGCATGATGATCGCCAGCGTCTTTATCCTCAAGGAAAAGATGCGTGGTACGCAGATTATCGGGGCGAGCATGCTGCTATGCGGTCTGGTGATGTTCTTCAACACCAGTCTGATTGAGATTTTCACTCGCCTGACGGATTACACATGGGGTGTAATTTTCGGTGTGGGGGCAGCAACGGTCTGGGTGAGCTATGGCGTCGCACAAAAGGTGTTATTGCGTCGTCTTGCCTCACAGCAGATCCTCTTTTTGCTGTACACTTTGTGTACAATAGCATTGCTGCCATTAGCAAAGCCGGGAGTGATTTCTCAGCTTAGCGACTGGCAACTGGCGTGCCTCATTTTTTGTGGGCTGAACACGCTGGTCGGCTATGGCGCGCTGGCCGAAGCGATGGCGCGCTGGCAGGCAGCACAGGTGAGCGCGTTAATTACGCTTACTCCGCTGTTTACGCTGTTATTTTCAGATTTGTTATCAATGGCCTGGCCCGATGTCTTCGTCAGACCGATGCTCAACCTGTTGGGTTATCTCGGTGCGTTTGTCGTGGTTGCGGGCGCGATGTATTCCGCCATTGGTCATCGTCTTTGGGGACGTTGGCGCAAAAATGAAGCGGTTGTAGTAGTCCCCCGCTCAGGCGAATGAGTTACGGAGAGTAAAATGAAGTTTGTTGATGAAGCGACGATCCTGGTCGTGGCTGGTGATGGCGGCAACGGTTGCGTGAGCTTCCGCCGTGAAAAGTATATCCCACGTGGCGGTCCTGATGGCGGCGACGGCGGGGATGGTGGTGACGTGTGGCTGGAGGCGGATGAGAACCTCAACACGCTGATCGACTACCGTTTCGAAAAATCCTTCCGCGCTGAACGTGGCCAAAACGGCCAAAGCCGTGACTGTACCGGGAAACGCGGTAAAGACGTCACCATTAAAGTTCCGGTCGGTACGCGCGTGATTGACCAGGGGACCGGTGAAACCATGGGTGACATGACCAAACACGGTCAGCGCCTGATGGTGGCGAAAGGCGGCTGGCACGGTCTGGGTAACAGCCGTTTCAAATCTTCCGTTAACCGTACGCCGCGTCAGAAAACGATGGGTACGCCGGGCGATAAGCGCGACCTGCAGCTGGAGCTGATGCTTCTGGCAGACGTGGGCATGCTGGGTATGCCAAACGCCGGTAAATCGACGTTCATTCGCGCCGTCTCTGCGGCCAAGCCAAAAGTAGCAGACTATCCGTTTACCACGCTGGTACCAAGCCTGGGTGTTGTCCGTATGGATAACGAGAAGAGCTTCGTGGTTGCCGATATCCCGGGTCTGATTGAAGGCGCCGCGGAAGGGGCCGGTCTGGGGATTCGCTTCCTGAAGCACCTTGAGCGCTGCCGCGTACTGCTGCACCTTATCGATATCGATCCTATCGACGGTTCCGATCCGGTTGAAAACGCCCGTATCATCGTGGGCGAGCTGGAAAAATACAGCGAAAAACTGGCGAATAAACCACGCTGGCTGGTCTTCAACAAGATCGACCTGATGGACAAAACCGAAGCGGAAGCAAAAGCGAAAGCCATTGCTGAAGCGATGGGTTGGGAAGATAAGTACTACCTGATCTCTGCGGCAAGCCAGGTTGGCGTGAAGGATCTGTGCTGGGATGTGATGACATTCATCATTGAGAACCCAATTGTTCAGGCGGAAGAAGTCAAACAGCCTGAAAAAGTCGAATTCATGTGGGATGACTACCACCGTCAGCAGCTCGAAGAGCTGGAAGCGGAAGAAGACGATGAAGACTGGGACGATGACTGGGATGAAGACGACGAAGAAGGCGTCGAGTTCATCTACAAGCACTAATATCTGTTCAAAGCCCCCATTATGGGGGCTTTTTTATTGAAGCGTTGTGGGCAGCCAGCAGCTGGCGATTAAACCGCCTTCAGCGCCATTTTCAAGGGTCAGCCTGCCGTGGTGTAGCTGGACGATGCGCTGCACGATACTCAGGCCCAGACCGCTCCCTCCGTAGCGCTGGTCAAGGCGGCGGAATGGCTCGGTGATTGACACTCGGTGCGCTTCATCAATCCCTGGACCCTGATCGATAACGCTGATCTGCGTCCCCCCGTCGACCTCGGTTAATGTCACTGTAATCGTTGTCCCTGGCGGGCTGTAGCGCCCTGCATTCTCCAGCAGGTTGCGCAGCATCAGGCGCAGGAGTACAGCGTCTCCCTGAACCGTGAGCGCGCTTTTAGCGGGCCAAATCACCGTATGCTCTTTGGCTTCATGGCCCAGGCCGAGAGGTTCAATGATATTTTCCGTCCAGTTCACGGTTTCGTAGTGCCCGCTCGCCATTGCCTGTCCGGCACGGGCCAGCATTAGTAGCTGTTCGACGGTATGCATGAGCTGATCGATACGGCTAATTAACGTCGCGGCCTGAGGCGCGCCTGACTGCGCCATGAGCTCAAGATGAAGCCGGATGCCGGCCAGAGGCGTTCTCAGCTCGTGTGCGGCGTCTGCGGTGAAGAGACGCTCCTGCTGAATGGTGTTATCCAGTCGTGCCAATAGCTGGTTCAGGGAGGTCGTCACCGCGCCAATTTCTTCCATGTCGGAATACATAGGAAGCGGGGTTAAGTTATCGGCCGAACGGTTAGCGAGACTGTCGCGGAGTTTATTCAGCGGTCGGGTTATCCAGGTTACCGCCCAGAAGGAGAAGAGCAGGGTAAAGCCGACCATCACCAGGGAAGGAACCAGCAGCGAGGCAATCGCTTCACGGATCTCTTTCTCGACGTGATTATTGCGCGCTTTTGCTGACAGCGTTTCGTTGACCAGAAAACCAATCTGTTCACGGCTTTCATGCCATAGCCAGATAACGCTTATCAGCTGGAAAAACAGGAGAATCACCGCCAGCAGCACCATCAAACGCCGACGCATGCTGTTCATTTCTGGCTCTCCAGACGATAGCCGACGCCGCGAACGGTTTTGATCCTGTCTTTGCCGAGTTTACGCCGCAGGTTATGGATGTGGACCTCAAGGGTATTTGAGCCGGGATCGTCCTGCCAGGAGTAAATATCCTGCTGGAGCGTTTCTCTGTGTACCGTTTGCCCGCTCCGCATGATCAGACGCGTAAGCAAGGCGAACTCTTTTGGCGTCACCTCTACGGCCTGATCCTGGCGCAGCACCTGCTGGGTTTGCAAATTCAGCGTAATATCGCCGTCGGTCAGTAAGTTATCACTATGGCCCTGATAGCGGCGAATCAACGCTCGCACCCGAGCCTGCAGCTCCGCGAGCGCAAAAGGCTTCACCAGGTAATCATCAGCGCCTGCATCGAGGCCAGCGATACGGTCTTCAAGGGCATCTCGTGCCGTCAGGATCAATACCGGGTTGGCGATGCCGCGACGTCGCCACTGGCCGAGCAGCGTGGCGCCGTCTTTATCAGGCAAGCCCAAATCGAGGATCACCAGACTGTATTCGCCGCTCTGAATCAGAGAGTCCGCCTCCGCTGCGGTGCCAGCACAGTCGAGGGCGTACCCTTCATTGGCCAGACCTAGCGCCAGCCCCTCCTGCAATAACAGATCGTCTTCAACTATGAGTAGTTTCATCGCTAGTTATTCTGATAGATGTCCTTATAAAGCCTGCTTTCGAAGCGAACAAGCGGAATACGACGATTGCGCTGGTCGGTCGGTTCGACGGCATAGCCGGAAAGATACTGCACGAATGCCATGCGTTGTCCGCTGGCGGTAGTGATGAAGCCTGCAAGGTTGTAAACCCCCTGCAGTGAGCCTGTTTTCGCGGAGACTTTACCATCCACACCGGCAGCGTGAAGCCCGGCACGGTACTGCAGAGAACCGTCATGCCCGGCCAGCGGCAGCATTGAAATAAAGTTTAGCTCAGTGTCGTGCTGTGCAATGTACTGAAGCACCTGCATCATCGTGGCCGGAGAGATCAAATTATGACGCGATAGTCCGGAGCCATCGACGGCGATGGTATTACCCAGATCGATTCCGGCCTGCTGGCGCAGGATCTGCCGAACCGCGTCTGAACCCGCGCGCCAGGTTCCCGGCACGCCGAAACGCGCGTGACCAATCATGCGAAACACCGTATCGGCAATCATGTTGTCCGATTTTTTCAGCATGATCCGCAGTAAATCATGCAGCGGAGGAGACTGTTTGCTGGCGATGACCGTGCCGGGCTGGTTGACCTGCGTCTGACGAAGCAGCGTGCCGGTATAAGTTATGCCCGCTTGCTTCAGTTCATCTTTCAGAATTGCACCCGCATAGCTTGCCCCATCCTGTATCGCAAAGGCCAGGGGCAGTGGATCGGCGCGCTGCGTCAGGCAGCCGGTAAGGGTGAAGCGGTTAAGATCGCCAGGCACGACGTCCAGCTCACAATATTGCGCATCCGGGGAACCTTTCGCCAGCGTGCGAACCTGGCTAAACATGGTGACCGGGTAGTAGGATGCTATGCGGATAAATGCTAAATCATCTGGCTTTGGCGCGCTGTAAAGTGAAACCGAGAAGCAGTTACGGTCAACAATCGCGGCGGCGGGTGGGGCGCTAAAGCACTGGGTCATGTCGTTCCACGGCCAGCCAGGAGCTTTATCGTGGCTGGCAAAGATGGACGTGTCAATCAGCACATTGCCATCAATTTTCTGCACGCCAGATTTTTTCAGTACCGCAACCATATTGCGGATATCCTGGCGTTTAAAGGTCGGATCGCCGCCAAAACGGGCGATAAGATCGCCTTTCAGTTCGCCACCCTCGACGTTACCTTTGGTCTCGAGTGTGGTCGTAAAACGGAAGTCAGGACCGAGCTGGAGCAAGGCGGCGAGGGCAGTGATCACCTTTTGGGTACTGGCAGGCAGCGCCATCTGTTGACTGTGATAGTCAATCTCGGGAGCCTGTGCGCCAACCTTCTGCACCATCAGGGCAAGGTTCGCGCCTGCGGGGAGCTGATTAATGTACTCATCAACATTCGCGGCCTGGGCAGTGAACGTTAAACTGGTAGTCAATCCGATGATAAATCTGGAAAATCGCATAATCTCGCGCTAACAACCCGAAAACAAACCGTCATACTACGGTGCATAGCACTGCAAAGTAAACGATGACCCATAGTGAACTTCGCGGTAAAATGCATATCAAATTGAAAAATTGCTGCTGACCTGGGGCATTGCTCCCGGGTCGGTTTTCTTTTTGCTTCTTGCCCGCTTAGGTGGGCAGGAGCAGGGAACACTGCTCCCAACAGGAATGTTTAAGAGGTATAACAAATGCAAGCTATTCCGATGACCTTACGTGGTGCCGAAAAACTGCGCGAAGAGCTGGATTTCCTGAAATCCGTGCGTCGTCCTGAAATCATCGCCGCTATCGCGGATGCGCGCGAGCATGGCGACCTGAAAGAGAACGCTGAATACCACGCCGCTCGTGAGCAGCAGGGTTTCTGTGAAGGGCGTATTAAAGATATCGAGGCAAAACTGTCCAATGCACAGGTTATCGATATCACCAAAATGCCTAACAATGGGCGTGTGATCTTTGGTTCTACCGTGACCGTGCTGAACCTGGACAACGACGAAGAGCAGACCTATCGCATCGTCGGTGATGATGAAGCAGACTTCAAACAGAACCTGATTTCAGTAAACTCTCCGATTGCTCGCGGCCTGATTGGCAAAGAGCAGGACGATGTTGTCACCATCCGCACCCCTGGCGGTGAAGTGGAATACGAAATTATTAAGGTTGAATACCTGTAATTCGCTTCTCTAGTAAGATGTTGATACATTGTAAAGAAAAGAAAAAGGCCGCATAGCGGCCTTTTATCAACTCAAGGAGCATGGCATTTTGCTCGCCTGCTGACAGAAATCCCTCGTTTCACACAGAAAATGTGTTTAATTCAGGATATCCTTAGCGTGGCAGCGAGATTTTACGCTCTTTAGATGGGCGGTAGAGCACCAGCGTTTTACCGATGACCTGTACATTACAGGCGCCGGTTTCGCGCACGATGGCTTCCACGATCAGGTTTTTAGTGTCTCTGTCTTCAGAGGCGATTTTCACCTTGATCAGCTCGTGGTGTTCCAGCGCTTGTTCAATCTCGGCAAGCACCCCTTCGGTCAAACCATTGTTGCCAAGCATCACTACAGGCTTGAGCGGATGTGCCAGACCTTTAAGGTGCTGTTTTTGTTTAGTACTAAGATTCATCGTATATTTTTGCTTACGTTGGGATTGAAAACGGTTCATTCTACCGCCATCTCCCTTATATCGCCAAATAGCTGCGTAGAAATTTACGTCACAGGCAGGTAACGATGAACCAGGACGGAAATGTTAAATGACAGGTAAAAAGCGTTCTGCCAGCTCCAGCCGCTGGCTTCAGGAACACTTTAGCGATAAATATGTTCAACAGGCACAGAAAAAGGGGTTGCGTTCCCGTGCCTGGTTTAAACTTGATGAAATACAGCAAAGTGACAAACTTTTTAAGCCGGGGATGACGGTTGTAGACCTCGGTGCGGCACCTGGCGGATGGTCCCAGTATGCGGTAACGCAGATCGGCGGAACGGGCCGAATCATCGCGTGCGATCTTTTACCAATGGATCCCATCGTCGGTGTCGACTTCCTTCAGGGCGACTTTCGTGATGAATTAGTGCTGAAAGCGTTACTTGATCGTGTAGGTGACAGTAAGGTCCAGGTTGTCATGTCAGATATGGCACCAAATATGTGCGGAACACCGGCGGTGGATATCCCCCGCGCCATGTATCTGGTGGAGCTAGCGTTAGAAATGTGTCGTGATGTACTAGCGCCTGGTGGTAGTTTTGTTGTGAAGGTGTTTCAGGGCGAAGGTTTCGAGGAGTATCTTAAGGAAATTCGCTCCCTGTTTGCGAAGGTTAAAGTTCGTAAGCCGGACTCTTCCCGGGCCCGTTCCCGAGAAGTGTATATTGTAGCGACCGGGCGAAAATGATAACCGGTAGATTTCAGGCGAAAGTTTGAATGAAACTGGATATAGAGTATCCTGACGCTGTTTTTAACACAGTTGTAATATGAGGTTAATCCCTTGAGTGACATGGCGAAAAACCTAATACTCTGGCTGGTCATTGCCGTTGTGCTGATGTCAGTATTCCAGAGCTTTGGGCCCAGCGAGTCGAATGGCCGCAAGGTGGATTATTCTACCTTCCTGCAGGAGGTCAATCAGGACCAGGTTCGCGAAGCGCGTATCAACGGACGTGAGATCAACGTTACCAAGAAAGATAGTAACCGTTACACGACTTACATCCCGGTGAACGATCCTAAGCTGCTTGATAACCTTCTGACCAAAAACGTCAAGGTGGTAGGTGAGCCGCCAGAAGAACCAAGCCTGCTGGCTTCTATCTTCATTTCCTGGTTCCCGATGCTGCTTCTTATCGGCGTCTGGATCTTCTTTATGCGCCAGATGCAGGGCGGCGGTGGCAAAGGTGCCATGTCGTTCGGTAAGAGCAAGGCGCGTATGCTAACGGAAGACCAGATCAAGACCACGTTCGCTGACGTCGCCGGTTGTGACGAAGCGAAAGAAGAGGTCGGTGAACTGGTTGAATACCTGCGTGAACCGAGCCGTTTCCAGAAGCTGGGCGGTAAGATCCCGAAAGGGGTGCTGATGGTTGGCCCTCCGGGTACCGGTAAAACCCTGCTGGCGAAAGCCATCGCGGGCGAAGCGAAGGTGCCGTTCTTTACTATTTCAGGTTCTGACTTCGTCGAAATGTTCGTGGGTGTTGGTGCATCTCGTGTGCGTGACATGTTCGAGCAGGCCAAGAAGGCAGCACCGTGCATTATCTTCATCGATGAAATCGACGCCGTAGGCCGCCAGCGTGGCGCAGGTCTGGGCGGTGGTCACGATGAACGTGAACAGACGCTGAACCAGATGCTGGTTGAGATGGACGGCTTCGAAGGTAACGAAGGTATCATCGTTATCGCGGCGACTAACCGTCCGGACGTACTTGACCCTGCGCTGCTGCGTCCAGGCCGTTTCGACCGTCAGGTTGTTGTGGGTCTGCCGGACGTTCGCGGTCGTGAACAGATTCTGAAAGTTCACATGCGTCGCGTGCCGCTGGCGCCAGATATCGATGCGGCAATCATTGCGCGCGGTACTCCAGGCTTCTCCGGTGCGGACCTGGCTAACCTGGTCAACGAAGCTGCTCTGTTTGCCGCTCGCGGTAACAAGCGCGTCGTATCGATGGTGGAATTTGAGAAAGCGAAAGACAAAATCATGATGGGTGCGGAACGTCGCTCCATGGTGATGACGGAAGCGCAGAAAGAGTCCACGGCATACCACGAAGCGGGTCACGCGATTATCGGTCGCCTCGTGCCGGAACACGATCCGGTGCATAAAGTGACGATTATTCCGCGCGGTCGTGCGCTGGGTGTGACCTTCTTCCTGCCTGAAGGCGACGCGATCAGCGCCAGCCGTCAGAAACTGGAAAGCCAGATTTCTACCCTCTACGGTGGTCGTCTGGCAGAAGAGATTATCTACGGTGTGGAACATGTTTCTACCGGTGCGTCCAACGACATTAAAGTGGCGACAAACCTGGCGCGTAACATGGTGACTCAGTGGGGCTTCTCCGACAAACTCGGTCCGCTGCTGTACGCAGAGGAAGAGGGTGAAGTATTCCTGGGCCGTTCTGTGGCTAAAGCGAAACATATGTCCGATGAGACGGCACGTATCATCGACCAGGAAGTTAAATCTCTGGTAGAACGTAACTATGCGCGTGCGCGCCAGATCCTGAACGACAATATGGACATCCTGCATTCGATGAAAGATGCGCTCATGAAATATGAGACCATCGATGCACCGCAGATTGACGACCTGATGGCGCGCCGCGAAGTACGTCCGCCAGCAGGCTGGGAAGACCCAGGCGCTTCCAATAATTCTGACAACAATGGCACCCCGCGTGCGCCGCGTCCGGTTGATGAACCGCGTACGCCAAATCCGGGCAACACCATGTCAGAACAGTTGGGCGATAAGTAAGCCACTGCTGTTGAAGCGTTTGTCTGTACCTCAAACCCTGGAGCTTGCTCCGGGGTTTTTCATTTCTGTTTAACGATATAGATACCAGGGATTTCGCCATGAAATTATTCGCTCAGGACTCGCATCTCGATCTTTCACATCCCCACGTGATGGGGATCCTGAATGTTACCCCTGACTCCTTCTCTGACGGCGGTGCGCATAACACGCTTATCGAGGCGGTTAAGCACGCGAATTTAATGATTAATGCGGGTGCCACCATCATTGACGTTGGCGGCGAATCGACGCGTCCAGGCGCGGCGGACGTGTCTGTGGAAGAAGAGCTGGCGCGCGTGGTGCCGGTCGTTGAAGCAATCGCACAGCGGTTTGAAGTGTGGATCTCCGTTGACACCTCCAAACCAGAGGTGATCCGTGAAGTGGCGAGAGTAGGCGCTCACATTATCAATGATATCCGTTCACTTACCGAACCGGGGGCGATTGAGGCGGCTGCGGAAACGGGGCTGCCGGTTTGCCTGATGCATATGCAGGGCCAACCAAAAACTATGCAGGACGCGCCGAAGTATGACGATGTCTTTGCCGACGTAAATCGCTTCTTTATTGAGCATATCGAACGCTGTGAACGTGCAGGTATCCCAAAAGAGAAATTGCTGCTCGACCCAGGGTTCGGTTTCGGTAAAAATCTCTCCCACAATTATGCGTTGCTTGCGCGCTTATCGGAATTCCATCATTTTGGCCTGCCGTTACTGGTGGGAATGTCGAGAAAGTCGATGATTGGGCAGTTGCTGAACGTGGGGCCGAGCGAACGCCTGAGCGGCAGCCTGGCCTGCGCGGTGATTGCGGCGATGCAGGGTGCGCACATTATTCGTGTCCATGACGTCAAAGAAACAGTAGAAGCCATGCGTGTGGTGGAAGCCACACTGGCAGCGAAGGAAAACAAACGCTATGAGTAATCGTAAATATTTTGGTACCGACGGTATCCGTGGGCGCGTAGGCGATGCTCCCATCACCCCTGATTTTGTCCTGAAGCTCGGCTGGGCTGCTGGTAAAGTGCTTGCGCGTCATGGCTCACGTAAAATAATCATCGGTAAAGACACCCGTATTTCGGGCTATATGCTGGAGTCCGCCCTGGAAGCGGGTCTGGCGGCTGCGGGACTGTCCGCCTCCTTTACGGGCCCAATGCCAACGCCTGCAGTCGCGTATCTGACGCGCACCTTCCGTGCGGAAGCGGGGATTGTCATTTCAGCTTCTCACAACCCGTTCTACGACAACGGCATTAAATTCTTCTCCATTGATGGCACCAAGCTGCCGGATGACGTGGAAGAAGCTATTGAAGCTGAGATGGAAAAAGAGATTACCTGTGTTGATTCCGCAGAGCTGGGTAAAGCGAACCGTATCGTCGATGCGGCGGGTCGCTATATCGAATTCTGTAAAGGTACCTTCCCGAATGAGCTGAGCCTGGCTCATCTGAAAATTGTGGTGGACTGTGCAAATGGCGCGACCTATCACATCGCCCCGAATGTCTTCCGCGAACTGGGTGCGAAAGTAATCACCATTGGCTGCGAGCCGAATGGTCTGAACATTAATGAGCAGGTGGGGGCAACTGACGTTCGTGCCCTGCAGGCGCGTGTTCTGGCAGAAAAAGCCGATCTGGGTATTGCGCTTGACGGCGACGGTGACCGCGTGATCATGGTCGACCACGAAGGTAACAAGGTCGACGGCGATCAGATCCTCTACATTATTGCCCGTGAGGGCCTGCGTCAGGGCCAGCTGCGCGGCGGTGCGGTAGGTACGCTGATGAGTAACATGGGCCTGGAACTGGCCCTGAAACAGCTCGGTATTCCTTTTGTCCGCGCGAAGGTGGGTGACCGCTATGTGCTGGAAAAACTGCAGGAGAAGGGCTGGCGTATCGGTGCAGAAAACTCGGGTCACGTGATCCTGCTCGACAAAACTACCACCGGTGACGGTATTGTGGCCGCGCTGCAGGTGGTTGCCGCTATGGCGCGCAACCATATGAGCCTGCACGACCTGTGCAGCGGCATGAAAATGTTCCCACAGATCCTGGTAAACGTACGCTTTACTGCCGGTAAAGGCGATCCGCTGGAAAATGAGAACGTCAAAGCGGTGATGGCTGACGTTGAAGCGGCCCTCGGCAATCGTGGACGCGTGCTGCTGCGTAAATCCGGCACTGAACCGCTGATCCGCGTGATGGTGGAAGGTGAAGACGAAGCGCAGGTAACCGAATTCGCGCACCGTATTGCGGATGCTGTAAAAGCTGCATAATCTTGCACGCTAAATGTTTAAAAAGGCGGCGTTTGCCGCCTTTGTTTTAAGCAATTAATGGCTTTTTGCTGTTTTTTTCCGCAGTTGATACAATGCGTCGAAAATGCCCTTGCGAAGGTGATTCGCTTTGGTTAGTATTCACACCCGCTTCAGTGGGAAACAGAAATCCTGCTAATTGGTCGAAGCATTGGTATGCGGCAAATCCGCAAGGAACAGGTTGATTATGTACGAAGCTCTTTTAGTTGTTTTCCTTATTGTAGCCATCGCTCTCGTAGCGCTGATTATGCTGCAGCAAGGTAAAGGCGCTGATATGGGAGCCTCCTTCGGAGCAGGCGCTTCCGGTACGCTGTTCGGTTCAAGTGGTTCTGCGAACTTCATGACCCGCACTACGGCGATTCTGGCTACGCTGTTCTTCATCATCAGCCTGGTGCTTGGCAATATCAACAGCAACAAGACCAGCAAAGGAAGCGAGTGGGAAAATCTGAGCGCGCCAGCGAAAACTGAGCAGACTCAGCCAGCTGCACCGGCTAAGCCAACCAGCGATATCCCGCACTAAGTATTCTGTACCGAGGTGGTGGAATTGGTAGACACGCTACCTTGAGGTGGTAGTGCCCTAACGGGCTTGTGGGTTCGAGTCCCATCCTCGGTACCAATATTCCAGAAAAAAGACGTCGAAAGACGTCTTTTTTTTCGTCTGCATATTCTGAGGTGTGGTTTTGTAGGCCCGGTAAGCGCAGCGCCACCGGGCAAAATGGCGGGTGGCGCTGCGCTTACCCGCCCTAAGAAAGTCCAAATAAAAAAGGCGTCCCCAGGACGCCTTTTGCATGCTACATCAGCGATTACTTCTTATCGCTATGCTCCAGGTTTTCAACCTGAGGCAGGCCGTTACCGGAATTCGCGGAGAGCAGGCCATTCTCAACATAGTTGAACAGCTTCTCGCGGGTATCGGTAATGTCCAAATTACGCATGGTCAGCTGACCAATACGATCGTCCGGTGAGAACACGGATTCACCTTTCTCCATGGTCAGACGCTCTGCTTTATAGGTCAGGTTTTCAGACACCGTATTCAGAATGGAGTAGTCGTTACCGCGACGCAGTTCCAGGGTCACCTCACCGGTGATCGCGCTTGCCACCCAACGCTGCAGGGCATCACGCAGCATCAGTGCCTGAGGATCGAACCAGCGGCCCTGATACAGCAGTTTACCCAGCTGACGGCCATGAGAGTGATACTGCTCAATGGTATCTTCGTTGTGAATACCGGTCAGCAGGCGCTCGTAAGCGATGTGCAGCAGTGCCATACCCGGGGCTTCATAGATGCCACGGCTTTTCGCTTCGATGATACGGTTTTCAATCTGATCGCTCATGCCCAGGCCGTGACGACCGCCAATCCGGTTAGCTTCCAGCATCAGCTCAACATCGTCTGAGAAGGTTTTACCGTTCAGCGCTACCGGATGGCCGCGTTCGAAACGTACGATAACTTCTTCAGCCTGGATTTTGACGTTCTCGTCCCAGAACTTCACGCCCATGATCGGGTTAACGATCTTCACGCTGGAGTTCAGGAATTCCAGGTCTTTCGCTTCGTGCGTCGCACCCAGCATGTTGGAGTCGGTGGAGTAGGCTTTCTCGACTGACATCTTATAGTCAAAGCCGCAGGCAATCATAAACTCGGACATCTCATGACGACCACCCAGCTCGTCGATGAAGTCGGTATCCAGCCACGGTTTGTAGATCTGCAGTTCGGCGTTGGCCAGCAGGCCATAACGATAGAAACGTTCGATATCGTTTCCTTTATAGGTGCTGCCGTCACCCCAGATGTTGACGCCGTCTTCTTTCATCGCCGCAACCAGCATGGTGCCGGTAACCGCACGGCCCAGCGGGGTAGTGTTGAAATAGGTCAGACCGCCGGTGGTGTTATGGAACGCACCGCACTGAATAGCCGCGATACCTTCCGCGACCAGTTGCTTACGGCAGTCAATCAGGCGCGCGTTCTCTGCACCATACTCTTTAGCGCGACGAGGAATTGCATCGTAGTCGTCCTCATCCGGCTGACCCAGGTTCGCAGTATAAGCATACGGAACCGCTCCCTTCTGGCGCATCCACAGCAGTGCAGCGCTGGTATCCAGGCCGCCTGAGAAAGCGATGCCAATACGTTGTCCTACCGGAAGATGCTTGAGAATCGTCGTCATAGAATAAAACCCTGCTTGATTGACTGATTAGAGACCGCTTTCGCTCTCTTGTGCATTTTTATGCAAAATAAGTGAGTATTCATTTAATCATCTTTTGGCGAAGACCGGAAGAGACTCGTGCGTTTTTTGTAAAAATTTTGGTCCGATCGAGCTGGCGGAAGTCGCCTTGACAGGTGGGGTAAACTATCAATATACTAAACGCCGATTTTACGTCCCGTCTTCGGTACCAAATCCCAGCATTATTTGCAAATTCTGTCCAAAACGCGTAGAATTTGCCACGTTTCAGGCGCGGGGTGGAGCAGCCTGGTAGCTCGTCGGGCTCATAACCCGAAGGTCGTCGGTTCAAATCCGGCCCCCGCAACCACTTTCCCATAAAGTTCTTTTTCAAATATACTGTGAAGACTTAGAGCCTTCGTAGCTGGATTTGAAAAAATTCTTTAGGAAAGTGCTCCAGGCCACAGTTGTGGCTATAGGGTTCAGTTATCTAAAGCCCCGATTTATCGGGGTTTTTTGTTATCTGACTACAGAATAACTGGGCTTTACGCCCTTTTTTTATGTCTTGGGGGTGGGCTTGTCCACATTAGAGCAAAAATTAACAGAGATGATTACTGCACCGGTCGAAGCACTGGGCTACGAACTGGTCGGCATCGAATTCGTTCGCGGCCGTACATCGACGCTGCGCATCTATATTGATAGTGAAGATGGCATCAATGTTGATGATTGTGCTGATGTCAGCCACCAGGTGAGTGCGGTTCTTGATGTTGAAGACCCAATTACCGTTGCGTACAACCTGGAAGTTTCCTCACCTGGCCTCGATCGCCCGATGTTCACGGCCGAGCACTATGTGCGCTTTACCGGTGAAGAAGTGGCTCTCGTTCTGCGTATGGCCGTACAGAACCGCCGTAAATGGCAGGGAATTATCAAAGCCGTTGATGGTGAAATGATCACGGTAACAGTCGAAGGCAAAGATGAAGTGTTCGCGCTGAGTAATATCCAGAAGGCGAACCTGGTTCCCCACTTTTAACAGTCTGGATTGAGGTGAAAAGCCCGCGATGAACAAAGAAATTTTGGCTGTTGTTGAAGCCGTCTCCAATGAGAAATCACTGCCGCGTGAGAAGATTTTCGAAGCGCTGGAAAGTGCACTGGCTACAGCAACCAAGAAAAAATACGAACAAGAGATCGATGTTCGCGTAGAAATCGATCGTAAAAGCGGTGACTTCGATACATTCCGTCGTTGGGTAATCGTTGAAGAAGTGACCCAGCCGACCAAAGAGATCACGCTGGAAGCCGCCCGTTTCGAAGACGAAAGTCTGAACGTGGGTGACTACGTTGAAGATCAGATTGAATCTGTGACCTTCGACCGTATCACCACCCAGACCGCTAAACAGGTTATCGTGCAGAAAGTGCGCGAAGCCGAGCGCGCGCTGGTTGTCGATCAGTTCCGCGATCAGGAAGGCGAGATCATCACCGGTGTGGTGAAGAAAGTGAACCGCGACAACATCTCCCTGGAGATCAAATCCGAAGGGTTGCCGGGTAACGCTGAAGCCGTGATCCTGCGTGAAGATATGCTGCCGCGTGAAAACTTCCGTCCAGGCGACCGTATTCGCGGTGTTCTGTACGCCGTTCGCCCTGAAGCGCGTGGTGCACAGCTCTTCGTGACCCGTTCTAAACCAGAAATGCTGGTAGAACTGTTCCGTATTGAAGTACCGGAAATCGGTGAAGAAGTTATTGAGATTAAAGCGGCGGCTCGCGATCCGGGCTCCCGTGCGAAAATTGCGGTGAAAACCAACGACAAGCGTATCGACCCGGTCGGTGCTTGCGTCGGTATGCGCGGTGCGCGCGTCCAGGCTGTTTCTACTGAGCTGGGCGGTGAACGAATTGATATCGTTCTGTGGGATGACAACCCGGCGCAGTTCGTGATCAACGCAATGGCTCCAGCTGATGTGGCGTCTATCGTTGTTGACGAAGACAAACACACCATGGATATCGCTGTTGAAGCGGGCAACCTGGCGCAGGCAATCGGCCGTAACGGTCAGAACGTACGCCTGGCGTCACAGCTGAGCGGCTGGGAACTCAACGTCATGACCGTTGATGACCTGCAGGCTAAGCATCAGGCTGAAGCCCATGCGGCGATCGATACCTTCACCAAATACCTGGATATTGACGAAGATTTCGCCACTGTTCTGGTAGAAGAAGGTTTCTCTACGCTGGAAGAACTGGCCTATGTGCCAATGAAAGAGCTGCTGGAAATTGACGGTCTGGATGAACCAACCGTTGAAGCCCTGCGTGAACGCGCTAAAAACGCACTGACCACCCTGGCACTGGCTCAGGAAGAAAGCCTTGGCGATAAGAAGCCGGCTGATGACCTGCTGAATCTGGAAGGTCTTGATCGTGCGATTGCGTTCAAGCTGGCTGCCCGTGGTGTTTGTACGCTGGAAGATCTCGCTGAGCAAGGCGTTGATGACCTGGCTGATATCGAAGGTTTAACCGACGAGAAAGCCGGCGAGCTCATCATGGCCGCACGTAATATTTGCTGGTTCGGCGACGAAGCGTAATAAACTGTAGCAGGAAGGAACAGCATGACTGATGTAACTGTAAAATCGCTGGCTGCTGAGATTCAGACCTCCGTGGACCGCCTGGTACAGCAATTTGCTGATGCAGGGATCCCGAAGTCCGCTGATGACTCGGTGACCGCGCAAGAAAAACAAACCTTGTTAACGCACCTGAACCGTGAACACGGTTCTACGCCTGACAAGTTAACGCTGCAGCGCAAAACGCGTAGCACGTTAAACATCCCTGGTACCGGTGGTAAAAGCAAATCGGTACAAATTGAAGTCCGCAAGACGCGCACCTTTGTAAAACGTGATCCGCAAGAGGCAGAACGCCTTGCCGCGGAAGAGCAGGCACAGCGTGAAGCGGAAGAACAAGCTCAGCGTGAGGCGGAAGCAGCCGCCAAACGTGAAGCAGAATTAAAAGCTGAACGTGAGGCCGCAGAAAAAGCGAAACGCGACGCAAGTGATAAAGTGAAGCGTGACGCTGCGGAAAAAGACAAAGTGAGCAATCAACAGACAGACGAAATGACCAAAACCGCCCAGGCTGAAAAAGCCCGCCGTGAAAATGAAGCTGCCGAGCTGAAGCGTAAAGCGGAAGAAGAAGCCCGCCGTAAGCTGGAAGAAGAAGCTCGCCGCGTCGCCGAAGAAGCGCGTCGTATGGCTGAAGAAAATGAGAAGAACGGTGTTGATACCGTTGAGCAGTCTGAAGACACCAGCGACTATCACGTGACCACTTCTCAGCACGCGCGTCAGGCTGAAGATGATAACGATCGTGAAGTTGAAGGCGGTCGTGGCCGTGGTCGTAATGCAAAAGCAGCGCGTCCGGCGAAAAAAGGCAACAAGCACGCTGAATCTAAAGCTGACCGTGAAGAAGCACGCGCGGCTGTTCGCGGTGGTAAAGGCGGCAAGCGTAAAGGTTCCGCTCTGCAGCAGGGCTTCCAGAAGCCAGCTCAGGCCGTTAACCGTGACGTTGTGATCGGCGAAACCATTACCGTTGGCGAACTGGCGAACAAGATGGCGGTTAAAGGCTCTCAGGTCATCAAAGCGATGATGAAGCTGGGCGCTATGGCAACCATCAACCAGGTGATCGATCAGGAAACTGCACAGCTGGTTGCGGAAGAAATGGGTCACAAAGTTATCCTGCGTCGTGAAAACGAGCTGGAAGAAGCGGTAATGAGCGACCGTGACACAGGTGCTGCGGCAGAACCGCGCGCACCGGTAGTGACCATCATGGGTCACGTTGACCACGGTAAAACCTCTCTGCTTGACTACATTCGCTCTACCAAGGTTGCCTCTGGCGAAGCGGGTGGTATTACCCAGCACATCGGTGCATACCACGTAGAAACTGACAACGGTATGATCACCTTCCTGGATACCCCGGGTCACGCCGCGTTTACCTCAATGCGTGCTCGTGGTGCTCAGGCGACGGATATCGTTGTTCTGGTTGTTGCTGCAGACGACGGCGTCATGCCGCAGACCATCGAAGCTATCCAGCACGCGAAAGCAGCGGGTGTGCCGGTTGTGGTTGCAGTGAACAAGATCGATAAGCCAGAAGCGGATCCCGATCGTGTTAAAAACGAACTTTCCCAGTACGGTATTCTGCCGGAAGAGTGGGGCGGCGAAAGCCAGTTCGTACACGTGTCTGCGAAAGCGGGTACCGGTATCGACGAACTGCTGGACGCGATCCTGCTGCAGGCCGAAGTTCTAGAGCTGAAAGCCATCCGTAACGGTATGGCGAGCGGTGCGGTTATCGAATCCTTCCTGGATAAAGGACGTGGCCCGGTTGCTACCGTTCTGGTTCGCGAAGGTACGCTGCATAAAGGCGATATCGTTCTGTGCGGTTTCGAATACGGTCGCGTTCGTGCAATGCGTAACGAACTGGGTCAGGAAGTGCTGGAAGCAGGTCCGTCCATTCCAGTTGAAATCCTGGGTCTGTCCGGTGTTCCGGCTGCTGGTGACGAAGTGACCGTGGTGCGTGACGAGAAGAAAGCGCGTGAAGTGGCACTTTATCGTCAGGGTAAATTCCGTGAAGTTAAACTGGCTCGTCAGCAGAAATCTAAACTCGAGAACATGTTTGCCAACATGACCGATGGCGAAGTTCACGAAGTGAACATCGTTCTGAAAGCCGACGTTCAGGGTTCTGTGGAAGCGATCTCCGACTCCTTGCTGAAACTGTCTACCGACGAAGTGAAAGTGAAGATCATCGGTTCTGGCGTAGGTGGTATCACCGAAACCGACGCGACCCTGGCTGCTGCGTCCAACGCTATCCTGGTTGGTTTCAACGTTCGTGCGGATGCGTCTGCGCGTAAAGTGATTGAAGCCGAAAGCTTGGATCTGCGTTACTACTCCGTCATCTATAACCTTATCGACGAAGTGAAAGCAGCGATGAGCGGCATGCTGTCTCCTGAGCTGAAACAGCAGATCATCGGTCTGGCTGAAGTACGTGACGTGTTCAAATCACCGAAATTCGGTGCAATCGCGGGCTGTATGGTTACCGAAGGTAACATCAAGCGTCACAACCCAATCCGCGTACTGCGTGACAACGTGGTTATCTACGAAGGCGAGCTGGAATCCCTGCGCCGCTTCAAAGATGACGTTAACGAAGTCCGTAACGGCATGGAATGTGGTATCGGCGTGAAGAACTACAACGACGTTCGCGTTGGCGATATGATCGAAGTGTTCGAGATCATCGAAATTCAGCGTACCATCGCTTAATTTTCGATTGTAAGCCGGGATCGCCTCGCGCCACCCGGCAATAATTTCAAAAAGGGGCTTTAGCCCCTTTTTTGTCTGGAGAATTTATTATGGCGAAAGAATTTGGTCGCCCTCAGCGCGTAGCGCAGGAAATGCAGAAAGAGATCGCGCTCATTCTGCAACGTGAAATCAAAGACCCGCGCGTCGGCATGATGACCACCGTTTCCGGTGTCGAAATGTCCCGCGATTTGGCCTATGCAAAAGTGTTCGTTACTTTCCTGAACGATCAGGACGAAGCGGCAGTGAAAAACGGCATTAAAGCGCTGCAGGAAGCGTCTGGTTTCATCCGCTCTCTGCTCGGCAAGGCGATGCGCCTGCGTATCGTGCCTGAACTGACCTTCTTCTACGACAACTCGCTGGTTGAAGGTATGCGTATGTCCAACCTGGTGACCAGCGTGGTTAAACATGACGATGAGCGTCGTGTTAACCCGGCGGACGACAGCAAGGAGGACTGATGAGTCGTCCTCGTCGTCGTGGTCGCGACGTGCATGGTGTGCTGCTGCTGGATAAACCCCAGGGCGCTTCCAGCAACGACGTGCTGCAAAAAGTTAAGCGTATTTATAACGCCAACCGTGCGGGCCACACCGGCGCGCTCGATCCGCTGGCAACCGGCATGCTGCCGGTCTGCCTGGGAGAGGCAACAAAGTTTTCCCAGTACCTGCTCGACTCCGATAAGCGTTACCGCGTTATCGCTAAGCTGGGCCAGCGCACGGATACCTCCGACGCGGATGGTCAGGTGGTGGAAGAGCGCCCGGTGACGTTCAGCGCGGAACAGCTTGATGCTGCGCTGGAGAGTTTCCGTGGTGACACGATGCAGGTGCCGTCGATGTATTCGGCGCTGAAGTATCAGGGAAAAAAACTCTACGAATATGCGCGCCAGGGCATTGAAGTCCCGCGTGAAGCCCGTCCGATTACCGTGTATGAGCTGCTGTTTATTCGCCACGAAGGTGATGAGCTGGAGCTGGAAGTACACTGTTCGAAAGGGACCTATATTCGCACCATCATTGACGACCTCGGTGAAAAGCTGGGCTGCGGCGCGCATGTGATTTACCTGCGTCGTCTGGCGGTGAGCAAGTATCCGGTGGAGCGGATGGTGACCCTGGAACATCTGCGCGAGCTGTTAGAACAGGCGGAAGCGCAGGGGATCGCGCCGGCAGATTTGCTGGATCCACTGCTAATGCCGATGGACAGTCCGGCAGCGGACTTCCCGGTCGTTAATCTTCCTTTAACATCGTCCGTTTACTTTAAGAACGGCAACCCGGTTCGTACGGCGGAAGCACCGCTGGAAGGCCTGGTACGTGTGACCGAAGGTGACGAAGGGAAATTCATCGGTATGGGCGAAATGGATGGCGAAGGGCGCGTTGCGCCGCGTCGTCTGGTCGTCGAATATCCGGTCGACGCGTGACGGTGATAACGGCTCACCTTGCGATAAGCAGGGGAGACGAGTAGAATATCGCCGCTTAACGCCTGGTAAATTGTTTAACAATCTGCGGGGCGTACATGGGATCGCTGAATTAGAGATCGGCATCCTTACATTCTTTATACTTTGGAGTTTGAAAATGTCTCTAAGCGTTGAAGCTAAAGCTAAAATCGTTTCTGAGTTTGGTCGTGGTACTAACGACAGCGGTTCTACCGAAGTTCAGGTTGCACTGCTGACTGCACAGATTAACCACCTGCAGGGTCACTTTGCAGAGCACAAAAAAGATCACCACAGCCGTCGTGGTCTGCTGCGTATGGTTTCTCAGCGTCGTAAACTGCTCGACTACCTGAAACGTAAAGATGTTGCACGCTACACCGCGCTGATCGAGCGTCTGGGTCTGCGTCGCTAATTCTTGCGAGTTTCAGAAAAGGGGGCCTGATGGCCCCTTTTTTCAACCAGACGGCAGCAATTCACTGGAAACTATTGTATTGTTGCTATAAATGATCTTCATTGCAGAGGTTCGCGCGGCTAATGAGAGGCTTCACCCATGGGGGTGTTGGTTGTCATTAGTCGCGAGGATGCGAAGAAGGTCGGGTTAAAACGACAGCACACCGGTGGTGTGCTTTCAAACATTTAAGAAAGGACAGAACTTTGCTGAATCCGATCGTTCGTAAATTCCAGTATGGTCAACATACCGTCACGCTGGAAACCGGCATGATGGCTCGTCAGGCTACTGCTGCCGTTATGGTAAGCATGGATGACACCGCGGTATTCGTTACCGTTGTTGGCCAGAAAAAAGCTAAACCAGGTCAGGACTTCTTCCCGCTGACCGTTAACTACCAGGAGCGTACCTACGCTGCCGGTAAAATACCGGGTGGCTTCTTCCGTCGTGAAGGCCGTCCAAGTGAAGGCGAAACCCTGATCGCGCGTCTGATTGACCGCCCGGTTCGTCCGCTGTTCCCGGAAGGCTTCGTTAACGAAGTACAGGTTATCGCGACCGTTGTTTCCGTTAACCCACAGGTTAACCCGGACATCGTTGCCATGATTGGCGCATCCGCTGCCCTGTCACTGTCTGGTATTCCATTCAATGGCCCAATCGGTGCCGCGCGCGTTGGCTACATCAACGACCAGTACGTGTTGAACCCAACTCAGGAAGAGCTGAAAGAAAGTAAGCTGGACCTGGTTGTTGCGGGTACTGAAGCGGCGGTGCTGATGGTTGAATCCGAAGCTGAACTGCTGAGCGAAGACCAGATGCTGGGTGCTGTGGTCTTCGGCCATGACCAGCAGCAGATCGTTATCCAGAACATCAACGATCTGGTGAAAGAAGCCGGTAAACCACGTTGGGACTGGCAGCCAGAAGCGGCAAACGACGCGCTGAACGCACGCGTTGCAGCTCTGGCAGAATCTCGTCTGAGCGATGCGTACCGCATCACTGACAAGCAGGAGCGTTACGCTCAGGTTGACGTGATCAAATCTGAAGTAACCGCGACCCTGGTTGCCGAAGACGAAACGCTGGACGCTAACGAAATTGGCGAAATCCTGCACGCAATCGAGAAAAACGTTGTTCGTAGCCGCGTTCTGGCAGGCGAGCCGCGTATCGATGGCCGTGAAAAAGACATGATCCGCGGCCTGGACGTGCGTACTGGCGTTCTGCCACGTACTCACGGTTCCGCGCTGTTCACCCGTGGCGAAACGCAGGCGCTGGTTACCGCGACCCTGGGTACGGCACGTGACGCACAGATCATCGACGAACTGATGGGCGAGCGCACTGACAGCTTCCTGTTCCACTACAACTTCCCTCCGTACTCCGTAGGCGAAACCGGTATGGTTGGCTCGCCGAAGCGTCGTGAAATTGGTCACGGTCGTCTGGCGAAGCGCGGCGTGCTGGCAGTAATGCCAGAAGCAGACAAATTCCCGTACACCGTACGTGTGGTGTCTGAAATCACCGAATCCAACGGTTCCTCTTCCATGGCTTCCGTATGTGGTGCTTCTCTGGCGCTGATGGATGCAGGCGTGCCAATCAAAGCCGCCGTTGCGGGTATCGCAATGGGCCTGGTGAAAGAAGGCGACAACTTCGTTGTTCTGTCTGACATTCTGGGTGACGAAGACCACCTGGGTGATATGGACTTCAAAGTGGCGGGTTCCCGCGACGGTATCTCTGCGCTGCAGATGGATATCAAAATTGAAGGTATCACCAAAGAGATTATGCAGGTTGCTCTGAACCAGGCTAAAGGTGCGCGTCTGCACATCCTGGGCGTGATGGAACAGGCGATTAACGCGCCGCGTGGCGACATTTCTCAGTTCGCTCCACGTATCCACACCATCAAGATCAACCCAGACAAGATCAAAGATGTTATCGGTAAGGGCGGCTCCGTAATCCGTGCGCTGACCGAAGAGACTGGCACCACCATCGAAATCGAAGATGACGGTACTGTGAAGATCGCAGCAACCGACGGCGAGAAAGCGAAATTCGCGATCCGTCGCATCGAAGAAATCACTGCAGAGATCGAAGTGGGCCGCGTCTACGCAGGTAAAGTGACCCGTATCGTTGACTTTGGCGCGTTCGTTGCCATCGGTGGCGGTAAAGAAGGTCTGGTTCACATTTCTCAGATCGCTGACAAGCGCGTTGAGAAAGTGACCGATTACCTGCAGATGGGTCAGGAAGTACCGGTTAAAGTTCTGGAAGTTGATCGCCAGGGCCGTATCCGTCTGAGCATTAAAGAAGCAACCGAGCAGTCTCAGCCAGCTGCTGCGCCAGAAGCACAGGCAGCAGAACAGCAAGGCGAGTAAGTTGCCATTTGCCCTCCGCTTTGCGGAGGGCCTATTATCAGGCAGGACGCCTTGTTAAGCCGCCGGGGGACAGGACGTTCATCCAATAGTTGTCTTCGGGAGTGGGAAATGAAGCCTTTTTTGCGCTGGTGTTTCGTTGCGACAGCTTTAACGCTGGCAGGATGCAGCAACTCTGCCTGGCGTAAGAGCGAAGTCCTCGCAGTGCCATTGCAACCGACTTTGCAGCAAGAAGTGATTCTGGCACGCATGGAACAAATACTTGCCAGTCGGGCTTTAACCGATGAAGAACGCGCACAGCTTTTATATGAGCGCGGAGTGTTGTATGATAGTCTCGGTCTGAGGGCACTGGCGCGAAATGATTTTTCACAAGCGCTGGCTATCCGACCTGATATGCCTGAAGTATTCAATTACTTAGGCATTTATTTAACGCAGGCAGGCAATTTTGATGCTGCCTATGAAGCGTTTGATTCTGTACTTGAGCTTGATCCAACTTACAACTACGCGCACTTGAATCGCGGTATCGCATTGTATTACGGCGGTCGTGATAAGTTAGCGCAAGATGATCTGCTGGCGTTTTATCAAGACGATCCTAATGATCCTTTCCGTAGCCTGTGGCTTTACATCGTTGAGCGGAAGCTCGATGAGAAGCAGGCAAAAGAGGCACTGAAACAGCGCTTCGATAAATCGGACAAGGAACAGTGGGGATGGAACATTGTCGAGTTCTACCTGGGCAACATTAGCGAAGCAACGCTGATGGAACGCCTCAAGGCGGACGCAACGGATAACACCTCGCTCGCTGAGCATCTCAGTGAAACCAACTTCTATTTAGGTAAGTACTACCTAAGTCTGGGGGATATGGACAGCGCTACGGCACTGTTCAAATTAGCGGTTGCTAACAACGTACACAACTTCGTTGAGCACCGTTATGCATTGTTGGAATTATCGCTCTTGGGCCAGGAGCATGACGACCTGGCAGAATCGGACCAGCAATAGCTGACGACATAAACATCAGCCCGTAATCTTTTGATTGCCATCACCTTAACTGGTGAGGGCGTTGTTGTTCGTCAATACACCTACTTTGAGCCGGTTCACACTTTTCAATGAAAATTGCTAATCATTTTCACGATGAGCTAAGTAGACTGGCCGCCATTGACATTGAGGCACTCGTACTACATGGCTGAATTCGAAACCACTTTTGCAGATCTGGGCCTGAAGGCTCCTATCCTTGAAGCCCTTAACGATCTGGGTTACGAAAAACCATCTCCGATCCAGGCTGAGTGTATCCCACACCTGCTTTCTGGTCGTGACGTGCTGGGCATGGCCCAGACTGGTAGCGGTAAAACTGCAGCATTCTCGCTGCCGCTGCTGAACAACATTGATCCGGACCTGCGTGCACCGCAGATCCTCGTCCTGGCTCCAACCCGTGAACTGGCTGTTCAGGTTGCAGAAGCAATGACGGAATTCTCTAAACATATGCGCGGCGTAAACGTGGTAGCCCTGTACGGCGGCCAGCGTTATGACGTGCAGTTACGCGCCCTGCGCCAGGGTCCACAGATTGTTGTCGGTACGCCGGGCCGTCTGCTGGATCACCTGAAGCGCGGTACTCTGGACCTCTCTAAACTGAGCGGCCTGGTGCTGGATGAAGCAGATGAAATGCTGCGTATGGGCTTCATCGAAGACGTCGAAACCATCATGGCGCAGATCCCGGACGGTCATCAGACCGCGCTGTTCTCTGCCACCATGCCAGAAGCGATTCGTCGTATCACCAAACGCTTCATGAAAGATCCGCAGGAAGTGCGTATTCAGTCCAGCGTAACCACTCGCCCGGACATCAGCCAGAGCTACTGGTCTGTGTACGGCATGCGTAAAAACGAAGCGCTGGTACGTTTCCTGGAAGCGGAAGATTTTGATGCGGCGATTATTTTCGTTCGCACCAAAAACGCGACCCTGGAAGTGGCTGAAGCCCTGGAGCGTAGCGGCTATAACAGCGCAGCGCTGAACGGCGACATGAACCAGGCTCTGCGTGAGCAGACTCTGGAGCGTCTGAAAGACGGTCGTCTGGATATCCTGATTGCAACCGACGTGGCAGCACGTGGTCTGGACGTTGAGCGTATCAGCCTGGTTGTTAACTATGACATCCCGATGGATTCCGAGTCTTACGTTCACCGTATCGGCCGTACCGGTCGTGCGGGTCGTGCTGGCCGTGCGCTGTTGTTCGTTGAGAACCGCGAGCGTCGTCTGCTGCGTAACATCGAACGCACCATGAAGCTGACCATTCCAGAAGCGGACCTGCCAAACGCAGAGCTGCTGGGCAAACGCCGTCTGGAAAAATTCGCCGCTAAAGTACAGCAGCAGCTGGAAAGCAGCGATCTGGATCAGTACCGTGCGCTGCTGTCGCAGATTCAGCCTGTTGCTGAAGGCGAAGAGCTGGACATGGAAACCCTGGCCGCAGCACTGCTGAAAATGGCTCAGGGCGAACGTAGCCTGATCGTGCCACCAGATGCACCGATGCGTCCTAAGCGTGAATTCCGTGACCGTGACGATCGCTTCGAACGTCGTGGCGACCGTAACGATCGTGGCCCACGTGGTGACCGTCCAGAGCGTGGTGGTGAAGACCGTCCACGTCGTGAACGTCGCGACGCAGGTGACATGGAACTGTACCGCATTGAAGTGGGCCGTGATGATGGCGTTGAAGTTCGTCACATCGTTGGCGCGATCGCTAACGAAGGCGACATCAGCAGCCGTTACATTGGTAACATTAAGCTGTTCGCATCCCACTCTACTATCGAGCTGCCAAAAGGCATGCCGGGCGAAGTGCTGCAGCACTTTACGCGTACCCGCATCCTGAACAAGCCGATGAACATGCAGCTGCTGGGTGATGCGCAGCCACGTCCTGACCGTGGCGGCGAACGTCGTGGCGGTGGTCGCGGTTTCGGCGGTGAGCGTCGTGAAGGCGGTCGCAGCGAAGGTCGCGGTGGTGAAGGCCGTCGTTTCTCCGGCGAGCGCCGCGAAAGCCGTGGCCCGCGTCGTGAAGAAGGCACCAGCCGTCGTCGTTTCGGTGACGCGTAAGCCTTACGCTTCTGACGTAAAGTAAAATATACAGCCCCGATTCATGCGATCGGGGCTTTTTTTATTCCTTTTGTACTCTTGTACTGGTACAGTGCGTCACATTAAAATGCAGAACCGTATGATTGACTGGAGAAAAGGCTGTATGGCGACACTAACCACCACCCAAACGTCACCTTCGCTGCTTGGCGGCGTGGTGATCATCGGCGGAACCATTATAGGTGCCGGGATGTTCTCCCTGCCCGTGGTCATGTCCGGTGCGTGGTTCTTCTGGTCGCTGGCCGCGCTGGTCTTTACCTGGTTCTGTATGCTCCATTCCGGGCTGATGATCCTCGAGGCGAACCTGAACTACAGGATTGGCTCCAGTTTCGACACCATCACCAAAGATCTGCTGGGCAAAGGCTGGAATCTGGTGAACGGGCTCTCCATCGCGTTTGTGCTGTATATCCTCACCTACGCGTATATTTCAGCGAGCGGCTCGATTCTGCATCACACCTTCTCGGAGATGTCGCTGAACGTTCCGGCGCGTCTGGCGGGGCTATGTTTCGCGCTGGCTGTGGCGTTTATCGTCTGGATGAGTACCAAAGCGGTGAGTCGTATGACGGCAATCGTACTGGGCGCGAAGGTCATCACCTTCTTCCTGACCTTCGGCAGTCTGTTGGGGCACGTGACGCCCGCCACGCTGTTTAACGTCGCCGAAGTGAACACCTCCTACACGCCTTACCTGCTGATGACCCTGCCGTTCTGTCTGGCGTCGTTCGGCTACCACGGTAACGTGCCGAGCCTGATGAAGTACTACGGCAAAGATCCGCGCACCATTGTGAAGTGTCTGGTCTACGGCACGCTGCTGGCGCTGGGGCTGTATGTGATTTGGCTGCTGGGGACGATGGGCAACATCCCGCGTCCGGAATTTATCGGCATTGCCCAGAAGGGCGGTAACATTGACGTGCTGGTGCAGGCGCTGAGCGGCGTGCTGAACAGCCGCAGCCTGGATCTGCTGCTGGTTATTTTCTCTAACTTTGCGGTGGCGAGCTCTTTCCTCGGCGTGACGCTGGGCCTGTTTGACTACCTGGCGGATCTGTTTGGCTTTGATGATTCTGCGATGGGGCGCTTCAAAACCGCGCTGCTGACCTTCCTGCCGCCGATTGTGGGCGGCCTGCTGTGGCCGAACGGTTTCCTGTACGCCATCGGCTATGCAGGGCTGGCGGCAACCATCTGGGCGGCAATTGTGCCCGCGCTGCTGGCACGTAAATCACGTAAACGCTTCGGCAGCCCGAAATTTCGCGTCTGGGGCGGCAAGCCGATGATTGCACTGATCCTGGTGTTTGGGGTAGGTAACGCACTGGTCCACGTGCTGTCGACTTTTAACCTGCTGCCTGTCTATCAGTAAACGCAAAGCCCGGTGGCGCTACGCTTACCGGGCCTACAGGGATCGCGTAGGCCGGATAAGGCGAAGCCGCCATCCGGCAAAAACCTACCCCACCAGCTCCTCTTTCACCTGCATCGCCAGCTCAAACGAGTGCAAACGCGCCTGGTGATCGAAAATCTGGCCGTTAACCATAATTTCATCCGCCTGCGTTTCGCGCAGCACAGCCTCCAGCCCGTGACGCACTTTCGCTTTATCGCCTACCAGCGACATGCTCAGCGCCTGCTGCACGCCATACTGTTCGGAGGCTGACCACAGCTGATGCATATTCTCCACCGGTGGCGGAAGCTGGCCCGTTTCACCGCGACGCAGCTTCACAAACGCCTGCTGCATGGAGGTAAACAGGAATTCCGCGTCGCGATTGCTGTCGGCGGCAACGATGTTGATACACACCATCGCGTACGGCTTCTCCAGACGCTCGGACGGTTTGAAGTTCGTGCGGTAGAGATGCAGCGCCTGATGCAGCATATCCGGCGCGAAGTGCGAGGCAAATGCAAACGGTAGCCCCAGTTGGGCGGCAAGCTGCGCGCTGTAGAGGCTCGAGCCCAGCAGCCACACCGGGATCTTCTCGCCGTAGCCCGGTACCGGACGCACGTGCGGGTTCGGATCGCGCGCGTCGAACCAGTCCACCAGTTCGGCCACGTCGCGCGGGAAGTTGTCGATATCGCCGCTCATATGGCGACGCAGGGCACGCATAGTCGGCTGGTCGCTGCCCGGCGCACGGCCAAGCCCTAAATCGATACGGCCCGGATAGAGGGTATTCAGGGTGCCAAACTGCTCGGCGATCACCAGAGGAGCGTGGTTTGGCAGCATCACGCCGCCGGATCCCAGGTGCAGTGTGGTAGTGTTTGCCGCCAGATAACCAATCAGTACCGAGGTGGCGGCGCTGGCGATGCCCACCATGTTGTGGTGTTCGGCCAGCCAGTAGCGGTGATAGCCACGCTTTTCGGCCAGCTGAGCCAGATCCAGAGAGTGCGAAAAGGCTTCTCTTGCCGAGGAGCCTTGTGGGATCGGCGCCAGATCCAGCACCGAAAACGGAATGGTTTTGTCAGTCATAACAGCTCACTTTGTCGACGGTGAATCTTTAATACTGCATTAAAAAATGATAACCGTTGTTAACAAAGTGAGCCTTTTTTAGGCCTGAAGTTCCAGTCCTGCGAGCCGTCGCCAGTAGCCGTTACAGTCGCTGTTTGCCGTAAGCGGCAGCGGAGCAGCACCGTTTTCGTTGGCGCGGAAGGCATCCAGCATCGAAAACACGCCGTTATCGAGCGGTGACAGGCGCACCATATCCACCAGCCCGTCCATAGACGCCAGCTCGTTGCCGAGGTTATAGACATAGCCGCTCATGGTCTGAATGCCGTTGAGAACAAACACCTGCTGATTCTCCTGGGACAGCATGCTGCGTCCGTTTGGGTACTTAATACAGCAGGTTTCGCACTCGTCTTTTGGACGGTCTTCCGAGCGTGCGGTAAAGCAGCGGGCGGAATAGGCCAGCGGCAGATGCCCGTAGCTCAGCACTTCCACTTCAAACTTGTTACGAATGCCCAACTCTTCGCACTGGGTCAGCAGGTTTGCCAGCCAGTCGCGGGAGAGCTCAACAGGCATACACCAGCGCGTCATCCCCTGTTTGAGCAGCAGGCGCAGGGTCACGGCGTTATAACAGTTCAGGGCATGGCCCGCGACAAACGGCAGCCTGCGTTCGGCGCACATGTTCACCACGCCGAGATCGCTCGCCTCCAGCAGGAACTCGCCGTTCTCTACGTAGCGTTTCAGCTCGCCCAGTTCAGAAGAGGCCTGCACCAGCGCGAGCGTGGAGAGCACGACCTGTTTGCCGCTGCCGGCCAGGTTTTTCGCCATATCAAGCCAGTCGCCCACTTTGGTGGCGCGGCGTTTGCTACACACCGCTTCGCCGAGGTAAATCACATCGGCGCTGCTGGAGGCAGCCTGTTGGTAAAAATCTTCCAGCGTCTCTTTTGGCCAGTAGTAAAGCACCGGCCCTAATGAATATTTCATGATTTTCTCACTGCCATTTACGGTGATACGCGCCCAGCGTGGTTTGCGTGCCTTCGGACATCGATCCGAGCGTTTCCATCCAGGCCTGCTGCGGGGCGTAGTTCTGCGGGTCCGCCATGCAGCGGTCGATGGCCTGACGCCACACTTTCGCCACCTGGCTCACGTAGGCCGGGCTGCGCTGACGACCTTCGATTTTCACCGAGGCAATATTGGCCGCCAGCAGTTCAGGCAGCAGCTCGAGCGTATTAAGGCTGGTAGGCTCTTCGAGCGCGTGGTAGCGCTCGCCGTCGACCAGATAGCGGCCTTTACACAGCGTCGGATAACCGGCGTTTTCACCATCCTGATAGCGGTCAATCAGCACCTCATTCAGACGAGATTCCAGCCCCTGCGGCGTTTGTTGCCAGCGAACGAAGCGGGCAGGGGAGCAGGCCCCGACGGTATTCGGCGACTCGCCGGTCAAATACGAGGAAAGATAGCAACGGCCTTCGGCCATAATGCACAGGCTGCCAAAGGCAAAAACTTCCAGCGGCACTGGCGTGACGCGCGCGAGTTGCTTAACCTGATGAATAGAGAGCACGCGCGGCAGCACCACGCGGGCTACGTCAAAGTTTCGGTGATAAAATCGTACGGCCTCCTCGTTGGTGGCAGATGCCTGAACAGAGACGTGGCGCTCAATATGGGGATAGCGTTCTGCCGCATACTCAAGCATGGCGAGGTCGGCCAGAATCAGCGCATCGGCACCCAGCTGTGCCGCCATATCCACCGCGCGCTGCCAGCGGGCGTAGCCGTCAGGATGAGCAAAGGTATTGATGGCGATATGCAGCTTGCGGCGGTGCTGGTGAACGAAGTTAACGGCTTCCTGAAGCTTTTTCTCCGTAAAGTTGAGGCCGGCAAAATGGCGGGCGTTGGTGTCATCTTTCAGCCCGATATAGACCGCATCGGCCCCATTTTCGATGGCCGCCTTAAGCGCCGGAAGATTTCCGGCTGGGCAGAGCAGCTCCATAATTTATCCTGATGTTGTCGATCGCAAAAATGTTAACGAGCTGGGATTTTAATTAACCCATACGCGACAATTTTTGATTTAAGGCAGCTAATGGCGTATTGATGGCACCAATAATGAGGTACGACGGACGATGGTTTGTTGATTTACGCCGCTATGTTGCGCTTCGGATATGGCAAAATAGCAGGACTATAGATATCAGGGAGTAAAGCTCGTGCTGGATAAACTGCGTTCACGTCTCGTACAATTTGGTCCGTCAATGCTGAGCGTGCCGGTCAAGCTGGCGCCGTTCGCGCTTAAACGCCAGGTGCTGGAGCAGGTCCTGAGCTGGCAGTTCCGCCAGGCGCTGCAGGATGGCGAGCTGGAGTTCCTGGAAGGCCGCTGGTTAAGCATTGAGGTGCGTGACATCGGGCTGCGCTGGTTTACCTCCGTTGAGAATGACCAGCTCATCGTCCGCGAAACCGCCGAGGCGGACGTGAGCTTTAGCGCCAACGCCAGCGATCTGCTGATGATCGCCGCGCGCAAGCAGGATCCGGACACGCTCTTCTTCCAGCGCCGTCTGGTGATTGAAGGCGACACGGAGCTGGGCCTGTACGTGAAGAATTTAATGGATGCCATTGAGCTGGAGCAGATGCCGAAAGCGCTGCGCGTGATGCTAATGCAAATGGCAGATTTCGTTGAGGCCGGGCTGAAAACCCCGCCGGACGGTAAACACACTTCAGTAGGTGAGCCATGCTGATTCGAGTCGAAATTGGGATTGATGCGCCGGGGATCGATGCGTTGTTGCGCCGAGCCTTTACGAGCGATGCCGAAGCCCAACTGGTCCACGATCTTCGCGAAGACGGCCTGATTACGCTGGGGCTGGTTGCCACCGATGATGAAGGTCAGGTGGTGGGCTATGTTGCCTTCAGTCCGGTAACCGTTCAGGGCGAAGAGCTGCAGTGGGTAGGCATGGCGCCGCTGGCGGTGGATGAAAACTATCGCGGGCAAGGGCTGGCGCGTCAGATGGTCTATGAAGGGCTGGATTCGCTCAATGAGTTCGGCTATGCGGCCGTGGTAACGCTGGGCGATCCGGCGTTCTATGGCCGTTTAGGCTTCGAGCAGGCCGCGCGTTACGATCTGCGCTGCCGCTGGCCGGGTACGGAATCCGCTTTCCAGGTACACCGTCTGGCGGACGACGCGCTTAACGGCGTCAATGGCCTGGTCGAGTACCACGACCATTTCAACCGCTTTTAATCAGGCTCTCGCGTAGCGCCTCAAAGGAGCCGTCTCCGGTCACGAGGCGCTCTTTCTGGCGCTTCGTCAGCTGCTTGATGCGGTATTCCAGCCTGAGCGCCAGCGATCGGTCACCGACGGGCGCCGAAAAGGCGAGCTGTAATTCCCCTTTCCCCCGCAGCGCTTTTGCCCCTTTCCCCGTTTGATGTTGTAAAAAACGCCGCGCCACATCGGTGGTGATCCCGGTGTAGAGTGCGTTATCAGCGGTTCGGACAAGATAGAGAAACCAGCACACGGTAAACAGATTCAGTATGTTAAGGTGAACGCACCATAGCATGAGAGAGAACGAAAATGGAAACACTGGCAGCCATCAACCGCTGGCTGGCGAAGCAGCACGTCGTCACCTGGTGCGTCTACAGCGAGGGTGAGATGTGGTGCGCAAACGCGTTTTACTACTACGATCCGGAGCGCGTCGCGTTTTATGTCATGAGTGAAGACAAAACGCGTCATGCGCAGATGACCGGCCAGCAGGCTAAGGTCGCGGGCACGGTGAACGGCCAGCCGAAAACGGTCGCGCTGATCCGCGGCGTGCAGTTTAAAGGGGAGATCCGTCGTCTGGACGGAGAAGAGAGCAACGCGCGTCGTAAGCACTACACGCGCCGCTTTCCGGTTGCCGCTGCGCTAAAAGCCCCGGTGTGGGAAATCCGCCTCGATGAGCTGAAATTTACCGACAACACCCTGGGCTTTGGCAAGAAGCTGCACTGGCTACGCGCCGAGCAGGCGTAGCGCTTCGCGATTAAACGCCGGGAGATCGTCCGGAGTCCGGCTGGTGATCAGCTGGTCTTTGTCGTTGACCACCTCCTGATCGTAAAACTCAGCACCCGCGTTTTTGAGATCGATAACGATCGGTTTCACCGCCGTGAGCTTACGCCCGCGGACCACTTCTGCGCTGATGAGCAACTGCGGGCCGTGGCAGATGGCAAAGACCGGTTTGCCGGTAGAAACAAAGTCCCGGGTAAAGGTCACGAAACGCTCGTCCCCGCGCAGGGAATCCGGTGAATGGCCGCCGGGTAACAGCAGGGCGTCGAAATCTGAGGGGCTAACGTTATCGATGGTCTCGTCGATGGTCACGCTGGCCTCGCCCTTATGGCCTGTCACCGTTTTGCCCGCCTCTTTTTCAATGGTGATGACCTCATGTCCCGCCTTGCGGAACGCCTCTGCAGGAGAGGTGAATTCTGAATCTTCAAACTCGTCGGTAATCAAGACTGCGATTTTCTTGCCCATGCTTCCTCCGTTGTTTTGGCTTCAGACTGATTTTTCTCCGCTTGTGGTAAATACTTACCTGTAACAGACTTCTAAGTGTGGTCGACGACGCTGAGTTCGCAAACGGACAATTCTGTAAAGGGGATAAGATGAGTCAGGTATTGATTACGGGTGCTACCGGGCTAGTGGGCGATCACCTGCTGCGGCTGCTGATTCAGGATCGCCGCGTGAACTACATCGCCGCCCCGACGCGTCGACCGCTGGCGGACATCTCCGGCGTCTTTAACCCGCACGATCCTCAGCTGACGGATGCGCTGGCGCAGGTGCAGGACCCGATTGATATCGCCTTTTGCTGTCTGGGCACCACGCGGCGGGAGGCGGGGAGCAAAGAGGCATTTATCCACGCCGACTACACGCTGGTGGTGGACACCGCGCTCACGGCGAAAAAGCTGGGGGCCAGACATTTTCTGGTGGTCAGCGCGCTGGGCGCCAGTGCCGGATCGCCTTTCTTCTACAACAAGGTGAAGGGCAAGATGGAGGATGCGCTGATTGCGCAGAAATGGGAGCAACTGACGATTGTGCGCCCCTCAATGCTGATCGGCCACCGGGACGAGCGCCGCTTTAACGAGTCGATCATGGCCCCGCTGTTTCGCATCCTTCCCGGCAACTGGAAAGCCATCGAGGCGCGGGACGTCGCGCGTGCGCTGTTAAAAGAGGGACTGGCCCCGTCGAAAGCGGGCGTAAACATTATCCCTTCGGCAAAACTGCGTGAAATCGCGCAGGGCGAGGCGTAAACTCCCCCGGCTAATTACTCATACTCTCCGGGGAATGCTATGACTGGTCAGTCTTCATCTCAGGCGGCAACACCTGTTCAATGGTGGAAGCCCGCACTCTTCTTTCTCGTGGTCATTGTTGGCCTCTGGTACGTGAAATGGCAGCCGTACTACGGTAAAGCCTTCACCGCCGCCGAAACGCACAGCATCGGTAAATCTATTCTCGCTCAGGCTGATGCCAGCCCGCTTCAGGCGGCGTGGGACTATGCCATGGTCTACTTTCTTGCCGTCTGGAAGGCCGCGGTCTTAGGCGTGATCCTGGGCTCACTGATTCAGGTGCTGATCCCGCGCAACTGGCTGGTGAAAACCCTTGGACAGCCGCGCTTTCAGGGTACGCTGCTGGGAACGATCTTCTCCCTGCCGGGGATGATGTGCTCCTGTTGCGCCGCGCCTGTGGCTGCTGGAATGCGTCGCCAGCGCGTGTCGATGGGCGGCGCGCTGGCGTTCTGGATGGGCAACCCGCTGCTCAACCCGGCAACGCTGATGTTTATGGGCTTTGTACTGGGCTGGCATTTTGCGTTCATTCGTCTGGTGGCCGGACTGCTGACCGTGCTGGTGGTGGCGACGCTGGTGCAGAATCTGGTGAAGGATAAGGCGCCAGAGTCCGCGTCTGTTGAGCTGGACGTTAGCGAGCCGCAGGGCGGTTTCTTCGCACGCTGGGGCAAGGCGCTATGGCAGCTTTTCTGGAGCACCATCCCGGTCTATATCCTGGCGGTACTGGTTCTCGGGGCGGCGCGCGTCTGGCTCTTCCCGCATGCGGATGGCGCTATCGATAACACGCTGTTGTGGGTCATTGCGATGGCCGTTGCAGGCTGCCTGTTTGTGATCCCTACAGCCGCAGAAATTCCCATTGTTCAGACCATGATGCTGGCCGGTATGGGCACCGCGCCGGCGCTGGCATTGCTCATCACGCTGCCTGCCATCAGCCTGCCGTCGCTGATTATGCTGCGTAAGTCATTCCCGGCGAAAGCGCTGTGGCTGACCGCAGGGCTAGTGGCGTTGAGCGGGGTGATAGTGGGGAGTATTGCGTTGATGTGAAAAAAAGCCCGGTGGCGCGAGCGCTCACCGGGCTTACAGTCGGGTGTAGCTTACTTGATGTAAGTAAACGCGGTGGTGACGTGCTTCACGCCGCTCACCCGGCTGGCGATATCGGCCGCCGCTTTCCCTTCACGTTCGGTCACCAGACCCAGCAGGAACACTTCACCGTTTTCTGTCGTCACCTTCACGTTGGAGGATTTCACCTGGTCCGAGCCCAGCAGCTGGGAGCGTACTTTGGTGGTGATCCAGGTATCGGAAGAGGCATCACCCAGGCCAATTGGCTTGCCCTGACGCACTTCGTTAAACACCTCAGTGGTCCCTTCTACGCCCATCGCAATCTGTTTCGCACGAGAGGCGAGCTCCAGATTCGGTGCCTGACCTGCCAGCAGCACTTTGCCCTGATAAGCCGTCACGTTGATACGCGCTTCTTTCTTGATTTGTTCGTCTTTCGACAGCGCACTGTTGACGCGCAGCTCCAGCGTACCGTCATCCACCTGCGTTCCCACGGTGCGCGGATCGGTTGCCGCTTTGGTGCCTACCGCGGCGGTACCCACAACGGCCGCAGCGATACATCCCTGAAGCAGTAATGCAGACATAAGGACTGCGAGGGTCGATAAAGCCTTCATAAGAACTCCTTAATCATCCTGGTGAGGGAAAAGCGTGTTATCGATCAAGTCACATAAGCAGTTCACCGTGAGCATATGCATCTCCTGAATACGTGCGCTCCGGTGAGAAGGAATGCGGATTTCCACATCCTGCGGCCCAAGCAGACCCGCCAGCTCACCCCCGTCATAGCCGGTTAAGGCCACGATTGTCATGTCGCGGGTGACGGCAGCTTCAACGGCTTTGACAATATCCCGGCTATTGCCGCGCGTGGAGATGGCCAGCAGCACATCTCCGGCGTGACCCAGGGCTCGCACCTGCTTTGCGTAAATTTCGTCATGCAGACGATCGTTAGCAATCGCCGTTAAGACCACATTATCGGTATTAAGTGCAATGGCGGGTAAACTCGGGCGTTCTGTTTCAAAGCGATTGATCATGCTGGCAGCAAAATGCTGTGCGTTGGCGGCTGACGTGCCGTTGCCACAACAGAGGATTTTGTTGCCGTTTAGCAGGGATTGCACCAGCGTCATTGCGGCACGCGAGATAGCATCCGGAAGGGCTTCCGCCGCGGCAATCTGAGTCTGGATGCTTTCTGTGAAGCACACTTTAATTCTTTCGAGCACGTTATCCCTTTTAAATCTTAATTATGCGTCTTCGCCAAAAGCGTTTTTAAGCCATTCGATCTCATTTCCGGTGAAGGCTATCACATCGAACCGGCAATCCACAGTATCAAAACTCCCATTATGGCGGGCAAGCCACAAGTGGGCAGTCTGTAATAATTTATGTTGTTTGGCGAGCGTCACGCTGGCGGCAGCACCGCCAAAACGAGAGGACTGTCGAAAACGGACTTCTACAAACACGGTGACCTGACCGTCTTTCATGATCAGGTCGATTTCGCCGCCGCGCCCGCGGACGTTGGCGGCGATAAAACGCAGTCCTTTGCCTTCAAGCCAGCGACGCGCCTTTAATTCCCACGCATCGCCGGTCTCTTTTCGGCTTAACTGGCCGGGACGATCTGCCCCTGCTGGTATTTGAGCCATGATAACTTCCTGTTGATCACGCAGTCCTGGGTGGCGGTCAGATCGCCGGTATTGCCGTTAAGCTCAAAGCCCGGCACCTGGCGCATCTGGGTAAAGTGGTTCGCCAGCGCCCATGCATCGACACCCATCGCATACAGACGCGCCAGAGAATAATCGTTACGTACGGCACTCAGCGCCTGCTGCATCAGCGCCGGATTGCTGCCAGCCAGCATCGGGATTTCGCTGTACTGCAGACCGTCCATTTCCAGACGGAAATCCGGGCCGGCGGTGCCCTGCGCGCTGCGTGAGCTGGCGTAAAGCGTTGCGCCGCTCTGGCTGCCGTTACGCATCGCGATCATCGGTTTGATAAAGGCGATCTCCTGCGGCGTGGCAACGATATAGGCCGCATCCACTTTACCGCCACCGCTAATCTGCGCGTCGGTAGGCGGGGCCGGGATCGTCAGGCCGCCAATCGTCACGCCCTGCTGCTGCGGCAGGCTCGCGGTGACAGGACTGCCGTTAAGCGCGATACCCGCTCCACCGTTTACGCCCGCACGCAGTTCAGAGACGGAGCCGAATTTCTGCTGCAGCACCACGCCGCCGCCCAGCTTCTGCCACTCATCGGCAAAGGCATTGGCCACGCGATCGCCCAGCGCGCTGCGTGGGATGAGCAGCAGCGGAGCCTGCTTACCCTGCTCGTGAATATGACGCGCCGCATCGCGCGCTTCATCTTCAGGGGAAAGCGCGAAGTAGCAGATATTGGCCCGGTTCTGAACCTGCTCAGGCTGGTTGAGCGCTAGCACGTTCAGCGTGGTATTGCTCTTCATCAGCTCTTCCACGTTGTTTTTCAGCAGCGGGCCGACAACGATGCTCGCCCCGTCCTGTTGAACCTGAGTCAGTACCTGGTCAAGCGGCTGCGAGCTGGTGTCGTAAATTTTCACCTCAGCGCCCGGGTTGGCGCTGGTGGTTGCTACGGCCTGCGGCTGAGCGGCAGGCTGGGCCGCGGGTTGTGCAGTCTGCTGCTGAGGCTGTTCTACCGTTGCGTCAGGTGCTGGTGCCGCTTGGGTCTCGGCTGGAGCCTGGGTCGCAGGTGCTGCCGTAGCTGGTGCAGCTGTAGCCGGTGCAGCTTCAGCTGGAGGCGTTGTCGGGGCCGTCACCGGGTTTTGCATCGTGCCCTGCGCCGGAGCTTGCGCGGTGGTCAGGTCGCTGGTCTCGGCGGCGGATGGGCTCACAACATCACTCACGTTAGCCGCCTGGGCCGCCTGGGCGGGAACAGCGCTGCCGGTGACCGACGTCGTGCCGTTTTTCGCTGCTTCAAAGCCCTGCTGAATGGTACGGCCAAACACCGCCGCCTGGCCGTTGAGCGGCAAAAGCAGGGCGATTTTGCTGGTGGACGCTGGCTTAAAGTTCTGCACGTTCACCAGCTGGGTTGGCAGCATTTTCGCACCCGGGTTTTGCGGGTAGCGTGTCTGCCAGTCCGTAATACCGGCTTTCAGCATCTTTGGATCGCTGCGGTTGTTAAACCACATCTGCTGCAGATCCAGCCAGCCCTGAAGAACGTTTTCATCGGCGTTGATGACCAGAGCCTGCGCCTGTTCCTGCGTCATCGAAGCCAGCACTTGCCAGGTGGCATCAATATTATTCTGCTTTTCGGCACCGCCGAGCAGCGGCTCTTGCGCGATGAGGGCGCGGAGCAGCGTCAGGGAAGGGCGCCCCTGCTCAGCGGTAATGCCCGCCTGCCAGAAGCGAGCCTGCTGGTTTTTATCCAGCGCGCTCACGTCAATGTCCCCGAGGATCTTCTTCGCGGCGGCGTAATCTTTCAGCGCGACCTTCAGCTCGGCAGAGAGCAGGCTCTGCTCGCGACGCTGGGCGTCGTTAAGATCTTTCGGCAACTGGTTAAACAGTTCGGCAGCCCGCTGGGTTTTACCCTCTTTCAGCAGTGCACGAATGGCGAGTAATTGCCAGTTGGTCTTGGTATCATTTGAACTCTGCGACATTTGCTGCAGATAAAAGCCAGAATCAGCCTGAGCAGAACCCTGAAGATGGGCGGTGCTCTGGTCAGGTGCCTGGGTACCACAGCCTGCAAAGATCAGGGCTGCCAGCAGAAGCGGCACGCTGCGCGTGGCTTTTTTTCGAAGAAACGTTAACGGTACCATACTGTATCCAGTGATTTTTTTTACGCAATGCTCAATATTAAATCGGCAATACGGACGAAACAATGAAACAACACGAAACGGCAGATAATTCTCAAGGCCAGCTTTATATTGTACCTACTCCTATCGGGAATTTGTCTGATATTACCCAACGTGCGCTCACCGTACTGCAAGCTGTTGATTTAATTGCTGCTGAAGATACCCGACACACCGGCCTGCTGCTGCAACATTTCGCGATTAACGCCCGTTTGTTTGCTCTGCACGATCACAATGAGCAACAAAAAGCCGAAACGCTGGTGGCGAAGCTGAAAGAGGGGCAGAACATTGCTCTGGTCTCCGACGCCGGTACGCCGCTGATCAACGATCCCGGCTATCACCTGGTGCGTACCTGTCGCGAAGCCGGTATTCGCGTTGTGCCGCTGCCCGGGCCGTGCGCCGCGATTGCTGCATTAAGCGCTGCAGGTCTGCCGTCTGACCGTTTCTGCTATGAAGGCTTCCTGCCTGCCAAATCCAAAGGCCGCCGCGACGTTTTAAAAGACCTGGAAGCGGAACCGCGCACCCTGATTTTCTACGAATCCACGCACCGCCTGCTGGAGAGCCTGGAAGATATGGTGACCGTCTGGGGAGAAGGCCGTTATGTGGTGCTGGCGCGCGAGCTGACTAAAACCTGGGAAACCATCCACGGCGCACCGGTGGGCGAGCTGCTGGCGTGGGTGAAGGAAGACGAAAACCGCCGCAAGGGTGAAATGGTGCTGATTGTCGAAGGGCACAAGGCGGAAGAAGACGCGCTTCCTGCCGACGCGCTGCGCACGCTGACGCTGCTGCAGGCGGAACTGCCGCTGAAGAAAGCCGCTGCGCTGGCGGCAGAAATTCACGGCGTGAAGAAAAATGCGCTGTATAAGTATGCGCTGGAGCAGCAGGGGGAGTAAGGCATCCCCTGCCGGTTTTTGCCGGGTGCCGGCTACGCCTTACCCGGCCTACGGATCGTTATGCGTCTTTTAGCCAACAGGTATCGCCTCAACCTGGATGGTTTGCGGCGTGTCCGGCGGGTTACCTGAATGCGGGATAGATGTGGGACGGAAAATCACGTCACCGGTGCCGGGTTGAACACCGCCAGCTGGTTATGTAATCCCCATTGATCGGAGAAGGTTTTCTTCCTCCCGCTGGCGACATCCAGAATGAAGTGGAACAGCTTCCAGCCCACGTCCTCAATACTCTCTTCTCCGGTCGCGATAGTACCCGCGTTGATGTCCATTAAGTCATACCAGCGGTTTGCCAGCTCGGTGCGTGTCGCCATCTTGATCACCGGTACCGCCATCAGGCCGTACGGCGTGCCGCGCCCGGTGGTAAAGACCTGCACCGTAATGCCGGACGCGACCTGCTGCGTGCCGCAAACGAAATCGCTGGCCGGCGTTGCCGCGTAAATCAGGCCGCGTTTCGTCGGGCGCTGGCCCGGAGAGAGCACTTCCACAATCGCGCTCTGCCCGGATTTGGCAATCGAACCAAGGGCTTTTTCCACCACGTTTGCCAGGCCGCCTTTCTTGTTGCCTGGAGACGGGTTGGCGCTGCGGTCGGTTTTGCCCATCTCGAGATAGCTATCGTACCAGGCCATTTCCTCAAGCAGGCGCTTGCCGACCTCTTCATTAACGGCGCGCGGCGTCAGCAGATGGATGGCGTCACGCACTTCAGTCACCTCGGAGAACATCACCGTGGCGCCGCAGCGAACAAGCAGATCGGACGCATAGCCCACCGCCGGGTTGGCCGTCACGCCGGAGAAGGCATCGCTGCCGCCGCACTGGGTTCCGACCACCAGCTCCGACGCCGGACACGTTTCGCGCTGGCGGCGGTTGAGCTTGTCCAGATGGCGTTCTGCTACCTGCAAAATATCGTCGACCATTGAGCGGAAACCAACGTGACGTTCGTCCTGCAGGCGCACGATGCTGGCCTCGTCTGCCGGGATGGCTTTGACATCCTCGGTCCCCTGAAGCAACCGTTCTGGCTGCAATTTTTCACACCCCAGACCGATGACCATCACCTCGCCGCCAAAGTTCGGGTTCAGGGCGATATTGTGGATAGTCCGGATAGGCACCACGGCAGCAGGGGCGTTAATCGCCACGCCGCAGCCGTAGAGGTGGCTCAGGCCCACCACGCCGTCGACGTTCGGGTATTTCGGCAGCAGATCGCGTTCGATGATTTTCACCACGTAGTCCACTACGCCCGCCACGCAGTGTACGCTGGTGGTAATGCCGAGCAGATTTTTAGTGCCGACGCTGCCGTCCGCGTTGCGGTAGCCTTCAAAGGTATAGCCTTCAAGCGGGGGAAGCGGTTCCGGCACTCGGGTTGCCAGCGGAAGCGTATTCAGCGGCGGTGCTTCCGGAAGCGCCACCAGCGACTCCTCCACCCAGCTTCCCTGAGGTATCGAACGAACGGCATAGCCGATGACTTCACCGTAACGTATGATTTCGCTGTTAACAGGGATATCCACCAGGGCGACTTTATGTCCCTGCGGAACATGCTCAATCAGTTCCAGCCCGTCCGGAAAGCGGGTACCCGCTTTTAAGCCATTGTCGTTGACAATAATCGCTACATTATCGGTGTCGTGAACTTTTATATAAAACGCCGTCGGCGATGCCTGTCGAATTTCAATGTCGGCCATTGTTCAATATTCTCCAGCAAAGTGTCTGATAATAAATTCAGCCAATTTTCTAATGGTAGAAATAAATACGCGGCTTGCAGAAATAAAGCATGTCAGCATAGGGGATATGAAAATGTGATCTCGATCGCTCCCGAACCAGTAATCCCTGATTCTGTGCATTAGCGCCCAGTGCTTTGTGCATATGCAAAAATTTTTATCAAAATATACCGTAATACCTGAGCATTAAAACAATGTGCGGTCGCGGATTGCGCCTTATACTGAATGACGTTTTTATCACGCCAGAATACGGCAGAATAATAAATATCATGCTGGCGCGGTGTCTGAATAAATAAAATGATGCTGAAAAAGGCTGCGGAATTAAAAAGGTAAATACGATGAATAACGATATCTTCCCGAATAAATTTAAAGCGGCTCTTGCGACGCACCAGATTCAGATTGGCTGCTGGTCCGCGCTGGCAAATCCTATCAGCACCGAAGTGCTGGGCCTGGCTGGTTTCGACTGGCTGGTGCTGGACGGCGAACATGCGCCGAACGATATCAGCACCTTTATTCCGCAGCTGATGGCGCTTAAAGGCAGCCACAGCGCCCCGGTAGTGCGTGTCCCCACCAACGAGCCGGTGATTATCAAGCGCCTGCTGGATATCGGCTTCTATAACTTCCTGATCCCGTTTGTGGAGACAGAAGAACAAGCGGCACTGGCCGTAGCCTCTACGCGCTATCCGCCAGAAGGGATCCGCGGCGTTTCCGTTTCGCATCGCGCCAATATGTTTGGCACCGTGCCGGACTACTTCGCGCAGTCCAACAGCAACATCACCATTCTGGTTCAGATTGAGAGCCAGCAGGGCGTTGATAACGTCGATGCGATTGCAGCCACCAACGGCGTGGACGGTATCTTCGTTGGCCCAAGCGATCTGGCTGCCGCCTTTGGCCATCTGGGTAATGCCAGCCACCCTGACGTGCAGCGCGCGATCCAGCACATTTTTGCCCGTGCTAAAGCACACGGCAAACCGTGCGGCATTCTGGCACCGGTTGAGGCTGACGCCCGTCGCTATCTGGAGTGGGGAGCCACGTTTGTTGCCGTCGGCAGCGACCTCGGCGTATTCCGCTCGGCCACGCAGAAATTAGCGGACGCTTTTAAAAAATAACCATCATTGAGGAAACAGATTATGACGCTGAAAGTGGGTTTTATTGGCCTGGGGATCATGGGTAAACCAATGAGTAAGAACCTCATCAAAGCAGGTTACTCGCTGGTGGTCTCCGATCATAATCCACAGGCCGTGGCTGAGGTGATAGCGGCTGGCGCAGAAGCCGCCACCACCGCGAAAGCCATTGCCGAGCAGTGCGATGTCATCATCACCATGCTGCCTAACTCCCCGCATGTCAAAGAGGTTGCGCTGGGTGAAAACGGCATTATCGACGGCGCGAAGCCTGGCCTGGTGCTGATCGATATGAGCTCTATCGCACCGCTTGCAAGCCGTGAAATCAGCGAGGCGCTAAAGGCAAAGGGCGTCAATATGCTGGATGCGCCGGTCAGCGGCGGTGAGCCGAAAGCGATCGACGGCACGTTGTCGGTGATGGTCGGCGGTGATAAAGCCGTTTTCGATAGATACTACGACCTGATGAAAGCGATGGCGGGCTCCGTGGTACACACCGGAGAGATTGGGGCGGGTAACGTGACCAAGCTGGCAAACCAGGTGATTGTGGCACTCAACATTGCCGCCATGTCTGAAGCGCTGACGCTGGCAACCAAAGCGGGCGTCAATCCGGACCTTGTCTATCAGGCCATTCGCGGCGGTCTGGCGGGCAGCACCGTACTGGATGCCAAAGCGCCGATGGTCATGGAGCGTAATTTCAAACCCGGTTTCCGCATCGACCTGCATATCAAAGATCTGGCGAACGCGCTGGATACGTCACACGGCGTGGGCGCACAGCTGCCGCTGACCGCAGCAGTTATGGAGATGATGCAGGCGCTGCGTGCCGATGGCCTGGGCACGGCAGATCACAGCGCGATTGCATGCTATTACGAAAAACTGGCGAAGGTGGAAGTGGCGCGTTAATCACGGCTTTCCCATACCTGAGGGTGACAGCGGCGTGCAAACCCTCTATACTGCGCGCCGAAGCTGACCAGACAGTCGCCGCTTCGTCGTCGTCCCTTTCGGGGGAGACGGGCGGAGGGGAGGAAAGTCCGGGCTCCATAGGGCAGGGTGCCAGGTAACGCCTGGGGGGGAAACCCACGACCAGTGCAACAGAGAGCAAACCGCCGATGGCCCGCGCAAGCGGGATCAGGTAAGGGTGAAAGGGTGCGGTAAGAGCGCACCGCGCGGCTGGTAACAGTCCGTGGCACGGTAAACTCCACCCGGAGCAAGGCCAAATAGGGGTTCACATGGTACGGCCCGTACTGAACCCGGGTAGGCTGCTTGAGCCAGTGAGCGATTGCTGGCCTAGATGAATGACTGTCCACGACAGAACCCGGCTTATCGGTCAGCTTCAACTTCTTCTAAAACAATACGTTGGTGTGTCTCAGGCTTTCTAAGGCAAAACTGTGACACAGACTGTGATACAAAAGAGACACACCAACGGCTGTTCCATCCCCAACATCCTAAAGCGTGGCAATCGCTACAGCCTTCATTTCAGACTACCCTCAGGTGGTTTTTTTCGTGTGTCTCTGGGCTGCGATTCAGCCACTAGAGCAAGATTTATATCTTCCCGTCTCTCTATATTCATTTCTTTTGTAAAATCGGCCAAGATGGAGCCAGCGCAACTTTTGGACATAGTGCAGAAAATGAAGAAGTTAGAACAAGACGATATTGATAGTTATTTGCTCAAAATTCAGGCAGCTTTTTACGCCGCGGCAAAAAAAATTCCCTCAAAAGTGCGTAGTACATTGCGAAAGTCAGGTTCTCTGGTTGATGAAAAACGGAATGCGAGAGATTTCGGGCAATTGCTTGATTTTACCTTCAAACAAGACTCTGACCCGTTGTCATTGGATTCGGTTATCGAACAACTTGGTAGCCAGTTTGATCTTACGGGCATGGAGGATGAAGTTGATTATTTGGCTTCAGAGTACGATCTCCGATGGCGACATTACTGCGATGCGCATATAGCCTTTCTGGATCAACGACATTCAGATTATCGGCAGATTGTTAGCTCTATGCGACCTGACAATGATTACGTTTCCATCTCAGAAGATAAACCTGCAACACCCTTAATCTCTAAACTAACCTTATCCGATGCATGGAAGGGATTTGTAAAATTTAAGTCGGACTGGACTCCCAAGATTCGGCAGGGGAATGAAAAATACTATGAAGTGATAGAGGCGGTTTTGGGGGCTGACACTCAAGTTTCTGACATTACTCGACGTGATATTAAAAACCTGCTTGAGGTAGTTGAAGGTTTACCTCGTCAGAATAAGAGGCCTTATAACCGGATGACGATCCAGCAATGTTTGGACTTGGATGAAGTCCCAGAAGAAGATCTGGTTTCATCCAAAACGGTCAAAGATTATCTGAAACTGTGTCAGGGGTTGTTTTCAACCTACCTGACTAAAGAAGAGGATATTCTTGAATCATCACCGACACTTAACGTTACGTACCAAGCTAAAAGCCACAGCTATGGTTATTACACTCGAGCAGAAATGCGAAAATTAGTATGTCACTTTGCAACTTTGGAAGGGTGGAATAAATGGGGTTTTTTGCTATTGGCGTACACTGGCGCTAGACGCTCTGAAATCGCAAAACTGAAAGTTTCCGATGTGCGGTTGGACGAGGATAGCCAGAGGCATTACATAATGATCGGGGATAGTAAAACTGAGGCAGGCATTCGACAGGTTCCTATCGCAAAGCGTCTTCTTGACATGGGGTTCTTGCTGTATCTGGATGGCAAAAAGCCAGATGCTTACCTGTTTCCCGAGATTACTAATCGAAGTCAGGTAACCCGGTTGTTCCACGCGATACGTGAGCAATTGAATATTGATTACCTTGACGATTTTAAAAACAGGCGCATTGTTCACAGCTTACGCCACACTTTCGTAACTGAAATTCAGGCAAAACATACCCTCACGCTTGTTCAGCAGACAATCGGCCATGAGCATTCAAACCAGGGACAAACTAAGGTTTATACAGGCAAGATGAAAGTTTCTGACTTGCTTCCAGTGGTTGATAGTGTTGATTGGTTTTAAATGATAACTGTTCCTATTTGCGTGATTTTATGATAAAATACCTCTTATAATGAATAACTTATTGAGAGGTCATTTTGTGCTTTGCCTTAACGCTACCAGCTTTTTCACCGCCTTTCTCAGAAGAACGTAAAACGCTGGTCAGCATTCTCATGAAGTCCGGACTGACTCTGACGATTTCACGAATTCACCTTCTTCACTACCTGACGCAAAACCATATCCCGTTAACAGCTTTCGACCTGTCACGATTGGTGAATATTCCTTTATCGACAACGCACAGAAATTTATCCGCATTTGCCGATTTTGGGCTGGTGGATTTCATTGTTGACCGTTCGAGTGTGTGCCGCTGGTATCTTCTGACAGCAGGAAGACCGAACTTCTGTCCGACCTGCAACCAGACTTACAACGTTACTTACTGATAGACCATAGAAACCACTGCAAAGCGGTAATGACTGACGCACATCACCAGCGCCAGCGAATACCCACGCCTATTGACTACCGATTACGGAGACCCGCATGACAACAAAGAAAAAACTGTCTAACCAGATCGACCCAGAATTACAGACTTTTATCGATAAAATTGCTGCAAAATACCAACCAAATCCAGAAGTTTTGCAGCGCCGCATTGAAAACGCCGAAGCCCGTTATAACAAGTTCCAGAACTTTGCTGACATTCCGGCGCGGCTGGTGGACAGGTTCCAGACTCTGATCCTTGACGGCTGGCGGTTTCATCTTTCTGGCCCTGCTTCAGTGCTTGCCAATTCATCGATGATTTCCGTGACTCTACAAAAGCCTGACCCACTGATCGAAACGGAACTCAAAGAGCTACGCTCCAAAGTATCTGACGCTTACAGCGATGAACTGTTTACCGCTATGGAGCGTGAAATTGACGTACTGATGCAACAAGCCGCTGAGGACTCACACCGGAAAGCTAAAGAACAAGCAGAGGCAGAGCAAGCAGCAATGCGGGATCGCTTACGCTCTCTCCTGAATGGTGTTAAAGCGTGACCACACCAAAGGCACCGCGCGAGTGCCCCGTTAATGTTATCGATGAAGAAGCGTTGAAACGCGCCATCGCAAAGGCGAAAGCACTTGCTGACGCTAACCCGGAAAAATATCGCCGAATAAAATAATCATTGCAATGTCATCCGTGCGGGATTAAGATTAAAGGTTAACAAGCCAAATAATGGAAAGTTTTCTGAGTAAAAATAATAATGGGGTTCGCTTCACATAGCCCAGTGCCGATAGGCATCTGGAAAAGTTGGGCGTTCCTTCTCGCGTACTGGTTCTTATTAATATCTTTATATTTAGGGAGATCTATCTTTTATGGGGGATTATGTCACAGGCAGTTTTTGATGCAGCAGCGCACATTACACACCACCGCGATAGTAGCGGGCGTTACTCTTTGATTCATTCTCCGGTGTATTCTCATGATGGTCTGCAATATCGCCTCAATCATGATCCAGACAACAAAAATAGTAACCCACTTCGAAAAGAAATCATCGACACCTTCATTAAGCAACTTCGCGCGATGCAGTCGCATTACAGCGAGGTTTACGGTTTCCGCTTTGATTTATCGGTGCCTGATGGAATGAGCACGAAGGATAGCAACATCCTGATCAGCGAACTCTTTACCCGCCTGCGTGGTGAATTTACCGCGAAAGCCTGGAGCAATCAGCCGATCAAAAAATTCGCGTATGGCTGGTGCCGGGAAAAAGAAAAAGCAAAACAAGTGCATTATCACTGCTGGATCGCCCTGCCATACTTTCAGGTCCGAACAGCGGGATTTGGAAATGAGGGAATGATTGGGCGCATCAGTCGAATTTGGTCTGATTTAACAGATGGAGTTTCTCGCGTCCATCTTCCGCAAGGCCGCTACATAATCAGGCAAGGTGATCATGATTCACTGGTAGCTATGGTTAAACGGGTTTCGTATCTTGCTAAAAATCGCGGCAAAGGTGGCGATAAAAAAGGACAACCGAAAATATTTTCCAGTTCAAGATTGCAGATGAAGGTGCAGGAAACGGAAAAGTCATAAAATCCTTCGCGTAACGCGCCCTAAGCCCATGAAAACAAAAAGCAGTACCTTCGCATTACCGACACCACAAAGAGCGCTCAAGACGGCGTACGCTGCGTTTAACAGGGCCTTACATTCACACTCACGGGTTAACTTTTAAAAATAGCGTATTATTCTCATCTCTGCAAGAAAATATTCAATCCATTCAGTCCACGACCTCTGGTACATGCTTCCTACTTTCCCGAATCAAATATCTATAAAAAAACAATATCCTGCTCTTGAAAACCCACAATAAACCACAATAACAGTATGGCAATTTGCACATTTTAAAATGGAGTAACTATGGCACATCCGGTTGGGAAGCACATTTCAAAAGAGCAAGACCATGAATTGAACTACTGGTTAAAAAAACATGATTTCAGGGAAAATGAAGATAACAGAGAAGCTCTCTGTCGCTTGATTGACACTGCGAAATCAGCTTTGGAAATGAATAGTAACGAACACCTGGAGCATACTGAATTAGACAGCTACTATGAAGAGTTCGAATGGCTGTGGAAAGATGATTTTGAAAAAAAATGACGCATGTCATTTTTGAAGTTTTATCAAACGCCCTAGCCATAAGAGGGCGTTTTACCTTAAGAGGCTGACATCGATTGCAATCTACAGTGCTTGAGTCAGTTCCTTTTTGATACGGAAAAAAGTAGCCCGACCACATCCCACCAGCTTATAAATCTCTTCATTGGAATATGTCCCCTTAGCCAGATACTCAGCGACCTTCCTGCGGGTCTCTTCATCTTTTTGTCGCCCTTTGAATACACCTTTCGCCTTCGCGATCTTGATGCCTTCATTCTGACGTTGGCGAATAAAAGAGCGCTCCAGTTCACCGACGGCTCCGAGCATTGTGATCATAAATTTGCTGGTGGGTGAATCATCAAACACCATGTGATTATCGATAAACTCAACTCTCACACCATTTGTGGTAAGTTCCTCCAGAATCTCCAGCAGATCGCGGGTATTACGGGCCAGACGGTCAACGCTTTTAACTCGAACCGTGTCGCCAGAGCGAACTTTACTCATTAGCTCTTTTAGGGCTGGCCTGTCTGCATCCTTACCGCTGGCTTTATCGATCAAAATCTCGTCAGCCTTCGTAGCCAACACTTCAACTTGACGCGCTTCATTTTGATCTTTGCTACTTACCCGTACATACCCGAAAGTTTTCATATCTGCCTCAAAGTCTCATATTCATGGTCTTAATGATACAGTATCAAATAAGTTAAAACAACATCATTTAGATACCCAATTTGAACATGTGCGGTAAGTATCAACTGTGTCTACTCAAACGAGACAGCAACCACCACCAGCAACAACCCTTACGGATATTTGGTAAAGATCCTGCGTGTCTATTGCGAACGGAGAAAATCCGTTAGGCCGTGCTGAGAATGCGACTGTGATATTTGCATTGCTGGCTGTATACAAGGTGGGGGGACTTCTGATTTCTTCGCAGCGGGGGAATTGGGTAAGTTGCCGGGAATTTTACCCGGCAGACCGTATGACAGATTAGTTAAAAGTGCAGTTGCCGCCAGACGGTGCACCAATGAAAAATTGCATTTTTTCGCAAGTCACGTTGATCTTCTGCCCCTTTTTCAGCTTCGACGCCTTCGTCTTTTCTGAATCAGACATACTCAGGCTGACAGGCATAAAGCGGTTACCGCTTTCAAGTTTAAGAACGACATCATTCGCGAAATTTTTTGTTATGTCCTGAACAGTTCCGGTGACTTCCACCCTACGACCACCAATTTTGTCATCGGCTGCAACCTCGTTAGCTTTATAAAGTTCAGCCAGACCTTTCGCCGTAGTACGATACACGCTTTCGTCAGAAGATGTCGCCTTTGGTTTTACGACACCAGATTGCGGGGCTAAAGGCATTAGCCCCGCAAGAGTCATCTTTCTAAAATCCTTCTGTATCAATGCATAAGCACCTACACCACCACAACTATCTATTCCAATTTTGTCTTTCGTTGCCAGAATCATTTTCTGTTTCTTAGCATTTTTCAGCTTATCCCCCATCTCAGCGCCAAAGACGATTGAATTGTAAACGGCGTAGTAGCTTTCCGTGTCGGCAGTCATTCCTTTAGTGGCGCTAGCGCTGATGGACTTGATGGCTCTATCAATGGAGTTCTTTCCATCATCTGAAAGTACCTGGTCGCAACTGGCTGTAACAAGCGTTTTGACATATGCAGCCAGGTGATCGGGGTATGGCTGGATTTCGTTCGAGACCGCACCACCAGCTATGGACGAGAAAGTGCAGAACACCAGAGGTAGCGCAATAATTTTTTTCATGCTTCTTCCTGTATGCAGACTTGACCGTTAAAACTGATAATAGATTTTATCGATCGAAATTATATTATCGATCGTTTTTACAGATCAATAATTGAGATGCATCTTAAATACGCCGCTTGCAGGAAGGCGGCTGAAATCAGCTTTAGTGGAGGTTTAGAGATGGTAAGAAGAGCGTTGTTGATGGGATTTCTTCTTGCTGCGTTCAGTGTTAATGCCGGGCGTATAACTATGAGCAACCCGGAGCAGTCAACCACGGCGAACGGGCAAACCCTGTGCATCTACAGCAATAGCATTTACACCTTTACCTACGTCACCAAGTCGAAGCATTGCCCGTACAGCAAAAGTTTCGATACGGCTGACAGTGAGTAAATCTGGGTGGATGATCTTTAGCTGGCTACCCAGAATCGATAGATACACAATGGATTCAAATGTGACTTTCTTCATTTGGGTATAGTCTGTTGTGTCAGGAGAGGTTTTTATCAACCGCTCCGGAGGAGTTACACATAATACGGCGCTTTGCTTGAAGGAAGTTTTCGGAATACTCACATTACTGGTTACTACTGCTGACTGTTGACCACCTTAATCGGGAGGCAAGGAGTGCTGGCCCATCCTCAGTAACTTTCCGTTTGTCAAACAGCAATAACTTTTATCGCAAACATCCAAAATTTTTATACTGTAAAAAAACACAGCACCTGCTGACTTCTGCATGGCTAGTGACTATAATGCTAAAAAATAGTCAAAACACGCATTGAATTATTTTATTAAAATTTATTTTATTCAATGGGTTATGTTTTATGTTGCCAAAGGTGTGAAAATGGAACTAGATTTAGTCAGTATTGTTAAGCTGGCCTTGGAGGGGAGCGATAAAGATTTACGGCTCTATCTTGCAAAACATATTCGCTCCCTTCGAAAAACTGATCCGCAGATGGCAGTTAAAATTGAAGAGCTGCTTAAGCTCAGTCCAGTCCGTTCTCATGATGTTATGAGAAAAGAAGCTTCTTCATTTGAGTTTCCGGGGAGTGGTCATGATGAGGCGGCCCCACAGACAATGCTTAAAGTCCCAGTTACCGAATACGGTTACGAACAGCCTTTGTTGCAGAGCCAGGTAAAGAACCAGCTTGAGCAGGTATTACTTGAAAGGAAGAAAAGCGATTTACTGGAACGTCATGGCCTGATACCAACGAAATCACTAATTTTCAGTGGACCTCCAGGAGTGGGTAAAACGATGACGGCGCAGTGGCTCTCTCAGCAGTTGGGGCTTCCCCTTTACACACTTGACCTCACCACGGTCATGAGTAGCTTCCTCGGTCGTACAGGTAGTAACCTGCGTAGCGTGATCGATTATGCCAAATCTCATCCCTCCATACTCTTGCTGGATGAAATTGATGCCATCGCCAAAAAGCGTACGGATGAATCTGATGTGGGTGAGCTGAAACGTCTCGTTACGATCATGCTACAGGAGCTTGAGGACTGGCCGAGCAGCGGCATGTTGGTTGCAGCGACAAACCATCCTGAGTTAGTTGATCCTGCCCTTTGGCGCAGATTTGACCTTGAGGTGACCTTTGAATTGCCCGATGAGATGCAGGTGGCAGAGGCGATCCGTCTCTTTGCCGCTCAGGACTTCCCTACCTTTGCCCCTTGGTATGATCTTCTAAAAGAAAGCCTGCGAGGTCAGTCATATAGCAATATTAAGCGCGAGATCTCCCAATTACGCAGGTTACACTTACTTCGCCCGGAAAGTTTTGAAGCGGACCTGATAACGCAGCTTGATTTTGATGTCGGGACCAAAACCAAAGCAGAAAAAATCAGCTTTGCTGTCAGGCTGGTACGTGAATTTGGGCTTACACAGCAAAACGCGGCCAAAATTGCAAATGTCAGCAGGGACACAATACGTAAACGTTTGGCGACAAAGGAGTTAACCAATGGCTGAAAAACGTAATTATATAATCGGAAAAGCGGAACTGCTCTCGTCACTAAAGCCACCACCGAAAATTAATCCAAATTCGGTTCCTATCTATACATTTTCTGAAGTGATGGACCGACTTAAACCTCAGTTTAAGCACACGGTAAGTCAACTGAATAAGCTTGATGATGACGCTTGTCCTAGAGATTTTGCGGTTGCGGCAATAACCCTTCATCCTTCCTACATAGCGAAGGGGCATTTTCCCCGAACGCTGTTTAAGGAAATGTCGGTGCGTTCGATTGGCAGTAAGGGCGTCGATGTTCTTCCTGATCGTTGGACGCGTGTTGGGGAGCCCGTGGCCTCCCCAACAACTAAGATTTTTGTGGCAGGCAAACGCGACCGGCTAACCGAATTCAGTCAGGAGTTGGATAACTTTTCAGAGCAAACGCGCGGTGCAGCAGATTTGTTTCATATCTGGAGCGTCGCCGAGCCTGACGTTTCAGAAAAAATTAAGCAGAATGCGGAGGGTTTTGAAGGATTCTGGGAGGTGGGCTTACAACTGATGCCACTCGGAAACAATGATTTTATTAAAGCAGCTTTTATCAGTTATGCGCAGGAATTGGGATTCAGTGTTAAAGATAAAATGGCAATTGAGGTAGGCAGCCTCTGGTTTATGCCTATTGCTGGTAACGAGAGTGAACTCAATCGCCTTGCCACTTTTACATTCCTGCGTGTTGTGAGGCCGCTTCCCTCGCTGCGTTCGTTTCGTCCTCTTACCAGGGGGGGGGCGGTAGGGGCGAACATAGACCTGCCAGACGTTCAGCCTTACGCTTCTGACGTACGTGTTGCCATTCTTGATGGAGGTTTACCTGATAAACACGTACTAGAACGTTGGGTAGGCAATTATTCACATGCAGATACTTCTGCTGAAGATCACCCGGATGGACCAGCGCATGGTCTAGGTGTGACTTCAGCATTTCTTTTTGGCCCGCTCTGGCCAGGGGAGACGGCCAGCCGACCATACTCGTATGTTGACCATCACCGTATTCTCGATAATAACCTCGATGGCGAGGACCAATATGAGCTTTATCGCACTCTGAGCCACCTCGAAGATATTTTACTGTCGCGTCAGTACGAGTTTCTTAATCTCAGTCTCGGTCCTGCACTACCAATTGATGATGATGAGATCCATCCATGGACATCGCTGATTGACACCTATCTGGCAGATGGAGATACCTTCCTGACGATTGCAGCAGGGAATAACGGTGAAAGTGAGAGCTCATTAAGTCTCAATCGCATACAGGTCCCTTCTGATTGTGTAAATGCACTAGCTGTAGGTGCAGCCGACCAGATCGAAGATGGGTGGAAGCGTGCTTCCTACAGCGCGGTGGGGCCGGGTCGATCACCAGGGTTGGTCAAACCAGACCTAGTAGCATTTGGTGGCACCCCTCGCCAGTATTTTCACGTGCCAAGCGATCGTGATCCCGCAAAGCTAGTTCCGACATGCGGTACCAGTTTCTCTGCCCCGTATCTGTTACGTTACGCGGTGGGTATTCGCGCCATCTTAGGTCATGACATCTCTCCTCTAGCGATTAAGGCGCTCTTGATCAATGCCGCCGACCGTTCTGGTCATGATAAAGGCGACGTCGGCTGGGGAAAAATTCCAGATGATCTTGGCCAGATAATTGAATCTCCTGCAGGTACTGCCCGCATTCTGTATCAAGGTGAGCTGACACCAGGAAAATATCTGCGCGTTCCGCTCCCGATCCCGGAGGCTGGCATTACAGGTGACGTTAAAATCAAAGCAACCTGCTGTTTTTCTACCCCTGTGGATCCACAAGATACATCCATGTATACGCGAGCTGGAGTCGAAATCACGTTTCGACCTGACCCTGAAAAAACTCAGTCTTTTTTTAAGCAGAAATCTGTCGCAACAGAAGCAGAACTGCGTGCTGATGCGGGTAAGTGGGAGTCTGTGTTAAGCGCTGAGCTTAATAAAAGAGGTAAGAGCTTAGTCGCTCCCAGCTTTGAGATCCATTACATGGCGCGCGCTGGCGGAGATCAGATAGACGGTGCGAAAGCTGCTAGCATTCGATATGCGTTCGTCGTTTCGCTAGAAGCCCCCAAAAATCCGGAAATATTCACTGGCATTCTTCAGTCTGACACTCGTCTGATTGAAATACAGCCACGTATTTCTGTACCAGTACCAGTCAGACTTTGAATCTGGTGCACCAACCCAGCCCCTGTGTAATGTGCAATTCCAGGTATTGTCATCATTAACGTGGCACTACCTGGTCACAGGAGAAGGAAAGACATCATGTGTGCTTACATTCAGTAAGAACGGTTATGGCTACCTTACAACAAAATCTGTTTCTCGCTCATAGCCGACTTTTACCGTCTTTATCGCAGCTCTTCTTTTGCCTTTATCTGTCACACAAAGTGAGATACAGTCTGCGACACACGACAACCCCAGCGCCGCAGATGCCTGACGTATGGTTTAACGAAGCCGCCTTATCGGTCAGTTTCACTTCTTAAAAAACCCCGCTTCGGCGGGGTTTTTGCTTTCTGAATGTTGCTGGTCGGGTAAGCGCTGCGCCGCCCGGCAACCGAACAAACGACATCAATTCTCATATTTGCGACATTAAGCACATTTCACTGTTTTTGCTCCTTCAGTATCGTTCCTGCATCTGTTGACGATCGTCATCACAAAATTTCACGCTAAAAAACAGAAGATTTACAGCATTGGTAATTTGTTAATATTGTTATCTTAATGATCGCAAAATTTTTCTTGTTTGATATGCATATATTGAAATTAAATACATTTCTCCCGTGAATATGTGACGCATTCCACTCTTTTCCGCAAGCCTGAAAATTCGCGTTAGAAAAACTTGATAAATTGAAAGAATGTTTCAAACAAATAGCGGTTATTTATTGGCCTTTAATTGCCTGAAATATCGTCTTTATTGATTTTTTCCGGACGGTAAAATTTATCCGGGTTATCGCCATAAAATTAATTTATTACCGCTATTTTTATTGATCAATATCAGTGTAGTAGCATATTTATATCTTTGTATATTAATGAAATATAACGATTTTATTTTGTTTTTGGTGTGTGGGTTAAAGGGCCGGGAAAGCAAATTGTGAGTAACAGCACATACCCCTTTAAAGATTATTGAGTAGAATTCACCCCGTCATAGGGAAATAAGCGCAGAATATTATGAACACTATTATTCTACCGAAAACACAGCACCTCGTGGTATTTCAGGAAGTCATTAAAAGTGGCTCCATAGGTTCTGCAGCAAGACAGCTGGGCCTGACGCAACCTGCAGTCAGCAAAATCATCAGCGATATTGAGTCCTACTTCGGCGTGGAAGTGATGGTGCGTAAAAACACAGGCGTAAAACTCACTGCCGCGGGCCAGGTTCTGCTCTCGTACTCAGAGTCGATCACCCGCGAAATGAAAAACATGGTGAGTGAAATTAACAGCCTGAGCTTCAGCACCGTTATGGACGTCTCCTTTGGCTACCCGTCGCTGATCGGCTTTACCTTCCTGTCTGAGATGATCAAAAAATTCAAGGAAGTGTTCCCGAAAGCACGCGTCTCGATGTATGAAGCCCAGCTCTCATCTTTCCTTCCGGCCATTCGCGACGGTCGTCTGGATTTCGCTATCGGCACCCTGAGCGATGAAATGTTGCTACAGGATCTGCACGTCGAACCGCTGTTTGAGTCCGAATTTGTGCTGGTCGCCAGTAAAACGCGAACGTGCACCGGCCCGACGACACTGGCATCGCTCACGCACGAGCAGTGGGTGATGCCGCAAACCGATATGGGCTACTACAAAGAACTTCTGACCACCCTGCAAGACAACCACATCAGCATCGAAAACATCGTCCAGACCGATTCGGTCGTCACCATTTATAACCTTGTCCTGAATGCCGATTATCTGACGGTGATTCCCCGCGACATGATTGCGCCATTCGGTTCCGACCAGTTTATTGTGCTGCCCGTGGAAGATGAATTACCCGTGGCGCGTTATGCCGCCGTGTGGTCTAAAAATTACAGGATTAAAAAATCGGCGTCAGTATTAGTTGAGCTGGCAAAACAGTATTCGTCGATGAATATCGAAAGACGACGATGAATAATTAGTATTTATTTTAAAACACCCAGCGCGTTAACGTGTTAACGCGCTGACACCCTGACTTTGCCTGAAAAAGAATGAATTATTATAACGAGGATATTATGCATATTACCTACGATCTCCCTGTAACCATTGAAGATATTCAGGACGCCAGAAAACGACTGGCAGGAAAAATATATAAAACCGGTATGCCGCGCTCGAATTATCTCAGCGAACGCTGTAAGGGCGAAATATTCCTGAAGTTCGAGAACATGCAGCGCACCGGCTCGTTTAAGATCCGCGGCGCGTTTAACAAATTAAGCTCACTGACCGACGCTGAAAAACGTAAAGGCGTTGTCGCCTGCTCCGCGGGGAACCACGCGCAGGGGGTGTCTCTCTCCTGCGCCATGCTTGGCATCGACGGCAAAGTGGTGATGCCGATGGGGGCGCCGAAGTCTAAAGTGGCCGCGACGCGCGACTACTCGGCGGAAGTCGTGCTGCACGGCGAGAACTTCAACGACACCATCGCCAAAGTCAGCGAAATCGTCGAGATGGAAGGGCGTATTTTTATTCCCCCTTACGACGATGCAAAAGTCATCGCCGGGCAGGGCACCATCGGTCTGGAAATTCTTGAAGATTTATATGACGTGGATAACGTCATTGTGCCTATCGGCGGCGGTGGACTAATTGCCGGGATTGCAACGGCAATTAAATCCATCAATCCCACCATTAATATCATCGGCGTACAGTCTGAAAACGTGCACGGAATGGCTGCCTCCTGGCATGCCGGAGAAATAACCAACCATCGCGTTACCGGCACGTTAGCCGACGGCTGCGATGTCTCTCGCCCGGGGAAATTAACCTTCGAGATCGTTCGTGAACTGGTCGATGACATTGTGCTGGTGAGCGAAGACAACATTCGCGACAGCATGATCGCGCTTATTCAGCGAAATAAAGTAGTGACAGAAGGTGCCGGCGCGCTGGCCTGTGCCGCGTTATTAAGCGGCAGGCTTGATCACTATATTCAGGGTCGTAAAACCGTCTGCATTATTTCCGGCGGCAATATCGATCTCTCCCGTGTTTCCCAAATTACCGGCTTCGTTGACGCATAAAGGTGACCTATGAGCAACACAGAAAGCATTATCGTTGGCCAGACAAAAACGTCCTCCTGGCGTAAGTCTGATACCACCTGGACGCTTGGCCTGTTTGGTACCGCCATTGGCGCAGGCGTGCTGTTCTTCCCCATCCGCGCGGGCTTTGGCGGATTAATCCCTATCCTGCTGATGCTGGTTCTCGCGTTCCCGATAGCGTTTTACTGTCACCGCGCGCTGGCGCGCCTCTGCCTGTCCGGCAGCAATGTCTCCGGTAACATCACCGAAACGGTGGAAGAGCACTTTGGTAAAACGGGTGGGGTGGTCATTACGTTCCTCTACTTCTTCGCCATTTGCCCGCTGCTGTGGATTTACGGCGTCACCATTACCAACACCTTTATGACCTTCTGGGAAAACCAGCTCCAGCTGCCTGCGCTGAACCGCGGCGTGGTGGCGCTGTTCCTGCTGCTGCTGATGGCCTTTGTTATCTGGTTTGGTAAAGACCTGATGGTGAAGGTAATGAGCTTCCTGGTGTTCCCGTTTATTGCCAGCCTGGTGCTGATTTCCCTGTCGCTGATCCCTTACTGGAACTCCGCGGTGATCGACCAGGTCAACCTGAGTGATATCGCCTTCACCGGCCATGACGGCATTCTGGTCACGGTGTGGCTGGGTATCTCCATCATGGTCTTCTCCTTCAACTTCTCGCCTATCGTCTCCTCTTTCGTGGTCTCCAAGCGCGAAGAGTACGAGCCGGAGTTCGGTAAAGAGTTCACCGAGCAGAAATGTTCCAAAATCATCGGCCGCGCCAGCCTGCTGATGGTGGCTGTGGTGATGTTCTTCGCCTTTAGCTGCCTGTTTACGCTCTCTCCGCAGAACATGGCGGACGCCAAAGCGCAGAACATTCCGGTGCTCTCTTACCTGGCGAACCACTTTGCCTCCATGTCCGGCACTAAATCGACGTTCGCGACGGTACTGGAATATGGCGCTTCCATTATTGCCCTGGTCGCTATCTTCAAATCTTTCTTCGGTCATTACCTGGGCACGCTGGAAGGGCTGAATGGCCTGATCCTCAAGTTCGGCTACAAAGGCGATAAGAAGAAGGTCTCTGTCGGCAAACTGAACACCATCAGCATGGTGTTCATCATGGGCTCCACCTGGGTTGTCGCGTACGCCAACCCGAACATTCTCGACCTTATCGAAGCCATGGGCGCGCCAATCATCGCCTCTCTGCTGTGCCTGCTGCCGATGTATGCCATCCGCAAAGCACCAGCGCTGGCTAAATACAAAGGGCGTACCGAGAACGTCTTCGTTACCGCGGTCGGCCTGCTGACCATTCTGAATATCGTTTACAAACTGTTCTAAACCATTGCTCAGGAAGAGCGGAGTCACATGATGATTGAGTTTCCGGTTGTACTGGTTATTAACTGCGGATCGTCCTCTGTTAAGTTTTCGGTGCTCGACGCCAGCAGCTGCGACGCCCTGATGACGGGCATTGCAGACGGGATCAACACCGAGAAGGCCATTATTTCCGTGAACGGGGGTGAGCCGGCCAGACTGGCTCACCAGGACTACGAAGGGGCGCTGGCTGCCATCGCCCTGGAGCTGGAGAAGCGTAACCTGATGAGCAGCGTGGCCTTAATTGGCCATCGCATTGCTCACGGGGGCAATCTTTTCAGCGAGTCGACCCTGATCACGGAAGAGGTGATTGAGCAGATCCGCCAGGTCTCACCGCTGGCGCCGCTGCATAACTACGCCAACCTGAGCGGCGTGGAAGCTGCACAACATCTGTTCCCGGGCGTGCAGCAGGTAGCGGTATTTGATACCAGCTTCCACCAGACGCTGCCGCCTCAGGCGTATCTGTACGGATTGCCGTATCGTTATTTTGAAGCGCTGGGCGTGCGCCGCTACGGCTTCCACGGCACCTCTCACCGCTACGTGGCCGCGCAGGCGCATACGCTTCTCGGCCTGTCCCCCGATGACAGCGGCCTGGTGATTGCCCATCTCGGCAACGGGGCGTCCATCTGCGCGGTGCGCAACGGCGAAAGCGTCGACACCTCGATGGGGATGACGCCGCTGGAAGGGCTGATAATGGGGACGCGCTGCGGCGACGTGGACTTCGGCGCGATGGCGTGGATTGCCCAGCAGACCGGCCAGTCGTTAGAGGATCTGGAGCGCGTGGTCAATAAAGAGTCGGGATTGCTTGGGATCTCCGGCATCTCCTCCGATTTACGCGCGCTGGAGAAAGCCTGGCACGAAGGCAATGAGCGGGCGCAGCTGGCTATCCATACCTTTGTTCACCGCATTGCGCGACATATCGCCGGGCACGCGGCGTCGCTGCACCGCCTGGATGGTGTGGTCTTTACCGGCGGCATTGGCGAAAACTCAACGCTGATTCGCGCGCTGGTGGTGGAACATCTGAAAGTCTTCGGCATCAACCTCGACGACGCTAAAAATGCCCTGCCGGGCAGCGCGGGTGAGCGCGTGATCTCCACCGAATCGTCCCGCGTGGCCTGCGCGGTTATCCCTACCAACGAAGAAAAAATGATCGCGCTGGACGCCCTCCGTCTTGGGAAGGTTACCCCGGCCGCGGCTTACGCCTGATAAAGCGAGAATCACATGAATGTAACAATCGATACGGGCGTCGCACCCTACAGCGACGCATGGGCCGGGTTTCGCGGTGAAGAATGGAAAAACGCCGTCAACGTCCGCGATTTTATTCAGCATAACTACACCCCTTATGAAGGCGATGAAGCTTTCCTCGCGCAGGCGACGCCTGCAACGACGGCGCTGTGGCAGAAGGTAATGGTCGGCATTCGCCAGGAGAATGCCACCCACGCCCCGGTAGATTTCGACACCAACATTGCCACCACCATTACGGCCCACGGGCCTGGCTACATCGACCAGGATCTGGAGACGATCGTCGGCCTGCAAACCGAAAAGCCGCTCAAGCGCGCCCTGCATCCGTACGGCGGGATCAACATGATCCGCAGCTCGTTTGAGGCCTACGGGCGGGAGATGGATCCGCAGTTTGAATATCTCTTTACCGAGCTGCGCAAAACCCATAACCAGGGTGTGTTTGACGTCTACTCCCCGGAGATGATGCGCTGTCGTAAATCCGGCGTGCTGACCGGGTTGCCGGACGGCTACGGGCGCGGACGCATCATCGGTGATTACCGCCGCGTGGCGCTCTACGGCATCAGCTATCTGGTACGCGAACGTGAACTTCAGTTTGCCGATCTGCAGGGCAGGCTGGAGCGCGGCGAAGATCTGGAGGCAACGATCCGCCTGCGCGAAGAGCTGGCGGAGCACAGGCGCGCGCTGCTGCAGATCCAGCAGATGGCGGCCAACTATGGCTTTGATATCTCGCGCCCGGCTATGGGCGCTCAGGAAGCGGTGCAGTGGGTCTATTTTGCCTACCTGGCAGCGGTGAAATCCCAGAACGGCGGGGCGATGTCGCTGGGGCGCACGGCCTCGTTCCTCGATATCTACATCGAACGCGACATGCAGGCGGGGCGGCTGAGCGAGGTGCAGGCGCAGGAGCTGATCGACCACTTCATCATGAAGATCCGCATGGTGCGCTTCCTGCGCACGCCGGAGTTCGACACGCTCTTCTCCGGCGATCCGATCTGGGCGACGGAAGTGATCGGCGGCATGGGGCTGGACGGACGCACGCTGGTGACCAAAAACAGCTTCCGCTATCTGCATACCCTGCACACCATGGGACCTGCGCCGGAGCCGAACCTGACGATCCTCTGGTCAGAACAGCTGCCGATCGCGTTTAAGAAATACGCCGCGCAGGTATCGATCGTCACCTCTTCGCTGCAGTATGAGAACGACGATCTGATGCGTGCGGACTTCAACAGCGACGATTATGCCATTGCCTGCTGCGTCAGCCCGATGGTGATCGGCAAGCAGATGCAGTTCTTTGGCGCGCGCGCCAACCTTGCCAAAACGCTGCTGTACGCGATCAACGGTGGGGTGGACGAAAAGCTGAAGATCCAGGTCGGGCCAAAAACCGAGCCGCTGCTGGACGACGTGCTGGATTACGACACCGTGATGGCGAGTCTCGATCACTTTATGGACTGGCTGGCGATGCAGTACATCAGCGCCCTGAATCTCATTCACTACATGCATGATAAGTACAGCTACGAAGCCTCTCTGATGGCGCTGCACGACCGGGATGTCTATCGCACCATGGCCTGCGGCATTGCCGGGCTGTCGGTGGCAGCGGATTCCCTGTCGGCGATTAAATACGCTACGGTGAAGCCGGTGCGCGACCATACCGGCCTGGCGGTCGATTTCGTGATTGAAGGGGACTATCCGCAGTACGGCAACAACGACGACCGTGTGGACAGCATTGCCTGCGACCTGGTGGAGCGCTTTATGAAGAAAATTCAGGCGCTGCCAACCTACCGCAACGCGGTGCCGACCCAGTCGATCCTGACCATCACTTCTAACGTGGTTTACGGCCAGAAGACCGGGAACACGCCGGACGGACGACGCGGCGGCACGCCGTTTGCCCCAGGCGCAAACCCGATGCACGGGCGCGACAGGAAAGGGGCGGTGGCCTCGTTAACGTCGGTCGCCAAGCTGCCGTTCACCTATGCCAAAGACGGGATCTCCTACACCTTCTCTATCGTGCCGCAGGCGCTGGGCAAGGACGAGCTGGTTCGCAAAACCAACCTGGTAGGGCTGCTGGACGGGTACTTCCATCACGAAGCGTCTATTGAGGGCGGGCAGCACCTGAACGTTAACGTGATGAACCGGGAGATGCTCCTCGATGCCATTGCGCATCCCGAGAATTACCCGAATCTGACCATCCGCGTTTCGGGCTATGCGGTGCGGTTTAATGCGCTGACGCGGGAACAGCAGCAGGACGTGATTTCTCGAACGTTTACCCAGTCAATCTAAATCTAAGTGCTCATGCCCCCTCAAACCAGGGGGCATGTTTTTGCCCGCGAAACATACAAAATTGTTTATATAATTACTCACACATATTCATCCGCTCTTGAAAAACAATGCCCGCTTTTCCTATCACAGCATGTAAGGACAGTAAGATGATGAAAATGACCCGTATTGCGCTGGTCGCCGCCTCGCTGGCAGTGTGCAGTTTTACGGCACAGGCCGCGAACGTTGAGGCTGCTCCGTCTCCATCGCAGGATCCGCTGGTACAGCACCTGAAGCTCAGCAATGAGCAGGTTAAGAAGATTGAAGATCTGCATAAGCAGCTGGAACAAAATGTCAGCAAGATCCCGATGACGGGCGTGAAGGACGGCGCGCTGGTCGACATGTTCCAGGCGGGTAAATGGGACGAAAGCACGGTCAAAAGCCAGCTTGCCGCCTTTAGCAAAATTGAAGAGCAGACCCGTTATTACCGCGTGAAATATTACTTCGACGTCAGCCAGGTATTAACGCCGGAACAGCGTAAACAGATTAGAACTGATATGGCCAACGCGCTGGCAGAGTGATTTCGTCGTCGCGTACGGCGCCGGATAATTCTGCCGAGGCTCGAGCGGTTCCCTCTCCCGTTGGGAGAGGGTTAAGGTGAGGGCATTCTCTAAACCGGCAAATCAATCAGCAGCGCGCGCAGCGGCGTATCTGCCACCAGCGTGATATTCGCTTCATCACGAATAAACGCCCCGTCGCCGCAGGTGAGGGCTTCTTTTTCTTCCGTGTGCGTCACCGCATGCACCGTACCGTGAATAGACTGCAGATAGGCGCGCGGACCGTGAAGCTGGAAGCTCGCCTGTTCACCTTTCTTCAGTTCGATATGATACAGCCACACCTGCTGGCGCAGCTGCAGGGTACCTGTACTGCCGTCCGGCGATGCAATCAGCTGTTGCTTATCGCCCGTTAAATCTAACTTCTGCACCAGCGGATTTTCCCGCTCAGGGCAGGCGTCGAGCCACAGCTGCATGCGGGTCAGCGTTTTATCTTTGCTGAGGTTATGCTCGCTGTAGCTGATGCCCGGCTGCGTGGAAATTAACAACGCTTCGCCAGCCTTTGCCTGGACATGATTGCCCTCGCTATCGCGGTATTCTGCCTCGCCTTCCAGGATCAGGTTCAGGATATCGACTTTCGGATACGTACGCGGCTGGAAGGAGGCGCCCGGGGCGAGCACTTCCTGGTTCAGCACGCGCAGTGAAGCGTAACCGAGGAGTTTAGGGTCAAAGTAGTGTCCAAAGGAAAAGGTGTAGCGGGCCTGCAGCCAACCGAAATCGGCTTGTCCGCACTGTTTAGCTGTTCTTGTCGTAATCATAAACTTGACCTCTCTTTACACTAAAACAATGGTAAAGGTATGGACGCTTCATTGTTAGCCAGATATTCTGCCCGGTATGTTCAAATTTCCTGAATGAGAACGAGATGGCTAAAGAAAGAGCATTGACGCTTGAGGCGCTTCGCGTCATGGACGCGATTGACCGGCGCGGCAGTTTTGCGGCGGCGGCCGATGAGCTGGGGCGCGTTCCGTCTGCGCTGAGCTACACCATGCAAAAGCTGGAAGAAGAGCTGGACGTGGTGCTTTTTGACCGCTCCGGACATCGAACAAAATTCACCAACGTCGGTCGAATGCTGCTGGAGCGCGGCCGCGTACTGCTGGAAGCGGCGGACAAGCTGACGACAGACGCCGAAGCGCTGGCGCGCGGCTGGGAAACCCATCTCACGCTCGTGACCGAAGCGCTGGTGCCGACCGAAGCGCTGTTCCCGCTGGTGGACCGCCTGGCGGCGAAGGCCAATACGCAGCTGTCCATCATCACCGAGGTGCTGGCAGGGGCGTGGGAACGTCTGGAGACGGGCAGGGCAGATATCGTTATTGCGCCGGACATGCACTTCCGCTCATCGTCGGAAATCAACTCGCGCAAGCTCTACAGCGTGATGAACGTTTACGTTGCCGCCCCCAGCCACCCGATTCATCAGGAACCCGAGCCGCTCTCTGAAGTGACGCGCGTGAAGTATCGCGGCGTGGCGGTCGCGGATACCGCGCGCGAGCGTCCGGTGCTGACGGTGCAGCTGCTGGATAAACAGCCTCGTCTGACGGTGACCTCGCTGGAGGACAAACGGCAGGCGCTGCTGGCCGGTCTGGGCGTGGCGACGATGCCGTACCCGTTTGTGGAAAAAGATATTGCGGAAGGACGACTGCGGGTTGTGAGCCCGGAGTACACCAGCGAAGTGGATATCATTATGGCGTGGCGTCGCGACAGCATGGGCGAAGCCAAATCGTGGTGCCTGCGAGAAATTCCAAAGCTCTTTGCGCACCACAACAAATAAGCGTACAGGCCCGGTAAGCGTAAGCGCCACCGGGCAGTAATTTACGCGCCGATCTTAGGATCGGGACCAAAGCGGTTTTCGCCCGGCGTTCCGCTCTGACAGTTGAAAATCAAAATCACGATCCAGCCCACGATCGGGATCAACAGCAGCAATAACCACCACGCCGAACGATCGGTATCGTGCAGCCGACGGAACAGTACCGCCCACGATGGCAGCAGGACTAACAGGCCATAAATGGTGGTCAGCACGCCTTCACCGCCAACCCGCTCCCAGCCAAGAATTTTATCCACAATACCCAGCACCATGATGAGGATGAAGTTCACCAGAACGAACATCCAGTACTCTTTGCGGCGGGCGCGGCCACCAAATCCAATGTAGTTGCGCAGTACTTTCAGATACCAGTCCATTTTCCTTGCCTCAATAATCGGTCAATCACTTGTTTTCTAAGCAATCAAAGTAAGGATAGATGGAGATTGTGAATTAAAAAAGGGCATCTATTGATGCCCTTAATATTTATCCAAATCGGACGTCGCGCCCGTGCGGTTCATCCAGGTTCTGCCACGGGCCGATGGAGATAATACCCGTCGGGTTGATGGTCTTGTGGCTGCGGAAATAGTGGGTGCGAATATGGTCGAAGTCGACCGTGTCGGCGATGCCCGGCATCTGGTAGATGTCGCGCAGGAAACCATACAGGTTCAGGTAGTCGCTGATGCGGTGTTTATCGCACTTAAAGTGGGTGACGTAAACCGGATCAAAGCGAACCAGCGTGGTCCACAGGCGAATGTCCGCTTCCGTCAGGCGATCGCCCGTCAGGTAGCGATGCTGGCCCAGGATCTGCTCCAGGCGTTCCAGTGATTCAAACACCTTCCCGACCGCTTCGTCATACGCTTCCTGGCTGGTGGCGAAACCGGCCTTGTAGACACCGTTGTTGACGTTGTCGTAAATCCAGCCGTTCAGCTCGTCAATCTTATCGCGCAGTTCAACCGGGTAATAATCTCCGGCGCGGGCGCCGTGCGCATCAAATGCGGTATTGAACATGCGGATGATCTCCGCAGACTCATTGCTGACAATCGTCTGGTTTTTCTTGTCCCACAGCACAGGCACGGTCACGCGACCGGTGTAGTGCGGATCGGCGCGCAGATAGAGCTGGTACAGGAAATCGTGGTGATACAGTTCGTCGCCGGTTGCCGCAGGAAAATCACTGTCGAACGTCCAGCCGTTTTCCAGCATCAGTGGGTTGACCACCGAAACCGGAATTAAGGATTCGAGACCTTTGAGCTTGCGCACAATTAGCGTGCGGTGCGCCCACGGGCAGGCAAGGGAAACATAAAGATGATAACGGTCTTTCTCAGCCGCGAAGCCGCCTTCGCCGCTCGGGCCGGGGGCACCGTCGGCGGTCAGCCAGTTACGGAAGGCCGAAACTGAGCGCTTGAAGCGACCTCCGGTGGATTTGGTGTCATACCAGACATCCTGCCATACGCCGTCTACGAGTTGTCCCATTTTTTCTCCTCCGTCAGATAGCAAAAGCGAGGAGATGTCTCCTCGCTTTGAGTTCATTCAGTATAGCGTGCTTACCATTTCTTATTCAGAACGCGGTCGATGCTGTATGCGCCCGGGCCAGTGACGGCCAGCAGCAGGAAGCCACCCGCGATGGTCAGGTTTTTCATGAACATCAGAGAGTTCACGCCTTCCGCAAAGTTGCTGTGGAAGATGAAAGCCGTCAGCACGGTGAAGCCTGCGGTAAACAGCGCGGTAGTGCGGGTCAGGAAGCCGAACAGGACTGCCAGGCCGCCGCCGAACTCAAGAAGAATGGTCAGTGGCAACAGGAATCCCGGAACGCCCATGGCTTCCATATACTGCTGGGTACCCGCATAACCGGTGATTTTTCCCCAACCTGCTACGATGAACAGAATTGGCATCAGAATACGCGCTACCAGTACACCAACATCTTCTAATTTTTTCATTTTACTCTCCAGGAAACCACATCAGCGGCTGAACGTTATTTGTCTGCAATTCCGGGTAGATACCGCGTCGTTGCTGTCGATGGAGAGGATAATAAACGGGGCGGGTGGCAATTGTTAGCAAGGAAAACTGTCAATCTTCTTCAAAGATATTGAGTAAGGGAGGGGGAGGATTTTGCCGGGTGGCGTTGCGCCACCCGGCGAGAAGGCTAGCGTAATTGCTGCTGCCGCAACGTTGCTTTCACCAGACGCCAGGCGCTCCAGGCACCAAACCCACGGCGCGCCCAGCGGATGAGCATATTTGGATGACGAACCGTCCAGATAGCCATCACGCTGCTGCCGACCAGCGCCCATGAACGCAGGCTCAGGAAGGTGTTCCAGCCTCGGTCAAACCGTCGCGTCGCGTCAATCCAGTCGCGACGGCTGGCCGACAGATCCAGCCGTTGCTGCTGGATCTGGCTTAGCAGGTACGCTTTTCGCTTTTGACGTTCGGCTTTACCACTCACGGCTTGTCATCCTCCAGCAGGGCGCGGTCGTTAGCCAGCTCCTGACGCGTATGGCGCAGGAACGTGGACTTACGCGCTTTACGCAGCGTCCAGATACCGCCAATCAACGCTGCTACCAGCAGAACGACGGTGGTGGCAATCATGGCGTTAAGACGATACTGCGGGTCAATGGCCCAGATGATTAACACCATCAGGCTCATCAGACCAAACGCGGCGAAGAGCATGGTCAGTCCGAGCATCAGCAGCATCTGGAAGAGGTTCGCTTTCTCCTCTTCCAGCTCAACCACTGCCAGCCGGACGCGCGTTTCGGCAATCCCGACCAGCGTTGTTAAAATACGCTGGCCGATGCCGAGGACGTTGTTAGCAGGCCCTTGTGCGTGACGAGGATCTTCCATATCAACGACGCGTCAGAAGGACACCCAGTACCACACCCACTGCGGCACCAATTCCTACACCCGTCCATGGATTATCACGCACGTATTCGTCCGCGCGGGCAGCCGCTTCGCGGGTCTGTTTCGCCAGTGCATCACCGGTTTCACCCAGGCGGTAGCGGCTCTCTTTCAGGGCCTGCTCCGCCTTGCTGCGCAGCTTGCTGACCTCTTCTTTTGACTTGTCAGCAGAGGAGTTCAGCACCTCTTCAAGGGTATCGGCCAGGGATTTCAGTTCAGCGCGCAGATGTTCAGACGTCGTATCTTTTGACATGATTCTCTCTCCTGTTGAGATTTCCGTTAACTCAATAATCGCGAGCTTCCAGCGCTTTCAGGTCGTCCTGCGCTTCTTTCAACTTCTTCTCGCGCTTAGCAATTTTATCCGCATCTCCTTTCTCTTTCGCTTCCTGCAGGTCGCGACGGCGCTCGGCTATCTCGTCCTTCTGTTCAGCGATTTTCTTCTTGTGGTCGGCACGAAGCTTGCTGTCTGAACAGTTCGCTTTCACTTCGCTCAGCGCTTTTTTAAGACCGTCAACACGGTGCTGATTGTTATGCTTTTCGGCATAACCGATCTCACGCTGAATATCCTGTTCTTTCTCCTGACAAAGAGAGTTTGCGAAGGATGCTGTGCTTAAAGAAAAAAGGGCCAGAGCCAGAGTCATGCGGAATTTCATTATCGAAACCTTCCATTGTGTTGCGGCGTAAGCCGCTATCCAAAGTTATGCGGAGTACAGTCGAGGGGTGCTCCGCGTACTTAAGCATAGTAAGTAAACGGGGGATTCACCAAAGTGAGTGAAAAGATTCGGAATCCTGGAAGTTATCCAAACCGATGCGACGTATCGCGAATCAACGAGAGCCAGGCTGCAGGCTGGCTCTCATCTTCCTGCTGGGCAATGATATACCCGTGCGGCAGCGTACGGTCGAGAACCACTTTCGCGGCGGCACTTTGCGCACGGGAATCAAACTTGATCAGTAAAACGTCGTCCTGTGGAGTGATGCTTTTAAAGCGGATCCCGTTCGCATCCAGATGATGCCAGACAGAAAAACCGTCAGGCACGCTGGCACCCTGGTTCACCGGGCGAATGGCAAGCGTGGATTCCTGGTGCGAAAGCGCGCTCCATGCCAGCAGCATGGCGCAGAGCACCACCAGTGTAATCACGGCACAGGCAAAACGGCGCAGGGCAAGCGGTGAGATAGCCATCGTTAGCCTCTGGCTCCGTATTTCTTTTTCCACAGCACGACCAGAGAGCCGATCAGGCCGAAGACCAGCAGAACCACAGGTAGCAGCATCAGGCAGGACATCAGCTGGTCTTCATATTTCATAAACACCGGCGTTTTACCCAACGCATAGCCGAGCGTTGTCAGAATAAGCACCCATAACAGACCGCTCATCCAGTTAAAGAACTGGAAGCGGGCGCTGCTCAGCCCCGACAGACCGGCAATGGTCGGCAACAGCGTACGTACAAACGCGATAAAGCGGCCAATCAGCAGCGCGGAAAGCCCGTGCTTATGGAAAAGGTGGTGCGCCCGCTGATGATAATGTGCAGGCAGGTGCGAGAGCCAGTTCTGGACGATCCGGGTATTGCCCAGCCATCTACCCTGGATGTAGCTCACCCAGCAGCCGAGGCTGGCCGCGACGGTCAGTAATAAAATAGTTTGCGGAAACGCCATCGCCCCTTTGGCACACAGCACGCCAACGAGCACCAGCAAACTGTCACCAGGCAGGAAGGCAGCAGGCAGCAAACCGTTCTCAAGGAACAGGATCATAAACAAGACGAAATAGAGCATGCCAATCATGGAAGGGTTGGCCAGCGTTTCAAAATCCTGCGCCCAAAGGGCATGCAGTAGTTGGGTCAAAAGTTCCATTCAGTGTTCCTGGAAATCGGTTAACGTCACGCCTGTTATCCGGGGCAAACAGCACGGCGACATTGTTATGATTTCATTATGGTCGCTCGCGGACACATTGCGGTGTGGCCAACACGTTTCCCTGTTAATTGGCTGGTTAGCAAGCACTAACTTACAAAATAACGAAGTGAATCCAATTGTAACAAAGCCCAACGTTCTGCGTCACAGAATTTGCAGGCGTGAGTTGATTTTGGCGTAAGCCCAGGAAGTGAGCGAGGGGATTTACAAAGGCTGACACTATATATGTTTTGCTTACCCACTGGAGCCAGAAGGCGCAGCGAGGCGCCTGCCAGCGGGAAGGTCATCTATTTTGCGGCACTGGGGGCCGCATCGAGATGAACAACGGGATTATCGGCGAAAAGATAGCGGTCAGCGTTAAATTCGAAGTCGTCGCTGGTTTCATTGAACAGCATCTGCTTGGTATTTTCCAGATGTTGCCACATCGCCAGCTTAGCGGCATGGGGATCTTTACGAATCAGCGCCTTAAGGATTTGATCGTGATCGTCACACCAGTTGTCGACGGTACGGGAATCGATATGGTCGTGCAGTTTCTTCCAGTACGGGTTATGAACGCGCTGAGTCCACATTTTCTCAACAATTGCCGCCAGCGCCGTATTTTGGGTTGCCAGGGCGACCTGGACGTGAAACTGCAGATCCCACTCTGAATCGCGGAAACATTTTTCCTTACGGGCATTCTCCTGGATTTCCATCAGCTTCATGATGTCCTGCTTGGTCACCTGCGTCGCCGCAAACTCAGCAATATTGCTTTCGATCAGTTGGCGAGCCTGGAGCAGCTCAAACGGACCGTAGCTGGCGAATTCCAGACTTTCGTCCGCGACGGGAGAGTGTTTCGGCAGATTAGAAATCACGTGAATGCCGGAGCCTTTGCGTACCTCAACGTAGCCTTCCACTTCCAGCATGATGATGGCTTCGCGCACCACGGTGCGACTGACGCTTTTTTCATCCGCAATGAAGCGCTCGGCGGGAAGTTTATCACCGACAAGATAGACTCCTTGCTCGATGCGATCTTTCAGCTCGGCAGCAAGTTGTTGATATAAACGACGTGGTTCGGTGATTTCCATATGCGCTCCAGGCAGGGTACGGCAGATGATTTGTTATACCACTTTTGCGTGCCACTCTCCAGATTTTGCCACTAAAAAAGCCGCCCGGAGGCGGCTTCGGTGAAACGCATTTTCGCTAACTTTGCGTAGCCGGTTTCCCGAGGGACTCTTTCGCCAGCTCTTCTGCCGATTTGCTTTTCAGCACCGTCCAGATCACCACAGCGCCCAGCAGGTCGAAAATAGCCAGCACGGCGAACAGCGGGCTGAAGCCGATGGTATCCGCCAGTGCGCCGACCACCAGCGCAAACATCGTACTCGCGGTCCAGGCGGCCATCCCTGTCAGGCCGTTGGCGGTGGCCACTTCGTTACGGCCAAAGACGTCAGAGGAGAGCGTAATCAGCGCGCCGGACAGGGACTGGTGAGCAAATCCGCCGATGCACAGCAGGGCGATGGCCACATACGGGCTGGTGAACAGGCCGATCATGCCCGGGCCAATCATCAGCAGTGCGCCCATGGTCACTACCATTTTACGGGAAACAATCAGGTTCACCCCAAACCAGCGCTGGAACAGCGGTGGCAGGTATCCGCCCACGATACAGCCCAGGTCAGCGAACAGCATCGGCATCCAGGCGAACATCGCGATTTCTTTCAGGTTAAAGCCGTAGACTTTAAACATGAACAGGGGGATCCACGCGTTGAAGGTACCCCATGCCGGCTCGGCCAGGAAACGCGGCAGGGCGATACCCCAGAACTGACGGGTGCCCAGGATCTGCCAGACGGTCATTTTTTTGCCGTTGTTGGTCTGATGCTGCGCTTCCTGACCACCAATGATGTACTCGCGTTCTTCTTCAGACAGTTTTTTCTGATCGCGCGGATGTTTATAGAAAATCAGCCACGCCATGGCCCACGCAAAGCTCAGCACGCCAGAGATGATGAACGCCATCTGCCAGCTGTGCATCACGATAGCCCACACCACCAGCGGTGGTGCAATCATCGCCCCGATGGACGAGCCGACGTTGAAGTAACCGACCGCAATGGAACGCTCTTTTGCCGGGAACCACTCGGAGCTGGCTTTCAGCCCTGCGGGGATCATGGCGGCTTCAGCTGCACCTACCGCGCCGCGCGCCAGCGCCAGGCCGCCCCAGCTTCCCGCCAGCGCGGTGGCTCCGCAGAACACCGCCCAGGCGATGGCGAAGAAGGCATAACCGATTTTGGTACCGAGAATGTCCAGCACATAGCCAGCAACAGGCTGCATGATGGTATAAGCCGCGGAGTAGGCGGCAATGATGTAGGAGTATTGCTGCGTGGAGATATGCAGCTCTTCCATCAACGTTGGCGCTGCTGCTGCCACGGTGTTACGCGTCAGGTAGCCCAGCACGGTGCCTAACGTCACCAGTGCAATCATATACCAACGTAACCCTTTAATTTTACGCATCTAAAACCTCATCGTTATGTTATTTCCGCGCCAGAACGCGGCAACCTCTCGACCGTTTCCGGGAGCAGTTGTGTAACGGGAGGGGCGCAGCCGGGAGCATGTCCCGGAACGGCCCGAACCTTGCCATAAGTAAGCGTGCATAAGTCGGTATCCGTACCGTTAAATCTGGTGTATCTGACACCAGGAATGCATTCCGTCGGCTTATAGTTTGCGACGGCGAAAAGATAACTTGTCATACAACTTTAAAAGGTGAGTGACATCACAAATGTATGATTCTTTGTGGGGACATTAATTGCTGAGCGCAAAGCCAGTAATGATGCGGCTTGTAGAAGGGTTTACTCCATTGAGGGTAATTTATTTGTTGACGTTTATTGATCTCACTCACGAAAAAAACGTCGGCTGGTGGAAATTGGTGTGATAACTTTGCAGCATATGAACATACGCTTTCTGCGCTCCCGTAATGAGGAAGACGATAATGACGCCGTTTATGACCGACGATTTTCTGTTAGATACCGAATTTGCTCGCCGCCTGTACCACGACTACGCAAAAGACCAGCCGATTTTCGACTACCACTGCCATTTACCGCCGCAGCAGGTTGCCGAAAATTATCGCTTCAAAAACCTGTATGACATCTGGCTGAAGGGTGACCACTACAAATGGCGCGCCATGCGCACCAACGGCGTGGCTGAGCGCCTGTGTACCGGCGATGCGACCGACCGCGAGAAGTTTGACGCCTGGGCGGCGACTGTTCCGCACACCATCGGCAACCCGCTTTACCACTGGACGCACCTTGAGCTTCGCCGTCCGTTTGGCATCACCGGCAAACTGCTCTCCCCAACGACCGCCGATGAAATCTGGGAGCGCTGCAACGCCCTGCTGGCGCAGGATAACTTCTCCGCGCGCGGCATCATGAAGCAGATGAACGTGAAGATGGTGGGCACCACCGACGATCCGATTGACTCTCTGGAGCATCATGCGGTTATCGCCAAAGACACCTCTTTTGATATCAAAGTGCTGCCAAGCTGGCGCCCGGACAAAGCCTTCAACATTGAGCAGGCTACCTTCGCCGACTACATGGCGAAGCTGGCGGAAGTGTCCGATACCGACATCCGTCGTTTCACCGACCTGCAAACCGCGCTGACCAAACGTCTGGATCACTTCGCGGCGCACGGCTGTAAAGTCTCTGACCACGCGCTGGACGTGGTGCTGTTTGCAGAATCAAACGAGGCCGAGCTGGACAGCATTCTGGCACGTCGTCTCTCCGGTGAATCGCTTAGCGAGCACGAAGTGGCGCAGTTCAAAACGGCGGTACTGGTGTTCCTCGGTGCGGAATATGCGCGTCGCGGCTGGGTACAGCAGTACCATATCGGTGCGCTGCGCAATAACAACCAGCGCCAGTTTAAGCTGCTGGGTGCGGATGTAGGCTTCGACTCCATCAACGACCGTCCGCTGGCAGAAGAGCTGTCCAAACTTCTGAGCAAACAGAACGAACAAAATCTGCTGCCTAAAACCATCCTGTACTGCCTGAACCCGCGCGATAACGAAGTGCTGGGTACCATGGTCGGCAACTTCCAGGGCGAAGGGATGCCGGGCAAGATGCAGTTCGGCTCCGGCTGGTGGTTCAACGATCAGAAAGACGGTATGGAACGTCAGATGACGCAGCTGGCGCAGCTTGGCCTGCTAAGCCGCTTTGTCGGCATGCTGACCGACAGCCGCAGCTTCCTGTCCTATACCCGTCATGAATATTTCCGCCGCATTCTGTGCCAGATGATTGGCCGCTGGGTGCACGCAGGCGAAGCGCCAGCGGATATCCAGCTGCTGGGCGAAATGGTGAAAAACATCTGCTTTAACAATGCGCGTGACTACTTCGCCATTGAACTGAACTAGGGCCGTTTGAGGTTGATATGCAATACATCAAAATCCATTCGCTGGATAACGTGGCCGTCGCGCTGACGGATCTCGATGAAGGCGACGTGGTGACCGTTGATAACCAGAGCGTCACCCTGCGTCAGGCGATTGCTCGCGGACACAAGTTTGCCGTGAAGCCTCTCGCCAAAGGGGACAACATCATTAAGTACGGTCTTCCGATTGGGCATGCGTTAGCGGATATCGAGCCGGGTGAACATATTCATTCTCACAATACCCGCACCAATCTAAGCGATCTGGACGAGTACAGCTATCAACCTGATTTACCCGCGGAAGAGCGTCAGGCGGCAGATCGTGAAGTACAGATCTACCGTCGCGCTAACGGTGAGGTGGGGATCCGCAACGAGCTGTGGATCCTCCCGACCGTCGGCTGCGTCAACGGCATCGCGCGGCAGATCCAGACGCGTTTTCTGAAAGAGACCAACAGTGCCGAAGGCACTGACGGGGTACATCTGTTCAGCCACACCTACGGCTGCTCCCAGCTGGGAGACGACCACATCAATACCCGCACCATGCTGCAAAACATGGTGCGCCACCCGAACGCGGGGGCGGTGCTGGTGATCGGCCTGGGCTGCGAGAACAATCAGGTGGACGCCTTCCGCGAGACGCTCGGTGAGTTCGATCCTGAGCGCGTGCATTTTATGGTGTGTCAGCATCAGGACGACGAAGTGGAAGCGGGCGTTGAGCAGCTTCATCAGCTGTATAACGTGATGCGCCACGACAAGCGCGAGCCGGGCAAGCTGAGCGAGCTGAAGTTTGGTCTGGAGTGCGGCGGGTCTGACGGCCTGTCCGGCATCACTGCCAACCCGATGCTGGGTCGCTTCTCGGATTACGTCATTGCCAACGGCGGCACCACTGTGCTGACCGAAGTGCCGGAGATGTTCGGTGCGGAACGTATTCTGATGAGCCACTGCCGCGACGAAGAGACGTTTGAGAAGACCGTCACCATGGTGAACGACTTCAAACAGTATTTCATCGCCCACAATCAGCCCATTTACGAGAACCCGTCTCCGGGTAACAAAGCGGGCGGGATCACCACGCTGGAAGAGAAATCTCTCGGCTGCACCCAGAAAGCGGGCGCCAGCCAGGTGGTGGACGTTCTGCGCTACGGCGAGCGCCTGAAAACGCACGGTCTGAACCTGCTGAGCGCACCGGGTAACGATGCGGTCGCCACCAGCGCGCTGGCGGGCGCCGGCTGCCATATGGTGCTGTTCAGCACCGGTCGCGGCACGCCGTACGGCGGTTTTGTGCCGACGGTGAAAATTGCCACCAACAGCGAGCTGGCGGCGAAGAAAAAACACTGGATCGACTTTGATGCGGGCCAGCTGATTCACGGCAAAGCGATGCCGCAGCTGCTGACGGAATTCGTGGACGCGATTGTGGAATTTGCCAACGGCAAGCAAACCTGTAACGAGAAGAACGACTTCCGCGAGCTGGCGATCTTTAAGAGTGGTGTGACGCTTTAAATAGGGAGCGGGCTGGTGCCCTCACCCTGACCCTCTCCCACAGGGAGAGGGTACAAACACTAAAAACGGCAACCTCAGGGTTGCCGTTTTGCTGTTAACCTCGCAGGGCGTTCTTCGCTAAACGCGCGTCTTCCGCCTGACAGGCCGCTGCGGTAAACAGCACGTCGGTAGAGGAGTTCAGCGCGGTTTCGCAGGAGTCCTGCAGCACGCCGATGATAAAGCCGACGGCTACCACCTGCATGGCGATTTCGTTCGGGATACCGAACATATTACACGCCAGCGGGATCAGCAGCAGGGAACCGCCCGCCACGCCCGATGCGCCACAGGCACACAGCGACGCCACGACGCTCAACAGCAGCGCGGTTGGCAGATCCACCGGAATGCCCAGCGTATGCACCGCCGCCAGGGTTAGCACGGTAATGGTGATTGCCGCACCCGCCATATTCACGGTTGCACCCAGCGGGATCGAAACGGAATAGGTGTCGCGGTCCAGGTTCAGCTTCTCCGCCAGCGCCATGTTAACCGGAATGTTCGCCGCCGAGCTGCGGGTGAAGAAGGCGGTTACGCCGCTTTCGCGCAGGCAGGTCAGCACGAGCGGATACGGGTTGCGGCGGATCTGCCAGAACACTAGCAGCGGGTTGATCACCAGCGCCACCAGCAGCATACAGCCGACCAGCACAACCAGCAGCTGCGCGTAACCCCACAGTGCGTCAAAACCGGTAGTTGCCAGCGTGGAGGAGACCAGCCCGAAAATACCGACTGGCGCAAAGCGAATCACCAGCTTCACCATAAAGGTCACGGCGTTGGACAAATCGTTGACCAGGTTTTTCGTGGTCTCGTTGCCGTGGCGTAGCGCGAAGCCCAGACCAATCGCCCAGACCAGGATGCCAATGTAGTTTCCGCTCATCAGCGCGGTGATGGGGTTAGAGACCATGCTCATCAGCAGGCCCCGCAGGACTTCGACAATGCCGGACGGCGGCGTGATATCACCGGCCGCGCTGGTCAGGTGCAGCGTGGACGGGAACAGGAAGCTAAACACCACGGCCGTTAAGGCAGCCGAGAAGGTTCCCAGCAGATAAAGGAACAGAATGGGGCGAATGTTAGTTTTTTGTCCGTGCTGGTGGTTGGCAATTGACGCCATGACCAGCATCAGAACCAGTACCGGCGCGACGGCTTTCAGTGCACCTACGAACAGCGTCCCGAGCAGCCCCGTGGCTTCCGCGGCAGGTTTTGACACCATCGCCAGCAGAATACCCAGCACCAGCCCGACCAGAATTTGTTTAACGAGGCTGCCCTGCGCCAGGCGCGCGAACAGACCGCTTGATTGTATGCTCATACATATTTCCTGAGTGAAATTGCGTTCCATCCCGGATGTGCTCTTAGTCACATTTATGTCCGGATGTAAGTAAATGTTTGCCTGGTCGAGTATAGGGAATGTGCCAAAGGAGGGAAGCGTAAAATGCTGGATTTTACGTGTTGCATCATATTTTTTAACTACTGCGTTACAAAAGTGTGTTCACCCTCTCCCTGTGGGAGAGGGCCGGGGTGAGGGGATTACTCCATCTGCTGCTTCTTATCGTGCTGGCGGTTAACCCAGGTATTGATAATTAGCGTCACGATCAGAATGCCAAATACCACGCCGAGCGAAATAGCGATCGGGATATGGTAGAAATCGACGATTAGCATTTTGATACCGATAAACACCAGAATCACCGACAGGCCGTACTTCAGCATGGAGAAACGCTCCGCCGCGCCTGCCAGCAGGAAATACATGGCACGCAGGCCGAGAATGGCGAAAAGGTTAGAGGTCAGGACGATGAACGGGTCGGTGGTTACCGCGAAGATCGCCGGAATGCTGTCCACGGCGAAAATCACGTCGCTCAGCTCAACCAGAATCAGCACCAGCAGCAGCGGGGTGGCAAACAGCAGGCCGTTCTTGCGCACGAAGAAGTGCTCGCTCTCGATCTTGTCGGTCATGCGCAGATGGCCGCGGATCCACTTCACCAGCGGGCGATCGCCAATCGCAGAGCCGTCCTCTTTCGCCAGCGCCATTTTGACCCCGGTGAACAGCAGGAACGCGCCGAAGACGTACAGCAGCCATTCGAACTGGGTAATCAGCCAGCTGCCAGCGAAGATCATGATGGTACGCAGGATAATCGCGCCCAGCACGCCGTACACCAGCACGCGACGCTGCAGGGCAGCAGGTACGGCAAAGTAGCTGAACAGCATCAGCCAGACGAAGACGTTATCGACCGCCAGGGCTTTTTCAATCAGATAACCGGTGAGGAAGGCGAGCGCCTGAGGGTCGGCAACTGCGCGGCCTTCAGTCGAGGCCAGGTACCACCAGAAGGCAGCGCAGAAGAGCAGAGAGAGGGTGACCCACACCAGCGACCAGGCGGCGGCCTGTTTCATGGTCATGCCGTGCGCGCCGCGACGTCCCTGCAAAAAGAGGTCGATCGCCAGCATGATGAGCACGACAACCGCGAATCCGCCCCACAACATGGGAGTGCCGACAGAATGCATACTATTTTCCTTACACATAAAAAACAAAAACGGCCATGGTCAGAAGACGATAGCCGTTAGCTTTTTATGCATAGACCTCGCCTTCCGGCAAGGTCTCACTTACAACCACGAAGGTTGCCCGGCGACCGGATGCGGTATTGCACGCATCGTAATGACGATCCACCGACGAAGAAGTTACTCCCCTTTGCAGGTAACAAAATATGTCAGACCATTGGTTTCGTCAATGGTCTGCGCCGTTTCATTACACAGCTTTACGCGATAACCTCCGCGCCCACGCCGTCTGCAGGGAATACCACGCCGGTCTGGCGGCGGATCTCCGTTTGCAGCTTCGCCGTGGTGCGGCTCACCGCAAGGCCTGGGTGATTCACTTCGTTGTCTTCCACCAGACGGGCGAAGACCTCTGCCTCATAGAGCATAGTGTTAATATGCTGAGGCTGCGTCAGCTCCTGGGCTTTGCCACCTCGCGGGACAAAGCTCACCTTCTGGCACTCGGAGATCTTCTCGATGACCAGCGAGCCCGCTTCGCCCTGAATTTCGCTCGGCAGCACGGAATCGCTCACCTTGGAGTGCTGCAGCGTCACGCTGAAATCACCGTAATCCAGCACCGCGACACCGTGCGCATCCACGCCGCTCTCCAGCAGGCTGGCGGTAGCCGTGACGCCGTGCGGCTCGCCCCACAGGGCCACGGCAGAGGCCAGGCAGTAGAATCCGATATCCATTATCGAGCCGTTCGAGAACGCCGGGTTAAAGGTGTTCGGGTTCTCGCCGTCCAGATAGCGCTGGTAGCGCGACGAGTACTGGCAGTAGTTAATAAAGGCTTTGCGTATCTTGCCGATTTTCGGCAGGGACTGCTGCAGCAGCAGGAAATTCGGCAGGCTGGCGGTTTTGAACGCTTCGAAAAGAACCACCTGGTTTTCGCGGGCAAGCGCAATGGCCGCCTCCACTTCCTCAATATTTGATGCCAGCGGCTTCTCGCAAATCACATGCTTTTTATGGCTGAGGAACAGCTTCGTTTGCGGGAAGTGCAGGGAGTTCGGGCTGGCGATATAGACCGCGTCAATGGCGTCGCTTTGCGCCATCTCATCAAGCGAGGTGAAGAGATGCTCAACGAGATAATCGTTGGCAAAACTCTGCGCCTGCTCAAGGCTGCGGGAATAGACTGCGGTAAGTTTCAGTTTGCCGGTTTCGTGGGCGGCGTCGACGAACTGGCGCGTGATCCAGTTCGTTCCAATGACTGCGAAACGTATCATAAACGTTTACGTACTCCGTAGCGGGGAACCTTTAGCCACTGTAGCACGTCATCATGACAATTCGCGTGCGCTATTCCGCATTACCATTTAACGATAAATGCGTAAGCCACAGGCGGGTATCAAACTCCAGCTGGTGGTACTGCGGCTCCATGTGGCAGCACAGGGAGTAGAACGCTTTGTCGTGCTCTTTCTCCTTCAGGTGCGCCAGCTCGTGGACGACGATCATCCGCAGAAACGCCTCCGGCGCGTTACGGAAAACCGTCGCGACGCGGATCTCCGCCTTGGCCTTCAGCTTGCCGCCCTGAACGCGTGAGACGGCGGTGTGCAGGCCGAGCGCGTTTTTCAGCACGTGGATCTTGTTGTCGTACATCACCTTGTTGATCGGCGGGGCGCTCTTCAGATACCGGCTTTTCAGATCCTGCGTATACTGCCAGAGGGCCTTATCGGTCGCGAAATCGTGCGTGCCGGGATAGCGTTTTTCCAGCACCGCGCCGAGCTTCTGCTCGGCAATCAGGCTGCGAACCTGAGTCAGTAAATGCTCCGGATAGCCCTGGAGATAAGTAAGTTGGTTCATCAAAAGCCCAAATTAATGCGAAAACGGGTATACTCACGCACCCTTTTCAGGGATACGCCAAATTTTACCATTCAGGAGGGCCGATGAGCCACTTAGACAACGGTTTCCGTTCACTCAACCTTAAACGTTTCCCGGAAACGGACGACGTTAACCCGCTTCAGGCGTGGGAAGCGGCGGATGAATATCTGCTGCAACAGTTGGATGAGACTGAAATCCGCGGCCCGGTTTTGATCCTGAATGACGCCTTCGGCGCGCTGGGCTGTGCCCTGGCGGAGCACACGCCGTACAGCATCGGCGATTCCTACTTAAGCGAGCTGGCGACGCGTGAAAACCTGCGCCATAACGACATCGAAGAGTCCAGCGTGAAGTTCCTCGACAGCACCGCGGACTACCCGCAGGCGCCGGGCGTGGTGCTGATCAAAGTGCCAAAAACCATGGCGCTGCTGGAGCAGCAGCTGCGCGCGCTGCGTAAGGTCGTGACGCCAGAAACCCGTATCATCGCGGGTGCCAAAGCGCGCGATATTCACACCTCGACGCTGGAGCTGTTCGAGAAGGTTCTCGGCCCGACCACCACCACGCTGGCGTGGAAAAAAGCGCGCCTGATCAACTGTACGTTCACCGCTCCCGAGCTGGCCGACGCGCCAGAGACCCTGAGCTGGAAGCTGGAAGGGACCGACTGGACCATCCACAACCACGCGAACGTCTTCTCACGCACTGGTCTGGATATCGGCGCGCGCTTCTTTATGGAACATCTGCCGGAAAATCTGGAAGGAGAGATTGTCGACCTGGGCTGCGGCAACGGCGTGATTGGCCTGACGCTGCTGGCGAAGAACCCGGAGGCCAGCGTGGTGTTCAGCGACGAATCGCCGATGGCGGTGGCCTCCAGCCGTCTGAACGTGGAAACCAACATGCCGGACGCGCTGGACCGCTGCGAGTTTATGATCAACAACGCGCTGTCCGGCGTAGAGCCGTTCCGCTTTAACGCCGTGTTCTGCAACCCGCCGTTCCACCAGAAGCACGCCCTGACGGATAACGTCGCGTGGGAGATGTTCCACCACGCGCGCCGCTGCCTGAAGATCAACGGCGAGCTGTACATCGTGGCCAACCGCCACCTGGACTACTTCCACAAGCTGAAGAAGATTTTCGGTAACTGCGTTACCGTTGCGACGAACAACAAGTTTGTGGTGCTGAAGTCGGTGAAGCTGGGACGCCGTCGTTAAGATTGTTTTGCCTGGCGGCGCTTCGCTTGCACAGGCCTACGGTTTTGTAGGCCCGGTAAGCGCAGCGCCACCGGGCAATGCCCTAGATCGCCAGAGCTAATTTCGTCCCCTGCGCAATCGCGCGCCGCGCGTCCAGCTCCATCGCCACGTCGCACCCGCCAATCAGATGCACCGTTTTACCGGCTTCGCGCAGCGGATCGGCCAGATCGCGCTTTGGCTCCTGCCCGGCACATAAAATCACATGATCCACGCGCAAGAGCTGCGGCTCGCCGCCGATCGTGACGTGCAGCCCCTCGTCGTCGATCTTGTGGTAGCTGACAGCCGGGATCATCTTCACCCCGCGTGAGAGCAGGGTGGCGCGGTGGATCCAGCCGGTGGTTTTGCCAAGCCCTTCACCCGGCTTGCTGGCCTTACGCTGCAGCATCACTATCTGGCGCGGGCTTTTCGGCAGCTGCGGCCCTTCCGGGCGTAATCCGCCGGACTGGCTGAGGCTGGTATCAATGCCCCATTCGACGCAAAACTCGGCAATGTTCTGGCTGGTCGCCTCGCCCGGCTGGCTCAAATACATGGCGGTATCAAAGCCGATCCCGCCGCAGCCGATAATCGCCACCTTCTCGCCAACCGGTACTTTGTCACGCAGCACGTCGAGATAGCTCAGCACTTTTGGATGATCGATACCCTCGATCGAAGGCGTGCGCGGTACGATCCCGCTCGCCAGGATCACCTCATCGAAATCAGTCAGATCCGCCGCGCGGACAAACTGGTTAAGCCGCAGCTCGACGCCCGTCAGCTCGATCATCCGGCGGTAGTAGCGCAGCGTTTCGTAGAACTCCTCTTTGCCGGGGATCTGTTTGGCGATATTAAACTGCCCGCCAATCTCCCCCAGCGCATCAAACAGCGTCACGCTGTGCCCGCGCGAGGCGGCATTGACCGCAAACGCCAGGCCCGCAGGCCCTGCGCCGACAACCGCCAGGCGTTTTTTCGCTGTCGCCGGGATCACCGACATTTTGGTTTCGTGGCAGGCGCGCGGGTTGACGAGGCAGGAGGTCACTTTCCCGACGAAGATCTGATCCAGGCATGCCTGATTACAGCCGATGCAGGTGTTGATCTCATCCGCGCGGCCGCTTTGCGCTTTGGACAGCAGTTCGGCATCGGCGAGGAACGGGCGCGCCATCGAGACCATGTCGGCATCGCCGCGCGAAATCACATCGTCCGCCACCTGCGGATCGTTAATGCGGTTGGTGGTGACCAGCGGAACAGACACTTTCCCTTTCAGCCTGCGCGTTACCCAGCTGAACGCCGCGCGCGGAACCGGCGTGGCGATGGTCGGAATGCGCGCCTCGTGCCAGCCAATCCCTGTGTTGATAATCGTCGCACCTGCGGCTTCTATCGCCTGCGCCAGCTGCACGGTTTCGTCGAACGTGCCGCCGCCTTCCACCAGGTCGAGCATCGACAGGCGGAAGATGATGATAAAATCCGAACCCGCACGTTCACGTACCGCGCGCACCACCTCCACGGCAAAGCGCATCCGGCGGGCATAGTCGCCGCCCCATTCGTCGTCGCGCTGGTTGGTGCGGGCCGCGAGGAATTCGTTAATCAGATAGCCTTCTGAGCCCATTACCTCCACGCCGTCGTAGCCCGCCTCACGCGCCAGCGCCGCACAGCGGGCAAAGTCGTCGATCAGCGCCAGGATCTCGTCGTGGGTGAGGGCGTGAGGTTTAAAGCGGTTGATCGGCGCCTGAATGGCCGATGGCGCAACCAGATTCGGCTGGTAGCTGTAGCGTCCGGTGTGCAGAATTTGCAGGGCGATTTTACCGCCCTCGCTGTGCACCGCGTCGGTCACAATGCGGTGGTGCGGCAGCTGCGACGCATCGTTCAGCACCGCGCCGCCCTCCATGCCGACGCCGGAAGGGGAAGGGGCCACGCCGCCGGTGACTATCAGTGCCACCCCATGGCGCGCGCGCTCGGCATAGAAGGCTGCCAGACGCTCGGCCCCGTCCGGATGCTCCTCGAGCCCGGTGTGCATCGAGCCCATCAACACGCGGTTTTTGAGTGTGGTGAACCCCAGATCGAGAGGGGCGAATAACGACGGGTAGCGGCTCATAGTCTCTTCCAGTGTAAAATTATTGTTATGTGGTCGGATGAGTTACTAATTTAGCCAGCGGCAGCGGAAAGGTAAAAGCGGGATCGAATGATTGTGATAGATCTCAAAGAACTTCCCCGGTGGCGCTGCGCTTACCGGGTCTACAAATCCCCAGGACAGATAAGCGTAGCGCCATCCGGCGTTATTTACGGCGCTGCTGCCCGTACCAGCCCCGGAGCCTGCCACATCGACGTGGTCAGTCCGCTGTCCACCAGCCCGAGCTGGTCCGCATATACCGCCTGCCATTTCTGCATCATGCTGTCGTACAGCTCGCGGTGCGCCGGGTTTGGCGTGAACTCGCGGCTCCACTTCACAAGCCGTTCGCCCGTCGAGGCCATATCGGCAAACAGCCCCGCGCCAGCACCTGCCGCAATCGCGCAGCCGAGCGCCGTCGCCTCTTTCACTTCCGGCACGCGCACCGGCAGGCCGGTTACGTCGCTTAAGATCTGGCTCCACAGGGCGCCTTTGGAACCGCCGCCCGCAAAGACCAGGCTTTCAAACGTTACGCCGGAGAAGCGTGAAATCTGCGCCAGGTTGCAGGCCGAGACGATCGCCGCATTCTCCTCCAGGGCGCGGAACAGCGTCGCTTTGTTGCATTTTTCCGGGTCGATGGAGAGGTTAATAAACGACGGCGCGGCGTGGTACCACTGCTTAAAATGCATCGCGTCGGAGAAGATCGGCATCACCCCGTGGGAACCCGCCGGCACGCGGCTCGCCATCTCTTCCAGCAGAGAGTAGGTGTCCATCCCCATCCGCTCGGCAATCAGCTTTTCCTCCGCGCAGAAGGCGTCGCGGAACCAGCGCATGGTCAGCCCGGTAAAGAAGCTGATCGACTCCGCCTGCGCCATGCCGGGAATGACGTGCGGGTTCACGCGGATGTTCATCTCAGGATCGGTGCGCACCTGTGGCAGGTTGACCACCTGCTGCCAGAAGGTACCGCCCAGCACCGCCGTTTGTCCGGCGCGAACCACGCCCAGCCCCAGGCACCCCAGCTGCACGTCGCCGCCGCCCATCACTACCGGCGTGCCTTCGCGCAGGCCGCTCTGCTGCGCGGCTTCATGGGTGATGGCACCCAGCACGGTGCCGGTCTCTTTCACCGGGGAGAGGATATCGGCGCGCAGCCCGGCCATGTCGAGCAGCGCCGGACGCCAGTCGCGGGAGAAGAGATCCAGCATGCCGGTGGTGCCCGCGTTAGACGGGTCGACCGCCAGCTCGCCGGAGAGCTTAGCCGCCAGCCAGTCGCTGATCATGGTGATGGTCGCGGCGCTGCGGTAAATATCCGGACGATGGTGCGCCAGCCACAGCAGGCGCGGCATGGCGCTCAGCGCCAGCGTCTGGCCAGAAACCTCATACACTTCGGATTCAAAACGGTCATCGCGGATCTCTTTGAGTTCGGCTACTTCGCGGCTGGCGCGGGCGTCGACGTTGGCGCAGGCCCAGATGGCCTCGCCGTTGCGGTCATACAGCACGATCCCTTCGCGCATTGAACAGCAGGCGACGGACTGAATATCTGCTGCGGTCAGATTCGCGCGCGACAGCGCCTGATGAATGCACCGGCAGGCCAGCTGCCAGTTGGTCTCGAGGTCGAACTCCATCGACCCCGGCACGTTCTCAACGCTCAGGTGCTTCCACTCGGCCTGACCGACGGCAATCTGGTTGCCCTGTAAATCGAAAATAACGGCGCGAACGCTGCCTGTCCCTGCATCTAACGCTAAAAGGTAACTCATGAGCTTGCCTCGCTGTTAGCGCAGGGCGGGCTCTCATTTGGCCAGAGCCAGCACCGCGCGGGCTGTCGTCTCTTCCGTCACCAGGCCATTGATACGGCGACCCTTCAGTGCGGCATAAATCGCATCGGCTTTCTCTTCCCCGCCGGCCACGCCAACGATGGTGGGCAGCTGCGCCAGCTCATCAAGCGAGACGCCGAGTAATTCTTTATGGATCTCCAGCTCCTCAACGCATTCGCCTTCGGCATTGAGGAAATAGCCGAGAATGTCGCCGACCGCGCCTTTGCGGGCGTACATCAGCTGTTCACCTTCGCTGATATAGCCGGAGCGCAGTATCGTAGCGTCGCGGCGCTGGTTCACCGAACCAATGCCAACCACCGCGACGTCGGCGGCGGTGGCGGCGAGGATCACGTCCCGCACGCTGGTCTCGCGTTTTAAGATCCCGGCCACCTCGGCGGATGACACGCGAAGCGGGGCGGGGATCATGCTGACGCTGCAGGCCGCGTCCAGCTGGCCGATACCGGTCATATATGGCCCTACGCCGCCGGAGAGCGTCACGAGGCGGATCTGCTGTGAGCTGATAAATCCGCTCAGGTGCTGCAGGCTGCTCATGGTGGTTTCACCGAACCCCACCGCCAGCAGCTGGCCGGGTTCCAGCACGCCCATCAGCGACTGCGCCGCGCCAATGCCTAACCGCACGTTCATCGGCGGCGTATTTAAGGCAGGCATCACGCGCACCAGCTTCAGGCCAAAGCGCTGCTGTAGCTCGGTTTCCAGCGACAGGCAGCCCTCGTAGCGGGAGTTAATCTGCACGCGGATCACCCCTGACTGACGGCCTTTTTCCAGCAGGCGAGAAATCTTCAAACGCGGCAGCCCGAGCCGCTCGCCGATATCGTTCTGGGTCAGCCCGTCGTGGTAGTAGCACCAGGCTACGCGTGCCACCAGCTCCTCTTCCGCCAGCGCCAGCCCGGCAAACCGTCCTTCTTCCGCAGTGCGTTTATCGCTCATAGTTGAACTCTTATAAAAATTTAGATCATATGTTCGTGATGACGCAGAGGGAAAGTGTGAGCCACGCGACAAAACGGATCATTTCGATCGTTTCTGGTTTATCTGAATCTCAATCGATAAAACTGTGATCCCTGCACGGTTGTAAATATAGTTCACCGTCTACGCTTTTGAACATTATTAAATCTAAAAATCATTTGTTCAATAGCGGAGCGATGATGACACCACTTCTCGACGCGCGGAATATCAGCAAGCAGTTCTCAGGCGTGCCGGTTCTGAAAGGCATTGATTTCACGCTGCTTGCGGGTCAGGTGCACGCGCTGATGGGCGGAAACGGCGCGGGAAAATCGACGCTGATGAAGATCATCGCCGGGGTCGAGACGCCGGACAGCGGTGAACTTTCCGTCGAGGGGCAGTTATATGCGCGGCTGACGCCCGTGCAGGCGCACAGGCTCGGCATTTACCTGGTGCCGCAGGAGCCGCTGCTGTTCCCCAACCTTACGGTGCGGGAAAACATCCTGTTCCGCCTGCCGCGCGAACGCGATCTGGAAAAAAGGCTGGCGGAGAAACTTGAGCAGCTGCAGTGCCAGCTCAACCTCGACGCCGCCGCCAGCACCCTGGAGGTGGCGGATCAGCAGATGGTGGAGATCCTGCGCGGATTAATGCGCAACGCCAGGATCCTGATCCTCGACGAGCCCACGGCCTCCCTCACGCCGGGCGAAACCGAACGGCTGTTTCGTCAGATCCGCGCCCTGCAGACACTCGGCGTCGGGATCGTCTTTATCTCCCATAAGCTGCCGGAAATTCGCGTGCTTTCGAGCCACGTCTCGGTGATGCGCGACGGCGCGGTGGTGCTGAGCGGCGAAACCGCGCAGTTTGACGATAGCGCCCTGATCGCCGCCATGACGCCGGTGAGCCGCGAGAAATCCCTGAGCGATACGCAAAAGCTGTGGCTGGCGCTGCCGGGCAACCGCCGCACCCAGCCGCAGGATTTTCCGGTGCTGCGGGTAGAGGACCTGACCGGAGAAGGGTTTATCGATCTGAGCCTTGAGATCTACGCCGGGGAGATCGTCGGCCTGGCCGGGCTGGTGGGTTCCGGGCGCACCGAGTTTGCCGAAACCCTCTACGGCCTGCGGCCGGTACGCGGGGGACGCATCTGGCTGGAGAACCAGGAGATCGCCAACGAGCCGGTGCGTTTGCGGCTGGAAAAAGGCCTGGTTTACCTGCCGGAAGACAGGCAGGTATCCGGCCTGTTCCTCGACGCGCCGATCCGCTGGAACACCGTGGCGCTGAACGAGCCGTCGCTCTGGCAGCAGCGGAAAAGAGAGTCCGCGGTGGTGGAGCGCTATCACCGGGCGCTGGGGATCAAGCTCAACCATGCGGATCAAACCGTGCGCACGCTCTCCGGCGGCAACCAGCAGAAGGTGCTGCTTGCACGCTGTCTGGAAGCCAACCCGTTATTGCTGATCGTCGACGAGCCGACGCGCGGCGTGGACGTCTCGGCGCGCGCCGATATCTACCAGCTTATCAAAAGCGTGGCGGCGCAGAACGTGGCGGTGCTGATGATCTCAAGCGATCTCGATGAGTTTCCGGGCCTCGCGGACCGCGTGCTGGTGATGCACCAGGGCGTGCTCAGCGGCGAACTGCCGCGCCACGCCGTCAGCCTCGATCGCATGATGGCGCTGGCGTTCGGAGGGCAATCATGAAGACCTTACTGAAAAACCGCGAGCTGAGCGCGTTTCTCGCCATTCTGGCGCTGTTCGCCGTGCTGGTGGCGCTGAATCCCTCTTACTTCAGCCTGCAGACGCTGGGGATGATCTTCGCCAGCTCACAGATCCTGATCCTGCTGGCCATCGGCGCGGCGCTGGTAATGCTGACCCGCAATATCGACGTGTCCGTCGGTTCAACGGTCGGGTTGTCCGCCATCGCCGTCGGCGTGGCGCTGAACGGCGGCTACAGCCTGCCCGTTTCCATTCTCTTCGCACTGTCGATCGGGGCGCTGGCCGGGGCGTTCAACGGTTTTCTGGTGGTGGGGCTGCGCATTCCGGCGATTGTCGCGACCCTCGGCACGCTGGGGCTGTACCGCGGGGCGATGCTGCTCTGGACGGGAGGAAAGTGGATTGAAGGGCTGCCGCCGGGGTTGAAATCCCTCTCTGAGCCTGCCGCCGTCGGCGTGTCGCCCCTTGGCATGGTGGTGTTGACCATCGCGGCCACAGGCGCGTGGACGCTGTCGCGCACCGCGTTCGGGCGTGATTTCTACGCGGTGGGGGATAACCTTGCCGCCGCGCGCCAGCTGGGCGTGGCGGTGAACCGCACCCGTATGATCGCCTTCACCCTCAACGGCATGCTGGCGGCCTGCGCCGGGATCGTCTTTGCCGCGCAGATTGGCTTTGTGCCCAACCAGACCGGCAGCGGGCTGGAGATGAAGGCCATCGCCGCCTGCGTACTGGGTGGCATTTCGCTGTTGGGCGGCACGGGGACGCTGATTGGCGCGCTGCTCGGTGCGTTCTTCCTGACGCAAATCGACACCGTGCTGGTGCTGTTCAGGCTCCCGGCGTGGTGGAACGACTTTATCGCCGGGCTGGTGCTGCTGGGCGTGCTGGTGCTCGACGGGCGTCTGCGCCAGGCGCTGGCGCGGCATCAGCGGGCGCTGAAGTACGGTCGCTTCCAGCCGGGTAACAGAGGGGGAAAGCACGTCACCCCCTTTCCCAAACGTAAAAAAGAGGTGGCGTAAATGAGGCTTAACTGGGAAAGCGCGCTGCTGATTTTGCTGGTGCTGGAGATCCTGCTCTTTGGCGCCATCAACCCGCGCATGCTCGATATCAACATGCTGCTGTTCAGCACCAGCGACTTCATCTGCATCGGCATTGTGGCGCTGCCGCTGACGCTGGTGATCGTCAGCGGCGGGATCGACATCTCCCTCGGCTCGACCATTGGCCTGTGCGCCATCGCGCTGGGGGTGATGATGCAGGGGGGGTGGCCGATGGCGGCCGCCGTTCCGCTGACGCTGCTGCTCGGCCTGCTGTGCGGGCTGATGAATGCGGCGCTGATCCACTACACCGGCATCAGCCCTTTAGTTATCACCCTCGGCACGCTCTACCTCTACGGCGGCGGCGCGCTGCTGCTCTCCGGCATGGCGGGGGCCACGGGCTACGAGGGCATCGGCGGCTTCCCGGACAGCTTTACCGCCTTCGCTAACCTCACGGTGTTGGGCCTGCCGATCCCATTGGTCTTGTTCGCGGTAATCACCGTCTTCTTCTGGCTCATTACCCACCGCGGGCGCTTTGGCCGTCATCTGTTCCTGATTGGCCAAAATCCGCGTGCGGCACGCTATGCGGCGCTGTCGGTAAACGGTATGCCCTACGCGCTGTACGGCCTGGTGGGCGTTGCCTCCGCGATTGCCGCGCTGGTGATGGTCTCCTATTTCGGCTCCGCGCGTTCGGATCTTGGGCGCGATTTACTGATGCCCGCGCTCACCGCCGCCGTGCTCGGCGGAGCCAATATCTACGGCGGTTCAGGTTCGGTTGTCGGTACGGCGCTGGCGGCGCTGCTGGTGGGGTACCTGCAGCAGGGTTTACAGATGGTCGGTATCCCCAATCAGGTGTCGAGCGCGCTGTCAGGGGCGCTGCTGGTTGTGGTGGTGATGGGACGTTCGCTGAGTCTGCACCGCGAATGGGTGCGATCTCTCTTTAGAAAACTATCCGGAGCGTAAGATGAAAACAAAACTGCTCGTCCTGGCAATGGCCCTCAGCTTCGCTTCGGCGCAGGCGGCGGACCGCATTGCCTTTATCCCGAAGCTGGTGGGCGTGGGCTTCTTCACCAGCGGCGGCAACGGCGCGAAAGAGGCGGGGAAAGATCTTGGCGTGGACGTGACCTACGACGGCCCGACCGAGCCGAGCGTTTCCGGCCAGGTGCAGCTCATCAATAACTTCGTCAACCAGGGCTATAACGCCATTATCGTCTCCGCCGTGTCGCCGGACGGGCTGTGTCCGGCGCTTAAGCGCGCGATGCAGCGCGGCGTCAAGGTCCTGACCTGGGATTCCGACACCAGGCCGGAGTGCCGCAGCATCTACATCAACCAGGGGACGCCGGAACAGCTGGGCGGCCTGCTGGTGGAGATGGCGGGCAAGCAGGTCACCAAACCGAATGCCAAAGTGGCGTTCTTCTACTCAAGCCCCACCGTCACCGACCAGAACCAGTGGGTGAAAGAGGCGAAGGCCAAAATCGAGAAAGATCACCCCCAGTGGCAGATCGTAACGACCCAGTTTGGCTATAACGACGCCACCAAATCGTTGCAAACCGCCGAAGGGATCTTAAAAGCCTACCCGGATCTGGATGCGATTATCGCCCCGGACGCCAACGCCCTGCCGGCGGCGGCGCAGGCGGCGGAAAACCTGAAGCGGGAAGGGGTGGCGATTGTCGGCTTCAGCACGCCGAACGTGATGCGTCCGTACGTTGAGCGCGGCACGGTGAAGGCCTTCGGCCTGTGGGACGTGGTGCAACAGGGCAAAATTGCGGTCAATGTCGCCGATCGTTTGCTGAAAAAAGGCGATCTTAACGTCGGCGACAGCGTGGACGTAAAAAACATCGGGGCGCTGAAGGTCGAGCCGAACAGCGTGCAGGGCTACCAGTATGAGGCGAAGGGCAACGGCATCGTGCTGCTGCCGGAACGCGTGGTGTTCACCAAAGAGAACATCAGCAAATACGATTTCTGACGGGGGAGCAAATGGCTGATTTAGACGACATCAAAGACGGCAAGGATTTTGGCATCGGCACGCCGCAGCAAAATGTGCCGTTCACCCTGAAGGGCTGCGGCTCGCTGGACTGGGGCATGCAGTCGCGGCTGGCGCGCATCTTCAATCCGCAGAGCAACCGTACGGTGATGCTGGCCTTTGACCACGGCTACTTTCAGGGGCCGACTACCGGCCTTGAGCGTATCGACCTCTCTATCGCGCCGCTGTTTGGTGAAACCGACGTGCTGATGTGCACCCGCGGCATCCTCAGGAGCCAGGTACCCGCCGCGACGAACAAACCGGTGGTTCTGCGCGCCTCCGGCGGTAACTCGATTCTGGGCGAACTCTCCAACGAGTGCGTGGCGGTGGCGATGGAAGACGCGTTGCGCCTGAACGTCTGCGCGGTGGCGGCGCAGGTGTACATCGGCAGCGAGTTTGAGCATCAGTCGATCAACAACATCATCAAGCTTGTCGATGCAGGGGCGCGCTACGGCATGCCGACGCTGGCGGTAACGGGCGTGGGGAAAGAGATGGCGCGCGACGCGCGCTATTTCTCGCTGGCAAGCCGCATCGCCGCCGAAATGGGGGCGCAGTTCGTCAAAACCTACTACGTGGATGAGGGTTTTGAAAAAGTGACCGCCAGCTGCCCGGTGCCGATCGTCATCGCCGGGGGCAAAAAGCTTCCTGAGCACGAGGCGCTGGAGATGTGCTGGCGCGCGATCGACCAGGGGGCATCCGGCGTGGACATGGGGCGCAACATCTTCCAGTCCAGCGCGCCGCTCGCCATGCTGAAGGCGGTGAAAAAAGTGGTTCACGAGAGCTGGAATGCCCGCGATGCGTTCCAGTTCTGGCAGGAAAAGAAACAGGGAGAAGCAAAATGAACGTGACGCTGGTGGAAATCAACATTAAGCCCGAGCGGGTAGACGAGTTTCTGGAAGTGTTTCGCGCCAACCACGAGGGCGCAATCCAGGAGCCGGGGAACCTGCGTTTTGACGTATTGCAGGACCCGAGGGTAAAAACCCGGTTCTTTATCTACGAAGCCTATAAAGACGAAGAGGCGGTGCTGGCACACAAGCAAACCCCGCACTATCTGGCGTGCGTGGACAAGCTTGAGGAGCTGATGTCGGAGCCGCGTAAAAAGCGCAGCTTTGTTGGGCTGTTGCCGGAGTAACAGGCGTTATAAAAGTGTTGTAGGCCGGGTAAGCGCAGCGCCACCCGGCATTTTTCAAACCAGCTCCAGATGGGCAAGTAATCTCGCGAGCGCTTCACGCGGCTCACCCTGAACCGCCTGCAACGGGAACGGCAACGCAGGTGCAGCCACTTTTCCCATCATCTCTGCCGCCGCCGCGATAACCCGTAAGCTGCCGTAGTGACGGAACAATTCCCACAGTGGCTCTAATCGCTCGGATTGGGCAGTCTCTTTCGAACGGGCAATCGCCAGCGCTGTTTGCGGGAACAATCCGCCGAGCACCGAGTACCAGACGTCAAACCCGGCCTGCAGGGCAGAGGCCGCTCGCCAGTCGCCGGCGATGCCCAGCGTGACTGTCTCAGGAAGACGGGCGCGTACCTGCGACAGGTCTTCCGGCACGCGACCAAGCTTAATGGATCCCACATTCGGCAGGGCCGCGACGGAAAATAACAATTCATCGCTAAACGCAAACCCGGTGGTGGCCGGATTATCGTAAATGCACAACGGTATGGAGAGCTGGCGGGTCACCGTTTCATAGAGATTAAACACTTCGTCTTCCGTTAATCGCTGGTAGGACACGGGGGCCATCAGCACGCCGGAGACACCTGCCGCCTGCGCGTCGTCAGCCAGACGCAGTATATCGTCCAGCCGGTGTGCGCCAATGCTGACGATGACCGGAATATCATCAGCATGCGCCACCGCGCAGCGTGCGATCCGACCGCGCTCTTCTACAGTCAGATAGGCATAGCTTCCCGTTGAGCCGAGAATGCCCAGAGAATCCACGCCAGCGTCGACCACGGGGCGCAGAAGATTGATGAAGGATTGCTCGTCAAACGTCCCCTCTTTCAGGGGCGTTAACGGAAAAGCGCTTAACCCGTAAAACATCGTGTTGTCCTCTTACAGCGTCAGCATCTGAACCTGAGCCGTGGCCCCCGGCATCAGCCGCTGCAGGTTGTTGACCAGCTCATCTCCCGCCTCATCCAGCGCCGCAAGCGGCATCGACGGCAGGCTTTCAAGAATAAACCACATGGATTGCGCCTGGCTATCGAGGCGCGTCCGTATCCCCTGGCGCCAGTTCCAGCGGCGGCAGGTGACGCCAGTATCGTCGCGCCAGATAACCTCGCCAGGTTCCGGATGTTCCACCACCGGCTGTCCCTCTTTGAAGGTATCAAATGGCTCGCTGCCGTCGGCAAGCGTCAGACGCGGCGTGCCCGAATAAGCCGCGAGATTTTCTCCGCCGACCGGAATGGCGTAGCGAATACTCACCGCGTTATAGATATCCACCACCGGATCCAGCGGCGGCAGCGAGCCATCTTTCAGGACCCGCTTACGCAGGGCGGATGCCGAGCAGGGCGTGCGTTTCGGTTTCGCGCCGAAGGCTTTAAACACGTCATCCCAGCCTGAAAGGTGTGCATCAGCCCAGGGCACATCATCATTAATCATCTGCTGGCAGGCCTGCGCCAGCGCGGCAGCCGCCACCTCCGGGTGGGTAATTGGCGCAGCTTCAACCAGAATGCTCAGCGCCCGAAAGCCTGGGGCAATCCCGGCAAGACGTGAGTCTATTGACGGCGTAACGAGAGACATAAATAATCCTGTATTGACTGTTTTATACCATGGTAGTGACCAATGACTGATAAAGTCAATATAATGACTGCGCACGGGGCCGATGTTGCCCAGGTAAGCCTGGCCGTCGCGAACCGCATACGCAACTGGCGCAAAGAGAAAAAGCTATCTCTGGACGAGCTGTCCCGCCGCGCAAGCGTCAGTAAAGGCATGCTGGTAGAGATCGAAAAGGGCGCAGCCAACCCCAGTATCGCCATCTTGTGCAAAGTGGCTGCCGCGCTCGGTATCTCAGTGGCGGATATCGTTAACGTCTCCAGCGAGCCGCTGGTGCATGTTATCGAAGAAGAGACTATTCCGGTGCTGTGGCAGGGCGAACAGGGTGGACGCGCCAGACTGCTGGCGGGAACGGCAGGCCCGGATATGATTGAGTTATGGCAATGGGAGATGCAGCCGGGGGAGCGTTTTACCTCTCCGGGGCACCCGGCGGGAACCTTTGAGCTGTTGCACGTGAACGAAGGCGTTTTAACGCTGACGGTGGATGAGACGGTGACCCAGGTTAACGCTGGCGCATCGGCTGTGGCGAAAATGGAAGCGGCGCACGGCTACGCCAATGAGGGCGATACCGTGCTTCGCTTCACCATGACGGTGGCGGAATTTCATCGCTAAAAAACCGGGCCTACAAACGCCTGTAGGCCCGGTGATTTTTTACGCCTCTTCCACGCTCACCCGCAGCGCTGCCAGCGCTTTACGCGCCGCTTTCAGCACCTGCTCGCACTGCTCAATCGTCAGAGTCAGCGGCGGTTCAATGCGGATAGTCTTCGAGTTGTTGAGCGTTCCGGCCACCAGCACCCGCTGGCGGAACATCTCGCTCGCAAAGCTGTAGCCGATTTCGTTGTCGACAAACTCAATTGCCATCAGCATCCCTTTACCACGCGCATCCTGCACCAGATCCGGATACTCCCGGCCTAGCTGACGGAAGCCGTCCAGCAGCATGTCGCCTTTTTGCTCCGCCTGCGCGGGCAGGTTTTGTTCCAGCAGCACGTTGATGGTCGCAAGAGCCGCCGCGCAGGCCAGCGGGTTACCGCCAAAGGTGGTGGTATGCAGGAACGGGTTGTCGAACAGCACCGAGAACACCTCCTCGGTGGCCACCGTTGCGCCAATCGGCATCACGCCGCCGCCAAGCGCCTTCGCCAGACACAGTATGTCCGGCTGCACGTTCTCGTGCTCGCAGGCAAACATCTTGCCGGTGCGCCCCATCCCGGTCTGGACTTCGTCGAGGATCAGCAGCGCGCCAAACTCATCGCACAGCTGACGCACGGCAGGCAGATAGCCCTGCGGAGGGAGGATCACGCCGCCTTCACCCTGAATCGGCTCCAGGATCACCGCCGCCACGTCATCGCCGGTTTTACGGCATTCACTCAGCACGGTGCGCATGGCGTTAATGTCGCCGAACGGCACGTGGCGGAAGCCCGGCAGCAGCGGCATAAACGGTTTGCGGAAGGTGGATTTGGCGGTAGCGGACAGTGCGCCCAGGGATTTACCGTGGAACGCGCCGCTGGTGGCGATAAAGGTGAATTTCCCGCGCGGCGACTGGTACGCTTTGGCGAGCTTTATCGCCGCTTCGACCGATTCCGTGCCGCTGTTGCTAAAGAAGCTGTATTTCAGTTTGCCGGGCGTTAAGGCCGCCAGCGTTTTCGCGAGCATGGCGCGAAGCGGGTCGAGCAGTTCCTGGCTATGGAGAGGTTGTTTCGCAAGTTGATTCTGTACGGCGGAAACCACAACTGGATTACGGTGCCCCACGTTGAAGATACCAAAACCACCAAGGCAATCGATAAACTCCTGTCCCTGGGTGTCGACAAGCGTGTTAAGACTCCCCGCTTGCCACTCTACGGCTCCGTAATCCCCGCCGGCGGTAACAGATTTGCGATACTCCAGAAACCCTGGATTGACGTGTTCTTTAAAGTAATCGATGACCTCTCGGTTAAGTTGTTTCATCTCCTCATGATCAAGCGTTCGCTTCTCAATGAGATTCAGTGCGTGCGCGGTACAGGCAAGAGCCGAGGCGCTGGAAGGTAACCTGTTCAAAATGTGCTCCCGGGGATCGCGTATCACATGATACTGGTTTAAGTATTGCAGGGATTACGCCACTTCAGATGCCTTAACGAAAATCGGGATAAACGCCAGGTTAAAATAATGTTGCACAATATTTAATCATGCCGAAGCAACCGAAACGGGATTTAGCGGTACAGGACAGATAAGGATAATTGGGGGCGAAAAAGCGCAACTGCACTAAAGAAGTGCATTCGGTGCAACTTAAGTGGGCGTTAACTGGTCATGCTTTATAGGTAATTTCTTTGCGAAAGTATTTGAAATCAATGAATTATAAAATCGTACAAAAAGTATGGTTTAAGTGAAATCTGCGATCTTCATCAAGTTTAACAACTAAAGATAAATTGTTTACCGCCGAAAAAACATTGACCCACAAAATTAACATTCAAATAACCTGCAAGGGATGCCCACGATGTCCTCTCCAACCTATGTCACCCAGAATGAATATCCTCTGGACGATGACACCACCTTAATGTCTACCACAGACGTCCACAGCTACATCACTCACGCCAACGACACTTTTGTGCAGGTGAGCGGCTACCAGCTTGATGAGCTGACGGGCCAGCCGCACAATCTGGTACGCCACCCCGACATGCCAAAAGCCGCGTTTGCCGATATGTGGTACACGCTGCAGCAGGGCGAACCGTGGAGTGGGATTGTCAAAAACCGGCGCAAAAACGGCGATCACTACTGGGTGCGTGCTAACGCAGTGCCGATGGTGCGCCACGGGCAGGTCACGGGCTATATGTCCATTCGCACCAAAGCCACGGCGGAAGAGATTGCCACCGTGGAACCGCTCTACCGGGCGCTCAACGACGGGAGCTGTAAGAAACGTGTGCATAAGGGGCTGGTGGTTGGAAAAGGCTGGCTGGGCAAACTGCCTGCCATGCCGCTGCGCTGGCGCGTGCGCAGCGTGATGGCGGTGCTCTTTGCCCTACTCGCCTCCACCCTGGCGGTGACCTCCGCCGGGTGGATGCCGCTCGTTGCTGCTGCGGTGGTGATGCTGCTGGGGACGCTGCTCTTTGAGCACCAGATTGTCCGCCCGGTAGAGAATGTGGCTCGACAGGCGCTGAAGGTCGCAACCGGTGAGCGCAACAGCGTGCAGCATCTGAACCGCAGCGACGAGCTGGGGCTGACGCTGCGCGCGGTAGGGCAGCTTGGCCTGATGTGCCGCTGGTTGATTAATGACGTGTCGAGCCAGGTGGTTAGCGTCCGTGACGGCAGCGACAGGCTGGCGCAGGGAAATGAAGATCTGAACGATCGGACCCGTCAGACCGTGGCGAACGTGCAGCAGACCGTCGCGACAATGAATCAGATGGCCGCATCCGTTCAGAGTAACTCCGAAACCGCCGCCGAGGTGGACAAACTCTCCGTGGCCGCGAGCAGCGCGGCGACAAAAGGAGGCAATGCGATGCAGACCGTCGTTAAAACGATGGATGATATTGCCGACAGCACGCAGCGAATTGGCTCAATTACCTCCCTGATTAACGACATCGCTTTCCAGACCAATATTCTGGCGCTGAACGCGGCGGTTGAAGCGGCTAGGGCAGGCGAGCAGGGAAAAGGTTTTGCCGTGGTCGCGGGCGAAGTCCGCCATCTCGCCAGCCGCAGCGCCAGTGCCGCGAATGATATTCGTAAACTCATTGATGCCAGCGCCAGCAAGGTGCAGTCCGGCTCTGAGCAGGTGCATGCCGCAGGCCGTACGATGGATGATATTGTGGTACAGGTGAAAAACGTGACGCAGCTTATCGCCCAGATCAGCCACGCGACCTCCGAGCAGGCAACCGGACTCTCTGAGCTGACCCGTGCGGTGGCTGAACTCGACAGCATTACGCAGAAAAACGCCGACCTGGTCGAGGAGAGCGCACACATTTCTGCGATGGTGAAGCATCGCGCCGGACGTCTCAAGGATGCGGTGACTGTGCTTCATTGAGCCAGTAATGTTCCAAAAAAAGCCGTTTATTTCGTAAGGAATAAACGGCTTTTTATTTTCTGCTTGTGACTATTAATGTATTTTATTGTTAATCTAATATTAAATAACTAAAGAAAGTACCTCAGTTATTTATCCCTGCCTAAGTCAATTATCCAGAAGGCTATTTTGAAAAATGCCTCTCTGGTGGTCTGGTAACGATCAATGGGGCAATATTAATAGCCTCTACCTATCCATTGTGTGGGTTATGAAATAAAAAAACGATCAAACTCATAAAGTTAGCGAAATCGTTACCGATAACAGCGATCGTCTGAGAAATAATCACATCGATGGAGAAAATATGTTCTTACATGACGTAAAGATCGGCACGAAATTATTTCTGGCGTTTGGGTTCTTTATTGTCCTGATGGCGATCAGCGCGAGCCTGTCTCTGCTGAGTCTGAACCGGGCTAATAACGGGATGCAATCCATTATTACCAGTGATTATCCGACCACGGTAAAAGCGAACCAGTTAATTGATAACTTCCAGGAATTTATTAGCACTCAACAGCTGATGCTGCTGGACGAGCAGGGCACCTACACTGGGCAATCTCAGCAGCGCCTGAAAGAGATCAGCGAGCATATCACGGTGATCCTGGGAGAGCTGAACACCGCGTTGCAGGATCAAAAGTCTCAGCAGGTGCTGGCGGAGATCCGCAGCGTGCGTCAGCAGTATCTGGACTCGCGCTACCGCATTTTGCAGGCGGTGCAGAACAACAATCGTGCGGGCGCTATTCAGGAGATGATGACCACCACCCTCGCCGTGCAGCAGGCTTATAAAGCGAAGGTGAAGGAGCTGATTACCATTCAAAACAGCGAGATGCAGAGCGCTGGCGCGCAGGTGGAAGGGGATTTCCGGTCTAACCGCCTGCTGTTGATCCTGCTCACGCTCTTTAGCGTCGGGGCAGGCAGCCTGATCGGCTGGTTTATCGTGCGCGCTATTACTCGTCCGCTCGGCGAGGCGGTGCATTTTGCAAAAGCCATTTCTGAGGGCGATCTCACGGGCAGCATCACGCCACACGGTAAAGACGAAACGGGTCTGCTGCTGCACGCGCTGATGGAGATGAAAACGCGACTGCTGGACATTGTGCAGCAGGTGCAAACCGGCTCGGAGAATATCTCCAGCGCAGCCGCGCAGATTGTCGCCGGGAATCAGGATCTGGCCGCGCGCACGGAAGAGCAGGCCAGCTCCGTTGAACAGACCGCCGCCTCGATGGAGCAGATCACCGCGACGGTGAAAAATACCGCCTCGCATACCGGGGAAGCGACCAACCTCTCGGCTGATGCCGCCACGGTGGTCAAAAACAACGGTGAGATGATGAAGCAGGTGACCAGCAAAATGCGCCTGATTAACGAGACGTCCAACCGGATGTCCGACATTATCGACCTGATCGACGCCATTGCGTTCCAGACCAACATTCTGGCGCTGAACGCGGCGGTGGAAGCGGCGCGCGCCGGCGAGCACGGTCGCGGTTTTGCGGTGGTCGCCGGTGAAGTGCGTCAGCTTGCCCAGAAGAGCGCGTCGTCTGCCAGCGAAATCCGCGAGCTGATTGAGAGCTCTACCAGCCAGACCCAGGACGGGATGAACCTGGTTGAAAAAGCGAGTGCGTTGATCAACGGGATGGTCGGCAACGTAGAAGAGATGGACGTGATTCTGAGGGAAATCCGCCAGGCTAGCCACGAGCAGACGGAAGGTATCTCGCAGATTAACAGCGCGATTGGCCTGATTGATGCCACCACCCAGCAGAACTCCGCGCTGGTGGAGGAGTCCGTCGCGGCGGCAGCATCGCTTAATGAACAGGCGATGCACCTGAAAGAGCTGGTACGCGTCTTCCGCGTGAGCGAGCACGCACCGGCTTAATCCAGCTGGGAGATCTCCAGCGCCGCGCGGTCGATTACGCCGATAATCTGCTTGAGCTGCGCGTCGCTGAGCTCTCCCTGATTCACCTTCAGGTCTAACACCGCTTTGAAGTTATCCAGCGCCCGCTTCATCTGCGGGTTTTTGCGTAGCTGAAAACCGACAGAACGCGCTTTGATACGCACCTGGATCTGTTCCAGCTGTTCCCGGTTTTCGTCCAGCCAGCGTTGTCCTTCAGCGGTAATCGCAATCTTCTTGCGACCGTTCTCTTCTTCCGTAATGGTGATAAACGTCTGATCCTGAAGATAATCCAGGGTTGGATAGATGACCCCTGGGCTCGGGGTGTAATTCCCATGGGTCAGGTTCTCGATCTCTTTGATCAGCTCGTAGCCGTGGCTCGCGTTGCGGGTCAGGATATCCAGAATCACCAGCCGCAGATCGCCGTGGCCGAAAAAGCGCGGCCGCCGCCCGCCGCCCTCATGTTCGTGTCGCATAGTATGCCCTTCATTTTGATACATCTAAACTATATCTAAGATATATTCAGATGCAATCTAAAAGATCTTGCATTTTTACTTATTAGTAATCATTATCATTTGAAAATTGATTTAGATATATCGTATTCACCAGAGAAGGGGCTAAAAATGGCAACTACCCGTTACCCACAGCGCGTTCGTAATGACCTGCGTTTTCGCGAGCTGACGGTGCTCCGCGTTGAGCGCGCCAGCGCGGGTTTCCAGCGCATTGTTTTAGGCGGCGAGGCACTGGAGGGCTTTAGCTCCCGCGGTTTCGACGACCATACCAAAGTCTTTTTCCCGGCACCCGGGGCGGCGTTCGTGCCGCCGGTGGTTACCGAAGAAGGCATCGACTGGGGCGACGGCGTGCGTCCGCAGGCGCGAGACTATACGCCGCTCTACGACGAGGCAAATCATGAGCTGGTTCTCGATTTCTTCATTCATGACGGCGGTATTGCCAGCAGCTGGGCGATTGAGGCGAAAGCGGGAGACAAGCTGACCATCGGCGGCCCGCGCGGCTCGCTGGTGGTGCCGGAGGATTACGCCTGGCAGCTGTACGTGTGCGATGAGTCCGGTATGCCCGCGCTGCGTCGACGCTTAGAAAGCATTGCGCAACTGCCGGTTCGCCCGGACGTTCACGCGGTCGTGACGGTTGGGGATGAATCCTATAAGGACTATCTGGCGCACCTGAGCGAGTTCAACATCACCTGGGTGGTGGGCCACAGCGAGCAGGCAGTCGCAGATCATCTGGCTGCGCTGACCGTTCCGGGGGACGATTATTTTATCTGGCTGACCGGGGAAGGGAAGGTGGTGAAAAGGCTGAGCCGTCAGTTTGAAGCCGACGCGATTGATCCACAGCTGGTGCGTGCCAGCGCATACTGGCACGCCAAATAATCAGGCTGCTGAATCCAGCTGCGCTTCGCTCACCTGATGTTCGAGCGAGGCGCGGACCTCGTGCAGCGCTTTCTCCTGCTGAGCGAAGTACGCTTCCATATTGCTCAGCGACGAGACCAGAAGCCAGGACTCCTCTTTCTCCAGCTCCGCCAGCTCATTCACTAAAATGTCGATCTGCTCGCGGACCTGCGCCATTTTTTTGCGGATACGTTCCAGATCGTTCAGCCTGTCGCTTGCCATCAATGGCTCGAAGCCCTGCTGCAGGCGGGCCACCAACGAGCGAATGGCTTTCACATCGCCGCGCTGCTTCGCCTGGTTAAGCTGCACCATCATGTTGTTGGCTTCTTCTTTCAGATCGTCCGCCACCAGATCCGGGTGGCAGAGCTTGCTCGCCTGCCGCCAGAGACGCTTGAGTTCGTTCTGATCTTCTTCCGAAAGATGCTTTCCTTTACGCAGCCGCACTTCGGCATCGTGATGCTGTTCGCGATACTTCTCGTACTCTTCGTTGGCCTCGTCGCGAGCCTGACGCGCAGGCTCTTCTTCACGCGTTAAGCCGCTCTCCAGCTCCAGCGCTTCGGCCAGCAGGTTGGCGATGAGATTACTTTGCTGCTCCAGATGTTTACGCGCCTCGGCTGCCTGCACGGAGTCAGCCGGGAGATCGCGCCAGCGCTGGGTAAGCGTCGCCAGTACTTCTACCGCCTGCGCCATATAGCGCTGGCAGCGACGGTAATCTTCCTCGCGACGACGCGCTTCCGCCTGCTGACGACGCAGGTTAAGCTCGGCCAGCGTTTTACGCAGGGCGAGGATCTGCTGCATCAACGGCCCGAGGCGGGAGAAATAGAGATCGTTGAATTCATCAAGCTGCTGCACACGGGCGTTGCGGCGGTCAATCAGATCGCGTAGGCGCTCTTCCAGCGCCTTCAGCTCTAGCTTGCTGGCCGCCACCTGCGGATCGCGCCACTGGGTCACGGCGCGCTGACCCTGCAGCCAGGCGGTAATGGCCGCCATAGCCTCGGTGTAGTTTTTTCCCTCAAGCGCCACGACGATTGCCTGTAGCTCATCGTCAAACGCTTCATTTTTCAGGCGTGTCAGCTGGCTCTGGATGATGTCGTCATCTTCCAGCTCAATGGCATTTTTAATGATTTCTAGCCGTTTGATCGGTGTGCTCATGATGCCTTTCGCTTTGGCGCTTAAGTATTTGAGTTAAGGTTAGTTGTTGTAAAAGCTACAGGAAATAATACACACGGATGATGATCGGCGCGATGGGGGATTTCTTTAATTAGCTGATGGATGTTGCTCTCACTATGGGGTAAACCCAATAAAGCGTAATACCACACGTTCACCAGCCCTGTTAATGTGCATCGATCCTCTTTTTCCCCTGCCACGGGTTTTACCGTGTCCTACCCGAAAGCAAGCGCCTCATCTTTGGTGGCGAATGCAACCGACCCGGCCTCAGCTAACCTCGCTATAAATTCCCACCACGCGACCCACTGTTTTTATCTCGTCGATGCCGCATTCAAACGGAACCTTGCCGCCCGCCACGTGAAGTTTTTTCCCCGGCAGCAGCGTCAGGTCGCGGATGCTCGCGGTGCCTTCAATCTCAACCAGCCACAGGCCGTCGGTTAACGACGCCTCTTTTTCGATAAAGTGCAGCTTCCCCTCCGTGCGGACGGCGATTCCGCGTGCCAGCGGTTTGCTAAAGAAAGCAGAGTCGATACTCAAAATGGAATTTTCTTCCAGCCTCCCGTCACTGAGTGTGAATGTCGAAACCGAAACGGGATCGCCCGGGGCGGGGTTTCCTGCAAACTGCGCACCCTGGCCGGTCATCAGCCAGCGGAGGCTGGCGCCAGTGTCCAGCGCACACTGAACCGCAAAGTCGTAAGAGATGGTACCGCGCGCGTAGCGGTTCTGAAGCGAGCTGGCGGCGATATTAAAGTGTCGGGCCAGCTGGATTTTCTGCGTAAAACCATATACCTGACAGATTCTATCGAGCAATTCTTCATTATTCACTTGAGAATCTAATATCAAAATATATTCCTTTGGGTGTTTACTAATACTCATTTGGGTATTAGTATCATTGCAAATTCGGGCAATCAGCGGCAGACGTTGGCAAACTGAGGCTAATGATTGCAGGCATTATCAAAATGGGAATCATGCAGCATGGCTTCCGAAATCGCAATCCTCAAACGGCGGAAAAAGCCGTGCTCTGCCCGTTTTGAACGCATTAGCGTGCATATATTTATGCGAGGGGAGATATGGCGATAGAAGCTGCCAGTGCAAGGGTTCCACTAAGCGTGGGGGCGCGTCTTAGCGGGCTTAACCACATCGCTGAACTGCGCGCCCGCTTCGGGAGCGATAGCGGGAAAGAGCTGGCGCGGTTTATGGCCGACATGCGCGATAAGCGCGATCCCTTTTTTGAGGAGAACAGCAGGGCGCTGGCCGCTCTCTTTTTCCTGGCGAGATTACCCGTCGCCCGTCATGAGTGCGATATCAGCGAGCTGACCACAGAGGAGAAAAGAGCGCTAATTACCGCGATGAATCATTTTCGTGCTGTTGTGAGTTTATTTCCTGAACGGCTGACCATGCCGTTGTAACCCAACCCAAAAACGAATGGCGTAAACCCGCCGGGCACCCTGTTGCCTGAATTTAAGGAGAACGCGTGATGCGACACAGTGAAAACCGCCCTTATCCAATCGGAAGTGAAGAACTGAAACGCCTGCTGGCAGAGGCAAAAACAGAGGAACGATGCGCGCGCGCCCTTGCGGTCTCCCTGCGTCTGGAAGCGCTGGCAAGCCAGATCTACAAAACCGGCATGAGCGGAGAAGACGTTGCCGAACTGCTGTGCCACGAGGCGGCTCGCTACGAGCGTGAATCCCAGGAGCTGCACTGATGGCCGATTTTATCGATCTTGCCCAGGCGCGCGAGCAGGAAGACAGAGAGCGCCACATTAATAGCGCCCGCAGACGACCCGCATCGCCTTCGCGTTTCTTCTGCGAGGAGTGCGAGGCTCCAATACCACAGGCGCGCCGTATGGCGGTGCCCGGCGTGGCCCTGTGCGTCACCTGTCAGGAGATCGCGGAGATGAAAAATAAACACGTCCGGGGAGGGTGAGTTGGCTACGTCATTCGCTTATCCGTGGAATGCACCGCGGTCGGCCATTGCCAGCCCTTATCTTACCCATGCCCAGCAGCAGCGTCGCGATCGCTTCTTCGCGGCGCTGCAGCAGGCAAGAATGGTTCTCTCACAGCAGCCTGACTGCGTGCGTTTTGAGGTCTGGCGCGCCGTTGACGCCCTCGAACAGCATCGGGGCAATCCCCAGGCTAACGCCTTTTTGATCCGCTTCTGCAAAAGGATGTTACCTCGCCTGCGGCGGGTCTCCGATCGCTATGCCTGCACAGGACTGCACGAGGAAGTCTCCAGGGCCGTGTTCGACGGCCATTTCGACACTCAGCTTTTGCAATACCTCGCCTCGCGGATGGTTGAACTGGTTGCCCGCTATAACCGCATTCCGGATATGTCCCGCGCGGACATCGACCTGCTGGCCGCAGATGTCGCCAGCTTTATTCGCGGCGAGCTGGCGAATATTAACGATGCTGAAATGGGCGAATACCAGACGCTGTACGTCTGGTATCAGCGCGCCGGACTAATCGCCCGACAGTTCAACGTGTCGCCACCGCACTGGGAGCGGGTGTCGAAGACGTTTTTCAACAAAGATGACGTTGCCGCGGCGGTGATCCGCATGTTTTCCGAGGCGTGGTGGCGCGGGCGTTTACGTCGGATCGCGGCTGCCTGGCGCGAGCATTTGCAGATTGCCCTTGGCAACGTCAGCAAAAAGAGAACGGCGTATGCGAGCAAACGCTGCGTGACCGAGTGGCGCGAACAGAAGCGCCGCACCCGCGAATTTCTCAAGGGCGTGGAGCTGGAAGATGAAGAGGGCAACCGCATCAGCCTGATTGAAAAATTCGATAGCTCGGTGGCCAACCCGGCGATACGCCGTTGTGAACTGATGACCCGCATTCGCGGGTTTGAAAATATCTGTGAGGCGCTGGGCTATGTGGGCGAGTTCTATACCTTAACCGCGCCCGCGCAGTATCACGCGACGCTGAAATCAGGTTACCCCAACGCGAAGTGGAACGGGGCCAGTCCGGCGGAGACGCAAGGCTACCTCACCCGGCTGTGGGCGCGCATCCGCGCAAAGCTCCACCGTGATGGGATCCGTATTTTCGGTATCCGCGTTGCGGAACCCCATCATGACGGTACGCCCCACTGGCACATGCTGATGTTTATGCTGCCGGAAGATGTCGAATGTGTTCGCCGGATTATCGGGGACTACGCGCGGCAGGAGGATGCCGCTGAGCTGCAGAGCGAAAGCGCCAGACAGGCGCGCTTTCACGCGGACGCGATCGATCCGCAGAAAGGCAGCGCTACCGGCTATATCGCCAAATACATCTCAAAGAATATCGACGGCTATGCGCTCGATGGTGAGACCGATAACGAAAGCGGCGGGCTGCTGAAGGAGACGGCGTCCTCCGTATCGGCCTGGGCGGGGCGCTGGCACATTCGCCAGTTTCAGTTCATCGGCGGCGCGCCGGTAACGGTCTACCGCGAGCTGCGCCGACTGGCAGACGCTGAGGCCGCGCGCGGTCTGAGCGTCGAGTTTGCTGCAGTCCATGAGGCTGCCGACGCCGGTGACTGGGCGGGTTACGTCACTGCACAGGGCGGTCCGTTTGTGCGTCGCGATGATTTACAGGTGCGCACGCTGTATGAGCCGGGTACCGGGTTTAACCAGTACGGCGAAGAAACGGTCCGCATCCGCGGCGTGTACGATTCCGCCTTCGGCGCGGGCAGCCCGGTTTTAACCCGCCTGACGCAGTGGAAAATTGTGCCGAAGCGGGCCCAGGAGCCTGAGAATGTAACAGCGCCTTCTCGGAGTTCTGTCAATAACTGTACGCTGAGCGATCTCTCTCAACCCCTTAACCGGCGTGCGAGACGGGCATTAACCGAGCGCATCAGGCACATACGACCCAGCGCAGCGGCGCCCTTTGTCTACGAGCGGGATCTGCAGAACGGGGTCCCGGAGAAAGTGATTGATGAGGTTTGGCTCGCCACCGGAATCGCCATCAGCCGCGCAGAGGCCCTGCATCTTATGGCGGGCGGCGTTAGCCGCTTTAACGACAAATGGTGCAGAGGCGCAGCTGACGGAACGCTCTTTCCGGCAGCGCGTTCTTATCAGCACAAGGCGCGGAAAATCCTTGAACGTATTGGGCATTTATCAGATCTGTTCGCTCTGAGAGCACGCTAATCTCCATCGATATCATGCACATACCGTGAGTAGTTCTGATTTTTCGCTTCACTCTTTTTATGAATACGTGCTACTGTATGTTTGTACAGTATCTCGTGGTGGAGGTTGTGTGGACAGAGAGTTGAACGAGCAGGTCATGATTGAACGTGTCGAGATGATTGCTCGACTGACGACAGAAGGAACATGTCAGGAAAGAGATCGTGAGATTGCCCTGAATTTGATTGCTGAGATTGCGCGGGGAAATTTAATCAAAAACAACGCATTTACCGTTGTTTTCTCAGCATCGCCTGTTCCGGAACGAATCAAAAAAGAGGGTAACGTTCGGGTGAACATTACGCTCGATAAAGACCAGCAGATTGGCCATGGCGTCGTCGAGGCCTTCCAGAACGAACTGACCCGCCGAATAAGGTCCCTGTTCCCGTCATCGCGAGTGACCGTGAAAATAGGATCGATGACGGGAGTAGAGCTCCAGGGGCTTGAAGGAGAAGCCGATCGTGAGATGCTGAATAATATTCTCCGGGAAGTCTGGGAAGACGAGAGCTGGCGCTAGCCCAGCGTCATTACCCGAACGCACGCCCTCATTCAGATTTTACGCTTTCGTTGACCCACGCTTCGCTGCTTGTGGACGGTCTGTTGTGTCCGTGATTGTCCATCCATCAGCGATAGCGAAAAGGCCGCCAGCCCGGGAAACTCTACGGTACCTGGTAACCGGATGTTAGGAGCGTCTGATGAAGATCTATGCAATGCAGGGGGACACGCTTGATGCCGTTTGTGCCCGCTATTATGGGCGCACGGCTGGCGTCGTAGAAGCCGTTCTGAAGGCCAATCCTGGCCTCGCGGAGTCAGGCGTTATCTTGCCTCACGGTAAGCCGGTAGAGATGCCGGAGGTAAATAGCGCCCCCACCAAAGAATCCGTAAATCTATGGGACTGAGCCTGGAGAAAATCACCACGTTTATCGCCTACTGGCTGGCCGTGGCGCTGGCCTGGTTCGGGGCGATGTCTCCTGAAAAGGTCGCGCTGTACGTGGGGAGTGTTTGCGCCATTTTTACCGCGCTGACGAACTACTGGTTTAAGCGAAAAACCTGGCGCTATCTCCAGTCGCTGGGCCTCGATAAGAAGAGCATTCGTGAACTCAATCATTAAGCGTTGCAGCGTCGCCGGCGTGCTGGCCCTGGCGGTGCTGATGCCCGATTTTCGATTACTGAAAACGTCCCCTGAGGGGCTGGCGCTGATTGCCGATCTCGAAGGTTGTCGCCTCTCGCCCTACCGGTGCAGCGCTGGGGTCTGGACGTCAGGCATTGGCCACACGGCAAACGTTGTGCCGACGCGGGACATTACCGAGCGTGAGGCCGCTGTAAATCTGGTTGCTGATGTACTCAACGTTGAGCGACGGCTGGCGACGTGCGCGCCGGTGGAGATGCCGCCGCGGGTCTACGACGCGCTGGTGAGTTTTACCTTTAATGTTGGCGCAGGCGCCGCCTGCCGTTCGGCTCTGGTGTCTTTTATTAAGCGTAAACAGTGGTCGCAGGCGTGCGAACAGCTTACCCGCTGGGTGTACGTCAACGGCGTCAAAAATACCGGTCTGGAAAACCGCCGTGTCCGCGAGATGGCCTGGTGCATGAACGGGCTGCCATGAGAACGCTCATGCTGGCGCTGGCCGGGCTGCTGGCCATCACGCTGTGGCTTCGTCATGACAACCTGAACCTTTCCCGTTCCTTAGCCACCGCGAACCGGGTTGCCAGCGAGCAAAAAAACGCTCTCGCCGAGCTTAATCAACAGCTTTTCCTGGCACAGCGGATGGCCAGAGCAAATGAAAACGCCCAGGTCAGGCTCCGTGAGGAGCTTGTTACTGCTGGCGAGGAGAGGGCAAGACGGGAAGCGACTATCGGGAGATTACTCAATGAAAATGAAGCGTTACGCCGCTGGTATACCGCTCAGCTGCCTGATGCTGTCCGCAGGTTGCACACCCGCACCGCCTGCGCCTCCGCAGCCCATTGTTTATAACGCCTGCCCGAAGGTGAGCCGCTGCCCGATGCCGGGAAGCGAACCCGCCACTAACGGCGATCTCAGCGCCGATATTCGCAGGCTTGAGTACGCCCTTATCGCCTGCGCGCTGCAGGTTGAAACCATTAAAGACTGTCAGGATAAACTCGATGCACAAACTCAAGAGCCTGCGTCAGGCATTAATTGACGCGATCCCCCAACTGAATGCCAACCCGGAGCGCCTGCAAATGTCGGTCGGCAGCGGCAATATAGACGCCCGCCAGGCCTCCTCGCTCTCCTTTGAAAAACGGTATGCGCTGAACGCGAAGGTCAACGGTTTCACCGGCGACAGCGAGGGCTTTTTTGTCCCGGTGCTGGCCTGGCTGCGGGAAAACCAGCCGGACATTTTTACCCTCGATGACGGACGCAAAAACGGATATACCTTCGCGATCGTCTTAAACGATGACGCTACGATGGATATCAGCATCAGCATGCAATTAACCGAGCGCATTCTTGTTTCCGAGGAACAGGGCGTTCTGCACGCGACCTATTCCCCGGAGCCGCCGCTGCCGGAGCGCGTCACGCGTCCGAAGGCGTTGTACATCAACGGTGAGCTGGTCAGCCAGTGGGAGGACTAAGCTCCCCACGCTGAAGGCCGCCAGCCGCCTGCCGTCTGGACCGCTTGTTGTATCATCCCGCAGAAAACCCCGTCTCGTTGCTGCCGTTCCTCCTGAACGGCATTCTCTTCTCATGAATACATTAACTTCCATGCACGGTATCGCTCGCGCGATCCGCAATCTGATTCGTATCGGTGTTGTGACCGACGTTGACCTCAACAGAGGGCTTTGCCGTGTCCAGACCGGCGGGATGAAAACCACCTGGCTGAACTGGCTAACCTGCCGTGCGGGACGTTCGCGCGTGTGGTGGGCCCCTTCCGAGGGAGAGCAGGTGCTGCTGCTGGCCATCGGCGGTGAGCTGGATACTGCCTTTGTGCTGCCCGGCATTTTCTCTGACGACCATCCGGCGCCGTCCGGGTCGCCTGACGCGTTCCACGTCTCGTTTCCTGACGGCGCGGTGATCGAGTACGAACCCGGACGCGGGGCGCTGACGGTGTCAGGTATTAAAACGGCCGACATTTCCGCTTCTGAATCGCTGACTGCCACCGTGCCGGAGGTGCGGGTGATTTCAACGTCCCGCATCACGCTGGATACGCCTGAAGTGGTGTGTACCAACAAGTTAATTACCGCCTCGCTGGAAGTGCAGAAGGGCGGGGTGATGAGCGGAAATATTGAGCACTCCGGCGGTAAATTGACCTCCAACGGAGTGCAGGTGGACAACCACGCGCACGGCAGCGTGCAAAGCGGCGGAAGCTGGACTAAGGGGACACAATGACGGTGCGTTACAGGGGAATGAACAGGCAGACCGGGCTAAGCCTTTCAGAGGCTGACCACATCCGGCAGAGCGTGCGCGACATTCTGGTTACGCCGATTGGCTCGCGGGTCATGCGCCGGGATTACGGCTCGCTGCTGGCGGCGATGATAGACAGGCCGCAGAGCCCGGCGCTGCGCCTGCAGATCATGGCCGCCTGTTATTCCGCCATCCAGAAATGGGAGCCGCGGATAAGCCTGACGGCCATCACTTTCGAACGTTCGGAGAACGACGGGACGTTGTATGTCGATATCACCGGCACGCGTCCGACCTCCGGACAATCCTTTTCTATCACCATTTCACTGAGTTAAACGCTATGGCTATTGTTGATCTGAGCCAGCTCGCCGCGCCTGATGTCGTGGAGGAGGTGGATTATGAAACGCTGTTGGCAGAACGAAAGGCCACCTTTGTCTCCCTCTATCCGGAAGAGGAGCGAGAGGCGATCGCACGGACGCTGACGCTGGAATCCGAGCCGATTGTGAAGCTTCTGCAGGAGAACGCCTACCGGGAAGTTATCTGGCGCCAGCGCGTTAATGAGGCTGCGCTGGCCGTGACGCTGGCCTATTCTTCCGGTCACGATCTGGACGTTATTGCGGGAAACAATAATACCGAACGCCTGACCATCACCCCGGGCGATGACACTACCATTCCGCCAACGGCTGCCGTCATGGAGTCTGATGCTGACCTGCGACTGCGTGCGCAGCAGGCATTTGAAGGGGTGAGCGTCGCGGGGCCGGTTGGAGCCTATGAATATCATGGTCGAAGCGCCGACGGACGGGTCGCTGACGTTTCGGTTGAAAGCCCTCAGCCTGCGTATGTGACGATTTCGGTGTTATCCCGTGAGGGTGATGGTACCGCTCGTCCTGAACTACTGGCGGTTGTTGAAAAAGCGCTTAACGCTGAAACCGTCCGCCCGGTCGGCGATCGTGTGACTGTTCAGTCAGCAGAAATCGTGCCTTACAAGATAAACGCAACGCTCTACGTTTATCCCGGACCAGAGTCTGAACCTATCAGGCAGGCAGCAGAGCAGAAGCTGCAAAATTATATCAGCGCGCAGCATCGCCTTGGACGCGATATCCGTCTGTCGGCCATCTATGCAGCACTTCACGTTGAAGGTGTGCAGCGCGTTGAACTGGAGTCTCCCCACTCTGACATTGTACTGAGTAAGTCGCAGGCATCGAACTGTACCTCGTATCAGATAGCGATCGGGGGTTCGGATGAGTGAAAGGTTATTACCCGTTGGGTCCTCACCGCTGGAAATCGCTGCTGCCGCTGCGCTCTCGAATATTGAGCGTGTGCCGGTACCGCTACGCACGTTATGGAACCCCAGCGCGTGCCCGGTGAATTTACTTCCCTACCTGGCATGGGCGCTGTCGGTAGACCGTTGGGATGAGGCGTGGCCGGAGAGCACCAAACGCAGCGTCATTATGTCCTCATTTTTCGTCCATCAGCACAAAGGAACCATCAGCGCATTGCGTCGCGTGGTGGAACCGCTTGGCTTTTTGATTGAGGTGCGCGAGTGGTGGCAGCTCGGTGAGGAGCCTGGCACATTCCGTCTGGTTGTCGGTGTGCTTGATAACGGCATCACTGACGAAATGTATCAGGAGCTTGAACGGCTCATTGAAGATGCCAAACCGGCAAGTAGACATATGACCGGGCTGGCTATCAGCCTGAGCTCGACGGGAGAGTTTTATGTTGGCGCAGGATGCTATCACGGCGATGCGCTGGCTGTTTACCCCTACACCACTGAGGAACTTATTGTCGGTGGTGATTATTACCCGGCCTCGGCCATCCATTTGATTGATAACCTGAGAGTGAACGCATGACCGCAAAATATTTTGCCATACTGACGAATCAGGGCGCGGCGCGGCTAGCTAACGCGACGGCACTTGGTACGCAACTCAACCTGACGCAAATGGCGGTAGGCGACGCCAACGGAACGTTGCCAACCCCCGATCCGGCGCAGACGAAGCTCGTCAACCAAAAACGCATAGCGCCGCTGAACCTGCTCGCTGTTGACCCAAATAATACCAGCCAGATCATCGCTGAACAGATAATTCCCGAGAACGAGGGCGGTTTCTGGATCCGAGAGATCGGTCTCTATGACGACGATGGCATTCTGATCGCCGTAGCTAACTGCCCGGAAACATACAAGCCTCAGCTGCAGGAAGGAAGTGGCCGCACGCAGACCATTCGCATGATTCTGATTGTGTCGAGCACATCGTCAATTTCCCTGAAAATTGATCCATCAGTTGTGCTGGCAACGCGCCAGTATGTTGACAATAAAGTTATTGAGGTTAAGGGCTACGCTGACGATCAGATGAAAAAGCATATTGCTGCTGATAATCCTCATAAACAGTATCCCTTAATTGCCAATGCGTTAAAAGAAATTGCCGATGCGGGGTTGAGTGCTGAGGTTCTCAAAAACCTTGGTTTGGGAGAAGGTTCCGCTTTGCCGGTTGGCGTCCCCGTTCCGTGGCCGTCAGCAACTCCACCGACGGGGTGGCTTAAGTGCAATGGAGCTGCGTTCACGGCTTCCCAATATCCGAAGCTTGCGCTTGCTTATCCTGCCCTCAAACTGCCAGACCTTCGCGCTGAGTTTATCCGTGGCTGGGATGATGGCAGAGGAATAGATAGCGGGAGGGGTTTGCTGTCAGCTCAGTTTGGTTCTGGGATTGGGATGTTTGTTGGCGGTTATTCTGATGGAACTGCTTATATTGCAGTGAGTGATTTCGATAGCGTTGTCGACAATAGCCCATCATGGTCACATATTAGTACCGCTGGAATGATTTCCTCAATTACAGGGCAAAGGTCATCATTTGGCGCTCGCCCGCGTAACATCGCATTTAACTACATCGTGAGGGCCGCATAATGGTGATGGCAAAATTAAACAGTGAAAATATCGCCATTATGGCCGGTGAGATTACTGTGTTTAATTATGATGGGGAGACGGGTGAATATCTTTCTTCATCCGTTGAATATTTAGCGGAAGGTGTAGGCATTCCAGCCTTATCATGTATTGATGCGCCTGAAGAATCTAAAGAAGGTTTTACCATTTGTCGCACCTCTGACTTAAGCGCATGGGAGTACCTCGCCGATCATCGCGGTAAAACTGTATATAGCACAAAGTCAGGTGAGAAAGTCACGATTTCCCTACCGGGTGATTATCCGAAAGATACGACTACACAAGCCCCTGGAACGCCATATGATAAGTGGAATGGCAGCGAGTGGATAACCGACGCAAAAGCGAAACACTCTGCGGATGTGGTAAAGGCTGAACAGCAGAAAACTGCATTGCTAGCGGAAGCATCTGCAATTATCGCACCATTGGTAGATGCTCAGGCTGGAGGCTACATTGATGATGCAGATATCCCACGTCTGACTGAATGGCAGCGGTATCGTTATAAGTTAACTAAGGTTGATACCGATACCGCTCCGAATCTTAACCTTCCACCGAAACCCGAGGTATAGGTCATTCAATATCGGGTGCTTTTGATGTATCAATAATCATCAGCAGCACCTGATATTTTCTGCATTCAGCCAGGAAACGTATTCATTTATTCGTTGCCTGATACATCAAATTTAATTTCCATAAGAGTTGGTTCACCTTTTTCATTGACGTCAAGCCGCATTCCCTCTGGTATTTCCCGCATCGTGAAAAACCAGTTATCCTCAGGGAGCTCTATAGCACCAACAGTATCGTGGAAACCATGAATGACCTCCGTCATTGTGCTCGGATTAAATAGGCGCATAGTAAACTCTCCACGAAAAACCATTATTTGATGGGGCACCCGTTGCGGCCATTGTGCAACGAGCTTTGAAACCGGCATTTGTTGTTAAAGCATCAATGATCATTGATGAATGAGCATAGTTGGGCGTAGTGCCGGGATCAGCAGAAAGACGTTCGGCAATGCTGATATAGCGGCTTATACCTGGTAGCGCAATTGGGTAATTAACCGTTGCCAGGCCGTTATCAAGGATTACACCGTACCCCATAACCTCAATGGCTCCATCCGACCATATTACCCAAGCTCCATTTGCGTTACTTCCTCGACTGGTTACGTATTTAGCTCCTCCCAAACCAAGGTTTTCGAAAATGCGTGTTTATCCATTAAATGGCATGATTTCCGGTTTTGACGGAGAGAAAGACCATGCTTATTGGATACATACGCGTGTCAACAAATGAACAAAACACCGCCTTACAGCGTGACGCGCTGCAGCGTTCAGGATGTGAGCTCATTTTTGAAGATAAAATCAGCGGTAAATCGACAAACAGACCAGGGCTCAATCGTGCCCTCAGACAGCTGAATGCGGGCGATACTCTCGTTGTATGGAAACTCGATCGGCTCGGGCGCAGTATGCGCCACCTTGTTTCAATGACCGAGGAACTACGCCAGCGAAGCATTAATTTCCGCAGTTTGACTGATAGCATTGATACCTCAACGCCAATGGGTCGTTTCTTCTTCCATATCATGGGGGCGCTTGCTGAAATGGAGCGCGAACTCATTGTCGAGAGGACGTGCGCCGGGCTGGCCGCAGCGCGAGAACAGGGACGAATTGGTGGCAGACGCCCTAAATTGACGCAGGAGGAATGGGCTCAGGCTGGAAGACTGATTGCTGCCGGAGAATCCCGGCAGCGCGTTGCGTTAATTTTTGATGTGGGTGTTTCCACGCTTTATAAAAAATTCCCCGCCACGATAGTCGGACAATCGTTGTGCCAGTCACCGCTGGACGGTGACAGTTAGCCCATAACAACTCCAACCGCGACAATATCACTCACCAACCAACCAAGGAGTTAAACGGATGAGTGATTTTCACCACGGCGTGGAAGTTATCGAAATCAACGATGGCACCCGCACCATTTCCACCGTCTCGACGGCAATCATCGGTATGGTCTGTACGGCCAGCGATGCTGACGACAAGACATTTCCTTTAAACGAGCCAGTGCTCATTACCAACGTGCAAAATGCGATTGCGAAAGCCGGCAAGGCGGGGACGCTGTCCGCTTCTCTGCAGGCGATCGCCGACCAGTGTAAACCGGTTGTCGTTGTTGTTCGTGTGGCTGAAGGCACCGCAGAAACCCCGGAAGAGGCGCGCAAGCAGACCATTTCCAACATCATCGGTACCACTGATGAAAACGGTAAATATACCGGTCTGAAGGCGCTTCTGACCGCGAAAACAGTGACCGGCGTTAAGCCACGTATTCTCGGCGTCCCGGGGCTGGATTCTCAGGAAGTGGCGACCGCACTGGCCGCGATGTGCCAGAGCCTGCGCGCGTTCGGCTATGTCAGCGCATGGGGATGTAAAACCATTTCTGAGGCGATCGACTACCGCAAAAACTTCAGCCAGCGCGAGCTGATGGTTATCCATCCTGATTTTCTGGCATGGGATACCACCACGAACGCAACGACGACGGCCTGGGCGACCGCCCGCGCGCTTGGCCTGCGCGCCAAAATTGACCAGACCATGGGCTGGCATAAAACCCTGTCAAACGTTGGTGTCAACGGCGTCACGGGCGTAAGCGCCTCAGTGTCCTGGGATCTGCAAGAGCAGGCTACCGATGCGAACCTGCTTAACCAGGCGGGCGTCACCACGCTGATTCGCAACGACGGCTTCAAATTCTGGGGTAACCGTACCTGCTCTGACGATCCGTTATTCGTCTTTGAAAACTACACCCGTACCGCGCAGGTGCTGGCCGATACCATGGCGGAAGCGCATGCGTGGGCGATGGATAAACCTATCACGCCAACGCTTATCCGCGACATCGTTTCCGGTATTAATGCCAAGTTCCGCGAGCTGAAAACAAACGGCTATATCGTCGACGGCTCCTGCTGGTATGACCCTGAGTCGAATGATGCAACCACCCTGAAAGCGGGGAAACTGTATATCGATTACGACTACACCCCTGTCCCGCCGCTGGAAAATCTGACCCTGCGCCAGCGCATCACCGATACCTATCTGGCAGACCTGTCAGATTCGGTTAACAGCTAAGGAGCCGATGTATGGCGTTACCACGCAAACTTAAGTATCTGAATATTTTCAACGATGGCCTGAGCTATATGGGCGTTGTTGAGTCTGTGACCTTACCGAAGCTTACCCGCAAGCTGGAGAAGTATCGCGGCGGCGGTATGCCGGGCTCGGTCTCTGTGGACCTCGGCCTGGACGATGATGCTCTGGCGCTGGAGTGGACCGTTGGCGGTCTGCCGGACGCCGCGCTGTGGGCGCAGTACGCCTCTCCGGGCGCGGACAGCGTGCCGCTGCGCTTTACCGGCTCTTATCAGCGCGATGACACCGGCGAAATCTCCGCCGTCGAAATCGTCATGCGCGGCCGTCATAAAGAGTTTGATGGCGGTGAAAACAAGCAGGGCGAGAGCGGCACCACCAAGATGTCCACCGAATGCGCTTATTACCAGCTGACCATTGATGGCAAAGAGATCATCGAAATCGACATCATCAACATGGTGCTCAAAGTCGACGGCGTCGATCGCCTGGCAGAACACCGTAAGGCCATCGGCCTGTAACCCTTTAACCGGCCGGGATTACCGGCCGGTGAGTTAACTTTCTGAAGAGTAACGAAATGGAACATATCAACGAGACCGCCATGAACGAAAGTGAAAACCCACATATCGTCACGCTTGATAGCCCCGTTCAGCGCGGCGAGCAAAAAATCGAAAAGGTGACCGTCGCAAAACCCAATGCGGGGACCCTGCGCGGCGTATCGCTGGCGTCGCTGGCGCAATCTGACGTGGATGCGCTGATTAAGGTGCTGCCGCGAATGACCTCGCCGGCGCTGACCGAGCATGAGGTTGCGCGCCTGGATGCCTGCGATCTGCTCTCTTTTGCAGGTAAGGTGATCGGTTTTTTGTCACCGGCTTCGGCTCGCTGAAATTTCCCGAAAATCTATCGGTCGACGATCTGATGGCGGATATCGCGGTGATCTTTCACTGGCCGCCGTCAGAACTGTACTCCCTGAGCGTGACCGAACTCCTCTTATGGCGCGAAAAAGCGCTGCAGCGAAGCGGAAACCACCATGAGTAATAATGTCAGTCTTCAGGAGCTGCTTAAGGCAGTTGACCGGGCAACCCGACCGCTTAACGCTCTCCAGAACGCCAGCCTCACTCTCGCGAGCGATATCCGCGATGCGCAGACGGCGCTGGGGGCGCTCGATGAGCAGGCGGGGCGCATTAACGGCTTCAGAAAAGCAAATGCCCGGCTCGCCACGACGGAGCAGTCGCTTGCTCAGGCGAAACAGCAGGCCGCGGCGCTGGCGGTGCAGTTTAAAAACACGCAAAACCCCAGCCAGGCGCAGGCTGATGCGCTGACTGCAGCCCGAAAATCTGCGGCCGACCTTAAGCTTGAGTACAACAGCTTACGCTACTCGTTACAGCGTCAGCGCGCTGAACTCGCTCAGGCGGGAGTCAACACGCGCACGCTCTCGTCGGATGAACGTCGTTTAAAAATTCACATCAGCGAAAAAACGCAGCAGCTTAACCGACAGCGGGATGCGCTGGCCCGCGTCAATCAGCAGCAGGAGCGGCTGAGTACCGTTCAGAATCGGTACGAGTCAGGCAAACGCGTTACCGCGCGGGTGCGTCAGCTTGCGAATACGGGCGTGGGCATCGCAAAAGCGGGCTTTGACCAGACGTCCCGGTTTATCGCCCCTGGCATCAGCTTTGAAAAGCAGATGTCGGCCATCCAGGCAAACCTTGGCCTGGCGAAGGGGGATTCCCGGCTTGAGGCGATTCGCCAGCAGGCGCGGGAGGTTAGTGCCAGGACCGGAGTACCTGCAGATACGGTCCTCCGGGCACAAACCGAACTGACTCGTTCAGGCTATGACGCCGATGGGCTGCTTGCGGCCACCGCGCCAACGGTCAACCTCAGCCTGGCGGGGAGTGTCGACGCGGCTAAAGCCGCCGATATGATCGCCAGCACGCAGGCCGCGTATAGCCTGGGCGATATGGATGCGGGACGCATCGCAGATGTGCTTACGCGCGGTTTTACCTCTTCGAATACCAGCCTCGCTGAGATGGTGGCGGCCGTCACCTCCGCTGCGCCCGCTGCGGGTGCCGCCGGTATGGGGCTTGAAGAGACCACCGCGCTGCTTGGCGTTCTGGCAGAAAAAGGAATGAAAGGCGCTGCCGCGGGGGACGCGCTCAGCGCGATGTTGCGCCATGTTCAGACTCCGGATGCCATAAAAGCCGCGGGGGCGCTGGCTTCCGCTGCGGGTGATGGATCGCTTGATGAAAAACGCCAGCAGTTGCAGGGAGCAAAAGGCAGTACCGCGATTGCGGCGTCCGTGCAGACCGATAATCTTGACGGCGATATCAACCGATTCCAGGCCGCGTGGAACGGGTTGAAGATTGATGTATTTGATAAAGCGGATGGCGCTCTGCGCAACCTGATAACAACCGCAACCGGCTGGCTTGGCACGGCCTCCCTTTGGGTGAATGCCAACCCTGAGCTGACGCAGACCCTCGCCAGCATCGTTGTCGGCGCGCAGGCGTTTGCTGGTGTACTGGGCGGCGTAGGCACGGTTATCGGCCCGGTTCTGACGGGCGTCAATATGGTTATTACCGCGGCCGGGATGTTGGGAACGATATTCAGCGTGGTGGGCGGCGCCATCATGACGGTGCTGGGTGCCCTTAGCTGGCCGGTGATTGCCCTTGGCGCGGCGATTGCTGCCGGTGCCTTACTGATTTTTAAATACTGGGAGCCCATCAGCGCCTTCTTTGGTGGGGTGATGGAAGGGCTTTCGACGGCTTTCGCACCGCTGGGTGCGCTGTTCTCACCGGTGATGGCGGTATTTGACGCTATCTCGGAGAAGCTGGGCGGTATCTGGCAATGGTTCACCGACTTGATTACGCCGATCAAGGCGACGCAGGAAACGCTGGATGGCTGTAAAAACGCTGGCGTGATTTTTGGTCAGGCGCTGGGCGATGCGTTAATGGCCCCGCTTGATCTCTTTAATAGCCTGAGCGGCAAGGCCAGCTGGCTGCTGGAGAAGCTCGGTATTATCAAAAACGAGTCGGGCGATCTCGACGCCGCTGCGGCAAAAGCAGAAGCGGCATCCTCACCGGCGGGCAGCGCTTATATTCCGGGCGCGGGGATCTCTGGCGGCAGCCTGGGGTATCAGCCGACCATCGCTACTGGAGGACGCTCTTACGTCGATCAGAGTAAAAGCGAATATAACATCACGCTTCAGGGGGGCACGGCCTCCGGAACGGATCTGACGCGTCAAATCCGGGAGACGATAGATAATATTGAACAGGATAAAGCGAGACGGCAGCAATCCAGCTTTATGTATAGTTGAGGAGAGAGAAAATGTTAATGGTGCTGGGTCTGTTTGTCTTTGAACGACGAACCTTACCGTATCAGTCAATGATATTCACAAAAGACTACCGCTGGGCATCCAGCGCTCGCATCGGGAAACCCAAAGCCTGGCAGTACCTTGGCGAAGGTGAGACATCCTTTAGCCTCTCTGGCTTACTTTACCCGGAACTCACGGGAGGGCGGCTTTCGCTCAAGGCGGTTGAGCTGATGGCAAATGAGGGGCGGGCATGGCCGTTGATAGACGGTACCGGCATCATTCACGGCATGTTTGTCATTGAGAAAGTCACCCACACGCATTCGGATTTTTACAGTGACGGTACCGCCCGAAAAATTGAGTTTACCCTGTCGCTAAAACGCGTGGACGAATCGCTGATGACGACGTTTGGCGACCTGCGAACGCAGACCTCAGAGCTGGTGGAAAGCGCACGGAATAGCATTGGAGGGCTGGTGGGATGATCGCCGAAATGAATATCCGGGCGGGTGGAAAAATCGCCCCTGATTTTATGCTTAAGCTTGACGATCGTGATATCACGCAAAATTTCAGCCATCGTCTTATCAGCCTGACCATGACCGACAAACGGGGGCTGGAAGCCGATCAGCTGGATATTGTGCTGGATGATTCCGACGGGCTGCTGGACTTGCCTGCCCGGGGGGCAAGGCTGTCCTTATGGCTGGGATGGGAGGGAACCCCGCTCGAGGAGAAAGGGGACTTTACGATTGATGCGATTCATTTCCGGGGCGCGCCGGACACGCTGACCATCCGGGGATTCAGCGCAGATTTTCGTGGAAAGCTAAACGTGCGGCGCGAACAGTCGTGGCATGACACGACGATTGGCGCGATAGTCGATACCATCGCTCAGCGTAACCAGTTGACCGCCAGCGTCGCGTCGGGGCTTGCATCCATCGCCATCTCTCATATTGACCAGTCTCAGGAGACAGACGCGGCGTTCCTCTCCCGCCTTGCTGAACGTAATGGAGCATTTGTTTCAATCAAAGCCGGGAAGATTATCTTTATGAAAGCGGGCCAGGCCGTGACGGCCAGCGGCACTCCGCTTTCCTTAATGATGATTGAACGTGGGGATGGAGATAAGCACCTTTTTTCCATAGCTGACCGTGAAAATTATTCCGGCGTAACGGCCAAATGGCTGCAAACGCGCGACCCCAAACAGCAAAATCCTCAATTGAGTATCTCTCGTCAACCTGGAGGGCAGGCGACAGAAGCACTGCAGCACCCGAATGCCGCCGCACCGGTAGCGCGAACAGAAGGCAAGGAGCAGAAACCGCAAGAGAGGCTGGTGGGATCGGCGGAAAACGTATTTGAGCTCACCACGGTTTATGCCTCTGAAGAGCAGGCGCTCAGGGCCGCAGAGGCTAAGTGGCGCGCGCTTCAGCGGGGAACCGTAGAGTTTTCCATCCAGCTTGCCCTGGGACGCGCCGATCTGTTCCCCGAAACGCCGGTGCTGGTAAACGGTTTTAAACGCGTCATTGACGAGCAGGCGTGGATCATCAGCGAGGTGGTGCATACCCTCAACGATAGCGGATTTACCACGCAGCTTAAGCTTGAGCTGAACGTCAGCGACGAAAAATTTACTGTTGATAGTGAGTAATGTAGTTGCTATTGGTTTTATTTTAGGTATTATTAATTCACAAAATGTGAATTAAGTGGAGGGGTACATGTTTCATTGTCCTAAGTGCAAGCACTCTGCGCATGCGCGTACCAGTCGCTATCTAAGTGAAAATACCAAAGAGCGCTATCACCAGTGCACCAATGTGGACTGCAGCTGTACGTTCGTGACGATGGAGTCCGTGGAGCGCCTGATCGCAACCCCGGGCGCCTCTGAGCGTGTCCGAACGGCTTCGCTGAACCACGGTTAGCTGCTCAAAAAAACCAATAAAAAAGCCACTCAGTCGAGTGGCTTAATCATATGATTCTAAAACTAAAATTTGGTGGCCCCTGCTGGACTTGAACCAGCGACCAAGCGATTATGAGTCGCCTGCTCTAACCACTGAGCTAAGGGGCCGTGGCGGTGAATTATAAAGTAACTCCCCGCAGCAATCCAGCCATTCGCACCTGCCTGCTGTTTTTATAAACAACGCATAATCAATCCTTTATACTTCCATAACGATGTATCAGCGGGAGTAAAGATGATCAACGATATTCTGGCCCCTGGCCTGCGGGTGGTGTTCTGCGGAATTAACCCGGGCAAGTCCTCGGCGCACACCGGTTTTCACTTCGCCCATCCGGGGAATCGCTTCTGGAAGGTGATTTACCAGGCCGGGTTTACCGACAGGTTACTCAAGCCCGAAGAGGAACAGCACCTGCTGGATACGCGCTGCGGAATTACCATGCTGGTCGAACGCCCGACTGTACAGGCAAGTGAGGTCAACCTCCATGAGCTGCGAAGCGGCGGGCGTGAGCTGGTGAAGAAAATAGAAGACTATCAGCCGGCCGCGCTGGCGATCCTCGGCAAGCAGGCCTACGAGCAGGCTTTCAGCCAGCGTGGCGCTAAGTGGGGTAAGCAGAACATTACTATCGGTGTGACGCAGGTCTGGGTGCTGCCGAATCCGAGCGGGCTCAACAGGGCGACGCTGGATAAGCTGGTGGAGGCCTACAGGGAGCTTGATGAGGCGCTGATGGTGCGGGGGCTTTAATCCCCTGCTGCCTGATGCTCTCACCCCTGACTTTCTTCCACAGGGAGAGGGAATAAACAAAAAAAGCTCCCCGAAGGGAGCTTTTTCACGGTCAGGACGGATTAGTCGTCCAGGAAGCTACGCAGCACTTCAGAGCGGCTTGGATGACGCAGCTTACGCAGCGCCTTCGCTTCGATCTGACGGATACGTTCGCGGGTAACGTCGAACTGTTTACCCACTTCTTCCAGCGTGTGGTCGGTGTTCATATCGATACCGAAACGCATACGCAGGACCTTCGCTTCACGAGCGGTCAGGCCAGCCAGAACGTCGTGTGTCGCAGCACGCAGGCTCTCGGTGGTGGCAGAGTCCAGCGGCAGCTCGAGGGTGGTATCCTCGATGAAATCACCCAGATGCGAATCTTCATCATCACCGATTGGTGTTTCCATGGAGATTGGCTCTTTGGCGATCTTCAGCACTTTACGGATCTTGTCTTCCGGCATCAGCATGCGCTCGGCCAGCTCTTCCGGCGTCGGCTCGCGGCCCATCTCCTGCAGCATCTGGCGGGAAATACGGTTGAGCTTGTTGATGGTCTCAATCATATGCACCGGAATACGAATGGTGCGCGCCTGATCCGCGATAGAGCGGGTGATCGCCTGACGGATCCACCAGGTTGCATAGGTGGAGAACTTGTAACCACGACGGTATTCAAACTTATCAACCGCTTTCATCAGACCGATGTTGCCTTCCTGAATCAGATCCAGGAACTGCAGGCCACGGTTGGTGTATTTCTTGGCGATAGAGATAACCAGACGCAAGTTCGCTTCAACCATCTCTTTCTTCGCACGGCGAGCTTTCGCTTCACCGATGGACATACGACGGTTGATGTCTTTTACTTGCTCGATGGTCAGGCCGGTCTCTTCTTCAATCTGATGCAGTTTCTGCAGGCCGCGATGCACATCGTCCTTCACGTCGTGCAGTTTTTCAGACCACGGCTTGTTCATCGCGATAGCCGCGTTGAACCAGGTTTCGCTGGTTTCGTTACCGGTGAAGAGGGTGATGAAGTTCTTCTTCGGCATTTTGCACTGCTCAACGCACAGTTTCATGATGATGCGTTCCTGGGTGCGTACGCGATCCATCATCACGCGCATGCTGTTTACCAGGTAGTCGAACTGTTTTGGCACCAGGCGGAACTGTTTGAATACTTCAGACAGCTTCAGGATCTCTTCCTGAGCGGCAGCGTGGCTGCGGCCTTTCGCTTTGATGGTGTCACGCGTCACTTCGTACTGGGTACGCAGCTCGGCAAACTTCTCACGCGCCAGCTCCGGGTCGATGCTGTTGTCATCGTCCGCGGTGTCGTCGTCGCTCTCTTCCTCATCTTCGTCTTCGTCATCATCCATCTCTTCCTGAGACAGTTCAGAGCCGACGTGAGTGGCGGTAGGCGCCATATCTTCTTCAGCGTTCGGGTCGACAAAACCGGTGATCAGGTCAGACAGGCGCGCTTCTTCCGCTTCAACGCGATCGTACTGCTCCAGCAGATAGGTGATCGCTTCCGGGTACTCGGCGACAGAGCACTGAACCTGGTTGATCCCGTCTTCGATGCGTTTTGCGATGTCAATTTCGCCTTCGCGGGTCAACAGTTCAACGGTACCCATTTCACGCATGTACATGCGGACCGGGTCGGTGGTACGCCCGATTTCAGATTCCACGCTGGACAGTACCTGTGCAGCAGCTTCTTCCGCATCTTCGTCAGTGTTGTTGGAGGTTTCAGCCAGCAACAGATCATCGGCATCCGGTGCTTCTTCCATCACCTGAATGCCCATGTCATTGATCATTTGGATGATGTCTTCGATTTGATCTGAATCGACGATATCTTCCGGCAGATGGTCATTGACCTCGGCATAGGTCAGATAGCCTTGCTCCTTACCACGTTGGACAAGAAGTTTCAGCTGTGACTGCGGGTTTTGCTCCATAAGACGGTATCCACACTTAATTCGTTTGATTGGTGTCGGCGATGGGGCTGCCAACCTTTAAAGCGAGGGCGTACTTATATTTTTGCCGCTGCCTCTCAGTGCGGCTGCCGGGGGCTTCCCGATCGATATTCGGCACTTAAGCCGTTAAATACTTTTGTTTTTGACTTATTTCTTCGCCAGTTCCTGGTTAATCATCCAGAGCTCCCGGCGTTCTTCGCTGCTCAAACCGTGTGTGCGCTCGCGAGCTATCAACTCTTCCTGGCGCAGCTCAAGCATCGAATCAAACATATGGTTGAGTGAGTCGGTGAACGTTTTTTCTGCAATGTCCTTATCTGCTATATCGTCCCACATCGACAATTTTTCAAGGGTAGCGGCCTCTTTTGTGCCGCGATAATGCTCTAAAAGTTGTCCGGTGGTCAGACCTGGCTGTGACAAACACGTGTTGACCAGTTCTGAAAATAAGCCAAGTCCGGGCAATTTTTCGTGGTTCAAACCCGCCAGCGACGGCACCTGCGGCGCAAGCTCGGGGTTTTGGACCAGTAACCCTATCAGTATACGCATGGTTGTGCGTTTTAGCTGAGGCGCGGGGCGAACCGTGCCGTTTTCAGCCTGTTTAGGCATTAAACGTTCAAGCTGGCTGTCATCCAGAATGCCGAGCTTGTTGCCTAACTCCTGACGCAGGTAGATGCGCAGCGTTTCGCCGGGCACCTGACTGATTAACGGCAGCGCCAGCGTGCTGAGCTGCGCGCGCCCGTCAGGGGTACTCAAATCGACCTGCGGCATCAGGCTGTTAAACAAAAACGTGGAGAGCGGCTGAGCCTGCTCCATCCGCGCTTCAAACGCCGCTTTGCCCTCTTTACGCACCAGCGTATCCGGGTCTTCACCGTCGGGCAGGAACATAAAGCGTAGCTGACGCCCGTCGGTCATATAGGGTAGCGCGGTTTCCAGCGCACGCCAGGCGGCGTCGCGTCCTGCACGGTCACCGTCGTAACAGCAGATGACGTTATTGGTCACCCTGAACAGCAGTTGAATATGATCGGCGGTGGTGGACGTACCTAACGACGCAACCGCGTAGTTAATGTCGTACTGCGCCAGCGCAACGACGTCCATATAGCCTTCGACGACCAGAAGACGCGGAGGTTCCGCGTTATCCTGCTGCGCCTCATAAAGACCGTAAAGCTGGCGGCCCTTATGGAAAATATCGGTTTCCGGGGAGTTAAGGTATTTCGGCAGGGCATCACCCAGCACGCGACCACCAAAACCAATTACCCGGCCTCGCTTGTCGCGGATCGGAAACATCACCCGTTCGCGGAAGCGGTCGTAGCTTCGTCCCTGGTCGTTGGTGACCAGCATGCCTGCATCGATGAGAGATTTACGATCTTCGCTATTGCCGCCAAAACGCTTTAACACGTTGTCCCAGCCGGGCGGGGCGTAACCAATAGCGAAACGCGCAATGACATCGTCGCTCAGTCCGCGCTTGTTCAGATACTGGCGCGCAGGCTCAGCCGCAGAGTGCTTAAGAGACTGTTGGTAAAACGAATTCAGGCCATCCATCAGTTGATACAGCGTTTGTCGTTGATGGCGCTCGATCTGACTTGGCCCACTGCCTGCTTCATACGGCACTTCAAGGTTATGCATCGCCGCCAGCTCTTCGACGGTTTCAACGAACTCGAGCTTGTCGTAGTTCATTAAAAAATCAACGGCATTACCGTGAGCACCACAGCCGAAGCAATGGTAAAACTGCTTTTCACCGTTTACGGTGAAGGAGGGGGTTTTTTCGTTATGGAACGGACAGCACGCATGGTAGTTCTTGCCCTGTTTTTTCAGCTTTACCCGCGCGTCGATGAGATCGACGATGTCGGTTCTGGCAAGCAGGTCATTGATGAAAACGCGTGGGATTCTTCCGGCCATATGCCCCAAAAATTTAAGCGACTTATAAACGAAAACAAGCCGCGCATTCCTTCCGGAAGCACGGCCTTACGACTATTACTCTGTCTGTCAATTGAGGGCTGAGGCCCTCAACCAATTAGTACAGACGAGTACGGCGTGCGTTTTCGCGAGCCAGTTTCTTCGCGTGACGTTTCACAGCGGAAGCTTTAGCGCGCTTACGTTCGGTCGTTGGTTTTTCATAAAACTCACGACGACGAACTTCAGCCAGAACACCTGCTTTCTCGCATGAACGTTTGAAGCGACGCAGTGCTACGTCGAACGGCTCGTTTTCACGTACTTTAATTACCGGCATGTAACTCTCACCTTTAATAAATTCGGTTTGCCGCTGGCATCAACGCCAGCTTATTTCAAAATGGTGCGGAATTTTACTGCAAATGCTGCTGCTTTGTAAAGCACCGATGCGATTTTGAAAGGGACTTTAATAAGGGTGAGGAGTATACACGAGCCTTCTTCCTGGGGCGAACAAAGTTTTACATCAACCCGCCCAGGCTCTACACTGCGCGGTATTGAAACGAGGTAAAACAAGTCATGCGTGTACTGGGTATTGAAACATCCTGCGATGAAACCGGCATCGCCATTTACGACGACGAAAAAGGACTTCTGGCCAACCAGCTGTATAGTCAGGTGAAATTGCACGCTGACTACGGCGGCGTCGTCCCTGAACTGGCCTCTCGTGACCACGTGCGTAAAACGGTTCCCCTGATTCAGGCGGCGCTGAAAGAGGCCGGGTTGAGCTCAACCGATATTGATGCCGTGGCCTATACCGCAGGCCCGGGCCTGGTCGGTGCGCTTCTGGTTGGCGCAACCGTTGGTCGTTCGCTGGCCTTCGCGTGGGACGTGCCGGCCATCCCGGTTCACCATATGGAAGGGCATCTTCTGGCGCCGATGCTGGAAGAGAATCCGCCTGAATTCCCGTTTGTTGCGCTGCTGGTTTCCGGCGGCCATACGCAGCTGATTAGCGTAACGGGCATTGGCAAGTACGAGCTGCTGGGCGAGTCGATCGACGACGCCGCCGGTGAAGCGTTCGATAAAACCGCCAAGCTGCTGGGTCTGGATTACCCGGGCGGCCCGATGCTGTCCAAAATGGCGTCGCAGGGAACGGAAGGGCGCTTTGTTTTCCCGCGTCCGATGACCGACCGTCCGGGGCTGGACTTCAGCTTCTCCGGGCTGAAAACCTTTGCGGCCAACACGATCCGCAATAACGACGACAGCGAGCAAACCCGCGCCGATATCGCCCGCGCGTTCGAAGATGCGGTAGTGGACACGCTGATGATCAAGTGCAAGCGCGCGCTGGATCAGACCGGCTTTAAGCGTCTGGTGATGGCGGGTGGCGTGAGCGCTAACCGCACGCTTCGCGCGAAGCTCGCCGAGATGATGCAAAAGCGTCGCGGGGAAGTGTTCTATGCCCGTCCGGAATTCTGTACTGATAACGGGGCGATGATCGCCTACGCCGGGATGGTGCGCCTTAATGCGGGGGCAACGTCCGACCTGAGCGTGTCCGTGCGTCCGCGCTGGCCGCTGGCGGAACTGCCGGAGGCGTAATCCCTCACCCTAACCCTCTCCCACAGGGAGAGGGGATCGTTTGACTACACCCGCAACATCCCTTTCTCTTCCAGAAATGCAATAATCGTCGCAAGACCGTCACCCGCCTTCAGGTTGGTAAAGGTCCATGGACGCTCGCCGCGCATGCGGTTGGTATCGCGCTCCATCACCTCCAGCGAGGCACCCACGTACGGCGCGAGATCGGTTTTGTTGATGACCAGAAAATCGGATTTGGTGATCCCCGGCCCGCCCTTGCGCGGGATTTTTTCCCCTTCGGCCACGTCGATCACGTAAATGGTCAGATCCGCCAGCTCAGGGCTGAACGTCGCGCTGAGGTTGTCACCGCCGCTTTCAACGAAGATCAGGTCCAGATTGCCGAACTTCTCGCTCAACGCTTCCACCGCCGCCAGGTTCATCGAAGCATCTTCCCGGATAGCGGTATGCGGGCAGCCGCCCGTCTCCACGCCCACGATGCGCTCTGGCTCCAGCGCGCCCGCTTCGGTCAGGATGCGCTGATCCTCTTTGGTGTAGATATCGTTGGTGACCACCGCAAGATGATAGGTATCGCGCATCGCCTTGCAGAGCGCTTCCAGCAGCGCGGTTTTGCCCGACCCTACCGGGCCGCCCACGCCCACGCGCAGGGGATGTTTGTAATCAGCCATGTTGACTCCTCAGGAACGGAATAGTCGTGAATATTGGGTTTCGTGGCGCGCCGAGGCGATGGCGGACAGCGGCGTTGCTGCCCCCAGCGAGTCGTCGCTACGTAAAAATGCCTGTTCAAACCCGGCGGCGTAGTGGTCGCTCAGTTCGATAATCAGCTGCTGCGCGGCCTGTTGCCCAAACGGCACCAGCTTGACGCCCGCCATGACCGCGCTCTCCATCCAGCTGTAGCCCAGACTCAGCGCCAGTTCGCGCGCGCTAATGCCCCAGCGAACGCCGAGCCACGCCATGCCGCAGAGCTGGCTTTGCATAAACAGCGGCAGCCATTCGGGCAGACAGTCAGGTTCCCAGCTCTTAATCAGCCGCGTAAAGGCCGCCCCGCGGTTGCGCTCTTCTTCTCGTAGCTCGCGCGTTTCCCGACAGGCGAGCAGGTATGCCGTCCAGCGTTTTGCATTTGTAAGCGAGCGTTGCTCACAGGCCTGATAAAGACGGATAAACAGCGGCAGGTCGACGCAGAAAAAGCTCTGCTCCATCTGCTGGATTTGCCAGCGTTTAAAGGCGTTGGCGTCCGTGACCCAGCCCGCCTCAACGGCCCACTCCAGCCCCTGTGACCAGGTAAACGACCCGACCGGCAGGCTGCTGCTGGAGAGCTGCATCAGGCGCAGCAACTGGCGGGAATGATCCATCAGCTCATCAGTGCCAGCAGGGCGGAGACGATCAGCCCGCCGCCGAAGGTTTTACGCAGGCCGTCGTGACGGCGCAGCAGCAGCCCTGCGGCAAAGCTGGCGCACAGCACCGTGGCGCTGGCGAGCATAAAGCCGCTGGTGAAGAGCCAGAAGCTGTGGCCGGACATCTCCACGCCGTGCGCCCAGCCGTGGAACATCGCCAGGGCAGGCACTGCCAGCAGCAAGCGATTTTCAGTTTTAAACATCATCACGCCGCAGACCGCCAGCGAGGCGATAATCAGCATCTCCATGCCGCTGAAGCCGCCGAGCAGGCTGCCCGCAATAGCGCCAACGAGCATCATGCCGAGGGTGGCAAACGGCAGCAGGAGCTTGCGGCCGCTCAGTGCCGAGAGCACGCCTGCACCCGCCAGCATCAGCAGGTGATCGAGTCCGGTCAGCGGATGGAGAAAACCGGCCTGGAAGCTGTCGGCGCCGTGGCCGGGATGCGCGAGCGCGGGAACGGAAAAGGCCAGAAGCAGCAGAGGTAAATACTTACGCATGATTAATCCTTAATGTGAATGAGCGTGAGAGTGGCTGTGGGCATCGCTGGTATAAGCGCCCGCTTCCGGTTCAAACGGCAGGCTGGCGTAGGCCACTTCCAGCCCGAACTGGCGCAGCATGTCGTCGAGAACGTGGTCGTGGTGATAGCGCAGCTCGCCGGGCATGACCTGCAGCGGCACGTGGCGGTTGCCCAGGTGGTAGCAGGCGCGGGCGAGCAGGAACGGATCGGCACAGCGCACCACGGAGACCGACTCCGGCGCGGCGATCACCTCGACAACCTCGCTGCCGTCGTCGGTGGTCAGCAGGTCGCCCCCGCGCAGCAGCAGGCCGCGCGGCAGCATCAACCCGGCTTCGCGACCGTCGTTAAGCGCCACGCGGGCGCGGCTTTTCACCCGCACGTCAATCGGCAGCGTGACGCTGGCGGTAGTCGGGTGCGCGTGGTCCAGACGTTGGGTCAAATAAATCATCATCACTCCTCAAAACAGGAAATAGCGTTGCGCCATCGGCAGAACGTCAGCCGGTTCGCTGGTAATCAGTTCGCCGTCGACGCGCACCTCGTAGGTTTGCGAGTCGACGGTGATATTGGGCTGCAGGCCGTTATGGATCATGTCGGCCTTTTTCACCGTCCGGCAGCCTTTTACCACCGCCGTGGCGCTCTGCAGGCTGAGCTGCTGCGGGATGCCGTTGGCACTGGCGGCCTGCGAGATAAACGTCAGCCGGGTGGCGTGGCGCGCGGCACCCAGCGCGCCAAACATCGGGCGGTAATGCACCGGCTGCGGCGTGGGGATCGAGGCGTTGATATCGCCCATCGGCGCGCAGGCGATCATCCCGCCCTTGACGATGGCGGCGGGTTTGACGCCGAAGAACGCCGGGGACCAGACCACCAGATCCGCCAGCTTGCCCGCCTCAATCGAACCGACCTCATGGGCGATACCGTGGGTCAGCGCCGGGTTTATGGTGTATTTGGCGACGTAGCGCTTCACGCGGAAGTTGTCGTTATCGCCGGTCTCTTCCGGCAGCGCGCCGCGCTGGACCTTCATGCGGTGCGCAACCTGCCAGGTACGGATAATCACTTCCCCGACGCGGCCCATGGCCTGCGAGTCTGACGAGGTTAGCGAGAACGCGCCTATATCGTGCAGGACATCTTCGGCTGCGATGGTCTCCCGGCGAATGCGGGATTCGGCAAACGCTACGTCCTCGGCGATATCCGGATCGAGGTGATGGCAAACCATCAGCATGTCGAGATGCTCGTCGATGGTATTCACCGTGTAGGGCAGGGTCGGGTTGGTGGAGGAGGGCAGAATATTCGGGTGCGCGCAGGCGGTGATGATATCCGGTGCGTGGCCGCCGCCTGCGCCTTCGGTATGGAAAGTGTGGATGGTGCGCCCTGCGATGGCCGCCAGCGTGTCTTCGACAAACCCGGACTCGTTCAGCGTGTCGCTGTGCAACGCCACCTGAATATCCATCTCTTCGGCCACCTCCAGCGAGCAGTTGATCGCCGCAGGCGTCGCGCCCCAGTCTTCGTGGATCTTCAGCCCGATAGCACCGGCGGCAATCTGCTCGCGCAGGGCATCCGGGTTGGAGCCGTTACCCTTGCCGAGCAGGCCGATATTCACCGGCAGCGTATCGGCTGCCTGCAGCATGCGGGCGATATACCACGGCCCCGGCGTGCAGGTGGTGGCGTTGGTTCCCGCTGCGGGGCCGGTGCCGCCGCCGATCATGGTCGTGACGCCGGAGACCAGCGCCTCTTCCGCCTGCTGCGGGCAGATCCAGTGGATGTGGGTGTCGATCCCGCCCGCGGTGACGATCTTCCCCTCGGCGGCAATCACTTCCGTTGCCGCGCCAATCGGGATCGTCACGCCGGGCTGAATGTCCGGATTACCGGCTTTGCCGACGGCGAAGATCCGCCCGTTCTTTACGCCGATATCGGCTTTTACGATCCCCCAGTGATCGACGATCAGCGCGTTGGTGAGAACCAGATCCACGCAGTCGTCTGCGGTCATCTGCCCCTGACCCATGCCGTCGCGGATCACCTTTCCGCCGCCGAATTTGACCTCTTCGCCGTAGATCGTGAGATCGTCTTCCACTTCGATCCATAGCTCGCTGTCGGCCAGCCGCACTTTATCGCCGGTGGTGGGGCCGAACATATCGGCATATGCCCGGCGTGAAATCTCAGCCATGTTTCACCTCGCCCATCACCTCGCCGCGAAAACCGAAAATGCGCTGCGCGCCCGTGACCTGAACCAGCGTCACCTCACGCTTCTGGCCGGGCTCGAAGCGCACGGCGGTGCCCGCCGGGATATTCAGCCGGTAGCCTTTGGTGGCTTCCCGCTCGAACTTCAGGGCCGGGTTGACCTCGTAAAAGTGGTAATGCGATCCGACCTGGATCGGCCTGTCGCCGTGATTTTCGACAACCACGCTTTGGATTTCACGCCCGACGTTGAACGCAATCGTTCCGGGCTGGATCTGGTATTCACCTGGGATCATCGCGCGCTCCTTAGACGATCGGGTTATGGACGGTGACGAGCTTCGATCCGTCCGGGAAGGTGGCTTCGACCTGAATATCCGGGATCATTTCCGGCACACCTTCCATTACCTGATCGCGCGTCAGGACGTGGCGGCCCGCCTCCATCAGCGAGGCGACGGTTTCGCCATCGCGCGCGCCCTCCATGATGAAGGCGCTGATCAGCGCGACCGATTCCGGGTAATTAAGCTTTACCCCGCGCGCAAGGCGGCGTTCGGCAACCAGCGCGGCGGTGAACAGCAACAGCTTGTCTTTTTCTCTGGGGGTCAGTTCCATAACGTTTCTCTTATGTCTGCCAGATACGCGGCGAACAGGCGGTTTTGGTGGTGAGAAGCGGGCGAAGCGACTGCCAGACGTCACGCATCACCCGCTGGCAAATCAGGTTGTCATCGGAGAGAAAACGCACCGAAAGCAGATCGTCGGTGAGCGTTGCCCCCGCAAAGTGTTCCAGCGGCGCGAGCCGTTCGCGTACCGTGTCGAGATGTTCTTCATTGGCCGGATAGAACAGCAGCGTGCCGAGCCATGGATATCCGGCGACGGGCGTGAGATTGCCGTCGGCAAGGTGCTGACGCTCAATCAGGCGCGGTTCATCCTCAACCCAGACTTCAAGGCGGCTCTCCAGCGTGCCGTGGCTGAAGGTCTCATTGATCACCGGGCGCCCCAGACAATAAAGCTCCCACGCCAGCAGCGTGCTGGAGGTCTTCAGGTGGAAGACGGAGCGCAGCGCGGCATTTGCCCCGGGGAAGATAATGGTGTCCTGCGGCAGCCACTCCAGCGTGGAATCTTCCTCGAGATAAAAATGCTGACTCAGACGAGCCTGCGGGCCGCTGCTGCGATAGAACTTGCTGGCGCCGGGCATCGTGATAAGCACATGGCTTTTGGCGTCCAGCCGAACGGAAATGTCCAGCGTATCGCCGCCCACAATTCCGCCGGGCGGATGCAGCAGATAAAGGTGGCAGGTTTCCCCTTCGGGATAAAATGGACGCTGAACGGTAAGCGGCCCGACGTGATGAGCGGAGTGCAGTAGGGTTTTCTCAGGGGTGTGACAAAACTGCAGGGCAAGCGACGCCTGCCAGCCTTTGTACGAATTATCAGTGACCTGAGCTGCTAACATGCTGCATCCATCTGCTCATCATCGGGGTCGTTTCAGTATGCCCTGGCAGAAATGAAGGCTGTCATATGAGTCGCTTATGGATGGCGGTTAAGACGAAACAAAAAAGCACGCCCCGGGGGACGTGCTGTCTGACAAACATCGCGATGCCGTTATTTCAGGTGCTCATGCAGCGCTGCGCCTGCCTGCTCCAGGGCAACTTTAACCGTTGGCTCCTGGCTCAGCGGGTTAAGCAGGCCGTAATCGTGGATCATGCCGTTATAGCGCGTGACGGTCACCGGGACGCCAGCCGCATCCAGCTTACGCCCGAATGCTTCACCTTCATCCCGCAGAACGTCCAGCTCAGCTGTCTGAATCAGCGTCTCCGGGAAACCTTTCAACTGCGCGGCGCTGGCGCGAAGCGGAGAGGCCAGGATATTGTTGCGGTCGGCAGCGCTGGTGGTGTAGTTATCCCAGAACCATTTCATCATGTTTTTCGACAGGAAATAGCCGTTCTCGAACTGGTTATACGAGGCAGTATCAAAATTCGCATCGGTCACAGGCCAGAGCATGACGTTGTAGCGAATTTTGGGCCCATTGAACTGTTTTGCCTGCAGCGCAACGGAAGCCACCATATTGCCGCCCACGCTGTTACCGACCAGACCCAGACGGCTACCGTCCACGCCAATTTCCTGACCGTGTTCGGCTACCCATTTTGTCGCTTCATAGGCCTGATTGATGGCCACCGGGAAATGAGCCTCAGGTGACGGCGTGTAATCAACGTAAACCGCTGCGGCGCCTGATGCGCGAACCAGATCGCGGATTAAGCGTTCATGGGTTGGGTAATCGCCCAGCACCCAACCGCCGCCGTGGAAGAACATAAATGCCGGGAGCGTGCCGGTCGCGTTTTCAGGTTTCACTATTTTCAGTTTGATCGCCTGACCATTTACCTGGATCGTTTTTTCTGAAACCTGAGCGGGCGGCAGTTTTGCGCCTTGCTGCGCGCCGATCAGTACCTGGCGGGCCTCCTGCGGGGTCATCTGTTCCATTGGCTTACCCTTGCCGGAATTCAGAATATTAAGAAACGCCTGTACGCCTGCGGTCGGAGCTGGGGTATTGGTGGTTTGAGCGGATGCAGCAGCTGACGCGAAGACGGAAGAAACCAGGATGGCGGTTAGTGTTTTCATGGTGGTACCTCTTTAAGCGCATTTGAACGGATGAGATAACTAAATAGTGTGCTACTTAGTTGCTGGTTTAATACTTGCGTGCAAGATACTTTTAGTCAAACATTATTTATAATTTTTTTAGGCAACAGATTCGGAGTTGATAGAAAAATGAAAGAAAACAAAACGCTAGATGATTTACTTTGCTTCTCGCTGTACTCGGTCACCAATGCGTTTGTTCGCCAGTATCGTCCCTTACTGCAAGAGATGGATTTGACCTACCCGCAATTCGTTGTTTTGATGGCGCTTTATGAGAAAGACAACATTCCACTTCGCGATCTCAGCGATATGACGTTTTTTGATTCGGGCACATTGACGCCGCTTGTACAAAAGCTTGAGGCAAAAGGATTCCTCAACCGTATCGCGGTTGTGGGGGATGAAAGGATGAAAAATGTCGTGCTGACCGATAAGGCGAAAGAACTGAAAAAACGGGTGATGGCATTGCCGGACCAGATTCGCTGCAGCATGCGGATGAACGATGATGAGCTTGATATGCTAAAAAAACTCTCCCGAACGCTGCTGGACGATTTGTAAGAACCCTTCGGTGGGTGGGGAACCCACCGAAGCGATGTGTCGTTACCGATAGTCCTCCGCATCCACATCATACCCGGACGGCTCCCAGCGGATCGCCAGCAGCGATGCCAGGCCGATAAACGGCGCCAGCGCAATCACCCAGAACACGGCGGTGTTGAGCGACGCCACCAGCAGCGGGAACAGGAACAGCGACAGCGTAGAACTACTGCGCATCAGCGTCTGGTTGAGACCCACGCCCACGCCGCGCAGCGAGGTCGGGTAGCTCAGCGAGGCGAACGTCATGGTATGCGCGCCCGGGCCAAAGCCCTGACCGAAAAGGAATAGCGCCAGCATCGCCACGGCAAGCACGCCTTCAGAGGCACCTTCCGGTCGGCCAATCAGCGCGAGGCCCAGCAGCGCGACAAGCTGGCAGGCATAACCCGCAAGCGACATTCGCCATGCGCCGAAGCGCGGCACGTAGCGTACCGCCAGCAGTCCGCCGACGAAGGCAAACAGCAGGTTAAGCACCAGAGAAATGAGAATGGTGGTGAGCATCGACTGGACAAAGAAGCTGGAGATGATCACCGGCAGACCAAACGCCACGGCGTTGTAGGCGAACGAGGAGACGACGGACAGCAGCGTGGCGAGCGTCGTGCGGCGTAAGTAGACGCCGCGAAATAGATTCAGATAGTTTGACCATTTCGCTTTATTCACGACGGGTGCAGGCTGGCCGAGCGCATCCTGCGGGACGTGGGCGTTAATATTGTACGACTGCCGCAAAATCGACGCCGCCTCCTTCAGATTGCCCTGATTCGCCGCCCATACCGGCGATTCGCTCATATAGCGGCTGCGGATGGCGATAATCACCAGCGCGGGCACCGCGCCAAAGCCGAGAATTAAACGCCACAGCCAGTCGCTGTGGCTTTCCGGCAGCGCGGCGTAGAAGAACAGCACCAGCAGGTAGGAGACGCTGATGGCTGCATACCAGGTAGGGCACCACATCGCGACGCTGGAGGCTTTGTTTCCCGGACCTTTCAGCCTGGCGAACTCGCTTAAAAACGCCATCGCCACGGGAAGGTCGATCCCGACCCCAAGCCCCATCACAAAGCGGGCTCCCGCCAGCACATATTCGTTCGGGGCCAGCGCACAGGCGATGGCAGCCACCACGAAGAACACCATATCAGCCATAAAAACGCGGTAGCGCCCGATTTTATCCGTGAGGTACCCCCCGAGCAGCGCCCCGACAATCGCGCCAAAGGTAATTGCCGAGGCCACCATACCGGTCCCGGCGGGCGTCAGGTTAAATTCGCGGGTGATATCTTTTATGCCGAAGGCCAGCGCGCCCAGATCGTAAGCATCGAGGAAAATCCCGCCCAGCGCGATACCGACCACGATGCGGGCATTGGCCCGGCCCTGTGAGCCGTCATTAACGAGGCGTGATACATCCGAAGCGCTGCGCACCCACTGGATGTCGCCATCGGGGTGTTTTTCTGCCGTTGAAAGGGGAGTTGTTTCTGTGATTTCAGCCATTTTCTTCTAATGTGGTTGTGTTGTGTCATTAACAGTTACCACAGGCAGAAGGTGACCAAAATCACATTTGGCTATAAGGCATAACTAACCCTTACGGCGCGTCTTTTTTCTTCCTCTTGAGCTTCGTCCAGATTTTGGTCTCCTGACGACGCCACAGGCGCTGAATATTATCGTGATGACGCAGCAGGATAAGGCAGGAGAGCATCGACACCGGGAAGGTGAACTGAGGTTTAAACCACCAGACGTAGAACGGGGCGATCAGCGCGCTGACGATGGCGCCCAGCGAGGAATAGCCGCTCAGCAGAATGGTCAATAGCCAGGTCCCGGCCATCACGCCGGTTAGGTCCCAGCCGATAGGCGCAATGGCACCAAAGGCGGTCGCCACACCTTTGCCACCTTTAAAACCGAAGAATACGGGCCAGATGTGGCCGACACAGGCCGCAATAGCGATAAGCCCCAGCCAGAACGGCGTGACGCCCAGCGCATACGCGCCCCAGACGGGCAGCATCCCTTTCAGAACATCAAAAATCAAAACCGCTACGGCTGCTCCCTTGCCACCAATTCGTAGTACGTTGGTCGCCCCCGGATTCCCGGAACCATTTTCACGCGGGTCGGGTAACCCGGCGATGCGGCAGACCAGAATGGCGCTGGAGATTGAGCCGCAAAGATAGGCGAGGAGGATCATTCCAGGCGCGATTGCACTCATAACGCTGTTCCGTTTTGAAAATGTATCTGTATTCTCAGCATCTGTGGATAATACGCATAATTCGCCGGAAGTGGTATCCGGTTTAGCCAAAAAGCAGGCAGGTCGTGATGGATATTGTATTTATAGAGCAACTTTCGGTAATCACCACAATTGGTGTTTACGACTGGGAACAGACCATCGAGCAGAAGCTGGTGTTCGATATCGAAATGGGATGGGATAACCGCAAATCGGCAAAAAGCGATGACGTGAACGACTGTCTCAGCTATGCCGACATCAGTGAAACGGTCATTGCCCACGTTGAAGGGCAACGTTTTGCGCTGGTCGAACGGGTGGCGGAAGAAGTCGCAGAATTGCTGCTGAAAAAATTCAACTCACCGTGGGTACGCATCAAGCTGAGCAAGCCGGGCGCGGTGGCGCGCGCCGCCAACGTTGGCGTCATCATTGAGCGTGGCACAAATCTGAAAGGCAAGAATTAACGTCATAATTGCTAAACCATTTTAGGTTATACCGGTCTTAAAGCTGTATCTTTCACGGTAGCCGTTGGGGCGACCGTTTTTTTATATCTTTTTAGGGGTTTATAGATGAGCGATATGCACTCGCTGCTGGTGGCGGCAATACTGGGTGTGGTCGAAGGATTGACGGAGTTTTTACCGGTTTCCAGTACCGGCCATATGATTATCGTTGGCCATCTGCTGGGCTTTGAAGGCGATACCGCCAAAACGTTTGAAGTGGTTATCCAGCTGGGTTCGATTCTGGCGGTGGTGGTGATGTTCTGGCGCCGTCTGTTTGGCCTGATCGGTATCCATTTTGGCCGTCCGCCGCAGCACGAAGGGATGAGTAAAGGTCGCCTGTCGCTGATCCATATTTTGCTCGGGATGATCCCGGCGGTGGTGCTGGGGCTGGTTTTCCACGACGCCATCAAATCGCTGTTTAACCCGATTAACGTGATGTATGCGCTGGTGGTGGGCGGCTTCCTGCTGATCGCCGCGGAAGTGCTGAAGCCGAAAACGCCGCGCGCGGAAGGGCTGGACGATATGACGTATCGTCAGGCGTTTATCATTGGCTGCTTCCAGTGTCTGGCGCTGTGGCCGGGCTTCTCGCGTTCAGGCGCTACCATCTCCGGCGGGATGCTGATGGGCGTAAGCCGTTACGCCGCGTCAGAGTTCTCATTCCTGCTGGCGGTGCCGATGATGATGGGCGCCACTGTACTCGACGTCTATAAGAGCTATCACTTCCTGACGACTGGCGATATTCCAATGTTCGCCGTTGGCTTCATCACCGCGTTTATCGTGGCGCTGATTGCCATCAAAACCTTCCTGCAGTTGATTAAGCGTATCTCGTTCATTCCGTTCGCGATCTATCGCTTTATCGTTGCCGCTGCGGTGTACGTAGTCTTCTTCTGACCGATAGCCCTCAGTCTTTTGGCTGAGGGCAGTGTTTTTCCTTCCAGTCAGACACCGCCTGAATTCGCCGTTTCGTGAGTTCTTCGCGAATTTCCGGACCTTTGAATCCCGCCTCGACAACGTCCTTCGTCGGCACCGCTTTTGCTACCTCCCAGGCTTTACGCAGTAAACGCCCCTGCGGATAATCGCACGCCTCAAACCCGGTACGCCCGCGCACGTCAGCTTCGCTGGTCAGCGCGATTTGCTCCACGCGCTGCGGTTTACGCCAGGCGTCGATGTTATCGAAAAGCTTAACGATGGTGGCCGGTTTGAGGATGGGGAAGGTGTGGATCAAATCGTGGAATTCCGCCACCAGTTTCGCCAGATCGCGGATTTCGTTCGGCACGCGCAGACGCTGGCACAGCCCCTCGACCAGCTTCACCCCTGCCGGGCCGTGCCCGTGGTGGCGAGGCCAGAATTCTTTTGGCGTTAGGCCTTTGCCGAGATCGTGGCACAGGGTGGAAAAGCGCACGTCCACGTCAGGGCTGAGCATGGCCGCCATGCTCAGGGTCATCAGCGTGTGTACGCCGGTATCAATTTCCGGGTGCCATTTCGCCGGAGCAGGCACGCCAAACAGCGCGTCTATTTCCGGGAAGAGCACCTTCAGCGCGCCGCAGTCGCGAAGGACCTGGAAAAAGACCTGCGGGTTGCGCGTTGTGAGAGCATTTTCCGTTTCTTTCCAGACGCGCTCTGGCGTCAGGTGTTCAAGCTCGCCCGCCTCGGTCATGGCGGTCATCAGCGCCATGGTTTCATCGGCAATACGGAAGCTGAGATGGGCGTAGCGTGCGGCAAAGCGCGCCACGCGCAGGACGCGGAGCGGATCTTCAGAAAACGCCGGGGAGACGTGACGTAAAAGACGGTTGCGCAGATCGTCCTGGCCGCCATAAGCGTCAACGATCTGGCCGTTCTCGTCCTGCGCCAGCGCGTTGATGGTGAGATCGCGGCGCAGAAGATCTTCCTCCAGCGTCACGTCCGGCGCGGCATAGCAGGTGAAGCCCGTATAGCCCGAACCTGATTTCCGCTCGGTACGCGCCAGGGCATACTCTTCACGACTTTTCGGGTGGAGGAAGACGGGAAAATCGCGGCCTACCTGCTGGTAGCCCGCGTCGAGCATCTCTTCCGGGGTGGCGCCAACCACCACCCAGTCTTTATCTTTGACCGGCAGACCTAACAACGCATCACGTACCGCACCACCGACCAGATAACTTTTCACGCCCAACTCTCCCGTTTTCTCTTTTCCAGAATGATACGTAAGTCTGGCAGAGAAGACGAATTAGTTCATCCAGCGGTCTTTACGCTTACGGCTCGGGATCAGGTGCGGCAGAACCAGGCCCAGCACCAGACCGACGCCCAGTACGCCGCCGCCATACATAAACCACTGCATGATGATGGTGCGCTGTTTATCGTCGAGCTGCAGATTGGCGGCATTCACTTTCTTCTGCGCGACAATCAGCTCGTTTTTCAGTTTCTGGTTCTCTTCTTTCAGACCGTTAATCACACCGTCGCTTTGCGCTACTTTCTGCTGCATTTCAGCGGTGCGCTGGTTCCAGGTGCCGTCGATGTTGTTCAGCTTGTCGGTCAGGGTCTTCACCTGGTTTTCCAGATCGGGAACGCGCGTGCGCAGGCTTGGCACGGTGCTCAGCTCTTTCAGCGGGATCCAGGACGTACGGCCGGTACTGTCGCGAACCTGACCGTAATTGGTGTCCGCGTTGGTCTGTAACAGGGTGACTTCCTCGCCGGCATTTACCGTACCCACGAGGCGATAATTATCTCCGGGGCCACTGCGTACCCAGGTGTTCAGTTCGTCAGAAACGTAACGCTTTTCTTCAGCGTGCACTGCGGTTGCGGCGCTAAAAGCGAGTAAAGTAAGTCCAATCAGGCGTAATTTAAGCATCATTAGTCGTTATTTTCATAAATAGTGGAACGATAGTAGTGGCAACAGTGTCTCTACGCAAAGCATTCGTCAGCAATCAGAATCATCTGTGTCACGACTCTACACATTTACGCCCGACAAATTGCTCATTGCATGGCAATTTGGCGCAAAATACTATGTACTGACAAATAAATGGCGAGGAAGTTCGCCCTCATTGACGCGTCTGTGACGCCCGCAAAAGTACAAGGCTATGGCTCAGGAAATCGAATTAAAATTTATCGTCGAAAAAGACAGCGTTGACGCACTCCGCCAGCATCTGCATACGCTTTCCGGCGAACACCATGCACCGGTACAACTGCTTAATATCTATTACGAAACGCCAGACAACTGGCTGCGCCGCCACGATATGGGGCTGCGCATCCGTGGCGCGAGCGGGCGCTACGAGATGACGATGAAAATTGCCGGCCGCGTGGTCGGCGGTTTACATCAGCGCCCGGAATACAATATCGACATCAGTAAGCCAGAACTTGAGCTGGAACGTTTCCCGGCGGAAGTCTGGCCGGAAGGGGAGCTGCCTTCCGCGCTGGCGGAACAGGTACAGCCGCTGTTCAGCACCGATTTCTGGCGCGAAAAATGGCTGGTGACGGAAGGCAAAAGCCGCATCGAAATCGCCCTCGATCTGGGTGAGGTGAAGGCAGGGGAATTCCAGGAACCGATTTGCGAACTGGAGCTTGAGCTGCTGGAAGGGGACGCAAATGACGTTCTGAAGCTGGCGCGCAGGCTGGTGAACCATTCCGGATTACGCCAGGGGAGCCTGAGCAAAGCCGCGCGGGGTTACCATCTGGCCGCCGGAAATGCGCCGCGCGTGCTGAAAGAGACGACCATTTTGCACGTTGCGCCGAAAGCCAGCGTTGAACAGGGTCTGGAAGCCGCGCTGGAGCTGGCGCTTTCTCAGTGGCAGTACCATGAAGAGCTGTGGGTGCGAAATGTGAAAAACGCGAAATCCCACGTGCTCGCGGCGATTGCCCTGGTGCGCCACACCCTGACGCTATTCGGCGGCATCGTTCCTCGCAAAGCGAGCGCTCACTTACGTGATCTGCTGACGCAAACCGAAACGCTGATGCTCTCCGACGTCTCAGCGCAAACGGCGATCTACAGCCCGCAGGCCGCTTCGGCAAAACTGGCGCTGACCGAGTTTCTGGTCACGCGCGGCTGGCGCGCCTTCCTGGATGCGAAAGCCGAGGCCAAAATCGCGGAAAACTTTAAGCGTTTCGCGGACATTCATCTTTCCCGTCATGCCGCTGAACTGAAGAGCACCTTTGCGTATCCGCTCGGCGATAAGTATGGCGATCAGCTTCCCCGTCTTTCGCGCAACATCGACAGCATGCTGCTCCTTTCCGGTGCCTACGACGGGCCACAGGCGCAGGCGTGGCTGGAAAACTGGCAGGGGCTGAAGCATGCCATTGAAACCCGTCAGCATATCGAGATAGAGCATTTCCGTAACGAGGCCATTTCGCAGGAGCCGTACTGGCTGCACAGCGGAAAACGTTAACTCTGGCAAGGAACCCCTAGAATGCCGCTTTCTTCACCGTTACAGCAGCAGTGGCAGACCGTTTGCGAACGTCTGCCTGAGTCATTACCGGCGTCATCGTTAAGCGAGCAGGCGAAGAGCGTGCTCGCCTTCAGTGATTTTGTGCAGGAAAGCATCGCCGTCTACCCGGACTGGCTGGCGGAGCTTGAAAACGCACCGCCGCAGGCGGACGAGTGGCGGCACTATGCCGGCTGGCTGCAGGCCGCACTCGAAGACGTAGCGGATGAAGCGACGCTGATGCGCGTCCTTCGTCAGTTCCGCCGTCGGGTGATGGTGCGCATTGCCTGGGCTCAGGCGCTGGAGCTGGTGGGCGAAGAGAGCACGCTGCAGCAGTTAAGCGAACTGGCGCAGACGCTGATTGTCGCCGCGCGCGACTGGCTCTACGCCGCATGCTGTAAAGAGTGGGGCACGCCGTGCAGCGAGGAAGGGGTTCCTCAGCCGCTGCTGATTCTGGGGATGGGCAAGCTGGGCGGCTGCGAACTGAACTTCTCCTCCGATATCGACCTGATTTTCGCGTGGCCCGAGAACGGCTCCACGCGCGGCGGTCGTCGCGAGCTGGACAACGCCCAGTTCTTTACCCGCCTCGGTCAGCGTCTGATTAAGACGCTGGATCAGCCGACGCAGGACGGCTTTGTTTACCGCGTGGACATGCGCCTGCGTCCGTTTGGCGACAGCGGACCGCTGGTGCTGAGCTTTGCCGCGCTGGAGGATTACTACCAGGAGCAGGGGCGTGACTGGGAGCGCTATGCGATGGTTAAAGCGCGGATCATGGGCGACAGCGGCGACGCTTACGCTAACGAACTGCGCGCCATGCTGCGCCCGTTCGTGTTCCGTCGCTATATCGACTTCAGCGTCATCCAGTCTCTGCGTAATATGAAAGGGATGATCGCCCGTGAGGTTCGCCGTCGCGGGCTGAAGGACAACATCAAGCTCGGCGCGGGCGGCATTCGCGAAATCGAATTTATCGTTCAGGTCTTCCAGCTTATTCGCGGCGGGCGTGAGCCGTCCCTGCAGTCCCGTTCGCTATTGCCGACGCTGAGCGCCATCGAGCAGCTTCATCTGCTGCCGGACGGCGACGCGCAAACCCTGCGCGGGGCCTATCTTTTCCTGCGACGTCTGGAAAACCTGCTGCAAAGCATCAACGACGAACAGACCCAGACCCTGCCGGGGGATGACCTTAATCGGGCGCGCCTGGCCTGGGGCATGCGCGTGGATGACTGGTCTACGCTGACCGAACGGCTGGACGCTCACATGGCGGGCGTGCGCCGCATCTTTAACGAGCTGATTGGTGATGACGAAAGTGAATCGCAGGACGACGCGCTTTCCGAGCACTGGCGCGAGCTGTGGCAGGACGCACTTCAGGAAGATGACACGACCCCCGTGCTGGCGCACCTGAGTGACGACGCCCGCCATCGCGTGGTGGCGCTGATCGCGGATTTCCGTCTCGAACTGAACAAACGCGCCATCGGCCCGCGCGGTCGTCAGGTGCTGGATCACCTGATGCCGCATCTGCTGAGCGAGGTCTGCTCGCGGGCGGACGCGCCGGTGCCGCTGTCGCGCATGATGCCGCTGCTGAGCGGGATTATTACGCGCACCACGTATCTGGAGCTTCTGAGCGAGTTCCCGGGGGCGCTGAAGCATCTGATTACGCTCTGCGCCGCCTCGCCGATGGTGGCCAACAAGCTGGCGCGCTATCCGCTGCTGCTGGATGAACTGCTCGACCCGAATACGCTGTATCAACCCACGGCGACGGATGCCTACCGGGACGAGCTGCGTCAGTATCTGCTGCGCGTGCCGGAAGAAGACGAAGAGCAGCAGCTGGAGGCGCTGCGCCAGTTTAAGCAGGCTCAGATGCTGCGCGTGGCGGCGGCGGACATCGCCGGAACGCTACCGGTGATGAAAGTGAGCGATCACTTAACCTGGCTCGCGGAGGCGATCATCGACGCGGTAGTGCAGCAGGCGTGGGTGCAGATGGTGGCCCGCTACGGCCAGCCGAAGCACCTTGCTGATCGTGAGGGGCGAGGGTTTGCCGTGGTGGGTTACGGCAAGCTCGGCGGCTGGGAGCTGGGATACAGCTCCGATCTGGATTTAATCTTCCTGCACGACTGCCCGGTTGACGTGATGACCGATGGTGAGCGTGAAATTGACGGGCGTCAGTTCTACCTGCGCCTGGCGCAGCGCATCATGCATCTGTTCAGCACCCGCACCTCGTCGGGCATTTTGTATGAAGTCGATGCGCGCCTGCGTCCGTCCGGCGCGGCGGGCATGCTGGTCACTTCAACGGAATCCTTCGCCGATTACCAGAAGAATGAAGCCTGGACGTGGGAGCATCAGGCGCTGGTGCGCGCTCGCGTGGTATATGGCGATCCGCAGCTCAAAACGCAGTTCGATGCCATCCGTAAGGAGGTTATGACCACCGTGCGCGAGGGCAGTACGCTGCAGACCGAAGTGCGCGAGATGCGCGAGAAAATGCGCGCGCATCTGGGTAATAAACATCGCGATCGCTTTGATATCAAAGCCGACGAGGGCGGGATCACCGATATTGAATTCATTACCCAGTATCTGGTGCTGCTGCACGCGCACGACAAGCCTAAGCTGACCCGCTGGTCGGATAACGTGCGCATTCTGGAACTGCTGGCGCAAAACGACATCATGGACGAGCAGGAGGCGCAGGCTTTAACCCGCGCCTACACGACGCTTCGCGACGAGCTTCATCACCTGGCGCTGCAGGAGCAGCCGGGGCACGTGGCGCTGGACTGTTTTGTCGCAGAACGCGCTCAGGTAACGGCCAGCTGGCAGAAGTGGCTGGTGGAACCGTGCGTAACAAATCAAGTGTGATATTATCGCGCGCAAATTGTGAATCTTTCTGGAGTCAGGAATGAAAGTAACACTGCCAGAGTTTGAACGTGCTGGAGTTATGGTTGTTGGGGATGTGATGCTGGATCGCTACTGGTATGGACCGACCAGCCGCATCTCTCCGGAAGCACCGGTACCGGTGGTTAAGGTCGACACCATTGAAGAGCGTCCCGGCGGCGCGGCAAACGTGGCGATGAACATTGCCTCTCTGGGCGCGCAGTCGCGTCTGGTGGGCTTGACCGGCATCGACGATGCGGCGCGCGCGCTGAGCAAGTCGCTGGCGGACGTGAACGTGAAGTGCGACTTCGTTTCTGTTCCGACCCACCCAACGATTACGAAACTGCGCGTGCTGTCGCGCAACCAGCAGCTGATCCGCCTCGACTTTGAAGAAGGGTTCGAAGGCGTCGATCCCGAGCCGCTGCACGAGCGTATCAACCAGGCGCTGGGCAATATCGGCGCGCTGGTGCTGTCCGATTACGCCAAAGGCGCGCTGGCGAGCGTGCAGACGATGATTCAGCTGGCGCGTAAAGCCAACGTACCCGTGCTGATCGACCCGAAAGGGACCGATTTTGAGCGCTATCGCGGCGCAACCCTGCTGACGCCAAACCTCTCCGAATTTGAAGCGGTGGCGGGCAAATGCAAAACCGAGGAAGAGCTGGTTGAGCGCGGCATGAAGATCATTGCTGACTTCGAATTATCTGCGCTTCTGGTGACCCGCTCCGAGCAGGGGATGACGCTGCTGCAGCCGGGCAAAGCGCCGCTGCATATGCCAACACAGGCGCAGGAAGTGTACGACGTGACCGGTGCCGGTGACACGGTGATCGGCGTTCTGGCGGCGACGCTGGCAGCGGGTAATTCTCTGGAAGAAGCGTGCTACTTCGCTAACGCCGCGGCGGGCGTGGTCGTGGGTAAACTCGGGACCTCAACCGTTTCGCCAATCGAGCTGGAAAACGCGGTGCGTGGTCGCGCGGATACCGGTTTTGGCGTCATGACCGAAGACGAGCTGAAGATGGCCGTCGCCGCCGCGCGCAAGCGTGGGGAAAAGGTGGTGATGACCAACGGCGTGTTCGACATTCTGCACGCTGGCCACGTTTCTTATCTGGCGAATGCGCGCAAGCTGGGCGATCGCCTGATTGTGGCGGTCAACAGCGATGCCTCGACGAAACGCCTGAAGGGTGAAACGCGTCCGGTGAACCCGCTCGAGCAGCGTATGATTGTGCTCGGCGCGCTGGAAGCGGTGGACTGGGTGGTGTCGTTTGAAGAAGATACCCCGCAGCGCCTGATTGCCGGTATTCTGCCGGACCTGCTGGTAAAAGGCGGGGATTACAAGCCGGAGCAAATCGCGGGCAGCGAAGAAGTCTGGGCCAACGGCGGCGAGGTGATGGTGCTCAACTTTGAGGACGGGTGCTCAACCACCAGCATCATCAAGAAGATTCAGAAAGACAGTAAGTAAAAAAACGGGCCGTTTGGCCCGTTTTTTTTCACCCTCTCCCTGTGGGAGAGGGCTGGGGTGAGGGCATCAGGCCGCACTTACTCCTGGTCATCCACCGGCGGAATGGCCGGTGCCGGCTTCACTTCTTCCGGCGCATTGCGGTTTTCCAGCTCGGTCAGACGCTGTTCCAGCAGCGCCAGCTTCTCGCGGGTGCGCAGCAGAACCTGGGTCTGCACGTCAAACTCTTCGCGGCTGACTAAATCAAGGCGAACCAACTGCGCCTGCAGCGTCTGGCGGATTTTCTTTTCTACGTCATCACCAAATTCACGAATGCCTTTTGGCATAGATTCATGAACCTGACGCGCGATCTGCTCAATTTTTTTCGGGTCAATCATTGTCGTTTCCCTTGATGGAAAGGTGTTAGTGTCCATTGTAGCGCGTCATGCCCGGGGTAAACAAAATTGTTTGATGCTTATGCATTGCCCAGGATAATCAATAGCGTTATAGTTATCTCGCTTATTCTCAGGGCGGGGCGAAATTCCCCACCGGCGGTAAATCAGCGTGACGCTGAAAGCCCGCGAGCGCTTTGGGTGAAAACTCAAAGGTCAGCAGATCCGGTGTAATTCCGGGGCCGACGGTTAGAGTCCGGATGGGAGAGAGTAACGATCAAGTCGGGCATGGGCCCGCTCACGTTATCTTTTTGCCGCTTATACGGCGCTCCTAAGACTGCCCTGATTCTGGTAACCATAATGTTAATGAGGTTTTTTTACCATGAATCAGACGCTACTTTCCTCTTTTGGCACTTCAACTCAACGTGTTGAACATGCACTGGATGCACTGCGCGAAGGCCGCGGTGTGATGGTGCTTGACGATGAAAACCGTGAAAACGAAGGCGACATGATTTTCGCCGCCGAAAACATGACCGTTGAACAGATGGCGCTGACCATCCGTCACGGCAGCGGCATCGTATGCCTGTGTATTACCGAAGATCGTCGTAAGCAGCTCGAGCTGCCGATGATGGTCGAAAACAACACCAGCGCCTTTGGTACCGGTTTTACCGTGACCATTGAAGCGGCGCATGGCGTGACCACCGGTGTGTCTGCGGCTGACCGTCTGACTACCGTACGTGCCGCCATTGCTGATGATGCGAAGCCATCCGATCTGCATCGTCCAGGCCACGTCTTCCCGCTGCGCGCGCAGGCGGGCGGCGTGTTGACCCGCGGTGGTCACACCGAAGCGACGATCGACCTGGTGACGCTGGCGGGCTTCAAACCTGCCGGTGTGCTGTGTGAACTGACCAACGATGACGGCACCATGGCGCGCGCGCCGGAGTGCATCACCTTTGCCCGTCTGCACAACATGCCGGTGGTCACGATTGAAGATCTGGTCGAGTATCGCCAGGCGCACGAGCGCAAAGCCAGCTGATAATAAAAACGCCGGGATGTCCCGGCGTTTTTTTACCCGATTCCTGCGGTCTGCAGCAGAACCAGACTTAATCCCATCACCGACATTCCGCACAGCACGCCATAGCTGGGGTTGTTGTTAGGATCGATCTCCTTCGCCAGCGGCATCAGTTCATCCACCGAAAGCGCAACCATGATCCCGGCTACCGCTGCCATAATCGCTGCCATCACTACCGGAGAGACCAGGCTACCGAGGATGAGCCAGGCCAGCACGCCGCCAAGGATTTCGGCCATCCCGGAAATACCCGCCCAGAACACAGCGGTGCGTTTCGATCCCGTTGCGGCATACACGGGCCCAGCGACGGCCAGTCCTTCAGGAATATTGTGTAAGGCCACCGCCAGAGCGATGCCAAAGCCCATCTCAAGATTGCTGCTGGCCGTCACGTAGGTGGCGACCCCTTCCGGGAAGTTATGCAGGCTGATGCCAAGCGTTAACAGCACGGCGGTACGCTTGATATTGCGCGGCATGGGCGTCACGTTTTTCTGCATTAAATCCTGCGGATGCGCGTGCGGCAGCATCCGATCGAGGGCAAAGTATCCCAGCAGGCCAAAGACAAACATGCCGTAGCCCAGCAGCGGAGACATGCCTTCCGTGCCCAGCGCGGCAGGGAGCATTTCCATCAGGGAGATGAGCAACATGATCCCGGCAGCAAAGCCCAGTGAGAAGGCCAGCACGCGGTTAGAGGGCTTTTGGCCGAGCACGCCGAGGATCGCGCCGATGAAGGTCGCGGCGCCCGCCAGTATGGTCAGGATCAGAGGGACTGACATGCATTGCTCCTTATGATAATGATTCTCATTAATATAAATTATTCATTTCTGGCAAAGCGAGGGGGAAAACCCGGCTTTACACATTCCTTACATTCAAATTTCCTGATGATGATCTTCACGCTTATCTGCGTTCATCTTTGCCGGATTGCGCGTAATGTAGCACCATTAAATTGACACCTTCCGTAAGGATATCACCATGACTTCTTCACGTATGCCAGCCCTGTTTTTAGGCCACGGTAGCCCTATGAACGTTCTTGAAGACAACGTCTATACCCGCGCCTGGCGTCATCTGGGCGAGACGCTACCGCGTCCGAAAGCGATCGTGGTGGTATCTGCGCACTGGTTTACCCGTGGGACGGGCGTGACCGCCATGGAAGCGCCAAAAACCATTCATGATTTTGGCGGCTTCCCGCAGGCGCTTTACGACACGCATTATCCGGCCCCCGGCTCGCCCGAGCTGGCACAAAGGCTGGTGGATTTGCTGGCGCCTGTCCCTGTGACGCTGGATAAAGAGGCCTGGGGCTTTGACCACGGCTCCTGGGGCGTGCTTATTAAAATGTATCCTGATGCGGATATCCCGATGGTGCAGTTGAGCATCGACAGCACCAAACCGGCCGCCTGGCATCTGGAGATGGGCCGCAAGCTGGCGACCCTGCGTGATGAAGGCATCATGCTGGTGGCGAGCGGCAACGTGGTGCATAACCTGCGTACCGCACGCTGGCACGGTGAGAACACGCCGTACCCGTGGGCGACCGCCTTTAACGACTACGTTAAAGCGAACCTGACCTGGCAGGGGCCGGCTGAGGCGCATCCGCTGGTGAACTATCTGGATCATGAGGGCGGTTCGCTTTCTAACCCGACGCCGGAGCACTTCCTGCCGCTGCTGTACGTACTTGGCGCGTGGGATGGTCAGGAGCCGGTGACGATCCCGGTCGACGGTATTGAGATGGGCAGTTTGAGTATGCTATCGGTGCAGGTGGGATAATAAAAGCAAAACGGCAACGTCAGGTTGCCGTTTTTAGTCTTTCCACCCTCTCCCTGTAGAGAGGGCTGGGGTGAGGGCATCAGGCCGCAGTCTTACTCCACGAAAATGTGCGGATAGAACCGCGACAGATCCTGCGTGATCAGCGCGCGATCTTCGCGAATGCCAATTCCGGCAGGTTGATCGTTGATGAGCCAGCTGCCAATCAGCGTATAGCTGTCGCCAAATTTTGGAAGTTGATAGAACTCCTGGACGATCATCCCTTCTTCGCCGTACGGCCCTTCAACCGCTTCCAGCGTCTTGCCGTTTTCGATAATCGACACGTTCGCGCCTTCGCGGGAGAAGATCGGCTTAACGACGTACTTCTCCATTTGCGGGTAATCATCTTCTGCAAAGTACGCCGACAGCAGGTTCGGATGGTTCGGGAACATCTCCCACAGCATCGGCAGCAGGGCTTTGTTGGAGATAATGCTCTTCCATGCCGGCTCAAGCCAGCGCACGCCAGCATCTTCCAGCTTGGTGGAGAACATCTCGCGCAGCATGTATTCCCACGGGTAGAGCTTGAACAGGTTGCTGATCACCTGGTCCTGCATGTCCGTGAACTGACCTTTTTCACCGAGGCCGATATCCTCGATATAGAGGAACTCGGTCGCCACCTCCGCTTCAGCGGCGCAATCCTGCAGATACTGAACCGTGCCTCGGTCTTCTTCCGTGTCGCGGCAGCAGGCGAGATGCAGCAGGTTGAAGCCAAACTGCTCGCGCAGCTCGGCGAAGCGCTCGATCAGCTTTTCCTGCAGGCTGTTGAACTGGTCGCTGCCTTCCGGCAGGTTTCCGGCATTGGCCTGGTCTTCCAGCCAAATCCACTGAAAGAACGCCGCTTCGTACAGTGACGTTGGGGTATCGGCGTTGTTTTCCAGCAGCTTAGGCTCGCCTTTGCCGTCCCATGCCAGATCCAGGCGAGAGTAAAGCGAAGGCTGATTCGTTTTCCACGACTGGCGGACAAAGCTCCAGGTGTGCTTTGGAATGCGGAACTTTGCCATCAGCTCGTCGCTGTCGATGACCTTTTCCACCACCTTCAGGCACATCTGGTGCAGCTCGGCCGTTACCTCTTCCAGCTTCTCAACCTGGGCCAGCGTGAGCTTGTAATAGGCGTCTTCACACCAGTACGGCTCGCCGTACATGGTGTGGAAGTTAAAACCGTACTCGGTGGCTTTTTCGCGCCAGTCCGGGCGCTCGGTGATACTGACTCGTTCCATGATCAGCCGCCCATTGAGCGAGTAGAGGAGGTGCCTGTCGCGCTGCGCTGCATGCTGGTCTGCTTCGCCACAGACTCACCGAACCCGCCACGGGTGATGGTGCTGGTGGTCGCAGGCTTCGGCGCCATCGCCGTTTTCGGTACGGTCACGGTGCGGCCAGGGGTCGCTGCGCCGTAGCCTTTGCCGCTGGCATCGGTATATTGACCGTAAGCCGGGCTGGCCGGGTTTTTCGAGCTAAACAGCGGCTGCTGCTGGTAACCTGCACCACCGCCCATCAGGCGGCCCATCATGTAGCCTGCCATCAGCGGCATCCAGAAGCTACCGCTGGACTGCGCCTGCGCCTGATTTTCAGGTGCGGTGCCTGCCTGAGCCGGTGCCTGCTGGCACTGACCTTCACCAAACTCCGCCACGCAGTCTTCGCGTGAGGCATATTTCGGCGCGGTACGTTCCGCTTCTTTCAGCGCGCTGGTGTAAGCCGTTTTACATTCGGCGGCTTTGCCGGTTGCGGCAGAACAGTCGTCCGCGTTTTGATACAGCGAAACCGTTTCGTCATTTTTCTCACAGCCTGCCAGCATAAAGACAGCCGTGACCGCCAGCGCAACAGGGGTGAGGTGACGCGCGTTCCAGCTCTTGCGGAACGACGCGTGATTGATCGTTTTTGTCCGTTTCATCTTTGTCTTCCAGGACCCAGTGGTAATAACGCTCAGGATAGAGGATGAGTGGTTGAAAATGAAGCGAAGAGGGGCGGAATCAGGGGGATCTTTACGTTGACTTACGTTCGGATGTGATTCAGATGCGCCCTCTCCCTGTGGAAGAGGGCTGGAGTGAAGGCATCAGGCCGCAGTGGGCCTGATGACACTCTTAGTTACGGAACGGATTATTGCTCTTGCTGGCAGGCGCTGTGGTTCGCGCGGCAGCAGGCTGTGCAGCAGGGGTAGTGCCGTTAGCGTTGAAGTTATCAACCGCGGCAACCTGCTCCGGGTTCTCCGGTGCAACGCTGTCCGGAGAGGTGGAGACCGGTTTGCCCAACGCGCTGTTCAGCATCTGCAGGTCTTGCTCGTTCAGCGTACCCAGAGCCTGTTTGATGTTCAGCTGGTTAATCAGGTACTGGTAACGCGCGCTGGAGAGCTGCTGTTTCGCGTTGTACAGCGTGGTGGTCGCATCGAGCACGTCCACAATAGTACGTGTACCGACCGAGTAACCTGCTTCCATCGCGTCCAGGGAGCTCTGTGCAGACACAACGGCCTGTTTATAGGCGTTGATGCTGCTGATTGAGGCGTTCACGTTGTTGAAGGAGGAACGCACGGTCTGCACCACGTTGCGGTGGGCGCTTTCCAGCTGCTCGCTCGCGCCAACAAAGTTGTACTGCGCCTGTTTCACCTGGGAGTTGACCTGACCGCCCTGATACAGCGGCAGGGAGAAGCTCAGGCCCACCTTGTTCTGGCCCATATTGCTGTCGTCATACTGGGACGTATTGGTTTTAGAGCCGCTGTAGGTTGTATCAGAGACACCGGTAGACGCGCTCAGGCTCAGGGTTGGCAGATGGCCGTCCTGCGCCTGACGAATTTGCTCGCGGGCCAGGTCCTGGCTCAAACGCGCCTGCAGCAGCGTCAGGTTGCGGTTTTCCGCCTCTTTCAGCAGGGCGTTAACGGCCTGCGGCTTATCCGTTTTGAAGCTGTCGACGTTCAGGGAGGCCAGCTCAGGATAGTAATTGCCGGTGACCTGACGCAGGGATTCCAGCGCGTTGTCGAGGTTGTTACGCGCGGTCACTTCGTTAGCCAGCACGGTGTCGTACTGTGAACGGGCGTTCTGCACGTCGGTGATCGCGACCAGGCCCACGTTGAAGCGCTGGGTGGTTTGATCTAACTGACGGTAAATGGCCTGTTTCTGCGCTTCGGTGTAGGAGAGTGCGTCAATCGCGCTCAGCACGTTGAAGTACGCCGTGGCAGTATTCAGGATCAGCGTCTGCTGGTCGGTCTGATAGGTCACATCCTGGATGCCTGCGCTCTTTTCCTGCAGGGTCAGGGCACGCCATTTGGACATATCAAACAGCGTCTGTGTTAATTGCAGTGAGGCGCTGGTAGCATTGGAGTTTACGCCGTTAGCGTCGCGGAAACCGTTGCTGTAGGTATAATCTGCACCTAAACCTAACTGTGGCAGCAAGGGGCTACGAGCTTCGTTAATCTTTTCAAACGCAGCATCACGATCGGCCGCTGATTTACGTAAATCAGGGTTGCCCAGACGTGCCTGCTGGTAGACCTGTAACAGGTTTTCCGCCTGGCTCATTGCACTGAAGCCCGTCAGGCTCAGGCCGATAAGGATGGGGAGCAATTTCTTCATTTGCATTCCTTGTTGTGAAGCAGTATTAGCGCTGATCTAATTAAAAAATAATTGCCGATTCTAACAGATTCATCCACACCAAAAGGTTGGCGTTACGTGCCATCTGGCGGTAATTTGCACCAATCTACCATATAGCCTTACAAACGGCAGCCAAACAGCCTTGAAATTCACAATTTCATCACCATTGCTACCAGGACTCGACTCATGCAAAAACCAGAAAAGTTGCCCGTGACATTCGCCAAAAACGATGTAGAAATTATTGCACGAGAAACGCTTTATAGCGGTTTTTTTTCAATGGATCTTTACCGTTTCAGGCATCGTCTGTTTAACGGGGAAATGAGCGGCGAAATCAGACGCGAAATTTTTGAGCGCGGGCATGCGGCAGTCTTGCTACCCTTTGACCCAGTGCGTGACGAAGTTGTGCTGGTGGAGCAGATCCGCATCGCCGCTTATGACGTCAGTGAGAGCCCGTGGCTGCTGGAAATGGTGGCCGGGATGATCGAAGAGGGTGAGACGGTTGAAGACGTCGCCCGACGCGAGGCGCTGGAAGAGGCCGGGCTGGTGGTGGGCCGCACAAAACCGGTGCTGAGCTATCTGGCAAGCCCGGGAGGTACCAGCGAGCGCTTGTCCATTATGGTGGGTGAAGTGGACGCCACGACGGCGGAAGGGATCCACGGTCTGGCAGATGAAAACGAAGATATTCGGGTTCATGTGGTGAGCCGGGAACAGGCTTATCAGTGGGTAGAAGAGGGGAAAATCGACAACGCAGCGTCTGTCATCGCCCTGCAATGGCTGCAGCTGCATTATCAGACATTACGAAACGAGTGGAAAAAATGAAGCGCTATACGCCTGACTTCCCAGAAATGATGCGCCTGTGCGAAACCAATTTCGCACAATTGCGCCGCCTGCTGCCGAAAAACGACGCACCCGGCGAAACGGTAAGCTATCAGGTGAGCAACGCGCAGTATCGTTTAACGATAACAGAATCAACGCGCTACACTACGCTGGTGGAAATTGAGCAAACGGCACCCAGCATTAGCTACTGGAGCCTGCCGTCGATGACGGTACGCCTCTATCACGACGCGATGGTCGCTGAAGTGTGTTCAAGCCAGCAGATCTTTCGCTTCAAGGCGCGGTATGATTACCCGAATAAAAAGTTGCATCAACGCGACGAAAAGCATCAAATTAACCAGTTTTTAGCCGACTGGCTAAGATATTGTTTAGCACATGGAGCAATGGCGATTCCGGTTTGTTAGCGTCATAAACCTACCTAAGGACACCATTTGGAAAGCCTGTTGAACCTGACTGTTGCTGGTGGGGCGCCAGTCAGGATATTACAAATCACCGATACCCACCTTTTTGCCGAAAAGCATGAAACGCTGCTGGGGGTGAATACCTGGGAGAGTTATCAGGCGGTACTTAGCGCCATTCACGCCGAAAACCGTGCATGCGATCTGATTGTCGCAACGGGCGATCTGGCGCAGGACCAATCTTCCGCGGCCTACCAGCATTTTGCTGAAGGCATCGCGAGCTTTAGCGTGCCTTGCGTCTGGCTGCCAGGAAATCATGACTTCCAGCCCGCTATGTACAGTTCTCTCCAGGATGCGGGTATTTCTCCGGCGAAATGTGTTTTTGCGAGTGACCAGTGGCAGATCCTGCTGCTGGACAGCCAGGTGTTTGGCGTCCCGCACGGTGAGTTAAGCGAGTTTCAGCTCGACTGGCTGGAGACCAAACTGGCTGCTGAACCTGAACGTCACACGCTGCTGTTGCTTCATCATCACCCTCTGCCGGCGGGCTGTAGCTGGCTCGATCAGCACAGTCTGCGCAACTCCGCAGCGTTGGATCGCGTGCTGGCGAAGTTCCCGCGAGTGAAAAACCTGCTGTGTGGACATATTCACCAGGAACAGGATCTCGACTGGAACGGGCGCCGCATGCTGGCGACGCCGTCGACCTGCGTTCAGTTTAAGCCGCACTGCGCCAACTTTACGCTGGATACCATTGCGCCAGGCTGGCGCTGGCTGGAACTGCATGCCGACGGCACGCTGACCACGGAAGTCTGCCGTTTGACCGGTGCAAAATTCCGCCCGGATACCGCTTCAGAAGGCTATTGATGTCTACGCTCCTTTATCTGCACGGATTCAACAGCTCGCCGCGCTCCGCAAAAGCGACACTGTTTCGCCAGTGGCTGAGCGAGCATCACCCCGACGTTGAGATGATTATCCCTCAGCTGCCGCCTTACCCGGCAGAGGCCGCGGAGATGCTGGAATCGATTGTGCTTGCGCACGGCGGCGAAACCTTCGGTGTGGTCGGTTCCTCGCTGGGCGGGTATTACGCCACCTGGCTCTCACAATGCTTCATGCTACCTGCCGTTGTGGTTAATCCGGCGGTTCGGCCATTTGAGCTGCTGAGGGACTTTCTTGGCGAAAACGAGAACCCCTACACCGGGCAGCAATATGTGCTAGAGTCACGCCATATTTACGATCTCAAAGTTATGCAGGTCGACCCGCTTGAGGCGCCGGATCTCATCTGGCTGTTGCAGCAGACGGGTGATGAAGTGCTGGATTACCGCCAGGCAGTGGCGTATTACGCCTCCTGCCGCCAGACTATAGAAGAGGGCGGAAACCATGCTTTCACGGGCTTTGAGAATCATTTCACCCAGATTGTCGATTTTCTTGGACTGCACAGCCACTGACAATCAATGCGAATTGCTAGTTTAAATCATGACGCAAACCTATAACGCTGATGCCATTGAGGTCCTCACCGGGCTTGAGCCGGTTCGCCGCCGCCCGGGGATGTACACCGATACAACGCGCCCAAACCATCTGGGCCAGGAAGTTATTGATAACAGTGTGGACGAAGCGCTGGCGGGCCATGCCAAACGCGTTGACGTTATCCTGCATGCCGATCAGTCGCTGGAAGTCATCGACGACGGGCGCGGCATGCCGGTGGATATCCATCCGGAAGAGGGCGTGCCTGCCGTTGAGCTGATCCTCTGTCGTCTGCACGCGGGCGGTAAGTTCTCCAACAAGAACTACCAGTTCTCCGGCGGCCTGCATGGCGTGGGGATTTCCGTCGTGAACGCCCTGTCCAAGCGCGTGGAAGTAAACGTCCGTCGCGACGGCCAGATTTATAACATCGCGTTTGAAAACGGCGAGAAGGTGCAGGATCTGCAGGTTGTCGGCACGTGCGGCAAACGCAACACCGGCACCAGCGTCCACTTCTGGCCTGACGAAAGCTTCTTCGACAGCCCGCGCTTTTCCGTATCCCGCCTGACGCACCTGCTGAAAGCCAAAGCGGTGCTGTGTCCGGGTGTGGAAATTACCTTTAAGGATAACGTCAACAATACCGAGCAGACCTGGTGCTACGCCGATGGCCTGAACGACTACCTGTGCGAAGCGGTAAACGGCCTGCCGACGCTGCCGGAAAAACCGTTCGTCGGTAACTTTAGCGGCGATACCGAAGCGGTCGACTGGGCGCTGCTGTGGCTGCCGGAAGGCGGCGAACTGCTGACCGAAAGCTACGTCAACCTGATCCCAACCATGCTCGGCGGTACCCACGTCAACGGGCTGCGTCAGGGACTGCTGGACGCGATGCGCGAATTTTGCGAATACCGCAATATCCTGCCGCGCGGCGTGAAGCTGTCGGCGGAAGATATCTGGGACCGCTGCGCCTACGTGCTCTCCGTGAAGATGCAGGATCCGCAGTTTGCCGGTCAGACCAAAGAGCGTCTGTCGTCACGCCAGTGCGCGGCGTTCGTTTCCGGCGTGGTGAAAGATGCGTTTACCCTGTGGCTGAACCAGAACGTTCAGGCAGCAGAGATGCTGGCTGAAATGGCGATTTCCAGCGCCCAGCGTCGTCTGCGTGCCGCGAAGAAAGTGGTGCGTAAAAAGCTGACCAGCGGCCCTGCGCTGCCGGGCAAGCTGGCGGACTGTACCGCGCAGGATCTCAACCGTACCGAGCTGTTCCTCGTGGAAGGGGACTCAGCGGGCGGATCGGCCAAGCAGGCGCGCGACCGTGAATATCAGGCGATCATGCCGCTCAAGGGGAAAATCCTGAACACCTGGGAGGTCTCTTCAGACGAAGTGCTGGCCTCGCAGGAAGTCCACGATATCTCGGTGGCGATCGGTATCGATCCGGACAGCGACGATCTGAGCCAGCTGCGCTACGGCAAGATCTGTATCCTCGCGGATGCGGACTCCGATGGTCTGCACATCGCCACTCTGCTGTGCGCGCTTTTTGTGAAGCACTTCCGCACGCTGGTTAAAAATGGTCACGTCCACGTGGCGCTGCCGCCGCTTTATCGTATCGACCTCGGCAAAGAGGTTTACTACGCGCTGACGGAAGAAGAAAAAGCGGGCGTGCTGGAACAGCTGAAGCGCAAGAAGGGCAAACCTAACGTTCAGCGCTTTAAAGGGCTGGGCGAGATGAACCCGATGCAGCTGCGCGAAACGACGCTGGATCCGAACACGCGCCGTCTGGTGCAGCTTACGATCAGCGACGAAGACGAACAGCAGACCAACGCCATGATGGATATGCTCCTTGCCAAGAAACGTTCGGAAGACCGTCGTAACTGGCTGCAGGAGAAAGGCGATATGGCGGATATTGAGGCCTGATGCCCTCACCCTAACCCTCTGCCACAGCGAGAGGGAATGGATCGTAAGCCCGGTAAGCGTTAGCGCCACCGGGCTTTTTTACATCAAAACTCCATCTTCACCGTAAACTGCACTTCGCGCGGGTCGCCAATCTGATTACCCAGATTGTTGGTGGCGATAGATGAGGTGTAGTAGGTTTTATCAAACAGGTTCTTCACGTTCACCTGCAGCGTCACCGGATACTGTAGCTTCATCTTGTACGCCGCAAACGCATCCGCCACGAAATAGCCCGGCAGATAATAATCCGCACCGTTGGTTGCGGAACGACGGCTTACGCCGTGCCCGCCGCCGCCCAGCGTCAGGGTATTACCGGCAAACGCATTGTGAATATCGTAGGTCAGGAACAGGGAGCCGGTATGGCGCGGCACGTTCGGCAGCGGTTTGCCCGCGTAGTCCGGATCTTCCAGCACCTTCGCGTCGGTGTAGCCATAGCTGGCGATAATATTGGTGTTCTCGGTCAGTGAACCGGCCAGATCCACCTCCACGCCCTGGGAGCGCACGCGGCCCGCCGTTTTGGCGATGGTTTCCCCCCCCACGCTTTCGTTGTACAGCACGTTGCGTTTGTGGATATCAAACAGCGCGATATTGGCGGTAACGCCGTCGAACAGGTCGAACTTTGCGCCCACTTCGTAAGCATTCGACGTTTCCGGCGGCAGATCGCCGATGTAGCTCGCAATGGACGACTGCGGCATAAACGTTTGCGAGTAGTTGGCAAACAGCGAGACCGCTGGCGTGAGCTTATAAACCAGCCCCAGCTTCGGCGTCCACTGTTCGTCGCGGCTGTCGGTGTTGACGTTGAACGGGCGGCCTTTCCCCGCGTACTGGGTGTAATACTGGTAGCGCATGCCTGCGACGGCAATCCACTTATCGGTCAGGTACAGCGCGTCCTGCGCATAGGCAGAGTAGCTTTCCTGCTTCAGCGTCTGGTCGCTGTCGGACGCCGACACGGTGGTGCATTTGCCGAGTTTGCCATACGTCGGATGATAGATATTGAAATCCTTAACGTTCTTACAGCGGATCATGTCCGTGCGCAGCAGATCGTAATTCTCATACGACACGCCGGTCAGGATCTCATTGTAAAAGCCCGCGATGTCCACGTTCCCCTGCAGATCCGCGCGCGTCGTGTGCATACGCTGTGTCGAGCCCTGGGTCGCATCCACTCGGCGGGTCAGGTTGCCGGTTTTTGAATCGTAGGCCATCACGCGTGCCTGGTTATCGCTGTATTTATCCTGGCTGTAGCTATAGTCAAACTTCGCGGTCCACTGGCTGTTGAGGCGATATTCCGCATTGAGCTGAGCGAGATCGGACTGGCCGTCGGTCACGTTAAACGGCTCATCAAAGCGGGTTTTGCGATCGACGTCGACGGCCTTTTTGGTGTTGAGATCGAAGATCGTTCCGCGATCGAACGGCGTTTTATAGTCGCGATGCGAATAGAGCACGGTCACGGTGGCGTCGTCGCCGAACCAGGTGAGGGACGGGGCGATAAAGGTGCTGCGTTCGTTGCCAAAATTACGCCAGTAATCCTCGTCCTGATACTCACCCGTGAGGCGATACGCCAGACGCGTGCCGTCAATTGGGCCAGTAACATCGATCTGTCCGGTACCGCCGCCAAAGCTGGAAGAGGTGGCAGAAATTGAACCGCCGAAGGTCTTCTCAGGGCGTTTGGTGACGACGTTAATCAGGCCGCCCGGATCGAGAATGCCGTACAGCGTGGAGGCCGGGCCTTTCAACACCTCCACGCGCTCGGTTGCGGCATTAAAGCTGCGCGGCAGGACGGTGCGCAGGCCGTTAGTCATGATCGAGCCGTCGCGGTTCGCGCCAAATCCGCGGCGCACGAAGGCATCCTGCGTACCGCCCAGGGTGTTGGTCTGCACCACGTTGCTGACGTTGTACAGAGCTTCATCCAGCGTGGTGGCATTTTGATCCTCCAGCACTTTGTCGCTGACGGTATTGACCACCTGCGGGATGTCCAGCATCGGCATGTTGGTTAACGTCGCGGTGGAGGTGTTCAGCGGCTGATAGCCGTTGGTGGCCTCCGCCGTCGTATTTGGATCGGCGGTGACGGTAAGCGTTTCGCCGTCTTTAGCCGCGGTGTTATCTGCTGCCTGAACCAGCGGCGCCATAAACAGCAGGGAAAAGAGCGCGCGCCCTTTTACCCCAGAGAGTGAAGGTGTGAACGTAGCCATTACATCTGTTATCCCGAAATATCCCGCGAATGCGTTCGCGGCAAACTGTGTGAGTCATTGCCCTTTACGGTCTGTCCGTTAGCCGTAAGTAGCATCGGACATGTAATTGAGAATCATTCAATCATGCGTGAATGTAGTAGTAAATGGAAAAAAGAAAAAATCGACTACACCGTTTAACCGTGCGTACAAGCGCAGCGGGATAATAATTAAGTCATTGAAATAGATGTTTTTACAAGCCGTCCAGTTTTCACTTTTACTCAGGCTTATCCCTGGTTTTTCCAGGGTGTTTCTTCGCTTGACTACTACATGGCGCGGCGTCAAACTCTCAAAAGAGAATGAGTTTTATTTTTATTTATTGGTTTTTCATTACGTTGGCGTTCACGTGGCTCACAACACACACAAACCGGGTCTGGTTCTGGAGAACCTCTCTGCGGGCTATCAGAAAAAAATCATCGTTGATGATATCTCCCTTGCGTTCCCACAGCAGAAAATGACCGTGCTGGTAGGGGCGAACGGCTGTGGGAAATCCACGCTGCTGAGCACCATTGCGCGTTTGCTCCAGCCGCTTGGCGGCGCGGCAGTTCTCGACGGCAAGGCGATCCACGAGCAGCCCACCAAAGCGGTCGCCCGTCAGCTTGGCATTCTCCCGCAGTCGCCGCTGCTTCCGGAAGGGTTAACCGTTTTTGAACTGGTTTCGCGCGGGCGTTTTCCCTGGCAGAACTTTATGCGTCAGTGGAGCGACGAGGACGAGCTGGCGGTAGAAGAGGCCCTGCGCCTGACCGGCACGGCAGAGTTTGCCCATATGCCGGTGGAAAGCTTATCCGGCGGCCAGCGTCAGCGCTGCTGGATCGCCATGGCGCTGGCGCAGCAAACGCCGTTTATCCTGCTTGACGAGCCGACAACATATCTCGATCTCCGCTACCAGGTGGAGATCCTGGAACTGCTGCATGCCCTGACCCGCCAGCACGGGCGTACCGTGGTGGTAGTGCTGCACGATCTCAACTTTGCCGTAAACTACGGCGATTCGCTGGTTTTTTTACGCCAGGGGAAAGTTGAGGGGGTGTTACATGAGGGCGACGTCTGCACGCCGGAACTGATCAAAACGGTGTTTGACGTGGACGTGCATATGTCCATTAACCCCTTGACCGGAAAACCGTTCTTTATGCCTTTTCGCCAGAGCCTTGAACAGCCATGATACGCGCTTCTCTGGCCCTCCTGATTATTATATTGCTGCTGGCGCTGGGTGCGATTACGCATCTTGGCATCGGTGCACGCTTTATCGCCCCGCAGACGGTAGTGGAGGCATTCATCCACTTCGACCCGCGCAATTTCGACCATAACGTCATTATCAAATTACGACTGCTGCGCCTCTGCGCCGCGATGGTGACGGGCGCCGCGCTCGGCGTGGCGGGCGTGCTGCTGCAGTCTGTGATCCGCAACCCGCTAGGCGAGCCGCATATTCTGGGGCTCAACGCCGGGGCTGCGCTGGCAGTGGTGATCGTCAGCGCGCTTGGCCTGTCGCTGCCGTTTGGTCGCCCGCTGATCGCCGCCGCCGGTGCTGCCGCGCTGTTTCTGCTGGTGCTGATGTTTTCCTCTTCCGGTCGCACCGGGCTCACGCCGATGAAGGTCACCCTGTGCGGCGTGGCGATGTCGGCGTTTGCCTCGTCGATTACCGCCGCGGTGTTAATCCTGGATGAACAGACGCTGCTCGACCTGCGCACCTGGCTGGCGGGTGATATCGCCGGGGTCAACGCGCAGATGCTCCAGAGCGCCCTGTGGGCTGCAGCCGCTGGTTTTGTTCTTGCTATCGGGCTGTCGCCCTCGCTCAACATGCTGGCGCTGGGCGACAGAATGGCGCAGGGGCTTGGCGTGTCCCTGCTGAAAACCCGCCTGCTCGCCCTGCTGGCCATCGCACTGCTCTGCGGCGCGGCCGTCTCTATCGCCGGGCCGATTGGTTTTATTGGCCTGGTCGTGCCGCAGCTCATCCGCCGTCTGGTGTCGGTCGATTTGCGCGTGATGGTGCCGCTGTCGGCCCTGTGCGGCGCGCTGGTGCTGCTGCTGGCTGATATCGCCGCCCGCACGCTGTTTACCCCCTGGGAGCTGGCAACCGGCATCATGACGGCCCTGGTCGGCGCGCCCGTATTCATCTTTATGGCGTCGAGGATGTTCAAATGAACCGGGCCGGATTCCGCGCGATCCGAATTGGCCGTATATCGGCGCTGGTTCGCCCGCGGGCGCTGGCGTGCCTGATTCTTTTGGCGCTGGTGGCGCTAAGCCTGCTGGGCTTTGGCCTGACGCACGGTTCTCTGCCCATTCCCACCTCCGCCATCGGGCGCGCGCTGTTTTCTCCTGAGAGCCTGACGGCGGAGACGCGCTACATCGTGATGGATATCCGCCTGCCGCGCCTGCTGATGGCGGTGCTGTGCGGCGCGATGCTCGGTATGGCGGGGGCGGCAATGCAGTCCATCACCCGCAACGGTCTGGCTGACCCCGGGCTTATCGGCGTGAAGGAGGGCTGTAGCGCGGCGGTACTGCTGCTCATTTTTCAGTTCCCGGCGCTGGGCCTGGCCTGGCGTCCGCTGGTCGGCATGGCCGGTGGGCTGCTCACCGCGCTGGTGGTTATCGCCCTGGCGCGCGATATTTCGCGCCCGCGGTTCATCCTGATCGGCATCGGCGTGTCGTGGGCGTTTGCCGCCGCAATGGGCGTCTTTATCACCACCGCCGACGTGCGGGACGTGCAGACGGCGATGCTGTGGCTGTCGGGAAGCCTGCATGCGGCAAACTGGACGCTGGTGAGCCTGGCCGCGCTCTGGGCAGCTCCCGCTTTTGCGCTGCTGCTGTTTACCGCGCGGGCAGCGGACGTGGCGTTGCTCGGCAATCAGGCCGCCGCGGGTCTCGGCGTGCGCATAACGCGGCTGGCGCTGCTGCGGATTCTCGCCCCGGTGGTGCTGACGGCGGCCTGCGTCTCGTGCGTGGGCAGTATAGGCTTCGTGGGGCTGATTGCTCCGCATATGGCGCGCCTGCTGCTGCGCGGTGGGCAAACGGCGCTCCTGACGGGAAGCGCCGTGCTGGGCGCGCTGCTGGTGCTGCTGGCGGATAACGTCGGGCGTCTGGCATTACTCCCGCTGCAGCTGCCGGCGGGAATTGTCATTTCATTGATTGGCGGACCGTTTTTCCTGCTGCTGCTCTGGCAGCGTCGGGACAGATTTTAGGGGGACTATAATGCGCGTACTGTTTTCGATGCTGTTGCTGGTGGGGTTCGCGGTGAGCGCGGCGGAGCCGACGCAGGTCTTTACCGACGATTTAGGGCGCAAGGTCGTTGTGCCGGTTTATCCGAAGCGGATTGTTTCCTTACACGATCTGGATATCACCATTCCTCTGATTGAGCTTGGCGTGCTGCCGGTGGCAAGCCATGGCCGCACGCGGCCGGACGGCAGCCACTTTCTGCGCTCCAGCGGCATGTTGACCGGCGTCGACTTCGATAATTCCGACATTAAATTTATCGGCACGGCCGATATCGACATCGAAGCCATCGCCGCCGCAAAGCCTGATCTGATCGTTACCGAGCCGACCCGCAACACCCCGGTGGAACAGCTGGCGAAAATTGCCCCGACGGTGAGCATCGATCATCTCGACGGCGGCGCGCCGGAAATCTACCGTAAGCTGGCTCAGCTGACGGGAACGCAGGCGCGGCTCAAGGTTCTGGAGCGGCGCTATCAGGAGCAGATTAAGGCGCTGAAGTCGACTATTGATACCAGCAAGGTGACCGTGTCCGTGATTCAGGCGAATCAGGGGAAGATTAACGCCATGCACAGCTACCACTCGCTGGGCCGCGTGCTGCGCGACGCAGGATTCAAGTTCCCGCCGCTGATTGAGTCCATCCCGGAAGAGGGACGGATTGACGTCAGCGCCGAGCGCCTGCCGGAGCTGGATGCCGATTTCGTCTTCGCCACCTGGCGCGGGGATACGGGCGGTAAACCGCAGGACGAGCTGGCGGCGATGGATGCTGTCATGCCGGGCTGGTGTCAGTTCCTCAATGCCTGCCGAACCGGGCATTACGTGCTGATCTCGCGTGAAGAGGCGATCTCGAATTCGTTCGCGTCTTTAGGGCTGATGGTCGCGCAGGTGCAGTCTCAGATTGCCGGGCGACCGCTGCCGGAGGCTTCACGGTGATCCGCAAAGAGAAAGGGCGCGTGGATGTCTATGGCGACCGTTTTCGCGCGCGGGCGCATCAGCTGACGCCGCGTCTGCTGCAGGTTGCACGCTATATTCATGACAATCGTGAAGCGGTGATGGAACAGACCGCCATGGAGATTGCTGCGGAACTGAAAACCTCGGATGCCACGGTGGTCCGCGCCATCCAGGCGCTGGGTTTCGCCGGGCTGCGCGATCTCAAGCAAACGCTTGAGCAGTGGTTTGGTCCGGTGGTCACCTCCAGCGAAAAGATGTCCACTACGGTGAACACGCTTGCCAGCGACGTCAACGCGAGCATTGATTTCGTGCTGGAGGGGCATCAACACACCTGCGAGGTGTTGTCCGAGCCGCACAACCGCTACGCGATGGCCCAGGCGGTCTCTCTGCTGGCGCAGGCGAGGCAGGTCGCCATATTTGGCATTGGCGCCTCCGGCATTCTGGCCGAGTATACCGCCAGGCTGTTCAGCCGCATGGGGTTACCCGCCACGCCGCTTAACCGTACCGGAATAGGGCTTGCCGAGCAGCTGATTGCGCTTCAGCGCGGCGACGTGCTGGTGATGATGGCGCAGAAGTCCGCGCACCGGGAGGGGCAAACCACCCTGCGTGAAGCAAAACGTCTGGGCATTCCCACCATCCTGCTGACCAATGCCCTTGATTCACGCTTCAGCAAGGAGGCCAGCGTGGTGATCCACGTTCCGCGCGGCGGCGAAAAGGGCAAAATCCCGCTCCACGGCACGGTGCTGCTGTGTCTGGAGATGATTATTTTATCCGTAGCCTCCACCGAGCCGCAGCGCACCATCAAGTCGATGAAGCGCATCAACGAGCTACATCGCGGGTTAAAACCGGGGAAGAAAAGCAGCTAAAAACAACAAAGCCCGGTTGCGCTGACGCTCACCGGGCCTGGACCTGTTCTCCCTCTCCCGTCAGGAGAGGGCTGGGGTGAGGGAAAACTTAAACCCCTTGCTCCAGAATGCGGATGTGGGTTTCCAGCACGTCACCCTTCACCGCGTCACTCCACGCTTTCATGTGCGCGGTCTGCAGGTGTGCTTCGAGGTGCGCGACGGTTTCCCACTGCTCAACCATGATGATCGAGTCCGGCGCGGTCGCCTGGAAGCTGGCATCAGTGGCGGCATCCACCATCGGCGCGTAGCCGTGGCAGCCTTCTTCTTTCAGTACGGTCGGGATAATTTTCGCGAACTGATCCAGCACCGCCTGACGGTGATGTTGACCTGGACGAGTACGGATTTCTGCGATAACGGTAAGCATGTTTACTACTCCTTTAATTCCAGGCTACCAGTTAAGCAAAAATTTCCGCGAGATGCTTGCGATATTCTGCGATATAGCTCGGGACATCAGGCATTTTAATCACGTCGTTGACGATAAACGTCGGCAGAGGATCCATGCCCAGGAACTGGTTAGCCTTGTGGAACGGCAGGTACGCGCCGTCAACGCCCACGCCTTCGAAGAACTGATCTTTGTCGGTGAAGGCTTCCAGCGGGGCGTTCCAGGTCAGAGAGAGCATATATTTTTTGCCCTGAATCAGACCGCCTGACCCGTATTTTTTGGACGCGTCAGAGCGGGTGCGGCCATCGCTGGCATACAGTGAGCCATGACCTTCGGTGAACACGTCGTCCATGTATTTTTTTACGGTCCACGGCGCGCCCATCCACCAGCCTGGCATCTGCCAGATCACCACGTCAGCCCACAGGAAGTTCTGTACTTCGGCCTTCACGTCATAATTGCTGTCCGCGCGTACGACCTTAACATCATGCCCGGCGTCGCGCAGGAAACCGTCCGCGACCTCGGTCAGGGTGTCATTCAGCTGGCCTTTAGAGTGCGCAAATTCTTTTGCACCGTTGATAATCAGGATGTTGCTCATTATTTGTCCTCGACGATGAGAGTATGGCGAGTATTCTACGCGCGAGGACGGAGCGGAAAAATGAGCAAAATGTGCAAAGTCTTTTGCATTAAACGCAATAATCTCTACCAGCTGACCTTCACTTCAAAACCGCCTTCAGGCGCATTGCTCAACGAGACGCGCATACCGTGCAGCGCGGCGATGCGTTTTACGATGGATAACCCCAGCCCGCTGCCCGTGGCATCCTGACCCGGCGGACGATAAAAGCGCTCGCCGATGCGCGCCAGCGCGTCAGGTGAAATGCCTGGGCCGTTGTCGCGCACGGTAAAATTACGCGCGTCCAGGGTGACGTCCACCACGCTGCCGCGCGGGCTGTAGCGGATGGCGTTGTCCAGCAGGTTGCGCACCAGCAGGCTTAGCAGCAGGGGCTGTCCCTGACGTTTGATCTGCGGGGCGTGGTTGTTGAGGCGAATATCAATCCCTGCCTGCTGCGCCGGATGCCAGATATCCAGCACCGCCGACTGAAGTAAATCGGCAAGCGTTATCGGTTCGACGTCGTCAAGATTATCCAGCGAGTCCAGACGCGACAGCGTGAGGAGCTGGTCCACCAGCCGGGAAGCGCGGTCGATGCCCGCATGCAGCTGCGCCAGCGCTTTTTCCCTCGCCTGCGGATCGTCCTGCGAGAGCTGCGCCACGTCAGTTTGCACCTTCAGGGCCGCCAGCGGGCTGCGCAGCTCGTGGGCGGCGTCGGACGTAAAGCGGCGCTCGCGGGTCATCATCTCCTGGGTACGCGCGAAGAGATGATTCAGCGAATCAAGCAGGGGGCGCACTTCCGTAGGGACGCCCTCCGTCGGCAGTTTATCGGTCGCATCCGGCGAGCGGGAGCGCAGGGTCTGCGCCAGCTTTTTCAGCGGCTTTAGCTCCCGGCTCAGGAGCAGAACCAGCAACAGCAGCATCACGGGCAGCGCCACCAGCCAGGGCGTGAGCTGCGAGCTGACCACGTCCAGCGCCATCTCCTGGCGGTACTCCCACTCCTGGCCGACCACCACGCGGTACTTCCCGTCGGGTGAGGTCAGCCACAGGAAACGCCATTCGTCGTTGTCGTCCTGGAGCTGCCCGTTAGCAAACCCGTCGCGGCGATAGTGGTACGGAATATCGCGCCCGTTCTCGCCATCGTTCAGCAGCATTTTGCCGTCAACGGCGTAAATGGCGAAAGCCAGCGCGTCGTCATCGAGACGGCCATGCTTCACTTTTTTCGGGATCTCGAGCATCCGTTCGGGGGCGCGGATCTCGTCAAGATCCATCGTCAGCAGCCGTTTGGCAAACAGCATCTGCTGCGTGTCGAAGAGCTTATCCAGCTTGTGGGTGGTCTGCTGCCAGGCCACCAGGCTGGCGGCAAACCATGCCGTCAGGGAGAGCGCTAAAAAGAGGAGCGTCAGGCGCAGCTTCAGGCTCAGGCGTTGCGTCAGCTTCATGCGTCACCCAGGGTATAGCCGATGCCGTGCACGGTGCGGATAAACTCGCTGCCAAGCTTGCGGCGCAGGTGATGAACGTGGACTTCTACCGCGTTGCTGGAGACGTCGTCATCCCAGGTATACAGTTTTTCCTCAATCGTCTTACGAGGGAGCACGCGGCCTGCATTGCGCATCAGCAGTTCCAGCAGCGCAAACTCTTTCGGCTTCAGCGTCAGCGGTTCACCGTCCAGCGTGGCGACGAGACGGGTCGGATCGAGAGTGACCTTGCCATGGCGTAGCTCGCTATGCGTCTGGCCGTGACTGCGGCGGACCAGCGCCTCGAGGCGGGCGCCCACTTCAATCAGCGCGAACGGCTTGCAGAGATAATCATCCGCGCCAAGACGCAGCCCTTCCACGCGCTGGTTGAGCGCATCCCGCGCGGTCAGGATCAATACCGGCTCGCTGCGCCCGCTTTCGCGCCACGCGCGCAGGATGTCCAGACCGTCGATTTCCGGCAGCGTCAGGTCCAGCACCACGGCATCATAGGGCGCAGAAGCAAGCGCGGCCTGACCGGTTTTACCGTCGGTAAACCAGTCCACGCTAAAGCCCATTTTGCTTAAACCCGCCCTGATACCGTCGCCGATTAACGTGTCGTCTTCTACCAGTAAAATGCGCATGTTCCCTCCTTGATGCCGTCAGTAAACCCTCTGTAAGCGCCTGCTGTACAGCAATAATAAATAAATTTTTCCCTTAAGAAGTTGTTAAGGATTACCCTGTTTAATGGACTGCGAAACCAGATTAAAGGGAGAGTTAATATGAAAAAATTCGCTGCTATTGCCGCCATCATGATGATGACCACTGCCCCCGTTTTTGCCGCGCAGGGCGGATTTAACGGCCCGTCGGCCACGCAAACCCAGACCCAGACGCAGACGGGAGGTTTTGTTGATAACGACGCTAACCTCACCACTGCGGTGAAGGTGAAAGAGATGAAAGACGACAGCTGGGTGAAGCTGCGTGGGAACATTACCCAGCGCCTGTCCGATGACCGGTACACCTTCCGCGATGAGACCGGCACGGTCAACGTGGAGATTGACCACAAGCGCTGGAACGGCGTGACCGTCACCCCTCAGGATAAAGTGGAAATCCAGGGCAAGGTCGATAAAGAGTGGAACGATTTTGAAATCGACGTGAAGCAGGTCATTAAGCTGAACAAATAACCCGGAAAGGGCCGCATGAGCGGCCCTTTTTCTTTGTGACTCAACTCGTCAGATAGGGTAGTATCTGCGGCAATATTGCCTGAAACCCTTCGGTTTCTGAGTTGAGGAATCACACGTAATGAGCGATATGGCAGAGCGCCTCGCGCTACATGAATTCACGGAAAACGCCTACCTGAACTATTCCATGTACGTCATCATGGACAGGGCGTTGCCATTTATCGGGGATGGCCTGAAGCCCGTTCAGCGCCGCATCGTGTATGCGATGTCCGAACTGGGGCTGAACGCCACCGCCAAGTTCAAGAAATCCGCCCGTACCGTCGGTGACGTACTGGGTAAATACCATCCGCACGGCGACAGCGCCTGCTATGAAGCGATGGTGCTGATGGCTCAGCCGTTCTCTTACCGCTACCCGCTGGTGGATGGTCAGGGGAACTGGGGGGCGCCGGACGATCCGAAATCCTTCGCGGCAATGCGTTATACCGAATCCCGTCTCTCTAAATATGCCGAAGTGCTGCTGGGCGAGCTGGGTCAGGGAACCGTCGACTGGGTGCCAAATTTCGACGGTACGATGCAGGAGCCTAAGATGCTGCCTGCGCGTCTGCCGAACATCCTGCTGAACGGTACCACCGGTATTGCGGTCGGTATGGCGACGGACATTCCGCCGCACAACCTGCGTGAAGTGGCGAAAGCCGCCATTACCCTGATCGAGCAGCCTAAAGCCTCGCTCGACGATCTGCTGGATATCGTGCAGGGGCCAGATTTCCCAACCGAAGCTGAGATCATCACCTCTCGCGCGGAAATTCGCAAAATCTACCAGAACGGGCGCGGCTCCGTGCGCATGCGCGCGGTGTGGAATAAAGAGGACGGCGCCGTGGTGATCACCGCGCTGCCGCATCAGGTTTCCGGCGCCAAAGTGCTGGAGCAGATCGCCTCCCAGATGCGCAATAAAAAGCTGCCGATGGTCGACGACCTGCGCGATGAATCGGACCACGAGAACCCGACCCGTCTGGTGATCGTGCCGCGCTCCAACCGCGTGGACATGGAGCAGGTGATGAACCACCTGTTTGCCACCACCGATCTGGAAAAAAGCTACCGCATTAACCTGAACATGATCGGCCTCGACGGACGCCCGGCGGTGAAAAACCTGCTGGAGATCCTCACCGAATGGCTGACGTTCCGCCGCGATACGGTACGCCGTCGTCTGAACCATCGTCTCGAGAAAGTGCTTAAGCGCCTGCATATCCTTGAAGGTTTGCTGGTGGCGTTCCTCAATATCGACGAGGTGATTGAGATCATCCGCACCGAGGACGAGCCGAAGCCCGCCCTGATGTCGCGCTTTGGCATCAGCGAAACCCAGGCCGAAGCGATCCTCGAGCTGAAGCTGCGCCATCTCGCCAAACTGGAAGAGATGAAGATCCGCGGCGAGCAGAACGAGCTTGAAAAAGAGCGCGATCAGCTGCAGGCGATCCTCGCGTCCGAACGCAAGATGAATAACCTGCTGAAAAAAGAGTTGCAGGCCGATGCCGATGCCTTCGGCGACGACCGTCGTTCTCCGCTGCACGAGCGTGAAGAAGCGAAGGCGATGAACGAGCACGACATGCAGCCGTCCGAGCCTGTGACTATTGTCCTGTCGCAGAGCGGCTGGGTACGCAGCGCCAAAGGCCACGATATCGACGCGCCGGGGCTCAGCTATAAAGCGGGCGACAGCTTCAAAGCGGCGGTGAAAGGCAAGAGCAACCAGCCGGTGGCGTTTATCGACTCCACCGGTCGCAGCTACGCCATTGACCCGATCACGCTGCCTTCCGCGCGCGGGCAGGGCGAGCCGCTAACCGGCAAGCTGACGCTGCCGCCGGGCGCGACGGTTGACCATATGCTGATGGAAGCCGATGACCAGAAGCTGCTGCTGGCGTCCGATGCGGGCTACGGCTTTATCTGTACCTTCAACGATCTGGTTTCCCGCAACCGTGCCGGTAAGGCGCTGATTAGCCTGCCGGACAACGCTCACGTGATGGCACCGCTGGTGATTGAGAACGAAAGCGACATGCTGCTGGCGATCACTACCGCCGGACGTATGCTGATGTTCCCGGTCAGCGATCTGCCGGAGCTGTCAAAAGGCAAGGGCAACAAGATCATCAACATCCCGTCGGCGGAGGCCGCGAAAGGCGAAGATGGCCTGGCGCACCTCTTCCTTCTGCCGCCGCAGAGCACGCTGACCATTCACGTCGGCAAGCGCAAAATCAAGCTTCGTCCGGAAGAGCTGCAGAAGGTGGTGGGTGAGCGCGGTCGCCGCGGCTCGCTGATGCGCGGTCTGCAGCGTATCGATCGCGTGGAGATTGACTCTCCTGCACGCAGCGCGGCGGGCGACAGCGAAGAGTAATGTCGTGATATCCCCCCTCTGTCCGGAGGGGGAATTTCAATAAAATTTCCCGTAAAATCGTTGTTAATTCGTGCGTTGCGATTAACAATACGCGCTCGTAATAAAGTCCTTACCTGGCCACAGGTGAAGTATAATTGTCAGCTGTTGGGGCTTCAGAGGTCGCTATGCTATATATTGTTCGTCTTATTCTTACCGTCATCTACTGTATTCTGGTCTGTATTTTCGGCTCTATTTATTGCCTGTTCAGCCCGCGTAATCCGAAGCATGTCGCCACCTTTGGCCATATGTTCGGGCGCCTTGCTCCGCTGTTTGGCCTGAAGGTTGAAAAACGTCTGCCGGAAGGGGCGGAGAATTTCGGTAACGCCATCTATATTGCCAACCATCAGAACAACTACGATATGGTGACGGCCTCTAATATCGTGCTTCCACCGACCGTGACGGTGGGCAAAAAAAGCCTGCTGTGGATCCCGTTTTTTGGTCAGCTGTACTGGCTTACCGGTAACCTGCTGATCGACCGTAATAACCGTGCAAAAGCGCACAGCACCATTGCCGAAGTGGTGAATCATTTTAAAAAGCGCAAAATCTCAATCTGGATGTTCCCGGAAGGAACGCGCAGCCGCGGTCGCGGCCTGCTGCCGTTTAAAACCGGTGCGTTTCATGCTGCAATTGCGGCAGGTGTTCCAATTATTCCCGTGTGCGTTTCCAATACTTCGAATAAGATTAATCTTAACCGCCTGAATAATGGGCTGGTGATTGTCGAAATGCTGCCACCTGTCGATACCAGCAAATACGGTAAAGATCAGGTGCGTGAATTGGCAGCACACTGCCGTGAGCTAATGGCTCAGCATATTGCGCAGCTCGACAAAGAAGTCGCAGAGAGAGAAGCCGCCGGTAAGATTTAACCCGGCGTTGAAGGGAAAACGAATTCCCGCGTTGTTAGTCGTTTCAGATGGAGCTTATATGTCACTCAGTCGGCGTCAGTTTATTCAGGCTTCGGGGATCGCCCTTTGTGCGGGTGCGATGCCGCTGACAGCCAGCGCCGCCGGGCAGCAACAGCCGCTGCCTATACCGCCATTAATTGAATCCCGTCGCGGTCAGCCGCTTTTCCTGACGCTGCAGCGTAGCCACTGGTCCTTTACCCAGGGGACGCGTGCGCCCGTCTGGGGCATTAACGGACGTTACCTCGGGCCGACCATACGCGTGTGGAATGGCGATGACGTAAAGCTCATCTACAGTAACCGCACCCCTGAAAATGTCGCTATGACCATCAGCGGCCTGCAGGTACCTGGCCCGCTGATTGGCGGCGCGGCGCGAATGATGTCACCCAGCGCCGACTGGGCGCCCGTTCTGCCGATTCGCCAGAGCGCGGCAACCCTGTGGTATCACGCCAACACCCCTAACCGCACGGCGCAGCAGGTCTATAACGGCCTGGCCGGCATGTGGCTTGTGGAAGATGAAGTCAGCAAATCTCTGCCGATCCCGAATCACTACGGCGTGGATGACTTCCCGATTATCATCCAGGACAAACGTCTGGATAACTTCGGCACGCCTGAATACAGCGAGCCGGGCAGCGGTGGCTTCGTCGGTGATACGCTGCTGGTCAACGGCGCGCAAAGCCCGTATGTCGAAGTTTCTCGCGGCTGGGTGCGCCTGCGCCTGCTCAACGCGTCTAACTCGCGCCGCTATCAGCTGCAAATGAGCGATGGTCGTCCGCTGCACGTGATCTCCGGCGATCAGGGCTTTTTACCGGCGCCGGTGTCCGTCAAACAGCTTGCGCTCTCGCCGGGCGAACGTCGCGAAGTTCTCATTGATATGACCAATGGGGATGAAGTGTCTGTCACCTGCGGTGAAGCGGCCAGCATTGTCGACCGTATTCGCGGGTTCTTTGAACCGTCGAGCATTCTGGTCTCGACCCTGGTGCTGACCCTGCGTCCAACCGGTCTGCTGCCGCTGGTGACCGATAGCCTGCCCATGCGCCTGCTGCCGCAGGAGATCATGAGCGGCTCGCCGGTGCGCAGCCGTGATATCAGCCTCGGCGACGACCCGGGCATCAACGGCGCGCTGTGGGACGTCAACCGCATCGACATTACCGCGCAGCAGGGTACCTGGGAGCGCTGGACGGTGCGTTCAGATATGCCGCAGTCGTTCCATATTGAAGGGGTGGCATTCCTGATCCGCAACGTCAACGGTGCCATGCCGTTCCCGGAAGACCGCGGCTGGAAAGATACCGTCTGGGTGGACGGCCAGGTTGAGCTGCTTGTCTACTACGGTCAGCCTTCGTGGCCGCATTTCCCGTTCCTGTTCCACAGCCAGACGCTGGAGATGATGGACAGGGGCTCCGTAGGGCAGATGCTGATCAATCCTGCCCCATAATTCTGACATTCCCGGTTCGCCGGGAATGTTTTATGCCCGCCAGAAAAAGCGCGAGAACAGTATCAGCACCGGATAAATTTCCAGACGCCCTAAGATCATCGCCGCGCACATCAGCAGTTTTGCCCCTTCTGTTAACGTGCCGAACGTCGACGCCGTCTCGCCAAATCCCAGCCCCATGTTGTTGATGCAGGCGGCAACCGTTGCGAATGACGTAAACAGGTCGTAGCCCATCAGATTGAGCGACCAGACAAAAAAGCCCGTAATCATCACGTAGAGAAAAAAGAAGCTCCAGACCGAGCGCAGGACGCGTTCATTCACCACGCTTTTGCCCACCTTAATGCTCAGCAGCGCTCTCGGATGCGCCAGCTGGTTCATCTCCTGAATACTCTGCTTGAACATAATGAGAAAACGCAGCGCTTTGATCCCGCCGCAGGTCGAGCCTACGCAGCCGCCAAAAAAGCTGGCGCTCAACAGCAGGAAGATGGTATGTGCTGGCCACTGGGCATAGTCGGCTGTCGAAAGGCCGTTATCGGTCATCATCGAACTGGCAAGGAAGAAGGCATGCACCAGGCTATCAGTGGCGTTGTACATCCCGGCATGCCAGACCTGCCAGGCGGTGATGACGATAATCACCGCGGCGGCGCTCAGAAAGAATTTAACCTCCGGGCTGCGGCGAATCGGTTTCAGGGTGCGTCTGACAATGGCGACGTACCAGAGGGTGAAGTTAAACGCGGAGAGCAGTGAAAACGCCCCGGCGACCAGCTCAATCGCGTGGCTGTCATAAAACCCAATGCTCTCGCTGCGGGTGGAGAACCCGCCCAGTGACACGGTCGACAGCCCGTGACAGAGGGCGTCAAAAAAGGACATTCCCGCCAGCCAGTAGGCCAGGGTGCAGGCCACACCCAGCGCGAAGTAGGTCACCCACAGCGTGCGCGCGGTATCGGCAAGGCGGGGCGTCAGGCGCTCCTCCTTGAACGGTCCCGGCATCTCTGACTGATAGAGCTTCATGCCACCGATGCCCAGCAGCGGCAGGACCGCGACGGCCAGCACGATGACGCCTAACCCGCCAATGAAATTCAGCTGAGCGCGGTAGTAAAGGTACGATTTAGGCAGGGCGCTGACGTCCCCGATCACCGTTGCCCCGGTGGTGGTGATCCCGGAAACCCCTTCAAAGAGCGAGTCGGCAAAAGAGAGCTGTAGCCCGTCATCCATCCAGAGCGGCATGGCGCTAATCAATGAAAACAGCAGCCAGAACAGCACGATGATCACGAAACCGTCGCGGGTGCGCAGCTGTATGCCCGCGTGACGGGTTGCCCGCCAGGTTAGCCCTCCGAGAGTAAAAAAGGTTAAAAAGGTGGTCAGAAAGGCAAAGTAGGTCCGCTCTTTATTCAGCAGGGCGATAACCATCGGCGGCAGCATAGAAAGGCTGTACAGCAGAACCAGAAAACCGCAGAGGTGAAGGACAACCCGCAGTTGGGAGACATGTAACGAATCGTTGGGCTTCACAACTGAGCTCCGCACAAACACGCATTCCGGGACAAATCACCGGAAAATATAGTGAATATTATGATCCAAAATTATCAGGGCGCTGTATTTTAACGAGTTCCGTGAATATCTGCCTGCTTCCTGCATCCTTTTCTTCAAATCCGGCGGATGAACAGCGTATAATCCCGCTCCTTTTGTTTATTTTTTCTTCGGAAGCATTATGAGCGCAATTTCCCTGATCCAGCCGGATCGTGACCTCTTCTCCTGGCCCCAGTACTGGGCGGCCTGCTTTGGACCGGCGCCATTCCTGCCGATGTCCCGGGAAGAGATGGACCAACTGGGCTGGGACAGCTGCGACATCATTCTGGTCACGGGCGATGCCTATGTTGACCATCCGAGCTTCGGCATGGCCATCTGTGGCCGTATGCTTGAGGCGCAGGGCTTCCGCGTGGGGATCATCTCCCAGCCTGACTGGAACAGCAAAGACGACTTTATGCGTCTGGGTAAACCGAACCTGTTCTTCGGCGTGACTGCAGGCAACATGGACTCGATGATCAACCGCTATACCGCCGACCGTAAGCTGCGTCATGACGACGCCTACACGCCGGATAACGTGGCGGGTAAACGCCCTGACCGTGCAACCCTGGTATATACCCAGCGCTGCAAAGAAGCATGGAAAGACGTGCCGGTGATCCTGGGCGGCATCGAGGCGAGCCTGCGCCGTACCGCGCACTACGATTACTGGTCTGATACCGTGCGCCGCTCGGTGCTGGTGGATTCCAAAGCCGACATGCTGATTTACGGAAACGGCGAGCGTCCGCTGGTGGAAGTGGCGCACCGTCTGTCGCAGGGCGAGCCGGTGAGCAGCATCCGCGACGTGCGCAATACCGCCATCATGGTGAAAGAGGCGCTGCCGGGCTGGCGCGGAGTGGATTCCCGCATTATTGATATGCCGGGTAAAATCGACCCGATCCCACATCCGTACGGCGAAGATCTGCCGTGTGCGGATAACAAACCGGTAGAGCCAAAGAAAGCGGAAGCGAAGGCTATCGTCGTGCAGCCTCCGCGCCCGAAGCCGTGGGAAAAGACCTACGTGCTGCTGCCCTCCTATGAGAAGGTGAAAGCCGACAAGGTGCTCTACGCGCACGCGTCCCGTATTCTGCACCATGAAACCAACCCTGGCTGCGCCCGCGCGTTGATGCAGAAGCACGGCGAGCGCTTTATCTGGATCAACCCGCCGGCGATCCCGCTTTCCACCGAAGAGATGGACAGCGTTTTTGCGCTGCCGTACAAGCGCGTGCCGCACCCGGCGTACGGCAACGCCCGTATCCCGGCGTATGAGATGATCCGCTTCTCGATCAACATCATGCGCGGCTGCTTCGGCGGCTGTTCCTTCTGCTCTATTACCGAGCACGAAGGGCGCATTATTCAGAGCCGCTCTGAAGATTCGATCATCAATGAGATCGAAGCGATTCGCGACTCGGTACCTGGATTTACCGGCGTGATTTCCGACCTCGGCGGTCCAACCGCGAACATGTACATGCTGCGCTGCAAGTCGCCGCGCGCAGAGCAAACCTGTCGTCGCCTCTCCTGCGTCTATCCAAGCATTTGCGAGCACATGGACACTAACCATGAGCCGACGATCAACCTCTACCGCCGCGCGCGTGACCTGAAAGGCATCAAGAAGATCCTGATAGCCTCCGGGGTACGTTACGACATCGCCGTGGAAGATCCGCGCTACATCAAAGAGCTGGCGACGCACCACGTCGGTGGCTATCTGAAGATTGCGCCGGAGCACACCGAAGAAGGCCCGCTGTCGAAGATGATGAAGCCGGGCATGGGCAGCTACGACCGCTTTAAAGAGCTGTTCGACACCTACTCGAAGCAGGCGGGCAAAGAGCAGTATCTGATCCCGTACTTCATCTCCGCGCACCCGGGCACGCGTGATGAGGACATGGTCAACCTGGCGCTGTGGCTGAAGCAGCGCCGCTTCCGCCTGGATCAGGTGCAGAACTTCTATCCGTCACCGCTCGCCAACTCGACGACCATGTATTACACCGGCAAGAACCCGCTGAGTAAGATTGGCTACAAGAGTGAAGAGGTGGTGGTGCCTAAAGGGGACAAACAGCGTCGTCTGCACAAGGCGCTGCTGCGTTACCACGATCCGAAAAACTGGCCGCTGATCCGCCAGGCGCTGGAAGAGATGGGTAAAAAACACCTGATCGGCTCCCGCCGCGACTGCCTGGTACCGGCCCCGACGCTGGATGAGATGCGCGAAGCGCGTCGCCAGAACCGCAATACGCGCCCGGCGCTGACCAAGCACACACCGATTGTGCATCAGCGTTCGAATGGTAATTCGAGTGTTAAGAAGCCCGTGAAGCGCAAAGCGTAAATAAAAAACCCCGGCAAGCCGGGGTTTTTATGTAGAAACGCAGGCCGGGTAAGGCGAAGCCGCCACCCGGCTTTTTTACGCAATTACCCGCCAAACTGATCCGGGTCTGGCCCAAGCCGCTTGCCCTTATCCAGCTTCGCAATTTCCCCCAGCTCATCTTTGTCCAGACGGAAATCCCAGACGTCGAAATTCTCGGCGATGCGCGATGGCGTGACCGATTTCGGGATCACCACCAGGCCGTTGTCCAGATGCCAGCGAATGACGATCTGCGCCGGGGTTTTGCCGTATTTATCCGCCAGGTCGCGGATAATTTTCTGATCGAACACGCCTTCGCCACCCTGTGCCAGCGGGCTCCAGGACTCGGTCTGGATTTTATGCGTGGCGTTCCAGGCGTGAAGCTGACGCTGCTGCAGCAGCGGGTGCAGTTCGATCTGGTTAATGACAGGCGCGACGCCCGTCTCGTCAATCAGCCGCTGCAGGTGATGAACCTGGAAGTTGCAGACGCCGATACTTTTCACCAGCCCCTCTTTCTGCAGTTCAATCATTCCTTTCCAGGCATCAACGTAATGGTCGATAGCCGGGACCGGCCAGTGCATCAGATAAAGATCGACGAAGTCGAGCTGGAGCTTCTCCAGGCTCTCCTGCAGGGCCTCGCGGGGACGCTTTTGATCGTCATTCCACAGTTTCGTGGTGATGAATAACTCATCGCGGGGGACACCGGCGCTGGCCAGTGCGGTCCCCACGCCGTCCTCGTTTTTGTACGCGGCGGCGGTGTCAATCGACCGATAGCCGACTTCCAGGGCTTTATGAATGGCGGAGACGACCTCGTCGTTACCGGCTTTCCATACACCTAGCCCCAGCTGGGGCATCACGTTGCCGTCCTGCAGCTTGATTACGGTTTGGTTTGCCATTTTTCCTCCTTCAGGTGCGCATCGCCGGAGGGAGACTCCGGCGATGGGGTGTGCATTAAGTCTGGACGAAATGTCAAAAAACGAAAGTCGGGGGGACAAAAACGCTTAGCGTGCCGCCTCGTAAATACGACGGCTGACGTCCAGGGTGATGTCGCCGTGCTCGCCCAGATGGGTCATGCCGTGCTCTTCGAGTTTCGCCAGCAGGGCAGGGATGGAGCTGCCGTCCAGCCCGTAGCCGGACAGACGCGTTGGCACGCCCAGACCTTCAAAGAAGCTGCGGGTCGCTTCGATGGCGGCATCAATGCGCGCGTCGTCAGAACCCTCGGTGATGTTCCACACGCGCTCAGCGTACTGCAGCAGCTTGGCGCGTTTGGTATCACGTTTTTCATTCCACAGCGCAGGCAGCACAACGGCCAGCGTCTGAGCATGATCCAGACCGTGCATCGCCGTCAGCTCGTGGCCCAGCATGTGGGTCGCCCAGTCCTGCGGCACGCCAGCGCCGATCAGGCCATTCAGCGCCTGTGTGGCGGCCCACATCACGTTGGCACGAACGTCGTAGTTTTCAGGCTCTTTCAGCGCTTTCGGACCTTCTTCAATCAGCGTCAGAAGAATGCCTTCCGCGAAGCGATCCTGAATTTTGGCATTCACCGGGTACGTGACGTACTGCTCAACGGTATGAACAAAGGCATCGACCACGCCGTTCGCCACCTGACGCGCAGGCAGGGTGTAGGTGTAAACCGGGTCCAGGATAGCGAACACAGGCTGAACGTGTTCGTTCATGAAGGCCTGCTTGTCACCGGTGGTTTTACGGGAGATCACCGCGCCCTTGTTGGATTCAGAACCGGTGGCTGGCAGGGTCAGCACGGAGCCCATCGGGATGGCGCTTTTAATGTCGCTGCCGCGGGTTTCCAGAATGTGCCACGGATCGATGCCGTCAGCGTAGTGCGCTGCCGCAGCGATGAATTTGGTGCCGTCCAGTACGGAGCCGCCGCCGACGGCCAGCAGGAAGGTGACGTTTTCTTCGCGGGCGATTTTCACCGCGTTCATCAGCGTTTCGTAAGACGGGTTTGGTTCGATACCGCCGAACTCACGCACGTCCAGACCGTCCAGCGCGCTATAAACCTGATCCAGTACGCCGGTTTTTTTCACGCTGCCGCCACCGTAGGTGATCAGTACGCGGGCGTCAGCAGGGATCTGCGCGCGCAGGTCAGCGATAGCGTCTTTACCAAACAGAATGCGGGTTGGGGTGTGAAGATTAAAGTTGTTCATTGCTCGTTCCCTTTAGTGGGTGAAAAACCGTGGTGCGCAGAGGGCGACCTGATGCTGCACATTGTGGCCGTCCGGGGCTATCCCCTCAATGCACATTCCTGCCGATGTCTTGCCCATTTCTACAGAGCGCTGGAGAAAGCGCGGAAAACGACGCACACTGTTAGCGTCAAAAACCGTACCTGGAGTAACGCAAGATGAACCGTGAGGCTATCTGCCAGCAGCTCACTGTGCAGATTAAGAGATTGATAGATAATGAGAATCGTGCCAGCGATCTGCTGCCGGATATTCGCTTGCTCTATGGCACGCAGCCGGGGACGCGCACGCCGGTCATGTACCAGCCGGGCATCGTTTTTCTCTTTTCAGGCCATAAAATTGGCTATATCAACGAGCGCGTGTTCCGCTACGACACCAATGAATATCTTCTCCTGACGGTACCTTTACCCTTTGAATGTGAAACCTTCGCGACAGAGGCCGTTCCGCTGGCGGGGATCCGCGTCAATGTCGACATCCTCCAGCTGCAGGAGCTGCTGATGGAGATTGGCGAAGATGAACTCTTCCAGCCTTCGATGGCCTCGAGCGGGATTAATTCGGCGACGCTGTCGGAGGAGATCCTCTGCGCCATTGAGCGTCTGCTGGACGTGATGGAGAGGCCGCTGGACGCGCGTATTCTGGGCAAGCAGATCGTCCGCGAAATTCTGTACCACGTGCTGCTGGGCCCGGGCGGCGGCGCGTTACTCGCTCTGGTGAGCCGACAGACCCACTTCAGCCTGATAAGCCGCGTGCTCAAGCGTATCGAAAGCCAGTACACGGAAAACCTCAGCGTCGACCAGCTGGCGGCGGAAGCCAATATGAGCGTTTCGGCGTTTCACCATAACTTTAAGTCGGTGACCAGCACCTCTCCGCTGCAGTACCTCAAAACCTACCGGCTGCATAAGGCGCGGATGTTGATGATCCACGACGGCATGAAGGCCAGCGCGGCGGCGATGCGGGTGGGCTATGAAAGTGCGTCGCAGTTCAGTCGGGAGTTTAAGCGCTATTTCGGCGTCACGCCGGGAGAGGATGCGTCACGTATCAGAACGATGCAGGGAGCCTGAGGGGAAACACAGGCCGGGTAAGCGACAGCGCCACCCGGCTTTGTTGAATTATGCGCTGCAGTACTTCTTCTTAATCACCACCGCGATGGTTCCCACCAGACCCGCCACCAGCAGGAACATCGGCAGCACCATCAGGAAGGTCATCACCTGATCTTCGTGGTGTTTCACAAAAGGGATCATATTCAGCGCATAGCCAAGCGTGGTGACTACACCCACCCACAGCAGGGCGCTCAGCCAGTTGAAGAACTGGAAGCGGCGGTTCGACAGACCGGAAATGCCCGCCATCGTCGGCAGAAGGGTGCGAACAAACGCCAGGAAACGCCCCGCCAGCAATGCCAGCAGGCCGTGGCGATCGAACATGCAGGTCGCACGCTGATGATATTTATGCGGTAACTGCGCCAGCCAGCCTTTTACGACGCGGGTATTCCCGAGCCAGCGGCCCTGAAGATAGCTCAGCCAGCAGCCCAGGCTGGCTGCGGAGGTGAGAATAACCATCGTTGGCGTGAAGTCCATGACGCCTTTCCCGATTAACGCCCCGGCAAGTAAAAGCAGGCTATCACCGGGTAAAAACGAGGCTGGCAGTAATCCATTTTCCAGAAACAGAGTTGCGAACATCACGAGGTAAACAATACCAACGATGTGAGGATCCGCCAGCGCGGCAAAGTCGTGATGCCAGAGCGCCGCGATAATATCTTGAATAACAGCCATGGACTTTCCTGTGGAACAGCAGATATAGCGCTATTGTACTCCCTTATTCGTCCGTCGGGTTTGATCCCGGGCGCAACTCATGCAGACTTTTCTCATTGCCGTGTCCACAAAAGCGTCCAGAGAGTACATTTTCAGCCAGCACTCTACACGATACGCTCGAACCCTGCTGCTAAATCGGCAATCAGATCGTCAACATTTTCTAAACCGATATGCAGTCGTATCAGGGTACCGCTGAAGTCTACTTCACCCCCGGGGCGAAGGGCCGCGATCTGTTCCGGCTGGTTAGCCAGGATCAGGGATTCAAAACCGCCCCAGGAGTAGGCCATGCTGAAAAGGGTAAAATTATCCAGATAGCTCGCCAGCTCGTCGTTATTCAGCCGCTTTTTCAGTACGAATGAGAACAACCCGCTGCTGCCCGTAAAGTCACGCTGCCAGAATTCGTGGCCTTTACTGCCTGGTAACGCGGGATGATTTACGCGCTCAACCAGCGGATGCTGCGCCAGCCATTCGGCGACCTTCAGGCTGCTTTCATGATGCTGACGCAGACGAACGCCCAGCGTGCGGATACCGCGGCTGGTCATGTAGGCCGTGTCGGCATCCACCATCTGGCCCATCAGGTAGGCATTTTCACGCAGCTGATCCCAGCAGCGCGCGTTGGAGACCGCAGTACCAATCATGCCGTCAGAGTGGCCTATCAGGTATTTCGTTGCCGCCTGAATCGAAATATCAATGTCGAATTCCAGCGCTTTGAACAGCACGCCTGCAGCCCAGGTGTTGTCGATCATAACGATCGCCTCTGGCGCTTTGCTGCGTACGGCCTTCACGATAGCCGGCACGTCGTGAACTTCCATGGTGAGCGACCCCGGAGATTCCAGGAACACAATGCGCGTGTTTGGCTGAATAAGTTCGGCAATGCCTTCACCAATCAGCGGGTCGAACCAGCCGGTCGTTACCCCGAGCTTGCTGAGGATTTTGGTGCAGAAGTCCTGGCTGGGTTCATAGGCGGTGTTGGTCATCAGGATATGGTCGCCCTGTTCCACAAACGCCAGAATGGTGTTGGCGACCGCCGCCGCCCCGCACGGGAATAGCGCACAGCCCGCGCCGCCTTCCAGCTCGCACATCGCTTCCTGCAGAGAAAAATGGGTTAGCGTGCCGCGACGGCCATAAAACAGCCCGCCTTTCGCGCGGTTACGCGTGGCGATTTTTTTCTCCTCAACGGTGTCAAACACCAGCGAGGAGGCTCGTTGAATCACGCTGTTGACCGATCCCTGAGTATATTTTTTGCTGCGTCCTGCCTGTACCAGCGTGGTATCAAGATGCTTCTTTGTCATGTTCGCTAACCCTGTTTTTATACGTCTGGACGTCCAGACTACCACGATTGGAAAAAACTGCACCCCGAGGCTTATCGAATAAGCAGAAAATATTAGCAAAAAACCGCATAAGAAATTTTTACTGCGTAAGCGCAAGGAAAGTGAGCGAAAATTACGGCACCATGCAAATACTAATGAGAACTACTATCAATTCGACGACGTTTTGATATTATTACGCTCAGATTTTGTGATTTGCGTCCTGGAGATACAGAGTGGGTAATAATTTGATGCAGACGGATCTCTCCGTTTGGGGCATGTATCAGCATGCTGACATCGTGGTTAAGATTGTGATGATCGGCCTGATTCTGGCGTCCGTTGTCACCTGGGCTATCTTCTTCAGCAAAAGTGCCGAGTTGCTTTCGCAGAAGCGCCGCCTGAAGCGGGAGCAGCAGCAGCTGGCTGAAGCCCGCTCTCTGGATCAGGCTTCAGATATGACATCATCTTTCCACGCGAAAAGCCTGACCACCCTGCTCGTGAATGAAGCGCAGAACGAGCTGGAACTCTCCGCTGGCAGTGAAGATAACGAAGGCATCAAAGAGCGTACCGGTTTCCGCCTGGAGCGTCGCGTTGCGGCCGTTGGCCGACACATGGGGCGCGGCAATGGTTATCTGGCTACCATCGGCGCGATCTCACCGTTCATCGGTCTTTTCGGCACGGTCTGGGGCATCATGAACAGCTTTATCGGTATCGCGCAGACCCAAACTACCAACCTGGCGGTCGTGGCGCCGGGTATCGCAGAAGCGCTGCTGGCGACAGCAATCGGTCTGGTTGCCGCTATCCCGGCGGTGGTCATCTACAATATCTTCGCGCGTATGATTGGCAGCTATAAAGCGACTCTCGGAGACGTTGCCGCGCAGGTTCTGCTGCTGCAAAGTCGCGATCTCGATCTGAATGCCAGCTCGGTTAAGCCGGTGCATGCGGCGTCTAAACTGCGCGCAGGTTAATAGTATGGCGATGCGTCTAAACGAAAATCTGGACGATAACGGCGAAATGCATGAAATCAACGTGACGCCGTTTATCGACGTCATGCTGGTTCTGCTGATTATCTTCATGGTAGCTGCACCGCTGGCGACGGTGGATGTGAAGGTGAATCTGCCGGCATCTTCCAGCCAGCCCCAGCCGCGCCCGGAGAAGCCTGTTTACCTGTCGGTGAAAGCGGATAAATCCATGTTCCTCGGCAACGACCCGGTGACGGCCGACTCAGTCATCCCGGCGCTGGAGCAGCTTACGGGCGGAAAGAAAGACACTACGGTCTTCTTCCGTGCGGATAAAACCGTTGATTATGAAACCATGATGAAGGTAATGGACACGCTGCATCAGGCGGGTTACCTGAAGATTGGACTGGTCGGCGAAGAAAAGGCGGCCTCGAAGTGATAAAGAAGCTGGCGAAAGCCGGCTTTTTTTATGCCTGTCGGTTTATGCGCTTTTGTTATTCGTTGGTGCGGCAGAAGGGGTTGCCAGCGCGTCCTCATCAAGCGCAACGCAGGTGACGTTTGAGGTACGGTACTCACCGTCTGACAGCTTGCGCGTCAGACGCAGGGTGGCGATTTCTCTGGCGAGCAGATACTGATAATTGGCCTCGAGGCGCCCCAGAAGCTTCTCTTTCAGCTCTGGCCGCTGTTCAATGATGGCATTCATCACGGCACCGTAAATTTCTTCTTTGACCTGCAGCGGATAAATTTCACGGCGATTCTGCCATTTAAGCCGAACCAGCGTCGCCGGGATCGATACCAGGTCTTGTGTAATGCGCGTCATCTCGTCATTTTTTGTGTTTCGTAGCGCGTCGAGATTTTGCTTTAAGATAAATTCATCACTTTTTTTATCATCTAAAGTCAAATAAACGTCGTTATTTTTAACTTCTTTCACGTTAATCTTCCCCCAGGCTATAAAAAATTGGGTTGTTTTTTTCGCGCGTAATTAAATTAAGCCAAATTTCATTGCCCGCTTCATTAATTTCTTCGGTTTTCTCGGCTATTATTTGACTTAGTTTCTGGGCATCTATTTCCCCCTCGGCCTGCAGGTCATTCAGCAGGTGGACAAAGGCTTCAATTTTTATAGCGCGAAATAAGCGGTCTTTTATATGACGATCGTGCTCTTCCAGCAACATATTTCGCGATTTGCCAGTTCGGGAAACACCAATTAATATATCGGGCTCGAAATCAGAGAGCTTTCTTTTCCCCTGAGTGAAACTGGCCTCTTTTTCTGCTTCCGTCGGTTGCTGTTCCACAGGCGTAATGTGGTACTTAGCCGGGACGAGATAGTCGGGCAGCATTTTTAATTTCCTTTAATTTCAACAGGGTGGGGTTGGTAAAGGCGTGAGATTCGTTGACAATATCATGAGGCAAATTTAAAATCAAAAAAAATGGAGCCTACCCATGAACAGCATCTTTTTTACGGTCATCACATTACTATTATTGACCGCTGGTGTGCTTTTATTGATGCAGGAGTTCAATAAAACGAAAGTGTCGAAAGACGCCAGTGAGCCCCCACAACCTGAACTGATGACAAAAGAGGAAGGTGAAGACCATTTCTCTGTATTGATGAACTCCGTTACGCCTGTCTGGTACTGGCGGGTGAACCACGAATATATCGACTTTTTACATGCGACAATTAAGCGCATGAAAATGTCGGAAATTAATGACACGCCCGGACTGTTTGAGGCGCAGCGTCGCTGTAGCGATCTGAATTCAGCAGTCTATAAATATTATGACAATATCAAAAAGCGCTGTCTTAACGGAGAAAAGGTATCTTATTCCGATCTGGACGTATTGAATTTGCGGCAGTGTTTTCGCGAGTTCAGTCTGGAAGCCTATCCTGAACTGGTGGCGCTTGTCTGGCCGGAGTACGCACGTCCGGAAGTTAATCCAGACAACGTCTGAGTGACGTACCGTTGAGTTATTGCAAACAGTCAGCGCCGTTGAGATATACTGGGCGCTGGTTTCTTTTGCAAACAGGACTCTATGGAACGCTTTTTTGAAAATGCCATGTACGCCTCTCGCTGGATACTGGCCCCCGTCTATTTTGGCCTTTCGCTGGCGCTTATCGCGCTGACGATTAAGTTCTTTCAGGAAATCCTGCACGTTCTGCCGAATATCTTTTCCATTGCCGAAGCGGATTTGATTCTGGTTCTGCTCTCGCTGGTGGATATGACCCTGGTGGGTGGGCTGCTGGTGATGGTGATGTTCTCCGGCTACGAGAATTTCGTCTCCCAGCTTGATATCGACGAGCGTAAAGAGAAGCTCAGCTGGTTGGGCAAAATGGATGCCTCGTCGCTGAAGAATAAAGTGGCCGCGTCGATTGTGGCGATCTCTTCTATCCACCTGCTACGCGTATTTATGGACGCGAAGAACGTGCCGGATAACAAACTGATGTGGTACGTCATTATCCATCTGACGTTTGTGCTGTCTGCGTTTGTGATGGGGTATCTGGATAAGATCAGTAAGAAGTAAAGTACGCCTTACCCCTCACCCTAACCCTAACCCTCTCCCCAAAGGGGAGAGGGGACTGCTCGGTGCGGCATTATTTATCAGACGACGCCTGCCACAGATTCAACTCCCCATCCGCAACATGCTGGTCAATCCGCTTGAGTTCGTCCTCCGTAAAGCGCAGGTTTTCCAGCGCCTGTACATTCTCTTCCAGCTGTTCCGGGCGGCTTGCGCCAATCAGCACGGACGTCACGCGCGCATCTTTCAGCAGCCAGCTTAGTGCCATCTGCGCCATGGTTTGTCCGCGCGCCTGCGCCATCTCATTCAGCAGGCGAAGGCTGCTCAGGTTGGCGTCGGTGAGCATCTTTTGCGTCAGGCCGCGCACTTTATTCCCTTCGCGCTGCATGCGTGATCCTTCAGGGATACCGTTCAGGTATTTCCCGGTCAGGAGCCCCTGCGCCAGCGGGGTGAAGGCAATACAGCCCGTACCGTTTGCTTCCAGTGCATCCAGCAAGCCGGTCTTATCGACCCAGCGGTTAAGCAGGTTATAGGACGGCTGGTGGATCAGCAGGGGGATCTTCCACTCGCGCAGCAGCTCGGCCATTTTTTGTGTGCGGTCTGTCGAGTAGGAGGAAATCCCCACATACAGCGCTTTTCCGCTCTGCACGACATGGGCCAGCGCGGATGCCGTCTCTTCCATCGGGGTGTTTTCATCCACGCGGTGGGAGTAGAAAATATCAACGTACTCGACGCCCAGACGCTTCAGGCTCTGGTCGAGGCTAGCGAGCAGATATTTGCGTGAACCGCCGGAACCGTAAGGCCCAGGCCACATGTCATAACCCGCCTTGGTGGAGATAATCAGTTCGTCGCGGTATGCGGCAAAATCTTCCCGCAGCAGGCGGCCGAAATTTTCTTCCGCGCTACCCGGCGGTGGTCCGTAGTTATTGGCAAGATCGAAATGAGTGATGCCGAGGTCGAAGGCTTTTCGCAGCAGCGCGCGTTGGGCATCAAGAGGCTGGACGTGGCCGAAGCTATGCCACAGTCCCAGCGACAGCGCGGGCAGGCGCAGGCCACTTTTGCCGCAATAACGGTATTGCATATTCTCATAGCGGCCGGGGTAAGGGTGCCAGGACATGATGTCTCCTTTCTTATTGATGAAATTTTCGAAACAACGTTTTCATCCTGAACTTATCACATCACAAATTACATCACGAAGCTCGGGCCTGATGGTTAACAACTGCTGTGTGACCAGTGAAGCCACGCTAATTAAAAATGATCACAAAACGTTATAATTTCCCTCTTTCCTGCCGATAACGAGAGTAGTACTCGCCTCTGGGCGAACTCACCCTCACGGCAAGGAAGACTTATGAATATGCTCCGTAATTTCACGATCCGCTTCGTCATGCTGACGATTCTCGGGATCTTTTGTTTAATGTGGGCGGGTGTTGGCTTGTACAGCACCTGGTCCCTTTCTCGCGTTTCAGATGGCAACGAAGTCGATCGCCAGCTGGTTAAACAGATGACGGTACTCAGCCAGGGTAACGATCAATATTTCCGCTTTGTGACCCGTCTGAGCCGCGCAATGGAAGTCAAAGCCGCAGGCGGCACGCCGGATCTGTCCTCTGCCCAACAGGCGCTGGATAACATGGGCAAGAAACTGGCCGAGATGAAGGCGATCTCCCCAGGCCCGATGGATGAGCAGATCTCTTCCAGGGTGATCGGCTCCTGGCAGGCGCTGCTTGAACAGGGCGTAACGCCGCAAATGCAGCAGGCGAAGCAGGGGGCTCTGGAGGGATATCGCCAGCAGGCCAACAACGTCACACCGCCGCTGAGCCGCGCGTTTGGTGCGGCCGCTGAGGAGTTCAATAATGCCGCCGCGAAGTCGCTCGACAGCACCCGCGTGGTGGTGGACGGCCTGACAAGCATGACCCGCACGGTGATTATCGTTGCCACGATTATCGGCCTGCTGATCCTGCTCTTCACCGACCGTTACCTGGTGGCGATGCTGGTCAAACCGCTGGATCGCATTCGCCAGCAGTTCCGCCAGATTGCCCAGGGCGATCTCAGCCAGCCCATTGAGCCGTTCGGCCGCAACTGCGTGGGCCAGCTGGTGCCGCTGCTGAGCGCCATGCAGGACAGCCTGCGCGAAGCGGTCAGCACGATCCGCTCCGGCAGTGAAAATATCTGGCGCGGCGCGACGGAAATCTCCAGCGGTAACAACGATCTCTCTTCCCGTACCGAAGAGCAGGCGGCTGCGCTGGAAGAGACGGCAGCCAGCATGGAACAGCTGACCGCCACGGTGAAACTGAATGCGGAAAGCGCGCGTCAGGCCAGCCAGCTGGCCGATGTGGCCTCAACTACCGCCAGCCGCGGCGGTTCGCTGGTGGAAGAGGTGGTGACCACCATGAGCGGTATTTCGGAAAGCTCGAAGAAAATCGCTGAAATCACTAACGTTATCAACAGCATTGCCTTCCAGACCAATATTCTGGCGCTCAATGCGGCGGTTGAAGCGGCGCGCGCGGGTGAACAGGGGCGTGGTTTCGCGGTAGTGGCAGGAGAAGTTCGCAACCTGGCAAGCCGCAGCGCCAACGCGGCAAAAGAGATTGAAGGGCTGATTACCGACTCCGTGTCCCGCGTAGAGCAGGGGGCGAAGCTGGTGGGCGACACCGGCACCACCATGGATGCGATTCTGCGGGACGTGACGGAAGTGACGACCATTATGAAGCAAATCGCTTCCGCCTCTGAGGAGCAAAGCAAGGGCATTTCGCAGGTCGGGATTGCCATTACCCAGATGGACGGCGTTACCCAGCAAAACGCCTCGCTGGTTGAAGAAGTTTCCGCGGCGGCGGCGGCGCTGGAGCGTCAGACCGAAGAGCTTCAGCGCTCGGTGCAAAAGTTCCGCCTGACGGCATAACGCAACGTTACAAGGCCGCCGGATGCGGCCTTGTATTATTAACGCCTTCCCCATTCAGCTCGCGTTGAAACTGCTATTCTTTTGCTAACCCCCCTGACGTTCTGGGCTCTCTTCTGTGAGGTGTTGCTATGAACAGATCGTTATCTCTCATCCCTGTTCTCTCTTTCATTTTTCTGATGATGTTCTCGGTTTTTGCCGATGCGACCCAACAGGCGCAGGAACGGCGCGTGGCGCGTGATGTCAGGCAGGAAACCCGCGACGCGTCACGGCAGGTGAAGCAGACCTGCGTGGCGAACAATAACCAGAGTAATCACGACTGCCGCCAGGATAAACGTCAGATGAAACAGGCCGGACGGCAAAAAGCGCGGGATATTAAGTATTAATGTGGTAATGAAAAATATTAGGAATGAGACACGGACAATAAGCGGAAAGCGTCATCGGGGATGTGATTAATACCGGGCAAACGCAGCGCTGCCCGGCTGTATGTATCAGTGCGTCGCTTCACCAATCAGCGCACCCGTGCCCGCACCAACGGCTGCACCTTTCAGCACGCTCTTGCCGGTCACCGCCGCGGCACCTGCGCCCACGGCAGCACCTACCGCACCGCCTTTACGCGCGGCTTTACCTTTGCCGCCGTTTTTGAACATAGCACCCGTGCCTGCGCCAACAACGGCGCCGCCAACGGTCGATTTCAGATCTTTGCCAGTGGCCGCGCCAATCGCCGCGCCTGCTACCGCGCCAGCTGCAGTTTTGTCGATGGCCATTCCCGAGGTGGAGAAAATGAGGGCGCTGATAACCAGCGTTGTTTTAATAAGTTTCATAACAGATCCTTTGTGACTGCTGTCGGTTGATACGTCATTTCTCACTCTCTGACGCGAGAAAAACGTCCAGATAGTGCCAGCAATACCGGTTCAACCTTTAAGCTAATCATGCCCTGGGCAAGGATCTCAGCTGCCGGGCGGGGATCCGCCCGGCGGAACATTACGCCTGACGCTTATCTTCCGTATTGGTCTCGAAGTCGCTCGCCGCATGGCGCTCGTGGAGCTGCTCGTTCAGCTCGCCGCTGGTGCGGTTAACGATACGTCCGCGCTTAACGGCATGCCGATTCGCCACGTCTTTCGCCCAGCGCTGGACGTTGGTGTACTTCTCTGCATCCAGGAACTCGGCGGCGTTGTACACGCTGCCCAGCGCCACGCAGCCGAACCATGGCCAGATTGCCATATCCGCGATGGTGTACTCCTCACCCGCCACGTAGCGACCACGCGCCAGCTGTTTATCCAGCACGTCGAACAGGCGTTTGGCTTCCATGGTAAAGCGGTCAATTGCGTACTCAATTTTTACCGGCGCGTAGTTGTAGAAGTGGCCAAAACCGCCGCCGAGGAACGGCGCCGCGCCCTGCAGCCAGAACAGCCAGTTCAGCGTTTCGGTGCGCCCCGCCGGATCTTTCGGCAGGAAGTGGCCGAATTTCTCTGCCAGGTAGAGCAGGATATTGCCGGATTCAAATACGCGGGTTGGCGGGTTCGTGGAGTGGTCACGCAGCGCCGGTATTTTCGAGTTCGGGTTCACCTCAACGAAGCCGCTGGAGAACTGATCTCCCTCGCCGATGCGGATCAACCACGCGTCGTACTCCGCGCCCGTCACGCCCAGCGCCAGCAGCTCTTCGAGCATGATCGTCACTTTCTGGCCGTTCGGTGTCCCGAGAGAGTAAAGCTGCAGCGGGTGGGAGCCCACGGGCAGATCTTTCTCATGCGTTGCGCCGGAAATCGGACGGTTAATGTTGGCGAACGCGCCGCCGTTGTTCTTTTTCCATTCCCACACTTTGGGTGGCTGATACGTGTTGTCTGACATGTTGGCCTGCCTTTTGAGTGATGTGTTGAGGCAGTGTAGCAGGAGATTTGTGAACCGTTTAACGTTGCGAGCGCAATCAATTAACCGCTATTCCTTCTGCTGCTTATATATATCAAATCCGGCATAAGCTTAATCGAAAATCGCATTTTCATAACTAATGCGTTAATGGATAAAGCTGCCTATGATGCTTCAACATAAATAAAAGATGCAGTTATAAACACTTTATTAGGCAAGGAGTTAGTGAGATGCGCAAGCTTCTGTTATCGGCAGTGGTCGTTTCGCTCGCGTTAGGCCTGGCGGGCTGTGATGATGCGAAAAATAAAGAGACCAATACGCCCCCTGCGGCAAAAAGCGACGCGCCAAAAGAGGGCGGTTCGCTAATTATTGGAATTACCTCCGGCGACTCGTTAGCCGTTAATCCGCTTTATGCCAGCGACCGCACAACGTTAACCATCATGCAGGCGTTGTATGCCCCGCTGTACAGCTTTAATAACGGCAAGATTGAGTGGGGCCTGGCGGAAAGCCTCACGCCCTCCGCCGACAACCTGAGCTACACCCTGACGTTAAAACCCAACCTGAAATGGCAGGACGGCCAGCCGCTGACGGCGGACGACGTGGTCTTCACCTTCAATAAGCTGCTGGATGCCAAACAGCACAGCTTCTTCCGCAGCATGTTTACCTGGGGCGGCAAGCCTGTTGAGGTAAGCAAGGTTGACGACCGCACCGTTAAGTTCACCTTACCGCAGGTTAGCGCGGCCTTTACCGGCACCCTGGTACAGATTTACCCGATCCCGCAGCACGTGTTCGCCGGTGAAGGCGACCTGGAAAAGAGCAGCAAAAACGATGCGCCGGTCGGCTCCGGGCCGTTCAAATTTAAAGAGTACCGCGCCGGGCAGTATTACGCCCTGACCCGTTTTGACGATTACTGGAACGGCAAAGCGAAGCTTGATTCAGTCACCTACCGTTTCGCCAAAGACAGTAACGCCGCCAACCTGGCGCTGCAAAACGGTGAAATCAACCTCAAGATGGTTGACCCGCAGGACGTGAACCGCCTGAAAAATACCGGTAAGTTTGACTTCGTGGTCTATCCGGAAGGCCGTCTGGCCTATATGACGTTCAACCAGAACGTGCCGGTAATGAAGAGCAAAGAATTGCGTCAGGCCATTGCTTACGCCATCAACAAAGACGAGCTGACCCAGACCGCCTTTACCTCGCTGGACTACGCCAAACCGGCGACGTCCTTCCTCACGCCCGATACGCTTTACAAGACGGATGACGTCGAGCAGTACAAATTCGACCTGCAAAAAGCTAAAGAGCTGCTTAAAGCGTCCGGCGCGCCGGACAACCTCAAGCTGCGCCTGGCGTATGTGAATACCAACAAAACCCAGGAGAGCATGGCGCTCTACATTCAGCAGGCGCTGAAGGGGATTGGGGTGAACGTGGAGCTGATGCCGCTGGACTCCAACGCGATGTCCCAGCGCAGCCTCGATATGAACAACACCGCGTGGGAGCTGAATCTGGGCGGCTACATCATGGGCTCAGAGCCGGACGGCTATAAATCGCTGTTCATGAGCAACGAGGCCTATAACTACGCGCATTACAAAAATCCGCAGTTTGATGCCCTGTGGGATAAAGGCGCCGTGGAAACCGACGCCGCAAAACGTGCCGATATCTACAAGCAAATTCAGCAGACCGTGGCGAACGACATGACGTACTACCCAATCGCCTATACCAATGCGACCGTCGCGGTGGACAAGCGTTTTGGCGGTACCGAGGAAGCGGAGCCGAAACCGGTCTATCTGTTCCAGGATCTGTCAAAAATCTATCAGAAATAAGCGATTGCCCCGGCCGTCAGGTCGGGGCTTTTGAAAGGGCACGTCGTGAACACACTTCTCACGCGTCGGCTGCTGCAGCTGCTGCCGATGCTGTTCTTTATTTCGCTGGTGGCGTTTTTGCTGGTCAAACTGGCGCCCGGCGATCCGGTGGCGGCGTACATTACGCCGCGTATGGCTCCGGAAGATATCGAACGTATTCGCCAGAGCCTGGGGCTGGATAAGCCGCTGGTGACGCAGTACGTCCTGTGGCTAAAAAATGTCCTGCAGGGCGATCTCGGCTATTCGCTGATTTACCACCGCCCGGTGCTGGAGATGATCGGCGAACGCATTCCGGCCACGCTGGGGCTGATGGGCGCGTCGCTGCTGCTGGCGATCGTGCTGGCGATCCCGCTGGGCCTGCTGGCGGGGGCATTCAAGCATCGCTGGCTGGATCACCTGCTTAACCTGTTCGCCTATATCGGCATTTCGGTGCCGATTTTCTGGTTCGGCATCTTGCTCATTACGGTCTTTGCCGTGCAGCTTAGCTGGTTCCCCAGCATGGGAATGCGCACCATCGGCATGGAAGATAACGCGCTGGACGTGCTGCGTCACGGCGTACTGCCTTGTATTGCCCTCACGTTCTACAACCTCTCCAGCTACGTGCGCTACATCCGCTCCAACACCATCTCGCAGCTCTCGGCCGACTACGTGCAAACCCAGCTTGCCTACGGCGCCACGCGTTCCAGCATTCTGTTTAGGCACGTGCTGAAAAACGTGCTGCTGCCGGTGATCACCCTGTTCGGACTGTCGTTCGGTGAGCTGATTGTGGGGGCCTACGTGACGGAAAGCGTCTTCTCCTGGCCGGGGATGGGGCTGCTCGGGATCCAGTCGATCGCCTCGCTGGACTACCCGCTGATCATGGCGATCATCATGCTCTCGTCGATGATGCTGATCGTCGGTAACCTGATCGCCGATCTGCTTTATCGCTTCGCCGATCCACGCATTCGTACGCTGAGGTAACCCGGATGAGCAGACGCTGGCAGCAGGTTCGTCACCAGCTGCGCCGCAACCGTCCGGCGCAGTTCTCCCTGTTTGTGCTTTTTATTTTCATTGTCGCCGCGCTCTGTGCGGGGTTAAGTCCGTACGATCCGGATCGGATGGCGCTCGGCGCACGCACGTTACCGCCGGATGCCGCACACTGGTTCGGCACCGACGAGTACGGACGCGACTACTTCACCCGCGCGCTTTATGGCGGCCAGATCTCCCTGATGGTCGGTTTTCTCGCCATGCTCTTTTCCACGCTTATCGGCACGGTGGTGGGCACGGTGAGCGGCTATTTTGGCGGCTGGCTGGATAACCTGATGATGCGCGCCGTGGATATCCTGATGGCCATTCCGGCCTTCTTCCTGCTGCTGGTGGTGAATGCTTACCTCAAGCCGGGCGTGGATAACATAATTCTGATCATCAGCCTGCTGACGTGGATGAACATGTCGCGGCTGGTGCGGGCAGAAACCCTGTCGGTGAAAGAGCGCGAGTACGTGCTTTATGCCCGCGCGTCGGGGGAAAACCCGCTGCGTATTATCGTGCGCCACATTATTCCCGGCGTGCTGCCGACCATTATCGTGGCCGCCACGCTCAATATCGCCTCGGCCATTCTGATGGAGTCGACGCTCAGCTTCTTAGGGCTGGGTGTGCAGGCGCCGGCGGCGTCGTGGGGAAGCATGCTCAACAACGCCCAGTCTTATATTGGCGAAGCGTCGTGGCTGGCGATGTTCCCCGGCATCCTGATCCTGCTGACGGTGTTCAGCTTTAACGTGCTCGGCGATGTCTTCCGTACCGCCTTTGAGCCGGGAGCGAATCGCGATGAGTAGCTTATTAGCGCTTGATAACCTGCAAACTACTTTCCGCACCCGCGAGGGTGAAGTTCACGCGGTGCGCGGCGTAAGCTTTCAGGTGCAGCCGGGAGAACTTGTCGGCATTGTTGGCGAGTCGGGCTGCGGAAAAAGCGTCACCTGTAAGTCGATTATCCAGCTTCTGGGGAGCAACGGACGGATCACCGGCGGCAGCATTCGCTTCCAGAATGACGATCTGGCGCAGAAAACCCCTGCGCAGATGCGCGCTATTCGCGGCAACGAGATCGCGATGATTTTTCAGGATCCGATGACCGCCCTGAACCCGGTGCTCACTATCGGCAAGCAGATGTCTGAGATCCTGGTGCGAAATAAAAAGCTGTCGAAAAAAGCGGCCAAAGCGGCGGCGATCGCCATGCTGGAACAGGTGGGGATTGCCGAGGCGGAACGCCGATACGACCAGTATCCTCACGAGTTCAGCGGTGGGATGCGCCAGCGGGTGATGAGCGCCATTGCGCTCTCCTGCAACCCGAAGCTGCTTATTGCCGATGAGCCGACCACCGCGCTGGACGTCACCATTCAGGCGCAGATCCTGCGTTTGCTGAAAAGCCTGCAGCAGCAGACCCAAACCGCGATTCTGCTGATCACCCACGATCTCGGCGTGGTGGCGCAGGTCTGCAGCCGCGTAGTGGTGATGTACGGCGGGCTGGTGATGGAGGAGGGCAGCGTAGAGGACATCTTTTATCGCCCCGCGCATCCTTACACCCAGGGGCTGCTGGCCTCGCTGCCGCGCCCGGATGAGGTCAATCAGCGTCTATCGCCGATCGAAGGTTCGCCGCCCGGCCTGCTTAACCCGCCGCCGGGCTGCCCGTTCGCCGAACGCTGCCCAAAACGCATGCCCCAGTGTGAACGGCAGCCCGCATTTTACACCGCCGGAGAGGGCCATCGCGCCGCCTGCTGGCTATGGGCCGATAAGGAGACTCATGCATGAGTGAACAACAGGCACCATTAGTGAGCGTGCGCGATCTGCGCAAGCACTATCAGCTTAACGGCGGTCTGCTGCGTAAAGGCGCGGCCGTGAAGGCGGTTGATGGCGTGAGCTTTGATATCCAGCCCGGCGAGACGTTTGGCCTGGTGGGGGAGTCCGGCTGCGGGAAATCGACGCTCGGACGCGCCATTCTGCGCCTTTTCGATATTACCGCGGGCGAGATCCACTTCGCCGGGCAGGCGATTGCCCACGCCCGCGAAAAAGAACTCAAGCCGCTGCGCAAGCGGATGCAGGCGATTTTTCAGGATCCTTACTCCTCGCTCAACCCAGGCATGACGGTGCGACAGCTGGTGGCCGAGCCGATGCAGATCCACGGCTACAGCCGTGAAGAACAGCGGGAACGGACGGAAACGCTGCTCTACAAAGTGGGGCTGAAGCAGGAACACCTTGAACGGTTCCCGCATGAGTTCAGCGGCGGGCAGCGTCAGCGCATCAGTATTGCCCGCGCGCTGTCCGTGCGTCCCGAATTTGTGCTGTGCGATGAGCCGCTCTCGGCGCTGGACGTTTCGGTGCAGGCGCAGGTGGTGAATATTCTGCAGGACCTGCAGCAGGAGCTGGGGCTGACCTATCTGTTTATCGCCCACGATCTCTCGATGGTGCGCCATATCTCCAGCCACATTGGGGTGATGTATCTCGGTAAACTGGTGGAGGTGGCCCCGGCGAATGAACTGTATCAGCGTCCGGCGCACCCTTATACCCGCGCGCTGCTGGCGGCTGTTCCCCAGCCCGACCCGCGGATTCGCAACCTTGAAGACGCAACCCTGCGCGGTGAAATGCCCGGCCCTACGTCCGCGCTGCCGGGCTGTAAGTTTTGCAGCCGATGCCCGCACGCCATGCCGGTTTGCCAGACGCAGGAGCCTGCGATGCAGGATATCGCGCCAGGGCATTTCGCGGCGTGCTGGCTGTTTAACATGTAGTTAATGCGCCGCGCAGGTGTATGATAAATGTCCCTCTGTCAGGTTAATTACAACGTGCAGACGACGACAACCCATAAAAAATTGCCGCCTGCCTGTTTTAGGTTGGATACATGCGTAAAGGAAAGTTAAGCAGTGATGCGCCATTCGGGACATTGTTAGGCTATGCGCCCGGTGGCGTGGCGATTTACTCTTCAAATTACGGCAGTCTGGACCCGCGAAAATACCCGGAAGACGCGGATTTTCGCAGCTACATCGGCAACGAATACATGGGCCACAAGTGGCAGTGCGTTGAGTTTGCCCGCCGTTTCCTGTTCCTCAACTATGGCTTCGTGTTTACCGACGTCGGTATGGCGTGGGAGATCTTCTCTCTGCGCTTTTTGCGTCAGGTGGTGAACGATAACATTCTGCCCCTTCAGGCCTTTGCCAACGGTTCAAAACGCGCCCCGCGCGCCGGAGCGCTGCTGATCTGGCAAAAGGGCGGCGAGTTTCACGAGACCGGCCACGTGGCGGTGATCACCCAGCTTCTGGACGATAGGGTGCGTATTGCGGAGCAGAACGTGATTCACTCCCCGCTGCCGCTCGGGCAGCAGTGGACGCGCGAGCTGCGCCTGAGCGTGGAGAACGGGTGTTACACCCTCCACGACACCTTCAGCGACACGGAAATTCTCGGCTGGATGATCCAGACCGAGGATACGGAACACAGCATTCCCCAGCCGGAAATCGACGGTGAACTGCTGAAAATCAGCGGCGCGCGGCTGAAAAACAAACGTCAGTTCGACGGCAAGTGGCTCAACGAAAATGACGCGCTGCAGCAGGCGTATATCCGCGCCAACGGCCACGTGATCAACAAAGATCCCTGCCAGTACTTCACCATTACCGAAAGCGCCGAACAGGAGCTGATCAAGGCCACCAACGAACTGCATCTGATGTACCTGCACGCCACGGACAAGGTGCTGAAAGACGACAGCCTGCTGGCGCTTTTCGACATCCCGAAAATCCTCTGGCCGCGCCTGCGCCTCTCCTGGCAGTGGCGTCGTCACCATATGATCACCGGTCGTATGGATTTCTGCATGGATGAGCGCGGCATCAAGGTCTACGAGTACAACGCCGACTCCGCCTCCTGCCATACCGAGGGCGGGCTGATTCTCGAAGAGTGGGTGAAAAACGGCTATCGCGGCAACGGGCATAACCCGGCGGAAGGCCTGCTGGAAGAGCTGACCGGCGCCTGGAAGCACAGCCACGCCCGGCCATTCGTCCACATCATGCAGGACAACGATGTCGAAGAGGACTATCACGCGCTCTTTATTCAGCGTTCGCTGATGCAGGCCGGGTTCGAGACCAAAATCCTCCACGGGCTGGGGGCGCTCAGCTGGGATGCCGCCGGACAGTTGATTGACGACGAAGGTCGCCACGTCAACTGCGTGTGGAAGACCTGGGCGTGGGAAACGGCGATTGAGCAGATCCGTGAGGTCAGCGAAACCGAATATGCCGCCGTGCCGATCCGCACCGGACATCCTGAAGGCGAAGTGCGCCTGATTGACGTCCTGCTGCGCCCGGAGGTGCTGGTCTTTGAACCGCTGTGGACCGTCATTCCCGGCAACAAGGCGATTCTTCCGGTGCTGTGGCAACTGTTCCCGAATCATCGTTACCTGCTCGACACCGATTTTGAGGTCAACGATCTGCTGAAGCAGACCGGATACGCCGCCAAGCCGATTGCCGGACGCTGCGGCAGCAATATCGACCTGATTAGCGCCCAGGACGAACTGCTGGATAAATCCAGCGGCAAGTTTGTCGACCGTAAAAACATCTACCAGCAACTGTGGTGCCTGCCAAACGTCGACGGCAAGTACATTCAGGTCTGTACCTTTACCGTGGGCGGGAACTACGGTGGGACCTGTCTGCGCGGCGATGACTCGCTGGTGGTGAAGAAAGAGAGCGATATTGAGCCGCTGATCGTGGTTAAAGATAAGTAGCTCTTACCCGCAATAAAAAAGCCCCCGCAGGGCATCCTGCGGGGGCTTTTTGTTACTGTTCTTCCTCTTCCTGCCCGTTGATCTTCAGATCGATGATGCGGCCAATCTGGTCATGATAGACCGTCAGCAGGTTGTACTGGCTCATCTCGGAGATGATCTGCGGTGAGACATTAAAGCTGCGGGCCAGCTCCTCCTGATGAAAATAGCCAGGCTGACGCCGCCTCACGTGGGCCCGACGGCGATTGTACTGATACCACAAAATCAGCAGCCAGCCGTTGAGCGCGGCAAACAGCAGGTAGAGCAACACCGTATTAAAAGACGCAATAATGACGCCCCAGCGGTGGTCGCTCTCCTCGGTGAGCTGCATCCAGAGCCGGGCATACAGGAAAAACAGAAAGCCTCCCCACGCCACCAGCGTTAACGCGGCATCGAAAAGACGTGGCAACAGCCGATGTTCGGTCAGAATTAAGGTATTTTCGTTCATTAAATGCGTCCTTTTCCCCGGTCCGGACTGATCCAGCGCGCGCGGGCGCGCTGGCGTTTAAGCATGACTTTTGGAAATGCGACAAGGGTGGTGAACAGGCCGATCATCCAGTACACCATCGGAAACCAGATCACCCAGAAAAGCGAGCTGGCCACCTTCCGTTCATAGCGCCGCTCGATGTACAAACTGACGAGGAACTGCAGGAGGCACATCACGCCCAGCAGTAGCCCGGTAAACTCCGGTGGAAAGAGGCTCTCCACGGTCAGCCTGGCAGGAACAGGAGCGATATGGCTGAGAATAAATAACAGCACCGTCATCGCGTAGGCGAAGGCCCACAGTGTTGACAGGGCATACTCAAGAAACAGGGGCCACATGCGGTGATGCTCCCAGCGCACAATCCTGCGAAGGTTGACCAGAAACACCTCCGCGCCGCCCTGGGCCCAGCGCAGACGCTGTTTCCACAGGCCCTTGAGCGTCTCCGGCATCAGGATCCAGCACAGCGCCCGCGGCTCGAAAAAAATATCCCAGTGGCGCAACTGCAGCTTCCAGCTGATGTCGATGTCTTCGGTGATCATGTCCGGGCTCCAGTACCCGACGTCCGCCAGCGCCTGTCGGCGAAAGGCGGCGATGACGCCCGAGACGGTAAAGACCCGACCATAGATCCGCTGCGTCCGCTTGATGAGCCCGATAATCGAAGAGAACTCGCCCACCTGAATGCGGCCGATCAGCGTGGAGCGCGTGCGAATACGCGGGTTCCCGGTGACCGCCCCGACGTGGGGATACTGAATCAGCGGGGCCACCAGATACGCTGCCGTATCGCGGTCGAGCAGGGCGTCGCCGTCAATGCAGACCAGCAGATCGCCCCGGGCCGCCGCTGCTCCGGCTTTGAGTGCCAGCGCTTTCCCCTGGTTCTCCGCGAGGTTAATCACCCGCAGGCGCGGATGTTCCTGCGCCAGCGCCTGCAATACCTCCGCCGTGTTGTCAGACGATCCGTCGTTGATGGCGATAACCTCGATATTTTCATACCGCTGATCCAGCGCGGCGCTGATGGTCTCCTGGGCATTTCGTTCCTCGTTGAAGCAAGGGATCAGAATGGAGATGAGCGGCTCACCGGCGAGCGTCGGGGCGGGCGTCTCTTTATCCCACGACCAGTGGCGTTCAAGCTGAAACCAGAAATAGAGCCCGCCGGTTATCCAGAGCACGGACATGAACAGCGGCCAGAAGAACACAAAATCCAGAATCAGCTCGCCGGTAAAGAGGGCGGCCACGCCTAACGGCAACCCGAATACCAGACATAAAATGGAAAAGGCGATAATGCGATCAGTCATTGTCAGGGTACCAGTACGAAGAAAATACAGGCCTGATGCGTGAGATATCAGGTTGGTTGTGGATGAAATCATCGGGGTAGTAACCGTAGTTTTTGACGCCGTTCAGCTGGAGCACGCGCATCCACTGCGCAAGCTGGCTATCAGAAACGGCGCGCTGCGGTTTCTTATCCCAGTCCCTGGCCTGCAGTTCAAAAATGGTTTTATCGATCGCGCCGGGACGTGTGGCGACCGCTTTAACCAGACGCGTCAGCCAGGCATCGCTCTCGTCAGCCGAAATGGACTCCATCAGCGGCATGGCCATCGGCACCGTCCAGTCATACTCCGCCAGAAAATCGTCAAGATTCTGCGCGAACCACGCTTCGCTTTCCGGCTGAAGAATGGGTAGGGCGAACATGTTGCGCGCGGTTTTTATCTGCGGGCCACGGATATGCTTCACCGCCAGGCTCAGGGCGTGGGTAAACCCCATAAGCAGTTGGCTCTTCTGGCGAGTCGTGTCCTGTCCGCCATCGTCCACGTCCGTCAGCACCGCATCGTCATGGAACAAAATCCCGTTGAAGCTGGCATAGCGGGCCAGATCTTCGTAGATGTCCGTTACCTGCTGGCGCACCTGCGGGTCCCACGGGGAGAGCCGGATATAGGGCTCGGTGGCTTCGCGCAGCTGGCCGGTTTGACGATCCCGGCGCTGCACGCGCGGCAGGGCAGGATCAAGATCGAACGAGAGCACCGGCATCCACGCGAAGACTTTCACCCCCGAGCGTGTTTGCAGCTGCCAGGAGACAAAATTAAAGAGATCGGCCCGGACCGGCAGACGACGGTTGGGGAAATAGAGCGCCTTGATCCTGCCGTCGCCCTGCGGGTCGGCAAACGCCTGCAGAAAAACATGGCTGATTTTCATGTCGTAGACCCGCTGGATCAGCTTGTTGATGTTTTGGGTCTGCTGGGCCGGATCGGGATCGTAAACGTAGTCGAGATCGACGTGCATGACTCGAACGGGATCGTGCTCCTGAACCTGGCTTACCGTACTGGCAAACGCCTTGAGCGAGGGATTGCCGGCGATCAGCAGACGAGGGATGTTCCCCAGCTCCTGCACATTTCCCAGCCCGTCCTCAAGGGTAAAGGCCAGTTGATAACCCTGCTGTCTGGCGATCGCGAGCGACGTGCCGTTGGCGGCGCCGTAGGGCCAGACCCAGGCGCGCGGCGCCTTGCCCGTTACCTGCGTGATTTTTTCAGTCACTTTACGAACGTCATCGCCGATCCGCTGGCTGAACTGCCGATCGGTTTCATAGCGGCCCGTGGCTTTATCATAAAAGCGGTTGGCGATGGCAGGTTCGCGGCTGCCCTGCGGGTTGGCCGGAATGCCGTAATGCGAGGCCCAGGTGTGCGATCCGATCTCAATCAGCGGGGACCGGCTGAGCTCGCGCACCATGTCCCACGTCGCGAAGCGATCGCGGGGCGTCATCAGACCGCCGAAGTTAACTTTTTGATTTTCCGGCGTATCCACCCAGCTGCCCACCGGCGCCCAGAGCGCAGGGACGTTCCACGCCTGAAGCAGCGGCCAGACGCGGGTGTAAAAGCTGCTGTAGCCGTCGTCAAAGCTGAGCAGAACGGCTTTCGGCGGCAGCGTTTTTTTCCCGTTATGGGCATCCAGAATGTCCTGCACGCTGATGATGTGATAACCGTTGTGCAGCAGCCAGCTTATCTGCTCGTTTAGTGCGCTGGTACGCACGGAGAGGTAGCGCTGATCGGCGGCATCGTCTTCTACATCGTGGTAGGCCAGCACCAGAAACTGGTTCTGCGGCCAGGGTTTGCTCGCCTCCAGCTGTGGCCGCGCTTTGGGCGCAATAAATGAAAATGCCTGCGCGCAGACGCTCGCGCTGAGGCAGAGCCAGCCGAGAAGTATCAGGCTCGCGGAAAAACGTGTGTTAAGCATAATCATCCTTAAAAGCGTAAAGTCGCGTCTAACGTGACGGAGAGGTTGCTCTCGCGTTTGCCGTCGTAAGGGCGTTTATCCCAGTTCAGCATCACGCCGGTATCAATAACGTTGTTCCACTGAACGCGCTGTCCGTAACCCAGCAGGGCGATGGCGCCAGCGGACTGATTTTTCTGCCAGTAGCTGCCGCCTCCCGCCACGAACTGCTGGCTCCAGAGGGTGTCGTAATGGCGGTACATCTCATGGTCAACGGCCAGGGCCGCCGTCACGGAGAGATCCCGCGCCGGGTTGTAGTAGAGCGTGTCCCGCAGGCTATTTTTACTGGCGGCGATCCCCGGTTCGAGATCCAGCGTCAGTGACGGGGTCTGCCAGAGACGCTCCTTGCCCGTGAGGGTGTATTCCTGGCGGCGGTTATGATCCGAGAAGCGGCTGAGGGCGGCGCTGAACTGGTACTCACGACGCTCGTTTTGATACCAGCGCACGCCGCCTTCCCCCCGGTTGGCGTTGATCCCGTTGCGTAACGCCCGCAGGGGCGTGGTGCGCGACAGGCGCTCAAGGCTGCCGCTGACATGCCAGTTATCGGTGACAAAGTACGTTGTTGAGAGTCGAGCGCCCGGCTTGTTTGCCCCGTGATAACGGTTGCTGGAGAGTTCGGCTTCGAGCTGGAGATTGCGTGGCCGCCATTCGACGCCGCCCAACAGGTGACGGCTGGAGCCTTTGCCTTCATCGAAATTACCTTCGGCATAGCGGGTGCCGGCAAACAGCCGCCAGCTATCCGCCACGGGTGGGCCATAGAGCGTGGCGTCCCAGTTGAGGTCGTGCGTCCCGCTGACGGGGTTATCGGAGTGCAAACCCTTGCTCGCGTTGAGGCGCAGCTCGGACATATGGTGGACGGTGCGGAGCCTGTCCAGACGCCTTGCGCTGCGATCGCGCGACGCGCGGGCGATAACGTCGTCAGCCAGTAAATCCATCTGCCGCCATTCCTGCAGATCCATGGCGACGTAAGCCTGCTGCTGCTCAAGCTCCAGATTCGAGGGCTCCAGCGCCTCCGCCATTTTCAGCGTTTGCTCGGCCGCGCGCGGCAGGCCTCGCGCCTGAAGCAGCGTGGCGTAGTCAATCTGCAATCCCTGATTGCCCGGCGCGGTTGTCGCCAGACGTCGCGCCAGCTTTTCGGCTTCCGGCAGTGCATTCGTCGCCAGCAAATAGTTAAAACGGAGCGACTGGCCGGCAAGCCACCGATCGTTCGGCTGAGGGGTAGGGGAGCCGAAATCGTAACGGGTCCAGGGGACGTTGCGGGTCTGGCGCTCAACGTACTGGCGGGCGGCCTGATACTCTCCCGTATCCAGCCAGGCGTAGAAAAGCGCATGCTCTTCGTCCTGCGGGTCAGATGAGTATTGCGGATAGCGATGCAGAAGCGAGAAGGCGGCAGCGGTATTTTTCTCCTGGAGGTAGGACGAGATCACCCAGCCGATTGCCCAGCCCGGCACTGGATGCCGGGCTGCCGTCAGATCCTGATATTCACTGATGACCTGCCGGTAATCAGCATGGGCATACAGCGCGCCGAGTCGGTCGATACGCGCAAGGATAATGTCTTCCGCCGCCTGCGGCTCGCTTTGCCAGCGAGACAGCAGCGCGTCGTAACGATTCAGTGCGGATTGCGCAAGCTGCAGGCGCTCTTTTTCTGTTCTGCCAGGCACATCTGCAAGGCGAACGCTTTCGGCTGCTGCATTCAGCTCTAGACGACGACGCTCCGCTGGGGACAGCGCCACCTTTTTTGAAAGCTGGAGAGCGGGAGTATTGACCCGGTTATCCGTTAGCGCGTCGATCAGCTCGCGAAGAAGCGCGTGATTTTCTGGCGCGATATTCAGCGCGCGCGTGTCTGCTAAAAGCCGATCCCAGCTTTTTCCCTGGCGTAACCAGACATACCCCAGCGTCTGAAGATGCGCCTGAGAGGGATCCTCCGCCACCAGCTGTCGGGCTTCCTTGAGGGCAAGCGTATTTTTACGTGCATCGGCCAGGGTTTTGATATAGCCGATACGATAATCGTCGTTATCCGGCGCAAGGCTCAGCGCTTCTTTCCAGAGCGCCAGAGCTGGCTGCCACGCTTTCTGATTTCTCCTGGCCTGTGCGACAGCCGCAACGCCACGGGCGGGCAGCGGCATATAAATGCTGTAGCGCTGCCAGATCTGAATAACCTCGTCATCATGACCTGCCCAGGCCGCCACCTGTAACCAGTCCGCAACGTGTTCAGGCGTCAGGGCATGCTGCTGCTGATAACGCTGAAGATAATCGAGAAACGACGTGTAATTACCGTTACGCGCCTGTTGAATCTGTTGCTCATAAACGGATTCCGAACCCTGAACCAGAACAGGAAAGAGTAATAATAGAAACAATAATGTTGGGGTGCGATAAAAGAATAATGTACTTAAGCGAAGCGATCTTTCCATATCTATTTGCCATTTGTTTATCATGAATCCATTGCATAACACGGCCGCCTTTTAACTCTGCGTTAAAGGCCATAAATGGGAACATTAAATCTGAATGCAGTAACGTTATGGGGTACTTACTTAAAGGTAATTATGAAACCTCATCTCAGTGGTCTTGATGGGAGGTAATGTACACCTGATATGTTGCCGGATAAATATGCTGAAAAGCTGCTGTGTAGTTTTGAGATAATTCTGTAATGAGCAGTTTTTTGTGTTTATTTTGAATTGAGTCGTTAATTGTAATACATTGAAATATAGTGGTTTTATTTTTATTGTGACAGTTTTGTATATATTTTAAATGACGCATATTTGCCTCAATTAAAGTACTTTCTGGTGCATGTTTGGGAAGTTTCATGACAAAAATTCTTAATGTTTAGAGAAGTGACTTTTCTGGGATTGTTTTTTATTTATAATTAAAGGCAGACATTGAATGATAGTCTACAGGAAGTCTTACTCATCAATGTGTGTATTGAGGGATGTCCAAAGCCAGAATACATTTGTCGTTAATATAACAGCGCTATAAAACGAAGGCGGCCTTCTTTCTGAGGGATCGTTCTTGCTTTAATCTAAAAGGGATGGTTAGTGGCAACTTCAATAGTGTTAGTGACTCAGGATCGCTACCTTGTCAGGGGGATGCGGATATTTTTTCCGGATATTATCCTGCTCGATTCGATTGACAGAAACATATTTGATAACGGTGCAGATGAATATTCTGTATTGATTGATAGTCGTGCGCCGCTTCGTTTATATGATTACCTGATACGCCATCCGGCCAGAACGAGAAAAACGATTTGCTGCGTTATGCTTGATATGCGCCATCGCGAGGAGAATCTGCTCAGTATGAAGCTGTTTATGAACACATCGCTGACGGCGCCGGACATGGCCTCGCTGTTTAACCTGGTGCTCAATATGAAGGGCAGGCGCCTGACCACGAAGTGGCTGCTGAATTTACGGCTGAGCACGCATGAAACGATCATGTTGCGGTTGCTGAGGGCAGGCATGTCAATGGAGGAGATTGCAGGCGAACTGAATACGTCAGTGAAAAGTCTCTACCGCAAACGTACGGCGCTCTCGGAACGCCTGGGGGCGGAGACCTTCAATGAGGCGTGTCTGTTTATCTTCAAAAATAAACTGCTGGGCACAGGTGGGAACGATCCCTAAAGTTGTCAGGAATTCAAAAGCAAAAAACCGCCACGAGGGCGGGTTCGTTAATAAGGTGCGTGGTAACGCACTTTTCTCGATGCCGGCGGATGTAAGGTGGCAGAAAATGAGCGGGTGGCGGTTGGATTTTGGGGGAGAGGAAACGCGTATTATAATGAAAAACGAAAAGTGTCTTCTGCTCTTTAACCCCGTTTATGAACTCCCTGAGGCTAAGCCAAGTGTTTTATCCTGAGCGGGTGATACCAGAATGAGACTCCTGGAAGTGATTGAAAAATTTAAAAGGACGTTAGAAATGAATAAATATCTGTCTGGTCTGTGTGTTGTTTCTTTTTTTTATTTTTCTTCAATAGGTTACGCGCACTCTACGGGGCAAAATAAAGTTCAGGTTAGTATCGAACCCAGCAACTTTAATAGTGGATATATCCCGGTAATTTATGGTGCAGATGAAATAGAGCCTTCTAATTTCAGGGGGGAGGATCTAAAGGAGATGCAGGATAGCCTGAGGAAGATGAAGTCCGACAACCGCAAAGTCGATGAGCTAACTCAGAAGGTTTTACAGCTTGAGAGAAAGAATTCTGAGCAGGAGAGTAAGATCGAGCGATTGCAAAGAAGCCTTGATGACATGAAGCGGAGCAACGACAACCTTTCAAATCAGGTCAGCAATTTATCCGGCAAAATTAAGTGATAAAAAAGAGCCACCGCCTGTATTAACTTACCGGACTATTATCGTAAGCGTGCCTGCATTAAAGCCACGCTTATCAGCGCCCAGAAATCGGCCGTAGCCATATAGCAAAAACCCGCCTTTTGGGCGGGTTCTTTAAATAGTGGTGCCCGGACTCGGAATCGAACCAAGGACACGGGGATTTTCAATCCCCTGCTCTACCGACTGAGCTATCCGGGCAACGGGGCGCATTAAACCCGATCTGCCCGGTGGCGTCAACGAAAAATGTTGTTTTCGTTACAGACTGCGCAATCTCTCACCATTTCGCCGCATCCTTAAGCGAAAAAGTGCGTCCAGAGCGCGGAGAGCGGCATGGCGAGCAGCAGTGCGGGCAGCATATTCACCACGGCAAACATCTTGATCCCACAGATGCGCAGCCCGGTAGCCAGCAGCAGCAGGCCGCCGACGGCGGTAAAGTCTGCCATCATTGCCGGCGTGGTTAGCGGGAGAATTAGCGTGGCACAGGTAGCCAGTGCCAGCTGGATAAGCAGCATCGGGACGCAAATCGCCGCCACGGCAATGCCGAGCGTGGTGGCAAAAATAGTGGCGGTGAAGAAATCAAGAAACGCTTTTGCAATCAAAATGCTCGGGTCGCCCGTCATCCCTTCCTGCATCGAACCGAAAATCCCGGTGCCGCTGGCGCAAAACAGAATAATGATGGCGACATAGTTCTGAATAAACGTCTCGTGCGTGCCGTGTTTCGCCTTTCCCGGTCGGGCTATCAGGTTTTTGGCTTTACTCACCGCGCTGTTAATGCCTTTTTCCAGATAGCAAAATTCGCCAATCAGCGCGCCGAGCAGGGTAGCCAACACCATCACCGGCAGGTTGGCGCATTTGATCACCAGAAGAATACCAATCCCTAACGATGCCAGGCCGAATATTGAGGGCATGGAGGTGCGAATCCGCTCCGGGAGCCGCTGGCTCAGCACGGCGCCGAGTACGCCGCCCAGCAATACGGCTCCTGCGTTAATAAATGGCCCGATAACCAAAGTTAACTCCTGTTATTTAATCATTGATATTGCATTATTATGGCACGGCAGGGCTTTGCTGGCCTTAGCTTTGGCTGATTTCGTGCATACTGATTCCTTCTTGCACCTCAAAATAAAAGGTGACATTATTGCGCGAATTTTCTCCTCCCTGTCTCACCGCCCGGTGAGGGTAACTGCGCCTATGAAAACCATGAAAATTGCCGTCAGCCGCGAGCTGCTCTCCACTGTGTCTACGCACCGCGAAAAGGTGACGCTGGACAGCACTGATTTTACCGATGTGGCGGCCGTCGTCATCACAACGGCTGAAAGCCGCAGCGGTATCCTTGCACTGCTGAAAGGCACGGGCTTTCAGCTGCCGGTGTTTATTTTCTCTCCGGAGCCAACGGAGGTGCCCGACGGCGCCACCGCGGTCATCTCGGGCAAAGCTCAGCAGTTTCTGGAACTGGAGAGCGCTGCCAGCCGTTACGAAGAGAACCTGCTGCCGCCTTTTTTCGACACCCTGAGCCAGTATGTGGAGATGGGCAACAGCACTTTCGCCTGTCCGGGCCACCAGCACGGCGCCTTTTTCAAAAAGCACCCGGCAGGGCGACAGTTCTATGATTTCTTCGGTGAGAACGTGTTTCGCGCCGACATGTGCAACGCCGACGTGAAGCTGGGCGATCTGCTGATCCACGAAGGCTCCGCTAAGCACGCGCAAAAGTTCGCGGCGAAAGTATTTAACGCGGATAAAACCTACTTCGTGCTGAACGGCACGTCGGCGGCCAACAAGGTAGTGACCAACGCGCTGCTGACCCGCGGCGACCTGGTGCTGTTCGACCGCAATAACCACAAATCTAACCACCACGGGGCGCTGATCCAGGCGGGCGCCACGCCGGTTTATCTTGAGGCCGCGCGTAATCCGTTTGGCTTTATTGGCGGAATTGACGACCACTGCTTTGACGATGCGTATCTGCGGGATCTTATCCGCGAGGCGGCACCGGAGAAGGCCGATGAGGCACGTCCGTTCCGCCTGGCGATCATTCAGCTTGGCACCTACGACGGGACGATCTACAACGCCCGTCAGGTGATCGATAAGATCGGCCATTTGTGCGACTACATTCTCTTTGACTCCGCCTGGGTGGGCTACGAGCAGTTTATTCCGATGATGGCGGAAACGTCCCCGCTGTTGCTGGAGCTGAACGAGAACGATCCGGGGATTTTCGTGACCCAGTCGGTGCACAAACAGCAGGCCGGGTTCTCGCAAACCTCGCAGATCCATAAAAAGGATAACCACATTCGCGGTCAGGCGCGTTTTTGCCCGCACAAGCGGCTGAACAACGCGTTTATGCTGCATGCCTCCACCAGCCCGTTTTATCCGCTGTTCGCAGCGCTGGATGTGAATGCCAAGATCCACGAAGGGGAAAGCGGACGCAGGCTGTGGGCGGAGTGCGTCGAGCTGGGTATTGAAGCGCGCAAGGCAATCATTGCCAACTGTCATATGATCAAACCGTTTATCCCACCGGTGGTGGCGGGGCGGCCGTGGCAGGATCATCCGACGCACGCCATTGCCAGCGAGCTGCGCTTCTTCAGCTTCGAGCCGGGGGCCAAATGGCACGGCTTTGAGGGCTATGCAAGCGAGCAGTACTTTGTCGACCCGTGCAAGCTCCTGCTGACCACGCCGGGCATCGATGCCGAAACCGGCGAGTACACGGATTTCGGTATCCCGGCGACGATTCTGGCGCACTATCTGCGTGAAAACGGCATTGTGCCGGAGAAATGCGACCTTAACTCGATCCTGTTCCTGCTGACCCCTGCCGAAAGCAGCGAGAAGCTGGCACAGCTGGTGGCGATGCTGGGCCAGTTTGAACAGCATATTGAAGACGACACGCCGCTGGCGGACGTGCTGCCGACGATTTTTCAGAAATACCCGGTGCGCTACCGGGATTACACCCTTCGCCAGCTGTGTCAGGAGATGCACGATCTCTACGTCAGCTTCGACGTGAAGGATTTGCAGAAGGCGATGTTCCGCAAGGAGAGCCTGCCTGAGGTGGTGATGAACCCGCAGGATGCGAACCGGGCCTATATTCGAGGCGACGTGGAGCTGGTTCGCATACGGGATGCCGAAGGGCGAATTGCTGCCGAAGGGGCGCTGCCCTATCCGCCAGGCGTGCTGTGCGTGGTGCCGGGTGAAGTCTGGGGCGGGGCGGTACAGCGTTACTTCCTGGCGCTGGAGGAGGGCATCAACCTGCTGCCCGGCTTCTCGCCGGAACTGCAGGGCGTTTACAGCGAGAAGGATGCCGACGGGATTAAGCGGATATATGGGTATGTACTGAGATAGTGCGGGCTGCTGCCCTCACCCTAACCCTCTCCCCCAGGGAGAGGGAACGTCTCATCAAACCGCACTACGCTTGTACATTCTCCTCGGATGCCCAATCTTACCGTACAGCATCTCCACCGTCAGAAAACCCGCCTCGACGCAGTGTTCCAGATAGCGACGGGTGGTGGTTTTACTCAACCCCGTCTCGCTCACCACCTCATCCACGGTAAAGCAGTGCGTTGCCTTGTCGTTAAACAGCGACTGCACCCGCGCCAGCGTATTTTCCTCAATGCCTTTGCTGCCGTTGTCCAGGCGGTAGTTTTTCGCCTGCAGCTGATACAGCGAATCGACGTTTTGCTGGTCGACAATCTTCCAGACCCGCTGCTGTTCGGCAAACTGTACAAACCGCTCCAGCGACTGGCTGAGCCGCTTCCAGGAGACGGGTTTGAGGATGTAGTCGAACGCGCCGTTGCGGATGGCCTGGCTGCAGGTGTCCATATCGCTGGCGGCAGTAATAAAAATCACCGAGCAGTTGGCGCGGGCCAGCATGGGGTTATTGATAAGCGAGATCCCTTTGCCGTCCGGCAGGTAGTTATCCAGCAGCACCAGCTGCGGCTGTTTATTTGCAAGCTCTGCCTGGGCCGCAGCCAGCGACGAGGCAATGCCCACCAGCCTCAGACGCGGATGTTTGCCTATCAGCTCCGCGTGCAGTTGCGCCAGTTCGTTCTCGTCTTCAACAATCAGTACGTCGATAAGTTCATGTTGCATAGTCGGTGTCTTCCAGTTGCCGGGCGGTTCCCGTGGCCGGGATAAACAGGGAGAAAATGGCGCCGCGCGGGGTATTATCGGCAACTTCTATTGCGCCGCCAGCCTGTGTGACATAGCTTTCGATCAGATACAGACCAATCCCATGATCGCCGCGCGTCTTGGTGGTGATGCCGCGTTCAAAGATCCGCTCACGGATCTCCGGTGTAATGCCAACGCCCTGGTCGGCGACTTCAATAATCAGCTCCTGTTCGCTGAGCTTTATCAGCACCTCCACCGGCGCGTGGGGAAGCGGCGACCGCTGCGTCGCTTCGATGGCGTTATCCAGCAGGTTGCCAATAATTGAAATCAGTTCCTGCTCCCCGAGGGGGAGGAATGATTTATCCAGCCGACAGGCCGGATCGAAGCACAATTCAACGCCTTTCTCCCGCGCGCGGGCGGCTTTCCCCAGCAGCAGACCGCACAGGGTCGGTGAGCTGAAGCGCGAAGAGATAAAGTCCAGCAGCTCCTGGGCGTGTTCAGACTGCGCCTGAATGTAGCCAATCGCCTCCTCATAGCGGCCCATATGCAGCAGGCCGGAGAGGGTGGTCATCCGGTTTAACTGCTCGTGGCGCATAATGCGGAGGTTATCGACATAGCGTTTGACCTGGCTGAGCTGGGCGCTCAGCGAGTCGATCTCGTTGCGATCGCGGAAGGTGATCACCCAGCCCTGCAGCGACCCCTCAAGCATGATGTGTACCCGGCTGGCAATCACCGTGAGATCGTTAAAACGGCAAATCTCGTCATGGGTATCTTTCGCCAGCATCGTCTGCGTGTCGAAGAACGGGACCGGATCGATCACCTGGCTTATCAGCTGTCCGCGCAGTTCACGGGCCGGCTGGCTCAGGCCCAGCAGCTTGCGCGCCGCCTGGTTGATGACTTCAATCCGCCTTTGATCGTCAATGGCAATCACCCCTTCATAAATAGACTCCATCATGGCCTTCTGCTGACGCACCAGCAGGCCGATCTCGCGCGGCTCAAGGGAGAAGATCTGCTTCTTAATACTGCGGGTAAAGAACCAGGAGAAGATAAAGAGAGCAATCAGCAGCAGCACGGCGGCAATCAGAATGTTGACCACCTTACTGACGGTAATGGTGTCCAGGTAGCTGGTGAGATAGCCGACCGAAACGATGCCGACCACCTGTCCTGCAGCGTTGAAGATGGGGGCTTTACTGCGCAGCGAAATGCCCAGCCCGCCTTTGCGGATGGTGGTGATGCTTTTACCCTGCAATACGGCTTCGTTGTCACCGCCTACCAGCGTGGTGCCCACTCTGTCGGCAAAGACGGAGTGAAAAAGATGCTGGCCTTTATTATCACCAATCACAATAAAGCTGGCGTCGCTGTGCGCAGAAATCTTCTGCATAAAATCATGGATGGCGTTGATATTCTTTTGTTCAACTTCATTACGCAATGTCGGAATAAGTGCAATCTCTTCAGCCTGTATTTTGGCTCGCGTACTCATTTCCTGATAAAGCTGTTTCCCTACGTCGGCATAATAATATCCGCCCAGTAACGCAAAAAGCACTGAGAAAAAGGCAACCAGCGAAATAAACAGCTTGATCTGGAAAGAGACTTTCATAACTATCACGTAAGGTAGCGACAAAGATCGCCAATATATCATCTTTTTTTGCGCGTACGCCCGCTTTGCCGAAAACTTGTGATCCCTTGCACAGCGGGCGCTGTAAAAGCGTTATCCAAAAGGCTAACGTGCTTTGGGCTGCATGAACAAATGTTATTTGTTTGTTCAATTTAGAAAAGAAACCATAAAAACCACGGCAATAAATAAGGTATAAATCACATTAAATAAAAGAAACCATTAAAACCATAGCTGCCATTAAAACTTCGCTTTTAATATGCCATCCCTCACATAAAGTAAGCCTTTGTGACTCTAAGCTGAACGCACAAAATAACCAAGGGGCTTATTATGAGCACAACTGACGATTCTTTCTCTGTTACCCACGACCCGATTGAAATTCAGCGACCTTCGCTCAAAGAGCGCTGGTGGCATATTATGGATACCTGGAAAATCGGGATTATTCCTCTGCCGCTGTTCGTTCTGGCGGGCGCGCTGATTGCCATTGATTGCCTGGGCGGAAAACTGCCGAGCGATATCGTGGTCATGGTGGCCACGCTGGCCTTCTTCGGCTTTGCCTGCGGCGAGTTTGGCAAACGCCTGCCGATTGTCGGCAAGCTCGGCGCGGCGGCGATTTGCGCCACCTTTATCCCTTCCGCGCTGGTCTATTACGGCCTGCTGCCGGACGTGGTGGTCGAGTCCACAACCAAGTTCTACAAATCCACCAACATCCTCTACCTCTATATCTGCTGCATTATCGTCGGCAGCATCATGAGCATGAACCGCACGGTGCTGATCCAGGGCTTCTTGCGCATTTTCTTCCCGATGCTGTGCGGCGAAATCGTCGGCATGCTGGTAGGGATGGGCGTCGGCCTGGCGCTGGGTCTTGAGCCGTTCCAGATCTTCTTCTTTATCATTCTGCCGATTATGGCGGGCGGCGTGGGCGAAGGTGCAATCCCGCTCTCCATCGGCTATGCCACCCTGCTGCATATGGATCAGGGCGTGGCGCTCGGCCGCGTACTGCCGATGGTCATGCTCGGCGGGCTGACGGCAATCATCATCTCCGGCTGCCTGAACCAGCTCGGTAAACGCTACCCGCACCTGACCGGTGAAGGCCAGCTGATGCCTAACCGCGCCAATGCCGATGCCACCGTCTCTCAGCCTGCATTCTCCGGCAAGGCGGACGTGACCACTATCGCCTCCGGCGCGCTGCTGGCGGTGCTGCTCTACATGCTGGGCATGCTCGGCCACAAGCTGATTGGCCTGCCTGCTCCGGTCGGCATGCTGTTTATGGCGGTTCTGGTGAAGCTCTGTAACGGTGCCTCTCCACGCCTGCTGGAAGGCTCTCAGGTGGTGTACAAATTCTTCCAGACCTCTGTGACCTATCCGATTCTCTTTGCCGTTGGCGTGGCTATCACCCCGTGGCATGAACTGGTGGCCGCCTTCACGCTGACCAACCTGCTGGTGATTATCAGCACCGTCTCCGCGCTCGTGGCGACCGGGTTCTTCGTCGGCAAAAAGATTGGTATGCACCCGATTGATGTCGCCATCGTCTCCTGCTGCCAGAGCGGTCAGGGCGGTACCGGCGACGTGGCGATCCTGACCGCAGGCAACCGCATGAGCCTGATGCCATTCGCCCAGATTGCTACCCGTATCGGCGGGGCGATTAACGTCTCTGTCTCACTGCTGATTCTGGGCAACTTCCTCGTTTAAGTTTTCAGGAAAGAACAATGAAACTCGCAAGCTTTTTATACCAGGGAAAACGCAGCTACGGCATCGTCCAGGCCGACGGCGTGATTGATTTAGGCCGCCGTCTTGGCGACCGCTACAGCGACCTTAAAGCGCTGCTGCAGGGCAACGGGCTGGCACAGGCCACCCGCTACCTGAACGATGCCGTGGACGTGCCGATGAGCGCCATCACCTTCTTACCGGTGATTGAGCAGCCGGAAAAAATCCTCTGCGTGGGCATGAACTACGCCGACAAGCGCAAGGAGTTTGACCAGCACAACCCGGCCCCAACGCTGTTTGTCCGCTTCCCGGATTCACAGACCGGTCACAACGAACCGGTGCTGAAGCCGCGCCACTCCAGCGAATTCGACTACGAAGGAGAGCTGGCGGTGATCATCGGTAAAGGTGGGGAAAACATCAGCCGTGACGACGCCCTGCGTCACGTTGCGGGCTACAGCTGCTACATGGACGGCTCCGCCCGCGACTGGCAGCACACCTGGTTTACCGCCGGTAAAAACTGGCGCAAAACCGGCGCGTTTGGCCCGTGGATGGCGACGGCAGATGAGATCCCCGATCCGCACAGGCTTGCAATCCGCACCTGGCTGAACGGCCGCATGGTGCAGGAAGACAACACCAGCAGCATGATCCACAAGGTTGCGGAGCTGATCGAGTACATCAGCACCTTCACCCGCTTAAGTCCTGGCGATGTGATCATCACCGGATCTCCGGGCGGGGTGGGTAAAAAGCGCAATCCCCCGCTGTTTATGAAAGAGGGCGATCGCATTGAGGTGGAGATCGAGCATATCGGTCATCTCAGCAACGTGATCGTGGAAGCGCCAGCCGTCGGGCTTGCGGCAGCACATTAAGTAAGGCGGCAGCATGCAATCGCAACCCATCGATTTTCGCCACACCCTCGTGGCGAAACACCCGGAACGCTTAAGCCAGATCCGCTACCTGCTGGCAGACAGCGGCCTTGGCCTGGACAACGACATCACGCTGTTCGTCGAAGCCTGGTCCGGCTCGCAGCTGGTGGGTTGCGCTGGGCTTGCTGCCAACGTCATCAAATGCGTGGCGGTCAACGAGCAGCTTCGCGGCGAGAACCTCAGCGCGCGGCTGCTGGCAGAGGTGGAAAATGCGGCGCTGGAGTGCGGCCATTTTCACCTCTTCCTCTGCACCCGTCCGTGCAACCGGGAGCGCTTTGCCCGCAGCGGCTTCTGGCCGATTGCCCAGAGCGGGAACAACGCGGTGCTGATGGAGAACACCCCGCAGGGGATCGAGCGCTACTGCCGTTCCCTGCGCGCGAAGCGCAAGTGCGGGGAGAATATTGGCGCCATTGTGATGAACGCCAATCCGTTCACCCTCGGCCACCGCCATCTGGTGGAGCAGGCGGTGCAGCGGTGCGATGCTCTGCATCTGTTCGTGGTGCGTGAAGACGCCTCGTTCTTTCCGTTCAGTGCCCGTCTGGAGATGGTGCGCGCGGGGGTGGCGCATCTGCCGAACGTCGTGGTGCATGAAGGCTCGCAGTACATCATCTCTCGCGCCACCTTTCCGGCCTACTTCCTTAAGGAGACCGGCAAAGTGCAGCAGGCGTGGAGCGAGATCGACGTGCTGATCTTTCGGGACTTTATCGCCCCGGCGCTGGGCATCACGCACCGCTTCATCGGCTCGGAGCCGTTCTGCGACATTACCCGCCAGTACAACCAGACGCTGCACGACCTGCTGGCCTCACATATTGAGGTGGTGGAAATGCCGCGCATCAAGGCCACCGGTAACGCCATATCGGCGTCCGAAGTGCGCCGCTTACTGAAGACACAGCAGTTTTCCCGGATCCGGGAGATTGTCCCGGACTCCACCTTCGCGCATCTCGAAACGCATTACCGTGCGAGTGCGGAAGTCGCTTAACTACCAGGAATTTATCATGAAAATTGTAAGGGAGGCGCTGGCCGGAACGCAGGAGTCCAGCGACCTGATGGTGAAAATCGCTCCCGCTCACGGCGAGCTGGAGATAGTCATCCACAGTGAAGTGATTAAGCAGTTTGGCGAGCAAATTCGCCAGGTGGTCAACGACACGTTGCGCGCCATGAACGTGCACCAGGGATTAATTATTATTGAAGACAAAGGGGCGCTGGACTGTGTCATCCGCGCCCGCCTGCAAAGCGCGCTGATGCGTGCCGCCGATGAACAGGCCATCAACTGGGGGGCGCTGAAATGAGCAAACTCCGCCGCAGTATGCTGTTCCTGCCGGGCGCCAACGCCGCCATGCTCTCCACCGCCTTTATCTACCGTCCCGACTCCATCATGTTTGATCTTGAGGACGCCGTTGCCCTGCGCGAGAAGGATACCGCGCGCATGCTGGTGTTCCATGCCCTGCAGCATCCGATGTATCAGGATATCGAAACCGTGGTGCGCATTAACCCGCTCAGCACGCCGTTTGGCCTGCTGGATCTGGAAGCCGCCGTGCGGGCAGGCGTGGACGTGATCCGCCTGCCGAAAACCGACACGCCGGACGACATCTACGAGCTGGAAGGCCACCTTGAGCGCATCGAGCAGGAGTGTGGCCGCGAGGTCGGCTCCACCCGCGTAATGGCGGCGATTGAGTCGGCCATTGGCGTCATCAACGCCGTGGCGATTGCCCGCAGCTCTCCGCGCCTCATCGGCATTGCGCTGGCCGCCTTTGACTACGTGATGGACATGCAGACCGAGCGCGGCGACGGCACCGAGCTGTTCTACGCCCGCTGCGCCGTGCTGCACGCCGCCCGCGCGGCGGGTATCGACGCCTTCGACGTGGTGTGGTCAGACGTTAACGACGAGGCCGGGTTCCTGCGCGAGGTCGATTTGATCCGCAAGATGGGCTTTAACGGCAAATCGCTGATCAACCCGCGCCAGATTGACCTGCTGCACAACGCCTACGCCCCGACTCAGGAAGAGGTGGATCACGCCAGAAGGGTGATTGAGGCTGCAGAAGAGGGCGAGCGTAACGGCCTGGGCGTGGTGTCGCTTAACGGCAAAATGGTGGATGCACCGATTATTAACCACGCGCAGGTGGTGCTGGAGCGCGCGGCGGCCTCCGGCGTGCGTCGGTAAGGATGAAATAATGAATCAGACAGAACTTCTTCACGTGAATTTTCCCCATCTGCGGGACCTAAAACCGTTTGATACCGCCCACAGCGCCACGCCGTGGCTGGCGGACAGCGACGCGAAACACAGCCGCAAGCTGTGCGCCTCTGTTGAAGAGGCGGTTAAGCGCTGCGGCCTGCAGGACGGCATGACCATCTCCTTCCACCACGCGTTTCGCGAAGGCGATCGGGTGATCAACACCGTTGTGGCGCTGCTGGCGCGCATGGGCTTCAAAAACCTGACCCTGGCCTCCAGCTCGCTGATGACCTGCAACGACGCGCTGATCGAGCATATCGAAAGCGGCGTCATCACCCGGATTTACACCTCGGGCATGCGCGGCAGGCTGGCAGATGCCATCTCCCACGGCCTGATGGACGAGCCGGTGCAAATCCACTCCCACGGCGGTCGCGTGAAGCTGCTCCAGGACGGCGAGCTGAATATCGACGTGGCGTTTCTCGGCGTGCCGTGCAGCGATGAGTTTGGCAACGCCAACGGGACGCACGGAAAATCGTGCTGCGGCTCGCTGGGCTACGCCATGGTGGACGCGCACTTTGCCCGCAAGGTGGTGCTGCTGACGGAAGAGCTGGTGCCGTTCCCCAATATGCCCGCCAGCCTGGTGCAGGACCAGGTGGACTACATCGTGCAGGTTGAAAGCGTAGGCGACCCGGCGAAAATCAGCGTCGGCGCGGCGCGCGTCACCAGCAACCCGCGCGAGCTGATGATCGCCCGCTATGCGGCGGACGTGATCGAGCATTCCGGCTATTTCAAACCGGGCTTCTCGATGCAGACCGGCTCCGGCGCGGCGGCCACGGCCTGCACCCGCTTTATGGAAGAGAAGATGGAGCGCAGCGGCGTGAAGGCACGCTTTGCGCTCGGCGGCATCACCGGGAGCCTGGTGGACCTGCACGAGAAGGGGCTGATCGAAAAGCTACTCGATACCCAGTGCTTTGACGGCCAGGCGGCGGCTTCGCTGGCGCGCAACCCGAACCACGTGGAGATCTCCACCAACGTCTACGCCAACCCCGGCAGCAAGGCGGCAAGCTGCGACCAGCTCGACGTGGTGATCCTCAGCGCGCTTGAAATCGACGTTGATTTCAACGTCAACGTCATCACCGGCTCCGACGGGGTGATGCGAGGCGCGTCCGGCGGGCACTGCGACGTGGCCGCCGCGGCGAATCTGACCATCGTCGTCGCACCGCTGCTGCGCAGCCGCATTCCCACGGTCGTGAAGCGGGTTACCACGCGCCTCACGCCGGGCGAAAGCATCGACGTGCTGGTCACCGACCACGGCATCGCGGTTAACCCGGCGCGTCCGGAAATCCGCGAGCGGCTGCTGGAAGCCGGGCTGAAGGTTGTGGATATCAACGCGCTGTACGAGCGGGCGATCTCCCTGACCGGCGTCCCTAAACCGATAGAGTTTACCGACAAAATCGTCGGGGTGATCCGCTACCGCGACGGCAGCGTGATCGACACCGTGCGACAGGTGAAGGAGTAAGTATGATTTCAGCGACACCCGTGCGGACGGGTGTCAGCCTGGACGAACTGCTGGCGGCGAAAGAGCGCCGCGCAGCGCGCCAGGCTGACATGCTCGAGCACTATCAACAACCGGTGATTTCCCTCACGCTGGTCACGCCAGGGGAAATCAAGGACAGCCTGCGCTATCGCAATACCATGGGCGTGGCGCTGCAGATGTGCGACCAGCTGCTGTGGGAAAAACGCTGGCAGGTGCTGGACCGCCAGGTTCTATGGCTCCCGACCGGGCCAGAAGCCCTGTGGTGCGTGGCCCATCCGGCGGCGGAAATCAAAGCGCACTGTGCGGATCTGGAGCAGATGCACCCGCTCGGCAGGCTGTGGGATCTGGACGTGATCTGCCCTAAGCACGGCCACGTCGGGCGTCAGTCGCTGGGCGCAAATCTAAGGCGTTGTCTGATCTGCGACGAGCCCGCTCATGCCTGTTCCCGTTCGCGCGCTCATCCTGTGGAGCAGGTGGTTTCCCGCGTGGAGAAAATGATCGATGACTGGTTTGCTCGCGACTAAACCGCGCCCGGTTGACGTGCCTGCGCTTGCCGAAGCGGCGCTGTGGCAGGAGCTGGAGCTGACGCCCAAGCCGGGGCTGGTGGACAAGCTCAATAACGGTTCCCATCGCGATATGGACCATGCGCTGTTCGTTCGCAGCATTATGGCGATTACGCCGTGGTTTACGCGCTTTGCCGAGTTGGGCAGCGCGCATGCGGATAAACCCGCTGGCGAACAGCTAAGGCTTCTCCGCCCGATGGGGATGGCCTGCGAGCAGGCGATGTACGCCGCGACGAACGGAGTGAATACCCACAAGGGCGGGATTTTTGCCCTGGGTTTACTGTGCTTCGCCGCCGGTCGTGTGAAAAAGATCTCCGCAGATAGCCTCTGCTGTGAGGTGAGTAACATCTGCCGCGGGCTGGTGTCGCGGGAGCTGGCCGCACGCAGCGGGCAGGCGACGGCGGGCGAGCGGCAATTTCAGCAGTACGGATTAACCGGGGCGCGCGGCGAGGCTGAGAGCGGCTTTGCGACGGTCCGTAAGGCGCTGGCGCAGTGGAACGGACATTCACTTCACGGCCTGCTGTTACGCCTGATGGCGGTTAATCAGGACAGTAATCTGGTTTCACGCGGCGGCATGGAAGGGCTGCGCTACGTTCAGGGCTATGCGCGGGAATTACTGGCCACTGGCTGGGACAGCGAGGCGTTGTTTAAGATGGATAACGCACTGATTGAACGGAACCTGAGCCCGGGCGGTAGCGCGGATTTGCTGTCGGTGGGTTGGGTGCTGTCTGGAATAAAATAGCCGGGTGGCGGCTTCGCCTTACCCGGCCTACGGTCTTGTTTTGTAGGCCCGGCAAGCGCAGCGCCACCGGGCACAACAATCAATGCGCGATCGGCTGCGCACCGTGCGGCTCGCGCACGTGCTTGTACTTGAACAGCGCGATGAACGCGAAGAACAGCACCAGCGAGTACGCCGCGAAGATCAGCCACACCGGCTGCCAGTTGGTGATGCCGTTAGTGGTGTACATCTCAACCACTTTACCGCTCACCACGCCGCCCAGAATACAGCCGAAGCCATTGGTCATCATCAGGAACATACCCTGCGCGCTGGCGCGGATTTCAGGCTTCACTTCTTTTTCCACAAACACCGAACCGGAGATGTTGAAGAAGTCGAAGGCGCAGCCGTAAACAATCATCGACAGCACCAGCAGCACGGTGCCGAACGGGCTTGGATCGCCGTAGGCGAACAGGCCGAAGCGCAACATCCACGCCGCGATACTGATCAGCATGACGTTCTTGATGCCGTAGCGGCTCAGGAAGAACGGGATGGTCAGGATGAACAGCGTCTCAGAGATCTGAGAGATGGACATCATGACCGACGCATGTTCAACGATAAAGCTGCCGGAGAACAGCGGGTTGTTATCGAAGCTGTGCAGGAAGGTGTTGCCGAACATGTTGGTGATCTGCAGCTCTGCGCCCAGCAGCATGGAGAAGATAAAGAAGATCGCCATGCGTTTGTTTTTGAACAGCGCGAAGGCGTCCAGGCCGAGCATGGTGCTCCAGCTCTGGTTTTTCTGCTGGTTAGAAACCGGAATGGTCGGCAGCGTCAGGGTGAAGATCGCCAGCACCACGGAGAGCGCCGCACCGATATAGAGCTGCATATGGCTCAGTTCGAAGCCCGCGAAGCTCACGCCCCACATCGCCATGATAAAGCCGATGGTGCCCCAGATACGGATTGGCGGGAAATCGGTCACGATATCCATATCCGCAGACTTCAGGCGGTAGTAGGAGATGGTGTTGATCAGCCCAAGCGTTGGCATATAGGCCAGCGAGTTAAGCAGGATCACCATGAACATCGCCCCCGGCGTGGTCACCTGGGCTGCCATAAACAGCGTCCCCGCACCCACCAGATGGCAAAGCATGTACAGCCATTTGGCGCTTAGCCATTTATCCGCCACGATGCCCAGCAGCGTTGGCATGAAGACAGCCGCAATACCGAGCGAGCTGTAGACGGCACCGATTGACGCACCATCGAACTTGAGCGTCACAAACATATAGGAGCCGAGTGTAGTCAGCCAGCTACCCCACAGGCAGAACTGCAGAAACGACAATATTTTAAGCTGCAGCTTAAGGTTCATGTTACTTTCCTCACAAGTGAGCGGGAGATATGTTGTTTTGGGAACATTCAGGGTTGTTATTTGATGCAATTCTATCAGTTGGCAACGATATGTTTTGTTACCTCCCGCAAAAAAATGCAATCCACATTAATTTGCAGTTTGGATTGTGATGCAAATAACATTTTCGTATGGGTGGGTGATGGGGGCGGCCTGATGCCCTCACCCCAAAGGGGAGAGGGCAGGGTGAGTGGCCGTTTTTTAGCGACGACGGTAGTTCTTCTGCGCCGTATTCACCTTATACAGATAGCGACGGGATTCCGCAGACGGGTGGCGGGTGGTGAGGGTAGAGTAGACATCCCCCGGCGCCATGCTGTTGATGATGTTCGCGGCCTGCACTTTGTCATTTGAGAAGACGCGCAGCACGCTGCCCGCGCCGCCGTTATAGGCGGTGATCACCGCATAGCGGCGCGACGTCGGGTTGTCTATGCCGCCGAGGTAGACATTGTTCAGCATCGCCAGATAGGCCGTGCCGGTATCAATGTTGCTCTGCGGGTCGAACAGATAGCTGCGGCTCGGCGTGCCGGATTTACCCTGCGCGCGGAAGACGTCTTTACCGGCGCTGTGCTGCACAACCTGCATCAGCCCCAGGGCATCGGAACGGCTTACCGCATACGGGTTAAACGAGGATTCGGTCTGCATAATCGCCAGGATCAGCGACTCATCCACGCCGTATTTACGCGAGGCCTGACGCACCATGCCCAGATACTTATGCGCACGCTTGTCGAGGTGGTTCGGGACGAGGTTGATGGTGACGCTATAGATGATCTTCAGACCGTTAGAGCGGCTCTTCAGGCGCGTCTGCAGCAGGTAGTCGGCAAATTTCGTGGCGCGGCCTTCCCAGCGGATCGGCTGACCGGTCTGATCGACGACCTGGCCGTACAGGAACGGCTCTTTCGAGATGGTAATATCGTCGGCATCGGAGTAGAGATCGATAGAGCCAGGATCGTCACCCATCAGCAGGGTTTTGATTATCGCCTGACGCAGTCGTGCCGCAGGGTCCGTGCCTGCGATGGTCTCAATCGTGATCGTCCCTTCATCAAAGTTGATGTGGCTACGGGTCAAATAGGCGTCGGTGTACTTAACGTAGTCCTTAGGTCCGGCAATAAGAACTTCGTTAAATCCCCATATGTTCTCGATGTTGTGGGCAAACTGCCCCATCAAAATGTCAAAACCGTTGGTGTCCTTGATCCAGGCTTCGTTGTAATCTTCGCCTTTTTTTGACGAACATGAGACAAGCAACGGCGCAACAAGGGCTAGCGCTAAAAGTTTTTTCATCATTCCGGGAGTGCGTGTTGTGTTTGCTTTAACGGCGGGGTTTCCCCCGCACGCTGTTATTTTTCCGGTGGCGTATAGCCTTCGATGTGCACGTCTTTTCCTTCGAACAGGAAGCTCACCATCTCCTGCTCAAGCAGCTTGCGGTGTTCCGGGTTCATCATGCTGAGTTTCTTCTCGTTGATCAGCATGGTCTGCTTTTTCTGCCACTGTCCCCAGGCTTCTTTGGAGATTTCATTGTAGATGCGTTTACCCAGATCGCCCGGATAAAGCTGGAAATCCTGGCCTTCAGCGTCACGCTGCAGGAAAGTACAAAAAATCGTTCTGGCCATACTTATTCCTCTTTTTCTTGTCGATGCTAAACCATTGCACCGGCACGTAATTGCTGTAACAGGCGCTCCACGGGAGCCGCCAGTCCGACTGATGGCGGTTGCGCTAAGTTATACCAGAGAGCGGTGCCTTCATCCATGCACGAGGCGAAGGAGGACACGGGAAGCCACATCGGCACAATATCCAGATGGAAATGGCTGAAGGTGTGGCGAAACGCGGTCAGCTGCGTCAGGTTATCGGCAGCAATCCCGCGCTTTTTAAGCCATTCACGCAGCAAGTCTTCATCTTCAAACTGTGGGAAGCAGTATAGACCACCCCACAGACCGCTCGGCGGACGCTGGGCGAGGAAGACCTCGTCACCGTGCTGCATCAGCAGCATATAGCCGGTGCGCTCCGGCAGCGTCTGCTTGGGTTTCTTACCCGGATACTGCGCCCATGAATGGTTGGCATACGCCACGCAGAGATTATTCACCGGGCAGAGTTCGCATTTTGGTTTTGAGCGCGTGCAGACCATGGCGCCGAGATCCATCATCGCCTGGTTGAAACGCTCGACGCCGTTAGCCGGAGTAACCGCCTCACTTATTTCCCAAAGACGTTTTTCAACGTCCTTCTTCCCCGGCCAGCCGTCGACGGCATAGCAGCGCGCCAGCACGCGCTTCACGTTGCCGTCGAGGATAGGGAAATGCTTGCCTAAAGACAGGGAGAGAATAGCGCCTGCGGTTGAGCGTCCAACGCCGGGGAGATCGGCCACCTCATCGAAGGTTTCCGGGAACTTCCCGCTGTGGCGCGTGGCGACCTGCTGTGCGGCCTTGTGAAGGTTACGCGCGCGGGCGTAATAGCCAAGACCGGTCCACAGGTGCAGGACCTCGTCCAGCGGCGCGTTGGCCAGATCGGTCACCGTCGGGAAGCGCGCCATAAAACGCTCGAAGTAAGGGATCACCGTGGCGACCTGCGTTTGTTGCAACATCACCTCGGAGAGCCATACTTTGTAAGGCGTTTTTTCAATTTGCCAGGGCAGGGTTTTACGCCCGTATTTGTCGTACCAGTCCAGCACCTGGGCTGAAAATTGAGAGGCTTGCATGGTCATCGATTCGCATAATCAGGGACGCAGATTGCAGCACAGCGTCAATCTGCTGTAAACCGGATCTTTCCCATGCTTGCATAGAAGCCTTAACTTTGGATAATGCCCGTTTCCCGAACATTCTCACAAGCAGACAACTCTTTTATGAAAAACGACGTCATTTCACCGGAATTTGATGAAAACGGTCGCCCGCTGCGCCGTATTCGCAGCTTTGTCCGTCGTCAGGGCCGCCTGACAAAAGGTCAGCAACACGCGCTGGACAACTACTGGCCGGTGATGGGCGTTGAGTTCAGCGAGCAGCCTCTGGATTTTGCCGAGCTGTTTGGCCGCGACGCGTCGGTCACGCTGGAAATTGGCTTCGGTATGGGCGCCTCGCTGGTGACCATGGCGAAAGCGCGCCCGGAGCAGAACTTCCTCGGTATCGAAGTGCATTCGCCGGGCGTGGGCGCGTGTCTGGCAACGGCCCACGAAGAGGGCGTTGAGAACCTGCGCGTGATGTGTCACGACGCGGTGGAAGTGCTGCACAAAATGATTCCTGACAATTCTTTAACCATGGTTCAGCTCTTTTTCCCTGACCCGTGGCACAAAGCGCGTCATAATAAACGCCGTATCGTTCAGGCGCCGTTTGCCGAGCTGGTAAAAAGCAAGCTGAAGCTGGGCGGTGTCTTCCATATGGCGACCGACTGGGAACCGTATGCGGAACATATGCTGGAAGTGATGTCGTCGCTGGACGGCTATAAAAACCAGTCTGCGAGCAACGACTATGTACCGCGTCCGGAATCGCGTCCGGTAACGAAATTTGAACAGCGTGGCCATCGTCTTGGTCACGGTGTATGGGACTTAATGTTCGAGAGGGTGAAATAATGGCAAAGAATCGTAGCCGTCGTCTGCGTAAAAAGATGCACATCGAAGAATTCCAGGAAGTGGGCTTCTCCGTTGCGTGGCGTTTCCCGGAAGGCACCAGCGTTGAGCAGATCGATCAGGACGTGGATGCGTTCATCAACGAGGTGATCGAGCCAAACAAGCTGGCCTTCGACGGTAGCGGCTATCTGGCCTGGGAAGGTCTGATCTGCACTCAGGAAGTGGGTAAATGCACCGAAGAACATCAGGCTCTGGTACGTAAGTGGCTTGAAGACCACAAGCTCGAAGATGTCCGCGTCAGCGAACTTTTCGACGTTTGGTGGGACTAATTAAGCAGTAAGGGGCCAGCATTAGCTGGCCCGTTTTGTCTGAGGGAGTGTTTAAGATGCGCAAAACGTTGCTGGCAGTTGCTTTGATGGCAACCGGATTCACCGCCCATGCGGATTATCAATGTAGCGTCACCCCGCGTGATGACGTGGTGTTAAGCCCGCAAACCGTGCAGGTCAAAGGCGAGAACGGCAATCTGGTGATTACGCCAGAAGGGAACGTCACCTATAACGGAAAGCAGTACAACCTGACTGCCGCACAGCGCGAGCAGGCGAAAGACTACCAGTCCGAATTGCGTACCGCGCTGCCGTGGATTAATGAAGGTGCCCTGACGCGCGTCGAAAAGAGCCGCGTGGCGCTGGATAAGATCATCACCAAAGAGGTGGGGGAGAGCAGCAACATGCGCACCCGCCTGACGAAGCTGGACAAGCAGCTTAAAGAGCAGATGAACCGTATTATCGAGACGCGCTCCGACGGCCTGACGTTCCACTATAAGGCGATCGATCAGGTCCGTGCCGACGGGCAGCAGCTGGTGAACCAGGCGATGGGCGGCATCCTGCAGGACAGCATCAACGAGATGGGCGCCAAAGCGGTGCTGAAAGGCGGCGGTAACCCGCTGCAGGGCGTGCTGGGCAGTCTGGGTGGCCTGCAGACCTCCATTCAGAACGAGTGGAAGAACCAGGAAGATGATTTCCAGCAGTTCGGCAAAGACGTGTGTAAGCGCGTGGTGTCGCTGGAAGACAGCCGTAAGGCGCTGGTGGGGACGCTGAAGTAAGTTCCCCTCACCCTATCCCTCTCCCCAAAGGGGCGAGGGGATGGTTTGCTCCCTCTCCCTTTCAGGGTGTACGGTCCGGGGACATGGTGAACAATTTTTAACATCCTTTACCCATGGTGATCGACTGTCTCTTCAGGTCGATCATCCCCACACTCTGCCAACCTTTCCCTCAGCCGGCAGAACGGGATGCAAAATCCTGAACCAGTCTTCAGGAATCTTCGGCGAGGAACAGCTCAAGAAGGGAGTTTAAGAACAGCTTGCCGTGCTCGGTGATCTGCCAGTATTCCTCACTCTCAGTGAGATACCCCTGCGCCAGCGCTTCGTCAATCTGCGGGCGAATCACCGATTCCGCCAGCCCGGTGTACAGCGCAAACTCCGCGCGCGGCGCGGCTTCCAGCAGACGGAAGCGGTTCATAAAGAACTCAAACGGCTTATCCGCCGCCTCGACGTCGTGCTGGCGCTCCAGGTAGCGGCCTTCCATATACCCGCGCGGGTGGCGGGTTTTGGCAGTACGCAGAATCCGCCCGTCCGGGAAGGTCACCTTGCCGTGCGCGCCGCAGCCAATCCCGAGATAGTCACCAAAACGCCAGTAGTTCAGGTTGTGCTGACACTGGTAGCCCGGCTTTGCATACGCCGACGTTTCGTACTGCTGATAGCCCGCAGCGGTTAAAAGCCTGTGACCCTGCTCGAAGATATCCCACAGCGCGTCGTCATCCGGCAGCACCGGCGGACGCGAGCCAAACAGGGTGTTGGGCTCGATGGTGAGCTGGTACCACGACAGGTGCGGCGGGTTCAGTTCGATCGCCTGGCGCAGGTCGTCCAGCGCCTCTTCCAGCGACTGATCCGGCAGGCCGTGCATCAAATCCAGGTTAAAGCTGCGCAGGCCCAGACCGGTCGCCAGGTATGCCGCGCGCTTCGCCTCTTCTGGGCCGTGAATACGCCCCAGGCGCTTCAGTTTCGGCTCGCTAAAGCTCTGCACGCCGATGGAGATGCGGTTCACGCCCGCGCGCTGATAGTCGACAAAACGGTCGGCCTCAACGGTACCGGGGTTGGCTTCCATCGTGATTTCAGCATCCGCTGCCAGGTTCAGGCGCGCACGCACGCCGTCCAGCAGCGTTTGCATCGCCGGGCCTGACAGCAGGCTCGGCGTACCGCCACCTATGAAAATGGTCTTAACTTCACGTCCCTGTGCGTAAGGTACATCGGCGTCCAGGTCGGCCAGCAGATGCGCAACGTAGTCATCGTGCGGCACTTCGCCCTTCAGCGCGTGCGAGTTGAAATCGCAGTACGGGCATTTCTGCACGCACCACGGGATGTGAATATAAAGACTCAGAGGCGGCAAATTAGCCATTACGCAGTGCTTCCAGTAACAGTTTCAGCGCGCGTCCACGGTGGGATATCGCGCTTTTCTCTTCGCGGGTCAGTTCCGCAGCGGTTTTGCCCTCGGTCGGGACAAAGAAAATCGGATCGTAGCCAAAGCCGCCGTTGCCAGCCGCTTCACGAGTAATCACGCCCGGCCAGCTGCCGTGGCAGACGATCGGAGTAGGGTCTTCCGCGTGACGCATATAGACCAGTACGCAGTGGAACTGCGCGGAGCGCTGTTCGTCCGGTACGTCTTTAAGGGCGACAAGCAGCTTTTCCAGATTCTGCTGGTCGGTGGCGTCAACGCCGGAATAGCGCGCGGAGTAAATCCCCGGTGCGCCGCCGAGAAAATCCACGGCCAGGCCGGAGTCGTCAGCAATCGCGGGCAGGCCGGTAATCTGCGCGGCGTGACGCGCTTTCAGGATCGCGTTTTCGATAAACGTCAGCCCCGTCTCTTCGGCGGAATCCACGCCAAGATCGGTCTGGGCGACCACGTCCAGACCAAAATCATTTAATAGCGAGGCCAGCTCGCGCACTTTACCGGCGTTGCCGGTCGCGAGAACAACTTTCTGCATGGTTTAGTCCTGTTCTTTCAGTGCCGCGACTTCCGTCGGGATAGATTGCGGATTAAGGATTTTTACCTGTTTATGTCGCCCAAGTTCACCTTTTTCAATGATGACCTGGCTTTTGGCGACGCGAAACTGTTTTGCCAGATATTTGGTAAGATGCGCGTTCGCCTGGCCGTCAACCGGCGGGGCGGTGATGGCGACTTTTAACTCGTCGCCATGCAGCCCAACAATACCGTCACGGCTGGCTTTGGGCTGAATATACAGCCGCAAAACCAGCCCGTCAGCGCAGGTGCTTACTGCACTCATAGCGCCATCCACAGCCCCGGCAGCAGCATATTGCCCGTGGACTGCAGCAGCTCAGCGATCCCCATGTTGACCACATAGAGCAGCAGTACCAGGATCATCGGCGAGAAATCAATACCGCCCATCGAAGGCAGCAGGTTGCGAATCGGGCGCAGCAGCGGTTCGGCCAGTTGGATCAGCGCATATTCTACCGGACTACGGCCCTGGCTTACCCAGCTCATGATGGCCATGACCAGCAGCACCCAAAAAATCAGCAGACCGACGGTTTTGATTAAAATCAGGACCGCAGCAATCCAGATAATCGGCTGGAAGGTGATGACCATAAACAGCACGATCGCTTTGATCACGCTAAGAATAAACGCTACCAGCAGAGACGAACTGTCGATGGGACCCATCGCCGGGATAATACGACGCAGCGGTCCGACAACAGGCTGCGTGATTTTCACGACAAACTGCGAGAACGGATTGTAAAAATCACAGCGGGCCCACTGCATCCAGACGCGCAGCAAAAGCGCCATCGTATACAGCTCAAGCACAGTTGAGAGCAGGAAAGTCAACGTCTTCATGGCGTTCCTCAGGTTTCCTTATTATTTTGAGTAGTCGCGCGCACCGAAAATTGCCGTGCCGATGCGCACCATAGTGCTGCCTGCCGCGATGGCGGCTTCCATATCGTCCGACATGCCCAGAGAAAGCGTGTCTACCGTGTAATAGCGCGCTTTAAGCGCCTCAAATGCTACAGCCATTTGCTGTGCCACGGCAAACTGCCTTTCATAACTTGACTCAGGCGCCGGAATTGCCATCAGCCCGCGCAGGGTTAGGCGCGGCAGGGCGGCCACTTCGGCTGCCAGCGCATCCAGCTCGCTCAGCGCAATGCCGGACTTGCTGTTTTCATCGCTGATGTTGATTTGAATCAGCACGTTAAGCGCTTGCATCTCTGACGGACGCTGGTCGTTCAGGCGTGTCGCAATGCGCAGACGGTCAACGGTATGGCACCAGTCAAAGTGCTCCGCCACCAGACGGCTTTTGTTCGACTGCAGTGGACCAATAAAGTGCCACTGCAGATCCGTATTCCCCTGTTCCTGGAAGGAACGAATTTTATCCACGCCTTCCTGGACGTAGTTTTCACCAAACGCGCGTTGGCCTGCGTCAATAGCTTCTGCGATGGCACTCGCAGGCTTGGTTTTGCTGACTGCAAGCAGCGTAATTTCTTCTGAAGCCCGGCCGCAACGCGTTGCGGCGGCTGAGATTTTGTCCCGGACCTGTGCCAGGTTATGCGCAATGTCGTTCATTTTCCGAGGAGTAGTCTATGGATGTGGAAGAAATTGTGGCCCTTAGTGTAAAGCATAACGTCTCCGATCTACACCTGTGCAGTGATTCGCCACCCCGCTGGCGCAGAACGGGCCGCCTTGAACCGGCACCGTTTCCTCCTCCTGACGTCGGGGCGTTGTTAAAAGCGTGGCTCAACGATGAGCAGCAGGGAACATGGTGGGCAAATGGACAGGTGGATTTTGCCGCGACGGTAACGGGAGGCCAGCGTCTGCGCGGGAGTGCCTTTAAGCAGATGAGAGGTGTCTCTTTGACGCTGCGGCTGTTGCCGCGTACCTGTCCGCAGCTCGCTACGCTGGGCGCGCCGCGGGCAATCCCGGAACTGTTATCCAATGACGCCGGGCTGATTCTGGTCACCGGGGCGACCGGCAGCGGCAAATCCACTACGCTGGCGGCGATGGTCGATTTTCTCAACCACCATACTGACGGCCATATCCTCACGCTTGAAGATCCGGTGGAGTTTATCTACCAGAGCGAGCGTTGCCTGATCCAGCAGCGGGAGATTGGCCAGCACAGCCCGTCATTTGCCGACGCGCTGCGCAGCGCCTTACGCCAGGATCCGGACGTTATTTTGCTGGGGGAGCTGCGCGACAGCGAAACGGTCCGCCTGGCGCTAACGGCGGCGGAAACCGGACATCTGGTGCTGGCGACGCTGCATACGCGCGGGGCATCGCAGGCGATTGAACGGCTGGTCGATACGTTCCCGGCGCAGGAGAAAGATCCGGTGCGTAACCAGCTGGCCGGCAGCCTCCGGGCAGTGCTGGCGCAGAAGCTGCTTCCCGATCTGCAGGACGGCCGCGTCGCGCTGTATGAACTGCTGGTGAACACCGCTGCGGCGGCAAATCTTATTCGTGAAGGGAAAACGTGGCAACTGCCCGGCATCATCCAAACCGGTCTGCAGGCAGGAATGCAGAACTTTAACCAGAGCCTGGCGGAGAGACGGGCGCAGGGGCGGCTGTAGGCCCCGTGCTTAAAAGCCCTGTTCGAAATAGCTTTCGAGGATAATCACGGCAGAAGCGGAGTCCACGCTGCCTTTGTTGAGCGCCCGGAAGCCGCCGTGCTCAAACAGACCCGCACGCGCTTCGACGGTGCTAAGACGCTCGTCGTGAAGCTTAACGGAGACGCCAAAGCGGCCATGGATTTTATTGGCGAACTTTCGCGCCCGGGCGGTAAGCGGCTGTTCGGTACCGTCCATGTTCAGCGGCAGCCCAACAATAATGTCATCCGGCTGCCACTCCTTGAGCAGGCGCTCAATGAGATTCCAGTCCGGCGTACCGTCGTTGGCCTTCAGGGCAGTAAGCGGACGCGCGGTACCGGTGATGCGCTGCCCCACGGCGACGCCAATGCTTTTGGTGCCAAAATCGAAGGCCAGAAGCGTTCCGCTCATCAGGCGTGCCCCGCTACGCCAGGCATGGTCAGGATATCAATACCAATCAGCTTCGCCGCGTCACGCCAGCGATCGGCGATGGGGGTTTTAAACAGGATATTCATGTCCGCAGGCGCGGTAAGCCATGCGTTATCGAGGATCTCCTGCTCAAGCTGGCCTTTCTCCCAGGACGAATAGCCTAACGCCACCAGCACTTCAGAAGGCTGCTCTGCGGTACCCAGCGTTTCGAGCACGTCACGCGAGGTGGTGATGACGGTGTTATCCGAAATTCGAATACTGGAAGAGAACACCGGCGGCGTATGCAGGATAAAACCGCGATCTTCTGCAAGAGGTCCGCCCAGCATCACAGGTTTATCAAGCCGTATTTCCGGCAGGCGCTCTTCAGCCGAGATTTTCAGCTTGTCCAGAATTCCTTCAACCTGAAGATTTTCCAGCGGTTTATTAATGATAATACCCATCGCGCCGTCTTCATTGTATTCACAAATATAAACCACGGCGCGGCGAAAAATCGGGTCCTGGAGAGCAGGCATGGCAATAAGAAAGTGATGCTGTAAATTCATTGTCAGAGGTACTGTTTCCTGGTTTAAAAAGCGACAGCGCCCAGTATGGGGACAAACACAGGCGCTGTCACTAATAGTATTGTTAGGTTATTTCTGTAAACGTTTTTCGATAGCGTCCATCAGCATTCCGGTGATCGAAATCGGGAATTCAGCCTCAATTTCACGAATGCAGGTCGGGCTGGTGACGTTCACTTCGGTCAGACGATCGCCGATGATATCCAGGCCAACGAAGATCAGGCCTTTGGCTTTCAGCGTCGGGCCAACGCGGCTGGCAATTTCCCAGTCGCTTTCGGTCAGCGGACGCGGTTCGCCGCGGCCACCGGCGGCCAGATTACCGCGGGTTTCACCACCCTGCGGGATACGCGCCAGGCAGTAAGGAACCGGTTCGCCATCCACGACCAGAACGCGTTTGTCGCCGTCTTTGATCGCCGGAATATAGTTCTGCGCCATGCAGTAACGCGTGCCCAGCTCGGTCAGGGTCTCGGCAATCACGCCAATGTTCGGGTCGCTCTCTTTCACGCGGAAAATCGACGCACCGCCCATGCCGTCCAGCGGCTTCATGATGATGTCGCCGTGCTTCTGCCAGAATTCCTTCAGCTGAGCTTTGCTGCGGGTCACCAGCGTTTCCGGCGTCAGGTCAGAGAACCAGGCGGTGTAGAGCTTCTCGTTGCAGTCGCGCAGGCTCTGCGGCTTGTTGACGATCAGCGTTCCTTTCTCTTCTGCGCGTTCGAGAATATAGGTGCAGTAGATGTATTCAGTGTCGAATGGCGGATCTTTACGCATCAGGATGACGTTGAGATCGGCAAGCGCAATGTCCTGTTCGGTGCCGAATTCGTACCATTTGTCGTAGTTCTGCTCGACGTTAACGATGCGGGTGCGGGCGCGGGCTTCACCGTTGATCAGGTAAAGATCGTTCATCTCCATATAGTGGAGTTCATAGCCGCGACGCTGCGCTTCCAGCAGCATGGCGAAGCTGGAATCTTTCTTGATGTTAATGTTTGCGATGGGGTCCATCACGATGCCGAGCTTGATCATGTTCTTCTCCGTTAATGCTTCAACCCAGATCGCCAAACCGTACCTGTAGCGCGGTAATGGCCGTGAGTGCCGTTGTCTCAGTGCGCAGAACGCGAGGTCCCAACAGAATATCAGTAAACTGGTAACGTGCCGTCATCGCAATTTCGTCCGCCGACAGGCCGCCTTCGGGGCCAATCAGCAGGCGAACGCGCTCAACGGGCAGCGGTAGCGTATTGATGCTGGCGCTGGCGCGCGGATGAAGATTGAGCTTCAGCCCACTGTCCTCTTCTGCACACCATTCCTCCAGATCCATCGCCGGGCGGATCTCCGGAATACGGTTCCGGCCACTCTGTTCGCAAGCAGCAATGGCAATTTTCTGCCACTGCTGGATCTTTTTGTTCAGACGTTCCGCGTCCAGTTTAACGCCACAGCGCTCAGAAAAAAGTGGCGTAATGAGGCTTACACCCAGTTCAATGGATTTCTGAATGGTGAACTCCATTTTCTCACCGCGCGACATGACCTGGCCCAGATGAATGTGCAGCGGTGATTCCCGGTCATCCACTTCACCGCGCAGGACGTTCACGTGTACGCTTTTTTTATCTGCCCGCGTAATTTCGGCGTCGAACACCTGGTTCGAGCCGTCGAACAGCTGGATTGCCTGACCGGCGCCCATGCGCAGCACGCGGCCAACGTGGTTGGCGGCGTCATCAGACAGGGCGATTTCGCGGCCTGCGGTAATCAGTTCAGGGTGGTAAATGCGGGGAATGCGCATAGTCAGAAATTCCATGTGTCATGCGATATAAGCGAATTGCCGTAGTGTAGGTTAGCTCTTTTGCGCCTGGCAAGCCCGCTGGACGTAAGGGTTGTGATTCCCCTGGACTCTGGCGATACGGTCGTCGCGCTGGCATTCCCACTCCGTCACCGGATACTGCTTGTCCCAGGCGTTGAACAGCTGCGTCTGCTGGCGGGAGAGGTTGAGATCGTAACGGTCGCGCATATAGAAGTAGGTACGGGCAATGCTGCCGCGCGCGCGGGCAGGGGGCTCGGCGACTTTCTCTTTAAAATCAATCTTCATACCGCACTGGCCGTACTGGCCTTCGCCACCGTTCCACTGGCTGTACATGAAGTTACCCCGGTCGCCGTTCACTTCGCCCACCGCGGGCTGCAGGTTATGCATGTCGCTTTCCATCTGGCGATAAACCGGGTCTTTGGCGCAGTTTTTACGTCCGCCATCCTGCCAGCACTGGCGCTGGTGGCCAAACTGCCAGGCCGGAACGACATGCTCCCATTCAATACGGCTGGCGCGGTTTTCGTTTTTACGCACCTTGTAGCCGCAGGATTCAAGGTCAACGACCCCTTTTTTACCCTGCCAGTTAATTTTACAGCCGCAGTAGAAATCGCCCGGCACATCGGCGTTCACCTTCACGCCTGCGGCCTTGGCCTGGGAAAAACTGTTGATACCGTCGGCCAGAGCATGGCCTGAGAACGCCGTCGTCAGAAAGGCGACCGCGAGAGAAAAATTACGGGACATCTTACACTCCGTGTCAAAACGAGCCCGCAACGTAACGAATGTTGTTCCTGTATGCAATCAGTCAGATCAGGAAAGTTCCTGAAAGTTCAGATGATTATTCCGCAACCAGCGGCTCGCCGCATTTGACGCAGCGGTAGGTCGCCTCGCCGCGCACCACGCGATTATGGCGACGGACGGTAAGCTGGTGCTGCTGGCACTGACAGCGGTAGGGGAAGGTATTGCGGCGCACCGACTCCAGCTCGAACTGGTGGGTACGGCGCGCCGGAACGCCGAGCACCGCCTCCATCATCCACTTCCACTCTTTTCCGTGGGGGGCGACGCGCCCGAAGTGCTTCCACACCAGCAGATGCGCCAGCTCGTGCGGCACCACTTCATCGATAAACGCCTGCTGGTTTTCCATCATCAGCACCGGGTTAAGGCGGATTTCATACGACTCGAGCCAGGCGGTACCGGCCGAGGTGCCACGCTGCTGGTAAACGAGTTTGGGTTCAGGGTAGTTGCGCCCAAGCTTCAGGTTCGCCTGGGCGAGCTTTTCCCGCAGGCTGCGCATAACGGCCTGCTGAATGGCGATGGGGAGACGGGGTGCTTTCATAGGGGCAGAGCATAAAGCGCGAAGCGGGGAGGTGCAAGAGGCACCTCCCGAGTGAGGATTAGTCGTGGGCGCCGATTTCGCGCAGAGGACGACCTTTCATCAGATTACGTTCAATATGTTCCAGGGACACATGTTTGGTTTCTGGAACCAGCCAGATGGTCAGCACAATAAAGAAGATGTTCAGACCGGCGTAGACCCAGAAGGTGTTCGCGTTGCCCAGGGTATTGAGCATGGTCAGGAACGTTGCGCCGACGATCATGTTGGCAATCCAGTTGGTTGCGGTAGAGCAGGTGATGCCAAAATCACGTCCTTTCAGCGGCTGGATCTCAGAGCACAGCACCCAGATCAGCGGACCGGCGCTCATCGCAAACCCGACGATAAACATCAGCAGCATGCCTACCGCAAAGTACTGGGCGGTTGGGGAGTGAATGCCCACATGCATCATGGTACCGAGGACGCCCATACCGGCCGCCATCACCAGGAAGCCCAGCGTCAGGGTTGGCTTACGTCCCCAGCGGTCCACCAGACCGATGGCGATAAAGGTCGCCAGCACGTTGGTCAGACCCACGATGACGGTCCCCCACATCTGCTCGGTGGTGTTGGTATAACCCGCCAGCTCAAAGATTTTGGGCGCGTAGTACATGATGACGTTCATCCCCGTGAACTGCTGCATCACCTGCAGCAGTACGCCGAGGAAAACGGCGCGACGGAAGTTGCTGTTCTCTTTAAACAGCGCCCAGCCGGACTGTTTGACCTTCAGGCTTTCGCGGATCTCTTCCAGCTCGTTTTTCGCTTCCGCGCTGGTATCGCGCAGGCGCATCAGCACGCGTTCTGCATCGTGGAATCGACGTTTTGCAGCAAACCAGCGAGGGCTGTCCGGCAGGAAGAAGACGCCAATCAGCAGCAGAACCGCAGGGATGATGATCACGCCGAGCATCCAGCGCCATGCGCCGCTGTAGCTAAACGCCGTATCGGAAAGGTACGCGCCCAGGATACCAATGGTGATCATCAGCTGGTACATGGAAATCATACTGCCGCGGATTTTCTCCGGCGCAATTTCAGACAGGTAAAGCGGGGCGGTATAGGACGCCACGCCCACGGCCAGACCAAGCAGCACGCGGGAAACCAGCAGGACCTCAACGTTAGGCGCTGCGGCAGAGAAGAGTGAGCCGGCAACGAACAGGATCGCGCCGATCATCAGGCTCTTTTTACGTCCGAGCTTAAAGGAGAGCCAGCCGCTGCCGACGGCCCCGACGGCCGCGCCAAACATCATTGAGCTAACCACCCACTCCTGGGTGTGAGCGCTGATCTGGAACTCTTCTGTAATGAAAGGTAATGCACCGGCAATCACGCCGATATCCAGGCCAAAAAGTAATCCTGCCAGGGCGGCGAGGAAACAGACGAAGAATGTCATCGCCTTGTTGGACGTACGCCCCTGTTTTTTATTGTCAGGCATTATGCCCTCCAGTTGGGTTATCAGTTTTATTGATGTTAAGGGTAGGTGAGCGACCCACAAAAATATGTGAGATTAATCACATAGGTGTAATCGGTTACACAGCTTTGCAACCGTAAATAAAATTAAAGCTTTGAAAATATAGAGGTAAATGAGGTGATATGCATCGCGAAAGGACACATTTCAGACTTAACTGAAAGGGAATGTAACAGCAGAAGAAAGGCGAACATGCAAAGAGAATATTCTGAAAGCGCATTCGTGTCGGTGCGGTGTAATCGGTTCCAAAGGGTACACCTTTCAGCCGCCATCCGACAAAAAAAGGCCAGCCCGAAGGCTGGCCTTTTAAAAGCGATATCAGTCGATTACTTCAGACCGGCAGCTTCACGCAGCAGAGCGGCTTTGTCGGTTTTTTCCCATGGGAAATGTTCACGACCAAAGTGACCGTATGCAGCGGTTTCTTTATAGATAGGGTGCAGCAGATCCAGCATCTGAATCAGGCCGTATGGACGCAGGTCGAAGAACTCGCGTACCAGCAGCGTCAGCTGTTCTGAAGGCACTTTCTCGGTACCAAAGGTTTCAACCATGATGGAGGTGGGTTCAGCCACGCCGATTGCGTAGGAGACCTGAATCTCACAGCGGTCAGCCAGGCCGGCAGCAACGATGTTTTTCGCCACATAACGTGCCGCGTACGCCGCAGAACGGTCAACTTTAGACGGATCTTTACCGGAGAACGCACCGCCACCGTGACGCGCCATGCCGCCGTAGGTATCAACGATGATTTTACGACCTGTCAGACCGCAGTCACCCATTGGGCCGCCGATAACAAAGCGTCCGGTTGGGTTGATGAAGAATTTGGTCGCAGAGCTCAGCCATTCGGTAGGCAGAACCGGCTTGATGATCTCTTCCATCACTGCTTCCTGCAGGGATTTCTGATCGATTTCTTCGGAATGCTGGGTAGACAGAACCACCGCGTCAATCCCGACGATTTTGCCGTCGTCATACTGGAAGGTGACCTGGCTTTTCGCATCCGGGCGCAGCCACGGCAGGGTGCCGTTTTTACGCACTTCTGCCTGACGCTGCACCAGACGGTGTGCGTAGGTGACCGGTGCAGGCATCAGCACGTCGGTTTCGTTGGTTGCATAGCCGAACATCAGACCCTGGTCGCCCGCGCCCTGTTCCAGCGGATCGGCACGGTCAACGCCCTGGTTGATATCCGGAGACTGTTTGCCAATTGCGCTCAGTACCGCGCAGGAGTTGGCATCAAAACCCATATCAGAATGCACATAGCCGATCTCACGCACCGTGTTACGAGTGATCTCTTCGATATCAACCCATGCGCTGGTGGTGATCTCACCGCCAACCAGAACCATGCCGGTTTTGACATAGGTTTCGCACGCTACGCGCGCTTTAGGATCCTGCGCCAGGATCGCATCCAGCACCGCATCGGAGATTTGGTCAGCAATTTTATCAGGATGTCCTTCTGATACGGACTCGGACGTAAACAGGTGTTTTGCCATGTTTTATTTCACCTAAGAGGAATTTGGTTAGCTCAAGCTGCTGTGTGGAATAGCCAAAGGAGATAATTCTACCAAGGCCTGCAGGTTTTTGACACTGGCAGTATGAGTGTTAATCAGTATAGATGGATTAACATCTGGATGGCTATTTTAGGTCACTTCTTCGCCCGATTTCCAGTTTTTTTTGACTAACCTCTCACTCAGTTGAAATTGCTGCTGGCAATAATTCCTGACGGCCCCGGCAACACGCGCATTTTTGTTTTGCTTTTTAGCCCCCTTCTCGGTATAAAACGCGGCGCGCGGCTCATATAAAATAAGCGCTCGATGAACTCATCGTGTCGCCACTTCCAGCCGGGTTAAGCAGTGAACTTTTAGCTTTGGCTTGGGGTCCGTTTCAGCAGAAGCGGCCGTGGAGGTGATACGAGATAATGAACCATCGTTTTCCGCTAATTCAGCGCAGCCGTTCTGGCGTGCATTTGATTCCCGCAACCCGCATTTTTAGTCTGCAAACCTGCCGATGTTATACCCATCTCGGCGCTTCTCAGGATTCCAGGGCCGGTCACGCTTTGTGAAAACTGAACAAGGGCGCTCTTGTTAATACAAGAGTTTTCTCGTGGTTTCGCCGAACCTTGTCATACAGAGTTCGGATACGTGTTTTACAATGATATGAATAAGAAACCGGTCGCACGGTCTGGATTTCAGCATACTCTGCTGGGAAACGGAGCCGTTTATGGGTTGTTATCGCCGTATAACGCTGCGATAGTAGTCAACTGTTTTACACTTAATACAAAGAGTTGAGGTTCGCTATGTCTGACGACATGTCTTCTTTTTCGCCTTCGTCAGCGGGCGAACAGGGTGTACTACGTTCTATGCAGGAGGTTGCGATGAGCTCCGAGGAAGCCAGCAAGATGCTGCGCACTTACAATATTGCCTGGTGGGGCAATAACTATTACGACGTCAACGAACTGGGCCACATCAGCGTCTGCCCGGATCCGGACGTCCCTGAAGCGCGCGTGGATCTCGCGAAGCTGGTTAAAGCCCGTGAAGCTCAGGGCCAGCGTTTGCCTGCACTGTTCTGCTTCCCGCAGATCCTGCAACATCGCCTGCGTTCGATTAACGCCGCGTTTAAGCGCGCGCGTGAGTCCTACGGTTATAAAGGTGACTACTTCCTGGTTTACCCGATCAAGGTGAACCAGCACCGCCGCGTAATTGAATCTCTGATCCACTCCGGCGAGCCGCTGGGTCTGGAAGCAGGTTCCAAAGCGGAACTGATGGCAGTTCTGGCGCATGCGGGCATGACCCGTTCAGTGATCGTCTGTAACGGCTATAAAGACCGTGAATACATTCGTCTGGCGCTGATTGGCGAGAAGATGGGCCACAAGGTCTATCTGGTTATCGAAAAGATGACCGAAATCGCCATCGTGCTGGAAGAAGCCGAGCGTTTGAACGTGGTGCCACGCCTTGGCGTGCGTGCGCGTCTGGCGTCACAGGGTTCCGGCAAATGGCAGTCCTCCGGCGGCGAAAAATCCAAGTTCGGCCTGGCGGCGAACCAGGTGCTGCAGCTGGTGGAAATCCTGCGCGAGCGCGGTCGTCTGGACAGCATTCAGCTGCTGCACTTCCACCTCGGCTCGCAGATGGCCAACATTCGCGATATTGCGACCGGCGTGCGTGAGTCAGCGCGTTTCTACGTTGAGCTGCATAAGCTTGGCGTAAATATTCAGTGCTTCGACGTGGGCGGCGGCCTGGGCGTGGACTACGAAGGGACCCGCTCGCAGTCTGACTGCTCCGTGAACTACGGCCTGAACGAATACGCGAACAACATCATCTGGGCGATCGGCGATGCCTGTGAAGAGAACGGCCTGCCGCACCCGACGGTGATCACCGAATCCGGTCGCGCGGTCACTGCGCACCATACGGTGCTGGTCTCGAACATCATCGGCGTTGAGCGCAGCGAAACCACCGAAGCGACACCGCCGGCAGACGATGCGCCGCGTTCCCTGCAGAGCATGTGGGAAACCTGGCAGGAGATGCACGAGCCGGGCACGCGTCGTTCCCTGCGCGAATGGCTGCACGACAGCCAGATGGACCTGCACGATATTCACGTGGGCTATTCTTCAGGCACCTTCAGCCTGCAGGAGCGCGCGTGGGCGGAGCAGCTCTATCTGAACATGTGCCATGAAGTGCAGAAACAGCTCGACCCGAGCAACCGCGCGCACCGTCCGATTATCGACGAGCTGCAGGAGCGTATGGCGGATAAGATTTACGTCAACTTCTCGCTGTTCCAGTCGATGCCGGATGCCTGGGGTATCGATCAGCTGTTCCCGGTTCTGCCGCTGGAAGGGCTGAACCACGCCCCGGAACGTCGCGCGGTGCTGCTGGACATTACCTGCGATTCCGACGGTGCTATCGACCACTACGTTGACGGCGACGGCATCGCAACGACAATGCCAATGCCGGAATACGACCCGGAGAACCCGCCGATGCTGGGCTTCTTTATGGTCGGCGCGTATCAGGAGATCCTCGGCAACATGCATAACCTGTTCGGTGATACCGAAGCGGTGGACGTGTTCGTGTTCCCTGACGGCAGCGTGGAAGTTGAGCTGTCCGATGAAGGGGACACCGTGGCAGACATGCTGGAATACGTTCAGCTGGATCCGAAAACCCTGCTGACGCAGTTCCGCGATCAGGTGAAAAACACCGGTCTGGACGACGCGCTCCAGCAGCAGTTCCTGGAAGAGTTTGAAGCGGGTCTGTACGGATATACGTATCTGGAAGACGAGTAGTCGCTGATGCCCGGTGGCGCTGCGCTTACCGGGCCTACGAATGTAGGCCGGATAAGGCGAAGCCGCCATCCGGCAGAATGCTATACTCACTTGAACCCGTATGCATTACCGGCGATAATTCGCCCTAATAAGCGATTTACGAATCAATCCCTTCCTCGTCGGGTTTAACGACGCGGAGGGGATTTTTTTTCATCTGTTTTTAATGTATCGACTTTAAAAGAGGTCAGGACATGAGCACTTTAGGTCATCAGTACGATAACTCTCTGGTATCTAACGCGTTTGGTTTTTTACGCCTTCCGATGAACTTCCAGCCGTACGATAGCGACGCTGACTGGGTGATCACCGGCGTGCCGTTCGATATGGCGACATCTGGCCGCGCGGGTGGTCGTCACGGCCCGGCAGCGATTCGTCAGGTTTCCACTAACCTTGCGTGGGAGCATAACCGCTTCCCGTGGAACTTCGACATGCGCGAGCGCCTGAACGTGGTGGACTGCGGTGACCTGGTGTACGCCTTCGGCGACGCGCGTGAGATGAGCGAAAAGCTGCAGGCCCACGCCGAGAAGCTGCTGGCTGCCGGTAAGCGCATGCTCTCCTTCGGCGGCGACCACTTCGTGACCCTGCCGCTGCTGCGCGCCCACGCGAAGCACTTCGGTAAAATGGCGCTGGTACACTTTGATGCGCATACCGACACCTACGCGAACGGCTGTGAGTTTGACCACGGCACCATGTTCTTTACCGCGCCGAACGAAGGCTTGATCGACCCGAACCACTCAGTGCAGATCGGCATTCGCACCGAGTTCGACAAAGACAACGGCTTCACCGTGCTGGATGCGGGCCAGGTTAACGATCGCGGCGTTGATGACATCATCGCTCAGGTGAAGCAAATCGTGGGTGATATGCCTGTGTATCTGACCTTCGACATCGACTGCCTGGATCCGGCTTTTGCTCCGGGTACCGGTACGCCGGTCATCGGCGGTTTGACCTCAGATCGTGCCATCAAACTGGTGCGCGGCCTGAAGGATCTGAACATTGTTGGGATGGACGTGGTGGAAGTGGCGCCTGCCTATGACCAGTCCGAGATCACTGCGCTTGCCGCAGCGACTCTGGCACTGGAAATGCTCTACATTCAGGCAGCTAAAAAAGGCGAATAAGCCTCGCCTGGCGTGAAAAAAAACCTCTCTATTGAGAGGTTTTTTATTGCCTTTAGAACACGTTAAAAGGGTATTCCACGTAAGCGCGGATCTCGTCCCCGCCCACGTTGTAATCGCTGGCGTTGCTGGAGACGCGCAGGACGGAGTAGCGCAGTTTAAGCTTCAGATCCTTAGCCGGACCATCCTGCACCTGGTACTGGATCTGGTTAAACCACTCGTGCTCTTTGCCGTTGCTGGTTTCAGAGGTTTTGATGTTATCGCCACGCACGTAGGCGGTGGTCCAGCTCAGGCCCGGTAAGCCAAGGCCGCTAAAGTCCAGACCGTAGGAAGCCTGCCATGAACGTTCATCTTCGCCGTTAAAATCTGACCAGTAGGAGTTCGCCAGCCAGATGGTGTTACCGCCGTCACCCACGCCGCCCTTGTCACGATAGCCGCCGTAGTTGTAGCCGGTACTGCCGCTGCTCTGCTGGTACGCCACTTTGAACGTGTGAATATCCCAGATGTAGCTCGCCGCCAGGCTCCAGATAGTGTTGCTGCGGCCCGTGTCGAGGCTGTCCGCGTAACTCTGATCGAGACGGGAGTTATAGCCGTTGAAGTCGAGCACCAGCTGCTGCCCGGTGCTGAACGGCTGCTTGAAGTTCAGGCCCAGATACTGCTTGTTCATCACCTCTTCATTGTGAGAGGCGTAAAGCGCGCCGCTGAACTGGTCGTTAAACTGGTAGCTCGCGCCGCCGAAGGAGAGGCTCTTCAGTCCGCTGTCGTGGCGATCGTCACTTTTACGCTGCTCGTCGGTGAAATAACCAGCGTTGATTTCCAGACCGTCGATCTCTTTTGAGGTCAGCATGGCGCCGGTGTAGCTTTCAAACAGCAGGCGAGAGCTGTCGGCATTGACGATAGGCAATTCAGGACGCTGATTCCCGTAGCTCAGTACGGTTTTCGAGATGCGCATTTTGGCGGTTGCGCCAAACTTTGCCAGATCGGATTTTGCCCGGCCGTCGTCTTCCTGCTTAAAGAAGTCGATGCCGCCTGCGCCGCTTTTGCCGCGACCGCCGTCCAGGCGCACGCCGTATTGAGCAATACCGTCCACACCAAAGCCCACCATCCCTTCGGTATAGCCGGATGCAAACGTGGCGATGATCCCCTGACCCCATTCGGCTTTGTCCTGCTGGCCCTGATGGTAGTCGCGGCTGATATACGCATTGCGGAAAAACAGGTCCAGACGGCTGTCGTCAATAAAACCCTGGCTGTCGGATTGCTGGCTTGCAGCGGCAGGTAATGCGGCAAATAAGCTTAAAGCAACTAATGATAATTCTTTTTTCACGGAGGGAACGTCTCTGTCTGGATATATTAATTTGAATAACTGCGGAGGTGATAATTACCGGAAAAAGTGACCTTTGCAATAATTATGTGACCAGACATTTCAATGCCATAGGGCAGATTTGGCGGGGCTTTCAGGGGTGTTATCGATACGTGCTGTTAAGTTAACAATTCATGCGAAATAAAAAGGAGGCAAAACTGCCTCCTCCTGAAATTATTTAATTCCGTCTGCGGCCATACGGTCGCGAATATGCTGTGCGCGTTCTTCTGAGGCCGGGTGATCGTCAAACATGGAGCTTTGGCGTCCCGCTTCCAGCTTGGCCAGTTTTTCAAAGCTGGTGGCTAAGCCTGATGGATTAATGCCGCGTTTGCGCAACAGATCGTAGGAGTAGTCATCCGCCTCGGACTCCTGACGCTGTGAGAACTGAGAGTTAACCAGCTTTTCACCCACGTCGCCAAGCTGTGACTGCGACAGGCTGCCAACGATACCGCCTGCGGAGGCCGCCGCTGCGCGGATGGCATTGGTGCCCAGGGCAACCTGCATCCCTTTCTTCACGTGGCCCAGGGCAACGTGGCCCATTTCATGGCCGATGACCGCTTCCACTTCGTTGTCGGTCATCATATCCATCAGTCCGCTATAGACGCGGATACAGCCGTTCGCCATCGCGAAGGCGTTGACGTCTTTCGCCATGTACACCTTGTAGTTCACCGGCTGGCCGTTGATGTTGTCGCCCAGCGCGGAAGCAATCTTATTCAGACGCTGCGTGTAGGTACTGTTGGCCGGCGCAAGCGTGGCTTTTCCGTCCATATCTTTACAGGCCTGGTCGCTCAGCGCTTTCACCTGCGCATCGCTCAGGGAATAGGCCTGAAAGGCCTCTGCCCCTGACGTCATCAGACCGTTAGAATCCATATTCTGACAGCCGCTCAGCAGGAGCGTTGTACCCAGGGCCAGCACTATTGCACGCATTTTCATGAGGTTGCTTCCGTACTCGTTAATCTGAATAAAATCCGAAAAGGTCACCGTCAGCGAAGCCGGTGTCGGGCTAAGTATAAGGAATATCTACAGGGCCGGGCGAGTAGATTGCGCAACATGCGAGCATGATCCAGAGATTTCTTAAGCTGCAAAAGAATGGTCCATGTACATGGCATGCCGCTTGGGTTACATTGTTGGCACTTTTTTCCGGCGTAGCCCAAAACGCGCTGTCGTCAAGGGCATGGCCTTTAACAGTCCGATCTGGAGTTAAAATGTCCTCACGTAAAGAGCTTGCTAATGCTATTCGTGCGCTGAGCATGGACGCAGTTCAGAAAGCCAAATCCGGCCACCCAGGGGCCCCTATGGGTATGGCTGATATCGCCGAAGTCCTGTGGCGTGATTTCCTGAACCACAACCCGCAGAACCCGTCATGGGCTGACCGCGACCGCTTCGTGCTATCCAACGGCCACGGCTCTATGCTGATCTATAGCCTGCTGCACCTCACCGGCTACGATCTGCCAATTGAAGAGCTGAAAAACTTCCGTCAGCTGCACTCCAAAACTCCAGGTCACCCGGAAGTGGGCTACACCGCTGGCGTAGAAACCACCACCGGCCCGCTGGGTCAGGGTATTGCTAACGCCGTGGGTATGGCGATTGCTGAGAAGACCCTGGCGGCGCAGTTCAACCGTCCTGGTCACGACATCGTTGACCACTTCACCTACGCGTTCATGGGCGACGGCTGCATGATGGAAGGCATTTCTCACGAAGTGTGTTCCCTGGCAGGTACCCTGAAGCTGGGTAAACTGGTTGCGTTCTATGACGACAACGGTATCTCCATCGACGGTCACGTTGAAGGCTGGTTCACCGACGACACCGCAGCACGTTTCGAAGCCTACGGCTGGCACGTTGTGCGTGGCGTTGATGGTCACGATGCTGACTCGATTAAATGTGCAGTGGAAGAAGCGCGCGCTGTGACGGACAAACCGTCCCTGCTGATGTGCAAAACCATCATCGGCTTCGGTTCACCGAACAAAGCGGGTACGCACGACTCCCACGGCGCGCCGCTGGGTGATGCAGAAATCGCACTGACCCGCGAAGCGCTGGGCTGGAAACACCCTGCATTCGAAATCCCATCAGAGATTTACGCTCAGTGGGATGCAAAAGAAGTAGGCCAGGCGAAAGAAGCGGCCTGGAACGAGAAGTTCGCTGCTTACGCGAAAGCCTTCCCGCAGGAAGCGGCTGAATTCACCCGTCGTATGAAAGGTGACATGCCGTCTGACTTCGACGCGAAAGCGAACGAGTTTATCGCTAAGCTGCAGGCGAACCCGTCTAAAATCGCGAGCCGTAAAGCGTCTCAGAATGCGATTGAAGCGTTCGGCCCATGGCTGCCAGAATTCCTGGGCGGCTCCGCTGACCTGGCGCCATCTAACCTGACCCTGTGGTCTGGTTCTAAGCCAATCAACGAAGATACTGCCGGTAACTACATCCATTACGGTGTACGTGAATTCGGTATGACCGCGATTGCCAACGGTATCTCCCTGCACGGTGGTTTCCTGCCGTACACCTCTACCTTCCTGATGTTCGTTGAATATGCCCGTAACGCCGTGCGTATGGCGGCGCTGATGAAACAGCGTCAGGTGATGGTCTACACCCACGACTCCATCGGTCTTGGCGAAGACGGCCCAACTCACCAGCCGGTAGAGCAGGTGGCTTCCCTGCGCGTGACCCCGAACATGAGCACATGGCGTCCATGTGACCAGGTTGAATCCGCGGTGGCGTGGAAATACGGCGTTGAGCGTCAGGACGGTCCAACCGCGCTGATCCTCTCCCGTCAGAACCTGGCGCAGCAGGAGCGTACCCCTGAGCAGCTGGCAAACATCGCTCGCGGTGGTTACGTGCTGAAAGATTGCGCGGGCCAGCCTGAGCTGATCTTCATCGCTACCGGTTCTGAAGTTGAGCTGGCTGTTGCCGCATGGGAAAAACTGACTGCCGAAGGCGTGAAGGCGCGCGTGGTCTCCATGCCGTCTACCGATGCGTTCGACAAGCAGGATGCCGCTTACCGTGAATCCGTTCTGCCTAAAGCGGTTTCCGCGCGTGTGGCAGTGGAAGCGGGTATCGCTGACTACTGGTTCAAATACGTGGGCCTGAACGGTGCCATCGTCGGTATGACCACCTTCGGTGAGTCTGCTCCGGCAGAGCAGCTGTTCGAAGAGTTCGGCTTCACCGTTGAGAACGTTGTCGCGAAAGCGAAAGAGCTGCTGTAATCGCCGTTTTGCCCGGTGGCGCTACGCTTACCGGGTCTACAAATGGCTCGAAAGTAGGCCGGGTAAGCGCTAGCGCGCCACCCGGCTTTTTTTGCGTCATTATTCCACCTAAAATGTGACGCAAGTCATATAGCTCGCTTATTCATCTGGACAGACATTCCTTTTATTCCCCGATTCGCTTATTCTTGCTGAAGCGTTTCAGTCGATTAAATGTTCGACAATTGACCAATCAATCGCAGTTTGTGACAGCAAGGATTCCCCTTCGGGCGTAGCTGGATTACTCTTTCAGCCACCTCAAACTCAGGGATTGCTTTGCAGGAGATCTATGACCGTACGCGTAGCGATTAATGGCTTCGGTCGCATCGGGCGTAACGTGGTTCGTGCTTTGTATGAATCCGGACGTCGGGCGGAAATAACCGTGGTGGCAATCAATGAACTGGCGGATGCTGCGGGCATGGCGCATTTATTGAAGTATGACACCAGCCACGGACGTTTCGCCTGGGATGTGCGCCAGGAAAGAGATCAGCTCTTTGTGGGTGATGACGCTATTCGTGTTCTGCATGAGAACAGCATTTCCGGGCTACCCTGGCGTGAACTGGGTGTGGATGTCGTGCTTGACTGTACCGGTGTTTATGGCAACCGCGAACACGGCGAAGCTCATCTGGCTGCAGGCGCGAAAAAAGTCCTGTTTTCTCATCCCGGCAGTAATGACCTCGACGCGACAGTCGTGTTTGGCGTCAACCAGCATGAGCTGCAGGCCGAACACCGCATTGTTTCCAACGCCTCCTGTACCACCAACTGCATTATTCCGGTCATCAAACTGTTAGACGATGCGTATGGCATTGAATCCGGCACCGTGACCACGATTCATTCCGCCATGCACGATCAGCAGGTTATCGACGCCTACCATCCGGATTTACGACGCACTCGCGCGGCGAGCCAGTCAATTATTCCGGTAGATACGAAACTGGCGGCAGGGATCACCCGAATTTTTCCGCAGTTTAATGACCGGTTTGAAGCGATTGCCGTGCGTGTTCCAACGATTAACGTTACCGCAATCGACCTTAGCGTGACGGTAAAAAAACCTGTAAAAGCCTGTGAAGTCAACCTGTTGCTGCAAAAAGCGGCACAGGGGGCATTTCATGGTATAGTTGACTATACGGAATTACCGTTGGTCTCAGTAGATTTTAACCACGACCCGCACAGCGCCATCGTCGATGGTACGCAAACGAGAGTCAGTGGGGCACACCTTATCAAGACGCTGGTCTGGTGTGATAACGAATGGGGCTTTGCTAACCGAATGCTCGACACCACGTTAGCAATGGCCGCTCAAGGTTTCAGGTAAGACGCATCGTGCGTCTGCAAAACTTTAAGAATCAACGAGAGGATTCACCATGTCTGTAATTAAGATGACCGATCTGGATCTGGCTGGTAAACGCGTTTTCATCCGTGCCGATCTGAACGTACCGGTTAAAGATGGCAAAGTGACCAGCGACGCGCGTATCCGTGCATCTCTGCCAACCATCGAACTGGCTCTGAAGCAGGGCGCGAAAGTGATGGTCACCTCCCACCTGGGTCGTCCAACTGAAGGCGAGTACAACGAAGAGTTCTCTCTGCTGCCAGTGGTTAATTACCTAAAAGACAAACTGTCCAACCCGGTTCGCCTGGTGAAAGATTACCTGGACGGCGTTGAAGTTGCGGCCGGTGAACTGGTTGTTCTGGAAAACGTTCGCTTCAACAAAGGCGAGAAGAAAGACGACGAAACCCTTTCCAAAAAATACGCTGCACTGTGCGACGTATTCGTGATGGATGCCTTCGGTACTGCTCACCGTGCACAGGCGTCAACCCACGGTATCGGTAAATTCGCAGACGTAGCGTGTGCCGGTCCTCTGCTGGCTGACGAACTGGAAGCGCTGGGTAAAGCACTGAAAGAACCAGCTCGTCCGATGGTGGCTATCGTTGGTGGTTCTAAAGTTTCTACCAAACTGACCGTTCTGGATTCCCTGTCTAAAATCGCTGACCAGCTGATCGTTGGCGGTGGTATCGCGAATACCTTCGTTGCCGCTCAGGGCCACAACGTCGGTAAATCCCTGTACGAAGCAGACCTGGTTGACGAAGCCAAACGCCTGCTGGGTACCTGTGATATCCCGGTTCCAACTGACGTTCGCGTCGCGACCGAGTTCTCCGAAACCGCAACCGCGACCCTGAAATCTGTAAACGACATCAAAGACGAAGAGCAGATTCTGGACCTGGGCGACGTTTCTGCACAGAAACTGGCTGAAATCCTCAAAAACGCAAAAACTATCCTGTGGAACGGTCCTGTTGGCGTGTTCGAATTCCCGAACTTCCGCAAAGGTACTGAAATCGTTGCTAACGCTATCGCAGACAGCGAAGCGTTCTCTATCGCAGGCGGTGGTGATACCCTGGCAGCAATCGACCTGTTCGGTATCGCTGACAAGATCTCCTACATCTCCACTGGTGGCGGTGCATTCCTCGAATTCGTGGAAGGCAAAGTACTGCCAGCAGTAGCAATGCTCGAAGAGCGCGCTAAGAAGTAAGCCATTCAAGGGCAGGGAAACCTGCCCAATTTTCAGCGCGCTTTTAAGAGCTCGCACCTTTTCTAACGGCCGAAGATACAGGACTAAGTAACATGTCTAAAATTTTTGATTTCGTAAAACCTGGCGTTATCACTGGTGATGACGTACAGAAAGTGTTCCAGGTAGCTAAAGAAAACAACTTCGCTCTGCCAGCAGTTAACTGCGTGGGTACCGACTCCATCAACGCCGTACTGGAAACTGCTGCTAAAGTTAAAGCTCCAGTTATCGTTCAGTTCTCTAACGGCGGCGCTGCGTTCATCGCAGGTAAAGGCGTGAAAACTGACATTCCTCAGGGTGCTGCAATCCTGGGCGCTATCTCTGGTGCGCACCACGTTCACCAGATGGCTGAACACTACGGTGTTCCAGTTATCCTGCACACTGACCACTGCGCGAAGAAACTGCTGCCGTGGATCGACGGTCTGCTGGACGCGGGTGAAAAACACTTCGCGGCAACCGGTAAGCCACTGTTCTCTTCTCACATGATCGACCTGTCTGAAGAGTCACTGCACGAAAACATCGAAATCTGCTCTAAGTACCTGGCGCGCATGGCCAAAATGGACATGACCCTGGAAATCGAACTGGGCTGCACCGGTGGTGAAGAAGACGGCGTGGACAACAGCCACATGGACGCTTCTGCCCTGTACACCCAGCCAGAAGACGTTGATTACGCTTACACCGAGCTGAGCAAGATCAGCCCACGCTTCACCATTGCAGCGTCCTTCGGTAACGTACACGGCGTTTACAAACCAGGTAACGTGGTTCTGACCCCAACCATCCTGCGTGATTCTCAGGAATACGTGTCTAAGAAACACAACCTGCCGCACAACAGCCTGAACTTCGTCTTCCACGGCGGTTCAGGTTCTTCTGCTCAGGAAATCAAAGACTCCGTAAGCTACGGCGTTGTGAAAATGAACATCGATACCGATACCCAGTGGGCAACCTGGGACGGTATCCTGCAGTACTACAAAGCGAACGAAGCTTACCTGCAGGGCCAGCTGGGCAACCCGAAAGGCGAAGACCAGCCGAACAAGAAATACTACGATCCACGCGTATGGCTGCGCGCTGCTCAGACGTCTATGGTGACCCGTCTGGAGCAGGCTTTCAAAGAACTGAACGCGATCGACGTTCTGTAATTTGAGTTGCTAACAGCATCAGAAGGCCCGCAAATGCGGGCCTTTTTTTATGCTTTTTCAATACCCTGCCAGACCTGTTTTTGTGATCTGTTTGGCAAACCCGGCGCTTTTTGTTTACCCTTTACGAACCTGCCTGTCTCCATGGGGGATGGATTTTGTGTTTTGGTTTAACAAAAGGAAGAATAAATGGAACAACTCGATGTCGTAGACAGCATCAATAACGCCGGTAACTGGCTGGTACGCAACCAGGCGCTATTGCTGAGCTATGCCGTGAACATTGTCGCGGCGATTGCCATCATCATCGTCGGGATGATCGTGGCGCGTATCGTATCGAACGCGGTTAACCGCGTGATGCTGGCCCGTCACATTGACGCCACGGTGGCTGACTTCCTCTCCGCACTGGTGCGCTACGGCGTTATCGCCTTTACGCTGATTGCGGCGCTGGGCCGTGTGGGCGTGCAGACCGCCTCCGTCATCGCCGTTCTCGGTGCCGCCGGTCTGGCCATTGGTCTGGCGCTGCAGGGCTCGCTTTCAAACCTGGCGGCAGGCGTGCTGCTGGTCACCTTCCGTCCGTTCCGCTCTGGCGAATACGTTGACCTGGGCGGCATTGCCGGAACCGTGCTGCAGGTGCAGATTTTCTCTACGACCATGCGTACCGTGGATGGCCGCATCGTGGTCGTGCCGAACGGAAAAATCATTGCAGGCAACATTATTAACTTCTCCCGTGAACCGGTGCGTCGTAACGAACTGATTATCAGCGTGGCGTATGACTCCGATATCGATCAGGTGAAGTCGCTGATTACTAATATCATTGCTTCAGACGATCGCATTCTGAAAGACAAAGAGCAGACGGTTCGCCTGAACGAACTGGGTGCTTCCTCCATTAACTTTGTGGTGCGCATCTGGAGCAAAAGCAGCGATCTGCAAAACGTGTACTGGGACGTGCTGGAACGCATTAAGCGCGACTTCGATGCCAACGGCATCAGCTTCCCGTACCCGCAGATGGACGTAAACGTCAAAAAAGTCAAAGAAGCAGAATAACTTCTCCCGCAGGCCCGGTAAGCGCAAGCGTCACCGGGCTTTACTTTCATAAGCTCCGCTAATACCCAATTAATATTATCCATTTCCTCTAATGTGATTCGCGCAGTATAGTCAGCCTCCAGAACAACACTGCGAGAAAATCGTCATGCTATCTTATTATTTTCAAGGGCTTGCCTTAGGCGCGGCCATGATCCTTCCGCTCGGACCGCAAAATGCGTTCGTGATGAATCAGGGCATCCGCCGCCAGTACCATCTGATGATTGCCCTGCTGTGCGCGGTAAGTGATTTACTGCTGATCTGCGCCGGGATTTTTGGCGGCAGCGCGCTGCTGATGCAGTCTCCGTGGCTGCTGGCGCTGGTTACCTGGGGCGGCGTGGCGTTTCTGCTCTGGTACGGTTTTGGTGCCCTGAAAACGGCGATGAGCAGCAACCTCGAGCTGGCGAGCGCGGAGGTCATGAAGCAGGGCCGCTGGAAGATTATCGTCACCATGCTGGCGGTCACCTGGCTTAATCCGCATGTTTATCTCGACACCTTTGTGGTGCTGGGCAGCCTGGGCGGACAGCTGGACGTTGAGCCGAAACGGTGGTTTGCGCTCGGTACGGTCAGCGCCTCGTTCCTCTGGTTCTTCGGTCTCGCCATTCTGGCGGCATGGCTGGCACCTCGCCTGCGTACGGCCAAAGCCCAGCGCATCATTAATACCCTTGTGGGGCTGGTGATGTGGTTTATTGCTTTTCAGCTGGCAAAAGAGGGGATTCATCATGTCCAGGAATTGTTCAACTAATCCTTGTCTTATGGACAACTGAACAAGACCCGCTAAGCTTGCTGGCATGCGCCCTGTTAATGGGCACTCTTCGCAACATGGAGGAATAACAGTGAAGTTTAAGGTGATGGCCCTGGCGGCATTAGTAAGTTTCGGTGCGGTGTCGGTGCAGGCAAGTGAACTGCCGGATGGTCCGCACATCGTCACGTCAGGCACCGCAAGCGTGGACGCGGTACCCGATGTTGCAACCCTGGCAATTGAGGTGAATGTGGCGGCGAAAGATGCGGCGACGGCCAAGAAGCAGGCTGACGATCGCGTTGCGCAATACCTCTCTTTCCTCGAGCAGAACGGTGTCGGTAAAAAAGATATCAACTCTGCGAACCTGCGTACTCAACCCGATTACGACTACCAGAATGGCAAAAGCATCCTGAAGGGCTACCGCGCCGTGCGTACCGTCGAAGTGACCGTGCGTCAGCTGGATAAGCTTAACTCGCTGCTGGACGGTGCGCTGAAGGCGGGTCTCAACGAAATTCGTTCCGTGTCGCTGGGCGTTGCGCAACCGGAAAAATATAAAGACGAAGCGCGTAAAGCGGCGATTGATGATGCCATTCACCAGGCGGAACAGCTGGCTTCTGGCTTTAAGAGCAAGCTTGGCCCGGTTTACAGCGTGCGTTACCACGTCTCTAACTACCAGCCAAGCCCGATGGTTCGTATGATGAAGGCCGATGCCGCCCCGGTATCCGCTCAGGAAACTTACGAGCAGCCGACAATCCAGTTCGACGATCAGGTGGATGTGGTGTTCCAGCTGGAACCAGTTGCAGCACAGCCGAAACCTGCTCAGTAATCTGTAGGCCGGGTAAGGCGTAGCCTCCACCCGGCTTTTCTTTTTAATCCTGTCTCAACACCTTATGCCCGTATGCCAGCAGCGCGTCGGTGACGTTGCGCATCATACGGCTTTCCGGCGCAAAACGGTGCCAGTAGAGCATCCGGCGCTGATACAGCCCCGGCGTCAGGTCAATCAGCTCACCGCTTTTCAACTCTTTCTCAATCTGCAGGTGCGGGATCATGCAGCAGGTGGTGCCCTGGCGCGCAAGCTGCACGAAGGCTTCAGACGAGTTGACGATATGGCACGGCACGCTGCCAGGCGGCAGATCGAAGTTTTGTTGCAGGAACGCCTGATGCATATCGTCCAGATGGTCGAACGCCACGGCAGGGGCTTTCAGCAGCGCGGCTCGGGTTACGCCGTTGGGGAAGTAGCGGTCGGCAAAGGCTTTTGACCCCACAAACAGGTAGTCCAGTGCGCCCAGCTGATCGACAAGACAGCTTGGCAGCGCCTGAGGCTGAATACTGACGGCTCCAACCACTTCACCGCGACGCAGGCGCTCCTGGGTTCGGGTTTCATCTTCAACCTGTAAGTTCAGGCGGATAGGGGAATCTGCTAATACCGGCGCAAGAGCCGGCAGCAGCCAGGTTGCCAGACTGTCGGCGTTGACCGCCAGAGAGAGCAGCAGCGGCGTAGAGCCCGTTTGTTCGTCACCCAGCCACTCGTCTTCCAGCAGTTCAACCTGGCGCAGCAGGGCGAGGAGTTTTTGCCCTTGCTCGGTTGGACGTGGCGGCACGGTACGCACCAGCAGCGGCTGGCCGAACATGTTTTCAAGCTGTTTTATACGCTGTGATACGGCGGACTGGGTGATGCAAAGCTTTTGCGCCGCGCGCTCAAAACCGCGTTCACGAATAACTGCATCAAGTGCCTGTAGTGTTCTGTAGTCCGGACGTTTCATTGCTCTGGCTGACTCCTTAATTTTGCTTATTCTGCACTATGACACAATTTTCCCTTTGTGGCAGACGAATTCCATTCGACGTGTTCTATAATGCGCCCTGAGTTTTCACACCACAGGCAAAACGATCATGACGCAGGATGAACTGAAAAAAGCAGTAGGATGGGCCGCTCTCCAGTACGTACAGCCGGGTACCATTGTCGGTGTCGGTACGGGATCAACCGCGGCACACTTTATCGATGCGCTGGGCACGATGAAGGGGCAAATCGAGGGCGCGGTTTCCAGCTCCGATGCTTCCACGGAAAAGCTGAAAAGCCTCGGCATTACCGTTTTCGATCTCAACGAAGTGGATCGTCTGGGGATTTACGTCGACGGCGCGGATGAAATCAACGGCCACATGCAGATGATCAAAGGCGGCGGCGCGGCGCTGACGCGCGAAAAAATCATCGCCTCCGTTGCGGACAAGTTTATCTGCATCGCGGACGCCTCCAAGCAGGTCGACATTCTGGGTAATTTCCCGCTGCCGGTCGAAGTGATCCCAATGGCCCGTAGCGCGGTTGCCCGTCAGCTGGTGAAGCTTGGCGGTCGTCCGGAATACCGTCAGGGTGTAGTCACCGATAACGGTAACGTGATCCTCGACGTTCACGGTCTGGAAATTCTTGACGCGATTGCGCTGGAAAATGCCATCAACGGCATTCCGGGCGTAGTGACCGTAGGGCTATTCGCCAACCGTGGCGCGGATGTGGCGCTGATCGGCACCGCTGACGGCGTGAAAACCATCGTAAAATGATCTGATGGGGGGAGTCCTCCCCCCGCTAAAAAATTTTTGAAAAGCTAAATTCGGTGACTTGTGTCACGTTTTTACGCCTCTTTTGCCGATCCTGCCGCGTTTGTAAATTTCCATAGCATTTTCCTCTGACATTTTGCTCTGTATGACTTTTCTTCAGAGTGCCGACGCAAACGTTCATATTGCTGCAATAGTTTTTTTTGATATGTTGGCTACGGCGGATTCATATCCAGCACAACATCAGTTCAGACAAAAACAGGGTCGGGTAAATGGCAAAGGTATCACTGGAGAAAGACAAGATTAAATTCCTGCTGGTCGAGGGCGTACATCAAAAAGCAATCGATAGCCTTCGTGCAGCAGGTTACACCAACATCGAATTTCACAAAGGCGCGCTCGATACCGAAGAGCTGAAAACGTCCATCCGTGATGCCCACTTCATTGGCCTGCGATCCCGTACTCACCTGACTGAAGAGGTTATTGCCGCGGCGGAAAAGCTGGTGGCTATCGGCTGCTTCTGCATTGGTACCAACCAGGTTGACCTGAATGCTGCCGCGAAACGCGGTATTCCCGTCTTCAACGCCCCGTTCTCCAACACCCGTTCCGTGGCGGAGCTGGTGATTGGCGAACTGCTGCTTCTGCTGCGCGGCATTCCTGAAGCTAACGCCAAGGCGCACCGCGGCGTGTGGAACAAACTGGCGTCTGGCTCATATGAAGCGCGTGGTAAAAAGCTGGGGATTATCGGCTATGGCCACATCGGTACCCAACTGGGGATTCTGGCGGAATCTCTCGGTATGCATGTCTATTTTTACGATATCGAAAGCAAGCTGCCGCTGGGCAATGCCACCCAGGTTCAACACCTGTCTGACCTGCTGAACATGAGTGACGTGGTGAGCCTGCACGTGCCGGAAAATGCGTCCACCAAAAACATGATGGGCGCGGAAGAGCTGGCGCTGATGAAGCCGGGCTCACTGCTGATTAACGCCGCGCGCGGCACGGTTGTCGATATCCCTGCGCTGTGCGATGCGCTGAAGCGTAAGCACCTGGCGGGCGCAGCCATCGACGTGTTCCCGACGGAGCCTGCGACCAACAGCGATCCGTTTACCTCTCCGCTGTGCGAGTTCGACAACGTGATCCTGACGCCTCACATTGGCGGTTCTACCCAGGAAGCGCAGGAAAATATCGGTCTGGAAGTGGCGGGTAAACTGAGCAAATACTCCGACAACGGTTCTACGCTCTCTGCCGTGAACTTCCCGGAAGTGTCTCTGCCGCTGCACGGTGGTCGTCGTCTGCTGCACATCCACGAAAACCGTCCAGGCGTGCTGACCGCGATCAACCAGATCTTTGCCGAGCAGGGCGTCAACATTGCCGCGCAGTATCTGCAGACGAACTCGCAGATGGGCTACGTGGTTATTGATATCGAAGCGGATGATGATGTGGCCGAGAAAGCGCTGCTGAGCATGAAGGCCATCCCGGGGACGATTCGCGCGCGTCTGCTGTACTGATAGTGCGGTTTGTGGTGTCGGGTGGCGGCTGCGCCTTACCCGACCTACTCTGAGCATTTGTAGGCCGGGTAAGCGTAAGCGCCACCCGGCTTTATTCTACCAGACCCAGATTTTGCTGGGCGTCACCACCGCCGGCAACGGCACATCCCATTTCTCCACCGGTAACGCCTCCACGCCCTGACAATCATGCGCATAGCCCACCGGCTGCAACCCGTACTGCTGCCAGTTTTGCAGCGTCCGGTCATAAAAACCGCCGCCCATCCCTAAACGCTGGCCCTGTTCATCAAACGCCACCAGCGGCGTGATCAGTACATCCAGCTGTGACAGCGGCAGCACGTCGCGCACGTCGAGTTTCGGTTCGGTGATTTTCAGGCGATTCACCACCAGCTCGCTGTGCGGATGGTAGTGCAGAAACAGCAGATTCCCCTCGCTAAACGGGTGCAGCACCGGCAGATAGACCTTCTTCCCGGCGCGCCAGAGTTGCTCTATCAACGGTTGGGTGTCCAGCTCGCCGTCAAACGACAGAAACAGCGCAACGGTATGCGCCATCAAGACAGGGGGATACGCCATCATACGGGCGGCGGCCTGCTGGGCAAAATGCGCTTGCTGATCGGAGGTTAACGCACGGCGGCGCTGACGAATTAGCTGACGGATGTCCAGGCGTGAAGCAGAAACTTCAGGGAATTGAGTCATGGTAGTCGGTAGAAGAAAAGAGAGGGAATCTCCGAGATGCCGCCGCAGGCTGTAACCCTTGAACCCTTGGTTCAAGGTGAATGTGTCGTCATAGTTTTAAGGCTTCTCGGACGGACCGAGCATGCTCACCAACCATGGAGCGCCACATTCTTGTGGTATGAAATATCGGCTCAGGGGACTGGCCCGCTTGCGAACATCTCAGAGAAATTTTGTCTTCACAGTTACTCTACCATAGTCAACTGAGAAGTGTTATTCAAACTTGGGTCCCGGTCTTTCGGGATTGCGACCTTGATCAAGCAATGCCTGTTCTATGGTCTGCTGGAGCATTTTAATGCGCTGCTCCATGCTTGCCGCGTAGTCGCGGGTCTTCGCTTTTTCCTGAGTCAGTTCATAGCTGATGTTCAACGCGGCGATGAAAACCAGCTGCTCAGTATTTGTGACTCTAGTGCGTTCTTTTAGATCTTGCAACCGCTGATTCAAATCGTCCGCAGCCTGATTCAAAGCATCCCTTTGTTCAGGCGGACAATTCACTCGCAGTGAACGGCCAAAAATCTGGAGATCGACGGGTTGTGCAGACATGCCACCTTCCTGCTGATTGACTGCGCTGCCTTCGCTTACGGCCCGGGGGCTGCGAAGGGGCGACACTATAGCTACCCTGATGTGAAGATACAAGCCCTTTTCTGGTATCACCAGGGTCCAAAGTGGTAGCATATCATGAAACTTCCCCCCTTTGACGACGAATGCTCATGTCTATACAGAACGAAATGCCTGGTTACAAGGATTTAAACCAGTTACTGAACCAGCAGGGAGTCGGTTTAACCCCTGCCGAAATGCACGGTCTGATCAGTGGCATGCTGTGCGGCGGAAACAGCGACAGCTCATGGCAGCCGCTGATCCACGACCTCACGAATGAAGGGCTGGCGTTTGGTCACGAGCTGGCGGAAGCGCTGCGTAAAATGCACGCCGCCACCAGCGATTCTCTGGAAGACGATGGCTTCCTTTTTCAGCTTTATCTGCCTGAAGGCGACGACGTTAGCGTGTTCGATCGCGCCGATGCGCTGGCCGGCTGGGTAAACCACTATCTGCTGGGGCTGGGCGTGACGCAGCCTAAACTGGATAAAGTGACCGGCGAAGCGGGTGAGGCGATCGACGATCTGCGTAATATCGCTCAGCTCGGCTACGATGAAGACGAAGACCAGGAAGAGCTGGAAATGTCTCTCGAAGAGATCATCGAGTACGTGCGCGTGGCGGCACTGCTGTGCCACGATAACTTTACGCGCTCACAGCCGACCGCGCCGGAAGTCCGCAAGCCAACCTTACATTAAGAAAAATAACGCACAGGAGGGTGTCATGGTTATCTCGAGTCAAGAGTATTCGCGCCGCCGTCAGGCGCTGCTGGCGAAAATGCAGCCGGGCAGCGCCGCGCTAATTTTTGCTGCGCCCGAAGTGACGCGCAACGCCGACAGCGAATATCCCTATCGGCAGAGCAGCGATTTCTGGTACTTCACCGGCTTTAACGAGCCGGAAGCGGTGCTGGTGCTGATTAAGAGCAATGACACCCACAACCACAGCGTGATTTTCAACCGCGTACGTGACTTAACTGCTGAAATCTGGTTTGGCCGCCGCCTGGGGCAAGAGGCCGCACCGGCGAAGCTGGGCGTTGACCGCGCGCTGGCGTTTAGCGAAATCAACCAGCAGCTCTATCAGCTGCTTAACGGCCTCGACGTGCTCTATCACGCGCAGGGCGAATATGCGTACGCAGATGAGATTGTTTTCACCGCGCTGGATAAGCTGCGCAAAGGCTCGCGCCAGAACCTGTCCGCACCGGCCACGCTGACGGACTGGCGTCCGGTGGTGCATGAGATGCGCCTGTTCAAGTCTGAAGAGGAGCTTAACGTGATGCGCCGTGCGGGCGAAATCAGCGCCCTGGCGCACACCCGCGCGATGGAGAAATGCCGTCCCGGGATGTTCGAATACCAGCTGGAAGGCGAAATTCACCACGAATTTAACCGCCACGGCGCGCGCTATCCCTCTTACAACACCATTGTCGGCGGCGGGGAAAACGGCTGCATTCTGCACTACACCGAGAACGAAAGCGTGCTGCGCGACGGCGATCTGGTGCTGATTGACGCCGGTTGCGAATATCAGGGCTATGCGGGGGACATCACCCGTACCTTCCCGGTGAACGGTAAGTTCTCACCGGCACAGCGCGCCATTTACGACATCGTTCTCGAGTCTCTTGAGACGGCGCTCAGGCTGTATCGTCCCGGTACCTCCATGCAGGAAGTGACCGGCGAAGTGGTGCGCATCATGATTACCGGTCTGGTCAGGCTCGGGATCCTGAAAGGGGATGTCGACAGCCTGATTGCTGAAAACGCGCATCGACCGTATTTCATGCACGGCCTGAGCCACTGGCTGGGGCTGGACGTGCATGACGTTGGCGCGTACGGTACCGACCGTTCGCGCGTGCTGGAGCCGGGCATGGTGTTAACCGTGGAGCCGGGCCTGTATATCGCGCCGGATGCCGACGTGCCTGAAGAGTACCGCGGGATTGGCATTCGTATTGAAGATGACATCGTGATTACCGAAACCGGTAACGAAAACCTGACCGCCAGCGTCGTGAAAAACGCTGACGATATCGAGGCGCTGATGGCAGCGGCACGCGCATGAGCGTGATTATCGTTGGCGGCGGCATGACCGGGGCCACGCTGGCGCTGGCCATTTCGCATTTGACGCAGGGCCAGCTTCCGGTGCACCTGGTGGAAGCCGTTGCGCCAGAGGCGTCAAACCACCCCGGTTTTGATGCGCGCGCCATTGCGCTGGCGCAGGGCACCTGCCAGCAGCTTTCACGCATTGGTATCTGGCAGGCGATAGCCGACCGCGCCACGGCGATCGGTACCGTGCACGTCAGCGATCGCGGCCATGCTGGCTTTGTCACGCTGGACGCGCAGGACTACCGGATTGATGCCCTGGGACAGGTCGTTGAGCTGCACGACGTCGGATTGCGACTGTTCCGCCTGCTCCAGGACGCGCCGGGCGTCACGCTGCATTGCCCCGCGCGCGTGGCCAGCGTGAGCCGTAGTGAGGCGTCGGTTAGCGTGACGCTGGAAAACGGCACCGTTCTTGAAGGCCAGCTTCTGGTCGCCGCGGACGGTTCGCGCTCGTCGCTCGGCACCCAGTGTGGCGTGGAGTGGCGCCAGCAGCCTTACGGGCAAGTGGCGGTCATTGCGAACGTCTCTACCGCAGCTGACCACCACGGCAGGGCGTTTGAACGCTTTACGCAGCATGGTCCGCTGGCGATGCTGCCGATGTCGGACGGGCGCTGTTCCCTGGTGTGGTGTCATCCTCAGGATAAGGCGGAAGAGGTTAAGGGCTGGTCCGACGAACGTTTTTGTACCGAGCTGCAGAAAGCCTTTGGCTGGCGGCTGGGGCGTATTACCCACGCAGGCAAGCGGACGGTCTACCCGCTTTCGCTGACCACGGCGTCTCAGTCTGTCTCCAATCGTCTGGCGCTTGTCGGTAATGCCGCACAGACGCTGCACCCCATCGCGGGGCAAGGCTTTAACCTGGGCTTACGCGACGTCATGAGCCTGGCCGAATCACTGGCGCATGCGTGGGGCGAGCAAAAAGACTGCGGGGCGTATTCGGTGCTGATTCATTACCAGAAGCGCCGTCAGGCGGATAAAGAGGCCACCATCGGCGTTACCGACGGCTTAGTCCATCTCTTTGCCAATCGCTGGGCACCGCTGGTTGCGGGCCGCAACCTCGGGCTGATGGCGATGGAACTATTCATTCCGGCACGTGACGTGCTGGCGCAGCGGACCCTGGGTTGGGTCGCGCGTTAAGGAGTTATCATCGTGCAAAATGTTGATGTCGCCATCGTTGGCGGCGGAATGGTTGGACTGGCATTGGCCTGTGGATTGCAGGGCAGCGGCCTGCGCGTGGCGGTGCTGGAGCAAAAGCAGCCCCAGCCCGTTGCACCGGATGCGCCGCCGGAACTCCGCGTCTCGGCGATCAATGCGGCCAGCGAAAAGCTGCTGACGCACCTTGGCGTCTGGGCAGATATTGTGGCGCACCGCGCCAGCTGCTATCACGGCATGGAAGTGTGGGATAAAGACAGCTTTGGTCATATTGCTTTTGATGATGAAAGCATGGGCTATAGCCATCTGGGGCACATCGTTGAAAACGCGGTGATCCACCACGCGCTGTGGCAGAAAGCACAGCAGTGCAGCGACGTGACGCTGATTGCGCCTGCGCAGATCCAGCAGGTGGCATGGGGCGAAAACGAGGCGTTTATCACCCTGCAGAGCGGCGACATGCTGACCGCGCGTCTGGTAGTCGGTGCTGACGGTGCGAACTCCTGGCTGCGGAATAAAGCCGACATCCCGCTGACCTTCTGGGACTATCGTCATCACGCGCTGGTCGCGACGATCCGTACCGAAGAGCCGCACGGCGGCGTGGCGCGCCAGATTTTCCACAACGACGGCATTCTGGCGTTCCTGCCGCTTAGCGACCCGCACCTGTGCTCGATTGTCTGGTCCCTGGTGCCGGAAAAAGCCCAGCAGATGCATGAGGCGACGCCGGAGGCCTTTAACCAGGCGCTGTGCGTGGCCTTTGATAACCGCCTTGGCCTGTGCACGCTTGAAAGCGAACGTCAGGTATTCCCGTTAACCGGCCGCTACGCGCGTCAGTTTGCGGCGCACCGTCTGGCGCTGGTGGGGGATGCGGCGCATACCATTCATCCCCTGGCAGGACAGGGCGTTAACCTCGGCTTTATGGACGCGGCGGAGCTGGTTGAGGAGCTGCGTCGCCTGCATCGCGAAGGGAAAGATATTGGTCAGCATCTGTACCTGCGCCGCTACGAGCGCAGCCGCAAGCACAGCGCGGCGATGATGCTGGCGGGCATGCAGGGCTTCCGCGAGCTGTTTGCCGGAGCGAATCCGGCGAAAAAACTGCTGCGCGATATTGGCCTCAAGCTTGCTGACACCCTTCCGGGCGTTAAGCCCCAACTCCTCCGTCAGGCGATGGGTCTTAACGACCTGCCGGACTGGCTGCGTTAATTTAGACCCCTGTCACACTTTCTTTTCCCGGCCTCTGCGCCGGGGAAATTCCCTCGTTTGAAATATTCTAATTTCACGTCATTTTTCGCATTAGATAATCTAATGTCGCATTTTTCTCGTTACGGAAATTCGGCCCGATTTTCCGCACGAAATATCACCATGTGCTAAATCCTGTTAGAGCATTGTTAATTTTGTGCGGGGTTAATCGCATTTTTCCAGTGAATAACTCTGTAGGCTTTTTAGCGTTTTTTGGTCATAAGCTAATGTGATGACCCATTTTGCCTTATGGTTAACCGCCGGTTTCGGTGGTAAGTTCAGGTAAAAGAGAACGTTTGCGTCGGTGCCCGAACGCGGGGCCGATACCGGGTTTCACGGTGAATTTTTCAACGAGGACAAGATGGCTCAACAGACTCCTTTGTACGAACAACACGTGTTATGCGGCGCCCGCATGGTGGACTTCCATGGCTGGATGATGCCGCTGCACTACGGCTCGCAGATTGATGAGCACCACGCGGTGCGCACCGATGCCGGTATGTTCGACGTGTCCCATATGACGATTGTCGATCTGCGCGGTAGCCGCACCCGGGAGTTTTTGCGTTATCTGCTGGCAAACGACGTCGCCAAACTGAAGACGCCGGGCAAAGCGCTCTATACCGGCATGCTGAATGCCTCGGGCGGCGTGATTGATGACCTTATCGTTTATTACTTCACTGAAGATTTCTTCCGCCTCGTTGTAAACTCCGCCACCCGCGAAAAAGACCTCTCCTGGATCACCCAACACGCCGAACCTTATGCCATCGACATCACCGTCCGTGACGATCTGTCGCTGATCGCCGTGCAGGGACCAAACGCGCAGGCGAAAGCCGCCTCTCTGTTTAACGACGAGCAGCGCAAAGCAACCGAAGGCATGAAGCCGTTCTTCGGCGTGCAGGCGGGCGATCTGTTTATCGCCACCACCGGCTACACCGGTGAAGCGGGCTACGAAATTGCGATGCCGAACGAGAAGGCCGCTGATTTCTGGCGTGCGCTGGTGGAAGCGGGCGTGAAGCCTGCGGGTCTGGGCGCGCGCGATACGCTGCGTCTGGAAGCGGGAATGAACCTTTACGGTCAGGAGATGGATGAAGGCGTCTCTCCGCTGGCCGCCAACATGGGCTGGACCATCGCCTGGGAACCGGCTGACCGTGAGTTTATTGGCCGTGAAGCGCTGGAGATGCAGCGCGAGAAGGGTACTGAACAGCTGGTGGGTCTGGTGATGACCGAGAAGGGCGTGCTGCGCGGTGAACTGCCGGTGCGCTTTACCGATGCTGACGGCAATCCTCGTGAAGGCGTGATCACCAGCGGTACCTTCTCCCCGACGCTGGGCTACAGTATTGCACTGGCACGCGTGCCGGCGGGCATTGGCGAAACGGCGGTGGTGCAAATCCGCAACCGCGAAATGCCGGTCAACGTGACCAAACCGATTTTTGTTCGCGCCGGTAAGCCGGTCGCCTAACTATTTTTATCAGGAGAACTTCAATGAGCAATGTGCCAGCAGAACTGAAATACAGCAAAGAACACGAGTGGCTGCGCAAAGAGGCGGACGGCACTTACACCGTAGGGATCACCGAGCACGCGCAAGAGCTGCTGGGCGACATGGTGTTTGTTGACCTGCCTGACGTGGGCACGACCGTTAGCGCGGGCGACGACTGCGCCGTGGCGGAGTCCGTAAAAGCAGCATCTGACATCTATGCCCCTGTAAGCGGTGAGATTGTCGCCGTCAACGATGCGCTGAGCGATTCGCCGGAACTGGTCAACAGCGAGCCTTATGAAGGCGGCTGGATCTTCAAGATCAAAGCCAGCGACGAATCCCAGGTTGCCGCGCTGCTGGATGCGACCGCGTACGAAGCACTGTTAGAAGACGAGTAAGCCATTATCCCTCTCCCCTTTGCGGAGAGGGTAGGGTGAGGGGAACAGACGACACCCTCACCCCAGCCCTCTCCCTCAGGGAGAGGGAGAAAACACATTCACTGCACGTTTCAGGAACCATCGCTCATGACACAGACTTTAAGCCAGCTTGAAAACCGTGGCGCCTTCATCGAACGTCACATTGGGCCGGATGCTCAGCAACAGCAGGAGATGCTGAAGACAGTTGGCGCGGATTCATTAAACGCACTGATCGGCCAGATTGTGCCAAAAGACATCCAGCTTGCCACGCCGCCTCAGGTGGGGGAAGCCACCACGGAATTCGCCGCGCTGGCGGAGCTGAAGGCCATCGCAGGCCTGAACAAGCGCTATAAGTCTTACATTGGCATGGGCTATACCAACGTGCAGTTACCGCCGGTTATCCTGCGCAACATGCTGGAAAACCCGGGCTGGTACACCGCTTACACCCCCTATCAGCCAGAAGTCTCCCAGGGCCGCCTGGAAGCGCTGCTGAACTTCCAGCAGGTGACGCTGGACCTGACCGGCATGGATATCGCCTCTGCTTCTCTGCTGGACGAAGCGACCGCCGCCGCCGAAGCGATGGCAATGGCTAAGCGCGTGAGCAAGCTGAAAAATGCCAACCGCTTCTTCGTCGCGGCGGACGTGCATCCGCAGACGCTGGACGTGGTGCGCACCCGTGCGGAAACCTTCGGCTTTGACGTGATCGTCGATGACGCTGACAAAGTGCTGGATCATCAGGACGTTTTCGGCGTTCTGCTGCAGCAGGTGGGCACCACCGGCGAAGTTCACGACTACGGCGCGCTGATTGCCGAGCTGAAATCCCGCAAGGTGGTTGTCAGCGTTGCCGCCGATTTTATGGCGCTGGTGCTGCTGACGGCACCGGGCAAACAGGGCGCGGATATCGTATTCGGCTCAGCGCAGCGCTTCGGCGTGCCGATGGGCTACGGCGGTCCGCATGCGGCGTTCTTCGGCGCGAAAGATGAATTCAAACGTTCCATGCCTGGCCGTATTATCGGCGTCTCCAAAGACGCTGCCGGTAATACTGCACTGCGCATGGCGATGCAGACCCGCGAGCAGCATATCCGCCGCGAGAAAGCGAACTCCAACATCTGTACCTCGCAGGTTCTGCTGGCAAACATCGCCAGCCTGTACGCCGTGTTCCACGGCCCGGCAGGCCTGAAACGCATTGCCAGCCGCATTCACCGCCTGGCCGATATCCTGGCCTGCGGCCTGCAGCAAAAAGGTCTTAAGCTGCGCCATACCCACTACTTCGACACCCTGTGCGTGGACGTGGCGGACAAAGCGGCCGTGCTGGCCCGCGCGAACGCGGCAGAGATCAACCTGCGCAGCGACATCCACAACGCCGTCGGCATTACGCTCGATGAAAGCACCACCCGCGACGATATCCTGAACCTGTTCAGCGTGCTGCTGGGTGACGCGCACGGTCTGGACATTGACGCGCTCGACAAAGAGGTCGCGCTCGACAGCCGCTCCATTCAGGACAGCATGCTGCGTAACGACGCCATCCTGACGCACCCGGTCTTTAATCGCTACCACAGCGAGACCGAGATGATGCGTTACATGCACTCTCTGGAGCGTAAGGATCTGGCGCTGAACCAGGCGATGATCCCGCTGGGATCATGCACCATGAAGCTCAACGCCGCGGCAGAGATGATCCCGATCACCTGGCCCGAATTCTCCGAGCTGCACCCGTTCTGCCCGCCAGAGCAGGCAGAAGGTTATCATATGATGATCAACCAGCTTTCCGACTGGCTGGTGAAGCTGACCGGTTATGACGCGCTCTGCATGCAGCCGAACTCCGGCGCGCAGGGTGAATATGCGGGCCTGCTGGCAATCCGTCATTATCACGAAAGCCGTAACGAAGGTCACCGCGATATCTGCCTGATCCCAAGCTCCGCCCACGGCACCAACCCGGCCTCAGCCCAGATGGCGGGCATGGAAGTCGTGGTGGTCGCGTGCGATAAGAACGGCAACATCGACCTGGCTGACCTGCGCGCGAAAGCCGAACAGGCGGGCGACAAGCTCTCCTGCATCATGGTGACCTATCCGTCCACCCACGGCGTGTACGAAGAGACCATCCGTGAAGTGTGCGAAGTGGTGCACCAGTTCGGCGGTCAGGTATACCTCGACGGCGCGAACATGAACGCGCAGGTGGGCATTACCTCTCCGGGCTTTATCGGCGCGGACGTGTCGCACCTTAACCTGCACAAAACCTTCTGCATCCCGCACGGCGGTGGCGGCCCGGGCATGGGCCCAATCGGCGTGAAAGCGCACCTGGCACCGTTTGTCCCAGGCCACAGCGTTGTGCAGATCGAAGGCATGCTGACCCGTCAGGGCGCGGTCTCTGCGGCACCGTTCGGTAGCGCCTCTATCCTGCCAATCAGCTGGATGTACATTCGCATGATGGGCGCGGAAGGGCTGAAGCAGGCGAGCCAGGTGGCAATTCTGAATGCCAACTATATTGCGACTCGCCTGAAGTCCGCCTTCCCCGTGCTCTATACCGGCCGCGACGGCCGCGTGGCGCACGAGTGCATCCTCGATATTCGTCCGCTGAAAGAGCAGACCGGCATTAGCGAGCTGGATATCGCCAAGCGTCTGATCGACTACGGCTTCCACGCGCCAACCATGTCGTTCCCGGTTGCGGGTACGCTGATGGTTGAGCCAACGGAGTCTGAAAGCAAAGCAGAGCTGGACCGCTTTATCGACGCGATGCTGGCCATCCGCATGGAGATCGACCGCGTGCAGGACGGCGAGTGGACGCTGGAAGATAACCCGCTGGTCAACGCTCCGCACACCCAGCACGAGATGGTGGCTGAGTGGAACCACGGTTACTCCCGCGAGCTGGCGGTCTTCCCGGCAGGTGTGGCGAACAAATACTGGCCGACCGTGAAGCGTCTCGATGACGTCTACGGCGACCGTAACCTGTTCTGCTCCTGCGTACCGATGAGCGAATACCAGTAATCGCGCTGGTGCAGTAATCCAGGCCGGGTAAGGCGAAGGCGCCACCCGGCTTTTTTATTGGGAGAAGAAAATGGGCATTGCACTTGTGACCGGCGCCAGTCGGGGCATTGGGAAAGCCACTGCGCTCCAGCTGGCACGCGAAGACTACACCGTGGCGGTGAACTATCATCACAACATTAAAGCCGCGACGGACGTGATAAACCAGATCGTTGAAGCTGGCGGTAAAGCCTTTGCCGTCCGCGCAGATATCAGTGATGAAGCTCAGGTGCTGGCGATGTTTGACAGCATCGATCGTGAAGGCGAGCCGCTTACCGCGCTGGTCAACAATGCGGGAATTCTGTTTGAGCAATCCACCATCGAGAATCTCTCCGCTGAGCGCATTAACCGCGTCCTGGCGACCAACGTCACGGGCTACTTCCTCTGCTGCCGGGAAGCGGTAAAACGAATGTCCTTCAGGTATGGCGGCAAGGGTGGGGCGATAGTGAATGTCTCTTCTGCAGCGTCGCGTCTGGGCGCGCCGGGTGAATATGTGGATTATGCCGCGTCCAAGGGGGCGGTGGATTCGCTGACAACGGGTTTATCGCTGGAGGTAGCGGCGCAGGGCATTCGCGTCAACTGCGTCCGTCCGGGTCTGATCTATACCGATATCCATGCTTCCGGCGGAGAGCCGGGGCGAGTGGATCGCGTGAAATCGTTGCTGCCGATGCAGCGCGGCGGTCAGCCGGAAGAGGTCGCCCAGGCGATTGTCTGGCTGCTGAGCGAGAAGGCGTCTTACGTGACGGGGAGCTTTATTGAGCTGGCGGGTGGGAAGTAAACCCCTAACCTAACCCTCTCCCCAAAGGGGAGAGGGGATCAAGCGTAACGGCGCTCGGCGTTAAAGTTTCTCGCCGTTGCTGGCAATTACGCCCTTATACCACTCGAAGCTTTTCTTGCGTGAACGCGACATGTCGCCCGTACCGTCGTCGTGTTTATTCACGTAGATAAAGCCGTAGCGTTTGCTGTACTGGCCGGTGGTGAACGACACGCAGTCGATACAGCCCCATGGCGTATAGCCCATCAGATCCACGCCATCGTGGGTAACGGCTTTGATCATTTCCTCCACGTGGGCACGCAGATAGTCGATACGATAGTCATCGTTGATGCTGCCGTCTTCTTCAACCTTGTCGTAGGCGCCGAAGCCGTTTTCAACGATAAACAGCGGTTTCTGGTAACGCTCGTACAGTTCGCACAGGGAATAGCGTAACCCTACCGGGTCAATCTGCCAGCCCCAGTCGGAAGCCTTAACGTGCGGGTTCGGCACGCTGCCTTCGAAACCGGAAATCGCGTCCCCGGTGCCGCCTTCCGCTTTCACCGCGTTGGTCATGTAGTAGCTGAAGCCCAGGTAGTCGCAGGTACCTTCACGCAGGATCTGCTCGTCGCCTGCCTCCATTTTGATGGAGAACCCGCGGCGCTCCCACTCGTTCAGGACGTAAGACGGGTAGTAACCCCGCAGCTGGACGTCGGTAAAGACGTAGCGCTCGCGCATCGATTCCTGGGCGAACATCACGTCTTCCGGCTTGCAGGAGAATGGATAGAGCGCCACCATGGCCAGCATGCAGCCGACTTTCATCTCCGGATTGATGCAGCGCGCGGCTTTCACCGCCAGGGCGCTGGCCACAAACTGGTGGTGAAGCACCTGATACATGGTCTCTTCGGGATTTTCGTGTTCGGTATAGACCACACCGGAGCAGCAGTAGCCGAACAGCGGTGCGCGCCAGTTGCGCTGGTTATTGATTTCGTTGAAGGTCATCCAGTATTTGACCTTGTTTTTGTAGCGCTCAAAAACCACTTCCGCGAAGCGCACAAAGAAATCAACCACTTTACGGTTGGTCCAGCTACCGTATTCCTGCACCAGGTGCAGCGGCATTTCGAAGTGGGAGAGGGTGATCACCGGTTCGATGTTGTACTTCAGCAGCTCATCGAACATGTCGTCGTAAAACTTCAGCCCCTCTTCGTTTGGCTGCGTTTCATCACCTTTCGGGAAGATGCGCGTCCAGGCGATGGAGGTACGGAAACACTTGAAGCCCATCTCGGCAAATAGCTTGATGTCTTCTTTATAGTGGCCGTGGAAGTCGATGGCCTCGTGGTTTGGGTAGTATTTACCCGGCACCACCTCCTGCGTGATTTCACGCGGTACGCCGTGTGCGCCGCCGGTCAATACGTCGCAAATGCTTGGCCCTTTGCCGCCTTTGTTCCAGCCGCCTTCAACCTGATGAGCGGCAACCGCGCCACCCCATAAAAAATCTTTTGGTAAGGTCAATTTTTTCATCGCTGCTATTCTCAATAAATGACTTATTGGCATCGAGTCTAGCAAAGCGAAATTAAATGTCACGATATAACAATTTACGGTAAATGTGATTTGTCACATCAAAAAAACAGGGTGTTTTATTCTGTAAGTTTCTTCGCCAGCTTACGGCCGAGAGATTCCAGAATATAGATGACGGGAATTTGCGTGGTTATATCGTAGACGCCTGCAATTCGAGTCTGAGGAACGTGCCAGGAGAGATTAAAGTCCGCCAGTTTTGCCAGGCGCGAGTGCTCGTGGCTGGTAATGGAGAGCACCTTACAGTGATGCAGGCTGAACTGGCTGGCGAAGCGCAGGATCTCCTCGGTCTCGCCCGAGACGGAGAGCACAATCGCCAGCGCATTTTTTGCCATGTCATTCGTGACCGGGAAATAAGGGTCATCAATATGGTTACTGAATTTCCCAATATTAGAAAAGAAACGTGCGCCATATTTTGCCAGCGAACCTGATGTCCCGGCACCGACAAATATAATTCGCTCGGAAGATAAAATAATATCGACCGCCTTATCCAATAACGCGTCGAACTCTTCATTATTCACGCTTTTAAAAAAGCTGATTATTTCGCTGGCGCCGAAGTTCGCCTGCTGGGGCTCGTTCTGCTCAAGGTACAGCTTAAAGCGCACGCGGAATTCAGAATACCCTTCGCAGTTAAGCTTGCGGCAAAAGCGCAGGATAGTGGTGGTTGAGACGTCTGCAGCATCCGCCAGCTCGCGAATGGTCATGTACATCACTTTGTCACGATTTTTTATGACATAGTTGTAGACCATCATCTCCAGGTTATTGAGACTGGCAATGGCGGAATGGGAGAACATGCTCACAATGGCTACACTCACTCATCAGACTTTTCTTCAGGGAATAATAACATGCAGCCAAACGACATCACTTTTTTTCAGCGCTTTCAGGACGACATTCTGGCCGGGCGTAAAACCATCACTATCCGGGATCAAAGTGAATCCCATTTCAAAACCGGCGATATCCTGCGGGTGGGGCGTTATGAGGATGATGGTTATTTTTGCACCATCGAAGTAACAGGGACGTCAATCGTTACGTTCGACACATTGACGCAAAAACATGCTGAACAGGAGAACATGACCCTGGATGAATTGAAAAGCGTGATCGCAGAGATCTACCCCAGGCAGAACCAGTTTTATGTGATTGATTTTAAATGTTTATAATTAAAATCGAAACGTGCGTTCGCTGAAATTAAAGTGTAACTGTCTGATTGTAATTTAGAAACGTTATGTTTAACTTTATTTTAGCTAACATGTGTTCACTGGAATCATTCTCAGTTAGCATAGTGATGCGATGAATAATCATCTTTTGTTTTCCCGGAGTTTTGTATGGTGAGTAGACCATTAATCGCACAGGGATATTCGCTGGCTGAGGAAGTAGCCAACAGCATCAGCCACGGCATTGGCCTGGTGTTTGGGATTGTCGGTTTAGTCTTATTGCTGGTGCAGGCGGTGGACGCTAATGCCAGCGCGATGGCCATTACCAGCTACAGCCTGTATGGCGGGAGTATGATCCTGCTGTTCCTGGCCTCGACGCTGTATCACGCGATCCCGCATCAGCGGGCCAAGATGTGGCTCAAGAAATTTGACCACTGCGCTATCTATCTTCTTATTGCAGGCACCTACACGCCATTTTTGCTGGTGGGGCTCAACTCGCCGCTGTCGCGTGGCCTGATGATTGTTATCTGGAGCCTGGCACTGATGGGGATCCTGTTTAAGCTGACCATCGCGCACCGCTTTAAGGTGCTGTCGCTGGTCACCTATCTGACCATGGGTTGGCTGTCGCTGATTGTGGTGTATCAACTGGCGGTCAAACTGTCGGTAGGGGGCGTAACGCTTCTGGCCTTAGGCGGTGTGGTGTACTCGCTCGGCGTGATTTTTTACGTCTGCAAGCGCATTCCTTACAACCATGCCATCTGGCACGGCTTTGTGCTCGGCGGCAGCGTATGCCACTTTTTGGCGATCTATTTGTACGTGGGGCAGGCGTAGTTTTTTACGCCGTGCGGGCGGTTGCCCTCACCCCGGTCCTCTCCCACAGGGAGAGGGAGGACACCAAAACCGTAGGCCCGGTAAGCGCAGCGCCACCGGGCGATACAGCATCACTCTTCCAGTGAATATGGCAGCGGCTCAATACTCAGCGTATTCGCATCGTCACGCACGCGGAACACGCTGTCGGCTTCCATGTCATTATTCATAACGGCCTGCACCAGAAGACGTCCATCATCCAGCTGTACGGCGGCTAATACGGTGCCGGTACGGCGCCAGTTTTCACCCATCTTCAGCTCTAAATCTTCACCCGCTTCAGGGACGCGGCTGGCATGTCCCGCGAGTGTCCACAGCGCACGTTTGTTTGCCCCGCGGAATTTTGCACGCGCGACCATCTCCTGGCCGGTGTAACAGCCTTTTTTAAAGCTTATGCCGCCCAGTGCCTGCAGGTTGGTTGCCTGAGGAATAAACTGCGCGCTGTTTGCTGCGTCAATTACCGGCAGACCCGCTTCGATGTTCAGCGCCAGCCACTGCTGACTGTTGTTGAGCTGCGCTTCGCCGCGCAGCGCCTCGGTGATGCGCTCGGCGGTTTCGGCATCCGTGACTAACAGAAAACGCTCTGCCGGGTGTTCAAACCACAGGATGGAGGTGGCGCCTTCGCTGACGAGCTGCTTTTCGGCATCCGGCAGTTCGCTAAAGAGATTTTTCAGCGCCGCACGTGCCTGGAAGCCGGCCACACCCAGCAGGACATGTTCGTCGTCCGGGGCGATAGTGACTTTGGAAAAGACTGCGTACTTTTTCAACTCTTTGAGCTGGGCCTCCTGCAGGCTGCGGCGCTCAATAAAGGCAAAACCATCCTGACGGCGGAACAGACGCAGGTTGCTCCACATTTTGCCTTTTGGGTCGCAATGGGCGGCCAGCAGGTGCTGGTGTTCGGTCATCTGGCTGACGTCGGCGGTCACCTGGCCCTGCAGATATTTTTCGGCGTCGGCACCGGTGAGCGTCGCTAGCGCCCAGTCATCAAGAGAAATAAGCGTCAGCGGCAGACGCGCAGAGGCGGCGGGCTGGCGAGGAGAAAATGGTGTAAATGCCATAACGAGATCCTGAATTGCTTAACGCTTTGATAATGCCTAATGGTAAAAGAGCCTGCAGGCAATGCAAGCGCTTTCAACAGGCCATTTGTGCCCTAAACCGGTTATGCGTAACGCTACGCAAAATAATGTAATCCGCTGCCTTTGTAGGGATTATTCTGGAAGCCTGCTCGTCGATCGCAATATTCCAGTAATGAAACGGTCAAAAACACGTTACACTAGCTGGTGTCCCCGTAGAGAAATAAAGAACACTGAACGGGGCACCGACTGTGCCAAACGTAATGCAGGAAACTGAACATGGATATTAACAACAAGGCCCGTATTCACTGGGCGTGCCGTCGCGGAATGCGTGAACTTGATATTTCCATCATGCCTTTCTTCGAATATGAATATGACACCTTAAGCGACGATGATAAGCGTCTGTTTGTTCGCCTGCTTGAGTCTGACGATCCGGATTTATTCAACTGGCTGATGAACCACGGCAAACCCGCCGATACCGAGTTGCAACGGATGGTGCAATTAATTCAAACACGGAATCGGGAACGTGGTCCTGTGGCAATCTGATCTTCGCGTCTCGTGGCGCTCGCAGTGGATGTCTTTATTGCTCCACGGACTGGTTGCGGCCTTTGTGTTACTGATGCCGTGGCCGCTAAGCTATACGCCGCTGTGGCTGCTGTTACTCTCGTTTGTCGTTTTTGACAGCGTACGCAGCCAGCGTCGAATTAATGCCCGTCAGGGAGAGATCAAATTACTGATGGATTCCCGCCTGCGCTGGCAGGGTAAAGAGTGGGATATCCTCGGTATGCCCTGGATGCTCAACTGCGGCATGATGTTACGGTTACGCAAGGTGGACGGCGGGCGTTGCCAGCATCTTTGGCTGGCGGCTGACAGTATGGATGCTGCCGAGTGGCGAGACCTGCGCCGGATGCTATTGCAACAGACGACGCAGGGATAATATGCGTTAGCTAAACTTTTCAGCCATTTCGCCCAAAATCTGCTCGCACCAGGTTTGCAGGCGCTCATCGCTGAGATCGTACTGGTTGGTTTCATCCAGCGCGAGTCCAACAAACAGCTCGCCGTCGGCAATAATCGGCTTTTTACTGGTGAACTCGTAACCTTCGGTTGGCCAGTAGCCGATGAACGACACCCCTTTTGGCGCCAGTTTGTCGTGCAGCATGCCAAGCGCGTCCAGGAACCACTCCCCGTAACCCAGCTGATCTCCCATGCCGTACATGGCAATGATTTTGCCGTCGAGATTGACTGAATCAAGTTGATCCCAGATGGCTTCCCAGTCTTCCTGTATCTCACCAAAATCCCAGGTTGGGATGCCGAGGATCAGTACATCGTACTGTTCCATCAGCGCGACCGCGTCATCTTTCAGGTTATGCAACGTCACCAGTTCCGGGCCAATGATGTCGCGAATTTTCTCTGCCGCCATTTCGGTGTAGCAGGTGCTGGAACCATAGAACAGACCAATATTCATCGCGTAACTATCTCAATTCTTGCGTTGACTTTGCGCGTAGTGTACCAGAAACCGGTCACAATCAGGCATAATGGCCTGACTGCAGAATCAAAGGGGCTGATGTGGAAAAGGATCTCGCACTCGTTGAACAGTTTCTCGACGCACTGTGGCTGGAAAAAAACCTGGCCGAGAATACGCTCAGCGCCTACCGGCGCGATCTTACCATGCTGGTGGAGTGGCTGGCCCGTCGGCAGCTCTCGCTGGCGAGCGCGCAAAGCGACGACCTGCAGGCGCTGCTCGGTGAACGTGTAGAAGGGGGGTACAAAGCCACCAGCTCCGCTCGTTTGCTCAGCGCCATGCGTCGGCTTTTCCAGCATCTCTACCGTGAGAAGATTCGCCAGGACGATCCCAGCGCGCTGCTGGCGTCCCCTAAGCTCCCGCAGCGGCTGCCGAAAGATCTCAGCGAAGCACAAGTTGAGAGATTATTACAGTCACCGGCAGTTGACCTGCCGCTGGAGTTACGCGATAAAGCCATGCTTGAGCTATTGTATGCTACCGGCCTGCGCGTTTCGGAACTGGTTGGCCTGACGATGAGCGACATCAGCCTGCGTCAGGGCGTGGTGCGCGTCATCGGTAAAGGCAATAAGGAAAGGCTGGTTCCGCTGGGCGAAGAGGCGGTTTACTGGCTGGAAACGTATCTGGAGCATGGCCGTCCGTGGTTGCTCAACGGCGTGTCTATCGATGTCCTGTTTCCGAGCCAGCGCGCACAGCAGATGACGCGACAAACGTTCTGGCATCGCATCAAGCATTACGCCACACTGGCGGGTATCGACAGTGAAAAGCTTTCGCCGCACGTATTGCGTCACGCCTTCGCGACGCATCTGCTCAACCACGGCGCTGATTTACGCGTGGTGCAGATGCTGCTGGGACACAGCGATCTTTCCACGACGCAAATTTACACCCATGTCGCGACGGAACGCCTGCGGCAGCTACACCAACAGCACCACCCTCGAGCGTGAGTGCCGACGAATTGTAACAGGATCACATATGAAAAAGACTTTCGCGCTGTTCACCCTGCTGGCAGCCTCCTTTACCGGTTTCGCCCATGCGGACGACGCCGCCATCAAGCAGTCGCTGGCTAAGCTCGGCGTCACCGGAAGCGATATTCAGCCTGCGCCGGTCGCTGGCATGAAAACAGTACTGACCAACAGCGGCGTGCTGTACGTCACTGAAGACGGCAAACACATTATTCAGGGGCCAATGTACGACGTGAGCGGCGCGCAGCCGGTCAACGTGACCAACCAGCTGCTGATGAAAAACCTGAACGCGCTCGAAAAAGAGATGATCGTCTATAAGGCGGCGCAGGAAAAACACGTCATTACCGTCTTCACCGACATCACCTGCGGCTACTGCCACAAGCTGCATGAAGAGATGAAAGACTACAACGCGCTGGGCATTACCGTGCGCTATCTTGCCTTCCCGCGCGCGGGTGTGCAGAGCCAGCCAGAGCAGGACATGAAGGCCATCTGGTGTGCGAAAGACCGCAACAAAGCCTTTGATGATGCGATGAGCGGAAAAGAAGTTAAGCCAGCCTCCTGCGATATCGACATTGCTAACCACTACGCGCTGGGCGTGCAGTTTGGCGTGAGCGGGACGCCAGCGATTGTCCTGAGCAACGGCTATGTCGTTCCGGGCTATCAGGGACCGAAGGAGATGAAAGAATTCCTCGACGCGCACCAGAAACAGTTTGGTGGTAAATAATCCGCGTGAAAGCCCCGATAAAATTGCGCCGCCGCGAGGCGGTCGAACCGGTTGATTTGCCAGCCGATCTCCCGGCGCTGCTTAAGCGCCTCTACGCCAGTCGCGGCGTGCGTAGCGCTGAGGATCTTGAACGCAGCGTGAAAGGGATGCTGTCCTGGCAGCAGCTGAGCGGTATCGAAAAAGCCACTGAGATGCTCTACAACGCCCTTCGTGAAGGAACGCGGATTGTGGTGGTAGGGGACTTCGACGCCGACGGCGCAACCAGCACCGCGCTGAGCGTGCTCAGCCTGCGCGCGCTGGGCTGCGATAACGTCACGTATCTGGTGCCGAACCGTTTTGAAGACGGCTACGGACTCAGCCCGGAAGTGGTCGATCAGGCCCACGCCCGGGGTGCGCAGATGATCATGACCGTCGATAACGGGATCTCTTCCCATGCGGGAGTCGATCATGCCCACGCGTTGGGGATCCCGGTGTTGGTCACCGATCACCACCTGCCGGGAGAAACGCTGCCCGCAGCGGAAGCGATTATTAACCCCAATCTGCTCGACTGCGATTTCCCATCGAAATCCCTCGCAGGCGTGGGCGTGGCGTTTTATCTGATGCTGGCGTTACGGACCCTGCTGCGCGATAAGGGCTGGTTCGAATCCCGCGGTATTGCCGTGCCAAACCTGGCCGAATATCTCGATCTGGTGGCGCTGGGTACCGTCGCCGACGTGGTCCCGCTCGATACCAATAACCGTATCCTGACCTGGCAGGGCCTAAGCCGCATCCGGGCAGGCAAGTGCCGTCCGGGGATCAAGGCGCTGCTGGAAATTGCCAACCGCGACCCGCTCAAGCTGGCGGCAAGCGATTTGGGCTTTGCGCTCGGGCCGCGCCTGAACGCGGCCGGAAGACTGGACGATATGTCCGTCGGCGTGGCGCTGCTGCTGTGCGACAACATCGGTGAAGCGCGCGTGCTGGCCAACGAGCTGGACGCCCTGAACCAGACACGTAAAGAGATTGAGCAGGGGATGCAGGCCGAAGCGCTGACCCTGTGTGAAAAACTGGAGCGCAGCGGCGATACGCTGCCGGGCGGCCTGGCGATGTACCATCCCGAGTGGCATCAGGGCGTGGTCGGCATTCTGGCGTCGCGCATCAAAGAGCGCTTCCACCGCCCGGTGATCGCGTTCGCACCCGCGGGCGACGGCACGCTGAAAGGCTCTGGCCGCTCAATTCAGGGGTTGCACATGCGTGATGCTCTGGAGCGTCTCGATACGCTGTACCCGGGTCTGATGATCAAGTTCGGCGGCCATGCGATGGCGGCTGGACTGTCGCTGGAAGAGGCGAAATTCGACGAGTTCCAGCGCCTGTTCGGCGAGCTGGTCACCGACTGGATTGACCCGGCCCTGCTGCAGGGGGAAGTGGTGTCCGATGGCGAGCTTTCACCGCTTGAGATGACGATGGACGTGGCGCAAATGCTGCGCGATGCCGGCCCGTGGGGGCAGATGTTCCCGGAACCGCTGTTTGACGGGCGATTCCGCCTGCTGCAGCAGCGCATTGTCGGCGAACGTCATCTGAAAGTGATGGTCGAGCCCGTGGGCGGTGGACCGCTTCTGGACGGCATTGCTTTTAACGTCGATACCTCCATCTGGCCGGACAACGGCGTGCGCGAGGTCGAGCTGGCGTACAAACTGGACATCAACGAGTTTCGCGGTAACCGCACCCTTCAGATCATCATCGACAATATCTGGCCAATTTAGCGGCAGTAATCTCTATAAAAAAGGGCGTGGATTCGGTACAATCCCGCTCTTATCACCGCATTTTGACAAGTCCATAAAAGAAAACAGACCATGTTTGAAATTAATCCGGTAAAAAACCGTATTCAGGACCTCACGGAGCGCTCTGACGTTCTTAGGGGGTATCTTTGACTACGATGCCAAGAAAGAGCGTCTTGAAGAAGTAAACGCCGAGCTGGAACAGCCGGACGTCTGGAACGAACCTGAACGCGCCCAGGCGCTGGGTAAAGAGCGTTCCTCTCTCGAAGCTATCGTAGATACGCTGGATCAAATGGCCCAGGGGCTGGAAGATGTTTCCGGTTTGCTGGAGCTGGCCGTCGAAGCTGACGACGAAGAAACCTTTAACGAAGCCGTGGCAGAACTCGACGTGCTGGAAGAGAAGCTGGCGCAGCTTGAATTCCGTCGCATGTTCTCCGGCGAATACGACAGCGCTGACTGCTATCTCGATATTCAGGCAGGTTCCGGCGGTACCGAAGCGCAGGACTGGGCCAGCATGCTGACGCGTATGTACCTGCGTTGGGCAGAAGCGCGCGGCTTCAAAACCGAAATTATCGAAGAGTCTGAAGGTGAAGTAGCGGGTCTGAAATCCGTCACCATCAAGATCATTGGCGATTACGCCTACGGCTGGCTGCGTACCGAAACCGGCGTTCACCGCCTGGTACGTAAGAGCCCGTTCGACTCCGGCGGCCGCCGTCATACCTCCTTCAGCTCCGCGTTTGTTTACCCGGAAGTTGACGAAGATATTGATATCGAAATTAACCCGGCGGACCTGCGTATCGACGTTTATCGCGCATCCGGCGCGGGTGGTCAGCACGTTAACCGTACGGAATCGGCGGTGCGTATTACCCACATTCCAACCGGGCTGGTCACGCAATGCCAGAACGACCGTTCCCAGCATAAGAACAAAGACCAGGCCATGAAGCAGATGAAAGCGAAGCTTTATGAGCTGGAGATGCAGAAGAAAAATGCTGAGAAACAGGCGATGGAAGACAACAAGTCTGACATCGGCTGGGGCAGCCAGATCCGTTCTTACGTCCTTGATGACTCCCGCATCAAAGACCTGCGTACCGGGGTTGAAACCCGCAACACGCAGGCGGTGCTGGACGGCAGCCTGGACCAATTTATCGAAGCAAGTTTGAAAGCAGGGTTATGAGGAACCAACATGTCTGAACAACAAGCACAGGGCGCTGACGCGGTAGTCGATCTTAACAACGAACTGAAAACCCGCCGCGAGAAGCTGGCAGCGCTGCGCGAGCAGGGCGTGCCGTTCCCGAACGATTTTCGTCGTGACCACACCTCAGACCAACTGCACGCTGACTTCGACGCGAAAGAGAACGAAGAGCTGGAAGCGCTGAACGTTGAAGTGGCCGTTGCAGGCCGCATGATGACCCGTCGTATCATGGGTAAAGCCTCCTTCGTGACCCTGCAGGACGTTGGCGGCCGCATTCAGCTGTACGTTTCCCGTGACGATCTTCCGGAAGGCATCTACAACGAGCAGTTCAAGAAGTGGGACCTGGGAGATATCCTGGGCGCAAAAGGTAAACTGTTCAAAACCAAAACCGGTGAACTTTCTATCCACTGCACCGAGCTGCGTCTGTTGACCAAAGCCCTGCGCCCGCTGCCGGACAAATTCCACGGCCTGCAGGATCAGGAAGCGCGCTACCGTCAGCGCTACCTGGATCTCATCTCTAACGATGAATCCCGCAAGACCTTTAAAATTCGCTCCCAGATCATGGCCGGTATCCGCCAGTTCATGGTCAACCGCGACTTTATGGAAGTGGAAACCCCGATGATGCAGGTGATCCCTGGCGGCGCGTCTGCGCGTCCGTTCATCACCCATCACAACGCCCTGGACCTGGACATGTACCTGCGTATCGCGCCGGAACTGTACCTGAAGCGTCTGGTGGTTGGTGGTTTTGACCGCGTGTTCGAGATCAACCGTAACTTCCGTAACGAAGGTATCTCCGTTCGTCATAACCCAGAGTTCACCATGATGGAACTCTACATGGCGTATGCGGATTACAAAGATCTGATCGAGCTGACTGAATCTCTGTTCCGTACCCTTGCGCAGGATATTCTGGGCACCACGCAGGTCCCTTACGGTGAAGAAGTCTTCGACTTCGGCAAGCCGTTCGAAAAACTGACCATGCGCGAAGCGATCAAGAAGTACCGTCCGGAAACCAACATGGCGGATCTGGATAACTTCGATTCTGCGAAAGCGATCGCGGAAAGCATCGGTATCAAGGTTGAGAAGAGCTGGGGTCTGGGCCGTATCGTGACCGAGATCTTCGAAGAAGTGGCCGAAGCGCACCTGATTCAGCCGACCTTTATCACCGAATACCCGGCGGAAGTCTCTCCTCTGGCGCGTCGTAATGACCAGAACCCGGAAATCACTGACCGCTTCGAATTCTTCATCGGCGGCCGTGAAATCGGTAACGGCTTCAGCGAGCTGAACGATGCGGAAGACCAGGCTCAGCGCTTCCAGGACCAGGTTGACGCGAAAGCGGCAGGCGACGACGAAGCGATGTTCTTCGACGAAGACTACGTGACCGCGCTGGAACACGGTCTGCCACCAACGGCGGGTCTGGGCATTGGTATCGACCGTATGGTTATGCTGTTCACCAACAGCCACACCATCCGCGACGTGATCCTGTTCCCGGCGATGCGCCCGGTGAAGTAAGACGTTAAGATGTAAAAAAAGCCCCGAAAGGGGCTTTTTTATTGCGCCGCGAAGGCTTTAAGTTCTTCGCGGGCGGTCGTCGCTTCCATGACCATCCACGGGCTAAAGGCCCAGGGCGTCGCGTCCAGCGCGCGGAATAACGCCTCCAGCTCAACCCACTGATAGTCCATCACTTCATCTTCGTTTATCGTCACGTCATTGGTGATGCGGGCGGCGAATACCGGGCAAATTTCATTTTCCACGATCCCGGACGGGTCGGTTTCCCGATAGCGAAATTCAGGGGCGACGGCGGTGATATCGGTCAGTTCAGCGCCCACTTCAAAGCGGCAGCGGCGGATTATCGCCTGGACTGTCTCTTCGCCCGACTGCGGGTGGCCGCAAACGGAGTTGGTCCAGACGCCGGGCCAGGCTTTTTTGCTTAAGGCGCGTCGGGTGATCAGACATTCCCCTTTTGCGTTAAAAAGCCAGGAAGAGAACGCCAGATGCAGCGGGGTATGTAACGTGTGAGCGGCATATTTTTCCTGAGTGCCAATCACCATTCCCTGGTCGTTTACCAAAATAACGTGTTCTTGAATACTCATTGATGCTCCAGTGCCAAAATGCCGAGTGGTTCAGCACCATCAGCCGAAGCATTATACTGCATTCTTATACGAACGGTTTGGCTCGTAGAGCGGAAAAGGGCATGACCCTTATTCGTTTTGGCTGTTATCATAGTGCGCCATTCACGCTGACCGAGGATCTGTTTTGTTTGCAGGAAGCCTGACGAGAAAACCCCTTACCGCTATTTTTTGCCTGACGCTGACGCTATTACTGGCGGGCTGTTCAGGGAGCAAATCTTCGGATACGGGAAGCTATTCCGGTTCGGTCTACACCGTTAAGCGCGGGGACACCCTGTACCGGATTTCGCGCGCAACGGGCACCAGCGTGAAGGATCTGGCGCGGCTGAATAACCTCTCGCCGCCTTACACCATCGAGGTGGGGCAGCAGCTGAAGGTTAGCGGCGGATCGTCCTCGGGCAAAAAATCCTCTTCGAAAGGCAAAACCGCCAAAGTGACGCCGTCCTATCAGGTGCCGCAATCGTCATGGCCGCCGGTTGGACAGCGCTGCTGGATTTGGCCTGCCAGCGGTAAAGTGGTCGCCCCTTACTCACTCTCGGAAGGTGGCAACAAGGGTATTGATATCGCCGCTGCGCGCGGTACGCCGGTTTATGCCTCCGGCGCCGGGAAGGTGGTTTACGTCGGTAACCAGCTGCGCGGCTACGGTAACCTGATCATGATTAAACATGGTGAAGACTACATCACGGCCTATGCTCACAACGACACGATGCTGGTCAACAACGGGCAGAACGTCAAAGCAGGGCAGAAGATTGCCACCATGGGCAGCACCGGTACGGATTCAGTGAAGCTGCATTTCCAGATCCGCTATAAGGCGACGGCCATCGATCCGCAGCGCTATCTGCCTGCGCCCGGCAGTAAGCCGAAGTGCTAAGTGATTATTTAATCGCCGTTTAGTTGTGAAGAGGCTTGTATGAAGGTGCGTAAGGTCTATAATGCCATACGCACCTCAAAGCGGGCGTAGTTCAATGGTAGAACGAGAGCTTCCCAAGCTCTATACGAGGGTTCGATTCCCTTCGCCCGCTCCAGATCTCTCCCCTTGTTGCAAAACACCGCCAGCTACTGGCTTAATGTGTTTCGCTATCAACAACTTACATAACATAAGTTGTCTGTGATCGTTCTACCATTGAACGACGAAGTACCAACGGGGATTACACTGTTAGTTGTCACGGATAGTTACTATGGAAATGAGAGTATAACTATTCGGCGGCGGCAGTTCCAACCTCACACCGCGATAGCACAACGTGAAGGCAAAGCCTGATCCGGGCATTGATTCTCATAACCTTACAGTGAAGCGCATTTTTTGCCGATGCTCCCACATGCTACACGTCGCGATGACGTTGCAGGGAATAAACAGGTTTTATGGTGGTCACGGTACTTGCACACCACATGCAAGCTCTGCCAGCGGTTCGGCCTCGCTCCTTCGGGTACATGGTCATCCTGATAAACTTCACTGTCTGACATACCCTGATGTTGTCGCCTGACGGCTCCGCGCGTTGTCTTACCACCAACGGGCATTAGGCTTGTATTGTCTAAAATCAGGGAGAAGGGGAAAGGCTGGATTTCTCCAGCCTTTGACGGTCATCTCACTTTCTTGAAGATGATCAGGATCAACACGGTAGAAATGATGTAACCGAAGAGAGAAACATCAATTAGTCTGTCGTAATACTGTTCAAAATCAGCCACCACAGCATTACAGGCTTCAATAGTGATCGTTTTTTCATTGAGTATGTCAGTGTATTTTCTCGTTATCCCATAATCTAATACATTGACCAAAATGGATGCTATGTAGAGGAAAGAGATCGTGATTATGCTCCCCCATCGGATGAAACATTTTGTTCTACTCGTCAAGGTCATATGAACCACCCAAGAATCCACCAACCGTACCGCCAGAATAACCAGAAGCCGAACCTAATGTAGAGGCTCCCGCAGCAAGGTTTTTCTCCATAGCATTTTCTTCACCAAGAGTGTAATTATCTATGTTTGGATACTGCTCTTTAAATTCATTGGTAACTTCAGTTACTTGCATTGAGTTTAGGCTGCTGCTCTTGCGCATAAGATAATTTTGCAGAGATAAAGGCACTGCAAAATCTTCCACGCCTTCAATCGGTAATTGCGTTGTAGTCGATGTGTAGCTTGTTTCGAAAATGTTTGAGCCAGATTTACGAATTACCTGAACAGTGTGAGTTGTACAGTTGCTACCAGTAAGATCATAGACGTCAATTACTCTTCCCCTGCGTTTGGTTCTTTCACCCATTTTCTCAGTAGGGATTGGCTTTGCTCCTGAGTTCCAAAGGTTTTCAAACAATGAACGTGTCTCCACTATGGATGCATCATCAATTTTGAATACCCGAGCATTAACTTTGTAAAGTTCTTCACGGTAGTAGCTACGAGCATCGTCACCGGTAAAGAAGTTAAGTATTCCATCGCCTGTAAAGTTAGCTGGTCCTCTTCGACCAAAGCGCCCGTAGGTGTAAACGTAGATCGAGTTATTTTCATGCACCGAAACGAAAGCGTGTCCTGCATCGGTGATTTCTGTCCAGATGTAAACGCCGTTCAATAGCTGGTTATCTTCTGGCTTGCAGGTGCCAGCAAAGCTGTTTTGCTTCTTCGCTACCTGTGCGTGCTGCACTGGCTCTCCAGGCGCTATAGCCCAGGAAGGGATATTAACCTCAACTGTGCCAGGCGCGATAAGAAAATTAGTACCCTGTGGACAACCGCAGAGGATTTCCGCACCATCCACGGCGACTGCGGCGCTATTGGAGCAGCGAGGATCTCCGCTCACAATTACCCCCACTTTCCCGCATTTCGGGCAAGGAGTGGTCTTATCGCCGATGTAGAGTTTCCACAAGCCCATAACAGACATACCGGGGCGGGCGGCAATACATTGTGCGCCTGTAGAGGTTTTATCTCCGTGCAGACCAACGTTCTTACCGTGAACCGTGCAACCCCTGTTAACCGATGCCATAGTGACCACCTTATTTCAGAAAGTTTTCTGGCAACGATTCCCCTGCTCGGACTACTCTTCTTCCGGCATTCTGTGGGCTACTGATAATTTCGTCGCCGTTGTCGAGTAAGCTACCGACAAGAGCGGCGGAGTTACCAGAGGTATAGCCTACTTCAGTGCTGATTTTCGCGGTGGTTCCATCTGGATAACGAACTTCATCACCCACAAGAGATACATTTAGGCGTGTTCCGTCTTCAATTTCGATCTGCTGCCCGTTGTATTCACTAATAACCGCTCCCCCGTTGCGGGTTAAGCTACCCTCTGTAGCAATCAGATAAGCGGCTGTAACTGGGTGAGCGAGGTTGTAGGCGTTTCTTTCAGCGATCAGATTACGGGCTTCTTCGTTCATTTCCGCGAGCTGTTCAGCTGTGAATGGTGACTGGTCAAATGCTGCCAGCATTTCGGCGGTGAGTTCATTGGTGTATTGCTTCATAAGTCCCTCTACTTGCTATGGAAATAATTTCAGTGGCTATTTTACAAGCAATGACCACATGAGCAACAAGTGTTAGACTTAAGCGAAATTATGTTTCGTAGCAACCAGTAAAGGGGGTTACTCCTCCTCAAAGGTCATTGTGTAGCGGCATTACTGCGACGGTCTGATCGTCACTATCTCCGTATAATTGGCGTTACTGTATACGCAAATCTTCGCGTTGCCTGTCTCCTCTTCATCACTGAGAATCAGGGTTATCTGTCCGGCATTCGCCAGGGCTGGTAATAGCGCCACTATCAGCACAATCAAGTGTTTCATATCGATCACCATTCTAAAGAAAACTCCTCTGTTAAATCGTCCTGCACATCCTGACCGTACCCGATGTAATACATGGTTGAGCGCGGATCTGTCTGTCCCAGGAAATGGGCGATAGTTTCAATAGCCACTCCATTTTCGAATAGGATTCGCCCCCGACTTTTTCGCGGCGTATGGCAGCCCACGTTAGAGAATCCGGCTCTACGTCCCATCTTCCCAAATTCAGTGAATACCGTGTTACGGGTTACGGCGTTGCCTTTGCTACGGAGATCGCCCTTGCTAAAGATGAAATCCGTCTTCACTGGTATATCGGCTTGCTCTGCCTTGCGTTGTGTGAATCGCCACGGATAATCTAGACACTTCTGAGCCGTTGATAATATAGGTTTTCATATTCAGCCGGTGGCATCTGCTCGCTCGAACCATGCCGACGCTTACTGTTATAAAACATTTCGATGTAATCAAAAATATCGCTTCTGGCTTCGTCTCTCGTTCCGTAGATCCTTTTCTTAATCCGTTCGCGTTTCAGTAGCTGGAAAAAGCTTTCCGCAACCGCGTTGTCGTGGCAGTTACCGCGACGACTCATGCTGCCTTCCAGACCGTGTGATTTCAGGAACGACTGCCACTCATGGCTCGTGTACTGACTGCCCTGATCAAAGTGAACCAGTACCTGCTCTTGAGGATTACGCCTCCACTCCGCCATAAGTAATGCGTTCAGAACAATCTCTTTTGTCATGCGGGGTTGCATTGACCAGCCGATAACTTTTCGGGAGAACAGGTCAACCTCCACGGCCAGATACAGCCAGCCTTCGTGGGTTCGGATGTAGGTTACGTCCGTCGCCCAACGTTCATCCGGTGAGGCCGGATTGAACTGCCGCTGGAGCCTGTTGGGTGTCACGATGCTGGCTTCGTCTTTACGTGCGCGTGTGGGCTATGGTACCCAACCTGAGCTTTTATTTCGGCACGCTTCATCAGTCGCCGGACCTGGTTCACTCCACACTGCTGTCCGATATCACGAAGATCGAGATGGATCTTGCGATAACCATAGACGCAGCCAGACTCAAGCGAGGACTGTTTGATCTGCCCGGTCAGCATCTGGTCTGTCTGGTGACGCTGTGAATGTGGCTGCTGAAGCCAGAAATAAAACCACTCGGATGGACATTCAGAACCCGACAGGGCAAACGAACAGGCCCGCAACGGCTGTTGTCGCGGATAAAGGCATACCTCAGTCGGACTGCTTTGCGAAGTACGTCGCGGCTTTTTTTAATATGTCCCGTTCGTCCTTAATCCGCTTCAGCTCTTTCTGGAGACGGCGGACCTCGGCCTGAGCATCTGACTGTTCTTTATTAATGGAAGAATCCGGACCGTACTTCTTTATCCAGGCGTAAAGGCTGTGGGTGGTGATATCAAGACGTGTTGCAACGCTGGAAACAAAATGACCAAGATCAACAACCTGTTTGACTGCTTCAATTTTAAACTCTTCAGGATAACGCTTACCGCTCATGGGCATTTCTCTTTAAGTCATCTTAAATGGCTCTGAGGTGTCTGTTAAACCCGTGGCGATTCACAAAGACCTGCCACCATCTTTCGTTACGACTTTATATCCGTTAGCAAAAGCGAGAATAGGGAGAAGACACAGTACAGCCAATACTATTTTTTTCATTCTCTGACTTACCTCATTTCTTCTCACAGTTGCGCATCTTATAGAAGAACCCTGTATTTGCATCTTCCACAATGAACCTATCGCCAAAGGTTGGACGGCGAATGAAGGTCACGCCACCTTTTTCGGCTTTTTGTTTTAATCCATCATCAGTGTTTTCCAGTTCAGGGGAATACAACTGATCACCATTGGGCATTTGGACGATGAAGTTATTTTCATTATCAAGAACAGTCGAGGCTCTCGACAGAATTTTGGTAGCTGTGCCTTGGCTGGATATGCGAATGTCACAAATATATTTTCCAGGCCCCTGATCTTCTTCTGCGAGTACAGGTAAGGAGAATAACGAAAGCGCGATTATGAGAGCTTTTTTCATGGGAGGCCTTAGGATGTTAACAAAAGTAACATTTTACGGAGGGAATGGATAAGAGCAAATAAGGCGTTATGAATGGGGGAGATCTCAAACCGAAAAAGTCAATCTTACAAAAACTTGGGGCGGTCTATTCCGTAAAAAGGAAGGGGCATGAAGCCCCTTCGTCAACATTAACCAGCGTGACGGTAAGATTCACGCACACCATCACGATAACCATCAGCGAACGCTGCTTGAGGACTTTTGTGACGAACGGTTCCCGCTTGGCTATCAGGTAAGGCGGCTAAGTCTACCCAAACTTGCCCTGTGCGAGCCAAGCCTGCACGGTAACCCTGATCGTAAGCGCAGCCGCAACATTTATGGCGACCTTCACCACCTTGATCGTGAGGTAAGCTGATGAAAAGAGTATTGTAACGGTGTGATTGTTTACAAATAGTCATGCAATGCTCCTTATGAGCGTCATTTTATGGTTTACATGATCCTCTTTGCCTGGCACAATCAAGCCGTGAAAAATGAAGGCAAGGCTAAGATTCGTACGAGTTTGGCGACTCGTATTGGTCATGCTTTGTAAGCCGGGTTCATGCAAATGAATCCGGTTTTTTACACCTAAAATTCAGGCGCAGCACTACATGTGGGGGTGGTCAATCAATAGCGGCCCCACATAGTCGATATTTTAGAGATGATTCTTTTGTGCACAAGGGTTTATTTTGACGTTAAGTTAAAGCTGTGAAAGGGTAAAAAAGGCTAAGTCCTCGTACCGTAAGGCCTGGAAGACATGTCAATAATTAAGAAAAAAAATTCAAAATTTGATCGAGTGCTGATTTCTTCAACATGATTTTGAGTATGTGGATTCATGTTACTGGTAACTATGAGAAAAACACACGATTGAGTATTCGTCTCTGGTGCTTAAAATAATCAGGCTCGGAACTGTTGGTGATCTGCTAGACCACCAGCCCAGACCCTCCGCAAAAAACCAGAATGTTCACAAAATATCCTACAGCCGACACTCCCAACAATGCATTTGACTACTTCATCCCATAGGCCATCACAACAGGGAAAACTTGCCACAATAGAGCATTTCGCTGTTCGTTTTTTGGTCTATTTAACATAACGGTTCATTATAAGTACTTGACTGGAATTGTCAGGTATTGCTTTTCGGAGTGTTGATGCGAAGCGGGGTACACAACAGCTATTTCATCAACAAAAGGAAAGCATTCGGGAGGATTTGAAGTGAGTTCTCTTGTTCAAGGATTTTGGATGAGTTTGGCTGCTCACCACACAATTTCAGGTTTCAGGCCTTTGAAGTTACCAGCTCATCAAATGTCATAAAAGCACATTTTTGTATTCGCCAGCAGACACAGGGCTACTACGGCGACGTTAACACAACGGGCTGAAAGTCTGCCATCACCTGGTGATATTCACCGAGCCAGGCCGCCACTGTTTCGTACCCATTGCCCACAACAATGTAAACAGCCAACCCACCAATCCATCCTGCGCTTCACCAGATGCCCGTAGCGTCAGTGCATCGGGTGAGAATATCACCCAGAATGGTAAGAGCGTTGTTGAACAGAGCGGGATATTCGCAGGCAAGGGCGCTTTGCTGTCACCACCGGAAATCATACCCAGCTTGACGGCGCGGTGATTGCATCCACGGCGTCTGCAGATAAAAATAGCCTCGACACGGGTACGCTGGGTTTCAGTAATCTCCACAACGAGAGCCAGACCAGCGGCAACGGCTACACGGTGGCGCTTTCCGGCAGCGGAAACGGTGAAAACCGCAACCTGGCTCCTGCCATCGGTACGGGCCAGTCAGAAGAGAGCCACACCGGCACGACCTCATCAGCGGTGAGTGGCGGTAGCATTGTCATTCGCAACCCGGCGGGACAGAAACAGGATATTGCTGACCTGAGCCGTGATACGGCTGACGCCCACCACGGCGTGGACGTGAACGGTGATGTGCAGAAGGTCAGGGATAACCTGGCGGTCCAGAGCGAAGGCGCGGCGCTGGCCACCTCTGCGCTGGATGCTTACGGTAAGTATGCGGAGCAGAAAGCGCGGGAATCCAATGCGGCGCTGGGCGCGAAGCTGGCATCTGAAGGAAAACTGCAGGGCGATACGCCGCAGGAGCAGGAAGCATTCCTGAAGACGCAGCCCGGATATCAGAATACCGAGTACGGTCCGGGGAGTGCCTTCTGGACGAAGGGCAGCGCAGCGGCGGGATTACTGGCAGGTGCGCTTGGCGGTAACCTGAAGGCAGGCGCGGCAGCAGGGGCGGCCCCTCTGCTGGCGACCCTGGTCAAGGAGCAGAAAGACCCGACAGCCCGTGCCGCGCTGCACGGTATTGTGGCTGCGGCGCTGACGCAACTGAGTGGCGGGAGCACTGCGGATGGCCTGAAGGCCGGTGCCATTGGAGCCATTACGGCCTCGGCGATGACCGACCATCTGGTGAGTGCGCTGTATGGAGATAAAAAATCCAGTGACCTGACGCCAGAGGAAAAACGGCTGGTCAGTAGCCTCGTGAGTATCGCGGGTGGTCTGGCGGGCGCAGCGGTGACGGATGGCAGTGTTTCCATGGCGGCGACGGCGTCAGAAACGGCGAAGGTGGAGGTTGAGAATAACTCGCTGGGTGTCGTTATACAGGGCGGTAAACTGGCTGCACAGGGATGTCTGAAAATTTCTGCTTGCCGTGATCGCTTGGTTGCCAGTGGTCTGGGTGCTTTACTGGGGATTGGTGCATCCACATCAGCAATGGATACATTGTCACAAGATGAGCAGTTGCATCTGATCTATGTGGCCTCGCTCAATGATCCTTCCCAGCTCAGTCAGTTAAATGATGCTCAGAAAGCGGCCTATGAGTCCCTGACAGGTAAGACAATCACCAGTACTGGTGGTACGCAGGTCATCAACCCGGGACCATCAAATACTGGTGGAGACCAGACTGTAACCGGAAATACGCCCTCCAACACAGGGAATAATAGTGTAGCAACCGGAGGGATAAATCATACTGGTAATGCCAACGGTGATGGAGCGTCAAACAATAATGGCTGGACGACAACTACGCCTGTTCCGGATTCTCCTTCACTGGATGATCTTTTCTATCAGAACGAGAAGATCCCCGGCCTTGAAAATGTTCGCCCTGAAAATCCCGGTTATCCAGCCAATCAGAGTGTTATTGAAAAAATGAACGAACCTAAGTTTATTGCCTGGATAGGCAATACAGATTGTACGGATTGCTCAGATATCGCACCTAAGCTTCTCGATGCAGCTGGCGGGCACGGGAAAATTATTGAAGCAAGGCCGACGACTCCGTACAACTTAAATGTGTATGAAAATGGAAAAATTGTACATGAACAAGCTTTCCATCAGGTTTATACCGATGGTCAGTATGTTTACGATCCAAGAGTGTCCTTAAAACTGATTCCTAAAGGAGATTGGGAAAAACATATCAAATCTATAAATCAGGGAAGTGTTACGATCTCTGATGAATTACAGGGGTTAAAATAATGTTTCCGATAGGTAAGAAAGAAACAATCTTGTTGGACTTCATTGGTTCTCTTGGAAAACTGGAGTGGTTACATTATCAGAGCCGTATTGAAGATGAATGGATAAATGATCATTTTGAAAAAATTGATCGCTCTAAGTGCCCTCCTTATACCAGTTTTCGTTTTGAAAAAGAGGTTCCAGAAGTTATCACCTTACTGGAAGATGCGATTCAATCATATAAAGGTAAAGTTGAGTGGTGTATGACCCATCATCCGAAAGAGTATGGTACTGGTGTTAATCATCGTATTTTGCCTACATTTGTTAAAAATCTCAGAGCGAGTGAAGGTATGGAAGATGTTAACGAGTATATTGAAAACCATTATCCTGATTTTGGCCAAATCGCCTATGAAGATCTTGTTGGACTGACGGAGCATGTTCAATTAGTTTTCAAAAATGCTGGATATGGCGCATAAATTTTCTTTATATGCTCTGTAATAATATTTTGATATGGAGTCTTAAACCGTTATACGTACGGACGGAAAAAAGTGTCAGGTGGCTATTTTAGTCAGAATGCCTTAACAATAATGGCTAGCGCCATCTATCCTGGCATCTGCGCATTTCTTTGTTTTGTAGACCCGGTAAGCGAATCGCTACCGGGCCATGGCAGATTAATTATTGACTCATCACCCTTTCGGAAACACCCAAACATGCTTCTCAGGCAGCGAAAGATGGCAGTGCTGCGGATCCCGAACCTCATGCCCATACGCACGAATGACAAAATCATCTCCCACCGTGCGGAACAGGTATTCCCAGCGGTCGCCGAGATACATGCTGGTGAGCAGCGGCAGCTCAAGCTGATTTTCCCCTGGCCCCTCGACTACCGCCACGCGCTCGACGCGGATCACCGCCGTGGCTTCATCACCGCTCTGCACCCCTTCACCGGCCTGACCCCACAGCACCCAGCCTTTCCCTTCGATACGCGCTCTGCCGTCGCGCACTTCGGTGACCTTGCCGTGCAGGCGGTTGTTGCTGCCCATAAACTCGGCGGTAAACAGCGTTTTCGGCGAGCCGTACATCTCCTGCGGCGTGCCCTGTTGCTCAATTTTGCCGTTGTTGAGCAGCAGGATGCGGTCGGATATGGACATCGCTTCGTTCTGGTCGTGCGTCACCATCAGTGCCGATAGCCCGAGCTTGATAATCAGCTCGCGCAGGAACACGCGGGCCTCTTCGCGCAGCTTGGCGTCGAGGTTGGAAAGCGGCTCGTCCAGCAAAATTACTGGCGGGTTGTACACCAGCGCACGGCCGATCGCCACGCGCTGCTGCTGCCCACCGGAGAGCTGGTGCGGGTGACGTTTGCCAAGATGGCCCAGGCCAAGCTGGTCCAGCACGTCCTGCACGCGCTGCTGGATCTCTTTGGCCGGGACTTTGCGCAGCTTGAGCGGATAGGCCACGTTCTCAAACACGGTTTTGTGCGGCCACAGAGCATAGGACTGGAATACCAGCCCCAGGTTACGCTCTTCCGCCGGGACCTCGCTGCGCGGCGTGCCGTCGTAAACTTTATTGTTGCCAATCACAATCGACCCCTGGGTCGGTTTTTCCAGACCCGCGACGGCGCGGAGCAGGGTGGTTTTGCCGCTGCCGGAGGGGCCTAACAGGGAGACCACTTCGCCGCGCTTCAGGTTCATGGAGACACCTTTTAAAACAGGATTGTCGCCGTAGGTTAAGTGCAAATCGTCAACCGCTAATTCAATCATGTATTTTCACTCCGAAACGAAGGGCAATGCCCAGACCTACCACGACCAGCAGGATGTTAATGAAAGAGAGCGCCGCCACGATATCAATGGCACCCGCGGCCCAGAGGGAAACCAGCATCGATCCGATGGTTTCCGTGCCGGGTGAAAGCAGGTACACACCCGTTGAATATTCGCGCTCAAAGATCAGGAACATCAGCAGCCACGAACCGATCAGACCGTAGCGGGAGAGCGGTATGGTGACGTGGCGGGTGATCTGCCCGCGCGTCGCCCCGGTACTGCGCGCCGCCTCTTCAAGCTCCGGCCCTACCTGCAGCAGCGTGGAAGAGATAAGCCTCAGCCCGTAAGCCATCCACACCACGGTATAGGCCAGCCAGACGCTGAAAATGGTGCTGCGCAGCGAACGCAGCCAGACGATGACGTTTTCACGCATCCAGTCGGTCCAGGAAAACCCGGAAAGCCAGCCGGATTTCAGCGAGTTATCCAGCCACATCGGCAGGAACAGGAACACCCACAGGAATGCCAGACCCGCCAGCAGGCCAGGCACGGCGCGCGGCACCAGCACGCTATAGTCCAGGAAACGCGTGGTGTTGTCCGGCTTACGGTGCATGGCAATGCCGACAAACAGGTAGCACACCACGGCCAGCGCGCCGCCAATCACGCCAATCGCCATGGAGTTGACGATGGCGCGCAGCAGGTTGGGCTGCGCCCAGATGGTGCGGAAGGTGTTCAGAGAAAGCTCGTCCCACAGCGAAACGCCCACGCCCCAGTTGGAGATAAACGCACGCAATACCACGCCGAGCAGCGGAACGCCGATGGTGACGGTGAGCCAGAAGGCAATCACCGCGCCAGCCACCCAGCGCCATTTACCCAGCGGCAGCGCGCGGGCCTGCGAGGCCTTGCCCTTCATGGTGACGAAGCGGTTGGCGGTGCGCATCAGGCGACGCTGGAGCATCACCAGCGGGATGGTGATGCAGATCAGCACCACGGCAACCGCCGCCATCAGGTTATAGGATGGGGTGCCCATCTTGTTCGTCAGCTTATAGAGATAGGTCGCCAGCACCATGTTGCCTTCTGGGTCGCCGAGGACCAGCATCAGGCCGAACACTTCCAGCCCGAGGAAGAACAGCAGCACGGTGGCGTACAGAATGGATGGGCGCACCATCGGCAGGCTGACGGAGGTCATCACCTGCCAGGGCGACGCGCCCGCTGTGCGCGCGGCTTCTTCCACATCGGAGCCCACGCTGCGCAGCGCTGACGAGATATACAGATAGGCGTGCGGGACGTGCGTCAGGCCGGCGATGACCACAATGCTCGACATGTCGTAGATATTCCACGGCACAAAGCCAATCAGCGCCTGAGCCCACTGGGAGAGAAAGCCTACCGGACCGGCAGCCACCACGTAGCCAAAGCCCAGCACCATCGGTGAAACGAAAATCGGGACCAGGATCAGCGGCTCAATCAACCGGCGACCGGGCAGGTCGGTGCGTACCATCAGAAACGCCAGCACGCCACCCAGCGGAATGGAGATAAAGACCAGCCCGAAAGCAAGAATAAAGCCGCTTTTCAGGGCCTTATAAAAATCAGGGTCGGTGAAAATAAATTCAAATGATTCAAAGCTCCACTCTTTTGACGGCGAAAAGAACGGGGCGGACAGGAAGCTCTGTATCACGATAAACGACAGCGGCGTGTAGATAACCAGGGCGGTTATCAGCACGACGATGCCTCGCGGCAGGCTTTGCCACTTTCTGCGTAGTGTATTCATGGGGTATCCCTGGTGTTGCAGCCCAGAAAAACGAACTCAGTCGATAAGGGAGCGCGGCGGCCTGCGCCGCACTCAGACGCTTATTTACCGGCGGCGGTACGCCACTCTTTGATGTACTCCAGGCGTTTTTTCGGCTGCAGGTATTCCAGCAGCGTTTCATCAACCGGAATTGGCTTCAGCGCGTTGCCGAGGATTTTGGTCAGGCCGTCGATATCATTCTTGCCTTCGATATCGTTACGAATGGAGGGGATGTCCGCCTGACTGGCCAGAATGTTTTGCCCTTGTTCAGACAGCACGTAGTCCAGCCACAGCTTCGCGGCGTTGCTGTTTTGCGATTGCTGGCTGATGAACGATACGCGCGACAGCACCAGGGTGTAATCTTTTGGATAGGCAATGCCGAGCGACGGATCGTTCTTCGCGCGCGCTTCCGCGTAGGAACCGAGGATGTTGAAGCCGATCAGGTTTTCACCGGAGGAGACGCGCTCCATCATGGTGCCGGTAGACGACTGCACCGACAGGCCTCCTTTGGCGACGTCGGCCAGGGTCTTGAAGTAGTTAGGATCGGCGTTGTGATCCTGCACCGAAAGCATAAAGCCCAGACCCGATTTTTCGATGTCGTAGGTGGTGACTTTGTTCTTGAATTTGTCCGTCTGGCTGGCAATCAGCTTCGCCAGTGCGGCGTGAGAGTCCGGCACGTCGCCGGCCGGGATCAGACGCTTGTTGTAGATAAAGACCACCGGCTCATAGGTAGTGCCGTATGCCTTATCCTTCCAGACCGCCCATTTCGGCAGCTGGCTTTGCTCCGGCGATTTATACTCCATGGCGTAGTCGGTGGCGAGCTTCAGGCCGGTGTCCATCGAGGAGCTCCAGACCACGTCGCCGCTCACGCCGCCGGAGGCCTGTTCGCTGATGAAACGGTTGTACAGCTCGGTGCTGTTCATGTCGTTGTATTCGACTTTAATGCCTGGATAGGTTTTTTCGAAGCCCTGGATCAGCGGTCCGGCAGCTTTGATGTCGGTGGTGGAGTAAATAACAACCTTGCCCTCTTTCGTGGCGGCATCAACCACTTTTTGATACTCAGCAGGATAACCCTGCGGCAGGGCAGACAGTGCAGAAGCAGAGAACAGTACGGTAGCGGTAAGCAGAGAAATTCGGAACGTGTTCGACATTATAGTTAACCTTTTAGTTACATTTGAGGAACTAATTGTCAACATAGCGTAAAGCGCGCCTCCGACAATAGGGAAGCGAGGGCAATGATTCCGAAGTGTGATTGTCGCCGTCGTTTCAGCAATTAACACCATAAAATCCGCGAACGTTAGCTTACGAACGGTTCTGGATTACGGTTTATCGGGGGCTTTGCGGTATAACCGGCGAGGATGACCAATATTGCCATACAGCATTTCGATGCTGATTAACCCACTCTCCACGCAGTATTCGAGGTAGCGACGCCCCGTGGTTTTGCTGATCCCCACGTTTTCCACCACCTCTTCAACCGACATCGCGCTGTCGGGATGCTCGGCGAACAGGCGTTTTATCCGCTCCAGCGTCTGGGGTTCAATGCCCTTTGTGGACGGCGTAACGGAGGCTTCCGCGGCGGGCAGATGAAACAGGCGATCCAGCGCATGCTGGTCGACCACCTTTACCTGCTGTACGGTGTGGATGAAGCGCATAAACCGCTCCAGCGAGGCGTGCAGGCGCTGGAAAAAGACGGGCTTGATGAGGTAGTCAAACGCGCCGCTGCGCATGGCGTGGCTGCAGGTCTGCATATCGCTGGCGGCGGTGATGAAGATCACCGAACACTCATAGCTTTTCAGCAGCGGGTTATCGATGAGCTCCACGCCTTTACCGTCCGGGAGATAGTTGTCCAGCAGGATAAGCCGCGGCTGATGCTGACGAATCAGGCTGCATGCCTGCTCAATCGACGCGGCGATGCCCACCACGCGCAAATGAAAATTCTGCTCGATATACTCGCGATGCAGCTCCGCCAGGTGCGGCTCATCTTCAACGATCACAACATCAAGTGCTCGGGTCATGCTTTTGCCCATTCGGAATAAACACAGAAAAAATAGTCCCTTGTGGCGTGTTGTCGGCAATCTCAATAGTGCCGCCAGCCTTGTCGATATATCCTGCCACCAGATACAGGCCAATACCGTGCTCGGTGCCCACAATGTCGTTTTCGCTGTCCGGCTTGCTGCTGAATCCCTGGCGGAAAATGTGCGGCTTCATCGCATCCTCCACCCCGCAGCCCCGGTCGGCCACCTCGATCAGCAGCTCCTGGTTACGGTCTGAAATGTAAAGCTCTACCGGCGCGGGGACCGGTGCTTTAAGGGTTGCGTCCACCGCGTTGTCCAGCAGATTTCCAATAACCGACATCAGCTCCGTTTCGTTGAGCGTGGCGGGCATGCGGGTGAGCTGGCAGGCGGGATCAAACAGCAGCTCGATGCCTTTTTCGCGCGCGCTGACGTATTTTCCTAACAGCAGCCCACATAGCGCGGGAGAGGAAAAACGGGCGGAGACAAAGTCCAGCACCCGCTGCGCGCCTTCGGACTGCACCTGAATGTAACGAATCGCCTCGTCATAGTGTTTCATCTGCAGCAAGCCCACCAGCGTGGCGGTCCAGTTCAGCTGCTCGTGGCGCATAATGCGCAGGTTATCCGCATAGCGCTTGATCTGACTGAGCTGGCTGCTGAGGGTGTTGATGTCATTTTTGTCGCGAAAGCTGTAGACCCAGCCGCTTTCAACGCCCGGTTCGACCTCAATCGCCACGCGGTTGACGATCACCTCGCGCTGGTTCAGCACCGCAATCTGGTCGTGGCTGCCAGCGCTGACCGAGGCGTAGCGCTGGGATAAAAAGCCCGGCGACGTCTGCAGAACGTCTTCCAGCGGTTTACCGATAAGGTCTTTCTCACTTTGCCGAATATCCAGCATTTCTCGTGCGGCGCGGTTAATTAAGATCAGCTGCTTCTCTTCATTGACGGCAAATACCCCCTCATACATGGCTTCTAATAGCGCGCGCTGCTGCAAAACCAGCTGAGCGATATCTTTCGGCTCCAGTCGGAACATCTGTTTTTTGAGATTGCGGGTAAACAGCCAGGAGAACATAAACAGCAGCAGCAGAAGAGCCGCGCCGTACAGCCCGGACTGCCAGAGAATACGGGCGTTAATATTGGCAATATAGGAGGTCAGATAGCCGACCGAGACAATACCGATCACCTGATGCTGCGCATTGAAGATGGGGGCTTTGCTGCGTAGCGACACGCCAATCCCACCCTGACGCACGGAAATAATGGTTTTACCCTTTAACACCTCCGCATTATCCCCGCCGATCATCGGTAAATTAATACGCTCCGGGGATTCCGAATGATAGAGGTGCTGTTCCTCGGTATCGCCAATCACAATATAGCTGGCATCGCTTTCGGCGCGCAGCGGCTGAATTAACCGGGCGATGCCGGGGATATCTCTGGCCGCGACCATGGCCGCCAGACCCGGCATCAGCGCGATCTGGCTGGCCTGAACCCGGGCGCGCTGGCCGAGATCGTGATGGAGCTGCCGGTCAATAAAATGAAACAGGATCGTTCCCAGCAGAACTAACAGCAGGCAGGAGAAGCACACCAGCGCTAAAAATAGCTTTACCTGAAAAGAGAGTCTGCGTTTCATTCAACCTGCGGATGTTATGTAAAAGTGACATTTGCCGAGCCTGACATGGGCAAATAGCGGACGCAATCTGGCAAGAAAAGAGTTGTGACCTGGCTTTTCGTTTTCGGCGTTATAGCCAGCAGGATCCCGTCAGGCTATTCTTCATTCAGCACGATAATAATTACAGAGGCAATGTCATGGATAAAGAGCTACTGGATGCGGGTTACCGGGCCTATACCGGCGAGAAAATTGACGTTTACTTCAACACCGGGATCTGCAAACACTCCGGTAACTGCGTGCGTGGCAGCGCAAAGCTGTTTAATCTCAAACGTAAACCGTGGATCATTCCCGATGAAGTGGACGTTGAAACGGTTGTCCGCGTGATTGATACCTGCCCGAGCGGTGCGCTGAAGTATCGCCAAAAATAAGCGAGGAACCATGGAAATTCTGGAAGGCCATAACAAGTTTTACGTGAATGATGCGAACGGCAATCAGGTCGCGGAGATTGTCTTCGTACCGACCGGCGAGCACCTGAGCATTATCGAGCACACCGACGTGGATGAGAGCCTGAAAGGGCAGGGCGTCGGTAAACAGCTGGTGGCGAAAGTGGTGGAGAAGATGCGCGGTGAGAACCGTAAAATTATCCCGCTGTGCCCGTTCGCGAAGCATGAGTTTGATAAAACGCGGGAATATGACGATATTCGGGCGTAAATAACACCGGCGATGGCCGGTGTTTTTTTATCTTACCTGCTCAAGCAGCAATACCATCGCGATCAGCACCATTATCCCTCCAGATGCCATGCTTACCAGACGCGCCGCCTGTGGCCGGGTCGCCAGCACCGCTTTCGAACCATACCCCACCAGCAGATAGACCAGCGTACAGGTGATAAGGTGCATCATCCCAAGCGTGGACATTTGCATTGCTAACGACCAGCTCCCGGTCGGGTCTGTAAACTGCGGGAGCAGGGCCAGGAACAGCAAAAACACTTTCGGGTTTAGGCCGCTAATACAGAGCCCTTTCACCGCCCACTGTCGCCAGTTTCCCGCGTGGTAGCTCGCCTTTTCCGGGGCGGCAGGGTGACGCAACAGTCCGATACCGAGCCACAGAAGATACGCGGCCCCCGCGAGGGTCAGCCCGGTCAACGCCAGCGGATGTTGAGCAATCACGACCCCCACGCCAGCCACCACAATCAGAGTGGCTAACAGATGTCCGGACATCAGCCCCATCACCGCCGGTACCACGCGTCGCCCGTTAATCCCGGCGCTAATGGCGTAGGCCCAGTCGGCGCCTGGCGTCATGATGAGCAGAAACGAAACCACCCAAAAGCCGGCCACAATACTCATTTCCATCGTTCTGAAAACTCCCGCAGTGGGTTAAACGTTGCGAAAAAGAATATCGTTAACCCTGCGAAATAGGCTTTCAATGTTATGCTCATAACACGGTGAAATTGAGAAAATCTTCCAAATGGACAGCATCGATCGAAAAATTCTTGCGGCGCTCCAGTCTGATGGACGCCTGTCGCTTACCGAGCTGGCTGAGCGGGTCAATCTGAGCCTCTCGCCCTGCCATCGTCGCGTGCGGGCGCTGGAGCAAAGCGGGGCCATAACGGGATACCGTGCCAGCCTGGATCCCGCCAAAATGGGGTTTAACTTCCTGGCAATCGTCTTTGCGACGCTGAAAGAGGGGGACCGAAAGGCGGTTAGCGCGTTTGAAGAGGCGGTGGAGGAGATCCCGCAGATCGTGCTGGCGCAGCGTCTGTTTGGCGATCCCGATTATCTGATGCACGTCGTGACCCGCGACCTTTCCGCTTTCCAGAAGCTCTATGACGAGAAGCTCTCCGCCATGCCCGGCGTGCAGCACCTTCGCTCTACGCTTGTCATGAAAACGGTGGTGCAGGACAGGCCTTTTCCGCTGGAATCAGCTGGGCGAGACTGAGGGGCATGCCCGGCAGAACGCCGGGCATGCAGGGCGTTAGCCGACAAACATCACCGACACGCACAGCACCCCGACGATCAGCGTCAGCAGGTTGCCAATGGAACGGTACTGTTTCAGAGAGGGGATTAGATACGTCGACAGCGTCGGCATGATAAACAGGATCATGGCGATAAGCGGGCCGCTGATGGCGTAAATCATCGAAATGGCGTTCGGGTTAATGCAGCAGACGGCAAAGGTGATTAACGACACCCCCATAATGGAAATCGCGCGGTTAAAGGCGCGGCTCTTTTTCACCCCCACCTGACTGAGCGACGACTTCACGATCTCCGTCGCCCCTTCAATCACCCCAAAATAGGTGCCGAGGAACGATTTCGACATCGCAATTATCGCCACGACAATCCCGGAGATGCCCAGCCACGCCGGTGAAGAAGGCATCATCGACAGCGCGGACAGGATAGTCACCCCTTGCTCTTTGGCGGCCACAATGTACGACGGCGAAATAGAGAGCAGGCAGCTGAAGACAAAGAACAGCACGCTCAGGCAGATAATCAGGTACGCCACCTTCATGATCTTCTTACATTTATCCATGGCGCCATCGGCAAACTTCTCGCGACGGTCAACGGCAAACGTGGAGATAATCGGGGTATGGCTGAACGCAAATACCATCACCGGAATCGAAATCCAGACCTGGTGCAGCGTGTGGCGATCGACGGCCATCTGGCTGGTCAGCAGCGAGGGCTGCCAGCTGCCGATCAGATAGAGCGAGACAAACAGGAAATAGGCAATCAGCGGAAACACCAGGAAGCCCATCACTTTTATCGTGATATGCCGTCCCATCAGGAAGATCAGATTCAGGACCAGCACCACGCCCAGGCTGACCAGCACGCGAACGGCGGTATCGACCGTCAGGTGTTTCGCCAGCTGCTCGGTTAACGAGTTGGTGATGGCCACCGCATAAATCTGCACCACCACAAAGAAGGCGATGAAATAGAGCGTGGTGATCAGGTTGCCAATCTTCCTGCCGTAATAGTGCGAGACGGCGCCGGTGATCCCCTCGTTGCCTTTCGTTTTCGACGACAGAATAAATTGCGCCAGCGCTCTGTGCGGCCAGTAGGTTAAGGGGTAGGCCACGAGGGCGGTAATAAACAGGACAATTGCGCCTGCGGAGCCCAGCTGAATGGGCAGGAACAGCGTTCCTGCGCCCACGGCCGTGCCGTAGAGAGCGAAACTCCAGAGAGTCTCATCTTTTGACCAAATTTTCGACATTAGAGCAACGTTTCAACTATCAAACCATCGGAATGGAGTGCAATTTACCATAGTTATGCACCGAGAGCGCAGTTGCTTCGAAGGTGAATGGCCGGAGCGGGCGTCCGGCCAGAAGGTGTTTAGCCTGCCAGGGCGCGCCGTTGCTGGCGACGCTTAAGAAATTTCTCGCGAAGGCAATCGTACGCCCAGTTATAGAACATGGTGTACGGCAGGAAGAACAGGAAGAAACCTATTTCCAGTGTGAATGCCTGCAGCAGGGTAACGCCCAGCACGGCGGCGACAATCGACACGCCAATCACAATAAACCCGCATTCAAACCCAAGCGCATGCAGCGCACGCACTTTTGCCGTACGTTTGACCCGCTGAACGGGCCAGAAGCGGTCGAAGCCGAAGTTATAAATAATGTTCCACAGCATGGCGGTGGTCGCCAGAACAATGGTCAACCCGCCCATTTCCACCACGGAACGCTGCATAAGCCACGCCGCGGTAGGGGCGAGGATCGCCGTCGCAATCCCTTCAAAACAGACAGCATGAAAGATCCGCTCCGGCAGTTTACGTTGGAGTGCATCCTGATGTTGCATAGCGATAGACCTCGTTAATTCGCCGGTATGGGCGTTGATGTGGCCTATTTTCATCGCTAAAGCTGATATATTAAAGATAGTATCCATCGCTAAAGTAGATAGGTTATGCGCTATTCACCCGAAGCCCTTACCGCGTTTGTTGAGACCGTTGCGGCTGGCTCTTTCTCTGCGGCCGCACGCCGGCTGCGTAAAAGCCAGTCGACGATCAGCACGTCCATTGCCAATCTTGAAGCCGATCTGGGCTTCGAGCTGTTTGACCGCTCTGCGCGCCAGCCGGTGTTGACGGCCCAGGGGGAACAGGTGCTGGGCTACGTGCAGGCGATTCTCGCCGCCAGCACGCGGCTGGATGAGCTGGCGGTGTCGCTATCAGCGCAAACGGAGGCGCGTCTGACGTTTGTCCTTTCCGATACCCTCAACCCGGACGTGCTGGAAGAGATGATGAAACAGTTTGACGCGCGCTTTCCCCATACGGAATTCGAATGTCTGATTGGCGAGGAGGAGGACGTGATCGATCTCCTGCAAAAGGAGCGCGCGCAGATTGGCCTCACCGAGGCGCGAGACGGTTATCCTACGGATATCGGCGCTATCCGGCTGCCGATGCAGACCCGCATGGCGATCTATGTCGCGACCACGCATCCGCTCGCCGGACAACATGACGTTCAGCGTGACGAGCTGCACGGCTGGCGAGAGCTGCGGCTGAGCACCTATCTTGAGCGCGAGGCGGAGATCGCGCGCGGGCCTGTCTGGTCAGCCCCGAATTACCTGTTACTCTTGAGTATGGCGGTACAGGGATTTGGCTGGTGCGTCTTGCCGTGCGCGCTGGTGGATGAGTTTGCCGCCGCGAAATCCCTGGTACAGCTCAATGTTCCCGGCTGGCCGCGGGCGATCGGCATCGATCTGCTGTGGAATAAACGATCCCCTCCCGGTGTTGCCGGAAGCTGGCTGCGGCAGTATCTGCAGGATGCACGCTGATCCTTGTGATTAAACTCACTATTTTTAAACAATTAAGATAATTGCCAGTAACAATCCTCTACTATCGTCATGTCATTTAACACAGAGGTCGTGATGAAAGATGTCGTAATAGTGGGTGCGTTGCGTACAGCTATCGGCTGTTTTCAGGGAGCGCTCGCGCGTCACTCGGCGGTTGACCTGGGGAGCGTGGTGGTGAAAGCGCTGGTGGAACGTAGCGGGATCGCAGCACATGAAGTTGACGAGGTGATTCTGGGACAGGTCCTCACGGCCGGTGCCGGGCAAAACCCTGCGCGTCAGGCGGCGCTGAAGGGTGGGCTGCCAAATACCGTCTCTGCCATCACCATCAACGACGTCTGTGGTTCAGGATTAAAAGCGCTGCATCTCGCGACGCAGGCCATTCAGTGTGGTGAGGCGGACGTGATCATCGCGGGCGGGCAGGAGAATATGAGCCGCGCGCCGCACGTGTTGACCGACAGCCGGACCGGCGCACAGCTGGGCAACAGTCAGCTGCTCGACAGTCTGGTGCATGACGGCCTGTGGGACGCATTCAACGATTATCATATGGGCGTGACGGCGGAAAATCTGGCGCGCGAGTACGGCATCAGCCGTGAGGTGCAGGATGCCTATGCGCTAAGCTCGCAGCAAAAAGCGCGTGCGGCGATCGATTCCGGTCGTTTTCGCGACGAAATTGTCCCGGTCAGCACGCAGCGTCAGAGCGGCGAGCATGTCGTCGTAGATACCGATGAACAGCCGCGCACTGACGCCAGTGCTGAAGGCCTGGCCAGGCTGAACCCCGCGTTTGAAATGCAGGGCTCAGTGACTGCGGGAAATGCCTCTTCCATTAACGACGGCGCTGCCGCCGTTATGATGATGAGCGAAAGCAAAGCTCTTGAGCTCGATCTCCCCGTCCTGGCCCGCATTAAGGCGTTCGCGAGCGTGGGGGTTGATCCTGCGTTAATGGGGATCGCACCGGTCTACGCGACCCGCCGCTGCCTGGAGCGTGCGGGGTGGCAGCTTTCGGATGTGGATCTGATCGAAGTGAACGAAGCTTATGCCGCGCAGGCGATCTCCGTCGGAAAAATGCTTGAGTGGGATCCGCTGCGGGTCAACGTTAACGGTGGGGCGATCGCGCTGGGTCATCCTATCGGGGCGTCCGGCTGCCGGATCCTGGTTTCGCTGGTCCACGAAATGAAAAAGCGCAATGCCCGCAAAGGGATTGCCACGCTTTGTATAGGCGGCGGGCAAGGGGTGGCGCTGGCCATCGAACGCTAAACTCTTCTTATTAAAAAACCTCCTCCGGGAGGTTTTTTTTCGCGCCCTTTTTCTCCTGGCGGCTTAATTGTGATCCGAACACCATTTCCGTTATAAACAAAAATAAAAATGAAACGTTGTTTTAAATTTTATTGAAAAGCCCACTTTATGCCGATAGTATGTGCTCATTATGAAAAACGGAACGCTGTTTCGTTTATTTCCGCCTTCGGGCATGACCACATCTGGAGGTTACCGTGGACGTCAGAGAAAGCATCCACAGCGCGCACGCCAAAACGCTGGATACTCAGGGGCTGCGCAATGCGTTTTTAGTCGAGCAGGTATTCGAGGCCGACAGGTACACCATGGTTTACAGCCATATCGACCGCATTATTGTGGGCGGAATTATGCCCGTCACGAAAACCGTCTCCGTTGGCGGCGAGGTCGGTAAACAGCTGGGCGTAAATTATTTCCTCGAACGTCGCGAGCTGGGGGTGATTAACATCGGCGGGCCGGGCACCATCACCGTAGACGGACAGTGCTATGAGATTGGCCATCGCGAGGCGCTGTACGTGGGTAAAGGGGCGAAAGACGTGGTCTTTGCCAGCATCGACGCCAGCAGGCCTGCGAAGTTCTACTACAACTGCGCGCCGGCCCACGCCACCTGTCCAACCAAAAAGGTGACCCCGGCAGACGTCGCACCCGTGACGCTGGGCGACAACCTCACCAGCAACCGCCGCACCATTAATAAATACTTCGTGCCGGACGTGCTGGAGACCTGCCAGCTCAGCATGGGGTTGACCGAACTTGCGCCGGGCAACCTGTGGAATACCATGCCGTGCCATACCCACGAGCGCCGCATGGAAGTCTACTTCTACTTCAACATGGATGAGGACGCCTGCGTGTTCCACATGATGGGGCAGCCGCAGGAAACGCGCCATATCGTGATGCACAACGAGCAGGCGGTGATTTCACCGAGCTGGTCTATTCACTCCGGCGTTGGGACAAAAGCCTACACCTTTATCTGGGGAATGGTGGGCGAAAACCAGGTCTTTGATGATATGGACCATGTTGCGGTCAGCGATCTGCGCTAGTCGCGGGCAGTGAAGCATAAACCTGCCTGTGAGTGACAGGCTCTGAAAGAGTAAGGAATAAACATGATTCTGGATGCATTCTCCCTGCAGGGGAAAGTGGCGGTGGTTTCCGGATGTGATACCGGGCTGGGTCAGGGGATGGCGTTAGGCCTGGCGGAAGCGGGCTGCGATATCGTCGGGATTAATATCGTTGAGCCTACAGAAACCATCGAGCGCGTGACGGCTCTGGGACGCCGTTTCCTGAGCCTGACCGCCGACCTGCGTAAAATCGATACCATTCCTGAACTGCTGGATCGCGCGGTAGCGGAATTCGGCCATATCGACATTCTGGTCAACAACGCCGGGCTGATTCGCCGTGAAGATGCGATCAACTTCAGCGAACGCGACTGGGACGACGTGATGGACCTGAACATCAAGAGCGTATTTTTCATGTCCCAGGCGGCGGCGAAGCATTTTATTGCGCAGGGGAACGGCGGCAAGATCGTGAATATTGCCTCTATGCTCTCGTTCCAGGGGGGAATCCGCGTGCCGTCTTACACCGCGTCCAAAAGCGCCGTGATGGGCGTGACCCGCCTGCTGGCAAACGAGTGGGCGAAACACAATATCAATGTGAATGCCATTGCGCCGGGTTACATGGCGACCAACAACACGCAGCAGCTGCGCGCAGACGAGCAGCGCAGCGCGGAAATACTTGACCGTATTCCGGCGGGGCGCTGGGGTCTGCCGGGCGATCTGATGGGGCCGGTAGTGTTTCTGGCCTCGTCGGCATCGGACTATATCAACGGCTACACCGTGGCGGTTGATGGCGGCTGGCTGGCGCGATAACCCGCATCGGGTCTGGACCTCTGCTTTCGGGCGGAGGTTTTTTTGCTCAAAAATTGTCACAGTCCATATGGATAAACACGAAAAATCCATACTAAAAAATCATGAACGACATTCATCACACTTTTAATTCTGAAAAATTAATGCATTAGTAAAAAAACGTGATTATTAAGCGTTAGTTGAAATTGTAATGTCCATCACAGATCGCTATGTCGCAGCTAAATGATCCATATCTTCACCTTTTCCCACCTGACACTTTTCCTCGCTTTCTCGTAATTTCATTTAACGAATTTTGCTGTTGAGGCAGGAAAAATATGACATCGATAAATGACTCTACCCTAATGCCCGCTGCGCTGCGTGATACTCGCCGCATGAACCAGTTTGTCTCCATTGCCGCCGCCGTGGCTGGCCTGTTATTTGGACTGGATATTGGCGTTATTGCCGGCGCATTACCGTTTATTAGCGATCACTTTACCCTCAGCAGTCGCCTGCAGGAGTGGGTGGTGAGCAGCATGATGCTCGGTGCGGCCATCGGCGCGCTGTTCAACGGCTGGCTGTCGTTTCGTCTGGGGCGCAAATACAGCCTGATGGTCGGGGCAATTCTGTTCGTTGCCGGCTCCATTGGCTCGGCGTTTGCCGCTAACGTTGAAATCCTGCTGCTTTCCCGCGTGCTGCTGGGCGTGGCGGTGGGGATTGCGTCCTACACCGCGCCGCTTTATCTCTCCGAAATGGCGAGCGAAAACGTGCGCGGCAAGATGATCAGCATGTATCAGCTGATGGTCACGCTGGGTATTGTGCTGGCGTTTCTGTCTGACACCTACTTCAGCTACAGCGGCAACTGGCGCGCGATGCTGGGCGTGCTGGCCTTACCGGCGCTGGTGCTGATCGTCCTGGTGATTTTCCTGCCAAACAGCCCGCGCTGGCTGGCGCAAAAAGGGCGCCACGTGGAGGCGGAAGAGGTGCTGCGCATGCTGCGCGATACCTCAGAAAAAGCCCGCGAAGAGCTGAACGAGATCCGCGAAAGCCTGAAGCTGAAGCAGGGAGGCTGGGCGCTGTTTAAAATCAACCGCAACGTGCGCCGGGCGGTATTCCTCGGCATGCTGCTGCAGGCGATGCAGCAGTTCACCGGCATGAACATCATCATGTACTACGCTCCGCGGATTTTCAAAATGGCCGGGTTTACCACCACGGAACAGCAGATGATCGCGACCCTGGTGGTCGGGCTGACCTTCATGTTCGCCACCTTTATTGCCGTTTTCACCGTGGACAAGGCGGGCCGTAAACCTGCGCTGAAAATTGGCTTCAGCGTGATGGCGCTCGGCACGCTGATCCTGGGCTACTGCCTGATGCAGTTTGATAACGGTACGGCCTCAAGCGGACTTTCCTGGCTTTCTGTCGGGATGACCATGATGTGTATCGCAGGCTACGCGATGAGCGCCGCGCCGGTGGTCTGGATCCTGTGCTCCGAAATTCAGCCGCTCAAATGCCGCGACTTTGGCATCACCTGTTCTACGACCACCAACTGGGTATCGAACATGATCATCGGCGCGACGTTCCTGACGCTGCTGGACGCGATTGGCGCAGCGGGAACGTTCTGGCTCTATACGGTGCTGAACGTGGCGTTTATTGGCGTCACGTTCTGGCTGATCCCGGAAACCAAAGGCGTGACGCTGGAACACATCGAGCGCAAGCTGATGGCCGGAGAGAAACTGCGAAACATCGGCGTGTGATCGTATTGCCCGTTTACCTGGCCCAACGTATGCAGGGGATAACCAATGTTTGTTTAAAAGGCGCTGAATGCAGCGCCTTTTTTTATTGGCACCGGATGTGTTAAAAGAAGAAATCAACGAAAAGGAGGGATGATGAAAACGATCGGCCTGTTAGGTGGAATGAGCTGGGAATCGACAATCCCTTATTATCGCCTGATTAACGAAGGGGTGAAGCAGCGTTTGGGTGGTCTGCATTCCGCAAGCCTGCTCCTGCACAGCGTTGACTTTCATGAAATCGAAGCCTGCCAGTCGAGCGGCGAGTGGGATAAAGCCGGGGAGATCCTGGCCCAGGCGGCGCTTGGACTGGAGCGTGCTGGCGCCGAGGGTATAGTGCTTTGTACCAATACCATGCACAAAGTGGCGTCGCATATTGAGGACCGCTGCTCGCTGCCGTTTTTGCATATTGCGGACGCGACCGGGCGTGTGATTGCGGCATCCGGGATGCGCCGCGTAGCGCTTTTGGGTACACGCTACACCATGGAGCAGGATTTTTATCGCGGACGTTTGCACAGTGAATTTGGGATCGAGAGCCTGATCCCGGATGAAGACGATCGGGCGCGCATCAATCAGATTATCTTTGACGAGCTCTGCCTCGGTACCTTCAGCGAATCTTCCCGCGCGTATTACGTCAGCGTTATCGATAAACTCGCGCAGCAGGGGGCCGAAGGGGTGATTTTCGGCTGCACGGAAATTGGTTTGCTGGTCCCCGTAGCGCAAAGCCCGATTCCGGTATTCGATACCACCGCCATCCACGCTGCGGATGCCGTGGCGTTTATGCTGTCCTGAGCACCCGTTCTGGTTTACGTGTTGGCGGCGTCATAGGCGGATTGCGCCGCCACAATGGCATCAATATTATTTTCCACCCAGTGCGCCAGCACCGTCACCGTTTCGGTTAATGTCTGGCCAAGCGGTGTCAGGCTGTACTCGACTGTTACAGGTACCGTGGCGAATATCTTTCGCGACACCAGCCCATCACGTTCCAGCTTGCGTAAAGACTGGGTCAGCACCTTTTTGGTGATTCGCTGAATATCGCGTTGAAGATGACTAAAGCGCATCGGTCCCTTCTCCAGACGCGCAAGGATTAACAGTGCCCACTTATCGGCGATACGCGTCAGCACGCCTCGGGTCGGGCAGCGCTCATCGAACACGTTGTAAGGAGGCATCTCCTTTTTCAGAACTGCTGTATGGGTCATGGTGGTTCCCTCGAGGTAACCAGGTGAGGTAAAGGTGCCTTCTTACGCCCGTGAATGTTTGCGTGTATAAAACGACGTAAGGTTTCTATTTGATACCAGGGAACCGAAAATGGCAACGGGCTCGCAGAGCAATTTTAAAGTCGTCTTAATCGTTTGACTCACAAGGCAATATTGCATCAGGAGATCTATCATGAGCGTTGTAGTTATCTATTATTCTGGCTACGGCCATACCAAACGCGTTGCTGAAACTGTCGCCGAGGGCGCGCAGGCTGAGCTTATCGCCATTGACAGTAATGGCGATATTCAGGAAAGCGACTGGCAAAAACTCAACGATGCCAAAGCGATTATTTTTGGCGCGCCAACCTACATGGGAAGCGTACCGTGGCAGTTTAAGAAATTCGCTGACGCGACCTCTAAAGCCTGGTTCGTACGTAGCTGGCAGGACAAAGTGTTCGCGGGATTCAGCAACAGCGCCAGCCTGAACGGTGATAAGCAGGTATCGTTGCAATATCTGCAAACGCTAGCCTCTCAGCACGGTGGGATCTGGGTGAGCCTGGGGCTGCCGCCGTCAAATACTCTCGCGGCAACCCGTCAGGACATTAATAATCTGGGCGGTTCAGTAGGTTTGCTGGTGCAGTCTCCATCGGATGCTGATGCTGGCGCCATTGCCAGCGGCGATCTGCAAACCGCGGTTAAATTCGGCGAGCGTGTTGCGGCCATTGCGAAACGTTTTAACTGAGTTTTCAGACGCCCGCTGTTCAGCGGGGCGTCTGATTCAACATCTTATTTAGCTGGCCCGCCAACATACTTAGCCCTCCCTGCAGATGTTCGCTAAACGCCTCCACCAGCGCCGACGCCGGGCGATGCAATGGGCGGATTAGGCTAACGGTAAAAGGAACTGAGACGCTAAACCGACGCACAACAATTCCACTTTCCGCATAATCCAGCGCCGTAAGCGGATTCACCACCGCGACGCCGATGCCCGCTCGCACCATCGCGCAAATTGAAGCCGCGCTGTGCGTTTCCACCACCATTCGCCGTTTGACCTGATGCTCGGCAAACAGGGTATCCAACAGCTGTCTGTAACTGTCGGTCTGCGACAGGCTAATGTAGTTTTCCCCGTGGAAGTCCTCAGGCGTGAGCACCGCCTTACCGGCAAGCCGATGCCCGGCGGGCAGAACGCATACTTCATCTAACGAAAGTAACTCCGTGCGCGCCGTGCCTGCTGGCGTTGAGAGGTTTTCGGTTAGGCCTAAATCATGGCGCTGAGCCGAAAGCCACTCTTCAAGCAGGGGAGATTCCTGAGGCACGATGGTGAGGCTGACCTCCGGGTATCGCGCCAGAAAGGGCTGCAGCAGCATCGGTAAAAAAGATTGCGAGAAGACGGGCAGGCAGACGATCGACAGCTCGCCCTGGCGAAACTCGCGCAGGCTTTCGGCTGCACTCACGATTCTGTCCAGCCCGTACCAGGAGCGCTGAACTTCCTCGAACAGGCGTAGTCCCTGCACCGTAGGGTGAAGCCTGCCCCGGGTGCGTTCGAACAGCTTTAGCCCCAGCACTTTCTCGAAGCGGGCCAGCTCGCGGCTCACCGTCGGCTGCGAGGTATGCAGCATCTGTGCGGCTTCGGTGAGATTGCCGGTGGTCATCACGGCGTGAAAAATCTCGATGTGGCGTAAATTGACGGCGGGCATAGGGCACCTGAAAGCAGAGAACTGTCCATATCATTTTTGCATAGACTCGCGATAAAACGATATTTTTTATTCTCTTTGCGCTGTGGCGTAATCATCAAAACGCCTTTATCCGGAGAAGACCATGCCACGCCCGCTGAACCAGACTGATACCGATTTGAACGCCGACAACCTGCTGCGCCTGCCTGCCGAATTTGGCTGTCCGGTGTGGGTCTACGACGCGCAGATTGTCCGCGAGAAGATCGCCGCCCTGCATCAGTTTGACGTGGTGCGTTTTGCCCAGAAGGCCTGCTCCAATATTCATATTCTGCGCCTGATGCGTGAGCAGGGCGTGAAGGTCGACTCCGTCTCGCTTGGCGAAATCGAACGCGCGCTGGCGGCCGGATACGATCCGAAAGCTGACGGCGACGCGATCGTCTTTACCGCCGATGTGATCGACGACGCGACGCTGGCGCGCGTTCACGAGCTGCAGATCCCGGTGAATGCCGGTTCTGTGGATATGCTGGAGCAGCTGGGTCAGGTATCTCCCGGCCATCGCGTCTGGCTGCGCGTGAACCCGGGCTTTGGTCACGGCCACAGCCAAAAAACCAATACCGGCGGCGAAAATAGCAAGCACGGGATCTGGTATGCCGATATGCCTGCCGCGCTGGAGGTATTACAGCGCTACGGTCTGAAGCTGGTGGGTATTCATATGCATATTGGCTCTGGCGTGGATTACGGCCACCTGGAGCAGGTGTGCGGCGCGATGGTGCGCCAGGTTGTCGACTTCGGTCAGGATCTGGAGGCGATCTCTGCGGGCGGCGGTCTCTCTATTCCTTATCGCGAAGGTGAAGAGGCGATCGATACCGATCATTATTACGGTCTATGGAGCGCCGCACGTGACCAAATTGCCGCGCATCTGGGTCATGCCGTGAAGCTGGAAATTGAGCCGGGTCGTTTCCTGGTGGCGGAAGCCGGCGTGCTGGTTTCGCAGGTACGCAGCGTGAAAGAGATGGGCTCTCGCCACTTCGTCTTGATTGACGCAGGCTTTAACGATTTGATGCGTCCGTCCATGTACGGCAGCTATCACCACATTACCGCCCTGGCTGCTGACGGCCGTGATTTAACGCAGGCGCCGCGCGTTGAGACGGTCGTTGCGGGGCCGCTGTGCGAATCGGGTGACGTGTTTACCCAGCAGGAAGGCGGCAAAGTAGAAACCCGCGCGCTGCCAGAGGTCAAGCCGGGTGATTACCTTGTGCTGCACGACACCGGCGCGTACGGGGCGTCAATGTCCTCTAACTACAATAGCCGCCCGCTGCTGCCGGAAGTGCTGTTTGATAACGGCAAGGCGCGGCTGATCCGCCGTCGCCAGACCATTCAGGAACTGCTGGCTTTAGAACTCATCTGAGTAAAGTAGGGCCCGGTGGTGACCGAATCGCGTAAGACCAGCGTGCCGGTAAACGGCGGGATGGCATCGACCGGCTGGTTTTTTGCCAGCCGGATCGCCTGATCGATGGCCGTGACAATCATATTGTCGATGGGCAGATAAACCGATGAGAGCGCAGGCTCCAGCCATTTCGCGCTTGGGGCATCGTCAAAGCCGAACAGTGAAATATCCTGCGGGATTTTAAGCCCCGCCTGGTGCAACGCTTTGGACGCACCCAGCGCCATATCGTCGTTACAGGCAAACAGGGCGCTAAACGGTACTCCGTCGGCAATCAATTCCTTGCAAAGCTCATATCCCCCGGTCATTCCCGCATCGCCGTACTTTATCCGACGCTCGTCCAGACGGATGCCGTGCTTTTCCAGCGCCTTGCGATAGCCCATCAGCCTCGCTTTCCCGGTTGGGGTATGGATCGGGACGGTGATACAGGCGATCTCCCGATGCCCCTGTTCGATCAGATAATCCACAGCCTTAAATGCGGCATCCTGCTGTTCGAAGAACACGCAGCGATCCGGCGCCTGGCTCACTTCACGGTTAATGACCACCAGCGGCGTTTTCACGGTGTTCATTAGTTTGACGATCGCTTTTTCGCTCATGTAGCGCGTGTAAAGCACGATGGCATCGCACTGGCGATCGGCCAGCATCTGCACCGCCTGTTCTTCCTGTTCTGGCGCGTCGTGACCGTCGGTGACGATCAGCTGTTTTCCGTGAGTTTCAGTTTGCCGCGACGCCTGCTGGAGAAGGCGGCCAAAATAAAAGCCGTCAAAGGTCGAGACGACCAGACCAATGCTGTTGCTGGTCTGGTTAGCCAGCGAGCGCGCGAGAAAGTTCGGACGATAGCCCAGCTCTTCCATCGCAGCAAAGACCTGCTGACGCGTACTCTCTTTGACCTGACCTGTGCCGTTCAGCACGCGCGAGACGGTAGCCTTCGACACGCCCGCGCGCAGTGAGACATCCAGCATTGTTGCCATTCTACATTCCTGCTTCCACGTAATGGTTTGCAGTTTAACACAGACCTCGCGGCGTATAAGCGATGCGGGAAGCGCAAAAACTCTGCCACGATCACGCTTTTTGGTAACGATTCGTCCGGCCAGCCTGAAGTCAAACTCAATAGCCTGACTCTGGTAAGATAATCACCGAACCGGGCTGGAGCATCAGGCCAGTAAATACATGAGAAAATGCAGGTGAAACATGAATAAGGCTGTCATCCTCCCGCTTTACAAGGCTCCACACTTCGCAGAGCAGGTTACCGACTGGCTCTGGCAGGCCTTTGGCGAAGGGCTTTCTCGGGAATTTTTCCACAGCATCGTTGAGCACAGCCAGACCCCGGGGGCACTACCGTTAACGTTTATTGCCCTTGAAGGCGAACAGCTTCTTGGCACGGTAGGGCTCTGGCGCTGCGATTTGATCACCCGACAGGATCTCTTTCCGTGGCTGGCGGCGCTGTACGTTGATGAGGCGGCGCGAGGTAAGGGGCTGGCGGGACAACTTCAGCAGCATGTTATCGCTTACGCAGCGCAGTCCGGGTATGAGGAGCTCCATCTCTGGTCTGCCTGCCGCGACTTCTACGAACGTTACGGCTGGCAGTACATCGGTGATGGTCTGGAATACCCGAACACGCGGGTTCACCTCTACCGTTATTCGCTCTGCGCTTCCGCAGGTGACGCAACGGAGTGACGGCGAACCAGCGTCGGGCTAAACAGATGCGTAATTTCCGGCGGCTGGCGCTGTTCAGCCAGCGCTAGCGCCAGCTCGGCGGCCTGCGTTGCCATGGTGATGATTGGGTAGCGCACGGTGGTCAGACGCGGGCGAACGTAGCGGGAGACCAGCACGTCGTCGAAGCCAATCAGCGAAATTTCTGCCGGTACCTCAATTCCGTTGTCATTCAACACCCCCATCGCCCCTGCGGCCATTGAGTCGTTATAGCTGGCAACCGCCGTGAAATTCCGTCCGCGACCCAGCAGCTCGGTCATGGCCTGTTCACCGCCGCTCTCATCCGGTTCACCGTAGGCCACCAGGCGGTCATTACACGGCAGCCCGTTTTCACGAAGGGCATCGTAGTAGCCCTGCAGGCGGTCCTCTGCATCAGAAATCGGATGATTTGAACAGAGATAGCCAATTCGGGTATGGCCCTGCTGAATAAGGTGCCGCGTTGCAAGCCAGGCACCGTAGCGGTCATCGAGGGCCACGCAGCGTTTTTCAAATCCGGGAATAATGCGGTTGATGATCACCATTCCGGGCATCTGCTTCATCAGGTGAATCAGCTCGGCGTCCGGGATCATTTTGGCGTGAACCACCAGCGCCGCGCAGCGGTGGCGGATCAGCTGTTCAATGGCCTGGCGTTCTTTTTGTTCATTATGGTAGCCATTGCCGATCAGCAAAAAATTACCTGTCTGATAAGAAACCTGTTCAACCGCTTTAACCATGGCGCCGAAAAAGGGATCGGAAACATCACCCACCACCAGCCCAATGGTTTCGGTGGACTGCTGGGCGAGCGCGCGGGCATTGGCATTGGGATGATAGTTCAGGGATTCCATGGCATTTTGTACCGCCTGGCGCGATGCGTCACTGGCTTTTGGGGAGTCGTTAATCACGCGGGAGACGGTTGCCACCGACACGCCTGCCAGACGGGCCACATCCTTTATTGTCGCCATTCATTACCTTCTTATTGGGGGTAAGCGTTTACACACCAAATAGTGTTGCGGAAAAGCGGCGCGCATTCAAGGGGAGCGGATTTCCGCTCTCCACAAACGTGACGCAGGACAACCCTGGTGGTGTAATCGTTACACGCGCAGTCATGTCTGAAGAATGTCAATCTGAACCTTTGGTTACACTTTGCCTCAGGCTGTTGCGATTGTCCGATGGCGAGGATGTTAATGAGATTGATACAGTTGAGATCCCAGAGGTATTGATTGGTGAGAATTCTTAGTACGATTTCGTACTCATCTCTTGCACCAACCTGCGCGGATGCGCAGGTTTTTTTTCGCCTCCACTTTTGCTGTCGCTCCCGTATCACTTCTCGTGTAATCTGCCACCATTTACTATCAACCCTCCACACTGGCTGGCAAAGGGAGTTGAGATGCTATTTGGGTTCTTCCGTACACTGTTCCGTATTCTTTTTCGCATCCACGTCACTGGCGATGCCCAGGCGCTTCGCGGCGAACGCGTTCTTATCACACCAAATCATGTTTCCTTTATAGATGGCATCCTGCTGGCGCTGTTTTTACCCGTGCGCCCGGTGTTTGCGGTCTATACCTCTATCAGCCAGCAGTGGTACATGCGCTGGCTCACGCCGCTGATTGATTTTGTGCCGCTCGACCCGACCAAGCCGATGATGATTAAGCATCTGGTGCGTCTGGTTGAGCAAGGGCGTCCGGTGGTTATTTTCCCTGAAGGGCGTATTTCAGTGACCGGTTCGCTGATGAAAATCTACGACGGCGCGGGGTTTGTTGCAGCGAAATCAAAAGCGACCGTGGTACCGCTGCGCATTGAAGGCGCGGAGCTAACCCATTTCAGCCGCCTGAAGGGGCTGGTGAAGCAGCGTCTGTTCCCTAAAATAACCCTGCATATTCTGCCGCCAACGTCGTTACCGATGCCAGAAGCGCCGCGTGCCCGCGATCGCCGTAAAATCGCCGGGGAAATGCTGCATCAGATTATGATGGAAGCGCGCATGGCCGTGCGCCCGCGCGAAACGCTGTACGAATCTCTGCTATCCGCGCAGTACCGCTATGGCGCGAAGAAAAACTGTATCGAAGACATCAACTTTACCCCCGACACCTATCGCAAACTGCTGACCAAAACCCTGTTTGTGGGCCGTATTCTGGAGAAGTACAGCAAAAAAGGCGAAAAAATTGGCCTGATGCTGCCTAATGCGGGCATCAGCGCGGCGGTGATTTTCGGTGCGGTTTCCCGGGGCCGTATCCCGGCAATGATGAACTACACGGCGGGCGTGAAGGGGTTGACCAGCGCCATCACCGCAGCGCAGATTAATACCGTCTTTACCTCCCGACAGTTCCTGGACAAAGGCAAGCTCTGGCACCTTCCCGAGCAGCTCACCCAGGTGCGCTGGGTCTTCCTGGAGGATCTGAAAGCGGACGTGACCACCGGCGACAAGCTGTGGATTTTTGCGCATCTGCTGGTGCCGCGTCTGGCGCAGGTCAAACAGCAGCCGGAAGATGACGCGATTATCCTCTTCACGTCGGGATCGGAGGGCAACCCTAAAGGCGTCGTCCACAGCCACAAGAGCATTCTGGCGAACGTTGAGCAGATCAAAAGCATTGCCGACTTTACCGCAAACGACCGCTTTATGTCGGCGCTGCCGCTTTTCCACTCTTTTGGCCTGACGGTGGGGCTGTTCACGCCGCTCCTGACCGGCGCAGAAGTGTTCCTCTACCCGAGCCCGCTGCATTACCGCATTGTGCCGGAGCTGGTCTATGACCGTAACTGCACCGTCCTGTTCGGAACCTCAACCTTCCTGGGCAACTATGCGCGTTTCGCCAATCCGTATGACTTCTATCGCGTGCGGTATGTGGTGGCCGGTGCGGAAAAACTGCAGGAGAGCACGCGCCAGATCTGGCAGGACAAGTTTGGCCTGCGCATTCTTGAAGGCTATGGCGTTACCGAGTGTGCGCCCGTGGTCTCGATTAACGTGCCGATGGCGGCGAAACCGGGTACGGTTGGCCGAATCCTGCCGGGAATGGATGCGCGTCTGCTGGCGGTACCGGGCATTGAGGACGGTGGCCGTCTGCAGCTGAAAGGGCCAAACGTGATGAACGGTTATCTGCGCGTGGAAAACCCGGGCGTGCTGGAAGCGCCGACGGCGGAAAACGTCATCGGCGAGGTTGAAACCGGCTGGTACGACACCGGGGATATCGTCCGTTTTGATGAACAGGGCTTTGTACAGATTCGGGGACGCGCGAAACGCTTTGCCAAAATCGCCGGTGAAATGGTCTCACTGGAAATGGTCGAACAGCTGGCAACGGCCGTGTCTGCGGATAAGATGCATGCGACGGTGGTGAAGAGTGATGCCAGCAAAGGCGAGGCGCTGGTGCTGTTTACGACCGACGCTGAACTTAAGCGCGACAGGTTACTAAGCTATGCGCGTGAACACGGTATCCCTGAACTGGCCGTGCCGCGCGACATTCGCTACCTGAAGCAGCTCCCGGTGCTGGGTAGCGGGAAGCCCGATTTCGTGACCCTGAAAGGCATGGTTGAAGAGGCGGAACAGCAAAATGCGTGAGTCAGTACACACTAACACCTCACTGCGTTCAAAAGGCATGATGGCGGTCATTGCCGCGCAGTTCCTCTCTGCGTTCGGTGATAATGCGCTGTTGTTCGCCACGCTGGCGCTGCTGAAAGCCGAGTTTTACCCCGACTGGAGTCAGCCGATCCTGCAGATGGTGTTTGTGGGCGCTTACATTATCTTTGCTCCGTTCGTCGGGCAGGTAGCGGACAGCTTCCCGAAAGGCCGGGTGATGATGTTTGCCAACGGTCTCAAGCTGCTGGGTGCCGCCAGCATTTGCTTTGGCTTCAATCCGTTTATTGGCTACACGCTGGTGGGCATTGGCGCTGCCGCCTACTCCCCTGCGAAATATGGCATCCTCGGAGAGCTGACCACGGGCGATAAGCTGGTGAAAGCCAACGGCCTGATGGAGTCGTCAACCATTGCCGCTATTCTGCTCGGATCCGTCGCGGGCGGTGTACTGGCCGACTGGCATGTCCTGGCGGCACTGGGCATCTGCGCGGTGGTGTATGGCGGGGCAGTTGTGGCAAACCTCTTTATTCCGAAGCTGCCAGTGGCTCGCCCGGGGCAATCCTGGCGCTTCAAACCGATGACCGGCAGTTTCTTCAACGCGTGCCGCGTGCTGTGGCGTAACGGGGAAACGCGTTTCTCCCTGATGGGGACCAGTATGTTCTGGGGGGCGGGCGTCACGCTGCGCTTCCTGCTGGTCCTGTGGGTGCCGGTGGCGCTGGGCATAACGGACAATGCGACGCCGACCTATCTTAATGCGATGGTGGCCATCGGCATTGTGGTTGGGGCGGGTGCGGCGGCGAAGCTGGTGACGCTCGAGACGGTCGCACGCTGCATGCCCGCAGGGATCCTGATTGGCGTCGTGGTGCTTATCTTCTCGCTGCAGCATGCGTTATTGCCCGCGTATGTCCTCCTCATCCTGATTGGTATTCTGGGGGGCTTCTTCGTGGTGCCGCTGAACGCGTTGCTGCAGGAACGGGGTAAGCAGACCGTCGGGGCAGGCAATGCCATTGCGGTACAAAACCTGGGTGAAAACCTGGCAATGCTGTTAATGCTGGGGCTTTACTCGCTGGCGGTAAAAGTGGGTGTGCCGGTGGTGGGGATCGGCGTCGGGTTTGGTGGGCTGTTTGCGATTGCGATCGCGGGCTTGTGGATTTGGCAGCGTCGCCGTTGATATCTAGCCGGGTGGTGGCTTCGCCTTACCGGGCCTGCGTTTGAGCACCTGTAGGCCCGGTAAGCGTAGCGCCACCGGGCAAAAGCGTCAGGCTATGGTGCAGGATAAGTATAAACCTGATGCACCGCTTCAATCTCTGCTAACACGTCTTCACTCAGGTTCAGGTGGAAACTCTCAATATTGGTTTTCAGCTGTTCCATCGTGGTCGCGCCCAGCAGGGTGCTGGCAACAAACGGCTGACGACGCACGAAGGCCAGCGCCATCTGAGCAGGGTCAAGACCGTGACGCTTTGCGATATCTACATAGGCAGCAACGGCTTTCTGCGTCTGCTCACCGCTGTAGCGGGTGAAGCGGCTAAAGAGGGTGTTTCGCGCCCCCGCCGGCTTCGCGCCGTTCAGGTATTTCCCCGTCAGCGTGCCGAAGCCGAGACAGGAATAGGCGAGCAGTTCCACTTCTTCATACTGCGTCACTTCGGCCAGACCCACCTCATAGCTGCGGTTAAGCAAGCTGTACGGGTTCTGGATAGTCACAATACGCGGAAGATCGTGCTTATCCGCCAGGTGCAGATAGCGCATGACCCCAAAGGCCGTTTCGTTAGATACGCCAATGTAGCGGATTTTTCCCGCGCGCTGGCACTCGGTCAGCGCTTCCAGCGTTTCCAGCAGCGTCACGGCGGGGGCGCTCTCATTCCAGCTGTATCCGAGCTTGCCAAAGCAGTTGGTTGGTCGCTGCGGCCAGTGCACCTGGTAGAGGTCGAGATAGTCGGTTTGCAGGCGCTTCAGGCTGGCATCCAGAGCGGCGCGGATATTCTTGCGATCGAGGATCTGGTTCGGGCGGATCCCGGTATCGTTATTGCGCGCGGGGCCACTGACTTTTGAGGCAATCACCAGCTTTTCACGGTTGCCGCGCTTTGCCAGCCAGTTACCGACGTAAGTTTCGGTAAGTCCCTGCGTTTCAGGGCGTGGCGGAACTGGGTACATCTCTGCAACATCAATAAGGTTAATGCCCTGGCTGACGGCGTAATCGAGTTGTGCATGGGCATCGGCTTCGCTGTTTTGTTCACCAAATGTCATCGTGCCCAACCCCAGTTGGCTTATTTCCAGAGCGCTGTGGGGGATACGGTGATAATGCATAGCCGGCTTCCTCAGTAGACTTATAGACCGCGTCAGGGCGTGCCCGACAAAAGAATATAAACATGGCAGAGGGGAAGCAAAAGGGGAAGAAAAAAATCAAAAAGGCCAGCAAGCGACTGACCTCTCTCTGATTATCGCTCGATAATTTGCGATACTTCGTCGCGATTGATCTGCATTTTATTGCCTTCCTGGTCGCGGTAGCTGACCAGACCGGTATCATCGTCGACTTCGGGTTTGCCATCGGTCAGGATCATTCGACCATCTTTTGTCGCCATGACGTAATCGCTGCTACAGCCCGATACGGCAAACGCTAAACCGACTGCTGACACTAATACTGCCCATTTTTTCATCGTTATCGTCCTCATCTGGCTTGTATCAAATCATAATCTAGTATTAACCCGATAAGGCGACTTGAGGAAGCGGTAAAATCTTAAAAAGCAGTCGATTATGTTTGAGAGCTCGCAAAATAAGTAAAAAACTATGTTTTTAACAGGAAATGACGTGCCAGGAGTGCGCCGGTGAAATTCTTTTTGAGATAAAAACCGCGCGGCAACGTCAGTATCGGTTCACCCTGCGCGCCGATTGCCTCGGTAAGTGCTTTACTGTTGGCCGCTTTCGGACGCAGCTGTAACACTTCTCCGTGTCGGGCGGTGATGCGCTCTACCTGCCCAAGCACAATCATGTCCATCAGCTCTTCCCAGTCCAGGCGCAGTTGATGCTCTTCATCCTCGTCCGGGCTCCAGAGCAGCGGTGCGCCAACGCGACGGTCAGCCAGGGGGATCTGACGCTCACCTTCAACCGGTACCCATAATACGCGCTTCAGCTTGTGGCGAACGTGACTGGTTTCCCACGTCACGCCGGTATTGCCGGTTAATGGCGCAACGCAGACAAAAGTGGTCTCAAGCGGCTTGCCCTGGCTGTCTACAGGGATAGTTTTTAACTCCACGCCAAGTGCAGCAAAATCCTGCTCGGGTTTGCTCCCTGCGCTGGCACCCAGCCATAGTTCAAGCAGCATGCCGATCCAGCCTTTATCCCGCTTAAGATCCTTCGGGATCTGAAGCCCTGCCATTGCCGCCAGCTCGCCAAGCGAAAAGCCTGCAAGACGCTGTGCCTGCTGTAGCAACTGGCCCTCGCTGGACGGCGGTGAGAGCAAGGGTGTAAGCGGATGCATGATGGTAACCTTTTGATTAAAAAATAAACGAAGAAATTGTCCCCTGTGGATAGAGTTTAACTATTTCTGTACGAATATTCCATGTACATGATTTATATGTTTTTTTACTGGTTTGAAATCGTTTCACCAGAGTCGGAAAACGGGTTGTTCAAATCTGGTCACTGACAATGAACAGGATCTTACACCATGTTATCCACAGAAAAATGGGATAACTGGGCATAACCCTGACTACTGTTTCAATTTACAGCCTTGACGTGCGAGGAAAATCGAAATTTCAAACAAATTGTGACTAACTTATTGGCACAATCTGTGGATAAAACCGACGCTGTTCGATCTTTCATCAGCACGATGATCCCTGATGTGACGATCGTCACGCTATTCTGTTTTGTGTTCATGAAAATACATTTAACTATATGAAAATAATTGCATTATTGAATTAAGCTAAAAAAGGGGGGACGGCATTGTTTGAGGTTGTTCATCGGTAATTAGACACTTCTTCACAACTATATCCACAGAAAAGGTGAATAAAATTCCTTTTAATGGCTCTCATCTGTTTATAACTCAGCACTTATTTGTGAGTTATTCAAATGTTATTAGGTTGCAGCCCTGTAAGAGAGTGGTTTACCGCCTCCCTGTAGTGTGAAACAATCATTCATATATAAGGTTTAGTTTGGGGTAGTCCGGTGATTGATGACGATGGCTACCGCCCGAACGTAGGAATAGTAATTTGTAATCGTCAGGGCCAGGTAATGTGGGCCCGGCGATATGGTCAGCACTCCTGGCAGTTCCCGCAAGGCGGGATCAATCCGGGAGAGTCCCCAGAACAAGCGATGTACCGGGAGCTTTTTGAAGAGGTCGGTTTGAGCCGGAAAGATGTTCGCATCCTGGCTTCGACCCGCAACTGGTTGCGTTACAAGTTACCGAAACGTTTGGTGCGTTGGGACACAAAGCCGGTTTGTATCGGCCAGAAACAGAAGTGGTTTCTGTTGCAGTTGGTGGGCAACGATTCAGACATCAATATGCAAACCAGCAGTACGCCGGAGTTCGATGGCTGGCGCTGGGTGAGCTATTGGTATCCTGTTCGTCAGGTCGTGTCATTTAAACGCGATGTTTACCGTAGGGTGATGAAAGAGTTTGCAAGTGTGGTCATGCAGCTTCAGGAGATCCCGCCTAAGCCGCAGAGCGCACCTGCCTGGCGACGTAAAAGAGGTTAAGCTACGCAAATCATGCTCACCCGCTTGCGAGAAATAGTCGAGAAGGTGGCCAGCGCTCCGCGTCTGAACGAGGCGCTGAATATTCTGGTCACCGACATCTGTCTTGCGATGGAGACCGAGGTCTGTTCGGTATATCTGGCCGACCACGATCGGCGCTGCTATTACCTGATGGCGACCCGTGGTTTGAAGAAGCCACGGGGACGCACCGTAACGCTCGCATTTGATGAGGGTATCGTCGGTCTGGTTGGGCGGCTGGCTGAACCCATCAACCTTGCTGACGCGCAAAAACACCCCAGCTTTAAATACATCCCTTCCGTAAAAGAAGAGCGCTTCCGCGCTTTCCTTGGCGTACCGATTATCCAGCGTCGCCAGCTGCTCGGCGTACTGGTCGTCCAGCAGCGTGAGCTACGTCAGTATGACGAAAGCGAGGAGTCTTTCCTCGTCACGCTGGCCACGCAGATGGCGGCGATCCTCTCTCAGTCTCAGCTTGCCGCGCTCTTTGGCCAGTATCGCCATACGCGCATTCGTGCCCTTCCGGCATCGCCAGGCGTAGCGATTGCTGAAGGCTGGATGGACGCCACGCTGCCGTTAATGGAGCAGGTTTACGAAGCCTCAACGCTTGATGAAGCGCTTGAGCGCGAGCGTCTTACCGCCGCGCTGGAAGAGGCGGCGAATGAATTTCGTCGTTACAGCAAACGTTTTGCCGCAGGTGCGCAAAAAGAGACGGCGGCCATTTTCGACCTCTATTCGCACCTGCTTTCCGATGCGCGTCTGCGTCGTGAGCTTTTTGCTGAAGTGGATAAAGGCTCGGTCGCGGAGTGGGCCGTTAAGAAGGTTATCGAGAAATTTGCCGACCAATTTGCGGCATTGACCGACGGTTACCTGAAAGAGCGGGCTGGAGATCTCCGGGCCCTGGGACAACGTCTGCTGTTCCATCTTGATGACACCATTCAGGGGCCGAATGCCTGGCCTCAACGGTTTGTTCTGGTCGCCGATGAACTGTCGGCAACCACGCTGGCTGAACTGCCGCAGGACAGGCTGGCCGGTGTCGTGGTGCGCGATGGTGCCGCCAACTCACACGCCGCCATTATGGTGCGCGCGCTGGGTATCCCTACCGTTATGGGGGCGGACATTCAGCCGTCGGTACTGCACCGCCGTACGCTGGTGGTCGACGGCTATCGCGGTGAGCTGCTGGTCGATCCTGAGCCGGTTCTGCTCCAGGAATACCAGCGTCTTATCAGCGAAGAGAATGAATTAAGCAAGCTGGCGGAAGATGACGTTAACCTGCCCGCACAGCTTAAGAGCGGTGAGCGGATCAAAGTCATGCTCAACGCCGGTTTAAGCCCTGAGCATGAAGAAAAGCTTGGCAGCCGCATCGACGGCATTGGCCTATACCGTACTGAAATCCCGTTCATGCTGCAGAGCGGTTTCCCCTCCGAAGAGGAGCAGGTGGCGCAGTATCAGGGGATGCTGCAGATGTTTAACGACAAACCTGTCACCCTGCGAACCCTGGATGTCGGGGCGGATAAACAGCTCCCCTACATGCCGATCAGCGAAGAAAACCCGTGCCTGGGCTGGCGTGGGATCCGCATTACGCTCGATCAGCCGGAGATCTTCCTGATCCAGGTGCGCGCGATGCTGCGCGCCAACGCGGCGACGGGCAATCTCAGCATCCTGCTGCCGATGGTCACAAGCATTGATGAGATCGACGAGTCGCGGCGGCTGATCGAACGTGCCGGGCGTGAAGTGGAAGAGATGATCGGCTATGCGATCCCGAAACCGCGGATCGGCGTGATGCTAGAAGTGCCGTCCATGGTCTTTATGCTGCCGCAGCTGGCAAGCCGTGTTGATTTTATCTCTGTCGGCACCAACGACCTGACGCAATATATTCTGGCCGTCGACCGCAACAATACCCGCGTCGCCAGTATCTACGACAGCCTGCATCCGGCGATCATTCGCGCGTTAGCGATGATTGCCCGTGAAGCGGAGCAGTACGGCATTGATTTACGCCTGTGCGGTGAAATGGCCGGGGATTCCATGTGCGTTGCGATCCTTATTGGTCTGGGATACCGCCATCTGTCGATGAACGGTCGCGCTGTCGCCCGCGTGAAATACCTGCTGCGACATATCGACATCAATGATGCTCGCGAACTCGCAGAACGCAGCCTTGAGGCGCAGCTGGCTGCTGAGGTCCGTCACCAGGTCGCGGCGTTTATGGAACGACGCGGTATGGGCGGCCTGATCCGCGGCGGCCGCTAATCGTCTTTCTCCCTCTCCCGGTGGGAGAGGGCACCAGAGGGCATAACACCCTATACACATCTTTTACATCTCGGGCGCATCCTCCGCGCCCGCCTTATGCTATGATTCGCAACTTTGGAGCCTCTGCTTACGGCAGAATCGCATTTCTACCGCTGTCCACTTTCAGCGGAATAACAACATCTTGTGGTGACAGATGAACAGTGGTTATCTGCATTTTCCGGAATTTGATCCGGTCATTTTCTCAGTAGGACCTGTTTCGCTTCACTGGTACGGTCTGATGTACCTGGTGGGCTTCATTTTTGCCATGTGGCTCGCTGGCCGTCGCGCCAGTCGTCCCGGCAGCGGCTGGACGAAAAACGAAGTTGAAAACCTGCTCTATGCGGGCTTCCTCGGCGTGTTCCTCGGTGGCCGTATTGGGTACGTGCTGTTCTATAACTTCCCTGTATTCCTGAACGATCCCCTCTACCTGTTCCGCGTCTGGGACGGCGGCATGTCCTTCCACGGCGGCCTGATTGGGGTGATCCTGGTGATGGTGATTTTTGCCAAACGCACCAAACGCAACTTCTTCCAGGTTTCGGATTTTATCGCGCCGCTGATCCCGTTTGGTCTGGGTGCCGGTCGTCTGGGTAACTTTATCAACGGTGAGCTGTGGGGCCGCGTCGACCCGAGCGTGCCTTATACGATGCTGTTCCCGGGCTCCCGCGCGGAAGATATCGCGCTGCTGCCATCACATCCGGAGTGGCAGTCCATTTTCGATACCTACGGCGTTCTGCCGCGCCATATGTCTCAGCTGTACGAGCTGGCGCTGGAAGGCGTTGTGCTGTTTATCATTCTCAACCTGTTTATCCGCAAACCGCGTCCGATGGGCGCTGTCTCCGGCCTGTTCCTTATTGGCTACGGCGCATTCCGTATTATCGTCGAGTTCTTCCGTCAGCCAGACGCACAGTTTACCGGCGAATGGGTACAGTACATCAGCATGGGGCAGATCCTCTCCATACCGATGATTGTCGCGGGTACCATTATGATGATTTGGGCGTATCGTCGTCGTCCACAGCAACAAATTTCCTGAGGAACCATGAAACAGTATCTTGAATTGATGAAAAAAGTGCTCGACGAGGGCACGCCGAAAAACGACCGCACCGGCACCGGTACGCTCTCCATTTTTGGCCACCAGATGCGCTTCAACCTGCAAGAAGGCTTCCCTCTGGTGACGACAAAGCGCTGCCACCTGCGCTCGATCATTCATGAACTGCTCTGGTTCCTGCAAGGCGATACCAACATAGCGTATCTGCACGAAAATAACGTCTCAATCTGGGACGAATGGGCAGATGAAAATGGCAACCTGGGCCCGGTTTACGGCAAGCAGTGGCGCGCATGGCCAACGCCTGATGGCCGCCATATTGACCAGATCACCACCGTGATGAACCAGCTGAAAAACGATCCGGACTCGCGCCGCATCATCGTTTCCGCCTGGAACGTCGGCGAGCTGGATAAAATGGCGCTGGCACCGTGCCATGCGTTCTTCCAGTTCTATGTGGCGGATGGGAAGCTCTCCTGCCAGCTCTACCAGCGCTCCTGTGACGTGTTCCTCGGCCTGCCGTTTAACATTGCCAGCTATGCGCTGTTGGTCCACATGATGGCGCAGCAGTGCGATCTGGAAGTGGGGGATTTTGTCTGGACCGGAGGGGATACCCATCTTTACAGCAACCATATGGAACAGACGCATCTCCAGCTGACGCGCGAACCGCGTGCGCTGCCGAAGCTGGTTATCAAGCGCAAACCGGCATCAATCTTCGATTACCGCTTTGATGATTTCGAAATTGAGGGCTACGACCCACATCCGGGCATCAAAGCGCCCGTCGCTATCTGATGCGATAAAGCGTGACACAACCGGTGCTGTTTAGCGCCGGTTTTTTTTCGCCTATATCCCGTTTCCCGAAGCGCTATCCAGAAAGCGTGCAACGCGCTGCAACTCTTCCAATTCTCCGGATAACGCCTCGTAAAACGATATTTCGATGCTCGTCATGTTCACGGTGCTTCGCCACACTCCCGGTATGAAAAAAGAGAACGGTTTTACGCTTATCGAAACGCTGGTCGCCATATCGCTTGTCGTTATTCTTAGCGCCTCAGGGCTGTACGGATGGGACAGCTGGCAGCGGCAGCAGCGGCTGTGGCAAACCGCCAGTCAGGTGCGAGATTACCTGCTTTTTCTACGCAATCATGCCAACCGCTACAACCGCGACCATCAAATTACCCATCAGCGGGTGGGAGGCCGGGACTGTCTGGTGAGCTCTGCCGCCCAAGGCTGTGAGAAGGGCAGTCCCTTTGTGCTGATACCACTCTGGCCTGAAGTCGCGATCGGCGAGGTAACGCCGTCGCTCGCGTTCTATGGATTAAGGGATACGGCGTGGGCAGGGCGGATACGCGTTCAAAGCCGTGCAGGAGAGTGGTTGATTATTGTCTCAAATGGAGGACGCATCAGGATGTGTAAGGTCACTGGGGGAGGTTCATGTCGATGAGGCAGCGTGGTTTCTCGCTGACTGAAGTTCTGATTGCTACGGCGATTAGCAGCCTTTTGCTGATAAGCGCATCGCGATTTTTACCCGGCTTGCAGCGAGCGGTCTTAGTGCAATCCGGCCAGAGAGAACTAGAGGAAGAGGTCTGGCATCATCTGTTTTCCGTGGGCAAACAGCTTCAGCGTGCGGGGTACTGCGCGGGAAACTGTCAGGGGCAGGCGCTGGTGACCGCGAGGCTTGGAAGTTGCGTCATTGTGCGGTCGGACGCCAACAGTAACGGCAGCTGGGATAACAGCGCATCAGAAAATGACAGCACCGGTTTTCGTCTGGAGTCGGGGGCGCTGGAAACCCTGCGTGGAGCGACCTCATGTGAAGGAAAAGGATGGGAAAAGCTTACTGACCCGAGCAGGCTTACGATCGCGCATTTTGTGGTAAGAACAGTGGAGCATGCCGGTTTTGCGCCTGAGGTGAATATCGAAATGGCGGCGATTCGCAAAGGCGAGAAGGGGGAGCCCTGGCAGGCGTTGTATACGGTCACGGGATACAACCTTTGAATCGTCAACGCGGCATATCTTCGCTGGCGCTGGTTCTGCTTTTACTGGTGCTCGGGACACTGATCCTCACGGGTCTCAATCAGCAGCTCATAACGTTTAGCGCGCTCGTTGGCGGCGAGAGCCGCTCGCTTCAGCAGCAGGCGACGGTACAGTCAGCGCTTGAGTGGGGACGGGTTCAGAGCTGGTCGTCAGAGCCCCAGATTCAGTGCAAAAAGACACCTGCGTGGCGAGTGTGTTTGCGCCAGCTGAGTGAGGGGCGCGCGTTACTGATTGCCGGAGACAGCGGCCTGCTGCTCTGGCGCGCAGCAGAGATTGTCGACGGGGAAGTTCGCTTTTTGCCTCACGGCTGGAGTGATTTTTGTCCCCTTAAGGAGAGCGCGTTATGCCAGCTGCCGTGAGCAAAGAAAAAGGGTTTAGCATGGTGGAAGTCCTGCTGGCGATGATGCTGCTGGTGATCGTCGTGACGGCTTTGTCGGGTTATCACCGGGCGCTGGCGGCGCGGTTTACCCTGTTTAACCAGTATCGCCAGCTCTGGCACCATGCCTGGAATCAGTCTCAGCTCTCAACAAATGTTCTCCCTGCAGGCTGGCAGGCCAGTCGGGGGCAGACAACGCACGCAGGATGTGTCAGCATCACGGTTACACTTATTTCTCCTCTGGGGCGGCGCGGTGAGCTAACGCGTCTGCATTGCCCGGTTAGCCAGTAGTCGGGAGCGTCTATGTTAAGGGTCTACCACTCAAATCGTCTGGATGTGCTGGAAGCGCTGATGGAGTTTATCGTTGAGCGCGAGCGGCTTGACGATCCTTTTGAGCCTGAAATGGTGCTGGTGCAGAGCACCGGTATGGCACAGTGGCTGCAAATGTCGCTTTCCCGTAAATTTGGCATAGCCGCAAATATTGATTTCCCGCTGCCCGCGAGCTTTATCTGGGAGATGTTTGTGCGCGTGTTGCCGGACATCCCGGAGCAGAGCGCCTTCAACAAGCAGGCCATGAGCTGGAAGCTCATGGCGCTGCTGCCGGAAATGCTGCAGCATGATGAATTCGCCATGCTGCGCCACTACCTCAATGACGATACCGACAAGCGCAAGCTGTTCCAGCTGGCGTCGCGTACTGCCGATCTCTACGACCAATACCTTGTTTACCGTTCTGACTGGTTAATTCGTTGGGAAGCGGGCGAGCTGGTTGAAGGTCTGCCGGAGGCGCAAATATGGCAGGCACCGCTGTGGAAAGCACTGGTAGAACATACGGAGAAACTTGGGCAGCCTAAGTGGCACCGTGCCAACCTGTACGATCGGTTTATTTCAATACTCGAAAATGCGACAGAGCGTCCAGCAAGACTGCCGTCACGCGTTTTTATCTGCGGAATATCCGCATTACCCCCTGTCTATCTAAAGGCGTTGAATGCGCTGGGTAAACATATTGATATTCATATTTTGTTCACCAACCCTTGCCGACAGTATTGGGGGGATATCCTCGATGAACGCTGGCTTGCGCGTCTGGTAACTCGCCAACGAAAGCGTCTTTTTGAAGAACGGTCCGTCCCGCTGTTTAAGGACGGCTCGACTGCCGGGCAGCTTTTTGACGAAGATGGTATCCAGAACTTGCCCAATCCGCTGCTTGCCTCATGGGGGAAGCTGGGGCGTGACTACATTCACATGCTTTCAGACATTACTTCTTCAGGCGAAGGTGACGTGGATGCCTTTGTCGAGATCGCTCCGGACAGCCTGCTGCATAATATTCAGTTAGATATTCTGGATCTGGAAAACCGTGCCGTCATGGGCGTGACGGCGAACGAGTTCGAACGCAGCGACAGCAAGCGTAAGCTGGACGCTGACGATCGCAGCATCACGATCCATGTTTGCCATAGCCCTCAGCGTGAGGTCGAAGTGCTTCACGACCAGCTGCTGGCGATGCTGCAGGACGATCCCGAACTGACGCCACGCGATATCGTGGTAATGGTGGCGGATATCGATAGCTACAGTCCCTTTATTCAGGCCGTCTTTGGCAGCGCGACGGGCGAGCGATATCTTCCTTATGCTATTTCTGACCGTCGTGCCCGTCAGTCGCATCCGGCATTGCAGGCGTTTATCACTTTACTCTCACTGCCGGATAGCCGCTTTATCTCCGAAGATGTCCTGGCGTTACTGGATGTTCCCGTTCTGTCTGCACGCTTCAACATCAATGAAGAGGGGCTTCGCTACCTTCGCCAGTGGGTGAATGAGTCTGGCGTTCGCTGGGGGATCGATGACGATAACGTTCAGGAGTTCGAACTTCCTCCAACCGGGCAGCACACCTGGCGATTTGGCCTGACGCGTATGCTGCTGGGCTACGCCATGGAGAGCAGTCAGGGCGAGTGGAATGAGGTGCTGCCTTACGACGAGTCCAGCGGGTTAATTGCTGAACTGGTGGGGCATTTAGCATCGCTCTTGATGCAGCTTAACCGCTGGCGACACGAGCTGCTGCAGCCGCGTCCACTTGAAGAATGGCTCCCGGTTTGCAGAGCGTTGCTTAATGATTTCTTCCTGCCGGACAATGACACCGAAGCGGCGATGGCGCTCATTGAAACGCAGTGGCAGGCTATCATCGACGAAGGCGTCAATTCCCACTATCAGGAGGCCATTCCGCTGTCGCTGTTGAGGGATGAGTTGACGCAGCGGCTTGACCAGGAGCGAATCAGCCAGCGTTTCCTGGCAGGCCCCATCAATATTTGCACCCTGATGCCAATGCGTTCAATCCCGTTTAAAGTGGTCTGTTTACTTGGCATGAACGACGGCGTTTATCCTCGCGCGCTCGCGCCGTTGGGGTTCGATTTAATGAGCGCAAATCCAAAACGGGGCGACCGTAGCCGCCGTGATGATGACCGATATCTCTTCCTTGAGGCGCTTATTTCCGCCCAGAGTAAGCTTTATATCAGCTATATCGGCCGTTCGATTCAGGACAACAGCGAGCGTTTCCCCTCCGTTCTGGTGCAGGAACTGGTGGATTATATCGGTCAGAGCCACTACCTGCCGGGGGATGAAGAGCGCAACTGCGATGAAAGCGAGAAGAGGGTGAAAGACCATATCACCTGTTTCCACAGCCGCATGCCGTTTGACCCGGTGAACTATACGGCCAGCGAGCGCCAGAGCTATGCGCAGGAGTGGCTGCCAGCGGCGAAAAAAGAGGGGAATGCGCATACCGATTTTATTCAGGAACTCGACCCTCGCCCTGTCGACACCCTGACCTTCGAGCAGCTTCAGCGGTTTTGGGCGCATCCTGTGCGCGCTTTCTTCCAGCAGCGACTACAGGTCAATTTCCGTTCTGAAGAGAGTGAAATTCCTGATGCAGAGCCGTTTACGCTGGAAGGTCTGGAGCGCTACCAGTTAAACCTGCAGCTGTTGAATGCGCTGGTTGAAGAGGAAGATGCTGAAAAACTATACCGCCGCTACCGCGCTGCGGGACAGTTGCCTTATGGGGCGTTCGGGGAGATCGTCTGGGAGGCGCAGTGTCAGGAGATGACCGCCCTGGCAGAGCGCGTAAGAGCGTGCCGACAGCCAGGGAATAGTATTGAAATCGATCTCAACTGCAACGGGGTACAGCTCACAGGCTGGTTAACCCAGGTTCAGCAGGATGGGCTGCTTCGCTGGCGGCCTTCAATGCTTAGCGTCTCACAGGGTTTGCAACTCTGGCTGGAACATCTTGTCTACAGTGCGGGTGGGCATAAAGGCGAAAGCCGCATTTTCGTGCGCAAAGAGGGCGAATGGCGCTTCCCGCCAATGGAGTCTGATCAGGCGTTACGGTATCTGTCTTTGTACATTGATGGCTACCGCCAGGGAATGAACAAACCCCTCTTGCTACTGCCGGAAAGTGGCGGCGCCTGGATAAAAGCCTGTTATGACGCGCAGAATGATGCGATGTTAACGGATGAGGCTTCGCTGCAGAAAGCCCGCAGTAAGTTTATGCAGGCCTACGAAGGTAACATGATGGTGCGTGGCGAAGGTGAAGATGTCTGGTATCAGCGCTTATGGCGAACGCTTGAGCCAGAGTACTTTGAGGCTATTACGGAAGAGGCGCAGCGCTACCTGCTGCCGTTGTTTAAATTTAATCAGTCCTGAGCGCTGTATAAAAATTGCGCAGCTAAGGGTGTTCATTTATGATGCACTTCTTATCACGGACTGATGTACCCAAAGAAAGAGATGTTGGCGTGTCCAGCACGCAGTTTGTTAATGATGTAGCCGTGATAAAGAGGTCGTAATGCCAGGCAGCACCTTGTTTAAAGCGTTTGTTTTGTTTATTGCCCTTTGGGCGCCCGTCACTCACGCAGACTCCGGTTGGCAACCCGTTCAGGAAACTATCCGTAAGAGCGAAAAAGATACCCGTCAATATCAGGCTATTCGTCTTGATAACGGCATGACCGTGCTGCTGGTTTCCGACCCGCAGGCGGTGAAATCCCTGTCGGCATTAGTGGTGCCGGTTGGGTCGCTGGAAGATCCTGACGCTCATCCTGGACTTGCACACTATCTGGAACATATGACGCTGATGGGGTCAAAAAAATACCCACAGCCAGATAGCCTGTCCGAATTTCTCAAGATGCATGGCGGTAGCCACAATGCCAGTACGGCACCGTACCGCACGGCCTTTTATCTCGAAGTCGAAAATGATGCGCTGGAAGGGGCAGTCGACCGTCTGGCTGATTCCATCGCCGCGCCGTTGCTGGATAAAAAATACGCCGATCGTGAACGCAATGCGGTGAATGCCGAGCTGACCATGGCCCGCACGCGAGACGGTATGCGCATGGCGCAGGTCAGCGCCGAGACCATCAACCCGGCGCACCCGGGTTCGCGCTTCTCCGGCGGTAACCTCGAAACCTTGAGCGACAAACCGAATAGCCCGGTGCTGGATGCCCTGCACGCGTTTCGCGATAAATACTACTCCGCTAACTTGATGAAAGCGGTCATCTACAGCAATAAACCTTTGCCTGAGCTGGCAGACATGGCGGCCAAAACGTTTGGCCGGGTGCCGAATAAAAATATCGACCTGCCGCAAATAACCGTTCCGGTGGTCACGGACGCGCAAAAAGGTATCGTGATCCACTACGTTCCTGCCATGCCGCGCAAAGTGCTGCGCGTCGAATTCCGCATTGATAACAACACGGCGCAGTTTCGCAGTAAAACCGATGAGCTGGTGACCTACCTGATAGGTAACCGTAGCCCGGGTACGCTGTCTGACTGGCTGCAAAAGCAGGGGCTGGCGGAAGGTATTCGCGCCGATTCCGATCCGGTAGTGAACGGTAATAGCGGCGTACTGGCGATCTCCGCCACCCTGACCGACAAAGGGCTGGCCAACCGCGATGAAGTCGTGGCGGCTATCTTTAGCTACCTCGCTTTGCTGCGCGAGAGAGGCGTCGATAAGCGCTATTTTGATGAACTCGCGCACGTGCTGGATCTCGACTTCCGCTACCCATCCATAACCCGCGACATGGACTATGTGGAGTGGCTGGCGGATACCATGATCCGCGTGCCGGTGGAACATACCCTTGACGCGGTAAATATTGCCGACCAGTATGATGCCGGGGCGGTAAAAGCCCGCCTGGCGATGATGACGCCGGAGAATGCCCGCATCTGGTACATCAGCCCGAACGAACCGCATAACAAGACGGCGTACTTTGTCGATGCCCCTTATCAGGTGGATAAAGTCAGCGCTCAGACCTTCGCCGACTGGCAGAAGAAGGCCGGGGAGATTGCGTTGAAGCTGCCGGAGCTGAACCCCTATATTCCGGATGATTTCTCGCTGATCAAAACGACGAAAGATTATCCGCATCCAGAACTCATCATTGATGAGCCAACGCTGCGCGTTGTGTATACCCCAAGCCGCTATTTTGCCAGTGAGCCAAAAGCCGATGTCAGCGTGGTGCTGCGTAACCCGAAAGCAATGAACAGCGCCAAAAATCAGGTGATGTTCGCACTCAATGACTATCTCGCCGGTATCGCTCTCGATCAGCTCAGCAACCAGGCCGCCGTGGGCGGGATCAGCTTCTCCACCAACGCCAATAACGGTTTGATGCTTAATGCAAACGGCTATACCCAGCGCTTGCCTCAGCTGTTCCAGGCCTTGCTGGAGGGCTACTTCAGCTACACGCCGACGGAAGAGCAGCTTGAGCAGGCTAAATCCTGGTATGCCCAGATGATGGATTCTGCCGAGAAGGGCAAGGCCTACGATCTTGCGCTTATGCCGGCGCAAATGCTGTCGCAGGTTCCTTATTTCCAGCGAGAGGAGCGCCGCGCGCTGCTGCCTTCCATCTCCTTAAAAGACGTGCTGGCGTACCGTGACGCGCTGAAAACCAACACGCGTCCGGAGTTCCTGATTGTCGGCAACATGAGTGAGGAGCAGGCCAAAACTCTGGCGCAGAATGTTCGCACTCAGCTCGGCTCTAAAGGCGACGAGTGGTGCCGCAACCAGGACGTGCTGGTTGAGAAAAAGCAAAATGTGATTTTTGAAAAGGCGGGTAACAGCACCGACTCCGCGCTGGCCGCGGTATTTGTGCCAACGGGCTATGATGAATTCGCCAGCTCGGCGCAGAGTGCCGTGCTGGGGCAGATTATTCAGCCGTGGTTCTATAACCAGTTACGCACCGAGGAGCAGCTTGGCTACGCGGTGTTTGCCTTCTCCATGAACGTCGGGCGTCAGTGGGGGCTGGGCTTCCTGCTGCAAAGCAGCGACAAACAACCGGCGTATCTCTGGAAGCGTTATCAGGCCTTCTTCCCGCAGGTGGAAGCAAAACTGCGTGCCATGAAGCCGGAAGAGTTTGCTCAGATCCAGCAGGCCGTCATCGCGCAGGTGATGCAGCCGCCGCAGACGCTGGGTGAAGAAGCCTCTCAGCTGAGCAAAGATTTCGATCGCGGTAATCTGAAATTTGATTCGCGTGATAAAGTAGTGGCCGAGATAAAACAGCTGACGCCGCAGAAGGTTGCCGACTTCTTCCATCTGGCGGTCATTAAGCCGCAGGGAATCACCATCCTGTCTCAGGTTTCCGGTAGCCAGAATGGGAAAACGGAGTACGTGAACCCGAAAGGCTGGAAAGTCTGGAAGAGCGTCAGCGCGCTGCAGCAATCTATGCCCTGGAGTAAGAAAGAATGACCGATACCGCTGAGTCCCTTGATCCCTTACGTTTACCTCTGCAGGGTGAACGATTGATTGAAGCCTCAGCGGGAACGGGAAAAACCTTCACCATTGCCGCCCTCTATCTGCGCCTGCTGTTAGGGCTTGGCGGCAACGCAGCTTTTCCACGCCCTTTGAGCGTGGAAGAGCTGTTGGTAGTCACCTTCACCGAGGCCGCTACCGCGGAGCTGCGGGGCCGTATTCGAACCAATATCCACGAGCTTCGCATTGCCTGCCTGCGTCAGAGCACGGATAACCCCCTCTACGCCAGCCTTCTGGAAGAGATTGCCGATAAGCAGCAGGCAGCCCAGTGGCTGCTGCTCGCTGAACGGCAGATGGACGAAGCGTCCGTCTTTACCATTCACGGTTTTTGCCAGCGTATGCTGAGCCTGAATGCGTTCGAGTCCGGAATGCTGTTCGAACAGCAGCTCATTGAAGATGAATCCGTGCTTCGCTATCAGGCCTGCGCGGATTTCTGGCGTCGCCACTGCTATCCCTTACAGCGTGATATTGCCGAAGCGGTACACGCGCTCTGGAAAGGCCCGGAAGCGCTGCTGCGCGCGATCGATCGTTATCTGCAGGGCGAAGCGCCGGTAATCAAATCCCCGCCGCCGGCAGATGAAACCCTGGCCTCGCGGCATGAAAAAATTATCGCGAAAATTGCGGATATCAAGCAAAAATGGATGGAGTCAGTCGGTGAGATTGACGCCATCATCGAAAATTCCGGCATCGATCGTCGCAAGTTCAACCGCGGCAATCAGGGGAAATGGATCGACAAGATCAGCGCCTGGGCGCAGGAAGAGACGCGGGGCTATCAGCTCCCGGACGCGCTGGAGAAATTCTCCCAGCGTTTCCTGGCTGAGCGGACCAAAGCCGACGGCATTGTGCCTGAGCATCCCCTGTTTGTGGCAATAGAAACCCTGCTGGCGGATAACCTTACGCTCAACGATCTGATGATCGCTCGCGCCATGACCGAAATTCGCGAAGCCGTGGCGCGCGAGAAACGCCGCCGGGGTGAACTGGGTTTCGACGATATGCTGAGCCGCCTTGATGCGGCGCTGTGCAGTGAAAATGGCGAAGCGCTTGCCGCCGCGATTCGCACCCGCTTCCCGGTTGCGATGATAGACGAATTTCAGGACACCGACCCTCAGCAGTACCGCATTTTCCGCCGTATCTGGCGCCAGCAGCCCGGTACCGCGCTGTTGTTAATCGGCGATCCGAAACAGGCCATCTACGCCTTCCGCGGGGCGGATATTTTCACCTATATGAAAGCCCGCAGCGAGGTTGACGCGCACTACACGCTCGATACTAACTGGCGATCCTCTCCAGGCATGGTGGAGAGCGTCAACGCGCTCTTTAGCCGCATGGATACGGCGTTTATGTTCCGGGAGATCCCGTTTCAGCCGGTAAAATTTGCCCCGAAAAATGCCTCGCTGCGCTTCGAGTTTAACGGCGTGACGCAGCCTGCAATGAACTTCTGGCTGCTGGATGGGGAAGGCTGCGGCGTTGCCGACTATCAAAATGCCATGGCCCAACACTGTGCTGCGCAAATCCGTGACTGGCTCAGTGCGGGGGCGCGGGGCGAGGCGCTGCTGTTTAAGGGGGATAACCCCACTCCGGTAAAGGCATCGGATATTACGGTGCTGGTGCGCAGCCGTCAGGAGGCCGCATTAATCCGAGACGCCCTGACGTTACTGAATATCCCCTCCGTCTATCTCTCGAACCGCGACAGCGTCTTTGAAACGCTTGAGGCGCAAGAGATGTTATGGCTGCTCCAGGCCGTGCTGGCCCCGGAGAGGGAAAGTACATTGCGTAGCGCATTAGCCAGCGCGATGCTCGGACTGAACGCGCGGGATATAGATGCGCTCAACAATGACGAAGCCGCGTGGGATGCTGTGGTAGAAGAGTTTGTTCGCTACCGCGAAAAATGGCAGAAACGTGGAGTCATGGCGATGGTGCGCGAGCTCATGGCACAGCGCCACATTGCGGAGAATATGCTGGCTACCGCAGGCGGCGAGCGCCGTTTGACCGATATTTTGCACATCAGCGAACTCTTGCAGGAAGCGGGTACGCAGCTGGAGAGCGAGCACGCCCTGGTGCGCTGGCTGGCGCAGCAGATTGCCGATCCGAACAGCAATTCATCCAGCCAGCAGATGCGCCTCGAGAGTGATAAACATCTGGTGCAGATCGTCACCATTCACAAGTCGAAAGGCCTGGAATATCCGCTGGTCTGGCTGCCGTTTATCGCCAATTACCGCGTGCAGGATCAGGCTTTTTACCACGATCGCGAGTCGTTCGAGGCGGTGCTCGATCTCAGCAACGCGGAGTCCAGCGTTGAGCTGGCCGAAGCCGAGCGTCTGGCGGAAGACCTGCGCCTGCTTTACGTGGCGCTGACCCGTTCGATATGGCACTGCAGCCTGGGCGTTGCGCCGCTGTTCCGTCGCCGTGGCGAAAAGACCGGGGAGAGCGATTTTCATCTGAGCGCGCTGGGGCGGCTTATTCAACAGGGTGAGCCCAAAGACGCGGCGGGCCTGCGCCAGTGCATCGAATCGCTTTGCACTGAGCATGTGGCCCTGCATATTCCATCTCTGCCCGATAACAGCCGCTGGCACATGCCGGATCCGCACGAGTCAGATCTCCATGCCCGTCAGGTGGTACGTACCATTGCCGACGACTGGCGCGTTACCAGCTACTCCGGCTTACAGCAGCACGGGCAGAGTATTGCGCAGGATCTGATGCCAAAACTGGACGTGGATGCCGCAGGCGCCGGTAGCGTGCCGGCTGAGCCTGTGTTGACGCCGCACCAGTTCCCTCGCGGCGCTTCTCCGGGCACGTTTTTGCACAGACTGTTTGAAGAGCTGGATTTCACCCAGCCGGTTTCCGAAGAGTGGGTGCTGAAGATGTTACAGAGCGGTGGTTACGACGCACAGTGGCAGCCGGTTCTCACCGACTGGATCCGCGCGGTTCTGCACGCGCCGCTCACGACGCAGGGTATTTCGCTGAATCAGTTGACCGCCAAAGATAAGCAGGTGGAGATGGAGTTTTATCTCCCCATCGCCAGCCCGCTCAGGGCCGAGGCGCTTGATGCGCTGATCCGCGAGTACGATCCGCTATCTGTCGGATGCCCGCCGCTGAATTTCCGCCAGGTGCAGGGGATGCTCAAAGGCTTTATCGACCTGGTTTTCCGCCACGAAGGACGCTACTACCTGCTGGATTACAAATCGAACTGGCTCGGTGACAGCAGCGAAGCCTATACCCAACAGGCGATGGCGTCGGCAATGCAACTGCATCGCTACGATCTGCAGTACCAGCTTTACACCCTGGCGCTGCACCGTTACCTGCGCCATCGCATGGCCAATTACCGTTACGAAGCGCATTTTGGCGGCGTGATTTACCTGTTCCTGCGCGGCGTGGATGCTAACGACCCGCGTTCCGGCATCTTTAGCACGCGTCCGGCTGAGGAACTGATTGAAAAAATGGATAACCTGTTTGCTGCGAGCACGGAGGAGGTGGCATGACGATGCAGGCGCTACTGCTGGACGCGGTTGAACAACGATTACTGCGCCACCTGGACGTGCAGTTTGCCATGATGGTGGCAGGTGAGGAGCCTGCCGTCATGCTTGCCGCAGCCATTCTTAGCAAAGACGCGGGGGAAGGGCACGTGTGCCTGCCGCTGTCGCGTCTGGCGGTGGATGAGAAAATGCCGCCAGCTTTACAGGCGTGTTTCGCGCAGCTCGGTGACGCCGTTGACTGGCAGGAGATATTACTCGGCTCGCCTGCCGTAAGCGGAGCCGATACCGGGACGCCGATGATCCTTGTCGGCGAACGTTTGTATCTTAACCGGCTGTGGCGTAACGAACTGACGGTGGCGCGCTTCTTCAGTGGGAGCAACGCCCCGCTTCCCTGCGATGAAACGCAGCTCCGGCAAACGCTGGATACGCTGTTTATATCTGACGATGCGACAGACTGGCAGAAAGTGGCAGCTGCCGTGGCGTTAACGCGTCGGATCTCGGTCATTTCTGGCGGTCCGGGCACCGGGAAAACGACCACCGTGGCAAAACTGCTCGCCGCGCTGATTCAGTTATCGGGGGAGCAAAAGTGCCGTATTCGCCTGGCGGCCCCCACCGGTAAAGCCGCTGCGCGTCTGACGGAGTCGTTAGGCGGCGCGCTGCAAAAGCTGCCGCTTACCGGGGAGCAGCTTGCGCTTTTTCCCAATGAAGCCAGCACGCTGCACCGTTTGCTTGGCGCACAGCCTGGCAGCCAGCGTTTGCGCTACCATGCCGGTAACCCGCTGCACCTGGATGTGCTGGTGGTGGATGAAGCCTCAATGATTGATCTGACGATGATGTCGCGTTTGATTGATGCGCTACCGCCGCACGCGCGCGTCATTTTCCTCGGCGATCGTGACCAGCTTGCCTCCGTAGAGGCGGGGGCTGTGCTGGGCGATATTTGCACCTATGCCAGTCTGGGATATACCGCTGAACGCGCTCAGGAGTTAGCGCGTCTCACCGGATGTACGCTCACCTCTGAAAGCCACTCGCTTGCAGGGGCGTTGCGCGACAGCCTGTGTCTGCTGCAGAAAAGCTACCGTTTCGGCAGCGATTCCGGCATCGGCCAGCTTGCGGCGGCCGTAAACCGGGGAGACAGACACGCCACCTCAGCGGTGTTTGCCGGAACCTTTACGGATATTGAGAAAAAATCGCTGCAAAACGGGGAAGAGTATCAGGCGATGCTGGACGACGCCCTGCAGGGGTATCAGCACTTTCTGACAAGCGTACAACAGCAAAGTGCGCCGGAGCAGGTCATTGCCGCGTTTGGCGAATACCAGCTGCTCTGTGCGCTGAGGGAAGGCCCCTTTGGCGTCCGGGGTCTCAACGACAGGCTGGAACAGCTGCTGGCGCAAAAACGCAAAATTAACCGTACCCCGCATTCGCGCTGGTATGAAGGGCGACCGGTGATGATCTCCCGTAACGACAGCGCGCTGGGGTTGTTTAACGGGGATATCGGGATTGCGCTCGACTGCGGTCAGGGACTACGCGTCTGGTTCCAGATGCCGGACGGGAGCGTGAAGTCCTTCCAGCCCAGCCGTTTACCCGAGCATGAAACCGCCTGGGCGATGACGGTGCATAAATCCCAGGGCTCCGAATTTAACCATGCGGCGCTGATCCTGCCTACTCAGCTTTCACCCGTTATTACCCGCGAGCTGATCTATACCGCCATTACGCGCGCGCGTCAGCGCCTGTCGCTTTATGCCGATGAACGGGTGCTGGTGCAGGCGATCGCCACCCGTACGGAACGCCGAAGCGGGCTGGGCGCGATATTTGAGTCTCTCTGAACGAACGCCCTCGCCGGACGGTGAGGGCCTAGTATCATCCCAGGTCTGCCATCAGCACTTTTGAACGGCGCTGATAGTTGTACATCTCTTTCTTCGTTTCCGGCAGGGAATCAATATCCACCGGCGTGAAGCCGCGCTCCTGGAACCAGTGAATGCTGCGCGTCGTCAGGACGAACAGCTTGCTCAGCCCCATCTGGCGCGCCTGTGCCGCCACGCGCTCAAGCAGCATTTCACCGCGTGAAGAGCTGCGGTAATCAGGATGCACCGCCACGCAGGCCATTTCACCGATCTTCTCTTCCGGGAACGGATAGAGCGCGGCGCAGGCGATGGTCAGGTTATCGCGCTGAATAATGGTGAATTTGTCGATCTCCATCTCCAGCTGCTCGCGTGAACGACGCACCAGGATACCCTGCTGTTCCAGCGGGCGGATCAGCTCGAGAATACCGCCGATGTCGTTGATGGTGGCGCGGCGGATCTGCTCCGCGCTTTCCATGACAATCTGCGTACCAATACCGTCGCGGGAGAACAGCTCCTGCAGCAGGGCGCCGTCTTCCTGATAGCTGATAAGGTGGCTGCGGCGCACGCCGCTGCGGCAGGCCTTCACGGCGCCACGCAGGAACCGGACGGTGCCGGAGTGGTAATCGCCTTCGGCTTCCAGCGCTTCCACGCGGGCCTGGGCTTCGTTCGGGAAGAGTTCCGGCACGATCGTTCCCTCATCGTTCACGACGCCCTGGGACGAGCAAAACCCAATCATTTTTTCCGCCTTCAGCTTGATCGCCAGCTGCGTGGCGATCTCTTCTGAGGTGAGGTTAAAGCTTTCGCCAGTCACGGAAACGGCGACCGGGCCCATCAGGACGATGGCTCCGCTGTCCAGCTGGCGGTGAATAGCTTCTTCATCAATACGACGAATGCGACCGCTGTGGCAGTAATCCACGCCATCGTCCACGCCGAGCGGCTGGGCAATGATAAAGTTGCCGCTCACGACGTTGATATGCGCGCCCTGCAGCGGCGTGTTGTTCAGGCTCATGGACAGGCGAGCGGTAATATCCAGCTGCAGCAGACCTGCCGCCTGTTTCACCAGCTCAAGGGTTTTGGCATCCGTGACGCGGGTATGTTTGTGGTAAATCGGCTCGTGGTGATGAGCGGCCAGGTTGGCGTCGATCTGCGGACGGGCGCCATAAACCACCACCAGGCGGATCCCGAGGCTGTGCAGCAGGCCAATGTCATTGACGATGCTGGAAAAATTTTCATGCTCAATGGCTTCGCCGCCAAGCATGATGACAAACGTTTTTCCCCGATGGGCGTTGATATAGGGAACAGAATGGCGGAATCCCTGGACCAGTTCGGTTCTACGTTCCTTCACCATGGCACAACCCTTAATGAATGTTTATTCGTAATTTATGTATTTTTATTCGATTGTGACCGCGTGTGCAAGCGCAAATTTTCCGCGACCCACAGAATTTGGTAAGTAATCCGTGCGTTAGCGTATGATTGTTTACCCTTTTATAGATGACAGTTTATGCGTCATTCGTTAAAGTTTTCGGTCAATCTGGACATTTTGTATATCAGTCAGTGTTCTTGCTCGGGAGAAGCATGTCGGGATCCAATTCAGCAATAAGCCGCCGCCGTTTGTTAAAAGGGGCCGGGGCAATGTGGTTGCTTAGCGTCAGTCAGGTCGGTCTTGCCGCAACCAGTCAGGTGGTAGCGGTGCGCGTCTGGCCATCGTCGACCTATACGCGCGTGACGGTCGAATCCAATCGCGTGCTGAAATATAAGCAATTTGCCCTCAGCAACCCGGAACGCGTGGTGGTGGATCTCGAAGGTGTTAACCTCAACTCCGTGCTGAAAGGGATGGCGGCGCAGATCCGCGGCGACGATCCGTTTATTAAATCGGCGCGCGTCGGGCAGTTCGACCCGCAAACCGTGCGCATGGTGTTTGAGCTTAAGCAGAACGTGAAGCCGCAGCTGTTCGCCCTGGCGCCCGTCGCGACGTTTAAAGAGCGACTGGTCATGGATCTCTACCCGGCCAATGCGACGGATATTCAGGATCCGCTTCTCGCCCTGCTGGAGGATTACAACAAAGGCGATCTTCAGCGTCAGGTGCCGCCCGCGCAAAGTGGTCCGCAGCCGGGGAAAGCAGGGCGCGATCGTCCGATTGTGATCATGCTCGATCCTGGCCACGGCGGCGAAGACTCCGGCGCGGTGGGAAAATACCGTACGCGTGAAAAAGACGTGGTGCTGCAAATTGCCCGTCGCCTGAAGGCGTTGATTGATAAAGAAGGCAATATGCGCGCCTATATGACGCGCAATGAAGATATCTTTATTCCGCTGAAGGTCCGGGTGGCGAAAGCACAGAAGCAGCGCGCAGATTTGTTCGTGTCGATCCATGCGGATGCGTTTACCAGCCGCCAGCCAAGCGGTTCGTCCGTGTTCGCGCTCTCAACCAAAGGCGCGACCAGTACCGCCGCGAGATACCTTGCGGACACCCAGAACGCCTCGGACCTGATTGGTGGCGTAAGCAAAAGCGGCGATCGCTACGTCGACCACACCATGTTCGATATGGTGCAGTCGCTGACCATTAACGACAGCCTGAAGTTTGGTAAAGCGGTGCTGGGCAAGCTGGGGAACATCAATAAGCTGCATAAGAACAGCGTTGAACAGGCCGGATTTGCGGTACTCAAGGCGCCGGATATTCCGTCCATCCTGGTTGAAACCGCGTTTATCAGTAACGTGGAAGAGGAGCGTAAGCTTAAGACGGCAAAATTCCAGCAGGAGGTTGCGGAGTCGATTCTGGCAGGGATTCGTGCGTATTTCTCTGACGGGGCGACGCTGGCGCGGCGCGGATAACGCTCTCAGCCGGGTAGACGCCCGGCAAATTCACAAACGACAGATACAAAAAAACACCCTTCAGGGTGTTTATTGTTTTAGAAGTGTTGGTTGCGGGGGCCGGATTTGAACCGACGACCTTCGGGTTATGAGCCCGACGAGCTACCAGGCTGCTCCACCCCGCGTCCGTCTTTCTACTCTTGTAGAAACTTACTTCTTCAAATTTGATTGGTTGCGGGGGCCGGATTTGAACCGACGACCTTCGGGTTATGAGCCCGACGAGCTACCAGGCTGCTCCACCCCGCGTCCGTCTTTCTACTGGTCGTAGAAGATACTTCATCAAATTTTAATTGGTTGCGGGGGCCGGATTTGAACCGACGACCTTCGGGTTATGAGCCCGACGAGCTACCAGGCTGCTCCACCCCGCGTCCGTGGATGCGCACTATACTCGGATAGACTTGTGATGCAACCCCTTTTTCACATTTATCATGATTTTGTATGTAAATTGAACGACATGGCGTTGTTTGGACTATTTTTTGCGCAAAATTTGCCAAAGGGCATGCGATCGCATTTCATTAGCCCTGGTGGTTTGTTATCTTCATCACGCGGAAATGGGCAACTTAAAGACGAGATATAATGAAAGGACGTTGGGCGAAGTATCTGATGACGGGCGCAATGGTAGCGATTCTTGCGGCCTGTTCTTCCAAACCGACCGATCGCGGTCAACAGTATAAAGACGGGAAGTTATCCCAGCCTTTCTCTTTAGTTAATCAGCCTGATGCTGTCGGCGCACCGATTAATGCCGGTGATTTCTCCGAGCAGGTCTACCAGATCCGCAACGCGTCGCCGCGTCTGTATGGCGCCCAGAGTAGCGTATATAACGCGGTCCAGGACTGGCTGAAAGCAGGCGGCGATACGCGCAATATGCGCCAGTTTGGTATCGACGCCTGGCAGATGGAAGGGGCCGATAACTACGGCAACGTCCAGTTTACCGGCTATTACACCCCTGTTATCCAGGCACGACACTCGCGTCAGGGCGAGTTCCAGTATCCTATCTACCGTATGCCGCCAAAACGCGGTCGCCTCCCGTCGCGCGCCGAGATCTACGCCGGTGCGCTGAGCGAAAACTACGTCCTGGCCTACAGCAACTCCCTGATGGATAACTTCATCATGGACGTTCAGGGCAGCGGCTACATTGATTTTGGCGACGGTTCGCCACTTAACTTCTTCAGCTATTCCGGTAAAAACGGCCACGCCTATCGCAGTATCGGCAAGGTGCTGATCGACCGCGGCGAAGTGAAGAAAGAAGATATGTCGATGCAGGCGATCCGCGAGTGGGGCGAGAAGCACAGCGAGGCCGAGGTGCGCGAGCTGCTTGAGCAGAACCCGTCGTTCGTCTTCTTTAAACCGCAAAACTTCGCGCCGGTGAAAGGGGCGAGCGCAGTTCCGCTGATTGGCCGCGCGTCGGTAGCATCCGATCGTTCGATTATTCCTGCAGGCACCACGCTGCTTGCTGAGGTCCCGCTGCTGGACAACAACGGCAAGTTCAACGGCCAGTATGAGCTGCGTCTGATGGTGGCGCTGGACGTCGGCGGGGCGATTAAAGGCCAGCACTTCGACATCTATCAGGGTATTGGCCCTGACGCAGGCCATCGCGCGGGCTGGTATAATCACTACGGACGCGTGTGGGTACTGAAGGCGGCACCAGGTGCCGGAAACGTATTCAGCGGCTGATTGTGGTATTCTGAGCGCAATACGGATTACTGTTCAGGGTGAGGATAACCTCACCCTTTTTACATCTGAGGTTTTATGTCTGTGGTAATCAGCGACGCCTGGCGCCAGCGTTTTGGCGGGACGGCACGTTTATATGGTGAAAAAGCCCTGCAGCTGTTTGCGGATGCGCATGTCTGCGTCGTGGGCATTGGTGGTGTGGGGTCGTGGGCGGCAGAAGCGCTGGCAAGAACCGGTATTGGCGCAATCACCCTGATTGACATGGATGACGTTTGCGTCACCAACACCAACCGTCAAATCCACGCCCTGCTCGATAACGTCGGTCTGGCGAAGTCTGAGGTCATGGCGGAGCGTATCCGCCTGATCAACCCGGAATGTCAGGTTACGGTGATCGACGACTTTGTGACGGCAGATAACGTCGCGGAGTATATGAGCAAAGGCTACAGCTATGTGATTGACGCCATCGACAGCGTGCGGCCAAAAGCGGCGCTGATCGCCTACTGTCGTCGTTACAAGGTTCCCCTGGTGACGACGGGCGGCGCGGGCGGGCAAATCGACCCTACGCAGATCCAGGTAGCCGATCTGGCGAAAACCATTCAGGATCCGCTGGCGGCTAAGCTGCGTGAGCGCCTGAAGAGCGACTTTAACGTGGTGAAGAACAGCAAAGGCAAGCTGGGCGTTGACTGCGTGTTCTCGACCGAAGCGCTGGTCTACCTGCAGGCGGACGGCTCCGTGTGCGCGATGAAAAGCACGGCGGAAGGCCCAAAGAGAATGGATTGCGCCTCAGGCTTTGGCGCGGCCACGATGGTGACCGCTTCCTTTGGCTTTGTGGCGGTGTCACACGCCCTGAAGAAGATGATGGCGAAAGCGGAGCGTCAGGCCTGAGCCTGGCGTGCGGCGTCCTGCACGGCTTCGCTTAGCGCGATCAGCCCCTGACCGCGCGAGGCGCTGAGCTGCGCGCGCAGTCCCAGCTCATCAAATAATGCCAGCGGCGAATGGGCCAGCAGTTCCGCCGCGCTTTTTCCTTCAACAGCGGTCAACAATACGGCCAGCAGGCCCCGGACAATCCGGCCCTCGCTGTCGCCGAAGAAGTGCAGCTTTTCGCCGGAGACGCTCACGCCCAGCCAGACTCGGTTCTCACAGCCCGCAATCTCTTTCGCCTGCGCTTTGAGATCGTCTGAAAGGGCAGGGAGCTGTTTACCCAGCAGGATCAGCTGTCGATATTTATCTTCCCACTGCTGGAGCGGGGCGAAGGTCTGTTTCAAGGTCTCTTCTGTGATGACGGTGCCAAACGGATGTCCGGCTAAAGCAGCGCTAGTCATTAATCCACCAGTATTTCAAGGGCACGGTCAACGGCGGCAACCAGCGCGTCGACATCGCTTTGGGTATTATACGGCGCAAACGAGGCGCGCAGCGTACCGTTAACGCCAAGCGCCGCCAGCAGCGGCTGGGCGCAGTGCTGTCCGGCACGCAGGGCAATGCCATACCCGGCCAGCAGCGTCACCATGTCGCTGTGATGTACGCCCGCAAAATCAAAGGCGAGCAGGCTTGAGTCCTGAACGCGGAACGAGCGGAAGCCCGGGCGCTTTTTGAGTTCTTCCTCTGCCAGCGTCGCCAGCCCCCGGCTCCAGCTTTCAGCCTGAACAATGTCTGTTTCTGCCAGCCACTCCAGCGCCGCGCTTAAGCCAATCACCCCCGCCACGTTCGGCGTACCGGCTTCCAGACGATAGGGAATGTCCTGCGTTTTGAAGCCCTCGAACGACACTTCGGTAATCATTTTGCCGCCACCAAGCCACGGCGTCATTTTTGCCAGCAGTTCTGGCTTGCCGTACAACGCCCCAATACCGGTTGGCCCATAAAGTTTATGTCCTGAGAAGGCATAGAAATCGATATCCAGCGCCTGCACGTCGGCGGGGAAGTGCACCACGCCCTGAGCGCCGTCAACTATCACCACCATCCCGCTGGCATGGGCTATGCGAATGGCCTGAGCCAGATCCGGGCAACCTCCCGTGACGTTCGACATCTGTCCGAGCGCCAGAATGCGACTGCGGGAGGTAATCAGCTCGGGGAGGCGGGCCACATTGGGCAGAAGGTCTGCACCCAGCGGAAGCTTCACCACGCGTGCGCCCGTCTGCTCGGCCACCATCAGCCACGGCACCAGGTTGGCGTGATGTTCCGCCTCGCTGACGACGATCTCATCGCCCGGCTGAAGCAGCGGGCGCGCGTAGCACTGGGCCACCATGTTGATGGCCTCGGTCGTGCCGCGCGTCCAGACGATGTTTTTCCCGCTTTCGGCATTGATCAGGCGAGCGACCTGATCGCGTGCCGCTTCATAGCGCGCGGTTAACCGCTGCGCTTCGGCAAACTGGCTGCGATGCACGTTCCCGGCGCTCAGGCTGTAGAACTGCTGAGTGGCCTCAATCACCGCCTGGGGCTTAAGGGCGGTGGCGGCGCTATCCAGATAAATACCGGCATCGGCCAGGGCCGGAAACTGTGCGCGGAACTGCGCAGGGCTGAAAGCGTTCATGGGATTCCTCATTTCAATATAGCGATCGTCGCGCAATTTCAGCTGCAGGGCAAGGAGGTTGATATCTATCAGAATTGTCTGCTTATCCTGATGACCCTAAAAAAGCAGGTTATGCTAAATAGTGTTAGGCGGATGTTTTAGCCTGTTATAAATCGAGGTTTGAATAGCATTAATTGCTAAAGGAGAATAATCATGAATAAGACAGCTGCAATCATTTCTGCCTGTGCGTTTTCTTTTGCCCTGAGCGCCTGTTCTGGTAATAACTACGTGATGCACACCAACGATGGTCGTTCTATCGTTTCGGAAGGGAAACCGACTACCGATAATGATACCGGGATGATTTCGTACAAAGATGCTAACGGGAACAAGCAGCAGATCAACCGCACGGACGTGAAAGAGATGAAAGAGATCGAGCATTAACAGATCGCAAGCGAAAAAAAAGCACCGCAAATTGGCGGTGCTACATTAATCACTATGGACAGACAGGGTAAATGTACAGGAAGTGAAAAATTGGTAGCGTTGCTACCGTGGTCTGAATCGCAGACCAATTGCAAACACAACAACACAACATCACAACCGTAAGCCAAAAGCCCTTCAGAACACGCATTCCGAAAAAAGCTCTTCGTTCCGGCTCAGGAAGTGCCGCCACTATAGGTATTTGCTGGTAGTTCCTCAACGGACAAATTATAATGGCTCAGATAAAAAAAACTAATAGGTTAAACGTTGTTTCCTGTTTGTTAAAATCCGTTAACATCTAAGCCAGATAACCATGTCAAAGCGATTGCCACCTCTTAATGCATTACGTGTTTTTGATGCAGCAGCACGTCACCTGAGCTTTACCCGCGCAGCAGATGAGCTTTTTGTGACACAGGCCGCAGTAAGTCACCAAATCAAGTCTCTGGAGGATTTTCTGGGCCTTAAGCTGTTTCGTCGACGCAACCGTTCGTTGCTGTTGACCGAAGAGGGGCAGAGCTATTTTCAGGATATTAAAGAGATTTTTTCCCAGCTTACGGAAGCCACGCGTAAGCTGCAGGCTCGCAGTGCAAAAGGTGCCCTGACTGTCAGTTTATTGCCCAGTTTTGCGATTCAATGGCTGGTGCCCAGACTCTCAAGCTTTAACTCAGCTTATCCGGGGATCGACGTTCGAATCCAGGCGGTAGATCGTCAGGAGGACAAGCTGGCCGATGACGTGGATGTCGCCATTTTTTATGGTCGCGGTAACTGGCCGGGCTTGCGTGTTGAGAAATTATACGCAGAATATCTCCTGCCGGTCTGTTCTCCCCTGCTGTTAACGGGCGACAAGGCGCTGAAGTCTCCCGCTGATCTGGCGCAGCATACGCTTTTGCATGATGCCTCTCGCCGCGACTGGCAAACTTATACCCGTCAATTAGGTCTTACTCATATAAACGTGCAGCAGGGACCCATCTTTAGCCACAGTGCGATGGTGTTACAGGCTGCCATTCACGGACAAGGCGTGGCGTTGGCGAACAACGTCATGGCGCAGTCTGAAATTGAGGCAGGCCGCCTGGTCTGCCCTTTTAATGATGTACTGGTCAGCAAGAATGCATTTTATCTGGTTTGTCATGACAGTCAGGCAGAACTGGGTAAAATAGCCGCCTTCCGGCAGTGGATACTGGCGAAAGCGGCAACCGAGCAAGAAAAATTCCGCTTCAGGTATGAACAATAACGTTTGTGTGCCGGGCACGCATCAACTCAGGACTTAAACATGACCAGCCGATTCATGCTGATTTTTGCCGCGGTGAGTGGCTTTATTTTTGTTGCACTGGGCGCCTTTGGCGCACATGTATTAAGCAAGTCTTTGGGCGCTGTAGAGATGGGCTGGATCCAGACCGGCCTTGAATATCAGGCATTCCACACGCTGGCTATTTTTGGGCTGGCGGTGGCGATGCAGCGTCGTATCAGTATCTGGTTTTACTGGAGCAGCGTGTTTATGGCGCTGGGTACCGTGTTATTCAGCGGTAGCCTGTACTGCCTTGCACTCTCACATCTACGCCTGTGGGCGTTCGTTACACCCGTCGGTGGCTTCAGCTTCCTGGCGGGTTGGGTATTAATGTTTATCGGAGCTATCCGTCTGAAACGCAAGGGCGTTGTTCATGAATAAGGTTGTTTTATATTGTCGCCCGGGGTTTGAGAAAGAGTGCGCCGCGGAAATTACCGATAAAGCGGCGAAGCGCGAAGTCTTCGGCTTTGCCCGCGTGAAAGAGAACGCGGGCTATGTGGTATTCGAGTGCTACCAGCCCGAAGACGCAGACAAGCTGGCACGCGAGCTGCCGTTCAGCTCGCTGATCTTTGCTCGCCAGATGTTTGTTGCGGGTGAGCTGCTGAAGGATCTTCCGCCGGAAGACCGCATCACGCCAATTGTCGGCATGCTGCAGGGCGTGGTGGAAAAGGGCGGCGATCTGCGCGTTGAAGTGGCGGATACCAACGAAAGTAAAGAGCTGATGAAGTTCTGCCGTAAGTTCACCGTGCCGCTGCGTGCGGCGCTGCGTGATGCGGGCGTGCTGACGAACTACGAAACGCCGAAGCGTCCGGTGGTGCATATCTTCTTTATCGCACCGGGCTGCTGCTATGCAGGCTATTCGTACACCACCAACAACTCTCCCTTCTTTATGGGCATCCCGCGTTTGCGCTTCCCGGCCGATGCGCCAAGCCGTTCCACGCTCAAGCTGGAAGAGGCGTTCCACGTCTTTATCCCGGCGGATGAGTGGGATGAGCGTCTGGCAAACGGCATGTACGCCGTCGACCTTGGCGCGTGCCCGGGCGGCTGGACCTATCAGCTGGTGAAACGCAACATGTGGGTATCGTCCGTTGATAACGGCCCAATGGCGCAAAGCCTGATGGACACCGGGCAGGTCACCTGGCTGCGTGAAGACGGTTTCCGCTATCGCCCGAACCGTAACAACATCTCGTGGATGGTGTGCGATATGGTTGAGAAGCCGGCAAAAGTCGCCGCGCTGATGGCCTCCTGGCTTGTCAACGGCTGGTGTCGTGAGACCATTTTCAACCTCAAGCTGCCGATGAAAAAGCGCTATGAGGAAGTGTCGCAGAACCTGGCCTACATTCAGGAGCAGATGGATGAACACGGTATTAACGTGGAGATCCAGGCGCGTCAGCTGTATCACGACCGCGAAGAGGTGACGGTGCACATTCGTCGCTGGTGGGCAGCGGTCGGCGGACGTCGCGACGAGCGATAGTGCGTGCTTTGTTTTGCCCGGTGGCGCTGCGCTTACCGGGCAAAAAACTGTGTAGTGGTTTTAACGTTCTAAACGCAGCTGCTGTAAATTCCCGTCGAGCTGTAAATCCGTCTGTAGCGTTGCGATTTCCCGGCAGATAAACGCCATCTCTTTATGCGCCTCCAGCTTCTTGCGCCACTTTTCCGGCACCTCATCCAGACGGGCGTAAATCCCTTCCAGACTCTGAAAATCGGCCAGCAGCTGCGCGGCGCTTTTCGGCCCAATACCGGCGACACCCGGAACCTTAGAGCTGCTGATGCCTGCCAGCCCCCAGTAATCCGGCAGTTGTCCGGGCGAGACGCCGAACTCGCTGGCAATAAACGGCGCGTCCAGCCAGCGTTTTTGAAAATAGTCGCGAATGCGGATAGTTGGGGAGAGCAGCTGACAGTAGCCTTTGTCAGTTGAAACGATAGTGGCCTGATGCCCGGCGCTGGCTACCTTTACGGCCAGAGTGGCTGCGAGATCGTCGGCTTCATTTCCCTGTGCGCCCCAGCAGGGGACGCCCCGCTGTTCAAATGCAGCGCGCAGCATGGGCAATTCAGCGTGAAGATCGTCCGGCATCGGTGCGCGTCCGGCTTTGTAGTCGGGCAAACGCTGGTGTCGCCAGCCCGTGTTGCGGTCTTCGTCATCAAAAACCGCGACCGCATGGGTGGGCTCGCTGTGGCGGATAAGCTGTTCCAGAGCGTGCAGGCAGGTGTCTTTACAAGGCGTCCCCTGTACCGCATGGATACGGCGAATCAGGTTTAGTGCATCGACGATAAGTAAATGAACGGCCACAGATAATCTCCCTTCTATCTCATACGTGAAGGGTAACACTGTCAGCAGCGTGAAACTATGAATGGTGGGGAAAACAGGAAGAAGCCTCGCAAAACGAGGCTTCCTGAGAGGCTTAATCGCAGGTTACGATCTTCATCGCCAGGCCGCCGCGAGAGGTTTCGCGGTATTTGGCGTTCATATCTTTACCGGTTTCGTACATGGTTTCGATAACCTTATCGAGACAGACGCGCGGCTCGCTGGTGCGGCGCAGCGCCATACGTGCCGCGTTAACCGCCTTCACGGAGGCAATCGCGTTACGCTCGATGCACGGAACCTGTACCTGGCCGGCAACCGGGTCGCAGGTCAGCCCCAGGTTGTGTTCCATGCCGATTTCCGCTGCGATGCACACCTGCGCCGGGCTTGCGCCCAAGAGTTCCGCCAGACCCGCCGCCGCCATAGAGCACGCCACGCCGACTTCACCCTGACAGCCCACTTCCGCACCGGAAATAGACGCGTTCATCTTATACAGAGAACCAATCGCACTGGCCACCAGCAGGTAGCGCGCCAGCGAGTTCGCGTTCACTTCACGGATAAACTTGTCGTAGTACGCCAGCACCGCCGGAACGATACCGCAGGCGCCGTTAGTCGGCGCGGTGACCACGCGGCCTCCTGCGGCGTTCTCTTCGTTTACCGCCAGGGCGAACATGTTGATCCAGTCCACCACGGCCATCGGGTCCGTTGTCGTTTTGTCGGTGCTCACCAGCATACGGCGCAGCGCAGCAGCACGACGCGGCACGCGAAGCTTGCCCGGCAGAACGCCTTCGGTGGTGATCCCGCGCTCAATACCGCCGCGCATCACTTCCCAAACGTTTGTGAAGTGCTGTTCGAGCTCCTCTTTGCTGTGAAGTGCCAGCTCGTTTTTCATCATCAGGCCGGAGAGGGAAAGGCCCGTCTCCTGGCAGTGGCGCTGGAGGTCTGCCGCCGTTTTGTACGGATACGGCACCTCGACAGAAGAGGTACTGGTTTGACCAAAGTGGTCTTCGTCGACGATAAAACCGCCGCCGATAGAGTAATAAGTCTGGCTGTATACCGCTTTTTCGCCGGCCAGCGCGGTAATGCGCATGCCGTTTTCGTGCAGCGACAGGTTGTCCGCATGGAAATTCATGCAATGGTCAACCGGGAATTCAACCTCGTGCTCGCCGTTCGCCAGCAGCAGGCGCCCGTGGGTATTAACGTCCTGGATGAAACCAGGGATCGCATCAATATCAACGGTATCCGGCAGGTTTCCCGCCAGGCCCATGATAATCGCGATATCGGTATGGTGGCCTTTCCCGGTCAGGGAAAGCGAGCCGTACACATCTACAACCACGCGCGTAATGTCGTGCAAGATGCCGCGTGCAATCAAGTCATCCGTGAACTGCTTACCGGCTTTCATCGGTCCGACGGTATGAGAGCTGGAAGGACCAATACCGATTTTGAAGATATCGAATACGCTAATCATGATGCGTCCATTGCTTTCAGTCAGAGAGGGAGGAGTGCGCCGTCCGAAAACGGCGCGGGTGGTAATCAGAACATGGTGTACAGGGAGTAGAAGATCGCAGAGATTGCGATAAGACCCATGATGACCACAAACACGTTGCTCACATGACCGCTGTACTTACGCATAGCAGGGACTTTCTGAATCGCGTACATCGGCATCAGGAACAGAATCATCGCGATGACCGGGCCGCCCAGGGTTTCAATCATGCCCAGGATGCTTGGGTTCAGGGTCGCTACTGCCCAGGTGGTGAGCAGCATGAACAGCGCGGTGATTTTGTTCAGCTTGTTGATTTCAATGCTCTTGCCTTTACCGCGCAGAGATTTAATCACCATACCGTTGAAGCCTTCACGTGCGCCGAGGTAGTGGCCCAGGAAGGATTTGGTGATGGCGATAATCGCGATGATCGGTGCCATCCACGCAATCAGCGGTGCGTTAAAGTGGTTCGCCAGGTAAGACAGGATAGAGATGTTCTGCTCTTTCGCTGCAGCCAGATCCGCCGGGGAAAGGCTCAGTACGCAGCTGAAGACGAAGAACATAACGGTCAGAACCATCATGATGTGAGCGCGTGCCAGGATGCTGGAGCACTTCTTCTCTGCGCCGTTACCGTACTCTTCACGTTTCGCAACGGCGAAGGAAGAGATGATTGGAGAGTGGTTGAAGGAGAAGACCATTACCGGAATCGCCAGCCAGAGGGTCATCAGCAGGCCGTTACCGGTCGCCGATGCGCTGCTCAGGGACAGGGTTTCCAGCGCTGCACCGTTCCACTGTGGGATCAGGTAGCAGGCCAGCAGCATCAGTGCAGCCACAAACGGGAACACCAGCACGCTCATCGCCTTCACAATCATCTGCTCACCGAAGCGCACGATGGTCATCATGCCGACAATCAGGATCAGAGACAGGATGGCACGCGGAGGCGGCGTCATGTGCAGCTGGTGCAGCATGAAGCTTTCAACGGTGTTGGTAATCGCCACGCTGTAAACCAGCAGGATAGGGTAAATCGCGAAGAAGTAGAGCAGGGTAATCAGCTTACCTGCGCCCACGCCGAAATGCTCTTCAACCACTTCAGTGATGTCTTCGCCCGGGTTTTTACCGGACAGCACGAAGCGGGTCAAACCGCGGTGTGCAAAGAAGGTCATCGGGAAAGCAATGATAGCCATAATGATCAGCGGAATCAGACCGCCGACGCCTGCGTTGATAGGAAGGAACAGTACACCAGCGCCGATTGCCGTGCCGTAAAGGCCAAGCATCCACATGGTATCCGTTTTGCGCCAACCACTTCGGGATTCAATCGAAGCAACGGTGCTGGTTTGAGTGGTTTCCATCTGTATCTCCTGGAGGAAGCGAATTGTCAGGTTTTTAGTCAAATCCGATGAAAAAGTGCCTGACGGTAATATGAAATTCGTTCAGTGACGGTTTTTTAATAATTTTTGCCCGTAACTATTGGCGGGCGGAAAGATACATTCTAGTTATGAATCTATCAGTGATCCTGATCCCAAATGCAATAATCCACTTATGATGTGGGCATCTTTAGACCATTTATCTGTTAAAAAAACACCAAAGAGAATTTACGGGCGCGAAGGCTACCACCAACGACATGTGAGCTGAAAGACTGGCCCGTGATATAGGTGTCTTTAGCTGTAAAGAAAGGGGTTTTTAGTATTTTCTGACGGGTAATTTAGTTTAAGGCTGATAATTTACGGTTGAGAAAACAAGGTAATCGTTTGCGTTTGGGCATAGTTTGTTAAAGACATAAGTGATTCGTATGAATTACATCAGGAATAAAAAAAGCCGGGACGCGCAACAGGGCGACCCGGCTTTGATGAGATATCGCTAAGCGTTATGTGCAGATTTCGTAGCAAGGAATATAGGCAGAGCCCGGCAGCTTCATGCGGTGCTGGGCGACAAAGCCCTGAAGCATATCATCCATGCGGCGCATCATCTCCGGGTCGCCGTGGATCTTGTACGGACCGTACTGTTCAATGGCGCGGATGCCCATCTCTTTCACGTTGCCCGCGACAATACCGGAGAAGGCGCGACGCAGATCGGCAGCCAGCACTTCCACCGGCTGGTCCGGGTAGAGTTTCAGGTTCGCCATATTTTCGTGCGTTGGCTCGAACGGGATCTGCAGGTCTGGCGCAATACGGATTGACCAGTTAAAGCTGTACGCATCGCCGGTATCGCGACGGTTCTCCTTCACCAGCGGCATCGCTTTTTTCATCTGGCGCGCCACTTCCGCGGCATCGTCAATGATGATGCGATAGTGACGACGCGCGGCTTCACCCAGCGTGTGCACGATAAACTCGTCCAGCACGCGGAAGTAGTCGGCGCTCTCTTTTGGCCCGGTCAGGATCAGCGGCAGAACCTGATCCTTGTTGGCCGGGTTCATCAGAATACCCAGCAGATAGAGCAGCTCTTCCGCTGTCCCCACGCCGCCCGGGAAGATGATAATGCCGTGGGCGATACGGACAAACGCTTCAAGACGCTTCTCAATATCCGGCATGATAATCAGCTCATTAACCAGCGGGTTAGGTGGCTCAGCGGCGATGATGGACGGTTCGGTCATGCCGATAAACCGTCCCTCTTTATAACGCTGTTGCGCATGCCCAACCGCCGCTCCTTTCATTGGTGCTTCCATCGCACCCGGACCGCAGCCGGTACAGATATTCAGCTCACGCAGGCCGAGTTGCGTTCCAACCCGACGGGCATAAAGGTATTCGGTTTCGTTAATGGAGTGGCCGCCCCAGCAGACAACCATGTTCGGCGCTTCGCCGACGTGCAGGGCACGGGCGTTACGCAAAATGGAGAACACCAGGTTGGTGATATGGACCGAGCTTTCCAGATCGAGATGCTGGAAACGACCTGCGTTGTGGATCTGCCCGTTAACAAACAGGATGTCACGCAGCACGGCAAACAGGTTAGCCTGAAGTGAACGAATGATACGCCCGTCAACAAAGGCCTCTTCCGGCGGGTTGATGACTTCAAGCTTCACGCCACGCTCGCGGCGCAGCACGTTGATATCAAAGCTTTCGAAGCGGGACAGCAGTTCTTTACTGTTATCTGTCAGGCTTCCGGAGTTCAGTACGGCAAGTGAACAGTTACGAAACAGTTGATAAAGATCGCTGCTGGCCGTGCGCTTAAGCATGTCCACTTCCAGCTGCGACAACATATCCATTGAGCCAAGCGGGCTAATATGTGTAATCAAGTGAGCTCCTTACGGGACGATTATCGTCTTTCCCTGTTGATTACAATAGCCCTGGCGCGTGACGTTTCACAACCTAAAGCGCGGAAGATACCGCGCATATTGTGAAAATATTTATATTATTGACGCACCAGCCGTCCGGTCGCCGGCACAAAATCGGTGTTGGTGCGCCACGGGTTGATGTCCAGACCGCCGCGGCGGGTATAGCGCGCATAAACGCTCAGTTTTTCTGGCTGGCAGAAGCGCTGAATATCGCTAAAGATGCGCTCCACGCACTGCTCGTGGAATTCGTTGTGATGTCGGAATGACACCAGGTAGCGCAGCAATTTTTCCCGGTCAATTTTCGGGCCGCGGTACTGGATCTGCACCGAGCCCCAGTCCGGCTGGTGGGTGATCAGGCAGTTGGATTTCAGCAGATGGCTGACCAGCGTCTCTTCGACCACCTTGCCACTCGCCGCGTTTTCGAGGTAATCGGCGCTAAATTCATAATTCTCCACCTCAATATCCTGATCGTCGATGCAGGTCCCGTTGAAGTGGGCGATTGGCTGCCCTTCCAGCTCGTGCAGGCGATACAGTGAAACGCTCACCTTTCCCTGCGCGCAGGCGCTTAAATCACGTTCCAGCGTGTGCTGAACGTCGTCCCAGCTGTTAAATTTTGTCTGGTTAAAGCTGTTGAGATAGAGCTTAAAGCTTTTAGACTCGACGAGATTCACGCTGGCATAGTCCAGCTCAACGTGGCCCACCGCCACCTGCGGCAGGCCGCGTGCGTTGAGCCACGAGAGTTCGTACAGCGTCCAGATATCGCCACCCACGAACGGCAGCGCGTCTGCGTGCAGACCCAGAGGATCGCGGTTCAGGCTGCGCGGCACGCCCTGCAGCAGGCTTGCATCGTAGGTATCGCGGTAATCGGTCGATTTACCCAGCGTTAAGCCGGTTAACGCCTGATGATTTTCGTAAGACATGTTTCATAGCCACTTTACAGGTACACTTATGGCCTGAGTTTATCCTGTCTGACAAGAAGAGAGAAATCGGTGGACATCGAAACTGCAAATGCCCTCACTACCTTTACGACCCGCTACTGCGACGCATGGCATGAAAAGCAGGGCTCGTGGCCGCAAAGTTCTGATTTATATGGCGTACCTTCACCGTGTATTATCTCTTCGCTCGACGGTTACGTTATCTGGCAACCAAAACCCTTCGACGGCGAGCAAAATGTAAATGCGGTTGAGCGGGCAATGGACATTGTGGTACAACCAGCGGTTCACGCATTTTATACCGCGCAGTTTGCAGGGGATATGCCCGCGCGCTTTGCCGATATCACGCTGACGCTGTTGCAGACCTGGAGCGAAGACGATCTGCAGCGTGTTCAGGAAAACCTGATTGGTCATCTTGTCACGCAAAAACGCCTTAAGTTTTCTCCGACGCTCTTTATTGCCACGCTGGACAGCGAGCTCGACGTTATCTCCGTCTGTAACCTGTCAGGTGAAGTGGTTAAAGAGACTATCGGTACCCGCAATCGCGAGACTCTCGCCCCCTCTCTTGCGGATTTCCTCACCCGACTTGAGCCACTTCTGTAATCCCTGATGCTATATCGCGTGTGAGAGATCTCTTACAACGTTTGTGAGAGATCGCTGGAACATTCAGTCTTACCTCATTTAATTCAGATTAATATCACTCTATTTTTCAATGAATTAGTTGTTTTGCCTATTATTTTTAGGGAGTCCCGGCGTCTTACAACGCTGGCTGAGTGGGTTGTAAGACGAAGCGGAATAGCGGATTCTATCTCCGTCGACAGGAAGCCGACACGAGAAACGAACATCAGGATGATGGCGTTTCTCACTCAGGACTCGTCAGGATGGCGCTGCAGGAAGGCTTCAGGATGAAGCGAAGCGGATAACGCAGGATGCGTAAGGGACACCTCCAGGAAGGAGAACGAGAGCCGGTCAGGATGGTCGGTGGGTCAGGAAGGCCAGGACGTTTCATGATGAAACAAACACGTCAGGAAGATGTGTGAAGGATGCAAAAGGTAGACGGATAACCAGGCCTTCGGGCTTCAGGAAAAGTTGTCACGGATGAGCAGGGAGCACGAATTGTAGCTGGAATGCTGCGGAACGAACCGGGAGCACTGTTTTTACAGTGCTCCCTTTTTTTATTTCTGCCTTCCGCAATGCTATGCTGCGCGCCGTTCACTTTTTCAGTTGAGGTTACTATGACGCAACACGATAGCGTTCGTGCTCAGTTGCACGCCATCGAAGCCCTTTTGCGCCAACATCAGCTGTGGCAGGAGACCGCGCCGCAGCCAGAAGCGTTCGCGAGCACCCAGCCTTTCTGCCTGGATACGCTGGCCCCGTTTGAGTGGCTGCAGTGGGTGTTAATTCCGCGCATGCACGCCCTGCTTGAGGGCGGTCATCCGCTGCCGCAGGCGTTTGCTGTCTCTCCCTATTATGAAATGGCGCTCGAAGCGACGCATCCTGCGCGCGACGTCATGCTGGTCGAACTGGAAAAACTGGATTCCCTGTTTGCCGGTGAAGATGCATGACGCTTGAGATCCTCTATCAGGACGAGTGGCTGGTGGCGGTGAATAAACCGTCCGGCTGGCTGGTACACCGCAGCTGGCTCGATCGTGATGAGAAAGTGGTGGTGATGCAGACCGTTCGCGATCAGATTGGTCAGCATGTTTTTACCGCCCATCGTCTCGACAGGCCAACTTCCGGCGTGCTGCTGATGGGGCTTTCCAGCGAGGCGGGGCGTCTGCTGGCGCAGCAGTTTGAACAACATCAGATCCAGAAGCGCTACCACGCGATCGTGCGGGGCTGGCTGACCGAGTCCGCCACGCTGGACTACCCGCTGGTGGAGGAGCTGGACAAAATCGCCGATAAATTTGCCCGCGATGACAAAGGCCCGCAGCCCGCCGTGACGGATTATCGCGCCATGGCGACGACCGAAATGCCGGTGGCCACCAGCAAATTTCCGACCACACGCTACAGCCTGGTTGAGCTTCTGCCCAAAACCGGGCGTAAGCACCAGCTGCGACGCCATCTTGCGCATCTGCGCCACCCGATTATTGGCGACAGCAAACACGGTGATTTACGCCAGAACCGCAGCGCGGCCGAACACTTTGGCTGCCATCGTCTGATGCTGCACGCGAGCGAGCTCAGCCTGACGCACCCGTTTACCGGCGAGCCGCTGACTATCCGTGCGCGGCTGGACGACGTCTGGATGCAGGCGCTGTCACAGTTTGGCTGGCTGGGACAACTCCCCGAAAATGAAAGGGTTGAGTTTGTATCGGGCAACGTTCAGGATGAACAGTAAACGCATTCAATATGGGAAAATAGCATGGCTGAAGTAGGCATTTTTGTCGGCACAATGTACGGCAACTCGCTGCTGGTAGCGGAAGAGGCTGAGGCAATACTCGCCAGCCAGGGCCATAAAGCCACGGTCTATGAAGATCCGGAGCTGGCGGACTGGGAAAAGTATAAAGATAAATACATTCTGGTGGTGACCTCCACCACCGGGCAGGGCGACCTGCCGGACAGCATCGTGCCGCTGTTCCAGGGCATTAAAGACCAGCTTGGCTATCAGCCAGATGTTCACTACGGCATCATCGCCCTCGGCGACAGCTCTTACGCTAACTTCTGCGGCGGCGGCAAGCAGTTCGATGCGCTCCTGCAGGAACAGAGCGCACAGCGCGTCGGCGAGATGCTGCTGATTGACGCGGGCGAGCACCCGGAGCCAGAAAGCGAATCAAACCCGTGGGTCGAACACTGGGCAACGCTGCTTAAATAGTTCTCCAGGCCGGGTAAGGCTTAACCGCCACCCGGCAACGAAGCCGCACCAAATCCTCGATTCCGTGAAGCATCTTCCACTGCTTTGGGCTTATGCCCCAAACCACGTTCCCTACTCCTTTCAATGTTGTGTTTTTGCACGGTGAGGAGAAGAGGCTCTCCTTCATATACTTTCCCGGTCACTATAAAACGGCTTCAGGCCGTACTAAAACGACAAAAACCAATCTCATTCTGATTACCCTACCGGTGCTGTACAGAATGAACCAGGCGAAAGCTATGTTTCAGGAGTGCAACAATGAGTACATTAAGCCACGCAGCGAGCAGCGCTGAAAAGCGCACCAATGCCCGCTACTGGATAGTGGTGATGCTGTTTATCGTCACGTCCTTTAACTATGGTGACCGCGCCACGCTGTCGATTGCCGGTTCGGAAATGGCAAAAGATATCGGCCTTGATCCGGTGGGGATGGGTTACGTTTTCTCCGCATTCTCATGGGCCTACGTCATCGGGCAAATTCCTGGCGGCTGGCTGCTGGACCGTTTTGGCTCGAAACGCGTCTATTTCTGGTCCATCTTCATCTGGTCTGCCTTTACCCTGCTGCAGGGCTTCGTTGATATCTTCAGCGGCTTCGGCATTATCGTGGCGCTCTTCACGCTGCGCTTCCTGGTGGGGCTAGCGGAAGCACCTTCCTTCCCGGGCAACAGCCGCATTGTGGCGGCCTGGTTCCCGGCGCAGGAGAGGGGAACGGCGGTGGCGATTTTCAACTCCGCACAGTACTTCGCGACGGTGATCTTTGCGCCCATTATGGGCTGGCTGACCCATGAGGTGGGCTGGTCACACGTCTTCTTCTTCATGGGCGGGCTTGGGATCGTCATCAGCTTTATCTGGCTGAAAGTGATCCACGAACCCAACCAGCATCCTGGCGTAAACAAAAAAGAGCTGGAGTACATCGCAGAAGGCGGCGCGCTGATCAACATGGATCAGAAATCCTCGACGGCGAAAGTGCCGTTCAGCCAGAAATGGGCGCAGATCAGGCAGCTCGTCGGCTCGCGCATGATGATCGGGATCTATCTGGGCCAGTACTGTATCAACGCCTTGACCTACTTTTTCATCACCTGGTTCCCGGTATACCTGGTGCAGGCACGCGGCATGTCGATTCTGAAAGCGGGATTTGTTGCCTCGGTCCCGGCCATCTGCGGCTTCGTGGGGGGCGTGCTCGGCGGGGTGATTTCCGACTGGCTGATGCGCCGCACCGGTTCCCTGAACATCGCGCGTAAAACGCCTATCGTGCTCGGCATGCTGCTCTCCATGACCATGGTGTTTTGTAACTATGTTAATGCCGAGTGGATGATTATCGGCTTTATGGCGATGGCCTTCTTCGGCAAAGGCATTGGCGCGCTGGGCTGGGCGGTGATGGCGGATACGGCACCGAAAGAGATCAGCGGCCTGAGCGGCGGTCTGTTCAACATGTTCGGCAACATCTCCGGGATTGTTACGCCCATCGCTATCGGCTACATCGTCGGCACCACCGGCTCCTTTAACGGTGCGCTGATTTACGTAGGTGTGCATGCGCTGGTGGCGGTGCTGAGTTACCTGGTGCTGGTGGGGGATATCAAACGCGTCGAACTTAAACCTGTAGCGGAGCGTGGATGATGACAACGCAATCGAGTCCAACCATCACGGAGATGAAGGTCATCCCGGTGGCCGGACAGGACAGCATGCTGCTCAATATTGGCGGTGCGCATAACGCCTGGTTTACCCGTAATATCGTCGTGCTGAAAGACAGCGCAGGGAATACCGGCGTGGGCGAGGCCCCTGGCGGAGAGGTGATTTACCAGACGCTGGTCGATGCCATTCCGCAGGTCGTGGGCCAGGAGATCGCCCGTCTGAACAAGGTGGTTCAGCGGGTGCATAAGGGCAATCAGTCGGCGGATTTTGATACGTTCGGTAAAGGTGCCTGGACGTTTGAACTGCGGGTCAACGCCGTTGCCGCCCTGGAGGCCGCCCTGCTCGATTTACTGGGTAAGGCGCTCAATGTTCCGGTCTGCGAGCTGCTGGGGCCCGGCAAACAGCGCGATGCGGTCACCGTGCTGGGCTATCTGTTCTACGTTGGCGATCGCAATAAGACCGATCTCCCCTATCTGGCCCGAACCGCGGGCGACCACGACTGGTATCAGCTGCGCCATCAGGAAGCGCTCTCCAGCGACGCGGTGGTGCGGCTGGCCGAGGCGGCGCAGGATCGCTACGGCTTTAAGGATTTCAAGCTGAAGGGCGGCGTGCTGCCCGGCGAGCAGGAGATCGAAACGGCCCGGGCGCTGAAAAAGCGCTTCCCTGATGCACGGATCACCGTCGATCCCAACGCCGCATGGCTGCTGGATGAAGCCATTAGCCTGTGCAAAGGGCTGGGGGATGTCCTGACCTATGCGGAAGACCCCTGCGGCGCGGAGCAAGGATTCTCGGGTCGTGAAGTCATGGCCGAGTTCCGTCGCGCCACCGGGCTGCCGGTCGCGACCAATATGATCGCCACCAACTGGCGCGAAATGGGTCACGCGGTGATGCTTAACGCCGTCGACATACCGCTGGCGGACCCGCACTTCTGGACGCTCTCAGGCGCAGTCCGCGTGGCCCAGCTGTGCGATGAGTGGGGGCTCACCTGGGGCTGTCACTCGAACAATCACTTTGATATTTCGCTGGCGATGTTTACCCACGTTGGCGCGGCGGCGCCGGGTAACCCGACCGCCATCGATACCCACTGGATTTGGCAGGAAGGTGAAGCCCGACTGACGAAAAATCCGCTGGAAATCATAGATGGCAAAATTGCCGTACCGGATGCGCCGGGTCTGGGCGTGGAGCTGGACTGGGATCGGATCCATAAAGCCCATGAGGCGTATAAAAAGCTACCGGGCGGCGCGCGTAACGACGCGGGCCCGATGCAGTACCTTATCCCCGGCTGGACATTTGACCGTAAGCGCCCTGTTTTTGGACGTCACTGATAAAAGGATTACACGATGAGTACCTTTACGACCCCTGTCGTCACTTCTATGCAAATCATTCCGGTTGCGGGCCATGACAGCATGCTGATGAACCTGAGCGGCGCGCATGCGCCATTCTTTACCCGCAATATTGTCATTATCAAAGACAATTCCGGCCATACGGGCGTGGGCGAAATTCCGGGCGGGGAGAAGATCCGCAAAACTCTGGAAGAGGCCATTCCGCTGGTCATGGGCAAAACGCTGGGTGAGTACAAAAATGTCCTGAACACCGTGCGCAACACCTTTGCCGATCGCGATGCCGGGGGACGTGGCCTGCAGACCTTCGATCTGCGTACCACCATTCACGTGGTGACCGGGATTGAATCCGCGATGCTGGATCTGTTGGGTCAGCATCTGGGGGTCAACGTCGCGTCGCTGTTAGGTGAAGGACAGCAGCGCAGCGAAGTGGAAATGCTGGGCTATCTGTTCTTTGTCGGCGACCGCAGGCTGACACCGCTGCCGTATCAGAGCCAGCCGGATGAACAATGCGACTGGTACCGACTCCGTCACGACGAGGCGATGACCCCGGATGCGGTGGTGCGCCTGGCGGAAGCCGCGTACGAAAAATATGGCTTTAATGATTTCAAACTGAAGGGCGGCGTGCTGGCCGGGGAACAAGAGGCGGAAGCCGTCACCGCACTGGCAAAACGTTTTCCACAGGCGCGCGTGACGCTGGATCCTAACGGAGCATGGTCGCTTGATGAAGCGATCAAAATTGGTAATCAGCTGAAAGGCGTGCTGGCGTATGCGGAAGATCCGTGCGGGGCTGAACAAGGCTTCTCGGGCCGTGAAGTGATGGCGGAATTCCGCCGAGCAACGGGGCTACCAACCGCGACCAATATGATTGCTACCGACTGGCGTCAGATGGGACACACGCTGTCATTGCAGTCTGTCGACATTCCGCTGGCGGACCCGCACTTCTGGACGATGCAGGGCTCGGTGCGCGTGGCGCAGATGTGTCATGAGTTTGGCCTGACCTGGGGTTCGCACTCTAACAACCACTTCGACGTGTCGCTGGCAATGTTCACGCACGTTGCCGCTGCCGCTCCGGGGACGATTACCGCTATCGACACGCACTGGATCTGGCAGGAGGGTAATCAGCGTCTGACTAAGCAGCCGTTTGAAATCAAAGGTGGCATGGTGCAGGTGCCTTCCACTCCGGGGCTGGGGGTTGAGCTGGATATGGACCAGGTGATGAAGGCCCATGAGCTGTACCAGAAACACGGTTTGGGCGCGCGCGATGACGCGATGGCGATGCAGTATCTGATCCCCGACTGGACATTCGACAATAAATGCCCGTGCATGGTACGATAAACGCATTGGGACCGCTCCCATGAGCGGTCTTTTACGTGGTGTATGCTTAACGTAACGACTATGCGTAAGGATGGCTTATGAAAATTGTTATCGCACCGGACTCGTATAAGGAAAGTTTGAGTGCGCTTGAGGTTGCGACAGCGATAGAACGTGGTTTTCGCGAGATCTTTCCCGAGGCGGTTTACGTCAAACTGCCGGTTGCGGACGGCGGCGAAGGGACGGTTGAGGCGATGATCGCGGCAACGCAGGGACGCATTGTGCATGTTCCGGTGACCGGCCCGCTGGGTGAGCGGGTGGACGGGTTTTATGGCTTATCCGGTGACGAGCAGAGCGCCTTTATTGAAATGGCGGCGGCAAGCGGCCTGGAGCTGGTCGTCCCTTCACAGCGTAATCCCCTGAAAACCACCTCCTGGGGCACGGGCGAACTGATTAGGCATGCGCTGGATGCGGGTGTTAAGCATATCATCATTGGCATTGGCGGCAGCGCCACCAATGACGGCGGAGCAGGGATGGTGCAGGCGCTGGGCGCTAAATTGCTCGACGCGAGCGAACAACCTCTTAGGCAGGGCGGAGGCGAACTGGGAAAACTCGCGCGTATCGACCTGAGCGGGCTGGACAGACGTCTGGCGGAGTGTCGGATAGAAGTCGCCTGTGATGTCACGAATCCACTCACCGGAAAGGACGGTGCGTCAGCCGTATTTGGACCGCAAAAGGGTGCCACACCCGAGATGATCGTCACCCTGGACAACGCGCTGGCGCAGTATGCTAGAGTCATTGCCCGGGATCTGGATATCGACGTGCTAAACCTTGCTGGCGGCGGAGCGGCAGGTGGCATGGGGGCGGCGCTGTACGCCTTTTGCGGCGCGCAGCTGCGCCAGGGCATTGAGATCGTGACCGATGCGCTACACCTGGCCGACCAGGTGGCCGATGCGGATTTGGTGATCACCGGGGAAGGCCGCATTGACAGCCAGACGATCCACGGCAAAGTCCCGGTGGGGGTGGCGAAGGTGGCGAAACGCTTTAACAAACCCGTTATTGGCATTGCTGGCAGCCTGACGGCGGACGTTGGCGTAGTACACGATCACGGCATTGATGCAGTGTTTAGCGTGATCTACACCATCTGCTCCCTGGAAGACGCGCTGGAAAATGCCAGCGAGAACGTCAGGATGACCGCAAGGAATATCGCGGCGGTGCTGAAAGTGGGGCAGGCATTTTAGCTGTGGTTGCCGGGTGGCGGCTTCGCTTTAACCGGCCTACGTTAGTGCACCTGTAGGCCCGGTAAGCGTAGCGCCACCGGGCATTTACCTCAGCTCCCCAACACCTTCATCGCTTCCCGCGTCACATTATCCATTTCATCCAGCAGCTCCAGGAACTCCGGTTCAAGCTCCGATTCCGGCGTACCGGCACGCAGCAGCTGCTCCAGCAGCTGGCAGAGGTTTTTCAGCCGCGGCACGCCGCTGTACCCGCAGCTGCCGTGCAGCTTGTGGATCGCGTCCAGCAGATCTTCCGGATTTTCACCCACCAGCTGCTCTTCCACCTTATTGCGGATCTCCGGCAGAAACGCGACCAGCATTTGCAGCATGTCGCGGGCGAGATCGGGTTTACCTGCCGCCTGGCGCAGCGCAAGCTGCCAGTCAAAGGTGGCGTTCTGATTAACGCTTACCTCAGCCTGCTCGCTGGAAACCGTGTACGTCCCGCCGATATGACCCGGCTTATATCGCAGCAGCAGGCTATGAAGTTTCTCTTCATCGATGGGCTTTGCCAGGTAATCGTTCATCCCGGCGCTCAGCAGCTTCTCCTTCTGGCCAGCCATCGCATGTGCGGTGACCGCAATGACCGGCGTTTGCTGCTGATGCGGCAGCTGGTGGATCAGCTCGCAGGCCCGGATGCCGTCCATGCCCGGCATCTGAATATCCATCAGGATTAAATCGAACTGCATCTGCTTAGCCTGTTCAACCGCCTGCGCGCCGCTGGTGCACAGCTCAACATGCTGAACCTGGTCCTCAAGCAATGCGCCTATCAGCTTCAGGTTGGCCGGATTATCATCCACCGCCATCACGCTCATCGGCAATTTTTGCTCATCGTTAATCAGCGGAAGGGCATGCTGGCTAAGACGGCAATACTCCGTGAGCGCGGGCAGGAGACGGGTCGCGGTGAGCGGTTTTAGCAGACACGCGGCGGCTCCGTCATTTTTTAACTCTTCTGCATTCAGCTGAGCGTGGCAAGGCAGCGCCAGCAGCAGATAGTCGGTCATCGACGCGGCTTTCGCCAGCCGCTCCTGCTGCATGGTCAGCTCGCCGGTAAAGGTGACCGGGATCCCCATCAGCAGGATGTCGTAATGCTCAACGGCCAGGGCGGAGAAGGTTGGGCTGTAGACCACCTCCAGCGGCGTGGTGCTTAATATGTCGAGCGTACATTGCGCCGCCGCGGCGTTAGGCTCAACGTAGGCCAGTCGCTTGCCCTTCAGGCAGTCCGTCATCGGACCGTCGGTCAGCACGTTCGGATTGAGGTCCAGATTAATGTGGAACCAGAAGGTTGAACCGCGGTTTGGCTGGCTGTGGAAAGAGATATCGCCGCCCATCTCGTTCACCAGACGCTGGGTGATCACCAGCCCCAGACCGGTGCCGCCATGACGGCGGGAGATACTGGCGTCCGCCTGACGGAACGCCTGGAACAGACGCGACTGGTCGCGCTCCGGAATGCCGATGCCGGTATCGCGGATCTGGACTTCAATCTGGACCTTATTGCTGCTGATCGAGCGTTTCTCTACCAGGACGTCGATATTACCGCTTTCGGTGAATTTAATGGCATTCCCGACAAGGTTGGTAATGACCTGCTGCAGGCGCAGCGGATCGCCAATAACGTTATCCGGCACGTCGTTTTTAATGTTAAGCGTCAGCTCCAGGCCTTTATCGTGCGACGAGTGCGCGAGCAGCGTCACCACTTCATCAAGCGTGCTGCGCAGCGGGAAGGGAATACTCTCCAGGATCAGCTTGCCCGCTTCCAGCTTGGAGAAGTCCAGCACGTCGTTGATGATCGCCAGCAGGTTGTTGGCCGAGCGTTCAATGGTGTGCAGGTGATCGCGCTGAGTGGGGTTGAGCTCGCTTTTGAGCGTCAGGCGGGTAAAGCCGATCACGCCATTGAGCGGCGTGCGCAGCTCGTGCGACATATTGGCAAGGAATTCCGACTTGATACGCGCCGCTTCCTGGGCGCGCTTTTTCGCCAGATCCAGCTCAACGTTCTGGATCTCCATCTGCTCCAGCGTTTCGCGCAGGTCGGACGTCGCCTGGTCAACGTTGTGCTGCATCTCTTCGTGATAGGCCGCCAGCGACATCGCCATCGAGTTGATGCCGTTTTTCAGCATGTCCAGCTCGCCCAGCATAAACCCTTCCACACGGCTGTCGAGCTGTCCCCGGCGGATGCGGTCAACCGTGTTAACCATGTTGCGGATGGGGCCCGTCACGTCGCGCATCAGGCGCCAGCCGAAGATCAGCGCAATGCCAATGCAGAACAGCATCATCACGCCAGAGATGAAGATTTCTTTGTACTGCTGTAGCCGTACCGACTTGAGATCCAGCTCCAGCGCCACATATCCCAGCATATTATTGCTGGATTTGGCGTCGGATTGCGCGGACTCATCGGGGGAATAGCTTTCCGACACGATCGGCGTGCGCAGGATCATGATATCGCCGCGCCGCAATACGGTGAGGTGGCGCGGGAACGGCGTACCGTCCGGGATCTTCAGGGCCGCCGGATCGAGATGAAAGTTCGAGGTGACAAACAGCCGGTTATGTTCGTCGTACACGGAAATGGCGCGTACGATGTCCGAGTGGCGGCGGTGGAGTACGCTGATTAACTGCCCAATGGATTCGCGGTTTTGCAGGTTCATGCCGTACTCGCTGGATACGGCCAGCGGTTCGATGATGCTGGCGCCTGCATCCTCCAGCTGCCGCTGCAAATCGTTATAGCGGTGCACCACAAAGAAGATACTCAGCAGCAAACCGATAAGAACGGTGGGGGCGAGGATCAAAATCATCATGCGCGCGCGCAGGCTGTAGTTGGTCATGGCGTTCCGTTATGGGACAATTAAGATAATTATGTTTATGTGAGAAAAATCTCGGCGATGGCGCAATTCTACTCTGCAAAGCGACGCGTGACGACGCGTGAAATCATTACTGTTGAAGCCACGGACCTCGATCCGTTTGGTCAGGGAGTAGCACGTCACAATGGTAAGGCTCTGTTTATAACAGGTTTACTGCCAGCAGAACGAGCAGAAATTACGCTGACGGAAGATAAACGTCAGTTCGCGCGCGGACAGGTTAAGCGTCGTCTCAACGATAGCCCGGAGCGCGAGAAGCCCCGCTGCCCGCATTTTGGCGTTTGCGGCGGCTGCCAGCAACAGCATGCGAGCACAGAATTACAGCAAAAAAGTAAAAGCCGCGCGCTGGCGCGTCTGCTCAAACATCACGTTAACGAAATTGTTGCCGACGAGCCCTGGGGCTATCGTCGTCGCGCGCGCCTGAGCCTCAGCTATCAGCCAAAAACGGATCGTCTGGAGATGGGGTTTCGCAAGGCCGGCTCCAGCGACATCGTTGACGTGAAGCAGTGCCCCATTTTGGTGCCCCATCTTGAGGCGTTGCTTCCGGAAGTGCGCATCTGCCTCTCCGGGCTGGACGGCGTACGCCATCTCGGGCACGTCGAACTGGTCATGGCAAACAATGGCCCGCTGATGGTGCTGCGCCACACCGCACCGCTGTCGAAAAAAGATCGCGAAAAACTGGAACGCTTTTCGCATTCCCACGACCTGGCGCTTTTCCTGGCACCACAAAGCGAGATACTTGAGCAGGTTACCGGTGAGGCGCCCTGGTATGCGTCAAACGGGCTACGCTTAACGTTTAGCCCGCGGGATTTCATTCAGGTCAATGATGGCGTTAACCAGCAGATGGTGGCGAAAGCGCTGGCGTGGCTGGACGTTCAGAAAAGCGATCGGGTGCTCGATCTGTTCTGCGGAATGGGCAACTTCACGCTGCCGCTGGCGCGAGAAGCGGCCAGCGTCGTCGGCGTGGAAGGCGTTGAGGCGCTGGTGGCGAAAGGGCAGGAGAACGCGCGGCAGAACGGCTTGCAAAATGTGACATTCTTTCATCAAAATCTTGAGGAAGATGTCACTCAACAGCCGTGGGCAAAGCAGGGCTTTGATAAAATTTTGCTCGACCCGGCACGTGCCGGTGCCCCGGGCGTGATGGCACATATTATTAAACTCGCGCCAAAGCGTGTGGTCTATGTTTCCTGTAACCCGGCAACGCTTGCCCGGGACAGCGAGGCATTACTCAGCGCGGGTTACCAGATTCAGCGTCTGGCAATGCTGGACATGTTCCCGCACACTGGGCATCTGGAATCGATGGTGTTGTTCGAGCACATCTAATTTGTTTGGCTTGTCGACTTCGACAGGCCCTGGTCCCTAAAGGAGAGGACAATGGTTGCGGTAAGAAGTGCACATCTCAATAAAGCTGGGGAGTTTGACCCACAAAAATGGATCGCAAGTCTGGGAATTTCCAGCCAGCAGTCGTGTGAACGCTTAACCGAAACCTGGGCCTATTGTCTGCGCACCACGCAGGGGCATCCCGACTCGGATCTTCTCCTGTGGCGCGGCGTTGAGATGGTTGAAATCCTGTCCATGCTGAACATGGACATCGAAACGCTGCAGGCCGCGCTACTCTTCCCCCTCGCGGATGCGGACGTGGTCAGCGAAGACGTGCTGCGCGACAGCGTCGGGAAATCCGTCGTCGCGCTGATCCACGGCGTGCGCGATATGGCGGCCATTCGTCAGCTTAAAGCCGCGCATACCGATTCCGTCTCCTCAGAGCAGGTTGATAACGTTCGCCGGATGCTGCTGGCCATGGTGGATGATTTCCGCTGCGTGGTCATCAAGCTGGCCGAGCGTATTGCCCACCTGCGAGAGGTAAAGGATGCGCCGGAAGACGAGCGCGTGCTGGCCGCCAAAGAGTGTACGAACATCTATGCGCCGCTGGCGAACCGCTTAGGGATTGGTCAGCTGAAGTGGGAGCTGGAAGATTACTGCTTCCGCTATCTGCACCCGGCGGAATATAAACGGATTGCCAAACTTCTGCACGAGCGCCGTATCGACCGCGAGCACTATATCGAGGAGTTTGTCGGCGGCCTGCGCCAGGCGATGAAAGAAGAGAACGTGCGCGCCGAAGTCTACGGTCGGCCTAAGCATATCTACAGCATCTGGCGCAAAATGCAGAAGAAACACCTCGCCTTTGACGAGCTGTTTGACGTACGCGCCGTGCGTATCGTGGCGGAGCGTCTGCAGGATTGCTACGCCGCGCTGGGGATAGTACACACTCACTTCCGTCATCTGCCCGATGAGTTCGACGACTATGTCGCCAACCCAAAACCGAACGGCTACCAGTCTATCCATACCGTGGTGCTTGGCCCTGGCGGTAAAACGGTTGAGATTCAGATCCGCACCAAACAGATGCATGAAGACGCCGAGCTGGGCGTTGCCGCGCACTGGAAATACAAAGAAGGCACCTCCGGTGGGGCGCGTTCTGGCCACGAAGACCGCATTGCCTGGCTGCGCAAGCTGATTGCGTGGCAGGAAGAGATGGCCGATTCCGGCGAGATGCTCGACGAAGTGCGCAGCCAGGTCTTTGACGATCGGGTGTATGTCTTTACGCCGAAAGGGGACGTTGTCGACCTGCCGGCCGGCTCTACGCCGCTCGATTTTGCCTACCACATCCACAGCGATGTGGGACACCGATGCATCGGGGCGAAAATCGGCGGGCGTATTGTACCGTTCACCTATCAGCTGCAGATGGGTGACCAGATTGAAATCATTACCCAGAAGCAGCCCAACCCGAGCCGGGACTGGCTTAACCCGAACCTGGGCTACGTCACCACCAGCCGCGGGCGCTCGAAAATTCACGCCTGGTTCCGTAAGCAGGATCGTGACAAGAACATCCTTGCCGGTCGTCAGATCCTCGACGACGAGCTGGAGCATATCGGAATCAGCCTGAAAGAGGCGGAAAAATTCCTGCTGCCGCGCTACAACTTCAACGAGCTTGACGAGCTGCTAGCGGCCATTGGCGGCGGTGATATTCGTCTGAATCAGATGGTGAATTTCCTGCAGGCGCAGTTCAATAAGCCAAGCGCGGAAGAGCAGGATGCGGCGGCGCTGAAGCAGCTGCAGCAGAAAACCTACGCGCCGCAGCAGCGCAGTAAAGACAATGGCCGCGTGGTGGTCGAGGGTGTAGGTAACCTGATGCACCACATTGCCCGCTGCTGTCAGCCAATTCCAGGGGACGATATCGTCGGCTTTATCACCCAGGGGCGCGGGATTTCAATTCACCGTTCCGACTGCGACCAGCTTGCCGAGCTTCAGTCCCATGCGCCTGAGCGCATCGTGGAAGCGGTCTGGGGGGAAAGCTATTCCGCTGGCTACTCGCTGGTGGTGCGCGTAACCGCCAACGACCGCAGCGGCCTGCTGCGCGACATCACGACCATTCTTGCCAACGAGAAGGTCAACGTGCTGGGCGTCGCCAGCCGCAGCGATACCCGCGAGCAGCTTGCCACCATCGATATGACTATCGAAATCTACAACCTGCAGGTGCTGGGCCGCGTGCTTGGCAAGCTGAACCAGGTGCCGGATGTGATTGACGCGCGTCGTCTGCACGGCGGCTAAACATCCTCTTCCGTAGGCCGGGTTAGGCAACGTCGCCACCCGGCATTTTTTTATCAGGACATAACCATGACTCAAATCGACCGCCTGCTCGGCATCATGAAACGCCTGCGCGACCCGGAAAACGGCTGCCCGTGGGACAAAGAGCAGACTTTCGCTACCATTGCCCCGTACACCCTTGAAGAGACCTATGAGGTGCTGGACGCCATTTCCCGCGAAGACTTTGACGACCTGCGCGGCGAGCTGGGCGATCTGCTGTTCCAGGTGGTGTTCTATGCACAAATGGCGCAGGAAGAAGGGCGCTTTAACTTTGACGATATCTGCGCAGCAATCAGCGACAAGCTTGAGCGCCGTCATCCCCATATTTTCGGTGACGCTACCGCAGGAAACAGCACCGAAGTGCTGGCCCGCTGGGAGCAGATCAAAAGCGCCGAGCGGGCAGAAAAATCCCAGCACTCCGCGCTGGACGACATTCCGCTGAGCCTGCCCGCACTGATGCGTGCGCACAAAATTCAGAAACGCTGCTCCGCGGTGGGGTTTGACTGGACCTCTCTCGGCCCGGTGCTGGATAAAGTGCACGAAGAGATTGACGAAGTGATGCACGAAGCGCAGCAGGCGGTGGTGGATGAAGCAAAGCTTGAGGAAGAGATGGGCGACCTGCTGTTTGCGACCGTCAACCTTTCTCGCCACCTGGGTGTAAAAGCGGAAACGGCGCTGCAAAAAGCCAACCTGAAATTCGAACGCCGCTTCCGCGAAGTGGAGCGGATTGTCGCCTCGCGCGGCCTGGAAATGAGCGGTATTGACCTCGACGCGATGGAAGAAGTCTGGCAGGAAGTAAAGCGCCAGGAATCTGATCTCTAACGAAATTTTGCGATCAAGCGCAATTTGTGTGATTTTTTAAATGACAAGCGCTTGATTTGCGTCAAAAACATTTACCCAAAAGGGGCTATTTTCTCACTCCTTATGTTTGTCATGGCCTGGAATGGAGACGGAGAATGAAAGTTTGTGGCGCTCGCCGTGTTCGGGTATACTACTTTCCCGTCCTGGTTATTCCATCGTTTCACCCTAACTTCTCAGGTTCAGCATGACAACGAACTATATTTTTGTGACCGGCGGGGTCGTATCCTCTCTGGGTAAAGGCATTGCCGCAGCCTCCCTCGCAGCCATTCTTGAAGCCCGTGGCCTTAATGTGACCATGATGAAACTGGATCCGTACATCAACGTCGATCCGGGCACCATGAGCCCAATCCAACACGGGGAAGTGTTCGTTACTGAAGACGGCGCTGAAACCGATCTGGATCTTGGCCACTACGAGCGTTTCATCCGCACCAAAATGACCCGTCGTAACAACTTCACGACCGGCCGCATCTACTCCGACGTTCTGCGTAAAGAGCGCCGTGGTGACTACCTGGGTGCAACCGTTCAGGTTATCCCGCACATCACTAACGCCATCAAAGAACGCATTGTGGCGGGTGGCGAAGGCCACGACGTGGTGCTGGTTGAAATCGGCGGTACCGTGGGTGATATCGAATCCCTGCCATTCCTGGAAGCGATTCGTCAGCTGGCGGTAGACATTGGCCGTGAACACGCGCTGTTCATGCACCTGACGCTGGTGCCATACATGGCCGCTGCAGGTGAAGTGAAAACCAAACCGACTCAGCACTCTGTTAAAGAGCTGCTTTCTATTGGTATTCAGCCAGACATCCTGGTTTGCCGCTCCGATCGCGCGGTTCCGGCGAACGAACGTGCGAAAATTGCATTGTTCTGTAACGTGCCTGAAAAAGCCGTTATTTCAATGAAAGATGTCGATTCCATTTATAAAATCCCGGGCCTGTTGAAATCTCAGGGCCTGGACGATTATATTTGTAAACGATTCAGCTTGAACTGTCCGGAAGCTAACCTGTCTGAATGGGAACAGGTTATTTACGAAGAAGCCAATCCGGCAGGCGAAGTGACTATCGGTATGGTCGGCAAGTACATCGAGCTGCCGGATGCCTATAAGTCAGTGATCGAAGCGCTGAAACACGGTGGTCTGAAGAACCGTGTCTCCGTGAACATCAAGCTGATTGATTCGCAGGATGTTGAAACGCGTGGCGTTGAAATCCTGAAAGATCTGGATGCTATCCTTATCCCTGGCGGCTTCGGCTACCGTGGTGTAGAAGGCAAGATCGCCACCGCGCGCTATGCGCGTGAAAACAATATTCCATACCTCGGCATCTGTCTGGGTATGCAGGTTGCGCTGATCGAATTTGCGCGCAACGTAGCGGGAATGGAAAACGCGAACTCTACGGAATTTGTGCCAGACTGTAAGTACCCTGTTGTGGCGCTTATCACCGAATGGCGTGACGAAGAAGGTAACGTCGAAGTCCGTACCGAGAAGAGCGATCTGGGTGGCACCATGCGTCTTGGCGCACAGGCCTGCCAGCTGACTGACGATAGCGTGGTTCGCAAGCTGTATGGCGAGCCGGTCATCACCGAGCGCCATCGTCACCGCTATGAAGTCAACAACATGTTGTTGAAACCTATTGAAGCCGCGGGCCTGCGTGTTGCGGGACGCTCCGGGGATGATCAGTTAGTCGAGATCATTGAAGTGCCAAACCATCCGTGGTTTGTCGCCTGCCAGTTCCACCCGGAATTTACTTCAACGCCACGTGACGGGCATCCGCTGTTTGCAGGCTTCGTTAAAGCCGCCAGCGACTACCAGAAGCGTCAGGCGAAGTAAAAAAAGTTAGAACGGCAACGCGTACCTTTGGTACGCGTTGTTTGTCTGGAGTTTTAGTTTAACTTGTACTGAGGAAAATCTAATGTCCAAAATCGTTAAAGTCATCGGTCGTGAAATCATCGACTCCCGTGGTAACCCGACCGTTGAAGCCGAAGTTCACCTGGAAGGTGGTTTCGTTGGTATGGCTGCTGCTCCATCAGGTGCTTCTACCGGTTCTCGCGAAGCGCTGGAACTGCGCGATGGCGACAAATCTCGCTTCCTGGGTAAAGGCGTACTGAAAGCGGTTGGCGCTGTAAACGGTCCTATTGCTCAGGCAATCATTGGCAAAGACGCTAAAGACCAGGCTGGCATCGACAAGATCATGATCGATCTGGACGGTACTGAAAACAAATCTAACTTCGGTGCGAACGCAATCCTGGCTGTTTCCCTGGCGAACGCCAAAGCGGCGGCTGCTGCTAAAGGTATGCCACTGTTCGAGCACATCGCTGAACTGAACGGCACCCCAGGCAAATACTCCATGCCTGTACCAATGATGAACATCATCAACGGTGGTGAGCACGCAGATAACAACGTTGATATTCAGGAATTCATGATTCAGCCAGTTGGCGCGAAATCCCTGAAAGAAGCGGTACGTATGGGTTCTGAAGTGTTCCACAACCTGGCTAAAGTTCTGAAAGCTAAAGGCATGAACACTGCTGTTGGTGACGAAGGTGGCTATGCGCCAAACCTGGGTTCTAACGCAGAAGCACTGGCTGTTATCGCAGAAGCAGTTAAAGCTGCTGGCTACGAGCTGGGCAAAGACATCACCCTGGCGATGGACTGTGCAGCATCTGAATTCTACAAAGACGGTAAATACGTTCTTGCTGGCGAAGGCAACAAAGCGTTCACCTCCGAAGAGTTCACTCACTTCCTGGAAGACCTGACCAAACAGTACCCAATCGTGTCTATCGAAGACGGTCTGGACGAATCTGACTGGGCTGGCTTCGCATACCAGACTAAAGTACTGGGCGACAAAATCCAGCTGGTTGGTGACGACCTGTTCGTAACCAACACCAAGATCCTGAAAGAAGGCATCGAGAAAGGCATCGTTAACTCCATCCTGATCAAATTCAACCAGATCGGTTCTCTGACCGAAACTCTGGCTGCGATCAAAATGGCGAAAGACGCTGGCTACACCGCGGTTATCTCTCACCGTTCTGGCGAAACTGAAGACGCTACCATTGCCGACCTGGCTGTGGGTACCGCTGCAGGCCAGATCAAAACCGGTTCTATGAGCCGTTCTGACCGTGTTGCTAAATACAACCAGCTGATTCGTATCGAAGAAGCGCTGGGTGAAAAAGCACCATACAACGGTCGTAAAGAGATCAAAGGCCAGGCATAATTGCTTAAGCCTTAAAATGAAAATGCCAGTCGAATGACTGGCATTTTTTTTGGCTATTTAAAATCAACCGCCATTTGCTCCGGAATGGTCAGTCCCTGAGTGGTTTGCACGCAGCGGGCGATATAATCCGTAAACCGGGGTGGCTTTGGCATTCCCATGCTCAGCAGCTTATCGTTGCTGAAGCGCACGTTAAGCGTGGCAAACGCGCCGTATAACCGCATGGCTTTCAGCATCAGACGTTCGTTGCACGGGCCAAAAATATGTTTCAACTCGCGGCGCATTCGGACCAGCGTTTCGTAGCTGACCTGGGCATATTTATCCCCGACGGGGGCTTTCTCCAGCGCCTGCGCCATCGCCTGATCGATATCCGCAAAGCGAACGCTGTTCTCTTCACCCGCAGAAATGTGCACCACTTCCCCCGGACGCGCGTTGCTGTTAAGCAACATTAACAGCGCGTCGGCGCAGTAATCCACCGGAACAACGTCGATCCGGTCTTCCATGGAGCACATGAACTTCTGCAGCATCAGGCCCATGCTAAAGACCCAGAAAATGCTGCTCGACGGCGTGCAGCCGTGACGGGTATGGCCAACGACGATGGACGGACGGGCGATGAGCAGGGGAAGGTTAGGGCACTCCTGGCGCATCAGCTGTTCGATGGTTGACTTCGAAAACGTGTATTCCACCAGGTGTTCAGCATTCTCTCTGAATTCAGCGCTTTCGGCGACCAGGGAATCCTGCTCCGGCGTGCATGACATCGCGGTGCCGACGTGGAGGAAACGCTGCAGTCCTGTGACCTGCTCCATGCGGCGCGCCAGCGCCAGCGTTCCTTCAACGTTGACCTTCCAGATCAGCGGGTTGTTACCAAATGAGGCGACGGCCGCACAGTTCACGACATGCGTGACCCGATCCAGACGGGGATCGTTCAGGAAGGCTTCTGGCTGGCTGAGGTCGCCAATCAGGATATTGTCCACATTCAGGGAGGCCAGTTTGTCCTCAGGAACGTTGAACTTGCGCATATTCTCCAGCACGCGCTCCAGCCCGCTCTGCGGATCGCTGGCGCGCGCAAGCAAAAGGAGTTCTATGGATTGATCGTTGGTCAGGATTTTTTCAAGAACTGCACCGCCCAGAAATCCGGTCACGCCTGTAATCAATAACATCTTCATTAATACCGTCTCATTATGATTGATGAGGCGGATTGTAGGCGGGCAAAAGTAAACGGCATTTAAATAATAAAACGCCGAAATCAGTGGCGTCTTAAGCTTATTTTAAGGAAAGGAAATCAGGTGAAGATATTGGACATTATCGCAATGGTAAAAATTCAATCTATTAAAATTTAAATTTTAACTCGTTGAATTTAATTGATTTTATAAGGCCTGTGCCGAATGGTGGACTTAATTCAAAATGTAATAAATATAATACTTTGTTACACCAAACATTTACCGGGTAAATGATGAAAACTCCACTTAACGAAAATCAGACAATATAAGTCGCAGGCCGATTTATTTAGCCTGCGAATGATTTTCAGAGCAAAAGGGGAAGCGTGGCGCTGGCTGTTTGCTGGCTAACGTCGCCGTAATGACCATCCAGCGCAATCATGGACGTGGTCAGCAGCTCGACCAGCAGCATAACCCCAACCTTAGCATTGAGTGCGCCAGCGCTAAGGGGACCCTCTGGTTTGGCCGCAACCAGCAGCATGTCGCTCAGGGATGCCAGCGGGCTGCGGGGCGTATTGCTGAGTGCCAGAATCTTAACGCCGCGCTTGCGGGCAAGCTTCACCACGTGGAGTAAATCCCGCGTTGAACCCGAACTGGAGATAGCCACGACCAGGGTCTCTTTTGAAAGCGTTGTCGCATTCATGGCCGCGCGGTGCATATCGCTGAACAGCTGCGCGGGTTTGCCCAACCGCAACAGCTTGTAGTGGAGATACTCCCCAAGGATCGCGCTGGCCGCAACGCCATAAACCTGCACGGACTGCGCCTGGTGCAGCGCCAGTGCGGCCTTTTCAAGCAGCGTGCGGTCAAGGAGCCGGGCGGTATCCTGCAAAGCCTGCACCGACTCATCCACGACGTTATCAATCTCATCGCCCGCCTGACGCGCGGGCTGGCCCTGCTGAATATCCAGCGCAAGCGCCATTTTAAATTCGTTATAGCCCTTGCAGCCCAGCGTCCGGCAAAGACGCGTGACGCTGGCCTCGCTGGTGTGGCTCTCGCGCGCCAGCTCGGTGATCGTCAGGTAGAGCACCCGGGCAGGATCGCTGAGGACAAACTCGCCGAGTTTTTGTTGTGTTGGGCTGTACCCGGAAGCCTCCTGGCGTAGCTTCAGCAGCAGGTTTTCATGGTCTGACATGCTCGATCCTTAATGCGTTTCTCTGCGACTAGTGTGGCGGAAAGCGGGGGAAAGATGCCAGTCATTTTGAAAAAGTATGATCGTCGTCCTGGTTTGTGATGATAATTTTCACTATTAAATATTTATATGGTAAAAATTTTCATCGTTTAATAAGGGGATGAAAAAATGATGCAAATATTCAGTGGGGCTTCTTCAGGAGGATGGTTTGAAAAAGCGCAGCGCTTTGGCAAATCCTTTATGTTGCCGATTGCCGTGTTGCCTGCGGCGGGTCTGCTGCTGGGGATAGGCGGCGCGTTATCGAATCCCAACACGCTGGCAGCCTATCCGTTTTTAGACGTGAGCTGGCTGCAGGCCATTTTCACCATCATGAGCAGCGCTGGATCCATCGTGTTTGCGAACCTCTCGGTGCTGTTTGCCGTTGGGGTGGCCGTCGGGCTGGCAAAAAGCGATAAGGGCACGGCCGGGCTGGCGGCATTACTCGCGTTTCTGGTGATGAATGCCACCATCAACGCGCTGCTGATCCTCACCGGCAAACTGGCGCAGGAGAACCCGGGGGCCGTGGGGCAGGGCATGACGCTGGGTATCCAGACGCTCGAAACCGGCGTGTTTGGCGGCGTGGTGATTGGACTGGTGACCTGCGCACTCCATCATCGGTTTAACAAGATTGCGCTTCCGCAGTTCCTGGGCTTTTTTGGCGGCTCGCGCTTTGTCCCCATTATCAGCTCCCTGGCGGCGATACTCGTCGGTGCGCTCATGACAGTGGTCTGGCCGCATTTCCAGAAGCTGATTTTTGGTCTGGGCGGGCTGGTGGATGCTACGGGTTATCTGGGCACCCTGCTGTACGGCTTTATTCTCCGCATGCTGGGCCCGTTCGGTCTGCACCACATCTTCTATTTACCTTTCTGGACCACCGCGCTTGGCGGGAGTGAAATCGTCAACGGACACCTCGTGGAAGGCACGCAGCGGATCTTCTTCGCCCAGCTGGCCGACCCGAACACGCAGCATTTCTATGAGGGCACGTCACGCTTCATGTCCGGGCGCTTTATTACGATGATGTTTGGCCTGCTCGGCGCGTGTCTGGCGATGTACCACACGGCAAAACCCGAGAACAAAAAGCGCGTTGCCGGGCTGCTGCTCTCTGCGGCGTTAACCTCGTTCCTTACCGGGATTACCGAGCCTATTGAGTTCTCCTTCCTGTTTATTGCGCCGGTGCTCTACGTCATCCATGCACTGTTTGACGGGCTGGCATTCATGCTCGCGCACATGCTGCATATCACCATCGGGCAAACCTTCTCCGGCGGCTTCATCGACTTCGTGCTGTTCGGCATTTTACAGGGAGAGGCCAAAACCAACTGGATGTTCGTACCGCTGGTCGGCGTACCGTGGTTCTTCCTTTACTACTTTACCTTCCGCTATCTGATTAACCGTTTTGATTTCGCCACGCCGGGTCGGGAAAAGGAGGCGATGGCTGACGAGGTCAGCGTGCCGCAAAACGAACGTGCCGCTGCGGTGATCGCCGGATTAGGCGGAAAAGACAATCTGGAAGAGGTGGACTGCTGCGCCACTCGTCTTCGCGTTACGGTCAAGGACGGCAGCAAAGTGAATGACGCGGCGCTGAAAGCCACCGGGGCGCGCGGCGTTATCGTGCGCGGCAACGGTGTTCAGGTCATCTATGGCCCGCACGTCACGATTATCAAAAACGAAGTGGAAGAGATCTTATCGTAATGAAAACTGTACTGGATACCCTGAAGGGAAAACTGGTCGTCTCCTGTCAGGCGCTGGAAAATGAACCGCTGCATAGCCCGTTTATTATGTCGCGAATGGCGCTGGCGGCGGCACAGGGCGGGGCCGCCGCAATTCGTGCCAACAGCGTGGTGGATATCGAGGCCATTAAGCAGCAGGTCTCTTTGCCTGTTATCGGCATCATCAAACGGGATTACCCGGAAAGCGAGGTATTTATCACCGCGACAATGAAAGAGGTGGATGAGCTCATGGCCGTCTCTCCGGAAATCATTGCGCTTGATGCGACGGCGCGGGAGCGTCCCGGCGGAGAATCTCTGGAAACGCTGGTCACGCGCATACGCTCACGTTACTCCTCAGTATTGCTGATGGCGGATATTTCAACGGTCGAAGAGGCAGTGACGGCGCAGGCGCTGGGCTTTGACTGCGTCGGCACCACGCTTTATGGCTATACGGCGGAAACGGTGGGCCATTCGCTTCCTGAGAAAGACTGCGCGTTCCTGAAGGCCGTGCTGGCTGCCGTAACGGTCCCCGTAATTGCCGAAGGCAACGTGGATACGCCTGAACGCGCGGCCAGATGCCTGGCGCTAGGGGCGCATACGGTCGTTGTCGGCGGTGCGATCACCCGCCCACAGCAAATTACCGAGCGCTTTATGGCGGCGATTGGCGCGCAAAGCACCGATGGAGCATGACCATCCGGCGGGGATCTGCGATACTTATCGTTTATCCCCTTTACTGAGATGACTATGCAGTACCCGATTAACGAGATGTTCCAGACCCTGCAAGGCGAGGGTTACTTTACCGGCGTTCCCGCTATTTTCATTCGTTTACAGGGATGCCCGGTTGGCTGTGCCTGGTGTGATACCAAACATACGTGGGATAAGCTCGCAGATCGGGAAGTGTCGCTGTTTAGCATTCTGGCGAAAACCAAAGAGAGCGATAAGTGGGGCGCGGGCAGTTCAGAAGATCTGCTGGCCATTATTGGTCGTCAGGGCTGGACGGCGCGTCACGTGGTGATCACCGGCGGTGAACCCTGCATCCACGATCTGACGCCGCTGACCGAGCTGCTCGAAAAGAACGGCTACAGCTGCCAGATTGAAACCAGCGGCACCCATGAAGTGCGCTGTTCACACACCACCTGGGTGACGGTATCGCCAAAAGTGAATATGCGCGGCGGGTATGACGTGCTGTCTCAGGCGCTGGAACGCGCGGATGAGATTAAGCACCCGGTTGGGCGCGTGCGTGATATCGAAGCGCTGGATGAACTGCTGGCAACGCTGACGGATGAAAAGCAGCGCGTCATTGCGCTACAGCCGATCAGCCAGAAAGACGACGCGACGCGCCTGTGCATTGAGACCTGTATTGCGCGCAACTGGCGCCTGTCGATGCAGACGCACAAGTACCTGAATATTGCCTGACCCTTTCGTGGCCCCGCCTATTGCGGGGCCCGACCTGAAGGGAGTAACGCCCAGGTCACTCCCACCGAAGCGAGACACATCGCGCTGTTGAAAAGGAGGGCATACTGTGCGGCGCTGGCCATGCCCAGCGGCAGCAGCAGCGCATAGAGCGACGCGGTAACCGCGATCCCCATCGCTCCCCCCAGCGAGCTGCCCATTTTGTACACCCCCGAGGCCACCCCGACTTTGTTTTCTGGCGCGTTCATCACCGCCGTATCTGTTGACGGCGTGGCGTAACATCCCAGCCCCAGACCAAATAAAATGTTACTGAGAAAGACGGTGACGATGTAGATCTCCTTGCTTAAAAACGTGCAGGAGATGAGCGTGATGCCCGTTGCGGTCAGCAGCGGCCCGGTCATCATCGGCAGGCGCGCGCCGTAGCGCTGAAGCAGCTTTTCCCCTACCCGGATCATCGCCAGCACGGTAATCAGATACCCCAGCGTCATCATGCCGGTTTGCAATGGCGACAGACGGTGGCCCTGCTGCAGCCAGATGCTGGCGATCATCATGGTGCCAATGCAGCCGTTGAGCAAAAAGTTAGAGAATACCGAGGCGCTGTAGGCCTGGTTTTTAAACAGGGCAAAATCAATCAGCGCCGCGTCACCCTTGCGTCGCCCGGTGAGCACAAAGCAGGCCGCTGCCAGCGCGGAGCCCCCCAGCACCAGCAGCGACAGGCCGCTGCTCCAGCCCCAGCCGTGTCCCTTGCTGATAAACAGGTTCAGCAGCACCAGCATAAGGACAAAACTCACCAGGCCGCCAATATCTAGCTTATGGCGACGTGCGCCGTCGCTTCGGCTTTCCGGCGTGCCGCGGAGCAGCAGGAGTGCCATCGCCGCCACCAGCATGGAAAAAATAAAGATCCATCGCCAGCCGAGCGTGGTGGCGATGGCGCCGCCGACAAACGAGCTCAGCCCGCTGCCGCCCCATGAACCAATCACCCAAAAGCTGATTGCCCGCTGGCGAGCGTTGCCTTGATACCAGGTTTTAATCAGCGCCAGGGTGGCGGGCATGATGCAGGCCGCTGACAGCCCCTGTATCGCTCTCCCCAGCAGAAACAGAACCGGCTCCCACGAGAAAAAAAGCAGGGCGCTGCCGATGATGCTCAGCGCGAGGCCAATGTAGGTCATACGCACGCGGCCAAACTTATCGGCAAAGCCGCCGCAGGCAACGACAAAACAGCCGCTGAACAAGGCGCTAAGGCTGACCGCCAGCGTGAGGGTTTCAAGGGAGATAGCGAGGCTGTTTTTCATTGCCGGGACAACGTTTATCACCGACTGCGCAAATAACCAGAAGGTCAGAACGCTCATCACAATACCGGCCAGCAGCCGATCGTTACCGGCGTAGGACGGTGTGCCTGTCAGGGGTACGGTACTCATCGTGCGGCCCTCCGGGGTTGGTGCGAATCAGCGCAGATAGTGCTCGGTCAACGCACTCCAGAGTGCCGCGCCGGTAAGCAGAAGCTTGTCGTTAAAGTCGTAGCCTGGGTTATGCACCATGCAGCGGTCCGGCTCATCGCCAGCGCCGAGGGTGAAGTAACAGCCGTTGGGGTTTTTCTCGAGCATGAACGCAAAATCTTCGCTTCCCATAAAGGCATTCACCGACGTGACGGCATCCTGACCGAACAGGTCGGTCGCCACCGTGCGCACCATGTCATTGGCCTGCGGGCTATTGCGCAGCACCGGGCTGCCGTTGACGTGACGGATCGTGGCCGTGGCGTTGAAGCTTTCAGCCTGTGCCACGGCAATGTCGTGGATTCGCTGCAGGACGGTTTGACGCACCGCTTCGTCCAGCGTGCGCACGGTCAGCTTCATTAATACCTTATCGTTGATAATATTCGGGGCATGTCCCGCCTGGATGCTGCCCACGGTTACGACGACCGGCTGGAATGGGGTGATATTCCTCGACACAATCGACTGCAGGGCGAGGGTGATATGGCAGGCAACCAGCGTGGCATCAACGGTGTGTTCCGGAACGGCGCCGTGACCCCCTACGCCGTTCACCTCAATATGAACGGTGTCAGAGGAGGCCATCATGGCGCCATCGCGCAGGCCAATTTTCCCAAGCGGCTGGGAGGGCATGTTGTGCAGGCCAAAAATATGGTCGCAGGGGAATTGTTCAAACAGGCCATCTTCAACCATGACGCGCCCGCCATACAGCAGCTCTTCGGCTGGCTGAAAAATCAGATGCAGCCAGCCGCTAAAGTTGCGGGTTCGGGCCAGATACTCTGCGGCATAAAGCAGGGTAGTGGTGTGGCCATCGTGCCCGCAGCCGTGAAATTTACCTTCAACCGTGCTGCTCCACGCTTTGCCGCTATTTTCCTGCATCGGCAGCGCATCCATATCGGCGCGCAGGCCCAGACGTTTGCTGCCGTTTCCTACCTTAAGGGTGCCGACCACCCCGGTTTTGGCCATTCCCCGGTGGACCTCATAGCCCCACTGCTCCAGGAGTGACGCGACGCGGTCGCTGGTTTTGTGCTCCTCGAAGCCTGTTTCGGGATGTCGGTGAAACTCGCGGCGTAATTCAGTGAACTGAGCCTCGGAGCCTCGCAGCGCGTCAACAATTGGATGTGTCATTTTTGTTATCCTTTTCCTGCCAAATGGTGTTAGTTTCGAGTTTATGTCGATCGTATTGCCGGAAAATGTCCTTTTTTGTTGTAAATCGACGCCTTTTTTCTGATTGTTTTTCATACGATTCGGTTATGACAAAAAAGAGTGCGTCATTTTTTGTCTTCGTGGAGGGGGCGAATGGAACATCGTGGAAATGAGTTTGCGATAGCCGTTGAGGACATTCGCCTGTTCGCGCAGGATGAAGGCGATTTGCTGACGATACTGTGGGTGCTGGAAGGGCAAGCTGAACTGCAAACCGAGGCGGGACTAGAAAGGGTTCCGACAAATGGCCTTGTAGTGATAAACCGCCATCAGCGATGGAGGCTTATCAGCCAGAACGCGAATGTGACTCTGCGTGTCGTTCTATCCGGACGCTGGGTAATCCAGCTGTACAATGATTTTTTTGCCCATGATTACGCGGTTCCGGAGGAGTCAGGCGGGCGCTGGCCGCAGTGTGACGAGCTTCGGCACCTGCTGCGCCAGCTGCTGGTGGTGACGCTCGTCAACGATCCGCATCGCTACCGGCTGGAGGCGAATCGCTGGCTGAGCGAGATCCTGCTGCTGCTGATTGGTCGCTTTCAGCAGCCCGTCCGCCAGAAACCCCGGAACCAGCACGCCAACGTAAGCAAGCGCATCGCCCGTGTACTGGAGCGGATCGACGCCAGCTACACCCGCCGCATTACGTTGGCCGAAATCGCAGAGAGTGAGTTCGTCTCAGAAGCGTGGCTCTCTCGTCTCTTTAGAAAAGAGACGGGAGCTAGTTTTATGCAGTACATCACTGCCCTGCGGCTGGAAAAAGCGGCTGACGCCCTGTGTCTCACCAGCCGCCCTCTGCATCAGATTGCGCTGGAGAATGGATTTGCCAGCACACGTATGATGACCGATAGTTTCCAGCGCTATCACAATATGTCTCCGGGTGAGTTTCGTAAGGCCGGGCGTCATCGTCCCCTTGCGTTCCGCCCGCGCACGACCGTGGATGAACAGCGTATCCCTGTTGCGGTGGATACGTTATTTAGCCTGCTTAACGACGCTGAGACCCGCGGTTGGGAACCCTCGCCGCTAACCTACTCCCCGTGTCAGGAGCGGATACTGGATGTGCAGCAGCTTTATCCGCTCTCTTCCGCGCTGCGCCGCACGCGGCTGGTCATCACCCTGCGCGAGCTAGACGATTTGCTGCGAGAGGATGTTCGTCGGCATCTGGAGGCGCTACACGAGGCGATCCCGATTGAGGGCATTGATATCGCCGAACCTTTTCTCAGCAGCCGTCTGTTCGCTACGGGATGGGACGATCCCCAAATGGCGGGCTACGCCTGTTGGTATCATCTGCAGCAATTGTTTACCTGGGTGGCGAAAAAAGGCTGGACGGTCCTGCTGCACACGGGGGTCACTACCCGATGCGATCTCCTGACGCGCTTTTTGCAGCTTTCGGTTAACCGATTTTTGCCCGACATTACCGCTGGCTGGCACGTCGTCATGCACTGGTCTCCCCAGGCAAACGCGGAAACCCAGGAGCACGCCTGGCGGGCGCAGCGGGCGGCGCTGAGGGCCTACCTTCCGCAGGCAAAATTGGGGGTGTGGCATCGCTTCTCCCCCGATGGTAGCGAGCTGAGCGGTGACGCGCTGTTCCGTTCTGACATTCTGGACGAGGCTGATTTCCTCGCATGTCCGGCAGATGCCAACGAGCTGCTCGATCTGGCGCAGCTGGATCCCGCGCATCTTTCCTCTTCTGAAAATTACCCGGTGCTAAAGGTCCGCCAGATCCTCGCCGCCCTTCGCCAGCGGCAGCGGACGCTGCCGGTATGGTTACTCTCATGGAACACTCTTACGGGGAATACGCGGGCGACCAACGGCTGGTTTTTTCGCGGTGCGCTGTTGATGCAGAATCTGCTCGGGCTTTCAGAACAGGTATGGCTGGCGGGATTCTGGCTTAATTCTGGTTTACAGGGGGAAGCGAGGGCGAACAACACCCTCGATACATCAAGCCTTGCGCTTCAATATAATCACGGCCTTCCACGGCCCATCTACTGGGTACTCTGGCTGTGGCAGCGTCTGCGGGGAGAGGTGCTCGTTAACGACAAGAGCGTGCTGCTGCTCCGCCATCAGGGGCGATATCAGCTGCTGTTGCGTAACGTGGTGGTCTTCAATCCTCTGCTCTCCAGCGAGGAGGCCTTTATTCAGCGTTTTCGCCAGCAGTATCATCTTGAGCTACGAGGAATGCGCGGTCACTGGCGCATTAAGAGCCATTTGTTCGATCGGCACAACGGTGCGCTCTATCCGTTGCTGGAAGGAGTACACAGCGACAGCGGGCCTGATGAGGAGATGTGGCGCTGGATTGCGCACAAAGCGCGCCCAACGCTTTCCTTACGCGATGAACGGCTTTATGACGGCTGGCAAATTACAGAATCGCTGGAAAGTAACGCGCTTGTGCTCTATGAGTTCACGCCGCTAAACGTGCGTGGGGAAGAGGAGAATCACTCCCCGCGATAGATGCAGCCCGCGGTGCAGGTCTCTTTGATCATCACCGCGCTCAGCAGCGGTACCAGCGGCTTCATCTGATCCCAAATCCATTTTGCCAGCACTTCGCTGGTCGGGTTTTCAAGGCCCGGGATCTCATTCAGGTAATAGTGATCCAGACGATCGTAGGTCGGCTTAAACGCCGCCTTCAGCTCGGCAAAATCCATGATCCAACCGGTATGCGGATCAACTTCACCGGTGATCTCAAGACGCACCATGAACGAATGCCCGTGCAGACGGCCACATTTATGTCCTTCAGGGACATGCGGAAGGTGGTGGGCGGCTTCGAAGGTGAAATCTTTAAACAGTGTGGTGGACATGATCGCTCTCAGTAATGCGGAAAAAACCGCCGCATAGTACCGGAAAGCACAATTTTTAGCATTAACTAAAACGGCTCTGAGCGTCCACCGCCTCGTATTCGGGGTGTTTATCGCTATTTGTTCTTATATTTCAAATAATTATTTAATCGGTTTTATCGCTAAGCATGACAACCAAAACAGGTTAGTCCATTTGGTTATTTATTATTTCCATCCCTTCTTTAATTGTTATTATCCTCGCCGTTAACCTTATCTTCAGTTTGGATTTATTCGCTTAAAGTCCGCTTGGCTACTGGAACATAACGACGCATGACAACACAGGCCCCACCTTCAAATTTGCTTCCCCTGAACCCGGAGCAACTGGCGCGCCTTCAGGCTGCCACCTCTGATTTTTCTCCCACTCAGCTTGCCTGGGTCTCCGGTTATTTCTGGGGAATGCTCAATCAGCAGCCTGGCGCTGTGGCGGGTGCACCGGCTACGGCCGTTGAGATTCCGGCCATTACCCTGATTTCCGCCTCGCAGACGGGCAACGCCCGCCGCGTGGCCGAAGCGCTGCGCGACGACCTGCTGGCCGCTAAACTGAACGTGAACCTGGTCAACGCCGGGGATTATAAATTCAAGCAAATCGCGTCGGAAAAACTGCTGGTGGTGGTCGCCTCTACGCAAGGTGAAGGTGAACCTGCTGAAGAAGCGGTGGCGCTTCATAAGTTCCTGTTCTCGAAAAAAGTGCCGAAGCTGGATGGGACGGCGTTTGCCGTCTTTGGCCTGGGCGATACCTCCTATGAATTCTTCTGCCAGTCCGGCAAAGACTTCGACAGCAGGCTGGCGGAGCTGGGCGCGGAGCGTCTGCTGGACCGCGTTGATGCGGATGTCGAATACCAGACCGCCGCCGCTGAATGGCGCGCCCGCATCGTTGAAGTGCTAAAAGCGCGCGTGCCGAAAGAGACGTCGGCACAGGCCGCGTTCACCGCGACGGGTGCTGTCAACGACATCCACACCAGCCCGTACACCAAAGAGGCGCCGCTGACGGCGAGCCTGTCGGTGAACCAGAAAATTACCGGCCGCGACTCAGAAAAAGACGTGCGTCATATCGAAATCGATTTAGGCGACTCGGGGCTGCGCTATCAGCCTGGCGATGCGCTGGGCGTCTGGTATCAGAACGATCCTGCGCTGGTGAAAGAGCTGGTTGAGCTGCTGTGGCTGAAAGGCGACGAGCCTGTGACCGTTGACGGCAAATCGCTGCCGTTATCCGAGGCGCTGCAGTGGCATTTTGAACTGACGGTGAACACCCCGAATATCGTCGAAAATTATGCCACCTTAACGCGCAGCGAATCCCTGCTGCCGCTGGTGGGCGACAAGGCGAAACTGCAGCATTACGCCGCGACGACGCCGATTGTCGATATGGTGCGTTTCTCTCCGGCTCAGCTGGATGCCGATGCGCTGATCGGCCTGCTGCGTCCGCTAACCCCGCGCCTTTACTCCATCGCCTCTTCGCAGGCCGAAGTGGAGAGTGAAGTGCATGTTACCGTCGGCGTGGTGCGCTACGACATCGAAGGCCGCGCGCGCGCGGGTGGGGCGTCGAGCTTCCTGGCCGATCGCGTGGAAGAAGAGGGCGAAGTGCGCGTCTTTATCGAGCACAACGACAACTTCCGCCTGCCGGCAAACCCGGAAACGCCGGTCATCATGATTGGCCCGGGCACCGGCATTGCGCCGTTCCGCGCCTTCATGCAGCAGCGCGCGGCAGACGGCGCGTCGGGTAAGAACTGGCTGTTCTTCGGCAATCCGCACTTTACCGAAGATTTCCTCTACCAGGTTGAGTGGCAGCGCTATGTGAAAGAAGGCGTACTGACCCGCATCGATCTGGCCTGGTCCCGCGACCAGAAAGAAAAAGTATACGTACAAGACAAACTGCGCGAACAGGGCGCAGAGCTGTGGCGCTGGATCAATGACGGTGCCCACATTTATGTCTGCGGCGACGCCAATCGCATGGCGAAAGACGTTGAGCAGGCACTGCTGGAAGTGATTGCCGAATTCGGCGGTATGGATGCCGAAACGGCGGATGAATTTTTAAGTGAGCTGCGCGTTGAGCGCCGTTATCAGCGAGATGTCTACTAATGAGCGAAAAACATCCAGGGCCACTGGTGGTCGAAGGTAAACTGACAGACGCCGAGCGCATGAAGCTGGAAAGCAACTATCTGCGCGGCACCATTGCTGAAGATCTGAATGACGGTCTCACCGGCGGTTTCAAAGGCGACAACTTCCTGCTGATCCGCTTCCACGGCATGTACCAGCAGGACGACCGCGACATCCGTGCCGAGCGTGCCGAGCAGAAGCTGGAGCCGCGTCACGCGATGCTGCTGCGCTGCCGTCTGCCGGGTGGGGTGATTACCACCAAACAGTGGCAGGCGATCGACAAGTTTGCCGGTGAAAACACGATTTATGGCAGCATTCGTCTGACCAACCGTCAGACCTTCCAGTTCCACGGCATTCTGAAGAAGAACGTCAAGCCGGTGCACCAGATGCTGCACTCGGTCGGGCTGGACGCGCTGGCGACCGCCAACGACATGAACCGTAACGTGCTCTGCACCTCGAACCCGTATGAGTCCGAGCTGCACGCCGAAGCCTACGAGTGGGCGAAGAAGATCTCTGAGCACCTGCTGCCGCGTACGCGCGCCTATGCCGAGATTTGGCTCGATCAGGAAAAAGTCGCGACCACCGACGAAGAGCCGATCCTTGGCCAGACCTACCTGCCGCGCAAGTTTAAAACCACGGTAGTGATCCCGCCGCAGAACGATATCGACCTGCACGCCAACGACATGAACTTCGTGGCGATAGCCGAAAACGGCAAGCTGGTGGGCTTTAACTTGCTGGTGGGCGGCGGCCTGTCCATCGAACACGGTAACAAGAAAACCTACGCCCGCACCGCGAGCGAGTTCGGCTTCCTGCCGCTGGAGCATACGCTGGCCGTGGCGGAAGCGGTGGTGACGACCCAGCGCGACTGGGGTAACCGTACCGACCGTAAAAACGCGAAAACCAAATACACCCTGGAGCGCGTGGGCGTGGAGACGTTCAAAGCGGAAGTGGAGCGTCGCGCGGGCATCAAGTTTGAGCCGATCCGCCCTTACGAATTCACCGGTCGCGGCGATCGCATTGGCTGGGTGAAGGGTATCGACAATAAATGGCACCTGACGCTGTTTATCGAAAACGGCCGTATTCTGGATTATCCGGGACGTCCGCTGAAAACCGGTCTGCTGGAAATTGCGAAGATTCACAAAGGTGAGTTCCGCATTACCGCTAACCAGAACCTGATTATTGCCGGCGTGCCGGAAAGCCAGAAGGCGAAGATCGAGAAGCTGGCGCGCGAACACGGATTAATGGATGCGGTTAAGCCGCAGCGTGAAAACTCGATGGCCTGCGTATCGTTCCCGACCTGCCCGCTGGCGATGGCCGAAGCGGAACGTTTCCTGCCGTCGTTTACCGACAAAGTGGAAGCGATTCTGGAAAAACACGGCATTCCGGACGAGCATATTGTTATGCGCGTCACCGGTTGTCCGAACGGCTGCGGTCGCGCGATGCTGGCCGAGCTCGGTCTGGTGGGGAAAGCGCCGGGGCGCTATAACCTGCATCTGGGCGGTAACCGTATCGGCACGCGCATTCCGCGCATGTTCCGCGAGAACATCACCGAGCCGGAAATTCTTGATTCCATCGACGAGCTTGTCGGGCGCTGGGCGAAAGAGCGCGAAGCGGGTGAAGGCTTCGGCGACTTTACGGTGCGTGCGGGCATCATTCGCCCGGTGCTCGATCCCGCAAGGGATTTCTGGGAGTAACCACGAGAGGTAACTATGTCCGAACTCGATCTAAACGCCCTTAATGACCTGCCAAAAGTCGAACGTATTCTGGCGCTGGCAGAAACCAATGCCCACCTTGAAAAGCTGGACGCCGAAGGGCGCGTGGCGTGGGCGCTGGAAAACCTGCCGGGAGAATATGTGCTCTCGTCGAGCTTTGGTATTCAGGCGGCGGTCAGCCTGCATCTGGTGAATCAGATCCGTCCGGACATTCCGGTGATCCTCACCGATACCGGCTACCTGTTCCCGGAAACCTATCAGTTTATTGACGAGCTGACGGACAAGCTCAGGCTGAACCTCAAGGTCTACCGCGCGACGGAAAGCGCGGCCTGGCAGGAGGCGCGCTACGGTAAGCTGTGGGAACAGGGCGTTGAGGGCATTGAGAAATACAATGAGATCAACAAGGTCGAGCCGATGAACCGGGCGCTGAAAGAGCTTAATGCGCAGACGTGGTTTGCGGGCCTGCGCCGCGAGCAGTCCGGCAGCCGGGCAACCTTACCGGTGCTGGCGGTGCAGCGCGGGGTGTTTAAAGTGCTGCCGATTATCGACTGGGATAACCGGACGGTGTACCAGTATCTGCAAAAACACGGGCTGAAGTACCATCCGCTGTGGGATCAGGGCTATCTGTCGGTGGGAGACACCCACACCACGCGTAAGTGGGAACCGGGAATGGCGGAAGAAGAGACGCGATTCTTCGGGCTGAAGCGCGAGTGCGGGTTGCATGAAGGGTGATAACCTTTTTGCCCGGTAAGGCGTAGCCGCCACCGGGCTTAACGGCCTCAGGCTTTCCCCGCTTTCGCCAGCTCCTTCACCAGCGGCAGCATCACCTTCACCACATCACGACTGCGGTGCTCAATCCGCTGCGGCAGCACGCGATCGATGTGCTGCTGATTGTCCAGCATCACGTTGTGCCAGCTCGTCCCGTCCGGGAAGGCCTTCGATTTAGCCCGCTGCTGGTAGCCATCTTTTTTGCCCAGCGCCCAGTTTGTCGCTTCCACGTACAGCACCGGAATGCCCGCCTTATCAAACACTTCCCCGTCGTTGCAGCAGCCTGTGCCTCGCGGATAATCCGGGTTACCGCCGGGATTGCTGGTGGCATAAACGCCATGGCTGCGGGCAATGGCCAGCGCACGGTCGCGCGTCAGTTTTCGCACGGTACCCGGCGTACTCTGCCCGCTGTTGAAATAGAGCTTGTCGCCGACGATCAGGTTGTCGAGGTTGATCACCAGCAGCGTATTTTTCTTCTCCTCGGCGCTCATGCGTTTAAGGAGATTCTCAGCGCCGAGTTTGCCCTCTTCTTCACCGCTGGTGGCAACAAAACGAATGCCATACTGGGTTGGAATATCTTTCATCCGCTCGGCCAGTTCGAGCATCACGCCCAGGCCTGCAGCGTTGTCGTCCATGCCCTGCAGCGTCAGCCCGCCGAGGTTGTTATCCGTGTCGGCATCGCTCATCGGAGCGTAGGTATCAAGGTGCGCCATAATAATAATTTGCTCTTTTGCGCTTCCTTCGTGGGCCGCAATCACCGTACTGCCGGTCACGTTATGCCAGTTTTTCGTTTTATTTCGCGAGGTATAGACGTAGCGGCTGTGAAACGACCGGATGTCGCTCTGGTAACCCATCTCAGCAAACTGCTGGCGAAGATAGTCCGCGGAGAGCATTTCCGCAGGCGAGCCGGTCATGCGGCCAGGGAAAACGGTGGCAATATGCCGCGCCTGCATATTGGCGATTTCACCATAAGGTTGGTTTTTTGCCTGAGCAGGAAGAATAAAGCAAACGCCGAGCGCCAGGGCAGCAATACGGTGGCGCGTTGCGGAAAACATAGTGAGTCCTTAAAAACAGAGCAAAATAATAACCCGCCTAGTATGAAACTGTGATCGTCCATACACAATTTGAATTGCTCTTAAATGCCCGAAATTTCGCGCGTTAAGCACTTTTTGGTATTAGCATTTTTACGGCGTTATTCCATTGAGTAACTACTCATTCCAATTCGTAATTTCATTCGGTCTAAGCCGCCCCCTATAGTCCCTCTATTCCTCGTTGTTAGTGAGTTGTTGCCTGTGGACTATCTGCCCTTATTTGCTGCGATTAAAGAGAAACCGGTGCTGGTTGTTGGCACGGGTGAAATCGCCGATCGCAAAATCGCGTTTCTGCAGCGCGCAGGGGCCCAGGTGCAGGTCGTTGCAGAGGCGGATTTCGACGAGTCACAAATCGACAGCGTGGTGCTGGTAATTGCGGCGACCGAAGATCGTGAACTGAACCAGCGGATCTCCGACGCCGCGCAGGCCCGTTACCGCCTGGTGAACGTGGTGGACGACCAGCCTTTATGCTCGTTTATTTTCCCGTCGATCGTTGACCGCTCGCCGCTGCTGGTGGCGATCTCCTCCGGCGGTACCGCACCGGTGCTGGCGCGTGTGCTGCGTGAAAAAATCGAAGCGCTGCTGCCGACCAGCCTCGGGCGCATGGCGGAGAAAGCCAGCTACTGGCGTAACCACCTGAAAACCCGCCTGACCAGCGTGACGGAACGCCGTCGCTTCTGGGAACGTGTGTTTCGCGGCCGCTTCGCCAGCCTGATGCATGCCGGCAATGAAACGGCTGCGCAAAAAATCCTCGAGGATGAACTGGATAACCCCGGCAGCACGGGCGGGGAGATCATCCTGGTGGGCGCGGGGCCTGGCGATGCCGGGCTCCTGACGCTGCGCGGCCTGCAGGTGCTGCAGGACGCGGACGTCGTGTTCTACGACCATCTGGTCACCGACGGCGTGCGCGAACTGATCCGTCGCGACGCGGAGCAAATCTGCGTGGGCAAACGGGCTGGCGAGCACTCGGTGCCGCAGCACGACACCAACCAGATGCTGGTTGACGCCGCTAAAGCGGGCAAAACCGTGGTGCGCCTGAAGGGGGGCGATCCGTTTATCTTTGGCCGCGGCGGCGAAGAGCTGCAGGCGGCAGCCGAAGCGGGCATACCGTTCCAGGTGGTGCCCGGCATTACGGCGGCCTCTGCGGTGACGGCCTACGCCGGTATTCCTCTGACCCATCGCGATTACGCCCAGAGCGTCACCTTTGTGACCGGCCACTACAAGGCGGACAGCACGCCGTTCGACTGGTCGCATCTCGCCCAGAGCCGCCAGACGCTGGCGATATACATGGGCACGATGAAGGCGGCGGACATCAGCGAACAGCTTATTCAGCACGGTCGCGAGGCGACGACGCCCGTTGCCGTCATTTCTCGCGGCACGCGCGTCGATCAGCACGTTGCGACGGGCACGCTGGAACATCTTGCAACCCTGGCGAAAGACGCCCCTATGCCCGCCCTGATCGTGGTGGGTGAAGTGGTGCAGCTGCACAGCACGCTCGCCTGGTTCCAACACACAACCGATACAGAAGGCTTTGGTTCTTCTGTTGTAAATTTGGCTTAAGGAACGGTTATGGACCAAAAACGTCTTACACACCTGCGGCAGCTCGAAGCGGAAAGTATCCATATTATCCGCGAAGTGGCCGCCGAGTTTTCTAACCCGGTGATGATGTACTCCATCGGTAAAGATTCCAGCGTCATGCTGCATCTGGCGCGTAAAGCGTTTTATCCGGGCACGCTGCCGTTCCCGCTGCTGCACGTGGATACCGGCTGGAAATTCCGCGAAATGTACGAGTTCCGCGATCGTACCGCGAAAGCCTACGGCTGCGAGCTGCTGGTGCACAAAAACCCGGAAGGGGTGGCGATGGGGATTAACCCGTTCGTGCACGGCAGCGCCAAACATACCGATATCATGAAGACCGAAGGGCTGAAGCAGGCGCTGAACAAATATGGTTTTGACGCGGCCTTCGGCGGCGCGCGCCGTGACGAAGAGAAATCCCGCGCCAAAGAGCGTATCTACTCCTTCCGCGACCGCTTCCACCGCTGGGACCCAAAAAACCAGCGCCCGGAGCTGTGGCACAACTACAACGGCCAGATCAACAAGGGCGAAAGCATCCGCGTCTTCCCGCTCTCCAACTGGACCGAGCTGGATATCTGGCAGTACATCTATCTGGAAAACATCGAGATCGTTCCGCTGTATCTGGCCGCCGAGCGTCCGGTGCTGGAGCGCGACGGCATGCTGATGATGATCGACGACGATCGCATCGACCTGCAGCCGGGCGAAGTGATTAAAAAACAGATGGTGCGTTTCCGCACCCTTGGCTGCTGGCCGCTGACCGGCGCGGTGGAGTCCAGCGCGCAGACGCTGCCGGAGATCATCGAAGAGATGCTGGTGTCGACCACCAGCGAGCGACAGGGGCGCGTGATTGACCGCGACCAGGCAGGCTCCATGGAGCTGAAGAAACGTCAGGGTTATTTCTAAGGAGCCGCCATGAACACCACTATTGCTCAACAAATTGCCAAAGAAGGCGGCGTGGAAGCGTATCTGCACGCGCAACAACACAAAAGCCTGCTGCGTTTTCTGACCTGCGGCAGCGTGGATGACGGGAAAAGTACCCTGATTGGCCGCCTGCTGCACGATACGCGCCAGATTTACGAAGATCAGCTCTCTTCCCTGCATAACGACAGTAAACGTCACGGCACCCAGGGTGAAAAACTCGACCTGGCGCTGCTGGTGGATGGCCTGCAGGCGGAGCGCGAGCAGGGCATCACGATTGACGTGGCCTACCGCTACTTCTCTACCGAGAAGCGCAAATTTATTATCGCCGACACCCCGGGGCACGAACAGTACACCCGCAATATGGCGACCGGCGCGTCGACCTGCGACCTGGCGATCCTGCTGATGGACGCGCGTAAAGGCGTGCTGGATCAGACCCGTCGCCACAGCTTTATCTCGACGCTGCTGGGGATCAAACACCTGGTGGTGGCGGTCAACAAGATGGATCTGGTGAACTTCAGCGAAGAAAAATTCGAGGAGATCCGCCAGAGCTATCTGACCTTTGCTGAACAGCTGCCGGGCAACCTGGATATCCGCTTTGTGCCGCTCTCGGCGCTGGAAGGGGATAACGTCGCGTCCCAAAGCGCGAACATGCCGTGGTACAGCGGCCCGACGCTGCTGGAGGTGCTGGAAACGGTTGAAATTCAGCGCGTGGTCGACACCCAGCCGATGCGCTTCCCGGTGCAGTACGTGAACCGTCCTAACCTCGATTTCCGCGGTTTCTCCGGCACCCTTGCGTCAGGCTCCGTAAAGGTCGGTCAGCGCGTCAAGGTGCTGCCATCCGGTGTGGAATCGACCATCGCACGCATCGTCACCTTTGACGGTGACCTGCAGGACGCGGGGGCCGGTGAAGCCGTAACGCTGGTGCTGAAAGACGAAATTGATATCAGCCGGGGCGATCTTCTGGTGGATGCCCGGGAAACGCTGGCCGCCGTGCAGGGGGCTTCCGTGGATGTGGTGTGGATGGCGGAGCAACCGCTGACGCCGGGCCAGAGCTACGACATCAAAATCGCCGGCAAGAAGACCCGCGCCCGCGTGGACGGTATTCAGTTCCAGGTGGACATCAACAATCTGACCCAGCGCGAGGTTACCGAGCTGCCGCTGAACGGTATTGGTCTGGTCGATCTGACCTTTGACGAACCGCTGGTGCTGGATCCATATCAGCAGAATCCGGTCACGGGAGGTCTTATCTTTATCGACAGGCTGACCAACGTTACCGTCGGGGCCGGTATGGTACGCGAACCGATTAAACAGGCTGCCGTGGCGTCTGAATTCAGCGCCTTTGAGCTGGAACTGAACGCGCTGGTGCGTAAACACTTCCCGCACTGGGGCGCGCGCGATCTGCTGGGAGGCAAGTAATGGCCGCCCATGATGAGAACGTCGTCTGGCATCCTCATCCGGTCACCGTCGCCCAGCGCGAACAGCTCCACGGTCACCGTGGGGTTGTACTCTGGTTTACCGGACTGTCCGGCTCGGGTAAATCGACGGTGGCGGGCGCGCTGGAAGAGGCGCTTTATCAGCAGGGCGTAAGCACCTACCTGCTGGATGGCGACAACGTGCGCCATGGCCTGTGCAGCGATTTAGGGTTCAGCGACGACGACCGCAAAGAGAACATCCGCCGGGTCGGGGAAGTCGCCAGCCTGATGGCCGACGCCGGGCTGGTGGTGCTGACCGCGTTTATCTCTCCGCACCGCGCCGAGCGCCAGATGGTGCGCGAACGCGTCGGCCAGGATCGCTTTATCGAGGTGTTTGTGGATACGCCACTGGAGGTCTGCGAAGCGCGCGACCCGAAAGGGCTGTACAAAAAAGCGCGTGCCGGAGAATTGCGCAACTTCACCGGAATTGACGCGGTATACGAAGCGCCTGAATCGCCTGAAATTCACCTGGAAGGTCAACAATTGGTAACAAATTTAGTAAGCCAATTATTAGACCTGCTCAGACGGGACGATATTATCAGATCCTGAGACGGTATCGTTCGGGAGCTGTCTTCCCGAACGATGAGTCACGGTCACAGGACTAGCTATGCGCAACAGTGAACATTACATCACCACCACCGGGTCGGAGCCGCTTGCGACCGACGACGAAACGACCTGGTCATTTCCTGGGGCCATCATTGGCTTCGTCTCATGGCTGCTGGCGCTGGGTATTCCGTTTCTCATCTACGGCGGCAACACGCTGTTCTTCTTTCTCTACACCTGGCCTTTCTTTCTGGCGCTGATGCCCGTGGCGGTTGTCGTTGGCATTGCGCTGCACTCGTTGCTCAACGGTAAGCTCCTGTACAGCACCGTGGTCACGATTGTGACGGTGGTTCTGATGTTTGGTCTGTTATTTTTGTGGCTCATGGGCTAACTTCAGCCATAATTCAAACCGTAACCAACTGTGTAACGATATTGTGCAGGACGATTCTGCGGAAAAAATGTGGTACATTTGCCCGCGATGTTGCGGCATCTCTATTACCCCGGCGTAGTGCTCTGGGGAAGTCTTGGGATGATGATGCCGTTTTTCAGGGGGCAGGATGGGTAAACTAACGCTGCTGTTGCTGGCTTTGCTAATCTGGCTGCAATATTCGCTGTGGTTCGGTAAGAACGGACTGCACGACTATAGCCGGGTAAGCGATGACGTCGCGGCTCAGCAGGCAACAAACGCCAAACTTAAGGCGCGAAACGATCAACTCTTTGCTGAAATTGATGACCTCAATGGCGGGCAAGAGGCGATTGAGGAACGCGCACGCAATGAACTCAGTATGACTAAGCCGGGCGAAACCTTTTATCGTCTGGTTCCGGATGCGTCTAAACGCAATCAGGGCTCAGCACAAAATAATCGATAATCAGGCCCAGGATTACGACATGGCAGTAACTTTTTCGGACGTATGCGCCGTGGTGCCGGCCGCAGGTTTTGGCCGGCGCATGCAGACAGAATGTCCCAAGCAGTACCTCTCTATTGGCGATAAAACGATCCTCGAGCACGCCGTGGCGGCGCTGCTGGCGCACCCGCGGGTGACGCGGGCGATCATCGCTATCAGCCCGGGCGATGCGCGCTTCGCGCAGCTCCCGCTGGCAAATCATCCACAGATTACCGTTGTCGACGGCGGTGCCGAGCGCGCCGATTCCGTGCTGGCAGGCATTCAGGCTGCCGGTAACGCGCCGTGGGTGCTGGTCCATGACGCGGCGCGTCCGTGCCTGCATCAGGACGATCTCGCTCGCCTGCTGTCGCTGAGCGAAACCAGCAAAGTGGGTGGCATTCTGGCCGCTCCCGTGCGCGACACCATGAAGCGTGCCGAGCCGGGCAAACGGGCTATCGCCCACACCGTCGATCGCGTCGATCTATGGCACGCGCTGACGCCGCAATTTTTCCCCCGCGAATTACTCCACGACTGCTTAACGCGCGCGCTTAACGAAGGTGCGACCATCACGGACGAAGCCTCTGCGCTGGAGTACTGCGGTTTCCATCCTGAGCTTGTTGAAGGACGTGCTGATAATATTAAAGTGACGCGTCCGGAAGATTTACAGCTCGCGGAATTTTATCTTACCCGTTCGACCCATCAGGAGAAGGCATAATGCGAATTGGACACGGTTTTGATGTACACGCCTTTGGCGGTGAAGGCCCAATTATCATTGGCGGCGTGCGCATTCCTTATGAAAAAGGCCTGCTGGCGCATTCTGATGGCGACGTGGCGCTGCATGCGCTGACCGACGCGCTGTTGGGCGCTGCCGCGCTGGGTGATATTGGCAAGCTGTTCCCGGACACCGATCCGGCGTTCAAAGGGGCGGACAGCCGCGAACTGCTGCGCGAAGCGTGGCGCCGCATCCAGGCGAAAGGCTACACCCTTGGCAACGTCGACGTGACGATTATCGCTCAGGCCCCGAAAATGCTGCCGCACATTCCGCAGATGCGCGTGTTTATTGCGGAAGATCTGGGCTGCCACATGGACGACGTGAACGTCAAAGCGACGACGACCGAGAAGCTGGGCTTCACCGGTCGTGGCGAAGGGATTGCCTGTGAAGCCGTGGCGCTGCTGGTGAAGGCGAGCAAATGACAGACTTCGACAACCTGACATACCTGCACGGTAAACCGCAGGGGAACGGGGTGCTGAAAGCCAGCCCGGAAGATTTCCTCGTGGTCGAGGATCTGGGCTTTGAGCCGGATGGCGAAGGCGAACATATCCTGGTGCGTATTCTGAAAAATGGCTGCAATACCCGCTTTGTGGCCGACGCGCTGGCAAAATTCCTCAAAATTCATGCCCGCGAAGTGAGCTTTGCCGGGCAGAAAGATAAACACGCCGTTACGGAACAGTGGCTCTGCGCGCGCGTTCCCGGCAATGCGATGCCTGATTTAAGCAAATTTGAGCTTGAGGGCTGTAAGGTACTGGAATATGCCCGCCACAAGCGCAAACTGCGTCTGGGGGCGTTGAAAGGCAACGCGTTTACGCTGGTGCTGCGCGAAGTGACTGACCGAGAAGACGTTGAAAAACGCCTGAACGCCATCAGCGACCGCGGCGTACCGAACTACTTTGGCGCGCAGCGCTTTGGCATCGGCGGCAGCAACCTGCAGGGCGCGCTGCGCTGGGCGCAAAGCGACGCGCCGGTGCGTGACAGGAATAAACGCAGTTTTTGGTTGTCGGCGGCCCGCAGCGCGTTGTTTAATCAGATTGTGAGCGAAAGGCTGAAAAAACCGGACGCGAATCAAGTTGTTGTTGGCGATGCGCTACAATTAGCGGGACGCGGAAGCTGGTTTGTGGCAACGGCCGAAGAGATGGCTGATGTGCAGTCGCGCGTGGACGCAAAAGCGCTGATGATTACCGCCGCGTTGCCCGGTACGGGCGACTGGGGAACCCTGGGGGAGGCCCTGGCCGCCGAGCAGTCAGCCGTGGCGGATGCGCCAGAATTGCAGTCCTTGCTGGTGCGGGAAAAAGTCGACGCGGCACGCCGCGCGATGCTGCTCTATCCGCAGCAGTTAAGCTGGAACTGGTGGGATGACGTGACCGTCGAGTTACGCTTCTGGCTGCCGGCAGGCAGCTTTGCCACCAGTGTTGTCAGGGAACTTATCAACACCTCGGGTGATTATGCGAATATTGCTGAGTAACGATGACGGGATCCACGCGCCAGGCATTCAGACCCTGGCGAAACACCTCCGCGAATTTGCGGACGTGCAGGTCGTGGCGCCCGATCGTAACCGCAGTGGAGCGTCTAACTCTCTGACGCTGGAGTCGTCGCTTCGCACCTTTACCTTTGATAATGGCGATATTGCCGTGCAGATGGGCACGCCAACCGACTGCGTTTTTCTGGGCGTGAACGCGCTGATGCGGCCTCGTCCGGATATCGTCGTCTCCGGCATCAACGCCGGGCCTAACCTCGGCGATGACGTGATTTACTCCGGCACCGTGGCGGCCGCAATGGAAGGGCGCCATCTGGGGTTCCCGGCGCTGGCGGTCTCGTTAAATGGCCACACGCACTACGACACCGCTGCCGCGGTAACCTGTTCGATCCTGCGGGCGCTTGGCCGTGAGCCGCTGCGTACCGGGCGCATTCTTAATATCAACGTGCCGGATCTTCCTCTTGATGAAATTAAAGGCATCCGCGTCACCCGTTGCGGGAGCCGACATCCTGCCGATCAGGTGATCCCGCAGCAGGATCCTCGCGGCAACACGCTTTACTGGATTGGCCCTCCCGGCGACAAGTGCGATGCGGGTCCGGATACCGACTTTGCCGCCGTGGATGAAGGATATGTTTCGGTTACTCCGCTGCACGTAGATTTAACCGCGTATAGCGCGCATGATGTGGTGTCGGGCTGGCTGGATCGCGCAGGAGTGAACGCGCAATGGTAAACAAACGTGTACAAACTCTTCTGGAACAACTCCGCGCGCAGGGGATCCGCGACGAGCACGTGCTCGAAGCGCTCGCCCTGGTTCCGCGTGAAAAATTTGTAGACGAGGCGTTTGAACACAAAGCGTGGGAAAACGTGGCGCTGCCCATCGGACAGGGCCAGACGATTTCGCAGCCTTACATGGTGGCACGCATGACGGAGCTGCTGGAGCTGACGCCCGACTCCCGCGTGCTGGAGATTGGCACCGGGTCGGGGTATCAGACCGCGATCCTGGCGCATCTGGTTCATCATGTATGCTCCGTTGAGCGCATCAAAGGTTTACAGTGGCAGGCGCGTCGTCGCCTGAAACAACTTGATTTACATAATGTTTCGACACGACACGGTGATGGATGGCAGGGTTGGAAGGCGCGCGCCCCGTTTGACGCGATCATCGTGACGGCGGCCCCGCCTGAAATTCCTGCAGCCCTGTTGTCGCAGCTGGATGAGGGGGGCATTCTGGTTCTGCCCGTTGGGGACGAGCAGCAGTTGTTGAAGCGCGTTCGTCGGCGCGGCGGCGAGTTTATTATCGACACCGTGGAAGCCGTGCGCTTTGTGCCTCTGGTGAAGGGGGAGTTGGCCTGAGACTCGGAATTATCCAGGGTTATTAAGGCAAATTCAGCGTATGGTGTGGCGCGAAAGATTCGTGCCATCACGGTAAATTTTAAGTCACTGGTAGTTAACACATTCCTGGGGGATAAATGAGCGCGGGAAGCCCTAAATTCACCATCAGCCGTGTTGCGGCATTATCACTGGTTTCGCTCTGGCTGGCAGGCTGTACAAGTTCAAACAACGCGCCTGCGCCCGTGAGTTCCGTCGGCGGAAACAGCGGCTCCGGTAACACGTCCAGCGGAATGTTAATCACGCCGCCACCTAAAATGGGGACGGCTGCACCGCAGCAAACACCACAAATTCAGCCTGTGCAACATCCTGTTACACAGCCAGTACAGGTTCAGCCAGTTGAACAACCTGTTCAGACCCAAAATGGCCGCATAGTCTATAACCGTCAGTATGGGAACATTCCGAAAGGCAGCTACACCGGTGGCAGCACCTATACCGTGAAACGCGGCGATACGCTGTTCTACATTGCGTGGATCACCGGGAACGATTTCCGTGACCTCGCGCAGCGCAATAACGTCCAGGCCCCATATGGTCTGGAAGTCGGGCAAACGCTCCAGGTGGGCAACGCGACGGGGACGCCACTTACGCCTGGCAACACCGTTTCAGCGGCCGATGTAACAGCTCAAAATAACAGCGTTAAGCCTGCACAAAAATCCACCACGGTGGTTGCTTCACAACCTGTAATTACGTATTCTGAGGATTCAGGTGATCAGACTGCTAACAAAATGTTGCCGAATAATAAAGGGACTGCGACTGCTGTCACAGCACCGGTTACGGCACCTGTGGTTAGCTCTACTGAACCGACTGCCAGCAGTATGACCTCCAGTTCGCCGATTTCTGCATGGCGCTGGCCGACTGACGGCAAGGTTATCGAGAACTTCTCTTCCTCCGAAGGGGGAAATAAAGGGATCGATATCGCAGGGAGTAAAGGACAGGCTATCATCGCGACCGCAGATGGACGCGTTGTGTATGCCGGTAACGCCCTGCGCGGTTACGGTAATCTTATTATCATCAAACATAACGATGATTACCTGAGTGCCTACGCCCATAACGACACAATGCTGGTCCGGGAACAACAAGAAGTTAAGGCGGGGCAAAAAATCGCTACCATGGGTAGCACCGGAACCAGTTCTACACGCTTGCATTTTGAAATTCGTTACAAGGGGAAATCCGTAAACCCGCTGCAGTACTTGCCGCAGCGATAATTTGACGGGGCATGCCAGCCAGGGTGTCTCGTTCAGGGATCACGGGTAGGAGCCACCTTATGAGTCAGAATACGCTGAAAGTTCATGATTTAAATGAAGACGCGGAATTTGATGAGAACGGAGTAGAGGCTTTTGACGAAAAAGCCTTAGTAGAAGAGGAACCCAGTGATAACGATTTGGCTGAAGAAGAGCTGTTATCGCAGGGTGCCACACAGCGTGTACTGGACGCGACTCAGCTTTACCTTGGGGAGATTGGTTACTCCCCACTGCTAACGGCCGAAGAAGAAGTCTATTTCGCACGTCGTGCTTTGCGTGGTGATGTTGCCTCGCGTCGTCGCATGATTGAAAGTAACCTGCGACTGGTCGTGAAAATTGCCCGCCGTTACGGCAATCGTGGTCTGGCTCTGCTGGATCTGATTGAAGAGGGCAACTTAGGTCTCATCCGCGCAGTTGAGAAGTTTGACCCGGAACGCGGGTTCCGTTTCTCAACCTACGCGACCTGGTGGATTCGTCAGACCATCGAACGGGCTATTATGAACCAGACCCGTACGATCCGCCTGCCGATTCACATCGTCAAAGAGTTGAACGTTTATCTGCGCACCGCGCGCGAGTTGTCCCATAAACTGGACCACGAGCCAAGCGCAGAAGAGATTGCCGAACAACTCGATAAACCGGTTGATGACGTAAGCCGTATGCTGCGTCTCAACGAGCGCATTACCTCCGTTGACACCCCGCTGGGTGGCGACTCCGAAAAAGCGCTGCTGGACATCCTGGCCGATGAAAAAGATAACGGTCCGGAAGACACCACGCAGGACGATGACATGAAACAGAGCATCGTCAAATGGCTGTTCGAACTGAACGCCAAACAGCGTGAAGTGCTGGCACGTCGTTTCGGTTTACTGGGGTATGAAGCTGCGACACTGGAAGACGTCGGCCGCGAAATTGGCCTGACCCGTGAACGTGTTCGTCAGATTCAGGTTGAAGGTCTGCGCCGCCTGCGTGAAATCCTGCAGGGGCAAGGTCTGAACATCGAAGCGCTGTTCCGCGAATAAGCAACCTTTCGTCAAAAAAGGCCCGTCGTGAGACGGGCCTTTTTCTTTTGCGCTACGGCTTAGCCGTTTCGTGCAGCAGACGCCACACTATCCGATCGCCTTCCTGATTAAGCACCGCAGTTGACCAGCGCACGTTGACGGGCAGGTCCGTCCGGGTTTGCGTCTCCCGGTAGTGGAGCACCGCGCCACGATCCCAACGCTGGATCGTGGATAATTCGTCAATGACGATCTTCAGTCCGGGACGGCTTCCACGCTGTTTTTCCAGAAAACTGGCCAGGCCGATATAGTCGATCTGAACACCGCCCGGTGGGATCATCAGAAAATCTGGGCTGAAGCGGGCGAGCAGGGCGTCGGGATCGCCTTCACCTTTGCCTAACCAGTCTTCAAGCGCAATGTGGAGGTCGATAATGTCGTGTTCGAAAGGCGTCATGAATTCTCCTGTCGCAGCTGATTTAGCACCTGCGTATTGTTAAGACGAAAAACGTACGGTACAGGCAGCAAGGTCATGCCTGCAGCAAAAATAAACATCCCGTGCCAGGCGGCGAGTGGTGTCAGCCACGCCTGCGCCAGGTTCAGCACCTGCGCAAGCAGCAGGGCACCGGCAAAAAAACTCAGCTGACGATTGAGATTCCACAGCGCGCTGGCATCCGGCATCTCGTCCCGGCGCGTTGTCAGAAACGCGCTGCTCTGAGCTGTACTGCTGCACAGGCTTCCCCCCGCGCCCATCAGGGCAAACGCGACGGCAGGCAACAGCGTTGACGAGCTGACGTCAATCAAAAGCAGAATACCCGCCGCCTGCAAAAGGCAGCCGATGACTATCAGCGGTCGGGGGCCGATACGGTTAAAATAACGTCCCGTCGCCGTGATGGCGAGAAACGATGCCACAGACCACGGCAGCATGAGCATTCCCGTTGCGGCTGGGCTCATGTTCGCCTCGTGCTGAAGATAAAACATGGCCGTGACGTTCACCCCAATAAATATGCCGGGGACGCATAAATAGACAAGCATGGAAAAACGCAAAAGCGGGTCCGCGAGCAAGGGCAGGTTTAGCAATCTGGCCGCGTTCATCGTGGGTTTTTCGTGTTTAAGCCACAGACAGGCCAGAACAAAGGTCACGATAGCCACCGGGAGCGTGGCGAAAAAGATCCATCGCCAGCCCAGCGTCTGAACCAGCACGCCGCCGATAGCCGGGGAGCAGGCCGGGGCAAGCAACGCAACCAGCATCACTACCGAGGAGAGTCGGGCCCGCTCGTGAGGCCTGAACTGTTGCCAGGTCAGCGCCTGTCCGACGGGGATCAGTAAGCCTCCTCCCACGCCCTGAAGCACTCGCCAGGCAATCAGAGTTTCCAGCGTTGCAGACATGCCCGCTGCAGCTGAGGCTGCGCTGAACAGAAAAAGCGAGAGCAGGATGACGCGCTTTGACCCGATGCGGCACGCGAGCACGCTGCTGAACGGGATCGCCAGCGTCAGACCGGCAATATACCCGTTACTGACCCAGGCAAGCGCTGATGGCGTGGCAGTAAAGGCGTGAGCCATTGCCGGAAAGGCGACGCTGGCAATAAACATGTTGATCAAATCAAGAAAAAAGCCCAGCAGATAGACAACGGCAACTTTGCTGCGATACGTCATGGTGGATCCTCCGGTGAGGTGGCGTATCGTATCGGCTCGGGAATCACGGATAAACCTGACAAAGCGCGATATACTGTCAAAAATATTTTGACAGTATAAGGCGTAATAATGGTTAACCTACAGCGGACGCAGATGTTTATCGCAGTGGCCGACACCGGCAGTTTTACGGCGGCCGCAGAGGCGATGGGGCTGACAAAAGCGGTGGTTAGCTTCAATATCCGCCAGCTTGAAGATGAGCTGGGCGTTACGCTGCTGCTGCGCTCCACCCGCCGCTTGACGCTAACCGAGGCGGGCGCGCTTTTTCATCAGCGCAGCGTGGCGCTTCTGAAGGAAGCCGAACGGCTGCAGGATGATGTCCGCGCGAATCATGCGGGACTTACCGGTGAACTGCGGATCACGACCACGCCTGAATATGGCTCCCGGGTCGTGGTGCCGCTGCTGGCCAGGTTTAGCCAGCAGCACCCCGATCTTCGCGTCCGACACGTTTCGTCGTCACTGCATGCTGACCTTATCTCGGAGCGTTTTGACGTGGCCATCCGGCTGGGCACGCTTGTCGATTCGCGCAACCACGCCGCACTGATTTCTCACTTTTCTATTCTCCCCGTCGCAACGCCCGAGTGGCTTGTGAGAAACCCGATCGAATCTCTTGCGCAGCTGGCGCAGGCCGACTGGATTATCCACGAGCGCCTGGCCTCACCGCTGCGCTGGCAGGTGAAAAATGCCAGCGGCGCGCCTGAAACGCTCGAGATAAAAAAGGCGCCGCGCCTGTTTGCCGACAGCGCTCAGGCCCTTATGGCTTTTGCGCTCGCAGGCGGTGGGGTGGCGTTACTGCCGGAATGGCTGGTGCGCGATGCGCTTGGTGCGGGAACGCTGGTGACGGTTTTACCGGAGTATACCTTTGCGCGGCAAGGGATCTATGCGGTCTATCCTGATGCCCGGCATGTGCCAGCGAAAGTGCGCACCTTTATCGATTTTATGCGCACCAGCGTGAATTAATCGTGCATCATCTTTTTGATGAGAGCCGAGAACTGCTCCCGCTCGGCCTTGTTAAGACGGCCTAAAAAGGCCTCATCAACCTCATTGCCTACCGGCTTACAGTCTGCAAGCAGGGCCTCACCTTCTGGCGTGAGGAAGACAAAGCGACGGCGCTTATCCGCAGGGTCGTGCTCGCGTTTGACCAGCCCGCGCGCCTCCATGCGGCTGAGCATTTCCGCCAGGGTCGCTTTGGTGCTGACCGCGACTTCAGTCAATGCCACCTGTTCGATGCCCGGATGCTCGGCAATAGAGCGCATCACCGCATACTGCGGCTTGGTCAGCTCCGGCAGGGCATGTTGCCACTTCGCGGTATGCTGTTGAAAAAGCTGACGTAACAGGTGGAACGCCTCTTGTCTTAGTTCCATGAACACTCCGACAGAAAAAATCACCCCCTATGATAGCGGCTAAAGCCCGGGATGATAATGCGGCATTTTTTAGCATTTAGTGTGATCGTATGCGAACGATATTGTCAGAAAAAGTATTCGGGGGTAGTTTATTGATAATGTTCGTACACGAACAAAATGATTGAGGTGATGAATGAGATTGATCGTGGGAATGACGGGGGCAACGGGTGCTCCGCTGGGCGTGGCGCTGCTGCAGGCGCTGCGGGAAATGCCGGAAGTAGAGACGCATCTGGTGATGTCGAAGTGGGCAAAAACCACCATTGAGCTGGAAACGCCTTACGCCGCCCAGGACGTTGCTGCGCTGGCTGACGTTGTCCATAGCCCGGCTGACCAGGCCGCCACCATCTCCTCCGGTTCGTTTTGTACCGACGGCATGATCGTCATTCCCTGCAGCATGAAAACGCTGGCCGGGATCCGCGCGGGCTATGCCGAAGGGCTGGTGGGCCGTGCGGCGGATGTGGTGCTGAAAGAGGGGCGTAAGCTGGTGCTGGTGCCCCGTGAAACGCCGCTCAGCACCATTCATCTGGAGAATATGCTTGCGCTCTCCCGCATGGGCGTGGCGATGGTGCCGCCTATGCCTGCGTATTACAACCATCCGCAAACCGCCGATGACATCACCCAGCATATTGTGACCCGCGTGCTTGACCAGTTTGGCCTGGAGCATAAAAAGGCGCGCCGCTGGAACGGGTTGCGGGAGGCGAAACATTTTTCACAGGAGAATAAAGATGGCATTTGATGATTTGAGAAGCTTCCTGCAGGCGCTCGATGAGCAAGGGCAACTGCTGAAAATTGAGGAAGAGGTTAACGCCGAGCCCGATCTGGCGGCGGCAGCCAACGCGACCGGCCGCATCGGTGACGGCGCCCCCGCGCTGTGGTTCGACAATATTCGCGGGTTTACCGATGCCCGCGTGGTGATGAACACCATCGGCTCCTGGCAGAACCATGCCATTTCGATGGGGCTGCCGGCGAACACCCCGGTGAAAAAGCAGATCGACGAGTTTATCCGTCGCTGGGATAAATTTCCTATTGCGCCAGAACGCCGCGCCAATCCGGCCTGGGCGCAGAATACGGTGGACGGCGAAGACATTAACCTGTTCGATATTCTGCCGCTGTTCCGTCTGAACGACGGAGACGGGGGTTTTTATCTCGATAAAGCGTGCGTCGTCTCGCGCGATCCACTTGACCCGGATAACTTCGGCAAGCAGAACGTTGGCATCTACCGCATGGAAGTGAAGGGCAAGCGCAAGCTCGGCCTGCAGCCGGTACCGATGCACGATATTGCTCTGCATCTGCACAAAGCCGAAGAGCGTGGCGAAGACCTGCCGATTGCCATTACCCTCGGCAACGATCCGATCATTACGCTGATGGGCGCGACGCCGCTGAAATACGATCAGTCAGAGTATGAAATGGCCGGCGCGCTGCGTGAAAGCCCATATCCGATTGCCACCGCGCCGCTGACCGGCTTCGACGTGCCGTGGGGTTCTGAAGTGATCCTGGAAGGGGTGATTGAAGGCCGTAAGCGCGAAATTGAAGGGCCGTTCGGCGAGTTTACTGGGCACTACTCCGGTGGTCGTAACATGACGGTTGTGCGTATCGACAAAGTTTCTTACCGCACCAAACCGATTTTCGAATCCCTTTATCTCGGTATGCCGTGGACCGAGATTGATTATCTGATGGGGCCAGCCACCTGCGTGCCGCTCTACCAGCAGCTGAAAGCGGAATTCCCGGAAGTGCAGGCGGTGAATGCGATGTATACCCACGGTCTGCTGGCGATTATCTCCACCAAAAAACGCTACGGCGGTTTTGCCCGCGCGGTCGGCTTGCGCGCCATGACCACGCCGCACGGCCTGGGCTACGTGAAGATGGTGATCATGGTGGATGAGGATGTCGACCCGTTCAACCTCCCGCAGGTGATGTGGGCGCTGTCATCGAAGGTCAACCCGGCAGGCGATCTGGTGCAGTTGCCGAACATGTCGGTGCTGGAACTCGATCCTGGATCCAGTCCGGCGGGCATTACCGACAAACTGATTATCGATGCGACCACGCCTGTCGCACCGGACACCCGTGGCCACTATAGCCAGCCGGTACAGGATCTGCCTGAAACCAAAGCCTGGGCTGAAAAACTGACCGCGATGCTGGCTTCACGTCAATAAGGAGGAAAAGATGATTTGTCCACGTTGTGCCGATGAGCATATTGAAGTGATGGCGACGTCGCCGGTGAAAGGGGTCTGGACCGTTTACCAGTGCCAGCATTGTCTGTATACCTGGCGAGATACCGAACCGTTGCGTCGTACCAGCCGCGAGCATTACCCTGAAGCGTTCCGCATGACGCAGAAGGATATTGACGAGGCGCCGCAGGTGCCAACGATCCCGCCGCTGCTGTAAAGACAGCCCGGTGGCGCTGCGCCACCGGGCAAAGACCGCAGAAAACTAAACCAGACTCTTCAGGCGATAAATCCACTCCAGCGCCTGACGCGGCGTCAGTGAATCCGGATCGAGGTTTTCCAGCGCTTCCACAGCAGGCGATGTCTCTTCCGCTGGCACCAGCAGCGACATCTGCGTACCATCAATCTGCGTCGCCGCCGCATTCGGTGACAGGCTTTCCAGCTCACGCAGTTTCTGACGCGCGCGCTTGATCACCTCTTTCGGTACGCCAGCCAGCGCCGCAACGGCCAGACCATAGCTTTTGCTTGCCGCGCCATCCTGCACCGTGTGCATAAAGGCGATGGTGTCGCCGTGCTCCAGCGCATCAAGGTGGACGTTAGCCACGCCTTCCATTTTCTCCGGCAGCTGCGTCAGTTCGAAGTAGTGGGTGGCGAAGAGCGTCATGGCCTTGATTTTATTCGCGAGGCTTTCCGCACAGGCCCATGCCAGCGACAGACCATCGTAGGTTGACGTTCCGCGTCCGACTTCGTCCATCAGCACCAGGCTGTGCTCCGTCGCGTTATGCAGAATGTTTGCCGTTTCAGTCATTTCGACCATGAAGGTTGAGCGACCGCTCGCCAGATCGTCCGCAGCTCCGACACGGGTAAATATGCGGTCGATGGGGCCGATCTCCACGTTTTGCGCCGGAACGTAGCTGCCGATATAGGCAAGCAGGGCAATCAGCGCCGTCTGACGCATATAGGTACTCTTACCGCCCATGTTCGGACCGGTAATGATCAGCATTCTTCTCTGCGGCGACAGGCTCAGCGGGTTGGCGATGAACGGTTCGTTCAGCACCTGCTCGACCACCGGGTGACGGCCTTCAGTGATGCGAATGCCGGGCTTGTCGGTAAAGGTCGGGCAGGTGTAGTTCAGCGTTTCCGCACGCTCTGCGAGGTTCACCAGCACGTCCAGTTCCGCCAGCGCGCTGGCGCTCAGCTGCAGGTCGGCCAGGTGCGGCATCAGCATATCAAACAGCTCTTCATACAGCTGTTTTTCCAGCGCCAGGGCTTTCCCTTTCGAGGTGAGGACTTTGTCCTCGTACTCTTTCAGCTCGGGAATGATGTAGCGTTCAGCGTTTTTCAACGTCTGGCGGCGCACGTAGTGAATCGGTGCCAGGTGGCTCTGCCCGCGGCTGATTTGAATGTAGTAACCGTGAACCGCGTTATACCCCACTTTCAGGGTGTCGAGCCCAAGACGCTCGCGCTCGCGGATCTCCAGCTTATCGAGGTAGTCCGTCGCACCGTCGGCCAGCGCGCGCCATTCGTCCAGCTCCTCGTTGTAGCCCGGAGCAATCACGCCGCCATCACGCACGAGAACCGGAGGCGCATCAATGATGGCGCGTTCAAGCAGCTCGCGGAGTTCGGAAAATTCGCCCATGGTTTCGCGGAGTTTCTGTACCGGCGCGCTGTCAACGTCGCTCAGCTGCGCACGAAGTTCCGGCAGCTGCTGGAAAGCATGACGCATCCGAGCAAGATCGCGCGGTCGCGCCGTGCGCAGCGCCAGACGGGCCAGGATACGTTCCAGATCCCCCACCTGGCGCAGGACAGGCTGCAGCTCGGTATAGCGATCCTGCAGGGCGGCAATCGTCTGCTGACGGCAAACCAGCGTTGCGGTATCGCGAATCGGCATATGCAGCCAGCGTTTCAGCATACGGCTGCCCATTGGCGTGACCGTATTGTCGAGGACCGACGCCAGCGTATTTTCTACGCCGCCCGCGAGGTTCTGCGTGATCTCCAGGTTACGGCGAGTGGCGGCATCCATGATGATGCTGTCCTGCTGGCGCTCCATGGTGATAGAGCGGATATGCGGCAGGGCGGTGCGCTGGGTATCTTTAACGTACTGCAGGAGGCAGCCTGCCGCACACAGCCCGCGCGGAGCGTTTTCAACGCCAAAGCCAATCAGATCGCGGGTGCCAAACTGCAGATTCAGCTGCTGGCGCGCGGTATCAATTTCGAATTCCCACAGCGGACGGCGGCGCAACCCGCGACGACCTTCAATCAGCGCCATTTCGGCGAAATCTTCGGCGTAGAGCAATTCTGCCGGGTTGGTGCGCTGCAGTTCGGCAGCCATCGTTTCACGATCGGCCGGTTCACTCAGACGAAAACGCCCGGAGCTGATGTCCAGCGTCGCGTAGCCAAACCCTTTGCCGTCCTGCCACAGCGCGGCCAGCAGGTTGTCCTGGCGTTCCTGAAGCAGGGCTTCATCACTGATGGTGCCAGGCGTGACGATGCGCACGACCTTGCGTTCCACCGGACCTTTTGAGGTCGCGGGGTCGCCGATCTGTTCGCAGATGGCGACAGACTCACCCTGATTCACCAGTTTCGCCAGGTAGTTTTCTACCGCGTGGTGCGGAATACCTGCCATCGGGATGGGTTCACCTGCCGATGCGCCACGTTTGGTCAGCGAGATGTCGAGCAGTTGCGATGCGCGTTTGGCATCGTCATAAAACAGCTCGTAAAAATCGCCCATACGGTAAAACAGCAGGATTTCCGGATGCTGTGCCTTCAGCTTCAGATACTGCTGCATCATCGGCGTATGTGCGTCGAAATTGTCGAGTGTGCTCATGGAGTTATGATGTCCATTTCTTTGAATATAAACCGTTTTGAGCGGCTCAGAGGCCGTTTGTTCCTTCTATTGTCGCATGAAAAAAAGGTACGGCGCAGAAAAATGTCGTCGCTTTACGAGGCATCTTCCGACATTAACTCAATGACTATTTTTCCATGCTCGACGCCCACTCGAACCCTGGAGTGGGTGGTAAACCCAGCCTGTTCAAGCCAGTCTCCTTTTAAGCTCAGCGCCGCATGCACGCTGTAGCGCTTCGGTATCTTGGTATTGCGGTCTTCATGGCGCTTTCTGAAATATCCCACTGTTAAATGGCGATAGGGTTTGTTGATAGCGAGTTCTTGCATAGGGTCTCCCGACAACACGGATAAAAGTCATCACTAATGCCTGTATAAAATACCAGTGATTGCCGGGCGGTGCAGGGATAAAACTGGAATCAGGCTTCAGAAAACCGCATGCAACAACTGAAATCCCGCATTGAAAGGTGTATTATTTTTGCACTTTATTGTTTGGTAAGTCGCTATGTCCGGTAAACGAATTTCTCGCGAAAAAGAGACCATCGCGAAAATGATCGCGCTGTATCAGAAGCAGTGTCCTCAGGCCTCTGTGGAAGACGGGCACTATCAGGCGCTGAATGCCTATGCCGATAAGCGCCTGGATAAGTGCGTTTTTGGTGAGGAAAAGCCTGCCTGTAAGCAATGTCCGGTCCACTGCTACCAGCCTGCAAAACGCGAAGAGATGAAGCTGATTATGCGCTGGGCAGGCCCGCGTATGTTATGGCGTCACCCCATTCTGACCGTCCGCCATCTGATTGATGACCGTCGTCCCGTGCCGGAGCTGCCGGAAAAGTATCGTCCGAAAAAGTGACCGGTTCAGCTTCTGAGCGGGCGGCAAATAACGTTCAGGGCCAGCGCGCTGCAGAGTGGGAAAAGAGCCAGCAGCAGCCAGGGATACATCGCCTGCGTTGAGGGTACCAGCGCGCGATCCAGCAGGCTACCAAACAACAAGTTTCCTGCCAGTACCGCGATGCCGCCAGCGGTGGCGAGTGCGCCATAGTGCGCCCCCAGCGTGGACTCCTCGGCAAACCTCGGGATCAGATCCTTTGCCGAGGGTACCAGCAGCATCTGCCCCAGCGTCAGCAGCGTCACGAAACAGACTGACGGCAGCAGGCGCAGCCAGCCCTCTGGCGGTGCCGTCGACGCAAATATTGCCACGCTTGCAAAGGCGGCGGAGAGCAGCAAAAAGCCCACCGGCAAGATCCTCACCGCGCCCACGCGCCGGGCGAAACGCGCCAGCGGCAGCTGTAAGGTGATGATCAGAACGGAGGCCAGCATAAAAAGCGGGCCGAGATCTTTCTCGTTACCGCCAGAGCGCTGGATCTCTACCGGCAGCGCCAGATAGAGCTGGTTATAGCTTAAAAGCCACGAACTGTAGGCAATAATAAATGCGACAAAGCGGGGCTGGCGGAACGTCGTCCACCAGGGAACGAGCTTCAGCGTCCGCGCGGCGTGGCGTGACGCGGGCAGGCAAAAGTAGAGAACCACCAGCGCAACGAGAAAGACCCCCGCGCCCGCCAGCGCCACCTGACGAAAGCCCAGGCCGGTTAGCAGGGCGCCGGCGACCGGGCCCAGTACGGCACCGAGTTCCCCGCAAACCGCAAAGAGCGCGAACCACTCCGCCCGGCTTCGTTTACCTTTCGCCTCGCTGTGCGTGCCCGCTTTCGCCAGCAATGCCTCAATAGACGGAGAAAACAGCGCGCCGCCAATGCCTGTCAGACACGCGCCCAGAATAATCGGCCACAGCGATTCCCCGAGGGCCAGCAGCAGATAACCTGAAACACGAACAATACAGCCGCTCAGGATAATCACTTTCGCGCCAAACCGGTCCGAGAGGGCACCACCGACGATAAACATCCCCTGTTGCGAGAACGTGCGCAGGCCGAGGATCAGCCCGATCAGCCCGCCGGAGAGCAGCATGTCGTCGCGCAGGAATATCGCCAGGAAGGGAACAACGGCGTAAAAGCCAATGTTAAAAACAAACTGGCTACCCAGTAAAACGGGCGGCCAGAGCATGGTGGCAGGGCGAAGGGGCATCGTTGGTCACTCGCCCCTAAACGATAAAATGAATGTGCTTTTTGCCATGGAACGGTGAGATCTCGATTTTGGTTTTGACCCGGAAGACGTCCCAGAGCAACGACTCGGATAAGATATCCTGCGGTGTCCCCGTCGCCACAATTTGCCCTTTCTGCATGACTATCAGCGAGTCGCAGAACATCGAGGCGTGGTTGAGATCGTGTATAGCGACAATGCTGGTGACCGGTAATTCGCTGATCAACTGCATCAGCTGCATCTGATGATGAATGTCCAGGTGGTTGGTCGGTTCATCCAGCAGGATTTCCGTCGGGGTCTGGGCCAGCGCGCGGGCAATGTGGACGCGCTGGCGCTCGCCGCCGGAGAGGCTCAGCCAGCCCTGGTCGCTTTTATCCAGCATATCCACGCGCTGCAGAGCGGCGGTGACGGTCTCGTCATCGTGCGTGCTCCAGTTGGAAAAGGCGGAGTGGTGCGGAATACGCCCAAGTTTCACCACGTCGCGCACGCGCATATTGGCGTCCGTCATACCGTGCTGCTCGACAAAGGCCACCCGTCGCGCCAGCTGCTTTTTGGCGATGCTGCAGATGTCCTGACCGTCCAGGGTAACGCGGCCAGCATCCGGGCGACGCAGACCCGCGAGGATACGTAAAAGAGACGATTTACCGCAGCCGTTAGGGCCAAGCAGCCCTACCGTTTCGCCCCGTGACACCTTCAGCGAGACGTCATTAACGATGACTTTTTTGCCGACCTTCCAGGTAATATTTTCCGCGCAGATGCTCATCACTTATTCCTTGAACGGTAGATAATCACGGCAAAGAAGGGGACGCCAACCAGCGCGGTGACCACGCCGACGGGCAGGCTTTGCGGCGCAATCAGCATGCGTGAGGCAATGTCTGCCAGCACCATCAGGATCGCGCCTGCCAGCGCGCTGGCAATCAGCAGCGTGCGGTGCAGCGGCCCGAACAGGAAGCGCATGACGTGCGGCACCACCAGCCCGACAAAGCCGATTGACCCCGCCATGCTGACGATGGTCGCGGTGATAAGTGCGGTAGTGGTAAAGAGCGCCAGGCGCACCCAGGGAACAGCAATGCCAAGCGACGCCGCGGCGTCGTCACCGAACGTAAAGGCATCCAGCGCACGGGAGTAGTAGAGGCAAATGGCTAATCCAATCAGCACCACGACAAGTGCCAGCTGGAACTCGGGCCAGCGTACGCCGCTGAAGCTGCCCAGCAGCCAGAACATCACGTCGCGCGCCTGCTGGGCGCTGGCGGAGGTGCTGATGGTATAGGCGGTAATGGCGTTGAAAAGCTGCGAGGCGGCAACGCCTGCCAGAATAGTACGTTCATTCCCGCCGCGCGCGCCGTTCGTCAGAAATGCGACAAACGCAAACGCGGCGAACGCCCCGGCAAAGGCCCCGGCAGAGAGCGACACCGCACCGGTGCCGATCCCCAATACGACAACAGAAACCGCCCCGGTCGACGCGCCCGCGGACACGCCGAGCACGTAGGGTTCCGCCAGCGCGTTCTTCAGCAGGCTCTGCAATACGGCACCACAGATGGCCAGCCCCGCGCCGCAGCAGGCCGCAACCAGCGCGCGGCTCAGGCGAAAGTCCCAGATCACGCTCTCATAGATACGAGTGAGCGGAATATCGGTGAGCCCCATTTTATTGCTGATAGCGTAAAACACGTTATCCAGCGGGATGGACAGTTCGCCGACGCTGACGCTCAGCGCGATAACCAGAAATAGCAGGACGAAGGCGAGCAAACACGAGGTCGTCAGAACCAGGCTCTGCCGGGCCTGAAGAACGGCGGTGGTCATCAGTTCAGCCCCAGCTTTCTGAGCTGTTCGCCGACCTGCTCAGCCCCGTAAATCGTGCGAATCGTCGGGTTCATGGCCTGACCGTCCATCACCACGATATGACCTTTTTTCACCGCGTCCAGCTGGCTGACGGCCGGATCGCTTTTCAGGAATTTGATTTTCTCTTCCGCGTTATCCAGCGCCCAGCGGTTGCGATCGAGGCTGGACACCACAATGACATCCGGATTGGCGGCAATAATGCTCTCCCAACCCACGGTTGGCCATTCGGTCTCGGAGGTGATGGCGTTATGGCCGCCCATCAGGCTCGCAATAAACCCGGAGGGGCTATTTTTACCGCCGACGTAGGCGTCCGCAGAGGGGGAGGAGCTGGAGAACCAGAAGACAAACGAGAGGTCTTTTTTGCTCTTGCCGAATTCCTTACGCAGGTCGGCCTCTCGTTTTTTGAAATCGGCAATCACGGCCTGACCGCGGTCTTCAACGTTAAATATTTTGGCGAAGTCCTCAATCTCCTGATAGAGATACGTCATATCCCACAGCTTCTGGCGGCTGCCGTACATATCGCCGGTGGCTTTTTTGGTCGCGCACATGCCCGGCGACACGTAGCTGTTCACGCCCAGAGTCATCAGATCGTCGCGTTTTGCGACCTTGCTTTCCGGCCCCAGCAGCAGTGGCGTCTGGGCGGGGACAAAGTCGGGATTTTGCGCAAGCACGGATTCAAGGGTAGGGATTTCGACCGTCAGGGTTTTGATTTTTGCGTTCTGTTCAGCGAGCTGCGGCAACACTTTCGTCGGCCAGAAGGCGCTGGCCTTCACCTTATCTTCCAGCCCCAGCAGGAGCAATATTTCGACGGTGTTCTGGCCCAGGGCCACGACGCGTTCCGGCGCTTTGGTGAATGTCTCTTTATAGCCACAGTTTTCAATCGTCAGAGGATATGTGGTTGCCAGAGCAGAACTGACCGACGCAACCGCCAGGCCTAACGCGCAGATGACCTTCTTCATGAAACGCTACCCTTCATTAAAATTATTTTTGATGCAAATGAAACTCATTATTAAGGCGGAATTTTATACAGAGGAAACGATTTTGTGTCAATGAGGGACAATCGCGCAGGGTAACAAAAGGCGGTGTCAGAAAAACACCGCCGGAATAAGGCCTTAAATGAGGCTCTCTTTATCAATACCGAGACGCTTCATGCGCGACAGCAGGGTGGTGCGTTTTAACCCCAGGCGCTGGGCGGCACCTTTCGGCCCGGCGACCACGCCGTTGGTCTCTTTGAGTACGCGCATAATGAGCTGATATTCATCTTCTCCCTCTTTCGCCGTCTCGGCGGCGGGCACGCTCACGTCAGGCAGCGTAACTTCAGGAAGGGAGAGCTGCAGCACATTGCCGCGCGTCAGCAGCACCGCGCGTTCAATGACGTTTTCCAACTCGCGCACGTTGCCGGGCCATTCCATCGATGAAAGGGTACGCAACGTCTCGGCAGGAATGCTGTCGATGTTTCGCCCCATCCGGCGCGCGATCTTCGCGGTAAAGGCTTTAACCAGCAGGGGGATATCTTCCGGGCGCTCGCGCAGCGGCGGCAGGAAGATCGGGAAGACGTTCAGGCGATAGTAGAGATCGCTGCGAAACTCGCGGTCGGCGACCATTTTTTTCAGGTCGCGGTTGGTGGCGGCAATCAGCCGCACGTCGGTCTGGATAAGCTTGTTGCTGCCCAGGCGCTCAAACTCCTGCTCCTGCAGGACGCGCAGCAGTTTCGGCTGTAGCTCCAGCGGCATATCGCCCACTTCGTCAAGGAACAGCGAGCTTTTGTCTGCCAGCTCAAAACGGCCCAGCCGCTGGCTGCTGGCCCCGGTGAAGGCACCCCGTTCGTGGCCGAACAGATCGCTTTCCAGCAGCCCTGCGGGCATCGCCGCGCAGTTCATCTTCACCATCCGACGGCTGTTGCGGTTGCTCAGGTTATGGATGGCGCGGGCAATCAGCTCTTTACCCGTACCGGTTTCGCCCAGGATCAGCACCGTGCTGTCGCTTTGCGCCACCATCTCAACCTGCTTGAGCACGCTGTACATGGCGTCGCTGCGCCCGATGATTTCACCAAACTCGCTGTCCACGTTGTTGAGCTGTTCGGTCAGGGCCAGGTTTTCATCCACCAGCCGCTCTTTCAGACGGTGGATCTCCTGATAGGCAAGCGCGTTATCGAGCGCGATGGAGATACGCTCGGCGATCTGACGCAGCAGCTTCAGGTTGGCGGTGGTGAACACGCCTTCCTCGCACTGTGCCAGCTTCAGCACGCCCAGCATGGTGTTGCCGGACATCAGGGGCAGCAGGCACAGGGTCTGGATTTTGTTGCCCCAGGTGTTGAACAGCATCCGCTCGTACGGCGCGACCGGATCCTGCTCGTTGAGGTTGATCAGGAGGATCTCTTTGCTTTTGAAGACCCGTTCAGAAAGAGTGCCCGCTTCATCCACTTCGCTCTGCTCGTGCGCCGGGTTGGCTTCATCAAGATAATGCGTGGAGTAGATGTTCAGCTTGCCCTTGCGATGCCCGCGAAGCGCAATGCTGATGGCATCGATTTTGAAATAGTGGTGGATCTCTTTCGAGACTTCGCTGACCAGCTCATCCATGTCCAGGCGGGAGAGTACGGCATTGGTGATGGCGACCAGAATGCGGAAGTTGTCGCGTTCGCGGCTGAGCAGGTCGTAATCCACGTTATTCGTCACTCGGCTTTGGATCTGCTCCGCGACGACGGCCACTATCTGGGTAAAGGTGTGCAGGCGCTCGTATTCCGCCTCGCTCCAGGGCTGGTCGGTCGTGCGGATAAACTCGCATCCGCCAAAAATCTGGCCCTCTGCAGCCAGCGGCAGCATGCAGTAATGCCCGAACGGCTGATAGAGGTTGCTCTCCGCGAGCCGCGGCCACGCCTGTTGAAATTCCGCAAAGTTGCAGTGCAGCACTTCAGGTCTGGAGAGAATGCGGCGCACCGGGCCATGCGCGAGATACGTTTCGTCTTCGTATTCAAACGTTTTGCCATTATCACGCGTTGAGAAGTAGCTCGCGCGCTGCGTTCCGCTATGCCAGAGCACAATCGCGGCGCTGTCCGCCAGCGCTGATTGCCTGACCAGCCGCGTCAGGGCATCGCTCAGCGCGCCGAGATCGGGTTGCTGTAAAAGTGTGCGCGTAATGTCAAACAGACCCTGCTGTCCAAGATCGCTCATCGGTGTATACGGCATAGTGCTTTCCAGTAGAAACGAGCAAAAAAATCCATGCTGGCCGCTTGTGGCGCGGCCTAGCAAATACGGGGTAAGGGTTCAGCGTGCGGCAGATCCAGCGTGCGCTTCACGCCATAAAGTCCGGTCAGGCGCACCCCTTTGCGCTCAACCACTTCACCAATCATCGCCGCCTCTTTTCCTGACGGATGAGCCTGCAGCTGTTCAAGAACAGCTTGTGCCGCGGCCCGTTCAACGCCAATCACCAGCTTGCCTTCGTTTGCAAAGTTGAGCGGGTCCAGACCCAGCAGTTCGCAAAGCCCGCGAACGGCGGGCTTAACGGGCAGGCTGCGCTCGGTGAGTTCAATCCCGTACCCGCAGCTTGCCGCAAACTCGTGAACCACGGCGTTGACACCGCCTCGCGTGGCGTCACGCAGGGCCTTCACGCCGGGAATACCGCGCAGCGTCTGAATCAGCGGGGTGAGTACCGCGCAGTCGCTGCGCAGTTCGCCGTCCAGCCCCAGGCCTTCGCGCAGGTTCAGGATGGTCGCCCCGTGGCAGCCCAGCGTGCCGGTCACGATCAGCACGTCGCCCACGCTGAGGCGCTGCGCGCCCCAGTGAATATCGGGGGGGATCGCGCCCATTCCGGCGGTGTTGATAAACAGCTTGTCGGCCGCGCCGCGCTGCACCACTTTGGTGTCGCCGGTGACGATAGCTATCCCCGCCTCGCGCGCGGTCTGCGCCATGCTGTTGACCACGGCCGCGAGCGTCTCCATCGGTAAGCCCTCTTCGAGGATAAACCCGCAGGAGAGGTAGCGCGGAACGGCGCCGCTGACGGCCACGTCGTTTGCCGTGCCGCAGACGGCAAGCTTGCCGATATCGCCGCCCGGGAAGAACAGCGGGTCTATCACGTAGCTGTCGGTGGAGAAGGCCAGCCTGTCGCCCTGGGCGGTGAGGGTGGCGAGGTCAATGCGCGCCTGGTCTTCCTGTTCGGCGAGCCAGGGGTTGTTAAAGGCCTCCATAAACAGCCGGTTAATCAGCTGCTGCATCGCCTGTCCGCCGCTGCCGTGCGCCATTTCAACCGTATTCATGCTTCACTCTCCTGGTTGCGATACTGATACCACGCGGCACACGCCCCTTCGGAGGAGACCATCAGCGCGCCAAAGGCGGTTTGCGGGTTACAGGTATTGCCAAATAACGGACACTGATGCGGTTTGCATTTGCCGGTGAGCACCTCGCCGCAGCGGGCACGGGGATCGTCGCAAACCTGCTGCGGCTGCGGGCGGAAATGCGCTTCGGCGTCGAACGCGCGATAGGCTGGCGTCAGGCGCACGCCGGATTCAGCAATCAGCCCCAGGCCGCGCCATTCGCTGTCGCCCTCAACACTAAACACGTCTGCTATCGCCTGCTGCGCTCGTTCATTTCCCGCATCCGGCACCACGCGGCGGTACTGATTTTCCACGGTACTCAGGGACGCTATTTTCTGCTCAACCAGCATGGTGACACCTTGCAGTAGATCAAGTGGTTCGAAACCAGCGACCACTAACGGACGATTGTACTGTTCAGCGATAAAACCGTAGGCGTCTGTGCCAATCACCATGCTGACGTGGCCCGGTGCCAGAAAGGCGTCAATGCCGTTGCCTGGCTCTTCCAGCAGGCTGCGCAGGGTGGGGATGAGCGTAATGTGTTGGCAGAAGAAGAAAAAGTTATCGACGCCGCGCGCTTTCGCCTGCTGCAGCGTGATGGCGGTGGCGGGCATGGTGGTTTCAAACCCCAGGCCAAAAAACACCACCTTGCGCGCGGGGTTATCCGCTGCCAGCGTCAGGGCATCCATCGGCGAATAGACGATCCGGATGTCTGCGCCGCGCGCTTTCGCCTGCAGCAGCGAACCATTTTTCCCCGGCACGCGCATCGCGTCGCCAAAGGTGCAGAAAATGACGTCGGGCTGGCTGGCAATTTCAATACAGCTGTCGATGCGCCCCATCGGCAGCACGCAGACCGGACAGCCGGGGCCGTGGATAAACTCAATGTTTTCCGGCAACAGCTGGTCGAGGCCAAATTTGAAGATGGCGTGCGTGTGCCCGCCGCACACCTCCATGATCCGCAGCGGCCTTTCTTTCGTGTAGTCCAGCCGCGCTGCGCGCGTTTTCAGGTGGCCGATAAGCTGCAGCACCTGCTCCGGCGCGCGGTATTCATCAACGTAACGCATGATTATCGCTCCTCGCCGTACAGCAGCGCGCCCACGTCAGGCTCCACGTCGAACATATTTTGCAGGGCGTCGAGCGTGTCGCGGGCTTCCGCTTCGTTAATCACGCTCATGGCAAACCCCACGTGGACCAGCACCCACTGGCCGAGACGCGATGCGCCGCTCTCATCGGTGGTGCCCACCAGCGTCAGGTCGACGTCGCGCAGGATGCCGCAGACCTCGACTTTGGCCTGATTACCGTCGATGGCGTGAATTTGTCCCGGTACGCCTATGCACATCGTTCGCTCTCCAGCCAGTGTAGCCAGCCGTCCATGCCGTCGCCGCGCGTGGCGGAGACCAGCAGGATCTCAATCTCCGGGTTCACCTCGCGGGCATACGCCACGCACTTATCCACGTCGAAATTCAGGTACGGCAGCAGGTCGACTTTGTTCAGCAGCATGATGGACGCGGCGGCAAACATGTGCGGGTACTTCAGCGGCTTGTCTTCGCCTTCGGTCACCGAAAGCACCGCAACCTTGTGTCGTTCGCCGAGGTCGAAGCTCGCCGGGCAGACGAGGTTGCCGACGTTTTCAATAAACAGGATGCCGTTATCCGCCAGCGGCAGGCGCGGGGCGGCGTCGGCAATCATCTGCGCATCGAGGTGGCAGCCTTTACCGGTGTTGACCTGAATCGCCGGGGTGCCGGTTTCGCGAATGCGCGCCGCATCGTTAACGGTTTGCTGGTCGCCTTCGATCACCGCGCAGGAGACAAGCCCGTTCAGGCGCTTGAGCGTTTCGGTCAGTAGCGTGGTTTTGCCGGAGCCGGGGCTGGAGACAAGGTTCAGCGCCAGCTGTTTGCGGGTGGCAAAGCGGGCGCGGTTGCGGGTGGCGATCTGGTTATTCTTGTCCAGCACGTTGATTTCCACCTCCAGCATCTGGCGCTGGCTCATGCCCGGCGCGTGGGTGCCCGCTTCGCCGTGGCCGTAATGCAGGTCGCCCGCGTCGGAGCGTTGCGGCGCAAAGGTAATGCCGGTCAGGGCTGCCGCAGGGCGTGGGGCGGGTGAAAAGGGCGCGGAGCGAAACGCGGAGTGGGGGCGATGTTCATCCCCTTCTATATACAGGTTGCCTTCGGCGCAACCGCAGGTACTACACATACTTTACTCCTTCTCGATTTCGAGGCGTTGGATCTGCATGCCGTCATCCGCCACGATGCGCAGACCGGTGCTCTGACACTGCGGGCAGCGCTGTACCTTTGATGACAGCAGGGTGACGTACTGCTGGCACTGCTCGCACCAGCACTCCGCCTGCTGTTCTTCAATATGCAGTTCGCAGCCTTCCGCCAGCGTGCCGCGGCAGACCAGCTCAAAACAGAAGGTCAGGGCGCTGGTCTCGACGCAGGAAAACGCTCCGACCTTCAGCCAGACGCCGGTGACGCGCTTCGCGTGGTTTTGCACTGCCTGCTGTTCGATAAGTTCCAGAGCCCGCTGGCAGAGGGTGATTTCGTGCATGACGCCTCCTCAATGAATTGCCCCGGTAATGCAATAACGGTGCCAGCTTGATTTTTGTTAAGGCGTGACGATGTCAACGCTGTCGAAATGACACGTCGACACCGCGGTGTTGACAGCAATTTTTAAGGTAAATGTATTGAAAATCATAAAGATAAAAACTGGCATGGAATCTGCTTAACAGCCGCTATCTCCATTAAACGGATACCTTTTATGACTATTTGGGAAATCAGCGAAAAAGCGGATTACATCGCGCAGCGTCATCAGCAGCTGCAGGACCAGTGGCACCTTTACTGCAACTCTCTGGTCCAGGGCATTACCTTGTCGAAAGCGCGTCTTCACCATGCGATGAGCTGCGCGGCGCAGGGCGACATGCGCTTCGTTCTGTTCGGCCATTTCACCATCAACGTTACCCTGGCGGACAACTTCAACAGCCACACCATTGAGTACTACCTCGAGACAAAAGACGGCGAAAAACAGTGTATTGCGAAGGCGCAGCTGATGGCCGACGGCATGGTGGACGGCCACGTAAGCAACCGCGATCGCCAGCAGGTGCTGGAACACTATCTGGAAAAAATCGCGCCGGTTTATAACGGCCTGTACGCCGCCGTTGAGCACGATCTTCCTGTCAACCTGAAGCAGCTGATGGACGGAAATGCCTCAGCGAACGTGGCCTGATCCATGCGTGTCGAGAAGTGTCGACAAGACAGCTTTTCGACAAAAATGACTATCACCAGAGGATAACCCGGTGAACCGTTTTGTAATTGCTGACTCGACGGTCTGCATTGGCTGTCGAACCTGTGAGGCGGCGTGTTCGGAAACGCATCGCCTGCATGGGCTGCAGTCCATGCCGCGCCTGCACGTCATGCGTAATGAAAAAGAGTCTGCCCCGCAGCTCTGCCATCACTGTGAGGATGCCCCGTGCGCGGGCGTCTGTCCTGTAAATGCCATCACCCGCGTGGATGGCGCTGTCCAGCTGAACGAAAGCCTGTGCGTAAGCTGCAAGCTGTGCGGCATTGCCTGCCCGTTCGGCGCGATTGAATTTTCCGGCAGCCGCCCGCTGCATATTCCGGCCAATGCCAACTCGCCTAAAGCCCCGCCCGCGCCGCCGGCGCCTGCACGCGTCAGCACGCTGCTGGACTGGGTGCCCGGCATCCGTGCCGTGGCGGTGAAGTGCGACCTGTGCAGCTTCGATGAACAGGGCCCGGCCTGCGTACGGACCTGTCCGACGAAAGCGCTGATTCTGGTTAACATTCGCGACATCGCCCGTACCAGCAAGCGCAAGCGCGAGCTGACCATCAACAGTGATTTTGGCGACCTTTCTCTGCTACAGGCGCTTAACGAGGGGGCGAAATGAACGCGGCCATGATGATTACCGGCGCGGTAGCCTGTTTTATTGCCGCAGCTATTCTGGCGCCGATCTTCTCCTTCCATAAAACCCTGAGCGGCGGAATTGCCGGGATCGGCGGGGCGGCAGGTAGCCTGTTGACGCTGGCGGCAGGCGGCGTTGTTCTGCTAGGCGGACAATCCGTTGACACCCTCATACCGCTGGTTCGCCACACCGTTGAGATTACGCCGCTGAACGCCCTCTGGCTGGTGACGTTTGGCCTGTGCGGGCTGTTTATCAGCCTGTTCAATATCGAATGGCATCGCCACCCGCACGCTAAAGCCAACGGCCTGCTGGTTAACCTGCTGATGGCGACGGCGGTCTGCACCGTGACCGCCAGCAACCTCGGCGCGCTGGTGGTGATGGCGGAGATCATGGCGCTCTGCGGCGTGTTCCTGACGGGCTGCAGCGCCTCCGGGAAATTGTGGTTTGCGCTGGGACGCCTCGGGACGCTGCTGCTGGCGCTGGCCTGCTGGCTGGTGTGGCAGCGCTTCGGCACGCTGGACTTCGCTGCGCTTAACGGGCATCCGCTGGGGAATGACGTCTGGCTGTTGGGCGTGCTCGGCTTTGGCCTGCTCGCCGGAATCATCCCGCTGCACGGCTGGGTGCCGCAGGCGCATGCGAATGCCTCCGCGCCCGCCGCCGCGCTGTTTTCTGTGGTGGTGATGAAGGTCGGTCTGTTTGGGATCCTGGCGATTACGCTGACCGGCGGACAACCGCCGCTGTGGTGGGGCGTGGTGCTGTTGATTGCGGGCATGATCACCGCCTTCGTCGGCGGCCTGTACGCGCTGATGGAGCACAATATCCAGCGTCTTCTGGCGTACCACACGCTGGAGAATATCGGCATCATTCTGCTCGGCATTGGCGCGGGCGTGACCGGGCTGGCGCTGAATCAACCGGCGCTGATTGCGGCCGGTTTTATCGGTGGTCTTTATCACCTGATCAACCACAGCCTGTTTAAAAGCACGCTGTTCCTCGGCGCGGGAAGCGTCTGGTTCCGCACCGGCCATCGGGATATCGAAAAGCTCGGTGGGATTGGCAAAAAGATGCCGGTGATTTCACTGGCGATGCTGGTCGGGCTGATGGCGATGGCCGCGCTGCCGCCGCTGAACGGCTTTGCCGGGGAGTGGGTGATCTATCAGTCCTTCTTCGCCCTCGGTCAGAGCGATGCGTTTATCGCTCGTCTGCTGGGGCCGCTGCTGGCGGTCGGGCTGGCGATTACCGGGGCGCTGGCGGTGATGTGCATGGCGAAAGTCTACGGCGTGACCTTCCTCGGTGCGCCGCGCACCCGCGAAGCGGAAAACGCCTGCTGCGCACCGTTGTTGATGGGCGTGAGCGTGGTCGCGCTGGCGCTGTGCTGCATTGCGGGCGGCGTCGCTGCGCCGTGGCTGTTACCGCTGCTGGGCAGCGCCATTCCGCTGCCGCTGACCGTGGCGAATACCACCGTCTCTCAGCCAATGATTGCGCTGCTGCTGATTGGCGCACCGCTGCTACCGCTCATCCTGATGATGTTCTTCAAACGCGACCGGCTCGCCTCCCGCTCGCGCGGTGCGGCGTGGGCCTGTGGCTACGAACACGAACAGTCGATGGTCATTACCGCCCACGGTTTCGCCATGCCGGTAAAAGAAAACTTTGCCGCCGTGCTGAAGCTGCGCCACTGGCTGAACCCGGTCAGCTGGGTACCCGGCTGGCAGAGCGCTGCCGCACCCGCGCTGTTCCGCCGTCTGGCGCTGATCGAACTGGCGGTGCTGGTGGTCATTGTGATTTCACGAGGAGCCTGACATGAATCTGTTACTGGCAATTCTTCAGGCGCTGGTGTTGTTCGCCGTGGCGCCGCTGCTGTCGGGCATCACGCGCGTGGCGCGCGCCCGGATGCACAACCGTCGCGGCCCTGGTGTGCTCCAGGAGTATCGCGATCTCTTCAAGCTGTTTTCTCGCCAGAGCGTGGCGCCGAATGCCGCAGGCTGGGTCTTCCGTCTGACGCCGTTTGTGATGGTGGGCGTGATGCTGACCATCGCCACCGCGCTGCCGGTGGTCACGGTGGCGTCGCCGCTGCCGGCGCTCGGCGATCTGATCACGCTTATCTACCTCTTCGCTATCGCCCGCTTCTTCTTTGCCATCGCGGGCCTGGACACCGGGAGCCCGTTTACCGGCATCGGTGCCAGCCGCGAGGCGATGCTCGGCGTGCTGGTTGAGCCGATCCTGCTGCTGGGGCTTTGGGTTGCCGCGCAGGTTGCGGGCTCCACCCACATCAGCTTTATCACCCACGCCGTCTACCACTGGCCGGTTGCCCGCTCCATTCCGCTGGTGCTGGCGCTGTGCGCTTGCGCGTTCGCCACCTTTATCGAGATGGGCAAACTGCCGTTCGATCTGGCGGAAGCCGAGCAGGAACTGCAGGAAGGGCCGCTCACCGAGTACAGCGGCTACGGCTTTGCGGTGCTGAAGTGGGGCATTAGCCTCAAACAGCTGGTGGTGCTGCAGATGTTCGTTGGCGTCTTCTTCCCGTGGGGGCAGATGACGCACTTCTCCGCGGGCGGTCTGCTGCTGGCCGTCGTGGTTGCCGTCCTCAAGCTGCTGGTCGGCGTGCTGGTCATTGCCCTGTTCGAAAACAGCATGGCGCGTCTGCGTTTTGTGGAAACGTCACGCATTACCTGGGCCGGTTTTGGTTTTGCATTTTTAGCGTTCGTCTCCTTGCTGGTGGCGTGATTAAAGAGAGTGTTTATGTCTGAAGAAAAGAAAGGTCAGCAGTATCTCGCCGCATTGCATCAGGCTTTCCCCGGCGTGGTGCTGGAGGAGTCCTGGCAAACCAAAGACCAGATAACCGTCACCATTAAGGTGAACTATCTGCCGGAAGTGGTGGAGTTTCTCTACTACCAGCAGGGCGGCTGGCTGTCGGTGCTGTTCGGTAACGACGAGCGCCAGCTGTGCGGCAACTACGCGGTGTACTACGTGATGTCGATGGAGCAGGGCGAGAAGTGCTGGATCACCGTGCGCGTCGAGGTCGACCCGGCTAAGCCAGAATACCCGTCCGTCACGCCCCGCGTGCCCGCTGCCGTCTGGGGCGAGCGTGAAGTGCGCGACATGTACGGTCTGGTGCCGGTCGGCCTGCCGGACGAGCGCCGCCTGGTGCTGCCTGACGACTGGCCGGACGAGCTCTATCCGCTGCGCAAAGACAGCATGGACTACCGCCAGCGTCCGGCCCCAACTACCGACAGCGAAACCTACGAGTTCATCAACGAGCTGGGCAGCAAGAAGAACAACGTGGTGCCGATCGGCCCGCTGCACGTCACCTCTGACGAGCCGGGCCACTTCCGCCTGTTCGTCGACGGCGAAAACATTATTGACGCCGACTACCGCCTGTTCTACGTCCACCGCGGCATGGAAAAGCTGGCGGAAACCCGCATGGGCTACAACGAAGTGACCTTCCTCTCTGACCGCGTGTGCGGCATCTGCGGCTTCGCCCACAGCACCGCCTACACCACCTCGGTGGAAAACGGCATGGGGATCGTGGTGCCGGAACGCGCTCAGATGATCCGCGCCATTCTGCTCGAGGTGGAGCGCCTGCATTCGCACCTGCTGAACCTCGGCCTGGCCTGTCACTTCGTCGGCTTTGACTCCGGGTTTATGCAGTTCTTCCGCGTGCGCGAAGCGTCGATGAAGATGGCGGAGATCCTCACCGGGGCGCGCAAAACCTACGGTCTGAACCTGATCGGCGGGATCCGTCGCGACCTGCTGAAAAACGATATGATCCAGACCCGCCAGCTGGCGCAGCAGATGCGCCGCGACGTGCAGGAGCTGGTGGATATGCTGCTCAGCACGCCCAACATCGAGCAGCGCACCGTCGGCATCGGCCGTCTTGACCCGGAAATTGCCCGCGACTTCAGCAACGTCGGCCCGATGGTGCGCGCCAGCGGTCACGCCCGCGACACCCGTGCCGATCACCCGTTCGTCGGCTACGGCCTGCTGCCGATGACCGTGCACAGCGAGCAGGGCTGCGACGTCATCTCTCGCCTCAAGGTGCGCATCAACGAGGTGTTCACGGCGCTGAACATGATCGACTACGGCCTTGATAACCTGCCGGGCGGCCCGCTGATGGTGGAGGGCTTCACCTACATTCCGAACCGCTTTGCCCTCGGCTTTGCCGAAGCGCCGCGCGGGGACGACATTCACTGGAGCATGACCGGCGACAACCAGAAGCTTTACCGCTGGCGCTGCCGCGCGGCCACCTACGCCAACTGGCCAACCCTGCGCTACATGCTGCGCGGCAACACGGTTTCCGATGCGCCGCTGATCATCGGCAGCCTCGACCCGTGCTACTCCTGCACCGACCGCATGACCGTCGTCGACGTGCGCAAGAAGAAAAGCCAGGTGGTGCCGTACAAAGAGCTTGAGCGCTACAGCATCGAGCGTAAGAACTCGCCGCTGAAATAAGGATTAGTCATGTTTACCTTTATCAAAAAAGCGATCAAAACCGGCACGCAAACCAGCAGCTATCCGCTGGAGCCGATGCCGGTGGATAAAAACTTTCGCGGCAAGCCGGAGCACAACCCGCAGCAGTGCATCGGCTGCGCGGCCTGCGTCAACGCCTGTCCGTCGAATGCCCTGACGGTGGAAACGGATCTCAAAACCGGCGAGCTGGCCTGGCAGTTTAACCTCGGGCGCTGCATCTTCTGCGGCCGCTGCGAGGAGGTCTGCCCGACGGTCGCCATTCGCCTGTCGCAGGAATACGAGCTGGCGGTGTGGAAGAAAGAGGATTTTCTGCAGCAGTCGCGCTTTGAGCTGTGCAACTGCCGCGTCTGCAGACGTCCGTTCGCCGTGCAGAAAGAGATCGACTACGCCATCGCGCTGCTGCAGCACAACGGCGACGCCCGCGCGGAGCATCACCGCGAAAGCTTTGAAACCTGCCCGGCGTGCAAGCGTCAGAAGTGCCTGCTGCCGTCCGACCGCATTGATATCACCCGCCACATGAGAGAGGCCAGCTGATGGAAAACCTACTGGGCCCGCGCGACGCTAACGGCATTCCGGTGCCGATGACGGTGGACGAATCCATCGCCAGCATGAAGGCGTCGCTGCTGAAAAAAATCAAACGCTCGGCCTACGTCTACCGCGTGGACTGCGGCGGCTGCAACGGCTGCGAGATCGAGATCTTCGCTACGCTGTCGCCGCTGTTTGACGCCGAGCGCTTCGGCATCAAGGTGGTACCGTCCCCGCGTCATGCGGACATCCTGCTGTTTACCGGCGCCGTCACCCGCGCCATGCGCTCGCCCGCGCTGCGCGCCTGGCAGTCCGCGCCGGACCCGAAAATCTGCATCTCGTACGGCGCCTGCGGCAACAGCGGCGGCATCTTCCATGACCTCTACTGCGTCTGGGGCGGCACCGACAAAATCGTGCCGGTCGACGTCTACATTCCGGGCTGCCCGCCGACGCCCGCCGCCACGCTGTACGGCTTCGCGATGGCGCTCGGCCTGCTGGAGCAGAAAATCCACGCCCGCGAGCCGGGCGAGCTGGACAACCAGCCTGCCGCCATTCTGCACCCGGACATGGTGCAACCGCTGCGGGTGAAGGTCGACCGCACGGCGCGCAGGCTGGCGGGCTATCGCTACGGCCGTCAGATTGCCGATGATTATCTGCGCCTGCTGAGCCAGGGCGAGCATCAGGTGGCGCGCTGGCTGGAGGCGGAAAACGATCCGCGCCTCAATGAGATCGTGGCGAACCTGAACAGCATCGTCGATGAGGCGCGAATCCGATGAGTGAAACGGTGGTGTTCAGTCAGCTGAGCCGTAAGTTTATTGATGAGAACGATGCCACGCCGGATGCGGCGCAGCAGGTGGTCTATTACAGCCTGGCGATTGGGCATCACCTCGGGGTGATTGACTGCCTGGAGGCCGCGCTGAGCTGCCCCTGGCCGGAATACCTGGCGTGGATTGCCACGCTGGAGGAGGGCAGTACGGCGCGGCGCAAGATGGAAGGCGTGCCGAAGTACGGCGAGATCGTGATCGATGTGAACCACATTGCGATGCTCGCCAACGCCTTTGACGCGGCGCTCGGCAGGCAAACCCCGGCGCAGCAGGCGTGGAGCAAAACGCTGCTCGGCATGCTGCATGATATTCATCAGGAGAGCGCCATCTACCTGATGGTGAGGAGATTACGTGACTGACGTTTTACTGTGTGTCGGCAACAGCATGATGGGCGACGACGGCGCGGGTCCGCTGCTCGCAGAGATGTGTGCCGCCAACCCGCAGGGCAGTTGGCTGGTGATTGACGGCGGCAGCGCGCCGGAAAACGACGTGGTCGCCATTCGCGAACTGCGTCCGGACAGGCTGTTAATCGTCGATGCCACCGATATGGGGCTCAACCCCGGCGAGATCCGCCTGATTGACCCGGACGACATCGCCGAGATGTTTATGATGACCACCCACAATATGCCGCTGAACTACCTTGTGGATCAGATCAAAGGTGACGTGGGCGAGGTGCTGTTTTTGGGCATTCAGCCGGACATCGTTGGGTTTTATTACCCGATGACGCCGCCGGTGAAGGAGGCGGTGGAGGTGGTGTATTCACGACTAGCCGGGTGGGCTGGAGACGGAGGGTTTTCTCAGCTCTGAGCAGCGGCTTACCGGGCCTACGGTTTTGTAGGCCGGGTAAGGCGAAGCCGCCACCCGGCAAAACAGTCTACTCCAGATCCGCCCCGTTACTCGCAATCACCTTCTTATACCATCCGAACGATTTCTTACGTTTCCGCTCCAGCGTGCCGTTCCCGGCGTCGTCGCGGTCAACGTACACAAACCCGTAGCGCTTGCTCATCTCGCCTGTTGAGGCCGAAACCAGGTCAATGCAGCCCCAGGTGGTGTAGCCCATCAGCGGCACGCCGTCCTCAATCGCATCGCCCATCGCGCGGATATGCTCGCGCAGATAGCTGATGCGGTAGTCGTCGTTAATCTCGCCGTTTTCATCAACGACATCTTTCGCCCCGAGGCCGTTTTCTACCAGGAACAGCGGCTTCTGGTAGCGGTCGTACATCATGTTCATGGTGATGCGCAGGCCGAGCGGGTCGATGCCCCAGCCCCATTCGCTCACCTGAATGTGTGGGTTGCGCAGGGATTTGACGATGTTCGCCGCATTGGTATTGTTCGCATTCATATCCGCCGAGGCGCAGCGCGAGGCGTAATAGCTGAACGAGACAAAGTCGACGGTATTTTTCAGCAGTTCGTCGTCGCCGGGATCTTTCACAATCACCACGCCTTTCTCGCGGAACACGCGGGCGGAGTAAGCCGGATAGCTGCCGCGCGCCTGCACGTCGATAAAGAACAGATTCTCGCGGTCTTTCTCCAGCGCCATCCACACGTCTTCCGGCTTGCAGGAGTACGGATAGAAATTCCCGCCCGCCAGCATGCAGCCGACCTGGTTTTCCGGGTTCACCTCGTGGGCAATTTTGGTCGCCAGCGCGCTCGCCACCAGCTCGTGGTGCGCGGCCTGGTATTTCACCTGGTCTTCGTTTTCGCCTTCCTCAAACACCAGTCCCGCCCCGGAGAACGGGCTGTGCAGCATGATGTTGATTTCGTTGAAGGTCAGCCAGTATTTCACCAGCCCGTTAAATTCCTCAAAGCAGGTGCGGGCGTAGCGGGCGAAGAAATCCACCATCTTGCGGTTGCGCCAGGAGCCGTACTCCGTCACCAGGTGCATCGGCACGTCGAAGTGGCAGAGCGTCACCAGCGGCTCGATGTTGTATTTTTTGCACTCTTCGAATACCGCGCGGTAAAAGGCAATACCCTCTTTATTCGGCAGCGGTTCGTCGCCGTTCGGATAGAGGCGGCTCCAGGCGATCGAGGTGCGGAACACCGTAAAGCCCATCTCCGCCATCAGGGCGATGTCCTCTTTATAGCGATGGTAAAAATCAATCGCCTCGTGGCTCGGGTAGAATTCGTCGTCACGCAGCGAAAAACGCTTTTCCTTACCGAGCTTCACCGCCAGGCGGTTCGCGCCGTGGGGGATCATATCGACCGTCGTCAGCCCTTTGCCGCCCTCACGGTAAGCGCCTTCACTCTGGTTGGCGGCAAGCGCGCCGCCCCATAAAAATCCTTGTGGAAAAACAGACATTCTTACCTCGCTTTCAATTTATGCTTTTGCTGCGTTGTTCTGTACCGGTGCGGTCTGCAGGGCGCGCGCTTTTTCGGCGTCGTCTTCGACAGGAATATCCTCAAAGCCCAGTATCAGGGTCAGAACAAACGACAGCACCACTGCCAGACCCATCACGCCAAACACCCAGACGATGGTCATCGGGTTGGCCGGATCGAAGAACTGCACGCTGGTAAACAGCCCCGGTGCCGCCATCGAGTGGCTGGCAAGACCCGCGATACCGGCCACCGCGCCGCAGATAAAGCCGCTGATCAAGCTTGCAATCAGCGGGCGTTTCAGACGTATTGCGACGCCGTACAGGGCCGGTTCAGAGATCCCCGCCATGATGGCGGAGGCCGCCGCTGCCAGCGCCGTCTGGCGCAGCTCCGGGTTTTTGGTTTTCCACGCCACCGCCAGCGACGAACCGCCGAGCGACAGGTTGGCGCCAATTTCCGACGGCATCACCATCCCTTCCTTGCCCGTTTCGGCAATGGTCTGAATGATGGTTGGCGTAAACACGCGGTGCATGCCGGTCATGACCAGCAGCGGCCACAGCGCGCCCATGATGGCGACGGAGAGCCAGCCCAGGTAGCCGTGAATGGTGTAGACCAGCGCGGAGATGGCGCTACCGATCCAGATCCCCAGCGGGCCAATCAGCACGATGGCGAGCGGGGCGGCAATCAGCACGATCAGCATCGGCTTGAGGAAGTTTTTCGTCACCGCCGGGGTAATACGATCCACCCAGCGTTCGATGTATGACAGGCACCAGGTCATCACCAGCGCCGGGATGACGGTGTAGGTGTATTTCACCGCCGTCACCGGGATAAAGGCGAACTCAACGTGCTCGCCCTGCGCGGCTTTTGCCATCAGCTCGATAAAGCTCGGGTGCACCAGCACGCCCGCGATGGCTATCGCCAGCGACATGTTGGTTTTGAATTTCACCGCCGCCGAGGCCGCCACCATCAGCGGCAGGAAGAAGAACGCGCCGTCGCCGATGACGGTCAAAATGGTGAGCGTCGGCGCGCCTTTGGGCAGCACGCCGGTCATCTCAAGGATCATCGCCAGCAGCTTGACCATCGAGCCGCCAATGATCGCCGGGATCAGCGGGGACATGGTGCCGATCAGCGCGTCGAGGATCCCGGCGCCAATGCGGCGCAGCGTCAGCTTCTGTGGTCCTTCCGGCACCGCGGGCTGCAGTTCCGTGGGCAGCAGGCTTACCACTTCGCGGTACGCCTGTGACACCGTGTTGCCAATAATCACCTGGCACTGGTTGTCGTTGCGCACTACGCCAAGGACGCCGCTGATGCTTTTCAGGCGTGCGGCATCGGTGAGGGTTTCATCTTTCAGAACGAAACGTAGTCGCGTCATGCAGTGGGTGACGGCGATGATGTTCTCTTTGCCGCCCAGCGCGCTGATGACGTCGTTCGCCAGCGCAGCGTAATTTTTGGCCATCGGATGTGATCCTGTTATTGTTGTGAGACATGTAGGAAACCGGTTCCACATAATCATCATTAGTTTCTATGAATGAAACAAGATCGCTTTCTGACCATTTTTTCTTTTCGTGATGCAGATCGCAATGGGGTATCGAAAGCGTGATTTCATCGCTGCGACAATTTTTTTGCAGTGCAGTACACTGCGCTCCATCAGATTCAGACGGAATAACAACATGACCACGATGCTGGAAGTGGCGAAGCGGGCAGGCGTTTCGAAAGCCACGGTATCCCGGGTGCTGTCGGGAAATGGCTACGTTAGCCAGGAAACCAAAGATCGGGTGTTTCAGGCCATTGAAGAGAGTGGCTATCGCCCGAATTTGCTGGCGCGAAACCTGGCTACCAAACGTACCCAGACGCTGGGCCTGGTGGTGACGAACACCCTTTATCACGGCGTCTACTTTAGCGAACTGCTGTTTCACGCCGCGCGCATGACGGAAGAAAAGGGGCGGCAGCTGATCCTCGCGGACGGCAAGCATAGCGCGGATGAAGAGCGCGAGGCGATCCAGTACCTGCTCGATATGCGCTGCGACGCGGTGATCATCTATCCGCGTTTTCTGAGCGTGGATGAAATGGATGAGATCGTCGAGAAGTGCGAGCAGCCCATAATGGTGCTCAACCGTCGCCTGCGGAAAAACAGCAGCCACAGCGTCTGGTCAGATCATAAAGCCTCCAGCCAGGACGCGGTGTCGCAGCTGATTGCGAAAGGGCACCGGGAGATCGCGTTTATCACCGGCTCGCTGGATTCTCCCACCGGGGTTGAGCGTCTCTCCGGCTACAAGGACGCGCTGGCGCAGCACGGTATTCCGCTGCGCGAGGGGCTGATTGCGCAGGGAAAGTGGAACCCCGCCAGCGGCGCGGCGGCGGTTGCCGAACTGCTTGCTCGCGGTGAACGCTTTACGGCGCTGGTGGCGAGTAATGACGACATGGCGATCGGCGCCATGAAGCAGCTGCACGACAGCGGCGTGACCGCACCGGACGCGGTGTCGGTGATCGGTTTCGACGACGTGGCCATCGCGCCCTACATCGTGCCGTCGCTTTCCAGCGTGCGTATTCCGGTGACGGAGATGATTAAAGAAACCATCAGCCGCCTGATCTTCATGCTCGACGGCGGCGAGTTTAAGTATCAACAAACCTTCTCCGGCGAGCTTGTCCTGCGCGACTCCGTTATTGACGGCCCGCACCGCTGATGTCGACAGCTGTCATCGTCATAAGTGACGATGACAGCGCCGCTGCGATTTTTAAAGTTCTATAAAATCAACGTGTTAATTATTGGCACGGTTTATGAATATCTCCGCGCATAACTGTAATGCTGGAGAAGCAGATGAACCGTTTTATTATGGCCGATGCCAGTAAATGTATTGGTTGCCGTACCTGTGAAGTGGCGTGCGTGGTTTCCCATCAGGCGGAGCAGGACTGCGCGTCGCTTACCCCTGACACCTTCCTGCCGCGCATCCACGTCATCAAAGGCGTGAATATTTCCACCGCCGCCATCTGTCGCCAGTGCGAAGACGCACCGTGCGCGAACGTCTGCCCGAACGGGGCGATTAAACGCGAGAAAGGCTTTGTGCACGTGATGCAGGAGCGCTGCATTGGCTGCAAAACCTGCGTGGTCGCCTGTCCGTATGGCGCGATGGAGGTGGTGGTCCGTCCGGTGGTGCGCAACAGCGGTATGGGGCTGAGCGTGCGGGCGGAGAAAGCCGAAGCCAACAAGTGCGACCTGTGCTACCACCGCGACGCCGGTCCGGCCTGCATGGAAGCCTGCCCGACGCACGCGCTGGTCTGCGTGGATCGCGACAAGCTTGAGCAGATGAGCGCCGAAAAGCGCCGTCGCGCGGCGTTCGACACCTCGTCATCACTGCTGTTCTGAACCGTATGAGCAGCAACGGCGTTCAGCTGCGCGTGCGCGGCAAAGTGCAGGGCGTAGGGTTTCGTCCCTTCGTCTGGCAGCTGGCGCAGGCGCTTCAGTTGACCGGTGACGTCTGCAATGACGGAGAGGGCGTGCTGGTGCGCCTCGCGGGTAATGGGGGGGCCTTTACCGCGAGGCTGCATCAGGACTGCCCGCCGCTGGCACGCATTGACCACGTGGAAACGCAGCCGTTTACCTGGGCGCACGTGCCGGAGGACTTTACCATCCGCCACAGCGCGGGCGGGGCGATGGACACCCAGATAGTGCCGGATGCCGCGACCTGTCCGGCATGTCTGGCTGAAATGCGCGACCCCGGCGAGCGCCGCTATCGCTATCCGTTCATCAACTGCACGCACTGCGGGCCGCGGTTTACCATTATCCGCGCGATGCCCTACGACCGCCCGGCCACGGCAATGGCACCGTTCCCGCTCTGTGTGCCGTGTGAAGCAGAGTACCGCAATCCTGCCGACCGCCGTTTTCACGCTCAGCCGGTAGCCTGCCCGGACTGCGGGCCCGCGCTTATGTGGCGTGCGGGCGACATAACTGCTGACCGTGAAGCTGCGCTGCGCGCGGCGGTGGCGATGCTGAAAAGCGGCGGTATTGTCGCCGTCAAAGGGCTGGGCGGCTTTCACCTCGTCTGCGATGCGCAAAACCCACAGGCGATAGTGAAATTGCGATCACGCAAACAGCGCCCGTCGAAGCCGCTGGCGGTGATGATCCCGCATGCGGATGACCTGCCGGAGACGGTTCAGGCGCTGCTGCGCTCACCCGCCGCACCCATTGTGCTCACGCCAAAAGCCTGGCTGCCCGCGTTCCCGGAAGGTATCGCGCCCGGTCTGGACACCGTGGGCATCATGCTTCCTGCGAACCCGCTGCAGCACCTTTTGATGATGGACTGCCAGCGCCCGCTGGTGATGACTTCAGGTAACCTCAGCGGCAGACCGCCAGCCATCACCAGCCGGCAGGCGCTGGAGGAGCTCAGCGGCATCGCGGACGGCTTCCTGCTGCATAACCGCGATATCCTGCAGCGGATGGACGACTCGGTGATGGATCGGGACGGGGCGATGCTGCGCCGCGCGCGCGGTTTTGTGCCCGATGCCATCACGCTGCCTGCGGGTTTCGAGAATATTCCCGCTATGTTATGCACCGGTGCAGAGATGAAAAATACCTTCTGCCTGGCGCGTGGGAACCAGGCGGTGCTGAGCCAGCATTTTGGCGATCTCGGTGACGAGGGTGTCGAAGCGCAGTGGCGCAGCGCGCTCTCGACGATGCAGGAAATTTACGGCTTTCAGCCGGAACGCATTGTATGCGATGCCCATCCGGGGTACCGCGCGCGTCAGTGGGCGCAGGTGCAGGGGCTGCCCGTTGAAACTGTCCTGCATCATCACGCCCACGCGGCTGCGTGCCTGGCGGAGAACGGCTGGCCACTCGACGGCGAAGACGCAATTGCCCTGACGCTGGACGGGATCGGCATGGGCGAGAACGGCGCGCTGTGGGGCGGGGAGTGCCTGCGGGTGAACTATCTCGCGTGCGAGCGTCTGGGCGGGCTGCCTGCCGTTGCGCTTCCGGGGGGCGATCTGGCGGCGCGGCAGCCGTGGCGCAATCTGCTCGCCCACTGCCTGGCGTTTGTGCCTGACTGGCAGCAGTACCCTGAAACGCGTGCGGTACAGCGCCAGAACTGGCCGCTGCTGGCGACGGCGATCCGGCGTGGCATCAACGCGCCGCGAGCTTCTTCCTGTGGTCGCCTGTTTGACGCGGTTGCCTGTGCGCTCGGCATCGACACGCAGCGTTACGAAGGGGAAGCGGCCTGCCGGCTGGAAGCCCTGGCATCGCAGTGCACGGGTGTTGACCATCCGGTGACGCTGGAAGTGGATAACCTCGCGCAATTCTGGCTGCAGTGGCTGAGCTGGCAGGCGGAGCCCTGCGAGCGCGCGTGGGCATTTCACGACGCGCTGGCAAAAGGGCTGGCGCATCTTGCCGCGTTCCATGCCCGACGCCTGTCGCTGTCGACAATCTGTCTCAGCGGCGGCGTGCTGCACAACCGTCTGCTGCGCGCGCGCCTGCGTCATTATCTTTCTGACTTTACGCTTCTTTTTCCTTCGCACCTGCCCGCAGGTGACGGAGCGATCTCCTTCGGGCAGGCGGTGGTCGCCGCTGCCCGGTCATGTTTACAAAGGACTAAAAATGTTACGACTGTTACGCAATGAACCTCGTGCCGCGCTTCTGCTGCTGGCTCTGGTAATGGCAAACCTGCTGGCCTGGGGATGGGCATGGCAGACCTTTAGCGGCAGCACGGCGCTGATGGCCGCCAGCCTGCTGGCGTGGTGCTACGGGCTGCGTCACGCGGTGGACGCCGACCACATTGCCGCCATTGATACCGTGACGCGTAAGATGATGCAGCAGGGCAAACGCCCGTCCGGCGTAGGGGCGTGGTTCTCGCTGGGACACTCCACCATCGTGGTGCTGGCCTCCATTGCTATTGCCGCCACCGCCACGGCGTTTCAGAAAAACATGGAATGGTTCCACGAAACCGGCAGCCTGATTGGCACCGCCGTTTCCGCCACCTTCCTGCTGGCGATGGCGCTGGTGAACACGGTGATCCTGCGCGGAGTCTGGCGCAGTTTTCAGGCGCTGAAAAAAGGCCAGCCGGTGCAGGGCGACATCACGCTGCCTGCCCAGGGCGGCGTCATGAACTGGCTGTTTGGCAAAACCTTCCGCCTCGTCAATAAAAGCTGGCAGATGTATCTGGTGGGTTTCCTGTTCGGTCTCGGTTTTGACACGGCCACCGAGATTGGCGTGCTGGGGATCTCTGCCGCCAGCGCCTCCAGCGGGATGTCGGTGTGGTCAATCATGATCTTCCCGGCACTCTTCGCCAGCGGCATGGCGCTGGTGGATACCCTCGATAACCTGCTGATGGTCGGCGCCTACGGCTGGGCGTTTAACAAGCCGCAGCGCAAGCTCTACTACAACATGACCATCACCGGCACCTCCGTGGTGGTGGCGCTGTTTATCGGCGGGCTGGAAGCGCTGGGTCTGCTGATGGATAAATTTGCCCTCAGCGGCGGCGTGTGGGAACTGATTGGCACGGTAAACGACAACCTGGGCAACGCCGGGTTTGTGGTGGTCGGGCTGTTCGTTGCCTGCTGGCTGATCTCCATGGTCAACTACCGCTGGCGCGGCTACGACGCGCTGGTGGTGCGTTCCTGATCCGGCTCCTGCACAGCGTAACCTCCGCGACTTCCTCAATGGCTGGCGCATAGCGGCATACCGATAAAAAATGCTGAAAATATAGGACTTTTGCGGAATAAAATATATTCCGCATTCTTCGCTTGTGTGAAATAGCGAGAAAGATAATTGAGTTATTTATAAAAATTCGCCATGATTTGCCTCCGGCCGATCATGTCTTTTTAGACTGAGTTGGCTGCGAATAATAAAACAGAATGATGTTTTTAATTTGTTTCAGATTAAAGTATTTACGAAAATAATAAATAAGGGATTGATAGCGATGATATATCTGCTTTGCATTTATTTTATGAATAGGATTCGTAAAAAAAAGCTCCGGGATATCGGGGCGGTGAATAATAATATCCAAAGGTTAAGTAAGCATGACCCTTTTGCAGGCCGGGTAGGCGAAGTGCCACCCGGCAAAAAGAGGGTTAAGCAGGTAGCAATTTCAGCAGAGCGAAAGCCTCCTTCATCCGATCTTCACTGACCACAAAAGCGCGTAGTTGATCCTCGTTGTCTACGCCATGCGCGACCATCCCCTGCTGTTCGAGGGTTATTTTCCAGCTCAGATCCTGACGCTGCGTTTCACCTGCGAGATGCAGCGGTAATTCCGGCGTTTTTACTTTAATTAGCATGGCGGGTAATTTCAGCGGCGCGCTTCCGCCGAGCAGGTTTTTAGCAAGATACATCGAGCTTAATTGGATTGGCTGTAAAAAGGGAAGTACCTGACCATTAATTTCAGCGCAGTCTCCTAACGCGTAAATATCAGGTTGCGTGGTTTGCAGATAGCTATTTACCTTCACGCCACGCTGTATTTCGGCGCCTGCGCGATGCGCCAGCGCGGTTTCCGGGCGCAGGCCCGTCGCCGCGATAACCGCATCCACCTCAACGCTGCGGTTGCGGTCGAGCATGGCACGAATGCCGCCTTCGGTTTTACTCAGGCTTTGCAGCTGCGATTTCAACAGCAGATGTACCCCCATGTCGGTCAGGCGATGCTGTAAGCGACTGCTTACTTCTGCGGGCATCAGCGACGACAGAATGCTCGCCGCATGGTCGACCAGAGTCACGGATTTTCCCGCCCGGCAGAAATCCATCGCCAGCTCGGTGCCTATCAGCCCGCCGCCGACAATCATCACGCGCTGCGCGTCGCGAAGCCCCGTTTCGCTGGCCTGATACTCCTGCTGGCTGTTGAGGGTGATTATCAGCTCGCGGCCCTCAATCGGCGGCACAAACGCAGAGGCACCCGTGGCAAGCACCAGCCTGTCGTACTGCCAGGTTTTCTCTGTCGCTTTCACAACGTGAGCGGCGGCGTCGATGTCGGTGACCCAGGTGTACGGGAACAGGCGCAGGTTAAACAGCTCGGCGAACTCCCCCGCCGTCTGGCGGGTGAGATCTTCGGCGCGCTGATTCTGACTAATCACGTGGCTTAAGTCAGGCTTGTTGTACTCGTCCATGCTGTCGGCGGCAATCAACGTCAGCGGCACGCTGGCGTCCTGTTTGCGGATGTTTTTCACCAGCTGACGGGCGGCAAAGCCCGAGCCGATGATGACGATGCCGTGGCTCATTTTGCCTCCGTTGCCAGTTCATCAAAAACGTCTTTCCCGAGGGAGCATTCCGGGCAGAGGAAGTTGTCCGGCACGTCACTCCACGGCGTACCCGGCGCAACGTCCTGCAGCGGCTCGCCCAGCTCAGGGTCGTAGATCCACTGGCAGACGCTGCACTGCATGCGCGGGCCGAGGTCGGCGGCAGCCGCAGCGGCGCAGGCACAGGTGCCCTGCTGTTCGACCGGTTTCGCTGCTTGCGGAAGCGGTGCAAGCGCCCACTGCCGCGCAATGTCGCGGCCGTGCTGGCGGCAGATCTCCAGGGCGTCGATATCCGGTCGCCATTTGGCTTTAAGGCTGAGGGACATCTCAAAACCGGCATCCTGTAAACGGGTGGAAAGGCGGTCTACCGCGCCGCCGTTCCAGCCATGGGAGCCAAAGGCGCTGGCGCGCTTGTTACGGAAGCGCAGGCCGGTCATCTCTTCCACCAGACCGGCAATTTTCGGCATCATTACGTTGTTCATGGTGGAGGTGCCCACCAGCACGCCCTTAGAGCGGAACACGTTGGTCAATACCTCGTTCTTATCGCTGCGCGCCACGTTGAAGATTTTCACCGCCACGTTCGGGTCCACTTCGTTGATGCCCTGGGCAATGGCGTCCGCCATCATGCGGGTGTTGTTGGACATGGTGTCGTAGAAAATCGTAATGCGGTCTTCCTGATAGTCCGCCGCCCATTTCAGGTACAGCTCCACAATCTGGGTGGGATTTTCACGCCACACCACGCCGTGAGAGGTAGCAATCATCTCCACCGGCAGATTAAAGCCGAGGATCTCGGTGATTTTTGGCGTCACCAGGCGGCTGAACGGGGTAAGGATGTTGGCGTAGTACCGCTGGCACTGTTCGAACAGTTCGGTCTGATCCACTTCGTCATTAAACAGGCGTTCGTCGCAGTAGTGCTGGCCGAAGGCATCGTTGCTGAACAGCACCGCGTCGCCGGTCATGTAGGTCATCATGCTGTCCGGCCAGTGCAGCATCGGCGTTTCCACGAAGATCAGCTTCTTGCCGTTGCCGATATCCAGCGCGTCGCCTGTTTTCACGGTGTGGAAGTTCCACTCCGGATGGTGGTGGTGGCCGTTGATCGAGTCGATGGCGTTGGTGGTGCAGTAGATCGGCGTGTTCGGGATGTAAGACATCAGCTCGGTCAGCGCGCCGGCGTGATCTTCTTCCGCGTGGTTGATGATGATGTAGTCGATGGCGTCCAGGTCGATTTCACTGCGCAGGTTCTGCACGAACTCGCGGCTGAACTTGTGATCGACAGTATCGATCAGCACGTTTTTTTCTTCGCGGATGAGATAGCTATTGTAGCTGCTGCCGCGCAGCGTTTTGTATTCCGTCCCGTGGAAATCGCGCACTTCCCAGTCACGTTGACCCACCCAATGAATGTTATTTTTAACCAGAATAGACATAGCAACCTCTACGTAATACAGCATTTTCAAATAAGATGATTTGCTTATATCAAGTTGCGTGCCAGTTTTTAATTATTTGATTTTAATGAATTAATGTTGTCGTGCCTCGTAGTGGGTAGTCATTATGACTATCAAATATATTGTCAATATGACACTATTCATTGTCAAAATGACAACGAGGTCACTATGAGCTTTTCCGTAGACGTGCTGGCGAAGATCGCCATTGAGCTGCAGACCGGTATCGGCCATCAGGACCGCTTTCAGCGGCTGATCTCCACGCTGCGCTACGTGCTGGCGTGTGACGCCTCGGCGCTGCTGCGCTACGAAGGAGGGCAGTTTATCCCGCTGGCTATCGACGGGCTGGCGAAGGACGTGCTCGGACGGCGTTTTACCCTTGAAGGCCATCCGCGTCTGGAGACTATCGCCCGCGCGGGTGACGTGGTGCGCTTCCCGGCGGACAGCGACTTGCCCGACCCGTACGACGGGCTGATTCCCGGCCAGGAGAGCCTGAAGGTGCACGCCTGTATCGGCCTGCCGCTGTTTGCCGGGCAAAACCTGATTGGGGCGCTGACCCTCGACGGCCTTTCGCCGGACCAGTTCGATGCCTTTAGCGACGAAGAGCTGCGCCTGATTGCCGCCCTGGCCGCCGGGGCGCTTAACAACGCGCTGCTGATTGAACAGCTGGAGAGCCAGAATATCCTTCCCGGCAGCCCGGCGGCGTTTGAGCAAGTCACGTATACGGAGATGATTGGCCTCTCTCCGGGCATGGCGCAGCTCAAAAAAGAGATTGAGATCGTTGCCGCTTCCGATTTGAACGTGCTGATCTCCGGGGAGACCGGCACCGGGAAGGAGCTGGTGGCGAAGTCCATTCACGAAGCGTCGCCGCGCGCGGTGAACCCGCTGGTGTACCTCAACTGCGCCGCGCTGCCGGAAAGCGTGGCGGAAAGCGAGCTTTTTGGTCACGTTAAAGGGGCGTTTACCGGGGCCATCAGCAACCGCAGCGGCAAGTTCGAAATGGCCGATAACGGCACGCTGTTTCTGGATGAAATCGGCGAGCTCTCCCTGTCGCTACAGGCCAAACTCCTGCGCGTGCTGCAGTACGGCGATATCCAGCGCGTGGGGGATGACCGCAGTCACAGAGTGGACGTTCGCGTGCTGGCGGCGACCAACCGCGACCTGCGTGAAGCGGTGCTGGCCGGGCAGTTCCGCGCCGACCTGTTCCATCGCCTGAGCGTGTTCCCGCTTACCGTGCCGCCGCTGCGCGAGCGCGGGGATGACGTATTGCTGCTGGCGGGCTTTTTCTGCGAGCAGTGCCGTCTCAGGATGGGGCTTTCCCGCGTGGTGCTGAGCCCGGGTGCGAGAACGCATCTACTGAGCTACGGCTGGCCGGGCAACGTGCGCGAGCTGGAACACGCAATTCACCGCGCGGTCGTGCTGGCGCGGGCGACGCGTTCGGGAGATGAGGTGGTAATTCATGCGCGGCATTTTGCACTGCATGAGGAAACTGCCCCGACCGTGAAGGCTGCTGCGCCCGAGAGCGCAAACGAGAATCTACGCGAGGCGACGGAAGAATTCCAGCGTCGGATGATTACCCGCGCGCTGGAGCAGAATAACCGCAGCTGGGCGGCGTGCGCGCGGGCGCTGGAGATGGACGTCGCCAACCTGCACCGGCTGGCGAAGCGTCTCGGGCTGAAGGGTTAGATAATCCCGGCCTGATAGAAATCCTGCAGGTTGATGGCGCCGCACAGCCTGCCGGTGTCATCCACCACCGGTGCGGCGGTGATTTTGCGCTTCATCAGCACCTCTTTGGCTTCAATGGCGCGGCTCTCGGCGTTCAGCGTCAGCCCCCCTTTGGTCATGGCGTCCGACACTTGGGTTTCCAGCCTGCCGCCGCCCACCAGCCAGCGGCGCAGGTCGCCGTCGGTGAATACGCCTTTGACGTACCCGTCGTCATCGCACACCGCCACCAGCCCCAGACCGGTGCGGCTGAGCTCCAGCATCGCGTCCATGACGCTGGTATTGAGTTTGACCTGCGGAATAGCATCGTCGGTGCGCATCAGGTGGTGAACCTTGTTGAGCAGGCGTGCCCCGAGCGCACCTGCCGGATGCGAGCGGGCGAAATCTTCTTCGTTAAAGCCGCGCGCCTGCATTACCGCCATCGCCAGCGCGTCGCCCATCATCAGGGTATTCACGGTGCTGGAGGTCGGGGCGAGGTGCATCGGACAGGCTTCACGCTCAACGGAAATATCCAGCGTCGCTTTGGCGGCCAGCGCTAGCGGCGAGCGGGATTTCCCGGTCATCGCCAGCAGGGCGACGGATTTTTCCTGCAGGCGCGGAATAATGAGATCCAGCTCTTTGGCCGAACCGGAGTAGGAGATAAACAGCATCACGTCGCGGCTTTCTATCATCCCCAGATCGCCGTGCAGCGCCTCTGCCGGATGCACGAAGAAGGCCGGGGTGCCGGTGCTGGCGAGCGTCGCAGCAATCTTTTTGCCGATATGGCCGGATTTACCGATGCCCGCCACGATCACTTTGCCTTCGCAGTGGATAATGGTGTTGGCGGCGCGGACAAAATCCTCGCCCAGACGTTCCGGCAGGCGGCTGGCTTCCTGCAGCTCCAGCATCAGCGTCTGGCGGCCCGTTTCTAACAGAAAATCACTCATCTCTCTCTCCGGTTACGATCACGTCGATTCCTTTCTCTTCCAGCGCTTTTTTGAACGCCGGGTCGATACCCGCGTCGGTAATCAGCTTATCGACGCTTTCAAGGCTACAGACAATGTTGGGGCTTTTGCGGCCAAACTTCGACGAGTCCGCCATCAGAATCACTTCCCGCGCGGCGTTACACATGGCTTTACTGACGCTGAACACCTCGTTGAACGTCGTAACGCCGGCGTTCAGGTCGATGCCGTCGGTGCCCATAAACAGCTTATCAAAGCTGAAGTGGTCGAAGGCGTTCTCCGCCAGCTGTCCGTGGAATGAGGCGGATTTTTTGCGGAATGTGCCGCCGGGCATCAGGATGGTCTGCTCGCTGTCGAACTCCGACAGGGCGTTGACGATATGCAGGCTGTTGGTCATCACCGTGATGTTGTTAAAGCGGCTGAGCAGCGGGATCATCTGCAGAACGGTACTGCCTGCATCCAGAATGATGGAGTCGCCATCGTGGATAAATTTTACGGCGGCTTCGGCAATCAGCGCTTTCTGGTGGGTATTGATCAGCGTTTTGTGGTCGATAGGCGGGTCGGCTTCGTCCTTATTGAGCACCACGCCGCCGTAGGTTCGAATGACGGCGCCAGAGTTTTCGAGCAATACGAGGTCCTTGCGTATCGTCGTGCCGGTGGTGTCAAAGTAGTGGGCCAGATCCTCTACCGAACATTTTCCCTGCTTTTGCAGATGCTCGAGAATGGCCGCCTGCCGCTGGCGAGGTTTCATAGGCGCTTCGTTCCTTAGGTTGCGAAATGATAATTTCGCAAGTCTATATCTTTCACAACGAAATTATCCATGTTTCAGATTAAGCGCTAATGATAGTGCATTCTGACAGAGTGGATCATGGGGAAAGATCACATCAGGCTGCAATTCCTGCAGCGAAATGCCGTTGATTGCCTGGATTTTCACCGGACGGGCAAAGACGGTCATGCCGCGCATGATGAGGGAATCGCAGACGTTATTGTTTTCGTCCAGCGCAATAGCCACGACGACTCGCGGTTTAAAGCGTCCGCCGGAACGCCCGACGCCCACGCGGCCTTTCTGGCACAGTGCGTCAAACGCGCGGTTAAACTGGTGAATTTGCCAGCCGCCGAACGCCATCTGGCAGAGCCAGGCGAGGGCGGCGACGGTGATGAGTGCGGTGACCATATCGGCTCCTTATTGTGTTCCCTCTCCCGGTGGAGAGGGTTAGGGTGAGGGCATCAGGCCGCTCGATCAGAACATTACCTGCCCGCCGGTGACGTTAATCGACTGCCCGGTGCAGTACGAGGCTTTCGGGCTGGCGTAAAACAGCAGCATGTTCAGCACGTCCTGATAATCGCACCCGCGCTTCAGCGGCACTTTATCGATGTAGTACTGCTCCACTTCCTCAGCCTTGATGCCGAGCTTGGTGGCATACTGCGGCAGGAGGGACTGGAACATCGGCGATTTCAGCAGGTTACCCAGCATCAGCGAGTGCACGGTAATGCCGTACTCGGCCAGATCCAGCGCCAGAGACTGCGTCAGCCCCACGCCGCCAAACTTCGCCGCGCTGTAGCCGGAGTTGTGCTTGCTGCCCACTTTTCCTGATTTGGAGTTGATCTGAATGATGCGTCCCTGAATGCCGTCGCGGATCATCAGACGGGAAAACTCGCGGGCACAGAGGAAATAGCCCACCAGATTGACCTGCAGCGAGCGGTCAAAATCCCCCAGTTCGAAATCGCTGATAAAGGCCGCTTTCGCAATTCCCGCGCTGTAGACCAGCAGGTCGGTACGCCCAAAAATCTCGTCCACGCCGCGGGCCAGCGCCATCACGCTCTGCTCGCTGGTGGCGTCGGCGCCAAACCCGTACGCCATTTCTTCGCCAAACTCGGTGTTAATGGTGTCCGCCACGCGGGCGGCTTTTTCACTCTGAATATCCACTACCGCCACGCGGTAGCCCTCTGCGGCAAGCCCACGGCAGAGGAACTCGCCTAAGGTTTGTCCTCCACCAATGACAACGGCAACCTGACTCATGTCTATCTCCTTAATTACGCAACAAATTTTAACGTGCAGCCTGGGGTGACAGCCTGCGGAACCGGACCATCGACGTGAACCGTGCCGGGATATTCGGCCTGTAGCTGGCCGTCGAAACGCAGGGTGATGTGGCCCAGCTCGCGCAGGTTTTGTTCAGCGACGTCGCCGACGGCGGTCACGGCATAGCGCGCCTCGCCCAGCTCAAGCTGGCTACCGGCCTTCAGCTCACCGTTCAGCTCGCCGTGGCAGTGGATAAAACAAAACTCTTCGATATCCGCAGGCGCCCCTTCGCGAAAGGTGATCAGCATCTGGTCGCTCAGCGCGTCGGCGGCGCTCTGGCCAATGCGGGTAATGGTGGTCTGGTAAATCACGGTCATTGCAGGAACCTCTTATTGATAAATAAAGCCGGAGACAAACCAGGCAATCAGCACCGTGGGCGCGCCCGTCAGGAAGCGGCTGACCAGCACGGACGGCACGCCCACGCGCACGGTGTCCTGGCGCGCTTCGGCCAGCGACAGCCCAACGGGGATGAAATCGCAAGCCGCCTGGGCGTTAATGGCAAACAGGGCGGGCAGGGCGAGGTGCGGGGGAATGTTCCCCAGACCAATCTGCACGCCAATCAGCACGCCGATGACCTGAGCGATCACCGCGCCCGGGCCGAGGAACGGCGACAGCAGCGGGAAGGAACAGATCAGCGCCAGCGTCACCAGCCCGAGCGGGTGGCTAGCGAGCGGGGCGAGGCCGTGGGCAATCCAGTCGCCCAGGCCGGAGGCCATGATGATGCCGATCAGCGCCGAGACGAACGCCATAAACGGCAGAATGGTTTTCAGCACCGTGTCGATGGTGTCGCGCCCGGACTGGAAAAGCACCGCCACGGCGGAACCCATGCCCATCCCGACCTTCGCCAGCAGGCCGTCGCTCTGCTCGGTGATTTTCTTGCTGGTGTCGTACTCGCGCGGAGCCGCTTTTTGCGGTGCAGACGTCCCCTTCACCAGGGTGATGTTGTCTTCCTTAACGCCCGAGACATAAATGTCTTCGAGGATGTACTGCGCCAGCGGGCCGGATTTTCCGGTGGAGTGAATATTTACCGTCGGAATACGGCGCTTCGGATAGATACCGCAGCGCAGCGTGCCGCCGCAGTCGATCACCGCCACGCCAATTTCTGCTTCCGGCGGCTCGCCTTCTTTGAAGCCGTCGACCGCTTCCCAGCCGGTCAGCTCGCGCAGCCTGTCGACGATCGCCGGGCGGGTACCCGCGGTGATGTAAACAATCTTTTTGCCTTCGGTGGCGTCGAACTCCAGCGGGCCACCCCAGCCGCCCGTGCCTTTGTCAATGCGGATCCGGTTCATGCTGTGGCTCCTGAAAGATGGACCTTCTGTTCAAGCTGGATGCCCATTTTTTTCTCGAAAATAGCGGTGGTGAGGTCGGTCACCCAGCCGCGGAAGAAGTTAGTCACCAGACCGACCAGCAGGTAGCTCACCGCCAGCGGGCCGAGCGGCAGGCCAAGCGTAGTAATGCCGCTAGCGATCCCGAGATAAACGAACAGCTCGCCGGGGTTGATGTGCGGGAACAGGCCGTTCATCGAATGGCAGCTGTAGGAGGCGGCGGCGTAGTAGCTCGGCTTGTACTTTTCCGGCATAAAGCGGCCGAGGCTTAAGGTCATCGGGTTGCAGAACACGAAGGTGCCGATAAAGGGCAGTATCAGGTAGCGGGACAGCGGGTTTCCGGCGCAGCGCTGGGCGAAGCGTTCAATGCGCTGCTGGCCGATAAAGTTGATCAGCGCGTTCATGATGACCAGCAGGCTGATCAGCAGGGGCAGGATCCCGGTCACCATGCCGGTGAACACTTCTCCGCCTTTTTGAAATAGCCCGATGAACCACTCGGCGCCGTGGGTGATGGTTTCTATCATTCTTCTCTCCTGTGAGGCTTTTTTGTTTTTGTCTGGCTGGGCTAATAATAATCACTTTGAAAGCTTTTAAAGTGTTAATTAGATCTCACAATGAAAGAAAAAAGGATTATTTTGAAAGTTTATTGGTGGGGCTAATGATTTTCGATGGAAAAAAGCGCGGATTTGCGTAGGGAAGGTGCGTACCGCTTCCTTGAGGTGTTGCGGATGCTTTACCATACTGGGTTCTTATCGAACCCGTTAAATGGATGTCTCATGTTCAAGCGTCGTTATGCAGCGCTGTTGCCTGCGCTTATTCTGCTGTCTGCCTGTAGTAGCAAACCTAAGACCGAAGCCGTTCAGCAAACGGCGGGCGCGCCTTCCGGAGGATTCCTGTTGGAGCCGCAGCACAATATGATGCAGATGGGGGGCGACTTCGCGAATAACCCGGCGGCCGAGCAGTTCATCGATAAAATGGTGAGCAAACACGGCTTTGACAGACAGCAGCTGCACGAAATTTTGTCTCAGGCGAAGCGTCTGGACTACGTGCTGCGTCTGATGGACAGACAGGCGCCGACGGCCCAGGTGCCGAGCGGGCCGAACGGCGCGTGGCTGCGCTATCGCAAGCAGTTTATTACTCCGGACAACGTGCAAAACGGCGTGGCGTTCTGGAATCAGTATGAAGAGGCGCTCAACCGCGCGTGGCAGGTGTACGGCGTACCGCCTGAAATCATCGTCGGGATTATCGGCGTGGAAACCCGCTGGGGCCGCGTGATGGGGAAAACCCGCATCCTGGATGCGCTGGCGACGCTCTCCTTTAACTATCCGCGCCGAGCGGAGTATTTCTCTTCCGAGCTGGAAACCTTCCTGCTGATGGCGCGCAACGAGCAGGACGATCCGCTCGATCTGAAAGGGTCATTTGCCGGCGCGATGGGCTACGGCCAGTTTATGCCGTCGTCCTATAAACAGTATGCCGTCGACTTTAACGGAGATGGCCATATCAACCTGTGGGATCCGGTGGATGCCATCGGCAGCGTGGCGAACTACTTCAAGGCGCACGGCTGGGTGCCGGGCGGGCAAGTTGCGGTGCAGGCGAACGGCGAGGCGTTTGGGCTGGAAAACGGCTTTAAAACCAAATACAGCGTTGCACAGCTGACGGCGGCAGGCTTAACGCCAACCCAGCCGCTGGGCAATGTCGATCAGGTGAGTCTGCTGCGTCTGGATGTCGGGACGGGCTATCAGTACTGGTACGGTCTGCCGAATTTCTACACCATTACCCGCTATAACCACAGCACCCACTATGCGATGGCCGTATGGCAGCTGGGGCTGGCGGTATCGCAGGCCCGCGTGCCGGCGGCGTCACCGTTTAGTCAGTAAGTCACCTTATTCCCCCTCTCCCTGTGGGAGAGGGCTGGGGTGAGGGCATCCGCGCGCATCTATTTCCCGCAGAAACATTTCGCCACACTCCCTCTGCAAACCCGCCATTTACATCTTAACTACCTTTTATTATTGTTATGTTATAACGTTTAATTTGGTGTCGAGATGTCAACGTCCCTTTTCTCTCTGTCTGCTCCGGTTCGGCTTTTGCTGGCGCTGGTGCTGGTTGTCTTTATTGGGCTGGCCGTGTGCTGGGCGGTGGCATTGCCATGATTGTGATGAATGAACTGGTCGCGGGTTATGAACGCCAGCCCATTACGCGGCCCCTTTCGGGCACGATTGAGCGCGGAAGCATGACCGCCATTATCGGCGCTAACGGCTGCGGGAAATCCACGCTGCTGAAAACGCTGGCGGGGTTTATTCCTCCCGTCAGCGGCGGCTTTCGCTGGCAGGGGAAGCGCCCGGTAATCGGATGGCTGGCACAGCGCCACGCGCTGGAGGCGCAGTTTCCGCTGACCGTACAGGACGTGGTAAGCATGGGATGCTGGCCGGGCATTTCGCTGTTTTCCGGGTTTCGTCGCGAAGCGCGGCTGCGCCTTGCCAGCGCTCTTGAGCGCGTCGGACTGGAAACCATGGCGTTATCCACCATCGATGAGCTCTCCGGCGGGCAGTTCCAGCGCATGCTGTTTGCCCGCGTTCTGGTACAGCAGGCGCCGCTGGTGATGCTGGATGAGCCCTTTACCGGCGTCGATGAAGCCACCTGCAACGTGCTGATGGACGTGATGCTGGAGATGTATATGCAGGGGCAAACTCTGCTCGCGGTACTGCACGACAGCGAGCGCGTGTCGCGCCATTTCCCGCAAACGCTGCGGCTGGATGCTGACGTGCCCCAGTGGAAAACCGAGCGGGTGAGGGTGGCATGATCTGGCATCTCTTTTTTCAGCCGTTTATTGAGTACGGCTTTATGCGTCGCGCGCTGGTGGTTTGCCTGGCGCTCTCCGTCAGCACTACCGCGCTCGGGGTGTTTCTTCAGCTGCGACGGATGAGCCTGATGGGCGACGCCCTTTCTCACGCCATTTTGCCGGGTGTCGCCGTGGGGTATTTGCTCAGCGGTATGTCGCTGCTGGCGATGAGTATTGGCGGTTTTATCGCGGGCATTACCGTGGCGCTGCTGGCCGGTCTGGTCAGTCGACGCACGCCGCTTAAGGAAGATGCCAGCTTTGCCGGGTTTTATCTTGGCTCGCTGGCGCTGGGGGTCACGCTGGTGTCGCTGCGCGGGTCGAATGTCGATCTGCTGCATCTGCTGTTTGGCTCCATCCTCGCCGTGGACAACGACGCCGCGCTGTTTGTCACGGGCGTGTGCATGTTCACCCTTATCGTGCTGGCGATGTTCTATCGCGGACTGGTTACCGAAGCGTTTGACACCGCCTGGCTGCAGGTGAACGCCCGCTGGCTGCCCGGCCTGCTGCACGGATTGTTTCTGGCGCTGCTGGTTCTTAACCTGGTGGCTGGTTTTCAGGTGCTCGGCACGCTGATGGCCGTCGGGCTGATGATGCTTCCAGCCGTGGCGGCCCGCTGCTGGGTGCGCACGCTGCCTGCGTTACTCCTGATGGCGGGCATCAGCGGTATTTTCTGCGCATGGCTGGGGCTGAGCCTCTCCTGGGCAATGAGTTTGCCTGCCGGGCCTTCCATTGTGCTTACCGCCAGCGCGCTGTTCTTTATTTCCATTTTACTGGGCACGCGAAGCAGGCTCGCTGGCAGCCTGCGCGCGCTTTTTTAACGCAAGGGGAAACGATGAAACGTACAGGATTAGTCATGGCGCTCGCGCTGGGGATGATGTCGCACGGCGTGATGGCAAAAACGCTGAGTGTGGTGACCAGCTTTTCGATACTGGGAGATATCACGCAGGAGGTGGGCGGTGACCATGTGAACGTGACGACGCTGGTCGGGCCGGACGGCGATCCGCATACCTTTGAACCGTCGCCGAAAGACAGCGCGGCGCTGAGCAAGGCCGATGTGGTGGTGGTGAACGGCCTGGGGCTGGAGGGCTGGCTCGATCGGCTGGTGAAGGCCTCCGGGTTCAAAGGACAGCTGGTCGTCGCCTCAGCCGGGGTGAAAACCCACACGCTTGAGGAAGATGGAAAGACCGTGACCGATCCGCATGCGTGGAACAGCGCGGCGAACGGGGCGCTGTATGCACAAAATATTCTGAACGGGCTGGTGAAAGCCGATCCGCAGGACAAAGCCGCGCTGGAAGCCTCCGGTAAACCGTATATCGCGCAGCTTAACCAGCTGGATAGCTGGGCCAAAACGCGCTTTAGCCAGATCCCGCAGGCGAAGCGTAACGTGTTGACCAGCCATGACGCATTCGGCTATTTCAGCCGCGCCTACGGCGTGACGTTTATGGCGCCGCAGGGACTGTCGTCCGAGAGCGAGGCCAGCGCGTCGCAGGTTGCTGAGATTATCAATCAGATCAAAGCCGACGGCGTCAAAACCTGGTTTATGGAAAATCAGCTCGATCCGCGTCTGGTGAAGCAGATAGCGTCGGCGACGGGCGCACAGCCGGGGGGCGAACTGTATCCGGAAGCGCTGTCGGCAAAAGGCGGGGTGGCAGACACCTACGTTAAGGCATTTCGCCACAATGTGAACACCCTCGCCGACAGCATGAAATAACATTTCCACGGCCGGTGCGCCCGCATCGGCTTTTTTCTGAAGCTCCCTCGTAAAACCTGAAGTGCATCCCCACATCTGACGAGAAAGTGCTATCTTGTGCAGCACGTTTTTCTGATGCCTGGAGCGAGAATGACTGACCATGAATTGATGCAGCTTAGCGAGATTGTTGGCCTTGCGCTGAAGCAGCGTGGCGCGACAATCACCACCGCGGAATCCTGCACCGGCGGCTGGGTGGCGAAAGCGATTACCGATATTGCCGGCAGTTCCGCCTGGTTTGAACGCGGATTTGTGACCTACAGTAACGAAGCTAAAGCACAGATGATTGGCGTGCGCGAATCCACGCTTGAACAGCATGGCGCGGTCAGCGAACCGGTGGTGATCGAGATGGCCATTGGTGCGCTCAAAGAGGCGCGCGCAGATTACGCAATTTCCATTAGCGGCATTGCGGGCCCGGACGGCGGTAGCGACGTGAAGCCTGTTGGCACAGTCTGGTTTGGGTTTGCTACTTCTAAAGGCGAAGGCATCACCCGCCGGGAGTGCTTCAGCGGCGATCGCGAAAGCGTGCGTCGTCAGGCAACGGAATATGCGTTAAAAACGCTCTGGCAACAATTTCTACAAAACACTTGATACTGTATGACTATACAGTATAATTGCACCAACAGAACAGAAATCCACGGTGAAGCACAGTCGCTTCTCCCGGCATGACAGGAGTAATAATGGCTATCGACGAAAACAAACAGAAAGCGTTGGCGGCAGCACTGGGCCAGATCGAAAAGCAATTCGGTAAAGGCTCCATCATGCGCCTGGGTGAAGACCGTTCCATGGATGTGGAAACTATCTCCACCGGTTCGCTTTCTCTGGATATCGCGCTGGGCGCTGGCGGCCTGCCTATGGGCCGTATCGTAGAAATCTACGGGCCAGAGTCCTCCGGTAAAACCACCCTGACGCTGCAGGTCATTGCCGCGGCACAGCGCGAAGGTAAAACCTGTGCGTTTATCGATGCCGAGCACGCGCTGGACCCTGTGTATGCCCGTAAGCTGGGCGTCGATATCGACAACCTGCTGTGTTCTCAGCCGGACACCGGTGAGCAGGCACTGGAAATTTGTGACGCGCTGGCGCGTTCTGGTGCTGTTGACGTTATCGTGGTCGACTCCGTTGCCGCACTGACGCCAAAAGCCGAAATCGAAGGCGAAATCGGCGACTCTCATATGGGCCTTGCGGCTCGTATGATGAGCCAGGCGATGCGTAAGCTGGCGGGTAACCTGAAGCAGTCCAACACGCTGCTGATCTTCATCAACCAGATCCGTATGAAAATCGGCGTGATGTTCGGTAACCCGGAAACCACGACCGGGGGGAACGCCCTGAAATTCTACGCCTCTGTCCGTCTGGATATCCGCCGTATCGGCGCGGTGAAAGAGGGGGAGAACGTCGTCGGTAGCGAAACCCGCGTCAAGGTTGTGAAGAACAAAATCGCAGCGCCGTTCAAGCAGGCTGAGTTCCAGATCCTCTACGGCGAAGGTATTAACTTCTTCGGTGAGCTGGTTGACCTGGGCGTGAAAGAGAAGCTGATTGAAAAAGCGGGCGCCTGGTACAGCTACAACGGTGACAAGATTGGTCAGGGTAAAGCGAATGCCATCTCCTGGCTGAAAGAGAACCCGGCTGCGGCGAAAGAGATCGAGAAGAAAGTGCGTGAGCTTCTGCTGAACAACCAGGACTCCACGCCTGATTTCGCGGTTGATAGCGCGGATGCTGAAGAAACTAACGAAGACTTTTAATTCTCTCGTTTAACAATGAAGGGCTGCTGATGCGGCCCTTTTTGCATTTCTGAATCAGCAGGTTTTTTTATGAGTGAACCGACAACACGTCGACCCGCGTATGCACGCTTACTTGATCGCGCGGTGCGCATCCTGGCCGTCCGTGACCACAGTGAACAGGAGCTGCGGCGAAAACTGTCGGCGCCGGTGATGAGTAAAAACGGCCCGGAAGAGATTGATGCCGCCGCGGAAGATTATGACCGCGTCATCGCCTGGTGCTATGAGCATCGCTATCTTGATGACGAGCGTTTTGCCTCGCGGTTTCTCGCCAGCCGTGGCCGTAAAGGATACGGGCCCGCGCGCATCCGGCAGGAGCTAAACCAGAAAGGGGTAGCCCGGGAGTCCATCGAAAAAGCGATGCGCGAATGCGATATTGACTGGTGCGAACTGGCAAGAGAACAGGCGATTCGCAAGTACGGCGAGCCGCTGCCGCGTGAATTTTCAGAAAAAGTCAAAATCCAGCGCTTTTTGCTCTACCGCGGCTTTCTGATGGAAGATATTCAGGATATCTGGCGTAATTTTGCCGATTGAACGCATGCGGGATTTTACTTCCCACTAAAGAAAACTTATCTTATTCCCACTTTTTCCAGTAGCTGGTCTGTCCAACGGTTTACCGATACAGGCTGGCTACGACATTTCGTTAGCTTGATTTCAGGATAATTATGAGCAAGAGCACCGCTGAGATCCGTCAGGCGTTTCTCGATTTTTTCCATAGTAAGGGACACCAGGTTGTTGCCAGCAGCTCCCTGGTACCGAACAACGATCCGACTCTGCTGTTTACCAACGCCGGGATGAACCAGTTCAAGGATGTGTTCCTTGGTCTCGACAAGCGTAATTATTCCCGCGCCACAACCTCACAGCGTTGCGTGCGTGCGGGCGGTAAACACAACGACCTGGAAAACGTCGGTTACACCGCGCGTCACCACACCTTCTTCGAAATGCTGGGTAACTTCAGCTTCGGCGACTACTTCAAACACGATGCCATTCAATATGCGTGGGAACTGCTGACCGGTGAAAACTGGTTCAACCTGCCGAAAGAGCGTCTGTGGGTTACCGTCTATGAAACCGATGACGAAGCCTACGAAATCTGGGAAAAAGAAGTCGGGATCCCGCGCGAGCGTATTATTCGCATCGGCGATAACAAAGGCGCGCCTTACGCGTCCGACAACTTCTGGCAGATGGGTGATACCGGTCCTTGCGGTCCGTGCACCGAGATCTTCTACGATCACGGCGACCACATCTGGGGCGGCCCTCCGGGAAGCCCGGAAGAAGACGGCGATCGCTACATTGAGATCTGGAACATCGTCTTCATGCAGTTCAACCGTCAGGCCGACGGTACGATGGAGCCGCTGCCGAAGCCTTCCGTTGATACCGGTATGGGCCTGGAGCGTATTGCCGCGGTTCTGCAGCACGTTAACTCCAACTATGAGATTGACCTGTTCAGCACCCTGATCAAAGCCGTTGCCGAAGTCACCGGCGCGACCGATCTGAACAACAAATCGCTGCGCGTTATCGCGGACCACATTCGCTCCTGCGCGTTCCTGATTGCAGACGGCGTTATCCCGTCGAATGAAAACCGTGGCTACGTGCTGCGTCGTATCATTCGTCGTGCTATTCGTCACGGCAACATGCTGGGCGCGAAGGACACCTTCTTCTACAAACTCGTTGGGCCACTGATCGGCGTGATGGGTTCAGCCGGTGACGAGCTGAAACGCCAGCAGGCGCAGGTTGAGCAGGTTCTGAAAACCGAAGAAGAGCAGTTTGCCCGTACTCTGGAGCGCGGTCTGGCGCTGCTGGACGAAGAGCTGGCGAAGCTCAAGGGCGACACGCTGGATGGCGAAACCGCTTTCCGCCTGTACGACACCTACGGCTTCCCGGTTGACCTGACAGCGGACGTTTGCCGTGAGCGCAACATCAAAGTTGACGAAGCGGGCTTCGAAGCCGCGATGGAAGAGCAGCGCCGTCGTGCGCGTGAGTCCAGCGGTTTCGGTGCAGACTACAACGCGATGATCCGCGTTGATAGCGCGTCTGAATTCAAAGGTTATGAGGCGCTGGAACTGACCGGCAAAGTGACCGCCCTGTTTGTTGACGGCAAAGCCGTGGACAGCATCAGTGCGGGTCAGGATGCGGTTGTCATTCTGGACAAAACGCCGTTCTACGCCGAATCCGGCGGCCAGGTTGGCGATAAGGGCGAACTGAAGGGCAATGGCTTTAGCTTCAGCGTCAGCGACACCCAAAAATACGGTCAGGCGATTGGTCACCAGGGCAAACTGGTTTCCGGTTCTCTGAAAGTGGGCGAGGGCGTCCAGGCTAACGTTGATGAAGCTCGCCGCGCGCGCATTCGTCTGAACCACTCGGCAACCCACCTGATGCACGCTGCCCTGCGCGATGTGCTCGGTACCCACGTTGCACAGAAAGGTTCTCTGGTTAACGACAAAGTGCTGCGCTTCGACTTCTCGCATTTTGAAGCGATGAAGCCATCTGAAATCCGTGCGGTGGAAGATCTGGTGAACGCGCAGATCCGTCGTAACCTGCCAATCGAGACTCATATCATGGATCTCGAGGACGCGAAGAAAAAAGGTGCGATGGCGCTGTTTGGCGAGAAATACGATGAACGTGTTCGCGTGCTGAGCATGGGCGACTTCTCTACCGAGCTGTGCGGCGGTACACACGCCTCGCGCACCGGTGACATCGGCCTGTTCCGTATTGTTTCCGAGTCGGGTACGGCGGCAGGCGTGCGTCGTATTGAAGCGGTGACCGGTGAAGGTGCGATTGCCAGCCTGCATGCGCAGAGCGATCAACTGCACGATATCGCGCAGCTGCTGAAAGGCGATAGCCAGAACCTGGGCGAGAAAGTGCGCGTTGCGCTGGATCGCACGCGTCAGCTGGAAAAAGAGCTGCAGCAGCTGAAAGAGCAGGCTGCGGCGCAGGAGAGTGCAAACCTCTCCAGCAAGGCTGTAGACATTAAGGGCGTCAAACTGCTGGTCAGCGATCTGGCGGGCGTTGAGCCTAAGATGCTGCGTACTATGGTCGACGATCTCAAGAACCAGCTTGGTTCTACCGTTATCGTGCTGGCGACAGTGGCAGAAGGTAAGGTTTCTCTGATTGCGGGCGTATCTAAGGATGTGACCGACCGCGTAAAAGCAGGGGAACTGATTGGTATGGTCGCTCAGCAGGTGGGCGGCAAGGGTGGCGGTCGTCCGGACATGGCGCAAGCCGGTGGTACGGATGCGGCGGCACTCCCTGCAGCATTGGCCAGCGTTGAAAGCTGGGTAAGCGCGAAACTGTAATAACTACAAAGCACAAGCAGACGCCATAGCGGTAACGTTATGGCGTCTTGTTCACTGTGCTATCGATAACGATAAAGTCAGGTTGAGTTTGTGTATATCGGCTAAACTTACGTTTAACAGAATGTGATGCCGTGACTGCTTACACTTTACGTGTTTGTCATCGCTTACTTTTTGGCGTTATATGATGGATAATGCCGGGATACAAGAGACCCGACTCTTTTAATCTTTCAAGGAGCAAAGAATGCTGATTCTGACTCGTCGAGTTGGTGAGACCCTCATGATTGGGGATGAGGTCACCGTGACAGTTTTAGGGGTAAAGGGTAACCAGGTACGTATTGGTGTTAACGCTCCTAAAGAAGTATCTGTCCACCGTGAAGAGATCTACCAGCGTATCCAGGCTGAAAAATCCCAGCAGTCCAGTTACTGATATTGTCGCGTCTCGCTGTCGGGCGAGACGCAACCCTCCTGTCATTTTTCCTGCTCAAAGTTACCGTTTAATTTCAATCGCTCTCTTTTTAACCGCTCCATAACCCTTAACTCGTCCTATCTCCGCCTTTTCTGCATAGGTTTTCTGTGAAGAAGCCTGCAAAATCCGCTTATAAAACACCCTCTTTGCGGCTTTTACATGCGAATTGCGTGTGATTTGTGCAAACGATAAAAGCTTTTGGAAAATTGTTTGACTTATAAGTCCCAGAAAGTAATATATGCGCCACGCAGCGACGAGAAGCTCTTAACGAGTTGCTCGAAGCACTCGAAAGAGGCGTTGTGTGGTGAGGTGGCCGAGAGGCTGAAGGCGCTCCCCTGCTAAGGGAGTATGCGGTCAAAAGCTGCATCCGGGGTTCGAATCCCCGCCTCACCGCCATTTTGCATCCGTAGCTCAGCTGGATAGAGTACTCGGCTACGAACCGAGCGGTCGGAGGTTCGAATCCTCCCGGATGCACCATCTATTACTTCATATTGCTTTAGAAGTGATATGAATATCGAGCAGTACAGTAGTAAATCCCGATGCATCCGTAGCTCAGCTGGATAGAGTACTCGGCTACGAACCGAGCGGTCGGAGGTTCGAATCCTCCCGGATGCACCATTTACTATTTCTGAAAGCAGCACCCTGATGCATCCGTAGCTCAGCTGGATAGAGTACTCGGCTACGAACCGAGCGGTCGGAGGTTCGAATCCTCCCGGATGCACCATATTCTCCGAGACAACAGTTATGCTGTTGTTTCAAGGTCTGCGAGTTAATCGCAAGCACCAGGGAGGATAACGTTGCTTTAGCAACGGCCCGAAGGGCGAGGCGCAGCCGAGTAATCCTCCCGGATGCACCATTTACTGTTTCTGAAAGCATTTCCCGATGCATCCGTAGCTCAGCTGGATAGAGTACTCGGCTACGAACCGAGCGGTCGGAGGTTCGAATCCTCCCGGATGCACCATCTTCTCCTTCTTTGTTTATTCCTTCGACGTTCCGTCAGCAATCACACTCTCAGTCAGCGACAAAAACCACCATTTACGATAAAGTAATGCTTTGTTAATCGTTTAGCGAGAGCACGATGTACGCACAGTATGACGGTTTGATCTTCGATATGGATGGCACTCTCCTGGATACCGAACCCACGCATCGTCAAGCCTGGACAGACGTCCTGGGCCGCTACGGTATGCGTTTCGATCTTCAGGCGATGATTGCCCTCAACGGATCTCCCACCTGGCGTATTGCACAGGCCGTGATTGAACTGAATCAGGCCGATCTCGACCCGCACCTGCTCGCGCGCGAAAAAACCGATGCAGTAAAAGCCATGCTTTTAGATACCGTACGCCCTCTGCCGCTGATTGATGTGGTAAAAGAGTGGCACGGGCGTCGCCCGATGTCGGTAGGAACAGGCAGCGAAAGTGCGATTGCAGAAGCTTTGCTCAATCATCTTGGCCTGCGCCACTATTTTTCTGCCGTGGTCGCCGCCGATCATGTTAAACATCACAAGCCCGCACCGGACACCTTCCTGCTTTGCGCAGAATTAATGGGCGTCCCGGCGGCAAAATGCGTCGTGTTTGAAGATGCCGATTTCGGCATCCAGGCCGCGCGTGATGCCGGAATGGATGCGGTGGATGTACGCTTACTGTGAGTGACGCGCTGTCACTTGCCTCATTATTCGCCAGCAGTTTTTTAAGCGCCACGCTGTTACCGGGAAATTCGGAAGTGGTGCTGGTGGCGATGCTGTTGTCCGGCGTGAGTCAGCCCTGGCTGCTTGTATTAATAGCAACAATGGGTAATAGCCTTGGAGGGCTGACTAACGTTATTCTTGGGCGTTTCTTTCCGCTGCGTGAAAAATCGCGCTGGCAGGAAAAGGCAGTCGGCTGGCTAAAACGCTATGGCGCTGCCACGCTGTTATTAAGCTGGATGCCTGTAATAGGCGATTTACTGTGTCTGCTGGCGGGATGGATGCGCATCTCCTGGGGACCGGTGCTCTTTTTTTTGTGCCTTGGCAAGGCGTTGCGCTATGTTCTCGTGGCGTGGGCAACGCTGCAGGGTATGACGTGGTGGCACTAATTGGTGGAATGAATACGCGACCTTCAATCGTCAACCATTACAATTATGCTGAGTAACATTACTTTGACAGGCGGGAGGTCAATTTGATCCCGGACGTATCTCAGGCGCTGGCCTGGCTGGAAAACCACCCTCAGGCATTGAAGGGTATTCAGCGTGGGCTTGAGCGTGAAACGCTGCGCGTTAACGCGGACGGCAGTTTAGCGACAACGGGTCACCCGAAGGCGTTAGGCTCGGCGCTGACACATAAATGGATCACAACCGATTTCGCTGAAGCGCTGCTGGAGTTCATCACCCCAGTAGAGGGTGATATTGATCATATGCTGACGATCATGCGCGATATCCATCGTTATACCGCGCGCAACCTGGGCGACGAACGTATGTGGCCCCTCAGCATGCCGTGCTATATCGAGCAGGGCCAGGAGATTGAGCTGGCGCAGTACGGCACGTCAAATATCGGCCGGCTGAAAACGCTCTATCGTGAAGGGCTGAAAAACCGCTACGGCGCGTTGATGCAGACGATCTCGGGTGTGCATTACAACTTCTCGCTGCCAATGGCATTCTGGCAGGCGAAATGCGGTGAAACGGATAAAGACGCGATCTCGGAGGGCTATTTCCGCCTCATCCGCAACTATTACCGTTTCGGCTGGGTGATCCCGTATCTGTTTGGTGCCTCCCCGGCGATCTGTTCTTCGTTCCTGCAGGGGAAACCGACCACGCTGCCATTCGAGAAGACCGATTGCGGAATGTACTATCTCCCGTATGCCACCTCTCTGCGCCTGAGCGATCTCGGTTATACCAATAAATCGCAAAGCAATCTCGGTATTACGTTTAACGAATTGCACGAATATGTGGCAGGATTGAAGCGGGCGATCAAAACCCCGTCGGAAGAGTACGAGAAAATCGGCCTCGAAAAAGACGGTAAGCGCCTGCAAATCAACAGCAATGTGCTGCAGATTGAAAACGAGCTGTATGCGCCTATTCGTCCTAAGCGCGTGACGCGCAGCGGCGAAACCCCGTCGGATGCGCTGCAGCGCGGTGGGATCGAATACATTGAAGTGCGCTCGCTGGATATCAACCCGTTCTCACCGATTGGCGTTGATGAACAGCAGATTCGCTTCCTGGATCTGTTTATGGTCTGGTGCGTGCTGGCGGATGCGCCGGAAATGAGTTCAGACGAACTGCTCTGTACCCGTACAAACTGGAACCGCGTGATTCTGGAAGGGCGTAAACCGGGTCTGACGCTGGGGATCGGCTGCGAAACGGCACAGTTCCCGCTGACGAAAGTCGGCAAAGATCTGTTCGGCGATCTGAAGCGTGTTGCCCGGACGATGGACAGCATCGACGGCGGGGATGCGTATCAACAGATCTGCGACCAGCTGGTGGCGTGCTTTGATAACCCGGAACTGACGTTCTCAGCACGCATTCTGCGTTCTATGATTGATCAGGGCATTGGCGGCACGGGGCGTTCACTCTCAGCGGAGTACCGTGAGATGCTGATGCAGGAGCCGTTAGAAGTGCTGAGCGAAGCGGATTTTGTCGCGGAACGCGATGCGTCCGTGGTGCGTCAGAAAGAGGTTGAAGCGGCGGATACCGAGTCGTTTGAGGCGTTTCTGGCTAAGCAGGCTTAAGCAGAAAAGAAAAAGGCCACATCGCTGTGGCCAAAATATACATCTCTGAATTCAGGGATGATGATAACAAATGCGCGTCTTTCATATACTCAGACGCGCATTCTGTAGAAGAGTTCAGTTTATTTTAAAAAAAATCACTATCGGAGGTGACGTATGCCGTTATTAGATAGCTTTACTGTCGACCATACCCGTATGGAAGCACCTGCAGTCCGCGTGGCGAAGACCATGCACACCCCGCACGGCGACACGATCACCGTCTTCGATCTGCGTTTCTGCGTGCCAAACAAAGAAGTGATGCCGGAGAAAGGCATTCATACGCTGGAACACCTGTTCGCTGGCTTCATGCGTGACCACCTGAACGGCAACGGCGTTGAGATCATCGATATCTCTCCGATGGGCTGCCGTACCGGTTTCTACATGAGCCTGATTGGTCAGCCTGAAGAGAAACGTGTGGCAGATGCCTGGAAAGCGGCCATGCAGGACGTGCTGAAGGTGAAAGAGCAGAACCAGATCCCAGAGCTGAACGTTTACCAGTGCGGCACCTACCAGATGCACTCTCTGGAAGAAGCGCAGGAAATCGCGCGTCATATCATCGAGCGTGATGTGCGCGTGAACAGCAACGAAGAGCTGGCCCTGCCGAAAGAAAAACTGCAGGAACTGCACATCTAGTGCACCTTTTCCCTCTCCCTCAGGGAGAGGGTAGGGTGAGGGTTGTTTAACCCATGACCACAACCTCGACTTTTTCCTTTATCCACCGTCCCCTCGTTCCGTTTGCCCATGATTACATTCATGGTGACAGCGAACCGTGGCACAAGCACGACTGCGCGCAGCTGCTGCACACCCTGAGCGGCGTGGTACGGGTGGATACCGCATCAGGCTGTTGGGTTGTGCCTCCCGGTCGCGGCGTCTGGCTACCTGCGGGGACTCGCCACTCGCTTCGCATCACCGGCAACGTGGCGGCGCGAACGCTATTTATCGATCCGCTGGCGCGGGCCGATCTCCCGGCCACCTGCCAGATCGTGCAGATAACGCCGCTGCTGCGCGAGCTGATCCTCGTCTGCCTTGCTTTACCTGAATCGTACTCACCCGGAAGCCGGGATGAGCGCGTCTATGAGCTCATTCTCGATGAAATCCGCACTATGCCGGTGCTGCCGTTTCACCTGCCGGAGCCGGAAAGTGAGGCGCTACGTCGCCTGTGTCTGCAAATCCGGCAACACCCGGGGGAAAGCTGGACCAGCGCGCAGGCGGCGAGCATGATGAACGTGAGCGAGCGCACCCTGAACCGCCATTTTCAGCAGCAGACGGGATTAAGCTACGGCGAGTGGCTGAGAAGGGCGCGCCTGCTGGAAGCCTTAGTGCGGCTGGCGCAGGGCCAGCCGGTATTACGCGTGGCGCTGGATCTGGGATACGGTAGCCACAGCGCCTTTACGGCGATGTTTCGCCGGGTGATGGGCGTCTCTCCCAGCGATTACTTTAAGAACGACTGACGGCGTTAAACAGCGCCTGAAGCGACGCGCGCGCCACGTCGCTGTCAATGCCTACGCCCCAGCGGCTGCTGCCGTCCTGGAACAGGCAGCGGATGTAGGCCACCGAGCGGCTGTCGCTGCGTTCGCCTAACGTATGCTCGTGGTAATCCTTTATCACGAACGGGGCGTTGACCCAGCGGCTTAAGCCGTGAGCGGCGGCGGAGAGCAGACCGTTACCCTGACCCTCCAGCTGGCGCGTTCCTCCCTGTGTGGCGACGCTGGCCGTCAGACGCAGCTGGCCGTCCTGCTGGCTGTCGCTGCGGTAGGATTGCAGCGCATAGTGCGGCGTTGCCACCAGGCCGTAGCGGGCGCGGAAGAGCTGCCAAAGTGCATTATGCGTCATCTCTTTTCCGTGGCGATCGGTTTCCTGCTGCACGTGCAGGCTGAAATCCTGCTGAAGGGTGCGAGGTAATTTCAGGCCATGATTCTGTTCGATGAGCCATGCGCTGCCGCTTTTTCCTGACTGGCTGTTCACGCGGATCACCGCTTCGTAGGTGCAGCCGATATCCTGGGGATCGACAGGCAGGTAAGGCATCTCCCAGCGATCGCCCGGCCTGCGGGCATCAAAGCCTTTTTTAATCGCGTCCTGATGCGAGCCGGAGAAGGCGGTATAGGCCAGCCGTCCTGCCCACGGATGGCGCGGGTGCACCGGCAGCTGATTGCAGGTTTCCACCACTTCCACCACCCGATTCATATCGCTAAAGTCCAGATTCGGGCTAACCCCCTGGCTGTAGAGGTTCATCGCCAGCGTTACCAGGCAGACGTTGCCCGTACGTTCCCCGTTACCAAACAGACAGCCCTCCACGCGGTCAGCCCCCGCCATTACGGCCAACTCCGCGCAGGCGACGCCGGTACCGCGGTCGTTATGCGGATGCACGCTGATGCAGACGTCGCGGCGGCGGCTAAAATGGCGACAGAAGTACTCGATCTGGTCGGCATAGACGTTCGGCGTGCTCACTTCGACTGTGGCGGGTAAGTTGATCACCATAGGCCGTTCATCGCACGGCTGCCAGATCTCCGCCACGGCTTCACAAATCTCCAGCGCAAACTCCGGCTCGGTAAAGCAGAAGGTTTCCGGAGAGTATTCATACTGCCAGCGGGTGTCGGGATTTTCCTCACACAGCTGGCGAATAAGCCGCGTCGCGCGCGTCGCCAGCTCAACGATTTGCGCTTTCTCCATGCCGAAGACCAGGCGGCGGAACAGCGGGGCGGTGGCGTTATACAGATGCACGGTGGCCTGCTTTGCGCCGCGCAGGGATTCAAAAGTGCGATGGATGAGATCTTCCCGCGCCTGGGTTAATACCTGAATCGTCACGTCATCCGGGATGCGGTTCTCTTCAATCAGCTGGCGAACGAAGTTGAAATCCGTCTGCGAGGCTGAAGGAAAAGCCACCTCAATTTCTTTGAATCCGCAGCCCAGCAGCAAATCCCAGAACTGCAGCTTGCGGGTGCTGTCCATCGGCTCGGCAAGGGCCTGGTTGCCGTCGCGGAGGTCGGTGGAAAGCCAGCGAGGCGCGCGGGTGATGCGTTGCTCCGGCCAGCGGCGGTCGGGCAGGGAAAGGGTCGGATAGGGTTGGTACTTGTCAGCGGGTGTGTTCAGCATGATGCGCTCCTGTTGTCTTTTCACTATCGTGAATTGATTACAGGAGCGCTGCTTTATCGAAACTGACAATCGCTGTCGCGTTCTGGACAACCGGGGCGGTTGCCCTGTGGCGGCTACCAGCGCAGAGGATTAATGCGCACCGCCGCCGCCGCCGCCGGCACCAAACGGCGGTCTGGCAAACCACACCAGCCCCAGCAGGATGATAAAGATCCCTGCCGATATCCAGAAAATCTCGTTGGCCGAGATAATTAGCCCCTGGTTGGTTATCTGCTGGGCAATCCAGCCGGACGCCTGCTGCTCCGTCATTCCCATCCCCTGAAGCTGGCTATACATCTGCTGAGCATTCGGGTTGTACGGGTTCACCGCTTCGGTCAGCTGGGCGTGGTGCATAGATTCACGGTTCGTCCACAGGGTGGTGGTGATCGACGTACCGATGGAGCCCGCCAGCGTACGGGTGAAGTTCGACAGGCTCGACGCGGCCGCCAGACGCTCGGGCGGTAAGCCAGAGAGCGTGATGGTAGTCAGCGGCATAAAGAAGCACGCGACCGCGAAGCCCTGAATGAACTGCGGCCACGCAGAGGCGCCAAAGTCCATTCCCGGCTCAAAGGTATACGCACGCCAGTAGAAGCACACCGCATACATGATGAAGCTGAACGTCACCAGACGGCGCATGTCGAGCTTATGGGCGAAGCGGCCAATTATCGGCGACAGCAGGACCGGGATCACCCCGACCGGCGCTGAGGCCAGACCCGCCCAGGTTGCGGTATAGCCATACACCTCCTGCAATAGCTGCGGCAGCAGAACAATCGCGCCGAAGTAGAGCATATAGGCGAGGCTGATACACAGGCAGCCAATGGTAAAGTTTCGCGACTTAAACAGCGAGAGATCGACTATCGGGTTGTCGTCCGTCAGCTCCCAGACGATCAGGAAGCTTATCGACACCACCGCGACAATGGTCAGGATGATAATTTCCTGCGAGTTGAACCAGTCGAGCTCTTTACCGCGGTCGAGCATGATCTGCAGACTGCCGATACCCAGGATCAGCAGCGCCAGCCCGATGCTGTCGATTCGCCGCTGTTCGGTACGGGTCTCACGTCCCCGCAGCGACTGCAGCGTCATTAATACCACGACGGCGCCAATCGGTACGTTGATGAAGAAGATCCAGCCCCAGTGGTAGTTATCGCTGATGTACCCGCCCAGAATCGGTCCGCAGATAGGCGCGACGATAACGGTCATCGACCAGAGCGCCAGCGCGACGGAACGTTTTGCGGGAGGGTAGTTGCTCAGCAGCAAACTCTGGGAAAGCGGTATCAGCGGCCCGGCGACAATCCCCTGAATGACGCGGAAGAAAATCAGCATCGTCAGGCTGCTGGACATGCCGCACGCCCACGAGGCCAGTACAAACGCCACCGTGGACCAGAGGAACAGCTTCACCTCACCGACGCGCTTTGCCAGCCAGCCGGTAATCGGAATGGAGATGGCGTTTGCCACCCCAAACGAGGTAATGACCCAAGTCCCCTGGCTCAGCGACGAGCCAAGGTTACCGGCAATGGTCGGGATCGCCACGTTTGCGATGGTGGAGTCCAGCACCTGCATGAATGTCGCCAGCGACAGCGCGATGGTCATAATGACCAGCTGCGCGCCTTCCAGCGGTTTTTGCGGCTTTTGCTGTTGCATAACGCTCACCTTCGGATTAACCGGCGTTTGCCTTCACGATGTCATCGATCATCTTGTTGACCGGATCGAGGCTAATTTCACGGGCGTTACTTTCATAAGCCGGGCTGCTGCGCACCTGGCTTGCCAGGATCTGACCGTCGCGGTTGGCGGTGTCAACGGTCACCAGCGTAGAGAGGCCGATACGCAGCGGGTGATCCGCCAGCTGTTTGGCATCCAGTTCGATACGCACGGGCAGACGCTGAACCACTTTGATCCAGTTACCGGTGGCGTTCTGCGCAGGCAGCAGGGAGAAGGCGCTGCCGGTCCCCATATCCAGGCCGACCACTTTACCGGTGTACTTCACGTCATCGCCGTAAATGTCGCTGACAACCGTCGCGGTCTGGCCGATACGCATATGGGCAAGCTGCGTCTCTTTAAAGTTAGCGTCGACCCAAAGATTGTCTGCCGGTACGACCGCCATCAGCGGCGTGGTTGGGCTAATCTGTGCCCCTGGCTGGACGGAACGACGGGAGACATAGCCGGTCATCGGGCTGACGATTTTGGTACGCTGCAGGGCAAGCCACGCGTTGCGCACTTCAGTCGCCGCCTGCTGTACGGCGGGCTGGTTTTCCAGACTGGTGCCCAGCACCATCGCCTGGTTGGCGTTGTACTGTTGAATGGCCACATCCAGCTGTGCCTGAGCGCTGGCAACGGCATCGCGGGCGTGCTGCAGCTCTTCACGGCCAATCAGGTTGGCGGTGCCGAGCGGCACGCGGCGGTTCAGGTCGCTCTGCGCCTGCGCCAGCGCTGTTTTCTGCACGTCGATGTTGGCCTGCAGCTGTTTGCTGTTGATCATCAGCTGGCGGGTCTGACGGACGCTGGAGGCCAGCGCGGTCTGTGCTTTTTCAAAAGCCTGCTGGGCGTCGGTTGGATCGAGGGTCACCAACACATCGCCTTTTTGCACAAAGTCGGTATTGTCAGCCCAGACTTTCGTCACGCTGCCCGACACCTGCGCCATAATTTGTACCTGGTTCCCTGCCACGTAAGCGTCGTCAGTCTCTTCAGCATGACGCAGTACTAAAAACCAATAGATCCCATATGCCACGGCAATAATGATAAAGAGCAAGGTCAACAGAAGAAGGGCGCTCTTACGTTTGCCTTTCTTGTTGGCCGGTTGCTGCGGGGTAGTGCTCTCCGCATTTGCGCTCATTGTTGTTCTCCACGATCTTCTTATTTTCACATCGGCTGAGCCGACCTGTTGTCAGAAAGGCCAGCAGTGTGACGTGCTGGCCTGTCGGTTTTCTTATGAATCAGGAATGGTGAGCGTGTCGTCGCGTTAGCGCAGCGCCTCAAGAACGGCGCCGTCTTCATCCATCTGGTCCAGACGGGTGAGCAGCTTGCGAGTGATGTGCTCAAGCTGGTCGCGCTCGGCGGTGCTGAGGACAGACCAGAGTTTGTGCAGGCAATTGTGCTGAGGTGGCAGCACCTCGCGCAGGAACTGGTGACCTTTATCGGTCAGTTGCAGATGCAGGCAGCGGCGATCGTTGTCGCTTTCGCGGCGCTCAATCCAGCCACGCTTTTCGAGTTCATCGGCAATACGGGTCGCATTGGTACGGGAGGAGCCCAGCGCGCAGCTCAGTTCGGAAGGCTGAATGCTGTGATTTTCCTGAGACTCCAGCGTGATCAACGCCATAAACAATGTCTCGTTAATCCCTTGAGCTTTCAGCATTTTATTACGGTTTTCCAGCAGCTTACCCTGCATGTGCATGCACAGGCGAGTCAGCAGGATTTCCTGGTACGGAAAGTCCTCATGGCGACTGGCGCGGAATTTAAGCATTTGTTCAATGGGCGTAAACGAACTATCCATTTGGGCATAACCTCATTAATTACAGCCGATATAGTAACGACGGTGACAAATAATGTAAATGAATTATTTGTGCGGTTATATCCGCCAAACTTATGTCACCATCAGAAAGCGCCGGGTAAGTCCGTGACCCGGTGAGCACAGAAAGCGTAGGGTATGAACCCGCTGAGGAGAGGATGTGAGGACGGGGGTCTGAACTATTCATGCCAATTGTAAATATGTCACCCACATTAAAATTTCTGGGATAAATGATTACGTTTACATTAACAGAGTGAAGGGCCTCTTAACACCCTAAGAGGCCAACTCAATGTAAATGTTAGTTAATTGCATCCTGGCGGTGGTAACCGCGCCACCATACTAGCAGGTTGACGGTAGCGACGATGGCCCCAATCGCACACACCCCCGACCAGCCCGCATGCTGCCACGCCGACGCTGAAATTAGCGAACCCGCAGCGCCGCCGATGAAGTAGCTGGTCATGTAACCAGCCGTCAGGCGGTTACGCGCCTCTGGCTTCACGCGATAGATGACGGTCTGATTGGTAATGTGAACGCCCTGTACGGTGAGATCGAGTACCAGGATACCGACGATCAGCGCCAGCACCGAGATGTGTCCGTACCAGATCGCCGCCCAGGAGAGCAGAAGTAAAATCAGTCCTGCGGAGGTGGTCAGGTGGGATTTGCCCTTGTCGGCCAGCCCGCCTGCGGGACGCGCGCCCAGTGCGCCTGCGGCACCGGCCAGGCCGAACAGGCCAATCACCCCTTCGGAATAATTGAACGGCGGTGCGGCCAGCAGAAACGCCATCGACGTCCACAGAATGCTGAAGTTAGCGAAGGTGAAGCAGCCCAGCAGGGCGCGAGTGCGCAGAAGCTTATCCTGGGTGAACAGGCTGAAAACGGAGGCCAGCAGCTGCGGGTAGTTCAGGTGGTTTTCCTGCTTCACTTTTGGCAGCCCGCGCCACAGCGCCAGCGCCATAACGACCATCAGCACGCTCGCCACCCAGTATACGGTGCGCCAGCCGCCGAGGCTTGCCAGCAGCCCTGCAACGGTACGCGCCAGCAAAATCCCCAGCAGCAGGCCGCTCATGATGGTACCCACCACCTTGCCGCGTTTTTCCGGAGAGGCGAGAGTCGCGGCGAGCGGGACCAGAATTTGCGCCACCACGGAGAACAGTCCCGTTAGCGCGGTTCCGACGATCATCATCGTCAGCGACTGGCTGCTGGCGGTGATCAGCATCCCACCGGCGGCCAGCAGGGTCATGGAGACGATCAGCATTCGGCGTTCAAACATATCGCCCAGCGGCACCAGAAACAGCAGCCCGGCGGCATAGCCTAGCTGTGCTGCGGTGACGATAAAGCCTGCGGAGCTGGCGGAGAGATTGAACGCGCGGGCGATGGTGTCGAGAAGAGGCTGCGCGTAATAGTTGCTGGCGACGGCCAGACCCGTTGCCACGGACATTAAAAGGATGAGTGCGGGGCTAAGCCCTTGAGTTGTTTTTGTCATTAGTTTCAGGAATCGTTAGTTGAGTGATTATTTTTCCGGAAACCATAATAGCTAATGATTGTGAAAGTTGGGGGATTGTTGGGTGATGGATTGTGCGGTTTAGGTTGGGTGCGGTTTGATCCCCTCACCCCGGCCCTCTCCCTTTGGGAGAGGGTTAGGGTGAGGAAAAATGTTTTACTTCTGCGCCTCAAGCGCCTCTTTCACCCAGCCGTCAAACTGCTGCTGGTGGGCTTTGATCCAGCCGTCGACGTGGCCTTTGACATCCGCTTCAGACGATTTGCCCGCGTGCATCATCGCGTTCTGGGCGTTGATGTCAGCCAGCGGCAGCTTCATTACCGAAAACAGCTTCGCGGCCGCCGGGTTTTTCTCCGCCCAGGCTTTGTTCGCCACGATATGCATGGTGTTCACCGGGAAGCCGTAGTTCATGCCGTTCGGCAGTTTGGTGTCGATATCTTTCTGCTCGCCCGGCAGGGAAGAGAACGGCACCTGCAGCCACACCACGTCTTTACCCGGCTTCAGCACATCGCTCACCCAGTACGGCGTCCAGGTGTAGTAGATCACCGGTTTACCCTCTTTGAAGCGGGCAATGGTGTCGGCCATCATCGCTGAATAGTTGCCGTGGCTCACGTCGACCGTTTTCGCCAGATCGAAAGCTTGGTTCTGGTGGTTAATCACCGCTTCACAGCCCCAGCCAGGCGAGCAGCCCATCATGTCGGCCTTGCCGTCACCGTTGGTGTCAAACAGTTTGGCGATCTTCGGATCTTTCAGCTGTTCAATATTGGTGATGTGGTACTTATCGGCGGTTTTCTTGTCGATCAGATAACCCTGCGCCGCGCCCGTCACGAAGGTACCCTCGCGATAGAATTTCTTATCGCCACCGGCGGCGGCATACATGTCGTCGTGCAGCGGCTGCCAGTTTACGGCGGTAAAGGTGGCGTCACCGGAGGCAATCGAGGTGTAGCCCACGTTGTAATCCACTTCGCTCGGCGTGTTAACCGTATAGCCCAGTTTTTCCAGCGCGCGGCTGACGATCAGGGTCTGGAAGCTCTCTTCCGAAATGGTGCTCTGCACCGGCTGCACGGTAATGCCTTTGCCCGGCAGGTCTGCCGCAAACGTGCTGGTGGAGACAAGGGTGGCAAACGCTGTGGCAAAAAGTACGTTATGTCGCATCGTTGTTCCTTATTTTATAAAGGGGCGGGTGAGTAACCCGACAGGGCCGGTGGAATACCAGCGACGGTTGCCGCGACTGCGTGAATCGCGACCGACGGCCTGGGTCAGGCGGTCAAGAATAATGGCGAGGATCACAATCCCGACGCCGCCAACGGTAGCCAGCCCCATGTCGAGACGGCCAATGCCGCGCAGCACCATCTGACCCAGACCGCCAACGGCGATCATCGAGGCAATCACCACCATCGAAAGGGCCAGCATCAGCGTCTGGTTAACGCCCGCCATGATGGTTGGCATGGCCAGCGGGAGCTGAACCTTAAACAGCATCTGGCGCGGGCTGGCGCCGAACGAGCGTGACGCTTCGATCAGGTCCGCAGGCACCTGGTTTATCCCGAGAATGGTCAGACGAATAATCGGCGGCAGCGCGAAGATAATGGTGACCACCACGCCCGGCACGTTGCCGATGCCGAACAGCATCACAATCGGCACCAGATAGACGAATGCCGGGGTAGTCTGCATTGCATCCAGCAGCGGACGGATAATCTTCGCCGCCCGCGGGCTGCGCGCCAGCCAGATCCCCATCGGCAGGCCGATGACGATGCAGAAGAGCAGGGCAGTCAGCACCAGCGCCAGGGTGATCATCGCCTGCGACCAGGCCCCAATCGCGCCGATGGCAATCAGCGAAATCAGCGTGGCGATCCCCATCCCGGCGCTGCCAAACTGCCAGGCGATCAGGGAGAACAGAATAATCGCCACCGGCGCCGGCATGCCCAGCATCAGCTGCTGGAAGCCGTTCAGGATGTAATCCACCGGAATGCGGATCCCCTGGAAAACCGGGCGGAAGTGCGTCACCACCCAGTCGATCCCCTCCGTGACCCAGCTGTCCAGCGGGATCAGCGTTTTATGGAACGGATCCATGATGTTGAAATGCTCTGGCGCAGGCGCGGGTGCGCTATTGAGCCAGTCCGCCGCACCGCCACCGTCGGCGGGTGCTGGCGTGGAACCCCACGCGTCGGCGGATTGTGCAGCGTTGTCCGCCGCTTCAGCGGTGCCCCACGGGTTAGTTTGATCAGCCATTATTTGCCCCCTCGCGATCTAAAGCCTGCAGCAGCATCCGTTTGGAGATGATACCGACGTACTGTTGTTCCTCACCCACGACCGGTACGGCGCAAGGCGCCTGCCCCACGTGAGAGAGCAGCTCGCTGAGCGGCGTTTCGGCGTCCACGGCAAGCGGAGCGTCAATTAACGCCGCATCGATGCCCTGGTTTTCGCTGAGCGCGGTTTTCAGAGAATCGATGGAGACAACGCCGACAAATTTATTGCCGCGTTCAACCAGATAACCGTATTCACGGTCTTCGTCCTGCAGCAGCTTAAGTGCCGAGCGTGGGCCGAAACCTGGGGTTTTACGAATAATGCCGTTTGGCGTTCGACGGGCAATATCTTTGGCGCTAAAGACCTGGCTAATATCCACGCCGCGGAAGAAGGTGCGTACATAATCATTCGCCGGATTATTGAGAATTTCATCCGGCGTGCCGACCTGAACCACTTCACCGTTTTGCATAATGGCAATACGGTCACCAATACGCATGGCTTCATCCAGATCGTGGGAAATAAACACAATGGTTCGCTGATGTTTAGCCTGTAATTTTACCAGCTCGTCCTGCATCTCGGTACGAATTAACGGATCGAGGGCGGAGAAGGCTTCATCCATTAATAATATGTCTGGATTAATGGCTAATGCACGGGCTAATCCCACGCGCTGGCGCATACCGCCGGAAAGTTCATCCGGGTACGCATGCGCATAATTTTCCAGCCCAACCTGACGCAGTGCATCCAGAGCTTTTTCCTGACGTTCCTGAGCCGGCGTGCCGGCTAATTCCATGCCGAAGGCGGTATTATCCAGTACCGTCATGTGCGGCATTAGCGCGAATGACTGAAACACCATTGCGATCTTCTTTCTGCGCACCTCGCGAAGCTCGGCGTCTGATATTCTGGCGATATCCACGCCGTCAATCAGCACCTGTCCGCGGGTGGGTTCAATCAGGCGATTGAGAAGGCGAACCATAGTGGATTTACCCGAACCGGATAATCCCATGATGACAAAAATCTCGCCTTCTTCAATGGCCAGACTGGCGTCTTTAACGCCAAGCGATAGCCCGGTTTTTTCCAGAATTTGCTCTTTCGTAAGGCCTTTCTCAATATATTTGAATGCGCGCTGCGGATGCTCGCCAAATACTTTATAAAGATTTTTCACTTCTAATTTAATTGCCATGCAATAGAGAGTGTCCTGTTATTTGTTTATGCCGATATGATTACCATGGTAAATTGTTAACGGGCATAACCCTAACATACTGAGAATCTGAGACAACCCTGGGTTTGCTTATGGCATGAATTTTCAGGGAAGCGAAACGGCTGAATTTCCCATGAGTAAAGGGCTGAGCGTGATCTGAATTTTTCTCAATTTTTTGCTGCTGCATCGGGAAATTTCGCCTGAATTGGAATGATTCAGGCGAATATGACGTGGAAATTACAGTGTAGTTGTTTTGTAAATATTAGAGAGGGAATTGTTGGGTTTATATTAAATTAACGAACGTTAGCGTTCATTAAAAATCCCAGTCTTCATCCTCGGTTTCCACCGCTTTGCCCATCACGTACGATGAGCCCGATCCCGAGAAAAAATCGTGGTTTTCGTCGGCATTGGGCGACAGCGCGGCCAGAATCGCCGGGTTCACCTCCGCCATCTCCGGCGGGAAAAGCGCCTCGTAACCCAGGTTCATCAGCGCCTTGTTGGCGTTGTAGCAGAGGAAGGCCTTCACGTCATCCTCCCAGCCGGTGCCGGCGTAGAGTTCTTCGGTATAGCTCAGCTCGTTGTCGTACAGATCCATCAGCAAATCGAGCGCAAAGCCTTTAAGCTCATCGCGCTTTGCCTCGCTGACTTTCTCTAGCCCTTTCTGATACTTATAGCCGATATAATACCCATGAACCGCTTCATCCCGAATGATAAGCCGAATCAAATCGGCGGTATTGGTGAGCTTGCCCCGGCTCGACCAGTACATGGGCAGCCAGAAGCCGGAATAGAAGAGGAACGATTCCAGGAATACGCTGGCGATTTTCTTTTTCAGCGGCTCGTCGGCCCGATAATACGTCAGTACCAGCTCCGCCTTTCTCTGTAATGACTCACTCTCTTCACTCCAGGTATAGGCTGCGTCCACGTCTTTGGTCTGGCACAGCGTGGAGAAAATCGAGCTGTAAGAGCGGGCGTGCACCGCCTCCATAAAGCTGATGTTCGACATCACCGCCTCTTCGTGCGGCGTCAGCGCGTCGCTCATCAGAGCCGGTGCGCCGACGGTATTCTGAATGGTGTCCAGCAGCGTCAGGCCGGTAAAGACGCGGATCGTCAGCTGCTGTTCGGCGTAGCTCAGGGTTTGCCAGGCCGGAATATCGTTGGAGAGCGGGACCTTTTCCGGCAGCCAGAAGTTGCTGGTCAGACGGTTCCAGACCTCCAGATCTTTATCGTCCTGGATTTTGTTCCAGTTAACGGCACTCACGCGTGACAGTTTCATCCTTTCTCCTTACAGCGCGCAGGACACGCAGCCTTCAATTTCGGTGCCTTCCAGCGCAAGCTGGCGCAGGCGAATGTAGTAAAGCGTCTTGATACCTTTCTTCCAGGCGTAGATCTGCGCCCTGTTGATATCCCGCGTGGTGGCGGTATCCGGGAAGAACAGCGTCAGCGAGAGCCCCTGATCCACGTGTTTTGTCGCCTCCGCGTAGGTATCGATGATTTTTTCCGGGCCGATCTCATACGCGTCCTGATAGAGCGCCAGGTTCTCATTGGTCATAAACGGGGCAGGGTAGTAAACGCGCCCGGTTTTGCCTTCTTTGCGAATCTCGATTTTCGACACGATCGGGTGAATGCTCGACGTGGCGTGATTGATATAGGAGATCGAACCGGTTGGCGGCACCGCCTGCAGGTTCTGGTTGTAGATGCCGTAGCGCATCACGTCATTCCGCAATTGCTGCCACATTTCGCGCGTCGGCAACTCGATTCCGGAGAGAGCAAACAGTTCGCGCACTTTTTCGGTTTTCGGCTGCCAGTCGCCTTCCAGATACTGGCTGAAATATTCCCCGCTGGCGTAGCGGGACTGCTCAAAGCCCGCGAACCGCTGGTTGCGCTCGCGGGCCAGCATCATCGAGGTGTGCAGCGCGTGCCAGGTGATGTTGTAAAAATAGAGGTTGGTGAAGTCCAGCCCTTCCGGACTGCCATAGGCGATGCCCTCCCGCGCCAGGTAGCCGTGCAGGTTCATCTGCCCCAGCCCGATGGCGTGCGACGCGGCGTTGCCCGCCTCGATGGACGGCACGCTGCGGATGTGGCTCATGTCCGACACCGCCGTCAGCCCGCGAATGGCGGTCTCCACCGTGCGGCCAAAGTCGGGAGAATCCATGGTGTGGGCGATATTCAGCGATCCGAGGTTGCAGGAGATATCTTTGCCGATGTCAGCATAGTCGAGGTTTTCGTCGTAGGCCGATGCGCTGTTGACCTGCAAGATCTCCGAGCACAGGTTGCTCATGTTGATGCGCCCGGCAATCGGGTTCGCGCGGTTCACCGTATCTTCATACATGATGTACGGATAGCCGGACTCAAACTGGATCTCCGCAAGCGTCTGGAAGAAATCGCGGGCGTTGATATATTTTTTGCGAATGCGCTCGTCGGCTACCAGCTCGTCATACAGCTCGCTTATCGCCACGTCACCAAACGCTTTGCCGTAAATACGCTCAACGTCATACGGCGAGAAGAGCGCCATCCCGGCATTCTCTTTGGCCAGTTTAAAGGTGATATCCGGGATCACCACGCCCAGCGACAGGGTTTTGATACGGATTTTTTCGTCGGCGTTTTCGCGTTTGGTATCGAGAAAACGCAGAATGTCCGGATGATGCGCGTGCAGGTAAACCGCCCCCGCTCCCTGGCGCGCGCCAAGCTGGTTAGCATAAGAGAACGCATCCTCCAGCATCTTCATCACCGGGATCACGCCGGAAGACTGGTTTTCGATGCGCTTGATCGGCGCGCCCGCTTCACGCAGGTTAGAAAGCAGAAACGCCACGCCACCGCCGCGTTTGGAAAGCTGCAGCGCCGAGTTCACCGCGCGGCCAATCGACTCCATGTTATCTTCGATACGTAGCAGGAAGCAGGAAACCAGCTCGCCGCGCTGGGCTTTACCGCAGTTGAGGAAGGTCGGCGTGGCGGGCTGGAAGCGGCCGGAGAGGATCTCGTCGGTGAGCTGTTGCGCCAGCGCTTCATCGCCCTGCGCCAGGGTCAGTGCGACCATCACCACGCGATCTTCAAAGCTCTCTAAGTAGCGTTTGCCGTCGAAAGTCTTCAGCGTATAGCTGGTGTAGTACTTCCACGCGCCTAGGAAAGTCTGGAAACGAAAGCCGCTGGCGTGGGCGCGTTCAAACAGCTTCACCACAAAGGCACGGTCGTAGCGGGTGAGTACGCGCGCGTCGTAGTAACCCTCGTTAACCAGATGGTCAAGACGTTCATCCTGGCTGGCAAAAGTCACGCTGTTGGGCCGCACGTGGGCGGCAAAAAAGGCGTCCACCGCCTCACGGTCTTTATCAAACTGAATGCGTCCCTCCCGGTCATAGAGGTTAAGCATCGCGTTTAATGCGTGGTAATCCGGCGTCGCCTGGATCACCCGTTCTGCGGTTGTCGTTGCCAAAATTCGTTCACTCCTTTACGCACGTTTTCGACGTCCTGCTGCGTCCCCATCAGCTCAAAGCGATAGAGATACGGCACGCCGCATTTTTGAGAGATGACATCACCGGCGCGGCAAAAGGCATCGCCGAAATTGCGATTCCCCGCCGCGATCACGCCGCGGATTAGCCCGCGATTATGAGGATCGTTCAGAAAGCGGATCACCTGACGAGGTACCGCGCCCGCCGTACCGCCTCCGCCATAGCTGGGCACCACCAGAATGTACGGTTCCTCTACCCGGATCCGCTCCCGCTCGTTGAGCGGAATGCGCACCGCAGGCAGCCCGACGCGCTCAATAAAACGGAGCGTGTTTTCCGAGCTGCTGGAGAAGAACACCAGTCTGCTCATGCCCGTGCGGCCTGCGAGGCGAGGCGGTTGATCATGTCCGGGCGAAAGCCAGACCAGCTGGTCTCCCCGGCTACCACCACCGGAAGCTGACGGAAACCCTGCGCGCGAAGGGTGTCTGCGGCCTCGGGCTGCTGGTCAATATTCACCATCTCAAACGGCACGCCGCGGCTTTCCATCGCCCGTTTGGTCGCGTGGCACTGAACACAATCGTTACGAGTGTAAATAATAATGCTCATGATTCGTATTTCCATTTAAAATGAGAGAACGGCGCGAATCATCGCGTCAGGTTGTATGTGTCTTGCTAAAAGGAATACTAGATGTAGTTGTCTTAAGTTTCAACCATACAAGATATGGGAAATTTAGATTGATGTTGTCCCGATGATGAGCCCAGCGGGGCATGGTAGGCTATGCGGGTTAGACAGGCGAGAAGGCAAAGAAAAGCCCCGGCAGCCACTGACCACCGGGGCAGATAACGGTGCGCGATCGGGTTATTTACGCAGGCTAAGCAGAGCGCCCACGAAGATACCGACTGCCGCTACCGTGCCGAGTGTACAGAGCGGTTTCTCGCGTACGAAGGTCGTTGCGCAGCTGACCGCATCGCAGGCAGCCTGTGTCGTACGCGTGCGGCCGTTTAAACGTGCGCGGGTTTCACTGAGCAGAGACTGAGCCTTACGCTTTGCGGCATCCGCTTCGTCCTTCGCGTCACTTCCCCAGGACTTCAGCACCTCTTCCAGCGTGTCCGCTAATTGGCTGACATCATTACGAATATCCTGAGCGTCGTCGTTAATATCGTTTCGGTTCGGTCTGTTAAACATGCGATCCTCCGTAATTTTGTGTTCCCGTTCAGTTTAGTTCAGAAATTTAATATCTGAAGCCCATCACGCGTTATCCGGCAGTTTATGGACTATTCTGAAAGCCCTGCTATTGCTGAATACTGTAAGGTTGCCGGGCAGGAAAAGATAACGAGGAAAAGATATGTATTTACGACCTGACGAGGTGGCACGCGTTCTTGAAAAAGAGGGATTCACCATGGATGAGGTGACGCCAAAAGCGTATGGATATCGCCGCGGCGAGAATTATGTTTATGTTAATCGCGAAGCAAGAATGGGACGTACCGCTCTCATTATTCACCCGACGCTGAAAGACAGAAGCCTGTCATTTGCTGAGCCTGCCTCGGATATTAAAACCTGCGATCATTATCAGCAATTTCCGCTCTATTTAGGCGGTGAACGGCATGAGCATTATGGTATTCCGCACGGTTTCAGTTCGCGTATGGCGCTGGAGCGATTTTTGAAGGGACTGTTTGGCGACGTACAGTAAATCCGCGACTGGCGTGCGCCAGTCGCTTCACATCACGCTTTAGCCTGGCTGTACTGGCTGACCTTAAACAGGCGGCGGCAGTAGTCGAGGAAATAGCCGTAAACGGCTCCCATCAGCATCGAAATGACAATATTCGAACTCACTGCCGCAGCGATCTGGTGCCAGTCTGCACCGACTGTCAGAAGAATGGCCACGTAAACCGGCGACTGGAACGTTACATACGCCAGGACGTCTGCCAGGTTTTTCACCCAGCCTACAGGACTAATTCGACGTGCGAAACGCATTACCGCATCGCGGTATAATCCGTAAGGCCATGCAATAATAATATTGACCGGGATCGCCACCAGACGAGAAGAAAATGACTGCTCGAAGGACATTCCGGAGAGGAATATTTCGATCAGCATGTTCACGACGGAACAGTAAACAACCATCGCGAAGGTATCCGCCACCGCGTGGCGCAGGCGAGATTGCGGCGAGAACATGTCTGAACTCCTTGAGAAGAACACAAAAGAAACGATTTCCCTTCGGCGCATAGTGCTTTAGGTTGGTTTGTTTGACGTGTATAGCGTATATCTCTGAGTTTGAACTAACAACTAGTGATTAATTTTTATTTAATCGCCTTTAGTCCACAAAATTCTCTAAAACTGTTCGTTTTTTGCTCCGATCGTTATAATCTCTCTCGCTTGGCTTTTTTTATATCAAAATCAAGATGTTGGTTTTATTGATGGCGCAGGCGACGAATCCGCCTCATGACAGCGGCGCAGTATGCTGTGATTTGGAGTAAAGTTGACCATTTATATTAATGCGGTGATTAGATTCCCCTGTTTCCTGGCAGCCCCGTGCGCTATTATTCGCAATGAGATTTTAATATATTTACACTGATGTCCATACGGACCCTTGGGTAGATATTTCAACTCAAATGAATTATTCTGTCGGCGATTTATCTATTTACCCCAAAGAAAAGGTTTTCAAATAATATGTCTTTGACGTTACAGAATCTTAATAATATCCGAACCCTGCGCGCCATGGCGCGTGAATTATCCCTGGACGTTCTTGAGGAAATGCTGGAAAAGGTCAGGGTCGTTACTGAAGAGAAACGGAGTGAACTCACGGAATTAGAGCAGCAGCGCGCCGAGCAGCAGGAAAAAATTAATGCCCTGCTGGAACTGATGAAAGCCGATGGTATTTCACCGACGGATCTGCTGGGCTCTGAACTGGCGCTGGCGGGTAAGCAAGCGAAAAAGCGTAAGCCACGTGAAGCAAAATATCGCTTTATTGACCAGAACGGTGAAGAAAAAACGTGGACCGGTCAGGGCCGCACGCCGAAGCCTATCGCCAGCGCGCTGGAAAACGGTAAATCACTGGATGATTTTCTAATCTAATGCGTTGACCGGGCGGAACATGCCGCCCGGTTATCTGTTCAGCAGACGCCGAAATCACCTTCTTCGGTATACGGCGCCACATCGGCGGCTTTCAGCGTATATTTCTCACCTTGCTCATTGCTGGCCTGGACCGCCACAATGCTGTCACCGTTCACTTCGAGCACTTTCAGTTTCGGGCCGCCTTTACGCGGTTGCACATAATCACCGACAGAAAACATATTACCTCCTCATCGTTTTAGCGATCTTCACATTAGCCCACGCATGACGCCGGGTACAGCGTATTTCACCGATTACTGCTTATGAGGTACGACGGTTCCATGGCATCATCTTAAGCAGCCGCGCCATGCCGCAAAAGCCCGTCACACCCGCAAACAGCAGCCCGGCACCGACAAAGCCGCTGAGCAGGAAAAAGCCGCTGGAGACGCTATAGCCCAGAACCACGCCACAGAGTATTAGCAGCCCGGCGGCAATTTGCACCTGACGCATCAGCGGCAGCGGCTGGGATTTGTCTTCGACAGTCGGCAGCCCGGCCTGCTTCCAGCCCTGAATGCCACCCTCGACCACAAATGCCTGAGCGGCAACGGCAGCCTGCGTCAGGCGATCGGCATTGCCTGAGGTACGGGCGCCGGACTGGCAGTGAAAAATCACCGTTTCGCCCGCCTGCGTTTTAAGTCCACCGGGTAAGGTAACCAGCGGCACGGACCGCGCGGCGGGAATATGCTCGCGGGCGTACTCATCGGCATCACGAATATCAATCAGTTTTGCGCCTTCAGCGATGCGGGCACTGGCCTCGCGCGGCGAAATAAGGGGAAGTGACATAGCGGCTCCTTACGGGCAATAAAGCTTTTTCAGGGTGCTGATGAGCTGATGCACCGCATCCTTTTTAATGAAATAGAGAATGCGCTGCGCGTCGCGGGTGCTGTCGATCAGACCTTCCTCACGCATGCGCGCCAGATGCTGCGACGTGGCGGAAGGACTAAGCCCCGTGGCTCGCGCCAGTTCTCCCGCGCTGGTGCCGGGCGCTCCGCACAGGGTGCAGAGGATCAGCAGCCTACGCGGGTTGCTCATCGCTTTTAAAAGTGTGGCGGCCTGCTCGGCGCTGGCCTGAAGCTGTTCGAGTTCAGTCATATTAGTTTAGTGTTTTCTTAATTAAGGTAATGCTAAACTAATCCGGTATATTAAACCAGCGTCACAAGCGTAAAAGAGGGTAAACGCGGGGCAGAAAACTGGCGCAGACAGGTAAGCTGGCTATGCTTACAAAGAGTTCTCTTTATTATTTTCAATGGATTAGCTTGCACGGAGTTTTGATATGGGTTTTTGGCGTATTGTTTTTACCATCCTGTTGCCGCCGCTGGGCGTGCTGTTAGGCAAAGGGTTTGGCTGGGCGTTTATTATCAACATTATTCTGACGCTGCTGGGCTACATCCCGGGTCTTATCCATGCCTTCTGGATTCAGAGTAAGAACTAAGCACGCCAGAGTAAGTCGCTGTAGATCCCGGTCAGCACGCCCTGGGGGCCAAACTGCTGTTTGATCCAGCGCGTGACCTGACCGGTTGCGGCATGCTGCGTGGCAAGCAGCATGCGCGAATCCTGACGCGGGTTATTGATACGCCGCGTCACCAGCAGGCCATCTTCAACCGCTTCCCGCGCCATATATTCCGGCAAAAAGCCTATCCCTTCGCCCAGGATCTGACACTGACACTTGGTGTTAAAGTCCGGCACCAGAATCGCCTCCTGCCCGTGCAGCAGCCAGCCGACCTTTTTGTTAATGGTGTGCGCGGTATCTTCCACCATGATGTTGGGATACAGGCGCAGCTGGCTTTCCGCGATCGGTTCCGGAACGAACGCCAGCGGGTGCTCCGGCGCGATGGCAAACACCCAACGAATGGCGCCGATTTCGGTGTAGTCAATTCCGCCGCCGTCGAGCAGCGTGTCCGGCGCGCCAATGGCGATATTGGCCTGGTTGTTGATGATAGAGTCCCACACGCCGTTATAGACCTCGGTGGTGACGGTGATCTGACAGGTGGGGAACTGCTTTTTCAGCACCTGCAGCAGCCGCGCGGTATGGCGCGGCGTATATAACAGCTGGTTGATACAGATGCGTACACGCGCCTCGATGCCCTGTGAAATGGTATCAATCCCGCGCTTGATGGCGTGAAAGTCGTTAAGCAGGTCGGTGGCTTTGCGGTAAAAGTAAAAGCCGGATTCGGTCAGCTCAATGCTGCGCGTGCTGCGGACGAACAGCACCACGTCCAGCCCGGTCTCCATGCGCTTAATGGTGTAACTGATGGCGGAGGTCGTTACACCCAGTTCGGCGGCGGCTTTGCTGAAGCTGCCGAAGCGTGCGGCGGTGGTAAAGGCCAGCAGGTTCTCCTCGGTAAAGATGGAATTCATATCTCACTCCCTTCAGCCATCAGTTTTGAACATATTTTAACAGCGTCGTTACAACGCATTTGAAGCCGATCACAGTTCTGGCTATTTCATCAATGCCGCGCCATACAAGGCTTTTCCAGACATAAGCATAATGCGTTTTGACGCGCTAAAAAGCGGTTAAACATAAGAAAAAGGTTGCACAGACGCACGTTTTGACCGGTTTATTGAATTTATCTCAACAATGAATTGTCTGTCGATGAATCATTTTTAAGCGGATTCTTTTATGACCAGGCTGTTGCTATTCTCAGGTCAACAGAAATAAAAACATCGGGAGTCTGAATATGTCTGCAACTGAACTGGTTACGGAATTTTTGCTGGCGGCAGAAGAGGGCAATAGCGATGCGCTAAAAGCCTGTCTGGAGAAGGGCGTGGATATTAACGCCACGAACCGCCAGAAAAGAACCGCCGTTATTATTGCCAGCCTGAAAAAACATTATGCCTGCGTGGAGTTCTTAATTGCCGCCGGGGCGGATATTGATAAACAGGATCAGACCTGCTTTAACCCTTTCCTGATTAGCTGCCTGACGAACGATTTAACTCTCCTGCGGCTGGTATTACCCGCGAACCCGGATCTCGACCGTCTGACGCGTTTTGGCGGTGTAGGCATTACGCCAGCCAGTGAAAAAGGGCACGTGGAGATCGTCCGCGAGCTGCTGGAAAAAACCGATATCAACGTTAACCACACCAATTTTGTCGGCTGGACGCCGCTGCTGGAAGCCATCGTACTCAACGACGGCGGCGCAAAGCAGCAGGCGATCGTGAAGCTGCTGCTCGAGCACGGCGCGAACCCGCATATGACCGACAAATACGGCAAAACCCCGCTCGAACTGGCGCGGGAGAAAGGCTTCACTGAGATTGCAGACCTGCTGCTAGCGGCGGGCGCGTAAGACGGTCGGTCAGCCCGTTCCGGCTGGCCGCTAATTAAATAAAGCATTTTTACCGACGTGCATTTTGCACGACGGCGGCCCCCTTTTATCCGCGAACAGGTGCAAATAATGCCAACGAAAATCGTGATTAAAAAGAACACCTATTTTGACTCCGTATCATTAATGTCCGTTTCCACTAAAGCCAATAAATTGCCGGGCGTCGAACAGGCCTTTGTCGCCATGGCAACGGAAATGAATAAGGGCGTTTTAAAAAACCTCGGGCTTTTAACGCCGGAATTAAATGAGGCGAAAAACGGTGACCTGATGATCGTCATTAAAGGCGACGCGGCGAATGAAGAAACGCTGGCCGCTATTGAAGCGCTGTTCACGCGTAAAGAGAGCGCGGGCTCCCATGAAGCGCGCTACGCGACGATTGCCAGCGCCAAAACCCATCGCCCGGACAGTAACCTCGCGGTCATTTCCGTCAACGGTACCTTCGCCGCCCGCGAAGCGCGTCAGGCGCTGGAAAACGATCTCAACGTGATGCTGTTTTCCGATAACGTGTCGCTTGACGACGAGCTGGCGCTGAAGAAGCTCGCGCACCGGAAAGGGCTGCTGATGATGGGGCCGGACTGCGGCACCGCCATCATCAACGGCGCGGGACTGTGCTTCGCCAACGCGGTGCGTCGCGGACCGATTGGTATCGTCGGCGCATCCGGCACCGGCAGCCAGGAGCTGAGCGTGCGTATTCACGAATTCGGCGGCGGCGTGTCGCAGCTGATCGGCACCGGCGGACGCGATCTCAGCGAGAAGATCGGCGGCCTGATGATGCTTGACGCCATTGAAATGCTGGAAGCCGACGAGGGTACAGAAGTGATTGCGCTGATCTCCAAGCCGCCCGCGCCAGCGGTGGCGGAGAAAGTGCTGGCCCGCGCGCGCGCCTGTCGTAAGCCCGTGATCGCGTGCTTCCTCGGTCGCAATGAACCGCCCGCCGATGAGGACGGACTTCAGTTTGCGCGCGGCACCAAAGAGGCGGCGCTGAAGGCCGTCCTGCTCACCGGCATCAAAAAAGAGTCCCTCGATCTGCACCCGCTCAACTGGCCATTAATTGAAGAGGTGCGCGCCCGCCTGACCCCGCAGCAGAAGTACATTCGTGGCCTGTTCTGCGGCGGCACCCTGTGCGATGAGGCGATGTTTGCGGCGCTTGCGAAATTCGACGACGTTTACAGCAACATCCAGCCGGATCAGGCTAAGCGCCTGAGCGACATCAGCGTCAGTAAAGCCCACACTTTCCTCGATTTTGGCGATGACGATTTCACCAACGGCAAGCCGCACCCGATGATTGACCCGACCAACCGCATCAGCCGCCTGCTGCAGGAGGCTCGCGACCCGGAAGTCGGGGTGATTGTGATGGACTTTGTGCTCGGCTTCGGCGCCCACGAGGATCCGGTCGGCGTGATGATCGACGCCATTAAAGAAGCACAGGCCATCGCGAAGGCCGATAACCGTCCGCTGGAGATCCTCGGCTACGTGCTCGGCACCGACCAGGATCCGCAGTCGCTGGCGCAGCAGTGTCAGCTGCTGACCGACGCAGGCGTCATCTGGGCCAGCAGCAGCACCAATACCGGATTACTGGCACGCGAATTTGTCTGCAAAGGGGAGAACGCATAATGACTACCTTATTTAACCAGCCGCTGAACGTCATTAACGTGGGTCTCGCGATGTTCAGCGACGATCTTAAAAAGCAGCACGTTCCCGTGACCCAGCTCGACTGGACGCCGCCGGGGCAGGGCAATATGCAGGTCGTTGAAGCGCTCGACCAGCTGGCGGAAAAACCGCTGGCGGATAAAATCGCCGCCGCCAACCAAATCGCCCTTGAGCGCATTATTCAGTCTCATCCGGTGCTGGTGGGCTATGACCAGGCGATTAACGTTGTGCCGGGGATGACCCGCACCACCATTCTGCACGCCGGTCCGCCTGTCTCCTGGGAAAACATGTGCGGCGCGATGAAGGGCGCGGTCACCGGGGCGCTGGTGTTTGAAGGGCTGGCGAAGGATCTGGACGACGCGGCGCGACTTGCCGCCTCCGGGAAGATCGCCTTCTCGCCGTGCCACGAGCACGACTGCGTGGGCTCCATGGCGGGCGTCACCTCCGCGTCGATGTTTATGCACATCGTTGAGAACAAAACCTACGGCAACCGCGCGTTCACCAACCTTAGCGAGCAGATGGCGAAGATCCTGCGCATGGGGGCCAACGACCAGAGCGTCATCGACCGACTGAACTGGATGCGCGATGTGCTCGGCCCGATGCTGCGCGACGCCATGAACATTATCGGCGAAATCGACCTGCGCCTGATGCTGGCCCAGGCGCTGCACATGGGCGACGAGTGCCACAACCGCAATAACGCGGGCACGACGCTGCTGATCCAGGCGCTGACGCCGGGGCTAATTCAGGCGGGCTATTCGGTGGAGCAGCAGCGCGAGGTGTTCGAGTTTGTTGCCAGCAGCGACTACTTCTCCGGCCCGACGTGGATGGCGATGTGTAAAGCCGCACTGGACGCCGCCCACGGCATTGAATACAGCACCGTGGTTACCACCATGGCGCGCAACGGCTACGAATTCGGCCTGCGCGTTTCGGGGCTTCCGGGGCAGTGGTTCACCGGCCCGGCGCAGCAGGTGATCGGCCCGATGTTCGCGGGCTATAAGCCGGAAGATTCCGGGCTGGACATCGGCGACAGCGCGATCACCGAAACCTACGGCATCGGCGGCTTTGCGATGGCGACGGCCCCGGCGATTGTCGCCCTGGTGGGCGGGACGGTGGAGGAAGCCATCGACTTCTCCCGCCAGATGCGCGAAATCACCCTCGGCGAAAATCCGAACGTCACCATTCCACTGCTCTCGTTTATGGGCATTCCGACCGCCATCGACATCACGAAGGTCGCTGGCAGCGGCATTCTGCCGGTCATCAATACCGCCATTGCGCACAAAGACGCGGGCATCGGCATGATTGGGGCGGGCATCGTTCACCCGCCGTTTAGCTGTTTTGAAAAGGCGCTGTTGACCTTCCGCGATCGCTACTTTTTATAAGGCATGCATCCATGAAAAACATGAAGCTGGAGTGGAAAAGAGGTGACTGGGCGGCTTATTTCGGGTTGATGACCAACAACCTGACCAATTTGCTGACCATGATGGGGTTGCTCATTTTTGTCGTCGGCATCCCGAAGGAGATTGTTTATGGACGCATCGCGCCGGCCTTCGGGCTGGCGGTGCTGGCCGCGAGTATCTGCTACGCGTGGTTCGGCATGCAGATGGCGCGCCAGACCGGGCGCACGGACGTCACCGCGCTGCCGTCCGGCCCCAGCGCGCCGTCAATTTTTACCGTGACCTTCCTGGTGCTGATGCCGGTCTATCAGCAGACCGGTGATGCGGAGTTCGCTATTCAGATTGGCCTGGTCTGGTGCTTCGTTGAGGCGATGATTCTTGCGGGCGGTTCATTCCTGGGCGAAACCATCCGCAAGATGATCCCGCGCACCGTGCTGCTGTCATGCCTCTCCGGTTTAGGACTGCTGCTGCTGGCGATGAACCCGATGCTGCAGGCGTTTGAAGCGCCGACCGTATCGTTCATTGTCCTGCTGCTGATCTTCATCAACTGGTTCGGCAAAAAGCCGATTTTCGCCAGAATCCCTACCGGCCTGCTGTTGCTGATAGCCGGTACCGCACTGGCGTGGATCTCCGGCCTGCAGAGCCCGGAAGCGATTAAAGCGTCCATGTCATCCTTCGGCTTTAACCCGCCGCAGGTGCATGTGGAGGGCTTCCTGCAGGGGCTGCCGCACGCGCTGCCGTATCTTGCCTCTGCCGTACCGCTGGGTCTGGCGAACTACATCTTTGACCTGGAGAACATCGAAAGCGCCCACGCGGCGGGAGATGAATACCCGACGCGTAAAGTCATGCTGGCGAACGGTCTGGCCTCCATGCTCGGCTGCCTGATGGGGAACCCGTTCCCGGTGACGGTTTACGTCGGCCATCCCGGCTGGAAAGCGATGGGGGCCAGCATCGGCTACACGCTGGCCTCCGGCGTGACCATGTTCATCGTGCCGCTGTTCGGGCTGGGGGCGTTTATGCTCGCCATCATTCCGATGACCGCCATCGTGCCGATTCTGGTGTTTATCGGCGTGGTCACCGCCAACCAGGTGGTGAGGGAAACGCCGAAGGTGGAAGTGCCGGTGATCTTCATCTGCCTGTTCCCGTGGATCGCCAACTGGGCGCTGACCATGATGAACAGCGTGATGGGAGCGGCGGGCACGAATGCCGCCAAAATCGGTACCGACGTGCTGCACAGCAAAGGGATCTACTACGAAGGATTAGTCCATCTGGGGAACGGGGCACCGCTCGCCAGCATGCTGTGGGGCTGTATCGCCATTTTTGCCATCATCAACAAACCGCTGCGCGGTGCCGTGGCTGCGGCGGGCGGGGCGCTGCTGGCGCTGTTCGGGGTGATCCACGCCCCGGTGGTGGGCTTTGCCGAAGGCAGTTCGCTGATGTTCGTCACCGCGTATCTGATGATGGGCGGCATGTTTGTGGTGAAGCATTTTCTCGACAGCCGGGAAGTTGCGAGCGCTGCGTCGGGTAATGTTGCGAAGGAACACGTATGAAAGAGCTTATGGTCGTTGCCATCGGCGGCAACAGCATTATCAAAGACAACGCCAGCCAGTCGGTTGAACATCAGGCGCAGGCGGTGAAAGCGGTGGCAGAGTCGGTGCTGGAAATGCTGGCCTCCGACTATGACATCGTGCTCACCCACGGCAACGGCCCTCAGGTGGGGCTGGATCTGCGCCGTGCCGAAATCGCCCACGAGCGGGAGGGGCTTCCCCTCACGCCGCTGGCAAACTGCGTGGCGGACACCCAGGGCGGCATTGGCTACCTGATCCAGCAGGCGCTGAACAACCGCCTTGCCGCGCGCGGCGAGCAAAAGGCGGTCACGGTCGTCACGCAGGTGGAAGTGGATAAAAACGATCCCGGCTTTGCGCACCCCACGAAGCCGATCGGCGCGTTCTTCAGCGAGGCGCAGCGCGACGAGCTGCAGCGCGCGCACCCGGACTGGCACTTTGTTGAGGATTCGGGCCGGGGATATCGTCGCGTGGTGGCCTCGCCCCAGCCGCTGCGCATCGTCGAGGCGGATGCGATTAAGGCGCTAACGCAGAAAGGTTTTGTGGTCATCGGCGCGGGCGGCGGCGGTATTCCCGTGGTGCGCACTGAGCAGGGCGATTACCAGAGCGTCGACGCGGTGATCGATAAAGATCTCTCCACCGCGCTGCTGGCCCGTGAGATTTGCGCCGACGTGCTGGTGATAACTACCGGCGTGGAAAAGGTGTGCATCAACTTCGGCAAGCCAAATCAGCAGGCGCTGGAGACCGTCGACGTAGCAGAGATGACGCGCTACATGGACGAAGGCCACTTCCCGGCGGGCAGCATGCTGCCCAAAATCGTCGCCTCGCTGGCGTTTTTACACCACGGCGGCAAGCGCGTGATTATCACCTCGCCGGACTGCCTGCCCGCCGCGCTGCGCGGGGAAACCGGTACCCATATTATTAATGAAGGAAGATAAGATGAGTGAAAATAAAAGCCGCCGTGAATTCATCAGCCAGAGCGGCAAAATGGTGACCGCCTGCGCGCTGTTTGGCGCGACCGGATCCGTCGCGTATGCTGCCGACTCCGCAAAGCCAACCTGCGAGACGGGTAAACCGATGACGATCACCGCGAAACATTACTATCTGGACAACGTGCTGCTCGAAGCCGGGTTTAATTTCGACGGCAGCGTGGCGACGAGCACCCGCACCGAGCTGAAAACGCTTGAGATTCAAGACGGGAAGATCGTCGCCCTGCGCGATAACAAGCGCCACGCCGACGCCACGCTGCCGCACTACGACGCGGGCAACAAGCTGATGCTTCCGCCGATGCGCGACATGCACATTCACCTGGATAAAACCTTTTACGGTGGCCCGTGGCGTTCCCTCAACCGCCCGGCAGGTACCACCATTCAGGATATGATCCGCCTGGAACAGAAGCTGCTGCCGGAGCTTCAGCCCTACACCCAGGAGCGTGCGGAAAAGCTGATCGATCTGATCCAGTCGAAAGGCTCCACCATCGCCCGCAGCCATTGCAATATCGAGCCGACCTCCGGCCTGAAGAATCTCGAAAACCTGCAGGCGGTCCTGGCGCGCCGTAAGCCCGGCTTTGACTGTGAAATCGTCGCCTTCCCACAGCACGGGCTGCTGCTGTCCCATTCCGAAAAGCTGATGCGCGAGGCGATGCAGGCCGGGGCGCACTACGTGGGCGGGCTGGATCCAACCAACGTTGACGGCGCGATGGAGAAATCTCTCGACCTGATGTTCCAGATTGCGCTGGACTACGACAAAGGAGTGGATATTCATCTGCACGAGACCAGCCCGGCGGGCGTGGCGGCGGTGAACTACATGATCGAAACCGTGGAGAAAACGCCGGAGCTGAAGGGGAAGCTGACCATCAGCCACGCCTTTGCGCTGGCGACGCTTAACGAAAAGCAGGTGGATGAGATCGCCACCCGCATGGCGGCGCAGCAGGTGACCATCGCCTCCACCGTGCCGATTGGCACCCTGCATATGCCGCTGAAGCAGCTGCGGGACAAGGGCGTGTTTGTGATGACGGGAACCGACAGCGTGATCGACCACTGGTCGCCGTACGGTCTGGGGGACATGCTGGAAAAAGCGAATCTCTACGCCCAGCTCTACATCCGCCCGAACGAGCAGACGCTCTCCCGCGCATTAGGTATCGCGACCGGCGACGTGCTGCCGCTGAACGACAAAGGCGAGCGCGTGTGGCCGAAAGCGCAGGATGACGCCAGCTTTGTGCTGGTGGACGCCTCCTGTTCCGCCGAAGCCGTGGCGCGCATCTCTCCGCGTACCGCAACGTTCCACAAGGGCAACCTCGTCTGGGGCGTTGTGGGTTGATGTGCATTTCTCCCTCTCCCTGTGGGAGAGGGGGGATGGCATCAGGCCGCACTTCTGTAGGCCGGGTAAGCGCAGCTTCCACGCCCGATGCTGGTGCCGATCGCCGCGCGCACGGCTCAGTAGCCGACCTTGTATACCCGCCCGCTCTGCACGCCTTCCACGCTGCGGCGATAGGCTTGCGCCACCGTCGCGGCAGGCACGCTTTCGAAGCCCGGGAAGAAGCCATCGTACGTTTCGACGGATTCGGTGAGAACCGTCGGGCTAATCAGGTTGATGCGGATCCCGCGCGGCAATTCGCAGGCTGCGGCGCGAACAAACCCTTCCAGCGCCGCATTCACCGTGGTGGCATTTACGCCCTGCGCAATCGGCTCGTGCGCCACAATTCCGCTTATCAGCGTAATCGAGCCGCCTTCGTTCAGGTAGTGCTGGCCGGTCAGCGCCAGGCGCACCTGTCCTAGCAGCTTATCCTGTAGCCCCTGGTTAAAGTCGCTATCTTTCATGGTCGCGAGCGGGCCAAAGTAGAGGCCACCGCTGGCGGACACAATGGCATCCACCGGACCGATTTTCTCGAACAGCGCCTGAACGCTCGCCTGAGAGGTGATATCTACCTGCTCGTCGCCCTGCGTGCGGCCGACGCGGATGACCTCGTGGCGACGACTCAGCTCTTCCGTTACCGCACGACCAACCGTACCGCTGGCACCAATAATGACGATTTTCATAGCCGACTCCTTCTGTTGTGAGCCTTCATTCTTTAATAAATTAAAATACGGATAAACTGGGCTAAAGTTAGAAGATTGCTAACCAGAGGTTTGGAATATGGATAAGCTTCGCAGCATGGAGACCTTTATTGCGGTGGTTGAAAGCGGCAGCTTCACCGGCGCGGCAGCACGGCTCGAGATGTCGGCGGTGATGGTGGGGAAGTACGTTGCGCTGCTGGAATCCCAGCTTGGCACCCGCCTGCTGGAGCGTAACACGCGGCGCCAGAGCCTGACCGACGCCGGACGGGTCTATTTCGACGAGGCGAAGCGGGTGCTGGAGCAGGTCGCGATCGCCGAAAGCGCCGTGGAACGCCTGCGCGCCGCACCGTCAGGCACCCTGCGCGTGACGGCGCCCACCTCGTTTGGCGGCAGCGCGATCGCGCCGCTTACGGCCTCCTTTTTGCAGCGCTACCCGGAAGTGCGCATCGAGCTGGATCTCACCAACCGGATGGTGGATCTGGTGGAGGAGGGTATCGATCTGGCCATTCGTATTGGCGACATTCACAACGACGATCTGGTGGCGAAATACCTCTGCCCTTACCGGATGGTGATCTGCGCCGCGCCGGACTACCTGGCACGCTACGGTACGCCGCAAACCCCTGCCGATCTGGTGGATCATCTCTGCCTGTCCCACAGCGTGTGGACCGCGCGCAACGAGTGGCGGCTGCCTGGCGTCGAGGGCGAGGTGCGCTGGAAGCGGGATGCGGTCTTAAAATGTAATGACGGCTACGGGCTCCGGATGGCCGCGAGAGCCGGAGCGGGACTGCTGCTGCAGCCGGAGGTGCTGGTGGCGGAAGATCTGGAAAGCGGCAGGCTGGTTCGGGTGCTGGAAGAGTATATTCCGGCGCCGAGACCCGTGCATTTATTGTGGCGTCAGGATTTACGTCAACTGCCTAAGCTTACGGAATTTATCGCCCATATTCTGCTAAGATTGGGCACACTATAAAAAAAGAAGGTAAGCAAAGAATGTCTGTGAGTAAACTCGCCAGCAGCGCGCAGGGCCTGCAATCATCTGCCATCCGTGAATTATTAAAACATAGCAAAATGGCCGGCGTCATTTCGCTCGGTGGGGGGATTCCGAATCCGGCCTTGTTCGATCACGAAGGCCTGAAAATTGCCGCTGATGCCGTGTTATCTCAGCATTTTGGCGAGGCATTCCAGTACGGCCTGACCGAAGGCGTGCCGGGACTGCGGGAAGAGATTCAGCGTATTTGCGAGGGGCGAGGCATTCGCTGTAAGGCGGATGACGTGGTCGTGACCTCTGGTTCACAGCAGTCCCTCGACGTGCTGGCGCGTGCTTTGATTAATCCGGGCGATATTGTCGTCGTCGAGCGTCCAACCTATCTTGCTGCGCTGCAGGTATTCGGCCTGGCGCAGGCGAATTTTGAATCCGTCGGCACCGACGGTGACGGCATGAAGGTCGACGAGCTCGAAGTGCTGGTGGCAAATAAAACTATCAAAGCGGTCTATATTGTCCCGACGTTTGGCAACCCGGGCGGCGTGACGCTTTCTGAGGCGCGTCGTAAACAGCTGGTGGAACTCTCGAAGCGCTATGACTTCGTGATCATCGAAGACGATCCGTATAGCGAAATTAACTATACCGATGAAGTCTTCCGCCCGTTAATTGCTCATGCCAAAGATATCGGCAACGAAGAGAACGTGGTGTATACCTCTACCTTCTCTAAAATCCTCGCGCCGGGCACTCGCGTGGGCTGGGTGGTGGTACCGGAATGGCTGAAGCGCGCGGTGGTGAACCTGAAGCAAACCACCGATCTGCACACCAGCACGCTGTCGCAGCTGATGACGTATGAGTATCTGAAGACCGGCCGTCTGGCCGATCAGATTAAAACGATCCGCGAAGCCTATCGCCAGAAATTCCAGACGTTCGCAACAGAGCTGGAGGCTGAGCTTGGCGACGTGATGTCTTTCCACAAGCCGAAGGGCGGCATGTTCCTGTGGGCGAATATGAAAAATGGTAGTAATACCACCCGCTGGCTGGAAAAAACGTTAAGTAACGGCGTAGTATTTGTGCCGGGCGAATTTTTCTACTGCAATGAGCCGGACCATTCAACGCTGCGCATGTCATTCGTCACCCCAACGGATGAAGAGCTGATAGAAGCGGTTCGACGCCTGAAAAAATCGCTGTAAAAGACCTGCGCATAACGGTGGTTTTGCCGTTATGCGCAATACGCGTTCAGGGCGGCACGGGCCGCAATCGTCCATGGAGAACTCCATGTTTGAATTTCTGATCGGTGTTGTGACGCACACGCCCGTCTGGGTGTGGGTGCTGTTTATCTTCCTTATCTCCCGCGGCCTTAAAGCCCGACGGCCCGCCACCGTGACGCTGGAGCGGCTTGCCATTATTCCGGGCATCTTTCTTATCTGGGATATTTACGATCTGATAGTCTATCGCACGCTGACTCCCGGGACTGTTGCATTGTGGACGGCGGGGATCCTTGCCGGTGCCGCGCTGGGGTATGTTCTGATTAAGCAGGCGGTTATCACCCGCGCAGAGGCGCCGAGAAGCATTTACCGCCAGGCGGACTACACCGCGCTGCCGTTTATGATGCTGGCGTTCGGGGTGAAGTATGTGCTGGGCGTGATGAGCGCGGTCTCTCCCCAGACGATGCAGCAGCCCGCCATGAGCGCGCTGGCGATCGTCTCCGGCGGCGTGTTTGCCGGTGTGTTTATTGGGAAATTTGCGCGTTATATTGGCGTGTATAACAGCGCCGCACCTCGTCCGGCGGAGTAAGATCTCCGCGCCTGTTCGGGTCAGGCTACATCCGGTTGGCCAGATTTTCGCTTAGCCATGACGTCCGCAACGGTCTTTATACGGCTTAGTTCCTCCTGCGTCCTGGCGTTAGATTGCGCTTCCCAGATATCGACGTTCAGCTGTAAGTTCAGCCAGAATTCAATCGTGGTATCAAAGGCTTTTGCCAGCTTGATCGCCATATCGGCAGTAAGCTTGCGATTGTTATTGACCAGCGCGCTGATGGTGTTGCGATGAACATTGAGCATCTCCGCCAGATCGCTGATTTTCAGATTGAGCGGTTCAAGATACTCATACTGCAACACGTCGCCCGGCGTGGTGGGTTTGCGGAGTGCCTGTTGAAGTGTCATAGATGATGCCTCACTTGTGTTGCGTGTACTTGTGTGGAGAGAGGTACAGATCTTCTGCTTTACCCTCTGTCCAGCAAAATACGAGCCTGTATTGCCTGTTTACCCGGATGGAGGAATAGCCCTTCAGCGGAGGATTCAATGCTTCATACATATTGCCCGGTGGCGATCGCAAATCCCTGTGCGAGGTTGCTGCCCTGATGATATCGAGCTTTCTCGCAAGCGCTGTTTCCAGATTTGAAGGGATAACATTGCTCGATCTGCCGTAAAGAAAAAAATCCTCAAGCCATTGATCCCGAAAATAACTAATCATAATGCTGGCGAGCTCCAGTCCGTGAAGCTGAATGAATAGTAATGCACTCCTGCACTGTGCGCAAGTGCGTTTTGTCTGCGGTTAATATTACCTGGGCGATGGCTGAAGGGAAGTGGGATGCATGACTAAAGATTAATCCTCCGAGGCAGGTTCCAGTTCTGGCGTGCGGTTTAATGCCCGGCGGCGCTGCGCTTGCAAGGGCCTGGGGGGATGTAGGCCGGGTAAGGCGCAGCCGCCACCCGGCGATTGGCTATCGCTCCCTTAGCGCCTCTTTCGCCCGGTTGAACGGTTTAATCAGATAATCCAGCACCGTTTTCTCTCCGGTCTTAATGTCCACCGTCGCAATCATCCCCGGTACAATCGAGAAGTGCCTGCCCGCCTTATTGACCAGGTAATCCTGACTGGTGCGGATAAACACCCTGTAATAGAACACCTCCGGCTTGGCCTCATCCTGAATGGTATCCGGAGAAATCGTCTCAACGACCCCGTGCAGGCCGCCGTAAATGGCGTAATCGTAGGCGGTGATTTTGACCAGCGCCTCCTGGTTCGGGTGGATAAAGGCGATATCGCGCGGCGACAGGCGAGTTTCGATCAGCAGGTGATCGTCCACCGGCACAATCTCCATCAGCTCGCCGTTGGGCGGGATCACCCCGCCGATGGTGGTCACCTTGATATTTTTCACGATCCCGCGCACCGGGGATTTTACCGTCAGACGGGTGACGGAATCCTGGCGGCCCTTGAGGATGGCTGAAACCATATCCACCTCAGCGTTGGCTTTGGATAACGCCTCGCGCGCCTGGACGTAATACTGCGAACGCACGTCGGTGAGCTTCAGCTCCAGATCGCTTTTCTGCCGCTGCAGGCGCAGCACCTCCACGTGGCTGGCGGCCCCGGTTTTCACCAGCCGCTGGGTAATGGCCAGCTCTTTATTGGCGAGATCTAACGCGGCGCGAAGCTCCCGCTGGGTATCCTCCAGCTGCGCGCGGCGCGAGTTGTACAGCCGCGTTTCGTCGGCAATCAGATCCGGCCATTTCGCCAGCGAAGGCGGGAATTTCAGCGGCAGATCGTTCACCTCGGCGTACAGGCGGGCGCTGGAGGCCAGTGAGGCCCGGTAGCGCGCCGCGCTTTCGCCGACGTTCGACTCAGAACGCGTCGGGTCAAGCCGCGCCAGCACCTGTCCGGCCTGCACCTGATCGCCTTCGTGGACGTTCAGTTCGGTGAGGATCCCGCCGTCGAGAGACTGTAAGACCTGCTCGCGCGAGCTGGGGATTACTTTACCCGAACCGGTTGACACCTCATCCAGCACGCCAAACCACGCCCAGACGCCCAGCACCACAAACATCAGCAGCGAGAAGATCACGATCCGGCGCGCGCCGGTGTAGCCGCTTTCGGAGTCGAGGGCGTTATCCAGATCGTCCATTGCCGCCACGTCACGCTGACTGATTTTCATTTTTCCACTCCCGTCCGGTTGCTGCCTGCTGCTGTTGCTGCTGCATACGGCTGTTGCTCAGCGCCTGGGCTTTTGGTGCGTCCATCACCAGCATGCCTTCTTTTAACACCACGACGCGCTCCACCAGTTCCAGAACCGGTACGCGGTGCGTGGCGACGATCAGGGTGCGATGCCCGAGCCAGTCGCCCAGGCGCTGGATGAATTCCCGCTCGGTGTGCTCATCCAGCGACGCGGTGGGTTCATCCATCAGCACAATATTCGGATCGCGCAGGAGCATTCGCGCCAGCAGAATCGACTGGCGCTGCCCGCCGGAGAGCCCTACGCCGTTTTCCATGATCGGATAGTCCAGCCCCTTGGGCAGCTTCTGGACGAAGCCCGCCGCGCCGGTCAGCTCCAGCGCCTCGAAAATTTCTTCGTCGGTGGCGCGCGGCATGCCGAGGGTGATGTTTTCGCGCAGGGTGCCGTAAAACAGCCGCGCGTTCTGAGTCATAAAGCCGACGTTGCGCCGCACGTCCGCCACGTCGAGATGCGGCAGGCTGAAGCCGTCGAGCCGCAGTTCGCCCGCCGCCAGGTCCATCCCGCCCGCCATCGCCTGCAGCAGGGTTGATTTGCCCGCGCCGTTGCGCCCGAGGATCGCCACTTTTTCTCCCGGCCTTATCTCCAGGCGATTAATGCGCAGCGCCATGCGCGGATCGTCCGGCTGATAGCGGAACTGCGCCTGCTCGAAAAGATAGTGTCCGCGCAGGACGTCCTGGCGGATCGGCGTCTCCTCGCGCTGGTTTTCGGTGGGAAGCTGCATGATGCTGTCCAGTCCCTCTTTTGCGGCTTTGACCTGCTGCCAGCGCGCCAGCACGCCGCACAGCGTCGCCATTGGGGCGATCATGCGGGAAGCCAGCATCGACGCGGCGACCACCGAGCCGGTGGTCAGGGTACCGTCGATCACCATCGGCGCGCCGACCACAATCACCCCGGCGTAGACCAGGCTCTGAATGGTCATCCCCCAGCTGATCAGGTTCTGCGTCAGCTCACGAGTGCGCAGGCCGGATTCCGCGGTGATCTGGATATAGCTGTTCCACTGCTGCAAAAAGCGGTTTTCCGCCTGCATCAGCTTGATGTCCTCCAGGCCCTGCACGCTCTCCACCAGCACCGCGTTGCGCAGGGTTGATTCATGGGCCGACTGCTTTGCCAGCTCCGCCAGCTTCTTCTGCAGCAGCAGGCCGGGCAGGACCATGATCACCGCCGCGACCGGGGCGATCCACGCCAGCTGCGGGGCGATGATCGCCAGCACCACCACGAACAGTAAAAAGAAGGGCAAATCGACAATTGTCGAGATGGTGGATGAGGTCACCATCTCACGGATCTGCTCCAGCTCGCGCAGCTGTGAGATAAAGCTGCCGGTGGAGCGGGGGATCGCGCTGTTGCGCAGCCGCAGAGCGTGGCCGAATACGCGATCCGAAACGCGCATATCCGAGCGCTTGCCCAGCAGATCCATAATGTGCCCGCGCGCCACGCGCAGCACAAAACCAAACAGGGTGGCAATCAGCACCCCGATGGTCAGGACGTACAGCGTCGGGTAGGACTGGGCGGGGATCACCCGGTCATAGACCTGCATGGAAAAGACGATCCCGGAGAGCGACAGCACGTTGATAAACAGCGCGGCGAGCATCACCCAGCTGTAGGGGCGGAGATCGCGCATCACCAGCCGGTAGAGCCAGTCCGGACGATATTTGGAGATATAGGCATCCACGCGGCTGTCCTTCAGCGCGGCGAGTGGACGCAGGGCAATAACGTGGCGTATAGCGGGCAGCATCGCCGTCATCGACAGCCGGTTGGTGTAGGTCTCATCGTCGAAAAAGCTGACTTCCAGCGTATCGTCCCCGTCGAAATGCTCGATCACGCCGATCCTGCCGTCATTCATCGCTACGACAACCGGCAGACGCCAGCTGTTGATCGCCTGTCGATCGTCGGTAAGGGGCTGAAACGACAGCCCTGCTTCGCGGGCCAGCTGGGTGAGGGCGGGCACCATCGGTTTGCCTTTCAGCCAGGGTGCGCCTGCAATCAGCGCGCCGGGCGAGCAGGCGACGCGATAGCGCGTGGCAACAAAACCAAAGGCCTGTGCCCACTGCGCCAGCGCCTCATCCGTCATGTTTTCACCTTGCGGGATATCACGCTGCTTCATGGCTGGATCTCCACGGTCTGGATGGTGCGGTTATCAAGATCGAACGCGTGACGCAGCTGTCCGGTGTTATACAGGCAGTTGAGCTGCAGCTGGTGCAGCTGACCGAGGGTCTGCTGCTGGGTGAAGCGCGCCTGATAAACCTCCTGTTCGGCGTTGAGCACGTCGAGCAGCGGGCGCGAGCCGAGGTCAAGATACTGCTGCTGGTACAGTTCGCGGGTGCGGGCGCTGAGCGCCTCCTGACGGCCCTGAATTTGCAGCGTGCTTTGCAGGCTCATCACCTGGCTGCGGGCTTCCAGCAGTTTCTGGCGGACATCAAGACGCGTGCGCTGAATGGTGGACTGCGCCGCCTCCACCGCGTGTCCGGCAGCGTTACGCCGTGCGGTGAGGCCGCCGCCCTGATAAAGCGGCATCTGAACTTTCACCCATGCGGAATACTGGGTGCGATCCCGCGTGTCGCTGCCCGCGTAGCGATCGTTCATGTAGTGGCGCACCTCCGGCTCCAGCGAGACGGTTGGCGTCATCTGCGCGTCGGCATAGTCCAGGTTAGCCTGGGCGACGTTAGCCTGCGCCCAGGCGGCGAGAACGGCGGGAACCAGACGGTCGTCCGGCTCGGCGATGTCGCAGCTCCGGCCCAGCTTTTGCGGAAAGTCATTGCTTATCGCGTTCAGGCTGTTCCAGCCGAGAAAGCTCATCAGCGTGGCGCGGGCGCTGTCCAGGCTGGCCTGGTACTGCTTCAGCTGGGCTCGCGCGCCTTCGATTCGGGCATCGGTCTGCACCACGTCAGAGAGCGATGTAGCCCCTTCGTCGTTACGCTGGCGGGTCAGCGTGCCGATAGAGGAGAGGGCGTCGAGCTGCTCTTTAGCGGTCTCAACCATCTGCTGCCAGGTTTGCACCTGCACCATGGCGACGGCGGTATCGTGGGCGATAGTGTCGATACTCACCAGCACGTTGGCCTGCTGCTGGGCAACGCCGGCGCTCTCGGCGCGTACCTGGCTTGCCACTTTGCCAAAGTCGTAGAGCATCTGTGAGAGAGAAAGCACCAGCGACGGCGTAAAGCCGTTCTGGTCGCCGTCGTGGGAATAACCGTTGTCCACGCCGGCATTAATCTGCGGATAGTATTTTGACTTAGCGACGTCTACCTCTTCGCTCTGCTGGTAGAGTTTCCCCACGGCTTCGCTGATGGCCGGGTGCCAGGTGACGGCGCGGTTAACGGCATCGCCAAGCTGCAATGAACCGGGTGCGGCTTTGCCAGCCGCAGGTGCGACGCGGCCGTTGAGCGAGGGGAGTTCCTGCGTTTCGCGAAGCTGTCCGGTATTGATGGTGGCCGCCGGATTTGCGCAGAAAGCGGGCACAGATATCAGGCAGCACGAGAGCCACCAGTAAGGCATCTTCATTCCCATGTCATGTCCCTATAAAAAAATACGGCTTTATTATTTATGCCCGGGCGCTGCGCGCCCGGGTCATCTCTTGCAGGTGGTATCAGGTAATGATGTGTTGCTGGTTAACAAGCTCGTCGTAGGTGGTCTGAACGCCATCAAGCGTAACGAGCGTGGTATTAGTGTAGGTGCCCCCTGCACCATCACGGTCGATGGAGATCACGGTATTGCCATTACTATTAGTGACATGGAGATAATTCCCGAGCGTCGCGGCGCTACCGTTCCAGCCCACCAGCAGATCGCCGATGTCGATCTTGTCGCCCTGTGCCAGCGAGAAGCCGGTCCAGTGATCGCCCGCGGCACTGCTGGTGTTACCCCCCGTACCGTTGCCCACCGTGCTGTTCAGCACCTGGTAAATCAGCGTATCGCCGTAGGCCGTACCGGTGATGGCGTCGTTATGCTCAGAGCTGATGAACTGCGGCGCCATATTGATGGTCAACGTGGCGCTGTCCGTTCTTCCGGCAGAATCGGTCAGGGTGTAGTTGAAGGTCTCCTTCGAAGTCATGGTTGAGAGCGATACCCCGCTGTTGAGGGTATAGGTGTAATGGCCGTCAGCGCCGATCGCCAGCGTGCCGTAGTGGCCGACAATGTTCACCGTTGCGCTGCCGGTATACGGGTCCAGCGTGGTGGTCACGCCGTTGTAGCCGGTCACGCTCAGACGGGTATCCACCGAGTGGAGCTGATCCAGCACGCCGCCGGAGTCGGTGCCGTCAAAGATATTGCCGTTGACGGTGTGGCTGCCGGTGACGTCGAAATTACTCAGCGAGTAGGTGGTGCCGTTCACGCTTGGGGTAATGGTGATGTTTCCGACGCTCAGCCCCGGGACGCTACCGGTAAAGTTCAGCGTATAGGTCCCGGCGTTGAGATCCAGCCCGGTCAGCGCGACGTCGATACTGCCGCCCAGCAGCGAGGCCCCGCTGAAGGAGCCGCTGCGGATCACGCCCGAGCCGTCGCTGATAGACCAGTTCACCGTCAACCCGGTCAGCGACAGCAGCGATGCCACGCTAAAGTGCAGCGACGCGTTGTGCAGCGCGGTGTTCGCGTCGACCACGAAGGTTCCGCTGCCGCTGCCCTGGGTTGACGAGAGCAGGGCCGTCGTCCAGCTGGCGGTGCCCACGGTCGTATCCGAGTAGACCGACGTGTGATGTACCGAGGTAAGGTCCATCGTGGCGCTGACATCGTTCACCGCATTCATCGCCTGCGCGGTTGGGGTGATGTTGAGCGATGCCGTATCCTTCGAGCCGTCAGGCGCGGTAACGGTGTAGACGAAGGTATCCGGCGTGCTGATATGGTCCGCCCCCACGCCGCTTCTCAGGGTATAGGTGTACTGACCGGACGAATTGATGGTCAGCGTGCCGTATTCTCCCTGAATGGTGGTGGTTCCACTGCTGTTGACCGCCACGCCGTTCACTTCGGTAACCAGCGTGCCCGCTGGAACCGGATCATTCGCCAGCACGTCGCCCGTGGTGGTTTCGCTGATGCTCGCCACGCTGTAGACATGGTCCTGCAGGACGTTAAGCGTGTAGGCCGTCAGTACGGCGATCCCGGATGCGGTATTCAGCAGGAACAGATACTCCCCGGCAGGCAGGTTCAGCGTCAGCTGCGGTGACGTACCCCCCAGCAGCGGGGCGCGCAGCCAGCCCGACTCGACGCGAACCTGCTCGAAGGTCTGGGTCGCATTGTTGAACTTATAGACGTACAGGTCGAACACCGACGCCAGCGCCACGCCGCCCACGGAGGCCTGGATGGTCATGGTGCGGGTCGTCCCTTCCTCCACGTTGTAGATGATCGGGTTGGTCATGTCGTCCAGCAGGTTAAGCCCCAGCGTGCTGCCGAGATTAATGCCCACCAGGGTAAAACCGTTCTGAGACGAGGCGCCGTTATTCACCTCACTCACGGTGGTGTCAAAGGTCAGCGAGGCCGTGTCGTCCACTGCCACAATGCCGTTGATTACCGTACCGGCACCCAGAGACAGCACCAGGTTCGCCGACGCGCTGACGCCGTTATGGGTGATGGTGTAGGTGAAGCTCTCCGTCCGGCCAACGACCGCGGCGCTGGTGTCGGTCAGGTTATAGGTATAGCTGCCGTCGCGGTTGATGGTCAGCGTACCGTATTTGCCCTGGATCACCGTGCCGTCGGCGTTCACGCTGGTGGTAACGCCCTGCGCGTTAGTCACCGTGGAGATAGTGGTTCCGGCCGGCGCGTTGTCGCTGCCGGCGGTCGGATCCGTATCGAGGATCACGTTGCCGTTGAGACTGGTATCGCCGGTAACCGTACCCGGACCGGTCTCTTTCACCGCCACGTCGAGGCTGGTGTAGGAGCCGGTTGCCAGCAGGTTGGTGTTATAGCTAAGCACGCGGTAGTTACCGTCGGCCAGCCCGGTCAGGTTCAGCGAGACGCCGGTAGCGCCGAGGGTCAGGAGATCGGCAAACTGCGGTTGGCCGGTATCCACCACGGTAGTCCAGACGCCGTTGACGTAGTGCTGAACTACCAGCTCAAGAGTGTTGAGCAGAGAGAGCACCGCCCCCGTAGCGTTAGCATTCACCACGATATCCGCGCTGCCGCCGTTGCCCACCGTAAAGTTCACCTGCGCGGTGTCATTGCCCAGCAGCGTCAGGACGTTGCCCACGGCGCCGACCAGCAGGAAGCCGTAGTCGCTGTACTGGCTGTTGGTCACGGTCGCCGTGGTGCTGAGGTTTAGCTCTTCAACGTTATTGCTGGCGGAGAGCGGCAACACCGGCGCAAGGACGGAGCCCGGCAGGGAGGTGTTGCCCGCGGCGTCGGTAGCGGTGATCTGCAGCGTCTGGCCTTCGATCTGTTTGTTAATGAAGGTGTAGCTGTAGGTGCCGTTGTTGCCCGCAATGGCGGTCACCGTCGAGCCGTCCGCAAGGCGGATTGTGACGGTACTTCCCGCCTCCGCGCTCCCGGTCAGGACGCTACCGTCGGCGTTGAGGGTCCCGGTCGGCGCCGTTGGGGCGGTCGTATCGACGATAATCGTCGTCACGCCTGACGCCGTGCTGGTGTTGCCTGCCTCATCGGTGGCCGTGGCGGTGAAGTTATGCGTGCCCTGCGTCAGCGTGGTGGTTTGCGGCAGGGTCCAGTTGCCGTTGCCATCGGCGGTCACCGTGCCGACCAGCGTAATACCATCGTAGATCCTGACCGTGGCATTCGCTTCGGCTGTCCCGCTTAGCGTTGGGCGCGTATCGTTGGTCGGATTCGTACCGGTCACCGGACCGATAACGCTGCCGACATCATCAATCACCGAACTGATAACCGGCGCGCCCGGCGCGAGGGTATCGACGTTAATGACATATCCGGCGGTGGGGGCGCTGGCGTTGCCCACCGCATCGGTGGCGGTGAAGGTCAACGTGTGCGCGCCGTTGCTCAGCGCCGGAGATGGCGTAAAGCTCCACGCGCCGCCGGTCGCCGTCACGCTGCCGATCTGTACGCCGTTATCAAAGATTTTCACCGTCGACCCGGCTTCCGCCGTGCCGCTGAGGGTTGGCTGCGCGTCGTTGGTGAACCCGCCGTTTGCAACCGGCGTCGCCGCATTGCCCACGTCATCCAGAATGCTGGTCAGCACCGGCAGCGCAGGCGGCGTGGTGTCAACGGTGAGGCTGAAGCTGGTGGACGACAGGCTGGTATTGCCCGCCGCATCCGTCGCCTGCGCGGTGAAGCTGTGCGCGCCCGCTGTCAGCGTGGTGTTGAGCAAGATACTCCAGCTCCCGTTGCTATCCGCAGTGCCTGTTCCGACAAGCGTAGTTCCCTCATAGATTTTCACGGTGGCAAACGGTTCGCTGGTCCCGACAAGGCGCGGAACGGTATCGTCGGTTGTTTGCCCGGACGTTAGCGGGCCGGTGATGCTGCCCACGTCGTCTACCGCCTGGCTGATAACCGGCGCGTTTGGTGCCGCGGTATCAACAATCAGGGTAAAGCCCGGCGAGGTCGGGCTGACGTTGCCCGCTGCATCGGTGACCGTGGCGGTCCAGGTATGGCTGCCGTTGCCCAGCGGTGCTGATGGCGTAAAGCTCCATGCTCCTGTACCGTCCGCCTGAACGGTGCCGACCGGCTGCCCGTTCTCATAAACGGTGACCGTGGCGTTGGCGGTCGCGGTGCCGTTCAGCGTCGGCGTGGTGTCGTCGGTGCTCTGCCCCGAAGAGAGCGGGGTTTGAATGCTGCCCACGTTGTCACCCGCGGTCGAAATGATCGGCGCCGACGGCACGCCCGTATCCACCGTCAGGGTAAACGGCGTCGTTGTGCCGCCGGTATTGCCCGCCGCATCGGTGGCGTTGAAGGTGATGGCGTGTGGCCCTTCGCCCAGATCGGTACCCGGGGTAAAGGTCCAGCTGCCCTGGGCATTGACCACCGCTGTGCCAATTTCGTTGCCATCAACGATCACGTGCACGGTAGAACCTACTTCGCCCGTACCGTTGAAGGTTGGACGCGCGTCGTTGGTGCTGTTACCCGACGTGAGCGTCCCGGTGACCGGACCGACATCGTCAATCACGCTGGTCACCACCGGTACGCCGGGGGCTGCGGTATCAATGGTAAAAGCGAAGACCGATGAGTTCGCCGAGGCGTTGCCTGCGGTATCCGTTGCATACGCGCGCAGGGAGTAGCTGCCGTCGCTCAGCGGCGCGGTCGGCGTAAAGGACCAGTTCCCGCTTCCGTCAACGGTCGTTGTACCAATCTGCGTGCCGTTATTCATGATGTGGATAGTGCTGCCCGCCAGCCCGGTGCCGCTGATGGTTGGGGTGCTGTCGTTGGTTACCTGGCCGCTGGTGAGGTTACCCTGGACGCCGCCAGGGACGTCGTCGTTCACATTATCCAGCGTCGGAACCGTCGGAGCGGTCAGATCAACCACCACGCTCCAGGGAGCAGAGACCGCGCTGACGTTGCCCAGCGGGTCGGTCGCCCGGACGGTGAAGCTGTGCGAGCCTTCGCCGAGCGCGGTGTCAGGGGTAAACGTCCATGCGCCGGTGCCGTCAGCCGTTACCACGGCAATCTGGGTGCCGCCGTCGAAAATGGTCACCACGCTGTTTGCGTCCGCTGTCCCCGAAAGGGTTGGCGTGGCGTCGTTCGTTTCGCTGCCGCTGACCACCGTGGTGGCGGCGTTGCCGACATTATCCGTGACGTTGGTGATGACCGGCGTGGCGGAAACGGAGTCCACCACGACGGTGAAGCCCGCCGAAGGGCCGCTCTGATTCCCCGCAGGATCGGTCGCGCGGATGGTCAGGACATGGTTGCCCTCTGCCAGGGTGGGCGTGGTGTAGCTCCAGGTGCCGGTGTTGCCTACCAGCACGCTGCCCAGCAGCGTCCCGTTGTTGTAGATGGAGATGGTATCGCCCACCGCGCCGGTGCCGGTGAGGGTCGGCTGGTTGTCGTTGGTGGTCTGGCCGCTGGTCAGCGGGCCGGTGCCCGGACCGACGTCGTCAATCACCGCGCCGATAGTTGGCGTGCCCGGGGCGGTGAGGTCGACGGTGACGCTGGCCGCCGGAGAGCGGCCGCTGGTCTGGCCGTTGAGGGTCGCAGTCACTTCAAAGGTGTGCAGCCCCTCGCCAAGCGCCGCCGGCGTATAGCTCCAGTTGCCGCTGCCGTCGGCGGTCACCGTCGTCAATGGCGTCGTGCTACCGTCCTGATAGATGGTAATCAGGCTGCCCGCTTCGGCCGTGCCGGTAAGCGTTGGCGTGGTGTCGTTGGTCGTTTTGCCTTTCACATCGCCAGTTATCGGATCCGCGTCATCGACGATCGCCGTGATGACGGGCACCTGCGGCAGCTCAAGCGACGAGTCGGTGACGACAAAAGGCACGCCCGCGCTGGCATTCCCTGCGGCGTCCGTAGCGTTCACGGTCAGCGTGGTCGGATCCAGCTGCGCCGGACTCAGCGCAATCGAGAAGCTGCCGTCGCTACCGATAACGCCGGTACCAATGACCGTGCCACCGCTATCTTTCACGGTAATAGTACTTCCTATTTCACCTGTACCGGTCAGCGGCGTTCCTTCCTGAGCCAGAGCCATGTTGACCGGGTCGGCAGGTGCGGCAGTATCCACCGTCACGCTCAGCGGTACTGAATCACCGGAGGAATTACCTGCTGGATCGCTGGAAGAGACGGTGAACGTATGAGGACCATCCGGCAACGTCGTGTCGGCGGTCCAGCTCCAGGTGCCGCCCGGCTGGACCGTCACAAGCACTGTAGACGGTGTGCCGTCTACGGAAACGATAACGGTGGTGCCGGGTTCACCGGTCCCGGTAAGAGTTGGCGTGCCGTCCTTCGTGTAGAGCACGTTACTGGACAGCTGGCTGTCGGCTACGGCACTAATGACGGGGATCTCAGGCGCAACGGTATCGAGCGTGACGGTAAAGACTGAACTCGGCGCGCTGAGGTTACCCGCTGCGTCCACTCCCGCTACGGTAATGTTGAGCGGGCCGTCCGTTTGCGTGGGGAGCGTCAGGCTCCATTCTCCATTAGCCACCACGACACGACCCAGCTCGACGCCATTGTTGTAGACGATCACCGTCTCACCGTTAACGCCGGTTCCTCCCACTGTCGGCGTGGTATCCGTAATGTAGCCTCCGTTCGGTTCACCGCCCACGGCGCTGATCGCTGGCGTAGCCGGTGCCAGGGTATCCACGACGATCGTAATCGCAGGAGAAGCGTCAGAAACGTTGCCCGCTTCATCGGTGGCGGTGGCGGTAAAGGCGTGGCTGCCCTCGGCAATGTCGCTGCCAGGACGCCAGCTCCAGTTGCCGCTGCTGTCTACCGTGACGGTGCCCACGACGGTCGATATGCCGTTGACGGTGTCAGTGATGTTGATGATATCGTTCGGCGTCCCGGTGCCGCTCAGGACCGGGCGCGGATCGTTGGTGGTTCCGCCATCGGGTACGGGGCCGGTGATCTGGGTGACGCTGTCGGTGACGGTCGGTGCCGCAGGCGTAGCCGGCGCCTCGGTATCAATGGTGATGGTAACCGGCTGCGACGGAGCGCTTTCGTTGCCCGTGCCGTCCACGTTGGTGACGGTCAGGGTGATGTCATAGGTACCGCCGGGCAGCGGGGTTGATGGTGTCCACGACCAGCTGCCGGTATTGTCCACGACAGCATCGCCGATTTTGACGCCGTTGTTGTAGATCGTCACGGTATCGCCGGCCGTGCCGGTACCGCTCAGGGTTGGCGTGGTGTCGCGGGTGGTTTCGCCCGGGTTCAGCGTTGTTTCTGTTCCGTCAGGATTGACGGTGATGGCCGGCACGTCCGGCGTGACAGGCGCGACGGTATCTACCGTCAACACAAACGGGCTGGAGATGGTGGTATTGCCCGCGGCATCGGTGGCGTGAACCGTCAGCGAATGCGGGCCGTCGGTGAGCGGGGTAACGGGCGTAAAGCTCCAGCCGCCGTTGCCGTCGAGGGTGGCGGTGCCGAGCAGGGTGGTGCCGTCATAAATGGTGATCGTCGCATCGGCCGGAGCGGTGCCCTGCAGCTGCGGTTTGGTGTCATCCGTGGTATCGCCGCTGCTGAGCGGACCCTGAACGCCGCCGACGTCATCGGTCACGGTGCCGATGGTTGCCGCCACTGGTGGCGTGGTATCGACGGTCAGGGTGAAGCCGCCTGACGGCTGGCTGGTGTTACCCGCCGTATCGGTGGCGACAACGGTAAAGGTATGAGGCCCGCTGACAAGAGGCGTCGTGAGGGTATAGGTCCACGCGCCATTGTTGTCGACCGGAACCGTGACAAGATCGGTGCCATCGAGGCGGATGGTGACGGTTGAGCCGGGTTCAGCCGTGCCGTTGAGCGTCGGCGTGGTGTCGTTAGTGCTGTCGTTAGGGTTGAGCGCGCCGAGGCGTTCCGGCACATCATCCACCACCTGGGTGATGATTGGGGCAGCAGGCGCCACGCTGTCAACCGTCAGAGTCCAGGTGTTGGAGACGCCGCTAGTGTTGCCTGCCGCATCGGTCGAGACGGCGGTAAGATCATGGGGGCCTTCACCGATCGGGGTGGAAGGGGTAAAGATCCATACGCCAAGGCCATTGGCGACGGTCGTACCAACAGCAACACCGTCCACGCGCACGGTGACAGTCGCGTTTGCTTCGGCGGTACCGCTGAGCGTCGGGGTGGTGTCGTTAGTGGTCCCATTCAGGTCGATCGCGCCGGTGCGCCCGGGGACATCGTCCACGACTTGTGAAATCACCGGGGCGCCAGGTGCCGTCCCGTCGACGTCAATTGTCCAGGAGTCTGATAACCCGCTCGGGTTACCGGCGGGGTCCGTCGCCTTCGCCGTCAGCACGTACGTGCCATCGGTTAGCGGTGCGGGCGGCGTAAAGCTCCACAGGCCGGAAGAGGGAACAACCACCGTACCGAGGACATCGCTGCCGTTATAAATCGTGATGGTCGAGCCCGCTTCGCCCGTCCCGTTCACGGTCGGCGCCCGGTCGTTGGTGATCCCGTTCGGGCCCACGGGGCCGGTGGAGGCCTGTACGTCATCAACAACCGACACGATAACTGGCGTCTGCGGTGGAGTAATATCCGGTGCCGCCGCGGAGGTGGTAGGACTCGTGTTGCCAGCCGTGTCGGTGGCGTCAGCGGTCAGGATTTCGCCGTTGAGCTTCGGCGGGGTCAGCGTCAGGCTGAAGTTACCCTGACTATCGGCAACAACTGGAGTGCCAACGAGTGCGCCGCCTTCACGGATGGTCACCGTGCTGCCCGGCTCTGCTGTACCGCTGATGGTGCCGCCATCATTTGAAACCACGAGGTTTCCAGGGGCTAACGGCGGCGTGGTGTCCACGGTGAAGATGACAGGCTCTGAGGTCGCGCTCAGGTTTCCGGCGGCATCGGTTTCAGTGACGGTTATGGAGTGCGTCCCGTCCGGAAGCGGACCGTTCGGCGTTACGCTCCAGGTGCCGTTGGGCAGTACCGTCGTTGTGCCAACCACCACGCCGTTATCGTAAATAGTGATGGTTCCGCCGGGCTCGCCCGTTCCCGCCAGGATCGGCAGTGAAGCATCGGTAGGCGCGCCCGACGTGATGGTTCCCTTGATAACGCCCGTATCGTCGGTCAGCACAATCGCGGTCGGGGCGTCCGGCGGAGTAAGATCCACCGTCAGGGTAAACACCGGCGAGGCAGGCCCGGTGTTGCCGGCAGCATCGGTTGCCCGCACGGTAATCTGGTGAGTGCTTTCGCTCAGATCAACTGAAGGGGTAAAGGTCCAGGTGCCGTTGCTGGCGACGACCGCCGTACCAATGGCGATCCCGCCGTCATAAATCGTCACGGTCGAACCCGCTTCACCGGTGCCGGTAAGCTGCGGACGCTGATCGTTGGTGCTGCCGCCGTTGCTGACTGCCCCCGTCTGTGGAGCCGTATCGTCAGTTACGCTGGTGATGGCTGGCGCATCGGGCGCAGTGGTGTCCGGGGCGGTAAGATTCGTGCCCGGGCTGGTATTCCCGGCGTTATCCGTCGCGGTGGCGGTCACCTGCTCGCCGTTGGTCAACGGCGTGTCGAGAGAGACGGTAAAATTGCCATCGCTGCCCGTTTTTCCTGTGCCAATGACGTTACCGTTCGCGTCTTTCAGCGTGATGGTACTGCCGGGTTCTGCGGTACCGGTGACCGTTTTGCCATCTGAAGAAAACTTAAGGCCGGAAGGCGCGTTCGGCGCTGTCGTATCCGGATCGGCCGAATTGTTACTGCTGCCATTATCACCACCACCACCGCCAGTGCTTGCCGCCGCCGCAATGCCGCCCGCAGCGGCAATCCCGCCCAGGGCCCATGGCCAGATGGCGGCACCACCGGTGTCGCTCCCTGAGGCTGCAAGCAGCACGTCCGTGGACGCGATGGATTCGTACGTGGCGGCTCCGGTTGGATCTTCAATCCACCATAAAGCGCCCTGGCTGTCCTGTAGCACCAGCTGGCTCACGCCCTGCGCGTCCGCGACGTAGAAATTTTTAAGGGTGATCACCTCGCCGGAGTGGAGCGTAACCAGCAGATCGTTACCATTTCGCGCGAAGTGAGAGACGCTCGCTCGCTCGACATGAAGCTCAACGACAGAGGAATGGCTCAGCGTAACCTGGGTGCCTTCCGTGGTCGTTTCCACGCCAGTAAGTTTCGAAATAACAGAGATTTGGCTCATTTAGGTATTACTCCAGCAGATGTGTCATGAACGGCGAGCAAGACGAGCCATCTCTGCAGAAGGTAAAGGGCGCCCCCGGCGCAGTCGCTGTTATAACGCAGCACTCACCGTCGTTTTTTGCGCGCACGATGCCCGCCAGAATTCAGAGTGGCAACATCAGAGCGAATCTAATGACTTATAAAAGAGAACAGTTTTTATGGGTGTTTTGCGTCTTATAAAACCCTGTATTTAATAGAGGAATTATTTTTCGGAATATAAAAATGATATAGACAGAAAACGATAGTTGTGCAACTTAAGCTTTCTTAAATAAGTGCCAAAACAATGAAGAGGGCATTAATACATGGGGGGCGTTAATAATTTAAATTGCATAACATATTGTTTTATATGATTTTGTTTTTTCCTTTTGATGCTGATTATAAATATCATTAACGCAGTATGATAATTGGTAGGGGACAATTTCAATATAATGATCAACGTTGTTTTTTAAGCGTGCTTAATATGCATTTAAGTTAGGATAACATTTTTGATATAAAATATATTATATCACTAGTACAATGAAATATATTCTTGTGAGGGGTTAAAGTTCTGCTATCACGCGAAATGAATAGCGTTAAGGAAAGGGTAAAATAACCTGATTTATTTCCATTGCGGCTACGATGTCGGCATGATTTTGCGACAACAAAAAAATACGGGGAGAATGAATAAAAATCGTCAGTCGGGCGTTAACTGACGTCACTTCCTTCTTACCCTGGAGCTTTGTATGAACACGACCTCGTTTCGTTTGATCCCGGTGCTGATTTTTTCCCTGCTGTCCCCACTGGCGCTGGCCATGGGCAATAATAGTACCGAGAGCAAAACGCCCGATTGTCCTTCCGGACAGGCATATGACAGCGCCACACAGAAATGCGTGCCGGACAAGAGCAGCAGCCTCAGCGATCAGGACAAAACCAACTATGCGTACCATCTTGCGAAGAAAGGAGAATACCAGGTGGCGCTGAACCTGCTTGATTCGCTGAAAAATGGCAATACGGCTGAAGCGTGGAACTACCGCGGGTTCGCCACGCGCAAACTGGGCCGCACGGACGAAGGGATTGGTTACTACCAGCGCGCGCTGGCTATCGCCCCGGATTATGCCAAAGCCCGGGAATATCTCGGTGAAGCGTGGATGGTAAAAGGACGCCCGGACCTCGCGAAAGAACAGCTGAAGGTGATTGCCGGTATTTGTGGCCAGTCCTGTGAGGAGTATCGCGACCTGCAGGCCGCTATCAACGGACATCCGGAATCCTGATTTTCTCGTGGAGGGAAAACACATCGCTACCCGTGAGGTTCGTCAACAGTTAGCCGCACACCTGCCGCGTCTCTGGCGGTATGGGCTGGTGCTGTCGCGAAACAGGGATATCGCCGAAGAGCTGGTTCAGTCCACCTGCGTGCGTGCGCTTGAAAGAAGCAGCCAGTATACGCCGGGCACACGCATAGACAGGTGGCTGTTCGCGATCCTTCACTCCATCTGGATCTCTGAACTTCGGGCACGACACGTGCGTCAGGGGCAGGGATTTGTGGCCAGCGACGAGCTTATGGCACCGGACACCCGTGAACAGGATGAGACACGCCTGCATTACCTTAAGGTGATGCAGCGCGTCAACGCGCTGCCTGAAGCCCAGCGCAACGCGGTATTTTTGGTTTATGTCGAAGGCTTTACCTACCAGGAGGCGGCAGACACTCTGGCGGTGCCGATCGGAACCGTGATGAGCCGGCTGGCGACGGCACGGGCTCGGCTTGCCAGATCCGCTGACGCACTGCCTCCGGTAAAGGAGAAACGCTCTTGAACGCGCACCGTTTTGTACCGCCCTATAACGACGACGCTATCGTGGCCTGGATAGATGGCGAGATGTGCCGCGCCGACGCGCAGCAGTTTGAAGAACAACTGAAAAATGACGAACGCCTCGCCGGGCGAACCGACGAACTGATGAAAAGCAGCCAGGATTACGCCGGGGCGTTTGCCTCCCTGCTGGATGACGCGCCTCTTGAGACAATGCAGGCGCGTCTGGCAGCTCTTCCCGATCCACAATCCTCTTCGCCGGTCGGCGTCAGCAGGCGGGCGCTGATTGCCGCATCGGTCAGCTTTTTGATGGTTGGCTCCGGTCTGGGCTACCTGCTGCGTCCCGCAGCTGCGCCTGCGGATGAGAATGCCCATATCCGCGACCTTGAAGCGCAATATATGTCCCTGTACAGCGTCGAGACGCTGCTGGATATGGACAGCGCAACGCCGGTTCTGCAGCGCGGGCTGAAACGGGCCGCGCAGGACATCGGCATGATGCTAAACCTGTCGCAGCTTGTCCTTCAGGGGGCAGAGCTGAAAATGGTGCGAATGCTGCGCTATGAAACCACCTCGATCGCGCAGATTGCCTGGATCAACGCCGACTACGGCCCGATGGCGCTTTGTATCTCTCCTGTTGATGAAAAGGCGACGGCCTCGCTCCGCCAGGAGAAGCGGCACAGCATGAACCTGGCGTGGTGGCAGGATGCGGGCTACCAGTTTGTCCTGATTGGCCGCAACCCGCCGTCACATCTGCGGGGAAACGCGGAGCAGCTACAGCGCCTGATCTCAGGATGACGGCACTTTATTCGTCTGAATCGCAATGGCAATGGCAATTCGATCGTCCACGACCAGGGCAAACTTATCCATTCCGTAGGACGCGCGCGAGATCGCCGTGGTGGCATCCAGCGTGAGGGCTTGCGCATGCGGGTTTTTCACGATGGCCTCCAGGATCACCGGACGGGCAATGTTTCGCACGGTCAGCGTGCCGAACACCCTGAACCGACCGTCGCCCTGGGCGACCACGCGAGAGCTGATGAACTCGATAGTCGGGTAACGCTCGGATTCAAAAAACATGTCGCTTTTGAGCTGCCAGGTGAGCAGCTTGTTTGAGGCTACGAGAGTCGCTACGGGAATGGTGACGTGAATATGATCGTCGACGTCGTTTTCCGGGTTGAGCGTTACGGCTCCCGTCACGCCGCTGAATGTCGCCCAGGAGAGGATGCCGCCGAAGGCATGCCACGACAGCCGAATGGCGGTGTTATCGGTGTCGATAATGTAGCTTTTCGGGGCGGCGTGCAGAGAAGGGCATAAAAGCAGAACGGCCAGAAAGGCCAAAAGGCGATACATAGTGGTTTCTCCGATAAATGCGCACTGCGTAAACGCCCGAGGTGCTAATTATATTCGAAGAAATAAAAAAGGCCGCAAGCGCGACCTTTTTGCGAGCATAAATATTTACTCAGTGACTTTCTTTTCCAGCTCGCTGGCACCTTCTTTGGTTTTGTTCCAGCCTTTCTCAGCGCCTTCTTTGGTGGCATCCCACCCTTTCTCGGTGCCTTCTTTGGTTTTATGCCAGGCTTTCTGGGAATCTTCGCTGACCTTGCTGCCAAAGCTTTCGCTTTTACCTTCCGCAGCATGCTTCTGTTTCAGCTTCAGCTCTTCACCTTTGTTCTGCTCTTCGTGCAGTTTTTGCTTCGCCTCGTTGGCGTTTGCGTTCGCCGCCGCGACGGTATCGTCAGTTGCATGTGTGGTCGCAGCAAATACTGGGGAAGCCAGCAGAACGGCAGATAATGCGATAATTGTTTTTTTCATAATATCCTCATTTAACGTTATCGGTTATGAGCGTGATTCAGCATGGCACAGGCGAAACGGGATGGCTTTAGGAAAAAACTGTAATGAGATCAACATGCCCCGATGAGGGGTATTTCGCCTGAGGATTATCCAAAGGATAAAACGCCTATTTCCGCGAGGGCGGCGAGGGTCAGGAGAATGAATATTATGACGGTTATGGGTCTGTACATGGTGGGGCTCCTTCCGGGGTGAGCGGCTATTCCGTAGCGCTGGGTGGGGGTGTTTTTTTATTCTCCATAGGGGGAGGGGCGGTGTCGTTGATGTTGGTCAAAGGGAGAGGGTAGCTTCTCAAGCGAGAACATGAATGAGCTCTTTCAGGGCTGGACGTAGTGATTGTGGTGGAATGATCGCAGATTCACTCCCTTCTCGCTGGCGGCTCGCTTGTTCATGGCGGGTTCGATCAATACTCCGATCTTGATTTTGTCGTTGTGGTAGACCCTCTCTACTATGACGAAATTATGGCTCAGCGTATTGTGTTCGACGGAACACTGGGTCACCTGCTCCATGCTTTCACCGGGGAACATGTGGGAGAGCCTCGTCTGCTTAGCCATGCTGAAAGCCGGAGCCCGGGCCTGAAAGGTTTTGGTCTGTTCCGCCCTCATGTTCAGACGACGTTTGCTAAAAAATGGTCGTCTGAATTTCGGTTGTGAGGTTCTTCCTGAGTGCTTAGATTCATTTTCAATCTATCGAGAGGATATGAATATGAACTTTGCAGAACGCCACTATCAGCATGAGCCTCTTCTTATCGCCAACGTCTGGGATGCCGCCAGTGCTGTCGCTGCGCAAAAAGCAGGCTACCAGGTTCTGGGAACGTCCAGTGCAGCTATAGCGTCCACACTGGGATATGACGACGGGCAGCGAGTGCCGTTTGATGAGTTATTTTATATGGTCACCCGGATCCGGGCTGCCAGCAGCCTGCCATTGAGCGTTGACATGGAAGCAGGGTATGGTGATTCAGCCGAAGAGATAGCAGACAATCTGCGGCGCCTTGCTCAGACAGGCGTCTCAGGCGTTAACCTCGAAGACAGCCGAGTCATAAACGGGGTTCGTCAGCTTGACGATGCCTCTGATTTTTCCCGTAACCTGAGAACAGTATGCGATACGCTGAGAAGCGAAAATTACAGCCTGTTTCTGAACATCCGGACTGACACTTACCTGCTCGGGCATGAAGACGCGTTGCAGGAGACGATATTACGGGGTCAACGCTACAAAGCTGCAGGTGCTGACGGCCTTTTTGTTCCCTGCCTGACTTCAGAGAAAGACATCAGCCTCATTGCAGAGGCAACGGGATTGCCTTTGAATGTCATGTGTATGCCCGATCTTCCGTCATTCGACAGGCTGAAACGGGCAGGGGTAAGCCGCATTTCAATGGGCAATTTTGTTCATTCAGCGATGCAGTCAACGCTGATTGATGTCATGCATGCGATCCGATCTCGTCAGACGTTTGAAGGACTTTTTGGTGATGAAAATAACCGATAAAAATCTGTGTGATATCTGGTATCAGGCATTACTTGAACGTGCTTCAGACTACACTGGCGTGTTTTTTGTTGGCGTCAAAACCACTGGCGTATTCTGCATTTCGGTATGCCGGGCGCGAAAGCCCAAGCGCGAAAATGTCGAATTTTATAAAGATGCCAAATCTGCCCTGGCGGACGGCTTTCGTCCCTGTAAGGTCTGCAGACCTGCGGAAAATGCGCACAGCGCGCCATTATTCGTTGAGCAGGCGCTTGCGCTTGTCAGGCGCGATATCAAATCCCGTGTAGCAGACGCGGAGCTTCGTCAGCATGGCATCAGCCCGGAGCGGGTAAGGCGCTGGTTCCTGCAACATCACGGCATCACTTTTCAGGCTTTCCAGCGAATGCAGCGGGTGAACGTTGCCCTGCAGGAGCTAAAAAGTGGACGAGCGGCGACTGATGTTGCGCTGGACAATGGCTATGAATCGCTTAGCGGCTTTGGTTATACCTACAAGCGGCTGACTGGCGCAGCGCCGACTCAGGCAACCCAGGTGATAGTCATTCACCGGTTTACCACGACGCTTGGACCGATGTTTGTCTGCGCGACAGAGCGGGGAGTCTGTCTGCTGGAGTTTACCGATCGCCGGATGTTGGAAACAGAATTCCGCGATATTCAGCGTTTATTTAACGCCAGAATCGTCACCGGCGAAAACAGCCATACCCGGCAGACAGTAAAAGAGATCGGCGAGTATTTTGCCGGAACGCGCCGACAGTTTGATCTGGCTTTAGATGCTCCGGGCAGTGATTTTCAACAATCCGTCTGGCATGCGTTGCGTGCTGTTCCCTATGGACACACCTCACACTATCAGGCCATTTCACTAAGGCTTAATAAGCCCAATGCTGTGCGCGCCGTCGCTGCAGCTAACGGTGCCAACCGGATTGCGATTGTGATTCCCTGTCACAGGATAATTGGAAAAGATGGCGCGATGACAGGTTACGGAGGGGGGATTTCACGCAAAGAATGGCTCATTGAGCATGAGAGGAAGAATGTTTAATGGCGTGATGTTTCTGTGTCGCCGGGAAATTTTACGGACTTCGCGGGACATGTTGAGGGTACAAAAAAGCCCGCAGGGCTTGCGCCGTGCGGGCTCTTAGGACTTCATCGGATGACTCTGGTAATCACCGATGGAGAATTTTGGTGGAGCTGGCGGGAGTTGAACCCGCGTCCGAAATTTCTACATCCTCGGTACTACATGCTTAGTTTGTCTTTACATTCGCACGCCAGCTGCGGACAGACACGCCACTAACGAACTAGCCTGATTAGTTTTAACGCTTCAACCCCAGGCAGGGCTTCCACGCGATCTCTTTTGGGTTTGACCTCTCTTTGATCCCCGTCTTAAGAGCGGAAGCTAGGGAGAGAGGGCTCAGAGCAGGTTATTAAGCTGCTAAAGCGTAGTTTTCGTCGTTTGCGACTATTTTTTTGCGGCTTTTAACGAGGCAAACCGCCCCTCGGCATGCACCTTGGGTTTCGCAAATCCCGTCGAATCCAGAATCAGCCCCAATAGTGTTGAACTGAGTATACCAGATTTCACTTCCTGGATACCAGCCCGGAACGCTAACTTATTGAATAGTACAATAAGTGTGCAGAATCAACGTCCTGCGTTTTTCATAATGCGCGCTTTGTCCAACTGCCATTCGCGCTCTTTCAGGTCAGTGCGTTTGTCGTGCTGTTTTTTACCCTTCGCGACGCCAACTTTCACTTTGCACCAGGCGTTTTTCCAGTACAGCGACAGGGCGACCACGGTGAAACCTTCACGGTTGATGCGTCCGTAGAGGGATTCCAGTTCACGCTTGTTTAGCAGCAGTTTACGCGTGCGCGTTGGGTCACACACGTAGTGTGAAGAGGCGACGGTCAGCGGCGTAAAGTTTGCGCCGAACAGGAAGGCTTCGCCATCTTTCAGGATCACGTAGCTATCGCCGATGTTGGCTTTCCCAGCGCGCAGCGATTTTACTTCCCAGCCCTGCAACGCAAGGCCAGCTTCGAATTCTTCTTCAATGAAATACTCGTGGCGAGCACGCTTGTTGAGCGCAATGGTCGCCGAGCCTGGTTTATGTGCTTTTTTCTTCGTCATAAGTGTCGTAAAGCCGTCGGTAATCTGATTTCAAAAAGTCACCTCATTGCGTCCTGTGAGGTCTAACGCGCTATCTTAGCACGAGATGAGGCTTAGCGTTTTTTTAACAGGTGATAAATGTTATTATTTGTCCGTTGTGTGACCATGGGAAATGCTATGCCTCAGATTAGCCGTACTGCGCTTGTGCCTTACAGCGCGGAACAAATGTATCAGTTAGTGAACGACGTTCAGTCTTATCCAGAGTTTATTCCGGGATGCACCGGGAGCCGCGTTCTGGAGTCTGGCCCGACGCAGATGACCGCGGCGGTGGATGTCTCCAAAGCGGGGATCAGCAAGACGTTCACCACCCGTAATACGCTGACGAGCAATCAGAGTATTTTGATGCATCTGGTGGATGGTCCGTTTAAGACCCTGATGGGGGGCTGGAAGTTTACGCCGCTGAGCGCTGACGCCTGCCGCATTGAGTTCCATCTGGACTTCGAGTTCACCAATAAGCTGATTGAGCTGGCGTTTGGCCGCATCTTTAAAGAGCTGGCATCGAATATGGTTCAGGCGTTCACCACCCGCGCCAAAGAGGTTTACAGTGTCGCATAAGATTGCTGTGGAAGTGGTTTACGCGCTGCCGGAGAAGCAGTATCTGCAGCTCGTGACGCTGGAAGAGGGGGCGACCGTTGAGGCGGCCATCCGTGCTTCCGGCATCCTAGAGCTTCGCAGCGATATCGACCTGGCGAAGAATAAGGTCGGGATTTACAGCCGTCCGGTGAAGCTGGGCGATGTGCTGAAAGAGGGCGACCGGGTGGAGATTTATCGTCCGCTGATTGCCGACCCGAAAGAGTTGCGTCGTCAGCGTGCGGAGAAGGCCAGCAAGTAGCGCTTTCTTACCCTTACCCTCTCCCCAAAGCGGCGAGGGGATCAACACAAAACAAAAAAGGTGCTCAATGAGCACCTTTTTGCATTTCTGACACCGGATTATTTGGTCAGGGCAGGCTTGTTGTCGATGTTGGTCAACACACCGGCGCTGCTGAAGGTCAGCGTCAGGGTCTGCTGGGTCGCATCTTCATGGCCCGGCTTCTGGCGGAATACATAGAACCAGGTGTTAGTGCCAAACGGATCGGACATCATCGGGGTTCCCAGTGCATAAGCGACCTGCTGTTGTGTCATCCCCACGCGGATTTTGGACACATCGTTAGGGGTAAGGTAGTTCCCCTGGTTGATGTCAGGACGGTAAACCACTTTCTCCAGAGTGGAACAGCCTGCGGTCAACATCAGAAGAACCGCTGCGGCAGCGGTCAGCATTTTACAACGCATAGTGATTTGATTCCTTTTCGGGCCCGAGCAGAACGCGGCTCATATGTAATATGCCGATGATAATAGACCTTGCCCCACTTTGAAACCGGTCTGGCGGCGTTTTTGTTGTTCTGTATGACCCTGAGATCCCGAAAAAGTTTATGCCGCCAGCAGTTCTTTCGCGTTCGCAAGCGTATTGCGCGTGACTTCGCTGCCGCCGAGCAGGCGTGCCAGCTCCTGCAGGCGAGCACGTTTATCCAGCGGCTTCATGTGCGTTTCGGTCATTTCACCGTCGGTTTCTTTGCTGACGATAAAGTGATGATGACCGCAGCCCGCAACCTGCGGCAGGTGGGTGACACACATCACCTGCGTTGATTCGCCGAGCTGGCGCAGCAGTTTACCCACCACTGCCGCCGTCGGGCCGCTGATGCCGACATCCACTTCATCGAAAATCAGCGCCGGGGTGTCCATTTTACGCGCGGTGATCACCTGAATCGCCAGCGCAATACGCGACAGTTCACCGCCGGAGGCCACTTTGGAAATCGCCTGCAACGGCTGCCCCGGGTTGGTGGTGACGCGGAATTCGATGCGATCCGCACCTTCCGCCGTCAGGTGATTCTCTTCAAAGCGAACGTCAATGGTGAAGACGCCGTGCGGCATCGCCAGCGTGTGCATGCTGTCGGTAATGTGCTGGCTTAACTCCTGAGCATAGTGCTGACGGATTTCATGCAGCTTTTGCGCTGTGGCCAGCGCCTGTTCATGGTGCAGGCTCACCGCCAGGGAGAGGGTTTCCAGCGAGTCAGCCTGATCGTCAAGCTGCTGCTGTTCTTCCAGCAGAGACTGATAGTAACCCGGGAGTTCTTCCGGCGTAACGTGGTGCTTGCGCGCCAGCGAGATCTGACGGGAGATACGCTGTTCCAGCTCAAACAGACGGTTCGGGTCGAGATCCAGACGCTCACAGTAGTGGCGCAGTTCATCACCGGCTTCAGAGATCTGAATGGCTGCCTCTTCCAGCATATCCAGGACGCCAGAAAGTTTGCTGTCCATGCCGACCAGTTCGGTAAGCAGCTGGCGGACGTTATACAGCTGGCTCTGCAGGTTCACGTCTTCGCCATCGGCCAGAAGGTTGAGCGCATTCTGACTGGTTGAGAGCAGATGCCCGCTGTTCGCCAGGCGTTTGTACTCTTCGTCGATTTGCTCAAACTCACCCGCCTGCGGGTTAAATTCATTCAGCTCTTTGAGCTGGTATTCCAGCAGCTCCGCGCGGGCGGCACGCTCCTGGCTTTGCTGCTGGTGCTGAGCGAGCTCGCGGCAGCTCTGATGCCACTGGCGATAGTGCTCGGCCATAAGCTGAGTAAGCGCGTACTCACCCGCATAGCCATCCAGCAGCGCTTTCTGCTGTTCGGGTTTGACGAGTTGCTGATGCGCGTGCTGACCGTGGATCTGAATAAGCAGCTGGCCGAGTTCACGAAGCTGGGAGAGCGGGACCGCCGTGCCGTTGATAAAGCCGCGGGAGCGACCGTCGCTGCTGAACACGCGGCGAAGTAAACACTCACGTCCATCTTCAAGCTGGTTCTGTTCCAGCCAGCGCTGGGCGGCAGGGGTGTCTTTCAGGGAGAAGCGGGCGCACAGGTCGGCACGGTTTGCGCCCATGCGCACCATGTCCCCCTCGGCGCGGCCGCCAAGGCACAAGCCGAGGGCATCAATGGCAATGGATTTACCTGCACCGGTTTCCCCGGTGATCGCCGTCATGCCGCTGTGGAAATCGATCTCAAGCTCACGAACAATGGCAAAGTTGCTGATGGTCAGTTGTGCCAGCATAATTGTTTTCCTGTATGAAAAACCATAACTGTGTTTTCATACAGTATAAACTGGTTTTATATACAGTAAAGTCCTGGATGCAAAATCAGAACAATTTTTTTGACCAGCCTAGCTTTGAGCTTAATGTGTTGAAATAGCTGTAATCTTTCGGATGAATCAAGTTCAGGTGGTAATCACACCTGCGAATAAGCACATCTTCACCTTCCTGAATTGGCAGCGCTATCTGGCTGTCGCAGCTGATCTCCAGGTCGTTACGGCGGTGCGAGAAGCGCAGACGAATCGTGCTGTCGCCGTTGATGACCAGCGGGCGGGCGGAGAGCGTGTGCGGGAACATCGGCACCAGGGTAATGGCGTCCAGAGAGGGGGTCAGAATCGGGCCGCCGGCAGACAGCGAGTAGGCGGTTGAGCCGGTCGGTGTCGAGATAATCAGCCCGTCGGAACGCTGGGAGAAGGCAAAGATTTCGTCGATATAGACTTCAAACTCGATCATGTGCGCCACTTTTCCGGGGTGAAGAACCACCTCGTTAATCGCGGTGCTGATGCGCTTCTGACAGTCCTGCTGGCACACCTGTGCCTCCAGTAAAAAGCGTTTTTCACTGATATAGTGACCTTCCAGCACGTCGGCCAGCTGCTGCTGGGCATTGTCCGGGTCGAGATCGGTTAAAAAACCGAGATTGCCACGGTTGATGCCGATGACCTTGATGTCATAACGCGCCAGCGTGCGCGCCGCGCCTAGCATGTTGCCGTCGCCGCCCACCACCACGGCGAGATCGGCCTGTTGGCCAATTTCCGCCAGCGTGCCGGTTTTGACGCTCTTCAGCTGCAGCTCCTGGGCAATCTGCTGCTCGACCATCACTTCATAGCCTTTGCTACACAACCAGCGATACAACATTTCATGTGTCGTTAGTGCGGTAGGGTGACGCGGATGCCCGACGATCCCAATACACCTGAAATGATTATTCATTTTCTGGAGGTCCTTGTGCCTGATGAATGATGACAATCTGTCTTGTTCCCTTGAATCCAGGAAACTGATCCCCATAATAAGCGAAGTTAGCGAGATGAATGCAGAAAAACGCGGAGAAATTCATGAGTAGTAAAGAACAGAAAACGCCTGAGGGGCAAGCCCCTGAAGAAATTATCACGGAACAGCACGATGAAGTTGAGGCTGTAGAGCCAGACGCATCTGCTGAGCAGGTGGACCCGCGCGATGAAAAAATTGCGAATCTGGAAGCCCAACTGGTAGAAGCACAGAATCGCGAACGCGAGAGTGTTCTGCGCATCAAGGCGGAAATGGAAAACCTGCGTCGTCGTACCGAGCAGGACGTTGAGAAGGCGCACAAGTTCGCGCTGGAGAAATTCGTCAACGAACTGCTGCCGGTGATCGATAGCCTCGATCGCGCGCTGGAAGTGGCTGACAAAGCGAATCCGGACAACGCGGCAATGATCGAAGGCATCGAACTGACGCTGAAATCCATGCTCGACGTGGTGCGTAAGTTTGGCGTGGAAGTGATTGCCGATACCGACGTTCCGCTGGATCCAAACGTTCACCAGGCGATTGCGATGGTTGAATCTGAAGAGATTGAAGCCGGTAAGGTACTGGGCGTAATGCAGAAAGGTTACACCCTGAACGGCCGTACCATTCGCGCGGCGATGGTGACCGTGGCGAAAGCGAAAGCGTAATTCGCAATCCGTAGTGCCGGGTAGCGGCGTTCGCCTTACCCGGCCTACAACCTTACTCCGCGATACTTTCGCGCAGGGGTTTTACGGGCAGGACTTTCACCTGCTTAATCATATTGTCCTGCACGTCCAGGATATCAATATCGTACTGTTCAATGCGCACCCGCGTGCCCGCTGCCGGTATCTCTTCCAGCGCTTCCAGAATCATCCCGTTAATGGTGCGAGCCTCATCTTCCGGTAAATGCCAGTTAAAGGCTTTGTTGAGTTCACGAATGTTTGCGCTGCCGTCAATCAGCACCGAGCCATCGTTTTGCGGGGTGACCTCTTCCGCGAGGGAGGGCGACATTGAGGTAGTAAAGTCCCCGACAATCTCTTCCAGAATATCTTCGACCGTCACCAGCCCCTGGATATCGCCGTACTCGTTGACCACCAGGCCGACCTTCTTCTTGTTTCGCTGGAATTTTACCAGCTGCGTGCTGAGCGGCGTTCCTTCCGGCACGTAGTAAATTTCGTCGGCGGCGCGCAGCATCACCTCTTTGGTGAACTCTTTTTTCTCGGTCATCAGACGGTACGCTTCGCGCACGCGGAGCATGCTGATAGCGTCATCCAGTGAATCACGATAGAGCACAATGCGCCCGTGCGGGGAGTGCGTCAGCTGGCGAACGATGGCTTTCCAGTCGTCATTGATGTCGATACCGACGATTTCGTTACGCGGCACCATGATGTCGTTCACGCTCACCTTTTCCAGATCCAGCACCGACAGGAGCATGTCCTGATTGCGCCGGGAGATCTGCGAGCGGGATTCATTCACAATGGTGCGCAGCTCCTCTTTGCTGAGTGCGCTGCTGATGGTGACGTCGGCTTTGATTCCCACCATCCGCATCAGGACGCGCGTCACCATGTTCAGCAGCCAGACCAGCGGCATCATCAGGATCAGCAGCGGCGCCAGCAGGAAGCTGCTCGGGTAGGCAACTTTCTCAGGATAAAGCGCGGCGATGGTTTTCGGCAGCACTTCGGCAAACACCAGCACCACGAACGTCAGCACGCCGGTGGCAATCGCTACCCCGGCGTTGCCGTAGAGGCGCATCCCGACGATGGTGCCGAGGGCAGAGGCCAGAATGTTGACGAGGTTGTTGCCGATGAGCACCAGGCTTATCAGGCGATCCGGCTTGCGGAGCAGCTTTTCAACGCGACGTGCGGCACGGTTACCCTGTTTAGCACGATGACGTAACCGGTAGCGGTTTAAGGTCATCATGCCGGTTTCCGAGCCGGAGAAATAGGCGGAGATGACCACCATGACGATCAGGATAACGATCAGCGTGGTGGTAGAGATGTGTTCCAGGGGGAACTCCTTTGTATCTTAGCCAGCAAATTGCTGTATGAAGCGGCTGCCAAAATAGGCAAGGGTGAGAATGCCCGCACCCGCGACGTTGAACCAGACCACGCGACGACCGCGCCAGCCTTCATGATAATGGCCCCATAACAGGACAATATAGACAAACCACGCGATGATGGAGAGCACCGCTTTATCGATATTCTCCACGCTGAACAGGTTCTTCATGTAAAACAGCCCCGTGCAGAGCGTGAGCGTCAGCAGCACCACCCCCACCTGGGTGATGTGGAACATCTTACGCTCAATGACCATCAGCGGCGGCATTTCATGGTTAAAGGCCAGCTTTTTGTTTTTCAGCTGGTAGTCAATCCAGGCGAGCTGCATGGCGTAAAGCGCGGCGATAATCAGCGTCGCGTAGGCAAAGAGCGACAGGCCGATATGCACCAGCATCCCCGGCGTCGCCTCCAGATGCGTAATGAACTCATTAGGCATAAAGGTGGCGAGGGCCAGATTGATCAGCGCGAAGGTGTAGACAATTGGCAGCAGCAGCCAGCCGCGATTTTTAGACGCGACGATGGTCATTACCGTACAGATCATCAGGCTGACCAGCGAGCCGACGTTGAGGACGCTCAGGTTTTGCACGCTGCCGTCACCGGGGATGATGCGTGATTCCAGCGCAAAGGCGTGGCTAATCAGTGCGATCACCGCCGAAAGAATAGCCATGCGCCGCCAGCCGCTGTTTTTTTGCAGCAGTCCGGGAATAATCAGCGCGAGGCTGACAGAGTAGGCAACAAGGGCGATCAGTGCGAAAACAGGCATATAGGCATCGACAGTTGTCTTAATAAGAAAGAGAAGCAGTATAACGTTACGTGACGCCTGCTCCAACCGTTGCATAACAACAAAGGCGCCTTCATGTTATACTCCGGCAAAATTCTGTGTATGTGTCGCTCAATGCGACCCAACGTTTCTACTCAGGCGAGAGACAATGTTTGATAATTTAACCGATCGTTTGTCGCGCACGCTGCGCAACATCAGCGGCCGCGGACGCCTTACTGAAGAGAACATCAAGGAAACGCTGCGCGAAGTGCGCATGGCGCTGCTGGAAGCAGACGTCGCGTTGCCGGTTGTTCGTGATTTTATCAACCGCGTAAAAGAGAAGGCGGTTGGTCATGAAGTTAACAAGAGCCTGACCCCGGGTCAGGAGTTCGTCAAAATCGTTCGTAATGAACTGGTTTCGGCGATGGGTGAAGAGAACCAGGTGCTTAACCTGGCCGCTCAGCCTCCGGCCGTGGTGCTGATGGCGGGCCTGCAGGGTGCGGGTAAAACCACCAGCGTCGGTAAGCTGGGTAAATTCCTGCGCGAAAAGCACAAGAAGAAAGTGCTGGTGGTCTCTGCGGACGTCTATCGCCCGGCGGCGATCAAGCAGCTGGAAACTCTGGCCGAGCAGGTTGGCGTGGATTTCTTCCCGTCCGACGTGGCGCAGAAGCCTGTCGACATCGTTAACGCCGCGCTGAAAGAGGCGAAGCTGAAATTCTACGACGTGCTGCTGGTGGATACCGCCGGTCGTCTGCACGTTGACGAAGCGATGATGGACGAGATCAAGCAGGTGCACGCCTCTATCAACCCGGTAGAGACCCTGTTTGTTGTCGACGCCATGACCGGTCAGGATGCGGCGAATACCGCGAAAGCGTTTAATGAAGCGCTGCCGTTAACCGGCGTCGTGCTGACCAAAGTGGACGGTGACGCCCGCGGCGGTGCGGCCCTCTCGATTCGCCACATCACCGGCAAGCCGATCAAATTCCTCGGCGTGGGCGAGAAAACTGAAGCGCTCGAGCCGTTCCACCCGGACCGTATTGCCTCCCGTATCCTCGGCATGGGCGACGTGCTGTCGCTGATCGAAGATATTGAGAGCAAGGTTGACCGCGCGCAGGCTGAGAAACTCGCCAGCAAGCTGAAAAAAGGCGACGGTTTCGATCTCACCGACTTCCTTGAGCAGCTGCGTCAGATGAAAAACATGGGCGGCATGGCCAGCCTGATGGGCAAACTGCCGGGCATGGGCCAGATCCCTGACAACGTGAAAGCGCAGATGGATGACAAGGTGCTGGTGCGTATGGAGGCGATCATCAATTCGATGACGCTGAAAGAGCGCGCTAACCCGGACATCATCAAAGGTTCCCGTAAACGCCGTATCGCAGCCGGTTGCGGCATGCAGGTGCAGGACGTTAACCGCCTTCTGAAACAGTTCGACGACATGCGGCGCATGATGAAGAAAATGAAGAAAGGCGGCATGGCGAAGATGATGCGCGGGATGAAAGGGATGATGCCTCCCGGTTTTCCAGGGCGTTAATCGCTTTTGAGATTGCTTTTTGCCCGAAAATGAGTAAAATTTTCGGGCTTTTAATATGACACCCGGGCTCCGTTCCTCGATGGGGCCCGGTTGTTTTATTCACACAAGAGGATGTTATGGTAACTATTCGTTTAGCACGTCACGGCGCTAAAAAGCGTCCGTTCTACCAGGTTGTTGTGACTGACAGCCGTAATGCACGCAACGGTCGCTTCATCGAGCGCGTTGGTTTCTTCAACCCACTGGCCGCTGGCGCAGAAGAAGAAACTCGTCTGGATCTGGATCGTATCGCTCACTGGGTTGGCCAGGGCGCTACTGTTTCCGATCGCGTTGCTACGCTGATCAAAGCAGCAAACAAAGCAGCTTAATCTGTCACGGTGGTCATGATGAGCAGTAAAGCACCTGTTGAACCGATCGTATTGGGAAAAATGGGTTCTTGCTACGGTATCCGTGGTTGGCTCAGAGTGTTTTCCTCCACTGAAGACGCTGATAGCATTTTTGATTACCAGCCCTGGTTCATCCAGAAAGGCGGTAAGTGGGAAGAGGTCGAGCTGGAAAGCTGGCGTCACCACAATCAGGACATCATCATCAAGCTGAAAGGCGTTGACGATCGTGATGCCGCGAATGCGCTGACTAATTGTGAAATTGTCGTGGATTCGTCGCAGTTGCCAAAGCTGGAAGAGGGCGACTACTACTGGAAAGACCTTATGGGTTGCCAGGTGGTCACTACTGAAGGCTACAGCCTGGGGAAAGTCATCGATATGATGGAAACCGGGTCAAATGACGTTCTCGTCATTAAGGCAAACCTGAAAGATGCATTTGGCATCAAGGAGCGGTTGGTCCCGTTCCTCGATGGACAGGTTATCAAGAAAGTCGATCTCACTACTCAAATCATTGAAGTAGATTGGGATCCTGGTTTTTAAATTCTCCGGATAAACGGTAAAAGACGGCGCTATGTGGATTGGCATAATTAGCCTGTTTCCTGAAATGTTCCGCGCGATTACCGATTACGGGGTAACTGGCCGGGCAGTAAAGAATGGCCTGCTGAGCATCCAGAGCTGGAGTCCTCGTGACTTTACTCATGACCGGCACCGTACCGTGGACGATCGTCCTTACGGCGGCGGACCGGGGATGCTAATGATGGTGCAACCCTTACGGGACGCCATTCACACAGCAAAAGCCGCGGCAGGTGAAGGCGCAAAGGTGATTTATCTGTCACCTCAGGGACGCAAGCTTGATCAAGCGGGCGTGAGCGAACTGGCGACGAATCAAAAGCTGATTCTGGTCTGTGGGCGCTACGAAGGGATAGATGAGCGCGTAATTCAAACCGAGATTGACGAAGAATGGTCTATCGGCGATTACGTTCTCAGCGGTGGTGAGTTACCGGCAATGACGCTGATTGACTCCGTCGCCCGGTTTATTCCGGGTGTTCTGGGCCATGAAGCTTCGGCAACGGAAGATTCCTTTGCCGACGGGTTGCTGGACTGTCCACACTATACTCGTCCTGAAGTGTTAGAAGGGATGGAAGTTCCGGCAGTGTTACTGTCTGGAAACCATGCCGAGATACGTCGCTGGCGTTTGAAACAGTCGCTGGGCCGAACCTGGCTTAGAAGACCTGAACTTCTGGAAAACCTGGCTCTGACTGAAGAGCAAGCAAAGTTGCTGGCCGAGTTCAAAACTGAACACGCGCACCAGCAGCATGAACATGATGGGAATGCGTAATACGCTCCCGAATATCAGTTTACCCAGGATAAGAGATTAAATTATGAGCAACATTATTAAGCAACTTGAACAAGAGCAGATGAAGCAGGACGTACCTTCCTTCCGTCCAGGTGACACCGTGGAAGTGAAAGTATGGGTTGTTGAAGGTTCCAAAAAACGTCTGCAGGCATTCGAGGGCGTGGTTATCGCTATTCGTAACCGCGGTCTGCACTCTGCATTCACTGTTCGTAAAATTTCCAACGGCGAAGGCGTTGAGCGTGTCTTCCAGACTCACTCTCCGGTAGTTGACAGCATTGCTGTTAAACGTCGTGGTGCTGTACGTAAAGCTAAACTGTACTACCTGCGTGAGCGTACTGGTAAGTCTGCTCGTATTAAAGAGCGTCTGAACTAAGATTCGCTTAAGCGACATCCTGTTAGAAAGGGCTGGCCGAAAGGCTGGCCCTTTTTTTATCCCATCGCACCTCTCGAGTTAACCCTTTCGTCATAAATCATTTACAATGCTTGCCTCTTGAGTGGAGGGGAAGTGGATAACGTACTGCATCAGCCTGACCGGAAACGCGCAGCGGCTTTGACCGCGCTGTTCGCGATCCTGCTGATCGTGGTGGCGCCGCTGATCTCCGTCTCGTTGCAGAAAGATCCCATGAGCGCCATGCCGGGCATGCATCATGACATGAGCATGATGTCGATGGACGAGCATCACGGCGATATGCCGCACTCGATGCCTGTCGACCATGCGGAAGCGTGCGGCTACTGCGTGCTGTTAGCGCATGTCCCTGGCGTGATGCTGGCGCTCATCGTCCTGCTCAGCGTGGTGCTGCAGAGGCTTCGCGTTAAGCCGCCGCGTCAGGCGGTCAACCACTGGCACTTCTTCCCCTGGCTTTACCCTGATACCCGCGCGCCGCCGTGGCAGTCTGCTTTTTCCCTTTAAAAACAAAATCGATAACTTTTTGCCTTAAAAAGGAAAAGTATGACTACCTGCACCTCGCGCGCGGCATGGGGAAACCTGCTGCGTCGCCTTCATTTCTACGTTGGGCTGTTTGTCGGCCCGTTTATCTTCTTCGCCGCGCTGACCGGGACGCTGTATGTGGCGACCCCGCAGCTGGAGAATGCGCTCTACCGACACGCGCTCCACGCGGATTCCGTTGGCGAGCCGCAGCCTCTGGCCGAACAAATCGCCGTGGCGGAAAAAACCGTTGGATCAGATTTACGTTTGCACGCCGTTCGTCCGGGGCTGGCTGAAGGCGAAACCACCCGCGTGATGTTCGCTGACCCGAAACTTGGGTCATCGGAGAACCGCGCTATCTTCGTGGATCCGGTAAGCCTGACGGTACTGGGAGATATGACGGTATACGGCACCAGCGGGATTTTACCGCTGCGTCAGACTATTGATTACCTGCATACGTCCCTGATGCTGGGCGACATTGGGCGCCTCTACAGCGAGCTTGCGGCCTCGTGGATGTGGGTTGCCGCGCTGGGCGGTATTGCCCTGTGGTTTTATACCCGACCCAAACGGCGGATCAACAATCACTTCCAGAACCGGCGTCGGGTGCACGTGACGCTGGGCTGGGTTCTGCTGGGTGGAATGCTGGTGTTCTCCGCAACCGGCCTGACCTGGTCCCAGTGGGCTGGCGGGAACGTGGATAAGCTGCGTGCAGAGATGAACTGGCTCACCCCGCAGGTGAACACGACGCTATCCGGCCAACATGAGGTTATGGATGAACATGCCGAACATCGCGGTCATCACGGTGGGATGATGATGCCGGAAATGGCGATGGATTTGACGCAGTTTGACGGGGTATTAAGCGCGGCGCGTAACGCGGGGATTAATGCCAGCAAGCTGGAGATCCGCCCGGCGAAAACAATGGATCGTGCCTGGACCGTAACGGAAATCGATCGCAGCTGGCCGACTCAGGTGGACGCCGTTGCGGTTGATCCCCATACAATGCAGGTCCTGGACAGAACCCGATTCGAGGATTTCCCGTTAATGGCAAAACTGACCCGCTGGGGCGTGGATTTCCATATGGGGATCTTATTCGGCCTCGTAAATCAGCTGCTGCTGGTGGCGTTCGGCCTCGCCCTGTGCGTGCTCATTATCTGGGGATACCGGATGTGGTGGATGCGTCGTCCTGCGCAATCGGCAGTGAGTCCGGTACAGACGCTTTGTCAGAGCTGGCTGGCGCTGTCAGGATGGGGAAGAGGGGTTACGCTGATAACCAGCGTACTGCTGGGGCTGGCCCTGCCGGTCATGGGCGTGAGTCTGGCGCTGTTTATTCTGGTGGACTGGCTGCGCTGGCGAGCGGCAACCAGGGTGACGCTCGCCGAATCATCCGCTAAATAACCCTATGGCGTGCTGATCACCACTGCGACGCGGCGGTTTTCTGCGCGCCCTTGCGGAGTACTGTTGCTCGCAACCGGGTATTTTTGACCTAATCCCCGCGTGGTGAGATTGCTGCGCGGGATATTTGCCCCCTTCGCCCAGGCGTCGGCCACGGCGTTGGCGCGTTTTAACGACAGCGCTTCGTTGTAGCTTTCTTCCCCGTAGTTATCCGTGTGACCGTCCATTCGCGCGTGGTTCAGGCCGGTTTCCGCCAGGCGAGAGGCCATGGACTGGATCTGCGTTTCACTTTCCGGGCGCAGCCGGGCGTCATTTTTATCAAACAGGATGGTGTCCGACATGCCAAGCGACCAGTCACCGTTCAGTTCGTTAAAACCGTAAGACTTCATCGCCGCAATTTGCTCAGGAGTGAATTTGCCTTCCGGCGGCGACTGACAGCCTGCCAGAACCAGTGAGGCCAGTACTAACGGCGCGAAGTAACGTTTTAACATAGTGTATCCTTTCTAACTTATTGTTTTCGTACGCTGGTTTTTAACCTGGTACATATTGCGGTCAGCCCTCTCCAGTAATGCTTCCACGGAAGCATTTTCCCACGCCAGAGCAAAGCCAATGCTGAGTGACATCGATGCTTTTTGCCCGTTATGAAGATCAAACGGACGAATAAACTGCTGCGAAAGCGCAGCACAAATGTGTTGAACCTCAAGCTCAGAGTGAACGCCGTACAGCACCATGGCAAATTCGTCACCGCCAAGACGGTAAGACTGATGACGTTTGTCGCCAAACTCCATCATCCTGCTGGCGACTTCGATCAGCACGCAGTCTCCTGCCGCGTGGCCCCAGGTGTCGTTAATAAACTTAAAGTTATCACCGTCGAGGAAGAGCAGGGCCGAGTTTGTTCTGGCTGAAGGGTCGTTCATTAAGGCCGCAATGCTGTTACGAAACGCTGCGCGGTTGGCAAGACCGGTGAGCGGGTCGTGCATGGCGGTCCGCAACAGCTGGGCGTTTTTCGCCTGGAGCTTCAGCTGCCACTCTTCCATTTCATCCAGAAGACTGTTGAAGTCTTCGCCAAACTGGTGAAACTCTTCGATACGCCCGTCTTTTACCCGGCGGGAGAAGTTGCGGTTTGTGCGTACGTCATGCACGACGTCGGTAATGTTCTGCAGGGCCATAACCATCCCACGATGCAAAGACTGGGTAATGATAAGCGCGACGACGGCGGCAAAGAGAATGCAGCCGGTAAGTACGGCAAACGACGTCCAGATGAAGTGGCTGATCAAACTGTCACGCGCGGTAAGGCGGATTTCGCCGATCCTTAAGCCGTTATGCATGATGGGCTGCGCAACCGGTACGGGGAAAAGCCAGCGGCTGACCAGTGCGCCCAGCGTGTCGTTGTTATCTTCCGGGTTCCATGACCAGTAGGCAAACCGCTTTTTATGCGCGTTAATCACCTCCGCCGCGGCAAACTGCCCCTGTTTGCCCAGGGCTGCAAGCGTTTCGTTGGCCGCCAGCGAGTCGTTGAAAACCAGCGAAGCTTCCAGGCTGTGGCTCATTGTGGCACCGGTTAATTCGAGGTTCTTTTGCGCATATTGTTTTAACGTCACGACGGAAGCAAAACAGAGCAACAGCCATATTAACGTCATTGTGATAATGACGCTTATCATGCTGTTTCGCCTCAACGTTCTTTTAAACGTCGGACGTGGCGTTGAAGTGAAATCTTTATCCATGCTGCTTATTCCGTGCCAGCATTAATACATCCGGATTGACTCTTACGCCACTGCGCGTCAACGCATCCAGGTTGACGGAAAACCGTACCTGGCCGCGATCGATCATCAGGCAAAAGGCACTGCCAATTACACATTCCGGATTTTGCTCTGAGATTAATAGCAACGCTCTGCCCTGATATTGACTTATTAATTCAAGTTGTTTTGCCGGTGATTCAGACCCGAAATAAATCGCATCACACGTCGCGGCCAGGGCTTCCTGATCGTTACGTACAATAACGGGAGTATAGGGTAACTCGTTGTGCCCTTCGTCGCCGCTGAGCGCGTGCGTATAGTGAGAAGTGGCATAGACGCAAAGTTTAGGCTGCCCGGAAAGTGACGGCCATCGCGTATAGCTCACAATGCCTGAGACAATCGAGCGTACCGATTTATCCGTTTCCGTAAGCGTGCCTGCCGCCGCAGGGCCCACCATAAGGAACAGCATTAACACCAGAGTGAGTCGGAAAAAAGAGATCAAGAATAAATTTCTCACCAGAATCCGCCACATCGCTCCGGAAATAGATGTCCTTGAGAGTTGCGGGCAGAATACCATTGTTTATCAGAGCCGTCATTATGTCAGAAATAGCATCAGGCCAACCTAAGCTAAATCCTACAGTTGTTTATTTTTCGGTGGATAAAAATAGACTTAATTAAGTCTGCTGGAACGCATACTTTCATCCATCCCTTCCTGCCATGACGCACGCAGTTTTGTCGCGTTTTCGGCAGTATCGCAACTGGCAGGGAAAGATTTGCCCGCTAATCCCCAGGCATGAATAAACCCTTCTTCGCAGACTTTCTTTTGGCCGTCAGCGTAGCCGCGAAGATATTCACTACGATCAACGTGGGTGTCGTTAAAACTATCGGCCAGGGTCTGGTTATCTTTAACCGGCAGGCCATTCATGGCGTCTTCTTTACCTGCATCAAACCAGGAGGGACTGGTCCAGTCGGGCTGGAAGGTATAAGGATTGATCTGGCAGCCCGTTAAAAACAGCGACAACAGCATGAGAGCAATTGAACGCATAGCCATTCTCCTTTTTTCTTCAGCATAGCCTGGCTTAAGAATATATGTCTGTAATTTAAACTTTACGTTTTTGACGGCTGATTTTTGCAATAAATTGGCTCGTGTAAAGTAATGTGTACGTATTTTGGATTGAAATGTTTACTTTTTATGGTATCGTGGTTTCACCTCATTGAGGAAAACAACTATCGCAAACAAGCTTTACAGGATCGCCATCATGCAAAAAGACGCGCTGAACAACGTACATATCACTGACGAACAGGTTTTAATTACCCCGGATCAACTGAAAGCAGAATTTCCGCTGAGCGTCGCGCAGGAGGCTCAGATTGAGCACTCGCGTCAGACCATTTCAAATATCATCGCCGGCCGCGATCCGCGCCTGCTGGTGGTGTGTGGTCCTTGCTCCATTCACGATCCTGAAACCGCCATTGAGTACGCTCGTCGATTTAAAGCATTAGCGGAGGAGGTCAGCGATAGCCTCTATCTGGTGATGCGCGTCTATTTTGAGAAGCCACGTACTACCGTCGGCTGGAAAGGGTTGATTAACGATCCACACATGGATGGCTCGTTTGATGTGGAAGCAGGCCTGAAGATTGCGCGTCGCCTGCTGGTGGAGCTGGTCAGCATGGGGCTGCCGCTGGCAACCGAAGCGCTGGATCCGAACAGCCCGCAGTACCTGGGCGATCTGTTCAGCTGGTCCGCGATTGGCGCGCGTACCACGGAATCGCAAACCCACCGCGAGATGGCGTCTGGCCTGTCGATGCCGGTTGGCTTTAAAAACGGTACCGATGGCAGCCTGGCGACGGCGATTAATGCCATGCGCGCTGCCGCCATGCCGCACCGTTTCGTCGGTATCAACCAGGCAGGCCAGGTATGCCTCCTGCAAACGCAGGGTAACCCGGACGGCCACGTGATCCTGCGCGGCGGTAAAGCCCCTAACTACAGCCCGGCGGACGTGGCCCAGTGTGAAAAAGAGATGGAGCAGGCGGGACTGCGCCCGGCACTGATGGTAGATTGCAGTCATGGTAACTCGAATAAAGATTACCGTCGCCAGCCTGCGGTTGCGGAATCCGTGGTCGCACAGATCAAAGATGGCAATCGTTCGATTATCGGTCTGATGATTGAGAGCAACATTCATGAAGGCAATCAGTCATCTGAACAACCGCGCAGTGCCATGAAGCACGGCGTCTCCGTGACGGATGCCTGCATCAGCTGGGAGACTACCGATGCACTGCTGCGTGAGATCCATAAAGATTTAAACGGCCAGCTGGCGACGCGTCTGGCTTAAGAGGGTAGTTATGGTTGCTGAATTGACCGCACTGCGCGATCAAATTGATGAAGTGGATAAGGCGCTGCTGGATCTGCTGGCGCGACGCATGTCGCTGGTTGCCGAAGTCGGTGAGGTGAAAAGCAAATACGGCCTGCCGATTTACGTCCCGGAGCGCGAAGCCTCTATGCTCGCCTCCCGCCGTAAAGAGGCGCAGGCGCTGGGCGTTTCGCCGGATTTGATTGAAGATGTTCTGCGTCGCGTGATGCGGGAGTCCTATTCCAGCGAAAACGACAAGGGCTTTAAAACCCTCTGTCCTTCCCTGCGTCCGGTCGTGATTGTCGGCGGGGCAGGGCAGATGGGGCGTCTGTTTGAAAAGATGCTTACGCTTTCTGGCTATCAGGTGCGCATTCTGGAAAAAGAGGACTGGGCGCATGCTCCGGAACTCATGAAAGATGCAGGGATGGTTATCGTCAGCGTGCCGATCCACGTGACGGAGCAAATCATCGGGAAGCTGCCTCCTTTACCGAAAGATTGCATCCTGGTGGATCTGGCCTCCGTCAAAAATGGTCCGCTGCAGGCAATGCTGGCTGCTCATACGGGTCCGGTGCTGGGTCTGCACCCAATGTTTGGCCCGGACAGCGGCAGCCTGGCTAAGCAGGTGGTCGTTTACTGCGACGGTCGTCAGCCGGAAGCCTATCAGTGGTTCCTGGAACAGATTCAGGTATGGGGGGCACGACTGCACCGCATCAGCGCGGTTGAGCACGACCAGAACATGGCGTTCATTCAGGCGCTGCGCCACTTTGCCACGTTTGCCTACGGTCTGCATCTGGCGGAAGAGAACGTACAGCTTGAACAGCTTCTGGCGCTCTCTTCACCTATCTATCGTCTGGAGCTGGCGATGGTCGGGCGTCTCTTTGCGCAGGATCCACAGCTGTACGCGGACATTATTATGTCCTCTGAAAACAACCTGGCGCTGATCAAGCGCTACTATCAGCGCTTTGGTGAAGCCATTACGCTGCTGGAGCACGGAGATAAGCAGGCGTTTATCGATAGCTTCCGCAAGGTCGAACACTGGTTTGGCGATTACGCGCAGCGTTTCCAGAATGAGAGTCGGACTTTATTGCGCCAGGCAAATGACAGTCGCCAGTAATGCGATGATGTATATACTGAAAGCCAGCATTGCTGGCTTTTTTCATTTTGGGGAACTGTCATGGCCGAACCGCAGCTGCTGTTGAATTACACCGGGCATTTGCCTGAATGCCCGACGTGGAGTGCAGAAGAGCACGCGCTCTACTGGGCCGATATTCTGGAAGGAGAGATCCACCGCTACCATCTTCCGACGGCGGAACACACCGTGCTTTCTTTTCATGAGGAGGTGGGCTGTTTCGCGCTGCGCGAGCGCGGCGGCTTTATCGTCGCCATGCGCAATGGCATCTGGCTTGCCGATAAGCATGGCCTTCTGCAGCGCAAGGTGTGCGATAACCCCTCTAACCCGCAGCTGGCGCGTTTTAACGATGGAGGCACCGACCATCAGGGCCGGTTCTATGCGGGTACGTTCTGGGGACCGGGAGATTACAACGGGGCCCTGCTGATGCGCATCGACAACGACCTGACGCCAAAGGTGATCCAGTGCGATATTCACGGTCACAATGGCTTAGCGTTTAGCCCTGATAAGCAGTGGATGTTTACCTCAGACACGCCCAACGGTGTTATTTACCGTACCCCGCTTGATGAGCAGGGCGAGCCGGGTAAGCGGGAGGTGTTTCGTCAGTTTAAAGAGGGCGAGGGGATACCTGACGGCGCGGCGATGGATGTGGAAGGCTACTACTGGAGCGCGCTGTTTGACGGCTGGCGCATCGCGCGTTTTTCACCGCAAGGGGAGCAGCTGGAAGAGTATCGCATGCCGGTACGTTGCCCGACGATGGTCTGTTTTGGCGGCGATGACATGAAAACGCTGTTTATTACTACCACACGGGAAAATATGGATGCGGAGGAGGTGGCGAAATATCCTCTCTCCGGAGCTATCTTCACCCTGCCGGTGAGCGTGGCAGGGATGAAGAAAAGCCGCTTTATCGAACGTTAGATTGGATCGACCGGCACGACGTTTTCGCTCGGGTAGCAGCCCAGCACCTTCATGGAACGCGTGATCTCGCCCAGCTCGCGGAGAGCTTTCTGCATGGAAGCAGACTCCAGGTTGGCCTGGATGTCGAGGTAAAACATCTCTTCCCACGGGTTACCGTGGATTGGGCGTGATTCCAGCCTGGTCATGATCAGGTTGTGATTACGCAGCACCAGCAGGGCTTCAACCAGCGCACCGGCCTGTTGGCCGGTTGCCATCAGCAGCGTGGTTTTGGCGGGTACCTGGTCAGACACATTGATTGCCTTGCGGGCCAGCACCACGAAGCGGGTAATGTTTTGCGTCTGGTTTGCCAGGTTGCGTTCCAGCACCTGCAGGCCATACAGCGCGCCGCCCGCTTCGCTGCCGAGCGCCGCGACGGTGGGAGAATTAGCCTGCGCCACTTTTTCCATCGCCGCCGAGGTGCTTTCGGTGTACTCAATTTTCCAGTTCGGATAGCGGTTCAGGAACTGGCTGCACTGCTGGAACGGCTGCGGATGACTGTAAACCGTTTCGATCGTGTTCAGGTCCGTTGAACCGGATACCAGCACGCAGTGATCGATAGGGATCGTCAGCTCGCCGACCAGCGACAGGCTGGTGTGCTGCAGCAAATCGTAGACGTCGTTGATGGCGCCGGAGCTGGTGTTTTCAATCGGCACCACGGCGTAATCCGCCTGGCCGGTCTCGACCTGGTTAAAAATGTCGGCAAACTTCGCGCAGCCGCTCTCAATAAATTCTTCGAAATGGCGTGCAGCGTACTGACGTGCGGCCAGGTGAGAATAAGAGCCCTTCGGTCCCAGGAAGGCGATACGCGCAGAGTGTGGATTGGTTTTATTGAGGTGCTGCTGGAGTAACGCTTGCTGGGTCAGAACGGAGTCTTCAATGATGAGCTGGAACAACCGGGTTATGTAGTGGGCATCGAGGTGATGCGCTTTGCCGAGCTGAATGAGACGTTCCAGAAGATCCCGCTCGCGGTCGATATCACGGACCGGACGATGGGAGTCCAGCTTGGCTTTGCCTACTTCAACGGCAAGGGCGCGGCGTTCGGCCAGCAGCGCCAGCAGTTTCTCATCCAGCGCGCTGATTTTTATGCGCAGATCCAGTAACGGGTTTTCCGGTGTCATAGTGTTGCCTGTCTCATTTTATCGTTATCAATAAAAAAGGCCCCCCGGTGTGGGAGGCCTTGTTGTTCGTCTTCGCATTCTTTATCACACGACGAAACGCCTCCCGTTCAGGGGAAGGTAAAAAAGAATGCGAAGAAGAACGGCGTAAGTTTCATAAAGTCATCCTGTGATTGATACCGTTAAAGTACCCGTACTGTTTTCACCCTGTCAATAAAAAACAAAAAACGCGCCCGAAGGCGCGTTGGCGGTACACTCAATTTAAAGGATTACTCTTCTTCAACTTCTTCCGCGAAGCTGGCGTCTTTCACCGACGTTGCGGCGCGACGGGCTTCACCTTTGTGTTGCACTTTATTGAGCTGCCGTTCCAGCTTGTTGATCAAATCGTTAATAGCGGTGTACATATCCTCGTGTTTTGCGCTGGCGACCAGATGGCCGTTTGGAGTATTGATAGTTGCGTCAGCGATGAAACCCTGCGGCTCCTTGGACAGGATGATATGTGGATTAATCAAATGAGTTTGCCATTTATCCAGTTTGGCGAGACGGTCTGCGACGTGCTGGCGAATTGCCGGAGTAATTTCCATTTGTTTACTGGTAATGTTCATTGTCATAAATTTTACCTCTTGTCTTTCCGTCTTGGTGATTCCAGCATACCCGACCCAATGTCAAAATGCGTGATTTAGATCACGTTATTTTGTCGGTTTTTGTCAGGGAATCTTTTTTGTGAGGCAGGGCAGGAAGAGGTGAGATTTACCTTGTAGAAGGCATAAATTGGGGCCATAGTTGACAGGATGTGTTGAGGCTAAGGTGCTTCAGCGATGCTCAGAAACGAATAAAAAAACGGCAGCCAGCGGGCTGCCGTTTTGCATTGAGGCAAAATCAGGTGTTGCTGCTGTTCGCGGCGATGATTTTCGCCACTTTTTCAGCCTGAGCGGTCATCTGCATCTGACGGTAAGCATTTTCCATCAGCTTCAGGCCGTCGCGCGTTGCCTGAGTATCCGGGTAATCGCGCAGCATACCTTCTACGCGGTTAACCACGGCAACCCATGCGCCACGGCGGGTATAATATTCCGCCACGGAGTATTCATATTTCGCCAGACGATCTTTCAGGAACACCAGACGTTTGGTGGCGTCAGTCACGTACTGGCTGTTTGGATAGCCGCGCACCAGCTTGGAGAAGTCATTGAAGGCATCACGCGCATGCTGCGGGTCACGGTCGGAACGATCCACGCCGAAGAAGCCCTGCAGCGCACTGTCGTCCAGAGCCATGTTGGTGAGGCCGCGCATGTACATCACGTAGTCGATGTTAGGATGAGTCGGGTTCAGACGCATGAAACGATCGATGGTTGCCTGAGCCAGCGGCAGATCGGCATTTTTATAGTATGCGTAGATGAGATCTAACTGTACCTGCTGCGAATACGGACCAAATGGATAGCGATTATCCAACGCTTCCAGTTGCGTTATCGCCTGTTTCCAGTTACCGTCCTGCAACTTTTGTTGTGCAGTCGCATAGATTTCATTCGGCGGATTGTCAGGGACCTGTTCATTTGAACCGGAGCAGCCCACCAAAGCCAGGCTCAACGTGGCCGCTGCCACCAGATATTTCATGCGCGTCATGACGTTTTGACTTTCCTCAAATGTTTGTCCGGGAGAAACTCTGTTCCTGCTCCCGATTAAGACCAGCTACAATAGCACACTATATTAAACGGCAAAGCCGTAAAACCCAACGTTAAACGAAGAAGCAGTTTATGGCACAACGAGTAGAACTCACCGCAACAGTCTCCGAAAATCAGCTCGGTCAACGCTTAGATCAGGCTTTGGCCGAATTGTTCCCTGATTATTCGCGTTCACGCATAAAAGAATGGATCCTTGACCAGCGCGTGATGGTAAACGGCAAGATCTGGGACAAACCAAAAGAGAAAGTGTTAGGTGGGGAAGCTGTCGCCATCAATGCTGAAATCGAAGAGGAAATCCGCTTCGAGCCGCAGGATATCCCACTGGACATCGTCTATGAAGATGATGACATTCTGGTAATCAACAAGCCGCGCGACCTGGTTGTTCATCCGGGGGCGGGGAATCCTGACGGTACGGTACTTAACGCGCTTCTCCATTACTATCCGCCGATCGCGGATGTTCCGCGCGCGGGCATCGTGCACCGTCTGGATAAAGACACTACCGGTTTGATGGTGGTGGCGAAGACCGTTCCTGCGCAGACCCGTCTGGTGGAATCGCTGCAGCTGCGCGAAATCACCCGTGAATATGAGGCGGTAGCCATTGGGCATATGACCTCAGGCGGTACGGTAGAAGAGCCCATCAGCCGTCACCCCACCAAGCGTACCCATATGTCGGTGCATCCGATGGGTAAACCCGCCGTGACGCACTATCGCATTATGGAACATTTCCGCATTCATACGCGTCTGCGTCTGCGTCTGGAGACCGGGCGTACTCACCAGATCCGCGTGCATATGGCCCACATTACCCATCCGCTGGTGGGGGATCAGGTCTACGGTGGTCGTCCACGTCCGCCTAAGGGCGCGTCGGATGAGTTCATCAGCGTATTGCGTAAATTCGATCGTCAGGCGCTGCACGCGACCATGCTGCGCCTTTACCATCCGATCACCGGTATTCAGATGGAGTGGCATGCGCCTATCCCGCAGGATATGGTGGACCTTATTGACGCAATGCGTGCTGATTTCGAAGAACATAAGGATCAAGTGGACTGGTTATGACCAAACTGATTGTCCCGGAGTGGCCATTGCCTGCCGGCGTGGCTGCCTGCAGTTCAACCCGCACTGGAGGTGTTAGCCAGGGCGCGTGGGAGTCGTTGAACCTCGGCGCGCACTGTGGCGATAACCTGGAACACGTGGAAGAGAACCGCAGGCGTCTGTTTGCTGCGGGGAACCTGCCTTCAAAACCGGTCTGGCTGGAACAGGTTCATGGCAAGGCGGTGCTGAAGTTGACGGGGGAACCCTATGCTTCTAAACGTGCTGATGCCTCTTACAGCAATACTCCGGGAACCGTTTGTGCCGTAATGACCGCCGATTGTCTGCCGGTGCTGTTCTGCAACCGCGCAGGCACCGAGGTGGCAGCAGCACACGCGGGCTGGCGTGGACTGTGTGAAGGCGTGCTCGAAGAAACCGTCGCCTGCTTTAAGGATGAGCCCGCTAATATTATGGCCTGGCTTGGCCCGGCCATTGGTCCTCGCGCTTTTGAAGTGGGGCCGGAGGTTCGCGAAGCCTTTATGGATAAAGATCCGCAAGCGGCGGACGCCTTCCTGCCTTCCGGAGATAAATATCTGGCCGATATTTACCAGCTTGCTCGTCAGCGCCTGAACAGCGTCGGCATAATGCAGATCTTCGGCGGCGATCGCTGTACATTCACCGAAAAGGGTGATTTTTTCTCTTATCGCCGCGACAAGACGACGGGGCGTATGGCAAGTTTCATTTGGCTGATATAACCTAAAGAATCAAGACGATCCGGCACGTGCCGTTTTCTTTTCACATAATTCAGGTCATTAACCTTGAATAATTGAGGGATGACCTCATTTAATCTCCAGTAGCAAATTTGACCTGTTATGGGAGGAGTTATGCGTCTGGATCGTCTTACTAATAAATTCCAGCTTGCTCTCGCCGATGCCCAGTCCCTCGCACTGGGGCACGACAATCAATTTATCGAACCTCTTCATTTAATGAGCGCCTTGCTGAATCAGGAAGGGGGATCGGTACGTCCTTTATTAACGTCCGCTGGCATTAATGCTGGCCAGTTACGCACCGCTATCGATCAGGCGCTGAGCCGTTTACCGCAGGTCGAAGGGACCGGCGGCGACGTTCAGCCGTCGCAGGATCTGGTGCGCGTCCTGAACCTTTGCGACAAGCTGGCGCAAAAACGTGGGGACAACTTTATTTCGTCAGAGCTGTTTGTTCTGGCGGCGCTTGAATCACGCGGTACCTTGACCGACCTGCTGAAATCCGCCGGTGCGACCATCGCCAATGTGACTCAGGCTATTGAGAACATGCGCGGAGGTGAAAGCGTGAACGATCAGGGAGCCGAAGACCAACGTCAGGCTTTGAAGAAATTTACGGTCGATCTGACCGAGCGTGCTGAACAGGGCAAACTTGACCCGGTGATCGGCCGTGACGAAGAAATTCGTCGTACCATTCAGGTACTGCAGCGTCGTACCAAGAACAACCCGGTGCTGATTGGTGAACCGGGTGTCGGTAAAACCGCCATCGTTGAAGGGCTGGCGCAGCGTATTGTGAACGGTGAAGTGCCGGAAGGGCTGAAAGGCCGTCGCGTACTGGCGCTGGATATGGGCGCGCTGGTGGCCGGTGCGAAATACCGCGGCGAGTTCGAAGAGCGCCTTAAAGGCGTGCTTAACGACCTGGCGAAGCAGGAAGGCAACGTCATTCTGTTTATCGATGAACTGCACACCATGGTCGGCGCGGGTAAAGCGGACGGCGCGATGGATGCCGGGAACATGCTGAAACCTGCGCTGGCGCGCGGTGAACTTCACTGCGTCGGTGCCACTACGCTGGACGAGTACCGTCAGTACATTGAGAAAGATGCTGCGCTGGAACGTCGTTTCCAGAAAGTGTTTGTTGCCGAGCCAAGCGTTGAAGATACCATCGCGATCCTGCGTGGTCTGAAAGAGCGCTATGAACTGCACCACCATGTACAGATCACTGACCCGGCCATCGTTGCGGCGGCGACGCTTTCGCATCGTTATATTGCTGACCGTCAGCTGCCGGATAAAGCGATCGACCTGATTGATGAAGCGGCGTCGAGCATTCGTATGCAGATTGACTCGAAGCCGGAAGAGCTGGACCGACTCGACCGACGCATCATTCAGCTCAAGCTGGAACAGCAGGCGCTGAAGAAAGAGTCTGATGAAGCCAGTAAGAAACGCCTCGATATGCTCAATGAAGAGCTGGACGATAAAGAGCGCCAGTATTCTGAGCTGGAAGAAGAGTGGAAAGCCGAGAAAGCCTCCCTTTCCGGTACGCAGACCATTAAAGCTGAACTCGAACAGGCAAAAATTGCCATTGAGCAGGCGCGACGCGTGGGCGATCTGGCTCGGATGTCTGAACTGCAGTACGGCAAAATTCCTGAGCTGGAAAAACAGCTTGAGATAGCGACGCAGTCAGAAGGTAAAACGATGCGTCTGTTGCGTAATAAAGTGACGGATGCCGAGATCGCGGAAGTCCTGGCGCGCTGGACCGGTATTCCCGTGGCGCGCATGCTGGAAGGCGAGCGTGAAAAACTGCTGCGCATGGAGAACGATCTCCACAATCGTGTGATTGGTCAAAACGAAGCGGTTGAGGCGGTATCGAACGCTATTCGTCGTAGCCGTGCAGGGCTGTCCGATCCAAACCGCCCGATTGGTTCGTTCCTGTTCCTGGGGCCGACGGGTGTCGGTAAAACCGAGCTGTGCAAAGCGCTGGCTAACTTTATGTTCGACAGCGACGATGCGATGGTGCGTATCGACATGTCCGAATTTATGGAGAAACACTCCGTCTCGCGTCTGGTCGGGGCGCCTCCGGGATATGTGGGTTATGAAGAAGGTGGGTACCTGACGGAAGCGGTGCGCCGTCGTCCTTATTCCGTCATCCTGCTGGATGAGGTGGAAAAAGCGCATCCGGATGTGTTCAACATCCTGCTTCAGGTGCTGGATGATGGGCGTCTGACCGACGGGCAGGGGAGAACGGTCGACTTCCGTAATACGGTTGTCATTATGACCTCGAACCTGGGTTCCGATTTGATTCAGGAACGTTTCGGTGAACTGGACTACAGCCACATGAAGGATCTGGTGCTGGGTGTGGTAAGCCATAACTTCCGTCCGGAGTTCATCAACCGTATTGATGAAGTGGTGGTATTCCATCCTCTGGGTGAGAAACACATTGCGTCGATTGCGCAGATCCAGCTGCAGCGTCTGTACAAACGTCTGGAAGAACGTGGATATGAAATTCACATCTCCGACGATGCGTTGAAGCTGCTGAGTAAGAACGGTTACGATCCGGTGTACGGTGCGCGTCCATTGAAACGCGCTATCCAGCAGCAGATCGAAAACCCGCTGGCGCAACAGATCCTCTCCGGGGAGCTGATTCCTGGCAAAGTTATCCGTCTGGAAGCCAACGACGATCGCATTGTGGCAGTGCAGTAAGTCACAAAACGCAAAAACGAGCCGCTTGCGGCTCGTTTTTGTTTAAAAACCAGGCGAAAATTGAGGTCTGGAGTTGGTTTTGCCTGGAAAGTGAGCAGTCAGTAAATAAATTTCACTTTATCCTTGCAGGTTCAGAATTACTCCCTATAATGCGCCTCCACTGACACGGAACAACGGCACACAGGCCGCCAGGTCAGCAGAGAATAGCGTAAATAAACGCTTGACTCTGAAGCGGGAAGGCGTAATATGCACACCCCGCGCCGCTGCGAAAAGCGAAGCGGCACTGCTCTTTAACAATTTATCAGACAATCTGTGTGGGCACTCAAAGTGACATGGATTCTTAATGTCTTCGGACAATAAATGAATACCAAGTCTCTGAGTGAACATGCGTAATTCATTACGAAGTTTAATTCACGAGCATCAAACTTAAATTGAAGAGTTTGATCATGGCTCAGATTGAACGCTGGCGGCAGGCCTAACACATGCAAGTCGAGCGGCAGCGGAAAGTAGCTTGCTACTTTGCCGGCGAGCGGCGGACGGGTGAGTAATGTCTGGGAAACTGCCTGATGGAGGGGGATAACTACTGGAAACGGTAGCTAATACCGCATAACGTCGCAAGACCAAAGAGGGGGACCTTCGGGCCTCTTGCCATCAGATGTGCCCAGATGGGATTAGCTAGTAGGTGGGGTAACGGCTCACCTAGGCGACGATCCCTAGCTGGTCTGAGAGGATGACCAGCCACACTGGAACTGAGACACGGTCCAGACTCCTACGGGAGGCAGCAGTGGGGAATATTGCACAATGGGCGCAAGCCTGATGCAGCCATGCCGCGTGTATGAAGAAGGCCTTCGGGTTGTAAAGTACTTTCAGCGGGGAGGAAGGCGGTGAGGTTAATAACCTCATCGATTGACGTTACCCGCAGAAGAAGCACCGGCTAACTCCGTGCCAGCAGCCGCGGTAATACGGAGGGTGCAAGCGTTAATCGGAATTACTGGGCGTAAAGCGCACGCAGGCGGTCTGTCAAGTCGGATGTGAAATCCCCGGGCTCAACCTGGGAACTGCATTCGAAACTGGCAGGCTAGAGTCTTGTAGAGGGGGGTAGAATTCCAGGTGTAGCGGTGAAATGCGTAGAGATCTGGAGGAATACCGGTGGCGAAGGCGGCCCCCTGGACAAAGACTGACGCTCAGGTGCGAAAGCGTGGGGAGCAAACAGGATTAGATACCCTGGTAGTCCACGCCGTAAACGATGTCGACTTGGAGGTTGTGCCCTTGAGGCGTGGCTTCCGGAGCTAACGCGTTAAGTCGACCGCCTGGGGAGTACGGCCGCAAGGTTAAAACTCAAATGAATTGACGGGGGCCCGCACAAGCGGTGGAGCATGTGGTTTAATTCGATGCAACGCGAAGAACCTTACCTACTCTTGACATCCAGAGAACTTTCCAGAGATGGATTGGTGCCTTCGGGAACTCTGAGACAGGTGCTGCATGGCTGTCGTCAGCTCGTGTTGTGAAATGTTGGGTTAAGTCCCGCAACGAGCGCAACCCTTATCCTTTGTTGCCAGCGGTTAGGCCGGGAACTCAAAGGAGACTGCCAGTGATAAACTGGAGGAAGGTGGGGATGACGTCAAGTCATCATGGCCCTTACGAGTAGGGCTACACACGTGCTACAATGGCGCATACAAAGAGAAGCGACCTCGCGAGAGCAAGCGGACCTCATAAAGTGCGTCGTAGTCCGGATTGGAGTCTGCAACTCGACTCCATGAAGTCGGAATCGCTAGTAATCGTAGATCAGAATGCTACGGTGAATACGTTCCCGGGCCTTGTACACACCGCCCGTCACACCATGGGAGTGGGTTGCAAAAGAAGTAGGTAGCTTAACCTTCGGGAGGGCGCTTACCACTTTGTGATTCATGACTGGGGTGAAGTCGTAACAAGGTAACCGTAGGGGAACCTGCGGTTGGATCACCTCCTTACCTTAAAGAACCTGCCTTTGTAGTGCTCACACAGATTGTCTGATGAAAAGTAAATAGCAAGGCGTCTTGCGATTGAGACTACACGTCCCCTTCGTCTAGAGGCCCAGGACACCGCCCTTTCACGGCGGTAACAGGGGTTCGAATCCCCTAGGGGACGCCACTTGCTGGTTCGTGAGTGAAAGTCACCTGCCGTCATATCTCAAAACTGACTTGCGAGTCATGTTTGAGATATTTGCTCTTTAAAAATCTGGATCAAGCTGAAAATTGAAACGACACATCTTAATGGTGTGTTCGAGTCTCTCAAATTTTCGCAATCTTGAAGTGAAACATCTTCGGGTTGTGAGGTTAAGCGACTAAGCGTACACGGTGGATGCCCTGGCAGTCAGAGGCGATGAAGGACGTGCTAATCTGCGAAAAGCGCCGGCGAGGTGATATGAACCTTTGACCCGGCGATGTCCGAATGGGGAAACCCAGTGCAATTCGTTGCACTATCGTTAACTGAATACATAGGTTAACGAGGCGAACCGGGGGAACTGAAACATCTAAGTACCCCGAGGAAAAGAAATCAACCGAGATTCCCCCAGTAGCGGCGAGCGAACGGGGAGCAGCCCAGAGTCTGAATCAGCTTGTGTGTTAGTGGAAGCGTCTGGAAAGTCGCACGGTACAGGGTGACAGTCCCGTACACGAAAGCACACAGGCTGTGAACTCGAAGAGTAGGGCGGGACACGTGGTATCCTGTCTGAATATGGGGGGACCATCCTCCAAGGCTAAATACTCCTGACTGACCGATAGTGAACCAGTACCGTGAGGGAAAGGCGAAAAGAACCCCGGCGAGGGGAGTGAAAAAGAACCTGAAACCGTGTACGTACAAGCAGTGGGAGCACCTTCGTGGTGTGACTGCGTACCTTTTGTATAATGGGTCAGCGACTTATATTCTGTAGCAAGGTTAACCGTATAGGGGAGCCGAAGGGAAACCGAGTCTTAACTGGGCGTTAAGTTGCAGGGTATAGACCCGAAACCCGGTGATCTAGCCATGGGCAGGTTGAAGGTTGGGTAACACTAACTGGAGGACCGAACCGACTAATGTTGAAAAATTAGCGGATGACTTGTGGCTGGGGGTGAAAGGCCAATCAAACCGGGAGATAGCTGGTTCTCCCCGAAAGCTATTTAGGTAGCGCCTCGTGAATTCATCTTCGGGGGTAGAGCACTGTTTCGGCTAGGGGGCCATCCCGGCTTACCAACCCGATGCAAACTACGAATACCGAAGAATGTTATCACGGGAGACACACGGCGGGTGCTAACGTCCGTCGTGAAGAGGGAAACAACCCAGACCGCCAGCTAAGGTCCCAAAGTCATGGTTAAGTGGGAAACGATGTGGGAAGGCACAGACAGCCAGGATGTTGGCTTAGAAGCAGCCATCATTTAAAGAAAGCGTAATAGCTCACTGGTCGAGTCGGCCTGCGCGGAAGATGTAACGGGGCTAAACCATGCACCGAAGCTGCGGCAGCGACGCTTATGCGTTGTTGGGTAGGGGAGCGTTCTGTAAGCCGTTGAAGGTGTGCTGTGAGGCATGCTGGAGGTATCAGAAGTGCGAATGCTGACATAAGTAACGATAAAGCGGGTGAAAAGCCCGCTCGCCGGAAGACCAAGGGTTCCTGTCCAACGTTAATCGGGGCAGGGTGAGTCGACCCCTAAGGCGAGGCCGAAAGGCGTAGTCGATGGGAAACAGGTTAATATTCCTGTACTTGGTGTTACTGCGAAGGGGGGACGGAGAAGGCTATGTTAGCCGGGCGACGGTTGTCCCGGTTTAAGCATGTAGGCGGAACGACCAGGTAAATCCGGTCGTTTATTAACGCTGAGGTGTGATGACGAGGCACTACGGTGCTGAAGTAACAAATGCCCTGCTTCCAGGAAAAGCCTCTAAGCATCAGGTAACACGAAATCGTACCCCAAACCGACACAGGTGGTCAGGTAGAGAATACCAAGGCGCTTGAGAGAACTCGGGTGAAGGAACTAGGCAAAATGGTGCCGTAACTTCGGGAGAAGGCACGCTGATATGTAGGTGAAGCCCCTGCGGGTGGAGCTGAAATCAGTCGAAGATACCAGCTGGCTGCAACTGTTTATTAAAAACACAGCACTGTGCAAACACGAAAGTGGACGTATACGGTGTGACGCCTGCCCGGTGCCGGAAGGTTAATTGATGGGGTTAGCGGCAACGCGAAGCTCTTGATCGAAGCCCCGGTAAACGGCGGCCGTAACTATAACGGTCCTAAGGTAGCGAAATTCCTTGTCGGGTAAGTTCCGACCTGCACGAATGGCGTAATGATGGCCAGGCTGTCTCCACCCGAGACTCAGTGAAATTGAACTCGCTGTGAAGATGCAGTGTACCCGCGGCAAGACGGAAAGACCCCGTGAACCTTTACTATAGCTTGACACTGAACACTGGTCCTTGATGTGTAGGATAGGTGGGAGGCTTTGAAGCGTGGACGCCAGTCTGCGTGGAGCCGTCCTTGAAATACCACCCTTTAATGGCTGGTGTTCTAACGTAGACCCGTGATCCGGGTTGCGGACAGTGTCTGGTGGGTAGTTTGACTGGGGCGGTCTCCTCCCAAAGAGTAACGGAGGAGCACGAAGGTTAGCTAATCCTGGTCGGACATCAGGAGGTTAGTGCAATGGCATAAGCTAGCTTGACTGCGAGAGTGACGGCTCGAGCAGGTGCGAAAGCAGGTCATAGTGATCCGGTGGTTCTGAATGGAAGGGCCATCGCTCAACGGATAAAAGGTACTCCGGGGATAACAGGCTGATACCGCCCAAGAGTTCATATCGACGGCGGTGTTTGGCACCTCGATGTCGGCTCATCACATCCTGGGGCTGAAGTAGGTCCCAAGGGTATGGCTGTTCGCCATTTAAAGTGGTACGCGAGCTGGGTTTAGAACGTCGTGAGACAGTTCGGTCCCTATCTGCCGTGGGCGCTGGAGAATTGAGGGGGGCTGCTCCTAGTACGAGAGGACCGGAGTGGACGCATCACTGGTGTTCGGGTTGTCATGCCAATGGCACTGCCCGGTAGCTAAATGCGGAAAAGATAAGTGCTGAAAGCATCTAAGCACGAAACTTGCCCCGAGATGAGTTCTCCCTGAGACTTTAAGTCTCCTGAAGGAACGTTAAAGACTATGACGTTGATAGGTCGGGTGTGTAAGCGCAGCGATGCGTTGAGCTAACCGATACTAATGAACCGTGAGGCTTAACCTTACAACGCCGAAGGTGTTTTGGCGAAGAGACAGAACAATCAAATTCAGCCTGATACAGATTTAACAGAATTTGCCTGGCGGCTTTAGCGCGGTGGTCCCACCTGACCCCATGCCGAACTCAGAAGTGAAACGCCGTAGCGCCGATGGTAGTGTGGGGTCTCCCCATGTGAGAGTAGGGAACTGCCAGGCATCAATTAGAAGAACCCCGTACCGTAAGGTGCGGGGTTTTTTGCTTTTGTTTTCCCACTCTGGCCTTTCTCTTAATCCCTTATCCTGCTAATGGAATGTGTGATCTCTGTCTCAATGTGGTTTATAACAAAATTATAACATTTCATTTACGAGGTTATTGAGTCTCCTGGCTCAATACGCCGCAGTTTATGGCAGGAGCATAATCACAATGACAGAAAGCATGACATCAAACGGGACGCTGGGTCACAGTGATACCCGAAGAAGGGTATGGGCAATCGTCAGCGCCTCTTCAGGGAATCTGGTTGAATGGTTCGACTTTTACGTCTACTCATTCTGTTCACTCTACTTCGCACATATCTTCTTCCCCTCCGGCAACACCACAACGCAGCTGCTTCAAACGGCAGGGGTATTTGCCGCAGGATTCTTGATGCGACCCATCGGGGGCTGGCTGTTTGGCCGCATTGCGGATCGTCGCGGGCGTAAGGCCTCTATGCTGATCTCGGTGTGCATGATGTGCTTTGGCTCGCTGGTGATCGCCTGCTTACCGGGATATGCATCGATTGGTACCTGGGCACCGGCGCTACTTTTGCTGGCCCGCTTATTCCAGGGATTATCGGTGGGCGGTGAATACGGTACCAGTGCAACCTACATGAGTGAAATTGCACTGGAAGGTCGTAAAGGTTTTTACGCGTCATTCCAGTACGTCACGCTGATTGGCGGTCAGCTGCTGGCCATTCTTGTGGTGGTGATCCTGCAGCAAATTCTGACGGACGAACAGCTTCACGCCTGGGGATGGCGGATCCCTTTCGCAATGGGCGCTGTACTGGCGGTTGTTGCACTTTGGCTACGCCGTCAGCTAGATGAAACCTCTCAGAAAGAGGTCAGGATGCTGAAGGAGGCGGGAACATTCAAAGGGTTATGGCGTAACCGCAAAGCTTTCCTGATGGTGCTGGGCTTCACCGCGGGCGGCTCTCTTAGTTTCTACACGTTCACCACCTATATGCAGAAGTACCTTGTGAACACCACCGGCATGCACGCAAACGTTGCCAGCGTAGTCATGACCGTGGCGCTGTTTGTCTTTATGCTCATACAACCTATTATCGGTGCGCTCTCGGATAAAATCGGTCGACGAACGTCGATGCTGATTTTTGGCGGGCTGTCGGCGTTATGTACCGTACCTATTCTGTCTGCCCTTCAGCATGTGACTTCGCCATATGCCGCGTTTGCGCTGGTGATGGTGGCGATGGTGATTGTCAGTTTCTATACCTCAATCAGCGGGATACTGAAAGCCGAGATGTTCCCGGCGCAGGTTCGTGCGTTAGGAGTAGGGCTTTCTTATGCGGTAGCCAACGCGGTGTTTGGCGGATCGGCGGAGTACGTTGCGTTGTCGCTTAAGTCATGGGGAAGCGAAACGACATTCTTCTGGTACGTAACGGGTATGGGGGCTCTGGCTTTTATTGTTTCCCTGATGCTGCATCGCAAAGGGAAAGGTATCCGACTTTAATAGCGCGCCATTTGCCACACGGCGTAGCCGGTCGTTGCGCCGGCAACATCCCAGGCGAAATCTTTCCAGCTCCAGCCGCTCCCTGCGGGGCGGCTATCCCACAGTTCTTTTGATGCCCCAAGACCTACTGAGAACATCAGCCCGATCGCCGCGCTACGGTCCCGGCTGTATCCCTGATGCTGGGCATATTCATTACCGGCTGCGGACAACATCGCGGAAGCGAGGAAATGCTGTGCTTTATCCTGTCCGGACCAGCTATCGTTGGCCATATGGCTACAGCCACTCAGGAAAAGGACGCTCAGTAACAGAGGAATACGCATCAACGGGCTCCATAAAAAAGCCCTGCGGGTGACAGGGCCTGGATATTACAGAATACGGCTGATAAGTCGGTCGATACGGATACGACGTAAGCGGCGAATAAGCTTGCGAACTTTTACCGGATAATCGGCAATGCTCTGCAGTTCGCGGTAGTGATTCACCACGGTCGTATGGGTGCGAATCAGCTCCAGCTCGCGTTCACGTTGGGCGGCTAACTCATGCTGCGGGTCATGAATCAGGATAGCGTTTTCCAGATCCAGTCGCCATGCGCGCGGGTTCAGGTTGTTACCGGTCAGCAACATCCACTCATCGTCGACCCACATGCCTTTCAGATGGTAACTATTGTCTTCATCTTTCCAGAGACGCACAACCAGCTGGTCAGTGTTGACGTAATACTGTAAGCGGCTCAGGAAACGACGCAGGTTAATCTCATAGAGATAAGGCAGCGCACCGATGATTTTGAACGGCTGATCTTCAGGAATGAAGAAGTCGTTTGCCGTTTTATCACCAACGATAATTTCCACTTTTTTACCGTCGCGCAGCAGCTGAATGATATTACGCACCAGCACGGCAGGAAGGTTAAAGTACGGCGTACAGATGGTGAGTTTCTGCTCCGCACACGGCATCAGATGGAAGATCGTTTTGTTCAGCTGGCTTGATTTGCCGAGTCCTACCAGCGGTGTAACGGATAACTCTTCGTTGTTCGCATCGCCCTGGAAATGATAGACCGCATCACGCAGCTCCTGGCGGAAGGCGCGAACATCGTTTTTGATTTCCGGGCTTTTAGGACGCTCGGGATCGTCAAGGCGGTTAACGCCACGGCCGTGGACCAGATTTTTATCAACCCAGTTAAACATGATATCGGCCATCTGCGGATTACGGATCAGATGGTAGCGGTCGTAGCGATATTTATCGAGCTGATGAAGGTAGACATCATTGAGGCTGGCGCCGCTGTACAGCACGCTGTCATCAATGATGAATCCCTTGAAATGAAGGACGCCGAGCGCTTCACGGGTATTAACCGGGACGCCATAAACAGGCACATCGACGCCAGGATTTTCCTGCGCCGTACGGCAATACCAGTCAGCATTGGTGTTTGACGCGGCAGCGCCAATACGGCCACGCTGAGCTCGATGCCAGTCTACCAGCACGCGAACATCAAGTTCCGGGCGCTGACGTTTGGCGTCATAGAGCGCGTTCAGGATCGCGCGCCCGCCTTCATCCTGTTCAAGATACAGTGCCACAATGCAAATGCGTCGTGTGGCGCTGGCAATCTTTTCCAGAAGCGTCTCCCGAAAATGAGCGGGAGCGTAAAAGAACTCTACATCATCAACTGACTGAGAAATCTTCGGTAGTTGAGCAAGGTGTTGTTGATGTTTATTACGCTTAAATTTTGACAACATCACAGTGCGTATCTTCTCTGTTCATTGAAGGGTTGTCTGTACCATGCAAACAACATAAGCGGACAATGATACCACCAGTCCCGTCCAAAGTGGGTAACATTTCCAGTAGCTTACTCGCGTTTGCTGGCTGATGTCAGACTAAGGGACAAGGCAACAATACCTTCGTCAAGCTGAATATCAACGTCAAACCCAAGTTTTCGCGCCAGGGTCACCATACCGCGATTGTTAGGCATAGTAATGCCATTAAGGCGTAACAATCCGTGATCTCGCGTATAACTGATGAGTTTTTCCAGCAACCGTCTTCCCAGACCCAGGCCTTTAAGATCGGAGCGCACCAGCACCGCAAACTCCGCATCGACGTTATCCGGGTCAGAAATCGCACGCGTAACGCCGAGGATCTCATCACCCTTATCGGCGCGACGAACGGCAACAAACGCCATTTCTCGATCGTAGTCGATCTGGGTCATATTGGCTAAATCATCGTGGGTAAATTCGTTGATTTCGCTAAAATAGCGATAATAAAGATCCTCTTTCGTGACCTGAGAGATAAAGGCTCGCAGCTGGGGCTCATCTTCCGGCAGAATAGGGCGGAACAAGGCGCGTTCACCATTTTTCATCTCAACCCACTCCTCCAGCTGCAGGGGATACGGGCGGATTGCCAGGCGACTCTCTCTGTCTCCTTCGAATGGTGCGATATCCAGAGTCACGTCCAGCGCCGTAAACTCATTGCCGGAGGCGAGCAGCGGATGAATGTCCAGCCGCTGGATCTCGGCACAATCTACAATCAGGTTAGAGACCTGCACCAGGAACTGACTTAGCCCGGCAATATCGAGCGGACGCAGCGCGCTCCGGCCGCGGATCTTTTTACTTTTAATCGCCTGAATAATCAGATAACGCGCCAGATTCATGTTAAGAGGCGGCAACGCCACCACGGCCTGCTCTTCCGGACGCCACTCAACGCCGCCTTCTCCCAGCATGATGAGCGGACCGAAGACGGGATCGTGTTCAACCACCACCCGTAATTCCTGAGCACCAGCGCGGTTGGCCATACTTTGCACCAGCAATCCATGGATCCTCGCCTGCGGCCAGGCCATTTTCACACGATCGAAGATGGCATCAGCTGCCTGCTGCACCTCCGTTGCCGTGCGCAGGTACAACATGACCCCCTGCACATCCGACTTATGCGGGATATCCGGGGAGCGCAGCTTCAGGGCAACCGGATAGCCAATCTGCTCGGCAATATGCACGGCCTCAGCGCTGTCGCTGGCGATCCAGGTCGGCAGGGTTTGCATCCCGTAGCTGCCCAGAATCGGCTGGACCTCATGTGTATCCAGCGAGGTCGCGCCTTCTTCAATGGCCTGCTGCAACAGCCTGTGAACGTCAACGGTATTGGCCGTCAAATTCCCGGGCAACGCCGGCGTCTCGCGCAGCTGTTTCTGGTTACGGCGATATTCCACCATATGCATAAACGCGGTGATGGTGCCTTCCGGCGTGCGGTAGGTTGGCAGCCCGGCCTCGCTGAACAAGCGCCGCGCCTCCTGAGAAGAAAACTCACCGCACCAGTTGGTGAGCAGGGTGACATATTTGCCTCGCGGATGGTTGCGTACGGCCTCAATGAGCGCGCGCGCGCTTTCACTGCCCGGCGCGACCGCGCTGGGTGAGTGGATAATCATCAGCGCATCGAAATCCTGGCTATCCAGCAAAATTGAAATTGCCTTGATGTAGCGGTCGCTGCTGGCGTCATCGCGCAAATCAAGCGGGTTGCCGGGCGTCACGCTGGTCGGAAGCGCTTCTTTCAGGCGCTGCAGCGTCTCTTCACTTAGCGTTGCCAGCTTGCCGAAGCGCCGCCATAGCTCATCCAGAGCGAGCGCGGCAGGGGCGGCACCGTTACTAACGATCATTAGCTTCTCGCCGCGCAACGGGCGCATATGGCTTAACGTCTCAACGGCGGAAAAAAGTTCGTGTGTATCCTGCACCCGCAGCAACCCCGCGCGCTGGATGGCGGCGTCCCAGGCGGGATCCATGCCGGAATGCGAATGCAGCAGGCGCTGTGCCGCAGGGCTTCGCCCGCTTTTGATCACCAGGATCGGCTTATTGCGCGAAGCGCTTCGAGAAGCCGAGACAAAACGACGCGCGTCGCTGAGGTGCTCAAGATAAAGCAGGATTGCACTGGTTTTGCCGTCACGTGCCAGAAAATCCAGTAGCTCATCAACGTCGATATCCAGGCTGTCGCCCAGGGCAATGAAGTAGGAGAATCCCATTTCACGCTGCTGCGCCCAGTCGAGGATAGTGTTCGATACCGCAGCCGACTGCGAGATAAACGCGAGCTTGCCTTTGCGGATCGGAACCGGAGAGAAGCTGGCATTTAAGCCCTGCCAGGGAGCGAGCAGGCCGAGACTGTTTGGCCCAAGAATGCGCATTTGATAGCGGCTGGCGCAGGCCAGAAGCTCGACTTTCTGTTCAGGCGGAGACGAGAGAATAATGCAGGTTTTACAGCCTTTCTTGCCGAGTGATTCCAGCAGCTCCGGATTCCGTTTCGCATTTGTACACAGTACGGCCAGATCGGGTACGAAAGGCAGACTCTGTACATCAGGCCATGCAAGCACTCCCTGAACCGCCTTATACGCGGGCGTGACGGGCATAACGGGACCATTAAATCCCCCGGCCAGCAGGTTGCGCATCATCAGATAGCCAGCACGATCCGGTTTCATTGATGCGCCGATGACGGCAATGGATTTAGGACGAAGTAGCGCTTCTAACCCTCGCTGGCTCATGCAGGCCTCCTGTGAATGCAAGCGACCTGATGATTTTAAACGCTTTCCGTCTCGGCTGCTGTGACGCTGCCCTTATGAACGGTTTTTCCCGCCAGATAGCGTTCCCGGAAACAGGAGAAATGGTTGCCCAGGGCGCCAGCCGCAGCGGTATCACCCGCCAGATCCAGAAGCGCAATGGCCACTTCGGCGGTGCAGTATTGTCCGTCAGCATGCACTTCACGCAGGCGGTAGGCGGAGACGCGGGAAAGGTCGACAGAAATAACCGGCAGCGCGTCGAGATACGGGCTTTTGCGAAACATTTTTCGCGCTTCGGTCCAGGTGCCGTCCAGCATAATAAATAGCGGCGGTTTACCGGATGGCGGCGTCGAAAGCACCTGGCGATCCACGCCTGCATAAGAGGCGGGGAAAACGACCATCGGCTGATAGTCCGGACTAGCCACTAAGTCGAGCAGGGCCTGAGGGGGGTCCGTTCGGGACCACTGAAAAGCCGCAGTATCCGGGAGAATATCGGCGATAAGGCGTCCCGTATTGCTGGGTTTCATCGGCTCGGTATCGAACATGACCAGACAAAAACGGCTCTGTGCCGTACTCGGGGCCAGCGTCTCGCACAGGCAAACCTTCAGCGGCAGCAGGCAGCGCTGACAGCGGCGAATACGGTTGCCTCGGGCGAGGAACGGTCGAGTGGCGCGCGCAAGGCGTTCGGCGCGTAGTTGAAGAACAGCGTTATCAGTCATGGGCGAAATGCAGGAAAAACCCTATTTTCGCAGAGGCGGCAGCGGGGCACAAGATGTACCCCGTGAATGTTACAGCGACTCGTTTAACCAGCTTTCAAAAGGTGCTTTTGGAACTGCACCGTTGAGCATATCGATCACCTCACCATTTTTAAAAATCATAATGGTCGGGATGCTGCGGATGCGAAAACGGGCGCTCAGTTCGGGCTCAGCTTCAGTGTTGACCTTAACGAACCGCATTTTTCCGTTTCGCTCTTCGGCCACATCTTCGAAGATTGGCGCGAAGCTACGGCAAGGACCGCACCATGGCGCCCAAAAATCGACCACGACAGGAAGATCGTCCTTGAGGAGTTTGTCCAGCGTAGCACCCGTTGCGTTAATGACGTCACCATCAAACAATTCATGGCCGCAACGTCCGCATTTCGCACCATCTTCCATCCGATCGTCCGGAATGCGGTTAAGAGCCTGACAGTTGGCACATACGGTATTCATAACTAACCTCTGATAGAGCCGTGGGACAGCGGCGGAACGCCGATAATGTTTCTAATATGTTACATATTATCAATGAGCCTGTTTGAAACAACAATGCGTTTTATTCAATGAGAACAATAGTCACAGGCTTTTGTACGAAATTATGGCTATGCGCTGGCACATCGGGTAATCTGCGCGCTTCGCGCAGCGCTGGTGGAGAAAAGCATGAACGACGAAATGAAAAACAAAAGCGGCAAGGTCAAAGTGATGTATGTCCGCAGTGATGATGACTCTGATAAACGCACCCAAAATCCGCGTACCGGAAAAGGTGGCGGGCGTCCGGCGTCTTCTTCTCGTGCTGACGGTGGCCGTCGCCCCGCCCGCGATGACAGAAATAACCGCGGTGATGACCGCAAACGTGACGATCGCAAACGCGATGACCGTCCGCGTTCCGACCGCCCGCGTAGTGACCGTCCACGCGATGACCGGCCGCGGGAAGACTTCTCACGTGATAATGCCTCCCCGTGGCGTACCGTTTCTCGCGCCCCTGGCGATGAGACGCCGGAAAAAGCCGATCACGGCGGTATCAGCGGTAAAAGCTTTATCGACCCGGAAGTGCTGCGCCGCCAGCGTGCGGAAGAGACTCGCGTGTATGGTGAAAACGCCTGCCAGGCGCTGTTCCAGAGCCGTCCTGAGTGTATCGTCCGCGCCTGGTTTATCCAGAGCGTAACCCCGCGCTTCAAAGAAGCCCTGCGCTGGATGGCCGCGAACCGGAAAGCTTACCACGTGGTTGATGATGCCGAGCTGACCAAAGCCTCCGGTACTGAACACCACGGCGGCGTTTGCTTCCTGATCAAAAAACGTAACGGCACGACCGTGCAGCAGTGGGTCAGCCAGGCGGATGCCGATGACTGCGTGCTGGCGCTGGAAGATGTGGGCAACCCGCATAACCTGGGCGCAATGATGCGCAGTTGCGCGCACTTTGGCGTGAAAGGCGTGCTGTTGCAGGATGCTGCACTGCTGGAATCCGGTGCCGCGATCCGTACTGCGGAAGGCGGAGCCGAGCACGTGCAGCCGATCACCGGCGACAGCGTGCTGGATGCTCTTGAGCAGTTCCGTAAAGCGGGCTATTCCATCGTGACCACCTCGAGCCATGCCGGTACGCCGCTGTTTAAAGCGACGCTGCCGCGTAAAATGGTGCTGGTATTAGGTCAGGAACGCGATGGTCTGTCTGACGCGGCGCTCTCCAGTGCGGATCTGAGCGTCTCAATCGATGGGACAGGCAATGTGGAAAGTCTGAACGTATCCGTTGCGACCGGCGTACTGCTGGCCGAGTGGTGGCGTCAGAATAAGGCATAAGCCTCTTCATGTGCCGGGGCATACCCGGCACATTCAATTACTACTCGCTCTCAGCCGGTAGCACAGGCATCCAGTCAATGGGCGTTTCGCCACGTTTTTCCAGCCATTCGTTCGCCAGAACAAAATGATTACTGCCAAAGAAACCGCGATGTGCAGACAGCGGTGACGGGTGCGGCGCTTTCAACACGTGATGGCGCTGACGGTCAATAATCGCCCCTTTCTTCTGCGCATGCGATCCCCAGAGTAAAAACACGACCCCTTCACGATGCTCGTTGATCAGGCTGATGACTTTATCGGTGAACGTCTCCCAGCCCAGGCTGGCGTGCGAGTGCGCCTGGCCAGCCCGTACGGTGAGTACCGTATTCAGTAACAGCACTCCCTGACGCGCCCAGCTTTCCAGGTAGCCGTGGTTTGGCCGGGTAAACCCGGGCACGGTTCCTTCAAGCTCTTTATACATGTTGAGCAGAGAAGGGGGGATCGCCACGCCCGGACGTACGGAAAATGCCAGCCCATGCGCCTGGCCCGGGCCGTGATAGGGATCCTGGCCCAGAATGACCACTTTCACATCGCTCAGTTCGGTGTAGCGAAAGGCGTTGAACACGTCTTTCTGCGGCGGGTAAATCGTCTGTCCTGACTGACGCTCAGCGGCAACGGTGCTCAGCGTATTGATAAAATAAGGCTGCTGCTTTTCTTCTGCCAGCACGTCATGCCAGGTTAAAGGTGTTGTCATCTCGCTCTCCTGCGAATCTCAATCTGTGACTAGCTTACCTGTTTAACCCCGATGAGCAAAATTACACGCTGAAATGTGCGCTAAGTGGCTAAATTTATGTTGAAAATGTGCAGGTAAAATTGAATTGGTAAGGTCATGAAATTGATCTAAAACAATAAATTCAAGCCACACTCTTTGTGTGGTTGGTGTTTTTGTTGATTTAAATCAATAAATCACCGGGGTGTGAATGATATATATACACACAAGAAACAATGGTTTTACCAATTGGCCGCGAGAGGCCGACATCAGTTAATGTAGCCTAAGGGAGGCAACACATGATTACAGGTATCCAGATTACTAAAGCTGCAAATGACGATCTGCTCAACTCTTTCTGGCTGCTGGACAGCGAGAAAAACGAAGCGCGTTGTGTCGTTGCGAAAGCGGGTTTTGCTGAAGATGAAATCGTGCCGGTGAACAAACTGGGCGAAATCGAGTACCGTGAAATTCCAATGGAAGTGAAACCGGAAGTGCGCGTGGAAGGTGGTCAGCACCTTAACGTAAACGTACTGCGTCGCGAAACGCTGATGGACGCGGTTGAGCACCCAGAAAAATATCCACAGCTGACCATTCGCGTGTCTGGTTATGCGGTACGCTTCAACTCTCTGACCCCAGAACAGCAGCGCGACGTCATCGCCCGTACCTTTACTGAAAGCCTGTAACGGCTTCAGCAGGGGGGAATAAAAAAGCCGGGGATTTCCCCGGCTTTTTTTACTCTTCAGTTTTCGTCTCTGGTGCGGCAGAGCTTGGCTTACGTCGCTTACCAATATTCTTGGTGTCGCGGTGGCGCTGCTTCACGCGCGGTTTCTCTTTTTCTTTTTCTTTTCTCTCAGCACGTTTCGCGAGCGCTTTCTTGGACGGTTTACCCGTCATTTTTTCACTCGGCGCACGCGTGGTTGGGCGCAGGCCATCAATAACGCGCGCTTTCAGCGGCTCGTCAACATAGCGGCCAATTTTCTGCAGCAGCAGGTAGTCATGCGCTTCAACCAGTGAGATAGCAATACCTTTGCGGCCCGCGCGACCGGTACGGCCAATACGGTGCAGATAGGTATCGCCGCTGCGCGGCATATCGAAGTTAATCACATGGCTGACGTCCGGAATGTCGATCCCGCGAGCGGCCACGTCTGTAGCAACCAGCACGTTAACGCGACCGTCGGTCAGGCGCTTAATGCCTTCGGTACGCTTGATCTGCGCCATCTCGCCTTCAAGATAGCAGTTGTTGATCCCGGCGTTACGCAGCATTTCTGCCAGCTCGTGCACGCGCTCGCGCTTACGCACAAACACGATTGTGCGCAGCGCATCTTCCTGCTTCAGCAGGTGTTTCAGCAATTCGACCTTGTGCTCAAGGTTGTCCGCGCGGTAGTACCACTGGTGGATCTTCTTACGCTCACGGGTGGACGGCGTCGCCGACACTTCTACCGGATCTTCCAGCAGACGCTCGGCGAAGTCTTTAATCGCTTCCCCTTCGAGGGTGGCAGAGAACAGCATCGTCTGGTTACGCCAGCGTGTTTCCCCGGCAATGTGCTCGATATCCTGTGCAAAGCCCATGTCCAGCATGCGGTCGGCTTCGTCGAGGATCAGCGTTTCAACCGCGCGGCAGTCGAAGTTCTCTTCTTTAATGTACTGCAGCAGGCGGCCCGTCGTCGCAACGACGATGTCCTGGTTTTCGCTGAACACTTCTGCGTGGTTCATGTACGCGACGCCGCCGGTAATGGTGGCGATATCCAGATGAGTATTTGCCGCGAGTTCACGCGCGTGATCGGCAACCTGCATTGCCAGTTCGCGCGTCGGCGTCAGGATTAAAATACGCGGCGGGCCAGATTTTTTACGCGGAAAGTCGAGCAGATGCTGCAACACAGGCAGCAAATAGGCTGCTGTCTTCCCCGTGCCGGTTGGCGCAGAACCGAGCACATCGCGGCCCTCAAGCGCAGGCGGAATGGCCGCTGCCTGAATGGCGGTCGGGCGTGTAAAGCCTTTGCTCTCAAGTGCATTGAGCAGGCTTTCATCGAGTTCAAGTTCGGAAAAAGTCGTTACAGTCATGTTCTACCTCTGTGTGGGGCGCTGATTATAGACGTTACGGCTGTAATCTTCATCTGTTTGTATGGATATCGCTTTTCGGCCACTTCGCTTTCCCCTATGCTACTCCAGTTTCACTTAGAAGGTTGCCCCGACATGTCTCAACTCAAAGCGCAGCTGCGCCGCGATGGTTTTACGTTTAAACAATTTTTTGTCGCTCACGATCGCTGTGCCATGAAGGTCGGTACGGACGGTATTTTACTGGGTGCATGGGCGCCTGTCGCAGGGGTTAAGCGTATTCTTGATATCGGTACCGGCAGCGGGCTGGTGGCGTTAATGCTGGCGCAGCGCACGGAAGAGCATGTCACCATTGATGCCGTCGAGCTGGATGCGCGAGCGGCAGATCAGGCGAATGAAAATGTAGCCGAATCCCCCTGGGCTGCCCGCATGAAAGTGGAATGCGCCGATGTGCTCGCCTGGGCGCCTGAACAAACCGCGCGTTACGATCTGATCGTCAGCAACCCTCCTTACTACGAGCCCGGCGTTGAGTGCGGTACCCCCGAGCGTGAGCAGGCGCGTTATACCGGTTCCCTCGATCACAAGGCCCTGCTCACCAGTGCTGCCGAGCTTATCTCCGAAGAAGGTTTTTTCTGCGTGGTCCTGCCTGAGAGTACCGGCAACACGTTCATCGGTATCGCGCAGGAGATCGGCTGGACGTTACGCCTGCGTACCGATATTTCGGATACGGAAGGACGACTGCCGCACCGCGTACTGCTGGCGCTCTCGCCGAAAGAGGGGGAATGCTTTAACGATCGAATGGTGATCCGTGGGCCAGACCAGCGTTATTCCGAAGATTACACTGCCCTGACCCAGGCGTTTTATCTGTTTATGTAAACCTGCGGGGCGAGTATCGACGGGCCGGACTCAGCAAGCTGATTCGGGTAGTCCAGGGTGTAGTGCAGCCCGCGGCTCTCTTTACGCATCATCGCGCAGCGGACGATCAGCTCGGCAACCTGCACCAGATTGCGCAGCTCCAGCAGATTATTGGATACGCGGAAATTGGCATAATACTCATCAATTTCCTGCTGCAGCATAGTGATGCGGCGCAATGCGCGTTCAAGACGTTTTGTGGTGCGCACAATTCCGACGTAGTCCCACATAAACAGCCGTAGTTCATGCCAGTTGTGCTGGATCACGACCAGCTCGTCCGGGTTATCCACGCGGCTTTCATCCCAGGCTGGCAGGTGCTCAGTCTCGCGGGCGTAGGGCATGCGCTTCGTGATGTCTTCTGCGGCCGACCAGCCGTACACCAGACATTCAAGCAGCGAGTTAGAAGCCATACGGTTCGCGCCGTGAAGCCCGGTATAGCTGACCTCACCGATAGCATAAAGTCCGTCCACATCGGTACGCCCATGATCGTCAACCATTACGCCACCGCAGGTATAGTGGGCGGCTGGCACAATCGGCACCGGATCGCGCGTTAAATCAATGCCAAGATTGAGCAGCTTTTCATAAATCATTGGAAAATGCTGGCGAATAAACGCTGCTGGCTTATGGCTGATATCAAGATACATGCAGTCAACGCCAAGACGCTTCATTTCATGATCGATGGCGCGAGCAACGATATCGCGGGGAGCCAGTTCGCCACGGGCGTCAAAGTCCGGCATAAAGCGGGTGCCGTCAGGGCGTTTCAGATAGGCGCCTTCGCCGCGCAGGGCTTCCGTCAACAGGAAGTTGCGCGCCTGAGGGTGGAACAGGGCGGTTGGGTGAAACTGATTGAACTCAAGATTCGCCACCCGGCAGCCGGCGCGCCAGGCCATAGCGATACCGTCTCCGGAGGCAATGTCCGGGTTCGTGGTGTACTGATACACTTTGGAGGCCCCGCCCGTAGCCAGTACTACAGCCTTTGCCTGACAGGTTTCCACCTTCTCTTTATTACGGTTCCAGACCCAGGCGCCCACCACGCGACGCGTGCCGGGAAGGCCAATCTTGTCAGAGATAATCAGGTCAACGGCATTACTCCGCTCAAGAACCCGAATATTAGGATGGTTCAGTGCTTTACCGACCAGCGTGGTTTCCACTTCTTTTCCGGTGGCATCTGCTGCGTGCAGGATGCGGCGGTGGCTATGGCCGCCTTCGCGCGTCAGGTGGTAGCTCTCTTCACCGTTGGGTTGAACCTGCGTATCGAATAAGACGCCCTGGTCGATGAGCCACTGCACGCAATGACGGGCATTGCTGGCGACAAACTCTGCGGCGTGTGCATCCACGATCCCGGCCCCGGCAATCAGCGTATCTTCAACGTGGGATGCAATGCTGTCTGTCTCATCAAACACCGCGGCAATGCCACCCTGGGCATAAAACGTGGAACCCTCGCTTATCGGCCCTTTACTCAGAACGATAACGTTTTGATGCTCGGCCAGGCGCAGCGCCAGAGAGAGACCGGCAGCACCGCTGCCGATGATCAGTACATCACAATGGAGTTCAGGTGTTGTGTTCATGATTGTTGTTTAATTTACTAAACAGTGTTGGGTCAGAATAGCACTCGAATGCGATATATCGCACGTATTTTTTTAGCGACTGTTGCAATGGCTAAACGCTTAAGTTGAGGTAAACGGAGGGTAAATGAGTGAAATTATTTTGCGAAGCAGATCGTTAGCGTCAGATTTTGTGGTGAAATAAAGCCTGTGTTGCGTTACTCTTCTGGCGGGAAAAAGATGTTTCTTGTCAGAAACTGGTGCGTATCGTGAACAGACTTATAATGAGAGAAAATGAACAGTCTGCGGCGCGATGAACAAAAACAAAGGCGTTACGGAACTTATTGAAGATCAGACACTCTAATTCGGTGCTTGCTCAAAGTGCGGTATTTTTAGAGTGGCGTTTCGATAACGCGTGGAATTTAGGTTTGGGGAGACATTACCTCGGATGAGCGAGCAGTTAACGGACCAGGTCCTGGTTGAACGGGTCCAGAAGGGAGATCAGAAAGCCTTTAACCTACTGGTGGTGCGCTACCAGCATAAGGTGGCGAGCCTGGTTTCCCGTTATGTACCGTCAGGCGATGTGCCTGATGTGGTGCAAGAGTCTTTTATTAAGGCCTATCGCGCGCTGGATTCTTTCCGGGGAGATAGTGCTTTTTATACCTGGCTGTACCGTATTGCGGTCAATACGGCTAAGAATTATCTGGTCGCTCAGGGCCGTCGTCCGCCTTCTAGTGATGTGGACGCAATCGACGCCGAAAACTTCGAAAGTGGCGGCGCATTGAAAGAAATTTCGAACCCTGAGAACTTAATGTTGTCAGAAGAACTGAGACAAATCGTTTTTCGCACGATCGAGTCGCTCCCGGAAGATTTACGCATGGCAATTACGTTACGGGAGCTTGATGGTCTGAGCTATGAAGAGATAGCCGCTATCATGGATTGTCCGGTCGGCACGGTACGTTCACGAATTTTCCGTGCGCGAGAAGCTATTGATAATAAAGTTCAACCGCTTATCAGGCGTTGACGATAGCGGGATACTGGAAAAGGTATTAGGCATGCAGAAAGAAAAACTTTCCGCTTTAATGGATGGTGAAACGGTAGATAGTGAGCTGCTCAACGAGCTGTCTCATTCTCCCGAAATGCAAGAGACCTGGGAGAGTTACCATCTCATCCGTGACACCCTTCGCGGTGACACCGGCGAGGTTCTCCATTTCGATATCTCAGCCCGCGTAATGGCGGCGATTGAGAATGAGCCTGTTCATCAGACCACTCCGCTGATTCCTGAAGCTCAACCCGCACCTCACCAGTGGCAGAAAATGCCATTCTGGCAAAAGGTGCGCCCGTGGGCCAGCCAGCTTACCCAAATGGGTGTGGCTGCATGCGTATCGCTTGCAGTTATTGTTGGCGTCCAGCACTATAATACTCAGTCTGAAACTAATCAGCAGCCAGAAGCGCCAGTGTTTAACACACTGCCGATGATGGGCAAAGCCAGCCCGGTAAGCCTGGGCGTACCGGCTGATGCTTCCGCCAGCGGCGGCCAGCAACAGCAGGTTCAGGAGCAGCGCCGTCGCATTAATGCGATGTTGCAGGATTACGAGTTGCAGCGTCGTCTGCACTCTGAACAGCTTCAGTTTGAGCAGGCGCAGACACAGCAAGCTGCTGTGCAGGTGCCCGGAAACCAAACTTTAGGAACGCAATCGCAGTAATGAAGCAACTTTGGTTCGCCATGTCTCTGATGGCGGGTAGCCTGTTCTTCTCTGCCAACGCCTCGGCTGATGTATCATCCGGGGCGTTGTTGCAGCAAATGAATCTGGCCAGCCAGTCACTCAATTACGAGTTGGCATTTATCAGCATCAACAAGCAGGGCGTCGAGTCGTTACGCTATCGCCATGCCCGTCTTGATAACCAGCCGCTCGCCCAGCTTTTACAGATGGATGGTCCGCGTCGGGAAGTTGTCCAGCGTGGTAACGAAATCAGCTATTTCGAGCCCGGCCTGGAGCCTTTCACGCTGAATGGCGACTATATCGTTGATTCCCTGCCGTCACTCATTTACACCGACTTCAAACGGCTTGCCCCTTACTACGATTTTATTTCGGTAGGGCGTACGCGTATTGCGGACAGACTTTGCGAGGTGATCCGCGTTGTCGCCCGGGATGGAACGCGTTACAGCTATATTGTCTGGATCGACGCTGAAACTAAACTCCCGATGCGTGTAGACCTGCTTGACCGTGACGGTGAAACGCTGGAACAGTTCCGCGTTATCTCCTTCAGCGTGAACAATCAGGTTGGCAACAGCATGCAGAATCTGGCTAAGGCCAGCCTGCCGCCGCTACTTTCTGTTCCTGCCGGGGATTCCGTTAATTTCAACTGGGTACCTGCCTGGATCCCACAAGGGTTTAGCGAAGTGTCCAGCAGCCGTCGTCAGCTGCCAACGATTGAAACGCCGGTGGAATCGCGCCTCTATTCAGATGGTTTGTTTAGCTTCTCGGTGAATATCAATCGCGCAACGGCAAACAGCGCTGAACAAATGCTGCGTACCGGGCGCCGTACGGTGAGTACAACGGTACGCGATAATGCAGAGATCACCATTGTGGGAGAACTCCCTCCGCAAACGGCGAAGCGCATCTCCGACAGCATTAAATTCAGGGCCGCACAATGATCAAAGAGTGGGCGACGGTAGTCTCGTGGCAAAACGGCATTGCGCTGGTGAGCTGCGATGTTAAAGCCTCATGCAATAGCTGTGCATCCCGAGCCGGTTGCGGCAGCCGCGTGCTGAACAAGCTCGGACCACAAACATCGCACACGATTTCAGTGCCAAGCGAACAGCCGCTGATGGCCGGGCAGAAGGTGGAACTGGGCATCGCGGAAGGCAGCCTGCTCAGCTCCGCTATGCTGGTGTATCTCTCTCCGCTGGTCGGCCTGTTTATCATGGGTGGTCTGTTTCAGATGCTGTTTGGTACCGATGTGGCCGCTATGTGCGGTGCCGCATTGGGTGGCGTAGGGGGATTCTGGCTTGCCAAAGGTCTCTCCCCAACACTCGCCGCGCGCGAGGAGTGGCAGCCTGTCATTCTCAGCGTTGGGCTGGCGCCAGACCAGCTTCGTGTTGAAACGCTCTCTTCTGAGGCCCGGTGATCCATCGGGCTTTATCTTTTTTTACACCCTAAAACAGAAAACGTCCTTTCTTCACGCTATACCAGTCTCTAAGTGCATTTCCAGGTAGCGAGGATGTAGTGTAGAATGCTGCGTTTTCGCACTGAAAAACGTCAGGCTAAGAACAGCGGCCTCCAGGAATTCGTAAGGCATAATTATTTAACTATATGAAGAACATACGTAACTTTTCGATCATTGCTCACATTGACCACGGTAAGTCGACGCTGTCTGACCGTATTATCCAGATTTGCGGTGGCCTGTCTGATCGTGAAATGGAAGCCCAGGTTCTGGACTCCATGGACCTGGAACGCGAACGCGGTATCACCATTAAAGCGCAGAGCGTTACGCTTGATTACAAAGCGGCTGATGGTGAAACCTATCAACTAAACTTTATCGACACCCCAGGCCACGTTGACTTCTCCTATGAAGTTTCACGCTCGCTCGCGGCCTGTGAAGGCGCGCTGCTGGTGGTGGATGCCGGGCAGGGCGTTGAAGCCCAGACCCTGGCAAACTGCTACACCGCGATGGAAATGGATCTCGAAGTTGTGCCGGTTCTGAACAAGATCGACCTGCCAGCCGCCGATCCTGAGCGCGTAGCGGAAGAGATTGAAGATATTGTCGGCATTGACGCGACCGATGCCGTGCGCTGCTCCGCGAAAACCGGTGTCGGCGTCACCGACGTGCTGGAACGTCTGGTGCGTGATATTCCGGCCCCGGAAGGCGATCCGGATGCCCCGCTGCAGGCGCTGATTATCGACTCCTGGTTCGATAACTATCTGGGCGTTGTCTCCCTGGTGCGTATTAAAAACGGCACCATGCGCAAAGGCGACAAAATCAAGGTTATGAGTACCGGACAGGTCTATAACGCCGACCGTCTGGGTATCTTCACGCCAAAACAGGTTGACCGCACCGAGCTGACATGCGGCGAGGTAGGCTGGCTGGTCTGCGCCATCAAAGACATCCTCGGCGCGCCGGTGGGTGATACCCTGACGGGTGCGCGTAACCCGGCAGATAAAGCGCTGCCAGGCTTTAAAAAGGTGAAGCCGCAGGTTTACGCGGGCCTGTTCCCGGTTAGCTCTGACGACTACGAAAACTTCCGTGATGCGCTTGGCAAGCTGAGCCTGAACGATGCCTCCCTGTTCTATGAGCCAGAAAGCTCAACGGCGCTGGGCTTCGGCTTCCGCTGCGGCTTCCTTGGTCTGCTGCACATGGAGATCATTCAGGAGCGTCTGGAGCGTGAATACGATCTGGACCTGATCACCACCGCGCCGACGGTAGTATATGAAGTTGAAACCACCTCGAAAGAAGTGATCTACGTCGACAGCCCATCCAAGCTGCCGCCGTTGAACAATATTCACGAGCTGCGTGAGCCGATTGCCGAATGTCACATGCTGCTGCCGCAGGAGTTCCTGGGCAACGTCATTACGCTGTGTATTGAGAAGCGCGGCGTGCAGACCAACATGGTTTACCACGGTAACCAGGTGGCGCTGACCTACGAAATCCCGATGGCGGAAGTGGTACTCGACTTCTTCGACCGTCTGAAGTCGACCTCCCGTGGCTATGCGTCACTGGATTACAACTTCAAACGCTTCCAGGCCTCCAACATGGTGCGTGTGGACGTGCTGATCAACGGAGAGCGTGTGGATGCGCTGGCGCTGATCACCCACAACGACAATGCGCCATACCGTGGCCGCGAGCTGGTTGAGAAGATGAAAGATCTGATCCCGCGTCAGCAGTTCGATATCGCGATTCAGGCGGCCATTGGCAACCATATTATCGCGCGTTCCACCGTGAAACAGCTGCGTAAAAACGTACTGGCGAAGTGCTATGGCGGTGACGTCAGCCGTAAGAAAAAGCTGCTGCAGAAGCAGAAAGAAGGTAAGAAGCGTATGAAGCAGGTCGGTAACGTCGAGCTGCCGCAGGAAGCATTCCTTGCCATCCTTCATGTTGGTAAAGACGGCAAATAACCCTAAGGAGTTGGCATGGCGAACATGTTTGCCCTGATCCTGGTCATTGCTACCCTGGTGACAGGTCTGCTGTGGTGTCTGGATAAGTTTATCTTCGCCCCAAAACGTCGCGAACGTCAGGCTGCCGCACAGGCAGCCACTGGCGATGAGATTGACGCGAAAACCCTGAAGAAAGTCGGCCCGAAACCGGGCTGGCTGGAAACGGGCGCCTCGGTATTTCCGGTGCTGGCGATTGTGCTGGTCGTACGTTCGTTTATTTACGAGCCGTTCCAGATCCCATCAGGTTCAATGATGCCAACGCTGCTGATCGGTGATTTTATTCTGGTAGAGAAGTTTGCCTACGGCATTAAAGATCCGATCTACCAGAAAACGCTGATCGAAACCGGTCATCCGAAACGCGGCGACATCGTGGTGTTCAAATATCCGGAAGATCCGCGCCTCGACTACATCAAGCGCGCGGTAGGTCTTCCGGGTGATAAAGTGACTTACGATCCGGTTGCGAAAGAAGTCACCGTTCAGCCGGGCTGCAGCTCCGGTACCGCATGCGAAAACGCGCTGCCAGTCACCTACTCAAACGTTGAGCCAAGTGATTTTGTGCAGACCTTTGCTCGTCGTAACGGCGGCGAAGCGACCAGCGGATTCTTCCAGGTACCGAAAGGTGAAACCAAAGAGGACGGCATTCGTCTGGTTGAGCGTAAAGAGACGCTGGGCGATGTGACGCACCGAATCCTCACCGTGCCGATCGCGCAGGATCAGCTGGGTATGTACTATCGTCAGCCGGGCCAGCAGCTCGCGAGCTGGATTGTACCGCCAGGGCATTACTTCATGATGGGTGACAACCGCGATAACTCAGCGGACAGCCGTTACTGGGGCTTTGTGCCGGAAGCGAATCTGGTCGGTAAAGCTACCGCCATCTGGATGAGTTTTGAGAAGCAGGAAGGCGAATGGCCGACCGGTGTACGCCTGAATCGTATCGGCGGAATCCATTAATTCTCAATAAATGAACGCGTAGCCGCTTTAATTAGCGGCTACGTGAATTATTTCCACGATAAATCTCTTCGAACTAACGACATCCCCTGTCGTTGTGTATAGAATATTCCCCCGAAGTTTAAGGTTGGCCCTGCAAGGGTGCCACGGCACACGAAACCGCGTTGGTTTTCTCAGGTCGGTTTCGTGTGCTGCATTTTTGACGCATTCATTTATTGGTATCGCATGAACCCCATCGTAATTAATCGGCTTCAACGGAAGCTGGGCTACACTTTTCATCATCAGGAGTTGTTGCAACAGGCATTAACCCACCGCAGTGCCAGCAGCAAACATAATGAGCGTCTCGAGTTTTTAGGCGACTCTATTTTAAGTTTCGTGATTGCGAATGCGCTTTATCATCGTTTCCCGCGTGTGGATGAAGGGGATATGAGCCGCATGCGCGCCACACTGGTTCGGGGTAATACCCTTGCGGAAATCGCGCGCGAATTTGAACTGGGCGAATGTCTGCGTCTTGGGCCGGGTGAACTGAAAAGCGGCGGCTTCCGTCGTGAATCTATTCTTGCCGATACGGTCGAAGCATTAATTGGTGGTGTGTTCCTGGACAGCGATATCCAGACCGTAGAAAAGCTGATCCTTAACTGGTATCAGACCCGTCTGGACGAAATCAGCCCGGGCGATAAACAAAAAGATCCGAAAACGCGTCTGCAGGAGTATTTGCAGGGACGTCATCTGCCGCTGCCGTCTTATCTGGTGGTGCAGGTTCGTGGCGAAGCGCACGATCAGGAATTTACCATCCATTGCCAGGTCAGTGGCCTGAGTGAACCGGTGGTGGGCACAGGTTCAAGCCGTCGTAAGGCTGAACAGGCTGCCGCCGAACAGGCGTTAAAAATGCTGGAGCTGGAATGAGCGAAGAAAAGACCTATTGCGGATTTATTGCCATCGTCGGACGTCCGAACGTTGGCAAATCCACTCTTCTGAATAATCTGCTTGGGCAGAAGATTTCTATCACCTCGCGTAAGGCGCAGACCACGCGTCACCGCATCGTCGGTATCCATACTGAAGGCGCGTATCAGGCGATCTACGTCGATACCCCGGGCCTGCACATGGAAGAGAAGCGTGCCATCAACCGTCTGATGAACAAGGCGGCGAGCAGCTCGATTGGCGACGTGGAGCTGGTGATCTTCGTTGTGGAAGGCACCCGCTGGACGCCGGACGACGAGATGGTGCTGAACAAGCTGCGTGACGGCAAAACGCCGGTCATCCTCGCGGTCAACAAAGTGGACAACGTGCAGGAAAAAGCCGATCTGCTGCCGCATCTGCAGTGGCTGGGTAGCCAGATGAACTTCCTCGACATCGTTCCGCTGTCTGCAGAGACGGGTCTGAACGTGGACACCATCGCGGGCATCGTGCGTAAGCATCTGCCGGAAGCGATTCATCACTTCCCGGAAGAGTACATCACCGATCGATCTCAGCGCTTTATGGCGTCTGAAATCATTCGTGAAAAGCTGATGCGTTTCCTGGGCGCTGAACTGCCGTATTCTGTGACGGTGGAGATCGAGCGTTTCCAGAGCAACGAGCGTGGCGGCTACGACATCAACGGCCTGATCCTCGTTGAGCGCGAAGGGCAGAAGAAGATGGTGATCGGCAATAAAGGCGCCAAGATCAAAACCATCGGCATTGAAGCCCGTAAGGACATGATGGAGATGTTCGAAGCGCCGGTTCACCTCGAACTGTGGGTGAAAGTGAAATCTGGCTGGGCCGATGATGAGCGTGCTCTGCGCAGCCTCGGTTACGGCGAAGACCAGTAACTCAAGACGACGAGTATGATGGAAGGATGGCAGCGCGCCTTCGTTCTGCATAGTCGTCCCTGGAGCGAAACCAGCCTGATGCTGGACGTCTTCACGGAAGAGTCGGGCCGCGTGCGCCTTGTTGCCAAAGGCGCACGTTCCAAACGTTCTAACCTGAAAGGCGCCCTACAGCCTTTCACGCCGCTGCTGGTTCGCTTTGGTGGGCGAGGGGAAGTTAAAACCCTGCGCAGCGCCGAAGCCGTCTCCCTGGCGCTTCCTCTCTCCGGCATCACGCTCTACAGCGGTCTGTATGTCAATGAACTCATCTCTCGCGTTCTTGAACATGAGACTCGCTTCTCTGAACTTTTCTTTGATTATCTGCACTGTATCCAGGCGCTGGCTGGCGCAACCGGCACGCCCGAGCCTGCGCTGCGGCGTTTTGAACTGGCGCTGCTGGGTCATCTTGGGTACGGGGTCGATTTTCTGCACTGTGCGGGCAGCGGTGACGAAGTGGAAGACTCCATGACCTACCGCTACCGCGAAGAAAAAGGCTTTATTGCCAGCGTCGTGATCGACAACAGCACCTTTACCGGGCGCCAGCTCCGGGCGCTGTATGAGCGCGAGTTTCCCGATCGGGATACCCTGCGCGCAGCAAAACGCTTTACCCGGATTGCCCTCAAGCCGTATCTTGGCGGCAAGCCCTTAAAGAGCCGCGAATTATTCAGGCAGTTTGTGCCGAAACGTTAGACCACAGAATCGAAAAGAAAACCGAGGATTGTCATGGCTGAATTACTGTTAGGCGTCAACATCGATCATATCGCCACGCTGCGTAATGCGCGCGGCACGGCGTATCCCGATCCGGTTCAGGCGGCATTTATCGCTGAACAGGCTGGCGCCGACGGCATTACCGTTCATCTGCGTGAAGACCGCCGCCACATCACCGACCGCGACGTGCGCATTCTGCGCCAGACGCTGGACACCCGTATGAATCTGGAGATGGCGGTCACCGAAGAGATGCTGGCGATTGCCTGTGAGACTCAGCCGCATTTCTGCTGCCTGGTGCCGGAAAAACGCCAGGAAGTGACCACCGAAGGCGGTCTGGATGTGGCCGGCCAGCTCGACAAAATGCGCGATGCCTGCAAGCGCCTGGCGGATGCCGGTATCCTGGTTTCTCTGTTTATTGACGCTGATTTCGCCCAGATTAAAGCGGCGGCCGACGTGGGCGCGCCGTATATCGAAATCCACACGGGCTGCTATGCCGATGCCAAAAACGATGCCGAGCAGGCGAAAGAGCTGGAGCGTATTGCTAAGGCGGCCACGTATGCCTCAAGCCTGGGCCTGAAGGTCAATGCCGGTCACGGCCTGACCTACCATAACGTGAAGGCCATTGCCGCCATTCCGGAAATGCACGAGCTGAACATCGGTCACGCGATCATTGGCCGCGCGGTGATGAGCGGCCTGAAAGAGGCGGTTACAGAAATGAAACGCCTGATGCAGGAAGCGCGTCAGTAATGGCCATTCTGGGCTTGGGTACCGATATCGTTGAAATAGCCCGCATTGAAGCGGTGATCGCCCGCAGCGGCGATCGCCTCGCAAGGCGCGTGCTGAGCGATAACGAATGGGCCATCTGGGAAGCGCATCAACAGCCGGTGCGTTTTCTGGCAAAGCGCTTTGCGGTAAAAGAGGCGGCGGCCAAAGCCTTCGGGACCGGCATTCGTAACGGTCTGGCGTTCAACCAGTTTGAAGTGTTTAACGATGAGCTGGGTAAGCCAAGCCTGCGTTTATGGGGCGAGGCGCAAAAGCTTGCAGAGAAGCTGGGCGTGAATCACATGCACGTGACGATCGCGGATGAACGCCACTATGCCAGCGCGACGGTGATCATCGAAAGTTAAAGTTTGTCCGCGTGGTGCATCAGGACAAACTTATCCCACAGCTGCTCTTCGCTCTCGACGTGCGCCGGATCCTTCAGGATGGTATTGGGGATCGGGCACACCTTCTGGCAGGTCGGCGTTTCATAGTGGCCGATACATTCGGTGCAGCGGTCGCTGTTAATCTCATAAATGCTGTCGCCCATCGAAATGGCCTGGTTCGGGCATTCGGGCTCGCACATATCGCAATTAATGCATTTTTTGGTAATTAACAGCGCCATCAGGAAATTCTCAGAAACAACACAAACTGGGCGGGCATTATACGCGTCAAACCAGTTTCTTTACCAGTTCTTCGCTGTGGCGAATGCGCTCTGGCGCTCGCTCCAGATCCTGCTGCACCAGCGCCATAAACAGCAGGTCCGTCAGCATCATTTGTGCGCTGGTGGACGAGATAGCCGCGCTGCGCGTGGCCTGCTCCTCGGCAATGGTATATAAACAGCGCGTGGCCCGCTGCTGCAGGGCATTCGGCGTAAAACCGGTGATCGCCAGAATTTTACCGCCGACGCGCAGCGCTTCATCGGTGGCCATGTTGATTTCACGACGCTCGCCGGAATAGGAGATGGCCAGCAGCAGATCGTCAGGATCCATCGCCTGTACGGTCGCCAGCAGGGCGTGCATATCCTGTTCGACGATGGCGTTAAGGCCAATTTTTGTCAGCTTCCAGCCAAAGTTACGCGCCACAAGTCCGGACGCGCCGATGCCGGTCAGAATGATTCGCCGCGCGCCGCGCAGCATCGCCACGCTCTCCAGCAGCTTCTCTTCGGTATTCACATCGAGCGTCGCATGCATGGCCGCCACGTTCTCTTTGATCAGCTTTTCTCCAACCAGCCGCATCGGATCGTCTCCGCGGATCTGATTATGCACCGGCATGGACTGCGGATTGGGGTTGCTGACCAGCGCTTCACTGATAGCCAGCTTGAGGGCGGGGAATCCCTTAAAGCCAATCTTCTGGGCAAATTTCACCACGCTCGACTGGCTCACGCCGGCTTCACTCGCCAGCTGCTGCGAGCTGAGGTGGCGCGCGCGATCGGGTTGAGAAAGCAGAAAATCCGCCAGCTTCTTGTCGCTTTGGGCAAAGCCTGCGTAGCGCTGGCGAATGCGAATTAAACAGTTCATACGGTCTCCTGGCGAAAATGTGATTATCTGCGCAAATACGAATTTTGCTCGCCTGAATGAATTTTATATTCCATTATAGTGTGATTGTTATGAATTAAAAATTCTTGAGGTGCAAAAATGAATCTTGGCTCACTTGTTTCTGAAACGCGTAACCCGCAAACCATGGATCTGGATGCGCTCTCCACCCTGGAGCTGGTTAACCGCTTTAATCAACAGGATACGCTGGTCGCGCAGGCAGTGAAAGAGACATTACCCGAGGTGGCGAAAGCGGTCGATGCGGCGGCGGAAGCCCTTAAGGCCGGCGGACGCATTATCTACATGGGGGCGGGTACCAGCGGGCGTCTTGGGGTCCTGGATGCGTCAGAATGTCCGCCCACCTTTGGGGTGCCGCATGGTCTGGTCGTTGGGTTAATTGCCGGTGGTCCCGGTGCGCTGCTGAAAGCCGTTGAAGGGGCGGAAGATAACAAACAGCTGGGCGAGGATGACCTGAAGGCGCTGAATCTGACGGAGAAGGATCTGGTGGTCGGTCTGGCGGCATCCGGGCGCACGCCGTACGTCATTGGCGGCCTGGAATACGCCAACCAGACCGGCTGCACGACGGTGGCCATCTCCTGTAATCCGGGCTCCCCGATTGCGCAGGTGGCCGCTATCGCTATCTCTCCGGTGGTCGGGCCGGAAGCGCTGACCGGCTCCACGCGCCTCAAGTCCGGGACCGCGCAAAAGCTGGTGCTCAATATGATTTCCACCGGCGCGATGGTGAAGTTCGGTAAGGTGTATCAGAACCTGATGGTGGATATGCGGGCCACCAACGTCAAGCTGGTGGACAGAGCCTGCCGCATGGTGATGGAGGCGACGGGCGCAGGCCGTGAAGAGGCCGAAGCGGTACTCAAACAAACCGATCATGATGTTAAACCTGCCATTCTGATGATTTTAAGCGGGCTGGATGCGGCGACCGCGAGAGCAAAACTCGATGCGCATAACGGCTTCTTACGGGCGGCATTAGAACACTAACAGAGGCGTGTATGGACAAAACAGCAGCGCTCGCCAGCGATATCCTTCAGGGGATAGGCGGGGAAAAAAATATTCAGCGTCTCGAAAACTGCATGACGCGCGTGCGCGTCGAGGTGCATGACGACGACCAGCTTGACGTGCCGGGTCTGAAGCAGCTATCCGGCGTCAGCGGTTACGTGAAGCAGGGCCAGCAGCACCAGCTGATCGTCGGCCCAGGGAAAGCGGCGCAGGTTGTTGACGCCATGCGCGCGCTGATGGGCGTTAGCGCGAGCGTGTCGATTGACGATACTGAGCGCACCAAAGCGCAGGCGAAAGCCAAATACAAAGCCCCGATGAGCGATGCGCTGCGACAGCTGGCCAACGTCTTTATTCCGCTGATCCCGGCGTTTATTGCCTCGGGCCTGATCACCGGGATCATCAATATCCTCAAGCGGCCGGATATCGTGGGGGATTTCGCCACGCAGTATCCGAACCTGCTGGGGATTCTCGGGATCTTCGGCAGCGCGGTGTTCGCCATCATGAACATTCTGGTTGGGGTGAATACCGCGAAGGTGTTTGGCGGATCGCTGGCGATGGGCGGGGTGATGGCGGGCATTTTGTCCAGCCCGCAGCTGGCGCAGATAACGCTGTTTGGCGAGGCGCTTCAGCCGGGCCGCGGTGGGGTGATCGCGGTGCTGCTGGTGGTCATCCTGATGTGCTGGATCGAGAAACGGCTGCGCGCGGTTTTGCCAGGCTCGATTGAGCTTATCCTCAACCCGCTGCTGACCACCCTGATTACCGGTAGCGTAGCGATTGTGGCCCTCCAGCCGTTAGGCGGGTGGATCTCTGAAGCCATCGCCCACGGTGCGTCTCTGGCGATTGACCGCGGCGGGCTGCTGGTTGGCGCTGTGCTTTCCGGTACCTTCCTGCCGCTGGTGCTGACCGGCCTGCACCAGGGGCTGGTGCCGATCCACGTCGAGCTGGTGCAGGCGCACGGCTATAACGCGCTGCTGCCTATCCTGTCGATGGCGGGCGTGGGGCAGGTCGGCGCGGCGATTGCCGTCCTGATGAAAACCCGCAACGCGCGTCTGAAGAAAATGATTAAAGGCGCGCTCCCGGTCGGCCTGCTCGGCATCGGCGAGCCGCTGATTTTCGGCGTTACGCTGCCGCTGGGTAAACCTTTCCTCGCGGCCTGTCTGGGCGGAGCGGTAGGCGGGGCGCTGATCAGCTACTGGAAAGTCGCCACCGTGATCACCTTTGGGCTTTCCGGTTTACCGCTGGCATTAACCATCGTGACCGGAAAAGTGATGCTCTATCTGTTAGGCTATTTAGTAGCGGTGATCGCCGGGTTCCTTTTTACCTGGCTATTAGGATTCAACGACCCAGAGGAGTAAGGTTTGGCAAATCACGCGCGTCGCGTTGTCTTTTTCGATCTGGATGGAACGCTGCATCAGCAGGATATGTTTGGTACGTTTATGCGTTACCTGCTGCGGCGTCAGCCTCTGAATGCGTTGCTCGTGCTACCGCTCTTACCGGTTATCGGTATCGCGCTGCTGGTGAAAGGCCGTGCGGCGCGATGGCCGATGAGTCTGCTGCTGTGGGGATGTACCTTTGGGCACAGCGAAGCGCGGCTCAAACAGCTCGAAAAGGATTTTGCGCACTGGTTTCGCGGTCACGTTGCGGCCTTTCCTGTTGTACAGGCGCGCCTGACCAGCTACCTCGACGCGAACGATGCCGACATCTGGCTGATTACAGGCTCCCCGCAGACGCTTGTGGAGCAGGTCTACTTTGATACCCCCTGGCTTCCGCGCGTTAATCTTATCGCCACGCAAATTGCCCGCGGTTACGGCGGCTGGGTGCTAACCCTGCGCTGTCTGGGGCATGAAAAAGTGGTCCAGCTGGAGAAACGCATTGGTACGCCGCTGCGCCTGTACAGCGGCTACAGCGACAGTAAACAGGACAACCCGCTGCTCTATTTTTGCCAGCATCGCTGGCGCGTCACGCCGTCAGGTGAACTCCAGCAACTCGAATAGTCTTATCCATAAGGGGTGTGTATAATGCCGCCGCTTTTCGACTGGAGTATCAACCGTTGTCCAACCCTGAATACAATCATGAATACTGGATGCGCCACGCGCTAACGCTCGCTCAGCGTGCCTGGGACGAGGGCGAAGTGCCCGTAGGCGCCGTGCTGGTCCACAATAACCAGGTGATTGGCGAAGGGTGGAACCGTCCGATTGGCCGCCACGATCCTACCGCGCACGCCGAAATTATGGCGCTTCGTCAGGGCGGTCTGGTGCTGCAAAACTATCGCCTGCTTGATACCACGCTGTATGTGACGCTGGAGCCGTGCGTGATGTGTTCCGGGGCGATGGTGCACAGCCGGATCGGGACTCTGGTTTTCGGGGCGCGGGATGAAAAAACCGGCGCGGCCGGCTCACTGATGGACGTGTTGGGGCACCCCGGAATGAACCACCAGGTGAAGACTATCGGCGGGGTGCTCGCACCAGAGTGTTCGGGGCTATTAAGTGATTTCTTTCGAATGCGCCGTCAGCAGAAAAAGCAGCAAAAGGCAGAATTGAAGCTGTTGGGCGATTAAGTTCGTCCGGCGCCACGACAGGGTAGCTTTGAGCCAGCCGTTTGGCCTCTGTCGCCTCTTTCTCTTTCTCCAGCAGATACCCGACCAGGCTAATCTGATATTTACGGATATTTTCCACGTAGGCGTAGGCTTCATGCCCGCGCGCGTAGCCGTATGTCAGTTTGTTATACCATGGCTTCTGGCTCAGCAGCGGCAGGCGCTGCTTTACGTCTGACCAGCTGTCCGGGTTGCCTTTCGTTTTGGCCGTTAATGCTCGCGCATCCAGCATATGCGCATAGCCCATATTGTAGGCCGCCAGCGCGAACCAGATCCGCTCCTCTTCCGGCACCGTTTCCGGTACTTTGGCCATCATATCCTGCAGATAACGCGCGCCGCCGCTGATGCTTTGTTCGGCATCGGTACGGTCATTCACGCCCAGGCTCAGCGCGGTATTTTTGGTTAACATCATCAAACCACGCACGCCAGTCGGGGACGTGGCCTGGGTATCCCAGTGGGATTCCTGATACGAAATAGCCGCCAGCAGTTTCCAGTCAATTTCCTGGGCGTATTTTTCGAACAGCGGCTGCAGGTCCGGCAGGACGCTGTCTACCGCGCGCAGGAAGCTGCGGGTGTCAACGTAGTCAAAGTCATCGCCGTGCCCGAGGTACTTCTCCTCCAGACGCGCCAGGGTACCGTCTTCATTGATGGTGTTGAAAAAATCAAGCATCGCGGCAGAGAAGGTCTGATCGTCATCAAGCTGGCTAAACCAGGTCACGGGCTGCTCGTCGGTAACGTCCAGCGCCACGGCGATTTCAGGGTGCACGCGCTGGAACAGGCTGATTGCGACCGAATCGGCAATGGTGTAGGGCACTTTCTGGTCTTTTACCTGCTCAAGCAGCTCCGTCGTGCCGAGTTTCGGATCCACCGTCCAGCTCAGGTCGGGATATTTTTTCTCCTTGAGCTCACGCAGGTCGTCAATCACCACGTGGCCGGGCGCAATCGTCAGCTGCCGATCGTTAATCGAAGCCAGCGAGCGCGGGCGCAGGCTCCCGACGCGGTAAACTAGCTGCTGCGAAACGGAATAGTAGGTCGGGCCCGGCTGGTAGTTCTTGCTGCGCTCGCTGTTATACACCAGCCCGGCGGCAAGCATGTCGGCATCGTCGTTATCGAGGTCGTCAAAAAGCTGATTTATATTCTGGCGGACGGTGATTTTAAGCTTCACGCCAAGATAATCGGCGAACTGTTGTGCCAGCTCATAATCCAGACCAATGATTTTGCCGTTGATGTCGCTGTAAATGAGCGGGGAGTTGAGGGTACTGACGCGCAATTCCCCCCGCTCCTGAATGGCGGCGATACGGTTTTCGGCTTTGCCGAACCAGGGGATAGAAGGCCAGAGGGCCACTGCCAACAGCAACGTTACAATGCCGATGAGCAGATAATTAATCTTTAATTTTTTCAATTAGTTAATTCTCTGCGACGCCGGTTGCCTCAGTTTGCTGTAGCCATGTTAATAATAAGGTTTGCCATTGAATGAGCGGCATTTTGCGTAAACTTGCGCCACTTGGCAACCAATTAGAGAGACAGGTCACATCTATTGTTAAACCTCTGGGCAAATTTTATTTCGACGCAAACGGTTTCGTCGGCGCTCAGGATTCTCTATAATGACGCCCGTTTTCCCCCCTTGCGCACACTGTAAGCGCCCCGGCGCTTCGAAGACGAGAGACTTATGATGGAAATTCTGCGTGGTTCGCCTGCACTGTCTGCCTTCCGTATCACTAAACTGCTGGCACGTTTTCAGGCGGCCGACCTTCCGGTAAGCAATATTTACGCTGAGTATGTCCATTTTGCTGACCTGAATGCCCCCCTGAATGCAGAGGAGCGCGTACAGCTGGAACGCCTGCTCAAGTATGGCCCAAGCCTCAGCAGCCATACGCCAACCGGCAAACTGATCCTTGCGACGCCGCGTCCGGGCACCATCTCCCCCTGGTCTTCCAAAGCCACCGACATCGCCCACAACTGTGGCCTGAGCCAGATTAACCGTCTGGAGCGCGGCGTGGCGTACTACGTGGAAGCCTCAACCCTGAGCGACGCGCAGTGGCAGGCGGTTGCGGCTGAGCTGCACGACCGCATGATGGAGAGCGTATTTGCCTCTCTCGATGACGCACAGAAGCTTTTCTCCCACCATCAGCCTGCGCCGGTACAGAGCGTGGACCTGCTGGGGCAGGGCCGCCAGGCGCTGATCGACGCCAACCTGCGTCTCGGCCTGGCGCTGGCAGAAGACGAAATTGACTACCTGCAGGACGCGTTCGTTAAGCTCAACCGCAACCCGAACGACATCGAACTCTACATGTTCGCGCAGGCCAACTCTGAGCACTGCCGCCATAAGATTTTCAACGCCGACTGGATCATCGACGGCGAACAGCAGCCGAAGTCGCTGTTCAAAATGATCAAAAACACCATGGAACAAACCCCTGACCACGTGCTGTCTGCCTATAAAGACAACGCCGCGGTGATGGAAGGTTCCGAGGTGGGCCGCTTCTTCGCCGATCGCGAAGCAGGGCGCTATGACTTCCATCAGGAGCCTGCGCATATTCTGATGAAAGTGGAAACCCACAACCACCCGACGGCGATCTCCCCATGGCCGGGTGCGGCGACCGGCTCCGGCGGCGAAATCCGTGACGAAGGGGCGACCGGTCGTGGGGCGAAACCAAAAGCGGGTCTGGTCGGTTTCTCCGTCTCCAACCTGCGCATCCCTGGCTTTGAACAGCCGTGGGAAGAAGATTTCGGCAAGCCAGAGCGCATCGTGACCGCGCTGGATATCATGACCGAAGGTCCGCTGGGCGGCGCGGCGTTTAACAACGAGTTTGGCCGTCCGGCGCTGAACGGTTACTTCCGTACCTATGAAGAGAAAGTGGACAGCCACAACGGCGAAGAGCTGCGCGGCTACCACAAACCGATCATGCTGGCAGGCGGGATCGGCAACATCCGTGCCGATCACGTGCAGAAAGGCGAGATCGTCGTCGGCGCGAAGCTGATCGTACTCGGCGGCCCGGCGATGAACATCGGTCTGGGCGGCGGTGCGGCCTCTTCGATGGCCTCCGGCCAGTCTGATGCGGATCTCGACTTCGCGTCCGTGCAGCGTGACAACCCTGAGATGGAGCGCCGCTGCCAGGAAGTGATCGACCGCTGCTGGCAGCTGGGTGATGCCAACCCAATCCTCTTCATTCATGACGTAGGCGCGGGCGGCTTGTCCAACGCCATGCCGGAGCTGGTGAGCGACGGCGGCCGCGGCGGTCGCTTCAACCTGCGCGACATCCTGAGCGATGAACCGGGCATGAGCCCGCTGGAAATCTGGTGTAACGAATCCCAGGAGCGCTACGTGCTGGCCGTTGCGGCGGACCAGCTGCCGCTGTTTGACGAGCTGTGCCGCCGCGAGCGCGCGCCGTATGCCGTCATCGGTGAAGCGACCGAAGAGCAGCATCTCTCCTTGAGCGATACCCATTTCGACAATCAGCCGATCGATCTGCCGCTCGACGTCCTGCTCGGTAAAACGCCGAAGATGACCCGCGACGTGCAGACCCGTAAGGCGGCGGGCAAAGCGCTGGATCGCCAGGGCATCACCGTGGCAGAAGCGGTTAACCGCGTGCTGCACCTGCCTGCTGTGGCAGAGAAAACCTTCCTGGTGACCATCGGCGACCGTACCGTGACCGGTATGGTATCCCGCGACCAGATGGTCGGCCCTTGGCAGATCCCGGTGGCGAACTGCGCCGTGACCACCGCGAGCCTCGACAGCTACTACGGCGAAGCGATGGCGCTGGGCGAACGCACCCCGGTGGCGCTGCTGGACTTCGCCGCATCTGCCCGTCTGGCGGTCGGTGAAGCGCTGACCAACATCGCCGCGACGCAGATTGGCGACATTAAACGTATCAAGCTCTCCGCAAACTGGATGGCCGCAGCCGGCCACCCTGGCGAAGATGCTGGCCTGTATGAAGCCGTGAAGGCGGTGGGTGAGGAGCTGTGTCCAGCCCTCGGCCTGACCATTCCGGTGGGCAAAGACTCCATGTCGATGAAAACCCGCTGGCAGGAAGGCAACGAGCAGCGCGAGATGACCTCTCCACTGTCGCTGGTGATCACCGCGTTTGCCCGCGTGGAAGACGTGCGTCACACCGTTACGCCGCAGCTTGCGACCGAAGACAACGCCCTGCTGCTGATTGACCTGGGTAAAGGCCACAACGCGCTGGGCGCCACCGCGCTGGCGCAGGTTTACCGTCAGCTCGGCGACAAGCCTGCCGATGTGCGCGACGTTGCGCAGCTGAAAGGCTTCTACGACGCCATCCAGGCGCTGGTGGCGCAGCGTAAGCTGCTGGCCTACCATGACCGTTCCGACGGCGGCCTGCTGGTGACCCTGGCAGAGATGGCCTTCACCGGCCACTGTGGCGTGGAAGCCAACATCGCTACGCTTGGCGAAGACCGTCTGGCTGCGCTGTTCAACGAAGAGCTGGGCGCCGTGATTCAGGTGCGTGCGGCGGATCGCGATGCGGTTGAAGCGATTCTGGCGAAGCACGGACTGGCAGACTGCGTGCACTATCTGGGTAAAGCCGTTCAGGGCGACCGCTTCGTCATTGAAGCAGACGGCCATGCCGTGTTCAGCGAAAGCCGCACCACGCTGCGCATGTGGTGGGCGGAAACCACCTGGCAGATGCAGCGCCTGCGTGATAACCCGGAATGTGCCGATCAGGAGCACAACGCGAAGGCCAATGACCAGGATCCTGGCCTGAACGTGAAGCTCTCCTTCGATATTAACGAAGACATCGCTGCGCCGTACATTGCGACCGGCGCGCGTCCAAAAGTGGCGGTGCTGCGCGAGCAGGGCGTTAACTCCCACGTTGAGATGGCTGCGGCCTTCCACCGCGCGGGCTTTGACGCTATCGACGTCCACATGAGCGATCTGCTGGCCGGACGTACCGGTCTGGAAGATTTCCAGGCGCTGGTGGCGTGCGGCGGCTTCTCCTACGGCGACGTGCTGGGCGCAGGCGAAGGCTGGGCGAAGTCCATCCTGTTTAACAGCCGCGTGCGCGACGAGTTCGAAACCTTCTTCCACCGTCCGCAGACCCTGGCGCTGGGCGTGTGTAACGGCTGCCAGATGATGTCTAACCTGCGCGAACTGATCCCGGGCAGTGAAGCCTGGCCGCGCTTTGTTCGTAACCAGTCTGACCGCTTCGAAGCGCGCTTCAGCCTGGTGGAAGTGACCCAGAGCCCGTCTCTGCTGCTGCAGGGAATGGTCGGTTCACAGATGCCAATCGCGGTGTCCCACGGCGAAGGTCAGGTAGAAGTGCGTGATGCTGCGCATCTGGCTCAGCTGGAGAGCAAAGGCCTGGTGGCACTGCGCTTTGTCGATAACTTCGGCAAAGTCACGGAAACCTACCCGGCTAACCCGAACGGCTCCGCTAACGGTATTACGGCGGTAACCAGCGAAAGCGGTCGCGCGACCATCATGATGCCGCATCCGGAACGCGTGTTCCGCACCGTGAGCAACTCCTGGCACCCGGAAAACTGGGGCGAGGACAGCCCATGGATGCGTATCTTCCGCAATGCGCGTAAGCAATTGGGTTAAGTTTTAGTCCCACATCCTTCCAGGCCCGGTAAGCGAAAGCTCAACCGGGCTTTTTTATTTGTGTCGCATAATTGCGACAGACCGGCAACTTAAGTGTCTCCAAAAAGAGACATTTAAGTTATTGATATATATATGGCAGGAAAGGTTTCCGTTAAGGTGTTGCTTAATAGCGACACTTAGCCTGAAAATCATTCAACCGATAATTAACAAACTTAACGAGTAAAAGCGTTATATTTCAATATGTTAATATTTTGTTTTGCATTCTGGCACGGGTGTTGCATAATATTAACCAGTGGCTCATTCACCTTCTTATGTCAGCCCCTTCGGGAAGCGCTACATAAACTTCGAATGACGCACAAAAAGGTGCCTGCCGTCCAACTACTGATCATAGCGATGCTTTATCAGGCCAGGGCGAAACGTCGAGTTAGGCACCGCCTCATTCCATGACAAAGCCGGGTTTTTACCCGGCTTTGTTGTATCTGAAGGGCAGACTCAGTTACGCTCTGCGTAAACCCCCATTAAGAGAGTAATGCGTTGAAACGCTGGCCCGTTTTCCCCCGCTCCCTGCGGCAGCTCGTCATGATGGCCTTCCTGCTGATTCTGCTGCCGCTGCTGATCCTTGCCTGGCAGGCGTGGCAAAGTCTGAACGCGCTGAGCGCGCAGGCGGCATTGACCAATCGCACGACGCTCATCGACGCCAGACGCAGTGAAGCGATGACCAACGCCGCCCTGGAGATGGAGCGTAGCTATCGTCAGTATTGCGTGCTTGACGATCGAACGCTGGAAAAGGTTTATCAGAGTCAGCGCAAACGCTACAGCGAAATGCTGGACGCTCATGCGGGGGTTTTGCCTGACGACAGGCTGTATCAGGCGTTACGTCAGGATCTGAACGATCTCGCGCAGCTGCAATGCAGCAACAGCGGCCCGGATTCCGCTGCCGCCGCACGCCTCGAAGCTTTTGCCAGTGCCAACACCGAGATGGTGCAGTCAACGCGTACGGTGATCTTCTCCCGCGGTCAGCAGCTTCAGCAGGAGATTGCCGAGCGCGGCCAGTTCTTCGGCTGGCAGGCGCTGGTGCTGTTCCTGGTGAGCCTCGGGCTGGTTCTGCTCTTTACCCGCATGATCATCGGCCCGGTGAAGGGTATCCAGCGGATGATCAACCGCCTGGGGGAGGGGAAATCGCTCGGGGATACGGTCGCCTTTAAAGGTCCTCGCGAGCTGCGATCCGTAGGCCAGCGCATTATCTGGCTGTCCGAGCGCCTGGCGTGGCTTGAATCACAGCGTCATCAGTTCCTGCGCCATATCTCCCATGAGCTTAAAACGCCGCTGGCCAGCATGCGCGAAGGAACGGAACTGCTGGCGGATGAAGTTGCAGGGCCGCTTACGCCCGAACAGAAAGAAATTGTCGAGATCCTGGATAACAGCAGCCGGAATCTACAGAAGCTGATTGAGCAACTGCTGGATTACAACCGCAAGCTGGCAGATGGGGCGGTCGTACTGGAAAACGTCGAAATTGAACCGCTGGTGGATATGGTGATATCCGCCCATAGCTTGCCAGCAAGAGCTAAAATGATGCATACCGGTGTAGAGCTGAATGCGCCGACCTGTCTGGCTGAACCCATGCTGCTAATGAGCGTGCTGGATAATCTTTATTCCAATGCGGTGCACTATGGTACTGAATCCGGTAACATTTATATCCGAAGCTATACGAAGGGTTCCCGGGTGTTTATCGACGTCGCTAACACCGGCACCCCGATCCCCGATGACGAAAAAGCCATGATCTTCGAGCCCTTTTTCCAGGGGAGTCATCAGCGGAAAGGTGCGGTGAAAGGAAGCGGTCTGGGCTTGAGCATTGCCCGGGACTGCATACGACGCATGCAGGGTGAGCTAAACATTGCCACGGACGAACGTTCGGATGTTTGCTTCCGTATTGAACTGCCCCTGAGCCGGAAAAATCAATAAAATGAATCTATGTCTGGTGAGTATGTCACACGTTTTTTCCCGCGCCGTACGCGCGGTGTTTTCCCGCCGCACGCTTCGCCTGAGCCTGCCCTGTTTATTTCTGGCAGGGTGTGTTTCCCATGTGCCGCAAAGTGCCATTAGCGATAAACAAGAAGATAAATGGCCCGATAACCAGCTGGCCGATTTCCTCTCGACCCGCTGCGAAGACATCTGGAACCTGTCAGGGCATGACGTCGAAAGCAACCCGCTTTTCTGGCTGCGTGGAATAGATTGCGCCCAGCGTCTGGCGCCGGTAGACGCCCGCTCGAAGGCGGCGATGCTGGACGACGACACCTGGCAGGACGCTTTCAAGCGCGGCATTTTGCTGGCTGATGCCAAAATCACCCCCATCGAACGCCGCGTCAATGTAACCCGACTGGACACGTTTGTGGTCAATCTACCCGTACAGGTACGCCCGGTATACCAGCTCTGGCGCGATGGCCAGACGCTACAGCTTCAGCTTTCTGAAGAGCGCTCCCGCTACAGCAAGCTGCAACAGTCAACCGACAGCGAGCTTGATACGCTGCGTCAGCAGCAGCAACATTTACGTACCCAGCTGGATACCACGACGCGTAAGCTGGAGAACCTGACCGATATCGAAAGACAGCTCTCGTCGCGTAAATATCAGCCGGGGAGTTCATCCGCTGCGCCGGACAGCGATACGCCGAAACAAGAGGACGTGAAGCATGACGAGCCGTAAACCAGCCCATCTCTTACTGGTGGATGACGATCCCGGGCTATTAAAGCTGCTGGGGATGCGTCTGGTGAGTGAGGGCTACAGCGTCGTGACCGCGGAAAGCGGGCTGGAGGGGCTGAAAATTCTCAGCCGCGAGAAAATCGATCTGGTGATAAGCGACCTGCGGATGGATGAAATGGACGGCCTGCAGCTGTTCGCGGAGATCCAGAAGCAGCAGCCGGGTATGCCCGTGATTATCCTGACCGCGCACGGGTCTATCCCGGATGCGGTTGCCGCGACGCAGCAGGGGGTATTCAGCTTTCTGACCAAGCCGGTGGACAAAGACGCGCTGTATAAGGCTATCGACAGCGCGCTGGAACATGCTGCTCCGGCGGGGGATGAGGCGTGGCGGGAGTCTATCGTCACCCGCAGCCCCGTGATGCTGCGCCTGCTAGAGCAGGCGAGGATGGTGGCGCAGTCTGACGTCAGCGTGCTCATCAACGGCCAGAGCGGAACCGGGAAAGAGATCCTGGCGCAGGCGATCCATAACGCCAGCCCGCGCAGCAAGAACGCTTTTATTGCGATTAACTGTGGCGCGCTCCCGGAGCAGCTGCTTGAATCCGAACTGTTTGGTCACGCCCGCGGCGCATTCACCGGGGCGGTAAGCAGCCGGGAAGGGCTATTCCAGGCCGCGGAAGGTGGCACGCTGTTCCTGGACGAGATTGGTGACATGCCCGCGCCGCTGCAGGTCAAGCTGCTGCGCGTGCTGCAGGAGCGCAAAGTGCGCCCGCTGGGCAGCAACCGCGATATCGATATTAACGTGCGAATTATTTCGGCGACCCATCGCGATCTGCCAAAAGTGATGGCCCGCAACGAGTTTCGCGAAGATCTCTACTACCGTCTGAACGTGGTTAATCTGAAGATCCCTGCGCTTGCGGAACGTGCGGAAGACATTCCGCTGCTGGCGAACCATCTTTTGCGCCAGGCGGCCGACCGCCATAAACCGTTCGTGCGCGCATTTTCCACCGATGCGATGAAGCGGCTGATGGCCGCAAGCTGGCCGGGTAACGTGCGTCAGCTGGTGAACGTGATTGAGCAGTGCGTGGCGCTGACCTCGTCACCGGTGATCAGCGACGCGCTGGTGGAGCAGGCGCTGGAAGGGGAAAACACGGCTCTGCCGACGTTTGCAGAAGCGCGCAATCAGTTCGAACTGAACTATCTGCGCAAGCTATTGCAGATCACTAAAGGCAACGTGACCCACGCGGCGCGCATGGCCGGACGCAACCGCACCGAATTCTACAAGCTGCTGTCACGTCATGAGCTTGAAGCGAACGATTTTAAAGAGTAGTACCGCAAAATTCGCTTGAATATGATACTGTGAGCAATCGATTACGAGGCAGCTTACAGGCAAGAGTTTAAGGACCCACCATGAAAAAGATTGATGCGATTATTAAACCTTTCAAACTGGATGATGTGCGTGAAGCGCTGGCGGAAGTCGGCATCACCGGGATGACCGTGACGGAAGTGAAAGGTTTTGGTCGTCAGAAGGGCCACACCGAGCTTTACCGTGGCGCAGAGTACATGGTCGACTTTCTGCCGAAAGTGAAAATTGAAATCGTGGTCAGCGACGATATCGTCGATACCTGTGTGGACACCATTATCCGCACGGCGCAGACCGGCAAGATTGGCGATGGTAAAATCTTCGTCTTCGACGTGGCGCGCGTGATCCGTATCCGTACCGGCGAAGAAGACGACGCGGCGATTTAAATATTTTCCAGGCCGGGTAAGGCGCAGCCGCCATCCGACGAAAAAAGCCCCTCAAACGAGGGGCTTTTTGCATTACAGCACCTTATGCGGGCCGAAGCATTCGTAATGAATGTTGTCCTTGTTCACGCCCAGCTCAACCAGCTGCTTCGCGGCATACTGCATAAACGCCACCGGTCCACAGACGTAGAACTGCATGTCCGGTGCGCTGAATAGGCCTTCGTGCTGGCTAAGATTCATCAGACCTTCGCTGTCAAAGCGGGCAGCTGCGCGGTCAGCTTCCGTCGGCAGGCGATACCAGGTGTGCGCGGTGAAGCGCGGCAGGGAGGCCCCGAGCGTTTTCACCTCATCCGCAAAAGCGTGCACGTCGCCGTTTTCGGCTGCATGGAACCAGTTAACCTGCGCCCCGTGGTGTGATCTTGCCAGCGTATCGAGCATCGCCAGCATCGGCGTTTGGCCGACGCCCGCAGAGATCAGCGTGACCGGCGTATTGGTGTCAACGGCCATAAAGAAATCGCCCGCCGGCGCGGCCAGATGCACCACGTCGCCCACGTTAGCTTCGTTGTGCAGCCAGCTGGAAACCTGACCGCCGTCCTCACGCTTCACCGCAATGCGGTAGCCTTTGCCGTTTGGCTTGCGGGTAAGGGAATACTGGCGGATCTCCTGATGCGGGAATCCTTCAGGCTTCAGCCACACGCCCAGATACTGCCCTGGCTGGTAATCGGCCACCGTTTGACCGTCCACCGGCTCAAATTCGAAGCTGGTGATTAATGCGCTGCGCGGCGTTTTCTCAACGATGCGGAACGCGCGCGTGCCTTTCCAGCCGCCGTTCTTGCTGGCGTTTTCGCTGTAGATCTGCGCTTCACGGTTGATAAACACGTTTGCCAGTACCCCGTAGGCTTTACCCCAGGCGTCCAGCACCTCCTGACCCGGGCTGAACATCTCGTCCAGGGTTGCCAGCAGGTGTCCGCCCACAATGTTGTACTGTTCAGGTTGGATCTGGAAGCTGGTATGTTTCTGCGCGATTTTTTCCACCGCAGGCAGCAATGCTGGCAGGTTTTCAATATTGCTGGCGTAGGCCGCGATGGCGTTGAACAGCGCTTCACGCTGATCGCCGTTACGCTGGTTGCTCATGTTGAAAATTTCTTTGAGCTCCGGGTTGTGCGTGAACATGCGATCGTAGAAATGGGCGGTGAGTTTAGGGCCGGTTTCCACCAGCAGGGGAATGGTGGCCTTTACGGTAGCGATGGTTTGAGCGTCGAGCATAGCTGCTTCCTTCCGATGTGACTTTAATGATGTATTTTAAATGCATCTTATAAAAAATACCCCTGCGTTGTAAATGGTTCTTTGCAAGATGAAAAATATGCATCACAAACCTGAAAAGAAATCCGCCGGAAAGGGCGAGAGCTTTATTCCTCAAACCCTTGCGTGGCGGGTAGGAAAACGTTTGCGTAAAATCGTTTGTCAAGACCTGTTATCACAGAACTAATCAGTTATACTGTTGCCCGTCGTCCAACAGGACTGCCTTTTCAGGCCAAAATTTACTTGTTAGCTGAGTCAGGAGATGCGGATGTTAAAGCGTGAAATGAACATTGCCGATTATGATGCCGAACTGTGGCAGGCTATGGAGCAGGAAAAAGTACGTCAGGAAGAGCACATCGAACTGATCGCCTCCGAAAACTACACCAGCCCGCGCGTTATGCAGGCGCAGGGTTCTCAGCTGACCAACAAATACGCTGAAGGTTACCCGGGCAAACGCTATTACGGCGGTTGCGAGTACGTTGATATCGTTGAGCAGCTGGCTATCGACCGTGCGAAAGAACTTTTTGGCGCTGACTATGCAAACGTGCAGCCGCACTCTGGCTCTCAGGCTAACTTCGCGGTCTACACCGCGCTGCTGCAGCCGGGCGATACCGTTCTGGGTATGAACCTGGCGCAGGGCGGCCACCTGACTCACGGCTCCCCGGTTAACTTCTCCGGCAAACTGTACAACATCATCCCTTACGGTATTGATGAGTCCGGTAAAATTGACTACGAAGACATGGCGAAGCAGGCTAAAGAGCACAAGCCGAAGATGATCATCGGTGGCTTCTCTGCTTACTCCGGTATCGTTGACTGGGCAAAAATGCGTGAAATCGCAGACAGCATCGGTGCTTACCTGTTCGTTGACATGGCGCACGTTGCGGGTCTGATTGCCGCAGGCGTTTACCCGAACCCGGTTCCACACGCTCACGTTGTGACCACCACCACCCACAAAACCCTGGCGGGTCCACGCGGTGGCCTGATCCTGGCGAAAGGCGGTGACGAAGAGCTGTACAAAAAACTGAACTCCGCGGTGTTCCCAAGCGCGCAGGGTGGCCCGCTGATGCACGTTATCGCGGCAAAAGCGGTAGCGCTGAAAGAAGCGATGGAGCCAGAGTTCAAGGTTTACCAGCAGCAGGTTGCTAAGAACGCCAAAGCGATGGTGGAAGTGTTCCTGAACCGCGGCTACAAAGTGGTATCCGGCGGTACTGAAAACCACCTGTTCCTGCTGGATCTGGTTGATAAGAACCTGACCGGTAAAGAAGCTGACGCTGCCCTGGGCCGCGCCAACATCACCGTGAACAAAAATAGCGTGCCAAACGATCCTAAGAGCCCGTTCGTGACCTCCGGTATCCGTATCGGTTCTCCGGCCGTAACTCGCCGCGGCTTCAAAGAAGCGGAAGTGAAAGAGCTGGCTGGCTGGATGTGCGACGTTCTGGACAACATCAATGACGAAGCGGTTATCGAGCGCGTCAAAGGTAAAGTTCTGGATATCTGCGCACGCTTCCCGGTCTACGCATAATTCCTCTGCCCTGCAGAAATAAAAAAGGCCGCGCTTGCGGCCTTTTTTTATGGCTTAACGCCGGTCCAGGGAAATAGCCCCCGGCCCAACAATGGCCAGCAAAATAAAGGCGCCAGCAATACTGACGTTCTTATAGAAGTTAATCATATTCGGCAAGACCGCATCACCGGTCATATCCCAGTAATGGTGACCGATAATCGCCGTGCCCAGGGTATAGAACACAAACAGTACCGCGAGAGGACGTGTGAAAAAGCCCAGTACGATCAGAATGGCGGCAGGCACTTCCATCACTACCGCAATAATGGCCGCCAGCATGGGCATCGGCGTTCCCAGCGAGGTCATGTATTGTACGGTGCCGCTAAACCCCGTCAGTTTTGGATAACCAAAGATAATAAACAGCACGACAAGTGCGATGCGGCCAATGAGCAGCAGCAGGTGACGTGACTGGCCGAAATCGAGATAACGTAGTGAGTTCATGGCAGAAAAACCTCTGCAAGTGGAGTAATTTAAACGTAATACATATTTTCATTCCCTGCCATAAGCCAGACGATTGCACAAGATGTTAAATTTTCGTTAATTTATAGCAGGCTATCTACTTGCTTAATTTTTATATTCTCGCCAGACTATGGCCTCGATTTCGGGAGGGATTCATGGTCTTGCATTCCACGCGCTGGCTGGCGCTCAGTTATTTCACCTATTTCTTTAGCTACGGCATTTTTCTGCCTTTCTGGAGCGTCTGGCTTAAGGGTATCGGCCTGACGCCCGAGACCATCGGTGTCCTGCTCGGGGCCGGGCTGGTGGCGCGTTTCCTCGGCAGCCTGCTGATTGCCCCGCGCGTCAGCGATCCCTCCTTACTGATCAAGGCCGTGCGCATTCTTGCTCTGCTGACCCTGGTCTTTGTGGCCTGCTTCTGGGTCAGCCACCAGTTTGCCTGGCTGATGGTGGTGATGGTCGGCTTTAACCTGTTCTTCTCGCCGCTGGTACCGCTGACGGATGCCCTGGCGAACACCTGGCAAAAGCAGATCACCATGGACTACGGTCGCGTGCGCCTGTGGGGCTCTATCGCCTTTGTGATTGGCTCTGCGCTGGTGGGGAAACTGGTCAGCCTTTACGATTACCGCGCCATTCTTGCCCTGCTGAGTATCGGTATTGCCTCGATGCTGCTGGGCATGCTGCTGCGACCGTCGGTGATGCCGCAAGGGGAAAGTCGCCATCAGGAGAGCGCGGGCTGGCCCGCGTGGCGGAGCCTGGTTGCACAGAGCTGGCGTTTTCTGGCGTGTGTCTGTCTGCTTCAGGGGGCACATGCGGCGTACTATGGCTTCAGCGCCATCTACTGGCAGGGAGCGGGATATTCTGCTTCTGCAGTGGGCTATCTTTGGTCGCTGGGCGTGGTGGCCGAAGTCATTATTTTCGCCCTGAGCAAGAAGCTGTTTCGACGCTTTGGCGCACGTGACCTGCTGCTGCTTTCCGCCGTGTGCGGCGTGGCGCGCTGGGGGATTATGGGCTGGACGACCGATCTGCCGTGGCTGATTGTGGCGCAAATCCTTCACTGCGGCACCTTTACCGTGTGCCATCTGGCGGCCATGCGCTATATCGCAGCGCGCGAGGGCGGAGACGTTATTCGTCTGCAGGCCGTCTATTCTGCGGTAGCCATGGGGGGCAGTATCGCGATCATGACGGTCTTTGCGGGGTTCCTTTACCAGCACCTGGGGCATGGCGTGTTCTGGGTAATGGCGCTGGTGGCGCTACCGGCAATGTTTGTTCGACCGAAAGTGGCCGCACGCGCGTAACTACGATTCCAGCATGGCGCGAATATGTTCTTGCTGCTGCGCGTTCAATGTCTCAACGGCATGAATCAACGGCGGCGAGAACAGCGGCAGGGCCGTAGGGTAGGGGGTGATAACCAGCGCGGCCTCGCGCGGTGCCCCCTCTTTCTGAAAAGCCTGCAGCGTCAGATAGCGAATGTTGAGCGGCAACAGGGTCAGCTCGCGAAGCTGCTGTTCAATCAGGTCCTCACTGGCTTTATCTTCTCCCGTCAGCAGGATCACCTGTTTTTCGTGCAGATCGGTCTCCTGCATCAGCCAGGCACCGAAAATCACAGCCACGAGGCTCATCTCTTCATCGGAAAAACGCAGCCCAAACTCCGCTTCCAGCTCAAACAGCGCTTCCTTCGTGGTGCGTAACAGCCGGGGATAGAGACGGTGGATCTCCTCCGGCAGGCTATTATCGATGCCGATCTCAAACAGCGAGCGGTCCAGCGCCTGAGCAAGGTGGATATACAGCTGATCGGTGAGCCCTTGCTCATCGCTGAAGTTCATCCCGGTCTGCGAGCGAAAGCGGGCGACCATGCGTACGATGGCCCGGCGCAATCGCTGATCCTGCTGGTGTTTATCGAGCACCGGGTCGGGCGTGCGGAGCATCATAAACAGCAGCGCCAGAAACAGCTGTTCATCCCCGTGGGCACCCTGCGGGACGCGCCGTCTCCAGTGGCGCACGATCTCCTGCGCCGTAAAATACTCCCCTCTCGACTGGGTCCAGCTGCGCTGAACGTGGGAAAACTGCGGCGTATTCCCGAGCTGGTGCTGAATAAGGCAGTATTGCAGATAGAGCTGTAAAAACTGGACGTCGCGGCATTCAAACTGGCGCTGCAGCTTGCGAGAGCAGAAGCCGATCAGCGCCCGCAGGTTCGCATCGTCGTAAAGCGGACGCGCGATGCCGTGTTGTTTAAGCGCGGTTTTTAATGCGGGGGTAAACTGGTGCGAGACAAACTGCGGGCAAAGCCGCAGCGCCCGGCGCAGCCAGTGCAGCAGGCATAAACGCTGATTCAGGGCTGTGCCTTCAATCCGGTAGCTGCCGTCGTGGTGCGTGACGATATCCAGCCGGTGATAGCGCTGGATTTCATCGCGCGTCTCGGCTATATCTTGCCGTGCCATCGCGTCGTCCACGCCGTTGGCAGCAATTATGCTCTGTGCGGTGACGGCAGCATCGGGCAGGTAAAGCATCAAAAGCACCTGGCAGCGGCGCTGCGAACTGGAAAGCACAGATGGAATTTCAAGCGTCGTCATCATCTGTCGGGTATCCAGTGTGAATGTTTGATAAGAATAGCTAAAGGATGAACGCTGAAAAGCGCGCCGGCAGGCCTTTCATTCAGGATTGCTGGGGAACATCACAGAATTTTTGACGTGAGGAATTGATGCAAACAGTTAAACAAAGTGCGATGGCGTTATTTTTGGCGGTTATCAGCTTCACCGCCAGCGCACACCCTCACAGTTTTATTGACCTCCAGACCGAGCTGGTCACCGACGGCACGCAGCTCAGCGGCCTGAAAATGCGCTGGACGATGGATGAAATCACCTCGGCCGATCTGCTCTATGATGCGGGAAACGCGAAGCCCGGTGACGAAATATGGAAAAAGCTGGCGGCAGAAGTGATGGCCAACGTGCTCGGCCAGCACTACTTCACCGAGTTCTGGCATAACGGGCAAAAGGTCAAATTTCTGAACCGACCCACGGAATACGGGATGACGCGCGACGGGCACCGGGCGGTGCTGACGTTCGTGCTCCCGCTGGCGCACCCTCAGCCGCTGGCGGGGCAAACGTACCGCTTTTCCACTTTTGACCCTACCTACTATGTCGACATGCGCTATGGCAAAGACAGCGACGTGCGGCTGCCGGACGCGCTGCAAAAAAGCTGCAAAATCGGCGTTCATACCCCGAAGCCCAGCGAAGAGACGCTGAACTTTGCGGTCTCTCTCGACAAGGAAGATGCCCCGCCTGAGGACATGGAATTGGGTAAACAGTTCGCGCAGGAGGTGACGTTACAATGTCAGTGATCTCCTCTCCGGTTCGAAAACAGCGCCGCTGGCTTCACCTCTGGCCGCTGGCGATCTTTTTGCTGTTCGCCCTTTGCGGCGCGATGTGGCTTTGGCAGGCCTGGCCGCAGGTCATGATGAAAAGCATTATCTGGCAGCGTGAGGTCAACCAGCAGATGAGTGGTCTGCTGAAGGCGGTGGCGGAGAATCCGACAAAGGCGGGCGGTTCCTTGCTGGCGTTCAGCTTTATCTATGGCGTGCTGCACGCGCTGGGGCCGGGGCACGGCAAAATTGTCATCACAACCTGGCTCGCCACGCATCCGTCAAAGCTGAAATCAAGTATCGGCCTGACGCTGGCCTCCTCGCTGCTTCAGGGCGGCGTGGCGATAGCGCTAGTCGTGGTCGTCCTTTCGCTGTTACAGCTTCCCGCGCGCCAGCTGCACATGAGCAGTTTCTGGCTTGAGAAGGGCAGCTACGCGCTGGTCGGCGTGTTGGGGCTGATCCTCTGCTGGCGGGCGCTGAAAAAGCTGCGCGCGCTGCTGCGAAAGCCAACGTTCAAATCCTTTACGCCGCACCACGTTCATGATGAACACTGCGGCTGCGGGCATCAGCATTTGCCCACGCAAGAACAGTTGCAGAACGGCGACGACTGGCGCGCGCGGTTGATGATTGTTCTCTCGATGGGTATGCGCCCGTGCTCGGGTGCCATCATGGTGCTGCTTTTCAGTAAGGTGATTGGCGTGTTCGGCTGGGGCATGCTGTCCGCGCTGGCGATGGCAGCAGGAACCTCTCTCACTATTTCGTCTTTAGCGCTGCTGGTACACAGCTTCCGTCAGCTGGCGGTCAAACTCAGCGGCAATAAAACGCCGGTACTGTGGCGGCAGGTAGGATGGACCACGCTTGCGCTGGCGGGCGGGGTCATTTTGCTGGTGGCTGCGGTAACAATGTGGATGAGTGCGGTGCCGCTGGGAAGGGGATTACGGCCGTTTTAGTTGGGATCCCCTCTCCCACAGGGAGAGGGAATTACCGGGATTAACGCTTCAGCGCATCGCTCAGTTCATCACGCATGTTTGCCAGCATGGCTTTAACAACGCGTGGGTTACCCGCAACGATGTTGCCGGTAGACATATAGTTATGGCCGCCGGTGAAGTCACACACGATGGCGCCTGCTTCACGTGCGATCAGCTCGCCCGCTGCAAAATCCCATGGCTTCAGTGAGAGTTCGAAGTAACCGTCAACGCGGCCGGTTGCCACGTAGGCCAGATCCAGCGCAGCAGAACCGGTGCGACGGAAGTCCGCGCATTCGGTGAACAGTTTGCCCAGGATATTCATGTAGGTGGTCGCGTGCTGTTTCGCCTTGAACGGGAAACCGGTCGCCAGGATGGTGCCGTCCAGATCGCGTGCGTTGCTGCAGCGCAGACGGTAGCCGTTCAGCTGTGCGCCCTGACCGCGGGTCGCGGTGAACAGTTCGTTACGCATTGGATCATACACAACGGCGACTTCAGTACGGCCTTTAATGCGTACTGCGATAGACACAGAGAAGTGTGGCAGGCGTTTAACGAAGTTGGTGGTGCCATCCAGTGGATCGATAACCCATTGAACATCCTGATCGGTACCTTCATGTTCACCGCTTTCTTCGGTGATGATGGTGTGCTGTGGGTAAGATTTGCGGATCGTTTCGATAATAATCGCTTCTGCGGCTTTATCGACGTTAGTCACGAAATCATTGCTGCCTTTCTGGCTGGTTTCTACGGAGTCTGGCGTTTCGTAGTGTTTGGCAATTACATTACCCGCCTTGCGCGCTGCGCGCACGGCGATGGTCAGCATCGGATGCATCGGTCTCTCTCACTGGATGTTAAAGAACAGGAAAATCGGCGCAGAGTATAGCAGCGGGATCGGATTATGTCTCCCGTTTATGATAATATGCCCGAATATTCTTCAGACACTGAATTCAGACATTAAAAATTATGCTGCAAAACATTCGAATTGTGCTGGTTGAAACATCGCATACCGGCAACATGGGCTCCGTTGCCCGCGCTATGAAAACCATGGGCTTAACGAACCTGTGGCTGGTTAACCCGCTGGTGAAGCCTGACTCTCAGGCGATTGCTCTGGCGGCAGGTGCCAGCGACGTAATCGGCAATGCCCAGATCGTCGATACCCTTGACGAAGCGCTGGCCGGCTGCAGCCTCGTTGTCGGTACCAGCGCGCGTTCACGCACGCTGCCGTGGCCAATGCTCGATCCGCGTGAATGCGGCCTGAAAAGTGTCTCGGAAGCAGCACAGGCACCGGTTGCGCTGGTGTTTGGCCGCGAGCGCGTAGGCCTGACTAACGACGAGCTGCAGAAGTGTCATTATCACGTCGCGATTGCGGCAAACCCGGAGTACAGCTCGCTAAACCTGGCGATGGCGGTGCAGGTTATCGCTTACGAAGTACGAATGGCGTGGCTGGCGACGCAGGAGAAAGAGGTCGAGCCAAAAGAAGAGACGGCTTACCCGCTGGTGGATGACCTTGAGCGCTTCTACGGTCATCTGGAGCAGACGCTGCTCTCAACCGGCTTTATTCGCGAAGGCCACCCGGGGCAGGTGATGAACAAGCTGCGCCGTCTGTTTACCCGCGCGCGTCCGGAAAGTCAGGAGCTGAACATCCTGCGCGGGATTCTTGCGTCGATTGAGCAGAAGAATAAAGAGTAGTGTCGATTTCCTCCTCTCCCTGTGGGAGAAGGGCGGGGTGAGGGCATCAGCCCGCACCTGGGTTATGAAGGCACAGAAGGTTAAATACCTGACTAAAACAGTCAAGTAAATAGTTGACCATTTTAGTCAGGAATGTCAGACTTGGCCCTGCTATGCAATACCCCCATTTTACAATAAAAAACCCCGGGCAGGGGCGAGTTTGAGGTTAAGTAAGACATGAGACTGACATCTAAAGGGCGTTATGCCGTGACCGCGATGCTGGACGTTGCGCTCAACTCCGAAGCGGGCCCGGTTCCGTTGGCTGATATTTCTGAACGACAAGGGATCTCCCTCTCTTACCTGGAACAGCTGTTCTCCAGACTGCGTAAAAATGGACTGGTTTCCAGCGTTCGTGGCCCAGGCGGCGGTTATCTGCTGGGTAAAGACGCGGGCAGTATTGCAGTTGGCGAAGTGATCAGCGCAGTTGACGAATCCGTTGACGCGACCCGTTGCCAGGGTAAAGGTGGCTGCCAGGGCGGCGATAAGTGCCTGACCCACGCGCTGTGGCGCGATCTGAGCGACCGTTTGACCGGCTTCCTCAACAACATCACCCTCGGTGAGCTGGTGAATAACCAGGAAGTTCTGGACGTATCGGGCCGTCAGCACGGCCATGATTCCCAACGCAGCACCCGCGCGCAGGACGCTATCGACGTCAAACTGCGCGCGTAATAAAACGATAAGTATTTCAGAATCAGGCCGGGGCGAAGACTCGCCCCGTGTACTCGGTCGTACATCCAGCCGGTTGCCTGATTCCTTGCATTGAAGCGATGTACGGAGTTTATAGAGCAATGAAATTACCGATTTATCTCGACTACTCCGCAACCACGCCGGTGGACCCGCGTGTTGCCGAGAAAATGATGCAGTGTCTGACCCTGGACGGAAACTTTGGTAACCCAGCTTCCCGTTCACACCGTTTTGGCTGGCATGCTGAAGAGGCGGTTGATATCGCCCGTAATCAGATTGCTGACCTGGTCGGTGCCGACCCGCGTGAAATTGTTTTCACCTCCGGCGCGACCGAATCCGACAACCTGGCGATCAAAGGTGCAGCCAACTTTTATCAGAAAAAAGGCAAGCACATCATCACCAGCAAAACCGAACACAAAGCCGTGCTGGACACCTGCCGTCAGCTGGAACGTGAAGGGTATGAAGTCACCTATCTGGCGCCACAGAGCAACGGCATTATCGATCTGAAAGAGCTCGAAGCGGCCATGCGTGATGACACCATTTTGGTCTCCATCATGCACGTTAACAACGAAATCGGCGTCGTTCAGGACATCGCGACCATCGGCGAAATGTGCCGCGCGCGCGGTATCATCTATCATGTGGACGCGACTCAGAGCGTGGGCAAACTGCCTATCGACCTGAGCCAGCTGAAAGTGGACCTGATGTCCTTCTCCGGCCACAAAATCTATGGCCCGAAAGGGATCGGCGCGCTGTACGTTCGTCGTAAACCACGTATCCGCATCGAAGCACAGATGCACGGCGGTGGTCACGAGCGCGGCATGCGTTCCGGTACGCTGCCTGTTCACCAGATCGTGGGCATGGGCGAAGCCTACCGCATTGCAAAAGAAGAGATGGAAACCGAGATGGCACGCCTGCGCACGCTGCGTAACCGTCTGTGGGACGGCGTGAAAGATATGGAAGAAGTGTATCTGAACGGCGATCTCGAGCAGGGTGCTCCGAACATCCTCAACGTCAGCTTCAACTATGTTGAAGGCGAATCGCTGATCATGGCGCTGAAAGACCTGGCGGTTTCTTCCGGTTCTGCCTGTACGTCTGCAAGCCTTGAGCCATCCTACGTGCTGCGTGCGCTGGGCATGACTGACGAGCTGGCACACAGTTCTATCCGTTTCTCTTTAGGTCGTTTCACTACCGAAGAAGAGATTGACTACACCATCAAGCTGGTTCGCAACTCCATTGGCCGTCTGCGCGACCTTTCTCCACTGTGGGAAATGTTCAAGCAGGGCGTGGATCTGAACAGCATTGAATGGTCACATCACTAATCGGTACATAAGGAGAATTCAATCATGGCATACAGCGAAAAAGTCATCGATCATTACGAAAACCCACGCAACGTTGGCTCTTTTGACAACAGCGACGAATCTGTTGGAAGCGGCATGGTCGGTGCGCCAGCGTGTGGCGACGTGATGAAGTTGCAGATTAAAGTCAACAATGAAGGTATCATTGAAGATGCGCGCTTCAAGACCTACGGCTGCGGTTCTGCTATCGCGTCCAGCTCCCTGGTTACCGAATGGGTGAAGGGCAAGTCTCTGGACGAAGCACAGGCAATCAAGAACACGGATATTGCTGAAGAACTCGAACTGCCACCGGTGAAAATTCACTGCTCAATTCTGGCAGAAGACGCGATCAAAGCCGCCATTGCGGATTACAAAAGCAAACGTGAAGCAAAATAATTGAGGTTTGAGTATGTCGATTACCCTTAGCGACAGCGCTGCCGCGCGAGTAAGCTCTTTTCTGGCGAACCGTGGTAAAGGCTTTGGCCTGCGACTGGGCGTACGTACCTCCGGCTGTTCTGGTATGGCTTACGTACTGGAGTTTGTTGACGAACCGGCGTCTGACGACACCGTGTTTGAAGACAAGGGCGTGAAGGTGGTGGTCGATGGCAAAAGCCTGCAATTCCTCAACGGCACTCAGCTGGACTTCGTTAAAGAAGGCCTGAACGAAGGGTTCAAGTTCACGAACCCGAACGTCAAAGACGAGTGTGGTTGCGGCGAAAGCTTCCACGTTTAACCGCGCGTCATCCGAAACCCCACCGTGGCGTTACCCGCTGCGCGTGGGGTTTGTTCTAACAGGCTACCCCTGAGATTGTTATGGATTACTTCACTCTCTTCGGACTACCCGCTCAATACCCGATCGATCTCCAGGCGTTGACGATCCGTTTTCAGGATCTGCAGCGTCAGTACCATCCGGACAAATTCGCGAGCGGTACTCAGGCAGAGCAGCTGGCTGCGGTTTCCCACTCTGCCACCATCAACCAGGCCTGGCAGACGCTGCGCCACCCGCTGGCGCGCGCTGAATATCTGCTCTCGCTCCACGGTTTCGATCTGGCGAGCGAACAGCACACCGTGCGTGACACGGCGTTTCTGATGGAGCAGCTGGAGCTTCGCGAAGAGCTGGATGAGATTGAACAGGCCAAAGACGAAGTGCGTCTGGAAAGCTTTATTACGCGCGTGAAGGGCATGTTCGATACCCGCCATCAGCAGATGGTGGAGCAACTGAACAACGAGACCTGGGACGTGGCGGCAGATACTGTGCGCAAACTCCGTTTTCTCGATAAACTGCGAAGCAGTGCTGAACAACTCGAAGAAAAGCTGCTCGATTTTTAATTTCGGAAGCAATTATGGCCTTATTACAAATTAGTGAGCCTGGCTTAAGTGCCGCACCGCACCAGCGTCGTCTGGCGGTGGGTATCGATCTGGGCACCACCAATTCCCTCGTGGCGACCGTGCGCAGCGGCCAGGCGGAAACGCTGGCTGACGAGCAGGGCCGCCATCTGCTGCCTTCCGTGGTCCACTACCAGCAGCAGGGTCACGCGGTAGGCTATGACGCCCGCGCTAACGCCGCGCGCGATCCGGCCAACACCATCAGCTCCGTCAAGCGCATGATGGGCCGCTCGCTGGCCGATATTCAGACCCGCTACCCGCATCTGCCGTATCAGCTGCAGGCCAGTGAAAACGGCCTGCCGATGATTGCGACCGCGGCCGGTCTGCTGAACCCGATTCGTGTTTCTGCTGACATCCTCAAAGCGCTGGCGGCGCGTGCCACGGCGACGCTCGGCGGCGATCTGGACGGCGTGGTGATCACCGTTCCTGCCTACTTTGACGACGCACAGCGCCAGGGCACCAAAGACGCCGCGCGTCTGGCGGGCCTGCACGTGCTGCGTTTGCTGAACGAACCGACGGCGGCTGCGATTGCCTACGGCCTCGATTCCGGTCAGGAAGGGGTAATCGCGGTTTACGATCTCGGCGGCGGGACGTTTGATATCTCTATCCTGCGCCTGAGCCGCGGGGTGTTTGAAGTACTGGCGACCGGCGGGGATTCCGCGCTGGGCGGCGATGACTTCGACCACCTGCTGGCGGACTACATCCGCGAGCAGGCGGGCATCAGCGATCGCAGCGATGCGCGCGTACAGCGTGAACTGCTGGATGCGGCCATTGACGCCAAAATCGCCCTGAGCGATGCGCAGTCCGTAAGTGTGAACGTTGCGGGCTGGCAGGGAGAGATCACCCGCGACCAGTTCAACGAACTTATTGCGCCTTTAGTTAAACGCACCCTGCTGGCCTGCCGTCGCGCACTGAAAGATGCGGGCGTTGAGGCGAACGAGGTGCTGGAAGTGGTCATGGTGGGCGGTTCGACCCGCGTGCCGCTGGTGCGCGAGCGCGTGGGCGAATTCTTTGGCCGCACGCCGCTGACCTCCATCGACCCGGACAAAGTGGTTGCCGTGGGCGCAGCGATCCAGGCCGATATTCTGGTCGGCAACAAGCCGGACAGCGAAATGCTGCTGCTGGACGTCATCCCGCTGTCGCTGGGCTTAGAAACCATGGGCGGCCTGGTGGAGAAAGTGATCCCGCGTAACACCACCATTCCGGTGGCGCGCGCGCAGGAGTTCACCACCTTCAAAGACGGTCAGACAGCGATGTCCATCCACGTGATGCAGGGTGAGCGCGAGCTGGTGCAGGACTGCCGCTCTCTGGCGCGCTTTGCGCTGCGCGGCATCCCGGCGCTGCCTGCGGGTGGGGCACATATTCGCGTCACCTTCCAGGTGGACGCCGACGGTCTGCTGAGCGTCACGGCGATGGAAAAATCCACCGGCGTGGAATCGTCCATTCAGGTGAAGCCGTCCTACGGCCTGACCGATGGCGAAATCGCCTCCATGATTCAGGACTCAATGAGCTACGCCGAGCAGGATGTGAAGGCGCGTATGCTGGCGGAACAAAAAGTGGAAGCCGCACGCGTGCTGGAGAGCCTGAACGGCGCGCTCGCTGCCGACGCCGCGCTGCTCAGCGCCGCTGAGCGCCAGGTGATTGACGACGCTGCCGCGCGCTTAAGCGCCGTGGCCGAAGGCAATGACGCTGACGCAATAGAAGAAGCCATTAAAAACGTTGATAAACAAACCCAGGACTTCGCTGCTCGCCGCATGGACAAATCTGTCCGCGTCGCGCTGAAAGGCCAGTCCGTGGACGAGGTTTAATATGCCAAAGATTGTTATTTTGCCTCATGCGGACCTCTGTCCGGATGGCGCTGTTCTGGAAGCGAAGACCGGTGAAACCATTCTCGATGTAGCCCTGCGTGCAGGTATCGAAGTGGAACACGCCTGTGAAAAATCCTGTGCCTGCACCACCTGCCACTGCATCGTGCGTGAAGGTTTCGACTCTCTCGCCGAGAGCACCGAAGATGAAGACGACATGCTGGATAAAGCATGGGGTCTGGAGCCAGACAGCCGCTTAAGCTGCCAGGCCGCGGTGACCGATGAAGATCTGGTCGTGGAATTCCCACGCTACACCATCAACCACGCACGCGAGCATTAATATGGGACTGAAGTGGACAGACAGCCGTGAAATCGGCGAAGCGCTCTACGACGCGAACCCGGATCTCGATCCGAAGACCGTACGATTCACCGATATGCATCAGTGGATCTGCGATTTAGAGGATTTCGACGACGATCCAAACGCATCCAATGAAAAAATTCTGGAGGCGATTCTGTTAGTCTGGTTAGATGAAGCAGAATAAATAACAAAACGGGCTGCCTTCAGGCGGCCCGTTTGCTAGTTGCTAATAAGGAAAAATAAAATGACCGAAGCGATGAAGATTACGCTCTCTACGCAGCCCGCCGACGCGCGCTGGGGCGAAAAAGCCACCTACAGCATCAACAACGACGGTATTACCCTGCACCTGACGGGCAACGATGATTTGGGCCTGATCCAGCGCGCCGCGCGTAAAATTGACGGTCTGGGCATTAAGCATGTCTCGCTGGAAGGCGAAGGGTGGGACACCGACCGCAGCTGGGCATTCTGGGCGGGTTACAAAGGGCCGAAAGGCAGCCGCAAAATTGAGTGGGCGAACCTCGACGAAGCCGGTCAAAAAGAGCTGGAAAGCCGCCTGCAAATCATCGACTGGGTGCGCGACACCATTAACGCTCCGGCGGAAGAGTTAGGCCCTGAGCAGCTGGCGCAGCGCGCGGTTGACCTGCTGTGCGGCGTGGCGGGCGACAAAATGTCCTACCGCATCACCAAGGGTGAAGACCTGCGCGAGCAGAACTACATGGGTATCCACACCGTGGGCCGCGGCTCCGAGCGTCCTCCGGTCCTGCTGGCGCTGGACTACAACCCAACCGGCGATAAAGCAGCGCCGGTCTTTGCCTGCCTGGTAGGTAAAGGCATCACCTTCGACACCGGCGGCTACAGCCTGAAGCAGAGCGCGTTCATGGACTCCATGAAGTCCGACATGGGCGGCGCGGCAACCATCACCGGTGCGCTGGCGTTTGCGATTACCCGCGGTCTGAAAAAGCGCGTGAAGCTGTATCTGTGCTGCGCGGACAACATGGTGAGCGGTAACGCCTTCAAGCTGGGCGACATTATTCGCTACCGCAACGGTAAAAACGTTGAGGTGATGAACACCGACGCCGAAGGCCGTCTGGTGCTGGCCGATGGCCTGATCGACGCGTCTGCCCAGAAGCCTGAGCTGATCATCGACATGGCGACCCTGACCGGCGCGGCGAAAACCGCCCTGGGCAACGATTACCATGCGCTGTTCAGCTTCGACGACAAGCTGGCTGCTCGCCTGCTGGCAAGCGCCGCTGCGGAAAACGAGCCGTTCTGGCGTCTGCCGCTGGCCGAGTTCCACCGCAGCCAGCTGCCGTCCAACTTTGCCGAGCTGAACAATACCGCCAGCGCGGCGTACCCGGCGGGTGCAAGCACCGCGGCAGGGTTCCTGTCCCACTTCGTTGAGAATTATCACGAAGGCTGGCTGCACATTGACTGCTCCGCAACCTACCGTAAAGCAGCGGTTGAGCAGTGGTCCGCGGGCGCGACCGGTCTGGGCGTGCGTACCGTGGCGAACCTGCTAACGGCTGAGTAATGCTCTTTGCCCTTACCCTAACCCTCTCCCCATGGGAGAGGGCAGGGGTGAGGGGGAAATTCGACATCTGGAATTGCTATGTCCGAAACCAAAAACGAATTAGAAACCCTGCTGGAGCAGGCGGCGACCGAGCCCGCCCACCGTCCGGCATTTTTCCGCACCCTGCTGGAATCGACCGTCTGGGTGCCGGGTACCGCCGCGGAAGGTGAGCAGGTCGTAGAAGACAGCGCGCTGGATCTGCTGCACTGGGAGAAAGACGACGGCACGTCGGTGATCCCGTTCTTCACCTCGCTGGAAGCGCTTCAGAAAGCGGTAGAAGACGAACAGGCGTTCGTGGTGATGCCGGTGCGTACCCTGTTTGAAATGACGCTCGGCCAGACGCTATTCCTGAACGCGAAGCTGCCGACCGGGAAAGAGTTTACGCCGCGTGAAATCAGCCACCTGATTGGCGAAGAGGGCAACCCGCTCAGCACGCAGGAAGTGCTGGAAGGGGGCGAAACGCTGCTGCTCTCTGAGGTGGCCGAGCCACCCGCGCAGATGATTGATTCCCTGACGACGCTGTTCAAAACGCTCAAGCCCGTCCGGCGCGCGTTTCTCTGCTCCATTAAAGAGCGTGCGGACGAACAGCCGGTTCTGCTGATTGGTATTGAGGCGGACGGCGATATCGACGAAATCATTCAGGCGGCGGGCAGCGTGGCAACCGACACGCTACCGGGCGACGAGCCGATTGATATCTGCCAGGTGAAGAACGGCGAGAAGGGCATCAGCCACTTTATTACCGAGCACATCACCCCGTTCTACGAGCGTCGCTGGGGCGGCTTCCTGCGCGATCTCAAAACCAACCGCATCATCTGATTACGGCGGGGTGAATATCACCCCGTTGCTTCCAGCAGCAGTAAATCCATCAGCAGCACCAGATTCGACTCAAACGACGTCACCCCTGCCGCTTCGGCGGCGAAGTGTACCGCTTCGTCATAGAGCGCAAAATGCACGTCAGCCATTCCCGCCAGCGTATTGGCGGAGGCGCGGGTAAACGCGACGATCGTCATACCGACGTTTTTGGCTATCCTCGCTTTATCCAGCACCTGTTCCGTTTCGCCGCTGCGCGAGACGGCAATAAACACCTGATAGCGGGCGGCGTTGCTGAGGAAAATATTCCGGCTGTCACCCGGCCCGGAGATAAACGCCGTTTTGCCCAGTACCTGCAGCTTCTTGGTCAGGTACTCCGCAAACAGATAAGAAAACCCGGCGCCGTAGAGAAAGAAACTCTCTTTCTGGCGCAGCAGGTTAGCAAACTGCTGGCGTTTCTCCTGGGTAACCCACTGAAAGGTATGCTGATAGTTGGCGATAAACTGATTAAACAGCACCGGGAGTTCAGGACGCGACTGCGCCTGAGCGGCAATATGCGGCGTGTCGGATAGCAGCTGCTTGCAGTGCCAGATAAACTCGCTAAAGCCGCTGAACCCCAGCTTCTGGCATAGCCGCATAATGGTGGCTGTAGAAACGAACGTCGCCTGCGCCAGCTCGCGAACCGTGATGTTGCCCACCAGCAGCGGATGCTCCGTGAGGTGGGCGAGGACGCGATACTCCGCGCGGGTCAGCGACGCCCCGCGCGTTAACAGCGTGGCCAGGCGGTTATCCATTATTTCGCGGGTTCGACAGGCAGATCGTCTCGCGCACCCCATTCGCTCCAGGCGCCGTCGTAGAGCGTGACGTCGCTTACGCCGAGCGTGGCGAGCGCCAGAATCACTACGCAGGCCGTCACGCCGGAACCGCAGCTGGCAATAATCGGACGATGTAAATCAACCCCTGACTGGTCAAAAATAGCGCGCAGCTCGTCGGTGGTTTTCAGCTCGCCCTCAAACACCAGATCGCCCCACGGCACGTTCAGCGCGCCCGGAATATGTCCGCGCTTCAGCCCCGGACGCGGTTCATCCGCTTCGGCATTAAAGCGCGGAGCAGGACGGGCATCAACGATTTGCGCCGTTTTTTCATGGCTCACGACCAGCACGTCGGTCAGGCGTTTTACCACGTGGGCGTCAAAGGTCGCATCGAATTCGCCTTCCGGTAGCGTGACGTCACCCTGCTGAAGGGGCAGTTCGTCGCGCTTCCAGCCCGCCAGCCCGCCCGCCAGAATCGAGACTTTTTCTACGCCGAAGTTTTTCAGCATCCACCACGCGCGCGGCGCTGAGAAGAGGTTACCTTCATCATAGACAACGAGGTGCTTATCTTTGCTGATGCCCAGCTCGCGCATCGCCACGGAAAACGCTTCCGGGCGCGGCAGCATGTGCGGCAGGGGAGAGGTGTGATCGGAAAGGGCTTCGATATCAAAAAATACCGCGCCAGGCAGATGCCCGGCACGGTATTCACCGGGCACGTCACGATGCTCTTGCCCCGGAGGGGCCATACGAGCGTCGATAATCTGAACTTCCGGATCGTCGCCGTGCTCAATCAGCCAGTCGGCAGCGACAAAATATGAGGTGGACATGGGTTGCCTCCATTCTTTTCCGTAAAAAAGGATTGTCGGTGTTTTTTCTGACACCGACAAGCAAACCACGTTCAACTCGCGAGCAAGCCCCTATTTTTTCACCGGTTCGCCGTCCTGCCAGGCTTTTTGCAGCGCAGGCCAGTAGTCGCGGTTGGCCTCGATCATCTCATCAAGAATCACTTTCGCATGTTCCATGGTCGGCACGGTGCGGTTGAGGGTGAACGCCTGCAGGGCTTTCTCATAGCTGCCCTCGATGGTCGCCTCCACCAGAAGCTGTTCCGAGGCGAGCTGCTGTTGCAGCAGGGTCTGATGGAACAGCGGCACCTGACCGACGCGAATCGGTTCCGGGCCTTCGGAGGTGATATAAGCGGGCACTTCCACCACGGCATCGTACGGCAGGTTGGCGATCGCCCCGCGGTTTTCCACCATCACCAGATGTCGGCTGCGCAGGTTAAAGGCCAGCGAGCAGGCGACATCAACAATAAACTCGCCGTGGACGCCCACGTGGAAGGCATCAGGCAGGATCCCGGTTCGCTTATATTCTTCGGCAGCGGCGAACAGCTTTTTCTCACGCCCGTCCATCACTTCATTGGCGCGGGTATAGTCCGGGTTCTGATGCTCCACAATCTGGTTCGGCATCAGGTAGTACTGCAGATACGGGTTCGGCAGATACTCCGGGAAGTTGTCCATGATCGGCTTGATATTGCGCCAGGTCTTCACCCATGAAGGATCGGAATGCTGCGGATCGGTTTTAGCCGCGTCTTCCGTCAGCAGGCCAAACTTTGCGATATGCTTACGCAGCTCGGGCAGCTTGTCTTCGCCGTCCACCAGCACGCGGGTAAACCAGCCGAAGTGGTTCAGGCCGAAGTAGTCGACCTCCAGCTTGTGGCGATCGACACCCAGAATTGCCCCCATATTGCGCATCGCGGCCACCGGCATATCGCAGATATTCAGCACCCTCGCGTTCGGGCGCAGACGCCGCACGCCCTCCGCGACGATCGCCGCCGGGTTGGAATAGTTCACGATCCAGGCTTTTTCATGCGCGTAGCGATCGACCAGATCGATAAGCTCTACCATCGGCAGGATCGTGCGCAGGCCGTAGGCAAGCCCGCCGGGTCCGCACGTTTCCTGGCCCACCACGCCGTGACGCAGCGGGATCTTCTCATCCTGCTCGCGCATTTTATACTGGCCGACGCGCATCTGGGCGAAGACGAAATGCGCGCCGCTGAAGGCCACTTCCGGATCGCTGGTGACGGTAAATTTGATGCTCTGACTGTGGTCGCGAACCACCTTCTCGACGACGGGCGCAATGGTGCTTTGACGCGCCTCGTCGATGTCATAAAGGCGGATTTCGGCCAGAGGGAAATCCTGCAGGCGCACCATCAGGCTTTTCACAATACCCGGCGTGTAGGTGCTGCCGCCGCCGGCAATCGACAGAATGAATGGGGGTGTAAACATCTTTAGCTCCTTTCAGAGAAACGTCTCAACGGCTTCTCGCATTTTTTTGACGTGCAGCCCGTAGACCACCTGAACGTTGTTACCTTGTTTGATAATCCCTTTCGCGCCGGTCGCCTTCAGCCGAGGCTCGTCGATAATGGCGACGTCCTTCACCGTGACGCGTAAGCGGGTGTAGCAGTTATCCACGACCTGAATATTTTCCCGGCCTCCGAGACCTACCACGATGGATTCGCCGAGCCCGTCGTTATTCCCCTTCGCCTGGTACTCCTGCTTGCTGTAAAGGCGCGTTTCCTTGTCGTCATCCTCACGGCCCGGCGTTTTCATGTTGAAGTGCAGGATCAGGAAGCGGAACACCACGAAGTAGAGGGCAAACACGATCAGCCCCACCACGATGTACATCGGCCAGTTGGACTTCTCCGTGCCGAGCGGCAGGTTGTAAAGGATGAAGTCGATAATCCCGTTGGCGCCGATGGCGTGAACGCCCAGCAGCGAGAACAGCATCATGCCGATGCCGGTCAGCACCGCGTGCACCACGAACAGCAGCGGGGCGACGAAGAGGAATGAAAACTCAATCGGCTCGGTCACGCCGACCAGCAGCGAGGTCAGCGCCGCGGGGATAAGAATGGCTTTCGCAATGACTTTACGCTCCGGCTTTGCGGTCATATACATCGCCAGCGCGGCGGCAGGCAGGCCGAACATTTTGCTGATGCCGCGCGCGTCCCACACCACCGTGCTGCTGAGCTGCTTCACGTTCGGGCAAGCCATCTCGGCGAAGTAGATATTGCGCGCGCCCTGATATGTTGCGCCGCACACCTCCTGCGTACCGCCCAGCTCGGTATAGAGAAACGGCGTATAAACCAGATGGTGCAGGCCAGTGGGAACCAGAATGCGTTCCAGGAAGCCGTAGATGGCCACGCCAAACGGCCCGGAGCCTTTGATGGCAAGCGCCAGGGCGCTGATGCCGTGCTGGGCAAAGGGCCACAGTTCACTCATCACCACGCCGAGCAGCATGGAGACCGGAAGCATTACAATGGCGACAAAACAGTGGCCGGAGTAAATCGCCATCGCGCCGTTAAACTGTACGCCGGAGTATTTATTGTACAGATATCCGGAGAGCGCTCCGGTCAGGATCCCGGCAAAGACCCCCATCTCTAGCACCTGCACGCCCAGCACCATTGTCTGTCCGGCCGCTTTCATCTGGGCAACTGGCGCCAGCGCGCCCTGCAGCTGCAGCGTGACGTTCATGGCGTTGATGAACACGATAAAGGTGACCAGGCCAATCAGTGCGGCATAGCCTTTATCACGCGTCGCCAGACCAATCGGAATACCGACGGCAAACACCAGCGCCAGGTTAACCAGCACCGACACGGCAGATTTCGCGATAAGCTGACCAGTATGCTGAATCAGAGGATGTCCAAGAAACGGCAGGTACTCCGCGAGATTACCGTTACCCAGCACGTTACCAAAGGCGATAAACAGACCGACGATCGGTAAGATAAGTACCGGTCCGTACAATGATTTTCCGAAATTTTGTAGGGCGTTCACGGCTCGTTTCATGGCTTTCTCTCTTATTGAACCGCGCACTCGGGGTGCGTCATGGTCATAAAACTAGCAGTCTTCAGGCACGTTTATCCAGCTATCTTATTGTTTTAAAAACAAATGACTTGGAAGGTAACATGTGACGTTATGTCTTGTGATCGCGGTTCCATCACGGCGTAGCGGCGTGATGTCACTCTGCGAGGCGCTTTCCAGACTCTAAAATTGGACTTTTTGAATTAATGAAACTTGCGGATAATACTTATCCGGACGACGACCAACAGGCCCCCTGGGCCAGGGACAAAGGATGAAACCGTTTCGCTTAGCCGCGCTCTCTCTTGCGCTGCTTACCACGTTTACGCTTGTCGGCTGTGATAACAGCGACGATAAATCTCAGGCTGCGGCTCCCGCGGCATCCACCGCATCCACACCAAAAGCCGCGGAAAAGCCCAATGCTGAAACGCTGGCTAAACTGGCCGCCCAGAGTCAGGGAAAAGCGCTGACCTTGCTGGATGCCTCTGAAGTCCAGCTAGACGGTGCTGCCACGCTGGTGCTGACCTTTTCTGTTCCGCTGAATCCTGAACAGGATTTCGCGAAAACAGTGCATGTCGTGGATAAGAAAAGCGGCAAGGTTGACGGGGCGTGGGAACTTGCGCCTAACCTGAAAGAGCTTCGCCTGCGCCATCTGGAGCCTAACCGCAACCTGGTCGTCACCGTTGAACCTGGCCTGCAGGCGCTGAACAAAGCGACGTTTGGTACTGATTATGAGAAAGCCCTGACCACCCGGGACGTTGAACCCACCGTCGGTTTTGCCAGCCGCGGCTCGCTGCTGCCGGGTAAAGTGGTGGAAGGGCTGCCGGTTATGGCGCTCAACGTCAACAATGTCGATGTCAACTTTTACCGCGTGAAGCCTGAATCGTTGGCCTCCCTTGTTAGTCAGTGGGAGTACCGTAACTCGCTGACCAACTGGGAATCCGACAACCTGCTGAAGATGGCGGAACTGGTTTACACCGGTCGATTCGATCTTAATCCGGCGCGCAACACGCGCGAAAAATTGCTATTGCCTCTGAAGGATATTAAACCGCTCCAGCAGTCTGGCGTTTATATCGCGGTCATGAACCAGGCCGGGCACTACAACTACAGCAACGCCGCGACGCTCTTTACCTTAAGCGATATTGGACTGTCCGCTCACCGTTATCATAACCGCCTGGACATCTTCACCCAGAGCCTGGAAAACGGGGCGGCGCAGTCCGGGGTTACCGTTACCCTGCTGAATGACAAAGGGCAGACCCTTGCCGAAGCAAACAGCGATGCCGACGGCCATGCGAAGCTTGAAACCGACAAAGAGGCCGCGCTGATTCTGGCCAGCAAAGACGGCCAGACCACGCTGCTTGACCTCAAGCTGCCGGCGCTCGATCTGGCGGAGTTCGATATTGCCGGTAGCCCCGGCTACAGCAAGCAGTTCTTTATGTTTGGCCCGCGCGATCTCTACCGCCCGGGTGAAACGGTGATCCTCAACGGCCTGCTGCGCGACAGTGACGGTAAGCCACTTCCCGATCAGCCCGTGAAGCTTGACGTGCTGCGTCCGGATGGACAGGTCGCGCGTACCATTGTCGTCAAGCCAGAGAACGGGCTCTATCGCTTTAACTATACGCTGGACAGCGGAGCGCAGACCGGCATGTGGCATATACGCGCCAACACGGGCGATAACCTGCAGCGTCTGTGGGACTTCCATGTCGAAGACTTCATGCCAGAGCGCATGGCGCTCAACCTGAGCGGACAAAAAACGCCGCTATCACCGCAGGATAACGTCGACTTTAACGTGGTGGGCTATTACCTGTATGGCGCACCGGCCAACGGTAATTCTCTGCAGGGCCAGCTTTTCCTGCGTCCGCTGCGTGACGCGGTGTCTGCGCTGCCGGGCTTCCAGTTTGGCGATATCGCCGAAGAGAACCTGAGCCGCAGTCTGGATGAAGTGCAGCTTACGCTTGATGAGCAGGGGCGTGGGCAGGTTTCTACCGAAAGCCAGTGGAAAGAGGTGCACTCTCCGCTGCAGCTTATCCTGCAGGCCAGCCTGCTGGAGTCGGGCGGTCGCCCAGTGACGCGTCGTGCTGAGCAGGCCATCTGGCCCGCAGCGGAATTGCCGGGTATCCGTCCTCAGTTCGCCAGCAAGGCGGTTTACGATTACCGCACCGATACCACCGTCAACCAGCCGATTGTTGATGAGAACGGCAACGCCAGCTTCGATATCGTTTACGCCGATGCCAGCGGCGCGAAAAAACCGGTGTCCGGTTTGCAGGTTCGCCTGATCCGCGAGCGCCGCGACTACTTCTGGAACTGGTCTGAGAGCGAGGGCTGGCAGTCTCAGTTCGATCAGAAAGACCTGGTTGAAGGCGAGCAGGAGCTGACGCTCAAGGCCAACGAGACGGGTAAAGTCACCTTCCCGGTGGAGTGGGGCTCTTATCGTCTCGAGGTGAAAGCACCTGATGAGATGGTCAGCAGCGTACGCTTCTGGGCAGGGTATAGCTGGCAGGATAACAGCGACGGCACAGGAGCCGCGCGGCCTGACCGCGTGACGCTAAAACTAGATAAGCCAGCCTATCAGCCAGGCGATACCATCAACCTGCACATTGCCGCGCCGGCCGCTGGCAAGGGCTATGCGATGATCGAGTCCAGCGAAGGGCCGCTGTGGTGGAAAGAGATCGACGTACCGGCAAACGGGCTTGATCTCGCGATCCCGGTCGACAAGGCGTGGAAACGTCACGATCTTTATCTGAGTACGCTGGTGGTGCGTCCTGGGGATAAATCAAAATCCGCTACGCCGAAACGCGCGGTCGGCCTGCTGCATCTGCCGATGGGCGACGAAAACCGTCGCCTGAATATTGCGCTCGATAGCCCGCAGAAAATGCGACCAAACCAGACGCTCTCTGTGAAGGTGAAAGCCAGCGTGAAAGAGGGGGCCGTGCCGCAGAAGGTGAACGTCCTGGTATCGGCGGTGGACAGCGGCGTGCTGAACATTACCGATTACGTGACGCCTGATCCCTGGCAGGCTTTCTTTGGTCAGAAGCGCTACGGCGCGGATATCTACGACATTTATGGCCAGGTCATTGAAGGGCAGGGCCGCCTGGCCGCGCTGCGCTTCGGTGGCGATGGGGATGAACTGAAGCGCGGCGGCAAACCGCCGGTGAACCACGTCACCATCATTGCCCAGCAGGCACAGCCGGTCACGCTGGATGCCAACGGGGAAGGCACGATTACGCTGCCGATTGGAGACTTTAACGGTGAGCTGCGTCTGATGGCGCAGGCCTGGACGGAGGACGATTTCGGCAGCAGTGAAAGCAAGATTATTGTAGCCGCGCCGGTTATTACCGAGCTGAATACCCCACGCTTCCTGGCAAGCGGAGACACCTCGCGGCTGACGCTGGATCTAACCAACCTGACCGACCAGCCGCAAACGCTGAACGTTGCCCTGACCGCAACAGGCAAACTATCGCTGGAAGGCGGACAGCCGCAGCCGGTGCAACTGCCTCCGGGGGCACGAACCACCCTCTTTATTCCGGTGCGTGCGCTGGAAGGCTATGGTGACGGTGAGGTGACAGCACAGGTTATCGGCCTGCAGCTTCCGGGCGAGACCTTTGCGCCACAGCAGAAGAGCTGGAAAATCGGCGTGCGTCCGGCGTTCCCGGCGCAGACGGTCAATACCGGTGCCATGCTGAACCCTGGCGAATCCTGGACCGCACCGGCGCAGCATAGTAACGGTTTCTCTCCTGCCACCCTGCAGGGGCAACTGCTGCTGAGCGGAAAACCACCGCTCAACCTGGCGCGCTACATTCGTGAGCTGCAGGCCTATCCGTATGGCTGCCTGGAGCAGACCGCAAGCGGCCTGTTCCCGTCGCTCTATACTAACGCGGCGCAGCTTACGGCGCTTGGCATCAAAGGTGATACGGACGATAAACGCCGTGCCGCCATTGATATCGGTATTTCCCGTCTGCTGCAGATGCAGCGTGAAGACGGCGGGTTCGCGCTGTGGGATAAAAACGGTCCGGAAGAGTACTGGCTGACGGCCTACGTGACCGACTTCCTGGTGCGCGCGGGCGAGCAGGGTTACAGCGTACCTGCCGATGCGGTGAATAACGCCAATAGCCGCCTGCTGCGCTACCTGCAGGATCCGGGCATGATGTCCATTCGCTACAGCGACGATACTCAGGCCAGTAAATTTGCCGTGCAGGCCTATGCCGCTCTGGTGCTGGCACGTCAGCAAAAAGCACCGCTGGGCGCGCTGCGTGAAATCTGGGAACGTCACGCTCAGGCGGCGTCCGGGCTACCGCTCATGCAGCTGGGCATGGCGCTCAAGCTGATGGGCGATGCGCCGCGCAGCCAGCAGGCGCTGGATCTGGCTCTCAAAACACCGCGTAACGACAGCAAAACCTGGATGGCCGATTACGGCAGCCAGCTTCGCGATAACGCGCTGATGCTCTCCCTGCTGGAGGAGTACAAGCTGCTGCCGGATGCGCAGAATACGCTGCTGAATGCTCTGTCTGAACAGGCCTTCAGCCAACGCTGGCTGTCAACGCAGGAGAGCAACGCGCTGTTCCTGGCCGGACGTTCGCTGCAAACCTTGTCCGGTACATGGCAGGCGAAAACCTCTCTGTCTGAGACCGCATCAGGCGGCGATAAGTCACTGGTACAAAACGTGAGCGGCGACCAGCTTGGCGCGCTGCAGGTGACCAATACCGGCACGACTCCGCTGTGGGTGCGTCTGGACAGCACCGGATATCCGGAATACACCCCTCAGCCGAGCGCGAACGTGCTGCAGGTTGAACGTCATATCCTGGCAACCGACGGCAGCACTAAATCACTCTCTTCCCTGAAGAGCGGTGAGCTGGTGCTGGTGTGGCTGGAAGTTAAAGCCAGCCAGAACGTGCCGGATGCGCTGGTGGTGGATCTCCTCCCTGCGGGTCTGGAGCTGGAAAACCAGAACCTGGCGAGCAGCAGCGCCAGCCTGCAGGACAGCGGTAGTGAAGTACAGAACCTGCTCAGCCAGATGCAGCAGGCGGACATTCAGCATATGGAATTCCGCGACGACCGCTTTGTGGCCGCCGTGCCGGTAAATGAAGGTCAGCCGGTCACGCTGGTCTATCTGGCGCGCGCCGTGACGCCGGGAACCTACCAGGTGCCGGTTCCGATGGTCGAGTCCATGTATGTGCCGCAGTGGCGGGCAACGGGGGCGGCCAGTGGCCCGCTGATTGTTGTTCCGTAATATGCGAATGGCACGTTTGACACGCTCCCGCTGGCTCTGGCTGGCGGGAGCGCTTCTCGTTTTATGGGGGCTAATTGTCGCCGCCGACCGCCTGTGGCCGTTGCCTCTGAAAGAGGTTAACCCTGCCCGGGTGGTGGTGGATGAGAAGGGCACGCCGCTCTGGCGTTTTGCCGATAGCGATGGGATCTGGCGCTATCCGGTGACGATCGAAGAGGTATCTCCCCGTTATCTTGAGGCGCTGATCCAATATGAAGATCGCTGGTTCTGGGATCACCCCGGCGTAAACCCGCTTTCTGTTCTGCGCGCTGCCTGGCAGGATCTCACTTCCGGAAGAGTGGTTTCTGGCGGCAGCACGCTCACCATGCAGGTCGCGCGACTGCTGGACCCGCATCCGCGCACCGTTGGCGGCAAAATTCGCCAGCTCTGGCGTGCCATGCAGCTGGAGTGGCATCTTTCCAAGCGTGAGATCCTCACGCTCTATCTCAACCGCGCCCCGTTTGGCGGTACGCTGCAGGGCGTGGGGGCTGCAAGCTGGACGTATCTGGGCAAGCCGCCGTCGCAGCTCAGCTATTCCGACGCGGCGCTGCTGGCGGTGCTGCCGCAGGCACCGAGTCGTTTACGCCCGGACCGCTGGCCTGAACGGGCCGAAGCGGCGCGCAACAAAGTGCTCGACCGCATGGCGACGCAGGGCGTCTGGTCCGCAAAGCAGGTCAAAGAATCCCGTGAAGAATCAGTATGGCTGGCGCCCCGGCAGATGCCGCAGCTGGCGCCGCTCTTTGCACGGATGATGCTCGGCAAAAGTCGCGACACGAAAATTGTCACCACGCTGGATGCCGGACTGCAGCGGCAGCTGGAAGAGCTGGCAATGAACTGGAAATCCCGCCTGCCGGCACGCAGCTCGCTGGCGATGATCGTGGTCGATCATACCGATATGAAAGTGCGCGGCTGGGTGGGGTCGGTGGATATCAACGATGACACGCGTTTCAGCCACGTGGATATGGTCAATGCGATCCGATCGCCGGGATCGGTGTTAAAGCCCTTTATCTACGGCATGGCGCTGGATGAAGGACTGATCCATCCCGCCTCGCTGCTTCAGGACGTTCCAAGAAAAACCGGTGATTATCGCCCGGGAAATTTTGACAGCGGTTTCCACGGACCGGTCAGCATGAGTGAAGCGCTGGTGCGCTCTCTCAACCTGCCGGCCGTACAGGTGCTGGAAGCCTACGGACCAAAACGGTTTGCCGGGATGCTGAGCAATGCAGGCTTGCCGCTGATCCTGCCAGCGGGGGCGCAGCCAAATCTGTCTCTGATCCTCGGCGGGGCAGGCGCGCGGCTGGCAGATATCACCGCTGCCTACAGCGCCTTTGCCCGACACGGTAGGGCGGGAAGGCTGCGCCTGCAGCCGGGCGATCCGCTGACTGAACGTCCGCTGTTATCACCGGGCTCGGCGTGGATTATTCGCCGGATTCTTGCCAATGAAGCGCAGCCACTGCCGGATAATGCGCTACCGCAGGTTGCGCCGCTGGCGTGGAAAACCGGCACCAGCTACGGCTACCGTGATGCCTGGGCCATCGGTCTGAATGCCCGTTACGTGATAGGCATCTGGACCGGGCGACCGGACGGTACGCCCGTGGCGGGACAGTTTGGGTTTGCCAGCGCGGTGCCGCTATTAAACCAGGTCAATAACCTGCTTCAGTCGCGCTCAACGGTAGACGAAGCCCGCCTGCCGCGCGATCCGCGTCCGGAGAGCGTCGGGAGGGGCGTAATCTGCTGGCCGGGCGGCCAGTCGCTGCCGGAAGGCAGTGAAAACTGTCGACGTCGCCTGTCGACCTGGCTGCTGGATGGGAGTGAACCGCCCACGCTGCTCTTGCCCGAACAGGAAGGCATACGCGGGATCCGTTTCCCGGTCTGGCTGGATAAATCAGGTAAACGCGTGGCGGCAGATTGCCCGGATGCTACAGAGAAAGTCCTGGATGTCTGGCCACTGCCGCTGGAGCCGTGGCTACCCGCAACCGAGCGTCGTGCGGTACGGGTCCCTCCTTCATCAACAACCTGTCCTCCGCTGTCGCAGGACGCACCTGCGCCACTCATTCTGACAGGCGTGCGCGAAGGGGCCGTCATCAAACGTCTGCCGGGGGAACCCCGCGTTTCGCTGCCGCTTCAGGCGACCGGCAATAGCGGTGAGCGCTGGTGGTTTTTGAACGGTGAACCGCTGAATGTGAAGGGAAGAGTTTACACATTACAGCTTGATAAACCGGGCGATTATCAGTTACTCGTTATGGATGAGACCGGGCAGGTCGCGACGGTGAATTTTACGCTGCAGTGACCTGAAAAAAGCTTTCTGATGTGAGCTGTTGCTAAAACTCGTCTTATTTTAAAAAAATGTTACCTGAATCCATAGGCAATGGCGCCATTGCTCATTATAATCCGCGCCACACCATACTCAGGTATGCAAAACAACAGAACATTGACAGAGGTTATCATGGCTATTGAACGTACTTTTTCCATCATCAAACCAAACGCGGTGGCAAAAAACGTTATTGGCAGTATCTTCGCTCGCTTTGAATCTGCAGGGTTCAAAATTGTTGGCACCAAAATGCTGCACCTGACCGTTGAGCAGGCTCGCGGCTTCTACGCTGAGCACGAAGGTCGCCCATTCTTTGACGGCCTGGTTGAGTTCATGACCTCCGGTCCAATCGTGGTCTCCGTGCTGGAAGGCGAAAACGCAGTGCAGCGTCACCGTGATCTGCTGGGCGCAACCAACCCGGACAACGCGCTGGCTGGTACTCTGCGCGCTGATTATGCAGATAGCTTCACCGAGAACGGTACCCACGGTTCTGACTCTGTTGAATCTGCTGCACGCGAAATCGCTTTCTTCTTCGCTGAAGGCGAAGTGTGTCCACGTACCCGTTAATTTAACGGTTTCGTTTACACATTATTTTCGTAAATGCCGCGTCCAGACGTGGCATCCCTGCGCCAGACTTTGTACAATGCAACGCCCCGGACGAGCAGACCGCTTTCCGGGGCGTTTCTATTCAACCCTCCATGGGCCATAACGTGTAACAACGAGGCCGGTAAATATTATGTCTGAATTAGTGAATACCTCCGAAGTCGCCATTCCTGCGGTTCCCAATAAAAATGGAAAAATCAACCTGCTGGATCTGAACCGTCAGCAGATGCGCGAGTTCTTTAAAGAGATGGGCGAAAAGCCGTTTCGTGCCGATCAGGTCATGAAGTGGATGTACCATTACTGCAGCGACAATTTTGATGACATGACTGACATCAACAAGGTCCTGCGCAACAAGCTCAAAGAAGTGGCTGAAATCCGCGCGCCGGAAGTGGTGGAAGAGCAGCGCTCCGCGGATGGCACCATCAAATGGGCGATTGCGGTTGGCGATCAGCGCGTTGAAACCGTCTACATCCCGGAAGAAGACCGCGCTACGCTGTGCGTCTCCTCCCAGGTTGGCTGCGCGCTGGAGTGCAAATTCTGCTCAACCGCGCAGCAAGGCTTTAACCGTAACCTGCGCGTTTCAGAAATTATTGGCCAGGTCTGGCGTGCCGCGAAAATCGTGGGCGCGGCAAAAGTAACCGGTACGCGTCCTATCACCAACGTGGTGATGATGGGGATGGGTGAGCCGCTGCTGAACCTGACCAACGTCGTTCCGGCGATGGAAATCATGCTGGATGACTTCGGTTTTGGTCTGTCCAAGCGTCGCGTCACGCTGTCTACTTCTGGCGTTGTGCCTGCGCTGGACAAGCTCGGCGACATGATTGACGTCGCGCTGGCGATCTCCCTGCACGCGCCAAACGATGAAATTCGTGACGAAATTGTGCCGATCAACAAAAAGTACAATATCGAAACCTTCCTCGCTGCGGTGCGTCGCTACCTGGAGAAATCCAACGCCAACCAGGGCCGCGTCACTATCGAGTACGTGATGCTTGACCACGTCAACGACGGTACTGAACATGCGCATCAGCTGGCTGAATTGCTGAAAGATACGCCATGCAAAATCAACCTGATCCCATGGAACCCGTTCCCGGGCGCGCCGTATGGCCGTAGCTCGAACAGCCGTATCGACCGTTTCTCCAAGGTGCTGATGGAGTATGGTTTCACCACCATCGTGCGTAAAACCCGTGGTGATGACATTGATGCCGCATGCGGACAGCTGGCGGGTGATGTTATTGACCGTACCAAACGTACCCTGCGTAAACGCATGCAGGGCGAGACGATCGCGGTTAAAGCTGTTTGATTATTATGCACTCACGGCGCATTATCTGCGCCGTGAGGCATAGTCTTATGAATAATCAGTCAGATTCGTGATGACTGATTAATAATTACGGTGCGTTTCATCCGACTTTCGGGCAGTATGTAACGACGTAACAACAGTTTAGCCGTACGGGCAGGGCTGTACTGTCATCTCCGGGCTGACAGTCTTATACTCTCTGTTCAAGGTTAACTGACCAGAAGTTTCGCGGTGCGGGTGGCATTGTGACTCACCGGCGCCTGAACCCTTATTTTTCACGTACCAGTAGTTGTAGCGAATGAATACTGAAGCCACTCACGACCAACATGAAGCACTCTCCACTGGCGTTCGTCTTCGCAACGCCCGTGAACAACTCGGACTCAGCCAGCAAGCCGTTGCGGAACGCTTGTGCCTGAAGGTTTCCACGGTTCGCGATATTGAAGAAGATAAGGCGCCTGCCGATCTGGCTTCAACGTTCTTGCGCGGTTATATCCGCTCTTACGCAAAACTGGTGCATATCCCCGAAAACGAATTACTGCCAATGATGGAGAAGCAGGCGCCGGTCCGTGCAGCAAAAGTTGCGCCGATGCAGACCTTCTCTCTGGGGAAACGTCGTAAAAAACGTGACGGCTGGCTGATGAGCTTTACCTGGCTTGTGCTGTTTGTGGTGATCGGTCTGACCGGTGCATGGTGGTGGCAAAACCACAAGGCGCAGCAGGAAGAGATCACCACCATGGCCGATCAATCGTCTGCTGAACTCAACCAGGCCGGAACGGATAACGGCCAGAGCGTGCCGCTGAATACCGACGGTGCTGCGTCCTCCAGCGAACCACAGACCGCAGCGCCTGACGCGTCTGCAACCGGTGCGGCACAGGCTCCTGCAGCAACGGCTGACACCAATGCGCCGCAGGCTCAGGATCAAAATGCGGTTGTTGCCCCTTCTCAGGCAAATGTTGATACGGCGGCGAACGCGCCTGCGGCTACTCAGCCTGCAGACAATACCGCAGCGTCTCTGCCAACCAGCCCGGCGGGTACGGCGACAGCAGCCGATCCTAACGCACTGGTGATGAACTTCAGCGCCGATTGCTGGCTGGAAGTTACTGACGCGACTGGTAAAAAACTGTTCAGCGGCCTGCAGCGTAAAGATGGCACGTTAAATCTAATCGGCCAGGCTCCTTATAAACTTAAAATCGGCGCTCCGGCAGCGGTACAGATCCAGTATCAAGGAAAACCTGTCGACCTGAGCCGCTTTATCAGAACTAACCAGGTTGCACGTCTTACCGTTAATGCCGAACAATCAGCAGCACAGTAACAGACGGGCAACGCGGGAGATTTTTCATGCATAACCAGGCTCCGATTCAACGTAGAAAATCGAAACGGATTTACGTTGGGAATGTGCCAATCGGCGATGGGGCACCTATCGCCGTTCAGTCGATGACCAACACGCGCACCACCGATGTGGAAGCGACGGTCAACCAAATCAAAGCATTAGAGCGTGTAGGTGCGGACATTGTTCGCGTCTCCGTCCCGACCATGGATGCCGCAGAGGCGTTCAAACTGATCAAACAGCAGGTCAGCGTTCCGCTGGTGGCTGATATCCACTTCGACTACCGCATCGCACTGAAAGTGGCCGAATACGGCGTCGATTGCCTGCGTATTAACCCGGGCAACATCGGTAACGAAGAGCGTATCCGCATGGTCGTGGACTGCGCCCGCGATAAAAATATCCCTATCCGTATTGGCGTTAACGCCGGTTCCCTGGAAAAAGACCTGCAGGAAAAATACGGCGAGCCTACGCCACAGGCGCTGCTCGAATCCGCTATGCGTCACGTCGATCATCTCGATCGTCTTAACTTCGATCGGTTCAAAGTCAGCGTAAAAGCGTCCGACGTGTTCCTGGCGGTAGAGTCTTATCGCCTGCTGGCAAAGCAGATCGACCAGCCTCTGCATCTCGGGATCACCGAAGCGGGCGGCCTGCGCAGCGGCTCGGTAAAATCCGCGATCGGTCTTGGGCTACTGCTCTCAGAAGGGATTGGTGACACCCTGCGCGTCTCGCTGGCGGCCGATCCGGTCGAAGAGATCAAGGTCGGTTTCGATATCCTGAAGTCGCTGCGTATTCGCGCGCGTGGGATCAACTTCATTGCCTGCCCAACCTGCTCACGTCAGGAGTTTGATGTGATCGGGACGGTGAATGCCCTGGAGCAACGTCTGGAAGACATTATCACCCCGATGGACGTCTCCATCATCGGCTGTGTGGTAAACGGTCCGGGTGAAGCGCTGGTGTCAACCCTGGGCGTGACCGGCGGTAACAAGAAAAGTGGTCTCTATGAAGATGGCGTTCGTAAAGATCGTCTGGATAATAGCGACATGATCGACCAGCTTGAAGCCCGCATCCGCGCCAAAGCCGCCATGATGGACGAGACACAGCGTATCAGCATCCAGCAGGTTGAAAAATAACGTGATGGGAAGCGTGCCGCTTCCCATGTATGATTGAACCCATTCTTTGGGTTTTTTTTGTATATAGAAAGAGAATAAACGTGGCAAAAAACATTCAAGCCATCCGCGGCATGAACGATTATCTGCCTGGCGAAACCGCCATCTGGCAGCGCATTGAAGGCACGCTGAAGCAGGTGCTCGGCAGCTACGGTTACAGCGAAATCCGTTTGCCGATTGTAGAGCAGACCCCGTTATTCAAACGCGCGATCGGTGAAGTCACCGACGTGGTTGAAAAAGAGATGTACACCTTTGAGGACCGCAACGGCGACAGCCTGACCCTGCGTCCGGAAGGTACGGCGGGCTGCGTACGCGCCGGCATCGAACATGGTCTTCTGTACAATCAGGAGCAGCGCCTGTGGTATATCGGCCCGATGTTCCGCCACGAACGTCCTCAGAAAGGTCGTTATCGCCAGTTCAATCAGCTGGGTGTGGAAGTCTTTGGTCTGCAGGGCCCGGACATCGACGCCGAACTGATTATGCTGACCGCCCGCTGGTGGCGCGCCCTCGGTATCGCCGATCACGTTTCCCTTGAGCTGAACTCTATCGGTTCTCTGGAAGCCCGCGCTAACTACCGCGATGCGCTGGTGGCGTTCCTGGAACAGCATAAAGAGAAGCTGGACGAAGACTGCAAACGTCGCATGTACAGCAACCCGCTGCGCGTTCTGGATTCCAAAAACGCGGATGTTCAGGCACTGCTGAACGATGCGCCTGCGCTGGGTGACTACCTGGATGAAGAATCTCGCGAACACTTCGCGGGCCTGTGCAAGCTCCTTGAAGCGGCTGGCATCGCCTACACCGTAAACCAGCGTTTGGTACGCGGTCTGGACTACTACAACCGTACCGTGTTTGAGTGGGTGACCACGAGCCTCGGCTCTCAGGGCACCGTGTGCGCGGGCGGTCGTTATGACGGTCTGGTAGAGCAACTTGGCGGTCGCGCAGCACCTGCTGTTGGCTTCGCGATGGGTCTTGAGCGACTTGTTTTGCTGGTTCAGGCAGTTAATCCGGAATTTAAAGCAGATTCCGTTGTCGATATATACCTGGTGGCCTCAGGCGCGGAAACGCAGTCTGCGGCGATGCAGCTTGCCGAACGCGTGCGCGATGCGCTGCCGGGCGTTAAGCTGATGACCAACCATGGCGGCGGCAACTTTAAAAAACAGTTTGCTCGTGCCGATAAGTGGGGCGCAAGTATTGCACTGGTGCTGGGCGAGTCCGAAGTGGCTAACGGCGAAGTGGTGGTGAAGGACCTGCGCTCTGGTGAGCAGACAACGGTAACGCAGGACGGCGTTGCGGCGCACTTGCGCACTCTATTGGGCTAAGGAGAAGGACTGCGTGGAAATTTACGAGAACGAACACGATCAGGTCGACGCGATTAAGCGCTTCTTTGTTGAAAACGGCAAAGCGCTGGTTGTTGGGGTTGTTTTAGGTATCGGTGCGCTGGTGGGCTGGCGTTACTGGAACAATCATCAGGCAGATTCCGCGCGCGGCGCGTCTCTGTCCTATGAAAATACCGTGAGCGCAATTCGTGCCGATCAGCCTCAAACGCTGACGGCGGCAGAAAAGTTTGCGGCTGACAACAAAAACACCTACGGTGCACTGGCTGCGCTGGAAGTGGCTCAGCAGTACGTTGATAAGAATGAACTGGATAAAGCCGCTGCACAGCTGTCTCAGGGCCTTGCTGCCGCCAGTGATGAAAACCTGAAAGCGGTGATCAATCTGCGCCTGGCACGTATTCAGGTTCAGCAGAAGAAAGCTGACGATGCGCTGAAAACGCTCGATACCATCAAAGGCGAAGGCTTTGCTGCCATCGTTGCCGATCTGCGCGGTGAAGCACTGCTGAGCAAAGGTGACAAAGCGGGCGCGCGTAAAGCGTGGCAAGCTGGCGTAGAGAGCAATGCTTCACCTGCGCTGAGCGAAATGATGCAGATGAAAATAAATAATTTGTCCGTCTGAGAGGGACCCGATGCAATTGCGTAAATTACTTCTGCCAGGACTGCTTTCTGTTACGTTATTGAGTGGTTGTTCACTGTTCAGTGGCGAAGAAGACGTTGTGAAAATGTCCCCACTGCCGACGGTTGAAAACCAGTTTACCCCATCCACCGCGTGGGATGTCTCCGTGGGCAATGGGATTGGTGATTTCTATTCCAACCTTCATCCAGCGTATGCAGACAGCGTTGTCTATGCCGCTGACCGCAAAGGTACCGTGAAAGCGGTGAACGCCGATGACGGGAAAGAAGTGTGGTCCGTTAACCTGGCGGAAAAAGACGGCTGGTTCTCCCGTAAGCCTGCACTGCTCTCTGGCGGTCTGACCGTTGCCGGTGGCCATGTTTACGTGGGCAGCGAAAAGGCGCAGGTGTATGCGCTGAACAGCAGCGACGGCTCCATTGCATGGCAAACAACCGTGGCGGGTGAATCCCTGTCTCGTCCGGTGGTGAGCGACGGCCTGGTGCTGATTCATACCAGCAACGGCCAGCTGCAGGCGCTGAACGAAGCGGACGGTCTGGTGAAATGGACCGTTAACCTGGATATGCCTGCGCTCTCTCTGCGCGGCGAATCCGCGCCGGCTACCGCATTTGGTGCTGCCATTGTGGGCGGTGATAACGGTCGCGTGAGCGCCGTGCTGATGCAGCAGGGCCAGATGATCTGGCAGCAGCGTATCTCTCAGGCCACCGGCTCAACGGAAATAGACCGTCTGAGCGACGTGGACACAACGCCGGTTATCGTTAACGGTGTGGTTTACGCCCTGGCCTACAACGGCAACCTGACCGCGCTGGATCTGCGCAGCGGCCAGATCATGTGGAAACGTGAGCTGGGCTCGGTGAATGATTTCATCGTTGAAGGTAACCGTATCTATATGGTAGACCAGAACGACCGTCTGCTGGCCCTGAGCACCGAAGGCGGCGTAACGCTGTGGACGCAAAGCGACCTGCTGCACCGTCTGCTGACCGCACCGGCGCTGTACAACGGTAGCCTGGTTGTGGGCGACAGCGAAGGGTATATGCACTGGATCGATCCGGATAACGGCCGCTTTGTTGCGCAGCAAAAAGTCGACAGCTCTGGTTTCCTGACCGACCCGGTTGTGGCCGACGGCAAACTGCTGATTCAGGCAAAAGACGGCACGCTGTACGCGATCACGCGTTAATTACCCGGCGGTTGTAGTATACTAAACGGCTCCTGTTCACTCAGGAGCCGTTTTGACATTTTTAAAAACGCCGCGAAAGCGACGTTATTTTGAATTTTATGAGGCTTCAAACATGGTACCTGTGGTCGCGCTTGTCGGGCGCCCTAACGTTGGAAAATCCACTCTTTTTAACCGTTTAACACGCACCCGTGATGCGCTGGTTGCGGATTTCCCGGGGCTGACGCGTGACCGTAAGTACGGTCGTGCAGAGGTGGAAGGACGCGAGTTCATCTGTATTGATACCGGCGGTATTGACGGCACGGAAGACGGCGTGGAAACCCGCATGGCGGAACAGTCGCTGCTGGCGATTGAAGAAGCGGACGTGGTGCTGTTCATGGTGGATGCACGCGCTGGCCTGATGCCGGCGGACTCCGCTATCGCTAAACACCTGCGTTCACGCGAAAAACCAACCTTCCTGGTGGCGAACAAAACCGACGGCATCGATGCCGATCAGGCCATCGCGGATTTCTGGTCTCTGGGCCTGGGTGAAATCTATCCTATCGCGGCATCGCATGGCCGTGGCGTTACCAGCCTGCTGGAAACCGTTCTGCTGCCGTGGGTGGACGAAGTAAACCCGCCGGAAGAAGTAGACGAAGACGCTGAATACTGGGCGCAGTTCGAAGACGGAGAAGAGGGCGAAGAAGAGCCTGAAGACGACTTCAACCCGCAGGACCTGCCGATCAAGCTGGCCATCGTGGGTCGTCCAAACGTAGGTAAGTCTACGCTTACTAACCGTATTCTGGGTGAAGAGCGCGTGGTCGTTTACGATATGCCGGGGACCACCCGCGACAGCATCTACATCCCGATGCAGCGCGATGAGCGTGAATATGTCCTCATCGACACCGCCGGGGTGCGTAAGCGCGGGAAAATCACCGATGTGGTGGAGAAATTCTCCGTTATCAAAACCCTGCAGGCGATCGAAGATGCTAACGTAGTGCTGCTCGTCATCGACGCACGCGAGGGTATCTCCGATCAGGACCTCTCTCTGCTCGGCTTTATCCTCAATAGTGGGCGCTCACTGGTTATCGTGGTCAACAAGTGGGATGGCCTGAGCAACGAAGTGCGTGAGCAGGTGAAAGAGACCCTCGACTTCCGTCTGGGCTTTATCGACTTTGCCCGCGTACACTTCATCTCTGCGCTGCACGGCAGCGGTGTGGGTAACCTGTTCGAATCCGTGCGTGAAGCTTACGACAGCTCCACCCGTCGTCAGAGCACCGCCATGCTGACCCGTATCATGAACATGGCTGCGGAAGACCATCAGCCGCCGCTGGTGCGCGGTCGTCGCGTGAAGCTGAAATACGCCCACGCCGGTGGTTATAACCCGCCAATCGTGGTGATCCACGGCAACCAGGTGAAAGACCTGCCGGACTCCTACAAGCGTTACCTGATGAACTACTTCCGTAAATCGCTGGACGTGATGGGCACGCCTATCCGTATCCAGTTTAAGGAAGGGGAAAACCCGTTCGCCAACAAGCGCAACACCCTGACGCCAAACCAGATGCGCAAGCGTAAGCGTCTGATTAAGCACATTAAGAAAAGCAAATAAGCTTTGCTGAACACACAAAAGCCCGCGACTATCGCGGGCTTTTTTTTGTCTAATCATACCGCCGGTTTTCTCTGTGTGAAGTCAATCACTATTCACTTTTAACCATGTTTAAATCTAAGAAAGTAGACAATCGTCGAATTTTCATCTTAAAGTCCAGGGGCCGGTACTAGACAAAACTAGCGCCTGGTTATCAAATGGTTAACTAACTTTTCGCCGCATGTAAAAAATCGGCCAGATACGTAACTGGCCGGCGTACCTGCTGGTGTTTACAAGCACGACGACATACCTTTCGGGAGAATTATGCAATCCACTGTTAATCAAAAAGAGAGCCGAACGTTCTTCGGCCACCCGTATCCGCTCGGTTCGCTGTTCTTCACCGAGATGTGGGAGCGTTTCTCGTTTTACGGCATTCGTCCGTTACTGATCCTGTTTATGGCCGCCACCGTCTATGACGGCGGGATGGGCCTGGCGCGTGAAAACGCCTCGGCGATTGTCGGTATCTTTGCCGGTACCATGTACCTGGCCGCGCTGCCGGGCGGCTGGCTGGCGGATAACTGGCTCGGCCAGCAGAGAGCCGTCTGGTACGGTTCGATTCTGATTGCGCTCGGTCACCTGTCGATTGCGCTCTCGGCGGTGATGGGGAACAACCTGTTCTTTATCGGCCTGATGTTCATCGTGCTCGGCTCCGGGCTGTTTAAGACCTGTATCTCGGTAATGGTCGGTACCCTGTATAAAAAAGGCGACGCGCGTCGTGACGGCGGTTTCTCGCTGTTCTACATGGGCATCAACATGGGCTCGTTCATCGCGCCGCTGATTTCCGGCTGGCTGATTAAAACCCACGGCTGGCACTGGGGCTTTGGCATTGGCGGTATCGGGATGCTGGTAGCGCTGATTATCTTCCGCGTGTTTGCCGTTCCGGCCATGAAACGCTATGACGGCGAAGTTGGCCTCGACTCCACCTGGAACAGCCCGGTGGTGAAGCGTAACGGCGTGGGCGTTTGGCTGCTGGCGCTGGCGGCAGGCGTGGCAACGCTCGTGACGCTGATTGCGCAGGGCGTGATTGTGATTAACCCGGTCGCGGTAGCCAGCGTGCTGGTCTACGTGATTGCTGCATCCGTTGCCCTCTACTTTATTTATCTGTTTGTTTTTGCAGGCCTGAACCGTAAAGAGCGCGCCAGGCTGCTGGTCTGCTTTATTCTGCTGATCTCCGCGGCGTTCTTCTGGTCCGCGTTTGAACAGAAGCCAACCTCGTTCAACCTGTTTGCCAACGACTACACTAACCGCATGATCGGCGATTTCGAAATTCCGGCGGTGTGGTTCCAGTCAATCAACGCCCTGTTCATCATCCTGCTGGCACCGGTGTTCAGCTGGGCGTGGCCAAAGCTGGCGAGCATGAACATTCGTCCGAGCAGTATCACCAAGTTTGTTATCGGTATCCTGTGTGCCGCAGCGGGCTTTGGCCTGATGATGCTGGCGGCACAGAACGTGCTGAGCAGCGGTGGGGCGGGCGTATCGCCGTTCTGGCTGGTGGGCAGCATCCTGATGCTGACGCTCGGCGAACTGTGTCTCAGCCCGATTGGCCTGGCGACCATGACGCTGCTTGCGCCCGAAAGAATGCGTGGCCAGATGATGGGGCTGTGGTTCTGTGCGAGCGCGCTGGGTAACCTGGCGGCGGGTCTGATTGGCGGCCACGTGAAGGCCGACCAGCTTGATATGCTGCCGGATCTCTTTGCGCGTTGCTCCATCGCGCTGCTGATTTGTGCAGCGGTACTGATCGTCCTCATTGTTCCGGTACGCCGCATGCTGGAAAATGCGCAGACTAAACCGGCGGCTGAAGCCTGATAACATTCACCCTGGCGGGGCAGTTATCTTGCCCCGATAAAACCCAACAGGAGAGAATATGACGATTACCTGCCCGGATTGCCGGGCACCGCTTGAGCCCCTGAACGGGGTGGCACACTGCGAGAGCTGTAATAAGGATATTGCGCTTGAAGCCCGCTGCCCGGAGTGCCATCAGCCACTCCAGGTCTTAAAAGCCTGTGGGGCGGTGGATTATTTCTGCCAGAACGGCCACGGTCTTATCTCCAAAAAACGCGTGGAGTTCGTTCGGGCCGAAGGTTAATCGCACACGCAGCCTTCGCCTTTCTTCCACAGCTCGACCAGCGACTCGGGCGCTTCCTGCTCCGGTACCAGCACGATGATATCGGCGTAGTGCGCCTGATTTTGCCCGGTCCAGATAATCTGGATGCGGAAATAGCGCTGGTCGCCGCTGCCGGGTGAAGAGGCTTGCCCGGGCGGCTGGCCGCGTGGAAAGGCCTGCTCCAGGATGCTTACCAGTCGCTGGCGCTGGGCCTCATTGAGCGAGGAGAGCGCGATGGTGCGCTGTCCGCTCAGCTTGGGAATAAAAGCGACGCCGCCTTCCCGGGCCAGCTCAACAACGGCGTCATCCGTCAGTTCCGGAACCTGCATTTACAACACTCCCACCTGTTCCCAGGCTTGTTTAATGGCCGCCCCCACGTCGCCGCCGGAACGTTTCTCTCCGTGCGCGATCGTCAGTTTTGCGAAAGCCTCAAAATCCGCATCCTGCGCCAGATTGCGATCGCAAACCGTGTCGTACCAGGCATAACCCGCTTTTTTCCAGGCGTAGCCGCCGATCGCCGTCGCGGCCAGATAAAATGCCCGGTTGGGGATGCCGGAGTTCAAGTGCACGCCGCCGTTATCCTCACGCGTTTTGATGAAATCTTTCATGTGTGCAGGCTGCGGGTCTTTGCCGAGCAGCGGATCGTTGTAGGCGGTGCCCGGTTCAGACATCGAGCGCAGCCCTTTGCCGTTGATGCCTTTTGCCAGTAATCCCTCACCAATCAGCCAGTCCGCTTTATCGGCGGTTTGCTTCAGATGGTACTGCTTCACCAGTGATCCAAACACGTCCGACAGCGACTCGTTCAGCGCGCCGGACTGCTCAAAGTAGATAAGCCCGGCTTCGGTCTCGGTCACGCCGTGGCTCAGCTCGTGCGCCACGACGTCTATGGCGATGGTAAAGCGGTTAAATATTTCCCCGTCACCGTCGCCGAATACCATCTGCTGTCCGTTCCAGAAGGCGTTCTGATATTCCCGGCCATAGTGAACGGTACCGGTTAAAATAAGCCCTTTATTATCGAGCGAATCGCGCTGATATTCCTTCCAGAAGAAATCATGGGTAATACCTAAATACTCGTAGGCCTCATCCACCGCTATATCGCCGTTCGACGGCTGGCCTTCGTAACGCACCTGCGTACCTGGTAGTTCCTGAGTCTGCTTTGCGTCGTAAATATCACGCTCAAGCTGCCCGGCTTTATTCACGTGCGGCGCAGCGGGTTTGCCGGGCATATGTGCCATCAGCGTCTGGACATGGGTTAAGGTCTGGCGGGCACAGCGCTGCTGCGGTTCGGAACCGCTTTCGATAATACGACGAAGAATATACGGCGGAATAACGCTATTAAGATGGGTCATGCTGCTCTCCTTATTAAAAAAGGGAATAGCAGCAGTATAGTAAGTAACCGGCGAAGAATTATCCGGTTTTACGCTGACGCGTTTTTTTCACCGGTTTAATTGATTTCACTTCGCTTTCTACCCAGCCGTCTGACAGGCGCGTCGTCAGCACATCGCCTGTACTCACCTGTTTGGTTTGCTTCAGCACTTTGCCGTCCGTCGCCGTCGTCACGCTATAGCCGCGCGCCAGCGTGGAGAGGGGGCTAACCGCTTCAAGGTGGGTCACCGCATTGCCAAAGCGTTCGCGGGTGGTGCTCAGTCGCGCACGGATAGTTTCCGCCAGACGATACTCCAGCTGCTGAATTCGCGTTTGCGCGCGATAAATTTTCGGCTGCGGGTTCTGCTGGTTCAGGCGCTGGGTCGCGCGCTGCTGGCGCGATATCGCGCGCTTAAGCTGCGCGTCCACCGCAACGTTCATGCGCTGACGCAGACGTTCCAGAACGGTCTGCTGACGCGCCAGACGCAGCTGCGGGTGCTGCTGCTGTAGACGGTGGTGAAGCTGGGTAAAGCGCCGGGTCCGGTTGGCGAGGTAGTAGTCCATCGCCATCTCAAGACGCTGCTGGCCGTTCTGAATCTGACGCAGCAGCTCCAGCTGGTTGCGGCTGACCACTTCCGCCGCCGCGGACGGCGTCGGCGCGCGGAAATCCGCGACAAAATCGGCGATCGTTACGTCCGTTTCGTGGCCGACGGCGCTCACCACGGGGATCTGACTTGCAAAGATTGCCCGCGCCACGCGCTCGTCGTTAAAGCTCCACAAGTCTTCCAGCGAGCCGCCACCGCGTCCGACGATTAAGACGTCGCACTCCTGACGCGCGTTCGCCAGCTCAATGGCGCGCACAATCTGGCCCGGCGCATCTTCACCCTGCACGGCGGTCGGGTAGATGATGACGGGCAGGGAAGGGTCGCGACGCTTCAGGACGTGCAAAATATCGTGCAGTGCCGCACCGGTTTTCGAGGTGATGACCCCAACGCAGTGGGCGGGGGAGGGCAGCGTCTTTTTGTACTGCTGGTCGAACAGCCCCTCGGCAGAAAGCCGTGCTTTTAACTGTTCATACTTCTGCTGCAGCAGGCCTTCGCCCGCAGGCTGCATGCTCTCGACGATAATCTGATAGTCGCCGCGCGGCTCATACAGGGTGATATTGGCGCGAACCAGAACCTGCTGGCCGTGCTGAGGGCGAAACGTCACGCGACGGTTGCTATTGCGGAACATTGCGCAGCGCACCTGGGCGGTGTCGTCTTTTAAGGTAAAGTACCAGTGACCGGAGGACGGCTGCGTGAAGTTAGAGATCTCACCGCTGATCCAGACCTGCCCCATTTCCTGCTCAAGCAGCAAACGCACCGTCTGATTCAGGCGGCTGACGGTATAAATTGAGGGGGATTGAGAGGATAACATGTGAGCGGGATCAAATTCTAAATCAGCAAGTTATTCAGTCGATAGTAACCTGCTGAGAGGCAATCGCAAGCTTTTTTATAAAAAAGTGTAGATGCAATCGGTTACGCTCTGTATAATGCCACGGCAATATTTAACCACCCAGGTCAGAGATATTGCCCATGCTACGTATCGCTAAAGAAGCACTGACGTTTGACGACGTCCTCCTCGTTCCCGCTCACTCCACCGTTCTGCCGAATACTGCCGACCTCAGCACGCAGTTGACGAAAACCATTCGCCTGAACATTCCTATGCTCTCTGCGGCAATGGACACCGTGACTGAAGCGCGCCTGGCTATTGCCCTGGCACAGGAAGGCGGCATTGGCTTTATCCACAAAAACATGTCCATCGAACGTCAGGCAGAAGAAGTTCGCCGCGTGAAGAAGCATGAATCCGGCATCGTGTCTGACCCACAGACCGTTCTGCCAACCACCACGCTGCACGAAGTGAAAGCCCTGACCGAGCGTAACGGCTTCGCCGGTTACCCGGTTGTGACCGAAGAGAACGAACTGGTTGGTATTATTACCGGTCGTGACGTGCGTTTCGTGACTGACCTGAACCAGCCTGTTAGCGTGTACATGACGCCAAAAGAGCGTCTGGTTACCGTTCGCGAAGGTGAAACCCGCGACGTGGTGCTGGCAAAAATGCACGAAAAACGTGTTGAAAAAGCGCTGGTTGTTGACAGCAACTTCCACCTGCGCGGCATGATCACCGTTAAAGATTTCCAGAAAGCAGAACGTAAGCCTAACGCCTGTAAAGACGAGCATGGCCGTCTGCGCGTCGGCGCTGCGGTTGGCGCAGGTGCTGGTAACGAAGAGCGCGTTGACGCGCTGGTTGCCGCGGGCGTTGACGTCCTGCTGATTGACTCCTCTCACGGCCACTCCGAAGGCGTTCTGCAGCGTATTCGTGACACCCGTGCTAAATACCCTGACCTGCAGATCATCGGCGGTAACGTAGCTACTGGCGCAGGCGCTCGCGCGCTGGCTGACGCCGGCTGCAGCGCGGTGAAAGTGGGTATCGGTCCTGGCTCTATCTGTACCACGCGTATCGTGACCGGCGTGGGCGTTCCGCAGATCACCGCGGTCTCTGACGCGGTTGAAGCGCTGGAAGGGACCGGTATTCCGGTTATCGCTGACGGCGGTATCCGCTTCTCTGGCGACATCGCGAAAGCGATCGCAGCGGGCGCAGCTGCGGTGATGGTAGGCTCTATGCTGGCCGGTACCGAAGAATCCCCGGGTGAAATCGAACTCTACCAGGGCCGTTCTTACAAATCCTACCGCGGTATGGGCTCCCTGGGCGCGATGTCCAAAGGTTCCTCTGACCGTTACTTCCAGACCGATAACGCCGCAGACAAACTGGTGCCGGAAGGTATCGAAGGTCGCGTTGCCTATAAAGGCCGTCTGAAAGAGATCATTCACCAGCAGATGGGCGGCCTGCGCTCCTGTATGGGTCTGACCGGCTGTGGTACCATTGACCTGCTGCGTACTAAAGCGGAATTCGTACGCATCAGCGGTGCGGGTATCCAGGAGAGCCACGTTCACGACGTGACGATCACCAAAGAGTCCCCGAACTACCGTCTGGGCTCCTAATTAATTTCCGCGCCCGGCTTCTGCCGGGCGCTCTGTTTTTGTTTCACTTGCCTCGGAATTAGCGTCAATGACGGAAAACATTCATAAACATCGCATTCTCATCCTGGACTTTGGTTCTCAGTACACTCAGCTGGTGGCGCGTCGCGTGCGTGAACTGGGCGTTTACTGTGAACTGTGGGCGTGGGATGTCACGGAAGCACAGATTCGCGAATTCAATCCAAGCGGCATCATCCTGTCCGGCGGCCCGGAAAGCACCACCGAAGAGAACAGCCCGCGCGCGCCGCAGTACGTGTTCGAAGCTGGCGTGCCGGTATTCGGCGTCTGCTACGGTATGCAGACCATGGCAATGCAGCTGGGCGGCCACGTAGAAGGCTCCAGCGAGCGCGAGTTCGGCTATGCGCAGGTTGAAGTGGTTAACGACAGCGCGCTGGTGCGCGGTATCGAAGACTCCCTGACCGCAGACGGCAAACCGCTGCTGGACGTGTGGATGAGCCACGGCGACAAAGTCACCGCTATCCCGTCTGACTTCGTGACCGTTGCCAGCACCGAAAGCTGCCCGTTTGCCATCATGGCGAACGAAGAAAAACGCTTCTACGGCGTGCAGTTCCACCCGGAAGTGACCCACACCCGTCAGGGTATGCGCATGCTGGAGCGCTTCGTGCGCGACATCTGCCAGTGTGAAGCCCTGTGGACCCCGGCAAAAATTATCGACGACGCCGTTGAGCGTATCCGCCAGCAGGTTGGCGATGACAAAGTGATCCTCGGCCTCTCCGGCGGCGTGGACTCCTCCGTGACCGCGATGCTGCTGCACCGCGCCATCGGCAAAAACCTGACCTGCGTCTTCGTGGACAACGGTCTGCTGCGTCTGAACGAAGCCCAGCAGGTTATGGACATGTTTGGTGACCACTTCGGTCTGAACATCGTTCACGTGGAAGGCGAGCAGCGCTTCCTGGACGCGCTGAAAGGCGAGAACGATCCGGAAGCCAAACGTAAAATCATCGGCCGCGTGTTCGTGGAAGTGTTCGACGAAGAAGCGCTCAAGCTGGAAGACGTGAAGTGGCTGGCGCAGGGTACCATCTACCCTGACGTGATCGAATCTGCGGCTTCCGCCACCGGTAAAGCGCACGTTATCAAATCTCACCACAACGTGGGCGGCCTGCCGAAAGAGATGAAGATGGGCCTGGTTGAACCGCTGCGCGAGCTGTTCAAAGACGAAGTGCGTAAGATCGGTCTGGAACTGGGTCTGCCGTACGACATGCTCTACCGTCACCCGTTCCCGGGCCCGGGTCTGGGCGTGCGCGTGCTGGGTGAAGTGAAGAAAGAGTACTGCGACCTGCTGCGTCGCGCGGACGCTATCTTCATCGAAGAGCTGCACAAAGCTGACCTGTACAACAAGGTAAGCCAGGCGTTCACCGTGTTCCTGCCGGTTCGCTCCGTCGGCGTGATGGGCGATGGCCGTAAGTACGACTGGGTTGTTTCCCTGCGTGCGGTGGAAACCATCGACTTCATGACCGCGCACTGGGCGCACCTGCCGTATGACTTCCTGGGCCGCGTGTCTAATCGCATCATCAACGAAGTGAACGGCATTTCACGCGTGGTGTATGACATCAGCGGTAAGCCACCGGCTACGATTGAGTGGGAATGATTTTACGTCTGGCAATAGCCAGCGCGTAAAAATAGTAAAGTACTCTTAGCCCGCGTAACTGCGGGCTTTTTAGTACATATAGTTGGACATTTACATTTTGAATACTGATAGCTGACCCGAAGAGCCAGTTCCGTTTTTGTGCGCTGGCTAAAATGATCACGGTTTCGTGCCATTATGTCTCATCATCTTTACTTATTTTACTTGCACCGTATTAGGAGGGCGTTTTATTTCTTTGCAGAAAGTTTTTTACGCAGAGTGGTTGCCCGGCGCAATACACCCACTTTAGGATTCATTGCAAGTGCCTGCTCATAGGCTTCCAAAGCGTCAGATAACTGCCCAAGCGATTCAAACGACTCCCCTCTGATCCTGTGAGCTAGCGCTCCCCAGTCATATCGTTCTCGGGCTCCCTGCGTAAGAGCTGTATCAGCGACGCTCAGAGCTTTCCTGGCGCTTTCCTCGGTGGTATCCGTCTTAAGCAACTCCTGCGCGGCCATAATCTTTGTGGTGTAATCACCTTTGTCCAACTGGGCTATCTGTAGTGATTCAGCATCAAGGAACTCACCAGCGGTGGAATAACGGAAGTATCCAAGATCACGAAGATTGACGCGTAGTTGGCATAACTCTCCGTCAGCGTTTGTATCGAATAAATAGCAATCTGCCCAGGTCCCGACGGGGCGAACTGTAAACATTTGCTGTCTTTTTTGAAGATCGAGAACCTCCAAAATATTACTGTCTTTATTATCTGCATTTGCTGTCTGGACAGCTGCGTACCGGCCACATTGGGACAAACCAATATTAAAGATATTGGCGCAGTAATGCCGACGGTAGATTTCATCACCGCTGGTGTTGATAGCGATGATATCCCCGCTAAGTGCACTACCGAAACCACAATCGTGGACTATGAAACTACCGGAATCAGAAACCGCGGCATCGACAGGGCGTGCAAAACATTTTAGCTCATACACAATCCTGTCAGAGGGGTAATCGACAAGAATGACACGGCCATTGCCCTTCATCCTGTGGCCTCCAAGGCTGCTACCATCCGAATCATCGCAGCCCACCACCCAGCGCTTATCCGGCGAAATATTTGCGTGACCGAAGAAGTAAGGGTGATCCACGGTAAGCCATTTACCCTCCAGTTCCGTGTTGCGTTCATGCGTAGATGAAGGTTCTCTCTTGCCAGATTGATGCCCTAAAATACTGCGTAGTTTTCCAATTAAACCCATCGCCCTGTTTCCTGTTAGCCCTGCCTGGTAACAATATAAGCCAGGTTTGTAATAATCGTAACGGACTAACCAGAATTTATTTGACGCGCCTCGAATTCCATCATAAAAAATTCACAAGAGATATATTTAAAAATAAAATATTCGTATCATGAATATTTTACCGAAATATTTAGACCATGCTCCTATTTGCGGTTGATATCACCACAAATAAAGGAGTAGCTTGTAGTAGAGAAAAAGTTATATCCAATGGAGAATGACTATGAGCACATATGAACTTGTACGCAAAACAAAAATCGATGGTGATTTCGAAGGTTTTGATGACGAGGTTTTATTCAGGTTTGTTGACGGGACATACTGGCTACAGGCGCAATACATGTACTGGTATCATTATGCCTATCGACCTAATGTCAATCTCTTACGAGCGAATGAACGGTTTTATCTGCAGATAGATGGGAAAGACAAAGTTGTACCCGTCAGACAAATCACTGATGTCATCCAATCACGAATTGATGGCGAATTTAAAGGATGGGAAGGCGAAACCGTTTACACTCTCACTAACGGGCAGGTGTGGAAGCAATGCACCTACCACTATGAATACAAGTATTCATACAGACCGGAGGCATTAATTTACAATAGCGGAACAGGTTACAAAATGCAGGTTGAAGGTACTACAGCAGATGTGCGAAGAGTTAAGTAAAGCAATCACTGTGCACAGAACCAGCTTATGCAAACAATACATAATTCCCGGAATGGCCAGCGGCATTTAACGCCTCTGTCGCTATTCCTGGCAGAGCGAATAATCAGCCACCGTTAACAACAAGGTTAATCTAATGTTTCAGTACAAAATGGTCCAGGTTCCACCCAACATTTCAGTCAGGGCTAAAGACAACAAAATCGGTATTGCTGCGCAATACCTTGAGGACGTGGTCAACGAGTGGGCAGCGCAGGGCTGGGAATTTCAGCGAGTTGATACTATCGGTATTGAAGAACGACCGGGCTGTTTTGGCGGCAGTAAGGTTAAATTTATGCAGTACTATGTTATTACCTTCAGGAAAGAGGTTTAACTGTGATGCGTAGTCTGAGCTTCTGGCTGATACTGCTTTACCGCAAACATGCACCAGACAGCGTCAGACGGCGCTGTCGCTATCACCCTTCATGTTCAAAATATACGTTTGTCAGCATCAAGCGCTTTGGTTTCTGCCGGGGATGGAAAATTGCATTCAAGCGTTTTCAGCGCTGCAGGCCGCCGAACGGTGGAATCGATTATCCACCACACCGTTGTCACTGAGTGTGGGCTAGCTTTCGACTGCCCTGCTAAGCGTCACGCTCTGGTCACAATGAATAATGCTGTACCAGAACGATTAAGAATAAAATAAGTTCTCCCGCAGCCTTATGGCGCTGGCGGTGATTACTTAGACGGATGATTTATCTACCTCATGAGTGCTGCCATTGCATTCATCGGTAATCAACAAAGCCGGGCTAAAGTGGATAGGCAATATGCAAAGTTATTTAGATACAGGAATGCATTTCCTGCGCCTCGCTGCGTAAAGTAGAGCAGAGTTCCTAGATAAGAATTCAGCCAAACATTATGGTGCCTGATGCATCTGGTTCCCCAATAACATGGAGTCTCTATGGAATATTTTGAAGCTAAATTATATTTATTTGGAAAGTGGCGAATTATTACATTATTACTTAATGCTATACTTTTCCTTGGTAGTTGCTACGGGTTGTACCTCACGGGGATCTTTACAAGGTCATGGTATAATGAGGGTAATGCTGCGGTGTGCTTATTGATTATGTTTACCTCGGCATTAAGCTTCATTTCTATCAATCAGCCAGTCATTATGGATAAGACTGATGACGAGGCATCTTCATTGCTATCTTTATGGTGGAAACGAAAGAAGCTCGAACATTTATCAAAAATAAAAGAATATAAAAAATAACGTAAAGTCTGCGGCCCGGCGTGCCGAGCCGGAGGCGTGAACTATTTTTCGCTGTTATCCCGGCGATACGCCAGCGCCACCACCAGCGATTGCACCAGGCACAGCGTCGCCGACTGAGACCGAAACGCATCCACCTGCGCCTCTTTCACCACAAAGCAGAGATCGCTGAACGTCGCCAGCGGGCTGATCTGGCTGTCCGTAATCACAATCTGCCGCGCGCCGACGCTGGCGGCGGTTTCGCTGACCATCACCGTCTCTTCCGCGTACGGCGAGAAGCTTATCGACACCACGATGTCGCGCGCCTTAATGCGGCTGATCTGCTCGCGCAGCATCCCGCCCATGCCGTCGAGCAGGATAGGGCGGCACTCCAGATGGCTCAGTGCATAGGTAAGGTACGCGGCGACGCTAAAGGAGCGGCGCAGTCCGGCGATGTAGATGGTGTCGGCGTCGGCCAGCAGCTGTACCGCGCGCTCCAGCATCTCCGGCTCGGCGCGGGCGGCCAGCTGCTGCAGCGCCTGCGCGTTCGAGCGGGCAAACTCCTGCAGGATATCGAGCGGCGTTTCCGGCACGGCCTCGCTCTCCATCTCGCGGAACAGCCGGGCGCGGTCGCTGTAGCTGGCGGTCTCCTCCACCAGGTTCATGCGAAACAGCTGTTTCATTTCGTTGAAGCCGGTGAAGTCAAAGGCGTTGGCAAAGCGGATCAGCGTCGAGGGCGGCACGTCGGCGCGCTCGGCAATGACGGCAACCGTATCAAAGGCCACGCTGTTGGTGTTGTCCAGCACGTAGCGGGAGACCTGCTGCAGCCTCTTGCTCAGGCTATCGTAGCGATCGCGGATTTGCTGCTGCAGTTCGTTCAGGCTGGTTGCTGTCGTCATGTTATCCCCCAAATACAGTCATATGATTCTAAACGCAAAACCGCGTTTTTTAAATGTCGGCCATCCATCTGGCAGCAAAAATGAAACAGAAGATTCAGTCATTTCCTCGCCCGAGAACCCTTAATAGCGCACGCGGCGTCAGTGGTGCTGGCTGTTAACATAAAAATCCATCCTTGATCACAATAATCATCATTTATTTTATTTCAACTTAAAATGGAATATTTGTTTCATATATAGTGTTCAGTACACAGTGTTCAGGTCAAGTCACGTATCAACAGCGAGAGGTTAAGGATGGAGACGGTAGCGAATTTTATTCACGGCGAATGTGTCACCGGTTCAGGCCAGCGCGTTCAGGCGATCTTCAACCCGGCCACCGGCGAGCAGATCCGCCAGGTGGTGATGAGTACGGCACAGGAAACGGAGCAGGCGATTGCCGCCGCGCAGCAGGCGTTTCCGGCGTGGGCGCGTCATGCTCCGCTTAAGCGCGCGCGCGTGATGTTCCGCTTCAAGGCGCTGCTGGAAGAGAATATGGAACGTCTGGCCCGTCTCATTAGCGAAGAGCACGGCAAGGTCTTCTCCGATGCGGTGGGCGAACTGACCCGCGGCCTGGAAGTGGTCGAATTTGCCTGCGGCATTCCGCATCTGCAAAAGGGTGAACACTCGGCGAACGTCGGGACCGGCGTTGACAGCCACTCGCTGATGCAGCCGCTCGGGGTCTGCGCCGGGATCACGCCGTTTAACTTCCCGGCGATGGTGCCGATGTGGATGTTCCCGATTGCGCTGGCGACCGGGAATACCTTCGTGCTGAAACCGTCGGAAAAAGACCCTTCTCTGGCGCTCGCGCTGGCGCAGCTGCTGAAAGAGGCCGGCCTGCCGGACGGCGTCTTCAACGTGGTGCAGGGTGATAAAGAGTCCGTTGACGTGCTCCTGACCGACCCGCGCGTGCAGGCGGTGAGCTTTGTCGGCTCCACGCCGATTGCGGAATACATTTACCAGACCGCGTCCGCCCACGGTAAGCGCTGCCAGGCGCTGGGCGGTGCGAAAAACCACTGCATTTTAATGCCGGATGCCGACATGGAGATGGCGACCAACGCCATCATGGGCGCGGCCTACGGCGCGGCGGGGGAACGCTGCATGGCGCTCTCGGTGGTACTGGCGGTGGGCGATAACACCGCCGATGACCTCTGCGCCCGGCTGGAAAAACAGATTGCCGCGCTGCGCGTCGGGCCGGGGCTGGACCAGACGCCGGAAAACGAAATGGGGCCGCTCATCTCCTCCGCGCACCGCAGCAAGGTGCTGGGCTACATCGACAGCGGAGAAGCGCAGGGGGCGACGCTTCGCGTGGACGGTCGCGGCTTCAGCGTGAAGGGCCACGAGCAGGGCTACTTCGTCGGGCCGACGCTGTTCGATAACGTCACCCCGGAGATGACCATCTATAAAGAAGAGATTTTTGGTCCGGTGCTTTCTGTGGTGCGCGTAGCAGATTACGCCAGCGCGGTGGACCTGATTAACCGCCATGAATATGGTAATGGCTCGGCAATCTTCACCCGTGACGGCGGCTGCGCGCGCCGCTTCTGCGAAGAGGTGCAGGCAGGTATGGTGGGCGTCAACGTGCCGATCCCGGTGCCGATGGCGTTCCACAGCTTCGGCGGCTGGAAGCGTTCCATCTTCGGCGCGCTCAACGTCCACGGCAACGACGGCGTGCGTTTCTACACCCGAATGAAAACCATCACCGCGCGCTGGCCGGAAATGCAGCAGGAGACAGGCGCTGCGTTCTCCATGCCGACGCTGGGCTGACAGGAGATTTTATGCAAACCGAACGTATGACCATGGCCCAGGCGCTGGTCCGGTTCCTGAATCAACAGTACGTCAGCGTGGATGGCAACGAAACGCCCTTCGTGGAGGGTGTGGCGACGATCTTTGGGCACGGCAACGTGCTGGGTATCGGCCAGGCGCTGGAGCAGGATCCGGGCCATCTGCAGGTGATGCAGGGCTGCAACGAGCAGGGCATTGCCCATATGGCGACGGGATTCGCCAAACAGCACCGCCGTCAGCGCATCTTTGCCGTCACCTCCTCCGTCGGGCCGGGTGCCGCCAATATGGTTACGGCGGCGGCAACCGCCACGGCGAACCGCATCCCGCTGCTGCTGCTTCCGGGCGATATCTACGCCAGCCGCCAGCCGGACCCGGTGCTGCAGCAGATTGAGCAGTATCACGACCTCAGCATTAGCACCAACGACTGCTTCCGTCCGGTCTCCCGCTACTGGGACCGCATTAACCGCCCGGAGCAACTCATGAGCGCGATGCTCAGCGCGATGCGAACGCTTACTGACCCGGCAGATACCGGTGCGGTGACGATTTGCCTCCCGCAGGACGTGCAGGGGGAAGCGTGGGATTACCCGCTGAGCTTCTTCGCGCGTCGCGTGCACCACATCGAGCGTCGTCCGCCCGATCCGCAGCGTCTGGCGCAGGCGCGGGCGCTGATCGCCCGCAAGCATCGCCCGCTGGTGGTGTGCGGCGGCGGCGTACGCTATTCCGGCGCGCATGAGGCGTTTCGCGAATTTGTCGAGACGCTGCAGCTGCCGTTTGCCGAAACCCAGGCCGGAAAGGGGGCGCTGGTAAGTGACCACCCACTTAACCTCGGTGGCGTAGGGGTGACGGGCGGGATGGCGGCCAACCAGCTCGCGCCGCAGGCCGACCTGGTGATCGGCATCGGCACACGCCTGACCGACTTTACCACCGGCTCCAAGGCGCTCTTTTCCCATCCGGACGTGGAATTCCTGCTGCTGAACGTGGCCGAGTTTGACGCCCTGAAGCTGGACGCCAAGGCGCTGATTGCCGACGCTCAAACCGGGCTCGAGGCATTGACCCACGCGCTTGGTGGTTACCGCAGCGGCTGGGGAGAGGCGATCGCTGAGGCGAAATCCGCCTGGCGCGACGAGTGCCGTCGCCTGTGGGATCGCCAGTGGCGTCCTGACGACGCGCCCGAAGTGGCGGGGCACCTGGACGCGCAGCTGGCGGAATACGGCGAGGCGCTCAATACCCGCCTGACCCAGACGCGGGTGCTGGGGCTCATCAACCAGCATGTGGAAGATAACGCCATCGTGGTGGGCGCGGCCGGTTCGCTGCCGGGGGATTTACAGCGCCTCTGGCAGGTCAAAACGCCGGACAGCTATCACCTGGAGTACGGCTACTCCTGCATGGGCTACGAGATTGCGGCAGCCATTGGCGCGAAGCTCGCCCGACCCGAGCAGCCGGTATACGCCATGGTGGGGGATGGCTCCTACATGATGCTCCACTCCGAGCTGCAAACCGCCGTTCAGGAGGGCATTAAGGTCACCGTTCTGCTGTTTGATAACGCCAGCTTTGGCTGCATCAACAACCTGCAGATGGGGCACGGCATGGGCAGCTTTGGCACGGAAAACCGCCATCGCAACCCGGAAACCGGGCGGCTTGACGGGCCGCTGGTGAAGGTCGATTTCGCACAAAACGCGGAGAGCTACGGCTGCCGCGCGTGGCGGGTGCACGACGAGCAAAGCCTGCTGGCGGCGCTTGAGGCGGCCCGCGCTCATCCTGGCCCGACGCTGCTGGACATCAAGGTGCTGCCGAAGACCATGACCCACGACTACGCCTCCTGGTGGCGAACCGGTGATGCGCAGGTGGCAGAGTCGTCTGCCGTGCGTGAGGCCGCGGAGCAAACGCAGTCGCAGGTGAAAAAAGCCCGTCAGTATTGAGTTTTCCCGAAGTAACGAAATTTTCATTTCATTTTTGTTTTCCCCTCATCCTAACCCTCTCCCTCAGGGAGAGGGGACGGCTCGGTGTGGTTTTTTACTCCCTCTCCCTGAGGGAGAGGGCCGGGGTGAGGGGAGTTGCCGCACGTTCACCTATGTTGTGAGATTGATAACAAAATTTATCTCATTCATCTCAAAAGTGTTAACCCGCACTCAAAAACATAATTTTCACTATTTATAAAAATGAAATAAATGTTTTATTTATAGGGTCGTTAGTTCACAGCATTCACCAACACCGGGAGCCGTTATGTTTAACATTGCTTTACTGGGCGCTGGCCGAATTGGCCAGGTACATGCAGCTAACATCGCCAGCCACGGCGCGACCACGCTCTGGTCCGTGGTTGACCCGAATCAGGAATTTGCCACCCGCCTCGCCACGCAGTATCAGGCCCGCCAGCAGAGCCTGACTGAAGCGATGACCGACCCTAACGTTCACGCCGTGCTGATCGCCTCCGCGACCGATACCCACGCGGACCTGATTGAAATGGCCGCCCGCCACGGCAAGGCCATCTTCTGCGAAAAGCCGGTCCACCTCGACCTTGCCCGCGTGCGCGACTGCCTGAAGGTGGTCAAAGAGTACGACGTGCCGCTGTTTATCGGCTTTAACCGCCGCTTTGACCCGCAGTTCCGCCGCGTGAAAACCGACGTGCAGGCCGGGCGCATCGGCAAGCCGGAATCGCTGCTGATCGTTTCCCGCGACCCGTCTCCACCGCCTGCGGAGTACGTGCGCGTCTCCGGCGGCATGTTCCGCGATATGACCATTCACGATTTTGACATGGCCCGCTTCATCATGGGCGAAGAGCCGGTGTCGGTGTATGCCCAGGGCAGCAACCTGGTGGATCCGGCGATTGGCGAGGCAGGCGACATCGATACCGCGTTTATCGTCCTGAAATACGCCTCCGGCGCGATGGCGACCATCGTCAACAGCCGCCGCTCCTCGTATGGCTACGACCAGCGCCTGGAGCTGCACGGCTCCGAAGGGCTGCTGTGCGCGGGCAACATTCTGGAAAACCAGGTGCAGCACTACGGCAAACAGGGCTGCACCAGCGCGCTGCCGGAACACTTCTTCCTGCAGCGCTACAAATCCGCTTACGCCGCGGAATGGGAACACTTTGTCGCGGTCCTGCGCGGCGAAGCGGTGCCTGACTGCAGCGGCGATGATGGTGAACGTGCGCTGTACCTTGCGGATAAAGCGCTGGAGTCACTGCGCAGCCAGCGTGAGATCGTCCTCTAAACACCACAACCCTACACAGAGAGACATAATAATGAAAAAACTGATCGTAGCCGCCCTCATCGCCATGACGTCCGGGGCCGCTCTCGCCGAAAACGAGCAAATTGTTTTCAGTACGCCAAACCTGGCCATGCCGTTTGAAGTTCACATGCAGCGCACGGCGGTAAAAGCCGCAAAAGAGATGGGCGTGAAGCTTCAGGTGCTGGACGGGCAGGGCAGTTCACCGAAGCAGGTGGCTGACCTGGAAAACGCCATCACCCGCGGGGCGCAGGGCTTTATCGTCTCCCCTAACGACGTGAACGCGGTCTCCAGCGCGGTGGATGAAATTCAGGATGCGAAGCTGCCGGTGGTCACCCTTGACCGCTCCGTCGACAGCCAGAAGAAAGTGCCGCACTTTGGCGCCAACAACTACAAAGGCGGCCAGGCGATTGGCGACTTCGTCAAAACCAAATTCCCCGACGGGGCGGAGATCATTCTGCTGACCGGCCAGCCGGGCTCCTCCTCCAACATCGAACGCACTAAAGGGATCCGCGACAGCCTGAAGGCGGGTGGCGATAAGTACAAGATCGTCGCCGATCAGACCGGCAACTGGATGCGTTCTGAAGGGATGCGCATCGTGGAAAGCGTGCTGCCCTCGCTGCCGAAACGCCCGCAGGTGATCCTCTCCGCCAACGACGACATGGCGCTGGGGGCGATCGAAGCCCTGCAGAGCCAGGGCGTGAAGCCGGGTGAAATTCTGGTCACCGGCTTTGACGCGGTGCCGGAAGCGCTGGCCCGCGTGCGCGACGGCTGGCTGGCGGTAACGGCGGACCAGCGTCCGGGCTTTGCGGTGCAGACGGCGATGAGCCAGCTGGTGGCCAACGTGCGCGAGAAGAAGGCCATCACCGGGGCCGACTACCCGCCGACGCTGATCACCAAAGAGAACCTGCAGCAGGCTGAGCGTATCGGTGAGGCCGGTAACTGATTTATCCGCAGCCGTCGCTGGCGCGGCGGCTCACTCTAAAGGAGGAGCAGACCGATGTCGCAACCCTTACTGAAAGTGACCGACCTGGCAAAAAGCTTTTCCGGCGTCTGGGCGTTAAGCAGCGCCCAGCTGACCGTCGGCGCGGGCGAGATCCACGCCCTGCTGGGGGAAAACGGGGCGGGTAAATCCACGCTGCTGAAGGCGCTCGCGGGGGCGCAGCCGCAAACCCGCGGGGAGATCTGGTTCAACGGCGAAACGCTGCCGGTGGACGACTCCCCGGTGGAACGGCAGAACAAGGGCATTATCACCATCTATCAGGAATTCAACCTGCTGCCCAACATGACCGTCGCGGAAAACATGTTTCTCGGGCGCGAGCCGCGTAAACGTAACCTGATCGTCGACGAAAAGGCGGTAAACCAGGAGGCGCAGGTCATTCTCGACTATCTGCAGCTGAACGTTGCGCCGACCACCCCGGTCGCCCGTCTGAGCGTGGCCCAGCAGCAGATGGTGGAGATCGCCCGGGCGCTGACCCTCAACGCCAGGCTAATCATTATGGACGAACCGTCCGCCGCGCTGAGCGACAGCGAGGTGGAAAGCCTGCACCGCGTGGTGCGCGAGCTTAAAAACCGTGGCGTGAGCATTATTTACGTTACCCACCGTCTGCACGAAGTTTTCCAGCTCTGCGACCGCTTCACCGTTTTCCAGGACGGCCGTTTCACCGGCACCGGCGCGGTGGCGGAGACCAACGTCGAACAGCTGATCCGCCTGATGGTCGGGCGCGACGTGGCCTTTAATCGCCGTCCCGCCAGCGAAACGCATCATGAGGACAAGCCCGTCCGCCTGGCGGTGAAGGGGCTGAGCCGCGAAAAGCCGCCGCTGGATCCGCACGGCATCGCCCTGCACGACATCAGCTTCCACGTCCACGCCGGGGAGGTCTTAGGCATTGCCGGACTGGTGGGCGCCGGGCGCACCGAGGTGGCCCGCTGCCTCTTTGGCGCGGACGCGTTTACCTCGGGCAGCTTTGAGCTGGACGGCGTGCCCTACCAGCCGCGTGACCCGCTGTATGCCCTCGACCAGGGCGTGGCGCTGGTGCCGGAAGACCGCAAAAAAGAGGGGGCGGTGCTGGGGCTGTCCATTCGCGACAACCTGTCGCTCTCCTGCCTCTCCTCGCTGCTGCAGTGGCGCTGGTTCGTGAATACCCGCAAAGAGGACGACCTGATCGAGTCCTACCGCAAGGCGCTGCAGATCAAAATGGTCAACAGCGCGCAGGAGGTGCGCAAGCTCTCCGGCGGTAACCAGCAAAAGGTGATCCTCGCGCGCTGCATGGCACTCAACCCGCGGGTGCTGATCGTAGATGAGCCGACGCGCGGCATTGACGTGGGGACCAAATCAGAAGTGCACCAGGTGCTGTTTGACATGGCGAAAAAGGGCGTGGCGGTGATCGTGATCTCCTCCGATCTGCCTGAAGTGATGGCGGTGTCAGACCGGATCATCACCCTGAGCGAAGGGCGAGTGACCGGCGAGATCCAAGGTGACGACGCTAACGAAGAACGGCTGATGACGATGATGGCCATCAACCACAACGCCCTGAACGCGGCATAACGGAGTTTCTCATGACGCAGATGATTTCTAAAACGCAGGCCCCGGTCAAACGCGCCGGACGCATCGATCCCATCGCCTTCTTCGAGCGCTTCGGGGTGCTGATTTTCATGATCCTGCTGCTGATCTTCTTTCAGTCGCAGAACAGCAATTTTTTCTCTGAACGCAATATTTTCAACATCCTGACCGAAGTCTCCATCTACGGGATCATGGCCGTGGGGATGACCTTTGTCATCCTGACCGCCGGGATCGACCTTTCCGTCGGCTCCATTCTGGCGGTCTGCGCCATGACCGCGGCGTACGTGATTAAGGGCGACAACTTCACCACCGTCGACCCGAACGCCTGGGGCGGCATGAGCTGGCTGATTGGGCTGGGGATTTGTCTGGCGATGGGCACGGCGATTGGCTTCCTGCACGGTCTGGGCGTAACCCGTCTGCGCCTGCCGCCGTTCATCGTGACCCTCGGCGGGATGACCATCTGGCGCGGCCTGACGCTGGTGATCAACGACGGCGCGCCGATTGCCGGTTTCGATCAGGGCTACCGCTGGTGGGGGCGCGGGGAGCTGCTCGGCATCTCCATTCCGATCTGGATCTTCGCCATCGTCGCCCTCGGCGGCTATCTGGCGCTGCATAAAACCCGCTGGGGCCGCTTTGTCTACGCCATCGGCGGTAACCCGGAGGCGGCGCGCCTGGCGGGGGTGAACGTCAAGCGCGTGCTGGTCAGCGTCTACGTGCTGATTGGCTGCCTGGCGGGGCTGGCGGGCTTCATCCTGAGCGCGCGTCTTGGGAGCGCCGAGGCGGTGGCCGGGATCTCCTTTGAGCTGCGCGTCATCGCCTCGGTGGTGATCGGCGGTACCTCGCTGATGGGCGGCTACGGGCGCATCGGCGGCACGATTATCGGCTCCATCATCATGGGGATTCTGATTAACGGCCTGGTGCTGATGAACGTCTCGGCCTACTACCAGCAGATTATCACCGGATTAATTATCGTTCTGGCGGTGGCGTTTGACACCTACGCCAAGAGCCGTCGCGGCGCACTGTGAGGATCACGATGAAAGAGGTTCGTATTGGATTAATTGGCACCGGGTATATCGGCAAGGCGCACGCTATCGCCTATGCCCAGGCCCCGACGGTGTTCAACCTGCGCGGCAGGCTGGTGCGCGAGATGGTGGCGGAAGTCACGCCGGAGCTGGCGGCAGAGCGCGCGCAGGCGTTTGGCTTCAACCGCTCCACCGGCGACTGGCGGGCGCTGGTGGCCGACCCGGCTATTGATGTGGTGGATATTTGCTCACCTAACCATCTGCATAAAGAGATGGCGCTGGAGGCGATCCGCCACGGCAAGCACGTCTACTCGGAGAAGCCGCTGGCGCTGAACGCCCACGACGCGCGGGAGATGGTTGACGCCGCGAAGCGGGCCGGGGTGAAAACGCTGGTGGGGTTCAACTACATGAAGAACCCGACGGCGCAGCTGGCGAAAGAGATTATCGCCCGCGGCGAGATAGGCGAGGTGATCCACTTCTACGGCACCCACAACGAAGACTATATGGCCGACCCGCTGTCGCCTATTCACTGGCACTGCTTTAAAGAGACCGCCGGGCTGGGGGCGCTGGGCGACCTGGCGGCGCATATCGTCAACATGGCTCAGTACCTGGTGGGGGATATCGAGCAGGTCTGCGGCGATCTGAAGATCGTGGTCCCGGAGCGCCCGGCGAAGGCCGGAGCGTCGGAGATGATTGCCGTCGAAAACGAGGATCAGGCCCACGCGATGGTGCGCTTCGCGGGCGGGGCGCAGGGGGTAATTGAAACCTCCCGTGTCGCCTGCGGCCGCAAAATGGGGCTGTCGTACGTCATCACCGGGACGAAAGGCGCCATCAGCTTCACCCAGGAGCGCATGGCGGAGCTGAAGCTCTATCGGCATGACGATCCGGTGAACCGTCAGGGGTTCCGCACGCTGCTCGTCGGCCCCGCTCACCCGGACTACGCCGCGTTCTGCATGGGCGCAGGACACGGGATTGGCTTTAACGATCAAAAAACGGTGGAGGTGCGCGATCTGGTGGACGGGATTGCCGCCGACGCGCCGATGTGGCCGGACTTCGAAGAGGGCTGGAAGGTGTCGCGCGTGCTGGACGCGATCGCGCTTTCGCACCGGGAAGGCCGCTGGCTGAACGTGAACGACATTGTCTGATGAGGTATCAACGTGGAAAAGCAGTTTGATGTGATATGCATGGGCCGCGTGGCGGTAGACCTCTACAGTCAGCAGATTGGTGCCCGTCTGGAGGATGTGTCGAGCTTCGCCAAATACCTCGGCGGCTCGTCCGGCAACGTGGCGTACGGCACCGCGCGCCAGGGCCTGCGCTCGTCGATGCTGGCGCGCGTCGGCGATGAACATATGGGCCGCTTCCTGCGCGAAGAGCTCAACCAGGTGGGCTGCGATACCAGCCATCTGATTACAGATAAAGACCGCCTCACGGCGCTGGTGCTACTCGGCATTAAAGACCGGGACACCTTTCCTCTGATTTTTTATCGCGATAACTGCGCGGATATGGCCATTACGGCCAGCGATGTGGACGAAAGCTACATTGCCTCCGCACGGTGTCTTGCCATCACCGGGACCCACCTTTCTCATCCGCAGACCCGCGAGGCGGTGCTGACGGCGCTGGGCTATGCCAGCCGTCACGGCGTCCGGACGGTGCTGGACATTGACTACCGTCCGGTGCTGTGGGGGCTCACCGCCTTAGGCGACGGCGAAACGCGCTTTATCGCCGCCGATAAGGTCACCCGCGAGCTGCAGGAGGTACTGCACCTCTTCGACGTCATTGTCGGCACCGAGGAGGAGTTTCACATTGCGGGCGGCAGCACGGATACCCTGCAGGCGCTGGGGCAGGTGCGTGCCGTGAGTCAGGCCACCCTGGTCTGCAAACGCGGCGCGCTCGGCTGCTCGGTCTATACCGACGCCATTCCGCCCCGGCTGGACGACGGCCTGACGGTGACCGGCGTGCGCGTGGAGGTGCTGAACGTCCTCGGCGCGGGGGACGCGTTTATGTCCGGCCTGCTGCGCGGCTATCTGAACGACGAGGGCTGGGAGCAGGCGTGCCGCTACGCCAACGCCTGCGGCGCGCTGGTGGTCTCGCGCCACGGCTGCGCCCCGGCGATGCCGAGCAAAATCGAGCTGGATGACTATCTTTCGCGCGCTGCAGATGTGCCGCGCCCGGATCTCGACCCGCGTCTTAACCATCTCCACCGGGTGACCACCCGCCGCCGCGAGTGGCCGGAGCTGTGCGTGATGGCCTTCGACCACCGCAGCCAGCTTGAGGATATGGCGATGCAGTGCGGCGCGTCGCTTAAGCGTATTCCTGCCCTCAAGCAGCTGATCCTGCAGGCCAGCCGCGAGGCGGCGAGCCGGGCCGGGCTGGAGGGCAAAGCCGGCCTGCTGTGCGACGGCACCTTTGGACAGGACGCGCTGAACGCCATCACCGGCGAGGGGTGGTGGATTGGTCGCCCCATTGAGCTGCCTGGCTCGCGTCCGCTGGAGATGGAGCACGGCAACATCGGCACCCAGCTTATCAGCTGGCCGCAGGAGCACGTGGTGAAGTGCCTGGTCTTTTTCCACCCGGAAGATGCCCACGGCCTGCGCCTGGAGCAGGAGCAGAAAATCGCTGAGGTGTACCACGCCTGCTGCCAGTCCGGGCACGAGCTGCTGCTGGAGGTGATCCTGCCTGCGACCATGCCGCGCAGCGACGAGCTCTACCTGCGCGCCATCTCCCGCTTCTACAACCTCGGCATTTACCCGGACTGGTGGAAGCTGCCGCCGCTTTCCGCCGAGGGCTGGACGGCACTGAGCGAGATTATCGAACGCCGGGACCCGCACTGCCGCGGGGTGGTGATCCTCGGCCTGGACGCCCCGGCGGAACAGCTGCGCGCTGACTTTAAAGCCGCAGCGGGGCAGCCGCTGGTTAAAGGCTTCGCCGTAGGGCGCACGCTGTTCGGCGATGCCTCCCGCGCGTGGCTGAAACACGATATTGACGATGCGCATCTGGTGGCGCGCATCCGGGACAACTACCTGCAGCTTATCGCCTGGTGGCGCGAGCGCGGACACGCATAATGGAGAAGACAATGAGTGTACAACTGGGCATTAACCCGCTGACGTGGACGAACGACGATCTGCCTTCTCTGGGCGCAGAGACGTCGCTGGAGACCTGCCTGAGTGAAGGTAAAGAGGCCGGTTTCGCCGGCTTCGAGCTGGGCAATAAGTTCCCGCGCGAAGCGCGCCTGCTCGGCCCCATCCTGCAGCGCCACGACCTGCAGCTGGTCTCCGGCTGGTATTCCGGCCGCCTGCTGGAGCGCAGCGTGGAGGAGGAGATCGCCGCCGTGCAGTCCCACCTGGCGCTGCTGCGCGAGCTGGGGGCGAAGGTGCTGGTCTTTGCGGAAGTGAGCGGCTGCATTCACGGCGAGCAGCAGACCCCGGTGCATCTGCGCCCGCGCTTCCCGCAGTCACGCTGGAAGGAGTACGGTGAGAAGCTTACCGAATTTGCCCGCTACACCCAGCAGCAGGGCGTGCAGATTGCCTATCATCACCATATGGGCACGGTGATTGAGTCCGCCGACGACGTGGACAACCTGATGACCCACACCGGCGACGCGGTGGGGCTACTGCTCGATACCGGCCATCTGACCTTTGCCGGGGCCGATCCGCTGGCGGTGGCGCAGCGCTGGGCGTCGCGCATCAACCACGTTCACTGCAAAGACGTGCGTGCCGACGTGCTGGCGGACGTGAAAAACCGTAAAACCAGCTTCCTTGATGCGGTACTGAGCGGCGTGTTTACGGTGCCGGGCGACGGCTGCGTGGATTATCCGCCGATTATGCAGCTGCTGAAGGCGCAGGACTATCACGGCTGGCTGGTGGTCGAGGCGGAGCAGGATCCGGCCATTGCCCATCCGCTTACCTACGCCCGTCTGGGGTACAACAACCTGAGCCGCCTGGCGCGCGACGCCGGGCTTATCTGAGGAGGCGACATGTCACGTTTGCTATCACGCTGGCAACAGCCGAACGCGGAGGGACGCACCCAGTCCGTCACGCCGGAAAGCGCAGGGTGGGGGTACGTCGGCTTTGAGGCGTATGAGCTGCAGGAGGGGCAGACGCTGACGCTGACCGCCGTCAGCGAAGAGCGCTGTCTGGTGCTGGTCGCCGGACGCGCCTCCATCAGCACGCCCTCCGCGCAGTTTACCGACATTGGCGGGCGGATGAGCCCGTTCGAGCGCATCAAGCCGTGGGCGGTGTACGTCACCCCGCAGGAGACGGTGCAGGTGAAGGCGCTGACGACGCTGGAGCTGGCGGTCTGCGCCGCGCCTGGCAAGGGCACGTATCCGACGCGGCTGATTGCGCCGCAGGATATCGACGGCGAAGCGCGCGGTAAGAGCCGCAACCAGCGCTACGTGCACAATATTCTGCCGGAAGACAAGCCCGCCGACAGCCTGCTGGTGGTGGAGGTCTGGACTAACGAGGGCTGCACCAGCTCGTACCCGAGCCACAAGCATGACACGGATAACCCGCCGCAGGAGACGTATCTGGAGGAGACCTACTACCATCGCCTCAACCCGGAGCAGGGGTTCTGCATGCAGCGCGTCTACACCGACGACAGAACGCTGGATGAGTGTATGGCGGTCTATAACCGTGACGTGGTCATGGTGCCGAAGGGCTATCACCCGGTGGCGACGATGGCCGGATATGACAGCTACTACCTCAACGTGATGGCCGGGCCGGTGCGCAAATGGATGTTCACCTGGGAGGAGGATCACGCGTGGATTAATCGCGATTATCCCGGGGATAGCGGGCACTGAGGCTATTTTTTGCCGGGTGGCGCTGCGCTTACCCGGCCTACAATTTACAAAATATTATTTTGCTTCAATCGCCTGCTCAATCGTCCGGGCAACGATCTGCGGCTGGCTCACCATCGATACGTGGCTTGCCGCCACCTCGGTGGTTTTCGCGTGGATCGTCTTCGCCATCGCCCGTTCAAGATCGGGGTTGATCATTCGGTCATTCTTGCTAACCACATACCAGCTCGGTTTGTCATGCCACGCCGCGTGGACGACTTTTTCACCAAACGCCTCAGCCTTAATTGGCCCCTGCGTGGCTGCAATCGTATCTTGAATGGCTGGCTTCACGTCAGGCGCGAAATCCTTCCTGACGGCGTCCGTCGGCAGGTATAAATAGCCGTCCGCCGTTTTGGCAATGCCCGCGCTACCCGGCGGCGCAGGGTAGCTTCCTGCCAGATCCGCCGTCGACTGGCCGGAATCCGGGGCGAACGCCGCCACGTACACCAGCGATTTAACCCGCGCATCGTTTCCCGCCTCGCTAATCACGGTGCCGCCCCAGGAGTGGCCCACCAGCACTACGTCACCCTGCGCGCGGGCGATGGCCCGCTTTGTGGCGGCAACGTCATCGTTGAGCGACGTGAGCGGGAGCTGGACGGCAATGACCTCGGCGTGCTGCTTCTGCAACAGGGCAATCACCTTATTCCAGCTGCTGCCGTCGGCAAACGCGCCGTGAACCAGCACGACGCTGGTTTTACCCTGTGCAAAGGCGCTGGCGGAAAGCGCCAGCAGGCCTGCCGTTAGTACAGTCAGTGCTTTCATCTTGAGACTCCTTAAAAGTGGTGGACCGCCGCGTGGGGTGGTACGGTGAATTCGATGGTTTTGCGGTCGAGCGGCTTGTGCGTCGGGTCGGCCAGAATAATCGTCACCTTGTGTTTCCCTGCGGGCAGCCCCACCAGAATTACCGGCTCTCCGCTGGCGTCAGCCCAGTGCCACGGCGCGTCATCCACCACCACGTGAATGTGCCCGATGCGCGGAGTGACCTTGAGCGCTTCAGGTCCGAATACCGGCTCGATGCGCAGGTTTTCGGCACGGTACTGTATAAACACCGCGCCTTTGCTCAGCGGCCCGGCAAGCGGGGGATCGACGATCAGCTTTGCGGGTGGTTGCGGCTGCGCCAGCGGGGCAACGGCGGCGGGGCCGTTAACGTCCCCGGCGCTCAGGTTGTCCAGCGGCGTGGCCTGGGCATGGGCTACAGATGCCAGGATAAGCAGGGTGATAAGTGCATAACGACGGGTCATCGGTCTCTCTCCTCATCGGTTCTGAATGGCGACAGGGAAAGAAAACCATTTTTATGTATCGGAGATATTTGCCGGAGGCGGCGTTTTGTACCCGTTTGTCAGCGTGGCGCTCTGGATACAGTGCGATACAGTTTGCTTCCCGGGACAGCGCACGATCGCTATCGCCAGCCCGGCAATCACCAGCGTCAGCCCCGTCGACACCCCCATTGCGCCAGCGATCCCCAGCGTTTTGTTCAGCCACGCATAGGCAAACGGTGAGGCTGCGGCCATAAGTTGGCCCGGGATAAGCAGCATGCCCGTACGGCGGGCATAGCTTTCGGTGTTAAACAGTTCCAGCGGCAGCGTGGCTTTCACGATGGTGACCAGCCCGTTGATGGCACCGTAACCCAACACAAATCCGGCCGCGCACCAGACAAACTGGGAACTGCTTAGCCCAACCAGAAAGCAGAGCGGCATGGCGAGCGCGGTAAAAAGCGTGAGTTTGAAGGGGGTTAAGCGGGCGCCCGCCAGCACTTCCAGCGAGCGAGCACCCGTCTGGCCGATCCCCCACAGCATGCCGATGGCGACAGGCAGACCGAAGTGGGCAATAAACTCCGGCAGATGGGTGGACGTGCCGTTCGAAACAAAGGTAATGAGGGCAATGAAGATGGCATAAAGCCAGCCGTTACGCCGCTCGTTGCTCAAAGGCGGCGAGGTGAGCTTTGTCGTAATCGTTCGCCGCTGACGGGGAAGCGTTCTTATCAGCGCCGCGCTCAGCAGGCCGAGCAGAGCATAGACGCGCAGCGCGTCCTGCCAGCGCATAACCTGAAGCAGAGCATCGCCCAGCGGCCAGAAGACGGCGGAGGCCAGTCCGCCCGCCAGCGTGACGCGTGAGATTGTTCTGCGCGCCTGCTGCCCGTAGAGGTTCACCAGCGCGGCGAACAGCGCATCGTAAAGCGACAGGCGCATGCCTGTGCCGGCGACCAGCCAGGCACAGTACCAGCCAAAAAGCGTCTGGGTATACGCCATCCCTGCGCAGCTTGCGGCGATCAGCAACGTTCCGCTCATCACCACCGTCTGACCGCCAAAGCATGCCAGCAGGCGGGCTATAAAAGGGGATACCGCCGCCATCACCAGCATCGCCAGCGTCAGGCCGAGGTAAATCTGCGGTGAAGACCATCCACGGTCGGCTGAAATGGCCAGCGCAAAGGTGCCCGGCATATAAAACGAGATCCCCCAGTTGATGAGTTGATTACATCCGGCTGTGAGGGCGAGGCGGCGTGGCAGGGCAGGTGTTTCCATTATTTTTCATTCCGCTATGCAGTTGTCCTGAGCATAACGGGCGCGGTATTGTGCTGGCAGGGCTGCAACCTTATGCGCGGTATAAGAGAAACTTTGAATGACGACGCTTAATCTGGGCTATCTCGCCACCTTCCGTCTGGTGATCCAGCGCGGCAGCTTTTCAGCAGCAGCGGATGTGCTGGGTATCTCCCAGCCCGCCGTCAGCCTGCAAATACGCCAGCTGGAGCAGTTTCTGCAAACGCGGCTGGTGGAGCGTACCGGGCGAGGGATAAAGGCGACGGCAGCCGGAGAGGCATTGCTGGCGCATGGGGAGCGTATTCAGCAGGTGGTGGATGACGCCATTCGGTCGGTGAGCGCATTCAGCCACGATGTGAGCGGCACTATTACGCTTGGCACGGGGGCAACGGCCTGCATTCATTTTCTGCCACCTCTGCTGGAGCAGCTACGACGCGACTATCCGCTCCTGAACGTGGGGGTGACGACGGGCAACACCCGCGATATCGTCAGGGCCATCGAAGAGAACCGTCTCGATATGGGGCTGGTCACGCTGCCGGTGAGTGGCAAGGCGTTGGACGTCATGCCGGTGATGGACGAAGAGTTTGTTTTTATCGCCTCGCCGGAGCTGAAGGATGTTTTCAGAGACTTTACCCCGGATGCGCTGCACGCTCAGCCGCTGATTGCCTTTGAATCAGGTAGCGGAACCCGGACGCTGATCGATGGCTGGTTTGCGGCTAATGGATTAACGATCGCACCGGTGATGCAGCTTGGCAGCATCGAGGCGATCAAACGCATGGTTCGCGCGGGACTGGGCTACAGCATCGTGCCCCGAATGGCGGTAGAACAGGATGGCGATCGCGAAGGGCTATGCGTGATGTCGCTTACGCCCATGCTGCAGCGGCAGCTGGCGGTGGTGATGCGACAGGATAAAATCCTCAGCAAAGGGATAGCGGCCATTATTCGGCTCGTGCAGCATCCTTCGGCGGTTTAGCGGTCAGCGGTGTCGACGGTGAGGCTGGATTGCTGCGACTGGGTTTTGTCCTGATGGTGGTACCAGGCGCCAATCGAGGAGTAAACGAAGCGGCCAAAGAAAAACAGAAAGCTGATGAGCAGTATGATGCGGGTCATTCGGGTGTTAAATCGATGTCGTTTGCGCATACGCGTGACCTGACTCACTCTGTTTATCCTGGGTAAGCCCTTTTGGGCGATAAGGATATTAAGGCACAGCGGGAAGAAGGGGTCAATTCTGCAGTGTGTAAATAACCGTCAATGTATACATTAATTAATGTTATTGAATTTAATTAATGCATTTACCATATTGATAATATGAAGAAAATTATTTCAAAAAAAACGCCACAAAGAGTAATTTGCGTAAAGTAGTTTGATTTAAGTCAACGGATTCCCGGCCCTTATATTTAAAATCCTTCCTCCACACAGTTCGCCCCGCACGCCGCCGGGCGGCGCGTACGTCAGGTTGGATGCCTGTCTTTATTTTCCCTCTGGAGCGAAAGGGGTTTAACCGGGCATCTATGAACATTCTCGCTTTCCTGAAAAAAAATGAAAACCGCTGGTGGGCATTGCCGCTTATTTTGCCTGTGGTTTTACTTCCCGTGCTGAGCATCGCGAATACCTTCACGCAGCTGGGAGACGGTATTGCGGCACTCTATTATTTACCCCTCTCATTTTTGCTTTCGCTGATGATGTTCTTTGGGCTGGAAGCGCTGCCCGGGATCGTATTGTCGCTGTTTATCCGCTATTACCCCTCGGTCGGCATGTTCGAAACGGTCGCTGGTATGCTCCATTTTGTCGTCCCTTTAGTGCTGAGCTGGGGCGGCTACCGGGTGTTTGCACCCAGACGGAATATGACCGCATACGGCGACATCCGGCTGATGGCGCAGCGCATCTTCTGGCAGGTCTTCTGCCCCGCGACGCTATTTCTGGTGCTGTTTCAGTTTGCGGTGTATTTAGGCGTGTATGAGAGCCGGCAGAGCCTTGCGGGATTAAACCCTCTTAATATTCGCACGCTCATTAACTATCAGACGCTGCTGGTCAGCGGGCTGACGGGCGTGCCGCTGAGCTATCTGCTGATCCGCCTGATTCGCCATCCGCGCTATCTCAAAAGCCTTTTCTCGCAGATCCGTTCCCAGATAGATAAAAAGGTGACGGTCATTGAGTTTCTGATGTGGGCGATTGCGCTAGGCGGGCTGCTTACGCTGCTGCTGCTCCCGATGAATGAAAACAGCTCCATTTTCACCACGAACTACACCCTGTCGCTGCTCATGCCGGTGATGCTCTGGGGCGCGATGCGTTTTGGCTATATACTGATTTCGCTTATCTGGACGCCGATACTGCTGGTATCTATTCACTATTTTTACCGCTATATCCCGGTGAACCCGGGGTATGACATTCAGCTGGCGATCACCTCTTCCAGTTACCTGGTCTTCTCGTTCGTGGTGGTTTTTATGTCGATGCTGGCAACCCGGCAGCGCGCGGTGAACAAACGCTCGCGCAGGCTGGCGCTGCTCGATCCGGTCGTCCATATGCCTAACCTGCGGGCGCTGTCGCGCGATCTGGCGAAAAACCCGTGGTCGGCGCTCTGCCTGCTGCGTATTCCGGAGCTGGAAATTCTGGGTCGAAATTACGGCGTGCTGCTGCGTATTTTGTACAAACAGCAGCTGGCGCAGTGGGTAAACGGTACCCTCCAGCCCAACGAGCAGGTGTATCACCTCACCGGGTATGACATGGCGGTGCGGCTCAACGCGGAATCGCACCAGCAGCGAATTGAAACCCTGGACGAGCATATCAAGCAGTTCCGCTTTGTCTGGGACGGCATGCCGCTTCAGCCGCAGGTGGGAGTGAGCTATTGCTATGTCCGGTCCCCGGTTAACCATCTGTATCTGGTGCTGGGTGAACTGGGCGTGGTTGCCGATCTGTCGCTCGCCTCTAACCATCCGGAAAATCTTCAGCAGCGTGGGGCCGTCCATTTGCAGCGTAACCTGAAGGATAAAGTTGCGATGATGAGCCGCCTGCAAAAGGCGCTTGATAACGACGAATTCACCCTGCTGGTTCAACCCGTTCGCGGCCTGCGTGGCGATTGCTATCACGAAGTCCTGCTCCGGATGCCGGATGCCAACGGGCTATTGATCTCTCCCGATCGGTTCCTGCCCGTCGCGCAGGAGTTTGGCCTCTCCTCGCGGGTGGATTTGTGGGTGCTGGAGTATACTCTGCGCTTCCTGGCCGCGCATCGCGAAAGGCTGCCCGGCCAGCGTTTCGCCATTAATCTGGCCCCCTCAACCGTATGTCGGGTGCAGTTTCCGCTTGAGGTAAGTCGCCTGCTGGCGAAATACGCCATTGAGCCGTGGCAGCTGATTTTTGAAGTGACGGAGTGCAGCACCTTTTGCAATGCGGAGCAGGCGCTACACATCCTCCGGCAGCTGCAGAAAATGGGGGTACGTATTGCGATTGATGATTTTGGCACCGGCTATGCGAGCTATGCGCGGCTGAAAAGCGTGGATGCGGATATTCTCAAGATCGACGGCAGTTTTATCCGCAATATCGTCAACAACAGCCTGGATTATCAGATTGTGGCGTCTATCTGCCATCTGGCGCGCATGAAGAAGATGCTGGTGGTGGCGGAGTACGTCGAGACCGAAGAGATACGTAGCGCGGTTCACGCGCTAGGCATCGATTATGTGCAGGGCTATCTGATTGGCAGACCGGCGCCGCTTGAGTCGCTGCTGGAAGCTGAGGCGTCCTGCGCGGACGCCTGAACCGTTACGCGGCGACGTCGGCGCTCTCTTCTTCAATTTTAAGCAGCCAGCCGGTGACCGCTTCCCAGTACTGCTGCTCTTTTTCCAGGTCCAGCAGGACCAGAGCGTTCTGGCTGAACCAGTCGTGCGGGAAGCTCAGCGTCCAGTGATGGTCGTCGGTTTTAAGCTTCAGCGTGGGCGGCGTGGTGGTGGCCTGGCGCTGGTTATTGAGCAGTACGCCCAGACGCAGCAGCTGTATAAGCGGCAGGAACTGTTTTTTCTTGAACAGCGTGAAGCGCGGCAGGTCGTCGAGCTTGATGGCTTTGCGGTGATAACGCACCAGGGTCGCCATCATGGTTTGCTGCTCCTGGTTGAAGCCAGGCAGATCGCTATTTTGCAGAATGTAGGCCGAATGGCGATGCATCCCGCTGTGGTTGATGTTGAGCCCCACCTCGTGGAGCATTGCGGCCCATTTTAACAGCGCGGCAAGCTGCGGGTGCGCGAGCTTCGGATTCTGCTCTTCCCACTGCTCGTACATCTGCACCGTGGTGTCCAGCACGCGCTTCGCCTGCTCGCGGTCGATGTTGTACTGGTTAGCCAGGCTTTGCGCGGTGCGGCTGCGAATATCCTGATGGCGGAAGCGGCCTTCCATCTCATACAGCACACCTTCGCGCAGCGCGCCGTCGGAAAGGCGCAGCTCTTTAATGGCGAGGGCATCAAACACGCCGCAGAGGATGGCCAGCCCCGGAACGAAGACCACCTTACGCTCGTCGGAAAGACCCGGCAGGCTTAAGGCATCAAAACTTTTATGCTTCAGCACCTCTTCGGTCAGCAATGTCAGGCGTTCGGGCGTGATAAACCCGTCTTTTTCACCCATCGCCAGCAGCACTTCATGCGCCGCTTTGATGGTACCCGACGCGCCCAGCGCCACGTTCCAGCCCTGGATACGGTACTGCCAGGCCAGGTTTTCCAGCTTCTGGACGGCCGCCATCCGCGCACGCTGGAAGTTCTCGCGGGTGATGCTACCGCCCGGGAAATACATCTGTGCGAAGCTGACGCAGCCCATACGGCGGCTTTCCACCAGGCGAGGCTCAAAGTCTTCGCCGATCACCAGCTCCGTAGAACCGCCGCCGATGTCGATAACCAGCTTGCGCCCTTTTTCCGGCTGGGTGTGCTCGACGCCCATGAAGATCAGACGCGCTTCCTCGTTGCCGGAGATGATCTCAATCGGGTAGGGGATCACCTTTTCGGCCCGCTTGAGAAACTCAGGTGCGTTCAGGGCCTGGCGCAGGGTGTGGGTGCCCACGATGCACACGCTGGAGGGCGAGAAGCCCTGCAGGCGCTCAGCAAACAGCGACAGGCAGTTTAACCCGCGCTCCATCGCCTCTTCGCTGAGCATGCTGCGTTCATCAAGACCATCCGCCAGGTGTACGCGCTGCTTCAGACGACCGATGATCTGCAACGCGCCATCCACCTCACGGGCGATGACCATGTGGAAACTGTTAGAGCCAAGATCGACCGCGGCGAATTCCTGCGGGCGTGGGGTCTTATCATTTATCGGCATAGGTTAATCGGGTTGCTCGAGTGATTTGATATAGTCGTAAATCGCCAGTTGCGACCGCACTTTACGGCGGTTGCCGCGCGGTACATAGCGGTTACTGAGTTCTTTGTCGATATAGCGTGCTTTCACGGTATCGCTGAACAGAATCTCGATGATGTCGAGAATCTGCTGCTTCAGGCGCGGATCCAGCAGCGGTGCCGCGACTTCAATTCGGTAGTCAATATTGCGCGTCATCCAGTCTGCCGAAGAAAGATAGACCTGCTTATCACCCGCATTATCGAAAATATAGACCCGATCGTGCTCCAGGTAGCGGTCAACAATGCTGATCACGCGAATATTGTCGCTGATGCCTTCCAGTTCCGGGATCAGCGAGCACATGCCGCGGATCAGAAGATTAACCGGTACGCCGGAGCTGGACGCCGCATACAGCCTGTCCACCAGCCCTTTATCGACCAGGTTGTTAAGCTTCAGCGTGATGCCGGACGACAGCCCTTTCTGGGCATTGGCGATCTCTTTATCGATCATATCGTACAGCAGACGGCGCGAGTTCTGCGGCGAGACCAGCAGATAGTCAAAGCTCACCGGACGGTACGGGTTTTCGATAAAGTTAAAGACCCGGCGCACTTCGTTAGTGATGCGGGCATCGGCAGTTAAGAGCGAGTAATCGGTATAAATTCGCGCGGTTTTCTCGTTAAAGTTCCCGGTACCGATGTGGGCATAACGCACCACCTCATCGCCCTCTTTACGAGAGATGAGGAACAGCTTGGCGTGAATTTTCAGCCCCGGCGCGGAGAAAATGACGTGCACACCGGCTTCCGTCAGACGTCGCGCCCAGTGAATGTTCGCCTCTTCGTCGAAGCGCGCCTGCAGCTCAACCACCACGGTGACTTTTTTGGCGTTGTGCGCCGCGTGGATCATCGCATCGATGATGCGGGAATCTTTTGCCACGCGGTAGATGTTGATTTTGATCGCCAGCACGCTCGGGTCGAACGAGGCCTGACGCAGCAGTTCCAGCACGTGCTCAAACGTATGATACGGATAGTAGAGCAGGACATCGCGTTCGCGGATGGCGTCGAATCCGTTGCGGAATTTATCGAACCAGAGATGGCGCAGGCGCGGCAGCGGCTTGTTCACCAGGTTGGCTTTGCCGACGTTCGGGAAGCCAATAAAATCTTTAAAGTTGTGGTAACGACCACCCGGAACGATGGAGTCATAGCGCGAAATGGTCAGTTTCTCACGCAGCATCTCCACCATGGCGTCCGGCATATCGCGCTGATAGACGAAGCGCACCGGTTCAGCCGTCAGGCGCTGTTTCAGGCTGGATGACATCAGCTCCATCAGGCTGGCTTCCATCTCGTGCACCAGGTCATATTCGGCGTCACGAGTCATTTTCATCGAGTAGGCGTTTAACGCATCGTAATCGAAGAAGCCTTTGAAGATGTCGTCCAGACAGTAGCGCAGGATGTTATCCAGCAGGATCATTGGTTTGCGTCTGCGCGGGGTTTCCGGCGGCAGGTTCACAAAGCGCGGCACCTTGTCGGATGGGATCTCCAGCAGCGCGTAACGGATAGATTCACCGCGAATAATTTCCACCGCCAGGTAGGTATAGTCATCTTTCAAAAACTGCACCAGATCGGTTTCGCGGTTGATCAGAATGGGGGTAATGTGCTGGCGCAGATAGTGTTTGAAGTAGTGGCGCAGCCAGTTTTGTTGGTTAACGGAAAGCTGGCGTTCGTTAATCAGGAAGATTTGATTGCGCGCCATCTCCAGCAGCAGTTCGTTATACAGGCCGTCAAATTCCTGATCGGCTTTCAGCACGCGGGACTGGATTTTGCCCAGCAGATGCCGCGAGTGCGAGTTTAAGCCCTGTTCTTCGCTGATGATGATGCGTCTTTTCAGCTCGGCAAAGCGAACCTTGTAGAACTCATCCAGGTTGTTCGAATAAATACCCAAAAAACGCATGCGCTCGATCAGCGGGTTACTTTTGTCTGCCGCTTCCTGGAGTACACGTTCGTTGAATGCTAACCAGCTTAGCTCTTTCTCGATATATAACTTTTCCTGACCCATTACAGCTCACACTCCAGTTCAATCACAGGACGTGGTAAATCCGTCTCGTCCTTATTATGGCGAGCATTTCCACGATATGTCCAACAGTGCCAGAAAAGTATGACAGTTATTTTTTTTGTTGGGGAATTTAGAGGGTTGGGGAGGGGACATTCGGGTAATGCATCAGGCAGGTCGGGTAAGCGCAGAAGCGCCACCCGACATAATAAACTACTCTTCCGCCGCATGGCCCTGCGGAGGTAACTTAACGCCGTCCAGCCAGGCAGCGCCGTCGCGCATCTCGAGACGTCCGTCGACAAACCAGCTTACCACCAGCGGGTAAATGGCGTGTTCCTGGGTCTGCACGCGTTCGGTCACGTCTTCTTCGCTATCGCCGTCAAAGACCGGGACTTTCGCCTGCAGGATAACCGGACCGCCATCCAGCTCGTCGGTAACGAAATGCACGGAGGTGCCATGCTCCTCATCGCCATTTTCCAGAACCTGACGATGGGTATGCAGGCCGGGATATTTCGGCAGAAGAGAAGGGTGAATATTCAGCAGACGTCCGGCGAAGTGTTCTACAAAAGCCGGGCTCAGAATGCGCATATAGCCCGCCAGCACGACTACGTCCGGCGCGTAGGCATCAATCTCATGCACCAGCTCGCGGTCAAAGGCTTCACGCCCGGCAAACTGGCTGGCTTCCAGCGCGTGCGCGGGAATGTTCGCTTCCCGCGCGCGCTCAAGGCCGAACGCGTCGGCCTTGTTGCTGAATACTGCCCGAATGGTGCCGTTGATTTTCTTCTGCTTGCAGGCGTCTATGATGGCCTGCAAATTGCTTCCGTTGCCGGAAATGAGCACCACGATGTTTTTCATTCAATGACCACACGCTGTTCGGAATCGGAGGCTTTAATCGTACCGATTTTCCACGCGTTTTCACCTTTCTCCGTCAGCAGCTTCACTGCTTTATCCGCTTCGCTTGCCGGCAGGGCGATAACCATGCCCACGCCACAGTTAAAGGTGCGGTACATTTCGTGAGAGCTCACGTTGCCCGCGGTCTGAAGCCAGTTAAACACGGCTGGCCACTGCCATGAGGATTCGTCGATCACCGCCTGGGTGTTGTCCGGCAGAACGCGCGGAATATTTTCCCAGAAGCCGCCGCCGGTCAGGTGGGCAATGGCGTGAACGTCGACGTTCTCGATAAGCTCGAGCACGTTCTTCACGTAGATACGTGTTGGCGCAAGCAGATGGTCAGCCAGTGGTTTACCGTCAAGCTCGGTGGTCAGCGGATCACAGCCGCTCACTTCGAGGATTTTACGCACCAGGGAGTAGCCGTTAGAGTGCGGGCCGCTGGAGGCCAGCGCGATCAGCACATCGCCATCGGCCACTTTGCTGCCGTCGATAATTTCTGATTTTTCTACTACGCCGACGCAGAAGCCCGCGACGTCATAATCTTCGCCGTGATACATGCCCGGCATTTCTGCGGTTTCACCACCGACCAGCGCGCAGCCAGACTGCAGACAGCCTTCGGCGATACCGTTAATCACGCTTGCCGCGGTATCTACGTCCAGTTTGCCGGTCGCGTAGTAATCGAGGAAGAACAGCGGCTCTGCGCCCTGTACCACCAGGTCATTCACGCACATCGCGACCAGATCGATACCGATCGTGTCGTGACGTTTTAAATCCATCGCCATGCGCAGTTTAGTGCCTACACCGTCAGTACCCGAGACCAGAACAGGTTCACGATATTTTTGCGGCAGCGCGCACAGTGCGCCGAAGCCACCCAGACCACCCATCACTTCCGGGCGGCGGGTTTTTTTCACCACACCTTTGATTCGGTCAACCAGCGCATTACCTGCGTCAATATCAACACCGGCATCTTTGTAGCTGAGAGAAGTTTTGTTGGTCACGGCTTAAATCCCCACGCGATTGCATAGCTAGTAAGAAAAATCGGCGCAATTCTAACAGTCCAGGCAAACGTTTGCGAGCCTATTCTGGACGTGGAGATCTTTTTTTCTGTGCACCCCGTGAATGCAGCCAAACTTGACTCTGTTCACGAAAATGAAACCGGTTTCTGAGAACTGCTTGCAACGGTTATTCCCTTTGCACATCATCAAACTGAAACCGGTTTCTGTAATTGTTTTTGCAGATAATAACGCAGAATGAGGGAAAGCGAATGTCAGGATTTAAAGCAGATTTTCTGTGGGGTGGGGCCGTTGCGGCGCACCAGCTGGAAGGCGGCTGGAAAGAGGGCGGAAAAGGCGTGAGCGTGGCCGACGTCATGACCGCGGGCGCGCACGGCGTGCCGCGTGAAATCACCAACGGCGTGCTGGAAGGGAAAAATTACCCTAACCATGAAGCCATTGATTTCTACCACCGCTATAAAGAAGACATCAGACTCTTTGCCGAGATGGGGTTCAAATGCTTCCGCACCTCTATTGCCTGGACGCGGATCTTCCCGAAAGGCGACGAGCTTGAGCCTAACGAGGCTGGCCTGAAATTCTATGACGACCTGTTCGACGAATGCCTGAAGTACGGCATCGAACCGGTTATCACCCTGTCTCACTTCGAGATGCCTTTCCATCTGGTCACGGAATACGGCGGCTGGCGCAACCGTAAGCTGATCGACTTCTTCGTTCGTTTTGCAAAAGTGGTATTCCAGCGCTATCAGCATAAAGTGAAGTACTGGATGACCTTCAACGAGATCAACAACCAGGCCAACTTCCACGAAGACTTTGCGCCGTTCACTAACTCCGGGCTGAAGTACGCGCCGGGTGAAGACCGTGAGCCGGTGATGTTCCAGGCGGCGCACTATGAGCTGGTGGCCAGCGCCCTGGCGGTGAAGGCGGGGCGCGAGATTAACCCGTCGCTGCAGATTGGCTGCATGATTGCCATGTGTCCTATCTACCCGCTCACCTGCGCGCCGGACGATATGATGATGGCGATGAATGCCATGCACCGCCGCTACTGGTTCACCGACGTGCACGTGCGCGGCAGGTACCCGCAGCATCTGCTCAACTACTTTGCGCGTCGCGGCTTCACGCTGGATATTACCGAAGAAGATAAAGCCGCGCTGAAGCAGGGCTGCGTCGATTACATCGGCTTCAGCTACTATATGTCCTTTGCCACCAAGGCGATGGCGGATAACCCGCAGCTGGATTACGACGAGAGCAAGAGCCTGGTCACTAACCCGTACGTGCAGAAATCGGACTGGGGCTGGCAGATTGACCCGGTGGGGCTGCGCTACTCCCTCAACTGGTTCTGGGATCACTATCAGCTGCCGCTGTTTATCGTTGAAAACGGCTTTGGCGCGATCGACGTGCAGGAGAGCGACGGCACGGTGAACGACCAGTACCGCATTGACTACCTGTCCGCCCACATCCGCGAGATGAAAAAAGCGGTGGAGGAAGATGGCGTGGATCTGATGGGCTACACCCCGTGGGGCTGTATCGACCTCGTTTCTGCCGGTACGGGCGAAATGAAAAAACGCTACGGCTTTATCTTTGTCGACAAAGACAATGAAGGCAACGGCACGCTGAACCGCAGCAAGAAGAAATCGTTCGACTGGTATAAGCAGGTAATTGCGAGCAACGGCGATAGCCTGTAATTGCCGGGTGGCGCTAACGCTTACCCGACCTACACTACACGTAGGTCCGCGTAAGCGCAGCGCCACCGGGCAGAACCCGCACCCAAGCCGGAGTCTCGCCTCCGGTTTTTTTGTCTCTAAATCACTTTGCTTGATATACGTCAAGCAAGATGGGTATGGCCTAATCCGAAAAAAGCGGTATAATCCCGCGATTTTTTTGCGGACGCCGCCTCAGAGGAGAAAGAGAATGAAGATTGTGGAAGTGAAACACCCACTCGTTAAACACAAGTTGGGCCTGATGCGTGAGCATGACATCAGCACGAAGCGTTTTCGCGAACTGGCATCTGAAGTCGGCAGCCTGCTGACATACGAAGCGACCTCCGATCTGGAAACAGAAAAAGTCACCATCGAAGGCTGGAACGGCCCGGTGCAGGTTGAGCAGATCAAAGGTAAGAAAATTACCGTGGTGCCAATCCTGCGTGCCGGTCTCGGCATGATGGAAGGCGTGCTGGAGCACGTGCCAAGCGCGCGCATCAGCGTGGTCGGGATCTACCGTAACGAAGAAACCCTTGAGCCGGTTCCTTACTTCCAGAAGCTGGTGTCTAACATCGACGAGCGTATGGCGCTGGTGGTTGACCCGATGCTGGCGACCGGTGGTTCGATGATCGCCACCATCGACCTGCTGAAAAATGCAGGCTGTAACAGCATTAAGGTGCTGGTGCTGGTTGCGGCTCCGGAAGGGATCGCGGCGCTGGAAAAAGCGCACCCGGACGTTGAGCTGTATACCGCCTCTATCGACCAGGGCCTGAACGAGCACGGATACATCATTCCGGGGCTCGGCGATGCCGGCGATAAGATCTTTGGTACGAAATAATCGAATAACGATAAATAAGCCGACTTTGATAGTCGGCTTTTTTTTGAATAAAACACCAACAACAATACTACTCAGAGGAAAACACTATGACGCGCCGTGCTATCGGGGTGAGTGAAAGACCGCCGCTTTTACAGACTATCCCGCTTAGTTTGCAGCACCTGTTCGCCATGTTTGGCGCAACCGTGCTGGTGCCAATCCTGTTCCACATTAACCCGGCAACCGTGCTGTTGTTCAACGGCATCGGTACGTTGTTGTACCTCTTTATCTGTAAAGGCAAAATCCCGGCGTATCTGGGGTCAAGCTTCGCGTTTATCTCGCCGGTTTTGCTGCTGCTGCCGCTGGGTTATGAAGTCGCGCTGGGCGGCTTTATCATGTGTGGCGTCCTGTTCTGCGTGGTGTCCTTCATTGTGAAGAAAGCCGGTACCGGCTGGCTGGACGTGATGTTCCCGCCTGCGGCGATGGGCGCCATCGTTGCGGTCATCGGTCTTGAACTGGCGGGTGTGGCGGCGAATATGGCCGGTCTGCTGCCTGCTGACGGCCAGTCACCGGATTCCAAAACCATTATCATCTCGCTGGTTACGCTGGGCGTAACGGTGTTTGGCTCCGTCCTGTTCCGCGGCTTTATGGCGATCATCCCGATCCTGATCGGCGTGCTGGCGGGCTACGCGCTCTCCTTCGCGATGGGCGTGGTGGACACCACTCCGATTGCCGAGGCGCACTGGTTCGCGCTGCCAACCTTCTACACCCCTCGCTTCGAATGGTTTGCGATTTTCACCATTCTGCCTGCGGCGCTGGTGGTGATTGCGGAGCACGTCGGCCACCTGGTGGTGACGGCGAACATCGTTAAGCGCGATTTGATCCGTGACCCGGGTCTACATCGTTCCATGTTTGCGAACGGTTTCTCCACCATTATCTCCGGTTTCTTTGGCTCAACGCCAAACACCACCTACGGTGAGAACATCGGCGTGATGGCGATTACCCGCGTCTACAGTACCTGGGTTATCGGCGGCGCGGCGATCATCGCCATTCTGCTCTCCTGCGTCGGCAAGCTGGCGGCAGCGATTCAGATCATCCCGGTGCCGGTGATGGGCGGCGTGTCTCTGCTGCTGTACGGGGTAATTGGTGCCTCCGGTATTCGCGTGCTGATTGAATCCAAAGTGGATTACAGCAAGGCGCAGAACCTGATCCTGACCTCAGTAATCCTGATTATCGGCGTGAGCGGCGCGAAGGTGCACATCGGTGCGGCCGAGCTGAAGGGCATGGCGCTCGCGACCATCGTCGGCGTTGGCCTGAGCCTGATCTTCAAGCTGATCTCAGTGATCCGCCCTGAAGAGGTGGTACTGGACGCGGACGAAAGCGAAAAAGCGTCACATTGATCGAAAAGTCGGGCGAGGGATCGCCCGGTTCTCTCCTTGCAGGTTCCGTGTTAAACTCCTTTCCGATTTTACGTAGGATCTCTGGTTGAGGTATTTCTGAACGGACCGGCACAGCTCTCTCTGCCACTTTATCTCCCTGACGACGAAACTTTCGCGAGTTTCTGGCCGGGTGATAACCCCTCTTTACTGGCTGCACTGCAAAACGTGCTGCGCCAGGATCACAGCGGATACATCTATATCTGGTCACGCGAAGGCGCGGGGCGCAGCCATCTGCTGCATGCCGCCTGCGCGGAGCTTTCAGCGCGCGGTGATGCAGTAGGCTACGTGCCGCTGGATAAACGTACGTGGTTCGTGCCTGAGGTGCTGGAGGGAATGGAACATCTCTCGCTGGTCTGCATCGATAATATCGAGTGCGTGGCGGGGGACGAGCCGTGGGAAATGGCGATCTTCAACCTCTACAACCGCATCCTGGAGTCGGGCAAAACCCGGCTGCTGATCACCGGCGATCGTCCACCGCGACAGCTGAATCTGGGGCTGCCGGATCTGGCGTCTCGTCTGGACTGGGGGCAAATCTACAAGCTCCAGCCGCTGTCGGATGAAGATAAGCTTCAGGCGTTACAGCTGCGCGCAAAACAGCGCGGATTTGAGCTGCCGGAAGACGTGGGCCGCTTTCTGCTCAAGCGGCTGGATCGCGAAATGCGTACGCTGTTTGACACGCTCGATCAGCTCGATCGCGCCTCCATTACCGCCCAGCGCAAGCTGACCATTCCGTTTGTGAAAGATATTCTCAAGCTTTGAATTTTCTCGCCCGGTGGCGGCTAAATATCCCCAATTAGATGCTCAACCAGAAGTGGAATCGGTCTTCCCGATGCCACGCTCCGTCCGTTTTCGCGCCACAGCGCCGTACCGCTGATGTCCAGATGCGCCCACGGGATTGTCGGCGGGCAAAAGTGGTGCAGCAGCCACGCTGCCGAAGCACTGATTGCTGCATTATTGGTCGGCGTGTTGCACAGATCGGCGATCGCGCTGTCGGTCTGTTTTTTCAGCCGCGCATCCAGCGGCAGGGACCACACTTCATCGCCGCTCTGCTTGCCCGCCAGCGTCAGCGCCGCGCGCAGCGGTTCATCCTGCGTCATTAATCCGCTCAATTCATACCCCAGCGCCTTCACGACCGCACCGGTTAAGGTGGCCATATCAATGATATAGCGCGCCTGCGGATGCCGCTGGCTGGCCCAGGCGATGGCGTCTGCCAGCACCAGTCGGCCTTCGGCGTCGGTATTGTTGATTTCAACGGTGATCCCGTTGCAGGCCGTTGCTACCGTGCCGGGCTGCATGGCGTCCGGGCCAATGGCGTTTTCCGCCAGTGCCAGCACGCCCATAATGCGTACGGGCAGCGCCAGCTCTGCGGCGGTCAGCATCAGGCCCAGCACGTTAGCCGCACCGCACATGTCGTATTTCATGGTATACATGCCCGCGCCTTCCTTCAGCCACAGGCCACCAGTATCAAATGTAATTCCTTTACCCACATAGCAGCGCACCGGTCCGTCGTTGACGCCGTCATAATGGATCGCCAGCAGACGTGGCGGACAGGTAGCCCCTTTGCCAACGGCGTGCAGCAGCCCCAGACTCTGCTCAACGATTTGCTTTTCATCCAACACCTCGCAGCGCAGTAAAGGGAAGGCGGCACACAGTTTTTGCGCCTCTTCCACCACAAAATGCGGCGTGCAGCGGTCGGGAGGGATATCCGCCAGCCGTCGCGCAGCGACCATGCCGTGGGCGATGGCCTGCTGCTGGCGGAAGATTCCCTCCAGTTTTGCCTGCTGTTCCGGCAGGCAAAGGGCAGTAATGTGCGTAAGGCGCACCGTCGAATCATCCGTTTTCCTCAGCTTCAGATCGCTTAGCCTGTGCGCCTGATTAAAGAGAAAACGCAGCGCCTGCGCCAGCACCACATCGTCGATATCGGTAACGTCCAGTATCAGCTCGGGGCTGACGGGCGAGGCCAGCAGCGGGCGCAGCGCCGTCAGCAATCCTTCGGTCAGGCTATCCTGCCAGAGGGCATCTGGCAGCAGAGTGATCCGGGCAAACGGGGCGCAGCCAAAGCGGGTGTCAGCGATGCTGGCAGACTCGCGCATTTCTGCGACCAGCGCCGTTTCGGGCAAATGCGTACAGGAGGCGGACGCAATCAAATGGCTCTGCGGAGCCGCGTCAGAAAGCGCGTTGATAAACTGATACGTAATCATCATGACTCCTCAATCGGCGCGCGGATCCGCGCGGCATAGGCCTGCATCCACTCATCATCTACCGCGTGATAATGCGTTTTCTCCCGCAGGCGTTCGGTACGAAAAACGGTGAGAGGCTGGCGAGCCGTCGCCACCACAAACGAGAAGGTTTTGATGTTGGTTGCGGCACCAAATTCGCCTTTGTTGTTCATGCACACCACTGAGAGATCGCCCGCGCGGCCAAAGCGCGACATCAGCTTGTCTTCCAGTTCGAACACTACCGAATCGGCAGCCTGCTGAGGCGTCATGCCCTGGGCCATGCGGCGGACGATTTCGTAGCTGGTGCAGCCTTTCATCAGATCTTCACCGACGCCCGTGGCGGTGGCGGCGCCGGTTTCACTGTCGCAGTAAAATCCGGAACCAATAATGGGCGAATCCCCGAGTCGACCGCGCTTTTTCATGAACAGGCCGCTGGTGGAGGTGGCGACGCTCATCGAGCCCTGCTTATCGAGGCCGATAATGCCGACGGTGTCATGCCCGTCGTAAGGGCTTAAGCCCTTATCCAGCGTTTCACGGCAGCGTTTGCGGTAGTGCTGCAAGGCGCGGTCAGTGAGCATGGTTTTGTCGGCAAAGCCCTGGCTCAGCGCCCATTCGCGCGCGCCCTGGCCCACCAGCAGGCTGTTGTAGCGCTGGCGGCTTAACGCATGCGCCACCCGCACCGGGTTGGCGATATCCACCAGGTTGCCCACGGCACCAAACGCCAGCGTATCGCCGTCCATGTAGGCGGCGTCCAGCTCCACTTCGCCATTTTCGGTGGGCAGCCCGCCGTAGCCGACGGATTTATAAAACGGAAAATCTTCGACGGCGGCGACGGCATCCACCACCGCTGCCGAGACCGGTTTCCCCGCAGCCAGCGCAGATGCAGACTCGGTGACGCCTTCAAGCGCCATTCTCCAGGTCGCGATAATTCCCCACATGCTTTACTCCTGTTTTGCAAGGGTTGTGTCGGTTTGCGTAACGGTGACCATTTCCGCCGCGCGGTACTGTTTGTCCACGATACGCATGAAAGGTAGGTACAGCATGGCGCCAATTAGCAGGTTGATAAGCTGCATCACGCTGCCGCTCAGGTGCCCGGTAACGATAAAACCGCTGATAACGGGTGGCAGCGTCCAGGGAATAAACACCCCGGTGGTGACGGCAACCGCGCCAATCTTCATCGCTGCATACTGCACGGTAACCAGCACCAGCGGCACCAGATTGAACGGGATAAGCATGATTGGGTTCATGATCACCGGCAGGCCAAACAGGATCGGTTCGTTGATGTTAAACACTGACGCCCCGGCGCCGAGGCGCGCCACTTCCCGCATGTTTTTGCTGCGGGCGAAAATCAGCATCGCAATGACCAGCGACAGCGTGGCCCCCGCGCCGCCCATCCAGATCATGTCAAAAAACTGTTCGGTGATAATGTGCGGCGGCGTGGCGCCAGCCTGAATGGCCGCGATGTTGTCGGTCTGGTTCTCCATCCACAGCGGGCGAATGATGCCGTTAATCATCGAGCCGGAGTTAATGCCCACTGACCAGAGAATGGTGATGCTGAAGACCGTCATCAGCGCGCCAAAGTAAGAGGTACCGTAGTGGCGCACCGGCGTGGCCACTACTTCGTAAATAAACTGGTGGATAGTGTTGTAGTGGGTGTTTTCAAACACGATACGGATACCCAGCACCAGAATCATCACCAGCAGGGCCGGGATTAATGCCGCGAACGACTCCTGCACCGCCGGCGGCACGCCGTCCGGCATTTTGATGACCAGTTTTTTGCGCTTGAGCCAGCAGAACAGTTCCGTCCACAGCAGAGAACCAATCATCGCCACGAACAGCCCTTTGCTGCCAATCCACTCCACCGGAATGACGGTAATACCGCCGTTTTCCGCCACTTTGATAAAGGGCGTCAGGATGAGAAAGGCGACCAGCGCCAGGATGCCGCAGGAGATGCGATCCTCACCGTAGTGTTCCGCCAGGCGGAAGGCCACCAGGAAGCTGATGAACAGCGACATGGTGGAGAACACCGCGTTGAACGGGATTTCAATAATGGCGCTCCAGCTCTCACCAAAGGCCTGAGACATAAACTGCTGATAGGCTTGATTCGGGAATGACGAGATCACCAGCAGAACGGAGCCGACGATGATAAACGGCATGAAGGATACGTAGGCGCCGCGAATGGCCCCGAGATGACGCTGCTGGGCCGTTTTGGCCGCCAGCGGCATCAGTTTTGCTTCAAGAAATCCCAGAACATTGTTCATTGTGAACTCCGTACAAGATTGAGGGGTGTTGGTTGTGTTATGTCTGGGAATTATCAGTGAAGCGTGGCGAGCGAAAGGTGAAATCGGTCACAAAGCAATCGCTGCTGTAGTATAAATCTCATAAGATTAGTTCTGAGGACTTGCGATGGAAATTAAACTGCATGCTAATGCCACCACGACGCCGCGCATCCGTCGCTATCTTCAGCAGTCAGATAAAAGCGACAGAGAGCTTGCCGCTGAGCTGGGCATTTCGGTCACTACCGTCAGGCGCTGGCGCAACCGCGAGCAGATTTCGGACAACCACACAACGCCAAAAGTGATACACAAAGTGTTGAGACAAGAGCAGATCGCACTGGTGAATGTCCTGCGTGACGTCTCGGGAGCGCCGCTTGATGAACTGCTGCAGATTGTAAACGGCGTGCTGGGGATCCCCGTATCCCGGGCGACATTGAACCGCTACCTCAAACCGACCTCTGCGCAACAAAAAGGGGCTCCGTTGCAGGGGAAAAAGGCGCTCAAGGCAGGTATCGTGCCGCAAAAACTTCTGTTACATCATCAGCCCCTGTCTCTGCATATGGACGATGGCGGAGAACAGCATCTACTTTGGGCGCGTGAACCGGTGAGCGGCTGGTGCTACGCCCGGCTGTACGCGGGCACTTCTCCGCAGCTGCTGGCCCGCTGGGCGCACGACGCGCTGGAAGCCTGTCCGGCTGATATTCAATCTATTGAGACTTTTGGTTTCGAGGTGAAGCCAGAGGAGCGTAATACCACCGTTACGGTGCATCCGCAGCAGTACCGCGCTGTTCAGGTTGCTCAGCCGCTCTGTGAAATCATTCCACGCCTGAACAGTGAGCCGGCAGGCGAGCTGTTGATCCAGCTGTGCGAATTTTACAACCGGGGAAAAGCGCAGAAAAAGTTAGGAGAGAGTACGCCGCAGGCCTTTCTTGAAGCGCTGCGGCGTAACGATTAGAGGATCTCGAGCACGTCTTCCGGCGGACGTCCAATGCGCGCCTGGCCGTTCGCCACCACAATCGGGCGCTCAATCAGCTTTGGATTTTCAACCATCGCCTGGACCAGTTCAGCCTCGGTGAGACGGTTGTCATCCAGGTTAAGCGACTTATACAGATCTTCTTTCTGACGCATCAGCTCTCTAGCACTGCCCATTCCCAGCATGCGCAGCAGCTGGCGGAGGGTTTGCGCGTCAGGTGGTGTATCAAGGTAAAGCACCACTTCCGGCTCAACGCCGTTAGACTTCAGCAGGCTCAGGGTATCGCGGCTCTTGGAGCAGCGAGGGTTGTGATAAATTTTTACGGCGTCTGTCATGACGTGAATTCTCCTTTATTACATCTTCTCGTACGGCTTAAAGCGCTGCTGCAGGCCGCGCAGCTGATCGATACGCGCGTCGTAACGGGCCTGCTGTAGGCTACCAAGCTTGACCTGCGAGCTGGCGCTGCTGAGCGCGGAAATCGCCTGATCGAGGCGGCCCACCAGGGCAAAGCCTTCGGCACGCGCCGCAAGCTCCTGATCGCGGTTGCCGAGCTGGGCTTCCGCCTGAGCGAGCAGATCCCAGCCGTTTTGATCGTCTTTATTATTAAAGGTGTAGCGGTTCAGGATAGTCGCCGCTTCACCCGGCTGGCCGCCCTGCAGATAAGCGTTCGCCAGGTTAAGCTGCAGCACCGGGTTGGTACGGACGTCTTTCGCTCCTTTCAGACGGTTAATCGCATCGGCGGTTTTCTTCTGCCCCAGATCGATATCCGTCGACAGATCGAGATACCACGGGTTGTTCGGGTCGGCAGCCAGAAGCGGCTGCAGCGCTTTACGCGCCTCGTCGTATTTGCTGGCTTCCATCGCCTGAAGCGCCTGACCATACTGCGCGGCGTTTTTCTCACGCACGTTGCCTTTCGCCAGGGTATCCAGCAGGTCACTGGTGAGCTGGTTACGCCCGGAATTGTACATTCCCAGGGTTCTCACTTTCGCCATGTAGAAATCCTGCGAAGACTGGACCACCACAGGACGCATCTGGTTTGCACGGTTACGCGCGTCCGATAGTCGGCTTTCAGGCAGCGGGTGCGTCAGCAGGATTTCCGGCGGACGGGAAGAGTAACGCGCCTGATCGAGCAGTTTTTCCAGGAAGCTCGGCATGGCCTGCGGGTCAAAGCCCGAGCGCTGCAGCACCTGAATCCCGATGCGGTCCGCTTCCTGCTCGTTTTGCTGGGTAAAGCTGATCATTCCCTGGCGCGTTCCCGCCAGCGTACCGGTCAGCGCTGCCATCCCGGCCTGCGGGCTGGCCATCGCCAGCAGAATCGATCCCAGTGCACCCACCCAGGTGAGGGGAGCGTTACGTTTCTGGTCTTCCATCGCACGCGCCAGGTGACGTTGTGTGACGTGCGAAATTTCGTGCGCCATTACCGAGGCCAGCTGGCTTTCGTTGTCAGAGTAACGGAATAACGCCGAATGCAGCACCACGTTACCGCCAAAGAAGGCGAAGGCGTTGATTTCGTCATTATTGATTAAATAGAAATGGAAGGGGGTCTTTACCGAGTCGGCGTGCGCTACCAGACGCATCCCCAACCCGTTTATGTACTGCACCAGCAAAGGGTCGTTGATCAGCGGGGCGCTGCCGCGCAGCTGGCGAACATAGTAATCCCCCATTTGCATCTCTTGCCCAATAGAGAGCGTGCTTCCTGCTGTGGTGCCCATGTCCGGCAATGAATCGGACGAGTCAGCAAAAGCGGGCAACACCTGACCGACCGTCACCGCGGCAATCAGTGTTGCAACCAGTGTTTTTCTCAATTGCCTGAACATAACCACTGTCCTGTATGTTGGATGTGCTAATTTGACCGATGAACCGGCATATCGTTCATCTCTGCTGCCCTGCGAGTGTAGCCGTGTTGTAGCATGAAGAAAATCCCATTCATCAGGGTTTTGCGGATTGCGATCGGGATACAAAAAGCGAAAGTCTTTTTTGTGACAGTTAGATACAATTCACCGTCTCACTCCCGCCATTCGATTCAGGGAAGGGTTGTATGCTCGAAATGTTAATGCAGTGGTACCGGCGTCGGTTCAGCGACCCGGAAGCCATTGCTTTGTTGGTTATTCTGGTTGCCGGGTTCGGTATTCTGTTCTTCTTCAGCGGCCTGCTCGCCCCTCTGCTGGTGGCGATTGTGCTGGCGTATCTGCTGGAGTGGCCCACGGCGCGTCTGGAACATATCGGCTGTTCCCGCCGCTGGGCGACCAGCATCGTGCTGGTGCTGTTTGTCGGCATCCTGCTGTTAATGGCTTTTGTGGTGATGCCGGTCGCCTGGCAGCAGGGAATTAACCTGATCCGCGACATGCCCGGCATGCTGAACAAGCTGTCTGATTTTGCCGCCACGCTGCCGCGCCGTTATCCGGCCCTGATGGATGCCGGAATTATCGACGCGATGGCCGAAAATATGCGCGCCCGCATCATGACGATGGGTGATTCGGTGGTGAAGTACTCTCTGGCGTCCCTGGTCGGACTGCTGACGCTGGCGGTTTACCTTGTGCTCGTGCCGCTGATGGTCTTCTTCCTGGTGAAAGATAAAGATCAAATGCTCAACGCCGTGCGCCGTATTCTGCCGCGCAACCGCGGGCTGGCAGGGCAGGTCTGGGAAGAGATGAACCAGCAGATCACCAACTACATTCGCGGCAAGGTGCTGGAGATGATTGTCGTGGGGGTAGCGACCTGGATTGGCTTCCTGATTTTCGGCCTGAACTACTCGCTGCTGCTGGCGGTGCTGGTGGGGCTGTCGGTTCTGATCCCGTACATAGGCGCGTTTGTGGTGACCATTCCGGTTGTTGGGGTCGCGTTGTTCCAGTTTGGGCTGGGGACTGAGTTCTGGAGCTGCTTCGCGGTGTACCTGATTATTCAGGGCCTGGACGGTAACCTGCTGGTGCCGGTGCTGTTCTCCGAAGCGGTGAACCTGCATCCGCTGGTGATTATCTTATCCGTGGTGATTTTCGGCGGGCTGTGGGGATTCTGGGGCGTGTTCTTCGCTATTCCGCTGGCTACGCTGATTAAAGCGGTCGTCCACGCGTGGCCGGATGTGCCGGCGGTGGAAGAGAAGTAGAGGGGGGCGGCCTGATGCCCTCACCCCGACCCCTTCACACGGGGAGAGGGAGAAAACATGAAAAACGGCAACCTGGGTTGCCGTTTTGCTGTTTATCAGGCGCTTTGTTTCAGCCAGTTCAACACCACGTCGTGGTGGTTGCTGGTTTTGAAGTCGTCAAACACGTGTTCAACTTTACCGTCAGCGTCAATCAGGAAGCTGATGCGGTGGATGCCGTCGTAGGTTTTACCCATAAACGTCTTCTCGCCCCAGACGCCGAACTGCTCGCATACCTGATGATCTTCATCAGAAAGCAGCGTGAAGTTCAGCAGCTCTTTTTCAGCAAATCGTGACAGCTTTTCTGGTTTATCGGTGCTGATACCCAGCACTTCCACGCCGACTTTTTTCAACTCGTCCATGTTGTCGCGTAAGCCGCAGGCCTGTACGGTGCAGCCGGGGGTCATGGCTTTCGGGTAGAAATAGACCAGAACACGCTGTCCCTGGAAGTCGGTCAAATTTACTTGCTCGCCGTCTTGATCCGGTAAGCTAAATTTCGGTGCGATGTCACCGGCTTTCAGTGGGTTCATTACTCAACTCCATCCTGTTCGTGCTGCGAATAATTGACGACGCTTATACTGCCCTGCGCGTTTAATTCTGTACAGAGGGCTTTGAACGCTTGCTCGATATTTGACGCATCCTGTGAGGCAGGGCTGTGCGCGGTAATTTGAATAAACAGCACCGGAAGACCATGGTCATCGCTTGTCTGCGTACGGGAAACCAGTTCGGCAATATTCATCTGATGACTGTCAAAAAGCGCCGTGAAACGCTCAATCAGATGCGGAGAATCAGGCACTTCAATCTGTACCCAGACGGTAGAAGGCAGTGCCGGACGCGGACGCGCAGTGGTGCGCTTCATGACAATCAGCAAATCCAGTTCGGCCCCTTTCAGCGGCAGGGTCGATTCAATCAACGTGATGGCGTTCCATGTCCCGGAAAGTAACATAATAAATGTGAACTCTTCACCGAGCATCGCCAGACGGCTGTCTTCGATATTACAGCCGCAGCTGCTTACGTGGCGGGTGATGGTGTTCACGATACCCGGCCTGTCGGCACCCAGCGCAGTGATAACCAGGTAATGTTGTGATGAGGTTGTCAAACCTGTTCTTCCTTTGCATGGTTAAGTCTTCCTAAGGAAAGCATAAAAAAAACATGCATACAACCGCCTGAGAGCCTCAGGTCGCTTGCTTTTATTACAGTTCCAAACGTAACATTGAGGCTCTTGTTCGCACAGAGGATGGCTCATGTTCACGGGAAGTATTGTCGCGCTTGTTACACCGATGGATGAAAAAGGTAATGTCTGCCGGTCAAGCATGAAGAAGCTCATTGATTACCATGTCGCCAACGGAACCTCGGCGATCGTTTCGGTAGGGACTACCGGTGAATCCGCAACGCTGAGCCACGACGAGCACGGCGATGTGGTGATGCTGACCCTGGAACTGGCTGACGGACGTATTCCGGTCATCGCGGGCACAGGGGCTAATGCAACCGCAGAAGCTATCAGCCTGACCAAACGTTTTAACGACAGCGGCATCGTTGGCTGTCTGACGGTGACTCCTTACTACAACCGTCCTACTCAGGAAGGTTTGTTCCAGCACTTCAAAGCCATCGCTGAACATACTGACTTGCCACAAATTCTGTATAATGTGCCGTCCCGTACCGGTTGCGATATGCTGCCGGAAACCGTTGGTCGTCTCTCGGAAGTAAAAAATATTATCGGTATTAAAGAGGCGACAGGGAACTTAAGCCGCGTTCATCAGATCAAAGAGCTGGTTTCAGACGACTTTATCCTGTTGAGTGGTGATGATGCGACCGCGCTGGACTTTATGCAGCTCGGTGGCCATGGCGTGATCTCCGTAACGGCAAACGTTGCGGCGCGCGACATGGCAGAAATGTGCAAACTGGCCGCAGCAGGTCATTTTGATGAAGCGCGCGTCATTAATCAGCGTCTGATGCCGCTGCACAATAAATTATTTGTCGAACCCAATCCGATCCCAGTGAAATGGGCATGCAAGGAGTTGGGTCTTGTAGCAACCGATACGCTGCGTCTGCCAATGACACCGATCACCGACCACGGTCGTGATATCGTCAGGGCTGCACTGAAGCATGCCGGTTTGCTGTAGAGTTTAGGGAGATTTGATGGCTTATTCAGTACAGAAGTCGCGCCTGGCGAAGGTTGCGAGTGTTTCGCTTGTTATGCTGCTCGCTGCCTGTAGTTCAGACTCGCGCTACAAGCGCCAGGTGAGCGGTGATGAATCCTATCTGGATGCGACCCCGCTTGCTGAACTTCACGCACCGGCTGGTATGATCCTGCCGATTCAGAACGGCGATTATAATATTCCCGTGACCAACGGCAGCGGCCTGGTCGGTAAAGCGCTTGATATTCGTCCGCCAGCACAGCCTCTGGCGCTGGTTAGCGGGGCGCGTACCCAGTTCACCGGTGATACGGCGTCTCTGATGGTTGAGAGCGCGCGCGGTAGCAATCTGTGGCCGCAGGTTGTCAGCGTCATTCAGTCGAAGAACTACACCATCGATAAACGCGATGACGCCAGCCAGACGTTAACCACCGACTGGATCGAATGGAACCGTCTGGATGAAGACCAGCAGTACCGTGGTCGCTATCAAGTCTCCGTTAAACCACAGGGTTATCAGCAGGCGGTCAACGTTAAGCTGTTGAACCTGGAGCAGGCGGGTAAACCGGTTGCGGATGCCGCGTCCCTGCAGCGTTACAGTACCGAAATGTTGAACGTGATTGCCGCAGGTCTGGATAAGACCGCTACCGATGCCGCCAACGCTGCGCAGAGCCGTAACGGTGTGACCTTCGATGTTCAGAGCGGCGCGGATGATACCGGCCTGCCAATGCTGGTAGTGCGTGCACCGTTTAACCAGACCTGGCAACGTCTGCCAGCGACGCTGGAAAAAGTGGGTATGAAAGTGACCGACAGCACGCGTTCAACCGGCAGCATGACGGCAACCTATAAGCCGCTCTCCGACAGCGCGTGGCAGGAACTGGGCGCGAAAGATCCACAGCTTGCCTCCGGTGACTATAAGATTCAGGTAGGCGACCTGGATAACCGCAGCAGTCTGCAGTTTATCGATCCAAAAGGTCACACGCTGACCCAGTCGCAGAACGATGCGCTGGTCGCTGTCTTCCAGGCAGCATTCAGCAAATAAATACGAGGGCTGGTGAATCCAGCCCTTTTTATTTTAGTGCTACGCAAACGTGTGCGTGGCATAATATCCCCAGTTTTGAACACAAATCATCACACCAGGAGTAATGAAGATGCAGAAGCAAGCTGAGTTGTATCGTGGCAAAGCGAAGACCGTATACAGCACGGAAAACCCGGATCTGTTGGTGCTCGAGTTCCGCAATGATACGTCAGCAGGGGATGGCGCACGCATTGAGCAGTTCGATCGTAAAGGCATGGTGAACAACAAGTTCAACCACTTCATTATGACCAAACTGGCCGAAGCGGGTATCCCGACCCAGATGGAAGCGTTGCTGTCCGATACGGAATGTCTGGTGAAAAAACTGGATATGGTTCCGGTTGAGTGCGTTATTCGTAACCGTGCGGCGGGCTCCCTGGTGAAGCGTCTCGGCATTGAAGAAGGTATTGAACTGAATCCACCGCTGTTCGACCTGTTCCTGAAAAACGATGCCATGCACGATCCGATGGTCAATGATTCCTACTGCGAAACCTTCGGCTGGGTGAACAAAGAGAACCTGGCGCGCATGAAAGAGCTGACCTACAAAGCCAACGACGTGCTGAAAAAACTGTTTGATGACGCGGGCCTGATCCTCGTCGACTTCAAGCTGGAGTTTGGTCTGTTCAAAGGCGAAGTGGTGCTGGGCGATGAGTTCTCACCAGACGGTAGCCGCCTGTGGGATAAAGAAACGCTGGATAAAATGGACAAAGACCGTTTTCGCCAGAGCCTGGGTGGCCTGATTGAAGCGTACGAAGCGGTTGCTCACCGTTTAGGCGTTAAGCTCGACTAACTCCCTCACTTGCCAAAGGATGTTCGCATCCTTTGGCGTCTTACCTTTGTTTCCTATGGTAATCTTGCCGTTAACCGCCTACGATCATAGCTATTATAAATGGAATAGTTAGAGGTGGTTATGCGCTGGCAAGGGCGTCGTGAAAGTGACAATGTAGAAGACAGACGCAGTGATGGCGGCGGCGGTCCTTCAATGGGTGGACCCGGCTTCCGTTTACCCAGCGGTAAGGGCGGCATCATCCTGCTGATTGTGGTTTTAGTCGCGGGTTATTACGGCGTTGACCTCACAGGGTTGATGACCGGTCAGCCGCTGCAACAGCAGCAATCTCAGCACTCCATCAGCCCGAATGAAGATGAAGCGGCCAAATTTACCTCCGTTATCCTCGCCACAACGGAAGACACCTGGGGTCAGTTGTTTGAGAAGATGGGGCGTACCTACCAGCAGCCGAAGCTGGTGATGTACCGGGGCGCAACCCGCACCGGATGCGGCACCGGACAGTCCGTGATGGGGCCGTTCTACTGCCCGGCGGACGGCACCGTCTATATCGATCTCTCCTTTTACGATGACATGAAACGCAAGCTTGGCGCTGACGGTGATTTTGCCCAGGGCTACGTGATCGCGCATGAAGTCGGCCATCACGTGCAAAAGCTGCTGGGGATTGAGCCTAAGGTGCGCCAGCTGCAGCAAAATGCCTCGCAGGCAGAAGTTAACCGACTGTCCGTCAAAATGGAGCTGCAGGCGGACTGCTTCGCGGGCGTCTGGGGCCACAGCATGCAGCAGCAGGGCGTTCTGGAATCCGGCGATCTTGAGGAGGCGTTAAACGCCGCTCAGGCTATCGGTGACGACCGTCTTCAGCAGCAGAGCCAGGGGCGCGTCGTGCCGGACAGCTTCACTCACGGTACCTCACAGCAGCGCTACAGCTGGTTCAAACGCGGCTTCGACAGCGGCGACCCGGCGCAGTGTAATACCTTCGGCAAAGCGATGTAATGCTGGCGTTTGAACAGCTGATACGCGAGCTTGAGCGCACCGGCCATCGTCGGCTGGTGGTGCTCAGCGGCGAGGTACAGTGGACGTTAACCCAGGCGCTTGCCCTGCGTGCCGCCTTGCCCGGAGACTGGGTAAGGCTTGACGAACATCCTTCAAAAGCCATCAGCGGCCTGCTGGGACGCGAGTTTCGGCATGCTGTTTTTGACGCCAGCGCCGGGTTTGATGTCGCCGCGTTTGCCGCCCTGAGCGGAACGCTGAGCGCCGGAAGCCTTCTGGTGCTACGGGTTCCGCCACTCGACGCGTGGGCCGGGTTGCCAGACAGCGATTCACTGCGCTGGAGCGACAGCGCGGAAGCAATAGCCACGCCGCATTTTGTCCACCATTTCTCCCGGACGATTGCAGCCGATCCCGACGCGATTGTCTGGCTTCAGGGCCGCGCGTTATCCCTTCCGCCTTTACCCGACGCGCCAGACTGGCAGCCTGCCAGCGGCGCCCCGCAGCGCGAACAGGCTGAGATCCTGGATGTGCTGCAGGGGATGTCGGGTGGCATCGTGGCCGTCACCGCCGCGCGTGGGCGCGGAAAATCAGCCCTGGCAGGAATGTTGCTGAGCCGCATTGCTGGCAGCGCCGTGGTTACCGCGCCGTCGAAGGGGGCAACGGATATCATCGCCCGCTTTGCCGGAGAGCGTTTTCATTTTATGGCCCCGGACGCGCTGCTTGCCTCTTCACGCCAGGCAGACTGGCTGATTGTTGATGAAGCCGCTGCGATCCCCGGACCTCTGCTGGAAAAGCTAGTTGCCCGTTTCCCCCGCGTGCTGTTAACCACCACGGTGCAGGGCTATGAAGGGACGGGCCGGGGATTTTTGCTTAAATTCTGCGGTCGGTTTGCCGGGCTGCAGCGCTACAGCTTATCTACACCTGTGCGCTGGGCGGTGGGCTGCCCGCTTGAGCGGATCGTCGCCAGCGCGCTGCTGTTTGACGATACGCTGATCGACCGTCGCCCGGAAGGAGAGGTGCATTTAACGTCTCTGGCGCCGACGGCATGGGAAAGCCGCCCGGCGCTTGCCGCGAGCGTGTATGAGCTCCTCTGCGCGGCGCATTACCGCACCTCGCCGCTCGATTTGCGCCGCATGATGGACGCGCCCGGGCAGCAGTTTGCCGTTGCCGAAACGAACCCGGTTATCGCCGGGGCGCTATGGCTGGTGGAGGAGGGCGGGCTGTCCCCTGAGCTTAGCCGTGCCGTGTGGGCGGGGTTCCGGCGTCCGCGCGGGAACCTGGTGGCGCAGTCTCTGGCGGCACACGGCGGCTCTCCGCTGGCGGCGACGCTCAGAGGACGGCGGGTGACCCGCATTGCCGTGCACCATCGCCGTCAGCGGGAAGGGATTGGCCAGGCGCTTGTTCGCAGCGCCTGCGGCGAAGATTATCTGTCGGTGAGCTTTGGTTACACCGATGAACTTTGGCATTTCTGGCAGCAGTGCGGCTTTGTGCTGGTGCGGATGGGCAGCCATCGTGAAGCCAGCAGCGGCTGCTACACGGCGATGGCGCTGCTGCCGCTTAGCGAGGCAGGGCGTCGGCTGTGCGCGCAGGAACATCAGCGTTTGTGCCGGGATATGCGCGTCCTGTCTGCCTGGAACGGTGAAAAGATCCCCGTGGAAGACCGATGGGAAGCTACCCTTAATAGTGACGACTGGCTGGAGCTGGCGGGGTTTGCTTTTGCACACCGTGCGTTTTCAACCTCGGTTGCCGCGCTGACGCGGCTGCTGTTAGCCGTAGACATGCCGCTTCCGGCCCTGCGAGGGAAAATGGCAGGAAAAACGGAAGACGTCGGGCGAAAAGCGTTGCTGGCAAAGCTGCGCAGTGAAACCGCGCAAGCGCTTGAAAGCCTTGATTATCCCCGCAGCCATCAGTTGAAAGAAGACATTTTGCAATGGCAATTTTTTCAATGACTTCTTCAGTAAAGTGGCATGGTCATTCACGTCGGGAGGCGTAGAATCCAGGTCATCTATTAAGGAGACCACCATGAAACACGATCATTTTGTTGTTCAAAGCCCTGACAAACCGGCTAAACAGTTACTGCTTCTGTTTCATGGGGTTGGCGATAATGCCGTCAATATGGGGCAGATTGGCAGCTGGTTTGCACCCGTTTTCCCCGAAGCGCTGATTGTCAGCATCGGTGGCGTAGAGCCATGCGGCCCGAACGGGCGCCAGTGGTTCTCGGTTCAGGGCGTGACGGAAGAGAACCGTCAGGCGCGCATTGACGCCATCATGCCGACCTTTATCGACGTTGTCCGCTACTGGCAGCAGCAGAGCGGCGTGGGTGCCGAGGCGACCGCGCTGATTGGCTTCTCGCAGGGGTCAATCATGTCGCTGGAAAGCGTAAAGGCGCACCCGGGTCTGGTGTCACGGGTGATTGCGTTTAACGGCCGTTTTGCGACGTTACCGACTAGCGCAACCACGCAAACCACGATCCACTTAATCCACGGCGGTGAAGACCGGGTGATTGAGCTCTCGCATGCGGTTGACGCACAGGAAGCGCTGATTCGTGAGGGGGGGGATGTGACGCTGGATATCGTTGACGATCTGGGCCACGCGATTGACGACCGCAGCATGCAGTTCGCGCTCGATCGTTTGCGCTATACCGTGCCGAAGCACTACTTTGATGAAGCGCTCAGCGGCGGCAAACCGGATAACGATGATATTGTTGAGTTTATGTGAGGTTATCCCCTCTCCACAGGAGAGGGGATACGGACCGGTTACTTCTTCTGGTCTTTCTTCGGCCAGTCGTCGTCATCGTCCCACTTGTCGTTGAAATCACGGTGCGGGGGAAGATCCGGTTTGTTGGCGAGAAATTTTTTATGGTCCACGCGCTTAAGGTCTTTAATCACGTTAAGCAGTACGCCGACCAGAAAAACCAACACCAGAACCCACCAGTACTTTGAAAGCCAATCCATTCGCTATTCCTCTCAGAGCGTTCGTCAGGCGACGAGTTGCTCCATAATACGTTGATACATACGGGCCAGCAGTTGCAAATCTGCCGCATTGACACACTCATTTATTTTATGAATGGTTGCGTTCACTGGCCCCAGTTCGACAACCTGAGCACCCATACGGGCGATAAAGCGTCCGTCTGAGGTGCCACCCGTTGTCAGCAGCTGTGGCTTAATTTCATTATAGTGCTCGATGGCGTTCACCACCGCATCCACCAGTTTGCCGCGCTGCGTCAGGAACGGCTGGCCGGAAAGCCACCACTCCACGGTGTAGCGCAGTTGATATTTTTCCAGGAGGGCAACAACGCGCGCCTTGATCATCTCATCGGTCAGCTCAGTGCTGAAGCGGAAGTTGAACTGGACGAAGTAATCCCCCGGGATCACGTTATTGCTGCCGGTCCCGGCCTTGACGTTCGCAATCTGCATGCTGGTCGGCGGGAAGAACTCGTTGCCCTTATCCCACTCAATCGCCACCAGCTCGCTCAGCATTGGCGCGGCGCGGTGGACCGGGTTATCGGCCAGATGCGGATAAGCTACGTGGCCCTGCACACCGTGAATGGTCAGGTTACAGGTCAGAGAGCCACGGCGTCCGTTTTTGACGACGTCACCCACCACTTCGGTGCTGGACGGCTCACCGACCAGGCAGTAGTCGAGACGCTCGTTGCGTGCCATCAGCGCTTCAACAACCTTCACGGTACCGTTGTGCGCGCTGGCTTCTTCGTCGGAGGTTACCAAAAACGCGAGGCGGTTTTTGTGGTTCGGATGCTGCGCCACAAAGCGCTCTGCCGCCACGACCATCGCCGCCAGAGAACCTTTCATGTCTGCCGCGCCGCGACCAAACAGCATGCCGTCGCGAATGGTCGGCTCAAACGGTGGGTTAATCCAGCGGTCCGCGTCACCGGCGGGAACGACGTCAGTATGCCCGGCGAAGGCCAGCGTTTCGCCCTGGCCGCGCCACGCCCAGAAGTTCTGGGTATCGCCAAAATCCATGCGTTCAACGGTAAAACCGATGGCACGCAGGCGTTCAATCATAAGAGCCTGACAACCTGCGTCGTCCGGGCTAAGGGAAGGACGGCGAATAAGCTGCTGAGTCAGCTCAATGACCGGGCATGACATAAACTACACCTCAACGAAAAAAGTCGGAATAAAGGGTTTCACTGAAACCCAGCAGCATAGGCTGCCCTGGCGCGCAGAGCAATGGGCGTTTGATAATTGCCGGCATCTCGAGCATCAGTTTTGCCGCGCTGTCGGCATCGGTGATGCTGGCGCGCAGAGATTCGTCCAGTTTACGCCATGTGGTACCGCGAGTGTTCAGCAGAGCTTCCCAGCCCAGTTCGCGGATAGCGCTATGCAGAAATTCTGCATCAAGCCCATCGGCGCGGTAATCGTGGAAACGGTACTCCACGCCGTTCGCTTCCAGCCATCGACGGGCTTTTTTGATGGTGTCGCAATTTTTAATGCCGTACATCACAACCATGGTGAATCCTTTTGACCTTATGATGATTAAATGTTCAGTAAATTCGAAGATATATCCTTAAGTGGAATATAACACATTCAGGAATCGTCTGGATTTACACTTTATATTAATTCAACTCACATCTGTACGCTGAATATTCTTTCACCATTTAAGCATAGATGTCCATAAACTTTAAAAACCCAATAAACTCAGCAAATAAAATAAAACTCACCCATCCGTAGGGTTATTTCAAAATATTGCTGGCCGTCACAAAAAATTGAGGTCTCACCGTTCATATTTATCATAAATCCCCGCAGGACGTGGGGTACAATCACAGCAATTGGTTAAATAGTCTTCACAATGATGGCCCGTTTTTGTAGAATGCGCATAATAATAAGAGAGGTAGTTATGATTGAACGTGAACTGGGGAACTGGAAAGATTTTATCGAAGGCATGCTTCGTAAATGACATTCAGTAAGAATTGCAAGAGCACTAAAATAAGTAAAATAACCATAGTGTGAATTAATCACACAGTAAAAAGGCGGCCGATAAAGCCGCCTTTTTTTATTTCAATCACTTACTCAGCACGTTCCTTTAGCGGGAAGCGACGACGCACCAGCACAAAGAACAGCGGAACGAAATAAATGGCCAGGATGGTGGCCGAAATCATGCCGCCCATGACCCCCGTCCCGACGGCATGCTGGCTGCTGGAGCCTGCTCCCGTACTGGTTGCCATCGGCAGTACGCCAAAGACAAACGCCAGTGACGTCATCAGGATCGGGCGCAGGCGCTGACGGCAGGCGTGCAGCGTGGCCGCCATCAGCTCGTGGCCTTTGGCATTCATCTCGTTGGCAAACTCAACGATCAGAATGGCGTTTTTCGCCGACAGCCCAATCACGGTGAGCAGACCCACCTGGAAGTAAACATCGTTCTCCAGACCGCGCATCCAGGTCGCGAGCAGGGCACCAATGACGCCAAGGGGCACGACCAGCATGACGGAGAACGGGACCGACCAGCTTTCATACAGGGCGGCAAGGCAGAGGAAGACCACCAGCAGAGAAAGTGCGTAAAGTGCGGGAGCCTGCGCCCCGGAGAGGCGCTCCTGGTAAGACATGGCCGTCCACTCCAGACCAAAGCCGGCGGGCAGCTGTTGCACAAGTTTTTCCATAGTGTCCATGGCGGTACCGGTGCTGACGCCCGGCGCGGCTTCCCCGACGATTTCAACCGCAGAGTAGCCGTTATAGCGCTCCAGGCGTGGCGAACCGCTCTCCCAGTGCGAAGTCGCAAAGGCAGAGAACGGCACCATGCCGCCAGCGTTATTCCTGACAAACCAGCGGTTAATATCATCCGGCAGCATGCGGAACGGCGCGGCGGACTGGACATAGACTTTTTTCACGCGGCCACGATCCATAAAGTCATTCACATAGCTCGAGCCCCAAGCCGTTTGCAGGGTATCGTTGATATCGTTGATCGACACGCCCAGCGCCTGCGCCTTACGCTGATCGATATCCACCTGAAGCTGCGGGCTGTCATCCAGACCGTTATGGCGAACGCGGGTCAGGCCGGGATCGTTGCCCGCCAGCGCTAACAGCTTATCGCGTGCCGCCATCAGCGCCGTGTGTCCCGCACCGGCGTGATCCTGCAGCTCCATGTCAAACCCGGCGGAACTGCCAAGGCCGCTGATTGCCGGCGGGCTGCTGGCAAAGACGCGCGCCTCTTTGATGTGCGCGAAGGCTTTGGTCGCGCGTTCAATGATGGCAAATGATGTTCCCGTTCTGGTATCGCGCTCGTCCCAGTCCTTCAGGCGGACGAACATGCGGGCGACGTTCTGCCCGTTCCCGCCCGGCCCGGAACCGACGGTAGAGAAGACGGATACGACGTTATCTTTCTCTTTAGTAAAGAAATACTGCTCCACTTTCTGGACCACTTTCAGCGTCTGCTGCTGCGTTGCGCCGCTCGGCAGCTGCACCGAGGTGGTAAACATCCCCCGGTCTTCCATCGGCAGGAACGAGGTGGGCAGATGCAGGAACAGCCACACCATCCCGCCCAGCAGCACGACGTAAACCATCATCCAGCGCAGGCTGCGGTGGAGTACACGCCCAACGGCAGATTCATACCGCGCGGCGTTGCGGTCGAACATGCGGTTAAACCAGCCGAAGAACCCTTTCTGCCCGTGATGCTCCCCTTTATGCAGCGGTTTCAGCAGGGTGGCGCACAGCGCGGGGGTGAGGATCAGCGCGACCAGCACGGAGAGCACCATCGCCGAGACGATGGTGATCGAGAACTGGCGATAAATCGCCCCGGTGGTGCCGCCAAAGAAGGCCATCGGGATAAAGACAGCCGACAGTACCATCGCGATACCGACTAGCGCCCCCTGAATTTGACCCATGGATTTACGCGTCGCCTGGCGCGGAGAGAGCCCTTCTTCGCTCATGATGCGCTCGACGTTTTCAACCACGACGATGGCATCATCCACCAGCAGGCCAATTGCCAGCACCATCGCAAACATCGTCAGGGTATTAATGCTATACCCGAACGCGTAAAGCACCGCAAAGGTCCCAAGCAGCACCACGGGGACTGCAATGGTGGGGATCAGCGTCGCGCGGAAGTTTTGCAGGAACAGGTACATGACCAGGAACACCAGCGCGATGGCTTCCAGCAGGGTCTTCACCACGTCCTCAATGGAGGCTTTAACGAAGGAGGTGGTTTCATAGGCGACTTTGTACTCCAGCCCGTGCGGGAAATACTGTGAAAGCTCATCCAGACGGTCTAACACCAGTTTTGCCGTCGCCATTTCGTTCGCGCCGGAGGCCAGTTTAATCCCCAAACCGGAAGCCTGATTGCCGTTAAAGCGGCTAAGGTAGTCGTATTTTTCGGCCCCCATTTCCACCGTGGCGACATCGCCCAGACGCACTTCCGACCCGTCCTGATTCACGCGCAGGGTGATGTTGCGGAACTGGTCCGGCGTCTGCAGCAGGGATTGCGAATTGATGGTGGCGTTCAGGGCTTGCTTATCAACGGAAGGCGTTCCCCCCAGTTGCCCCACCGCAATCTGGGCGTTCTGGGCTTTGATGGCATTCGTTACGTCGGTCGCCGTCATCTGATAGCTGTTGAGCTTGTTGGGATCGAGCCAGATGCGCATGGAGTATTGTGAGCCGTAGGCGTCAATATCCCCGACGCCGTTAATACGGCTGATGGGATCCTGAATATTACTGGCGACGTAGTCCGCGATGTCCTGTTTATCCATTGAGCCATCTGTCGAGACAAACGCGATGGTCAATATGTTGGTATCACCGGTTTTACGCACGGTTACGCCCTGGTTCTGCACCGCCTGGGGCAGCTTGCGCATGGCCGACTGCAGCTGGTTTTGGACCTGCTGCACCGCTTCGTCCGGGTCGGTGCCCGCCTTGAAGCTCAGGGTCACCGTCGCCTGTCCCGTGGCGCTACTTTGCGAGGACATGTACATCAGGTTATCCAGACCCGTCATGTTCTGCTCGATAACCTGCGTGACGGTATTTTCCAGCGTCTGTGCCGACGCGCCGGGGTAGTTTGCGGTGACGCGCACGTTCGGCGGTGCCAGGTCGGGGTATTGCTCAACGGGAAGTGAAGTAATCGCCAGGACGCCTGTCAGACACAACAGGATGGCAAGCACCCAGGCAAAAATGGGGCGATCGATAAAAAAATTCGCCATGAAAGTATGACCTCGTTTTGCTGCACGTCATTATTGTTTATTGCCCGCATAACTTTAGCGGTAAGGCCCAGGTCAAACGTGGAGAAATAAAGGAGATAATGTAAATTATCATGCGCTTTTCCCTGCGCTTCCCTCTTTACCGTTATTTACCCGTTAACGGCGTGGGCGCCGGAAACGTCACGCTGACCAGCGTGCCGCCGTTTTGCGGCTGCGAGAAGTGCAGCATCCCGCCGAGCCGTTGCGCGCGTTCGCGCATAATATTCAGGCCGTAATGTCCCGGCGGCTCGCTGGCCTCGCCAATCCCAATACCGTTGTCACGAATGCTGACGCTGTGCGTCCCGTCCACTGAGGTCACGCAGCTTACGGTGATCTCGCTGGCCTGCGCGTGCTTAATGGCATTCAACACCGCCTCACGCACGATCTGCAGCAAATGCACCTGCTTTTGCGCATCGAGCGCCAGCGAGGAGAGGCGGCAGTCGAGATGCAGTTTGGCCTGCGTCTGGCTCTGCAGCATGTCGAGGGACTCCTGCAGCGCCGCGGGTAAGTTCGCGTGGTTCAGCGTCAGGCGGAAGGTGGTCAGCAACTCGCGCAGCTGCTGCCAGGCATTGTTCAGCTCGCGGGAGAAGTCGGTGATGATGGTCTGCGCCGGGGTATTTTCCTCGGGCACGGCGCGTTTGAGCAGCGCAAGCTGAATGCGTAGATACGACAGCACCTGCGCCAGCGAATCGTGCAGCTCGCGGGCAATGGTCGCGCGCTCTTCCATCAGCAGCAGCTGCTGGTAATGCTTTTGCGCCTGGTTAAAGTACAGTCCGCGCCCGAGCATAGTCGCCACGCTTCTCATCAGCGGAAGGGGGACGCTGTCCGCCTCGCTTTGCCAGCGCAGCTCGCCGTAGAGCGTGTCTTGCATCAGTACCGGCAGGTTTTGCAGAGGGATACCCTCAGCCTCCGTCCCTTCACACAGCCGCCAGTCGTCGCTGGTGCGCAGTTCCAGATAATTCATCTGCGTATAGTCATGGACAATCTGCAGGATATGCCGGAAGCAGTGGCTGTCTATCTGGCCGGTATTCAGCGCCTGAGAGCACTTGAACAACATGTCGAGCTGCTGGTGGGCTTCATGCAAATGTCGCGTCTTTTCAGCGACCGAGGCTTCGAGAGAACGGTAGAGCGTATCCAGCTCGGCTGACATGTGGTTAAAGGCGCGCGAAAGCTGGCCCAGCTCGTTCGGCAGGGCGCTATCCGGCGCAGGTGTGGCAAACTCGCCGCGCTCAATGCGTTCGCTGGCCGCCACCAGGTTATTCAGCGGTAGCACCACCTGGCGACGGATGCGTCGCAGGGTAAACAGCGTCAGCAGCAGGATCCCAAGTGCGCCAGCCAGCGAGATCAGGGTGACCGTCTGAATTTTATGTTCAGTGTAGTGCTGCAGAGCGAGCACAAAGGCATCAATGCGCCCGACAAAATCTTCAATATTGCGTTGATACCACGCGCTGTCGCCGCGGGCGATGCGCGCATCCATCTCCTGCCAGGCCACATGCAGCTGCTGATAGCGTGCTTTCACATTGTCCGGGACGTACCAGCGGTTCAGCTTTTGCAGGGCAGGCGCGCCGAGCGTCTGTTGCCAGCTCTCGCGATGTGCCGCAAGAGAAGGGCTGTTGCGCTGCATCTCGTAACCCATGCGATAGCTCTGCATGCGCAGCGAACCGGCGATATTGATGGCTTCGGCATCACGCTGGCTGCTTGCCAGCGTCAGCAGCGCGACGGTGCTGGTCAGCACGGACAGGGCTATGATCGAAAAGAAAGCCCAGGCAAGGCTTCCGGAAACGGGTCGTTTAACGGTCACAGAACGGCTCTCTGAATAAAATTGATCTGCCACAGGTTCACTGGAAATAATTGGGCGCTTCAGGCATTTGAACGTTGCCCGATCGCACCGTGATGCGTAAATACCATACTCTTATAAAGAGAAAGGTTATTGAACCAAAAACAGGTGTGGTTATGAATCGTTTTATTATGGCTAACAGCCAGCAGTGCATTGGGTGTCACGCCTGCGAAGTGGCCTGCGTGATGGCGCACAACGATGAGCAGCATGTCCTGAGCGAGCGCCATTTTCATCCGCGTATCACGGTCCTGAGAGCTGGCGAGAAGAGCCGCCCCGTGACCTGTCATCATTGCGAAAATGCACCCTGCGCGCAAAGCTGCCCGAACGGCGCCATCAGCAAATGCGATGACAGCGTACAGGTGAATCAACAAAAATGCATCGGCTGTAAGGCCTGCGTGGTGGCCTGCCCGTTTGGCACGATGGAGATTATCGTCACCCCGCTCGACAACGGCAGCGTGAAGGCTTCGGCGAATAAATGCGATCTCTGCCTGACGCGTCCACACGGCCCGGCCTGTATCGAAAATTGCCCGGCGGATGTCCTCTCCCTGGCGACGTCTGCCGTGCTGGACAATCTGACGAAATCACGCCGACAGCGCACGGCCTGCCTGGAGGCGCAGCCCTGGCATGCGGAGGTCGTCGGAGAAGATGCTCCGCGCACCAAACTGCAGCAGATGCAGGCGACGGTGCCACGCGGCGAGCCCGACAAGCTGGCTGCCGCAGAACGCGTGGGCCATTTTAACGAAATTTACCTGCCGTTCCGGGCCGAACAGGCCGTTCGCGAGGCGTCGCGCTGCCTGAAATGCGGAGAGCACAGCATTTGCGAGTGGACCTGCCCGCTGCACAACCACATTCCGCAGTGGATCGAGCGCCTCAACGCGGGAGATATCGCCGGCGCGGCCGAGCTTTCTCATCAGACTAACTGTTTACCTGAAATTACCGGCCGCGTCTGCCCGCAGGATCGATTATGCGAGGGTGCCTGCACAATACGTGAAGAGGCAGGATCCGTGACCATCGGCAACATCGAGCGCTATATCTCCGATCGGGCGCTGGCGATGGGCTGGCGGCCGGATATGTCCGCCGTCACGCCGTCAGGTAAACGCGTCGCGATCGTCGGCGCGGGGCCTGCCGGGCTGGCGTGCGCCGACGTGCTGGCGCGCCGCGGCGTGAGCGTGACGGTCTATGACCGGCACCCGGAAATTGGCGGATTGCTGACCTTTGGCATCCCGGCGTTCAAGCTGGACAAATCGCTGCTCGCGCGGCGCAGAGAGATATTTACCGCGATGGGGATCCGCTTTGAGCTTAACTGCGAGGTGGGCCAGGACGTGTCGATGTCGCAGTTAAAGCACGATTACGACGCCCTGTTTATTGGCGTGGGAACCTATCGCTCGATGAAGGCGGGTATCCCACATGAAGACGCGCCAGGGGTCTACGACGCGCTGCCTTTCCTGGTGGGCAACACGCGCCATGTTATGGGGCTGGAGGCAACGGCCAGCGAACCATACATCGACACCCATGGCTTAAACGTGGTGGTGCTTGGTGGGGGCGATACCGCGATGGACTGCGTCCGAACCGCGTTACGCCACGGTGCGGCGAAGGTGACCTGCGCCTATCGTCGGGATGAGGCCAACATGCCGGGCTCGAAGAAAGAGGTGAAGAACGCCAGAGAAGAGGGGGCGGCGTTTGAATTTAACGTCCAGCCGGTTGAGCTGGCGCTGGATCCGAACGGAAAGGTCAACGGTATCCGAATGCTGCGTACCGAGCTCGGAGAGCCGGATGCGCAGGGACGGCGGCGACCGGTTCCGGTGGCGGGCAGCGAGTTTGTGATGGCCGCGGATGCGGTCATCATGGCGTTTGGTTTTAACCCGCACGCGATGCCGTGGCTGCAGGCGCAGGGTGTCGAAACGGATGACAGGGGGCGGATCGTGGCATCGGTCGAGAGCTGTTACCGTTACCAGACGACCAACCCGCAGATCTTCGCCGGGGGCGATGCGGTACGCGGCGCGGATCTGGTGGTAACCGCAATGGCGGAAGGGCGCCATGCCGCGCAAGGGATCCTCGACTGGCTTGGGGTTAACGCGCCAAAACATCATTAAACCGGCGGGCGACAAAGCGGGATTCACGGCGTAGTATAGGACGACTCATTGTGTTGTGGAGCCCGTATGACCCTGAAAATTGACGTTATCAAAGACAAAATTCTTTCTGAAAACTACTTTGTCCTGCGTAACATCACCTATGATCTTACACGTAGCAACGGTGAGGTTATCCGCCACAAACGCGAGGTCTACGACCGCGGCAACGGAGCGACCATTCTGCTCTATAACCGTGACAAGCAGAGCGTAGTGCTAATCCGTCAGTTCAGGGTGGCGACATGGGTTAATGGCAACCCTGATGGACGTTTGATTGAAACCTGCGCGGGCCTGCTCGATGACGATGAGCCGGAAGTTTGTATCCGCAAAGAGGCCGTAGAAGAAACCGGCTTCGAAGTGGGTGAGGTCAAAAAGGTCTTCGAGCTGTTTATGTCTCCGGGCGGCGTAACGGAAATTGTGCATTTCTTCATTGCCGAATACAGCGACGCCCAGCGCACGCACCGGGGCGGTGGCGTAGAGGATGAAGATATTGAAGTGCTGGAGCTTCCTTTTACCCGGGCGCTGGAGATGATGCGTTCAGGCGAAATCAGGGATGGTAAGGCAGTGATATTACTGCAGTATTTACAGACGACCGGGTTGATGAACGCTGCTTCCGAACGGATGTAGTGCATTTTTCGGGTATATCTGATAAATCCGATTGAGCAACCCCGCCGGGAACACGAAGATACTGCCCAGTTAAGCGTTTTCGTTCCGGGATTGTGTCATTCATGCGCTACAGCGTCTTTTTGTTTTACCTGTTTTGTGTGCTTCTCGCGCCGCAGGTGCGGGCTGCACCTGCGCAGCAAGCCTTCTCTGACTGGCAGGTAACCTGCAATAACCAGAATTTTTGCCTTGCACGCAACACGGGTGAACACCGTGGTCTGGTCATGACGCTCACCCGTAGCGCCGGGGCGAAAACGGATGCCACTCTGCGTATCGATCTTGGCGGTCTTGATACACCCTCGATCAAAGAGCCAGAGATTGCCACCCGGCTGCTGCTGGATAGCGTTCCTCTGAAGCTGGACAAACAGCGCTGGCAGCTCACGCCATGGCATCTGAAAACGGACGATGCGGCCACCATCACCGCCTTTCTGAAAAATATCCAGGAAGGGAAGGCCCTGACTCTGCGCGGCGGTAAGCAGGTCATTTCACTGACCGGGCTTAAGGCCGCGCTACTGTTCATTGATGCGCAGCAAAAGCGCATCGGCAGCGAAACCGCGTGGATCAAGAAAGGTGACGATCCGCCGTTAAGCGTTCCGCCTGCACCCGCCTTAAAAAAGGTGGCGGTCGTCAATCCGACCCCGACGCCACTCTCCCACGCCGAACTGAACGACCTGCTGGACTATGGCACCGGCAGGATGAACAGCAGCCAGTGCTCGCTGGATCCTAACCGCCGGGAAGTGCGCGTCACCGCGTTAACCGATGAGAAAGCGCTGCTGATCGTCAGCTGCGAGGCGGGGGCCTATAACACGGTCGATCTGGCGTGGCTGGTATCACGTAAAAAACCGTTCACCGCACGCAGCGTCAGGCTGCGTCTGCCGTTTACGCCGTCAGGCGACGGGAGCGAAATGGAGTTGATGAATGCCAGCTTCGATGAAAAGACGCGCGAGCTGACAACGCTGGCGCTGGGGCGCGGTTTGGGCGATTGCGGAGTCCAGACGCGCTGGCGTTTTGACGGACAGCGATTCCGCCTGGTGCGCTACGCCGAGGAGCCCAGCTGTGATAACTGGAACGGGCCAGATGCCTGGCCCACGCTGTGGATCACGCGCTAGTTTTGCCCGGTAAGCGTAGCGCCACCGGGCACGCAGACCGCGCTACAGCACGCTTAACGCCTTCTCAACCACGTTCTCAACGGTAAAGCCGAAGTACGGGAACAGCTTGTCGGCAGGGGCGGACTCACCGTAGCCCCTCATTCCGACAATCGCCCCTTTCAGACCCACATATTTGTACCAGTAGTCGGCAATACCGGCTTCCACCGCCACGCGCGCTGCGACGTTTGAGGGCAGTACCGATTCGCGGTACGCCTCGTCCTGGGCATCGAAAATATCCGTAGAAGGCAGGGACACCACGCGCACCGCGTGGCCTTCGGCGGTCAGTTTCTCCGCCGCTTTCACCGTGATTTCCACCTCGGAGCCGGTGGCAATCAGGATCACGTCCGGCTTGCCGCCGCTGTCTTTCAGGATATAGCCGCCGCGAGCGATGTTTTTCACCTGCTCCGGGGTACGCTCAATCTGCGCCAGGTTCTGGCGCGACAGAATTAATGCCGTTGGGCCGTTGTGGCGTTCTACCGCCAGCTTCCAGCCCACCGCAGCTTCGACCTGATCGCAGGGACGCCACGTGCTGAAGTTCGGCGTCAGGCGCAGGCTCGCCAGCTGTTCAACCGCCTGGTGGGTGGGGCCGTCTTCTCCCAGACCGATGGAGTCGTGGGTATAGACCATAATCTGCCGCGCCTTCATTAGTGCTGCCATGCGCGCCGCGTTACGGGCGTACTCGACGAACATCAGGAAGGTGGCGGTGTAGGGCACGAAGCCGCCGTGGTGGGCGATGCCGTTGGCAATCGCGGTCATCCCGAACTCGCGCACGCCGTAGTGGATATAGTTCCCGGCAATGTCCTCCTTCAGCGATTTCGAGCCCGACCAGATGGTCAGGTTACTCGGCGCCAGATCCGCCGAGCCGCCCAGCAGCTCAGGCAGGAGAGGGCCGATTGCGTTCAGGGTATTTTGCGACGCCTTACGGGTGGCGATTTTCGCCGGGTTGGACTGCAGGTTTTCAATCAGCGCCTGGGTTTTATCGTCCCAGTCTTCCGGCAGACCGCCGCTCATGCGGCGGGAAAACTCGGCCGCCAGTTCAGGATGCGCTTTTTTGTAGGCGGCAAATTTATCGTTCCATGCGTGCTGCGCTTTCTCACCCTCTTCGCGTGCATCCCATGCCCGGTAGATCTCTTTCGGGATCTCAAACGGCGGATGTTTCCAGCCCAGCTTCTGCCGGGTCAGCGCCACTTCCTCCTCGCCCAGCGCCGCGCCGTGCGCCTCTTCTTTACCCGCCTTGTTCGGCGAGCCGAAGCCGATCGTGGTGCGGCAGATAATCAGGGACGGTTTGTCCTTCACGCTTTGCGCTTCCTGAATCGCTTTTTTCACCGCCTCAGGGTCGTGACCGTCGATCTCATGCACCACGTGCCAGTGGTAGGCTTCGAAGCGTTTTGCCGTGTCGTCGGTAAACCAGCCTTCGGTTTCCCCGTCGATGGAGATGCCGTTGTGATCGTAGAACCCGATCAGCTTGCCGAGCCCCAGCGTGCCCGCCAGGGAGCAGACCTCATGGGAGATCCCCTCCATCAGACAGCCGTCACCCATAAACACGTAGGTGTAGTGATCGACAATCTCGTGGTCCGGCTGGTTGAACTGTGCCGCCAGCGTGCGTTCGGCAATCGCCAGCCCGACCGCATTTGCCAGCCCCTGGCCGAGCGGCCCGGTGGTGGTCTCCACGCCCGGCGTATAGCCGATCTCCGGGTGCCCCGGCGTTTTGGAGTGCAGCTGGCGGAAGTTTTTCAGCTCCTCAAGCGGCAGATCGTAGCCGGAAAGGTGCAGCAGGCTGTAGAGCAGCATTGAGGCGTGACCGTTGGAGAGAATAAAGCGGTCGCGATCGTACCAGGTGGGGTCATTGGGGTTGTGCTTCAGAAAGTCGTTCCACAGTACTTCGGCTATATCAGCCATGCCCATCGGCGCGCCGGGGTGGCCGGAATTGGCTTTCTGCACGGCATCCATGCTGAGGGCGCGGATGGCATTGGCTAGCTCTTTACGGGACATAGTTCACTCCGTGGCAAGGTTAAAGTTTGGCGGCGAGAAGATCTTCTAGTTTGCGCTGGTCGACGGCGAACTGGCGGATACCGTCCGCCAGTTTTTCCACGGCCATGGCGTCCTGGTTGTGCTCCCAGCGGAACTCCGCTTCGGTCATGGCTTTCGGTTTTGGCAGAACGGTGGAGGTCGGCACCAGCTTGCGGATCACCGTTTCTTCTTTGTCCTGTAGCTCCTGGAGCAGGTTGGGTGAAATTGTCAGGCGGTCGCAGCCTGCCAGGGCGAGGATCTGCTCGGTACGGCGGAAGCTGGCACCCATCACGATGGTTTCGTAGCGGTGCTGCTTGTAGTAGTCGTAGATATTACGGACCGATTTCACGCCCGGATCCTCATCCACCACGTACGGATCCATCGGCTGTTTCGCCTGGTACCAGTCGTAGATGCGCCCGACAAACGGTGACACCAGGAACACGCCCGCTTCGGCACAGGCGCGCGCCTGTGCAAAGGAGAACAGCAGCGTCAGGTTGCAGTGGATGCCCTCTTTTTCCAGTACCTCTGCCGCGCGGATGCCTTCCCAGGTGGAGGCGAGCTTGATCAGAATGCGTGATTTATCTATCCCCTGTTCCTCGTACAGTTCCACGAGGCGACGCGCCTTGTTAATGCTCTTTTCTTTATCGAAAGAGAGGCGGGCGTCGACTTCGGTCGAGACGCGGCCCGGGATGCTTTTAAGAATTTCCGCACCAAAATTAACCGCCAGCTTGTCGCTGGCTTCGGCGACCTGCTGCTCCTGCGTCTTCCCGCGCTTTTTACCGTAGGCAATGGCGTCATCAATCAGATGACTAAAATGGGTAAGCCCGGCAGCCTTGAGCAGTAGCGAAGGGTTGGTGGTCGCATCCTCCGGCTGATAGTGGCGAATCGACTCGATATCGCCGCTGTCTGCCACCACCGTGGTGAATTGTTTGATGCCGTCTAGCTGGTTCATAAATGATTACTCCTTGGAAATAAAAGAGTTAGATGAGTGCGTTAGTTCACACTTCTGGAAAAATCATGATGGACTTAACAAAAAAGCATAGCAGACGGGGGAGGCATTGCTTTTGAGACGGGTAACATGGCTGTTATAAATTGATAACAATTTTTAATGTGTGATGGTGAGAGTTTGGCTGCCTTCAAAGTTTAGGAGGCGGCCTGAGGCGATACTAGGCGGCACACCAGGGTGTGCATCAGGATCGCTTACGTCACCCTTTTGACCGATACGTGAAAGGAAAAATAAGATGGATGAGCAGTTGAAACAGAGTGCCCTCGATTTTCACGAGTTCCCTGTCCCGGGCAAAATCCAGGTCTCCCCAACCAAGCCGCTGGCAACTCAGCGCGATCTGGCGCTGGCCTATTCCCCGGGCGTAGCTGCCCCGTGTCTGGAAATCGAAAAAGACCCGCTGGCGGCCTACAAATACACCGCGCGCGGCAACCTTGTCGCCGTGATCTCTAACGGCACGGCGGTGCTGGGGCTGGGCAACATCGGCGCGCTGGCCGGTAAGCCGGTGATGGAAGGCAAGGGGGTGCTGTTCAAGAAATTCGCCGGTATCGACGTGTTCGATATCGAGGTGGATGAACTCGATCCTGACAAGTTCATCAACGTAGTGGCCGCGCTGGAGCCTACCTTCGGCGGGATCAACCTGGAAGACATCAAAGCGCCGGAATGTTTCTATATCGAGCAGAAGCTGCGCGAGCGTATGAATATTCCCGTGTTCCATGATGACCAGCACGGTACGGCCATTATCAGCACCGCTGCGATTCTCAACGGCCTGCGCGTGGTAGAGAAAAACCTCTCCGACGTGCGCATGGTGGTCTCCGGCGCCGGCGCCGCGGCCATCGCCTGTATGAACCTGTTGGTGGCGCTGGGTATGCAGAAACACAACATTGTGGTCTGCGACTCCAAGGGCGTTATTTATAAAGACCGCGAGCCGAACATGGCGGAAACCAAAGCGGCGTATGCGGTAGAAGACGACGGCAAGCGCACGCTTGAGGACGTCATTGACGGCGCGGATATCTTCCTTGGCTGCTCGGGTCCGAAAGTGCTGACCCAGGAGATGGTGAAGAAGATGGCGCGTGCGCCAATGATCCTGGCCCTGGCCAACCCGGAACCGGAAATTCTGCCGCCGCTGGCGAAAGCGGTGCGTGAAGACGCCATCATCTGTACCGGCCGTTCGGACTACCCGAACCAGGTCAACAACGTGCTCTGCTTCCCGTTCATCTTCCGCGGCGCGCTGGATGTCGGCGCGACGGCGATCAACGAAGAGATGAAGCTTGCAGCCGTTCACGCCATCGCGGAGCTGGCCCACGCCGAGCAGAGCGAAGTGGTTGCCTCAGCCTATGGCGATCAGGATCTGAGCTTTGGCCCGGACTACATCATTCCAAAACCGTTCGACCCGCGTCTGATTGTTAAAATTGCGCCAGCCGTTGCCAAAGCGGCAATGGATTCCGGCGTGGCGACGCGTCCGATTCACGACTTCGACGCGTACGTCGATAAACTCACCGAGTTTGTCTATAAAACCAACCTGTTCATGAAGCCGATCTTCTCTCAGGCGCGCGCCGACGCGAAGCGCGTGGTGCTAGCGGAAGGGGAAGAGGCGCGCGTGCTGCACGCCACCCAGGAGCTGATCACATTAGGCCTGGCGAAACCGATCCTGATTGGTCGTCCGAGCGTGATTGAAATGCGTATCCAGAAGCTGGGCCTGCAGATTAAGCCGGGCGTCGACTTCGAGATCGTAAACAACGAATCCGATCCGCGCTTCAAAGAGTACTGGAGCGAATACTACGCGATCATGAAGCGTCGGGGGATCACCCAGGAGCAGGCGCAGAAAGCCGTCATCAGCAACACGACGGTGATCGGCGCGATCATGGTCCATCGCGGCGAGGCGGATGCGCTGATCTGCGGTACCATCGGGGATTATCACGAGCACTTTAGCGTGGTGCAGGAGATCTTCGGCTATCGCGACGGCGTCCATACCGCCGGGGCGATGAACGCCCTGCTGCTGCCGAGCGGGAACACCTTTATCGCTGACACCTATGTTAACGACGATCCGAGCCCGGACGAGCTGGCGGAGATCACCGTGATGGCCGCCGAGACCGTGCGCCGCTTCGGTATCGAGCCGAAGGTGGCACTGCTGTCGCACTCTAACTTCGGTTCGTCCAAATCAGCGGCGGCGTGCAAAATGCGTGAGACGCTGGCGCTGGTGCGCGAGCGTGCGCCGGAGCTGATGATTGACGGGGAAATGCACGGCGATGCCGCGCTGGTGGAGAGCATCCGTAACGAACGTATGCCGGACAGCCCGCTGAAAGGATCGGCAAACATCCTGATTATGCCGAACGTGGAAGCGGCGCGTATCAGCTATAACCTGCTGCGCGTCTCCAGCTCTGAAGGGGTGACCGTAGGACCGGTGCTGATGGGCGTGGCGAAGCCGGTGCACGTGTTAACGCCGATAGCCTCCGTGCGCCGTATCGTGAATATGGTGGCGCTGGCGGTGGTTGAGGCGCAGACGCAGCCGCTGTAATTTTTACCCTCACCCTAACCCTCTCCCAAAGGGAGAGGGTTAGGGTTACACCCAATCCCGAACCTGAATAAACTCTTTTAAGGCAGCCTCCGGGCTGCCTTCTTTTGGCTCGTAGCAGTACTCCCAGCGCACCAGCGGCGGCATCGACATCAGAATTGACTCCGTGCGCCCGCCGGTCTGCAGGCCGAACAGCGTCCCGCGATCCCACACCAGGTTGAACTCCACGTAGCGCCCGCGGCGGTAGAGCTGGAACTCGCGCTCGCGCACGCCGTAGTTGGTGTCTTTACGGCGTTCGACGATAGGCAGGTACGCGTCGGTATAGCCTTCACCCACCGCGCGCATAAAGCTGAACGCGGTATCAAAATCAGGCGTGTTGAGATCGTCAAAGAACAGTCCGCCGATGCCGCGCTGCTCGTCGCGATGCTTCAGGTAAAAGTAGTCGTCGCACCACTTTTTATATTTCGGGTAAATGTCTTCGCCAAACGGCAGGCAAAGATCCCGCGCGGTGGTGTGCCAGTGCACGGCATCCTCTTCGAAGCCGTAGTAGGGCGTCATGTCGAAACCGCCGCCAAACCACCAGACCGGATCGGCCCCCGGCTTTTCCGCAATGAAAAAGCGCACGTTGGCGTGGCTGGTTGGCACGAACGGATTGTGCGGGTGCACCACCAGCGAGACGCCCATCGCTTCGAAGCTGCGGCCCGCGAGTTCGGGACGATGTGCCGTCGCAGATGCGGGCATGGCGTCGCCGTGAACGTGGGAAAAATTCACGCCAGCCTGTTCGAAAATGCCGCCGTTACGCAGCACGCGGCTGCGCCCGCCGCCGCCGGCCTCGCGCTGCCAGGTATCTTCCTGAAATTCTCCGCCGTCTGCGGCGGCCAGTTTCTGGCAAATCTCATCCTGCAGCTGCAGCAGGAAAGTTTTGACCAGTTGTGCATCGGGTTTCATCAACGTTTCCTGGAGTGCGCTTTTTGGTTATCGAACCAGTTGAAATAACTGATAATGCCGGAGGCGATAGCGTTGGCGATCTTCTGACGAAATGCCGTGGTGCCAAGGAGTCGCTCCTCTTCCGGGTTGGTGATGAAGGAGGTTTCCACCAGCACGGACGGAATGGACGGTGATTTCAGGACCACGAACGCCGCCTGCTCGGTGCCTTTGCTGTGCAGGCGATGCACCGGCTTAATCTTCTTCAGGATGTGCGAGCCAAGCGTCAGGCTGTTTTTGATCGTATCCGTCTGCACGAGGTCGAACAGCACCTGCTGTAGCAGGTGGTCTTTGTCGGTGGCTTTTTTCCCGGCGACTTCATCCGCCCGGTTTTCGCGGTCGGAGAGGTATTTCGCCATGGCGCTACTGGCGCCGCGGTTGGAAAGCGCAAACACCGAGGCACCTGCCGCAGAAGGGTTGGTAAAGCCGTCCGCGTGAATCGACATAAACAGATCCGCACCGTGCTGGTGGGCGATCTCTACGCGGTCATACAGCGGAATAAAGGTATCGCCAGAGCGCGTCAGACGGGCGTCAATGCCGTTACTGCGTAAAATCGCCCGCACATTTTTTGCAATCGCCAGCACGACGTGTTTTTCTTTCGACCCGTTTTTGCCGATGGCGCCGGTATCAATGCCGCCGTGCCCAGGGTCGAGCATCACCAGACGCTTCGCGCCCGGCTTTTTGGTTTTCGGTTTGCTGTGTCCGTTACTGGTTTTAAGCGTGCTCTCGTCTTTCGCCTGAGCCTGCTTTGCGATACCCGTTAACGTTAAGGCCGCCAGCCCCGCTTTGAGAACCTGACGACGCGATGTGAGTGCTTTTAATGGTTTGAATGTGCTCATGCGGCCTGAATACTAAAAAATGGGGTCCTGGTGTTATATCGTATCGTGTTTCCCGTTACGACAGTCCATGTTGAGAATTGTTTTACTTTTCATTTCAATACGTGACAAAGTGACATTATGCCAAATTTTGGCGAGATTTTCCCCGGTTATTGGCTAAAGGCGAGCTTCGCGCCATAATCACAGTTTTTAAACCCGAAAAGGCGGTTAATACCATGGAGATACGCGTTTTTCGCCAGGAAGATTTCGAAGAGGTGATTACCCTTTGGGAGCGCTGCGATCTGCTGCGTCCGTGGAACGATCCGGAAATGGATATCGAACGTAAGGTGAATCACGACGTCAGTCTGTTCCTGGTCGCGGAAGTCAACGGTGAGGTTGTGGGGACGGTAATGGGCGGTTACGACGGCCACCGCGGCTCGGCCTATTATCTGGGCGTCCATCCGGAATACCGTGGTCGCGGCATTGCCAATGCGCTGCTTAACCGGCTCGAGAAGAAGCTGATCGCCCGCGGCTGCCCGAAAATCCAGATTATGGTTCGGGAAGATAACGATGTGGTGCTGGGCATGTATGAGCGTCTGGGCTACGAGCATTCTGACGTGCTGAATCTGGGAAAGCGTCTGATCGAAGATGAAGAGTACTGAGATTCATCCGGCAGACTATGACGCGCAGGGCCGCGTCAGGCTGCCCTTTTTATTCTGGTGCGTTCTGCTGCTCCAGGCCCGTACCTGGGTGCTGTTTGTGATGGCCGCCGCGTCGCGCGGGCAGGGCGATACGCTGCTGAATCTTTTTTATCCCGATCACGATGCTTTCTGGCTCGGCTTACTGCCGGGCGTACCGGCGGTGGTGGCTTTTTTGTGTAGCGGACGACGGCACCTGATCCCTCGTTTTTGGCGCACGCTTCGCTGGCTGCTAATCCTTGCCCAGACTGCGCTGCTCTTATGGCAGCCGGTTCTCTGGTGGTACGGTGAACCGCTGACGGGCTCCGGCGTTGCGCTGGTGGTTGCTGATATTGTGGCGCTGCTGTGGCTGATGACCAACCCGCGTCTTCGCGCCTGTTTTGCGCCTCAGGATGATTAATCCGGCACTTTTTGCCGATGTCGCACTCCAACAAGCGTTGATTTAACAAGTAAGGACGTTTCAATGAAATCGCTGCGTTTACTCTTATGCGCTCTCCCGCTGGCATTGACCGGCTGTTCGACGCTCTCCTCCATTAACTGGTCCGCTGCGTATCCGTGGAACTGGTTTGGCTCATCAACGGAAGTAACCGAGCAGGGCGTGGGGAAAATTACCGCCGCGACGGCGCTGGATCAGAATGCTATCCAGGATGCGCTCAGCAGTGATTACCGCCTGCGCAGCGGCATGAAAACGGAGAATGGCAATATTGTTCGCTACTACGAGGCGCTGAAGGGCGACAAGCTGGCGCTGGTGATCAACGGTGACAAAGGCACGGTCAACCGAATTGCGGTGATGGATGACGATATTCCGACGGCGAGCGGTGTGAAGGTGGGGACCCCGTTTAGCGATCTTTATAAGCAGGCCTTTGGCAACTGCGCCAGCGTGCCGTCTGACGACAAGGTTGCGGTGGAATGTAAGGCTGAAGGCAGCCAGCACATCAGCTATGTCTTCACCGGCACCTGGAGCGGCCCGGAAGGACTGATGCCGTCTGACGACACGCTTAAGAGCTGGAAAGTGAGCAAAATACTCTGGAAGCAGTAATTTGCGCCTGAGCAAACCGCCTCGCTGAAATCCGGGTATAATACCCGCCATCAATGCCACGCTGACGTGGCATCTTTATTTCAGGAGGAGCGATGTCTCAGGTTCAGAGTGGCATTTTGCCAGAACATTGCCGCGCGGCGATTTGGATTGAAGCCAATGTTAAAGGGGACGTGGATGCCCTACGTGCGGCCAGCAAAGCGTTTATTGATAAACTGGCGACCTTCCAAGCCAAATTCCCGGAAGCACACCTCGGCGCCGTTGTCGCCTTTGGCAATAACGTCTGGCGTCAGCTGAGCGGTGGCGAAGGGGCAGAAGAGCTGAAGGACTTCATCCCATACGGCAAAGGTCTGGCTCCGGCAACCCAATACGACGTGCTGATCCACATTCTCTCCCTGCGTCACGACGTGAACTTTTCCGTTGCCCAGGCGGCGGTAGCGGCTTTTGGCGACAGCATTGATGTGCAGGAAGAGGTTCACGGCTTCCGCTGGGTCGAAGAGCGCGATCTGAGCGGCTTTGTCGACGGAACCGAAAACCCGGCAGGGGAAGAGACGCGTCGTGAAGTCGCGGTAATCAAAGATGGCGTGGACGCGGGCGGCAGCTACGTGTTCGTGCAGCGCTGGGAGCACAACCTCAAGCAGCTTAACCGCATGAGCGTGCACGACCAGGAGATGATGATTGGCCGTACGAAAGAGGCTAACGAAGAGATCGACGGCGACGACCGTCCCGTTACCTCGCACCTGACCCGCGTTGACCTCAAAGAAGACGGCAAAGGGCTGAAGATTGTCCGCCAGAGCCTGCCGTACGGTACGGCAAGCGGAACGCACGGCCTTTACTTCTGCGCCTACTGCGCGCGCCTGTATAACATCGAGCAGCAGCTGCTGAGCATGTTCGGCGATACCGACGGCAAGCGCGACGCCATGCTGCGCTTCACCAAACCGGTGACCGGCGGCTACTACTTTGCGCCGTCCGTTGAGCGTTTGCTAGCGCTGTAATGGCATTTCTCCCTCTCCCTGCGGGAGAGGGCAGGGGTGAGGGCACCAGGCCTCACCCTTATTCCCTTTTCTGCTTCTAAATCACCAAACGGTATATAAAACCGTTACTCCTTTCATCCCCGTTATAAATATTATGACTATAAGATAGTCATCACATTTATAAGGGTGCGCAATGGCCGTTACTGTACTGAAAAAAGGAACTCTGGCGCTGGCAGGTTTACTGCTGGTGGCACAGGCGCAGGCGACTGAACTGTTGAACAGTTCGTATGACGTCTCCCGCGAGCTGTTTGCCGCCCTTAATCCCCCGTTCGAACAGCTGTGGGCGAAAGACAATAACGGCGATAAGCTCACCATCAAGCAGTCCCACGCCGGGTCGTCCAAGCAGGCGCTGGCCATTCTTCAGGGACTGAAAGCGGACGTCGTGACCTACAACCAGGTGACTGACGTGCAGATCCTGCACGACAAAGGCAAGCTCATCCCGGCGGACTGGCAGAGCCGACTGCCGAACAATAGCTCCCCGTTTTATTCCACCATGGGCTTCCTGGTGCGTAAGGGCAACCCTAAGAATATCCACGACTGGAGCGACCTGGTGCGTTCCGACGTGAAGCTGATTTTCCCGAACCCAAAAACCTCCGGTAACGCGCGTTATACCTATTTAGCCGCGTGGGGCGCGGCGGACAAGGCTGACGGTAACGATAAAGCCAAAACCGAGCAGTTCATGACCCAGTTCCTGAAAAACGTCGAAGTATTTGATACCGGCGGCCGCGGGGCGACAACGACCTTCGCGGAGCGAGGTCTCGGCGATGTTCTGATCAGCTTTGAATCGGAAGTGAATAACATCCGCAAGCAGTATGAAGCGCAGGGCTTTGAGGTGGTTATCCCGAAAACCAACATTCTGGCCGAGTTCCCGGTCGCATGGGTGGATAAAAACGTGCAGGCGAACGGTACCGAGAAAGCGGCAAAAGCCTATCTCAACTACCTCTACAGCCCTCAGGCGCAGACCATCATTACCGATTACTACTACCGCGTGAACAACCCGGACGTGATGAACAAGCTGAAAGATAAATTCCCGCAGACCGCGCTGTTCCGCGTGGAAGACCATTTTGGCTCCTGGCCTGATGTGATGAAAACGCATTTTGCCAGCGGCGGTGAGTTAGACAAACTGCTGGCGGCGGGGCATAAGTAATGTTTGCTGTCTCGACAAAACGCGTCCTGCCGGGCTTTACCTTAAGCCTCGGGACCAGCCTGCTGTTCGTCTGCCTGATCCTGCTGTTGCCGCTCAGCGCGCTGGTGATGCAGCTTGCTCAGATGAGCTGGGCGCAGTACTGGGACGTGGTCACCAACCCGCAGGTGGTGGCGGCCTATAAGGTGACGCTGCTGTCGGCGTTTGTCGCCTCCATTTTTAACGGCGTGTTTGGCCTGCTGATGGCGTGGATCCTGACCCGCTATCGCTTCCCGGGCCGCACGCTGCTTGACGCCCTGATGGATCTGCCGTTTGCGCTGCCGACGGCGGTGGCGGGTTTGACCCTCGCGTCGCTCTTCTCTGTAAACGGGCTGTACGGCGAGTGGCTGGCGAAATTTGATATCAAAGTAACCTACACCTGGCTCGGTATCGCGGTGGCGATGGCCTTCACCAGCATCCCGTTTGTGGTACGTACCGTGCAGCCGGTGCTGGAAGAGTTGGGTCCGGAATACGAAGAAGCGGCGGAAACGCTGGGCGCCACGCGCTGGCAGAGCTTCCGCAAGGTAGTTTTGCCGGAGCTCTCTCCAGCGCTGATGGCTGGTGTCGCGCTGTCGTTTACCCGCAGCCTCGGTGAGTTCGGCGCGGTGATTTTTATCGCCGGGAACATCGCCTGGAAAACGGAAGTGACCTCGCTGATGATTTTCATCCGCCTGCAGGAGTTTGATTATCCGGCGGCGAGCGCGATTGCTTCGGTGATCCTCGCCGCCTCGCTGCTGCTGCTGTACTCGATTAACACTCTGCAAAGTCGCTTTGGTCGACGTGTGGTAGGTCACTGATGGCGGAAGTTACGCAATTGAAGCGATACGATGCGCCCCGCATCAACTGGGGTAAATGGTTTCTGATTGGGGCGGGCGTGCTGGTTTCCGCCCTCATTCTCGTCGTGCCGACGATTTATATTTTCGTTCAGGCGTTCAGCAAGGGTCTGATGCCCGCGCTGGAAAACCTGGCGAACCCGGATATGCTCCATGCCATCTGGCTCACCGTGCTGATTGCCCTGATCACCGTCCCGGTGAACCTGGTGTTCGGGACCCTGCTGGCGTGGCTGGTGACGCGCTTTAACTTCCCCGGACGTCAGCTGCTGCTGACCCTGCTGGATATTCCGTTTGCCGTGTCGCCGGTGGTGGCGGGCCTGGTGTACCTGCTCTTTTACGGCTCCAACGGCCCACTGGGCGGCTGGCTGGATGCGCATAACCTGCAGATCATGTTCGCCTGGCCGGGCATGGTGCTGGTCACCATCTTCGTGACCTGCCCGTTTGTGGTGCGCGAGCTGGTGCCGGTGATGTTAAGCCAGGGGAGCAACGAAGACGAAGCGGCGGTGCTGCTGGGGGCTTCGGGCTGGCAAATGTTCCGCCGCGTGACGCTGCCGAACATCCGCTGGGCGTTGCTTTACGGCGTGGTGCTGACCAACGCCCGCGCGATTGGCGAGTTCGGTGCCGTTTCCGTTGTTTCCGGCTCTATCCGGGGTGAAACCCTGTCGCTGCCGCTGCAGATTGAACTGCTGCAGCAGGACTACAACACCATCGGCTCGTTTACTGCCGCAGCGTTATTGACGCTGATGGCCATTTTGACCCTGTTTTTGAAGAGTGTGGTGCAGTGGCGTTTAGAAAATCAGGAAAAACGTCAGCATCAGGAGGGAAATCATGAGCATTGAGATTGCCAATATTAAGAAGTCTTTTGGTCGCACCCAGGTGCTGAATGATATCTCGCTGGATATCCCTTCCGGACAAATGGTGGCGCTGCTGGGGCCGTCCGGCTCGGGCAAAACCACGCTGCTGCGCATTATCGCCGGGCTTGAGCATCAGACCAGCGGGCACATCCGCTTCCACGGTACCGACGTGAGCCGCCTGCACGCCCGCGATCGTAAAGTGGGTTTTGTGTTCCAGCATTACGCGCTGTTCCGCCACATGACCGTGTTTGACAACATCGCGTTTGGGCTTACCGTGCTGCCGCGTCGCGAGCGCCCGGATGCGGCAACCATTAAGGCGAAGGTGACCAAACTGCTGGAGATGGTGCAGCTGGCTCACCTGGCGGATCGTTTCCCGGCCCAGCTGTCCGGCGGGCAGAAACAGCGCGTGGCGCTGGCTCGCGCGCTGGCCGTTGAACCGCAAATTCTGCTGCTGGATGAGCCCTTCGGCGCGCTGGATGCGCAGGTGCGTAAAGAGCTGCGCCGCTGGCTGCGTCAGCTCCATGAAGAGCTGAAATTCACCAGCGTCTTCGTGACCCACGATCAGGAAGAGGCGATGGAAGTTGCGGATCGCGTGGTGGTCATGAGCCAGGGCAACATTGAGCAGGTTGACGAACCGGAGCAGCTCTGGCGTGAACCGGCGACCCGCTTCGTGCTGGAGTTTATGGGCGAGGTGAACCGTCTGCAGGGCACTATTCGCGGCGGTCAGTTCCACGTGGGCGCGCACCGCTGGCCGCTGGGCTATACCTCCGCGCACCAGGGCCCGGTCGATCTGTTCCTGCGTCCGTGGGAAGTGGACGTGAGCCGCCGAACCAGCCTGGATTCACCGCTGCCGGTGCAGGTGCTGGAAGCGAGCCCTAAAGGTCACTACACCCAACTGGTGGTACAGCCGCTGGGCTGGTATACCGAGCCGCTGACCGTGGTCATGCGCGACGATGTCCCGCCGCACCGGGGGGAGCGCCTGTTTGTCGGGCTGCAGCATGCCCGGATTTATCACGGGAAGGAGCGCATCGAGACGCGCGAGGATATTGCTCTGGCGGAGTCAGCCTGATAGGTTATTAGGATGTTTATCGCCCGGTGGCGCTGCGCTTACCGGGCCTACAGTTATCACTGCGTCTTGTAGGCCGGGTAAGCGAAACGCCACCCGGCTTTTTTATTGAGTAAAAAACGTGAATACACTCGAACACACCATCGGCAACACCCCTCTGGTCAAACTTCAGCGCATGGGGCCGGCTAACGGCAGCGAAATCTGGGTCAAACTCGAAGGCAATAACCCGGCGGGGTCGGTAAAAGATCGTGCCGCGCTGTCGATGATTGTCCAGGCTGAAAAGCGCGGCGAGATTAAGCCGGGCGACGTACTGATTGAAGCCACCAGCGGTAACACCGGTATCGCCCTGGCGATGATTGCGGCGCTGAAAGGCTACCGCATGAAGCTGCTGATGCCTGACAACATGAGCCAGGAGCGCCGCGCCGCGATGCGTGCCTACGGGGCCGAGCTGATTCTGGTGACCAAAGAGCAGGGGATGGAAGGCGCGCGCGACCTGGCGTTAGAAATGGCCGAGCGCGGCGAAGGTAAACTGCTCGATCAGTTTAATAACCCGGACAACCCGTACGCGCACTACACCACCACCGGCCCGGAAATCTGGCAGCAAACCGACGGGCGAATCACCCATTTTGTCTCCAGCATGGGCACCACCGGCACCATTACCGGCGTATCGCGTTTTCTGCGCGAGCAGGACAAAGCCGTCACCATTGTGGGCCTGCAGCCGGAAGAGGGGAGCAGCATTCCGGGCATTCGCCGCTGGCCGGCGGAGTATATGCCCGGCATCTTTAATGCGCAGCTTGTGGACCAGGTGCTGGATCTTCACCAGCGCGAGGCGGAAAATACCATGCGTGAGCTGGCCGTGCGCGAAGGTATCTTCTGCGGCGTCAGCTCGGGCGGCGCGGTAGCGGGCGCGATTCGGGTAGCGCAGGCAAACCCGGGCGCTGTGGTGGTGGCGATTATTTGCGATCGAGGCGATCGCTATCTGTCTACCGGCGTCTTTGGTGAAGAGAGTTATTCGCAGGGGGCGGGGATTTAAGCGTCATGGAGATGATTCTATTCCGGGATAATACCCGGGCGCAGCAAACTGATATTGTCGCGGTACAGTCGCAGGTGGTTTACGGCAGCGTGGGTAACAGCATTGCGGTGCCGAATATTCGAACCCACAGGCTGAACGTCACCGCCGTGCCAACGGTACTGTTCAGCAACACGCCACACTATGACACCTTCTATGGTGGCGTGATCCCCGATGAGTGGTTCAGCGGCTACCTGAAAGCGCTGGAAGAGCGCGAGATCCTGCGCGAGCTTAAGGCGGTTACCACCGGCTATATGGGAAATGCCAGCCAGATCGTCCTGCTGGCGCAGTGGCTGAAGGCGGTCAAAGCTCAGCATCCTGATCTGCTGGTGCTGGTCGACCCGGTTATTGGCGATATCGACAGCGGGATGTACGTGAAGCCGGATATCCCGCAGGCGTATCGGGAGCACCTGCTGCCGCTGGCGCAGGGGATTACGCCAAACGTCTACGAGCTGGAAGTGTTAAGCGGCAAACCGTGCCGCACGCCGGAAAGCGCCATCGCGGCGGCACAGGGACTGCTCTCTGACAGCCTGAAATGGGTGGCGATTACCAGCGCGCCGGTCGCTGACGACCCGCAAAACATCCACGTGGTGCTGGTCACCCGCGATGGCGTGACCGTCAGCGCGCACCCGCGCGTAGAAACCGATCTGAAAGGGACGGGCGACCTGTTCTGTTCAGAGCTGGTGAGCGGAATTGTAGAGGGGAAAACCGTTGCAGATGCCATTCGCATGGCCGGCGATCGGGTGACGGACGTGATGCTCTATACCCAGTCGAAAGGCTACGACGAGCTTATCCTCCCGGCATAAACAAAAATGGCGCCCGAAGGCGCCATTTTTCTGTGCGGGCAAGAATTACTTCTTGATGCGGATAACCGGGGTTTCACCCACGGTGACGCTGCCAGACAGTTTGATCAGTTCTTTGATTTCGTCCATGTTGGAGATAACTACCGGCGTCAGGGTAGACTTGGCTTTTTCTTCCAGCAGTGGCAGATCGAATTCAATCACCGGGTCGCCAACTTTAACACGCTGGCCTTCTTCCGCGATACGTTTGAAGCCTTCGCCTTTCAGTTCAACGGTGTCGATACCGAAGTGAACGAACAGTTCTATACCGCTATCAGATTCGATAGAGAACGCATGGTTGGTTTCAAAAATTTTACCGATGGTGCCGTCAACTGGAGCAACCATTTTGTTGCCAGTTGGTTTGATAGCAATGCCATCACCAACGATTTTCTCAGCAAACACTACATCCGGCACGTCTTCGATGTTGACGATCTCGCCGGAGAGCGGAGCAACAATCTCAATAGTTCCGGAGTCTTTCTTATCATCAGAAACCAGAGATTTCAGTTTATCGAACAAACCCATGATCTTCTCCTAAGCAGTAATTTGGGCCGCATCTCGTGGATTAGCAGATTGTTTTTTCTTCAATGAACTTGTTAACCAGCGTCATTAACTCGTCCGTTGTCGGTTGAGCAAGAGCCTGCTCTGCTAACACCTTCGCATCTTCGAAGTTCGTGTTACGGATAATCTTCTTAATGCGCGGGATGGAAATGGCGCTCATAGAGAATTCGTCCAGACCCATACCCAGCAACAGAAGTGTAGCACGTTCGTCGCCTGCAAGCTCACCACACATGCCAGTCCATTTACCTTCTGCATGAGAAGCATCAATAACTTGCTTGATCAAGTTCAGTACGGACGGTGACATTGGCTGGTAGAGATGTGAAATCATATCATTACCACGGTCAACTGCCAGGGTGTACTGCGTTAAATCATTGGTGCCGATACTAAAGAAATCAACTTCTTTGGCTAAATGACGCGCAATAGTCGCCGCCGCAGGTGTTTCCACCATTACGCCGATCTCGATTGACTCGTCAAACGCTTTACCTTCGTCGCGCAGTTCCTGCTTGTAAATTTCGATCTCTTTCTTCAGTGCACGCACTTCTTCAACAGAGATGATCATCGGGAACATGATGCGCAGTTTACCGAAAGCAGAGGCACGCAGGATCGCGCGAACCTGGTCACGCAGGATCTCTTTACGATCCATCGCGATACGAATCGCACGCCAGCCCAGGAACGGGTTCTCTTCTTTCGGGAAGTTCATGTACGGCAGCTCTTTGTCGCCACCAATGTCCATAGTACGGACGATAACCGCCTGAGAGCCACACGCTTCAGCCACGGCTTTATAGGCAGCAAACTGCTCTTCTTCCGTTGGCAGCGCGTCGCGGTCCATGAACAGGAATTCTGTACGATAGAGACCTACGCCTTCCGCACCGTTGCGCTCAGCGCCATCAACGTCGCGGACGGTACCGATGTTTGCGCACACTTCAACCTGATGGCCGTCCAGGGTGATAGCTGGCAGGTCTTTCAGCTTAGCGAGTTCCGCTTTTTCAGTCGCAACCTGCTCCTGAACCGCGCGCAGTTTATCGATCTCTTCATTAGTTGGGTTGACGTAAACCAGATTGTTTACGGCATCCAGAATCAGATAGTCGCCGTTTTTCACCTGAGAGGTGACGCTACCGGTACCCACGATGGCAGGCAGTTCCAGAGAGCGCGCCATGATAGAGGTGTGGGAGGTACGGCCACCCGCGTCGGTGATGAAACCGAGGACCTTTTTCAGGTTCAGCTGTGCGGTTTCAGACGGGGTGAGGTCCGCGGCAACCAGGATCACTTCATCCTGAATTGCGCTCAGGTCGATAATGGCCAGACCCAGGATGTTGCGCAGCAGGCGCTTACCGATGTCACGTACGTCAGCCGCACGCTCTTTCAGGTATTCATCATCCAGTTCTTCCAGGGCAGTTGCCTGACCTTCGATAACTTCATGCGCAGCCGCGTCGGCCGTCATGCCTTTATCTTTAATCAGGGCTATGATTTCCTGCTCCAGCTCCTCATCTTCGAGCAGCATGATGTGCCCTTCGAAGATGGCTTCTTTTTCTTCACCGAAAGTTTCGCCAGCTTTAGTTTTGATTGCTTCCAGTTGCGCAGATGCCTTGGCACGACCGCTCAGAAAACGTTCAACTTCCTGATCAACCTTGTCGGCAGAAATTTTTTTCCGGTCGATGACGATCTCGTCTTCTTTCAGCAGCAGTGCTTTGCCGAAAGCGATACCCGGGGATGCTAAAATGCCTGAAATCATAACCCTACCTTACTTGTGACTGATATTTAAAAGAACCCGGAAACTTACTCGAGCTCAGCCATCAGTTTTACCAGATGCTCAACTGCTTTCTGCTCGTCTTCACCTTCCGCAGAGATGGTGACAACGGTGCCCTGAGTCAGGCCCAGAGTCTGCAGTTTGAACAGGCTTTTTGCGCTCGCGCTTTTGCCGTTGGAAGTCACAGTGATTTCAGAAGAAAAGCCTTTTGCTTCTTTAACAAACTGAGCAGCAGGGCGGGTGTGCAGACCGTTCGGAGCGGTAATGGTAACTTCTTGCTGGAACATTGTATTTCCCCAACTTATAGGTTTAGTGTTGTGGAACTAAAGTCTAGCCTGGCGACTGAACTTTAGCCTGTATTGTTAGCGCTGACGTTTCGATCGTCATTAAACATTATGCAGCGAAAGCAAGACTTGAACCAAATCATAAAATCGATTCAGCAAGGCTATTTCATTCACCGATTAATTTCACGCATCAAAATAATTGCTGGTTTAAATACCAGACCCAACGGGGTGAAGCAATGCCAGGAGGGGTAAAAGTTTGAAGCAGGCCACAAAAAAGCACCTGAAAAGGTGCTTTTTTACGCGTTATTAACATGCTGGCACTACTGTTGCAGCTCTTTTTCGGTAAACAGATCGGCAAACAGTGCGGTGCTCAAGTAACGCTCACCCGAGGACGGAAGGATAACCACAATATTCTTATTGGTAAAGGCTTCGTCTTCCTGCAGCTTGAGCGCTGCCGCAACGGCCGCACCGGAAGAGATACCCGCCAGAATGCCTTCTTCATCCATCAGGCGACGCGCGGTAGAGATGGCCTCTTCGTTAGTGATGGTGACCACTTTATCGATCAGCTTCAGATCCAGGTTGCCCGGAATGAAGCCTGCGCCAATACCCTGGATTTTATGCGGGCCTGGTTTGAGCTCTTCACCGGCCAGGGCCTGGGTGATAACCGGTGAGTCAGTCGGCTCAACGGCAACGGTGATCAGGTCTTTTTTACCCTTTGTGCCTTTAATATAGCGTGACACGCCGGTCAGCGTACCGCCGGTACCCACGCCGGAGATAAAGACGTCAACCTGGCCGTCGGTATCTTCCCAGATTTCCGGACCGGTGGTCTTCTCGTGAATTTCCGGGTTTGCCGGGTTGCTGAACTGCTGCAGCAGCAGATATTTCGCCGGATCGCTGGCTACAATCTCTTCGGCTTTCTGAATGGCGCCCTTCATGCCCTTCGCGCCTTCGGTCAGAACCAGGTTCGCGCCAAGCGCTTTAAGCAGCTTACGACGCTCGATGCTCATCGTTTCTGGCATAGTCAGCGTCAGCTTGTAGCCGCGCGCAGCAGCAACATAGGCCAGAGCAATACCGGTGTTACCGCTGGTTGGTTCCACCAGCTCAACGCCAGGCTTCAGTACGCCACGTTTTTCAGCATCCCAAATCATGTTTGCACCGATACGGCATTTAACGCTGAAGCTCGGGTTACGTGATTCGACCTTCGCCAGGATGCGTCCATTACCGATACGGTTCAGTCGAACCAGGGGCGTATGACCGATAGTCAGCGAGTTGTCTTCATAAATCTTACTCATGGCCTGTCCTTAACTGTATGAAATTGGGATACCGACCCAGCATACCTGTTGAGCGGGTAGGGGGAAGTAAGGAATTCGCATATCTATATACTGCAAGGAAATAATGGGGATCAGTATGGAATAAGGGGCGGCATAAGCCACCCCTGCTTTACACATTTTTGCATTATTTCCATAACGCGTGCTTAGCACGGTAGCAGTCGACCCACATCGCCGTCGCGCCGCAAACGGCGACGGGCATAATGAACAGATTAAGGAAGGGAATCATGGTGAACAGGCTGGTCAGTGCGCCAAACTGCATATTGGCGACCTTCTGGCTGCGCAGGGCGGTGCGCATCTCTTTAAACGGTACCTTGTGGTTATCGAAAGGATAGTCGCAGTACTGAATGGCCAGCATCCAGGCGCTGAACAGGAACCACAGCACCGGTGCCACGGTCTGGCCAATGCCTGGCACAAAATAGAGGATAAGCAGCACGAGCGCGCGGGGCAGGTACCAGGCAAACTTCTGCCATTCGCGCTTCATAATGCGAGGGAGGTCTTTCATGATCCCCCATATCCCTGTGTCCGGCGGCGTCGCACCGGTAAGCCGCGCTTCCAGCTGTTCCGCCAGCAGACCGTTAAACGGTGCGGCTATCCAGTTTGCAATTGTCGAGAAGAAGTAGCCAAACACCAGCAGCACGGAGATCACCGCCACCGGCCAGAGCAGGTAGTTAAGCCACTGCAGCCAGTCCGGCACGTAACTCATCAGCGACGGGATCCAGCTCTCCAGTTTTGTAAACAGCCACCAGAACGCGCCGCCCATAAGAATAATGTTGATCAACAGCGGCAGAATGACGAAGCGTCGAATCCCCGGCAGGGAGACCAGTTTCCAGCCCTGAGAAAAATACCAGACGCCGCTGCGAGGGGGGGAAGAAGATGTTGAAACCATAGCCAGGCTGTACTCCTTTTTACACAACCAGTGGAATTGCCCGCCTATATTATCCACTTACGGAGCAATGACCAGTTCGGAAATGTTCGAAAAACCAGCAAAAAGCACGATTTCCTTCATCTTTATGCTGTGAATGCTCTGCACACACTTGCACTTGACGTAAACGGCAAATACTCTTAGTGAGTAAATGTTTGCCGTGGTGGCAAGGTGTTAGAACAACAGAGAATATAATGATGCAGGATTTGCGTCTGATATTAATCATTGTTGGCGCGATCGCCATAATCGCTTTACTGGTACATGGTTTCTGGACCAGCCGTAAAGAGCGTTCCTCGATGTTTCGCGATCGCCCACTGAAGCGCATGAAGTCCAGTCGTGACGACGATGACAGTGAAGATGACATCGACGGCAGCGATGACGACGGCGTGGGTGAAGTTCGTGTTCATCGGGTCAATACTGCGCCCGGCGCTGGCCATGGGGAGCATGAAGCGCCTCGTCCTTCGCAGCACCAGTATCAACCGCCGTATGCTTCTGCACAGCCGCGCCAGCCAGCGCCGCAGCCTGTGGAAGAACCGGTGCGCCAGCCGCCGCAACAGCCTGTCTATCAGCAGCCTGCTGCGCCACAACCGGTTCAGCAACCGGTTCAGCAGCCCGTGCAGCAACAACCTGCTCAGCCAGTACAACAACCGCAGCAGCCTGTTCACTTACAGCCTGCGCCTCAGCCTGCTCCGGCCCCGCACGTTGAGCCTGAGCCCGTTGCAGAGCCAGAGCCGGTTGTTGAAAAACCGCAGCGTAAAGAAGCGGTGATCATCATGAACGTGGCCGCGCATCACGGTAGCCATCTCAATGGCGATGTGCTGCTTAACAGTATTCAACAGGCAGGCTTCAAGTTTGGCGATATGAATATTTTCCATCGCCACCTGAGCCCTGACGGTAGCGGTCCGGCGCTGTTCAGCCTGGCCAACATGGTTAACCCTGGCACCTTCGATCCGGAAATGACCGGTGATTTCGTTACCCCGGGCGTCACTATCTTTATGCAGGTGCCGTCCTACGGTGATGAACTGCAAAACTTTAAGCTGATGCTGCAGTCCGCTCAGCACATCGCTGACGAAGTCGGTGGCGTGGTGCTCGACGATCAGCGTCGAATGATGACCCCGCAGAAATTGCGCGAGTATCAGGACCGCATCCGCGAAGTTAAGGAAGCTAACGCGTAATCGCCGCGTTGACTTCAACTCCTCCTCAACCCCCGCATGTCGGGGGTTTTTTCTCATTGATGGTGCGATATGGACTCAATCGAACAACAACTCACTGAACTGCGAACCACGCTTCGCCATCATGAATACCTCTATCATGTTATGGACGCGCCGGAAGTGCCGGATGCGGAGTATGACCGCCTTATGCGCGAGCTGCGCGAACTAGAGGCGCAGCATCCTGAACTCATCACGCCGGATTCCCCCACCCAGCGCGTCGGCGCTGAGCCGCTGGGCGCTTTCAGCCAGGTGCGTCATGAAGTGCCGATGCTGTCGCTGGATAACGTCTTCGATGAAGAGAGCTTCCTCGCGTTTAACAAGCGCGTGCAGGATCGCCTGAAAAGCAGCGACTCTCTCACCTGGTGCTGCGAGCTGAAGCTGGATGGCCTGGCGGTCAGTCTTCTCTATGAAAACGGCGTGCTGGTGCGTGCCGCGACGCGTGGCGACGGCACGACGGGCGAAGACATCACCACCAACGTGCGTACCATCCGCGCGATCCCTCTGAGGCTGCAGGGTGACAACATTCCTGCACGTCTGGAAGTGCGCGGCGAAGTGTTCCTGCCGCAGGCGGGCTTCGAGAAAATTAACGAAGAGGCTCGTCGCACCGGCGGGAAAGTGTTTGCTAACCCGCGTAATGCGGCGGCGGGCTCGCTGCGCCAGCTCGACCCACGTATTACCGCGAAGCGACCGCTTACTTTCTTCTGCTACGGTGTGGGTATTCTTGAGGGCGGCGAGCTGCCGGATACGCACCTTGGACGCCTGCTACAGTTTAAAGCGTGGGGCCTGCCGGTGAGCAACCGCGTTCAGCTCTGCGACTCGCCGGAAGCGGTGCTGGCGTTCTACCACAAGGTGGAAGCGGACCGTCCGACGCTCGGGTTTGATATTGATGGCGTGGTCATCAAGGTGAACTCGCTGGCGCTGCAGGAGCAGCTGGGCTTTGTGGCGCGCGCGCCGCGCTGGGCGGTGGCGTTTAAGTTCCCGGCTCAGGAGCAGATGACCTTCGTTCGCGACGTGGAGTTCCAGGTCGGTCGAACGGGGGCTATTACACCGGTCGCCCGTCTGGAACCAGTGCAGGTGGCGGGCGTGCTGGTGAGTAACGCCACGCTGCACAACGCCGATGAAATCGAACGCCTGGGCCTGCGCATTGGTGACAAAGTGGTGATTCGCCGCGCAGGGGACGTGATCCCGCAGGTGGTTAACGTCGTTGAGTCAGAGCGTCCTGACGATACGCGCGAAGTTGTCTTCCCGACCCATTGTCCGGTGTGCGGCTCGGACGTTGAGCGCGTAGAAGGTGAAGCGGTGGCGCGCTGTACGGGTGGCTTAATCTGTGGCGCGCAGCGTAAAGAGTCACTGAAGCACTTCGTCTCCCGTCGCGCAATGGACGTTGACGGCATGGGCGACAAGATTATCGATCAGCTGGTTGAGAAAGAGTACGTCCACACGCCAGCGGACCTCTTCAGGTTGACCGCTGGTAAACTGACCGGTCTGGACCGCATGGGACCAAAGTCTGCCCAGAATGTGGTTAACGCGCTGGAAGCCGCAAAAGAGACGACTTTCGCCCGTTTCCTCTACGCGCTGGGCATTCGTGAAGTGGGTGAAGCAACCGCAGCAGGTCTGGCAGCATACTTTGGTACGCTGGAGGCGCTGGAAAAGGCGAGCATTGAGGAGCTGCAGAAAGTCCCGGACGTAGGTATTGTCGTCGCCACGCACGTCTTTAACTTCTTCGCCGAAGAGAGCAACCGTAACGTCATCGGCGAACTGCTGGAAGAGGGCATTAAATGGCCCGCGCCGGTGGTGGTTAACGCTGAAGAGATCGACAGCCCGTTCGCCGGTAAAACGGTGGTGCTGACCGGCAGCCTGAGCCAGCTTTCACGCGACGATGCCAAAGCACGTCTGGTGGCGCTGGGGGCGAAAGTGGCGGGCAGCGTGTCGAAGAAAACTGACCTGGTGATCGCCGGTGAAGCGGCGGGTTCGAAGCTGGCGAAAGCCCAGGAGCTCGGCATTGAGGTTATCGACGAAGTGGAAATGATGCGTCTGTTAGGAGAGTAACGTGGAGAAAGAGCAGCTCGTTGAGATCGCCAATACCGAGATGCCGTTCGGTAAATACAAGGGCCGCAGGCTGATTGATTTGCCGGAGGAGTATCTGCTGTGGTTTGCCCGTAAGGATGAATTCCCGGCAGGGCGACTGGGCGAGCTGATGGCTATCACGTTACTGATCAAAACCGAGGGGCTGACTCAGCTGGTGCAGCCCCTGAAACGTCCTTAACTTAAGCCTTCGCGGCGCGGGTCTCTTCCTGCGCCAGCTTTTCGGTCTGGCGCTTGTAGCGACGCGCCAGCACCGCGCAGACCATCAGTTGGATCTGGTGGAAAATCATCAGCGGCAGCACCATCATCCCAATCACCGAGGTCGGGAACAGAATGTTGGCCATCGGGATGCCGTTCGCCAGGCTCTTTTTCGAACCGCAGAATACGATCGTAATTTCATCCGCTTTGTTGAAGCCGCATTTGCGTGCCACAAAGACGTTAACGGCAATAACAATCGCCAGCAGGACGATGCTGACCACCACGATAAACAGCAGCGAGCCTGCCCCCACCTTGTGCCAGATCCCGTTTACGACCGCTTCGCTGAAGGCGGAGTAAACCACCAGCAGAATCGAGGTCTGGTCGGTTTTTGAAATCCATTTTTTATGCTTCGCCACAAACGCGCCGGTCCACGGTCGGGAAAGATGCCCCAGCACAAACGGCAGCAGCAGCTGCAGACAGATTTTGCCGACCTGCTCAAGGTTACCTTCCGCACCGTGCATGTTCATCAGCAGGCCTACCAGCAGCGGCGAAACGAAAATCCCTAACAGGCTGGATGCCGATGCCGAGCAGACCGCGGCCGCCACGTTCCCTCCCGCGAGAGAGGTAAAGGCAATGGCGGACTGCACCGTGGCCGGAAGAATACAGAGATACAGGAAACCGGTGTAAAGCGCCGGGTCGACGTTAACCGGCGCCCACCAGGCAAACAGCACCCCGAGGATCGGAAACAGAATGAACGTGCTGCACATCACCCACAGGTGTAGTCGCCAGTGGCTACCGCCCGCGATAATGGCTTCGCGGGAGAGCTTTGCGCCGTGCATAAAGAACAGTAGCGCGATGGCGGCCGTCGTCAGCCCTTCAAAAAACGGAACGAAACCGCCGCGAGCGGGGAAGAAAGAGGCCAGTAAAACGGTAACTACCAGGGTGAGCGTAAACGGATCAACAATACGAAATAGTTTCATAATGACTCCTGAAAACAGATGACGCTATTGTGCTTTTTTTCATTTGAGAAATAAAATTGATTTATTGCATCCATTCATGAATTAAAAAGATGAATTATTCACTCCGTCAGCTTCGTGTTTTTGTCACCGTGGCGCAGGCTCGTAGCTTTAGCCGGGCAGGGGAGATGATTGGCCTGAGCCAGTCGGCGGTTAGCCACAGCGTGAAAGAGCTGGAAAATCAGACTGGCGTCCGGTTACTTGACCGAACCACGCGTGAAGTGGTGCTGACCGAAGCGGGGCAGCAGCTCGCTCTGCGCCTTGAACGGTTGCTGGATGAGCTCAACAGCACGCTCAGAGACGTGGGGAGGCTGGGCCAGCAGCTTTCGGGTACCGTGCGGGTCGCGGCCAGCCAGACGATATCCGCACACCTTATACCTCAGTGTATTGCCGAGGGAAGCCATCGCTACCCGGACATTGATTTTGTGCTGCATGACAGGCCGCAACAGTGGGTGCTGGAAAGCATCCGCCAGGGGGATGTCGATTTTGGTATTGTTATCGATCCCGGTCAGGCAAGCGATCTGGCGTGCGAAAGCGTACTCTCTGAGCCTTTTTTGCTGCTCTGCCGTGACGACGATCCGCTGGCCTCGTTGCCGGAGGTCAGCTGGCAGTCCCTGCAGCGCGCGAATCTGGTATTACAGGATTATGCCTCGGGCAGCCGTCCGTTGATTGATTCCGCGCTGGTGAATCAGGGCGTAAAGGCAACAATCGTGCAGGAGATTGGTCACCCGGCGACGCTGTTTCCCATGGTGGAAGCCGGCATTGGCATCAGCGTATTGCCCGCCCTGGCGCTCCCCCTGCCGCAGGGAAGCAGACTGGCCGTCAGGCGATTAACGCCCGTTGTCGAGCGAAAGCTGATGCTGGTGCGGCGAAAAAATCGTTCACTCTCGGGGGCGGCGCAGGCTATCTGGGAAGTGGTGCGTATCCAGGCACAACGATTAACCGAAGCCCGCATACGCGACCCACTGTTTAACGCATCAGAAGATCAGATGTAGATATCAATCTGATTATTGTCTGACGGGCTATTCACGCCTTCCACTTTGCCCAGTTTTTGTTCCTGCTTCTTCTGGGCCTCTTCGGCCTGCTGGCGCTGCAGCGCCGCGAGCTGAGCCTGCAGCACTTTGAGCTGGGTCTGAATAAGTTCCTGCTGCTTTTTCTTCTCGTCGGTGCTGATGGGGCTGTTCGACAGCTCTTTTAACTGCTGGGTCAGTTTTTTGATCTTGTCGAGAATGCGGGTGATTTGCGCAGAGATATCGTTACTGCTCGAAGTTCCGCTCGCGCCGCTGGTTTGAATCTGTTGGGTTGAAGCCTGAATGGTCGTCATACTTTTTCCTCGCGTTATAAAACAGAGGTATCGGCACCAATGGGATTAGCTTGAGCAAAACTGCCATATCTGGCAGGGAGTTGCATCGATACACAATCAGTATTGATTGCGACGTTGAAGGCAGGGAAGTAGACAAACTGCGGATAGCAAAAAGGCGCCTTTAGGGCGCCTTTTTACATTGGTGGGTCGTGCAGGATTCGAACCTGCGACCAATTGATTAAAAGTCAACTGCTCTACCAACTGAGCTAACGACCCGAAATGGTGGGCGATGACGGGCTCGAACCGCCGACCCCCTCCGTGTAAAGGAGATGCTCTACCAACTGAGCTAATCGCCCATTTCGGAACTGCTGCGATAAGGTGAGAATGGTGGGCGATGACGGGCTCGAACCGCCGACCCCCTCCGTGTAAAGGAGATGCTCTACCAACTGAGCTAATCGCCCAATCTCAATTCTTATCTATACTGCGGGTCTACCGAAGTAGATGGTGGGTGATGACGGGCTCGAACCGCCGACCCCCTCCGTGTAAAGGAGATGCTCTACCAACTGAGCTAATCACCCCCGCTGTGTGGAGTCGCATTATAGGGAGAGTTGAAAATGAGTCAACGCATTTTCTAAAGTTTTTATTCGTTCGTCGTAAAATTAAGCAAAACGATCGCGAAACGGGCTGTGGCGCATGATTTCTAAACAAAAATCGCAAACTCGGTCACGATAAAGGGATCAACATTGAGGAATCCCCCCACAGTGATAGAATATTGCCCATCGTTTTTTCCCCAGGATTTGCCGATTGCCGGCATCTTTATAACGTAAGGCCATTTCATGAAAATCAAAACTCGCTTCGCGCCGAGCCCGACAGGCTATCTGCACGTCGGTGGTGCACGTACCGCTCTCTATTCCTGGCTTTTCGCACGCCACAATAAAGGTGAGTTCGTGCTGCGTATTGAAGACACCGATCTTGAGCGCTCCACGCCAGAAGCAATTGAAGCCATTATGGATGGGATGAACTGGCTGAATCTGGAATGGGATGAAGGTCCATATTTCCAGACCAAACGCTTTGACCGCTATAACGCGGTCATTGATGAAATGCTGGTCGCGGGCACGGCGTATAAGTGCTATTGCTCCAAAGAGCGTCTGGATGCGCTGCGCGAAGAGCAGATGGCGAATGGTGAAAAGCCGCGTTATGACGGCCGCTGCCGCCATGACCACAGCGAGCACGCTGCTGATGAGCCTTGCGTGGTGCGTTTTGCTAACCCGCAAGAGGGATCTGTGATCTTTGACGACCAGATCCGTGGCCCGATCGAATTCAGCAACCAGGAGCTGGACGATCTGATCATCCGCCGCACCGATGGTTCCCCAACCTACAACTTCTGCGTGGTGGTTGACGACTGGGATATGGAAATTACTCACGTTGTCCGTGGTGAAGACCACATCAACAACACGCCACGTCAGATCAACATCCTGAAGGCGCTGAACGCCCCTGTGCCTGTTTATGCGCACGTCTCCATGATCAACGGCGACGACGGGAAAAAGCTGTCTAAACGTCACGGCGCGGTCAGCGTCATGCAGTATCGCGACGACGGTTATCTGCCAGAAGCGCTGCTGAACTATCTGGTGCGTCTGGGCTGGGCTCACGGTGACCAGGAGATCTTCAGCCGTGAAGAGATGATCGAACTGTTCTCTCTGAGCTCTGTCAGCAAATCAGCGAGCGCGTTTAATACCGACAAGCTCCAGTGGCTGAACCATCACTACATCAATACCATGCCGCCAGAATATGTGGCGACGTACCTGCAGTGGCACATTGAGCAGGCAAATATTGATACCCGCACTGGCCCTGAGCTGGCGGATCTGGTGAAACTGCTCGGCGAGCGCTGCAAAACTCTGAAAGAGATTGCTGAAAGCTGCCGCTACTTCTATGAAGAGTTTGCTGAGTTCGACGCGGACGCCGCGAAGAAACACCTCCGTCCGGTTGCGCGTCAGCCGCTGGAAGTGGTGCGTGACAAGCTGGCTGCGCTCACCGAATGGACCGCTGAGAATGTGCATCACGCCATTCAGGCGACGGCAGACGAGCTGGAAATCGGCATGGGTAAAGTCGGTATGCCACTGCGCGTTGCGGTGACCGGTGCGGGTCAGTCTCCGGCGCTGGACGTAACGGTTCATGCCATCGGCAAATCACGCAGCGTGGCGCGCATTAACAAGGCGCTGGACTTTATCGCTGAACGAGAAAATCAGCAGTAATAACGTCTCAGATAAAACAAACGGCAGGGGAACCTGCCGTTTTTTTATGCTTCTTCTTCTGCAATCCCCAGACGCTTAAGAAATCCGTGTATGCCTTCGCGCTTCAATAACGCATCCAGACGCTTCTGCTCCGGCTTAGTCATACTCTCCAGCGTCTCAATAATGCCCGGATACAGGTTTGAAGAGGGGGTATTGTAGGAAGACGTGGCCTCCGCGAGATGGTAAACCTCGTGAGGGGTGCGAATTGCCGGGAGGCTCATAATATGTTCCTTCACGCGCGCATCGACATGAATGAGTCGCGCGCGACCGCCTTTCACGCCGTTGAGCCCTTCGGTTTTCCATCCCTGCTGGCGTATCCAACGATTAACCGTTTGCCTGGCGACGCCCAAACTCTCCGCCAGCTCTTCCGTGGTCATTTTGCTCCGTAATCTTTTCATGTCAGTCCCGATCGCGAATCCCTAAACGTTGCAATAATCCGGTGATCCCTTCTCGCAGTAATAGCGATGTCATCTGCTTCTGCTCTTCCGGCGTCATTTCATTGGCTAGCGTCAGGAGCAGGGTGTGAAGTGAACTATCATGACTGACGCCTTCTGGCAGTTCGGACGTTTCGCTTGCCCGACGTGCACTGCGGATAAATTCACGGACTTTTTCGTTCACATGTACCAGACGCGCTTTCCCGCCCTGGACGCCTGGCTTTGGTGACGTAATCCAACCCTCTTTGCGTACCCATTTATTGATGGTCTGTCGGCTATAGCCAGTGAGGAGGGCTAACTCTTCTGGCGTCATTCGTTCCTTGATCATGCAATTTCCTGAATATCTGTGGGGTTAATTAGCGGCTCATTTTATAGCACCCTTTAACGTGAAAACGTGACAGGCTTAACTCCTGACTGCGAGCAGGCTCGCAAAGTGATTCATTTGCATGATTTTTCGGCGATTGAATAGCTGGAATTGATTTTGCCGTTGACACTCCGCAGCGGAATTCATATTATGCCGCCCGTCAACATGACAGCTTTACGATGGGGCTATAGCTCAGCTGGGAGAGCGCTTGCATGGCATGCAAGAGGTCAGCGGTTCGATCCCGCTTAGCTCCACCAAACTCTGAACCCAACAGAGTACGGTCAGTAAAGTCATATGTGGGGCTATAGCTCAGCTGGGAGAGCGCTTGCATGGCATGCAAGAGGTCAGCGGTTCGATCCCGCTTAGCTCCACCAAAATTGTAAACCCTCGTCGAATGACGGGGGTTTTTTTTATCTGTTTGTAACGCCCTTTACCGCATTTTGTTATCAAAAAGAAGGTATTTCTGTACCTCACCTCAATCGTAATCAATAAACCGGTCTATAAATAGACTTGAACTTGATTCGCGCAATTAATAAACCTATTATCCATCCGGTCAATGATTCTCCTGGAAAATAACGTCCCTGATTAATGAATAAAAAAACGTATGATAATGTAAAGATATTTATGATTGCCCTGGCACTTTGCCTGATTGCGGTACCTGTCTCCCGTTATCTTTCTCCACGCGCAATTGTTAATGGTCACGACGTTTATTTAGCATGGTTGCCACTCAGCGTTATGCTGGCGGTAATTCTGATATTTGGGCGCAGAGCAATTCTTCCCATTCTGTTAGGTTTTACTGTCACTAATTTATTCTATATTAATTTAGCGCCGCTACAATATCCAGTTTTACTGTTCTGTCAGACCTTTGCGTTATTCGCGGGGTGCGGCCTGCTACGCCTTATGCTGGGCAAGCGCTGGCGCTACAGTATCCCTAACAAACACATCGGGCTTCGTATATTCTGGCTCGGTTTTGTCGTGCCATTAGGTATTAAGCTGTCGATGTATATGGCAGGCTATTTCTTTGATTTTCCGGTGACAATTTCGACCTATTTCGGCGAAGGCACGGTAATTTATAACGTTGTGGATATTCAAAGCCTGATATGCGCGGCGCTGATTTTTACCATGATGTTCTATTACCCGCTAAGAATGATAATTAATCCTCGTTATGCCGTCACCTTCTGGCGGCGAAGCGTGAAGCCCATGTTTTATCACAAGAATCCATTATATATTTTTGTCTGGTTAGCGCTTTTAAGCTTCATTCTTGTCATTTTATGTGGTCCTTTTGAGTCACCGGTCATTGCGGGCTATTTGATGCCGCTGATATTTATTCTTTTTACCTTAGCGATAAGCCGCCTGACCTATGCGTTGATTTCTCTGCTGTGGGCCACCTCAGCGCTCCTGCTGCTGACATACAACTACAACTTCCTTAACGGGGTGGAATCGGGACATTCGCTCTCCTTTATCCTCTCCGTGCTGATCTCTTTCGCCATCTGTTTGCTTTACATGTCTCGCATTTACCAGCGCAGCGAGTGGCTGAAGCGGGGCTGGCAGGACAGGGCGCTGACCGATCCTCTTACCGGTCTGCCTAATATTCGTGCGCTGGAGGATTACCTTGAAATTCATCCGGATGCCAAAGTGTGCATTTTGCGCATGGATAATCTGGAGTTTTTGAGCCGCCACTACGGGATTATCATGCGGGTCCACTGCAAACGAACGATCGCCACGTCGCTTCAGCCGCTCCTGCAAAAAGATGAGCTGCTCTTCCAGCTGCCCGGAAGCGAGTTGGTGCTGGTCTTGCTCGGGCCGGAAATTGCTGAACGTCTCCAGCATATGGTCGATCGGCTCAACAGCAATAAGATTTTCTGGAACAACACCGGGCTGGATATTGAGTTTGGTGCATCATGGGGAATGGTCGAAGACGGCGAGAAACTGCATCACACGCTGGGGCAGCTAAGCTGGCTGGCAGAACAGGCCTGCGGAGAGCAAAACGTACTCGCGCTAACGAATAGTCTTGAGGTGGCATCAGGGCAAACGACAGAGCGTGTCCTGATGCTGGCTCGGATTAAGCATGCCCTGGAGGCGGGGCAGTTCAATTTGTATGCGCAGCCGATCCAGAAGGCGGACGGGAGCGGGTACTATGAAATCCTGACGCGAATGGAGAGCGAGGGGGAGATTATTACCCCTGACCGCTTTATTCCGCTGATTGCGCAGTTCAACCTCAGCCACCGGTTTGATATGTGCGTCATGGAAAAATTACTGGTATGGCTGCGAGATAACCCTGCAACGCACGCTGGCGCCCGTTTTTCCGTCAATCTGATGCCGCTGACGCTGATGCAAAAAGAGGTGGCGACCGAGATTTGCGCGCTGTTTGAACGGTACGGCGTGGCACCGCAGGCCGTCGTGATCGAGATTACTGAAGAGCAGGCTTTCTCAAATTCAGGCACGAGTATCAATAATATTCAGCAATTGCGGGAGTATGGTTTCCGGATCGCCATCGATGATTTTGGTACTGGCTACGCTAACTATGAGCGTCTCAGACGCCTGCAGGCGGACATCATTAAAATCGACGGCTGCTTTGTGAAAGACATTTGTACAGACGACATGGATGCAATGATTGTGCAGTCGATGTGTAATCTGGCAAAGACAAAATCGCTCTGCGTCGTCGCGGAATATGTGGAAACACCGGCGCAGCGGGAGATGCTGCTCCGCTTCGGTGTGGATTACCTGCAGGGCTACCTGATAGGCAAACCCAAACCGCTGGAAGAATTACGGACATAAAAAAACCGGGAGCCTGGCTCCCGGTTTTTGTTTCACGGTAAACGTTACAGGACCAGTGCCGCAATGGACGCTGACAGGACGCTCACCAGCGTAGAGCCGTAAACCAGTTTCAGGCCGAAGCGAGATACCACGTTACCCTGTTCTTCGTTCAGACCTTTAATCGCACCCGCGATAATCCCGATGGACGAGAAGTTCGCGAAGGAGACCAGGAACACGGAGAGAATGCCTTCCGCACGCGGAGAAAGCGTACTGGCAATTTTCTGCAGATCCATCATTGCAACGAATTCGTTAGAAACCAGCTTGGTTGCCATGATACTGCCCACCTGCAGCGCTTCGTGAGCCGGAACACCCATCACCCATGCAACCGGATAGAAGATGTAGCCCAGAATCCCCTGGAAGGAGATACCCAGCACCGCAGCGAACAGGGCGTTCAGCGCAGAAATCAGCGCAATGAAGCCGATCAGCATGGCGGCAACGATAATCGCGACTTTGAAACCGGCCAGAATGTACTCACCCAGCATTTCGAAGAAGCTCTGGCCTTCGTGCAGGTTTGACATCTGAATGTTCTCTTCGCTTGCGTCAACGCGGTACGGGTTGATCAGCGACAGAACGATAAAGGTGCTGAACATGTTCAGAACCAGCGCAGCAACCACGTATTTTGGTTCCAGCATGGTCATATACGCGCCCACTATAGACATGGAAACGGTAGACATTGCGGTTGCCGCCATGGTGTACATGCGGTTGCGGGACATCTTGCCGAGAATATCTTTATACGCGATGAAGTTCTCAGACTGACCGAGGATCAGGGAACTGACGGCGTTGAAGGATTCCAGCTTGCCCATACCGTTCACTTTGGATAACAGGAAACCAATTCCACGAATCACGAACGGCAGAACGCGGATGTGCTGCAGAATACCGATCAGCGCGGAGATGAAGACGATAGGGCAGAGAACCTTCAGGAAGAAGAACGCCAGACCTTCGTCGTTCATTTTACCGAAGACAAAGTTGGTCCCTTCGTTGGCGAATCCGAGCAGTTTTTCGAACATTTCGGAGAAGCCTTTCACGAAGCCGAGGCCTACGTTGGAGTTCAGGAAGAACCACGCAAGTAAAACTTCAATGACCAGCAGTTGAACAACATAACGGATACGAATTTTTTTGCGGTCTGTGCTGACCAGCAATGCAAGTGCAGTAACGACAACAAGTGCCAGGACAAAATGAAGGACGCGGTCCATATTTGCTCCAAATATGAGGCAGGTTTAATTTTCGTGCACATTCTATGTAACAAGCGAAAAGAAAACGAGATCGAGGACACACTATAGTTACATCCTGTGACGAGTCTCAAAAATAGTGATCCACAATACATTTTTGTTATGTTAGGTAAATGAGTGAAAAGTTAAGTTTGTGTGCTAGTCTTCACAAAAGCATGCGCGATTTCAGTTTCGGTTAGATCGCCCCACTTACCCGCCCGTCTATCGTTCAAAGCTATCAGAGAAATCACTGCAAACTTTATAAATGATCTTGATAATCATTCTCATTTTGATAGCATTAAACATAGCAAAGGCTATATTTCAGAGGCAGAAATGACAAACAGTCGCGTAGAGGGTAGCAGTGGCAGAGCCGCGCGCAAGTTGCGGTTTGCATTAATGGGACCTGCATTCATCGCTGCCATTGGCTATATCGATCCAGGAAACTTTGCGACCAATATTCAGGCCGGGGCCAGCTTCGGCTATAAGCTGCTGTGGGTGGTCGTCTGGGCTAACCTGATGGCGATGCTGATTCAGATGCTCTCCGCAAAGCTGGGGATTGCGACGGGTAAAAACTTGGCGGAGCAAATTCGCGACCATTACCCGCGCCCCGCCGTCTGGCTCTACTGGGTTCAGGCTGAAATCATCGCCATGGCCACTGACCTCGCTGAGTTTATCGGTGCAGCGATCGGCTTTAAGCTGATTCTGGGCGTGTCGCTGTTGCAAGGGGCGGTGCTGACCGGGATTGCCACTTTCCTCATCCTGATGCTGCAGCGTCGGGGTCAAAAGCCGCTGGAGAAGGTGATTGGTGGTCTGCTGCTTTTTGTGGCGGCGGCCTACATTGTCGAGCTGATTTTCTCACAGCCGAATCTGGCACAGCTCGGTAAAGGGATGGCGATCCCAAGCCTGCCAACGTCGGAAGCGGTGTTCCTGGCCGCCGGGGTGCTGGGGGCGACCATCATGCCGCACGTGATTTATTTGCACTCCTCGCTGACGCAGCATCTCCACGGTGGGACGCGTAAAGAGCGTTACTCCGCCACCAAGTGGGACGTCGCGATCGCTATGACCATCGCAGGGTTTGTAAACCTGGCGATGATGGCGACTGCAGCCGCGGCTTTCCACTTTAACGGTCATACCGGTATTGCCGATCTCGACCAGGCGTATCTCACGCTGGAGCCGTTGCTGAGCCATGCTGCCGCCACGATATTTGGTCTCAGCCTGGTAGCTGCAGGCCTCTCTTCTACGGTGGTGGGCACGCTGGCAGGCCAGGTTGTGATGCAGGGGTTTGTCCGCTTCCACATTCCGCTGTGGGTTCGTCGCTCCGTCACCATGCTACCGTCATTTGTGGTGATTCTGATGGGTCTCGACCCAACGCGAATTCTGGTCATGAGCCAGGTTCTGCTGAGTTTTGGTATCGCGCTGGCGCTGGTGCCGCTGCTGATCTTTACCAGCAACAAAACTCTGATGGGCGAGCTGGTTAACTCAACGCTGGTAAAACGAACCGGATGGGCCATCGTGGTGGTGGTCGTTGCGCTGAACCTGTGGTTGTTGGTGGGAACCGCACTGGGTCTTTAACAAAAAAGGAGCCTCCATGGCTCCTTTTTTATTAGTGGTGATGGCCGTGACCATGACCTTTCCCGCGACCCCAGCCGCCGCGACGGTCGTCACGATCGTTCCAGCCTTCACGGTAGCCGCGCTCATACGCGTTGTCTTTATACCAGCCGCGGTGTCTGCCGTTATCATGTTTCCACCAGCGATCGCCGCGCCATTCATAATGACGGTGCCAGTAGTCACGGTCGCGCCAGTAGCCGCCGTCCCAGTATCTGCCGTAGTCGTCACGATCGCCAATTTGTAATTTTACTGATGGCAACAGGGTGATTTCGCCCGCAGTGGCGATCAGCGGCGCCGAAGCCAGTAATACCGCTGCAAGAATCAGTGACCTGAACATACTCTTTCTCCTTCACGATCGGGGCCTTTGGTGGGCCTGTTAACGCAATTTTACGAGTTGGTAAAGCTTCGTATCATCGCCTCAACTCCGAATTCCTGGGGGAGAGCACTTTTTGCTAAAAACGGTTTTATATTGAACTGCTCAGGATCGCGTCTATACGGGCCAACTCATCCACAGAGAAATGGCGGTTTGCCAGCATCCCCACGGCGTCATCAATTTGAGCCGCTTTACTCGCCCCAATCAGCACTGAGGTCACACTCTCATGACGTAATACCCAGGCCAGCGCCATCTGGGACAGCTTCTGGCCGCGCTCTTCCGCCATGGCGTTCAGCTTTCTAATCTTCTCCAGCTTCTCTTCGGTGAGCTGGTCGGGGTTAAGGAACTGACTGCCGCTTGCCGCGCGTGAGTCTGCGGGAATGCCGTTCAAATAACGGTTGGTCAGTTGCCCACCGGCCAGCGGCGAGAAGGGAATACAGCCGACTCCTTTTTCCTGCAGCACGTCCAGCAATTCTTCTTCCGGCGCACGCTCAAACAGGGAATATTTCGGCTGGTGGATCAGGCAGGGCGTACCGAGATCGTCAAGGATATCAATCGCCTTGCGGGCCAGTTCAGCGGGGTAGTTGGATAATCCAACATACAGAGCCTTCCCCTGACGCACCGCATGGTCAAGCGCTTTCATGGTTTCCAGCAGCGGCGTCTGCGGGTCAGGACGGTGATGATAGAAGATATCCACATACTCCAGCCCCATCCTCTTCAGGCTTTGATCGAGGCTTGCCAGCAGGTATTTGCGTGACCCCCAGTCGCCGTAAGGACCCTCCCACATGGTATAGCCCGCTTTGGTTGAGATGATTAGCTCGTCGCGCCAGGGCAGGAAGTCCTCCTGTAAAATACGGCCGAAATTACGTTCGGCCGATCCCGGTGGCGGGCCATAGTTGTTGGCAAGGTCGAAATGCGTAATGCCCAGATCGAACGCACGCTGTAAAAGTTGACGGCTGTTTTCGATAAGGGTGGTATCACCGAAGTTATGCCACAGCCCGAGCGAGATGGCGGGCAACCTGAGCCCGCTTTGCCCACAGCGGCGATACTCCATTGTCCCGTAACGATTTTTGTCCGGCTGATAACCCATTTTCGTAACCTCTGGCGCTGAAGTGTAAAATCAGTGTATGCGTTTACATTTTTAGGAAAAAAAGCAGCATAGCGCAGCCTTTTTTGTAAAGCATTCTTTCCATGCCCTTCTTATCGCCAATTCTGGACAGCCATCACGCTTATTTAATACTCAAGGTAAGGTCAACATTAGAAGGATACCTGTTCATGCGTACCCCATACTGCGTCGCCGATTACCTGCTGGACCGTCTTACAGATTGTGGAGCCGATCATCTGTTTGGCGTGCCGGGCGACTATAACCTGCAGTTTCTCGACCACGTGATAGACAGCCCCGATATCTGCTGGGTGGGCTGTGCCAACGAGTTAAACGCCTCTTATGCCGCGGACGGATATGCCCGATGTAAGGGCTTCGCCGCGTTGCTGACGACATTTGGCGTAGGAGAGTTAAGCGCCATGAACGGCATTGCGGGCAGCTATGCCGAACATGTTCCGGTACTGCATATTGTGGGAGCGCCGGGGATGGCATCACAGCAAAGAGGTGAGCTGCTGCACCACACGCTGGGCGACGGTGAGTTTCGTCATTTTTATCATATGAGCGAGCCGATTACTGCTGCACAGGCGATCCTGACCGAACAAAACGCCTGCTATGAAATCGACCGGGTGTTAACCACTATGCTCCGGGAGCGCCGCCCCGGCTATCTGATGCTGCCTGCCGACGTGGCAAAAAAGGCCGCCACGCCTCCTGTAAGCGCTCTCACGCTCCGCCATGCGCATGCCGATAGCGCCTGCCTGAAAGCGTTCCGGGAAGCCGCTGAGAACAAGCTTGCCAGAAGCAAGCGTACTGCGCTGCTGGCCGATTTCCTTGTCCTGCGCCATGGCCTGAAGCATGCGCTACAGAAATGGGTCAAAGACGTACCGATGGCACACGCCACCATGCTGATGGGCAAGGGTATATTCGACGAACGTCACGCTGGTTTTTACGGCACCTACAGCGGTTCGGCGAGCGCCGGCGCGGTAAAAGAGGCGATTGAAGGGGCTGATATCGTGCTGTGCATCGGGACGCGATTTACCGATACCCTTACCGCCGGCTTCACGCATCAGCTCACCCCGGCACAAACGATAGAAGTTCAGCCTCATGCTTCACGCGTTGGTGATATCTGGTTTACCGGCATCCCCATGCTTCAGGCAATCGAAACGCTGGTGGAGCTGTGTAAACAGCACGTGCACGGTACGCCCGTGCCATCCTCTCAAAGCTCGATGGCCTACCCGCAGCCGGATGGCTCGCTGACACAGGCGAATTTCTGGCAAACGCTGCAGACGTTTATTCGTCCGGGAGACATCATTCTTGCGGATCAGGGCACCTCGGCCTTCGGCGCGATCGACCTTCGTCTGCCGGCGGACGTGAATTTTATCGTCCAGCCGCTGTGGGGATCGATTGGCTATACGCTGGCGGCGGCATTTGGCGCACAGACGGCCTGCCCGAACCGGCGCGTGATTGTTCTGACGGGGGATGGCGCGGCGCAGCTCACCATCCAGGAGCTCGGCTCGATGCTGCGGGATAAACAACACCCCATCATTCTGGTTCTTAACAACGAAGGGTACACGGTGGAAAGAGCGATCCATGGGCCTGAGCAGCGGTATAACGACATTGCGCTATGGAACTGGACGCAAATCCCGCAGGCTCTGAGCCTTGATCCTCAGGCCCAGTGCTGGCGGGTCAGTGAAGCGGAGCAGCTGGCGGACGTCCTTGAAAAAGTAGCGCACCACGAGCGGCTCTCGCTGATTGAGGTGATGCTGCCGAAAGCGGATATCCCGCCGCTGCTGGGGGCGATTACCAAAGCGCTGGAGGCGCGCAATAGCGCCTGATTATTTGTCGTTTCGCCAGGCCATCATCATCGGTTTGCCCGCCAGCAGGAGCCAGGCGGGCAACATCACGATACAAAGCAGAGGGAAAAGCGTCGAATCCGGTACGACTACCGCCGCCATAAACAGGCTTAGCCAGGCGTCGCGCGTGACCACCAGAACCAGCCCCAGAATAGAACAAGAGACGGTAATCGCCGCAGGGACCGCATCGACATGCTCGTGCAGCATCAGCCCCAGCGCGATGCCGACAAAGACCGCCGGGAAGATGCGTCCACCGCGGAAACCACAGGCGGCGGCCACCACCAGCGCTGCCAGCTTGATCAAGGCAAAAAGCAGATAGTCGGAGACGCTAAATACCTGGCTGAAGGCCAGCTGCTGCATCTCGTCCAGACCTTTGAACAACGTCACCGGCCCACCGATTGCCCCTAAGATACCGAGGATCAAACCGCCGGCTCCCAGAATCAACACCGGGTGTTTGAGTCTGTGCATTAGCCGGTGCAGACGTGGAAGACACCATACCGCCACCATGCCCAGCGCAATGGCGATGGCGACGACGATGGCGCCGCTGAAAATATCAGCGATTTGCATCTGGCCGTAGTGGGGCAGGGAGAGTGAAAAATGGGGATGGAAAAACAGGCTGGTGGTCAACGCCCCGGCGGCGGCGGCCATCAGTGGCGCAAACAGCTTATCCCACAGCGGGACATCGTTATTGCTACTGAGCGTCTGCGAAAAGATCAGTGCTGCCGCAACGGGCGTGCCGAATAGCGCCCCGATGGTGCCTGCGGAGGCGAGAATGGTCCAGTCCAGCGCGCCGACACGAGGTAAAATGCGTGAACCGAGAAAAACCGCCAGGCCAATATTCACGGCCATAATCGGATGCTCTGGCCCCAGGCTGACGCCGCCGGCAAGGCCCAGAATCAACGCAATGATTAGCCCTGGCAACGCCGAGGGCGCAACCGGGGCACCAATCAACGGTTCCTGTGCCGGATCGGGGCCGGCATGGCCGGGACTGAAACGGATCACCAGACCCACCGCTATACCGGTTAACATCAGCATTCCAACGATCCAGGCAGGAGAATCAGCGGGGACGCCCAGTCCTGCAGGAAGCGCGTTCCATAATAGTGTTTGCAGCACCGACGCGACTTTCATCACGACAATGAGCACCAGACTTGAAACCACGCCGATGATGAGCGCCGGAATGGCCAGCAACAGCATGGTTCTGGCTCGCGGGTGGAGCATGATGATTTCCTTGTACAAAACGGTATTACGTTACTTTGCACATTAAGCCTTATGGCAATAGTGCAAAAGGTGCTGAAACGGTAAAGTTATTCTGTGACGAAGATCGATAATCCACGGGCATTCACCTTCCGGTCGTTGTTGTTATCACGCCTTGAATTTACAGTGTCCCAAAGATTTATTTTGACTTTAGCGGAGCAGTTGAAGAATGACAAAGTATGCGTTGGTAGGTGATGTGGGCGGCACGAACGCGCGCCTCGCATTATGCGATGTAAGTAGTGGTGAAATTTCCCGGGCGAAAACCTATTCCGGGCTGGATTATCCAAGCCTTGAGGCCGTTGTCCGCGTCTATCTGGAAGAACATCAGGTGAGCGTTGAAGATGGCTGCATCGCCATTGCCTGCCCGATAACCGGCGACTGGGTCGCCATGACCAACCATACCTGGGCATTCTCCATCGCCGAAATGAAAAAAAACCTCGGCTTTGCGCATCTTGAAATCATCAATGACTTCACCGCGGTGTCCATGGCGATCCCGATGCTGAAGCCGGAGCATCTGATCCAGTTTGGCGGCGCTGAACCGGTCGAGGGTAAGCCGATTGCGGTCTACGGGGCCGGTACCGGCCTGGGCGTTTCACATCTGGTGCATGTCGCTCAGCGCTGGGTGAGCCTGCCGGGTGAAGGTGGTCACGTGGACTTTGCGCCTAACAGCGAAGAAGAGGGCATTATCCTCGAAGAATTGCGCGCTGAGATCGGCCACGTCTCCGCCGAGCGCGTCCTTTCAGGTCCGGGACTGGTGAACCTGTACCGGGCGATTGTGAAATCAGACGGTCGTCTGCCGGAAAATCTGCAGCCAAAAGACGTTACCGAACGCGCGCTGGCGGACAGCTGCATTGACTGCCGTCGTGCCCTGTCGCTGTTCTGCGTGATTATGGGACGCTTCGGCGGCAACCTGGCGCTGACGCTGGGCACCTTCGGGGGCGTTTATATCGCGGGCGGCATTGTGCCGCGCTTCCTGGAGTTCTTCAAAGCCTCCGGCTTCCGCGGCGGGTTCGAGGATAAAGGGCGCTTCAGAAGCTACGTGCAGGACATCCCGGTTTATCTGATCGTGCATGATAACCCAGGCCTGCTGGGGTCGGGTGCCCACCTGCGTCAGGTTCTCGGTCAGATTCTCTGATGCTTGGCCCTCTCCCGCGGGAGAGGGCTTTTTCGTTACAGGTGCATGAGCTGGCGGAACTCTTTCACCTTGCTGCGGCTCACCGGCACCTGAAAATCCAGATCCTTCAGGCGCAAGATATAGGTATTGTTAAACCACGGTTCGATCTCGCGGATCTTGTTTAAATTCACGCAGAACGAGCGGTGGCAGCGGAAAAAGTGCGACGCAGGCAGCTTGCTGCAAAACTCGGTGATGTTCATCGCCATCACGTAAGATTCCCGCCGCGTATAGACAAATGTCATCTTTTCATGGGCTTCGGCATAGTAGATATCATTGACCGGCGTCACGATGATGCGCTCATCTTTGACCAGATTGATGGTGTCGTTGTCCCTTATCGTTGGGCTGGCGTTAGCAGGGGCTGTCTGCTGCTGCCATGCGGCCTCCAGCTTTTGCAGCATGCTCACAATCCGCGATTCCTGGTAAGGCTTAAGGATATAGTCAAACGCCTCCAGCTCGAAGGCCTCTACGGCGTGCTCTTTCCAGGCGGTAACGAACACAATAAACGGCTTATGGGCAAACTGATTGATGTTTTGCGCCAGCAATACGCCATCCAGCGACGGAATATTGATATCCAGAAAAATGGCGTCGACCCGGTTATGCTGCAAAAACTTCAACACGTCCAGACCGTCATCAAACGTACCCACAATGTCCATCTGGCTGTGGGTGTTGATAAGCCAGGTTAGCTCCTGTTGAGCCAGAATTTCATCTTCGACAATAATAACTTTCATGGGTTACTCCACCTGGGGCAACAGTGATGTTGTCGAATGGACCGGAGAGCGCTCATTCGGGACGTAAAAAGCAATTTCGGTGCCCGGTTCAAGACGCTGAATGTGCAGTCCATCGCCGTAAAGCAGCTTGACCCGGTGGTGCACGTTCAGCAGGCCGATTTTATTTCCGGGCATCTCGTTAGACTCGACGCGCTCAATGACTTTAGGATCAATTCCGTGGCCGGTATCGCGCACGGCAATCCGCACCCGGTTTCCGCTTTCGGTGATGCTGATGGTGACCACCCCTTTGCCTTTACAGGGTTGAATGCCGTGAACAATCGCGTTTTCGACCAGCGGCTGGATAAGCAGGCTCGGGATCACGCAGTTGACCTCTTCATCAATATCGTAAATGACCGTGAGCTTGTCGCCAAAGCGCGCCTGCTCAATCGCGATGTAGTCTTTTATCTGATACAGCTCTTTTTTGATGTCGATCTGCTCGTCATCTTTCAGCTCGATGTTGTAGCGCAGATAGCGCGACAGATTAAAAATCAGCTGGCGCGCGGTGTCCGGATTAAGACGAATGGACGAGGAGATGGCGTTCAGCGCGTTAAACAGGAAATGGGGATTGATTTTGCTCTGCAGCGCGCGAAGCTCTGCCTTATTTGCCATCTCACGCAGCTGTTCTGCCCGCGAAACCTCCAGCTGAGTCGAGATAATCTGCGACAGGCCGATGGCCATCTCCTGCAGCGTGGAGGTGATCTGATGCGCGTGGCAGTAATAAATTTTCAGCGTGCCCGTCACGACGCCTTTCTCCCACAGCGGGATCACCAGCATGGAGTGGATTTCCGGCGTTCGGTGGGCTTCATCATTGTTTTTAATAATGATTTTACCGTAGTTAATCGCCTGTCTGGTGGTCGGGCTAATGGTGTCATCGTTGTCGCGATAGTTGTGTTCCCCCACGCCGACGTAGGCCAGCACGTGGTCAATATTGGTGATGGCGACAGCGTCAGCATGAATGTCGTGGCGAATGATCTCGCAGACCTGACGCAATGATTCCGCGTTAACGTGACGGAAGAGCGGTAGCGTTTTGTTGGCGATATCCAGCGCCAGCTTGGCCTGACGTGCGGCGCTTGCCTCTTTTTCGCCTTCAACGCTTTGCACCAGCAGCACGATAAAGCCGATGCACACGCTGCCCAGAATCATCGGAATACCGATTTTCGAGACGATATCCAGCCCCAGCGCGGTGGTGGGGGCCCAGATAACGACCAGGATCATGGTCAGCGTTTCGCACACCATGCCCGCCACAATCCCGGCGCGCCAGCGCTGTTTTTTCGGGATTTTGCGGCTGATCCAGCCGGATAGCACCCCGGCGATAATGCTGGTGATAAAGCAGGGCACCGCCGTCACCCCGCCGATATCAATCAGATAGCGATGGGTTCCGGCAATCACGCCGGTGATGACGCCCACCCAGGGGCCAAACAAAATTCCGCCAGACATGACGGCGATAATGCGCACGTTAACCAGCGAACCCTCTACCGGCACGCCTGACCAGGTGCTGAACAGGGCGAACAGGGAAAAGATAGCGGTAACGGCCAGCAGCTCTTTTGGCGAGTGTGCGGATTTGTGCAACAGCTCGCGAAACAGGCGAATGCGAATGAGGAAGAACAGGCAAATCAGCATTAATGCCGCACGGTCAAAAACCGCCAGCAGCATAGTGAATATTTCGTGCACGAGTAGACCTGGGAAAACGGGAAAGAACCATGATAAAAAACCTGGCGCGTATTGACCAGCTATCCGTCAGGTTTATCAAATGAGGAAAAACCATAATTTTGAAAGGGGATTATCTGACGATGACCGATGCGTCCTGTTTTTTTCTGAACGGCGCATCGTCAGGTAACTGGTTTGATATCATCCTGTTAAATAACGTCTATCAGACAGCCGATCCTGAAACAGGGGCTTCCGCTTTTAGGCGCAGCCGGGTTCCGGTTTTTAGTCGATCGCTTTTTTTTCATTTCCCTCTCGACAGCATGATTTTTTTCAGGTTATTTTCTAAACATGCCACATCGGTGGCAGCGTCGCTCGGACGGTCCGGGCGCTAACGTTAATCTGAGGAATCTATGGCTGAATTCAGTCCTGAACGCCGTTTTACGCGTATCGATCGTCTCCCCCCTTATGTTTTCAATATCACTGCTGAACTGAAAATGGCTGCGCGTCGGTGCGGCGAAGATATTATCGATTTCAGCATGGGTAACCCTGACGGCCCAACGCCACCGCATATCGTTGAAAAGCTCTGCACGGTTGCCCAGCGCCCGGATACGCACGGCTACTCAACCTCTCGCGGTATTCCCAGGTTACGTCGCGCGATCTCGCGCTGGTATCAGGATCGCTATCAGGTTGATATCGATCCGGAAAGTGAAGCGATTGTCACCATCGGCTCGAAAGAGGGGCTGGCACACCTGATGCTGGCTACGCTGGATCATGGCGATACGGTGCTGGTGCCTAATCCAAGCTATCCGATCCATATCTACGGCGCGGTGATTGCCGGCGCCCAGGTCCGCTCTGTGCCGCTGGTGGAAGGTGTAGATTTCTTTAATGAACTGGAACGTGCGATTCGCGAAAGTTATCCGAAACCGAAGATGATGATCCTCGGCTTCCCGTCGAACCCAACGGCGCAGTGCGTGGAGCTTGATTTCTTCGAGAAAGTTGTTGCGCTGGCTAAGCGTTATGACGTGCTGGTGGTTCACGATTTAGCCTATGCTGACATCGTCTATGACGGCTGGAAAGCCCCGTCGATTATGCAGGTCCCGGGCGCGCGTGACGTGGCGGTAGAGTTCTTTACACTGTCGAAAAGCTACAACATGGCGGGCTGGCGTATTGGCTTTATGGTGGGTAACAAAACGCTGGTGAGCGCACTGGCGCGCATTAAGAGTTACCACGATTACGGCACCTTCACGCCGCTGCAGGTCGCGGCTATCGCTGCCCTAGAGGGCGACCAGCAGTGCGTTCACGAGATTGCCGCCCAGTATAAGCGCCGCCGTGACGTGCTGGTAAAAGGCTTGCATGAAGCGGGCTGGATGGTGGAAATGCCGAAGGCGTCTATGTACGTCTGGGCAAAAATTCCGGAACCGTACGCGGCGATGGGATCGCTGGAGTTTGCCAAAAAACTGCTCCAGGATGCAAAAGTGTGTGTCTCGCCTGGCATTGGATTCGGTGATTATGGCGACACCCATGTGCGATTTGCCCTGATTGAAAACAGCGACCGTATTCGTCAGGCGGTGAGGGGCATCAAGAGTATGTTCCGGGCCGATGGTCTTCTCACCTCAAAGAGCGTCGCAGAACATCCCGCATCGTCATGACATAAAAAAACAGGAGCCGATGGCTCCTGTTTTTTTTGACTGCATGTTCTTCACTAAATCATCAGGGCAAAGGTTCCGGCCCAGACTAAAACAATCACCGAAATGCCCATAAAGAAATATTTCACGTTTCATCGCTCCGCGTATCTTGTGGTACGCATATAAAAACAGAGTCCACCTGATTATAGAGAGCTGAAATCCGGTCAAAACGAAAATGAGAATTTTCCCGTTACGCCGCTGACTCCAGCTCAGAATTCTGTGCTTTCCTGTTGCCAGACGGCGCTAATGTACGCCTAAAAATGAAGGGTGACAAGAGGGGTTTTTTTAAATAATTTCCGCTACTTACGAGTGTCGTGGAACGGCGACAGTTTGATTTCACAACGCAATAAATTCACTTTGAGCGACGCAATGAGTGACGGGTTTTCAGCGGGAAGACAGGTGATTGAAAAGGTTAGTTTCTTAGCGAAACTAACCTTCATGAAGAGCTTAAATATAGAGCGAGGCTTCGCCAAGAGGGCGTGTTTTGAAACGACGATGCATCCACAGATACTGCTCTGGAGCACGCATGATTTCAGTTTCGATGACTTTATTGATAAACGCTGCGGCTTCGCACTCGTTTTCCGGATAGTTAGCCATTTCAGGGGAGATGTGCAGACGGTAGCCTGATTTATCTGCTTTTCTCACCATCGTCACGGTCAGCATGGAGGCGCCCGATAATCGAGAAATGACAAAGGTACCGTTAGTCGTCGCAACGTCTTTCACCGCAAAGAAGGGGGCAAAGCTGCTGCCTTTACGTCCATAATCCTGATCGGGTGCAAACCAGACGGCCTCTCCTTTCTTGAGAGCGCCGACCATACCGCGCAGGTTATTACGACTGATCATCGCCTTATTGGAACGCATGCGGCCACGCGTTTGCACCCACTCCATCAGAGCGCTGTTGTGCGGTCTGTAAGTTGCCATCATTGGCTGACAAAGCCCCATCACGCGGCCACCCAACTCCAGCGACATAAAGTGAACGCCGACGACCATCACGCCGCGTTTTTGCATCTGCGCGCGTTTCAGATTATCCAGTCCTTCCACGTCAAACCACTTGCGGACACGCTCATCCGGCCAGAACCAGGCCATGCCCGTTTCAAGCAGCGCCATGCCGATAGACTTGAAGTTTTCAGCAATGAGTTTCTCGCGCTCTTCGGCATTGTACTGCGGAAAACAAAGCTCAATATTTTTACGCGCGATGGATTCGCGACGTTTCAGGAAAACGCGGGAAGCGCTGCCCAGTTTCGACCCCAGCAAGCGCAGGACAGGGTATGGAAGTTGAACCAGCAGCCAGAGTACGCCAAGACCAAACCATGTAAACCAGTAACGCGGGTGTAAAAACGCGCGTTGAAATTTGGATTGAGACAAAATAGTAGAACCTATATGAAGCCTGTAAAGGTAGCGCAGAGTTTGCGATACGACGTGCCGATAAGACCGTTCTTCAAGGTGATGGTTGCAGGCTTTACCGAACTTTACGGCGTTGCCTGGCCACTGCTGATTTGGGCGGGCGGCGTAATGTAGCACCGTTATACGATATGTGCTATTACTCGTTTTTGATTAAAAAAGCGGCAGCCCGAGAGGTCCTTGATTTTACAGATTTTATCGACTTTCACATGGAAAGCGCCTTTCCTGCCTCAGCGGAACGCAGTAGCGTTAGCGTTCAGAAAGAAAGCGTAACGAAAAAAATGCGTCGTTGATTTTCGCCAAATTAAATATTTACGCGTTTATTTACCCCTTCATATAATACTTAAGAATTTTCTTTATGAAAATTCTTAAGTATTATTCATGCTGTCAATCGAGTGGTCGCCTTCTTTCCTCGATTACGTTCCCCTTTTAATCGTGCCGCAATAAGATATTGCAGTTCTTTAGCGTTTTTTGGCGTGGTGCTGTGATGCAAATCAAAACAAGATTTTTTTATTAACATCTCTCTGGCTGCAATCCCTTCTGCGATACAAATATTCGATTTGTGCGAAAAGAGCAGTTTCTTTTTCTGAGTTAATTAGGCAATTTGCGATAATGTATTAGAGGAAAATTCTTAAGAAAATTCTTGTCGTGGATAAATGATCTGTGTATTTGATTTTGTTTCGATCATTATTCTATTGTTGCGCATCAAGAACGATACCGTGAAGTTGGCATAGCTAAACAAAGAGGGATGATTAAATGGCTGACAGTTTTCAGAATGAGGTGCCTAAGGCACGTATTAACCTGAAGCTTGACCTGCATACTGGCGGAGCAAGCAAGAAAATGGAATTACCCTTGAAATTGCTTGTTACAGGTGATTTCAGTAATGGGCAGGAATCTGCACCAATATCAGAACGTGAAAAAGTTAATATCAACAAAAATAATTTTGATAGCGTTCTTTCCGAATATTCCCCAAAAGTTAATCTGGCCGTTAAAAATACGCTGTCTGAAGATGGCGGTGAGGACAACATTCAGCTGACTTTCCAGAGCATGAAAGATTTCACGCCAGAGCAGGTGGCGGCCCAAATTCCACAGCTTAAGGCGATGCTGGCGATGCGCAACTTGCTCCGCGATCTGAAGGCCAACCTGCTGGATAACCAGACTTTCCGAAAAGAGCTGGAGAAAATCGTTCTTGACCAGACGCTTAGTGCTGAGTTGCGAAATGAGTTATCCGCGCTGGCTTCAAAAAAACCTTAATCATCATGCTGTTTTAACGGATTAATCAAGGAATGCTCATGTCTGTACAAAATAATACTGCTGGCGGGGAAAGCGTGGTGCTGGAACGCCCTGCTGTGGGTGGGGTGTACGCCTCACTGTTTGAGAAAATCAATCTGAACCCAGTCTCTGAGCTGAGCGCGCTGGATATCTGGCAAGATGCGCAGGCGATGTCGGATGCGACCGCTGACGAGCGTCTCACCGCAGGTATGCAGGTCTTTCTGGAATGCCTGACCAAGGCAGGCTCGAAGGTCGAAAAACTGGATAAAAGCCTGATCGATCACCATATCGCTGAGCTCGACTACCAGATAAGCCGCCAGCTGGACGCCGTTATGCACCATGAAGAGTTTCAGTCGGTTGAGAGCCTGTGGCGCGGAGTGAAGTCGCTGATTGATAAAACAGATTTTCGCCAGAACGTAAAAATCGAGCTTCTGAGCATGTCTAAAGAAGAGCTGCGCCAGGACTTTGAAGACAGCCCGGAAGTCATCCAGAGTGGTTTGTATAAACACACCTACATTGATGAATACGATACCCCGGGCGGCGAGCCGATTGCGGCGTTGGTTTCCGCTTATGAGTTCGATGCTTCAGCGCAGGATGTCGCTCTGCTGCGCAACATCTCAAAAGTATCTGCGGCTGCACATATGCCATTTATCGGCTCGGCAGGCCCGAAATTCTTCCTCAAGGAGTCAATGGAAGACGTTGCTGCGATTAAAGATATAGGTAACTATTTTGACCGCGCCGAGTACATCAAGTGGAAATCGTTCCGCGATACGGACGACGCTCGCTACATCGGTCTGGTGATGCCGCGCGTACTGGGACGTTTACCGTATGGCCCGGATACCGTTCCGGTTCGCAGTTTCAACTATGTAGAAGAAGTCAAAGGTCCGGATCACGACAAATACCTGTGGACGAATGCGTCGTTTGCCTTCGCTTCCAACATGGTGCGTAGCTTTATTAATAACGGCTGGTGTGTCCAAATCCGTGGCCCGCAGGCCGGCGGTGCGGTTCAGGATCTGCCTATCCATCTGTATGACCTGGGTACCGGCAATCAGGTAAAAATACCGAGCGAAGTGATGATCCCTGAAACGCGTGAATTCGAATTCGCGAATCTGGGCTTTATTCCGTTGTCCTACTACAAAAACCGCGACTACGCCTGCTTCTTCTCAGCAAACTCCACTCAGAAACCGGCGCTGTATGACACCGCTGATGCAACGGCCAACAGCCGTATCAATGCGCGTCTGCCGTACATCTTCCTGCTGTCGCGTATTGCCCACTACCTGAAGCTAATTCAGCGCGAGAACATCGGTACCACCAAGGATCGTCGACTACTGGAGCTGGAACTGAACACCTGGGTCCGCAGTCTGGTGACCGAAATGACCGATCCGGGCGACGAGCTGCAGGCGTCTCATCCACTGCGTGATGCAAAAGTGGTGGTGGAAGATATTGAAGATAACCCAGGCTTCTTCCGCGTGAAATTGTATGCGATTCCACACTTCCAGGTGGAAGGGATGGACGTCAACCTGTCGCTGGTTTCCCAGATGCCGAAAGCGAAATCGTAAGGCGAGGGGTGATCAGGGATGAAAATTTACCGCCCACTTTGGGAGGATGGGGCCGCTCTGGCCCCGCAACAGTTCCAGCAGCAGGTCCGCTGGAGTGAGCATGTTGCCAGCATGGTCGCCCGGATGGGTATTTCTCATCCCTGGGGCGTGGTTGCGGCAGAATTTGATGATGCTGCACTTGCGCTCTCGCGTCTGAATGCCATCCGTCTGGTCGTACGTTTCCAGGATGGCACGATTGTTGATACGGATCTGGCGGATAATATTCCGCCGGTCTGTGATTTGTCTGCCGCAAACGGCTTTGAGGCTGTTGAGGTGGTTGCCGCATTGCCGCTGCTGAGCGCCAGTGGTGGCAACCTCGATAACGGGCAGGATAGTGAACGCCCACGTCGCTGGAAAGCCGAACGTGTGGTGGTGCAGGAACTGGCTGGTCATGAAAGCGGGGAACTCGCCATTCTACGTAATGCGCTAACACTGCGTCTGTCCAGCCAGGAAAACACGGCATACTTAACCTGTCCGGTTACCCGTCTGGTGCGTAATCCTCAGGGGCAGTGGGGTCGGGACCCTGCTTTCATTCCCCCCATGCTTTCCGTTTCTGCCAGCCCTTCGCTGACCACCGAACTGGGTGACCTGCTGGTTCGTCTGCAGGCCCGCCGCCGTCGCCTGATGGCCATGCGCCGTGAAAGCAATGAGCGGATGGCTGACTTTGCTGTCGCGGATGTCTCCCTGTTCTGGTTGCTGAATGCTCTGAACAGCGCCGAGCCGGTGTTAACGGAACTTCTGCAGACGCCCGCTCGTCACCCGGAACTCCTGTATCGCGAACTGACCCGTCTTGCCGGCAGTCTGCTGACATTCTCACTGGAGCATGACGCTGGTGACATCCCTGCTTACCAGCACGATGCACCTGAACGGGTATTCCCACCGCTGCTGGCACTGCTGGACAAGCTTCTGGAAGCGAGCCTGCCGTCGCGGGTAGTAAGTATTCACCTAGAGCATCAGGACCAGATCTGGAAGGGTGCACTGCACGATGCACGCCTGCGCGAAGGGGCGGACTTCTACCTCTCAGTACGTTCTTCCATGCCGAACCATGAGCTTCAGACTAAATTCCCGCAGTTGTGTAAAGCGGGCAGCTTCGATGATGTTTCGGATGTGGTGAATGTGGCTCTGAGTGGGATGCTGATTAAGCCTTTGACGCATGTTCCGGCCGCTATCCCGCTGCGCCTTGAGAACCAGTATTTCTCGCTGGATCTGAGCAGTGAGGCGGCTCACGCAATGCTTGAGATGGGCTGTTGTACCTTCTATACCCCACGCTCGCTGGGTGATGTTGATCTCGAACTCTTTGCGGTGTTGCGTACATGAATAAATCTGAACTCAGTCAGATAGAAAATATCTTCTACCCTGGCTGGCTGATGGCCAGCCAACTGCAGGGTGGTCAGGAAGTGCGTGACGGGGAAGGGCTCTATCGCCGTGCCTGCCGTCTGGTAAGGGAGGCGAAAGCTGCGCTCACGGAGGCAGGTTACAGCGACATCAGCCGCGACCATATGGTGTATGCCCTGTGTGCACTGCTTGATGAGAGCGTGATGAACCGGGGAACCACCGATGATGGCTACCTGACCTGGCGCCGTGACCCGCTGCAGGCTCACTTCTTCGGTACACTCAATGCTGGTGAAGAGCTATGGGAAAGAATCCGTAACCTGCTGAAAGAAACTGCCCCTGATACCGCCGTCCTGACCTGTATGTACCGGACTCTGCAACTGGGGTTCGTGGGAAAGTATCGCGCTCAGGATGATGAGCGTAGGGAAGATATTGTTCGCGCTCTCGCAGAGCGGGTGCCCGCCTTCACATTGGCACAGGATGCCCCCATTGTTGCCCGCGCATCGCGTCTGCGCAGCGGCCGTCGCGGGTACTGGCTGAGCTGGGTTGTGGTCGCTGTCGCCCTGGCTGCGCTCTGGTTTTTCCTTTCATCTTCACTTACCGAGCTGGTAAGCCAGATCGTCAGGCCGGGGTAAGCGATGCGGGATGCGTACCGAAGTCTGTTAACTGCCCTGGGTGCTGTACTGGCGCTGTGGCTCATTCTGGGATTCTGGCCACTGTCCTTGGGCAGCCGTGTGGCACTCAGTCTGCTGGTTGTGCTGGTTTCCGGGGTGATGCTCTGGCGTCAGCGCCGGGCTTCTCAGGCACGGGCGACCGCTGTCCGGGAAATTGTGGATGAAAATCTGCCGCCGGAAGATTTTCAGGGTGCGGTGATCCTTGTTTGTGGCGACAACTGCCCACTGTTTGTGTCCGGCTCCCGTAACCGGGAAACCCGACAGGGCTGGTATCTGTGGGTGAAGGATGCGGAGCAGTTGCCACTCCTGGCACAACACCTGAGCCTGGTGCGTCCGGCTCAGGTGCCGCAAATCTCCGTCATGCTGGCGGTGGTACCTGAACAGCACACCTCCGGCGATGATTTTATCCAGCATCTTCGGGGCTGGCAGCGTGCTGTCGTCCGGTGCCGTGCGGAATTTGGCACTATCCCCCCGCTGTGGACCGTGACCTGGGTATCTCCTCCTGCGGCCTGTGCAGAGGCTGAACCCGTCTGGTTTACCACGGTAAGCCCGCGAAGCGGTATACAGGTGTATCAGCCCGGTCAGGGTAATGTGTCACTGACGGATTGGCCTCTGGAAATTGGAACGGACGGGCGTCTTTCGCGTTTGAGCCATGGCTTGTGGCTGGACAGTCTGCTTGCCTGGCAAAAGAGCGCGGTGAATGACCTGCTGTCGGTACGGCGGGGGGAGTTACCGGTGATGTCGCCCTGCGTGCAGGGTATGTGCATGGTGCCGGTGAATGGTATCGCGGGCAATCTCTGGCAACAACACGTCACTTCCGTGACGGCGCTGCCACCGGATGCCTTTGTGAGCACCGAGCCACTGCCGCTGCCTGAACTGCTGCTGCCGGCGTTGCCGCGCCGACGTGGCGTGAGCCGCAGGATGGTGTTCTGGCGTTATGCCGGATTACTGGGCGGGATTTTTCTCGCGCTGGCGATGCTGGCGTCCTGGATGAACAACCAGCTCCTCATTCGTAACGTTGGCGATCACCTTGCGTTATATCACCAACTGACGGGTCAGCCTGTTGCCCCGAAACTGCGTGCGCAGCAGCGCCTGCGGGCCGATGGCGCATTGCTGGACGACTGGCAACGTCGCGGGGAGCCACTGCGTTATCGCCTGGGTCTGTATCAGGGACTGCGACTGATTCCGCCCGTTGAGGCCGCAGTCAGTGACTGGGCACCTCCGCCACCGCCGCCTCCGGTCATTAAGAAAATTATTCAGGGTCCGAAAACCATTCGTCTCGACAGCATGTCGCTGTTCGATTCGGGTAAATCGGCGCTAAAAGCCGGTTCGATCAAAATGCTGGTGAATTCTCTGGTCGGCGTGAAGGCGAAGCCGGGCTGGCTGATTGTCGTGTCAGGGCATACCGATAACACCGGCAATCCGCAACTGAACCAGACACTCTCTCAGAAACGTGCCGAAGCAGTGCGCGACTGGATGCGGGATACCGGCGACGTACCCGAAAGCTGTTTTGCGGTGCAGGGCTATGGCGAAAGCCGCCCTGTCGCAACCAACGACACCCCGGAAGGGCGTGCGCTTAACCGCCGTGTCGAAATTAGTCTGGTACCGCAGGCGAACGCCTGTCAGATACCCGGCAAACACCCGGCGTCATCGCAGGATGATGACGCTTCACTACACAATGGAGAGTAATTCCATGGCAATTCCTGTTTATCTTTGGCTGAAGGACGACGGCGGCGCGGACATCAAAGGGTCTGTTGACGTTCAGGATCGTGAAGGCAGCATCGAAGTGGTCGCTCAGGAACATAATCTGTACATCCCGACCGACAACAACACCGGCAAGCTGACCGGTACCCGTATCCACACGCCGTTCCTGTTCACGAAGGAAATCGATTCCTCCAGCCCGTACCTGTACAAGGCGGTGACCACCGGTCAGACCCTGAAATCCGCTGAATTCAAGTGGTACAAAATCAACGACGCGGGTCAGGAAGTGGAGTACTTCAACACCAAACTGGAAAACGTGAAGGTAGTGAAAGTGAATCCTGAAATGTATGACATCAAGGATCCTTCTAAAGAGAAGCACAACCATCTTGAACGCGTTGAACTGCGTTACGAAAAAATCACCTGGACCTACAAAGACGGCAACATCATTCATTCCGATTCCTGGAACGAACGCGCCACGGCGTAATCCTGATGCGGGCAGGTTTTCCTGTCCGCAGTTTTTTGCTGAGTGCCTGAGATGCGGGCACTCAGCAAAGAAAAAACAATCTGCCTGCCTGACCTTATGCGCTTTGGTGAACAGCGAGGGGCGGTAGCGTGTCCAGGAACCGACAAAGAGAGAATCTCATGGAAAATCCAGCCATCCTGTTACGTCGTCTGAACCCTTACTGTGCCCGAGCGATGGAAGGCGCAGCTTCGCTTTGTCAGACCCGTGCCCATGCCGAAATTCTGCCGGAGCACTGGCTGCTTAAGCTGCTGGAGCAGGGGGAAGGTGACCTGACGGTGCTGGCGCGTCGCTATGAATGGGATATGGATGGCATCTGGCAGGATCTGCTCGGCTGGCTCGACAGACAACCTCGCTCCGTGCGCCATCGGCCCCAGCTCTCTGATGACATCCAGACTCTGATGCAGCAAGCCTGGCTACTGGCCTCACTCAATGGTGAAGAGCACATTCGCAGCGTCCATCTGCTGATGGCCCTGGTGGAAAAACCGAAACTGGCACGTTGTGACGGCCTTTGGCCGTTGTTAACGCTTGCTCAAAGCCAGCTGGAGCGCCTGCGACCGTTGCTGGATGCGCAATCGGATGAGCGTCCGGAAATGCAGCGCGAAGCCGAGCTGGCACAGAACCACGGTGGTGAGGTGGAGTTTGTCGGGCGTCCGGCTGGCGTGGAAATGAAAGAGGGGGAGCTGAGCCCTGCGCTGCAGAACACGCTTGATAAATTCACCCTCGATGTCACCGCCAAAGCGAAGGAAGGGAAGATCGATCCGGTGTTTGGCCGCGACACAGAAATCCGTCAGATGGTGGATATCCTCTCTCGTCGCCGCAAAAACAACCCGATTCTGGTCGGCGAGCCGGGCGTGGGGAAAACCGCACTGGTTGAAGGCCTGGCATTGCGTATTGCCGAGGGTAATGTGCCTGAATCCCTGAAAGCGGTCACTCTGCGTACCCTTGACCTGGGCCTGCTGCAGGCCGGTGCAGGCGTGAAAGGCGAGTTCGAACAGCGGCTGAAAAACGTCATCGATGCGGTGCAGCAATCCCCATCCCCGGTCCTGCTATTTATTGATGAAGCGCATACCATCATCGGCGCGGGCAACCAGGCGGGAGGCGCCGATGCAGCGAACCTGCTGAAACCGGCGCTGGCGCGTGGCGAACTGCGTACCATTGCGGCCACTACCTGGAGCGAGTACAAGCAGTACTTCGAACGCGACGCGGCCCTGGAGCGTCGTTTCCAGATGGTAAAAGTCGATGAGCCTGACGATAACACCGCCTGCCTGATGCTACGTGGTTTGAAATCGCGTTACGCCGAGCACCATAGCGTGCACATTACCGACGATGCGGTGCGCGCTGCTGTTACGCTTTCCCGCCGCTATCTGACGGGCCGCCAGCTGCCGGATAAGGCGGTTGATCTACTCGACACCGCCGCAGCGCGCGTCCGCATGAGCCTCGATACGGTGCCGGAACAGCTGACCTCCATTCGCTCGCAGATTACCTCTCTTGAAATGGAGAAGCAGGCGCTGCTGGAAGATATTGCTGTCGGCAATCAGAGCCATGGTGAACGCCTGACCGTCATTGAGCAGGAAGAGAAAGCTCTTATCGTTGCTCTCGATGAGCTTGAAACGCAGTACGGGCAGGAACTGAAACTCACCGAACAACTGCTGGAAAGCCGCCAGGACATCTCCCGTCAAAGCGAGACGCGCACGCTGCAGCAGGAACTGAACGGCATGCAGCACAGCAACCCGCTGCTCTCCGTGGATGTTGACGTACGCACCGTTGTCAACGTGATTGCTGACTGGACAGGCGTTCCGCTGTCATCGCTGATGAAAGATGAGCAGACCGAACTGCTGACCCTGGAAAATGAAATGGGTAAACGTGTGGTCGGGCAGGATGTGGCGCTCGAGGCCATCGCCCAGCGTCTGCGTGCGGCAAAAACGGGTCTCACCTCAGAGAATGGCCCACAGGGCGTATTCCTGCTGGTGGGACCGAGCGGCGTGGGGAAAACCGAAACCGCGCTTGCGCTGGCCGATTTCATGTACGGCGGTGAGAAGTCACTCATTACGATTAACCTCTCAGAATACCAGGAGCCGCATACGGTTTCCCAACTGAAGGGCTCCCCTCCGGGTTACGTCGGTTATGGCCAGGGAGGGATCCTGACCGAAGCCGTGCGCAAGCGCCCGTATAGTGTGGTTTTGCTCGATGAAGTCGAAAAAGCCCACCGTGACGTGATGAACCTGTTCTATCAGGTCTTTGATCGCGGCTTTATGCGCGACGGCGAAGGGCGTGAAATCGACTTCCGCAACACCGTCATTCTGATGACCTCGAATCTCGGCAGCGACCACCTGATGCAGCTGCTTGACGAGCAGCCGGAGGCCAGCGAAGGCGATCTTCACGAGCTGCTGCGTCCGATACTGCGCGATCACTTCCAGCCGGCGCTGCTGGCCCGCTTCCAGACGGTGATATATCGCCCGCTGGCGGAAGCGGCGATGCGAACTATCGTGGAGATGAAGCTGTCACAGGTCAGTAAGCGGCTGAACCGACACTACGGCCTGCTGACGCATATTGAAGAGAGCCTGTATGACGCTCTGACCGCCGCCTGCCTGCTGCCGGATACTGGTGCGAGGAATGTTGACAGTCTGCTGAATCAGCAGATTCTGCCGGTGCTGAGTCAGCAGTTGCTGAGCCATATGGCGGCGAAGCAGAAACTACACTCCCTGACTCTGGGATGGAGTGAGGAAGAGGGCATAGGGCTGGAGTTTACACATGGCTGATGAAACGCAGGATGGGTTCAGAATCAAAGAGGGTGGTGTCAGACTACTCACGGCGGGGGAAATACAGCTGGCGCAATCCGTTTTTTTATCCACCATTGATTATTCGAAAGTATGGATACACAGAGAAAGTTATCTCCCTTTCAATTTACAGGATAACAATACGGCGATGACCCCGAACGGGGAGATCTATTTTCGTGATCTATATTTCGATGATTTCTCACAGACAACCGACAGTCTTCAGCATCTTTTCATCCATGAAATAAGTCATGTCTGGCAGCGTGGAAAAGGAATGAATGTGATCTTCAGAGGGCTGGTGAGCTGGATGGTGAGTTACCGTTATACCCTTGATGGTCGTCTCTTAAGCGAATATCCGATGGAGCAGCAGGCGCAGATTATTGCAGATAATTTTGTTTTACAGACTTTTGGGTATGAAATCTGGAGTCATCTTGAAAATAAAAGATATCCCGATATTACGCTCGATGGGGATACTTCTGAGTCGGTGATACGTGAGGGATATAAAAATGCTTTGAGGGGCTTTCCATGGTGAGACGTAACTATTTTATTAAGCTTAACTCTTTGTTGTTAGCGTTTTTTTGTCTTCCAATCCTGACGGGATGCCCTGGACCAGGTGACAGATTTCGTTTTGATGAAACTGCACAGGTGAGTAAAAAGGGTGATAATGTTTGCGTGAATATTGATAATGCACAAGATTATCAGCCAGTAGATATGGGTATCAATCTGCGAGGGACGCCTTCAATGGAGAAAGATTTTAATTTTTCCCCCGGCCTTAAGATTATTGAAGGTGAATTATGTATTCCTCCATCTTATTTTAATTTTAAAGATGGTGGCAAGTATATAGTTGAGTTTGTACTTCATCCAAGACTTGATAATAAAGAAGCGAGAAGCTTTGTTGTTGGTGTCGGTATTAATAATAATCAAGTGTATAATTTCCCTTTGACAGATCGCGAATTCGCAAGGCCGTATGGTTCAATTAAGGCTCCAGAATAGAAAGTGTAATAAGTTTCCGTATTTAAAGTTTTTTTTGTGAATATATAGCTTAATCTTTTGTTTCCCGACGTTGGGGTGGCTAGTAGATTGAAATCTTTCATCTTATTTCTGTTTGTTATTGTTGGTGTTCTATTTCCACCCGAAGCTTTTATTTACACGTTTGTTAAGCGTTTTATTCCCATCAGTGGTAATGGGGAAAATGCGATGGACAACTTTGAAATGACCGTGTTGCTGGTTAAAGCCCTCATGTGTGCTGTCGGGGCTGGAGCCGTAATCACTCTTTTTCGTACGCGCTGAGTACCCCTGATTAAACCTGTTACTTACCCGTTGGCAATAAAGTCATGGACAGCAGGTTATCCCATGGAGTCAAAATCATGAGTCTGACAGATACACTGAAGAACACCCTGGCTGCGCTAACTGAAGGCGGGCTGAACCGCTATCGTCTGGATATTCCGTCCTGCACAGCCTTACTGGATGTGGAAACTTTCAGCGGTAAGGAGTTTATGAGTGAGCTTTATTACTACCAGGTTATCTTTACCAGCAGCGATCAAAATATCAGTTCAGCGCAACTGCTGACTAAGCCTGCCACGCTGATCATGGGGACCGGGCCTCTGATGGGGCTGACCGGGCAGAAAGTGGTGCATGGTGTGGTGACGCATTTTAAGCGTATCAGTGGCTCACGTGACCAGGCGACGTACCAGATTATTATTGAGCCGTTCCTGTCTTTGCTGCGCAATCAATTCCGTACCCACCGCTTTTTTGTTAATAAGTCAGTACCGGAAGTTGTCACTGAAGTATTGCAGGAGCATGGCCTGAAAGGTTGGGAGTATGAGTTCACCCTCAAAGCTGACTATCCGAAGCGTGAACAGATTAACCAGTACAAGGAAAACGATCTCGCGTTCATTGAGCGTCTGCTGGCTGAAGTGGGGATTTTCTACTTCTTTACCCTGCAACCCGACACCCAGACTGAGGTGGTGCATTTTGCAGACAAGCAGAGTGCATGGACGTTCGGTAAGTCGCTGCCACTAAGCAGTCCATCGGGCATGAGTGATAATGCAGCGGACTCGGTATGGGGGGTTCACGTCCGACAGAACGTAGTCGAGCGCTCTGTCACCGCCAGTGATTACAACCACCGTGAAGCCCAGAATATCCTGACTTCTGTACCGGCAGACATGACGAGGGGGGATGGCGAAGGTGTGACCTACGGTGATGTGTATCACTACCTGCCACGTCATCTTGAACGCGGCGACAAAATCACCCCCGCAGCAGAAACCGGCAACTTCTGGGCACGCCTGGAGCATGAGCGTTTCCTGTCCGGGCAGACGACTATCAGCGGCTGTAGTAATGATGCCCTGCTTTCTCCGGCCCAGGTGCTGACCATCAGTGAACGTGTGGTACCGCCGACACTGCCGTCAGAAACGGACAACGGTATTATCATTACCCGCACGGGCTATATAGCCAGTCGTAAAGATGCCCTGATAGTGATGTGGGAGGGGATGCCATATTACGAGAACCGATGCTGGCGACCTGCCGCTAAAAAGCGCCCGGTGGTCAGCGGCACCCTGATGGCACGAGTGACCAGCGCCAAAGATAACGATATCTACGCCTGGCAGGATGCATCGGGTATGTACCGGGTGAAATTCGATGCGGACCGCGACGACAAACGCCAGGGCATGGAAAGTATGCCGGTACGCTTTGCCAAACCCTACGGCGGCGACAAGTATGGCTTTCACTTCCCGCTGATACAGGGGACTGAGGTTGCCATTGCGTTCCATGAAGGCGATCCGGATCGACCGTATATCGCCCATGCCATGCACGACTCCCGCCACGTTGACCACGTCACTGAAGCCAACAGCACGCGTAACGTTATCCGCACAGCTGGCCTGAACAAACTGCGGATGGAGGACAAGCGCGGCGAAGAGCACGTTAAGCTCAGTACGGAGTATGGCGGCAAAACCCAACTCAATTTAGGTCACAACGTCAATGCATCCAGAACTCTTCGTGGCGAGGGGGCGGAGCTGCGCACTAACGACTGGGTCAGCGTTCGTGGTGGTAAGGGCATTCTGCTTACAGCAGATGCTCAGCCTGACGTCGGCAGTAAAATGCTTGAAATGGACAGGGCTGTAGAACAACTGGAGCAGGCACTCACGCTGGCAAGAAGCCTCCAGGCTGCTGCGAAAGGGGCACAGGCGACAGTATCTGACATCGACAGCCAAAAGACGCTAAACAGCTCACTGAAATATCTGAAAATGCCAGGAATGCTGGTCAGTGCTCCCGCTGGAATAGGCATTCTCAGTCCTGAGGCTGTCCGGCTTGCTTCAGGCGGGGCAAGTATTGGCCTCATGTCAGGTAAAAACACGGATATCAGCACCGGGCAATCGTTCACTGTAGCGGCAAGCGAGGCTGTAAGTTTGTTTGCACAGGCTGCAGGAATGAAAATGTATGCAGGGGCAGGGAAGGTTGATATTCAGGCACAAGCTGATGCCATGAATGTCTCAGCATTACAGGACATTACTGTCGCCAGTGGTCAGGGGAGCGTGAAGGTAAATGCCAGCAAGGAACTGATTTTAAGTTGCGGTGGTGCTTATATAAAACTTAGTGGCGAGAATATTGAGCTGGGATGTCCGGGAAATATTTTGCTGAAAGCGGCCAATGTTAATCAGACTGGTCCTGCCAGTTTAGATACACCGCCGGTGACTTTCACTAAAGGATATGGCGGAACTTTTACCGTTACCGATCCCGAATCAGGAGATATTAAACCATTCACCAGTTATAAAGTAACGTCTCCTGATGGTGAGATATTTGAAGGAATATCCGACTTGTCAGGAAAGACCGCACCGCTTTACACGTCGATGCCTGGCAACGTAAACATTGAATTTCCACGTGAGCAAAAGAATGAAGGGCCTGGGCATTGGGTTACTGTTGATCATGATTATCATGGGTTGAAAAATACTGCAATTATGGCAATCAATCGCTTAACCTCTATGGGAGATGAAGGACGTGTTTTTGGTTCTGAAGGAAAGGACTATATGAATACGAAAAGAGATAAAATTCAGGAATGGCTGCCTTTGCCATCTGATGCTACAGACGAGATAGCGCAGCAATCGGCAGTACATCGTTACGGAGAACAGAGAAAGGTCACGCAAACTTTTCTGGAAGGTGATGATGCCTGGGCTGTTACAGGTCAGTCGTGGCACTGGCAACCAACGACCGCTGATGATGTCTATGAGGGAAGTAAATGAAATTTATTTTAAAACGGAATCGTGTATTGCATTGTTGGGCCATATTTGACCTCTTTTACATTATCAGATTTGGTTGCTTGAATATCTCACAGGGCCGAATTCCTTTAGTTGATGATATATTATCTTTTAGTGAAATCTATCCGCAGCAAGGTGTTTATTCGCTAATCCTTTTTTCTTTCTCGTTGCTGTTTAACGTGTCAGTTATATTTTCTGCTGTAATGTTCTTAAAAAAGTGGAAGTATGCGAATTGGATAGTCTATGTTCAAACGCCATTCAGACTATTCTTCATGATCCCTTCTTTTTCGATATTACCATGGATGTTCAAAACTATGTCAATTAAAGTTGGAGCGATGTTTCTTGCCGCTGTATCCTTATCAGAGATAATTAAGCTTGGGACATTTTATCTTACAAGAGAAAAGAGTTCATGAATTTTCGTTAAATCTGAATAAAGAGGGATGTTTATGGCAGAAAATTCATTAGTGACATCTGTGACACATACAGAGACAAAAGCTACGGCGGGAAGGCAAAAACCTTATTGGGTTGAGTTTCAATTGGTAGATGAACAGGGTGATTCTGTGGCAAATATGCCATGGACTGTTGAAAGTTCTCATCCAGTTTCCGGGCCGGTGGAGGGATTCACTTATTCTGGTCAGAGCGATGCTGACGGGCTAATCAGGGTCGATATGCCGCACGGTCTGGAGCTGAGGCTGACGTTAGATGGCAATAAGTTGGCAACGGAAATGGAAAAACGCGCCTTGCGTGTTAGCCGCGATGCGGAAAATGATTCTGTTGTTCGCCCTGAAGCTGAAGAGAAAGGGTATATTTGGCATTATACTGTTATCGGTGAACTTTGTCAGAGTGCACCAGACCTGGAATTAAGACCCGGGGAAATGTTACCTGCATATCACTTTCCTGCGAAAACGGCATTTAAGGGCTTTAAATTTCGGACGAATGAACTTGAAATGCGTCATGTAATAGAAATATGCCCTTTCAGAGCATGGGAGCTTGTTCTGCATCATCAAAAGGACTATTCCATTGCGAATGGAATTAACCTTGGGGCCGCAGCAACGCTTGCCTATGCAAACGACAGCACTCTGGATACAGTGTCAATAACACGCTTTTTTATTAACCAGTGTCAGGACCTTTCCCGCTTACCTCAGCTTTATAAAGATGGATCTGCATGGAATACGTTAGTACAGGATGTTCCCTTTAGTGAGCGATATTATCCCCCGGTATTTATGGATACCTCACGAGACACTTTGCCTAAAGTAGACGAAAAGAATCCACATGGAACAACACAAGCAGAGGGCGACTCTGCTGCAACAAAGGCAGACGGTGATACGCAGCTTTATTATGTTTATAACGCGGATAAGGTGATTGTTGCCTGGGGTGGTACGGCCAGCTTGTTTGATGTGGGGACGGATCTTGCGTTCAGACCAGTAAATTCTGAAGTCTGTGATATAGATAAAACGCAATGTACCAGTATACTGCCTGCTGGAAAAGTACATACCGGATTCTGGAGTGGATATAGTCGCGTTGAAAAGAAATTCAATAAAGAAATACTAGAATTATTAAAAACTATTGAAAGTAGAATGCTATTTATCTGTGGTCACAGTTTAGGTGGGGCTTTAGCTCTTATCCATGCTGCAAAATTAAAAGTTTATAATCCTTTACTATACACCTATGGGATGCCGCGAACATTTACCCGCGATGCTGTGGTGCAATTGTCGGAGATTACCCATTTCCGGCATGTCAATGATAACGACCCGATTCCTGCGGTCCCGGCAGAAGCTAATCTGGATAATGAGTTATATAAACTCTGGGGGTGGCTGGGCGGTACTCTGGGTTTTTTCTGGTCGGTGGGTGAACTTCTCGCTTACCAGATGGTTGCCTGGGGAGACTGCTTCTGGCACCACGGCAATACGGTTGTCTTTCTCACAGCCACACAGAGCCGGGAATGGAATGAGTGTAAGAGGGCTCTCCCAACTCCTGCTGGGTGTATTACCATCAGAAATCCACTTCCACTAAAGGCTAAGCTTTATCTGGTGCCCGCTCTGGCGGAACAAGAGATGCAGCAGGCCGGGAAGAAACAGAAAGATTTTAAAGCGTCATTGACGCAATCGGATTTAAATGATTTCTTCCCTAAAGGCAGCAACCCGGACAGGGGGGTTAATATAAATATTTTTGAACACTTTATGACGTCCTATATGCCTTATATGTATAACAAGGTGTTAGAGTTGATTGATAACGCCGGTATAGTAGAAAAACGCACATTTACTGAGCATATGTATAATGTTGATTCTTTCAGGGAGCAGATGGCAGAAAATAAAAATGATATACCGACTGATGAATTATCCAGAAATGAAATGTTTCTTAATATCGAAGGCTTGCTGGGAGTGTCGCTGACTCCAACATTATCTATGCCGTCTGGCAATGATACACTTTTGCGGTTTGCTCAATATGCAGAAGAGGTAATGGAAAATGTATAACCAATCAAAAATTATTCTGCTTTCCTTGATGTTGTTTTCCTCTACAGGGTGCAGCATAAGCCGGGCCGTAAACAAGACGTTATCTCCACCGGAGGATACTAAATGGGTCAATTTTGAAGTGAAAAACCCTTCTCAGTATACGAAACCGTTTCCGCTTGAGGTCAGATATATATCACATGAGTGTCAGAAAAAAAGAGTGAGTGGATTTGATGGCTCAGTTATCACAGAGCCAAGCTATAACGTTATTGGGGTCCCCATGCAGCAAGAGAGTGGGGATATCTGGAAAGCAAAAGTTGCTATGACCGGTGGTGGTACGTGTAAATGGACATTGAGTGCGGTTAATTTAGGTATCGAGTATATAAATGCAACACATCTTGGCAAAGATCTTGTACTTGGCACTGCGGTAGGGGTGTCGCTCGCTTTTGATAATGATGCTTCTAGAAATGGGCAGTTTTATATGGTAACAGGTAATATCTTAAAATTAGCACCTAATTATTATCCTTTGATTCATACTAACAAAAGGATTCAGAAAAATGATGCGTTAGAGCTTTTTGGTAAAAAAGATTTCATACAAAAAAGAATTATTTTCAATGTCAGCAATGATGTTGTTGTTATATTTTCACCAAAACTTGATGAGTCAAAAGTTGTAAAAATGGTTGCGCCAGTAGAGTATCGAGTGGGGGCATATTATAAAATAATATATCCTGATGGTACTGTCGTATCGGACGGCTCAACTCATCCAGATATAAGCATACTGGAAAAATAGAAGATGAATAAAGGATATAAGACTTTGCTCCTTTCTTTTATATTTCTCTCTGTTGTTGGTTGCAGTACGAGTCGGGCCGTAAATAAAACGTTATCCCCGCCTATAGATACCAAATGGGTCAATGTTGAAGTCAAAAATCCGTCTCAGTATACGAAACCGTTTCCGCTTGAGGTCAGATACATCTCGTATGAATGTAAGAAAAAAAGAGTGAGCGGGTTTGATGGCTCAGTTATTACAGAGCCAAGCTATAACGTTATTGGGATCCCCATGCAGCAAGGTAGCGGGGATATCTGGAAAGCAAAAGTGGCTATGACTGGTGGTGGTTCATGTAAATGGACGTTGAGTGTGGTCAATTTAGGTATCGAGTATATAGACGCGACACATCTTGGTAAGGATCTTGTACCCGGTACTGCGGTTGGTGTAACTATTGCTTTTGATGCTGATGCTGCGCGGAATGGACAATTTGATACAGTGGCGGGGAATGATTTTAATTACACTCCAAAATACTATCCTTTTATAAAAAAATGGAAGGGTAGCCCACAGTCTACTATGCGGGATAAATTATATCTTTTCGGTAAGGAAGATGCGTTTTGGAAAGTGAAGTTGGATTATAAGCCTAACGAAAATGTTTTAATAAATTACAATCCCTCTATAGACGAAAGTAAAAAAGTATTGATGATATTCCCTAATAAGAAGGGGAAAGATGCTATGTATTCTTTTGTCTATCCAGATGGGAGCGTCATTTCATCAAAAAACACAACACCTGATTTTAGCAAAGTCAACGGATCTGGTGGGAAATAATCTGCTGATCAGCTTTGTTTTACCTCTTTGAGGGAGACGTGATTTTGCTTACTAAGATAAAGTTAATGATGCTGCTTCTGGCAGTTTTTATGGCTGGAGGGGGGAGTCGAGTGACCAATTGAGTACTCTTGCCGCCTGTAGATGCCAATTTTATAGCCATAGAAGTTCACAATCCCTCTCATTACACTAAACAGTTTCCGCTTGAGGTCCGATACATCTCGCATGAATGCATGAAAAAAAGAATCAGTGGATTTGATGGCTCAATTATCACAGAGCCAAGCTATAACGTTATTGGGGGCCTCATGCGGCAAGATAGCGGGGATATTTTGATAGCAAAAGTTGCTATGGCTGGTGGTGGTTCATGTAAATGGACGTTGAGTGTGGTCAATTTCGGTATCAAGTATATAGATGCGATACTTCTTGGCAAAGATCTTGTTCCTAGCACGGTGGTTGGTGTGACTCTCGCCTTTGATAATTATGCTTCTCGTAATGGATAATTTACCTTTGTCATTGAGGATGTGGATTTATTTCCTAAACAGTATCCTTATATAAAAAGAAAAGTTGAGGGGGGAGAATGGCTTATCGCTATTTGGTAAGAGAGACTTTCTATCATTGCGTGTTGGTGATGTTAGTTCAATAAGCCCCCCTTAAATAGATAAGGGGGAAGTGACAAGGTTTGTTGGGTTAAAAAAGAAAATGAAAGGTGAATATCTAAATGTTATTTGTACGGGTAGAAGTGTTGCTCCTGAAAGAACGTTTTCCCCTAATTTTGATAAGATCGATAAAATGAAAGTTAAATGATTTTTGTTTATTTTTTCGAGGGTTCAACATGACAAAAGGCTTGGTTTTGCTTGGTGACAAAACTTCTCACGGTGGAAAAGTGATCTCTGCCTCTTCCAATATTACTGTCGACGGAAAAAAGGCCGCATTAGTTGGTGATATGGTGAGTTGCCCCATAGAAGGGCATGGAACTAATCCTATCGTGGAAGGATCACCGCACCGGACATTTAACGGTCGGGCTGTTGTCGTCAATGGCTGCAAATGTCAGTGCGGTTGTACTGTAATTTCAAGTGCTCAGAACAGCACAGTAGGATAATCAATGGGCTGGGAAAGGACGAAAGCAACAACAATGGAGTTGCCTCCTGAGCCATCATTTTTTGGATGGCTGTTAGCAGGAGTTGTTGCCGCAGTTGTGGGGGTTTTGCTGTTTATCCTGCATGCGTCAGGGATGGTTAAGGCTCTGGCTGCATTCAATATCTGGTGGCTGGCATCCAGCCCGGTTCTTGGCTGGTTTTTTCTGTTTTGTTTGCGGGGATGGCTGTGGGGAAGAATAATCAATGAACATCAGTTTTTGCAGAAGGAAGCTGAATACGGACAGCAACAGTGGGAAGCCTGGGCTGGACGTTATCTGGCTGTACTCGGAAGCAGCATACTGCTACCTTCCGGAGTGACCTCTGACGCCATTGCTAAATCAGATGCTGCAGATGCACCGCAATTTCTTTCACTGACCTGCCATTTTGATGCGAAATCGACGACGTCCACCTCCTTGCTCGAACTGGGGCTGGCCGGTGTACAAAAGGCAATCGCGATGTTGCCTGCGACAGTGCCGTTCAACGTCACCATTGTGAGCGACACGATTTCGTCTGACTTCGAGACCCGGTTTCGCAAATCATGGGGAAAAATTTATCCAGGGCGTGCGCCGACAGGTTCGATTTCATGTTGTGAAGTCCTTTCTTTTGCCTGGATCGAAGAGCGCCTTAAAAATCCCGTTTTCGATATTGATTTGATCCTGATATTGCAGAATCAGGGGGCTGAACAGTATTCCGATGCACTCGCAGCGATGGTACTTACCAGCGATGATGTTGCTGAAAAATACCAGCTTCCTCACTCTGCCCGCATATTGCGACCGATGCTGCTGGATATGCCAAATTTTAAGACTGATATGGGTTTGTTCCTCGAAACACAAACGATCGCCTGTCAGACATCAAACGTGTTCTGTGATTACGGGCACTGGAATGACGGGTTTGCTGATTTAATGACCGCGTCTCAATCACATCTGACACCGTGGGTGCACCAGGAAATTGATGTACTGGAAAAGTATAACGGTATTCCAGGGGCCGGGAGTGCGTGGCTTCTAACCACATTACTGGCCGACATCGTGTCCGTCAGCAACAAACCTGTTTTAGGGTTGTTTACCTCAGGTGCTGATCGTTTTGTCAGTACTGTTACCTCAGGGAGTGAAAGTAATGATGCCGGGTAGTACATGGAGCAGAGGGGGGCTTGCCGGCATAATAGCCTGCATCTCAGCGATTATAGTGGCCTTGATCCTGCATTTTGGTCCCACGTATGGCCTTGATACCCGACTGAAGCAAGTGCTTGCATTTGTTGCCGTATGGATAGTCCTGCTGATTGTTTTCTATACGCCGTTTATGTTCCGGTTTATGAAGGAAAGATATCATCGCTGGCGGGAACAGAAGAACAATGCGTTGCCTTCTGATGAATCAAGAGTTGCCCGGACTCCGCCACGCAATGTCACCGTTGATACTATCCGTGACGCCATGCGTAACCTCTACGGTCGGCGCTGGGGACGTAAAACACGCATTCTGCTGGTCACTGGGACCATATCTGAGGTGGAGCAGTTGACTCCTGGTCTTACGGGCCAGCTCTGGCAGGAAGACCGAGGCACGTTGTTGCTGTGGGGCGGTGACCTCAATACCCCAGCCGACAGTGCCTGGCTGACCGCGCTGCGCAAACTGCGCCGCCGTCCGGTGGATGGTCTGGTGTGGGTCACCTCGGCCTTTGACCAGTTCTCAGCGCCTGGGCTGGAGCAGCCGCTACCGGTACCTTCAGAAAGCACCATGGATTCCCTGTCTCATGCTATCAGCGCGCGTATGGATACGCTTGGCTGGAAACTCCCGCTTTATGTCTGGTGCCTGCACCCACGAGCCGGTAAGCAGGAAGGACGCATTACGCAGGCGACCGGCTGCCTGTTGCCTGCCGGTTGTCGTACCGAGGGGCTGGCAGAACAACTCTCCGCCCTGACGCCAGATTTGATATCACAGGGTCTGCAGCAGACCTGCGGTGAGGTAAAACATAACTTCCTGCTGACGCTTGCCGACCAGCTGATTCGTGAGCCACAGAGCGTGACCGCACCGCTGTCGGTGATGCTCAATCCCTACCGCCCGCTGCCGCTGGCCGGTGTGGTGTTCAGTCAGCCCTCTGCCGGTGCCGAACGTGCCGTGCCGCACCACTGGGGCATGGATAAGCGCTGGGATGTTCTGCCTGAATCAGTCCGGACGCTTCCTGCCGGGCTGCGTCCTCGCAAGCCCGGTATTCCATGGCGCAAGGTAATGGCATCTGCTGCTGCGCTTACGATGGTGAGCTGGGCTATGTGGATGAGCATCGCTTATGTCACCAACCGCAGCCAGATTGCCGGTGCGAATGCCCAGGCCGAACTTGCCGCCCGACAGAATCAGCCGCTGGAGCAGCGCCTGCACGCGCTGTCTGAACTCCAGAAAACGCTGGCCCGCCTGCAGTACCGCTCTGAGCATGGTGTGCCATGGTACGAAAAGGCCGGGCTGAGCCAGAATAACGCCCTGCTGGCCGCACTCTGGCCACGCTATCAGGACAGCGCGTTGCCGCTGTTGCGGGATGCGGCTGCAGACCATCTGCAGAAGCAGGTCAGTGCCTTTAACGGGCTGCCTCCGGATAGCCCGCTGCGCGAGCAGAGGGCAAAAGCAACCTATGACCAGCTGAAACTTTACCTGATGCTGGCGCGTCCTGAGCATATGGATGGTGACTGGTTTAGCACGGTGCTGCTTCAGGACTGGCCGAAGCGTGACGGTGTGAAGGACGGTATCTGGCTAGGCGTGGCCCCGTCTCTGCTGTCGTTTTATGGTGAACAACTGGTCACACATCCTGAGTGGAAACTGCGAGCTGATGAAAACATGGTCAGCCAGGCGCGTTCCCTGCTGGTTCGCCTGATGGGGGTGCGTAATAGCGAATCGACTCTGTACCAGAAAATGCTTTCACAGGTGGCACATCTGTATGTGGATATGCGTCTCGAAGATATGACCGGCGATACTGATGCAGCCCGCCTGTTCAGCACCACTGAGATCGTGCCAGGCATGTTTACCCGCCAGGCCTGGGAGCAGGCCATCCAGCCTGCCATCGAGAAGGTGGTGAAGGCGCGCCGGGACGAGCTCGACTGGGTGTTGACTGACAGCAAACGTCCGGTCAATAAGCAGGATGAAATCTCCCCGGAAGCACTTAAAAATCGCCTGACGGAGCGTTATTTTGCCGATTTTGGCGGCGCCTGGCTGGAATTCCTCAACAGCCTGCGCTGGAACCAGGCCACCACGCTGTCGGATTCCATTGACCAGCTGACCCTGATGGCCGACGTGCGTCAGTCACCTCTGGTGGCGCTAATGAACACCCTGAATGTGCAGGGGCGCACCGGGCAAACCGGCGAGGCGATTTCGGATTCTCTGGTTAAATCAGCCAAAAATCTGCTCGGTGGTGATAACAAGGATGCCATTGACCAGAGTGCCGGCGTTCACGGTCCGCTGGATGCAACCTTTGATCCGGTACTGGCACTGATGGATAAAAGCAACACCGGTGCGCAGGCGCTGAGCCTGCAGTCGTACCTGACTCGCGTGACGCAGGTGCGTCTGCGTCTGCAGCAGGTGACTAATGCCGCAGACCCTCAGGCCATGACCCAGACCATTGCCCAGACCGTATTTCAGGGTAAAGCGGTTGACATGACCGAAACCCGCGACTACGGCAGCCTGATTGCAGCAGGCCTGGGTCAGGAATGGAGCGGCTTTGGGCGTACGGTATTTGTGAATCCGATGGAGCAGGCCTGGCAGCTGGTGCTGACCCCGGCGGCCGAGAGCCTCAATGCCCAGTGGCAGCAGGCGGTGGTGGCTGAGTGGAACAGTACCTTTGGTGGCCGTTATCCGTTCAATAACTCCAGCAGCGATGTTTCTCTGCCATTGCTGGCCAAATACCTCAACGCGGATTCCGGGCGTATCGCTCAGTTCCTGCAGACCCGCCTCAAAGGTGTGCTGCACAGAGAGGGCAACCACTGGGTACCTGACAGCATCAACTCGCAGGGGCTGGCGTTTAATCCGGCATTCCTCAACGCCATTAACACCCTGAGTCACATTTCGGATGTGGCCTTCACCGAAGGCAATGCTGGCATGAACTTCGAACTGCGTCCGGGCACCGCCGATGGGGTTATGCAGACCGACATGATTATCGACAGCCAGAAGCTGACTTATGTGAACCAGATGCCGGCATGGAAGCGGTTCACCTGGCCTGCTGATACTGAAGCCCCGGGGGCCAATCTTAGCTGGATTAGCACGCAGGCTGGCACCCGCCAGTACGCCGATATTCCGGGTAGCTGGGGGCTGATTCGCCTGCTCGATAAAGCCAGCGTGAAAGCGTATCCGGGCGTGGGCAGCAGCTACAGCCTGAGCTGGAAGGCACAGGATGGTCGTACGCTCAATTATACCCTGCGTACCGAAGCCGGCGAGGGCCCGCTGGCGCTGCTGAAACTGCGCAATTTCCGTCTTCCGGAAACCATCTTCAGCACGACCGGAGTTGCACCATCAGGCCAGGTCGCCAGTGCGAACATTGATGTAGCGGAGGTTTACTGATGAGCACGCTCAATGCCTTACTCAGTGCCTGCCAGACAGAACAGGAACCATTGCTTGTAGCAACCCGTGAACGTGTGGCGCAGTGGGAAAGCTGGCTGCAGCCGCTGTCCGGCTCATCGCCCGTTGGTGAAGACCCGGGCTATGACGATGACTTCCAGCAGATGCGCGAGGAGATCAATAAACTCTCCGGTGCGGATACCGAACTCATCTGCCGGCTGGCAGAGAAGTTGCTGACCACGACTGCAAAAGATATCCGTGTGGCAACATACTACTGCTGGGCGAAGCTACACCGCGAAGGTGAGCAGGGGCTGGCCGAAGGACTCGAGTTGCTGGCTGGTCTGCTGGAGCGCTTTGGACCACAGTTGCACCCGCAGCGTGACCGCAGCCGTAAGGCGGCACTGGAATGGCTGGCCGGTTCGCGTATGACCGACTCGCTTTCCCTGTACCCGGAAGTGGTCAGGATCGATGCGATGCGAACCACTGGTGCGCTGCTGCTGATATCACAGCTTATTGAGAATGAGCCGGATGAAACCCGTCCCGAACTCAATGCGCTTTATAGCGCGCTGGAAAGTCGTCTGCAGAAAGCGGGAGGCGTGGATGCGGTGGTACCGCAGAATGCCAGCACCAGCGACACCCCTTCGGCTGCCAGCCACAGCGATGCCCCGGCCATCGGGCGGATCACCTCCGGTCAGGATTTGCTGGCCCAGGCCCGCACCCTTACTGAATATCTGCGCGAGCAGCCGGACGGCTGGCTGTCAGCACACCATCTGATGAAAAGCCTGCGGCACGACACCCTGCGGGCCATCCCGGCCCCGGATGCGCAGGGGCGCACACGCATTGAGCCGCCAAGGGCGGATCAACGCGCTTTACTCAAACGTCTCTACCTGCAGCAGAACTGGACTGAAATGCTGGAAACGGCCGACAGTACATTTTCCCGCGGTGCCAATCACCTGTGGCTGGATTTGCAGTGGTATATCCACCAGGCGTTGACGAAATCCGGTCAGGAGACGCTGGCCGACATTGTCGTGGCTGACCTGAAAGGGCTGCTGTCTCGCCTGTCCGGGCTGGAGACACTTGCGTTCAGTGACGGTACACCGTTTGCGGACGAAGTGACGCTGAACTGGATCCAGAATAGCGTGATTGATACCACTGGTGGGTGGGACAACGATACGCCATCAGCCCCGGCCACCGCCGGTAACGATGACATTCTGGCGCTGGAGCCGGAAGCCGTGGCGCTGGCCGACAGTGAAGGCCCGGATGCCGCGCTGGGCTGGTTGCAGACCCGGCCGGGCATGACCACCGATCGTCAGAAGTGGCTGTTGCGTCTGCTGATGGGACGAATTGCTGAGCAGTACGGTAAAAATGACCTGGCGGTGCACCTGTTTGCAGAACTGGGTGAGCGTGCAAGAGAAGTGACCCTCAGTGAGTGGGAGCCTGAGCTGATGTTTGAGGTGCAGGCCCGCCATCTGAAACTCCTGCGCCTGAAAGCCGGTCGCAGCGAGGCTGAAAAGGCCCGCCTTACACCGGTAATGGACCAGTTACTTGCCGGGCTGATCGCCGTCGATCCAGCCCGTGCCGCCGTGCTTTGCGGTTAAATCCACAGGAACAGAAATAAATGGAAGATTTGACCCTGCGTTATTACGACGCAGAAATACGGTACCTGCGTGAAGCCGCGAAAGAATTCGCTCAAACCCATCCCGATCGTGCAGCAATGCTCGACCTGGATAAGGCCGGCACACCCGATCCGTATGTTGAACGGCTGTTCGAAGGCTTTGCCTTCTCAATGGGGCGGCTACGGGAGAAGATCGACGACGACCTGCCGGAACTGACCGAGGGGCTGGTCAGTATGCTCTGGCCACACTACCTGAGAACCATTCCGTCACTCTCAGTGGTTGCGTTCACGCCTGCGCTTCAGACTGTTAAGATGGCGGAAGTGATGCCCGCGGGGCTGGAAGTGTATTCCCGCCCGGTGGGGCCGAAAAACACGGTCTGTCGCTACCGCACCACCCGCGATGTGATGCTCAACCCGCTGAATATCTCTGGGGTGACCATGACCACTGAGCCGGACGGGCGCTCGCTGCTGCGGATGCGTTTTGCCTGCAGCACCCAGGCGGACTGGTCCCATGCTGATCTCAGCCACCTGAGTCTCTATCTCGGGGCGGATGCCCCGGTCAGCAGCCAGCTGCACCTGATGCTCACCAAACGACAGGCTGCCCTGTATATGCGTCTGCCCGGGCAGACCGACCGTATTCGCCTCGACGGGTATTTCTCGCCGGGTGGTTTTGCGGAGGAAGACTGCCTGTGGCCGAAGGGCGATACCGCCTTCAGCGGCTACCAGCTGCTGCTGGAGTACTTTACTTTCCGTGACAAGTTTATGTTTGTCCACCTCAACGGGCTGGACGGCATTACGCCATCTGCCGGAGCAGAGTATTTCGACATCGAAGTCGTGTTCAGCACACCGTGGCCATCAGAGCTGCCGGTCACCGATGACGCGGTTCGTCTGCACTGTGTGCCGGTGATTAACCTGTTCACACTGGAAGCTGACCCACTCACCATTACCGTGCTTGAAAGCGAGTACCTGCTGCGCCCCAAACGTCTGCAGGACGGACATACCGAGATTTATTCGGTGGATTCGGTGACAGGCTCAAACCGGACCAGTGACGCAGAGTATGTGCCGTTCAGCAGCTTCAGGCACAAGGGCGGGATGATGCGCCGTCATGCACCACCCCGTTACTACCACACCCGCGTAAAGCGCAGCGTGACCGGGTTGTATGACACCTGGCTTATCCTTGGGGGGCACCAGTGGGAAGAGGACCGCCTGTTTGAGCGTGAAGCCGTATCGCTGCAAATCACCGGCACCAACGGCCAGCTGCCGCGCCGTGCACTACAGAGTACGCTGCTTGACCGCTGTGAGCAGGTGGTCAGTACACAACTTTCAGTACGCAACCTCTGCAAACCAACGCTGCCAGTCTATCCGCCTTCTGAAGACCGTTTTCACTGGCGGGTGCTAAGCCACCTGGGATCCGGGTTCCTGAACATGATGAGTACTGCCGAAGTGCTGCGCGGGACGCTGGCGCTCTATAACTGGCAGGAAGATGAACTGAACACCCGGCGTCTGGAGGCGATTCAGCACGTGGAGCACCATCGCCTTCAACGTTTTGAACAGGGCTACCTGCTTCGGGGGCTGGATATCGAAGTGACCCTCGACAGCAACGGCTTCACCGGCGAGGGCGATATTCACCTGTTCGGTGAAATGCTCAACCGGTTCTTTGCGCTGTATGCCGATATGAACCAGTTCAATCAGCTTACCCTCATTGTTCAGCCAGAAGGAAAATGCATCCGGTGGAAAGAGAATCACAGTCCGCGTCTGCCAGGCTGATAGCGCAGCTGGGCGACCGACTGCCGTACATGAATTTTTACCGTTTCTGTCAGCTACTGGAGCAGAGCCAGCCGGATAAACCGGTCACTGGCAGCACCTGGCAGGTGCGACAAGAGCCGGTACGCTTTCGACCCCATTCGGGGATGGGGTTCCCGGCCTCTGAAATCAAAGGGGCAGAGCTACCGGAACATCCGCACCTTCCAACCACGATTCGTACCACCTTTATGGGGCTCTACGGCGTGGAGTCTCCGCTGCCGACGCACTATATCGATGACATCGCCCAGAGACGGGAAGGGTACGAAGCTAACGCGGACTTCCTTGATATCTTCAACCACCGGCTGATTGCTCAGTACTACCGTATCTGGCGTAAATATTCGTATCCGGCAACGTTTGCAGAAGGCGGTAAGGACAAAACTTCACAGTATCTGCTGGGTTTGGCCGGGCTCGGGATTAACGGTTGCACGGACAATATCGCGGCTCCGGCTTCGCGCTTTCTGGCACTGTTGCCGGTCATGTTGCTGCCGGGGCCTACCGCAGAAGGCATGGCCTCGCTGGTGCGCCTGCTGGCACCTAACACGCAGGCAAAAATCTGGCACCACGACAAACGCCGTGTACCGCTGAAGAAGCCACTGACCATGAGCGTCAGGCAGCCCGTCACCCTGACCAGCCGTCCGGTGATGGGGAACTATGCCACCGACGTAAACAGTCAGGTGCTGATGCGTCTGACCACCACTGACCCGGCAGAGGTGTGGGGCTGGTTACCGGATGGGGAGCTTCACACGGACCTGATGGCGCTCCTGCATGTCTATCTTGGCTCCCGCCTCGATGTGCGGCTACAGCTGTGTGTCGATCGCAGTCTGCTTCCTGACGCGACCATGAGCAGTAAACCCAACGCAGGGGCGGTGCAACTGGGCCGCACTGCCGTGATGCGACCGCTGAATGCGGCCAAGACCGCATCACACCCAAAAACAATCACCATTAATCTGGGCCGCTATGAGCGGGTACAGGAAAATATTCACCGCAGGGAGACCGATGAAGATGGCGATTACCGCTGGTAAATTTCCTCTGGCTGCGCTGGTCGCGGGTATCACCTTGATGCTGGCGGGCTGTGGGCTGAAGCAAAAAGTGACAGACGGCACCGTTGCTGTGACCAAATCGATTTTTTATAAGCAGATAAAAACTCTGCATCTCGATATTCGTGCCCGTGAAGCCGTGAACAGCAATGCTGGTGGTGTCGCTCTGTCGACGGTGGTGCGTATTTATCAGCTTAAAGACCGCAAAACCTTTGATAGCACAGACTACCCCTCATTGTTTAAAGACGACAGCCAGGCCGTCAAGGCAGACCTCATGGCGGAGAAAGATATAAGGCTGCAGCCCGGGGGGGCGGTCACGGTTGATATGCCAATGGAAAAAGATGCGCAGTATGTGGCAGTGGCCGGGATGTTTATGTCACCGGACCAGGAGAACAACACCTGGCGTGTAGTATTGAGCCGCGATGAGCTTGATCCGGATAAGGCCCGGGTTATTGACGCGGGCAACAATCGACTGACTCTGCAGGCGCTGAAAGATGAGTGAGTCATTCCGTCCTTCACTGTATGAAACACTTTATGGCAACTTCACCGGCGGCCTCGACCTGCATCAGGTCAGCGAGCAGAACCAGGTCGTTTTGTCCGTACTCGATAACATGCAGCGTATCCTCAACTGCCGCGCCGGCACGCTGGCGCATCTGCCTGACTACGGCCTGCCGGACATGACCAAAATCCTGCAGGGCATGCCGGGAACGGCCCATGAGCTGATGGGCACATTGTCTGCCGTTCTGCTCAAATATGAACCGCGCCTGAAAAGCATAAATGTCATTCTGCTCGACCAGAAAATCCCTGGTGAGTTGCGCTATGCCATTGATGCTGAACTTAAAGGGATTGGCCTGGTGCGCTACGGGACTGAATTTATGCCCGAAGGACGGGTCCTGTTAAGGCATCTCAGGCAACAGCAGTATCTCGACACCACTCTCCGTATATAAGGTCCGATAACATCATGTCCGTAAAATCACAGTTCCTGAAGAAGTTGCAGGCAAGACAACCTGCACCTGTTCCTGCAATCAGCAGGAGTCAGGCTGATATTGCAGAGTTTCGCCAGCGAATGGCTGAGCTTCAGGATGAGATGAACGCGTGGCTGACAGATACGGGACTGAATGTGGAGCCACTGACGGTATCCGTTCCGGATCTGCTGGTGGAGGGCGGGGCTTTTGAGATTTCCGGTATCGTTCTGCGTTATGGCAGCCGAGCGGTCAGATTTATGCCGATCTTTCTGTATGGACAGGGCGTAGCAGGTTGTGTCGAGGTGACTTTCTGTTCCGGGGATAAGGTGATTTCTCAGGGACGCCTGTTCATGCGTGTGGGGAGCGTAAATGGCTGGATTTTTACTCCCCCTGCGACCTCATCCCGTTCAGGACAACTATTTGATGAAGGCATTTTTTACGGTCTGATTTTAGCGCTGCTGCCATAGCGATAACATTCATTCCTTTTATTAGTCACTGCATTTTTAATCGCAAAATAGCCTTACATCTCAACTGACGAAATTAACTACACGGATATGCAGGCCCTTCAGGATGACCACACATATAACGTTAAAAACCGGCGGCGACCCGCGTACGCTGCCAGATTACGCCGCCCTTCGCGATGAACTCGGCAAGCTTACGCATCCTGCTCGCCCGGATGTGAACTGGCAATATGTCGAAAAACTCTGTCTCTCTCTGTTTGAACAAAACGGTGTGGAGTTGCAGACTGCGGCCTGGTACACCCTTGCCCGTACTCAACTGTCTGGATTAGCTGGCCTGAACGAAGGGTTGGCAATTCTGGAGGCCCTGATTAGCCGCCAGTGGGACGTTTTCTGGCCGAAGACGCTACACGCTCGTCTGGAAATCCTTAGTGGCCTGAGCCAGCGCCTGCAGCAGCGCATGCGCATGCTTGCATTGAACAACAGCCATCTACGTGAGCTTTATAGTGCTGAAGCGTTGCTTACCAGCCTGGGCGCAGTCCTCCAGCGCCTCGAACTCAAACACCTTAGCCAGTTCGATACGTTACGAACGTTGATACGTTCAAGTGCTGAACGGCTGGAAAGCGGTAATGACGCATCAGATTTGGATGCGATAATAATGCCCGGTCGCGAGTTACCTCAGGAGAGGGCAGAACCGATTGGCGAAGTGAAATGGGTCTACGTTGTGCAGCAGGAAAATCAGCCGGATACAAAGGATCGTCCGACTGCGCAAGGGTCTGTCAGACCATGGAAACCCTTTGTCGCCGGGATGTGTTCTGTGCTGGTGGTTAGCCTCGCCGTGGCGTGGGGAGGGGGCTTTCTGTCGAGACCGGATCCCTTAACGACTCAGGCCATTGCCTCGCTGGCGCCGTTACCTGAAGTGCTTACACCTGTTCAGCAAGACGCGTTAGCGCAGCGAGGCACCATTCCGTCCACGTTTATCACCGAAACGCAGCAGCAGCTTGCCCGACTGGATAAGCTGCCACCTGACTGGAATATTTCCTACAGCCTTCAGTTGTTAGCGCAACTCCAGACATTGCAGCCGGAGGAAGCGAAGTCGCTCACCGTGCAGTGGAAGCAAAAATTTAACGCGGCAGCGTTGCCTGTCGATTCCATGAACAGCTGGTATCAGGGAATGATGAAGCTTCAGCAACTGAGCCATAGGCTGAGTAGTCTGGATGAGCAAAAAGGAAAATATATCACGATAAGTGAGCTTAAATCGGTGGTTTTTTCGACGATACAGTCCTTTAACCAAACCATACCGGCTGAAGAACAACTCCGGCGCCTATCAGAGCATAGTGCTGAAAGTGCGCTTCCTGAAGCCGAAAAGACCCAGCTGGAGTTGCGTCTAAGACAGCTGGCAACGCGTTATGCTCAAATAAAACGGGATTCTTCCGCACCGTGAATTCTGCGGCGCACAGGCGAATGTGTTCGAAAACGCGTGGAGGTCAAGTGTCCCCTGCAGGAATGTATCACCCGATTAAACACATGACCATAAAGCATATTAATAAGTGGGAGGATTAAGAGGGATACTTTCAGGGATATTTCCTATGCAGAAGGCTACCAGCCAAAGACACGATAAACTCATCCACATAAACATCATGTCCATACCAAAGACTCCGCCGTGCAATCCCCTCGTGCGCACAATATATCCCGGCGTTTTTTAGCGTCCAGGATTCAGGGGACAACTCATAATCAGGAAAACCTCGGCATATTCGTCCGGGGCCGTATGCCGCCAAAACTCATGGTCTGTGATACCAGAATTAACGAACGCCAGCACGTCAGCGCGGCAATCGGTATGCACCAACTTGAAAATTTCACGAACAATAAGACCTGTAATCATCTGAGGAAGCTGATCGGTGTCAATTCCGGCAATGATAGTGCGGGCATATTCTCTATATCTATCATCAATGCCCTGATAGCGATATTCCTCAAGGAAACTAGTAACAATCCAAAGTCTTTCAGAAATCTCCCGTCTGTCTTCTGCGCTTCTCCTGAGGGAATATTTATCAAGTCAGTGAGAGTATCCGGGGGGCGCTTAAGGCTCCCGAATGGCGTTGGTGCCTTTTCTGCGGCTTTCCCAATGTAGGCCTCGTATTTCTTTTTACCCTCTACATCAAGTTCGTCACGGGTCGCCTTGATTTGCGCCCTGACATAACCAAACCATGAGGTAAGGGCCTCACAGGAAAGCTTGTCGTATAGGCTCAATAGCTTAAGCGCGTATATCGAGTGTATTGTTTGGGGCATAGTGAACACCTCATATTCGGGAGTTAATCGAATCGCCTGTTCATGTTTACGAAGTTGCTGTACGGCGGCAGTTAGTTTTTGGAAGGGGCTTTTAGTAAACAAGATGATCCTTTGGCGGTGACGGGAAAGGGCGGGGCAATCGGCACTGAAGCCCAAGTAGAGTCGATCGTGTTAATGAATGGATAAAAGTTGTGATTGTCATTTGAACGCACTTAGGCATTAAAACATAATGATTAATCCATGCATTATATATGGGATTTTTATTGGCTAAGGAAATAATCATGAAAGGTAAAAAAATAATGATGGCAATTGGTTTGATGTTCATTGCAAGTGTGGCGCTAGCCTGTCCTAAGGGAGAGCACCCGCACGGCGGCACGGGCAGCCATCATAAGGGTGGGTATTGTTCCTATGAGTAAGCTACGAATTCCGGGGGGGCAACCATGCGGGAGCCATGTACTAATGATGCTTTCTGGCTCAAACTGGGTAATGACAATGCATTAATGCATTCCAAAACAATTTCTGGCTTTGAGAGTGAATAATGAAAAATATATTAACCAGTGCAGGGGTTGTAGCTCTGCTGTTGGCCTTTCCATCTTTTTCATGGGCTAACTGCGAGTCGGGCCACTGGCTCCAGACCAAAAACGACGATGGAACAATACTTACTTTGGAAGATGGTTCTGTTTGGCGTGTGACTGGTGGTGGTGAGCTTGACTCGCAGTTGTGGCTTCAGACGGACGAATTACTTGTTTGTGATGACGGCACAATCATTAACAAGGATGAGAGTAACGAGCAAGTTGATGTACAGCTGCTTTCACGTTAATGATTGGCGCTAGCAACAAAATCCCCTTCTGGGGATTTTTTGTAAGTGCTATTGGGTACACCCTAACGACACTTAACGAAAATCCTCGAAAAAGGTGTCATATAGAATTCAAAAAGAACCTTAATGACACCGTGTTGCAGGCTAACGGCCAGGGCAATGCCCCCGCCCGAACTGATGGTTCGGTACGGGAAACAAACCGCTGGAATTTGTTGTTTCTATCCACGGGGGAGCCGTCACTGGTCGAGCACGCCGCCAATGCCGGAGAGCGAACCTACGCCGGGGTAGAAGTACGCATGATCCAGATCCCGAGTGATTCGGGTAAGCATGGAGTATTTGAGGAGCTGCACGGCTTTAGTGGTGGTAAAGCGCTGGCGGAGCATCTGGAACACGCCGTAATTCATTATCATGGCTCACCCTTCCGCGACTGGCTGCATTGTCTGACAGCCGATCTCCAGGAACTGACCAGCCAGGCAAAAGCGCTGCTGAAGGGCTACACCTGCAGATTAACCCCTGCGGATGCAGGAAATCAGGTTGGGCGCGCCGTTACCCGTTTTGCGCTGGTTGCTATGGCTGGAGAACTTGCCACACAAGCCGGGATAACCGGATGGCCTGAGGGTGAGGCGTCAGGGCTGCTGAGTGTTGCCTGGCCTCATGGATGGCTGATCGTGGACATACCGCGAACCAGGAGGATAAAACCGCTCTGGAGCAGGTCAGGGATTATATGACACGTAACCAGTTCAGCCGCTTTGCTGACTGGCACGATGATAAGAACCGCCCACTGTCGATGATGGGGTTCAGGAAAGTGGATAAGGGCGACAACGTGACGGAATCCACTGTGACCTTCTACGTATTGCCATCTGGCTGGAAAGAAATTTGTAAAGGGTTCGATTCACGAAAGGTGGCCAGATTGTGTGTTGAGGTGGGCTGGCTGAAAGCCGGGGAAGACGGGAGAACGCAAAACAGCGTTCGCCTGCCAGAAATAGGGCTTAAGCGCGTGTACCAGTTTAATACGCAAGTACTGGGGAGCGCCGATCCCGAATAGTTATCGCGTGAGTTTTATTTTTATGAGGTAACACTGGTAACACTGGTAACAGTGATAACAAAAATCAGTGTGTTACCACGCGTTACCTCTTTATTTGGCTCACTGGTAACAGATTAATTTCAATTAAATCAACGACGTTACGCGTGTTACCAGTGTTACACGTTCAGAACAAGAGGGTGGGAACCAAAATCCCTTCTTCTCTCAGGCAACAGAGGTTTAGCTATGCGAGTGATGAAAATTTACTGCCTGGAGTGTATGTCTGCGGCAACGGTGAGGAAAACAAACCGAAAGCCCCCTAAATTATCAGATGTGTACTGTTAATGCTCAAATGTAGAGTGTGGGCATACGTTTGTGATGAACGTTTCCTTCTCACATACGATTAGTCTCAGCGCTTTGCGCGGCCAGGGACGGATTAAAGAGCTAATGGATGCCCTGCCACCGGACGAGCGACAAAAAGCATTAGAACTCCTGTTGGCAGCCAAAGAGAGCCAGTGAGCGGCTCGCGGGAGTAACTAAAATTTTCCCGGCTTCGGTTCATTAAATTTCAGCTGCTCAAGAAAAAATGTCTATAAGAATCAGTTTGTTAACTTTTAAGTGTGCCGTCAGTTATCATGAAAAATCTCGCCTAAAATTATATATCTTTTTACTATCAATAGCTTAATTCAAGTGGTTACGATGTTGGAGTAAAGCTAAACTGAAAAAAGCTGAAATTCTTTTCACTCTTTTCAGTTCCCTGCTCGCTGTAAATCCCCAGTTGTGGCGCGGTCTGGCTCTATCATTTGTAAAAAATCCCAACTGAATAATTTTTGCGATCTGAAAACCGCAGGCGGGCGCGGTGTAGTGCGATTTTGGTGATCCGGTCACAATTTTGGTAGGTACTGAGAAAAATAACTGCAAACCCTTGAAACTCATAACGTCAATGATAATATCTTATCAGCGCGAACGTACCGTTTGCCTGCCGCAGTCAAAGTTTATAGTTTCTTAGCTTCCGCTCTCGCAGTGTACATGTGAGAGCGCCTGTGCAAACGTACAGGCTGGAACGGAACCCCCACAAAGCCTGGCCGGCAACGATGGGGCTGTAGCCGTCCTCAATTGCGTCCGGTCAAAGAATAGGGGCAGTTGCTAAGGGCTTTTGACGAAAGCATCCCTATTCTTTTGCCCTCTTGAGCATGAGGGAGGCCGGATGTAATTTTGATTTCTGAGCATGGAAAGTTATCATGATTACTGATATTCCGATAAAAAAACCAAACACAAATTCTCTGCGATCTTTGCACTCTTTAAGTTCTTGCTTGAATATTTCTCTTTCAGATTTAAATGAAGCTCGTGAGATGCCTTCACATTTGAGATATAAAAAGAAGCAAGTAAAAAAAATAAATGGAGATTCTCGAGATGTTTATGACCCTCATCCTTTAATTAGACGTATACAAAAAAGAATTAACAATAGAATATTTAAAGAACTGATTATTTGGCCTGGCTTTATATATGGCTCAGTCCCAACCAACAAAGAAGAGAAAAAAGCAGGCATTGAACGGCATTATATTGCATGCGCAAAACAACATTGCAATGCTAAGACCATACTTAAAGTAGATATTAAGAATTTTTTTGATAACATACATAGAGATATTGTTTATTCCATATTTCAGCGTGTTTTTAAATTCAAAGGTGAAGTTCTTAACTATTTGACGGATATCTGTTGCTATGATCATAAAATCGTTCAAGGAGCGTTAACCTCAAGTTATATTGCTTCATTGTGTCTTTTTGATCTTGAGCATAATGTTGTAAATCGGGCCAGAAGAAAACAATTAGTTTACACTCGGTTGGTTGATGATATTACTGTTTCTTCAAAATTAGTTGGTTACAATATGAATCAGATATTGGAACATATCAAATCCATGTTGGACGAAAAAGATTTGCCTTTAAATGAGGATAAAACTCAGGTTCATAACATTTCTACTGAGTCTTTGAAAGTTCATGGGCTGCGTATTTCTTTTAATGAACCTCGTTTACCTTCTGATGAGGTAGGGCGAATTAGAGCTTCTGTCCATAATTTAGAGCAGTTAGCGAAAAAAAATAACTCCATTACAAGCATAGCATATCGACTTGAATACAATAGGTGTGTGGGTAGGGTAAATAAGTTAGGGCGAGTCAAGCATGGGAAGTATAAAATACTCTCCGCGAAGTTAAAATTGATACAGCCCAAGGCAGCAAAAAGGGATATTGATAAAATTGAAAGGGCTGTACAATTCTTAGAAAATTCTTATAAAGGTGGGAATTCTCAGAAAGACTATTATAAAAAGAAGTATGACCTGGCATTTTTTAATTTAATCATTCTAAGAAGAACTGCAGGGTTCGTTTCAATCGCAGATGGTTTTAAAAAACGTCTTGAAAAGGTTAAGTATTAATGATTGGCTTTAATAAGCTCGGGGATGACTTTAAAGCTATGAATATGTCGTTCTATTTCCTTTGTAGAGACATTTCTAGCGTAATATCACAATTACTAAGCAGCATTTGGGGATTTGTCACTTTAATCTTCAAAAGAGGTACAAACCAAGGTTCTTTGATAAGTCTTGAAAGAAGTTGGATTAGAGTCATTAAAAGATTTAAATGTGTATTTAAACGCGTTATAGCGCTCTTTATCACTTTGGTTATTTTTATAGTTAGTACACCTTTGTTTTTGATTAAGTTACCTTTAGTATGGCTCGGCAAACTACTTGATCGTATACCATTGGGTGACTTTGGCCGGGATAAAGAGATAAGAGGATTGATTTTAACTATTATCTCTGTTTTTGTTATAGGTATTTTTTGTAGTGCAGTTGTTTCTGTTCTCACTATTTATAGTGAAAAACTCTATCAGAAAGACTTTTGTTTTACTGATAAGTGTGTAACAACTTTTTTGATGCATTTTAATAGTGTGTCTATTATTCTTCAGTCTGCTGCATGGTTAATTACATTAATTAGTACTATTGGCGGTATTGGTATTGCATTAATGACTTATAAAACTGGTGTGAAAAACAGTAACTTGACTAATCATATTTCACATTTGAATATGTTCAGGGATTACGTAAATGCTGAAATATCGAAAAGGAAATTTATATCACCAGACAAGGTAAATATATATAAGTGGTACAGTCTGATTTTTCCTTATTCAAAAAAAGGCGATATCTCTATATCGCTCCAGTATAAAAATAAGATAGAGAAAATAATTGAGGTTATTACTGATGCAAATAATAAGATAACAGATCCATCTGGAAAATATGTCTATACTCATCATCAAGTCAGTATGTTGGATGCTATTGGATTGCTAGGGGTGAAGATTAGTACAGGTCCAAAGAATGAGTTTGTTTTAATCGAAGAACAGGTGTTTGAGTTAATAGATTGTATAAATTTAACATTCACAGATATAAATATTGAATTATCCAGTGTAAAAAGAGCATATGTTTGAAGCTATTTATAAATAGAATCAGCGTAAGATTGGAGCATCCTTCGTCTTGCTACTAAATATTGCGCATGATTATAGGTCCCACGTATAGAGTTTTTATCAACATGCGCAAGCTGCATTTCTATCCAGGCGCTTTCGAAACCATGCTCATGCAAAATAGTGCTCATGGTATGTCTAAAACCGTGGCCCGTTAAGCGGCCATGATAGCCGAGTAACTTTATCACTTTATTGATACTAGCTTCACTCATTGGTTTTCTGACGTCGTTTCTTCCTGGAAAAACGAGACTGTAATTACCAGTAATATCTTTAAGTTTTTTAAGAATGCTGATCGCCTGTGTAGATAACGGAACAAGATGAGGGCGGCGCTTCTTCATTCGCTCTTTAGGAATTTCCCAGAGAGCATTATTTAAATCAAATTCTACCCATTCGGCTGCACGAAGTTGAAAGGTTCGTACACCTGTTAGCATCAACAATTGTGTGGCGTATTTGGTGACTAAACTGCCCTGATAGTTATCCTGAGCATTGACGAATTCGGGCAACTCACTTTCAGTCAGGAACGGGAAGTGCTGAGTTTTAGGCTTGTTGAGTGCAATAGCTAAATCAGGAGCAAAGTTATATTTCGCTCGTCCGGTGGCGACGGCATAACGTAAAACTTCACCACAACGGCGGCGGATCTTACTGGTTTGCTCTAAAGCACCCTTTTTCTCAATCTTTTGCAGAACGGTAAGCAGCTCCAGCGGTTCAATCTGTCCGATTGGTCGTGGGCCGATAAAAGGGAAAATGTCCTTTTCCATGCAGTTGAGAACTTCTTTTGCGTACCCTTCTGACCACGTGGCTTTTTTTGAACCATGCCATTCCCTTGCTACAGATTCAAAGCTGTTCTCATGTGCAAACTGCAACGCAATATTTTCAGCCTTTCTGGCCTCGCTAGGGTTGATCCCTTTGGCCATCATCGAACGAGCTTCGTCACGTTTAGCACGCGCCTTTGCAAGCGATACATCACCGTATACGCCAAAGGAAATCATCTTCGGCTTGCCTGCGAAGCGGTAACGATAGCGCCAGCCTTTACTGCCTGATGTATCAACAAGAAGTGATAATCCAATGCCATCATTCAATGTATAGGTCTTATCCTTTGGTTTTGCTCGTTTTATTTGGATGTCAGAAAGCAGCATGTGTATAGAAAAAAGATCGAACTCAGTTATACACAATCATATACGCAAAGATGTATAGATTTTATTAGAAATAATGGCACTTTACTGGACGAACAAGATTGTTGATTAGCATTTAAATCAGTGAGTTATGGAAGTTATGAGACTTGTTGAGATGTGGTCATGGTGTCCCCTGCAGGAATCGAACCTGCAACTAGCCCTTAGGAGGGGCTCGTTATATCCATTTAACTAAGGGGACGAGGCGGCACGAGTATAGCCTTATTTACACTTTGCGTTAAGCGCATCGCCGCCTGACTGCTCAAAGAGTCACCATTCAGGTCGTTTTTTTTGTCGATTTATCATCATTTTCCCGTGCCTTAAGCTCAGCTTTGCGTTTGTTTGACATGTCGTTACGGATTTGGGCGTGGCTTAACAGCGCGAAGATAAACGTTCCACCGCAGATGTTTCCCGCCAGCGTCGGAAGGGCAAACGGCCAGAAGAAATCGCTCCAGTAAAGCGTACCGTTAAAGACCAGATAGAGGATTTCAACGGTACCGACCACAATATGCGTGGTGTCCGCCAGCGCAATCAGCCAGGTCATCAGTACGATCACGACAATTTTGGCACTGCCTGCTGAAGGGAACATCCACACCATCGTGGCGATAATCCAGCCGGAGATGATGGCATTCGAGAACATCTCGACCGGCGTGTTTTTCATAACATCCATGCCGATTTTTACAAATGCATCCCGTGTGGGTTCATCAAATATCGGCATATATTCAAACGCCCAGGCCGCGATGCCCGTGCCGATGATATTTCCCAGCAGGACCACGCCCCAGAGCCGCATCAATAAACCGAAATTTCCGAGTGTGGGGTTTTGCATCACCGGCAGAACGGCGGTCACCGTGTTTTCGGTAAACAGCTGCTGGCGGGCCATGATGACAATCACAAAGCCGAAGGTATAACCGAGGTTCTCGAGTAAAAAACCGCCGGGTACGCCTTCCAGCTGCACATGAAATATCCCTTTCGCAAGCAGAGATGCGCCCATTGAGAGCCCTGCAGCGATGGCTGACCAGAAGAGGGCCATCGCGTCGCGCTCCATCTCTTTTTCACCGTCCTGGCGGATATGCTCGTGAATGGCCATCGCGCGGGAAGGGAGTCGATCTTCGTCAATTTCTATTTTCTCGCCGCGCGCTTTCTCCTCGCTTTCAATTTCAAGTTCCTCATTGCTCTCGCCAATTTTTTCTTCGCCCACTTCTTTCATATATGCTCCCGGAGATTGATCTTTCTGTTAAGCGTAGCGGCTTTTGTCGGGATGCCTGTGGGGATGCTCTTAAATTGGCAGCAATGACAACAAAGGTGATACATCTCTTTCAAAGGCATTATAAAATTGCCAGCGAAACGAATTCTAAAAGCCAGGCTATGCTGAGATCAGAGTCACGGTGGTTACTGCCCGTAATTGTGCTCATAGACATCGGTAAACGTGCTGTTACAATCGCTTGCACGTTTACAGACGGAGCATCAGGCTCCGTTACGGATGGCAATCAACGATAGCCATACTGAACAGGGAGATATTTATGAAACTTCGGCTGTCGGCGCTTGCGCTGGGCGCGACGATGCTTGTGGGCTGCGCCAGCTCTGGGGAGCAAACGGGCCGCTCCGATCCTCTCGAAGGATTTAACCGCTCCATGTATAGCTTAAACTACAACGTGCTGGACCCGTATGTGGTTCGCCCGGTGGCAGTGGCATGGCGCGATTATGTTCCACAGCCCGCGCGTAACGGGTTAAGTAACTTTACCAGCAACCTCGAAGAGCCTGCGGTAATGGTGAACTACTTCCTGCAGGGCGACCCCTACCAGGGGATGGTCCACTTTACCCGCTTCTTCCTGAACTCCATTCTGGGGATGGGCGGCTTTATTGACGTCGCAGGCATGGCGAACCCGAAACTTCAGCGTGAACAGCCGCACCGTTTTGGTAGTACGCTGGGGCATTATGGTGTCGGTTACGGCCCTTACGTTCATCTGCCGTTCTATGGCAGCTTCACCGTGCGTGATGACGGTGGTGATATGGTCGATACGCTGTATCCGGTTCTGTCATGGCTGACCTGGCCGCTGTCGGTGGGTAAATGGACGGTGGAAGGGATTGAAACCCGCGCGCAATTGCTTGACTCTGATGGCCTGCTGCGCCAGTCTTCTGACCCGTACATTATGGTACGTGAAGCGTACTTCCAGAATCATGACTTTATTGCCAACGGCGGTAAGCTGAAGCCGGAAGAGAATCCAAACGCGAAGGCGATCGAGAACGAACTAAAAGATATCGATTCTGAGTAAATAAAAAAGGTGAGCAATGCTCACCTTTTTTGATTCTGTCGCGGTTAGAACGCGTAGTTGAAGTTCGTACCGAACAGCCAGGCTTTACCTTCAGAGGTAAACTCGTAAGGGCCTTCCTGGAACGTCACTTTCTGACCGTGCATATAAGATACGCCCGCATCGATGGATGCATTCTCGTTGAACGCATACGTCGCGCCCGCGCTTAACCAGAAACGATCCTGATCCGGAATGGAAATGGAACGTTTGTCTGCCGGAACCGGGCTGTCGTCAAATGCGATACCGGAGCGGAAAGTCCAGTTTTTATCGTAGTAGTAGGTGGTACCCAACGCAATACGATAGGCGTCGTGGAAGCTTTCGTCCTTATAAAACAGCGTCTGGCCATTGGTTCCGGTCGCTTTCAGCTCCTGGAACTGGCTCCAGCTGGTATAGGCCAGGCTATAGTGGATAGCCCATTGCGGCGCAACACGGTTGTAACCGGACACTTCCCACATTTCTGGCAAATGCAGTGACAGTGAACCTGGAACGGTCTGGTTGGACGTTCCCCAAGGAATGGTTGTACCCGCACCAGGAACCAGGTTGTTCACAGGCGTCAGGATGCCGCTCTTGTAATCGCCGTCGAAGTCAATTTTCACTTCGGAACGATAGGTCAGGCCCCAACGGTTGTTTTTGTCCAGCTCGTACAGGATACCGGCGTTCCAGCCATAGCCCCATTCATCACCTTCAAGACTGGCAATTTTATTGCTGTTTTTAGGCAGGCGCGCAGTCTGTTCCCCGGAATAACGTTCGATTTTGGCATCGGCGTAGACGGCATCAAAGCCCAGACCAAAGCTCCAGTTATCATTCAGGCGATACGCACCGCTCAGGTTGAGGTTCAGCGTAGTAAGGTCTGTTTTACCGCCGTATTCACCAGCCGGGTAGTTGTTATTGAACTCGGTAGCCAGGCCGTAGTTAGACGTTACGGATGCACCCCAGCCAAACTGTTCGTTAATAGGCGCAACGAAGTGCAGGTTGGGGATCCATGCTGTTGGGGCAATGTTGTCCGCTTTAAGGCTCGCACCCGTATAAGGCGACTTACCAGAAACGTTGACATCAGGGTCGATATAAACCGCACCGGCAGAGAAAGTCGGACGATCGAACATCATGATCAACGCGGGGTTACGACTCGCGTTACCCGCATCATCAGCAATAGCGCCTTCACCGGAATACGCACGGCCAAGGCCAGAGGAAGAAAATTCGTTTAACTGAAAGCCCGCTGACCAGGCGGAAGTGGAGACGAGTGCCACTGCGACTGCCAGCGCAGTCTTGTTGAACAGGGTTTTCTGGCTCATGACCATAACCTCATTGAGTTATTTTTATTCAATAATTGTTACATACCGTAACAGGAGCGCGAAGTGTAGGGTCTGAGGTATGACAGACAAATCAGACCAGTGGCCAGAGTATAGGTCTGACCAGCCAGAATGTTGCAAGTTTGTTTATTAATATTTTCAAACATGTTTCGCGAAACGAGATCTGGTTGGCAAAATTGTGACCATCGCGACTCACCCAAAAGGGTGGTTTTTGTTCTGGATCATTTTTTAGTGTGATATTGGTCACTTATCCGTTTTTGCGCCATTAACGGCTGGAGAGAGCCCGCGCCGGGGCGTAAAATATCAGCATCGTGTTTATCTCGCGCGCTGCGCGAATACAGAGGAAATTGAGCTATGAGTAAATGCAGTGCTGATGAAACCCCGGTTTGCTGCTGTATGGATGTTGGGACCATCATGGACAACTCCGATTGCACCGCGTCTTACAGCCGTGTGTTCACTAACCGTGCCGAAGCGGAAGAGACCCTGGCCGCGCTGAGCAAGCGTGCGCGTGATGTTGAATCCGATCCGTGTGAAATCAAGTCGACCTTCACCGAAGTGGAAGGCGGCGTGAAGCTGGACATCGACTTTGTTTTCGCCTGCGAAGCAGAAACGCTGATTTTCCAGCTAGGTCTGCGTTAATCCTTTTTGCCCGGCGGCGCTTCGCTTGCATGGGCCTACGATCGTGTAGGCCGAGTAAGGCAACGCCGCCACCCGGCAACAAACCGCACAAATGCCCCTGCCATGCAGGGGCATTTTCTTTTTCTTCTCTGTGTTTTAGCTCGCATTTTTTCGTTTCCCCGATTGGCTGAATGTAAAAAAATGGTTAAGACTATTATCAGGTCAGACCACTTTATGTTTGCGAAAAATTTTTTACAGGGGAGTGTTATGAGTCAGGCATTACCGCTAATTACCCGTCAGGGCGATCGCATTGCCATAGTCAGTGGATTGCGAACGCCATTTGCGCGTCAGGCAACGGCGTTTCATGGCATACCGGCCGTTGACCTGGGGAAAATGGTAGTGGGGGAGATGCTGGCTCGCAGCGAAATTCCGCCTGAGGTCATCGAGCAGCTGGTGTTCGGTCAGGTCGTGCAGATGCCTGAAGCTCCCAACATCGCGCGGGAAATCGTACTCGGTACCGGGATGAACGTGCATACCGATGCCTACAGCGTCAGCCGCGCCTGCGCAACCAGTTTCCAGGCCGTGGCTAACGTCGCCGAAAGCCTGATGGCGGGTACCATTCGCGCCGGGATAGCGGGTGGGGCTGACTCCTCTTCGGTGCTGCCGATTGGGGTCAGTAAAAAGCTAGCGCGCATCCTGGTGGATGCCAACAAAGCCCGTACAACGGGTCAAAAACTCAAACTCTTCTCGCGTTTACGTCTGCGCGATCTGATGCCCGTGCCACCTGCCGTAGCGGAATACTCCACCGGCCTGCGCATGGGCGATACCGCCGAGCAGATGGCGAAAACCTACGGCATTACCCGTGAACAGCAGGATGCGCTGGCGCATCGCTCGCATCAGCTTGCGGCAAAAGCCTGGTCGGAAGGCAAGCTGACCGATGAGGTCATGACCGCCTACATTCCGCCCTATCGCGAACCGCTTGCGGAAGATAACAATATTCGCGGCACCTCGACGCTGGCGGATTACGCAAAGCTGCGCCCGGCGTTTGACCGCAAGCACGGCACGGTGACGGCGGCGAACAGTACGCCGCTGACGGACGGGGCCGCCGCCGTGATCCTGATGACCGAATCCCGCGCGAAAGAGCTGGGCATCACTCCCCTGGGCTATTTACGCAGCTATGCCTTCACCGCCATTGATGTCTGGCAGGACATGTTGTTAGGTCCGGCATGGTCCACGCCGCTGGCGCTGGAGCGCGCGGGGCTGACGATGGCTGATTTAACCCTGATTGATATGCATGAAGCGTTTGCCGCACAGACTCTGGCAAACGTTCAGCTACTGGCAAGCGAGCGTTTCGCGCGCGATGTGCTGGGCCGCGCCCATGCCACAGGCGAAGTGGATCAGAGTAAGTTCAACGTGCTGGGTGGTTCTATCGCCTACGGTCATCCGTTTGCCGCCACCGGTGCGCGAATGATCACGCAAACATTACATGAACTCCGTCGCCGGGGCGGCGGGTTTGGCCTCGTTACCGCCTGTGCGGCGGGTGGCCTTGGCGCAGCAATGGTTCTGGAGGCTGAATAATGGATATGCCATCTGCATTTAATCTGACGGTTCGCCTCGATAACGTGGCCGTTATCACTATTGATGTGCCTGATGAAAAGATGAATACCCTGAAGGCCGAATTTGGTGTTCAGGTGCGCGCGATGCTAAAGCAGATCCGCGAAAACAAAGCCATTCGCGGCCTGGTGTTTATCTCTGCCAAACCCGACAACTTTATCGCCGGGGCGGATATCAACATGATCGACCGGGCGCAAAACGCACTGGAAGCCGAAGAGCTGGCGCGTCAGGGCCAGCAGGTAATGTCGGAGATCAACAGCCTGCCGATCCCGGTTATCGCAGCGATCCACGGCGCCTGTCTGGGCGGCGGGCTTGAGCTGGCGCTGGCATGTCACAGCAGGATTTGTACTGACGATGCAAAAACCATTCTGGGCCTGCCGGAAGTGCAGCTGGGCCTGCTGCCTGGCTCCGGCGGAACGCAACGGCTGCCGCGCCTCGTGGGCGTCAGCACGGCGCTGGAGATGATCTTGACCGGTAAACAGCTGCGTGCCCGTCAGGCGCTAAAAGCCGGTCTGGTCGATGACGTCGTGCCGCAGTCTATTTTACTGGAGGCCGCCGTCGAGCTGGCGCTGAAAGGGCGTCAGGCAAAACGTCCTTTGCCGGTACGCGAGCGCGTGCTGGCTGGCCCGCTGGGAAGAACGCTTCTGTTCAACATGGTGGGCAAAAAGACTGAACAAAAAACCAAAGGCAACTACCCGGCGGCAAAGCGGATCCTGGAAGTGATCGAAACCGGGCTGTCGCAGGGAAGCAGCAGCGGCTATGCCGCGGAGGCCAAAGCCTTCGGCGAACTGGCGATGACGCCGCAGTCACAGGCGCTGCGCAGCATCTTCTTCGCCAGCACGGACGTGAAAAAAGATCCCGGCAGCGAGGCTGATCCTGCACCGCTGCGTGCCATTGGCGTACTGGGTGGGGGGCTCATGGGCGGCGGTATCTCTTTTGTTACCGCCAGCAAAGGCAAATTACCTGTACGTATCAAAGACATCAATCCGAAGGGTATCAACCACGCGCTGCAGTACAGCTGGCAGAAACTTGATCAAAAGGTGAAACGCCGCCATATCAAGGCAAGCGAGCGTGATAAAACCCTGGCGATGATCTCCGGTACGACGGATTACAGCGGTTTTGCGCACCGCGATCTGGTGATTGAAGCCGTGTTTGAAGATCTGGCGCTTAAGCAGCAGATGGTGGCAGACGTTGAGCAACATTGTGCTCCGCATACCATTTTTGCTTCCAATACGTCGTCATTACCGATTGGCGATATCGCGGCGAAAGCCGCGCGTCCGGAGCAGGTGATTGGGCTGCACTTCTTTAGCCCGGTCGAAAAAATGCCGCTGGTGGAAGTCATTCCACACGCGACGACCAGTCCGCAAACCATCGCCACGGTAGTCAAACTTGCGAAGAAGCAGGGGAAAACGCCGATCGTAGTAGCAGATAAGGCCGGCTTCTACGTTAACCGCATTCTGGCTCCCTATATTAATGAAGCCATGCGATTGCTGACGGAGGGAGAGAAGATCGAGCACGTCGACGAGGCGCTGGTAAAGTTTGGTTTCCCCGTAGGTCCAATCCAACTTTTGGATGAGGTGGGAATAGACACCGGCACTAAAATTATACCAGTGCTGGAAGCCGCATATGGCGATCGTTTCAGCCCACCTGCAAATATTGTTTCTGCGATTTTGAAGGACGATCGCAAAGGCAGAAAAAATGAACGCGGTTTCTATCTTTACGGCGCGAAAGGGCGTAAAAGCAGGAAACAGGTCGACCCTTCGGTTTATGGACTTATTACGACTTCTGGTCAGGGAAAACTCTCCGCCGTTCAGTGCGCTGAGCGCTGCGTGATGATGATGCTCAATGAAGCGGCGCGCTGCTTTGGTGAGCAGGCGATCAAGAGCGCGCGCGATGGAGACATTGGTGCGGTATTTGGCATTGGTTTCCCGCCGTTCCTTGGCGGCCCGTTCCGTTACATGGATACGCTCGGCGCGGGTGAAGTGGTTGCAATCCTGCAACGTCTGGCTTCGCAGTATGGTCCACGGTTTACACCGTGTGACCAATTATTGCAGATGGCGGAACGGGGCCAGACATTTTGGCCAGCAAGGGAAACTGTCCTCGTAAGCTGAGGTCAAAGAAGGGTAAATCCTGAGGTGAAGGAACCTGTTCTGGCGATTTTGTAAACAGAGATTGACTATACTTACGCCATTGAGGTAAAAAACAGCGTTTCATTCACCGAATGGATCAGGCACAATGCCCGGCCATCGGGTTTTCTACCTCTCAGCATTTATCGCGGGTAGTTAACGCCGGTGATTCTGGTTAACAAAAGCGGTGCAATATGCAAGTTTTTATCATGCGTCACGGCGACGCGGCACTCGATGCCGCCAGTGACTCAGTACGTCCTTTGACCGTCTGTGGCTGCGACGAATCTCGTCTGATGGCGACCTGGCTTAACGGTCAAAAAGTGGACATCGAACGCGTTCTGGTGAGTCCGTTCCTGCGTGCAGAACAGACGCTGGACGTGGTAGGGGAGTGTATGAACCTACCATCCAGCGTGGATGTTCTCCCTGAACTCACCCCGTGTGGCGATGTAGGCCTTGTCAGCGCTTATCTTCAGGCGCTGTGCAATGAAGGTGTCGCTTCCGCGCTGGTCATTTCCCACCTGCCACTGGTTGGCTATCTGGTATCTGAGCTTTGCCCTGGCGAGACCCCGCCTATGTTCACGACATCCGCTATTGCCAATGTTTCTCTCGACGAAACGGGCAAAGGTGTCTTCAACTGGCAAATGAGTCCGTGCAACCTGAAGATGGCAAAAGCGATCTGACGTGACGTGCGATATGGCGGGGTGCAATGTGCTTCCCGCCATTCTGTCAGGGCAACTCTGGCGGTTGCCACTCTTCCACTTCAATCAACACCAGCAACGCGGCATCTCCGCCGTACTCTTTCGGTGCCTGATGAAAAGCCATCACGTGCGGGTGCTGCGCCAGCCACAGGGGCGTCTGTTGCTTGAGAATATGTTTACCGTGGCCATGCATTACGCAGGCGCAAAAAACATGTTCGCGACGGCAGGCGGCGATCAATGCCCCCAACTCCTGTTTGGCCTGCATCTGCGTTAAGCCGTGGAGATCGAGAAACAGCTCCGGCGAATAATCCCCGCGGCGTAATTTTTTCAGCTCAAAATGGCTGACGTCTTCGCGTACATACTTAACAGCCCCTTGCGTATTAAGCAGCGGCTGAAATTCATCTGAAAAATAGTGGCTGTTATCGGCCTGCTCCTGCAGCAGGCGTTTGACCGGGACTTCGCTGATTTTTTTACGCTGCGGGCGATGAACGATGGTGTCCTGCGCGATCTTACGCGTCCCGGTCATCAGCTGTCGGAAGAGCGCCTGATCCTCCTCGCTGAGCGATGTTTTCTTTTTCATTCGTCATTCTCATCTCGTATTTCCGATAGTGTACCCGACTAAACGCATTTTTTAACCTCAAGCGCGACGCGTCATTGCTGATTTATCGCCGTCTTCATGGCAAACTAGCCGCCGAAAATTATGCGAGCATGCCCTGGAGGAAAGAGTGGATAAAATATTTGTCGATGAAGCAGTAAACGAGCTGCATACCATACAGGACATGTTGCGCTGGTCGGTTAGCCGCTTCAGCGCCGCCAATATCTGGTACGGTCACGGTACCGATAACCCATGGGATGAAGCCGTGCAGCTGGTGCTGCCGTCACTCTACCTGCCGCTGGATATCCCGGAAGACATGCGCACCGCGCGCCTGACCTCCAGCGAAAAACACCGCATCGTTGAGCGCGTGATCCGCCGCGTGAACGAGCGTATTCCGGTCGCCTATCTGACCAACAAAGCCTGGTTCTGCGGCCACGAGTTCTATGTCGATGAACGCGTGCTGGTGCCGCGCTCGCCGATTGGTGAGCTGATTAACAACCACTTTGAAGGCCTGATCGGCCATCAGCCGCAGCACATTCTCGATATGTGTACCGGCAGCGGCTGCATCGCGATTGCCTGCGCGTACGCCTTCCCTGAAGCGGAAGTGGACGCCGTCGATATCTCCACCGACGCGCTGGCCGTGACCGAACACAATATTGAAGAGCACGGCCTGATCCATCACGTTACGCCAATTCGCTCCGATCTGTTCCGCGATCTGCCGACGCTGCAGTACGATCTGATCGTCACCAACCCGCCGTACGTCGATGCGGAAGATATGTCCGATCTGCCGAACGAATACCGCCACGAGCCGGAGCTGGGTCTGGCTTCTGGCTCTGACGGCCTGAAGCTGACCCGCCGCATTCTGGCCTGCGCGCCGGATTATCTGACCGACGACGGCGTTCTGATTTGTGAAGTGGGCAACAGCATGGTACATCTGATAGAGCAGTACCCGGATGTGCCGTTCACCTGGCTTGAGTTCGACAACGGCGGTGACGGCGTCTTTATGCTGACCAAAGCGCAGCTGCTCGACGCGCGCGAACACTTCAGCATCTATAAAGATTAATCCAGCGGGCTTCGGCCCGTTTCACAACGCTCAAACACAAACAACAACATCGGAGCCGTGATGGCAGGAAACACTATTGGACAGTTATTCCGCGTGACCACCTTTGGCGAGTCACACGGGCTGGCGCTGGGCTGTATCGTTGATGGCGTACCGCCAGGCATCGAACTGACCGAAGCCGATTTACAGCACGACCTCGACCGTCGTCGTCCGGGCACCTCTCGCTACACCACGCAGCGTCGCGAGCCGGACCAGGTCAAAATTCTCTCCGGCGTCTTTGAAGGCCGAACCACCGGCACCAGCATTGGTCTGCTGATTGAAAACACCGATCAGCGCTCCCAGGACTACGGCGCCATCAAAGACGTGTTCCGTCCGGGCCATGCCGACTATACCTACGAACAAAAGTACGGGTTCCGCGACTATCGCGGCGGCGGACGCTCTTCCGCCCGTGAAACCGCAATGCGCGTGGCGGCTGGCGCCATTGCCAAAAAATACCTGCAGCAGAAATTTGGTATCGTTATCCGCGGCTGTCTGACCCAGATGGGCGACATTCCGCTGGCGATCAAAGACTGGGATCTGGTCGAGCAAAACCCGTTCTTCTGTGCCGATGCCGACAAGCTGGACGCGCTGGACGAACTGATGCGCGGCCTGAAAAAAGAGGGCGACTCCATCGGGGCGAAAGTGACCGTGGTGGCCGATGGCGTCCCGCCAGGCTGGGGCGAGCCGGTATTTGACCGTCTCGACGCCGACATCGCCCACGCGCTGATGAGCATCAACGCGGTGAAGGGCGTTGAGATTGGCGACGGTTTTGACGTGGTATCCCTGCGCGGCAGCCAGAACCGCGACGAAATCACGAAAGCGGGCTTCCAGAGCAACCACGCGGGCGGCATCCTGGGCGGGATCAGCAGCGGGCAGCAGATTGTTGCCAACATCGCGCTGAAGCCAACCTCCAGCATTACCGTGCCGGGCCACACGATTAACCGCGATGGCGAAGAAGTTGAGATGATCACCAAAGGACGTCACGATCCGTGCGTGGGGATCCGCGCGGTGCCGATCGCAGAAGCGATGCTGGCGATCGTGCTGATGGATCACTTCCTGCGCCAGCGCGCGCAGAATGCGGATGTGACGACCACCATTCCACGCTGGTAAACATGAAAAAAACCGCAATTGCTTTGCTGGCGCTGCTTGCCAGTGGAGCCAGTCTGGCCGCCACACCGTGGCAAAAAATCACCCATCCGGTGGCGGGGAGCGCGCAGTCGATCGGCGCTTTTTCCAACGGCTGTATCGTGGGCGCGCAGGAACTTCCGCTGCAATCGGAGACCTATCAGGTGATGCGTACCGACCAGCGTCGTTACTTCGGCCACCCGGATCTGGTGCTGTTCATTCAGCGACTGGGAAACCAGGTTCATAACCTGGGGCTGGGCACGATGCTGATCGGCGATATGGGGATGCCTGCCGGCGGTCGTTTTAACGGTGGACACGCCAGTCACCAGACCGGACTGGATGTGGATATCTTCCTGCAGCTGCCGAAAGCCCGCTGGACCGCCGCCCAACTGCTGAAACCGCAGGCGCTGGATCTGGTGGCGAGCGACGGCAAGCGCGTTGTGCCGTCCCTGTGGACGCGAGAGGTCTCCAGCATGATCAAGCTGGCGGCAGAAGATAACGACGTCACGCGGATTTTCGTTAACCCTGCCATCAAGCAGCAGCTCTGCCTGGATGCCGGAACCGATCGTGACTGGCTGCGCAAAGTGCGGCCGTGGTTCCAGCATCGAGCGCACATGCACGTTCGTCTGCGCTGCCCGGCGAATAGCCTGGAATGTGAAGATCAGCCGCTACCTCCGCCGGGCGATGGCTGCGGTGCGGAACTGCAAAGCTGGTTTGAACCGGCAAAACCTGGAACCTCTAAGCCTGAGAAGAAGACACCGCCTCCGCTGCCGCCTTCCTGCCAGGCGCTACTGGATGAGCATGTACTTTAATGGATAATTTCGTCGATCTGTTTATGGTGTCACCGCTGCTGCTGGTGGTGCTGTTCTTCGTGGCCATGCTGGCAGGTTTCATTGATGCCCTTGCGGGCGGCGGCGGGTTATTAACCGTACCTGCGCTGCTGGCGGCGGGCATGAGCCCGGCGCAGGCGCTTGCCACCAATAAGCTGCAGGCCTGCGGCGGCTCGCTCTCGGCGTCGCTCTATTTTATTCGCCGCAAGGTGGTGAGCCTGGCCGATCAGAAGCTCAATATCCTGATGACCTTTATCGGCTCAACGTCGGGCGCGCTGCTGGTGCAGCACGTGCAGTCGGATATTTTGCGCCAGATCCTGCCGGTGCTGGTTATCTGCATCGGTCTCTACTTCCTGCTGATGCCAAAACTCGGCGAGGAAGACCGCCAGCGTCGTCTGCACGGCCTGCCGTTTGCCCTGATTGCCGGGGGCTGCGTCGGTTTTTACGACGGTTTCTTCGGCCCGGGGGCAGGCTCGTTTTACGCGCTGGCGTTCGTGACGCTGGCCGGGTTTAACCTCGCCAAGTCGACCGCCCATGCCAAAGTGCTCAACGCCACCTCGAACGTCGGCGGCCTGCTGCTGTTTATCATTGGCGGCAAGGTTATCTGGGCAACCGGGTTTGTGATGATGGCAGGGCAGTTCCTGGGCGCGCGCGCGGGCTCGCGCCTGGTATTAAGCAAAGGGCAAAAACTGATTCGCCCGATGATCGTCATCGTCTCGGCCGTGATGAGCGCCAAACTACTTTATGACAGCCATGGACAGGAGATCCTCACCTGGTTGGGGATGCACTAATGAACAGTACGCATAAATACGAACAGCTGATTGAGATTTTCGACGGCTGTTTTGCTGACGATTTTAATACCCGTCTGATTAAAGGCGACGACGAACCGATCTATCTTCCTGCAGATGACGAGGTTCCGTATAACCGCATCGTCTTTGCCCACGGCTTTTACGCCAGCGGCTTGCACGAGATTTCGCACTGGTGCATCGCCGGAAAAGCGCGGCGCGAGCTGGTAGACTTTGGTTACTGGTACTGCCCGGACGGACGTGACGCCGCGACGCAGGGGCAGTTTGAAGATGTGGAAGTCAAACCGCAGGCGCTGGAATGGCTGTTCTGCGTCGCGACGGGTTTCCCGTTCAACGTCAGCTGCGATAACCTCGAAGGCGACTTCGAGCCAGACCGTATCGTCTTCCAGCGCCGCGTGCATGCGCAGGTGATGGAATATCTTGAGAAAGGCATCCCGGAACGTCCGGCGCGCCTGATCGAGGCCTTACAGAATTATTACCACACGCCGGCGATCGCGGCGGAATGCTTCCCTTGGCCGGAAGATCTTTAACAGAGGAAAGAAGATGATCGCAGAATTTGAATCACGCATTCTGGCGTTAATTGATGACATGGTGGAACACGCCAGCGATGATGAGCTGTTCGCCAGCGGTTATCTGCGTGGTCACCTGACGCTCGCGGTAGCCGAGCTTGAAGCGGGGGACGATCACTCTGCCGACGCCGTTCACGAAGAAGTGACCCGCAGTCTGGAGAAAGCCATTCAGGCCGGGGAACTCTCTCCGCGCGACCAGTCTCTGGTGCTGGGCATGTGGGACAACCTGTTCCTGCAGGCAAAAGCGAAGTAAGTGTTTCACCACCCTCTCCCAGTGGGAGAGGGGCGGGGTGAGGGCCCCGGAACGCACCCTATTTAATCTTCTTCCCCTTCAGCAGTTTCCGCACCCACAATCGATTCGGATTCAGGCCCGCAAGCGTAATTCTGTCCAGCGGAATCGGCTCTCCGCTCATTTGCGCGGCTAAGACTTCGGCCAGCAGCGGCGCAGAACACAGCCCGCGAGAACCCAGCCCGCCGAGTATATACAGTTCCGGATAAACCGGAGCGCTCACCGCTTTATCCCGGTTATTAGCAAGGTCCTGATAAACCTCAAGCGTTGCCTGATAGTCCGGCACATTGCCCGCCATCGGCAGATGATCGCGGGTGGCGCAGCGCACGCCGCAGCGCGCGTCTCCGGCGCTGACGTCGACTTCTTTCGCCCACGCCGCATCCGGGAAGCAGTCAATCAGACGCTGGCGGTTCTGCGCCTGATCCACTTCGCTGTAGCGCATATCCGTTTCGCCACGATGATAGCTGGCCCCGATGCAGTGATGGCCGTTAGACGGATTTTGCGGCGTCAGATAGCCGTCATAGCACAGCACCTGGCGCAGTTTGCCGAGCTCAGGCGCGGTGGGAATATGGCTTACCTGGCCGCCAACAGGATAAACCGGCAACGACTCCGTCTGGGCAAACTGGCTGATGTGATGTCCGTTTGCCAGCACAACGCTGGCATGGCGTGCCTCTTTGCCATTAGCAAAACGCAGATCCCAGCATTCTGTCCGGCTCAGCGATTCAACCTTGTAGGCATACTGCACAGTCAGCCCGCGCGACTGCGCCAGGGTAATGACCGCCGCGGTCAGTTCAGCCGGGCACAGCCAGCCGCCGAGCGGATACTGAATGCCCCCACACCCGGTTTCCACGCCAGCGGTGTCTTCCACCTCTTGCGCACTTACCGCGCGGGCAATCTCTTCGGGCAGGCCCAGAGACAGCATCTGCGCGATCTTCTGCTGGCTCTTCTCATCCCAGCCGAGCTGCGTGACGCCGCACCAGTCATGGTCGAATGCCACCGGAAGCGCGTCATAAAGGCGACGAGCGAAGGTAAACGCTGCCGGGAAAAACTGGAACAGAGCCGGGTCGTGCGCGCTTAAAAGCGGATAGAGCGCCCCCTGACGGTTGCCGGACGCGCCGCTGGCGGGCGCGTCGTCAGCACAGTAGAGCGTGACCTGCCAGCCGCGCTGGAGAAGGGCGAGCGAGAGCAGGGCGCTGGCGATCCCGCCGCCAACGATTGCTACGTCGCGCGATGCGCTGGCGCGGCGCGCAAACCAGGGCGTCTGAGCGGGGATGTCCAGCGTCTGCTCCATCCTGCCAACCAGCATGTCGCGCTTGCGGCCAAAGCCTTTGGTCTTCTGCATGGTAAAGCCCGCCTCCTGCAGCCCACGGCGGACAAAGCCCGCCGAGGTGAAGGTGGCAAGGGTAGCCCCAGGGCGCGCCAGCCGCGCCATCGCGTTAAACAGATGCTGGCTCCACATGTCCGGGTTTTTGGCAGGGGCAAAACCGTCCAGGAACCACGCGTCGACCTTCTGATTCATCGAATCATCGAGCCTGTCGGTCAGGTCGTTGATGTCGCCGAGCCATAAGTCCAGCGTGACGCGTCCACCGTCCAGAATCAGACGGTGACAGCCGCCGATGTGGGCCGGCCACTGCGCCTGAAGCTGTTCTGCCCAGGGCGCAAGCTCCGGCCAGCGCTGGTGGGCAAGCCGCAGATCGTGCGCGGTGAGCGGGAATTTTTCGAAACTGATGAAATGTAATCTTTGTAGCGTAGCCTCGGGGTGAGCAGCGTGGAACTGGTTAAACGCCTGCCAGAGGGTTAAAAAATTCAGCCCGGTGCCGAATCCACTTTCCGCGACCACAAACAGGCTCCGCGGGTGCGCCGGGAAGCGGGTGCTGAGCTGGTTTCCGTCGAGGAAAACATAGCGAGTTTCTTCGAGTCCGTTATCATTAGAAAAATAGACGTCATCAAAATCTCGGGAAACAGGTGTACCCTCAGCGTTGAATTCGAGGTTGGCGGGTTGTATAGCGTTTTGTTTCACGTAAGTTACTCGTCTGACAGGCAGTGGCACGATCTTAACGATGTGAGTCCATCGGTGCAAATTTCCGCAGAAAATGTCTGATCGGACTTGTTCGGCGTACAAGTGTACGCTATTGTGCGACTCGAAACTTACTATAGTGCGACTTACAGAGGTATTGAATGAAACGTGCAGTGATTACTGGCCTGGGCATTGTTTCCAGCATCGGTAATAACCAGCAGGAAGTCCTGGCATCTCTGCGTGAAGGACGCTCCGGGATCACTTTCTCTGAAGAGTTTAAAGATTCAGGTATGCGTAGCCACGTATGGGGTAACGTCAAACTGGACACCACCGGTTTGATCGACCGCAAAGTGGTTCGTTTCATGAACGATGCCTCTATTTATGCTTATCTCTCCATGCAGGAAGCGATCAAAGATTCCGGCCTGAGCGAAGAGGTTTATCAGAACAACCCGCGCGTGGGTCTGATTGCCGGTTCCGGCGGCTCATCTAAAGCGCAGGTATTCGGTGCTGACGCAATGCGTAGCCCGCGTGGTCTGAAAGCGGTAGGTCCGTACGTGGTTACTAAAGCCATGGGTTCTGCGGTTTCCGCGTGCCTGGCGACCCCGTTCAAAATCCACGGTGTGAACTACTCCATCAGCTCCGCGTGTGCGACCTCCGCACACTGTATCGGTAACGCTGTTGAGCAGATCCAGCTGGGTAAACAGGACATCGTATTTGCTGGCGGCGGCGAAGAGCTGGGCTGGGAAATGGCCTGTGAATTCGACGCGATGGGCGCACTGTCCACCAAGTACAATGAAACCCCGGATAAAGCCTCCCGTACCTATGATGCGCACCGTGACGGTTTCGTTATCGCGGGCGGCGGCGGTATGGTTGTGGTTGAAGAGCTGGAGCATGCCCTGGCACGTGGCGCGCATATCTACGCTGAGATCGTGGGCTACGGTGCAACGTCTGACGGCGCCGACATGGTTGCGCCATCCGGCGAAGGCGCGGTGCGCTGCATGAAGATGGCGATGCACGGCGTTGACACCCCAATCGACTACCTGAACTCCCACGGTACCTCTACTCCGGTAGGCGACGTGAAAGAGCTGGGTGCGATCCGTGAAGTCTTCGGCGACAACAGCCCGGCGATCTCCGCGACTAAAGCCATGACCGGTCACTCTCTGGGTGCGGCTGGCGTGCAGGAAGCGATCTACTCTTTGCTGATGCTGGAAAACGGCTTTATCGCGCCAAGCATCAACATTGAAGAGATGGACGAGCAGGCTGCCGGCCTGAACATCGTGACCAAACCAACGGAAGCGACGCTGACTACCGTCATGTCAAACAGCTTCGGCTTCGGTGGTACCAACGCCACGCTGGTTATGCGTAAGCTGAAAGCATAAGTTTTAAGTTTGATTCCGAAAGGGAGCCATAAGGCTCCCTTTTTTATGCATTGACAAGCGGCTGATCTCACAGGCAAACTTTACCCCTCAACATTATCCTCACGATAATGCGTAAGCGTTTAACGTCAACCAACGCACCTTAATCCTGATAATCAGGTAGAGGGGGCGTGGCATTTTCCCGCCTTACTCTTCATTTCGGAGTAAAGCATGACTGCAGTAACTCAAACAGAAACAACCCCTTCAGCGAACGTCTCGCTGTTCCGTATCGCCTTTGCGGTATTCCTGACCTATATGACCGTTGGCCTGCCGCTGCCGGTGATCCCGCTTTTCGTTCATCAGGAACTGGGCTATGGCAACACCATGGTCGGCATTGCTGTGGGCATTCAGTTTTTAGCCACGGTATTAACCCGCGGTTACGCCGGACGTCTGGCGGATCAGCACGGTGCCAAGCGCTCGGCGCTGCAGGGCATGTTTGCCTGCGGGCTAGCGGGCGGCGCCTGGCTGCTGGCGGCTCTACTGCCGGTCGATGCTGCGTATAAATTTGCGCTGCTTGTACTGGGCCGTTTAATTCTTGGCTTCGGTGAAAGCCAGCTGCTGACCGGCACCCTGACCTGGGGAATGGGGCTGGTGGGGCCTGCTCGTTCCGGTAAGGTGATGTCCTGGAACGGTATGGCCATCTATGGCGCGCTGGCTGCCGGTGCGCCGCTTGGGCTGCTTATCAATAGCCAGTTTGGATTTGCGGCATTGGCCGCAACCACCATGGTTTTACCTCTGCTGGCGTGGGCGTTTAACGGCTCGGTGCGTAAGGTGCCCGCGCACAAAGGCGAGCGACCTTCCCTGTGGAGCGTGGTAGGCCAAATCTGGCAGCCGGGTCTTGGCCTGGCGCTGCAGGGCGTGGGTTTTGCGGTGATTGGGACGTTCGTTTCGCTCTATTTTATGAGCCGTGGCTGGGCGATGGCCGGTTTTACGCTCACCGCTTTTGGCGGCGCGTTTGTGCTAATGCGCGTCTTCTTCGGCTGGATGCCGGATCGCTTTGGCGGCGTGAAGGTGGCGGTGGCGTCGCTGGTGATTGAGACCATCGGTCTGCTGCTGCTGTGGAATGCTCCCGTGGCTTCCGTTGCGTTGCTTGGTGCGGCGCTGACCGGCTGCGGCTGTTCACTGATCTTCCCGGCGCTGGGTGTTGAAGTGGTGAAGCGCGTGGCCCCGCAGGTGCGCGGTACGGCGCTGGGCGGCTATGCGGCGTTTCAGGATATCTCATACGGGGTAACCGGACCGCTGGCCGGGGTGTTAGCCACCTCGTTTGGCTATCCGTCCGTCTTCCTGGCAGGTGCGGTTTCCGCGGTGGTTGGGATTGTGGTGACGCTGGTGGCGTTTCGCAGGACTTGAGCCGTTGTAGGCCCGGTAAGCGCAGCGCCACCGGGCCAAACCTCAGACAACCAGCCAGAAAATCGCCAGTGCAATCAGTAGCGCAATAAACATCAACCCCGGACGCGCGGAGAGCGTTCGGAAGGTTTCCACGACCGGCGCAAACAGCGGGCTGTAGATCGGCTGAATGTTTCTTACCTCCGGCACGCCGCCTTCACGCTCTGCGCGGCGAACGAAGATCTGGTTGAGCAGATCCTGCACCTGCGCGGTGGTCAGTACCGTCTGCGGCGTGGCCTGCCAGTTTTGCTGGGCGTAATCCCGAATCACCTCGAACTCGTGCGGCTCAAGCGGCTGTTTCAGCGCGGCCTGGACGGTATGCAGGGTAGGGGCGCTCTGGGTGCTGAGCGTCTGGCGCGCCTGAAGCCAGGTCACCAGATGAGTAAACTGTTTGGCCGGGATTAACTCACCCGCCTTCACGCCGGACAGCTCCAGCATGGATTGCCAGATAAGCTTCGTCGGCTCGCCGGTGGCCGCTGCCAGCTTCGTCACCATCTGCTTGAGCGTATTGTGCTCCGCGGGCAGCAGCGGACGCTCGGTCGCCGGGCGCACCTGTGGCTGCGGAATAGACAGCTCGTTATTCTGCAGCAGGGTCAGCACGGTTTTGAGCTGGTCGGGCGTCAGCTGGCCCAGCGCGGTCTGACCATACTGCTGGCGAATAAAATCACTTACCGCCTGGCGGTTATTTCCCTGACCCAGCAGCTCCGTCAGCTGAGAAACAATCTGGCGGGTGGTGTGGTTCTGCTGCGCGGTCGTAATACGCTGGTTCAGATTTTGTTCGGCCGCCGGGAAATGGCGCGACTGCAGCGGTGCGTCGTTTCTCACGCCTAAATCATGCTTTACCCCGGCCCAGACTTCCGCGTTCTGCTGCGAAGTCAGCGCAATCAGGCGCGTGATCAGTCGCTCCAGCACGGTGCGCTGTTGCGTGGATAGCGGTTGTTCACCGGCAACGTTTGGCGTGACCGGGCCTTCACCCGGAGGGCGTGGCGGCGTACCTGAAATGGGCTGCATCGTCAAAAATCCTTAAAGTCAAAACTCAGCGTAAACCTGGCAGACGTATATGCCTGGCGGCCAGATTATGGCACACTTGGCAGGTTTTCTTCCTCTCAAACAGGTACTCAGACGTGAAAATCCTCGTTGATGAAAATATGCCTTACGCCCGTGAGCTATTTAGCCGCCTGGGTAACGTAAAGGCTGTTCCTGGTCGCCCGATCCCGGTCAACGAACTGGACGATGCCGACGCCCTGATGGTGCGCTCGGTGACCAAAGTAAATGAGGCGTTGCTCGCCGGTAAGGCGATTAAGTTCGTTGGGACCGCAACGGCAGGGACCGATCATGTGGATGATAAATGGCTGAAGCAGGCCGGAATCGGTTTTTCCGCCGCACCGGGCTGCAACGCCATTGCCGTCGTGGAATACGTTTTCTCCTCTCTGCTGATGCTGGCCGAGCGCGACGGTTTTGCGCTGAAAGACCGCACCGTGGGGATTGTCGGCGTGGGTAACGTCGGCGGGCGCCTGCAAAAGCGCCTGGAAGCGTTAGGGATCCGCACTCTGCTGTGCGATCCGCCGCGCAAAGACAACGGCGAGGACGGGGATTTCCGCTCGCTGGACGAGCTGGTTGAACAGTGTGACGTGCTGACGTTCCACACGCCGCTGTTTAAAGAGGGTCCGTATAAGTCGCTGCATCTTGCCGATGAGGCGCTCATTCGCCGTCTGAAGGCTGGCACTATTCTGATAAATGCCTGTCGTGGTCCGGTAGTCGATAACGCCGCGTTGCTGACGTGTCTGAACGAAGGACAAGATCTCAGCGTGGTGCTGGACGTCTGGGAGCCGGAGCCGGACCTCAACGTTGAGCTGCTTAACAAGGTGGACGTGGGCACCGCGCATATCGCCGGTTATACCCTCGAAGGGAAAGCCCGCGGCACGACGCAGGTCTTCGAGGCCTATAGCGCCTTTATCGGCCATCCGCAGCAGGTGGCGCTGGATACCTTACTCCCCGCACCTGAATTTGGCCGCATTACTCTCCACGGCCCGCTCGATCAGGCAACGCTGAAAAGGCTGGTGCATTTGGTGTATGATGTGCGCCGCGATGATGCGCTGCTGCGTAAAGTGGCGGGGATCCCGGGCGAGTTTGATAAGCTGCGCAAGAACTACGTTGAGCGCCGCGAGTGGTCTTCCCTGTATGTGATGTGCGACGACGCCCCGGCGGCGACGCTGCTGCACAAGCTGGGGTTTAACGCCGTTCATCACCCGGCGCATTAATGTCTTCTTAATGCTCCCTGTCGGATACTCCGACAGGGACGCTTTTTTATTTCTGGAGTAAACCACCATGTCTGAAGGCTGGAACATTGCCATTTTAGGTGCCACGGGTGCCGTGGGCGAAGCCCTGCTCGAAACGCTTGCTGAGCGTCAGTTCCCGGTGGGCGATATCTATGCGCTGGCGCGAACGGATAGCGCGGGTGAGCATCTGCGTTTTAACAGTAAGTCCGTCATGGTTCAGGATGCGGCGGCGTTCGACTGGACGCAGGCGCAGCTGGCGTTTTTCGCTGCAGGTGCTGAAGCCACTGCGGCGTACGTTGAAGAGGCGACCAACGCAGGCTGCCTGGTGATTGACCTGAGCGGCCTGTTCTCCATGGAGCCGGATGTGCCGCTGGTGGTGCCGGACGTGAACCCGTTTGTGCTGGCTGACTACCGCAACCGTAACGTCATTGCGGTGCCGAACAGCCTGACCAGCCAGCTGCTGACTGCACTGAAACCGCTGATCGACGACGGCGGCCTGTCGCGCATTACCGTCACCAGCCTGCTGTCGGCGTCCGCAAACGGCAAAAAGGCCGTTGACGCGCTGGCCGGGCAGAGCGCGAAGCTGCTGAACGGCATTCCGATTGATGAAGATGATTTCTTTGGCCGCCAGCTGGCGTTCAACATGCTGCCGCTATTGCCGGATCGCGAGGGCTCCGTGCGCGAAGAGCGCCGTATCGTCGATGAGGTGCGTAAAATTCTGCAGGACGATGGCCTGATGATCTCCGCAAGCGTCGTGCAGTCCCCGGTCTTCTACGGTCACGCGCAGATGGTCGGCTTTGAAGCGCTGCGTCCCCTGGCGGCAGAAGAGGCGCGCGATGCGTTTGGCCGCGGGGAAGACATCGTCCTCTCCGAAGAGAGCGAGTTCCCGACGCAGGTGGGCGATGCCACCGGCAGCGCGCATCTTTCCGTTGGCTGCGTGCGTAACGACTACGGTATGCCGGAGCAGGTCCAGTTCTGGTCCGTTGCCGACAACGTTCGCTTCGGCGGCGCGCTGATGGCGGTCAAGATCGCTGAAAAACTGGTGCAGGAGTACCTGTACTGATGTCAGACGTGGAACAAAAGCCGGTTCATAAAATTGCCCTCGGTATTGAGTACGATGGCAGTAAATATTATGGCTGGCAGCGTCAGAATGAGGTGCGCAGCGTTCAGGAGAAGCTGGAGAAAGCGCTCTCTCAGGTGGCAAACGAGCCGATTAACGTCCTGTGCGCAGGCCGTACGGATGCCGGCGTTCACGGCACGGGGCAGGTGGTTCACTTTGAAACCACCGCCGTGCGTAAGGATGCCGCCTGGACGCTGGGTGTAAATGCGAATTTGCCTGGTGACATTGCGGTGCGCTGGGTGAAAGCTGTGCCGGATGATTTTCACGCGCGCTTCAGCGCCACGGCGCGCCGTTACCGCTACGTCATCTACAATCAGCGTCTGCGTCCGGCTGTGTTAAGCCAGGGCGTGACGCATTTTTATGAACCGCTCGACGCAGAACGTATGCATCGCGCGGCGCAGTGTCTGATCGGTGAAAATGACTTTACCTCGTTTCGTGCGGTGCAGTGTCAATCCCGTACGCCGTGGCGCAACGTCATGCACATCAACGTCAGCCGTTTTGGCGCGTATGTGGTGGTGGATATCAAAGCCAATGCCTTTGTACATCATATGGTTCGGAATATTGTGGGCAGCCTGATGGAAGTAGGTGCCGGACACCAGCCGGAGAGCTGGATTGCAGACCTGCTGGCAGCGAAGGACAGAACGCTTGCGGCAGCAACGGCGAAAGCGGAAGGATTGTATCTGGTCTCAGTAGACTATCCGGAACGATTTGACCTGCCGAAACCGCCAATGGGCCCGCTGTTTTTAGCGGACTAAACAAAGGTGCAATAAGGGCTTAGACAATATGGACGTAATACGTTTTCTGATTGATTTCATTCTGCATATTGATGTTCACCTGGCGGAGCTGGTCGCGCAGTACGGCGTCTGGGTTTACGCCATTCTGTTCCTCATTCTGTTTTGTGAAACCGGTCTGGTCGTTACCCCATTCCTGCCAGGGGATTCACTGCTGTTCGTTGCCGGGGCGTTATCGGCGTTACCCACCAATGACCTGAACGTGCATCTTATGGTTGTGCTGATGGTAATTGCCGCCATTGTCGGTGATGCGGTCAACTATACGATTGGTCGCGTATTCGGTGAGCGGCTTTTCAGCAATCCGGATTCGAAAATTTTCCGTCGCAGCTATTTAGATAAAACCCATGCGTTTTATGAACGCCATGGCGGTAAAACCATTATCCTTGCGCGTTTTGTGCCTATTGTGCGCACATTTGCACCGTTTGTGGCGGGAATGGGACATATGTCCTATCGTCATTTTGCCATGTATAACGTCGTGGGGGCGCTGCTGTGGGTACTGCTGTTTACCTACGCAGGCTACCTGTTTGGCGATCTCCCTGTGGTTCAGGAAAACCTTAAGTTACTGATTGTAGCGATAATTGTGCTTTCCGTACTGCCTGGCGTTATCGAAATTATTCGTCACAAACGTGCGGCGGCAAAACAAGCGAAGTAAATGCACGCTGGCGGTTCGACCACTTTTTTATCCAAAGTTTCGGGCTGTTATGTTTTAATGTGCAACATTCATGGTCTGTTGGAGGCAAAAATGGCATTATTCGCCTCTTATAGCAAAACTGGCATACGACCAGGTTCAGGCAGAAAGGTTATCAATGAGCTGGATTGAACGAATTAAAAGCAACATTACCCCAACGCGCAAAGCGAGCATTCCTGAAGGGGTATGGACGAAGTGTGATAGCTGCGGTCAGGTTCTGTATCGCGCAGAGCTGGAACGCAACCTTGAGGTGTGTCCGAAGTGTGACCACCATATGCGTATGTCGGCGCGCAACCGCCTGCATAGCCTGCTGGACGAAGGTTCTCTGGTAGAACTGGGCAGCGAGCTTGAGCCAAAAGACGTGCTGAAGTTCCGCGATTCCAAGAAATATAAAGATCGTCTGGCCTCCGCACAGAAAGAGACCGGCGAGAAAGACGCGCTGGTCGTCATGAAAGGCACCCTGCATGGGATGCCGGTTGTTGCCGCTGCGTTTGAGTTCTCCTTTATGGGCGGCTCAATGGGTTCCGTGGTCGGTGCGCGCTTCGTGCGTGCCGTTGAGCAGGCGCTGGAAGACAACTGTCCGCTGATCTGTTTCTCTGCCTCCGGCGGAGCACGTATGCAGGAAGCGCTGATGTCCCTGATGCAGATGGCTAAAACCTCTGCAGCGCTGGCAAAGATGCAGGAGCGCGGTCTGCCGTACATCTCCGTGCTTACCGACCCAACCATGGGCGGCGTCTCCGCGAGCTTCGCGATGCTGGGCGACCTGAACGTCGCTGAGCCAAAAGCGCTGATCGGCTTTGCGGGTCCTCGCGTTATCGAGCAGACCGTTCGTGAAAAACTGCCGCCGGGCTTCCAGCGCAGTGAGTTCCTCATCGAGAAAGGCGCCATCGACATGATCGTCCGCCGTCCGGAAATGCGCCTGAAGCTGGCGAGCATCCTGGCGAAGCTGATGAATCTGCCAGCGCCAAACCCGGATGAGCCGCGCGAAGGCGTGGTGGTACCGGATCAGGAACCCGAGGCCTGATAACTGAAAAGGGCAGGGCCGGTTGGCGCTGCCCTTTTGCTTTCTAATCTGTTAATGACAACCGGGCATTATGGAAAATAAAAGCATTCCCCAAGCCACGTCGCCCCTGGCCGCGTGGCTTTCTTATCTGGAAAACCTGCACAGTAAAACCATCGATATGGGGCTTGAACGGGTGAGCCAGGTTGCCACGCGTCTAGATGTGCTCAAACCGGCACCTTTCGTGTTCACCGTCGCAGGGACCAACGGTAAAGGCACGACCTGCCGCACGCTGGAGTCCGTCCTGATGGCGGCCGGTTACAGGGTAGGCGTTTATAGCTCTCCACACCTGGTCCGCTACACCGAGCGGGTTCGCGTGCAAAATCGCGAACTGCCGGAATCCGCGCATACGGCGTCGTTCGCGGAAATTGAAGCCGCGCGCGGTGAGATCTCATTAACCTATTTTGAATACGGCACCCTGTCGGCCCTGTGGCTGTTTAAACAGGCGCAGCTGGATGTGGTGATCCTTGAGGTTGGCCTCGGCGGGCGTCTTGATGCAACCAATATCGTGGATGCAGATGTGGCGGTGGTCACCAGCATCGCGCTGGATCATATCGACTGGCTGGGTCCGGATCGTGAAAGCATTGGCCGCGAGAAGGCCGGTATTTTCCGGGCAAATAAACCCGCCGTGGTCGGCGAGCCGGATATGCCGCACACTATTGCTGACGTAGCAAACGAGAAGGGCGCGCGTCTGCTGCGCCGCGGCGTTGACTGGCAGTATGAGGTTCAGAACAACGGCTGGCGCTTTAGCGACGCGCAGGGGGCACTGGATAACTTGCCGTTGCCGCAGGTTCCGCAGCCGAACGCGGCCACCGCGCTGGCGGCGCTGCGCGCCAGCGGATTGGTGGTGAGCGAGCAGGCAATCCGCAACGGCATTCAGAGCGCAATTCTGCCCGGGCGTTTCCAGATTGTCAGCGAGTCACCGCGCCTGATTCTGGACGTGGCGCATAACCCGCATGCGGCGGCGTATCTCGCGGGACGTCTCAAATCGTTACCAAAAACCGGGCGCGTGCTGGCGGTTATCGGTATGCTTCATGATAAAGATATCGGCGGGACGCTGGCCTGCATGGAGAGTGTGGTCGATAGCTGGTATTGTGCTCCTCTGGAAGGGCCGCGCGGCGCGACGGCCGAGCAGTTGATGGAACATCTCGGCAAAGGCGCAATCTACAGTAGCGTGGCTCAGGCCTGGCATGCCGCGATGGCGGATGCTAAACCAGAAGATACCGTGCTGGTGTGTGGTTCATTCCACACGGTGGCACATGTCATGGAAGTGATGGACGCGGGGAGAACCGGTGGCGAGTAAGTTTCAGAACCGTTTAACAGGAACCATTGTGCTGGTCGCGCTCGGGGTGATTATTCTTCCCGGGCTGCTCGACGGGCAGAAAAAGCATTATCAGGATGAGTTTGCCGCTATTCCGCTGGTGCCTAAACCGGGTGACCGCGATGAGCCGGATATGCTGCCCGCGGCGACGCAGGCGCTGCCTGCTCAGCCACCGGAAGGCGCGGCGGAAGAGGTGCGCGCGGGCGATGCCGCAGCACCGTCGCTCGATCCGTCTCGCCTGGCGGCAGCGAGCAGCAGCGATATCGATCCGGTGCCGGTAGAGCAGCCTAAACCGGTTGAAAAACCGAAGCCGGTTGAGAAGCCGCAGCCGAAACCGCAGCGCGATAAAACGGCAGAACAGCTCGCCGCGGCGTCAGAAACCCCACCGCCAGCAAAACCGGCGCAGCAGGACGCTGCTGCCCCAACGGGTAAAGCCTACGTGGTGCAGCTCGGTGCGCTGAAAAACGCCGACAAAGTCAACGAGGTCGTGAGCAAACTGAGAAGTGCGGGATACCGTGTTTACACTTCACCTTCCACGCCGGTGCAGGGTAAAATTACTCGTATCCTCGTGGGGCCAGAAGCGTCTAAAGACAAACTGAAAGGGTCGCTGGGTGAGCTGAAGCAGATCTCCGGCCTGAGCGGTGTGGTGATGGGCTACAGCGCAAACTAAGTACGACCTGCTCCTTTAAGAGAGAGGCGATAAGCCACGGCGTTGAACATTTTTTCAGCGCCTTTTTTATTTACGCGCGGGAAGGAAATCCCTACGCAAACGTTTTCTTTTTCTGTTAGAATTCGCCCCGAACTGGATGACAGGGCGTTAAATCGTGGGACACATATGGTCTGGATTGATTACGCCATCATAGCGGTGATTGGTTTTTCCTGTCTGGTTAGCCTGATCCGTGGCTTTGTTCGTGAAGCGTTATCGCTGGTGACTTGGGGTTGTGCTTTCTTTGTCGCCAGTCATTACTACACTTACCTGTCTGTCTGGTTCACGGGCTTTGAAGATGAACTGGTCCGAAACGGAATTGCCATCGCGGTGCTGTTTATCGCAACGCTGATTGTCGGCGCTATCGTGAATTACGTGATAGGTCAGCTGGTCGAGAAAACCGGTCTGTCAGGAACGGACAGGGTGCTCGGGATCTGTTTCGGAGCGTTGCGAGGCGTGCTGATTGTGGCCGCGATCCTGTTCTTCCTGGATACCTTCACCGGGTTCTCCAAAAGCGAAGACTGGCAGAAATCGCAGCTCATTCCAGAGTTCAGCTTCATCATCAGATGGTTCTTTGACTATCTGCAAAGCTCGTCGAGTTTTTTGCCCAGGGCATAAACCCTGAGATGTGGCTTAACGAGGAAAAGACGAATGTGCGGTATTGTCGGTATCGCCGGTTTCATGCCGGTAAACCAGTCGATTTATGACGCGTTAACGGTGCTTCAGCACCGTGGGCAGGATGCTGCGGGTATCATCACCATTGATGCAAACAACTGCTTCCGTTTACGCAAGGCGAATGGCCTGGTAAACGATGTGTTTGAAGCCCGCCATATGCAGCGTCTGCAAGGTAATATGGGGATCGGTCACGTTCGTTATCCTACTGCTGGCAGTTCCAGCGCCTCTGAGGCACAGCCTTTCTACGTCAACTCACCGTATGGCATCACCCTTGCTCATAACGGCAACCTGACCAACGCGCATGAGCTGCGTAAAAAGCTGTTCGAAGAGAAACGTCGCCACATTAACACCACCTCTGATTCTGAAATCCTGCTCAACGTGTTCGCCAGCGAGCTGGATAACTTCCGTCACTATCCGCTGGAAGCAGACAACATCTTTGCTGCCATTGCCGCGACAAACCGCCAGATCCGCGGCGCGTACGCCTGCGTGGCGATGATCATCGGTCACGGCATGGTAGCTTTCCGCGATCCTAACGGCATTCGTCCGCTGGTGCTCGGCAAGCGCGACCTTGGCGATGGCCGTACTGAATATATGGTTGCCTCTGAAAGCGTGGCGCTGGATACCCTGGGCTTCGAATTCCTGCGCGACGTTGCGCCGGGAGAAGCGGTCTACATCACCGAGAAGGGTCAGCTGTTTACCCGCCAGTGTGCCGATAACCCGGTCAGCAACCCGTGCCTGTTTGAATACGTTTACTTTGCCCGTCCGGATTCCTTCATCGACAAGATTTCCGTCTACAGCGCGCGCGTCAACATGGGCACCAAGCTGGGCGAGAAGATTGCCCGTGAGTGGGACGATCTTGACATCGACGTGGTTATTCCTATCCCGGAAACTTCCTGCGATATCGCGCTGGAGATCGCCCGCATTCTGGACAAGCCATACCGTCAGGGCTTCGTGAAGAACCGCTACGTTGGCCGCACGTTTATCATGCCGGGGCAGCATCTGCGCCGTAAGTCCGTGCGCCGCAAGCTGAACGCCAACCGCGCGGAGTTCCGCGACAAGAACGTTCTGCTGGTGGATGACTCCATCGTTCGCGGCACCACCTCTGAGCAGATTATCGAGATGGCGCGCGAAGCGGGTGCGAAGAAAGTCTACCTGGCCTCTGCTGCGCCGGAGATTCGCTTCCCGAACGTGTACGGTATTGATATGCCAACCGCCAACGAGCTGATCGCTCACGGTCGTGAAGTGGATGAAATTCGTCAGATCATCGGTGCCGACGGCCTGATTTTCCAGGATCTGAACGATCTCATCGACGCGGTGCGTGCCGAGAATCCGGAAATTCAGCAGTTTGAATGCTCCGTGTTTAACGGTATTTACGTGACCAAAGACGTTGACCAGCAGTACCTCGACTATCTTGATTCACTGCGCAACGACGACGCCAAAGCCGTCCAGCTGCAGAACGATCTCGAAAGCTTAGAGATGCACAACGAAGGTTGATGCTCCGGCAGGTGAGGGCGAATGCCCTCACTTGCAACTCCCCGCAAAATCCTGCACAGTCTGCCCTGAAATCAGTAAGGGCGAAAATCATGAAACGACTCATTGTTGGGCTCAGCGGCGCCAGCGGCGCGATTTACGGCGTACGTTTGTTACAGGTTCTGCGTAGCGTGGCGGACGTCGAAACCCATCTGGTGATGAGCCAGGCGGCGCGGCAGACCCTCTCTCTGGAAACCGATCTCTCCCTGCGCGATGTTCAGGCGCTGGCGGATGTCGTTCACGATGCCCGTGATATCGCTGCCAGCATCTCCTCAGGCTCGTTTAAAACGGCCGGCATGGTTATCCTGCCCTGTTCAATTAAAACGCTCTCCGGCATTGTGAACAGCTATACGGACACCCTGGTGACGCGCGCGGCGGATGTGGTGCTGAAGGAGCGGCGTCCCCTGGTGCTGTGCGTGCGGGAAACGCCGCTGCACCTGGGCCATCTGCGCTTAATGACGCAGGCTGCGGAGCTGGGGGCTGTCATCATGCCGCCGGTACCCGCGTTCTATCATCGCCCGACCTCGCTGGATGACGTGATTAATCAGACCGTTAACCGCGTGCTGGATCAGTTTGACATCGACCTGCCCGACGATCTCTTCACCCGCTGGCAGGGAGCCTGAATCTGTGCACAAAACAGGTGCATGAAAAGACAAGTTGCCCTGTTTCAGGGCAATTATGCAACGGCGATCATATCCTCGACATTTAATTCGTTTTTTCCCTTTTTCTCTTTCCGGTTCGTTCGGCAGACCTGCTATCTTTCACCATTAAGGCAATATCGCAACGTTTTATTAACATATTTAACGTCGAAGTTTTGACCAGACGGCAATGTGGCATAAGACCTGCAAGATGAAGCCTGCAACACAACACAACACAACACAACACACAACACACAACACAATACATAATAAAATCACGGTACTTGAGGGTAAATGTATGAAGAAGACGGTTCTGGCTCTGTCTTTGCTCGTGGGGTTAAGTGCGGCAGCAGGTAGCTACGCAGCGCTTCCACAGACGGTTCGTATCGGTACAGACGCAACCTACGCGCCATTCTCTTCCAAGGATGCGAAAGGTGATTTCGTAGGGTTTGATATCGATCTGGGTAATGAAATGTGCAAGCGCATTGCGGTGAAATGCACATGGGTGGGCAGCGACTTTGACGCGTTAATCCCGTCGCTGAAAGCCAAGAAAATTGACGCCATTATCTCTTCTCTCTCCATCACCGAAAAACGTCAGCAGGAGATTGCCTTCTCTGACAAGCTCTACGCCGCGGATTCTCGCCTGATTGCGCCGAAAGGCTCCCCGATTAAGCCCACCATCGACTCTCTGAAGGGCAAACACGTCGGCGTGCTTCAGGGCTCGACGCAGGAAGGCTATGCCAATGCTAACTGGCGTGAGAAGGGCGTAGACGTGGTGGCTTACCAGAACCAGGATCTGATTTACTCTGACCTGGCGGCAGGCCGTCTGGATGCTGCATTCCAGGATGAAGTCGCCGCGAGCGAAGGCTTCCTGAAGCAGCCTGCGGGCAAAGAATTCGCGTTTGCTGGCCCGTCTGTAAAAGACAAAAAGTACTTTGGTGACGGCACCGGTATTGGCCTGCGTAAGGATGATACCGAGCTGAAAGCCGCCTTCGACAAAGCCTTTGCAGAGCTGCGTAAAGACGGTACTTACGACAAACTGGCGAAGAAATACTTCGACTTCAACGTATACGGTGAATAACACCTGGCGGTAACGCACCGGAGAGGTGCGTTGCGGGAGCGGTTGACCCAATACAGTGCGTTAAATGCACTGTATTGGATCGCTTTGTGCATACTTACGCATTTATAATGCAAAAATTCCCGCCTGAAGGGCATTAGTCTTTGCCTGGCAGAGGGGATTAATGGCACATTAGCACCACCCCGTCGTCGTAAAAATCCCGTATGAAGACAGTTTGTTGAGGATAAATATGAAAAAACTCGTGTTGTCACTATCTCTGGTACTGGCCTTTTCCAGCGCCACCGCGGTATTCGCAGCCATTCCGCAGAAAATCCGAATTGGTACCGATCCAACCTATGCGCCGTTCGAATCGAAGAATTCAAAGGGTGAACTGGTCGGTTTTGACATCGATCTGGCCAACGAGCTGTGCAAACGCATCAAAGCACAGTGTACCTACGTTGAGAACCCGCTGGATGCGCTGATCCCGTCCCTGAAAGCGAAAAAAATCGACGTAATCATGTCCTCGCTCTCCATCACCGAAAAACGCCAGCAGGAGATTGCCTTCACCGACAAACTCTATGCGGCCGATTCACGTCTGGTGGTAGCTAAAGCTTCTGACATTCAGCCAACGCTGGAGTCGCTAAAAGGCAAACGCGTCGGCGTGCTGCAGGGCACCACGCAGGAAACCTACGGCAACGAACACTGGGCGCCGAAGGGGATTGAAATCGTCTCCTATCAGGGCCAGGAAAATATCTACGCTGACCTGACGGCAGGCCGAATTGATGCGGCATTCCAGGACGAAGTCGCGGCAAGCGAAGGCTTCCTGAAAACGCCGGTGGGTAAAGATTACAAGTTTGGCGGCCCGTCCATTAAGGACGTGAAGTTGTTTGGTGTGGGCACCGGTATGGGCCTGCGCAAAGAAGACAACGAGCTGCGTGAGGCGCTGAACAAAGCGTTCGCTGAAATGCGTGCTGACGGTACCTACGACAAGCTGGCGAAAAAGTACTTTGATTTTAATGTTTACGGCGGCTAATCGCCCCGTCAAATAACGTGCGGCCCCTCCCGCTGCGGGAGGGGAAAAGACACGGTTCCACCACTCACGATACGACAGGGCTCGCGGTATGCTGTACGGATTTTCTGGCGTTATTTTACAGGGCGCGCTTGTCACCCTTGAGCTGGCTATCAGCTCCGTGGTGCTGGCGGTGCTGATAGGTCTGGCAGGCGCAGGGGCGAAGCTTTCGGCTAACAAACCGCTGGCGCTGATTTTTGAAGGCTACACCACGCTTATTCGCGGCGTTCCCGATCTGGTGCTGATGCTGCTTATCTTTTACGGTCTGCAGATTGCGCTGAACAGCGTAACGGACGCGATGGGCATGGGACAAATTGATATCGACCCGATGGTGGCCGGTATTATTACCCTCGGTTTTATCTACGGCGCCTACTTCACCGAAACCTTCCGCGGCGCCTACATGGCCGTGCCGAAAGGCCACATTGAGGCGGCAACCGCATTTGGTTTTACCTCTTCACAAACGTTTCGTCGGATTATGTTCCCGGCCATGATGCGCTATGCGCTCCCGGGCATCGGCAACAACTGGCAGGTTATCCTTAAAGCCACGGCGCTGGTCTCGCTGCTCGGTCTGGAAGACGTCGTGAAAGCGACTCAGCTGGCGGGCAAGAGCACCTGGGAGCCGTTCTACTTTGCGGTGGTCTGCGGCGTGATCTATCTGGTCTTTACGACCGTCTCCAATGGTGTGCTGCTTCTTCTCGAGCGTCGCTACTCCGTGGGTGTGAAGAGGGCTGACCTGTGATTGAGATTATTCAGGAATACTGGAAATCGCTGCTGTGGACAGATGGCTACCGCTTTACCGGCGTGGCGATTACCCTCTGGCTGCTGATCTCCTCCGTGGTGATGGGCGGTATTCTGGCGGTGTTTCTCGCCATTGGCCGCGTGTCGAACAATAAATTCATCCAGTTCCCGATCTGGCTGTTCACCTACGTATTTCGCGGTACGCCGCTGTACGTGCAGCTGCTGGTGTTCTATTCGGGGATGTATACGCTTGAGATCGTAAAAGGCACTGAGATGCTGAATGCGTTCTTCCGCAGCGGTCTGAACTGTACGGTGCTGGCGTTGACGCTCAACACCTGCGCCTACACCACCGAGATTTTCGCGGGGGCGATTCGTTCGGTTCCATACGGTGAGATAGAAGCTGCGCGGGCCTACGGTTTCTCGTCGGTCAAACTCTATCGCTGCATCATTCTGCCGTCGGCCCTGCGTATTGCGTTACCGGCGTACAGTAACGAAGTGATTTTGATGCTGCACTCCACCGCGCTCGCCTTTACCGCGACGGTGCCGGATCTGCTCAAAATCGCGCGCGATATTAACTCCGCGACCTATCAGCCGTTTACCGCGTTTGGCATTGCGGCGGTGCTCTATTTAATTATCTCTTATGTTCTGATTAGCCTGTTCCGTAAGGCTGAAAAACGCTGGTTGCAGCATATAAAACCTTCTTCGACGCACTGAGAAAGATGATGGCTGAGAACAAATTAAACGTTATTGATTTGCACAAACGCTACGGCGAACATGAAGTGCTGAAAGGGGTGTCGCTGCAGGCAAATGCTGGCGACGTAATCAGTATCATCGGCTCATCCGGCTCGGGGAAAAGTACCTTCTTGCGCTGCATTAACTTCCTCGAAAAACCGAGCGAAGGCTCGATTGTGGTGAGCGGGCAGAATATTAACCTGGTGCGTGACAAAGACGGCCAGCTGAAGGTTGCGGATAAAAATCAGCTACGCCTGCTGCGTACCCGCCTGACGATGGTGTTCCAGCACTTCAACCTCTGGAGCCACATGACGGTGCTGGAGAACGTGATGGAAGCGCCGGTTCAGGTGCTGGGCCTGAGCAAGCATGAAGCTCGCGAGCGCGCGGTGAAATACCTGGCGAAAGTGGGCATCGACGAGCGCCAGCAGATGAAATACCCGGTGCATCTCTCCGGCGGTCAGCAGCAGCGTGTCTCCATCGCACGCGCGCTGGCGATGGAACCCGAGGTGCTGCTGTTCGACGAACCGACCTCCGCGCTGGACCCCGAACTCGTTGGCGAAGTGCTGCGCATCATGCAGAAGCTGGCCGAAGAGGGCAAAACGATGGTGGTGGTGACGCACGAGATGGGCTTCGCCCGTAACGTCTCGAACCATGTTATCTTCCTGCATCAGGGGAAAATTGAAGAGCAGGGGCACCCGGACGAAGTGCTGGCGAACCCGCAAAGCCCGCGTTTGCAACAGTTCCTGAAGGGGTCGTTGAAGTAGATTTTGTCTTTCCCCCTCTCCCTATGGGGGAGGGGCGAGGTGAGGGCATCAGGCCGCACCGCACTCCAACCTGTACACCCAGTCGTCATAGCGCACGCCGTCAATCTCATACGCCTTTTCCAGCACCTGCGTACGCACGAACCCGACTTTCTCCAGCACCCGCACCGACCCGCCGTTGTCCGCCAGGACATACGCGTTAATCGCTTTCACGCCGGTCTGGTTGAACGCATAATCACACACCGCGCGCAGCGCTTCGCTGGCGATACCTTTGCCCTGCGCGGCAGGCACAACCGTATAGCCGATATCCGCCTCTTCACGATTCTCTGCGCTGATTTGCAGGCCGATATCGCCCAGCGGCGTATCATCATCCCGCGCGCGAATAACAAACACATGAGCAGCAGCGAGTCGCGCGGCAAACACGCGTCGGGTCTCTTTTTCCGGGGCGATGGCGGCCATGTAGCGCATGATACTGCGATCTTCTCGTAGCGAGCGGAAGAAGGCCCAGTCAGTGGGTTCGAAAGGGGTGAGGTAAAGCCGGGGTGTGGTGATGGTTGCCATTGTTACGCCATATCTTCGGAACACGGCCTGTCACTGTACCATATTCACCGCACCACATCCCCCAGCGCCTCTTCTAATTCATACCAGCGGAACGCAAACCCGGCCGCTTCCAGCCGTTTGGGCAGTGCCCGCTGCCCGCCTAATACCAGAACAGACGCTTCACCCATCATCAGGCGAATAACCGTCGCAGGCACGCGCAAAATTGCCGGACGGTGCAGGGCATGCCCCAGCGCGTGGGCAAACTGTTCATTGCGCACCGGATACGGCGCAACCATATTGAACGGCCCGCGCAGATCGTTATCCAGCAGCCAGAGAATCCCGTTGACCATATCGTCGATATGGATCCAGGCCAGGTACTGACGACCATTACCGATGGGGCCACCGAGTCCGAGCCGGAAAGGGGGAAGCATCTTCGCCAGAATGCCGCCTTTCGGCGCGAGAACGACACCGGTCCGCAGCAGGCAGACGCGGGTCCGATCGCTCTGCGCCGCGCAGGCGATACGCTCCCACTGGGCGCAGAGCTTATGGGTAAACTCGTTATGGGGCGGCTCTTCCTCGGTTACAACCACCTCGCCAAGATCGCCGTAATAGCCCACTGCGGAACCCGAAATCAGCACTGAAGGTGGCGTGTGGCTATTGCGGATCAGCTCGACCAGCTTTTCGGTAATATTCCACCGGCTGCTGCACAACAGCTGTTTTTGCTCTTCCGTCCAGCGCTTATCGGCGATGGGTTCACCCGCGAGGTTAATGACGGCGTCGAAGCCGTCCAGATTTTGCTGCTCGGCCAGATTTTTCCAGATATCAACACCTGCCCCCAGCACCTGGCGCGCTTTCTCCGGGCTGCGCGTGACCACGGTAATGTCGTGATGCAAGGCCTGCAGACGCGCAATGAGGTGACGACCAATCAGGCCTGTACCGCCGGTCAGCAAAATCTTCATACAACCTCCAGGTTTACGCCTGGCGCCGCCAGCTTAACGTCATGGAGACGGAATCGGCGTAGCGCAGGGCGTGAAGTTTATCGATCTCAACTTCAGCATAAGTGACCCAGTGATGTTCGCGTGCGATATCGAGCACATCCTGAGTTAATTTTTCCAGCAGAGAGAAGCGGTTATTCTCAACGTACTGAATGATGTTCTTGGTGATTGTGCGGTAGTTCAGCGCGTCGTTGATGTCTTCGCTGGCCCGCGCTTTGTCTGCGGGGTAGTGAATTACCACGTTAATGACAATATCCTGACGGTTGGCGATCTCTTCCTCTTTGATGCCGATGAAGGTACGCAGGCGTAAATTTTTTATGCGAATAATAGCGTCTGGCTGTGACATTGCAGGTCTTCTCCGTGTCAGTATTTCCTGCCCATAATACATGAGAGCTTCACAGGCACCCAGCCTCATACCGGGTTAAATTTGCTGGATTTTTTGCATCGCCCGCTCGGTCGCCGGGCGGGTCCGGATGCGCTCAAACCAGTTGTTCACCGCCGGGTAAGCGGCCAGGTCAATGCGATGTTTTTCATGCGTATTCACCCACGGCCAGCAGGCGATATCGGCAATACTGTAATGATCGCCCCCGAGCCACGGCGTTTTCTTCAGCCGACGGTTCAGAACGTCATAGAGCCGTTGAGTCTCAACCTGATAGCGTTCTATCGCGTAAGGAATAGGCTGCGGGGCGTAAGCGGTAAAATGATGATTTTGTCCCAGCATGGGGCCCAGCCCGCTTGCCTGCCAGAAAAGCCATTGCAGGGTATGGTGACGCTCGCGCAGTTCGCCGCTCAGCAGCTTGCCGGTTTTCTCCGCCAGATAGAGCAAAATTTCACCGGATTCAAACAGGCTCAATGGTCTGCCCCCGTCCGCCGGCTGGTTATCAATAATGGCCGGGATTTTATTATTCGGCGAAATAGCCAGAAAGAGAGGGCTGAACTGTTCGCCTTTGCTGATATCCACACGAATGATCCTGTAATCCAGCTCGGCTTCTTCAAGAAAGAGGGTGATCTTATGGCCGTTTGGGGTAGGGGCGTAATAAAGGTCGATCATTCTCAACTCCTGTCCATGCGAATAGTGGTGCCATGACAAATGAGTATAGGTGGTTGTTGTAAATCGTGAGTTTTCATCAAGTGACAGCGAGGCAAAGAGATTATATGTTGAGTAAAAACCGATCAGTCTATGAGGATGTTATGAACCAGCCCGTCATCACGTTGTGGTCCGATGCGAACTTTTATTCTCCCTATGTCATGAGCGTATACGTTGCGCTGGCCGAAAAAGGGCTCACCTTTACGCTGAAGACCGTTGATCTCGACGGCGGTGAACATCTCAAACCACAGTGGCAGGGTTACGACCTGACCCGACGCGTGCCGGTACTGGAAATTGATGGTTTTGCCCTGAGCGAATCGTCGGCGATCGATGAGTATCTGGAAGATCGGTTCGCCCCCCCGGAGTGGGAACGTATCTATCCTCACGACCTGCAAAAACGCGCGCGGGCGCGGCAGATCCAGGCGTGGCTGCGTAGCGATCTGGTGCCAATTCGCGTGGAACGCTCAACGGACGTCGTGTTCGCCGGGGTGAGAAAGCCAGCGCTCAGCGCTGAAGGTCGTGAAAGCGCGCAAAAACTCATTGAAACCGCCACCTCGCTGCTTGCCCATGGCAACCCGAATCTTTTTGGCGAGTGGTGCATTGCCGACGCCGATCTGGCGTTGATGCTAAACCGCCTGATCCTCAACGGTGATGAGGTGCCGCAGCTGCTGGTGGATTATGCTGCGTTTCAGTGGCAGCGTGCCTCCGTGCAGCGCTATGTGGCACTCTCGGCTAAGCGCGCGGGCTGATAAGCCCGGACGCTTAAGGTATGATGGGGGCAGTCTGTTTTACCGAGGAGTGACTGATGAAACTGATGTTTGCGTCGGATATCCATGGATCGCTGCCCGCAACCGAGCGTGTCCTTTCCCTGTTTGCACAAAGCGGTGCGCAGTGGCTGATTTTTTTGGGCGACGTGCTGAATCACGGCCCGCGCAACGCGCTGCCGGAGGGCTATGCCCCTGCGCAGGTCGCGGAAAAACTCAACCGGTTCGCCTCGCGCATCATTGCCGTTCGCGGCAACTGCGACAGCGAAGTGGACCAGATGCTGCTGCATTTTCCCATTACCGCGCCGTGGCAGCAGGTGCTGCTCGAACAACACCGCCTGTTCCTGACCCACGGACATCTTTTCAGCCCGGATAATCTCCCGGCGCTCGCGGCTGGCGATGTCCTGGTTTACGGTCATACTCATATTCCGGTTGCGGAAAAACGCGGTGAGATTTATCACTTTAATCCGGGCTCGGTTAGCCTCCCAAAAGGCGGATATCCTGCGAGCTACGGCATGCTGGAAGGAAATACCCTGAGCGTTATCGCACTTAATGATCAGCAAGTTATTGCGCAGGTAGCGATTAATCCGTAAGTTACACCTCAACTGCAAACGCGCCGAAAGAGCGCTTAGAAGAGAAGGTTTCCCGATGGTGGAGCAGAGTCATTTGGCAAGTACAGAGTGGGTTGACATTGTCAGCGAAGAGAATGAAGTGATCGCGCAGGCCAGCCGCGAACAAATGCGTGCGGAGCGTCTGCGTCACCGTGCAACGTACATCGTTGTGCATGACGGTATGGGCAAAATTCTGGTCCAGCGCCGTACGGACACCAAAGATTTTCTCCCGGGTATGCTGGATGCCACCGCAGGCGGGGTTGTCCAGGCAGATGAAGTGCTGCTGGATTCCGCGCGTCGAGAAGCAGAAGAAGAGCTAGGTATCGCCGGTGTGCCGTTTGCCGAGCACGGTCAGTTCTATTTCGAAGACGAAAACTGTCGCGTCTGGGGCGGGCTGTTTAGCTGCGTTTCTCACGGCCCGTTTGCCCTGCAGGAAGAAGAGGTGAGTGAAGTCTGCTGGATGACGCCGGAAGAAATTACCGCGCGTTGCGACGAGTTTACGCCGGATTCATTAAAAGCGCTGGCGCTGTGGATGACCCGCAACGCCAAAAACGAATCGACCAAATCAGAGAAAGAGGAAGAGGCTGAGTAAGCTTCAGCAACTCTCTCTCAGACACAGACTGGACGCGATGGGCTTTTGATCGCGCCAGTCGCCGCCATTCAGTCGCTCCAGTAGTGCTTTCCCGGCTTCAACTCCAATCTTACGATGCGGCACCGCCATCGTCGTCAGCGGCGGCTGACAGACGCGGCTCACGTCGCTATCGCCAAACCCTACCACTGCCAGATCGTCCGGCACTTTGATTCGCCTGCGCTGGCACTCGTATAGCGCGCCGCAGGCCAGCTCGTCAGAGACGCACACCAACGCATCCAGCTCCGGCCACGCCAGCAGGAATTCAGGCAGCTGCGCCGCGCCGGTCGAGAAGCTCGGCGGCATCGCCGCGTTAATGACCCGGTTCGGCGACATATGGTGGCGAAGCATGGCCTTGTACCAGCCCTGCAGATGCTGCTGGAAAATCCACTGCTCCTGGTTGGCGCACAGGAGGCCAATATTTTGGTAGCCGCGCTTAATCACCATTTCCGTGAGCTCATACATGGCCGCTACGTTATCAATCCCGATATTCATATCAATCGGGTCGGCGCGCATGGCACCCATCTCCATCACCGGAATGGAGGCGTTTTTCAGCCAGTGGCGAACGGTATCGGTATGTTCAACGCTGAGCAGGATAGCGGCGGCAATGTTCGACGCCAGCAGCGTCTCCAGCAGTTTCTCCTCCTGCTCCAGGCGATGCTGGGATTCTGCCAGCATGATCTGATACCCGGCAGGCTGCAGCACCTGCTGTAGCCCGGCGAACATCTCCGAGCAGCCGGCTTCGGAGAGGTTGGGCACCACCATGGCTATTGTCCACGACGACGCCGAGGCAAGCGCGCTGGCGGCAAGATTAGGCATATAACCCAGCTCCTGCACGGCAGCTTCAATTTTTTCTCGTAATTTATCGGAAACCTGTTCGGGCGTGCGGAGTGCACGGGACACGGTCATCGTGCCCACACCGGCAAGCTGTGCGACATCGGCGAGTGTCACTTTACCAGTACTGCGCCGTTTTCGGGTTAGAGACATACACCTTCCTGCTGACCAGACGCGTTCTTCATTTCCTTCGCTTCACGTGACAGGCAGTATACGCCTTAAATCCCTTTTTTTGCTGTGATTTAGCGCCGTGAATGTAATTTGATAGCGCTATCACATTTCTGCATGTTAACGATTGGTAGCGCTATCTTTGTGATCCCGATCGCAGTCATCCAGCGATGTGTTGAATAAAGTTTGCTCATCTTTAGCGTGTAGCGGGAGTAAAAAGTGCTCAAAAAATGGATATATGATACAACCATCACGCTGCAGGAGAGCGTGGAAAACTGGCCGCAGGCGCTGGAGCTGTGCGCGAAGCCGCTGCTGGATTTGCAGGTGATTGAGCCTGAATACGTCACGGCCATCATTCAGCAGCACCACACGTTAGGACCTTATTATGTGCTGGCACCAGGGCTGGCGATGCCGCATGCGCGGCCGGAGGAAGGCGCCAAAGGACTGGGGTTGTCGTTATTAAAACTAAAACAGGGCGTCTCGTTTGGTGCCGGTGAGTTTGACCCTGTCGACGTCATTATTATGCTCGCGGCACCCGACAAAAATAGCCATATCGAGATGATCTCGTCGCTGGCAGAGTTATTTTCCAGCGACGAGGATATGGAGAAACTGCATCAGGCGAATACGCGGGAGGAAATTAAAACAATTATTAACCGCTTCTGATTTAATTCTTTAATCCGGTTTTTCACAACATTACGCGTCAGCGTGATGGGGCGTACTCTACTCAAAATAAGGGGACAACAATGAAAATCATGGCTATTTGCGGTTCTGGCCTGGGCAGCAGTTTTATGGTCGAAATGAATATAAAAAAGGTGCTCAAAAAGCTGGAGATTGAGGCTGAGGTTGAACATTCCGATCTCTCCTCGGCCACGCCGGGCGCGGCCGATCTGTTCGTGATGGCAAAAGACATTGCGGCCAGCGCCAGCGTGCCGGAAAGCCAGCTGGTGGTGATCAACAACATCATCGACATCAACGAACTTGAAGCGCAGCTGCGCGCCTGGTTCGAAAGACAATAACCCTGATAAGGCGAGGTGGATATGTTTATCCTTGAAACGCTGAATTTCGTTGTTGATATTTTAAAAGTCCCTTCGGTGCTGGTCGGTTTAATTGCGCTTATTGGTCTGGTTGCGCAGAAAAAAGCGTTTTCGGACGTGGTGAAAGGAACCATTAAAACTATTCTGGGCTTTATTGTGCTGGGCGGCGGCGCCACGGTGCTGGTCGGGTCATTAAATCCGTTAGGCGGTATGTTCGAACACGCCTTTACGATTCAGGGCATTATTCCAAACAATGAAGCGATTGTCTCCATTGCGCTGGAAAAATACGGTGCAGCGACCGCGCTGATTATGGCCTTCGGCATGGTGGCGAATATTATCGTCGCGCGCTTTACTCGCCTGAAGTACATCTTCCTGACCGGGCACCACACGTTTTACATGGCGTGCATGATTGGCGTGATCCTGACGGTAGCAGGCTTTGAGGGCGTGGGTCTGGTCTTTACCGGCTCGCTGATCCTCGGCCTGATCATGGCTTTCTTCCCGGCGATTGCGCAGCGCTACATGAAGCGCATTACCGGCAACGATGAGATTGCCTTCGGCCACTTTGGCACGCTGGGCTACGTGCTGTCGGGCTGGATTGGCAGCAAGGTCGGCAAAGGCTCCCGCTCAACCGAAGAGATGAACCTGCCGAAGAATCTGAGCTTCCTGCGCGACAGCTCGATCTCCATTTCCCTGACCATGATGATTATCTACCTGATCATGGCGGTGAGCGCCGGGCGCGAGTACGTCGAGGCTACCTTCAGCGCCGGCCAGAACTACCTCGTCTACGCCATCATCATGGCAATCACCTTTGCGGCGGGGGTGTTCATTATCCTGCAGGGCGTACGCCTGATTCTGGCAGAAATTGTCCCGGCCTTTACCGGCTTCTCGGAGAAACTGGTGCCGAACGCGCGTCCTGCGCTGGACTGCCCGGTGGTGTACCCCTATGCGCCAAACGCGGTGCTGATTGGCTTCCTGTTCAGCTTCCTCGGCGGGATTGTGGGGTTGTTCATCTGCGGTCAGTTCAGCTGGGTGCTGATCCTCCCGGGCGTGGTGCCGCACTTCTTCACCGGCGCAACCGCTGGCGTGTTCGGTAATGCCACCGGCGGACGTCGCGGGGCGATGATTGGTGCGTTTGCCAACGGCCTACTGATTACCTTCCTGCCGGTCCTGTTGCTGCCGGTACTGGGCGCCATTGGTTTTGCCAACACCACCTTCTCGGACGCCGACTTCGGCGCGGTCGGGATTGTGCTCGGCAACCTGGCGCGCTTCCTGTCGCCGCTGGCCATCACCGGGCTGGTAGTAGCGCTGTTTGCGCTGCTGGTGGCGTACAACATCTTCGCGAAAAACAAACCTGCAGGCGGTAACGCGCAGGAAAACACCGGAGCCAAATCATGAATGAGAAAGAGATAACCGAACTCGCGCGTCAGATCCGTCTTGAGACGCTGAAGTCGCTGACGCAGCTGGGCTTTGGACACTATGGCGGCAGCATGTCGGTGGTTGAAACGCTGGCCGTGCTCTACGGCGCGGTGATGAAAATCGACCCGGCGGATCCGGACTGGCCGGAGCGAGACTATTTTGTCCTGTCGAAAGGCCATGCGGGCCCGGCGCTCTACAGCACGCTGGCAATCAAGGGCTACTTCCCGGTGGAAGAGCTAAGCACGCTAAACCAGAACGGCACGCGCCTGCCGAGCCATCCGGACCGCCTGAAAACGCGCGGCGTAGATGCTACCACCGGTTCGCTGGGACAGGGGATTTCCATCGCCGGCGGTATGGCGCTGTCGCACAGGCTGGCCGGGCGACCGAATCGGGTCTTCTGCATCGTCGGCGACGGCGAGCTGAACGAGGGGCAGTGCTGGGAAGCATTCCAGTTTATTGCTCACCATCGCCTGAACAACCTGACGGTATTTGTCGACTGGAACAAACAGCAGCTCGACGGCGAGCTGGACGAGATCATCAGCGCGTTCGACCTGGAGGGGAAATTCCGCGCCTTTGGCTTTGACGTGGCGACGGTGAAGGGGGACGACATTCCGGGTCTGCTGGCAGTGACGTCGCGGATCCGGGCAGCCGATGCGCGTCCGTTAGTCGTCATCCTCGACAGCATCAAAGGCCAGGGGGTGCCGTATCTGGAGCAGCTCAGCAACTCGCACCACCTGCGATTGACCGCGGAGAGCAAAGCGGCCCTCAACGAGACGATTCGCCAACTGGAGGCTTCACATGATTAAGGTTGCACCGGCAGGACAGAAAGACGCCGTTGAGATGCGTAAGGTCTACGCTGGCTTCGTGGCAAAACAGATTGAGGCCGGAAGTGACATCATTGCGCTCGAAGCAGACCTGATGAGCTCGATGGCGATGGACGGCGTAGCGCGAGATTATCCGCAGCACGTGATTAACTGCGGCATTATGGAGGCCAACGTCATCGGCACGGCGGCGGGGCTGTCGCTTACCGGACGCAAGCCGTTCGTTCACACCTTCACCGCCTTTGCCAGCCGCCGCTGTTTTGACCAGCTGTTTATGTCTCTGGACTATCAGCGAAACAACGTGAAGGTGATTGCTTCAGACGCGGGCGTGACGGCCTGCCACAACGGCGGAACGCATATGTCGTTTGAGGATATGGGCATCGTACGCGGGCTGGCGCATTCGGTGGTGCTGGAGGTCACCGACGCGGTGATGTTCGAGGACGTGCTGCGACAGCTTATCGATCTCGACGGCTTCTACTGGGTGCGGACCATCCGTAAGCAGGCACCGAGCGTGTATGCGCCTGGCTCAACCTTCACAATCGGCAAAGGCAACGTGCTGCGCGAAGGAACCGATATTACCCTGATTGCCAACGGCATCATGGTGTCGGAAGCGCTGGAAGCCGCGCGCCAGCTTGAGCAGGAGGGCGTCAGCGCGGCGGTCATCGACATGTTTACCCTGAAGCCTATCGACCGGATGCTGGTGAAAAACTACGCCGAGAAGACCGGGCGCATCGTCACCTGTGAAAACCACAGCATTCACAACGGCCTCGGGTCGGCGGTGGCGGAAGTGCTGGTGGAAACCTGCCCGGTGCCGATGCGGCGGGTGGGCGTTAAGGAGCGTTATGGCCAGGTGGGGACGCAGGATTTTCTGCAGAAAGAGTATGGCCTGACGGCACATGACATTGTATCGGCGGCGCGCGAGCTGCTGTAAATAAAAAAGGCGACCGGTTAAGTGGTCGCCTTTCTTGCCCGGTAAGCGCTAGCGCCACCGGGCTTTTTAACATTACTGCTGCTGCGAAGACTGGATAGCCGTCAGCGCGATGGTGTAAACGATATCGTCTACCAGTGCGCCACGAGACAGGTCGTTCACAGGTTTACGCATGCCCTGCAGCATTGGCCCGATGGAGATCAGGTCGGCAGAACGCTGTACCGCTTTGTAAGTGGTGTTACCGGTGTTCAGATCCGGGAAGATGAACACGGTAGCGCGGCCTGCAACCGGCGAGTTCGGCGCTTTAGATTTCGCAACGTCAGCCATAACCGCGGCGTCGTACTGCAGCGGGCCGTCGATCATCAGATCAGGACGTTTTTCCTGCGCAATACGGGTCGCTTCACGCACTTTTTCTACGTCGCTACCTGCACCTGAGGTGCCGGTGGAGTAGGAGAGCATAGCCACGCGCGGCTCGATACCGAAAGCGGTCGCGGAGTCTGCGGACTGGATAGCGATCTCGGCCAGCTGTTCTGCAGTTGGATCCGGGTTGATCGCGCAGTCGCCGTAAACGTAAACCTGTTCAGGCAGCAGCATGAAGAACACGGAAGAAACCAGAGAGCTGCCTGGCGCGGTTTTGATCAGCTGCAGCGGTGGACGGATGGTGTTCGCCGTGGTGTGAACCGCACCGGAAACCAGACCGTCAACTTCGTCCTGCTCCAGCATCAGCGTGCCCAGCACTACGTTGTCTTCCAGCTGCTCGCGCGCAACGGCTTCGGTCATGCCCTTGCTCTTACGCAGCTCAACCAGACGGGCAACGTAGCTTTCGCGAACCACTTCTGGGTCAACGATTTCGATGCCAGCGCCCAGCTCAACGCCCTGAGATGCCGCTACGCGGTTGATCTCATCCGGGTTACCCAGCAGCACACAGGTCGCGATGCCGCGCTCTGCACAGATAGCCGCTGCTTTAACGGTACGTGGTTCATCGCCTTCTGGCAGAACAACGCGTTTGCCCGCTTTGCGCGCCAGCTCGGTCAGCTGGTAACGGAATGCTGGAGGAGACAGACGGCGGCTGCGCTCGGAGGTCGCGGTCAGGGATTCGATCCAGTCTGCGTTGATGTAGCCCGCAACGTATTCCTGAACTTTCTCGATACGCTCGTGGTCATCAACCGGCACTTCCAGGTTGAAGCTCTGCAGGCTCAGGGAGGTCTGCCAGGTGTTGGTGTTCACCATGAAGACCGGCAGACCGGTGGCGAACGCGCGTTCGCACAGCTTGCTGACGCGCGGGTCCATCTCGTAGGCACCGGTCAGCAGGATCGCACCGATTTCCACACCGTTCATCGCGGCCAGGCACGCTGCAACCAGCACGTCTGGACGGTCTGCGGAGGTCACCAGCAGGGAACCTGCGCGGAAGTGTTCCAGCATGTGCGGAATGCTGCGCGCACAGAAGGTTACTGACTTCACGCGGCGAGTGTTGATGTCACCTTCGTTAACGATGGTGGCGTTAAGGTGGCGCGCCATATCGATTGCACGGGTGGCAATCAGATCGAAGCTCCATGGCACCGCGCCCAGAACCGGAAGCGGGCTGGATTCCTGCAGCTTAGCCGGGTCAACTTTGATGACTTTCGCTTTGGAAGAGTCGTCGAAGATCTCGGACAGGTCAGGGCGAGTACGGCCCTGCTCATCCACTGGCGCGTTCAGCTTGTTGACGATCACGCCGGTGATGTTGGTGTTTTTCGCGCCGCCGAAGCTGCTGCGCGTCAGCTCGATACGCTCGTTCAGCTGCTCTGGGGTGTCGGTGCCCTGAGACATCACGAAAACGATCTCTGCGTTCAGGGTTTTCGCGATTTCAAAGTTCAGAGACTGAGCAAACTGATGTTTGCGGGTTGGAACCAGACCTTCTACCAGCACCACTTCCGCGTCTTGCGCGTTAGCATGGTAGTTGGCGATGATCTCTTCCATCAGCACGTCTTTCTGGTTGCTGGAGAGGAGAGATTCAACGTGGCTCATCTTCAGCGGTTCGGCCGCTGGCAGATTGGAGTTTTTGCGCACGATGGTGGTGGTCTGGTCTGGCGCATCGCCCCCGGCACGTGGCTGGGCGATTGGCTTAAAGACGCTCAGACGAACGCCTTTGCGTTCCATAGCACGGATCACACCAAGGCTGACGCTGGTCAGGCCGACGCTGGTTCCGGTAGGGATCAGCATAATAGTACGGGACACGGTTTATCCTCTTTCGTTACCGCCGCAATTGGGCGGGTTACAAAACAGCACCGCCAGCATTGCTGGCGGTGTGGAATCAGGCAGTCAGGCGGTGCGCGTCTTGCGCAATGACCAGTTCTTCGTTAGTTGGGATAACGAGAGCAGGGCGGGTGCCTTCTTTGTTGATGAAGCCAGACTTGCCGAAGCGGGCAGCCAGGTTACGCTCGTGATCAACGTCGAAGCCCAGAACGCCCAGTTTGCCCAGGGACAGTTCACGAACCATTGCCGCGTTCTCACCGATACCACCGGTGAAGATAACCGCGTCCAGACGGCCTTCCATCAGCGCAGTGTAAGAGCCGATGTACTTCGCCAGACGGTGGCAATAAACGTCCATTGCACGTTTAGCGTCTTCTTTCTCTGCGTAGTTGTCTTCAACGTAACGGCAGTCGCTGGTGACTTCGGTCAGACCCAGCAGGCCAGACTCTTTGGTCAGCATTTTGTTGATCTGGTCAACGCTCATGCCCAGGGTGTCGTGCAGGTGGAAGATGATCGCCGGGTCGATGTCACCGGAACGGGTACCCATCACCAGACCTTCCAGCGGGGTCAGACCCATGGAGGTATCAACACATTTACCGTTGCGGATAGCCGAAACAGAACCACCGTTGCCCAGGTGGCAGGTGATGATGTTCAGTTCTTCAACCGGCTTGTTCAGGACTTTTGCGGCTTCCTGAGTCACATAGAAGTGGCTGGTGCCGTGCGCGCCGTAACGACGTACGCCATGTTCTTTGTACAGGCTGTATGGCAGGGCATAGAGGTAAGACTCTTCCGGCATGGTCTGATGGAACGCGGTATCGAATACGGCCACGTTTTTGTCTTTCAGATTCGGGAAGGATTTCAGTGCTTCAGCGATACCGATCAGGTGAGCCGGGTTGTGCAGCGGTGCGAAGGACGCAGAGTCCTTGATGCCCTGGATCACAGATTCGTCGATCACCACGGAGCTGGTGTATTTTTCGCCGCCGTGGACGATACGGTGACCAATCGCAGTCAGCTGAGCAGACAGTTCTGGTTTTTGTGCCAGAATAGTGTTAACGATAAAGTTCAGCGCTTCACTGTGAGCGGCGCCTGCACCTAAAGCCGCTTCTTGTTTGCTGCCGTCCATCTTCCACTTGATACGTGCTTCAGGCAGATGGAAACATTCGGCCAAACCAGAGAGGTATTCGTCACCGTTGAGCGCATCGATGATGGCGAATTTCAGTGAGGAGCTACCGCAGTTCAGAACCAGTACTAACTTACTCGACATGGAAGTACCTATTATTGATACGTGGCTAAAAAAACGTCAGTGAGTCTAACAGCGTAACGCATGATGACTCGGACATTTATGATTAACATCATGCCAAACGAACATTGTGGCATGATGGAAGAAATAACTATGATTTTATGCCATTTTGCACAATTTTCAGCCAATGGCATAATATGCAATAATTTGACGAGCTAATGATTCTCGTCTATGGCCCTATCAGGCTGGCACAGGATACCCGATACGGGGTAGAGATGACAAAATATTTTGAACGTTGTCATAGCTTGTTGTGGTTTTGCACGAAAATTTTAATTTTTATATGTGAAGTTGAGGTACAGCCATGTCGACACCAGAGAACCCGTCCGTAAATTTCTTCAGTCTGTTTCGTCGGGGACAGCATTACGCAAAGACGTGGCCAATGGAAAAGCGCCTTGCGCCGATGTTTATTGAGAATCGCACCATCCGCGCCACGCGCTATGCGATTCGCTTTATGCCGCCTGTCGCTGTCTTTACGCTGTGCTGGCAGATTGCGCTGGGTGGGCAGCTTGGACCTGCCGTCGCCACGGCGCTCTTCGCATTAAGCCTGCCGATGCAGGGCCTATGGTGGTTAGGTAAACGGTCCATCACGCCACTTCCACCTTCTATTTTACACTGGTTTTATGAAGTGCGCGGTAAGCTGGAAGAGGCCGGTCAGGCGCTCGCCCCGGTTGAAGGCAAGCCGGATTACCAGGCGCTGGCGGACACGTTAAAGCGTGCTTTTAAGCAACTGGATAAAACATTCCTCGATGATTTGTGATTGATCATCGAAACGACGACGAAAAGAAGGCACAGTAACAATCAGTTACCGTGTCTTTTTTTTAAGTGCAATGCGCTACAGGAGTCGAAAGATGGAAATGACCCATGCTCAACGTCTGATTTTGTCTAACCAGTACAAGATGATGACTATGCTTGATCCCGATAACGCTGCGCGCTACAGCCGCCTGCAAACCATCGTCGAACGCGGCTTTGGTTTGCAAATGCGTGAACTGGACCGCGAGTTTGGCGAGCTGAAAGAAGAAACCTGCCGCATCGTGATCGATATTATGGAGATGTATCACGCTCTGCACGTGTCATGGACGAATCTCAAAGATCGGCAGTCCATTGACGAGCGTCGCGTCACTTTCTTAGGCTTTGATGCCGCAACGGAAGCGCGTTATCTGAGCTATGTTCGTTTTATGGTGAATACTGAAGGGCGTTATACCCACTTTGACGCGGGCACCCACGGCTTCAACGCGCAGACCCCGATGTGGGATAAGTATCAGCGCATGCTGAGCGCGTGGCATGCCTGTCCGCGTCAGTACCATTTAAGCAGCAACGAAATTCAACAAATCATTAATGCCTGACGGAGGTGCGTGTGCAGTGTAGAGGTTTTCTGTTTGATCTGGACGGTACGCTGGTGGACTCGCTGCCGGTTGTTGAGCGTTCATGGTGCCATTGGGCTGACAGACATGGCATCCACCATCAGGACGTGCTGAATTTTATCCATGGCAAACAGGCCATTACCTCGCTACGGCACTTCCTGGCCGGACGCACTGAGGACGAAATTCAGGCGGAGTTCAAATACCTGGAGCATATTGAAGCCACCGATACTGACGGCATCACCGCATTACCGGGCGCGCGCGAACTGCTTGAGCATTTGAACGAGGCGCAGATCCCGTGGGCTATCGTCACCTCCGGTTCCGTACCGGTTGCCCACGCCCGACACAAGGCGGCAGGGTTGCCGACGCCTGACGTGTTTATTACGGCGGAGCGCGTGAAGCGGGGTAAACCGGAGCCTGATGCATTTTTACTGGGCGCTGAACTGCTGGGCCTCGACCCGGCAGAGTGCGTGGTGGTGGAAGATGCGGCGGCTGGCGTACTGGCCGGGCTGAACGCAGGGAGCCACGTCATCGCCGTTAACGTTCCGGCGGGATCTCCCCGCCTGGAGGAGGCAGATTTGGTGCTCGATTCCCTGACGGCACTGGCTGTTTCGAAAGCCTCTGATGGCGTTGTAACCGTCTCGCTAAAAATGTAAACCCATGATATAGCCCCACGCTGATGGGGCTTTTTTATGGCAAAATTTCTCATCTCCCACTGACAAGGACATGTTGTGAACGGTGAACTGATTTGGGTCCTGAGCCTGCTTTTAATCGCCATGCTTCTTTTTGCAACGGGCAAGGTACGCATGGACGCCGTCGCCTTGTTTGTCATCGTCGCGTTTGTGCTGAGCGGTACGCTCACGCTGCCGGAAGCCTTCTCCGGGTTTAGCGATCCCAACGTTATCCTGATTGCAGCCCTGTTTATTATTGGTGATGGGCTGGTGCGCACCGGCGTGGCGACCATTGTGGGGTCGTGGCTAGTGAAAGTGGCGGGCAGCAGCGAAACCAAAATGCTGATCTACCTGATGGTGACCGTCGCCGGACTGGGGGCGTTTATGAGCTCCACGGGCGTGGTCGCCATCTTCATCCCAGTGGTGTTGAGCGTTTCCATGCGGATGCAGAGCTCGCCGTCGCGCCTGATGATGCCCCTGAGTTTCGCCGGTTTGATCAGCGGAATGATGACGCTGGTGGCAACGCCGCCGAACCTGGTCGTCAACAGCGAGCTGATCCGGGAAGGATTTGAGGGCTTCAGTTTTTTCAGCGTCACCCCGCTTGGGCTGGTTATTCTTGTAATGGGCGTGGTCTACATGCTGCTGACCCGTTTTGCCCTTAAAGGTGAAAGACAGGACAAAAATAAAGAAGGATGGAAGCGACGCACCTTCCGCGATTTGATTAAAGAGTACCGCCTTACCGGGCGCGCGCGCCGTCTGGCTATTCGCCCCGGCTCGCCGATGGTTGGGCAGCGGCTTGATGATCTGAAACTGCGTGAGCGCTATGGCGCGAATGTGATTGGCGTAGAGCGCTGGCGACGTTTTCGTCGAGTGATCGTTAACGTCAACGGGGTGTCGGAATTCCGCGCGCGTGACGTCCTGCTGATTGATATGTCAACCGCGGACGTGGATCTGCGCGATTTTTGCAGCGAACAGCTGCTGGAACCTATGGTGCTTCGCGGGGAGTATTTCTCCGATCAGGCGCTGGATGTCGGCATGGCCGAGGTGTCGCTGATCCCGGAGTCGGAACTGTTGGGTAAAACCGTGCGGGAAATGGGATTCCGTACCCGCTATGGCCTGAATGTCGTGGGGCTGAAGCGCGATGGCGTGGCGATGGAAGGGGCGGTAGTCGATGAGCCGATCCTGCTGGGCGACATCTTCCTGGTTGTCGGTAACTGGAAGCTGATAAGCCAGCTCGGGCAAAAAGGGCGTGATTTTGTGGTGCTCAACATGCCTGTTGAGGAGAGCGACGCGTCGCCTGCGCACAGCCAGGCGCCTCACGCTATTTTTTGTCTGGTGCTGATGGTGGCGCTGATGCTGACCGATGAAATTCCCAATCCGGTCGCGGCAATCATCGCCTGCCTGTTGATGGGTAAATTCCGCTGTATTGACGCCGAAAGCGCCTATAAAGCCGTTCACTGGCCGAGCATTATTCTCATCGTCGGGATGATGCCTTTCGCCCTGGCGTTGCAAAAAACCGGTGGCGTGGATCTGATCGTTAAAGGCTTAATGGACGTCGGCGGCGGGTATGGGCCGTACATGATGATGGTCTGCCTGTTTATCATGTGCGCCACCATCGGTCTGTTTATCTCCAACACCGCGACGGCGGTACTGATGGCGCCTATCGCGCTGGCGATGGCAAAGTCCATGGGCGTATCGCCGTACCCGTTTGCGATGATGGTGGCGATGGCCGCTTCCGCGGCATTTATGACGCCGGTCTCTTCACCGGTGAACACGCTGGTGCTCGGGCCCGGGAACTATAAGTTCAGCGATTTCGTGAAGCTGGGCGTGCCGTTCACCGTGCTGGTGATGGTGGTGTGCGTGGTATTGATACCGGTCCTGTTCCCGTTTTAAGCGTGAGCGCAGAAACGTAGGCCGGGTAAGGCGAAGCCGCCACCCGGCGAAAAATTACAACGGTGAATCCTGGCTGATCTCATCCAGAGACAGATGGAAGCTCGGTACAAACACCTGCATAAAATAATCCATCTCTTCGCTGCGGCGGGATTCCAGCGTTTTTTCCAGGCGCGTTTTTGCCAGTAAAAATTCGTTATTCCCTGCGGACAACTCTTCGAGACACTTCAGATAGGCGCAGAGCGCGTCGGCCTGTTTGACCAGCGACTTTTCATCTTCCGTGTACTGATGCTCATCGATGAGCGGCTCAAAGATGTCGCGCAACTCATCCGGCACCATGTCGATCAGCTTCTGCTGGGCAATCTTCTCGATGGCCTTATATTCCTGCGCAATTTGCGAGTTGAAATATTTCACCGGCGTAGGCAGGTCGCCGGTCAGCACTTCTGACGCATCGTGGTACATCGCCAGCAGGGCGATGCGCTCTGCATTGACCTGACCGTTGAATTTGCGGTTTTTAATGGCGGCCAGCGCGTGAGCGACCATGGCAACCTGCAGGCTGTGCTCTGACACGTTCTCTGTGCGCACGTTGCGCATCAGCGGCCAGCGGTTGATGAGTTTCAGGCGGGAGAGGTGGGCAAAGAAATGACTCTGACTCATAGGATACCTTTTGTCTTCACTGCGACAGGCGTTCATTGTGCGGGGAGGGGAGGGAAGATGCAAATCAGGCTACCGAAGTAGCCTGATTTTAAGATTACTGATGGTATCCAGAGAGGAAGCGACCAAAGCGGCTGATGGCCATTTCGAGGTCATCTTCGCGCGGCAGCGTCACGATGCGCACATGATCCGGCCACGGCCAGTTAAACGCCGTGCCCTGGACCAGCAGCACTTTTTCCTGCAGCAGGAAATCAAGCACCATTTTCTGATCATCGTGAATATTGAAGCGCTTCGCGTCAATTTTCGGGAACATATAGAGCGCCCCATTCGGCTTCACGCAGGAAACCCCCGGAATATCGTTGATCAGCTCCCACGCGCGGTTACGCTGTTCGTACAGGCGTCCACCGGGCACGATGAACTCGCTAATGCTCTGATAACCACCCAGCGCCGTCTGGATTGCGTGCTGCGCCGGAACGTTGGCACATAAACGCATGGAGGCCAGCATCTCCAGCCCTTCAATATAGCCTTTGGCGTGCTTTTTCGGACCGTTTAATACCATCCAGCCCTGACGGAAACCGGCCACGCGGTAGGTTTTAGACAGGCCGTTAAAGGTGACGGTCAGCAGATCCGGGGCCAGCGCTGCGATTGAGTGGTGCTGTGCCGCGTCGTACAGGATCTTGTCGTAAATTTCGTCGGCAAAGATGATCAGGTTGTGCTGGCGGGCGAGCTCGACGATCTCCATCAGCAGCTCTTTTGAGTATACCGCACCCGTTGGATTGTTCGGGTTAATGATCACGATGCCGCGCGTGCGGGGCGTGATTTTTGCGCGAATATCATCGAGGTCCGGGAACCAGTCGGAGGACTCGTCGCAAAGATAGTGCACGGCCTTACCGCTGGACAAGGATACTGCAGCCGTCCACAGCGGATAGTCCGGTGCGGGAACCAGCATTTCGTCACCGCTGTTCAGCAGCGCCTGCATCGCCTGCACGATCAGTTCGGAGACGCCGTTGCCAATATAAATATCTTCAACGGTAACATCACGCATGCCGCGTGCCTGGTAGTGTTGCATGATAGCTTTACGTGCGGAGTAAAGTCCTTTTGAATCGCAATAGCCTTGTGCAGTAGGAAGGTTGCGGATCACATCAACCAGAATTTCATCCGGCGCTTCAAAACCAAATGGCGCAGGGTTACCAATGTTGAGTTTAAGAACCTTATTGCCTTCCTCTTCAAGGCGTTTTGCCTCTTTCAGAACCGGGCCGCGGATGTCATAACAGACGTTATCTAGCTTGCTGGATTTTTCGATAGGGGACATGAACCTTTAACCTTTTCGCTATTATTGCCACTCCCTGCCGTGGAAGTCAGCACGGAATAATGTACTCCCCCCTCGCTTCGTTTTGAAGGGTGTGCAGTAGAAGATTTTGTGCCGGCAGCAAAAAATTGATAAATCTTTTTCGCTGCACATTCGCTTTTATACTGGCTTAAAGTTGCACTTACGGTACCAGGATGGGGTGAATGTGCTATTAATTTGCCAAAATACTGTATATTGTGCTGAATAAAATAAGTGGTGAGCCGGACGACGGTAGCAATCACCCTGAGTGACTTTTCGTAAATCCTGAATGCTTGAGGAATGTTCCTGTAAAAGCATAATGTGGCTAAAAGTTACTCATGTGAAATTAATGTTAAGTGCCATTAATGAATGGTCTTAATCTAAATTAAAATTTATTTATTATTAACCTATAAAATGCAACTTTAGTTAATTTTAATAAAATTAGTTTAGAAGCTTAACATTCTTCTTTAATCCTCAATATTGCAATAAGACTTATAAATAAAGTGGATTTGGGTTAAGATGTCTTACAGGAAAGCAGGGGGCAGATACACGGTTTTTGTATATCTGTAACTGATTTTCCGAATTAATTGATTGTTATTGTTGGAGTTATCTCTGGCTGGAATGTGTCGAACATCTCCTGCTACGTTGACAGCGCTGCGATAAAGATGGCAGAAAAGGTGTTATACCTTTAATGTAATTTACATAAACCTGCGAACATCTAAATATCCTGAACGTTTAAGAGAATAAAAATAACGTCATGAAACGTGCTTTCTGACTGTTGATATAAAGCAGCACAATAACTATCTGTCAGGCAGTCTGCCGGGCCGGGATGCGAGGGAAAACCTTCAGAGGGAATTGCTTAACTGTTACACACAGCTTCAACCCGGGCAGCTCCGCACGAGCAACCTGAAAGTGAATAGATATGATAAATGCAAATCGTCCGATAATGAATCTCGACCTCGATCTGCTGAGAACGTTTGTTGCGGTCGCCGATCTCAACACTTTTGCAGCAGCTGCTGCCGCCGTTTGCCGAACTCAGTCCGCCGTCAGCCAGCAAATGCAGCGGCTGGAGCAACTGGTTGGTAAAGAGCTTTTTGCGCGTCATGGGCGTAATAAGCTCTTAACGGAACACGGTATTCAGCTTCTGGGTTATGCCAGGAAAATTCTTCGCTTTAATGATGAAGCATGTATGTCATTAATGTTTAGCAACCTACAAGGGGTGCTAACGTTAGGCGCATCTGATGAGTCAGCGGATACAATATTGCCGTTTCTTCTCAATCGTATCAGTTCGGTTTATCCGAAGCTTGCACTGGACGTTAGCGTAAAGCGTAATGCTTTTATGGTTGAGATGTTAAATGAGAATAAAGTCGACCTGGTGGTGACTACGCATCGTCCCGGGCAGTTTGATTGCCTGACGCTGCGTACATCGCCTACGCACTGGTATTGCGCAGCCGAATACGTGCTGCAAAAAGGGGAACCGGTGCCACTGGTCTTACTGGATGACCCGAGCCCGTTCCGTGATATGGTGCTCACGGCGCTGAATGAGGCCAACATTCCGTGGCGTCTGGCGTATGTGGCTTCCACGTTGCCAGCGGTCCGTGCAGCCGTGAAGGCCGGTCTGGGTGTAACGGCGCGTCCGGTAGAGATGATGAGCCCCGATCTGCGCGTTCTGGGAAAATCCGATGGCCTGCCTGCGCTGCCGGATACGGAATATCTGCTCTGCCACAATTCGTCCAGCCATAACGAGCTGGCAAAGGTGGTGTTCGACGCGATGGAAAACTACCATAACCCGTGGCAGTTCGAGCGCGTTACCTCCGAAGGGGGGGATGATTCCCTGATCGTTGAAGGGGATTTTGAGTGATCGCCTGCTCAAAATTCTGGTAACAAAATGTAAGTGTAAAAAAAGGCCACTCGTGTGATTTTCGCATGCAGTGGCTTTTTTTTAGCAATAATATCCGCTTATAGCATATGGATTTTCAGGATACTCTATATTTATCAATAAGCTAAATGATTTTGCTTACATATTGTCCGTTTTCCGTTCTAACTTCATCCATATCCCTCTCATGTTAAAAAAACAGGAAATATGTTGCCGTTTTCCTGGTTGAATTAACAAAAGCGTGTCACAGATCAAGAAAATACTCCTATTTGGGGGGAGGAATCGTTGGCAAATCCTGTCAAAATAGGAGGGTTATTTTTTTTACTTCCGAAACGGACACGATTCAACAACATACATTTGACGGAAAGTCATGCACCCACCAGGGTTAAAGGGCACCAAATGTTAATGAGAATCGCTCGATGTAATTTAATGTGAAGAAACCTTTGTTAAAGTTGACAATAGGTTATAGAAAGGAGTAAAAAACCCCATCATTTTGCTGTCTACGTCTCATTTCTGACAGTTAGTGTAAGGTTATTTGTTCCTCCCCATGAATCGATGTGATGCCCATCTGCCAGCAAGAGCAGTGTCGTTGGTATCACTTTTGATGAGTAAGCAATGAGTATGTCAACATCCACAGAAGTCATCGCTCATCACTGGGCATTCGCAATCTTTCTTATTGTAGCCATTGGCCTGTGCTGCCTGATGCTAGTCGGCGGCTGGTTCCTGGGCGGTCGCGCCCGTGCAAGGCACAAAAACACACCTTTCGAATCAGGTATTGATTCAGTAGGTTCCGCTCGCTTACGCCTGTCTGCCAAGTTCTATCTGGTAGCCATGTTCTTCGTCATCTTCGACGTGGAAGCGCTTTACCTTTTCGCATGGTCAACGTCCATCCGCGAAAGTGGTTGGGTGGGCTTTGTCGAGGCCGCAATTTTCATTTTAGTGCTACTGGCCGGTCTGGTTTATCTGGTGCGTATTGGCGCGCTTGACTGGACGCCTGCGCGTTCACGTCGTGAACACATCAACCCGGAAAACAGTATCTCTAATCGTCAGCAGTAACAGCGAGGCAATAAGATGGATTATACGCTCACCCGCATAGATCCTAACGGTGAGAATGACCGTTACCCCCTGCAAAAACAGGAGATCGTAACCGACCCCCTGGAGCAAGAAGTCAATAAAAGCGTGTACATGGGCAAACTCGAACATGCCATGCACGATATGGTCAACTGGGGTCGTAAGAACTCCATCTGGCCTTACAACTTTGGCCTTTCTTGCTGCTACGTTGAAATGGTGACGTCATTCACTGCGGTGCATGACGTTGCGCGTTTTGGGGCAGAGGTACTGCGTGCTTCCCCACGTCAGGCTGACCTGATGGTGGTAGCCGGTACGTGCTTTACCAAAATGGCACCTGTTATTCAGCGTCTTTATGACCAGATGCTGGAGCCTAAATGGGTTATCTCCATGGGGGCATGTGCTAACTCTGGCGGTATGTACGACATCTATTCCGTCGTACAGGGCGTAGATAAATTTATCCCAGTGGATGTGTACATCCCGGGTTGCCCGCCACGTCCGGAAGCCTACATGCAGGCATTGATGCTGCTGCAGGAATCTATTGGTAAAGAACGTCGCCCACTGTCGTGGGTTGTTGGCGATCAGGGTGTGTATCGCGCGAACATGCAGTCTGAGCGCGAGCGTAAACGTGGTGAACGTATTGCCGTCACCAATCTGCGTACGCCTGACGAAATTTAAATTGCGCCTGTAGGCCTGGAGAACACCTTCGCATATCACTACTCAAATAGCGCGAAGCCAGGCTCAACAGTCACCACGGACCATTTGCAATGGTGAACAATATGACCGACTTAACCGCGCAAGAAGCCGCCTGGCAGACCCGGGATCATCTGGATGACCCAGTCATTGGCGAACTGCGCAACCGTTTTGGGCCGGATGCCTTTACTGTTCAGGCTACCCGCACCGGGGTACCCGTTGTTTGGGTGAAGCGTGAGCAATTACTGGAAGTTGTCGATTTCCTCAAGAAATTGCCAAAACCGTACGTCATGCTGTTTGACTTACACGGCATGGATGAACGTCTGCGTACCCACCGCCAGGGGCTCCCTGCTGCGGACTTTTCCGTTTTCTACCACCTGATCTCAATAGACCGTAATACGGATATCATGCTCAAGGTGGCATTGTCTGAAAACGACATGCATCTGCCGACAATCACCAAACTTTTCCCGAACGCCAACTGGTATGAGCGTGAAACCTGGGAAATGTTCGGCATGACCTTCGACGGCCACCCGCACCTGACGCGCATCATGATGCCGCAGACCTGGACCGGCCACCCGCTGCGTAAAGACTACCCGGCACGTGCAACCGAATTCGATCCGTTTGAGCTGACCAAAGCCAAACAGGATCTGGAAATGGAAGCGCTGACCTTCAAACCGGAAGACTGGGGCATGAAGCGCGGTACCGACAACGAGGACTTCATGTTCCTTAACCTCGGTCCGAACCACCCGTCTGCGCACGGTGCATTCCGTATTATTCTTCAGCTCGATGGCGAAGAGATTGTCGACTGCGTGCCTGACATTGGCTACCACCACCGTGGTGCTGAGAAGATGGGCGAGCGTCAGTCCTGGCATAGCTACATTCCGTATACGGACCGTATCGAGTACCTCGGCGGCTGCGTCAACGAGATGCCATACGTGCTGGCCGTTGAGAAACTGGCGGGTATCGTTACGCCGGATCGCGTTAACGTGATTCGCGTCATGCTGTCAGAACTGTTCCGTATCAACAGCCACCTGCTGTACATCTCCACGTTCATTCAGGACGTCGGCGCGATGACCCCGGTGTTCTTCGCCTTTACCGACCGTCAGAAAATCTACGATCTGGTGGAAGCGATTACCGGTTTCCGTATGCACCCGGCCTGGTTCCGCATCGGCGGTGTGGCGCACGATCTGCCGCGCGGCTGGGACCGTTTGCTGCGTGAATTCCTCGACTGGATGCCAAAACGTCTGGCGTCTTACGAGAAAGCCGCGCTGCGTAACACCATCCTGAAAGGCCGTTCCCAGGGCGTTGCTGCCTACGGCGCGAAAGAAGCGCTGGAGTGGGGGACAACAGGTGCAGGTCTGCGTGCGACCGGTATTGATTTCGACGTGCGTAAAGCCCGTCCTTACTCTGGCTACGAGAACTTCGACTTTGAAGTCCCGGTGGGCGGCGGTGTTTCCGACTGCTACACCCGCGTGATGCTTAAAGTGGAAGAACTGCGCCAGAGTCTGCGCATCCTTGAGCAGTGCCTCAACAACATGCCGGAAGGCCCGTTCAAGGCGGATCACCCGCTGACGACGCCGCCGCCGAAAGAGCGCACGCTGCAACATATCGAAACCCTGATCACCCACTTCCTGCAGGTTTCCTGGGGTCCGGTCATGCCGGCGCAAGAATCCTTCCAGATGATTGAAGCGACCAAGGGTATTAACAGTTACTACCTGACCAGTGACGGCAGCACCATGAGCTACCGTACCCGCGTGCGTACGCCGAGCTTTGCGCACCTGCAGCAGATTCCGTCCGCCATCCGCGGCAGTCTGGTCTCTGACCTGATTGTGTATCTGGGTAGTATCGATTTTGTTATGTCAGATGTGGACCGCTAATTATGCACGAGAATCAACAACCACAAACCGAGGCTTTTGAGCTGAGTGAAGCAGAACGTGCCGCCATTGAGCACGAGATGCACCACTACGAAGACCCGCGTGCGGCGTCCATTGAAGCGCTGAAAATCGTACAGAAACAGCGTGGTTGGGTGCCGGACGGGGCGATCTATGAGATCGCGAAAGTGCTGGGTATTCCGGCAAGCGACGTAGAAGGCGTAGCCACGTTCTACAGCCAGATCTTCCGTCAGCCGGTTGGCCGCCATGTGATCCGCTACTGTGACAGCGTTGTCTGCCATATCACCGGTTATCAGGGCATCCAGGCTGCGATTGAGAAGAAGCTCAATATCAAGCCGGGCCAGACCACGTTCGATGGACGCTTTACTCTGCTGCCAACCTGCTGCCTGGGTAACTGCGACAAGGGGCCGACCATGATGATTGATGAGGACACTCACAGCCATCTGACGCCGGAAGCGATTCCTGACCTGCTGGAGCAGTACAAATGAAAACTGTAATTCGTACTGCTGAGACGCATCCGCTGACCTGGCGTCTGCGTGATGACAAACAGCCGGTATGGCTCGACGAATATCAGAGCAAAAACGGCTATGCCGGTGCGCGTAAAGCCCTTGGCGGCATGGCGCCGGACGACATCGTTAACGCGGTAAAAGAGTCTGGCCTGAAAGGCCGCGGCGGCGCGGGCTTCTCCACCGGTCTGAAGTGGAGCCTGATGCCAAAAGATGAATCCATGAACATCCGTTACCTGCTGTGTAACGCCGATGAAATGGAGCCGGGCACCTATAAAGACCGCCTGCTGATGGAACAGCTGCCGCACCTGCTGGTGGAAGGCATGCTGATTTCCGCGTTCGCGCTGAAAGCGTACCGTGGCTATATCTTCCTGCGCGGTGAGTACATTGAAGCGGCGGAAAACCTGCGTCGCGCGATTGCCGAAGCCACCGAAGCGGGCCTGTTGGGTAAAAACATCCTGGGCACCGGGTTTGACTTCGAACTGTTCGTGCACACCGGTGCCGGGCGTTATATCTGCGGTGAAGAAACCGCGCTGATTAACTCTCTGGAAGGCCGCCGCGCGAACCCGCGTTCCAAGCCACCGTTCCCGGCAAGCTCCGGCGTGTGGGGGAAACCGACCTGCGTAAACAACGTCGAAACCCTGTGTAACGTTCCGGCTATCCTCGCCAACGGCGTGGAGTGGTATCAGGGCATCTCCTCAAGCAAAGATGCCGGTACCAAGCTGATGGGCTTCTCCGGTCGCGTGAAAAATCCTGGCGTCTGGGAACTGCCGTTCGGTACCACCGCGCGCGAAATTCTTGAAGACTACGCCGGCGGCATGCGCGATGGTCTGAAATTTAAAGCCTGGCAGCCGGGTGGGGCAGGGACAGACTTCCTGACCGAAGCCCACCTTGACCTGCCGATGGAGTTCGAAAGCATTGGTAAAGCAGGCAGCCGTCTGGGTACGGCGCTGGCGATGGCCGTCGACCACGAGATCGGCATGGTCTCGCTGGTGCGTAACCTGGAAGAGTTCTTCGCCCGTGAGTCCTGCGGCTGGTGTACACCGTGCCGTGATGGTCTGCCGTGGAGCGTGAAGATCCTGCGTGCAATCGAACGTGGCGAAGGCCAGCCTGGCGATATCGAGACGCTTGAGCAACTGTGTCGATTCTTAGGCCCGGGTAAAACCTTCTGTGCCCACGCACCGGGTGCCGTCGAACCTCTGCAGAGCGCGATCAAATATTTCCGCGACGAGTTCGAAGCAGGCATCAAGCAGCCGTTCAGCAATACCCATGCCATCAATGGGATTCAGCCGAACCTGCTTAAAGCGCGCTGGTAACGACAAGAATTTTGATTAACGCTCGGTTTCGACCGAGCCAACTGGAAGCATGCTAATGGCTACGATTCATGTAGACGGCAAAGAATACGAAGTCAACGGGGCGGACAACCTGCTGGAAGCTTGTCTGTCTCTTGGCCTCGATATTCCGTACTTTTGCTGGCATCCGGCGCTGGGCAGCGTCGGTGCTTGCCGCCAGTGTGCGGTGAAGCAATATCAAAACGCGGAAGACACGCGTGGTCGCCTGGTGATGTCCTGTATGACGCCAGCCACCGAAGGCACCTTTATTTCGATTGATGACGAAGAAGCGAAACAGTTCCGTGAAAGCGTTGTGGAATGGTTGATGACCAACCACCCGCACGACTGTCCGGTCTGTGAAGAGGGCGGTAACTGCCACCTTCAGGATATGACCGTGATGACCGGTCACAGCTTCCGTCGCTATCGCTTTACCAAGCGTACCCACCGTAATCAGGATCTGGGGCCGTTCATCTCTCACGAAATGAACCGCTGCATTGCCTGCTACCGCTGCGTGCGTTACTACAAAGACTATGCAGACGGTCAGGATCTGGGCGTGTATGGCGCACATGACAACGTCTACTTCGGTCGTCCAGAAGACGGCGTACTGGAAAGCGAATTCTCCGGTAACCTGGTAGAAATCTGCCCGACCGGCGTCTTCACGGATAAAACCCACTCCGAGCGTTACAACCGTAAATGGGACATGCAGTTTGCGCCAAGCATCTGCCAGCAGTGTTCCCTCGGCTGCAACACCAGCCCTGGTGAGCGCTACGGCGAACTGCGTCGTATCGAAAACCGTTACAACGGTACCGTTAACCACTACTTCCTGTGCGACCGCGGTCGTTTCGGCTATGGCTATGTGAACCTGAAGGACCGTCCGCGTCAGCCGGTTCAACGCCGTGGCGACGACTTCATTACCCTGAACGCTGAACAGGCGATGCAGGGCGCGGCAGACATTCTGCGCCAGTCGAAGAAAGTGATCGGTATCGGCTCTCCGCGCGCCAGCATCGAAAGCAACTTCGCCCTGCGCGAGCTGGTTGGGGCGGAAAACTTCTATACCGGTATCGCCCAGGGCGAGCAGGAACGTCTGCAGCTGGTACTGAAAGTGCTGCGTGAAGGCGGTATCCATACCCCTGCGCTGCGCGAAATCGAATCCTATGATGCGGTCCTGGTGCTGGGTGAAGACCTGACGCAGACCGGCGCACGCGCGGCTCTGGCGGTTCGCCAGGCGGTGAAGGGTAAAGCACGTGAAATGGCAGCGGCGCAGAAAGTGGCTGACTGGCAGATTGCGGCGATCCTGAACATCGGCCAGCGCGCGAAGCATCCTCTGTTTGTGACCAACGTCGACAACACCCGTCTGGACGATATTGCGGCGTGGACCTACTGCGCACCGGTTGAAGATCAGGCGCGTCTTGGCTTTGCCATTGCCCACGCGCTGGACAACAACTCACCGGCCGTTGAGCTGGATCGCGACCTGCAAAACAAGGTCGACGTGATTGTTCAGGCCCTGGCCGGTGCGAAGAAACCGCTGATTATTTCCGGTACCAACGCCGGTAGCGCAGAGATCATTCAGGCAGCAGCCAACGTGGCCAAAGCTCTGAAAGGCCGCGGTGCTGACGTCGGTGTGACCATGATTGCCCGTGCGGTGAACAGCATTGGTCTGGGCATGATTGGCGGCGGCTCGCTGGAAAAAGCGCTAAGCGAACTGGAATCCGGTGCCGCTGACGCCGTGGTGGTGCTGGAAAACGACCTGCATCGTCATGCTTCTGCCGCTCGCGTAGACGCCGCGCTCTCCAAAGCCCCGCTGGTGATGGTCATTGACCATCAGCGCACCGCGATTATGGACAAAGCGCACCTGGTGCTCTCTGCGGCAAGCTTCGCAGAAAGCGACGGTACCGTTATCAACAACGAAGGCCGCGCACAGCGTTTCTTCCAGGTTTATGACCCGGCGTACTACGACAGCAACACCGTGATGCTGGAAAGCTGGCGCTGGCTGCACTCCCTGCACAGCACCGTGCAGAGCCGTGAAGTGGACTGGACGCAGCTCGACCACGTTATCGACGCGGTAGTCGAAAAACTGCCTCAGCTGGCAGGCATTAAAGATGCCGCGCCTGAAGCAAGCTTCCGCATTCGCGGCCAGAAACTGGCGCGTGAACCGCACCGTTACAGTGGCCGTACTGCGATGCGTGCCAACATCAGCGTGCACGAACCGCGCCAGCCGCAGGATAAAGACACCATGTTCGCCTTCTCGATGGAAGGGAACAACCAGCCGTCTGCGCCGCGTTCGCAAATCCCTTTCGCATGGGCACCGGGCTGGAACTCCCCGCAGGCATGGAACAAGTTCCAGGCTGAAGTGGGCGGCTCCCTGCGCCACGGCGATCCGGGCGTGCGTCTGATTGAAGCCTCCGAAACCGGTCTGGACTTCTTCACCACCGTACCGGCGAGTTTCCAGGCGCAGGACGGTAGCTGGCGTATTGCCCCGTACTACCACCTGTTCGGTAGCGACGAGCTGTCCCAGCGTTCACCGGTCTTCCAGACCCGTATGCCGCAGCCGTACATCAAGCTTAACCCGGCTGACGCCGCGAAGCTTGGCGTTAACGCGGGTGCAAACATCGCCTTTAGCTATGACGGCCAGACCATCAGCCTGCCGCTGATTATTTCTGAAAGTCTGACAGCAGGGCAGGTAGGTCTGCCGATGGGTATGCCTGGCATCGCGCCGGTTCTGGCGGGTGCGCGTCTTGATAATCTGCAGGAGGCAAAAGCATGAGTTGGTTAACGCCGGATCTTATCGACATCCTGCTGAGCATTCTGAAAGCGATTGTTATCCTGCTGGTGGTGGTCACCTGCGGCGCGTTCATGAGCTTTGGTGAACGTCGTCTGCTCGGTCTGTTCCAGAACCGTTACGGACCGAACCGCGTGGGCTGGGGTGGTTCACTCCAGCTGGTCGCGGATATGATCAAGATGTTCTTTAAAGAGGACTGGATCCCGCGCTTCTCGGACCGCGTGATCTTTACTCTGGCACCGATGATCGCCTTCACCTCGCTGCTGCTGGCGTTTGCTATCGTTCCGGTCAGCCCGACCTGGGTGGTCGCTGACCTGAACATCGGCATTCTGTTCTTCCTGATGATGGCAGGCCTCGCGGTTTACGCGGTCCTGTTCGCAGGCTGGTCCAGTAACAACAAATACTCGCTGCTGGGGGCGATGCGTGCTTCCGCGCAGACCCTGAGTTACGAAGTGTTCCTGGGTCTTTCCCTGATGGGCGTGGTGGCGCAGGCCGGTTCATTCAACATGACCGACATCGTCAATAACCAGGCCGACATCTGGAACGTTATTCCGCAGTTCTTTGGGTTTATTACCTTTGCCATCGCGGGCGTTGCAGTGTGTCACCGTCACCCGTTTGACCAGCCAGAAGCCGAACAGGAACTGGCCGACGGTTACCACATCGAATATTCCGGTATGAAATTCGGTCTGTTCTTCGTGGGCGAGTACATCGGTATTGTCACCATTTCCGCGTTGATGGTAACGCTGTTCTTCGGTGGCTGGCATGGCCCGTTCTTACCGCCGTTCATCTGGTTCGCGCTGAAAACCGCGTTCTTCATGATGATGTTCATTTTGATTCGCGCAGCGTTACCGCGTCCGCGTTATGACCAGGTAATGTCCTTCGGCTGGAAAGTGTGCCTGCCGCTGACGCTCGTCAACTTGTTGGTAACGGCGGCTGTCATTCTCTGGCAGCAGCCATAAGGGGCTATAGACCATGACCTTAAAAGAATTACTGGTAGGCTTCGGCACTCAGGTACGCAGTATCTGGATGATCGGCCTGCACGCGTTTGCCAAACGCGAAACCCGGATGTACCCGGAAGAGCCGGTATATCTGCCGCCGCGCTACCGTGGCCGTATCGTGCTGACGCGCGACCCGGACGGTTCCGAGCGCTGCGTTGCCTGTAACCTGTGTGCGGTAGCGTGTCCGGTAGGCTGTATCTCTCTGCAGAAAGCCGAGACGGTAGACGGCCGCTGGTACCCTGAGTTCTTCCGCATCAACTTCTCACGCTGCATTTTCTGCGGTCTGTGTGAAGAAGCGTGCCCAACCACGGCGATTCAGCTGACTCCAGACTTCGAGCTGGGTGAGTACAAGCGTCAGGACCTGGTGTACGAGAAAGAGGATCTGCTGATTTCCGGTCCGGGCAAATACCCGGAATATAACTTCTACCGGATGGCGGGTATGGCAATCGACGGCAAAGATAAGGGTGAAGCAGAGAACGAAGCTAAGCCTATCGACGTCAAGAGCCTGTTACCGTAAGGAGAGGGCAATGGAATTCGCTTTTTATATCTGTGGCCTTATCGCCATCCTGGCTACGCTGCGAGTGATCACGCACACCAACCCGGTGCATGCGCTGCTGTACTTAATCATCTCGCTGCTGGCCATTTCCGGGGTGTTCTTCGCACTGGGCGCGCACTTCGCCGGTGCGCTGGAAATCATCGTCTACGCCGGGGCCATCATGGTGCTCTTCGTGTTTGTGGTGATGATGCTGAACCTGGGCGGCTCTGAAATTGAGCAGGAACGTCAGTGGTTAAAACCTCAGGTGTGGATCGGCCCGGCAATTTTGTCGGCCATCATGCTGGTGGTGATCGTGTACGCCATTCTGGGTGTTAACGATCAGGGCATCGACGGCACGCCGATTGGCGCGAAAGAGGTAGGTATCACGCTCTTTGGCCCATACGTTCTGGCGGTTGAACTGGCCTCAATGCTGCTGCTGGCAGGTCTGGTTGTTGCTTTCCACGTTGGCCGCGAAGAGCGTGCTGGCGAGGTGCTGAGCAACCGCACTGACGACCGCGCGAAAAGAAAAACGGAGGAGCGCGCATGATCCCCTTAACACATGGACTGATCCTCGCTGCGATTTTATTCGTTCTGGGTCTGACCGGTCTGGTTATCCGCCGCAATCTGCTGTTTATGCTGATCGGGCTGGAAATCATGATTAACGCCTCCGCGCTGGCCTTCGTGGTCGCCGGAAGCTACTGGGGCCAGACCGATGGTCAGGTGATGTACATTCTCGCCATCAGCCTCGCGGCTGCCGAAGCGAGTATTGGCCTGGCGCTGTTGCTGCAGCTCCATCGTCGCCGCCAGAATCTGAACATCGATTCAGTAAGTGAGTTGCGTGGATGAACATGCTTGCCTTAACCATTATTTTTCCGCTGATTGGCTTCGTGCTGCTGGCGTTTTCTCGCGGCCGCTGGTCTGAGAATCTGTCTGCGACCGTCGGCATGGGCTCTGTTGGCCTGGCCGCGCTGGTGACAGCGTATGCGGGTATCGACTTCTTTAACAACGGGCGTCAGCCTTTCAGCGTACCGCTGTGGACCTGGATGTCGGTCGGTGATTTCAACATCGGCTTCAACCTGGTGCTGGACGGCCTCTCGCTGACCATGCTCTCCGTGGTCACCGGCGTCGGCTTCCTGATCCACATGTTCGCCTCCTGGTATATGCGCGGTGAAGAGGGGTACTCCCGCTTCTTCGCCTACACCAACCTGTTTATCGCCAGCATGGTGGTTCTGGTGCTGGCCGATAACCTGCTGCTGATGTATCTGGGCTGGGAAGGCGTAGGTCTGTGTTCTTACCTGCTGATCGGTTTCTACTATACCGATCCGAAGAATGGCGCAGCGGCCATGAAAGCATTCGTCGTGACCCGAGTGGGTGACGTCTTCCTCGCTTTCGCGCTGTTCATTCTTTACAACGAACTGGGCACGCTGAACTTCCGCGAAATGGTGGAACTAGCGCCGGCGCACTTCGCGGCAGGCAACAACATGCTGTGGTGGGCAACGCTGATGCTGCTGGGTGGTGCCGTGGGTAAATCCGCGCAGCTGCCGTTGCAGACGTGGCTGGCCGACGCGATGGCGGGTCCAACCCCTGTCTCCGCGCTGATCCACGCTGCGACCATGGTAACCGCCGGTGTTTACCTGATTGCGCGTACCCATGGCCTGTTCCTGATGACCCCGGAAATTCTGCATCTGGTGGGTATCGTCGGTGCGGTCACGCTGGTGCTGGCAGGCTTTGCCGCGCTGGTGCAGACCGACATCAAACGCGTTCTCGCGTATTCCACCATGAGCCAGATTGGTTACATGTTCCTGGCGCTGGGCGTTCAGGCGTGGGACGCGGCCATTTTCCACCTGATGACGCACGCGTTCTTTAAAGCGCTGCTGTTCCTCTCATCCGGTTCCGTGATTCTGGCCTGCCACCACGAGCAGAACATCTTCAAGATGGGCGGACTGCGTAAGTCCATTCCGCTGGTTTATGTCTGCTTCCTGGTGGGCGGCGCGGCGCTGGCGGCACTGCCGCTGATCACCGCGGGCTTCTTCAGTAAGGACGAAATCCTTGCGGGTGCCATGGCGAATGGTCATATCAATCTGATGGTTGCGGGTCTGGTCGGCGCGTTCATGACCTCCCTGTATACCTTCCGTATGATTTTCATCGTATTCCACGGTAAAGAACAAATTCACGCTCACGCAGGGAAGGGGATTACCCATCACCTGCCGCTGATTGTGCTGCTGGTACTGTCCACCTTCGTTGGCGCGATGATTGTGCCTCCGCTGCAGGGCGTACTGCCGGACACCACCGAGCTTGAGCACGGTCGCGTTCTGACGCTTGAAATCACCTCCGGTGTGGTCGCTATCGCGGGCATCCTGATCGCAGCATGGCTGTGGCTGGGCAAACGTACGCTGGTCACTGCCGTGGCCAACAGTGCGCCGGGCCGCCTGCTGGGCACCTGGTGGTACAACGCGTGGGGCTTCGACTGGCTGTACGACATGATCTTCGTTAAGCCGTTCCTGGGCATCGCGTGGCTGCTGAAGCGCGACCCGCTGAACAGCTTGATGAACATCCCGGCGATCCTTTCCCGCTTTGCAGGTAAAGGCCTGCTGTACAGCGAGAACGGTTACCTGCGCTGGTATGTGGCGTCCATGAGCATCGGTGCGGTTGTCGTGCTGGCGCTGCTGATGGTGTTGCGTTGATCGTTAAGTGAATTTTATTCGAATTCGTTGAAAATCAGGCCCCTGCTGGGGGCCTTAAAAAGGAATGTAAATCGCCATGTTACTACCCTGGCTAATATTAATTCCCTTCATCGGCGGCTTCCTGTGCTGGCAGACTGAACGCTTTGGCGTGAAGATGCCGCGCTGGATCGCGCTGATCACCATGGGATTGACGCTCGCGCTTGGCCTGCAACTGTGGTTGCAGGGCGGTTACTCACTGACCCAGTCTGCGGGCATTCCGCAGTGGCAGTCTGAGTTCATCCTGCCGTGGATCCCGCGTTTCGGCATTACGATCCACCTGGCGATTGACGGTCTGTCTCTCCTGATGGTGGTGCTGACCGGTCTGCTCGGCGTTCTGGCGGTACTCTGCTCCTGGCGAGAAATCGAAAAATACCAGGGCTTCTTCCACCTGAACCTGATGTGGATCCTGGGCGGCGTAATCGGCGTGTTCCTTGCCATCGACATGTTCCTGTTCTTCTTCTTCTGGGAGATGATGCTGGTGCCGATGTACTTCCTGATCGCGCTGTGGGGCCACAAGGCGTCCGACGGTAAAACGCGTATCACGGCGGCAACCAAGTTCTTCATCTATACCCAGGCGAGTGGTCTGGTGATGTTGATTGCCATTCTGGCGCTGGTGTTTGTTCACCACAATGCGACCGGCACCTGGACCTTCAACTACGAAGACCTGCTGAAGACCCCAATGTCGCACGGCGTGGAATATCTGCTGATGCTGGGCTTCTTCATCGCGTTCGCGGTGAAAATGCCGGTCGTTCCGCTGCACGGCTGGCTGCCAGACGCGCACTCTCAGGCACCAACGGCGGGTTCCGTTGACCTGGCGGGCATCTTGCTGAAAACGGCGGCCTACGGCCTGCTGCGTTTCGCTCTGCCGCTGTTCCCGAACGCCTCCGCAGAGTTCGCACCGATTGCCATGTGGCTTGGTGTGATCGGTATCTTCTACGGTGCCTGGATGGCTTTCACCCAGTACGACATCAAGCGACTGATTGCCTACACCTCCGTTTCCCACATGGGCTTCGTGCTGATTGCTATCTACACCGGCAGCCAGCTGGCGTACCAGGGCGCGGTGATCCAGATGATTGCGCACGGTCTGTCTGCAGCCGGCCTCTTCATCCTGTGCGGTCAGCTGTACGAACGTCTGCATACCCGCGACATGCGTATGATGGGCGGTCTGTGGAGCAAAATTAAGTGGCTGCCAGCGCTTTCCATGTTCTTCGCGGTGGCTACCCTGGGGATGCCGGGTACCGGTAACTTCGTCGGCGAATTTATGATTCTGTTCGGCAGCTTCAAAGTGGTACCGGTGATTACCGTGATCTCCACGTTTGGTCTGGTGTTCGCTTCCGTATACTCGCTGGCGATGCTGCACCGCGCTTACTTCGGTAAAGCGAAGAGCGAAATTGCTGCACAAGAACTGCCGGGGATGTCGCTGCGTGAGCTGTTCATCATCCTGCTGCTGGTCGTACTGCTGGTGCTGCTGGGCTTCTTCCCGCAGCCGATTCTGGATACCTCGCACAGCGCGATGAGTAACATCCAGCAGTGGTTTGTTAATTCTGTTTCTACTACAAGGCCGTAATTCGCCATGACAATAACTCCACAACAACTGATCGCGCTGCTACCGCTGCTGATCGTCGGATTGACGGTGGTGGTTGTGATGCTCTCCATTGCGTGGCGACGCAATCACTTCCTGAATGCCACGCTGTCGGTCATCGGCCTGAACGCCGCGTTAGTCTCACTCTGGTTTGTTGGCCAGGGTGGGGCGATGGACGTCACCCCGCTGATGCGCGTTGACGGTTACGCCATGCTGTACACCGGTCTGGTGCTGCTGGCGAGCCTGGCAACCTGTACCTTTGCGTACCCGTGGCTCGAAGGCTACAACGACAACAAAGAAGAGTTTTACCTGCTGGTTCTGATTGCCGCTCTGGGCGGCATTCTGCTGGCGAATGCGAACCACCTGGCCGCGCTGTTCCTCGGCATTGAGCTGATCTCTCTGCCGCTGTTCGGTCTGATTGGTTACGCCTTCCGCCAGAAGCGCTCGCTGGAAGCAAGCATCAAGTACACCATCCTGTCTGCGGCGGCGTCCTCGTTCCTGCTGTTTGGTATTGCGCTGGTGTACGCACAGTCCGGTAACCTCTCCTTTATGGCGCTCGGCAAGAGCCTCGGTGACGGCATGCTGCATGAGCCGCTGCTGCTGGCGGGTCTGGGTATGATGATTGTTGGCCTTGGCTTCAAACTCTCGCTGGTCCCGTTCCACCTGTGGACGCCAGACGTCTACCAGGGTGCACCGGCTCCGGTGTCGACCTTCCTGGCGACGGCGAGCAAAATCGCTATCTTCGGTGTGGTCATGCGTCTGTTCCTGTACGCACCGGTAGGTGACAGCGAAGCGGTTCGCGTGGTGCTGGGCATTATCGCGTTCGTCTCCATCATCTTCGGTAACCTGATGGCGCTGAGCCAGACCAACATCAAGCGTCTGCTGGGCTACTCGTCTATTTCTCATCTGGGCTACCTGATGGTGGCGCTGATTGCGCTGCAGAGCGGCGAGATGTCGATGGAAACCGTGGGCGTGTATCTGGCCGGTTACCTGTTCAGCAGTCTCGGCGCCTTCGGCGTGGTGAGCCTGATGTCCAGCCCGTACCGTGGTCCGGATGCCGATTCACTGTTCTCCTACCGTGGTCTGTTCTGGCACCGTCCGATCCTGTCTGCGGTGATGACCGTGATGATGCTCTCTCTGGCAGGTATCCCGATGACGCTTGGCTTTATCGGTAAATTCTACGTGCTGGCCGTCGGTGTGCAGGCGCACCTGTGGTGGCTGACCGCGGGCGTGGTGATCGGTTCCGCGATTGGTCTCTACTACTACCTGCGCGTGGCCGTGAGCCTGTACCTTAGCGCGCCTCAGCAGCTCAACCGTGATGCCCCAACCAACTGGCAGTACAGCGCCGGTGGTATCGTAGTGCTTATCTCGGCGCTGCTGGTGCTGATCTTCGGTATCTATCCGCAGCCGCTGATTGATATCGTGCAGCGAGCGATGCCGCTGATGTAAAACAAAAAACCCGCCTCGGCGGGTTTTTTTATGGTTTTCGCCCTCTCCCTGTGGGAAAGGGACGGGGTGAGGGCACCAGCCCGCACCAGACTTAAGCCAGCTGCTTCCTGCTTATAAGCGGCCCGTCAATCTTCTTCATCGAGCGGTCCAGCACTTCCTCAATCACCGACGACAGCTCGTTTAGCTCAAACTTCGCCACGTACCCGTCCGCTTTCACCTTACGAATATGATCTTCGTTGGCGTTACCGGAAAGGGAAGAGTGGATCACCACCGGAATGTCCTTTAATACCGGGTCGGTTTTGATTTTGCGCGTCAGCGTAAAGCCGTCCATCTCCGGCATTTCAAGATCGGTCAGCACAAGCGCGATCTTGTCGGTGATGGGAACTCCCTCAGCCTGCGCCTGTGCGGCCAGAACCCCAATTTTCTCCCACGCCTCTTTGCCGGTGATATGCAGCTGTGCCGGGATCTCCATCGCCTGCAGACCTTTCTCCAGCATCGAGCGCGCGACTTTCGAATCTTCTGCGACGATGGCGACTGCGCCAGGCTTAATATGGAATTTGGTGGTCTTCAGATTGGTGGCGTGCAGATCGTGATTGGCCGGAGTGATGTCATACAGGATCTGCTCAACATCCAGCACCATCGCCAGATCGTTGGTATCGCTCTTCTCGTCAAGACACGCAATGCTGGTGATGTAGCGACCGCTGACGGCAGTTTCCGCCGCGTGCACCTGCTTCCAGTCCAGACGCATGATGTTCTCAACCGACTCCACGGCAAACGCCTGCACGCTGCGCGCGTATTCGGTGATCAGCAGGATATTCAGCCCGGTGGTGGGCTTACAGCCCGCCACGGCGGCGAGGTCGATCACCGGGATCACCTGATCGCGAATATTCACCATTCCCATCAGCGGTGATTTCATCCCGGCGGGTTTCGTGAACTCCGGCATCGGCACAATTTCACGCAGCTTAAAGACGTTAATGCCAAACAGCTCAGATTTATTTTCGTTAAGAGAGGTGCCAAGACGGAACAGCAACAGTTCAAAACGGTTCGACAGGGTCAGATTCGCCCTGTCATCAATATCTTTCTGGAAATTATCCATTCTACCCTCGAGAGAAATGCTGACCTTTTAATCGTTATCGGCATCCTGAGGGAAAAATGAAGGACTAAACGCTGACCTGAGCGAAATCTTCGGCCAGCTCACATTCCGGGAACAGCGCGCGACACTCTGCCAGCAGCTTTTCACAGCCCCGCGCGTCGTAGCGCGAGCTGACGTGGGTGACGATGAGCCTCCCGACGCCCGCGTCACGGGCAAGCTGCGCCGCCTGACGCGTAGAGCTATGGCCCCGGCCGTTGGCTTTTTCTTCCATCGCTGTTTCAAGCGTTGCTTCATGCACCATCACATCCACGCCCTGGGCAAGCTGAAGCGCTGCCGGGCACGGGGCCGTGTCGCCAAATATTGCCAGCTTTTTGCCGGGCTGCGGTGCGGCAAGATAATCCTGGCCGTTGATGACGCGTCCGTCCTCCAGCGTGACGGTCTCACCGTGCTTCAGGCGCTGGAACAGCGGTCCGGGTTTGACGCCATCGGCCATCAGCGCGGCGGCGTCCAGCGCGCCGGGTTTGTCATGCGCTTCAATGCGGTATCCATAGCACTCGACAGGGTGATTGAGCGGCTGAGCGCTCACCTTATATTCGCCGTCATCGAAAACCAGGGCTTCGCTAATTTCAACGACCTCCAGCGGATAATCCGTCCATGACCCGCTAAGGCGCAGCGTGGTTTCAACAAATTCACGAATACCCGCAGGCCCGTAAATCGTCAGCGAGTTGGCGTTACCGGCCATCGAGCGGCTGCACAGCAGGCCGGGAAGGCCAAACAGATGGTCACCATGCAGATGGGTGATAAAAATTTTATCCAGCTTGCCGGGGTGATAAGCGGTGTGTAACAGCTGATGCTGCGTTCCTTCACCACAGTCAAATAGCCACAGCCCGCCGCGGGTGGGATGTTTAAGATCCAGAAGGATCGCCGTCACGTTCCGTGAGCGGGTTGGCACGCCAGCGGACGTACCCAGAAAAATCAGTTCCATAACGCAATCAGCCCTTTGCCGAACGGGGAGGGGTTTAGTATAACGTGATGAACCCCAGGAAGGAGACTGACATGATCCAGTGGCAAGATTTACACCATAGTGACCTCACCGTTCATTCACTTTACGCCCTGCTGAAACTGCGCTGCGAAGTTTTTGTGGTTGAACAGACCTGCCCGTATCAGGACATCGACGGCGACGATCTCGTTGGCGAGAACCGCCATATACTCGGCTGGCGGAATAACGAGCTGGTGGCGTATGCGAGGATTCTGAAAAGCGAAGACGATTTTGAGCCTGTCGTCATTGGCCGCGTCATCATCAGGGGTAAGGCGCGTGGCGAAAAGCTGGGCTATCAGCTGATGGAAAAAACGCTGGAGGCGTGCCGGAAACAGTGGCCTGACAAGGCGTTATACCTGGGCGCGCAGGCACACCTGCAGTCCTTCTACGGCCACTTTGGTTTCGTGCCGGTCACCGATGTGTACGATGAAGATGGCATTCCCCACGTCGGCATGGCGCGAGAAGCGAAGCAGGCGTAATAGCGAGTCGTTGGCTATAGTTAGCGGACTGGTGTACTAACATGGAGAAAAATATGTCATTTCAATCCTGGGATACCCGTATCGACGACGACCTGGCTTTACTGAGCGAAACGCTGGAAGAGGTGTTACGTTCCTCGGGCGACCCTGCCGATCAGAAATATATTGAGCTAAAAGCCCGCGCCGAGCAGGCGCTGCATGAAGTGAAAAACCGCGTCAGCCATGCGTCTGATACCTACTACTACCGGGCCAAAAAAGCAGTGTATCGTGCCGATGATTACGTGCATGAAAAACCGTGGCAGGGTATTGGCGTGGGGGCTGCCGTAGGGCTGGTGCTGGGGCTGCTGCTGGCCCGTCGCTAAACCGCTTAACCACTCCCTATACGTGGGTACTGCTATTTATCGTCAGTACCCCGTATAATACGAGGTTTTAACAGGGAGAGGTTCGCGTGAATTCGATTTTCCTCGCGCTGGAGCAATTGCGTACCCAGCTTTCGCAAGCGTTACCCGCAACACCCGGCTTACGTCATTTCGACGTCTCTTTCCCGTTAAACGACGCCTTCGACCCTCTCGCCTGGCTTGGGGCTCAGCAGTGCTATCCGCAGTTTTACTGGCAACAGCGTAACGGCGATGAAGAGCTGGCTGCGCTGGGGGCGGTTACCCAATTTTCCTCTCTGGCGTTAGCCACGCAGTTTTTGCGCGAGCAAAATGCGGCACAAGATACCCGTATCTGCGGCCTGAACGCTTTTAATCCGGAGCAGGGGAGCCTCTTTTTACCGCGGCTGCTCTGGCGACGTACCGCCGGCAACGCCACGCTGCGCCTGCAGCTGTGGAGCAATTATTCTCTTCAGGAAGATGCCCGCGCCGCGCTGGATTTTTTACAGCAGCTCCGTCCTGCAAGGCCTATCCGCCCGCTGTCCGTTCAGGTAGAGCACGAAACCCATCTGCCGCAGCAGGCCGAATGGCTGACGCTTATCCGCAGGGCGACAGAGACCATTGCGTGCGGTGAATTTGAAAAAGTGGTTCTCGCCCGGGCAACCGATATTCGTTTTACACAGCGCGTAAACCCCGTCGCGCTGATGGCAGCCAGCCGGGCCCTCAATTTACATTGCTACCATTTCTGCATGATTTTCGACGCCAGCAACGCGTTTCTCGGCTCGACCCCCGAGCGTCTGTGGCGGCGGCGCGGCACGCTGCTGCGTACGGAAGCGCTGGCGGGCACCGTCGCCAGCCATAGCGATGATAGCCAGGCGCAGCGTCTCGGCGAGTGGCTGCTGAACGATGATAAAAACCAGCGTGAAAATATGCTGGTTGTGGAGGATATCTGTCAGCGTCTTCAGCACTCCACGCAGACGCTCGAGGTACTGCCCCCCCAGGTGGTACGCCTGCGTAAAGTGCAGCATTTGCGCCGCTGTATCTGGACCGAGCTTAAACAGGCTGATGACGAGCAGTGTCTGCTCATGTTGCAGCCGACCGCGGCCGTTGCCGGATTACCCCGACAGCCTGCGCGCGAGTTTATTCAGAAGGTTGAACCCTTTAACCGCGAATGGTACGCCGGTTCGGCCGGGTATTTATCCCCCGAGCAGAGTGAGTTCTGCGTGGCGCTGCGCTCCGCGCGCGTTCAGGAGGACTCCCTGCGGCTCTACGCCGGCGCCGGTATCGTCAGCGGGTCTGACCCGGAGCAGGAGTGGCAGGAGATTGAAAACAAAGCCGCCGGATTGCGCTCTCTGCTCCTAAGGGATTAATACAGATTCGCGCAATCCCGATTCATATCAAAATTCCAATTTTTTCTATTATTTATACTGTGTCGCATTCTTGATACCGGACAATCTCATGTCAGTAAGTTCTTTTAACCGACGCTGGGCGGCGGTGATCCTTGAAGCCCTGACGCGCCATGGCGTCAGGCACGTGTGTATTGCACCGGGTTCTCGCTCAACGCCGCTGACGCTGGCGGCCGCCGAAAACCGGGCGTTAATTCACCACACCCACTTTGATGAGCGCGGCCTCGGCCATCTTGCGCTGGGTCTGGCGAAGGTCAGCAAAGAACCCGTGGCGGTGATTGTCACTTCCGGTACCGCCGTGGCGAACCTCTATCCGGCACTGATTGAAGCCGGGTTAACCGGTGAAAAATTGATTTTACTGACGGCCGATCGTCCCCCTGAGCTTATCGACTGCGGCGCCAATCAGGCCATTCGCCAGCCGGGACTCTTTTCTTCGCATCCTTCGCAGACGATTTCGCTGCCCCGTCCCACCCAGGATATTCCGGCAAGCTGGCTGGTCTCCACCGTCGATCACGCCATGGAGACGTTGCGTAGCGGATCGTTGCATATCAACTGCCCGTTTGCCGAGCCGCTGTACGGTGAGCTGGACGACACGGGTCTTGACTGGCAGCAGACCCTCGGCGACTGGTGGGAGAGTGAAAAACCGTGGCTGCGCGAGCAGACGCACCTTGAGAGCGCGAAACAGCGCGACTGGTTCTTCTGGCGGCAGAAGCGCGGCGTGGTTATCGCCGGGCGCATGAGCGCCTCTGAAGGCAAGCTGGTTGCCGAATGGGCGCAAACCCTGGGCTGGCCGCTGATAGGCGACGTGCTTTCCCAGACCGGTCAGCCGCTGCCGTGCGCCGATCTCTGGCTGGGTAATGCCAAAGCGGTCACCGAACTGGCGCAGGCGCAGATTGTGGTCCAGCTTGGATCGAGCTTGACCGGCAAACGGTTACTGCAGTGGCAGGCGACCTGCACACCGGACGAGTACTGGCTGGTGGACGCGCTGGAAGGGCGGCTTGACCCGGCGCACCACCGCGGTCGTCGTCTCGTCAGCTCTATCGACGCCTGGCTGGCGCTCCATCCCGCTGAAAAACGCAAGCCCTGGGCGGTGGCCATTCCGGACCTTTCGCGCCAGGCGTGGGAACTAACCAAAGCGCACTGTGAAGCGTTTAGCGAAGCCGGGCTGGCGCACCGTATTCGCCAGTACCTGCCTGAACAGGGGCAGCTGTTTGTCGGCAACAGCCTGGTCGTGCGGCTGATTGACGCTTTTTCGAAGCTGCCCGCGGGCTACCCGGTGTACAGCAACCGTGGTGCCAGCGGCATCGACGGGCTGATCTCCACGGCGGCGGGCGTACAGCGCGCCAGCGCGAAATCGACGCTGGCGATCGTGGGCGATCTCTCCGCGCTCTACGATCTCAACGCGCTGGCGCTGCTGCGTCAGGCGTCAGCCCCGTTTGTGCTGATTGTGGTCAACAACAACGGTGGGCAGATTTTCTCCCTGCTGCCTACGCCGCAGAGCGAGCGCGAGCGTTTCTATCTGATGCCGCAGAACGTGCAGTTCGAACACGCCGCGGCGATGTTTAGCCTGAAATACCATCGCCCGGAAAGTTGGGAACAGCTGGACGCGGCGTTAAACAGCGCATGGAAACAGCCGGGCGCGACGCTGATTGAGCTTGTGGTGAACGATGCTGACGGTGCGCAGGCCCTGCAAAGCCTGCTGGCGCAGGTGAGCCAGCTGTGATCCTTTCGGGCGTGCTGCAGGCCGGAAAACCAGGCTATCCCTGGCTGGTCTTTTTGCACGGTTTTTCGGGTGACTGTCGCGAGTGGCAGAGGGTCGGTGCAGGACTTAGCGATTATCCCAGGCTATATCTGGATCTGCCGGGGCACGGTGGATCCCGGAATCTGGGTGTGAAGGGGTTTGACGAGATGAGCGCGTTGCTCACCCGAACCCTGCTTAGTTACAACATACTCAAATTCTGGCTTGTCGGGTACTCCCTCGGCGGCCGCATTGCGATGTTCCATGCCTGCCAGCAGTCGAAGGGGCTGCATGGCGTGCTGGTGGAGGGAGGGCATCCGGGCCTGCAGGATGCCGATGCGCGAAATGCGCGGCTGGCATCCGACCGCCGCTGGGCAACGCGTTTTCGTACCGAACCGCTGGAGAAAGTATTCGCTGACTGGTACCAACAGCCCGTTTTCGCCTCCCTTACGGACGCCCAGCGCGATGCGCTGATTACCCTGCGCAGCCAGAACAGCGGCGCGACGCTGGCGATGATGCTCGAGGCAACGTCGCTGGCCGTGCAGCCCGACCTGCGTGCTGCCCTGAGCGCGCGCGATTTCTCTTTTGATTATCTCTATGGCGAACGTGATGAGAAGTTTGCGGCCCTGGCCGCCGAGCTGAACGCCGTTCGCCATGCAATTCCCAACGCCGGACACAACGCCCACCGGGAAAATCCCGATGCGGTTACCGCAAGTCTGGCTCAGATACTGCGTCTTCGCATAAAGGACACTCTATGATCTACCCTGATGAAAACATGCTCTATGCACCGGTTGAATGGCAAGACTGCTCCGAAGGCTACACCGACATTCGTTACCACAAATCCACCGACGGCATTGCTAAAATCACCATTAACCGTCCGCAGGTGCGTAATGCCTTCCGTCCGCTGACCGTGAAAGAGATGATTCAGGCCCTGGCGGATGCGCGCTACGACGATAACATCGGCGTGATTGTCCTGACCGGCGAAGGCGATAAAGCGTTCTGCTCCGGCGGCGATCAGAAAGTGCGCGGTGACTACGGCGGATACCAGGACGACGCGGGTACGCACCACCTGAACGTCCTCGATTTCCAGCGTCAGATCCGCACCTGTCCAAAACCGGTGGTGGCGATGGTGGCGGGCTACTCCATCGGCGGCGGCCACGTGCTGCACATGATGTGTGACCTGACTATTGCCGCCGAGAACGCCATCTTCGGCCAGACGGGCCCGAAAGTGGGATCCTTCGACGGCGGATGGGGAGCCTCCTACATGGCGCGCATCGTCGGTCAGAAAAAGGCCCGCGAAATCTGGTTCCTGTGCCGCCAGTACAACGCGCAGGAAGCGCTGGATATGGGCCTGGTGAACACCGTGGTGCCGCTTGCCGATCTCGAAAAAGAGACCGTGCGCTGGTGCCGTGAAATGCTGCAAAACAGCCCGATGGCGCTTCGCTGCCTGAAGGCCGCGCTCAATGCCGACTGTGACGGTCAGGCGGGTCTGCAGGAGCTGGCGGGCAACGCCACCATGCTGTTCTACATGACCGAAGAGGGTCAGGAAGGGCGCAACGCGTTTAACGAAAAACGCCAGCCGGACTTCAGCAAATACAAACGGAATCCGTAATGCGTCGCGCGCAGGTTTACCGCTGGCAGATACCGATGGACGCGGGCGTGGTGCTGCGTGAGCGGCGGTTAAAAACCCGTGACGGCTTCTTCGTGCATCTGCAGCAGGGCGAGCGGGAAGGCTGGGGCGAGATTTCACCGCTGCCGGGCTTTAGCCTGGAGTCGCTGGATGTCGCGCAGACGGCCTTGCTTACGTGGGCGGACGCGTGGCGCGAGGGTGCAAATCCGGCGCTGCCGGAGGTGCCTTCCGCGGCCTTTGGTATCAGCTGCGCGCTGGCCGAGCTGGAAGGCAGCCTGCCGGAAACGGGGAATTACCGCGCGGCGCCGCTCTGCACGGGCGATCCTGACGAGCTGTTCGCGCTGCTCTCCGCCATGCCGGGGGAGAAAGTGGCGAAAATTAAAGTCGGTCTCTATGAAGCCGTGCGCGACGGCATGGTCGCCAACCTGCTGCTGGAGGCGATCCCCGACCTTCATCTGCGTCTGGACGCCAACCGCGCCTGGACGCCGCTTAAGGCGCAGCAGTTTGCGAAGTACGTCAATCCGGCGTACCGCAGCCGCATTGCCTTCCTCGAAGAACCGTGCAAGACGCGGGAGGATTCGCGTGCGTTTGCCCGCGAAACGGGGATTGCCATCGCCTGGGATGAAAGCCTGCGCGAGGCCGATTTTGAATTTGTCGCCGAACCCGGCGTCAGCGCGGTGGTGATTAAACCAACGCTGACCGGCAGCCTGGCGAAAGTGCGCGAGCAGGTCGCGGCGGCGCACGCCTTAGGGCTGACAGCGGTCATCAGCTCGTCGATTGAGTCCAGCCTTGGGCTAACCCAGCTGGCGCGCATTGCCTCCTGGTTAACGCCTGACACGGTCCCTGGTCTCGACACGCTGAACCTGATGCAGGCTCAGCTTCTCCGCCCGTGGCCGGACAGCGCGCTGCCGTGCCTCGACGTTACGGCGCTGGAGCCGCTGCAATGAGTTTTACCGACTGGCCGTGGCGGCACTGGTGTGCGCAGTTTGCCGATAAAACGGCCCTGAGTCTGAACGACGAGGTGCTCAGCTGGCAACAGCTGTGCGCGCGCATTGACCGCCTTGCGGCGGGCTTTCACCGTCAGGGCGTGGAGGAGGGCGACGGCGTGCTGCTGCTGGCCCATAATCATCCGCACACCCTGCTGGCGTGGCTGGCGCTGCTCCAGTGCGGGGCGCGTATTCTTCCCGTGAATCCGCAGCTGCCGCGCCCGCTGCTGGACGTGCTGCTCCCGCAGATGACGTTGCGCTTTGCGCTGGTGCTGGACGGCAGCTACGACGGTCTTCCTGCCCTGGGCATGCGCGAGACCGTCGATGCGTATTGCGCTGCGTGGCAACCGGCGCGGCTGGCGTCCATGACGCTGACCTCCGGCTCTACCGGGCTGCCGAAAGCGGCGGTCCATACCTGCGAGGCCCATCTTGCCAGCGCGCGCGGCGTTTTGTCGCTGATGCCCTACGGTGAAGACGACGACTGGCTGCTTTCGCTGCCGCTGTTTCACGTTTCCGGCCAGGGGATTTTATGGCGCTGGCTGCAGGCCGGCGCGCGCTTAACCGTGCGCGAGAAACAGCCGCTGGCGGAGGCGCTGTGCGGCTGTACCCACGCCTCGCTGGTGCCAACCCAGCTCTGGCGTCTGCTTAATGCACACCAGCATATTGCACTGAAAGCGGTGCTGCTGGGCGGGGCGGCCATCCCTGTTGAATTGACCGAACAGGCGCGAGAACAGGATATACGCACCTTCTGCGGCTACGGCCTGACCGAGTTTGCCTCTACCGTCTGCGCGAAAGAGGCGGACGGCGAGCCGGACGTGGGCTATGCGCTGCCGGGCAGAGAGGTGCAGGTCGTTAACGGGGAAGTCTGGATCAGGGCGCAAAGCATGGCCTCAGGCTACTGGCGGGATGGCGAACTGATTCCGCTGACCAACGCGCAGGGTTGGTTCGCTACACGCGATCGCGGCGAATGGCATGACGGCCGCCTGACGATCCTCGGCCGCATGGACAACCTCTTTTTTAGCGGCGGAGAAGGGATTCAGCCGGAAAGCCTTGAGCGCGTTATCGCCACGCACCCGCAGGTTAACCAGGTGTTTATCGTTCCGCTGGACGACGCCGAGTTTGGGCAGCGTCCGGTGGCGGTAGTGGAGTGCGAGCCGGGAACGGATATCACCTGTTTACCTGACTGGGTGCGGGATAAGGTGGCGCGTTTTGAGCAACCCGTCCGCTGGCTGCTGTTGCCGACCGAACTCAAAAATGGCGGTATCAAAGTCTCGCGCCGCGCGTTGCAGCAGTGGGTGAACGCATCGCTGAAGGGATAATAGCCGTTTCAAATAGTTACAATCTACCGTTCTGCCGCACGCAGAGTGCTTGATCCCCGGGATACTCCGGTTAAAATCTCGCGGTTTTGGGACTCCTTTATAATAATTGTGCGGGATCACGACAATGAAAAAAGCGGCATTACTGGTCTTCGGCCTGATGGTTGTATCTGCGGCGGCTAACGCCATTAGCATTAACGGCTCGGCGGGTCAGGATTATACCCACCTGGGCTTTGGCATGGGTACCGAGACATCCGGTCTGGCGATGACCGGCGGCTGGACGCATAACGATGATGACGGCGACGCGGCCAGCCTCGGCCTGGGTCTCAACGTTCCTCTTGGCCCGTTCCTGGCGACCGTCGGCGGTAAAGGTATCTATACCAACCCAAATGACGGTGACGAAGGGTACGCGGCGGCAGTGGGCGGCGGCCTGCAGTGGAAAATTGGCGACAGCTTCGGCCTGTTTGGTGAGTACTACTATTCGCCGGATTCCCTCTCAAGCGGTATCGAAAGCTATGAAGAGGCCAACGCTGGCGCGCGCTGGACCATCATGCGTCCGATTACCATCGAAGCGGGCTATCGTTATCTGAACCTGGCCGGTAAAGACGGCAACCGCGACAACGCGCTGGCCGACGGCCCGTACGTGGGCGTCAGCGCAGGCTTTTAATCACTCCGGCGCGGCATTCTGTCGCGCCAGTTTCTCTCTTATCCACCCCGCGTTTGCGTTATAGTGTTTTGACCAAATAAGCGGGAGAACATAATGATTAACGTGGAGATGTTATCCACCGGCGACGAAGTGCTGCATGGACAAATTATTGATACCAATGCAGCCTGGCTTGCCGATCTTTTCTTTGAGCAAGGATTACCGTTAACGCGCCGCAATACGGTGGGCGACAATCTTGAGTCACTGGTCTCTATTCTGCGTGAACGCAGTGAGCACTGTGACGTGCTGATTGTGAACGGTGGGCTCGGCCCTACCAGTGACGATCTCAGCGCGCTGGCCGCCGCGACCGCAAAAGGCGAAGGGCTTGTGCTGCACGAGGCGTGGCTTTCGCAGATGGAGCGCTTTTTCTCCGAACGTGGCCGCGTCATGGCCCCCAGCAATCGCAAACAGGCTGAAATTCCCGCCAGCGCCGAGCTGGTTGATAACCCGGTGGGTACCGCGTGCGGATTTGCCATGCAGCTGAACCGCTGCCTGATGTTCTTCACGCCGGGCGTGCCCTCAGAATTTAAAGTGATGGTCGAGCAGCAGATCCTGCCGCGCCTTCGCGATCGTTTTACCCTGCCGGAACCGCCGCTGTGTCTGCGTCTGACCACCTTTGGCCGCTCGGAAAGCGATCTGGCCCAAAGCCTCGATCACCTTCTGCTGCCGCCGGGCGTGTCTATGGGCTATCGCTCCTCCATGCCGATCATTGAACTTAAGCTGACAGGTCCGGCCGAGCAGAAAGAGGCGATGCTGGCGTTGTGGCCCGAGGTGCAGCGCGTGGCTGGCGAAAGCCTGATCTTTGAAGGTACGGAAGGGTTGCCCGCGCTGATTGCGAAGCAGCTGCAGGCGCGTCAGCTCAGCGTGACCTTAAGCGAGCAGTTCACCGGTGGCCTGCTGGCACTTCAGCTGTCGCGCGTCAACGCGCCGCTGCTGGCCAGCGAAGTGGTGCCGTTCCAGCAGGAGACTCTGGCGCAGACCGCCCGCTGGGCGTCCGAGAGAAGGGTGAAGCATTTTGCCGGTCTGGCGCTGTTCGTCGGCGGGCTGGATGAAGAACACCTCAACTTCGCGCTGGCGACGCCCGAGGGCACCCACGCCCTGCGGGTGAAAATGAGCATTACCCGCCACAGCCTGGCGGTGCGTCAGGAGGTATGCGCCATGATGGCGCTGAACATGCTGCGCCGCTGGCTGAATGGCAAAGAGGTGGCCAGCGAGCACGGCTGGATTAACGTGGTTGAATCGCTGTTCGTGGAGTAACGCCTGTGCCGGGGCCTTTCGCCCCGGCCATGTTCAGCCGAGCGCCTTTGCCAGCAGCGTAATCGGATGCTCGCAGCGCTTGCTGGTGGACATCTCAATCTGCCACTTGCAGGTTTCGCAGTCGGTCACCACGATATCCGCGCCGCTCTCCTCAATCTGACGGAACAGCGGGGCGCCGATCGCCTGCGACGTGTCATAGTTTTCACGCTTAAAGCCGTAGGTTCCCGCAATCCCGCAGCAGCGTGAATCCAGCACCGTCAGCTCCAGCCCCGGGATTAGCCGCAGCAGCTCCAGCGTATAGAGCGACCAGCCCATTTTCTCCATATGACACGGCGTGTGGTACACCACTTTCAGGGGTAATTTCCCTAGCGGCAACGTCTGTCCGCTGTCCAGCTTGCGCCACAGGAAGCGCGTCGCCAGCTCGATGTGCTCGCGTAGTCCGGTGTTGTCTACGTCCAGCAGATGCGGGTACTCATCGCGCAGGGTAAAGGTACAGGTGGAAGAGGTCGCCAGCACCGGAATACCTTTATCGACAATCGCTTCGCGCAGGGAGGTGACATTGCTCTGAGCCTGCCTGCGCGCTTTATCGGTAAACCCGTTGGCGATCAGCGGTACGCCGCAGCACTTCTCTTTATTCAGTAGCTGAACGCCCGTTCCCATGGCGTTCAGCACCTTCAGCAGATCTTTACCCAGCTGCGGGTGGTTGTAGTTCACGTAGCAGCCGTGGAAAAAGGCCACCTGCTCGGCGTACTGAGCCTGTTTCGCCGCGACGGATTTATACCAGCGGCGGAAGGTTCCGTGAGAATATTTCGGCAGGCTGCGGTGATGGTCTATCTTCAGCGTGGCATCCAGCAGCTGGCGCACCGGTTTGAGAGAGGTCGCGGCATTCACCAGCGGGGCAAACGGCGTAGAGACGCTGCCCATCAGATCGGTATGGCTCAGGATTGCGTCACGAAGCGACGGCTTTTGCGTGCTGTAGTGCGCCCGGGCGCGCTGGATAATATCGCCGATTTTCACATCCGACGGGCAGGCGACTTCGCAGCGTTTGCAGTTGATGCAGTATTTCAGCGCTTCATCATACAGCTTGCCGTCCTTCAGGCGCAGACGCTCGCCGTCCGGTCCGGCCTGCTTTGGTCCGGGATAGCGTGGGTTCACGCCGCTGACCGGGCAGACGGTGGTACACACCGTGCATTTGATGCAGCTTTCAAAACGGGTATCGTTCATTGTTCAGCCTCCGTGCGCTGGCTAATCTGCTCTGCCACATACAGCGCCGTGACGGCGCAGACGCCGCCACCGCACCCCTGAGCAATAGGATCGTACCCGCCCAGCAGCGAGCCGATGGCAAAGAGATTACTGACAGGTCTACCGGCAAGCTGCGGGTGTAACCGGTTATCGACAATCACGCCGAACTGCTGCCAGGGCTGCGGCGAGAAGAAATCACTTTGATACCAGTCCGCGCGGGAGGCATGCTGGCGAACATCCAGTCCCATAATAGCTTCCCGGATACCCTCCCGGCTGCTCAGCAGCCCGTTGCTGAAGAAGCTGCCGCTTGCCAGCACCGTATAGCGCGCACGAAGCGGAATATCGTCGTGGTTGCGCGTCCAGATTTCGCTCACCGCGCCGTCGGTCAGGGTGATTTTTTTCACCTCATCACCCGCCATCCACACGCCGCCCTGCGCGACAAACTGGCGCTGGAGCTGGGTATGCAGACGAATGCCGGGTACGGACGGAGGCAGCGTTGGCAGCAGGCCGAGCGAGCAGGGCAGACGATCCGATAGCCAGCGCCAGAGCCGGTTGTCGCGTAAGCCAAAGCAGGCGGGCATCAGCAGGGCGTCACAGCTGTCGCTGAGGGGCCTGAGCGCGTCATACAGCAGCGGCCATTTGTCCTCGTTATCCAGAAATCGGGCGATATTCACCGCGCGAAACTCGCTCGGGTTATCGCGCAGGACATCAAGCTCAGGTAGTTCTATCTCTGCCGTTTCGGCATTGATCCCCTGGCGGCAAAGCGACGCCGCCGCGAGATGGGGCTGAAAATCCAGAAAACCGCTAATACCCACGACCCGGACGCGCGCGGCATTGACGGGCGCAACGGGCACCTCCTCCGGGCTGAGCCAGGCAGAGCGTAAGGTACCGAGCGGCGTGACGCGCTGGTGATTGAGCCGGGCGCTCCCCTTCAGACGCGCGCCGCAGTCCGCCAGCAGCGCTTCGGTTTCCAGCGCAAAGCGGTCAACGTTGTGCGCGCCAATCAGGTGATAGGGGTGCTCCGGCGGCAGCTTATCGCGGTACGTTTCGTCCACCAGATCCAGCGAGCCCGACGAGAAGTGCAGGGCGCTCTGGCCCCGTGTGATAATGGCGCAGCGCAGCCCCTGCCTGGTGAGCCTGATGCCGCAGAGCAGGCCTGCCAGCCCGCCGCCGACGATTACGGTATCAAATTTCATCGCGTTGCTCCTTCTCAAGACCGCAAAGCCCCTGGTAGACCCAGCGGGTAAATTCGCTTTCGCGCAGGGCATCGCCCCAGGCGACAGGCTGGATGCCTTTCCAGCGCTCGTTTAAAAACGCGCTGAGCTGATCGAGCGACTGGGTAGCGGTGGTGGTATGAAAGCGCTGCAGCAGTCCGGCGGCACGACAGGCGCACAGCTCGCCCTGACAGGTACCCATTCCGACGCGGGTGCGGCGGCGAAGATCGAGCAGGCTGTTAACCGTCAGATTTTCCACCGCGTACTGCACCTCACCGGCGGTGACGGCTTCGCACTCGCACACCAGGCTGCGGCTCAGGCGCCCTTCACCGAGCCACTGCGGCGTTCTGTCGCCGTGGCGGTAAATAGCGGATCCGCGCAGCGGCGCGGGCAGGGAGATGATTTTTTGCAGCGTTTTTTCGGTGGACTGACGCGAGCCGGGCAGGGGTTGTTCTGCCGTCACGCACCGTTCGGTATTGCCCAGCTTGCGGCAGACGGCATCGGTCGCCCACTCGGCCATCAGGCGGTAGGTCATCAGCTTGCCGCCGGTGATGGTGATAAACCCGTCCAGGCCGTCACGCCCGGCGTGATCGAGCAGCACAATGCCCCGGCTGACGTTACGCCCGCTCGGATCGTTATCGCTGGCGACCAGCGGACGCACGCCTGCGTAGGCGCGCAGAATACGCGTCTGCGCCATCACCGGGGCCAGTTTTTCCCCTTCGCGCAGCAGGATGTCGACCTCATTAGCGGTCACGCGGTTGTAGTCAATCTCGCTATAGTCCACGTGGGTTGAGGTCGTACCGATTAATGAGATGGTGTCGCCTGGTACCAGAATATCGGCATCTGACGGTTTGCGGCAGCGGTTAATTACGTGGTTATTGATGCGGTGGTCGAGGATCAGCAGCGAGCCTTTCGCCGGGAACATGCGCACCGACAGGTCCGCGTATTCCGCGATGCGCTGCCCCCATATCCCCGCCGCGTTAACCACCACGGCGGCATACAGCTCGCTGTGTTCGTTATATTGCGTATCAACGATCCGTACGCCGCAGATGCGGTTTCCCTCGCGGATAAGCCCGGTCACTTCGTGTCCGGTCAGAATGTGAGCGCCATGTTCGCGGGCGTCCAGCATGTTGGCGGCAGTCAGGCGGAAGGGGTCAACGGTGCCGTCAGGCACTTTAACCGCGCCGATAAGCGCCGGGTTAACCGACGGTTCCAGCCGCCGCGCCAGAGCCGGATCCATGGCCTCAGCCTGAATGCCCGCTGCACAGCAGGCGGTAATAAAGGTGTCCTGAAAGGTGAGGTCATCTTCGGGAAGAGTGATAAACAGGCCGTCAGTCGGCTCAATGCAGTGACGGGCGATACGCTTAAGGATCTGGTTTTCAGCAATACATTCGCGCGCGGATTCAGCGTCGGTGACCGCATACCGGGCGCCGCTGTGCAGCAGGCCGTGGTTACGCCCGGTTGCGCCCGTGGCGATATCATGGCGTTCCAGAAGCGTGACGCTTAAGCCGCGAAGGGCGCAATCGCGCGCGATCCCGGCGCCGGTCGCGCCACCACCAATGATTATCACATCACTATAACCAGGATCGTGACTGGTCATTGTTTACCCTCTATGTTCGTTTTTTATCATTTAGCCATATTAATTTTGTGGTTTGTTTGATTTCGAACATAAACGCGCGGAATTCGAAAGTGAAACGTGATTTCATGCGCTTTTTTGCGCATTCTGTCATATTTCTGTAACAATCTGTGCGTTGATTCACAGTAACAATCACCGTGATTTCTTAACATCCCCGCCTCTGGAATTCAGGTGCGAGCCACCTGCTCATTCATTTCAAGGCCACGGAGGCTGTTATGCTCAGTATCTTCAAACCTGCGCCGCACAGGGCGCGTCTGCCAGAGGCAGAAATAGATCCGCTCTATCGCCGTCTGCGTTGGCAAATCTTCCTGGGGATCTTCTTCGGGTACGCGGCGTACTACCTTGTACGTAAAAACTTCGCGCTCGCCATGCCGTATCTGGTGGAGCAGGGCTTTTCCCGTGGCGATCTGGGGTTCGCGCTGTCGGGGATCTCCATCGCCTACGGTTTTTCCAAATTCATCATGGGCTCCGTGTCGGATCGCTCGAATCCGCGCGTGTTCCTGCCCGCCGGTCTGATCCTGGCGGCCGCGGTCATGCTGTTCATGGGCTTTGTGCCGTGGGCTACCTCCAGCATTGCCATCATGTTCGTGCTGCTGTTCCTCTGCGGCTGGTTCCAGGGGATGGGGTGGCCGCCGTGCGGGCGTACCATGGTGCACTGGTGGTCGCAGAAAGAGCGCGGAGGCATCGTGTCGGTGTGGAACTGCGCCCATAACGTGGGCGGCGGTATTCCGCCTCTGCTGTTCCTGCTGGGGATGGCCTGGTTCAACGACTGGCATGCGGCGCTCTATATGCCTGCCTTTGGCGCCATTCTGGTGGCGATTATTGCCTTCGCCCTGATGCGCGACACGCCGCAGTCCTGCGGCCTGCCGCCGATTGAAGAGTACAAAAACGACTATCCGGATGATTACAGCAAGGAGCACGAAGAAGAGCTGACCGCTAAACAGATCTTCATGAAGTACGTGCTGCCGAACAAGCTGCTGTGGTACATCGCGGTCGCGAACGTGTTCGTTTACCTGCTGCGCTACGGCATCCTCGACTGGTCGCCAACCTACCTGAAAGAGGTGAAGCACTTCGCGCTGGATAAATCCTCCTGGGCCTATTTCCTGTATGAATATGCCGGGATCCCGGGCACGCTGCTTTGCGGCTGGATGTCGGACAAGGTGTTTAAAGGCAACCGCGGCGCGACGGGCGTGTTCTTTATGACCCTGGTGACCATTGCTACCGTGGTGTACTGGCTCAACCCGCCGGGCAACCCATCAGTAGATATGGCCTGCATGATCGTCATCGGCTTCCTGATTTACGGTCCGGTGATGCTGATCGGTCTGCATGCCCTGGAGCTGGCGCCGAAAAAAGCGGCGGGCACGGCGGCGGGCTTTACCGGCCTGTTCGGCTACCTGGGCGGTTCGGTCGCGGCGAGCGCCATCGTGGGCTACACCGTTGACTTCTTCGGCTGGGACGGCGGCTTTATGGTGATGATCGGCGGTAGCGTGCTGGCGGTACTGCTGCTGATTGTTGTGATGATCGGTGAGAAACGTCACCACGCGGAAGTGCTGGCGCGTCGTCAATAAGGAGCTTAGCGATGAAATTTACCCAACTTGCAACCGGCCTGCTGCTGGCGGGCCTGATGACAGGCTCCGCGCTGGCGGCGGATAAAATTGTTATTGCCCACCGCGGCGCCAGCGGCTATCTGCCGGAGCATACGCTCCCGGCGAAAGCGATGGCCTATGCCCAGGGCGCGGATTATCTGGAGCAGGATCTGGTGATGACGAAGGACGACCAGCTGGTCGTCCTGCACGATCACTATCTTGACCGCGTGACGGACGTGGCGGATCGTTTCCCGGACCGCGCGCGCAAAGATGGCCGCTTCTATGCCATCGACTTCACGCTGGCGGAGATCCGTTCCCTGAAGTTTACCGAGGGCTTTGAGATTGAAAACGGCAAGAAGGTGCAGGTCTATCCGGGACGTTTCCCGATGGGCAAATCTGACTTCCGCATTCATACCTTCCAGGAAGAGATTGAGTTTGTTCAGGGGCTGAACCACTCAACCGGTAAAAATATCGGCATCTACCCGGAAATCAAAGCGCCGTGGTTCCACCATCAGGAAGGAAAAGATATTGCCGCGAAGACGCTCGAGGTGCTGAAGCAGTACGGCTACACCGGCAAGAAGGACAAAGTTTACCTGCAGTGTTTTGATGCCGCCGAGCTGAAGCGCATCAAAACCGAGCTGGAGCCGAAGATGGGGATGGATCTCAATCTGGTGCAGCTGATTGCCTATACCGACTGGAATGAAACCCAGGAGAAGCAGCCGGACGGAACGTGGGTGAACTACAATTACGACTGGATGTTTAAGCCGGGCGCGATGAAGCAGATTGCGCAGTACGCCGACGGCATCGGGCCGGATTACCACATGCTGGTGGCGGAAGGTTCAACGCCTGGTCACGTGAAGCTGACTGCGATGGTGAAAGAGGCGCACGCCAGCAGGATGCAGGTGCACCCGTATACCGTGCGTGCAGACCAGCTGCCGCCATATGCCACGGACGTGAATCAGCTTTATGAAGTGTTGTATAAGCAGGCGGGCGTGGACGGACTGTTTACGGATTTCCCGGATAAAGCGGTGACGTTCTTAAAATAGAAAAAAGGGCCGTAAGGCCCTTTTTTACATCTCGATCTCTATATCGCCTTTTGCCCGGCAGCAGCAGGGCAAAATTTCCCCTTCATTGATAAAAGCCAGCGGCTCGGTCAGCCAGTCCACCTGGCCGGCGACCAGACGGCAGCGGCAGGAGCCGCAGTAGCCGGAACGACACTGGTACTCTACTTCTACCTGATGCGCCTCAAGAGCCACCAGCAGAGAAGGGTGCTCCTCCCGACACAGTACCTCAGTGCCGGAAAGACTTAACGTGACGCGTGACATCAGAGCTGGAAGTTGCTCAGGTCGTCGGTGTTGACTTCAGAATCAATCTGACCGACCAGATAAGAGCTGACTTCCACTTCCTGCGGCGCAACCTGCACGTTATCGGACACCAGCCAGGTGTTGATCCATGGAATCGGGTTAGAGCGCGTCTGGAACGGCAGGTCGAGACCAACAGCCTGCATGCGGATGTTGGTGATGTACTCAACGTACTGGCACAGGATGTCTTTGTTCAGGCCAATCATGGAGCCGTCGCGGAACAGGTAGTCTGCCCACTCTTTCTCCTGCTGAGCGGCCAGCACGAACAGGTCGTAGCACTCCTGCTTGCACTCTTCAGCGATTTCCGCCATCTCCGGATCGTCCGTACCGCTGCGCAGCAGGTTCAGCATGTGCTGGGTGCCGGTCAGGTGCAGGGCTTCATCACGGGCAATCAGACGGATGATTTTGGCGTTGCCTTCCATTAGCTTGCGCTCGGCAAAGGCGAAGGAGCAGGCGAAGCTGACATAGAAGCGGATCGCTTCCAGAGCGTTGACGCTCATCAGGCACAGGTACAGCTGCTTTTTCAGCGCTCGCAGGTTCACGGTGATGGTTTTACCGTTCACGTGGTGGGTGCCTTCGCCCAGCAGGTGCCAGTAGCTGGTCATCTCGATCAGCTCGTCGTAGTAGTGAGCAATGCCTTCCGCGCGCTTCTGGATCTGCTCGTTGGTGACGATATCGTCAAACACAACCGCCGGATCGTTCACGATGTTGCGGATAATGTGCGTGTAAGAGCGGGAGTGAATGGTCTCGGAGAATGCCCAGGTTTCCACCCAGGTCTCCAGCTCAGGAATCGAGATCAGCGGCAGCAGCGCCACGTTAGGGCTACGTCCCTGAATGGAATCCAGCAGCGTCTGGTACTTCAGGTTGCTGATGAAGATATGTTTTTCGTGATCCGGCAGCGACTGGTAGTCAATACGGTCGCGGGATACATCCACTTCTTCCGGACGCCAGAAGAAGGAGAGTTGCTTTTCAATCAGCTTTTCGAAGATGTCATATTTTTGCTGATCGTAGCGTGCCACGTTGACCGGCTGGCCGAAGAACATCGGCTCTTTGAGCTGGTCGTTTTTCGTCTGTGAAAAGGTGGTATATGCCATGAGTGTGTCCTGTCTTACGAAATAAAGGCGGGGATATCCCCGCCCTTCATTAGATCTTACATGCGCCGCTTTCGCAGCCATCGTCCTGAATTGACGGTACTAGGTCGTCCTGCGCGTCTTCCGCACCATCACGGGTGTTGTGATAGTACAGGGTTTTCACGCCAAATTTGTAGGCGGTGAGCAGGTCTTTCAGCAGCTGCTGCATCGGGACCTTGCCTGACGGGAAGCGCGTCGGGTCATAGTTTGTATTGGCAGAGATCGACTGGTCGATAAACTTCTGCATGATACCCACCAGCTGCAGGTAGCCGTCGTTGTTTGGCATTTCCCACAGCAGCTCGTAGTTGTCACCCAGCGTCTCGTAATCCGGTACCACCTGACGCAGCACGCCGTCTTTCGACGCTTTAATGCTGACGTGGCCGCGCGGCGGCTCAATACCGTTGGTGGCATTGGAGATCTGCGAAGAGGTCTCAGACGGCATCAGGGCAGAGAGCGTGGAGTTACGCAGGCCGTGAGTCTTGATGGACTCGCGCAGGCCTTCCCAGTCGAGGTGCAGCGGCTCGCTGACAATCGCATCCAAGTCTTTCTTGTAGGTGTCGATTGGCAGAATGCCTTTCGCGTAGGTGGTTTCGTTGAACCACGGGCACGCGCCTTGCTCTTTCGCCAGCTCGTTGGACGCTTTCATCAGGTAGTACTGAATCGCTTCGAACGTCTGGTGCGTCAGGTTGTTGGCGCTGCCGTCAGAGTAACGCTTGCCGTTTTTCGCCAGCCAGTAGGCGAAGTTGATCACGCCGATACCCAGGGTACGGCGGCCCATCGCACCGCGTTTAGCGGCCGGGATTGGGTAATCCTGGTAGTCCAGAAGGGCGTCGAGCGCACGAACCGCCAGCACGGCCAGCTCTTCCAGCTCGTCCAGGCTCTTAATCGCGCCCAGGTTGAACGCGGACAGCGTACACAGCGCGATTTCGCCGTTTTCGTCGTTCACGTCTTCCAGCGGTTTGGTCGGCAGGGCGATCTCCAGGCACAGGTTAGACTGGCGCACTGGCGCAACCATCGGATCGAACGGGCTGTGGGTGTTGCAGTGGTCAACGTTCTGGATGTAGATACGGCCGGTAGAGGCACGTTCCTGCATCATCAGGGAGAACAGGTCTACCGCCTTCACGCGCTGCTTACGGATGCTGTCGTCTTTTTCGTATTTGGTGTACAGACGCTCGAACTCGTCCTGATCGGCAAAGAACGCGTCATACAGGCCCGGGACGTCGGACGGGCTGAACAGGGTGATGTCTTCGCCTTTCAGCAGACGGGTGTACATCAGCTTGTTGATCTGCACGCCGTAGTCCATGTGACGCACGCGGTTGCCTTCCACGCCACGGTTGTTTTTCAGAACCAGCAGGCTTTCCACTTCCAGGTGCCACATCGGATAGAACAGGGTCGCAGCACCGCCGCGCACGCCGCCCTGAGAGCAGGATTTTACGGCCGTCTGGAAGTGTTTATAGAACGGGATACAGCCGGTGTGGAACGCTTCACCGCCGCGAATCGGGCTGCCCAGCGCACGGATGCGACCGGCGTTGATGCCGATACCGGCACGCTGGGAGACGTATTTCACGATGGCGCTGGAGGTGGCGTTGATTGAATCCAGGCTGTCACCACACTCGATCAGTACGCAGGAGCTGAACTGACGGGTTGGGGTACGCACGCCAGACATGATCGGCGTCGGCAGAGAAATCTTGAACGTGGAGACCGCATCGTAGAAACGCTTCACGTAATCCAGACGGGTATCACGCGGGTAGTTAGAGAACAGGCAGGCAGCCACCAGAATGTAGAGGAACTGGGCGCTTTCGTAGATCTCGCCGGTTACACGGTTCTGAACCAGGTATTTGCCTTCGAGCTGCTTCACCGCCGCGTAGGAGAAGTTCATGTCGCGCCAGTGATCGATAAACCCGTTCATCTGCTCGAACTCTTCTTCCGTATAGTCTTCCAGCAGATGCGTGTCGTATTTGCCCAGCTCAACCATTTTCACCACGTGATCGTAAAGCTTCGGCGGCTCAAACTGACCGTAGGCTTTTTTACGCAGGTGGAAAATCGCCAGACGTGCAGCGAGGTACTGATAATCCGGTGCTTCGCGGGAGATGAGGTCTGCCGCTGCTTTAATGATCGTTTCGTGGATATCAGACGTTTTGATGCCGTCGTAGAACTGAATGTGGGAGCGCAGTTCAACCTGGGAGATAGATACGTTGTTCAGTCCTTCTGCTGCCCAGTCGAGAACTCGATGGATTTTGTCCAGATTGATACGCTCGGTAGTACCGTCGCGCTTTGTCACCAGCAGACTCTGATTCATGTGGGTTTTACCTGTCCGTGAAATAAAAAATATCCCCCGTTTATCCACAGATCCGTCTTGTGACTAACTCTGTGGATAAATACTACATGTAGGGGGTTTGCGATAAGAAAAACGCTATATGGTGAGTATTCTAGTATCGAATCTTTTCAGCACAAGGGTTGATTTTGGCGTTAAATTGAGGTTGTGAAAGGGTAAAAAAGGCTAAGTCCTCGTACCGTAAGGCCTGGAAGACATGTCAATAATTAAGAAAAAAAATTCAAAATTTGATCGAGTGCTGATTTCTTCAACGGGAGGTCAGAATTGCGCAACATGATGTCGCGCAATCTTTATAAGAATAACGAATGACGTTAGTCGTTTTTGGCGGTTGTGTGCAACATATAGTTAACATCAACGCCCGGTGCGAGTTTGAATTTATTGGTTAGCGGATTGTAGTGCAGGCCGATGATGTGCTGCTCTTTGAGCCACGTCTGGTCAACCCAGCTTAACAGCTCTGCAGGCTTGATGAATTTCTTCACGTCGTGCGTCCCTTTCGGCACCATGCGCAGTACATACTCCGCGCCAACGACGGCCATCAGCCACGCTTTACCGTTACGGTTGATGGTTGAGAAGAAGACCTGGCCGCCCGGCTTCACCAGTTTTGCACAGGCATGTACCACCGACTGCGGATCGGGTACGTGCTCCAGCATCTCCATGCAGGTCACCACATCGTACTGATGGGCGTGTTTTGCCGCGTGTTCTTCCACGGTTTCCTGCACGTAGTCTACCTGTATGCCAGACTCCAGCGCATGAAGACGGGCAACCTGCAGCGGTTCAAAGCCCATATCCAGGCCCGTGACGTTCGCCCCTTCGCGCGCCATGCTTTCCGCCAGGATGCCGCCGCCGCAGCCGACGTCGAGCACTTTCTTACCGAACAGGCCGCCGGAACGCTCCGCGATATAGCCCAGACGCAGCGGATTAATGCGATGCAGCGGTTTGAACTCACCTTCGAGATCCCACCAGCGGGACGCCACCGCTTCAAATTTGGCAATCTCTTCGTGGTCAACGTTGTGAGCCACCGGGGATTTTTCGGCATTCATGGGCGCTTTTACTCCTTATTTAGCAAGACAAAGGAGTATATCAGGCAATCCCCGTGAATAAAGCGTATAGGTTTACCTCAATCACCTCGGCTGTGTTATAATTTGCGACCTTTGAATCCGGGATACAGTAGAGGGATAGCGGTTAGATGAGCGACCTTGCGAGAGAAATTACACCGGTTAACATCGAGGAAGAGCTGAAGAGCTCCTATCTGGACTATGCGATGTCGGTCATTGTTGGCCGTGCGCTGCCGGACGTCCGCGATGGCCTGAAGCCGGTACACCGTCGCGTACTATACGCCATGAACGTATTGGGCAATGACTGGAATAAAGCCTATAAAAAATCTGCCCGCGTCGTCGGTGACGTCATCGGTAAATATCACCCGCATGGTGATACCGCCGTTTATGACACCATCGTTCGTATGGCGCAGCCATTCTCCTTGCGCTACATGCTGGTAGATGGTCAGGGTAACTTTGGTTCAGTCGACGGCGACTCCGCTGCGGCGATGCGTTATACGGAAATCCGTATGTCGAAAATCGCTCATGAGCTGATGGCCGACCTGGAAAAAGAGACCGTTGATTTCGTCGATAACTACGACGGCACCGAGCGCATCCCAGATGTGATGCCAACCAAGATCCCGAACCTGTTGGTTAACGGTTCTTCCGGTATCGCGGTCGGTATGGCAACCAACATTCCGCCGCACAACATCACGGAAGTGATCAACGGCTGTCTGGCCTATATCGACGATGAAGACATCAGCATTGAAGGGCTGATGACACACATTCCGGGCCCGGACTTCCCGACGGCGGCGATCATCAACGGTCGTCGCGGCATTGAAGAAGCGTACCGTACCGGCCGCGGCAAGATTTACATCCGTGCCCGCGCCGAAGTGGAAGCGGATGCTAAAACCGGCCGTGAAACCATTATTGTTCACGAGATCCCGTATCAGGTGAACAAAGCGCGTTTGATTGAAAAAATCGCCGAGCTGGTAAAAGAAAAACGTGTTGAAGGCATCAGCGCGCTGCGTGACGAGTCTGACAAAGACGGTATGCGCATCGTGATTGAGATCAAACGCGACGCGGTGGGTGAGGTTGTCCTGAACAACCTGTACTCCCAGACTCAGCTTCAGGTCTCCTTCGGTATCAACATGGTTGCGCTGCACCATGGTCAGCCGAAGATCATGAACCTGAAAGAGATCCTGAGCGCGTTCGTCCGTCACCGCCGTGAAGTGGTGACCCGTCGTACCATCTTCGAACTGCGCAAAGCGCGCGATCGTGCGCACATCCTTGAAGCGCTGGCAGTTGCGCTGGCCAACATCGACCCGATCATCGAACTGATCCGTCGTGCGCCAACCCCGGCAGAAGCGAAAACTGCGCTGATTTCCCGTCCGTGGGATCTGGGCAACGTCGCCGCGATGCTGGAACGTGCGGGCGATGACGCAGCGCGTCCTGAGTGGCTGGAACCTGAATTCGGCGTACGTGACGGTCAGTACTACCTGACTGAACAGCAGGCCCAGGCGATTCTGGATCTGCGTCTGCAGAAACTGACCGGCCTTGAGCATGAAAAACTGCTCGACGAATACAAAGAGCTGCTGGAACAGATTGCTGAGCTGCTGCACATTCTGGGCAGCGCAGAGCGCCTGATGGAAGTGATCCGCGAAGAGCTGGAGCTGGTCCGCGATCAGTTCGGCGACGAGCGCCGCACCGAAATCACCGCCAACAGCGCGGACATCAACATCGAAGACCTGATCAACCAGGAAGACGTTGTTGTGACCCTGTCTCACCAGGGCTACGTGAAGTATCAGCCGTTAACGGACTACGAAGCACAGCGTCGTGGCGGTAAAGGTAAATCTGCAGCACGTATTAAAGAAGAAGACTTTATTGACCGCCTGCTGGTGGCGAACACCCACGACACGATCCTCTGCTTCTCCAGCCGCGGTCGTCTGTACTGGATGAAAGTCTATCAGCTGCCGGAAGCAAGCCGCGGCGCGCGTGGTCGTCCAATCGTTAACCTGCTGCCGCTGGAAGCGAACGAACGTATCACCGCTATTCTGCCGGTACGCGAGTACGAAGAGGGCGTGAACGTCTTTATGGCGACCGCCAGCGGTACCGTGAAGAAAACCGCGCTGACCGAATTCAGCCGTCCGCGTTCTGCCGGTATTATCGCCGTGAACCTGAACGAAGGCGACGAGCTGATTGGCGTGGATCTGACCTCGGGATCTGATGAAGTCATGCTGTTCTCTGCGGCCGGTAAAGTGGTGCGCTTCAAAGAAGACGCCGTCCGTGCAATGGGCCGTACCGCGACGGGAGTTCGTGGTATCAAGCTGGCTGGCGAAGACAGCGTTGTTTCTCTGATTATTCCGCGCGGTGAAGGGGCTATCCTGACCGTGACGCAGAATGGTTACGGTAAACGTACGGCGGAAGGGGAATACCCAACCAAGTCTCGCGGTACGCAGGGCGTTATCTCCATCAAGGTGACCGAGCGCAACGGTTCCGTTGTCGGCGCGGTGCAGGTGGACGATGCGGATCAGATCATGATGATCACCGATGCCGGTACGCTGGTGCGTACCCGCGTGTCTGAGATCAGCGTGGTGGGTCGTAACACCCAGGGCGTGATCCTCATCCGTACAGCGGAAGATGAAAACGTAGTGGGTCTGCAGCGCGTTGCCGAGCCGGTGGATGACGAAGAGCTCGACTCCATCGACGGCAGCGTTGCGGAAGGCGATGATGATATCGCGCCGGAAGCCGACACCGACGATGACGTAGCGGATGACGCTGACGAGTAATGTCTCCTGATGCAAAAAAGGGCCGGATTCCGGCCCTTTTCTTTTGCATTAGCAGATAAGTCAACGTTGCGACCTGGCGCGTTTACCGCTACCTTAACCACATTCTTTTGACCCCGACGGCGGAGCCTCGCCCCCTTGAAATACCTCGTCTCCTTTCGTACTACGCTGAAAGTCTCTCGCTATCTGTTTCGGGCGCTGGCGCTCCTGCTTTGGCTGCTGGTGGCCCTGTTCTCGGTGTTTTACATCGTTAACGCCCTGCACCAGAAAGAAGCGGAGATCCGCCAGGAGTTTAACTTAAGCTCCGACCAGGCCCAGCGCTACATTCAGCGAACGTCTGACGTCATGAAGGAGCTGAAGTATATTGCCGAAAATCGTCTGACGGCGGAAAACGGCATCCTTGCGCTTCGCGGGCGTGATGACAAAACCGAGGTCCCGGACTTCCAGCCGCTGTTCCCGGATTCCGATTGCTCCACCATGAGCAATACCTGGCGCGGGTCGCTGGAATCCCTTGCCTGGTTTATGCGCTACTGGCGCGACAATTTCTCCGCCGCCTATGACCTGAACCGCGTCTTCCTGATTGGCAGCGAGAATCTTTGCATGGCTGACTTTGGCCTGCGCGATGTGCCCGTTGAGCGTGATGATGCGCTGAAAAGCCTGCATGAACGTATTGTGAAATACCGCAATGCGCCGCAGGACGAGCGCGGGAATAACATCTTCTGGGTGAGCCAGGGCCCGCGCCCGGGCGTGGGGTATTTTTACGCCCTGACGCCGGTCTATCTGGGCAATCGCCTGCAGGCGCTGATGGGGATTGAGCAGACCATTCGCATGGAGAACTTCTTCACCCCGGGCAGCCTGCCCATGGGGGTGACCATTCTGGATGAAAATGGTCATCAGCTGATCTCCCTTGCCGGGCCCGATAACCGTCTAAACGTCGAACCGCACTGGATGCAGGAGCGGTCGTGGTTTGGCTATACCTCGGGTTTCCGCGAGCTGGTCCTGAAGAAGAGCCTGCCGCCTTCGTCGCTGAGTATCGTCTATTCGCTGCCGGTGGATATGGTGCTTGAGCGGATACGCATTCTTATCATGAATGCGATTCTGCTGAACCTGCTGGCGGGGGGCGCGCTGTTCACGCTGGCGCGCATGTATGAGCGGAAAATCTTTATTCCCGCAGAAAGCGACGCCCAGCGGCTCGAGGAACACGAGCAGTTTAACCGCAAGATTGTCGCCTCGGCGCCGGTGGGGATCTGTATTCTGCGTACCCAGGACGGAACCAACATCCTGAGTAATGAACTGGCGCATAACTACCTGAACATGCTGACGCATGAAGACCGGCAGAGGCTGACGCAAATTATCTGCGGCCAGCAGGTTAACTTCGTCGACGTGTTGACCAGTACGCACACCAATCTGCAGATCAGCTTCGTGCATTCCCGCTATCGCAATGAAAACGTGGCGATTTGCGTGCTGGTGGATGTTTCCGCCCGCGTGAAAATGGAAGAGTCGTTACAGGAGATGGCGCAGGCCGCAGAGCAGGCGAGTCAGTCGAAATCCATGTTCCTTGCGACCGTAAGCCACGAGCTGCGCACGCCGCTGTACGGGATTATCGGTAACCTCGATCTGCTGCAGACGAAGGAATTGCCGAAAGGAGTCGACAGACTGGTGACGGCGATGAACAACTCCTCCAGCCTGCTGCTGAAAATCATTAGCGATATTCTCGACTTCTCTAAAATTGAGTCTGAGCAGCTGAAAATTGAGCCGCGGGAATTCTCACCGCGCGAGGTGATGAACCACATCAGCGCCAACTATCTGCCGCTGGTCGTGCGTAAACAGCTGGGGCTCTACTGCTTTATCGAACCGGACGTGCCGCTGACGCTGCACGGCGACCCGATGCGCCTGCAGCAGGTCATCTCCAACCTGCTCAGCAACGCCATCAAATTCACCGATACCGGCTGTATTGTGTTGCACGTCTGCCGGGCGGGGGATTACCTGAGCATTCGCGTGCGCGACACGGGGGTCGGCATTCCGGCGAAGGAGGTGGTTCGTCTGTTCGACCCGTTCTTCCAGGTGGGGACCGGCGTGCAGCGTAACTTCCAGGGAACCGGACTGGGGCTGGCGATTTGTGAGAAGCTCGTCAGCATGATGGACGGCGATATCTCTGTGGATACCGAGCCCGGTATGGGCAGCCAGTTCACCATCCGCATTCCGCTTTATTCGGCGCAATATCCGGCAAAAGCGACGGTAGACGGGCTGAGCGACAAGCGCTGCTGGCTGGCGGTGCATAACGCCTCGCTGAATGACTATCTGACGGCGCTGCTTACCCACAGCGGCGTGAGGGCGTGCCGTTATGAAGGTCAAACGCCGGACGTGGACGATGTGCTGATCGCCGACGAGATGCTGGAGCTGCCGTGGCAGGGGAGAGGGTCAGTGCTCTTCTGCCGTCGCCACATCGGTATCCCGGTTGAGCGTGCGCCAGGAGAATGGGTACACAGTGTCGCAACCCCGCACGAGCTGTTGAGCCTGCTGGCGCGCATCTACAAAGTGGAACTGGAAGAGAGCGACGGCGCGGGAGGATTGCCGTCACCGGAGTCTCTGGCGTCGGTGAATGACGATATGATGATTCTGGTGGTTGATGACCATCCAATTAACCGTCGCCTGCTGGCTGACCAGCTTGGATCGCTGGGCTATCAGTGCAAAACCGCCAATGACGGCGTGGATGCGCTGAACGTGCTGAGTAAGAATCATATTGATATCGTGCTGAGTGACGTCAACATGCCTAACATGGACGGCTACCGTCTGACGCAGCGCATCCGGCAGCTTGGCCTGACGTTGCCGGTGGTGGGCGTAACGGCGAACGCGCTGGCGGAAGAGAAGCAGCGCTGTCTGGAGTCAGGCATGGACAGCTGTCTGTCGAAACCGGTGACGCTGGACGTGCTTAAGCAGACCTTGTCGATTTACGCGGAGCGCGTGAGAAAAACCAGAATATAAAAAAGGCCCGCAAGGGCCTTTTATGTTTTCACCCTCTTCCGGTGGGAGTGGGAGAGAGATGGGGTGAGGGCATCAGGCCGCACACCCGTCGGGATCAATCCTTGTCCGTTGCGCTCAGCGTGACGGAGGAGAGATAGTTCAGCAGTGCAATATCGTTGTCCACGCCCAGCTTCATCATCGCTGATTTCTTCTGGCTGCTGATGGTTTTAATACTGCGGTTCAGCTTCTTGGCAATCTCGGTCACCAGGAAACCTTCTGCGAACAGGCGCAGAACTTCACTCTCTTTCGGAGACAGGCGTTTGTCACCGTATCCACCCGCGCTGATTTTTTCCAGCAGACGAGAAACGCTTTCAGGCGTGAACTTCTTGCCTTTCTGCAGCGCTGCGAGCGCTTTTGGCAGATCGGTCGGAGCGCCCTGTTTCAGCACAATCCCTTCGATGTCCAGATCCAGTACCGCGCTCAGGATCGCCGGGTTGTTGTTCATGGTCAGAACAATGATCGAGATATCCGGGAAGTGGCGTTTAATATATTTGATGAGCGTGATCCCATCACCGTATTTGTCTCCAGGCATGGAGAGGTCGGTAATGAGCACGTGCGCATCAAGCTTTGGGAGGTTATTGATCAGTGCTGTAGAGTCTTCAAATTCACCGACTACATTCACCCACTCGATCTGTTCAAGTGATTTGCGAATACCGAACAGTACAATCGGATGGTCATCGGCAATAATTACGTTCATATTGTTCATGTATAAGGCTACCTTGCTACAGCAAGCTTTTGACGTAGGCGTCAATGTCGCTGATGTATTTTTCAATGCCAGAGGCATCTTTCTCACGAATTAGATGTTCCAGCGTTTCACATAACTGCTTGCCGGGAACCAGATTAAGCATGGCAAACACCCCTTTAAGCCGGTGTGCTGTCTGTGCCAGCGCTGCAAAATCATTCGCAGCGGACTCAGTATACAACCGCTTAACATCATCTGGTACTGTATCAACAAAGAGTGAATAGTATCCGCTGGCGTGAAGCTCGGCATTTTCATTACCGCCAAGCGGGGATTCCGCTATCTCTTCCTGCGCCAGCTGCTCTTCTATTAGTTGTAGTACAGCTTCCTGCATCGCATTGCTTATATTAAAGTTGACGCGCAGCTGGCCAGGGCCGATTTTCCGCACGCCTGACTCATCATCGCTTAAAAGCAAGCCGGAGGCAGTAAGATTAGACGGATTATCAGTTAAAAACAGATCAAATTCTTGACTTGCAAGTCTTTCATCCGGCGTGATGCAGGCCGCCCCCCAGTTTTCTAACTGGCGAACGACAATATTGCGGATCTCGTTCGACGTAACGTCGACCATCACCACGACATCATCGAGCAGACGTTCTTCATCTTCTTCCTGCGGATTGGCGGCCATTTTCACGTGCAGAGAATAGCGGGTGCCGAGGGATTCGCGGGCCTTGATATTGAGATGGCCGCCGAGCTTACGCGCCAGCTGATCGCATAGCCAGAAGGTAAGGGCATTTGCCTTTCCGTAGCGATCGCTTTGCGTGTCGTTCAGGAACGGGAAGTGCAGATTATCAATTTCACTCGTGGTGACGCCTTCCCCGGTGTCCAGGATGCGGAACGTCAGGCGGTCTTCTGCCGACTCCTCCGTACTGACTTCAAGGGTGATTTTACCGATCTGCGTGGTGGTCACCGCGTATTGAATAATCATCAACAGTATGCGGCGCAACGCTTCACGATCGCCGTGGCGTTCGTCATTTGCCGGGAGATTGTTATTGATCAGCAGCTGCAGCCCTTTGCGCTTAATCACGGGCAGGACTTCCGGAACCACTTCATCAATCAGAGCCTGAATAGAGAAGAGGCTTGGCGTTCCCTTCCAGAAATCATTCTCCAGCATGTTCGCCAGCTGGATCTCATCAACCATTCTGACCAGCGAGTCGGCCTGACAGGCAAGCTGGTGGCTTTCTGACGTATTCAACGCCGCCGCCTGGGTCGCCAGCGTTTTTAACGGCTGCTTGAAGGCATCGCCAATGTTCTGCATAAATGCGGCGCGCCCCTGCTGGTTTTTCTCATACAGCCTTTGCGCCTGCTTGAGCTTTTTATTCACCAGCACTTCGCGATCCTGATCGCGGATGATGAAGATTTGCGTGCGTGGAGCCACCTGGCTGCGGAACTGGCGGATCTCGTACAGTTCATTGTTGATGGTGGCCTGAATCACCCCCTGGTGCTGATCCGCCATGGTGGTGATATTCTGCAGGTTAAGATGCGGCAGCAGATGGTCGGCAATTTTGTTGCTCATCACCGTACGATTCGCTTCCTGGTCGTGAACTAAGACCCCAAGCGGCAGCACGGAAACAATCTCTTCATTCAGCGCGCGTAATACGCGCAGCTCATTGCTGGTGCCGGCAGGAACCGCAGAGGCGTCGCTTTGACGCCCCGACTGGAAACGGAAGGTGCTGTACCCAAACAGGGCCAGCGCCAGCAGACCGATATTCAGCAGCAGAGGCAGCAGGATATTTTGCAGGGTATCCAGCAGAAGCGTGCCAAACGGCACCTGCCACACCAGACGCATACCGGTCGAGTTCAGGGATGAGGCAATTTCGATTTTCGAGCCGTTAAAGGAGATCGATACGCTCTCTGCGGCCTCTTTGTCAGATGCCGCACGCATGTTCTGAGTGCTGCTGTCGGGCTCCAGACGGAAACTATCGAGCGGCATGTCCGGTGGGATTAAATCATTTATCGGTAAATCGAAGGCGACCACCGTCGCCAGATGTCCTGGCTGGTTGAACGTGGTGCGCAGAGTAAAATAATGACCGTTTTGCCATGCCAGACGGCGCAGAGAAGAGAAGCTCTCACGTTCATCAAGCGCATTCGCCTGTTGCAGCATCTCTGCCCGGCGGGAATCGACGATGCTGCCCACGGTGGTCTCTTTAAAACCGGAAGAGAGATCTTTTAACGGCAGCGTAGAGATCAGGATCATGCTGTTGTCCTGACCATTCAGATAATACATCGACCATGGCACCGTTTCGGCACCCCAGAGGGTATCCAGATAGGTCGAAATACGCTGCGTCATCTCAAGCGTCGCGCTGTCGTGAGAGCCAAAAATAAGCGCCTCGGTTTTACGCTGCGGTTTTTCGAGGTAATAGACATCCTGCTTAAGCCGCGTCTCCTGAAGTCCATCTCCGGACGAGGAGGCAGGCGCGGCCGCGATATTGTCGTAAATCTGCCATGTGGCGTAGCGCCAGGTATCTATGCGCTTATGGACGGCGTGGGTGATATCGACGACCTGATAGCTCTTATCCTTCAGCCATGCATTAACCGCGCTTTGTACCATCACCCCCATGGTCACTAACAGCACAACGATCAAAAGAAGAAAGAAACGGGTGATGCTCCCGGGAAGGAGGGAGAATTTGCTCGGGGCGGTGGTTTCAGTCTGACTCATTGATATCTTTAACCCGTTGTGGTCGTGCTCTGTGGCGATAGGGCAGTATAAAGGGTAATAACTGAATTTCCAGCGCCACTGTCCGGGAAGAGGCGACTTTTTCACTGGACAATATCGGCGGTGGATGGAGCAATAAACGTGTACAAACTCGCCGTGCGCGTACAAATAATAAATGCGCTAAGCCAGCAAATAGCACGAATTAACAAGAAATTAAGCGCTATATCATTTGCGTGCCAGAGAAAGATAGCCGGTGAGAAATTAGTTAATAGTCGTTACAATTTCGGATCGGTAGCACAAAAAATGAGAAGTTACGTAAAGAAAGGTAAAAAAAAACCGAATGCGAAGCATTCGGCTCAATTAGGGATAAACAGACATTCAAAATTGAATGACGGTAATAAATAAAGTTAATGATGATAGCGAGAGTTATTTTAGAGATTAGGTGCGATCTTGTTTTGTCATTCAGTGCTGTAACGGATTTTATTGTAACCTATTGATTTGTATGTGGTGTATTTTTCGTTTGATTATAAGTGCTAATTTTCTAAGCTATTTGTGCTTTGTAAAAGTTCCTTGATATTTACATTTTGAAACATGTTGATAGATAAATGAAACATCTTCAAAGTTTTCGTATCATATTCGCATTGGATTATTCTGTAATTTTGCGGAGAATGAAATTGCCGACTGGTTAATGAGGGTTAACCAGTAAGCAGTGGCAATTATAAGGCATATAACAGAGGGTTAATAAAATGAAAGTTAAAGTACTGTCCCTCCTGGTACCAGCACTCCTGGTGGCAGGCGCAGCAAATGCGGCCGAAATTTATAACAAAGATGGCAACAAATTAGATCTGTACGGTAAAGTTGATGGTCTGCACTATTTCTCTGACGACAAGGGTGCCGACGGCGACCAGACCTACATGCGTCTCGGATTCAAGGGCGAAACTCAGGTTAACGATCAGCTGACCGGCTACGGCCAGTGGGAATACCAGATCCAGGGCAACACCTCCGAAAGCGAAAATGATGCCTGGACGCGTGTGGCGTTCGCGGGTCTGAAATTCGGTGACGCGGGTTCTTTCGATTACGGTCGTAACTACGGCGTAATCTACGACGTAACCTCCTGGACTGACGTTCTGCCAGAATTTGGTGGCGATACCTACGGCGCAGACAACTTCCTGCAGTCCCGTGCAAACGGCGTTGCGACCTATCGTAACCAGGACTTCTTTGGTCTGGTGGATGGTCTGAACTTTGCTCTGCAGTATCAGGGTAAAAACGGCAGCGTAAGCGGTGAAAACGTGGGTGGACGCAGCCTGCTGAAACAGAACGGCGACGGCTACGGTGCTTCCGTGACCTATAACCTGGGCGAAGGCTTCAGCGTAGGTGGCGCAATGTCCTCCTCCAAACGTACTGCCGATCAGAACGGTGCAAGCGTTTACGGTCATGGCGATAACGCAGAAGTCTATTCTGGTGGCCTGAAATACGATGCCAACAACATCTATCTGGCAGCGCAGTACTCCCAGACCTACAACGCAACCCGTTTCGGTACCTCTAATGGCGACAGCCCGACTACCGCTTACGGTTTTGCTAACAAAGCGCAGAACTTCGAAGTGGTTGCTCAGTACCAGTTCGACTTCGGTCTGCGTCCATCCGTGGCCTACCTGCAGTCTAAAGGCAAAGACATCGAAGGTTACGGCGATCAGGATCTGCTGAAATATGTTGACGTTGGTGCGACTTACTACTTCAACAAAAACATGTCCACCTATGTGGATTACAAAATCAACCTGGTTGATGAAAATGAATTCACCCGTCAGGCGGGTATCGGTACTGACGATATCGTAGCGCTGGGCCTGGTTTACCAGTTCTAATCGCTTTATCGTGTGACGTAAGGGGCCTGATGGCCCCTTTTTTGTGCTTCCCCGATTCTCACTACTCACCCGTTTTGGTGTACTCTTGCCGCCCTGGCATGAGGATAATAATGAATGGACATGACTTTTTTACGCGCCAGCTTTCTGGCTATGCTTTTTTTCCTGACCGCGTGTGACGATCCCGCGCCCGTGGCGAAAACCGACGCACCCGCCGCGACGGTGCTCGAAGGCAAAACGATGGGAACCTTCTGGCGCGTCAGTGTGATGAACCTCGATAAAACTCGCACGGATGAGCTTCACGGCAAAATTCAGGCGCAGCTGGACGCCGACGATCAGCTGCTCTCAACCTATAAAAATGACTCGGCGCTGATGCGCTTTAATCTCTCCACCAGTACCTCTCTGTGGCCGGTGAGCGAGGCGATGGCCGATATCGTGACTGAATCCATACGCGTGGGTTACAAAACTAACGGGGCGATGGATGTGACCGTCGGCCCTCTGGTGAACCTCTGGGGATTTGGCCCGAATAAACAGCCGGTGAAGACGCCTGAACAGGCGGCCATTGATGACGCCCGCGCCCGAACGGGGCTGCAGCATCTGACGGTGATCAACCAGTACGGGCAGCAGTACCTGCAAAAAGATATTCCCGATCTGTTTGTCGATCTGTCAACGGTCGGGGAAGGCTATGCGGCGGATCATCTTGCTGCACTGATGGCGCAGGAAGGCATTTCCCGTTATCTGGTCTCGGTTGGCGGCGCGTTGGTCAGCCGGGGCATGAACGCCAGCGATAAGCCGTGGCGCGTAGCGATTCAAAAACCAACCGATCGGCAAAATGCCGTGCAGGCGATAGTGGATATCAACGGACATGGCATCAGTACATCCGGAAGCTATCGTAACTATTACGAGCTTGACGGGAAGCGTATTTCACATGTTATCGATCCGCAGACCGGGCGCCCCATCATGCATAATCTGGTCTCAGTGACGGTCATTGCCCCCACCGCGCTGGAAGCGGATGCCTGGGATACCGGGTTAATGGTTCTCGGCCCGGAAAAAGCTAAAGAGGTGGTCCGTCAGGAAGGGCTGGCGGTTTATATGATTGTTAAAGAGGGCGACGGGTTTAAAACCTGGAGCTCGCCGCAGTTCAACAGTTTCCTGGTCAGCGACAAAAATTAAAAAGCAAGGTTGCGGGTTTTTTATCGGTGGCGCTCAGGCACGCTCTATATATGCTTATACGAGGAGCCGATCATGAAAAACCCAACCTTAATTACCGATGAGGATCGCTGGCAGGCCGTGCTGGCCCGCGATCCGCTCGCTGACGATCAGTTTGTCTTCGCCGTGCAGACAACGGGTATTTTCTGCCGTCCGTCATGTCGCGCCCGCCACGCGCTGCGTAAAAATGTTCGTTTTTATCCTGATGCCCGGCATGCCGCTCAGGCAGGGTTTCGCCCGTGCAAGCGCTGCATGCCGGACAAACGCGATCCGCAGGCGCAGAAGCTGGAAAAAGTGGAACATGCCTGCCGGCTTCTGGAGCAGGATCCTGCGTTAACCCTGGAGAGGCTGGCGGAGCAGGTTGCCATGAGTCCTTTCCATTTCCACCGCCTGTTTAAGTCGGTGACGGGCATGACGCCAAAAGCCTGGCAGCTGGCGGTGCGGGGTCAGCGTCTGCGCACCGCGCTTGCGCAGGGAGACAAAATTACCGACGCCGTGCTGGCGGCGGGATTTCCCGACAGCAGCAGCTATTATCGTAAAGCCAACGATGCATTAGGCATGACGGCGAAGCAGTACCGTAAAGGAGAGGTGGCCGTGCGGTATGCCATCGATGACTGTTCGTTGGGACGCTGTCTGGTCGCCGAAAGCGAGCGGGGGATCTGCGCGATTCTGCTGGGTGACACCGATGCTGAAGTAACCGCAGAGCTTGCCACGCAATTTCCAAAAGCTACGCACGCGCCGCTGGATGACGCCTTTGTGCAGCGGATCCACCAGGTCATTGCCAGTATTGATAATCGCGATGTACCGCTTGCGCTGCCGCTGGATATTCGTGGAACCGCTTTCCAGCAGCGCGTCTGGCAGGCACTTCGCAACATTCCCTGCGGCGAAACGGCAAGTTACCAGCAGGTGGCGCAGGCGATTGGCCAGCCCAGGGCGGTACGCGCCGTTGCCGGAGCCTGTGCGGCAAACACGCTGGCAATTGTGATCCCCTGTCATCGCGTGGTTCGCAACGACGGCGTGCTGTCGGGCTACCGCTGGGGAACGGCGCGAAAAGCGCTATTACTGAAACGTGAGGCGAAACGCCGGGAGGGATAATGCTCGATCTTTTTGCGGATGCTGAACCCTGGCAGGAGCCGCTTGCGCCGGGGGCGGTTATCCTGCGTCGCTTTGCTCTCTCCCGTGCGGAGGCGTTGCTTGCCGGAATTGAAGAGGTCACAGCGGTTTCACCGTTTCGCCATATGGTGACGCCGGGCGGCTACACCATGTCGGTGGCCATGGCCAACTGCGGCGAACTGGGCTGGGCGACGAACGAGCGGGGCTATCTGTATGCCCCGAACGATCCTGCGACCGGCCAGCCCTGGCCTCCGATGCCTGCGGTTTTTCAGGCGCTTTGCCGTGAGGCCGCCGTGGCAGCCGAGTATCCTGACTTTCGGCCGGATGCCTGCCTGATTAACCGCTATGCCGTTGGCGCAAAGCTCTCGCTGCATCAGGATAAGGATGAACCCGATCTGCGCGCGCCTATCGTCTCGGTATCGTTAGGTCTGCCCACCGTCTTCCAGTTTGGGGGATTACGCCGCAACGATCCGCTCAAACGCATCATGCTGGAACATGGCGATGTGGTGGTGTGGGGCAGGGAATCGCGGCTTTATTATCACGGCATTCAGCCGTTGAAACCCGGCGTCCACCCCCTCACGGGTGAGTACCGCTTTAATCTGACCTTCCGTCAGGCGGGGATGAATAAACTAAAATAAGAATTATTCTTGATGTCCGCGCAGGGCAGTTTACACTGCTGGCTGTTTTTTTAATGTCCGGATTGCCTGCATGCAACTACTTCTCCTCGTCTGGCGTCAGTATCGCTGGCCCTTCATCGCCGTTATGGCGTTAAGCCTTGCCAGCGCCGCGCTGGGTATTGGCCTCATCGCGTTTATTAACGTGCGGTTGATAGAAATGGTCGACACCTCGCTCTCCGTATTGCCGGAGTTTCTTGGCCTTCTGCTGCTGTTGATGGCGGTTACGCTCGGCTCACAGCTGGCGCTGACCGCGCTTGGCCACCATTTCGTTTTTCGTTTGCGCAGTGAGTTTATCAAGCGGATCCTGGACACCCAAATAGAGCGCGTTGAGCAGCTCGGCAGCGCCTCCCTGCTGGCGGGGCTGACCAGCGACGTGCGCGCCATTACCATCGCGTTCGTTCGTCTGCCGGAGCTGGTGCAGGGGATCATTCTGACCTTTGGCTCGGCGGCCTATCTCGCCTGGCTCTCCACCAAAATGCTGGCGGTGACTGCACTGTGGATCGCCATCACCATCTGGGGCGGTTTTATGCTGGTGTCGCGCGTCTATAAACATATGGCGGTGCTGCGCGAAACCGAAGATAAGCTCTATAACGATTACCAGACGGTACTGGAAGGGCGTAAAGAACTCACCCTGAACCGCGAGCGCGCCGAGTATATCTTTAACAATCTCTATATTCCGGACGCGCGCGAATACCGGCATCACATTATTCGCGCCGATACCTTCCACCTGAGCGCGGTGAACTGGTCAAACATTATGATGCTGGGTGCCATTGGCCTGGTATTCTGGATGGCGAACAGCCTGGGCTGGTCGGACACCAACGTAGCGGCAACATACTCGCTGACGCTGCTGTTTTTGCGCACGCCGCTGCTCTCGGCGGTCGGCGCGTTGCCCACCTTACTGAGTGCGCAGGTGGCCTTTAATAAGCTCAAAAAATTCGATCTCGCGCCGTTCCAGGCAGAATTTCCGCGCCCGCAGGCCTTCCCGAACTGGCAGACGCTCGAGCTACGTAACGTCACGTTCCGCTATCAGGACAGCGCCTTCTCCGTGGGGCCGATCAACCTGACGATCCGCCGCGGCGAGCTGTTGTTCCTGATTGGCGGCAACGGCAGCGGTAAATCGACGCTGGCTATGCTGCTCACCGGGCTTTATCAGCCGCAGTCGGGCGAGATTTTGCTGGATGGCAGGGCGCTGAGCGCGGAGAAACCCGAAGATTACCGCAAGCTTTTCTCGGCGGTATTCACCGACGTCTGGCTGTTCGATCGGCTGCTGGGGCCGGATGGGCAGCAGGCTAATCCGGCGCTGGTGGAAAAATGGCTGGCGCAGCTGCAGATGTCGCACAAGCTGGAGTTACAGGACGGGAAGATCCTCAACCTGAAGCTTTCCAAAGGGCAGAAAAAGCGCGTGGCGCTGCTGCTGGCGCTGGCGGAAGAGCGTGACATCATCCTGCTCGACGAGTGGGCAGCGGATCAGGACCCGCATTTCCGCCGCGAATTTTATCAGGTGCTGCTGCCGCTGATGCAGGAGATGGGCAAAACCATTTTCGCCATCAGCCACGACGATCACTACTTCATTCATGCTGACCGCCTGCTGGAGATGCGCGACGGCAGGCTGAGCGAGCTGACCGGTGAAGAGCGCGATGCGGCATCGCGTGACGCGGTGGCGCGTACGGCCTGATGCCCTCACCCAAACCCTCTCCCACAGGGAGAGGGGAGAGATCGTGGCCGTAATGCCGCTTTTTTCTCCATCCCGGCCCGTTGTTTATTCTTATTTACATATCCCCGCGCTATGCTTAACCCCAACTCATTTAATGGATTTATGATTGATGTCGGTATTAAAGAAAAACAGCGCCAGACAGCGTGACCAGGAGCGCGCGCGACTCATCTGGCTCCTCACGACCGATAAAGCGGTCACTTCTACGCTATTAGGCAAACTCACCCTGGCTGAGCAATATGATGTCGGCACCCTGGCCGACGATATTGCTGAGGTAGGTGCGCTGGTTGCTCACTTACCCCCGCCGGATCTGGCGGACACCCTTGAAGCGCTTCCCTCGGAAGAACGTCACGCCCTCTGGCGTCTGGTACAGGATCACGAGCGCGGACAGGTGCTGCTTGAGGCCTCCGAAAACGTCTGGGACGACCTGATTGACGAGATGAGCGACCGGGATATTCTTGACGCTCTGCAAACGCTGGATATCGACGAGCAGATTTACCTCGTTCAGCACCTGCCGCGAAACCTGACCGGTCGCCTGCTGGCGTCACTGCCTGCGGAGGAGCGGGCGCGCGTGCGTCAGGTGATGCACTATGAGAAAAACAGCGTCGGCGCGATCATGGAGTTCGGCGTTATCACGGTGCGACCGGACGTGACGCTCGGTACCGTACAGCGCTATCTGCGTCGCCTGGGCAAAATGCCGGATAACACCGATAAACTGTTTGTCACCTCCCGGGACAAAACCCTGCTCGGCGAGCTGGAGCTGAAAACCATCCTGCTCAACAGCACCCAGCGGAAGGTGAGCGAGGTGATGGAAAACGAGCCGATGGTCTTCTCCCCGGAAGACGATGCGGAGAAAGCGGCGCGAACCTTCGAACGTGACGACCTCGTGAGTGCTGCCGTCGTGGATTCCGTCGGCAAACTGATGGGGCGTCTGACCATCGACGAGATCGTTGACGTGGTCTACGAAGAAACCGATAACGATCTGCGTGCGCTCGGAGGGATCAGCGCGGAAGATGACGTCCATGCCTCCGTCGGCAAGGCGGTGAAAACGCGCTGGGCGTGGCTGGCCATTAACCTGTGTACCGCGTTTATCGCCTCCCGCGTGATTGACGGCTTTGAACACACTATTTCGCAGCTGGTGGCGCTGGCCTCGCTGATGCCGATTGTGGCCGGGATTGGCGGCAACACCGGAAACCAGACCATCACCATGATCGTCCGCGCGCTGGCGCTGGAAAATATTCAGCCCGGCAACTTCGCCTTTCTGATCTTCAGAGAGATGGGCGTGGCGCTGATCAACGGCCTGGTATGGGGCGGCATTATGGGCGGCATCACCTGGTGGCTGTATGACGATATGGCGTTAGGCGGAGTGATGATGCTGGCGATGGTGCTGAATTTGCTGGTGGCATCGATGATGGGCGTCATTATCCCGTTGACCATGACCAAACTGGGGCGCGACCCCGCGGTGGGGTCGAGCGTGATGATCACCGCCATCACCGATACCGGCGGTTTCTTTATTTTTCTTGGACTGGCGACGATTTTTCTTCTTTAAGCCGACGCTTGATGCGGGCGGGGAGGAGTGCCATGACGATAATCCCGCCCAGCACGCCAATTGCCAGATTGCCGGTTGATACCGTGGCGGCAACGGTGACCAGCATGACGACCGTTTCCGCTATCGGGGCCGTTTTCAGCGTGGCGGGCTGAAGGCTGTGCCAGCTGAAGGTTTTGACGGCGACGATTGCCATAATGCCCGCCAGCACCGCCATCGGGATGTTGGCCATCACCTCGCTGAGTGCCGTCACCAGGATCAGCAGCACGATGCCCGCAGCGAAGGTTGAAATGCGGCTTCGGCCTTTCCCCATCTCCACGTTAACGATGGTTTGTCCTATCATCGCGCAGCCTGCAATACCACCGTAAAATCCGGCCAGAATATTGCCGACGCCTAATCCAATGCTTTCGCGGCGTTTACCTGACGGTGTCGCGGTCAGCTCATCCACCAGCTTTGCCGTGAGCAGGGACTCCAGCAGGCCGACAAAGGCGATGCTCAACGCGCACGGCCAGATAATGCTCAGCGTCTGTACATTGAGGGGGACCAGAAGTTCACTAAGTCCCGGCAAACCGCCGCTCGTTGAGCCTTCATCGCCCACGGTCGGCAGGCTTTGCCCGGTTGAAACGGTAAACAAGGTTAACAGCACAATCGCAATCAGCGGGGAAGGGATGCTTTTGATATAGCGCGGCACCCAGAGCACGATCAGCAGCGTCAGCACGAACAGGCCCACAATCAGCGGGCTTCGGCTCCAGAAATGCGGCACCTGAGCTAAGAAGATCAAAATGCCCAGGGCGTTAACAAACCCGGTCATGACCGACTGGGGAATAAAGCGCATTAGCCTTGCCATGCCCAGCACGCCAAACAGAATCTGAATCACGCCAGCCATGAGCACGGCGGGAAGAATGTACTGCACGCCGTGCTGATGCACCATCGGCCCAATGACCAGCGCCACGGAACCGGCCGCTGCCGTGACCATCGCCGGACGACCACCGAGTATGGACAGGGCGAGACACAGCACTACGGAAGCGATCAGGCTGACCTTCGGGTCAACGCCCGCGACCACCGAAAACGAGATGACTTCGGGGATCAGAGCCAGGGCGGTAATCACGCCTGCCAGCGTTTCGCGCGTCAGCTTCTTAGGGGAACGCAGTACGTTGGCTACGCGGTTTTCGGGGGATACAGCAGAATGGGGTAAGGACATAACAGTTCGCTGGTTAGGGCAGGCTTCCGTGCGCGCGATCACAAAACGCAACATACTAGCCAGTAAAACCGCGCTTTACCAGACGCATCGCTAATTCCTCACAAACAATCCATCATTAAATTTCACAATTACAATAATTTCGTAACCTTTAAACAATATTTAAAAGTTGTTACCGTGCCCCCGCAGCTTTTTTCACCTGCAATTTCCACGCATCAAGCACTTTTACACTAAGGCATAAATTATGAAAAAAATGACTGCCATGCTCTTTTCTCTGGCCGTGGGGCTTAACACCGTCTCCATGGCGGCGAAAGCTGACGCACCAAAAGAGCAGGAAACGGACGTCCTTTTAATCGGTGGCGGGATCATGAGCGCCACGCTGGGAACCTATCTGCAAGAACTGCAGCCGGACTGGTCTATGACCATGGTCGAGCGCCTTGATGGCGTGGCGCAGGAGAGTTCGAACGGCTGGAATAACGCCGGTACCGGCCATTCGGCACTCATGGAACTGAACTATACGCCGCAGAAAAAGGACGGTTCCATTAGTATCGAGAAGGCAGTAGAAATCAACGAAGCATTCCAGGTTTCTCGCCAGTTCTGGTCTCATCAGGTCAACAGCGGCGTGCTGCACGACCCGCACTCCTTCATCAACACCGTGCCGCACATGAGCTTTGTGTGGGGCGAGCAGAACGTCAACTTCCTGCGCGCGCGCTACGCCGCTCTGCAGCAGAGCACGCTGTTCCGCGGGATGAAATACTCTGAAGACCACGCGCAGATTAAAGAGTGGGCTCCGCTGGTCATGGAAGGTCGTGACCCGAACCAGAAAGTGGCGGCGACCCGTACCGAAATTGGTACTGACGTTAACTACGGTGAAATTACCCGTCAGCTGGTGACGTCTCTGAAGAAAAAAGAGAACTTCAATCTGCAGCTCAGCACCGAAGTGCGCGGTTTCAAGCGCAACGCGGATAATAGCTGGAGCGTGACCGTTGCCGATCTGAAAAACAATGAAGCTGAACACGTCATCAAGGCGAAGTTTGTCTTCATCGGTGCGGGCGGCGCGGCGCTGAAGCTGCTGCAGGAGTCCGGTATTCCGGAAGCTGACGACTACGCGGGCTTCCCGGTCGGCGGTCAGTTCCTGGTGTCCGATAACCCGGAAGTGGTGAATCGTCATCTGGCAAAAGTGTACGGTCAGGCTTCCGTGGGCGCGCCGCCAATGTCCGTTCCACACATCGATACCCGTATGCTTGACGGCAAACGCGTGGTGCTATTTGGACCGTTCGCGACCTTCTCCACTAAATTCCTGAAAAACGGCTCCCTGTGGGATCTGCTGAGCGCAACCACCACCTCTAACGTCAAGCCGATGATGGACGTGGGTCTGGATAACTTCGATCTGGTGAAATACCTGATTAGCCAGGTGATGCTCTCTGACGACGATCGTTTCGAAGCGCTGAAAGAGTACTATCCTCAGGCGAAGAAAGAAGACTGGCGTCTGTGGCAGGCGGGTCAGCGCGTGCAGATTATCAAGCGCGATCCGAAAGAGGGCGGCGTGCTGCGTCTGGGTACCGAAGTGGTGAGCGATAAGGATGGCACAATCGCCGCGCTGCTGGGCGCGTCACCGGGTGCGTCTACCGCTGCGCCAATCATGCTGCACCTGATGGAAAAAGTGTTTAAAGATAAAGTCGCCAGTCCGGAATGGCAGGCGAAGCTGAAAACCATTATTCCATCCTACGGCACGAAGCTGAACGGTAACGTGGACGCGACGGAGCAGGAGCTGGAATACACCAGCCGCGTACTGCAGCTGCAGTACATCAAACCGCAGGCTGCGGATGCTGCGCCGAAAGCGGAGCTGAAGCCTCAGCCGGAAAACAAACCGGTTGCGGATATCGCGCTGTAAGGTAAAAAAGCCGGGTGGCGCTGACGCCTACCCGGCCTATGTTCGGTGTTGTTTTGTAGGTCGGGTAAGGCGAAGCCGCCACCCGACTTAATTTCAACGTACGACAGCCTGCTCAATCTTCTCTTCAGCCTTCCACACGCGATACTTCACTTCCACGTTTTCAGGCGTATAAACCACGATCGGCAACTTGCTGTTGTAGCGCAGCAGGCTATTGTCGCCCAGATACGCTGTCACAAATTTCTTCTCTTTCTTGCCGTCCGGGCAGGCCATCATGGTGGAGACCGGAGAGGTCACTTTATCAAAGACGTAGTAGTCATAACCCCAGCCTTCCAGCGTTTTGCTTTCCAGCTGACCGCCCAGACGATGCTGGTTGCAATCCACTTCCAGCGTCTTGCCAATCAACAGCTCCACTTTGAAATTCGCTTCATCCTGCTGTGCCGGTAGCTGGATCACCTGACGCTTCATCCCTTTATCCGCTTTCGGATACGGGGCGACTTTTTCAAGCGGCTGCTCTTTAGGGGTTTCGCTGGCGAAAGCACTGGTGCTGACACATGCGGCGGCGATGAGTGCGATGGCAAATTTAGGTGCGTTTTTCATTGTCATTCCTTTATGTCAAAACGATCCTGCACAGGTTAACATATCAACTATGAATGATTGGTGTTATTTACTTACATTTTCAATATGGATAGCGAAATAAACCACATATTTGCCACTTAAGTAGAGATTTGTACTGGCATGGAGTCCGGCAGGCGTTTGTGTTATTTTAGACCCTCTTTAATGTTATTCATCTGTAAAAGGGAAGAGAGATGGTTCGTGCAAAACTGAAAACGCCTGAAGGCCGCAAGTTCCTCCTGGCGCTGCTGGTTGTGTTTATGATTGCTGCCGCGTGCGTGGGGCGGGCCACGATTGTTGGCGTTATCGAACAGTACAACATTCCTCTCTCTGCCTGGACAACCAGCATGTATGTCCTGCAGTCGGCGATGATCTTTGTCTACAGCCTGGTGTTCACCGTTCTGCTGGCCATCCCGCTGGGCATTTTCTTCCTGGGCGGACGTGATAAACACTAGACGCCGATTTGCGATATCGAAGCCATCCTGCGGGGTGGCTTTTTTTATGTCTAATAATTTTTATTCGCATTTCCAGGATATTCTGTTTCGGACAAGACAGTGCAACATGAAGCAGGAGATGCGCAATGTTATCCCGGTTTGCAACGCTCAGCCGGATCCCGAAAGGAGTTTGGGTGGTGGGCGGCGTCAGTATGTTAATGGATATCTCCTCGGAGATTATCCACAGCCTGCTGCCGCTGTTTATGGTGACGACGCTGGGCGCCAGCGTTATTTTCATTGGTTTGATTGAAGGTCTGGCTGAAGCTACGGCGCTGTTTATCAAGGTGTTTTCCGGCGCCATCAGTGACTATCTGGGCAAGCGTAAAGGACTGGCGGTTCTGGGCTACGGTCTTGGCGCATTGAGTAAACCGTTGTTCGCTATCGCCTCTTCTTCCGGCATGATCCTTGGGGCGCGCTTAATCGACCGGGTCGGGAAGGGGATACGGGGAGCGCCGCGCGATGCGCTGGTTGCTGATGTTACGCCGCCGGAACTTCGCGGCGCGGCCTTTGGGCTGCGTCAGTCGATGGACACCGTCGGCGCATTTCTCGGGCCGCTGCTGGCCGTAGGATTAATGCTGCTGTGGAACGATGACTTCCGCACGATTTTCTGGATCGCGGTGATCCCCGGCGTGCTCGCCGTGGCGCTGCTTTTCTTCGGCCTGCATGAGCCGAAAACGCCCGTCGAACATAAACGCACGAACCCCATCAAAAAAGAGAACCTCAGGCGTCTCGGGAAAGGCTGCTGGTGGGTCATTGGCCTGGGAGCCATCTTCACGCTCGCACGTTTCAGTGAAGCATTTCTTGTGCTGCGCGCACAGCAGTCGGGGGTGCCGCTGGCGCTGATCCCGCTGGTGATGGTGGCCATGAATCTGCTCTATTTCCTCTCTGCCTATCCGTTTGGCAAGTTGTCGGACGGGATGAGCCACACCCGATTACTGCAGTGGGGCCTGGTGATGCTGATTGGGGCAGATATTGTGCTGGCGCTGAGCACCCACTGGGCTGGAATGCTTCTGGGCGTCGCGTTCTGGGGAGTACATATGGGTATGACCCAGGGATTACTGGCGGCAATGATCGCTAAAACCGCACCGCCCGATCTGCGCGGCACTGCTTTCGGTATTTTTAGTCTGGTCAGCGGCGTGGGATTATTAATCGCCAGCGTGGGAGCCGGCGCGATATGGGAAACGTTTGGCGCGGAATATACGTTTTATGCCGGAGCGGTGATTTGTCTGGCTACGCTGGTGTATCTGCGCAAAACCCCGGACGAGGCGAAATAAAAAAACCAGCCATCAGGCTGGTTTTCTGTATGTTTTTGGTCGGCACGAGAGGATTTGAACCTCCGACCCCCGACACCCCATGACGGTGCGCTACCAGGCTGCGCTACGTGCCGACGCATAAAAAGAATACTACTCGATTCCGTTTTGAATGCAAGGGAATCTGTCGCTAACTGGTTTATTATTAATCAGTTAGCGATGAAGCGCTTCTCATCCGTCAGGACCTGCAGCAGCAGGCTCAGCTGCGGTTTCTGGTCTTTCAACCGTTCACCCTGCAGATTATACGTCTGATAATTCCCGTTACTGTTCAGCACCAGCGTCAGCTTCGGTGTGGTCACCACCAGCGTGTCATTCCCGGCAGCCGTGACCCAGTTATGGCGGCGCGCGGCGCTGAAGAGATCCTGTCCCTGCGAATACTCGTTCGCTGGCGTGCTGACATGCAGCAGGCGTTGCATCAGGGTAGTCATCACATCTTTATGCTCGGTAAGCATATTGATGCGCTGTGCCGGGGTGCCAGGCCAGTGGATCACCAGCGGAACCTGCAGGTTCGGGCGTGACCAGCTCATGCTCTTCGTCTCGTCACCTAACGGGACGCCATGGCCTGCGGTCACGATCACCACGGTGTTATCCAGCTTGCCGGACTCACGTAGCGCGTCAAGCACGCGGCCAATCTGCGCATCAACATCACCCGCCGCGCGGCCGTAGCGGCGCGCGAAATCACTCTTATTGCTGTTAGCAAGCGTTGTGCCGTTAAAGGCAACCCATGAGAACCAGCGGTTATCTTCCTGCGCGTAGCGCTGAAGCCAGTTTATCCATTGGCCGGCGGTCTGCGCATCGGACTGATTTTGTGCCGCTGGCAGTGAGAAATCGGACAGCAGCGCCTGGCGGTAGAGCGGGCTGTTAAAGCCATCGGATGAGAACAACCCTAACTGATAGCCCTGCTGATTCAGCCCGGTGATCAGCGCCGCAGGCGTGCGGGTAGAGAGTACGCCGTCCATGTATCCGGCTGAAATGCCATAGAAGAGGCCAAAGATGCCCGCGTCGGTTGTGTTACCGGAGCTCATATGCTGAGTAAACGAGACGTTTTGACTCGCGAAATCGGCCAGCACAGGCATCTGCTTCTCGTAACGGGAATAGTTCAGGCCATCAACGGTGATCAGCAGGACGTTTTGCCCGCGCCCCATATCGCGATAGCGTAGATCGCTCAGAGGATACTGCACGCTGACGGCTTCCGGATTACCCTGCTCGATAAGACGGCGCTGGTACTCCTGAGCGTCAAGCAGGCCGTGTTTCTCGAGGAAACGACGGGCCGTCATCGGGTACGAGAGCGGCAGGTTCGCGCGCTGCATGGTAATAGGGCGATAGAAGTTTGCATCCGCCCAGATATACATGATGTGCGAACTGATAAAGGAGACGAAAAAGAGCGCGGCGACGGGCTTCGCGTAATGGCGTCGCCGGGTCAGGCTGCGGAGCTTTTGCCAGCTCCACGTCGCAAACAGCATCTCAATCAACAGGATCACCGGGACGCTGATAAACATCAGCTGCCAGTCACGGGCCGTTTCGTTCTGGTCGGGGTTAATCACCAGTTCCCAGACGATGGGGTTAAGATGCAGGTGGAAGCGGGTGAACACTTCACTGTCGATAAGCAGCAGCGTCATCCCCACCGTCGCGAGGATGGCGGATAAGAACCGCATCAGACGCTGCGACATGACGATAAACGTCAGGGGGAACAGGATCAGCAGATAGGTGGCGAAAACCAAAAAGCTAAAGTGACCGACAACGCTTATCCAGGAGTAGACACGCCCGGTTAGCGTTGTTGGCCAGTCTGCGACAAACAGATAACGACAGCCAATGACCGTCGCCAACAGAATGTTGAACAGGGCAAACCAGTGCCCCCAGCTGACCATCTGGGAGACTTTTTCACGGTAGCGCTGACGATTCGTCACCATAAACTGTTGTTCGTATCCCTTAATGGGCCGGGTCGTTGCTGACGGACGACTGTAAAGCCTGGGCGAAAGATTTTGCGATCGCCTGACGCTGAGCCGGAGCAACGCTGGTGTTAATCAGGTTGGTGACCATATTTCCCAAAACCATCAGGGAGAGATCGGTCGGCGTTTTATGTTTTTCCAGTACGTTGACCAGCTCACTGAGCAGTTGTTCAACGTGTTCATCACTGTAGCGGGAATGTTGTGGCATAAATCAAAATCAGTTTGTTGATGAAAGGGCAACATATTACCGTAGCAACAGCTTTTTTTCCCCTTTTTTATCTGTTGTTGCACACATGTCCTGGTGGTGGTTGAATACCGCCCGGTCTAAAAGGAGAGTTTATCATGAGTCTGGAAATCAACCAGATTGCCTTGCACCAGCTTATCAAGCGTGATGAGCAAACCCTTGAAGTGGTGCTGCGCGATTCGTTACTGGAACCCACGGCGACCGTGGTGGAGATGATGGCAGAGCTGCATCGCGTCTACAGCGCCAAAAATAAAGCCTATGGTCTTTTCAGCGAAGACAGCGAACTGGCCGATAGCCTGCGCCTGCAGCGCCAGGGTGAAGAGGATTTCCTGGCGTTTAGCCGTGCGGCAACCGGGCGTCTGCGCGACGAGCTGGCTAAATATCCGTTCGCCGACGGCGGGATTGTCTTGTTCTGCCACTACCGCTATCTGGCGGTCGAGTATCTGCTGGTTACCGTGCTGAATAACTTAAGCAGCATGCGCGTGAACGAGCAGCTGGATATCAGCTCGACGCATTATCTGGACATTAACCATGCGGATATCGTGGCGCGTATTGATTTGACCGAGTGGGAAACCAACCCGGAGTCGACCCGCTACCTGACTTTCCTGAAGGGACGCGTGGGCCGCAAAGTGGCGGATTTCTTTATGGACTTCCTCGGTGCCAGTGAAGGGCTTAACGCCAAAGCGCAGAACAAAGGGCTGCTCCAGGCGGTTGACGATTTCACAGCAGAAGCGCAGCTCGATAAATCTGAGCGCCAGACGGTGCGTCAGCAGGTTTACAGCTACTGCAACGAACAGCTGCAGGCAGGGGAAGAGATTGAGCTGGAGTCGCTGTCAAAAGAGCTGGCGGGCGTCAGCGAAGTCAGCTTCCAGGAATTTACCGCAGAAAAGGGCTATGAGCTTGAAGAGAGCTTCCCGGCGGATCGCAGCACGCTGCGTCAGTTAACCAAGTTTGCCGGCAGCGGCGGTGGGTTAACCATTAACTTTGATGCGATGCTGCTGGGTGAACGTATCTTCTGGGATCCGGCCACCGATACGCTGACCATTAAGGGCACGCCGCCGAATCTGCGCGATCAGCTTCAGCGCCGCACCTCGGGCGGTAAATAGCAGGCACAAAAAACCCCGCAGAAGCGGGGTTTTTTTCGACAGGTTTGCGATTACGCGCGAACGAAGTCGATGTGAGTCAGTTTTGGCTTGAACGCGTGACGCTGAACAGCCTGAACTTTCACTTTTTCTTCTTTACCGCCAACAACGATGGTCAGAACTTCGCTGTAGAATTCAGCTTTGGTCTGCAGGTTCCACAGTTTGTCGTGATCCAGTTCGATTGCAACTGGAGCAGCTTCGCCACCGTAAACGATAGCCGGGAACTTGTTAGCGGTACGCAGGCGGCGGCTCGCACCCTTACCCTGCACGTTACGTACTTCTGCTTCGATAGTAAACATTGATTTCTCTCTGTATTTAAAACCCTACTACAGGCGACCCAGCAGCAGGTGAGTGTTCTGCCTCACGGATGTGAAGCGGGCGGCATTTTATACTCAAATGCCCCCCACATCAATGAAAAGTCCCGCTAACCGCGCAATTCGTTGGCGCGACGGAAGCGACCTTCGTAGTCAAAGAGTTTCTCGCGCACCTGCCAGAACTGGCCTTTTTTGCGGGCGACGACAAAATCCGGATGGCGCAATAGCACCTGCTGGCGCACGATATCCGCCACGGTGATCCAGCGCAGGGGCACCCCCGGGGTGCGGGTGTGCGGGCGAATAAACAGCTGTTCGAAGGCCGTTCGCTGGGCAGGCGTCTGGAGCCGGAAGCGCTCGCTGACGTCCGCCCCGTCTTCATCGTAATAGGTGATTTTCAGCCATTCGCCTTTTTCATCGGCGCCGGGCTGCAACGCCATGCCGGAACAGCGCAGCACCAGCGCATCTTTCAGCTTTAATGCCGCTTTCAGCATGTCGTCCGGGTCAACCAGCACCGTGTCGCATTCCCGACAGCGGCGAGCGGCAATGTCGTTTTCGGCGTTGCACTGCGGGCAGTTTTTAAACCGGAAGCGGAAATCGCACTGCTCGCGATGCCCGTCATCATCTTCAAACCAGCCCTGACAGCGGCGGCCAAAATGTTCGATCAGCGTGCCGTCGGCGGTGGTTTTTCCCCAGAAGGTGTTGGCAAACCCGCAGGCAGGGCAAAAGACCTGCACGGGCACGTTGTCGCTTTTCCCTTTTGGCGCGCCGACCTCAGGCGTATAGAGATCGTGCGGGTTACCGGCATAATCCAGAATCAGGCAGTCGGTTTTCCCCGGCGCCAGACGCAGGCCGCGGCCAACAATTTGCTGATACAGACTGACCGATTCGGTCGGACGCAAAATAGCGATCAGATCGACGTGCGGGGCGTCAAAGCCGGTGGTCAATACCGATACGTTAACCAGATAGCGGAACTGCTGGGCTTTAAAGGCCTCAATCAGGCGGTCGCGCTCGGGGCCGGGCGTCTCGCCGGTGATGAGCGCCGCGTCGCCGGGGGGCAGTAACCCGGTGATTTCTCGCGCGTGCTCAACGGTGGCGGCAAAGATCATCACCCCTTTGCGCGTCGCGGCGAACTCCTCTATCTGGCTGATGATATGCGGCGTAATGCGCTTTTGCTTTTTCAGCTCCTGGTTAAGATCCGCTTCGCTGAATAACCCGTTGCTCTGCGCCTGCAGGCGGCTGAAATCGTACTGCACCACCGGCATATCCAGCCGCTCAGGTGGCGTCAGGTAGCCATGTTTAATCATGTAGCGCAGCGGAAGCTCGTAGATGCAGTCGCTAAACAGGGCCTTGTCATCGCCGCGCACCATGCCGTGATAATGGTAGCGATAGATCCAGCCTTTCCCCAGACGAAACGGGGTCGCCGTCAGGCCCAACAGGCGCAGGTGAGGATTCACCTCTTTCAGGTGGGACAGGATTTGCTGATACTGGCTGTCGTCGTCATCGCTGATGCGGTGACATTCGTCGACAATCAGCAGCGAAAATTCGCTGCGAAACAGGTCCAGATTGCGGGCCACCGACTGCACGCTGCCAAACACCACTTTGCCGTGGCTCTCTTTACGCTTCAGCCCGGCAGCGAAAATATCGGCTTCCAGCCCAAGTGCACAATATTTGGCATGGTTTTGCGCGACGAGCTCTTTAACGTGCGCCAGCACCAGCACGCGGCCGCGGGCCAGACGCGCCAGTTCGGCAATGACCAGGCTTTTGCCTGCACCGGTCGGGAGCACAATCGCCGCCGGCTCGCGATGTTTACGGAACCAGGCGAGGGTGGCGTCAACGGCTTCCTGCTGATAGGGACGAAGTGTAAAAGTCATGGGGTCTCGGTTTCGTTATTCCGCACATAGTATGCCACGAAACTTTTTCCCTTGAGTGGCGCAACCAGACCATTATACTGAACCGTTCCAGACTGCTTCTTTTTTCGGACCTGTTGTCCGACTTCCTGCACCATTAAGGCTAAAAAGATTTCATGCGACTTGATAAGTTTATCGCTCAGCAACTCGGCGTAAGCCGCGCTATTGCCGGGCGCGAAATTCGCGCCAGCCGCGTTACCGTGGATGGCGACATTGTGAGAGACAGCGCGTTCAAACTGCAACCTGACCATCAGGTGGAGTATGACGGCAATCCGCTGACCCAGCAGCACGGTCCGCGCTACTTCATGCTCAATAAGCCGGAAGGCTACGTCTGCTCAACGGACGATCCGGATCACCCGACGGTGCTCTATTTCCTCGACGAGCCGGTGGCGCACAAGCTGCACGCCGCAGGTCGACTCGATATCGACACCACCGGGCTGGTGCTGATGACCGACGACGGTCAGTGGTCGCACCGCATCACCTCTCCACGCCACGACTGCGAGAAAACCTATCTCGTGACGCTGGAGTCACCGGTGTCGGATGACACGACAGAGCACTTCGCGAAAGGCGTTCAGCTGCATAATGAAAAAGATCTGACCAAACCGGCGGTGCTCGAAGTCATCACCCCGACGGAGGTCCGCCTGACCATCAGCGAAGGGCGCTACCATCAGGTGAAACGTATGTTTGCCGCGGTGGGGAACCACGTTGTTGGCCTGCATCGCGAACGGATTGGTGCGATTGAACTCGATCCCGACCTGGCGCCTGGCGAATATCGCCCGTTAACGGAAGAAGAGATCGCCAGCGTCGGTCTGCCTTCGCACTAATTTCAGGAGAACTCTGTGACCACCAGGCCACACTCGTCGTTCAAAATCGTCTTCATTCTTGGCCTGCTGGCCATGCTGATGCCGCTGTCTATCGATATGTACCTGCCCGCGCTGCCGGTCATTTCCGCGCAGTTTGGCGTTCCGGCGGGCAGCGCGCAGATGACGCTCAGCACCTATATTCTCGGCTTTGCCCTCGGCCAGCTGTTTTATGGCCCGATGGCCGACAGCCTTGGACGCAAGCCGGTCATTCTGGGCGGGACGCTGGTCTTTGCCGCCGCAGCGGTTGCCTGCGCGCTGGCGCAGACTATCGATCATCTGATTATCATGCGTTTCTTCCACGGTCTGGCGGCGGCAGCGGCAAGCGTGGTGATTAACGCCCTGATGCGCGATATCTACCCCAAAGAAGAGTTCTCCCGCATGATGTCGTTTGTCATGCTGGTGACGACGATTGCGCCGCTGGTGGCCCCAATGGCCGGTGGTGCGGTGCTGGTGTGGTTCAGCTGGCATGTGATTTTCTGGATCCTGGCCCTGGCCGCGCTGCTGGCCTCCGCGATGATCTTCTTCTTTATTAATGAAACGCTTCCCGTCGAGCGCCGCCAGAAGTTTCACATCCGTACCACCATCGGCAACTTTGCCTCGCTGTTTCGCCACAAGCGCGTGCTCAGCTATATGCTAGCAAGCGGGTTCAGCTTCGCCGGAATGTTCTCCTTCCTGAGCGCCGGGCCGTTTGTCTATATAGAGCTGAACCACGTTTCGCCGCAGCACTTCGGCTATTACTTTGCGCTTAACATCGTCTTCCTGTTCATCATGACTATCATCAACAGCCGCTTTGTCCGGCGGGTGGGGGCGCTGAACATGTTCCGCGCCGGGCTGTGGATCCAGTTTGTGATGGCGATCTGGCTGGTGGTGAGCGCGTTTCTGGGCGTGGGCTTCTGGGCGCTGGTGGTCGGCGTGGCGGCCTTTGTTGGCTGCGTGTCGATGGTGTCGTCCAATGCGATGGCGGTGATCCTGGATGAGTTTCCGCACATGGCAGGAACCGCATCATCTCTGGCAGGGACGTTCCGCTTCGGCATCGGCGCTATCGTCGGGGCGTTGCTTTCGATGGCCACCTTTACGACGGCATGGCCCATGCTGTGGGCGATGGCTTTTTGCGCAACCAGCTCGATACTCTTCTATCTTTACGCCAGTCGACCGCGAAAAGCGGTCCACTAAAACGCAGAGAAGGCCCGGAAGGGCCTTTTTTGTTGATGCATATCAACCAAACCCCCGTTCGTTTATTCCGTGTTTGTTTATTTTATGTAAAATCTATTTGTGTAAAAAGTCACATCATTGTATTCAAAAAGGTTGAGTTAGATCGCAGAAACGGGTACATATAGCGCCGACGCGAGCCTGAATACCGATAAAAAAGTGCTGAATAGTGCAGGCTGGCGATGATGTGTTACTATAAATGTAAATAAATTGTGAAGTAAATTTTGCTTCCGGGGAACGAACGTGAATACATTACAACTTTCTATTGTCCATCGCTTGCCCCAGAGCTATCGCTGGTCGGCGGGTTTTGCTGGTTCGAAAGTTGAACCGATTCCGCAAAACGTCGCGGGCTGTGAAAACTGCCTGGTGGCGCTCAAGCTTCTGAGCCCGAGCGACGAAAATGCCTGGCGGGTGATGGAGCGTCTCAGTCAGGCCCTGACGGATATCGAAGTGGACAGCTCCGTGCTGGAGTGCGAAGGTGAGCCGTGCCTGTTTGTGAAAAGCCAGGACGAGTTTGCTGCCACCTGCCGCCTGAAAAATTTTGGCGTTGCTATTGCAGAGCCTTTCTCCGGCCAGTATCCATTCTGAGCGCTAGTCTGACGACAACAGCTGGCGCGTGTAGCGCTGCGTTGGCGCGCTAAATACGCGCTGGCAATCACCCTGCTCGACCACCTCTCCCTGACGCAACACAATCACCTGATGGCATAGCGCCCGCACCACCTGTAAATCATGGCTGATAAAGATATAGGCCAGCCGGTGCTTTTCCTGTAACCCTTTCAGCAGCGCCAGGATCTGCGCCTGTACGGTCCTGTCCAGCGATGACGTCGGTTCATCCAGAATAATCAGCTCCGGTTTCAGGATCAGCGCGCGGGCAATGGCGATACGCTGGCGCTGCCCACCGGAAAATTCCGCAGGGTAGCGGTGGCGCGTCTCGGGATCTAGACCCACTTCGGTCATGACCCGCATGACCTCCTGCTCGCGTTGCTGCGTGCTCAGGCCGGGCTGATGGACGCGCAGACCCTCTTCGATAATCTGTAACACGCTGAGCCGTGGGTTAAGCGAGGAGTTGGGATCCTGAAACACCACCTGCATGCGGGGGCGCACGGGCAGCATCTGGCGGCGGTTCCAGCGGTGCAGCGGCATATCGTCAAAGAGGATCTCGCCCTGGGAGGCAATTAAGCGCAGCAGCGCCAGACCGGTGGTGCTTTTGCCCGAGCCGGATTCGCCCACCAGCCCCAGGGATTCCCCCGGGCGCAGCGAGAAGCGGATATTTTTCAGCACCGGATTGCGATCGACAATGCGGCGCAGAATACCTTTGCGGATCGGGAACGAGACGGACAGATCCTCAACGCGCAGCAGCGGCGTGCTGTCCGCATCGAGAGGAACCGGGTCGCCGGAGGGTTCGCTGTCGAGCAGGCGCTGCGTATAGGGGTGCTGCGGTGCGCTCAGCAGCGCGGACGCCGTATCCTGTTCAACACAGCGTCCGTTTTGCATCACCGCGACGCTGTCGGCCAGCTTTCTCACAATGCTCAGGTTGTGCGTGATAAACAGCAGGCTCATGTTCAGCTCGTCACGCAGATCCCGCAGCAGCGTCAGTATTTGCGCCTGTACCGTCACGTCCAGAGCCGTTGTGGGCTCGTCGGCAATCAACAGTTCGGGGCGCGTCAGCAGGGCCATGGCGATCATCACGCGCTGGCGTTCGCCGCCGGAGAGCTGATGCGGAAAATCATTCAGCCGTTTGGCCGCATTGCGTATGCCCGTTCGTTCAAGACAATCCAGAATTTCTCCCCGCGCGGCCTCTTTGCGCATCCCTCGGTGCAGGGAGAGCACTTCATAAAGCTGTTTTTCCAGGCTGTGCAGAGGGTTAAGTGAAACCATCGGCTCCTGGAAGATCATCGCGATTTTGTTGCCGCGAATGCCGCGCAGGGTATGTTCGTCGGCATGCAGCAGCGAACGGCCGTGAAAAAGAATGTCCCCTTGCGGATAGCTCACCGGCGGAGAAGGCAGCAGCCGCAGGATGGAGAGCGCCGAAACGCTTTTGCCTGAACCCGATTCGCCGACCAGAGCCAGCGTTTCCCCGGGCTGGATCTGCAGCGATAAATCGTTGACCACGGTGCGCGTCTCACCCTGCTTTGAAAAAGCAATCGACAGGTTATCAATACTCAGAAGAGGCTGGGTCATCTTATACCGCCTTGTTCGGATCAAAGGCATCGCGCACGGCTTCGCCAATAAAAATCAGCAGCGACAGCAGCACGGCCACGGAAAGAAAGGCGGCGATGCCTAACCACGGTGCCTGGAGGTTGTTCTTACCCTGCAGCAGCAGTTCGCCAAGCGACGGGGAACCCAGCGGTAGCCCGAAACCGAGAAAATCCAGCGAGGTGAGCGTGGTGATGGAGCTGCACAGAATAAACGGCAGGAAGGTGAGCGTTGCCACCACGGCGTTAGGCAGCATATGGCGGAAGATGATACTCCGGTCGCTAACGCCAAGCGCCTGCGCGGCGCGGATATAGTCGAAATTGCGGGTGCGCAGAAACTCCGCCCGCACCACGCCGACCAGCGCCATCCAGCCGAACAGGACGGTGATGCCTAATAGCCACCAGAAGTTGGGCTGTACGACGCTGGAAAGCAGGATTATCAGAAACAGCGTTGGCATACCAGACCAGACTTCGATGATACGCTGGCCCCACAGGTCAATTTTCCCGCCGTAGTAACCCTGAACGGCGCCCGCCACAACGCCCATCACGCTGGAGAAGAGCGTCAGCATCAGCCCAAAGAGAAGCGATATTCGCGTGCCGTACAGGATGCGTGCCAGCACGTCGCCGCCGTTAGCATCCGTTCCCAGCCAGTTTTGCGCGGAGGGCGGGGAAGGGAAGGGGGCCGTGGTAGCGAAGTTTATACTGTTTGCGCCAAAGCGCACCGGCGCCCAGAGCGCCCAGCCGTGCTGCTCAATCTGCTGGCGAAGCCACGGATCCTGATATTCCGCCCGTGTCGCAAACGGGCCGCCAAAGTCGCTTTCGCTGTAGCTGGCGATGACCGGCACGTACCAGCGATCGTTAAAATGCACCAGCAGCGGCTTGTCGTTGGCGATCAGCTCCGAACACATGCTTAAGGCAAACAGCACGGCAAAAATCCACAGCGACCAGTAGCCGCGGCGGTTGTGGCGAAAACGGGCCCAGCGGGCCTGATTGACGGGGCTTAAACGCGGCATCAGCGGCCCTCAAAATCGATTCGGGGATCGACCAGCGTATAGCTGATATCACTGATGATATTCAGCAGCAGGCCAATCAGGGTGAAAATATAGAGTGTGCCAAACATCACCGGATAATCGCGCGATACGGTAGCCTCATAGCCCAGCAGCCCCAGTCCGTTGAGCGAGAACATGACCTCTATCAACAGCGAGCCGGTAAAAAACATGCCGATGAACGTGGCCGGAAACCCGGCGATTACCAGCAGCATGGCGTTGCGGAACACGTGTTTCCACATGATCTGCTTCTCGCTCACGCCCTTGGCGCGGGCAGTAACAACGTACTGCTTACGAATTTCATCGAGAAAGGCGTTTTTGGTCAACATGGTCAAGGCCGCAAACCCGCCAATGACCGTGGCCAGAACCGGCAGTGTGATATGCCAGAGGTAGTCGGTGATTTTCTGATACCACGGCAGGGAACTGAAATCGGCGGAGACCAGCCCCCGCAGCGGGAAGAGGTCAAAATAACTTCCCCCGGCAAAAAAGACGATCAGCAGGACGGCAAACAGAAACGCCGGGATGGCATAGCCGATGATAATGAACGTGCTACTCCAGATATCGAAACGGCTACCGTTATACACCGCTTTGCGGATCCCAAGCGGTATAGAGACCAGATAGATAATCAGCGTTCCCCACAGCCCCAGCGTGATCGAAACCGGCAGGCTTTGCTTGATCAGCGTTAACACTGACGCACTGCGAAACAGGCTATCGCCAAAATCAAAGCGGATGTAATCCCAGAGCATTTTGAAATAGCGCTCGTGAATCGGTTTGTCAAAGCCGTAGCGGTGGGTGATCTCGTCGATCACTTCCGGATCCAGCCCGCGTCCGCCGCGATAATGGCTTTCACTGATATTCCCTACGCCGGTTCGCGCATGGCTTGCGCCCATGCCTTCACCGCCGCCGCCGGGCATGCCGCCGCTGTTGCCAAATTCAATGGCGGCAATCGCCTGATCGACCGGGCCGCCGGGAGCAATTTGCACGATAAAAAAGTTAATCGTGATGATAGCCCACAGGGTGGGGATGACCAGCAGGAGACGACGGATAAGATAGGCACCCATGATGATTCCTTATCGCCGCTCAGCGGGAAGTCTGGCGGCTTTGTTAACGTCATACCACCAGGTATCAAAGCCCAGGGAGTAGACAGGGCGCACGGCAGGCACGGAGAACTTATCCCAGCGCGCAAGGCGATCTTCGCCCATATACCACATCGGCAGCATGTAGTAGTTCCAGGTTAAGACCCTGTCGAGGGCGCGCCCGAGCGGCAGGAGCTTTTCTTTATCCCCTTGCGCCGCCACGATTTTCGCAATCAGCGCGTCAATCGCCGGGCTTTTTACCCCCGGCGCATTGTACGAGGAGTCGATGTAGCTGGAGGCCCAGGAGATTTGCAGGTCCGAGCTGGGCCATGGTTGGGCGGGCCACAGGCGCTGCATCATGTCGTAATCACGGCTGCGCATGCGGCTGGTGATCTGCGCGTTATCCACCTGGCGAATGTTCATGGTCACACCCAGCCGCTCAAGATTGTGCTTAAACGGCAGCACCCACTGGTCGTTGCCCCCGGACGAGAGCAGCAGCTCAAAGCTGAGTGGCTTGCCCGTTTTGGCATCAACACGTTTTTGATTCTTCAGATGCCAGCCCGCGTCATCCAGCAGCTTGCTGGCTTTGAGCAGGTTGTCGCGGTCGTAACCGTCACCGTTTGAAGCCGGCGGCTGAAACACCGTTGTAAACACCTCTGGCGGTACCTCTGCTTTAAGGGGGGCCAGCAGAATCAACTCGTCGGCTTTCGGGTAATCGCGCGCGGCATATTCCGTGTTCTGGAAATAGCTGTTGGCGCGGCTGTAAGCCCCGTAAAACAGCGCTTTGTTCATCCACTCAAAATCAAAGGCCAGGGAGATGGCTTCCCGCACCCGGCGGTCATTAAATACCGGACGCTGAATATTAAACGCCAGCCATCGCGTGTCTTGCGCAGACTCATTTTTATGCTCGTCTTTGACGATATAGCCTTTGGCGAAATTTTTGCCGATATAGCGGGTCGCCCAGTTTTTGGCGCTGCTCTCGACCCGCAAATCGAAGGCCCCCGCTTTGAACGCTTCAAACGCCACGTTATCGTCAAGGTAGTAATCATAGCGAAGGGTGTCGAAGTTCCAGCGTCCGCGGTTTACCGGCAGATTGGCTGCCCAGTAGTCTTTGACGCGGGAATAGACGACATATTGCCCCATGCGCCAGTCGGTGATGCGGTAGGGGCCGCCAGCCAGAGGAGGCGTGGAAAGCGGGTCGCTCAGCTTGTGGTTTTTCCAGAACGATTCCGGCATCACCGGCAGCGAGAACAGGCTGAGCATGTTCTCTTTATTTGGTTCGCTCAGCTCGATGCGCACGGTAAGCGGCGCAATGGCTCTGACCGACGCGCCTTTATACACGATGCGGAACTGGGGAACGCCTTCGGTCATAAATTTATGAAAGGTGAACGCAACGTCGCTGGCCTTAACCGGCGTACCATCATGAAAACGAGCTCGAGGGTTAAGGGAGATCTCCGCCCAGGCGAAGTTATCGGCGTAACGCACGTTCTCGGCAATAAGCGGATAGTAGCTGCCGGGCTCGTCATCAGAGGTGACAAAGAGCGTATCGTAAAGCGATTCCGTCCGCGCGGCCGCCACGCCGCGCAGGGCGAAGCGGTTGAAGTTGTCGAAGGTTCCCGTGGCGGAAAGCGTGACCTTTCCGCCCTTCGGCGCGGCAGGGTTGACGTAATCGAAGTGCGTAAAATTGACCGCGTATTTCGGCTCGCCAATCACCGCGAAGGCGATATTTTCTTTGATGGCTTGCGCCTGGCTGGACAGGCTCATGAATGCCAACATCAGCAACATAAAGCGCATAAGCATCTCGCGGCAGCTCCCTCTTTACAGACCGGCTCGGTTAAGCTGAATAATAAGTGACGTCACGGGCAATGTGAAATTAATCACCCTCGGCCGAAATATCAGGCCGCCATTCGCGGAACTGCGCCAGCGGCATCGGGCGGCTAATCCAGTATCCCTGCAGGAAATTAACGCTGTGTTCGCGCAGCCAGGCGGCCTGTTCCGGTGTCTCTACCCCTTCGGCGACGGTCGACATATTCAGTCGTCTTGCCAGCGTCAGAACGGCATCCAGCACCGGCGACGTTACCGTCTCAGTCCCTATCGCATTAACAAATCCGCGGTCTATCTTGAGGTAGTCCATGGTGAAATGCTCAAGGTAAATCAGCGCGCTGTGGCCGGTACCAAAATCATCAATGGCGATTTCAAACCCTTCGTTATGCAGCCATCCGAAGAGGCTGTTGGCTTCCCGATGGTTAAGCATATCGCGCTCGGTAATTTCCAGCACGATCTGGAAGTAATCTGGCGGCAGTAACGCTTTGAAGGTGCGCATATCGTCCTTGAAGCTTTCCGCATGCAGATGCCCCGGCGCGATGTTGATTCCCACCTTTGCGCCCGGAGGTAACAGCGTTTGTAACACGGGAGCATCGTGAATGATAAGGTCAAAAAGATGCAGCGTCAGCGGGACAATGAGCTTCTGCGCTTCGGCAAAATTGATAAACGCGTCGGGCGGAATTTCCCCCATTGTCGGGTGTTTCCAGCGCATCAGTACTTCCAGCCCGGTCATCTGGAGCGATTTAGCATCGACGACGGGCTGATAGACTACATAAAACTGGCCGCGCTTAATCGCGCTCAAAATCTCTTTACCCGGGTTGAGGCGAATGCTGAGGATATAGTAGTTGAGCGAGCCGGCACAAATGCCGCATACCAGCCCGAAGAACAGGGCGTAAAGAATTTCATCGCTGGTCCAGGCGTCCGCATACAGATTTATGGTCAGGGGAACGTCTTTCAGCGTTGCGGTACGGGCCGGCGTTTCATGAAGATCGTGCGCGTTGACCAGCATGCTGGACCGCGTTGACAGCGCATGATCGCCAATGATGATGGCGATGCCGGCAAATTCGTCCTGGCGAGCCGTGTAGAGCAGGTAAGGCGTCAGGTTGAGATTCACTGAGGTAAATACGCCGCCGTCCTTCACTAGCGGGTTACGGTACCAGATGGCAATGGCGGGCTTGTTGGGCAACATCGGAGTGCCGGGAAGCAACGCCATATCAATCTGTTTGTCGATGTGCAGCTCAGGTATCAGCTCCTCCATTGGGGAATTCATCGGACCCGTAGCAGAAGAGCAGAACGCCATTTTGTCTCTGACCAGCAGGAATGCGCGAACGTTAACGCTAAAGGCAGCGCGCGAAGTGAGTTCCTGATTTACGTCGTGGCAATTGTTTAACGTGAGCGGCTGGAGCACATCGATAGAATTTTTTAACTCATCGAAATAGCTCTCCATATAGATGCTCACATCGTGGATCAGGGTGTCGAATTTGACTTCCCGCTTGTGGTAGCTCCAGAAAAATTGCAACGAACCCAGGAGCAGGGCGGCGATCAGGCCTGTGATGATGCTGAGGATCAGTATCTTGCGATTGCTGGAGAAATAGCGGGTGAACATAGACGTCGTAATTCCTGAAATGCCGCTGGATGTATTCAGTGTAACGGGCAAAAAAAAACACTGCCGAAGCAGTGCTTTTTTTCATCATATCGCCAGCCAAGGGATAACCAACGATACGATAGTCATATTAACTGCGGGTCAGTACGCGGCGTGCTTCGTTGTAGCGCTTCTTCCAGTACGGTTCATTCATGCTGGAAATGGTGACACCGCTGCTGGTGGAGGCATGTACGAACTGGTCATTACCAATGTAGATGCCAACATGTCGACCTGTAGAACCGGCACGGAACAGGACTAGATCACCGGTGCGCAGTTTGGTACGTGAAATCGACTTGCCCATCTCCTGCTGTTCATAGGTTGAACGCGGAAGATCTAACCCAAATTGCTCGCGGAATGTACGCTGTACAAAACCGGAACAATCAATACCTGTTTTTGTGCTGCCGCCAAGACGATAACGCACGCCTTTCCAGTCAGCATACTGGTCCATAATGCGGGACTTCACGTCCAGATTACGTACCATATTTTCAAATTCATCCTGAGAGGCTTGCAGTGACGAGGAATCTTCCATTCCCACAACACGCGTCTCAGGATGCATATTCTTTGCGGTGTTCGATGTACTACATGCAGACAACAGTACCGCGACTGCTATCGCCGGGATCCCCCGTAAGATATATCTCAGAAACGGTTGAGATTTGACCATTTTGTTTATTTTCCCTTGAAGTCCTTAACGACAAATATCGTTATAAAAATGCCAAACGTGACGAGACTAATTATCTGTTCACATTGAGACAATTCTTTCTGGTCACATTTGTGGTACAGCGCACAAAATTATTCGCCAGAGAAATAATTATCTCTATGGGGCAAAACGAGTTCGAGATTAACCGATTGCCTGGGGTATTGCGAGAAAAAAAAGCCTTTTTTTTATAAGAAAATGTGATACAGAAAGTAAAAATCCGTAATTGCTTAAAATGCAGACAGATCCGAGGCTTTATCGCGCAATTGCTTCATTTTTATCATGAATGTGATGACAAGAATATGACGCTGGGAAAAGATCGTGGCGGAAAGGCTATCGGGGATCATGTCGATCCCTGATAGCTCACGTTAATTTAGGTTAGTTATTTGTTTAATTGTTGTTGCGCTCTGCCGGGAAGATAGCGATCGAACAGCGCTATTATCCTGTCGCTCAGTGGGGTCATCAAACACCACGGCAGCGCAATCAGCGCAACGGAGAGCGAACCGACGGCAATATCGGTGAACCAGTGAGCGCCAATCATTACGCGCGGGAAGGCAAAAACCACAAAAATAATCAGGGCTATGGCAAACGCTTTTCTGCCGAAATAGCGAAGCATAATTGAGGAAAAAATAAGCAGCATCATGCCGTGATCGCCAGGGAAACTGTCCTTCGACGCATCTTTTGTTGGAATATGCAGCAGCTCGCTGACGCGATAAATATCGGTGAAAAAGAGCGTTGGGCTGGAACGCTTAACCGGAATAATCGCGGTGGCCAGCTGGTTAATGACGACAGCAAACAGCAGCATCACCAGACCGATAATCAGAATACGCCGACGCCCGGCTTTGTCCTCTTTCAGCCAGAAAGAGAGCATCAGGCAGCCCATCGCCAGCAGCGAGAAGCCGTCAAAGGCGCGGTTGTTGGTAATTGCCACCAGCCACAGGAACGCGTTGCTCTTCACCAGCTCCTGATTGAAGAAGTGAAAAATGGCAGAATCCAGCGGGAACCAGAAACCATGATCTGCCGGGATATACCAGGAGAAGAAAAGCGCCAGACCGGCGACATTAAGCAGTAATATCAGGGGAAATCGAGTTGTCATAACGTTCTGCATAGAGTGAAAACTGGGGCAACGTTAGCCGCCCGAACTTAAACGAATCCTCAACAGACTGGACTGGAGGGCATTCCAGTCGGCGTTAACCGCACTAATTAACTCTATACGGCTGTCAGGCGGCGCCACGTTTTGCGTTTCAATAAAGAAATCGTCGCCCTGGCGATTGATCCGCACCAGTCCGTCCGGGGTGCGCATGATCCCTTTCACGCGATCGACGGGCGCAAGACGGGCCCACTCCAGGATCCCGATGGTGTCAAAAACGGTTTCAGCATCAAAAATCCATCCGCAGGCCTGATATCCCTGGCCGCTATTCAGATTACGACGCCAGCGCTGGTGTTCCGGCAGACTCAGGGCTGCCAGACCCTGCTTAACCGGATGACTGTGCGAATGCTCCGCGCTGGCGGGCAGCTCGGTGCGGTTCAGACGAGGCAGGTCAAGCAGGGCGCTATCAATATTCCCCTGGGTGGTCTGCACCCGCGTGCGATTGCCGCCAAAATGTTGCCACCACGCATCCAGCGCGGCCTGGCTTTCAGCCGTGGCGCGATCTGCTTTATTCGCGACAATAACGTCAGCGGAGGCGAGCTGATCGCGGAAGTTCTCATTTGCCACCGCCTTGTCATCCAGAAGCTGACGCGGATCGAGCAGGCACAGGGTGGCGCGCAAATCGATCCACGGCTCGTAAACCGGGGCGGTCAGTAAATCGAGGATTTGCTTAGGGTGACCCAGCCCGGTAGGTTCAATCAGCAGGCGGTCAGGTTTGCCCTGACGCAGCAGGGTATTTAGGCCGAACTGCATAGGCAGGCCATTGACGCAGCACATGCATCCGCCGGGGATCTCTTTAATCATCGCGCCGCTGGATGACAGCAACGCGCCGTCAATGCCCACCTCGCCAAATTCATTGACCAGCACGGCCCACTTCTCGGCCGGATCTTTATTCGCCAGCAGGTGGAGAATTGAGGTGGTTTTACCGCTGCCGAGAAAACCGGTGATGAGGTTGGTTTTGGTCACGTGCGCTCCAGATGAGAATTGTGATGCTATAACACTATTCTCTCTATCCTGGCGAAAAACGTGACCTGTGAGAAGGGGAAGGGCGAACGGAGGCCTCATCCGTTCGCGTTAAGCGCAATAATCGTTAAATATTTAACGTTTCGATAACAGCCTGACGTGCGCCGTTGCGGATAATGCGCTGGTATGCCTGGCGGACAGTCTCCACAAAGACGCTGTTTTGTGCGAGATCGTGACCAAAGACCTCACTCAGCCCCAGCAGCGCGTTAACGCGGTCGGCGTCGCTGCTGGCGTTGACGATGGCGCGGATTTTATCGCTGAGGGGATCGCGAACGTCAATCGCATTGCCACGGTCGTCGATACCGCTGACGTAGCGTATCCAGCCGGCCACGCCCAGAGCCAGCAGCGACCACGGCGTATTTCGCTCAAGATGAACGCGGATCCCGTCCAGCATTCTTTGCGGAAGCTTCTGGCTACCGTCCATCGCGATTTGCCAGGTCCGATGCTGGAGGGCCGGGTTGGCAAAGCGTTCAATTAGGCTATCGGCGTATGCGGTAAGGTCGACATCCTTAATCCGTAACGTGGGGGCCTGCTCGTTCAGCATCAGCCGACGGGCGGCTTCACGGAACGCCGCGTCCTCCATGCATTCGTTAATATGCGCGTAGCCAGCGAGATACCCGAGATACGCCAGGAAAGAGTGGCTGCCGTTGAGCATGCGTAATTTCATCTGCTCCCACGGCAGAACATCCTGCACCATCTGGACACCCGCCACTTCCCACTCGGGACGGCCTGCGACAAAATTATCTTCCACCACCCACTGAATAAACGGTTCGCAGCTGATGGCGCACGGATCTTCAACGCCGAGCGCGTCTGTGATTTCCGCCAGCGATGCTTCCGTCGCGGCGGGAACAATTCTGTCAACCATCGTTCCCGGGAAGCTCACGTGGCTATCAATCCATTCAGACAGCGCCGCGGAACGCTTTTGCGCCATGCCCAGCACCGCGTTTTTGACCACGTGCCCGTTATCCGGGATGTTGTCGCAGGAGAGCACGGTAAACGCAGGCAAGCCGCGCTCGCGGCGGCGGTGGAGCGCTTCGACCAGGATCCCTGGGGCCGAATGTGGCTCTGAGGGGTTTTCAAGGTCGTGGACGATCCGGGGGTTATTCAGATCGAGTTTTCCGGTCGCGGGATCGATGCAATAGCCTTTTTCCGTGATGGTGAGCGATACGATCGCGACCTGAGGCTCGCAAAATTTCTCAATAATGGCGGGCAGGGAGTCCAGCTTTGCGTTCAGGCACTCATGGACGGCGCCGACGATAATCGCCTCATTTCCTTCAGCCCCTTTCTCCAGCACGGTGAACAGATGCTCCTGCGCGCGCAGCTGGCTCATCAGCACGTCGCCGCTGAACAGGCTAATCTCACAAATCCCCCAGTCGCCGCCTTTTTCATTCAGCACCCTATTTGTTAACAAGGCCTGGTGCGCACGGTGAAACGCGCCAAAGCCAAAGTGGACGATGCGGGAGCGTAATGACTGGCGATCGTAGCGAGGTTGCTGAACCCCGGCAGGAAGGACGGTAGAGGCAATTGTCTTCATGAGATACACACCTGATTAACCATTAATTAACAATGCCAGTGTAAAGTTATATGACAGCAAATAAAATTGGTGAGCCGTAAATATCCCCGTTATGTGAGTTTGATCAATCAATGTGTGGCGGTGTATTGACCCTTCACGGCAAACATGTATGGTAGTCGTCATTGCAGTAACGCATATTGGTATAACAACTTAAGAGGGTGAGGCAATGGAACAAACCTGGCGTTGGTACGGGCCGAACGATCCGGTTTCTCTTGATGATGTGCGTCAGGCTGGCGCAACGGGTGTCGTCACGGCGCTGCATCATATTCCTAACGGTCAGGTCTGGCCGGTAGAGGAAATACAGACGCGTCAGGCGCTGCTGGCGGAGAAGGGATTAACCTGGTCTGTGGTGGAAAGCATTCCTGTTCATGAAGATATCAAAACCCATTCCGGGGATTACCAGACCTGGATTGCTAACTATCAGCAGAGCATTCGTAACCTCGCGGCCTGCGGAATTGATACGGTTTGCTATAACTTTATGCCCATCCTCGACTGGACGCGAACCGACCTCGAATATCAGATGCCGGACGGTTCAAAAGCGCTGCGTTTCGATCAGATTGCCTTTGCAGCGTTCGAGCTGCACATCCTGAAACGGCCTGGCGCCGAAGCGGATTACACCGCGGAAGAGCAGCAGCAGGCACTCGAATGGTTCAATGCAGCCAGCGACGCGGACATCGAAAAGCTGACCCGTAATATCATTGCGGGCCTGCCTGGGGCTGAGGAAGGGTATACGCTGGATCAGTTCCGCGCCCGCCTGGCGGAATACGGCAATATTGATAAGCATCAGCTGCGTGAAAACATGGCGTATTTCCTGCGCGCAATCGTGCCGGTTGCGGAAGAGGTAGGGGTTCGCCTGGCCGTGCACCCGGACGATCCACCGCGTCCAATCCTCGGCCTGCCGCGCATTGTTTCCACAATTGAAGATATGCAGTGGCTGAAAGAGACGGTCGACAGCATCAATAACGGCTTCACCATGTGTACCGGCTCCTACGGCGTGCGGGCGGATAACGATCTGGTGCGGATGATTGAAACCTTCGGCGACCGCATTCATTTTACGCATCTGCGCGCGACCTGCCGTGAAGAGAACCCAAAAACCTTCCACGAGGCGGCTCACCTGGGCGGCGATGTGAATATGGTGGCGGTGGTAGACGCCATTCTGGCCGAAGAGGCGCGTCGCAAGCAGATTGGCGATGTGCGTCCTATTCCGTTCCGTCCTGACCACGGCCACCAGATGCTGGACGATCTGCGTAAGAAAACCAACCCAGGCTATTCTGCGATTGGCCGTCTTAAAGGGATGGCGGAAGTGCGTGGCGTTGAGCTGGCGTTGAAGATGACGAAGTATCCGGAGCTTCTGTAAGCGCCACCGGGCCAACAATAAAAAAAACCGGCCTGAGAGCCGGTTTTTGTGTTTTTGTTGGTCGGGTAAGGCGAAGCCGCCACCCGAAAAACGCCGCAATCAGTCGGCGCGACCCATATAGCGTTTTTCTTCGATATGGATGCGGATCTTCTCGCCAGCGGAGAGGTATTCCGGCACCTGCACAACCAGGCCGGTCGTCAGGGTAGCCGGTTTGTTGCGGGCACTGGCGGATGCGCCTTTGATGCCGGGTGCCGTTTCAACGATTTCCAGATCGACGGTCTGAGGCAGTTCCAGCGCCAGCAGCACGCCGTCCCAGGTCAGAACCTGCATGTCAGGCATACCGCCTTCAGGAATGAACAGCAGCTCTTCTTCAATCTGATCTTTGGTGAAGATGTACGGGGTGTAATCTTCTTTGTCCATGAACACGTATTCGTTGCCGTCGATGTAGGAGAAATCAACATAGCGACGGGTCAGGGTCACGGTATCGACAATATCGTCACCTTTGAAGCGTTCTTCCACTTTGAGGCCGGTACGCACATCGGCGAAACGCATTTTATACAGCGTTGCTGCACCACGGGCGCTTGGTGCCTGAATGTCGATATCTTTCACAATCAGCAGTTTGCCGTTGTAATTCAGCACCATACCTTTCTTAATTTCGTTCGCTCTTGGCATTGCAGTAATCCTGTTTACGGGAGGTAAAAAATATCGCGCCAAATTACTCGCGCGCGGCCTTTCAGGCAAGTGGAATTCGTGGCTTTTGCTATCAATACGCAAAAGGTGTTACTGTGCGCGCGATGCCCGACTACGCGGGCCATCGTCAGCGAAAGAGAGCATTTATGGATTGCCGTCCCGATTGTGGCGCGTGCTGTACTGCACCGTCCATTTCAAGCCCCATTCCTGGAATGCCCGAGGGCAAGCCTGCCAATACCCGCTGCGTTCAGCTCTCTGAAAATAATCTTTGCAAGATCTTTGGCTCACCGCTGCGCCCGAGAGTTTGCTCCGGGCTTCAGCCCACGGCCGAAATGTGCGGCAGCACGCGCGAGCAGGCGATGACGTACCTTCTTGAGCTTGAATCGCTCACCGCACCTTAAACGTCTTTAATCCTCGCCAGACAGCCAATCGTCAGCGTACACATCACCAGCGCAATCCAGAACACCGTGTGATAGTCCCAAATTTCTGCCACAACACCGGCCATTGAGCCGGCAATAATCCAGCCCACGCGGGTGGTATTAGTATAAAGGGTGGTGGCAGAGCCTGCCTGGCCAGGCATCAAATCCTGGAAATAGAGCATGCCTATCCCTGCGAGAATGCCAATATAGATGGCGTTCAGCAGCTGTAAAGCCAGCAACAGCCCCGGCGTATGTACCGTCAGCATGCCGAGATAGAACAGCAGACCGGCGATGGCGGCAATGCGCATTAAAAAACGCTTTCCGAAGCGCTTTGCGTAATAGCCCGCAATGAGCATGGTCGGGATCTCAAGCCCGGCCGCGGTGCCCATCATGATTCCCGCCAGCTTTTCCGACAGGTGCAGTTCATCAATAATAAACAGCGGCATATTGATGATATACAGGCTATTGGTGCCCCACATCAGCGTGCAGACAACAAACAGGAGCAGGGCATCGCGGCTGTTACGGCGCGGCGCTTCCAGTACGCCCGTTGCCACTTTGGGCTCTTTGCGCATGGACGGCAGGAAGAACCACACCAGCGCGCCGCATACCACAAACGCGACAGCGGCACTCAGGTACATTACCGTAAAGCCAAAACCCATCGCCAGCGCGTAGGCCAGCGGCGGGCCAATCACCCATGCCAGAGACACCTGAGCACGCAGGACTGAGCTGAACATCACCGCTTCACGTCCGGTATGGTCCGCGTGTTCGCGGGCAAGGGCGAACAGCTGGGGGTTAGCCGTTGAGCCAAAGCTGCTCAGGAATACCCCGACGAAGAGCAGAATGAAATAGTTGCGGTTCCAGGCAAACAGAACGCAGGCCATGACCCCCAGCAGGCAGCAGAAAACGATCAGGCTTTTACGATCGCCTTTTCTGTCGGAGCGTCCCGCCAGAAACTGGCTGACCAGGATGCCGATGATGGCGCTTCCGGTAAAAAAGAAGCCAACCAGCGCCGGACGAACATGAACCTCATTTGTCAGAAATAGGCTCAGCGTCGGCGTCTGTAACGCACCGGCAATGCCCGTGAAGAAGGCAACAATCAGGAAGGCCGCTGAGGTTAAATCAAAGGGCTTCGGCGAGGCAGCCGCAGGGGTGTTATGCATGTTTTATAATTAGCGAGTAGCAGAGAGGGGCGGAGTGTACGCCGTCAGCTAAAAAATAAACAGTGGGCGCGGTCAATGATGCCACGAAAAATCAAAATGGCATTTCATCTTACACCCACATCGGCTGACCTTAGCTGAAACTGACTTGCTGAACTTCAGCAAAATTCAGCTGAACGAAGAAGAAATGTGCTGTATCTCTAAATTCTGACATCAGAAAGACGAGTTTACTTGCAAGGTATTGCAGAAAGCGCAAGACTTTTTGAAACGTTTCAGCGCTATCTTGTTTAAACAAACGGAGCAGGCTAGCGCATTTTTTCTCATTAAAGCTGAAACGATTCAATTTCAGCAGGAGTGGAGAACCATGTTCCAGTTATCTGTTCAGGATATCCACCCGGGCGCTCAGGCCGGGGATAAAGAAGAGGCTATTCGCCAGGTTGCCGCTGCGCTTGTGCAGGCGGGTAACGTCGCGGACGGCTATGTCAACGGCATGCTGGCGCGCGAGCAGCAGACCTCAACCTTCCTCGGCAATGGGATCGCCATTCCGCACGGCACCACCGACACCCGCGATCAGGTGTTGAAAACCGGCGTTAAGGTTTACCAGTTCCCGCAGGGCGTGCTCTGGGGAGACGGTCAGGTTGCCTATGTGGCTATCGGTATCGCGGCCAGCAGCGATGAACACTTAGGTCTGCTGCGTCAGCTGACGCATGTCCTGAGTGATGACGCGGTGGCTGAACAGCTTAAGTCCGCCACCACAGCGGAAGAGCTGCGCGCCTTGCTGATGGGCGAAAAACAGAGCGAAGCGCTGAAACTGGATAATGAAACGCTGACGCTGGACGTGGTTGCTTCCGATCTGGTGACGCTGCAGGCGCTGAACGCCGGTCGTCTGAAAGAAGCCGGCGCGGCGGATGCCACCTTTGTGACGCGCGTGATTAACGATAAGCCGTTGAATCTGGGTCAGGGTATCTGGCTGAACGACAGTGCTGAAGGCAACCTGCGCAGCGCTATCGCCGTGAGCCGCGCGGCCAACGCGTTTGACGTAGAAGGCGAGCGCGCGGCCATGCTGGTGACCGTGGCGATGGCTGATGAACGGCCGGTTTCCGTGCTGAAGCGTCTGGGCGACCTGTTGTTGAACAACAAAGCTGAAAAACTGCTGAACGCTGATGCCTCCACCGTGCTGGCACTGCTGACCAGTGATGATGTGCTGACGGATGACGTGCAAACTGCGGAGTTCGTGGTGCGTAACGAACACGGCCTGCATGCCCGTCCGGGTACCATGCTGGTGAATACCATTAAACAATTCGAGAGTGAGATCACCGTGGCGAATCTTGACGGCACGGGCAAACCGGCCAACGGCCGTAGTCTGATGAAAGTTGTCGCGCTGGGCGTGAAGAAAGGTCACCGTTTGCGTTTCACCGCGCAGGGTGCTGATGCTGAACAGGCGCTGAAAGCGATTGGCGACGCCATCGCGGCGGGTCTGGGGGAGGGCGCATAATGAGCAGACGTGTTGCGACTATTACGCTGAACCCGGCTTATGACCTGGTAGGATTTTGCCCGGAAATTGAGCGCGGCGAAGTCAACCTCGTGCGTACCACCGGCCTGCATGCTGCGGGCAAAGGGATTAACGTCGCGAAAGTGCTCAAGGATCTCGGTATCGATGTCACCGTGGGTGGGTTCCTCGGGAAAGATAACCAGGACGGTTTCCAGCAGCTGTTCAGCGAGCTGGGCATTGCCAACCGTTTTCAGGTTGTTCAGGGCCGTACCCGTATCAACGTTAAGCTGACGGAGAAAGACGGTGAAGTGACCGATCTGAACTTTTCTGGCTTCGAAGTGACGCCGTCAGACTGGGAGCGTTTTGTTAACGATTCTCTGACCTGGCTGGGTCAGTTTGACATGGTGTGCGTCAGCGGCAGCCTGCCGTCCGGCGTGAGCCCGGAAGCGTTTACCGACTGGATGACGCGCCTTCGCAGCCAGTGCCCGTGCATTATTTTTGACAGCAGCCGCGACGCGCTGGTCGCCGGTCTGAAAGCCTCGCCGTGGCTGGTGAAGCCGAATCGCCGCGAGCTGGAAATCTGGGCGGGTCGTAAGCTGCCAGAACTAAAAGATGTGATTGAAGCTGCCCATGCGCTGCGCGAGCAGGGTATCGCTCACGTGGTTATCTCGCTTGGTGCAGAAGGCGCGTTGTGGGTTAACGCGTCTGGCGAATGGATCGCCAAACCGCCGTCAATGGAAGTTGTGAGTACCGTTGGCGCAGGGGATTCAATGGTTGGCGGCCTGATTTACGGCCTGCTGATGCGTGAATCCAGTGAACATACTTTACGTCTTGCCACTGCCGTTGCTGCCCTGGCCGTAAGCCAGAGCAATGTCGGTATTACCGATCGTACCCAGTTAGCCGCGATGATGGCGCGCGTTGACTTAAAACCTTTTAACTAACAGCAGGAGAGGAATAATGAAAACGCTGCTGATCATTGACTCCGGTCTCGGACAGGCTCGCGCCTATATGGCGAAGACCTTGCTGGGAGCGGCGGCGAACAAAGCACATCTCGAGATGACTGATAACCCTGGCGATGCCGAACTGGCCATTGTACTGGGCGACAAAATCCCGGCTGACAGTGCGCTGAACGGCAAAAAAGTGTGGCTGGGCGATATTAATCGCGCGGTGGCTCATCCGGAACTGTTCCTGAGCGAAGCGAAAGGTCACGCGTCTGTTTACAGCGCGCCCGTCGCGACGGCACCGGCTGCGGCCACGGGCCCGAAACGAATTGTTGCGGTGACGGCCTGTCCGACGGGTGTGGCTCACACCTTTATGGCGGCTGAAGCCATTGAAACCGAAGCGAAAAAACGCGGCTGGTGGGTTAAAGTTGAAACGCGCGGCTCCGTCGGTGCCGGCAACGCTATCACCCCTGAAGAAGTGGCTGAGGCCGATCTGGTGATTGTGGCGGCGGATATCGAAGTGGACCTGGCGAAATTTGCCGGTAAGCCAATGTACCGCACGTCTACCGGCCTGGCGCTGAAAAAGACTGCGCAGGAGTTTGATAAAGCGCTGGTGGAAGCGAAGCCGTATCAGGCAACTGGCGCGCGCCAGACCGCGACGGAAGGTAAGAAAGAGTCAGCAGGCGCCTATCGTCACCTGCTGACCGGCGTGTCTTACATGCTGCCGATGGTGGTTGCGGGTGGTCTGTGTATCGCGCTCTCGTTCGCATTTGGTATTACCGCGTTTAAAGAGCAAGGCACGCTGGCCGCTGCGTTAATGCAGATTGGTGGCGGTTCCGCATTTGCATTGATGGTACCCGTTCTGGCAGGCTTTATTGCTTTCTCCATCGCTGATCGTCCTGGCCTCACGCCGGGTCTTATCGGCGGTATGCTGGCCGTAAGCACCGGTTCCGGCTTTATCGGCGGTATCATCGCGGGCTTCCTCGCCGGTTACGTCGCGAAGCTCATCAGCTCGAAGCTCAAGCTGCCGCAGAGTATGGAAGCGCTGAAGCCGATTCTGATCATCCCGCTGATTTCCAGCCTGGTGGTCGGTCTGGCGATGATTTACCTGATTGGTAAGCCGGTTGCAGGCATCCTGGCGGGTCTGACCCACTGGCTGCAAACCATGGGTACCGCGAACGCGGTTCTGCTGGGGGCAATTCTCGGCGGCATGATGTGTACCGACATGGGTGGTCCGGTAAACAAAGCGGCGTACGCCTTTGGTGTTGGCCTGCTGAGTACCCAGACCTACGCGCCAATGGCAGCGATCATGGCGGCAGGTATGGTGCCACCTCTGGCGCTCGGCCTGGCGACGATTATTGCCCGTCGTAAGTTCGATAAAGCGCAGCAGGAAGGCGGTAAAGCCGCGCTGGTGCTGGGTCTGTGCTTCATCACCGAAGGCGCGATTCCGTTCGCGGCCCGTGACCCAATGCGTGTACTGCCGTGCTGTATCGCGGGTGGTGCAGTGACCGGGGCGATCTCCATGGCGATTGGCGCGAAGCTGATGGCACCACACGGCGGTCTGTTTGTTCTGCTGATCCCTGGCGCCATCACGCCGGTACTGGGCTACCTGCTGGCCATCGTCGCCGGTACGCTGGTCGCGGGTCTCTCTTACGCGGTGCTGAAACGTCCGGAAGCGGAAGTTGTGGCAAAAGCAGCGTAAGCGATAAATAATAAAAAAGCCGGGTCGCATTACGCACCCGGCTTTTTTTATGCCGCCTGTTCAGCAGTTTGCTGAGCCTTCAGCCAGGCAATCTCTTCTGCCCAGATGTCCGGATTAATGGTTTCAAGCACCATCGGAATACCGTCGAAGCGGGCGTCCTGCATGATAAAGCGAAACGCATCGTGGCCAATGTTGCCTTCGCCCAGGCTGTGGTGGCGGTCAACGCGGCTGCCAAAGGCGCTTTTCGCATCGTTTAAGTGCATTCCGCGCAGGTACTTAAAGCCAACTACGCGCTCGAACTCATCAAACGTGTTTTTCGTTGCCTCGGTGGTGCGAAGGTCATAACCGGCGGCAAACGCGTGGCAGGTATCAATGCACACGCCGACGCGGGATTTATCCTCCACGCCGTCGATAATCGCCGCCAGATGTTCGAACTTAAAGCCGAGGTTGCTGCCCTGACCGGCGGTATTCTCAATCACCGCGGTGACGCCTTTGGTCTTGTCCAGCGTGATGTTGATGGATTCGGCAATGCGCGCGAGGCAGGCATCTTCATCGATCTGCATCAGATGGCTGCCAGGATGGAAGTTCAGCAGCGTCAGCCCAAGCTGCTCACAGCGCTGAACTTCATCAAGAAACGCCTCGCGGGATTTTTCCAGCGCCTCTTCAACCGGGTGCCCGAGGTTAATGAGATAGCTGTCGTGGGGAAGGATCTGGCCTGGCCCGTAGTGGTACTTCTCACAGGCAGCTTTGAAATCGTCAATCACCTCGGCGGTGAGCGGTGCGGCGCGCCACTGGCGCTGATTTTTGGTGAACAGGGCGAAAGCGGTCGCCTCAATTTCGGCGGCGCGAATGGCGGCATTCGCAAGGCCACCTGCAGCGCTGACGTGCGCTCCAACATATTTCATAAAGGGACTCCTGTTAACCCGAAATGCCTATGATAGCGGGTTAACAGGAGAAGGATGTAGTGGTTTATGCCATCAGGCTATGGACCGCGAGGTTAATCGCGCCGCCGCCGACAATCAGCCAGATGAAGAGTACCAGCGCCATCAGCAGCGGTTTCGCACCGGCTTTTTTCAGTGCGCTGACGTGTGTAGTCACCCCCAGGGCCGCCATGGCCATCGCCAGCAGTACGGTATCCAGCGTCACCAGCATATCCACTACCGATTTGGGCAGCAGGTGGAAGGAGTTAAAGATAGCGACCACGATAAACAGGATCGCAAACCATGGAATGGTGATTTTACTTTTCTGATTACTGTCCGCCGGTGCCAGCTGTTTAACCCGTGCAGCAAGGAAAATCAGGAACGGCGCCAGCATCATCACGCGCAGCATTTTGGCAATCACCGCTGCGTTTTCGGCTTCAGGGTTAATAGCATGTCCTGCCGCCACCACCTGGGCCACTTCGTGCATGGTCGAACCGATATAGATGCCGTAGGTTTCCGGGCTAAACCAGTGGGCAACCAGCGGATACATGGCTGGGTAGAGGAAAATCGCCAGCGTACCGAAGATCACCACCGTCGCTACCGCCACCGTCACCTTACTGGCTTCGGCTTTAACGACGGGTTCCGTTGCCAGCACCGCCGCGGCCCCACAGATACTGCTCCCGGCACCGATCAGCCAGCTGGTTTGCCTGTCCAGGCCAAACACTTTCTGGCCGATAAAACAGGCCAGCAAAAAGGTGCTGGTCAGGGTCAGGACGTCGATGGCGATCCCGCTCGCACCCACATCCGCAATCTGCGAAAAGGTGAGACGGAAGCCGTAGAGAATGATCCCAAGACGCAGCAGATGCTGCTTGGCAAAGATCACGCCGCCGTCGCAGGATTTCCAGATATGTGGATAAACGGTGTTACCCACGACCATGCCCAGCAAAATGGCCAGCGTCAGCGCGCTGAAACCTGCGCCTGCGATGGCCGGGATGCTGCCGCCCCATAGCGCGACGGCGGTCACTGCGGCGCTGAGCGCAAGACCCGGCGCGAAGTGCCACACTGTACGATGATGTTGTAAGGTGATTTCTGACATAACCTTCTCCTTTGTCTGGCTAAAGGTTACGGCGCCCTGGCTTAAAAATAAAATTGATTATATACTTATAATCAATCTATATAAGTGGTAAGCAACCATGCACATTACTCTGCGTCAGCTGGAAGTGTTTGCCGAGGTGCTGAAAAGCGGCTCGACGACCCAGGCGTCACAAATGCTGGCGCTCTCGCAGTCTGCGGTCAGCGCGGCGTTGACCGATCTTGAAGGACAGCTGGGCGTTCAGCTTTTTGACAGGGTAGGGAAGCGTCTGGTGGTCAACGAGCACGGTCGTCTTCTTTATCCGCGCGCGCTGGCGCTGCTGGAGCAGGCTATCGAAATCGAGCAGCTGTTCCGCGAAGATAACGGTGCGATCCGCGTCTACGCCAGCAGCACCATCGGGAACTACATCCTGCCGGAAGTGATTGCCCGCTACCGCCGGGATTTCCCGACCCTGCCGCTGGAGATGAGCGTGGGGAACAGCCAGGACGTCATCAACGCGGTGATCGACTTCCGGGTGGATATCGGCCTCATCGAAGGACCCTGCCATAACGTCGATATTATTGCCGAGCCCTGGCTGGAAGATGAGCTGGTGGTGTTTGCCTCCCCGGCCTCGTCTTTACTACAGGGAGAGGTGACGCTGGAACGCCTGGCGCAGGCGCAGTGGATCCTGCGCGAGCAGGGCTCCGGCACGCGTGAAATTGTCGATTATCTGCTGCTTTCTCATCTGCCGCATTTCCAGTTAGGGATGGAGCTTGGGAACTCTGAGGCCATCAAGCACGCGGTGCGCCACGGGCTCGGCATCAGCTGTCTTTCACGGCGCGTTATTGCCGAACAGCTGGAGACCGGATCGCTGGTTGAAATCCCCATCCCGCTCCCGAAACTGGTGCGCACGCTGTGGTGCATTCATCATCGTCAGAAACACCTTTCCAGTTCTTTGCAGCGTTTTCTGCGCTATTGCGAGATGTAATCTTTCCCTCACCCCAAAGGGGAGAGGGAAAAATTATGCTTTACTTATAATCCTGGCCGAGTCATGAAGCTCTCTTATAACTGAGTATTTCTGCCGGAAGGAACGCGGATCGTCTGCTACAATCGCGCCTCATTTATTAAATGGACAGCATTTTCATATGGTTTCAGAAATTAAAACCACAGAAGCGCCCACGCTACGTCGTGAACTCAAGGCGCGTCACCTGACGATGATCGCCATTGGCGGCTCCATCGGTACAGGTCTTTTCGTTGCCTCTGGCGCAACGATTTCGGCAGCAGGCCCGGGTGGGGCACTTTTCTCTTATATCCTGATTGGCCTGATGGTGTACTTCCTGATGACCAGTCTTGGCGAACTGGCCGCGTACATGCCGGTATCCGGTTCGTTCTCGACCTACGGTCAAAAATACGTTGAAGAAGGCTTTGGCTTCGCGCTGGGCTGGAACTACTGGTACAACTGGGCGGTCACTATCGCCGTTGACCTTGTCGCCGCGCAGCTGGTGATGAACTGGTGGTTCCCGGATACGCCAGGCTGGATCTGGAGCGCGCTGTTCCTCGCCGTTATTTTCCTGCTGAACTACATCTCCGTGCGCGGTTTCGGCGAAGCGGAATACTGGTTCTCTTTGATCAAAGTGGCAACCGTCATCATCTTTATCGTCGTCGGTGTGGCGATGATCGTTGGTATTTTCAAAGGCGCAGAACCTGCGGGCTGGAGTAACTGGACAACAGGCGATGCGCCGTTTGCCGGTGGACTGTCGGCAATGATTGGCGTGGCAATGATTGTCGGCTTTTCCTTCCAGGGGACCGAGCTGATTGGTATCGCTGCCGGTGAGTCAGAGAACCCGGAGAAGAATATTCCGCGCGCGGTTCGTCAGGTCTTCTGGCGTATCCTGCTGTTCTATGTGTTCGCGATCCTGATTATCAGCCTGATCATTCCGTACACCGATCCAAGCCTGCTGCGTAATGACGTTAAAGACATTAGCGTCAGTCCGTTCACGCTGGTCTTCCAGCACGCCGGTCTGCTTTCAGCCGCGGCAGTGATGAACGCCGTTATCCTGACCGCTGTGCTTTCAGCCGGTAACTCCGGGATGTACGCGTCCACCCGTATGCTCTACACGCTGGCATGCGACGGTAAAGCACCGCGTATTTTCGCGAAGCTGTCCCGTGGCGGCGTACCGCGTAACGCGCTGTATGCCACCACGGTGATTGCCGGTCTGTGCTTCCTGACCTCCATGTTTGGCAACCAGACGGTTTACCTGTGGCTGCTTAACACGTCCGGGATGACGGGCTTTATTGCCTGGCTGGGGATTGCCATTAGCCACTACCGTTTCCGCCGTGGCTACGTCAAACAGGGTTATGACGTTAACCAGCTGCCGTATCGCTCAGGGTTCTTCCCGCTGGGTCCCATTTTCGCCTTCATTCTGTGCCTGATCATTACCCTGGGACAGAACTATGAAGCGTTCCTGGCGGACACCATTGACTGGGGCGCCGTCACGGCGACCTACATTGGTATTCCGCTGTTCCTCGTTATCTGGTTTGGCTACAAGCTGACGAAAGGAACAAAATTCGTTCGCTACAGTGAAATGGAATTCCCGGAACGATTTAAACAATAACCGCACTTCCTCTCTTTTAACCCGCTCATTCGAGCGGGTTTTTTTATTCCCGTATCCTGAAACAAAGATATATTTCTTAACAATTTAATTGATAATAATTATCGTTTGCTTTATCGTTATCAAAAATAAGCGTGTCACCGACCCACCGCAGATGTGGGCGGCAGGGAAGACGCTGTGAGCAATGATGATTTGATTTAGTTGTATTTACCTCATGGAGATATGGAATGTTTAGGTTGAATCCCTTCGTCAGGGGAGGACTGTGTGCGTCCGCAATGTCCCTGGCCCTGCCTGTTATCGCAGCGGAATCCGGCGACACAATGGTTGTAACGGCCTCCGCGACCGAGCAAAACCTGAAAGACGCCCCGGCAAGCATCAGCGTGATTACCCAGGAAGATTTGCAGCGCAAACCCGTTCAGAACCTGAAAGATGTGTTACGGGATGTGCCGGGCGTTCAGCTCACGAGCGAAGGGGACAACCGTAAAGGGGTAAGTATCCGTGGACTGGACAGCAGCTACACGCTGATCCTGATCGACGGCAAGCGCGTCAATTCCCGTAACGCGGTGTTCCGCCATAATGATTTCGACCTCAACTGGGTGCCGGTTGACGCCATCGAACGAATTGAAGTGGTGCGCGGACCGATGTCTTCTCTTTACGGCTCCGATGCGCTGGGCGGCGTGGTAAACATTATCACCAAAAAAATCGGCCAGAAATGGACGGGCACCCTGAGCGCCGATTCAACAATTCAGGAACATCGCGACCGTGGCGACACGTATAACGGTCAGTTCTATACCAGCGGTCCGCTGGTGGACGGTCTGCTGGGGCTGAAAGCCTACGGTAGCCTCGCGAAGCGTGAGAAAGACGGTCAGCAGAAGTCCTCTACCACGGCGAGCGGTGAAACGCCGCGCATTGAAGGCTTTACCAGCCGCGATGCGAATGTTGAATTCGCCTGGACGCCGTCTGAAAATCATGACTTTACGGCGGGCTACGGTTTCGACCGTCAGGATCGTGACTCTGATTCCCTCGACAAAAACCGCCTTGAGCGGCAGAACTACTCGCTCAGCCACAACGGCCGCTGGGGCGTCGGCAACAGCGAGCTGAAGGTTTACGGCGAAAAGGTAGATAACAAGAACCCGGGCAACAGCAATCCGATCACCTCCGAAAGCAACGCGGTGGACGGGAAATACGTGCTGCCGCTGGGCGAAATCAACCAGCTGCTGACCTTCGGCGGCGAATGGCGTCACGATAAGCTGAAGGACCCTGTCAACCTGACGGGCGGCTCGAGCAGCAGTACGTCGACAAGCCAGTATGCCCTGTTCCTTGAAGATGAGTGGCGTATCTTTGAACCTCTGGCACTGACCACCGGCATCCGTATGGACGACCATGATACCTACGGCGACCACTGGAGCCCGCGCGCCTATCTGGTCTACAACGCGACCGATACCGTAACGGTGAAAGGGGGCTGGGCGACCGCGTTTAAAGCGCCGTCACTGCTGCAGCTGAGCCCGGACTGGGTCACCGGCTCGTGCCGCGGTGCCTGTGAGATTGTTGGTAACCCCGACCTGAAACCGGAAACCAGCGAGAGCTTCGAATTCGGTCTCTACTACAGCGGGGAAGAGGGCTGGTTAGAGGGCGTGCAGGCCAGCGTCACCACCTTCCAGAATAACGTCGATGACCGCATCAGCATCAGCCGTACGGCCAATGCGAAACAGGCCCAGGGCTACACTAACTACGTTGGCCTGAATGCGGACGGTGAACCGATTTTCCGCTACTACAACGTTAACAAGGCGCGCATCCGCGGGGTGGAAACAGAGGTAAAGTTCCCGGTTGCTGAAGACTGGAAGGTGACGCTGAACTACACCTACAACGACGGTCGTGATATCAGCAACGGCGGCAACAAGCCGCTGTCCGATCTGCCGTTCCACACCGCCAACGGGACCGTTGACTGGAAGGCAACGCAGGACTGGTCGTTCTATGTTCAGGGTAACTACACCGGTGAGAAACGCGCGCTGACCAGCAGTGCTCCAACGCCGGGTGGCTATGTCATCTGGAATACCGGCGCCGCGTGGCAGGTAACGAAAGCCGTTAAGCTACGCGCGGGCGTGCAGAACCTGCTGGACAAAGATCTGAGCCGTGACGATTACAGCTACACGGAAGATGGCCGTCGCTACTTTGTGGGCGTGGATTATAAGTTCTGATGTAGCCTGGATGCCCGGTGGCGCTTCGCTTGCCGGGCCTACAAAACCCACGAATGTAGGCCGGGTAAGGCGAAGCCGCCACCCGGCAATCGGCTGCATTTACCCGAACAAATGCTCCGCATGGAAGCGGAGATGATCCTCAATAAAGGACGCGATAAAATAATAGCTGTGGTCGTATCCCGGCTGGATGCGCAGCGTCAGCGGCCAGTCTTTCTGGCGTGCCGCTTCTGCCAGCACCGCAGGCTGCAGTTGACCGGCGAGGAACTGATCCGCATCACCCTGATCGATAAGCATCGGGATCGCATTTGCTGAGCTGCTGGCCAGCATCAGCGCGCTGCTATCCCATTCCAGCCATTTCGCTTCATCTTCACCCAGATAGTTCGTGAAGGCTTTCTGCCCCCACGGCACCTGCGTTGGGTTCACAATCGGCGCAAAGGCCGACGCGCTGACGTATTTCCCCGGATTTTTCAGCGCCATGATAAGCGCCCCGTGTCCGCCCATCGAGTGGCCGCTGATCGCGCAGCGCTCGCCAACCGCAAACTGCGACTGCACCAGCGCAGGAAGTTCATCACGAATGTAATCATACATGCGGTAGTGGCGCGCCCAGGGCTGCTCGGTGGCATTGAGATAAAATCCGGCGCCTTTGCCCAGATCGTATCCCGCATCGTCGGCCACATCATCGCCGCGCGGGCTGGTATCAGGCATCACCAGCGCAATACCCAGCTCGGCGGCAATACGCTGCGCCCCCGCTTTGGTGGTGAAGTTTTCGTCGTTGCAGGTCAGGCCGGAAAGCCAGAACAGAACCGGCGGATTTTCCGTCGGCGGCAGGAAAATGCTGAACGTCATCGCACAGTTCAGGACGGTGGAGTCATGCCGCCAGCGCTGCTGTCGACCTTCAAAACAACGGTGCTCTTCGAGCAGTTCCATGCAGGGCTCCTTAATGAGAATGCGTATTCATAAAAACCATAATACAGCCTTTTCATTGACCTGTGAGCAACTTTCACTTTCGCCTGACGGCCAGATGCTGCATCATAAATTTACTTTTCTTTAACAATTGGAGCGGTCATGGCGCTGCGTATTGCGCTCAGTGGGTTTGTCGTTCTGGTGGTGGCGATGGGGATAGGACGTTTTGCCTTTACGCCTCAGGTGCCGCTGATGATTGCTGCCGGGCAGCTTACGCTGACCAGCGCGGGTCTGGTCGCGGCGATGAACTATCTGGGCTATCTGGTGGGCGCATGGGATGCCATGCGCGCGCACCGCTTTGTGGAAACGCGCCTCTGGCTTGGCATCACCGGCGCGGTGGCGCTGACGCTGCTCTCCGCGGCGGCGGATAACGCCGTCGTACACGGCCTGCTGCGTTTTGTGATTGGCTGCATGAGCGGCTGGTCGATGGTACTGATTGCCGCCTGGACTAACGAACGGCTTGGGCAGTTGGGTAAACCGGGCCTGAGCGCTGCCGTATTTGCCGGACCGGGGGCGGGCATTGCCCTGAGCGGGCTGCTCGCCGTCTATATCCAGGCGAAGTCCCTGTCGGCCGGGGCGGCATGGCAAATCTACGGCGTGCTGGCGCTGGTGCTGATTGTGCTGGTGGCGCGCTACCTGCCGCGATCCGGTCAGCTCCATCGACCGGGCACCGCACCAGAGCCGCTGGTGCTGACGGCGGATTTAAAACGCCTGGTCTGGAGCTACAGCCTGGCCGGGTTTGGCTATATCCTCCCGGCGACCTTCCTCTCGCAAATGGCGGCGGTGCGTTTTCCCGGCAGCCTGTTTGCGCAGTTCGTCTGGCCGATTTTTGGTATCGCCGCCGTGGTGGGGATAGCGCTCAGTATTCTTTTACGCCATACCTCAACGGCTAACCGCAGGCTGGCTATCGTACTGTGGTTACAGGGGGCGGGCGTGCTGGCGGCCTGGCTGCTGCCGGGGATTGGCGGGCTGCTGACGGGCGGGCTGCTGGTGGGCGGCGGCTTTTTGTGTGCCGTGCAGCTCTCTCTTTTATACGGCCGCGAGCTGGCGCCAAACCACACGCGCTATATGGCAGGCCTCCTCACCACCGGGTATGCAATTGGTCAGTTGATTGGCCCCGTCACCTCGGCGTTATCAACCTGGTTTACCCACCGGCTGGAGCCCGCGCTTGGCCTGGCGGGTATGGCGCTGTTCGTTGGAGGAGCCTTGGTCTGGAATCGTCACGCTGAAAGGCAACAGCAATTGCAATAATTATCGTCGTGAATACTGGATTATGTGCGTCGCCTCACGCACAATGAGCGCATACTTTTGCCACAACGAGGGCAAAAGACGCCACACCTGCAGGAGAACAAAATGTCATCACTCAGTAAAGAAGCTGCCCTGGTCCACGAAGCCCTGGTTGCGCGCGGTCTTGAAACGCCACTGCGTCCGCCCGTACAGGATTTGGACAATGAAACCCGCAAGCGTCTGATTGCCGGTCATATGACCGAAATCATGGAGCTGCTGAATCTCGATCTGAGTGACGACAGTCTGATGGAGACACCGCACCGCATCGCGAAAATGTACGTCGACGAAATTTTCTCCGGCCTGGATTACGCCAACTTCCCGAAAATCACCGTCATTGAAAACAAGATGAAAGTGGATGAGATGGTGACGGTGCGTGATATCACGCTGACCAGCACCTGCGAACACCATTTCGTGACCATCGACGGTAAAGCGACCGTGGCGTATATCCCCAAAGATACGGTGATTGGCCTGTCGAAGATCAACCGCATCGTGCAGTTCTTTGCCCAGCGTCCGCAGGTGCAGGAGCGTCTGACGCAGCAGATCCTGACCGCGCTGCAAACGCTGCTGGGCACCAATAACGTGGCCGTCTCTATCGACGCGGTTCACTACTGCGTGAAGGCGCGCGGCGTGCGTGATGCGACCAGTGCAACGACCACCACCTCGCTGGGCGGCCTGTTTAAGTCAAGCCAGAATACCCGCCAGGAGTTCCTGCGCGCCGTACGTCATCACAACTAAGTCTTACAGGGCAGGGACCATGGAGCGAAACGTCACGCTCGATTTTGTTCGCGGCGTCGCCATTCTCGGTATCCTGCTGCTTAATATCGCCGCCTTCGGTTTGCCGAAGGCGGCTTATCTCAATCCTGCGTGGTATGGCGACATCACGCGCAGTGATGCCTGGACGTGGGCGATCCTCGATCTCTTTGCGCAGGTCAAATTCCTCACGCTCTTTGCCCTGCTGTTTGGCGCAGGCCTGCAGCTTCTCCTCAAACGCGGTACGCGCTGGATCCAGTCGCGCCTGACGCTGCTGGTTATCCTCGGCTTTATCCACGGCCTGTTCTTCTGGGACGGCGATATTCTTCTCGCGTATGGGTTAGTCGGGCTCATCTGCTGGCGCCTCATTCGCGATGCGCACAGCGTAAAAAGCCTGTTTAACACCGGCGTGATGCTGTATGTGATGGGGCTTGGCGTCCTGCTATTGCTGGGGATGATCTCCGGCGAGGCGACAAACCGTTCATGGATCCCGGATGCCGCTAACCTGCAGTACGAACAGTTCTGGAAGCTGAAAGGCGGTACGGAAGCGATAAGCAACCGTGCGGATATGCTGGGGGACAACCTCCTTGCGCTGGGCGCGCAATACGGCTGGCAGCTGGCGGGCATGATGCTGATGGGCGCGTCATTGATGCGCACCGGCTGGCTGAAAGGAGAATTCAGCCTGCGTCACTATCGTCGTACCGGCGCCGGTCTGGTGCTGCTCGGCGTGCTGATTAACCTCCCGGCGGTGATTGTGCAGTGGCATATTCACTGGGATTACCGCTGGTGCGCGTTTCTGCTCCAGGTGCCGCGTGAACTGAGCGCGCCGTTCCAGACCATCGGCTACGCGGCGCTGATCTATGGCTTCTGGCCAACGCTTTCCCGCCTGCGGATTGTCAGCGCTATCGCCTGCGTGGGCCGAATGGCGTTGAGCAATTACCTCCTGCAAACGCTCATATGTACCACGCTTTTCTATCGTTTTGGCCTGTTTATGAAATTCGACCGCCTTACGCTGCTGGCGTTTGTTATTCCGGTCTGGGTGGTAAACCTGGCGTTTTCTGTTCTCTGGCTACGCTATTTCCGCCAGGGACCGCTGGAGCGGGTGTGGCGTCAGTTAACCGCATATGCTTCAGGGGTATCATTGAAAAACACATCCAGATAACGATCTGGATCACAATCATTAACAAAACGGATGTAAGCGTTTTCATGACTGTGAGCTTCTTCACGTAGTCCCCTTTCTCTCGCTGCCAAAATAGCCACCTTGCTAAACACAGGGGGTGTCTGTGAGTTGCTGCAATCCTTTGAAGGATGGTGAATATGATCACCATTCGTGACGTCGCCCGTCAGGCGGGCGTTTCTGTGGCTACCGTCTCACGCGTTCTGAACAATAGCGCGCTGGTCAGCCCTGAAACCCGAGAAACCGTAATGAAAGCCGTGACCCAGCTCGGGTACCGGCCAAATGCCAATGCCCAGGCGCTTGCGACGCAGGTCAGTGACACCATCGGCGTGGTGGTGATGGATGTCTCGGATGCCTTTTTCGGCGCGCTGGTGAAAGCGGTCGACATGGTGGCACAGCAGCATCAGAAATATGTCCTGATCGGCAACAGCTATCATGAGGCGGAAAAAGAGCGTCATGCCATTGAAGTGCTGATCCGTCAGCGCTGTAACGCCCTGATTGTCCATTCAAAAGCCTTGAGCGATGAAGAGCTAACCGGATTAATGGAGCAGATCCCGGGCATGGTGCTGATCAACCGCATCGTCCCCGGCTATGCTCACCGCTGCGTCGGGCTCGATAACGTCAGCGGCGCCATGATGGCCACGAAAATGCTCATCAACAACGGGCATCAGCGGATCGGTTATCTGGCCTCCAGCCATCAGATTGAAGATGACGAACTGCGGCACGAAGGCTGGCAAAATGCCCTGAAAGAGCACGGCATTACGCCATCCGAAAGCTGGGTGGGGACCGGCACGCCGGACATGCAGGGCGGTGAAGCGGCGATGGTGGAGCTGCTGGGCCGCAATCTGCAGCTGTCTGCGGTGTTTGCCTATAACGACAGCATGGCGGCTGGCGCCCTGACGGCGCTGAAGGATAACGGCATTGCGGTGCCACAGCATTTATCACTCATTGGTTTTGATGATATCCCGATTGCCCGTTACACCGACCCGCAGCTGACAACGGTGCGCTACCCCATTGCCTCTATGGCGAAACTGGCGACTGAGCTGGCATTACAGGGAGCGGCAGGGCTGCTGGATCCGGGCGCAACGCACTGTTTCATGCCGACTTTAGTACGTCGCCACTCCGTCGCGGCCCGGCAAATTGTGGTTCCGATCACTAACTGATTAGTTCAGGTGATGTAACCGTTTTCAATCTGTGAGTAAATTCACAGTATCTTAACAAGGCGCTGACTATGATGTCAGCGTTTTAGGGGCTGAAACGCTATGTAACAGTGATTATTCACTTTCACTATAGCCAATGTGCCGCAAACAACGAATAAAACGCATTTCTGGAGCGTTACCGAACACGGAAGATAGAAATTTTATAAGTGAACTTCGGCTGTCAGTAACGTTTTATTAACACCTGCCCGCCGATCGTTATTCACAAGAACTACCCTGCATAAAAAACCGGAGATACCATGAATAAGAAGGTGTTGACCCTGTCTGCTGTAATGGCAAGCATGCTTTTTGGTGCAGCAGCGCACGCTGCGGATACCCGTATTGGTGTGACCATCTATAAATACGACGACAACTTCATGTCTGTTGTGCGTAAAGCGATTGAGAAAGATGCGAAAGCAGCGCCAGACGTTCAGCTGCTGATGAACGACTCCCAGAATGACCAGTCCAAACAGAACGACCAGATCGACGTTCTGCTGGCGAAAGGCGTGAAAGCCCTGGCCATCAACCTGGTTGACCCGGCTGCAGCAGGCACGGTCATTGAAAAAGCGCGCGGTCAGAACGTGCCGATCGTCTTCTTCAACAAAGAACCTTCCCGTAAGGCGCTGGATAGCTACGACAAAGCGTATTACGTCGGTACTGACTCCAAAGAGTCCGGTATTATTCAGGGCGATTTGATCGCGAAACACTGGGCGGCGAACCCGAACTGGGACCTGAATAAAGACGGTCAGATTCAGTTCGTGCTGCTGAAAGGCGAGCCAGGCCACCCGGATGCTGAAGCGCGTACTACCTACGTTATTAAAGAGCTGAACGACAAGGGCCTGAAAACCCAGCAGCTGGCGTTAGATACCGCGATGTGGGATACCGCTCAGGCGAAAGATAAGATGGACGCATGGCTGTCCGGCCCTAATGCCAACAAAATCGAAGTCGTTATCGCCAACAACGATGCGATGGCAATGGGTGCGGTAGAAGCGCTGAAAGCACACAACAAATCCTCAATCCCGGTATTCGGCGTGGATGCACTGCCAGAAGCGCTGGCGCTGGTTAAATCCGGTGCGATGGCCGGTACCGTGCTGAACGATGCCAACAACCAGGCGAAAGCCACCTTCGATCTGGCGAAAAACCTCGCCGATGGCAAAGGCGCGGCAGATGGCACCAACTGGAAAATTGACAACAAAATCGTTCGCGTACCTTACGTGGGCGTAGACCAGTCCAACCTGGCTGAGTTTATCGGTAAATAAGTTAGCGGTACTGTCTCCACTGGGCGCAATTCGTTGCGCCCTTTTATAACGCGATATGCGAGGCCAACAAGGTATAATTATGGTCAGCACAACAACTCAGTCATCCGGTGAATACCTGTTGGAAATGAGCGGTATCAACAAGTCATTTCCCGGCGTTAAGGCACTCGATAATGTTAATTTAAAAGTTCGTCCTCACTCTATTCATGCCTTAATGGGGGAGAACGGTGCGGGTAAATCAACATTATTAAAATGTCTTTTTGGGATCTATCAAAAAGATTCTGGCAGCATTCTTTTTCAGGGGAAAGAGATCGATTTCCATTCAGCGAAAGAAGCACTGGAAAACGGTATCTCGATGGTTCACCAGGAATTAAACCTGGTGCTGCAGCGTTCAGTTATGGATAACATGTGGTTGGGACGTTATCCAACCAAAGGTGTCTTTGTCGATCAGGACAAAATGTATCGCGACACCAAAGCGATTTTCGACGAGCTGGATATTGATATCGATCCGCGCGCCCGCGTGGGAACATTATCCGTCTCCCAGATGCAGATGATCGAAATCGCCAAAGCGTTCTCCTATGATGCGAAAATCGTCATCATGGACGAACCGACATCGTCATTAACGGAAAAAGAGGTTAACCACCTTTTTACCATTATTCGTAAGCTAAAAGATCGCGGCTGCGGCATTGTGTACATCTCACACAAAATGGAAGAGATCTTCCAGCTGTGCGATGAGATCACCATCCTGCGCGACGGTCAGTGGATTGCCACGCAGCCGCTGGAAGGGCTGGACATGGACAAGATCATCGCCATGATGGTCGGCCGTTCCCTGAACCAGCGCTTCCCTGACAAAGAAAACAAGCCGGGTGAAGTGATTCTGGAAGTGCGCAACCTGACCTCGTTACGTCAGCCGTCTATACGCGATGTCTCCTTCGACCTGCATAAAGGTGAAATCCTGGGGATTGCCGGCCTGGTCGGGGCAAAACGTACCGATATCGTCGAAACCCTGTTTGGTATCCGTGAGAAAGCTCAAGGCACCATTACGCTGCACGGTAAGAAAATTAACAACCACAACGCCAACGAAGCTATTAATAATGGTTTCGCGCTGGTGACGGAAGAGCGTCGTTCGACCGGTATTTATGCTTATCTGGATATTAACTTTAACTCGTTAATTTCTAACATTCGCAATTACAAAAACAAAGTCGGGCTGCTGGATAACTCCCGCATGAAGAGCGATACCCAATGGGTGATTGACTCCATGCGCGTGAAAACGCCAGGCCATCGCACCCAAATTGGTTCGCTGTCAGGCGGTAACCAGCAGAAAGTGATTATCGGCCGTTGGTTATTAACCCAGCCAGAAATTCTGATGCTGGATGAACCTACCCGCGGTATTGACGTCGGCGCGAAGTTTGAAATTTATCAGCTGATTGCCGAGCTGGCGAAAAAGAATAAAGGGATCATTATTATTTCTTCCGAAATGCCGGAATTGTTAGGGATCACGGACCGTATTCTGGTTATGAGCAATGGTCTCGTCGCCGGTATTGTTGACACCAAAACGACAACGCAAAACGAAATTTTGCGTCTTGCGTCTTTGCACCTTTAAGATCAGGGGCTCCTCATGAGTGCGTTAAATAAAAAAAGTTTTCTCACTTACCTGAAAGAAGGCGGTATTTACGTTGTTCTTTTAGTCTTGCTGGCAATCATCATTTTCCAGGACCCTACGTTCTTAAGCCTGCTGAACCTGAGTAACATTCTGACCCAGTCCTCCGTGCGTATTATCATTGCGCTGGGCGTGGCGGGCCTGATCGTGACCCAGGGGACGGACCTTTCTGCCGGTCGCCAGGTGGGTCTGGCGGCGGTTATCGCGGCAACTCTGCTGCAGTCGATGGAAAACGCTAACAAGGTCTTCCCGGAAATGGCCACCATGCCGATTTTCGTGGTGATCCTGATTGTCTGCGCCATCGGTGCGGTGATTGGTCTGATCAACGGAATTATCATCGCCTACCTGAACGTGACGCCGTTTATCACCACCCTGGGTACGATGATCATCGTTTACGGTATCAACTCCCTGTACTACGACTTCGTCGGCGCTTCGCCAATCTCGGGCTTTGACAGCGGCTTCTCGACCTTTACGCAAGGGTTTATTGCGCTTGGCAGCTTCCGCCTGTCGTACATCACCTTCTATGCGCTGATTGCGGTGGCCTTCGTCTGGATCTTGTGGAACAAAACGCGCTTCGGCAAAAACATCTTCGCCATCGGCGGTAACCCGGAAGCGGCGAAAGTCTCCGGCGTTAACGTAGCTCTGAACCTGCTCATCATCTATGCCCTGTCCGGCGTGTTCTACGCCTTCGGTGGGATGCTGGAAGCGGGCCGTATCGGCTCTGCAACCAACAACCTCGGCTTCATGTATGAGCTGGATGCGATCGCAGCCTGCGTGGTGGGCGGCGTCTCCTTCAGCGGCGGTGTGGGTACGGTACTGGGCGTGGTGACCGGTGTGATCATTTTCACCGTCATCAACTACGGGTTGACCTATATCGGCGTGAACCCGTACTGGCAGTACATCATCAAGGGCGCCATCATTATCTTCGCGGTTGCGCTGGATTCACTGAAGTACGCCCGTAAGAAGTAATCGTCTCTCTCCATACCCGGCCCGCTCACCGAGCGGGCTTTTTTTATGCTCTATGCCAGATGGGATTCCTCTCGGGTCACAATGCGCTCAAACCAGTCGAGTTCAGAGAGCTTGCAGGCGACCCACTGTTCGGAAAAGGCATCGCCCAGGCTGTCGGTGAGATACTGACAGCGGGCAAAGGCCTCAATCGCCTCCTGCTGGAACAGCGGCAGTTCCGGTTGGTCGTGCTGCGGTTCAGGGAGATCCCCCTCGTCGATATGTTCCAGCCCGTACAGCATGCCGGTCAGGATAGTGGCCGCCACCAGATACGGATTCGCATCGGCCCCGGCCAGCCGGTACTCGATACGACGGTTACTCTCATCCGAGCAGGGAATACGCAGGGCGGCGGAGCGGGTGTTATAGCCCCAGGAGTTAAAGACGGGTTCCGTCAGGCTTTTACGCAGGCGACGAAACGCGTTGACGCCTGGCGCAAGAATGGCGACGGAGGCGGGCATCAGCGCCAGCTGGCCCGCGACGCACAAACGTATCATGCTGTTAAGCGCGTTCACCGGGGAAGCAAAGACGTTTTCGCCGTGACGATTGTTCAGGCTGAAATGGAAGTGCAGGCCGCTGCCGGCAAGCTGGCTGAAAGGCTTAGCCATAAAGTTGGCCTGCAGACCGTGCTTTTCAGCAACGTAACGGGTCAGGCGACGAAGCGCCAGCACGTTATCGCAGACCTCAACGACGCGATGGCTGTGCTTCAGGTTTAATTCGTACTGTCCGGACTCGGCTTCCGCCACGACCCCTGACAGCGGGATGCGCTGCAGGTGGGCCAGCTGTTCCAGCTCGTCAAACAGCGCCGCATGCGCCGACGAGGTATCCAGGTGAAAACAGCCCTGATTTTGCGGATCGCGTTCGCCCTGTCCCGTCAGATAGAACTCGATTTCCGGGGCAATGACCGGGAAAAGGCCGTGCTGGTGGAAGCGGGCCACGACGTTCTGCAGTATCGCGCGCGGTTCAAGCGGGCAGGGGTTACCGTCGCTGTCTTTCATCGTCAGCAGGATCTGCGCCGTGTGCTCTGGATCCTGCGGACAGGGGCGCAAAGAGCCGGCGACCGGGACGCACAGCCGGTCGGGTTCATCATAAAGCGAGGCGGCGATTTTTCCCTTCTGGTCCATTGAGTAGACGGAAAGCGGAAAATAACAGCCTTTTTCCAGATTCAGCATGCTCTCTACCGAGAGGCGCTTGCCGCGCATCGTGCCGTTGATATCGTTCAGGTAAACGTCAACATGTTTCGTTTGCGGGTAACGTTCCAGGTAATCGGCCACTTCCACGGCAACGTTGTGCTGCAGGGCGTCAATTTTTTCATCCAGCCAGAGACCAGAATTAAGTGCGCCAGGGAGTGATAAACCGGGAGAGTTAAAGTAGGGGCGGAGACTTTTGAGGAAAAACGCATTCATTATCGAGTTCATAGTCATTCTTCAATGAAGCCGTAGCGGCAGTGAACTCAGCTTAAAAGAGCAGACGTAAAGGGGAGATAAAAAGCGTCAGGCCGGCCGTAAAGAAAGTATAAAGGTGGTCCCGCTATTTCTCTTTTTTCTGCATATCCGGCAGTTGCTCGGGCGTGACGGCCGGGTACCCCTGCGCGTCTTCCGGCACTTCGTGCATCGCCGGAATCGGCACCAGCGGGCCTAAAAAGCGCGGTTCGCGCTTAAAGATATACAGATCGGCCAGGGCACCAAAGCGGGCGCCGAACTCGCGCACGCGCACGCTCAGCATATCTTTTGGCGACGGCACCGCGTAGCACTGCGCCTGAATGCCCATATGCAGGGCGATAAACAGCGCGCGCTCGCAGTGGAAGCGCTGGGTGATGATGATGAAGTCGTTGGTGTCGAAGACTTTGCGCGTGCGCACGATGGAGTCCAGGGTGCGGAACCCGGCGTAGTCGAGCACGATATCGGCCGGATCCACGCCCGCGGCAATCAGGTCCTTACGCATCGTCACCGGTTCATTGTAGCTTTGCAGGGCGTTATCGCCGCTCAGCAGCAGGTAGTTCACCTTGCCGCTGTTGTAGGCGTTCAGCGCGCCCTGAATGCGGTAACGGTAATACTGGTTGATGACGCCGGTGCGGTAATACTTGGCGGTGCCGAGCACCACGCCAACCTGACGATACGGCAGGTCCTGCAGGTCATCAAAGATGTAGGGGGCGGTTTTCCAGCTCATCCAGCGGTCGAGGCCCAGCACGATCAACAGCAGTATGCCGACCAGGACAGACAGGCTGTAAAAAACGCGCTTTAACATGCAGATGGCTCGTACCGAAGGTGAAATTTAATTCAGGCTACTTTACCCGCCTGGTTAGCGCAAGAAACAGCGACTCAACTGAGGGGTTTTTCAGCAAACGGGCGGGCATTTTTGCCCGCCGGAAGGATTACGCCAGCAGTACGCGGTCAATCGTCGTACAGCCCAGCGCTTTGAGCGTTGCGGCGGTGGCATCCCACTGGATCAGCGGTGCATCGGCAATTTCAGCCAGAATGGCGCGCTGAATGTCCGGATAATCATAGCCGTTCAGGCTCAGCAGGTTGAGTGCGCCCTGCAGCGGCGGCAGCGTTGGGTTAAACGCGGCGTTTTCCGCATAGCTGCCGGTGAAGATTCGGCCATCACGGCACTGCAGCGCCACGCCGCTCGGAGACTTGCTGTACGGCGTGTGGCTCTTGTTGGCGGCGGTAATCGCCGCCTGGCTCAGGTCATCGCCGGACAGGGCGTAACCGTGGTCCTGATCGTCCATCAGCAGCGTTTTGATCTCCAGATCTTTCGGACCAAATGCGTCAGGCAGATAATCGCCCAGCGTGTGCGGCGCGCGACCCGGCAGGTTGATGCGCAGCTGCAGCCCGCTGTTCAGCTCGTTCATAAACTGACGGCAGTGGCCGCACGGAGTGTAGTTAACGGTAATGGCGCTCAGGCCTTTTTCACCGCGCAGCCAGGCGTGGCTGATGGCGCTCTGCTCGGCGTGAACCGTTTGCTGCATGGTCGCGCCCAGGAACTCCATATTGCCACCGAAGTACCAGGTTCCGCTGACGCCGCGCGCAATGGCCCCGACGTTAAAATGGGAGAGATCGGCCCGCGCGCAGGCGGCAGCCAGAGGAAGCAGTGCGAAAGCCAGCGCGTCTTCGTCCAGTCCCGTTGCCTGTTTCAGCATCGTGACCTGCTCCGCGTTCAGCAGGGCGGGGAAGTGTGCATCTGCCAGAACGGGAGCCAGGGCTGACTGCAAATTCTCTGCAAGCTGGGCGAAAGCAGCTTGAAAACGTGGGTGCATGGCGTTTGCCTCATAAAGGTTAATGGATCGGTAGTTTACGGAGCCGTCAGGGCTTTATATGTGATCCACTTCTCATTATGTATGCAACTTATGAAAGCAAAATGAAATTTGCGCGACGCATCGCAAATTTTAGCCCATCACCGCCAGAATCAGCGGGAAAATGAACGGGGCCAGCAGGGAGGTGATAATTCCGCAGATCACCAGCGCCAGCGAGCTAAACGCCCCTTCCTGATAATCCAGCTCCGCGCAGCGGGCAGTGCCCAGGGCGTGGGAAGCTGTCCCCATCGACAGACCTCGTGCCGCTTTAGTATGAATGCGCATACCGTTCAGCAGGCTGTGGCCAAACACCGCGCCGAGAATACCGACGAAAATAACGCACATCGCGCTAATTGCTGGAATACCGCCGAGGCTACCCCCAACCGCCATCGCGATAGGCGTGGTCACAGATTTAGGCAGAATAGAGGCGGCAATTTGCGGGGAGGCCCCCATCAACAGCGCCACCGACGTACCGGTGATCATCGCCACCAGGCTGCCGACAAAGCAGATGGTAATGATGGATTTCCAGCGGGCGCGGATCTGGTGCAGCTGCTCGTATAAAGGAAAGGCGAGCGCCACAACTGCGGGCTGCAGCAGGTCGTTTAAAATTTTGCTGCCGGCAAAGTAGCGTTCGTAAGGAATGCCGGTGAGCAGCAGGAACGGAATAATCACCACCATTGCCACCAGCAGCGGGTTCAGCAACGGCATTTTGAAACGCGCGGCAAGCTTACGTGCGGCGAAGAATACTGCGAGGGTGAGCGGCAGCGACCACCAGATATTGGCCATCATTTTTTTGTTTTCTCCCCAATCACGTTACGTTCGCCATGCACCAGATGCGAACTCCAGCTCACGACCAGGAAAACCACCAGCGTACTCACCGCGCAGGAGACAACAATCGGGCCGAACTGGGCCTTGAGCAAATCAAAATACTGCATGACCCCGACGCCGATAGGCACGAAAAGCAGCGCCATATAGCGAATGAGGACGAAGCAGCCGGGATTGACCCATTTTGCGGGCAGGATTTGCAGCGCCAGCAACACGAAGAGGATCAGCATGCCGATAATGCTGCCGGGAATGGTGATGGGCAGCAGCGACGCGATGAAAATCCCGGCATACAGGCAGGCGTAAATCAGGACGAATGCGCGCAGATATTGCCAGATAATGTTCAATGTTTTGCTCATGGTGATAGTCCTTGCTGAAACGCATTCATCATACAATTAAACCTAAAAATGTGCCACGGATCACATCATGAATTTTGAGCATACCAGACATTCCGGAATGGAACGTCCGGTATCATCTTACTGGTGCAGGCAATAGTTTAGAGGAAAGGAATTGCACTGGCGAAGTAACGCGCCAGAGAAGGCATCAGCGTCAGGCGGTCAGTTTATCGAGAAAAGAAAACAGCACCTGGTTCATTTCGCGATAATCATGCGAGCGGAGTTTTTCCGCCGTTTCGACAAAACGGAATTCACCCGCGCGGCGGAGGTCATTCTGCGAATGCTCAATCAGCAACTCTACAACCTCCGGCGTCAGCTCCATATGGCACTGAAAACCGTAAACCTGTTCGCCATATTCCACGATCTGACGGGGGCAGCCCTCGCTGTAAGCCAGCACTTTAGCCTGCGGCGTCAACCCTGGCATGTCGTTATGCCAGTGACCGACGTTCAATTCGTGGCCAAAATCCGCAAACAGCGGGTTCGCCTTGCCTGCATCGGTGAGCCTGACGGGAAATTTGCCGATCTCTTTTTCCGGGCTATGGCAAAACGCTGCCCCCAGCGCTTCGCCGATAAGCTGCGAGCCAAGACAAACGCCTATCACCGTTTTACCTGCCTCTATCGCGCGGCTGATGAGTGCCTTTTCCGCCTGTGCATCGAACCAGGGGCATTCCTCAGGCGTGGTAGCGGGGGACTGCGGGCCTCCCATGATGATAAGCAGGTCCGTGCTCCCCAGCTCCTCGGGTAAAGGATCGCCCTGATAAACTCTGGTGTAGCTCAGAGTATGGCCGCGGCTTTTCCCCCAGATTTCATAGGCGCCCGGCGCTTCGAAATGTTCATGAATGATAAATTGAATGTGCATTGCGTCTCTCTTCGGTTACGTGTACAAGCAGCATCATAAGTGGAAGGGAGGAATGTGAAATGCCAACCGTTATCGATAAAACGCCAATTCATGACGATGACATCGGATGGTCCAGAGGGGCTATTAGCTATACGCGCGGCGAAGTGGATCCGCCTCACCAGCATTCACAGGGACAGCTTTTGTTTGCCATCAAAGGGGTGATGCTGGTCGAAACCGGCAATAAGCGTTGGGTCATACCGCCGCAGCGCGCGCTGTGGATCCCTCCCTTTCAGGAGCATACCTACAGCGTGTTATCCGCAACGGAGCTGCGCGCGGTCTGGTTTAGCCCTGCGCTGATATCGCAATGCGAATCTTTTAAACGGAAAGAAGAAGTTCACGTCATTATGGCGACAGCGTTGTTCAAAGAGCTGATTGCCGGGCTGTTCAGCGCGGAATACCGGCCAGCCACTCAGCGCAGCATGGCCGTTTTGCTGCTCGATATTCTCAGTGAAGCTCAGCAAATCTCGGCCGAATTACCGATGCCCGTGGATGAGCGCTTACATCGCGTTGCCTGTGACATCATTGCCAATAATCTCTGGGATCTTTCTCTGGAAAGGCTGGCGGAACGGGCCGCGATGTCTGAACGCACGTTTTCACGCGCGTTTATCAAAGATACTGGCTTTAGCTTCCGGGCCTGGCGACAGCGCGCAAGGATTTGTGCCTCGCTGGACCTGCTCGCCAACGGATACCCGGTTAAGCAGGTGGCCTGGATGCTGGGTTTTTCAGGGCAGGCGGCATTTGCGGCGGCGTTTCGCGCGATTGTCGGGGCAACGCCGGCTGACTTTCTCCCCGAACAGAAGCGCTTCCCAGCGATATAGAGAGCGGCTACTATAGCGCGTCTTTTTTCACAGGTACTGCTATGCGTGTTTTACTGGCCCCAATGGAAGGCGTGCTCGACTCCCTCGTGCGCGAGCTTCTGACCGAGGTGAACGACTACGATCTCTGCGTGACGGAATTTCTGCGCGTGGTCGATATGCTGTTGCCGGTAAAATCCTTCTTTCGCCTGTGCCCCGAGCTGCACAACCAGAGCCGGACCTCTTCCGGCACGCTGGTGCGAATTCAGCTGCTCGGCCAGTACCCCGAATGGCTGGCGGAAAACGCCGCCCGCGCGGTTGAGCTGGGCTCATACGGAGTGGATCTCAACTGCGGCTGCCCGTCGAAGCTGGTGAACGGCAGCGGCGGCGGGGCGACCTTGCTGAAAGATCCTGAGCTGATTTATCGCGGCGCGAAAGCCATGCGCGAGGCCGTGCCCGCACATTTGCCGGTGACGGTTAAGGTGCGCCTGGGATGGGACAGCGACGCGCGGCAGTTTGAAATCGCCGATGCGGTGCAGCAGGCCGGAGCCACCGAGCTGGTGGTGCATGGCCGCACCAAAGAAGACGGCTACAAAGCCGAGCGCATAAACTGGCATGCGATCGGCGAGATCCGCAAACGCCTCTCTATTCCGGTGATCGCTAACGGCGAAATCTGGGACTACGAGAGCGCGCAGGCCTGTCTGCAGGCCACCGGCTGCGATGCGGTAATGATCGGTCGCGGCGCCCTGAATGTGCCCAACCTCAGTCGGGTGGTGAAATATAACGAGCCGCGAATGCCGTGGGCAGACGTCGTCACGCTGCTGCAAAAATACAGCCGTCTGGAAAAGCAGGGCGATACCGGTTTGTATCACGTCGCGCGTGTTAAACAGTGGCTGAGTTATTTACGCAAAGAGTATGATGAAGCGCTGGGGTTATTTCAGGAGATTCGTACTTTACAGACGTCGGCTGATATTGCCCGGGTAATTCAGTCGAAATAATAAGCGTTAAATTGCTCACACTTTTTTAAAACAGAAAACAGTTCAGGTTTTCAACGTGGCGCGACGGTGTTAAGGTGCCACTGTTTTCAACGCAGGATTGTTACTGGTTAACAGGCAAAACCTAAGCGTTTCACAGCATTTTCGCTGTGGAGCGCTTAGGTTTTTTTTTTCCTGTCGTTTACGCAGGAGAGACATTTGGCTTAGCGCTTTTTAATGATTTTAAAAAATGAATTATCGACAGGAAATAGAAAAATTTCCTGCGGCCGGTTACGCACTCAATACTCAATCACAGGTTGTTATCATGGCATATAAAAATAAACTCTATGCGTTCGCCTTATTGGCGATATCCCCGCTGTCGATGGCGCAAGACTGGAACGGTACGGTATTAGGGTTTGAAGCTCCGCCGGAGCCTGTGCTGGGCGAAATGCTCGGCATACGTAAAATCCTTAACGATAACGGTTTTACCTATAACCTCGGATACCTGAATGAAATTGGCTGGAACGGCGGTGGCGGATATAACCACGACTCCCACGTGGCCTATATTGACCAGTTCGCGCTGACCTTCAACCAGGATCTGGAGCGCTGGACCGGTATCCCGGACGCGCGTATCGAGGGGAACATCGTCAACCGCAACCACAATGACGACCTCACCACCAAACGCGTGCAGGACCCGCGCGTCAACTTCAACGATCTGACCCAGGAGAGCTGGGGCGGGCAGTCGATTACCCGTCTGGGCTGGCTGACCTTTGCCCGCAGCTTTGACGACCGGCGTCTGACCTGGCGCATCGGGATGATGAACAAGGTGCAAACCTTCGATCAAATTATCCCCTGTGATTTCCAGCTGCTGTCCCAGTGCGGCGGGAAGTCAGCCAACTCGCTGACCTGGAACAACTGGAACGTACACACCTGGGGCACCACGCTTGCCTATAAACTCACCCCGACGCTGACCTTAAAAGGCGGCGTAATGGAGCAGAATCCGCAGGCCGCCAGCCGCAGCCATGCCTGGAGCTGGTCGACGAAGGGCAGCAAAGGGATCTTACTGCCGGTTGAAATCGAAGCGCGTCCGCTGATTAACGGCCTGCCGGGCGCGTACAACCTGGGCGTGGTATTTACCAACGCGCCGCAAACCGATCTCTATCGCGGCAAATCGGGTGGGGCGGGGGCGACGGACCCGGACGGATTCGATACGCACAGCCGGACCTGGTTTATGTACGCCGGACTGAACCAGCAGCTAACGCAGCATCAGGACGATCCGAATCGCGGGTTGAGTACCTCGTTCAGCATGAGCCTTGCGGAGCAGAGCAGTAACTACATGCACCAGGTATACGCCGCCTCGCTGCGCTACCGCGGGCTGTTTGATGCGCGACCGGAAGACTGGATTGGCTTTGGCTTAACCTGGATTGATATGAGCAGCCAGTACGCCCGCAACCAGCGTTACCTGAACAACCTGAGCGGCGTAAGCGATTATGACAATCCGGCGTATCACCCGGTGCCGGGCCATTCCCTGAACGGCGAGTTTTACTACCGTTTTCGTCCGGCGTCATGGCTCGAGCTGCAGCCGGGCATTCAGTACTGGCATCATCCCGGCGGGGTCAGCCGCACCCAGGATGCCTGGGTCACCGAGCTGAAAACGGTGGTGACCTTCTGATATCACCGTAGCAAGTTCGATCCGCGTCACGTTTCTGACGCGTGACGCATTGAGGCTACGAATGAAACTGATAGAGTGCCAGAACTGGATTGTTACTGCTTATGCAGGCAAAACCTGATTTTCTGGCATCTGCCGGAGGTCAGGTTTTTTTGTTTCTGGGGTTCCGATGAAAATCGCCAAGATACTCAATAATAACGTGGTGGTTGTTCAGGATGAGCGCGGGCGCGAACAGGTGGTGATGGGCCGTGGGCTGGCCTTTCAGAAGCGCGTCGGTGAAGCGCTGGATACCGCGTTGGTTGAAAAGGTGTTTGCATTACAAAGCGATGAACTGGTGCGTCGGCTCGGAGAGCTGCTGAGTCAAATTCCGCTGGAGGTGATGACCACCTGCGATCGCATCATCGGGCTGGCGACGCAGCGGCTGGGCAAGCTTCAGGAGAGCTTGTATATCACCCTCACCGATCACTGCTACTTTGCTATTGAGCGGCAGAAGAACGGGCTGGCCATCAAAAACGTGCTGCTGTGGGATATCAAACGGCTGTATCCGAAGGAGTTCGAGTTAGGGCAGGAGGCGCGGGCCATTATCGCCAGACGCCTGAACGTCGAACTGGAGGAGGATGAGGCCGGTTTTATCGCGCTGCATCTGGTCACCGCGCAGCTGAACAGCGAAATGCCGGAGGTGATGCACGTGACGCGGGTGATGCAGGAGATCCTCCAGCTGGTGAAGTATCAGCTGCAGCTTGAGTATGACGAAGAGTCGCTCAGCTATCAGCGTTTTGTCACCCACCTGAAGTTTTTTGCCCAGCGGATGCTCACCCGCACCGTGGTGGAAGATGACGATGTCTCGCTGCATACGGCAGTAAAAGACAACTACGCGAAAGCGTGGAAATGCGCCGAGAAAATCGCCCAGCACCTGAACAAAAGCTATCAGCGTGAGCTGACGACCGAAGAAATTATGTTCCTCGCCATTCATATCGAGCGGGTGAGAAAAGAGGGGCGTTAAGCCTCAAACAGGATTGTTACTGCACTACGCAGGCAAAACCTGAGCGCGGCCTTCGTCAGAAGGCCGTTCTCGGGTTTTTTTATTTTTTGTACTCAGTCAACAGGTGCCTGCGGGCATCGGATGTAAGGAAATCGAGATGGAATACCAGGCTTTAGCGAAGGATATTCTCGGCCACGTTGGCGGAAAAGAGAACATCGTCAGTCTTGTGCACTGCGCGACCCGGCTTCGCTTCAAACTGAAAGAGAATCAACGGGCGGATGCGGAAGGGCTCAAGAAAAATCCGGGCGTAATCATGGTGGTCGAAAGCGGCGGCCAGTTTCAGGTGGTGATTGGCAACCACGTTCACGACGTCTGGCAGGCTGTCCGTAATGAAGCAGGCCTTACGGATGACGCCCCTGTTGTGGAAGAGAAGGGTGAAAAGGGGAACCTGCTGGGCCGCCTGATCGACATCGTCTCCGGGATCTTCACCCCGTTTATCGGTATTCTGGCCGCGTCCGGTATTCTGAAAGGGCTGCTGGCGCTGGCCGTGGTATGCGGCTGGCTCACGACCGGGAGCGGCACGTATAAAATCTGGTTTGCCGCCAGCGACGCGCTGTTCTTCTTCTTCCCGATGGTGCTGGGCTATACCGCCGGGAAAAAATTCGGCGGCAACCCGTTTATTACCATGGTGATCGGTGGGGCGCTCACCCATCCGGTAATGATTGCGGCGTTTAACGCCAGCCAGCAGCCGGGCGCGGTGTCGGACGCCTTTTTGGGCATCCCTGTCACCTGGTTCAACTATAGCTCGTCGGTGATCCCGATTATTCTCGCCGCGTGGGTGAGCTGCTGGCTTGAAAAACAGAGCACCAGGCTGCTGCCTTCCTCGATGAAAAACTTCTTCGCGCCGCTGATCTGTCTGGGCGTGACCGTGCCGCTGACTTTCCTCGTTATCGGGCCGCTGGCGACCTGGCTGAGCCAGCTGCTGGCGAACGGCTATCAGAGTATTTACGTTCTGGCGCCGTGGCTGGCGGGTGCGGCGATGGGCGCGCTATGGCAGGTCTGCGTTATTTTTGGCCTGCACTGGGGGCTGGTGCCGCTGATGATTAACAACCTGGCGGTGCTGGGGCATGACTCCATGCTGCCCATGCTCTTGCCCGCGGTGTTTGGTCAGGTGGGGGCGGCGCTGGGTATTTTCCTGCGCACCCGCGATGCGCGTCAGAAAATGCTGGCCGGCTCATCCGTGACGGCAGGTATTTTCGGTATCACCGAACCCGCAGTGTATGGCGTAAACCTGCCGCTGCGCCGTCCGTTTATTTTCGGCTGCGTGGCGGGGGCTATCGGCGGGGCGATTGTCGGCTTCAGCGACACTCACGTGTACTCCTTCGGCTTCGCCAATATCTTTACCATCGCCCAGATGATTCCGCCTGGTGGGGTAAACGCCACGCTGTGGGGAGGCGTGATCGGCACCGCGGTGGCGCTGGTGCTGAGCTGCGGCCTGACGCTGGTCGCCGGTATGCCAGGAAACACCGCGACAGAAGGGGCGGTCTCCGTGGGTGAAAACGATGTGCTGGCACCGATGACCGGCACCGTTCTGGCGCTCGACCAGGTGCCGGATACCACCTTTGCCAGCGGCCTGCTGGGCAGCGGTGCCGCGATTATTCCCTCCGATAACAAAGTGGTTGCCCCGTTTGCCGGCGTGGTGGCCTCTCTTTTCCAGACCAAACACGCCATCGGCCTGCTTAGCGACAGCGGGATTGAAGTGTTAATCCACGTGGGTATCGACACCGTGAAGCTCGACGGCAGGCCGTTTACCGCCCACGTGAAGGTGGGTGACAAAGTACAGCCCGGCGATCTACTGCTGGAGTTTGACCGACAGGCGATTATCGATGCCGGATTCGACCTGGCGACCCCGATTATTATCAGTAACAGCGATGAGTATCGCGACGTGGTGACCGTGGCGGCAACGTCCGTCAGTGCCGGTGCGCCGTTACTCAGCGTAAGCCATCAATAACAGGAGAACGTGATGAAAACTTTCCCGGACGATTTTTTATGGGGCGGCGCGGTTGCCGCGAATCAGGTAGAGGGCGCGTATCTGGAAGAGGGAAAAGGGCTGTCCACCTCAGACGTTCAGCCGCGCGGTGTCTTTGGCCCGGTGGTTGAGCGCGTGGCGGGTGACAGCGGCATCAAGGATGTTGCCATCGACTTCTATCATCGCTATCCCGAAGACATCAAACTGTTCGCTGAGATGGGCTTTAGCTGCCTGCGCGTCTCCATTGCCTGGACCCGCATTTTTCCGAACGGCGATGAGCAGCAGCCTAACGAGGCGGGGCTGGCGTTTTACGACCGGCTGTTTGACGAGCTTGCTGTGCACAACATTACCCCGCTGGTGACGCTGTCGCATTACGAAATGCCGTGGGGGCTGGTGAAGCAGTACGGCGGGTGGGGCAGCCGCCAGACTATCGACTTCTTTGAACGCTATGCCCGTACCGTGTTCGTGCGCTACAAAGAGAAGGTGAAGCTCTGGCTGACCTTCAACGAGATCAATATGTCTCTGCACGCGCCGATGACCGGCGTGGGCCTGCCGGAAACCAGCAGCAAAGGTGAAGTGTATCAGGCAATCCACCATCAGCTGGTTGCCAGCGCGCTGGCGGTGAAGGCCTGCCACGAGATCGTTCCTGATGCCAGAATTGGCAACATGCTGCTGGGCGGCCTGATGTATCCGCTGACCTGCAAGCCGGAAGATGTTCTGAAGACGCTGCAGGAAAACCGCACCTGGCAGTTCTTTGGCGACGTGCAGTGCCGCGGCGCTTACCCGGGGTATATGCAGCGCTTCTTCCGCGACCGCGGTATTCAGCTTGAGGTCACGGACGCCGACCGCGAGGCGCTGAAATCGACCGTCGATTTTATCTCCTTCAGCTACTACATGACGGGCTGCGTTACCGCGGATGAAGCTCTCAACCAGCAGGCGCGCGGCAACATCCTGAGCATGGTGCCAAACCCGCATCTGGCCAGTTCCGAATGGGGCTGGCAGATTGACCCCATCGGCCTGCGTACCCTGTTAAACGTGCTCTGGGATCGCTATCAGAAGCCGTTGTTTATCGTGGAAAATGGCCTCGGGGCGAAGGATAAACCGGACGCGGACGGCGTGGTGCAGGATGACTATCGCATCAGCTACCTTAACGACCATCTGGTACAGGTGCGTGAGGCAATTGATGACGGCGTTGAGGTGATGGGATATACCAGCTGGGGGCCAATCGATCTGGTGAGCGCGTCTAAAGCTGAACTCTCTAAGCGCTACGGCTTTATTTACGTCGATCGCGATGACAGCGGAAAAGGCACGCTGGCGCGCAGCCGCAAAAAGAGCTTCTACTGGTATAAAGAGGTTATTGCTACGAAAGGTGCTTCGCTGAAAGCCTGATATCGAGGACGTTGCCCGGCGATGCGCCGGGCAAAGGAATCAGAAAATCATCTTGAATACACCGGTAACCACTAAGAGACCTATCAGAAATATAATCAAAATAACCCACAGTAATATTTTCATTCCCTTCTCCCGCTCATGTATGTCCTGAATAAGTGTAGCAGCGTATTTATGGTTGGCATGAATGTATTAAATTTAATCATTATTTTTAGGAATAAATTTCCGTGTATTAAGATGTATGACAATTTGCGGATTGCCACGCGTTACTAAAAAAATGAACGACACTGAGCGTAACGTGCGCCTTTATTTTTTGAGTTTATGGCGTCATGAAACGTTCTCTTATTTTTTCTCTGAGTGCTCCCTTCGTTTTTATTCTGGCAGCCTGTGCGCCTGAACATGCCACGGTATCTCCCATTAAAACGCAAACCGCTGCGGCGTCGGTGAATACGCAGCTTCGTCATACCGACTGGCCGAAAAATGAGTGGTGGAAAGAGTATAACAATCCCGAACTTAACGGGCTTATTGCGAAAGCATTAAGCGATGCGCCGGATATGCAGATTGCCCGTCAGCGCATTACGCTTGCCGAAGCCCAGGCCAAAGCCGTAATGGCAGCCGACGGTCCGCAGATTAATTTTTCCGCCGATGCGGAACGTCAGAAAATGTCCGCCGAAGGGCTGATGGGACCGTTTGCCTTTACCGACCCGGCTGCAGGCACCACCGGGCCGTGGTACACCAACGGCACCTTTGGCCTGACCGCAGGCTGGGATCTCGATCTGTGGGGAAAAAATCGCGCCCGGGTCGAGTCCCGGATTGGCAAAGTGAATGCGCAAAAAGCGGAGCTGGAGCAGACGCGTCAGCTGCTGGCCAGCAGCGTGGCGCGGCTTTACTGGGAATGGCAAACGCAGGCCGCCGTGGGGGAGGTCCTCGCGCAGATCAAACATGAGCAGGACAATATTATCGGGGCCGATCGCGAGCTGTATCAACACGGCATCACCTCCTCCGTTGAGGGCGTCGAAACGGATATCAACGCCAACAAAACCGAAGCGCAGCTGGCAGAAGTCAACGGGAAGATGAAAGCCGTTGAGGCGCGCCTGGTCGCGCTGACGAACGCCTCTTCCGTGACGCTGACGCGGCACGCCTTGCCGACGGTGGAAGCCTCGTTACCGTCGACGCTCGGCTATGAACTGCTGGCACGTCGTCCGGATCTTCAGGAGGCGCACTGGTATATCGAAGCCTCTATGAGCGAAGTGGAGGCTGCCCGAGCGGCTTTCTACCCTGACGTGAACCTGATGGCATTCTTACAGCAGGATGCCCTGCACCTGAGCGATCTGTTCCGCTCTTCCGCGCAGCAGATGGGCATGACCGCCGGGCTGACGCTGCCGATTTTCGACAGCGGCAGGCTGAACGCCAGCCTGGATATCGCACAGGCGCAGAATAATCTCTCGGTGGCGAACTACAACAAAGCGGTGGTCGAAGCCGTCAATCAGGTGGCACGTACGGCCAGTGAAGTCGAAACGCTGACGGCGAAGAACAGCCACCAGCAGCAGGTTGAAAAAGATGCGGCACGCGTTGTGGCGCTTGCCCAGGCGCGTTTCAGCGCGGGGATCGTTGCGGGCTCTCGGGTCAGTGAAGCCAGAATACCGGCCCTCAAAGAACACCTCGAAGGATTACTGTTAAAGGGGCAGTATGTCGACGCCACGCTGCAGCTGACCTCGGCGCTGGGCGGTGGCTATCATCATGGCTAAAAAAGGTCATTATCTATACTTACCTCTTTGCAGTTTTTCAGGAGGTGAGTATGACCAGAGTAGCGATTGTAACCGCATCGGATTCCGGGATCGGTAAAACCACGGTGCTGATGCTTGCAGAGCGCGGGTTTGATATTGGCGTCACCTGGCATTCGGATGAAAAAGGGGCGCTGGAAACCTGCCGCGAAGTTGAAGCTCAGGGGCAGCGCGCAGAGGCTATCCATCTTGACTTAAGCACACTGCCGGAAGGCGCAGAGGCTATTGAAACGCTGATTGCGCGTTTTGGCCGGCTGGACGTGCTGGTCAATAATGCGGGTGCGATGACCAAAGCGCCGTTCCTTGAAATGCCGTTTGACGACTGGCGGAATATTTTCACCGTCGACGTGGACGGCGCGTTTCTCTGTTCACAAATTGCCGCCCGGCAGATGGTGAAGCAGGGGGAAGGGGGGCGGATTGTGAACATTACCTCGGTGCATGAGCACACGCCGCTGCCGGAGGCGAGCGCCTACACGGCGGCAAAACATGCGCTCGGCGGGTTAACCAAATCCATGGCGATGGAACTGGTTAAGCACAATATTCTGGTAAATGCCGTAGCGCCGGGTGCCATTGCCACGCCGATGAATGACATGGACGACAGCGAAGTGAAGGAAGGCTCAATGCCGGAAATACCGCTGGCAAGGCCGGGCCACACTAAAGAGATCGCCAGCCTGGTGGCATGGCTTTGCGACAGCGACGCCAGCTATACCACAGGGCAATCGTTTATCGTCGACGGGGGTTTTATGCTGGCGAACCCGCAGTTTAAGCCGGAGGGGTAGTAACCTTTCTCCCTCTCCCTCTCCCTCTCCCTCTCCCTCTCCCTCTCCCTCTCCCTTGAGGGAGAGGGCTGGGGTGAGGGGGAACATACGGCTGTAGTGGTCATTCCGTTCACTTCATGTTCTTTGCTACTCTGTAACAGCATGACCTGTGAACGTGCCAGGGCGGCTCAATCGCCGCCGCCCTGGCGACCCGGGCTCCCGGCGGTAAATCGCCGCTTCGCGGATTGCTCGCCCCATCCCTGGGGCTCACCCTTTCCGGGCCAGCGCAGGCGCTGTCCAAAATTGCTCCCGGCAATTTTGTCCTCAGCTTATTCCTTCAGGCTATCGGGTCGGGCATGAGCCTGCATCCCTGCAGGCCACGCCCTCTCGGCGCATCCCTGCGCCTCGCCCCGGCCTTACGGAAACGCTTCGGCGATTTACAGCCGGACCAGGGCGTCGCTGTAAGTGATTAATATTGCGAAGCAACGTTCATCGCTTCAGGTAAAAAAATACTGGGGATTCCTCAGCCCTGTGGGGTAGGGTGAGGGCATCAGGCCGCACTCACTCCTCATCCCGCGTCTTTTCCCGGTGCTTCAGCCACAGTCGAACCCCAATCACCGCCACAACCATCAGAATCAACCATGCCCAGTGCTTCAGGTGCTGGTCGAGATTATGCAGCCATGGCGCAATCACTTCGCCCCCTGCGTAACCGAGCGTCGTAAAGATCAGTGCCCAGGCAACCGCGCCCAAAATATTGAGCGGCAGAAAAATTTTTGGCGGCAGATGACTGGCACCAATCAGTATCGGCCCGATAATGCGAAAGCCATACATAAAGCGCGTGCCAATGACGAACAGATAGGGATGACGTTGAATGAGCCGCTGAGCGCGGCGGATTTTCTTTTGATGCTTTGCGAAGCGTTTAAGCAGCGTTGGCCCAAATCGCAGCCCCAGAAAGTAGAGCAGCTGATCGCCAATCATTCCACCCAGCGCGACCGCGGCAACGACCAGCGGGAACTTCAGTAACCCCTGATGCGCGGCGACGCCCCCTAACAGCGTGATGGTTTCACCTTCTGCCACGCTGCCGATGACCAGCGCGGCATAGCCATATTGCTCAATGAGTGCGTTAATATCCATTACGTAAATGTTATCTCCCTCAGCGTACCTCGTTTAATCATATACCCCGTGAATCAACAGCGGGGAAATCAACGGAAATTTCCCACTGTACATAAAATAATCTAAAGCCTGCATTATACTTAAGGTATCGCTGACGGGCCGACAACAAGGGGGCGCTATGAACCATGTCTGGGGACTTTTCTCCCATCCCGATCGTGAAATGCATGTCATTAAAAGTGAGAACGAAACGGTCTCGCATCATTACACGCACCATGTGCTGCTGATGGCTGCGGTGCCGGTAATATGCGCCTTTATCGGAACAACACAAATCGGCTGGAACTTCGGTGACGGCACCGTGGTTCAGCTTTCCTGGTTTACCGGGCTTTATCTGGCCATCGTTTTTTATGGCCTGATGCTGGCGGGTGTGGCGGTTATGGGGCGCGTCATACACTGGATGGCGCGTAACTATCCGCAGCGTCCATCGCTGGCGCACTGTATGGTCTTTGCCGGATATGTCGCGACCCCGCTGTTCTTAAGCGGTATTGTTGCGCTCTATCCACTGGTCTGGCTGTGCGCGCTGATCGGTACCATTGCCCTCTTTTACACCGGGTATCTGCTGTATCTGGGGGTTCCAACCTTCCTGAATATCAATAAAGAAGAAGGCCTGAGTTTTTCCAGTTCAACACTCGCCATTGGGGTGCTGGTGCTGGAGGCGCTACTGGCGCTGACGGTTATTCTTTGGGGTTATGGATACCGTCTCTTCTGAGTTCACTGCATTGCTGGCGTAAATGCCAGCAATGCAGCATCTGTTCACGATTATCCGCTAGCGACAACGCTCTGTGACCGCTATGATGCCGAAGCCAGCCTGTGTTTATCCGTTGATACAGGCGGTGTACGTCATGACGTGCGTGAATAATTATCAGAAGTCTCACCATGCAGAAATTCCGAGTCTCTTTACTTAGCCTGGCGCTGCTGCTGGGCGCGTCCGCTGCCGTGCCGGCCGTCGCCAAAACGCCCGCGGTGAGCGCCGCCGCTGCTCAACCGCAAATTGCGTCCGGCAGCGCGATGATTGTCGATCTCAACACCAATAAGGTGATTTACGCCAGCCATCCGGACCTGGTGCGCCCGATCGCCTCGATTACCAAATTAATGACCGCGATGGTGGTGCTTGATGCACATCTGCCGCTGGACGAAAAGCTAAAAGTAGATATCAGCCACACGCCGGAGATGAAAGGGATCTACTCCCGCGTGCGGCTGAACAGTGAAATCAGCCGTAAAAATATGCTGCTGCTGGCGCTGATGTCGTCTGAAAACCGCGCGGCGGCGAGCCTGGCGCACCACTATCCGGGCGGCTACGACGCCTTTATCCGCGCGATGAACGCAAAAGCCAAAGCGCTGGGGATGAATAATACGCACTACGTTGAACCGACGGGGCTGTCGATCAACAACGTCTCCACGGCGCGCGATCTGACGAAACTGCTGATTGCCAGCAAACAGTATCCGCTGATTGGTCAGCTCAGTACCACCCGTGAAGAGATGGCGACCTTTGCGAACCCGGCCTATACGCTGCCGTTCCGCAACACTAACCATCTGGTTTATCGCGATAACTGGAATATTCAGCTAACGAAAACCGGCTTTACCAACGCGGCAGGACACTGTCTGGTGATGCGCACCGTGTTTAACGGTAAGCCAGTGGCGCTGGTGGTGATGGATGCCTTCGGCAAATATACCCACTTCGCGGACGCGAGCCGCCTGCGCACCTGGATTGAAACCGGAAAAGTGCAGCCTGTACCGGCCGCGGCATTGACGTATAAAAAGCAGAAAGCCGAGCAGATGGCGACGGCGCAGAACGATTAATTTCCCTCTGCCCGCAGATGCCCTCACCCCGACCCTCTCCCTGTCGGAGAGGGAGAAAACACTAAAAACGGTAACCCAGGTTACCGTTTTGCGTTTATTCCGGCAGCGTCCAGTCACCATCGTTGAGCGGGCGCTGCATAATCACCGTATCCCGCCAGTCGCCTTTCTTATACCCCACGCTGCGCAGCTGACCGACAATCTCGAAGCCGTGCTTTTTATGCAGCCGCAACGAGCCGGCATTATTATTGCCATCTCCCACCACGGCAATCATCTGCCGCCACGGCCCTTGCTCGCAGCGTTCAATCAACGCATCCATCAGTGCCGAGCCAAAACCGCGCCCGGTGATGCTGGCATCAACGTAAATCGACTCTTCCAGGGTATAGCGGTAGGCGTGTCGCGGACGGTAAGGCGTGGCGTAGCAGTAGCCCACCACGATGCCGCGATACAGCGCGATAAGCCACGGTAAACCGTGCTCAGCCACGCTTTTCATACGATGTCGCATTTCGTCGATGGTGGGGGGGACTTCTTCAAACGACGCGCGCCCGTGAAGCACATGCCAGGCATAGATGGCGGCAATAGCATGCACATCATCGGGAAGGGCGTCGCGCACTTCCAGTTCGGTCTCGGATAAAACATCAACAGCCGACATGATGTGCCTGCTCCTCGTTATAGAAAGCCGGAGAAACGTTTCTCCGGCGATAAGCAGTTACTCTATTACGATTAAGGAGCGCTTAACAATCTCTCAAATTTGGCTGTAGGAATTAATCAGACGTTTGCGTTATGCGCTGCTCCGCGTCTGCGCTCTCTTTCCAGTATTTCTTCCGCGTTGTTTTACCAATGCCGGGATTCATGCTGTTTGTAGGGTCATTCTCGCGATAAAACTGCTTAAGTGCGTCAGGGGCTTCATAAAGATGTCCGACGTTATGTTCCGCAGGATATTGTGCGCCGCGTTCACGCAGAAGGGCGAGCATCTGCTCCTTCAGTTCGTGTGCGTCGACCCCTTTTTTGACAATGTAATCCTGATGGAAGACATAACACATAAAGTGGCCGTAATAGAGCTTGTGCACCAGCTTGCTGTCGATTTCCGGCGGGAGATGCTCGAACCAGTCGGTGTCGTTACGTCGCAGGGCGATATCCAGCGCCAGAATATCTTCCACTTCTTCGGAATGCACCGCCTGGTAACGGATGGCTGCGCCTGCGGCGGCAAAACGGTGCAGGAAGGCTTTGCTGCCCTCTTCAGGCGTACAGGCAAAGAAATCCCCTTCGGCGGTTTTGAAGTATTCGGTCAGCCAGGACTGCGCTTCGGCAATCCCGTCCCCGGCCATTTTCAGCAGCAGGTGATGTTCGTACTTGTCGCGCCAGGTTTTCATTCTCTCCGGTAAATGCGCCGGGAAAACGTTGCCCAGCTTCTGCATAAAGCGGTCGGTGAAGTGGGGTTTAAACAGCGACACTTTCTCCAGCATCGCATCGGTGCGGCCCTTCATGGTGAAGAAGAACGGCATTTTGTCGGTGCCGAGCTTGTCGATCATCAGGAAGGTATCTTTGCCGTAACGTTCGGCGATGTCGTAAATGTCCCGGTGCATGTACTCGCCCGCCACCGGAAGATTGCTGAATTCGCCCAGAATATGACGGCGGATTTCCGTCAGAACCTCAGGCTGATTGGTACCGATGTAAAATACCTGCTGCTTTTTCTCTGCCGGGAAGGTATCCAGACGCACAGCAAAAACGGCAAGCTTCCCGGCGCAGCCGGAGGATTCAAACAGGCGGTCCGGGTCGGCGTTGTAGCGCGCCGGCGTATCGGCGTCGATATCCCGGACGCGGGTCACGTAGTCGTGATCGTGCGCATGACGGCCGTCGTGCTGCACGTCTTCGTCCTTCACGCGATCGTCGTCAAGCTTGCTGAGGATCTGTTCTGGCGTCACGCCGAGATCGATTCCCAGATGGTTCACCAGCGTCAGCTTGCCGTTTTCGTCAATACGGGCAAACAGCGACATCTCGGTATACGCCGGGCCGCGCTGCACCAGCGAGCCGCCGGAGTTATTGCAGATCCCGCCGACCACCGAGGCGCCAATGCAGGAGGAGCCAATCACCGAGTGCGGTTCGCGGCCCAGCGGCTTAAGCGCTTTTTCGAGGGAGTAAAGCGTGGTGCCGGGAAACGCGAGCACCTGCTCGCCCTTGTCCAGCAGGTGCAGCTTGTCGAGACGCAGGGTACTGATAATCACGATGTCACGATCGTAATCGTTGCCGTTCGGCGTGGAGCCTTCGGTCAGGCCGGTGTTGGCCGCCTGCATTAAAATAATCTTGTCGGCCGCGACGCAGGCGCTCAGCACGCGCCACAGTTCCAGCAGCGTGCCGGGGAAAACCACCGCCAGCGCCTCGCCCTGACCGGAGCGGAAGCCCTTGCGGTAGCGGGCGGTTTTAGCCGGGTCGGTAAGCAGGTGAGAGGAGCCAACCAGGCGCGACAGTTCGTTAATAAATGCTTTGTTATCGTCAGTTCGAACAGAAGACATCTTCCACTCCTTGTGGTGGGGCAAATTTCTCGCTGTAAAGCATAGCGCGATTAACTGTTAAGCGGTCGAGTATTCACGAGAAAAATCAGAGAATAACCCTGCAACGTTCAGAGGGTTTGTGGCACACTGCGCTTTTCGCACGGTATGGCCGAGATCGTCCGGCGGTTATTGATGAGAGAGTAAAACGACATGAAATGGCTATGTTCTGTAGGTGTCGCCGTCAGCCTGGCGCTGCAACCTGCGCTGGCAGAGGATTTGTTTGGCAATCACCCGCTCACGCCTGAAGCGCGGGATGCGTTTGTCACGGAATTGCTCAAGAAAATGACGGTCGATGAGAAAATCGGCCAGCTGCGTCTGATCAGCGTCGGCCCGGATAACCCGAAAGAGGCCATCCGCGAGATGATCAAAGACGGGCAGGTAGGGGCCATCTTTAATACCGTCACCCGTCAGGATATCCGCAAGATGCAGGATCAGGTGATGGATCTCAGCCGCCTGAAGATTCCGCTGTTCTTCGCCTATGACGTGGTGCACGGCCAGCGTACCGTCTTCCCGATTAGCCTCGGCTTAGCGTCTTCCTTTAACCTCGACGCGGTGAAAACCGTCGGGCGCGTGTCGGCTTATGAAGCGGCGGACGACGGCCTGAACATGACCTGGGCGCCCATGGTGGACGTCTCGCGCGATCCGCGCTGGGGCCGCGGCTCGGAAGGCTTTGGTGAAGATACGTACTTAACCTCCACGATGGGTAAAACCATGGTGGAAGCGATGCAGGGTAAAAGCCCGGCGGACCGCTACTCGGTGATGACCAGCGTTAAACACTTTGCGGCCTATGGCGCGGTTGAAGGTGGGAAAGAGTACAACACCGTCGACATGAGCCCGCAGCGCCTGTTCAACGACTACATGCCGCCGTACAAGGCAGGGCTGGATGCGGGCAGCGGCGCGGTGATGGTAGCGTTGAACTCGCTGAACGGCACGCCTGCGACGTCCGATTCCTGGCTGCTGAAAGACGTGCTGCGCGACCAGTGGGGCTTTAAGGGCATCACCGTATCCGACCACGGCGCGATTAAAGAGCTGATCAAACACGGCACCGCCTCCGATCCGGAAGACGCGGTGCGCGTCGCGCTCAAGTCCGGCATCAACATGAGCATGAGCGACGAGTACTACAGCAAATACCTGCCGGGGCTGGTGAAGAGCGGGAAGGTGACGATGGCGGAGCTGGACGATGCCACGCGCCACGTGCTGAACGTGAAATACGACATGGGGCTGTTTAACGATCCGTACAGCCATCTGGGCCCGAAAGACTCTGACCCGGCAGATACCAACGCTGAAAGCCGCCTGCACCGCAAAGAGGCGCGTGACGTCGCGCGCGAAAGCCTGGTGCTGCTGAAGAACCGCCTCGACACGCTGCCGCTGAAAAAATCCGGCACCATTGCCGTGGTGGGCCCGCTGGCCGACAGCAAGCGCGACGTGATGGGTAGCTGGTCTGCCGCGGGCGTGGCTGACCAGTCCGTGACCGTGCTGACCGGTATCAAGAGTGCCGTCGGTGAAAATGCCAAAGTGGTCTATGCCAAAGGGGCGAACGTCACCAACGATAAAGACATCGTGACCTTCCTCAACCAGTACGAGGAAGCGGTGAAGGTCGATCCGCGCACGCCGAAGGAGATGATTGACGAGGCGGTGAACGCCGCGAAGCAGTCTGACGTCGTGGTCGCGGTCGTGGGGGAAGCGCAGGGTATGGCGCACGAAGCCTCCAGCCGTACCGATATCACGATTCCACAGAGCCAGCGCGATCTGATCGCTGCTCTGAAAGCGACCGGCAAGCCGCTGGTGCTGGTGCTGATGAACGGTCGCCCGCTGGCGCTGGTGAAAGAAGACCAGCAGGCTGACGCCATTCTGGAAACGTGGTTCGCCGGTACCGAAGGCGGTAACGCCATCGCCGACGTGCTGTTTGGTGATTACAACCCGTCGGGCAAGCTGCCGATGTCCTTCCCGCGCTCCGTCGGGCAGATCCCGGTTTACTACAGCCACCTGAACACCGGTCGTCCGTACAATGCCGACAAGCCGAACAAGTACACGTCTCGTTACTTCGACGAAGCTAACGGCCCGCTGTATCCGTTTGGTTACGGCCTGAGCTACACCACCTTTAAGGTCTCTGACGTGAAAATGTCGGCGCCGACCCTGAAGCGTGACGGCAACGTTACCGCCAGCGTCGAGGTAACCAACACCGGCAAGCGCGAAGGGGCTACGGTGATTCAGATGTACGTGCAGGATGTTACCGCGTCGATGAGCCGTCCGGTGAAGCAGCTGCGCGGCTTCGAGAAGGTCAACCTCAAGCCAGGGGAAACCAAAACCATCAGCTTCCCGATCGACGTGGATGCGCTGAAGTTCTGGAACCAGCAGATGAAATATGATGCGGAACCAGGCAAATTTAACGTCTTTATCGGCGTGGACTCCGCCCGCGTGAATAAAGGCGAGTTCGAGCTGCTGTAACCTTTCCCTCCTTTGCCTCCCCCCGTCCTGCGGGGGAGGCGTCTTACCTTATGCTAAAAAGGCATTTTGACGGTTAATTCCGCCGTTTTAAGCTACGCTTTTCTCTCAAGCCTCTGAAAAAGGCAGCAAAAAAATGAGGATAGCGGAATGACGATTGCAAAGGGGATGTTGGGATCTGCGGTGTTACTGGCGGCGCTGAGCCTGCCGTTACAGGCGGCGGAGCCGGTAAAAGTGGGCTCAAAGATCGATACCGAAGGCGCGCTGCTCGGCAATATTATTTTGCAGGTGCTGGAAAGTCACGGCGTGAAAACGGTCAATAAAGTCCAGCTCGGCACCACGCCCGTCGTGCGCGGCGCGATTACATCCGGCGAGCTGGATATCTACCCGGAATACACCGGCAACGGCGCATTCTTCTTCAAAGATGAAAACGATCCGGCATGGAAAAACGCCAAGGCCGGGTATGAGAAAGTCAAAAAACTCGACGCGGAACAGAACAAGCTGGTCTGGCTGACCCCGGCTCCGGCCAACAACACCTGGACTATCGCCGTGCGCAAGGACGTGGCGGAGAAAGGGAAGCTGACTTCTCTGGCGGATCTCAGCCGCTACCTGAAAGAGAAGGGCGACTTTAAGCTGGCTGCGTCCGCGGAGTTTATCGAGCGTCCTGACGCGCTTCCGGCGTTCGAAAAAGCCTACGACTTCAAGCTCGACCAGGCTCAGCTGCTCTCGCTGGCGGGCGGGGATACGGCGGTAACCATCAAAGCGGCGGCGCAGCAAACCTCCGGCGTTAACGCGGCAATGGCCTACGGCACCGACGGCCCGGTGGCGGCGCTCGGCCTGCAAACCCTGACCGATCCTAAAGGCGTACAGCCGATTTACGCTCCGACCCCGGTCGTGCGTGAGGCGGTGCTGAAAGCCTATCCGGAGATTGCCGAATGGCTCAAACCGGTTTTCGAAAAGCTTGATGAAAAAACGCTGCAGCAGCTGAATGCCAGCATTGCCGTCGAGGGGCTGGATGCCAAAAAAGTGGCCGCCGACTTCCTGAAACAACAAGGGCTTGTGAAGTAACGGGAAAGGGCTGTGCCAATAAAATGTCATAACCGCGTCCTGCTGCTGCTGGCCTGCGTGGCCATCGCGGCGGTCGCGTTACCGTTTGTCAACGTTGCCCCAAACCGCCTGATGTCGGGGGAGGGCAAAGCGCTCTGGCAGGTCTGGTCGTTTACGCCGGCGTGGCTTGTGGCGTCGCTGAGCGCGTGGGTGATCCTGTCGCTCTGGCAGGGACGCCCGGCGCAGTGGCTGACGCTGCTCCTCTCTGAAGGACTCTTCATCGTGCTGTTCTGGAGCGCCGGGCTGGCGGCGACGCATATGGCATCGGCGGAAAGTCCGCTCGCGAGAACCACTATCGGCAGCGGCCTCTGGCTGTGGCTGGCGCTGTGTCTGCTGGCCTGCAGCGATGCCATTCGTCGACTCATCGCCAGCGCGGTCTGGCGCTGGGTGCTCAATGCGCAGATATGGTGTATTCCATTGTTCCTGCTGTTCAGCGGTGAGCTGAAAAACCTCTCGCTGTTAAAAGAGTACGCCAACCGTCAGGAGGTGTTTGATGATGCCCTCGCGCAGCACCTGACGATCCTCTTCGGTACGCTCGTTCCGGCGCTTCTGGTTGGGATCCCCCTTGGCATGTGGTGCTATCGCCATCCTTCACGCCAGGGTGGGGTATTTGCCGTACTCAACGTTATCCAGACCATTCCTTCCGTTGCGCTGTTTGGCCTGCTGATTGCGCCGCTGGCCGGGTTGGTGAAGTCATTCCCGGTGCTCGGAACGCTCGGTGTCGCCGGGACGGGGTTAACGCCCGCGCTTATCGCGCTGGTGCTGTATGCGCTGCTTCCGCTGGTGCGCGGCGTGGTCGCGGGCTTAGGTCAGGTCGCGCCTGACGTGCTGGAAAGCGCCCATGCGATGGGAATGAGCGCGCGGCAGTGTTTCTGGAAAATACAGCTCCCGCTGGCGCTGCCCCTGCTGCTGCGCAGCCTGCGTGTGGTGGCGGTCCAGACCGTCGGCATGGCGGTGATTGCGGCGCTGATTGGCGCGGGTGGCTTTGGCGCGCTGGTGTTCCAGGGGCTGCTGAGCAGCGCTCTGGATCTGGTGCTATTGGGCGTGGTGCCCACGATTGCGCTGGCGGTGGTCGTCGACGCATTGTTTGCCTTATGGCTCGCGCTGCTCGGGAGAAGAGCCAATGATTGAATTTCATGATGTCAGTAAAACCTTTGCCGGTCGCCCGGCGGCGAGCCATCTGAACCTGAACTTTGCCGAGGGGGCGTTTTCCGTGCTGATTGGCACCTCGGGCTCGGGAAAATCCACCACGCTGAAGATGATCAACCGTCTGGTTGAGCATGACAGCGGGCTGATTCGCTTTGCCGGAGAAGAGATCCGCAGCCTGCCGGTGCTGGAGCTGCGCCGTCGGATGGGCTATGCCATTCAGTCTATCGGCCTGTTTCCCCACTGGACGGTGGCGCAGAACATCGCCACCGTGCTGCAGCTGGAGAAGTGGTCGCGGGCGAAAATCGCTGACCGGGTGGATGAACTGATGTCCCTGCTGGGGTTAGAGCCCGCGCTGCGCGATCGCTATCCGCACCAGCTTTCCGGCGGGCAGCAGCAGCGCGTGGGCGTGGCGCGCGCGCTGGCGGCCAACCCGCAGGTACTGCTAATGGATGAACCCTTTGGCGCGCTGGATCCGGTTACGCGCGGGGCGCTGCAGGTGGAGATGACCCGCATTCACCGCATTCTCGGACGCACGATCGTTCTCGTGACGCACGATATTGATGAAGCCCTGCGCCTGGCCGACCATCTGGTGCTGATGGATCATGGCGAAGTGGTGCAGCAGGGCTCGCCGCTTGAGCTATTAACCTGGCCGAAGAACGACTTTGTGCGCGAGTTTTTTGGCCGCAGCGAATTGGGCGTCAGGCTGCTCTCCCTGCGAACGGTCAGCGACTATATGCGCCGGGAGGCGGTGCCGGTGAGCGGCGAACCGCTGCAGGCGCAGATGAGCCTGCGGGATGCGCTCTCCGCGTTTGTCGCGCGCCAGTGCGAGGTATTGCCCGTCTCGGACTCCGGCGGGACGCCGTGCGGAACCTTACATTTTCGCGATCTCCTGGCCGGGGAGGTGACGCGTGAAGGCACTGCGTGATCTGCTCCTCTGGCTGGTAGCGCTCTTTGTCGCCTTGCTGTTTCTGATGCCCCACAGCGCGGCGCTGTTTAACAGCCTCTTTCCCGGGCTGCCGCGGCCGGTGTATCAGCAGGAGAGCTTTATTAATCTCGCCCTGGCGCATCTCTGGCTGGTTGCGCTCTCAAGCGCTGTCGCGATCGTGCTGGGCGTGGGGGCGGGCATCGCGGTCACGCGGCCTGCGGGTCGGGAGTTTCGCCCGCTGGTGGAGACGATTGCGGCCATTGGTCAGACGTTTCCCCCGGTGGCGGTGCTGGCGATAGCGGTTCCGGTGATGGGCTTTGGTCAGCAGCCGGCGATCATTGCGCTGATTCTATACGGCGTATTGCCGGTGCTGCAGGGCACGCTAGCGGGCCTCGCGGCGGTACCGGCGTCAGTGCTGAGCGTGGCAGAAGGGATGGGGATGAGTCGCGGCCAGCGGCTGCGCAAGGTTGAACTGCCGCTTGCGGCGCCGGTTATTATTGCCGGGATCCGCACGTCGGTCATCATTAACATCGGGACGGCGACCATTGCGTCGACGGTCGGTGCCAATACGCTGGGGACGCCGATCATTATCGGCTTAAGCGGGTTTAATACGGCTTATATTGTGCAGGGGGCGGTGCTGGTCGCGCTGGCGGCCATCGTCGTCGATCGCCTTTTTGAGCGGCTGACGCTGTACCTCAGCCGACACCGCCGCGAACAATAAACGAGTACCCTGCCAGCATCACGCCGCCGATACCGCTCACGGCCATCAGGACAAAAAGGGTAATAATGGCCAGTTTGGTTGCCTTCATCATGTGCTCCTGTTGTTAACGGAACAATTATACGGTGAAGCGCAGCTGTTAATGAACCATTAAATGCCGTTATGGCTCATCCGGCCCAAGGGAATAAACCGGGTAACCATTTTCTCGCCATTCCATCAGCAGCTGCTGCTGCGTGGCGGACGGCACTTCGCCACACCAGACCAGCAGGGTCTGGCCGTCGAAAAACTCAGGCTTAAGCTGAGCCAGCGAGTGCGCCAGAACATCCACGCGCCAGCCCTTCTGGGTAGCAATCCACGCTTCCAGCCACAGGCGGGTGGTATCGTGCACGTTCCAGCCGACTACCAGCGCATCTTTTCCGGCTTTGTTCTTCGCTGAGGCAAGGCAGACGGCAATATAGTTGATCAGCACCCCGTCGAGCATGCTGAGCAGCGCCTGCAGGGTGGACTGCTGGCACTGCAGGCGTCGACGGAGCGGGATGAAAAGATGGGAGATCAGCGTCTGTGCCGGATAGTCGCGGCCCTGCTCTTTTATCCATGCGCGCAGGCGCTGAAGATTGCCCGCCTGCAGGAGCCGCAGCAGGGTTTCCTGCTGTTCGCGCCAGAGGTGCTGCGTGTCCGGGTCGTCGTGGCTCAGCAGAGACTTCACTTTGCCGACCTGCACCCCGTTGTCGATCCAGCTCTTAATCTCGCGGATGCGGTCAATATCGGCCTCATTGAAAAGGCGATGCCCGCCGTCGGTCCTTTGCGGTTTGAGCAATCCATACCGTCGCTGCCACGCCCGTAGGGTAACGGGATTGATATCACAAAGGAGTGCCACTTCACCTATCGTGTAAAACGCCATATTCGCCCCCTGGCTTACGCGTTCCCAGCTTAACTGTAGACCCACTTTTGCGAACCAGGAAGGGTTGATTGATTTTTGAACAAACAATGCGAAGCATGCACGATATTCAGAAAAAGGTGTGATAACGGACACGATTTTGTGCTTTTTTGGAATGCTTCAAAGAAAGTAACCCCGCATCAGTGTATGTTACGCGTTTTTAGCGTGTGCGGTTTTGAGTATGTACGAGTTTAATCTGGTGCTGCTGTTGCTTCAGCAGATGTGCGTGTTTCTTGTCATTGCCTGGCTGATGAGCAAAACGCGCCTGTTTATCCCGCTGATGCAGGTCACCGTTCGTCTGCCGCATAAGTTGCTCTGCTACGTCACCTTCTCTATTTTCTGCATCATGGGGACTTATTTTGGTCTCCATATCGAAGACTCTATTGCCAACACGCGCGCGATTGGCGCGGTGATGGGGGGGCTGCTGGGCGGTCCCGTCGTCGGTGGCCTTGTCGGTTTAACCGGGGGGCTGCATCGCTATTCCATGGGCGGGATGACGGCCCTGAGCTGCATGATCTCCACGATCGTGGAAGGGCTGCTCGGCGGCCTGGTGCACAGCTATATGATTAAGCGCGGCCGTCCGGATAAAGTCTTCAGCCCGCTCACCGCAGGTGCCATTACCTTTGTGGCCGAAATGGCGCAGATGGCGATCATTCTGCTCATTGCGCGTCCGTTTGAAGATGCGCTGCACCTGGTCAACAGCATTGCCGCCCCGATGATGGTGACTAACACCGTGGGTGCGGCGCTGTTTATGCGCATTCTGCTCGACAAGCGCGCTATGTTTGAGAAGTACACCTCGGCGTTTTCCGCCACGGCGCTGAAGGTCGCCGCCTCGACCGAAGGGATCCTGCGCCAGGGGTTTAACGAAGAAAACAGCATGAAGGTCGCGCAGGTGCTCTACAAGGAGCTGGATATCGGCGCGGTGGCCATAACCGACCGCGAGCGGCTGCTGGCCTTTACCGGCACAGGGGACGATCACCATCTGCCGGGCAAACCGATCTCTTCAGCCTACACGCTGCGCGCCATTGAAACCGGCGAGGTGGTGTATGCCGACGGTAACGAAGTGCCTTATCGCTGTTCGCTGCATCCGCAGTGCAAGCTGGGCTCCACGCTGGTGATTCCGCTGCGCGGGGAAAATCAGCGGGTGATGGGGACTATCAAGCTGTATGAGGCAAAAAACCGTCTTTTCAGCTCGATCAACCGCACGCTGGGGGAGGGGATAGCCCAGCTGCTGTCCGCACAAATCCTCGCCGGACAGTATGAGCGGCAGAAAGCCCTGCTGACGCAGTCTGAAATTAAGCTGCTGCATGCCCAGGTCAACCCGCATTTCCTGTTTAATGCCCTCAACACGCTCAAAGCGGTGATCCGCCGCGACAGCGATCAGGCCGCGCAGCTGGTGCAGTTTCTGTCGACCTTTTTCCGCAAGAACCTGAAGCGGCCGTCTGAGATCGTGACCCTCGCCGACGAGATTGAGCACGTGAACGCCTATCTGCAGATTGAGCAGGCGCGTTTCCAGTCGCGCCTGCAGGTGACGCTCTCCGTGCCGGACGAGCTGGCGTATCAGCACCTCCCGGCTTTTACCCTGCAGCCTATTGTCGAAAACGCCATTAAGCACGGCACGTCACAGCTTCTGGGTACAGGGGAGATAACCATTGCCGCCAGCCGTTTCAACCATCACCTGGTGCTGGATATTGAAGATAATGCCGGACTTTATCAGCCTTCCGCCTCCGGCGGTTTAGGGATGAGCCTGGTGGATAAACGCCTGCGTGCCCATTTTGGCGATGACTGTGGCATAACCGTCGCCTGCGAGCCCGACCGATTTACCCGTATTACCGTACGACTGCCGCTGGAGGAGAACGCATGTTAAGAGTGCTGATTGTGGATGATGAGCCGCTGGCACGGGAAAACCTGCGCGTTCTGCTGCAGGAGCAGCCGGATATTGAGATTGTGGGTGAGTGCGCCAACGCCATTGAGGCCATCGGCGCGGTGCACAAGCTGCGCCCGGACGTGCTGTTCCTTGATATTCAGATGCCCCGCATCAGCGGCCTGGAGATGGTCGGCATGCTCGACCCGGAACATCGTCCCTACATCGTGTTTCTGACGGCGTTCGACGAATATGCCGTTAAGGCCTTTGAGGAGCACGCGTTTGACTATCTGCTCAAGCCGATCGAAGAGAAGCGCCTTGAAAAAACGCTCACCCGTTTACGCCAGGAGAGGACCGCACAGGACGTCACGCTGCTGCCGGAGAACCAGCAGCCGCTGAAGTTTATCCCCTGCACCGGACACAGCCGGATCTATCTTCTGCAGATGGATGACGTGGCGTTCGTCAGCAGCCGCCTGAGCGGGGTGTTTGTCACCAGCGCGGAAGGGAACGAAGGATTTACCGAGCTGACCCTTCGCACGCTCGAGAGCCGCACGCCGCTGATCCGCTGCCACCGCCAGTATCTGGTGAACATGGCGCACCTGAAGGAGATCCGCCTGGAAGATAACGGCCAGGCCGAACTGGTGCTGCGTGCCGGGCAAACGGTACCCGTCAGCCGCCGCTACCTGAAGAGTTTGAAAGAGGCGATTGGGCTGTAAAGCTGGTACACTGCGCGCCATTGCATCATCGACATTCGAAGGCTCTATGCTAAGTAACGATATTCTTCGTAGCCTGCGCTACACCCTGAAAGCGAACAATAACGACATGGTGCGCATTCTTGCGCTGTCCGACATGGAATCCACGTCTGCGGGTTTTGACACGTGGATGACCAAAGAAGACGAAGAGGGCTTTGTCCGCTGCCCTGATATCATTCTGTCGGGTTTCCTGAACGGCCTGATTTACGATAAGCGTGGCAAAGATCCTGCCGCGCCAGAGCTGGCGCTGGAGCGTCGCGTGAACAATAACACGGTGCTGAAAAAGCTGCGTATCGCGTTCTCGCTGAAAACGGACGATATCGTGGCGATCATGACCGAGCAAAAATTCCGCGTATCCGTGCCGGAAGTCACCGCCATGATGCGCGCGCCGGATCATAAAAACTACCGCGAGTGCGGCGACCAGTTCCTGCGTAATTTCCTGCGCGGGCTGACCCATCGGGTGCATCACCCTAAACCATAAAAAAAGCCGGAGATAATCTCCGGCTTTTTTGTTATTTCACCTGCTGACCCGGCTTCGCGCCTTCGTCAGGGCTTAACAGGAAGATATCTTTCCCGCCAGGGCCTGCGGCCATCACCATCCCTTCAGAGATGCCGAAGCGCATTTTACGCGGCGCCAGGTTCGCCACCATCACGGTTTGACGGCCAATCAGCACCTGCGGGTCCGGATACGCAGAACGGATGCCGGAGAAGACGTTACGCTTCTCGCCGCCCAGATCCAGCGTCAGGCGCAGCAGCTTGTCAGAGCCTTCCACGAACTCCGCGTTCTCAATCAGCGCCACGCGCAGGTCGACTTTAGCGAAATCGTCGAAGGTAATGGTTTCCTGAATCGGATCGTCTGCCAGCGGGCCGGTAACCGGTGCCGCAGCCGCTTTAACCTCTTCTTTAGACGCTTCCACCAGGGCTTCAACCTGCTTCATCTCGATGCGGTTGTACAGCGCTTTAAAGGTGTTCACCTTGTGGCCGAGCAGCGGCTGCTGGATGGCATCCCAGGTCAGTTCGGTGTTCAGGAACGCTTCGGCACGGGCCGCCAGCTGTGGCAGAACCGGCTTCAGGTACGTCATCAGCACGCGGAACAGGTTGATGCCCATAGAGCAGATCGCCTGCAGATCGGCATCGCGACCTTCCTGTTTAGCGACAACCCACGGTGCCTGCTCGTCCACATAGCGGTTTGCCAGGTCGGCCAACGCCATGATTTCGCGCACGGCTTTACCGAACTCACGAGTTTCCCACGCGTCGCCAATGGTAGCTGCCGCGTCGGTAAAGGTTTTGTACAGGGCAGGGTCAGCCAGTTCAGCCGCCATCACGCCGTCAAAGCGTTTGGCGATAAAGCCCGCGTTACGGGAGGCCAGGTTCACCACCTTGTTGACGATGTCCGCGTTCACGCGCTGCACGAAATCTTCCAGGTTCAGGTCGATATCGTCGATGCGGGAAGAGAGCTTCGCGGTGTAGTAGTAGCGCAGGCTGTCCGCATCGAAGTGGTTCAGCCAGGTGCTGGCTTTGATGAACGTACCGCGGGACTTGGACATCTTGGCGCCGTTCACCGTCACGTAGCCGTGTACGAACAGGTTGGTTGGCTTGCGGAAGTTGCTGCCTTCCAGCATGGCCGGCCAGAACAGGCTGTGGAAGTAAACGATGTCTTTACCGATGAAGTGGTACAGCTCTGCCGTGGAATCTTTCTTCCAGTATTCGTCGAAGCTGACGGTGTCGCCACGCTTGTCGCACAGGTTCTTGAAGGAGCCCATGTAGCCGATTGGCGCGTCCAGCCAGACGTAGAAGTATTTGCCCGGCGCGTTCGGGATTTCAAAGCCGAAGTACGGCGCATCGCGGGAGATATCCCACTGCTGCAGGCCGGATTCGAACCACTCCTGCATTTTGTTCGCCACCTGCTCCTGCAGCGCGCCGCTGCGGGTCCACGCCTGCAGCATTTCGCTGAAGGACGGCAGGTCGAAGAAGAAATGCTCGGAGTCACGCATCACAGGCGTGGCGCCTGAAACCACGGATTTCGGCTCGATAAGCTCGGTCGGGCTGTAGGTTGCGCCGCACACTTCGCAGTTATCGCCGTACTGGTCCGGGGATTTACATTTCGGACAGGTGCCTTTGACGAAACGGTCCGGCAGGAACATGCCTTTTTCCGGATCGTACAGCTGAGAGATGGTGCGGTTTTTGATAAAACCATTCTCTTTCAGACGGGTGTAGATCAGCTCCGACAGCTCGCGGTTTTCGTCGCTGTGCGTGGAGTGATAGTTGTCATAGCTGATGTCAAAGCCAGCAAAATCAGTCTGATGCTCCTGACTCATTTCGGCAATCATCTGCTCCGGGGAGATCCCCAGCTGCTGCGCTTTAAGCATGATCGGCGTGCCGTGGGCATCGTCCGCACAGATGAAATTAACCTCGTGGCCGCGCATTCGCTGGTAACGGACCCAGACATCAGCCTGGATATGCTCCAGCATGTGGCCGAGGTGGATTGAGCCGTTGGCGTACGGCAGTGCGCACGTTACCAGAATTTTCTTCGCGACTTGAGTCATAGTAGGCATTACTTCTTTTAACTGTGAAAAGGGTTTTCGATATTACCAAAAGGGGCATTATTAAGTAAGCACAAACCACGGCCTTTCAGGTAAACTTGTTCATCTAAGGTCTTATTCACAAGAACAAAGGAGTCGGGATGAGTTCTCAATCCCAGGCCAAATCACCGGAAGCCTTACGAGCAATGGTCGCCGGGACGCTGGCTAACTTTCAGCATCCAACCCTGAAGCAAAATCTCACTACGCTGAAAGCGTTACACCACGTTGCCTGGCTGGACGATACCCTGCACATTGAACTGCAGATGCCGTTCGTCTGGACCAGCGCCTTTGACGCACTGAAAGAGCAGACCAGCTCTGAGCTGCTGCGCATTACCGGCGCGAAGGCGATTGACTGGAAGCTGAGCCACAGCATCGCCACGCTGAAGCGCGTGAAAAACCAGCCTGGCGTGAACGGCGTGAAAAATATCATTGCCGTCAGCTCGGGTAAGGGTGGGGTAGGGAAATCCTCTACCGCCGTTAACCTGGCGCTCGCGCTGGCGGCGGAAGGGGCAAAGGTCGGCATTCTGGATGCGGATATCTACGGTCCGTCTATTCCGAACATGCTGGGTGCGGAAAACCAGCGTCCAACCTCGCCGGACGGCACCCACATGGCGCCAATCATGGCTCACGGTCTGGCGACCAACTCCATCGGTTATCTGGTGACTGACGATAACGCCATGGTCTGGCGCGGCCCGATGGCCAGCAAAGCGCTGCTGCAGATGCTGCAGGAAACGATGTGGCCGGATCTGGATTATCTGGTACTGGATATGCCGCCGGGCACCGGTGACATTCAGCTGACGCTGGCGCAAAACATTCCGGTCACGGGTGCCGTTGTGGTTACCACGCCGCAGGATATCGCGCTGATCGACGCCAAAAAAGGCATCGTAATGTTCGAGAAGGTGGAAGTGCCGGTGCTCGGTATCGTTGAGAACATGAGCATGCACATCTGCAGCAACTGCGGTCACCACGAACCTATCTTCGGTACCGGTGGCGCAGAAAAACTGGCCGCGAAGTATCACACCCAACTGCTTGGGCAGATGCCGCTGCACATTACCCTGCGTGAAGATTTGGACAGCGGAAAACCGACGGTCGTCAGCCGTCCGGACAGCGAATTTGCAGATATGTATCGCCAGCTGGCGGGACGCGTTGCGGCGCAGCTCTACTGGCAGGGCGAAGTGATCCCGGGCGAAATCGCGTTCCGCGCGGTGTAATTCCCCAGCGCTGGATTGCCGGGTGGCGGCTTCGCCTTACCCGGCCTATGAAATACGGTTTTGTAGGTCAGGTAAGCGAAGCGCCACCTGACTTACTCTAGCCGATAATGCATCAGATAGTACTCTCCGTCCGGAGAATCACCCGTCGCCTCAATGTGCCAGCCGTGCCGCTGGTAAAACGCAATAGCCCGCGCATTCTTCACCAGGCACTTAAGCGATCCCGTACTGGTAAACGTTTTCTGCACGTGTTCAAGCAACTCATGCCCGACGCCCATGCTCTGATACTGCGGATCTACAAACAGATTGTGCAGGAAATTATCGTTCGTCCAGACAGAAGCAAAACCCAGGCGATGGCCGTTCTGCGTGGCAACCCAAATCACTTCGTCACGCGTTACCGCGTCAAAGTCTTCAAGCTGCCAGTCTGAACCGTCCAGCCATGGCCAGGCTTCACGCCGGGCGTGGAGGAAAAGCGTGCGCAGGAAAGGGCGATCGCTTTCCTGCCAGGGGCGAATCAGGATGGTATTAGCGGTGATAGAAAATATCTCCATTGTAGGCTTTGTAGATTTTGCCATCCGCATCGCCGATCAGCACATAGTTCTCGCCCATGTAGGTCCAGTGGGTTCCGGCATCCGGAGCCGGCAGGTTACGCAGCTGGTACTGTTTGATGGTGTACTCCGGCGTTTGATACTGCGCCGGCGCCGTGTCGCCAATTTTGAATTTCGTGAAGTCAGCGATGAACTCTTGTTCTTCATAGGCCTTGATGCCGGATGCCGCTTGTGGTGCTGCATTCGCCGCGCTTGCCAGAGACATCACGACACCCAGAAGCAGCCATTTACACTTAGCCATTTTTTCTCCAGTTGAACGGTTTTTAAGTTTGATTTTGCCTGTCAACAATACGGCAACCTGCCTATTTTAAATATCAGACTATGGCTTGTTCGAAAAAAAATGTAACAAAAATGAACCTACCTGATAACCGTTTTCCGTTTGGTAAGCCTCATCGATGAAATGATCTTCACCAGCAAACAGACGCGACACTTCTTTACAGCATAGTGGTGTAATGCCCGCTAAGATGACCTCCGTTAAAACACGAGGTCACAATGGACAACCGCAAAATCAATCGACTACGCCGCTGGGCGCGGGAAGGGATAATACTCGTTCTGCTGACGCTGGCCGTAGTGTGGGGTGTGGATCAATACCGAAAACCGATGCTCCCCGCCAGTTTTAGCGCAACACCGATGCAGAGCATCGAAGGCAACATTCACGATATCGCGGCGCTCAGCCAGGAGCGCCCGCTGCTGATTTACGTCTGGGCGACCTGGTGCAGCATATGCCGTTATACGACGCCCTCGGTTAATCAACTGGCAGAAGAGGGAGGGAACGTGGTGAGTATCGCCATGCGTTCTGGTGACAATGCAAAGCTTGCGCGCTGGGTTGAAAAGAAACAGCTGAAAATGCCGGTGATTAACGATGCAAACGGTGCTTTGTCGCAGCAATGGCAAGTGAGCGTCACGCCAACTCTGGTGGTTGTGTCGAAGGGGAACGTGGTGAGTACCACAACGGGCTGGACGAGCTACTGGGGATTGAAATTTAGGATGTGGTGGGCAGGGCTGTAAAAATAACCCCTCTCCCGGCGGAAGAGGGGTTTTGTGTTACTTAGCCAGAACTTCCTGTGCGGTGCGCTCAACCAGAGACAGCAGGATTTTGATATCTTCCAGCGTCACGGTTGGGTTCAGCAGCGTCAGCTTCAGGCAGGTCACGCCGTTATGCTCGGTCACACCGACGTTCGCACGGCCGGATTCCAGCAGCGCGTCACCAATTTTCTGGTTCAGCAGGGCGATGCCCGCGTCATCCGTCTGCACCTGACCGCGGAAGCGGAACAGAACGCTTGCCAGCTGCGGCTGCATAACCAGTTCCAGCGCAGGCTGCGCTTTCACGTAGGCCGCAACCTGCTGCGCCAGGGTCACGCCGTGATCGATGATCGCCGCGTATTGCTCCTGACCCAGCGCTTCCAGGCTCATCCACAGCTTCAGCGCGTCGAAACGACGGGTGGTCTGCAGAGATTTGGACACCAGGTTAGGCACGCCCGCCTCTTCGTCGAACTCGGAGTTCAGGTAAGCCGCCTGATAGCGCATCAGCTCATAGTGACGCGCTTCTTTCAGCAGGAACGCGCCGCAGCTGATGGTCTGGAAGAACTGTTTGTGGAAGTCCAGGGTCACTGAATCCACCAGCTCAATGCCGTCAAGGTAGTGACGATACTGCTCAGACATCAGCAGCGCGCCGCCCCAGGCTGCATCAACGTGTACCCAGATGTTCTGCTTCGCAGCCAGTTCTGCAATCGCGCGCAGCGGGTCGATAGCACCGGCATCGGTGGTACCTGCCGTCGCGACGATCGCCAGAATCTGCTCGCCGTTCGCATTGCACTGTTCAATTTTCGCCGCCAGATCGGTCAGATCCATGCGGGAGAATTCGTCCGTTTTCACCTGCACCACGGACTGGTAGCCCAGGCCCATCAGCGCCATGTTTTTCTGCACGGAGAAGTGCGCGTTTTCTGAGCACAGTACGCGGATCTTACGCAGATCGCCCACCAGACCGTCCTGCTGAACGGAATGACCCTGACGCGCAAAGAACGCATCGCGCGCCAGCATCAGGCCCATCAGGTTGCTCTGGGTACCGCCGCTGGTGAAGACACCTGCGTCGCCAGCCTGATAACCCACGCGGGTACGCAGCCACTCGATCAGTTTGATCTCAATAATGGTTGCGGACGGGCTTTGATCCCAGGAGTCCATACTCTGGTTAGTGGCGTTGATCAGCACTTCCGCCGCCTGGCTTACGACCAGGCTTGGGCAGTGCAGGTGCGCCACACACTGCGGGTGATGAACGGACAGGCTGTCTTTCAGGAAGAACTCCACGGCGCGTTCAATCGCCGCTTCGTTGCCCAGCCCTTTCGGGTTGAAATCCAGCTTAATACGGTCGCGCAGTTCCGCGACCGTTTTGCCCTGGTACATCTCAGGCTGCTTCAGCCACTGCATCACAGCCTGAGTGCTTTGTTCAATCGCCTGCTGGTAAGCTTCAATGCTCTGCGCAGAGGAGAACAAAATTGGGTTTGAATCAGACATCGTAATCAATAACTCCGGTTACGCCGGGCGAACGCCCGCAGCAAGCAGTGCCTGCTCAAATTTATCCAGGAAGATCTTCAGCTCTTCATCGCTGATCAGCAGAGACGGCAGCAGACGCAGAACGATACCGTTACGACCACCGCGCTCCAGAATCAGACCGGCTTCGAAGCACTTCTTCTGAATCAGTGCAGACAGCTCGCCGTCGCCCGGGAAGCAGCCCATGTGGTCTGCGGCTTCGTGTGGCTTAACGATCTCGATACCGATCATCATGCCCAGACCGCGAACGTGACCGATAACCGGATAACGTTTCGCCATCTCTTTCAGCTGGCCTTTCAGCCATTCGCCCTGTGCCGCCACCTTGCCTGCGATGTTCTGGTCTTTCAGGATTTTCAGCGTCGTCAGACCGGTTGCCATCGCCAGCTGGTTGCCGCGGAAGGTACCGGTGTGGTGACCTGGGGCCCATGCGTCGAACTGCTTTTTGATGCCGAGCACGGCCAGCGGCAGACCGCCACCTACTGCTTTAGACATCACGATGATGTCTGGCTCGATGCCCGCGTGTTCGAAGGCGAAGAATTTACCGGTACGGGCAAAGCCAGCCTGAACTTCGTCGAGGATCAGCAGAATGCCGTGTTCCTGAGTCACTTTACGGATGCGCTGCAGCCACTCAGCCGGAGCCGGGTTCACGCCGCCTTCGCCCTGAACGGCTTCCAGGATCACCGCAGCAGGCTTACGCACGCCGCTTTCAACGTCGTTGATCAGGTTATCAAAGTAGTAAGTCAGCGCTTTCACGCCCGCTTCACCACCGATACCCAGCGGGCAACGGTATTCGTGCGGGTAAGGCATGAACTGGACTTCTGGCATCATACCGTCAACCGCTTCTTTCGGAGACAGGTTGCCGGTCACGGACAGTGCGCCGTGAGTCATGCCGTGGTAACCACCAGAGAAGCTGATGATACCGCTACGACCGGTCACTTTTTTCGCCAGCTTCAGCGCCGCTTCAACGGCGTCAGCACCGGAGGGACCGGTGAACTGCAGGCAGTACTCTTTGCCCTGACCAGGCAGCAGAGAGAGCAGGTATTCAGAAAACGCGTCTTTCAGAGGCGTAGTCAGATCCAGGGTATGTAACGGCAAGCCGCTGGTAATGACATTTTGGATGCTTTTCAGCACATCAGGATGGTTATGGCCAAGCGCAAGGGTCCCCGCGCCTGCTAAACAGTCAAGGTATTCTTTATTATCTGCATCGGTGATCCACACGCCTTCTGCTTTAGTGATGGCTAAAGGCAGTTTGCGCGGATAACTCCTGACGTTAGATTCAAACTCGGCCTGACGGGCCAGATAGGTTTCGTTGCTTTTGTGGGCATCTACGGTGTCAATACGGACTTTATCCGTCATCATATCACTCCTACAACCGCCGCTTCGTTATGAGCCACGATTGAATAAAAAGTTAAAAAACAGATGGGGGCCTGAAAAAAACGCCGCCAATATAGAGCCTTTTGCCACGGGGCTCAATGGTTAATTTGTTTACTGTTTTGTGACACGCGGCTGTGGGGAGAAAATATCCCCATTTTTAAAAAGAAAATTGCATTTTATGCCAAATAAAAACAGCGCGTTACGGCCCGTTTACCCGGTGTGTAAAGACACGGAAAAGAGTGTGACAAAACGTGCCATCGAACGGCAAAAAAGAGGGGGGACGCTTCCTGTTTTTGCGTCATGGGCAAAAAAGCAGGCTTACGTTACATGCGCAACGGAATCACGCAGTAAAAATGGGCTTTCTACGCGCGTGGTTTCCAGATGCTCTTCACCGTTAATAATATGCAGGGCGCTCAGGCGACCAATTTCATAGTGCGGCAGTTGTACCGTCGTGAGAGGAGGAAGGAACAGCTCCCCAATGCCCACCATATTGTCATAGCCGATAACGGCGACATCTTCCGGTATGCGAAGCCCTTGCCCCAGCAGCGTCTGGTACACCATAAACGCGATACGATCGTTGCCGCAGATAACCGCGTCAAACCGGGGAATGCCATTCTGGATGTGAGCCAGCAACACTGACGGAATGTCGCGGTAGTGCTCATCGCCGGGTGCCATATAGCTGTGCGCCAGGCCGTCCGGATCGAGCCCCGCTTCACGGCATGCACGCTCCAGCCCCTGACGACGACGGGTTGTGGCCAGATGCCCCTCAGGCAAATGCAGGCAGAGAGGTCGTCGATAACCCTCCGCGAGTAACGCCCGCACGGCGGTATATTGCCCCTGTTCATCATCGGGAATATAGCTGGCAACCTTTTCGCCGTCACTTTCGCAGTTGGCCAGCACGCAGGGAAGGGTGAGGAGTTTAGCCGGGAGAGGAACCTGACGTAGCCCCATGGTGGTGTAGATAATTCCGTCAGGCCGATGAGAGAGAAGAAGGTCGACAATGGCGTCCGGGTTGTCATCGGAAAACATATTCATCACGAAGCTGTTCCAGCCGTGCATTCTGGCCGTCTCTTCAATTGACAGCGTGATCTCCACCGAAAAAGGTGTCGTCACCGTATCGAGCGCCAGTACGCCTATGGTTTTAGGCGAGGCATGCGCGCCGCGAATTTTCTTGGCGGACAGGTCAGGAACGTAGCTGGTCTGCTCGATAGCCAGCTGAACGCGCGCCAGCGTTTCAGGTTTAAGGCGCTCCGGGCTATTCAGCGCGCGGGAGACCGTCATCAGCGATACGTTAGCCAGCTTTGCGACGTCCTTCAGGGAAGCCATTTTCTTACTCCGTTAATGCTCTGCGGGAAAGGGTATACAACTAAGTCGCTGCTGTAAAAGGAAGGCTGATGCACAGGCCAGGCCATATTTAATTCAGTGATGAATATTTGATCGCGATCTCATTCTATCAATGTTAACGTTAACTTTCGTGATTAACATCTTAAATTTCCGCCAAACCGTATGAGAAAGCATAAATGTTAACGTTACCATAATGTCATTACTCCAATATGAGAATGTCATGATGAAAACGCATCACTCTCACAGCTACCCTTTATTAAGCGCATTACTGTTTTTCTTTTTTGTCACATGGTCATCTTCCGGCTCGTTGCTCTCTATCTGGCTCCATCAGGAGGTGGGGTTAAAGGCAGGGGATACGGGAGTCATCTATGCCGTGCTGTCCGTCTCCGCGCTGTGCGCGCAAATCTGCTACGGCTTCATTCAGGACAAGCTCGGCCTGCGCAAAAACCTGCTCTGGTTTCTGACCAGCCTGCTCATTCTTTCTGGCCCGGCCTTCCTGATGTTTGGTTATCTGCTGAAGATTAACGTGTTGCTCGGCAGTATTTTCGGTGGGATTTATATCGGGCTGACGTTTAACGGCGGAATAGGGGTACTGGAGTCCTATACCGAGCGCGTGGCCCGCCAGAGCCAGTTTGAGTTCGGCAAGGCGAGGATGTGGGGATCGCTGGGCTGGGCGGCGGCAACCTTTTTTGCGGGGCTCCTGTTTAACATTAACCCGAAGCTGAACTTTGCTGTCGCGAGCTGCGCCGGGCTGGTGTTTTTTGTTTTGCTGGCGCGCCTAAGAGTCTCTTCGGCCCCGCACGCCATGCAGGAGGCGGTATCCGGCGGTAAGGTCACGCTGGAAGATGCCTTGCGCCTGCTGACGCTACCGCGGTTCTGGGCGCTGGTGTTTTTTGTTATCGGCACCTGTATTTATGGCGTCTACGACCAGCAGTTCCCGGTCTATTTCTCCTCACAGTTCCCGACGCTGCAGGAAGGAAACGCCATGTACGGCTATCTCAACTCCTTCCAGGTTTTCCTTGAGGCGGCGGGCATGTTTTGCGCCCCGTGGCTGGTGAATCGCCTCGGTGCGAAAAACGGCCTGATTTTCGCCGGAATGGTGATGGCGATGCGTATGGTGGCATCGGGTCTGGTTGAGGGACCGGTGTTGATCTCCATTACCAAGCTATTGCACGCGGTTGAGCTGCCCGTTTTGCTGGTCTCCATCTTTAAATACAACAGCCTGCATTTTGATAAGCGACTCTCTTCCACCCTCTATCTGGTGGGCTTTGCCTGTACAAGCTCGGTGATTGCCTCGGTGCTGTCGCCGCTGGCAGGTTACAGCTATGAGAAATACGGCTTTGCCCAGTCCTATCTCATCATGGGGCTACTGGTCTTCAGCACCACGTTTATCTCCATCTTCCTGTTGCGCTCGGGTAAGTCCTCTTCTGACCCGCTCATGCCGCAACCTTCCACCATCTGATCAAAGAGTAGAGAAATGACGTATTCCATTACGAAAGCAGAACAGGAACTTCAGTCCAGACGCGAAGGGCTTAACCTGCGCTGGTATCCCCGTTACCACCTCGCTGCGCGAGCTGGCTGGATGAACGACCCTAATGGCCTGGTGTGGTTTGACGGCTGGTATCACGCGTTTTACCAGCATCATCCGTATTCGACCCAGTGGGGGCCGATGCACTGGGGCCATGCGCGCAGCAAGGATTTAGTTCACTGGGAGCACCTCCCTGTTGCGCTGGCACCGGAAGGACCTGACGACAAGGACGGCTGTTTTTCTGGCTCGGCGGTGGTGGATGGCGACACTCTGGCGCTGATCTACACCGGCCACAAATTCCACGGCGATCCTGGCGATGAGGCTAATCTCTACCAGGTTCAGTGCCTGGCAACCAGCCGTGACGGCATCCAGTTTGTGCGGCACGGGACAGTCATTAATACACCGCCCGGGCTGCATCACTTCCGCGATCCGAAGGTATGGCGTGAAGGGGCGTGGTGGTACATGGTCGTTGGTGCGCGGGAGGGTGATATGGGCCAGGTACGTGTTTATCGCTCTGCCGATCTGCGCGAGTGGCAGGACAGGGGCGTGCTCGCGGTGGCTGAAAAAGAGATGGGTTATATGTGGGAATGTCCGGACTTTTTTACCCTCAACGGTAAACGCGTGCTGATGTTCTCACCTCAGGGACTCACCGCAGACGGATTTAATCATCGCAATCTTTTCCAGAGCGGCTACCTGGTAGGTGAATGGCAGCCTGGTCAGCCCTTTGTGCCTGAAGGTGAGTTTGTGGAGATGGATCGCGGGCATGATTTCTATGCGCCGCAAAGTTTCCTGACTCCTGACGGCCGCCGCATTGTTATCGGCTGGCTGGACATGTGGGAATCGCCCCTGCCGGAACAGCAGGATGGCTGGGCGGGTATGCTTTCTTTACCGCGCGAGCTGACGCTGAGTGCGGATAACCATCTGCAAATGCGGCCAGCCAGAGAAGTTGAAGCCCTGCGCGGAGCGTGGTTCCCCTGGCCGATAAGTACACTTAATAACCAGCAGATGACGCTGGTGGAACACTGCGATGCGATGGAGGTCATTCTGCAATGGGATTGCACGAATAGCAGCGCGGAGCAATACGGCATTCGTCTCGGCGACGGCCTACGCCTCTATGTTGATGCGCAGATGCAGCGCCTGGTGCTGGAGCGACACTATCCACAGTATGGCCTGTGCGGTACCCGAAGCGTCGCGCTTAACCTGAACGACGCGCTCAGCCTGCGCCTGTTCTTTGACTGCTCTTCGGTGGAAGTGTTTGTTAACGAAGGTGAGGCGTGCCTCAGCAGCCGTATTTATCCTGATGCCGAATGCCGCGAGCTGGCGTTATTTGCCTGGACGGGAGGAGCATCGCTTATTCATGGCGGGGCGTGGCAGTTAGAGTAAATCTGTATTTAGTCATGAGCTAAAATAAAGCCCCATACAAATGGGGCTATGTAAATCTTATCAGGAGGGAGCGTAGTGCTAAGATCACATTTTTGATAATTGTGCGTTTACAACTCTCTCTTTCTCGACAACCAGCTGCATAATATAGCTACCCTTGTGCCATAAACCCTTATTTGGCTTCCAGCCTTTCGAAAGCAGATATTCAGCAGCATCAGAGATTGGCTTATTCATAACGCGATCCGCTTCACCTGAAAACTGTTTAACATCGCCGCTTGCTTTGGCAGGCTTGCTGTCACAACGACCCGCAGCATCCATAACCTGAGTGCAGCCTTCAGGAAAAGGCTTATGTGCTGATTGTGCAAGTTGAGCAGCATTCTCCAAAGCCTGTTTTTCTGCAGCAGCGTTAATGGCTGTAGTGCGGTTTTGCTCTGCAATATAACAAGCATCTTTACTCACCCCCTTGTTTTGACAATCCGCCATCCGTTGCGCTGGTGAGGAACACGCAGCAAGAGATAATACTGCCGCTATCATCATTAATTTTTTCATTATTGCCTCAGTAATTACAATTATAAATATAGGTGCCTAACATCAAGCCGATCCATATCCCTAATAAAATAAAAGTGAGATACAAAACAGCGGAGATAAAAATGTACTTTGTCATTTTCTTTGCGAGCAGCAATGTATTGAGTTATAGCCAGCTGATTAAAACTCATGGGCGATTTTTTTAGCTCACTGGCATTTTATTTTAATACTGTAACATTACCATCCGTAAGATGCGGACGCCGCAACAATTTCATTGCCGTTGGATGTACCTGATGTAGAGAGGGTAGCAGCTACATTCTCAGCGAACTTATGACGGTAGCCGATTGCATAACCTTGCGCATCTTTGAAGTTGGCAGCACCGACGGCAACCGCGTTATCTGTATCAACGTAATGCAAACCAGCAAGAGAAGCAGCGCCAGCGATACCAGCACGATATTCCTTGCGATCCTCATTCTACTGATTCTCCAGAGAAGAGAACTTAGCGTTATTTTGACTCTCTAACGCAGTAATACGTGATTCATGATTCGCTAATTGTGCGCTGTGATTCTGAATCGTCGCTTCCTGTGTTTGCTGGCGTGACTGAACGGTAGCAACAGCAGCTTTATTCGCTGCGGCTACCGTTTGTGCATCGACAGCTAAAGATTGCGCATAAGCGCCCGTATTAAATGCCTGAGTCGCTTTGCCAGAGGCATCCTGAAGTGCTTGATCTTGTCTATCCTGATCGGCGTTGAAAATGCTTTTATCGACCTTACTTGCTAGCGCTTGAGTGTTGGCGTCTGCTTTGTTGTTCGCATTGGTCGCGGTGATGTCAGTTTTATCTACTCTCGTGTTTGTATCAATGATTGCTTGACCGTTAGTAATAACGCCTTGTAAAGCCGCGTCTGCTTTATTATTAGTGTTATCAATCAATATATTCTGTTTGTTATCAGTGATTGTCTGATCTGCTTTGTAATCGTCGACTTTCTGATTAAGGATAGCGTTAGCTTGAGTGTTAGCATTTACGCCATCTTGAGCGGTGTTAGCTGTATCTTGTGCTTTATTAATAGCTGTATTTGCTCTGTCAATATCGCCCTGAAGGTTATAGATTTGCCCGTCTTGCTTAATGTTACTCCCCTCGATGTTATCAAGGTTATAGGCGGTTTTATCGGTACCCTGAATTTGAATGTGAGCACCTGGATTATTGACGTTATCGTCAAGGTTTATGTTTACTTCCGCAGCATTTGCAGTATTCATTGAACCAGCAAACACAAAACCAAAAACAGCGATAGCTGTTGTATTTAAATATTTCATTTTAAAGCTCTCATCATCACTACAAGAAAAAATAAAGTAAGGGCGCTATCCTGGCGGGAAGATACAACGTCTTGTTATATCTGAAATAATTCACTATTAACGTTGAAAATTTTGGTTTGATAACTTATTTCGTAACGTGCAGTAACTATCTATGAATGTGTAATTTTGATTATTGATCTAAATCATAAATAGCAGGAATAGCAAAACGAACCGTTCCAGAAAAGCTCGGCTTAATAATCTTATAATACAATAAGATAGCGATTCATGATGGATGAGAGCCAAATTAGATATAAAACACCAATACATTAAATGTATTTAAGTGTTTTGATTAAAATTGGTTAATAATACACATAACAGTTTATGTAAATTTATGGGTTTTTGCCGATTATTTATTATCGAACCTTTCGTCAGCTTCGAATGAAAATAAATTCAGCTCATTTTTGTTCCGGGATATACCAGGAGAAAATATTTATGTTGAAGATGCTAGCGAAAAAGTGTTTAGGGAGATTCATAACGCGATCGCTGCCGTGATAAATCAAAACCCCTTGCGCCTGACCTGTGGCCACGGTTACACTGATTGAGAACATTGATTTCAATAAATCATTGTTTTAAAAGTATTTTGACTCGGGGTGCCCTTCCTTGTGAAGGCTGAGAAATACCCGTATTACCTGATCTGGATAATGCCAGCGTAGGGAAGTCAGATGCCTTCCCGGTCATCGCTTCTTCACGCAAGGCAGGAGCGAACCCATGCAGCCTGACCTGCTCGATTTACACGTTTTACATCACTTCCGCACCCGTTCTCCGCTGACCCATTGTATGACCAATGATGTCGTACAGACCTTTACGGCCAACGTTCTGCTGGCGCTTGGCGCATCACCCGCGATGGTGATTGAGGCCGAAGAGGCTGAACAGTTTGCTGCGATCGCCGATGCGCTGCTGGTCAACGTTGGCACGCTGACCGCGCCGCGCGCCCAGTCGATGCGCCGGGCGATTGAGAGCGCGGTGGCGGCAGGCAAGCCCTGGACGCTGGACCCGGTTGCCGTGGGCGCCCTGGCGTTCCGCACCCGTTTTTGCCATCAAATTCTTGCCCTGAAACCGGCGGCCATTCGGGGCAATGCCTCTGAAATCCTTGCTCTTGCCGGGATGAGCCCGGGTGGGCGCGGCGTTGATACGACCGATACCGCCGCCAGCGCGGTGCCCGCTGCACAGGCGCTGGCCCGCCAGACCAATGCCGTTGTGGTCGTCACCGGCGAGGTGGATTACATCACGGACGGGCAACGTACCCGAACGGTTACCGGCGGCGATCCGCTGATGACGCGCGTGGTAGGCACCGGATGCGCGCTTTCTGCCGTTGTGGCGGCGAGCTGTTCGCTGCCGGGTGACCGGCTGGATAACATTGCAGCCGTCTGCGGATGGATGAAGCGAGCCGGAACGGTAGCCGTTACGCACTCCCTTGGCCCGGGCAGTTTTGCCAGCGCGTTCCTGGATGCGCTCTATACGCTGGAGGAGCAGGCATGAAGCGGATTAACGCCCTGACCATTGCCGGCACCGATCCCAGCGGCGGCGCGGGTATCCAGGCTGACCTGAAAACCTTCTCCGCCCTTGGCGCGTACGGCTGCTCGGTCATTACCGCGCTGGTGGCGCAAAACACGCGCGGCGTGCAGTCGGTCTACCGTATCGAGCCGGATTTTGTTGCCGCGCAGCTGGATTCTGTGTTCAGCGACGTGCGCATCGATACCACCAAGATCGGCATGCTGGCCGAGACGGATATTGTGGAAGCGGTGGCCGAGCGGCTTAAACGCTATCAGGTGCAAAACGTGGTGCTGGATACCGTTATGCTGGCAAAAAGCGGTGACCCGCTGCTTTCGGCCTCCGCCGTGGAGACGCTGCGTACAAAACTGCTGCCGCAGGTGGCGCTTATCACGCCCAATCTGCCGGAAGCCGCCGCGCTGTTAGGTACATCGCATGCGCAAACTGAACGCGAGATGAAAGCGCAGGGAAACGCGCTGCTGGCGATGGGCTGCGGCGCGGTGCTGATGAAGGGCGGTCATCTTGACGACGCTGAAAGCCCGGACTGGCTCTTTACCCGCGATGGCGAAGTACGTTTTACCGCGCCGCGCGTGCAGACCAAAAACACCCACGGCACGGGCTGCACGCTCTCCGCCGCGCTGGCGGCGCTGCGTCCCCGGCATGAAGGCTGGGCCGATACGGTTAGCGAAGCGAAAGCCTGGCTCTCGGCGGCGCTGGCAAAAGCCGATACTCTGGAAGTCGGTCACGGTATTGGGCCGGTTCATCATTTTCATGCATGGTGGTAACCCAGTATACTGGCAGGAAACACCACGCCTGAGAAAACAGAGATGGAACAAGCGCATACCCGGTTAATCGCTCAACTGAATGAACGGATCGCCGCGCCGGACAACACGCCGCTGTACCTGAAATTTGCCGAAACGGTAAAAAATGCGGTGCGAAGCGGCATGCTGGAGCACGGGAATATTTTGCCCGGCGAGCGCGATCTGAGCCAGTTAACCGGCGTGTCGCGCATTACCGTGCGAAAGGCAATGCAGGCGCTGGAGGAAGAGGGCGTGGTGACGCGTTCTCGTGGATATGGCACGCAAATCAACAACATCTTTGAATATTCGCTGAAAGAGGCGCGCGGGTTCTCGCAGCAGGTGGTGCTGCGCGGCCAAAAGCCCAATACGCTGTGGGTCAACAAGCGGGTGGTGAAATGCCCGGAAGAGGTGGCTAACCACCTGTCGATCTCCCCGGACAGCGAGGTTTTTTTACTTAAGCGCATTCGCTATGTGGATGACGATGCGGTGTCGATTGAAGAGTCCTGGGTCCCGGTCGGGTTAATTCCCGATCCGGATGCAATTGGCATTTCGCTGTACGACTACTTCCGCAGTCAGAATATTTTCCCGCAGCGCACCCGCTCAAGGGTGAGCGCCCGCATGCCGGACAGCGAGTTTCAGGCGCACATTAAGATGGATGAAAAAATACCGGTGCTGGTGATCAAGCAGGTTGCGCTTGACCAGCAGCACCGTCCGATTGAGTACAGCATCAGCTACTGTCGCAGCGATCTATACGTCTTTGTGTGCGAGGAGTAATTCTTCACGAGTCGGGGCGCAATCGCCGCCGCGGTGGCTGACCACCCAGGACGCCACGGCATTCCCCAGCAGAACGGCGTCTGCCAGCGACCATCCCGCTGCCAGCCCTGCCAGCGTGCCGCCCGCGTGGCTGTCGCCAGCACCAATGGTGTCCACAACCGTCGCCGGGAACGCCGGAACAACGCCCGAGGCGTCACCGTCATACCACATAGCACCGTCTTTATCATGGCGCACGATTAGCGCGGCGCCGAAGCGCTGCTGCCATACTTCACCCAGGTTGTCAGCCTCTACGCCCAGTCTTTCAGCCGCGAGCCCCGCTTCCTGACGATTGAGCGACACGATTGGCCTGCAGGTCATAATCCGCTCCATCAGCACGTCGGGGATATCCGCGATGCGGGGGCCGAAATCGATCAATGCCGTCACGTCCTGTAATCCCTCCAGCCAGCGTGTCAGCAGCTCGCCGCACGGCGATGCCAGCTGGTAGCCGGACAAATAAACCAGACTGTTTTGCGGAACGTAAAGCGCATCCAGCCAGCGCTGCTGCCACTGGTTCTCCACGCCGTTAAAGGACATAAAGGTACGTTCGCCGTCAGGCTCAACCAGCGCCAGGCACCAGCCGTTGTCGCCCGTATCGGCCTCCACGGCGCTGTGCAGATCCTGCTTCGCCATGGCGTTGCGGATAATATCCGCCCAGACGCCGTGACCGACGGGCAGAGCGTTTTGCGCCGTAATGCCGAGCCGCTTCAGGGCGATGGCAATGTTTAGCGCGCAGCCGCCGATATTTACGCCCTGCTGCTTTAGTTCGATATCGCACCCGCGCCAGGGCAGGGCGTAGGCGTCGGCGATGACGTCTATCACCGCTGCGCCCAGCACCGTCACCGGGCGCGTGGCGTGCAGGGTGTCGAGACGTTGGGCAAATGCATTCATACGCCCTCCCTTTGCTCCCGATAGTGCAGCAGTTTTTCGCAATAGTGACCGAAATCGAGCCGGTTAACGGCGTCGAGCTCGGCCTTCAGCGCCGGGTCAATTGCCTGGACGCCGTGGAGCGCGCCGCAGATGGCCGTCGCCATGGCACCAATGGTGTCCGTATCGCCGCCCAGGTTGGCGCATAAAATGGCGCAGCGGTTTGGATCGGTTTCCGCTAGTTCGACCATCGCAATGGCCGCCGGGACGGACTCAATGGTGCTGGTTCCTGCGCCGACAAGCTGATAAATCTGCTCGCTGGCGGAGTCGATGCCGTTGGCTTCCCGTACGGTCTTAAGCGCCAGCTCAAGACGTGCCGCCAGCGACGCGCTGAAGGTGGTGGTTTTCATCTCCTGCGCATAGCGGGCGATACCCGGCAGAGCATCGACGATGTTCTGCCAGCTTTCGCCGTCGACGGCGCGGGAAACCGCCCACGCAATCACCACCGCGCCGGCAATGGCGAGGTCGGATTTATGGGTCGGGCTGGAGGCCAGCGCCACCTGCTCCACAAAGTGTTCCAGACGCGTGGCCGGAAGCAGGCAGCCCAGCGGGGAGGCGCGCATCGCCGCCCCGTTGGTCACGCCGTTGTTTTCCAGCTCGCTGACCGGCTTGCCGTCACGAATTGCGTTAAGCGCGATTTTGGAAGTCGGGCCGAGCACGTTCTTATTAAACGCATCGAAATCGAGCGCCCAGTGCAGAATATGCTTGCCGATAACATCCGCGTTAATCTCCCCGTCGCACTCAACGATCGCGTCAGCCAGGCACAGCGCCATTGAGGTATCGTCAGTAAACTCTGCCTGTTTGAAATAGCAGGCCGCATTATTCTCTGCCGGGCCGGGTAAAAAGCGGTCGATCCAGCCGAAGTGCGCCTTGACGCGCTTTCTCGGCCACAGCTCCGACGGCATGCCCATCGCATCCCCTAAAGCCTGCCCGTAAAGGGCACCGAGAACACGTTCTTGTTTCATTTAACTTCCCCTTGTGTCAGCGCGGTATCGCCATCAACCACCGCAATTGCGGCGATTTCTTTGTCCGATTCGCGGAAAAACAGCATAAACAGCACGGCAATCACGGCAATCATGATTGCACCAAACGTCCACATTCCGGCCCAGTTGAAGGTCAGCCCATTCACCGGCTCTTTGTATGCGAACATTTTTTCCATCATCACGCCGCCCAGGCGGTAACCCAGCAGGCTACCAAAGCCCTGGCAGCACAGCGTAATCAGGCCCTGTGCGGCGGTGCGCATGTGCACCGGCGCTTTTTTATCCACGTAGATATACGCGGTGACGTAGTAGAAGTCGTAGCTCACGCCGTGCAGCAGAATCCCGAGGAACAGCAGGGCGTAGGTGAAGTACTGTTCTGCACCGCCGTATACGAAGAACCCGTAGCGGATGGCGGCGGTAATCAGACCCAGCAGTAAGACCTTCTTAATACCAAAGCGTTTGGTAAAGAACGGCAGGGCGAGCATAAAGAAGATTTCAGAAAACTGGCCGAGCGTCATCCAGCCGGTGGCGTTTTTCATTCCCACTTCGGTGAGATAGCCGTTGGCGAAAATGTAGTAGAAGGCCAGCGGCATGGCGAACAGGAACGAGCAGAAGAAGAACACGAGGAAGTTTCTGTCGCGCAGCAGGATCAGCGCGTCCAGCCCCAGCATCACTTTGAAGTCCAGCTTGCCGGTACTTTTCGGCGGGGTGTTCGGCAGGAACAGGGCAAAGACGCCGAGCAGGGCGGAGCTGGCTGCCGTCATCAGCAGCGGGATATTGGTATCGGAAATATCGCTGTAGCCCAGCATCTGCGGCAGGAATCCGCACGCCAGCCCGGAGGCGATCCAGCCTATAGTGCCCATCACGCGGATGCGCGGGAAATCGGCCTCGACGTCATCCACGTTCGCGAAGGCAATACTGTTGGTCAGCGCGATGGTGGGCATATAGGTCAGGGAGTAAACCAGCAGCAGCGGGAAGAAGGTGCTGAACTGGGTTTGCTGTGCGGCGAAGTACATCAGAATCGCGCCGGCAAACATCAGCACCGCCAGCACTTTCTGCGCGGCGAAGAAGCGGTCCGTCAGCGATCCGACCAGAATCGGTGAGAGGATAGCGGCAATGGCAGTACAGGCGTAAGACCAGCCGATTTCCCCGGCGGTAAAACCGCTTTTGCTCAGCCACAGCCACAGCGGCACAAACCACGCGCCCCAGATAAACCATTCAACAAACATCATGAATGACAGTTGGACTTTCGTTTTCATTTTTTAATCCTGCATGTCAGAGAGGGTACGCCTTTAACATACCATTCAATAATACCTTTTAAATACCTTTGTGGCGATTGTTTGATCAATGTAACAGTTTTGTTGTACACGAATCGAGCCAGCAGATTGTGCTGAAAAAAAAAGCAAAGAGTGGAAAATCTGTTAAGTCGGTACCAGGCTTAGTCTGCCCATAAATAATGGGACTGGATTAACGCACACCGACATGACGTCGAACTTACGGGAGTATCACATGACTGATATTGCGCAGTTGCTTGGCAAAGACGCCGACAGCCTTTTACAGCATCGTTGTATGACCATTCCAGCCGACCAGCTTTACCTGCCTGGTCATGATTACGTTGACCGCGTGATGGTCGATAACAACCGTCCCCCTGCCGTGCTGCGAAATATGCAGACGCTCTATAACACCGGGCGGCTCGGCGGCACCGGATATCTCTCGATACTGCCGGTAGACCAGGGCGTTGAGCACTCGGCGGGCGCCTCTTTTGCGGCGAATCCGCTCTACTTCGATCCGAAGAACATTGTTGAACTGGCGATTGAAGCGGGCTGTAACTGTGTAGCCTCCACCTACGGCGTGCTGGCTTCGGTTTCGCGTCGCTATGCCCACCGCATTCCGTTCCTCGTGAAGCTGAACCACAACGAAACCCTGAGTTACCCTACCGAATATGACCAGACGCTCTACGCCAGCGTCGAGCAGGCGTTCAATATGGGGGCGGTTGCAGTTGGGGCGACGATTTACTTTGGCTCTGAACAGTCCCGTCGTCAGATTGAAGAGATCTCTGCGGCGTTTGAGCGCGCTCATGAGCTCGGCATGGTGACCGTGCTGTGGGCGTACCTGCGTAACTCGGCGTTCAAAAAAGACGGCGTGGATTACCACGTGTCGGCCGACCTGACCGGCCAGGCGAACCATCTGGCGGCGACCATTGGCGCTGACATCGTGAAGCAGAAAATGGCCGAGAATAACGGCGGCTATAAAGCGGTGAACTTTGGCTACACCGATGACCGCGTTTACAGCAAGCTGACCAGCGATAACCCGATCGACCTGGTGCGCTACCAGCTGGCGAACTGCTATATGGGCCGCGCGGGGCTGATCAACTCCGGCGGCGCGGCGGGCGGCGATACTGACCTGTCAGACGCGGTGCGTACGGCGGTTATTAACAAACGCGCGGGCGGCATGGGGCTGATCCTGGGTCGTAAGGCGTTTAAGAAATCGATGGCCGACGGCGTGAAGCTGATCAATGCGGTGCAGGACGTCTATCTGGACAGCAAAGTCACGATTGCCTGACCTGAGGGCGAAGTGTAGGCCGGGTAAGGCGTAGCCGTGCCACCCGGCAATACCATTAGCGCAAAAGCACACAGTCCGGCGGCAACCGACACTGCAGCGCGCCGGGCAACACCTCAATGCGGAACTGTGTTCCGCTTAACGGCTCTCCGTCGAGGTTAAACGTCATCCCGTGCGGGGCATTTACCTCAAACCACGCCGATTTCCCGTCAATGATATTTGGACTCTCTTCCGGCTGCGTCAGCGTGGTAAACAGCGCGGGCAGCAGGCCGTCGCCCGTGAAAATCCTCAGCTGTAGCTGACCGTCATTGATCAGCGCCTCCGGGCACAGCTGCTGACCGCCGCCCGCCTGACGCCCGTTGCCAATGCCAATGACCAGCGCGTCACCCTGCCACTGAAAATCCTCGCCGCGAATTTCGCAGCGGTCAGGCTTGAGGGTATCCATGCGCATCAGACCGTGGATCAGATACGACACGCCGCCCAGCGCCGCCTTCAGTTTTTCCGGCGTTTCGCTGGTGATGCGCGTGCCGAACCCGCCGGTGGCCATATTGATAAAGCAGGTTTTGTCATTCACCTGCGCAATATCTACGGCGGTGGCTTTACCGAGGATCGCCAGCTGGAGCGCCTTCTCTAACTCCTCCGGGATCCCGGCGCTGGTGGCAAAGTCATTGGCGGTGCCGAGCGGTAAAATGCCCATCACCGGGCGGTTTGCCGGGGGCAGGTCGATCAGCGCTGACGCGATCTCATTGATGGTGCCATCGCCGCCGCCGGAAATGATGGTCTCAACGCCAAGCCCGAGGGCTTCATTGATATAGCGTGCCGCGTCGCCTTTTTCCCAGGTTACCCTGACGTGGATCCGCGCGCCGTCGTCGCGCAAGCCGTGAATTGCCTGACGCAACAGATCGTTGCCTGCACTTTTGCCATTGAGAATCAATAAACTGTCTGGATAGGTTGCCATCCGCGCTGCTCCCTTTTTTAGCGTTAGTAAGAGTGTATAGCAGAGAGGAAAAAAGCGGGTAAGAACAGGATGAAAGGAACGAAATATGCCCGAAAGCGCGTTACACTCCAGCGATGATATGAACTAATCACAGGAAAGTGATGATGAATAAAGTTTTGGTAAGCGCGTGCCTGATGGGCTTCAGGGTTCGTTATAACGCAAGTGAAAAAGCGAGAATGAACGCGCAACTCGCTCGCTGGCAACAGGAACAACGTCTGGTTATCCACTGCCCTGAACTGGCGGCCGGGCTGCCTGTACCTCGTCCTCCGGCAGAGATTATGTCTGCTGATGGCAAAGACGTAATGCGCGGGCAAGCCAGAATTATTGAAAATACCGGGCAGGATGTGACCGCACATTATCAGCTTGCAGCCTGGCTTGCGCTACGCGCTGCTCAGGAGTCGGGGTGTAGCGCTGCATTGTTAACCGATGGCAGCCCAACGTGCGGCAGCGAGTTTATTTATGACGGATCGTTTCGCGGCATACATAAAGCGGGGAGGGGGGTTGCGGCATCGTTGCTCGCTGAGCATGGGATCGCCGTGTTCTCAGAGAAGCAAATCGACGAACTCATTGCCTGGATTGAGGAAAGAGAAGGCAAAAAATAAGCCCGCGTAAGGGAGATTACGCAGGCTAAGGAGGTGGTTCCTGGTACAGCTAGCATTTATGGGTTATGTTTTTCAGCGGGGGGATAATACCCGTATTGAACGAAGCGGTATGTGATCCGATTCTAAGAATTATCCCAGCGCGAAAAAATTTCCCTGATTGACTATTTGCCGTGTGGGTTTCGGGTGCTTTCACCGTTGAAGTTACGCATCAGCAGCGCGAACTTCAGCTCCACCTCTTCCGGAACCGGCAGCCATACGGTATGCCCGTCGCCCGGCGCCACGTCAATCGCTTCGCCTTTGCCGTTTTCCAGATGCTCCAGCGTGAAGTTCATGTTGCCCTGCGGGGTCATCAGCTCCAGGCTGTCGCCTTTGGTGAACTTGTTTTTCACCGCGACGGCCGCCAGCGCGCCTTTACGCTCGCCGGTGAAGTCACCGACAAACTGCTGGCGCTCGGAAACGGAGTAGCCGTGCTCGTAGTTCTGGTAGTCGTCGTGGGTATGACGGCGCAGGAAGCCTTCGGTATAGCCGCGATGCGCCAGGCCTTCCAGAGTTTCCAGCAGGCTGGTATCGAACGGTTTACCGGCGGCCGCATCGTCGATGGCTTTACGGTACACCTGCGCGGTACGCGCGCAGTAGTAATAGGATTTGGTGCGGCCTTCGATCTTCAGGGAGTGCACGCCCATCTGCGTCAGACGCTCGACGTGGGCGATGGCGCGCAGATCTTTTGAGTTCATGATGTAAGTGCCGTGCTCGTCTTCAAAGGCGGTCATGTACTCGCCCGGACGTTTGGCTTCTTCAATCATAAACACGCTGTCGGTTGGCGCGCCGATGCCCAGCGTCGGCTCAACGTTGGTCACCGGAATAGGCTCGTGCTTGTGGACGATGTTGCCGACGTCATCCTCTTTGCCTTCCTGGACGTTATATTCCCAGCGGCAGGCGTTGGTGCAGGTGCCCTGGTTCGGGTCGCGCTTGTTGATGTAGCCAGAAAGCAGGCAGCGGCCGGAGTAGGCCATGCACAGCGCGCCGTGGACGAAGATTTCGATTTCCATATCCGGCACCTGAGTGCGGATCTCTTCGATCTCTTCCAGAGACAGTTCGCGGGACAGGATGACGCGGGTCAGCCCCATCTGCTTCCAGAACTTCACCGTTGCCCAGTTGACGGCGTTTGCCTGCACGGAGAGGTGAATATCCATCTCCGGGAAGTTCTCCCGAACCAGCATGATTAAACCCGGGTCCGACATGATCAGCGCGTCCGGCCCCATATCCACCACCGGCTTCAGGTCACGGATGAACGTTTTCAGCTTGGCGTTGTGCGGCGCGATGTTCACGACCACGTAGAATTTTTTGCCCAGGGCATGCGCTTCGTTGATGCCGAGCTGCAGGTTCTCGTGGTTGAATTCGTTGTTACGCACGCGCAGCGAGTAGCGCGGCTGGCCCGCATACACGGCGTCGGCGCCATAGGCGAAAGCGTAACGCATATTTTGCAGCGTTCCCGCCGGGGAAAGGAGTTCCGGTTTAAACATGTTTGTTCTCGTTCTGATGACAGGTCAGATCCGCGTACACCTGGTGCAGCGGTAAGGGGAGATCCCCCACTTTAAGGGCGGGCATTGTAGCGCTGCGGGGCAGGGAGGTAAAGCGTCGAGTCGTATCACCGCCCATCCGGCGTGTACGCATATTTTTAGGTATTGTCTTTACCATCTGGCTTGAAAGACCGAGGCAATGCCGTTTCCCGCTTTCAGTACAAGCGTGGACTGAACGTCATTGCTTTTGCTTAATTCGAATCAACCAGATACAGGAAAACTAACTGATATTGAGATCGTGTATAACTTTTGAGCGTCATCAAGTCGTCTGTTCAGGAACCTCTCTGAATACGTAGCTTGATTAATGAAGAGAAAAAGACGGAATCTGTTTATGAACCGTTACCATTAGTCAGGGGAAGAGTATGGCGAGGCTGGATTTCTGTGAACTTGCTTCTGCAAGCGCAGATACTGCAGATAGCGACCAATTTGAGAAGTTCGCAAAAATATTCATGGAAAAAATTTTGGGAGGGATTGTAACTAAAGGCCCAAGCCGCGGGGCGGATGGTGGCATAGATATACGGGTTGAGTTTGATATTGCCGGATGTCGAATTGCCAAACTTGTTAGCTGCAAACACTACGCTCCTTCTAAAAAGTCCGTTGGTCGCAGTGATGAAGAGGACATTCAGGACAGACTTGCTGAATTTGAATGTGATGAGTTTGTTGGATTTTATTCCACCATTGCATCGTCCGGACTTGAGCAAAAACTGGAGCGACTGAAAGCTAAAAAAGGGATTTTGTACCAGATTTATAATTCAGAGGATATTGAAACCTTATTACTGGAAAATTATGCGGGCTTTCAGTTAGCAAAGCGTTTTTTTCCTCGCTCAGTACAAAATATATTACCACAATTTATTGCTCTACTGCCCACCTTCACATCCTGTGACGCAGTGCGTCATTCTTCAGGTTGGATAGTCCCGGATGTTTATAGTGACTACGAGCCACGGGTCTACGCCTGTAATGCTAATTTAGCTGCACAGTATGCAAATGAGAAGGCGATGAATGATATCCATGAACCTATGTTCTTGCAGGCATGGAAAGATGCCGTCCATATGTTTTCAGATTATTTCATTATTCCTGCTGCCGGTATTAACAGTGTAAGCAATATTAATGAATTACCACCGGACTGGGATACTTCAGACGATATAATAAATTTATCCGCCGGGAAACGATGGGCACTTTTGGCTATCTGGAGTTTTTTTGATGATAAAAAGGTTAATGCTATTTTGAAGAAAATGCATAAACATCCTTCTCAGCAAGATTTGAACGTTATTAGCTTCGCTTTCCTGGCGATGATAACTGGCATCGAGCGTCGCGATGTATTAGCGCGACTTTTTGCTTATGCTACACCTTTTCGTTCCTGGTAAGGCCACAGTTTTAATGTCTGGAGTCTCTGCCCCGCAGTGCTGCGGGGCAATATTCTCACATTATCCTGCACGCATCCGCTTCCCAGCGATACCCCACGCCATACACCGCGCGAATAAACGACTGTTCGGCGTCCAGCGCTTCCAGCTTGCGGCGCAGGTTTTTGATATGGCTGTCGATGGTGCGGTCGGTCACTACGCGGTAATCGTCGTACAGGTGGTTCAGCAGCTGTTCGCGGGAAAAGACTTTCCCCGGCTCGTGGGAGAGGGTTTTCAGCAGGCGGAACTCCGCAGGGGTCAGGTCCAGCAGCTTGCCGCGCCAGCTTGCCTGGAAGCGGCTTTCATCCACAATCAGCGGGCTTTCAGCGTCCAGCACCTGAAGCTCGCGCTGCGGCCTGCAGCGGCGCAGAATGGTCTTCACGCGGGCTACCACCTCGCGCGGGCTGTAGGGCTTGCAGATGTAGTCGTCCGCGCCGATTTCGAGCCCCAGCAGGCGGTCAATTTCTTCAATTTTGGCGGTGACCATGACGATCGGCACGTCGGAGAAGCGGCGAATTTCCCGGCACAGGGTCAGTCCGTCAACGCCCGGCAGCATTAAATCCAGCAGGATCAGATCCGGCGGAGTCTGGCGCACGTACGGCAGCACCTGGTCGCCGTGGCTTATCAGGGACGGGGCATAGCTGGCCGCGCGTAAGTAGTCGATTAGCAGCTGTCCCAGCTTGGGTTCGTCTTCAACGATCAAAATGCGCGGCGTGTTTTCGTCAATCGGTAACTCGGTCATACTTCTCTCGATAAATCCCGTTCCAGAGGTAACTCTACTGTAATGCTAACCCCGCCAAAAGGCGAATGGGCGGCGCGGATCGTGCCATTATGCGCCTCGACGATGTTAACGCAAATCGCCAGCCCCAGGCCGGAGCCGCCGCTGGCGCGGTTGCGGGAGCCTTCGGTACGGTAGAAACGTTCAAACAGTTTTTCCAGCTGCGCGTCCTGCACGCCGGGGGCGGAATCCGCGAAGGTGAGGGCAAAGCGCCCGTTTTCCTGTCTGCCGGAGATGTGCAGCCCTCCGCCGCTGTCGGTGTAGCGCAGGCTGTTTTCCAGCAGGTTATTGAACAGCTGCATCAGCCGGTCTTTGTCGCCGAACACCACCGCGCTGTCCGGCAGGGAGAGATCGATTTTCAGGTTGCGGCTGGCAAACCGCTCGCGGAACGCGCCGCTGATCACTTCCAGAATATTAATCACGTCCACCGGCGCTTTCTGGTAGGCCAGCGCGCCTTCGTCGGACATGGAGAGCTGGTGGAGATCGTCCACCAGCTTGGTGAGCGTGCCCACCTCCGCCTGCAGGGAAGCCACCGATTCGGGCGTAAACTGGCGCACGCCGTCCTGAATGGCCTCCAGCTCGCCCCGCAGCACCGCCAGCGGGGTGCGCAGCTCGTGGGAGATATCGGCCATAAAGTCGCGGCGCATCTGCTGGTTCTTCTCCAGCGTGCTGGCGAGCTGGTTAAAGTCCTGCGCCAGCTTGCCCAGTTCGTCCTGGCTGCGGGTATCGACGCGGGTGGTGAAATCCCCGGCTGCGAGCTTGTGCGTACCCTCCACCAGCCGTTTTACCGGGGCGAGCAGACCGCGCGCCAGCGGGAAGGTGGCGAGCGCGGCGAGCAGCGTGGAGAGGGCGACAATCAGCCAGCTAGTGCGGCGCTGCTGGCGGTCAAAGTTGATGTCGGTGTTGCGCGTCAGGCGCTCTACCGGCGAGGCGATCACCCAGCCCACGGTGGCGTTATTCACTTTAATTGCCCGCCGGGTGCCGTCCGGCGGTATCGGCGCGCGCGGCCCAACCAGGGGGCGCATATCCTGGTCGATCACCCAGAACTGGGTGCGCCAGCCGTGCGGCGGCATGCCCGGCCCAGGGCGATCGTCACCGGTATCGTGCTCCAGCGAGCGCAGGATCTGGAAAATAAAGCGGTCGTTATTGCGCAGAAAACGCCAGTTGCCGTGTTGGGCGTACTGTTCACTCAGCGCATCGCTTAAGCCCTGTAAACGCTGTTCATTGCCATGCTTGATGTAATCAATAAAGCCGCGCTCGAAGCTTACCCGCACCGCCCAGTGCATGGTGATCAGCAGGACGATACAGGTGGCGAAGATCGCTACAAAGAGCTTGCCGGTAATACCCGGACGCCAGAATTTCATGAGCCACTCCTTTTGCCGCGCCTAATCACGACGTTCTTGCTGGTATCATCCGGCACTCTGGCGAAGATGAAAGCGGGCAGGGCGATGATGACCGCCATGCTGAGGTAGGTATACAAAAAGACCTGATGTGCCACCGGCGTGTCGACGCTGAGATGGTGCTGGCCGTACATGCCGAGCAGCAGGCCGGCAATGGTGACGCCCACGCTCATGGAGAGCTGCATCACCATCGACAGCAGGCTGTTGCCGCTGCTCGCCAGATCGTCAGGAAGGTCCTTCAGCGTCAGGGTATTCATCGACGAGAAGCGCATGGAGTTGATAATCCCCTGGCAGAACAGCACCAGCGGCAGGACGTAGTACCAGCCCATCAGCGCCACGGCCATAAACAGCAGGCTGACCAGCGCCAGCCCCAGCGTAGCGGCCACCAGCACGTGTCGATAGCCAAAGCGGTTGACCACCTGCACCACAACGCGCTTCATCCCCATGCTGCCGAGCACCATCGGGATCATCATCAGGCCCGCGTGGAACGGCGAAAAGCCCATGCCAATTTGCAGAAAAACGGGCGTCATAAACGGCAGCATCCCGCTGCCGATGCGTCCGGCGAAGCTGCCAGACAGGCCCAGACGGTAGGTGGGGTTTTTAAACAAGTTCAGGCTGAACAGCGCCTTATCGTTACCTCTGGCATGCCGCAGATACCACAGTATGGCGGTAACGCCGAGCGCGATCAGGAGCCCGAGCGTCAGGGGGGAAATCCCGAGCCCTTTTTGCCCGTCCAGCGCCAGGGTAAGTGTAGCCATGCCCGACGCCAGCAGGATAAAACCGAAGAAATCAAAGCGCCGCGTCTGCATTTTGTAGTTCGGCATCAGCGCCAGGGTGGCGATGGCACCGATGATGCCCACCGGCAGGTTGATTAAGAAGATCCAGTGCCACGAGGCGTACTCCACCAGAATGCCGCCCAGCGCTGGACCCAGCAGTGGCCCCACCTGACCGGGCAGGGTCACAAAGGTCATCGCCGCCATGTACTGCTCGCGCGGCACAATCTTCATCACCGTTAGCCGCCCGACCGGCACCATCATCGCCCCGCCGATGCCCTGCAGCACGCGCGCCGTCACCAGCTGGTCGAGGGTATTGGCCTGGGCGCAAAACAGCGAGCCGGTGGTAAACAGCACGATGGCGGTAAAGAAGATGTTCCGCACGCCGACCTTATCGGCCAGCCAGCCGCTGGCGGGCAGCATCACGGCCACCGTCAGCACGTAGGAGACAATCACCATGTGCATATGCAGCGGGCTCTCCCCCAGGCTTTTCGCCATGGAGGGGAGGGCGGTGTTGACGATGGTCGTATCCAGCGACTGCATAAAGAAGCCGAAGGCGACTATCCATAGCTGCCAGCGAACGTTAGCGGGGAGATCGGTCATTTACTCGGTCACCGTGGTTCTGTTTTTACGCGAGAAGCGCAGCCGCAGGCGGTCGAAGAACAGATAGACCACCGGCGTGGTGTACAGCGTCAGCAGCTGGCTCATCACCAGGCCGCCGACAATGGTGATCCCCAGCGGCTGGCGCAGCTCTGAGCCGTCGCCGCCCGAGATCACCAGCGGCAGCGCGCCAAACAGCGCCGCCAGGGTGGTCATCATGATCGGACGGAAGCGCAGCAGGCAGGCCTGGAAGATGGCCTCTTCCGGCGACAGATTGCCGTTGCGCTGGGCGTCCAGCGCGAAGTCCACCATCATGATGGCGTTTTTCTTCACGATACCGATCAGCAGCATGATCCCGATGAGCGCGATAAGGCTGAACGGCGCGCCGAACAGCTCCAGCGCCAGCAGCGCCCCCACGCCCGCCGACGGCAGCGTCGAGAGAATGGTCAGCGGGTGAACGTAGCTCTCGTACAACACGCCCAGCACAATATAAACCGTGGCGATGGCGGCCAGAATCAAAATCACCTGCGAATTCATCGTCTCCTGGAACACCTGCGCGGTGCCGGCAAAGCTTCCGCGCACGGTGGACGGCACGCCAAGCTGCGTCATCGCGCGGTTGATAGCATCGCTGGCCTCAGAAAGCGACGAACCGGCGGGCAGGTTAAAGGAGATGGTCGATGCCGCCGATAGCCCCTGATGGTTCACCGACAGCGGCGCGTTGGCAGGCTGCCAGCTAGCGAAGTAGGAGAGTGGAATCGCCTTGCCGTCGTTGTTAATCACAAACATTTTGTCCAGGGCGCTGATGTCCTGGGTGTAGCGCGGGTCAACTTCCATCACCACCTTGTACTGGTTCATCGGCTGGTAGATGGTGGAGATCTCGCGCTGGCCGAAGGCGTTGTTCAGCAGGCTGTTGGCGGCTTCAACGTTAATACCCAGCCGCGACATGGTTTCGCGGTCATAGGTCAGCGCCATCTCGGCGCCGTTGTCCTGCTGATCGGAGTTCACGTCCGCCAGCTCCGGCAGGGCAGCCAGCGCCTTGCGGATCTTCGGCTCCCACTCGCGCAGGGCGGCCAAATCGTCCGAGAGCAACGTGTACTGATAGCTGGCGTTCGCCTGTCGCCCACCGACGCGGATATCCTGAACGGCCATCAAAAACAGGTTTGCCCCCGGCTCTTTCGCGAGTTTCACCCGCAGGCGGTCAATCACCTGCTGGGCGGTTTCGTTGCGCTCGCCGCGCGGTTTCAGGGTAATAAACATCATCCCGCTGTTGACGCGTGACCCGCCGGTAAAGCCGGTGACGTTATCCACGGCTTTGTCTTCACGAATGATCTTCATAAAGTCCTGCAGCTTGCCGCGCATCGCCTGGAATGAAATGCTCTGGTCCGCCTGAATGCCGCCCATCAGCACGCCGGTATCCTGCTCCGGGAAGAAAGTTTTCGGGATGGTGATATACATCCAGACGTTGAGCACGATGGTGCCCATCAGCACCAGGCCGACAAGACGCGTATGGTTCAGCACCCACTTCAGCGATTTACCATAGCCTTCCTGCAGTGCCATCAGGAAACGGCCAAAGCCTTTGCGGCGCGGCTGCGAATGGGGTTTGCTGCGCTTGAGCATCCAGCCGCACATCATTGGCGTCAGCGTTAAGGAGATAACCAGCGAAATGCCGATGGCGACGGAGAGAGTGACGGCAAACTCGCGCAGCAACCGGCCCGGCAGCCCGCCCATCAGCAGCAGCGGCAGGAACACCGCGACCAGCGACAGGCTCATGGAGAGTACCGTAAAGCCCACCTCGCGCGTGCCCTGCAGCGCGGCCTGCAGCGGCTTCACGCCCGCTTCCAGATGGCGGGAAATGTTCTCCAGCACCACGATGGCGTCATCCACCACGAAGCCCGTCGCAATCGTCAGGGCCATCAGCGACAGGTTGTTGAGGCTAAACCCGCACAGGTACATGGCGGCAAAGGTACCGATCAGCGAGACCGGCACGGCCACCGCCGGAATAAGCGTCGCGCGGCCGGATCGCAGGAACAGGAAGACCACCAGGATCACCAGCGCGACGGAGATCACCAGCGTTTGCTCGACCTCTTCCAGCGAGGCGCGAATGGTCGGGGAGCGATCCTGAGCAATTTGCAGATCGATCGCCGCCGGTATGGTCTCCTGCAGGTCCGGAAGACGGGCGCGAATGCTGTTCACCGTCTCGATAATGTTGGCCTCCGGCAGCTTGCGGATCATCAGCAGAATCGCCGGCTTGGCGTTAGTCATCCCGGCGTTACGCACGTCCTGCACCGAATCGGTGACGCTGGCAACGTCGCTTAAGCGCACCGCCGCTCCGTTGTTATAGTGGATGATGAGCGGTTGATATTCCGCCGCGGTTTTCAGCTCGTCGTTGGTGTGGATCTGCCAGCGGTGGCTGCCGTCCTCAATCGCCCCCTGCGGTTTACGCACGTTGGCGTTGCTGATGGCGGAGCGCACGTCGTCCAGTGACACGCCCTGGTTAAACAGCGCCTGCGGGTTTAACCCCACGCGCACCGCGGGCAGGGAACTCCCCCCGACGCTCACGTCGCCGACGCCGTTAATTTGTGAGATTGTCTGCGCCAGCTGGGTAGACGCAAAGTCGTACAGCTGCCCCTGTGAGTACGTATCCGAGGTCAGCGTCAGGATCATGATCGGCGCGTCGGACGGGTTGGCTTTGCGGTAGGTTGGGCGGCTCGGCATCCCGCTCGGCAGCAGGCTCTGTGCGGCGTTGATGGCCGCCTGCACGTCGCGCGCCGCGCCGTTGATATCCCGGTCGAAGCTGAACTCCAGAATGATGCGCGTGCTGCCCAGCGAGCTGCTGGAGGTCATCTCGTTGACCCCCGCAATTCGCCCGAGCGAGCGTTCCAGCGGGGTGGCAACCGACGAGGCCATGGTTTCCGGTGAGGCGCCCGGCAGCGAGGCGCTGACCATGATCACCGGGAAATCCACCTGCGGCAGGGGGGCCACCGGCAGCAGCCGGAAGCCCAGAACGCCGCAGAGGGTAATGGCGAGCGAGATTAAAATCGTCGCCACCGGGCGATAAATGAAGAGGGCGAAAAACTTCACTTATGCCTCCTCTTCACGTTTCGGGAAGCGGCTTTTGGTCCACAGCGCCAGGCGGTCAAACAGCAGGTAGATCACCGGCGTGGTGAACAGCGTCAGCACCTGGCTCACCAGCAGACCGCCGACCATGCCGATACCCAGCGGACGACGGAGCTCCGCGCCGACGCCGGTGCTGAGCATCAGCGGCAGCGCGCCCAGCAGGGCGGCCAGCGTGGTCATCAGGATAGGGCGAAAACGCAGCAGGCAGGCCTGGAAAATCGCATCGCGCGGCGACATGCCCTGCTCGCGCTCGGCGGCCAGGGCGAAGTCGATCATCATGATGGCGTTTTTCTTCACGATCCCGATAAGCAGGATGATGCCGATGATGGCAATCACGTCCAGCTCGCTGCCCGCCAGCATCAGTGCCAGCAGTGCCCCCACGCCCGCCGTCGGCAGGGTAGAGAGGATGGTGATCGGGTGGATAAAGCTTTCGTACAGCACGCCGAGCACGATGTACATCGCCACAACCGCCGCCACGATCAGCCAGATGGTGTTGCCCAGCGCGGCCTGGAACGCCAGGGTGCTGCCCTGGAACTGAGTCTGAATGTCGGACGGGAAGCTGAGCTCTTTTTCAGCCGCCTGAATGGCCTCCACCGCTTCACCCAGAGAGTAATTGTCCGGCACGTTAAAGGAGATGGTGGTGGACGGGAACTGATCCAGATGGTTAATCGACAGCGGGGTATAGCGTTCTTCCACCGTGGCGATAGCGCTCAGCGGCACAATGCCGCCGTCTTTGCTGGTCAGGCGCACCGAGTCCAGCCCCGCCAGGCCGGGCGTGTTCTCCGTGTTGTGCTCCAGCACCACGCGGTACTGGTTCGCCTGGGTGTAGATGGTGGAGATCAGGCGCTGACCGAAGGCGTTGTACAGGGCGTTGTCCACGTCCGCCATGGTGATACCCAGACGGCTGGCGGTATCGCGGTTGACGTTAACGTACGCCGCCAGCCCTTTGTCCTGCCAGTCGCTGCTGACGTCGGACAGCTGGGGCAGGGTGTTAAGCTTGTTCACCAGCTGCGGCACCCAGGTGCTGAGGGCATCCAGCGTGGTGGCCTGCAGCGTGAACTGGTACTGCGTGCGGCTGACCTGCGTATCAATGGTCAAATCCTGAATCGGCTGCAGGTAAAGCTCAACGCCCGGCACGCGCGCGACGGCGTTTTGCAGACGCTCAATGACGGCGTTGACGCGATCGTCGCGTTCATCCAGCGGCTTGAGGTTGATCTGCAGACGCGCGCTGTTGAGCGACGGGTTGGTGCCGTCGACGCCCACGTAGGAGGTCAGGCTCTCGACCGCCGGATCTTTCATGATGATTTCAGACACCTGCTGCTGGCGCTGGGCCATATTGGCGAAGGAGACCGACTGCGGGGCCTGAAGCGTGCCCTGGATAATGCCGTTGTCCTGGATCGGGAAGAAGCCTTTCGGAATGAAAATCCACAGCATCACGCTGAGCGCCAGCGTGCCGAGCGCCACGCCGAGCGTTGCCCACGGATGGTTCAGGACTTTCGCCAGCACGCGACCATAGGCGGCAATAATGCGCTCGAACATGCGCTCGGAGGCGCGCGAAAAGCGGTTTTGCTTGCGCAGGGACTCGTGGCTCAGCATGCGGGCGCACATCATCGGCGTCAGAGTCAGCGACACCACGGCGGAGATCAAAATGGCGACCGCCAGCGTCACGGCAAACTCGCGGAACAGACGCCCGACGATATCGCCCATAAACAGCAGCGGGATTAGCACCGCAATCAGCGAGAAGGTCAGCGAGATAATGGTAAAGCCGATTTCCCCTGCGCCCTTCAGCGCGGCGGCCAGCGGTTTTTCGCCTTTCTCGATATAGCGCGAGATGTTCTCGATAACGACGATGGCGTCATCCACCACGAACCCGGTGGCGATGGTGAGCGCCATCAGCGTCAGGTTATTGATCGAAAAATCGAGGAACACCATCACCGCAAAGGTGCCGACCAGCGAGAGCGGTACGGCGACGGCAGGAATAATGGTTGCCGGAACGTTGCGCAGGAACAGATAGATGATCATGACGACCAGCGCAATTGCCAGCATCAGCTCAAACTGGGTGTCGGTGACCGACGCGCGAATGTTGGTGGTACGGTCGGAAAGCACCTTCACGCTGACCGATTTCGGCAGGCTTTCGATCAGCTGCGGCAGCATGGTGCGGATGCTGTCGGCGGTTTCGATGATGTTCGCGCCCGGCTGGCGCTGCACGTTCATCACGATCGCCTGCTGCCTGTTGGCCCAGGCTCCCAGCCAGCTGTTTTCCGCACCTTGTTCTACGGTCGCCACGTCGCCCAGACGCACCGGCGCGCCGTTCTGGTAGGCGATAATCAGCTGACGATATTCGTCGGCGGACTGCATCTGGTCGTTCGCCGAGAGCGTCACGGCGCGGGTTGGGCCGTCCAGCGAGCCCTTCGCCGAGTTGACGTTCGCGTTGCTGATGGCGCTGCGGATGGTTTCGCTGGTGAGCCCCAGCGCGGCGATGGCCTGCGCGTTCAGCTTGACGCGCACCGCCGGGCGCTGTCCACCCGCCAGGGTGACGAGGCCGACGCCGGAAACCTGAGAAATTTTTTGCGCCACGCGCGTTTCGACCATGTCCTCTACCTGGGTCATCGGCATTGCGGAGGAGGTGACGGCCAGCGTCATGATCGGCGGATCCGCCGGGTTCACCTTGCTGTAGACAGGCGGGTTAGGCAGATCCGACGGCAGCAGGTTGGTGGCGGCGTTGATGGCCGCCTGTACCTCCTGCTCGGCGACGTCCAGCGACAGCGTCAGCTGGAACTGCAGCGTCACGACGGATGCCCCGCCGGAGCTCTGGGAGGACATCTGTTTTAGCCCCGACATCTGGCCGAACTGGCGCTCCAGCGGTGCGGTGATGGCGGAAGTCACGACATCCGGGCTGGCGCCGGGATACAGCGTCACCACCTGAATCGTTGGGTAATCCACCTCCGGCAGCGCCGATACGGGCAGGAAGCGATAGCCGATAATCCCGGCGAGCAGGATCGCCACCATCAGCAGCGTGGTGGCGACAGGACGAAGGATAAACAGGCGTGACGGCCCACCTGTAGAGCCTGGCGGCAGCACCTGCATCAGGATTTCTCTCCCTGTTTCGCAGGTTCAACCACTTCCACTTTGGCCCCTTCGGTCAGACGGTCAATACCGTCGGTGACCACGCGGTCGCCTGCGGAAAGGCCGGCGCTGATGACCACCGTCTGGCTGTCCTGAATACCGGTTTTTACCAGATGCTTGCTGACCTTATTGTCGTTGTTGAGCACCCAGACAAAGTTGCCTTCATTACCCATCTGCAGTGCAGCGGTGGGGATCACCACCGCGTTTTCTTCGGTCGCAACCAGCATGCGCGCATTGACGAACTGGTTCGGGAAGAGGGCATCGTCCTGGTTATTAAAGCGCGCCTTCAGCTTGATGGTGCCGGTGGTGGTGTCGATCTGGTTATCCAGACTGAGCAGGGAGCCTTCGCTCAATTTCTGCTTGTTGGTGCGGTCCCAGGCTTCCACCACCAGGCCTTTACCGGTTTTTTGCGCCTGCATGACGGTCGCGATATCGCTTTCCGGCAGGGTAAAGACTAAATCAATCGGGTGGGTCTGGGTGATCACCACGATGCCCGTGGTGTCGCCGCTGGAGATTTGGTTGCCGATATCGACCTGCTTCAGGCCGACACGCCCGTCAATTGGCGCGGTGATACGGCTCCAGTCCAGCTGCAGCTGGGCGCTGGCAACGGCGGCTTCGTCGGCTTTGATAGTGCCCTGCGTTTCGCTGACCAGCGACTGCTGGGTGTCCAGCTCCTGACGAGACACGAGGTTGGTTTTCACCAGCTGCTGGTAGCGCGCTAAATCCCGGCGGGCGTTGGCGAGCGTGGCTTTGTCTTTCGCGAGCTGTCCCTGCGCCTGGGCGAGGGCGACCTTAAACTGGCTCGGATCGATTTCCGCCAGTAAATCACCGGCTTTGACCTGCTGACCTTCCTGGAAGTGGATCGCGACGAGCTGGCCGTCGACGCGGCTGCGCACCGTGGCGGTATTGGCGGCGGTAATGGTCCCGAGACCTGTGAGATAGCGAGGAACGACTTTATTCACCGCCGTCGCCGCCTGTACCGGCGCCAGGGCTCCGCCGCGCATGCCGTGACGCCCTCCGCCTGCCGGGCGCTGTGCCTGATTGCTGGCACCGGCGGGAGCTGCGGAGTTCGCGGATTGACTGTGCCAGTACCAGGCGGCGGCAAGGGCCACCACAATGATGCCAGCGGCGATTGCCCAGCGGGATTTGTTACTGCCTTTCATCGTTATACGTTCTCATCCTGAAGACTTCGGGGAATGATACTAGTTTAGTCAGCTAACACAGCGGAAAAATGGAGGAAATATGGAAGACTGTCAGGAATGGTCTGAATGGAGGTAAACGCAAAACGGCAACATCCGTTGCCGTTTTTGATGTTTTATCCCTCTCCCTTTGGGAGAGGGCCGGGGTGAGGGCACCAGGCCGCACCGCAACAACGCTAGCTAAACATCACCTGCGCCCAGCGCGCCAGACCGGCTGTAACGGAACCAAAATCATCGCCACCTGCAATCGGAATACCCGGCAGCTGTTCGGCCAGCGCTTTCTTAATCAGCGGTGAACGGGCGCTACCGCCGGTCAGGTAGATGACGTCCGGCTTCTCTTTGCCGTTCTCCAGCGCCAGCTGCACCTGTTCCAGAATGCGCTGCAGCGGCTGGGCAAGCGCCGTCTCCAGACCGTCCTGCGAAATGGCGGTGGCCAGTTCGTCGCTGATAAACGGCAGGGAGACCGCATGCTCGGCGCGGTCGGAAAGGGCGATTTTGCTCTCTTCCGCGGTACGCACCACGCGGTAGCTCAGACGCTGGCGCCACACTTTATAGAGGAGGGCGACTTTTTCGGCGTCCTGGGCATCGCGAACCAGATCGTTAAGGAAGCGGCCGTTCGCGGTGCTGTAAAAATCACTTTGCGCAGGCACATCGTTGATAGCAATCGCATTCCACCACGGCAGGATCGGCAGGGCGATGCCTTTTTCCGTCTGACCGCCCATGCCGAGCAGCGGCATCAGGCTTTTGAATGCCAGCGCGATATCGAGATCGTTACCGCCTACGCGGCAGCCGCTGTGCCCGAGCAGGCTGTTTTCACGATCGCGACGGTTATGCCATTCGGGGCCCATCAGCAGCAGCGAGCAGTCCGTCGTGCCCCCGCCGATATCCACGACTAATACGCGCTTCTCTTCCGTCAGCGTGGCTTCAAAGTCCAGCCCCGCGGCAACCGGTTCATACTGGAATACCACATCGCGGAAGCCTGCGCGGTGCGCCGCGCGTTCAAGGATCCCCTGCGCCTGCTGGTTGGCCTCGTCGCCGCCCAGCCCCTGGAAGTTGATCGGGCGGCCAATCACCGCCTGGGTAATCGCATCGGTGACCTGCGTCTGCGCCTGATTGCGAATATGCAGCATCATCGCACACACCAGGTCTTCGAACAGAGCGACCTGCTGCGGCTTCAGGCCGCTGGCGCCGAGGAAGGATTTTGGCGACTTAACGAAATAGACTTCTTCGGGGTCTTCAATGTAGTGCCCGAGTGAAGAGAGGCCGAACTGCACGCTGGACGGCGAAACGTCGATGTCTTCCTCGCGATTAAAGCTGACCGCCCGGCGCAGCAGCGCCTGGGTCTCCGCCGCCGTGGCCGGAACCTGGTGGTGGCGGAACAGCCATTCACTCACCGCTTCACGCGTCGGCGCGCAGAGCATTGACGGCAGCAGCGTGCTCTCTTTTTCCATTTTCAGGAGCCGTGGCTGCCCGTTTTGCATAATCGCAACCGAGCAGTTTGCCGTACCGTAGTCAAATCCAATAAACACGATGAATCCCCATGCCGGTGAGAAGGGGCGAGACTTTAACGAAATGTCCGCATGGCGACAACAGGAATATGAAAGCAAGGCGAAACAGGACCTTTCCGTTTATGCTGTGAAGAACCCAAAAGGAGAGACGATGTACACCCTGAACTGGCTTCCCCCTTACGACTGGCAGTGGATGTTTGGCTTTCTTGGCGCGCGTGCGGTGACGGGCATTGAAACCGTCACAAGCGACTACTACGAGCGCAGTTTTGCCTGCGAAGGGCATCAGGGAATATTTCGCGTGACGCCGGATATCGCTGCCCATACGCTGACCGTGACGCTCAGTCCGGGGTTGATTCCGATTGCGCAGGCATGCCTCGAGCGCATAGAACGCCTGTTCGATCTCTCCTGCAACCCGCAGCACATAGCGGATACGCTGGGCGATCTCGGAGCTGCAAGGTCGGGCTTACGTTTGCCGGGATCGATGGATGCGTACGAGCAGGGCGTCCGGGCGATCCTCGGGCAGCTCGTGAGCGTGGCGATGGCGGCGAAGCTGGCGTCGCGCGTGGTGGCGTTATGCGGCGAACCGGTGGCGGATTGCCCGGGGTATTTCTGCTTCCCCACGCCGCAGGCGCTGGCGGCTGCGGACCCGCTGGCGCTGAAAGCGTTGGGCATGCCCGTAAAACGCGCGGAGTCGCTGATTCATCTGGCGCAGTCGGTTATCGACGGAACGTTTCCGCTTTTCCCGCCCGTGAATATAGAAGAGGGGATGAAGGCGCTACAGCAGCGGCCGGGGATAGGGCGCTGGACGGCAAATTATCTGGCCCTGCGCGGCTGGCAGGCGAAAGATGTGTTTCTGCCGGATGATTACCTGATTAAGCAACGCTTCGCAGGAATGACGCCCGCGCAAATTCGTCGTTATGCCGAACGCTGGAAACCGTGGCGCTCCTACGCGCTGCTGCACATCTGGTATACCGACGGCTGGGCACCGTCAGTTGATGGCGAAATAGCTGGTGTTTAGCAGAAGATCTAATGGCTGCGGCTCGGCGATAGTGTCGCCATAGATAAAATCAATGCCGATGCCCGAGAGCGTATCCATCATGATGGGCTGATTACACGGCCCTGCTATGGTCTTCATCCCCAGACGCTGGGCGTGGCCCTGAACAATGGTCACCATCATCTCATCCATCAGATTGCCATAGACGTTGCTGACCACCTCTGCGTCCAGCATCAGATAGTCGGCCATGTTCGGGCTCAGGTGCGTGAAGACGTTCATGTCGCGTCCTATCTGGCTGAAGATCACACGGCAGCCCGCCTGGCGAAGCTTTTGCAGACCCCGTTGCAGGTTTTTATCCGGGCTGCACACCACGTCGGCAGAGATAACCAGATGCAGGAGACGGCCCGGCATGGGGCTTTTATCCAGCAGCTCGAGAAGTTCATCGACCAGCGTTACGCTGGCTAAACCGGCCTCAGAAAGCGGCAGTGCCACGCCCATGCCTTTACTGGCCACCTGCGCGGCGAAGGCACGGAAAAATTCACTAAAGATACGTCTGTCGAGGGCGTGCAAAAGCTCAGGCTCCGCCAGGCCCGAGCGGAAGGCATGCTCCTCCTGTACTTCGCCCTGGCTGGTCCACAGGCGTAACGAAAGCAGCCAGAAATTACTGCTTTCCGGGATGCGCGGGGAGGCGACGCTGCGGGCGATCATCATCAGATGATTGTCTTTAATCATGTGCCACTGTTCATCAAGCGACATCATGCTGCGCGTGTTGTGATCCCGCTCCTGCTGGGGTTCGTAAACCGTCACAGTACCGCGCCCGTTGTTTTTTGAGGCGTAACAGGCAATATCCGCCTGCGACATTACCTCTGACGCCTGATGGTTATTTTCATCAATCAGCGTGATACCTGCGCTGGCGCCGATCCGGTGCAGGCGGCCTTCCCACATAAAGTGATAGTCGTTGATGGCATGAATCAGGCGACCGGCAATATAGCGCGCGCTTTCAATATTGCAGTCCGGTAACAGTAACCCAAACTCATCCCCGCCCAGGCGCGCCAGCACGTCGCTGGAGCGGAGCATGGTCAGCATCAGAGAAGAGAGTTCCCGCAGCAGGGCATCGCCCGCCGCATGGCCCGCCGTATCGTTGACGGCTTTAAAGCGATCGAGATCGATAAAGACAAGGGCATGGCGCTGTCGCGTTTCGCGAACGGTCTGCAGGAGTCGTTTGAGATGATTTTCGAAGCTGACCCGGTTTGCCAGATGGGTCAGGGCATCGTGGGAGGCGCTGTAGCTCAGCTGGCGCAGCATTTTGCGCGACTCTGTCACGTCCTGAATCACGATAACCGAGCCAATATTCTGTCCATCCAGCGTGCTGAGCGGCGTAATGCTGTAGTGGATATCAAAATTGCCGCCGGTACGGCAGTTCAGCACCACATCCTGATCGATATCGGAACGGGACATATCGCCGCTGTGAATATTCTCCATCAGCGGCCCTTTTTCACCGAAGGTGATGTGCAACACCTTCAGGATCGGCTGGCCGATAGCCTCAGTCTGCAGCCAGCCGCTCATTTTCTCCGCGACCGGGTTCATAAAGGTGACGTTCATGTTGATATCGGTGCACAGCACCGCTTCACCGATAGAGTCGAGCGTGATGTGCAGCCGCTCTTTTTCCTGGAAAAGCGCCTCGTTAAGCTGCTTAACCTCGGTCATGTCCATGTTGATGCCGAGCAGCCGTTCGACTTCGCCCTGCTTATTGAGCACCCGGTTCGCCAGGGAGCGAATATGGCGCACGCCTTCCTTCACGCGGATGCGGAATTCCAGCTTAAACGGCAGACGGGATATCAGCGAGTCCCGCAGCACCTTCTCAGCGTGGGCACGGTCTTCCGGCAGCATCGTATCGTGCCAGAGCTGCCAGGTAGGCTTGATATGCGGCGGGATTTCATACAGCTCAAACATCCGCTTGTCCCAGCTGATGATGTCTGGCTCGAGATCCCACTCCCAGATGCCGATGCCGCCCGCTTCGTTAGCAAGCGTAATGCGCTCCATCAGGCGCTTATTGACCCACTCGGTCTGCTTCAGGTCGTTAATGTCTTCAATCTGGGCGATAAAGTAGAGCGGCGAGCCGTCGGCATGGCGCACGACGGAGACGGCAAGCAGCGCCCAGACCACTTCCCCGTCGCGGGTGTAGTAGCGCTTCTCGAGGGTGTAAGTGTTGATGTCGCCGTTGACCAGCTGTTCGAGCTGCTCCAGGTCGGTATTCAGATCTTCCGGCCAGGTGAGCTGCTGGAAGGTCAGCGACTGGAGCTCCGTCTGGCTGTAACCGAGGAAATTGCACAGCGCCTTGTTAGCCTGAAGCCATTTACCTTCGATGCTGACCAGCGCCATACCGATGGCGGAATACTCCATCGCATTGCGGAAACGCTCCTCGCTTTCGGTAATGTGCTTGCGCTCGGCGCGGAAGGCGTACATCACCATGGTCATCACGTTGGCAGGCAGGAGCAGCATCAGAAACGGCAGCCAGGGGGCGTTCAACATCGGCCCGACGTGTTGGGTTGTCAGCGCCACCGGGTTCCGGGCAATCATCAGCGATACAACCATCACGGTGACAAGAAACACCATGAATGCTTCCATCCGCGGCAGGCGCACCGCGCTCCACATAAGCAAAACGATAACGCAGGTGAAAGGCCACGGCAGCCAGGTAATGGCTGCCCAGCTGAGGGCCAGCGTCACGGCCAGGGTGGTCAGGGTTTCCAGCAGCAATCGCGGGTCACGGTGGCGCAGCAGATAATGCGGTTTAAACAACAGACCCAACGGTACCACCGCCAGCGCGCCAATGGCTTCAGACAACACCCAGACGAAGAAATTACGCGCTGGTTCAGGGCCGGGCGCCAGCAGAGACACCAGGACGCCGCCCACCAGGGGCGGTATCACGGCGCTGCCGATGGCCACCCGGATCCAGTCATTCAGATTCTGCAGCGGGTTGTACCACGGCAGCAATTTGCGCAGCAATAACGCACCGGTAAAGGCTTCAACCACGTTAATTAAGGTGTAGGTGAGGTTTATCGATCCCCACGAAAACAGCATCCATGTGGCCAGAATATTGCCGAACGAACAGGCCAGGGCGATTCCCGGCCACATTTTTCCTGCATGGCGATAAAACGCCACCATCATAATGGCGGTGGGGAACCAGAGCGGGGCCAGCAGGGTGCCGAACCGGGTGAGCTCCAGCGAAAATAAGGTAAAGATAAAGGTGACCAGGCCCAGACAGACAAGTCGTATTAAAGGATGTGGGGTGGTAACCAAAACCCGCTGGTATTGTTTATTCATTACCGCTTTATCCAGAGACGCCATGCCGTCAGGGAAGATGTCCGAACGCGTGAATTTGATAATTTGGTTTATGCTAGTACAAACAATTTACAATTCATATGGTGACCGCTCAGAATTTGACACTACAGACTTATTAAATAGAAGCTCCGTGAAAAAAAACGGTTAAACGCTGAAAAAACGCTCATTTAAATTTCACTCAGGGAATAAGACGTCACTTTTAGGCCAGTCTCGCAGAACCTGTGCATTCGACTGGTATCACGCCCGCGAAATCCCTATAATTGCCGCGTTTGACGCTCCGGCGTCGTCCTTCCTTAACATCCAGGTTAATCAGGTCGCTAAATTTATGACTGATAAGTCTCATCAGTGCGTCATTATAGGCATCGCCGGCGCATCGGCTTCAGGTAAAAGTCTAATTGCCAGTACGCTTTATCGCGAACTGCGTGAACAAGTAGGTGATGAGCATATCGGCGTCATTCCCGAAGACAGCTATTACAAAGATCAATCCCATCTGTCGATGGAAGAGCGCGTTAAAACGAACTATGACCACCCAAATGCAATGGATCACAGCTTGCTGTTCCAGCATTTAGAAGCGCTCAAAAGCGGCCAGGCGATTGAACTGCCCGTTTACAGTTACGTAGAACACACCCGCACCCAGGAAACCATCCGCATCGAGCCGAAAAAGGTCATTATCCTCGAAGGCATCCTGCTTCTGACCGACGCCCGCCTGCGTGAATCCATGAACTTCTCGATTTTCGTTGATACTCCGCTGGATATCTGCCTGATGCGCCGCATCAAGCGTGACGTGAATGAGCGCGGCCGTTCGATGGACTCCGTCATGGCGCAATACCAGAAAACGGTTCGCCCGATGTTCCTGCAGTTTATTGAGCCATCCAAACAATACGCCGATATCATTGTGCCGCGCGGGGGTAAAAACCGCATTGCTATAGATATCTTAAAAGCGAAAATCAGCCAGTTTTTTGAATAAGCCGCGTGAATTGTGTACCGTTCAGAGATAACCTGGTTTTACCCTGAGCGCTTACCGCCTCAGGGTACGATGCATGAAAGGAGAAAGTGCCATGCGTCTTTGTGATCGCGATATAGAAGCCTGGCTGGATGAAGGCCGTTTGTCTATTACCCCACGTCCACCCATTGAGCGTATCAATGGTGTGACCGTTGATGTACGGTTGGGGAATAAATTCCGCACCTTCAGCGGCCATACCGCACCGTTCATTGACCTCAGCGGGCCGAAGGACGAAGTCAGCGCTGCGCTCGATCGTGTGATGAGTGACGAAATCGTTATCGACGAGGGCGAAGCTTTCTATCTGCATCCGGGTGAACTGGCCCTGGCGGTGACGTTTGAATCTGTAACCCTGCCTGCGGACCTGGTCGGCTGGCTTGATGGCCGTTCTTCGCTGGCGAGATTGGGGCTGATGGTTCACGTGACCGCGCACCGTATCGATCCAGGCTGGTCGGGGCGTATTGTGCTGGAATTCTTCAATGCCGGTAAATTGCCGCTGGCGCTGCGGCCGGGAATGATGATCGGCGCGTTAAGTTTTGAACCGCTGTCAGGCCCGGCAGATCGTCCTTATAACCGTCGCCAGGACGCAAAATATCGCGACCAGCAGGGCGCGGTTGCCAGCCGCATTGATAAAGACTGATCGTTAGCCCATTGAGGATGCCATGAGAAGAGTTCTGACAACGCTGATGATTTTGCTGGTGGTGCTGGTGGCTGGCCTTTCGGCGTTGGTTCTGCTGGTTAACCCCAACGATTTCCGCGCTTACATGGTGCGGCAGGTCGAGGCACGCAGTGGTTATCAACTGAATCTTGACGGGCCGCTGCGCTGGCACGTCTGGCCGCAGCTCAGCATTCTCTCTGGCCGCATGTCGCTCACCGCGCCGGGAGCGTCCCAGCCGCTGGTGTCCGCAGACAACATGCGCCTCGATGTGGCGCTGATCCCGCTCATTTCCCATCAGCTGCAGGTTAAGCAGGTGATGCTGAAAGGCGCGGTGATTCAGCTCACCCCACAAACCGAAGCCGTGCGTGATGCAAATGCGCCGGTCGCGCCGCGCGAGAATACCCTGCCTGATGAGCCGTCCGATACTGGCTGGTCCTTTGATATCGGCAAGCTGAAAGTTGCCGATAGCGTGTTGGTTTTCCAGCATGAACACCAGGAGCAGGTGACCGTTCGCGACATTAACCTACAGATGGAACAGGATGCTCACCACTTTGCGACGGTAGAGTTTAGCGGGCGCGTGAATCGCGATCAGCGTGATTTGACCCTGTCGCTGAATGCGAATGTGAATGCGTCAGACTACCCGCATCAGCTCACGGCTGATATCCAGCAGCTTAACTGGCAGCTGACGGGGGCCGATCTTCCCGCCCAGGGCATCGCCGGGCAGGGAACGCTGCAGGCCGTATGGCGCGAAGAACAAAAACAGCTGGAGCTGGATAATCTCAATCTGCAGGCTAATGACAGTAGCCTGAAGGGGCAGGCGAGCGTCACGCTCGAAGAAAAGCCGAAGTGGGTGCTGAATCTGCAGTTTGACAGGTTCAACCTTGAAAACCTGTTGCCGCCTCTGCCAGCCAGCGCCACGGACAGCGATGCCACGCAGACGGGGCAAAGCCAGGCTCCGGTATCACGTCCGGTTATCTCGTCTAATCTCGATCAGCCCGACTATAACGCCCTGCGTGGATTCACGGCGGATATTCTGCTGAAAGCCAATAGCCTGCGCTGGCGAGGCATGGACTTTACCGACGTGAGCAGCCAGATGTTTAACCATAACGGTTTGCTGGTGATCTCCGAACTGAGCGGTAAGATGGGCGCAGGGAACCTCTCGCTGCCCGGTACGCTGGATGTCCGTAAAGACGTTGCCAGCGCCGAATTCCAGCCGCGTCTCGACAATGTTGAGATAGGCACCATCCTGAAGGCTTTTAACTACCCGATATCCCTGACGGGGCAGTTGACGCTCGCGGGTGACTTCTCAGGTTCGCAAATTGATGCCGATGCTTTCCGCCGCGAGTGGCAGGGGCAGGCGCATCTCGATCTGAAAAATTCCCGTATGGAAGGGCTTAACTTCCAGCAGCTGGTGCAGCAGGCGGTTGAGCGCAGCAGCGATGTAAAAGCCCAGGATAACTACGACAGCGCCACCCGCCTCGAGAGCTTCACCGCGGACCTGACGCTGGACAACGGCCAGCTTACTCTCGACGGAATGCAGGGCGCCTCTTCACTCTTATCAGTGACCGGTGAAGGCAAGCTGGATCTGGTGAAAGAGACGGCGGATACGCGCTTTAACGTTCGGGTACTTTCCGGCTGGCAGGGTGAAAGCAAGCTCATCGACTTCCTGAAAGAGACGCCGGTCCCGCTGACCGTATACGGCAAATGGCAGGCACTGAATTACAGCCTGCAGGTGGATCAGATCCTGCGCAAGCATCTGCAGGATGAAGCGAAACGTCGGCTTAGCGGCTGGGCGGATCGTAATAAAGATTCACAGGACGGCAAGGATGTGAAGAAGCTGCTGGATAAGCTGTGATGTCCGTTGCGCCGGGTGGCGGCTTCGCCTTACCCGGCCTACAAAAACCGAACATCGTAGGCCGGGTAAGCGAAGCGCCACCCGGCTTTTTTATACCTCAAAATCCAGTTCTTCTTCATCCCGCAGCGGAATGAGCTGAACCTTCTGCACGCGATGGTTTTCAATCTGCAGCGTTTTGAGCAGATAGTCTCCCACCTGAACCTCTTCTCCCGGCTGCGGGATACGCTGCAAGTACTCCATCAGCAGGCCGGCAATGGTGTGATATTCCCGTTTTTCATCCAGCGGCAGCGGCACGTATTGCACCAGGTCTTCCAGCGGCATGTGGCCGTTAGCCGTCCAGGAGCCGTCTGCGTTTTTCTGAATGTCGTGGCGCGCGTCAATCTCATCCACCTCGTTAGGCAGATTCCCGGCGATCGTTTCCATCACGTCGCTGAGCGTGACCAGCCCTTCCACTGAACCAAACTCATCTACTACAAAGGCAAAGTGCGTGCGCGCGTTACGGAATTGCTCCAGGGCGGAAAGCAGCGGTAGCCCTTCCGGGAATACCAGCGGCTGGCGAACCAGGACGCGGAGATTGAGCGGCTCACCATGAAGCTGCTGCTGGAGCAGGTCAATAACGTGCACCACGCCCAGCAGCTCATCTTCCTCTTCACCGCCGGTCACCACCACGCGGGTGTGCTGGTTTTTATCCAGCAGGGCGCGAACGTGCGCTTCCGGGGCCGTCAGGTCGATATGTTCAATGTCATGTCGCGATGTCATGATGCTGCTAACCGTCCGCTGATTGAGATTGAGCACCCGCTCAATCATCAGCCGTTCCTGCGGGTTAAAGATCTGCCCGTCGCTGTGATCGGCCAGCATGGCGGAGGATTCGGCGTCCAGCTCGGCATCCTCTTTCTTACCGCTTAACAGGCGCATAACCGTGTCGGCCGTGCGCTGACGCAGGGTCTGATTCGCGGAAAGGAAGCGGCGGCGGTTAAATATCGCCAGCTGGTTAAGCGCTTCAATCATGACGGAGAATCCGATGGCGGCATACAGGTAGCCTTTCGGAATATGGAAGCCAAAGCCGTCGGCCACCAGGCTAAAGCCAATCATCAGCAGGAAGCTCAGACAGAGGATCACGATGGTCGGGTGACTGTTCACGAAGCGGGTCAGCGCCTTGCTGGCCATTACCATCAGCGTGATGGCAATTATGACTGCGGCCATCATCACCGCAAGGTGGTCCACCATCCCGACGGCGGTGATCACCGAGTCAAGGGAGAAGACCGCATCCAGCACCACGATTTGAGCCACCACCGGCCAGAATTTCGCCCCGCGGCGCTGGGTCGGGTTCTCGCTGTCTTTGCCCTCCAGCCGCTCGTTGAGCTCCACCGTGGCTTTAAACAGCAGGAACAACCCGCCGAAGAGCATGATCAAATCGCGGGCGCTAAAGCTCAGACCGTGAATGGAGAACAGAGGCTGAGTGAGTGTCACCAACCAGGAGATAGAGGCCAGCAGCAGTAGCCGCATCACCATTGCCAGCAGCAGACCCGTTACGCGCGCGCGGTCGCGCTGGGAAGGAGGCAGTTTTTCAGCGAGGATGGCGATAAAGACCAGATTATCAATCCCGAGCACCAGCTCGATGACGACCAGCGTAACCAGCCCGGCCCAGATTGAGGGATCGGCAATCCATTCCATAGTAATAGCAATACCTTCTGTAATATGACAAATGTCACACTTCGATCATGGATAAAGCTGGGGGAAATTGCAATGCCGGGCTGAGATTTCTCTTAATACGACGGGTAAAAAAGAGAGCATTCTCAATAATCTGTAAATAAGCGAAATACGTATATTTAATTACAGGGAAAGCATTTTAGGATATATCGCAGGTGATGATTTTTGCTTTCATTTTGTCAATATAAAGAAAATCCTAAAAGGTCAAAAATTTGCTATTAATATTAATCTTAAAAACCGATATTAGGACAGTTGTCTCCTTGCCTGCTATTAGGTTAGCTGCAACAATTCTCCCAGCATCAAATGTTAAATCTCGGTGTTGCTATTAATGTTCGGTCTTCAGGGATGGTTATTCATTATTCGTCGGGTTTCTCAAGCGACTGATATATTTCCAGAAGACCTTGCTCAAGAGGGTGTCTATCCATAACACATTGTTTAGTCAGTGGATTGGTAACTGAAAGCCAAGGGCGGTAGCGTGCCTGAAAGCGTGTGAATCAGCCTCGATTATTCTGTCAAGAGCCAATGGATGAATAAGCTTTTTTTAGGACTGATGCCAGTTATATTTCTATTTGATTAACTGCATGCTGAAACCCAATACGACTCGAGCTTATTTAAATTGCACAGGATAATTACTCTGCCAAAGTGATAAATAATCAATGATGAAATCCAAAATGAAATTGATGCCATTATTGGTGTCTGTGACCTTGATGAGTGGTTGCACGGTCTTTCCCGGCAGCAATATGTCAACAATGGGTAAGGATGTGATCAAGCAACAGGATGCCGATTTTGATCTCGACAAAATGGTGAATGTTTATCCACTTACGCCTCGTCTGGTCGAACAATTACGTCCACGTCCGAATGTTGCCCAGCCGAATATGTCGCTGGACCAGGAAATTGCGTCCTACCAGTATCGCGTGGGGCCGGGTGACGTGATCAACGTGACCGTCTGGGACCACCCCGAACTGACCACGCCTGCGGGCCAGTACCGCAGCTCAAGCGACACCGGTAACTGGGTGCAGTCAGATGGCACCATGTTCTATCCCTACATTGGTAAAGTCCATGTTGCGGGGAAAACGCTTGCCGAGATCCGTAGTGATATTACCGGCCGCTTAGCGCAGTACATCGCCGATCCGCAGGTGGACGTTAATATCGCCGCATTCCGCTCGCAAAAAGCCTATATCTCCGGCCAGGTGAACAAATCCGGCCAGCAGGCCATCACCAACGTTCCTCTGACCGTACTGGATGCCATCAACGCCGCGGGCGGGTTAACCGACGGCGCCGACTGGCGCAACGTCGTGCTCACCCACAACGGGAAGGAGCAGCGCATTTCGCTGCAGGCGCTGATGCAAAACGGCGATCTGACCCAGAACCGCCTGCTTTATCCGGGCGACATTCTCTACGTGCCGCGCAATGACGATCTGAAAGTCTTCGTGATGGGTGAAGTGAAGAAACAGAGCACCCTCAAGATGGACTTCAGCGGTATGACGCTGACCGAAGCGCTGGGCAATGCTGAGGGTATCGATCTGACGACCTCTAACGCGACCGGTATCTTCGTGATCCGTCCGCTGAAAGGTGAGGGCAGCGCGAAAGGCAAGATTGCCAACATCTACCAGCTGGATATGTCCGATGCGACCTCTCTGGTGATGGCGACGGAGTTCCGTCTCCAGCCATACGATGTGGTGTACGTCACCACCGCGCCGGTTGCCCGCTGGAACCGTCTGATCAACCAGTTGCTGCCAACCATCAGTGGCGTTCGCTACATGACGGATACGGCGCGCGACATTCATACCTGGTAATCCGCGATGTTTAACAAAATTCTGGTGGTATGCGTGGGGAACATTTGCCGTTCCCCTACGGCTGAGCGGTTGTTGAAACACTACCAGCCCGAACTGACCGTTGATTCGGCAGGGCTGGGTGCACTGGTCGGTAAAGGTGCCGATGAGCGCGCAACGAGCGTAGCGCGGGATCATCACCTCTCTCTTGACGGTCACGTGGCCCGCCAGGTCACTGGCCGCATGTGCCGGGAGTATGACCTGATCCTGACGATGGAAAAACGCCATATTCATGCGCTGTGCGATATCGCTCCGGAGATGCGCGGCAAGGTGATGCTGTTTGGTCACTGGGACAATGAACGTGAAATCCCCGATCCGTATCGCAAAAGCCATGAGGCCTTTGAGGCGGTTTACACCTTACTTGACCAGTCTGCCCAACAGTGGGCGCAGGCACTGAAAGTTCAGCAGGGATAACAATGACAGAAAAAACAAGACCTTCTGCCGCCCCGACTTCGGGCAGTGATGAAATTGATATTGGGCGCCTGGTCGGCACTGTTGTAGAGGCAAAGTGGTGGGTGCTTGGCATTACCGCCGTATTCGCCGCGGCGGCCGTCGTTTATACGCTGTTCGCCACCCCTATCTACAGCGCCGACGCGCTGGTGCAGATCGAGCAGAATACCGGTAACTCGCTGGTGCAGGATATCGGCTCCGCGCTGGCGAACAAGCCGCCGGCATCCGACGCTGAAATTCAGCTCATCCAGTCACGTCTGGTGCTGGGTAAAACGGTTCACGATCTCGGGCTCGATATCTCCGTTACCAAAAATACCTTCCCAGTCTTTGGTGCCGGCTGGGACCGTCTGATGGGGCGAAGCAATGACACGGTGAAAGTCACTGACTTCGTGCTGCCGAAAGGGGCTGCCGATCAGACGTTTACCCTGACGGTGCTTGGCCCGAAACAGTATCAGCTAACCAGCGACGCAGGTTTTAGCGCCCGCGGTGAAGTGGGGCAGATGCTGACCAAAGACGGCGTCAGCATGATGGTCAGCGCGATTAACGCCCAGGAGGGCGGTGAATTCACCGTCACCAAATTCTCCACGCTGGGGATGATCAACAATCTGCAAAACAACCTGACCGTCACCGAAAACGGTAAGGACACCGGCGTGCTGAGCATGACCTTTACCGGTGAAGATAAGGATCAAATCCGCGACATCCTGAACAGCATTACCCGCAACTACCTTGAGCAGAACGTCGAGCGTAAGTCGGCGGAAGCGGCGAAAAGCCTGGCGTTCCTGTCAAAACAGCTTCCGGAAGTGCGCGCCCATCTGGATGAAGCCGAGAACAAGCTGAACGCTTATCGTCAGGATAAAGACTCCGTTGACCTGCCGCTGGAGGCAAAATCAGTCCTTGATTCGATGGTCAACATTGATGCGCAGCTCAACGAGCTGACCTTCAAAGAGGCGGAAATTTCCAAGCTTTATACCAAACGCCACCCGGCCTACCGCACGCTGCTGGAGAAACGCCGTACGCTGGAAGAGGAGAAGGCGAAGCTCAATGACCGCGTGACCGCGATGCCGAAAACGCAGCAGGAGATCGTGCGTCTGACCCGCGACGTGGAGTCCGGACAGCAGGTTTACATGCAGCTGCTGAACAAGCAGCAGGAGCTGAAAATCACCGAAGCCAGTACCGTCGGTGACGTGCGTATCGTCGATCCGGCGATTACCCAGCCAGGGGTGCTGAAGCCGAAGAAAGCGCTGATTATTCTCGGCAGTATTATTCTCGGCCTGATGCTCTCCATCGTCGGTGTACTGCTGCGTTCGCTGTTCAACCGCGGAATCGAAAGCCCGCAGGTGCTGGAAGAGAGCGGTATCAACGTCTATGCCAGCATTCCGCTGTCTGAGTGGCAAAAATCCCGTGACAGCGTGAAAACCATCAAGGGCGTTAAGCGTTACAAACAGAGCCAGCTTCTGGCGGTGGGTAACCCAACCGACCTTGCTATCGAAGCGATCCGCAGCCTGCGCACCAGCCTGCACTTCGCGATGATGCAGGCCAAAAACAACGTCCTGATGTTAACCGGCGTTAGCCCGTCAATCGGTAAAACCTTCGTCTGCGCCAACCTGGCGGCCGTTGTCAGCCAGACCAACAAGCGCGTGCTGCTGATCGACTGCGATATGCGTAAGGGCTACACCCACGAACTGCTGGGCACCAACAACGTTAACGGTCTGTCGGAAATCCTGCTCGGTAAAGGTGACATCAGCCAGAGCGCGAAACCTACAACGGTGCCGAAATTCGATCTGATCCCACGCGGTCAGGTGCCGCCTAACCCGTCCGAACTGCTGATGAGCGAACGCTTCACCGAACTGGTGGAGTGGGCGAGCAAAAACTACGACCTGGTGCTGATCGATACGCCGCCGATTCTTGCCGTGACCGACGCTGCCGTTGTGGGTCGCCATGCGGGTACGACGCTAATGGTGGCGCGTTACGCGGTGAATACCCTCAAAGAGGTGGAAACCAGCCTGAGCCGCTTCGAGCAGAACGGGATTGAGGTGAAAGGGGTGATCCTGAACTCCATCTTCCGCCGCGCGACCGGGTACCAGGATTACGGGTATTACGAGTACGAATATAAGTCTGACAGCAAATAACAATCCCCCTCACCCTAACCCTCTCCCGAGGGGAGAGGGGCGGGGTGAGGGATCAGGGGAAGATCATGACCACACAACGCCCTTTAGTTTCAATCTATATGCCGACATGGAATCGTCAGCAGCTGGCGATCCGCGCAATCAAGTCGGTGTTACGTCAGGATTACGATAACTGGGAGCTGATCATCGTTGATGACTGCTCTTCCTCGTATGAACAGCTGCAAAAGTTTGTGACTGACCTCAACGACCCGCGGGTGGTCTATACCCACAACGCCATCAACTCCGGCGCCTGTGCGGTGCGTAATCAGGCGATTATGCAGGCCAAAGGGCAGTATCTCACCGGAATCGACGACGATGACGAATGGACGCCTAACCGCCTGTCTATTTTCCTGTCGCATAAAGAACAGCTGGTTACGCACGCTTTCCTGTACGCCAACGACTATGTCTGCCAGGGCGAGGTTTACTCGCAGCCCGCCAGCCTGCCGCTGTACCCGAAATCACCGTACTCACGCCGCCTGTTCTACAAGCGCAACATTATTGGTAACCAGGTATTCACCTGGGCGTGGCGCTTCAAAGAGTGCCTGTTCGATACCGAACTCAAGGCCGCGCAGGATTACGATATCTTCCTGCGAATGGTGGTGGAATACGGCGAGCCGTGGAAAGTGGAAGAGGCTACGCAAATCCTGCACATCAACCACGGGGAGATGCAAATCACCTCCTCGCCGAAGAAGTTCTCCGGCTACTTCCATTTTTACCGCAAGCACAAGGACAAGTTTGACCGTGCCAGCCGTAAATATCAGCTCTTTACCCTCTATCAGATCCGCAATAAGCGCATGAACTGGCGCACGCTGCTGACGCTGCTGTCCGTGCGTAACGGCAAGCGTCTGGCTGATGGGCTTCGGGGGAAATAATGTTTCTGGAAGATTGCCGCGCTAACAGCTGGAGCCTGCGTCCGTGCTGCATGGTTCTGGCGTACCGCATCGCGCACTTTTGCTCGGTGTGGCGCAAGAAAAATGTGCTGAACAATATCTGGGCGGCACCCGTGCTGGTGCTGTACCGCATCATTACCGAATGCTTTTTTGGCTATGAAATTCAGGCCGCTGCCACCATTGGCCGCCGTTTTACCATCCATCACGGCTATGCGGTGGTGATCAACAAGTTCGTGGTTGCCGGGGATGATTTCACCATCCGCCATGGGGTGACCATTGGCAACCGCGGGCCGGACAGCCTGGCCTGCCCGGTTATCGGCAATAACGTCGAGCTGGGCGCGAACGTGGTGATCATCGGTGACATTACGATTGGTAATAACGTCACGATTGGTGCTGGCAGCGTGGTGCTGGACAGCATTCCGGATAACGCGCTGGTGGTGGGAGAAAAAGCCCGCATGAAGGTGATTAAATGAACATTCTGCAATTTAACGTACGCCTCGCAGAAGGCGGAGCGGCAGGGGTGGCGTTGGATCTGCACCAGCGCGCGCTGCAAAAAGGACTCCAGTCTCGTTTTATTTACGGCTATGGCAAAGGCGGCAAGAAAAGCGTTAGCCACGATAATTTCCCGCAGGTGCATAAGCACACGCCGCGCCTGACCTCGATTGCTAACATTGCGCTGTTCCGTCTGTTTAACCGCGATCTGTTTGGCAACCTGAACACGCTGTACCGCACGGTAACCCGTACCACCGGCCCGGTTGTGCTGCATTTTCACGTGCTGCACAGCTACTGGCTGAATCTGGAAGAGGTGGTGGCGTTCTGTCAGAAGGTGCAGGCCCACAAGCCCGACACCCGCTTCGTCTGGACGCTGCACGATCACTGGAGCGTAACCGGACGCTGTGCGTTTACCGACGGCTGCGAAGGCTGGAAAGATAACTGCCAGAAGTGCCCCACATTAAGCAACTACCCGCCGGTGAAGGTGGATCGCGCGCATCAGCTGGTCGCCGGAAAGCGCCAGCTTTTCCGCGACATGCTGTCGCTCGGCTGTACGTTTATCTCCCCGAGCCAGCACGTGGCCGATGCCTTCAACAGCCTGTACGGGGCAGGGCGCTGTCAGATTATCAACAACGGCATCGACGTGGCGACGGAAGCCATTCTCGCCGAGCTGACGCCGGTGGCAGAAACCGCGGGCAAACCGAAAATCGCTATCGTTGCGCATGACCTGCGCTACGACGGGAAAACCAACCAGCAGCTGGTGCGCGACATGATGGCGCTGGGTGACAAAATTGAGCTTCATACCTTCGGCAAATTTTCCCCGTTCGAAGGGGCTAACGTGGTGAACCACGGGTTTGAAACCGATAAGCGCAAGCTGATGAGCGCGCTTAATGAAATGGATGCGCTGGTATTTAGTTCACGCGTGGATAACTACCCGCTGATCCTCTGCGAAGCGCTCTCTATCGGCGTGCCGGTGATTGCCACCCACAGCGATGCGGCACGTGAAGTGCTGGAAAAATCCGGCGGCAAAACTTTTGCCGAGCAGGAGGTTCTGCCGCTGGTTCAGCTGCCGAAGGCGCAGATCGCTCAGGCCGTTTTTGGCACTGACCTGGAATCGTTCCGCAACCGCAGCCGCAAGGCCTACAGTGGACAACAGATGCTGGAGGAATATGTCTCGTTCTATCAGAATCTGTAGTTATCTGCTGCTGCCGCTGATCTACCTGCTGGTCAACGTCAAAATTGCCCAGCTCGGCGAAAGCTTTCCGATAACCATCGTCACCTTCTTGCCCGTTCTGCTTTTGCTGTATGTCGATAAAATCAACCTTAAGAAGCTGATGATTGCCTTAGGGTTGGGCACGGGCCTGACGCTGTTTAACTACATCTTTGGCCAGTCGCTGGATGCCAGTAAATACGTCACCTCGACCATGCTGTTTGTTTATATCGTTATTATTATCGGAATGGTCTGGAGTATTCGCTTCAAAACGATTTCTCCACACAATTATCGGAAAATCCTCAGGTTCTTTTATATTGCCGTTGCGTTAATTGTTATGCTTGCTGCCATGGAGATGGCGCAAATTATTCTTACCGGCGGCAGCAGCCTGATGGAGATAATTTCGAAATATCTCATTTACAGCAACAGCTATGTATTGAACTTCATCAAGTTCGGCGGGAAGCGTACCACGGCCCTCTATTTTGAACCGGCGTTTTTCGCTCTGGCGTTAATCTCAATTTGGCTCAGCATCAAACAGTTTGGTATCAAAACGCCTAAGACCGATGCTATGATTCTTGCAGGAATTGTTCTGTCTGGATCGTTCTCAGGGGTAATGACATTTATCCTGTTTTACCTGCTGGAATGGGCGTTTCAGTACCTGAACAAAGATGCGATTAAGAAAAAACTGCCGCTGGCGATTATCTCCCTGACGGTATTTATGGTGGGCGTGATATTTGCCTTCCCGTACATCTCAGAACGTCTGGGTGATTTGGGAACGGAAGGGTCTTCGTCCTATTATCGCATCATTGGACCGCTGGTGATGGTGGGTTATTCCTTAACCCATATTGATGGTGTAGTAAGATTCGGCTCACTTTACGAATATGTTGCATCATTCGGAATCTTTAACGGTGCGGATGTCGGTAAAACCATAGACAATGGTCTGTATCTGTTAATTATTTATTTTTCGTGGTTCGCCGTACTGTTGACGCTGTGGTATCTGTTTAAAGTTTTCAAAATGATGATTAACGCGTTTGGTGATAACCAGAACTTTCGCGTTCAGCTTTATCTGTTTACGCCGGTGTCGCTGTTTTTTACCGGGTCAATATTTAGCCCGGAATATGCTTTCTTGATTGTCTGTCCGTTTATTCTGCGCAAAGCGCTTAATATTACGAATGTATGACGAAATGAGGTGATTTATGTTTCTTAGCGTCATTACTGTCGCTTTTCGTAATTACGAAGGGGTGGTAAAAACCTGGCGCTCGCTGCGCAACCTGGCACGCGATCCAAGCCTCACCTTTGAGTGGATTGTGGTCGACGGCGGCTCGAACGATGGCACGGCGGAGTTTCTGGAAAAACTCAACGGTGAGTTCAACTTACGCTACATCAGCGAGAAAGATAAAGGCATCTACGATGCGATGAACAAAGGCATCAATATGGCGCAAGGCCGTTATGCCATCTTCCTGAATTCGGGTGATATTTTCCATGACGACGTGGCGCTGTTTGCCCGTCAGCTGGCGCGCCAGAAAGAGGACGCCATGTATATTGGCGATGCGCTGCTTGATTTTGGCGACGGACATAAAGTGTGCCGCAGCGCGAAGCCGGGCTGGTATATCTACCATAGTTTGCCCGCCAGCCATCAGGCCATTTTCTTTCCGGTAAAAGGTCTGAAAAAACAGCCTTACGATTTGCAGTATAAAGTGTCATCCGATTATGCGCTGGCAGCCAGTCTGTATAAGTCAGGTTACCCGTTCCGCCGAATTAAAGGGCTGGTATCTGAATTTTCGATGGGCGGCGTGTCAACCTCGAATAATCTGGAGTTGTGCCAGGATGCGAAAAATGTACAGCGTAAAATATTACGTGTGCCGGGGTTCTGGGCGGAATTATCTTATTTTTTACGCGTGCGCACCACGAGTAAAACGAAAACCTTATATAACAAAGCCTGAATATAAGGAAACATAATGCAGGATCTGAACGGTTTCTCCGTACCGAAAGGTTTTCGGGGGGCGGGCGGTATTAAAGTGCAGCTATGGTGGGCCGTTCAGGCCACCTTATTTGCCTGGTCACCGCAAATACTGTACCGCTGGCGAGCATTTTTATTGCGCCTGTTTGGCGCAAAAATAGGAAAAAACGTAGTCATTCGGCCTTCGGTGAAAATTACCTATCCGTGGAAATTAACGCTCGGGGATTATGCCTGGGTAGGGGATGACGCGGTGTTATATACCCTTGCCGAGATTACGATTGGCGAAAATTCGGTGGTTTCACAGAAATGTTATTTGTGTACCGGAAGCCATGACTTTATGAGTCAGCATTTTGATATTACCGCCTCGCCTATTGTGATTGGCGAAAAATGCTGGCTGGCAACGGATGTTTTTGTTGCACCGGGTGTTTCTGTTGGCGATGGCACGGTAGTCGGTGCCCGCAGCAGCGTTTTTAAATCGCTACCGGCAAATAAAGTTTGCCGTGGCAACCCCGCAGTGGTGATACGCGAACGCGTTGAAACTGATTAAATTCATAAGTAGAGGAATATAAACATGTCTAAAGTCGCTCTCATCACCGGCGTTACCGGGCAGGATGGTTCTTACCTGGCAGAATTACTGCTGGAAAAAGGTTATGAAGTACACGGTATTAAGCGTCGTGCGTCTTCTTTCAACACCGAACGTGTGGATCACATCTATCAGGATCCGCACGCGGCGAACCCGAAATTCCACCTGCACTACGGCGACCTGACCGATACCTCCAACCTGACCCGTATCCTGCAGGAAGTGCAGCCGGATGAAGTCTACAACCTGGGCGCGATGAGCCACGTTGCGGTCTCCTTCGAATCCCCGGAGTACACCGCTGACGTTGACGCCATGGGCACGCTGCGTCTGCTGGAAGCGATTCGCTTCCTGGGCCTCGAGAAGAAAACCCGTTTCTATCAGGCATCCACCTCTGAGCTGTACGGTCTGGTGCAGGAAATCCCGCAGAAAGAGACCACGCCATTCTACCCGCGCTCTCCGTACGCGGTGGCAAAACTGTACGCTTACTGGATCACCGTGAACTACCGTGAATCCTACGGCATGTACGCCTGTAACGGTATTCTGTTCAACCACGAATCCCCACGTCGCGGCGAAACCTTCGTGACCCGCAAAATCACCCGCGCTATCGCCAACATCGCGCAGGGTCTGGAGTCTTGCCTGCACCTTGGCAACATGGATTCCCTGCGTGACTGGGGCCATGCCAAAGACTACGTGAAAATGCAGTGGATGATGCTGCAGCAGGAACAGCCAGAAGACTTCGTGATCGCGACCGGCGTGCAGTACTCCGTTCGTCAGTTCGTTGAAATGGCTGCCGCACAGCTGGGCATCAAGCTGCGCTTCGAAGGCACCGGCGTGGAAGAGAAGGGCATCGTGGTTTCCGTGACCGGCCATGACGCACCGGGCGTGAAGCCAGGCGACGTGATTGTGCAGGTTGACCCGCGCTACTTCCGTCCTGCTGAAGTGGAAACCCTGCTGGGCGACCCAACCAAAGCGCACGAGAAGCTGGGCTGGAAACCAGAAACCACTCTGCAGGAGATGGTTTCCGAGATGGTAGCCAAAGATCTTGAAGCAGCGAAAAAACACTCCCTGCTCAAATCTCATGGCTACGAGGTTGCCATCGCGCTGGAGTCCTGAGAATGACAAAACAACGTATTTTTGTCGCCGGTCATCGCGGAATGGTGGGTTCCGCGATTGTTCGCCAGCTTGAACAGCGCGGTGACGTCGAAGTGGTTGTCCGCACGCGCGACGAGCTGAACCTGCTCGACAGCCGTGCGGTACAGGACTTCTTTGCGAACGAACGCATTGACCAGGTGTATCTGGCGGCGGCTAAGGTGGGTGGCATTGTTGCCAACAACACCTACCCGGCGGATTTCATCTACGAAAACATGATGATTGAGAGCAACATTATTCACGCGGCGCATCTGCACAACGTGAACAAGCTGCTGTTCCTCGGCTCATCCTGTATTTACCCGAAAATGGCGAAACAGCCGATCGCCGAAAGCGAGCTGCTGCAGGGCACGCTGGAAGCCACCAACGAGCCGTACGCGATTGCCAAGATTGCCGGGATCAAGCTGTGCGAGTCCTACAACCGTCAGTACAACCGCGACTATCGTTCGGTGATGCCGACCAACCTGTACGGACCGCACGACAACTTCCACCCGAGCAACTCGCACGTGATCCCGGCGCTGCTGCGTCGCTTCCACGAGGCGACTGCCGAGAACGCCCCGGACGTGGTGGTGTGGGGCAGCGGTACGCCGATGCGTGAATTCCTGCACGTGGACGACATGGCTGCGGCCAGCATTCACGTGATGGAGCTGGATCGCGAGGTGTGGCAGGAGAACACCGAGCCGATGCTGTCGCACATCAACGTCGGTACCGGCGTGGACTGCACCATTCGCGAGCTGGCGCAGACCATCGCGCAGGTGGTGGGCTATAAAGGCCGCGTGGTGTTTGACGCCACGAAACCGGACGGCACGCCGCGCAAGCTGCTGGACGTGACCCGTCTGCATCAGCTGGGCTGGTATCACGAGGTGTCACTGGAGCAGGGTCTGGCCAGTACCTACCAGTGGTTCCTGGAAAACCAGCACCGCTTCCGGGGGTAACGATGTTTTTAAGTCAGGAAGATTTTGCCACGGTAGTGCGTTCCACTCCGCTCATCTCAATTGATCTGATCGTGGAGAACGAACGCGGCGAGTTCTTGCTGGGGAAACGAACCAACCGTCCTGCGCAGGGCTTCTGGTTCGTGCCCGGTGGGCGCGTGCAAAAGGATGAGACGCTTGCCGATGCGTTTGAGCGTCTCACTCTGGCGGAACTGGGTCTGCAGCTGCCGATGGCAGCGGGCCAGTTTTACGGGGTCTGGCAGCACTTCTATGACGATAACTTTTCAGGCACCGGGTTCACCACGCACTACATCGTGCTGGGGTTCCGCCTGAAGGTGAGTGAGGCAGACCTGCGTCTGCCTGATTCTCAGCATGACGACTACCGCTGGCAGACGCCAGAGGCGCTGCTGGCCAGCGATAATGTGCACGACAACAGTCGCGCCTATTTCCTCGCTGAACGTCAGTCCGGGGTGCCGGGCTTATGAAGATCCTCGTATACGGAATCAACTACTCGCCGGAATTAACCGGCATCGGGAAATACACCGGCGAGATGGTCGAGTGGATGGCGAGCCAGGGACATGACGTGCGGGTCATTACCGCGCCGCCGTACTACCCGGAATGGAAAGTGGGGGAGCGCTACTCAAGCTGGCGCTACCGTCGCGAAGAGGGCGCAGCGACCGTCTGGCGCTGCCCCCTGTATGTGCCTAAGCAGCCCTCGACGCTGAAGCGGTTGATTCATCTCGGCAGCTTTGCTCTGAGCAGCTTCTTCCCGCTGATGGCGCAGCGGCGCTGGAAGCCGGATCGCATTATCGGCGTGGTGCCGACGCTGTTTTGCACGCCGGGCATGCGCCTGCTGGGCAAACTCTCCGGCGCGCGCACCCTGCTGCACATTCAGGATTATGAAGTGGACGCCATGCTGGGCCTGGGGATGGCAGGCAAAAGCAAAGGTGGAAAGGTGGCGAAGCTCGCCAGCGCCTTTGAGCGCAGTGGCTTACACAACGTGGATTACGTCTCAACTATCTCGCGCTCGATGATGAACAAGGCGCAGGAGAAAGGCGTCCCGGCGGAGAAGGTGATCTTCTTCCCGAACTGGTCCGAAGTGGCGCGTTTTCGCGACGTGACTGAGCAAGACGCTCAGGCGCTGCGCGCGCAGCTCGGTTTGCCTGAAGATCAAAAAATCATTCTTTACTCAGGCAATATCGGCGAAAAGCAGGGGCTGGAGAGCGTGATCGAGGCGGCTCAACTGCTGAACGAACATCCATGGATGTTTGTGATTGTCGGGCAGGGCGGTGGAAAAGCGCGGCTGGAAAAAATGGTAAGCGTTCGCGGCCTGACCAACGTGAAATTCTTCCCGCTTCAGTCTTACGAGGCATTGCCTGCGCTGCTGAAGATGGGCGACTGCCATCTGGTGGTGCAAAAGCGCGGCGCGGCGGATGCGGTGCTGCCGTCCAAGCTGACCAACATTCTGGCCGTGGGCGGTAACGCGGTGATTACGGCCGAAGCCGAAACTGAATTAGGCCAGCTGTGTGAAAGCTATCCGGGGATTGCGGTGTGCGTAGAGCCGGAATCGGTTCCGGCGCTGGTCACCGGAATTGAGCAAGCACTTGCCATGCCAAAAGTGAACACGGTGGCACGTGAATATGCCGAACGCACGCTCGAGAAAGAGAACGTGCTGAGCCAATTTATTGCAGATATACGGGGATAAATCATGAGTCAAACCACTTTGTATCCGGTTGTGATGGCTGGTGGCTCTGGTAGCCGGTTGTGGCCGCTGTCCCGCGTGCTCTATCCAAAACAGTTCCTCTGCCTGAAAGGGGATCTCACCATGCTGCAGACGACGGTGAACCGTCTCCACGGCGTGGAGTGTGAAAGCCCGGTGGTGATCTGTAACGAACAGCACCGTTTTATCGTTGCCGAGCAGCTGCGTCAGCTGAACAAACTTACAGAAAACATCATTCTGGAGCCTGCCGGACGCAACACTGCGCCAGCGATCGCCCTGGCGGCGCTGGCGGCAAAACGCAGCAGCCCGAACTGTGACCCCCTGATGCTGGTGCTGGCGGCAGACCATGTCATCCAGCAGGAAGAGGCCTTCCGCGACGCGGTGCGTGCAGCCATTCCTTACGCTGAAAACGGCAAGCTGGTGACCTTCGGTATCGTGCCGGATCTGCCGGAAACCGGCTACGGATACATCCGTCGCGGCAACGTGACGCCGGGTGAAGACGACAGCGTGGCGTTTGACGTGGCGCAGTTCGTTGAAAAACCGAATCTGGAAACCGCGCAGGCGTATGTCGCCAGCGGTGAGTATTACTGGAACAGCGGGATGTTCCTGTTCCGCGCCGGACGCTATCTGGAAGAGTTGAGCAAATATCGCCCGGATATTCTGCACGCCTGCGAAAAAGCGATGGCGGTGGTGGACCCGGATCTCGACTTCATCCGCGTGGATGAAGAGGCGTTCCTCGCCTGCCCGGAAGAGTCCATTGACTATGCGGTGATGGAACGTACGGCGGACGCCGTCGTGGTGCCGATGGATGCGGGCTGGAGCGACGTGGGCTCCTGGTCCTCCCTGTGGGAGATCAGCGCCCATACCCCGGAGGGTAACGTCCACCACGGCGATGTCATTAGCCACAAAACGGAAAACAGCTACGTCTACGCCGAGTCCGGCCTGGTCACCACGGTTGGGGTGAAGGATCTGGTGGTGGTCCAGACCAAAGACGCGGTGCTGATTGCTGACCGTAACGCCGTGCAGGACGTTAAAAAAGTGGTGGAGAAGATCAAGGCGGATGGACGCCACGAGCACCACATTCACCGCGAAGTCTACCGTCCGTGGGGTAAATATGACTCCATCGACGCAGGCGACCGCTATCAGGTGAAACGCATCACCGTGAAGCCGGGCGAGGGGCTGTCGGTGCAGATGCACCATCACCGCGCCGAGCACTGGGTGGTGGTTGCGGGTACCGCTAAAGTCACTATCGACGGTGAAGTCAAACTGCTGGGCGAAAACGAGTCCATCTATATTCCGCTGGGGGCGACGCACTGTCTGGAGAACCCGGGGAAAATTCCTCTCGACTTAATTGAGGTGCGCTCCGGCTCGTATCTGGAAGAGGACGATATCGTGCGCTTCCAGGACCGCTACGGGCGGGTGTAGCACTCTGCATTATGCCCGGTAGCGTTACGCTTACCGGGCCTGCGAATGACAAAAAAAATCAATTTGGCCATTTAGTGGTCAGGGCCGACTGTTGCCTGAAAAAGGGGTCATCATGGAAAAATTAACCTGTTTTAAAGCCTACGATATTCGCGGCAAGCTGGGCGAAGAGCTGAATGAAGACATCGCGTGGCGCATTGGCCGCGCGTACGGCGAATATTTAAAACCGCAGACCATCGTGCTGGGCGGCGACGTGCGCCTGACCAGTGAATCCCTGAAGCTGGCCCTGGCGAAAGGGCTGCAGGACGCGGGCGTGGACGTGCTGGACATCGGCCTTTCCGGAACAGAAGAGATTTACTTTGCTACGTTCCACCTGGGCGTGGACGGCGGTATCGAAGTGACGGCCAGCCACAACCCGATGGACTACAACGGGATGAAGCTGGTGCGCAAGGGCGCCCGTCCTATCAGCGGCGACACCGGCCTGCGCGACGTGCAGCGCCTGGCGGAAGCCAACGATTTCCCGCCGGTGAACGAGGCGAAGCGCGGCAGCTACAAAAAAATCAACCTGCAGAAAGAGTACATCGATCACCTGCTGGGCTACATCAACGTGGCAAACCTGAAGCCGCTGAAGCTGGTGATTAACTCCGGCAACGGCGCGGCCGGCCCGGTTGTCGATGCCCTGGAAGCGCGCTTTAAGGCCCTGAACGTGCCGGTGACCTTCGTGAAAGTGCACAACACCCCGGACGGCAACTTCCCGAACGGTATTCCTAACCCGCTGCTGCCGGAGTGCCGCGACGACACCCGCAACGCGGTGATTGAGCACGGCGCGGACATGGGCATCGCCTTTGACGGTGACTTCGACCGCTGCTTCCTGTTCGACGAGAAAGGGCAGTTCATCGAGGGTTACTACATTGTCGGCCTGCTGGCGGAAGCGTTCCTTGAGAAAAACCCGGGTGCGAAAATCATTCATGACCCGCGCCTGTCCTGGAACACCGTCGACGTGGTGTCAGCGGCGGGCGGCACGCCGGTGATGTCCAAAACCGGCCACGCCTTCATCAAAGAGCGCATGCGCGAAGAAGACGCCATCTACGGCGGCGAGATGAGCGCCCACCACTACTTCCGTGACTTTGCCTACTGCGACAGCGGGATGATCCCGTGGCTGCTGGTGACCGAACTGCTGTGCCTGAAGGGACAGACGCTGGGCGAGCTGGTGCGCGACCGTATGGCGGCGTTCCCGGCGAGCGGGGAGATCAACAGCAAGCTGGCGGAGCCGGCCGAGGCGATTGCCCGCGTGGAGCAGCACTTTGCGATTCACGCGCTGGAAATTGACCGTACCGACGGCATCAGCATGGCGTTCCCGCAGTGGCGCTTTAACCTGCGCTCGTCCAATACCGAGCCGGTGGTGCGCCTGAACGTGGAGTCCCGTGCTGACACCGCGCTGATGGAAGCCCGAACGAAGGACATTCTGGCGCTGTTGAATCAGTAATACTTGCCCCTCCCGGTGGGAGGGGGAACCGAATACAGGAACAACGATGACGAATCTAAAAAAACGCGAACGAGCGAGAACGAATGCATCGTTAATCTCTATGGTGCAGCGTTTTTCTGATATCACCATCATGGTCGGTGGATTGTGGGCGGTGTGTCGGATCGGCGGGCTGCCGTTCTTATACATGCATCTGCTGATGGCCCTGATTGCGCTGGTCGTGTTTCAGATGATTGGCGGAATGACCGATTTCTACCGCTCGTGGCGCGGCGTGAAAATGACCACCGAACTGATGCTGCTGCTGCAGAACTGGACCCTCAGCCTGATCTTCAGCGCAGGCCTGGTGGCGTTCAGCCATGATTTTGATAATCGCCTCGTCACCTATCTCTGCTGGTATTTAATAAGCAGCGTCGGCATGGTGGTGTGCCGTTCTCTGATCCGCTTCGGTGCGGGCTGGCTGCGTAACCGCGGCTATAACCGTCGCTTCGTTGCCGTAGCAGGCGATCTGCCGGTTGGTAAGGTTCTGCTCGACAGCTTCCGCAAAGAGCCGTGGTTAGGGTTTGAAGTGGTCGGGATTTACCACGATGCGAAGCCGGGCGGCGTGCCGTCGGACTGGGCGGGCAATTACGAACAGCTTATTGAAGACGCGAAAGCCGGTAAAATTCACAACGTCTACATCGCCATGCAGATGAGAGACGAATCCCGCATTAAGCAGCTGATGCGCGAGCTGGCGGACACTACCTGTTCGGTGATCCTCATCCCGGACGTCTTTACCTTCAACATCCTTCATTCACGCATTGAAGAGGTGAACGGCGTGCCGGTGGTACCGCTGTACGACACCCCGCTGTCGGGCATTAACCGCGTGCTCAAGCGCGTGGAAGATATCGTGCTCTCCTCGCTGATTTTACTGCTCATCTCCCCGGTGCTGTGCTGCATTGCCCTGGCGGTGAAGCTGAGCTCTCCCGGCCCGGTTATTTTCCGCCAGACCCGCTACGGTATGGACGGTAAGCCGATTATGGTGTGGAAATTCCGCTCCATGAAGGTGATGGAAAATGACAAGGTGGTGACCCAGGCGACGCAGAACGATCCGCGCGTCACCCGCGTGGGGAACTTCCTGCGCCGTACCTCGCTGGATGAACTGCCGCAGTTTATCAACGTCTTTACCGGCGGAATGTCGATTGTTGGCCCGCGTCCGCACGCGGTGGCGCATAACGAGCAGTACCGCTCGCTGATTGAAGGCTACATGCTGCGCCATAAGGTGAAGCCGGGCATTACCGGTTGGGCGCAGATCAACGGCTGGCGCGGCGAAACCGACACGCTGGAAAAAATGGAAAAACGCATCGAATTCGATCTGGAGTACATCCGTGAATGGAGTATCTGGTTCGATATCAAGATTGTTTTTCTGACCATCTTCAAAGGTTTCGTGAACAAAGCGGCGTACTAAGATGAGCTTACGTGAAAAAACCATCAGCGGGGCGAAGTGGTCAGCGATGGCGACCATCGTCATCATTGGCCTCGGCCTGGTGCAGATGACCGTACTGGCGCGCATCATTGATAACCACCAGTTCGGCCTGCTGACCGTCTCGCTGGTGATTATCGCGCTGGCCGATACGCTGTCTGATTTTGGTATCGCCAACTCGATTATCCAGCGCAAAGAGATCAGCCATCTTGAGCTGACCACGCTCTACTGGCTGAACGTGGGGCTGGGGATTTTCGTGTTCGTGCTGGTATTCCTGCTGAGCGACACCATCGCCAGCGTGTTGCACAACCCGGATCTCGCTCCGCTGATGCGCACGCTGTCCTTTGCTTTCGTGGTGATCCCGCACGGGCAGCAGTTCCGCGCGCTGATGCAGAAAGAGCTGGAGTTCAACAAGATCGGCATGATCGAGACCAGCGCCGTGCTGGCGGGCTTTACCTTTACCGTCGTGAGCGCCCATTTCTGGCCGCTGGCGATGACTGCAATCCTGGGATACCTGGTTAACTCTGCCGTGCGTACGCTGCTGTTCGGCTACTTTGGCCGCAAAATTTACCGTCCCGGGCTTCATTTCTCTCTTGCGTCCGTCTCGTCCAACCTGCGCTTTGGCGCGTGGCTGACGGCGGACAGCATCATCAACTATGTGAATACCAACCTGTCGACGCTGGTGCTGGCGCGTATTCTTGGCGCGAGCGTGGCGGGGGGCTACAACCTGGCCTACAACGTCGCGGTGGTGCCGCCAATGAAGCTGAACCCGATCATCACCCGCGTCCTGTTCCCGGCGTTTGCCAAGATTCAGGACGACACCGAGAAGCTGCGCGTCAACTTCTACAAGCTGCTTTCCGTGGTGGGGATTATCAACTTCCCGGTGCTGCTGGGGCTGATGGTGGTTTCCAGCAACTTCGTGCCGCTGGTGTTTGGCGAGAAGTGGAACGGCATCATCCCGATCCTTCAGCTGCTGTGCGTGGTGGGGCTCCTGCGCTCCGTGGGGAATCCGATTGGTTCCCTGCTGATGGCAAAAGCGCGCGTGGATATCAGCTTTAAGTTCAACGTGTTCAAAACCTTCCTGTTTATTCCGGCGATTATCGTCGGCGGGCATATGGCGGGCGCCATCGGCGTCACGCTGGGCTTCCTGCTGGTGCAGATCGTCAATACCGTTCTGAGCTACTTCATCATGATCAAGCCGGTGCTGGGCTCCAGCTACCGTCAGTACATCCTGAGCCTGTGGCTGCCGTTCTATCTCTCGTTGCCGACCCTGGCGGTGAGCTACGGCCTGGGCATCATCCTCAGCGGTCACCTGCCGCTGGCCGCGCTGCTGGCGGTGCAGGTTGCCGCGGGCGCGCTGGCATTTGGCGTGATGATTGTGCTGTCACGCAATGCGCTGGTGGTGGAGATGAAGCGCCAGTTTTGCCGTAACGAAAAAATGAAAACGCTGCTTCGCGCAGGCTAGTTATTTAAGAGGCCATTATGAAATTATTAATTCTTGGCAACCATACCTGCGGCAACCGTGGCGACAGCGCCATTCTGCGCGGTTTACTGGATGCAATTAACACCCTTAAGCCTGAGACCGAAGTGGACGTGATGAGCCGTTATCCGGTTAGCTCATCCTGGTTACTGAACCGCCCGGTGATGGGCGACCCGCTCTACAGCCAGATGAAACAGCACAATAACGCCGCGGGCGTGATGGGCCGCGTGAAGAAAGTGCTGCGTCGTCGCTACCAGCACCAGGTGCTGCTTTCCCGCGTGACCGATACCGGCAAGCTGCGCAACATCGCGATCGCCCAGGGCTTCACCGACTTTGTTCGTCTGCTGTCCGGCTATGACGCTATTATCCAGGTTGGCGGTTCGTTCTTCGTCGATCTCTACGGCGTGCCGCAGTTTGAGCATGCGCTTTGCACCTTTATGGCGAAAAAGCCGCTGTTTATGATTGGCCACAGCGTGGGGCCATTCCAGGATCCGCAGTTTAACCAGCTGGCAAACTATGTCTTCGGCCACTGCGACGCGCTGATCCTGCGCGAGTCGGTCAGCCTCGACATGATGAAGCGCAGCGAAATAGACACCTCAAAAGTTGAGCACGGCGTGGACACTGCCTGGCTGGTGGATCACCAGGACGACAGCTTCCAGCCGAGCTACGCGGTGCAGCACTGGCTCGACGTGGCGGCGAAACAGAAAACCGTCGCGATTACCCTGCGCGAGCTGGCGCCCTTCGATAAACGTTTAGGCACGACGCAGGCGGCGTATGAGCAAGTGTTCGCCGACGTGGTGAACCGCGTGCTGGACAGCGGGTACCAGGTGCTGGCGCTGTCCACCTGTACCGGCATCGACAGCTACAACAAAGACGATCGTATGGTGGCGCTGAACCTGCGCAACCTGGTGAACGATCCGTCCCGCTATCATGTGGTGATGGACGAGTTGAACGACCTGGAGATGGGCAAGCTGCTCTCCGCCTGCGACCTGACCGTCGGCACGCGTCTGCACTCGGCGATTATCTCCATGAACTTTGGCACGCCTGCCATAGCCATCAACTACGAACACAAGTCCGCCGGGATCATGCAGCAGCTCGGTATGCCGGAAATGGCCGTGGATATTCGTCATCTGCTGGATGGTTCCCTTGGCGCGATGGTGGGGGATACGCTCGGCCAGCTGCCTGCGATCAACGAGCGTCTGGCCGTTGCGGTGAAAGCCGAGCGCGAAAAAGGCATTGGAATGGTGAAATCGGTACTTGACCGCGTGCGGGAGGGGAAATGAAGGTTGGTTTCTTCTTACTGAAATTTCCGCTGTCGTCTGAAACGTTTGTCCTGAACCAAATCACCGCGTTTATCGATATGGGATATGACGTGGAGATTATCGCCCTGCAAAAGGGCGATACCCAAAATACCCATGCGGCATATACCCAGTATGGGCTGGAGGCTAAAACCCGCTGGCTGCAGGATGAGCCGTCCGGGAAGCTGAGCAAGCTACGCCACCGGGCCAGCCAGACGTTGCGCGGGATCCACCGCGCGTCGACGTGGCGGGCGCTGAATATTTCCCGCTATGGTTCGGAATCTCGCAATCTGATCCTGTCGGCCATCTGCGGGCAAACTGCGCAGCCGTATCGTGCTGACGTATTTATCGCCCACTTTGGCCCGGCTGGCGTCACCGCCGCGAAGCTGCGCGAACTGGGCGTGATTGACGGTAAAATTGCGACCATCTTCCACGGTATCGACATCTCCAGCCGCGAAGTGCTGAACCACTACACGCCGGAATACCAGCAGCTTTTCCGGCGTGGCGACATGATGCTGCCCATCAGCGAACTGTGGGCCGGACGCCTGAAAAACATGGGCTGCCCAGGAGAGAAAATTGCCGTTTCGCGCATGGGCGTCGATTTAACGCGCTTTACCCGCCGTCCGGTGAAGGTGCCGGGCAAACCGCTGCAGATCATCTCCGTAGCCCGTCTGACCGAGAAGAAAGGCCTGCATGTGGCGATTGAAGCCTGCCGCCAGCTGAAAGCGCGCGGGGTGGATTTCCACTACCGCATTCTCGGCATTGGGCCGTGGGAGCGTCGTCTGCGCACGCTTATCGAACAGTATCAGCTGGAAGATGTCGTAGAGATGCCGGGCTTTAAGCCGAGCCACGAGGTCAAGGCCATGCTCGATGAGGCAGATGTATTTCTGCTGCCTTCCGTAACGGGTGCCGATGGCGACATGGAAGGCATTCCGGTGGCGCTGATGGAGGCGATGGCTGTAGGTATTCCGGTGGTATCGACTCTGCACAGCGGGATCCCTGAGCTGATTAAGTCTGACCATTCCGGCTGGCTGGTGCCGGAGAATAACGCGATGGCCCTTGCGGACCGTTTAGCCGCCTTTAGCGACATCGACCAGCAGTCGCTGGAGCCCGTGCTCCACAACGCCCGACAAAAAGTTGAAGCCGATTTTAACCAGCAGGTGATTAACCGCCAGCTAGCGAGCCTGCTGCAAACGCTGTAACGCCGAGGATGTATGCTGAAAAAGATTACCCGACGCACCTTTGTCTCTTCTCTGTCCGTTCTGGCGGCCACGCCCCTGCTGTCGTCCCGCATTGCGCGGGCGGCAAGCGGCAGAACGGTCTCTGTCAATCAGTACAATAACAACGACTGGATCGCCGCTTTTAAGCAGGCGTTTAATGACGGTGACACCGTCGTGGTCCCGGCCGGGCTCACCTGCGAAAACATCAATACGGGCATTTTCATTCCCGACGGTAAAACCTTGCTGATCCGTGGGGCGTTAACCGGCAACGGGCGCGGCCGCTTTGTTCTGCAGGAAGGCAGCAAAGTGATAGGCGAAGGTGCTGGCCGCACGGAGAACATCACGCTCGACGTTCGCGGCTCTGACTGCGTCATCAAAGGGCTGGCCATGAGCGGTTTTGGCCCGGTGACGCAGATCTACATCGGCGGCAAGAAACCCAGCGTGATGCGCAATCTGCTGATTGATAACATTAGCGTGAGCCAGGCCAACTACGCCATTCTGCGCCAGGGTTTCCATAACCAGGTGGATGGCGCCCGCATCACCAACAGCAAATTTAGCCATCTGCAGGGCGATGCAATCGAGTGGAACGTCGCCATCAACGATCGCAATATCCTGATCTCCGACCATGTTATCGACAACATCAACTGCACCAACGGCAAAATCAACTGGGGCATCGGTATTGGCCTCGCCGGCAGCACCTACGACAACGACTACCCGGAAAAACAAACCGTTAAGAACTTCGTGGTGGCAAACATCACCGGCAGCAACTGTCGCCAGCTGGTGCATGTTGAAAACGGTAAGCATTTTGTTATTCGTAATATCAAAGCCAAAAATATTACTCCCGACTTCAGTAAAAAAGCGGGAATAGACAACGCCACCGTGGCCATTTATGGCTGTGATAATTTCATTATTGATAATGTCGACATGGTTAACAGTGCCGGAATGTTAATCGGCTATGGGGTTATAAAAGGCGATTATTTGTCCATCCCGCAGAACTTCAAGCTCAATAATATTCACCTCGATAACCGCCAGCTTGCGTATAAATTGCGCGGAATACAGATTTCATCCGGCAACGCCACGTCGTTTGTGGCGATAACCAATGTGGAAATGCAGCGTGCAACGCTGGAACTGCACAACAAACCGCAGCATCTTTTCTTACGCAATATCAATGTGATGCAGGAAGCCGCCGTGGGTCCTGCCCTGAAGATCAACTTCGACCTGCGCAAGGATGTGCGGGGCAAGTTTATGGCGAAAGACGAGACGTTGCTGTCACTGGCGAACATAAAAGCTGTGAATGAGAAGGGGCAGAGTTCGGTGGATATTGACCGGGTCGACCAGCAGGTAGTGAATGTGGAAAGGCTGAACTTTGCGCTTCCTTCCTTCAGAAAGTAAGTATTGACGTCACATCTCATTGAGTGCGCGGTAACCCCTAAAATTTGTTACTGAACTCAGCGATTTTAGGGTTTATAATCCGTGCCACATTTTCGTCAGTTCTGTCTTATCTTTAGCGATACCTCAGGGAATACAGTGATTACCGGAGGTTTGCCAAACACACATAACGCACTGAGTGGTTTATGAACGATAAAGTTTTGTTTATTGGCGCGTCCGGTTTCGTTGGGACTCGTTTGATCGAGATTTCTAAGGCTGAGTTTGATGTTACCAACTTCGACAAGCAGCAAAGCCATTTCTACCCTGAGATTACTGTCTCCGGAGATGTACGCAATCAGGAGCAACTCGATCATGCTCTTGCCGGTTTCGACACGGTAGTATTACTCGCTGCCGAACATCGTGATGATGTTAGCCCAACCTCGCTTTACTACGATGTAAACGTTCAGGGAACGCGTAACGTACTGGCAGCTATGGAAAAAAATAATGTTAAGAACATTATTTTTACCAGCTCAGTTGCCGTTTATGGTCTAAATAAAGTCAATCCTGATGAATCTCACCCGCACGATCCTTTTAACCACTATGGTAAAAGTAAGTGGCAGGCGGAAGAGGTACTGCGCGAATGGTTCAACAAAGCTCCAGAAGAGCGATCTCTGACAATTGTTCGTCCAACGGTCATTTTTGGTGAACGCAATCGAGGCAATGTCTTCAATCTTCTTAAGCAAATTGCGGGTGGAAAATTCGCAATGGTAGGTGCCGGAACTAACTATAAGTCTATGGCTTATGTCGGTAATATTGTTGAGTTTATCAAATTCCGATTGAGCAACGTCAAACCTGGTTACGACGTATACAACTATGTAGATAAACCCGATCTGAATATGAATCAGCTCGTTGCCGAGGTAGAAAAGAGCCTTAGCAAAAAAATCCCATCAGTTCATCTCCCTTATCCTTTAGGGATGCTTGGCGGTTATTGCTTTGATATTCTTAGCAAAGTCACCGGAAAGAAGTATGCGATCAGTTCCGTGCGTGTCAAAAAATTCTGTGCCACCACTCAATTTGATGCGACGAAAGTGCACGCCTCAGGTTTTAAAGCGCCTTATACCTTATCTCAAGGGCTGGACCGTACGTTGAAGTATGAGTTCGTACATGAGAAGAAAGATGACATCACGTTCGTTTCGGAGTAATGACTTAGAATCTGGGATTTGTCGGAAACACGTTTTTCTTCTTCTTTATTGGTAGGGTTTCCGACGATTCTGGGTCACACTTATAGCGTAATGAGCTTTAGTAATCAGAGTTATGAGCCAAACGTGATTTGCATTCGACGAAGTAGACTTTCTTCTACAGGCATTTTTCCTGACACAGTTTATACTTCGTCAACCATATTAAGGTGGAAGAGATAATGATCAATTTGAAAGCAGTCATTCCGGTAGCAGGCCTGGGCATGCATATGCTGCCGGCCACAAAAGCCATTCCAAAAGAGATGCTGCCGATCGTCGACAAGCCAATGATTCAGTACATTGTCGACGAGATTGTTGCTGCAGGGATCAAAGAAATCGTCCTGGTTACTCACTCGTCCAAGAACGCGGTAGAAAACCACTTCGACACCTCTTACGAACTTGAGGCGCTGCTTGAGCAGCGCGTTAAGCGCCAACTGCTGGCGGAAGTACAGTCTATTTGTCCACCGGGCGTGACCATTATGAACGTCCGTCAGGCGCAGCCGCTGGGTCTGGGGCACTCTATTCTGTGTGCCCGTCCGGTTGTGGGTGATAACCCATTCATTGTTGTTCTTCCGGACATCATCATCGATACCGCTTCTGCCGATCCGCTGCGTTACAACCTGGCGGCAATGGTAGCACGTTTCAATGAAACCGGCCGTAGCCAGGTCCTGGCGAAACGCATGAAAGGCGATCTTTCTGAGTACTCCGTCATCCAGACCAAAGAACCGCTGGAGACGGAAGGGCAGGTGAGCCGCATCGTTGAGTTTATCGAAAAACCGGATCAACCACAGACGCTGGATTCAGATCTGATGGCCGTAGGCCGTTACGTTCTGAACGCAGATATCTGGGCAGAACTGGAAAAAACTGAGCCAGGCGCCTGGGATCGTATTCAGTTGACCGACGCGATTGCCGAACTGGCGAAGAAGCAGTCTGTCGACGCGATGTTAATGACCGGCGACAGCTACGACTGCGGTAAGAAAATGGGGTATATGCAGGCGTTCGTGAACTATGGCCTGCGTAACCTGAAGGAAGGGGCGAAGTTCAGAAGCCGCATTGAGAAGCTGCTGGCTAACGACTGATATTTCTGTCTCCGACCTGAGCAAGCGGCAGTCATTATTTTGGTGTGTTAATATCCAACCAAAATGATGACTGCCGTTTTTTGTTATAAATTCAATATTTACATAGAGTTATCCAGACCGCTCCTGGACCGCTTTGTAGCGATTTGTGCTTGTTTCTGAGGTCGTTTAGGACGACAATTAACGGCAGTTTTTTGTCTGTAAACAGACGAGAAAAATCATTTAATCAAACATCGCTCAGTGCACTGGTAGCTGTTAAGCCAGGGGCGGTAGCGTGCTCAATTTCTGAAACCGCTTATACAAGCTCAGGTTTCAGAACGCCAGTATCCAGACATATACACTAGACGGAACAGATAACGTGAAAATTCTTGTGACGGGGGGGGCCGGCTTTATCGGCTCAGCAGTTGTACGACATATTATTAAAAATACCCAAGACGATGTCGTCAATGTGGATAAGCTGACCTATGCCGGTAATCTTGAGTCGCTTAGTGAAGTCAGCGAAAGCGACCGCTATGCCTTTGAACATGCGGACATTTGTGATAAAGACGCTATAGATCGCATCTTCGCAAAGCATAAGCCTGATGCGGTGATGCACCTGGCCGCTGAAAGTCACGTCGATCGTTCTATTACCGGCCCGGCTGCGTTTATCGAAACCAATATCGTCGGCACGTATGTGCTGCTGGAAGCCGCTCGTGCGTATTGGTCAACGCTGGAGGAACAGGCGAAGAAAGCGTTTCGTTTCCATCATATCTCTACCGACGAAGTGTATGGTGATTTGCCACATCCTGATGAGCATCCGGCATCAACTAAGCTGCCGCTCTTCACCGAAACCACGGCTTATGCACCTAGCAGCCCGTATTCAGCGTCGAAAGCCTCAAGCGACCATCTTGTTCGTGCCTGGCTGCGTACCTATGGTTTCCCAACTATTGTCACCAACTGTTCGAATAACTACGGTCCGTACCACTTCCCTGAAAAGCTGATCCCGTTGGTTATTCTGAATGCGCTGGAAGGTAAAGCTCTGCCAATTTACGGTAAAGGCGATCAGATCCGTGACTGGTTGTATGTCGAAGATCATGCGCGCGCACTGTACACCGTTGTCACTCAGGGGAAACCGGGTGAAACGTACAATATCGGCGGTCATAACGAGAAGCAGAACCTCGAGGTGGTGCATACGATTTGCGACCTGCTGGATGAAATTGTGCCTAAAGAAGGATCTTATCGCGATCAGATTACTTATGTTAAGGATCGGCCTGGGCACGATCGTCGTTATGCAATCGATGCAACTAAAATTGGCAATGCGCTTGGTTGGCATCCTCAAGAAACTTTCGAGAGTGGTATTCGTAAAACAGTTATGTGGTATTTATCTAATGAATCGTGGGTAAATAATGTAAAAAGTGGAGCATATGCTTCATGGCTTTCAAAACAATATGGGGATAATAATTAATGAAAGGCATTATTCTTGCGGGCGGTTCTGGTTCGCGTTTGCATCCGATTACATTGGGTACGTCTAAGCAGTTATTACCTATTTATGACAAACCTATGATTTATTATCCTCTGTCGGTGCTGATGCTGGCCGGGATTCGCGACATTTTATTGATTACGACGCCGGAAGATCAGGCAAGCTTTAAACGTATTCTTGGCAATGGTAATCAGTTTGGTATCAATTTACAGTATCAGGTTCAACCTACTCCAGATGGGCTCGCTCAGGCATTTATTTTGGGTGAAGATTTCATCGGTGATGATAGTGTTTGCCTGGTGCTAGGTGACAACATTTTCTTTGGTCAGTCTTTTGGAAAACAACTTAAACATGCAGTCGAAAATCTTAATGGTGCGACAGTGTTTGGTTACAAAGTTATGGATCCTGAACGTTTTGGGGTCGTTGAATTTGATAAAGATTTTAATGCAATATCCATAGAAGAGAAACCAAAAGCGCCAAAATCAAATTGGGCCGTTACGGGCCTTTATTTTTATGATAATCGTGTTGTTGATATTGCTAAGAAAGTACAGCCTTCGGAGCGGGGCGAGCTTGAAATAACTAGTGTTAACCAAAAATATCTCGAAATGGGTGAGCTGAAAGTTGAGCAACTAGGTCGTGGTTTCGCATGGCTGGATACCGGTACGCATGATTCGTTACTTGAGGCATCACAATTTGTGCAAACTGTCGAGAAACGGCAAGGTTTTAAAATTGCGTGCCTCGAAGAAATTGCATACAACCAAGGGTGGTTAGATAAAGAAATGGTCAAGTCTATTGGCAACACTTTATCTAAAACTGGTTACGGTAACTACTTGTTAAATCTCGTAAAATAAGAGTCCATTTCATCATGAACGTTATTAAAACAAAGTTGGAAGGTGTACTGGTTATTGAGCCTCGAGTTTTCGGCGATGAACGTGGGTTCTTTTATGAGACATTTCATGCAAAACGCTACAAAGACGCGGGTATTAAGGAGGAATTTGTTCAGGATAACCGCTCTCGTTCAACAGGAGGCGTATTACGAGGACTCCATTTCCAGAAAACGAAACCCCAAGGAAAATTGGTAACAGTCACTCAGGGCGAAGTTTTCGATGTCGCGGTTGATCTCCGATTTGGTTCTGCGACATTTGGCCAGTATGAATCTATTGTGTTAACCGGAGAGAATAAAATTCAGTTTTACATTCCCCCGGGGTTTGCTCATGGCTTTTGTGTGTTAAGTGATAGTGCTGATTTTCAATATAAATGCACAGATTTCTACGATCCATCTGATGAAGGCGGATTAATCTGGAGCGACTCAATTGTGAATATTGATTGGCCAATTAAAGATCCAATTCTATCTGAGAAAGACAAAATTCTTCCTTCATTAGAACAAATAACTAAAAATATTAAGGAGGGATGGTAAAATGGCCCAGTATACAGTAATTGGAGGACGGGGATTCATTGGTAACGAGATCGTCGAACAGTTAAAAGAACTAAAACACGATGTTTGGGTTCCACAACGAGACGAGCAAACCCTCTTTACAAAAGACTTGGGCACCGTCATTTATTGTGCCGGCAATGGTGATTGTCAAAACACACCATTTAATGTCTTCCAGGCTAACTGCGCACTTCTGTCTGAAGTTTTGCAGCGTTCGAAATTTAATCGCTTGGTGTTTATGTCTTCTACTCGTGTTTACATGAATGGCAGTGATACAGGAGAAAATGCCGATTTGGTTGTTAGTGAGGATGATGCTCGTCGGTTATTTAATCTGACAAAACTTGTATCAGAAGAGCTATGCCTTAAAAGCGGAAAAGATATTGTTATTGTCAGACCAAGTAATGTTTATGGGGTAGCTTTGAATAGCCCGCTATTTTTACCATCAATTACACGTAATGCAATTAATAATGGTCATATCGACATGTTCATTGATCGACATTATGAAAAAGATTATGTGTCGGTCGAGGATGTGGCGGAAGCTTGCATCAACTTATCACAGAATAAGAATACATCTGGGAATATTTATAATATAGCTGCTGGATATAATATTTCTGCAGAGCAGATTGCTGATGTACTGATTCAAACAACAAATTGTACAGTAACCTGGCACGAGCGTAACTTCCCAAGAGAAGTATTTCCCGTTAACGACATCAGTATTCTTAAATCTGTTATGCCAGAATATAATCCAAGAAACGTACTTGATGATATCGAAAATATGGTGACTCGTTTCCGAGCTGAGATGGTAAACTACCAATGAGTGGGTTTAATCGACTCATAAAAAATGCCATATCAAATGTAATAAATGGGTTTTCAAATGTAATCTTGGGGATAATTATATCCCCTTTATTGATTAAAATACTATCAATAAATGATTTTGCCATTTGGTCTTTGGCTTTGCAAGTTGGTGCATTTTTTTCATTAATTGGTTTTACTGGACAATTATCAGTTGCACGTTACGTAACATTGGCGAAAGCACAGCAGAATGAACTACAAGTTCGTCGTGTAATAAATTTCGGATTAATCATATCCTTGCTTGGTGTGCTGGTATCAGTTACTGTTCTTTGTTTTAGCTATTATAATTTTTATGAAATCTTTAATGCTATAAAGCAGGAAGATTCTCCTTTTGCTCCTGTTGTTTTTTTTATTGTTTCTCTCTCTTTTATTATAGGATTAATTACCAGTTCATATAATGGTTATTTTACCGGGGTTGAGAAAAACGAAATACCAGCATATATAAACTTAACTTCACGCATAATTCTTGGGGTGGGGATATATTTATCAGCAAGAAACAGTATGCTTACGATGGCATGTGTATTTTTATTGATAAATATTTTTTCCTATATAATAACTTACCTTTTATATAGGAAAGCTAGCGTTTTAAAAACTATTGGGAATACGCAAGCTAAAAATTCAATAAGTAATTTTAAATTCAGTGAGTTTGTTAATTATTGTTTGGGTGTCTTCATTTTTAATCTATCCACATTCTTAATTGTAAACCTAAATAGTGTTTTGATTGGCAAGTTTGCATTCAAAGAATATGCATATTATGCATTGTCGATTACATTAGTAACTGCTGTGGTTGGTTTTTTGAATGCAGCAATTACTCCAGTATTGCAGCCTTTGATTAAAATGGTTCATCGGGACGATAAAAATTCGCTTGATCGCTTTGTGTTTTTGTTATCACAAACACTTTTATATCTTTCTTTCTTTATCCTAATCGCTAATTTCTGTATTGGTAAATATGTAATGGAATTATGGGTAGGGTATGATGTGGCGATACGGACATACCCCATTTTTTCATTCTTACTGTTGACTAACTTAACTCGATTGATTGGTTCCCCGCTGGGACTCGTTTACCTGGCAAAGGGCAAACAAAATGAGATTATGTATTTACCATTACTCGAAGGAGTAGTAAGTGTGGTTCTTACATATGTGTTTGTTAGCAAGTACGGTATATATGCTTCTGCAATATCCTTGGCAATATCAACAGCCCTTATCATGCTTATATATTCATTCAAACTAATAGGAATCTCTGCTCAGGAAGGAAGTAGGCTTCGCTATAGGTTACTGCTGGCAGGTGGACCATTAGTTTTGTTTACGGTAATCCTTTCGTTTATGAAGGTAAAAATGAACATAACAGATGGAACAGAATATATACTTTTTTCCACGTCTATGTTTGTACTTTTAGTGTTGACTGCAATATTTATTTTAAAAAACACAATAAAAATAAAACATATATTAGGGAGGTAATGTGCTAAGCAGAATATTAAACGTATATTACAAAATAAAATATTTATACTTTACGGATCGCAGAGTTAATATCGATAAATCAGCATTTATTCATCATGGCGCAACGTTCATCATCCGTGATAATTCGCAAGCTTCAATAGAGATTGCGTCCGGCGTTTATATCGGTCGATATGCTAATATTCATACAAATTCAAAAATTGTCATTGGTGAGAACTCGGTACTAAGCGATTATGTTTTTTTAAGCACATTGGCGCATGGAATGGCGCCTTCTGCTGGTCCAATTCTTTCCCAGAAAGATATTGATAAAGGGGAAATAGTGCTTAAGGACAATGTATTCCTTGGGTTTGGTGCAAAAGTTCTACCTGGGGTAGTCTTGGGTAGTTGGACTATCGTTGGGACAGGCGCTGTTGTGACAAAATCTTTTCCCGATGGTTTTGTTATGATTGCTGGTAATCCGGCACGTATAATTAAACACTACAATAAAAATACCGGTGAATGGGTTGCGCCATGATATTAAAAAAAATCTGTAATAAGATTATGTATTTTATCGATCTTATACGATATCGGATTATCATGGCTAAATTTGGCAATGGGAGTCGTATAATTAAACCATTACTTATGGTGAATACTTCGCGTGTTGCGATAGGTCGAAATGTTCTTATTCGCAATGGTGCCAGAATTGAGGTTTTGAATAGTGGCAAGGGAGTTGTTATTGATATCGGTGATAATGTTAATATCGAACAGTATGTGCATATCGTAGCAAAAGACCATATAAAAATTGGAAATAATGTTTCTATCACAGGTTGTTGCTCTATTGTTGATATCATCCATCCTTTCGATGAGCAATACGAAATAGACAAAATTGGTAATCGTATTTCTAATAAAGTATTGCCGGTCTCAATCGGTGATAATAGTTTCATCGGTTTTGGCTCACATATCAACCCTGGCGTTAAAATAGGTAAAAATTGTGTAGTCGGGGCACGATCGGTTGTTACAAAAGATATACCGGATAATTGCGTAGTGGCTGGTAATCCTGCACGAATTATAAAATCATTGAATTTAAAGAGTAACACATGGGAAAGCTATAAATATGAATAACCCTAAGATTGGGCTGGTGACTGTTTTATATAATTCACCCGACGTTTTATCAGATTTCTTTTCCAGCCTTGCTCTTCAAAACTATAATAATTATTTCTTGTATGTAGTAGATAACAGCTCATCGCCGGAGCCTATAGAGTTAGCCAAAAAATTAAGTGCAGATTTTAATATTCCAACCCATTTTATTGATAATCATGGCGTGAATGTTGGTGTCGCAGCTGGAAATAATCAAGGGGCGAAGGTGGCATATATTCACGAATGTGATTACATCGTTTTTCTTAATAATGATTTGATATTTGAAGATCCAAATATATTGCAAAGACTAGTTTTTGAAGCTGAGACAAAAAAACTAGATATGGTTGGGCCAACAATTTTAAATTATCCTGAAAAAAAGATATGGTATTGCGGCGGTTATTTCGATGAATATAAAGCGTTAGCACCACATAATAATATCGATAAAGAATATAATATATCTGATTATCAAGAAATTCACCAGCATGCCTATGCGCCTACATGTTTCTTAATGATATCCCGTAGACTTTGGGAAGCAGTCGGTGAAATGGATGAGAAATATTTTGCTTATTATGATGATACAGACTTCCTTTTCCGTGCTTATAAAGCAGGTTTTATAGTGAACGTTATTTCATCACTTATTATTTATCATAAAGTTGGTGCTAGTACCGGTGGAGATCTTTCTTATTTCGGAATGTATCATTTAACGCGTAATCGTCTTTATTTTATTCGAAAAAATTTGAAGGGATTCAAAAGATATATTGCCTTAAGTTTTGTACTCCTTACTAGAATCTATATTGTGTTGATGACCTCTAATACTCAGAAAAAAGCAATTTGCAAAGGTCTCATTGATGGTTTAAAAATGAAATGAAAATTCGATTGAATGTTGTCAATTTGTCCCTGATGGCTTCCATGGTAATATTTTTACCTTCATTACTAATGATACTAGCGCATCAGTCTTCATTCACAATAGGAATAGTAATAAGTTCACTTGTTATTATTTTTTTGCGAGTTCTGGTTAATAAGCAAAAAATTGTATTTAGTAATAAGGATGTAATGGTCGTTCTGCTGTTAGTATCCTTTTTCTTTTTTATCGTTCTGCATTTTACTCTAGTGAATTTAATATTTGGTGGAGAGTTAGCTCAACCCGACTTTCCTAAGTTCCTCTTGAGTTTCATCTTTATTATTATATCAGCAAGTGCTGCTTATGTTGTTAAAAACGCAATTAATGACACATCGGAAATAGATATCCATTCTACTGTTTTATTCATATTATATGTTATTATTTTCAATGCGATGATTAGCCTTACAAAAATAGATTTTTTCAATACGATGTTGGAAAAACCGACCTTCTTATTCCAGGAACCTTCGCATTTTGCTCTGGTCTGTGCACCCTTACTCATATATTTTTCATTTAGCAATATTAGAAGCCCGTTACGATTAATTTTGCTATTAATATTTGGGCTTTGGGGAGTATATATTCAGAATTTCACTATGATTCTTGCAGTGGTATTAGCCTACGTAATTTCAGCAAAACATCTTTTACCAGCATTTGTCATTTTTTGTTTGTTTGCGATCCTTGTTTATATATTTATCGAAAGTGATTTTTTTGTCTATTATCGAGAACGGTTGGATTTATCCAGTGATACTAATAATTTATCTGCACTTGTTCTCATGCAGGGATGGGATAATGCGTTTTTGACCTTGCACCAGAGTCCAATCGGTGCAGGTTTTCAGCAATATGGTATATCCACTATATACGGGAATATATCTAATAAAATTTTCGAAATGCTTAATATTTATATTAATCAGTTCGATGGCGGTGCAACTGCGCCAAAGATTATTGGTGAATTTGGGTTTTTTGGTATTCTCATCGTAATGCTATATCTTGTGGGATGGGTCAGAGTTTTTATAGCAGTGAGACGAGAACGCTTTAATATAGATAAAAAGACATTGCTTTTTTCCAGTTTTTATTTAGCAAGCTTCCTTGAATTCTTTATTCGAGGGGCTGGTTATTTTACACCTGGGATGTTCTTTTTAATTGTTTCGGTTTTATATTTCATAACTAATAAAGTTGTGCGAAAAGAGATTTCTTATGAAACTAGTCATTGATGGAATCATTGAGAACCTACAAAATGGCGGTGGTTGTACGGTTTATTTTGAGCAGATATTATCGTTTTATCAAAAAGATAATCATAAATTAAACTATATAAGATATAATAACAGTCATGAGAATATAACGCTAAGCGGTAATGATACTCATGTTTCTCATCGCACTTTACGTATTCAAGAACGCTGGCGTGATGTTAATATTAATGAATTTGATCAAGACGCGATATTTCATTCTACCCATTATCGTTTGCCAGTAAATAAGAAACAGTCAAAAATAATTACGACGGTTCATGATTTTACCTATGAGCTTTTCCGTAGTGGCCCAGCTCAATGGATGCATACTTGGCAGAAAAATCGAGCGATTAGGAATAGCGATCTCATCCTTTGTGTCTCTCAAAATACCGCCAATGATTTAATGAGATTTTGTCCTGTATCTGAAAATAAAATCCGTATTGTCCATAATGGTGTTTCGGAAAAATATTATCCAATAGATAACACTATTAAAACTAACGAAGTGTTGTTTGTTGGTGCCAGAGGTGGTTATAAAAACTTCTCCATGGCTGTCGATGCTCTCGCGCTTTCTCCTTCACTTGTATTGAGTATTGTTGGTGGCGGACAGCTAACAAGTGACGAAATAGCGCTTCTCGAAAGTAAAATCCCTGGACGCTACCGACATCTTGGTCGTGTCACTGATGAAGAACTCAATGGAATTTATAACCGTGTGTTCTGTTTACTTTATCCTTCGTTATATGAAGGTTTTGGCATACCTGTAATTGAAGCGATGCGCAGCGGGTGTGTCGTAATCGCTGTTAATGTTTCCTCTATTCCAGAAGTTGCTGGAAATGCTGCTGTTTTACTGGAACAGCCTAACCCAGCCACAATTTCTCAAGCTCTTAACGATATACAAAATACGGCGCTCTACCATCAATTACGTAATGAAGGCTTTATTCAAGCGAAAAAGTTTTCCTGGGAAAAATGTTATAATGATACCTTATCTGCTTATAAGGAGCTCTTGTAATAATGTCTTTTTTACGTCGGTACGGTATATTCGGTGTTTTACGTTTATTTATAGATAAATTATTAACTTTTCTAATTTGTCGTGATGCTCGCATTATCCGGCATCCTTTTGATATCCGCGGTAAAGATAAGATCATAATAGGTAGCGGTTTTACAACCGGACGTTACTGCCGTCTTGAAGCACATGGTGAAAAGCAAACACCTGCTTTGATTATTGGTACTGATTGTCAAATCAATGATTCAGTCCATATTGTTGCAGGGGAATGTGTCAGTCTTGGAGAAAACGTATTGATTGCAAGTAGGGTATTTATTACAGACTTAAATCATGGTCAATATGCCGGCAACAATCATTCGCATCCCGATACAATCTGTAGAGAAAGAGAGTTACATACCGATCCAGTATATATTGAATCAAATGTATGGCTAGGTGAAGGGGTTGTAGTTTTACCTGGGGTACGTATTGGTAAGTCTTCAATCATAGGGGCCAATTCGGTAGTTACTAAAAGTATTCCCGAATATTCAATTGCTGTTGGTAACCCTGTTAAAATTATAAAGCAATATGATTTTGATAAAAACGAATGGGTTAAGTATGATGGCAAAAATTAATTCTGTGTTGTTTATCTGCCCCAATTTTTTTGATTATAAAAAATTGATAGAAGAGGAGTTAAGCAAACATTTCGATAAAGTCCATAGCTTTTCTGACAGGCCTGTATGTTCATCAATTTCCAAAGCCCTTTTTAAATATAACTTTCCAATCTATGCTTCTAGACTCTCAGAAAAATATTGCAGGGATATTTATGATTCTGTAGTCAATGATTTATCTTCCATATCTGAAGTTATAATAATAAAAGGAACTTGTATTACTCCTTCTTTCTTACAAAAACTCCGAAGTAGTAATCATAATATTAATATAACGACTTACACCTGGGATTCTATATCCAATATTAAAACGTTTATTACACTTTCAAAATTATCTAACTATACTTATACTTTTGATTTAAAAGATAGTCAAAAATATAAAATACCATACTTACCTCTATTTTATAATTCATGTCATCATGATGAACAACATGATCACGATAAAAAAACAATATTCGACTATTGCTTCATTGGTAGCTATCATGGTGATCGTGTAAATGTGCTTTCTCGTTTTTTAGGTCCTAAAAAAACAATCAAGTCTTATGTTAAGATATATTTCCAAAGTCGATTGCAGTACATTTTTTATTACCTCTTAAATCCCGCATTGCGTTCTTGTCCAAAAGAATGGGTAACTTTTAAACCAATCTCAAGAAAAAAACTAGAAGAAATTACTGCTGTAAGTCATCATACTATTGATATCCATCATCAGAAACAAACGGGTCTGACGATGCGTACATGGGAAACACTCCAAAGTAATAGCAAGCTCGTGACAACTAACCCAACAGTGCTGGCACATATTAATAGCCATAATGTTACGGTTATTGATCGAGATACAGGGCTAGAGTGGTCTACCGAGCAATGTGATAAATATATTAAAAATCTTATTAGTGAAGATGAACGTGTTAAAATTTCAGGATGTTTATCTTTATCTGAATGGGTTGATGCGTTGTTAACAAAGGGTTGATTATATATGAGTCTTTTTCCAGTAATTATGGCTGGGGGAGCAGGTAGTAGGTTGTGGCCGCGTTCTCGTGAGCTTTATCCGAAACAGTTTCTTTGTCTAACAGGGGAGCTGACTATGCTGCAAACAACCATTAATCGTCTTAATGGTATTGCATGTGAAAACCCGATTGTGATTTGTAACGAGCATCACCGTTTTATTGTTGCTGAGCAGTTGCGTCAGCTTGATAAACTAACTCAGAATATCATTCTTGAACCAACAGGAAGAAATACTGCTCCTGCTATAGCACTAGCTGCTCTAACCATCTTACGTACTACGCAGTCTGAGGATTCTCTTATTCTTGTTCTTGCTGCAGATCATGTCATCAAGAATGAAGATGCTTTTCGTCAAGCTGTTAGTAGTGCAATACCTCTTGCAGAGATGGGAAAGTTAGTCACATTTGGTATTGTTCCTAATCAACCTGAAACGGGGTACGGTTATATTCGTCGTGGTACATGCGTATCTGAAAATAACTTTAAATTTGCCTTTGATGTAGCTCAATTTGTTGAGAAACCAGATTTGGTTACGGCTAAGGAATATATTGCCAGTGGTGATTATTACTGGAATAGTGGCATGTTTTTGTTCAGCGCATCACGTTATTTGGAAGAGTTGGCGAAGTTCCGACCTGATATATTGGCCGCTTGCGAAGAGGCAATCGCTGGCGTTGACCCTGATCTGGATTTTGTCAGGGTAGACGAACAGGCATTTCTGGCCTGTCCTGACGAGTCAATTGATTATGCCGTTATGGAAAAAACTGCTGATGCGGTGGTCGTGCCAATGAATGCAGGCTGGAGCGATGTTGGCTCCTGGTCTTCATTATGGGATATCAGTGATAAAGATCTCAGCGGCAATGTTCATCATGGCGATGTCATCAGCTATGCAACGGAAAATAGCTACGTCTACGCTGAGTCTGGCCTGGTGACTACGGTTGGGGTGAAAGATCTGGTGGTTGTCCAGACCAAAGACGCTGTGCTGATTGCCGATCGTAACGCCGTGCAGGACGTTAAAAAAGTGGTGGAGAAGATCAAGGCGGATGGCCGCCACGAGCACCACATTCACCGCGAAGTATACCGTCCGTGGGGCAAGTATGACTCGATCGATACGGGTAATGGGTATCAAGTGAAAAGACTGACTGTGAAGCCAGGTGAAGGATTGTCTTTACAGATGCATCATCACCGAGCTGAGCATTGGATTGTGGTTTCAGGTACTGCCCAGGTAACTTTGGGTGAGGAAGTGAAATTGCTCCGAGAAAATGAGTCTATCTATATCCCTCAGGGAGTTCGTCACTGCCTCGAAAATCCAGGAATAATACCTCTTAATATCATTGAAGTGCGTTCCGGAACGTATCTTGGAGAAGATGATATCGTTCGTTTTAAAGATCGCTACGGGCGAATCTGATTACCATTAATCCATGCCATTAACTACATATTTGAAATGGACATGATTCTCCGAAGGAGCGAAGCCTATGAAAAAATTAACCTGTTTTAAAGCCTACGATATTCGCGGCAGGCTGGGCGAAGAGCTGAATGAAGACATCGCGTGGCGCATTGGCCGCGCGTACGGCGAATACTTAAAACCGCAGACCATCGTGCTGGGCGGCGACGTGCGTCTGACCAGCGAATCCCTGAAGCTGGCCCTGGCGAAAGGGCTGCAGGATGCGGGTGTGGACGTGCTGGATATCGGCCTTTCCGGAACCGAAGAGATTTACTTTGCCACGTTCCACCTGGGCGTGGACGGCGGTATCGAAGTGACGGCCAGCCACAACCCGATGGACTACAACGGGATGAAGCTGGTGCGCAAGGGCGCCCGTCCTATCAGCGGCGACACCGGCCTGCGTGACGTGCAGCGCCTGGCGGAAGCCAACGATTTCCCGCCGGTGAACGAGGCGAAGCGCGGCAGCTACAAAAAAATCAACCTGCAGAAAGAGTACATCGACCACCTGCTGGGCTACATCAACGTGGCAAACCTGAAGCCGCTGAAGCTGGTGATTAACTCCGGCAACGGCGCGGCCGGCCCGGTTGTCGATGCCCTGGAAGCGCGCTTTAAGGCCCTGAACGTGCCGGTGACCTTCGTGAAAGTGCACAACACCCCGGACGGCAACTTCCCGAACGGTATTCCTAACCCGCTGCTGCCGGAGTGCCGCGACGACACCCGCAACGCGGTGATTGAGCACGGCGCGGACATGGGCATCGCCTTTGACGGTGACTTCGACCGCTGCTTCCTGTTCGACGAGAAAGGGCAGTTCATCGAGGGTTACTACATTGTCGGCCTGCTGGCGGAAGCGTTCCTTGAGAAAAACCCGGGTGCGAAAATCATTCATGACCCGCGCCTGTCCTGGAACACCGTCGACGTGGTGTCAGCGGCGGGCGGCACGCCGGTGATGTCCAAAACCGGCCACGCCTTCATCAAAGAGCGCATGCGCGAAGAAGACGCCATCTACGGCGGCGAGATGAGCGCCCACCACTACTTCCGTGACTTTGCCTACTGCGACAGCGGGATGATCCCGTGGCTGCTGGTGACCGAACTGCTGTGCCTGAAGGGACAGACGCTGGGCGAGCTGGTGCGCGACCGTATGGCGGCGTTCCCGGCGAGCGGGGAGATCAACAGCAAGCTGGCGGAGCCGGCCGAGGCGATTGCCCGCGTGGAGCAGCACTTTGCGATTCACGCGCTGGAAATTGACCGTACCGACGGCATCAGCATGGCGTTCCCGCAGTGGCGCTTTAACCTGCGCTCGTCCAATACCGAGCCGGTGGTGCGCCTGAACGTGGAGTCCCGCGCTGACACGGCGCTGATGGAAGAGAAGACGCAAGAAATTCTGGCTTTGCTCCGGAAGTGAGGGTCTGCCGCCAGCGTATATCTGGCGGCTTGACTGTACCTGGATTGTGCAATCAGTGTGACATAGATCAGCAAAAGCTATTCATGTCACCTAATACTGAGTTAACATCTCAACCACATTTCAAGCCGCGCATAAGCCGTGGTGACCACACCTGACAGGAGTATGTAATGTCCAAGCAACAGATCGGCGTTGTCGGTATGGCAGTGATGGGGCGCAACCTGGCGCTGAACATCGAAAGCCGTGGTTATACCGTCTCCGTTTTCAACCGCTCCCGTGATAAGACCGAAGAAGTCATTGCCGAGAACCCTGGCAAGAAACTGGTTCCTTTCTATACGGTGAAAGAGTTCGTTGAGTCTCTGGAAACGCCTCGTCGTATCCTGTTAATGGTGAAAGCTGGCGCAGGTACCGATGCAGCTATCGACTCCCTGAAGCCTTACCTCGAAAAAGGTGACATCATCATTGATGGCGGTAATACCTTCTTCCAGGACACCATTCGTCGTAATCGTGAACTTTCTGCTGAAGGCTTTAACTTCATCGGTACCGGTGTTTCCGGTGGTGAAGAGGGCGCTCTGAAAGGCCCATCCATCATGCCTGGCGGCCAGAAAGAAGCATACGAACTGGTTGCGCCTATTCTGACTAAAATCGCTGCTGTTGCAGAAGATGGCGAGCCGTGTGTGACTTATATCGGTCCTGACGGTGCCGGTCACTATGTGAAAATGGTGCATAACGGCATCGAATACGGCGACATGCAGCTGATTGCTGAAGCTTATTCCCTGCTGAAAGGCGGTCTTAACCTTTCTAACGAAGAGCTGGCTGAAACCTTTACCGAGTGGAACAAAGGCGAACTGAACAGCTACCTGATCGACATCACCAAAGATATCTTCACTAAAAAAGATGAAGAAGGTAAATACCTGGTTGATGTGATTCTGGACGAAGCAGCGAACAAAGGCACCGGTAAATGGACCAGCCAGAGCTCTCTGGATCTGGGCGAACCGCTGTCACTGATCACCGAATCCGTCTTCGCGCGTTACATCTCTTCCCTGAAAGAGCAGCGCGTTGCGGCATCTAAAGTGCTGTCTGGCCCTCAGGCTAAACCAGCGGGTGATAAAGCCGAATTCGTTGAAAAAGTGCGTCGTGCACTGTACCTGGGTAAAATCGTCTCTTACGCGCAGGGCTTCTCTCAGCTGCGTGCGGCATCAGACGAGAACAACTGGGATCTGAATTACGGTGAGATCGCGAAGATCTTCCGCGCGGGCTGCATCATTCGTGCGCAGTTCCTGCAGAAAATCACCGATGCCTATGCTGAAAACGCCGGTATCGCCAACCTGCTGCTGGCACCGTACTTCAAGAAAATTGCTGACGAATATCAGCAGGCGCTGCGTGATGTGGTTGCCTACGCTGTCCAGAACGGTATCCCGGTTCCGACCTTCTCTGCTGCAGTAGCCTACTACGACAGCTACCGTGCGGCTGTTCTGCCAGCTAACCTGATTCAGGCACAGCGTGACTACTTCGGTGCGCATACTTACAAACGTACCGATAAAGAAGGCGTGTTCCATACCGAATGGATGGAATAAGTTAACTTACTCGCTGTCATCAAAACCCGGAGCCTGTCTCCGGGTTTTTTTATGCAAAAAATGTCGCCTGTTATTCGAAGTAGTCTGAATCTCGCCCCGCTCGTAGTGATTACTCCTGGTTTGCCTTGACAGTTCAGTTTGCCAGGAGGTACAAAGCCCAACAGTTATGTTTATCGCGATGGTCTGGTGGCCATCAGTACAGTTAACTCACAGAAGTCATTAGCGAATGAAAATAACAATCTCCGGAACAGGGTATGTCGGTCTTTCTAACGGCATTCTGATTGCCCAGAATCATGAAGTGGTTGCGCTGGATATCGTGCAGGCCAAAGTGGATATGCTCAATCAGAAAAAATCGCCGATTGTGGATAAAGAAATCCAGGACTATCTCAGCAATAAATCGCTGAATTTCCGCGCCACGACAGATAAAGAAGATGCATACCGCGATGCGGATTACGTCATCATTGCGACGCCTACTGACTACGATCCTAAAACCAACTATTTCAACACCTCAACGGTAGAAGCGGTAATCAAAGACGTTATCGCGATCAACCCTGATGCGGTGATGGTGATTAAATCGACCATCCCTGTCGGTTTTACCAAATCCATTAAAGAAAAATTCGGTATTGATAATATCTTCTTCTCGCCGGAATTCCTGCGTGAGGGGAGAGCGCTTTACGATAACCTGCATCCTTCGCGTATCGTTATTGGCGAACGTTCTGAGCGCGCTGAACGTTTTGCTGCGTTGCTACAGGAAGGGGCGCTGAAGAAAGATATTCAGGTGCTGTTTACCGACTCCACTGAAGCTGAGGCGATCAAGCTCTTCGCGAATACCTATCTGGCAATGCGAGTGGCTTATTTCAATGAACTGGACAGCTACGCAGAGAGCCTCGGACTGAATACCCGTCAGATTATTGAAGGGGTATGTCTCGACCCACGCATTGGCAACCACTATAACAACCCGTCATTTGGCTACGGTGGCTATTGCCTGCCAAAAGACACTAAGCAACTGCTGGCAAACTATCAGGCGGTGCCGAATAATCTCATTTCGGCGATTGTTGATGCGAACCGTACCCGTAAAGATTTCATCTCTGACTCCATCCTCGCGCGTCAACCCAAAGTGGTGGGCGTATATCGTCTGATCATGAAGAGCGGTTCCGATAATTTCCGCGCCTCTTCTATTCAGGGGATCATGAAGCGCATTAAAGCCAAAGGGGTTGAGGTTATCATCTATGAGCCTGCCATGCCGGACGATCAGTTCTTCAATTCTCGTGTGATCCGCGACCTGGATGCATTCAAGAAAGAAGCCGATGTCATCATTTCAAACCGCATGGCTGAAGAACTGGCTGACGTAGCGGACAAAGTCTATACCCGAGATCTCTTCGGTAGCGACTAATTCTCTTGCTCCATAAAAAACCCGGCGGATAAGCCGGGTTTTTTATTTTCAGACTTTGTAAAACTCGCGGTACCAGTTAACGAAGTTTTTCACTCCATCCTTAACCGAGGTTTGCGGTTTAAATCCGATCACCTCATAAAGAGCCTGGGTATCGGCACTGGTCTCCAGAACATCCCCTGGCTGGAGAGGCAGCATGTTTTTCTCTGCTTTTGTACCCAGTGCTTCTTCCAACGCGGTAATGTAGTCCATAAGTTCGACCGGCGAGCTGTTACCAATGTTGTAAACGCGATACGGCGCGGAGCTGGTCGCCGGGGAACCGGTCTCAACGGTCCAGTCTGCATTAGCCTGAGGAATGACATCCTGCAGACGAATAATGGCTTCGGCGATGTCGTCGATGTATGTGAAGTCGCGCTTCATTTTGCCGTAGTTGTAAACGTCGATGCTTTTGCCTTCAATCATCGCTTTGGTGAATTTAAACAGTGCCATATCCGGACGGCCCCATGGACCATACACGGTAAAGAAGCGCAGCCCGGTGGTCGGCAAGTTGTAAAGATGCGAATAGGTGTGCGACATCAACTCGTTGGCTTTTTTAGTCGCGGCATAGAGCGAGACCGGATGATCCACGGAGTCGTCAGTGGAGAAAGGCATCTTGCGGTTGAGACCGTATACGGAGCTCGACGAGGCATACAGAAGATGCTGAACATTGTTATGGCGACAGCCTTCCAGCACGTTGAGATGCCCAATAAGGTTGGCATCAGCATACGCGTGCGGGTTTTCCAGGGAGTAACGCACACCCGCCTGCGCGGCAAGATGAATCACACGGTCAAACTTCTCAGCCGCGAAAAGCGTGGCCATACCTTCCCGGTCGGCTAATTCCAGCTTGTGAAAGGTGAAACGCTCAGATTTTAACAGTTCCAGGCGTGCCAGCTTCAGGTTGACATCGTAGTATTCATTGAGGTTATCGATACCGACAACCTGATGACCAGCCTCAAGGAGGCGTTTACTGACATTCGCACCGATAAAACCTGCGGCACCCGTGACCAAAAATTTCATAGCTTCCCTCATAAACCCTATTCTTTAGATGCCGTAACGCATCACATGGCATCTATGATAGCGCGAAGGGGGTTGTTTACATAACCCATCTTTCCGATATTACTCATCGGATTCTTATAGAAAAATCGCCAGTAATCGTTAAACTATACAAACTTAATTATGTTTGCCCTTTTTTTATCAGTTAGGGATTGTATGACGCAAAACAATAATAGCCAGGTCATCCGAAGCAATGATCCTGAGCAAATTGATTTACTTGATTTAGTGTTCCAGCTGTGGCGTGGGAAGTGGGTGATAGCAGCCTTTGTTGTTGTTTGTATCGCCCTGGCAATTGGATATATCTCTGTCGCAAAGGAAAAATGGACCTCAAGTGCGATTATTACGCAACCAGATGCGGCTCAGATTGCCAGCTATTCTAATGCGTTAAATATCCTGTATGGTACCGCAGCACCTACAATGGTTGACAACCAAACGCGCGCAATTGGCCGTTTTAACGCCTCATTCTCGGCATTGTCACAGGCGCTCGAAAATCAGGCTGTGCCTGAAAAACTTATCATTGAGTCAACGGTTAAAGGGCAGCCGCTCCCGTTAAGTGTCTCTTATACCAGTACTTCTGCAGACGCTGCGCAAAAGCAGCTGGCGCAGTTCATTCAGCAGGTTGATGAGCAAACAGCTAAAGAGCTCGCCGCTGACCTTAATGACAATATTAAGGAGCAGATCAAGACCCTGAAGGATTCTCTGAAAAACCAAGAGAGGGTAGCTCAGGAGCAAAAAGATCTGCGTATAAAACAGATTGCTGAGGCGTTGAAGAACGCAGAAGCGGCAAAAATTACCTCGCCGCAGCTTCAGCAAACCCAGGAAGTGACTCAGGAAACGATGTTCCTGCTGGGAAGTGAGGGGCTGAAATCAATGATTGACAACGAAGCTTCTCTCCCGTTGGTCTTCCCAAGAGCCTATTATCAGACCAGGCGAAATCTACTGGACATCCAGAATCTGAACGTAAACCCGGAAACGATCCACGTTTACCGTTATGTTATGAAGCCGGAACTCCCTGTACGTCGTGACAGCCCGAAAAATGCGATAGTTCTAATTCTGGCCGTGCTGCTGGGTGGAATAATTGGTTCTGGAGTGGTGCTTGGCCGCAACGCATTGCGCAACTACAAACCAAAAGCCTGATTTGCAGATAAAAAAAACCGGGGATATTCCCCGGTTTTTTTATTTGTGCCGTTTGCGAAGATTTTCAATCACCGCCGTCAAATCCAGCTCCTGATCCTGCAGCAGCACCAGCAGGTGATACATCAGGTCCGATGCTTCATTCGTCAGCTCCTCGCGGTCATGCACCGTCGCGGCCAGCGCGGTTTCCACGCCTTCTTCACCCACCTTCTGCGCAATACGCTTGGTTCCGCTGGCGTACAGCTTCGCGGTATACGAACTTTCAGGGTCAGCCGTTTTACGCTCTGCCAGCAGCTGTTCCAGTTGATACAGGAACAACCACTGGTGGCTCGCCTCGCCGAAGCAGCTGCTTGTGCCCTTATGGCAGGTTGGGCCGATTGGGTTTGCCAGCACCAGCAGGGTGTCGTTATCGCAGTCTGGCGTAATGCTCACTGCATTCAGGAAATGACCCGAGGTCTCGCCTTTGGTCCACAGGCGCTGTTTCGTGCGGGAGTAGAAGGTCACTTTGCCGCTGCCGAGCGTTTTCGCCAGCGCGTCCTGGTTCATATACCCCAGCATCAGCACTTCGCCTGAGACGGCATGCTGGACAACCACCGGCAGTAATCCGTCCGTTTTTTCCCAGTCCAGCTGCGCCTGTTGTTGCTCTGTTAACATACCCTGATCTCCACGCCCTGGTCGGCCAGGTACGTTTTTAACTCACCAATATTAATAATCTGCTTGTGGAACACGGAAGCGGCCAGCGCGCCGTCCACGTTCGCATCGCGGAAGGCTTCCAGGAAATGTTCCATGGTGCCCGCGCCGCCGGAGGCAATCAGCGGAACGTGGCAGACCTCACGAACTTTTTTCAGCTGTTCGAGGTCATACCCGTTACGCACGCCATCCTGATTCATCATGTTGAGGACAATCTCGCCAGCGCCACGCTTTTGCACTTCCTGCACCCAGTCGAGCGTTTCCCACTGCGTCACGCGCGTGCGGCTTTCATGCCCCGTGTACTGGTTGACGTGATACTTGCCCGTTGCGGCGTCATACCAGGTGTCGATCCCGACCACAATACACTGAACGCCAAAACGATCGGCGAGGCGGGTAATGAGCTCCGGGTCGGCCAGGGCAGGGGAGTTGATGGAAATCTTGTCGGCGCCAAACGAGAGAATTTTGGCGGCGTCGTCAGCGGACTTAATTCCGCCCGCCACGCAGAACGGAATGTCGATCACTTCCGCCACGCGTTCCACCCAGCTTTTGTCGACCACGCGGCCATCGCTGGACGCGGTAATATCGTAGAACACCAGCTCGTCTGCGCCTTCATCAGCATAGCGTTTTGCCAGCGGAACGATGTCGCCAATGATCTCGTGGTTGCGGAACTGCACGCCTTTCACGACCTGGCCGTCACGTACGTCCAGGCAAGGGATTATCCGTTTTGCCAGCATTGAATAGCCTCCGTCACAGTAAATTTACCTTCCAGCAGAGCCCGGCCCACAATCACACCCTGCACACCGGTACCGCGCAGCGCGGCTACGTCGCCTATATCACCGATACCGCCGGAAGACTGGAACGCTATCTGCGGATAACGCGCACAAACCTCTTCATAAAGCGAGACGTTGGAGCCAGCCAGCGTGCCGTCGCGGGAGATGTCAGTGCATAACACGTGCTTCAGGCCAACGGGCAGATAGATATCAACCAGCTCTTCCAGCGTCACGCCGGAGTTTTCCTGCCAGCCGCTGACGGCCACCTGCTTGTTGTCCTGTTCGTCAATACGCACGTCCAGCGCCAGTACAAGGGCGTCGGCGCCAAAGCGGCGGAACCAGCCCTTCACCGTCTCAGGATCTTTAACGGCGGTTGAACCTACCACCACGCGGGCCACGCCAGCGTCCAGCAGCGCCGCGACGTCATCTTCCGTACGCACGCCGCCGCCAACCTGTACCGGCACATCAACACCCGCAATAAGTTGTTTAAGCAGCGGGATCTGGCGTTTCGCCGGGTCTTTCGCGCCAGTCAAATCCACAAGATGCAGTACCTGCGCACCCTGGGCGGCATAATCCTGCAGACGCGGCAGCGGATCGTTTCCGTAGTCTCGCTGCTGCCCGTAATCACCCTGATGCAGACGGACAACCGTACCGTCAATTAAATCTAACGCGGGAATAATCATCACATCTCCAGGAAGTTTTTCAGCAGCTGCGCGCCCGCGGCGCCAGAGCGCTCCGGGTGAAACTGCACGCCGAAGAAATTGTCTTTCTGTACGGCTGCCGTAAACGCCTCGCCGTAAGTGCACTGGGCGATCGTATTCACGTTCACCGGCATGGCGTAGCTGTGCACGAAGTAAAAATACGCGCCGTCTTCGATGCCGCGAAACAGCCTGTCGCCCGCTTTGGCGTACACGCGGTTCCAGCCCATATGAGGCAGAGGCAGACCGTGATCAGTCATTTTCGGCACGTCTTCGTCAATAATGCCCAGCAGGTCAACGCCGTTATTCTCTTCGCTGCGGCGGCCCAGGATCTGCATGCCCAGGCATATGCCCAGCACCGGCTGGGTACAGGCCTTGATCAGATCGATCAGATCGCGTTCGCGAATCTGATCCATTGCAGCCTGCGCGGTACCTACGCCCGGTAAAAAGAGTTTGTCGGCACGCAGCACCACGTCCGGGTCACGGCTCACCGCCGGCTCGTAGCCGTGGCGCGCAATGGCCGATTTTACGGAGTTAAGGTTGGCGCATCCGGTATCCAGAATCACCACATTCATTACAGCACTCCTTTTGATGAGGGCAGGGCGTCACCTTCCACGCGAATTGCCTGGCGCAGGGTACGACCAAAGGCTTTGAAGAGACTCTCAACGCGGTGGTGGTCGTTCTTACCTTTGGTCTTCAGGTGCAGCGTCAGGCCCATGGTATAAGACAATGAACGGAAGAAGTGCTCCACCATTTCAGTGCTCAGATCGCCCACGCGCTGGTAATTGAAGTCTGCTTTATATTCCAGGTGCGGGCGACCGGAGATGTCCATGGCGCAGCGCGCCAGACACTCGTCCATCGGCAGGACAAAGCCAAAACGGTTGATGCCGCGTTTATCACCGAGCGCAAGCTTCAGTGCTTCACCCAGCGCCAGGCCGGTATCTTCCACGGTGTGGTGATCGTCAATGTAGAGATCGCCTTTTACCGTAATTTCCATGCGGAAACCGCCGTGGGTGGCAATCTGGTCGAGCATGTGGTCGAAGAAACCTACTCCAGTGTGGATCTTGCTGCCGCCTTCGCGGTCCAGCCAGATCTTCACATCAATCTGCGTCTCTTTAGTGTTACGTTCAACGTGCGAGTAGCGGTCGCGTTTTGTCAGCTGCTCGCCAATCATCGTCCAGTTCAGGTTGTTGCGGTCGTATCGCAGTCCCGCGATGCCCATGTTTTCCGCCAGCGTAATATCGGTGATGCGATCGCCGATAACATAGCTGTTGGTTTTATCCAGCGCATCTTCAGCCAGGTAGCGCTCAACCAGCTTCACCTTTGGCTTACGGCAGTCGCACTCGTCGGCCGGCATGTGCGGGCAAATCAGCACCTCATCAAATACCACGCCCTGAGAGGTCAGCACCTGCATCATTAAATTATGCGGGCCGTCAAAGTCTGCCTGCGGGAAGCTGTCGGTACCCAGACCGTCCTGATTGGTGATCATCACCAGCCTGTATCCGGCTTTTTGCAGCTTGAGCAGCACCGGGATCACGTCCGGTTCAAAGGCCAGCTTGTCGAATCGATCGACCTGAAAATCGGCTGGTGGCTCCGAAATAAGGGTGCCGTCACGATCGATAAAAAGGATCTTCTGGGTCATACTTTCTCCGCTTTCAGGGCGTCAATTACGCGCTGGCTCTCTGCGCGGGTGCCGACGGTAATGCGCAGGCACCCGCTCAGAGAAGGTTGTTTATTCTGGTCTCGTAAGATAATGCCCTGATCCCATAAAGATTTAAATACGGCACTCGATGCGGTGAAGCGTACCAGGATGTAGTTGGTTTCCGAGTCGAACACCTGCTCCACGCACGGGATATCCTTCAGGGCAGTCACCAGATACTGACGTTCCTCCAGGATTTGCGCCACGCGCTCGCGCATCGCGTTGATCCCCTGAGGCGTCAGCGCCTGTGCCGCAATATCGGCTACCGGCGTCGAGAGGGGGTACGGAGCGATCACCTTCAGCAGCAGGTCGATGACCTCTTTATTCGCCAGCGTAAAGCCGCAGCGCAGGCCCGCAAGGGCGAAAGCCTTCGACAGCGTACGCAGCACCACCAGGTGCGGATACTCTTCCAGCCAGCCAGCCAGCGTCGCCTGCGGGCAGAACTCGATATAGGCTTCGTCGGCCACCACCAGCGCTTTACCGCGCGTCATCTCCAGCAGGGTGCGGATATCCTGCGGGTTAATAATCTGCCCGGTCGGGTTGTTTGGACTGCAGACAAAGACGACTTTAACGCCCTCAAGATTGTCGGCAATGCCCTGCAGATCCAGCTGCCAGTTCTCCAGTGAGAGCACGTTGCGGCACGCCACGCCGAAGGTTTCCGCGCTGACGCTGTACATGCCGTAGGTCGGCTGGCAGTACATGACGGCGTCTTTGCCCGGCTCGCAGAACGCGCGGATCAGCAGCTCAATACCCTCATCCGCGCCGCGGCTGACCAGCACCTGATCTGGCTTCACGCCAGCATACTGCGCGTAGTTTTCGATTACCGCCTTCGGCTGACACTCCGGATAACGGTTCAGCGTTTGCTGCGACAGCTCAAACTGCACCGCAGTCGGGAATTCGTTAGCATTCAGCCAGACATCCCCTTTGCCGCCCAGACGACGCGCAGACTGGTAAGGCGTCAGGCGACGGACATTTTCGCGGGCTAATTCTTCAATGTTCATGCTTGCTCCTTCAGGGCTGCAACGCGCAGCGTAACGGCATTTTTGTGGGCGGTCAGGCGCTCGGCGGCAGCCAGGGTTTCAATGGTCGAGGCCAGTGAGGCAAACCCTTCGCGGGAGAGTTCCTGCACGGTCATGCGCTTCTGGAAATCCGCCAGGCCGAGGCTGGAACAGGTTGAGGTGTAGCCGTACGTGGGCAGCACGTGGTTGGTGCCGGAGGCGTAATCGCCCGCTGACTCCGGTGACCAGTCGCCGAGGAACACCGAGCCCGCGCTGGTAATGCTGTCGACCAGATCGCGCGCGTTGCGGGTCTGAATGATCAGGTGCTCCGGACCGTACTGGTTGGAGATGGCAATACACTGCTCCAGATCGCGCGCCACAATCAGGCGGCTGGCCGCTAACGCCTGGCGTGCCGTTTCGGCGCGAGGCAGGTCGGCAAGCTGACGCTCAACGGCTTCGCCCACGCGTTTTGCCATATTGGCGTCCGGCGTCAGCAGGATGACCTGCGAGTCCGGGCCGTGTTCCGCCTGTGAAAGCAGGTCGGATGCCACGAAATCCGGCGTTGCGCCGCTGTCGGCAATCACCAGCACCTCAGACGGGCCGGCAGGCATATCGATGGCCGCGCCGTCCAGACGCTGGCTGACCTGGCGCTTAGCTTCGGTCACATACGCATTGCCCGGACCAAAGATTTTGTCGACCTTCGGAATGGATTCCGTGCCGAACGCCAGGGCAGAAATCGCCTGCGCGCCACCCACTTTATAGACCGCCTGCACGCCGCACAGCTTCGCCGCGTAGAGGATCTCGTCGGCAATCGGTGGCGGCGAGCACAGCACCACTTTCTGACAGCCGGCAATCCGCGCGGGAGTCGCCAGCATCAGTACGGTGGAGAAAAGCGGCGCAGAGCCGCCGGGAATATAGAGGCCGACGGACGCAACCGGGCGCGTTACCTGCTGGCAACGCACGCCGGGCAGGGTTTCGACATCTACGGTCTGCAGCTTCTGCGCGGTGTGGAAGGTATCAATGTTTTTCACCGCAACAGCCATTGCCTGCTTGATGTCGTCACCCAGACGATTGCTGGCATCAATGATTTCCTGCTCGGTAACCTGTAATGCGCCGACTTCCGTCTTATCAAACTTCGCGCTGTATTCACGCAGCGCGTCATCGCCACGGGCTTTGACGTTATCCAGGATCTCAGCCACGGTGCGCGAGATGCTTTCAGAGGCGGAAATCGCCGGGCGCATCAGGAGTTCGCGCTGCCGTGCGTCGCTACAGGTATTCCAGTCGATGATTGTGTTAAAGCTCATGGCCATTACTCCATCATCTTCTCAATCGGCAGCACCAGGATGGAGCTTGCGCCCAGCGCCTTCAGTTTTTCCATGGTTTCCCAGAACAGGGTTTCGCTGCTCACCATGTGCATCGCCACGCGCTGCTGATCGCCCGCCAGCGGCAGGATGGTTGGGCGCTCGGCGCCCGGCAGCAGGGCAATCACTTCATCCAGGCGCTCGGTTGGGGCGTGCATCATGATGTATTTGGATTCACGCGCCTGAATGACGCCCTGAATGCGGGTCAGCAGCTTGTCAATCAGCTGCTGCTTGGCATCCGCCATCTCCCCGTCGCGCTGAATCAGGCACGCTTTGGAGCGGTAGATCACTTCCACTTCGCGCAGGCCGTTCGCTTCCAGCGTCGCGCCGGTAGAGACCAGGTCACAGATGGCGTCCGCCAGACCCGCACGCGGCGCCACTTCAACGGAGCCGTTCAGCAGGCAGGATTTAAACTGCACGCCTTTCTGATCCAGATAACGCTTTAACAGGTGAGGGTAGGAGGTGGCAATACGTTTGCCGTTCAGCGCGGCCGGACCGTCCCAGGCTTCATCAACCGGCGTTGCCAGCGACAGGCGGCAGCCGCCGAAGTCCAGACGACGCAGGGTGAAGTAACGCGGATCTTCGCCCTGCGCGCGGCGGGTCAGCAGCTCTTCTTCCAGCACGTTTTCCCCGATGATGCCGAGGTCAACGACGCCATCCATGACCAGGCCGGGAATATCGTCATCACGCACGCGCAGAATGTCGATGGGCATGTTTTCAGCCAGAGCAATCAGGCGCTGGGTGTGCAGGTTAATTTTAATCCCGCAGCGGGCCAGCAGTTCGCGTGAATCGTCACTCAAACGGCCTGATTTTTGAATAGCTATGCGTAAACGTGAGTTATCTAACATTCTTTATTCCTCGTTAACCTGTTTTAACCTGTCTGAATTTGGTCCAAAAAAAAGCCCCCGGAAGAAGATCTTCCGGGGGCTTTTTCATGCGTTCATGCACCACTGGAAGATCCAAACGTCTTCCAGCACACATCGCCTGAAAGACTAGTCAGGATGATGGTGATGATGGTGGTGTTTAAATTGAACGCGTGTCATATAAATTCTCGATGAATGCTTATTCATTTGATGTCTTTTAACCTAAACCAGTTGTACGACATATTGCAAGGGCTTTTTTTGATCATTAATTCATTTCATATTGATGCTATGAATTGTGTGTTCTGCCGGGCTGGCGTAGCCTTATGAAAGACGAGTGAGAGTCAGGAGAATTCGCATGAAAAAGGTCGCGATTGTCGGTTTAGGATGGCTGGGAATGCCGCTGGCGATGTCATTAGCCGCGAAAGGCTGGCAGGTGACCGGGAGCAAGACCACCCGAGATGGGGTCGAAGCGGCGCGCATGTGCGGTATTGATGGCGTTGAACTGCGTCTGGAGCCGGAGCTGGTGTGTGATGCGGACGATCTGGACACGCTGATGAACGTGGATGCGCTGGTGATTACGCTACCCGCGCGGCGCAGCGGACCGGGCGAATCATTTTATCTGCAGGCGATGCAGGAGATTGTCGACAGCGCGCTGGCGCATCACGTACCGCGCATTGTTTTCACCAGCTCGACGTCGGTCTATGGCGATGCTGAAGGTGTGGTAAAAGAGAGCTCCGAGCGCCGTCCCGTTACGGCGAGCGGTCAGGTCCTGAAAGAGCTGGAAGACTGGCTGCATAATCTTCCCGGCACGCAGGTTGATATCCTTCGTCTGGCGGGATTGGTGGGGCCTGGACGCCATCCGGGACGCTTTTTTGCCGGAAAGACGGCGCCAGACGGCCAGCACGGCGTGAATCTTGTCCATCTTGAGGATGTTATTGGCGCGATTGAGTTACTCTTACAGGCTCCGAAAGGCGGACACATCTATAATATATGTGCACCGTCTCATCCAGCGCGCAGCACCTTTTACCCGCTGATGGCACGTCAGCTTGGCCTGGCTCCGCCGGTCTTTAGTGAGGCAAAAGATGACAGCAAAGGCAAAATTGTTGATGGCAATCGCATTTGTCATGAGCTGGGGTTTGAGTATCAGTATCCCGATCCGCTGGTGATGCCCATGGAATAAGACCAGCAGCGGAGACGATCGCACACCAGAAGGGGGCGAGCATGAAACCGCTGCTGGATGTTCTTATTATTCTGGATGCACTGGAAAAAGAGGGGAGCTTTGCCGCTGCGTCGGCAAAGCTCTACAAAACCCCGTCTGCGTTGAGCTATACCGTTCAAAAACTGGAAAGCGATCTCAATATTCAGATCCTCGATCGCTCCGGGCACCGCGCACGTTTTACCCGAACCGGACAGATGCTGCTGGAAAAAGGCCGCGAAGTTCTGCATACCGTTCGCGAGCTGGAAAAACAGGCTGTTAAGCTCCATCAGGGATGGGAAAACGAGCTGGTTATTGGCGTGGATGATACCTTTCCATTTTCTCTCCTGACGCCGCTGATTGAAGCTTTTTATCAACATCACAGCGTGACCCGTCTTATCTTTATAAATGGCGTGCTGGGTGGCTCCTGGGATGCTTTAACCCAGGGCAGGGCGGATATTTTTGTCGGTGCACTCCATGAGCCTCCCCAGCTGAGCGATTTTGGTTTTGCCCGGCTGGGCGTGCTGGAGCAGGTATTTGCCGTGGCGCCCCATCATCCCCTGGCTCAGGAGCCTGAGCCGCTTAACCGCCGCGTGATTAAAGGCTACCGCGCGATTGTGGTGGGGGACAGCTCTCGTCCGGAATGTTCGGCCTCCTCACAGCTGCTTGATGAGCAGGAGGCCATCACCGTTTTCGACTTTAAAACCAAGCTGGAGCTGCAAATAAGCGGCCTGGGCTGCGGCTATTTGCCCCGCTATCTGGCGCAGCGGTTTATTGACAGCGGTGCGCTTGTTGAAAAACAGGTACTTGCTCAAAACAGCCATGAGTCGGTGTGGGTGGGCTGGAATGAACAGACCGCCGGGCTGGCCAGTGCCTGGTGGCGCGACGAAATTTTAGCAAATAGTGCTATCGCCGCTGTTTATGCTCAGGGCAGCGTCGAGAAATCAGCCAGTTAGCAAAAAGAAAATTACCCGCTGCGTTGCAAAGTATTGCCTTTTGTATCCGATGTGGGGCAAAATGCCGCCGCTGCAACCAAATGAATAATCGACGATATAAAAGGCGTCGGTTATTTTTTTTTGCATGTACGAAACGAAACTAAAAACCAAGAGGCCGGGCTTCGTACCGGATAGATATTTACTAAAATCCGACAGTTGTTGTCGCTGAGGAAGAAACAAATGGGGCAATTTTTCGCTTACGTGGCGGTTATCACCTTAAAGGAGAATAACTATGTCGCATAACGCAACTCCAAACACCTCTCGCGTGGAATTACGTAAAACGCTTACGTTGATTCCGGTTGTTATGATGGGCCTGGCCTATATGCAACCGATGACGCTGTTCGATACATTCGGTATCGTATCAGGCCTCACAGACGGTCATGTGCCGACGGCTTACGGCTTCGCGCTGATTGCGATCCTCTTTACCGCGCTGAGCTACGGTAAGCTGGTTCGCCGCTATCCGTCTGCCGGTTCCGCCTACACCTATGCACAGAAATCCATCAGCCCGACGGTTGGCTTTATGGTGGGCTGGTCTTCGCTGCTCGACTACCTGTTCGCGCCGATGATCAACATTCTGCTGGCAAAAATCTATTTTGAAGCGCTGGTGCCATCGATTCCATCCTGGATGTTCGTCGTGGCGCTGGTGGCCTTTATGACGGCCTTTAACCTGCGCAGCATTAAGTCTGTTGCCAACTTTAACTCCGTTATCGTTGTGCTTCAGGTTGTCCTGATTGCCGTTATTCTTGGCATGGTGATCTATGGCGTGTTCCACGGCGAAGGCGCTGGTACGCTGGCGAGCAGCAAACCGTTCTGGTCTGGTGATGCGCATGTGATCCCGATGATTACCGGGGCAACCATTCTGTGCTTCTCCTTTACCGGTTTTGACGGGATCAGCAACCTGTCCGAGGAAACGAAGGATGCAGAGCGCGTGATCCCGCGTGCCATCTTCCTGACGGCGCTGATTGGCGGTCTGATCTTTATTTTCTCGACCTATTTCCTGCAGCTGTACTTCCCGGATATCTCTCGCTTCAAGGATCCGGATGCGTCTCAGCCAGAAATCATGCTGTATGTGGCGGGTAAAGCGTTCCAGGTTGGCGCGCTGATCTTCTCCACCATCACCGTACTGGCATCCGGTATGGCCGCGCATGCAGGCGTTGCGCGTCTGATGTACGTAATGGGCCGCGATGGCGTATTCCCGAAAAGTTTCTTCGGCTACGTGCATCCAACCTGGCGTACCCCGGCGATGAACATCATCCTGGTCGGTGCGATTGCGCTTCTGGCAATTAACTTTGACCTGGTGATGGCAACGGCGCTGATTAACTTTGGTGCGCTGGTGGCGTTTACCTTTGTTAACCTGTCGGTTATCTCTCAGTTCTGGATCCGTGAAAAGCGTAACAAAACGCTGAAAGATCACTTCCAATATCTGTTCCTGCCGATGTGTGGTGCCCTGACCGTGGGCGCGCTGTGGGTTAACCTGGAAGAGAGCTCGATGGTGCTTGGCCTGATTTGGGCGGGTATCGGCCTGATTTACCTGGCCTGCGTTACGAAGAGCTTCCGTAACCCGGTTCCGCAGTACGAAGACGTCGCGTAAGACTGTGTCGGGTGGCGGTTACGCCTTACCCGACCTACATAACCCGTAAGCCCGCGTAAGCGCAGCGCCGCAGGGCAAAAAAAACCGGAGACCATCGCCTCCGGTTTTTTTATTTCTGACTTTCAGACTATCTCTTGCGCGTACTGGAACAGGGATTTCAACAGTGCCTGTTTCTCAGCATTCCCTTCATACTGGCCATAAAGCATTTCCAGCTCCTGAGCGTAGCTGTGCAGATACTCTGGGGTAAATACGTTGCGACGGTGCTGCAGCCAGCGTTCCTGCTCTGCTTCATCCAGGGTTCCCGGGTAATTACGCGCGCGGTAATTAAACATCAGCTTTTCGATGCGCTTATCGGCGAAGGTGATATCAAGCGCCGGTAAGTTACGCGGCTCGGTTTGCAGAACGATATTCATGGCCGCGCGATCGGCATCGCTGAAGAAACCATTATAGAGCTGGGCATCCACGTTTTCAGACGGCACGAATGGCTCCGCCTCGGCAAAGATAGCAACCACTTTCTCGCGCACCTGCGGGTTTTCGCGCAGCACTTTCAGGTTATCGAGGCAGTGCTGGCGGTTGATGCCCAGCCTGTCAGCATCTTCCGGGCGCAGCGTGTTCGCCTGCGCCAGGACCGGACATTTATTGATATGCACCAGTTTGACCGGCACCGCGGGCAGATCGCCGAGTTCATTTTTCGGCGTGTACAAACGTTCGCGCAGGGTATCGCTGTCGAGCTCCAGCAGTGGTGAAATATCGCCCGCCAGGTCCACCATGATGACCGCATTACGGTTGTCCGGATGCCACGCCAGCGGGGCAACCCAGCTGGTATTGCCGCGCCATGCACCAAACATGCCGGAAATATGCACCAGCGGCTTCATCTGCGGTACGTCGATAAGGGTCATAAGCTTCTGCTTGCTGCGATGGCTTAGCAGATACTCAAACAGCCGGGGCTGTGCGCTTTTCACCAGCTTCGCCATGGCAATGGTGGCATAGACGTCCGCCATCGCGTCGTGGGCGTTGCTGTGCTCGATACCGTTGGCGCGCGTCAGGTGTTCCAGCCGGAAGCTGGTCAGCCCTTCCTCATTTTCCGGCCAGTTAATGCCTTCAGGACGCAGGGCGTAGCAGGCGCGCATGATGTCGAGCAAATCCCAGCGTGAATTGCGGTTCTGCCAGCTCCAGGCATAGGGATCGTAGAAGTTGCGATAAAAGATATTGCGCGTCACTTCGTCATCGAAGCGGATGTTGTTGTAACCAACCACGCAGGTATTGGGAACGGTAAACAGATCGTGAATGCGTCGGGCGAACTCTGCCTCGTTAACGCCTTTCTCCCGCGCTTCCTGAGGGGTGATGCCGGTAACCATGACCGCGCCGGGCTGCGGCAGGTAGTCATCCGCAGGCTTGCAGTAAAAGACCTCGGGCTTGCCAATAATGTTGAATTCGTCGTCGGTACGGATGGCGGCAAACTGCGCCGGTCGGTCCAGCGCCGGGTGAGTGCCAAAAGTTTCGTAGTCGTGGAACAAAAAAGTCGGGCGAGCGGCAGAGTCAGACACCAGTAATACCATCCTGTTAAAAAATGACGTCACTATGGTAAACGATCGCGCGGGTCAGACCGAATAAAAAGCACCGCCGCGTGGCAAATTTGCGCGCCAGCTTCAGAGAAAAATCTGCGTTCTGTCACATTTTTTTGCAATTAAGCCAGGTAACGACATCAGAACTCCCGTAAAAAGGTCATCGATTTTTACTGACCTGAGGATATACCGTTGAAACGCCGTCTGTTTATTGCTGTTTCTTTACTCGCTTCGAGTGTCTCATCTGCTTTTGCGGCCGAACCACTGGATTTTTCGCCGCAGCCTCCGGCCATTCAGGCTGGCTCCTGGGTGCTGATGGATTACACGACTGGTCAGATTTTAACGGCGGGCAACGAACATCAACAACGTAATCCGGCGAGCCTGACCAAGCTGATGACGGGCTATGTGGTGGATCGGGCCATTGATAGCCACCGCATTACGCCGGACGACATTGTCACCGTAGGGCGTGACGCGTGGGCAAAAGGTAACCCGGTTTTTGACGGCTCGTCGCTGATGTTCCTGAAAGAGGGCGATCGCGTCTCCGTGCGCGATCTGAGCCGCGGCCTGATAGTCGATTCCGGCAACGACGCCTGCGTGGCGCTGGCCGATCACGTGGCGGGCGGGCAGCCGCAGTTCGTGAAAATGATGAACGACTACGTGCAGAAGCTGAACCTGCGCGATACGCATTTTGAAACCGTACACGGGCTGGACGCGCCGGGCCAGCACAGCTCCGCCTATGACCTGGCCGTACTCTCCCGGGCCATCATCCACGGCGAGCCTGAGTTTTACCATATGTACAGCGAAAAGAGCCTGACCTGGAACGGGATCACCCAGCAAAACCGTAACGGCCTGCTGTGGGATAAAACCATGAACGTGGACGGCCTTAAAACGGGGCATACCTCGGGGGCTGGCTTTAACCTGATTGCGTCTGCCGTAGACGGCGAGCGCCGTTTAATCGCTGTGGTGATGGGGGCGGACAGCCCGAAAGGGCGTGAGGACCAGGCCCGAAAACTGCTGCACTGGGGACAGCAGAATTTCGATACGGTGCAGATCCTGCATAGCGGAAAAAAAGTGGGGACGGAGCGCATCTGGTACGGCGACAAGGAACAGGTGAAACTGGGAACCGACCAGGACTTCTGGCTGGCCTTGCCGAAAGCGGAGGTACCGAACATCAAAGCCAAATACGTGCTGGATAAAAAAGAGCTGGAAGCGCCGATTGCCGCGCATCAGCGGGTCGGGGAAATCCAGCTCTATGACCGCGATAAAGTGGTAGCCCACTGGCCGCTGGTAACGCTGGAAGCCGTTGACAAAGGCGGCCTGTTCTCTCGACTGAGCGATTACCTGCATCACACGCTCTAACGGTAGATGAGCAGACTGGCAGGGTTGCGAGTCTGCTCACATAATAAACACTCCTCGTTTGCTGATAATGATAATCCAGCTTTATAGTGTATAAATATACAGTAATAAATGGAGGCAGCATGGACTACAGCATTAAGCAGCAACAGAAACGTAAGATTGCCGGTTTTCATTTGGTCGGCCCGTGGGAACACACGGTAAAGCAGGGCTTTGAACAGCTGGTCATGTGGGTTGACGGGCGTCACATTGAGCCGCTGGAGTGGGTGGCGGTCTATTACGATAACCCGGATGAAGTCCCGGCAGAAAAACTGCGCTGTGATACGGCCGTTACCGTACCGGACGATTTCGTTATTCCGGAAAACAGCGAAGGCGTCATGATGACGGAAATCGCGGCCGGGGACTATGCCGTGGCGACGGCTCGCGTGGAAAACTACGACTTCGCCACGCCCTGGTATCAGTTCTTCAATTCCCTGCTGCAGGACAATAAATACCAGATGGCGCTAAAGCCCTGCTTCGAACGCTATCTCAATGACGGCAATGCGGACGGTTACTGGGATATCGAAATGTATATCGCCGTCGAGCATAAAACGGTTTAAGCCTGCTAAATGAAGGGTTTTTCAGCCGGGATCGATCCGCCCGGCTGAAAACACAGTACAATTGTGGTTTGCCGTGTAGCTGGAGAGCGGGTGTGCGTCCCGACAAATCATTAACTCCTTTTGAAATTCGGTTGTATAAACATTACCGCGTTGTGCACGGGTGTCGCATCGCGCTGGCTTTCGTATTGACGTTTGTACTGGTCCGTTTGCTGGACGTTCCGGAAGGGACGTGGCCGCTGATCACGCTGGTGGTGGTGATGGGGCCCATCTCGTTTTGGGGGAACGTGGTCCCGCGCGCCTTTGAACGAATTGGCGGGACTGTTCTTGGCTCGGCCCTGGGTCTTATTGCGCTGAAGCTGGAGCTCATCTCATTTCCGGTGATGCTGGCATGGTGCGGTGCCGCTATGTTCCTCTGCGGCTGGCTGGCGTTGGGCAAAAAGCCCTATCAGGCGCTGCTGATTGGTATTACTCTCGCGGTGGTTGTCGGGGCGCCCGCCGGGGATATGACCACGGCGCTGTGGCGAAGCGGGGATGTCATCCTGGGGTCACTGCTGGCCATGCTTTTTACCGGTATCTGGCCGCAGCGCGCTTTTCTGCACTGGCGTATTCAGATGGCTAACTACGTTACCGCCTTTAACCGCGTTTATCAGGCCGGTTTTTCCCCTAATCTGGTCGAGCGCCCGCGGCTGGAAAAGCACCTGCAAACCATCCTTAACGACGTGGTTAAAATGCGCGGCCTGATCACGCCCGCCAGCAAAGAAACCCGCATTCAAAAATCGATTTTCGAAGCTATCCAGACGGTAAGCCGCAACCTGGTCTGCATGCTTGAATTGCAAATCAACGCCCACTGGGCTTCGCGTCCCAGCCATCTGTTGATGCTTAATGCGCAGACCCTCAAAGAGACTCAGCAGATGACGCAGCAAACGCTGTTGACCATCGCCCATGCGCTTTATGAAGGCAACCCGCAGCCGATACTGGCCAACAGCGAGCGACTGAATGAGATCGTCGCGGAGCTGAAGCAGTTAATCAATGAACGCCAGAGCGATAACGTGGCGGAAACGCCTATTCATGGCTACGTCTGGCTGAGCATGGAACTGGCGCGGCAGCTTGAGCTGTTATCGCACCTTATTTGCCGGGCGCTGCGCAAATAAAAGGCGTATGTGACGGCTGCTGCTTCGATTCAGCAGCAATTGGGGTTATGATAGCTTTAAACGATATACTCATTGTCATTCGCAGCCGCTGTCAGTAAGGTTATTGTTACAACGGTTGCCTTAACGAATCCGACTCTCACATTATCAGGGGTGTAAAAATGGAAACTACCAAGCCTTCGTTCCAGGATGTTCTGGAATTCGTCCGCCTGTTCCGCCGCAAAAACAAACTGCAGCGTGAAATCCAGGACGTTGAGAAGAAGATCCGTGACAACCAGAAACGTGTTCTGCTGCTCGACAACCTGAGCGACTACATCAAGCCAGGCATGAGCGTTGAAGCTATCCAGGGCATCATCGCCAGCATGAAGAGCGACTATGAAGACCGCGTTGATGACTACATCATCAAAAACGCAGAGCTGTCCAAAGAGCGTCGCGACATCTCCAAGAAGCTGAAAGTGATGGGCGAAATCAAAAACGGCGAAGCAAAAAGCGAGTAATCGCAGCGGATTGTGAAAAAGGCTCTCTGGTGACAGAGAGCTTTTTTTTATGACTCAGAACGCGGCTGCAGCTGATAAATCCAGGCCTGAACCTGCTTGCCTTCAGAGGTGGTCACTGCGACCTCAATCCGGTCATAGCCGTCTTCAAATTCATCCAGCATTTGCCAGTGTGCGGCAAGGTTATCAGAGATAAACAGATAGCCTTCGACGCGGGGACCATCAGGGTGGAGCACGATCCCCGGGAAGTCCGCCGCAGCACCCCAGCCGCGTTCGTAAAACGTGCCGGATACGGAACCGGCCAGCCATTCGCCGCCGATGTTCTCAAGAATATGCGCATTAGAGTGGCCCGGGCGCAGCGTGCCGTAGACAAACAGAGCGTTCATTTTCCCTCATCCGCAAAGCAAAAAGCCTGCTTTAAAAGCAGGCTTTTTAAATTTGGCTCCTCTGACTGGACTCGAACCAGTGACATACGGATTAACAGTCCGCCGTTCTACCGACTGAACTACAGAGGAATCGTTGTGGAGGCTTATCTTAGCGGCGAAAAAAGTTTTGTCAAACCTGATCTTAGGGAAAATCGACCGATTGCTGATTCTGTCGTCAGTTTGTTGTAAATCCATACATCTTTTTCTGGAAAATACTTTGCAGGATTAGCATTTGTCCCCCATCATTTGAAATGGAGTTTCAACTTTTCTCGCTAAGGTCCATTTTGAACGTCACTGCCTCCTTACGCCAGGCGATAACGCGCACGCCATGGTATGCAAAACGTAAAAGCTATCGTGTCCTGTTCTGGCGTGAAATCACCCCTCTTGCTGTGCCTATCTTCCTGGAAAATACCTGCGTTCTGCTGATGGGGGTTCTGAGCACCTTTCTGGTGAGCTGGCTGGGTAAAGAGGCGATGGCTGGGGTTGGGCTGGCGGACAGCTTTAACATGGTGGTGATCTCGTTCTTTGCCGCCATAGACCTCGGGACGACGGTGGTGGTGGCCTTTAGCCTCGGCAAGCTGGATCCCAAACGTGCACGCGAGGCGGCCCGCCAGTCGCTGATGATCATGACCATTTTTTCGGTCGTCCTGGCGGCGGTGATCCACTATTTTGGTAAAGAGATTATCGATTTTGTCGCCGGGGAGGCCACGAACGAGGTTAAAGACCTGGCGCTGACCTACCTGGAGATGACCGTCATAAGCTATCCGGCAGCGGCCATTGCCCTTATTGGCAGCGGCGCGCTGCGCGGGGCGGGCAACACCAAAATTCCGCTACTGATCAACGGCGGGATGAATATCCTCAATATCATTATCAGCAGCGTGCTGATCTACGGCGTGTTCTCGTGGGACGGGCTGGGCTTCGTCGGTGCCGGACTGGGTTTAACCATTTCACGCTATATCGGTGCGGCAGCCATCATCGGGGTACTGATGGCGGGGATCACCCCCTCGCTGCGCCTCACGCTGAAAAGCTATTTCCGCCCCTTTAATTTCGCCATTATCTGGGAAGTGATGGGGATCGGCATTCCCGCAAGCATTGAATCTGTGCTGTTTAACGGCGGGAAATTGCTGACGCAGATGTTTGTCGCCGGGATGGGCACCGACGTGATAGCCGGTAACTTTATCGCTTTTTCTATCGCCTCGCTGATTAACCTGCCGGGTAACGCGCTGGGGTCGGCATCGACCATCATCACCGGTAAACGGCTCGGGAAAGGGCAGATAGGCCAGGCGGAGCGGCAGCTGCGGCATGTTTTCTGGCTGTCGACCATTGGACTGACGCTGATCGCCTGGGGAACTGCGCCCTTTGCCGGGCTGATGGCCTCGTTTTATACCCACGAAGACGACGTTAAAGAGGTCGTTAAGATCCTCATCTGGCTCAACGCGGCCTTTATGCCCATCTGGGCGGCCTCATGGGTATTGCCCGCCGGGCTGAAGGGGGCGCGCGACGCCCGCTTTGCGATGTGGGTTTCGATGCTCGGCATGTGGGGATGTCGCGTTGTGGCGGGGTATACGCTCGGGGTAATGCTCGGATGGGGAGTGGTCGGCGTCTGGCTGGGGATGTTCCTCGATTGGGCCGTACGTGGGGCGCTGTTCTACTGGCGGATGGTCAGCGGGCGCTGGCTGTGGAAATATCCGCGGAAAAATGCCTGACAATTGCGCGAAGTGGAGAATAATTCGGCAAACGATCGGAAATATGCATTCTGCCTTTGACATCCCGGGGGAGCATCGATAATATGCGCCCCGTTCACACGATTCCTCTGTAGTTCAGTCGGTAGAACGGCGGACTGTTAATCCGTATGTCACTGGTTCGAGTCCAGTCAGAGGAGCCAAATTTAAAAAGCCTGCTTTTGAAGCAGGCTTTTTGCTTTTCTGCGCCGGGTAAAATTGTCGGGTGGCGGCTTCGCCTTACCCGACCTACGGGACTGTTGGCCCGGCAAGCGCAGCGCCACCGGGCAACAAACCGAACTACTGTTTGACGCGAACCGGTGCCGTCGCCTCTACCAGCCACGGACGCGCATCGCTGTTCACCAGTGGTGACAGCGCCTCACGGACCTGCTGGTGATACGCATCCAGCCACTGTTTTTCCTGCTCGCTCAACAGATGCAGCTCAACCTGACTTAAGTCGATCGGGATAAGCGTCAGCGAGGCAAATTTGCAGAATCCCGGGCGGCTCTCCACAATCTCCACCTGGTTTTCAATACGAATACCGTGGCTATCGCCCAGATAGTAGCCCGGCTCGATAGTCATGATATTTCCCGCCACCAGCGGCCACGGGTTGACCTTTTTGGCGATGCGATGCGGGTTCTCATGGATCAGCAGCTGGTGCCCCACGCCGTGCCCCGTACCGTGATCGTAATCCAGCCCCATCTCCCACAGCGGGCGACGCGCAAACGCATCCAGCTGATGTCCCTGAGTCCCGGAAGGGAACTGCAGGGTAATCAGCGACAGGAAGCCTCTCAGCACGGCGGTGTAGTGCAGGCGCTGCTCCGGGGCGACTTTACCCCATGCCAGCGTGCGCGTGGCGTCAGTGGTGCCATTAGCGTAATGACCGCCGGAATCGTTCAGGTAAAAATGGTCATGGCCGATAGGCTTATTGCTGGCCTCGCTCGAATGATAGTGGCACATTGCCGCATTGCTCGAAGAGGCGGAGATGGTCGCAAAACTCTGCTCGATAAACCCCGGCTGCTGTTTGCGGAACGCAAGCTGCTGTGCCTGGACTTCCAGCTCGGTGAGCGGATTTCCTGCCGCCTCGCGAAGCGGCACTTCGCGGCTCAGCCAGGCGAGGAAATTGACCCACGCGGCACCGTCCTGGTAATGACACTCGCGATAGCCTGCCAGTTCTACCGGGTTTTTGGTGGCTTTCATCAGGGTGATAGGGTCCGTCCGCCAGACAATTTCTCCGCGTGGTTCAATGGCGAAGCGCAGGGCAACCGGCGCGGAATCGGCATCAACCATCACCCGTTTGCCTTCAGCAATCTGCTGGCAGCGTTCGACAAAGGCGTCCTGTGGCGCAATGGTGAACGCACTGCGGACGTCTTCAGGCAGGGCGCCGAGCTTGCTGTCGTTAACAAACCACTCAACGCGGCCGTCACGGCTAAGAAGAGCAAAAGAGAGCGGTACCGGGCTGTAAGGGATATCCGCGCCGCGGACGTTTAACAGCCAGGCGATATTATCCGGCAGGGTAACGGCGAGATAATCGGCATTGTTCGCGGCCAGCACGGCAGCGACGCGCTGACGTTTGTCCGCGCTGCATTCGCCGCTGTGTTCAACCGGCATATCCCGGATAAGCCCCGCCGGCGCGGCAGGGCGATCGGTCCAAAGCGTGTCAAACGGCGAGGCTTTCAGCGGGACCAGCTCGCAAGGCGTGGCGGACAGTTGCTCAAACTCTGAGTGGGTCATCAGCAGCGGGTCAAAACCGATGCGCGTGCCTGACTCAACGTTTTCTGCCAGCCATTCAGCCAGCGGCTCGTTGTGCAGGTGGTGAATTTCAATCTCGTCCAGATTCACCTGAACGCGGGCCTGGACCTGATAGCGCCCGTCAACGAACAGCAGCGCTTTATCCTTCAGTACCAGCGCGACGCCGGCAGAGCCGTCAAAGCCCGTCAGCCAGGCCAGCTTTTCGTCGTACGGCGCGCAGTATTCGCTCTGCCATGCATCCGCGCGCGGGACGATCATCCCGTCGAGATGGCTGGCCTCAAGCCAGTGGCGCAGGGCAGAGAGCGGTGATGTGCTGGACATTGTTTTTCCTTATCGTTATTAGCGGAACGGCGGCTCGTTGAAGGTGCGCAGCTTGCGCGAATGCAGTCTGTCACCTTCCGCCCGAAGCAGGTCGATGGCGCGAATGCCGATTTGCAGATGCTCTGAGATAGCCCCTTCATAGAAACGGTTGGCCTGGCCGGGCAGCTTAATTTCGCCGTGCAGCGGCTTATCGGAAACGCACAGCAGCGTGCCGTACGGAACGCGGAAGCGATATCCCTGCGCGGCGATGGTGGCGCTCTCCATATCGATCGCCACCGCGCGGCTCAGGTTGAAGCGCAGCGCGGAGGCTGAGTAACGCAGCTCCCAGTTGCGGTCATCCGTCGTAACGACCGTACCGGTGCGCAGGCGCTGTTTGACCTCTTCACCCGGCATGCCGCTCACCTCTTTGGTGGCGTCGTACAGCGCGCGCTGCACTTCGGCGATGCTCGGGATTGGGATATCCGGCGGCAGCACGGCATCAAGCACGTGGTCATCACGCAGATAGGCGTGGGCCAGCACGTAATCACCAATCAGCTGGCTTTCGCGCAGGCCGCCGCAGTGGCCAATCATCAGCCATACGTCGGGGCGCAGTACCGCCAGATGGTCGCAGATGGTTTTGGCGTTTGACGGGCCGACGCCGATGTTGATCAGCGTAATGCCCTGACCGTCGGCGGTGATCAGGTGCCAGGCGGGCATCTGGTGTTTTTTCCACGCCAGATCGGAGATAGCCTGCTCGGGCGCTTCGGTCTCCGCGGTGATCCAGATCCCGCCCGCGCAGGAGAGCGCGATATACGGGCTTTCGGGGTCGAGGATCTGGCTGCAGCCCCAGCGGACGAATTCGTCAACGTAGCGGGTGTAGTTGGTAAAGAGCACGAACGGCTGGAAATGTTCGACTGGCGTACCGGTGTAGTGGCGCAGGCGCGCCAGGGAGAAATCGACCCGGCGGGCGTCAAAGTGCGACAGAGGAGAAAATTCGGCCGGGTGATAAATCCCGTCTGCCGTTTCATCGCCAATCTGCGAAAGCTCGGTGGTCGGGAAGTGGCGGGTCAGCCCCGCGCTCATGGAGCGGTCAAGGGTTAACGCCGAACCGTCAATCACGTACGGATAAGGGATCTCATGCTGCGAGGGCTCAACGGAAATGTGCGCGCCGTAATCCTGGTACAACAGCGTAAGCTGTTCTTCAAGATACGGGCGGAACAGCGCAGGGTGGGTGACGGTGGTGCTGTAGCAGCCGGAGTGGGTAAAACGGGCGTAGGCGCGGGTTTTGGGATTACTGCTGGCGCTGCCGTCCCAGGTCACAGAGAGCGATGGATAAACAAAAAGGCCCTCGGTTCTGGCCTTTTGGTCGGGGAGTTTCCCTGTTTCGATATATTCGCTAATGGCGCTGCGCAGCGCGTTGACGGACTGTTCATACAGCGCGTCGAGTTTTTCCAGCGCCTGAGCCGGGGTCAGGCTGGAGCCCTTATTATTCATCTCTGTCTCCTTGTTCCACAGGTGTGCGACTCTACCCGATAGTATGTCACACGCCTGTGAAACAAAAGTGAGATCAGCGGTGGCTCGTCTCTTTCATCAGCAGCGCCGTTGCCGCCGACAGCAGGCAACCGGCCAGAAGATAAATCGCCACGCTGTGCCAGTTGCCGCCGGAGAAGGTCACCAGCGCAGCGGCAATAAACGGCGTAAACCCGCCGCCAACCACGCTTGCGACCTGGTAGCCCACGCCCGCGCCGCTGTATCGGTAGCTGGCGCCGAACAGCTCGGTAAACATCGGCTGCTGCACGCAGACCACCATATCGTGAGCGATGTTCGCGAGCATGATGGCAAAGAAAACAATCCAGAAAACAGACTGCGCCTCCAGCGCCATAAAGAACGGCCAGGCGCTGAGGGTTCCAATCAGCGCCCCGGTGATATAAACGCGACGGCGACCAAACCTGTCCGCCAGCCAGGCGAAGCAGGGGATAGTCAGGCAGCTGATCCCGCCGACCAGCAGGCCAATATTCAGGAACAGTTCACGGGGCAGGCCGAGATTCTGCGTCGAGTAGTTCAGGGCAAAGGCGGTGACGATATACATCGTCAGCAGCTCGCACAGGCGCAGGGCGATAATTTTCAGAAAAGCGCCAGGGTGCCGGACAAGGGCTTCCATGACAGGAAGTCTTTTGTTAGCGGCCGGTTTTTCCTGCTGCTTTTCGAACTCTGCCGACTCCTCCATTCCGTTACGGATCCACAGCGCGGCAATGACCAGCACGATGCTGAAGATGAACGGAATGCGCCAGCCCCAGCTCAGGAACTGCTCGTCGGTGGTGAGCTGGCTGATGAGCGACACCAGCCCTGTGGAAAGCAACAGCCCTACGCCGTACCCAACCTGAACGCCACTGCTGTAAAACGCTTTTTTATTTTTTGGCGCGCTCTCAACGGATAGCAGCGCCGCGCCGCCCCATTCGCCGCCAACGGCAAAGCCCTGAATGGCGCGTAATGTCACCAGCAGCACCGGTGCCCACCACCCAATGGCGGAAAACGACGGGAGAATGCCAATCAGCGCGGTGGCGATCCCCATCATCCAGACGGTGAGCATCAGCATGCGCTTGCGGCCCAGGCGGTCGCCGAAGTGGCCGAAGATCACACCCCCCAGCGGGCGAAACAGAAAGCCAACGCCGAAGGTGGCAAACGCGGCGAGCGTACCCATCGCAGGGCTGACCTGGGGGAAGAATTCGCGGTTAAACACCAGCGCGGCGGTAATGCCGTAAAGCAGAAAATCATACCAGTCGACGACGGCACCCGCGAAGCTGCCGAGTGCGGCGCGGCGGGCACGATTGAGCGAAGGGGTCTCCTCGTTGGGACGATCGGAGATGAGGGTGGAGTCCATAGTTGTCCTGTCCGTACTAATTTTTAATTATTGGTATAAGAAAAGGTCACTCACATTGCGCCGTCATATAAACGGAACCTATGAGACTACCGCGACAAAACGCCCGAGAAAACGTTTTTATCTTTCCTGAAGGTGCTGAATAAATAAATTTCATCTTCGCCTGCAGCGAGATAATTGTGTCTTCTGGCTCCGTTACAGGCTGAATGGTTTACAGTAATAGTGACCGCCGCGTGAGTTAAGCTGAGGGAATAATGATGCAACGCACCTTTTCGGCATTCTGGATGATTCTGTTTTTATTCGTCGCACCGCTTCATGCGGAGCCCAACGTCTATGGTGAACAGCGTATCAGCGGCTGGTGGAACGCGCTGACGGACGATATTTCGCAAACCTGGGAGCAACCTCAGCGTTACGATCTGTACCTGCCGTTTCTGAGCTGGCACGCTCGCTTTATGTACGACAAAGAAAAAACCGATAAGTACAACGAAATGCCGTGGGGCGGTGGCCTGGGCGTTTCCCGCTATAACGAAGAGGGCAACTGGAGCGCGCTTTTCGCGATGATGTTCAAGGACTCGCACAACGAATGGCAGCCCGCGATGGGCTATGGCTGGGAGAAGGGCTGGTATCTGGATAATGCCAAAGATTTCCGCCTTGGGCTCGGTGCTGCAGCGGGCATCACGGCGCGAGATGATTTTGCAAACTATGTACCGCTACCGTTCATTTTCCCGCTGTTCTCTGCCGGCTACAAGCGCGTTACCGTCCAGTTCACCTATATTCCTGGAACCTATAACAACGGCAACGTGCTTTTTGCCTGGCTGCGCTTAGGCTTTTAAAGGGTGATCACCTTTTTTGCCACGGCGTTAGACAATACCAGCATGGAAAAGAGAACAGAGGTGACGAACGTAAGCACAATCAGCGCCAACTTCATTCCGAGAGAGGTCACCGGTATCAGCGCCGTCAGCAGATGAAACACCGAGTAGTGCACAATATACACGCCGGTCATCGTTTTGCTGATGGCGGCAAGAATGGACTCCTTGAATTCAGCATTGCGGCGAAAGCGCACGCCGTTCGCCGCAATCACCAGGGCAATAATCAGGATGTAGATCTGCGAGCCGGTGAGAATAAAGGCGTTTCTGTCGGCCTTAAACAGGGCAAAAAAGAAGTGGCGCTCGTAAAACCAGGTGAAAAGATAGATAAACGGGATGGCGATAACCGCCGCCCTGACTACATTTTTGCGGCTTATCCACTCGGCGATTTTAGGGTCGCAGAAAAGCTGCCCCGTCAGATAAAACAGCAGCCACGTCCACAGCCGATACTGCGGTGAAAGAGAAAGGACGTGCGTTTCAGGATAAAGCGCCGATAGCAGATCGTAGCCATAAGAAAAGAACAGCAGGGCAGCAATCGTGCCGCTGAGCAGCGCTCTTCGCTGGCTAAGCCACTCCACCGCCGGGTGGAAGGTGTAAATCACGACAAAGGCGAACACGAACCAGGGCTGGATTAAATACCCGCGCTGATAAGGCTCCCACAGGTAGTAGATCGTTATCCAGAACAGAAAAACAATCACCAGACTTTTAATTTTACCCAGCTGCCAGCGCGTGCCGTGCCGCGATTGTCCGTCGAGATAGCCCGACACCACAAAAAACAGCGGTGTGGCAATCGTCGAGATAAAGGTTAAAAACCCCAGGATCCAGTGATAGTCATAATCATAATGATCCCAGGTATTGTAGATGGTAAAGAAGGTCACCGCCGTCATACAGCCCAGCGTCTTGATAATGTTCAGCCCTGTCGCATTCATTGTTGTTTGGCTTCGTCCTTACGATGGAAACACGCGTAGATCACGGGGAGTACCAGCAGCGTCAGGATTGTAGCAAACCCCAGTCCAAACATAATCACAACGGCCATGCTCTGGAAGAAAACATCCAGCAGTAGCGGAGCCAGGCCAAGTACGGTAGTGAACGCGGTGAGCAGGATAGGGCGCAGGCGCGAGGTGGCGGCATAAACGATCGCGCTGTGCTGATCCTTTTGCATTTTCTGCTGTTCAATCTCTTCCACCAGCACGATGCCGTTGCGGATGAGCATTCCGCTCAGGCTCAGCAGACCTATCAGCGCCATAAAGCCAAAGGGAATGCCGGTAATTAAAAATCCTGGCGTGACGCCAATCAGCGCAAGCGGTACGGTCAGCCAGATTGCGACGGCATTTTTTACAGAGCTGAACATCAGCACCGTAATGACAAACATCACCAGATACCCGAGGGGCAGCGTTGTGAATAGTCCTTGCTGCGCTTCGCTGGAGTTTTCCGCATCGCCTCCCCACTCGATGCTGTAGCCGTGTGGCAGGGTAAGGGCATCCACTTGCGGCTTGACGCGGGCGAGAATATCGCCGGAGGTTTGCTGGCTAAGCGGGTCCGGTTCCGTCTGAACCGTCAGTACCCGCGAGCGGTCGCGTCGAAGGATGAGCGGATCTTCCCACTCCAGCGAGAAGCTGCTGACGACGTTACTCAGCGGGATATACTGCTGCCGCGCCTGGCTCCACACCAGCACGTTGTTCAGGTGGCTGGCATCCAGCCTTTCACTTTCCGGGGGCCTCACCACCACGGGCAGCAGGTCGCTGCCTTCCCGATACAACCCCGCCCGGCTGCCGGAGAAATTCATTTCCAGCGCGTTGTCGACGTCCTGCTTATCCACGCCAAGCTCGCGTCCCAGCGCGGCGACGTACTGCGGACGGATCACTTTGCTGCGGTTTTGCCAGTCGTTTCGGACGCTGCCCGTGGCCGGGTCGCGCGCCAGAATATCGTCCACCTGGCTGGCAATCAGGCGCAGCCTGTCAGGATCCGGGCCTTTAATACGCACTTCAATGGCGCTGTCGCCGGAGGGGCCAAACATCACCCGTTTGGTGCTGGCGTTGACCTGCGGATAGTTTCGCGCGATGTACTCATCCACGTAGCGCGTCAGAGCGGCGATGTTGCGCTGGTCATCCATGCGCACCATGATCTGCGCGTAGTTGCTGTACTGCCGCTGTCCGCTGTAGGTCAGAATAAAGCGCATGCTCCCCTGACCGATGGTAGAGACGGTGGTTTCCACGCCGGGCTGGCCCGTGATGGTTTTCTCAATATCACCGGTCATTTTCTCGGTCCATTTGATATCGGTCCCGTAGGGTAACCACAGGTCGACAAAGAAAATCGGCGTGTTGGACGACGGGAAAAAGTTTTGCCGCACCGCGCCAAACCCCCAGACAGACGCGGCCAGCAGGGCGGCCATCACTACCAGCGTCGGTGCCTTATGGTGCAGCAGCGTGTTAAGCAGGCGCTGGTAGAGGCGGTAGAGACGTTTGTCGTAAGGATCTGACTCGTCGGCGTTGTCCGGCGCGCTGTCGTTTTTAAACAACCACCACTTAATCAGCACCGGGGTGAGGGTGAGCGCCGAAAACCAGCTCAGCATCAGGGAAATCAGCAGCACCTGGAAAAGGGATTTACAGTATTCCCCGGTGGAATCCTGCGACAGCCCGATAGGCGCAAACGCCAGGATGGCGATCACAGTCGCCCCCAGCAGCGGCAGGGCGGAGCGGCGGATGATATTATTAACGGCGGTTAACAGCGGTGAGCCCTGCTGCCGGGCAATCAACACCCCTTCGACAATCACGATGGCGTTATCCACCAGCATGCTGAGGGCGATAATCAGCGCCCCGAGCGAGATCCGCTGCAGCTCAATGCCACAGAGATACATAATCAGCAGCGTGCCCAGCACGTTAAGGGCCAGAGAAACCGCGATGATTATCCCGCTGCGCACCCCCATAAAGATCAGCAGCACGCCGATGACGATCGCCAGCGCCATCAGGAAGTTAATAATAAAACCGTTAACAGAGTGGCCCACTTCGGCTGCCTGATCGTAAAACAGGTCTATCTGTATGCCTGCCGGTTTTTCCGCCGACATCTGGTTTAGCTTCGCCTCCAGCGCGTGGCCCACGTCGATCACATTCACGCCGGGAATAAACGAGACGCCCATGGTGACGGCTTTTTTGCCGTTGACATGGTAGATACTGGCCGGCGATTCGTTTAGCCCGCGCGACAGCGTGGCGATGTCCCGCAGACGCGTCGCCGCCCCGGTGCCGGAAGGCGTGATGATAAGATCCGCCAGTTCATCAAGATTCTCGAATTCACCGGTCGGGTGCAGACGAATGGATTCGCTGCCGGAGGTGATTTCTCCGGCGCTGGAAACGACGTTAAGTCTGCTGAGCAGAGCGGAAAGCTGGTTCAGCGTAATGCCGCGCGCGGCCATTTTGGTCAGAGAGATATCGATGTTGACCTGCTGGCTAATGGCCCCGCCGATGGCGACCTTCGCAACCCCGGGAACCAGAATTAACTCGCGGCGCAGCTGTTCCGCATATCTCACCAGTTCAGGATTACTGAATTCATCCCCGGAAATGGCGAAGAAGAAGCCGAATACGTCGCCGAAATCGTCATTTACAAAGGGCGTGACGACGCCGGGCGGGAACTGACGCGAGGCATCGCCCACGCGGCGGCGCAGTTCATCCCAAATCTGCGGCAGTTCGTTCGAGTGATAGCGTGACGCAATGTTAACGGTGATTTGCGACAGACCGTTTGAAGAGATGGAGCTCACGTTGTCCAGATAAGGCAGCTGCTGAAGGGCATTCTCCAGCGGAAGCGTCACCTCTTCTTCAACCTGCTGAGCGGATGCGCCGGGGTAGTGGGTGACCACCACTGCGGTTTTGATGGTAAAGGCGGGGTCTTCCAGCCTGCCGATATTTAACAGGGCGAAAATACCCCCGATGCCCAGCAGCAGAATCGTTAGCCAGACGCGTACGGGGTTATTAATAAATTGACGAGAAATATCCATTACAGTCCCCGTTCACGCGTCCAGATACGCACCGGCTGGTTAGCATGGAGTTCCCCAACGCCTGCGGCAACCACGCGTTCGCCCGCTTTAAGCCCGCTGACGATCGTCACGCCTTCGCTACTCACTTGACCTACGCTGACCTTGCGGTCTTCAAGATGGAGCGCGTCGCCTTCTCCTGCCACGACCCAGACGTGCGGCTCATTGCGCGGGCTGTTGTCTGGATTAAAGACGGCCTCAACCGGTACGACCAGCGCCTGAGCGCCTGCGCCAGCAGGGAGGTTGGTTAAATTGATGGTCACCGTACCGCTTACGCCACCGACGGCGGGAAAATCATCTGGTCGCGGCATGGTCAGTATCACCTGCCAGGTCAGGGTATTGCTGTCGCTGCTGCCCGAGTGCTCTTTGTAGACGGCGGTAAATTCCCGATCCGGAATGGCGTTAATTCTTACCACGGGGCGATACTGCGCGTTGCGGATATCAAAGGTCTTAAACAGGTTCTCAGGAATACTAAACACAACGTCCAGCAGGTCGGTGCGGGTTAACGTCGCGATAGGCTGACCGGCTGACACCACCTGATGGTTTCGGACATGTACGCTGGCCACCGTCCCGCTAAAGGGGGCGACGAGCGTCATCTGATTCAACTCTTCTCGGGCAATTTGTAGCGCCGCATTCGCCGAATCGCGGTTCGCGCGCTGCACGTCCATTTCTGCTTTCGAAATCGCCTGGCGGCCCGCCAGCGTCTGGAAGCGATCGAATTGCCTCTGGGCCAGCGTCGCCGCCGTTTGTCTGTCGTTAACCCGCTGCTGGGCTTCACGGGCGTTCAGTCTGGCAAGCTGTTGTCCCTGTTTAACGGCTGCGCCCTGACGTACATCGAGCACTTCAATTTGGCCTGCGCGCTTGAAGGAAAGGTCTGTAGCATCGCCCGATTCAATGCGGGCGGGGAAAACGCGCTGCTGGGCGTGACCGGGAACCGTCACCTCCGCCACTTTTACCATCCTGGGCAGGGGGGACGCTTGCTTGGGTTTCGGGTCGCACGCCGTGAGCGTTAACAAAACGAACGGTAAAAGAGAGAGGTAGCGGTTCACTGTATTCCCCTAATAAATAACTGTTTTATTTATTCCATAACCTGGACAGGGGTGACACTATTCAGCCAGAACAGTGACGACCATATAGGTAAATAAACCAATCGCCGTGCTGGCGATAATAGCAAGCGCGATAAACATACCCAGGCGGATCAGGCTTAAACCATACATAAATTCCTCCATGAGCCGGAAGCGGTGGCTGACTATGAGCATAGTCTGCGAAAAGATAAATGTTAAATAACCATTATCAGTGGGCAAGCGCTAAACCTGATATTCCTGTGCTACGTTTAATATCATCCATCTCTTTTTACCGTAACTGGCATTAAGGGCAACCCCCTGCATTTAATGCGTTTTTTTGCTTCATTCACTCTCGTGTTGGTTATAAAAAGGATGCTCGATATGTATAAAAACATTCTCGTTCCGGTGGATGTCTACGAGACAAGCCTGGCGGATAAAGCGTTGCAGCATGCACATTTTCTGGCGCAAAGCGCATCGGGTGACATTCATTTGCTGCACGTCATGCCCAAATTTTCAGCCGAACTGACGCGCGGTTTTATTTCAGATGCGCGCAAGATGGATGAATATATGATTAATAATTCGAAAGAAAAACTGTCTGACCTGGTCAAAAAATTGAATCTGCCGGAAGATCGTGTCCATCTCCATGTTCGTAGCGGAAATGTTCGTGATGAGGTTATTAAGCTGGCGGATGAACTTGCTGCTGGCGCGATTATTGTCGGCTCTCGAAATCCCAATATTCAAACCCATTTGTTAGGTTCGGAGGCGGCAAGTATTGTCCGTTACGCCCATGTTCCTGTTTTCGTTATTCGTTAATTACATGAAAGCAAGGTGATTTCTGAATAGAACCTGAGGAAGGAACGATGAAAACAGGAAAACCTGAACGTCCGTATTATCAACAAACCGTTGACGAAACCCTGTCGAATATCCACTCCACTCTGGAAGGACTTAGCGGCACTGAGGCATCAGCCCGACTTCAGCAGCATGGTGAGAATGCGTTGCCGCAAAAAAAGGGCAAACCCGCCTGGCTGCGCTTCCTTGCGCATTTTAACGATGTATTGATTTACGTTCTGCTGGTGGCCGCGTTGCTTAAGCTCTTTATGGGCCACTGGGTAGACATGTTTGTGATCCTTGGGGTTGCCATCATTAACGCCCTGATTGGCCATATCCAGGAGAGCAATGCTGAAAAATCGTTGCAGAGTATTCGCAATATGCTCTCCAGCGAAGCCGTGGTGGTACGACAGGGGAATCATGAAACGATCCCCACCACGGCGCTGGTCCCGGGAGATATCGTGGTGATCCGTGCCGGGGATCGTATCCCTGCGGACCTGCGCGTCATTGAAGCGCATAACCTTCGCGTGGAGGAGGCCATCCTGACCGGCGAATCCACCGTTGTTGAGAAAAACAGCGATGCGTTAAGCGGGGAACGGCCGTTAGGTGACCGGTATAATCTGCTCTACTCAGGCACCACCGTTAGCTCCGGCGGCGGTAAAGGCGTGGTGGTGGCAACCGGGGGCGAGACCGAGCTTGGCCACATCAATCAGATGATGTCCGACATTGAAAAGCACCGCACGCCGCTGATGGTGCAGATGGATAAGCTCGGTAAAACCATCTTTATTACTATCCTGGTCATGATGGTGGCGCTGTTTGTCTTTAGCCTCCTGTTCCGGGATATGCCGGTTTCTGAACTGGTGCTGTCGCTTATCAGCCTCGCCGTTGCCGCCGTGCCGGAAGGCCTGCCGGCCATCATTTCCATCATCCTTTCGCTTGGTGTACAGGCCATGGCGCGACGCAAGGCCATCATTCGCAAGCTGCCTACGGTGGAAACGCTGGGTGCGATGACGGTCATCTGCTCGGATAAAACCGGCACCCTGACGATGAATGAAATGACGGTCAAAGCGGTGATTACCGCTGACACGACCTATCGCGTGGAGGGCGACAGCTACGAACCGGTGGGGAATATTCACCCCGTAGATGACCCGACGCCCGTCAGCGTGACGCAGGGTTCCCTGCTGGAACGCTACCTGCGTACAATCGACCTCTGCAATGACAGCCAGCTGATCAAAGACGAGCAGGGGCTGTGGAAAATCACCGGCGGTCCGACCGAGGGCGCGCTGAAGGTGCTGGCGGCGAAAATTTCGCTTCCACCGCTTGATACCGAAATGCGCAGCAAAATCCCGTTTGATTCGCAGTATAAATACATGTCCACCCTGTACCGGCTGGGCGAAGAAGAGGCGATTTTAATCACCGGCGCGCCGGACGTCCTGTTCCGCCTCTGCCAGTACCAGCAGACGAATGACGGACTGCAGCCTTTCGATCAGCCTTACTGGGAAGGAAAGATTGAAGAGTATGCCCGGGAAGGGTTGCGTATGGTGGCTGCGGCCTGGAAACCTGCCCGCGAGGGACAGCGCGAGCTGGATCACCCGGACCTCCATGATGGCGTGATCCTGCTGGGTATTGCAGGAATGATGGATCCGCCGCGTCCGGAGGCCATAACCGCGATTGCCGACTGTCTGCAGGCCGGGATCCGCGTGAAAATGATCACCGGCGACCACCCGCAAACGGCCATGAGCATTGGGCAAATGTTGGGGATTGGTAACGCCGCAAGCGCTATCACCGGACGCGAGCTGGAGGCAATGGACGATCGTCAGCTGAGCGACGCCGCGCAGCAGTACGATATTTTCGCCCGAACCAGCCCGGAGGATAAATTCCGCCTCGTGCAGGCCCTGCAAAGTAAACAGGAAGTGGTGGGCATGACCGGGGATGGCGTAAATGATGCCCCGGCGCTCAAGCGGGCGGATGTGGGTATCGCCATGGGGATTAAGGGGACGGAAGTCACCAAGGAAGCCGCCGACATGGTGTTAACGGATGACAACTTTGCCACCATTGCCAGTGCGGTGCACGAGGGACGTCGGGTTTACGATAACCTGAAAAAAACCATTCTGTTCGTTATCCCGAGCAACATCGCGCAGGCCCTGCTGATCATCATCGCGCTGCTGGCGGGGAACCTGATCCCGCTCACCCCGGTCCTGATCCTGTGGATGAACATGGCGACGTCGGCAACGCTGTCGTTTGGCCTGGCGTTTGAAGCGGGTGAGAAGGACATCATGAACCGCCCACCGCGTAAGGCGAATCTGCATGTGATGGATGGCTATGCCATCTGGCGCGTGGTGTTTGTCGGTCTGATGATTGCCATTAGCGCCTTCGTGCTGGAAGCGTGGCTACAGCCGCGCGGCTATTCGGCGGAATTTATCCGCACCGTGCTGCTGCAAACCCTGGTGACCGCGCAGTGGTTCTACATGCTTAACTGCCGCGTTAATGATGGCTTCTCGCTGAGCAAAGGCCTGCTGGCGAATAAAGGGATTTGGATCGTGAGCGGCGTACTGCTGGCGCTACAGCTTCTTATCATCTACGCACCGTTCATGCAGATGCTGTTTGGCACCGAAGCGCTGCCGTTCCGCTACTGGGTCATCACCTTGCTGATTGGTTTTGTGATGTTCCTTATTGTCGAGGCGGAGAAAGTGCTGACGCGCAGGTGGCGCAAAACCGAAGCGTAATAGCGTAAACTGAGAAAGCCTGCCTGAGCCCGGGCTTTCTCTTTTTTGAGCACAGGATATTATGATGCGACTTACCTGGTTCGTCCTTGCGCTGTGTGCCGCTATACCCGGCGCGTTTGCCGTAACCTATACCCTACCGCCGGAAGGCAGTCGTCTGGTGGGAACCCCGATTATCATCACCGTTCCTGAAGGTAACACGCTGCCTCTGGAAGCCTTTGCCGCGCAGTACGGGCAGGGGCTGAGCAACCTGCTGGAAGCAAACCCGGGCGTAGATCCTTTTTTGCCTAAATCCGGCACCCGGCTGACGATCCCTCAGCAGCTGATTCTGCCCGACACCGTCCGCGAGGGCATTATCGTGAATGCCGCGGAAATGCGTCTCTACTATTATCCGCCTGGCGGCAATACCGTTGAAGTTCTGCCCATCGGCATCGGTCAGGCCGGACGCGAAACTCCGCGTAACTGGGTGACGGCCGTTGAGCGTAAGCAGGAGGGGCCAACCTGGTCTCCGACGCCGAACACGCGCCGTGCCTATGCGGCAGAAGGGAAAACGCTTCCGGCATTCGTACCCGCCGGGCCGGATAACCCGATGGGCCTGTATGCGATTTATATTGGCAGGCTGTATGCCATTCACGGCACAAACTCGAATTTCGGCATCGGGCTACGGGTGAGCCAGGGCTGTATCCGTCTGCGCAATAACGACATCAAATACCTTTTCGATAACGTTCCCGTAGGAACCCGCGTGCAGCTTATCGACAGGCCGGTTAAAGTCACCACCGAGCCGGACGGCAGCCGCTGGGTGGAAGTTCACGAGCCATTATCACGCAACCGCGCGGAGTTTGAATCGACCAGTAAAGTGCCGCTGCCCATTTCAGCCGCGCAGCGAACGCAGCTGATAAACGAGGGGGCAGGAGCCGAACTGGAACGGCGGTCCGGGATGCCGGTGAAGCTTGGCATGTAAAGGCATAGTGCGGGGACACACGAGTCCCGTAGGGCGGGTAAGGCGAAGCCGCCACCCGACAATTTTACCCGACGCAGAAAAGCAAAAAGCCTGCTTCAAAAGCAGGCTTTTCAAATTTGGCTCCTCTGACTGGACTCGAACCAGTGACATACGGATTAACAGTCCGCCGTTCTACCGACTGAACTACAGAGGAATCGTGTGAACGGGGCGCATATTATCGACCTGCGTTCGCCTTGTCAAAGGGTGGATCTACGCCTTTTGATCGTTTGCTGACAAAATCGGCAAAGTGATGTTTTTGGCAGCGGAATGCACCGTCATGGTGCGGGTATACCCCTAATGGGGCAGATCATAAACTGCTGTTTCGGTAATAAAACCCCCCTCCATGATTAGGTTTCCTTATTTTCAGGCGCTTAGCGCCCAATTCAGACCGCCTGGTAAAAGTGGCATTCATATTGCAAAACCTGTTCAACAACGACAGCCGGTTCCGGCACAGCATTTCGAACAGGGGGCAAAATGAACTTAAGACGACTGAAATACTTCGTAAAAATCGTCGATATCGGCAGCCTGACTCAAGCGGCAGAAGTGCTGCATATCGCGCAGCCTGCGCTGAGCCAGCAGGTGGCTACTCTGGAAGGCGAGATGGATCAGCAGCTACTGATTCGTACCAAACGCGGCGTTACGCCAACGGAAGCAGGCAAAATCCTCTATACCCACGCACGCACCATTCTTCGCCAGTGTGAACAGGCGCAGCTGGCGGTGAACAACGTAGGCCAGACACTGAGCGGGCACGTTTCTATCGGCCTGGCGCCGGGAACGGCCGCGTCCTCTATTACCATGCCGCTGCTGCAGGCCGTCCGCGCCGAGCTGCCTGAAGTTCTGGTCTATCTGCACGAAAACAGCGGTTCCGTACTGAATGAAAAACTGCTCAACGGCCAGTTAGATATGGCGGTTCTTTACGATCGCTCCCCGGTCGCCGGGATCACCAGCCAGCCGCTGCTGAAAGAAGATCTCTACCTCGTGGGCACCCGCGACTGTCCGGGTCAGAGCGTAGACCTTACCGCCGTGGCAGAGATGAACCTCTATCTGCCGCGCGACTACAGCGCCGTGCGCGTGCGCGTGGACGAAGCGTTCTCCCTGCGCCGCCTGACGGCCAAAATCATCGGTGAAATTGACTCAATCTCCACGCTCACCGCGGCCATTGCCAGCGGGATGGGGGTGACCGTGCTGCCGGAATCCGCAGCCCGCTCGCTGTGCAGCGCGGCAAACGGCTGGATGGCGCGGATCACCACGCCTTCCATGAGCCTGCCGCTGTCGCTGAACATGTCTGCTCGCGGTTCGCTGTCGCCGCAGGCGCAGGCGGTAAAAGAAATTTTGATGTCGCTGGTAAGCAAGCCGTCGCTTGAGAACCGTGAACTCCAGCTCGTGAGCTGATATTCCATAAAAGCATAAGATGCTGGTTTTTATTATTTGTTCTGCAGCGCGGCAGACTCTAACAATAGAGCTATGTCAGATGCGCCGGAGTGAATCGTGAATTTCCAGCAACTTAAAATCATCCGTGAGGCGGCCAGGCGGGACTACAACCTGACCGAGGTCGCCAATATGCTTTATACCTCCCAGTCCGGCGTCAGCCGCCATATCCGCGAGCTGGAAGAGGAACTGGGCATAGAGATCTTTATCCGTCGCGGCAAGCGGCTGCTCGGCATGACGGAGCCGGGTAAGGCTTTGCTCACCATCGCAGAGCGGATCCTCAACGAGGCCAGCAACGTGCGTCGTCTGGCGGATCTCTTCACTAACGACGCCTCGGGCGTGCTCACTATTGCCACTACCCACACCCAGGCGCGCTACAGCCTGCCGCCGGTGATTAAAGCGTTCCGCGAACTTTTCCCTGACGTCCGTCTGGAGCTTATTCAGGGCACGCCGCAGGAAATTGAAGTGCTGCTGCAAAACGGTGGGGCGGATATCGGTATCGCCAGCGAACGCCTGAGCAACGACCCGCTGCTGGTGGCATTCCCCTGGTTCCGCTGGTACCACAGCTTATTACTCCCGGTCGATCATCCGCTCAATCAGGTCTCTCCCCTGACGCTGGAAGACGTTGCGAAATGGCCGCTCATTACCTACCGCCAGGGGATCACCGGACGCTCGCGTATTGATGAAGCCTTCAACCGTAAAGGATTAACGCCGGACATCGTGCTGAGCGCGCAGGATTCTGACGTGATCAAAACCTACGTCGAGCTGGGGCTGGGCATTGGGCTGGTGGCGGAACAGTCCAGCGGAGAACGCGAAGACGGTAACCTGGTGCGTCTTGACACGCGTCACCTGTTTGACGCCAACACCGTATGGCTTGGCCTGAAGCGCGGACAGCTGCAGCGCAACTATGTGTGGCGCTTTATCGAGCTGTGCAATGCCGGGCTGTCGGTGGATGAGATTAAACGTCAGGTCATGGAGCCGGAAGAAGTGGCGATTGATTATCAGATTTAGGTGCGGGTTTGCCCGGTGGCGCTGCGCTGGCCGAATCAGGGGGCAGGGATGTCGTCACTTGTTGTAAGTAGTGGGGACATGCTGCTGCATCAACTCAACGATCCAATCAATAAAAACGCGCAGTCTGGCGTTGACATGGCGGTTAGGCGGAAATGCCAGGTACAGGGGCATTGGCTTAATACGCCAGTCTTCAAATAGCGGAATTAAAGAGCCAGCAGTCTGATGCGCTGCCGCCATATAGACGGGGAGCGCAATCACGCCTAATCCCGCTAGCCCAGCCTCGAGATAGGCGTTGCCATCATCCACTGCAAGCACATAGTTTCCCGTGATTTCAATATGTTCACTCTCACAGCGCAGTACCAGAGGATCAATCTTACCGGTGCGTGAGGATAAGAATCCCACTATGCGATGGTCGGTATTTTCCAGCTCTCGCGGGTGCGCAGGGGCGCCGAGGCGTTCCACATAGCTCGGTGCGACGTAAATACCGATTTGCAAATCACCGACATGGCGTGCGATCAGGGACTGGTCGTTGATTTCGCCGCCCCGCACGACACAATCCACGTTGTCGCCGATCAGATCCACCACCCGGTCACTCACGCCCATGTCGAACTGGATTTCAGGGTAGCGTGCGTGAAAAGCCGGTAGCGCGGGCACCAGCACCAGGCGGGCGAGAGGAGTCGGCACATCTACCCGCAGGCGTCCCCTGGGCGTCATCGTCGCACTGGACAGGCTGTTTTCAGCATCTTCCATATCCGCCAGCAGGCGGATGACGCGCTCGTAGTAGACCGCGCCATCAGGAGTAACGCCGAGCCTGCGGGTGGTGCGATGGAGCAATTTGACGCGCAGGCGCGCTTCCAGCTGCTGAATGAGCTGCGTCACTGTAGTTTTGCTCATATGAAGCGTTTGGGCAGCCTTTGTGAAACTGCCTGCCTCCACCACGCGAGCAAAGGCGCGCATCGCGTCGAAACGATCCATCCCTTGTCCTCTCTTTTCACCGATTGTTTGGATATTACAAACAATGATGGACAAAGTCGCTTGTTTATCCGTCCGAACCTGCACCTGTAAAGTGTCTTTATGTGCAACGGGCTGATTTCGCCCTATTTCAAAGGTACAAACATGACAACACGCGAAGCTGTTTTTCCCCTCGGACGCCAGGCGCTCTATGAGCGCAATCGGTATTCACCGGCCATCAAATCCAACGGTTTCTTGTTCGTCTCGGGGCAGGTGGGTAGTCGTGAGGATGGTTCGCCTGAGCCCGATCTGAGAGCGCAGGTCAGGCTGGCCTTCGATAATCTTATTGCTGTCCTCGCGGCTGCGGGCTGCACGTTCGATGACGTGGTTGACGTGACCCTCTTTGTCGTCGATCCCGAGTCAAACCTCGACGCAATCTGGAGTATCCTGCCAGAATATTGGGGGGAAGCGCCTTACCCTACGCTGACCGGGGTCGGCGTGACGTGGCTGTACGGGTTCCAGTTTGAAATTAAGGTGATTGCCAGGCTGCCCTGAGTATTACTGGTCTTTCCGCCAGTCGAAAATAAGACAGAGGAAAAATGATGAGAGCAGCGGTTTATTGCCCGGAGGCGCTGCGCTTACCGTGCCCCAGGGTCCCCTGGGCCGGGTAAGGCGAAGCCGCCACCCGGCAAATTTTCCGAACGCAGAAAAGTAAAAAGCCTGCTTCAAAAGCAGGCTTTTCAAATTTGGCTCCTCTGACTGGACTCGAACCAGTGACATACGGATTAACAGTCCGCCGTTCTACCGACTGAACTACAGAGGAATCGTGTGAACGAGGCGCATAGTAGCGACCTCACTGCGCCTTGTCAAAGGGTGAAAACGCACTTTTCATTCGTTTGTCGACAATTTCAGCAAATCGCTGATTTTATAGTAAATTTGCGTTGAAATTACACAGTGAAATGCACCGCCCGCAGGCGGCGCGCAGGATTAGAACAGTACGGAGTAGTTCAGACCAAACGTCCGTCCACGGCCTTTATAGGTATACAGACCCGGTGCACCGTAGGTTGGGCTATACAGCCCCGGCGCGCGCTGGCCCCAGGCGGTGGTGTAGTCTTTGTCCAGCAGGTTTTCCACGCTGAAGCTGACTTTACCCACCGGCAGGGCGTAGCTGCCCAGGAAGTCGACCGTGTTATAGCCATCAATCTTCTTGCCGTCGGAGTCTGACACGTCAAAGGTCTGCGTGCTCTGCACGCGCAGGGTCCAGTCGCCCGGCGCCCAGTTGACCCACGCGCTGGCTTTCGACGGGCTGGCGCTGTCAACCGTCAGCTTCTCCCATTTCCCGTTTTCGCGGGTTTCTGACTTGATGGCGTTAAAGTTCGCGCCCGTGCTCCAGTCGCTGTCGGTGAAGAAATAGTCCACCTGACCTTCCACCCCGTAGATACGACGCTTGTCGTCTTCCAGGTTGATGGTCATATCCGTCTTGTTGATGGTGATGGTTTTATCCGAGAGCGAGTAATACGCCGCGACCTGCGTGCGCAGGTTATCGCCGGTGTAGCGCCAGCCCAGCTCATAAGCGTTGACCTTGATACCGTCCAGCGTCGAATCGTTCACGTTGACGCTGTTCAGCAGGCGATAGTGACCGTTGTTGAGCTGATAGGTGCCGGAGCCGTAGTACTTCGCCAGGTCCGGAATTTCGAAGCCCTGGGAGAAGTTAAACCACAGCTGCTGCTGTTCGGTCAGGCGACCGAGGATCCCGGCGTTAAACAGGAAGTTGTTGTAATCGGTTTTACCGCCCGGCACCGCGTCGGCGGAGGCTGCTTTCCCGGTGGCGATGGCCTGCTGCTGGGTGTAACCGACAAAATCGTCTACCTTGTTCTCGGTGTACTGGTAGCGCACGCCGCCGCTCAGGGTGATGGCGTCAATATCGTAGCTGGCCTGCAGGAACGGGGCGAGGTTGGTGATGCTGTAGCCCGGGTAGCGACCCACGTTGTAGGCGTTATCCAGCTCCATGCCGCCGCTCGCCGCGGCCTTGCTCAGGTTAAAGAACTGCTGGTTGGCGTCGAAGGTTTCGTGGTCGGCATCCACACCCCAGGTCAGCGTTAAATCGTCCACCGGCTTGCTGTTCAGCGTCAGCTTGCCGCCGTAAAAATCGGTTTTCTGCTGCGACGCGCCGATGCTGCTCACCACGCCTTTGGTCAGGGTCGGGAACGGGTAGTAGGTCAGGCTCTCGTCTCGATAGTAAATCTGCGCGACCAGATCCTGGCCCCAGAAGTCTGTATTGGAATACTGCAGGTTGATCAGATGGCGCTCGGTACCCGGCACGCGGTCAGAGTCCAGGTTACCTTTGTTGTACGCGGTCGCATCCCCCGTGACCGCCGAGAAGTTCTTCCCGAGATACAGACCATGCTTACCGTCGGACTCGCTCTTGTAGTACTGGGTAGTCAGCTGCAGCTGCTGATGATCGTCGATGTTAATGGTGCCTGTGCCCATCACGTCAATACGGTCAGAATACTGTAATCCGGTCTGGGTGTTATCGATGATCACCTCGTTGCCGTTGCCGTCATACCAGCCGCCGTAGCGCTGATACGACACCGACAGACGACCGGAAGCGTTATCGTTGCCGCCGCTGACCGCTGCCGACACGTTCTCATCGTGGTCGTTATGGCTATTAAAGCCGCTCTTTGTCCCGGTCTGGAACTCGACCTCGGTCTCCGGCTGGCCCTTTTTGGTGACGATGTTCACCAGGCCACCGGTGCTGCCGCCGCCGTAGAGTGACGTGGCGCCGGAGATGACTTCGATACGGTCAATGTTGAACGGATCGATAGAGTCCAGCTGGCGGCTGTCGCTGCGGGACGAGTTCAGGCGCACGCCGTCCACCATCACCATCATGGAGCGGCCGCGCAGGTTCATGCCGTAGTTGGTACGCCCCTGGCTGCTGACGTCCATGCCCGGGATCAGCTGTGCCAGCACCTCTTTAATCTCTTTCCCGCCCTGAACCTGCTGTTCAATTTCAGCCCGTTCAATGACCCAGGTAGTCTGCGCCATCTCCGCCACGCTGCGGTGCGCGCGGCTGGCGGAGACAACGATATTTTCTTCCTTTTGTTCTTCCGCCCACGCAGAGGTAGAAAGCATTGCAAGCAAGCAAGGATTTAAAACCCAAAGATGAGAACGTTTCATTGTTATGTTGACCCTGATTGTGTGTGTCAGTACTCGGTGGTTTTTGCTAAGGATTTAAAAACCTGACTGTTCTCCGGGCTGGTGGTGCTTCGCCAGTGGATAACGCCAGGGGTGGTAGCCAGTTCAAACGGCTCGTCGCCGTGCGCGCGATTCAGAATTCGCGCCGCACGCCAGGCCATAAGGCTGAGCTGGGGTTCGGCAATGCCGAGACGGTGCATCCCGGCATTCACGGCAAACAGGCGGTTGCTCTGCGGGCCGTCCCATTCGAGGGTGAAATCGTTGTTGATGCAGAAGGCTTCGTCCGTATCCAGATGCAGGCGGTGAGACAGCGGCGCGAGGAACGCAGGCTGCACGGCGCGATAGCCGGTGGCGAAGATCGTCACGTCGCTCTCCAGCTGCTCGCGGCCGCCGTCGAGGTGATGCTGTATGCTCAGGCGCTGGCCGTTTTCCAGGCGCGTCAGGGCCGTCACCGAGCGGGACGGCATCAGGTGCGCCCAGGGTTTTTCACGCAGCACTTCAAAGCGGTGGTACATGGCGCGGTAAATCGCCAGCAGGGACTCGGTGGTGATGCCGTCGGAGGTCATCTTCTGCTCGTGAAGCATTTGGCGACGCGCCTCTGCACCGAGCGTAGAGAAGCTGTCCACGTACTCCGGCGTGAAATACTCGTTAGCAAAGGCGGCTTCATCCAGCGCGTTGTAGTTGTTGCGGCGCGAGACCCAGTTCAGGCTCAGCGGCTGGCCCCATTCGCCACGGAAAATATTCAGGAACAGGTCGGCGCCGCTCTGGCCGCCGCCGACGACGGTAACGCGCTTGCCCGTAAGGTCCGGCGTGCGCAGCATCATCTCGCTGGCGTGGAAGCAGGTATCGTCCTGAGTCGTGACGCAGTCCGGCAGGTTGATCTGTTTGCCAATCCCCACGCAGACGTGGCGCGCCAGGAAGCGGTCGCGCTGGGTCACCACCTCAAACAGGCCGCTTTTCTCATCAAAGCTCACCTGCTGCACCTGCTGGCTGAAGGCGAGGTTGGTGAGGTTGTCTGCCGCCCAGCACAGGTAGTCCGCAAACTCTTCCCGCGAAACGGTGCGCTGTTCGGTGGTCAGGAAGCGGTAGAACTTTTTGCGCTGCACCAGGTAGTTCAGGAAGCTGTGGCGGTTGGTCGGCTCAACGGCGCTGACCAGATCCTTCAGGAAGCTGGTCTGCATGTGGCAGTCCGGCACCATCATTCCCGGGTGCCAGGAGAAGTGTGGTTTACGCTCGAGGAACAGCGAGCTAAAGCCGTCCAGCCCTTCCGCCAGCGCGGCGACGCTGAGGTTAAAAGGGCCGATACCAATGCCGATGAAATCATAGGTTTTCATTGCGCTGACTCCCTGGAGGCCAGAAAAAGAGGGTTGTCTAGGTCGGTGACGTAGTTCGGCAGCATGCGGCTGCCGCCGTCGTATTCGGAGAAGGTCAGTTTGACCGGGTTGAGGATCACGCGAATAATCTGCGGCTTGAAGAGATCGAATTTGGCGAAGCGTTCCGCAAGCTCGGGGTGCGCGGCCATATAGCGGTGCAGAACCCCGGCGAGGATCTGATAGAAACGCGTTTCGCTGACGCCGCTTTGCAGCGTGAGACGCGAGATAAAGCGCAGCACCGTCACAAAGTTGCCGGTTTGCAGATCGTGGATGATGTAATCCGCGCTCAGGCGCGCCGTGACGGCCTTCACCTGTTCCGGCAGGCTCTGGGCCTGCGGGAAATCTTCCTCCACCAGGCGCATATCGCCCTGGAAATCCTTCAGCAGGATGCGCTGCGGAATGTAGTCCTTCATCACCAGCGTCACGTTCTGCCCGTGGGCGATCAGCGCCACGCCGTAGCGGCAGAGCAGGTGATAGAACGGGATCACCGTTGCCTCAAACAGCTTTTCCAGCCACGCTTCGGCGCTTAACCCCGAGCGTTTAATCCACGCGTCGATCAGCGGGCGCCCGTCGTTGTCGGTTTCCATTAGCGCCGCCAGCAGCACCGCCTGTTCGCCGTCCTGAAGATAGCAGGATGGGTTCTCGCGCCAGATCACCCCCAGCATCTCCTGATAGCGGTACGGCGCTTTCGGCAGCGCCGCATAGCCCGGATGCGACAGGTATCCGGCGGCGGGTTCGCCAAGCACCTGTGCGCCAGAGCGGGCAAGCGTAGCGTCGGCGACAAACTGCTGCTGCAGCCAGCGCGAGGCCAGCGGCCCGGCGGCAATGTACTTGCCCGGAATACCGCGATAGCAGGAGGTGTTGTAGATCGTCAGCGGAAGCTTAATGTCAAACGGCGCGCGACGGCTGGCGTTGGTGAGCGTGCGCAGGGATTGCTGCGCCAGGTACTCATCGCCAAACTCGCCCAGCTCAACCATCTCACCGCGCGCCAGCTGCGGCAGGAAATGAATGGCAATCTTCTGCTGCCACTGCCACGGGTGCAGCGGCACCGGCAGCCAGCTCTCGTCGAGGCCCAGCGCCTGCCAGCGGGCGTCAAAGCGGGCGCGCTCGGCGTTGTCCATGGCGCTCGCCAGCAGGGCGCTGATATCGCAATCGGCGTCGCTGCTCCAGACCAGATGCTCCCGCTGAACGGCAACCCAGTGCAGACGAAAACGTCCGCGGTACTCAGGCGCGTACTGGCGCAGCGCGTCCAGCCCCCAGCCGCGGCGACCTTTGTTGAAAATAAACTTCGGGTGACCGCGCATCAGACACTGTAATTCGTCCGGATCGAGGTGGATCAGCGCGTCCGCATCCAGCGCGTCACGCGCCTGCAGCAGCTGCATGTCGCCGCGCAGCGTGGCGTAGAGGTCCTCCATGTGCTCTGCCGTTTGCGCGTCGCTCATCTCCAGCACCGTCGCCAGCTGCAGCAGCGCGCTCTCCGCCTCCACGGCGGCACCGCTGGCGGTGGTCAGGCTGTCCGGGTCGATATGCAGCCAGCCCCAGATCCCGCGCGTGGCGCAAAACTGCCAGGACGCGTTGCCCATGGCGATGCGCCAGCCGTCCGACGAAACCGGCTCGGCGCGCAGGGTGCGCTCGTATTCCAGCTCGGCGAGGATCTTCGCCACCATCTCGCGGTTCACTTTTTCCCAGAGCGCGTTCACAGGCCCACCTCGCTGAAGAAGCGGTGACGCTGGCTCATAATGAGGCGCGAGCGTTTATGCGGGAAGTCGAACTCTTTCACCGTGTCAAAACCGGCAGAGGAAAGGTGACGGAACAGGCGCTGGTTGTCGAAGCGCGGCTCGGCCACGATGCGCGCGGTGCGCGGTTCGTCGAGATACAGATAGTGGCTCAGACCGCGCAGCCAGCTGCGGATGTACTGCGCGCCGCGCCAGTTCTCTTCCCCCACCAGCATGTGTAGCCCGCGGTCAAACGGCTGCCAGCGGTAGTGGCGGCCAATGCGGTCTTCCGGTGCCCAGTAGAGTTCAAAATAGCCAAACGGTTGATCGTCGAAGCTGCCAATAACCGGGTAGCAGTAGGGCGAGTCGAGCTGACGGCGCAGGTAGTTTTCCTGCTCGGCCTGCGGGCCCGCCATCTCCCAGAAGGCGTTCACGCGCGGGTTATTCATCCAGCGGGTAAAACGCTCGCCGTCCAGCGCCACGTCGGCCACGCGGAAGCTGAGGGTACGCTTAATTTGCGGATCGTAACGGCGATACACCTCACCCTGCGGGCGGCGAGGGCGCAGCGGGAAGTACAGTTGACGGCTCTCGTCAAACTGCATTCCGCCGCTCGCCTGCGGGCGTTCGCCCTTCAGCCACAGCGGCAATTGCCAGAAGGCGTCGCGCGCCAGATAATCACCGTGGGCCAGGCCAAACAGCGCCTGCGCCTGGGGTTCATCCTGCCAGTCCGCCCACGGCAACGTAATGCCGGTCAGCGCGGGGGCGGCCACAAAAAGCTGATCCAGGGCTTCCACCAGCCAGCCGTCCGGGATCCCCTTCAGACGCTCCAGCACCGCGCTGCCGTCGAGACCCAACGCCAGCGGCAGGGCGCGATCCGTTGCGGTGCAGTGAAAGCCGTAGCCGGAATGGACGATATTCGCGATAGCCATCACGCCTTCTCCTTGTAGAACGGGTTGCTAAAGTCGAAATAGATCACCGCCGGATCGGCGATGGTGTTTTCATTGCGATCGTGCAGGTAGCAGAAGAAGTTGCCTTTGCAGTTCCAGGTCGGGCTGTCGAGCACGTAGTCGAGGCAGCGGGTCTGCTTCGCCGTGCGGCGCAGTTCTGCCAGCGCGTCGCGCACCCGGGACATCAGGCTCTCTTCGCTGTCGAAACCGGCGGCGGCGAGGGCGGCGGTGACGGCAAGGGTAGAATTCAGCAGCAGGTAGTAAGGGAAGTAGCGCAGCAGCTGGCTCTCGCCAAAGCGGTTTTCCACCTCAGTTTCGCCCGCCTCTTTCAGCCACGCGTCGGCGCTTTCGGTCCACGCGCTGCCCTGGCAGTCGCGGTAGATCAGCCCGACCGGGAAATCCTGCTGCATCTCAACGAGGATATTTTGCTGGTGCGCCAGCAGGACCAGACCGTAGTCCGCCTCGGCGCTGAACAGCGGAAGCAATACGCGGTCGCAGTAGGCGTTCAGCCAGCAGCGGGCGGCCTGGGCGAGCGGGAGATCAAGACGCTGGCTCAGACGGCGCACCGCCGCGGCCAGCAGGCTGTCGCCGCCGTCCGGCGCGGCCTGCGTCAGGCTCACCAGCACGTTGGTCTGGGTGTCTGGCGTATCGAACAGCAGATTAACGCGCAGGGCCATCAGGCTCTCTTCCTGAATAGCGCCGTTGTCATCGCGCAGTCCTGCCCAGCCGTCTTCCTGCATCACGCGCATGGTCGGGTAGCGCGCCTGTAATTCCTGCCAGCGTTCCGTTTTTGCCAGACGCGCCAGGCGCATGCCGCGCTTCACCTCTTTCACCGACAGCGTGCGCACGGAGTTGGTCAGGCGCACGCTGAGAGAGAACTTAATCATGTCGCTGTTGGTTTCGCTGTAAAGCGAGCGTGACGAGCTGGTGGGCAGCCACTGCGCGCCCGCTTCACCCAGGTCCTGCAGTGAACCGTTTTCTGCCAGACGCTGGCACCAGTCCTGCTCCAGCAGATAGTCGGCCTGCCACGGATGCATGGGCAGCAGCCAGCGGGTGTCGGTGAAATGGCCGAGCAGCTCGGGCGCGCTCTGGGCCGCAAAGCGCAGCAGACGTTCGCGCAGGGAGACGTTCAGGCTGTCGCCAGCAACGAGCGTGCTCTCAACGGCAAACCAGCGCAGCGGGAAGCGGGAGGCGAAATCGGGCAGGTAGCGGCGCGCCTCGGCTTCGTTGAACGGCTCGTGCGACTTTGGTGCCGGGTGAAACGCGTGGCCGACCAGCAGCGCCTGTTCCGCGTCGGCAAACGTCAGCGGCTTATCGCGCAGTGTTGCCCAGTTGTGGCGTAAATCAATCGCCTGCCAGGTGTGGGCATGGCTTTCGAGAACGCGCTGCTTAAAACGCGCCAGCGTATCGGCATCCAGCGAGCCTTTTACGGACGGTTTTTCAAGAATTAAATCAACCAGTTGAGAGAATGTGACGGCGTCACCGTTATCACTCTTGCTATGAATCAGCGTTGCCGGGAAACGGTACTGATGGTGCTGGGTGGGAGAGAAATAGCGTACCGGTACCCGAAGCGCCTGGGTTTGGGAAAGCGGGATATGGATCTCAGATAGCGCATCCGCATCGGTAGCGGGGAGATAGCGCCAGTCCTTCGTTTCGCGCAACAGGGCGTTTAAAAAACACTGGGCTGCAACGTCTGTACCGGCGGCGCGGAGCAGAGTACGCATAGATGTACCTCATTCCATGATTGATAATAATTCTCGTTATGATATTCATTCTGTTTACAGTCGCAACCATTTTTGCAATATTTGTTTTCATAAACTTCATAATTTCCACACATTTATTGACACTATGTTCACATTCTCATGCGCGCTGACTCTGAAATATTGACCGAAAACGTCACCTCAAAAGCCAACTGGCCCCTGGCGTTATGTGCGGGTTTATTAGGTATCGGGCAAAACGGCCTGCTGGTGATGCTCCCGCAGCTGGTGAACCTGACCGGGCTGTCGCTCTCGGTCTGGGCCGGACTGTTGATGTTTGGATCCATGCTTTTTTTACCCGCATCGCCCTGGTGGGGGCGTCAAAGCGAGCGAAAGGGCTGTAAGTACGTGATGCTCGCCTCGCTGGGCGGCTATCTGGCCAGTTTTGTCGTGATGGCGCTGATGGTCTGGGCGATGGCGGCCGGAAGGCTGGATGCGGTCTGGGGGCTGGCGGGGCTTATTTTCTCGCGCCTGCTCTACGGACTGACGGTCTCGGGGCTGGTGCCTGCGGCCCAGACGTGGGCGATTCAGCGTGCGGGACTGGAGAAAAGAATGGCGGCGCTGGCGACGATAAGCTCCGGCCTCAGCTGCGGGCGTTTGCTCGGCCCGCCGCTGGCGGCGCTGATGCTCAGCGTTAATCCGGTGGCGCCGCTCTGGCTGATGGCGGTTGCGCCGCTTATCGCTCTGCTGCTGGTGCTTCGCGAAGTCGCTGACCCGCCGCTGCCGCCGGTAGCCCATCAGGCAACCCGCCTGCAGGCCTCCATGCTGCCGTTCCTGCTGCTGGCGCTGCTGCTGGCGGCGCTGGTGAGCCTGATGCAGATTGGCCTGTCACCGCATCTTAGCCCGTTGCTGGACGGTAACGCCCGGGAGATCAGCCATCATGTCGCGCTTCTGCTGAGCGTGGCCGCGCTGGCCACGCTCGCGGCACAGTTTCTGGTGGTCCGCCCGCAGCATTTCAGCCCGGTGACATTGCTTTGCATCGCGGCGGTGCTGATGGTGGCCGGGCTTGGGCTGATGTCTGTCGCCGGTTTAGCGCTGTTCTACGTGGGGATTGTTATCACGTCACTCGGGGCGGCGATGGCCACGCCGGGCTACCAGCTGCTGCTGAACGATCGGCTGACCACGGGGAAAGGGGCGGGCGTCATCGCCACCAGCCACACGTTAGGCTACGGCGTCAGCGCGCTGATTGTGCCGGTCGTGACGCGCTTTTACGGGGAGCAGTCTTTAACGGTGGCCGCGTGGGGAATGGCATTGCTGTTTTTAGCCCTGAGCATAGGGGTATGGTCAACCGAGCGTACCCCTGCTGAAAAAGCTTAATGGACCTGGCGGGACGAATACCCGCCGGACGCTTCATTCTGCCGCAGGCGCTGTAGCGGATCCTGCTGATAAAACTGGCAGAAACGTTGCCAGAGGGCCGGGAAACGGGGCGCGAAGAGCTCGGGCGCGCTGAAGAAGTACTCGGAGAGCACCGCAAAGCACTCTGCCGGGTCGGTTGCCGCATAGGCGTCAATGCTGGCCGCGCTTTCGCCCACCAGGTCTATTTCATCCTGGATGTTATCCATCGCCGCGTGCAGGTCGTGCTCCCAGCCCGCGACCTCGCGAAGCGGGATCCGCGGGACGCCGCTGGCGCGATCGCCGTTGCGGGTATCCAGCTTGTGCGCCACTTCATGGATAATCAGATTAAAACCGGAGGCGTCGAACGAGTCCTGAATATCGAGCCAGTTGAGGATAATCGGCCCTTGCTGCCAGCTTTGTCCGGACTGCACCACGCGCTGGTTATGCACCAGCCCGATATCGTCCTGCCATTCGTCATCCACCACGAAAGGTGCGGGATAGATAAGCACTTCGTGGAAACCGTCCAGCCACTCAATGCCGAGCTCAAGCACCGGAAGACAGAAAAGCAGGGCGATGCGGGCGTTTTTAAGCGGATCCAGCTCGAAACCCTGCAGTGGAACCAGGCGTTTTTGCTGTAAAAAACGATCCGCAAGCTGAACCAGTTTCGCTTGTTCATCCGGCTTAAGATTAGCCAGAACAGGGATTGTCAGCGCGTCATTCCATGGCAGCGCCATATCCCGGCCAGCTTCATTCGTTTTCCAGGGCCACTTTATCATCGCTTTGCTCGCAAACTCGTTACTTGAACAAAAATGGGAAAGTCAGGTTCGGTTAAGATGCCAGAAAATCGCGCACTGCGACAATTCCAGCCTGAATAAACTATCATTCGTACGTAGCGGTGGGTAGCGGTTTGCGGGCATCACCTTCATTTTGTGAAGTCTGTCGTAGCCTTCATCCACAGGTTCAGTGAAAAAATCAGTACGGTATTGAAAAGATGAGCGATTTCAAAGGTAACAAGCAGGACCTGCCCAGTCGGCTGTGTGTGCACTGCCAGCGACCCATGACGTGGCGCAAGAAATGGGCGAAATGCTGGAATGAGGTTAAATACTGTTCCGAGCGCTGTCGCAGGAGCCACCGTTGACCGAGCTGCGTCTGATCCTGGGCGATCAGCTTAATCCGCATCACAGCTGGTTTGATACCTGCAGTCCGAACGTCATTTACGTGATGCTGGAACTCCGGGCAGAAACCGCCTATGTGCTTCATCACGCCCAGAAAGTTATCGCTATCTTCGCCGCCATGCGCGCGTTTGCCTCTGCATTAAAGGAGAAGGGGCATCGGATGAGGTATGTCCGGCTCTCTGACGGCTCTAACCGCGGCGCGCTGGAAGACAATCTCAACGCGCTTGTCGCACATTACGGCGCGGGTAGGGTGATATGGCAGGAGCCCGACGAATGGCGTCTGGATACGCAGCTGCAGGCGTGGGCGAAGACGGCCTCCGTTGAAACGGCCTGCGTCAGCAGCGAGCATTTTTTCACCACGCGGGAACAGGTCAGCGCGTTCTTTGCAACGCGCAAAAGCTGGCGAATGGAGTACTTTTACCGGGAAATGCGTCGTCAGCACGGCATGCTTTTGACATCAGAAGGCGAGCCGGAAGGGGGGAAATGGAACTTCGATGCTGAAAACCGCAAGCGCTGGTCCGGCGAGCCGCCCGCGCCGGGCGACTCGCGTCCCGGCCACGATTATTCAGCCTTATGGGCGGAGATCCAACGCTGTGGGGTAAAGACCTTCGGCGAACCGCAGGCCGACAATTTTCGCTGGCCGCTTAACCGTTCGGAAGCCAAAGCCAGGCTTGAGGAATTTATCACTCACGTGCTCCCCCATTTTGGCGCCTGGCAGGACGCGATGCACGCGGAGGAACCTTTTCTTTTCCACTCGTTAATTTCATTCGCGCTAAACACCAAAATGCTTAATCCGCGGGAAGTGGTCGCAGCCGCCCAGCAGGCATGGCGTTCGGGCCATGCGCCGCTGCCCGCCGTTGAAGGGTTTATCCGACAAATTCTCGGCTGGCGGGAGTACGTGCGTGGGATTTACTGGTCGCAGATGCCGGGCTATCGGGATCTGAATGCCTTAGACCAGCACGCTCCGCTGCCGGACTGGTTCTGGACCGGCAGGACGCAGATGCGCTGCCTGTCACATGCTATTGGGCAGTCGCTCACCGAGGCTTACGCCCACCATATCCAGCGCCTGATGGTCATCGGCAACTTTAGCCTGCTAAGCGGCCTGTCGCCGCAGGCGGTTCATGAATGGTATCTGGGGGTCTATATTGATGCCTTTGAATGGGTGGAGCTGCCCAACACCCTCGGCATGAGCCAGTTTGGCGATGGCGGCTTACTGGCGAGTAAACCCTACGTCTCGAGCGCGTCATATATTCATAAGATGAGTAATTACTGTCAGGGGTGCCGGTATCAACATAACCAGCGCACTGGGGAGCTGGCGTGCCCCTTTAATGCCCTTTACTGGGATTTCTTTGCGCGCAATCAGGCGCGTCTGGGTAACAATCCCCGCCTGGGCATTGTCTTTAAACAGCTTGCGGACATGAAGGAAGAGGAGCGGCAGGCCATTGCTGACCGCGCAGGGTATGTTCGCCTGCATCTCAACGACCTCTGACCTATTTCATCGCCGTACAGGTTGCGGTGGTTCAGTAAGACGCTATTATTTTTGACTTTGTTGCGTATTCCCTGACAGGACATCCAGACGCTATGCCCGTGAATTTTGACCTTAACGATCTTTATGCTTTCAGAGCGTTAGTGGAATACGGTAACTTCCGTGTCGCTGCTGAATCTATCTGCTTATCCCAGTCGGCGCTGAGCCGCAGGATTGAAAAGCTGGAAGCCGCGCTGGGAAACCGGCTGTTCGATCGTACCACCCGCCGCGTGGCCTTAACGTTATACGGGCAAAACTTTGCCGAGCGCTCCGCGCAGCTGCTCGACAACGTTGAGTCAATGCTCGCGGATGTCGATAAGGCCAGCGAAGAGCGGACGGGGCTGATCACGGTTGCCACGGTACCGTCCGCCGCCTGTTACTTTATGCCTGATGTGATCCGTCGTTTTCAGTCTCGCTATCCGCGCGTTCGCATTAAGCTCATCGACAGCAGCGCGGGGAATGTGATTGACGCCGTGGCCCGAAGCCAGGCGGATTTTGGTATCTGCTTCGCAGGAAACCTGCCGTCTGAAATCGAATTTTTCCCGCTGGTGGAGGATGTCTACGTCGCGGCGTGCAGAAAGGATCATCCGCTGGCGCAGAAGAGTCACCTGACGTGGCAGGCATTTTATCAGCAGGATTATATCTCTCTCGATAAAACGTCAGGTAACCGCAATCTGCTCGATCGGATGCTGGGGGATATCGTTCCCGAGCGGCCCAGCGTCTGCGAAACACGTCACGTTACCACGATGCTCGGTATGGTTGAGGCGGGGATCGGCATCGCTGCCGTTCCCGCCATGTCGATGCCGACCTCAGAGCACACGCTGCTGACGCATCTGCCGCTGGTGGCGCCGGAAGTGAAACGCACCGTGGGGCTTATCCGGCGCCGGGGGCGCATCCAGTCTTATATCGCGGCTGAACTGGAAAAGCAGATCACCGAGCAGTATCGCCGGACGTAACGGGGATCATCCCCGTCTTCTCGATGACGGCGCGTGAGGGCGGTGAGGCAAGATAGGTCAACAGCGCTTTCCCCTCCGCGGGATGTTCTGCATGGCGGGTAACCGCGCCCGCGAAGCGCGTGATGTATTGCAGATTATCCGGGATTTTACCAATAAAGGTGACGCCCTGAACGGGCAGCAGCTCGCTAACCTGCTGGAAGCCCACGGCGTATTTTCCTTTCGCCACTTCAGAGGCGACCGGGATACGCTCGACCTTTGTCGCTTTACCCGCCACTTCTTTTTCAATCCCCAGCTTTTTGAACAACGTCTGGCTGACGTACCTGCCGCTGGCGCTGTCAGAGTAGGCGATGGAGCTGGCCTGCAGCAGCGTTTCACGCAGTTTCGCATCGCTGCTGATATCAGGGACATCCGCACCTTTTTTCACCACCATGCCAACGGGAGAGTCCGCGAGTTCAGTTCGCGAACCCGGTTGGGTCTGGCTGGCCTTTTCGAGCTTCTCCAGCGCATCGCCCACCATAATCACCACGTCGGCCTTCTCGCCGCGCGCCAGGCGGTTTGGGATGGCCTGCGGCGTAGCGCCCATTGAGGGGCCGGGGATGATCACGATTTTATCCCCGGTCTGGCGTTCATATTCCGGAGCCAGTTTTTCAAGGGCGGCTTTGAAGCCACCTGAGATCATGACCTTTACGTCCTGGGCAAAGGCATTGACGCTCAGGAACATCAGCACCAGCGCGCTGGCGGTATAGCGATAAGTGCGTTTCATACTGCCCCCTGTGACTTGACGGTGTTTTGCAGCGATACCGCACGGCGGCGGTAGAGGTAGAGCGTGGCCAGCAGGGCACACACCGCGGCGAAGCTCATCCAGTAGCCAGGCGAAGCTTTGTCACCGGTGTATTCAATCAGCGCGGTGGACATCACCGGGGTAAAGCCGCCAAAAACCGCCGTTGCCAGGCTGTAAGCCAGCGAGAAGCCCGCCACGCGCACTTCGGCAGGCATGATCTCCGTCAGGGCCGGGATCATCGCGCCGTTATACAGGCCGTAGAGGAAGGAGAGCCACAGCAGCACGCTCAGCATCATGGAGAAGCTGGGGGCACTCGCCAGCAGCGTCAGGGCCGGGTAGCTGGTCGCCAGCGCCAGCAGGGTCATGGCAATCAGCACCGGCTTGCGGCCGAAACGATCCGACAGGGCACCGCCCACCGGCAGCCAGATGAAGTTAGAAACCGCCACCAGCAGCGTGACCAGCAGGCTGTCCGACGCGCTCAGCATCAGCACTTTTTTGCCAAAGGTGGGAGCGTAGACGGTGATCAGGTAGAACGCGGTGGTGGTCATCGCTACCATCAGCATGCCCGCGACCACCACCTGCCAGTTGCCAAGCAGCGTTTTAAAGACCTGACGCATCTCCAGATGCTGGCGACGCGCGCTGAACTCTTCCGTCTCTTCCAGCTTGCGGCGCAGGAAGAAGATAAACGGCACGATTAAACAGCCGAACAAGAACGGGATGCGCCAGCCCCATTCGCGAATGGCGCTCTCCGCCATCAGGGCATTCAGCGCAAAGCCCATCGCCGCGGCGACCATAATGGCGACCTGCTGGCTACCGGACTGCCAGCTGGTGTAAAAACCCTTGCGGCCCGGCGTGGCGATTTCAGCCAGATAGACCGACACGCCTCCAAGCTCCGCGCCGGCGGAAAAGCCCTGCAGCAGACGGCCCGTCAGCACAAGCAGCGGCGCCCACAGACCAATGCTTTGATAAGAGGGGATAAGCACGATCAGAAACGTCCCCGCCGCCATGATGGACAGCGTGACGATCAGTCCCTTTCTGCGCCCCACCTTGTCGATATAGGCGCCAAGCACGATGGCCCCGATGGGACGCATCAAAAAGCCCGCGCCGAAGACGGCGAAGGTCATCATCAGCGACGCAAATTCACTGCTTGCCGGGAAGAACGTGTGGGCGATATAGGTGGCATAGAAGCCGAACAGAAAGAAATCGAATTGCTCAAGAAAGTTGCCGGACGTGACGCGAAGTATCGCGCCCGCCTTCGAACGTACGGTTGCAGGTGAGGTTGAGGAAAACATGGTTATCTCCAGTTTTATTGTTGACGTTTTACGCGTCTGTTTCTGAAAACTGGATCAGGATGAGGAATTAGATAAGCGCAAATGCCGCATCGACTGATGCATTTCTTGCATGAATATAATCCGACAAATTAATACAATTAATGACAACAATAACTTAACAAACTGTTGGCTTTTTATTCACCAATATTCTGTAAGTCTCTGATATTGCGATTTTGTGATGTGGCGCAGAGGCGCGTTTCAGAATGAGCCGGGTAACCGCGTCGTTACCCGGCGGAGTCCATTTAGCGGAGCGCCCTGGCTATCGCGCTAAACATCAGAGAGGCCTCCAGCGGCTGGGCGCTGAAGGACGGTTCCGCCTGCGGCCAGGTAGACCACTGGACGATGACCAGGTTTTCCTTCTGGTTCACTACGATCATTTGACCAAAAATGCCCAGCGCCCAGAGCGAGCCTTTCAGCGAATCCTGCGCTGCCGGCTCGACGCCGGTAGCGTTGGCGGGCACCGCGTTGTTCCACCACTGATAGCCGTACAGCCCGTCCGGATGGGCGTCTGAGACCGAGCCTTTGGCCTTCGTCCAGTCTGACGACTGCCTGATCCAGTTTTCCGGCAGTATGGTCTTACCGTTCGGCAGCGTACCGTTGTTCAGGATAAATTGCCCGAAGCGTCCCCAGTCCTCCAGCGTGGCGTTAAAGCCGTGCGCGCCGACGTCGTGCTGGCCTTTGCTGTAGGCATGCCACACGCCGTCGCTCGCCATGCCGTAAGGCTGCCAGATGCTTTTCTCCAGATAGGCTGCGAGCGTCATGCCGGTGGCCCGCTCCAGCACGTCACCCAGCAGCCAGGCACCGCCCGAAGAGTAAGACCAGTTCTCTCCGGCCGGATGCGCCCTGCGCAGCCCCTTCACCAGCTTGCGCACGCAGTCATAGGTACCCGGCTTCGCCTCGCACTCGGTGAGCTGCGCAAAGTCGGAGTGGGGGTTGGTGTAATCCTCGTTCCAGGCCACGCCGGACGTATGGGTGATCAGCTGTCTGAGCGTCACACCGTCCCACGCGGTGCCTTTCAGATCGGGTTCATACCGCGTGATCCGATCGTCAAGCGAGTGGATCTTTCCCTCTTTGAGGGCTACGCCCACCAGCATCGATACCACCGATTTCCCAACCGAGCGCGAGGTCCAGAGCGTGGAGTCGGTGTTGCCCTCTCCAAGATACTTCCAGGCGATTTTGCCGTCCTTCAGCACCAGCATGCCGCTGACGTTCTGCCGCTGGAGGTAGTCCTTAAGGCCGTAGCGCCTGCCGTTGACCTGATAGTGTGCGTCCGTGAGCGGCTTGTCCGACATTTCCAGCGGCACGGCGCTACCGTGGCGGAAAACGTCCCCGGCGTAGTTGCGGTAGTCATTACGAAAGCCCACCACGCGATCGGCCTGACTCCAGGTGAGCATCTTATGGGTGTCAGGCAGCGTGGTGTCGAAGGGGGCAGGGCAAGCGCTGAGGTCGGTGCCTTTACAGGCGGCCACTGCCGCAGGGGAGATTAGGGTGCTGAAGATAAGGCCCGCCAGCAGGGCATGGTTTACTTTTCTGTTTTTCATATCCGTCTCTTACAGGTTAGGAACGGCTTCAGTTTAAAAACCCCGGAGCTATAATAAAAAACGCATAGCGGGGGAAAATCCCCCCAAAAAACAGAGGGAGCGTAGCGTGGCGGGACTGATTTACTCTTTTGCACAGCTCGAGGCATTTACCGCCGTGGCCGAGAACGGGAGCCTGAGTAAAGCCGCGGTGGCGCTGAAGAAGGACCGAACGACGCTTCGCGATCTGGTTGATTTTCTTGAGGATGGGTTGGGCTACGCGCTGTTTATTCGCGACGGCCGCACCCTGCGGCTCACGCCCGAAGGGGAACAGCTTCAGCGCCAGGCGCACCTCCTGATGCGGCAGGTCAAAGCCTTTGAGGCGTTTGCCAGAGAGGTGCCGCACGGTGCCACGCAGGACCTGACGCTGGTCTACGATCCTTTTACGCCCAGAGCCTTTCTGCATGGGGTGATTGCTGAAATGGCGGTACGAAAAATCCGCCTGAGCCTTATTTGCGCCTCGCGGGATGAATCGGAACGGCTGCTGGCGAACAATGACGCGGATCTCGCCATCTGTCAGGCACGCAACCGCAGCGTGGGCAATGATATGGAGTGGCGTGCCCTGGGTGCCATCGATATGGATTTTTATGCCGCCAGCGGGCTGTTTGCGGACAGTGCTTCACCTCTGTCGCTGCTCGATCTTTCCCTTGTGCCCCAGGTCGTCATGCACCCCGCCTCGGACGAGCCGGTGGCGCGCCGCCTGCAGATTTCCGGGCATACCCTCTTTACCAATGAGCCGGAGATGCTGCGCGGTCTGCTGGAGCGCGGCTGCGGCTGGGGATTCTTACCGACGCATTTTCACGCCGGGCGGTGGCAAAACGTAAAAAGGCTGCACACCGAAGTGGGCAGCCAGGGAATTGGTCAGACGATGGTCACCATCTGGAAGCCGGGGAGCGACAAGCGCAGCACGATCGCTGAAACGCTGTCGCTCCTGCCGAACGTATGGAAGCACTCAGCGCTGTGAACAGCCTTTACACTGCTGGTTCTGGATCTGCTGGAAGAAATCGTTGCCTTTGTCATCCACCAGGATAAACGCCGGGAAGTTCTCGACTTCGATTTTCCAGATGGCTTCCATTCCCAGCTCCGGATACGCGACGCACTCCAGGCTCTTAATGCTGTTTTGCGCCAGCACCGCGGCCGGGCCGCCGATGCTGCCCAGGTAGAAGCCGCCGTGCTTATGGCAGGCGTCCGTCACCTGCTGGCTGCGGTTGCCTTTGGCCAGCATGATCATGCTTGCGCCGTGGGACTGCAGCAGGTCCACATACGAATCCATGCGTCCCGCCGTGGTTGGGCCAAGTGAGCCAGACGCGTAGCCTTCCGGCGTTTTGGCCGGGCCCGCGTAGTAGATCGGGTGATCTTTGACGTACTGCGGCAGTTCCTCACCGTTGTCGATTAGCTCTTTCAGCTTCGCGTGGGCGATGTCGCGCGCCACGATGATGGTCCCGTTCAGCGACAGGCGGGTAGAGACCGGGTGCGCGGAAAGCTGCGCCAGGATCTCGTTCATCGGCTTGTTCAGATCGATGCTGACCACGTCGCCTTCGCCCTGCTGGCGCAGCGATTCAGGAATATACTGACCCGGGTTGTGCTCCAGCTTCTCAATCCAGATCCCGTCGCGGTTGATTTTCGCTTTGATGTTGCGGTCCGCGGAGCAGGAGACGCCCATGCCAATCGGGCAGGACGCGCCGTGGCGCGGCAGGCGGATCACCCGGATGTCGTGGGCGAAGTATTTACCGCCAAACTGCGCGCCCAGGCCGAGGTTCTGTGCTTCCTGAAGCAGCTCCTGTTCGAGCTGAACGTCGCGGAAAGCCTGGCCGTGTTCGTTACCTTCCGTCGGTAGGGTGTCGTAGTAGCGCGTGGAGGCCAGCTTCACGGTTTTCAGCGTGGCTTCCGCCGAGGTTCCGCCGATAACAAAGGCAATGTGGTACGGCGGGCAGGCTGCTGTCCCCAGGGTACGCATCTTCTCAACCAGGTAATTTTTCAGCTTAGCCGGGGTGATCAGCGCTTTGGTTTCCTGGTAGAGATAGGTTTTGTTGGCAGAACCGCCGCCTTTTGCCATGCACAGGAATTTGTATTCGTCCCCGTCCACGCTGTAGAGGTCAATCTGCGCCGGCAGGTTGGTGCCGGTATTCACCTCTTTATACATGTCCAGCGCGGCGTTCTGGGAGTAGCGCAGGTTGTCTTCAATGTAGGTGTTATACACGCCCTGGCTCAGGGCCGCTTCGTCGCCGCCGCCGGTCCAGACGCGCTGGCCTTTTTTACCCATGACGATCGCGGTGCCGGTATCCTGGCAGGTCGGCAGCACGCCTTTGGCCGCGATTTCAGAGTTACGCAGGAACTGCAGGGCAACGTACTTATCGTTCTGGCTGGCTTCCGGATCGTTGAGAATGGCGGCAACCTGCTTCTGATGGGAAGGACGCAGCATAAACGCGGCGTCGTGGAAGGCCTGTTGCGCCAGCAGGGTCAGGGCTTCCGGCTCCACCTTCAGGATTTCCTGGCCTTCGAACTCGGCAACGGAGACGTGCTCTTTGGTCAGCAGGTAGTATTCGGTGTCGTCATGCGCAAGAGGGAAGGGGTTCTGGTAGATAAACGGTTTGTTTGACATAGCGTATTGCTCCACAAAAAATAAAACCGCCGGAGGAGAAGTCCGGCGGTCAGGAATCAGAACATCATGGACATCCACGGATAGCCAATCAGCAGCAGGGCCGCCAGGAAGATAGCACCGAAGATGGTGCCGAGGCGCCAGTAGTCTTTGGTTGGCAGGTAGCCGCTACCGTAGTAGATCGGGCTTGGGCCAGTACCGTACGGGGTGATGATCCCCATCACGCCCAGCGAGGTCACCATCAGCAGAACAAACACTTCCATATTCATGCCCGGGATGGTGGAAGCGATGGTCAGCATCGCTGGCAGTAGCGCCGTAGTGTGCGCGGTGGTGCTGGCAAACAGGTAGTGCAGCAGGTAGAACGCCAGCAGCAGGACGATGGTCGCCACGCCCGGAGAGATACCGCTCATCAGCAGACCGCCTTCTTTACCCAGCCAGCTGATAAAGCCGGTAGAGGAGAGACCGTCCGCCAGCGCAACCAGGGTGGCGAACCAGACGAAGGTGTTCCACGCGGCTTTGTTACCGGTGATGTCGTTCCACTCCAGTACGCCGGTCCACAGCATCAGGCCGACGATGAGCAGGGCAGCCATAGCGGGTTCAATCCACGCGGCGGCGAAGATCCACATCAGCAGCGCGCAGCACACGAACACCAGCAGCAGAATTTCATTGCGGGACAGTTTGCCGAGTTTTTCCAGTTCGCGGGTCGCCCACAGCGGCACTTCGTTGTTGACCTTAACTTCAGGCGGGTAGAACCAGTATGCCAGCAGCGGCATGGTCAGAATCAGCAGGATACCCAGCGGCAGGAAGGCGAGGAACCAGGTGCCCCAGGAGATATCAATCCCAACCGTACTTTTCACCAGCGCCAGGGCCAGCAGGTTTGGCGCGAGGGCGGAGAGGAACATTGAACTGGTGATACAGGCCGCGGTGATCGCCACCCACATTAGGTACGAACCAATCTTACGCGCGCTTGGGTCATTAGGTTTTGAACCGTACAGCGGCGGCAGGTTAGCGATGATCGGGTAGATGGTCCCGCCGCTACGTGCGGTGTTGGACGGGGTGAACGGCGCCAGCAGCAGGTCAGCAAACGTAATTGCGTAACCGAGCGTCAGGCTCCGACGGCCGAGGTATTTCACCAGAATCAGCGCCAGACGGCGGCCGAAGCGGGTTTTGTCATAGCCTGCGGCGAACATAAAGGCACCGAAAATCAGCCAGACGGTAGAGTTACCAAACCCGCTCACCGCCCACTTAAAGGAGGCGCCTGCCAGCTTGAATTTCGGATCGGCCAGCTGTTCAGGGCTAAACAGCACCCACTGGCTGCACAGGGCAATGGCGACCACGCCGGTCAGACCGATCACCGCACCTGGCAGGGGTTCGAAGATCAAACCGACGATCACGCCGACAAAGATGGCGAAGTAGTGCCACGCGTAAGGAGGCAGGCCTTCCGGTACCGGAACAAACAGCAGCAGTACGGCGACGATGACGGGCAGTGCCATCATCAGCAGACGTTTTGCGTTTCCATTTGATGCCTGGTTCGCCGCAGGGGGCGTTACAGCAGTTTTTGTATTCATAGTTTCACGTCTTAAGTTGTCAAAGATTCGGTCGTACTGAAAAAACAAAATCACTTTCTTAAGTTTCTTTGCTTTTTTTAGTTATTAAAGGTGCGGCTTTGTAATTTCAGTAATAGCAATTTAACGCTTTTGTGGAGGCGCTAAATTAAAAATTGATGATGTTTTTATATTGCGCTTTTGGATGCCATAACTATTGATCGCGATCAAAAAAACAGAATTGCAGCGTTATTTTTATGCTTTTATTAATAACCGCTCAGGCGTATGTGGGTATTACCTGTTTTATTGGTTTGTTTTATCATTTTCGTAACATCTATGTTTTCTTTGTTTTTTATGTTGCTGTTTTTAAAGGTTTTGCAAGTGTGATGGAAATTGGTTTTACCAATTTTTATTTAACTAATTTTAAATTATTGTGAATGACTGAATTACATTCGCTAACACCAATGTGTTATTTGTGTTATTGCAGGGATTAAATAGTTTATTAACTAACGTAATAACTTTAGAAACTAAAAAAATCATTATATTAATATCATGACATCGGCAAATAACGACGAACTAAAAAATCAATCCGATAACGAATTCTTAATTTTTTAAAAGTTTGGAGTTTCTATTATGAGCACTAACGAACGCATTCTTAGCCCCTTCACATTACCGAATGGCACTGAACTGAAAAACCGTTTGTTAATGGCCCCTATGACCACCTGCACCGGCTATTACGACGGCACCGTTACCAGCGAACTGGTGGAGTACTATCGTGCCCGCTCCGGCAGTATCGGCACCATCATTGTGGAATGCTGCTTCGTCGACGATCTCGGTCTGGCCTTCCCGGGCGCGATCGGGATTGATAATGACGAGAAAATTGCAGGGCTGGCGAAAATCGCGGAGGCGATTAAATCTAAAGGCTCTAAGGCCCTGCTGCAGATCTACCACGGCGGCCGCATGGTTGACCCGAAACTGATCGGTGGCCGTACGCCGGTTGGTCCAAGCGCTGTTGCCGCGCCGCGTGAGGGCGCTGCAACGCCCGTGGCGCTGACTGGCGAAGAAGTCGAAGGCATGATCGGCAAGTTTGGTGAAGCGGTGCGCCGCGCCATCCAGGCCGGCTTCGACGGCGTGGAAATCCACGGGGCAAACACCTATCTGATTCAGCAATTCTATTCGCCAAACTCTAACCAGCGTGACGACGAGTGGGGCGGCAGCCGCGATAACCGCGCGAAGTTCCCGCTGGCGGTTCTGGACATCACCCACAAAATGGTGCGCCAGTACGCGGACGACGCCTTTATTATTGGCTATCGCTTCTCCCCTGAAGAGCTTGAAGTGCCGGGCATCCGCTTTGAAGACACCATGTACCTGCTGGAAAAACTGGCGGCGCGCGGCGTGGATTACCTGCACTTCTCCGTCGGCGCGACCCTGCGTCCTTCCATTGTCGACACCCAGGACCCGACGCCGCTTATCGAAAAATACTGCGCGATGCGTTCTGAAACGCTGGCGCAGGTTCCGGTCATGGGCGTGGGCGGCGTAGTGAATGCCGCCGATGCCAATGAAGCACTCGACCACGGCTACGACCTGATTGCCGTTGGCCGCGCCACCATCGCTTATCCGGACTGGACAGACCGCATCGCGGCCGGCGAAAGCCTTGAGCTGTTTATGGACAGCACCCAGCGCGAGGCGCTGAACATTCCTGAACCGCTGTGGCGCTTCTCGCTGGTGGAAGCGATGATCCGCGACATGAGCATGGGCGAATCAAAATTCAAACCGGGTACCTTTGCTGAGAAAGTGCAGGATGACGCTAACGAACTGGTGATTAACGTCAGCCTGGAAACCGACCGCATTGCGGACATCGAGCTGGCCTCCGGCCCGAGCGAAGACGTTGAGTTCGTCACCAGCTTTGAAGAGATCCGTACCCGCATTCTGGATGCTAATACTCCGCACGTGGATGCCATCACCGGCGCAACCAGCCAGAGTGAAGCGGTGAAGAAAGCGGTCTCTAAAGCGATGCTGAAATCCAGCAAAGCGCTGGCCGCGGAAGAGGGCGTTGACCCGAACGAAACCCGCAGCGTGGACGTGGTGGTTGTCGGCAGCGGCGGCGCCGGGCTGGCGGCGGCGATTCAGGCTCACGACGAAGGCGCGAGCGTGCTGATCGTCGAGAAAATGCCGACCATCGGCGGGAACACCATTAAAGCCTCTGCCGGTATGAACGCTGCCGAAACCCGCTTCCAGCGCGTGAAGGGCATTCAGGACAGCAAAGAGCTGTTCTACCAGGAAAGCCTGAAAGGCGGCGGCAACAAGAACAACCCGGAACTGCTGCGCCGCTTCGTCGAGAACGCGCCGCAGGCGATTGAGTGGCTGGCAACCCGCGGCATCATGCTGAACGACATCACCACCACCGGCGGGATGAGCATCGACCGTACTCACCGTCCAAAAGACGGTTCTGCGGTGGGCGGTTACCTGATTAGCGGCCTGGTGCGTAACGTCAACAAACGCAACATCGAGGTAATGCTGGATACCTCCGTCAGCGACATTATCTTCGAAAACGGTGAAGTCACCGGCGTGCGCCTGACCACCGAAGAGAATGAAACTGTCACCGTGGCAGCGAAAAGTGTGATTGTCGCCACAGGCGGCTTCAGCGCCAACAGCCAGATGGTCGTGAAATACCGTCCGGATCTGGAAGGTTTCGTCACCACCAACCACAAAGGGGCGACCGGTGGCGGTATCGCGCTGCTAGAGCGCATCGGGGCTGGCACTGTCGATATGGGCGAGATTCAAATTCACCCAACCGTTGAGCAGAAAACCTCGTACCTGATTTCCGAATCCATCCGCGGGGGCGGGGCGATTCTGGTCAATCAGAAAGGGGAGCGCTTCTACAACGAAATGTCGACCCGCGATAAAGTCTCGGCGTCAATCATCGCGCTGCCGGAGAAATACGCTTACATCGTCTTTGACGAGCACGTACGCGCCAAAAACAAAGCTGCGGATGAGTACATCGCCAAAGGCTTCGTGACCAGCGCCAGCTCGCCTAAAGCCCTGGCGGAAGCGCTCGGTATGGATCACCACGCTTTCCTGGCGACCCTGGAACGTTACAACGGTTTCGTTGAAAAACAGCACGATGACGACTTTGGTCGTACCACCGCGCTGCGTGCGCCAATCAATGAAGGGCCATTCTACGCCATTCAGATTGCGCCGGGCGTGCACCACACCATGGGCGGCGTGACCATCAACACCGAAACCTGCGTGCTGGATAGCAACCACAACGTGCTGCCAGGCGCGTTTGCAGCCGGTGAAGTGGTCGGCGGGATCCACGGTGCTAACCGTATCGGCGGTAACGCGGTGGCAGATATCATTATTTTTGGTACCCTTGCAGGACATCAGGCGGCTCTGCGTTCGAAAAAGATGTAAGGCACCTGCTTCCCAGGCCGGATACGCGCAGCGCTATCCGGCATTTTCCCCGGCGGCGCGGTGCCAGCCGGGGGCTACAGCTGAGGACTCCTGCCATGCCTGATAGCCATCGCGTTTACAGCTACTCCGCCGTCCTGATGGGGTCTCCCATCCTCCTGAAGCTCTTCTCCCATGACGAAGCCCTCGCGTCCCGCGTGTTTCGCCTGATCAAACAGTATGAAGACCTGCTCACCGTCAACCGCGCGCGCTCGCAGGTGATGGACATCAACCATGCGGCGGGCCAGCATCCGGTCACCGTCAGTCGGCCGGTGTTTGATCTGATCCGCTGTGCAAAAGCGGCAAGCCTGCTCAAGGACAGCGCCTTTAACCTGGCGATCGGTCCGCTGGTGAAGCGCTGGAAAATTGGCTTTCAGGGGGACAGCGTTCCGCCTGCCGATGAAATCGCCTCGCTGCTGGCGATTACCCGCCCCGAGGATGTTCTCCTTGATGAGGCCAGCAGCAGCGTGTTTCTGACCCGGGCGGGGATGGAGATCGATCTGGGGGCGATTGCCAAAGGCTACATCGCCGACAGGGTGCGGGATTACCTGCATAAAGAGGGCGCGGAGCTGGGGCTGATTAACCTCGGCGGAAACATTCAGACCTTAGGCTCCCCGGAAGGGGGCTGGAGCGTTGGGCTGAAAAAACCGTTCGCCGGGGATGCGCTGATCGGCACGATGGTCGTAGAGAACCTGTCCGTCGTCACGTCGGGAACTTACGAGCGCTACTTTGAACAAGACGGCAAACGCTATCACCACATTCTCGATCCGCGCACCGGTTACCCGCTCGATAACGAACTGGACAGCGTGACCATCATTTCAAAAGATTCCATCGACGGCGATATCTGGACCACGCTGATGTACGGCATGGGCGTGGAGAAGGGCCGCGCTGCGCTGCGCGCGCGTCCCGACATAGAAGCGATCTTTGTGACCAAAACAAAAGAAGTGGTGTTCTCTTCAGCACACCACTTCCGCTTTACCCTGCTGGATGATACCTACCGCGTTACTGACAGTATTGCTTGAGCAGGCCCGTTTGCTCCGGCTGGAGGCGGTAGCGATACACCGGACGCCCGGTGGCGCCGTAGTGAATGCTGGTGAACAGAATATTGATTTGCGCCAGCCAGATCAGATATTTGCGGCAGGACACGCGGGAAATATTGACCGCGTTTGCCAGATCGTCGGTAGAAAACTCCGTCTCCGGGTGTGCGTCAATCCACTGGCAAATCGTGCGAAGCGTTTGCGGCGTTAACCCTTTCGGCAGCTTTTTGCTGTCCGCCAGTTCCGGTGCCCCGCCGTGGATCAGACGGTCGACGTCCGCCTGCTCGTAATACTGATGCGACCCCATCAGGCTGTGCTTTGCCTTCCAGCCGTTCAGCGCCTCTTCAAAGCGCGGGAACTGGAACGGCTTGATCAAATAATCCACCACGCCGTAGTGAATGGAGGTCTGGATCGTGGCGGCGTCGGCGGCCGAGGTGATCATGATCACGTCGATTGGGCGGCCGGATGCGCGAATGACGGGCAGCAGATCCAGCCCGTTATCCTGCTGCATATAGACATCCAGCAGCACCAGATCGACAGGATGGCTGGGGTCATTAATGATGGCCTCGGCCTGGTTTAGCGTGGAGGCGACGCCACAGCAGGTAAAGCCTTCAACGCGGTTGACGTACAGACGGTTGAGGTCGGCCACCATGGCGTCATCATCGACAATTAACACATTTATCACGCGATTTTCCTCTCGCTGTCCCAGGGGATGTGAACAAAAAATTGGGTAAATACGCCGGGCTCAGACTCGACGGAGATATCGCCGCCAAGGTTCTGAATCTGCTGGCGAGCAAGGAACAGCCCAACGCCGCGGTTTTCACCTTTTGTTGAGAAGCCCTTTGTAAAAATAGACTCCAGCTGAGTGGGATCAATGCCGGGGCCATCGTCGCTGACTTCACAGCTGAGCCAGCCGTTCTGATAATGCAGCAGCAGGCCGATCTCGCCCTCCTGCTGTCCTTCCATCGCGTCGAGCGCATTTTCAATGAGGTTGCCCAGCGCGGTGATCAGCACCGCGACCTGCTCTTCACTTGCGGTATCCGGTATCTGGCTTTCATCCGCCAGCGTCAGGGTGACGCCCGCTTCTTTCGCCCGGTTGATTTTACCCAGCAGGAACCCGGCAACCACCGGGGATTTTACCTTGCTCTGTATCGTACCGATATCCGTCTGGTAATGATGTGCCGTCTGGAGAATGTACTCTTCCAGCTTGTCGTAGCGCTTAATATTCAGCAGGCCGAGTATCACATGCAGTTTATTCATAAACTCGTGGGTGTGGGCGCGCAGGGCATCGACGTAGTTAACCATGCCGTCCAGACGCTGCATCAGCTGGCTGATTTCCGTTTTATCACGAAAGGTGGTGATGGCGCCGATCACCCGATCCTGACTTTTCACGGGGACCATGTTGCACAGCAATAGCCTACCGTTGCAGCTGATCTCCTGATCCTGGCGCGCAACGCCCGTCTTCGAGACGTCACGCAGGCTGGCCAGCAGGGGCGCGCTGGCGTTTTCGGTCTGCTTGCCGGAGGGGAGAAGCAATATTTCTCTGGCGGTCTGGTTGATCATCGTCACGCGCCCGTGAATATCGACGGCCAGAACCCCTTCGCGAAGCGACTGCAGCATTGCCTGACGCTGTTCGAACAGGGCGGAAATTTCGTAAGGTTCGAGCCCGAACAGGATGCGTTTCAGTACCCGCACCAGACCCCAAATTGCCATGGAGCTCATAAAAATACTGAATAAAATGGTCCAGACGGCGTTTAGCCGCCCGCGGGCAATCTGCTCTTCAACCTTATTCAGGGAGATACCGACTACCACCACGCCGATCTGCTCGTGCTGGCCGTCGTAGACGGGCGTAAAAACGCGCAGCGCTTCGGCGAGCGCGCCCCGGTTAACCGATACGTTCTCTTTGCCTTCCAGCGCAGGGGTTAAATCATCGCCGATAAAATGCAGCCCCAGCAGCGCCTCGTTCGGGTGTGAATAGCGGATCCCGCGCATATCGGTGACCACGGTGAACAGCAGATCGTTTCGCTTCGTCACCGCCTGGGCGATAGGCTGAATAATATTCTCCTGCGGTGCCTGCATCAGGCCGCGCTGTATCTCGGGGCTGTCGGCGAGGGTGCGGGCAATGCCGAGCGCAGTATCTTTAACATCATCACGGGTCGCCCGGGTGATTTGTACGGAGTAGAGCGCAAAGACCACCAGCAGCACAGAGGCAATAATCGCGCACACCATCAGCGTGACCAGCGTATTGAGTTTCATGGGGCGCTTGCGCGTCGGAAGGAAAGGCTGCAAATCGCTCATCAACACTCCGCGATGATTAAGAAAGGGGGTAATTATCGCCGATGACGCGCTTTTCTTAAAGCCATGTAAAGGCGTGGATTTGGTCCTCTTTTCGTGACCCTCCTCGCAGGTCATCTATATAAAACACTTTATAGTGTGTGGGTACTCATAATAAGGAGGCTGTTTATGAGCGTTATGCTTACCGGTTCGGTCAGGGAAAGACGGCACGCCAGCACGATGAATATTGATAGATTGTCCACGCTGGACATGCTGAAAGTCATTCACCAGGATGATGCACTCATTTCTGCTGCTATTACCCCCTGTTTAGATACTATTGCACGCGTGGTAGACAACGCCGCCGCGGCGCTCAGCCACGGCGGTCGCCTGGTCATCGTTGGCGAGGGGCCGTCTGGGCGCGTTGCGCAACAGGTTACCGATGAGTATGCGCCGGGCAAAACCCCGGTGATTGCCGTTACGGCACAAGAAGGGGAAGGGAGCTACGAGCGCGGCGTTGCCGATCTGCAGGCCATTAAGTTTGGTGAACACGATATGATGCTGGCCGTGACCGTCAGCGGAAAAACGCCGTGGGTCTGGGGGGCAATGCGCCATGCGTGGTCGCTGGGTTCGCCTGTGGCCATCATTACCGGCGATGCGCAAAGTGAAGCCGCGCATCTGGCGAGCATGGTTATCGCTCCGGAGCTGGGTGCCGATGTCGTCGCAGGCTATATCAACACCAAAGCGGGGATCGCGCAGAAAATGATCCTCTCAATGATCGCTACAGGGCTGGCCGTTCGGACCGGACGGGTTTATAGCAACCTGCGCGTGGATCTTGAGGCAAGCAACACCAAATGGGCCGAACGCCAAATCGCCATCGTGATGGAAGCGGGGGGATGCTCCCGGGCTGAAGCAAAAGCCGCGCTGGAGAGCTGTAACCATCACTGTAAAACGGCGGTATTGATGGTGCTCACAGGGCTGGATGCGTGGAAGGCCCATGAACTGCTGGCGCAGAATAACGGGTTTATTCGGGTGGCGCTGCAGGAAGCGCCATAATAAAAATGAAGAAATAAAAAAGGCCGCAATTGCGGCCTTTGGTATTTTGGGGATTAGAACTGATAAACAAGACCGACTGCTAAGATGTCATCGGTGCTGATGCCATTCGCGTTGTAGAAATTGTCATCTTCATCCAGCAGGTTGATTTTGTAGTCAACATAGGTGGACATATTTTTGTTGAAATAATAGGTCGCACCCACGTCAGCATATTTCACCAGATCTTTATCACTTCCGTAGAAGGAATTCAGATCCTTACCTTTAGACATCAGGAAAGAGACCGCAGGGCGCAGGCCGAAATCAAACTGATACTGCGCTGTCACTTCAAAGTTCTGAGTTTTATTAGCAACGCCGAAGTCACCGTAAGGCGTCATATTGCGGGTTTCTGCATACATGGTTGCCAGATAGATATCGTTGGCATCGTATTTCAAGCCAACAGTCCAGACGTCAGCCTTGTCACCACCGGCTGTTGTTTTGGTAACCTGGTCGTTGGTACGGTCAGATGAAGCATATGCAGCGGCGGCGTTGAATCCCATACCGAAATCGTAGGAGGTTGAAATACCCCAACCGTCTCCGTTTTCTTTGCGGATATCACGGCCATTGTTAGTACCTTCCTGATCGTTAGAGGCGCTTTCGTTATTGCCTTGATACTGAATAGCGAAATCCAGGCCCTGAGCCAGACCAAAGAAATCATTATTACGGTAGGTTGCAACACCGTTTGTACGGCCGGTCATAAAGTTATCGGTATAGGTATAGGAATCTCCGCCGAACTCAGGCAGCATATCGGTCCAGCCTTCAACATCGTAAACCACGCCGTAGTTACGACCGTAGTCGAATGAACCGTATTCACCAAATTTCAGACCAGCGAAGCCAAGGCGTGTCCATGACTGATTGCCTGAGTTCTCTGTTTTGTTAGCCTGAATATTATATTCCCACTGGCCATAGCCGCTCAGCAGGTCGTTGATCTGCGTTTCGCCTTTGAAGCCCAGACGAACGTAGCTTACGTCGCCATCTGATCCCGTGTCGTCAGAGAAATAATGCAGACCATCTACTTTACCGTACAGGTCGAGTTTATTGCCATTGCTGTTGTAAACTTCAGCCGCATTTGCTATGCCTGCAATTAATAATGCAGGTGCAATAATTGCCAAAACTTTTCTTTTCATTATATATTCCCTTGAAAGATAATTTATATGAATATATGTAATCGCTCTCCGCAATTACAGGGTGGATCCTATTCCAGGATGTGTTATTTAGTTCTAAAAACAAATGTAATTAAAACCTTTTAAATATTGCTAAATATTTCAATTAGTCTCTTTATTTTTCCTGTGAATTAGTTGCTTGAATTTATAGGGTGTAATTATTATTAAGTATTTCGAATTTCTATTTTTTAATTAGTTTAATTTGCCTGTGTTATAATTCTTTCTCTTTTAGACGACAGGACATGACGATGGAACTTGCCCGGTGGCAGCAACGATTTGAGCACTGGCTCGAGGAGAATCACAGCACCGACGATACCGCACATGATATTTCGCATTTTCGTCGGGTCTGGATGACGGCGCAAAAAATCATGGTTCACCACATGGTCGAGCCGCTGGTGATTCTGACCGCATGCTATTTTCACGATATTGTCAGCCTGCCGAAAAACCATCCTGAACGCAGCCGGTCGTCACGGCTCGCGGCGCTTAAGACGAGCGACATTCTGCGCCACGACTTCCCGGACTTTCCGCCAGAGCATATTGCCGCCGTCGGGCACGCGATTGAGGCGCACAGCTTCAGCGCCGGGATTGCGCCGCAGATCATGGAGGCCAAAATTGTGCAGGATGCAGACCGGCTGGAAGCGTTAGGCGCTATCGGCCTGGCGCGCGTTTTTGCCGTCTCGGGCGCGCTGGGCGTGTCGCTTTTTGATGCTAACGATCCCTTCGCCGATGCGCGTCCCCTCGACGACCGTGCGTTTGCCCTCGACCATTTTCAGACCAAGCTGCTGCGTTTGCCTGATACAATGCAAACGGACATGGGCCGCGAACTGGCACGTCACAATGCCGATTTCCTGATCCAGTTTATGGCGAAACTCAGCGCCGAATTACACGGCGACTGCCTCGGGCTGGATAGCCAGGTGCTGAGCCACTTCCGTCGCAGTTTGCGCAACTGAACTGTGGTAATCTGTTTCCAGTCTTTATTCTCCGGTTAAAAGAATGCAGGAAAATCGATCAGTGACAGAGCCCGCGCCCGCGCAGGCTGAGAAATCAACGGCAACGGTGCAGGCCTTACTGCGCCAGCTGTTGGATATCTATGATGCTAAAACGCTGGCCAGCCTGCTGGTGGCGCACGGCGAGAGCCACTGGAGCCCGGCGATCCTTAAACGCCTGCTGACCAGCGAGCGAGCAGGGCGTCGCCTGAGTGAAGGCGAGTATCGTTATCTGCAAAACCTGCTTCCGCGTCCTTCTGCCGCGCACCCGAACTATGCCTTCCGCTTTATCGATCTTTTTGCCGGTATCGGCGGCATCCGGCACGGTTTTGAAGCCATCGGCGGACAGTGCGTGTTTACCAGCGAGTGGAACAAACATGCCGTACGCACCTACAAGGCTAACTGGTACTGCGATCCGAACGAGCATCATTTCAACGCGGATATCCGCGATGTGACCCTGAGCCATAAAAGCGGCGTGAGCGATGAACAGGCCGCCGAGCACATTCGTCAGACGATCCCGGCGCATGACGTGCTGCTGGCAGGCTTCCCTTGTCAGCCCTTCTCGCTGGCGGGCGTCTCCAAAAAGAATGCCCTTGGACGCGCCCACGGTTTCGCCTGCGATACGCAGGGAACGCTTTTTTTTGATGTGGCGCGCATTATTGACGCCCGTCGTCCGGCCATTTTTGTACTGGAAAACGTCAAAAACTTAAAAAGCCACGACGGCGGGAAAACCTTCCGCATTATCATGCAAACCCTGGATGAGCTGGGTTATGACGTGGCCGATTCAGAGGACATGGGCGCGGACGATCCTAAAATCATTGATGGGAAACATTTCCTGCCCCAGCATCGCGAACGTATCGTGCTGGTGGGCTTCCGCCGCGATCTCAATCTGAAAGGGGATTTCACCCTGCGGGATATTCCTTCTCTGTATCCCGAGCGCCGTCCCACCGTGGCCGATCTTCTTGAACCGGTCGTCGACGCGAAATTTATCCTGACCCCGGTGCTGTGGAAATACCTTTACCGCTATGCCAAGAAGCACCAGGCGAAAGGCAACGGCTTCGGCTTTGGGATGGTAAACCCTAACGATCCGCACAGCGTCACCCGCACGCTGTCTGCTCGCTACTACAAAGACGGCGCGGAAATCCTGATCGACAGAGGCTGGGACAAAGCGCTGGGTGAAAAAGATTTCGACGATCCGCACAACCAGCGTCACCGTCCGCGACGCTTAACGCCGCGGGAATGCGCCCGGCTGATGGGCTTTGAAACGCCGCAGGGCTACGGTTTCCGGATTCCGGTTTCGGATACCCAGGCGTACCGCCAGTTTGGTAATTCGGTGGTCGTTCCCGCGTTTGCGGCGGTCGCAAAGCTGCTGGCCTCGCGCATCAGGCAGGCGGTGGCGCTCCGCCAGAGTGAGGCCGTCAATGACGGACGTTCACGATAAGGCGACGCGCAGCAAAAACATGCGTGCCATCGGCACGCGTGACACTGCGATTGAAAAGCGCCTGGCCGCGCTGCTGACGCAGGCGGGGTTTGACTTCCGCGTGCAGGATCCCACCCTGGCGGGACGCCCGGATTTCGTCATCGACGCCTGGCAGTGCATCATCTTTACCCACGGCTGTTTCTGGCACCATCACGACTGCTACCTGTTTAAAGTCCCCGCGACGCGCACCGATTTCTGGCTGGATAAGATTGCTAAAAACGTCGAGCGCGACAAGCGGGACCTCTCGACGCTTATTGAGCAGGGCTGGCGGGTGCTGATTGTCTGGGAGTGTGCGCTGAGAGGCAGATTAAAGCTGAATGATACCGATCTGACCGAACGGCTTGAAGAGTGGATCTGCGGCGGCGGCCAGACCGCGCAGATCGACACGCAGGGCATTCACCTGCTTACGGTTTCTCCGCCTCGCAAGGCGTGACTACCGGTTTTGCCGGCAGCAAATATTTGCCCAGCGTGACCAGCACGACGGCAAACACAATGATCCCTAATGCAATCCATTCCACTGGAGAGAGCGTTTCTCCCCCCAGTCCTGTCCCGAGCAGCACTGCCACGACCGGGTTAACGTAGGCGTAGCTGGTGGCGACAGCCGGAGAGACATTGCGGATCAGGAACATATAGGCGTTAATGGCGATGATAGAGCCGAACAGCGCCAGGTAGCCTACCGCCAGCAAGCCCGACAGCGGCGGCAGGGTTGTCAGCTTTTCTCCCGTAAGCATGGAGGCGAGCAGCAGTACAATCCCGGCGGCAAGCATCTCGATTGCGCCCGCCATCATGCCGGTAGGCAGTTCGATACGCGAACCGTACACGGAACCAAACGCCCAGCTCATCGAGCCAATCAGGATGATGACTGCACCCCACGGATTCCCGCTCAGGTTACCGCCGCTATTCAGCAGAATGATGCCAGCAAGGCCAATCCCAATACCCAGCCACTCCAGCTTGCGGGTGCGGATACCAAAGAGGCGGCTGAAGCACAGGGTAAACAGCGGTACGGTGGCAACGACCACGGCGGCGATCCCGGACGGTACGTTCTGGTGCTCGGCAATCGTCACAAATCCGTTCCCCACAGCCAGCAGCAGCAGGCCGATCAGGGCGGCATTCAGCATCGGACGCAGCGGGGGAAGCTTATGCCCGCGCAGCAGCAGGAAGGCAAGCAGCAGGATGCCCGCCGAGAGGAAGCGAATGCCCGCCATCATCAGCGGCGGCCAGCTCTCCACGCCGATGCGAATGACAAAGTAGGTTGACCCCCAGATGATGTACAGCGAAAAGAGTGCCCCGATGAGCGGTAGCAATTGCCGGAAACGCATAATCCCTCACGACGAAATAAAAAGTTCGCTGATAGTAAACGCGAAAACTATCGCGCTGGCGAGCCCTTTAATTGTTTGGCAGATGTGAATTTTTTGTTGACGTAAGGTGCCTGTTTCCGGGTTGGCGCTTTTGCTCCATACTATTCACTTAAATACCAAAAAATGAAGGATTAAGATTTTGGCAGGAAGTAGCTTATTAACATTGCTGGATGATATTGCCACCTTACTGGACGACATTTCAGTAATGGGGAAACTGGCGGCGAAGAAAACCGCAGGCGTGCTGGGCGATGATTTATCGCTTAACGCTCAGCAGGTGAGTGGGGTGAGGGCAAACCGTGAACTGCCGGTGGTGTGGGGCGTGGCGAAAGGCTCTTTCCTGAATAAGGTGATCCTGGTGCCGCTGGCGCTGCTGATCAGCGCGTTTATTCCCTGGGCCATCACGCCGTTACTGATGATTGGCGGGGCATTTCTCTGCTTCGAGGGCGTGGAGAAGGTGCTCCACTCCTTTAGCGCGCGCAAGCAGAGCGATACGCCGGAGGTACGCCAGCAGCGTCTTGAAGCGCTGGCCGCGCAGGATCCGAAAACCTTCGAGCGTGATAAGGTCAAAGGCGCCATTCGGACCGACTTTATCCTGTCTGCGGAAATCGTCGCGATTACGCTGGGGATTGTCTCTGACGCGCCGCTTCTGAACCAGGTGCTGATCCTCTCCGGCATTGCGATTCTGGTCACCGTGGGCGTGTACGGTCTGGTGGGGCTGATCGTCAAGCTGGACGATATTGGCTACTGGCTGGAAGAAAAGTCGAGCGCGGTAGCAAGAGGCATCGGCAAAAGCCTGCTGGTGCTGGCGCCCTGGCTGATGAAGAGTTTGTCGGTGGTGGGCACGCTGGCGATGTTCCTCGTGGGCGGCGGAATTGTGGTTCACGGTATTGCGCCGCTGCACCATGCCATCGAACATTTCTCCTCCACGCAGGGGGCCGTTATCGCGGCAATTCTGCCTACGCTGCTGAATCTTGTGCTGGGCTTTATCATTGGCGCTATCGTCGTCGCGGCGGTGAAGCTGGTTGAGAAAATTCGCGGCACGTCGCACTAATTGTTACCCGCGGCAGGATGCAAAAAGACCATTCCTCGTCTAAATTGAAACAGTTTCACCCTGATACAGGAGGCAGGTATGGTCTTTTTGGTCAGTGATGAAGTTAAGCCTAAAAAGGGTGGCCCACGTATGATCGTCACCGGGTATTCCAGCGGAATGGTGGAATGCCGGTGGCACGATGGCTATAGCATCAAGCGGGAAGCATTCCGTGAAGATGAGCTTCAGCCGGGTGACGGGCAGCACAAGCGGGACAAGGCTTAATCACATAACGCCCGGCTTTGCCGGGCGTTTTTATCTCTAGTACTGGGTGTTAGGTAGCGATCATGGAGTGTGTGTGCAGCGCGATACCTTTGTTGTAAGACAATCTTTTTTGCAATGGCTGCATAAGCGTAGCAATCCGGGGCGGATTGTTAATCTCTGTTTTCTGATCGTTCTGGTATTTTCCACTCTACTTACCTGGCGTGAGGTGGTGGTGCTGGAAGAGGCATACATCTCCAGCCAGCGCAATCATCTGGATACGGTGGCCAGCTCTCTGGACAGGCAGTTACAGAACAGCATCGACAGGCTGCTGTTATTTCGCCAGGGCATGCATGACGCAATCGAGACGCCGCTGGCCTTTGAAGTCTTACAGGATGCGGTGTCACGCTTTAATACCGTCCGCATGCTCCCCACCTGGCAGCTTGCCGTTGATAAAAAACGTACCCTTCCCATTAACGGGGTCTCGGACGCCTTTGTCGAAAAAACCACGCTTCTCAATCGGGACGCTGAACGCATAAGCCATGAAATTTCTGCCGCGCTCGAAGTGGGCTATTTGCTCAGACTGGCGTCGTCGAGAGCTCAAACGGAAGCGCGAGTGATCTACGTCTCCCGCGCCGGATTTTTCCTTTCCACGGATACGCCGGATCGGGCGGGTGATATTACCGCCCGCTATTATAATCTGGTCACGCAGTCCTGGTTTACCCAACAGTCAGAACGTAACAACCGCGCCCGCGCCGTGCGCTGGTTTATCTCCACGCCTTCATCCTGGACCGGGGATGAACGAACGATCACCGCCAGCGTCCCCATCTATTTCGATCGTTACTGGTACGGCGTCGTGGCGATGGACTTTACATTGAGCACGATGCAGCGTCTGCTGGCCGATGCGACGGAAGATCGAACGGAGGGAGAGTATCAGCTGTACGATACCCGGCTAAATATGATCGCCACCTCAGCCCACGCGGGAAGCCCGGTTAACCATTTTGACGAACGCGAAGCGGCGCAGATTGCCCAGGCGATTGAGCATGATACCGGCGGCGGTATCCGCCTCGGGAGCCGGTTTATTACCTGGGAGCGGCTCGATCACTTCGATGGCGTCGTCCTGCGGATCCACACTCTGCATGAAGGGGTACAGGACGACTTCGGTAGCATCAGTATCGTACTGGCGCTGCTGTGGGCGCTCTTTACCGCCATGCTGTTGATCTCGTGGCTGGTGATCCGCCGGATGGTGAGTAACATGTATACGCTTCAGCACTCCCTCCAGTGGCAGGCCTGGCACGATCCGCTTACGCGACTGAATAATCGCGGCGCGCTGTTCGACCGCGCAAAAATGCTGGCAGAAACCTGTCGCCAGCAGTCGCTGCCGTTCTCGGTGATTCAGATCGATCTCGACCATTTTAAAAACATCAACGACCGCTTCGGCCATCAGGCCGGTGATAAGGTGCTCTCCCACACGGCAGGACTGATTGCCAGCGCGTTACGCAAGAATGATGTGGCAGGGCGTGTGGGCGGGGAAGAGTTTTGCGTCGTCCTGCCGGGGATTGGTCTGGAGGAGGCGAGAGGCGTCGCGGATCGCATTCGTTGCCGAATCAACAGTAAGGAGATCCTGGTGAAGAAGAGCACGACCCTGCGCATCAGCGCGTCGCTGGGGGTCAGCAGCGCGGATGAAGCGGGTAACTACGATTTTGAGCAGCTGCAGTCCGTGGCGGACGTCCGGCTCTATGAGGCCAAGCAGAGCGGGCGTAACCGGGTCATGTGGCGAGATCAGGACAGGAAGTGATCCAGCCCCTCCCGCCAGCCTGCCGGGCCGGGCTGCTGGGTGTGATAAACGCGGGCAGGGTTATCATCCCGTAGCGTGATGCCCTGGCGGTTAATCCCCTTGATGACCACCGCGAAGTCAACGCTGTCGAGCAGCGGCGCATCGTTAGGACCGTCGCCGAGCCCCAGCGTGGTGGGCTCGATCTCGTCCTGCTCGCCATACTGTTCAATCAGCCAGTTCACCGCTACGTCTTTGCCGCAGCGGGCGTCCAGAATATGCCAGAACCGCGCACCCTGCAGGCATTTCAGGCCGATATTCGCCAGTTCCTCTTCAAACTGAACCATTTTCTCGTCGGTATCGCGCCAGATGAGCGTGACGGACGCTTCATGCTTGCGGGCAAGCGACGAACGGTAGCGCGTCAGCCCGGTCCACTCGCTGATAACGTGCTCATCCACATCGTCAAAGGTGGTGAATTTAAAGCCCGTCTGCAGACGAATCTGCTCGATCCGAGGACGAATATCCCGGTGCGTCATCCCTCTGGTCTGGCGCTGAACCTTATCCCAGCGCACGTCAGGCTGAATCACCGCGCCGTTCTCGGCAATAAAAGGCAAGCCTTCAAGCCCAAGATCCTGCTGGATATCCAGCATCTCTGCCGCGGTCTTGCTGCTGCAGAGAATGACCGGAATCTGATTATCCAGCAGTTTGTCCAGCCAGGGCATGGCGGGTTGCCACTCATAGGTATGAATATCCAGCAACGAGCCGTCCAGGTCAGAAAAAATCAGCAAGTTATCCCGCAGTGAAGGCATAGTGGCTCCCGGTAACGGCTGCGTCCTTATCTAAGAAAATTCCTAAAAAATAACCGAATTGTTAACAGGAGAAATGAGAGTATTCCCTGGCAAACCCGCATTCGGCGTACGTTATTGCTCATAGCGAAAAGCATTATGTTAAAAATATTATATTCATCATAAGAATATATGCTTGTCAGACAAATTCGTTGGGGATAGTGTGGCTTGTACATCAGATTTCCTGGTGTAACGAATTTTCAAGTGCTTCTTGCATAAGCAAGTTTTGATCCCGGTCATCCCCATGACCGGGATTTTTTTCGCCCTAACGATTGGCTTCAGACACGCTAAAGTCGTGAATATCGAGCTCGAAGGCCTCCGCCAGCTCACGATAGGTGTGATAATCCCTTCCGTTGACAATGACGCGGTCCGAATTGTCGTCCGACCGGCGGACTTCTGACTCACTGATCTCATTGATGGCAGCCAACAGGGCATCGACATCCACCTCGACTTCGCGCTTGATGGTGTCGCTGTACTCTTTATCTGTCTTCATTGCGGGACTCCTCTTTCAACCTGCAAACGTGTCCAAAGTTAAGTATAGCCTGTGTATAAAAACGCCATTCACGCCGGGCGGCGATGTGTGTTTTTGCGTTTTGTTCTACACTGGCTCAAAACCAGAGGAGGAATGTATGAAGGTCAACGATCGGGTAACCGTTAAAACGGACGGTGGGCCGCGCCGCCCGGGTGTGGTGCTGGCAATTGAAGAGTTTAGTGAAGGGACAATGTACCTGGTATCACTGGAAGATTACCCGCTCGGCATTTGGTTTTTTAACGAACTGGGGCATCCTGACGGTATCTTTGTTGAGAAAGCAGACTAACATGGCGTCGGGTAGCGCATCGCGGCCCGACATCCTCTGCAGAAGCAAAAATCTCTGGCCAGGCCAGAGATCAAAGGTAGGGTGCACAGGGTCTTAAGCGACTAACGCATGTTAACGAAAATCCCGTTCGTCACATTATCGGTCAGGCGTACCACATGGTAGATCACTTGCTTATTATGCGTTTTAATTTTCCGTTTAATATTTCCTTTGTGTGACGAAACGGTTTTCGCTTTAATATTCATCTGGTCGGAGATCTGAATAGTTCCTTGTCCCGCCATCCACATTCGCAGCATACTTGATTCAGTCCTGCTTAATGATAGGGTGGGTAAGTTAACCGCTCCTACATTTTTAACTTCTTTATTCAAATAATCACCCAAAATGTCATCCAGCGACTCGGGTTTAATCGATTTAGAACTGATCAATAAATTTTTACGGACCAACAAATACTCATCGAAATGGATATTCGCGATCGCCATAAAAACAATAAACAGGGTTTTTGGATGCTGATTAATGATTTGCTTAATGTGCTGACTGTTGGCTGGATCGTGAATGAAACAGTCCTCATTAATAAACACCACGCCTGGTTTTAGTTCGTCACAAGCGGCTGCGAGTTCGTCAACGGTGTGTGCATCGTTGATGTCTCTCTTTCTTACCCCTCTGCTTGCCAGGTACCCGGTTAACCCTAGCCGGGTGTAGCTGCATAAATCCATAATGATCGTTGACATGGCATACCCTCACTCAATGCGTAACGATAATTCACCATCTGCCTGAGAGCTCAAAACAGCCATACGGGATGGAAAAAAATAATAAACCTGTGAGCATGACAAAGACTTTCAGGCGGACTCACTATCCCGTAAAGTTACGTATAATTTGCCAGGAATCTTCTTAAAGTAAAGTAAATATTAAGTATTGTGAGGTGGTTAGAAACAATTAAACCGCGTCAGATATATCCTGGAAGATGTTTTTCGCATTTTATTTTAGGAATATCCTCAGAAAGACAATAGCAACAGTGAGGGCTATTATTTACGTGGCAGCTCGCTGACAATATCCGCTAACAGGTTGAATATCTCGCCGAATAAATGTTCACAGAAGGGAGCGATCAGTGGCATCAGTAATGACATTAATAAAATTCCGACCGTCAGCGTCAGCGGAAAACCAATGACAAACACCGAAAGCTGCGGCGCCATTCGGTTGAGTAAACCTAAAGCCAGGTTGACGGTCAGCAGCAGGGTGATGATGGGTAACGCCAGCATCAGCCCGTTCAGGAAGATCAGCCCCGCCGCTCGGGTGAGCGCCAGGAAAGCGTTGCTGTTCACCGGGTTTTCGCCAATCGGCAGGGTATGGAACGTGTCCACCAGCATGGAGATTAGCCACAGATGGCCGTTGAACGACAGGAACAGCAGCATGGCGAGCAGATCGATAATGCGCGCCAGAACGGGCATGTTGAGATGACTGCCGGGATCGACAAACGTGGCAAAAGATAATCCCATCTGCAGGCCAATCAGTTCCCCCGCGGTACGCACGGCGGCAAAGGCCAGCTGCATGGTAAAGCCGACGGCGACGCCAATCATAACCTGCTGCAAGGCCACCCACACCGCGTTCGCCGAGAAGATCGGAATATCCACGGGGGGCAGAGAGGGCGCGACGATAATGGAGATGATAATCCCCAGCCCCACCTTGACGCGCTTGGGTATCGATTTCTCGCTGAGAATGGGGGCGGTGGAGATCAGCGCCATGATGCGCAGCATCGGCCAGAAGTAGACGCCGAGCCACTGAACCCACTGGTCGCTGGTGAAGTGCAGCATCGTCAGGTCAGCCGATGATGTACGGCAGGTTGGTAAACAGGTTGCGCATATAGTCCAGCAACAGGTTCAGCATCCACGGCCCGGCTACGATGATCGCCACGAACACGGCGATGATTTTCGGGATGAATGACAGCGTCATTTCGTTTATCTGGGTGGCGGCCTGCAGAATACTGATAATCAGACCGGTAACCAGCGCGACAAGCAGCAGCGGCGCGGCAACGGCAATCGCGATTTTCATCGCCTCCGTGCCCATCATCATGACCGATTCGGGTGTCATTGCCGTTCCTTAACTGTAGAAACTCTGCGCCAGCGAGCTGACCAGCAGCTGCCAGCCGTCGACCAGTACAAAGAGCATGATCTTAAACGGCAGGGCAATGGTCGCGGGCGGCACCATCATCATCCCGAGCGCCATCAGGACGCTGGCGATCACGAGATCGATAATCAGGAACGGAATAAAAATGGTAAAGCCAATCTGGAACGCGGTTTTCAGCTCGCTGGTGACATAGGCGGGCAGCAGAATACGCATTGGCACCGCTTCCGGTCCTTGCAGCTCACCGGTGTTGGACAGGCGGGCGAAAAGGGCCAGGTCGGCTTCGCGCGTCTGGCGCAGCATAAATTCCCGCAGCGGCTGTGCGCCTTTATCGAGCGCCTCCTGCATGGAGATTTTGTCTTCGCTGAACGGCTGATAGGCGTCGGTATAAATCTTATCGATCACCGGCGACATAATGAAAAAGGTCAAAAACAGCGCCAGCCCGAGCAGAACCTGGTTTGGCGGAGCGGAAGGGGTGCCCAGCGCGTTTCGCAGCAGACCGAAAACGATGATGATGCGGGTGAAGCTGGTCATCATCAGCAGGATGGCCGGAATAAACGTCAGCGAGGTGATGAACACCAGCGTCTGAACGGGAAGTGACCAGCTTTGCCCACCGCCCGCGAGAGGGGTTGAGACCAGACCGGGCAGCTGTGCATAGACCGCGGGAGCAAACAGGGCAACGCCCGCAAGCGTCAGGGATAACAAACGGCGCATCAGGATCTCCCGGAACGCTTAAGCAAACTCTTCATGACGGACTGAAAATCCGCAGGGGCCTCTGCGCGCTCGTCCACCACAACAGGGGCGGGCGGCAGCTTGTGTAATACGCTGATGTTTGAGGCCGTTACGCCCAGAACCAGACGCGCATCGTCCACCTCGACGATGACCACGCGTTCGCGTGGACCCAGGGTGGTGCTGGCGCTGACCTTCAGGCCGCGGGCACCGGCGGTTTTACCTGCCAGGCCAAAGCGTTTTGCCAGCCAGGCGGCGATAAGAATAAAGGCAATAATACCGAACAACGCCCCGCTCACCTGGAGCAGAGGTGAGCCGGGAACGGCAGAAGGCTGTGATATTGTTGCCTGGGTTTTCATGCTTAACGGCTCAGACGACGCATACGTTCAGACGGGGTAATGATGTCGGTGATGCGTACGCCGTATTTATCGGCAACCACTACGACTTCACCCTGGGCAATCAGATAGCCGTTGATCAGGATATCCAGCGGCTCACCGGCCAGACCGTCAAGGGCCACCACGGAACCCTGCGTCAGGCGCAGCAGCTCTTTAATGGTCATACGGGTGCGTCCCAGCTCAACGGTCAGCTTAACCGGGATGTCCATGATCAGGTCGATGTCCTGCAGCGTGCCGCTGACGTCACCGCCGCCGAGCTGCTGGAATACGGCATCCGCTGCGCTTTTGGCCGGGGTCGCTTTTTGCTCGTTTAACGCGTCAGCCCACAGATCGTCCAGTGCTCCGCTGTTTTCATCGGACGGATTGTTCATGTCACTCATTTGGGCTGTTCCTCATTCAGCGAATTCAAAATCGGGTTGATCAAGTGCTCAACGCGTAACGCATACTGACCGTTAATCGTGCCGTACTGGCTTGTCAGCACGGGGACACCATCCACATGGGCAATAATGCGGTCGGGTTTTTCTATCGGCAAAACATCGCCGGGTTGTAATTTCAGGATCTGAGATAACCGCAGCGGGATATCGGCGAAGCTCGCCACCAGTTCAAGCTGCGAATGCTGGACCTGGCGGACCAGGTTTTCACGCCAGTTCTGGTCTTCGTTGCGGGAGTTCTCCAGCGGCGGGTTAACCAGCAGCTCGCGCAGCGGTTCGATCATGCTGAACGGCAGGCAGATGTTGAACTCGCCGGTCAGGTTACCGATCTCAACGTGGAACGGCGTGTTAACAACGATATCGTTCGGGGAGGTGGTGATATTGGTAAATTTCACCTGCATCTCAGAACGGACGTACTCCACTTCCAGCGGGTTAATCGCTTTCCACGCGTCGCTGTATGATTCCAGCGCCAGCTTCAGCATGCGGTTAATAACGCGCTGTTCGGTGTGGGTGAATTCACGACCTTCTACTTTGGTCGGGAAACGCCCGTCGCCGCCGAACAGGTTATCCACCGCGATGAACACCAGGCTTGGCGAAAACACCACCAGACCGGTGCCGCGCAGCGGCTTCAGATGAATCAGGTTAAGGTTGGTTGGCACCGGCAGGTTGCGGGCAAACTCATGGTACGGCTGAATGCGGATCGCACCGACCGTAATATCCGGGCTACGACGCAGCAGGTTAAACAGCCCCATACGGAACTGACGTGCAAAACGTTCGTTAATGATCTCCAGCGCCTGCAGACGTTCACGTACCACGCGACGCTGGGTATTCGGGTCATAGGGACGAATATCGCTATCGCCGCCAATGCCCGGTTGCGGATCATCACTTTTATCGCTGTCGCCGTTGAGCAGCGCATCGATTTCTGCCTGAGAAAGAATACTGTCGCCCATGTCGTTACCGCAGAATGAATGCTGTATACAGAACGTCAGTGACTTCCTGCTTAGGTTGGCCGTTTACCAGCGGGGTCGCCAGCGTTTGTTTAATAGCGTCGACCAGCTTTTGCTTACCCACATCGGTGGCCAGCGCCGAAGCGTCCTGACGAGAGAACAGCAGCAACAGACGGCTACGCACTTCAGGAAGGTAATCGTTCAGACGTGAACGGGTGGCTTCATCTTTCAGGCGCAGCGTAATACCAACGTAAAGCACGCGATCCGCATCACCGAGATTGACGGTGAAGGTATCCAGCGGGAAAAACACTGGAGCCGGCGGAGGAGGTGCTTCAGCTTTGGCCGCAGCGGTGGTCGGTTCCTGCTGCATACGCCAGTAACTATAGCCCGCGGTAGCGCAGGCGGCGAGCGTGATCAACACCAGCAGCGGGATCCAGATGGAACGCTTACTTTTTTTGGTGATAGCGGAGTCAGTCATCTGATACGAGCTTCCTGTTTCGGTACAGCTTAATAAGGTGATTATCCCGTGTCCTGCTGTCGTCAAAGCGTGGAAAAGACGGGGATAATCACGCTACCTCTGGCGTTTAGGCGAAGATGTCTACGGCACTGTTACCGCGCGCTGCGGACTGCAGGGCGGAAGGAACAGGCAGCAACTCATCGCTTTCTTCATTAAAACCGCCGGTGTTGCCGGAACGCGAAGCCTGGTGCTGCTGCTGGGATGAGGACTGCTGCTGCCCGGCGAAGCTCTCGCTGCTGACGCTACTCTGTGCAAGCTGAATGCCGTTTTCCGCCAGTGAGGTCCGCAGTACCGGCAGCGCGGCTTCCAGCGCCGCACGGACATGGCTGTGCGCAGAAACCATCTGTAACTGCGCCTGGTTATCATCCAGCTTAAGCGAAATTTGCACCTGACCCAGATCTTCCGGGTGCAGGCGCAGCTCTGCCGTCTGCTGGCCCTGCTTAGTGAACAGGGTGATGTGCTGGCTCAGAGACTGCTGCCACTCGTGGGTTCCCAGAGGCTGGCTTAACACCGGCGCGGTGGCAACGGTAGCGGCCGTCTGGCTGGTCGCATGGCTGGACATAATCGGTGCCAGGGTGGCCGTTGGTGATGATGAGGAGGACGAACTGGCGAGCTCCTGCTTCTCTGCTGCCGCGGCCACGGCCGGTGTAGCAGGCACGTTGCCCGACAGAGCGGGTTCGTTGGTTTTCGCCTGGCTCTGATAAGGCGTAGAACTCTGCGCTTTATCGTGGCTTCCCGCGGACGCGTTCAGGGACGGCTGGCCCACGCCGTTGTGCGAAAGCGTCGCGGAACTCAGCGTTGAGGTGGCGGAAACGCCCTCACTGCCTGCCGCGCGAGAGGCGGTAGTTTGCTGGTGAGGCAGCATCGCCATCAGGGCGCTTAATCCGGCCAGTTCTTCTTCGCTCAGCTCGCTTTTACCGTCATCTTTGCTGTTCGCCGCATTGAGCGTCTTCAGCGCGTCGCCCTTAGACAGCGGCACCAGCCCGGAAACCAGCGTATCAAGCGACGTGACGGGCGACGTTTCATCGCCATTCAGCGCCGTCTGGCGCGAGAGCAGGTCGGCAATTTTGGCCTGCAGGGTGGTATCACCTTTTGCGTCCTGGGCCACTTTTGACAGTTTACTGCCGGCGGCTTTCAGGTCAGCCAGGGTCAGCGGCGCATCTTTGCCCTTGCCCGTTGCGTCCGACAGGGCGCCCGCCAGCAGAGAGAGAAAGTCCTGAGCACCGTCGGTGCCTTTCCCTGTTTGCGTGCCGCCTGACAGGTCGCTGTCGCTCATCAGCAGTTGTTGCAGTGTGATCATTCCGGTTTCCTCATTGATGCGCGCTGGGCAAACTCATCCATTTTCTTCTGATCCAGACGGTTTTCCGCCAGGGTCGTTGCCGCGATCTGTCGGTCCTGTAAAGTCTGCCAGGCCTGCAGCCGCTGCTTCTTCTCGCGCCAGAAATTCAGCGCGGTATCGACTTTCTGGGTCCACTGGTTAAGCTGCTGGCGATGCTGATCTATCGCCTTCTCCAGCGTCTGGATAAACTGCTGATAGTTAATCCAGCGCTGGCTTCCAATGCCCTGTGTCATATCGGTATTGAGGTTGGTGCGATATTCATGCTGATAGTCGATTAACATCTTCAACTGTTCTTCAGCCTGCTGGCACCCGCGTCGCATTGCGCCAAGCTGCAATGCGGCATCATCAACTTCTTTTTCAGCCAGATCTTTCAGCGTTGATAACGCGCTGTTTTGCGCCATGACCTTCGCCCTCCACCTGTGTTACACCTGCGGGAAAATCAGCTCCAGTGCCTGAATTGAATCTTCCCAGTCGGCGCGTTCAAAAATGCCTTGTTGCAAAAATGCCTCCAGCTGCGGCCACAGGTTAATCGCCTTGTCGAGCATCGGGTCGCTGCCTTTGGCATACGCCCCCACGCTGACCAGATCGCGGTTGCGCTGGAAGCTGGAAAGCAGTTGTTTGAAGTTACGCACGCGGGCGTAGTGCTTCTCGGTTATCAGCGCCGTCATTGCGCGGCTGATAGAGGCTTCAATATCGATGGCCGGGTAGTGCCCGGCTTCGGCCAGACGACGCGACAGCACAATATGACCGTCAAGGATCGCGCGCGCGGAGTCGGCAATCGGGTCCTGCTGATCATCGCCTTCCGTCAGTACCGTGTAGAACGCGGTGATGGAGCCGCCGCCGCTGATACCGTTCCCCGCGCGTTCCACCAGCGCAGGAAGTTTGGCGAAGACCGAAGGCGGGTAGCCTTTGGTCGCCGGTGGCTCACCGATGGCCAGCGCGATTTCACGCTGCGCCATCGCGTAACGGGTCAGGGAATCCATGATCAGCAGCACGTGCTTGCCGCGGTCACGAAAATCTTCGGCGATGCGGGTGGCGTACGCGGCACCCTGCATACGCAGCAGGGGCGACACGTCCGCCGGCGCGGCAATTACCACCGAGCGGGCACGGCCTTCCGCACCCAGAATGTTTTCAATAAAGTCTTTTACTTCACGACCACGTTCGCCAATCAGCCCCACGACGATCACATCGGCCTGGGTATAGCGCGCCATCATGCCGAGCAGAACGGATTTACCCACGCCAGACCCGGCGAACAGGCCCATACGTTGTCCACGTCCCACGGTGAGCAGGGCGTTAATCGGGCGCACGCCGGTGTCAAGCACATGCTCGATAGGGGTACGCTGCAGGGGGTTGAACGGTTGGGTGATCAGCGCACCGGTTTCGGTGGTGTCCGGGGAGGGCAGGCCGTCGAGCGGTTTACCGCTGCCGTCCAGCACGCGGCCCAGCAGGGCAGGGCCAAGCGGCAGCTGTTTCCCACTTTGCAGCCCATCGCCAGAAATGTTTTTGGCATAGACGCGCGCGCCGGGCAGAATGCCTTCCACCTCTTCAAGCGGCATCAGGAACAGGCGCTGGCCGTTAAACCCGACCACTTCGCTTTCAACTTCACGCGTTTCCAGACCATCCTGACGCTCAATCACGCAGGTCGCACCCAGCGGCAGCTGCAGGCCGGTGGCTTCGAGAACCAGCCCGGTGGCGCGCGTGAGTCGCCCATAACGACGAACAGATGGCAGTTGCGCCATCTTCGTCTCAAAGTTGTCGAGCGTGGTGAGCCAGCGGGTGAGGCGAGCGGTCATCAGACGACTCCCGGTGCCGCCAGGCGGCACAGTTCCTGCCAGCGGGTAGCAACGCTGGCATCCAGGTCGCCTTCATCGGCAGAGACTTTGCAGCCGCCGTGATGTAACGACGGGTCGCCGCGCAGACGCCAGCCGTGCAGGTTCAGCGTCGCGCCCAGGCTCTCTTCCACGCGCTGTAGATCGTCCGGATGGACGCGCAGCTGAGGTTTCCCGCTGAACAGCGGCTCCTGCTGAAGCAGACCCTGAATTTGTTTGATAAGTGCGGTGTTATCCACCACGGGCGTCTGGCCGATCACCTGACGCGCGGCTTCCAGCGCCATCTGCATCAGTCGTGAGGCAATCACGCTGTCCAGCGCGTCAAGAGTGTGCTGGAACTCGCTGACCAGCTGCTGCATGCGGGCATGGATCGGCGCCTGCTGCTGGCGCGCCTGATCGATACCATGCTCTAACCCTTTCGCCAGACCTTCCTGATATCCCTGCTCGTGGCCTTTCTGCCGGCCTTCGTTCAGACCGGCATTGTAACCCTGCTCGTGCGCCTGCATTTGCAGCTGAGCCAGCATTTGAGCTTGCTGCTCTTCTTCGCTCAGCTCGGGCTGCTCGACGTCCGGGTCAAGCTCCTCGGTCGGTATCACGGCTGGCGTGAACTCGGAGAGGGGAGGAGCCAGATCGTCCGGCGTCCAGCGTTTCCACGGCAGCTCATTAGACATAGGTGTCGTCTCCGCTGCCAATCACCATCTCGCCGGTTTCCGCCAGACGACGAACAATAAGCAGAATGGCTTTCTGTTCGTTTTCCACCTGAGACAGACGAACCGGGCCGCGGTTGGCAAGGTCGTCGCGCAGGATATCGGCCGCACGCTGAGACATGTTGCGCAGGAACTTCTCGCGCAGCGGCTGCTCGGCGCCTTTGAGGGCGATAAGCAGCGATTCGGAATCCACTTCCTGGAGCAGGCGCTGGATGCTGCGATCGTCCACTTCGACAAGGTTTTCGAACAGGAACATCTCGTCGATGATTTTCTGTGCCAGCTCGCCGTCGAATTCGCGAACCGCCGTAATGACGGCCTCTTCCTGCTGCGTTTTCATCAGGTTGATGATTTCCGCCGCCGTTCTCACGCCGCCCATTTTGCTGCGCTTGAGGTTCTGACCGTCGAGCAGGTTGTTCAGCACCTCGGTCAGCTCCGCCAGCGCGGCCGGCTGGACGCCGCCGAAGGTGGCGATACGCAGCATCACATCGTGACGCAGACGCTCTTCGAACAGCGCCAGAATATCGGCCGCCTGACCACGTTTGAGGTGGACAAGGATGGTGGCAATAATCTGCGGGTGCTCGTCGCGAATAAGGTCGGCGGCACTCTGCGGTTCCATAAAGTTGAGCGTTTCGATACCGCTTGCGGTATCGCGGGTTTCCAGAATGTCTTCCAGCAGGCTGGAGGCACGCTCTTCGCCCAGCGCCTTGACCAGCACGGAACGGAGGTAGTCGTTGGCGTTGACGTTCAGCGCGGCAAACTGTTCGGCTTCCTGTTCAAACTCTGCCAGCACTTCGGTCAGCTGCTTGTTGGAGATCTGACGCACGTTGGCCATGGCCGCACTGAGAATTTGCACTTCTCGCTGGGAGAGGTGTTTAAACACCTCTGCCGCGCGATCTTCGCCAATGGTCATCAGCAGGATGACGCTTTTATCGGTGCCCGTAAGCGTATTACTCATGTTCGTTACCCATCCACTGGCGGATGACCAGCGCCACGACGCGCGGATCGTTATCTGACATTTCGCGAATGCGCTGGCTCATGACCTCAGCGCCCATGCGCTGGTTAGCACGACGCTGCTGCATCTGTTCATCTTTGCTGAGGCGCACTTCAACCGCTTCTTCCGTTTCCTGGCGCGCATTCATCTGCTCGCGAGCCGCTTTTTCGGCTTCAGCACGGCGCTGGAGCTGCGGACGAACGCCCTTACGCCACAGCAGCCACGCGACAATCAGCACCAGCAGCCAGCGTCCTGCGGACATCAGCTGATCGATAAACGCCTGCTGTTGCCAGAACGGCAGTTCACCGCCGGTCTCATCAACCGAGTTGAACGGTGAGTTCACCACGTTGAGGGTATCGCCGCGCTTCTCGGAGTAACCCATCGCTTCGCGGGTCAGGTTTTCAATCTGCTTCATCTGCTCGGCGGTCAACGGCAACGGTTTGCCATCCGCCAGCGTTTTGTAGTTCACCACCACCGCAACAGAGAGACGCTGAATATCGCCCACGTTCAGTTTAGTGTGGCGAATCGTTCTATCCACTTCGTAGTTCGTGGTTTCATTACGGCTGGTGTTTCGTGGGCCGCTGTTATTCGCCGTTGAGGTGGTCTGCTGGTTAGTCTGCTGACCGTTCTGCTGATTGGCCGGCGGCGTAGAGATCGGCGCCGCGTTAGCCGGGGCAGGCTGGTTAGACAGCGCGCCCGGCACGCCGCCCGGGTTTGCACCGCCAATCTGCTCGCTGGTATTGATCTGGCGCGAACGCATCACCGCCTGAGCCGCATCGCCGTTCGGGCTGTATTGTTCTTCAGTTTGTTCTTTATTCGCGAAGTCGATCTGGGCGGTTACCTGCGCGTGCACGTTGCTGTTGCCCACTACCGGGCCCAGGATCGCTTCGATACGACGCTGGAGACGGCTTTCGACATCGGCGGCATATTTCAGCTGTGCGTCATTCAGATCGCGACCGGCGGTATTGGATTGCGTCAGCAGGTGACCGCTCTGGTCAACCAGCGTCACGTTACCCGGCGGCAGACCGGCCACGGCGCTGGAGACGAGGTGCGTCACCGCGCTGATTTGCCCTTCGTCCAGCGCGCGGCCGGGTTCGAGGTTCACGGTAACGGAAGCCGAAGGTGATTTCTGTTCGCGGACGAATAAGGAAGGCTTAGGCATCGCCAGATGCACGCGGGCACTCTTCACCGGGCCTAATGTTTCAATGGTGCGGGCCAGTTCACCTTCCAGCGCACGCTGGTAGTTCACCTGCTCGCTGAACTGGCTGATACCGAATTTTTCCTGATCCAGCAGCTCAAAGCCCACCGCGCCGCCTTTCGGCAGCCCCTGCTGAGCCAGACGCAGACGCAGTTCGTGCACCTTATCTGCCGGTACCTCAAGCGCACCGCCATTATCGGCAAAGCGATAAGGGATGTTCATCTGGGTAAGCTGGGTGACGATGGCGCCGCCATCCTGATCGGAAAGATTGCTGTAGAGCGTCCGGTAATCAGGGCTTTTCGCCCACAGGACCATCGCTACAAGGATCGCAATTGCGGCAGCGCCTGCCACGATCAACGGGATTTTAGGATTCGCGCGAAGGCGGTTCATCCACTCGAGTGATTTATTCTGCGGCGCTGTCGATGCTGTTGCACTCATTGCGCACCTCTTAAATCCTGGTGGTTTACGTTATTCGTGTAGAGAAACAAAACTGACTCCCGGGTCGGCAAACACGACAAAAGTTCCATATTGATGGCCCTGCCATTATTTGATGATTCGTGATTTTCTATGCGTCAAATAACCTGGTTTTTTCATGCTATTTACCGCCATTATCTTATTGACAAGCTGTTAGTCTTGACCGCGTAAAAAACCATCCAGGGGAGAGTCATGGCTATACAGGGCATTGAAGGGGTAATCAGTCAGCTGCAGGCAACGGCAATGACGGCCCGTAATCAGAATGTGGCAGATCAGCAGCCGAGCATCAGCTTCGCAGGGCAACTGCATGCCGCTCTTGACCGTATCAGTGATACCCAGACCGCAGCGCGCACTCAGGCCGAAAAGTTCACCCTCGGCGAGCCGGGCGTGGCGTTGAATGATGTGATGACCGATTTGCAAAAAGCCTCGGTTTCCCTGCAGATGGGGATCCAGGTGCGTAATAAGCTGGTGTCGGCCTATCAGGAAGTGATGGGGATGCAGGTTTAAGACCTGTCGATCTCCGCTGGCAGCCGCAGCGCTTTAATGCCACAATATTTTTTTCTTCGAATGCAGGAAAGATGATGAAAAAAATAGCAATTGCTGGCGCGCTGCTGGCACTGACCGGGTGCGTTCAGGTCGATAATTATAAAGACGTGATCAAGCACCCTGTCCCGGCGCAGCTGGCGGGATACTGGCAGTCGAAAGGGCCGCAGAGCAACATGGTCAGTCCGAAGGCGATTGCCACGCTGGTGGTGACGGAGGAGGGCGATACGCTGGACTGCCGTCAATGGCAGCGCGTGATTGCCGTGCCGGGTAAAATCATGCTGCGTTCAGACAGTTATTACAACGTGACGCGTAAGCTGGATATCTATCCGCTGGAGCGCGATGGCTCGACGCTTGAGTACGACGGGCTGGAGCTGCAGAAGGTCGATCGCCCAACGGTTGAGTGTGCCGATTACCTGAGCAAGAATCCGCTGGAGAGTAAGCTGCCCTAAGGGTAAAAGCAAAACGGCAACATCGTTGCCGTTTTTGGTGTTTGCGCCCTCTCCCTGTGGGAGAGGGACGGGGTGAGGGCATCAGGCCGCACGTTTCCCGTTCTACAGCGCTTCCTCTATTACCCACACGCTCACGCTTCCGCCTTTGCATGTAAACGTCCCTTCGCCATCCGCCGCCGTGGTGATGGTTTCTTCGCGATTGCCGAGAAAATCCCGCCACGTTTTGTTGCCGTAGTTTTCTCCAAGACAAATTACTTTTTCACCATCGTCCCCGTTCGACATCACCACAACGCAGCCGGGATCGTCTTCCGTACCGCTGCGGCTGAAGGCGATGCAGTTTGGATGGTCGAAAAACAGCGTTTGCACGCCGTGGGCAAAACGCTGGCGCGCGAGGATCAGCTCGTGAAGCTGCTCAATGACCGGCATATCAATATGGTACGTTTCACCGTCACCTCCCGCGTCGTCATAGCTGGCGCCGAAGAGATCCGGATAAAAGACGCTCGGCACGCCATTTTCCCGCAGCAGGATCAGCGCGTAGGCCAGCGGCTTAAACCAGGCTTCGACCGGCGCTTCCAGCGCCTGCAAAGGCTGAGTATCGTGGTTCGCGACGAGGGTGACCGCATGAAACGGATCGGCTTCTACCAGGGTACCGGTGAAGATTTGGCTCATGTCGTAATCCCGACCCTGACGTGACGCCTCGTGGAATTTCATCTGCAGGGGGGCATCAAACAGCATGGTTTTGCCTGCGACCTGGTCAATATAGGCCTGAAGTTTATCTACCTCATGGGACCAGTACTCCGCCACGATAAACAGCGGCTGGTCGGCCACTTCCTGGACGTGCTCAATCCACTCTTTGTAAAACCAGGCGGGAATATGCTTGACGGCGTCCAGACGAAAACCGTCGCAGCCCGTCTGTTCCATGACCCAGCGGGCCCAGTATTTGATCTCCTCGGTCACGGCGTGATTGCGAAAGTCGATATTTTCGCCCATCAGATAATCGAAGTTACCCATCTCATCATCAACCTGATCGTTCCAGCCTTCGCCGGTGTAGTCGTTGACGATTTTAAAGATGCCGTCTTCATCGGGGTTTTCAATGTGGTCGACGCCGCTGAAGCATTTGTAGTCCCAGATAAACTGCGAATACTGCCCGGCGCGGGCAGGGAAGGTGTAGCGGGTCCAGGCTTCACACTCGATGACCTCGTCATCGATTTGCGTGCGGTCCTGCTCGTTCACGCGCTGAACGCGCACGGGCTCTTTTTCATCGGCGCCCATTTTGTGGTTGACCACCACGTCCAGCAGCACGGCAATGTCGTTGCTCTTGAGGGCATCAATGGCCTCCAGCAGCTGTGCTTTGTCGCCGTATTTCGTGGCGATACTGCCTTTCTGGTCAAACTCGCCAAGGTCGAACAGGTCATAGGTGTCATAGCCGACAGAATACCCGCCGGATGCCCCTTTACAGGCGGGCGGCAGCCAGATCATGTTGATGCCGATTTCGTTAAGATTGGGAGCTAACGCCGTGACCTCTCGCCACAATTCACCGCCAGCAGGGTAGTACCAGTGAAAACATTGTAACAGGGTGGGGTTTTTCATCATCCTTGCTCCAGAAGCCATTGGCAGACTTCTGGAGTATGGATGAAGAAATCATAGTTGTGTGTCGCGGGTCAAACTTTCTGGATAAAGAATATTCCCGGACAGCTTTCCATAGGTAGACGTGATGGATTGCTGTTTACCGGTTTGATCAATCAGATTACGCAGTTCGTCCATCCGGACTTTCAGCAGAGCCTTTAGCGCATTCTCATTTTCAAGGATCATTTCCAGCAGCGCACGCGCTTGCTCAACCTGAGCCGGAGGGCATGACATGATGGGTGTTTGCGAAATTTTTTCCACCAGTTGAACGTAATGCATTTCCTGCTCGATAAGCGCATCCCATTGACCAGAATGTGCGAGATTGAGCATAGCAATGCTCTGAGCATGTAACGCCTGCCAGTGGCTAAGCGCTGCGCTGGGATTATTCATCAAAATTATCCTGAAATAGAGGACGCATTGGGGCCGATTTGCTTCCACGCATCCGCAATGTTGTTTAATAAACCCTCGACTTCAACAATTGCGTCTACGTCGTTACTGACATTCGCCAGCAACAAACGTCGAACCATATATTCGTACAAGGAGGCAAGATTACCGGACAACTCGCTCTCAACCTCCATGTTCAGTCCTGCTTTTAAACCGTTGTCGATGATGTTGATGGCTTTCGTTAACGCTTCGCCTTTCTCACGAATTTGTCCGGCTTCCATGAACAAACGCGCGCGAACAAGGGCGCTATGCGCCCCGTCGAATAACATGACAATCAGCTGGTGTGGACTGGCATTCATGACTGCACTTTCGACTCCTATCTGCTGATAGGATTGAACACCAGAGGTCTTATACATATCCACTCCTGAAGGCTACGACTACTTTTGTGAGAACTGTTGGGTCAGGTAGTTGGCTGTATTGGTCATTTTGGTGACTAATACGTCCAGACTGGTGAACTGGGTTTTGTAACGCGCCATGGTGGCATCAATAGTGGCTTCCATAGCATCGTAACGCTCACCCAGCGTTTTTAGCGTTTTGTTGATCCCGTCTTTCGCGTTCTGGATCACCCCGGCGCTGCCGGTACTGGTGCTGAGCATGGTGGTCAGCGTGTTGTTCATCTGGGTGGCCATACCGGTTTTCTTTCCGTCACCGACAAAATACTGCTGTACGGCGTTCGGGTTATCGGTCAGCGCTTTTTTCAGCTTATCGGTATCGACTTTCAGGTTACCGACGGTACCGTCAGAACCTTTTACCGGGTCCTGGGTAATTCCCAGCTGGGCCATGATCTGTACCGAGCCGCTCTGCACTTCGGTCAGCAGACCGCGCAGCTGAGACTGGATCCCGCGCACGTTCGCATCACCAACAAGTGCCCCGTTGCTGGCTGACTGGCTGCCGGAGCCAGCATCAACCGGAACATATTTCGTCAGGCTGTTAATGGTGGACTGCAGCGAGTTATACGCCGTGACCCAGTCCGTGATCGCTTTCTGGTTAGCATCCGTTGCGCGAGTCACCTCTAATGTTTCATCTGCCTTGCTTTCTGCTTTCAGCGAGAAAGTCACGCCAGGCAGGGCATCGGTAATGGTATTCGACTGGCGCTCGATGGAGATGTTGTTCACTACCACAATCGCGTTCTGCGCGTCGGTGTTCACCGTCAGCGCGCCCGTTTTGGTGGCGGAATCGTAGCCAATTGCGCTTTGCAGCCTGGCGTCGCCGGTGACGCTTACCGTCATCGCACCATCCGTACCGGTGGTTTTTGATGACAGCATCAGGCGGTAATCACCGTCTTTCGCTTTAATGACGCTGGCGGTGACGTTGCCGTTCGCTTTATTAATGGCGCTCGCGATCCCGGCCAGAGACGTATCGCCATCCGCCAGGGTGACCTCTAAAGGCGTTTTCGTGCCCGGCTGGGTGATGGTGATTTTACGCGTTGTACCTGTCGTATCGCCCAGCAGATCCGTGTTGTTTGCATAGGAGCCGGTAGTGAGTGCCTGTGCCTTGGCAACCTGGTTGACGTTTACAACAAAGGAACCGACAGATGCGTCAGCCGTTGTCGTGGCGGTAAAGGCCGTATTGGTACTGCTAACGGACGTTGAGTTCCAGGTGGTTGCTTTACCCAGCGCAGCGGTCGCAGTCTGCAGCGATGTCATGGCGCTCTGCAGCTTGCCGTAAGCGCTTAACTGCGCGTTATACGTTGATTGCTGGGAAGTAATCGTCGTCAGCTTGGTTCTTTCTGCTGCATCCAACTGATTATATAAATCCCCGAGTCCTGCAGAACCTATCCCGAGGTTACTGATAGTAGCCATGCATATTTTCCTTAAAATACGAAAGTAGTTCAGGACTCTTATCGGCCTCTCAACGTAAAAGTTTACGATGGTGAGAAAAAAATAATCCAAAGAATAGACGCGTCCTGGCGGGGTAAATGAAAGGATTGCACTTTAGGATCATTATCTGCGCTTTGAAAACACGAATAAGTGTGTGCCTTTTTTGTCATCTCTTTGCGCGTTAAAAAAGCATAAATAATAACGTTCTGTTGGGCCTTAATTGATTTTTTAAAAATAAATATCTTAATAATCAGTTGGTTGTAATTTTTTCAAAATTGATTCTAAAGTCTTTTGGGGACCCGTCGATAACCTTGTTGACGGTGAGAGACGCTGTGAGTGTTAGGCACCGGACCTAAAACCCAATTTTTGAAGGAAAGAAAATTATGGCAGTTATCAATACTAACCTGTTGTCCCTGACCACTCAGAACAACCTGAACAAATCTCAGTCTTCTCTGGGCACTGCTATCGAGCGTCTGTCTTCCGGTCTGCGTATTAACAGCGCGAAAGACGATGCTGCTGGCCAGGCGATTGCAAACCGCATGACCGCTCAGATCAAAGGTATGAACCAGGCAGCACGTAACGCCAACGACGGTATCTCCATGGCGCAGACTGCTGAAGGCTCTCTGAACGAAATCAACAACAACCTGCAGCGCGTTCGTGAACTGGCTGTTCAGGCAAGCAACGGCACCAACAGCACCTCTGACCTGGCTTCTCTGCAGGATGAAGTTACCGCTCGTCTGGCTGAAATCAACCGCGTTGCGGGCAAAACTGACTTCAACGGCATCAAACTGCTGGACGGCACTGCTGGTACTGCTGGCGTAGTTAAAATTCAGGTTGGCGTTAACGACGGCGACACCATCGATCTGGACCTGAGCGGTGCTAAAGCTGACACCACCACTCTGGGCGTGAACGCTATCGACCTGAAAACTATGACCGCTACCGACCTGGGCACCATCGACGCAGCTATCGCTAAAGTTGATAAAGCACGTTCTGGCCTGGGTGCTGTGCAGAACCGTTTCACTTCTGCAATCAACAACCTGAACAACACTTCTAACAACCTGTCTGCTGCTCAGTCCCGTATCCAGGACGCTGACTACGCAACTGAAGTTTCCAACATGTCCCGCGCGCAGATCCTGCAGCAGGCTGGTACTTCTGTTCTGTCTCAGGCAAACCAGGTTCCACAGACCGTTCTGTCTCTGCTGCGTTAATTTTACGCGTGAAACCCCGCTTCGGCGGGGTTTTTTTTATCTCTGCTATTTGAGAATCCGCCTGTGAAACAAATCAGTGTCACTCAACCAAAGCTGGTCGCAGATTTTTCATGTGTCGGTGGGGAATGCCGTGAACATTGTTGTCAGGGCTGGACCATCGCGTTTGATAAATCCTCCGTTAATCGCTATCTGAACAGTAAAAATGCCGCTATTCGTCAGACGGCGAAAACGGCGATAAAAGTCACCAAAAAAAACTATGACCACTGGGGTGAAGTGATTTTCCATACGGAAAGTAAAAACTGCCCGTTTATGGATACGGAAAAACTCTGTTCTGTTCATGGCGCCATGGGCGTCCAGGCCTTAAGCCCAACCTGTTCGACATTTCCACGGACAAGCCGGGTCTATAAAAATGAAATCGAAAAATCGCTGAACCTGTCGTGTCCGGAAGTGACCCGACTTCTGTTGAACGATCGGGAGTCTATGTCGTTGATGGAATCTGGCATTGTTCAGCAGGACGTCAATAATGCGCCGATGATTGATTTGAAGGCCAAGGTCATCAATCTCTTCTGCCAGAATATTTTTAGCGTTGAGGGCGTCAGCGTTGAAGAACAGGTTTACGCCGTAGTGAAATTCCTCATGGTGGCGGAAAAGCTCGATAATATCGCAGAGAATATCGGCACGCTCGAAACGGTCTATTTCTCACTGGTTAACGAACTGGTGAGCGGTAAAATCAAAACGGAATTAAGCGGCTTTAATCAGAACTATAGCCTGAAGTTCGCGTTAATTTCGCTCATCCAGAGCTACTTCACGAAGAAAGTAACAGCCCGCGGCGGTGCGGTATTAAACCGTTATTTTACCCAGCTTTATCAACAATTTGAGTCTGCGGGTGACAGCGTGCCGGCAGAGAAGGTCATGGAAAACATCGAGTCCGTCTGGCGCGATGTGGCGGGCAGTTATCTGGCGACCAATGACCATTTATTCAAGAACTTTTTTAAATACAAACTGTGGGAGCAGGGCTTCCCGCAGAACAACGGCCGCAGCATGTTGAATAACCTTTATTTAATCGTTGCGGAGTTCTATTTCCTTAAAACGTTACTTGCCGGTCAGGCACTCGTGGCGGGGAAAATTGAACAAGATAATATCATTGATGTTATTTACAGCTTCCACTCCCTTAGCCAGCATAATCAGGAAGCAGGAAAGCTCTTTCATCAACATATAGATAGCGTCAAACTGGGCGACGATCTTTCATTGTTACAACTGTTAATTTAGGTAGAAAAGTTGCCCCTGTTGTGGGCAACCTCAGAATAACCTCACTTTATCCCCCTTTTTCATCCAATTGAACGCCCTGCAGAATCGGATAATCATGCCGATAACTCAACTAACGCAGGGCTGTTTATCGTGAATTCACTCTATACCGCTGAAGGTGTAATGGATAAACACTCGCTGTGGCAGCGTTATGTCCCGCTGGTGCGTCACGAAGCATTGCGCCTCCAGGTGCGCTTGCCGGCGAGCGTGGAACTCGACGATCTGCTACAGGCGGGCGGTATCGGGTTATTGAATGCAGTTGACCGATACGACGCTCTGCAAGGAACGGCATTTACGACTTACGCAGTTCAGCGTATTCGTGGTGCGATGTTGGACGAGCTGCGCAGCCGCGACTGGGTGCCGCGCAGTGTTCGCCGCAACGCGCGCGAAGTGGCGCATGCGATGGGGCAGCTGGAACAGGAACTGGGACGTAACGCAACGGAAACCGAAGTGGCGGAACGTCTTGGCATTGCTGTTGAAGAGTATCGTCAGATGTTGCTCGATACCAATAATAGCCAACTCTTCTCTTATGATGAGTGGCGCGAAGAGCATGGCGATAGCATCGAGCTGGTGACGGACGAGCACCAGCAGGAGAACCCGTTACACCATTTAATGGAAGGGAATTTACGCCAGCGCGTCATGGAGGCTATTGAAGCTCTGCCTGAACGCGAACAGCTGGTATTGACCCTTTATTACCAGGAAGAGCTTAACCTCAAAGAGATTGGCGCTGTTCTGGAGGTGGGAGAGTCGCGGGTGAGCCAGCTGCACAGCCAGGCCATTAAACGCTTACGAACCAAGCTGGGTAAGTTATAGGTGATTGATTCACCTTAAAAATGCCGCACAACGTATTGACAACCAGGAGTTATCATGACGGTGCAGCAATCTAAAAGACGGCCTTTAAGCCGCTACCTGAAAGACTTTAAACACAGCCAGACGCATTGCGCCCACTGTAACAAGTTACTCGATCGTATCACGCTGGTTCGCCGGGGCGAAATCGTCAATAAGATTGCGATTTCGCGTCTCGACACGTTGATGGACGAAGCAGCATGGCTCGAAGAGCAAAAAGAGTGGGTGGCGCTTTGCCGTTTCTGTGGGGATCTCCACTGCAAAGAGCAAAGCGACTTCTTCGATATTATCGGCTTCAAACAGTTCCTGTTTGAACAAACGGAGATGAGCCACGGCACCGTTCGCGAATATGTCGTTCGCCTGCGCCGCCTTGGGCAACATCTGACCGTAAACAATATTTCTCGCGATCTGCTGAAAACCGGTTATCTGGATGAAAATCTGGAGCCGTGGCTGCCTGCGACCAGCACCAACAACTACCGAATTGCGCTGCGCAAGTATGCGCAATACAAGGTACAAATGCCGGGTGCCATAAAGCAGAAAGCCCACGCCGGAACAACTTCTGATATATATTAAAAAAGAATAAGATGTAGCGCAGTCGCCTTTGACGTTGCAGGCGATTTCTCTACACTACGTAAAAATTCCACTATATCGGGGTATTTATGAAATTTGCACTTCTGGGTCGTCAGGCGCTGATGGGTGTTATGGCCGTTGCGCTGGTTGCGGGCATGAGCGTGAAAACGTTCGCCGCAGAAAACCTGCTGAATAAAGTAAAAGAGCGCGGTACGCTGCTGGTCGGGCTGGAAGGAACCTATCCTCCGTTCAGCTTCCAGGGCGATGACGGTAAGCTGACCGGTTTTGAAGTGGAGTTTGCTGAAGAGCTGGCGAAGCACCTCGGCGTGAAAGCGTCCCTGAAACCGACCAAGTGGGACGGTATGCTGGCGTCGCTGGATTCCAAACGTATTGATGTGGTGATCAATCAGGTGACCATTTCTGACGAGCGTAAGAAGAAATATGACTTCTCTACGCCGTACACCGTGTCCGGTATTCAGGCGCTGGTGAAGAAAGGCAACGAAGGCGGGATTAAAACTGCCGCGGACCTGAAAGGGAAGAAAGTCGGTGTTGGTCTGGGTACTAACTATGAAGAGTGGCTGCGCCAGAACGTGCAGGGCGTGGATATCCGCACCTATGATGACGACCCGACGAAATACCAGGATCTGCGCGTGGGCCGTATCGACGCCATTCTGGTTGACCGCCTGGCCGCGCTGGATCTGGTGAAGAAAACCAACAATACCCTGGCGGTAGCGGGTGATGCGTTCTCTCGTCAGGAATCAGGCGTTGCCGTTCGTAAAGGTAACGAAGACCTGGTCAAAGCGATTGATTCCGCGATTGCTGACATGCAAAAAGACGGCAGCCTGAAAGCGCTCTCCGAGAAGTGGTTCGGTGCAGACGTCACGAAATAAGTTTCTGCCGTAAAAAAAGGCGCTTTTAAAAGCGCCTTTTTTATTTCTTTCGCGTCTGCGTGCATAATGAAAAATATCACATTTTGTCAGAGTTACCGGAGAACCCATGTCACTACAGAATTTAACGCGCTTTCCCCGCCTGGAGTTCATCGGCGCGCCGACGCCGCTGGAGTACCTGCCGCGATTTTCTGATTATTTAGGGCGCGATATTTTTATTAAGCGTGATGACGTGACGCCGATGGCGATGGGGGGCAACAAGCTGCGCAAGCTGGAGTTTCTGGCTGCTGACGCCCTGCGCGAAGGCGCGGATACGCTCATTACCGCCGGGGCCATCCAGTCCAACCACGTTCGCCAGACGGCGGCCGTGGCGGCAAAGCTTGGGCTCCACTGCGTGGCGTTGCTGGAAAACCCGATTGGCACGCGGGCTGAAAACTATCTCACCAACGGTAACCGTCTGCTGCTGGATCTGTTTAATGTGCAGGTAGAAATGGTGGATGCGTTGACCGATCCGGCCGCCCAGCTCGACGAGCTGGCGACGCGTCTGGAAGCGCAGGGGTTCCGCCCCTACGTTATTCCTGTCGGCGGTTCGAACGCGCTGGGCGCGCTGGGGTATGTGGAAAGTGCGCTGGAAATTGCGCAGCAGTGCGAGGGCGCAGTGAGCCTCTCCTCCGTGGTTGTCGCGTCCGGAAGCGCGGGCACGCATGCCGGGCTGGCGGTGGGGCTCGAACAACTGCTGCCGGACGTCGAACTTATCGGGGTGACGGTGTCCCGCAGCGTAGCGGATCAGAAGCCAAAAGTGGTTACGTTACAGCAGGCGGTCGCAGAGCAGCTGGAGCTGAAGGCAAAGGCCGATATTCTGCTCTGGGATGACTATTTTGCGCCGGGTTACGGTACGCCTAACGAAGAGGGCATGGAAGCGGTGAAGCTGCTGGCGCGCCTCGAGGGGATATTGCTCGATCCGGTCTATACCGGCAAAGCGATGGCCGGACTGATTGACGGCATTGCGCAGAAACGCTTTAAGGATGAAGGGCCGATTTTATTTGTCCATACCGGCGGGGCGCCTGCGCTGTTTGCCTACCATCCTCATGTCTAAAAATCAGGTCGAAAAATAATAATGCAAGAAAGTATTCAACTGGTTATTGATTCTCTGCCGTTTCTGCTGAAAGGTGCGGTATTTACGTTACAGCTCAGTATCGGCGGGATGTTCTTTGGGCTGGTTCTGGGATTTGTGCTGGCCTTAATGCGCATGTCGCCCATCCTGCCGGTGCGCTGGCTGGCGCGTTTTTATATCTCCGTGTTTCGCGGTACGCCGCTCATCGCCCAGCTCTTTATGATCTACTACGGCTTGCCGCAGTTTGGTATCGAGCTGGATCCGATTCCGGCAGCGATGATTGGTCTGTCGCTCAATACCGCGGCGTACACCTCTGAAACTCTGCGTGCGGCCATCTCCTCCATTGACAAAGGGCAGTGGGAAGCGGCGGCCAGTATCGGGATGACGCCATGGCAGACGCTGCGCCGGGCCATTCTGCCTCAGGCGGCGCGCGTGGCGCTACCGCCGCTCAGCAACAGCTTTATTAGCCTGGTGAAAGATACTTCCCTGGCAGCAACGATTCAGGTTCCGGAACTGTTCCGTCAGGCACAGCTTATTACTTCGCGCACGCTTGAAGTCTTTACCATGTATCTGGCCGCCTCGCTAATTTACTGGGTGATGGCGACGGTACTGTCTGCTCTGCAAAACTACTTCGAAAACCAGCTTAACCGCCAGGAGCGTGATCCAAAATGAGTGCTATCGACGTCAAAAACCTGGTGAAAAAATTCCACGGTCAAACGGTGCTCCACGGGATCGATCTGGAAGTAGAGCAGGGGGAAGTGGTGGCGATTATCGGACCGAGCGGTTCGGGAAAGACGACGCTGCTGCGCAGCATTAACCTGCTTGAACAGCCGGAAGGCGGCACCATCCGGGTAGGCGAGATAATGATTGATACCGGGAAATCCATCAGCCAGCAGAAAGGTTTAATTCGCCGCCTGCGCCAGCATGTCGGTTTCGTTTTCCAGAACTTTAATCTCTTCCCGCACCGTACGGTGCTGGAGAACATTATCGAAGGGCCGGTTATCGTTAAAGGTGAGCCAAAAGAGGAAGCGACGGCGCGCGCGCGCGAACTGCTCGCCAAAGTCGGGCTGGCGGGGAAAGAGACCAGCTATCCGCGCCGTCTGTCGGGCGGCCAACAGCAGCGCGTGGCGATAGCGCGCGCGCTGGCGATGCGTCCTGACGTGATCCTGTTTGATGAACCGACCTCCGCGCTCGATCCTGAACTGGTGGGTGAAGTGCTGAACACCATTCGCCAGCTGGCGCAGGAAAAAAGGACGATGGTGATCGTAACGCATGAAATGAGCTTTGCACGCGATGTTGCTGACAGAGCCATCTTCATGGATCAGGGTCGGATTGTTGAGCAGGGGCCGGCGAAAAGTCTGTTCGCCAATCCTCAACAGCCGCGAACCCGTCAGTTCCTTGAAAAATTCCTTATGCAGTAGCATTTATGCACTAATTTGCTCCAGAAATTTAGGCTGGAGCAAATTATTCTCCCTACGGGCGCCGTCCTTTGATTTTTTATTCCGCCCAGCTCGGATAAACCTTATCAATAGTAAAGTTAATTGTGCTATTGCCGATATTTTGTAGTTAGAAAAAAGTTTTATGTGTTAGGTTATATTCACCATAATAATGATTATCTTTTCAGAGGCTTCATTTAGTAGGTATGAAGGATTCAGACTTTTTCAACTGGCGACGGGACTGCTCACTCCGGTTTCAGCAATTGACGAGTACCGATGAGGTATATCAGGAGCTAGAGCGGCAAACTCAGGCGCTGGAATTCGATTATTACGCGCTCTGCGTGCGGCATCCCGTGCCCTTTACGCGCCCTAAAATCTCTTTGCAGACTACTTATCCAAAGCCGTGGATGGCGCAATATCATTCCGCGAACTATTTCGCTATCGATCCGGTTTTAAAAGCAGAAAATTTCATCCAGGGTCATCTACCCTGGACAGACGCATTATTTGCCGAGGCGCAGGAATTATGGCATAGCGCCCAGGACCACGGTTTACGCGCGGGAATAACGCAGTGCCTGATGCTGCCTAACCACGCGCTTGGCTTCCTGTCAGTATCTCGTACGAGTCTTAAGGAAGGGCCATTTGCCCGTGAGGAAATAGAACTGCGGTTGCAAATGCTGGTGCAAATGGCTTTAACGTCTCTGACGCGTTTTGAAGATGAGATGGTCATGCCGCCAGAAATGAAATTCAGTAAACGCGAGCGCGAAATTCTGAAATGGACTGCGGAAGGGAAGACGTCAGCGGAAATAGCGATCATTCTCTCTATCTCAGAGAATACCGTTAACTTCCATCAGAAAAATATGCAGAAGAAATTCAATGCGCCTAACAAAACCCAGATTGCGTGTTACGCGGCGGCAACGGGGCTGATCTGACAGGATAATACGTTCTGCGTGACAGACGAGGGAACGGCTGAATGCACTGCATCCAGCCGTTTTTTGTTACTGGCGGTAGGCTTGTTTGATTTGCTTAACGGTGTTAGCAAATACCGCAGATTCAGCCTGGTCTTCCATCTCCGCGATTTGTTTTTCCATTTTAATGATCACACGACCGGCATCAGCCTGGCCCATCGCCTGCAGCATCAACGTTAGCAATGCTTTCAGGCAGTTTACTTCCTGTGCCAGTTCCTGGTTATTCTCCGCAGTGGCAAATTCAGGTGTGCTCATTTATTTTCCTCATTATTAAACGGCGCTTAAGCGCGACGACGAAAGTCAAGGCGGCGGAGTATACCACAAGCTGAAGCAAAAAATGCAGTGGTTGTTTTTTGTACTTTTACGTGGAGGTTTAATTGCGTAAACAGAACGTACCGGTAAACTTAACCGCCGTTAAAGGCTATTAATTGTTTATGCCCGGTTCGCTTGCCGTTAATTATTGTTACAAAAATTTGAGATCTGTTTTTTTGCAGGAAAAGCCTGCAAGTTTTTTGTAACTTTTTGAATACAGATGCTTAAAAAAAGCTGCAAAAGCCCTGACTGCATGGTCTCTCTTTCCACGGACTGTACAGCCTAATTTCCAAAAACGAGAGCAAAATCGAATAGCCGGTTTTTTAACGTTTTAATCTTGTGAGGAAAACCGTTAATATAAACCAAATTATCACTCAGTAGCGTTATCCCTATTCTGGAGACATTTCCTTTGATCAACGTCCTTCTTGTTGATGACCACGAACTGGTGCGCGCAGGGATACGACGCATTCTTGAAGATATTAAAGGTATTAAAGTTGCCGGTGAGGCGTGCTGTGGCGAAGATGCGGTAAAATGGTGCCGCACAAACTCGGCAGATGTGGTACTGATGGATATGAACATGCCCGGTATCGGTGGTCTTGAAGCAACACGCAAAATCGCGCGTACTTTTGTTGATACAAAAGTCATCATGCTGACCGTGCATACCGAAAACCCACTGCCCGCGAAAGTGATGCAGGCGGGCGCAGCGGGCTATCTGAGCAAAGGAGCGGCGCCGCAGGAAGTCGTCAATGCGATCCGTTCCGTGTATGCAGGACAGCGTTACATTGCTTCCGACATCGCACAGCAGATGGCCCTGAGCCAGATCGAGCCCGAGAAAACCGAATCACCGTTTGCCAGTTTGTCCGAGCGTGAATTGCAGATTATGCTGATGATCACTAAAGGTCAGAAGGTGAATGAGATCTCGGAACAGCTGAATCTCAGCCCGAAAACGGTGAACAGCTATCGTTACCGAATGTTCAGTAAACTGAACATTCATGGTGATGTGGAACTGACGCATCTGGCCATCCGGCATGGTTTGTGTAATGCGGAGACGTTGTTAAGTCAGTGAGTGATGTGTTCGATTCAAAAACATTTCTGAAAACCGTAACCAGCCAGCCTGGCGTCTATCGCATGTATGACGCTGGCGGTACGGTTATCTACGTGGGGAAGGCAAAAGATCTTAAAAAACGTCTCTCCAGCTATTTTCGCAGCAACCTGGCCTCCCGTAAGACCGAAGCGCTGGTCTCACTCATTCAGAATATTGATGTCACCGTCACGCACACGGAGACAGAAGCGCTGCTGTTAGAGCACAACTATATTAAGCTCTACCAGCCGCGCTATAACGTCCTGTTGCGTGATGATAAATCCTACCCGTTTATTTTTCTGAGCGGCGACACCCATCCGCGCCTCGCTATGCACCGCGGTGCGAAACACGCGAAGGGCGAATATTTCGGGCCGTTCCCTAACGGCTATGCCGTGCGTGAAACGCTGGCGCTGCTGCAAAAAATCTTCCCAATCCGCCAGTGTGAAAACAGCGTTTACCGTAACCGCTCGCGCCCGTGCCTTCAGTACCAGATTGGTCGCTGCCTGGGGCCGTGTGTAGCCGGGCTGGTGAGTGAAGAGGAGTATGCTCAGCAGGTGGAGTATGTGCGCCTGTTCTTAGCAGGAAAAGACGATCAGGTCTTAACGCAGCTTATCGCGCGGATGGAAAAAGCCAGTGCCGCACTCGAGTTCGAAGAGGCCGCACGGATCCGCGACCAAATCCAGGCGGTGCGCAGAGTCACTGAGAAACAGTTTGTCTCGAATACCGGTGACGATCTCGACGTTATCGGCGTAGCCTTTGACGCCGGGATGGCCTGCGTGCACGTGCTGTTTATTCGCCAGGGCAAAGTGCTCGGCAGCCGCAGCTATTTTCCGAAAGTGCCTGGCGGTACCGAACTGGGTGAAGTGGTGGAAACCTTTGTCGGCCAGTTCTATCTGCAGGGGAGCCAGATGCGCACGCTGCCTTCTGAGATCCTGCTCGATTTTAATCTTGACGATAAAACCCTGCTGGGCGAGTCGCTCTCTGAGCTGGCGGGGCGTCGGGTCAATGTACAAACCAAACCGCGCGGCGATCGTGCGCGTTATCTGAAGCTGGCACGCACCAACGCGGCGACGGCGCTCACCACTAAGCTGTCGCAGCAGTCGACGGTGCACCAGCGTTTAACGGCCCTGGCAACGCTGCTGAAGCTGCCGGAAGTGAAACGGATGGAGTGTTTCGACATCAGCCATACGATGGGGGAACAGACGGTGGCCTCCTGCGTGGTGTTCGATGCTAACGGCCCGCTGCGCGCCGAGTATCGTCGCTATAACATCACCGGCATCACGCCGGGCGATGACTATGCGGCGATGAATCAGGTGCTGCGTCGTCGCTATGGTAAAGCCATTGAGGAGAGCAAAATCCCGGATGTGATCCTGATTGACGGTGGGAAAGGGCAGCTCGGGCAGGCGAAAGAGGTATTTGAATCGCTTGATGTCAGCTGGGATAAAAAACATCCGCTGCTGCTGGGTGTCGCAAAAGGGGCCGATCGTAAGGCCGGGCTGGAGACACTGTTCTTCGAGCCGGAAGGTGAGGGCTTCAGCCTGCCGCCGGATTCGCCGGCGCTTCACGTCATCCAGCATATTCGCGATGAATCACACGATCATGCCATCAGCGGTCACCGCAAAAAACGGGCGAAGGTGAAAAATACCAGTAGCCTGGAAACGATTGAAGGCGTGGGGCCAAAACGTCGCCAGACGCTGCTGAAATATATGGGCGGATTGCAAGGATTACTCAACGCCAGCATGGAGGAAATTGCAAAAGTGCCGGGTATTTCGCAAGGGCTGGCAGAAAAGATCTACTACTCGTTGAAACATTGAGGGCTCTGTAGCAACATAGAGCTAAATTTTACTGACAACAAATAGTTACCGTCACTATGCAATATAATATCCCTACGTTGCTCACTCTTTTTCGTGTTGTACTCATCCCGTTCTTTGTGCTGGCGTTTTACCTGCCGGTTGTCTGGGCACCCTTTGCGTGCGCATTGATCTTCCTTATCGCAGCGGTAACAGACTGGTTTGATGGCTATCTGGCGCGCCGCTGGAATCAAAGCACCCGTTTCGGCGCCTTCCTCGATCCGGTGGCGGATAAAGTGATGGTCGCGATTGCCATGGTGCTGGTGGCCGAGCACTATCATACCTGGTGGGTGACGCTGCCTGCGGCAACCATGATTGGCCGTGAGATTATTATCTCTGCGCTTCGCGAGTGGATGGCGGAGCTGGGAAAACGCAGCAGCGTGGCGGTCTCGTGGATTGGTAAAGTGAAAACGACGGCGCAGATGGCGGCGCTGGTCTGGATGCTCTGGCGTCCGAACGCCTGGGTTGAGTGGGCGGGAATTGGCCTGCTGTGGGTAGCGGCAGTGCTGACGCTGTGGTCAATGCTGCAATATTTGAACGCTGCCCGAGGGGATTTGCTTGATCAGTGATCGTTTCGCCGTAATTTTCAGCAAACGATCCGGGGATGCAAAAAATAACGTTGACTCATAACGTCATATCAGTAGAATGCAACGCATCGAACGGCGGCACAGTCAGCCGGACGATAATGAAATCAAGTGGTTAGACATTTACTTGATGACATGCGGGAATAGCTCAGTTGGTAGAGCACGACCTTGCCAAGGTCGGGGTCGCGAGTTCGAGTCTCGTTTCCCGCTCCAGATTAAAGACATGCGCAGTAGCGGGTGTCAGTTTGAAAAGTTTTACGGCGCGTTAGCAAAGCGGTTATGTAGCGGATTGCAAATCCGTCTAGTCCGGTTCGACTCCGGAACGCGCCTCCACTTTCTTCCCTGGCCGGATGGTGGAATCGGTAGACACAAGGGATTTAAAATCCCTCGGCGTTCGCGCTGTGTGGGTTCAAGTCCCACTCCGGCTACCATGGGAAACAAAGAATAATCAAAGCAATAAGCAGTGTCGTGAAACCACCGAAAGGTGGTTTTTTTGTGCCTATCTTTCGCCATTCAACTTCGCCACAACAAGAGGGCACTACTGCCCAGCGACCACCACTTAAATGTGGACCACGCGAAAAGTTGCGGTTGATTTCATCCTATTTGATGCCTTTCCGTCATTCTATTATGACAGGAAGACGTTAAGCCTAAGTCTTTAACATCAAGCCCACCAATCGGTGGGTTTTTGATGGAGTATGAGCAATTGAGGTCTTCAACGTTCGTCAAAAACCTTGAGTATCGCGATTCGGTATATAAAGTAACCAAGGACAATGAGAGCACCAGACGCTGCACCCCAGATAAAACGGGATTCGTCTTTTGAAAATGAAAAGAAATAAATACAGGACAATAGGCCCGCAGAAGCAATTCCCATCCCCAACCCGCGCAGAATTCTGGATGCTATTAATTTGATAATGTCCTGAGTGTTCATAATCCACCAAAAAAGTATTTACATACTTCGTTAAATTCATGCTTGTTTACATCTGCTACGCTGCATGCGTCAAGAAAAGGTTTCAATTTTTCTTCAACAAGAAAATACAGAAGATCTAAATCACCCATACTCTTAAGTCGGTAGTAGAGTACAGGGTTCTGGTTTTCAAGCTTTCTAGCCGTATAGATAGCTCTCGATGTTTCTGCACCAATCGTGAGAGCGCTTCCGATGACCACGCCAGCGGCGAACGAGGTCATAATGCGTGACGATACGGCAGCGCCTAGTTTTACTCCGGTTAACTCAGCGAATATGAATTTACCAGCCATTACGCCAGTAAAATTTTGTGCAATGCCCTGAATATTATCAATGTTCACTTTTGACATGAACTCTCTGATAACGGCGTTAACTATTTTTTGAGCTTCCTGATTAACCGATATTCCTCGTTTGAGCATGTTCGCCATCCTCACACGATCATCAAAATTAGCGTGGCGATGAGCTGTGTCTATAAAGTCATAACCGAGGTAATACATGCTAACCGGAAAAGAGAGCATTCCCTGCGCTACAGAAACCAGGAAGCCGGAATCGCCAGCATCAAGGCTCTTCAGCATCCTTTTTGCCAGGGATTTCGCGCTGTCCATTCCTAACCTTCCTTATGGTTTTTGTTTGTGTAACATACAGAATGATAATGAGGATACTACGAAAAAGAAAAATCAAAGCCCCACCGAAGTTGAGGGGGATTGTAGTGTTACACTTTTGTCGAAGCGTCGACACCACGTAGACGCTGCTTTTGAAGCAGCCATTCAAACGCTTCACCTTCCGCTTGATTGTAAGAAAAACTTAATTTAGTTCTCCAAAAATAGTGGTAGCAGAAGTGCAACCATCACCAGTGATTACCCTATAAGAGAGTCATACGTATCATAAACTTATGATACGTATGACTCTCTTATAGTTTTTAAAACCCCTCGGCGTTCGCGCTGTGTGGGTTCAAGTCCCACTCCGGTTACCATGGGAAACAAAGAATAATCAAAGCAATAAGCAGTGTCGTGAAACCACCGAAAGGTGGTTTTTTGTGCCACTGGCTTAGCGCGAAGTGATCATATCTCATCATCATCCCGATCCTGCTGTGCCCGAGAATTTGCTGCCATACCAGAACGGTAAGCCTAACTTTCTAATATCAAGCCCGGAAAGCAGGGCGATTTTCAGATAACCTGCAACCAATCTTAAACAAACATTTCACTCGTCAGACACAGGTTGCCGCCGCTGATAAACTGGTTGGTATCCACCCCGGAGAGCGGAAGGTTATTGTCATGCAATATGAAGAACAGCAGCTTATCAACGGCCTTTTCGAGCGTCTTAAACAGGCCGGACAACAAAATAGCCAACGGGATGCAGATGCGGAGCGTCAGATCGCTGAATTCGTCAGACAGCAGCCTGCGGCCCCCTACTATATGGCGCAATCGATTTTGATTCAGGAAGCGGCGTTGAAACGCCTGCAGTCCAGGGTTCAGGAGCTGGAAAGCGAATTAGCCGCGCAAAAAAGCAAACCCTCGACGGGCGGCAGTTTCCTCGGCGGCCTGTTTGGTGGCGGGAAAAGTAACCCGCAGCCTGAAAACAGCTGGAATGCCCAGCCGCAACAGCCGCCGGCGCAGGATTACTCTCGGGCGCCAGCGCCGGCTACTCGCGGCGGCGGTTTTATGGCTGGCGCGCTTCAGACAGCCGCTGGCGTGGCCGGTGGCATCGCGCTTGCTGAGATGCTTACCAGCATGTTCCATCAGTCGCGGCCGGAAGAGATAGTGAACATCATCGAAGAACCGACAATACCCGTCGGTGGTGAACCGTTTGTCGGTAATCAATACGGCGACTTCAATAACGTCTCTGACACCCGTTTCCTCAACCAGAACGATCCGCTCGGCAATAATAACGACGCCTGGCAGAACGACGATGCTGATGACGACTACAGCAATGACGACGACAGTTTTATTTAACGACGTTATCGTGAAACCACCGAAATGAAGTGAACCCCGAAAGTTGGACATCCAACGATTAGGGGTTTTGCGTTTCCGGGTCAAAAGAATCCTTCGACGCTACCCCTGAAGGCTCATAAATTAGATTCGTTTTACTACTTTCCTTACTAGCAAACCTGTAAGAATTGCCGGAAGCAATCTAAATAAAGAGGCGATATCGACTAAGGTATCCTCCAGTTCTTCTATTCCTTATGTGCCGAAATGGTCCATCACTGTATAAGCGCATTCGGCAGGTATCAAATCACACCCCGCCCAAATACGCCTTCCTCACCTCCTGATTCCCCAGCAGCTCCTCGCCGCTGCCGGTCAACCTGATCTGTCCGTTTACCATCACATACCCGCGGTCAGAGAGCTTCAACGCGTGATGCGCATTCTGCTCCACCAGAAAGATAGTCATGCCGTTACGGGCCAGCTCGCGCAGAGTCTGGAAGATCTGTTTCACCACAATCGGCGCCAGACCGAGGCTCGGTTCATCCAGCAGCAGCAGCTTCGGACGGCTCATCAGCGCCCGGGCGATCGCCAGCATCTGCTGTTCGCCACCGGACATGGTCATCGCGCGCTGCTTGCGCCGCTCTTTCAGGCGGGGGAAAAGGTCAAACATGGTTTGCATATCTTCAGCCGCAAACTGGCTGCCGATGGGGATGGTCCCCATCAGCAGATTCTCTTCAACGGTCATATCCGGAAAAATTCGTCTGCCTTCCGGCGCCTGCGCAATGCCGCCGGACGCGACGTAGTGGGTGGATTTATGGCTGATATCTTCACCGCCGAAAAGGATCTGCCCGCTGCGAATACGCGGCTGGCCAAAGATGGACATCAGCAATGTCGATTTTCCCGCGCCGTTTGCGCCAATCAGCGCCACGGTTTCCCCCTTATTCACCTCAAGGGAGACCTGCTTCAGCGCCTGAATGACGCCGTAAAACACATCCACCTCGCGAAATGCCAGCAGCGGTTCGCTCATAGGGAGACCTCGCTTTCGTCCGTGCCCAGATAGGCGGCAATGACCTTTTCATCATGCTGGATCTGTTCAGGTTTTCCTCTGGCAATCACATCGCCGTGGTCGAGCACGATAATGTCGTCCGAAATCTCCATCACCATCCCCATATCATGCTCAATCAGCAATACCGTGATGTCATGATGATCCCGCAGAAAGCGAATAATGCTGCTCAGCTTATGCGTTTCAACCGGGTTCAGTCCGGCTGCGGGTTCATCCAGACAGATCATTTCCGGCCCGGTACACATTGCCCGCGCGATTTCCAGTCGCCGCTGCTGGCCGTAGGACATCTCTCCCGCCAGGCGATTGGCGTACTCCACCAGATCTACCACTTCCAGCCAGTAGAAGGCTCTGTCCAGGGCGTCGCTTTCTGCCCGCCGGTAGGACGGCGTATTCAGGATCCCGGCAAGCAGATTGCGGTTAACGCGCATATGCTGCGCCACCAGCAGGTTTTCCACGACCGACATCTCGCGAAAAAGACGGATATTTTGAAACGTGCGCGCCAGCCCGGCACGGTTGACCAGGTGGGTTCCGCCGAACATTTTGTAGAAAAGACGCTGCCCGAGCTGCGCGGGGTTAATCCAGTCGCCGGGCTGGAATTTTTGCCCGAGGACCTGAATGACGTTGGTCGTTTTATGGCGGGTATTAAATAAAATGTTGCCGCCGGAGGCTCTGTAGAAGCCCGTCAGGCAGTTAAACACGGTGGTTTTTCCCGCCCCGTTTGGCCCAATCAGGGCGGTAATGGAGCCACGCTGCACGTCCAGGTTGACGTCGTTTAGCGCTTTAATCCCGCCGAAGTGCATCATCAGATGTTCAACGCGTAGTATCGTTCCGTTCATGGTGCGACGCCCTTACGCACGGCAAACCCGCTGCGGTTGATGCGGATCAAACCGCGTGGACGCCAGATCATCATCACCACCATCAGCATGCCAAACAGCAGGACGCGGTACTCGGCAAAACTGCGCAGCAGTTCCGGCGTTACCGTGAGCACAAAGGCGGCCAGCACCACGCCAAGCGTAGAGCCCATACCGCCCAGCACCACAATGGCGAGGATCAGTGCCGATTCAAAGAAGGTAAACGAGGTAGGATTCACGAACCCCTGATAGGTGGCGAAGAACACCCCGGCAATGCCCGCGGTCGACGCGCCCAGCGTAAAGGCGGAAAGCTTAACCAGAACATGATTCAGCCCCATTGAGCGGCAGGCAATTTCGTCTTCACGCAGCGCTTCCCACGCCCGACCAATCGGCATTCGCGTCAGGCGGTGCTTAATGTAGAGCACCAGCATCACCACCAGGAACAGCACCGCGTAGATAAAAATAAACTTCATGTTCGGGTTGTAGGTCAGGTGGAAAAATTCGTGGAAGGGCACGCCGCCTTCTTTCGCGCGTCGTCCAAATTCCAGGCCGAAAAAAGTGGGGGGAGGGGCCGACACGCCGTTGGGTCCGCCGGTGAAGGTCAGCCAGTTGTTCAGTATCAGGCGAATAATCTCCCCAAACCCGAGGGTGACGATGGCCAGATAGTCACCGTGCATGCGCAGTACCGGGAAACCGAGCAGGGCGCCTGCGGCGGCGGCCATGATCGCCGCCAGCGGCAGCATGCTCCAGAAGCCTAAGCCGAGATACTGGTACCCCAGCGCCAGACCGTACGCCCCAATCGCGTAGAACGCGACATATCCCAGATCCAGCAGACCGGCCAGACCCACGACGATGTTCAGCCCCAGACCGAGAAGCACGTAGATCAGCCCGAGAATGGCGACGGTCAGCACATATTTAGTGGCAACAAACGGAAAGCAAATCGCAAGAGCAATCACCAGAGGAATAATCCAGCGCATGCGGCTTTTGTATTCCGGTGGACGGACATATACGCCTGCGCTATCGGCTTCGAAGCGTGCCTGGAAACGGGCGCCCGCGGCGGTACCTAAAAAGGCGCTCAACAGAAAACGTCCGAGCATTACGGTGCCAACCATCCAGGCCAGGCGCTGCCCGGCGAAGGTAAAGCTGTACCCGTCCAGCACCACGCCCGCAATGGGACCGAAGATAATCAGCGCAATCAGCCCGGAAAAAATCGCGTCCAGCATGCAGCGTTTAAGTGAAAAGCCGTGTGATGTCATCATTCTCTCCTTCACACCTTGGCCACAACCGGGCGCCCGAGCAGTCCCTGGGGACGGAAAATAAGGATCATGACCAGCAGGCCGAACGAGAAGACGTCTTTATAGTCCGAGTTCACCATGCCCGAGAACTGGGCTTCCGCCACGCCCAGGATAAGGCCACCGAGCATGGCGCCAGGGAGGGAGCCGATGCCGCCGAGTACCGCCGCCGTAAAGGCTTTAATGCCGATCACGAACCCGACGTAGAAATCAAAGGTGCCGTAGTTCATGGTGATCAGTACCCCCGCCAGGCCCGCCATCGCCGCGCCGATAACAAAGACAAGCGAAATAATCCGGTCGGTGTTAATCCCCAGAATGGAGGCCATCTTACGATCCTGCTGGACCGCGCGGCACATTCGCCCCAGCCGGGTACGATTGATTATCCAGGTGAGCACCAGCATGCCGGCAAACGAGGCCAACAGAATAAACACTTTGGTGTAGGTTATCTGCACGAACCCGTCGCCCAGATGCAGGCGAATCACGCCGTCCAGCATGGTCGGCACCCCTTGCTGGCGCGGGCCCTGGCTCAGCTGCGCGTAGTTTTGCAGGATAAGCGACATCCCGATGGCGGAGATCAGCGGCGCCAGGCGCGTGGAGTTACGCAGCGGCTTGTAGGCGATACGCTCGATGGTCCAGCCGTACACCCCGGTGACCACAATTGTGAACACCAGCGTCCCGAGGATCAGCAGCGGGAAGGACTGCAGTCCGAAGAACGAGAGCAGCGCCAGGCCAATGGCGCAGAGATAGGCGGAAATCATATACACTTCGCCGTGGGCGAAATTAATCATGCCGATAATGCCGTACACCATGGTATAGCCGATGGCGATCAGGCCGTAGACGGAACCCAGCGTTAAGCCATTGATTAACTGTTGCAGGAAGAATGTACTCATCTTAGCGCGCTCGTTTTATAGGCCGCGCGAGACGCGCAGCCTGATGTTTATTACGCGCCGACGGGCAGGCCCGCCGACGTTGAGCGTGACTCCGTCCCGTTACTGCACTTCCTTATATTTTCCTTTGTCGTCCCACTGGTAAACCACGTAGTCAGAGACCTTCAGGTCGCCTTTGCTGTCCCAGGCTTTTTTGCCCATCACCGTGTCGACGGAATTGGCCTTTAGCCACTCGCTGGCTTTGGCAGAGTCCTTGCCGCCGGTGGCCTTGAAGGCCGCGGCAATGGCCTGTACGGAGGCATAGGAGTAAAGGGTGTAACCTTCCGGCTCGAATTTACCGGCGCGGAATTTCTCTATAACCGCTTTGCCGTCCGGGATCAGGCGCGGGTCTTTACCGAAGGTCATGTAAATGCCGTTGGTGTACTGTGGGCCGCCCGCCGCGGTCACCATCTCCTCGTTGACGATACAGTCACCGGAGAAGAATTTCGCCTGCACGCCCTGTTCACGCATCTGGCGAACCAGCGGACCGGCTTCCGGGTGACAGCCACCGAAGAATACGACGTCCGGTTTTTGCGCGCCGATCTTGGTGACCAGCGCGTTAAAGTCTTTTTCACCGCGGGATAACCCTTCGTACATCACATCCTGAACCCCGCGTTTCGCCAGCGCCGCTTTGGTGGCGTCAGCCAGACCCTGACCATAGGTGTCTTTGTCGTGAATAATCACCACGCGCTTGGCTTTCAGCTTGTCGATGATGAAGTCGCTGGCAACCTGGCCCTGCTGGTCGTCGCGGCCGCACATGCGGAACATGTCGCTCATACCGCGTTCGGTAATCAGCGGGTTAGTGGAGCCGGGGGTAATCGCAATAATACCTGCGTCGCTATACACCTCGGAGGCGGGCATGGTGGAAGAGGAGCAGAAATGGCCGACCACGGCGTTGACTTTATCCTGGTCAACTAAACGGTTAGCGACGGCCACGGCCTGCTTGGGCTCGCAGGCATCATCCCCCTGAACCAGTTTGATCTTCTCGCCATTAATGCCGCCTGCGGCATTAATGTCTTCAGCGGCCTGCGTTGCGCCGTGCCAGTACTGATCGCCATAGGTGGCATTCGGACCCGTGAACGGCCCGGCCACGCCAATCACAATATCTGCCCGGGCGGAAAACGCCGTCACCAGGCAACCGGCCAACACAAGAGAAAGAGGAGTTCTGATAAATTTCAGCGACATTATTATGTTCCTTAGCAAAGAGGTTTTTGCACCACGGCGTAAACCCGAACGCCCGACGGCGCAGCCAATCCGAAACACGAGCAAGAACAAAATGCACTAAACGAACAAGATACAGACGGCATCCTGCATATTACGGCGAGATTTCCCTGCGCAGAGACGCGCGAAGAACGTTAAGCAAAAACGTTGCCAGAATGGTTAACCCATTGACGGGCATGTGACATGTTTGAGTATAGAGCGCCGCGTTATGCCGCCTTAGGGGAGGAGAAGAAATTACAGCGGAGATCACATATCGTTAACAATAAAGCCCATAAGTTGTGCAAAGGTCACGGTTTGCACGTTTTTGCAGCAATAAAGACCTAAACTTCAGCCCGGAGAGGGGTGAGATATGTGTTAGGATCGTTTCCTTTTTTGCAGGAGTATCAGCGATGACTGAAGGCCCATTGAATGAAAGCGAAATGGCGTGGCTTGAAGAGACGTTAATGTCTTACGGTCATGATGACGCGTCCGTGATTGACGTGTCCGAACTGGACGGCATGCTTACCGCAGTGCTTTCCGGTCCTGTTGTCGTTGAGCCAGATGCCTGGCTGGTGGCGGTTTGGGGTGGCGAGAAGTACATTCCGCGCTGGAAAAACGATCGTGAGATGAACCGTTTTATCGATCTCTGCTTTAAGCACATGAACGATATTGCCGAGCGTCTGAGCGAATACCCGGATCAGTTCGAACCGATGTTTGGCTATAACGACGTGGACGGCGAGAGCTATACCGTAGTGGAAGAGTGGTGCTATGGCTACATGCGCGGCGTGGCGCTGACGGACTGGTCTGCCTTGCCGGAAGCCCTGAAGGCCGATCTTAATGTGATTGCGCTGCACGGGGCGGAAGAGAACAGCGAAAAGCTGGATGAACTGTCCGATGAAGAATATATCGCCAGCATCGAGAGCATCCAGCCTGCGGCGCTGCGCCTGTATAATTACTGGGTAAACAACCCGCAGCAGCCGGAAGCGAAGAAGCCGATTGTGAACGGCACGAAAGTCGGGCGTAACGATCCGTGTCCTTGCGGCAGCGGGAAGAAGTTTAAGAGCTGCTGTTTGCACTGATCAATTTTTTATTAACTTAGGTGGATTTGTTTCGTTCACCTCCAGTCAGTAGAAAATAATACGATCTTTACCTGTGAACGAGATAAGGGGGCCACCGCGGCCCCCTTATCGATCCCCGCGGAAAATCGGTGCTTCGCACTGCGCTCACCTCACGACCGTCTGCCAGCGGTCGGCTCAACTCGACATCCTGTCTCGCTTCGCCTCTGGCCGCCATCCATGGCGTCCAGCCCTTGTCCCCCGGTCTCCGGTTCGCCGATTTTAGCGGGGATGCAACACCCGTGCCCCATGCAGACGATGAAGAAGGTGGAGGGAGCGGGAGTCCGGCTAAAATCGCCGAATCGTTTCCTGGAGGCCGGGGCGACGCGCACGGATGCGCGGCGAGGGCGGCTTTACAGGGACGTTGCATCCGCCCGTCCCCGAAAAGCCGTAAGGAATAAGATGAGGGCACCGCGAAGCGGCGATTTTCTTGCCGGGAGCCGGGATTGTTAAGGGGGCGGCGATAGCCCCCTTAACACGTTCACCGCAGCGGGCAAAACAGGTAGCAGAAGAGTATTAGTGAACGGAATTATCCCCCGCTATTACATAGAAAATGGACTTGCCATTGAGATATAAATTCAACCCACTTCCGGCAGCATCCCTGCTGCAATCAACACCTGCACCAGAATAATCACCACCCCGCAGCCAAACACAACGCACAGCAGCGGTTTTCCGCCCGCCACGCGGTACCCCTGCTGAGGGTGCTGCTGACGGCTTTTCCATGCCAGAAGGGAAGGGAGGAGGAGGGCAAGGATCGAGAGCGCTACCCCTGCGTACCCCAGCGCCATCACAAACCCGCGCGGGTAAAACAGCGCGAACGCCAGCGGTGGCAGGAAGGTGATTGCGCCCGTCTGTAAGCGTCCCGCGGCGGTATTGCGACGCTGGAACAGGTCGGCCAGGTAATCAAACAGGCCGAGCGCCACGCCCAGGAACGAGGTTGCCAGCGCCAGGTCGGCAAACAGGTGTACCGCCAGCTCAACGTGCGGGGAGGTGACGACCTCGCGCAGGGCGAGCAGAAAACCGTTCAGGCCAGCGTGTTGCGCCATAAGCCCAATAAAGGTTGAAGAGTCAATGCTGCCCAGCGTCACCAGCTGCCAGAAAATATAGGCGATCAGCGGGATCGCGCTGCCGATAACAAAAACGCGGCGCAGCTTGCGGATATCGCCGTTCATATAGCTGACGATGCTCGGCACGCTGCCGTGGAAGCCAAACGAGGTGAAAATGACCGGGATAGCGGAGAGAGCCAGACCTTTTTCCAGCGGCAGCGTAAGCAGGTTGACCTTGTGCACGTGCGGGGCCAGCAGCACCAGCATGATAATGAGGAAGAGAATTTTGGCGCTGAACAGAAAGCGGTTAAACAGATCGACCAGCGACGTTCCCACGCAGACCACGCCGCCACCGATGAGTGCAAAGAAGATGGCGCCCGTTGCAGGGGTAATGTCAGAGCCAAACCAGTCGTTGACGCTGGAGGCGATCAATTCCCCGGCGCCGCTAATGTAAGCGGCGGTCAGGGCGTACATCAGGAACATCATGCTAAAGCCGGTTATCCACTGGCCGTAGCGTCCCAGATAGCGCGCCGCAAGCGAACCCAGACCGGTGTCGGCGGGCACGTGCTGGTAAACCTCAAGCAGCAGCAGGGCGGTGTAACACATCAGCGCCCAGAGCGTTCCCAGCAGCAGCAGGGTCATGCCAAATCCCACGCCCGCGGCTGCCAGTGGCATTGCCAGCATTCCTGCGCCAATCGTCGTTCCGGCGACGATAAAAATACTTCCCAGGGTTCTGTTTTTCACGCTTTCCTCTACAACGATGCTTAACCGCGACAAAATCTGCGGCGCAGAGTAAGGGAAAAGCCGTAGTTCGTCAAATCACCGTTACAACTAGTGTAATGAATGGTTTACGAAATGATGACCCTCTGATCCTTTATAGGCCTCTCCCTACTTCATAAGGGCAATGTTGCTGCGCGACGTTCCGGCGTAACGTAAACACTAAGTATAAATTATCAAATTAAGTGAGGGTTTTATGGCAGGTGAGAATCCTTTTACCGCGGCGTGGAGTCGGGGAGGTAACCTGTTGTGCCATGGCCACTGGATAATCAGCTGGCAAAACCAGCCCCTGAACCTTCCCGAATCCCGGCGCGAAAAGGATATGGGCACCTGGGCAATCTATTCGGTTATTGATCCTGAAGATGAAACTTTTGCGCAAGGCTTACAGGAAGATGAGTGGATAATCGAGAATGTCGACTGGTTGACGGATATGTTCTACGAGAGGGGGATTCCGCTGGAGACGGCCAGTTACCGCTATTTTTACCAGGCCGTGAATCCCCACGACTGGCGCTGCACCAGCTGTGCCGGGTGTATGTAAATTAACGCGGTGCAGGGAACCCGCACCGCGCTGATATTAATTCTGCGTATCAAGCGTGGAAAGTTCTTTATCAATAAAGTAAAGACCTTCGCCGGATTTCCCCACCAGCGATAATTTATCCAGCACGGATTTAAACAGCTTCTCTTCTTCGTGTTGTTCAGCGACGTACCACTGCAGGAAATTAAAGGTTGGATAATCCTGGCTGGTCATCGCAGCATGAACCAGTTCGTTAATTTTCTGGGTGATCAGCTGCTCGTGCTCGTAGGTGGCGCGGAACAGTTCATCGAGGGAATTATACTCAGCAAACGGTGAGGCCACGGTTTCAATGCGCGGCAGGCTGCCCGTATCCGTAAGATAATCAAACAGACGCTGCATGTGGGTCATCTCTTCCTGAGCGTGACGACGCAGAAACGCGGCCGCACCTTCGAAGCTGTGGTAGCTGCACCAGGCGCTCATCTGCTGGTAGAGCAGGGATGAAAAAAGCTCAAGATTCATTTGTGCGTTGAGCTTGTCGATCATTTCAGTTTTCAGCATGTTGACGCTCCGGATTATTATTTCTGGTCCACAATGAGCGACACTATAATTTGTTATTTAATTATTTGCAAAACGTAAAATTATTATTTTATTTATTCAAAATACGAATGGGAATAAAACGCATTGGCGATTTTTATAATGTATTAATGAGAATTATTTTTGTTCGTAATGAAATAAACTGCCAGCACACGCTGGCAGCTTCGATTAATACCACGGATTATTTGACTTAGGATTAACGGCGTAACCCATACATTTGTACTGGATAGTCACGCTCTCGTTCAGGCACAGAGAACCGCTTGTCAGGGTACAGGTTTTAATGGGCTGACCATAGGCTGAGGCGGTAGCATACCCCATGCTCTGACACGCTTTTACCGCCGTGCCGTTATTCACATACTCATCGGAATATGCATTTTGCAGCGCTGCCTGGCCGTAGTCGAGGCGGACGATGCCGTTTGGGGCATCGAGGCTGCTGACTTCAGCCTGGCGGTTAATACTACACCCCGCGAGCAGCAGGATTGTGCCGGCTACAATGACTCTTTTCATGGTTCGCTCTGAGTGGATGGAAATACGTTATCGTACCCGCAGATGCCCGCTGCAATGCCTGGAATAGCCAGACAATCTGCCCTCACTCTTTGCAACGGGTCCGGGATGAACGCTGTCAGGCCACATGCGGATAAAATTGTGATACATGTCACAAAAATATTGATTTTTGTGACAATGGTCATATTATAGGCACGTTGACAATAAAGTTGTATAACAAGTTAATGGAGCCTCATCGTGAAACTGCGCAAAATCCTCAAAAGCATGTGGGCCAATTACTGCCGCACGTTCAAAGACGTGCCGCCGGGCGCCATGTTCTGATAAAAAACCTGCTTCGGCAGGTTTTTTTATACCTGCAGGCGTTGAAGGGGAGATGTCAGGGGGCGTGTTTTGGTACTATGGCGGCCTTTAAATAAGGAGAAAGCCCCCATGTCACAAAACCTGAGCGCCGATCAGGAACTTGTCTCTGACGTTGTCGCCTGTCAGCTGGTTATCAAACAAATCCTTGATGTTCTGGACGTGATTGCGCCGGTCGAAGTGCGCGAGAAGATGTCTACCCAGCTCAAAAACATCGATTTCGCCAGCCATCCTGCTGCCGCAGATCCGGTAACGCTTCGTGCGATCCAGAAAGCCATCGCGCTGATCGAACTGCGATTCACGCCGCAGGGTGAATCCCACTAAAGCAGGGAAATGGGCGACGGTACGTGTCGCCCTTTGATGCTGTCAGAAGAACGTCTGGACCAGCAGGTAGCTCGCCGCGCACGCGCAGCTCACGCCAATCAGCCCTGGCAAAATGAAGCTGTGGTTGATGATAAATTTCCCGATGCGGGTCGTGCCTGACCGGTCAAAGCCGATGCAGGCCAAATCACTTGGATAGGTTGGCAGCACAAAATAGCCGTATGATGCCGGGAAAAAGGCGATCAGCATTTTCGGGTCGATGCCCAGCATGAGGCCCATAGGCGCAACGGCCGTCAGCGCCGCCGCCTGGCTGTTCACCAGTTTTGACACCAGAAACAGTACAATGGCATACGTCCACGGGTGGCTTTTCACCACGCCTTCCAGCGCCAGCTTTAACTCCTCGAGATGTGCCTGAAAAAAGGTATCGCTCATCCACGCCACGCCGAACACCGAGAAGATCGCGACCATACCGGCTTTGAACACCGCGCCGTTGGAAATGGCCGACGCATTGACCTTGCAGGCCATCAGCATCACCGCGCCCGCAATTAACATCATCATCTGAATGACAAGGTTCATCGACAGCGCCGTCATTTTACCTTTCACTTCAAAGGCAGGGCGCAGTTCAGGGAATGCCCCCAGCAAAACGACCAGGGCAATACCGGCAAAGAAAATCCACGTGGACCAGTAGGCCTGTTTAGGAAAACGTTGATTCATTAACGTCTCCGTTCCGCCGTAGATAAATTCGCGCTGCTTGGGATCTTTCAGCTTTTCCTGAAACTCCATGTCATCGGCCAGATCTTTCCCACGGCGTAAGCTCCACAGGGCCGCTATGGCCACGCCAAAAAGTGAAGCGGGAACCGAGACGGCAAGTATTTCCAGGATCCCCCACGCGTGGCCGAGCCCATGCTGGGCCGCCAGGATGGAGACCAGCGACACGACGGCAACGGAAACGGGGGAGGCCGTGATCGCCATCTGCGATGCGACCGATGCCACGGCCATAGGGCGCTCCGGGCGGATCCCTTTTTTCAGGGCGATATCCGCAATGATGGGGAACATGGTGTAGACCACATGCCCGGTGCCGCACAGAAAGGTTAGCATCCAGGTGGTGAAAGGGGCGAGCAGGGTGATGTGCTGCGGGTGTTTGCGCAGAAGACGTTCAGCAAACTGCATCATGACGTTGAGACCGCCCGCCGTTTGCAGGGTAGCGGCACAGCCAATCACCGCAAGGATGGTCAGCATAACGTCAACCGGCGGTTTACCCGGCTGCAGACCAAAGACAAAACATAAAATAAAAAGACCAATACCGCTGATTAACCCAAGCCCCATTCCGCCGAAACGCGTACCCGTCAGCAGGCAGAGGAGAATGACAACAAACTCAATGGTGATCATGATGCTCCCTCGTCAATGATTATGTAACTAAATAAATCATCACACGTTGTGTGGTTAATCATTGGGAGCCAGATCTGATTTGTTAAATTTCAGCAAAAGCAGAAGGTTGGAGACGTGAAGGGAGCCTGCTCCTCCGGATAGGAGCAGGCCAAAAAACTCAGTGGTGCTGCACCGCCACGATGTCGAGCAGATGACGGTCGGTTTGCTCAGGACATAAACCCGCCTGCTGCGCATTATGGATCTCATCCGCCAGCGTCTTCAGCAGAAGGCCATCCTGCTGCTGCTCTTTATCCATATCGCGTAAGAATCTGAGCGTCGTAATGTCCTGCTGCGCTTTGGCTTCATCGGCCAGTTTGCTGAGGGTGCTGCAGCGTTGTTCATACTCTTCAAGCGTTTTCTGAAACAGTTCTTCCAGGCAAGAGTAGTTCTCGTTGATCCCATCAAGAGCTTTAACGACAGGATTTGCCCCTGCGGCTTTCAGGAAGTTAAAGACACGCATCATATGAGTGACGTTACTTTGCGCCTGAGAGCGAAAGAATGTGGCAGATCCCGTGAGGCTATTCTCGGCACACCATGCACTTAAGTGAAGGTGCAGATTCGAGGCGTAGAACTCAAGGTTCATCTGCGCGTTAAGTTTTTGCATCATCGTTTGGGTAGCCATACTCATATCCTTATTGACTGTGGGACGTGATGTCCGTTGCTTAACCTGAGCGCCAGGCAAATATGAAGAAAAGAGCAGAAATACACATTCTGCCGTGACCGAAGTCGACCGAAATACACTTCCTGTGTTCGATATAAATAAGCATACCCTTGTCTGTGGTCTAAGAAAACTCTTAATTAGGCTGTGTTTACCATACATTACAAAGCTTAATATAGTACAGAAAAGCAATTAGCTCGCCATGAAGTGAGTGCTTTTTAAGTGTCTAAATATTAAGGTTTTTTACTGAGGTGGCACACTGTTACTCTTTCGAAAATATTAAGTTGGAATAATGCTCCGTGAAAAAGAGAAATACGGCTTAATCGTTTCGAATATATGATGTGCCAATAAAATTGCGCTAAATCAAATTCTGCGGAATAACGTTTTTCCGGGTGCGTTATACATTCTTGATAAAACAGCATGTGAACCCGTTTAACGCCAGGCGCCGTTTTGCCCGCTGAGGAGCATCAGGGATATCTTAGCTAATCTTATGGATAATTCTGCTTAACCCCCTTCTATTTGTCTGACAAATACTGCCTTTTTTATGTCATTTTTCGCTGAATTTATGTACGCAATTACTGTAATTCTGCGGTGTGATGGGGCTCTCTTATGGATGATTAATTTCCCGCTAAAACTATCACCAGCAATAACGCTTATGACGAGGTAAGCGCTAATGCCTTGTTTTAAGTCCGATTAAATTAGAAGCACGCACATCTTCCCTACAGAAAAGAATGCTAAAGCTGGAGTTTACCATGCACAAATTTACTAAAGCGCTGGCGGCCATCGGTCTGGCTGCCGTTATGTCACAATCCGCTATCGCTGAGAATTTAAAACTCGGTTTTTTGGTAAAACAGCCCGAAGAGCCCTGGTTCCAGACTGAGTGGAAATTCGCTGATAAAGCCGGGAAAGATTTAGGTTTTGAAGTCATTAAAATCGCCGTGCCTGACGGCGAAAAAACACTGAACGCCATCGACAGCCTTGCGGCCAGCGGTGCAAAAGGTTTCGTTATCTGTACCCCTGATCCAAAGCTGGGATCGGCGATTGCGGCGAAGGCGCGCGGTTACGACATGAAGGTCATCGCGGTTGACGATCAGTTCGTTAACGCTAAAGGCAAGCCGATGGATACCGTCCCGCTGGTCATGATGGCGGCGACAAAAATCGGCGAACGCCAGGGTCAGGAGCTCTATAAAGAGATGCAAAAGCGCGGCTGGGATGTCAAAGAGACCGCGGTGATGGCTATCACGGCTGACGAGCTGGACACCGCACGTCGTCGTACTACCGGTTCAATGGATGCGCTGAAAGCGGCCGGCTTCCCGGAAAAACAGATCTATAAGGTCCCAACCAAATCCAACGATATCCCAGGCGCTTTCGACGCCGCGAACTCTATGCTCGTCCAGCATCCGGAGGTCAAACACTGGCTGGTGGTCGGCATGAACGACAACACCGTGCTGGGCGGGGTACGCGCGACGGAAGGCCAGGGCTTCAAAGCGCCTGACGTGATCGGGATTGGCATCAACGGCGTTGACGCCGTCAGCGAGCTGTCCAAAGCGCAGGCTACCGGTTTCTACGGTTCTCTGCTGCCAAGCCCGGACGTTCACGGCTACAAATCCAGTGAGATGCTCTACAACTGGGTCACCAAAGGGGCCGAACCGCCGAAATTTACCGAAGTGACCGACGTGGTGCTGATCACCCGCGACAACTTCAAAGAGGAGTTGGCGAAAAAAGGACTGGGCGGTAAGTAATACGCTGTGATTGCGCCCCTCATACATCGTGAGGGGCCAGACGTACACACTACAGGAATCACGGAGACGTTATGCGACAGTCTGATCCGTATCTCTCTTTTCGCGGCATCGGGAAAACCTTCCCCGGTGTTAACGCGCTGACCGATATCAGCTTCGACTGCTATGCCGGCCAGGTTCACGCCCTGATGGGGGAAAACGGCGCGGGTAAATCCACGCTGTTGAAGATCCTCAGCGGCAACTACGCGCCCACGACCGGCACGCTGGCCATTCGCGGCGAAGAGGTGGCGTTTGCCGATACCACGGCGGCGCTCAATGCAGGGGTTGCCATTATCTATCAGGAGCTGCACCTCATCCCTGAGATGACCGTGGCGGAAAATATCTATCTAGGACAGCTCCCGCATAAAGGCGGCGTGGTGAATCGTTCGCTACTTAATTATGAAGCGGGGCTGCAGCTTAAACACCTGGGTCTGGACGTCGATCCCCAGACGCCGCTGAAATATCTCTCCATCGGCCAGTGGCAGATGGTTGAAATTGCCAAGGCGCTGGCGCGTAACGCCAGAATTATTGCCTTTGATGAACCCACCAGTTCGCTCTCTAAGCGTGAAATCGAAAATCTGTTCCGCGTGATCCGCGAATTGCGTCAGGAAGGCCGTACGATCCTGTACGTTTCGCACCGAATGGAAGAGATTTTTGCCCTGAGCGATGCCATCACCGTGTTTAAAGATGGATGCTATGTGCGCACCTTTACCGACATGGCGCAGGTGAACCATGACCAGCTGGTTCAGGCAATGGTCGGACGCGAGCTGGGTGACATCTATCACTGGCAGCCGCGCCAGTACGGTCCGGAACGCCTGCGCCTGGATAGCGTAAAAGCACCGGGCGTCAGAACGCCGATTTCGTTATCGGTTCGCAGCGGCGAAATCGTCGGCCTGTTTGGTCTGGTGGGCGCGGGGCGTAGTGAATTAATGAAAGGCTTGTTCGGCGGCACTCGTATTACCGATGGCCAGGTCTCCATTGACGGCGAGCGGATAGATATTCAGAAACCGGCCCACGCGATCGGGGCGGGCATGATGCTCTGCCCGGAAGACCGTAAAGCAGAGGGGATCATTCCGGTGCATTCGGTACGCGACAACATCAATATTTCCGCTCGCCGCAAGTTTATTCGCGCAGGCTGCCTGATAAACGATAGCTGGGAGTCGAGCAATGCCGACCACCATATTCGCTCGCTGAATATCAAAACGCCGGGTCCGGAACAGCTGATCATGAATCTTTCCGGCGGAAATCAGCAGAAAGCCATTTTAGGCCGCTGGCTGTCAGAGGATATGAAGGTGATTTTGCTGGACGAGCCGACGCGGGGTATCGATGTGGGGGCAAAACACGAGATCTATAACGTGATCTATGAACTGGCAAAACGCGGCGTGGCGGTGCTCTTCGCCTCCAGCGATCTGCCGGAGGTGCTTGGCGTGGCCGACCGCATTGTGGTGATGCGTGAAGGCGAAATTGCCGGTGAATTACTTCATGAACAGGCGAATGAACAACAGGCGTTGAATCTCGCCATGCCTAAAGTCAGCCAGGCTGTCGCCTGAGTAAGGAGTTAATGATGTCCTCTGTTACTACATCCGGGGCGCCGAAATCGAAATCGGCGCTGAGTTTTGGGCGTATCTGGGATCAGTACGGCATGCTGGTCGTCTTTGCCGCGCTGTTCCTCGCCTGTGCTATTTTCGTCCCTAATTTTGCCACCTTCATTAATATGAAGGGGCTGGGGCTAGCTATTTCCATGTCCGGGATGGTGGCCTGCGGTATGCTGTTCTGTCTGGCCTCCGGCGATTTTGACCTGTCGGTGGCGTCGGTGATTGCCTGTGCGGGCGTCACGACGGCCGTGGTAATCAACATGACGGAGAGCCTGTGGATTGGCGTCCTGGCCGGACTGCTGCTCGGCGTCATCAGCGGTCTGGTGAACGGTTTTGTTATCGCTCGCCTGAAGATTAACGCCCTGATAACCACGCTTGCGACAATGCAAATTGTCCGCGGGCTGGCCTACATCATCTCCGACGGTAAAGCCGTGGGGATTGAAGACGAGCGCTTCTTTACCCTGGGTTACGCCAACTGGCTGGGTCTGCCCGCGCCTATCTGGCTGACCGTGGCCTGCCTGATCCTGTTCGGCTTCCTGCTTAACCGGACCACCTTTGGCCGTAATACGCTGGCGATTGGCGGTAACGAAGAGGCGGCACGCCTGGCAGGGGTACCGGTGGTGCGAACCAAGATTATTATCTTTGTGCTCTCAGGGCTGGTTTCTGCCGCCGCGGGGATTATTCTGGCTTCGCGTATGACCAGCGGCCAGCCGATGACCTCTATCGGTTATGAGCTGATCGTCATTTCGGCCTGCGTTTTAGGGGGCGTTTCCCTCAAGGGAGGCATCGGAAAAATCTCATATGTTGTGGCCGGTATCCTGATTTTAGGCACGGTGGAGAACGCCATGAACCTGCTGAATATTTCGCCGTTCTCTCAGTACGTGGTCCGTGGCCTGATCCTGCTGGCAGCGGTGATTTTCGACCGTTACAAGCAAAAAGCGAAGCGTACCGTGTAACCCTTTTTTCCGTCTTTTATTGCTCAACTTATAACCATAGTTGACCCCTGAACCGCCCCGCCAGTAAAACTGGCGGGGCGGTTGTCAAATGGCGAGCCACGTCACACTGTCTATACTTACATGGCTATGAAAGAGGTAAAGGCGTTTACCTCTCGTAAACCGTAAGGAGGAAAAGGGTGGCTGACATGTTAACCGCACCGCCTGTACTGCCCGGACATTATGCTTTCTTTTTTGATCTCGACGGCACGCTCGCCGGGATAAAACCGCACCCCGATCAGGTGTCTATTCCGGAGGCGGTGTTACAGGATTTGCATCAGCTCTCGCTCATGAACGAGGGAGCACTGGCATTGATATCAGGGCGCTCAATGGCCGAGCTGGATATGCTCGCCAGTCCTTACCACTTTCCGCTGGCCGGTGTACACGGAGCGGAGCGCCGCGACATCCATGATCACACGCATATCGTTTCACTCCCCGACGCACTCACGCAAACGCTGCATAAGCAGCTCTCTGCGGCGCTGGCCGTACTGCCTGGCACCGAGCTGGAAGCCAAAGGCATGGCCTTTGCCCTGCATTATCGTCAGGCGCCGCAGCACGAAGATGCCGTGCTCGCGCTTGCTCATACGGTTGCGGATGCACATCCACAGCTGGCGCTGCAGCCGGGCAAATGCGTAGTCGAGTTAAAACCGAAGGGGATTAATAAAGGTGCAGCCATCGCCGCATTTATGGCGGAGGCACCATTTAAGGGCCGGACGCCTGTTTTCTTAGGGGATGACCTGACCGATGAGGCCGGGTTTCGCGTGGTGAATCAGGCCGGAGGTATCGCCGTCAAGGTGGGGCCTGGTGACACCGTTGCCCAATGGCGACTGGCGGATGTCGCGAGCGTCTGGCAGTGGATATCTGACATCGCTAACCAGCAACAACAACAAATAGCGCAAAGCAAAGGGGGAAACCATTATGGGTCGCTTAGTCGTCGTCTCTAACCGAATCGCACCGCCTGATGACAAAAAAGCCAGTGCAGGTGGCCTGGCGGTAGGGGTGTTAGGTGCCTTGAAAGCCGCTGGCGGGCTGTGGTTTGGCTGGAGTGGGGAAATCAGTGAAGAAGAGAAGCCGCTTAAAAAGGTGACGCGCGGAAACATTACGTGGGCTTCATTTGCATTAAAAGAGAAAGACTATGACGAGTATTACTCGCAGTTCTCGAATGCCGTCCTGTGGCCCGCGTTTCACTATCGTCTTGACCTGGTCAAATTTCAGCGTGAATCCTTCGAAGGCTACTCGCGCGTGAATGCGCTGCTGGCGGATAAACTGCTGCCATTAATAGAAGAAGACGATATTTTATGGATCCACGATTATCACCTGCTACCCTTCGCGAGAGAGCTGCGAAAGAGGGGGGTGAATAACCGGATTGGCTTCTTCCTGCACATTCCTTTTCCGACGCCGGAAATTTTTACCGCGCTGCCGCCGCATGAAGAGCTGCTGGAGGCGCTGTGTGACTACGATTTGCTTGGCTTCCAGACGGAAAATGACCGCCTGGCATTCCTTGACTCCGTATCAGGGAAAGCGCGTCTGGTGACAAAAGGCGGGAAAACTCACACGGCCTGGGGGAAAACCTTCCACACTGAGGTGTATCCAATAGGAATTGAACCAGACGAGATCGCGGAGCAGGCCTCAGGTCCGCTGCCGCCGAAGCTTGCGCAGCTTAAGAATGAACTTAAGCACGTGAAAAATATCTTCTCGGTTGAGCGTCTTGACTATTCCAAAGGGCTGCCGGAACGCTTCCTGGCGTATGAAACGCTGCTGGATAAATATCCGCAGCACCACGGTAAAATCCGCTATACCCAGATCGCGCCGACGTCGCGCGGTGAGGTTCAGGCCTATCAGGATATTCGCCACCAGCTGGAAACAGAGGCAGGGCGCATAAATGGCCGCTACGGCCAGCTGGGCTGGACGCCGCTCTTTTACCTGAATCAGCACTTTGACCGTAAGATCCTGATGAAGGTTTTCCGCTATGCGGACGTTGGGCTGGTCACGCCGCTGCGCGACGGGATGAACCTGGTGGCGAAAGAGTATGTGGCGGCCCAGGATCCTGCCGACCCGGGGGTTCTGGTGCTTTCCCAGTTTGCCGGGGCTGCAAATGAGCTCACGTCTGCGCTTATTGTTAACCCTTACGACAGGGATGACGTAGCTAACGCGCTGAATCGCGCCCTGACAATGCCGCTCACGGAACGTATTTCACGCCATGCCGACATGATGGAGACGATCCGGAAGAACGACATTAACCACTGGCAGGCGCGTTTTATTCAGGATCTCCGGGATATCGCTCCGCAAAGCCATGAAGGCAATCTGCAAAAAAAGATCGCGACCTTCCCTAAACTTGCCTGATTTTCCGCTGGGGGGTTAATTCCCCCCAAGCGGTACTAACAGAACATCGACCTGGCTTGATGCGACAATAGATTTCGCCGCGCAGGCTGCGCGCGAAAAAAAGCTGTGGTTATGATTCCCGCAAATCACTAAATCAATATTTTGTTTGCGACACATGTCGAGAATATGGGCGTTAAGCTCCCCGGTCGCAATAATTGTCTCATAAACCGGATATTGTGCCTTTTCCACTAATTCACGCAGAAATTGCTGCGTTTCTTCCTGCAGAACCTCACGAATATCCTCCAGCATGGGGGCAGCCAGCTGATTATACATCTCAGGCTCTGCGGCGAGTGTGATGAGGCTGATGCGGGCATTGTGGGGCCTGGCAATGGAAACGGCTCTGGTGACGAGCTGATGGCTTTCGGGAGAAACTGCTACAGAAACAAGAAGATGGGAGTAACTCATGGCGCACTCCTTAGATGTCTGAAAGACAGCGTTTAACCACCTTTACCGCGAAATCTCCACTTCTGCAAGAGCTGAATGCGACATTAGTGTGAAGCTTATCATAATTATTCATTAATTATTCTTATAAGAAGAATAACTGAAAAATGCGCCTAAATGAAAAAAATTAACAACTTAACGAACATCACACAAATGCATGTTTTCAATGTTTAATCCTTCTTAAGCGTTACAAAGTCATTTCTAATAATTTCAGTGTGAAACAGTGTTTTGAGGCTGTCCTCATAACTCTCTGTTTTTTCACGGTAAGAAAAATGTATTACGCAGAGTCAACTGGCGTGAATGTTTCAGACAGAGGTTCATGACAGAGCAAGCATGTAACGTGCCAGTTCCTTTAAGCCATCTGCATGAGTATTCGTCATTTAAGAATACAAAACAGTTCCAATTGGCTAATAAGTGAGCAAATTACAAGTCATACTGATGGATTTATGGGTCATATTCGCTTAAATTATGTGATGTGCGTCACATTTTTTTTAAATTTGAGGGTGGCTGGATTGTATGTGGCAAAACTGACGAGTAGAGTTTGCGTCGAATTAGGAAAAATCTTAGTTATTTGTAAGAAATGATAAAACACGTAAGAGACGCATCCGCGGTTTCTCTCTTACGGTTTCAGTGAATACAAACCTAAATTCAACTATGCATTTAGCCTTTTCTTTTTTATACCGGGTGATTTCCCGGCGACATCACGGGGTGCGGTCTTTCCGCATAAAAATAATAGTTGGTTATTCGGGATGGGAACAATGCATACATCCGAGTTGCTAAAACATATCTATGACATCAATTTGTCGTATTTACTGCTCGCGCAGCGTTTGATTAGTCAGGACAAGGCGTCCGCGATGTTTCGTCTGGGTATTAACGAAGAAATGGCAACCATGCTGGGCGGCTTAACCCTCCCGCAGATGGTTAAACTGGCTGAAACGAATCAACTGGTTTGCCAGTTCCGTTTCGATGATTCACAGACAATAACGCGTCTGACGCAGGAGTCCCGTGTAGACGATCTTCAACAGATCCATACCGGTATTCTTCTTTCCACTCGCTTGCTTAACGAAATCAGCCAGCCTGATGACGTAGCCCGTAAGAAAAGGGCCTAGCAATGAGCGAGAAAAGCATTGTTCAGGAAGCGCGTGACATACAGTTGGCCATGGAGCTGATTACACTGGGTGCTCGTTTACAAATGCTGGAAAGCGAGACTCAGTTGAGCCGTGGTCGTCTCATCAAACTGTACAAAGAGTTACGTGGTAGTCCCCCGCCGAAAGGCATGCTGCCGTTTTCTACCGACTGGTTTATGACGTGGGAGCAGAATATTCACGCTTCCATGTTCTGTAATGCCTGGCAGTATCTTCTCAAAACCGGTTTGTGTAGCGGCGTTGACGCCGTGATCAAAGCATACAAACTTTACCTTGAACAATGCCCACAGCAGGAAGAAGGCCCTCTGCTGGCGCTGACCCGCGCATGGACGCTGGTGCGTTTTGTTGAGAGCGGAATGCTTGAACTGTCGCGCTGCAACTGCTGCGATGGCAATTTTATTACCCATGCTCATCAACCTGCAGGCAGCTTCGCCTGTAGTTTATGTCAGCCTCCATCCCGCGCAGTAAAAAGACGTAAACTTTCCCGGGATGCTGCCGATATTATTCCACAACTGCTGGATGAACAGATCGAACAGGCTGTTTAACCCGAACGTGTGGGAAAGATTCCAGCAGCGGTAAGCAATTACCGCTGCTTTTTTTTACCCCGCAATCGGTCAACGCTGCGAGCTGGACATCCTTGCCATAGTCACTAGCGGAAGGATGATGTCGTGCTTATCTTATTAGGTTACCTGGTAGTTCTCGGTACAGTTTTCGGCGGTTACATGATGACCGGCGGGCACCTTGGAGCACTCTATCAACCGGCTGAACTTATTATCATCGGCGGCGCAGGGGTAGGGGCTTTTATCGTTGGTAACAACGGTAAATCGATCAAGGGCACGCTGAAAGCAATTCCGTTGCTGTTCCGTCGCTCGAAATACACGAAAAGCATGTATATGGATCTGCTGGCACTGCTCTATCGCCTGATGGCGAAGTCGCGTCAGCAGGGCATGTTCTCGCTTGAACGGGATATCGAAAACCCGAAAGAGAGCGAAATTTTTGCCAGCTATCCGCGCATTCTTGCTGACGCCATGATGCTGGATTTCATCGTCGACTATCTGCGACTGATCATCAGCGGCAACATGAATACCTTCGAAATCGAAGCGCTGATGGACGAAGAGATCGAAACCCACGAAAGCGAATCAGAAGTGCCGGCCAATAGCCTGGCGCTGGTCGGCGACTCGCTTCCGGCATTCGGTATCGTTGCAGCGGTGATGGGGGTGGTTCACGCCCTGGCCTCGGCAGACCGTCCGGCAGCCGAGCTCGGTGCGCTGATTGCCCACGCGATGGTGGGAACCTTCCTCGGTATTTTGCTGGCGTACGGCTTCATCTCTCCGCTGGCAAGCGTTCTGCGCCAGAAGAGCGCCGAAACCACCAAAATGATGCAGTGCGTGAAGATTACGCTGCTCTCTAACCTCAACGGTTACGCGCCACCGATCGCGGTTGAGTTTGGCCGTAAAACGCTTTACTCCAGCGAGCGTCCGTCGTTTATCGAGCTTGAAGAACACGTGCGTGCGGTGAAAAACCCAAACCAACAGACGACAACTGAGGACGCATGAAAAACCAGTCCCATCCGATCGTCATCGTAAAAAAACGCAAGCACAAGGGCGGCGGGCATGGCGCACACGGCTCGTGGAAAATTGCGTACGCCGACTTTATGACGGCAATGATGGCGTTCTTTCTGGTGATGTGGCTGATCTCCATCTCCAGCCCAAAAGAACTGATCCAGATTGCCGAATATTTCCGCACGCCGCTGGCAACGGCGGTAGCCGGCGGGCCGCGTATCTCTAACAGCGACAGCCCGATCCCGGGCGGCGGCGATGATTACACCCAGCAGAAGGGTGAGGTGAAAAAAGAGCCGAACATCGACGAGCTGAAAAGAAAGATGGAGCAGGCGCGCCTGAAGAAACTGCGTGGCGATCTCGATCAGCTGATTGAAGCAGATCCGAAACTGCGCGCGCTGCGCCCGCATCTGAAGATCGACCTGGTGCAGGAAGGACTGCGTATTCAGATTATCGACAGCCAGAACCGCCCAATGTTTAAAACCGGGAGTGCGGAAGTCGAACCGTATATGCGCGACATTCTGCGTGCCATTGCACCGGTGCTGAACGGCATTCCTAACCGAATCAGCCTGTCAGGACACACGGATGATTTCCCGTACGCCAGTGGGGAGAAGGGATACAGCAACTGGGAGCTTTCTGCCGATCGTGCCAACGCCTCGCGTCGCGAGCTGGTGGTAGGTGGGCTTGATGATGGCAAGGTACTGCGCGTAGTCGGCATGGCCGCAACCATGCGCGTTTCCGACCGCGGGCCGGATGATGCCATCAACCGTCGTATCAGTCTTTTAGTGCTGAACCAGCAGGCGGAGCAGGCCATCCTGCATGAAAACGCCGAAAGTCAGAATGAGTCACTGGACGATTTAAAACAGCCTGGGGCCGTTCCTTCGGCTGCCGTTCCAACATCGCCACCAGCCAATCCGAGGTGATAGCGTGAGCATGGATATTAGCGATTTTTACCAGACATTCTTTGATGAAGCCGACGAATTGTTGGCCGATATGGAGCAACACTTGCTCGATTTGGTGCCCGAAGCACCGGACTCCGAGCAGCTCAATGCCATCTTCCGTGCGGCGCACTCTATTAAAGGCGGAGCCGGAACGTTTGGATTTACCATCCTGCAGGAAACGACCCATTTAATGGAAAACCTGCTTGATGAAGCGCGACGCGGTGAGATGCAGCTCAATACCGACATTATCAACCTGTTTTTGGAAACCAAAGATATTATGCAGGAACAGCTCGACGCCTATAAAAGTTCGGCAGAGCCTGATGCCGCCAGCTTTGAATACATCTGCAATGCGCTGCGCCAGCTCGCCCTGGAAGCAAAAGGTGAGGTCGCTGCAGCCGTTGTCCCTGCGGCGAAACTGAGCGTTGTCGATGCTGTTGCTGTCGATGAGGCCGCGCCAGCCGCTGCACAGGCGGGAAAACTGCGCGTTGTGCTGTCACGCCTCAAAGAGAATGAAGTTAACCTGCTGGAAGAAGAGCTGGGCAACCTGGCGAAGTTAAGCAACGTGGTAAAAGGCAAAGACAGCCTGGCCGCGACGCTTGATGACGGTATTGGCCAGGACGATATCGTAGCGGTGTTGTGCTTTGTGATTGAAGCTGACCAGATTGCTTTCGAAACCGAAACTGCTGCGGTTGACGCCCCTGCCGCTGCGGAAGAGGTGGCTGTTGTGGCTCAGGCCGCCGCACCGGCTGTGGCATCTGCGGCCCCGGCGCTGAAGGCCGTGCCAAAAGAGGCTGCGGCACCCGGTGGACGTGGTGAGAAACCTGCCGCTCGCTCCAGCGAGTCAACCAGTATCCGCGTTGCCGTTGAGAAGGTTGACCAGCTGATTAACCTGGTTGGCGAACTGGTGATCACCCAGTCGATGCTGGCGCAACGTTCTAACGAACTGGATCCGGTCACGCACGGCGACCTGATTACCAGCATGGGTCAGCTGCAGCGTAACGCCCGCGACCTGCAGGAATCGGTCATGTCCATCCGTATGATGCCGATGGAATATGTCTTCAGCCGCTTCCCGCGTCTGGTCCGCGACCTTGCCAGCAAGCTGAACAAACAAATTGAACTGACCCTGATGGGCAGCTCAACCGAACTGGATAAGAGCCTGATCGAGCGCATTATTGACCCGTTAACGCACCTGGTGCGTAACAGCCTCGACCACGGGATCGAACTGCCGGAAAACCGCATTGCCGCCGGTAAATCCCCGGTCGGCAACCTGATCCTCTCTGCGGAACACCAGGGCGGAAACATCTGCATCGAAGTGACCGACGACGGCGCGGGTCTTAACCGCGAGCGCATCCTGGCAAAAGCGATTTCGCAGGGGATGGCGGTCAATGAAAACATGACCGACGAAGAAGTGGGCATGCTGATCTTCGCGCCGGGCTTCTCTACCGCGGAGCAGGTGACCGACGTCTCCGGACGCGGCGTTGGCATGGACGTGGTGAAACGTAACATCCAGGAGATGGGCGGCCACGTTGAGATCCAGTCTAAACAGGGTTCCGGCACCACCATTCGCATCCTGCTGCCGCTGACGCTGGCGATCCTCGACGGCATGTCGGTCAAAGTGGCGGACGAAGTCTTTATCCTGCCGCTGAACGCCGTGATGGAATCCCTGCAGCCGCGTGAAGAAGATCTGCATCCGCTGGCGGGCGGCGAGCGCGTCCTCGAAGTGCGCGGTGAGTACCTGCCGCTGGTGGAACTGTGGAAAGTGTTCGAAGTGGACGGGGCGAAGACCGAGGCCACGCAGGGCATCGTTGTGATCCTGCAAAGCGCGGGGCGACGCTACGCGCTGCTGGTCGATCAGCTGATTGGTCAGCACCAGGTGGTGGTGAAGAACCTCGAAAGCAACTACCGCAAAGTGCCGGGTATTTCTGCCGCCACCATTCTGGGTGATGGTAGCGTGGCGCTGATCGTCGACGTGTCGGCGCTTCAGGGATTAAATCGTGAACAACGTGTGGCGTACACAGCCGCCTGATTAAGTAGAAGGTAATAACATGACCGGTATGAGTAATGTAACGAAACTGGCGGGCGAGCCATCAGGGCAGGAATTCCTGGTATTCACTTTAGGCGATGAGGAGTACGGCATCGATATCCTGAAAGTGCAGGAAATCCGTGGTTACGACCAGGTTACCCGCATCGCTAACACGCCTGCGTTTATTAAAGGTGTCACTAACCTGCGTGGCGTCATTGTGCCAATCGTGGACCTGCGCGTGAAGTTCAGCCAGGGCGACGTTGACTACGACGACAACACCGTGGTGATCGTTCTGAATCTGGGGCAGCGCGTGGTAGGTATCGTGGTGGATGGCGTCTCTGATGTGCTTTCCCTGACCTCTGACCAAATTCGTCCTGCACCGGAGTTTGCGGTCACGCTGTCGACCGAATATCTGACCGGACTGGGCGCGCTCGGCGAGCGTATGCTGATTCTGGTGAATATTGAGAAGCTGCTGAACAGCGATGAGATGGCGCTGCTGGACATCGCCGCGAGTCACGTCGCGTAAGTAAATGCAAAACGGCAACCGAGGTTGCCGTTTTTTGTATTTGCTCCCTCATCCTGTGGGTGAGGGCATCAGGCCTCACCCTTTTTTTCACCTTACGCTTCCTGCTTTACCAGTTCAGCTTCAGCGTCCGCTTCCCGCGCACCTTCATTCTGCGACAGCATCGCGGTCGCAATACCATTCCCCAGAACGTTAATTGCGGAACGGCCCATATCCAGGAAGTGGTCGATCCCCATGAGGAGCAGAATACCCGCCACCGGAATATTAAAGCTCGGAATGGTTGCTGCCAGCACCACCAGGGAAGAACGCGGTACGCCTGCAATCCCTTTCGACGCCAGCATCAGAGTCAGCATCAGCACCGTCACTTCAGAGAAGCTCAGGTGAATGTTGTATGCCTGCGCGATAAACATCGAGGCGAATGAGCAGTACACCATCGAACCTACCAGGTTGAAGGAGTAGCCAATCGGCAGAACGAAAGAGGCGATGTTGCGCGAGCAGCCAAAGCGCTCCAGCTGTTCCAGCGTTTTAGGATAGGCGGCTTCAGAGCTGCTGGTGGTAAACGCCACCAGAACAGGGTCTTTCAGCATGCTGACCAGGCGAAACACCTCTTTTTTCAGCACCATGTAACCCACGGCCAGCAGCACCATGCAGGTAAGAAGAATGGCAACATAGTAGCCACCAATAAACGAGGCGTAGTTCAGCAGAATGCCCAGACCCTGCGTGGCAATGACGGAGGAAATCGCCGCGAAAATGGCCAGCGGCGCAACGTACATCACATAACCCGTGACCTTCAGCATGATATGGGAAACCACATCCAGCGCGGCCACCAGCGGGGCGTTGAATTTCTGTCCCAGCGACGCGCCGCCAATGCCGAAGAACATCGAGAACACCACAATCTGCAGGATCTCATTGTTTGACATCGCCCCTGCGATACTGGTTGGAATGGTGTGCGACAGGAACGCTTTCAGCGTCATGCCTCCAACGGCCAGACCGGTATCTACCGCCTCGGTAGGGATCGTCAGGTTCAGACCGCTCCCCGGATGCTCCAGCGTGACGATAAACAGTCCGACCAGAATAGAGAGCACGGATGAGCTGATAAACCACACCATCGCTTTACCGCCGACGCGGCCAATGGTGGAAGTTTCGCCCAGCTTCATAATGCCAACGGTGAGCGTACTAAAGACCAACGGTGCAATGACCATTTTGATCAGACGGAGGAAAATATCGGTCAGAAGGGTAATATTATCCGACCAGGCTTTGATGGCATCCGCAGATGCATACTCATGAATTGCTGCCCCTGAAAGAATACCCGCCAGCATGAATATCACGATGAAGAGTGTGAGTTTGTTTGCACTTGCCACGAAAAAAGACCCTCTATGCGCTTCAGATGTAGCCCGCGTCGATACATATAAATTTTTTATTACGACGCAGGAAATTATTCGGCACATAAATTGACGCAAAGTGTAGGGGGATACAACTCCTTTTTAAGTTTTATTAATTTTGTTGTTAATGTGCAGACGATATATTGTGATCGTCGTCACACTTTAATGGATATATTCTCCTCAGATATAATAAAATCGCTGCCTGTTTAAATTTAACTATCTGTTATTTATAGGGAAAATTAGTCAATAAGACATATGGCTTATGCGCTGTATGGCAGGTGGTCGAAGCGATATCCGTAAACTAAATTCTCAATAACCCCCCTCAGAGGAACATTAAGCGGGGCTAACATCTTGAACGACAAAAATAAAACGTGGCAAGGGAACGGAGACGTCTTCTGGAGGGTGGTAAATGAAAAGAAAACTCCTTTTGATCTGCGCAGGCACCTTACTGACTGCGACAACGGTCCATCAGGCGCTGGCCGTCACCAGCAGCGGCACCATCGGGGCGACGCTGACGCTCACGAATGGTTGTCTGATAAACGGATCGCCCACGCAAAACGGCATTAACTTCGGGACACTGGATTTCGGCACCCATCCCGCAACGTTTTCCACTCTGACCACGCAGCTAACCGGCGCCAGCGGCGGAAACACCTTCACCATTCAATGTACAACCGCCAGCTATACGGTGGCGATCACCGGCAACACCAACTCTACCGCCCCCGGCACCGTTGTCGGCACCCCGGGAACACCTGCGCGCTATCTGGTTAACACCGCCAACGCGGCTCAGGGTGTGGCATACAGCCTGTACAGCGACAGCGGGTTTAACAGCGTGATTGCCAATAATGCCGCGCTGCCGATCGCCTCAACGGCCGGAGGGGTGGACAGTTACACCCTCTACGGACGGATTACCGGCGGCGGTAACAGCGTGACGGTCGTCCCGGGCACCTACACCGACACGATAAACGTCAGCGTAACCTATTAGTCCTGCACCGCCATGAAGGCAACTCTTACTGGTCTGCGCAATCGCGCAGAGGGAATCGTGCAGCCTTTTTTCGCGCTGATCGCCGGATTGCTCATGATGCCCGCAGCGGATGCGGTGACATCCCAGTCCTTTAAGGTCAGCGCGACGATTGTTCCAGGGTGCGCGGTGGCCACCGGTAGCGGAGGGCTTCTCGGTACGCTGGATTTTGGCAGCCATAACGGCGTCGAGAGCGCGCCGGTCAGCACCAGCTTTGTGCCAAACGGGGCGTTGTCTATCGCCTGTACGCCGGGCGTGTCGCTGAGCATGAGCATTAATGGCGGGCAGAATTATTCATCCGTTCGCCGCATGAAGCGGTCCGGTGGAACAGAGCTGGTGCCATACCGGCTCTACAGCAGCAGCTCGCTGGCCGCAAACAGTGAAATTGGCGTCAACCAGGCGATACCGGTGACCTATACCAACAGCAATAACATCGCGCTACCGCTTTTTGGCGTAGCGCTACTGACCGGGTTTAGCCCGGCGGGAACCTATTCCGATCAGCTCACCGTGACCTTGTCATGGTAATAAAGGGAGAGTGTTGATGAAGCCATTTTTCAGACCCGTTTGTCTGGCGGGCGCGTTGGGAATGGCGGTTGCCGGCCAGGCGCAGGCGGCAGCCACCATTCTGCTCTGGCCTATCGACCCGTGGCTTGCAGCGGACGCCAACGCCACTGAACTGTGGATCCAGAACCAGGGAAACAGCGCCACGACGATGCAGGTCCGCATCGTGCGCTGGAAGCAGGAGGACGGACACGAGCGATATACCTCGCAGCAGGACGTGGTCGCCAGCCCGCCCATCGTCACGATTGGCACAGGCAGCAAGCAGCTTATTCGCCTTATCAAACAGGCTGCGGTTCCCGCGGGCGTCGAACAGGCTTACCGCATTATCGTGGATGAAATCCCCCAGCCTGATGCAAAAGCCGAACCCGCCATCGGCCTCAAATTGCAGATGCGTTACTCCATCCCTCTGTTCGTGTATGGACAGGGGATCCGAACCATGAAAGAGGGCGCGCATCACGCGCTGGCGGAACCCCAAAACCTGAGCTGGCGTGTGACGCGCGCGGAGGGGCAGCCTGTGCTGGAGGTCAGAAATCGGGGGGATGTCCATGTCAGGCTGAGCCAGGTGACGCTGGAGCAGGGAGGGCAGAAACGCACGGTAGCGGAAGGACTACTGGGTTACGTCCTCCCGGGCAGCACCCGCAGCTGGCCCATACCCGCTGGCGTTCGTCAGCCAGAGCGGATGAGCGCACAGATTAATGCCAGGGACGCACAATGGCAGTCGACGCCCGTCAACTGAAGCCGGCGATGATGATACTGCTTTGCGTCAGTTCCGCGACCCTGGCCGAGCCCGGCGACGACAGTTTGCCGCCGCCTCCGCAGGCGCAGACGATAAATGATGAAGCGGTTTTCCAGCTTGCCCTCGTGCTGAACCACTACGATACCGGTCTGGTCGTGCCCGTAACGCAGCGTAAAGGCGCTTTCTTTATCTCAAGCGCCGATTTGCTGCGCGCGGGGCTGCCCCCGGCGCATGTTCCTACCGGAGAGGTGAATCTCTCCTCGCTTGCTCAGGTTCGGGTCGAGTATGACAGCGCCGCGCAGCGCCTGCTGCTGACCGTGCCCCGTGACTGGGTGACGGCCCGCGTGACGTCTTTTAGCGGGCAAACGGCGCAGGCCAAACCGCACTTTGGCCGCGGGGCGCTGCTGAATTACGATCTCTACACTAACCACGCGGAGCATATCGGCGGTCAGGCGTCGCTCTGGCATGAGTTCCGCTACTTCAACGAGAACGGCTCGTTTTCCTCCACCGGTTACGCGCGGGAAAATTTCACCGGTAATGACGGCCAGCAGGAAGGGTATGTCCGCTATGATACGACCCTGCTGTTCACTCACGAAGATGACGCGATGAGCTGGAGCGTCGGGGACGTGATCAGCGATGCCCTGAGCTGGAGCTCCAGCGTGCGGATGGGGGGCGTAAGCGTAGGGCGGGATTTCTCCCTGCGACCTGACCTGGTGACGTGGCCGCTGCCCGAGTTCGCAGGGGAAGCCGCGGTACCTACCTCGGTCGATCTTTTTATCAACGGCTATCGCTCCGGTTCGACCCAGCTTCAGCCCGGCCCCTTCACCCTGACTAATTTACCCTATATCAACGGCGCCGGGGATGCGGTTCTGGTCACAACGGATGCGCTGGGACGCCAGGTCAGCACCACGCTCCCGTTTTACGTCACCAGCGACTTGCTTAAAAAAGGGCTGAGCGACGGCGCCGTGACGTTCGGCAGCCTGCGGCGTAATTACGGTATCAAGAATTTTGACTACGGCTCGGCGGCAGGCAGCGGCTCGTATCGCTACGGGGTGACGGACTGGCTAACGCTGGAAGGGCATGCAGAAGGGGCGCAGGAGCTGGCGCTGGGTGGCGCGGGAACGGTAATAAAACTCGGCCAGTTTGGCGTGGTAAATACCTCTTACTCGCAGAGCCGCATGCGCGGGGATGCGGGCGGGCAAATCAACTGGGGTTACCAGTACAGTACCAGCGAATTTAGCGTCGCCACTCAACACACGCGCCGTGACCGCGGCTTTGGCAATCTGGCCCTCTACGACCAGCCGACGGTGTATGACGAGAACAATAAACCCATCGCCAGCTTCAGCCGCAATACGGACCAGTATTCTCTGACCTTCAACCTGGGACAGTACGGCAACATCGGCGCGGCCTGGATCGGCGTGGAGAGTTTTGACAGTCAGAAAACCGAGCTGCTCAATCTCTCCTGGAGCCGCAACCTGTGGGGGGCGAGCAGCATTTACCTGGCCGGCAGCCGGGACCAGCAGCGGGGAGACTGGACGGTCGCGCTGTCGCTGCAGGTGCCGCTGGGGGCACGCGACAGCGCTGCCGTCACCGTTGAAAATACCCCGGATGCCGGCAGTACCCAGCGCATTAACTACAACCACTCTATGCCTTCTGACGGCGGTTTCAGCTGGAACATGGCCTGGGCCAACCAGTCAAGATCCAGCGATTATCAACAGGCTACGCTGGGCTGGCGCAATAACAACATAGAGCTGCAGGGCGGCGGCTATGGCGAAAGGGACACCATGACCTGGTGGGGCGAGGCGATGGGCGCAATTGTGCTGATGGACGGCGAGCTGTTTGCAGCGAATAAGATCAACGATGCATTTGTGGTTATCAGTACCGACGGCCACCCGGATGTGCCCGTCAGCTATGAGAACCAGCCCGTCGGTAAAACCAATAATAATGGCTACCTGCTGATCAGCGGGGTGTCGGCGTATTATCCGGCAAGCTACCGGATTGATACCCTGAATCTGCCGGCGGATACCCGTCTGAAAGAGACCGAACGGCGGATAGCGATCCGCCGCCACAGCGGCTATCTGGTCGATTTCCCGATGGAGCAGGAGCGGGTGGCAAGCGTCATTTTGCATGATGCGCGCGGCCAGGCGCTGCCGGTGGGAAGCCTGGTCCGACGCGTCTCGCGCAGCAATGCGGTGGTGGGGTATGACGGCATCGCATGGCTGGAAAACCTCAGCGATGTGAACCCGCTCGAGGTGATCGCACCTGACGGAAAACGCTGCAAGGCCACCCTAACCGTGGGGGCCAATCCGGAGCACAAGCTAAAAACCTACGGGCCGCTGATTTGTCGGGAGGAGCCATGACGCGCCTGCTGCTGTTGATCCTGCTGCTTTTCTCCGGCGGCGGCTGGGCGGCGTGTACCGTCAGTACGGTTAATGCGTCGTTTGGCAGCGTCACTTCGTTCTCGCTCAGCGGAACCGGGGAAGTTCAAACCACCGGCACGCTGGTGGTGGCCTGCGATGCCGTGTTGAATCTGCTGACCAGCGACTCGGTAACGCTGACCTACACCGCGGCATCGGTTTCGGGCAACAGTCGGGCCACCATGAAACGCACGGATAATGCGGCCATCACCGACGTGATCCCCACCCGGCTGTGCGGGCTATCGGGGTGCGCGAGCAGCAGCGAGGTACAGATAAGTAAATCATATACCTGGAGCGGGAATACCCTTCTGGGGTTGCTGGGGTCAAAGCAGTACAACATTCCACTTTATTTCCGCACCGTCGCCGGGCAAAACGTGACTGCCGGGCCATATCAGGTGCAGTTATCCTTCAGCGTTAACTACAGCGTCTGCTCCGTGGGCGCGCTCGGCCTTTGCTCAATCAATCAGACGGGTACCGCGACAACCACCATCCTGTTAGATATGACCGTCACCAACGACTGCAGCGCCATGACCACGCCAGATGTGAACTTCAACAGCGCGCCGCTGGTGCAAAGTTTCCCTACCGTCTCGCAGGCGATTGCCGTCACCTGTACCAAAGGCAGTACGTATACCATCGGCATTAATAACGGTGCCAACGCGCTGAACAACGTGCGGCGCATGGTGAGCGGCAGTAACGCCATGAGCTACGACATCTATAAGGAAGCCACCGGTAACCGCTGGGGCGGCAGCGGCAGCGAGCGCTGGTCCAGCGCGACGTCGTCGCAGGTAAGTGCCGACGGTTTACTGCGCACCTACAACTACACCGCGAAAGTCCTGACCAGTCAGGCCACGCCTCCTGCCGGAACCTACACCGACACGCTGATTGTCGACGTGGCGTTTTAACCCCGCGCTTTTCCCTTTCGCAAATGTAAAGTTCCTGTGAGCTGTGCCGATAACACCGTTAATAAATCTATGAGAAGGTGTTGTATGTTGAACCGTATCCGCGTTGTCACAATGCTCATGATGGTGCTGGTCATTTTCGCACTTCTTCAGCTCATCTCCGGCGGGCTTTTTTTCTCGTCATTAAAACAGAACCAGGACAGCTTCGCGGCCTCGAACGATCTCCGCCTGCAGCAGAGTGAACTCACGTCGACGTGGGATCTGATGCTGCAAACGCGTATCAACCTGAGCCGCTCGTCCGCGCGCATGATGATGGACCCTAACAATCAGCAGAGCAGCGCGAAAACCGATCTGTTGAAAAATGCCCGTGCCACCCTTGCTGACGCCGCGAAACATTACGACGCCTTCAAAAAGATCGCCCCGCAGCCTGCTATGGAGCAGGTGAGCCAGAATATCGATGAAAAATACAATGCCTACCATACCGGTCTGACAGAGCTCATTCAGTTCCTGGAGAGCGGAAATATGGACGCCTATTTCGCGCAGCCGACGCAGGGGATGCAAAACGCACTCGGCGCGGCGCTGGGGGAATACGCGAAGGCCAGTGGCGATCTCTATCACTCGGCCTTTACGGCAAGTCAGAATGACTACCGCTTTGCGAAATGGCAGATGGCCGTAATGGCGCTGGCGCTGGTCATCGTGCTGGTCGCGGTCTGGTACGGCATTCGCCATATTCTGCTGAATCCTCTTGGGCGCGTCATTGCCCACATTCGTGAAATTGCCGGAGGCGATCTGACTAAAACGCTGACCGTTTCCGGGCGCAATGAGATCACCGAGCTGGCAAACAGCGTTGACCATATGCAGCGTTCGTTAATCGAAACCGTCGCCAACGTGCGTAACGGGTCGGAGGCTATCTACACCGGCACCAGCGAAATTGCGATGGGGAATAACGATCTCTCATCCCGTACCGAACAGCAGGCTTCCGCCCTGGAAGAGACGGCCGCCAGCATGGAGCAGCTCACCGCGACCGTGAAGCAGAACGCCGATAACGCTCGCCAGGCGTCTCAGCTGGCAGAAAGCGCCTCCGAGACGGCGCAGCGCGGCGGACGCGTGGTGGATGGCGTGGTGAAAACCATGCACGAAATCGCCGATAGCTCGAAGAAAATCGCCGACATCATCAGCGTTATCGACGGCATTGCCTTCCAGACCAACATTCTGGCGCTGAACGCCGCCGTGGAAGCGGCGCGAGCGGGCGAACAGGGGCGCGGGTTTGCCGTGGTGGCCGGGGAAGTGCGCAACCTGGCCAGCCGCAGCGCCAACGCGGCAAAAGAGATCAAGTCGCTGATTGAAGACTCTGTCTCCCGCGTGGATACCGGCTCCGTGCTGGTGGAAAGCGCCGGGGAGACCATGAATGACATCGTGAATGCCGTTACCCGCGTGACGGACATCATGGGGGAAATCGCCTCTGCGTCTGATGAGCAGAGCCGTGGTATCGACCAGGTTGCCCTGGCGGTATCGGAAATGGATCGCGTGACACAGCAAAACGCCGCGCTGGTGCAGGAGTCCGCTGCGGCGGCCGCTGCCCTGGAAGACCAGGCGAGCCGTCTGAAGATGGCCGTCTCGGCGTTTCGTCTCGCTTCACTCGCTGGAAACACGGTCACCCCGCAGGCGACGTACCGCGCGCCAGTCGCTGAACAGGCTGCACTCCGTACGCGTACCGCGACGACCGGACAAGATGAAAACTGGGAAACATTTTGACTGACAATTAAACCGCGGCTGCTTGCCGCTTGATGGGAGCGTGGATGTTAAATCGTATTCGTATCTCGACCACACTGTTTTTGATTCTGATCCTTTGCGGTGTGTTGCAGGTTGGCAGTAACGGGTTGTCTTTTTGGGCGTTTCGCGATGGCTATCAGAATTTGCAGGAAGTTGAGGCGAGTAATCAGCAGCGCTCCGCACTGGCACAAACGCGTGCCGTGCTGTTGCAGGCAAGCACTGCGCTGAACAAGGCGGGAACCTTAACCGCGCTGAGCTATCCGCCGGATGACATTAAAGCGCTGATGGCCACCGCGCGCGACAGCCTGAAACAGGCTGACGCACAGTTTAAAGCCTTTACGGCGCAGGCCGCCGACAGCGAGAAAGAGAAAGCGCTGAAGGCCGCCATGAAGACGAACTTTGAGCAGTGGTACAGCGATCTGGACCACCAGGCGACGTGGCTTGAGAACAACCAGCTGTCGGACTTTATGACCGCACCGGTCCAGGCGTCTCAGGCAGCGTTTGACGGCAGCTTTAACGCCTGGCAGCAGGATATTAACCAGTCTGTACAGCGTGCCGGTGACCAGAGCCGTCAAAGCTATCACATGTCGGGCGTCATCTTCGCCGTGGTGGTGATTCTGGCAGGGTTGCTGACCGGCGGGGCGCTGCTCTGGTCGCGCAGAATGATTGTGCAGCCGCTGGCGATTATCAGCAGCCACTTCGACAGTATTGCAAAAGGCGACCTGGCGCGTCCTGTGGCGGTGTTCGGTAAAAACGAAATTTCGGCGATCTTTGCCAGCCTGAAGGCGATGCAGGGATCGCTGCGGGAAACGGTGAGCGACGTGCGGCAGGGCAGCTATGCCATGCACACCGGGATCTCAGAGATTGCGGCAGGTAACAACGATCTCTCATCCCGCACAGAGCAGCAGGCGGCCTCGCTGGCGCAGACGGCGGCCAGCATGGAGCAGCTGACGGCGACGGTAAGCCAGAACGCCGATAACGCGCGTCAGGCGTCTGACCTGTCAAAACAGGCGGCGATGACGGCGAAGAAAGGCGGTGACCAGGCGTCCCATGTCGCCAGCACCATGCAGGAGATCGCCACCAGTTCACAGAAAATTGGTGACATCATCAGCGTGATTGACGGTATTGCATTCCAGACCAACATTCTGGCGCTGAATGCCGCTGTGGAAGCGGCGCGTGCCGGGGAGCAGGGGCGCGGGTTTGCGGTGGTGGCGGGTGAAGTGCGTAACCTGGCGAGCCGCAGCGCCAACGCGGCGAAAGAAATCAAGGTCCTGATCGAAGAGTCGGTCTCGCGCGTTCAGCAGGGCTCAACGCTTGTGGATACGGCGGCGAAAACCATGCACGAGATCGTCACCTCCGTGACGCGGGTTAACGACATTATGGGCGAAATTGCCTCGGCGTCGGATGAACAGCGTCGCGGCATTGAGCAGGTAGCCCAGGCGGTCAGCCAGATGGATCAGGTGACGCAACAGAACGCCTCGTTAGTTGAGGAAGCGGCAGCGGCAACCGATCAGCTGGCCAGCCAGGCGGATCGTCTGACCGGACTGGTCGCGGTATTTAATGTGAAAGAGCACGTTGAAGCAGTAACAGAAGTCGGGCGGTCGCAGGCCGTGCCAGTTGTATCCTGAATGTAATTAAGAAGGCGCTATGACATCACCAATGCCCCCTGGGCAAACGTCATTATTGTTGCAGATGACACAGCGCCTCGCGCTGTCCGACGCGCATTTTCGTCGGATATGTCAATTAATCTACCAGCGTGCGGGGATCGTGCTTGCGGATCATAAGCGGGACATGGTCTACAACCGTCTGGTGCGGCGCTTGCGTACGCTGGGGCTGGATGATTTTGGCCGCTATCTGAGCATGCTCGAGGCGAACCAGAACAGCGCCGAGTGGCAGGCTTTTATTAACTCGTTAACCACCAACCTGACGGCGTTTTTCCGTGAAGCTCACCACTTCCCGGTTCTGGCCGAGCATGCGCGCCGTCGCACCGGGGAGTATCGCGTCTGGAGTGCGGCCGCCTCGACGGGTGAAGAGCCGTACTCGCTGGCGATCACCCTTGCCGATACGCTGGGAATGGCGCCGGGACGCTGGAAGGTCTACGCCAGCGATATCGATACTGAAGTGCTGGAGAAGGCGCGTAACGGCGTTTATCGCCAGGATGAACTGAAAACGCTGTCGCCGCAGCAGCTGCAGCGTTATTTCATGCGCGGGACGGGCCCGCATGAAGGCCTGGTGCGCGTACGCCAGGAGCTGGCGAACTGCGTCGAATTCGCGCCCGTTAACCTGCTGGATAAGCAGTACAACGTGCCGGGGCCGTTCGACGCCATTTTTTGCCGTAACGTCATGATCTATTTTGATAAAACGACGCAACAGGACATTCTGCGTCGGTTTGTTCCGTTGCTCAAGCCTGACGGTTTACTGTTTGCCGGGCACTCGGAAAACTTCAGCAACCTCGTGCGTGAGTTTAGCCTGCGTGGGCAAACGGTATATGCGCTGAGTAAGGAAAAAGCATGAGTAAAATCAGGGTGTTGTCTGTCGATGATTCAGCGCTGATGCGTCAGATCATGACTGAAATTATCAATAGCCACAGCGACATGGAGATGGTGGCAACCGCGCCCGATCCGCTAGTAGCGCGGGATTTAATTAAAAAATATAACCCCGATGTGCTAACGCTGGATGTCGAGATGCCGCGCATGGATGGCATCGATTTCCTCGAAAAATTAATGCGGCTGCGGCCTATGCCGGTGGTGATGGTCTCCTCCCTGACCGGGAAAGGATCGGAAATCACCCTGCGCGCGCTGGAGCTGGGGGCGGTGGATTTTGTCACCAAGCCGCAGCTCGGCATTCGCGAAGGGATGCTGGCCTACAGCGAGATGATCGCCGAGAAGATCCGCACCGCGTCGCGTGCGAAGCTTGCCGCCCACACGCCGATGGCCGCGCCGGCGACCCTGAAGGCCGGTCCATTACTCAGCTCGGAAAAACTGCTGGTCATTGGGGCGTCAACCGGAGGAACAGAGGCAATTCGTCATGTACTCCAGCCATTGCCGCTTTCAAGTCCGGGTATTCTGATCACTCAGCATATGCCGCCTGGGTTTACCCGTTCGTTCGCCGAACGCCTGAACAAGCTGTGCCAGATCAGCGTGAAAGAGGCGGAAGACGGCGAGCGCGTGCTCCCGGGGCATGCCTATATAGCGCCGGGCGACAAGCATATGGAGCTGGCGCGCAGCGGCGCTAACTATCAAATCAAAATTCATGACGGACCGCCGGTCAACCGGCACCGTCCGTCGGTGGATGTGCTGTTTCATTCGGTGGCGAAACATGCGGGGCGCAACGCCGTTGGGGTGATCCTGACGGGGATGGGCAACGACGGTGCCGCCGGAATGCTTGCAATGCACCAGGCTGGCGCCTGGACGATTGCGCAGAATGAAGCAAGTTGTGTGGTGTTCGGCATGCCGCGCGAGGCCATCAATATGGGTGGCGTGAGCGAAGTGGTCGATCTTAGCCAGGTAAGCCAGCAGATGCTGGCGAAAATCAGTGCCGGACAGGCAATACGTATTTGACTCAGGAGTATTATTTTATGGCGGATAAAGAGCTTAAGTTTTTGGTTGTGGATGACTTTTCCACCATGCGTCGCATCGTACGCAACCTGCTGAAAGAGCTGGGCTTCAACAACGTTGAAGAAGCAGAAGATGGCGTTGATGCGCTGAACAAACTGCAGGCTGGCGGGTTTGGGTTTGTTATCTCCGACTGGAACATGCCAAACATGGACGGTCTGGAACTGCTGAAAACCATTCGTGCCGATGCGGGAATGGCCTCTATGCCGGTTCTGATGGTCACTGCAGAAGCGAAAAAAGAGAACATCATTGCCGCTGCACAGGCGGGCGCAAGCGGCTATGTGGTGAAGCCATTCACCGCGGCAACCCTGGAAGAGAAGCTCGGTAAGATCTTCGAGAAACTCGGCATGTGAGGTGATGGAAATGTTGCAACCTGCTATGAAACCCGTTGAAGAACACTCGCCGAGCGATATCATCGTCCGCATCGGCAGCCTGACGCGCATGCTGCGTGACAGCCTGCGCGAGCTGGGTCTGGATCAGGCAATTGCCGAAGCGGCGGAAGCGATTCCTGATGCCCGCGATCGTCTGGACTATGTCGTGCAGATGACCGCTCAGGCCGCGGAACGTGCGCTGAACAGCGTTGAAGCATCACAGCCGCACCAGGATGCGATGGAAAAGGGGGCGAAAGCCCTGAGCAAACGCTGGGACGAGTGGTTTGAAAATCCTATCGAGCTGGCTGATGCCCGCGAGCTGGTGACGGATACTCGTCAGTACCTGGGCGATGTGCCGGGCCACACCAGCTTCACCAACGCCCAGCTGCTGGACATCATGATGGCGCAGGATTTCCAGGACCTGACCGGTCAGGTCATCAAGCGCATGATGGATGTTATCCAGGAGATTGAGCGTCAGCTGCTGATGGTTCTGCTGGAGAACATTCCGGAACCTGCAGCCCGTCCAAAACGTGAGAACGAAAGCCTGCTCAATGGTCCACAGCTCGACGCCACCAAGGCAGGCGTTGTGGCAAGCCAGGATCAGGTAGACGACCTGCTGGACAGCCTCGGCTTCTGATTGTTCTGATTACCCTCAGGCTGCGGCGTCAACCTGAGGGTATTTCGATTAGCGAAGATCCATCTTCACTGTCACGTTACCTTCAAAATGGCCCGGGGCAGGGGGGACATTAGTCGTGCCAACCGGCGCGGCCTGAATTTTGACCACTCCGTTTCCCTGCTCGTCCATTGTCACCGGAAACTCATAGGTACCATCCAGCGCGACGTTTTGACTGTTTTCATCATATACACGGACCCCGAGATCGTCCCTTTCCAGAAGTTTTGCAATATACGGCGTACTGCTATCCGCCACGCCCTGATCTGCTGTGAGCGTAAGTTTTATCCGATCCGTGTTTCCCACTGCGTTATCATCACAATGATAGGCAATATCGACGTTTTTGAGGGCATATCGTTTTGGCGGTTGCCCCTTGCTGACGAATTGCTTGCTGACAATGCCGCCGAACTCAACCTCAATGGTGCTGCCTGCGTTGATGGTGCAGCTTAGCGGCGCAGAAAGCGTGCCGCTAAACCAGATATCAGAAACCTGGTCTGCCAGCCCGGGATCGCAGCTTCCCCCCGTGCCGAAATAAAGACAGGCATAGTTTTGCGCGACAATCATCGAAGGGATCACCTCCTGACCCAGGATGGGTTTTTTAATGTGAAGCATAATAGCAACGACGTTCCAGCGGAAATTACGCTTTATTGCAGCGGCGTTGCTGGGCTGGGTGCTACTACTGCAAACGTTGGCATCTCCTTCCGTTTTGGCGAGTGCACTCTCGGTAGTGCTACGCATATTACCTCGGGTCGTCGGGTATTCATTGATAGCTAACGGGGTCAAAGAATTGCCGTCCGGAGAGTTGATTGCGTCAGCGTAGGCGGTGATATCGGCATCGATCTTTTCGGTCAAATAGCCGTAACCGTTTGTACCCGGACTCAGAGGGCTCCCGGCAAACGTTTTTTCATAGACCATGCTCGAAGAAAACATATTTCCGGGACAGTCGCAGTTGGCAACTATCACCGGGCCATTGCCGACCAGATGATTTGGCACATCATAGTCATGATTGGCAATATTTTCGCTGGACGAAAACTCATGATCGAACGAAGTGGTGTAGGTTTGCGGTGCACCGAAGCAGTTATGAAGTATAGTCACGGCACCCCTGCACGGGCTGGCTGTGGTTAGGCTCAATGCCGTGGCCAGGGAAGCCCAGACGGCCTGTTTTTTGAATATAGTTCTCATGTCCTTATTCCTGCTGACAAAGCTCGCTAACCGAGCGAATACCGTTAGGGCTTTCGGTTTGGTTAGTTGACTGTTGCGTAATGCTGGCGCGGCACTGTTGCCCTGTGCCGTTGCCCCATTTCACGGTGAGCTGTGCGGTCTCTCCAAGGCCTGCCAGATAGACGGTGCCGGTATCATCGACGATGCCGCTCATCACCGGGGCGCTACTGGTCGCGATAGCGCCGAACGGAACGGGGAGGCCGTTTGGACGCTTCAGGGTGACCAGCATCCTGTAGCCTGTGTGTGCGTCAAATCTGGCCAGCACCGCCGCGTTGCGCGAGGGAATCACGGTGATGGCGGTATCACTGCTGTCCACATTTTCCGGCAGGCTCGAGGTATCAATACGAATATTGTTCTCCTGATACGGAGTGAGCGATGGAATGACTGCGTTACCCTGCCAGTCGGTCTTAATACCACGCTGGTTCAGGAAACGGACGTCGGGCGCGTTGTTGGCGTTCACGATAGCAAACTGGCTGCCTAAAGGTTGAGTCAGCGTGACGCCCTGTGGATGGGCAACAATACCGCCGCTAATGCCATAGTTAAGCTGCTGAGTGTCATCGGTGGAGGTGTAATAGCCTGCGGTCAGGTTCGCGTATTGCGAGTGGTAGCTGCCATAGACGCTGCTGATATCATCCCCGTCGTGGTTGGAATGGCTCTGCTGTAACGAGTAGCTCAAACGCTCGTCGTCGAGCAGCGTGCCGCTGAGGCCCACGTTTTGCCGCGTATAGCCATTTTTAGTATTGCTGATGTTATAGCTACTCCAGGCGCGTGGTAGCCATCTGGCGAGAGGAATGCTAAATCCCAAAGAGACCATCCTGTCAGGCTCTTCGTCGTTGGTTTTGCTGTACGTATAGGCCATGTGATAACTCGTGCCGGCAACGACGGTATTAAATCCAACCGACAGGCTGCGCTCTTTTTTAGATGTGCCCCAATAATCCTGCTGATAACCGTTAAGATACAGACTCGCCCCAGCAACGCTTTGGCTGACGCTGCCCTGAATGCGGTTGCGTTTATTGTAACGAAACAGCAGATCGTCTTCGTGGCCTTCACGCTTTTGGTTGGCGTCAGCGAAGCTGTAATATCCGCGGCTGCTGTATCGGTAGCTGCCGAGGCTGAAGTTGGTATCGGTCGAATCCAGTTTACCGGTATAAAGCAAACGCCATGACTGGCCGGCATGCTGGCTCTTATCGTCTAGCCGGGTGTCGGCCATGGTAACGTCAGCCGACAGTGAGCCCAGCGGTCCGAGTGCCAGACCGGTACCTGTATTGGCTGCGTTATAGTCTTTCGAGAGCGTCAGCCCCCCAAACCAGGTGAGAAGATTATTTAAGCCGTAAATCATACTTCCCTGGAAGAAGTCGGGCTCCTTTTGGTCGCTCCCGCTTTCAGCACGATAACGGCCTGCCGTAATTTCGTACTTCATACGCCCAGGCCGCAGCATAACCGCGATACTGGAATAGGGCTGCGTAAAGTGATGCTCGGTGCCGTCAGCCTCTTTCACCGTAACGTCCAGATCGCCGCTGTTGGTAGTGGAGTAGAGATCGTTGATCTCGAACGCTCCCGGCGCGACATTTTGCTGATAGATGAGATAGCCATTCTGGCGCACCGAGACTTCCGCATTTGAACTGGCGTTGCCGCGTATGACAGGGGCATAGCCGCGTTGGCTATAGGGAAGCATCTCTTCATCCGACGCAAGGTTGACGCCTCGGTACTGTAAGCTATCAAATACATCGCCCCGCGTGTTGCTTTCTCCGGCTGTGAACTGCGCCTTGAGGGCGTCAACGTCATGCTGCAGGAAGGTATTGATGTTTTCCCACAGGTTTTCATTATCCGAATTGCTCCACGTTGAATAGTTGCGCGCTCTCCAGCCACCCAGGTTGGCGCCGGTGCGCAAATTCAGATACTGATTGGTGGCGCTACCGTCGCCGCTGTCCTTATTTATTGATCCTGAAAAAGCATAGTCACTGAACAACACAGGGACACCATCGTCCCAGCGCGAGGGATCGATGTAATCGCGACCGGTACCACTTAGCGCGGCCTGAGGAATACTCAACGCTAATGTCATGGTGGAAAAATCAAGCCGCGCAGAGGCCTGGGGGATATAGTTGCCTATATCTTTAGGCAAAGCCTTATTGGCGGGTAATGTAAGCAAGGCGGGATAACGGTCAATAGCAATCCCCCATGTCCGCAGCATATCCGGGGTGAGCTGCGGTATCAGTGCCCCTTCCGAGGAGCTGACGTAAGCGATATTGGTGTTGCTCAGGCGGCGCTCGTTCACCTGCACTCGTGAAGAATAGGTGCCGGGTAGCTGAGCATTCGACTTTGAAAAGAGTGAAAGGTCGATATCCTGCCGGGCCAGCATATTCCCTTCAAGCGATGAGGGAGAAAAACGATACTCACGGGCCAGCGTCGAGACGCTTGCGAAGAGCAAAATACCGCCAAGGCAGCGAAGAAGCGGATTCGTTCTGAAGAGCCGCACGTATGACAAATCATTACGTCCTGTCATCATCGCCGTCTTTTAATCCTGCGCCAGGGTGGAGGTGTGTTTTTCGGAAGCGTTCCCGTAATCGGTTATACAGCGCCAGGTGACGCTAGTACTCTGTGCATTGGCAGGGAGAGGAATCTCAACGCGGGATTTAGGGGCAACCATGTCGGCCTTCTCCACTTTGTGCGTGCCCAAAGCAAGTGAATCAAAGACGCTGTAGAACGTCCCCGCATTGATAACAGTGAGCTGCTGACCATGACGAGCAAAGCGCAGGTTTTTGCAGGATTCAGAGGGGGTACCGCTGAGTCCGGCAGGGCGCCAGAACAGTTTCAGACGCGTTTTATAAATTAACCGTAGGACGTTTTTGTCATCCTCATCCGATGCCGTGGCAGGAACGGTTCGCACGTTCATATAGAACAGAGACTCTTTATCCCCGGGTAAGGTTGTTCCGTTCCAGCTAATGCGCAGGCTTTGCTCTTTTTGCGGATCGAGTCGAAAGAGCGGTGGTGTCACGATAAACGGTCCGTGCGTTTTGCCATCACCCGTATCTGTCCATGACTGTATTAACCATGGAAGCTCTTTATCATTATTTTGTAAGGGCAGGGCAACTTCCTTTTTTGTGGCATCGTAGATTATGCGTGTGCGGCCTATCTGAACACCAGATGCGTTACAAACGGTGCTCGCAATAACAGGAATACATAATAAGACCTGGAGTGATATGCGCATGGTGAAACCTTTAATAAAGGAGGTTGAGAGGAATTGATAATAGTCCGAATCCGGATTCGGACTATTATCAGTTCATGACTCCTTAAATGTCATGACGGCTAAATATATATATTGTGAATATTAGTAATGCGTCTGTTAACGGTAAAGAATATTTACTGTCATATCAGCATCTGCTGGACCGGCGGTAACCGCAGCTGCAAATGATTTATAGCGGGCATTAAAATCAGCCTTAATGGTATCTGAGGATTTTGACGCCAGTTCGATGTAGACCTGCCCTTCAGCGCCGTCCATCGTAATGAGTTTATCATCTTTACCCGCCAGGCTGACGGCAACGCCGATGCCGGTGGCCGCGGTATCGCCCTTAGTGGTAATTGTACTGACGTCGAGTAATGTTTTGGCCCCGGTCAGGTTTGTTGGGCCGTTAAAGGTCAACTGTACAGCTGGCAGCCCATCGCTTTTTAACGGGCAGTTTGCAAGCGTTACGGAAAACGGCACGAGTGAGGTTTCCGTCCCAATATCAGTAAATAGTGATACAGGATAGGTACCCAATGGGACTGTACTGTCCGTGTCATTGTCACCCTCAATCGTGCAGCTTGATTCGATAATTTCACCCGTGAAGTGAATAGCGCCGGCATTCATTTCTGCGGCGAAACCATTCATCGACAGTGTTGCAAGGGTTAAGCCCGCAAAAATATTCTTTTTGAAATCCATCTTAAATGTCCCTTTAATTAAAAAGAAATATCTGGCATACATTTTGCTTTCTGGTGAAAGGTAAATTATGTCGCATGAAATTATAACATTTAAATTTCTTCTGGTAAGGGAGTCACAAAGCTAATGTTAGAGAGATTAATCCATTTTTGGATTGTCTGTAGTAATGGCTTATATACTTTTAATTGCTCTGGATTATTGGATTTACATAGCTGCATCAATCCTGCAATACCTGGTGGATAAAATCGACTGCTATGTTAATTTTCTTTCTGAATATTTTTTTGAGTAAACGTTCTTTAAATCTGAGCTTAATTCCTTTTGTGATATGAAACGCATCATAAAAGCTGCTCTCTATTTGTTCAGTCATGACTTGCCCTCTCTTCGCTCACTCAAGGCGCGTAGGGCGGTCTTAAACTGGATAAAAAGACCCGGTTATAGGGGTTTTTCAGGCCATTGATGAAAGGCGGTGCTGGCATGATACCCGTGACATAATGGGCTGAGCATGCACTGTGGCAGAAGAGAACGACGACAAAACGGAAGCCCCCACACCCCACCGACTAGAAAAGGCGCGTGAGGAAGGGCAAATCCCCCGATCCCGAGAATTGACCTCCCTGCTGATCCTTATCGTAGGCGTGTGCATTATCTGGTGGGGGGGGGAGTCGCTCGCCCGCAAGCTGGCGGGAATGCTGTCAACCGGCTTACGTTTTGACCACAGCATGGTCAACGATCCGAATCTGATCCTCAGCCAGATTATTCAGCTTATTAAAGGGGCCATGGTCGCGCTGTTGCCCCTGATTACCGGGGTGGTGCTGGTCGCGCTGGTCTCGCCGGTGATGCTCGGCGGTCTGGTTTTTAGTGCCAAATCGCTGCAGCCGAAATTTTCCAAACTGAACCCGCTGCCGGGCATTGCGAAAATGTTCTCTGCTCAGACCGGGGCCGAGCTGCTCAAAGCCATTCTCAAATCGGTGCTGATGGGCAGTTCCGCGGGGTTTTACCTCTGGTACCACTGGCCGGAAATGATGCGTCTCATCAGCGAATCGCCTCTCACCGCGATGAGCAACGCGCTGAATCTGGTCGGGCTGTGCGCACTGCTGGTGGTGCTCAGCATTATCCCGATGGTGGGTTTTGACGTGATCTTCCAGCTTTATACCCACTTCAAAAAGCTGCGCATGTCACGCCAGGACATCCGTGACGAATATAAGCAGATGGAAGGTGACCCGCACGTTAAGGGGCGTATCCGCCAGATGCAGCGTGCCGCCGCCCGTCGCCGCATGATGGAAGATGTGCCGAAGGCCGACGTCATCGTCACCAACCCGACGCACTATTCCGTTGCGCTGCGCTATGACGAAAACAAAATGAGCGCGCCGAAAGTGGTGGCGAAAGGGGCAGGGCTGATCGCGCTGCGCATCCGGGAAATTGGCACGGAACACCGCGTGCCGATCCTGGAAGCCCCTCCGCTGGCGCGTGCCCTGTACCGCCATGCGGATATTGGACAACAGATCCCAGGACAACTCTACGCCGCCGTGGCGGAAGTGCTGGCCTGGGTATGGCAGTTGAAGCGCTGGCGTCTGGCCGGCGGTCAACGGCCTGTGAAACCTGAGAACCTTCCGGTGCCTGCCGCGCTGGATTTTATGAACGAGAAGGACACTGATGGCTAATCTGGTGGCAATGTTGCGCCTGCCCGGCAACCTGAAATCGACCCAATGGCAAATCCTTGCCGGGCCGATTCTGATCCTGCTAATTCTGTCGATGATGGTACTGCCGCTCCCGGCGTTCATCCTCGATCTGCTTTTCACTTTCAATATTGCGCTGTCCATTATGGTGCTGCTGGTGGCGATGTTCACCCAGCGTACCCTGGAGTTCGCCGCGTTCCCGACCATTCTGCTGTTTACCACCCTGCTGCGGCTGGCGCTGAACGTGGCATCCACGCGTATCATTCTGATGGAAGGTCACACCGGGGCGGCAGCGGCAGGTAAAGTGGTGGAGGCGTTCGGCCACTTCCTGGTGGGCGGCAATTTCGCTATCGGTATCGTGGTGTTCGTCATCCTCGTGATCATCAACTTTATGGTCATCACCAAAGGTGCAGGGCGTATTGCGGAAGTGGGCGCGCGCTTTGTGCTCGACGGGATGCCGGGCAAGCAGATGGCGATCGACGCCGACCTGAATGCCGGTCTTATCGCCGAAGATGAAGCCAAAAAACGCCGTGCGGAGGTGACGCAGGAGGCGGACTTCTACGGCTCCATGGACGGTGCGAGTAAGTTTGTGCGCGGTGACGCCATCGCGGGCATTCTGATCATGGTGATTAACGTGGTCGGCGGCCTGCTGGTGGGCGTGCTGCAGCATGGCATGGACATGGGCCACGCGGCGGAAAGCTATACGCTGCTGACCATCGGTGACGGTCTGGTCGCGCAGATCCCGGCGCTGGTTATCTCCACTGCGGCGGGTGTGATTGTGACCCGCGTGAGCACCGATCAGGACGTTGGCGAGCAGATGGTGGGCCAGCTGTTCAGCAACCCGCGCGTGATGCTGCTGGCCGCTGCGGTTCTCGGGTTGCTCGGCCTGGTGCCGGGGATGCCAAACCTCGTCTTCCTGCTGTTTACGGCGGGGCTGCTGGGGCTTGCGTGGTGGATGCGTGGCCGTGAAACCAAACCGGCAGCGGAACCTGTTCAGGTCAAAATGCCGGAGAATACCCAGGCCGTCGAAGCGACCTGGAACGACGTTCAGCTGGAAGATTCCCTGGGAATGGAAGTCGGGTATCGCCTGATCCCGATGGTCGATTTCCAGCAGGACGGCGAGCTGCTCGGCCGTATCCGCAGTATCCGTAAAAAATTCGCGCAGGATATGGGCTTCCTGCCGCCGGTGGTACACATCCGCGACAATATGGACCTGCCGCCCGCGCGCTATCGCATCCTGATGAAAGGTGTCGAAATTGGCAGCGGTGATGCCTATCCGGGCCGCTGGCTGGCGATTAACCCCGGCACCGCCGCAGGCACGCTGCCGGGCGAGCAAACTATCGATCCGGCCTTTGGCCTGGCCGCTATCTGGATTGAAAGCGCCCTGAAAGAGCAGGCGCAGATCCAGGGGTATACGGTTGTTGAAGCCAGTACCGTGGTGGCGACCCATCTTAATCACCTGATTGGGCAATTCTCGGCGGAGCTGTTTGGCCGTCAGGAAGCGCAGCAGCTGCTGGACCGCGTCACGCAGGAGATGCCGAAGCTGACGGAAGATCTGGTCCCGGGCGTGCTGACCTTAACCACGCTGCACAAGGTGCTGCAAAACCTGCTCGACGAGAAGGTGCCGATCCGCGATATGCGCACCATTCTGGAAACCCTTGCCGAACACGCGCCGATACAAAGCGATCCGCACGAGCTGACGGCGGTGGTGCGCGTGGCGCTGGGACGCGCCATTACCCAGCAGTGGTTCCCGGGAACCGGGGAAGTGCAGGTGATCGGCCTCGATACGCCGCTTGAGCGTCTGCTGCTGCAGGCTCTGCAGGGCGGAGGCGGTCTGGAGCCGGGCCTGGCGGACCGTCTGCTGGCGCAAACGCAGGAGGCGCTGGCGCGTCAGGAGATGCTCGGCGCGCCGCCGGTGCTGCTGGTGAACCACGCGCTGCGTCCGCTGCTGTCCCGCTTCCTGCGTCGTAGCCTGAACCAGCTGGTCGTGCTGTCGAATCTGGAGCTGTCGGATAACCGTCATATCCGCATGACCGCGACGATTGGAGGAAAATAATGCGTAAATGGCTTTGGATGTTGCTCTTCCCGCTGGCGGCGCAGGCTGCCGGGGGGGGCACCTGGCAGGCGAGCAGCATGGGGGTGACCCTCAGCAATCGCGGTGTTGCTATGTCGTCTAACCCGCTGGCGCCTTCAGAAGAGGTCTCCGGTCAGATGGGCCTTGTGGTCTGGAATTACCGGCTGATTGGCCCTACGCCAGCGGGCTTGCGGGTGCGCCTCTGCTCTCAGACGCGCTGTACCGAAATCGACGGCGAAAATGGGACAACGCAGGCGTTCAACGGCGTACCGGCTATTGAACCTTTGCGTTTCATCTGGGAAGTGCCGGGTGGGGGGCGTTTGATTCCGGCGCTGAAGGTGCAAAGCAATTCCGTCATCGTGAACTATCGCTGACGGTTGGATTACCAGGACTGCAAAAACAAAACCCGGCGATTGCCGGGTTTTTTGTATTACATGCGTTCTACGGTTTCGATACCCAGGGTATCCAGACCCAGCTTCAGGGTCTTCGCCGTTAGCTGCGCCAGCTTCAGGCGGCTGTTGCGAACCGATTCGTTTTCCGCAGACAGAATAGGGCAGTGCTCGTAGAAGCCGGAGAACAGACCCGCCAGGTCGTACAGGTAAGCACACATTACGTGCGGCGTGCCGTCACGCGCGACAACCGTCAGCGTCTCTTCGAACTGCAGCAGACGCGCCGCCAGCTGTGCTTCACGATCTTCAGTGATGGTCACGGTGGCAGTCGCCAGCACGCTTTCGTCGATACTGGCTTTACGGAATACCGAGAGCACGCGGGTGTAGGCGTACTGCATGTATGGCGCCGTGTTACCTTCAAACGCCAGCATGTTATCCCAGTCGAAGATATAGTCGGTGGTACGGTTCTTGGAGAGATCCGCGTATTTCACCGCACCGATACCCACGGCGTTGGCCAGTTTTTCCAGCTCGTCGGCCGGCATGTCCGGGTTCTTCTCGGCCACCAGACGACGGGCGCGTTCCAGCGCTTCGTCCAGCAGGTCAGACAGTTTCACGGTTCCGCCCGCGCGGGTTTTGAACGGCTTGCCGTCTTTACCCAGCATCATGCCGAACATGTGGTGTTCCAGCGGAACGCTGTCCGGCACGTAACCGGCTTTACGCACGATCGTCCACGCCTGCATCAGGTGCTGGTGCTGACGGGAGTCGATGTAGTACAGCACGCGGTCGGCATGCAGCGTTTCGTAACGGTATTTCGCGCAGGCAATGTCGGTCGTAGTGTAGAGATAGCCGCCATCCTTTTTCTGGATGATCACGCCCATCGGTTCACCTTCCTTGTTTTTGTACTCATCAAGGAACACAACCGTTGCGCCTTCGCTCTCCACCGCCAGGTTTTTCGCTTTCAGGTCAGCCACAATGCCGGGCAGCATCGGGTTGTACAGGCTTTCACCCATTACGTCATCGCGGGTCAGGGTGACGTTCAGACGGTTATAAGTCAGCTGGTTCTGGGACATGGTGATGTCAACCAGCTTGCGCCACATTTCGAGGAAGTATTGATCGCCGCCCTGCAGTTTAACCACGTAACTACGCGCACGTTCGGCAAAAGCTTCGTCTTCGTCGTAGTGTTTTTTGGCTTCGCGATAGAACCCTTCCAGGTCCGCCAGCGCCATTTCACCCGCGTTTTCCTGCTGCTGTTTTTCCAGGTAAGCAATCAGCATGCCGAACTGGGTGCCCCAGTCGCCCACGTGGTTCGCGCGGATCACCTTGTGACCGAGGAACTCGAGCGTGCGCACTGCGGCATCACCGATGATGGTGGAGCGCAGGTGGCCAACGTGCATCTCTTTCGCCACGTTCGGCGCAGAATAGTCGATCACGACGGTCTGCGCTTCCGGCTGGGACACTCCCAGACGATCGGATTTCAGCGCCGCGTCAACGTGGCTTGCCAGGAATGCAGGCTCAAGGAAGATGTTGATAAAGCCCGGACCGGCGATTTCGGTTTTGCTGGCAATGCCGGAAAGATCCAGATGCGTCAGTACCTGCTCAGCGAGCTGTCGCGGCGGCATGCCCAGTTTTTTAGCCACTGCCATCACGCCATTAGCCTGATAGTCGCCAAACTGTACTTTTGCTGACTGACGAACCTGCGGTTCGCAATCCGCAGGGGCACCTGCGGCAATCAGTGCCTGACTGACTTTTTCGGAGAGAAGAGCCTGAATATTCACCTGGATACCTTACGTTTTTGATGCGGGCTTACAACCGCCCGCGCCAGTTAAAGAATTTAGGGCGGGAGTATACTGCAAATGCCTTCTGACGTCAGCAGTGCGGGGCCTGAAGATTGCTCAGAATCCAGGCAGTGAAGGTGTGCATAATCATGCAGTCGCAAAAAGCCGGTTTCTGAGGTTGGTCAAAACAGGGCAACAGAGTAAATTAGCGGCTTTGCGACATGAAAAGAGAATGACTTATGGCGAACTGGCAATCCATTGACGAACTGCATGATATTTCCGCAGATTTACCGCGCTTCACCCAGGCGTTCACAGAACTTGCCACCCGTCTGGGTTTGGATATTGCGCCGCTTGAGGCCGATCATATCTCTTTGCGCTGTCATCAGAATGCCACCGCCGAGCGCTGGCGTCGCGGGTTCGAACAGTGCGGCGAGTTACTGTCCGAGAATATCATTAATGGCCGCCCCATTTGCCTGTTCAAACTGCATGAGCCGGTGAACGTGGCGCACTGGCAGTTCAGCGTGGTTGAACTGCCGTGGCCGGGCGAGAAACGCTATCCGCACGAAGGCTGGGAACATATCGAGATTGTCCTGCCGGGTGAGCCGGAGACGTTAAACGCGCGCGCGCTGGCCCTGTTAGCGGACGAAGGCTTAAGCCAGCCGGGAATTTTTGTGAAGACCAGTTCTCCCAAAGGCGAGCGCGAGCGGTTACCTAACCCGACGCTGGCCGTTACTGACGGACAGGTTACGGTGAAGTTTCATCCGTGGACCATTGAGCAGATCGTTGCCAGTGAAGCATAAGAGATGTGAGTTCACGCCGGGACCGAAAACGAACGGTGTGTCATGATGTTTCGCTTAGTGGAATTTCAGGAGGATTAAATGGCGCTGCTGGAGATTTGTTGTTACAGCGTGGAGTGTGCAGTGACCGCGCAAAAGCACGGGGCTGACCGCATTGAACTGTGCGCGGCGCCCAAGGAGGGCGGGTTGACGCCGTCTTACGGCGTGTTGAAGTCAGCCCGTCAGGCCGTCACTATTCCCGTTCACCCAATTATTCGTCCGCGCGGCGGTGATTTTTGTTACACGGCGGGCGAGTTCAGTGCCATGCTTGATGATATCGCCCTCGTTCGGGACCTGGGGTTTTCAGGGCTGGTGACCGGGCTGCTGGATGAAGACGGCAATATCGATATACCGCGTATGCGTCAGATTATGAGCGCCGCGCAGGGGATGTCCGTCACTTTTCATCGCGCATTTGATATGTGTAAAGATCCGCTTCAGGCCTTTGAAATGCTTGGAGAACTTGGCGTGGCGCGCATCCTGACATCGGGTCAGCAGGCGTCAGCTGAAAAAGGACTGCAATTAATTACGGAACTAAAAGCACATTCTGGTGTTCCAATAATAATGGCGGGTGCGGGAGTCCGCGCCAGCAATCTGGAACGGTTTTTAAACGCCGGGGTAGAAGAGCTGCACAGCTCCGCGGGGAAATGGATACCTTCGCCCATGCGTTATCGCAATACAGGATTGTCAATGTCGACGGATGCTGAAGCGGATGAGTATTCACGCTATGGCGTAGAGGGAGAGTCGGTTGCGGAAATGAAGTCGCTGATTGAGCGCCATCACGTGTAGCAACGTACCGATTTTTACCGCGCATCATGTCGCCCAATATGATGCTTGCTTGTACCAGGCCCCTGCCAATTACACAGGGGCCTTTTTTTCTCCTTCATATTTCAAGCCGCAGCTGCGTTGGCTGCCTCGCTGCAACTTGAACTATTTCGGAGAAAACGTGCTACGAGTAGGCCGGGTAAGGCGCAGCCGCCACCCGACTAAAAGACTACGGCTTAGTCGCTATTAACACCGCACGCATCGGGGCCGGATAGCCTTCGATGGTCTTGCTGTGATCGGTTGGGTCGAGGAATTGCTCCAGCGATTCGGTGATCATCCAGTCGGTGCGGCGCTGCTCTTCGATTGAGGTCACGCTGACATCGGCAATCCGCACATCCACAAACCCGCATTTCTCCAGCCAGTTCTTTAGCGCCAGCGCGGAAGGGATGAAGTAAACGTTGCGCATCTGCGCGTAACGATCGCCCGGCACCAGAACGGCGTGTTCATCGCCTTCAATCACCAGCGTTTCGAGCACCAGCTCGCCGCCGCTGACCAGCTGATCTTTCAATTGCCACAGGTGTTCAAGCGGGGAGCGGCGGTGATAAAGTACGCCCATGGAGAACACGGTATCAAACGCTTTCAGAGCTGGCAGCTGCTCAATGCCCAGCGGCAGCAGGTGCGCGCGCTGATCGTTACCCAGCAGCTTACGTACCGCTTCAAACTGGCACAGGAACAGCTGCATCGGGTCAATACCTACCGCCAGATGCGCGCCCGCGCCAATCATGCGCCACATGTGGTAACCGCTGCCGCAGCCCACGTCCAGAATGGTGCGCCCGGTCAGGTCGGAAAGGTGGGGCAGAACGCGATCCCATTTCCAGTCAGAGCGCCATTCGGTATTGATGTTCACGCCGTAAAGTGAAAACGGCCCTTTGCGCCACGGCATCAGGTTACGCATCAGCGTTTCGATGCGGTTGATCTGCCCTGGCGGAAGCGGTTCTTCACTCTCTGCGGTGACGCTGTGCAGAAGGTCCAGACGATGCGGGGTCAGTTCGGGCAGAAACTCCACTGCATTTGACCACTGCTTTAACAGGCCGTGCTGCTGGTCCCGCTGCCAGGCGGCAATCTGCGCGGGCAAGGTTTCCAGCCAGTGGGAGAGCTGGTTTTTGGCAATCAGCTGATAGAAGTTACTGAACTCGATCATGCCGGTTTCCCCGCTTTCAGCGCTACCAGCGAACCAAAGTTAAAGCACTGGAACCACAGTTCGCTGTGCTCAAAACCGGCTTTGCTCAGACGCGCTTTATGGGTTTCTACGGAATCCGTCAGCATCACGTTTTCGAGCATGCTGCGCTTCTGGCTTATCTCCAGCTCGCTGTAGCCGTTCGCCCGTTTGAAATCGTGGTGCATATTGAACAGCAGCTCGCCAACCTCGGCATCTTCGAAGCTGAATTTCTCCGAGAGCACCAGCGCGCCGCCAGGATTCAGCCCCTGATAAATTTTGTCCAGCAGCAGCTGGCGGTCTTCCGGTACCAGGAACTGAAGCGTGAAATTCAGCACCACCATCGACGCGTTATTAATCTCAATCTCGCGGATATCACCTTCCACCACGTCTACCGGAACAGGAGCTTTGTACGCGTCAATATGGCGACGGCAGCGCTCAACCATGGCCGGGGAGTTATCGACGGCAATAATGCGGCAGCCTTCGTGGTGAACGTTACGACGAACCGACAGCGTTGCCGCGCCGAGCGAGCAGCCCAGGTCATAGACCTGCGTGCCGGGTTGAACGAAGCGCTCAGCCAGCATGCCGATCATAGAGATAATATTGGAATAACCGGGAACAGAGCGCTGGATCATATCCGGGAAGACTTCGGCTACCCGTTCATCGAAGGTCCAGTCGCCCAGGCTGGCGATAGGCGCGGAAAAAAGCGTGTCGCGATCTGACATAACGTAAAAATCCGGGAAAAATAAAGTGGCGTATTGTGCGCTAATGGAGGGAGAAAACCAACTCCCACGGCATATACCACAGGTTAGCCAGCACCATCAGCAAAAGTGAACACCAGGTTGCACTCATGCCGGAACGACGCCAGCGGATTAAGCGATGGTGAAAGCCGTAATAATGCATCAGGCGGCCAGCGATAAGCAGCAGGCCACAGATGTGCACCATCCAGGTTTCTGCGCCATTCATCTCCATAAACAGCAGCAGGATTAAGGCTGCAGGGATGTATTCGACCGCGTTGCCATGAATGCGGATAGCGCTTTGTAGCTCTGAAAACCCGCCGTCACCGTAGGAGACGCGGTAGAGCGTTCTGAGGCGCACAACATCAAATGAAAACTTAATCAGCAGTAATGCACCTAACACCGCATACAGCGCGCTGACCATACAAACTCCCTGTTTTTGGCAGATGGCACTTCACTATGATAGGGGGTGATATCAGAAAAGAGAAGATTGTTGTGGGATGGAAGGGGCGCTTCCCACGGACGGCACCGCAGCCTGCAAGGCCTGCCATAGAGCATCGACCAGTTCGGGGGCCTGGGCAATATCCGGCGTGTGCAAAAAGAGATACGGCGTAGTGGTGTGTTCCCACGCTGCCAGTTTTTCCAGCCAGACGGTGAACAGCGCCTGGTTTTGCGGCATGTTATCGCTGCCGATAAACCTGACCATTGGGTTCTGTGCGGTCACGATGGCGTGGACCGGCACTTTCGGTTTTTTACGCTGAGCTTCAACGATGGCTTCGCTATGTGGGATAGCGCTGTGCACCGGACGGCTGTCGAGGATCACCCGGTTAACGGAACGCTCAAGCAGGCCGCGATTGAGCGCTTTTTCCGCTTCGCCCTTAGCAAAAAACTCAGGATGCCTGACTTCAACGCCGTAGGTAAACTCCCGGGGCAGGGCGTCCAGAAACGTCCACAGCGAGGGCAGGTCGCGCGGGCCAAAGACGGCCGGAAGCTGCAGCCAGTACTGGCCGATGCGGTTTGCCAGAGGCGTCATCCGGGCAAAGAATTCATCGGTCAACTCACCGCAGTTTCGCAGTGCGGCCTGGTGAGAAATGGTCGCCGGAAACTTAAAGCAGAAGCGGAAGTCATCGGTCGTTTGTTCCCGCCAGCGCGCAACAATCTCGGCTTTCGGAAGCGCATACAGGGTGGTGTTACCCTCGACACAGTTGAAGTGCCGGGCATATTCCTCAAGGCTGGTGATGCCAAGGCGCACCCATTTCGGGTGCGACCACTGGGGTAAACCGACATACATCATAGCGCGCTGACAATCTCATCCGTGCTGCGCACGCGGCCGATGCGCGGGAAGATGTGGGTCATGCTGCCCTGATGCTGTTCTGCGGAGGCCGCGCTGCAGGCATCTTCGGCAATCACCAGATTAAAGCCGAGTTCCCACGCGTTGCGGGCAGTCGACTCCACGCCGATGTTGGTGGAAATACCGCACAGGATAATGGTGTCAATGCCGCGACGGCGGAGCTGCAGTTCAAGATCGGTGCCGTAGAATGCGCCCCACTGACGTTTGGTCACTTCAATATCGCTGTCGCGTTTACCCAGTGAGGCCGGATACGTCCACCAGTTTTCCGGCAGGGCGCGTGCAGGAGCCTGGGCATCAACGGGCTGTTTTAACGCTTCGGCGTAATCAGCAGACCAGCCGACGCGCACCATGACAACCGGGGCACCGCTGGCGCGGCATTTTTCCGCCAGGCGGGCGGCGCGGCTAACTACATCTTCCGCGGTATGCGGGCCACCGGCGAAGGGCAAAATGCCTTCCTGTAAATCAATCACGACAAGCGCGGTTTTACTGGCATCAAGTGTTAACATCGTTACTCCCGTTAAATGAATCACTTCCGGACACCATACGACGTGATGGCCTGTTCCTGGGCGGATAATTTTGTTAATTTTTGTGAGAATGCGCAATAAGAGTGCAGCAAACGACCGCCAGGCCGTGGTTCGCTCTTATCGTCCGGCGGAATTTCCAGTATAATAGCCGCCTTTTTTCATCCAGTTGTGACATACAGAAAGCTGCGACATAGTAGCCTGCATACCAGGCGACATTTAGCCTGCGGCTAATTAAGGGATATCTCATGCGTACAGAATATTGCGGGCAGCTGCGTCAGTCCCACGTCGGACAGCAGGTAACCCTGTGTGGTTGGGTCAATCGTCGTCGTGATCTTGGTAGCCTTATCTTCATCGATATGCGCGACCGCGAAGGTATCGTTCAGGTGTTCTTCGACCCGGATCGCGCTGATGCGTTGAAGCTGGCCTCTGAGCTGCGTAATGAGTTCTGCATTCAGGTCACCGGCACCGTGCGTGCGCGTGACGAGAAAAACGTTAACGCCGACATGGCGACGGGTGCCATTGAAGTGCTGGCGTCCGATCTGACGATCATTAACCGTGCTGAAGCGCTGCCGCTGGACTCCAACCACGTCAACACTGAAGAAGCGCGTCTGAAATACCGCTATCTGGATCTGCGTCGTCCGGAGATGGCTCAGCGCCTGAAAACCCGTGCGAAAATCACCAGCCTGGTGCGTCGCTTTATGGATGACCACGGTTTCCTCGATATCGAAACCCCGATGCTGACCAAAGCCACGCCGGAAGGCGCGCGCGATTACCTGGTGCCATCCCGCGTCCATAAAGGCAAATTCTACGCGCTGCCGCAGTCTCCACAGCTGTTCAAACAGCTGCTGATGATGTCCGGCTTCGATCGCTACTATCAGATCGTGAAATGCTTCCGCGACGAAGACCTGCGTGCTGACCGCCAGCCTGAATTTACCCAGATCGATGTGGAAACCTCCTTCATGACCGCTGAGCAGGTGCGTGAAGTGATGGAAGCCCTGGTGCGTAGCCTGTGGAACGACGTTAAAGGCGTTGAGCTGGGCGATTTCCCGATCATGACCTTCGCGGAAGCCGAGCGTCGTTATGGCTCTGACAAACCAGACCTGCGTAACCCGATGGAGCTGGTGGACGTTGCAGACCTGGTGAAAGCCGTTGAGTTTGCCGTCTTCTCCGGCCCGGCTAACGATCCTAAAGGCCGTGTGGCGGCCCTGCGCGTACCGGGTGGTGCAGCACTGAGCCGTAAGCAGATCGACGATTACGGCAACTTCATCAAGATCTACGGCGCTAAAGGTCTGGCCTATATTAAAGTGACCGAGCGTGCGAAAGGTCTGGAAGGTATCACCAGCCCGGTCGCGAAATTCCTGAACGCTGACATCGTGGAAGCGATCCTTGAGCGCACCGGCGCGCAGGACGGCGACATGATCTTCTTCGGCGCAGATAACAAGAAAGTTGTTGCGGATGCGATGGGCGCGCTGCGTCTGAAGCTCGGCAAAGACCTGAACCTGACCGACGAGAGCAAATGGGCGCCGCTGTGGGTTATCGACTTCCCAATGTTTGAAGACGACGGTGAAGGCGGCCTGACCGCGATGCACCACCCGTTCACCTCGCCAAAAGAGATGACGGCGGCAGAGCTGAAAGCGGCACCGGAAGAGGCCGTCGCCAACGCCTACGATATGGTCATTAACGGCTACGAAGTGGGCGGCGGTTCCGTGCGTATTCACAGCGGTGAAATGCAGCAGACCGTGTTCGGCATCCTGGGTATCAACGAGCAGGAGCAGCGCGAGAAATTCGGCTTCCTGCTGGGCGCGCTGAAATACGGTACGCCTCCGCACGCGGGCCTGGCCTTTGGTCTTGACCGTCTGACCATGCTGCTGACCGGCACCGATAACATCCGTGATGTTATCGCCTTCCCGAAAACCACTGCCGCAGCGTGTCTGATGACCGAAGCGCCAAGCTTTGCCAACCCGGCCGCACTGGCTGAGCTGGGCATTGAGGTGGTGAAGAAGGAAGAGAAAAACTGATATGACATATAAGCTCCCCGTTTCGGTCCTGGTGGTCATTTATGCAGAAGACACGAAGCGGGTGCTGATGTTGCAGCGGCGTGATGACCCTGAATTCTGGCAGTCGGTTACCGGCAGTCTGGAAGAGGGGGAGACCGCGCCGCAGGCCGCCGCGCGTGAAGTAAAGGAAGAGGTCGCCATTGACGTTGCCCGCGAGCAACTGACCCTGAAGGACTGTCAGCGCACGGTGGAGTTCGAAATTTTTAGCCATTTACGTCATCGCTACGCGCCGGGTACCGAGCGCAATACGGAATCGTGGTTCTGTCTCGCGCTCCCCCATGAACGGGAGATCGTGTTTACCGAACACCTGACCTACCGCTGGGTGAATGCGGCGGATGCCGCCGCGCTGACCAAGTCGTGGAGCAACCGGCAGGCGATTGAAGAATTTGTAATTAACGCTGCCTGAAAAGGCGCGCTCTTTGAGGATATTTTTATGGCAGGTCATAGTAAGTGGGCCAACACCAAACACCGCAAAGCGGCACAGGATGCCAAGCGCGGTAAGATCTTTACCAAAATCATTCGCGAGCTGGTGACGGCAGCGCGTCTGGGCGGCGGCGACCCGGCGTCTAACCCGCGTCTGCGCGCGGCGGTTGATAAAGCGCTGTCCAACAACATGACGCGTGACACCCTGAACCGTGCAATCGCACGTGGCGTGGGCGGTGACGAAGACGCGAACATGGAAACCATCATTTATGAAGGTTACGGTCCTGGCGGTACGGCGGTGATGGTTGAGTGCCTGTCCGACAACCGTAACCGTACCGTTGCGGAAGTGCGCCACGCGTTCACCAAAACCGGTGGCAACCTGGGCACTGACGGTTCCGTTGCGTACCTGTTCAGCAAAAAAGGCGTCATCTCTTTCGAGAAAGGCGACGAAGATGCGATCATGGAAGCGGCGCTGGAAGCCGGTGCGGAAGACGTAGTGACCTTCGACGACGGTGCTATCGACGTTTATACCGCATGGGAAGAGATGGGTGCCGTGCGCGACGCGCTGGAAGCGGCAGGCCTGAAAGCGGACAACGCTGAAGTCTCCATGATCCCGTCCACCAAAGCGGACATGGATGCGGAAACCGCACCAAAACTGCTGCGTCTGATCGACATGCTCGAAGACTGTGACGACGTGCAGGAAGTGTACCACAACGGTGAAATCTCTGATGAGGTTGCAGCGACTCTCTGATGAGAGCGTATGAATCCGTTACAGGAGACGCGTGATGTCGATTATTCTCGGGATTGACCCAGGCTCACGCGTCACCGGTTATGGCGTTATCCGTCAGGTGGGACGCCAGTTAACCTACCTGGGCAGCGGCTGTATCCGCACCAAAGTTGACGATCTGCCGTCGCGCCTGAAGCTCATTTATGCGGGCGTATCTGAGATCATCACCCAGTTTCAGCCGGACTATTTCGCCATCGAGCAGGTCTTCATGGCGAAAAACGCCGATTCGGCGCTGAAGCTCGGCCAGGCGCGTGGCGTTGCCATTGTCGCTGCCGTGAACCAGGATTTGCCGGTATTTGAATACGCGGCGCGTCAGGTTAAGCAGACGGTGGTGGGTATTGGTAGCGCGGAGAAAAGTCAGGTGCAGCACATGGTGCGTACCCTGCTGAAGCTCCCTGCGAACCCGCAGGCCGATGCCGCGGATGCGCTGGCGATTGCGATTACCCACTGTCACGTGAGCCAGAACGCGATGCAAATGAGCGAGTCGCGGCTCAATCTGGCGCGAGGCAGGTTACGATAATGACAAATCAGGCTGGATGTTTATCCAGCCTTTTTTTATTATGTCGGCAGTTAATTTCTTCCAGAACGCAGGAGCGTCACGTGATAGGCAGACTCAGAGGCATCATCATTGAAAAACAACCCCCGTTAGTGCTGCTGGAAGTGGGTGGCGTGGGCTATGAAGTCCATATGCCGATGACCTGCTTCTACGAGCTGCCGGACGCGGGCAAAGAGGCGATTGTCTTTACTCAGTTTGTGGTGCGTGAAGATGCCCAGCTGCTGTATGGCTTCAACAACAAGCAGGAACGCACGCTGTTCCGCGAGCTGATTAAAACCAACGGCGTCGGGCCGAAGCTGGCGCTGGCGATCTTATCCGGCATGTCTGCACCACAGTTTGTGAATGCCGTTGAGCGCGAAGATCCTGCGGCGCTGATTAAGCTTCCGGGCATCGGTAAGAAAACGGCAGAGCGTCTGATTGTCGAGATGAAAGACCGCTTTAAAGGCCTGCATGGCGATCTCTTCACGCCGGCGGCCGATCTGGTACTGACCTCTCCAGGTGCGCCTGCGACGGATGATGATGCCGAGCAGGAAGCGGTTGCCGCGCTGGTGGCGCTGGGCTATAAACCTCAGGAGGCCAGCCGTATGGTGAGCAAAATTGCCAAACCGGACGCCAGGAGTGAAACCCTGATTCGTGAAGCGCTGCGCGCTGCATTGTGAGGTAAAGGATGATTGAAGCAGACCGCCTGGTTTCGGCAGGCACTGTTCAGGCAGAGGATGTGGTGGATCGCGCGATTCGCCCAAAACTGCTTGATGAGTACATTGGCCAGCCGCAGGTTCGTTCCCAGATGGAGATTTTCATCCAGGCGGCAAAGCTGCGCGGCGATGCGCTCGATCACCTGCTGATTTTTGGCCCTCCCGGTTTAGGCAAAACCACGCTGGCGAATATCGTCGCCAATGAGATGGGCGTTAACCTGCGCACCACCTCCGGCCCGGTGCTGGAGAAGGCGGGCGATCTCGCTGCGATGCTGACCAACCTCGAACCGCATGACGTGCTGTTTATCGATGAGATCCACCGTCTCTCACCGGTGGTAGAAGAGGTGCTCTATCCGGCGATGGAAGATTACCAGCTGGATATCATGATCGGCGAAGGTCCGGCCGCGCGCTCCATCAAAATCGATCTGCCGCCGTTTACCCTGATTGGCGCAACGACGCGAGCCGGGTCGTTGACCTCCCCACTGCGCGACCGTTTCGGGATCGTGCAGCGTCTGGAATTTTATCAGGTGGCCGATCTCCAGCACATCGTTGGCCGCAGCGCCCGCTATATGGGGCTGGAAATGAGCGAAGAGGGCGCGTTTGAAGTGGCGAAGCGTTCCCGCGGTACGCCGCGTATCGCCAACCGCCTGCTGCGCCGCGTGCGTGACTTTGCTGAGGTGAAGCACAACGGTTCGATTTCCGCCGAGATTGCCGCCCAGGCGCTGGACATGCTGAACGTCGATGCCGAAGGTTTTGACTACATGGACCGCAAGCTGCTGCTGGCGGTGCTGGACAAGTTCTTCGGTGGCCCGGTCGGGCTGGATAATCTGGCGGCGGCAATCGGGGAAGAGCGTGAGACGATTGAAGATGTGCTGGAGCCGTATCTGATTCAGCAGGGTTTCCTGCAGCGCACCCCGCGTGGACGTATGGCAACGGTGCGGGCGTGGAATCATTTCGGCATTACGCCACCGGCGATGCCGTAATCCTTAATTCCCTCTCCCGGTGGGAGAGGGGCAGGGTGAGGGCATCAGTGCCCTCCATATTAATTTGCGGTCTTTTTCATCATACTGAAAATAAATAACACCGCCGCACTCAGCACCACGGACGGCCCCGCAGGCGTGTCATAGAACGCCGAGAAGGTGAGTCCACCCGTTACCGCAATCATCCCGACGATTACGGCCACACCGGCCATCTGCTCAGGCGTACGGGCAAAACGACGCGCCGTAGCGGCAGGGATGATCAGCAGGGACGTAATAATCAGCGCGCCGACAAACTTCATCGCTACGCCAATGGTTAACGCCGTCACCAGCATCAGCAGCAGCTTAACGCGCTGCAGCTTCACGCCGTCGACAAATGCCAGGTCCGGGCTGACGGTCATAGCCAGTAAATTCCGCCACTGCCAGAGCAGAATAGCGAGCACCACCAGCACGCCAATGGCTATAGCGATGAGATCCTCCGGCGTCACGGCCAGCAGGTCACCGAAGAGGTAGGCCATCAGATCCACGCGGATGTTCGACATCAGGCTGACCACCACCAGGCCCAGAGACAGGGCGCTGTGCGCCATAATGCCAAGCAGCGTATCAATGGCGAGGTGAGGACGCTTCTCCAGCCAGACCAGACCGGCCGCCAGCAGCAGCGTGACCACAATCACCGCGTAGAACGGGTTGACGTTCAGCAGCAGACCAAAAGCCACGCCCAGCAGGGACGCATGCGCCAGGGTATCACCGAAGTAAGACATTCTGCGCCATACCACAAATGAGCCGAGCGGGCCCGCGGCGCAGGCAAGCATAATCCCGGCCAGCCAGCCGGGCAGTAACAGTTCAATCATGAGTGTCCATTTCCCCGACGCAGTACGATTCGTCCCTGTAAATCATGGCGATGATTATGATGATGACGATAAATGCCAAGCTGCTCGGCGCCGCGAGGGCCGAACATGGAGATAAACTCCGGATGCATGGAGACGACTTCAGGCGTACCGGAGCAGCAGATATGGTGGTTGAGGCACAGCACTTCGTCGGTTTTTGCCATTACCAGATGGAGATCATGGGAGACCATCAGCACTGCGCAATCGAGCTCTCGACGTAGCTGGTCGATCAAATCATAAAGCGCAACCTGACCATTCACATCCACACCCTGAGTCGGCTCATCCAGTACCAGAAGCTGCGGGCTGCTCAGCAGCGCGCGGGCAAGTAAAACACGCTGAGTTTCACCGCCGGACAGTTTTTGCAGCGGCGCATCGACAAGATGGCCCGCCTGCACGCGTTTCAGTGCCGGGAGAATATCGGCTTTACGCGTGCCGGGGCGCAGACGCAGGAAACGGCTGACCGTCAGCGGCAGCGTGGCGTCGAGATGAAGTTTTTGCGGCACATAGCCAATACGCAATTTTTCCTCACGCTTAATCACGCCTTCATCGGGTGCGACCAAACCCAGCACCACGCGTACCAGGGTGGATTTACCTGCGCCATTGGGGCCGAGAAGCGTCAGAATTTTGCCGGGTTTCAGATCGAGCGACACGTCAGAGAGGACGCGGCGCTGGCCAAATGAGACCGAAATATTTTCAAGAGAAACCAATGTCGTCATGTCATTTTAAGCTTGAAGAAGTCAACGAATGTTATAATATCACACTCCACGCATTCACTACGATGATTAGTCGCATTATGTTACATAAAAATACGCTTCTTTTCGCAGCATTATCTGCTGCCCTTTGGGGGACAACCGCACAAGATGTTAACGCTGCGGTTGTCGCTTCGCTTAAGCCACTTGGATTCATCGCGTCTGCCATTGCAGACGGCGTAACGGAGACCCAGGTTCTGCTCCCTGATGGTGCATCTGAGCATGACTATTCCCTGCGCCCGTCAGATGTAAAACGCTTGCAAAACGCGGACTTAGTCGTCTGGATTGGTCCTGAAATGGAAGCGTTCATGCAGAAGTCAGCAAAACAGGTGGCGGGTGAAAAACAGGTCGCGATTGCCGACCTCCCCGGCGTGAAACCGTTGCTCATGAAAGGGGCGGATGACGACGGCGACGAACATGACCACCATGCTGCAGACGGTGAAAAAGGTGATGGAGATCACCATCACGGCGAGTACAACATGCATCTTTGGTTATCCCCAGAGATAGCGCGGCTTTCAGCGGTTGCAATCCATGACAAATTAGTGGAACTTATGCCGCAAAGTCGAGCCAAACTAGACGCCAACCTGAAGGATTTTGAGGCACAATTAGCCGCAACCGATAAGCAGGTGGGTAATGAGCTCGCACCGTTGAAAGGAAAAGGGTATTTCGTTTTTCATGACGCCTACGGCTATTACGAAAAACACTACGGTTTGACCCCGCTGGGCCACTTCACCGTCAACCCTGAAATTCAGCCTGGTGCGCAGCGTTTACATGAAATCAGAACACAGCTGGTTGAGCAGAAAGCGACGTGCGTTTTTGCTGAGCCACAGTTCAGGCCAGCGGTCGTAGAAGCCGTGGCCAGGGGAACATCCGTGCGCATGGGAACCCTTGACCCGCTAGGTACGAATATCCAGTTGAGCAAAGCGAGCTATTCGCAGTTCCTCAGCCAACTGGCGAACCAGTATGCGAGCTGCCTGAAAGGAGAATAACGAGGAAGTGAATACGTGCAACAGATAGCCCGCTCTGTCGCCCTGGCATTTAACAATCTGCCTCGACCCCACCGCGTTATGCTGGGGTCGCTTACAGTACTCACCTTAGCGGTCGCCGTCTGGCGGCCCTATGTGTACCACCCGAGTTCTGCCCCTATCATCAAAACCATTGAGCTTGAAAAGAGCGAAATCCGTTCTTTGCTGCCTGAAGCCAGTGAGCCTATCGACCAGGCGGCTCAGGAAGATGAAGCTATCCCGCAGGATGAACTGGACGATAAAACCGAGAACGAAGCGGGTATCCACGAATATGTAGTGTCTACCGGTGACACGCTGAGCAGCGTGCTGAACCAGTACGGCATCGACATGGGCAATATCAGCCAGCTGGCGGCTGCGGATAAAGATCTTCGTAATCTGAAAATCGGACAGCAGCTCTCCTGGACATTAACGGCGGATGGCGATCTCCAGCGTCTGACCTGGGAAATGTCCCGCCGCGAAACCCGCACCTACGATCGCACTGCAAACGGTTTCAAGATGACCAGCGAAATGCAGAAGGGTGACTGGGTTAACAGCGTTCTGAAAGGCACCGTGGGCGCGAGCTTTGTCTCCAGCGCGCGCGATGCAGGTTTGACCAGCGCTGAAATCAGTTCGGTGATCAAAGCCATGCAGTGGCAGATGGATTTCCGCAAGCTGAAGAAGGGCGATGAGTTCTCCGTCCTGATGTCACGCGAGATGCTGGACGGCAAGCGCGAGCAAAGCCAGCTGCTGGGCGTCCGACTGCGCTCTGAGGGTAAAGATTATTACGCGATTCGTGCCGAAGACGGTAAGTTCTACGATCGCAGCGGTACGGGCCTTGCGAAAGGCTTCCTGCGCTTCCCGACGGCAAAACAGTTCCGCGTCTCCTCTAACTTTAACCCGCGTCGTCTGAACCCGGTAACCGGGCGCGTCGCGCCGCACCGTGGCGTTGACTTTGCCATGCCGCAGGGTACGCCGGTACTGGCGGTAGGGGATGGCGAAGTGGTGGTGGCCAAGCGTAGCGGTGCCGCCGGATATTATGTCGCGGTACGTCATGGTCGTACTTATACGACCCGCTACATGCACCTGCGCAAGCTGCTGGTCAAACCGGGCCAGAAGGTGAAGCGTGGTGACCGTATCGCGATTTCCGGCAATACCGGACGCTCCACCGGCCCGCATCTGCACTATGAAGTGTGGATCAACCAACAGGCAGTGAACCCGCTGACGGCGAAACTGCCGCGCACCGAAGGCCTGACAGGTAAAGATCGTACTGATTATCTGGCGCAGGTGAAAGAGGTGATACCGCAGCTGAGCTTAAACTAAGCCCTCTGTTTTTGTTAAAAAAGCCGGCGCACACTGACGCCGGCTTTTTCTTTTGTGCGGGGACGACTGCCTCGCTACACTATCTGAATAAAATTTTGCGTCATCAGACCCTGGATCCAGCATGGAAACCAAAAAAAACAATATTGAATACATTCCTGAGTTTGAAAAATCCTTCCGCCATCCGCGCAACTGGGGCGCCTGGCTTGGTGTTTACGCCTTTGCGGGGATGGCGTTGCTGCCGGCTTCCGTCCGAGACCCAGTTCTGGGGAAAATTGGCCGTCTGGCCGGGCGTTTAGGCAAGAGCGCTCGCCGCCGCGCGCAGATTAACCTCTTATACTGTTTTCCTGAGAAAAGCGACGCCGAACGTGAGGCAATTATTGATGAGATGTATACCACTGCCCCGCAGGCAATGGCGATGATGGCGGAACTGGCGCTGAAAGGGCCGGATAAAATCGTCGGTCGCGTTGACTGGAAAGGGCTGGACATCATCGAGGAGATGCGCCGCAATGATGAGAAAGTCATTTTCCTTGTCCCCCACGGCTGGGGCGTTGATATTCCGGCGATGCTCATGGCGTCTCAGGGCCAGAAAATGGCGGCGATGTTCCATAACCAGGGAAATAAAATCTACGATTTTGTCTGGAACACGGTGCGTCGTCGTTTTGGCGGACGTTTGCATGCGCGTAACGATGGCATTAAGCCCTTCATTCAGTCGGTACGTCAGGGGTACTGGGGCTACTATCTCCCGGATCAGGACCACGGCCCAGAGCACAGCGAGTTTGTCGATTTCTTTGCGACCTATAAAGCGACGCTTCCCGCGATTGGTCGACTGATGAAAGTCTGTCGTGCCCGCGTGATCCCGCTATTCCCGGTCTATGACGGCAAAACGCATCGCCTGAGTATTGAGGTCCGTCCGCCGATGGACGATCTGCTCACCGCGGACGACCACACCATCGCGCGTCGAATGAACGAAGAGGTGGAGATCCTGGTGGGGCCGCATGCCGAACAGTACACGTGGATTTTGAAGCTGCTTAAAACGCGTAAACCGGGTGAAACAGAGCCCTACAAACGCAAAGAGCTTTATCCGAGGAAATAAAAAAAGCCCTCTCCAGACGGAGAGGGCTTTTTAACACAAACGTTATTACTCGACGGTCATAACGCGCGTGGTGTTGGTTGAGCCGATGGTGCTCATCACATCGCCCTGGGTCACGATGACGATATCACCGGACACCAGATAGCCTTTGTCGCGCAGCAGGTTTACGGCATCGTGCGCTGCAGCTACGCCGTCATTGGTGCTGTCGAAGTGAACCGGCGTCACGCCGCGGTACAGCGCCGTCAGGTTCAGGGTACGTTCGTGACGGGACATGGCGAAAATTGGCAGGCCAGAGCTGATACGAGAGGTCATCAGCGCGGTGCGGCCAGATTCGGTCATGGTGATGATCGCGGTAACGCCCTTCAGGTGGTTTGCCGCGTACATCGCAGACATCGCAATCGCTTCTTCCACGTTGTCGAACTGCACGTCCAGACGATGTTTAGAGACGTTGATGCTTGGGATCTTTTCAGCGCCCAGGCAGACGCGCGCCATGGCGGCCACGGTTTCTGCCGGATACTGGCCCGCAGCGGTTTCCGCAGAGAGCATCACCGCATCCGTACCGTCCAGCACGGCGTTGGCCACGTCCATGACCTCCGCACGGGTTGGCATTGGGTTGGTGATCATCGATTCCATCATCTGAGTGGCGGTGATCACCGCGCGGTTCAGCTGACGTGCGCGACGAATCAGCGCTTTCTGGATACCGACCAGCTCAGGGTCGCCGATTTCCACGCCCAGGTCACCACGCGCAACCATGACAACGTCAGAGGCGAGGATCACATCGTCCATGGCATCCTGATCGCAAACGGCCTCCGCGCGTTCAACTTTAGCGACGATTTTAGCATCGCAGCCTGCATCACGTGCCAGGCGACGCGCATAGTTAAGATCTTCGCCGCAGCGCGGGAAGGAGACGGCCAGGTAGTCAACGCCGATCAGCGCGGCAGTTACGATGTCCGCTTTGTCTTTATCGGTAAGCGCTTCTGCTGAGAGGCCGCCACCCAGTTTGTTGATGCCTTTATTGTTGGAGAGCGGGCCGCCAACGGTGACTTCGGTGAACACTTTCATGCCCTGAACTTCCAGCACCTTCAGCTGTACGCGACCGTCGTCGAGCAGCAGGATATCGCCAGGCACCACGTCAGCCGGCAGGCCTTTATAGTCGATACCAACTTTCTCTTTATCGCCTTCGCCTTTGCCCAGGTTGGCATCAAGCAGGAATTTGTCGCCGATATTGAGGAAAACTTTACCCTCTTTAAAGGTCGATACACGGATTTTTGGACCCTGCAAATCGCCGAGGATAGCAACGTGGCGGCCCAGTTTTGCTGCAATTTCACGCACTTTATCGGCACGTAATTTATGGTCTTCTGGCGTACCGTGAGAGAAGTTCATACGCACCACGTTGGCACCGGCGGCGATAATTTTTTCGAGATTATTATCGCGATCGGTGGCCGGGCCTAAGGTGGTTACGATCTTGGTTCTGCGAAGCCTTCTGGACATGTAATACTCCGTTGACTGAAACAACTTTGGTGTTGCGTGAACATTGAATCGGCCTTCATCTGCTGCAAGGCAGCGGCGAGGGGACCGAATGCCGTAAATCGTTACATCGTCATTATTCGTGACGTATTCGTTATCAACTATCAGGGAACATCGCTCTTTATAAGCAATTCTTTATCAAAACGCGATTCCTTCAGCGCTTCCTTGACCCGCTTCAAGTTATCCCGGAATTTTGCCCCGCGACGTAGGGTAAAACCGGTCGCAAGCACGTCAATCACGGTGAGCTGGGCCAGTCGGGAGACCATCGGCATATAAATGTCTGTGTCTTCCGGCACGTCGAGGGTGATTGCCAGCGTTGCCTCACGCGCCAGCGGCGTGCCGGCTGTAGTGAGGGCAATCACCATGGCATCGTTTTCACGGGCCAGCTGCGCCAGCTCTACCTGACTTTTGGTGCGGCCGGTATGCGAAATCAGTACCACGACGTCATCTTCACTGCAATTCATACAGCTCATGCGTTGCAGCACAATGTCATCGGAATAAATAACCGGAACGTTAAAGCGGAAAAATTTATTCATGGCGTCATGCGCGACGGCCGCCGACGACCCGAGCCCAAAGAACGCAATTCGCTTGGCCTGGGTGAGTAAATCCACCGCGCGATTCACGGAGCTCATGTCCAGAGACTGACGGACGTGGTCAAGCGAAGCCATGGCCGACTCAAAAATTTTCGTGGTATAGGCATCAACGCTGTCGTCTTCATCCACATTACGATTAACATAAGGGGTGCCGTTAGCCAGACTTTGTGCCAGATGCAGTTTAAAATCAGGAAAGCCGCGCGTTTCCAGACTGCGGCAAAAGCGATTGACCGTGGGTTCGCTAACACCCGCTTCCTGTGCCAGAGCGGCGATGCTTGAATGAATCGCCTGAGCGGGGGAGGCCATAATGACCTCGGCCACTTTCCGCTCGGATTTGCTAAGGTGTTCCAGTTGAAACTGGATTTTTTCCAGCATGTTCATGTTAACAGGACGCTCATGGGTGTAAACGATTTCATTAATTGATGAAATCGAGATTCGATTTAGCCGATATTACCCTTGTGGCTTCCATTAAGGGTAACAATCGACAAGATAATGTTGTTGTTTTTTTTCATTACTTGATCGGTGTCGGGTTTTGCTATGACCCTGTTGCGCAAAGAAACGGCGGTTGTTGCGTCATTAAGCCGTCGAAATCATCCGAAGGGTGAAAAATCGCGGTATCGCACGCGACGATAAGCGCTAATGGTTTCGGGAATGACGTAAAAGCAGTACAGTGCATTGTAATAAAATTACAACGATACCTGGCAGAAGTACCAGGTGATCCAACTGAGGAGAATGACATGGCGGTAACGCAAACAGCCCAGGCATGTGACCTGGTCATTTTCGGCGCGAAAGGCGATCTTGCACGCCGAAAATTGCTGCCTTCCCTGTATCAACTGGAGAAAGCGGGCCAAATTCATCCGGATACCCGTATCCTGGGTGTAGGGCGCGCCGACTGGGACAAGGACGCTTATACCAAAGTCGTCCGCGAGGCGCTCGAAACTTTCATGAAAGAAAAAATTGATGAAAGTTTGTGGGATACCCTGAGTGGACGCCTCGATTTCTGCAACCTGGACGTGAATGACGTCAGCGCATTCGCCCGCCTGGGCGCGATGCTGGATCAGAAAAACCGTGTCACCATTAACTATTTCGCCATGCCGCCAAGCACCTTCGGCGCCATTTGCAAAGGTCTGGGCGAAGCCAAACTGAACGCCAAACCGGCGCGCGTCGTGATGGAGAAGCCGTTGGGTACGTCGCTGGCAACCTCGCGCGAAATCAACGACCAGGTGGGCGAGTTCTTTGAAGAATGCCAGGTCTACCGTATCGACCACTACCTCGGTAAAGAGACGGTTCTGAACCTGCTGGCGCTGCGTTTCGCTAACTCCCTGTTTGTGAATAACTGGGACAACCGCACTATCGATCACGTGGAAATCACCGTGGCGGAAGAGGTGGGGATTGAAGGCCGCTGGGGTTACTTTGACCAGGCCGGTCAGATGCGCGACATGATCCAGAACCACCTGCTGCAGATTCTGTGCATGATTGCCATGTCTCCTCCGTCTGACCTGACGGCTGACAGCATCCGCGACGCCAAAGTGAAAGTGCTGAAGTCGCTGCGCCGCATCGACCGCTCCAACGTGCGCGAGAAGACCGTTCGCGGCCAGTACACCGCCGGGTTTGCGCAAGGCAAAAAAGTGCCAGGCTACCTGGAAGAAGAGGGCGCGAACAAGTCCAGCAACACCGAGACGTTCGTGGCGATCCGCGTGGATATCGACGACTGGCGTTGGGCGGGTGTTCCGTTCTACCTGCGCACCGGTAAGCGTCTGCCGGCCAAATGCTCCGAAGTGGTTGTCTACTTTAAGAACCCGGAATTGAACCTGTTCAAAGAGTCCTGGCAGGAACTGCCGCAGAATAAACTGACTATTCGTCTGCAGCCGGACGAGGGCGTGGATATCCAGATCCTGAACAAAGTGCCGGGCCTGGATCATAAACACAACCTGCAGACCACCAAGCTGGATCTGAGCTATTCCGAAACTTTCAACCAGACGCACCTGGCCGATGCTTACGAGCGTCTGTTGCTGGAAACCATGCGCGGTATTCAGGCGCTGTTCGTACGCCGCGATGAAGTGGAAGAAGCATGGAAATGGGTCGACTCCATCACCGAAGCCTGGGCTGCCGATCAGGATGCGCCAAAACCGTATCAGGCGGGCACCTGGGGACCTGTCGCGTCGGTGGCGATGATCACCCGCGATGGCCGCTCCTGGAACGAGTTTGAGTAAGATAATCCGCTAGCCCGAAAGTGTTATTTTACCGGTAACATGATCTAACACAGCTAGTGGCACAATTTTCAACTTTTAAGCTCCGCGTGGATTCACCCGCGGAGCTTTTTTTATTACACTGCCGGAAGTGATTTTGCCCCTGAGCTCCGGACAGCAAGCGTTTCAGCGTTGTTAACAACTGCCAGCGACTTTGTAAACTCCCGAGCCCGGACAGATAAATGAGAGGAGCTTTTATGAATCCGACATTGTTACGCGTAACACAGCGCATTATTGAGCGCTCGAAAGAGACCCGTTCGGCCTACCTCGCCCGGATTGAGCAGGCAAAGAGCAACACCGTCCACCGATCTCAGCTGGCCTGCGGTAACCTGGCGCACGGCTTCGCCGCCTGCCAGCCTGACGATAAAGCGTCGCTGAAAAGCATGTTGCGTAACAATATCGCCATCATTACCGCCTATAACGATATGCTCTCCGCGCACCAGCCCTATGAGGTTTACCCGGATATCATCCGTAAAGCGCTGCACAGCGTGAATGCGGTGGGCCAGGTCGCGGGTGGGGTACCCGCCATGTGCGACGGCGTAACGCAGGGTCAGGACGGTATGGAGCTCTCCCTGCTGAGCCGCGAAGTGATTGCCATGTCCGCGGCGGTGGGTCTTTCACACAACATGTTTGATGGCGCGCTCTATCTCGGCGTGTGCGACAAGATTGTCCCGGGTCTGGTGATGGCGGCGCTGTCGTTTGGGCATCTGCCTGCTATCTTCGTGCCGTCCGGTCCAATGGCAAGCGGCCTGCCGAACAAAGAAAAAGTGCGTATCCGCCAGCTGTACGCGGAAGGGAAAGCAGACCGTCAGGCGCTGCTGGAGGCGGAAGCCGCGTCCTATCATGCGCCGGGGACCTGTACGTTCTACGGTACGGCTAACACTAACCAGATGGTGGTGGAGTTTATGGGGATGCAGCTTCCGGGCTCGTCCTTTATCCAGCCGGATGCGCCGCTGCGCAAGGCGCTGACCGAGGCCGCGGCCCGTCAGGTCACGCGTCTGACCGGAAACGGCAACGAATGGATGCCGATGGGTAAAATGGTCGATGAAAAAGTCATCGTCAACGGGATTGTCGCGCTGCTGGCAACCGGGGGGTCAACCAACCACACCATGCACCTGGTGGCTATGGCGCGTGCGGCGGGCATTCTGATTAACTGGGATGACTTCTCCGAGATCTCTTCCGTGGTGCCGCTGATGGCACGCCTGTACCCGAATGGCCCGGCGGACATCAACCACTTCCAGGCCGCTGGCGGCGTACCGCTGCTGATGCGCGAGCTGCTGAAGGGCGGTCTGCTGCATGAAGACGTGAATACCGTGGCTGGCTTTGGCCTGCAGCGCTACACCCAGGAGCCGTGGCTGAACAACGGCGAGCTGGACTGGCGTGATGGGGCGAGCGCGTCTCTTGATGCGCAGGTGATTGCCACTATCGACAAACCTTTCTCTCCTCACGGTGGCACCAAAGTGCTCAGCGGTAACCTCGGTCGCGCGGTGATGAAGACCTCTGCCGTACCGGAAGAGAACCAGATTATCGAAGCGCCGGCGGTGGTATTTGAAAGCCAGCACGATGTATTACCTGCCTTTGACGCCGGCCTGCTTGATAAAGACTGCGTGGTGGTGGTGCGTCACCAGGGGCCTAAAGCTAACGGGATGCCAGAATTACATAAACTTATGCCACCACTTGGTGTATTATTGGACCGCCGTTTCAAAATTGCGTTAGTAACCGATGGACGCCTCTCTGGGGCATCCGGTAAAGTGCCTTCAGCCATCCACGTGACGCCTGAAGCTTACGACGGCGGTTTACTGGCGAAAGTGCGTGACGGTGACACGATCCGCGTGAACGGTCAGACAGGTGAGTTAACCCTGCTGGTCGATGACGCCGAGCTGGCGGCACGTCAGCCCCATATTCCTGACCTGAGCGCATCGCGCGTGGGGACCGGACGCGAAATGTTCAGCGCGCTGCGTGAGAAACTCTCCGGTGCGGAGCAGGGCGCTACCTGTATTACGTTTTAAGACGACTTGATTTTAACGATCTGGCGAGAGAAAACTCTGATGAAAAACTGGAAAACAAGTGCAGAATCAATCCTGACCACTGGCCCTGTCGTGCCGGTTATCGTGGTAAACAAGCTGGAGCACGCTGTACCGATGGCGAAAGCGCTGGTTGCGGGTGGCGTTCGCGTTCTGGAAGTGACCCTGCGCACCGCCTGCGCGATGGATGCCATTCGCGCGATTGCCAAAGAAGTGCCGGACGCCATCATCGGTGCGGGTACCGTGACGAACGCAAAACAGCTGGCTGAAGTGACCGAAGCGGGCGCACAGTTTGCCATTAGCCCGGGGCTGACCGAGTCGCTGCTGAAAGCCGCGACCGAAGGCACTATTCCACTGATCCCGGGTATCAGCACCGTCTCCGAACTGATGCTGGGCATGGACTACGGTCTGAAAGAGTTTAAATTTTTCCCGGCTGAAGCGAACGGCGGCACCAAAGCGCTGCAGGCGATTGCGGGTCCATTCTCTCAGGTACGCTTCTGCCCGACGGGCGGCATCTCTCCTGCCAACTACCGTGACTACCTGGCACTGAAAAGCGTCCTGTGCATCGGTGGCTCATGGCTGGTTCCGGCGGATGCGCTGGAAGCGGGCGACTGGGATCGCATCACCAAACTGGCTCGCGAAGCGGTAGAAGGCGCGAAGCAGTAAGTCTCTCGTCGCATGAAAAACGGGCCTTTCGGCCCGTTTTTTTATCCCGTTACCTTAACGCTTGCTGCGGCCGCTTTGGCTCTCGCCACGGCGTCGTCAACGTTATCCCCGGTGGCTAACGCCACGCCAAGACGCCGGGTTCCATCAATCTCAGGCTTGCCGAACAAACGTACCTGCAACCCGGCACCCACCGCCCCGTCGACATTATCAAACGTGACGTTCTGGCTGGTTAACTGCGGCAGGATCACCGCCGAGGCGGCCGGGCCGTACTGACGGATACCGCCGACGGGCAGGCCGAGGAAGGCACGCACGTGCAGGGCGAATTCGGAGAGATCCTGCGAAATCAGCGTCACCATGCCGGTGTCATGCGGGCGAGGGGAAACTTCGCTGAAAACCACCTCGTCGCCGCACACAAACAGCTCCACGCCAAACAGGCCATAGCCGCCCAGCGCCAGGACGGTTTTACGGGCGATCTCCTGAGCACGTTCCAGCGCCAGGGCGCTCAGCTGCTGCGGCTGCCAGGATTCGCGATAATCGCCATCTTCCTGACGGTGGCCTATCGGGTCGCAGAAATGGACGCCGTCAACGGCGCTGACGGTCAGCAGGGTGATCTCGAAATCAAACTTCACGACGCCTTCGACGATGACGCGACCGGCACCGGCGCGGCCGCCCTGCTGGGCGTACTCCCACGCCTTTTCCAGCGTGCTGCTGTCGCGAATAAAGCTCTGTCCTTTACCGGAGGAGCTCATCACCGGCTTAACGATGCACGGGTAGCCAATCTCGTCTACAGCCTGCAGGAATGCCGCCTTATCGCCAGCAAAACGATAGCTCGAGGTGGGCAATTCCAGCTCTTCCGCCGCCAGGCGACGAATGCCTTCGCGATTCATGGTCAGCTTTGCGGCTTTCGCGCAGGGCACCACGCGCTGGCCTTCCTGCTCAAGCGCGATCAGCGTATCGGTGGCAATGGCTTCAATTTCCGGCACGACAAAATCAGGTTTCTCGCGCGTAATCAGCTCGCTAAGGGCATCGCCATCCAGCATGTTAATCACATAAGAACGATGGGCGACGTGCATGGCTGGGGCGTCGGCATAACGGTCCACGGCAATGACTTCCACGCCTAAACGCTGGCACTCAATGGCGACCTCTTTCCCCAGCTCGCCCGATCCCAACAGCATCACTCGCGTCGCCGCAGGTCGCAGCGCAGTTCCTAAACGAATCATAACAATCCCCCTGAAAAAGTTGCGGGCAGTATAAACGAAAACGTTTGCGTCTGTCTTGTACACGCCAGGTGAGGGGGAGAAGAAATTTGCGCTTCTTTAGCCCGTCCAGACATTTCCTGACGCCTGCTCGCTTACGCTGTGGAACATATTCACCGTTAAGTGAGGAAAACTATGTCTGGCTGGCTAAATCAATTGCAATCCCTGTTAGGGCAGAAAACATCGTCTGGCGAGCGGGACCTGAGCAAACTGCTGGTACCCGGGGCGCTCGGCGGGCTGGCAGGCCTGCTGGTCGCGAATAAATCCTCGCGCAAGCTGCTGGCAAAGTACGGGACAGGCGCACTGCTGGCCGGTGGGGGCGCCATTGCGGGTACCGTCCTGTGGAACAAATACAAGGACAGGGTTAGGACCGCGCACAGCGATGAACCGCATTACGGCGAGCACACCTCGCCGCTGGATCTGCGTACCGAACGGCTGATCCTGGCGCTGGTCTTTGCCGCGAAAAGTGACGGACATATCGACGATAGGGAACGACTGGCGATCGAGCAGCAACTGCGTGAAGCCGGCGTTGAAGAGAAGGGCAGAACGCTGGTGGCGCAGGCCATCGAACAGCCTCTGGAGCCGCAGCGTCTGGCGCAAAGCGTGAAAAATGAGGAAGAGGCGCTTGAACTCTATTTCCTCAGCTGTGCCGCCATCGATATCGATCACTTTATGGAGCGGAGCTACCTTAACGCCCTGGGTGATGCGTTAAAGATCCCACAAGACGTGCGCGAAGGCATTGAGCGGGATATCCGGGAACAAAAACAGGCGTTACAGGGATAGTTCTCGCCGTTGCGACCCTGTTTCGCTTGCATCATGCGTGGGTTTTGCCAACCTTATAGGGTGTAAAACAAAAAAGAAAGATGACATGCCACCGAAAGCCCGACGTATACCTTATGCGATCACCACGCATGGCGATACGCGTATAGACAACTATTACTGGCTACGGGACGATTCGCGCTCCCGGCCAGAGGTGCTCGACTACCTGCACGAGGAAAACGACTATGGCCGCAAGGTCATGTCCAGCCAGCAGACGCTTCAGGACCAGCTGCTGAATGAAATGGTGCAGCGTATTCCTCAGCGCGATATCTCCGCGCCCTGGACCAAAAACGGCTATCGCTATCGCCATATTTACGAGCCCGGCAATGAGTATCCCATTTATCAGCGTCAGTCGGTATTAAGCGCCGAATGGGACGAGTGGGATATTCTGCTGGATGCCAACCAGCGCGCTGCACACAGCGAGTTTTATACCCTGGGCGGCATGTCCATTTCGCCTGACAATGCGGTGATGGCGCTGGCGGAGGATTATCTCTCCCGCCGCCAGTACGGCCTGCGGTTTCGCAATCTGGAGAGCGGCAACTGGTATCCGGAAATGCTGGAAAACGTCTCCCCGGATTTTGTCTGGGCGAATGATTCCGAGACGGTTTACTACGTCAAAAAGCACGCCTCGACGCTACTGCCTTATCAGGTATGGCGGCACACCGTGGGAACGGACTCCGCAGACGACGAGCTGGTTTATGAAGAGAAAGACGAAACGTTCTATGTCAGCCTGCATAAAACCTCCTCGCGCCACTATGTGATTATCTTCCTTGCCAGCGCGACGACGTCGGAAGTTCTGCTGCTGGATGCCGAACTGCCTGACGCCCAGCCGCTCTGTTTCCTGCCGCGCCGCAAGGATCACGAGTACAGCCTGGATCATTTCCAGCACAGCTTTTATTTGCGCTCCAATCGTGAGGGCAAAAACTTTGGTCTCTATAAAACCAAAGTGCGCGATGAGCGCAAGTGGGAGGTGCTTATCCCCGCGCGGGATCAGGTGATGCTGGAAGGGTTCACCCTGTTTACCGACTGGCTGGTGGTGGAGGAGCGCCAGCGAGGGCTGACCAGTATCCGGCAAATCAACCGCAAAACGCGTGAAGTGGTGGGGATTGCGTTCGACGACCCGGCCTATGTGACGTGGATTGGATTCAATCCCGAACCCGAATCATCGCGGCTGCGCTACGGCTACTCATCCATGACCACACCGGACACCCTGTTTGAGCTGGACATGGATACCGGACAGCGCCAGGTGATTAAACAGACCGAGGTCAAAGGGTTTGAGTCTGAAAACTACCGCAGCGAGCACCTGTGGGTCACCGCCCGGGATGGCGTTGAGGTCCCCGTCTCGCTCGTCTATCACCAAGCCCATTTCCAGAAAGGCAAAAACCCGATCCTGGTTTACGGCTACGGGTCGTATGGCTCAAGCATGGACGCCGATTTCAGCAGCAGCCGGTTAAGCCTGCTCGATCGCGGCTTTGTTTTCGCCATAGCCCATATTCGCGGCGGCGGTGAGCTGGGCCAGCACTGGTATGAAGACGGGAAATTCCTGAAAAAGAAAAACACCTTCAATGATTATCTCGACGTCTGCGACGCGCTGATTGAGCAGGGCTATGGCGATCCGCAACTCTGCTTTGGCATGGGCGGCAGCGCGGGCGGCATGCTGATGGGGGCGGTTATCAACCAGCGTCCCGACCGCTTTAAGGGGATTGTCGCGCAGGTACCGTTTGTCGATGTGGTGACGACCATGCTCGATGAATCCATTCCTCTTACCACCGGAGAGTTTGAAGAGTGGGGAAACCCGCAGGATGAGATTTACTACCGCTATATGAAAGAGTACAGCCCGTACGACAACGTGGAGGCGAAAGCCTACCCGCACATGCTGGTCACCACCGGTTTGCATGATTCTCAGGTGCAGTACTGGGAGCCGGCAAAATGGGTGGCAAAGCTGCGGGAGCTGAAAACCGATGACAATCTGCTGCTGCTGTGTACCGATATGGACTCCGGACACGGCGGGAAATCGGGACGATTTAAATCGTACGAAGGGGTTGCCCTGGAATATGCCTTCCTGATTGGCCTGGCGCAGGACACGCTGCCAGGCCGTGCGGAGGGTTAAGCGTCGCCCAGATAATGTTTCAGCGTTAAGCGCAGTTCCGGGCTCATTCTGTCGAGGTTGTTATACAGCCAGCGCAAATAGCCCGGGTCTTTATCCGCTATCTCAGACACCGGCTTCCCGCGATATTTACCAAAGGTAAATGTGGTCAGTAACGCGGGGCGTCCAGTGATCGTCGCCATATCATCCGGTGTCCAGCCTGAGATATTCATAATATCAATCAGCAACGCGGCGGTGATATAGCAGTCATAAAGGGCGCGGTGATGGTGAAGCCCCTCAGGGGTACGAACGCTGAGCTTGCGGGACTTGTACAGCGCCATATTGCTGTATTTAATGCCCGGCCAGAGACGACGCGCCAGCTTCATTGTGCAAATCCATTCGCCCGGCATTTCAGGTAGCACCCGGCGGTCAAAGCTGGCGTTATGCGCGACGTACCACGGACTACCGTAGTAGTGCGGAATGATCTCTTCAATCCAGGGCTTATCCGCCACCATCGATTCTGTAATGCGATGGATAGCCATCGCCTGGGGGCTGATGGGGCGATCGGGACGCACCAGATGGCTCATTGGGTTGACGATTTTACCATCAACCACGTCGACAGAGGCCACTTCCACAATTCCGCCCTGAAGATCGCAAGTTTCGGTATCGATGACGCGCAGCATTGAAAACTCCTGGGCTTAAAACGCCTAGCCTAAAGGAATGATATCGCCTTGCCAACCCTCTCCGCCGAGCGTGCCGGTCACCAGAAGCTCGCCCTTATCCGCGCGGACGATCAGCTGGCCTTTTTCATCCCATAGCGCGCTGCCGCCGCAGGCATTCGCCATTAGCACCGCAATAGCATATTTATGCGCGAAGCGCTGCAGGTTACTGATGGATTGCCGCCAGCGATTATCCCCCACCGACTGGCAGCTGGTAACAAGCGTTGCTCTGGGATCGAGATTGGGAGAATCGGGATGTGCATCAATGATGCTAAGGTGCTTGTTCCCCGGCACCAGGCTGGCTCCGCGCCCTTGCGGATAGCGCAAAATGCGATGGCAAGCAGGCGAAAACAGCACAAGACCTTTCTGTCTCTGCCCATCCTGTTCCAGGGGGAGTCCTGCAATAACGGTAATCTGGTAAAAATGTGCCGCGTTAAGCAGCGGCTCCAGCTGCGCGTCATCGGGTGGGGGAGGTAGCGTCGGCGCGCCAGAACCCGTTAAGGAGAGTTCAGGGAAGACCAGCAGATCGCACCCCTGCCGTGCGGCTTCGGCGATGAAGCGCAGGTGGTGCGTAACATGGTCATTCACACTCTGATGCAGCCCGCCATACTGTGCTGCCGCTATGTTCCAATGTGACATCGTGACTTCCTTATACACTGAGTCGCAGGGATTTAAGAATACACCTAAATTTATCAGGGTTTTCTTATCCTGCCAGATTCCGTGTAAGGAAGTGTAACGACTCGTTAAGCTTATTTAACTTTAGGTTCGTACGGTAAACGGGAGAGGTTAACCGAGGCGAGACGGTGGGCGATTAATCTTTCGCGAAACCAGTCGCGCAGATGGGCGGGTTGTTCCCGTTCAACGACTTCAGCCACGACAGGCATGTTGTAACGCTCTTTGAACGCGACGCCAGCGGCAGCGAGATCGACATTCACTTTATCCATCTCGTCCTGCGGAAGGGCGGCCAGATTGATCTTCATTACCTTCTCCTTTTTCTGCGGCGGCAACGTTACCGCGATTGCACGACGATGACAAGCGGAGGCAGGATGATCCTCGACTCGTTTATTATACAGCGTTATTCTTTAGCATACAGACATAACAAAAAGGAATGATTGCGATGGGTTTCTCCGCCTCCCGCGCGGTATGCGCACTGGTTTTTGTGGCCTCGACAATGATGGCGCCCTCCGCGCTGGCACATGCACATCTTAAACAGCAGAGCCCGGCAGCGGACAGCGTGGTGAGCGCTCCGCAGGCACTTACGCTGAATTTTTCAGAAGGCATCGAACCGGGGTTTAGCGGTGTGGTGGTAACGGATGCGCAAAAGCAGGTCATCAAAACGGGAACCGTCACGCGCGACGAAAAGAACAAGGCGCAACTCACCGTTCCGCTGGAACAAACGCTGACGTCAGGAACGTACCAGGTAGACTGGCATGTCGTCTCCGTAGACGGCCATAAAACCAAAGGCAGCTATCACTTTAGCGTGAAATAGCATGCTGGCGCTGTGTTATATCGGGTTGCGCTTTATCCATTTCGGGGCGCTGATGCTTGTTTTTGGCAACGCGCTTTACAGCGTCTGGTTTGCGCCTTCCTCTCTCCACCGCCTGATGTCCCGGCGATTTCAGCTGCAGCAGAAAGTGGCGGCCTTAATGAGCCTGGCGGCAGCGCTCCTGATGTTTATGCTTCAGGGCGGACTGATGGGTAACGGCTGGGGAGATGTGTTTGCCCCGCAGGTCTGGTACGGCGTAATGAGGACGCAGTTTGGCGGCGTCTGGCTGTGGCAAATCATACTCGCTGCGATCACGGTCGGCGCAGCATGGCTCGCACCGCTGAAAGGTTCGCGGCTGCTGCTGCTTACGATGGGCCAGCTTATCCTGCTGGCTGGGGTAGGGCACGCGGCAATGAACGACGGTCCGATGGGGGCGTTGCAGCGTCTTAATTATGCTTTTCACATGATCTGCGCCGCAACCTGGCTTGGCGGATTACTGCCTCTGCTGTTCTGCATGCGTCTGGCCAAAGGACGCTGGCAGAATGCCGCCATTTATACCATGATGCGCTTTTCGCGCGTGGGCCATTACGCCGTCGCGGGCGTGCTGCTCAGCGGAGCGATCAATGCGCTCATGATACTGGGTGTCCATATTCCCTGGCAGGCCGGTTACGTACAGTTTTTGTTGTTCAAATGTGCGCTGGTGGCGTTGATGGTGGTAATTGCGCTGGCAAATCGGTATTTTCTGGTGCCACGGTTTCGTCCGAAGAGCGGGCGAGCACAACAGATTTTTATCAGGATGACGCAGGCAGAAGTGGTGCTGGGAGCGCTGGTGCTGGCAACGGTCAGTCTGTTCGCCACCTGGGAACCCTTCTGATAAGGTTAAATATCATATGAAAAAGACAGTACTTTCTCTCATCTTGCTGGCCTGTACGGGGAGCGCGCTTGCCGCACCGCAGGTTATCACCGTCAGCCGTTTTGAAGTGGGTAAGGACAAATGGGCTTTCAATCGCGAAGAGGTGATGCTGACCTGCCGTCCGGGCCATGCGCTGTATGCGATCAACCCGAGCACGTTGGTGCAATATCCGCTGAATGATATCGCAGAGCAGCAGGTAGCCAGCGGAAAGAGCAGCGGACAGCCGATTAGCATTATTCAGATCGATGACCCGTCGCATCCGGGACAAAAAATGAGTCTGGCACCGTTTATCGAGCGCGCCGACAAGCTCTGCTAACGTTCGGGTTTCCAATAAAAAACCGCAGATGCTTGCGAAAGCACTGCGGTTTTTCACATTTAATGATGCTCTGGCGCTTTTTTTCCGACCGCTTTAGCTGTGGACTGGAAAACCTGGCGTCGTCATCTATTCTTAAAAGGCAAGGCGACTTAGCCTGCATTAATGCCAACTTTTAGCGCACGGCTCTCTCCCAAGAGCCATTTCCCTGGACCGAATACAGGAATCGTATTCGGTCTCTTTTTATCTGCCTTATAAATCATGTGGTTACAAGGCACGACACTAAATTACACGAAAAATGCACGAAATCACATATCCGGTGTTTAGTTCCTGTTGCACCAATGTAAACAGTTTTTCGCCCCTAGCCAAGATCTTTACGAACTTGAGTGCCTGATTTTTACTCTAAAAAGGGTAAACAGTGGAACTGATCAATCTATGCATAAGAATTCATTGACTTTTAAGTAAGCTGATAATTTAATTACAAAAAAATCAGGAGAGTACAATGAGCCAAGTTAATACCCATGTCAGCGCAGGTAGTGCAGGAGTTACGCCTGAACAGCTTTTGGAAGTCATTGAGTCGGTTTCGGAAACAAATTACAGTAGGATATATTTAAAGAAATCTGGCTTTGAAACATCTAACAGTTGGGAAATTACAAAAGCAAACATATTGGATCAACTATCAGGTAAGCGTGTAGCACCAGCTAAAGCTACTTTTGCTAGTTTAGAGAGAATTACAAAAGCGTTGATGGTGCTTGGAAAGCATCATTGTGAAATTTTCAGATTAAGTGAAAAAGAACATAAACATCTCTTGACAAATGCAACAAATTTTATTTTTGATGGTAAACCTTATTCTCTTTCATTCCCGGCATTTGTACCCCAAAGTTTGCTAACCACTGCTTTCATGCCGATATTAACAGCTATCGAGAAGCAAAATAGTGGTGTGGTGTTTTACTTCTCAACCCCGCGGAAAATAACTAAAAGAATTCATACACAAGAAGTAGTGGATGGAGTTTTAAGAGCGGTTTCTTACCCTGTTGAAGTTAAGGAGCAGCACATTGACAGTGTGTTTATACCTAATAACTGTAATAGAGCTGAATTTCGTATAAATAGTAAAGTCGGAAGAAGAGACATTACAAAGGAAATGGAAAATCTTCAGGATGTTTTTGTTTCTATATTGGCTAAAAATAATGTCAAACTAGCTGATGCCAACGCTATAAACATTAATTCTGCAATTGAAAACATCTATGATGATAATACATACGGAAGGGTGATTGATACCGTTTTTTGGAGTGAAGATAATGGTATTGCAATTCCTCGTGAGTGCCGAAAAGAGGTAGATGTGTGTCTCAGAGATCAGCCTTATCATCTTGAAGGCGCTAAAAAAGAAAAAGTAAAATGCATTGCAGTTTGTGTCCGTTTTGAAAAGACTGTAGAAAATGTAAACTTAAAAGTTAAAACGGACTTGAGGCTGGAATCTTTAGCTCAGTTTAATTATACTGTTAGTAAGAGATTCGAAATCATTAACCCGAGAGGTTATGCTCACGCGATATCTTTAATTTCCGATATTGAAAAGGCTTTATGAAATGAGCAAATTGGACCAAGTAAAAGATTTTATAAGCCATAATCCTGTTCTGGAAACAGAACTAAAGGAGGAAATGCTTCGCTTGGTCGAATATATAAAAAAACATCCAGATGTAAAATATTATCCACTTTCTAAGATAAAGACAGTAACAAAAACTGTTGAAGACGATACAAGTCTACAAATAGCATCCTTTTTTAGTGGCGATAAATTTAAAATTCTAGAGCCAAAATATTCTTATATCCTAGAGGATAATCATGAGATAGAACTAACCAGAAGTGAGTTCCAATATTATCTTATTCATCGTGAAGTTTGTTTAAATAAAGAAGGTGTAGAGGTTTGTCCAGTTATCAGAGAAAGACTTTCATTGTATTTCGCAATTGCCGGAAATGTTGAAACGGATTCTGATGAATGGGATGTTGAATAATGATTGGAACTGATGGTGTACTTTCTCGCTTAGTTCATTCAGGTAAACTTGCTGAGTTTCTCGCAAATGTTGATCCAATGAATTTTGAAGAATTTAGTCAGGGAGTTATTTTATCGCTTAGAAGTGCAGTGCAATCGATTGAAAAAAATGCAGATAAGTATTACAACTTAACTGAAGAGCAACTTAGCACGACAATTTCTTTATTGTTAGAACGTTCAGGATATAACACTAAAAATGAACCCTCTAATAGAGGTCATATTGATATATATGTTGAAAAAAACCATTTTAGTTGGTTAATTGAAGCAAAGATTGGTTATGATAATCAAAAAATATTTGAGGGATTGCTCCAGCTTGCTTCTAGGTACTTAACAGACCAAAGTTCAGCATGTTTGCTTTTATATTTCCGTCAGGCTGATATCAAGGCAACGTTCCAAAATTGGCAAGATTTTTTGCAGAAAAAGGAATGGGTAACATATGCGACAAACAACAATATACTTGATAAATGTACGCGTGCGTTCGATTCCACAAAGGTAACTAAAGATTCTTATTGCTTCGGCTATAGTTTTCTTTCAAATATCAAAACAACATCTGGTGATACTGTTAATATCTATCACGTAGGTGCAAATATCCATTTTCATCCATTTGATAGCAGTGGCCGAGATGGTGTTCAATTAAGAAAGAATCAAGCGAAAATATATTTTGAGCATATATATCAAACTCGACAATCTGGAGTTCCTTTGGATGAGGCTAAAATATATCAGGAATTAAATAATTATTTTGATTTTGATAAGTCATCTAATAATTCTGGAGGTCAAGATAAATCTAAAGGAAGAAAGGCGAAAACGCCTGGAAAAAAAACACCTAAGGCGGTAAAAAAAGCCAAGTAAAAAGTAACTTGGCTCAAAATTTGTTGGCTGTAATTTATAATAAAATGAATTTTTTTTCTCTTGCTTCCAAGTATTGGTCCGTCATTTTCTCTGAACGATGGCCAAACAATTTTTGGACAAAGCCCTTTCCCCGACTCGCTTCATACGTGCGACCAGACAAGCTTCTGATCTCATGGAAAGAGGGGGGGTGTTCAGAAAACTCCAGCCCCGACAATTTCCTCGCCTTCACAAAACCTTTCGTCAAACTGTCCAGATGAATAGCTCCGTCAGGACTGTTTTTCCGCTTGCCGGCGCTTATCAGAAAATCGGTTGTGCTCAGTAAACGACAGCGATCAATGATTGCGCTCAAGCGTATTCCATTCAGTGACAGGGATAACGGTATGGCAATCATTGCCCCTGTTTTTATCTGAGTTACGTGTAAGCGGTCATCATAAACATCAGTGAACCGCATGTTCGCTATATCCTCGCGGCGCTGCGCGGTTACCAACGCAAGATCCATCGCCAGTGGTAACCAGGGCGACAAAGTATCAGCTGCGGCTCTGATCGGTCCGTACATTTCCAGGCTTAGACGTTGACGGAATACGACGATCTTTGGCGTTCTCGTCGGTTCAACCGGATTAAGCGTCAGTGCGCCTTCGGCAATCGCCTCCCGAAAAATATCGATCAGCACAGAGCGCATAGTTGCGGCCATGGTCTTTTTTCCTTCTGCGATCCATGTATCGAGGAAGTCAGCTATATGGCGAGTGTTTACCTTGTTCAGTATCAGCTCACCCATTTTTTCATTGATGGTGGCAATCTGCCCCGCACGCACTTTATAGGTGTTGGCCGCCAGCTCTCTGCGCTGCAGTATGACGCTATAACGCTCAAGCCAATCACTCATGGTTAACTGTTTCTCGTCCGTGATTCGTTGCAGTAAACCACTTGGCGTAAAATTATTGGTAATATAATTATTAGCTTCAATAGCCTGAGCTATCGCCTGACTTTTTGAAAGTCCATCGAGAGGAAATTCTTTTCCACTAACAGGATTACGCCAATAATACTTTTTATATTTTTTCCTATAAGTTAGATTTCGCGGTAGATCGCGATTGTATTTCCTGCTCATGCTCAATCCTCTCCAGTAAGCTGCTTTTTTTACCAGTTCGGCCATTTGGGTTTTGATGTTGGATTTTGCTACATGCTTTACTTGGCTTGATATAAAAAGCATCATGTTGAACTTTATATTCGCGCCCGTGTTTTTCTGGAGGTGGGTAAATATTCCCGTTCCTCGCCCAGCGTTGCAAAGTTCCAATAGGCGGCGGATCTTGATAGACATCGCTCGCCCACTCTTTGAGTGTCAAAAGCATGTTTTACCCCATGACCGACCAGCAAGTTAACGCTGGTCGGCTATAAAAACTGAATTACGAAAATCACTTAGTGCATGGAAAAGGCGCTTGCTTTCTCCAGTGAGTAACCTCTGCGCCATCTTTCAAGGTTGGATAGCTTGCAAGAGAAGTTATCATAGCGTCTTGGTGCCAACACTTGCCGTGACCGAAATAGCCGCTGTATACCCCTTCAGGAATATCATTGCTCACAGATGATTCAACAAAAAAATCTACTGGAATGCATGGTTCTGGAAGTGCGTCTTTAACAGATACCCATTCATTCAGATCGTTTGCTAAAACATTTTGTTCATTTTCGCGAACTTTTATCAGTTCATTGATTGCGCGAACAAAATCATGCATGGAATTGAAATGCCGATATGCATCGCGAAGTTTATATAATTCATTCAGCGTAAGGTTTTGCTGCTTTGTGTTTACCATCCGGCTTGACCCCAATATTAAGAATTAAATCAATTTTCACTGTGGCCCCTTGTGTGACCTTAAAAAGTAACGATCCACAAAAAGGGCAGATGGAAAACGTGTCCCACGTTTCACCTTCCGGCGCTTCAGTGGTTTGTAACTTCTCAAGGCATTTAGGGCAGTTATAAGCGATCAGCTTTGTCTCGTTCAGTTCTGCCTTATAGAGCCAGCGGCGATAATTAACTAAACGTTCTTTCTCTACCTTGTTCATACTGCGGTCCTGCTGCGCTGTGCTTCGATATCACGCTGTTCGTTGATGATTTCCACTACCTCATTTAAAAGCTCGCCAGAAAGGGTAATAGCGCCGCTCTCATTGATTCCGGCAAGCGTGATCAGCTCAACCAGACGGCGGGCCTTCTTCACGCTGATTTCAGGAGCTATTACGCTGCGGGTGACTTTCTTCTTTCCAGCGGCAGCGGCTACGGCCTTATCCTGCTCAAGCACTTCGCCCGCTTTTTCACCGAACTCTTTTACACGCTCAATAGCTGCACCAGCCGTTACTTCACCAGCCTGAACTTTCTGCTTCACGTCATGATTCGCGCCAGCCAGGGTAAGCAGGTTCCGAACCGTCGGTTCTGACTTGTTCACCAGCGCGGCTATTTCTGCGACCGACTGATTGAAAGCCGATGCCAGCTCTTTTACCACCGCGGCCTGTTCCAGTTCTGAAAGGCTTAACTGGTTGTTGGAGGTCAGGATTCGCGCAAGGCGTTCTTTGTCATCGCCAACGAACTGGACGATGTGGATTTTGTTTACCGGCTTTCCTGCTTCTCGGCAGCGCTCATAGCAACGGTGTCGGCGGTGACCCTCAACAATCCACACACCGCCTTCATCACGGGAAATCACTTCAAGCGGTGGAACGCTGCCGCCATTCATCAGGAACTGGAAAAGATCGTCATCGGCCTGGCGTGTACGTTCATCATCGAGGCGCTTGTTAAAGCCTGGTTTGACGTGAATATCATCCAGATGGATAAACATACCATTATCAGTGCGGGAGATAACGCCGCCGCGTGTCATTTGTCTGAAAGAGTTAGCCATCTTAATTCCCCCTTAGCTTTTTCACATACTTCATGCATCTGGTAGGGCTGCACTGAGTCCACTGGTTTTTATGCTGCATCTTCTGGCTCGGCGTGTAGTAGCACACTGTTCCTTCGGGAGTTCTGAAGAGGAGGGTGTTATTGCCTTCTTCAAAAACAACGCCATTACGCATGAAGAAACCTTTAATTCTTTGATGTGCTCCATCACGGGCCTTTTTTCTCCCCTCTTTTAGAAAGGGGGCGATGTCACGAAAATAATCACCCATATCACCCATAACTTTTCTTGGCCTCTCGCCCGTAATATTTTCCCTGCTGCGTATCAAATACTTTTACGCTTGCCCACTTGAAGCTGTTGCTAAACAGGAGAGGGCGAACTTTGAACACAGACTTACCGCGTTTTAGGTTGAACATTTTTCTTTCTCAGATTCCGACGATTAGATAACTCAGCGACTATTTTCTTTGTATAGTCAGGTGCAGAATTCAAAGACTGCTTGCGCGGATATCGTAAATCGTCATTTGTTTCTTCGATGATTTCGTTTCTGAATACGAACATATAAGCTCCCGAAACAGGCCGCTTAGCGGCCCTGTGTTTCATCGAACAGAAAGAGATTCAGGCCCACGCTCTACCTGAGCGCCAGGCACTTTGTTTAAAAGCTCCTCTGGCACCTGTTCACCTTTTTCGCGTAAATCTTCAATGGCTTTTAACGCATCAGTCAGGATCTGTTTAATTTTATCCTTCTGTATGTCGTGAATAACATCTGTTCTGGACTCCACAAATTCATCAGGAATTAAATCTTCGTCGACAATCTTTAAAGATATCGACCCTTTTTTAACTGAATAGGTATGAAGGGTTGATTTAAACTGCTTACGGCCAGAGGCTTGCAAACACTCAAGTAAATATGTGCGAAGACTTCCGGCCTGACGTTGCCAGTGTTTTGCTCTTTCGGTCAAACGGGCTGCTTCTTTCTTACAGGCTTCCTGTTTAGCTTCGAAATCTTTAATAACTGACATCGTGGCATCAAATTTGTCTTCAATCATGCCTTCGATACCTTCAAGGGTATCAGCAAGGGTTTGCGCATCAATATCGCCGCTATCGCCGAGAGCAAGAACTTTGCTAATTTCGTTTGCTAAATCAATAGTGCGGTTGCTCATGCTTTTTCCTCCAGCTTAGAAAGACACTCGCCTTTAATATCTTCCAGGCGGCGTAAACGGCCCTCCAGATATTTGACGTATTCTTTATCGTTAATATCTTTGGCGGCTTTTAAGTGAATGCTCACGGCTCGCGTCAGGCTGCTCGCAATTTTTGAGACTTCATTTTGAGAGACAGCTTTACGCATGGTTTCAACGTTCTGTTTAAACCGCTCGTCAAGTTCTTCACGGATGCGCGTTGAATCATCAGCTCTGTCAGTGGCATCCTTCAGACCATGTTCAATAACGCTTTCGGCCCTGTATACAGCATCGTCATACAGACCCAGCCAAACATCGGCGCAGAAGCCCAGGCCGGAAAGACATTTTTTGATCGCGTCGGTCAGCGATTTTTTATGAACTTCGGTATCGCACTGAATACCGTGCTTAGTTGACTGTCGATAAGGGGTAGAGCCGAAGTTCTCAACGATCCCTTTCTTGCCGTCTTTGATGTACCAAAGATGGATTTTGATGTAGTGGTTCAGCTCGAACAATAACGAACCATCTGCATCGCGCAGGATGCGCTTTCCGACAAATTTTGTACCTTCGAAGATTTTCTCTGTAAGCGGTGCGCCTTCGATCATCTTGTCTTCAACGATTTCCCAGCCCCAGCCAATACCAACGGGACCGAATTTTTCGGTGGCTCGCATGATCATGTATTGCGAGTTGATAGCGGTTCCACCAAACCCGATATCACTCATATCTTTCGTGTAACGCGGATTAGTGCGCATCACGTCTTTCCACATGGAAAGGTTTTCGCTGTCGCCCAGCTCTTTCTCCAGCTCGTCAGCACGGAGAGTGAATGTTGGTTCTTCACTCTTTACCGCTGGTGCTGCTGGTGCTGCTGGTGCTGTAGATCCAGCTGTATCTGATACAGGAGTCTCTGGGAGATTTTCCTGAGAGGTTCCTGAAGGCTGCTGTTCAGACATGAGCCCATCAATGGAGAATCGACCCGCGCCGTGATTGGTAATTTCAGGCTCATTACCTGCGCCTGAGTTATCAGCAGGGGCCGCAGGGGCTTCGTATGTGCCGTTTTTACGCGCTAAATATTCGTCCTGGCTAATTTCCTTTCCACCATCAGCCAGCGCTTTTTCGAGCCCTGGAAGCTTGTTAGCGCGTCCTACTTTCACACCATCTGCAAAGAGGTAATAGAACGGACCCGTACGCTCTACCTGTGGCGCAGTTTCCAGCGGCCCCGCTGCTGACCCGTCTGCATTGTGTTCCGGTGCCACTGCGCCAGCCTTTGACGCTGCATCGTCCAGTGGGCCAGTTGTGCCCGTTTTGTTCTGTTCGGTCTCATTGCTTTTTCCCTCTTCGGTTTTCGATGTGCCACAGGCGATGGCCAGCATTTCAGCGGACGGGTTGGCGTGGTCAGTTTCGGTAAACGTGCGGTTGATATGTGCCTGAATAGAGCCGGCAGTTTTGTCGATATCTTCAGGCGAGATTTTCACGCTGTAGATAATCTGGACGGTTGAGTATTCGTAAATGCCAATCGTCGCGCTCATTGCTGCAAACCATGCAGGGAAGGGTTTCTCTTTCAGCTTGATGATGTCGCGGGCACGATTAACAATGCTCGCCGGAGGATTGAGGATGTCGAAATCCATCGCCTTAGAAACCAGGCCTAGGGCAATATTGCGCTTTAAAGATTCTTCATCCTGAAGGTGAATAGGAGCCGGATTTTGCACACGGATTTTTTCAGCCGCGGCTTTCTCGCGAGCGATATCCACCACCGATTTTGACGAACCGGTTTGTTTGCGCTCTCCATCCTGCCTTTTTTGCCAGGCTGCAATTTCTTTCTGGATCTCAGGCCATTTCGCAGAGTGATCGCACTTGGCACCGACCCAGCCGATGACGTGCTGAATGCGCTCGGGGTACATATTGGCGATTTCAGGCATCTTGCTGATAGCCTCAACAACATGACCTTCGAAAGTGTTCGCCTCGTCCTGGGTAAGTTCCAGCGCGGCAGGGAGATCCGCTTTAGTGATCTCGGTAGAGTCGTACTTCACCAGAACGGCAATTTTGGTAACGGTGGAGAGCTTGTCGAAATTGACCTTTTCAGCCTGTCGTTTCACAGGGTGGCCGACGTCTTCAGGCCAGTCGTATTCGTAAAGGAATTCTTCATTCCATGTTCCGCGAGAAGGACGACCAGGAACATCTGGAGTGTCTTCACACACAAGGATTTTAAATGCTGCATCCTGAGCATGTTCATACTCTTCCAGGAAGATAAAGTTCGCTTTAGCTTTAGCGCGTTCAATATCCTTAGCATTGAAGGCGGTAGCGACACGCTTAATACCTGCCTTTTCTGATTCTTCATCGGGGAAATATCCTGCGATGAAAATTCTCTGGTCAGTCATTGTTATCTCCTTCTTTTACGGATTCAAAAGTTTCGGTTAATTTCTTTAAAACGTTGTCGGGCAAAACATGCTCAAGGTTTTTGCGGTCGCAGAGTTTCACCTGACCGATTGCAAAAATGATTAAATCCTCAGTGGATAAATAACCATTCGCCACTAAATCCATGACCATCTTTTTCATTGCGCTGGGGGCAATGCTGATAACTGCTTCCTCGCCGTTAACGAGGGCTAATTTCTTAAACACCAGAGTAATATCCATCTGCATACCTCTATTTATCAGGCTGACCACTAACTAATGGTCACTCGGATAAATGCCCCGCCTTAACGGGGCTGAATAAATCAGAGTGATTTAGCTCGCTTGGCGATATCCGCCAGCAGTAACAGAGGCAGAAGCTGAGTAATAGAAGGTTGAACATTTTCAGTTTCAGCGATAGATATCAGTTTGAGCTTGAAGCCGGTACGGTTATTGAAAAGAGCTTTCGCCGCGCAGCTCGCACAGCACGCTTCCTTCAGTTCGCCTTCAGCCGTGAAAGGAGTAACGAAGGTGCGCTTATCAGAATCGCGGTCGATGGTATTGAAAGCGATATAACCCAGCTGTTCATCGCCGCAGGTTAAAGACAGCACTTTACAATTATCGGTAGAAACTAACAGCTTAGTATTGAATGCTACGGTAAATTCGTGGTTCATATTTAACTCCAGAAAAGTGTGTGGGAATCCCTGCCATAATTAATGGCATACGTACTGATTTTGTTTAACTAAATGTCGTCGTCTTTATCTTCTGTGAATAACCTGTAGCCAAAAATAACAATTAGATAAAAGACGACAGCTAAGGGCGCATAAGCCTTTAAAAACAATTTTATGATTTGCCAGTCCACTGAATATCCTTTGGGTAATTGCCTAGAGGTTCGCCCCTGGCATCCAACAGAACATCTACGAAGCAATCTTTTAAACACTTACTCCCGCGTAAAGTTGAAATAACGAGTTTGCCGCGGGTGTTTGCTCCTGCTTTCCAGGTTAGCCCTTCATGCCTGATTAACATTCCAGGGCGAATACATGAACGAATTACTTCTTGGGTGCCGTAGTGTTGTCCAGTCATTAAATTTTTCCTTCATTTCTATCAACCTGAAAAAAAGTGATTGCGGTTGATAAAGACCAGTAATTCTCTTCGAGATATTTTTTCGCTGTTGCCCTGTCTTGGCCTGTCAGGGCAATAAATAAATCGGTTAATTCGTTATTGCTCAAGGCTCAGGCCTCGGAGACAACCATCACACCGTCTGAATATGAAAGAGTGCGTGAAGGCATGGAGGTAAACAAAACATCGCTCTCGACAGGCTGGTAACCTTCCATATCGGTATTGCGGAAACCTGCCTTAAACCATTCCCCGTTTTTGCTGGTACGGATAAACCGAACATCGCATGAGTTATCCAGAGCAAGCTGTACGCCGTCATTACGCTGGAAGATGGAGCAGGTCACTGGAGCTGCATATTGTTCCGCATCAATTCGCAGGGCTTCAGCGTGAGCCTCTTCGATCATCGTGCGGCGGGTGAAGTAGTCACAACCAGCCCAAAACAGACTCCAGCGATTGGTCAGCCAGTCAAAGCGGCGGTTGTCTTCATGAGCGGAAATCTCGATACCTACCAAGACGTCTTCAACATCCAGAGGCCAGCAGTGATCAATAAAGGCGTTCCATTGCAGCGCTTCGGCGTGACAAGCTTCAACAAGTTCAGGCAGATCATCGCGTTCCATGATGGTGTTTTGAAGGCTAGCCATTACTGAACAATGACGACGGCGATCTGTCTCTGCGTTCATTTCGAGCGCTTCGGCGTGAATGGAGTCCATATCCAGGATGGTGATATTGCAGTTGTCAGGGTAAGAAGTACCCCCGCCGATTTCAAAGCTGATATGGGTTTCTTTGCTGCCTGTCAGTGAACCCATAACGCCAGATACTTTCAGCTCGCCGCCGTAGGACTGATTTACGAAGATATCGCCCACTTTCAGGTCACAAGCCTTGATGATTTTTACTTTCTTTGCCGGAGCTACTGGCTCGCCTGTCAGCGGGTCTTTACCTTCTGCAATGTTATCCAGCTGTGCAGCCATACGCAGCATATCGGCGGCGAGCTGAGCGCGACGGGTGTAGCGTGGTTCAGTGGTGAAGCCTTCCATCTTTGCCGCCTGACAAGCCTGGTTCCAGCGCTGAACGATAAACTTGATAGTGCCGGACACGCTGTTAGCCAGTGATGCGCATTCGCGCGCGGTGTTTGCCAGGTCAACAACTTTTTGCTTGCTCATTCCCATTCTCCTTTGGTTGCCCTTAAGCCAGGCTGGCTGAACGTTTTGCTGATAACACTGTGCGTGTTTCGATGTGGAAAGGTTAGCCATAGCTAACAATTATATCAAGAGAAAATTGTTCGCTATAGCTAACATTTTAGGCGTGAGAAGGTATCTCTTTGTTTTTTAGAGCTTTATTTTTTTTGAGTGCGGCGTCGGGCTATAAGCATTTCTTCGAAGAGTTTATTGAAGTTCTCAACCCTACCTCTCATTTCACCCAAAAGAGCTTCTTGCTCAGACTCAGGCAGGGCATTGAAGAGATCTAATAACTCAGTTTGACGTTCATCGAGAGGGGCATCGGTGAGAACTGGAGGCTCAGGAGTCCGGCTGTCATCGCCGAAGAGAATCCATGTGGGTGTGCATTGAAGAACCTTAGTTAGTGCAAAGAGGTTTTTACCTGTCGGTTCGCTATCATCTCTTTCCCATTGTGAAACGGAGACATGCGAAATTTTCAACGCTTTAGCTAGAGTGCGCTGAGTAAATTTTAGTTCTTTGCGACGCGCTCTGATCCGCTCGCCAATCGTAAGGTTTGTCATATCCATAGTTAGCTAATGCTAAATCTTATTGACTACGTTTTTGTTAACTTCTATCTTGTTAGCTATGGCTAACATTTGGGAATGATTAATGTATACGAAAGATGCGCTCCATTTTTTTGGAACAAAAACAAATCTGGCTCGTGCTGCTGGAGTAAGAATTTCCTCTCTGTACAAATGGGGGGATCTGGTTCCAGAAGGACGAGCAACGCGATTACAAACGGCATCGGGCGGGGAATTACAGTATGACCCAGCTATTTATGATGCTCATGCTAAAGCAAAGCGAAACGGAAAACTGAAGCATGAAAATCACTCCAACGGTTGAACAAATATCCGCTGGCGTTGAGTCATGGGCGCAGGAGGCTGGCTGGAAAACAGTAGGCGTTCGCTTCGCTGATGAATATCAACGCAGGGGGGGCGGAAAACTAATACCACCAGCTACGGACGAGCAGGGCATACGCAACGCTAAACAACGCGTAAAGCGCATCTTCAGCTTAGGTGGGCCTCGTTACGTCAAGATGGCAGCAGAGCTATCAGACGTCGCTTTGCGAGCCATGCCAACACGCAAGCGCATAGAGCTGGAAGAACCTCATTCGCCTGAACTGGCTAAAGCGAAAGTCATGGAGTCGTTCGGTGCGGCTATGTCGGCTGTTGCGGTCAGATGCCCCACAGCAATAGTGAAGCTGAACAGGCTTATCGACGAGCTTCAGGCGTTGATTCCAATAGCAGAATTACTGATGTCAGTTTGAGTGGCGGGATCACCCGTAATGATTTCGCAGGAGTAGCAGTATGAGTATGTCCTTGATGGTTCAGGCCATGAAAGCAAGGGTGGGAAATCCTCTCCGTAAGCTGGTGCTGATTAAGCTCGCAGATAACGCCAGTGATACGGGGGAATGTTGGCCGGCAGTGGCAACGATAGCGTATGAATGCGAGATATCTTCTCGCTCAGTTCAGACACATATCCGGCAACTCGTGAAGGATGGATTTGTTCGTGTTGAAGAGCGAAGAGATTCAAGCGGCGTTAATCGATCCAATATCTATCACCTGACCTTTAACAATGAGGGTGAAAATCCTGCACCCTATCAGAAACAGGCTCAAAAGCAGGGTGCAGGAGCTGCACCCTATGGTGAAAATGGTGCAGGGTGGGAGGGTGAAGGAGCTGCACCCCCTGGTGCAAATGGTGCAGGGGGGGAGGGTGCAGGAGATTCACCCAGAATCAGTCAGTTATTAGATCCAGTCAAAGAACCTAAAACCCCCCTTAATCCCCCCAAGGGGAATTTGGCGAAAACTAAATTTGATCCTCTCGCGGTTGAACTTCCTGATTGGCTCTCCTGCGCGTTATGGGTTGAGTGGGTGGAGTATCGCAAGGCATTGCGTAAGCCGATAAAAACTCCTCAGGGTGCTAAAGGCTCGATCAGGGAGCTGGAGAGATATCGAAGCCAGGGCATTCCGCCTGAAGTGGTCATTCGTCACAGCATCGCTCGGGAGTATCAGGGGTTATACCCGCCAAACAATTTCAACATGGCTCAGACGAGCCGACCTGACATTACCAGCGTTTCAAAACCAGATAGCTCAATTCCTGACGGCTTTATGGGGTGAACATGCGCGATATGGCTGACGTGTTAAAACGGCTTCAGAAAATTGTCCCTGCCGGAGTACAGCCGAAGTTCTCCAGTGCTGAGGAGCTTATGGCATGGCAACAGGAAGAGGCGCGAAAGCACTCAGAAAAGCTGAACCAGGAGAACAGCCGTACCAGGTTAGAAAAGACATTCGGGCGCTCGGGCATTCGTGAACGTTATCAAAACTGCACGTTCAAAAATTATTCGGTAGAGAATAATGGCCAGCGCAAAGCGTTGTCATTTGCAAAGTCCTGGCTGAACAATTTCGGATCCGGTTGCGCTTGTTTTGTTTTCAGTGGCAGCCCTGGAACGGGTAAAAACCATCTTGCTGCAGCGATAGGAAATGCACTCCTGGCTCAGCACAAAAGCGTTCTGATCATTACCGTTGCTGATCTTATGACCGAGTTCAAAGCAGGGTTTAGTGGTGGTAAAACAGAGGCCCAACTAATGGAGCAGATGTCGCGCGTCGATTTGCTTGTTCTCGATGAAGTTGGCGTTCAGATGTACTCACAATACGAAAAGGTCATATTGCATCAGGTTATTGATCGACGTACGGCGATGCTAAAACCGGTTGGGATTCTGACCAACCTGAAGGAAGCGGCATTGACTCAGGCCATAGGTGAGAGGGCACTTGATCGCCTTAGGATGGGGGGTGGTTTGTGGGTTAATTTTGACTGGAGAAGCTTTCGAGCCAGCAGCACAACTTATAGTCATAAATAAACTAAGAATGTTACTATTAAAACGGCTTTGAAAGATTTTCTTTGCTGGTTAATCCTGAGAGTGATAAATCTCAGGATTATTGGTAGGAATATTTACTCTATTTTATATATTCCATAAGGTTCATAATCATTCGTCCTTGTAATGAAAGTGTCGTGTAAGTGATTTGCGCGAAAGCTTTGATCGCTTCATCAAAGTCATCAGCAAGAGAAAAAGGTTTGTTTATATTTGGCTTTTCATCAACAATGGTTTGAGGAAAACTGCACTTGTTGATTATAGGGTCGATATAGAAACATGCTTTTCCATCTAAAGAAAGAATAAAACTATGTCTAAATCGATGGTCAATACCATTAGTATTGTAATGATTATCTATTTCATTTGCTAAGTTTGATGTGTCACCTGTGATCTTATTACAAATTAGAAATGTATAAGCGTGATTACTGTAATGTTCCCTGTCATAGGTTGTGTGATTTTGCCCCGTAGATTCTTTGCTTATTTCATAGCTTATCTGTTTGATTTTGGAAAGCTTTGTCAGTGCTTCGAATAAAGCTCCTTTAGTCAGGTTTGATTTGACTTCTCCTATACCTTTAATACAATCGGTCGGAAAAAATTGGTTGTGATTATCGTCCTGAAGTAAGGGGGTAAGTTCTTTATCATATAAAATAATATCACACTGTGTACTTATACTGTTCGTAGGTGATACAATAAATCCATTTGAAATTCCAATATATCCAGGTATGAATGCTCTTAAGAAGTCAGCAGTTACATTTTCCCTGAATCGACCAAATTCAGCGGCGTGAAAGGTTTTGTTTTCGCTGTTGAAATATAGATCGATCGAATCTTCAGCAAAAACTGATTTGAATCTACTTGCTTTGTGTTTAAGTATTTTTTTTATTATGTTTTTGTCCATGAGATTCTCCTTTAGAAGCAAATATCTTGAAAAAGATTATGTAATTGTAAAATCTAAGTAAACATAGAATGCCAGGTTCTTTGCATGATAAATATTTCAAAAATTGTAGTATAAGTAAAGCGAAGAATGCGAGCACGTGCATCATAAACATTTTATAAATGAACCTTGCAAGATAACATAAAAAACTTCAGCGGCATGAAGGGAACATTGCATCATTTTTTTTAGTAAATTTTAAAAAATAACCTACTAAATAAAGTAGGTGTATAATCCTCTCAGATTCGCAGCAGGGAATAAAATATCTTTATAATACAGATGGTTATGGCTAAATAGTTCATAGGTTAGGCTTTCAATGAGATTGTTTAACTTTGGTCAATAAAGAACTTCAAAATCTGGAATTATATACTGTATGGGTATACAGTAATATTGTCTTGTGAGTTTAACGGAAGTTTACGAAACCAGCTTTTTGTTTGTGCTTTTAGACAATTACAAGTCAGGACATGCAAGGAAGATTAAGGGATAACCTCAGAGATAACAGGAGATAAGCGAGTGTACATTCCAGATCATTTAATATTGGGTATACACGACAGCACCAGGCCACTGGTTATTCGCAGAAATCGTGATGGTTCCTTTAAAGATGGGTTTGTAATGCGTCCTGACGAGTTTGTAACTAGCCTGACTCTGATCGATGAGGCGCGCAAACTTGTTGCGCCTGATGAGCGTCAAGGAGATGACGACTGATACGTTTATGATTTATAATAGTTATCGGGTCTGAACAACCCTGCTGAAACACTGTGCCACCGGAGAGAACGATGGCACAGGTTATACAACTCTTTAAATCTTCACCCACCACACTGACCACGGCTACGCCCGAGGCCAGCGACTTTTTGCAACGCATCAAAATCGGCGTGTGGCTTAACTGCGACGTTAAGCAAGCCCGAAATTACCTCTTCCATAAGCGCTTCTTCGCGCTGCTCAATCTTGGGTTCGAATACTGGACACCCACAGGCGGGGCGATTACTCCCGCAGAAAAAGAATACCTTCACGGTTACGTGCGTTACCTGATCTCGATGGCCGGCAATGACGATCTCCTTTTAGAAACTGAGAAGGTTTACAACGAAACCCACGGGCAGTGGCGAACGAAAGAAGCTGCAATCACCAAATCGTTCGAAGCCTTCAGAAAGTGGGCCGTTGTTGAGGCTGGTTTCTTCGATACCTTCATCCTCCCTGATAACACTATTCGCCGAGAGGCAAAATCGATCTCGTTTTCCAACATGACGGAGGCCGAATTTTTCCAGGTCTACAAAGCAGTTTTTAACGTCCTGTGGAACACCATTCTTTTTAAAAAATTCCGAAACTATCTGGAAGCCGACAACGTAGCCATGCAGCTGCTGGAGTTCGCAGCATGAAGAGAAAACCGAACTTGCGAAAAGCGGCCAAGGGAAGGGAGTGCACAGTTCGCATTCCTGGCATCTGCAACCACGATCCAGAAACCTCATGCCTGGCACATTACCGGCTCGCGGGAACGTGTGGCACAGGATGCAAACCTGATGATGAACAAGGCGCTATTTCCTGCAACGCCTGTCATGACGTGATCGACGGTCGCGTTAAAACCAAAGAATACACCTATGAAGACCTTCGGCTTATGCACGCTGAAGGCATTCTTCGCACACAAAAAATCTGGCGAGATGAGGGGGTACGATGAACGCGCAGCAATTGGAATATGTACGCATTCAACTACGCGCTGCGCTGGTCGATGACTCAGGCGGCACCAAAGGGCAACTGGAGGCATTCGCAGAGCATCCACCAGCTGATAAGAACAGAAACCCGCGCCAGCAACTACACGTTGTGGAACTTGATAACGGGCGCGGCGGTGTACGTCGCGTTAAAGCTGAAAATAGCGCTCTTTACGTCCTGGAGACGCGCAGTCGTCGCCGCCCGATGCCTCCGATGAAAGATGGGGCTTTCTCTTCGTGCGAATGGCGTAGAGCCGTTCTGTTACTACCTAAACAACAACAGGCGTGGATCCGGTACTGTTACGGATTTGATTTGAAATATTCCCTTCAGGTAACTATCTGCGAATATGTCTGGAATAGCTTTCAGGATTACCATGTCAAAAGACCTCTCCAGTCACGTATCATTAAAGACATGATCAAGCTGGTCTGGATCTCTGTGCAGGATGTGGCGGCCAAGAGAAAAAACGAGACTTACAAGGAGTACGCGGGTAGTGCGCTGGCAAGTATGATTAATGTTTCAAGGCAAACATGGAGCAAGTCTAGAGCTAAAAAGTGGGAAACCTTAAAACTGGTTTCGGAGCGTCTTGATGAAGCTGCAATAAAAGCTGTCTGGGAAAATTACAGTTCGCTTATGCCTGAGGACATACAAGATTGAAAGGTTGACAAAAAAGGCCTAATTTCGTCTAATATTTATATACTGCCAGAGTTGTAATCACCCGCCAAAGTGCGGGTTTTTTTATATCGAAGAATCGGTGTTTTTATGGAGCAATTTGAAGCTGAACTTAATGCGCTGTTTGAAGGTGGGAACTATGTTGAACACCACACTCATGTGGCCATACTTCGTTTTACCACATTGTTTTCATTTTTTGAGGCAAAGATTTGCAATTTTGAAGGAAAGCAGAAGCTCTCTGAAGAGTATGCACTAAAATTATTGGCTCATGGATTTGATGATTTTGAATGCATTGAGCGTGTTTATAGCTATTGCTTTAATCGTTACCTCCACGAGAACGAAGTGACAGATGATTTCTTATCACTATGCGGTTGTGAGCGATGGAGGCAAAGGCCTGCAACTTCGGCCGGACTTCAAACAACAATAACTTCTATTCTAAAACTAACGGAACCACAGACTGAACAACAATTGATGGTATGTCTCTTTTTCTGCTTCCGACTCCGGAACAATTTGTTCCATGGGCCAAAGTGGAATCACAACATTAATGACCAGGTAGATAATCTTCACCAAGCCTCAGATCTAATCTACTCGATTTTGCGTGCCACAAAAGGCACCCTTTGGAACTTGATAGAGTGATTCATCAGGAAAGCACATTACGCCGTCCAACTAACCTGGGGTGGTTTGTTGGGTAGTGTGCTCCCCTGAAAAAAAATCCTAAACACCCGTTGCGCTAAATAATTTGTCAGCTAACTTTAAATGGCAACCTCTGGATGGAATGCCTTATTAGTTGTGATGAATCCCCCTAGCGGCGGGGCGAAAACAGCAAGTCTGAAAGCGATATAAACGCGGGAACTGGTGGCTGACCATGTTTCCATCGGGAGGCACCCGACATCACGCTCGATGCTTCCCTTTGCTCCTGGTGGAGGCCTGTTCGTCCGAACGGGCTATTTTTTTTGCCTGATTGTTCCTCTTGTTGAGGCGTGCCGTTAGGTGGTATGCCCCCCAGATATTCTGGTAAAATACCTCCTTTCCTAAGGGAGGACGTTATGGCTTGGATGGGTGTACCATTTCCGTTTCACTTCGTTAATGGAGCTGAAGCGATCGTCATCGATAAACTGCCTGAAATTGCTCTTAACACCCCATTTGCTTGGGAAACTATTATCAGCTCATTCATAGCTGGCGCCATACCGGCACTTATTGCCTGGAAAGCCCTAAGCAAAAATTTTGAAATAGCTAGGTTTCAAATGCGAATGACTGAACAGAAGGATATGGCTGACAAACTTAGGCTTGCAGCTTTAGATTTTGTTTCTTCTGTTGATAAAATTGCACAGCTAAGTCATAGACTAATCAACACCCCGGGCATAAGTATTGATTCGCTTGCAAAAGGCAAATTTCCTGATTATTACCAAGAAGCATTAAACGATGCTCAAAGGTCAATGAGGAATCTTCATTTTTTGATCAGGCCAGACGAGGCAGGGATGAAGTTATTGTCTTATTTGCCCTCTCTTCAGCAATCGCTAAAACCTTTTTTCACCTTTGAAAATTTGACAGGTCAAGAAGCGTTACTTTTGAAAGAAAAAATTGACGATTTTATTTTTCATTTTCATGAGTACATAAATACTTTCCGTGAATAGTTCAAACAACCACTCAAAACCGCCTAACGGCGGTTTTTTTATGCCTGCAATTTGGGAGGAATCATGCAGAACTTCACCCCGCCAGGGGGCTGGGGTCCAGTACTTCATTTTTTACATGAGAACAGGCTGGCATTGCAGGGCGCTTTGACTGCGTTCTTTATAGCCTTGCTTTTTTCATTGTGGGACGGGGTAGCCTGGCGCCGCTCATTCACTGCTGGGTTTATCTGCGGATTCGTCGCACTTGCAGTGGTGAGCTTTTTTGAACAGTTGGGCGTATCAGACATGGACTGGTCTTTCGTTATCGGTGCCGCTGTCGGTGGTGCTGGTGTAGACCGCTGCCGTTCTCTAATTAATGCGGCTGTGACGTTATTTGCAAGCAAGAAGGGTATTAACGATGACAAACAACTTTAAGTTTTCCCAGCGCAGCGAAAACAATCTCAAAGGGGTGAAGCCACAGCTGGTAGCCGTGGTTCGCCGTGCTCTTGAATTGTCCTCTGTGGATTTCGGTATCACTGAAGGTCTTCGCAATCAGGAACGCCAGAAACAGCTCTACGCTGAGGGTAAAAGTCAGACCATGAACAGCCGACATCTCACCGGAGAAGCCGTTGATGTTGTGGCTTACGTAGGCGGAACTGTTTCGTGGGATTTCCCGCTTTACCGGAAAATTTCTGAAGCCTTCAAACAGGCCGCGCAGGAGCTAAACACACCAGTGGAATGGGGCGGCGATTGGAAAACGCTTGTGGACGGTCCGCATTTTCAGCTTAAGCGATGAAGCGCGATGATCAGAAGGCATTGGATACACATACTACTAGGTCATTGCTCTCAGCCAGAGGATATACTTTTTTGTGATACAGGTGGTCAAATTCCCTAAATGAAGTAAAATGCTGTGCGCTATAATTCAGCGACGGCTGTTGTGGGGGAAGTTATGAGAGATCAAGACGTTAGAGCTGCTGTGCACCATAAACTTCTTAAAGAATCTCACTTAGATCCTGAATGTCTTGTGATCGATGAGTTTTCTATATCACTTGGTGCCAGCAGGGCAGATATAGCAGTAGTTAACGGCGTACTTCATGGATACGAACTCAAAAGCGAATTTGATTCTTTGGAGAGATTGCCGTTACAAATCAAACACTATTCTGCTGTTATGGACAAGGTTACTCTTGTAGTAGCTGAGAAGCATTTGGACGGAGCTCTTAAATTAATTCCTGACTGGTGGGGAGTTAAAACCGTATCAGTGGGGCCCAAAGGAGCAATCCTCATCAAGCACAAACGTGGCGAAAGGCTCAATCGAAACTTTGACTCATTAATGCTCGCTCAGTTGTTGTGGAAGGATGAGTGTATTGACGTTCTGGAGCGTTGGGGCTGCTCAAAAGGTTTTAAGAGCAAGCCCCGTTATGAGTTGTGGAATGTTGTCGCGGATACTCTTTCCGCTTCAGATCTCCGATTTGAAGTCAGAACAGCTTTAAAGAAGCGAGTCGATTGGAAGGTTAGGGTCTAGCCGGTAACGACTGTGCCAAGATATTTAACTGCCTAACTACTAAAGTAAGGTGGTGCGTATGGGCTACCTTCCGCCATTCCTTGGAGCCACCTGATCTATTAGTTCCTGCAGCCCTGTCAAAGATGTATTGGTCTCCCCAGCTAAAACCTGGACCAAACACTTGATAATCAGCCGAATTGACAAGTGTCGTACACAGAGCTTTAGTTTGGCTCCAACCATTTCCCTTAACGGCTGTACCTTTAACAAAAATCCATGAAATGTCATTGGAGTATCTGACTGCAACATACTGTGACATAAACCGAGGGTCAACACTCGTTATGGTAGCACTTGCTGTTGGGTAATCACTGAAACATGGGATTCTGCCCTCAGATGCGTTCTGAGCAACATATAACCAAAGCTCGTACTCATGCCGTGGAATATGGTGAATCACATGCTGAGGAATGCCCGTTTGCGAACTAGGATAGGAAGTTGAAGATAGGATTAATGATCTCCATGGCGCTTGTCCCGCTAGACCATTGATAATCCCTAAGGCCTGTTGTTTTAAACTATCGTTAGCATTCTGTATGTCTCCATAGTCAACAATGATGTCAATCATGTGAGGCGGAAGGTTCAAATGGTTAAGCAGTTGTGCAAACAAATGCCAGGTTTGAGGACTGATTGATATCGCGATGCCATTAGATATGTTTCGTTGAACAGCATGTATGTAGTTTGCAGTGGAAGCTGGAGACACAACCGGTACGATTTCCTTTCCGTTAGCTCTGGCATCGCTTACGCACATATCCAAAGGATGATGACGACTCGAACCATGCTGATCTAAATACTTCAGGTCTAACAATACCGGACGGTTAGGGGTCCATGCTGTCGCTAGATTAGCGCCGAAGTCGGATAAATAACCGGTTAAAGTTTTTTTATAACAGTCGTTTTCGTAGTCCCAGTCAATATCGAGAATGGTAATGATGGGAGTAATGCCAGAGATGGTAGTCTGATCTAACTGCATCAGAGATTCATACTCAGCAGGTTTCCATTTTAGCTGTGGATAGTAATGATGAAGACTCATTAAAGTTCCTTAATGTCTTTTTAAAAATTTAAATTTAAGAGTGCCTTGCAAGATTTTTATACATCCTGACACGCAAGGAAAAAAGTGAGCTAAATCAAAGTTTTCATAGTTGCTCTCGATGGGGTTGAAATAGTGTTCCATTTATGTATTTTTAAGTAAAGTTTCTTAAGGAGTAAGAGTTTTCCTTACTGCAGGGGTTAGCGTGCCGAGGAAAAAAAGTACTTATTTGAGTCATGTCTCACAAGAAAACGAACGTAGTGAAGAACATTCTTACTATGAATTGTTCAGGCTGGAGAAAGAGAAGTACGTGACCCTATGCATTTGATGGGCGATGAGTTATGAAGTATCACTCACCGCCATCATGATAGGTTATTTATGTATGAACAGAGCACTAAGCATTACTAGCTGCTCTAAAATCTGACTGATGATAAGAAGTTTGCTCTCTGGCGTAACCAGCAAACCGAGCATCAAAAAAATCATTGTAATCGCGATAAAAATTTTCATCTTGTACTCCGTACATGAATTCCTTAGCGGAATTACCAAGGAGTACGCATTTACAGTTTTGAAAAATTCCGTATAAAAAGACCAACTTTTTGGTTGGGGTTCTTATTCCGACGTCGATGTAAAGGTATTTTCATGTCTAAACCGGACTGGGAGGCCATCCGACGCGAGTATGAAACTGATGGAGTATCAGCCCGAAAGTTAGCTGTGAAACACGGTATCAGTCATACAGCGATTAACCAGAAGTCAAAAGCTGAGGGGTGGCAAAAACCTGCCAGGAAACCCACAGGCCAAAAATCTTCCACAAAAAAAGTTTCCACAAAAAAAGTTTCCACTAAAAAAATGGAACCAAAAAAAGTGGAAACACCGAAGCTGGAAACTGGAAAGTCACAGCGTTTAAGTGATGAACGGGTATCAGATGCGGAAGCGGATAATGGGTCCGAAGATGTGGATGATCTCGGTTTTGAACCCAGAGATTTCGGGTTATCCGAACAACAGGCTCTTTTTGTCTTCTGGTATGTAAAAACAAAAAACAGAGTCGAGGCATACAAAAAAGCTGGTTACAAATGCACAGGTGATACTGCCTATGCAGCCGCCAGCCGGATGTATAGAAATGTTAAGGTTTCTCGTGCCATCAACGCTCTGGCTAAACGGATGCGCCAGCGTTACACCGCTGACCTTGATGAAATCGTGGATCAGCTGGTGGCGATAACCCGCGCTGATCCGAATCTTGTTTCTCAGTACAGACGTGTTAACTGTCGTTTCTGCTGGGGGGAAGAAAATAAATATCAGTGGCGTGACGAAAACGAGTATGAAGTTGCAGCTATAAAGGCGTCCGAAAACGGAAAGCCACCGCCTGAGGATGGCGGTACTGATTTCATTGATAACGCCGACCCGAATCCTGATTGCCCTCGCTGTCAGGGTGAAGGCAAGGGGCAGATGATTATCAACGATACCCGCGACCTTGAAGGCGATGAGCTGATGTATTACCTCGGCGTGAAGCAGACCAAAAATGGTCTGGAGGTACTCACCGAAAGTAAGCAAGCCGCTCGCGCCGCCCTGATTCGAATCCTTGAAATTAAGGAGGCGAACAAACCCGCCGTGCCGGTAGTTCCTGAAGAGGATTACCAGCTTCAACCGTTAAATACTGATGAGCCAACACCTGACAATCCAATCCTTTAGTCAGGCCGTCACACTTACACCGAAACAAGCAAATATCTTCGCCTGGGGCTGGCAACGTTCAGCGCGTTTTCGTGACGCTGTGTGTGGCCGTCGCTTCGGTAAAACGTTCCTGGGTAAAGCTGAGATGCGCAGAGCTGCAAGGCTCGCGATGAAGTGGAACGTCAGTATTGAGGATGAAATCTGGTACTGCGCACCCACGCAGAAACAGGCAAAGCGTGTTTTCTGGCGGCGACTTAAACAATCCATCCCACCACACTGGAGGGCGGCCAAGCCAAACGAGACTGAACTATCAATCACGCTGGTTAGCGGTCATATCCTCCGGTGCGTGGGCCTGAATAACTATGATGACCTGCGCGGTTCTGGTCTTTTCTTCGTTCTGATTGATGAATGGGCTGACTGTCCGTATGAGGCATGGGAAGAAGTTCTTCGCCCGATGCTCTCAACCTGTCGTTACACCATCGACTGGGTGACATACATCGGAGGTCACGCGCTTCGTATTGGTACGCCAAAAGGATTTAACCACTGTTACGACACCTGGTTTGCGGGTCAGGAGGGAAGGGAGCCGGACCATAAGAGCTGGCTTTATACTTCTGTTGATGGTGGAAACGTCCCGCCTGAAGAATTGGAAGCTGCCAGGCGGAAAATGGACCCGCGCACTTTCCGGCAGGAATACCTGGCCTCCTTTGAAAACTATCAGGGCGTTATTTATTACTGCTTTGACAGGCGCGAAAACCACACCGATGAAACAGCGCAGCGTGGCGACGTTCTTCATATCGGGATGGACTTCAACGTTGGGAAAATGGCCGCGGTGGTTTACGTCATGCGTGATGGTCTGCCGCGTGCTGTTGATGAGTTCATGGATGTTTTCGACACGCCAGCGATGATCGAGGCGATTCAGAAAAAATACTCCAGCGAAAATCATCAAATAAAAATTTATCCGGATGCCTCGGGGAAAAATCGAAAATCCTCTGATGCGAGTAACTCAGATATCGCTTTGCTTGAGAAGGCGGGTTTTGAGGTATGCGTGAATAACGCTAACCCTGCGGTGAAGGACCGTATCAACGCTGTAAATGCGATGCTCTGTAATACCTATGGCGAACGCCGATTACTGGTCAACACGCGCACCTGTCCTAAGTTTACGCAGTGCCTTGAGCGTCAGATTTATAACGACCAGGGCGAACCGGATAAAAAAGGTGGATTTGACCACGCCAATGACGGGGGCGGCTATCCAATCGCGTACCTGTTCCCAATCAAAGAGAAAGTTTACGAAATTGAACTGGAAACCACATTCTGATGGCAAACAACGACATTACTTTTGTCAGGCCTGAGCAGAAAGCGGCCTGTGCGCTTTGGACAAAAATCCGCGATGTCTGCAAAGGGGCGGAAGCGATAAAAAGCAAAGGGGGGGAATATCTTCCCCTTCTTGATCCCGGCGACCGTTCAGCGAAAGCCAAACAGCGAAATCAAGATTACCGTGACAGGGCCGTTTTTTACCCCATTACCGGCAATACAAAAATCGGTCTGCTGGGTATGGCCTACCGAAAAGATCCCACGATGACCGCTCCGGCAAAACTGGAATACCTGAAAACCAATTCGGACGGTGGCGGAGTAAGTATCTATCAGCTGTCGCAACTGGTACTGGAGGACATTCTTGAAACGGCCCGCCACGGTCTCTATGTGGATTACGCCAAAGAAAGCGATCAGGCCATCATTCTGCGATACACGCCGGAAAACATTATCAACTGGAGAACTGAGCGCATTAACGGGCGCAACCAGTTGGTGCTGGTGGTGCTGCGTGAGGTGATAGAAGAGAAGGACGGCTACGGATTCAGGGAGCTTACACAGTATCGGGAGTTGGCTCTAATCAATGGCCGATTTGTTTGTCGCGTCTGGCGGTCAAAAGCAGAGAATGGCGGCGGGGTGTTTACGGTTGATGCTGAGTATAACCCGAAGCCTAAAGGGAAGGATTTCTGGGATGAAATTCCTTTCACGTTTGTCGGTGCACAAAACAATGATGAGACTATCGACGATCCCCCGCTGGCCACACTGGCAGAAATTAATCTGGGCCACTACCGGAACAGTGCAGATTACGAAGACAGTGTCTGGTTCTGCGGTCAGGTTCAGCCATATATGTCTGGTCTTGATAAAGACTGGCGAGACTTTTTACAGAAGTCAGGCGTTAAGGTCGGTTCACGTAATCCTCTTTTGCTCCCCGAAAACGGCGTTTTTGGTTATGCACAGGCTCAACCAAATATGCTTGCAAAAGAGGCTATGGACAGTAAGCGTGATTACATGGTCCAGCTTGGAGCAAGACTCATCGAGCAAAACAGCGCCACAAAGACAGCAACACAGGCTAGTGGTGAACAGTCTGCTGCAACATCAGTCCTGAGTATTTGCGTATCGAACGTGTCAGAGGCTTTCAGTAAGGCGTTGGCTTGGTGCGCGAAATATCTCGGCGTGACAGATGAAAAAGCGGATTACACCATCAACCAGGAGTTTATCGCTAGGGTGGCAGATTCCGGGATGGTGGCCGTTCTGGTCAGTGCCTGGCAGTCAGGCGCTATCCGTGACAGTGACCTGGTGCGCGTGCTCCAAAAGCTGGACATCATTGATCCGGCTGACAGCGTGGACGAGGTGATCGACGCGCTGCGCAACGCGAACCCTACATTGCTGGATAAGTGATATGGCCACCGTAAACGAGCAGCTACGTGATGAGGTCATTTCACACGCAATCGGTATAAATCGCTTCGGCACCGGAATAGCAAACAGGATGCTGAAAATCCTCAACGCCAGTGACGCTGATATCAGTGCAAAACTGATTGTGGCGTTGGAAACCCTTTCCCCTGAAAGTTTCACCGTGAGGCGGCTTGAATCACTTCTTGGGGATGTTCGTTCGCTAAACCGCCAGGCGGTTGACTCCATGTTTTCTGCAATGTCGGGTGAGCTGCGTGCGCTGGCAGGGTATGAGGCGGGCTATCAAATCAGCCTGTTCGATTCTCTCCTGCCGGATATCGTTCTGAAGCGTTACCCGTTGCAGGGCATCACGGCGGATATGGTTTACGCCGCCACCATGTCACAGCCTTTTCAGGGGCGTTTACTGTCGGAGTGGGCCGAGGGTCTGGAAACCGACAGGATGACCCGCATCGTCAATGCTGTTCGTCATGGTTATCTACAGGGGGAAACGACTGAGGCCATCGCCCGAAGGGTGAGAGGCCACGCTAACAAAGGCTATAAAGACGGTGCGCTGCAGATGAGCAGGGCAAACGCCACCAGTATCGTAAAATCAGCGGTCAACCATCTCGCAGCAACGGCGCGACACAGCTTCGCAAAAGCGAACAGTGACGTTATCGAGTGTAAGCAGTGGCTTTCAACGCTCGATAATAAAACCACGCCCCTTTGCATGATCCGCGACCGCAGAAAATACACGCTGGAAAATAAACCGATAGGGCACAAGGTGCCTTATTTGCAGGGGCCAGGCCGAATTCATTTTTGTTGCCGCTCAACCGAAACGCTGGTGGTGAAATCATGGCGCCAGCTTGGTATTGATGTTGATGAAATGGACGCAGGAACCCGCGCCAGTATGGACGGACAAGTACCGGCCGGCATTACCTATAACGACTGGTTACTCAGTCAGTCATTTACCCGACAGGTTCAAGTGCTGGGTGAAACCCGCGCAAGGCTCATTCGTGACGGCGGTATGCGCCCAGATGAGTTCTACACCGATAAAGGGGAATGGCTCACGCTTGAACAGCTCCGCGAATACGACAGCAAGGCTTTCGAGGCCGCGGGGCTGTAAATCATCAGGTCGCTTATGCGGCCTTTTTTATTGGGCGAAGCTCTGAATAATCCCGAGGGGAATTTATGTTAATCCGAAATATGCTTCTGAAATATTACGCTCCTGAGAATGGCGGTAGCGGCAATGGTGGCGGTGGTAACAACGTCGAGATCACGCCTGAAATTCAGCAACTGATTGACGAGCGTATTGCTCAGGAAACAGCAGGATTAAAAAACAAAAATCACGAGCTTCTCGGCACAATCCGGGAACAAAAAGATAGCCTGGCCCGCTTTGACGGTATTGACCCGGATGCGGTGAAAACCATCCTCCAGCGTTTTTCTGACGACGAAGAAGCGAAGCTGATCGCCGAAGGGAAAATTGACCAGGTTCTGGAAAAACGCACTGAGCGTTTTCGCGCCGATAGCGATAAACAAATCAAAGCGGCGGTAGAGCGTGCGGAAAAAGCAGAAGGCTTTGCCAACAAGTTCCGCGACCGCGTTCTGGCTGATGCAATCCGCGAAGCGGGGCTGAAGGCCGGGGCGCTGCCTACCGCGTCAGATGATTTGATCCTCCGCGCTCGTGGCACGTTTAAGGTGAATGACGAGGGTGACGCTGTCGCCGTTGATTCTGATGGCAATGCCATTCTCGGCAAGGACGGCAAAACGCCGCTGAGCCCGATTGAATGGGCTGAGTCACTCAAAGATACCGCGCCGCATCTCTTCCCGGCCGCTGAAGGTACGGGGGGCGGTGGACATAAACAGGGTGGAGGTGGTGGAAGTCTGAAGCGCTCAGAAATGACGTCTCAGGAAAAAACTGACTATATCCGCAAGCATGGCCAGCAGGCTTTTCTCAAACTCCCGAAATAAAGGATTCTCTCCATGACCATAACTGTAAACTCTGACCTGATTATTTATAACGACCTGGCGCAGACCGCTTTCCTTGAGCGTCGCCAGGATAATTTGCAGGTTTTCAACGAAGCCTCAAACGGTGCCATTGTTCTGGATAACGAACTGATCGAAGGTGATTTCCGTAAACGTGCGTTCTACAAAGTCGGCGGCAGCATCGAAACCCGCAACGTTAACTCAACCGAAACGGTAGAAGGCAAAAAAATCGGTGCTGGCGAAGCAGTATCGGTAAAAGCGCCGTGGAAATATGGCCCGTACCACACCACTGAAGAAGCGTTTAAACGCCGCGGCCGCTCGGTTGACGAGTTCTCTGAAGTGGTTGGCGTTGACGTGGCAGACGCTGCGCTTGAAGGCTACGTGAAATATGGCCTCAAGGCGCTGATCGCTGCAATCGGCGGTAATGCTGACATGGTGGTTACCGCCGATATTGAAACTGACGGTAAGCGTACCCTTACTCGTGGGCTGCGTAAGTACGGCGACAAATTTAACCGCGTCGCACTGTTTGTCATGCACTCCGCTACCTATTTCGACATCGTGGATGAGGCTATCGCCAACAAAATCCACGAAGAGGCGGGTGTGGTAGTATACGGTGGTCAGCCAGGCACGCTGGGTAAGCCGGTTCTTGTCACTGACTCTATGGATGTTGATGCCATTCTGGGGCTGGTTCAGGGCGCGGTGTATGTCACCGAGTCACAGGCTCCGGGGTTCCGCTCCTACGACATCAACGATCAGGAAAACCTTGCAGTAGGCTTCCGCGCAGAAGGTACGGTGAATGTTGAGCTTCTCGGCTACAGCTGGGATGAATCGAAAGGCGATAAAAACCCGAGCCTGGAAAAAATCGGCACGGAAGGTAACTGGAAAAAACATTTCACCTCCAACAAATCCACTGCGGGCGTGCTGATCAAACTCACTGGCACCGAAACTGTAGAACAGCCCGTAAAGTAAGCCTGTCAGCGGATAAAACCTCCGTCACCGCTGACGGTAATGATTCCGTAACCTTCTCCGTTAAAGTCACCAAAGATGATGCGCCCGTTTCGGGTGCGACTATCTTGTGGGCGTCGTCTGGCGGGGTGCTCAGTTCGGAATCAACTTCGACGGGTTCTGCTGGAGGCTCAACGGTAAAACTGACCTCGGAAGAGGCCGGAGAATTTACCGTGACCGCCACGGTTGATGGCGTGGGCGTCACGTCAGAAAAAATCGCCTTTGCACCAACAGGTGCGTAATCAGCAGGGGGCTTGTCCCCCTAAATTTTATGGTGAGACATGATTGATACCAATATCACCTCTCCTGATTTCAACAGCTACGCCAGCGAAGCCGACTTACAGAAATATGCGACCGCGCGTGATCTGACGCTGCCGGAAAATGTTCACGCGATTCTTCTTAAGGCTATGGATTATCTGGAAGGCCTGAGCTGGTACGGCATCCGTGCCAGCCCGTCACAGCCTCTGTGCTGGCCCCGTCTCGATATCGAATTTGACGGTCATCCGTTTCCGTCAGATCAGATCCCCCGTCAGGTTATTACCGCCCAGTGCATGCTGGCGGTTGAAGCGGTTGACGGTGAGCTTCTAGGTTCTTCACGTGAGGCTGCGGTGAAAACTGAGCGCGTGGAAGGAGCTGTGACGATGACTTACGCCGTGGCTGATGGTGAGGCCTTCGTTCCGTCTTATCCAGCCGTTGACGCGCTTCTGGCGGCGTTTATGGGCGGTCGCGGGTATGCCATTAACACTTTCTCGGAGCGTGGGTAATGCCTATTAATTATCAGCGTATACAGCAACGCTCTGACAGGCTGCTGCGTCAGAACGGCGCGGAATATCAGGTAACGCGTAAAGGCACGGTTTCGGTCATTGGTGGCGTTGAACATCAGACTGAAGATGTGACGTTTACCGCCTGGGGCGTAAGAACCGAATATGCCCCTGACGAGATTGACGGAAACAACATCCAGCGCGGTGATGTGAAAATCGTTTTCACGTCAGAAAAAATTATCGAAATTGGCGATCTGGTTAACGTTGACGGCAAACAACACAGGGTTATCAAACCTAATCCGGTTAAGCCCGCTTCACTGGTGATTTGCTATAAGTCACAGCTGAGGGCATAGCATGGCTGAAAACGATGATTTCATGGCCTCCATCGATGCATTCGTGGCAAAAGCAAAGTCAAATCAGGAGCAAGTTGTCAGGGCTGGCTGTATACGCATCCTTGCGCGCCTCGTCGAAATGTCTCCGGTTGGTAACCCCGAGCTGTGGGAAGTTAACCAGACGGCGGTGCAGTACAACAACGCCGTTACCGAGTACAACGATCAGCTGCGTAATGACCCTGACAACCTGACCCGAAACGGTCGCCTGAAACGAGGCCGTAAGATTCATGACAGCATGGCGATCAGATCCCCTGCGGGTTATACGGGCGGGAGGTTTCGGGGTAACTGGCAGGTTTCTTTCGATGCACGGACAACGGAAGAGACAGGACGCATCGACAAAAGCGGTGGTGAAACACTGCGGGCCGGAAATCTTGTTCTTTCACAGTTTCGCGTGGGTATGAAGGAGGTCTTTTTTTGCAATAACGTCCCCTATGCTTATCCGCTTGAAATGGGGCATTCTTCACAGGCTCCTGGCGGGATGGTACGCATCACTGCCGCAGAAGCGGCGCGATTCTTTGAGGAAGCGGCTAAGGAGGTCAGCTAATGAATATTCAGCCTGACATTGCTGCGTTGCTGGATAAACATCTGGGTGAATGGGCTGATAAGGAAGGTATTCCGGTTTCCTGGGATAACGTGGAATTCACACCGCCTGAAACAGGCATTTATCTCCAGTCACATGACCTGCCGGCCACGCCATACAGTATTGACCTGGCGGGACGCTGTCAGGTTTATCCTGGTGTGTACCAGGTCAATGTAATTGCCAGAACAGCAACGGGACGAACGCTTGCCGCGCAGACGGCCAAAAAAATCACCGCGCTTTTTCATCAAAACCTTGTCCTTGTCGGCGAAGGTTTTACCTGCTGGGTTTTATCACTTCCAGCCATTCATCGTGGCATCAATAACGGCGTGAACTGGACTGTTCCGGTCAGCATCACTTACCGCGCAGAAACCACAGTCTGATTTCTGCTGCACACCCTAACTTTTTTCCAGTGGAGATATCTCTATGGGCTTTGCATTGCCTAACGGCTCGCACGTCTATCTGGCGTCGGGCTATGATCCTGCGGTTCCATTTACAGGGGCCACTAACGCAGAACACACCGTTGTCACGGTCGAATCGGGGGGCGGCTTTGCGTCTGGCGACGTGGTACACGTCAATTGTGACTGGACCGGAATAGATAACGTCGTGGCGTTGGTTGATGTCGTCGCTGGTTCTGCGATTACCCTTCGCAACATCAACACGACCAACACCGGGAAATATCCTGCTGGCGGCGGAAGCGGCACGCTCCGCAAGGTCACCGAATGGACAGAAATCCCTCAGATCACCGAGGTGGCGAACGCGGGAGGTGAGCAGAACACCACGCAGATCCAGTTTTTGTCTGATGACCGCCAGCGCAATCTTAACACTTACAAATCGGCCAGTTCGCAGACCTACACCATTGCGCATGATTCATCGCTTCCTGTCTACTCACTGCTGCGCCAGCTTGATGAAGACGAAGAAACGGTAGCGTCGTACATGTACGTGCCTAAGGCGAAAGAAAACCGCTACTGGGCGGCGACAGCCTCTTTCAACGATATCCCGCAGACCGCCGTTAACTCAGTCGAAACCGTCAGCGCGGTTCTCAACCTTCAGTCTCCGGCTATGACGTTCTACAAAATCGCCAACGTCACCACGCCAGCAGTGCAGGTGACAGGTGTAACCCTGGACAAAACCTCGCTTGATCTGACTGTCGGGGAAACTGGTCAATTTACTCCGACCGTTGCGCCGGCAGATGCCACCAATAAAGCGGTGACATGGGCCAGTTCGGATCCGGAAGTGGCAACCGTAAGCGCCAGCGGTGAAGTGACTGCGGTCGCTGAAGGGACGGCGACGATCACCTGCACCACCGTTGACGGCAAGAAAACCGCCACGGGTGAAGTCACCGTTACCGAAGAATAATCCGGTTTAAATAATCTTTGCCCCTTCGGGGGCTTATTAGTTTCTGAGGAAGAAAAAAATGGCAACAAAATTTGAGCTGCAACCGAAACCGACGTTTAAATCCAACGTAGAGATCCCGCGTGCAGGGGAAGAGCCTGGCGTACTGACCTTTACGTTCCGTCATAAATCAGCGGATCAGATTAAAGAGATGGAAAAGCGGGAAGGGGCAACGGCCGTTGATTTCCTGTCTGAAATTATTGAGGGCTGGGCGCTGCCAGAACCATACACCCGCGAAAACCTGACGGTGTTGCTGGATAACTACCTGAGCGCAGCAGGTGCTATCACCGAAAAATATTACGCCGAACTGATGGGGCGCCGGGAAAAAAACTGATAGCGGTTGCCTCTGCATTCTATACGCCTGAAGTGGCAGCGGAGGACATGGCCACATTCGGGCTGACGGATGACGATTATGACGATGTGATCGTTCACGTTCTGCCTGATGTTTGGCCCGCCTTTTGCCTGTTCCAGTCGCTGTCTACGCAATGGCGCACCGGCTTCGGTGGCGCGACAGGACTTGATTACAACGTGCTGCCCTGGCTGATGCGCGTTCACGGCATCGAGGATGAGGCAACCGCCCTAAATGACATCCGTATCATGGAGCGAACAGCTCTGAAAACCATGCACAAAAAAGAGGTGGCCTGATGAGTGATATCGCCACGATCTCACTGCGTGTTAACACCAGCGGGCTGGAAAAAGGCACGCAGGAGCTTGATAAATTCCGGCACGCGGCAAAAGGCGGGGCTGGCTCTGCTGACGAACTGAGCCAGAGCGTTGATGAAACTCACCGCAGGGTGGAAGAACTGCGTAAGCGCCTGGCGAATAGTGAGGCTGCAACCAGGAAAAATGCCTCTGCTCAGGATGAGCTGGCGTCGGCGTTTTATAAGCAAATTGACAGCATCAAGAATGCCGCAAAAGAAACGGATAATATCGCGGCGATACGCTCCCGCCTTCATGCGGCGCAGAAATCAGGGAATCTGATCCAGGAAGACTATCTGGCGTTGTTGTCAGCAATTACCGCCAAACAAATCGAAGGCCGACGCGCGGAAGAAAGCGCAGCAGCGGCACGGGAAGTTTTTCTCAAAAAACTGAAAGATCAGGTAGCAACCACGCGCCTTTCCCGTGAAGAGCTTCTTCGCTACAGGGCCGAACAGCTTGGGGCAGGTTCGGCGGCTGAGATTTATATCCAGAAACTGAAGAAGGCCGAAGAGGGTACTGCACGCTTTAATATCCGTACCGCTGCAGCAGGTAAAAACCTGCGAACCCTTGCGTCATCACTCGCCCGTAGCAATTTGGGGAGCTTGGCCGGTACGGGGACGTCGTTACTGGGAAATATGGGGGCGCTTTCTCTACGTGCGACAGGGCTTACAGGGGCGCTTATCACTTTAGGCGTCGCTTATTATAAAGGCCAGCAGGAAAGCAGCGAGTTTAATAAACAGCTCGCGCTGACGGGAAATTATGCTGGCCGTACAACAGGACAACTGAATAATCTGGCGAAAGCTATCTCAGGCAGCGGGATAACGCGCGGGGATGCAGCGGCGGCGCTGGCGAAAGTTGTCGGCACAGGAAGTTTCGGAAGCAACCAGCTTGAGATGATTACCCGTTCTGCGGTCAAACTTGAGCAGGTTACGGGCCAGTCAGTCGATGCGACTGTCGGGCATTTTGCACGGCTGCAAAAGGAGCCTCTTAGCGCTGCAAAAGAACTGGATGAGCAGCTTCACTTCCTGACCGCCAGCCAGCTTGAGCAGATTACCTCTCTTTCACAGGTTGGTGATACTACCGGTGCGGCTAAAATCGCTATGGATGCGTATGCCGACGCTATTCAAAACCGTACCACTGATATCACGAATAACCTGGGTTTTCTTGAATGGGGCTGGCTGGCCATCAAGCAAAAAGCCGCGGAAGCCTGGGATGCGATGCTGGGGATAGGTCGTACGGAAACTATCGAAGACCAGATTGAAAACCTTCAGAAACGCGCCAGCAGAAAAATCCCCACGCCGTCAGGGATGAACAACTATGGTGCCGAGAAGTCTCTGGATGAGCTAAGGGAAGAAAAATATCTTGCCGATATTGCTGCGGCTCGTGAAAAGGCTGAGAGAAATGAAGAAGAGCGCAGGAAGCTCAGTTTCAACGACGATCAGAAGTGGAAATTACAGTACGAAAACAAGGAAGAACAGCACCAGCGGCGCCTGGCTGAAATTCGCAATTCTTATGCTTCTCAAGCAGCGAAGGATGAAGCAATTCGCCGTGAGAATGAAAGTTATGCCAGAAGCCAGCAAAAGGGGCAGAAGAAGGAAAAAACTAACACTGATGATTCTGCAACAAAGATGCTTCAGGAATCATCGAAACGCCTGGCTGTACTGAAAGCGCAGGATGAAACAACCAATAGCCTGACGTCAGAAGAAAAGCGTCTGCTGGAATTCAACCAGCAAATTGCCGACCTCAAGCAAAAAAGGATTTTAACGGCCGACCAAAAAAGCCTGGTCGCCAGAAGCAGTGAGATCCGTGCAGCACTTGAGGCTGAAAGTGCAGAGGCTAAGCGGATTCAAAATATCAAGGAAATCGCGAAGGGCCATAAAACTTCCCTGAGATTCATTCAGCAACAAAGCGCTCTCATCTCAGCGATGGACAGCACGGCAGGGCTGAGCAACCGACAGGCGCAGCGTCAAAAAGAGCGTGAGCAGCTCAAACTGATGAAAGCCTCTGAAGAGGATAAATCATCAGCAAGTAACAAGCTTGAAGAGCGCTATGCGAAGGAGGATGAACTGCGCGGCGACTGGCTTGCAGGGGCTAAAAAAGGCTGGGCTGAGTATGAGGATGCAGCCACCAACGTTTACGATAATGTTGCGAGTGTTAGCCAGGGAGCACTCACCAGCATGTCGAATAGCCTCGCTGATTTCTTCACTACCGGTAAAGCCAATTTTAAAGACTATCTGGCCACGTTCCTGAAAGGCATTACCAAGATGTTGACTCAGATTGCCCTGGTTAATTCTGCTAAAAGCGCCGCAGGTATATTCGGCTTCGCTGGCGGCGGTGCCGTTCCTCAGTTTGACTCAGGAGGCTATACCGGAGCGGGTGGAAAGTTTGAACCTAAAGGGATCGTTCACGGTGGCGAGTTCGTATTTACCAAAGAGGCCACCAGCGCTCTTGGCGTTGATAATCTTTACGCACTTATGCATAACGCGCAGGGTTATGCAGAGGGCGGAGTCGTTGGCCGAGCACCAAAGTATGGGCTTTCCGGTGGTGGGCTTACGGTGAATGTTGATGCGCCGGTCTCTGTTACTCAGGAAGCCAGTAATGCGATAAACAAATCAAGTCATAAGGTAGCTAATAACATCGGTAACTTGGTAAAATTAGTTATTCAGCAAGAGTTAACAACACGGCTCAGAAAAGAGCTTTCTGAAGGCGGCGTACTTTACAAAAGCTGAATAACTTTTCCGTTAAGTTATCGGTTATTTTTTAATTTGTGGGAAATGTATGGCCAGACTCCCTCCACAATTAATTGAGAAAGTTTTCTTAATTGTTCAGGTGAAGGGTGTTCTGATTCATCAATGCCTAGTTTTTCTATGGCGTTATTATATGCTTCTGAGATGATTCTTGTTTCTTCTCTTTCTTGTGATATTTCAATTGCTAAAGGCATAACTAAACCTACAGCCTCTTTCATTTTATTTTCATCATACCGTTCGAGGTTATAAATCTTATTTATTTCATCTTTGTCTATAAACTTCATATTTACAACTAAATCCATTTCTTTCCCAGTTATTGGATTGAGTGCGTAAGTTCTAGATAGTTCCTCGCCAGAGTAGTTGTCTGATAAGCAGCAAATTAATCGTTGTATGCCAAAATACTCAACATAAGCAATCAGAAGACCTGATGTAGGATTTCCGTAAATAGAAACACAATGCAATGGCGTTTTTATGGGGCGGTTCAAAATTAAATCTTCAGAGTAATAAAAACCAAAGCAAGCTTCTTTAGAATCGTTTTGGAGATATTCAAGTGCATTTGTACATGCAGAAGGAGTAATGCCAGCTTCATAAGCAAGAGCTAATGCGGTTTTTACGATCGAACGACCTGCTTTAGGGCCGCCGAAACTCATGGTTACTTGTAACGGCTCAGTAAGATATTCTTGCTTTTGTTCTAGTTGATTTAATACCAACTCCTCATCAAGAGATTTATATTTTCTTTTAAGGCCATTAACCATTTTTCTGGCTTCGTTTATGTCGCGTGCCATTATGCTTATTTTATCTTGACCGTCTTGATGAATGGTTTTGATGTTAGGCTTTGACGGAGACATTCCTCCTTCATGATGAATTATGTATTCTGCACCTGATATTGTTTTAACTCTCTCAGAAGGAGGGGTTCCTCTTTCTCTTTTTGTTATGAATAAAATATTAAAGTGATTGAGTTGCTTGCTTATTTCAGAGTCCCAAGTTTGTCCTGCATTGTTGTTGCAATCCAGGCAAATGAAACCGCGAACTTTACGTCTGCCACCAATGCTATTAGGAATTATGTGTTCATTTGTATCATTGCTGTTATTTATTTCGTTATTGCAAATTGCACATGAGTTCATTTTCACCTCCAGTTATTAATGGATTTGTCTGTTTCTTATTATGCATGATGGCGTAACATCTTATATCAGGAGTTTTATTGATTGGATAGCTTTTTTCTTGCTTTTTTTATACATATACTTTCTAGGAGTGAAAGGTTGCTCTTTATTTTATGGCCTCAGGAGTAACTCAAAATGCTTGATTTGATTAATGTTATTGAAACGTTTAATTGGGCTACGCAGGTTTCACCAGTATCTAACGAATTCATTAATCTACATACTGCTCAGTTTGGTGATGGGTACGAACAGGTGGCGGTTAATGGTATCAACAACGTGGCGGAAGAGTGGGATCTAACCTGGACTGGCAAGAAGAATGACGTGGCGGCTATCCGGGCTTTTCTTCATTTCCATGCTCATCAATCCTTTTGGTGGTCGAATCCGTGGGGTGAGAAAAAACTCTACCGTGTGAAACCTGACTCAATAAAACCGACCTTTATTTCAGGGAAAGTTGTCACTCTTGGCTTTTCCTTTAAACAGGCTTTTGCGCCTTAATCTTTAAATCTCTCCACCAGCCGCGTATGCGGCTTTTTTTATGGAAAAATTTTATGGGGCTAAATGCTGATTTCCAGGCGCTGGAGCCTGGCGAAAAAATCCAGCTAATCGAGGTTGATGGAACCTCCTTCGGGATGGATAAAGTGCTTCGCTTCCACGCGTACAATATCCACTCTGAAGGCTGGGCATCGTTTGCTGCTGACAATCTCCCATCAATCATCTGGCAGGGTAACGAATACGATCCGCATCCCTACGAGGTGACGGGGCTGGAATTATCGGGTTCGGGCCCACAGCCGACGCCGACTCTTTCAGTGGGAAATATTTCTAACTATGTGACGGCACTCTGTTTGCAGTATGACGACATGGTTAAGGCTAAAGTTCGTATTCATACCACGTTCGCTAAATATCTGGATGCCGCTAACTGGGTGCATGGCAACCCTAACGCCAATCCTAATGAAGAACGGGTGCAGCTTTTCTATATCAATGCCAGAACCGCAGAATCGCGCGTACAGGTCGATTTTGAACTGTGTTCACCCTTCGATATTCAGAACCTCCAGCTGCCGGCAAGGCAAATTCTTCCCGTATGTACCTGGTGTTTGCGGGGCTGGTACCGCACAGGTAACGGCTGCGACTACAACGGCACGAAGTATTTTCAGAAAGACGGCACGCCAACAAATAACCCGGCTCTGGATGTGTGCGGAGGTCGTATGCAGGATTGCAGGGATCGCTTTGGACAGGACAACCCACTTCCTTTCGGTGGCTTTCCTGCGGCAAATTTACAGGGGAAATAGCATGCGTAAACGCTTGATGGACGCAATACGTAAACACGTCGCGGCTGAGTACCCGAAAGAGGCCTGCGGCGTGATCGTTGAATCGAGTATGGGGCAGAAATACGTTGCCTGTCGCAACGTGGCCAGTGACCCTACTGAAACTTTCACGATGTCACCCGATGACCGACGTGCGGCTGAAAAACAGGGTGAGATTATCATGGTTATCCACTCTCACCCGGATGTCACCCGACTGGTACCCTCTGAGTTCGACCGTATCCAGTGCGACTGGTCAGGGATTGAGTGGGGGATCATGTCATGGCCTGACGGTGATTTTTGCACGATTTCACCGCGTGATGAACGCGATTATGTCGGGCGCCAGTGGCTGCTTGGATACGCTGATTGCTGGTCACTGATCCGTGAGTATTACCAGCGTGAACACGGCGTGGTTTTAGGGGATTACTCTGTCGATTACGAGTGGTGGGTGGATGCGAAAGAAAACCGCTACGACGATAACTGGGAGCGCGAAGGGTTCTATGAAGTGTCATCCAGCCAGATACAGCCTGGCGACATGATCATGATGCAGGTAAGCGCCCCTGTAACCAATCACGCCGCGATTTATCTGGGCGACAACCAGATGCTTCATCACATGTTCGGACAGCTATCAACGCGCGTGCCGTATGGCAAATATTACCGTGATCGGACTGTACGCGTGGTAAGACACAAAGGAGTAAACCTTGAAAAAAACGCTGATTCTTAAAGGCCGCATGGCGAAAAAATTTGGTAAAACTCACCAGTTTCATGTGGCAGACCTGCGCGAAATGCTCAGGGCTATGTGTTCGCAGGTTTCGGGGTTCAGGAAGTACATGAATGAGGCGCATATGAACGGTATTCGCTTCGCATTTTTCAGCGGTCGCAACAATATCGGGATTGACGAGTTTGATATGACGGCCGGAGGGGAGGTTTTCACAATAGAGCCTGTTTTCGAAGGCGCCAAACGGGGGGGCTTTCTTCAGGTCGTTATCGGTGCGGCGGCACTCGCAGCAGCATTCTTCACGGCTGGTGGTTCGCTGGCGCTTTGGGGGGCCGCTATAGGTGCTACAACAGCCACGGGTGTCGCGGTCACTGCGCTAACCTCAATCGGCCTGAGCATGGTTCTTGGAGGTGTTGTGCAAATGCTCACGCCCCAGCCAGATTTTAATGTCGGTGCATCCTCCAGTTCTGACAACAAGCCAAACTATGCCTTCGGTGCTCCGGTGAATACCGTATCAATGGGCTATCCCGTTCCTGTGCTTTACGGTGAGCGGGAAATCGGCGGCGCCATTATCAGCGCGGGGATATTCTCCAGCGATCAGCAGTAACCATCAATTTCTGACAGGCCACCTTCTGGTGGCCTTTTTTATGGGTGCAATATGAACTACTCATTCACGGAAACTCCGTATTCAGGAAGAAAGGGCGGTGGTGGAAGCTCGCACACGCCTGTTGAGCAACCCGACGATTTGCTGTCTGAAGCCCGTTTAAAAATGCTGGTGGCCCTTTCGGAGGGGGAAATTCAGGGCGATTTGACCGCACAGGAAATTTACCTCAACGACACCCCGCTGGCGAACGCGAACGGAAGTTATAACTTTGAGGGCGTTACCTGGGAATTTCGCACCGGGACACAGGATCAGGAATACATTTCAGGTTTGCCTGAAGTGGATAATGAGATGTCTGTCGGGGTGGTTGTTACCGAGTCGGTGTCATGGACGCGTCAGTTTTCTAACCTGGTACTCGATGCCGTCCGGATTAAATTAAGTCTGCCCGTTCAGTACCGCTATAAAGATAACGGCGACATGGTGGGGACCGTAACCGAGTACGCCATTGACCTTTCAACCGATGGCGGAAACTGGCAGGAAGTGGTCAGGGGAAAATTTGACGGAAAAACCACGTCAGAGTATCAGCGGGATCACCGGATAAATTTTCCTAAGTCTTCTACCGGCTGGTCTGTTCGGGTTCGTCGCCTTACTCCCGATTCGACGGATTCAAAACTGGTTAACGCCTTCAGCGTTTTTTCTTTCGCTGAGGTAATCGACAGCAAGCTTCGATATCCCAATACTGCGTTGCTGTACATTGAGGTTAATGCCAGCCAGTTTAATGGCTCTGCGCCGAAGATAACCTGCAAGCCGAAGGGCAAAATCATTCGCGTACCTGATAACTATGATCCCGTTTATCGCACGTACTACGGTAGCTGGTCGGGCGGATTTAAATGGGCGTACAGCAATAATCCGGCGTGGATTTTTTACGATCTTCTGCTGGATGAAATTTATGGCATGGGTTCGCGCATTGATGCCAGCATGGTTGATAAGTGGGAGCTTTACGAGATTGCACGCTATTGCGATGAATCGGTTTCTGATGGGGCTGGCGGCACAGAGCCACGTTTCACCTGCAATGTGTTTATTCAGAGCCAGCAGGACGCTTACACGGTGCTTAACGATCTCGCTGCAGTATTCAGGGGGATCACATTCTGGGGTAATGAGCAGCTTTTTGTTAAAGCTGACGTGCCGCAGGATGATGTTGACTGGGTTTATACTGCGTCCAACGTGATCAACGGTGAGTTCAACTATGCAGGTGGTAGCTATAAAAAACGATATTCCTCCTGTCTGGTGTCATGGTCGGACCCTGTCAACCATTACAGCGACACGGTTGAGGGGGTCTATGACTCAGCCCTGGTTGAGCGCTACCAGATTAACCAGCTCACGCTTACGGCCATAGGTTGCACGAAACAGAGTGAGGCGCACAGACGCGGCCGCTGGGCGCTGTTGTCGAGCGTCAAGGACGGCTCGGTGACATTTGGTGTGGGGCTTGATGGCTACATACCGTTGCCGTCGCAGGTGATAGGGGTTGCCGATCCGTTCCGTGCGGGTATTCAGAACGGCGGGCGCATGAAGTCGATTAAGGGGCGGGTAGTGACTCTTGATCGCGCCATTGATTATGAGGCCGGTGCTCGCCTGGTTATGAACATGCCTGACGGCTCCAGTCAGTCTCGCACCATTGAGGCTGTAAACAACGAAGAGAATACGGTGACCCTCACCACTGGATTCAGCCAGACCCCCGTTTACGGCGCTGTATGGGCCATCGACAGCGACAAGGTGGCTATCCAGTATTTTCGTGTGATGTCTGTTGCCGCAAACGACGATGAGACTGGCGGTTTCACCATTTCGGCTATTCAGCACGATCCGGGGAAATATCGCTACATTGATGACGGTGTGCGTATTGAGAGCCCGCCAATCACGGTCACGCCAGTTAACGTTCTCGATGCCCCCGAAGACATAGTGATTGATGAAACGGATTATGTCGCTCAGGGGCTGACGGTTGCCACTTTGTACGTTTCATGGAAGAGAGTAGAGGGCGCAATCCGTTATGTTGCTCAGTGGCGTAAGGATAACGGCGACTGGGTAAACGTTCCGGTTACCAGTGCTCAGGGATTCTCTGTTGAGGGGATTTATTCAGGCTCATATGACGTGAGGGTGAGGGCGCTTAATGCTCAGGAATCATCATCTCCGTGGGGTTATGCCGATACTACCTTCCTGTCTGGTAAGCAGGGTAAACCCGGCACGCCAACAAATTTCCGGGCCAGCGATAATGTCGTGTGGAACATCGATCTGACATGGGGATTTCCAGAAGGTTCAGGCGATACCGCCTATACGGAAATTGAGCGGGCCACCACTTCAGATTTCCTGAATCCGCAAAAACTGACTCTGTTGACCTATCCGACATCAACCTATCAGCACGGGCCCATGAAAGCCGGTGTCAATCAGTGGTACCGTGCGCGCCTGGTTGACCGCATAGGGAATGTGGGTGAGTGGACCGAATGGGTCAGAGGGATGAGCAGTATTGATGCCTCTGACTTGCTGAGTGATATCACAGACGGCTTCCTGAGCGCTGAGGATGGAGATCGCCTTACCAGCGAAATAAATACCAACCTCGAAGGGATTATGCAGAACGCTCTTGCCAATCACGGCACTGTAGAGCATCAGTTCGCACAGTTAGGTGAGGTTAGGGCTGATATCCTTGTTGTCAAAACCACCATTGCCGAGGTTGATTATGCAATGGCAGAAATGTCCACGCAGGTACAGGCTCAAATAGAGGATGTCACTGCAAGTCTCGAAGATAAATTAACGGCCGTAGTAGATGCTAATGGCGCATCGGCTATTCATACCCTCAAGGCAGGCGTTCGAATTGATGGGGTATTCCACAGCGCAGGTATGAGCATTGCCGTGCTGGCAGAAAGCGGTAAACCCGTCATAACCCGTATTGGATTCAATGCTAATCAGTTCGTGCTTCTAAGTGGCAGTGGCGAGAATCAGTATTCGCCATTTGCTGTTGTAGACGGGCAGGTGTTTATTTCAGATGGGTTTATTCAGAATGGAAGTATTACTAACGCAAAAATCGGAGAATACATTCAATCTTATGACTATGTCATGGGCATGCTGGGCTGGCATATCGGGAAAAATGGGTACGCCGAATTCAATAACGTCACTGTCAGAGGCACGGTGTATGCAACTAATGGAGAGTTCAGAGGGACTGTTTACGCGACTGATGGCGATTTTCAGGGAACTGTTTATGCAAATAAAATTGTCGGGTATATCTCCGAGTCTAAAATGTACGCTGCGTTTAACAAGCCCGCATCATCAAGCCGTAGCATGGATATTAATTACGCCGGTAATGACAGATTGCCTGTCAGGTTGTCAATATTCTTTACGATAAATGAGTACACGGCTGGGTGTCGTTTCTTTGTCGATGGGGTTGAGCAAATAGACCGCGATACTGGGAAATCTTATGGCTACTCTTATGATCTTGCTGTTGGTGAAAGAAGAACGATAACCCTTAGTGCTTCTGGTAGCGGTAGAATATTGACCAGTCCGATAATTGCTATTGTTACTCCACAGGGGACGGCGTTAAGTTAATTGAATAAGCTATTCCAAATTTCCTCGCCAAACAACGCATCAATCAAGAATTCCAGGTTAAAAACTGGTGGCATTTTTCTATCTAGATTCAGGAGTCCTTATGTCAGCGGGAACAATTACTATTACTAACGGCTCCGCTATTGTTGGCGGAGTAGATACCACATTTTCGACTGAGCTTGCCCCCGGTGATTTTATTGTCACTACAGTTGGTGGCGTGCCTTATACGCTACCGATTATGACGATAGATAGCGATGTTCAGCTAACGCTAGTCAGTAACTTCACCGGCCCTACACAAGCCGGTGCGGCATGGTCAGCCGTTCCCCGTGTAGCGCTAAATATGGTTACGGCCGCGCTGGTGGCTCAAAGTGCGGAGGCATTACGCGGCCTTAATTACGACAAACAGAACTGGCAGCAAATATTTAGTAGCGATGTTACCGCAACAGTAAAATTACCAGATGGCTCGTCATTTACCGGCCCTTCATGGAAGAGTGTTTCTACAACGGTTGATGGCTTTTCTAAAACGATTGATGACTTTTCTACAACGATTGATGGCAAAGCGGCAAAAGGTGCAAACAATGACATCACCTCTCTCAGCGGACTTACGACAGCGCTATCTGTAGAACAGGGCGGTACCGGTTCGACAACGGTATCAGGCGCTCGCACAAACCTCGGTTTAGGAAACAGCTCTACCAGGGATGTTGGAACAGCAGCGGGAACAGTGGCCGCTGGTAACGATTCACGATTAAATTCCGTCGATCAGAAAGCGGGTGGGAAAATCACGAGCCCAATTACAGTCCAGCCTGGCGTAGGCGGTAATCCCGGATTTGCCATCAGTTCAGGAGAGAATGGTGGCGGTGCATTGATGAATAACGGAATCAGCATGATCGTTGCCAGCGGGTATAACCCAAATTCAGGGAATTATGTCAACATCATCAGAGGAACCTGGTATGCAGGGGAATGGACATTCGGTGGTGCTCGTGGCGGTGGGGCTAATTTTGATAACGTGACATTGGGCCTGAAAGGGTCTGAACAGGAAGGACAGGTCGCATGGGTATTTCATTCCAATGGTGCTGCGATAGGCAATTGGGTAACTTCTTCTGATAAGCGCATAAAAGAAAATATAACGGTAATCGCTGATCCGCTTATGAAAATGCAGCAACTTAGAGGCGTCGAATGGGACCGCCTAGATACTCCTGCGCACGGGTATGGCTTCATAGCACAAGAAGTTGAGAAGGTTTTTCCTGACGCAGTTAAATCATATGGAAAAACAACCTTACGAGATGGCTCAGAAATTGAGGATGTAAAATCTGTTGATACGATCGGAGTGGCTGCTGCCCTTCATCACGAGGCCATTCTCGCATTAATGGAAAAAGTTGAAGAGTTAACCCTAAAAGTGGAAGAGCTTCAGTCTAGAAGCTGAGGGAAACACCGCCCAAAGATGCCGGATTTGTTCAGTTTTGCCGTTGGGACTGTTATTGCAGTGGTGGTTGCCAATCTACGGCAGGGATTGGCACTTTACTACTGTTCCTACTAGCTGGGCTGATATAGTTTTAATCACGCTTGGTGAAGGTAACAGGATAGACGGCGATGATACACTAGCGCTGGATAACAATGTTCTCTTACTTGATCCCGCTATTGGGCTTCACTACCTGATAAAGCAGGTCGAATCCTTGCAGGAGGAAGTAAAAAGCCTGCGCAACGTTGTAGCCACAATGAATCAGAAATAATATTTGCCTCACTGGCGGCGCAGCGGCGAAATATTGGACTGAAGGACTCTTTCAGGGCTTGATGCCCTAACAAGTTTAAGCGTTCCGTAATGGAGTACAGGAAAAAGCATCTCTTTGCCGGTAGTTAGATTAGGGAAGTAAACAATATCAAGCAAAAACTGGGCAGCCAGTCTTTCGAGCACTCTGTTATAGCTTTCCGGTGTTTCACATAGCGTAAGGCAGGCTGCACGTCTGGATATCGGGTCATCCTTTCCAAAGCCATCACATAGCATCTTAAGCACTGCAGCGCACATCGTCATATCGGCTTCCATAGTTTCACTCCTAGGGCTATCCGTGCCTAAGTGAAATTACATGGAAACACAACCATTCTAAATGAAAGGTTAATGGGCTGGCAGGCCAGGAAAAGTCATATACATTAAGCGGGAAGATAAACTTATTTAAGCGAAACTTAACGGTGTGATTTGCCTTAAAGTATTGAGAAATGAATCACAAATATATCCGTAACAATCACCTGTTCTCAATCAATAAAAAAAATACCCACCACGGAAATGGTGCATGTTTTCAAGGCTTTTCCTCAATTTACACGGGGCCTGGCTGATGTCGGCAGGCACCCGGATTTTTGTCTAACCCGCCAATAAAAGATCCCTCGTTTATGATTGACCACACCCACCTTCAAAAATCTCTCTTTGTTTGAAAAATCCGTAAATCACACTGTATGTAGAATCAGCATTTCAGGAAAGTAGACCATGCCGGAATAATATGAAATAGAGGGCGCTTCCGCGCCGCTGTAAGTATCGAGCAAACTGGGCATCGCACCACCGCCAAAGTGGAATTTGTGAAAAGTTTGAGGCGTTTAAATGGAACTGGTCACTCTTGCAGGCTCACAACTGGATCGACTGCTACATAACAACCTTCAAAGATATTTCTTCTTAAGAAGGGGGAGCGCATGTTAATCCTTACTGAATAGTTTAATTGAGTTGAAAGTCCTATAAACACCCCAAAAGTAGTGAAAATGTTGGATATTTGATTTCAGACGTCCAACGGCTTCACCTTTTTTGACAGGACACTAAGGGGCGATCCCGAAAGCCCGACAGAATGCGTTCACCAATACGAAAGAAGTAGATACGTGCGGTGAAGCCTTTCTCAGAAAGAGGGTCAATATAACGACCTACATGAGGATCAGACGTATCAGGGCCCGCGATACGGAAAGCGCTGACGCTTGTTACTTCGGCAGAGTCAATGTGATAGTTCAAACTAGTCTTTACAGTTCTCTCAACATAGAACTTCTCTGCAGGACCGTTATCTGGAAACAGCGTAATTTTACTGTTGTAATAATGCTGTCTCGCTCCACGGAGAGTCGTCCATTCAGCTTCACTAATAACTGTTTGATAAGGCTCATCATAAATGAGTAATGATTTAGTATTACATTCTCCAACATAAAACTGAGCAACAATTGGAAATGCAAGCCAACCAGCACCAATAGCTGAAAGAGTTATGGGAATCAGCCATTTCATTTTTTATTATCCCCGATGACATTTATACTCAAGCAATCGCTGGACTGCAGCGAAAGTTTATTTTTACATGAGAAGAATGACAGCGTATCGCGCCAATCAGCACTCACGTATATAAGTGGTCTTTCTGCAGGAGAGATATTGTTGATGTCAAGCCAATACGAAATTCTTTTGACGGCATTTTCTTTGCTCTTATCTTTACGAATCGTATCGGAAAAGAAAAAATCTCTTCCCGACTCATTTTTATAGTGTGCAAATGAAATGTTGGGCGTTAAAAAAATAAATCTCAAATATAAGCCTGCTGCAAAGGAAAGAAATATAGCTATGCCTGATAAGGTATAACGCATGATCTTATTTTTAACGGCCGGCTGTTTTATGGCATCAGTTGCTTCCTCATTCAGATTCTTGTCTTGCTTAAACAGATCCGCAGTTATTGTCGGATGATTATTTTCTGAAAGCGTCTCTTCATCGCTGGAATCGTTAGCGATAATATCATAGATGTTTTCGGAGTCTGAAAGCTTTATAATTCCTGGTTTAAGAATATAACCATTTCTGCCTTGGGTAATCAGTGTATCTTCAGGAGCGCCTACTTCAGCCAGGGATGTTCTAAGCCTGAACAAGGATTGTCGCACTGTATTATCAGAAACTATAACACCTTTGTTACCCCAGCAAACCTGCATGAATTCATCTTTTGTGACGAGCATTCCTGCTTTTTGACAAAAAAGCTCCAGCCCAAGCTGGTTCTGCTTGCTTAGCTCTAGCGTACCCGTACTACTTCGAAGCACACCTGCCTTGTAATAATAAATGATAGTCATTTTTTTTCCTTATCATGCGAATGACGCCATTGTAATCCATCATATACATCGGATGCATCCCTCAGATACGATTATTTTATAGTAGCAATCATAGTATAAAACGCATGAGATAAATAAATAACGCTTGCGTAACGGTTGTAACTCATTGATCTATATGCATTAATTATATAACGGTTACATTTTTGTTTCATCTGAAACTCTGGGGTTGAGGTCAGGCTAATTCGATGTTCAAATGCACCTATCGAAAGACAAGACAACATTAGGAAATAGTCTTAATAACTTAGTTGCAATAATGATTAAGATGAAAGGATAGTGTCATGAATGTGCCTTTTATAGCTCGATTTGTTAATCGCGATAAGAAGGGAAAATCAGGCATTGCTGTTGTATCTGCGTGCGAAATTATGAGTGCTGGGTTTTATACAATTATTCAGAAAATGAATAAATTTAACAAAATATATTTATTTAAAACCGAAGGTGTCATTGATGAGATTTTAGTGCAGAATGAACGTATAGGTGTTGTAATCATTAATGATGATTCTTTTACATCCAGAAAAATGGGAAGTTTATCAATTGCACGAATTTCACAATATAAAGATGTCTCTGTGATGGTGGTTGCCTCGGGAAGTAATCCAGTCGATGCTACAGAGTTTTTACAGGCGGGTGCAAAATCATTCATGTGGAAAGGAACACCATTAAAACACTTTGAAATGGCACTTAATAACCTATTGCGAGGTGAACCTTGGATTGAAGAAAATGTTAAAGAGTTTTATCGGAAGGCAACAACATTAGAAAGTAATAGTCTTAAGACTACAGCTGAAAAGGTTTTTATGATCTTAAGTAACTCTGAACAGCTTGTTATTAAGGATTATATGAACGGAAAGACTGTTTCAGAAATAGCATTGAAAAAAAATCGTAGTGTTAAAACGATTAGCACTCAAAAACAGACAGCAATGAGAAAATTGGGGGTCAACAACCAGATGGAGCTTTTGTCACGATATGGTCACTTACGCCATAACTAGCAATTGATTGTAATGTATGCTGCATTCAAAAAGATATTGCGTTTTACGCATGGGTCTTTTTAAAGTAAGTATGCTGAGACGAAGAATAATTCTCTAATCAGGATTGAATTATGTTTAAAAAGATACTTATTCTAATTGCTATGGCATATTCTCTGCCAGCAATTTCCGGCCCGGTTCTAAATGTGGGGTCTCTTAATGAATATATGCAAAGTGGTAAAAATACGCTGGCTAAGCGTATTTATAATACAGGTGACTCAACTGCCTATGTTCGTATCAGCATTCATGAAATTGTTTTCAATGCACAAGGTAAGGCTGATGAAAAAAATCTTGATGCATCAGCAATGATCAATGGTCAAGGTACAGGCTTAATTTCAACTCCGCCGAGACTCATTATTCCTGCTGGTGGAATGCAGACTAATCGACTGGTGTTTACCGGTTCACGTGAAAAAGAGCGTTATTATAGAGTGCGATATATACCAGTAGTACCTGAAAGTACCAAAGAATTCGGTATCAGCAGTACTGATGCCAAAAAATATCAGGATGAAATTAATGCCGGCGTTACGGTGATGTCTGGTTTCGGAACCATCGTAACCGTACATCCAGACAGAGTGCGCTTTGATACTCGCATTACCAATAGTGGAAACCAACTTTCTATTACTAACCATGGCAATGCTTCTGTGATTATTGAAGGGCTGAAATCTTGTGACAGAGATTATAAGCGCTGCGACAACGGTGTGATTGTCCAGTTAAGACCTGGCAAAACCCTGAAGCGTAGTAGTTCGCTAGACAGAGTCTGGCAGTACACCCTGATCGAAGGAGATCAGAAAAAAAACCTGAACAGCGGTAAATAAGCTGTTTTACGAAACGTTACCTAACTTGGAGAAATATTTAATGATGAACTTAAAAAAAATCAGCCTGACAGCCGCAATTTTGACAACTGCTTTTGCAGCAAATGCTTCAACACCGCAGGTAGATTTTACTGTAGAAGCTGTAATTCCTGATAACACCTTCTACGTAACACCTGTCAATGGATGGGATGCACGGCCACAGATGATGCGCTGGGATGAACCGAGCATGTCTGTAATTGAATCTGACCCGGGTAAACAGTTGCGAATGAAAAATACTGCTGGCGGTATTAAGGCATATCTGGCAAGTGCTCCAGTCCTTACTTCAGCAGGAAGTAATTCAGCAATACCACTTCAGGTATCTCTGGCTGGCAGAACCCTGCCTGTAGGCTCAGCTACTGCTATTGAACTCTATAACGAAACTTTAGCCGCAACCGAACAAACGGCCACAATGGCGATTAGTCAGAGCGGTACGCTCAGCCAGCGACCTGAAGCAGGAACTTATATGGGACCTGTAACCATGATTTTCGATACGGTACCTTCAACCCCATAAGGAAGTTTTAATATTATCTCTCTGGAGAGGGTCTCCTCTCCTTTTTATTATATTTATTGAGCAATGACTAAATGACGCCATTTCTCCAGCTTGTAACCGGTTTTGCATTAGCTATTTCTGTTAGCCATTCAGTTCAGGCAAAAGCTAAACACACGCTATCCGACCAGGCGGCAGATATGCCAGCGGAATTCCGTGAGCACTTTTTTAATGCACCAGTATCCGCCCGAGTAGTATTGGATGGAAAATTACTTGGTGACGCAATGATAGTGCTGACGGAAACTGAGCAGGTAAAAATTGTGCATTTTACCGATCCAGGGGATAGCCCCTTTTCAGAGTCTGAGAGACAGCGATGGCTTAAAGCCTTTACTACTCCAGTTGCTCTTGGTCAGTGCAAAAGTCATTGTCCTAAGGGATTATTGGCTGTGGATTACAACCTTAGTGATGCGAAACTTGTGCTCATTACGTCTGCAACTCAGACAGGGAAAAATGATCGCTGGTTCAATTTGCCAGAAAATGGCAGCACTGGTTTTATTTTGAATAATCAATTGAGTGTAAATGGAAGTCGCCATCAATCAGCGCTTGGTATAAATGGTGGCGCAGAAGCTGCGACAGGTAGCTGGTCTACGGTGGGTCAGTATCAGTTGGATCGTAGCAGTGGAGTTAATAGTGAAACTAGATATGCAGTGACCTCCCTGTATTCCCAACGCGAGTTCAAGCAACATTTTGTTCGCGGTGGACTCTTCACACCGGATAGCCAGGGACTTTTGCACCAGCCTAATACGCGAGGTGGAGGCGTGAGTACTATGGTGGGCGTAATGGCTGGTAGTAGTGATACATTGTTGAAAGAAACATCGTTTGCCAGCTTTTATCCGGTTTATGTGACGGCCAATCGCGAAGGCGTAGCGGAAATTTATCGCGACGGTTCACTCATCAATGCCCAGCCTGTTGTGCCTGGTATGCAGGTTTTGAACACCACGGTACTGCCTGCGGGAATATACGAGGTAGAAATTCGTGTTCTTGAAGACGGCCGGGAAACAAGTCGCGTAACAGAAACCATTAATAAACCTGCGCGTTGGCGTAACACTGAACAACGTTTGAGATATAACTTGTTTGCCGGACAACAACGAACGTTATTAAATAATGATGATACCGTAGCGACCGGTGAAGCAGCAGCTGGTGTCAATCTGAACTATTTAATGCATCCGCGAGTAACTGTAGGGCTGGCTTTGCAGAAAACGGGCAAAGAAGCTCAGGCCGGGTCATCACTTGATTTTCAGGTATCTGACACTATTCAGTTTTATGGAAACGTCTGGAATAGCTCAGAAACGGGCCATGGATTAGACCTGCAAACTGTGTTTACCCATAGCAAAGGTAATATTGCCTTGGGGCATAGCCGGAGCTGGAATCGACAGACAGGTACTAGACAGGCAAATCATCATGTCTCGGTTCAGAGGGAGCATAACAGCACTTTGTCCGCCACGCTGCGGTTAGACAGTACGAACAACGTCAATGCACGAATATCTCATCATAGTAGCGGGCACGGACCAGGGGTCGATGTGGGCTATAGCTCACGCGCAACAATTTCAGGCACCTCAGTAAACTGGAGATTATCGGGTTTTGACCGTCCATATCAGGAAAGCAGTTCGTTGCGTAACCGTGGGGTGAGTCTCAGCCTTAGTTTTCCGCTCGGTGGTGAAAAGCGGAGTGGTAGCATCAGTGTGGGAAGCCGAACGGATACTTCCGGTGCGCGAGACCTTTATACTTCAGCATCGCTGAGCCAGCAGTGGGGTGAAAAAAGCGTAATTCGGGAGACCAGCGGAACGCTTACGGCAGATCGCTACGGCGTGGGTTTAAGTACGTATAACCGTTTCAAAACACCTTTTGTTGAAGGAAGTTTCTGGGGACAGCGCTCCAGCATTGATGGTCAGCTTTCCGGCGGTCTCAACACGGGCACTACGATGGCTTTCGGAAAAGGCAAAGCTGTAATGACTCAGGAGGCTGCACATCATCAGGGCGGAGGCATGATTGTCGATGTAATATCCGACGACGATAGCGCTGAGCTTGTTGCTCTGCATCGGTCAGGAAGTGCAAAACTGAAACCAGGCAGGAACTTTATACCTGTGGATGCCTGGAAGCCTGGCGTAGTACAGCTCGATTTCCCTGGTACCGATGCACCTGCATTGAAAATAGAGCCTGAATACCTCGACTTTCATCATATACGTGGTGGTGTAAGTACTCATGAGGTAAGGGTGATGAAAACTGTAACCGTCATAGGTAGGCTGGTCGATATGAACGGCGAGCCGATAGGCGGTGCTCAGATAGTAAACCATGCAGGAAGAACACTGTCAGAGTCAGACGGGCTTTTCACACTCGAATTACATCAAAACAATCCTGTGATCACAGTGGAAAAAACTTCAGGGAAAAAATGTGAGATTCGACTTAACCCTGAAAAACAAAATCATAGCGAAATGATATTTGCGGGCAATTTACATTGTAACGATATAGCATCAGCTAATATAGCACGTGGATCTCCAGTGACATAGGATGCATAGTATAGTCTAAAAATGATCTAGTAATTGGGGACGTTATTCTTAGGAATATAACTTATGAAGAAAATAAATCTGAAAGATGCAGTTGGGGCTATATTATTTTTTGTAATTCTCTCAATGGCTGAGACTGCATTCGCTGTTGACGTGATACTTACCACAGAATTTAAGGCCGATAGCACAAAACCAAATAACAACGAATTTATAAATACCACACCAACTTCGGGGTTTTGTAAATTCTTCCCCAGTAGCTGTCTACCAGGAGAGTTTAGCGTGGTGGTTCCAGGTTTTAAAGCTTACAAAAATTTCGACACTGACTCGCAAGATATCAATAAACATACGTATATAACTCTTGATGGAACTTCAAAATCAATAATACTTACGGATGTCAATAACCCGCAAAAAAAAATTACTGCCGAGTTCAGATGGGCTTTTTTCGGTGTTCGTCATAACAGAATAAATGAAAGTGATGGGAGTTTAATTGATGCTATGACTCACACTGGTCTGGCCCCATCAGGTGGATGTTCACCTAGAACGGGAGGTGGTTATCCGTATTGGTATAGTCATGGATGGGGAGTGCCTGAGAGGGTTTTAAGTTGCTATAGAATGCTTAATAAGGAATATCCTTATCGCGGAACTGTATTAATAGATGATTTAAGTATTGGCTATACCCTTAAAACACCAGCCCCTCTTTCAGTAAGGTCGGGTCAATATGAAGGTGTAGTGGTGTATCGTGTAGGTGATGTTGTTAATACACCTGGTTATATCGGGTTAGGGGCTGAGGATTATGATGGTAATGATGAAATTCGTATTATTATTAAGGCAAAGGTTGAACATGCTTTTAAAGTTGACTTTCCTGCAGGGAGTGAACAGGTTAAACTTGCTCCTAAAAGAGGATGGAGTCAGTGGATTAATGGTGGTCATGTTCCCGATTTACTTCATAAAGAAGTACCATTTATCTTAACTTCATCTACTGGCTTCAAAATAAATATGCTTTGTGAACATAATCAAGGACAAAATTGTGGTTTGAAGAATATACAGACAAATGAAGTAGTTCCGCTTGAACTACTAATGAGTCTTCCTGGGTTTATCGGTGAAGGTGGTGTGATATCAAAAACTCCTCTGACGAACATCAGTCGCGGACATATTATCCCTCCACCAAAAGAGGCTATATTTGATCGTAGATCTACCTTGGATTTTCAGGTGAAAAAAAAGGGTGTAGAAACGATGATAAAAGAACCCGGGTCAACCTGGCGGGGAATGGTAACTTTGATATTCGATACTGAGATAGAGTAAAAGCAATAAAACAATATACTTGGGGATTACATACCATATTTTATCAAATATTTTTTAAACATGTTTTATTCATTTGAAGAACCGTAACGGTCCAAAGGGCAGTTACGGTGTCTCATGTTGTTCATACCATGCAGACGGCAGCATGCTAATTTGATGGACTGATAACACAAGGATTCTGTGTGCGCATCCACGATAAAACCACGAACGCACACGAAAAAAGTGATAAGTATTTGAAACTTAGTGCATATATTTGCAGCTATTTCAGGCCGGTTTTTGCTCGCTCTTGTTCTTAACTACTTGATATTTAACAAAAATAGACTGGATCTGGCAGAAACAGGAATCGTATTCGGTCTCTTTTTATCTGTATGTTTTTTAAAGCATTGTTCGGTGCTGACTCGACATCATCCGAAACTTTCTCGAACTTTCCATATCCTGTCTAAACCATAACATACTCAGGACCGCGTGCGTCCAGGGTTTTTTTGGGATCTTTGTTAAAATTTTGTGGCCGAGCGACCGCTGAGCAAACGCCTTCTGACGTGCGAAAGGGCAACCCTTAAGTTAAATAATGAACGCGCTGAATTTGTCTTTGTGTTGGACAATGTGCTCAGGGAAGTTTTCAACCGTTAGCTCTTGCCTGATTAACGTCCTGTCCCGCCCCCAGATATCTTCCGCGTTTTTAATGACCTTCATGATGTGTTCCGGGTTGTTAAACTCAGGGAGATCGTATTCAGTATGGGAAATGGTCGACATTTTTTCTGAGATGCGCTCGGGTGTCATCACCCATGAGAAATGCCACCCACCATTTTCAATGATGCGGTTGTTAATCTTGAACCAGTTCCACTTTAGCCAGGACCAGTTTTTAACACTTCGGGTGCGTTTAAGATTCCTGAATGATTCAGGTTCACCGCCAAAGAAGTTAACGAGATTTTTATACTGGGTGGCTCTCGGTAATTTACATTTTCTTGGCGTGTTATCTGTATTAAAAACCTGCAGGTTAAACTGATAATTATAAAAATTCTGATAAATAGTAGTGCAGAGCTTTTTGGGGTTTATCGATGCTACTACCTGAGGTGAAAATATCTCGTCCACATCGGAAACTAAAATCAAATCATCATCGCTGGCATGGGACAAACCCTGCATGATGGCATTCCTCTGCGCGGCTTCATTTGCCCACGCATCCACTACCATTCCCTCTGGCAAACCCGGGATCACCTCTCGGGCCGGATGTGATTCTTCAGCGGCTTTCGTAATCGGTTCTTTATCATGCACAACGTAGATAATTTTATCTTTAAACTGACGGTATTTATTAATGTCAAAATGCAGCTGCCTCTTTTTACCGGTAAAGGTATGCGTTGACTCAACGATAACGAAGCGATCGACAACGTCCGCTAGCGTGTTCAGCCTGATTTCGAGAAGCATATCTTCATCGTAATATAAGAAGCAGTCATAGATCATTACCGAAGTCCCTCATTTTTGCGCCCACATTGCGCTTTTCCCAACGCATTCGCCGGTATCATTTCGCGCAATGCTAACTGAGCGCACTCGCCCTGCGCAATAGTACACTGCTTTATTATTCATCCTATAAATAGATTGCATCCACTACGCAGTGAGCGAAGACGCCAGCCAGGCTAAAAGTGGGACTTAACGGATACCTCTATTTCATCGAGCAGCTCAAAGCGACGGCGGTATTCGGCACGTTTTTTACTGGCGATCTCTTCAAGCGATTTACGCTCCATCTGTAGCGGCAGCTGCCAGCAGAAGGCCGAGAGCTTTTTACCGTCCAGCGATGCCCAAAATTCATCGTAGCTGGCATGGAAATGGCGACCTTTGCTCAGGCGATACCGCAACGCGCGGAAAACGTGACCCTCATCGCTGACGGCAAAAATCGCCCGGACGGATGACTGCGCAGCCAGCTGGAAGAGGACTTCCATCAACACCCGTTTGGGGAAAAGACCATGACAGGCGCGGGTGGCCTGTTTAATGACGTCTCGCGATACGCAGCGGCGGGGTCCCTGAAGCCCGCCAATCACCATGACTTGCTGACCGTTGCTGCGCGCGACGCTAAAGGTCAGGCTGGCCAGCAGCGTGTCCTCGTTGTCGCGTAGCCACAGCGTGCTTTCGCCTTCACGCTCGGCTTTCCCAGCAGAGGACGCATTGACCGTATAGGTTACACCGTCTTTTGCATGGAACTGCGCAACGGCTTGTTCCTGCGGGCTGGTCAGGGCCTGGGCGAGACCGCTCTCTTTCAGGCGGTCAATCCAGTAATAATGGTTAACGATAGCGTCGGCGCGATCGTTAGCCGTCAGGCCGCGCATCAGGTACTGCCGGTGGGTCTTGCTCGGCAATGTAATTTGAGAGGCCAGCAGCCTGTCAAAATCGTCGCGACCCGAAAGGGTTTCCAGCATGCGATGTGTAGAAGACCAGAACACCAGCGAACGTAACAGGAACTTCAGGCGATATTCGCGTTTGCGCCAGATCGGCCCCGGAATGCGTTTGCCGTTCACCAGCTCGGAAATAATATTTGTGCGATGCGGATAGAAAACATCGTTATGCAGGTGCGTATTAGACACGTGAAGACCCCTCTTTTTTTTCTGCCCTTATTCTAAAGAGCCAGGAAAAGGGGATTAATAGCGCGAGGATCTTTATTTCTGTTTGGTTTACCGTTTGTTTGATTTCGTGATGACCACGCCTGTCCGTCGACTTTTCTGCGGCAGCTATACTGTTTAAAGGAGGTGCTATGTATCAGCGAATTGAAGGTGGAATGTGGCGTCACGTCTGGGTTGTCAGCGATATACACGGTTGCTACCAGTGGCTTATGGATGAACTTAAACGCCGTCATTTTAATCCGTATGAGGATTTACTTATTTCTGTCGGGGATATGATCGATCGTGGCCCTGATAGCGTTAAATGCCTGCAGTTAATTAATGAAAAATGGTTTCGTGCCGTGCGGGGAAACCATGAGCAAATGGCGCTCGACGGTCTGGATAATAACGATTTTTCTCTCTGGATGATGAATGGCGGAATGTGGTTTTCGCATCTTGAACGCGATCGGCAACAGCTTGCGCTGTCGTTGCTCGACGCCTGTCGCGACTTACCGCATGTCATCGAGATAACCTGTGCGAACGGTCTTAATGTGATTGCCCATGCTGATTATCCGGCCGCGGAATACCGCTGGCAAAAACCGGTCAGTGACCAGCGCGTCTTATGGAACCGCGATCGGTTGATGGGGTTTATGGTGGGTAAAGGAGAGGGCATCAGCGGCGCGGATCATTTCTGGTTCGGACATACGCCCGTCGACAGAAGGTATGATTTTGACAATCTCCACTACATTGATACGGGTGCCGTATTTGACGGTTACTTTACGCTGGCGCAGCTGCAGTAATAAATAACCCGCCTTCGGGCGGGTTCTCTTTAGGTCAGGCAAGACGCATGACCCAGGCATCGGTTTTACTATCGTAATGCTCACGGTAAAGGACTGAATGTTCGCCATCAAGTATTGCCGGGACGCTGGTGTCTGCATCCCATGCATCAAGCTGCATGCACAAATCCGGGTCGGATTTGCAGGGAATACTTAACGTTCGATCGCCTTGTGCTTCGCCGCGCAGCTCTGCGTCGTCGATCTCAAAAGCGCCAATACGCACGCTGGTTTTCGTCATAGTGCTCTCCGGGTCGGTTGTCAAAAATCTGGTATGACCAGTGTGGCCACCCATTTTTGATCGTAGACAAAGAGAGCAAAATCGCCAGTAAAAAAATGCGCTTTTTATCAATCCGTGCGATCGTTACCGGTAAACAGCCGACCGTCCCGAACCAGCTCGCGTGGATAGCTGTTTTTCAGCCTTGAGCCGACCTTTTTTGCCAGGCCCAGCGGGTATCCCTGATACGTCACAATCACTTCATCGCCTGATGGCGTGCTCTCCGGATAGACATCGCGACCACGGTACCACTCTTCGGCTTCCTGATGCGTCAGGGCAAAGGTATTCTCGCGTCCGGCAAGGGCGATTACGGCCTCATGCTGCCAGCGATACCCTTTATTATGCACTTCCGCCAGGCGGATCCCGATTCGGGAAAAACGGACCTTTCCGATGAGCGGCTCGATCTGTGCCGGGAACAGCCATATCTCTTTATCACGCATCCAGGGGCGCAGGCTCTCATCCCAGACCAGTCCCGCTTTTTTAGCGGCGGCTTCAAGCTGTGCGGTTTCTCGACCTTTAAGGGGGGAAAACGGGAAGTTACCGACCTTGAATTTAGGTGCGGGCAGGGGAGCCACCGCCTGCGTTTTACGCAGACGCGCCACAAAGAACCCTTCGCAGTCGTAAATCTGCGGGAAAACATGGAGGAACCCCTCCGGGGTGACAGCCTCCTGTGCTGAGGCGAACAGATCGTCGAGCGGCAGAAACTCGACCGCATCCGGATATTGCGCTTGCAGCCACAGGCAGACATCTTCGTTCTCATCGCGGTTTAAGGTGCACGTCGAATAAACCAGCGTGCCGCCGGGGCGCAGGGCATGGAATGCGCTGTCGATCAGCTCTCGCTGCGTGGCCGCGATCTCAAGGTTGCTCTCAACTGACCAGTTTTTTAACGCATCGGGATCTTTACGCACCACCCCTTCGCCTGAGCAGGGGGCGTCCAGCAGAATGGCGTCGAAGGCTTCCGGCAGGGCGGCGCCAAACACGCGTCCGTCGAAGTGCGTCAGGGCAACATTATGAATACCGCAGCGGCTGATGTTGGCATGCAACACCTTCACGCGGCTGGCGGAAAACTCGTTGGCGAGGATCGCCCCTTGATTACCCATACGGGCGGCAATTTGGGTGGTTTTTGAGCCGGGCGCGGCGGCAACATCCATTACGCGCTCTGGCGAATTGCCATCGGCAAACAGGGCGGCAACCGGCAGCATCGAGCTGGCTTCCTGAATATAGAACAGACCGCTCAGATGTTCAGCGGTACTGCCCAGCGGCAGTGAAGCTTCGTCATCGCGTTCTATCCAGAACCCCTCAGCGCACCACGGTACCGGCGTAAGCTGCCAGCCGTACGGAGCGACCAGCGCCAGAAAATCATCGACGCTGATTTTCAGCGTGTTGACGCGAATACTCCGGCGTAACGGACGCTGGCAGGCGGCGATAAAATCGTCTAACGACAGGTGAGAAGGAAGCGCCTCGCGCATTTGCGCCAGGAATTGTTCAGGAAGAAATACGGAGTTTTGAGCCACGGGCACACCACAGGGAAAAATTCAGGTGCGCAGTGTAGCATAAAGGCTCCGGTGCGTTGACACCGGAGCCTGTCAGATTAACGCGGCAGGGCGGTTCCCCATTCGCGCCACTCTTTCGGTTCGCTCTCGAGCAGCAGGAAGTGTTTACCCGGCTGCGCTTTTGGCGCCAGCGGCGTTCCCGGCGGCGTGGCAAACGCGATACCGCCGCGAATGAACTGGTTGAAGGTGCCGGTTTTTACCACGCCTCCCGTCAGGCCAAAGTCCAGCGAATAGCCGGATGCCAGCCAGAATACCGAGTTATTTCGAACCAGGTGCTGGTAACGTTCGCTAATACGTAATGCCACCATGACTCGGTCGGAGAGCGTACCGAGCGTCAGGCCCGTGACCGTACCCACTTCAATACCGCGGAATAGTACAGGAGTGCCGATGTTCAGCGAACCCGCTTCCGGCACTTCCACCACGATGCTCAGGCCGCCAAGGTAGCGCGAGTCGGTGATCGTGGCTTCCTGCAGCTCGAAATCACGGCGGGCATTGCCCTGGCCTGGCTCAACGTTGATGTACGGCTGCAAAATGGTGTCGAGGTGCTCAACGCCAGCGGCCGAGATCTGCGGCGTGACCACCGAGAAGCGAGAGCCGGTGCGGGCGAAGGTCTGCACATATTCCGGGTAGAGCACGGCAGTGGCCTGCACCTCGTTGCGCGAGGTGATCAGCGTCAGCTTCTGGATCTGCCCGATATCAATGCCCAGATAGCGGATTGGCATGCCTTCCGCCAGCTTGCCGGCATCAAAGGCGTGCAGGGTAATCTGCCCACCCACCGCGCGGGCGGCGGTCTCGGACGGGAAGAGAATACGCTTATCGCCTTTACGCAGATTCGCGCCCGCACCGCTGAGGTTATCGAAGCTAATCGCCCCCCGCAGCGCGCGTGACAGCGGAGAGGCCTGTACGGTTAGCCCGTTACCGTTAAGCTGAACTTTCGCGCCGCCTTCGGCCCAGAAGACGCTGTTTGGCGTCAGCAGCTTGCGGTACTCCGGCTTGATATGCAGTTCGATATCGAACGCGTCCGCACGCGGGCGAACGGTGATCACTTCCCCGACTTCAAACTTGCGATACAGCACCACGGAACCCGCCTGTACGTCCGGCAGCGTCTCGGCGCTTAAGGTCAGCGTGGTAGTAGGAAGATCGCTCAGGCTGTTTTCAACCGCTTTCTCCAGGTTGGCATACAGCGGATAGCTGTCGCGCACGGGGCCTTTATTCCCCGGCAAAATGCGGATACCGCCGTTAACCCATTCGCTGGCGCTGGCGCCGAGGAACTCCACGCCGTCCAGACCCACCTTCACGTCGACGCGACTGTTCACCACGAATTTGCTGTCGCCATGCACCAGGTCGCTGTATTGCGGATCGATGGCGACCGAGAAAGTCACGCCATTCGCGGAGAGCTTACGCTCCAGCACCTGACCAACCTGCACGCCGTGTAAAATTAACGGCTGTCCGGCTTCGATACCGTAACTTTCTGGCGCATTCAGCGTGACCGTCACTACGCCCGGCTTTTGCAGCAGGGCTTTATCAGCCGGGGCAATCACGAAGCTATTGCTGGGTTCACCTTCGCCGGGGATGAGCTCAAACGTATTGCCGGTCAACAGCGTGCTGAGGCTGGCATCGTTCAGAGAGAGCTTTGGACTGCGCATTTCGATACGCGTTTTCTCGCGCAGGAGATCGACCACGCTCGGGTCGACCGTCATTTCGCCGGTGACCGAGCCGCCCGGGTTGAGGGTCATTTTGGTGAGCTGACCAACCTGCAATCCCTGATACATCAGCGGTGTTGAACCCGCTTTTAGCCCTTTAGCATCGGGCAGGGCGAGTTTGACGATCACGCCGCGCTGGCTGTGCGCCAGGTCAGCGTACAATCCAAATGAATCATCAGCGGTGGCAGGGCTTGAGTTTTCCGGCGAGTCAAAGGCAATGGCACCATTAACCAGTGCGGCCAGACTCTCCAGCTTCACTTTCGCACCGCTCAGGCTGAGATCCGCGTCCACGCCGGACACGTTCCAGAAGCGGCTGCCTTTTTTCACCAGATTGGTGAAGCGACGCTCGATCAGCACGTCAATGGTGACGCCCTGTTTATTCGGGTTAATCGCGTAGTCATACACGCGGCCAACCGGGATCTTACGGAAATAGACCAGGGAGCCGCTGTTCAGGGAACCGAGATCCGGCGCCTGGAGATGAATCATCAAATCGCCGTTATTGAGGCGGTATTTGGGCTGCGTATCCAGAGCAACAAAGTGATCCTGCGGCTCACCTTTGCCGGGCATCATGCCGATATAGTTACCGCCGACGAGCGCATCCAGACCGGACACACCGGCCAGCGAGGCTTTTGGCGTCACCAGCCAGAACTGCGTTTCGCTGCGCAGGGCATCCTGCATGTCAGATTTAATACTGACCCGCACCTGAATCTTGTTCAGCCCTTTTCCAAGAGAGATGTCCTGAACCGTACCCACTTCAACCCCCTGGAAGCGAACGGGGGTTCGCCCGGCGACGATGCCGTCGGCGGTCTGGAAATCAATGGTGACGGTGCTACCGCGATCTTCATAGCTCGTCCAGATAAGCCAGCCTGCAATCATCAGGGCGATGACGGGCAGCAACCAGAATGGCGAAATGCGGCGTTTTGTTTTAATTCTCGCTTCAGTCGGCGAAGCGGGGGTTTCCTGACTCATGTGCATCCCAAAGTAAGCGGCTATCCAGCCATTCCACAGCAAGAATAGTCAATATCACCGCAGAGCCGAAATAAAAAGCCGCGGGTCCCATTGTAAAAGCAAGTAACTGGTCGCGATTGATGAGAGACATCATCAGCGAAATTACGAACAAATCTAACATTGACCAGCGGCCAATCCAGGTGACGAATCGCAGAAGCAGAATGCGGGTTCGTAAGCCTTGTTCACACTTTAAGTGAATGCTGATGAGCAGGGTAATCATCACCACCACTTTGGTAAAGGGAACCAGAATACTGGCAATAAAAACGATCGCCGCCACCCCGACATTGCTGTGCGCAAGGGAGATTATCCCGGAGAGGATAGTATCCTCCTGTCGTCCGCCATTCACGTAAATGATGGAAATAGGCAGCATATTGGCGGGGATCAGAAACACCAGGGAGGCGATCAGCGCCGCCCAGCATTTTTGCAGGCTGTTATTTCGACGCAGCCTTAATGGAATGTGGCACCGCGGGCAGCGTCCGCGCGGGTCGGGTAACCCGGTATAGTGGCAACCCAGACAGACGCGCAGATTTTCATCGGGACGGGTGGCGGGGCGCTGCGGGTAAAATCGCTCCCAGAGCTGCTCAACGTTCAGGTGTATCAGCGTCAGGATGCTCAGCAATACCAGACAGATGAAGGCAAAGAGTCCGATGCCGGGCTGCAAAAAGGCATAGTCCTGTACCTTTATTGACGCAACGCCCACGCCGACCAGATAAATATCCAGCATCACCCACTCTTTGAGTTTATCCAGCATCAGCAGCACCGGGCGAAGGTTCATGCCGAGAATATTGCCAAACCAAAGATAGGCAATGGCGGCGACCAGCACCAGCGGCGCGCCAACGGTGCAGAACAGCACCATGGCGGCGGTGATGGGATCGCCCTGACGGGTCATCTGCCAGATACCCTGCAGCACGTTGGCGTCAATGCGCACGCCAAGCAGGTAGAGTTTCAGCAGCGGTTCGCTCCAGGCGAAGGGCATCAGCAGCAGCATGGTGACGGCCATGGCGGCGAGGCGGGTCAACGACCAGTCGCGACCATCGCGAATTTTAGCGTCGCAGCGAGGACAAAAGGCACTTTGGTGCGATTTCATCTTCGGCAACATAAAAAGCGTATCGCACTGGGGGCAACGCTGATAATGTGCACGAGGCAAAGCTTCGCTTACCGTATGGACAGTTATCTTTCTCGTCGGCGTAATTTTGGTTGTTTTTAAGGCCATCAGCTGCAGACAAATAAGTATTGTTGAAAGTTATAATAACTCATGAACGGATTCATCTTGAGCATGAGCGCATTTAATGCTTATTTTAATAGGCTATGCGGTAAATTTGTAAGACAACTAAGTGATTGAATAATGAACAAAACAGAATTCTACGCGGATCTGAACCGCGATTTTAAGGCATTGATGGCGGGTGAGACCAGCTTCTTAGCCACTCTGGCAAATACTAGCGCATTGCTGTTTGAACGTCTCTCTGACGTAAACTGGGCCGGCTTTTACCTTCTGGAAGGTGAAACGCTGGTGCTCGGTCCTTTCCAGGGCAAACTGGCCTGCGTGCGTATTCCGGTAGGGCGTGGCGTATGCGGCACGGCGGTGGCAGAGAATCAGGTCCAGCGTGTGGAAGATGTCCATGCGTTTGACGGACACATTGCCTGTGATGCTGCCAGTAATTCTGAAATCGTTTTGCCGCTGGTGGTCAAAAATCAGATTATTGGCGTTCTGGATATCGACAGTACGGTCTTCAGTCGCTTTACAACCGAGGACGAACAGGGGCTGCGCGAGCTGGTGGCGAATCTGGAAAACGTACTCGCTGCAACCGATTATCAAAAATTCTTTGCGAGCGTCGCAGGATAATCAACGGATAACGTAGCATTTACTGATAGCGTCATTATAATGACGCCTGTTCATGCCTGCGCTTGTTGGCAACGTCCGTTGTAATCAGGAAATTTCATGGAAAATCAACCTAAGTTGAATAGCAGTAAAGAAGTTATCGCATTTCTGGCCGAGCGTTTCCCGCAGTGCTTCAGCGCGGAAGGTGAAGCTCGTCCCCTGAAAGTCGGTATTTTTCAGGATCTGGTGGCGCGTGTTGAAGGGGAAATGAACCTCAGCAAAACTCAGCTGCGTTCCGCCTTACGTCTTTATACTTCAAGCTGGCGTTACCTGTACGGTATCAAACCAGGCGCTACCCGCGTGGACCTCGACGGCAACCCTTGCGGTGAGCTGGACGAGCAGCACGTTGAGCACGCGCGCAAGCAGCTTGAAGAAGCCAAAGCACGCGTTCAGGCACAACGTGCAGAACAGCAGGCGAAAAAACGCGAAGCCGCCGCGGCAAACGGCCAGGAAGAAGCGCCTCGTCGTGAGCGTAAACCGCGCCCTGCGCCGCGCCGTAACGATAATAACGATCGCAAACCGCGTGCAGACAAACCAGCAGCAAAAGCCCCGCGTGCCCCTCGTGAAGAGCCGCGCCATACGCCGGTTTCTGACATTAACGCCCTGAGCGTGGGTCAGGCGCTGAAGGTAAAAGCGGGTAACAATGCTATGGACGCCACCGTACTGGAAATCACCAAAGATGGCGTTCGTGTACAGCTGACTTCTGGTATGTCAATGATTGTACGCGCAGAACACTTGTTGTTCTGAAACGGAGGCCAAGCCTGGCATGAACACTTTTTTTAAGCTCACCGCGCTGGCGGGTCTGTTTGCTATAACAGGTCACGCTTTTGCAGTGGACGATATCACGCGTGTTGATCAAATTCCGGTACTCAAGGAAGAGACGCAGCACGCGACGGTGAGCGAGCGCGTGACCTCACGTTTTACCCGCTCGCACTATCGTCAGTTCGATCTCGATCAGGCCTTTTCGGCCAAAATCTTTGACCGCTATCTGAACTTGCTGGATTACAGCCATAACGTTTTGCTCGCCAGCGATGTCGAGCAGTTCGCTAAGCGCAAATCCGAGGTGGGTGACGAGTTGCGTTCAGGCAAGCTGGATCTGTTCTACGATCTCTACAACCTGTCGCAAAAGCGTCGTTTTGAACGCTATCAGTACGCGCTGAAAGTGCTGGAACGTCCAATGGACTTCACCGGCAACGACACCTTTAATCTGGATCGCAGCAAAGCGCCCTGGCCAAAAGATGAAGCCGAGTTGAATGCGCTTTGGGACGGCAAAGTTAAATACGACGAACTGAGCCTTAAGCTGACCGGCAAAGACGAAAAAGAGATCCGTGACACGCTGACGCGTCGTTATAAATTTGCTATTCGTCGTCTGGCGCAGACCAACAGCGAGGATGTTTTCTCACTCGCGATGACCGCCTTTGCGCACGAAATCGATCCGCACACCAACTACCTCTCTCCGCGCAACACTGAGCAGTTCAATACCGAAATGAGCCTGTCTCTGGAAGGTATCGGCGCGGTTCTGCAGATGGACGATGATTACACGGTGATCAATTCAATGGTCGCGGGTGGCCCGGCATCCAAAAGCAAAGCGATTAGCGTAGGCGATCGCATTGTGGGGGTTGGACAAACCGGCCAGAACATGGTCGATGTGATCGGCTGGCGTCTCGATGACGTGGTTGCGCTGATCAAAGGTCCGAAAGGCAGCAAGGTACGTCTGGAAATTCTGCCTGCCGGTAAAGGCACCAAAACCCGTATCGTTACCCTGACCCGCGAGCGTATCCGTCTGGAAGACCGCGCGGTGAAAATGTCGGTGAAAACCGTGGGTAAAGAGAAGGTTGGTGTCCTGGATATTCCTGGCTTCTACGTGGGGCTGACTGACGATGTGAAAGTTCAGCTGCAGAAGCTTGAAAAGCAGAACGTTAGCAGCATCATCATCGACTTGCGTAGTAACGGCGGCGGTGCGCTGACGGAAGCGGTTTCACTCTCTGGCCTGTTCATCCCATCTGGCCCGGTGGTTCAGGTGCGCGATAACAACGGTAAAGTGCGTGAAGATGCCGACAACGACGGTGTGGTCTACTACAAAGGCCCGCTGGTGGTCCTGGTTGACCGCTTCAGTGCCTCCGCGTCTGAGATCTTTGCCGCTGCAATGCAGGACTATGGCCGCGCGCTGATCGTCGGTGAGCCAACCTTCGGGAAAGGCACCGTTCAGCAGTACCGCTCTCTGAATCGTATTTACGATCAGATGCTGCGTCCGGAATGGCCTGCGCTGGGCTCGGTTCAGTACACCATTCAGAAATTCTACCGCGTGAACGGCGGCAGTACGCAGCGTAAGGGCGTCACGCCGGACATCATCATGCCGACTGGCACCCAGGAGACGGAAACCGGCGAGAAGTTTGAAGATAACGCGTTGCCGTGGGACAGCATCAATGCCGCGACTTACGTGAAGGCGGGTGATATGACCCAGTTTGGCCCTGAACTGCTGAAAGCGCATAACGACCGCATCGCGAAGGATCCGGAATTCCAGTACATCATGAAGGATATTGCACGATTCAATGCCCTGAAAGATAAGCGGAATATTGTTTCTCTGAATTACGCACAGCGTGAGAAAGAGAACAACGAAGACGATGCAACTCGCCTGGCGCGTATCAACGATCGCTTCAAGCGCGAAGGTAAGCCTCTGCTCAAGAAACTGGACGATCTGCCAAAAGATTACCAGGAGCCGGATCCGTATCTGGACGAGACGGTGCATATCGCTCTCGACCTGGCGAATCAGGAAAAAGAGAAACCTGCCGTACAGCCCGCTCCGGCAAAATAACCTCCTGACAGGCACAAGAAATTGTGCCTGTTTCTTTTTGTTCTGCATCCTTCCGTCAGTCAGATTTCCAATTGTGTAAAGTTGTGTCTTTCTGGTGACTTACGCCCGTCTGATGCTTGAAAATAGCCGCAATACCCATACGATGTGGGTAATCGCATAGTGCGTTTTGTTAAACTGAGGTAAAAAGAAAATTATGATGCGAATCGCGCTCTTCCTGCTCACCAACCTGGCGGTTATGGTGGTTTTCGGGCTCGTGCTAAGCCTGACAGGAATTCAGTCGAGCAGCGTTCAGGGTCTGTTGATTATGGCGCTGCTGTTTGGTTTTGGTGGCTCGTTCATCTCCCTGCTGATGTCGAAGTGGATGGCATTGAAATCGGTGGGTGGTGAGGTTATTGAACAGCCGCGTAACGATATGGAACAGTGGTTGATGAATACGGTGGCTCAGCAATCCCGTCAGGCCGGGATCGCCATGCCGCAGGTGGCGATTTACCATGCCCCGGACATCAACGCTTTTGCCACGGGCGCCCGTCGCGATGCGTCGCTGGTGGCCGTCAGCACCGGCTTGCTGCAGAACATGAGCCGTGATGAAGCCGAAGCGGTTATCGCCCACGAAATCAGCCATATCGCCAACGGTGACATGGTGACCATGACCCTGATTCAGGGCGTGGTAAACACCTTCGTAATCTTCATCTCCCGTATTCTAGCGCAGATCGCGGCAGGCTTTATGGGCGGAAACCGTGACGAAGGTGAAGAGAGCAACGGCAACCCGCTGATCTACTTCGCTGTTTCAATGGTTCTGGAACTGGTCTTTGGTATTCTGGCCAGCATCATCACCATGTGGTTCTCCCGTCACCGTGAATTCCACGCGGATGCCGGCTCGGCGAAGCTGGTTGGTCGTGAGAAGATGATTGCCGCGCTGCAGCGCCTGAAAACCAGCTATGAGCCGCAGGAAGCGAACAGCATGATGGCCTTCTGCATTAACGGTAAGTCCAAATCGCTGAGCGAGCTGTTTATGTCTCACCCGCCGCTGGATAAACGTATCGAAGCGCTGCGCAGTGGGGAATACCTGAAGTAACGCTAAGACCCTTAATAAGCCGGGCAGGAGAACACTCCGCCCGGCTTTTTTTATGCCTGAACTCTGGGCTGGGTCACACGCAGGCCGCTGACGACCGCCGCGAGCGAGGCAAGGGCTCCCGCGGTGAGAAGCGCAACATGGTTGCCGTTTTGCCCGGCGAGGTTAAACATCAGGGCGACCAGCGCCGCTCCGCTGCTTTGTCCCAGAAGGCGCGCGGTTCCCAGCATGCCGCTGGCACCTCCGCTGCGATGGCGCGGCGCGGAGGTGATGATGGTGTGATTGTTAGGGGACTGGAACAGGCCAAACCCTGCGCCGCACAGGATCATGCGCCAGATGATGTCCAGATCGGTTGGCGATGACGGTAGCAGAGCCAGCGCGAAAAGGCCTGTCGCCATCACCGCAAGCCCCAATGCTCCCAGTAAACCGGCATGGACGCGTTCAATTAAGTAACCTGCCAGCGGAGCCATCACCATGGTCGCCAGCGGCCAGGGGGTTAACAGCAGGCCGGTCTCCACTTCTGAACGGCCGACCACGCTCTGCAGAAAGAAGGGCAGAGAAACCAGGGCCAGCATTTGGGCGCAGAACGAGCAGACGGACGTGCAAATGGAGAGGGAAAACAGGGGGATACGCAGCAAGTCAACGGGCAGTAAAGGCACAGGGAGAGTGAGCTGGCGGCGAACAAAGAAGAAGCCGATCGCCAGCAGGGCGATAAGCTCCACACCGGTAAGCATCAGGGACTGTCCCTGCGCAAAGCCGCTCAGCGCCGTAATCAGCAGGCCAAAGGTCAGGGCATTCATCACCGCACTCGCCACGTCGAAGCGCGGCATGGTGCTTTTGGGACCGTTAGCGGGTAGAAAGCGCAGGGCAAAGAAGATGGCGACAATACCCAGCGGCACGTTAATGGCGAACAGCCATTGCCATGACGCAACGGAAAGGATCGCCGCCGCAATGGTTGGTCCGGCGGCGGAAGAGACGGCGACAATAAACGAGTTTATCCCCATGCCGCGCCCCAGATGGCGTTGCGGATAAATTAAGCGGATCAACGCCGTGTTTACGCTCATGAGCGCCGCGCCGCCAAAACCTTGCGCAATGCGGGCAAGCGTCAGGGTATGCAGTGAATCTGAAAGGGCGCATAACAACGACGTGAAGGTGAAAACCACCAGACCGCACTGATACACCCGACGGTAACCGAACATATCGCCCAGGAAAGAGAACGAGAGCAGGGAAACCACAATCGCAATCTGATAGGCGTTAACGATCCATATCGAACTGGCGGGAGAGGCGTGCAGGTCGCTGGCGATGGTTGGCAGGGCGACGTTTGCGATTGCGCCGTCAAGGACGGCCATTGAGATACCGATAATGATGGTGGCTATCGCGCCATACCGCTGGGGTAAAGGCAGGCCATCGGAAAGGGTCTTTTCCATTAAGATTAAAAAAGCTCAGCGTGAAATTATTCTCAGGATAACTATTTTAGCATTGTTACAGCCGCGATATGTCGCAGATTTGTAACGAAGTAAACGCGGATTGATTGCAGGTGACATGACGGGAACTTATAATAAAAACCGGTTCTGATTTTTATAAAACACTCTCTATGAGGTGGTAAATGGCTATTGCGGATTTGGATAAACAGCCAGATTCTGTTTCTTCCGTGCTGAAGGTGTTTGGCATCTTACAGGCGCTGGGAGAAGAGCGTGAAATAGGTATTACAGAGTTGTCGCAGCGCGTGATGATGTCTAAAAGCACCGTATATCGCTTTTTGCAAACCATGAAGTCGCTGGGCTATGTCGCCCAGGAAGGCGAATCTGAAAAATATTCTCTGACGCTGAAGCTCTTTGAACTGGGTGCCCGCGCGCTACAAAATGTTGACCTGATCCGCAGCGCTGATATTCAGATGCGCGAAATCTCTCGTCTGACTAAAGAGACCATCCATCTCGGTGCGCTGGATGAAGACAGCATTGTTTACATCCATAAAATCGACTCCATGTACAATCTGCGCATGTATTCGCGCATTGGTCGTCGCAACCCGCTCTACAGTACCGCGATTGGTAAGGTTCTGCTGGCGTGGCGCGATCGTAAGGAAGTGAAGCAGATCCTCGAAGGCGTTGAATACAAGCAAAGTACCTCACGAACCATTACCAGCACAGACGCACTGTTAACGGTGCTGGATCACGTACGCCAGCAGGGGTATGGCGAAGATAATGAAGAGCAGGAAGAGGGGCTGCGCTGCATAGGCGTTCCGGTGTTTGACCGCTTTGGCGTGGTGATTGCGGGCTTAAGTATCTCCTTCCCAACCTTACGCTTCTCTGAAGAGCGTTTGCATGAGTATGTGGCTATTCTGCACACTGCCGCACGTAAAATTTCTGCACAGATGGGATATCACGAATACCCGTTTTAATCCCTCTTCGTAAAAAACGCCGCATCTGATGCGGCGTTTTTTTGCGTCATAATCAGACTGATTAGCCATTATCAATCACGACGGATGTTTTACGCAGTACAGGGCAGTGGGTTAAGCCAACGATCCCGCTGTCAGTATGCAGATACTGGGCTGTGCTCATTCCTTGTGCTGTTAAATATTTACACTGAATGCCTAACCCGGCTGCGTTTTCGGTGCTCCCCACGAGCACGCCATAGCCCGATAACAGAAGGCCAATCCAGACAAGGGCGAGTACAATAATTGTTCGAACAATAAAGCGCATCATTACCTCTTTTATCGTTGTTATCGTAATGCTAGCGTAATGTGTTTACGTGATGAAACAAGTGCATGATTCTGAAAAAAAGCGTGATAGAGGCACAGTTAGTCCTTGTTTAAGATAAGCGTGATAACCTCGCTACATCAGGTTTTAAGACGGAGTGTGGAGTGAAAAAAATACGCTGGGTGATTCTGGTTATCGTGCTGATAGCGTGCGTGGTGTTATGGACGCAGACGATCAATGTGATGTGCGATCAGGATGTACAGTTTTTTAGCGGCGTTTGCGCAATCAACAAGTTTATTCCGTGGTAAGAGACATTTTTTCTCAACGTGATTTCCTTCCTTCGCGCCAGTGGTAAAATAGACGTTTTTATTGAGGTGGTGAAATGGGTGAGTTACTGAATTCAGGGCTGCTGAATATAGCATCCCTGATGATTTCTTTGGTTGTTCTGCTCGTGGGTCTGGTCATTTGGTTTTTCGTGAACCGAGCCAGCTCCCGGACTAACGAGCAGATCGAACTGCTTGAAGCGCTGCTCGATCAGCAAAAACGTCAGAATGCGCTGCTCCGTCGTTTGTGTGAGGCTAACGAACCGGAAGAGAAAGACGCGCCGAAAGACGCGGTCGTCGAAGAAAACAAAGACGAAGATGACTTTATCCGCCTGGTGGCTGAGCGTTAATCTTTTTGTCCTGGGAGGTGGCTGTGGTCTGGAAAAACCCCTGGTATGACCCCTCCCTGAAACATCATACCCCGAACGGTTTTCGTAATACCCTCCCTGTCGGACATCAACCCGGCGACATTGACCGTTGGCGTAAAGCGCGTAAAGAGGCCGGTTTACCGAAACCACCTGCGCTGGGTTATGAAGATTTTATCCAACATTGGTGGCAACCTGTAGAGCTCACGCAACCTCATGGAGATGGGGTGTGGTGGCTCGGACACGCGAGCGTGTTGCTGCAGCTGGACGGTAATATCATCCTTACCGATCCGGTGTTTTCACGGCGCGCTTCTCCGCTCCCTTTCCTGGGACCACAGCGCAAAACGCCTCCCGTACTGTCTGTCGAGCAACTTCATCAGCTTGATGCGGTCGTCATCTCCCATAATCATTACGATCATCTTGATGACACGACCATTCGCCGAATTCTCAAGCGCTTTCCCGACGTTAGTGTTTTTGTTCCCCTGGGTCTGGCCGACTGGTTTCGTCGTCGGGGAGCAAAACGCGTAGTTGAGCTTGACTGGTGGCAGAGTTTCACCTGGCAGGGGATGACGCTGACCGCCGTACCGGCACAGCACTGGAGCATGCGCACGCCATGGAACCGCAATCGTTCCTTGTGGTGCGGCTGGGTGATGGAAGGACGGCATCACCGTTTCTGGTTCAGCGGTGATACCGGCTATTCACCTGAGCTGCTGTTGATTCCTGAACGCCTGGGCCAGATAGATGCTGCCGCCTTACCGATTGGTGCCTATGCCCCACGATGGTTCATGGCTGTCCATCATATGGATCCGCAATCTGCGGTGGCATTGTGGCAGCAGCTGGGCTGTCCACTGACGTTTCCCATCCACTGGGGCGTATTTGAACTGGCAGATGAAGCGCTAGATGAACCTGTGCAGGAGTTAACTAACGCGCTCGATAATTTAGCACCAGTTAATCATTCTTTCAGGATACTGAAAATTGGTGAATATTTATCCTTATAAACGAAGCGTTAAATTGTTGCATATATTCCTGATGTAAACGCTCGCAGGAATGTTTTATTTTTATCGAAACGTTTTGCTTGCCTTCTTTTGATGCAGAGTCATAAAAATTTCATTATTTTGGTGCATAACGCTGTTTATTAACTGGTGCATTTTAATACAGACGGAAGTGGTTTTTTAACAGTGTTTTTTCTCTGAAACAATTTGGTCGCGTTACAATGATTTAAGCATAAGTTTTCACAAATTGTTCTAACTCAATCAAGACGTAAGATTTCTTTTCCCGGTTGCTGGACGGTTCGTAATGATTGAGCTATGTTAAAAAAGTCTTAGATTACAGCGGTTGTGCAAGCAATGCTGGGTCTTTGTTACGCAGCAGGGCTGTCTGTACATGATGCGCATAATTGTGCAAAACCTGACAGGCACTGTTCGAATTTGTGCGGCGGATCGAGACATGTTTAAAAATGGCTTGCCATATTAAACATAGTGTGTGATAACACGTTTTGGGTCAAACGAGGTACAGTTCTGTTTATGTGTGGCATTTTCAGTAAAGAAGTCCTGAGTAAACACGTTGTCGTTGAATACCGCTTCTCTGCCGAACCTTATATTAGTGCCTCATGCAGTAATGTCTCAGTTTTATCTCAGTTAATGCCTGCGGGCTAAGAAAACACTCTAAGGAATTTTGCAAAATGGCAAAGATTAAAGGTCAAGTTAAGTGGTTCAACGAGTCTAAAGGTTTTGGTTTCATTACTCCTGCTGACGGCAGCAAAGACGTGTTCGTACACTTCTCTGCAATCCAGGGTAACGGCTTCAAAACTCTGGCTGAAGGCCAGAACGTTGAGTTCGAAATTCAGGACGGCCAGAAAGGCCCAGCTGCAGTTAACGTAACTGCTATCTGATCGAACCGCTGCTGACTGAAGCGCTTAGCACTTCACTCTCAGACATAAAGCCTCGCATACCGCGGGGCTTTTTTATGTCCCTTATCTTTCAAAATATTACCATTCGCGGTCTTGTTAGTAACTTGTTGCAAAGCTGCGAGGTTAGTAGCACTGTTTTGCCACCCATAACGCATCTTTTCCCGTTAAATCAGGGCGTTGTTTTACAGTCCTGGGGTTCAGGTGAAGAAGAAAATGATTACGACCGCTGGCAATTTCACTCCGGCGCGTTTTGCACTGCTCTGCTTAGCGATTTTTTGTAGTCTGGCTTTTTTGCTGGGCCGTGTTGCCTGGCTGCAAATCATCAAGCCTGACAATCTGGTAAAGCAGGAAGATATGCGATCCCTCCGCCAGCTGACGATTGATGCGCCGCGCGGCATGATAATGGATCGCGCAGGTCGACCCCTGGCGGTGAGCGTGCCTGTCCAGGCCGTTTGGGCCGATCCTAAAACGGTGCTGGCAAAAGGAGGCGTTGGCGTTGATGAACGCTGGCAGGCGTTGGCAAATGCGCTGCATCTCTCCCTGGGCACACTCTCGGCGCGAATTAACGCCAACCCGCAGGGGCGTTTTATTTATCTTGCCCGCCAGGTCGATCCCGCACAGGCAAAGTGGATCGATAAGCTGAATCTGCCCGGCATCAATTTACGCGATGAATCCCGCCGTTTTTATCCTGCAGGCCATGTGGCAGCGAACCTGATTGGCTTCACCAATATTGACGGGCAGGGCATTGAAGGCGTGGAAAAAAGCTTTAACGCGCAGCTGACCGGCAAGGCCGGAGTTCGGCAGGTAAGGGAAGATCGCTACGGTCGCGTGGTTGAAAACCTGACGGAAGTGGCACCCTCGCCAGCGCATAACATTCAGTTGAGTATTGACGAGCGGCTGCAGACCATTACTGAAGATGCGCTTGATAATGCCGTGGCCTGGAATAAGGCCGAGTCGGGTGCTTCGGTGCTCATTAATATCCCAACCGGGGAAATACTCGCGATGGCGAGCTATCCGGATTTCAATCCCAATAATCGGGAAGGTGCGACGATAAATGATTTTCGCAACCGCGCGATCAGCGATACGTTCGAGCCCGGTTCGACCGTCAAGCCGCTGGTGCTGATGACGGCCCTGCAGCAGGGTCTGGTTCAGCCCGACAGCGTGATTGACACTCATCCGTATACCCTGGACGGGCATCGTATCCGCGATGTGGGCTATTATCCTGAACTGACGATGACCGGGATCCTGCAAAAATCGAGCGACACCGGCGTGTCCCGACTTTCGCTGGCGATGCCTGTCCAGCACCTTATTGATACCTATCGAAACTTTGGTTTTGGTACGAATACGGGGCTTGGCTTAACGGGGGAGAGCGCGGGGCTGCTGCCCCAGCGTAAATACTGGAGCCAGCTCGACCGGGCGACCTTTGCCTTCGGCTACGGGTTGATGGTAACGCCGCTCCAGCTGGCTCACGTCTACGCCACGATTGGCGGCTTCGGGCTCGAGCGACCTCTTTCGATTACGCGTATCGATCCACCCGTTATCGGGCACCGCGTCATGCCGGAAGAGATTGCGCACGAGGTGGAGCACATGATGGAGAGCGTCGCGCTGCCCGGCGGCGGGGGCGTGAAGGCGGCCGTTCGTGATTACCGGGTGGCGGTGAAAACCGGTACGGCGAAGAAAATTGACGATAGCGGGAAGTACGTCGATAAATACGTCGCCTATACTGCCGGCGTTGCGCCTGCCAGCGATCCGCGATTTGCCCTGGTGGTGGTCATTAACGATCCGCAAAATGGCGCCTACTACGGCGGGGCCGTCTCCGCGCCTGTCTTCAGTGAAATTATGGGTAACGTGCTGCGTCTGGAAAATGTGAAACCTGACGGGCTACCGGCGGGTTCCGATCACCTAATCGTTATGCGTTAACCGGGCGTTTATAACCAGGGCGAATAGCGGTACACTTCGCCCTTTGATTATGCTCCGGAGTCACCATGTCCTTCAGCTGTCCTCTTTGCCACGCGCCCCTGACGCACTCAGATAAAAGTTATACCTGTCCGCAGGGGCATCAGTTTGATATGGCAAAAGAAGGCTATGTGAATCTTTTGCCGGTGCAGCATAAGCGTTCCCGCGATCCAGGCGACAGTGCAGAGATGATGCAGGCGCGTCGCGCGTTTCTTGATGCCGGGCACTATCTGCCGCTGCGGGAGGCCGTCGCGCATATGGTGAATGACATACTGCCTGCTTCAGCCACCGCCGTGCTGGATATCGGCTGTGGGGAAGGGTACTACACCGCACGATTTGCAGAGGTTGCCCGTGATAAGGGTCTAAACACATTCGGTCTGGACGTGTCGAAAGTGGCCATTCGTGCGGCGGCAAAGCGTTACGCGGACGTGATGTTCTGCGTGGCATCCAGCCACCGACTGCCGTTTGATGATGCCAGCATGGATGCTGTTATCCGCATTTACGCGCCCTGCAAAGCGGAAGAACTGGCTCGCGTGGTGAAACCGGGCGGATGGGTTATCACCGTGACGCCGGGCCCGCGCCATCTGATGGAGCTGAAAGGTCTGATCTACGACGAAGTACGTCTGCATGCCCCTCATTCTGAACAGCTGGCCGGTTTTAGCCTGAAGCAGGAGCAAACCGTGGCGTATGATATGTCGCTCACAGGGGAAGAGGCCACCGCGTTGCTGCAGATGACGCCGTTCGCATGGCGGGCAAAACCGGAAGTATGGGGAACGTTAGCTGCACACACAATATTTCACTGCCAGACGGATTTCAGCATCCACGTCTGGCAGCGCGAAGATTAACCGGCGAAGTGTGCCCAGAGGATCTGGGCACCAATGCCAATGAGCACAATCCCGCCCAGGATCTCTGCGCGTTTACCCAACAACGGGCCGATAAACCGTCCGACCATCATGCCCAGCGTGGACATAATCAGGGTTGCACAGCCAATGGCCAGCGCGGTGGCGATAATATTGACCTGCAGGAATGCCAGACCGACACCGACGGCCATCGCATCAAGGCTGGTGGCAATTGCCGTGGTGACCAGTAGCCAGAATCCGTGGCGCTGCTGCGGCTCCTCGTCATCTTCATCACCGCCGCGAAAACCTTCAATGACCATTCGGCCTCCGAGGAACACCAGCAGGACGAAGGCAATCCAGTGGTTCCACTCCAGCACGAACTGGCTGGCGAGCATGCCAAGTCCCCAGCCGATAAGCGGGGTCAGCGTTTCGATCGCACCAAAAATCAGGCCGGTACGGAGGGCTTCTGAGAATTTAGGTTTGTGAAGCGTGGCGCCTTTTCCGATGGATGCAGCAAATGCGTCCATGGACATGCCAAAAGCGAGGAGGATCGTAGCGGAGATATTCATAACAGCGTCCAGACCGGGGATATCCATATGACACATCACTGCCCCCAGTAAACAGCAGTTGATGTATCTATGGTCTCGCCTGATCCCAATGCACATAAGATGTGCAGTAAGCGATCCGTACGCGCCACGTTTTTCAACGAGTATGTTGACACGTACATTTCCTGTAAACAGGAAATCGGCTACTCCCCAACGACGGGCGCAACCTTAACATATTTTGAGAATATAAAACAACAATGAGGAGGCATTATTTAAAACGTTTGTTGATAACGATTTTCATTTGTCTTTAAGCGTGAAGATATCGTTAACAAATAGAGATCAAATTAACGAATGGGATATAGCAACGGCTATATTTCTTGCGCAAGACAAACGCAGAATATAGCCGTTGCTATATATCTAAGCTATTGAGTTTTCAGGAGTAAATTGTATATCTTTTCCAGGTCGTCAATATTCTTCACCCGAATAAGCAGGCGGCGTTGTTCTAATTGCATCACCAGCACGCCGTCTTCCGACAAATTCATCTCTTTAATACGGTTATATTCTATCCATACATTGGCGAAGAAAAATCCGCGTGATTTAAAAATGATTTTCGGCGTACGGATCCAGAACAGATAAACAGCCATTAATGCCAGCGCACATAATAACCATGTGGTTAATATTGCACCATGGCTGGTGACGTTATTGTAAATAAGAATAACGATGAGACCCGCGAAGATAAACGCATCCACGCGCCCGCGTCGCAGAAGGGGAAGGGAGAGCAGCGTCTCGCCGTGACGGCACGGCATGATGAACTCGTCATAGATCGCGTAAGCCAGAAGGGCAGCAATAAATAGAACCAGTACGATGTCCGTGACAGTCATTCATCCTCCAGATAAAAAAAACCGGGGGCAAGCCCCCGGCCAATAGCGTTGAAACTTAGAGACCCAGCAGGCCGACAGCGTAGCCCGCGATACCGATGATGAAGAAGCCAACGATAATCCACAGCGGGTTCACTTTCTTACGCAGCAGCCACATGCAGGCGAAGGTTAACAGCAGCGGCACCAGGCCCGGCATCAGCTGATCCAGAATCGTCTGCACGGTGGTGACGCGGGTCTGACCATCCTGACCGGTGATGGTCGATACCACCAGCGGGATGTTCACGTGCGTCCACTTGTTAACCAGTGCTCCCATGACAAACAGGCCCAGGATTGACGCCCCCTCAGTCAGTTTCTGCAGGAAGCCGCCGCCCATGTCCTTAACGATGTCCACCCCTTTACGGTAGCCGTAGGCCACACCGTAGTAACGGGTCAGCAGACGCACGGCGTTAAACAGGATGAAGAACAGCAGTGGGCCAAGCAGGCTGCCGCTCATCGCGATACCTGCCCCCAGCGCTGCGAAGACCGGACGCACGGTACCCCAGAAGATAGGGTCACCGACACCGGCCAGCGGACCCATCAGGCCGACTTTAATACCGTTGATGGCACCATCGTCGATCTCTGCGCCGTTTGCACGCTGTTCTTCCATCGCCAGCGTTACGCCCAGAACCGGAGCCGCAACGTAAGGATGAGTGTTAAAGAATTCCAGGTGACGCTTGATCGCCTGACGGCGCGCTTCGTTGTTTTCCGGATACAGGCGTTTGATCGCCGGAACCATGGAGAAGCAGAAGCCGAGCGCCTGCATACGTTCGAAGTTCCATGAACCCTGAAACAGGTTAGAACGGATGAACACGCCACGAATATCACCCGGAGTGAGTTTTTTCTCGGTGGTAGTTTTTGTCATATCAACCATTTCGCTCACCTGTTAGTCCAGTTCGTTATCGAGATCGTTGTTACCAGCAGCCTGCGCTGGGGCACCCGCGACGCGGTTATATTTCGGGCTGAGCTGGATGTAGAGAATTGCCATTACCGCACCAATAACACCGAGTGCAACCAGGTTGAAGTTGGTGAAGGCAGCTGTCACGAAGCCGAGGTAGAAGAACGGCATCAGGTAGCCTGCGCGCATCATGTTGATGACCATCGCATAACCGACGACCACGATCATACCGCCCGCGATATTCAGACCGCCGGTGACCACTTCAGGAATGGCGTTCAGCATGCTCTGCACTTCGCTGGTACCGACAGAGATCGCCACGATAACCGCCGGGATCGCGATACGCATCGCCTGCAGGAACAGGGATGAAACGTGGATCCACGACAGTGCCGTGAGGTTGCCGTTTTCGGCCGCCTTATCCGCCGCGTGCTGGAAGGCAACGGTGATAGTACGAACGATGATAGTCAGCACCTGGCCTGCGGCTGCCAGCGGGATCGCCAGGGCGATACCTGCACCAATACTCTGGTGACCGGCAATAACCAGAACGGTAGAAATGATAGAGGCCAGCGCGGCATCGGGCGCAACAGCCGCACCGATGTTCATCCAGCCCAGGGCGATCATTTCCAGGGTACCACCGATGATGATACCGGTTTTCATGTCACCCAGAACGGCCCCAATCAGCGTACAGGCCACCAGAGGACGGTGAAACTGAAATTCATCAAGTACGGATTCCATACCCGCAATACATGCGACCACGAACACCAGCACAATCTGAAGAGTGGTAATCTCCATTGTACTTCTCCTATTACATAAGCATTATGTGAAAAACCGGCGCGGGCTTATTTCCCAACTTTGCCGATCAAATCCATCATTTTCAGTTTCTGGTCCGTGGAAACCTTACGGGCTTCCAGCTCAATACCGCGCGCATTCAGCTTGTTGAATGCTTCGATATCTTTCGCATCGACTGAAATGGCGTTGTTGACCTGCGTTTTGCCCTGACGGAATGCCATACCACCAATGTTAACGGAGGTGATTTTCACGCCGCCTTCAACAATGCGCTCAACGTCTGTCGGGTTAGTGAACAGGAGCATCACGCGTTCGCCCGCGTATTTCGGGTTGTTGTAAACGCGAATCATCTTGGCGACATCCACGACGTGCGCGGTAACGCCAGGAGGAGCAACCTGAGTCAGAAGGGTTTTACGTACGGTATCAGCGGCCACTTCGTCGCTGACCACGATGATGCGTCGAACATTGGTCTCTTTGGTCCAGCGCGTGGCAACCTGACCGTGGATTAAGCGGTCATCAATACGCGCAAGGCCGATCACCATGTAATCGTTCGGGCCCATTGGTTTTGCCGGTGCAGCTGCTTTTGGTGTCGCAGCAGGCGCAGGGGCAGGTTTTTCAACCGGCTGTGCTTTCAGGGCTTTTACCCCTTCGCGACCGGTTTCAACGGCCAGCGCAACCAGCTCATCGAAGGACGGATTGTCGTCTCGCGCCATTAGGGTTTCCACCAGCATGGGAATATTGACCCCGGCGACAACTTCATAGTGCTCTTTATCGACGACAATGCGGCTGGCGGCATTGAACGGGCTGCCGCCCCATGTATCAACGAGAAACAGCACGCCTTTGCTTGTATCCAGCTTCGCGAGTTGAGCGTTGTATTTCTCTATCAGCGTCTCGGCGTTTTCACCGGGAACGAAATCGATCCAGCCGACGTTTTCCTGCTCGCCCAACAGCATCTCTGCCGTTTTGAGTAGCTGCTCAGCAGCCCAACCATGTGTGCCTATGACAATAGCAATGGTCACTTGCTACCTCCTTTTATTATCATTAATACGTCTGCCAGGCAGCCGTACTGAGAATCGTATTGGCGAACCGAATCGATTCAGATAAGGGTTAGAGTTCAAAAAAACTAAGACTTCCGCGAATTATTTTAGATAGTGAAAAAATAATTTATGTGATGAAGATCCGTAATTTAGCCTCGCGTTAGAGATTTATCCGTAGAGTAAAGCCGCTGTGTTACAGAACTTTGCAAAGGAACGTAAATCTTTGCTAAAAACACATTGTCTCTGATATGTTTAGCCTCCGTTTAATTGTTCAGGAGTATAGGGCTACAGCCCACTATATGGACCGTCACCGACGTCAGTCATCTGCCAGGCCATTTCGCGCCTTATTCACCGGCGATCCTCGCCACGTATCGACTCTGTCTACCTCTGTTTTGCCCACGTTGAGTGGGGCACCGTTTCGTCATTCCTTTAGCAGGAGCTTGTCATGGAATTCTTAATGGACCCGTCAATCTGGGTGGGATTGCTCACGCTGGTAGTGCTCGAGATTGTTCTCGGCATTGATAACCTGGTGTTTATCGCCATCCTTGCGGACAAACTGCCGCCAAAACAGCGTGATAAAGCGCGTCTGATTGGTCTCTCGCTGGCGCTGGTCATGCGACTGGGGCTGCTCTCCGTCATCTCCTGGATGGTCACGTTGACCAAACCGCTGTTCTCCGTCATGGATTACACCTTCTCAGGGCGTGATTTAATCATGCTGATCGGGGGGATATTCCTGCTTTTCAAAGCGACGACGGAGCTACACGAGCGGCTGGAAAACCGTCAGCACGATGATGGGCACGGTAAAGGCTATGCCAGCTTCTGGGTGGTGGTGCTGCAGATTGTGGTGCTTGATGCCGTCTTCTCGCTGGATGCGGTGATCACGGCGGTCGGCATGGTGAACCATCTGCCGGTAATGATGGCGGCTGTCGTTATTGCAATGGCGGTCATGCTGCTGGCCTCAAAGCCTCTGACGCGCTTCGTCAACCAGCATCCGACGGTGGTCGTGCTGTGTCTGAGCTTCCTGCTGATGATCGGTCTGAGCCTGGTGGCGGAAGGTTTTGGCTTCCATATTCCAAAAGGCTACCTTTACGCCGCGATTGGCTTCTCGATCCTGATCGAGCTGTTCAACCAGATTGCGCGTCGTAACTTTATTAAGCAGCAGTCGAATCAGCCGCTGCGCGCCCGTACCGCAGATGCCATTCTGCGCCTGATGGGCGGTCGCCGTCAGGTGAACGTTCAGTCTGATTCCGAAAACCACAACCCGGTTCCGGTGCCTGAAGGGGCGTTTGTGGAACAGGAACGCTACATGATTAACGGCGTGCTCTCTCTGGCCTCCCGTTCGCTGCGCGGCATCATGACGCCGCGCGGTGAAATCAGCTGGGTCGATGCTAACCTGAGCGTGGATGAAATTCGCCAGCAGCTGCTCTCTTCACCGCACAGCCTGTTCCCGGTTTGTCGCGGCGAGCTGGATGAGATCATCGGCGTCGTGCGGGCGAAAGAGATGCTGGTGGCCCTGGAAGAGGGCGTCAACGTGGAAGCCGTTGCTGCCGCATCGCCTGCGATTGTCGTACCGGAAACGCTGGATCCGATCAACCTTCTCGGGGTGCTGCGCCGCGCTCGCGGTAGCTTTGTTATCGTCACCAACGAGTTTGGCGTGGTGCAGGGGCTGGTCACGCCGCTGGACGTGCTGGAAGCGATTGCCGGTGAATTCCCGGATGAAGACGAAACGCCAGAGATCGTTGCTGACGGTGAAGGCTGGCTGGTTAAAGGTACCACCGACCTGCACGCGCTCTCGCATACGCTGGGGCTGGAAAACGTCATCAACGATGAAGAAGACATCGCGACCGTTGCCGGTCTGGTTATCGCGGTTAACGGGCAAATCCCGCGCGTTGGAGATGTGATCGAGCTTTCGCCGCTGCACATTACGATCGTTGAAGCCAACGACTATCGCGTTGATATGGTGCGTATTGTTAAAGAACAATCTGCCCACGACGAAGATGAGTAAGCCGGCTTAGCGCAGCGGCATTAAGGGCACGATGTGCCCGTTATGATGCGCTGGCGGGGACGCGCTTCCCGCCAGCCACTTAGGAAAATCCCGTAGCGGCATCGGCCGCGCATAGAAAAAGCCCTGCAGAACAGGCACGCCATGGCGGCGCAAATAGCGCGCCTGCTCCTCTGTCTCGACCCCTTCAGCAACCAGTTCAATATTCAGCCGCTGGCCCAGCGCAATAATCATATCCGTCACCGTTGAATTCACGGCGTCTGTACCAATGGCGGTGATGAAGGACTGGTCGATTTTCAGCACGTCCGGGTGCAGCTTCTCAAGCCAGGAGAGAGAGCTGTTACCGGTGCCAAAATCGTCGATAGCGAGCTTCACCCCTTTGCGATGCAGTTCGCGCACGATGCGATAATCCGCATCCAGCAGCGCATCCCGTTCCGTTAGCTCAATCACCAGCTGCTGGCGCGGACTGGCGCTGAACCATAGACGGTTCAGGTCCTGTATCAACACCGCGTTACGGAAATGGCTGGCAGCGACGTTAATGCCGATGTGAAAACCGGCGCTGGCGGGAAAGTAGCCTATCTGGCGCACCGTTTCGGCGATCACATAGCGGGTCAGGGGGACAATCAGGTTATGTTCTTCTGCCAGAGGAATAAACACTTCCGGAGAGATCCATCCCTGACGCGGATTATTCCAGCGCAGCAGGATCTCCACGCCAGTGCACGCCTGGGTACGGGCATTCACCAGCGGCTGGCAGAAAAGCTCAAATTCCCGGCCCGCAATCCCCATATCGATCTCCCACGTGAAGCTCATCCGGTTTGCCGTTGCCAGCCAGGCGAGATAGCCCAGCAGCAGGCTCAGCATAAGCCCGAGAGGCAGCTGGGCTGGCAGGCTTTTTAAGGCTAACTCTCCAGGGCCTGGCCCGCTGACCGTAATGGTGAAAGGATTTCGGGTTGATGATTGCTGGAAAAGCGAGCCTTCCTTATCAAACGTCAGGCTGTCGCTGACGCGTTGTCCATAGCGCAGAAAGCGATCGCCGACGGTCAGCGCCACGTCATTGATGAGCGGGCGCTGGGGCTCCAGAATCATTTTGGCGATCAGATCGATATTAATGATCTCGATGACGCCTGCTTCACCGTCCTGAGAAACAGGATACCACTGGATCAATATCGGGCTACCCTTAAGCAGCCACTGGTCGCTCGATAAAATCAGCTTCGCTGTGCTGGCGGGTAATTCTTTCAGGAAGTCGCGAACGGGCACATTGCGGCTGCCGAAAATACTCGAGCAGTACAGAATACCGTCTTTAATCAGGGCGATGGAGCGTACCGTCTGCAAAATGGCTGCCTGCTTTCGCAGCGCGAGGTGCGCCTGCGGGCAGGGCTGCCCCACCAGGGGCTGCAGCACGCTGCGGCGGTTCTCTAAAGAAAGCAGGACGTTATCAAGGGCGCGAACGGTGTGGCTGGTAAAATCGAGGATCCGCTGTTGGTTAACATTGCGCTGCGAAATAAAGCGAATGCCTAACGTCAGGATGAGCGTGAGGAGCGCAACCGTGACACAGACGATAACGCGTTTTCGGCGATAGTTTTTAATGATCGTTTGTGCAGTTTGCATGAACGGTCGCCTGATAAGCCACCAGCCACAAAAGCCGGACGCAACAGTGAAAGTGTAGTGGGGAAAGCAGAAGGAGACGAGAAAGAAGAGGGAAATTCGCCCATCCGTTGCAGATGGGCGAAAAGCAGTATTAGTCGCACTGCACCTTAATGGCCAGGCCACCACGGGACGTCTCGCGGTATTTCGCGTTCATGTCTTTACCGGTTTCGTACATGGTTTCAATCACCTTATCCAGCGATACGCGAGGTTCGCTGGTACGGCGCATCGCCATACGTGAGGCGTTGATGGCTTTCACGGAAGCAATTGCGTTACGCTCGATGCACGGTACCTGCACCTGGCCCGCGACCGGATCGCAGGTCAGACCGAGGTTATGCTCCATACCGATTTCAGCCGCCACGCAGACCTGCTCAGGGCTTGCGCCCAGCAGCTCTGCCAGACCCGCCGCCGCCATGGAGCAGGCCACGCCGACTTCACCCTGACAGCCTACTTCAGCGCCGGAGATGGAGGCATTCATTTTGTACAGCGCACCGATGGCACCTGCCGCCAGGAAATAGCGAATGTAGATATCAGGCGTCACGGGCTCAATAAAGTGATCGTAATACGCCAGCACTGCCGGAACGATACCGCACGCGCCGTTAGTTGGCGCCGTCACGACGCGTCCACCGGCGGCGTTTTCTTCGTTAACCGCCAAGGCAAACATGTTTACCCAGTCGACCACGTTCATCGGGTCGTTGGAAAACTTGTCCGTGGTCACCAGCATACGGCGCAGGGCGGAGGCACGACGCGGCACGCGTAGTGGACCCGGCAGAACGCCTTCGGTGTTCATCCCGCGGTCGATACAGGCGCGCATGGTTTGCCAGACGTTGGCAAAATAGTCTTCAATCTCTTTCTTGCTGTGCAGGGCCAGTTCGTTCTGCATCACCATGCCGGACAGTGAAAGACCGGTCTCTTTGCAGTAGCCCAGCATCTCGGTAGCCGATTTGAACGGGTACGGTACGCTGACGTCGCCGACGCTATCTTTGCCAAAATGCTCTTCATCCACGATGAAGCCACCGCCGATGGAGTAGTACGTTTTGCTGTAAATCTCTTTTTCACCGCTGTAAGCGTGAATGGTCATGCCGTTTTCATGCAGCGGCAGGTTGTCGCTACGGAAACGCATGCCGTCATCCTGCGGGAAATCGACTTCCTGCTGGCCGTTTGCCAGCAGCAGGCGGCCGCGTGTTTCCACGTCGCGGATGAATGCCGGGATGGCATCAATATCAACGGTATCCGGCATATTGCCTGCCAGACCCATAATAATGGCGATATCGGTGTGGTGGCCTTTACCCGTTAATGACAGCGAGCCGTAAACATCCACGGCGACACGGGTAACGCTTTCCAGTAATCCTTTTTCGACCAGATCATCGACGAACTGTTTACCGGCCTTCATCGGGCCAACAGTATGGGAAGACGAAGGGCCAATTCCCACTTTGAACATGTCGAATATACTAATCACTTTCACACTCCTGACAGGGTTACCGGGGTTCCAGTAACGATGTTATAACTGCGCATAGTGTAAGAGGGAACACCGACCTCGGCTTAACTATTCACATGAATTAAACTAATGGTTGACGATGGGTTTTGCTAATAGCGCGACGCGGATCGCAAACCTGCGAAAAAGGATGGAATGTAAAGTATAGTCAAGGCTTCAGGCCGATTTGCAACGCCAGTTCACGAATAATGCCCGCCGTCATGCCCCAGACAAAATAATGCTGATACCAGGACAACCAGACCCGATGGTCATGCCCTCGTCGATGAATATCCAGCGGATGATAACGGCTTAGCCGGAGCGCCTCTTCAAGCGGCATTTCAAACACTGCAGAGACTTCATCGACGCTGGCGTGATACTGCAGGTCCGGCGGGATAATACCTACCACCGGCGTGACCTGAAAACCGGTGACGCTATCTACGGGTGGCAGCACGCCAATGACCTCCACCGTCTCAGGCGGAATGGCAACTTCTTCCTGCGCTTCACGCAGCGCGGCGGCAATCAGCGAGGCGTCGGAGCTGTCTACTGCGCCGCCAGGAAAGGCGACCTGACCCGCGTGCTTGCGTAAATGGGGAGAACGCTGGGTGAGCAGCAGGCCCGGCTGCGCGCGACGCACGACCGGGATCAGCACGGCCGCCTGACGCTGATTCAGCGCCTCGCGGTTGACCTGCGGTCTTAGTAGCTGAAAGCGAGATAAAAAATCATCCAGCGTCAGGTTCTCTTTTTCCACCCGTGATTACTCCAGTTGTTTCAGGATACGGTTAACTTTATCAAAGGTTTCCTGATATTCCGCGTCGACCTGGCTGTCGGCAACAATACCGCCCCCGGCCGAACAGTAGAGATTTCCGCTGCAGGCGGTTAGCGTGCGAATGGTGATGCTGGTATCCATGGCGCCGCACAGGCTGATATAGCCGATGCTGCCGCACCAGGCGTTGCGGCGGTGCGGTTCCAGTTCGTCGATGATTTCCATGGCGCGAATTTTGGGCGCGCCGGTGATGGAGCCACCCGGAAACGCGGCGCGGAGCAGATCGCAGGCGGTGCGAGAGGCGGGAAGACGCGCGGTTATGGTGCTGACCAGATGATGCACTGCCGGGAAAGGCTCGACGACAAACAGTTCCGGCACGCGCACGCTGCCCGGTTCGGCGACGCGGCCGATGTCGTTACGCATCAGATCCACAATCATCAGGTTCTCGGCGCGGTCTTTCGGCGAGGCGGCAAGTTTTTCCGCCTGCTGGCGATCGGCGTCGGGATCGGCAAGACGTGGCAAGGTGCCTTTAATAGGACGGGTTTGAATCGTGCCCTCGGCCAGATGAATAAATCGCTCGGGTGAAAGACTGAGTATTGCACCCTGTTCCAGACGCACAAACGCGCTAAACGGCGCCTTATTGCTGGCGTTAAGACGGGAAAACGCCTGCCACTCGTCCCCCTGATACGTCGCCTGGAAACGCTGGGCGAGGTTAACCTGATAGCAGTCGCCGCTATGCAGGTACGCCTGAACGCGAGCGAATTTTTCGGCATACTCCGCTGCACTCATATTTGAGCGCCAGCCGGAGGTCAATGTGAACGTCTGTGCCGGTGCAGGCTGCTGCGATTCAAGCCACGCCAGACGCGCCTGCACGTCACGATGGCTCAGCAGGGAAACCGTTTTTTTCTGGTGATCGACAATTAACGCCCAGTCGTACAGCCCCACGGCCATGTCGGGCAGGGGAATATCAGCCTGCGTATGCTCGGGCAGCGCTTCGAAACGGCGACCCAGATCGTAGCCAAACAGGCCCAGCGCGCCCCCCTGAAAGGGAAGGTCCTGGTTTGGCGTAGCGGATAGGCCCAGCGCGTTAATGGCTTGCTGAAGCTGCGCCAGCGGATCGCCAGTTAAGTACAGGTCATCGGTGGTCAGCGTCTTTAGCGGATCGGCCACCAGAATGTCGAAGCGGCTGTAGGGGTGGTCCGCATGACCGGAGTGCAGCAGCATCGCAAACGGAAGATGGCTCAGGCGGGCAAACCAGTATTCAGCGGCGTCTGTTCGCCAGGGCAGAGTAATAACAGTGGGGAAGCGCATGTTCATGTGTGGCATACTACCGGGCAGCGTGAAATAATTAGCGCGAATAATTTAGCAGGAGTTGACGATGTTTGCAGGTTTACCTTCTCTGAGCCATGAACAGCAGCAGAAAGCGGTTGAGCGAATTCAGGAACTGATGTCCCAGGGGATGAGCAGCGGACAGGCGATTTCCCAGGTGGCGGAAGAACTGCGCGCCACGCATACCGGCGAGCGGATCGTGGCGCGTTTCGAGGATGAAGATGAAGAGTAATCGGGCTTAAACCGCCGCGATAATCTTAATCTCTACCTTGTATTCCGGCTTCATCAGCGTGGCCTGTACGGTGCAGCGTACAGGCGCGTGACCCGCCACAACCCACGCATCCCAGGCTTTATTCATTGCCGCGAAATCATCTTTGTTTGCCAGGAAAATCGTCGCATCCAGAATGCGGGATTTGTCGCTGCCCTGTTTTTCCAGCACGGCATCAATCTGCGCCAGAGTGTTAGCCGTTTGCTCGAACGCATCCGCATCCAGGTTAGCCGGTACGCCGGTGTAGTAGAGCGTCTGGTTATGGATAACCACATCAGACCAGCGGGCTTCGGCATCAATGCGCACAATTGTCATAAACGTTTCCTCGTTATTTTTCGTCGTCAGGCGGCAAGACTGCCATATTGTTCTCGTGTCGTCACTATTTGGGGTGGCACAGGAGAGGATGGGCTGACATAATCCCTGTGCAAAAATACAGTGAGAGAGCACCGTGGCAGACGATTTTTCCCCTGAAGGTCAATTAGCGCAGGCTATTCCCGGCTTCAAACCCCGTGAACCCCAGCGCCAGATGGCGCATGCCGTTGCACGCGCCATCGATAAGGCTCAGCCGCTGGTGGTCGAAGCCGGAACCGGCACGGGTAAAACGTATGCTTACCTTGCTCCGGCGCTGCGGGCGAAAAAGAAGGTGATCATTTCCACCGGATCGAAGGCGCTGCAGGATCAGCTCTACAGCCGCGATTTGCCCACGGTGGCCAAGGCGCTGAAATACAAAGGCCGTCTGGCCCTGCTGAAGGGACGCTCTAATTATCTCTGCCTGGAACGTCTTGAGCAGCAGGCGCTGGCGGGCGGCGACCTGCCGGTGCAAACCCTGAGCGACGTCATTATTCTTCGCGCCTGGGCGAACCAGACGGAAGAGGGCGATATCAGCACCTGCGCGAGCGTGCCGGAAGATTCCCCGGCCTGGCCGCTGGTGACCAGCACTAACGACAACTGTCTCGGCAGCGACTGTCCGCTGTATAAAGACTGCTTCGTGGTGAAAGCGCGCAAAACGGCGATGGATGCGGATGTGGTGGTAGTGAACCACCATCTGTTCCTCGCGGATATGGTCGTCAAGGATAGCGGTTTCGGCGAGCTGATTCCGGAGGCGGACGTGATGATCTTCGACGAGGCCCACCAGCTTCCGGACATCGCCAGCCAGTACTTTGGTCAGTCGCTTTCCAGCCGCCAGCTGCAGGATCTGGCGAAAGATTTCACCATTGCCTACCGGACCGAACTCAAAGATACCCAGCAGCTGCAGAAGTGCGCCGACCGCCTGGCGCAGAGCGCGCAGGATTTCCGTTTACAGCTCGGCGAGCCGGGCTATCGCGGCAACCTGCGCGAGCTGCTGGCGGACAAAAACATCCAGCGCGCGCTGCTGCTGCTCGATGATGCCCTTGAACTCTGCTACGACGTGGCGAAACTGTCGCTTGGACGTTCCGCCCTGCTGGACGCGGCCTTCGAGCGCGCCACGCTGTATCGCGGGCGGCTCAAACGGCTTAAAGAGATCAATCAGCCGGGGTACAGCTACTGGTATGAATGCACTTCGCGGCATTTCACGCTGGCGCTCACGCCGCTGACGGTGGCGGATAAATTTAAAGAGGTGATGGCGCAAAAGCCGGGAAGCTGGATCTTCACCTCGGCAACCCTGTCGGTGAATGACGATCTGCATCACTTCACCGAGCGTCTCGGCATTGAGCAGGCGGAATCCTTGCTCCTGCCCAGCCCGTTCGATTACGAAAAGCAGGCGCTGCTCTGTGTTCCCCGTAATCTGCCGCTGCCGAACCAGCCGGGTGCGGCGCGCCATCTGGCCGCGATGTTAAAACCGATGATCGAGGCCAACAACGGCCGCTGTTTTATGCTCTGCACCTCTCACGCTATGATGCGCGACCTCGCCGAGCAGTTCCGAGCCACCATGACGCTGCCGGTGCTGCTGCAGGGCGAAACCAGCAAAGGCCAGCTGCTCCAGCAGTTTGTCAGCGCCGGAAATGCCCTGCTGGTAGCCACCAGCAGCTTCTGGGAAGGGGTGGACGTGCGCGGCGATACGCTCTCGCTGGTGATCATTGATAAGCTTCCGTTTACCTCCCCGGACGATCCGCTGCTCAAGGCGAGGATGGAAGACTGCCGCCTGCGCGGCGGCGATCCGTTTGACGAGGTTCAGCTCCCGGATGCGGTCATTACCCTTAAGCAAGGGGTAGGGCGCCTAATCCGTGACGTCACCGATCGGGGCGTGCTGGTCATCTGCGATAACCGGCTGGTGATGCGTCCTTACGGGGCAACCTTCCTTGCAAGCCTGCCGCCCGCGCCGCGGACGCGGGACATAAAACGCGCGGTGCGTTTCCTGGCAAATCCAACGGCGGAGTAATTTACCCCGGAGTATGCTAAGATGCGCGCCATTTTGTGACTGACCCTTGCGAGAGCGCGACGACTGATGCGAATTCTGGCTATTGATACCGCGACAGAGGCTTGCTCTGTCGCTCTGTTGAACGACGGTGCTGTTTCTGCCCATTTCGAAGAGTGCCCCCGGGAACACACCCAACGCATTCTGCCCCTGGTAAAAGCCATTTTAACCCAGGGCAACACCTCCTTAACCGACCTCGACGCGCTGGCCTTTGGCCGTGGCCCCGGAAGCTTTACGGGCGTACGTATCGGGATTGGCATTGCGCAGGGGCTGGCGCTGGGCGCCGAACTGCCGATGATCGGCGTCTCTACCCTCGCCACCATGGCGCAGGGAGCATGGCGCATGACCGGGGCAACGCGCGTGCTGGCCGCGATTGATGCCCGCATGGGCGAAGTTTACTGGGCCGAATACACCCGCGACGAGCAGGGCGTGTGGCACGGTGAAGAGACGGAAGCCGTGCTTAAGCCGGAAGCGATCACTGAACGACTGAAGCAGCTGTCAGGCGAGTGGGCAACCGTCGGCACCGGCTGGCCAGCGTGGCCTGAGATGGCGAACGACACCGGGTTGACGCTGGTGGACGGCAACATGCTTCTGCCGGCTGCGGAAGATATGCTTCCGATTGCCAGCCAGCTGCTCGCAGCAGGCAAAACCGTGGCCGTTGAACACGCGGAGCCGGTTTATTTGCGAAACACCGTTGCGTGGAAGAAACTTCCGGGCCGCGAGTGAATCTCAGTAACAGGAACTGAGAAAAAGGAGTCGCATCATGGCGGTCCAGACTAAAGTAGTACGCCTTATTATGGCAGGCGCAGTTGCCATAGCACTGAGCGGATGCGTTTCCGTTCCTGATGCGATTAAGGGCACCAGCCCGACGCCACAGCAGGATCTGGTTCGGGTGATGAATGCCCCTGAGCTGTACGTCGGCCAGGAAGCGCGCTTTGGCGGTAAGGTGATAGACGTACAAAACCAGCAGGGGAAAACCCGCCTGGAGATCGCAACCGTTCCGCTGGACAGCGGCGCGCGGCCTGTACTGGGCGAGGCCTCTCGCGGGCGTATCTACGCGGACGTGAGTGGTTTCCTCGATCCGGTCGATTTTCGCGGACAGCTGGTGACCGTTGTCGGGCCGATTACCGGCGCCGTACAGGGCAAAATCGGCAGCACGCCGTATAAATTTATGACCATGCAGGTCAACGGATATAAGCGCTGGCGGTTAGCACAGCAGGTGATCATGCCGCCTCAGCCGATCGATCCGTGGATGTGGGGTCCGCATCCTTATCGTTACGGCTACCCGGGCTGGGGCTGGTATAACCCGGGACCTGCACAGGTACAGACGATCGTTACTGAGTAACTTACTGTTATTGTTAGAAAAGAGACAGCGGCTCAGCCGCTGTCTCTGTTTTTTTACGGATAAAACGAAAAAAAAGAGTGACGCGCTTCGCAACCTTAAATCTGAACAATTAATAAACTGGTACGCTGAGTTAATATAATGTTAATAAACTGTTTATTATCGGGGTTGTGATGACGACGAACACTCATTTCAGAGGTGATGCATTGAAGAAGGTTTGGCTTAACCGTTATCCCGCAGATGTTCCTGCTGAGATCAATCCTGACCGTTATCAATCCCTGGTGGAATTATTTGAACACTCGGTAAGGCGCTACGCGGACCAGCCCGCATTCGTGAATATGGGCGAGGTGATGACGTTCCGTAAGCTGGAGGAGCGCAGCCGGGCGTTTGCGGCGTATCTTCAGGAAGGGCTGGGGCTGCAAAAAGGGGACCGCGTCGCGCTGATGATGCCAAACCTGCTGCAATACCCGGTGGCGCTGTTCGGTATCCTGCGTGCCGGGATGATTGTCGTCAACGTCAACCCGCTGTACACCCCGCGCGAGCTGGAGCATCAGCTTAACGACAGCGGCGCGGTCGCGATTGTCATTGTGTCCAACTTTGCCCATACGCTGGAAAAAGTGGTCGACAAAACCCAGGTGAAACACGTCATCCTGACGCGCATGGGGGACCAGCTCTCTACCGCCAAAGGCACGCTGGTTAACTTTGTCGTCAAATACGTCAAACGTCTGGTGCCAAAATATCACCTGCCGGACGCTATCTCCTTCCGCAGGGCGCTGCATGCGGGCTATCGGATGCAGTACGTCAAGCCGGAAGTGGTCTCAGAAGATCTCGCGTTCCTGCAGTATACCGGTGGTACCACCGGCGTGGCGAAAGGCGCAATGCTGACCCACCGCAACATGCTGGCGAACCTGGAGCAGGTCAACGCAACCTACGGGCCGTTGCTGCATCCCGGCAAAGAGCTGGTCATTACGGCGCTGCCGCTGTACCACATTTTTGCACTGACCATGAACTGCCTGCTGTTTATTGAGCTCGGCGGTCAAAACGTGCTGATCACCAACCCGCGCGATATTCCAGGGCTGGTGAAAGAGCTGGCGAAATACCCGTTCACCGCCATGACCGGGGTAAATACTCTGTTCAACGCGCTGCTTAATAACAAAGAGTTCCAGCAGCTGGATTTTTCCACGCTGCACCTCTCTGCGGGCGGCGGCATGCCGGTCCAGCAGGCGGTTGCCGAGCGCTGGGTGAAGCTCACCGGTCAGTATCTGCTGGAGGGCTATGGCCTGACGGAATGCGCGCCGCTGGTCAGCGTTAACCCGCATGATATCGACTATCACAGCGGTAGCATTGGTCTGCCCGTTCCTTCCACTGAAGCGAAACTGGTCGATGATAACGATAATGAAGTTGCGCCGGGTGAGCCGGGTGAGCTGTGCGTTAAAGGTCCGCAGGTGATGCTGGGCTACTGGCAGCGTCCCGACGCGACCGACGAAATCATCAAAGACGGCTGGCTGCATACCGGTGACATCGCGGTGATGGATGAGGAAGGCTTCCTGCGTATTGTCGATCGCAAGAAAGATATGATTCTGGTCTCCGGCTTCAACGTCTATCCGAATGAGATCGAAGACGTGGTTATGCAGCACAGCGGCGTACTCGAAGTGGCAGCAGTAGGGGTGCCTTCCGGCAGCAGCGGTGAAGCGGTGAAGATATTTGTGGTCAAGAAAGATCCTTCTCTCACCGAGGAAGCGCTGATAACGTTTTGTCGTCGTCAGCTGACGGGCTATAAAGTGCCGAAGCTGGTGGAATTCCGCGACGAGCTGCCGAAATCCAACGTCGGGAAGATATTACGACGAGAATTACGTGACGAAGCCCGTGCCAAAGTAGACAATAAGGCCTGAGCTTCACGTTAATCGTCCAGACGCCGGTTAAGCCGGCGTTTTTTATGGGCGCAAACAAAAGAGAATCCGATTTGAATTACCAGATGATCACGACCAACGACGAGCTGGCTTCGCTGTGCGAAGTGACGCGCGACTTTCCTGCCATTGCCCTGGATACCGAGTTTGTCCGTACCCGAACCTATTATCCGCAGCTGGGTTTGATTCAGATGTACGACGGTAAACACGTGTCGCTGATCGACCCTCTCGGCATTACCGACTGGACGCCGATGCGTGACCTGCTGCTCGATACCGCCGTGACGAAATACCTGCACGCGGGCAGTGAAGATCTGGAAGTCTTTCTGAACACCTTTGGTATTATGCCTCAGCCGCTGATTGATACGCAGATCCTCGCGGCATTCAGCGGTCGTCCGCTGTCGTGGGGTTTTGCCTCCATGGTGGAGGAGTATACGGGCCTGACGCTGGATAAGAGTGAATCCCGCACCGACTGGCTGGCGCGTCCGCTAACCGCACGCCAGCTGGAATATGCGGCGGCAGACGTGTTTTACCTGCTGCCGATCGCCGGACAGCTGATGAAAGAGGCGGAAGCCTCCGGATGGCTCGCTGCTGCGCTGGACGAGTGCCGAATGACCCAGCAGCGCCGTCAGGAAGTGGTGGATCCGAAAGAGGCATGGCGCGACATCAGCAACGCCTGGCAGCTGCGCACGCGTCAGCTGGCATGCCTGCAGCTGCTGGCAGACTGGCGCTTGCGTAAAGCGCGGGAGCGCGACCTGGCCGTTAACTTTGTGGTTCGCGAAGAGCATCTCTGGGCGGTGGCGCGCTATATGCCGGGCAGCCTCGGCGAGCTTGACAGCATTGGGCTTTCGGGCAGCGAGATCCGTTTCCACGGTAAAACCCTGCTGGCGCTGGTCGCAAAAGCGCAAGAGCTGCCGGAAGATGCGCTGCCGGAACCGCTGCTGAACCTGATGGACATGCCGGGCTATCGCAAGGCTTTCAAGGACATCAAAGCGCTGGTGCAGGCAGTTGCAACCGAAAGCAAACTGAGCGCGGAACTGCTCGCCTCACGTCGACAGATTAACCAGCTGCTGAACTGGCACTGGAAGCTGAAGCCGCAGAATGGTGTGCCGGAAATGATGGCAGGATGGCGCGGGGAATTGATGGCCGATCGCCTGAATACGCTGCTGGAAGGCTATCCGCGATAAAAAATATGCCGGGTGATAAACCCGGCATATTCCCCCGGTGGCGCTGCGCTTACCGGGGCTATGAAATCACAAACCTACGGACGCGACTCTTCCGCTTCCGGGAGCGTCACGTTCAGCTCCAGAATCGAAATATCCCCGTCTTTTTGTTCCAGCTGCACCGTCACCATCTCCGGGTCAATCTGCACGTACTTACAGATCACTTCCAGGATGTCCTTGCGCAGCTGCGGCAGGTAGTGAGGCTCGGCGTCGCTACGACGACGCTCCGCAACGATAATTTGCAGACGTTCTTTTGCGATGTTGGCGGTGTTCTTTTTCCGCGAGAGAAAAAAGTCCAGTAATGCCATAACTTATCCTCCGAACAGGCGTTTGAGGAAACCTTTCTTCTCTTCTTCAATGAAGCGGAAAGGACGTTCTTCTCCCAGCAGACGGTCAACGGTATCGGCGTAAGCTTTACCTGCATCTGCCATTGTATCAAGGATCACTGGCTCGCCCTGGTTAGAGGCGCGTAACACGGACTGATCTTCCGGGATAACGCCGACCAGCTTAATGCGCAGGATCTCAAGCACGTCTTCCATGCTCAGCATGTCACCTTTGTTCACGCGGCCCGGATTGTAGCGGGTGAGCAGCAGGTGTTCTTTAATCGGGTCTTCGCCATTTTCCGCACGACGGGATTTAGAGGCGAGGATCCCCAGAATGCGGTCTGAGTCACGCACGGATGAAACTTCAGGGTTGGTGGTGATGATCGCTTCATCAGCGAAGTACAGCGCCATCAGGGCACCTGTTTCGATGCCGGCAGGGGAGTCGCAGACGATGAAGTCGAAATCCATTTTTTTCAGATCGTCGAGCACCTTTTCCACCCCTTCACGGGTCAGGGCGTCTTTGTCACGCGTCTGAGATGCCGGGAGAATGTAGAGGTTCTCGGTGCGCTTGTCTTTAATCATCGCCTGGTTCAGCGTGGCATCGCCCTGAATGACGTTCACGAAGTCATACACGACGCGACGCTCACATCCCATGATGAGGTCGAGGTTACGCAGACCGATATCGAAGTCGATAACGATGGTTTTCTTTCCCTTCTGGGCCAAACCAGTAGCGATGGCCGCGCTGGAGGTGGTCTTGCCAACGCCTCCTTTACCCGAAGTAACAACAATAATGCGTGCCATAGAAATTCCTTGTTAAAAAGGGATCAATTCAACGGTTGAACGGTCAACGCGTCGTCTGCCAGAAGCAGGCGAGCCGCTTTGCCATAAAATTCGGCTGGGATCTTGTCGCTCAGCCAATATTCACCTGCGATGGACACCAGTTCCGCCGTCAGGTGAGTACAAAATATTTGCGCATCTCGATCGCCACTTGCACCTGCGAGCGCACGTCCACGCATCATACCGTATACGTGAATATTGCCATCTGCAATCAGCTCAGCGCCAGCACTGACGTGGCTTGTAACAATCAGATCACAGTTTGGTGCATAAATGCGCTGACCGGAACGAACCGGCACATCAATCATTCGCGTTTTTGTGACGGTAGTAACGTTTTGCACCGCAGGAGGGGGCGTTTCGACGGCAACGGGGGCCGCACGCGAGGCTTTTTCTTTGCCCTCATTCAGAAGGGGCAGCCCCGCACGCTCAATTTCCGCTTTCAGCTCAGAATCTTTGCAGCCGCTGATGCCCACGATACGCAGTCCGGTGGAGGAGACGGCCTGCTGGAGAAGTTTCCAGTTAACCGGCGCCTCAAGATCGCTGACGTTGATAACAACAGGGGCGTGCTTCAGAAAGGCGGGAGCCTGGGCGATTTTGTCTTCTAACGCCTGACGAATAACCTCGGGTTTTGCATCATGCAAATGTACCACTGATAAGGTGAAGCTACTGCCTTTAAGCTCGATGGGCGTGTTTGACATCCTGGCCTTACTCAATTTGCTATTAACCGCAACCACTCGCTGCGATATTCCGAAGAGTATCAGGCATGTTATAGTCAGGAGTATATTGAGGCAAGCAACCACCCATTAATTCAGAGTAAAAACATGTTTTGTGTGATCTACAGAAGTACAAGCCGTGACCAGACCTATCTTTATGTCGAAAAGAAAGACGATTTTTCACGCGTGCCTGAAGAATTAATGAAGAACTTTGGCCGACCACAGCTGGCTATGCTGCTGCCGCTTGATGGTCGTAAGAAACTGATTAATGCCGATCTGGATAAAGTGAAAACGGCCTTAGCCGAGCAGGGCTATTATTTACAGCTTCCACCGCCACCCGAGAATTTATTAAAACAGCATCTTGAGGCGAACGGTAAAAAATAGCCTCAACTGTTTTTGCGCACAACACATCAACCGTTTAGGGGTCGACCATGTATCAACATCATAACTGGCAAGGCGCATTACTGGATTATCCCGTCAGCAAAGTGGTTTGCGTAGGCAGCAACTATGCAAAACATATTCAGGAGATGGGCAGCGCGACGCCAGAAGAGCCGGTTCTGTTTATTAAGCCTGAAACGGCGCTTTGCGATATCCGCCAGCCGCTGGCGCTGCCGCAGGGGCTCGGCTCGGTGCATCACGAAGTGGAACTTGCCGTGCTGATTGGTGCAACGCTTCGCCAGGCCTCAGAAGAACATGTTCAGAAAGCGATTGCCGGATACGGCGTGGCGCTGGATCTGACCCTGCGTGACGTGCAGGGCAAAATGAAGAAAGCAGGGCAGCCGTGGGAAAAAGCCAAAGGGTTTGATAATTCCTGCCCGATCTCGGCGTTTGTGCCGGTGAGCGAATTTACCGGCGATCCGCAGGATACGCCGCTCAGCCTGAAGGTTAACGGCGAGATCCGCCAGCAGGGCACCACGGCAGACATGATCCATAAGATTGTGCCGCTGATCGCCTACATGAGCCGCTTCTTTACCCTGAAACCGGGTGATGTGATCCTGACCGGCACGCCGGAAGGCGTTGGTCCGCTCGTGAGCGGTGACGAGCTGGAGGTCGGTTTTAACGGTCTGTCGCTGAAAACCCGCGTGCTGTAATCTCCTCTTGCCGCCTGAAGAGGGCGGCAAAACTTGCAACAACGTGCCAGACTCGTTATAAGGTGCGCTTTCTTTTGACGTGTGGACATCCTGATGAACGACATCCCTTTCTGGCAAAGCAAAACTCTCGACGACATGACTGACGCGGAATGGGAATCATTGTGCGACGGCTGCGGGCAGTGCTGCCTGCACAAGCTGATGGATGAAGATACGGATGAAATCTACTTCACCAACGTTGCCTGCAAGCAGCTAAACATTAAAACCTGCCAGTGCCGCAACTATGAGCGCCGGTTTGAATTTGAGCCGGACTGCATAAAGTTAACCCGGGATAATCTGCCGACGTTTGAATGGCTGCCGCATACCTGCGCGTATCGCCTGCTGGCGGAAGGGAAAGGCCTGCCTGACTGGCATCCGTTGTTAACCGGTTCAAAAGCGGCGATGCACGGCGAGCGTATCTCTGTGCGCCACATTGCGGTGAAAGAGTCCGAGGTGCGTGACTGGGAAGATCACATCATGAACCACCCGACCCGTTGAGATTAAAAAAACCGCCGAAGCGGGTTTTTTATTATGCGCGGTTGTGTCGGGTGGCGCTGCGCTTACCCGACCTACAAAACCGTAGGCCCGCGCAAGCGAAGCGCCGCCGGGCAACTTAGCGCCCAAATAGATCGCGTTTCTTCGGTTTGAACGGCTGGGCAATCAGCACCAGCAGCGCCACGATGAAGTAGGCGGCAAAAATGCCCACCAGCCACTGCGGCATCTCCAGCGTCAGGAATTCCCACTGGCGAACGGAGCAGTCACCGGATGCAACGAACACCTGCGGCAGCCATTTATCCAGCGGCAGCCAGCTCGGGAAGCGGGCGGCAAAATCGCAGGTCATAAACGGCGACGGATGCAGCTGCATCATGGTGTGCTGCCAGGAGAGTTCAATGCCTTTCCAGGCGCTGTACAGCCAGATCGCGATAGCGGCATAGCGAAGCGGCGACTTCGGCGCAATTGCGCCCACCAGGCCCGCCCCCATAATGCCGAACAGCGCGCAGCGTTCATAAATACAAAGCACGCAAGGTTTCAGTCCCATTACGTGCTGGAACCACAGCGCGACCATTTCCAGCGCAAAGGCGGTCAGGGCCATTAACAACCACGCTCCGCGACCGCGGGAGCACTGGTTTAAAAATCTCAACATAATCATTTCCCTGGAACATGCTTAGAAAGCGCAGTGTAAACGAATTCGTTTATCGCGCCACCTGTACCTGGCGAAATAAAACGTAATTGGATGTTTATCGTGCGAAAAGGCAAACGGGCAGCGAACTGCCCGAGATGCATAGTTTACTGCGCCGCAAGTATACCCGCTTGTATCAACCATTGCGTACAGGGAATGAGGGTAATTTTGACGCAAAGCAATCCCACGATCGTGAGCACCAGCGTGTAGGGCAGCGCCATCCACACCATCCGGCCATAAGAAAGACGTATGAGCGGCGCGAGAGCGGAGGTCAGCAGGAACAGGAAGGCGGCCTGGCCGTTTGGCGTCGCCACCGACGGAAGGTTGGTGCCGGTATTGATCGCCACTGCCAGCAGCTCAAACTGTCCGGCGCTGATAACGCCTTGCTCCATAGCGGCTTTGGCCTCGTTGATGTAGACCGTCCCGACAAAGACGTTATCTGAGATTGACGAGAGCAGGCCGTTAAACAGGTAAAACAGCGAAAGCTGAGCATCCGGTGACGCCTGTAATACAAAGGCAATAATCGGCGCGAAGAGATGCTGGTCGATAATCACCGCCACGACCGCAAAGAACACCGCCAGCAGGGCGGTAAACGGCAGGGCTTCGGTAAACGCTTTACCGATGGCATGTTCGTCCGTCACGCCGGTAAAGGTGGTGGCGAGAATAATGACTGACAGGCCTATCAGCCCCACTTCGGCAAGATGAAGCGCCAGCGCGGCGATAAGCCAGACGCCGATGATCCCCTGAGCAATCAGGCGCAGCGTCTCCTGGCGGGTCCGCTGGCGTCGGCTTTGCAGATCGAATTTATGCAGTTCCTGACGTACCGGCTCCGGGAGTTGGGCCCCGTAGCCAAAGAGGCGAAATTTTTCCACCAGCAGACAGGTCGCCAGCCCGCAGATCAGCACCGGTACGCTGACCGGGGCCATTCTCAGGAAGAAATCACCGAAGTGCCAGCCCGCCGCTTTGGCAATGATCAGGTTTTGCGGCTCGCCCACCATGGTCATCACGCCGCCCAGCGCGGTACCGACCCCAGCGTGCATCATCAGGCTGCGCAGAAACGCGCGGAACTGTTCCAGCACGTCACGGTTATGCGCATCGACGTGGCTGTCATCCTGCAAATCTTCACCCGGACGAGAGGAGGCCACGCGGTGATAAATCCCGTAAAACCCCACCGCTACGCTTATCACTACCGCGACCACTGTCAGCGCGTCCAGGAAGGCCGACAGGAAGGCGGCGGCAAGGCAAAACGCCAGCGAGAGGAACATTTTTGACGGAATGCTGAGCAGCAGGCGCGTGAAGATAAACAGTAGCAGCTGTTTCATGAAGTAGATGCCCGCCACCATAAACATCAGCAGCAGAAGCACTTCGAGATTTGACGCCAGCTCTGCTTTGACATGCTCGGCGCTGGTCATGCCGATGACGACGGCTTCAAACGCCAGCAATCCGCCCGGCAGCAGGGGATAACATTTTAGCGCCATGGCCAGGGTGAAGATAAACTCTGCCACCAGCAGCCAGCCGGCGATAAAGGGATTCACACTAAAAATGATGGGATTAACGACCAGGAAAACCAGCAGTATCAGCTTATACCAGTCAGGAGACTGACCTAAAAAATTGCGCCATAGCGCGCGCCCAAAAGAAATTTCCACAACAGACGTCCTTCCCGTCAAGTAAGACAAAGCATCAGTATACGCAAAAAATGCGGCCTGGAGGCGGATAAGGCGGCATTGTAAATTTCACAAAAATGAAACGGCGATCCCTCTTTTCTCTCTTTGCCGCGCTACCTGCCACTGGCTGCCTCTGGTATGATGAGTCCAATTTGCTAAAGCTGTGTAATGGAAATCTCACTATGGTCATTAAGGCGCAGAGCCCGGCGGGTTTCGCGGAAGAGTACATCATTGAAAGCATCTGGAATAATCGTTTCCCTGCGGGGTCCATTCTTCCGGCTGAACGCGAACTCTCTGAACTGATTGGCGTCACTCGCACCACGCTGCGTGAAGTGCTTCAGCGGCTGGCGCGCGATGGCTGGTTGACGATCCAGCATGGTAAGCCTACGAAAGTAAACAACTTCTGGGAAACATCCGGGTTAAACATTCTTGAAACGCTGGCGCGTCTCGACCATGAAAGCGTGCCGCAGCTCATTGATAATCTGCTCTCCGTTCGCACCAACATCGCGACGATCTTTATTCGTACAGCTTTCCGTCAGCATCCGGAAGACGCCCTTGCGGTGCTGGCCAGCGCGAACGAGGTGGAAGATCATGCTGATGCCTTTGCCACCCTCGATTACAACGTGTTTCGCGGCCTGGCGTTTGCCTCCGGCAACCCTGTTTACGGCCTGATCCTCAACGGTATGAAAGGGCTTTATACCCGCATTGGCCGCCACTACTTTGCCAATCCGGAAGCGCGTAGCCTGGCGCTGGGCTTCTACCATAAGCTGAGCAAGCTCTGTACTGAAGGTCTGCACGATCAGGTTTATGAGACGGTGCGCCGCTACGGTCACGATTCCGGTGAAATCTGGCACCGTATGCAGAAAACGCTGCCGGGTGATTTAGCGATTCAGACCCGCTAAAAGAAAAACCTCTCGTATGAGAGGTTTTTTTTCGTCGGGTGGCGCTACAGCGTATTCAACCGCGCCGGGCAGCGTTCCAGCAGCTCGACGCTGCCGTCTTCATTCTGCTGCTCCAGCTGCACGTCAAAGCCCCACAGGCGATGCACATGCTTCAGCACCTCTTTACGCCCTTTATCCAGCGGCGCGCGATTGTGCGGGATATAGCGCAACGTCAGGGAGCGGTCACCGCGCAAATCGACGTTCCATACCTGAATATTCGGTTCAAGGTTGCTCAGGTTGTACTGGGAGGAAAGGCGAGAGCGGATCTCACGGTATCCCTCTTCGTTATGGATTGCTGAAATCTCCAGATAGTTGTTGCGATCGTCGTCCAGCACGGTGAAGAAGCGGAAGTCACGCATGATCTTCGGCGACATAAACTGGCTGATGAAGCTCTCATCCTTAAAGTCGCGCATCGCAAAGTGCAGCGTTTCCAGCCAGTCTGACCCGGCGATATCCGGGAACCAGTACTTGTCTTCTTCCGTCGGCGACTGGCAGATACGCTTAATGTCCTGGAACATGGCAAAGCCAAGGGCATACGGGTTAATCCCGCTGTACCACGGGCTGTTGTAGGGCGGCTGGAACACCACGTTAGTATGGCTGTGGAGGAACTCCATCATGAACCGCTCGGTGACTTTCCCCTCGTCGTACAGATGGTTGAGGATAGTGTAGTGCCAGAAGGTCGCCCAGCCTTCGTTCATCACCTGCGTCTGCTTTTGCGGATAGAAATACTGGCTGACCTTGCGCACGATACGCAGGATCTCACGCTGCCACGGCTCCAGCAGCGGGGCGTTCTTCTCCATAAAATAGAGCAGGTTTTCCTGCGGCTCGGACGGATAACGACGCGCTTCGGCGATCGTTTTTTCCTCCTCACGCTTCGGCAGGGTGCGCCACAGCATGTTCACCTGGCTTTGCAGATACTCTTCGCGGCTTTTCTGCCGGGCTTTCTCCTCCTGCAGGGAGATTTTCTGCGGACGTTTGTAGCGGTCCACGCCGTAGTTCATCAGCGCGTGGCAGGAGTCGAGCAGTTTTTCCACTTCGTCCACGCCGTAGCGCTCTTCGCAGTCGGTAATGTATTTACGGGCGAAGATCAGGTAATCGACGATGGAGCTGGCATCCGTCCAGCTGCGGAACAGATAGTTATTCTTGAAAAAGGAGTTGTGCCCGTAGCAGGCGTGCGCCATCACCAGCGCCTGCATGGTAATGGTGTTCTCTTCCATTAAATAGGCGATACACGGATTGGAGTTGATGACGATCTCATATGCCAGACCCTGCTGCCCGTGCTTATACAGCCGCTCCGTTTCAATGAATTTCTTACCAAAAGACCAGTGCGGATAGTTAATCGGCATCCCGACGCTGGAGTAGGCGTCCATCATCTGTTCGGACGTAATGACTTCAATCTGATGGGGATAGGTATCCAGGCGGTACAGTTTTGCGACCCGGTCGATCTCGGCGAGGTAAACATCCAGCAGCTCGAAGGTCCAGTCGGGTCCATCGCTCAGACGTGTGTTGTCCTTGTTCAGGGAATCAATAGTAGCCATTAGCGCGCCCTCGTTGTGGGTGCTCTCTCTGTCTGGAGAGCCTCCTTTCAAGCATAGATCAACGTGTTAAAAAGCGTGCTGGGGCAGAAATTTTTTCTTTGCGATTTCGCGTTTTTGATACGGCAAAAAAACGGTGTCCATCAGCATTTTATGCTGGTTAAAAATAACGCGCAGCAGGAGATCCCAAATTAGCACTATCCCCTGATGCTGGGGGATGTGTGAGGTAAGTCACCATAAAAAAGTCGTATGTTGAATAATATTTTCAACTAGGTTATCAATCTGTAATTAGAAGATTGTTCTTTTGCACATAATGGAGTGGCTATGCGTGTTGTCATACTGGGAAGTGGTGTCGTTGGGGTAACCAGCGCCTGGTATTTAAGTCAGGCGGGACATGACGTCACCGTTATCGATCGTGAGTCAGGCCCTGCGCTGGAAACCAGCGCGGCGAACGCCGGGCAAATCTCTCCCGGCTATGCGGCACCGTGGGCAGCGCCGGGCGTTCCGCTGAAGGCGATTAAATGGATGTTCCAGCGCCACGCGCCGCTGGCCATCAGCCTTGACGGCACGCAGTTCCAGCTCAAGTGGATGTGGCAGATGCTGCGCAACTGTGACACCCGCCACTACATGGAGAACAAAGGGCGCATGGTGCGCCTGGCGGAATACAGCCGCGACTGCCTGAAAGCGCTGCGCGCGTCGACGGGTATTGAGTATGAAGGCCGCCAGGGCGGGACGCTGCAGCTGTTCCGCACCGAGCAGCAGTACGAAAATGCCACCCGCGATATCGCCGTGCTGGAAGATGCCGGTGTACCTTACCAGCTGCTGGAAGCCAGCCAGCTAGGCCAGGTTGAACCGGCGCTGGCGGAAGTTGCGCATAAGCTGACGGGCGGCCTGCGCCTGCCGAATGACGAAACCGGCGACTGCCAGCTCTTTACGCAGCGTCTGGCGCAAATGTGCGAACAGGCGGGGGTGAAATTCCGCTTTAACACCTCTGTCGACAAGCTGCTGTCGGAAGGGGAAAAAATTTACGGCGTGAAGTGCGGCGACGAGGTGATCAAAGCCGATGCCTACGTGATGGCGTTTGGTTCGTACTCCACCGCCATGCTGAAAGGTATTCTCGATATTCCGGTCTACCCGCTGAAGGGCTACTCGCTGACCATTCCGGTAAAAGAAGAGAGCGGCGCTCCGGTGTCGACCATTCTGGATGAAACCTACAAAATCGCCATTACCCGCTTCGATAACCGCATCCGCGTAGGCGGCATGGCGGAGATCGTCGGCTTCAACACCGAGCTGCTGAAGCCGCGTCGTGAAACGCTGGAGATGGTCGTGGGCGATCTCTTCCCGCGAGGAGGTTTTGTTGAGCAGGCGACGTTCTGGACCGGCCTGCGTCCGATGACCCCGGACGGCACGCCGATCGTGGGCCGCACGCCGTTTAAAAACCTGTGGACCAATACCGGACACGGCACGCTTGGCTGGACGATGGCCTGCGGATCGGGCCAGCTGCTGAGCGACCTGATTTCCGGGCGCACGCCGGCAATTCCGTTTGACGATTTAAGCGCCGCGCGCTATCAATCGGGGTTTACGCCGTCGCGTCCACAGCACCTGCACGGCGCGCATAGCTAAGGAGTTGTCATGTCCCGTCCTGTTCTGGCCCAGCTGAACCTGCAGGCCCTGAAGGATAATCTGCAAATTGTTCGCCGGGCGGCGCCTGGTTCGCGCGTCTGGTCTGTGGTGAAAGCGAATGCTTACGGCCACGGTATTGACCGTATCTGGAGCGCCCTGAGCGCCACCGACGGCTTTGCGCTCCTGAACCTGGAAGAGGCCATTCTGCTGCGCGAGCGCGGCTGGAAAGGGCCGATACTGCTTCTGGAGGGCTTCTTCCACGCGGACGATCTGCCGCTGCTGGATAAGTATCGGCTGACCACCAGCGTTCACAGCAACTGGCAGATTAAGGCGATTCAGGATGCGAAACTCCACGCGCCGCTGGATATTTACCTCAAGGTGAACAGCGGTATGAATCGTCTGGGCTTCCAGCCTGAGCGCGTGCATACGGTCTGGCAGCAGCTGCGCGCCATGAAAAACGTGGGCGAAATGACGCTGATGGCCCATTTTGCCGACGCGGAAAAACCGGACGGCATTGCCGATGCTATGGTCCGCATTGAGCAGGCGGCAGAAGGGCTGGACTGTCCGCGCTCGCTGTCAAATTCGGCGGCCACGCTCTGGCATCCTGAGGCGCACTACAACTGGGTGCGTCCGGGGATCGTTCTTTACGGTGCGTCACCCTCGGGCCAGTGGCAGGACATCGCCAACAGCGGCCTGAAGCCGGTGATGACCCTGCGCAGCGAAATCATTGGCGTGCAAACCCTGAAGGCCGGCGACACGGTGGGCTACGGCAGCCGCTACCGGGCAAAGGGCGAACAGCGGATTGGCATCGTGGCGGGCGGCTATGCCGACGGCTACCCGCGCATCGCGCCGACCGGCACGCCTGTCTGGGTCGATGGGGTTCGCACGGGAACGGTGGGCACCATATCAATGGATATGCTGGCCGTTGACCTGACGCCATGCCCGCAGGCGGGCATCGGTTCACCGGTCGAGCTGTGGGGTAACGAAATTAAGATTGATGACGTTGCTGCCGCTGCGGGCACGGTGGGGTACGAATTGATGTGCGCGCTGGCACCGAGAGTGCCGGTTGTGACGGTGTAACGAGTATTAGTGTCGGGTGGCGCTAGCGCCACCCGGCAAAAAAACCGCTACTCCGCTTCATCTTCCATCGGCCTGACGCCGACTTTCCTGACCGCGTTATCTTCTTTCTCCGCAACCGTCCAGATCATCCCGGCGAACTCCACCTGGTCGCCGACAACAGGGGCCGCCCCCAGCAGTTGCTGAATGATTTCCCCCAGCGTTTGCTGCTTGTCGCGGTACTCCAGCCCTTCATCCAGGCCGTAAATCAGCGCCACATCGGCAAATTTAGCGCTGGCTTCCAGAATAAAATCGCCGAAGAAACGCTGATCCAGCGCCACCGGAGGCGACTGGCTGAACAGTTTGCCCAGCGCGGGCAGGTCGCGCTCGCGGCCAATCACGCAGAGAATATCCCCTTCGCGCAGGCGGGTGCTGCCTGTAGGGTGCAGCAGGACATTATCGCGGAACAGGGCGGCAATGCGCGTTTCAGTCGGCATGTGCAAATCGCGCAGCGAGGCCCCCACGCACCATTTGTCAGCGCTCAGCTGATAGACAAACTGTTCCCAAGGATTCTCTGGGTGAATATCGAGCCCCACGCGAGAGACCGGCCAACCCACGGGAGGCACCACAACTTTGGCTTTCTTCGCCGCCCACCCGAGGGAGGTTCCCTGGAACAGCAGCGAAATCAGCACCACGAAGAAGGCCACGTTAAAGAACAGCCGGGCGTTATCCAGACCGGCCATCATCGGGAAGACCGCAAGAATAATCGGTACCGCGCCGCGCAGGCCCACCCAGCTGATAAAGACCCGCTCGCGCAGGTTGAAGCCGCGAAACGGCAGCAGGCCTGCAAATACCGACAGCGGACGGGCGAAGAAGATCATCCACGCGGACAGCAGCAGCGCCGGAACGGCGATCGGCAGCAGGTCCGAAGGCGTAACCAGCAGGCCCAGCACCAGGAACATGCCAATTTGTGCCAGCCAGGCCAGGCCGTCGAAGTTCTGCAAAATGGCATGACGGTTACGGATCGGTCGGTTGCCCATCAGGAAACCGCAGAGATAGACGGCGAGAATGCCGCTGCCGTCCAGCGCGGTGGTAACGGCAAAAATAAGAATGCCGCCGCTCAGCGCCAGCAGGGGGTAAAGCCCCGCGGGCAGGGAGATGCGGTTGATCATCTGCTGTAAGAGGTATCCCCCCGCCAGGCCAATAACAATCCCCAGCCCGAACTGCTGCAGGATATGCCAGACGAACATCCAGCTCAGGCCCGTCTCGTGCTGCTGGATCATCTCAATCAGCGTGATGGTGAGAAACACCGCCATCGGATCGTTACTGCCGGATTCAATTTCAAGCGTGGAGCCAACGCGTTCGTTAAGCCCTTTTCCGCCGAGCAGGGAAAACACCGCTGCCGCATCGGTTGAGCCAACAATCGCGCCAATCAGCAAACCTTCCATGATGTTGAGATGGAAAAGCCATGCGGCCATCATTCCGGTGAGGCCGGAGGTTATCAACACGCCAACCGTCGCGAGCGACAGCGCGGGCCCTAAGGCCACGCGGAAGGAGCTTGCCTGGGTGCGCATCCCGCCGTCCAGCAGGATCACCGCCAGCGCAAGGTTACTCACCATGTAGGCGAAAGGGTAGTTATCGAATGGGATACCGCCAATACCATCAATGCCGGCCAGCATGCCGATGGCGAGGAAAATGACAAGAATAGGTATGCCGAGACGCGATGAAAATGAACTTAATAAAATACTGCTGGTTACAAGGACCGAACCCAGAATGAAAAGGCTGATTATCGCTGCGGCATCCAATGTTCTCTTACTCCCACCTCAATGTTAACGCTGTTACTAAAACCCTAACATATTAACGACGGCAACAGCGTTTTATTAAGGGGGTATAACGGCTTTTTTATGCCTTTATGACAGGATGGCCGCTGATGGTCAGCCGACTGCCTGAATCATTGTGGATCAGGGAGGCATGCGCCCCCAGCGCCAGGGTCACGGTTTGCTGCTCATGACCAAAATCCAGACCGGTGATGACCGGAACATCCAGCCGCGAGCGAATGAACTCAACCATGGTTTCCAGGGAGTAACCCGCGTCATAGTCATTCGGGGCTGAGCCGCTGAAGCTGCCCAGCACAATTGCGGACTGGCGCTCAAGAATACCGGCATGATAGAGCTGCAACAGCATGCGCTCGACGCGGAACGGATGTTCGTTGATATCTTCCAGCACCAGAATGCCGTCCTCGATTTGCGGCATCCACGGCGTGCCGATAAGCGAGACCAGCATGGCCAGGTTACCGCCCCAGAGCTGACCTTCACATTCCCAGTGCGGTCCATTGCCTTGCCACTCCACGCTGTAGGTGGAATTGCGCAGCGCACGCCAGAAGTGTTCCACGGTAAACGCATCCAGCTCCGGTGCGCCGAAGTTACCGGCCAGCATTGGGCCGCTGAAGGTGATAATGTCATACAGCGCCAGCAGCCCAAGCTGGATGACGGTGAAATCGCTGTGGCCGCAGATCAGCAGCGGATCCTGCTGCTGACGCTGTGCCAGCCCCTGCCAGTCAATGCTCTCCAGTAACCGGCTCGCACCATATCCGCCGCGCACCGCCAGCACAATCCGGTTTTCGCCCGTCAGGCTCACCAGACTATTGATATCATTCAGCCGCTGCGCTTCGGTACCGGCAAAACGCTGCTGGCGGCGGGGGATAATTGTCTGATTTTCTACCTGGTGGCCCGACTCCAGTAAACGCTGAACGCCCCGCTGCGCCGCATCCTGGTTAATGCAGTAGCCCGACGGCGCGATGAGATGAAACTGAGACATGGCAAATCCTTGCTGAATGAGAAACTAATTGTCTATATCATGCCGCTTATTCGCCGCCTGCTTCAAGAGCGGCGCACCGCAATGACCGGCTATAAGGATAGATGACGTGAAACTGAGATGGTTTGCTTTTTTGATTGTGTTGCTCGCTGGCTGTAGTTCAAAACATGATTATCAAAACCCGCCCTGGAACCCGGAAGTGCCGGTGAAGCGGGCCATGCAGTGGATGCCGATCAGTGAGCAAGCCGGGAAGGCCTGGGGCGTCAGTCCGCGTCTCATCACGGCGATCATTGCGGTGGAGTCAGGCGGTAATCCCACGCTCGTCAGCAAATCCAACGCGGTGGGCCTGATGCAGCTTAAAGCGTCAACGGCGGGGAAAGAAGTTTACCGCTATATGGGCTGGAGCGGCCAGCCGTCGACCAGCGAGCTGAAGAACCCGGAACGCAACATTTCAATGGGCACGGCCTATCTGAGCATCATGGAGCATGGCGTGCTGAAGGGCATTAAGGATCCGGAGGTGATGCAGTACGCGCTGGTGGTGTCTTACGTTAACGGTGCCGGCGCGTTGCTCAGAACCTTCTCTTCTGACCGAAAAGAGGCGATTGAAGAGATTAACGGCATGGACAAAGACGAATTCTTTGAACATGTGGCGAAAAATCATCCGGCACCACAGGCGCCTCGTTATATCTGGAAGGTACAGAAAGCGATGGATGCCATGTAATGCCGCAGACGGGCGGCGGTCACGCTGCCCGATTTCTTCACAGGACTTTATTTGCGCGTTCCCGCGCCTCCCGCTCCAGGGAATAGATAATACGCTGAAGCTCACGCTCTGCGCCTGGCCCGACGTTCAGGAAGCGGAAGCTCAGACGCGGCGTGGTGATGGTTTCGTTTTTGCTGTCCACGACGGTGCGGTCGCTGATGGCAATCAGCTGCGCATCGAAATAGAAGCGACCCCAGCCACCCATATCCAGTTCAATTTGCGTAAACCGCATGCCCTCTACCAGCCCGTCGGGTTTCGGCGTATCCATCAGTGCGCCCATGCCGCCAAGCGACAGATCGAAGAGGCGAAAGCGGATCTCTTTTTTGTCCGGCATTTTGGCCTTACAAAAATAGGCGGGATGGAGCGGGGCGCTGATGCGGAAATATTCACGACGCTGAACAAACCAGAGATTGGTCGGAAGGGGGGTCACAAAAGCCGGAAGTCCCTGGTATTCGCTTAGTTCCAGTCGCGACAGGACAAACTCCACTTTGGCCCCCTGCGTTTCGGCCATCACCGCGATGTTCTCCGCTTTCAGCGCCGCGCGGTTTTCGTACTCCTGACTGCCTAAATCAATCACCAGCCGATCCTGCGAGGCGTCAAGGATCTTGCTGATGAACTGATTATTCGACCAGCTGATGCGCAGCGGCACTTCACCTTTTTGCAGGTCGCGTAATACCCCTAATACAGCCAGCGGATTTTGCTTGAGGAACTGCTCACTGTAATGACTCACGCCGGATGGCTCCTTGATTGATGACAGACTGTCTTAGCGTTATCGGCAATCTGCAATGAAACTTAATACAAACCGGTGAGTTTTTTTTGCCTGTTTAACCAAAGATAAGTCGGTGAGATGAAAATGGTTTTCCGGCGATGACCTATACTTAAGTTAGCTGTGCAGAAGGTTTTCTGCGCACGCGTTAAACCTGCAAGAGGGCATCGCTATGGGTATCATCGCCTGGATTATCTTTGGTCTTATTGCTGGCGCTATCGCTAAACTGATCATGCCGGGAAACGATGGCGGCGGTTTTATTTTGACCTGTGTACTCGGGGTCGTTGGTGCGGTTGTGGGCGGCTGGCTGGCGACGATGTTTGGTTTTGGAGGCAACATAAGTGGTTTCGACCTGCACAGTTTTCTGGTCGCTGTCGTGGGTGCCATTGTGGTGCTGGGCATATTCAGGTTACTGCGACGAGCATAAATTCACATAAACGGCTCTCTGAGGAGGGCCGTTTTTTTGCCTGCGTATTGATTTGTTAATCTAAATGATAATAATTGTCGTTCCGTATTGCATCTAACAACAAGACGACATTATGAATACCTCACGTTTTACGCTATGCGCCCTGGCAGGCGCCGTCACGCTCGCACTGCATGTTCCGGCATTCGCCGAAGAATCCACTATCGTCGTCACCGGCTCAGAGCAGGGCAGCGCGCTGCCGGCCTGGACGAACAGCGCCACGAAATCGGCCGTTGCCGAAAGTAAAACGCCGCAGGTCATCACGACCGTCTCTGCGCCGGAAATAGAAAAGCGTCATGCGAATTCCGTGAATGAAATCCTGCGCTATGCTCCGGGCGTCTCAACCGAGGTGCGGGGGAATACGTCATACATGAGCGAATACAAAATTCGTGGCTTTACCGTCGACCAGGAGTTCTACAACGGGCTGCAGCTGCCCTATAACGTTACCGGCAATACCAAAGCGCGAATCGATCCGCTGTTGATTGACAGCGTTGATATCCTGAAAGGCCCCTCATCGGTACTTTACGGCGGCGGTTCACCGGGCGGGCTGGTGAATATTCAAAGCAAAAAACCGCAGCGTGAAGCCCGAACCGAAATCGGCGTTAACACCGGAAACCGTAATCTGAAAGAGGGCTATCTCGATTCAACCGGGCAGGTTGCCGACAGCAACTGGAACTACCGTCTGCTGGGCAAAGCCACGGAAAACGACGATCAGCCGCACACCACCCGGTATGAAAACTACCTGGTTGCGCCGTCCGTCACCTGGCAACCGGACAGCAAAACCCGCCTCACCCTGGACGCGCTGGCGCAAAACACCCCGAGCCTGACGCCGTCTAACCCGCTGCCGCTCGCCTACCTGCGCTCGAAATACGCGGGCAAGCGCGACTACGCCGGTGATGAGTGGAGCGGTTTTAAGCAGCGTCAGTGGATGCTGGGCTACAGCTTTGAACATGAATTTGACAGCGGCTGGGGCTTTAATCAGAAGGCTCGCTATTTTGATGTCGATACCCATCAGCGCAGCGTCTATGCAACGGGGACGGGAAGCGAGGTCTATCAGCTCAACCGCTTTGCCTACACCACGGATGAAGATCTGCAGAGCTTCAACATTGACAACCAGGTGACCAAAACCGTTGCTCTGGGCGAGTGGAAACACCACCTGCTGGCCGGGTTTGACTACCAGAAGCTGAACTCCCACTTCCACTACCGTTACGCATCTGCCACGCCGGGCATTGATATGCGTAATCCGGACTATTCGCAGATCGACGATAGCGCGCTGGGGCTTTATACCGCCCAGAAAAACCGTCTGAGCTATCAGCAGAACGGCTATTACCTGCAGGATCAGGTGGAGTTTGGCGGTCTCAACCTGCTGGGCAGCCTGCGCTACGACGATTACCGCTCCGTCACCACCAACTACCTGCAAAATGGTGATAAAGCCTGGGTGTCGCAGGATCGCGTCACCAAGCGCCTGGGCGCGCTTTACGCCTTCGATAGCGGAATTTCGCCGTTTATCAGCTATTCCGAAGGTTTTGCGCCGGTGTCGCCGCAGGGCACGCTCGTGGCGAAAGACGTTAAGCCGACCACCAGCAGGCAGGTGGAGGGTGGGGTGAAATATCTGCTGGCCGACTACGCCACCACCTTTACCGCCTCGGTGTTTAACATCCGTCAGAAAAATGTCGTCACCTCCGATCCGGGCTTCCTGAACTATCGTCAGACCGGGGAAGTGGAATCTAAAGGGGCAGAGCTCTCCGCCATTAGCCGTCCGACGGACAACCTGACGCTGATTGCCAACTACGCGTACACCCACGCGATCAACAGGGAAGATGACAAGTACAAAGGTAAACGTCCGACGCAGGTGCCGGAGAATGCCTTTAACCTCTGGGGGGATTACACCTTTGAGAGCACCGCGCTGAAAGGGCTGATGCTGGGCGCAGGCGCCCGCTACACCGGGCCGATGGAAATCTCTCCGGCAAACGACGCGGGTAAGCTGGGCGGCTCCACCCAGTACGATCTGGCGGCTTCATATCGGATGGGCGAGATCCTGCCTTCGCTGGCAGGGCTGACGCTTAAGGCCAGCGCGCAGAACATCACCAACAAAGAGACGCTGACCTGCTACGATGCGACCAACTGCTGGATTGGGCGTGACAGGACGTATCAGCTAGGGGCGAGTTACAGCTTCTAGGTAACTGCCTGTGAGTTCAAAATATAGGCCGGGTAAGGCGTAGCCGCACCCGGCATTACTCTCTTACTGCGCCGTCGCTTTCACCGGCGCAGCTTCATCATTCGCCGCAGGCCGATTCTCCGGCACGCTGTCGCAAGGTTTCTCTTTCGGGCAGACCCGATCCAGCATTTTCAGCGTCACGCCGTTGCTCCAGCCGAAGCCGTCCTGCAGCGGATACTCGCCGCCGCCGCCGCCCGTACCGGTGGTCGACACGTCATACTTTTCAACCAGTTTCTTTTCCCGGTCGTAAGTATGCTGAACGTTCTTCAGAAAGCGCCAGGTCACGTCCATCGAGACCTTCTCTTGCCCGTAATTCTGCAGCCCTTCCGCAGCCACCCATTGCAGGGGAGCCCAGCCGTTTGGCGCATCCCACTGCTGGCCGCTGTTTACGGTGGTTGTCGCTATCCCGCCCGGTTTCAACAGGCGCGACGAGGTTGCCGCGGCGACTTTATCGGCACGATCCTGCGCCGCCGCCTTCACGTAAAGCGGGAACAGGGCTGCGGCGGTGAGCTGATTGCGTACCTTCTTGCTCTTCAGATCGTAATCCGCGTACCAGCCCTCTTTATCATTCCACAGGTGGCTCTCGATGGCTTTCTGACGCGCCGTAGCCAGCGCTTCGTATTTACTTGCGCTGGCGGCGTCGCCGCTCTCCTGGCTAGCCCGCGCCAGCAGTTTCTCCATCTTAAACATCAGGGCGTTCAGATCCACGGGAACAATGCTGGTGGTCCGGATGGTGCCGAGCTTTTGCGGGTCGTCCATCCAGCGGGAGCTAAAGTCCCAGCCCGAGGCCGCGGCGGAACGTAAATCACGATAGATCTCGGTCGCGGGTCGGTTAGGGTTACTTTTGGCGGTATTTACATCGTCAAGCCAGGACTCCGGGCGCGGAGTGTCGCGGTCATCCCAGTAGCGGTTGAGGGTAGCGCCGTCGTCCAGCTTCACCACGCGCTTGTTGGCCTGGCCCGGCTGAAGGGCATTAACGCCGTCCATCCAGTAGGCATACTCTTTTTCCATCTGCGGACGATACTTCTTCAGCGCATCGCTGTCGTGGGTCGCCAGCAGTTCAACCATCATTGAGAAAAACGGCGGCTGGGAGCGGCTCAGGTAATAGCTGCGGTTGCCGTTGGGAATGTGGCCGAAGGTGTCAATCTCATAGGCAAAGTTATCCACCATGTCGCTGATTTTGTCCCAGTGATCGCTTTCTGCCAGGCCCAGCATGGTGAAATAGCTGTCCCAGTAGTAGACCTCGCGGAAACGTCCGCCAGGCACAACGTAAGGTTTCGGTAACGGCAGAAGGGAATCCCATTTGTTGCTGGCTTTATCGGTGGTGCGCGTCAGCACGGGCCAGAGATCGTCAATGTGCTCACGTAAACTTTGTCCAGCAGGCGGAACATATTTTTCCCCTTCCGCAGGGAGCGTAAAGTTCATCTCGACAAAGTGGCGTAAGTCAAAGCTGGACTGCGTGTGCTGCATCCGGTAGTCCGCCAGAATCATCAGCGGGTCGCTTTTGGGGACGGCATCAGCAAAGGTTTTCTGATCGGGAAACAGTTTGGCGCTTTGCACATCGTTAAACAGAGGGCCCAGCAAAATATCGGGTGAGGTTGTCTGGGCTGCGGGGCTATCGTCGGCATATCCCAGTGTCGTTACGCCGAGCAGCGCGCCGCCTAACGCAAGGGGCAAAAACGCGGGGCGTAGTGTACGAGGTCTTATCATCAGTTCGTCTCCTGTCTTCACTAAACAGCGTGACCGCTGTTGTCAATCACCTGAAAACCTTAGACGAATATTGCCCGCTTCGCGTTAAATATTGCCGGTCTTTCAGACCTCTTCCGCGGTCTGGCTGGCTTCCCGCAGCGTGCCCGGCGCATGTCCAATAATGCGCTTGAATGCCCGGCTGAAGGCTGCCAGAGAGCCGTATCCCAGCCGCAGCGCGACGGTTTCAATGGGTTGATTTTCATGCCGAATGTACTGAATCGCCAGCCGCATTCTCAGCTCGCTGAGATATTTTGCCGGAGTGGTTCCCGTCGCGGCCAGAAACCGTTCGGCGAACACGGAGCGGGACGTGCCCGCTTCTTTTGCCAGATCCGCGACGCTCCAGTTCAGGCCTGGCTGCTGGTGCATGGCGTAAATGGCCCGGCTCAGGCGCGGGTCGCGCAGAACCTGCACCCAGCCGGTGGCTTTACCGCAGCCGCCTTCAACCCAGCCGCGCACGATTAATGCCGCCACCACGTCGGCAAGGCGCGCAAGGATCCCGGCATACCCGGCCTGACGCGCCGCGGATTCCCGCTCCATCGCCGCCAGCAGCGGATGAATTTCCGGCCAGGTGGACATCAGCCGGCTGACCATCATCACTTCCGGCATCGCTTTGATCAGCGGCTGCATCCCACCCAGTTCAAAATCCATGCACCCGCTGAAGATGAGGGTGTTCTCGCTTTCCGGGCAGGGCTCGCAGGTGATAGCACACACCGAGCTGCAGATAGGCTCGCTCGGGAAGGCGTTGATGGGCGTAATGGTGGCCTGCTCGTCAGAGAGCAGGGCATGGGAATTCCCACCGGGAATAAAGAGGGCGTCGCCACCGCTCAGTTCGAACGTTGCACCGCTCTCCATGCGCAGCAGGGCGCTACCGTGGCTCACAAAATGGAACTGTGCCCGGCCGGGCGCCTGATGAAACGCGACGCCAAACGGCGCGCTGGCCTGGATCCGCCGGTATTTCACGCCTGAAAGACGCATGCCGCGTAAAAGTTCGCTGATCAGATCGGGTGACTGTACGGTCATGGCACAACTCCGGACGAATAATCAATAAGTGGAGATTATATGTCATAGATCGTCCAGGGTGAACCTTCTATTCTTTTGCGACACTAGTCACATTTTTATAACGGGAGATCAACAGATGAGTTCATGTGTCACGGCGAGCGAGGCGGTAGCGCCTGCAAAACCCGCCTGGCGGGCCGTCTATTCACTGGGGCTGGGGGTATTTGGTTTGATTACGGCAGAATTTCTGCCGGCGAGTTTGTTAACGCCCATGGCCGCGAGCCTGGGCGTAACCGAGGGAATGGCCGGACAGGCCATCACCGCCACCGCGCTGGTGGCGCTGGTCACCGGGCTGCTGATTACGCCAGCCACCAAAAGTATCGACCGCCGCTGGGTGCTGATGTTTTTCTCGGTGCTGCAAATTATCTCCAGCCTGCTGGTGGCCTTTGCGCCCAACCTGCACGTCCTGCTGATGGGGCGTCTGCTGCTGGGGGTAGCCATCGGGGGATTCTGGGCGATGTCGACGGCGACCACGATGCGTCTGGTTCCGGCAGATAAAGTGCCGAAAGCGCTGGCGGTGATCTTCTCCAGCGTATCAATTGCCACGGTGGTCGCGGCGCCGCTCGGCAGCTATCTGGGCAGCCTGATCGGCTGGCGCAACGTCTTTATACTCTGCATTCTGCCGAGCATGCTGGCGCTGCTGTGGCAGCTCTGGGTGCTGCCGTCCATGAAGCCGGAGAGCAGCGGCAGCCTGAGTACGCTGTTCCGCGTGCTGCGTCGTCCGGGAATGATCGGCGGCATGCTGGCGACCATTCTGATCTTCAGCGGCCATTTCGCCTTCTTTACCTACCTGCGTCCGTTCCTGGAGACGGTGGGGCAGGCGAGCGTGGAGACCATTTCGCTGATCCTGCTGGGCTTTGGTATCGCCAACTTTGTGGGCACTTCTGTTGCAGGGCATCTGCTGGCACGCAATCTGCGCCTGACGCTGGCGCTGGTACCGTTTGCGATGGGAATTCTCGCGCTCATGATGGTCGCCTTTGGTCATCTGGCGATGCTGGACGGGCTGCTGGTCGCGCTGTGGGGCTTTGCATTTGGTCTGGTTCCGGTGGGCTGGTCAACCTGGCTTGCCACTACCGTTCCGGATGAAGCCGAAAGTGCAGGAGGGCTGCTGGTGGCCTCAATTCAACTGGCAATCAGTGCCGGTGCGGCCGGGGGCGGGGCGGTCTTTGACCTCAACGGTGCCAGCGGCGTGTTCGCGGGAAGCGGTTTCCTGTTAGTAACGGCGATGGTGATTGTGTTTATGGGCGTGAAAGTGAAAGCGGATTGAATTATTTGCCGGGTGGGCGCATGCGCCACCCGGCATCAGGCTTACAGCCCTTTCTTATCCATCAGCACCGCCAGATCCACCAGGCGGTTAGAGAAGCCCCACTCGTTGTCATACCACGCCAGGATCTTCACCATGTTCCCGCCAATCACCAGCGTGGAAAGCCCGTCGATAATTGAGGAACGTGGGTCGCCCTGGTAGTCGCTGGAAACTAGCGGTTCATCGCTATAGCCCAGAATGCCTTTAAGAGGCCCGCTGGCGGCCGCGATACGGAACGCGTCATTCACCTCTTCGGCGGTTACGTTACGGCTCAGCGTTACCGTTAAATCCACAATCGACACCACCGGCACCGGCACGCGCAGGGAGTACCCGGTCAGTTTGCCGTCAAGGGAAGGGATCACTTTCCCCAGCGCTTTCGCCGCACCGCTTGAATAAGGCACAATCGACAGCGCCGCCGCGCGAGCGCCGCGCAGATCTTTTTCCGGCTGATCGTGCAGCGCCTGGCTGTTGGTGTAGGCGTGCGTCGTGTTCATCAGGCCATGCTCAATCCCGAACTGCTGGTGCAGCACCTGAGCGGCCGGCGCCAGACCGTTCGTGGTGCAACTCCCGTTGCTTACCACCGCGTGTTTGGCGGGATCGTACTGCTCATGGTTGACGCCCATCACAATCGTCAGATCATCGTTTTTCGCGGGAGCGGAAATGATGACGCGCTTAGCGCCGCCGTGGGTGATATGCACCGCCGCTTTCTCCCGTTCAGTGAAGAAGCCGGTGGCCTCAATCACCACGTCTACCCCAGCTTCACGCCACGGGATATTCGCCGGATCGCGTTCGCTAAATACGGCGATCCGCTGGCCGTCTACCTGCAGCGCGCCGTCAGCTGCTTCAACGGGCGCGGGCAGCGTGCCCAGAAGGGAATCATGTTTCAGCAGGTGGGCGAGGGTTTTGCTGTCCGTCAGATCGTTAATGGCTACAATCTGCAGATCCGGGTTGCCCAGCGCCGCGCGCAGGAAATTACGTCCGATACGGCCGAAACCGTTAATACCGACCTTAACCATGGTGCACTCCTTATCTCTGTTGTCTGGAGTCACTGTAGGCGTCGGGCAGGTTGGCGTAAACGACAAAAAAGGATCAGATTACGCCATCTTGCGGCAGTGGAATCGCTGGCGGTATTCGCCGGGCGTGAGGTGAAGCTGTTTCTCAAAGATGCGGCGCAAGTTAATGCTGGTACCAAAGCCGCTTTGCTCGGCAATGTGCTCAAGGGGATCGCGGGTTTGTTCAAGCAGCTGCCGGGCGGCGGCCAGACGCGCTTCGGTCACGTAGCGGGCAGGAGAGACCCCGGCCTCGCGGGTAAACACGCGGGTGAAGTTACGCGGGCTCATCGCCGCTTTCTCGGCCAGGTTCTCCACGCACAGATCGGCGGTGAGGTTCTGCAGGATCCAGGTTTGCAGTTCGCTTATCGGACCGGATGTGCCGGGCTGCTGAAGGCTGTAGCGGCTGAACTGCAGCTGCCCGCCGGGACGGCGCAGGTACATCACCATATCCTGCGCGACGTCGCGGGCGAGGGTAAATCCGTAATCGTCCTCGACAAGCGCCAGGGTCAGATCGAACCCGGAACTCACGCCGCCGGAGGTCCAGATGGGGCCGTCCTGAATGTACAGCGGGCCGCCTTCGACCCGGATTGACGGGTACTGTGTCTGCATTGTCTCCAGCAGCCGCCAGTGGGTGGTCGCGCGGCGACCGTCCAGCAGGCCGGTCTGGGCCAGCAGCATCGCGCCGCCGCAGATAGAGGCTACCCGCCGGGCGTGCGGCGCAGCGAGGTGCAGCCAGTCAACCACCGCCGTGCTCTCCTGCTCGTTCATGCCGCGTCCGGTGATGATAATGGTATCCAGCGGTTCACGTGGATCCAGTTCCGGCAGGCGATAGTCCGCCAGCAAATTCAGGCCGGACTGGCCGTGGATCACCTGGTGAGGCTGCGTGGTGGCGATGATAATCCGGTAGCGGGGCTGCGCAAGCCCTTCCGGATGCAGCCGGTTGGCCTGCATCAGAATGTCGGCGATACCGGCGGCTTCAAACAGCATGCCGCCGTCGGGAACAATAATCAGGATCTTTTTCATGTCCTGAAAAGTACCTTTATTGCAGAATAAGTCAAGGAGCGCATGACCCCCACGTTTCTGGCAAAGTAAAGCGATTAATGTTCTTTGTTATTTCAGGCGTTTTCCCCGATCGTCAGAGAATTATCTCTGGCGAAACGGCGTCTGAAGGAATGAGTCAACGAAGCTCCCTCTATTTACATCCGCAACAACGCGAACAAATCCGCCACCACGCATCGGGTTTTTTATGGCGAAGCGAGCTGCCCACGTGGCTGCTGATTATCACTATTTATGCAGGCTGGTTTACCACGCTGGCGTTCTGGCAAACGCTGGGCCTGCTGCCCGCCACGCTGCTGCTCATCGGGTTTACCGCCTGGTACATGTCGCTGCAGCATGAGCTGATCCACGGGCATCCCACCCGTTTTGCCTGGCTGAACCAGCTGTTTGGCACGCTCCCGCTGGCGGTCTGGTATCCGTACGGCCTGTACCGGGACTCCCATCTCGCCCATCATCGGCACCATAGCCTGACCCATCCGGTGGATGACCCGGAGTCGTACTATTTTACCGACGAGAGCTGGGCGCGCTTTTCTCCCTGGCAGAAACGGCTTATCAGGGCCCGGAATACCTTTGCCGGACGGCTGATGCTGGCACCGCTGCTGGATATCCTTCAGACGCTGGGCAGCGCCGCGGCGGCATTTCGTCACCTTCACCTGCGCGCAATGACGATGTGGCTGGTTCACCTTTTGCTGCTGGTGGCACTCTTCGCCTGGATGACGCACGTCGGTTTTTCTCCCTTCTGGTTCGTGCTGGCGGTCAGCTATCCGGCGCTGGCGCTGACCAAGGTCCGATCGTTTTTCGAGCATCGCGCGGCGGACGATCCGCTGGCGCGCTCCGTCATTAACGAGGCCGGGCTGTTCTGGCGGGTACTGTTTTTGAATCTCAACTACCATTCAGTACATCACGATCTGCCGGGCGTGCCCTGGTACGGGCTGAAGGCGATCTACCAGCAAAACCGGGAGGCGTACCGGCAGCGAAACCACGGTTTTCTCGTCAGGGGCTATGGTGAATGGCTGCGTCAGTTCTGGGGCAGGCCCGTTGACGTCACCGTTCACCCAGGAAAACAACAGGGGGAAGGGTATGAGTAACCTGCTGGCGTTTCCCATGTATGCTGTGGATCGCGCCGACACCCTTGCGATCTGGCTGGCGGTAAAAGGGCTGCTGGCTGCGCGCGGTGTGTCCGTTGATCGCGATCCCGGCTGGCCGGAGTCCGATCTGCTGACCCACTGGCGACAGCCTGCGCTTGTCCTCAGCCAGACCTGCGGTTATCCGCTGGTTACCCAGCTTCCGGACGTGCAGGTGGTCGGCTGTTTTCACTACGTGGCACCTGGCTGCGAAGGGATCCAGTACCGCAGCTTTCTGGTGGTGCGCGAGGAGGATCGCCACCTCACGCTGGCGGATTTTCGCGGACGTCGTGCGGTCTGTAATTCTCCGGATTCGCAGTCCGGCTACAATGCGCTGCGAAAAATAGTCGCTCCCCTGGTGAGCAACAGTCCATTTTTCGCGCAAACGTCCTTCAGCGGCAGCCATCGCCAGTCGCTGATCGATGTCAAACGCGGGGCAGGGGATATCGCGGCCATCGACTGCGTGACATGGGCGTTACTGCAGCGTCACGAGCCGGAAAGACTGACGGGGCTGGCGGTGATTGACCATACCCCTCTGACGCCGGGGCTGCCGCTCATTACCTCGCCCCACGCCTCGCCTGAGACCCTGAACGCCCTTCGCGATGCGCTCCGCGCGCTGGTGAGTTTGCCGGAATATCGGGCCGTGCGCGGCGCGGTGCTGATTGACGGTTTTAGCGTGGTGACGCGCCAGGCCTACGCCTCATTGTTGGCGTGATAAATCTCCTGCGCGTCGGTAAAACAGCGCAGCGCCAGCGAGGAGACGGGCTTCTGCCTGCGCATAATCAGGCCGACAGGGGCCTCAATATTCGCGTCGGCGATGGGGACAATCCTGAAATTACTGTTCAGATCTTCCAGACCGTTATTCAGCGGCATCACGGCGCAGCATACGCCGCTTTGCACCGCCTGGATGATCTGAAACGTGGAGTCGCTCTCGAAAACGGACGCCGGTTCGATGCCTGCAGACTTAAAGCTGGCCTCCATATGCGCCCGGTAATGCATCCCTTTAGTCAGAAACCCCAGCGGAAAATCTGTCAGATCGCGCCAGGTCAACGTCTCCTGGCCGAGCTGGAAATGGCGGACGTCGTGCAGCAGGCCCATCTTGGTTTTGGGTAGCTGGATAATATCGAACAGGCTGGTGTCGATGCTGTTGAGGTAGCAAATTCCCAGCTCAAGCTGATTGCGGCTGACGCCGTCGGCAATCTGCGCGGAGGACATGGAATAGAGGCTGTAGGTCAGCTCCGGATATTTTTGGGTCAGCAGGCGAATAAAGATCATCGGATCCACGCTCGCCAGCGGCACCATCCCGAGACGTAATTCGCCCACCACCTGGCCTTTGCACAGCGCCGCTTCCGCCTGCAGCCCGTCGTGCGCGGCCAGCAGCGCTCGGGCCCACGCGAGGATGCGTTCACCCTCCGGCGTCAACCCTTCAAAGCGCTGTCCTCGAACAATCAGCACCAGCCCCAGCTCCTCTTCCAGGCTGCGGATGCGCATGGAGAGGGTCGGCTGGGTGATGTTGCACTGCGAGGCCGCCTTGCCAAAATGGCGGGTCTCGTCGAGCGCGATTAAATATTTTAACTGTTTAATATCCATCTTTTTCTCTGCGCGATCGGCTTACAGCATGCGGATCTCTTTAGAGCGCAGGGTGATGCGAACCGGAACGGATTTATACGACGGCGTACCGCTGTCCTTATCCAGATAATCCAGCGGTACCAGCACGTTGGCCTCCGGATAATAGGCGCCGACGGTGCCCGGCGCGATGTTGTACGCCACCACGGTAATATCTTTCAGACGCTGAACGCTGCCGGGGAGGGCGGTTTCGATATCCACGCGGTCGCCGTGTTCCAGGCCTGACAGCGCCATGTCGTCCTCGTTCATGAACAACACGTCGCGGCGGCCAAACACGCCGCGGTAGCGGTCGTCCAGAGCGTAAATGGTGGTGTTGTACTGGTCGTGGCTGCGCAGCGTGATCAGGCGCAGAACGTGCTCACCTTCGCCGCTGGCGTTCTCGTGAACGCCGTCGAACACCGAGAACATCGCTTTTCCCGTCGCCGTTGGCCAGATGCGTTGCGTGGGCGGCAGCGGCATGCGGAAGCCGCCGGGAACGCGGATCCGCGCATTGTAGTTCTCAAAGCCCGGGATGGTCTGCTCGATCAGATCGCGGATGCGGTCGTAATCCTCAACCAGCATCAGCCAGTCCACGCGGGTTTCCGGCAGTGTGGCTTTCGCCATGCCGGCGACGATAGCCGGTTCCGAACGGAGTAACGGTGAGGCGGGTTTCAGCTTGCCGGATGAGGCATGGACCATCGACATCGAGTCTTCGACGGTAATGGACTGACGACCGGTAGCCTGAACATCCAGCTCGGTACGGCCAAGACACGGGAAAATAAAGGTCTCTTTGCCCACCAGCAGATGGGTGCGGTTCAGCTTGGTGCCGACGTGCACGCTCAAATCCAGGTTACCCATCGCTGGAAAACCACGTTCGTGATCGGGCATCGCCACCGCAAAATTACCCCCGAGGCAGATGAGCGCCTTCGCGCGGCCGTCGATCATCGCCTGCGTGGCCTGCACCGCATCGTGTCCATGGTGAGACGGCGGCTCAAAGCCGAACACGTCCTTCAGACGGTTCAGGAAGGCCGGCGTGGGTCTCTCGCTAATCCCGACGGTACGGTTCCCCTGAACGTTTGAATGACCGCGCAGGGGGCATATTCCCGCACCGGGCTTGCCAATATTCCCGCGCAGCAGCAGCAGGTCGGCGATCAGGCGGACGTTCGCCGTGCCTTTATTGTGCTGGGTAATGCCCATCCCGTAGGTAATGATGGTGGCATTTGATTTCGCATAGGCGTCGGCTACCGTTTTGAGGGCCGCCTGACTGAGACCTGACTCGCGTTCGATCTCGTCCCAGCGGGTCTGTGCGATATCGGCGGCGAAGTCCTCAATGCCCTGGGTGTGTTCGGCAATAAATGCATGATCCAGCATGCCACCGCGCTCGGCCTCCATTTCGAGAAGGTGTTTGGCAATGCCTTTCAGCGCGGCGGCATCGCCTCCGGCCTTCACCTGGAAATAGGTTGAGGCAATATCCGTAGAGCCGTAAGTTGCCATTTCAATCACGCTTTGCGGATCGGCGAAACGTTCGAGGGCGCGCTCGCGCAGCGGGTTAAAGACGATAATCGGCACGTTGCGGCGGGCCAGCTCGTGGAGGGTGCCCATCATTCGCGGATGGTTCGTGCCGGGGTTGTGACCGATGGAGATAACCAACTCGGTCTTGTCGAAATCATCCAGCGAGACGGTGCCTTTCCCGATGCCAATCGAACGCGGCAAACCGACGCTGGTGGCCTCGTGACACATATTAGAGCAGTCGGGGAAGTTATTGGTGCCGTATTCGCGAGCGAACAGCTGAAACAGATACGCCGCTTCATTAGAGGCCCGCCCGGAGGTATAGAACTCAACCTGGTCCGGTTCAAGCCCGCGCAGCACTTCGCCGATGCGTTCAAACGCCTCGTCCCAGGCGACGGGCCGGAAGGTATCGCTTGCCCGGTCATAGCGCAGGGGATGCGTGAGTCGACCGTAACCTTCCAGCTCAAAGTCCGATTTTGCCAGCAGCGAGGAGACGCTGTTTTCGGCCAGAAACGCGGGGGTAACGCGTTTGCTGGTGGCTTCCCAGGTCACCGCTTTGGCGCCGTTCTCGCAGAACTGGAAGGTCGATTTGTGTTCTTTATCCGGCCACGCGCAGCCCGGGCAGTCAAAGCCGTCAGGCTGGTTGGTGCGCAGCAGCGTCGCGGGGGCATCAAGGGTATCCATTTGGGTTCGTACCGCAATGGCCGTCGCTTTCAATGCGCCCCAGCCGCCGGCAGGACCGTCATAGTGTCTGATACCCGGCACCGAGCGTCTTTTCTTGTTCATACCCACTCCAGATTTGTTCGGCCACACAACGTCTGAACCCCTAAAAGCGCTGCAAAGAACGATAAGCGAAAGCAATGACGACCGGATGGCGACGCGCATGCGGTACGAAAGATGCTTTAACTTAAATTCTTTTTATTACAGTTGTTTATAGGGTCTGATGTTGAAACATTTAAAGAAATTATAACGATTTTTTATCATTTTAATAATAAATCTTATCTATCGCACGGTAAGCAAGATAGATGGGGCAAGCAGGAGAAGATGTAGCACCAATAAAGTTTCGAATGAAGTCTTTGAGCGGTGACAATAAAAAACATTCACAGCTGGCGGGCTATCGCGAGCATTTTCGGCTGCGATAAGGTCAGGAAGGTTAACTCAGGCTTAATGATTAAAAGATAAAATTTAGGCCTGACGGGATAATTGCCATAACGAGAAATATAAAGTTATTTTTAGGCGTGAAATTAACGCCCTGCAACATAAGTGAAATAGTTACATTCGACTCTTAGAGTCCGATCGATATTAAAGATACTCTGTTAGTGCAACAAATAATTCATCGTTGATATATTCTGCTGACCTCATCAATACGCAAATTCTACTAATTATGGTAGTGGCGATAATAGCAGTATTGCGTTAATGAAAGTATTTCTCTTTTGTGTTTTTGCTATATAAAACATTAAGTTGCAGTGTATTTTGGTAGAGAAATAAGAGAGTTTTGGCTATGTCGGGTTTTTTCATAGGATTAATCCTATAATTTTCCGACTGCTTCATTTAGCAACAGTTACGCAACGGTAAATATTGAATTGAGGCAAAGCTCATGTAAACTTGCTTACCGTTTGTCAAAATATGTCAGGAAGACGCTGGGCCTTATTCTGAAGGGCTCGTGCGGTAGCTATGCCCTTAAAATAGTAACGCCCCGAAAATATCCTGGCTATTTTAACAATAGCACTTAAGTCAAACTTCACCCCCTTATCTTCATCATCGAAATATCGCTACGGAAAAGCATATGAAAATGCGCGTACTGTTTTCACTTCTGTTTGTAATGGCGGTGGCGGGCTGTAAAGCGCCGCAGAAACCTGTGATCAACGACGATACTATCGAGACCAGTCAGGTCAACGGCGTCACCTTAACCCACCGTCACGCTGTTACCCCGCCGGCGGAGTTCACGCCGGTCAACGAGCCGTATCGTGCTATGTATCCGGCCTCTCTGATGAGCCGCCCTGACTTCGGCGGTAAAGTTATCCGCACTCTTGATACCGGAAAAACGTACGTGGTGCTGGGTCAGGTTGAACACTACTGGATGGCGCTTGCCGATGAAGGTAACGAGCAGCTGATTGGTTACGTCCCGATGCGCGCCGTGATCAAGGCCGACCTGTACGACGCCGCCGTGCGTAAACAGGCTATTCGTCCGAAGACGCGTAAAAAAGCGACCTGTGTCGATGTCGATGGTAACAGCAAAGCCTGCAAAGACAGCGCTAACGGTACCTGGATCCTGAACTAAACGGCTTTCATGAGCGCATTTTTATGAATAATAAAAATTTTCATAAGCTGTGGTTATTCTTTTACGCGGTGATTTTCGCCCTGGTCAGTGGTTGTACGTCGTCTTCACACAGCGACCCCTCCCGCTACAATCTGCAGTTTCAGGCTCATCCACAAATCAATGAATCTGCTCCGCTTAAGGTCCGGGTGCTGTTGCTGAAATCCGATGCGGATTTCATGTCCAGCGACTTTTACTCCCTGCAGAACAACGCGTCAGCCACGCTTGGCGCGAATCTGCTGAACAGCGACGTGTTTTTCCTGATGCCGGGACAGCTGTCCAAAACCCTCAGCGGGCAAAGCTCTCCGGAGGCCCGCTACATCGGCGTGATGGCGGAGTATCAGGTGCTGGATGGCAAAAAATGGCGCGTTTCACTTCCTCTGCCCGTGCCTGGCGAAAATCATATCTACCAGTTCTGGAAATGGTCCGCAGATGAACTCCAGGCCAACGTTTTTCTCGACGTGAACGGCATTCGGGTCATCAGCCAGTAACGCGCTTCAAAACAGGAAATACATCATCATGACGAAAGCAGAAAAGGTCGTCTGGACCGAAGGCATGTTCCTGCGTCCACACCATTTTCAGCGGACTGAAAGCTATCTGCTCAACCATGTTCGTGAATGGGGCGCGCTGCAGCGATCGTATCTCTGGGGCTTTCTTGACGTTGAACTGGATGAAGCGATGCTTCGTCAGGGATGCATAGCCCTGAGCTACTGCAGTGGGTTGCTGCCGGACGGCACCTTTTTCCAGGTCCGTAACGGGCGCAACGGCCCTGTACCGCTGAAAATTCCTGACAATCTCACTAACGAAAAGGTGGTGCTCGCGCTGCCGGTTCGTCGTGGCGAAAGAGAAGAGGTGATTTTCAGCGAAGAGCCTGCCTCGCTGGCGCGCTTTATCGCTTTCGAGCAAGAGGTGGAAGACGACAACGCCATGTCGGTGGGAGATGCCACCGTTCAGTTTGGCCGCCTGCGTCTGACCCTGATGCTGGAAAAAGACCTCACGGCAGAATGGACCGCCATCGGCGTGGCGTTTGTGACGGAGAAACGAAACGACAACCACGTGCGGCTCGACAACAGCTACATCCCGCCGATGCTCAATGCCAACAACAGCCCGCAGATCTACAGCATGATCAACGATCTGCACGGCTTGCTGGTACAGCGCAGCCAGCAAATTGGCGGTCGTTTGCGCCAGCCCGGTCGCTTTAATACCTCTGAACTGATTGAGTTCACGCTGCTGTCGCTGGTTAACCGTCATCTGGGCGAGGTGTCTCATTTAAAAACCCTCCCGCTGCTGCATCCGGAAACGCTCTGGCGCAGCTGGCTGCCGTTTGCGACCGAACTTGCCACCTGGACGTCGCAGCGGACCGCCGAAAGCGTGCTGCCGATTTACGATCATGACGATCTGGCAAACTGCTTCAGCAAGCTGATGCTGATGCTGCGTCAGGGGCTGTCGCTGGTGATGGAAGACCACGCGATTCAGATCCCGCTTAACGAGCGCTCTCACGGCCTCAACATCGCCACGGTGCCTGAAACCAGCATGGTGCGTGAGTTCGGCTTCGTGCTGGCGGTAAAAGCCAACGTGCCGGGCGAACACCTGCAAACCCATTTCCCGGCGCAGATGAAGGTCGCACCGGTGTCGAAAATCCGCGATCTGGTTCAGCTTCAGCTGCCGGGCATTATGCTGCGGGCCATGCCGGTCGCGCCGCCGCAAATCCCGTGGCATGCCGGCTACAGCTACTTCGAGCTCGAGAAGGGCAGCGAGCTGTGGCACGAGATGGATAAGTCCGGCGCATTCGCCCTGCACCTTGCAGGGGAGTTCCCGGGGCTGGATATGGAGTTTTGGGCCATCCGTAGCCCGACAGAATAATAAAGCGAGCGCTTAATATGCAGGAACGACAGGACACCGGCAGTGATGCCGCGTTTACCGGGGCCAGTAGCAACAATCAGCTGGTGGCGGCCGCCAATCCGCTGCTCAATGCGATTCCGCAGATCCGTCATTCGGTCTCCCATGACGATCAGGTGGCGTTACGCCAGCGCCTGATCGATGAAATTCGCCGTTTTGAAGTCCGCTGCCAGCAGGCAGGGCTGCCCTACGAAGTGATCGTCGGGGCACGTTACTGCCTGTGTACGGCGCTCGACGAGGCCGCCGCGCTCACCCCCTGGGGCAGCAGCGGCGTCTGGTCCAGCAACGGTCTGCTGGTGACGTTCCATAACGAAACCTGGGGCGGCGAGAAGTTCTTCCAGCTGCTGGCGCGCCTGTCGCAGAACCCGCGCGAGCACATTCTGCTGCTGGAGATGATCAACTACTGCCTGCTGCTGGGCTTCGAGGGACGCTATCGGGTTCTGGATAACGGCCGCACCCAGCTTGAGACCATCAAGCAGCGGCTGTGGCAGATGATCCGCGGCGTGCGCGGCAGCTATCCGCCGCCGCTTTCTCCCCATCCGGAAGATCGTCCCGTGCTGCGTAAGCTCTGGCGGCCGATGGTTCCCCTGTGGGCCTGCGTGGCGCTGGCCGGGTTTATCGCCTGTCTCTTCTATATCGTGCTTAACTGGCGTCTTGGCGACAGCACCAACCCGGTGCTGGCGAAGATTTACCAGTCCCAGCTGCCGGAAACCACTATTCAGCAACCGGCCCGTCAGCTACCGGCGGTGCTTAACCTTCGCGGTTTCCTGAAGCCTGAAATCGAGGCTGGCCTGGTGGCGGTGAAAGACGAAGCGGATCGCAGCGTCGTTATCCTGAAAGGCGACGGGCTGTTTGCCTCTGCCTCGACCGTCGTGCGCGACCGCTATGAACCGGTCATCAACCGCATTGCGCAGGCGATGAATAACGTCAGCGGCAAAATTCTGGTGGTGGGCTACAGCGACAACGTGCCGATCCGCAGCGCGCGCTTTGCCTCCAACTATGAACTCTCTCTGGAACGCGCCCGCTCGGTACAAAAAATGCTGCAGGGAAGCCTCTCTCAGCCTGGCCGCGTGAAAGCGGAAGGGCGGGGCGAGATTAACCCGGTAGCGCCGAACACGACGCCTGAAAACCGCGCCCGTAACCGCCGTGTGGAAATTACTCTGCTGGTGTCGCCTGAAAACACTCAGGCCGAGCTGAACGGATTGCCGCAAGGAAACTAAGGAATGCTGACTACACTTCTTTCCATTTTGACCAACCGCATTCTGTGGAGCTTCCTCGGCGTAACGGCGCTTGCGGCGGTGATCTGGATGATTGGTCCTCTGTTGTCCATCGTGGACACCCGACCGCTTGAATCAGAACAGAACCGTATTATCAGCATTGCCGTGGTCTATCTACTCTGGGCACAGGGCCACATTCTGCCGCGCCTGTACAATGCCTGGCTGAACCGCAAGCTGATGGACAAGCTCAAGGAGAATACCGCCAGCCCGGAAGCCGCGGATCCGCAGAAGCGGCTGAACAGCGAGGAGCAGATCCTCGCCAGCCGTTTTGATGAAGCCGCGCAGATGCTTAAAAAAGCGCACTTCAGCAAAGCGGGCCAGGGCGCCCAGTGGACGCAGCGCTTCAGCACGCAATATCTCTATCAGCTGCCGTGGTACGTCATTATCGGCGCGCCGGGATCCGGTAAAACCACGGCGCTGGTCAACTCCGGGCTGCAGTTCCCGCTGGCCGACCGCTTCGGTAAGACCGCGCTGCGGGGTATTGGCGGCACGCGTAACTGCGACTGGTGGTTCACCAACGAGGCCGTGCTGCTGGACACCGCGGGTCGTTATACCACCCAGGAGAGCGAGCAGGCGCAGGATGCCGGTGAGTGGCTGCAGTTCATGGGGTTACTGCGCAAGTACCGCCGCCGCCAGCCGATTAACGGCGTCATCGTCACGATCAGCATTTCGGACCTGCTGACCCAGTCTGCCGAGGCGTCCCGCCAGCAGGCGGTGAACCTGCGCCAGCGCCTGTCCGAGCTGCATGAACAGCTGGGTATCCGCTTCCCGGTCTACGTGATGGTGACCAAGGCCGACCTGCTTAAAGGCTTTCGCGCCTGGTTTGCCGACTACGATAAAGCGCAGCGCGACCAGATCTGGGGCTTTACGCTGCCGTGGGAGCAAACCAAACACGCCGATTACGACCTGATGGGCAACTTCCAGCAGGAGTTTTCTCTGCTCCAGCAGCGCCTCGATGCCGGGCTGCCGGAAACCATGCTGAAAGAGCATGACGCGAAGACCCGCGCGGAAGCGTATCTCTTCCCGCAGGAGTTCGCCGCGCTGCGTCCGCTGCTGGCGGACTACCTGAGCACGGTATTCGCCCGCTCCAACTTTGAAATCGAGTTCTCTCCGCGCGGGATCTACTTCGCCAGCGGGACGCAGGAAGGCATGCCGTTCGACCGCGTGATGGGCGAACTGAACCGCGCGCTGTCGCTGCCGGAAGGGGGAGAGGCGGATAACTGGGATTCGGTCAGCAAAGAAGCGCCAATCCCGGGCGCAAAAGGCCAGAGTTTCTTCATCAAGAACCTGCTGCAAAACGTCATCTTCCAGGAAGCCGGGATCGCCGGGGAAAACCGCTGGTGGGAGCTGCGCAACCGGGCGGTGATCTGGTCCGGCTACGCGGCGCTGCTGGCCCTGCTGGTGATCCTGGGCGGTCTGTGGCTGACCAGCTATGCCAAAAACAAGGCCTATCTGGAAGAGGTGGATGCGAAGGTGCCGCTGCTGGACCAGCAGAGCAAAGTATTGCAGAACCAGACCCAGCGTGACCTGTTCGATCTGCTGCCGCTGCTGAATAGCCTGGTGGATCTGCCGAAAAGCGACGCGTTTGATGTCAACGATCCGCCCGTATCCCGCCGTATGGGACTCTATCGCGGGGATGACGTCAGCGACGCCTCGCAGTCGCTGTACCAGAAAGCGCTGGATCAGATGCTGCTGCCTGCCGTTGCCATGCACATCACCACCTGGCTTCGTAACGACAATGGCAGCGATGTGGAATACAGCTACGAGGCGCTGAAAGCCTATCAGATGCTCTATCAGCCGAAGCACTACGACGGCAAATTCCTGCATTCGTGGGTAATGCTCAACCTGCAGCGGAATCTGCCGCAGAACGTCACGAAGGCGCAGCTGCAGCAGCTTGAATGGCACCTGACGCAGCTGCTGGAGCCGAAAATTCAGGCCTCGCCGTACGCGCAGGACGAATCGCTGGTTGCCCGCGAAAGGGCGATGATCGGCCAGCAGCCGCTCTCCACGCGGGTGTACGGTCGCCTCAAGCGCCTGCTGGAGCATGATGAAAACCTGAAGCCGGTCTCCCTTTCCGACCTGGGCGGGCCGCAGAGCGAGCTGGTATTTTCCCGTAAAAGCGGCAAGCCGGTCAGCGAAGGCGTACCGGGGCTCTATACGCCGGACGGCTACTGGAAAAGCTTTAACGGCCAGATTGACAGCGTAACCACCGCTCTGCACGAGGACGACGCCTGGGTGCTGGGGGCCGCGACGGCGCAGGAGGATAAACAGCAGATCGACAACGCCGTGCGCCAGCTCTACATGCGCGACTTTATCGCAAACTGGGATCGCTTCCTCGCCGACATTCAGCTCAATAACAGCGCCGATCTTTCCCAGCGCATCAACACCGCGCGCCTGCTCTCCGGAGCCAACTCGCCGCTGCGCCGTCTGGTGCAGAACCTGAGCCAGGTCCTGACGCTCTCCCGCGATACGCCAGCGCCGGAAGATGCAGGTAAAGCACAGGCGCAAAGCAACCGCGCCACCCGCACGCTGGAAGCGCTGTTCAGTAATAATGACAATGCGCCGACGCAGGCCGCCGCGGTTACCCAGGCGCCGGAACAGCTGGTGACCGACCACTACGCGCCGATGATTGAGCTGGCCCAGCCGCTGGAGAAGGGCGGGAAGACCATCGTGTTTGACGATTTTCTCAAGCAGGTGGATGAGCTGTATCGCTACCTGACCGCCGTTCAGGATGCGGCCAACAGCGGCATGCCGGCGCCGGGCGGGGAGGCGATCAGCCGCCTGCAGGCCAGCGCCGGTCGTCTGCCGGGCGGGCTGCAAACCATGTTCAGCAACATGGCTGTGGGCGCCAGCAGCGATACCCAGCGTCGTGACCTGGAAAACGTACGGAAGCGGATTAACGTTGAAGTGGGCGGTTTTTGCCGCCAGGCAATTGCCGGTCGCTACCCGCTGGTGCGCAGCGCCAGCACCGAGGTCACCCCTGACGATCTCGCGCGCATGTTTGCGCCGGGGACCGGGCTGATGGATACCTTCTTTCGCGATAACCTGACCAGCAAAGTGGACACCACCCAGGCAAACTGGCGCTTTATGCCGGGCATCGACGGTAAGACGCTGCCGGGCAGTGAAGGGTTGCTGAGACCGTTCCAGCAGGCCCAGTCGATTCGCGACGCCTTCTTTGCTAACGGCGCAACCACGCCGTCCTTTAAGGTGACGGTTCGCACCGTGCGAATGGATAACTCCATTCTGAACCTGACGCTGGACGTTGACGGCCAGCTGCTGCGCTACAGCCACGGCCCGCAGGCCGTGCAGATCATGAACTGGCCGGGGCCGGGCGGCACCAACCAGGTGCGCATGCAGCTGGGTCTGGCTAACGGCAGCACGGCGACGCTGGTGACCAACGGTTCCTGGGCGCTGAACCGCTTCTTTGATAAAGCGAGCACCAGCCCGGGGGCGGGTAGCCTCAGCCGTCAGGCCACCTTCAACGTCGACGGACATCAGGTCACGCTGGAGTTTGCGCCAAACAGCATTCGTAACCCGTTCCAGCTTCCCCGTTTCTCATGCCCATAACCGCAAGGACAGCCGTATGACGAATACCCCTGCGATGAACCGCTACAGCTGGTATGGCAAGTTACCCAGCGCCGGAGATTTTTTGCAGCGTCGCTTTCCTGACACTTTACAGCGCCAGTGGTCACACTGGTTCCAGGTCGGTCTGCTGGCCTGGCAGCAGGAAGAGCAGCGCAGCGGCGAGCGCCAGTTTCAAAAAGCGCCAGTCTGGAATTTTGTGGTACCGCCCATGCTGGGCAGCCAGATGATCCAGATGGGCTGTCTGCTGCCCGGCCGCGACAGCGTTGGCCGACAGTATCCTGTTTGCCTTCAGCTGAGCTTCGCGCCGTCCGAATGGTCGACCAGCCTGCTCAGCCAGGCCGAAAGCTGGTATCAGCAGATTGGGCGCCTGGGGCTGCACGCGGTGCGCAACAGTTTTTCCGCCTCGCAGCTTGATGAGATGCTGATGTCCATTCCGGCCCCGCAGCCCGTCGAGCCGCAAAAGCGTTCCGACATACTTGATGTGATTGGCTATGACGAGGACGGGCAGAGCACGCTGGGCTGGCCTCAGGCGGCTGAATGTTTTGATCCTCTGCGTCAGACCAGCTACTGGTGGACCAACCGCTGCGACGGCTACCCGCTGTACACCCACGTGCACAGCGGTAACTTTACCGGGCAGCTTTTCACCCTGCTGTTCGACCCGGCAGGGGGCGCTCGTCCGGGCCGTCACGGTCTCTATCCGCCTATGTTTGAATAAGCAGGGATCTCATGAATATCGAAGAATTTCTCGCGCCAATAAGTCCCGAAAAACCCTGTGGCGAAAACCTGGAGTACGACGCCGAATTCCAGAGCATGAATCAGGCAAGTCTTGGGAAAGCGGAACAGCAGTTTGGCGACACCATTATTCCGGCAGAACCAGCTGACTGGAACACGGTGGAAAAATACGCCATCAGCCTGCTGACCCGCACCAAAGATCTTCGCGTCCTGCTGGCGTTAACCCATGCCTGGACCCGCCGTCGCGGGCTGGCGGGCTACGCGGACGGATTGCTGCTGGTGCAGGAGGCGATCGCCCGCTACTGGGAGCCGCTCTATCCGCTGCTGGAAGAGTATGGCGAAACCGACCCGTTCTACCGCATTAACGCCCTGGCAGGGCTGAGCGATAAGTCCGACCTCACCATCGCCGTGCGTAACGCCTCGCTGCTGCGTTCAAACGGCGATGAAATTTCGCTCCGGGATGCTCAGGCCCTGCTGGACGGCAGTAAAACCGAATGCCCGGACTATCCCGGCGGGCGTCCACGGCTGATTGACGAGCTGGCCCGCGGCGACCAGCCGGGGACCGCAGCGGTTATCGTCGTCAACGAACGGCTGCTGGCCATTCGCGAGCTGCTCACCGGGCATCTCGGTGAAAGCGGCGTGCCCGAGATGGAGCAGCTGCTTAAAACCGTCGGACTGGTAGCAAGCGCGTGTCAGGTAACCGACATCAGCAAGCTGCTGCCGAACCGTGAGGCGCATGCAGAACCACAGGCAGAGCAGCCGTCGTCGGCAGCGCAGCCCGCTCAGCCGGTCACCGACTGGCGCAGCGTGCAGGTCACCAGCCGCGCCGACGCGCAGCTGATGCTGGAAAAAGCAAAACAGTATTTTGCGCAGTACGAACCGAGCCACCCCGCACCGCTGATGATTGAACGGGTGCAGCGGCTGTCAGAACTCAACTTTATGGACATTATTCGCGACCTGGCGCCAGACGGCGTTAACCAACTTGAAAACATCTTTGGGCGCCGCGAATAACGCGTCCAGGCATTATGACGACAGGCATGGAGCCTGCCGTTTCACCTTCACCGCGCATCTTTGATGGAGAACATCATGGCAATGAGTAACAGTGGGCAGAAATTCATCGCACGTAACCGTGCCCCCCGCGTGCAGATCGAGTACGACGTAGAGATCTACGGTGCAGAACGTAAGATTCAGCTGCCGTTTGTGATGGGCGTCATGGCCGATCTGGTCGGTAAACCGGTTGAAAACCTGCCGGCCGTCGACGAGCGTAAATTCCTCGAAATCGACATCGATAACTTTGACGAACGCATGAAGGCGCTTAAGCCGCGCGTGGCGTTCCAGGTGGATAACACCCTGACCGGCGAAGGTAAGCTCAACGTAGATCTGACCTTCGACAGCATGGACGACTTCCTGCCGGATGCGGTGGCCCGCAAGGTTGAGCCGCTGAACAAGCTGCTGGAAGCGCGTACCCAGCTTTCCAACCTGCTGACCTATATGGACGGCAAAAACGGTGCGGAAGAGCTGATCGCTAAAATTCTGCAGGATCCGACGCTGCTCAAATCCCTGAGCCAGTTGCCGAAAAATGACGAAAGCGCGAAAGGTAGCGAGGAATAATCGATGAGCAACCAGACTCAACAACACGAGCAGCAGGCGGGTCAGGCGTTCAGCCAGGATGAATTCAGCGCGCTGCTGAACAAAGAGTTCCGCCCGAAAACCGACCAGGCGCGTTCCGCCGTAGAAAGCGCGGTCAAAACCCTGGCGCAGCAGGCGCTGGAAAATACCGTCACCTTCTCGAACGACACCTACCGTACCATTCAGAACCTGATCGCCGGTATCGACGAGCAGCTGTCGCAGCAGGTAAACCAGATCATTCACCACGAAGAGTTTCAGAAGCTGGAGAGCGCCTGGCGCGGTCTGAGCTATCTGGTGAACAACACTGAAACTGACGAGATGCTGAAGATCCGCTTTATGAGCATCTCCAAGCAGGAGCTGGGCCGTACCCTGAAGCGCTTCAAGGGCGTGGGCTGGGACCAGAGCCCGATCTTCAAAAAAATCTACGAGCAGGAGTACGGTCAGTTCGGCGGCGAGCCGTTTGGCTGCATCGTCGGCGACTACTACTTCGACCACAGCCCGCAGGACGTTGAGCTGCTGGGGGAAATGGCGCGCATCGGCTCTGCGGCGCACTGTCCGTTTATCACCGGCACCGCACCGGGCGTGATGCAGATGGAGTCCTGGCAGGAGCTGGCCAACCCGCGCGACCTGACCAAGATCTTCCAGAACACTGAATACGCCGCCTGGCGTTCGCTGCGTGAATCCGAAGATGCCCGCTATCTGGGGCTGGTGATGCCGCGCTTCCTGTCGCGTCTGCCGTACGGCATTCGCACCAACCCGGTGGACAGCTTTGACTTTGAAGAGCAGACCGACGGCGCGAACCACAACAGCTACTCCTGGGCGAACGCCGCGTACGCGATGGCCGCCAACATCAACCGTTCCTTCAAAGAGTACGGCTGGTGCACCTCGATTCGCGGCGTGGAGTCCGGCGGGGCGGTGGAAAATCTGCCGTGCCACACCTTCCCGAGCGATGACGGCGGCGTGGACATGAAATGCCCGACCGAGATCGCCATCAGCGATCGTCGTGAAGCTGAGCTTGCGAAAAACGGCTTTATGCCGCTGGTTCACCGCAAAAACTCCGACTTTGCCGCCTTCATCGGCGCGCAGTCCCTGCAGAAACCGGCGGAGTACCACGACCCGGATGCCACCGCCAACGCGCGCCTGGCCTCTCGTCTGCCGTACCTGTTCGCCTGCTGCCGCTTTGCCCACTACCTGAAGTGCATTGTCCGCGACAAAATCGGCTCCTTCCGCGAGCGCGAAGAGATGGAGCGCTGGCTGAACGACTGGGTGATGAACTACGTCGACGGTGACCCGGCTAACTCCTCCCAGGAGACCAAGTCCCGTAAACCGCTGGCGGCTGCGGAAGTGCAGGTGCAGGAGATTGAGGACAACCCGGGATACTACGCCGCGAAGTTCTTCCTGCGCCCACACTACCAGCTGGAAGGTCTGACCGTTTCTCTGCGTCTGGTATCTAAACTGCCGTCGCTGAAGACGAAAGACGCGTAAGAGCAACATGCGTTTTGTGAGTTTCGCCCGGCGGCGCCACGCTTGCACGGGCCTACGATGAAACGTGCAACCCATTGATATTTTTTCTCAATGTAGGCCGGGTAAGCACAGCGCCACCCGGCAAGAAAGACGGCTAAGTTGTTAATGCCGTCCTTAACAAGTTCCAGAATAACGCACGGTAATAATGACTTCACATTCGTTCCGTTATTGCGGGGGAATGTAAGACTGTCAAATGACACGGGTCATTTGATATGAGGCAGAGGTAAAATATGGACGGTTTTATTCAGCCCCATGCTTTCCTGTTTGCCATATAAGTGCTTTTTCGAAAGCAATATTGTTCATCCACGAAGAGTAGATATTATGGCTATTGATATGTTTCTGAAGGTCGAGGGTGTTACGGGCGAATCTAAAGATTCTAACCACACCGGCTGGACTGATATTACCTCCTTCTCCTGGGGTGCTTCCCAGCCAGGTAATATGAGCGTTGGCGGTGGCGGCGGTGCCGGTAAAGTTAACTTTAACGACCTGCACGTTAACGCGCTGATCGACAAATCCACCACCGCTATCCTGAAACACTGCGCCAGCGGTAAACACCTGACCAAAGTTGAGCTGTCCGTCTGTAAAGCCGGCGGCCAGCAGGTGGAATACTCCCGCATCACGCTGGAAGATGTGCTGGTCACCTCTGTTCAGTACACCGGTGCAGACAACGGCGATACCGTTGGTGTGACCTATGCGTTCCAGGCTGCGAAAGTGAAACAGCAGTACTGGGAGCAGACCACGTCTGGTGGTAAGGGTGCTGAAAGCAGCGCTGGCTGGAACATCAAAGAAAACAAAGAAGCGTAATTGCGTATGTGGCCGGGGAGTTTTCCCCGGTCATTATCAACCTCAAGAGCCCTCAGGATTGGCGGGCATGATTATGCAAAAGTTATTCGGTGTGTTTGCAGTCACGTTGATGGTCAACGCCTGTTTGTCTCATCCAGGACAATATCAGTCGCTTTCGGTTACGCTGAAAAATAATGAACCCTGCTTTGCTATCCCTGCTAATTCCGGGTTAGACGCGCCTATCACCAGCCATTCGCCCACCATAATGATACGCGCGGGAAATGAATGGAAAGCGATATCGCCGCCGTCAACGTTTAGCCCCGAGGTGACGTTAACGACCCAGCAGTGTCACCAGTGGAAGGGGATTGCGTGGCAAGCCGGAGAATATGATGTTGCCTTGAAAGTGTCAGAAAAAAACGATTCTATTCGCTATGCGGCCCGTTTCACCTTACAAGAAGGTCCTTCAGGCCAGTTTAAGCTTACGCAGACTGAATAGAATGTTTTAACCCCAAACGTCGCCGTTCTCGCCCCGAGAGCGACAGCCCCATCCTGAGCTTCTTATCAAGGAGAAACAAGATGTCTCAAATGCGTCCTGCTTTTGGTGCCGCCTGGAACAGATTCAGAGAAGTGAACATAAGCGTAGAACAGGTTGGCAAATTGTTGGGTGGAAAAGTTCAGCATAATATCGACGCCGGTATTTTTAAAAATGCCTGCCCAATTCGTATGAGCTACGTTTTAAATTACTGTGGCATTCCGATTCCTTCTAACAGTAAATATGGGACAGTGACCGGAAACGACAAAAAGCGCTATATGTTCCGCGTTAAAGATATGATTGCATTTCTACCCACGGTACTGGGCAATGCCGATATGTCTGTCTCTTCTCCCACTCCTGCGCAATTTGCAGGCAAACAGGGCATTATCATCTTCACCGGGCACGGCTGGAGCGACGCTACCGGGCATGTCACACTCTGGAATGGAAATATTTGCTCTGATGATTGCCATTTTCTGGGCTCACCGGGTAATGGTTCATTTATTCCGACCAACGCAACATTCTGGAGCCTGAAATGAAACGTTTATTACTGTTGATCCTGGCTATAAATGCCCCTGCTGTTTATGCCCAAACCCTGCCTGATGTTAGCGCTTTTTCTCAGCAACAAATCTTTGAAAACTGGGTGCAAAATCGATGCATCAGTAAGATTGCGGACAGTAAAAGTCTCAAAGATGATGCAGAGGCCAGTGCAGCCGCATGGCTGGAAGCAAGCAATCTCCCTGCTGAGAATTTTGAAAAAGCTGACAAGGTGATTGTTTCTTTACTGAAAGAGAAAGTAGGCGGTACCGAACCGGGTCAATATCAGGTTTTAAAGTGCAGCTTAATCGCCAACAGCGACGCGATTCGTCCGCTCAAAACCGCAAAATAGAAGCAATGGAATCGCCCCCAAACGCCGCCGTTCTCGCCCCGAGAGCGGCAGCGTTTGAGCGCTAATCATACCAGCAGGAATACGCCATGCGATTCACGATTATTTCTACAAAACCCGGTCATCAGCCGCCGCAAAGCAGCTGTGATTTTTACGCCCCGGGCGGCACCATTGGGCGCGGTACGGATAACAATCTGGTGTTGCCGGACAATGACCGCACCATCTCTCGTCTGCAGGCCATTGTTCACGTTGACGCCCAGGGCGAATGCCGCGTGACCAACCGTGGCAGCGTCACCCGCGTGGTATTAAATGACATTCCGCTGGAGCGAGGGCGTCAGGTTGAGCTGCAGGATGGCGACATTCTCGGTATTGATGACTACCGTATCGAAGTCACCGAACTGATCCACGATACGCAGCCCGTGAGCCGTATGGCCGCCAGCATGCATCAGCAGGCGCGTCCGGCAGCCGCGTCCGCGCCCGCTCCGCAACCGAAGCCGGCGAGCACCGCACCGCGCGGGAAGGCCGAGCCGACCGCCGTGCCAACGGAGATCTGGGATAGCCTGATGCAGGAGTTTTCCATCTCCGACAGCATCTCCAGCAACCGTACAAAACTGCAGCCTGCTGCATCGCACGATCCGTTCTCCCAGCCTGCAGCCCCGGAGCGTAACGCCGAAGATCCGCTGGCGATGTTCAACGACAGCGATCCAAAACTTGAGCGTAAGAACGTTGACCCGGACACGCTGTTCAGCGACGAAGCGTTGTTCAAGAAAGAGAGTATTTTTGACGACGTCACCCCGTCAACGCTGGTGCCGCCGGGAGAGACGAGCCCCGCTAAGCCAGAAGACGAGGCGACGGATGAGCTCGATCCGCTGGCCCTGTTTGGCGGCAAGGCCAGCGCGCCAGCCGCGCGTAATGACGACCCGCTCGGGCTGATGGGCGGCGCGCCGTTAACCCATCCGGATGACATAGTCGACGAAAAGCCTGCGCCAGTGCCGGAGCCTGAGCAGGAAGAGGACGTGCTGGCCGATTCTCCGCTGTTCGCCCCTGAGCCGCAGGAAGAACCGCGCGCTGAAGAAGAGCCCGCGCGACCGGATTACGCAGGCTTCACCATGCCTACGCCGCAGGCCGTTGCGCGCAGCAGTGCCCAGGCCCCTAAGGGCCGTCTGCGCATCGACCCGGTCAATAACGCCGCCTCGCCAGCCGCCACGGCAAACAGCGGTGAGAAGGGCGAAGTGCTGCAGGGCGAGCTTCTGGAGGCGCTGCTGGAAGGCATGGGGCTGAGCGAAATGCAGCCCGTTCCGCAGTTTGACCGTGAAAATATGCGTCAGCTGGGACAGATCCTCGGTATGTTCTCTCAGGGGACCGTGGCGCTGCTCTCCTCGCGCTCTATCCTCAAGCGCGGCGTAAAAGCCGATATGACCATGGTGCTGGACGATGCCAACAACCCGTTCAAGCTGTTGCCGACCGGCAAAACCGTGCTGATCCAGATGTTCGGCACCCCGATGCCGGGCTTTATGCCGCCGACCAAATCCGTGCGCGACGCGCTGATCGATCTGCAGGCGCACCAGCTGGGTATGATCTCCGGCATCCGCGCCATCATTGCCGCGATGCTGCAGTCCTTTAACCCGGAGCAGCTGGAAGAGCAGGCGAAGCAGAACGGCATGACCTCACGTCTGGCGCTGCCGGGCAGCCGCAAAGCCGCCCTGTGGGACTATTTTGTTCGCAGCTATGGCGAGACGGCGGGCGAGATTGAGGATGACTTCCACACCCTGTTCGGCGAGGCCTTCCTTCATGCGTACGACATGGAGGTGAATCAGTACAAAGACTCACAGAGCGGATCGGAAGACAAATGAATATCGCAACGGCTTCTCTCTCCCGCCAGGGGACGCGCGCCAGCAACCAGGATCAGACGGGAGAAACCATAGGGGAACGTTCAGCCTGCTTTGTCGTCTGCGACGGCATCGCGGGCCTGCCGGGCGGTGAGGTAGCTGCAGAGCTGGCACGCAACAGCATTATCTCACGCTTCGATGGCGACAAACATCTTAATGCGCAGCACATCCGCGACTACGTGCAGACGGCGAACCGCACCATCCTCAGCGAGCAGCAGGCCGTTCAGGACTATCGCCGGATGGGCACGACGCTGGTCAGTCTGTTCATTGACCGTGATTACGGCCTGGCCTACTGGGCGCATGCCGGAGACAGCCGCCTGTACCTGTTCCGCCGGGGATGGCTGTGGCATGTGACCACCGACCACAGCCTGGTGCAGCAGATGAAAGATGCCGGACACCAGACCGACAACCTGAACAGCAACCTGCTCTATCTGGCGCTCGGGATTGAAAACGGCGGGCCGGAAGCGAGCTACAGCGACGTGGTGCAGGTTGAAGACGGCGATGCATTCTTACTCTGCACCGACGGGTTCTGGCACGGCGTCAGCGAAGAGCAAATGAAGCAGTCGCTGCATATGGTCAATACGCCGCAGGAGTGGCTGACCTTAATGAACCAAATCATTCAAAAGAATGGTGAACAGGAAGGGAATGCTCAGGATAACTATACTGCCCTGGCGGTATGGATGGGCAACCCTCAGGACACCACTTTGCTGCACACCCTCTCTGACGCAGCACAATTTCTTCCCTGCGGAACTGATTAGACACACAAGGAACGATATGAAACTTTGGCTATCGGGTTTGGCACTTCTGGCGGTCACCTCCACCGCGCAGGCTGAGAATTTCCGCATCGTGCAGTCTCCTGCACAGAAGCTGGATATCTGGATCGACAACATTAAAGACAACACGCCGCAAAGCTGGTGTAAGCCTGAGGTGGCGCTGCGCATTGTGGCGAACGGCAAGAAAGACGTCTCCGTGCTGGAGAACTTTGTGCCGCGTCTTGGCTCACTGCTGGAGCACCAGTGCAGCAAAGTGAATAAACTCAGCTGGACGCTCAACGATCCGGCGGGTACCACGCTGGCGCAGGGTACCGCAGGCAAAGCGCAGGACTGGGCGCTGGTGGTGAAACAGGAGCAGGCCACGCCTGCCGCAACCGTCACAGCTGCCACAGCCAGCGGCACGTTAATGCCGCCAGATCAAAATGTGGCTTCCCGCACCGTTGCCGCCGACCGTACGCCGTGGCAGGAGTTTACGCTTCAGGACGGCTGCCACCTGCGCACCTTCTGGGAAGGGGGCGCCTCTGCTCCGGCGCTCTTTATTCCGGATTCTGACACCACCCGCTGCGGCAACGGCAGCTGGCTGAGCGGACACACCGTAGTTTCGCAGTCCCGCAACGGCGGACAGAAAGAGATGGCGGTGACGTACATCCACGGTTTCCCGGTGACCGGACTAAATCAAAGCGCCGACCCGGAAAACGCGCTGATCACCTCCGTCAACAAAGAGCGCATGGTATTCAGCACCCGAAACAGCGACCAGAGCTGGATGATCCTGCCTTACGATAACAGCCTGAACAGCTGGAAGAGCAACGGCACCGTAGCGGTGGAGATTTCCCGTGAAATCGCCAGCGATGACGCAAAACTGCAGGCGCGCATCGCGGCGGTGAAAAAAACGTGGAGCGCCTGGGTCGCGCCGGGTACTCCGCTGAATATCGTTCTGATTGACACCCTGCGTCCTCAGCTGCGCGATCCGGCCGTCGGCGCATGGCGCGCGGCGAATTAAGGAATGGCTATGAATACGCTTTATCAACACCTGGCGGGCGAGTCGCTCAACGATGCGCTGGCGCGTCTGGAAGCTGAAATCAAAGCTCGTCCGGCGGATGCCGACCTTCGCGCTGCGTTTGTGCAGTTTTTAACCCTCAGCGGCAACTGGACGCGGGCTCTTACCCAGCTGAAAAGCTGGCTGGCGCTGAAGCCTCAGGCGAAACCTACCGTCACGCTGCTGGAGCAGTCCATTCAGGGCGAGCTGCAGCGCGCGCAGGTAATGGCGGGACAGGCGCGACCGGCCATGCCTGAAACCCAGTGGCCGTGGCTGACTACCCTTGCCGCGGCGCTGAGCGAGGACGGCGAGCGCGCGCATGCGCTGCGTCTTGAAGCCCTCGAACAGGCGCAGGCCACTGCGGGTCACATCACCCTCGAAAACGAGGAGACGCAGGCTTTTGACTGGCTGATGGACGGCGATGCCCGTCTCGGCCCGGTCTGCGAAACCATAGTGAACGGCCGCTATTTCTGGCTGCCGTTTAACGCTATCGCGGAGATCCGTTTCCAGGCGCCTGCCAGCGTCACCGATCTGGTCTGGCGTCACGCGCTTGTGCGCTTGACCGACGGTACGGAGCAGGTGTGTCAGATCCCGGCGCGTTATCCTTTTGCTGCCGATGCCGCTGATGCGGTCAAATTAGGCCGCACCACCGAATGGCAGGCGCTCGACGAAGACGGTACCCTTTACGAAGGCAGGGGCCAGAAAGCCTGGCTGAGCGAGCAAAGCGAAAGCCCGCTGCTGTCCTTGAGCCTCGTGACGTTTGCGACGGATGGAGCCGATGAGTAATCCCGCTGGCGAAGGCGATCTGCTGCGCAGCGGCTGGCAAGCCCGCAGCAAGCAGGAGAAGGTGGGGGCGCGCGACAAAATGCAGCCCTCGCTGCTCGATCGCCTCACCGATGACGACCCGGAAAAAAAGCGCGAGTCGGCCAACAGCAATCTGATCACCCACGCCGCCCTGCGTCGCAATGTGCTGCGGGATCTGCAGTGGCTGTTTAATACCATCAACCACGATGCCTCCGGCGATTTGAGCGCGTTACCGCACGTGAGCCGCTCGGTGGTTAACTTCGGCGTCGCGCCGCTGGCCGGGAAAAGAATGTCGGACATCGAATGGCACGACATTCAGCGCAAGCTCACCGAGGCCATCATTAATTTTGAACCACGCATTTTGCCGCAGGGGCTGCAGGTCCGCTGCGTGTCGGATACCTCCTCGCTGGATCTGCACAACGTGCTCTCCATCGAGATCAAAGGGCGTTTATGGTGCGTGCCGTACCCGCTGGAGTTTCTGTTTCGTACCGATGTCGATCTGGAAAACGGCCATTTTGAACTGAAGGATGCGGGGTAATCATGGAAAGTAAACTGCTCGAATATTACAACCGCGAGCTGGCCTATCTGCGCGAAATGGGGGCCGAGTTTGCCGAACGCTACCCAAAAGTCGCCGGACGGCTGGGCATGCGCGGCATCGAAGTGGCGGACCCGTATACCGAACGTCTGATGGAGGGCTTCGCCTTCCTGACTTCCCGCGTGCAGATGAAAATGGACGCGGAGTTTCCGCGCTTCTCCCAGCGTCTGCTGGAGATGATCGCGCCTAACTATCTCGCGCCCACGCCGTCGATGGCGATTGCGGAGATTGAGCCCGACAGCAGCCGGGGCGACCTGAGCAAAGGCTTTATTGTCCCGCGTGGCACCATGATGGACAGCCTGGCGCTGAAAAAAACCGGCGTGACCTGCAGCTATACCACGGCGCACGAGGTCAATCTGCTGCCGCTGAAAATCGACAAGGTCGAACTGGGCGGCGTCCCCGCCGATCTGCCGCTGGCGCAGCTGGGACTGAGCCAGCGGGGGATCGGCAGCGCCCTGCGGATCCGCATTGCCTGCGACGGCCCGCAAAACCTCGGGCACCTGGATTTCGACCGCCTGGAATTTTTCCTCGGCGGTCCGGATATTGAAGCGCTGAAGCTGCTGGAGCTGGTGATGGAGCACCACGCCGGGATCGTCTGTCAGACGGTCAGCCCGCAGCCGCAGCGGCAGCTGCTGGCGTCAGATGCGCTGCGCCAGGAGGGCTTTGAGCCTGAACAGGCGCTGCTGCCGGACGATCTGCGCAACTTTGACGGCTATCGCCTGCTTCAGGAGTACTTTGCGTTTCCGGCCCGCTTCCGCTTCATCAGCCTGAGCGGTCTGAGCACGCTGATCCAGCGCTGTGAAGGCGAAAAAGCCTTCGACATCTTCATTCTGCTGGATAAGTCGGATGAACAGCTGGAGCGCGTGGTCGATGCCAGCCATCTGGCGCTGCACTGTACGCCGGTCATCAACCTGTTTCCAAAGGTCGCGGCGCGTCAGAAGCTGAATGACGGTCAGCATGAATACCATCTGGTGGTCGATAACATTCGTCCGCTGGATTATGAAATTTACGCGGTCAAAAAAATTTATGGCAGCGCGGACGGTCAGCGTGATGACCAGACGTTTCGTCCGTTCTGGAGCACCTGGAGCGGCGATGCGGGCAACTACGGGGCCTATTTTTCGCTGCGACGCGAGCAGCGCGTGCTGTCCGAGCACGCCCTGCGCTACGGCACCCGTACCGGCTATATCGGCTCGGAGGTGTTTGTTTCACTGGTGGATGAACAGCATGCCCCCTGGCAGGAGAACCTGCGCTATATCTCTGCCGAGGTGCTCTGCACCAGCCGCGACCTGCCGCTAATGCTGCAGCAGGAGCTAGGGCAGTTCATTGTGGCGGACTCCATGCCGGTGAAATCCCTCACCCTGCGTAAAGGGCCGACGCCGCCGCGTCCGGCGCTGGCGGAAGGGTTCAGCACCTGGCGGCTTATCAGCCAGCTGCAGATGAACTACCTCAGCCTGATGGACAGCGAAAACGAAGAGGGGGCGGCCGCGCTGCGCCAGCTGTTAGGGCTTTATGCCAACCTGGCCGAAACGCCCGTTGCGCGTCAGGTGGAGGGCGTTCGCCACTGCGTGCTGGAGCCGGTTCACCGCCGCGTGCCTGAACCCGGCCCGGTCGTGTTCGCCCGCGGGATCGGCATTACCCTGACGGTGGATGAGCGAGCCTTTTCCGGGGCCAGTCCGTGGCTCTTCGGCAGCGTGATGGAGCGCCTCTTTGCCCGTCTGGTCTCTATCAACAGCTTTACGGAGTTCACCCTGAAAAGTCAGCAGCGCGGCGAGATTGGCTACTGGGCGCCGCGCATGGGTAAAAGGGCGCTGATATGAGTGACGCTGCCACTGCACCGCTGCGCGTGCATCGCCTGACCAGGCTGCCGGACGCGTTCTGGCAGGGCGTCCGTGAGACGCCCTGGCGCTACGATCTGTTTCAGCTGTTAAGGCGCATTGATGCCCAGGGCGGCGAGCGCTACCCGCTGGGACGCGCGCCGCTGCCGAAATTTGAACCGCTGCGCATCGGCCAGCAGCCGTCGATGAGCTTTGCGCCGTCGACGCTGGCCCACGTACGTCAGCGGGAAGAGAGCGGGCTGCACGAGGTGTCTATCCTCAGCTTCGGCCTGTTTGGCCCGAACGGCCCGCTCCCGGTCCATATGACCGAGTACGCCCGCGAGCGTATTTATCATCATCAGGACACCAGCCTCAGCGCGTTTGCCGATCTGTTCCATCACCGTCTTGCGCTGCTGTTTTACCGCGCCTGGGCGGATGCGCAGCCTACCGTCTCCCTGGATCGTGCTGATAACAAGCGCTTTGAGGGCTATCTGGCGTCGCTGATTGGCATGGGCCAGCCGGGGCAGATGAACAAAGGCAGCCTGAGCTCGCACGCGCGCTTTACCCACGCCGGGCACCTGACCCGCCACGGGCGGGATCCCGAGGGGCTGGAGAAGATCCTGCGCAGCTATTTTAAAGCGCCGGTTAAGCTGGTGAGCAACGTGCCGCAGTGGATGCCCCTCTCCACGCGCGAGCAGGCGCAGCTGGGAGCAGGACGCCGCATGCCGCGCATGGGTGAATCGGCCTTTCTCGGCGTCGCCGTCCGCGACGTGCAGCATAAGTTTCGCATCGAGATTGGCCCGCTGAGCGCGGAGGAGTACAACCGCTTTTTGCCGGGTGAAGCGTGGGTGACCGAGCTGCGCGACTGGGTGCGTCAGTACGCCGGGGTGGAGTTTGCATGGGAAACGCGGGTGATCCTGCGTGAAGACGCGGTGCAGGGCACCACGCTCGGCAGCAATGGGCGATTAGGCTATAACACCTGGCTGGGCATTCAGCCGCAGCCTGTCCCGCGTGGCGATCTGGTGTATCGCGCAGAGCGGTAATCCTTCCGTATACCGAATCATTGTTAATGGAAACTAACATGTCAGAAATTAGCCGTGCCGTGCTTTTCGGCAAACTGGATACGCTGTTATTTACCTCTCTGGAAAGCGCCACTGCGTTCTGCAAGCTGCGCGGTAACCCGTACGTTGAGCTGGTGCACTGGCTGCATCAGCTGATGCAGCAGCAGGATGGCGATCTGCAGCAGGTCATCCGCCACTTTGCCCTTGATGAACAGCAGCTGACGCGCGATATCGTGGCCGCGCTGGATGTCCTTCCGCGTGGCGCCAGTTCAGTTTCCGATCTCTCCGAGCATATCGACAGCGCCGTGGAGCGCGCCTGGGTCTTCGGCTCGCTGAAGTTTGGCGTCAGCCGCATTCGCGGCGGCCATTTGCTGATCGGCATGCTGAAAACCTGGAACCTGGCCAACGTGCTGAAAAGCATTTCGGCGCAGTTTACCCGCCTTAACGTCGAGGTGCTGATTGAGCAGTTCGATACCATCTGCGCCAACAGCAAAGAGACGCAGCAGGCTGCTGCCGCCGTCGACGCACCGGCGGGTGCGGTACCGGCTGCACAGGGGACGCTAGCCCAGTACGGCCAGGACCTGACCGCCCGCGCCCGGGAAGGGAAGATTGACCCTGTTGTCGGGCGCGATGAGGAGATCCGCCAGATGGTGGATATCCTGATGCGTCGCCGTCAGAACAACCCGCTGCTGACCGGGGAAGCAGGGGTCGGCAAAACCGCCGTTGTTGAAGGGCTGGCGCTGCGCATCGCCGACGGCGACGTCCCGGAGCCGCTGCAAAATATTCAGCTGTGGCTGCTGGATATCGGCATGCTGCAGGCGGGCGCAGGCATGAAAGGCGAGTTTGAAGCCCGTCTGCAGGCGCTCATTAACGAAGTCCAGTCCAGCGCCACGCCGATTATTCTGTTTATCGATGAGATCCACACCCTGATTGGCGCAGGCGGCCAGCAGGGGACCGGCGATGCGGCGAACCTGCTGAAGCCAGCCCTGGCGCGCGGTCAGCTGCGCACCATCGGGGCCACTACCTGGGCAGAATATAAAAAGTACATTGAGAAAGACCCGGCGCTGACCCGTCGTTTCCAGACGGTGCAGGTGCACGAGCCGGATGAAGCGAAAGCTATTCTGATGCTGCGCAGCACCGTGTCGCCGCTGGAGACGCACCATCAGGTCCTGCTGCTCGACGAGGCGGTCAGCGCGGCGGTGAAGCTGTCGCATCGCTACATTCCGGCGCGTCAGCTGCCGGACAAAGCCGTTGCGCTGCTCGACACCGCCTGCGCCCGCGTCGCGGTCAGCCAGAGCGCGCCACCTGCGCAGCTCGAAGACTGCCTGCGCCACCTTGCCGCGCTGGACGTGGAAATTGAGATTGCTGAACGCGAAGCGCGCGTGGGGGCCGGTGACGCCGAGCGCGTGACGACGTTACGCGCAGAACGCGACGCGTATGAAACAAAACGCGAAGCCCTGGCCCTGCGCTGGGAAGAAGAACGCAGCCTGGTGCAGGAAATTATTCGCCTGCGCGCGGCGCTGTTCGCGGCGGGTGATGAAGATAGCGCCGATCTGCGCAGCCAGCTGGCGGAGCAGCAGCAGGCGCTGAACGCCCTTCAGGGCGATGAACCGCTGCTGTTTGCGGCTGTAGATGAAAACGTGGTCGCCGCGGTGGTCTCCGACTGGACCGGGATCCCGCTGGGCCGGATGGTGAAAAACGAGATCGACGCGGTGCTTAACCTGGCAGACACGCTCAACCAGCGCGTTATCGGCCAGCGTCACGGTCTGGATCTCATTGCCCGCCGCGTGAAAACCTCGCGGGCGAAGCTGGACGATCCCAACAAGCCGGTGGGAGTTTTTATGCTCTGCGGACCGTCCGGGGTCGGTAAAACTGAAACCGCGCTTGCGCTCGCCGAATCCCTTTACGGCGGCGAGCAGAACGTCATCACCATCAACATGAGTGAGTTCCAGGAAGCGCACACCGTTTCCACCTTAAAAGGTGCGCCTCCGGGGTACGTAGGGTATGGTGAAGGCGGCGTGTTGACCGAGGCCGTGCGCCGCCGTCCTTACAGCGTGGTGCTGCTGGACGAAATTGAAAAAGCGCACCCGGACGTCCACGAGATCTTTTTCCAGGTGTTTGATAAAGGCTGGATGGAGGACGGCGAGGGACGCCACATCGATTTCCGCAATACCATTATTATTCTGACGTCCAACGTCGGCACCGAGCTGATTAGCGCCATGTGCGCCGATCCGGACCTGATGCCGGAGCCTGAGGCGTTAAGCGGCGCGCTGCGCCAGCCGCTGCTGGAGGTCTTCCCTCCGGCGCTGCTGGGCCGCCTGCTGGTAGTGCCTTACTACCCGCTCAGCGACGAGATGCTGGGGCAGATTGTTCGCCTGCAGCTCAAGCGCATTCAGCGTCGTCTGGAAGAGAATCACAGCATAATTTCTGAGTTTGACGACAGCGTGGTGGAACAGATCGTTCAGCGCTGTACCGAGGTGGAGTCCGGGGGACGCATGGTGGACGCTATTCTGACCAACACTCTGCTGCCTCAGATGAGCCAGATCTTACTTACCGCCAGCCGCAGCGACGAGCAGTACCGACGTCTGCACGTCACCTGCGAGCAGGGCGAGTTTCACTGTCAGTTTGCCGCGTAATAATCATCAAGAGAACTGTAAAAGATGACGGATAATGATAACAATCGGACTGTCCCAAACGCGCTCCCGGTCGGGTACCGCTTCAACGAGTTTGAAATCAAAGAGGTGATCGGCGGCGGGGGTTTTGGCATCGTCTATCGCGCGTGGGATCACCAGCTCGAACGCACTATCGCTATCAAAGAATTTATGCCTTCCTCGCTCGCCGTGCGCGGCGACGACATGACCCTGGTGCTGCGCAGCGAGCGTTTTGGCAAAGCGTTTTCCGCAGGCCTGAACAGCTTCATTCAGGAAGCCCGTCTGCTGGCGCGCTTTAACCACCCGAACCTGCTGCACGTCCTGCGCTTCTGGGTGCAAAACGACACGGCCTACATGGGGACGCTGTTTTACAGCGGCACCACGCTTTCGCGCCTGCGCGAACAAAAGCCGGAGCTGATTAACGAAGCCTGGATCCGCCGCACGCTGCCGATGCTGTTTGGCGCGATCAAGACTATCCACAACGAAGGCTACCTGCACCGCGACATCTCTCTGGATAACATTCAGATCCAGGATAACGGCCTGCCGGTGCTGCTTGATTTCGGCTCCGCGCGCCGCACCATCGGTAATCTCTCCGACGAAACGGAAACCATGCTGCGCCCGGGCTTTGCGCCGATTGAACAGTACACCGACGACAACGAAAGCGAGCAGGGCCCGTGGACGGACATTTACGCCCTTGGCGCGGTGCTGCGTACGCTGATTGTGGGTTCTCCGCCGCCGGTCAGCGTGGTGCGCTCTATTCAGGATACCTGCAAACCGCTGGTGGAAATCATGCCGCAGGGCTATTCCATTCCGCTGCTGCAGGCCATCGACCGTGCGCTGGCGCTGCACATGGAGGATCGTCCGCAGTCAATCGACGAGTTCGCCGCGCTGATAGAGATGCCGGTCGCCGGGATCAACGACGTGCTGACGGCGAAAAAGCCCGGCACGATGCTGGTTCCGGTTGAAGACGAGAAACCAGCTTCGCTGCTCGACTGGCGCCGCTACAAGATCCCGGGCATGGTTGCCGCAGGCGTGCTGGTAGGGGTTATCGCCGGGGCGATGCTGTTCAGCGGCGGTAACGATGCCCCTGAGCAGGCTGCACAGACACCGGGCGAGACGCGTCCAACCGAAACCGTCGCAAACGCGCCAGACGTGAAGCCGGAAACGGCGAAGGTGAGCGAGCAGGCGACGGCACAGCAGACGCCACCGCCTGTCGAGAGCCCGATTGCGTTGGTCTATATCCGCATCCTCGATGGCGAAACGCTGAAAGTGAACGGCGAGCAAAAAGCGCTCCGTCCAGCGACCAACGGTTATGCGTCGCTCAAGCTGCCGGCCGGAGAGGCGAAGATTGAACTGCAGGGCAACGGAAGAACGCGTGGCCAGACGCTGGATATCACCAGGCCGGGCACCTGGCTGGTGAATCCGTAGAATTACGCTCAGTCACAGATGCGAACCTCTTTTCTGAATCGCATAAGCTAGATGGAATAAAGATTATGCTCAACCGAATTACCGTTCAGCTCCCGGTGGAGGGGCTTCTGTTCTGGAAACTGACGGGCCGCGAGGCGATGTCCGAGTCGTTCGCGCTGACGCTGACCGTGCTCGGCACGGACGCGCGCATCGACCGCAGCAAGCTGCTGGGCCAGCCGGTCACGGTGACCATCCCGACGCAGAACCTGCTGACGTCCCGCTATGTTAACGGCAAAATTACCCGCGTGGCGGTCAGCGCCGTTGAGCTGACGGGCACCCGCTATGCGGTGTACCAGCTGACGGTGGAGCCGGACCTGTGGCCGATGAAGCGCGACCGTAACCTGCGTATTTTCCAGGGCCAGACGGTGCCGCAGATTGTGAAAACCCTGCTGGGTGAGCATCAGGTCAACGTTGAGGATAAACTCACCGGCAGCTACCGGGTGTGGGACTACTGCGTGCAGTATCAGGAGTCGAGCCTGGACTTCATCAGCCGCCTGATGGAGCTGGAGGGGATTGCCTATCACTTCCGCCATGAGGCGGACAAACACTCCCTGGTGCTGACCGATGCCGCCACGCAGCATCAGCCGTTCAGCGGCTATGAGGTCATTCCTTACCACCAGACGCCGTCAGGCGGCAGTACGGATGAAGAGGGCATCAGCCAGTGGGCGCTGGAGGACAGCGTGACGCCGGGGATTTACAGCCTCGACGACTATGACTTCCGCAAGCCGAACGCGTGGCTGTTTCAGGCCCAGCAGAACCCGGCATCGCCGACGCCGGGCAGCATCGACGTGTACGACTGGCCGGGGCGCTTTGTGGACAAAGGGCACGGGGAGTTCTATGCCCGTATCCGTCAGGAGCGCTGGCAGGTGGAGCATCAGCAGATTCAGGCCACCGCCACGGCGGCGGGGATTGCGCCAGGGCACACCTTCACGTTAACCAACGCGCCGTTCTTCAGCGACAACGGTGAGTATCTGGTCACGGCGGCGGGTTACCACCTCGAAGAGAACCGCTACGCCAGCGGCGAGGGGGAGACCATTCACCGTACCGATTTCACGGTCATCCCGTCGGCGGTGGTGTACCGTCCGGCGCAGACCACGGCGTGGCCGCGCACCTACGGTCCGCAGACCGCGAAAGTGGTGGGGCCAAAGGGCGAGAGTATCTGGACGGACAAATACGGCCGCGTGAAGGTGAAGTTCCACTGGGACCGCCTGGCGAAGGGCGATGACACCAGCTCCTGCTGGGTGCGCGTGTCGAGCGCGTGGGCAGGCCAGGGCTACGGTGGGGTACAAATCCCGCGCGTCGGCGACGAGGTGGTGGTGGACTTCATCAACGGCGATCCGGACCGTCCGATTATTACCGGGCGCGTGTACAACGACGCTAGCATGCCGCCGTGGGCGCTGCCGGCTGCGGCGACGCAGATGGGCTTTATGAGCCGCACGAAAGACGGTTCCGTCGACAATGCCAACGCCCTGCGCTTTGAGGATAAAGCGGGCGCAGAGCAGGTGTGGATCCAGGCCGAGCGCAACATGGACACCAGCGTTAAAAACGATGAAACGCACAGCGTCGGCGGGGCGCGCAGCCATTACGTGAAGAAAAATGAACTGCACCGCGTGGAAGCGAACCAAACCCAGGCCGTGAAAGGTGGAACCGAGATCCTGACGGGGAAAGGCAAGCTGGATGCGGCGGTGGAGCAGTACGTCATTGCTTCCGGGACGAAGCTGCGGCTGGTCTCCGGTGAGAGTGCCATTGAGCTGAATGCTAACGGCAAGATTAACCTGATCGGTAAAGAATTTAACTTCTTCGTGGAAGGGGATGGGTATATCACCACTGGCGGTAAGCTGCATCTGAATACCTCTGGTACAAAACCGGGCACCACGGCACCGGGATCGGGGCATAAAGGGGATATTGATGCGGCGGTGCAGGCGAAATTTACGGCCAAAGATGAGTAAAGCAGGTGCGGTGCTTATCGCGTTACTAACGACGGGAATGGCTGGAGGAGATGCACAGAAAAAGGATCTTTGGATGTTTATTTCCGGGATGAGTGCATCGCTTAAGACGTTATCCGTTACAACCCTTAGTAACGCGCCGTTATCGTTTAAGATGACCAGGCAAAATGAATATATCAATTTCTACAATGCCGACGATATCAAACTCGCTGATGGAACGAACATAACCGCAATTGGGTTACGTTTAAGCAAACAAAACGACGGCATGGCGCCTTTACTGAATTTTTCACCTTCCTCAGGTCAATGCATAACGCTTGATACCGTTAAAAAGCGCTATCCGCAGCTGAGGTTAACTGATTATCCGCGCGGCCGTTCGGAGAACGAAGTGACCAGCTATACAGCCCGAAAAGATATGAATGGACAAAAAGTGAGCTTCAGCTTCACCGTGAAAAATCCTCACTGTCTGGGGTCAGTCGTCATTAGCGCCGACTAAGAAATACTGCACTCATGTCCTGACGGTTTCTTCAGGGTGATAATGGCCATACACATTTAATAAATGACGATTAACGTGAAAAAACATACGCCAATATTTCTTTGTTCGGTCCTGATGTTTAGCTGTCCTGGCAGCAATGTGGTTTTCGCTCAAGGTAAGCCATCCATTCTGACTAAACAGGATTTTTCAGTACAGATCAAAGACCTGCCTGTCGCCTTGGGCGACAGATGGACGCCTGATATTGCCCGTAAAATTGGCGTGCCGGTGGAAGGCAGTTTTACCGGTGAGGTTCCTTTTGATGGAGTCCAATATAAATTCTTCCAGCATCAAAGAGCTGGGTTAGAAATATTCAGTTCCAATCTCTGGTGGGATAAAGCTGAACGAAGCGTTGATGATTATATCGTGTCGCAGATTACGCTGACTGCCGTAGAATTCGCAACGCCGCGCGGTGTCCATGTGGGTTCAACGAGAAAGGAACTGAACAGCGCATACGGTACCGGTCAGGTCGAAAATGATGCCGGGGAGCAGTGGATTACCTACGAATTGGATAAAGAATTGCTCTCTTTTGAGATAAAAGGTGGCAACGTTATAAAAATAACGATGAATTACAACAATGATTCTCAAGAATAATTTATGACCAAAAAATATCTGGCAGTCGCATTGTTCACGGCTTTATGGACAGGCGTCGTTGAAACGTCATCGGCACTTGAATTATCGCAATACAATAAGCTCGATACGGTAGGTCGCATCCTTAACGACAGTGAAGTGACAGACAATCTCAGGACGCTGCTGGGAAATCATTACCAGACCTTTATTGATAACTTTGACGTCTTCGGCGAACCCCATACCACCACAGGTGGAGGATTGTTTGTTGAGGGCTGGCTAAAGGATCTCTACCAGGAGAATGCCTCAGCGCTGGTTATCAATCCTGGCGGCAAAATCTTCGCGGCCTGGGTGGTTCCGGAGTCGGACGTAATCCATTACCAATCCTCTGATAATAGCCCGGGTATTAATGCTGATATCCAGCAATGGGCCGCCAGGTTCAATACGATGCAGTTTGCAACGAACAGCCAGTCGAGACCTGCGTTTGACGGGGTTTGGGCAGGCGGAGCTGGCGACGACTCGACGTTAACCCTGCGGTTAGCTGAATCAGGCAACCGCATCACCGGGTCTTATTGCTATATATCCCGGAGAGGCAACCGCATAGATTGCCCGAAAAATGATGAGCGTAATCTTAGCGGTACCATCGCTGGCAATCGTGCCAGCGTAGCGTTTAACTCATCGTTTGGCGGCGCAGGCGGACGGGCTGTTCTGGAAATAAAGTGGAGTGAAATGGAATGGCGTCTGGTAACGCCTCCTCAAAAAGGAAATGATTATGCTCCACAGCGCTATACGTTACGTAAAGCCGCTTCGGTTCATCACGCTGAAACCAGAAAACTGGATACCGAAAAGTTCGCTATTTCTTTGATAAACAGGTGCGGTCATTTTGAGAGCGAATGTGACGAGATGGTCTATCTCGGCGTGCGAAAAAGCGATAACAGTACGATCTCCTTAAAGGGAAAAACGTTACGCGACTCCGCAGGTAAAATAATCGGCTCAACGTACAAGAATGGCGAGGTCGCTTATACCGTGACGTACGCCCCCGTGAATCTGGTTGTCAGCAAAGGCAACCATATTTTAGTCGAGCAGTCAGGCCAGTGGCTTAAATAACTATACAGCCAGCCAAAAGGCCAGCATGGATTGGCCTTCTTGTTTCTCTCAATATCAATCATCCCGAGTTCACTTATGAAATACACCCTCCAGGAAGGTTCGTTTTCCCTTTTTCCTGCTGCCTGGCAGGATAACAGCATGAACATTATTCGCGATGACGAAAGCGGGCTGTCCGTGGTGGTCAGCCGCGGCGTGATCCCCGATGGCAGCGACTATGAACAAGAGTTTCACCGCCAGTGGGATGTACTGCGACCTCAGATGGGTGAGATCGCCCAGAGCGAATTTAGGAACGTAAAGGCCGGGCCTGACGGCAACATTAACGGGCTGGAAGTTGAGACCACCTTTGACCGTAACGGGCAGCGCCTGTGGCAAAAACAGCTGGCCGTTCAGACGCCGGGCAAACCGGTATTGATGATTTTTACCCTCTCGGCACTCAGAGCCTTTACCGAAGAGGACGAGGTGCGCTGGAGCGCGCTTAAGCAGAGTCTGACGCTAAACGACAACCGGAATGTGTAAGGCATGAGCGATAACAACGCGGCCCGCAAGGGCGACGAGATTATTCACTCCAGCATTTTTGCTGACATCACCAGCATTGTGGCGGAAGGTGCCGCCTATGCGGTGATCGGCGCGGCGGTAGGCGCAGCAGCAACCGTAGCGGCGCCATTGCTGGGGGCCGGGGCAGCAGCTGCAGGCGTGGCAGCAATTGGATCCAGCTGTCTGTTAAGCGGCATCATTGGCGGCGTGCTGGCGAACGTCGCGGGGATCACCGACGATATCAGCAACGCCGCTGAGGGGTTAGGTAATGCGCTTTTCCCGCCGTCGCCTGCGGGTAAAATCACGACCGGTTCCAGTAACGTTCTCACCAACGCAATCCCCGCCGCACGCGCGGCAGGCACGCTGACGCCCGCAGATACTCCTTCACCTGAGCCGCAGTCGCCGGGCAGCTTTGCCGATTACGCGGGCATGCTGCTTTCTGCCGCCGGACAGTTTGGCAGCGAAATGTGGCAGCCGAGCGTGGCCTCTGCCGCTGCCGGAACCTCGCCGCTGGAAGAAGACAAGGTGGCATGCGAAAAGCACTCCGGGCCGCAGTATCTGGCGGAAGGCTCTAAAAGCGTCTTCATCAACGGGCAGCCCGCGGTGCGTGCGAAAGATCGCACCACCTGCGAAGGTACCGTGTCCGACGATGTTTCCCCGAACGTAATCATCGGCGGGGATACGCTCACGGTTCGCGATATCAAAAGCGGTAAAACGCCGGGTCTGGCGCTGGGGATGATTGCGCTCTCCCTGCTGCGCGGGCGTCCGGGCAAGATCCTGAAAAACATGCCCTGCGCGCTGGCGGCGGCCGGCGGCGGGATGCTGGCCGATATGGCGGTCAACGCCGTGTTCGGCTCCTCGCACCCGGTTCACGCCGCTACCGGCGTGAAGGTGCTGAATGACGACGACGAGCTCGATTTCTCGCTGCCGGGGCGCTTTCCGCTTCGCTGGCAGCGCAGCTACAACAGCCTGACCACCCGCGAAGGGCTGTTTGGTCTGGGCTGGGCAACCACTTTTGACAGCTACCTGGCGCTGGAAGAAGACAACGCGACCTGGTTCGACGAAACCGGGCGCGAGCTGAGCTTCGAGCTGCCGCCGGTCGACCGGGCATTTTACAGCATCAGCGAAGGCATTATTATCCGCCGCAACGAGAGCGGCGACGTGGCGATTGCCGACGATGACGGCGCGGTGTGGCGTCTGTATAAACCAACCCGGGCGAACCCCTCCATCCTGCGTCTGGCCTCCCTCAGCGACGAATACGGCAACGCGCTGCTGACGGAGTGGGACGAGCACGGCAGGCTGACTGGTATTCACGACGAGCCGCGGGCAATCGACGTCACCCTGCGCTATGACGATGAACGTTTCCCGCAGCGCGTGACCGCAGCCAGCCATTTCGACGGCAACCAGACTTGGCCGCTGATGCAGTGGGGCTACGACGCGCGCGGCCAGCTGGCGAGCGCGACGGATGCCTCAGGCGTGGTGACGCGTGAATACCGCTACAACGACCACGGCCTGATGGTCTGGCACCGGATGCCGGGCGGTCTGGAGAGCGAATACCGGTGGCAAAAATTCGACCACTGGCGCGTGGTGGAAAACCGTACCAGCACCGGCGACGGGTGCCGCTTTAGCTACGATTTAGCCGCCGGGCTGACGACCGTCGAGCACTACGATGGTCAGACGCGCCGTCACTACTGGAACGCGCAGAATCTTATTGTCCGCTACGTTGACGAGCGCGGTGAAAACTGGCGCTACGAGTGGGACGAAAACGAGCTTCTCACGCGTCGCATCGATCCGCTCGGCAACGCCGTCACCTTTGTCTACGACGAGATGGGCAACCGGGTGCAGGAGACCGATGCCGACGGCAACACCCGCACCACCACCTGGCTGGAGCACCGCGCGCTTCCTGCGGCCATTATTGAAGCCGACGGCAGCGCCACCCGGTTCTGGTACGACGAACATCACGGGCTCAAGCGCGTAGTAGACCCGATGGGGCAGACGACGCAGCTGCGCCGGGACGAGTTCGGTCAGGTCGTTGAAGAGGTCGATGCCGCTGGCAACAGCCGTTACCAGGAGTACAACGAGGCCGGGCAGGTTGTCCGTTCGACGGACTGTTCCGGGCGTATTACCCGCTATCGCTATCATCCGCTGGGCTGGCTGGTGGCTGAGACTGGCGCCGACGGTGAAGAGACGCGCTACCGCTACGACGCCGCAGGGCGTCCGGTGCAGCTCGATCGCCCGGAAGGCTGGATGGAATCGCTCAAATGGAACGAACGTGGCCTGCCGGTGAAGCATGCGGGCGCCGACGGGAAAGAGAGCGAGTTCAGATACGACGAGGCGGGGCGCTTAACCGCCACCCGTAATACGCAGGGTGAAGAAGTGCGACGCCGCTGGGACAGCCGCGGGCGTCTGATTGCCCTGGAAAACGAGAACGGCGAAGCGTATCAGTTCCGCTGGGGGCCAGACTCGCTGCTGCTGGAAGAGGTGGGGCTCGATGGCGTGGCCTCGCAGTATCGCTATGATGCCTGCGGGCGCACGATTGCGCGCACCTTTGCTGCCGGTCATCCGGAGGCCATCACCCACGTCTTCGCCTGGAGCGCGAGCGGCCAGCTGGTCGCCCGCACCACGCCGGAGGGGCAGACCCGCTACCATTACACGCCGTCCGGGCTATTAAGCCGGATTGGGCTGCATCCTGCACTTTCAGCCGATGCGTGGACCACCGAGGCAGAGCAGGAGCTTGCCTTTGTGTATGACGCGCTCGGTCGCGTGACGCGCGAAGCGGGCGAGCACGGCGAGCTGGCGTGGGAGTATGACGCGCTGGGCAACCGCACCTCCGTCACGCTGCCCGATGGCCGCGAGCTGAAGCAGTTCTACTACGGCAGCGGGCATCTGCTCAGCATTGCGCTCAATAAGCTGCCGGTCTCTGATTTTACCCGCGACGAACTCCACCGGGAGACCAGCCGCACCCAGGGGCTGCTGACCACCCGCAGCGAATACGATCGTCTTGGCCGACTGCATCGCCGGGACGTCTTTACCGGCAATGCCCAGCGTCCGTCGCCGCGCCGCTGGTCCCGCCGCTGGGATTACGACTACCGCAATAACCTGGTGCGCGAAGAGCGGGACGATAACCCGTTCAGCTGGTACCGCTGGCAGTACGACAGCGCCGGGCGCCTGCTCGTTCAGGACGGCACGCTGCCCGGACAGGAGCAGTGGCGCTGGGATGCAGCCGGTAACCCGCTGGAAGGGTCTGCTGAGAAGGTCACGCACAACCGCCTGACGCAGCTGAACGGCATTCGCTGGCGTTATGATATCCACGGCCGCACCGTGGAAAAAGATAACGGCCAGACCCGCTGGTACTACCGCTACGACGGTGAACATCGCCTGACGGAAGTCATCAGCCAGCCGCGGGATCGCAACAAGCCGCAGACGCAGGTCAGCTTCCGCTACGATCCGCTCGGGCGACGCATCAGCAAAACGCGCCGCCAGATGCTGGGCGGACAGCCAACCGGCAAGCCGGTCACCACCCGGTTTGTCTGGGAAGGGTTCCGTCTGCTGCAGGAGGTGCACGGGGATGTGCCGCTGACCTACGTCTACAGCGATCAGGACAGCTACGATCCGCTGGCGCGTATTGATGGCGTTAATGCTCCGGAGATCTTCTGGTTCCACTGCCAGCCGAACGGCACGCCGGAGCGGATGACGGATATCGAAGGGCAGGTGCGCTGGGAAGGGGTGAACAGCGCCTGGGGCAAGCTGCTGCGGGAAAGCGAGTCGCAGGTATCAGGATATTCTCAGAACCTGCGCATGCAGGGGCAATACCTGGACCGTGAGACAGGGCTGCACTACAATCTGTTCCGGTATTACGACTCGGACTGCGGAAGGTTTACGCAGCAGGACCCGATAGGGCTGGCGGGGGGGATAAACCTTTACCAGTATGCGCCGAATGCGCTGGGGTGGGTGGATCCGTGGGGGTTAACTCCTGAAGATCTGATTCGCTACCGCCCACACGATTCTCTTTCTGCTCAAAACGGAGCTAGAAGCTCTGCTATCTCTAGGGCATGGGTACAAGAAAAAGCCTTATTGCAGGATGGTGGGGCTGGCACCAGGAATTGGACAGCGCAAGAGAGAGATTTAATATTGAAGACTCCGAACAAGAGTCTTACCTCCGTGATGTCACGGGCAGGCTATACTGGGCATCATATCAACTCGGTAGAAGGCAATGGTACACTTGGTTCTAAATGGCAAGGTGATCCGAGGAATATTGTTTTCTTGAAAAATCATAACCATCCCGACAAGTTCAATGAGCATGTCCATGGTGATCAAGGACATAGAGGGAATACTAAAAACTCGACGCGCGGGCGCTTAATTGATAGAGAAAGAACACTAAAATCCAGACAACGATGTAAGCAATTATAGGGGGAAATATGAACATAAAAAATGCAGTCCAAGACTTTGTTAGCAAATTCAAAATGAATGATTTAAATATGGGAGAGATAGACTATACAGACGATGAAAATGAAACTTCTTTTCCAGTGAGTTTAAATGGCGAAATTCGTTTTTTTTATAGCCATTTGATTTTAAATGACCACCCAACATTTGATGGTACTTTCTTTATACAGATTGTTGAGCCCCAAGAGCTTAATGAAATGTTATCAGGCTGGCGAGTTCAAAATGACACGGCCTGGCGCGATGAATATATAATCTTTGCTGAAAGAAATGGAGATGTTCTTTTTTGTGATACCCAAAATATTACATCTCCTGTTTATGGTAGTATTCAAAAAAGAAATTTCATTATTTCCAATTCGTTAGCCGACTTTTTGGATGCTTTTTGTTCTGCCATTGAGATAGAACAAAGTAAATATGATGGTGATGCTACAGATGATGATTTTAATTTCAGAGAGGACTTTCTGGAAGATATCGATTTAATGCTAAAAAGCAAGCTTAAGGATGTTGAGGCAGAAGCTTTTAAATATTTCTTTTTTGGTTAGTAACAATAAAAACTTACTCTTTTAGAGACCTCCATGCTTCTGAAGGCATTTATTGCTTATATCCCTTTTATATAGGCAAGGCGGTCTCTTTTCGAATGATAATGAATAAATATATGAAAAACGTATGCTATAAATTCGATGAAAAAAGAGTTACATCTCTTGTAGAAAAAGGAAACGAGTTTCACGACAACCAAAAATACGCCGAAGCTTTAGAGCAATACCAAAAAGCCTGGCAAGCTCTTCCTGAGCCAAAGTTTGAATCGGAATTTGCTAACTGGATCGCTGCGTGCATGTACAGCGCTTACTTTGATCTTGAGGATTACGATGAGGCGAAGAAATGGGGAGAGACGACTTTGCGCACACGTGGATCGGATATAGACACCGCACCATCAATCGACCTCGGCATGGTCTGTTACGAGTTGAATCAATTCGATGAAGCATATAAATATTTCAACGATGCTTATAACTACGGCAAAGAGCGTGCGTTTCAGGATAGACCTAAAAAATACCTTGAGTTCTATCTGCGCAAGAAGGCGTAAAATCGGTAATTTATGAAAAAAAATCCACGCCAAAGCGTGGATTTTTTTCATTCAAAACAACTCAAACGTTAAACAAGAAGTTCATCACATCGCCATCTTTAACGATGTAATCTTTCCCTTCTGCACGCATCTTGCCTGCTTCTTTCGCGCCTTGCTCACCCTTGTAGGTGATAAAGTCTTCAAACGCGATAGTCTGCGCACGAATAAAGCCTTTCTCGAAGTCGGTATGGATTTTACCGGCCGCCTGAGGCGCAGTCGCACCCACAGGGATGGTCCAGGCACGCACTTCCTTCACGCCAGCGGTGAAGTAGGTCTGCAGGTTCAGCAGCTCATAGCCTGCGCGGATCACGCGGTTCAGGCCCGGCTCTTCCAGACCCAGCTCGGCCATGAACTCTTCACGGTCGGCATCGTCCAGCTCGGCGATGTCGGATTCAACGGCAGCGCACACGGCAACAACCACAGAACCTTCCGCCGCGGCGATTTCACGCACTTTGTCGAGGTAAGGGTTGTTCTCGAAACCGTCTTCGTTAACGTTGGCGATGTACATGGTTGGCTTCAGGGTCAGGAAGCTCAGGTATTTGATCGCCGCTTTGTCTTCGTCAGTCAGGTTTTTCAGCGCGCGCAGCATGCCGGCGTTTTCCAGCTGTGGCAGACATTTTTCCAGCGCAGCCAGTTCCGCTTTCGCGTCCTTGTCGCCGCCTTTGGCTTTCTTCTGCACGCGGTGAATCGCGCGTTCGCAGGTGTCGAGGTCAGAGAGCGCCAGCTCGGTGTTGATAACGTCGATGTCGTCAGCCGGATCCACTTTGTTGTTTACGTGGATGATGTTGTCGTTCTCGAAGCAGCGCACAACGTGGCCGATCGCTTCGGTTTCACGAATGTTGGTCAGGAACTGGTTACCCAGGCCTTCACCTTTGGATGCGCCTTTTACCAGGCCCGCGATGTCCACGAATTCCATGGTGGTTGGCAGAATGCGCTGCGGCTTCACGATTTCCGCGAGCTGGTCCAGACGCGGGTCCGGCATTGGCACAACGCCGGTGTTCGGTTCGATGGTACAGAACGGGAAGTTCGCCGCTTCGATACCCGCTTTGGTAAGCGCGTTAAACAGGGTGGATTTGCCCACGTTTGGCAGACCGACGATACCGCATTTGAATCCCATTTCTAAATCACCTTAATATCTTGATAATCAATCCGTTAGTCATAACCGATTGATGAAAAGTAAATAACTACGCCTATTATACACGTAACCCGCATGACGCGCGGTAAAAAAGCCGTATCGGGCGGATTATTGCGCTTTAAAAGCGTGCAAGCGGTTTGTCGCTTTGGTTAAGCCGTCTTTCAGCCAGATTTCAGTGCAGCGCGCCGCTTCGTCTACCGCCTCGTCAATCAGTTTCTGTTCGGAAACCGGGGGCTTACCGAGCACGAAACCGACAACTTTGTTTTTATCGCCCGGATGGCCGATTCCCACGCGCAAACGGTGGAAATTCGGGTTATTGCCCAGCTTGCTGATGATGTCTTTAAGACCGTTGTGACCGCCGTGGCCGCCGCCAAGCTTGAATTTCGCCACGCCAGGGGGGAGATCCAGCTCATCGTGGGCGACCAGAATTTCATCCGGATTGATGCGATAAAACGTTGCCATCGCCGCCACGGCTTTACCGCTCAGGTTCATAAACGTGGTGGGTACCAACAGGCGAACGTCCGCGCCTGCAAGGTTGATACGTGAGGTATACCCGAAGAATTTAGGTTCTTCACGCAGGGGAGCACGTAACCGCTCGGCCAGCAGATCGACGTACCATGCACCGGCATTATGGCGGGTAGCCGCATATTCTGCGCCCGGGTTGGCGAGGCCGACAATCAGTTTAATCGTCACGATTCAATTCCTAATGGGTTCCAGATCTGGCGCGTAGTTTACTGTCTGGCGCGCCGCTTGACAAAATTCTGCGATCGTCGCAGCGAAATACGAATAATTACTTGTTTGAACCATTAGAATTTCAAGCTGTTCAAAGTCTTATTTGTAAACTTTTGTTTGGGAGTTATCTGTAATTGTGATCATTCACGCAACTCATAAAAGGGGCGTTGTCTATACTTTACACACAAGGATTAGGGGCTTTTCCCCTGACAACCCAAAGTTCCGGAGGTGACACATGAAACGCAAAAACGCTTCGTTACTCGGTAACGTGCTGATGGGGTTGGGGCTGTTCGTGATGGTAGGCGGCGTGGGTTATTCCATTTTGAACCAGTTGCCGCAGCTTGATCTCCCGCAATACTTCGCCCATGGCGCGATACTGAGCATCTTCCTCGGTGCGGTATTGTGGCTCGCCGGGGCGCGCATGAGCGGACATGAGGAAGTGTGCGATAAATACTGGTGGGTGCGCCACTACGACAAACGCTGTCGTCGCGACCAGCATAAGCACAGCTAGTGCTGCGATAAAGAACACCGAAACGGCTCCCGAGGGAGTCGTTTTTTTTTGCATCAGGGGTTGACCCTCACGTAACGTAAGGCTCCAGAGTGGCGCCACTGGCAAAGAAAAAGGAGCAGTTATGTTGATTCAGGTGGGTGAGCTGGCGAAACGTGCCGGGATCACCGTGCGGACATTGCACCACTATGAGCAAACAGGGTTGTTGCTGCCTTCTGCCAGAAGCGCGGCAGGTTACCGGCTTTACAACCTGGCGGATGTCCAGCGTCTGCACATGATCCAGGCGCTGGCAAAAGCGGGGCTGGAACTTGCTGAAATCAGGGATTTCCTGGAGCAGGAGTCGCTGTCGTTAACTGAGTTACTCGATGCGCAAATCACGCTGCTGGATAAACAGCTGCGCAGCATACATACGCTGCGCGACCGGCTGGTGGAGCTGCGAGCCGGGCTTCTCGACGATGCGACGCCTGATCTGGAATCCTGGCTACAGACTCTGGAGTTAATGAATATGTACGATCGCTGGTTTAGCAAAGAAGAGTTACAGCAGCTGCCGTTTGCGGTGCAGAAGGATGCGCTGGCGGCTATCTGGTCAGGGCTGGTTGCAGAGGCCAACACGCTGCTGGAGCAGCGCATACCCGCTACGGACGCGCGGGCGATGGATCTGGCGACGCGCTGGATGGAACGCCTGGAGCAAGACACGGCGGGCAAGCCGGAGTTTCTCACCCGGCTGAACGAGATGCACAGCGTTGAACCGCAGATGCAGGCGCAGACCGGCATCACGCCGGAGATGACCGATTACATTACGCGGGCGTTTGCCGAGTCGAAGCTGATTATCTGGGAGAAATATCTTTCTGCCGAGGAGATGGCCTTTACCCGGAAGCACTATTTTGACCGTATGATGGAGTGGCCGCCGCTGGTGGCGAAACTGCATCAGGCGCAGCGGGAAAATATCGATCCTGCCTCGGAGGAGGCGCAAAAGCTGGCTGAAAACTGGCTGGCATTGTTCCAGTCTTACGCGGGCACCAGCCCGGAAACTCAGCAAAAGTTTCGCGCCGCCATGCAGCAGGAGCCGCACCTGATGAAAGGAACCTGGATGACGCCTGCCGTGCTTGCATGGCTCCAGCAGGCGATCGGAGTGATGATGCAGAGACGTTTCTCTGCATCAGATAACTCACATATCCGCTAGCGCGGCTTCACGGTTAGGATAGAAGGAGAGTCGGCCAGGGATAGGCTGGACACCCGCACGGGCCATGGTGCGCAGGGGCTGGAACTCCAGATTACTCACCCGCAGCTCGCAGCCTTCCGGCAGACGTGTCACAAAGCGCTGGAAGGCATCCAGACCGCCGGCATCCAGCACCGGTACGGCATCCCATTTCAGCACCACAACCCGTTTGCCCGCGATGCGGGACTCAAGATCGCTGAACAGACCTTCCGCTGCGGCGAAGAACAGCGGGCCAATCACGCGCAGCACCAGCACGTCGTCAGGCACCTCGACGTTAACCGGGGAAAGGCGCGTCATCTGCGCGATACGGCGCATAAACAGCAGGGAAGCAAGCACGATCCCGACGCTGATGGCAATAACCATATCGAACAGCACGGTCAGCGACATGCAGATCAGCATCACGATGATGTCGTCTTTCGGCGCGCGGCGCAGCAGGTTCACGACCTTATGCGCCTCGCTCATGTTCCATGCCACCATCAGCAGCAGGGCGGCCATGGCGGACAGCGGTAGCCAGGAGAGCAGCGGGGCGAGGATCAGCAGGGCAAGGATCACCAGCACGGAGTGGATAACCGCCGAAACAGGTGACGTTGCACCCGCGCGCACGTTGGCCGCAGAGCGGGCGATGGCCGCCGTTGCGGTAATACCGCCAAAGAACGGCGCGACGAGGTTCCCCAAACCCTGACCGACCAGTTCGCTGTTAGCTTTGTGCTTGGTGCCGGTCATGCCGTCCAGAACGACGGCGCAGAGCAGGGATTCAATCGCTCCCAGCATCGCCATCGAGAACGCGGCGGGAAGCAGGGCGCGCAGGGAATCCCAGCTTAGGGTAAAGCTGGAGCCGGGCATGTCCCACGGCAGCACCAGCTGCGGTAGCAGTTGCGGAATGCCGCTACCCTGTGAACCGTCCGCCAGAACATAGTGGAACTGCGAGCCGATAGTCGCGACGTGACCACCGGACATATTGACGATGGCCATCACCACGCAGCCCAGCAGCAGCGCGGGCAGGTGACCCGGCAGACGGATCCCCAGACGAGGCCAGACGATCAGCGTGCCCAGCGTCACAATCCCGATGGCGGCGTCGCCCAGGTTAGCAGTCGGCAGCGCCATAAACAGCGCCCCCACTTTTTGCAGGTAGTGCTCCGGTACGTGGGGCATCTGCAGGCCGAGGAAATCCTTAATCTGCATGGTTCCGATGGTGATACCAATCCCCGAGGTAAACCCCAGCGTCACGGAAAGGGGAATGTACTCTATCAGGCGACCAAAGCGAGCCAGGCCAAACAGAATCAAAAAGACGCCGGACATCAGGGTGGCGACCAGCAGGCCTGCCAGACCAAACTGCTGCGAAACCGGGTAGAGGATCACCACAAAGGCGGCAGTCGGGCCGGAGACGCTGAAGCGCGAGCCGCCCGTCAGGGCAATGACGATCCCGGCAACGGCCGAGGTGTACAGACCGTACTGCGGCGCAACGCCGCTGCCAATTGCCAGCGCCATCGCCAGCGGGATGGCGATAATGCCGACGGTGATCCCGGCAATCAGGTCACGGACAAAGCGTGACGAGGTGTACTTCTCTTTCCAGCAGGCGTCGATGAGGGCGCGAAAGGGCAGAACATGTGAGGAGGCTACGTTTTTCACAATTATCTATCATCCGTATGCGCATCATCTGTCATATGAATGGCAGGTGAAGGAGGCATTAATCATACAAATAAAACCCGGAGACAAAAAAACCCGCCGCAGCGGGTTTTTCGGCCGTGTTCGATTAGTGTTCGAACATTGCAGAGATGGATTCTTCGTTGCTGATACGACGAATCGCTTCGGCCAGCATCCCGGACAGGGTCAGGGTACGCACGTTTGGCAGTGCCTTGATCTCGTCGCTCAGTGGGATGGTATCGCATACTACAACTTCGTCAATGACGGAGTTGCGCAGGTTGTTTACCGCATTACCGGAGAAGATCGGGTGAGTCGCGTACGCGAACACGCGCTTGGCACCACGCTCTTTCAGCGCTTCAGCTGCTTTACACAGCGTACCGCCGGTATCGATCATGTCGTCGACCAGCACGCAGTCGCGGCCAGCCACGTCACCGATGATGTGCATCACCTGAGAAACGTTAGCGCGCGGACGACGTTTGTCGATGATCGCCATGTCGGTATCATTCAGCAGCTTAGCGATAGCACGGGCACGTACCACGCCGCCGATGTCCGGAGAAACCACGATTGGGTTATCCAGGTTCAGCTGCAGCATGTCTTCCAGCAGGATTGGGCTGCCGAATACGTTATCAACCGGGACGTCGAAGAAGCCCTGGATCTGCTCAGCGTGCAGGTCAACGGTCAGTACGCGGTCAACGCCGACGCTTGACAGGAAGTCAGCGACAACTTTAGCGGTAATTGGCACACGCGCGGAACGGACGCGACGGTCCTGACGTGCATAGCCGAAGTAAGGGATTACAGCAGTGATACGGCCTGCGGAAGCGCGACGCAGAGCGTCGACCATAACAACCAGTTCCATCAGGTTGTCGTTCGTTGGAGCACAGGTGGACTGGATGATGAAAATATCACCACCGCGTACATTTTCGTTAATTTGTACGCTGACTTCGCCGTCGCTAAAGCGACCTACGGCGGCGTCGCCGAGGGAAGTGTACAGGCGGTTGGCAATACGTTGTGCTAGTTCCGGGGTGGCGTTACCAGCAAAAAGCTTCATATCAGGCACGAGAAGAACCTCAGGCATGCGTCCAGTGGTGGATAGCGTTCGCCGTAAACTGTGCGGGCCAGGCAAAGGCTATCCAGGCGGTGTATTAAAGAGCGTGATGCAACGTCTGGAACAGGGTGACGTTGTCACCGAAACTCAGTCTGCGCCAGAATGGCCTGCTGTAGGGGGGAGGTGTTCATCCCACGTGCTACAAAACCATGCAGCCAAACCGGCGCTTGCTCAAGCACCTGACGAGCGGCGGATTCGGTGTCAAATTCAGCAAAGACACAGGCTCCTGTACCAGTCAGGCGCGACGGCGCGTATTCTAACAGCCAGGAAAGCACCGCATCAACCTCGCGAAAACGTTTTCTTGCGATATCCTCGCAATCGTTGCTGAATTCACAATTTAATAACGTTTCTATTGACCGAACCGGGGTATTCCTTTTCAGGTCAGGATCTTTAAAGATGACCGGGGTCGGAATGCTTACGCCAGGATGGGCAACCAGGTACCATTTTTCCGGCGGTTCTACAGGGGAGAGGATTTCCCCCACGCCTTCGGCAAAAGCCGCATGACCGCGCACAAATACCGGGACATCAGCCCCCAGCGTCAAGCCCAGTGCTGCCAGTTCATCCTTCGACAGCCCGCAGCCCCAGAGATGGTTCAGCGCAACCAGCACGGTGGCGGCGTTGGATGAGCCACCGCCCAGACCGCCGCCCATCGGCAGACGTTTCTCGATACGAATATCCGCGCCGCTTCCCGCAGGCAGGCGACCCGATTCCGCTGCGGCTTTCATCAGCAGACGCGCTGCGCGCACAATCAGGTTGTCCTCATGCGCTACGCCCTCGACCGGGGTCAGGAGGCAAATCTGCCCGTCCTGGCGCTGTTCAATGGAGATCGTGTCGCCATAGTCAATAAACTGAAACAGCGTCTGCAGCGTGTGATAGCCATCAGCGCGCTGGCCGGTAATGTATAAAAACAGGTTTAGCTTTGCCGGAGAGGGCCATTGGGTCATCATTTAACGATCCAGTTGTCCATTTTCAGCTTGATGCGCTGGCTTCCCTGAGTCAGTTCCATATTCGATGGCAGCGACGGTTTACTCTTACTGTCATAGGCGCTGTACACCACTTTCCAGGTTTTGCCGTTCTGGGTGTAGTTCACCTGGCTCAGACGGTACTGGTCGTCCAGGGTGTAGTCGGTGGCGTCACCCGGCAGGCCCAGGATCCACTGGCGCAGGCTGTTGAGCGGGATAGGCATCCCGGTCAGCTTGCCAATCATCTCTTCGGCATCGGTCGCGGTATAGTGCTGGCCTTTGTTATCGGTGATCTGCGCTTCGCCAGGTTTGGCGATAAGCTCCAGCTCGGTGCTGCCCAGCGGGTTCAGCAGCAGAAGGCGGTAGTTGTCCTGCCCCGTCTGCTGCCAGAAGAAGCGGGCATAAACCTTTTGCTCGTCAGAAAGATAAGCGAAGGCACCGCGGGTTTGGTACTGGTTCAAATTACGGACGTCCTGCTGGTGCTGACGCCACTGAGGCGAGTCAGGGCTTTTGCCCGGGCCTTTTGGTTGGGTGACGGTACAGGCGGTCAGAACCAGTGCTGCCAGCGGCAGCAGGCGAATCAGTCGGGTCATAATCAGGACAAATCCTTGAGATACGTTGCAGTTATGAATGTTAATGCTAGCGTCGAAGGGGGCTACCGTCTACGTTCAAATTATCTCAAAGCGCTGTGTAACCTATTACTCCGAAAGGGGGCTGTCTCTTTTATTGATCTCGCGCATCCTGTATGATGCGTTCTGCTAACCTTATTAACGCTGGTACTACTCCCGCTCAACATGACCCTATTAGCACTCGGTATCAACCACAAAACAGCCCCGGTTTCGCTGCGAGAACGCGTAACGTTTTCGCCGGATACGCTTGACCTGGCGCTGGACAGCCTGCTTGCACAGCCGATGGTGCAGGGTGGCGTGGTGCTCTCGACGTGCAACCGTACCGAGCTCTATTTAAGCGTGGAAGAGCAGGACAACCTGCACGAAGCGCTGATCCGCTGGCTATGCGACTACCACAATCTCAACGAAGACGAGCTGCGCAACAGCCTGTACTGGCATCAGGATAACGATGCCGTCAGCCATCTGATGCGCGTGGCCAGCGGTCTGGATTCGCTGGTGCTGGGCGAGCCGCAAATTCTCGGTCAGGTGAAAAAAGCGTTTGCCGATTCACAAAAAGGGCATCTGAAGGCCAGCGAACTGGAGCGCATGTTCCAGAAGTCGTTCTCCGTGGCGAAGCGTGTGCGAACCGAAACCGACATTGGTGCCAGTGCGGTTTCCGTTGCTTTCGCGGCCTGCACCCTTGCGCGCCAAATCTTTGAATCCCTTTCTACCGTCACCGTGATGCTGGTGGGCGCGGGCGAAACCATCGAACTTGTGGCGCGCCATCTGCGCGAGCATAAAGTGAAAAAGATGATCATCGCTAACCGCACCCGCGAACGCGCGCAGGTGCTGGCGGATGAAGTGGGGGCAGAGGTGGTTGCCCTGAGCGACATCGATGAACGCCTGAAAGAGGCGGACATTATCATCAGCTCTACCGCCAGCCCGCTGCCGATTATCGGAAAAGGGATGGTGGAGCGTGCGCTGAAGTCCCGTCGCAATCAGCCAATGCTGCTGGTGGATATCGCCGTCCCGCGCGATGTTGAACCGGAAGTGGGCAAGCTGCCTAACGCCTACCTCTACAGCGTGGATGACCTGCAAAGCATCATTTCGCACAACCTTGCCCAGCGTAAAGCGGCGGCGGTTCAGGCGGAAACCATCGTTGAGCAGGAAACCAGTGAGTTTATGGCCTGGCTGCGCGCGCAAAGCGTCAGCGAGACCATCCGCGAGTATCGCGGACAGGCGGAGCAGGTGCGTGACGACCTGACTGCCAAAGCGTTAGCGGCCCTTGAACAGGGCGGTGACGCGCACGCAATTATGCAGGATCTGGCGTGGAAACTGACCAACCGCCTTATCCATGCACCAACCAAATCTCTTCAGCAGGCCGCCCGTGACGGGGATGATGAACGCCTGACTATTCTGCGCAACAGCCTCGGGCTGGAATAGCGCCCTATACCCATTTTCTAAGACAAGGTGCACTTACGCCTATGAAGCCTTCTATCGTCGCTAAACTGGAAGCTCTGCACGAGCGCCATGAAGAAGTACAGGCGCTGCTCGGGGATGCCGGGACCATTGCGGACCAGGAACGTTTTCGCGCGCTTTCACGTGAATACGCGCAGTTAAGTGATGTTTCTAAATGCTTTACCGACTGGCGACAGGTTCAGGAAGATATCGAAACCGCGCAGATGATGCTCGACGATCCTGAAATGCGCGAGATGGCGCAGGAAGAGCTGCAGGATGCGAAAGCGCGTTCTGAAGAGATGGAGCAGCAGCTTCAGGTACTTCTCCTGCCGAAAGATCCGGACGATGAGCGTAACGCCTTTGTGGAAGTTCGCGCCGGTACCGGCGGTGACGAAGCGGCGCTGTTTGCCGGGGATCTGTTCCGCATGTACAGCCGCTACGCCGAGTCGCGTCGCTGGCGCGTGGAGATCATGAGCGCCAACGAAGGCGAACACGGTGGCTATAAAGAGGTTATCGCCAAGATCAGCGGCGACGGCGTGTATGGACGTCTCAAGTTTGAATCCGGCGGTCACCGCGTGCAGCGCGTACCGGCCACCGAATCTCAGGGCCGCATTCACACCTCCGCCTGTACGGTGGCGGTGATGCCGGAGCTGCCGGAAGCGGAACTGCCGGACATCAATCCGGCGGACCTGCGTATTGATACTTTCCGCTCCTCTGGCGCGGGCGGTCAGCACGTTAACACCACCGATTCCGCCATTCGTATTACCCACCTGCCAACCGGTATAGTTGTCGAATGTCAGGACGAGCGTTCCCAGCATAAAAACAAAGCCAAAGCGTTGTCGGTGCTGGGCGCGCGTATCCACGCGGCCGAAATGGCGAAACGCCAGCAGGCGGAAGCATCCACGCGTCGTAACCTGCTGGGCAGCGGCGATCGCAGCGACCGAAACCGCACCTACAACTTCCCGCAGGGGCGCGTAACCGACCACCGCATCAACCTGACGCTGTACCGTCTGGACGAGGTGATGGAAGGCAAGCTGGACATGCTGATTGAGCCTATCGTGCAGGAATACCAGGCCGACCAGCTGGCGGCACTGTCCGAGCAGGAATAATGGATTTTCAGCGCTGGTTACGTGAGGCTGCCGGTGAGCTTTCCGAAAGTGAAAGCCCTAAACGCGATGCCGAAATTTTGCTTGAGCATGTGACGGGTAAAGCCCGCACGTACCTGCTGGCCTTCGGCGAAACTGAACTGACCGCGGAACAGGAAGCACAGCTCGCCGCGCTGCTTGCCCGCCGTAAAACCGGCGAGCCGGTGGCGCATCTTGTCGGCGAGCGCGAGTTCTGGTCGTTACCGCTGTACGTTTCGGCGGCAACGCTGATCCCGCGTCCGGACACCGAGTGTCTGGTTGAGCAGGCGCTGGCGCGTTTACCTGCGGAGGCCTGCAGCATTCTCGATCTCGGTACAGGCACCGGGGCCATCGCGCTGGCGCTCGCCAGCGAGCGGCCGGACTGCACCGTTACGGCGGTGGACGTGATGCCTGATGCGGTCGCGCTGGCGCAGCGTAACGTGGAACGTCTCGGGCTCAGTAACGTGACGGTGCTGCAAAGCAGCTGGTTTGCCGCGCTTGAGAATCGTTCATTTGCGATGATTGTCAGCAATCCTCCCTACATCGACGAACATGATCCGCACCTTGCGCAGGGAGATGTTCGCTTTGAACCGCTCACGGCGCTGGTTGCTGCCAACGCGGGATTAGCCGATCTTGATCACATTGTGACAACGTCACGACAACATTTACTTCCCGGTGGCTGGCTGCTCGTGGAGCATGGCTGGACGCAGGGGGAAGCCGTGCGAGCGCTGTTTATGCAAGCAGGCTACGCCGCTGTTGAAACCTGCCGCGACTACGGCGGCAACGAGCGCCTGACGCTGGGGCAGTGGTTATGAGCCTGTTTACCGTACTTATTACCGTCCACTTGATTTCCGTTGCGCTGACCATCACCTTTTTCATCGTCCGTTACTGGTGGCGCTACAGCAACAATCCGCTGATGGATGCCCGCTGGGTGCGTATCGCGCCACACTGTATTGACACGGTGTTGCTCCTCTCCGGTGCCGGGCTTATGTGGAAGACCGGCTATCTGCCATTTACTGATAAAGGCGCATGGCTGACTGAAAAGCTGTTTGGCGTTATCATCTACATCGTTTTGGGTTTTATCGCGCTTGGGCGTCGTCGTCCGCGCAGCCAGCAGGTCGGGTTTATCGCCTTTCTGCTGGGTCTGGTGGTGCTGTACATCATCATTAAACTCGCCACCACAAGAATACCGTTACTGGGGTAAGTCATGAGGTCCTTAGCCGATTTCGAATTTAATAAAGTGCCGCTTTGCGATGGCATGATCCTGATTTCAGAGATGATTCGCGACGATTTTACGTCGCAGTTTGTCTACGATGAGCTGGAGAATCTGGTCAGCCTGGCGCGTGAAGAGATTAATCAGGCTCGCCCGCAAGACTGGCAATTAGAGAAGCTGCTGGAGCTTTTCTACGGCGAATGGGGTTTCTGCGACACGCGGGGCGTGTATCGCCTGTCTGACGCATTATGGCTGGACCAGGTCTTAAAAAATCGTCAGGGCAGCGCCGTGGCGCTGGGCTCTATTTTGCTGTGGGTCGCGCACCGTCTGGATATTCCGCTGGTCCCGGTCATTTTCCCGACGCAGATGATCCTGCGTGCTGAGTGGCTGGACGGCGAAATGTGGCTCATTAATCCTTTCAACGGCGACACGCTGGATGAACATACGCTGGACGTATGGCTGAAAGGCAATATTAGCCCGGTGGCTGAACTCTTCAACGAAGATCTCGACGAGGCGGATAACGCAGAGGTCATTCGTAAGCTGCTGGACACGCTAAAGTCCGCGTTAATGGAAGAGCGTCAGATGGAGCTGGCGTTGCGCGCCAGTGAAGTACTGCTGCAGTTCAACCCGGAAGATCCGTACGAAATCCGCGACCGAGGGCTGATTTATGCCCAGCTCGACTGCGAGCACGTGGCGCTGAACGATCTGAGCTATTTCGTCGAGCAGTGCCCGGAAGACCCTATTAGCGAAATGATTCGTGCGCAGATCAACGCGATCTCGCACAAACAAATTACACTGCATTAATCTTAATTCCGATTCACACCTGAATAAGGCGATCCTATGAAACAAAAAGTGGTTAGCATTGGTGATATCAAGGTAGCAAACGATCTGCCGTTCGTACTGTTTGGCGGCATGAACGTGCTGGAATCCCGCGATCTCGCCATGCGTATCTGCGAACACTACGTTACCGTGACTCAGAAGCTGGGCATCCCGTACGTGTTTAAAGCCTCTTTTGACAAAGCCAACCGCTCCTCCATCAACTCTTACCGTGGCCCGGGCCTGGAAGAGGGGATGAAGATTTTCCAGGAGCTGAAGCAGACGTTTGGCGTGAAAGTGATCACCGACGTGCATGAAGCCTCTCAGGCGCAGCCGGTGGCAGACGTGGTGGACGTGATTCAGCTCCCGGCATTCCTGGCTCGCCAGACCGACCTGGTGGCCGCGATGGCGAAAACCGGTGCCGTGATCAACGTGAAAAAACCACAGTTCGTCAGCCCGGGTCAGATGGGTAACATCGTCGATAAGTTTATCGAAGGTGGTAACGATCAGGTCATCCTGTGCGACCGTGGTGCAAACTTCGGTTACGACAACCTGGTCGTGGATATGCTGGGCTTCAGCGTAATGAAGAACGTCTCTAACCAGTCTCCGGTGATTTTCGACGTGACCCATGCCCTGCAGTGCCGCGACCCGTTTGGCGCCGCGTCCGGCGGCCGCCGTGCTCAGGTGACCGAACTGGCGCGCGCCGGTATGGCAACCGGTCTGGCTGGCCTGTTCATTGAAGCGCACCCGGATCCTGATAACGCAAAATGCGACGGTCCATCCGCGCTGCCGCTGGATAAGCTTGAGCCGTTCCTGAAACAGGTCAAAGCGATTGACGATCTGGTGAAGAGCTTCGACGAGCTGGACACCAGCAAATAATAAAAAAAACCCGCTTCGGCGGGTTTTTTATGCCTCCCTCTCCCTGGCGGAGAGGGGTGGGGGCATCAGCCCGCACCGTCCCACTCTTACGCAAATATCGTCATCAGATACGCAACAAACAACGCCATATGCGCCGCTCCGTTCAGCACGTTGGTGCGCCCGGTGGAGAACGAAATCTGGCACAGCAGCAATGATGCTACCATCACGATCATCTCCGGCGCACCCAGCGCAAACTGCAGCTCGTTACCGGTCATAAAGGCAATCAGCGTCACCACCGGTACGGTAAGTGAGATCGTCGCCAGCACGGAGCCGAAGAACAGGTTCATTGCGCGCTGCACCTGATTATTCAACACCGCTTTCAGCGCGCCCAGCCCTTCAGGAGAAAGGATCAGCAGCGCCACCAGGAAGCCGGTAAACGCCACCGGCGCGTTCAGCTCGGTTAACAGCGTCTCCAGCGGGTTAGCGTTCATCTTGGTAACGGCAATCACCGCAATCAGATGTACGATCAGCCAAACCGTATGCCACGCGCTGCTGTGGGCCGACGGCTTACCGTGGTGCGGATCATCGTCGTCGCCGTCGTCTTCATGCTCATACACAAACAGGCTCTGGTGCGTTTTGGTCTGAATCAACAGGAACACGCCGTACATGGCGGCGGAAATCAGCGCGACCAGCAGCGCCTGACCGGTGGAGAAGTTTGCACCCGGCAGCGCCATCGGGAAGACCAGCACGATAATGGCAAGCGGGAAGAGGGCAATCAGATACTGTTTGATGCCAAACAGGTTCATATACTGGGTCGCGAATTTACGCCCACCCAACAGCAGAGAGAAGCCCACCAGACCACCCGTCACAATCATAATGATCGAGTAAAGCGTATCGCGCATCAGCGTCGGCGCTGCATCGCCGGTCGCCATGAGCGCGGAAATCAGGCTAACTTCGAGAATAACAACGGAAAGGCTGAGAATTAAAGAACCATACGGCTCGCCCAGACGGTGGGCCAGGACGTCCGCATGGCGAACGACGCTAAATGCGCTGGTTAAGATGCCGACCAGGGCAAGAATATTGATACCAACCACCACTGGCAGTGACTGACTGCTTCCCCAGAAGAGCAGCACAGCCAGTGCCAGAACCGGGAAAATGAGTGACGTCTCCTTGTGGCGGGTCTTTACCGCCTCGTGTGTTGCTGTCATGTGCTTCTCCATCAATGCAGGTGCTTGTAATTATAGATAGATTTTTAAGGGCATTAAACTAACAGATCTCTGTTAAATACCCTTTATTTTTTACTTAATTTTACCCTTTTCTTTGAAATTTGCGCCTGACCCATATAATTTACTTTATCTCTAAAATAGATTTTAAATAACAATAAATTAGACTTTTAATCAATGCATAAATTAAGTCCGGGTGGCACCATGCTATATCGTTGTCCACACTTATCTCTTTAAGCAAAAGAGAGGTGAGTGATGCCATATAAAACGAAACGCGAATTACCCGATAACGTGCAAAACGTGCTGCCCGCTCACGCGCAGGATATCTATAAAGAGGCGTTTAACAGCGCCTGGGATCAATACAAAGACAAGGAAGATCGCCGGGATGATGCCAGCCGTGAAGAGACGGCCCACAAAGTCGCCTGGGCCGCCGTAAAACATGAATATGAAAAAGGAGACGACGGTAAATGGCATAAAAAGAAATAGCCCTGAAATAATTCGCTGCCTTCATTTTGACTTTTCAGGCGGTTGAACTGCCGTTGTATTGCAACTGGTCCGCTAATTGCTTATCGTTATTCCACTGCTGGCAAAATGACCAGCACCTAAGGCCGGGAAGGCGAATTACAGATGTCGCAAGGAAGCATGCAGTGGCGGAGGTGGAAAGTGTTAACGCGTGATTTCTTAATGAAGGCAGATTGTAAGACGGCATTTGGTGCTATTGAGGAATCGCTTCTCTGGTCAGCTGAACAACGTGCGGCGTCGCTCGCTGCCACGCTTGCCTGCCGCCCGGATGATGGCCCGGTATGGATTTTTGGCTACGGCTCCCTGATGTGGAACCCGGCTCTGGAATTTGTCGAATCGGCAACGGGAACGCTGCCTGGCTGGCACCGCGCATTTTGCCTGCGTCTGACGGCCGGACGCGGCAGCGCGTGCCAGCCCGGGCGCATGCTTGCACTGAAAGAGGGCGGGCGCACCACTGGCGTGGCGTATCGCCTGCCGGATGCCACGCTGGAAGAGGAGCTTACGCTGCTCTGGAAGCGCGAGATGATCACCGGCTGCTACATGCCAAGCTGGTGCAAGCTGGAACTGGACGACGGACGCACCGTCAATGCGCTGGTGTTTATCATGGACCCCCGCCATCCGCTGTATGAAGCGGATACCCGCACGCAGGTGATTGCTCCGTTAATTGCCGCCGCCAGCGGACCGCTGGGTACCAACGCGCAGTATCTCTTCTCCCTCGATCAGGAGTTGACCCGCCTCGGCATGCAGGACGATTGTCTGAATGAACTGGTGGTGAAGGTGAAGGCGTTGCTGGAAGGGAACCCGCTCAACGGCACGCTGCGACCGGGTTTTGCCTGATATTACGCCCGGCTTGCCGGGCGTTTAATATTATGCTGCCACGTAGCTGATGGAATGCTCCAGAGACTGACTGTGGCTGTCAATCAGCACATCCCATGTGCCGGTGTAGGGCACTGTAAGCCAGGCCTTATCATCCTGTACGGTGAGAATATCCGCCTGGGACTGTTTTTGTGCTTTCGAACTCATCAAATGAATACGACAGCGTTCTGAGCAACGCACCACCACCGTATCCCCGCCAAACAGCTTCAAACTTGTTTTTACCAGTGCCATTTTTTACCCCGTAGTCTTAAACAACGCTCTCCCTGCAGCCATATCCGAGCGTGATGTTGTTCACAATTCACTCATGGCATAACACCAAAGGGGAGGGGGTGAGATGCTGATTTTGATCAAAAAATGGCATAACGATTAAACAAAAATGACAAAATTCCTCAAAATTTCAGCTGGCGCGCGTTTTACCCGCTAAACGCGCGCCGCCAGAAAATTAAATGCGGAAATGACCGGCTGTTTCAGCAAGGTCGCCCGCCTGGCTCTGCAGGGCACCCGCAGCGGCGGCGGATTGCACGACCAGCTCGGCGTTCTGCTGAACCATTCTGTCGAGATGGGTCACCGCGTGGTTGATCTCATGAATCCCTTTCATCTGCTCGCTGGTGGCGATGGAAATTTCGCGCATAATGCCGGAGACGCTGCCGATGCTGGAGCGGATCTCATCCATGCTTTCCCCGGCCAGATGCACGTAGCGGGAGCCGGTCGCCACGCTGTCGGTGGTGGAGTCAATCAGGGATTTGATCTCTTTCGCCGCCTGGGCGCTGCGGCTCGCCAGATTACGCACTTCGCCCGCCACCACGGCAAACCCGCGCCCCTGCTCGCCGGCACGGGCCGCCTCGACGGAGGCGTTCAGCGCCAGAATGTTGGTCTGGAACGCGATGCCGTCAATCACGCTGGTGATATCGCCAATTTTAGCCGACGCGACTTCGATGGACTGCATGGTGCGGATCGCCTGGGATACCACCTCGCCGCCGCGCGCCGCGGCCGCGGAGGCCTTGCTCGCCTGGTCATTCGCTTCTGCCGCCGATTCGTTCGACTGGGTCACGGAGGCGGTGATCTGCTCCACGGCGCTGGCCGTCTCGCGCAGGCTGGATGCGGCCTGCTCGGTACGTCCGGAAAGATCCTGGTTACCCGCCGCAATCTCCTGCGCGGCGTTTTTCACCGACTCGCTGGCATCACGGAGCTGCACCATCACCACCGACAGCTTATCGCTGAAGGCGTTAAAGGCCTGCGCAATCTGCGCAACCTCGTCCTCGCCGTTGTCCGGCAGGCGCTGGGACAGATCGTTAGTCCCGTTAGCAATGTTGTGCATCGCGTCGCGAATGTCTGACAAACGCTTGAGCAGGCGGGCAATCAGGAAATGCACAATGGCCGCGCTTAGCAGTGCCAGGATCACCAGCGAAATCGCCGAGGCTTTAAGCAGGGAACGCATGCCGGAGGTGGCATCACCGTTGTCGAGCGCGACGACTAACAGCCAGTTTGTGCCCGGCACGGCTGTCGCCACGAAGGTTTTTTCAGCGTCGTTCAGCGTTCCGTCGACGAGGTTACCGCTTTTCAGCGCAGCAAAATCAATGCCTTTGATCGTCTCAGCGAATGGTTTAAGCGTGAGCGCCGGATCGTTAGCGGCAATCACGCTGCCGTCACTGTTCAGAAGCAACCCGCTGCTGGCCGGGGTTGGATGGATCCCGCGCACGTTAGCCACCACGCTGTCCATCGCCACATCGCCCGCCACCACCGCTTTCAGCGTACCATTCTCTTTTACCGGCACGGCGAAGGTTACCACCAGTTTGCCGGTTCCCGCGTCAACGTAGGGCGCGGTGACGACCGGGCCGTCCGTGCTGACGACCTGCTGATACCACGGGCGAATAGTCGGGTCATAGTCCGCCGGGACACCCGCCGGTTCAGAGAATTTCGCCGTTTTGCTGGCGTAGCCAACATAGACATTGGTGAAGCCACCCGCCTGCGCAAGCTGTTTAAACACCGGAACCGGATCGTCACTCAGCGCAACGGTCTGCGCTGAGGCGATCACCGCCATCTTGCTTTTTACCCAGTCGGCAATCGCCATGTTATGGCTGGCGCTGGTGCTGGTCAGAATATCGCGCTGGGACTGCTGGTTATCCTGGCGCGTGACCTGGAAGTTAATAACGGTATTAAGGAGAAGTGCGACGACCAGACAGCCTGCCGTCGTCGCGATGATGCGTGCACGAATCGATCTGAACATAAGTGAAATACCTGCTGTGTTGTTTCCATGCCTATCGGCAACCCCGCAGGTAAACTTGATGCTGAAACCGCGTCCATAAGAAAATAATATTTTTACGGGTTTATTATTAAAAAGCTAATACTTTATCCGCGGTCAGCGTCCACTCGGCCAGCTCAACCAGCGTACCAATCTCTACGCCATCAACCAGCGGCAGACCGGTAATACCGCGGCCGTCGGTACAGGTCTTGCACAGCTTCACCGGCACGTTTTGCGCGGTCAGGATCTCCAGCATCTGCTGAATGTTATAGCCCTCGGCCGGTTTTTGTCCCTTCAGCCCCGCGGTGACCGCGTCCGACATTAAAAAGAGTCGTAACGCGAGGTCACTCTCTTTTTCACGCAGCGCAATCGCCAGGCGCAGGCTGTTAAAAAGGGATTCGCTGCCGTAGGCCGCACCGTTGGCGACGATCACAATCTTTTGCATGTTGACTCCTGTTCTTATAAAGGCACGAATATTGCTTAGCTTTCCCGAGTTTCGCTGTTCCGGAGAGAAAGCATGACATTAATGGCTGGCATTTCGCCAGGCGCTGCCGAATGGCTCGAGCGCGCAAAGATGATGCGCCGGGAGCACCTAAGCAAGCTGGCACAGCTTGGCGAGCTTGTGCACGGCATTAGCCAACTGGTGCACATGTTACAGTGCGAGCGTGGGGCGTCCAACGTCTGGCTCTGCTCACAGGGTAAGCTTTACGCCCCCGAATGCAAAGCCAGCCGGGCGCTGGTGGATGAAAACCTCGCTGCACTTTATGTGATTCTTGAAAAACAGTCGCCGATCCCGGGAAGTACGGTCTGTGAACGCATCGGCGGCGCGCTCCTGAGCCTGGATATGCTTCCTGCGCTGCGCGAAGGAGTTATTCAGCAAACGGTAACGGCACCGCAGGCGATGGAACACTACTCCCGCATGCTTCGCCATCTGCTCAGTATCGTACCGCAGCTTAATGACAGCATTGACGATCCGCAAATAGCCGGGCGTTTTGTCGCCCTGTATAGCCTGATGCAGGGGAAAGAGCTGGCGGGACAGGAGCGGGCGCTGGGGGCGATTGGCTTCACGCAGGGTTTTTTCGATGATGTGACTCGCCAGAGGCTGGTTGACCGCATCGACGGGCAGCAGGCCTGCTTTGAAATCTTTCTCTCGCACAGCCACGCTGAGGTACAGGCCACCTTTGCCTTAAACTGCCAGCCCGATCGTGAAACGGAGCAGCTACGAAGGGTGGCCTGCACCCGCCAGCCCGCCGCCGATAACGGCCATACCGCTCTGGCCTGGTTTGCTCTGCAAACCGCGCGCCTTGAGCATCTGCGCGCGCTGGAGGAGACGCTCATCGCCGATCTGATGACGGCGGTGGACGAGCGTATTTACCGTAACGATGAGTACGTGCCTCCCGCCGATGAGCAGGACGATCCGCTGATACAGTACCCGGAAAAACCGTTGCTCACCCTGGTGCGCCAGCAGGCGCGCGAGATAGAACAGCTCTCGCGCCAGCTTGCGTCGCTGCGCGATACGCTTGAAGAGCGCAAAGTCATAGATAAAGCGAAAAGCGTTTTGATGACCCACCAGAATATGAGTGAGGAACAGGCCTGGACGGCGCTGCGCAAAATGGCGATGGATAAGAACCAAAGGATGGTGGATATCGCCCGCGCGCTGCTCATGGTGAAGAATTTGTGGCAGGTAATACCAAAGGAGTAGCTGCACGGTCAGCGGGCATTTTGTGCCTGATTGAGGTGCGTGAACCTGAGGGTAAAGCGGGATACCCCGCGAAAACCGCGTGTTAAAACCTGGCATTCGCTTTGCATTATCAGATTAACCATTTTTGACGATGCGCCAACGGCGGTGCATTCGTCTTCGGGATAAAGGCGTCCACTGGTGCTTCGGCATCGTGGGCGCTTTTTTTTGGTTTTTATTCAGGAGTGGTCATGGCGGATTTGTCGAGACGGCGTTTTTTGCAGGCCAGCATGCTGGCGAGTGGTGCAATGCTGTTACCGGGTATCATGCAGGCCGCATGGGCGGCAGGCTCGGATAAACCGGAGCAGGAAACAGTGCGCATCGGGTTTATCCCGCTGACAGACTGCGCGCCCGTGGTTATCGCGGCGCTGAAAGGCTTTGATAAAAAATACGGCATTACCATCGTGCCCACCAAAGAGGCGAGCTGGGCGGCGGTGCGCGACAAGCTGGTGGCGGGCGAGCTTGATGCCGCGCACATTCTCTACGGCCTGCTGTACGGCCTGGAGCTGGGCATTGCCGGCAAGCCACAGCAGATGGCAAACCTGATGACGCTTAATCAGAACGGCCAGGCGATTACGCTTTCCAGCGATCTGGCGGAGAAGGGCGTTCGAGACCTTGACGGGCTGAAAAAGCTAATTGGTCAGCAGGCGCCCGGCACCTACACCTTCGCGCACACCTTCCCGACCGGGACGCACGCCATGTGGCTCTACTACTGGCTGGCCAGCGCGGGCATTAACCCCTTTGACGACGTGCGCACGGTGGTGGTGCCGCCGCCGCAGATGGTGATGAACATGCGCATTGGCAACATGGTCGGCTTTTGCGTCGGCGAGCCGTGGAACGCGCGGGCGATTAACGACCGCATCGGCTTTACCGCCGCGACGTCACAGTCTGTCTGGGCCGACCATCCGGAAAAAATCCTCGGCACGCGTCGCGACTGGGTGGAGAAAAACCCGCACACCGCGCGGGCGCTGGTCAGCGCGGTGCTGGAGGCCGCACGCTGGATCGAATCCTCCCGGGAAAACAAGCGCGAGACCGCGCGGATCCTCTCCCGCCGGGCGTGGCTCAACTGCAAGGAACAGTTTCTCACCGGGCGAATGCTCGGCGAGTACGACAACGGCCTGGGCCAGCGCTGGCAGGACGCGCACCCGATCCGTTTCTTCAACGAGGGGGCCGTCAGCTACCCATATCTCTCCGACGGTATGTGGTTCTTAACCCAGTTCCGCCGCTGGGGCTTGCTCAAATCCGCGCCGGACTACGCGGGTATTGCACAGCGCATTAACCAGACCGCTGTCTGGCAGGATGCCGCCACGGCGGTGGGGGGCATCACCACACCGACTTCACCATTACGCAGCAGCACATTGATGGACGGCACCGTCTGGAACGGTACCGACCCGGAAGGATACGCCAGCCGTTTCGCCATTCATCGTAAAGGGGCCTGATTATGCAGCATCTGCAAAAGACGAAATCACCAGATACGCCAGAGAGTGGGGAGGTGATTGTCCTCCCTCCGGTGCAGGTTCGCCGCCGTACGCCGACGTTTGCGCGTCGGATTAACGCGATCATTCAACGCATCATTCCGGCGTTACTCGGTCTGGGACTGCTGGTCGTGCTGTGGCAGCTGGCGGCGATTAACAGCAAAGGTTTCCCGACGCCGCTCAGCACGCTCGATTCCGCCATTACTCTTTTTGCCGATCCGTTTTATCGCGACGGGCCTAACGATATGGGCATTGGCTGGAACGTACTCGCCTCATTACAGCGCGTGGCGGTGGGCTTTGGCCTGGCCGCGTTCGCCGGGATCCCGCTCGGCTTCCTGATTGGCCGCTTCACCTTTTTTTCGCGCATGTTCGGCCCGCTGATCGCGCTGTTACGCCCGGTTAGCCCGCTGGCCTGGCTGCCCATCGGCCTGCTGCTGTTCCAGAAAGCGGAGCCCGCGTCGAGCTGGACCATTTTTATCTGCTCTATCTGGCCGATGGTGATCAACACCGCCGAAGGCGTGCGCCGCATTCCGCAGGACTACCTCAACGTTGCCCGTGTGCTGCAGCTTTCCGAGTGGACCATCCTGCGCCGCATTCTCTTCCCGGCGGTGCTGCCCGCGGTGCTGACCGGGGTGCGCCTCTCCATCGGCATCGCCTGGCTGGTGATTGTCGCCGCCGAGATGCTGACCGGAGGGCTGGGGATTGGCTTCTGGATCTGGAACGAGTGGAACAACCTCAACGTCGAAAACATTCTCATCGCCATCGTCATCATTGGCGTGGTCGGGCTGCTGCTGGAGCAGGGGCTGATGCTGATCGCCCGGCGCTTTAGCTGGCAGGAAAAATAAGGAGCAAACATGAAACCATTAATTCAGGTCCAGGCCGTGAGCCAGCGTTTTTCCACCGCTAGCGGCGAGTTTCTGGCGCTGCAGAACGTCTCTTTTGATATCCACGAGGGCGAAACCGTGAGCCTGATTGGGCACTCCGGCTGCGGCAAATCGACGCTGCTGAACCTCATCGCCGGTATTACCCTGCCGACGGAAGGCGGGCTGATTTGTGACAACCGCGAAATCGCCGGGCCTGGGCCGGAGCGCGCGGTGGTGTTCCAGAACCACTCGCTGCTGCCGTGGCTTACCTGCTTCGACAACGTGGCCCTGGCGGTAGATCACGTGTTTCGCCACAGCATGAGCAAGGCGGAGCGCAGGGAGTGGATTGAACACAATCTCGACCGCGTGCAGATGGGGCACGCCCTGCACAAGCGCCCGGGGGAGATCTCCGGCGGCATGAAGCAGCGCGTCGGGATTGCCCGCGCGCTGGCGATGAAGCCGAAAGTCCTGCTGATGGATGAACCCTTCGGCGCGCTGGATGCGCTGACGCGCGCCCATCTGCAGGACTCGGTGATGCAGATCCAGCAGGCGCTGAACACCACCATCGTGCTCATTACCCACGACGTGGACGAGGCGGTGCTGCTCTCCGATCGCGTGCTGATGATGACCAACGGCCCGGCGGCGACCGTCGGGGAGATCCTGCGCGTCGATCTGCCGCGCCCGCGCAACCGGGTGCAGCTGGCGGACGACAGCCGCTATCACCACATGCGCCAGCAGATCCTTCATTTCCTCTATGAAAAGCAGCCAAAAGCGGCGTAGCGAGGGGGCTTTGATGCGACTGGTCATTATCGGAAATGGCATGGCGGCCACGCGGCTGATTGCCTCGCTCACCGGGGGTGCTGCCGGTCGTTTCGCTATCACCGTCATCGGTGACGAGCCGGAACATGCCTATAACCGCATCCAGCTTTCGCCGGTGCTGGGCGGTGAAAAGCAGGCTGCAGACATCTGTCTTCAGGATGACGACTGGTACCAGGCGCGCGGCGTGACGGTGCTGCGGGGCGAAAAGGCGATCGCCGTAAACGTGGACACGCGGGAAGTGCAAACCGCCGCCCGCACGCTGGACTGGGATGCGCTGGTATTTGCCACCGGATCAACGCCCTTTATTCCGCCAATCCCCGGCTGCGATGCGCCGCATGTGTTCACGTTCCGTACCCTGGAAGATACCCGGGCCATTCAGGCGATCGTCGGTCCGGCGGTGGTGCTGGGCGGCGGCGTGCTCGGGGTTGAGGCGGCGGCAGCGCTGGCGCGTTCAGGTGACGAGGTCACGCTTGTTCATCGCGGTCCGTGGCTGATGGAGCAGCAGCTGGATCGGCAGGCGGGAATGCTGCTGGAAGAGGCGCTGGCGGCGCGGGGCGTGCGCTGTGAGCTCGTCTCTGGCATCGCAGCGGTGAACGGAAATAGCGTGACGCTGATAAACGGACGCAGTATCGCCGCCGCGCGCGTGGTGCTGGCGACGGGCGTGCAGCCCAGCGTCGCGCTGGCGCAGGCCAGCGGCATACGCTGCGCGCGCGGCATCGTGGTGGATCACCAGATGCAAACCTCCGAGCCGGACGTCTACGCCATTGGCGAGTGCTGCGAAATCGACGGCCAGACGTTTGGCCTGGTCGCCCCCTGTCTGGCGCAGGCGGATATTCTTGCCGCGCGGCTGGCCGGGGACGTCACCGCGCCGTTTGTCCTGACTGACAGCGGCGTACGCCTCAAGGTGACCGGTGTGGAGCTGTTCAGCCTCGGTCGCGCGGCAGAGCAGGAGGTCGACGTGGTCTGGAGCGCATGGGATCCGTTGACCCGTCACTATCGTCGTTTACTGATCCATCAGGGGGCGCTGGCTGGCGTGCTGCTGATGGGGGACTGCCGCAGCGCGGCGACATTTACCGATTTACTGGCAACGGCTGCGCCCGCGCAAGCGGACTGGCTGTTCGATCGTTTCACTACGCAACCGCAGGTTGCAGGACAGAACGCTATGACAAAACCTACTCTGGTGGTGGTTGGGCACGGTATGGTCGGCCATCATTTCCTCGAAGACTGCGTTAACCGCAATCTGCATCAGCAGTATCAGATCGTTGTCTTTGGCGAGGAGCGCTATGCCGCCTATGACCGCGTGCATCTGTCGGAATATTTTGGCGGCCGCAGCGCGGCGTCGCTTTCGCTGGTGGAGGGGGATTTCTTTGCCGACAACGGCATTGAGCTTCGCCTGTCGCAGCAGGTCGTCGCTATCGATCGCGACGCGCGCGTGGTGCGTACCGCCAGCGGGCACGAAACCCACTGGGACAAGCTGGTACTGGCGACCGGATCATACCCGTTCGTGCCGCCCGTGCCGGGCAACGATTTGCCGGGCTGTTTTGTCTACCGCACCCTTGACGACCTGGACAACATTGCGGCGCACGCGGCGGGCTCGCGCCGCGGCGTGGTGATTGGCGGCGGCCTGCTGGGGCTGGAGGCGGCGAATGCCCTGAAGCAGCTCGGGCTGGAAACCCACGTGGTGGAATTTGCGCCTAACCTGATGGCGGTCCAGCTCGACAACGACGGCGCGATGATGCTGCGCAAGAAAATTGAGGCGCTGGGCGTCGGCGTTCACACCAGTAAAGCGACAACGGAGATCGCCATGGCGGACGGCGGGCTGGTGCTGCGCTTTGCCGATGGCGAACAGCTTGAAACGGACATGGTGGTCTTTTCTGCCGGCATTCGTCCCCAGGACGCGCTGGCGCGCAGCAGCGGGCTGGCTATCGGCGAACGCGGCGGGATTTGCATTGACGACGGTTGCCAGACCTCCGATCCGGACGTGCTGGCCATTGGAGAATGCGCGCTGTGGGAAGGGAAAATCTTCGGTCTGGTCGCGCCCGGCTATCAGATGGCGCGGGTGGCCGCCGCCGCGCTGGCGGGTGAGGATAAAACCTTCGCCGGCGCGGATATGAGCACTAAGCTCAAGCTGCTCGGCGTGGACGTCGCCTCGTTCGGCGACGCTCACGGGCGCACGCCGGGGGCGCTGAGCTATCAGTGGACGCACGGTCCGCAGCAAATCTACAAGAAAATCGTGGTCAGCCACGACGGCAAAACGCTGCTCGGTGGCGTGCTGGTGGGTGACGCCAGCGAATACGCCACGCTGGTGCAGATGATGCTTAACGGGATAGCCCTGCCAAAAGAGCCGGAAACGCTGATATTACCCGCGTCGTCAGGCAGCGCGCCGAAAGCGCTCGGCGTGGCGGCGCTGCCGGAAAGCGCGCAAATCTGTTCGTGTCATAACGTCAGCAAGGGCGATATCTGCCGGGCGGTGAGCTCGGGCGCGACGGATATCGGCGCCGTTAAGCAGTGCACCAAAGCGGCGTCCGGCTGCGGGGGATGTAGCGCGCTGGTGAAGCAGGTGATGGAGTTCCAGCTGGCGGAGCAGGGCGTGGAGGTGAAAAAGGACATCTGCGAGCACTTCTCGTACTCGCGCCAGGAGATTTACCACCTCGTGCGCGTCAACCATATTCGCACCTTTGACCAGCTTATCAGCCGCTACGGACAGGGACACGGATGCGAAATTTGTAAGCCGCTGGTGGGGTCGGTGCTTGCCTCGTGCTGGAACGAGTATCTGCTGAAACCGGCACTCCTGCCGCTGCAGGACACCAACGACCGCTACTTCGCCAATATCCAGAAGGACGGTACCTACTCCATCGTGCCGCGCATGCCGGCGGGAGAAGTGACCGCCGACGGGCTGATCGCCATCGGGCAGATTGCGAAACGCTACAGCCTGTACAGCAAAATTACCGGCGGACAGCGTATCGACCTTTTCGGCGCCACTCTGGAACAGCTGCCGGCGATCTGGCAGGCGCTGGTGGAGGCCGGGTTTGAAACCGGGCACGCTTACGGGAAATCCCTGCGCACGGTGAAATCCTGCGTCGGTTCAACCTGGTGCCGCTACGGGGTGCAGGACTCCACCGGCCTCGCGGTCAGGCTTGAGCACCGCTACAAGGGGCTGCGCGCGCCGCACAAAATCAAAATGGCGGTCTCCGGCTGCACCCGCGAGTGCGCGGAGGCGCAGAGCAAAGATGTGGGGGTCATTGCTACCGATAAAGGCTGGAACCTCTATCTGTGCGGCAACGGCGGGATGAAGCCGCGCCATGCGGATCTCTTTGCCAGCGATCTGGATGACGAAACGTTAATCCGCACCGTCGACCGCTTCCTGATGTTCTACATCCGCACGGCGGATCGCCTGCAGCGCACCAGCACCTGGATGGATAACCTGGAAGGCGGTCTCGACTACCTGCGGGAGGTGATCCTCAACGATAGCCTGAGTATCGCCCACGAGCTGGAGCAGGAGATGGCCCGGGTGGTGGAAACCTATCAGTGCGAATGGCAAACAACGCTTAGCGATCCCAACCGGCTGGCGCTGTTCCGCACGACGGTGAACGACACCGCGCCGGATGAAAGCAAGCGCTGGCAGGAAATTTGCGGCATCGACGATATCCCCGAGCAGGCGGGCATCGGCGCGCGGCTTGGACGTAAGCCGATTGCGCTCTTCCGTTTTGGCAAAACCGTTTACGCCCTCGACGATCGGGAACCGGGCGGTAATGCGAACGTGCTTTCACGCGGCATTCTTGGCGATGCGGCGGGCGAGCCGGTGGTGATTTCACCGCTGTATAAGCAGCGCATTCGCCTGCGCGACGGCTGTCAGGTAGAGAACGGCGAACCCACGGTGCGCGCCTGGCCGGTGAAAATTGAAAACGGCAAGGTATGGGTTGGCAGCGACGCCCTGGTAATGCGTGCGGAGGCTTCATGACGGAAACCCGGACAACGTGCCCCTACTGCGGGGTCGGCTGCGGCGTAGTTGCCAGCGTGGAAGGTGAAGCGGTCAGCGTTCGGGGAGATGAAACCCATCCTGCGAACCTGGGGCGCCTGTGCGTGAAAGGATCGGCCCTGGCGGAAACGACGGGGTTACAGGGGCGATTGCTGCGCCCCGTTGTTGATGGACTTGAGGTGGACTGGGCGCAGGCGCTGGACGCGGCAGGGGAGCGTCTGCGGGAGATTATCGACACATGGGGACCGCAGGCGGTGGCGTTTTACGCCTCCGGACAATTGCTTACCGAGGACTACTACGCCGCCAACAAGCTGATGAAAGGGTTTATCGGTGCGGCAAATATCGATACCAACTCCCGGCTCTGCATGTCTTCGGCGGTGGTGGGCTACAAGCGCGCCTTCGGCGAAGACGTGGTGCCGTGCAGCTACGAGGACGTCGAAAACAGCGAGCTGGTGGTGCTGGTGGGTTCAAACGCGGCCTGGACGCATCCGGTGCTCTATCAGCGGCTGGTGCAGGCGAAGCGCAACAACCCGCAGATGAAGGTGGTGGTAGTCGATCCGCGCAGAACCGCCACCTGTGATATTGCTGACCTGCATCTGGCGCTCGCCCCCGGCAGCGACGCCGGTCTGTTTGTAGGATTGCTCAATCTGATTCAGGGGACCGAGGCGTGGCCGATTGCCCGCGTGGCGGCGTTTTGCGATCTTCCGTCAGAAGACATTGGTACCTTTTACGACTGGTTTATCACCGCGCCTCGCGCAATTACGCTCTACACCATGGGTATCAACCAGTCCGCCAGCGGCAGCGACAAGTGTAACGCTATTATTAACGTTCATCTTGCCAGCGGGAAATTCAACCGTCCGGGCTGCGGCCCGTTTTCGCTGACCGGACAGCCAAACGCGATGGGAGGAAGGGAGGTGGGCGGACTGGCGAACCAGCTGGCGGCGCACATGAACTTTGAGCCGGACGATCTTTCGCGGGTGGCGCGTTTCTGGGGAACGGAACGGCTGGCGCAGACGCCGGGCCTGATGGCGGTGGAGCTGTTTGACGCCATTGCCCGCGGTGAGGTGAAGGCGGTGTGGATTATGGGCACCAACCCTGCCGTGTCGCTGCCGGACAGCCACGCGGTGTGTCAGGCGCTGGCGAGCTGCCCGCTGGTGATGGTCTCTGAAGTGATGAACGATACCGACACCAGCCGGTTCGCCCATATCCGTTTTCCGGCTTTGGGCTGGGGAGAAAAGGACGGGACGGTGACCAATTCCGAGCGGCGCATTTCACGCCAGCGCGCGTTTCTGCCTGCGCCGGGCGAGGCGAAGCCGGACTGGTGGATCGTCGCGCAGATGGCGAAGCGGCTGGGCTACGGCGAGGCCTTTGCCTGGCAACATCCGCACGAGATTTTTTGCGAACATGCGGCGCTGACGGCCTTTGAAAATGACGGCGCGCGGGCATTGAATCTTCATGACCTGGCTGCGCTAACCCGTGAGGAGTGGGATCAGCTTGAGCCTTATCAGTGGCCGATGGGGGATTTCCCGCGCCGAAACATTGTTCCCGTTAACCCTCTGTCGCACGGTGCGACGGTCAGCGCGTTGTACCCGCTGATTCTTAACTCGGGGCGCATCCGCGATCAGTGGCATACCATGACCCGAACGGGATACGTAGCCAGACTGATGCAGCATATCGCCGAACCGTTTGTTGAGGTTTGCCCCGCAGACGCCGTTCGGTTTTCCCTGTGCGACGGCCAGCTGGCGCGAATTAGCTCGCCGCGCGCCGTGATGGTCGTCAGAGTACGAATCAATGACGGGATACGGGAAGGCGAGGCGTTTGCCCCGATGCACTGGAACGCTGAGTTTGCCCGCCAGGGAAAGGTGAATGCCCTGGTGGAAGGGCGCTGCGATCCGGTTTCGGGCCAGCCGGAGAGTAAACAAACCGCGGTCAGAATTCTGCCGTGGCAGCCTGCCTGGCAGGGGGAACTCTATGCCCGGGAATGGCCGGAAATGCCTTCTTCGGTTTACTGGTGGCGCAAAGCCTCACGTCTGACGGTGGCGTGCGATAAACCTTTGCTGTCGTGGGTAATGGAATACGCCGGCGTCCGGGGCTGGCAGCTGCAGGTTGCCCAAACCGGCGAACGCAGCAGCGTGCTGGCCTGGCATGAAGGCCAGCTGATGCTGGGCTTCTGGGAGGGCACCGCGTTACCGGCGCTGGCGCATACGGTGATTGAAGCCGCTTTTCAAGCCCCACCCGTGCTTCTCGCAGAACGCCACGCCTTGCTGAACGGACAGAGCGTCGGGAAGGATGCGGATCCGGGACGCATCATCTGCAGCTGTTTCAGCGTCGGGGAGAATACGATACGGGAGGCGATCGTCGGAGGGTGTGATTCCGTCAACGCGCTGGGGGCGAAGCTGCGCTGTGGTACGAACTGTGGTTCCTGCGTGCCGGAGCTGAAAGGGCTGTTTCAGGATAATCCTGAAATGTCCGCCAGGACTGCATTTCAGGGCTTATCGCGTTAACATAATAAGAGTTTATTCATAAACACAGGTTCTTATTGACGACGTTGATGGCTGTATCGTCCCGCATTCGTTTGCTGTTTTTACTCCCCCTTCTTACGGTCGGAGCCGTTCACGGTGCGCCGAATTCCTTTATCCAGCAGGCACAAAATCCCTTTGATAACGACGGGGATAACCTGCCCGACCTCGGAATGGCGGCGCCAACCGGCGAGGGGGAGAAGCATCTGGCCGAAATGGCGAAAGCCTTTGGTGAAGCCAGCATGACCGACAATGGACTGACGACCGGCGAGCAGGCGCGTCAGTTCGCGTTTGGCCAGGTGCGCGACGCGGTAAGCGGCGAAGTGAACCAGCAGATTGAGTCCTGGCTTTCGCCCTGGGGGAACGCCAGCGTGAACTTACTGGTGGATAACGACGGCAAATTTAACGGCAGCAGCGGGAACTGGTTTATCCCGTGGAACGATAATAACCGTTATCTGAGCTGGAGCCAGCTTGGCCTGACCCAGCAGACGGATGGCCTGGTGAGTAACGCTGGAATCGGCCAGCGCTGGGTCGCCGGGAAATGGCTGCTGGGTTACAACACCTTTTACGATAACCTGCTGGATGAAAACCTGCAGCGTGCAGGGCTGGGCGCGGAAGCGTGGGGGGAAAATCTGCGCCTGTCAGCCAACTATTATCAGCCCATTGCCGGCTGGCGCGATCGCTCTGATGTCCAGGAGCAGCGCATGGCGCGCGGCTATGACGTCACCGCTAAAGCCTGGCTGCCGTGGTTCCATCACCTGAACACCAGCGTCAGCTTCGAGCAATACTTTGGCGATAACGTCGATCTCTTCAACAGCGGAACTGGCTACCACAATCCGGTAGCGGTGAATCTGGGGCTTAACTACACCCCCGTCCCGCTGGTCACGTTGACTGCCGGGCACAAGCAGGGCGAAAGCGGCGAGAGCCAGAATAACCTCGGGCTGAAGCTCAACTATCGCTTTGGCGTGCCGCTGGTGAAACAGCTTTCCGCCGGTGAAGTCGCCGCCACGCGATCCCTGCGCGGAAGCCGCTACGACTCGCCGGAGCGCAATAGCCTGCCGGTGATGGAGTTCCGTCAGCGCAAAACGCTGTCCGTGTGGCTGGCAACGCCTCCGTGGGATCTGAAAGGGGGCGAGAACGTCATGCTGAAGCTCCAGGTCCGCAGCACGCACGGCATTCGTCAGATCCACTGGCAGGGGGATACGCAGGCATTGAGCCTGACGTCACCGGCGAAAAGCAACAGCACAGACGGCTGGAGCGTGATTATGCCTGCCTGGGATGACAGCGAAGGGGCGACAAACCGCTGGCACCTGTCGGCGGTGGTGGAAGATGAGAAAGGCCAGCGCGTCTCGTCCAATGAGATCGCGCTTGCTGTGGTGCAGCCGCTGGTCGCATTGCCTGACGACGATCCGCGCTGGAAGCTGCTGCCGGATGAGTAGCCCTTAAAAAATGCGTTCCTGATGCACCCACACCGCGGCTTCGACGCGGGATTTAAGCTTCATTTTCTTCAGCATATGCTTCACGTGCACTTTGACCGTACTTTCCGTGATGTCCAGGCGCCGGGCGATCATTTTGTTCGGCAGCCCCTGGGCAATGAGCTTGAGAATGTCGCGCTCGCGCGGCGTTAGCTGGCTGACGTCGCGGTCAGAGGTGGCGCGGTTGGCGCGCAGGCTGGCGGCCAGCACCGGCGTTAAGGCTTCGCTGAGAACCATCTCGCCTGCCGCAGCCTGCTGCAGCGCCTTAAGCAAGTCTTCCGGCTCCATGTCTTTGAGCAGATAACCATCCGCCCCGCGCTTCAGCGCCGTGACCACATCCTCTTCATGGTTCGAGACGCTAAAGACGACGATGCGCCCGGAAAGCGATTTTTCCCGCAGCTTGTCGAGGGTCTCCAGACCGTTCATGCCCGGCATATTCAGATCGAGCAGGATCAGATCGGGATCGAGGGATTCGGCAAGCTCAATGCCCTGTTCGCCGTTGCTGGCTTCGCCAACCACCGTGATATCGGGCGCCATGCTGACCAGCTGTTTCACGCCAGTACGCAGCATCGGATGGTCGTCGATCAACAGGATGGATGCCGGTTCCTGATTAGTCATGGGTTTCTCCTTGAGCAGTTGTAAGCGGTTTCTCGGGAATAAAGGTGACGACAACTTCCGTGCCGCCCGTCTCTCTCCGGCGAACCTGGCAATCACCGCGCAGGCTTTGGGCGCGGTCTCGCATAATAATTAAACCATAGTGGTTTGTGCGTTCGGCATTTTCCGGCACGCCGCGGCCGTTGTCGTGAACCGTAAGCTTCACCTGGTTGTTGTGCTGGCTGACGGTGACCGTTACCGCCGTCGCGCCGGAGTGCTTGAGCACGTTGCTCAGCGCTTCACGGGCGATCTGCAGTAAATGTATGGCCTGATGGGAGGGGACAAACCGCGGCGGCAGCTGGTAGTCAAGCTTCACCGGGAACCCCAGCCGGGCGCTAAATTCGTGACAGCTGGCTTCCAGCGCCGGGCGCAGGCCCGGCTCGGTCAGCTGCAGGCGGAAGGTGGTCAGCAGCTCGCGAAGCTGTACCCAGGAGGTGTTCAGCTCGTTGCGGATCTGGCTAAGCAGCTGCTTATTGCTTTCCGGCATCTCTGCATCCTGCATCTGCAGGCAGCTCACCTGCATTTTCATACAGGAGAGCGACTGGGCGATAGAGTCGTGAAGCTCGCGGGCGATGGTTGCGCGCTCCTCCATGACGATAAGCTGCTGTTGCTTTTCCTGATGCCTGTCGAGCGCCAGCGTGGCCGTTAGTTGTTCGACCAGCGTATCGACCAGCTGCTGCTGGTCGTGGCTCAGGTGACGCCCGGCTGGCAGCGTTGCCAGCAGAATACCGTACTGAGTGTGGCTGTCGGTCAGGCGCCACTTCAGGGTGGTGCCGCCGGACGTCAGCGGCGGCAGGCCACGAGGGCAAAGATGGCAGCCTTTGTCATCGCACGACATATCCGACTGGCAGGTAAATTCCTGATGGTTATCTTCGTCTTCCACGTCGTAGACGCGCAGCTCAAGGTCGTGCAGCAGGGTCAGATTTTGCAGGCCGTTCAGCACCGGAGAGAGGCGCTCGCATAGCGGCACCTGCATGTGCAGACGGCGGTTGGCTTGCCACAGGAAGGAGAGGATCTCGTTTTTCTGCTCCAGTCCCGCCGTTTTTTCCTGAACGCGCTGTTCCAGTACCGCGTAGCTCTCGGAGAGCTCTGCCGACATGGTGTTGAGCGCCTGGCCAAGCATGGCCATCTCGTTGCGCCCGCTGATGTGCGTGCGCTGGGTAAAATCGCGTGCGGTCACCGCGCGGGCCATCGCCAGCAGCTGTTTCCACGGGTTCAGCAGCCGCGCGCGGAGCCAGACGATGGTGAAGATCAGCAGCAGCCCCATAAACAGCGCCATTGCGCGGTGCACCATCACCACCCGGTCGATGCGTAATTCGGTCGTCTGGTCAAAAGCGGAGACCAGCGCATCAATACGTGAGACGAACCCCGCAACGTCCTGCGCAACGGTTTCCGTGGTGCGAGCCTGTTTCAGCCCGGGCTGCAGCTGGGTGTGCCAGTAACCCTGAAGGGCGTTAAGCTGGGACTGCTGACCGGCGCGGATGGCGGCGTTTTCCAGCTCGGGGCTGAAGACCGTGCGCTCCATTTCATCAATCAGAGGCCGATCGTCCTGCGTCAGGGGGACCGACGCCAGCAGGCGATAACTCTGCATGCGTAGCGAGCCTGCCTCGTTGATGGCATGCGCATTACCCTGTACTCCCTGTACCAGCCAGCCGGAGATCGCCATGCCGGTCACGCCGATGGCGGTGGACAGCAAAACAATCAGGGCTAGCTGATTCACGAGCGTCAGCGGAGATAAACATCTTTTTAACATAGAGGTGGCGTGCTCCTGACGTGGCCTGCTTGCAGGAATGGCGCTATTCTGGTGCATACCCTGGAGTATACCCATACCAATAAAGGATTACCCCTAAATTGCCAACGGAGTAGGGGCAAGGAGGTGGGAGTAGCCAGGAACCGTCAGTGCCGTGAAAAACCACGTCTTTTTTACCGAATTAGCCTACTCACTAAGGGTGAGACCTTATTTTGCGCCGCAAATCCTCCCACTTTTCCTTTGATTTATATCAACTTACCGCCGCCCTAAAACCCTAATGTTTGCAGCATCATTCGAGAATCAGAGGTGTCTATGAGTCACTCATCCGCTCCCGAAAGGGAAAATGGTGCCGTTATTACAGACTGGCGTCCAGAGGATCCGGCGTTCTGGCAACAGCGCGGCCATCGTGTAGCAAGCCGGAATCTTTGGATTTCCGTGCCGTGTTTGTTATTGGCGTTTTGCGTATGGATGTTGTTTAGCGCGGTGGCGGTAAACCTGCCGAAAGTGGGTTTTACGTTTACGACCGATCAGCTGTTTATGCTGACCGCGCTGCCGTCGCTGTCAGGCGCGCTGCTGCGTGTGCCTTACGCGTTTATGGTGCCGGTCTTTGGCGGCCGTCGCTGGACGGCATTCAGTACGGGCATCATGATCGTCCCCTGCGTCTGGCTCGGCTTCGCGGTGCAGGATACCTCTACGCCGTTCAGCGTATTCGTGATTATCTCCCTGCTGTGCGGTTTTGCGGGTGCGAACTTCGCCTCCAGCATGGCAAACATCAGCTTCTTCTTCCCGAAAGCGAAGCAGGGCGGCGCGCTGGGTATTAACGGCGGTCTGGGCAATATGGGCGTGAGCGTGATGCAGCTGATTGCCCCGCTGGCGATCTCTGTTTCTATTTTTGCGGCCTTTGGCGGCGGTGGCGTTGAGCAGGCGGATGGTTCTTCCCTCTATCTGCAGAACGCCGCCTGGATCTGGGTACCTTTCCTGGTGGTCTTCACCCTCGCAGCCTGGTTCTTTATGAACGACCTGTCCGCGTCGAAGGCGTCGCTGAGCGAACAGCTGCCGGTGCTGAAGCGTGGACACCTCTGGGTGATGGCGCTGCTGTATCTGGCGACCTTCGGTTCGTTTATCGGCTTCTCGGCGGGCTTCGCGATGCTGTCGAAAACGCAGTTCCCGGACGTGCAGATCCTGCAATTCGCCTTCTTCGGCCCATTTATTGGCGCCCTTGCTCGCTCGCTGGGCGGCATGGTGTCTGACCGTCTGGGCGGTACCCGCGTGACGCTGGTTAACTTCATCGTGATGGCGGTGTTCTGCACGCTGCTGTTCCTCACGCTGCCGGCCGACGGGCAGGGCGGTAACTTCATCGCCTTCTTCGGCGTGTTTATGGTGCTGTTCCTGACGGCGGGGCTGGGGAGTGCGTCCACCTTCCAGATGATCTCCGTGATCTTCCGTAAGCTGACGATGGATCGCGTGAAAGTGCAGGGCGGGAGCGAAGAGCAGGCAATGCGCGAAGCGGCGACGGATACGGCTGCGGCGCTGGGCTTTATCTCAGCCATCGGCGCGATTGGCGGCTTCTTTATCCCGAAAGCGTTCGGTATCTCTCTGGATCTGACCGGCTCTCCGGCTGGCGCCATGAAAGTTTTCCTCGTCTTCTATATCGCCTGCGTCGTGATTACGTGGCTGGTATATGGCCGTAATACCAAAAAAAATAAGTAAGTGTGATTATCCGTTTACGCGGCCTTCAGGCCGCGTTTTTTTATCCTGAGTAATAGTTACAACATACTCACGACTTTTTCGACAGACGCCTGCGGGGGCACTGCGATCGCCATCGCTATGCAGGTGGGTCTACCCCTTAATACCTGAGATGTTAAATTTCGACTGGCTTTTTGTACGATGAAATAAAATTAACCTTATTTTTCATATTGATATGGATTTTTTGGAGATACCGCTTTGGTGGTATTCGGTGTAACCCCTCGCCTGAAAGTCCCTCCTCGTCTTGATCGTTATCAATTCTCCCCCTCTTTCAGGGCGTTACCTTCGCTGCAAATCAGCAATGTCGATTTAGAGAGCCACAGGCTCCATACAGGAGATACCCGATGAGCAAATTTTTGGACCGGTTTCGCTACTTCAAACAGAAGGGTGAAACTTTTGCCGATGGGCACGGCCAGGTTCTGGATACCAACCGGGACTGGGAAGACGGTTACCGTCAGCGCTGGCAGCATGACAAAGTCGTCCGTTCGACCCACGGCGTGAACTGTACTGGCTCATGCAGCTGGAAGATTTTCGTTAAAAATGGTCTGGTGACCTGGGAAATGCAGCAGACCGACTACCCGCGCACCCGCCCGGATATGCCAAACCATGAACCGCGTGGCTGCCCGCGTGGCGCCAGCTACTCCTGGTATCTCTACAGCGCTAACCGTCTGAAATATCCGCTGATGCGCAAGCGTCTGATGAAAATGTGGCGTGAAGCGAAAGCGCAGCACAGCGATCCGGTTGATGCCTGGGCCTCCATCATTGAAGACGCGGATAAAGCGAAAAGCTTCAAGCAGGCTCGCGGCCGCGGCGGCTTTGTGCGTTCCTCATGGAAAGAAGTGAACGAGCTAATTGCCGCCTCCAACGTCTACACCGTGAAAACCTACGGTCCTGACCGCGTGGCGGGCTTCTCGCCAATCCCGGCGATGTCGATGGTCTCTTACGCTTCCGGCGCGCGCTATCTGTCACTTATCGGCGGTACCTGCCTGAGCTTCTACGACTGGTACTGCGACCTGCCGCCAGCGTCTCCGCAGACCTGGGGCGAACAGACCGACGTGCCGGAGTCCGCCGACTGGTACAACTCCAGCTACATCATCGCCTGGGGCTCAAACGTGCCTCAGACCCGTACGCCGGACGCGCACTTCTTTACTGAAGTCCGTTACAAAGGCACTAAAACCGTGGCGGTAACCCCTGACTACGCGGAAATCGCCAAGCTCTGCGATCTGTGGCTGGCACCGAAACAGGGTACCGATGCCGCGATGGCGATGGCGATGGGCCACGTCATGCTGCGCGAGTTCCATCTTGATAAGCCAAGCCAGTACTTCACCGACTACGTCCGCCGCTACACCGACATGCCAATGCTGGTCATGCTGGAAGAGCGTGACGGCTACTATGCCGCAGGGCGTACGCTGCGTGCTGCCGATCTGGTGGACGCGCTGGGTCAGGAAAATAACCCAGAGTGGAAAACCGTTGCCTATAACAGCAACGGCGAGCTGGTGGCGCCAAACGGCTCTATCGGCTTCCGCTGGGGCGAGAAGGGCAAGTGGAACCTTGAGCAACGTAACGGCACCACCGGCGAAGAGACTGAGCTGCGCCTCAGCATGCTGGGTAGCCAGGACGAGATCGCCGAGGTCGGGTTCCCGTACTTCGGCGGCGAAGGTTCCGAGCACTTCAACAAGGTTGAACTGAAAAACGTACTGATGCACAAGCTGCCGGTGAAGCGCCTGCAGCTTGCCGACGGCTCTACCGCGCTGGTCACCACCGTCTATGACCTGACCATGGCGAACTACGGTCTGGAGCGCGGCCTGGGCGATGAAAACTGCGCAACCGGCTATGACGACGTGAAGGCCTACACCCCGGCCTGGGCGGAACAGATTACCGGAGTTCCTCGCGCGCACATTACCCGTATCGCACGCGAGTTCGCAGAAAACGCGGACAAAACGCACGGCCGTTCAATGATCATCGTCGGTGCGGGTCTGAACCACTGGTATCACCTCGATATGAACTACCGTGGACTGATCAACATGCTGATCTTCTGCGGCTGCGTCGGTCAGAGCGGCGGCGGCTGGGCGCACTACGTTGGCCAGGAGAAACTGCGTCCGCAGACCGGCTGGCAGCCTCTGGCGTTTGCACTTGACTGGCAGCGTCCTGCACGCCACATGAACAGCACCTCTTACTTCTATAACCACTCCAGCCAGTGGCGCTACGAGACGGTCACCGCGCAGGAGCTGCTGTCGCCGATGGCGGATAAATCCCGCTACAGCGGCCACCTTATTGACTTCAACGTGCGCGCCGAGCGCATGGGCTGGCTGCCGTCGGCACCGCAGCTGGGCACTAACCCGCTGCGCATTGCACAAGAGGCGAAGCAGGCGGGTATGTCACCGGTGGATTACACCGTGCAATCGCTGAAGGATGGCTCAATCCGCTTCGCGGCGGAACAGCCGGAAAACGGTAAAAACCACCCGCGCAACCTGTTCATCTGGCGCTCCAACCTGCTGGGCTCGTCCGGTAAAGGCCACGAGTACATGCTGAAGTACCTGCTCGGTACTGAAAACGGTATCCAGGGGAAAGATCTCGGCAAGCAGGGCGGCGTGAAGCCGGAAGAGGTGGAGTGGAAAGACAACGGTCTCGACGGCAAGCTGGATCTAGTGGTAACCCTCGACTTCCGTCTGTCCAGCACCTGCCTGTACTCCGACATCGTGCTGCCAACCGCGACCTGGTACGAAAAAGACGACATGAATACCTCGGATATGCATCCGTTTATTCATCCGCTGTCTGCCGCCGTTGACCCGGCGTGGGAATCGAAAAGCGACTGGGAGATCTACAAAGACATCGCGAAGAAATTCTCCGAAGTCTGCGTGGGGCACCTGGGCAAAGAGACCGACGTGGTGACGCTGCCAATCCAGCACGACTCTGCCGCCGAACTGGCGCAGCCGCTGGACGTGAAGGACTGGAAAAAAGGCGAATGCGACCTGATCCCGGGGGTGACCGCACCGCACATTATTCCGGTTGAACGCGACTACCCGGCAACTTACGAGCGCTTTACCTCTATCGGCCCGCTGATGGAGAAAATCGGTAACGGCGGGAAAGGGATCGCCTGGAACACCCAGAGCGAAATGGACCTGCTGCGCAAGCTCAACTACACCAAAGCGGACGGTCCGGCGAAAGGCCAGCCAATGCTCAATACGGCAATTGATGCGGCGGAGATGATCCTGACCCTGGCCCCGGAAACCAACGGCCACGTTGCCGTGAAGGCCTGGGCGGCACTGAGCGAGTTCACCGGTCGCGACCATACGCATCTGGCGACAAATAAAGAGGAAGAGAAAATCCGCTTCCGCGATATTCAGGCCCAGCCGCGCAAGATTATCTCCAGCCCGACCTGGTCTGGTCTGGAAGATGAGCATGTGTCCTACAACGCGGGCTACACCAACGTTCACGAGCTGATCCCATGGCGCACGCTTTCCGGTCGTCAGTCGCTGTATCAGGATCACCAGTGGATGCGCGACTTCGGTGAAAGCCTGCTGGTTTACCGTCCGCCAATCGACACCCGCTCCGTGAAAGCGGTGATGGGCGCGAAATCGAACGGTAACCCTGAGAAGGCGCTGAACTTCCTGACGCCGCACCAGAAGTGGGGTATCCACTCCACCTACAGCGACAACCTGCTGATGCTGACCCTGTCGCGCGGCGGTCCGATTGTCTGGATGAGCGAAACGGACGCCAAAGACCTGGGTATTGAAGATAACGACTGGATCGAAGTGTTCAACAGCAACGGTGCCCTGACGGCGCGTGCGGTGGTGAGCCAGCGCGTACCGGCCGGGATGACCATGATGTACCACGCGCAGGAACGTATCGTTAACCTGCCGGGGTCAGAAATTACCGAGCAGCGCGGCGGGATCCACAACTCCGTGACCCGCATTACGCCTAAGCCGACCCACATGATCGGTGGTTATGCACAGCTGGCCTACGGCTTTAACTACTACGGCACCGTAGGATCGAACCGCGATGAGTTCGTGGTGGTACGTAAGATGAAGAACATTAACTGGTTAGACGGCGAAGGTAATGACCAGGTACAGGAGAGCGTAAAATGAAAATTCGTTCACAAGTCGGCATGGTGCTGAATCTGGATAAATGCATCGGCTGCCATACCTGCTCGGTCACCTGTAAAAACGTCTGGACCAGCCGCGAAGGTATGGAATACGCCTGGTTCAACAACGTGGAAAGCAAGCCGGGCACCGGCTTCCCGACCGACTGGGAAAACCAGGAGAAGTGGAAGGGCGGCTGGATCCGTAAAATCAACGGCAAGCTGCAGCCGCGCATGGGCAACCGCGCTTGGCTTCTGGGAAAAATCTTCGCCAACCCGCACCTGCCGGGCATCGACGATTACTACGAGCCGTTTGATTACGACTACCAGAACCTGCACAACGCGCCGGAAAGCAAACACCAGCCGATTGCCCGTCCTCGCTCGCTGATCACCGGTCAGCGCATGGACAAGATCACCAGCGGTCCAAACTGGGAAGAGATTCTGGGCGGCGAGTTCGAGAAACGCGCCAAAGACCAGAACTTCGAGAATATGCAGAAGGCGATGTACGGCCAGTTCGAAAACACCTTCATGATGTATCTGCCGCGCCTGTGCGAGCACTGCCTCAACCCGGCGTGCGTGGCGACCTGCCCGAGCGGCGCGATCTACAAGCGTGAAGAAGACGGTATCGTGCTGATCGACCAGGACAAGTGCCGCGGCTGGCGTATGTGCATAACCGGTTGCCCGTACAAAAAGATCTACTTCAACTGGAAGAGCGGCAAGTCAGAGAAGTGCATCTTCTGCTACCCGCGTATTGAAGCCGGGATGCCAACCGTCTGTTCCGAAAGCTGCGTAGGCCGTATTCGCTACCTCGGCGTGCTGCTGTACGACGCGGACGCGATTGAAAACGCCGCGAGCACCGAGAACGAGAAAGATCTGTATCAGCGTCAGCTGGACGTGTTCCTCGATCCGAACGATCCGAAGGTGATTGAGCAGGCCCTGAAGGACGGCATTCCGCAGAGCGTGATTGACGCCGCGCAGCAGTCTCCGGTGTACAAAATGGCGATGGACTGGAAGCTGGCCCTGCCGCTGCATCCGGAATACCGCACCCTGCCGATGGTCTGGTACGTGCCGCCGCTGTCGCCGATTCAGTCTGCGGCTGACGCGGGTGAACTGGGCAGTAACGGCATTCTTCCGGACGTGGAAAGCCTGCGTATCCCGGTGCAGTACCTGGCAAACCTGCTGACCGCCGGTGATACCCAGCCGGTACTGCTGGCGCTGAAGCGTATGCTGGCGATGCGCCACTTCAAGCGTGCCGAAACCGTTGATGGCGTAATCGATACCCGCGCGCTGGAAGAGGTCGGCCTGACCGAAGCGCAGGCGCAGGAGATGTACCGCTATCTGGCGATTGCCAACTACGAAGACCGGTTCGTGGTGCCGAGCAGCCACCGAGAGCTGGCCCGCGAAGCCTTCCCGGAAAAAAATGGCTGTGGCTTTACCTTTGGCGACGGTTGCCACGGGTCAGACAGTAAATTCAACCTGTTCAACAGCCGCCGCATCGACGCCATGGATGTGACCAGTAAAACGGAGCCGCACTCATGATTGAACTTGTCATTGTTTCGCGTCTGCTCGAGTACCCGGATGCTGCGCTTGCGCAGCATCAGCAGGAGCTTTTTGACGCGCTCGCGTCATCTGAAAACCTGGATAAAGACGATGCCCAGCGGCTTGGCGTTTTCCTCCGCGATCTGCTGGCGCGCGACCTTCTGGATGCCCAGGCGGACTACAGCCAGCTGTTTGATCGGGGGCGCGCAACCTCGTTGCTGCTGTTTGAACACGTTCACGGTGAATCCCGCGACCGCGGTCAGGCGATGGTGGACCTGATGGCCCAGTACGAACAGCACGGCCTGCAGCTCGACAGCCGCGAGCTGCCGGACCATCTGCCGCTCTATCTGGAGTATCTGGCGCAGCTGCCGAAAGAGGAGGCGCTGGGTGGTCTGCAGGACATCGCGCCGATCCTGGCGCTGCTCGGCGCGCGCCTTCAGCAGCGCGAGAGCCGCTATGCGGTGCTGTTCGATCTGCTGGTGAAGCTGGCCAACGCCTCGGTCGACAGCGAAAAAGTGGCGGAGAAAATCGCGGATGAAGCCCGGGACGATACTCCACAAGCGCTGGATGCGGTCTGGGAAGAAGAGCAGGTGAAATTCTTTGCTGACCAGAACTGCGGCGAGTCTGAAATCTCTGCCCACCAGCGTCGTTTTGCCGGCGCGGTTGCCCCGCAATATTTGAATATCTCTAACGGAGGACGGCACTAATGCACTTCCTGAATATGTTCTTCTTTGACATTTACCCGTATATCGCGGGCACCGTGTTCCTGGTGGGAAGCTGGCTGCGCTACGACTACGGCCAGTACACCTGGCGTGCGGCCTCCAGCCAGATGCTGGATCGTAAAGGGATGCATGTGGGCTCTAACCTGTTCCACATCGGTATTCTGGGCATTTTTGCCGGTCACTTCCTGGGGATGCTGACGCCGCACTGGATGTATGAAGCGTGGCTACCGATTGAGGTGAAGCAGAAGATGGCGATGATCGCCGGCGGTGCCTGCGGGGTGATGACCTTAGTCGGTGGCCTGCTGCTGCTGAAACGTCGCCTGTTCAGCCCGCGCGTGCGTGCGACCACGACCGCCGCGGATATTCTGATCCTCTCCCTGCTGATGGTGCAGTGCGCGCTGGGCCTGCTGACCATTCCGTTCTCGGCACAGCATATGGACGGCAGCGAAATGATGAAGCTGGTCGGCTGGGCGCAGTCCGTGGTGACCTTCCACGGCGGAGCGTCTGAGCACCTGGACGGCGTGGCGTTTATCTTCCGCGTTCACCTGGTGCTGGGAATGACGCTGTTTGTGCTGTTCCCGTTCTCCCGCCTGGTCCACATCTGGAGCGCGCCGGTAGAGTACCTGACGCGCAAATACCAGATTGTGCGCGCCCGTCGCTAATTCGCCGTTTTGATGCCAACCCCGCACTCGCGGGGTTTTTTTTCGCCCCAGCCCAGGTTGTTGCCTGCGGCAGCAAACAGGATCAGCGCGCCGCCCGCCAGCTGCGTCAGGTTAAGCGAGTGTCCGAACACCAGATTATCGACAACAATTGCCACCACCGGATAGATAAACGACAGGGAACCGGTAATCGGGGTAGGCAGCTTCTGAATCGCGCTATAGAGAAGCTGGTACATAATGCCGGTATGGACGGTGCCCAGCGTCAGCAGGGTAGGCCAGGGAAAATCACCGGTAAATGACGGCATGCTGGCAAACGGCAAAAGCATCACGACGCCCGTCAGCACCTGGATAAAGGCAATATGCTGCGGCGCGATTGTTTTCAGCTTGCGTGCAATGATTGCCGTCAGCGCGTAGAAGAAGGCCGCGGCCATTGCCAGGCCGATTCCGGCGAGCCATTCACCGCCATGCGCGCCGGTCAGCTCGCTGGAGAGCAGGATCACCACGCCGCCAAAGGCGAGGAACAGCCAGCCCCATTTCACCAGGCTGACGCGCTCGCCTAAAAACATCCCCATCAGGACCAGCATAAACGGCTGGGTGTTATAGACCACGGTCGAAAGACCAATCGAGATCCGTTCATAGGCCGCGAAGAGCAGCAGCCAGTTCACCACGAGCGCTACGCCGCCGAGAATAGCCAGCATCAGCGTGGTGTGGGTGAGAGGGCTAAAGGGCTTTTGACTTACCCGGATAAAAATAAAAAGCGCTATTGCCCCGATAAGGCAGCGCCAGAACACTACTTCCATTACCGGCAGACCGCTCAGCAAAACAAACGCACCGATAGAGCCGGAAATTAACATCGCCAGGCTCATTTGCCAGACGCCTGTATGTAAATCACGCATCATCCACCTCCTGATTAGTGACGTTATTGTCGAAAATCGCTGTCGGGTTTTACAGGGATGAGATAAGGTGAAATGCAGTAATGGCTTTTTAAAATTAGGTGAAAGCGATGGAATACCTTATCGATGATATCGACCGGCAAATTTTAGCCTGCCTGGTTGAGGATGCGCGCATGTCGTTGAAGGTGCTCAGCGGCCGCATCGGTCTGACGTCTCCCAGCACGGCAGAACGTCTTAAAAGGCTGGAAGAGCGCGGTGTGATTGAGGGTTATGGTGCACGGGTGAACCTGGCGGCGCTGGGGTATACGCTGCAGGCGCTGGTGCGCGTGCGGCCTTTGCCGGGGTTGTTGCATAAGGTGGATAAGTACATTCAGGCGATGCCGGAGTGTATTGAGAGCGACAAGGTGACCGGGGAGGACTGCTTTGTCATCAGGCTGGTGGTGCGGTCAATCGAACAGCTTGATGCGCTGCTGGATGGGCTGGCGGAACATGCCCAGTGTAATACGTCGATTGTGAAAAGTTCACCGGTCAGGCGTCGTTTGCCGCCGATGTAGCCATCTGTTGCCGGGTGGCGGCTGCGCCTTACCCGGCCTACAGAGGCGGATTCGGTTGAGTGTTTGGTTTTAATATGACTTGGGATGTTGCTGGAAGTGATGGTGGTAGGGGAAGGATTACTCGGCGCGTTGCGCCTCGCCCTTCGGGTCGTTGCCTGCGGCAACGCTTTCTCGCTGCGCTCGAATCGAACCTTAGTCGAAGCTTCTCATCCTTCCCCTTGCGGAAATACATGATGCACGGTGCGAGCAGAATGTTAAGTGTCGTTTGGAAGTGATGGTGGTGGGGGAAGGATTCGAACCTTCGAAGTCGATGACGGCAGATTTACAGTCTGCTCCCTTTGGCCGCTCGGGAACCCCACCAGGGGTAATTCAAATTTTGAGGTCGTGCTGAGAGATGGTGGTGGGGGAAGGATTCGAACCTTCGAAGTCGATGACGGCAGATTTACAGTCTGCTCCCTTTGGCCGCTCGGGAACCCCACCACGGGGTAATGCTTTTTTACTGGCCTGCTTCCTGCTGGAAGCGGGGCGCATCATATCAAATGAGACGCCCCTGTAAAGCATTCCTTTAGGGAAATGAAGCTGTTTGCCTGCTTTTTATCCGTAAAGGCGCAAAGCTAATCAATTCATTTTCCGAAAGATTAAAGAATGATGGTTCTGTTGCCGTAAACGAAGACACGCTGTGCCAGCACCTGATACAGCGCGCGGCTTAACACATTCTTCTCAACGTCACGCCCTGCACGCATCATGTCCTCAGCGGTGTAAGTGTGATCCACATGAATCACGTCCTGCATGATGATGGGACCTTCGTCCAGGTTGTCATTCACGTAGTGGGCTGTCGCGCCAATAATCTTCACGCCACGCTCGTACGCCTGGTGGTATGGACGCGCACCAATAAAGGCCGGCAGGAACGAGTGGTGAATATTGATGATCTTGTTCGGGAAACGCGCCACGAAAGATGGCGTTAATACGCGCATGTATTTCGCCAGCACCACGTAGTCCGGGTTATGCGCTTCAATGGCCTGGGCCATCAAATCGTCGTGTTCTTCACGCGTATGGCCTTCGTGGCTGACCAGCTCGAACGGAATATCAAAGCGTTCGACCAGCGTGCGCAGCGTCTCGTGGTTGCCAATAACGGCAGCAATTTCGACGTCCAGACCGCCGTAGTTTGCTTTCATCAGCAGGTCGCCAAGACAGTGTGCTTCTTTGGTCACCAGGATCACGATGCGGCGTCGACCGGCTGGGGTCAGTTCGCGCACGGAACCCTCCGGAAGCGCGCTGTCCAGATCGGCCAGCAGAGTGGTGTCGTTGAAAATACCTTCCAGTTCGGTACGCATAAAGAAGCGGCCGGTACGGTGGTCAACGAACTCGTTGTTCTGCACGATATTCAGTTCATGTTTATAGCAAATGTTGGTAATTCGTGCGATCAGCCCTTTTTGATCGGGACAGATGGTGCGCAGAACTTTACGTTGTAATGATTGCATCGCCGGGAAATCCTGTTTGTATTTGCGAAGTCTGGGTTGTCAGGCATTACTGCCCGCAACACTTTTTAAATTTTTTACCTGAACCACACGGGCAGGGATCGTTACGACCAAACTGTGGGCGCGTTCCGTCAATATAATACCACTGCCCGCTTTCCTTTAAGAACCGGGAACGTTCGATAATGGCCCCCGGTTTATTATTCTCGTTAAAACGGGCTACAAAGCTGACGTAACCTTCATCAACATGACTGCCTGGAGAGGATTCATAGACGGTGAGGCCGAGCCACTGCGTGTTCGCGAAGCCGGCTTCGATGTCCTTTCTGAATTCGGCAGCGTGGCAGGAGGGATGCCAGGTTTTAATCAGGTAGTCTGCGTCTTTGATCACAAAAGCAGTGTAACGTGAACGCATGAGGTGTGACGGGTCTGGTGCAACCTGATCGCCAGACAGATATCGCTGGCAACATAGGCTATACTCCAGAGCGCTACCACAAGGGCAGAGTTGAGACACGATTCTCTTCCTGGAACAAAAAATAAAGGCGTAAAACGCTTCGGGTAGCACTATGTTAACTGAGCTGTTGCGTTGACGCTATGTCAGGAATCCAGGGGAAGTAAAACAGGGCTAATGAGAAAGGTTAAAATTGGACTGGCGCTGGGCTCAGGTGCAGCCCGGGGATGGTCACACATCGGCGTGATTAATGCCTTAAACAAGATGGGCATTGACGTAGATATTGTCGCAGGGTGTTCTATCGGGTCGCTTGTCGGATCCGCTTACGCGTGCGGAAAGCTTACGGAACTCGAGACCTGGGTGCGTTCCTTCAGCTACTGGGACGTGCTGCGTCTGATGGACCTCTCCTGGCAGCGTGGTGGACTGTTGCGCGGCGAACGCGTTTTTAACCAGTTCCGCCAGGTTATGCCTCTCGAAGACTTCACTGATTGTCAGATGCCTTTTGGCGCCGTCGCGACGAACCTCAGTACAGGACGCGAACTCTGGCTAACCGAAGGGGATATCCATCTTGCCGTGCGCGCCTCCTGCAGTATGCCGGGACTCATGGCGCCTGTCCCACACAACGGTTACTGGCTTGTCGATGGTGGCGTCGTTAACCCGGTTCCCATCTCTCTGACCCGTGCAATGGGGGCGGATATCGTAATTGCCGTCGATCTGCAGCACGATGCCCACCTGATGCAACAGGATCTCATGCCGGTCAATCTGCAGAGCGAAGATGCTGAGGGCGAGAAACTTGCCTGGCACGAGCGCCTGCGCGGCAGAATCGGGCGTATGGCCGCGCGACGCTCGGTTACCGCGCCGACGGCGATAGAAATCATGACCACGTCAATACAGGTACTCGAGAATCGCCTTAAACGTAACCGTATGGCAGGCGACCCTCCGGATATCCTTATTCAGCCGTACTGTCCGCAAATCTCTACTCTTGATTTCCATCGGGCTGAGGCCGCCATCGCAGCGGGCTCGTTAGCCGTCGAAAAGAAAATGGACGAATTGTTGCCTTTTGTGCAGACCGCACGTTAAGCACCTTTTTTTGACTACTTCAGCAAAATCTGACAGGCGATAGTGCCGATCGCATGCCACTATTTAGTTACTGTCAGCCAGGGGAGGAACCATGACGCAGCCATTGGCCGGAAAACACATTTTGATTGTTGAAGACGAGCCCGTTTTCCGATCGCTACTGGATTCGTGGTTATCCTCGCTGGGCGCAATGACGTCACTGGCAGAAGATGGCATCGACGCCCTGGAAAAAATGATCGGCATTACGCCCGATTTGATGATTTGCGACATAGCGATGCCGCGCATGAATGGACTGAAGCTGGTTGAACATCTGCGTAACGAAGGTAACCAGACGCCGATTCTGGTGATCTCGGCCACAGAGAATATGGCGGATATTGCCAAAGCATTACGTCTTGGCGTCCAGGATATTCTGCTTAAACCAGTCAAGGATCTGAACCGGCTGCGTGAAACGGTCCTGGCGTGCCTTTATCCCAATATGTTTAATTCCCGGGTAGAGGAAGAGGAACGTCTTTTCCAGGACTGGGATGCCCTGGTGAGTAATCCGCCTGCTGCGGCGAAACTATTGCAAGAGCTCCAGCCGCCCGTGCAGCAAACTATTTCACACTGTCGCGTAAATTATCGCCAGCTGGTGGCGGCTGACCAGCCCGGACTGGTGCTGGATATCGCACCTTTATCTGATACCGACCTTGCGTTTTATTCTCTGGATGTCACCCGGGCAGGGGATAACGGTGTATTAGCCGCGTTACTTCTTCGCGCGCTATTTAATGGTTTGTTGCAGGAACAGTTATCGCATCAGGGACAACGGCTACCGGAGTTAGGCAGTTTACTCAAACAAGTAAACCAGCTTTTTCGTCAGGCCAATTTACCCGGACAGTTCCCGCTGCTGGTCGGCTATTACCACAGCGGTTTAAAAAATCTGATCCTCGTCTCAGCAGGTCTCAACGCTTCACTGAATACCGGTGAACATCATATTCAGGTGAGTAACGGCGTGCCGCTTGGGACATTGGGAACGGCTTATCTTAATCAAATTAGCCACCGCTGTTCCTCCTGGCAGTGCCAAATTTGGGGCGCCGGGGGACGGCTACGCTTAATGTTGTCCACGGAATAAGCAATTGGATCTTAATTTTAAGATTGCTTTACCTGTGTTTTACGGGGAGTGCTACTATCGCTGCCCAGATTCATGCGTATTTGTCCTAATTGATCGGCAACGCGTTCTTTTCAGACCCGGACTGCGGGGCGAGGCTGATATACTCAACGCGTTATTTATTGCATAAAAGTTCAAAACTTGAACAGCTCAGGAGAATTTGAATGGCTGCCCTAAATTCGAAAGTCAGAAAGGCCGTTATCCCGGTAGCGGGATTGGGGACCAGGATGTTACCAGCAACTAAGGCGATTCCTAAAGAGATGCTGCCTCTGGTTGATAAGCCATTAATCCAGTATGTCGTTAATGAATGTATCGCAGCCGGCATCACTGAAATTGTGCTGGTTACGCATTCATCTAAAAACTCTATCGAAAACCATTTCGATACAAGCTTTGAACTTGAAGCCATGCTGGAAAAGCGTGTTAAGCGTCAGCTGTTAGAAGAAGTTCAATCTATTTGCCCTCCACACGTCACCATTATGCAGGTTCGTCAGGGCCTGGCTAAAGGTCTGGGCCACGCTGTTATGTGTGCGCATCCTGTTGTAGGTGATGAGCCTGTAGCGGTAATTCTGCCCGACGTAATTCTGGACGAATACGAATCCGATCTTTCTCAGGATAACCTGGCTGAAATGATCAAACGTTTCGACGAAACCGGCAGTAGCCAGATTATGGTTGAGCCTGTTGAAGACGTAACGGCATACGGTGTGGTTGACTGCAAAGGCGTTAACCTTGAGCCGGGCGAAAGTGTGCCAATGGTTGGTGTCGTAGAGAAGCCTAAAGCCGACGTAGCGCCTTCAAACCTTGCCGTTGTAGGTCGCTATGTCCTGAGTGCTGAAATCTGGCCTCTGCTGGCTAAAACGCCTCCAGGCGCGGGTGATGAGATCCAGCTGACGGATGCCATCGATATGCTGATCGAGAAAGAGACCGTTGAGGCCTACCATATGAAAGGTAAGAGCCATGACTGCGGTAATAAGCTCGGTTATATGCAGGCATTTGTTGAATATGGTATCCGCCACAACACCCTTGGTGAGGAATTTAAAACCTGGCTCAAAGAGAGCGTAGGTATTAAGAAATAAGCCACGGTTGTAAATGTTCGAAACCGGTGAGGCATTGCCCACCGGTTTTTTTATGCCCATAACACTCCCAAAAACCTGTCTGAAAGTACAGTCGATGAAATTGCTAAATAATGCTTTATGACAGAGTGTAAGAGGATGTATGCGACAAATTTAGGTTAAAAAAAATCCCGCAATATGCGGGATTTTTCTGAATATGGCTCGATTAATCCTTGATCAGGAAGTCGTCCAGCTGTTTACCCTGCTCATCCATCGCTTTCTTGATTACAGCAGGAGTACGACCCTGGCCAGTCCAGGTTTTAGTTTCGCCGTTCTCGTCAACGTAGCTATATTTAGCAGGACGTGCCGCACGCTTGGCTTTAGTACCGGTTTTAGCGGCAGCCATGCTGTTCAGCAATTCATTTGGATCGATACCATCAGCAATCAGCATTTCACGATATTGCTGCAGTTTACGAGTACGTTCTTCGATTTCAGCCGCAGCAGCGCTTTCTTCTTCACGACGTTCATTAACTACAACTTCTAATTTTTCCAGCATTTCTTCAAGCGTTTCGAGGGTGCATTCTCTTGCCTGCGCACGAAGAGTACGGATGTTGTTCAGAATTTTAAGTGCTTCGCTCATTGTAGTAATCTCAAACTTATAATGGGGGGTGGTTTGTTGACCTAATAATAGAGCCATAAATTCAGTTGTGCAATAGCCAGGAATGTAAGGAATTCAAAAAATACTAAATAAAGGCGCTATTATTAATTACGCTAACTTAAATTTCACCACCCGGCAGTCTCGGTTGTTATCACCGGAAGCTGCTTAACCCGGTCGATTGTGTCTTTTTTTTGTGACATTTCCCGCAGGAATTATAGTTGCGGCGGAGAAATATCAGCCTTTTGTATTAGTTCCCCTCCGTGATGTTAAGACTGAAATAGTTAATAAATAGTGAATTTTAATGAACGGGGATTCCACTATAAAAAGCAGTGTTATGTTTTGCTGAACATATAACATATTGGCCGAGGAGAGGGCGTTTACTACATGTTTTAACGGGTTATTTTCATGAAAAGAAGGTTGTAAACTCCGCGCTGAAACGCTTCCCCTGTGTGCTACATCGCTGATGACCAGACAAAATATGGTACAATGACTCATCGGGAATATTACACATTGATTAGGGTTTTACGGCCAATGGCACAACTTTATTTCTACTATTCGGCAATGAATGCCGGGAAATCCACCGCGTTGCTGCAATCCTCGTACAATTACCAGGAGCGCGGGATGCGTACCGTTGTTTATACGGCTGAAATTGACGATCGCTTTGGTGCAGGTAAGGTGAGCTCAAGAATAGGACTCTCGTCGCCTGCGAGGCTTTTTAACCCGAAAACCGATCTGTTTGAAGACATTCATGCAGAACATGCTGCACAGCCGATTCACTGTGTCCTGGTCGATGAGAGCCAGTTTCTGACGCGTGAACAGGTATATGCCCTGTCAGAAGTGGTCGATGAGCTTGATATCCCCGTTCTTTGTTACGGCCTGCGCACGGATTTTCGCGGTGAACTCTTTGCCGGGAGTCAGTATTTGCTTGCCTGGTCGGATAAACTTGTTGAATTGAAAACAATCTGCTTCTGCGGTCGTAAAGCCAGTATGGTGCTTCGTCTTGACCAGGCCGGTAAACCTTATGCAGATGGTGAGCAGGTGGTGATAGGCGGTAATGAACGCTATGTTTCGGTCTGCCGTAAGCATTATAAAGAAGCGTTGTCTGTAGGCTCGCTGACGGCGATTCAGCACGACAACAGAAAATAATGTCAGTCTTGTTATTCAGACATAAAAAAACCCGCCAATAAGGCGGGTTTTTCATCTGCTGCTGTCAATTAAGCGCTTTTCTTCGCTTTCTTGTCAGCTTTGATGACAGGAACTTCTGTTTTCACAGCGGCAACATCACCTTCTTTGAACTCACGACCATAGTAGGTATCCAGCAGAATCTGTTTCAGCTCGGAGATCAGTGGGTAGCGCGGGTTAGCACCAGTACACTGGTCATCGAAGGCATCTTCAGACAGCTTATCTACATGAGCGAGGAAGTCAGCTTCCTGAACGCCTGCTTCACGGATAGATTTAGGAATACCCAGCTCAGCTTTCAGGCTTTCCAGCCATGCCAGCAGTTTCTCAATCTTCGCAGCAGTACGGTCGCCCGGTGCGCTCAGACCAAGGTGGTCAGCGATTTCAGCATAGCGACGACGTGCTTGTGGACGGTCGTACTGGCTGAAAGCAGTCTGTTTAGTTGGGTTGTCGTTAGCGTTATAACGGATAACGTTGCTGATCAACAGGGCGTTCGCCAGACCGTGAGGAATGTGGAACTGTGAGCCCAGTTTGTGCGCCATTGAGTGGCAAACACCCAGGAAGGCGTTGGCAAACGCGATACCGGCGATGGTTGCTGCGCTGTGAACGCGTTCACGTGCTACCGGGTTTTTAGACCCTTCATTGTAGGACGCTGGCAGGTTTTCTTTCAGCAGTTTCAGAGCCTGCAGAGCCTGACCGTCAGAGAACTCAGATGCTAGGACAGAAACGTAGGCTTCCAGGGCGTGAGTTACCGCATCCAGACCACCGAACGCACACAGTGACTTAGGCATTTCCATGACCAGGTTTGCATCAACGATAGCCATGTCTGGGGTCAGCGCGTAGTCAGCCAGTGGGTATTTCTGACCTGTCGCATCGTCTGTTACTACCGCAAATGGTGTAACTTCTGAACCGGTACCGGAAGTAGTGGTTACCGCGATCATTTTGGCTTTTACGCCCATTTTCGGGAACTTGTAGATACGTTTACGGATATCCATAAAGCGCAGCGCCAGTTCTTCGAAGTGGGTTTCAGGGTGCTCGTACATGACCCACATGATTTTCGCGGCATCCATTGGGGAACCACCGCCCAGTGCGATAATCACATCTGGTTTGAAGGAGTTAGCCAGCTCAGCACCTTTACGTACAACGCTCAGGGTAGGGTCCGCTTCAACTTCAAAGAACACTTCAGTTTCAACGCCAGCCGCTTTCAGCACAGAGGTAATCTGGTCAGCGTAGCCGTTGTTGAACAGGAAACGGTCAGTCACGATGAGCGCACGTTTGTGGCCATCAGTAATCACTTCATCCAGCGCGATTGGCAGTGAGCCACGGCGGAAGTAGATAGATTTCGGAAGTTTGTGCCACAACATGTTTTCAGCTCGCTTAGCAACGGTTTTCTTGTTGATCAGGTGTTTTGGACCAACGTTTTCAGAGATGGAGTTACCACCCCAGGAACCACAACCCAGAGTCAGGGAAGGTGCGAGTTTGAAGTTGTAAAGGTCACCGATACCACCCTGGGAAGCAGGGGTGTTGATCAGGATACGCGCAGTTTTCATCATCTGACCGAAGTGAGCGACGCGTTCTGGCTGGTTATCCTGGTCGGTGTACAGGCAAGACGTGTGACCGATACCGCCCATGGCAACCAGCTTCTCAGCTTTCTCTACCGCGTCTTCGAAATCTTTCGCACGGTACATGGCAAGCGTAGGAGACAGTTTTTCGTGTGCAAACGGCTCGCTCTCGTCGACAACTTTCACTTCACCGATCAGGATTTTGGTTGTAGCCGGGACGGTAAAGCCTGCAAGTTCAGCGATTTTGTACGCTGGCTGACCCACGATAGCGGCGTTCAGCGCGCCATTTTTCAGGATAATGTCCTGAACTGCTTTCAGCTCTTTGCCCTGCAGCAGGTAGCCGCCGTGGCTGGCGAAACGTTCACGAACGGCGTCGTAAACAGAGTCTACGACAACAACAGACTGTTCAGATGCACAGATAACGCCGTTATCGAAGGTTTTAGACATCAGTACAGACGCAACGGCACGTTTGATGTCAGCGGTTTCGTCGATAACAACAGGTGTGTTACCGGCGCCAACACCGATCGCTGGTTTACCGGAGCTGTATGCGGCTTTAACCATGCCAGGACCACCGGTCGCCAGGATCAGGTTAATGTCCGGGTGATGCATCAGCGCATTGGAGAGCTCAACGGAAGGTTGGTCGATCCAGCCAATCAGATCTTTTGGTGCACCAGCAGCGATCGCCGCCTGAAGGACGATATCCGCAGCTTTGTTAGTCGCATCTTTCGCACGTGGATGTGGAGAGAAGATGATTGCGTTACGGGTCTTCAGGCTAATCAGTGATTTGAAGATAGCAGTAGACGTTGGGTTAGTGGTCGGAACGATACCGCAGATGATGCCGATAGGTTCAGCGATGGTGATGGTACCGAAGGTGTCGTCTTCGGACAGCACGCCACAGGTTTTCTCATCTTTATAGGCGTTGTAGATATACTCGGAAGCGAAGTGGTTTTTAATCACTTTATCTTCCACGATACCCATGCCGGATTCGGCAACGGCCATTTTAGCGAGAGGGATTCGAGCATCTGCAGCAGCCAGTGCGGCCGCGCGGAAGATTTTATCAACCTGTTCTTGGGTGAAATTGGCATATTCACGCTGGGCTTTTTTAACGCGCTCGACGAGGGCGTTCAGTTCAGCGATATTAGTAACAGCCATAATGCTCTCCTGATAATGTTTAAACTCTTTTAGTAAACCAGCGCTCGATACGTCACACAGTATAGACAGAGCCGATACGACTTGCGTAACACAAAGTAAAACAAAGAGTTACTTTCTGCGTCAGCACACTAATTTACTAAAAGAGCCTTACCTTAGCATCATCCCTTTTTGTCAGGTGACCTCCCTGGGGGTGTAACCAAGATTACTCACTTCTGAGTACTGAAATCATGATCTGTGTCAATTTTTCCCCAAGCTGATACCTTTCAGCAGGGTTATTTCTTTGAGATTTTTCCAGTGTTAAATAATTAAGTAAGTATTGGAAGCAGCACTATCATTGATTATACATCTGTTTAACATCCTGAAATGATAACGTTTTGGTACAGATTTCAAGTGAAGTATGCTGATAAAAAGGGTATCTTCAGCGCGATTTCTCACGACAAATTGTCAGTCCCGGGCATGTGTATAAGCGGAGCAAAACGTGATCCAAACGCTCTTTGATTTTCCAACGTATTTTAAATTTTTTATTGGTTTGTTTGCCCTGGTCAACCCGGTGGGGATCATTCCAGTCTTCATTAGTATGACGAGTTACCAGACGGCGGCGGCCAGGAACAAGACCAACCTTACCGCTAACCTGTCGGTCGCTATCATATTGTTGACCTCCCTTTTTCTCGGAGACACGATTCTTCAGCTGTTCGGGATTTCAATTGATTCTTTCCGCATTGCGGGTGGGATCCTGGTCGTGACCATCGCTATGTCCATGATCAGCGGTAAGCTCGGCGAGGATAAACAGAACAAGCAGGAGAAGTCAGAAACCGCCATCCGCGAAAGTATTGGCGTGGTGCCACTGGCCTTACCGCTGATGGCCGGTCCTGGTGCCATCAGTTCAACCATTGTCTGGGGGACGCGATACCATAGCCTGATGCACCTGATCGGTTTTTCCGTCGCAATTGCTATTTTTGCGCTCTGCTGTTGGGGAGTGTTCCGCATGGCGCCCTGGCTTGTACGCCTGTTGGGGCAGACGGGAATTAACGTCATAACGCGTATCATGGGCCTGCTGTTGATGGCGTTAGGGATTGAATTTATCGTGACGGGAATTAAAAGCATTTTCCCCGGTTTGCTGCACTGATATTTCGTATGAAAGAACGGAGCAACGGCTCCGTTTTTTTACGTCATTATCAGTAAATCCTATAACTAAAGTTGAAATGCTCACATATCATAATAAATTCTACTAATAATGTTCATTACTTGTATTTCAATAAGTTATTAATCCCCCTAAAACCCGCCTGCACAGAAAATCTTCGATCGCTCTGTTATTTTACTCACATGATACTCTGGGGCTTGCTGAGAGATAACCGAAATGATATTAGTAATTTCAACATTCCCCTAGATGAATGTGCTAAATAATAACCAGTTGTTAAATTTTTGTACAAAATCACTCGATGATAGCGCAGCGACGCGCTTGTAGAGAAGATTTTCTCTATCCTATTGAATGTCATGTTTTTTTAGTGATGTTTGATGTCCGGCAAGGCTGCCCTCAACGATACGGCACTCACCGTAAAAGAGAATTGCTTAACAAATTTGCAAAATGTATTGGCGCACGTTTACGCCATTTGATACTTTCCGGCCTAATATTTTGCAGCATAAAACAAGCAGATGAGAATTATTTTCATATGGTTCTCATCTCAGATATCCAGCCCAGGCCTCAAACAGGGGAGGCCTGTAAAGAATCGACGCAAGACGGCCATACGAGCGGTCAGTAATAAAAAAGTCGGTGATAGCAAGCAGTAAAAGAAGAACCTGACAGCAGCAAAAAAAACTCCTGCGCTGTACAGGCCCCAACAGGGGATTACACAGCTGGCGAAGGCCAGTCATTATAATGAGTGGAGTACCAACACAATGTCCATCATCACAAAAAAAAATCTGGTAGCGGCGGGGATTTTAACTGCGCTAATCGCGGGCAACGCTGCAATGGCTGCGGACGTTCCTGCAGGTGTTCAACTGGCTGAGAAACAGACGCTGGTGCGTAACAACGGTGCGGAAGTTCAGTCCCTTGACCCGCACAAAATTGAAGGTGTTCCTGAGTCTAACGTTAACCGCGACCTGTTCGAAGGCCTGCTGGTGACAGACGTAGACGGCCACCCGGCACCGGGTGTCGCAGAAAAATGGGAAAACAAAGATTTCAAAGTCTGGACCTTCCATCTGCGCAAGGATGCGAAATGGTCCGACGGTACGCCGGTCACGGCTGAAGATTTCGTTTATAGCTGGCAGCGTCTGGCGAATCCTACAACCGCCTCTCCGTATGCGAGCTACCTGCAATATGGCCACATCGCCAATATTGATGACATCATCGCGGGCAAAAAACCGATCACCGATCTGGGCGTTAAAGCGATCGATGCCAATACCTTCGAAGTGACGTTGAGCGAACCTGTTCCGTACTTCTATAAGCTGCTGGTTCACCCGTCCGTCTCCCCGGTACCAAAATCTGCCGTGGAAAAATTTGGTGAGAAATGGACCCAGCCTGCCAATATCGTGACCAACGGTGCCTATAAGCTGAAAGACTGGGTGGTCAACGAGCGTATGGTGCTTGAGCGTAACCCGCAGTACTGGGACAACGCTAAAACCGTTATTAATCAGGTGACCTACCTGCCAATTTCGTCCGAAGTGACTGACGTTAACCGCTATCGCAGCGGTGAAATCGACATGACCTATAACAACATGCCGATTGAGCTGTTCCAGAAACTGAAGAAAGAGATCCCTAAAGAAGTTCACGTCGATCCGTACCTGTGCACCTATTACTATGAAATCAACAACCAGAAAGCACCGTTTACCGACGTACGTGTTCGTACCGCGCTGAAGCTGGCACTGGATCGCGATATCATCGTCAACAAAGTGAAAAACCAGGGCGATCTGCCGGCGTACAGCTATACCCCTCCATACACCGATGGCGCAAAACTGACCGAGCCAGACTGGTTCAAACAGACTCAGGAACAGCGTAACGCAGAAGCGAAGAAACTGCTGGCCGAAGCGGGCTACACCGCAGATAAGCCGCTGACCTTCAGCCTGTTGTACAACACCTCCGATCTGCACAAAAAACTGGCTATCGCCGTCGCCTCGATCTGGAAAAAGAACCTGGGCGCGAACGTGAAGCTGGAGAACCAGGAGTGGAAGACCTTCCTCGACAGCCGTCATCAGGGTACCTTTGACGTGGCGCGTGCTGGCTGGTGTGCGGACTATAACGAACCGACCTCCTTCCTGAACACCATGCTGAGTGACAGCTCAAACAATACCGCGCACTATAAGAGCCCGGCATTCGACAAGCTGATTGGCGACACGCTGAAAGCCACTGACGAAGCACAGCGTACTGAACTGTACTCTAAAGCCGAGCAGCAGCTGGATAAAGATTCCGCGATCGTTCCGGTTTACTACTATGTTAACGCCCGTCTGGTGAAACCGTGGGTAGGTGGGTATACCGGTAAAGACCCGATGGATAATATCTACGTTAAAAACTTGTATATTATCAAGCATTAATGGCAATGAGTGGGGCGGGCTCGCTCGCCCCACGGTGTCTAACCAACGTCACACTATATAGGCACACGCCAGAAGGTACGGGCAATGTTGAAATTTATCCTACGTCGCTGTCTTGAAGCGATTCCAACGCTATTTATTCTTATCACGATTTCCTTCTTCATGATGCGCCTCGCGCCGGGAAGTCCATTTACCGGTGAGCGTACGCTGCCGCCAGAAGTCATGGCGAATATCGAAGCGAAATACCACTTAAACGATCCTATCTCTACCCAGTACTTCAATTACCTGAAGCAGCTGGCCCACGGTGATTTTGGACCGTCATTTAAATATAAAGACTATTCCGTTAACGACCTGGTGGCCTCCAGCTTCCCGGTTTCGGCGAAATTGGGTGCTGCGGCATTCATTCTGGCGATCGTTTTCGGGGTCACCGCAGGCGTTATCGCCGCGCTCAGACAAAATACCAAATGGGATTATGCCGTAATGGGGGTGGCGATGACCGGGGTAGTCATACCCAGCTTCGTTGTTGCGCCATTACTGGTGATGATATTTGCCATTACGCTGAAGTGGCTGCCTGGCGGCGGCTGGAACGGCGGGGCATTGAAGTTCATGATTTTGCCGATGGTGGCATTATCTCTGGCGTACATCGCCAGTATCGCGCGTATCACCCGTGGTTCAATGATCGAAGTGCTGCACTCGAACTTCATTCGTACCGCGCGTGCTAAAGGGCTGCCGATGCGTCGGATTATCTTCCGCCACGCGCTTAAGCCGGCACTGTTGCCCGTGCTCTCCTACATGGGACCGGCGTTCGTCGGGATCATTACCGGCTCGATGGTTATCGAAACAATTTACGGCCTGCCGGGCATCGGCCAGCTGTTTGTTAACGGCGCGCTTAACCGCGACTATTCGCTGGTACTGAGCCTGACTATTCTCGTCGGTGCGCTGACCATTCTCTTTAACGCTATCGTTGATGTCCTGTACGCCGTCATCGACCCGAAAATCCGTTACTAACTGGAGCACGCCATGATGTTGAGTAAGAAAAACAGCGAGGCGCTGGAAAACTTCAGTGAAAAACTGGAAGTGGAAGGTCGTAGCCTCTGGCAGGACGCGCGCCGTCGCTTTATGCACAACCGCGCGGCGGTTGCGAGTCTGGTGGTTCTGGTGATCATCGCGCTGTTTGTGACCCTGGCGCCGATGCTGTCGCAATTTACCTATTTCGACACCGACTGGGGCATGATGTCCAGCGCGCCGGATATGGAATCAGGCCACTATTTTGGCACGGATTCATCCGGACGCGATCTGCTGGTGCGTGTCGCTATTGGTGGTCGTATCTCTCTTATGGTCGGTATTGCTGCCGCTCTGGTGGCGGTGATCGTGGGGACGCTCTACGGCTCTCTGTCCGGCTACCTTGGCGGCAAAGTGGACTCGGTGATGATGCGTCTGCTTGAAATCCTGAACTCCTTCCCGTTTATGTTCTTCGTCATCCTGCTGGTGACCTTCTTTGGTCAGAATATCCTGCTGATCTTCGTGGCCATCGGGATGGTGTCATGGCTGGATATGGCGCGTATTGTTCGCGGCCAGACGCTGAGCCTCAAACGCAAAGAGTTTATCGAAGCCGCGCAGGTCGGCGGTGTCTCTACCGGGAATATCGTGGTTCGCCATATCGTTCCTAACGTGCTGGGCGTGGTGGTGGTCTATGCCTCACTGCTGGTGCCAAGCATGATCCTGTTTGAATCTTTCCTGAGCTTCCTGGGTCTCGGTACACAAGAGCCGCTGAGCAGCTGGGGCGCGCTGCTCAGCGATGGCGCAAACTCAATGGAAGTGTCTCCGTGGCTGCTGCTTTATCCGGCGGGTTTCCTGGTCGTTACCCTGTTTTGTTTTAACTTTATCGGCGATGGCCTGCGTGATGCCCTCGACCCGAAAGACCGTTAAGGAGCGCCGTCATGACAATTATTGAAACGGCAACCGCGCCACAGGCGCAGCAGCGGAGCGACCTTCTGCTGGACGTAAAAGATCTTCGCGTCACCTTTAAGACTCCGGACGGGGATGTCACCGCCGTGAACGATCTCAACTTCAACCTGCGCGCGGGTGAAACGCTCGGCATCGTCGGTGAATCCGGATCCGGGAAATCTCAGACCGCCTTTGCGTTAATGGGCCTGCTGGCTGCTAACGGCGTGATTGGGGGCTCCGCGAAATTCAACGGTCGTGAAATCCTTAACCTGCCGGAGCACGAGCTGAACAAGCTGCGCGCCGAACAGATCTCGATGATTTTCCAGGATCCGATGACTTCGCTGAACCCGTACATGCGCGTTGGTGAGCAGCTGATGGAAGTCCTGATGCTACACAAAGGTCTGGGCAAAGCCGAAGCCTTTGAAGAGTCGGTCAAAATGCTCGATGCGGTGAAAATGCCGGAGGCACGCAAGCGCATGCGCATGTTCCCGCACGAGTTCTCTGGCGGTATGCGTCAGCGCGTGATGATTGCGATGGCGCTGCTCTGCCGGCCTAAGCTGCTGATTGCCGACGAACCTACTACCGCGCTGGACGTTACCGTTCAGGCGCAAATCATGACCCTGTTGAACGAGCTGAAGCGTGAGTTCAACACGGCGATTATCATGATTACCCACGACCTGGGCGTGGTGGCGGGCATCTGTGACAAAGTGCTGGTAATGTACGCCGGGCGAACGATGGAATATGGCAAAGCGCGCGATGTCTTCTATCAGCCAGCTCACCCGTACTCCATTGGCCTGCTGAACGCGGTGCCGCGTCTTGATGCGGAAGGGGAATCCCTGCTCACCATTCCTGGCAACCCGCCAAACCTGCTGCGCCTGCCGAAAGGCTGTCCGTTCCAGCCGCGCTGCCCGCACGCGATGGAAATCTGCAACAGCGCTCCGCCGCTGGAAGAGTTTGCACCAGGCCGTCTGCGCGCCTGCTTTAAGCCGCAGGAGGAGCTGGTATGAACGCATTAGATGAAAAACGCAACGTGCTGCTTGAAATTGCTGACCTTAAGGTGCATTTCGACATTAAAGACGGAAAACAGTGGTTCTGGCAGCCGTCGAAGACCCTGAAAGCGGTGGATGGCGTTACGCTGCGCCTGTACGAAGGGGAAACTCTGGGCGTGGTCGGAGAGTCCGGCTGCGGTAAATCGACCTTTGCGCGCGCCATTATCGGTCTGGTAAAAGCGACCGACGGCAAAGTGGCCTGGCTGGGTAAAGATCTGCTGGGCATGAAACCCGACGAGTGGCGCGAGGTGCGCAGCGATATCCAGATGATTTTCCAGGATCCGCTGGCATCCCTTAACCCGCGTATGACCATCGGCGAGATTATTGCCGAGCCGCTGCGGACCTATCATCCGAAGATGTCTCGTCAGGAAGTGCGCGATCGCGTTAAGGCGATGATGATGAAAGTCGGCCTGTTGCCTAACCTCATCAACCGCTACCCGCACGAATTCTCCGGCGGCCAGTGCCAGCGTATTGGTATCGCCCGTGCGCTGATCCTCGAGCCGAAGCTGATTATCTGCGACGAGCCGGTTTCCGCGCTGGACGTGTCCATTCAGGCACAGGTGGTTAACCTGCTGCAGAAGCTGCAGCGTGAAATGGGGCTGTCGCTGATCTTCATCGCGCATGACCTGGCCGTAGTGAAACACATTTCAGACCGCGTGCTGGTGATGTATCTGGGTCACGCCGTGGAGCTGGGTACCTATGACGAGGTGTACCACAATCCGCTGCACCCTTACACCAAAGCGCTGATGTCGGCGGTACCGATCCCCGATCCGGATCTGGAAAAGAATAAGACCATCCAGCTGCTGGAAGGTGAATTGCCCTCACCGATTAACCCGCCGTCGGGCTGCGTCTTCCGCACGCGCTGCCCAATGGCCGGGCCGGAATGTGCGAAAACGCGTCCAGTTCTGGAAGGCAGTTTCCGACATGCGGTTTCCTGCCTGAAAGTAGACCCGTTATAATCGCAAGGGCTGACATGATGTCAGCCCTTATTTTTGCGAGGTAACTGTGTCGCGTTTATTAACGTCAGCCCGTCGGCGGCTTTATCATTTTTTATTCGATCCTGAAACGGTATCCGGACGTCGCTTCGAAGGTCTTTGCGGTTTATTTGCGCTTCTCAGCGTGGTCGTCATCTTTATTGAATCGGGTGCCGGGACGCAATATCACCTGACGTTTGACGAATGGGACATCTTTGTCTGGCTTGAGCTGGCGATTACCCTGGTTTTTACCGCTGAATATATCCTCCGGGTAATAGCCTGGCCCAACCCGGCCCGATATGTTTTCAGCTTCTGGGGATTTATTGATTTAGCCACCATTCTGCCGCTCTACGTCATGTGGCTGTGGCCGGAAATCAGCCTGAGCTATGTCTTTGCCTGGCGAGCGATGCGCGTTATTCGCGTATTACGTATTCTGAAATTACTGCGTTTTATGCCCTCATTACGCGTGTTCTGGAGTGCAATCGTCAGCGCACGGCATCAGCTCATTCTGTTCTACTCGTTTATCGCCATCGTCATGATTGTTTTTGGCGCGCTGATGTATTTAATAGAAGGTCCCAAATATGGCTTTACGACGCTCAATGCCTCCGTCTACTGGGCGATTGTGACCGTCACGACCGTGGGTTATGGTGATATTACTCCCCACACGCCGCTGGGCCGCATTGTGGCGTCAGTGCTGATTTTGATTGGCTATTCGGTGATTGCCATTCCGACTGGACTTATTACCACACACATGAGCAGCGCGTTTCAGAGCCGCAAGCAGCAGCGCAAGTGTCCTCATTGCCAGCAGGGTGAACATGATCACGACGCGCGGTTTTGTCATCGCTGTGGCAATAAATTGCCGGAGTAAATAAAAAAGGCTGCAATCGCAGCCTTTTTTATTATTCGCGCCAGAGTATATGGCACAGCTTATGGTCTTTCTCTCGACACAGCAGGACGCGAGCGAAAATATCGTTAATTTCACCACCGTCTTCATCTGCCAGCCCAATTACAACTTCGGCAAAAAAGTCAGGGTTCAGGTCGAAATCCACATGCTCAGCCCAGTCTTCTGAAGGGTCAAACAGCTCGGCACCGCCGCGCTCTTCGAACTGCAGATTAAAAAGGATCACGTCTGCGGGATCGAGGTTATCAACCGCCAGTTCGAGAAAAATGTCATAGGCCTGCTCGAGCGTTTCGTCTTCGGTCAGGCGATTGTTCAGATCCATTTCCATGATGACTACCTGTTTAACATCGTTGGGCACGTTTTACAGCAACGGACTAAAGAAGTAAAACAGTCGTTCGGCAATTCTCTGCCACAGCGGACGTTTTACCCACAGTCTGGCATCCAGCAGACGCGAGCGGGAGATATAATCATCCTGCACCGCCGCGAGATCGCCGCCAAAGCCGGCATCATCAATGACCAGCGTGATTTCAAAGTTGAGCCACAGGCTGCGCATATCCAGGTTGACCGTGCCCACCAGGCTCAGCTCACCGTCGACGAGCACGCTCTTGGTGTGGAGCAATCCGCCTTCAAACTGGTAAATTTTCACCCCGGCGGCCAGCAGTTCGCTAAAGAATGCCCGGCTGGCCCAGCCCACCAGGAGAGAGTCATTTTTGCGCGGCAAAATGATGCTCACATCGACACCGCGCTGCGCGGCTGTACAGATGGCGTGCAGGAGGTCGTCGCTGGGGACAAAGTAGGGCGTCGTCATGATCAGATATTCACGCGCCGAGTAGGTTGCCGTCAGCAGCGCCTGATGGATCAAGTCCTCCGGGAAGCCCGGCCCGGAAGCAATGGTATGAATGGTATGACCGCTGGCCTCCTCAAACGGCATAATATTGCCGTCCGGCGGCGGCGGCAGGATACGCTTGCCGGTTTCAATCTCCCAGTCGCAGGAATAAACGATACCCATCGAGGTGGCAATCGGCCCCTCCATTCGCGCCATCAAATCAACCCATTGACCTACTCCTGAGTCCTGTTTGAAGAAGCGCGGGTCGACCATGTTCATGCTGCCGGTGTAGGCAATATAGTTATCGATCATGATCATTTTGCGATGCTGGCGGAGATCCATCCGGCGCAGAAACACGCGAAGGAGATTTACCTTCAGCGCTTCGACCACTTCGATCCCGGCATTACGCATCATGCCTGCCCAGGGGCTGCGGAAAAATGCCACGCTACCCGCGGAGTCAAGCATCAGGCGGCAATGAATGCCGCGCCGTGCGGCGGCCATCAGCGATTCAGCGACCTGGTCAGCCATCCCGCCGGGCTGCCAGATATAAAAAACCATCTCGATATTATGACGAGCCAGCTGAATATCGCGGATTAACGCCTGCATGACGTCGTCGGAGGAGGTCAGCAGCTGCAGTTGGTTGCCCTTAACGCCGCCAATCCCCTGGCGGCGCTCGCACAGCTTAAACAATGAGGAGGCGACGCTGCTGTTCTCCTCGGCAAAAATATGTTTGCAGGCTTTAAGATCGTTCAGCCACTTCGCGGTGGAGGGCCACATGGCACGGGCGCGCTCGGCACGGCGTTTACCCAGATGAAGCTCACCAAAAGAGAGATAGGCAATAATTCCCACCAGCGGGAGGATGTAAATGATCAGAAGCCAGGCCATGGCAGAGGGTACGGCTCTGCGCTTCATCAGGATGCGTAACGTCACACCCGCGATTAACAGCCAGTATCCTAGAATGACCAGCCAACTCACCACGGTGTAGAAGGTTGTCATAGGTAAAAAAATCCTTTTGAAAGCGTATTGTTATGAGTGTACGCATCAGGATTCATCTGGCAAATAAAAACGCCAGGTAAAAGCGCTGGTTTGCTGCCGGGTTGGGTTTATAATGGCGGCTCAGTTAGTTTAAGAGTTGTAGACATGAAGCGCAGTAGAACAGAAGTAGGGCGCTGGCGCATGTTGCGACAGGTGAGTCGTCGCAAGGCTCGTTGGCTGGAAGCACAATCCCGCCGCAATATGCGTATTCACGCCATCAGAAAATGTGGATTGACGCGGCACCGCAATGCGTTGCTGTTCGCAGTCCAGGATATCTGAGAACCATGAGGGCACCGTAACTGGTGCCCGCTGATTTTATTGCGTCTGATCTTTTGGGGATAGCGTATTTGCAGCGTTGTTCCTGTTGTGTTTAGCAAAAGGAGGGAGAAGTGTTTGCGGAGTTTGGCGTACTGAATTTCTGGACGTATGTTGTTGGCGCATTTTTTATCGTTCTGGTGCCAGGACCGAATACCCTGTTCGTGCTAAAAACCGGGATCGGTCACGGTGTTAAAAAAGGGTATCTCGCCGCTACGGGCGTATTTATTGGCGATGCGGTGCTGATGTTTCTCGCCTGGGCGGGCGTCGCGGCATTAATCCAGACCACGCCGGTACTGTTTAATATCGTGCGCTATCTCGGGGCTTTCTATCTGCTCTGGCTGGGGGGCAAAATGCTCTGGTCGGTGGTAAACCGTCAAAAAAACGCGCATGAGAGCGGCCCCGAACCTGCCAGTATGATCATGAAACGTTCCCTGGTGTTAAGCCTGACCAACCCCAAAGCGATTCTGTTCTACGTATCGTTCTTCGTTCAGTTCATTGACGTGAATGCGAAGAGTACCGGCACTTCTTTCCTGATCCTTGCGACGACGCTGGAGTTGATAAGCTTTATGTACATGAGCTTCCTGATCTTCTCCGGCGCGTTTGTCACACGTTATCTGAAAACAAAAAAGAAACTGGCAAAGCTGGGGAACGGGCTGATAGGGCTGCTATTTGTCGGATTTGCGGCGAGGTTAGCGTCGCTGCATTGATGGTTTGAAAGGCTCCTGAAGGAGCCTTTCAACAGATTATAAAAATTAGCTACAGTCTTTGAAAATGGTACATAACTCGTTGAGTTTATAATTTGTTTTGTTTATAAACACATCTAATGGGATATCAGGGCTCCCTAAAATGAACTTAGTATCGCTTTTAGTATAGGTTCCTATTATTTGCTGTCTGGGGGCCAGGTCAGTAGCCGCATTCGCGCGCAATAATTCATTAACTGATGGTCTGGTTTCATAAGGGATACAAAAAACAGACTCATTTGAAGCAATGATGAGAGTCGAACTATCTTTACCAATCAAGTTTTTTACTGCATTCACATCAACTGGAACGTTATTGCATGTGTTAAAATTGGCCAAGAGTTTTATTTTTTTATTTTCTCCTTCAAGTTTGTAAAAATTAATCCCATATGGCATGGTTTGCTCTTGAATATTATCATTAATGCCTGTCTGGACATTAAGTGGCCCAGACGAAATGCCGATAAGTTCCTGAGAAAATAAAGGAGATACAGCGTTAAGCTCTCTTCTATTGAAAATACCTTTTTCATTTATTTGGTACTGTGTCGTACTATTATGTGTTAGTTCATAACCACATAAGCCTTGTTTACTTTTCGATGTTACTGAACAATTATTTATATAAAAAAGAATATTATCTTCGGCAGTAATTCTTTGCGCGTTTAAGGCAAAGGCTTCAAAATAAATGCTCTTGATGTTTTTATTCTTATCAGCGGTTCCGAAGAGAGGCCATTTGTATTCTTGTTGGCCAATTGTCAATTTGCCATCTTTAAATGAGAATTTATCATTTAGGGAAGGGTAATTCCATAGTGAAGACGAAAACCCTAGATAATCACTAATGTTTTTAGATTTTTCCCATGATTGTAAAATCTGGCTTTTTTCATTCCGAAGTAAACTGTGACCAAATCCAAAATCAGGTTTATCAGCCGAAGAGATATCAAGTATAGTCGGCCAGACATCCAGCAATGTTCCTGGTTTGGCGATTTTAGTGGGTTTAATTCCTTTTTTTATAATAATAAAATTGTTCCTACGCTTGTCCTGAATGCTGTCAAGCTCTTTACTAGCAGCGTTAGCCATCATCAAATGATCTGAAACAAGAACAATGATTGTATTGTCAAAATGGTCTGAGTCGATGATTTTTTTAATAAATGTACCAATAAGATAATCAGAACAACTTGCTGATTTAAACATAGGGTTAGTGATGGCAGCATTAATATGTCCATCACAAGCAGATAAATAGGTACCTGCTGGCGGATGAGTATTGACGGTTAAGAATGAGAGGAGAAAATTATCTTTTGAGGTCGATAACTTTTCAAATTCATTATATACATGGTCAATGAGCGAATCATCATGAACACCCCATCCGCTAATGTCATTTTGATTTACTACGTGATGATTAAGCAAATATTGTTTATCATGTTGATAAATCCAGCCATGCTGAGAAAAGAACTTATCCCCTCCAGCAAATTCTTTATCACTCCCACGTATAAATTCCGTAGTGTATCCACTTTTTTTCAAATGTGTTGCAATGCAATCAGCCCCACCCAAGAAATGTGACATATTATTCGCTGAATTACCTTGAGGGAGGACTAATGGAATAGCACATTGGGTATTGACCATACCTGCCATTGTCCACCCCATACCCGGAATTTGACGTATGTCAGTGAATTCAAGATATTGATCTGCAAGTTTACTTATTTGTGGTATATAATTGATGCCATCAATGTTTCTCAGTGAACGTTCAAGGCTCTCAGCATAAATAAAAACATAGTTGTACTTTTTATTCATTTCGTAATCAACGCTGTTATACTGCCTGGCCACTTTTACACCATTCCCATAGGATAAGTTCTGAAGCGAGTTGTATATATTTTGGGTTGCATTAGATTGAAAAACGAAAAATAAAAGGGATGAAATAAATAAAACATTATAGAATGTGGCATTGCGACGTGGCAATTTTTTTCGAAATTTGAATGACGCAAATATTATCGCTATAGAAATCAAAATAAATATGCTGGCTGCAAAAACTTTAGGCAATATATCATCAATAGACGTCCCGTGAACATTACTTCTCAGATGATAATAAACTGCATCATTTACACCATTTCCGGTAAACATATTTGATATAAACCAGAAAGCAAATATCAGTAATGCAATAACCACCGCAATCGATTTGATTCTGATAAATGTAGCATTAGCAAAACAAACGGCCAATAATAATACTAATAAGATATAATCCATAACAAACTTTTCTAAGTAAAAGAGATGAATGGATTATATCTTTTTTCATTCAAAAAGGTAGTAGGGCAATGCAACGTTAGTTTGCTGCCCTACATTTACACGATTGATTTAAAACACTTTCTTATACGGCCTCACCGTCACTTTTGCATACACGCCCGCTGCAACGTACGGGTCTGCGTCAGCCCAGGCCTGAGCGGCTTCCTGGGATTCAAACTCAGCAATGACCGTGGAGCCGGAGAAACCGGCAGCACCCGGATCGTTGCTGTCTACTGCGGGCATGGGGCCAGCGGTCAGTAATCGGCCTTCATCCTGGAGCAGCTGCAAACGTGCCAGATGCGCAGGGCGCACAGACTGGCGTTTTTCGAGCGAATCAGCAACATCTTCAGAGTAAATTACGTAAAACACGGCGAAGCTCCTTAACCGGTAAAAGTGTCAGTTACGTTATGTGAAAGGGCAAACGACTGCAATGTAAAATAAAAACAATGTTAATACCCTGATCTGACTGCGTCTTTTTTGGCCTCTCAGGCGCTAAAGTTGCGCCAGAGCATAGTGTCTTATTGAATATGATTGCTATTTGCATTTAAAATCATGGTTCGGTTTTTTAACGTTGATGAATATGACTTCGATGACCCTTGATTTACCTCGCCGCTTTCCCTGGTCGACGCTGCTTTCCGTCGTGATTCACGGTGCCGTTGTGGCGGGTTTGCTGTATACCTCGGTTCATCAGGTTATTGAAATGCCCGCGCCCGCGCAGCCGATTTCGGTAACGATGGTCTCGCCAGCGGATCTTGAACCGCCGCAGGTTGCCCCTCCACCACCACAGCCGGTGGCTGAACCTGAGCCAGAACCCGAGCCCGTTCCGGAGCCACCGAAGGAAGCCCCGGTGGTGATCCACAAGCCTGAACCGAAGCCAAAACCTAAGCCGAAGCCAAAGCCGGTGAAGAAGGTCGAGGAGCGTCCGAAACGTGAGGAACGTCCGGTTGAACCGCGTGCGACCCAGCCGGTTGAAAATGCAGCGCCTTCACGTCCGGTGATGAACAATACGGCAACGACATCAAAGCCAACGGTTAGTACGCCAGCGGGCCCGCGTGCCGTAAGCCGCAACCAGCCTCAGTATCCGGCGCGAGCTCAGGCTTTGCGTATTGAAGGCCGCGTGAGGGTGAAATTTGACGTGACTGCGGATGGCCGAGTGGATAACGTGGAAATCTTGTCCGCTCAGCCTTCTAATATGTTTGAGCGCGAAGTGAAATCTGCAATGCGCAGATGGCGTTATGAGCCAGGCAAGCCGGGCAGCGGATTGATTGTGAATATCGTTTTCCGCCTGAACGGCGGGGCGCAGATGGAATAAAAAAGCCTCCGAAAGGAGGCTTTTTTTTGCCTGTCGATCAGGCCTGCGGAAGTTGACGAGGTTTACCCTCGCTGTCCACTGCGACATAAATAAACAGGGCCTCAGTGGCCTTATAACGCTGCCCAATCGGCTCAGAAGAGACTTTCTTAACCCACACTTCGATGTTAATTGAAATAGAGGTATTGCCGCGTTTGATGCAGCGCGCATAGCAGCAAACCACATCACCTACCGCAACCGGGCGCAGGAAGGTCATGCCGTCCACTCGCACAGTCACCACGCGCCCGTGGGCGATCTCTTTTGCCAGAATTGCGCCGCCCATATCCATCTGCGACATCAGCCAGCCGCCAAAAATATCGCCATTGGCATTGGTGTCAGCGGGCATTGCCAGTGTGCGTAAAACCAGTTCGCCCTGCGGGGCGTTAGTTGTTGTCATTGTTTTAACTCGTAACGGAAGACTTCAGGCGGGATGCTACTATGATTTTACAGCGGAGAGAATAGACCAGAACGCCTGTCTCTGACGTTCTGGTCAGTCGTTAATCAGTGCTTGTCGTCCTGCGGCATGTGCCGATAAATGTATACGCCGCTTAACAGCGTGAAGATAAGGGTCAGTGCGGTCAGGCCGAAGACCTTAAAGTTGACCCAAATATTCTGCGGCAGCCAGAAAGCAATATAGATGTTAGCGAGACCGCAGAGAATAAAGAAGACCGCCCACGCGATATTCAGACGGGACCAGACTTCCTGAGGCAGCGTCAGCTCTTTGCCCAGCATGCGTTGGATCAGCGGTTTTTTCATCACCCACTGGCTGATTAATAATGCGCCCGCAAACAGGGCGTAAATCACGGTCACTTTCCACTTGATAAATTCATCGTTATGGAAGAACAGAGTCAGTCCGCCGAATACGGCGACCAGCACGAAGGTGACCAGCGCCATTTTTTCGACTTTACGATAGCGAACCCAGCTGTAGATCAGAACAACTGCCGTTGCAACGATCAGCGCAGTGGTCGCGGCATAAATATCGTACAGCTTATAAAAAGCAAAAAAGACCACGAGCGGTAAAAAATCAAGAAACTGCTTCATTCTGTGATTCCATCTTCTGAGCGGGGCGGGAGGCTGCGATGCCTCCCGCCTCTGGATTACTGACGAATTAACATATACAGGCGGAACAGATAGACCAGCAGTACCGCTGAAATCAGGTTGCTCAGCGTATTCGCCACTACCGCGCCAACGTTCGGCGTTAATACCGCAAAATTCGGTGCAAACAACAGCAGGAGCGTTTTGGCGAGCAGCCAGCCGATCACGGCGGGAGCCACCAGACGCATATTAGCCCATGCCAGTCGGATGCTGCTGCGCATCGCGGTAAAAATACCCATCTTATCCTGCACGACCATCACCGGGGCAAACGAGAGCACGATAGCCAGCAGTACGCCCGGCACCACGACCAGCATTATCCCCATCTGCACCAGCAGGGTGGTCAAAAAGATCAGGATAAACAGCTTAGGTAAGACCGGCGCGCTGGCACCAATCGCCCGTAAGGCGCTGACCCGGTGACCCGCCGATACAAGCTGAATCATCAGCAAAACGCCGCCCGCCAGAACTGCATTACCAATCAGGCCCGAGAAGGTGGACGCGGCAGAGGCGCGCAGCAGGATTTGCTGCTGTTCCGGCGTCATGTTTTGCACCAGTTCAAACAGCCCAACGCTACCCGCAAGATGGTCGCCCTGGCTCAGGCTGGCAATCTGTTCTTCACTAGGTGAAAACGCATGACCCAGCACCACCGTGATAAAGGCGCAAAGCAACGCGATCAGTAAAAAGGTTATGAACTGATTGCGGAAAAAGTTTCCCGTGTCACGGTAGACAGACTTCGCCGTGATAGACATGCACTCTCCTTGAGTATTGCAGGTGTTAATTAGCCGGCAATTGTACACCGGATGCACCTGCTGTGGCAGCATCAAGGCTTGTATGGAAAAGCATATCTTTGTAAAGCGGCGGTAATCCCACGCGTGCGCGTGCGCGATTGCAGGCTTCGTTGACCTGGCCATCTTCCCCCGACATGGCAAATTCCCGGCACGGGCTGGGGCGATCCTCATAGATGGAACATCGGGTAGAGACCCCAGGCTCACCCTGTAGCGCCACACAGCGAGCCTGCTTTTGGTTCGTGCCGCTCATGCAGCGCAGAAAGGGGGTTAACGGCTCGGTAAGATGAACCGGAACGGTACCGCCGCCATCGCTGGCTTCGGCCCAGTAGAAAGAGACTCGAAAATACGCACAACAGGCTCCGCACGTCATGCACGGGTTGATATCACTCATGGCACACCTGCAAAAGAAGAACGCATCAAATCAATTTGTGAGAGCGATAAATTATCCAGCCGCCAGAGGAAGAGCAAGAGGGGGAAAAGGGAAAATTTTGTAACCGTGAAATGCCAAAAATTGACATGGAAACAACTTATCGCTTTTGAACGCGCCACAAAAAATTAACCCAGATCAATGAATGTTAAGTTACTGGTTTTAATGTGATCTGTGGCAGATCACTTATTACCCTTTTGTGAGTATATTCTCATCCGCGATTAAAACCACAACGATGGAGCGGATATGAAAAAATTAGCGGTGGCAGCCCTTGTATTAAGCAGTCTCTCTGGCGGCGCGTACGCGCATGAAGCAGGCGAATTCTTTATTCGTGCCGGTTCGGCTACGGTTCGCCCAACTGAAGGATCGGATAACGTGCTGGGTATGGGCGGTTTTAACGTCAGTAATAACACCCAGTTAGGGTTAACGTTCACCTATATGGCGACGGAAAACGTTGGTGTTGAGCTTCTTGCTGCAACGCCGTTCCGTCATCGCGTGGGTCTGGGCGCAACCGGTGATATCGCCACGGTTCACCATTTACCGCCAACGCTGATGGCGCAATGGTACTTTGGCGACTCAAGCAGCAAGGTGCGCCCTTATATTGGCGCCGGTGTGAACTACACCACCTTCTTTGACGAGAAGTTTAACGATACCGGTAAAGAGGCCGGTCTGACTGACCTCAGCCTGAAAGATTCGTGGGGCATGGCAGGGCAGGTCGGTCTGGATTACCTGATTAACCGCGACTGGTTAATTAACGCCTCCGTCTGGTATATGGATATTGATACGGACGTACGCTTCAAGGCGGGCGGTCAGCAGCAAAGCATCAATACTCGCCTGGATCCGTGGGTGTTTATGTTCTCCGCGGGTTATCGTTTCTAATCCCCCTTCAAACTGGCCACCCTGTGGCCAGTTTGCTTTGCTCACTTCAAAACGACGGATAAACCGGCCGCTCATCAAGCTTTACGCAGTGCCTCAGGATCGTTTCCCCATCGTATAAATAGCTGAAAGCGTCGCTGGACAGGGAATGGAAGAGAATATCGCCGTTTGCAAACGGGATAATTTCGGTATCACCCGCACGTTTATGTCCCGCACCGGTTTCAAAATGACCGTGCCATCGTTCCTGGGTATGGTCATAGACGTGCAGAATAACCTCGACAAGTCCTCTTTGCGGACAATCAAGGCGCAGGAAGGTGGAAGAGAAATTCAGGGACAGCGCATGGAAGGGAATCAATAAGGCGAAAACCAGTAAAGCTCGTAAATACATCAAATCGTGAAAACCTCCTTCTAAAGGGAAATGAGATTTTACTTAAGTCAAAAATAGCGTTTTTGCCGTGGATCAAGATGTCTTATAATTCAATACGATAAAGGCCTCTGGCGAGACCCTTAGCGATCATTTTTGAATCAGATAGCGAATGGTTGGGCCATCCTGCTGGATATCCAGCACCGTATAACCGTGGTTTTTTGCATCCAGCGGTATGTTGTTGATGGACTGCGGGCAGTCGCTCACCACCTCCAGAATTTCCCCTTTCTTTAGCTGCGGTAGCGCTTCAAGCGTAGCCACCGCCGGATATGGACAGGGCTCGCCAACCATATCCAGACGATAATCAGGCACGATTTCTTTCATGCTGCATTCTCCTGCGTTTCTGTTTTAACGCTCGCACGGCGGAAGAAACGTTTCTCCTGTGCGACGACCAGTAAAAAAGCGACCAGCAGCAGGGCGTAGGTGACCAGCAGGCCGCCGAGAGGCCCAAAGGTGCTCAGCAGGTTGACCTTGTCCCAACTTGTGGCAAGCGCCGGGGACAAATCGTCCCAGAAGTACGCCAGGATCGTCGAGCCAATCACATTCCCAAGACCCACCCACCAGTAGTGCACCTGACCTTCAACGGCGCGATACATCCAGCCGGTTTCACACCCGCCGGCCAGCACGATCCCGAAGCCGAACAGCAGGCCGCCAATGACCGCGTTAGGACCGGCCCACATGATTTTCGGTTCGACGCCCAGTTGAACATAGCTGAAGATGCCGATGGCGCTGACCGCCATCCCGGCGATAATCGCCTTCGCCATCATCGTGCGGCCGGTGATCCACATATCGCGAAACGCGGAGGTGAAGCAGATCTGCGCGCGTTCAATGAGCAGACCAAAACCCACGCCGAACAGCATCGCCAGACCGAGTTTGGGCTGGTTCAGAGCCGTACACAGCGCCCATGCCACCATAGCGAAAAAGACCAGCATTCCGAGACGGAAACGGCGGCGTGCCTGAGAGGGCTTCTGGGTTAACGGAGACGCTGCGCTGACTTTGGTCATTTTCACTGGAATGCGAAACAGCGGCAGCAGGGTAAATTTTGCGCCAAAGTAAGAGCCGATGGCCGTGGCGACGGCAAAGAACCAGGCGTGAAGCGAAAACTGAGGAATCCCCGTAAAGAAAGCGGCCAGGTTACAGCCCATCGCCAGACGGGCGCCAAACCCGGCAATGATACCGCCGACAACTGCCTGAAGAATGCGGATCCGGCTTTTGGGCATACGCAACTTAACGTTGTTTGCCCACAGCGCCGCCGCGAAGCAGCCGCCGAACATGCCGATGATCATCATCCCGTCGATGCGGGTAAGCGGCGTGCCGTCCAGATGGATGAGTTTAAAGTAACCCCACTCTTCGGTATGCACGCCAGCGAGCTGCAGCAATTGACCACCCCAGCGGGTGAACTCGCCGGTCACGGCCCAGAAGGTGCCGGTAATGCCGAAATAGTAGGTAGAGAGAATGCCAGCCGCGATAACAGCCGGAACGGGTGACCAGAACTTAACCAGGTAAGCCTGTTTGAAGGATTGCCATGACATGAATAAGCCTCTGAACTCAGAAGGATTAAAGATAAAAAAGAGTCCAGATCATACGCTTACATAACAGTTTGAAAAGCCATTCACACCGAAAATATCGAAAGGATCAATTTTGACGTAATACTTTGTTGAAGGCGGGGAAGAAAGGGTAACCGTCTGGCAGGGGTGCCAGACGGTGGAGGGGTCAGGCTTTACGCGTCGCCGCCTTCATGGCAGTCACAAACGCTTTCAGCTCGGCCAGCATCTGCTCGGGTTTATCCACGTTCTTCTCGATGATCTTCACAATTGCAGAGCCAGAGATGGCACCCGCAGCCTTCGCGTCAATCGCCGCGGTGACCTGATCCGGAGAAGAGATCCCGAACCCCTGCAGCGGCGGCGCGGCATGGTACTCGGCCAGCTTTTCCACAAGATGATGCAGCGGCAGGGCGGCTTTATTCTCGGCACCGGTCACGCCTGCGCGGGAGAGCAGGTAGGTGTAACCGCGCCCGTAAGAGGCTATCTGGCGCAGCAGTATGTCATCCGCGTTCGGCGGGCAGATGAAAATCGGGGCGACGTTGTGACGCATCGCAGCCTGGCGGAACGGCGCGGACTCCTCGACCGGCACGTCGGCGACCAGAACGGAGTCGACGCCTACGCGTGCGCACTCGGCGTAAAACTCATCGATACCGCGGTTGAACACCAGGTTGGCGTACATAAGCAGGCCAATGGGAATGGTCGGATGCTTCTGGCGAATTGCCGCCAGCATCTCAAAGCACTGGGTTGGCGTCACACCAGAGGCAAACGCGCGCAGCGTCGCATTCTGAATGGTTGGGCCATCCGCCAGCGGGTCAGAGAACGGGATCCCCAGCTCCAGCGCGTCGGCACCGGCCTCAATCAGGGTGTCGATAATCTTCAGCGACTGTTCCGGGCCCGGGTCGCCCAGGGTGACGAAGGGAACGAACGCGCCTTCCTGGCGGGATTTCAGTTCTGCAAATACGTTATCGTAGCGTTCCATCAGATTTCCCCTCGTGCTTTCAGAATATCGTGAACGGTGAAGATGTCTTTGTCACCGCGTCCGGAAAGGTTTACCACCAGCAGCTGCTCTTTTTCCGGATTGTCTTTCATCATTTTCAGCGCATGGGCCAGAGCGTGTGAAGACTCCAGCGCCGGGATGATCCCTTCGCTGCGGCACAGCGTTTTGAACGCTTCCAGCGCTTCGTCATCGGTAATGGAGACATAGTCCGCGCGACCCGTACTGTTCAGATAGGCGTGCTGCGGCCCGACGGAAGGGAAGTCGAGGCCGGCAGAGATAGAGTAAGACTCTTCAATCTGGCCCTCATCGGTCTGCATCATCGGGGATTTCATGCCGAAGTAGATCCCCACGCGGCCATGCTTCAGCGGCGCGCCGTGTTCACCTGATTCAATGCCGTGACCGGCAGGCTCAACGCCAATCAGACCCACGCTGGTGTCGTCGATAAAGTCTGCGAACATGCCGATGGCGTTTGACCCGCCGCCGACGCAGGCGATCACCGCATCCGGCAGGCGACCCTCTTTTTCAAGGATCTGCGCTTTGGTCTCTTCCCCGATCATGCGCTGGAATTCGCGCACGATGGTCGGGAACGGGTGCGGGCCCGCCGCGGTTCCGAGCATATAGTGCGCGGTTTCATAGCTGCCGGACCAGTCGCGCAGCGCTTCGTTACAGGCATCCTTCAGCGTCGCGGAGCCGCTGTGCACCGGGATCACTTCCGCACCCATCAGGCGCATACGGAAGACGTTCGGAGACTGACGCTCAACGTCTTTCGCCCCCATATAGATGCGGCATTTCAGGCCGAGCAGGGCGCTGGCGAGCGCCGAGGCCACGCCGTGCTGGCCTGCGCCGGTTTCGGCGATGATTTCGGTTTTGCCCATACGCTTCGCAAGCAGCGCCTGGCCCAGCACCTGGTTAGTTTTATGCGCGCCGCCGTGCAGCAGGTCTTCACGCTTAAGATACAGCGTGGTTTTCGTACCTTCCGTCAGATTGCGGCATTTGGTCAGCGCGGTCGGACGACCGGCGTAATTTTTCAGCAGGTCGGTAAATTCAGCCTGAAACGCCGGATCCTTTTGCGCGCTGACAAACGCTTCTTCCAGCTGGCGCAGCGCGGGCATCAGGATTTGCGGGACGTACATCCCGCCGAACTCACCAAAATACGGGTTAAGTAATGTCGTCATCTTCTCTTCCTTAATATGCACGCAGAGTTTTAAAAACCGAGGCCAGCTTGCTGGCATCTTTGATACCCGGTTGGGACTCTACGCCTGAATTGAAATCGAGGCCTGCGCAGCCGGTTTTCGCGGCTTCTACACAGTTGTCCGGGCTTAATCCGCCCGCCAGCAGGACGTTGTCCAGCTTTTCGCCGTTCAGCAGAGACCAGTCAAAACGCTGGCCGCTTCCGCCCTGGCCGTTATCGAGGACGTATTTATCCACGTGGTTCAGGTTACGCGGGGGCAACGTATCGCCAACGCTTTGCGCTTTCCAGATCTGTACCTGCGGCGCCAGCGCGGCGCGCAGGGCATCGATATAGGCCTGATCCTCATCGCCGTGCAGCTGCACCGCGCTCAGGGATAACGCGTCGGCTTTTACAACCATCTCTGCGATATCCGCATTGCGGAACACGCCAACATAGCTGAGCGGTGCCGCGGCGATGATCTTACGCGCCTGCTCTTCGCTAACCGCGCGAGGAGAGGAATCCACAAAAATCAGCCCGCCATAAATCGCTCCGGCTTCATACGCGGCCTGGGCGTCCTGTTCGCGGGTTAAGCCGCAGACTTTGTTTTCACCCAGCAGCACGCGACGCACTGCCGCATTGAGATCGTCATGTTCCATCATGGCGGAGCCAATCAGGAAACCGTTGGCGAAGTGGCTCAGCTCGCGCACCTGGGCGTAGCTGTTAATGCCGGATTCGCTGATCACCGTGACACCAGCGCCCAGACGCGGCGCCAGCTGGCGCGTGCGGTTCAGGTCGATTGACAGATCGCGCAGATCGCGGTTATTGATGCCGACCACTTTGGCTTCCAGCGCAATCGCGCGCTCCAGCTCCTCTTCGTTGCTCACTTCGGTCAGCACGCCCATTTTCAGGCTGTGCGCCACGGCAGAGAGCTGGCGGTACTGCTCGTCGTCAAGCACCGAGAGCATCAGCAGGCAGGCGTCGGCCTGGTAAAAGCGCGCCAGCCAAATCTGATAAGGGTCGATAATAAAGTCTTTGCACAGGATCGGCTGCGGCGCGATGCCGCTGACGATCGGCAGAAAATCGAAGCTGCCCTGAAAATATTTCTCATCCGTCAGCACGGAGATGGCTGAGGCATGATGCTTATAAATACCGGCAATGCGCGCCGGGTCGAAATCGTCACGGATAACGCCTTTGGACGGGGACGCTTTTTTGCACTCCAGAATAAACGCGGTGCGCGCACCCTGCAGGGCGTCATAGAAACGACGGCTGCTAGGGACGACGTCGTTCTGAAAACTGGCAAGCGGCTGCTGTTGCTTGCGGGCTTCCACCCAGATGGCCTTATCGGCAACGATTTTCGCTAAAACGGTCTGCATTCTTTACCCTCTTGCCGCAAGTGCGGTAACGCGATCGTAAGCTGCACCGGAGCGCAGTACATCCAGAACTTTTTGAACGTTGGCCTTCAGGTCTTCCTCACCGTGCAAACGCATCAGCATGGCGACGTTGGCGGCAACGGCGGCCTCATGAGCGACCTCTCCCTTACCTTGTAATAAGCGCGTCAGAATGTCACGGTTTTCTTCCGGGGTACCGCCTGCCAGCGCTTCCTGGTGATACGGAGTTAAACCAAAGTCATCGGCTTCGAGCTGGTAGCTCAGGATTTCACCGTCGCGCAGTTCGGCCACCAGCGTCGGCGCATGCAGTGACACTTCGTCCATTCCGCCGCTGTGCACCACGGCGGCACGCTGGTAACCCAGCACGCGCAGCGTCTCGGCAATCGGCAGGACCAGCTCCGGGCTGTAGACACCGATCAGCGCCAGCGGCGGGTGCGCCGGGTTGATCAGCGGGCCGAGCACGTTAAACAGCGTGCGGGTTTTAAGCTGCTGACGAACCGGCATCGCGTGGCGGAAACCGGTGTGATACTTCGGCGCAAACAGGAAGCAGACGCCCAGGTCATCCAGCGCTTCACGGGAACGTTCGGCGTTCATATCGAGATTAATGCCGAATGCGGCGAGCAGATCGGAAGAACCTGACCGGCTGGACACGCTGCGGTTACCGTGCTTCGCGACCTTTAAACCACACGCTGCCGCTACGAAGGCGCTGGCGGTTGAAATATTGATACTGTTGCTGCCATCACCGCCGGTACCGACGATATCGGCAAACTGATAGTCCGGGCGCGGGAACGGGGCGGCATTTTCCAGCAGGGCCGTAGCGGCACCGGCGATCTCCTGCGGGCTTTCGCCGCGGACCTTCATGCTCACCAGCGCGGCCGCCAGCTGTTCCGGCTTCAGCTCACCGCGAACCACGGCGGAGAAGAGCTGGTGGCTCTCCTGCTGGCTCAGGGTCTGCGCCTGGTACAGTTTTTCCAGAATCGGCTGCAGGGTGTTGGTCTGCTCCAGCTTCTGTAACGCCCAGTCGAGCGTCTGTTCCAGCAGGCGAGCACCGTGAGAGGTCAGGATGGATTCCGGATGGAACTGCATCCCGCAGACGCGATCCGCGTCGTGACGCACCGCCATCACCATCCCTTCAAACGAGGCGTTGATCGTCAGCCCGGCGGGAATGTTGCTGCCGACCAGCGAGTGGTAGCGCGCGACCGGGAGCGGATTCGGCAGCCCGGCAAACATTGCCTGGCCGTCATGTTCAATGCTGGACGCTTTACCGTGCAGGATCTCTCCCGCCTGGCCAACGTAGCCGCCGTAGGCTTCAACAATCGCCTGATGGCCGAGGCAGATGCCGATAATCGGCAGCTTGCCGCGCATACGGGTCAGCAGCTCCGGCATACAGCCCGCTTCGCTCGGTGCGCCAGGCCCAGGAGAGAGCATCAGCACCGGGTTTTGCATGGTTGCCAGACGGTCAATCAAGGTCTGGGCCGGCACGTGGTTGCGATAGATAACGACGTTATGGCCATTCGCACGCAGCTGATCTGCCAGGTTGTAGGTAAAGGAATCGATATTATCGAGCAGCAGAATGTCAGCCATCAGAAAATCTCCTGTGCATGGTGTGCGGTAGCAATGGCGCGAAGGACCGCTCGGGCTTTACTGCGCGTTTCGTCAGCTTCAGACTGCGGAACGGAATCAAGAACAATCCCGGCTCCCGCCTGGACGGTGGCAATGCCGTCTTCTACATAGGCGGAGCGGATCACGATGCAGGTATCGAGGTCGCCGTGGGCGGTGAAGTAACCCACCGCGCCGCCGTAGCTGCCGCGACGACGCCCTTCGGCGGCGGCAATCAGCTGCATGGCGCGCACTTTCGGCGCGCCGCTCAGGGTGCCCATATTCATGCAGGCGCGGTAGGCGTGCAGCACGTCGAGGTCGTGGCGCAGCTCACCGACCACGCGAGAGACCAGGTGCATCACGAACGAATAGCGGTCAACTTTGGTCAGATCCGCCACGTAGCGGCTGCCCGGGGTGCAAATGCGTGCCAGGTCGTTACGCGCCAGGTCAACCAGCATAAGATGCTCGGAGAGCTCTTTGTGGTCGGTGCGCATTTCCAGCTCGATGCGGCTGTCGAGATCGCGATCCAGCGAGCCATCGGCGCGTCGTCCGCGCGGACGGGTTCCGGCGATCGGGTAAATTTCAATCTGGCGGCTGGTGGCGTCGTACTTCAGCGAGCTTTCCGGCGAGGCGCCGAACAGCGTGAAGTCGTTGTCCTGCATGAAAAACATGTACGGGCTTGGATTGCTTTTCTTCAGCACGTCGTAGGCCGCCAGCGGAGACGGGCAGGGCAGTGAGAAGCGACGGGACGGTACAACCTGGAAAATTTCCCCGGCGCGAATCGCTTTTTGCATCTGGCGAACCACGGCGCCGTACTGATCGTCGGTCTGGTTCACATCGCAGGTCATTTTTTCCACTCGCTGCACCGGAAGCGCAGGAGGCGCTTCCGTCATCTGCTGCTGAAGCTGCGCGATGCGATGCTCAAGACGGTTTTTCTCAGCGGTCGAAGGCGTGAACAGGCTGGCCTGAATGCGGGTGTATTGTTTCTGATGGTCGATCACCAGCAGGGTTTCGGCCAGATAGAAACAATAGTCCGGGCAGCGATTGCCCTGCTCGGTTTCCGGTAAATCTTCAAAGCCGGCGACCAGATCATAGGCAAACAGCCCGCCAAAGAACATCGCTTCACGCTCATCGTGCGGAACGGTGACCAGGTTCTGCAGCAGGCGGAAGGCATCAAAGACGGACAGGGAGCAGAGGCGCGCGTCTTCATCCAGCAGCTGGCTAACCGGCGGGAAATGCAGAATACGCATTTCTGGATGACGTTCATTTTCAATGCCTGAAGGAAGGGCGGCATCCAGCAGCGGCAGCAGCGAGGCGCCATTGTCTGATAAAGCCTTAATTGTGACGGTGTCACCTAAAGCGGTAATACGCAACGCGCTGTCGACCAGCAGCAGGCTCTTGAGATCGTCCTTGCTGTCGATGTCCGCAGATTCCAGCAGCAGCGTTGCCGGGCGTGCCCCGCACACCTGATGAAACAGCGCGGTCGGGTTGTGGCGGTAGGCCGCCTCGCAGGTCAGCAGTTCGAGATGAGGTTTGGCTGTTTGCATTATATTGTTCTCATTTTCTGTTCAAAAAAAAGCCCGCTTGGAAGCGGGCTGGGTATCTGTTTGCATTTCGCAGACGCGTGACACCGCCCGAAGATCAGGAAGTACGCCACCAACCGTGCAGAGTGAAATGCGCTGTCATTTTCAGATACCTTTCTCGTGTGAACTTGCGTACTAGTTAACTAGTTCGATGGCGTGTTGTCAACCCTTGATTTCAGAATTTCGATATAAGTCGGTATCATGGCGTTTTCGGATGTCTCCAACCTGTTATGGGAAGTGCTTTGAGCGATACCACCTACGCTATTATTTATGATTTACACAGCCATACTCAGGCCTCTGATGGCCTGCTGACACCCGAAGCCCTGGTTCATCGTGCCGTTGAAATGCGCGTCGGTACGCTGGCGATAACCGATCACGATACGACGGATGCAATACCGGCGGCGCGCGCCGAGATCGCCCGCAGCGGGCTGGCGCTCAATCTGGTGTCCGGCGTCGAAATCTCGACGGTCTGGGAAAACCATGAGATTCATATCGTTGGCCTGAACATCGATATAGACCATCCGGCACTTACTGCCTTTTTGCAAGAACAAAAAACGCGCCGCAACCAGCGCGCAGAGATGATCGGCGAGCGTCTGGAAAAGGCGCATATTCCGGGCGCGCTGGAAGGTGCCCAAAAGCTGGCGAACGGCGGGGCGGTCACGCGCGGTCATTTCGCCCGTTTTCTGGTAGAGGCGGGTAAAGCCACGACGATGGCGGATGTCTTTAAAAAATATCTGGCGCGCGGGAAAACCGGATACGTTCCGCCACAGTGGTGTACAATAAAACAAGCTATTGATGTGATTCATCATTCTGGCGGTAAGGCCGTGCTGGCCCATCCGGGCCGGTATAATCTTTCTGCTAAATGGCTGAAAAGGCTGCTGGCACACTTTGCCGAATGCGGTGGCGAGGCGATGGAAGTCGCCCAGTGTCAGCAGGCGCCCAACGAGCGCGCCCAGCTCGCGACCTATGCCCGCCAGTTCGGCCTGCTTGGGTCACAGGGCTCTGATTTCCATCAGCCCTGCGCGTGGATTGAACTGGGGCGCAAGCTCTGGCTGCCCGCTGGCGTTGAGCCGGTCTGGCAGCTCTGGGAACAGCCGCAGCAAATTGAAGAGAGGGAAGTATGAGTCAGTTTTTCTATATCCATCCGGATAACCCGCAGCCACGTTTGATTAACCAGGCGGTGGAGATCGTCCGCAAAGGCGGCGTGATTGTCTACCCGACCGATTCAGGCTACGCGCTGGGCTGCAAAATTGAAGACAAAGGGGCAATGGAGCGTATTTGCCGTATTCGCCAGCTGCCGGACGGCCATAACTTTACCCTGATGTGCCGCGATCTTTCTGAGCTGTCGACCTATGCTTACGTCGATAACGTGGCGTTTCGCCTGATCAAGAACAATACGCCGGGCAACTACACCTTCATCCTGAAAGGGACGAAAGAGGTGCCGCGCCGCCTGCTGCAGGAAAAGCGTAAGACTATCGGTATGCGCGTGCCGTCGAACCCGATAGCGCAGGCGCTGCTGGAAACCCTCGGCGAACCGATGCTGTCTACCTCGCTGATGCTGCCCGGCAGCGAGTTTACCGAGTCCGATCCGGAAGAGATCAAAGATCGTCTGGAAAAGGTGGTCGAGCTAATTATTCACGGCGGCTATCTCGGCCAGCAGCCGACCACCGTGATCGACTTAACCGAAGATGCGCCGGAAGTGATTCGAGAAGGCGTGGGTGACGTAAAGCCTTTCTTGTAATGGTATAAGCAGATATACTACGCGGCCATCAAAGCAGGGCTCAGCCCTCTTTTGACCTGATTCGACGCCTGTGAAGGCGACACCTGAGGAAGCTCAATGAGCGAGAAGTTACAGAAAGTGCTGGCGCGCGCCGGCCACGGCTCACGCCGTGAAATCGAAGCCATTATTGAAGCGGGCCGCGTGAGTGTGGACGGTAAAATCGCCACGCTGGGTGACCGCGTAGAAATCGTACCGGGGCTGAAGATCCGTATCGACGGTCATCTTATCTCCGTGAAAGAGTCCGCTGAACAAATCTGCCGCGTGCTGGCTTACTACAAGCCGGAAGGCGAGCTGTGTACCCGCAATGACCCGGAAGGTCGCCCGACGGTGTTTGACCGTCTGCCTAAACTGCGTGGCGCTCGCTGGATTGCCGTTGGTCGTCTGGACGTGAATACCTGCGGTCTGCTGCTGTTTACCACCGATGGTGAACTGGCAAACCGTCTGATGCACCCAAGCCGTGAAGTGGAACGTGAATACGCGGTGCGCGTGTTCGGCCAGGTTGATGAGAATAAACTGCGCGATCTCTCGCGTGGCGTTCAGCTGGAAGACGGTCCTGCGGCGTTCAAAACCATCAAGTTTACCGGTGGGGAAGGCATTAACCAGTGGTACAACGTGACCCTGACCGAAGGCCGCAACCGCGAAGTGCGTCGTCTTTGGGAAGCGGTAGGCGTGCAGGTTAGCCGCCTGATCCGCGTCCGCTACGGCGACATCCTGCTGCCGAAAGGTTTGCCGCGTGGGGGTTATACCGAACTGGATCTGACCCAAACCAACTACCTGCGCGAGCTGGTCGGCCTGACGCCGGAAACCACCTCTAAAGTGGCGGTGGAAAAAGATCGTCGCCGCATGAAGGCGAACCAGATTCGCCGTGCGGTGAAGCGTCACAGCCAGGTGAGCAGCAGCCGCCGCTCCGGCAGCCGTAATAACAACGGTTAACGTAAAAGCCCGGTGAAGTCACCGGGCTTTTTTCTTTAGTAATCAATCCCAATTTGCGCTTTGATGCCCGCATCAAACGCATGTTTAACCGGACGCAGCTCGCTGACGGTATCTGCCAGCTCCAGAATATCCCGATGACACCCGCGGCCCGTGATGATGACCGTCTGATGGGCGGGACGGTCTTTCAGTGCATTAAGCACGTCTTCCAGCGGCAAATAATCGTAGGCGACCATATAGGTGATCTCATCCAGCAGAACCATATTGAGTGAAGGATCGGCCAGCATTCTTTTAGCGTGCTCCCAGACGGCCAGACAGGCGGCGGTGTCGGTTTCACGATTCTGGGTGTCCCACGTAAATCCGGTCGCCATCACCTGAAACTCAACCCCGTGGGGCTCAAGCAGATTACGCTCGCCGTTAGGCCACTCACCTTTAATAAACTGGATAACGCCGACCTTCTGCCCGTGGCCGACGGCGCGGGTAGCGGTGCCAAACGCGGCGGTGGTTTTGCCTTTGCCGTTGCCGGTAAAGACGATGACGATCCCTCGCTCGTCCTGTGCTGCCGCGACGCGCGCATCGACCTGTTCTTTCAGACGCTGCTGGCGCTGCTGATGACGTTCTTCACTCATTGCGAAATTCCTGGTTTACGGCCCGGCTGGGCGTCGAAGGTCATCCCGGTTTTGCGGCGGCTGTCGTCGCCCATCAGCCAGAGATAGAGCGGCATAATGTCTGCCGGGGTTTTCAGCTTCTGCGGATCTTCGCTCGGGAACGCGCTGGCGCGCATTTTGGTGCGCGTACCGCCCGGGTTAATGCAGTTTACGCGCAGATGGCGGCTTTGATACTCCTCCGCCAGTACCTGCATCATGCCTTCGGTCGCGAATTTTGAGACGGCATAGGCTCCCCAGTTTGCGCGTCCTTCACGACCAACGCTGGAAGAGGTAAAGACCAGAGACCCTGACTCGGATTTGAGTAATAAAGGAAGCAATGCCTGCGTAAGGAAAAACGTGCCGTTGACGTTGACCTGCATCACCTGCTGCCAGATATCAGGATCCTGTTCATCCATCGGACGCACTTCACCTAACAAGCCGGCGTTATGAAGTACGCCGTCGAGTCTCGGATAGTGAGCGCTAATGCGCTGGGCTAATTCCTGGCACACTGCGGGCGTGCAGGTCAGTAAATCGAGGGTATACCACGGGGCTGGCGTACCAGATACCGACTCAATCTCCTGAGCGACGCTTTTCAGTTTTTCTTCGTTGCGCCCAATCAGAATGACGTTAGCGCCATATTCGGCGTATGTCAGGGCCGCCTCGCGACCAATCCCGTCGCTGGCACCGGTGACAAGAATAATCCGGTTTTGCAGCAGATTTTTTTGCGGTTGATAATGCACGGTAACTCCTCAGGCGACCGGTGACGCAATGGCGCCTTTATGATGACTTTTCGGCTTTATGCCCGAATTCGCCTGATAATTCAATCAGTCTACAGGACGCATTACTGTAAAATTAACAATTTGCAAATATTTAAACTCCAGTTCGGGGATTCCTGAAGGCGGCTCGCAGAGGTAATGTCACGAGCGAGACGCATGGGCAGGGCTGTTGTACACTGCCGTGAAAGATTCGTGGTTAAATCAAGGTGGAACGCGTGGAATTACTTTCTCAATATGGGTTGTTTTTGGCCAAAATCGCGACGGTGGTGATTGCCATTGCGGTGGTTGCCGTTCTGATTGTCAACCTGACGCAGCGCAAGCGTCAGCGTGGGGAGTTACGCATCACCCGCCTGAGCGAGCAGTATAAAGAGATGCAGGATGATATGTCTCTGGCGCTGCTTGATAGTCATCAACAGAAACTCTGGCTGAAAGCGCAGAAGAAAAAGCATAAACAGGAAGCTAAAGCGGCAAAAGCAAAAGCAAAACTCAATGCGCCGCAGGATAAGGCCACGCCACGGGTCTATGTGCTCGATTTTAAAGGCAGTATGGATGCGCATGAGGTTTCTTCTCTGCGGGAGGAGGTGACTGCCGTTCTGGCCGTGGCGACACCGCAGGATCAGGTTGTCGTGCGTCTTGAAAGCCCGGGCGGGGTGGTTCACGGTTACGGACTGGCCGCCTCACAGCTGCAGCGCCTGCGTGAAAAACAGATCCCGCTGACCGTGGCCGTAGATAAAGTGGCAGCGAGCGGTGGCTACATGATGGCCTGCGTGGCGGACAAAATTGTGGCCGCGCCGTTCTCCATTATCGGCTCGATCGGCGTGGTAGCGCAGATCCCGAACTTTAACCGCTTTCTGAAAAATAAAGAGATTGATATTGAACTTCACACCGCGGGTCAGTACAAACGTACCCTGACGCTGCTGGGGGAAAATACGGAGGAAGGGCGCCAAAAATTCCGTGAGGATCTCAACGAAACGCATCATCTCTTTAAAGATTTTGTGCACCGTATGCGCCCGACGCTGGACATTGAGCAGGTCGCGACGGGCGAGCACTGGTACGGCGTTCAGGCGCAGGAGAAAGGGCTGGTGGATGAAGTCGGAACCAGCGACGATCTTCTGCTCAACCTGATGGAAGGCCGGGAACTGGTTGGCGTGCGCTTTACACAGCGCAAACGACTGATGGACCGCTTTACCAACAGTGCGGCAGAAAGTGCTGACCGCCTGCTGCTGCGCTGGCTACAGCGCGGACAAAAACCGCTGTTGTAAACAAAAACGCGAGGCACATGCCTCGCGTTTTGCGTTAATCGACCAGGTGATATTTCTCTGAAAGCGTATGCGCCAGATATTTAAACATGTTAAACACGGCGGTGCTTTTCGGGGTCGGCAACCCCTGTTCGTCAAGGAAGTATTCGCCGCTGAAAACCAGCACCCCATTACGCTGTTCTACGCCGGTGGCTTCAATACCCGCCAGCGTATCTTCATGGTCCCGGATAAGCTTGTTTGCTTCGATAAGCAGAGAGGCTCGGTCAATAGGTTGGGTCGTATTCTGCATAATCCACTCCTTAAACAGTGACAATAGTCTACGCCGGGGGCGCTTTGGGGGCAAATTTTCCCTGTAATGTGAGGGGATAAGCTGCAGGGGCCTGGCTGGCGGGATTTGCTTTTGCATGCTAATAAAGTTGCGTAACGAATTTTATCAGGTAGAGTGTGCGCTTTCGTCATTCTGGCAACAGAATTGCTTGACATTCAACCGGGAATTCGTCACGAATTACACGAGATGTGAGAAAAATACCCGAGAACTCAATCACCTGGGCGTCTTTTCTTTAACGCCCGGTAAGACAAAGGGGTTGATATCTCCTGACGCAGTCGCAATATCATTGGCTCGTCGTCAGCGGAAGGGAAATCAACGTGCGGCGTATTCCTGGAAGAATTAAATTAGGTAAAGGTGAATATGGGTAAAGCTCTCGTCATCGTTGAGTCCCCGGCAAAAGCCAAAACGATCAATAAGTATCTGGGTAATGACTACGTGGTTAAGTCCAGCGTGGGTCATATCCGCGATTTGCCGACCAGTGGCTCAGCCAGCAAAAAGAGCGCAGACTCTACCTCCACCAAAGGGGCTAAAAAGCCTAAAAAGGATGAACGTAGCGCGCTTGTCAACCGCATGGGTGTTAACCCATGGCATAACTGGGATGCACAATATGAAGTGCTTCCAGGGAAAGAAAAAGTCGTTAACGAGCTGAAGCAGCTTGCTGAAAAAGCAGACCACATCTATCTCGCAACCGACCTTGACCGCGAAGGGGAAGCCATTGCGTGGCACCTGCGGGAAGTGATTGGTGGTGATGACAAACGCTACAGCCGTGTAGTGTTTAACGAAATTACGAAGAATGCGATTCGTCAGGCGTTTGAGAAGCCGGGCGAACTGAATATTGACCGTGTAAACGCCCAGCAGGCACGTCGCTTTATGGACCGCGTTGTGGGCTACATGGTTTCTCCACTGCTGTGGAAGAAGATTGCCCGTGGCCTGTCCGCAGGGCGTGTGCAATCCGTCGCCGTGCGTCTGGTCGTTGAGCGTGAGCGCGAGATTAAAGCCTTCGTCCCGGAAGAGTTCTGGGAAGTTGACGCCAATGTGACCACGCCGGGCGGTGACGCTCTGCCGCTGCAGGTCAGCCATCAGAACGATAAGCCTTTCCGTCCAGAAAACCGCGACCAGACCATGGCCGCCGTGGCGCTGCTTGAAAAGGCACGCTATCAGGTGCTGGAACGTGAAGACAAACCGACCAGCAGTAAGCCTGGTGCGCCGTTTATCACCTCCACCCTGCAACAGGCTGCAAGCACGCGTCTGGGCTACGGTGTGAAGAAGACCATGATGATGGCCCAGCGTCTGTATGAAGCGGGCTACATCACCTACATGCGTACCGACTCAACCAACCTGAGCCAGGACGCCGTCAATATGGTGCGTGGCTACATCAGCGACAACTTCGGTAAGAAATACCTGCCGGAAAGCGCTAACCAGTTTGCCAGCAAAGAGAACTCTCAGGAAGCGCACGAAGCGATTCGTCCTTCTGACGTCTCGGTGTTAGCGGAATCGCTGAAAGATATGGAAGCCGACGCGCAGAAGCTGTATCAGCTGATCTGGCGCCAGTTCGTGGCGTGTCAGATGACGCCAGCGCAGTACGACTCTACCACGCTGACCGTCGGCGCGGGTGAATTCCGTCTTAAAGCTCGCGGTCGTATCCTGCGTTTTGACGGCTGGACGAAAGTGATGCCTGCGCTGCGTAAAGGCGATGAAGACCGAACGCTGCCGGCAGTGAACAAAGGGGATGCACTCTCGCTGGTTGACCTCGTGCCTGCTCAGCACTTCACCAAGCCGCCTGCGCGCTTCAGTGAAGCATCCCTGGTGAAAGAGCTGGAAAAACGCGGTATTGGTCGTCCTTCGACCTACGCGTCCATCATCTCGACGATTCAGGATCGTGGCTACGTGCGCGTTGAAAACCGCCGTTTCTATGCGGAAAAAATGGGTGAGATCGTCACCGACCGTCTGGAAGCAAACTTCCGCGAGCTGATGAATTACGATTTCACCGCGCAAATGGAAGACAGCCTCGACCAGGTTGCCAGCCACCAGGCGGAATGGAAAAAGGTACTCGACAGCTTCTTCAGCGACTTTACCGACCAGCTTGAAAAGGCGGAGAAAGACCCTGAAGAGGGCGGCATGCTGCCTAACCAGATGGTTCTGACCAGCATCGACTGTCCAACCTGTGGTCGCAAGATGGGGATCCGTACTGCCACGACGGGCGTATTCCTTGGCTGCTCCGGCTACGCGCTGTCGCCAAAAGAGCGCTGCAAAACCACCATCAACCTGGTGCCTGAGAACGAAGTGCTCAACGTGCTGGAAGGTGACGATGCGGAAACCAACGCGCTGCGCGCCAAGCGTCGCTGTCAGAAATGCGGCACGGCGATGGACAGCTACCTGATCGATCCAAAACGTAAGCTGCACGTCTGCGGTAATAACCCAACGTGTGACGGATACGAGATTGAAGAGGGCGAGTTCCGCATTAAGGGCTATGACGGCCCGATTGTGGAATGCGAGAAGTGCGGTTCTGAAATGCATCTGAAAATGGGGCGTTTCGGTAAGTACATGGCGTGCACCAACGACGACTGTAAAAACACGCGTAAAATTCTGCGAAACGGCGAAGTGGCTCCGCCGAAGGAAGATCCGGTTCCGCTGCCAGAGCTGCCGTGTGAGAAATCCGACGCGTACTTCGTGCTGCGTGACGGCGCTGCGGGTGTCTTCCTCGCCGCCAACACCTTCCCGAAATCGCGTGAAACGCGCGCGCCGCTGGTGGAAGAGCTGCATCGCTTCCGCGATCGTCTGCCTGAGAAACTGCGTTATCTGGCCGACGCGCCACAGCAGGATCCGGAAGGCAACAAAACCGTGGTGCGGTTTAGCCGTAAAACCAAGCAGCAGTATGTTGCGGCAGAGAAAGAGGGTAAAGCGACCGGATGGTCAGCCTTCTTTGTCGATGGCAAATGGGTTGAAGGCAAGAAATAATCTTCCCTAACCGTAACTTACCTGTGAAAGGGCCGGATTTCCGGCCCTTTTTTATTGCCTTGTTATTATTTTTTGTTCCGTACTATACAGTCAGGCTATAAATGATATAGTGGTTATAGTTAACCTGTTTCTTATTATTAAATCGTCTTAAGCGATTGACCGCATGCGCTAAATCGGATGGTCTGGCATGAAATTACAGCAGCTTCGTTATATCGTTGAGGTGGTGAATCATAACCTTAACGTCTCTTCTACCGCCGAGGGGTTGTATACCTCGCAACCGGGCATCAGCAAACAAGTTCGTATGCTGGAGGATGAACTAGGTATCCAGATATTTGCCCGCAGCGGTAAGCATCTTACCCAGGTGACGCCTGCGGGGCAGGAAATCATCCGCATTGCGCGGGAAGTTCTCTCTAAAGTCGATGCGATCAAGTCTGTGGCGGGGGAGCATACCTGGCCTGATAAAGGCTCGCTGTATATTGCCACGACGCATACTCAGGCGCGCTATGCGTTACCCGGCGTCATCAAAGGCTTTATAGAGCGTTATCCTCGCGTCTCTTTGCATATGCACCAGGGGTCGCCAACGCAAATCGCTGAAGCCGTTTCCAAGGGGAATGCAGACTTCGCCATCGCCACCGAAGCGCTTCACCTCTATGACGATCTGGTGATGCTCCCGTGCTACCACTGGAACCGTTCTATCGTGGTGACCCCCGATCACCCCCTGGCAGGTAAAGGGTCGGTCACTATCGAAGAGCTGGCCCAATATCCCCTGGTGACGTATACGTTTGGCTTTACCGGACGCTCCGAGCTTGATACGGCCTTTAACCGGGCAGGGTTAACGCCGCGAATTGTCTTTACCGCGACGGATGCCGACGTGATTAAGACCTACGTGCGGCTTGGTCTGGGAGTGGGTGTTATTGCCAGCATGGCGGTGGACCCGGTGTCAGACCCTGACCTGGTGCGTCTTGATGCGCACGATGTTTTCAGTCATAGCACCACTAAGATTGGCTTCCGTCGTAGCACCTTCCTGCGCAGCTATATGTATGATTTTATTCAGCGCTTTGCCCCTCATTTAACGCGTGACGTTGTTGATACCGCCGTTGCATTACGTTCAAATGAAGATATTGAAGAGATGTTTAAAGACATCAAACTCCCCGAAAAATAATCACACCCGGTATCTTTCCCTAAGGGAAAGATACCGAAATAACGCCTCAAAGCTAAATTAGAATTATCATCATCTACGTATCCCCTGTCATATAATGTCATTATCCATTTAATCAGTAAGGTTATAATGTCGTGAATTGGCGACAAAAGTAGAAACTAATTTACGCCTTCGCAAATTTTTCTTTTCAATTATTTATTTCTGGTCAAAAGAATGAATATTTCATACCTTCCGGTGCGTAAATTCACTGGCTTTTCGGCTAAAGTTTCTTTAGGATTTATCTCAACAGATGATTAATTGTACCAATTGTTTGGTCCTAAATGATAAGCGATGTCGATTGTATGAGGTTAGCAATGCCTTCAGGAAGTGAAGAACCGCAAAGGGATCCTGCGCTCAAGCGTAAAGCCTGGCTGGCGGTCTTTCTCGTCTCTACCCTGTTTTGGGTGGTGGTTGCTCTCCTGGCCTGGAAATATTGGGGTTGAATATGGCAGTGACGGTACGTACAGAAACGGTAAAACAGATGTGTCAGCATCGTGACAACGGCCACAGAGGGCGTAAAGCGCCTGCGACTGTTGTACCCGCGTCCTGGAAACTGACGCCGCAGCAGCAAGCGTTTATTGATGTGTTCGCAGAAGACGAACCCAAAAAACAATAATTTAGTTTATTGCGTAATGATGCAAATAGTCTGAATATCGACTCTGCACTTTTGTACTCTTTAATAAATACACATCAGCAATATAGCACTGAGGACAAACCTCGGAACTTTTTATAAATAATGCCTGGTGTCCCTATGATGAATAACATGACGTCTCACAAATACTGGTCATGGATCGGCGTTTTTACCGTGTCGATTCTGTTCTGGAGTCAGCTCATCTGGTTGGCCCTCCACTAAATTGTAAAACCTCGCTACGGCGGGGTTTTTTGTTTTCCCGTTCGGGACCAATCCTAAATTTATCAATTTGGGTTGTTATCAAAACGTTACGACATCTTTGTGTTATCTTTAATTACGGCCCTGATGATTGTCGGGGCATCTCTGTGATTAAGGAGGAGCTTATGTCGTTAACCCTACGCGAAGCCAGTAAGGACACATTACAGGCAGAAAATAAAACCTGGCATTACTACAGCCTGCCGCTGGCTGCCAGAACGCTTGGGGACATTTCGCGTTTACCCAAGTCATTGAAAGTTTTACTGGAAAATCTTTTGCGCTGGCAGGACGGTGACTCTGTCACCCTCGATGATATCAAGGCGCTGGCAGGGTGGCTTGAAAATGCCCATGCCGACAGAGAAATCGCCTATCGCCCGGCCAGGGTGCTGATGCAGGACTTTACCGGTGTCCCTGCCGTCGTTGATTTAGCCGCGATGCGCGAGGCCGTTAAGCGTCTCGGCGGGGATACGGCAAAAGTGAATCCGCTTTCCCCTGTTGACCTTGTCATTGACCACTCCGTAACCGTTGACCGCTTTGGCGATGATGACGCCTTTGGCGAGAACGTGCGTCTCGAGATGGAACGTAACCACGAGCGGTATGTATTCCTGAAGTGGGGACAGCAGGCGTTCAGCCGGTTTAGCGTGGTCCCGCCGGGTACCGGTATTTGTCACCAGGTTAACCTTGAATATCTGGGGAAAGCCGTCTGGAGTGAGTTGCAGGATAAAGAGTGGGTCGCCTATCCGGACACGCTGGTGGGCACGGACTCCCATACCACTATGATTAACGGTCTGGGCGTGTTGGGCTGGGGCGTCGGCGGTATCGAAGCAGAAGCGGCCATGCTCGGCCAGCCGGTGTCCATGCTTATTCCTGACGTGGTGGGCTTCAAGCTTACCGGTAAGCTGTCTGAAGGCATTACTGCCACCGATCTGGTGCTCACCGTCACTCAGATGCTGCGTCAGCATGGTGTGGTGGGCAAGTTTGTAGAATTCTACGGTGATGGTCTGGATTCGCTGCCGCTGGCCGACCGTGCCACCATTGCCAATATGGCGCCGGAATACGGTGCAACCTGTGGCTTTTTCCCCATTGATGATGTCACGCTGGAATACATGCGCCTTAGCGGGCGCAGCGAAGAGCAGGTCGCGCTGGTGGAGGCTTATACCAAAGCGCAGGGCATGTGGCGAAACCCGGGTGATGAACCGGTCTTCACCAGTACGCTAGAACTCGATATGGGAAGCGTCGAGGCGAGCCTCGCCGGGCCGAAACGTCCGCAGGATCGGGTTGCGCTGAGTGACGTGCCAAAAGCCTTTGCCGCCAGCAATGCGCTGGAGGTGAACGTGGCGCAGAAAGACCATCGCCCCGTAGACTATGTTCTGAACGGACATCAGTATCAGCTCCCGGATGGCGCGGTAGTTATTGCAGCCATTACCTCCTGCACCAACACTTCGAACCCAAGCGTGTTAATGGCGGCTGGTTTGTTGGCTAAAAAGGCGGTAGAGCTTGGGCTAAAACCTCAGCCATGGGTCAAGGCCTCGCTGGCACCGGGTTCCAAAGTGGTATCGGATTACCTGGCGCAGGCCAAACTGACGCCGTACCTTGACGAACTGGGCTTTAACCTCGTGGGCTACGGCTGTACGACCTGTATTGGTAACTCCGGCCCGCTGCCTGAACCCATTGAAACGGCGATCAAGCAGGGTGACCTGACGGTAGGCGCGGTCCTGTCCGGTAACCGAAACTTTGAAGGGCGTATTCACCCGCTGGTGAAAACCAACTGGCTCGCCTCGCCGCCGCTGGTTGTGGCATATGCCCTGGCAGGGAACATGAATATCAACCTGGCGACCGATCCGATTGGTCACGATCGCAAGAATGACCCTGTCTACCTGAAAGATATTTGGCCATCATCGCGTGAAATCGCGCTGGCCGTTGAGAAGGTTTCTACCGAGATGTTCCGTAAAGAATACGCGGAAGTCTTTGAAGGCACGCCGGAATGGAAAGCCATCAACGTTGCAGGTTCGGATACCTATGGCTGGCAGGATGACTCGACCTATATTCGTCTGTCGCCGTTCTTTGATGAGATGCTCGCCGAGCCGGCACCGCTTAAGGATATCCACGGCGCGCGCATCCTGGCGATGCTGGGAGATTCCGTCACGACGGACCATATCTCTCCGGCGGGGAGTATCAAAGCCGATAGCCCGGCGGGCCGTTACCTGCAGAGCCGGGGCGTCGAGCGTCGCGATTTTAACTCCTACGGATCGCGTCGCGGCAACCATGAGGTGATGATGCGCGGGACCTTTGCCAACATCCGCATTCGTAACGAAATGGTACCGGGCGTGGAAGGGGGCATGACCCGTCATCTGCCGGGGACGGAAGTCGTGTCGATTTATGATGCGGCGGTCAAGTATCAGCAGGAAGGTACGCCGCTGGCGGTGATCGCCGGGAAAGAGTACGGTTCCGGCTCCAGCCGCGACTGGGCGGCGAAAGGTCCGCGTTTGCTTGGCGTTCGCGTGGTCATCGCCGAATCGTTCGAACGTATTCACCGTTCGAATCTGATCGGTATGGGGATCCTGCCGCTTGAGTTCCCGCAGGGCGTGACGCGTAAAACGATGGGCCTGACCGGGGAAGAGCTGATTGAGATTAGCGGTCTGCAAAGCCTGCAGCCGGGTAAAACGGTGCCGGTGAAGTTAACCCGTGCAGACGGGAAAACCGAGGTGCTGGATTGCCGGTGCCGTATAGATACGGCAACCGAGCTGACCTATTACCAGAACGACGGCATTTTACATTATGTGATTCGTAAGATGCTGGATTGATGATACGAGCCCGGCACGCGTGCCGGGCTTTTTAGCATCACTCTTTCAGCAGATGGCCCATTTTGGCTGCTTTGGTATCAAGGTAGTGGGCGTTTTTCGGGTTACGGCCGACAATCAGCGGTACACGCTCGACGATGTTGATCCCCGCTTCGGTCAGGATCTCCACTTTTTTCGGGTTATTGGTCAGCAGGCGAACTTCGTCCACACCCAGCAGCTTGAACATATCGGCGCACAAGGTGAAGTCGCGTTCGTCAGCGGCAAAGCCGAGCTGATGGTTTGCTTCAACCGTATCGTAGCCCTGATCCTGAAGCGCGTAGGCGCGAATTTTATTTAGCAGGCCAATATTACGACCTTCCTGACGGTGATAAAGCAGCACGCCGCGGCCTTCTTCAGCAATATGAGACAGGGCGGCTTCCAGCTGGAAACCACAATCACAGCGCAGGCTGAACAGCGCGTCGCCGGTGAGACACTCTGAATGGACGCGGGACAGCACCGGCGTCTGCCCTGAAATGTCGCCATACACCAGCGCGACATGATCCTGTCCGGTTGCCAGTTCTTCAAAACCCACCATCAGGAAATCGCCCCATGGGGTTGGCAGTTTGGCTTCTGCCACACGTTTAAGCTGCATGTGATTCTCCAGAGTAGGCTGACACGTTTCGTGCCTTTGCCCTGTTTTGCTTTCTGTATCAGTTCATTTTGCCACAAGCTCAGCAGGTTCGCCTAATGGGCACCATGCTATATGAACGTTAAACGCACGATCCGACATATCCACCCAAAGGATTAATTTCAGTTATGATTGTGACGCTTAGCGAAAAAGGAGAAGACATGCTTTCAATCGCCAGACGTACGGCAGCAGGTGCGGCCATTTTACTGATTATGCCTCTGACCGTATGGCTTTCAGGCTGGATGTGGCAGCCCGGGCATAATGCCATGTGGCTGAAAACCTTATACTGGATAACGGAAACGGTCACCCAGCCGTGGGGAATAATTACCCACGTACTCCTGTGCGCCTGGTTTCTGTGGTGCCTGCGCTTTCGCCTGCGCGCGGCACTGATGCTCTTTGCTATCCTCGGTGGCGCTATCATTGTCGGTCAGGGGGTGAAGTCCTGGGTGAAGGATCGCGTTCAGGAGCCGCGTCCTTTTGTCGTCTGGCTGGAAAAAACCCATCATGTTCCGGTGGATGAGTTCTACAATTTAAAGCGTAAAGATCGTGGCGCGCTGGTAAAAGAACAGCTTGCGGAACAGCAGGATATCCCGAAATTCTTGCGTAAACACTGGCAGAAAGAGACGGGGTTCGCGTTTCCTTCGGGTCACACCATGTTTGCGGCCAGCTGGGCGTTACTGGGGGTTGGGCTGCTTTGGCCAAGGCGTCGAACGATTACGATTGCGATTTTACTGGTCTGGGCGACGGGGGTTATGGGAAGCCGCTTGCTGCTGGGGATGCACTGGCCGCGCGACCTGGTCGTCGCCACGCTCATCTCATGGCTGCTGATCGTGCTGGCGACCTGGCTCACTGAACGATTCTGCGGCCCGCTAACGCCACCGCCAGAAGAGAAAGAAGAAATAGCCGAAAGGGACCAAACCGACGCCTGACGGTTGATATTCCGTATTTTGCCCATAGATCCATGACCTGCGCGTCACTTTTTCCGTTTCGCGCTCGTCGCTAAAATGGTAGTTTATAAGGCTGATTGCGGTAAATTGAACACACTTTATTCGCTTGAACCACATAACGGGAAGTAATGTGAAATATTTACTCATTTTCTTACTGGTATTGGCGATTTTTGTCATTTCAGTCACGTTGGGTGCACAAAACGATCAGCAGGTGACGTTTAACTATCTGCTGGCTCAGGGTGAGTATCGCGTCTCGAGCCTGCTGGCGGTCTTATTTGCTGCCGGCTTTGCCATTGGCTGGCTGGTTTGCGGTCTGTTCTGGCTGAAAGTCCGTGTTTCGCTTGCGCGCGCTGAACGTAAAATTAAGCGACTTGAAAATAACATTGCCCCTGCGTCTGACATCCCGGAAAGCTCTGGCGTGCCGGTCGTGAAGGAATAATCGACTATGCTGGAGTTGTTGTTTCTGCTTTTGCCTGTAGCCGCAGCCTATGGCTGGTATATGGGCCGCAGAAGTGCGCAACAAACAAAACAGGATGAGGCCAATCGGCTCTCCCGCGACTACGTTGCGGGGGTAAACTTCCTCCTGAGCAATCAGCAGGACAAAGCGGTAGACCTGTTCCTCGATATGCTGAAAGAGGATACCGGGACGGTTGAAGCGCATCTCACCCTGGGAAACCTGTTCCGCTCTCGCGGTGAGGTTGACCGCGCCATTCGTATTCACCAGACGCTGATGGAAAGCGCCTCTCTGACCTACGATCAACGTCTACTTGCAGTGCAACAGCTGGGGCGGGATTACATGGCCGCGGGGTTGTACGATCGTGCTGAAGATATGTTCTCCCAGCTGGTGGATGAAACAGAGTTCCGCATCGGCGCGCTGCAGCAGCTCCTGCAGATTTATCAGGCCACCAGCGACTGGCAGAAAGCCATTGATACGGCTGAACGTCTGGTGAAGCTGGGGAAAGATAAGCAGCGCGTTGAGATAGCCCATTTCTACTGTGAGCTTGCGCTTCAGCAGATGGGCAATGACGACATGGACAAAGCCATGGCGTTACTGAAGAAAGGTGCCGCCGCGGATCGCAACAGCGCGCGAATCTCCATCATGATGGGGCGCGTTTTTATGGCGAATGGCGACTACGCCAAAGCCGTTGAAAGCCTGCTGCGGGTGATCGACCAGGACAAAGAGCTGGTCAGTGAAACGCTGGAAATGCTGCAAACCTGCTATCAGCAGTTGGATAAGCAGGAAGAGTGGGTAGCATTCCTGCGTCGCTGCGTGGAAGAGAACACCGGTGCCACCGCTGAACTGATGCTCTCAGACGTCGTGGAGAAGTATGAGGGAAGCGACACCGCGCAGGTTTACATTACGCGTCAGCTGCAGCGTCATCCGACCATGCGGGTCTTCCATAAGCTGATGGATTACCACCTTAACGACGCGGAAGAAGGGCGCGCCAAAGAGAGCCTGATGGTGCTGCGCGATATGGTTGGCGAGCAGGTGCGCAGCAAGCCACGCTATCGTTGTCAGAAGTGTGGTTTTACCGCGTATACGCTCTACTGGCACTGTCCTTCCTGCCGCGCCTGGTCCACTATCAAGCCAATCCGTGGCCTGGACGGGCAGTAATTTTTTAAAAGCCTTTATTTTAGTTACAACATACTGATGGCTTTTAACGCTTTCTCAACACGGTGCGGTTTGCTGGCCTGTCAGGGAAATAAATGGATCCTGTCAATTTGCGGCGTCGGCAGGTAGAATGCTGGCCGTTTATCTGTTCCGCGCCGCTGCGCGCCCATAGACGAAAAGGGCTGGTCATGACGTCTGTTACATCCTCCACTTCCCGAGTAATTACGGATTCTCCTGTTGTTGTTGCGCTTGATTACAATAAGCGTGACGCTGCACTGGCGTTTGTCGACGGCATTGACCCTCGCGACTGCCGTCTGAAAGTTGGCAAAGAGATGTTCACGCTGTTTGGACCGCAAATCGTTCGCGATCTGCAGCAGCGCGGCTTTGACGTTTTCCTCGATCTGAAATTCCATGATATCCCGAATACCACGGCGCACGCCGTTGCCGCAGCCGCAGAACTGGGCGTATGGATGGTTAATGTCCACGCGTCGGGTGGGGCAAGAATGATGACCGCTGCCCGTGAGGCGCTCCTGCCGTTCGGTAAAGATGCACCGTTGCTGATTGCGGTCACCGTGCTGACCAGTATGGACGAAAACGATTTACGCGACCTGGGTGTGACGCTGTCACCAGCAGAGCACGCTGAGCGCCTCGCGCGTCTGACCCAGCATTGCGGCCTGGATGGCGTCGTCTGCTCCGCGCAGGAAGCGGTACGTTTCAAATCAGCGCTGGGCAAGGATTTTAAACTCGTCACGCCGGGTATCCGTCCTGCAGGCAGCGACGTGGGCGATCAGCGCCGCATTATGACGCCTGAGCAGGCGCTGGCTGCAGGCGTTGACTACATGGTCATTGGGCGTCCGGTGACGCAGTCTGCAAACCCGGCTGAGACGCTTAAGGCTATTAACGCATCGCTGAAGAAGGGGGCGTAATGACCGATTCCAACAGCCGCCTGGTCTATTCAACCGATAGCGGGCGTATTGACGAACCGAAAGCGAAAGTGGAACGTCCAAAGGGGGACGGCATTGTTCGGATCCAGCGCCAGACCAGTGGACGAAAAGGAAAAGGGGTTTGTCTTATCTCCGGCATTGACCTTGATGATGCTGAACTGACAGCGCTGGCAGCCGAACTGAAAAAGAAATGTGGCTGCGGCGGTGCCGTGAAAGACGGCATTATTGAAATCCAGGGTGATAAACGTGATTTAATTAAATCTCTGCTGGAAGCCAAAGGTATGAAAGTCAAACTGGCAGGCGGCTAAAATAAATGAGCCACGGCAAATGCCGTGGCTCGTGTTATATACGTGCGTATGTCAGACCTGAAATGCGTTTAAATATCGCATTACCGGGGAAGGCTTGGATAATTATTATTTGCCAACCTGGTGACCGATAATACCACCGACAGCAGCGCCACCTAATGTACCCAGCGTACTACCATCCGTTAATACTGCACCACCGAGAGCACCGGCACCGGCACCAATAGCGGTGTTACGGTCGCGTTTAGACCAGTTAGAGCACGCGCTCAGGGACATTGCTACAGTGATTGCCAGAACAGCGGCGGCTAATTTTTTGCTGGTTAAGGTCATAATACTTTCTCCTGAATTATCGATTCACGGAAAGATGTACGCATTAAGTATAGACGAATCGAATACTTAATTCTTTTTCCCGTGAAAGCTGGTCGCGCAGGCGTTACTTCATCACGCAGGTGATAGTCACTTCCTGTTATATCGCTAACAGTAATTTTACGACTTTAATGCAGGTTAAACAGGTAAAAACTCTTAAAGCAGGGTTAAGAATCATCTCAGAGAAAGAAGGGCGTATGCGCCCGAAGTTCGGGCGCGGAGGGGAGTCAGGCGCTGGTTTTAATAATATTGACGATCAGACCACTGTCTTCCAGTTTATTACGGTGCGCGTCGCTCAACCGCTCGTCGGTAATCACACGGCTAAAGCGTGAAACGGGGCCCATCGTGTAAGGGTGAACGGCGCCAAATTTAGAGCTGTCTGTGAGCACAATGGCTTCACACTCTTTTTCCAGCACGGCATTCACCACGTCGGAGCGCATCATATCCCGGCCGGTAAAACCTGTCTCCGGCTGCCAGCCGTCAATCCCAATAAAGGCCTTGCTGAAATGAACCTGCTGGACGTACTGACGGGTCAGCGGGCCTACCATGCTTTCGCTTTTTTTCTGGTAAATTCCGCCGAGCAGTATCACCTCGCAGCGCGTCTCTTTGAGCAAATGTGCGATATAGCTGCTGACGGTGATGATGGTCACGTCTTTTTGATCGGCAAGCGTGCGCGCCAGAAGGGCATTACTGCTGCCGTTTTCAATAAAGACGGTCTCGCCGTTGTTCACCAGGGACGCGGCAAATTCCGCCAGTTCACGTTTGAGCGCGTAGTTGTTCATCATGCGCGTCTCAACGTCATCACTGTCCAGCGGGACAGCATATCCGTGCGCGCGACGCAGGTAGCTCTGTTTTTCCAGCAGATTAAGATCCTGACGGATGGTGACTTCAGAAACGCCAGTGGTTTTAGCGAGATCGACTACGCTTACGCGTCCCTGATCGATGACCATCTGCAAAATGAGTTGTTGTCGGGAATTCATAGCATCCATTTAATAAAGCGAAACGAGGTCGGAGACGGTGGGGTTAAACTTCCCACGGCGCTTTTGGCTGTCCGTTTTCAGGCGTATTGTCAGCGCCATTCTGAGCGAGAAGTTCAGACTTCAGGATCTCGAGATTACGGATAGCAGAGTGGTAATCGCCTGCCACCAGGATATCCAGCACGGTATCAATTCGTTGTGCTACAGCTTGTGCGTCAATAGTCGACATAATCTCACTCCAGGCGCGAAAAGTTAATATTTTCAATGATGCAGAAATTAGGGTCAAAAGAGAAGGGAAAAAATGCAATAACTAAATTACATAAACGTAAGTGATAAATTTATTCCCCCTCATGCAGCAGGCTTAATGAGTGGATTAGTCTAAAACTGCGCGCAAGGCGCTTTTTTATAAGAGGAATTAGACTATGACAGTTATCAATCAGCCTACCTGTACACTGTTTACCGACACTGAACGGTTCACGCAGCTGTCGGGTTATTACGAGGCGGAGCGTCACACCGTCTGGATGATGCTGCGGGCTCAGCCGCGACCTTGCTTTAACCATGCGTTAATTGAGGAGATCATGAACTTTTCATGGCTGGTTCGCCAGTCTGGCTTTGCGGTTGATTTTTGGGTAACCGGATCGCTGGTTCCGGAGATGTACAATGTGGGCGGTGACTTACAGTTCTTCGTCGAGTGCATTCAGAACGGACGTCGGGAAGCGTTGCGGGCGTACGCGCGCGCCTGCGTTGATTGCGTCCATGCGGCCTCACGAGGGTTTGATACGGGAGCCATCACTCTGGCAATGGTCGAGGGCAGTGCGTTAGGAGGTGGTTTTGAGGCCGCTCTGGCGCACCATTTCGTCCTGGCTCAGCGCGATGCCCGTTTAGGTTTCCCGGAGATAGCCTTCAACCTGTTTCCGGGTATGGGAGGATATTCCCTGGTCGCACGCCGTTCGGGCATGAAGCTGGCGGAAGAACTCATCTACAAAGGGGAATCCCATACGGCTGAATGGTACGAACAGCATGGGCTGGTGGATGTCCTGTTTGAACCCGGACAAAGCTATGTCTCCACCCGAACCTTCATCGATACGTTGCGGCCAAAACTGAACGGCGTAAGGGCGATGCTGCGCGCCCGTACCCGCGTTCTGCAATTGCCCCGCAGTGAACTGATGGATATCACGGAAGACTGGGTGGATGCTGCTTTCTGCCTGGAGCAGAAAGATATCGCCTACATGGAGCGCCTGGTCACGCTGCAAAACCGCCATCACGCGGCGGGCCTGCGTAAAGCCAGTTAACGTTGATTTCGCGCTTGATATCGTTTTAGCCACCGCTCGAATGCGGCAGCGGGCATCGGCTTAGCAAACAGAAAACCCTGCCGCTCGTTGACGCCGTTCTTGGTCAGAAAGGCGTCTTCTTTTGCATTTTCCACACCTTCGGCAATTACCTGCAGATTTAACGCCTGCGCCACCGCGACAATAGCGCGCACCAGTGACTGGGAAATAGACTGCTTATGAATGTCCCTGACAAAGGATTGATCGAGTTTAATGGCGTCGATAGGGAAGCGGGCGAGCTGCGAAAGAGAAGAGTAGCCGGTGCCAAAATCATCCAGATGAATTTGCGCCCCGAGTCTGCTGAACTGCTGGATCACGGAGAGCGCCAGCTCTTCGTTCTCGATAAGACAGCTTTCGGTCAACTCGACGTCGACCGGGCAGTATTCAAAATTTAGATCCTTCAGCGCCTGCTTTAAGTCGCTGAAGATAGTCTGGTCGGCCAGCTGTCGTGCAGAGACGTTCACCGCCACGCGCAGGTTAATTCCCTTATCGCGCCATTTTGCCACCTGGCGAACCACATCGAGCATCACCCAGCGCCCCAGCGGCACAATCAGCCCCGACTCCTCGGCATAAGAGATAAACTCCAGCGGCGGGATCAGACCGCGTTCTGGTGATTGCCAGCGGACCAGTGCTTCAAGACTTCTGACTTCCCCACGCCAGGTTATTTTGGGCTGATAGTGGATTAGAAGCTGATCGTTATCCAGTGCTTTACGCAGGTTGGTATCCAGCCAGAGATACTCAAATACGCGCTGGTTCATCTCGGGCGAGAAGACGCAGAATTTGCCCCGGCCATTCTCTTTGGCGGTGTACATGGCGGTATCGGCGTTACGAATGACGCTTTCCCGGTCGCTACCATGCTGTGGGGCGAGGGCGATACCCAGAGAGCAGCCGGTATAAATCTCAATCAGACCGATTCGGAACGGCTGGCGCAGACGGGTTAAAATGCGCGACGCCATCGCCTCCAGAGAGCCCTGTGAGGTATTGGTGGCCATGACGATAAACTCATCACCGCCCAGTCGCGCCAGCACCTGTTCCTCATCCAGACAGCTCAAAATGGCGAGGGCGACAGCCTGTAACAGCTGATCGCCAAACATATGCCCGTAAGCGTCGTTGACCTTTTTAAAGTTATCCAGATCGAGATACACCACGCCTACCTGTGTGTCGCCGCGGTTGGCGATGGCGTCAGAAATCAGATCGTGGATCGCATTGCGGTTTGGCAAGCCGGTGATGGTATCGGTATTGGCCAGCACGCGCAGCCGCTCCTGAGCGCGGCGCTCCTCGGTAATATCGGTCCCGGAACAGATAAGGAAAATTTCATTTTTACCGCTGCCGCTGTGAACGAATTTGTTTCTGAACAGAAACAGCCGCTGCCCTTTACGCGTTTTGATCCAGCGTTCGACTTCGTAGGAGCTGCCGTTGCGAAAAAAACCGGTAATATTGCGCTTTGAAGCGGCCGCTTCGCTGCGGCTCATAAACAGCTTAAACACGTTCTGGCCAATCACTTCCTGCTCTTTCAGGCCGGTATACTCTTCGCTAAGCCGGTTAAAACGCTGGATGTTGCCGTGCCGATCGAGAATAACAATCACGGAGTTGGCCTCAGAGACAACCTGTTCCGCAAAAGAGAGCCCTTGAGCCAGATCGCGCGCCACGGAGGGCGTATCGTTCCAGGCGGAAGCGGTTCCGGCCCACTCGTTACGGGTAATTTTGCGGCCCACAAGATGCACCGGGACATCTTCTCCGTACAGGGAGAGCGACATGGAAATGCTGGAGGTAATAACGGTTAAATGACGGATGAGATCGGCCTGTTCATCGTCCAGCGCCACGACCTGAGTGACATCGGCATTTTCGCTGGTGGAAAGGTGCAGAGCGTTGCTGTCAGCTGACAAGCGCCACCACGGGCTGTGGGTCCCCATGTAGCGAAACAGCAAATTCTGCTCCAGATCGTCCATCATGTTTTCTCCCGCAGCTGTTCATTAGCGCACAAATTATTCATTTGTTGTCGACTTTTCCGTTGAGAAACAGCGGCAAAACCGAAGTGAAGCTGTTGTTTTTCCCTGCTTTCTTATAATAAAACGAGTCAGGTTAAAAAGGATACTGAGCGTATAAAAATTCACGCAACCGAATATAACAACACTCTTTTACTGTAGATAATTCTGGCGGTTTTGGGCGAAGGGATACTGAAAATAGTAAGGAAAAATAATGATTTTGTGGCGGGGATAAAAATAAAAATTGTCGGCCCTTCCGAAACGAAAAGACCGACAATTGAAGCGGTTATCAGGCGACAGGACGCGCGATAATACTGCGGGTTTCCATGCGGACTTCGGCGATATTAACGTCAATCACGTCGGTGACTTTGTAAACTGTTTCACCTTTGATTTGCACGGTACCGTTTTCCTGACTACAGACCATTTCGTCGCGAACCGCATGCAGGAACGGCGCAGGAATAAACGCGACAGCACCGTTATCGACCAGGCGGACGCGCATGCCCCCGCGACTGATATCGATGATCTCTGCGGCGAAACGGGTATCCGTACCGGCTTTATCCTGCAGGAAGCGTGCGTACAGCCAGTCCCCAACGTCACGTTCCGCCATGCGGTTCAGACGGCGACGATCGGCCATTTGCTGCGTGGTGTCCTCCTGAGGACGGGCAATGGTTTCACCTTTGATAATTGCTTTCAGCAGACGGTGGTTAACCATATCGCCATACTTACGGATCGGCGATGTCCAGGTGGCGTAAGCTTCGAGGCCAAGACCAAAGTGCGGCCCAGGCTCGGTGCTGATTTCAGCGAAGGACTGGAAGCGACGAATGCGGCTGTCCAGGAAGCCTGACGGTTGCGCGTCCAGTTCGCGGCGAAGCTTGCAGAAGCCCGGCAGCGTCAGCACTTCTTCCGGATCAACGTGCACATCGTGATTCTTCAGCAGGGCCGCCAGCGCTTCGGTATTCGCCGGGTCAAACCCGGTGTGAACGTTGTAAATGCCAAAGCCCAGTTTGTCGCGCAGCACGCGTGCGGCACAGATGTTGGCGGAAATCATCGCCTCTTCAACGATGCGGTTTGCAATGCGTCGCGGTTCGGCCACGATGTCCAGCACTTCGCCTTTCTCGCCCAGAACAAAGCGATAATCCGGGCGGTCTTTGAACACCAGCGCGTGGGTTTTACGCCACTCGCCGCGGTTCAGGCAGATGCGATGCAGCAGAAGGATCTGCCCGGCAATGGCGTCTGATTCAGGTTTCCAGCTACCGGTATTTTCCAGCCAGTCGGAGACGTTATCGTAGGCCAGCTTGGCTTTCGACTCGATAGTGGCGGCGAAGAACTCGATATCGTCTTCAATCGCGCCATCTGCGGCGATAGTCATGCGGCAGGCAAGGACCGGGCGCACTTCATTTGGACGCAGCGAGCAGAGATCGTCTGACAATTCGCGCGGCAGCATCGGAATATTGAAGCCCGGCAGGTAGTTGGTGAAGGCACGGATTTTCGCCGCGTCATCCAGCTTGCTGCCCTCGGCAATCCATGCGGTGGGATCGGCAATGGCAACGGTCAGATGCAGTTTGCCGTCGGCGCTCTCTTCAGCGTACAGCGCGTCATCCATATCTTCTGTGCTGGCGCTGTCGATGGTGACAAACTCCAGCGCGGTGAGATCGCGACGGGTCAGACCCTCATCCTGCATCTCGGTCGCTACGCCGTTCGGCGCTTCTTTTTCAAGATTATGGCGTGCCAGCGTGACCCACCATGGCACGAAATGGTCGGCGCCAAAGGTAATGAACTGGGTCAATTCAGAATAAAAACCGCGATCGCCTTTCAGAGGATGACGGCGCATTTCTGCTACGGCCCAGTCACCTTCTTTAAAATCATGCTCAACGCCACGGGCGGCGCGGCAGGGAATAGCCTCTTTCAGCAGGGGATGATCCGGCACGATAGAAAGACGATCGTCTTTTCTCTGTACCTTACCCACAAAACGGGTCAGGAACGGTTCGATCAGTTCTTCCGGCTCGGCAGACTCGCGGTCCTTCTCGGTATGAATGACGGCCATGACGCGATCGCCATGCATCACTTTCTTCATCTGCGGAGGCGGAATGAAGTAGCTTTTCTGCGCGTCAACCTCAAGGAAGCCAAAGCCCTTTTCCGTGGCTTTTACGACCCCTTCTGCACGCGGCGTCTGGGAATGCAGTTGCTGTTTAAGCTGCGCTAGCAGCGGGTTGTCCTGAAACATAATGTTCTATTTTCGTAGCCATTGAGCGGCTGACAGTTTTACGCGATTCTCACTGTCTCAGCAAGCGGTCTTTGGGTAATGAGTGTGGTTATTCCTCTTTACCAAACGCGACTTTCAGACGATTAAGCCAGCCATCAAACGCACTCCGGGTAAGCAGCGTGATGGCTTGTTCGCCCGTGAGCCCTTGATCCGTGATCGGGGTAAACTGCGCGGCGCTGAAGCGGTCCGGAGAGCGTGTCAGCAGTTCGAGCGCCGCTGAAAGTGCGGGAGACGTCATCGTGATCTCTTCGCGAGTGTTTAACAGGATTTCGCCGGTCAGGTCGAGCAGCGTCGGCTCATGACAAAGAACCGGCGTCAACGCCTCAAGCGCGGGTTCAGCCTGCCAGCGGGACAAGGACTCAAGCTGATGCGCATTCGCATAGCGCAGCTCAACGACAGGTAAAAGCGGCGTCCACGCATCGTGGCTCGCGGGGAGCGTGTGCGGCTGAATATGATGTCCCGGCAACCAGCGAACAGGATGTCCCAGCAGGGCCTGAAAAATTGCGACCACGCGCGCCTGAAAACCGATAAAGCCGATAATCTGGTTAATTACCACGATGTCGTACGTGGACAGGCCCACCTCGTCAAGCTGGTTGCGGGCTTTATCATCGATCACATCAGGAGAGCTGGAAAGCTGGCGGGCATACTGCGTAATTTGCGCCAGACGTCGGTTGCTTTCGCGCGAGGAGTCCGGGCCGGGAAGCGGGGCGAGGAGGGCGGCATAGTGGTTACAGAGCCGCTGAACGCCGCAGGCCTGTGCGACGGTTAGCGCGGTACTGAGCCGATCGTAGGCGCTGAGCGTATGCAGGCGGTTCACGGGAATCGAGAGCGGAAACAGCTGGTGGCATAAGGCTCTGGCAGGAGCAAGCCAGCCAGAACAGGCGGCGACAATCTCATCAGGCAAGGCTAAATCGAGCAAAAAACGATCGTCGACGTTAGCGGCTTCGGGCACCAGGGGCAGAACATCAGTCTGCGCGTGGTTTGACTGGGTCTCGTGATACCAGTGGCCTTTGCCGGAAAAACGGCGTTGTTCCATGTGCGTTCCTTGATCTCAAAATGGCGATCAATATCCTGGCGTAAGGCAGATAAAGGGAAAAATATTGTTAGGTGATAACAAATAGCAGAACGGAATAACGAAGGGATAGGGCGGGGGGAAACCTCTCTTCCCGTGCGGGAAGAGAGTCACAGCTTATTTAATTTCCAGCTCGTTCATTGCAGCGATGTTGAAGCCGCCGTCAACGTGAACCACTTCGCCGGAAATACCCGCGGAAAGGTCAGAGCACAGGAATGCTGCAGAGTTACCCACATCTTCAATGGTAACGGTACGACGAATCGGGGTAACCGCTTCGCAGTGAGCCAGCATTTTACGGAAATCTTTAATACCGGAAGCTGCCAGGGTGCGGATAGGACCTGCAGAGATGGCGTTAACGCGCACGCCTTCAGGACCCATTGCGTTCGCCATGTAGCGTACGTTGGCTTCCAGAGAGGCTTTCGCCAGGCCCATAACGTTGTAGTTAGGGATAGCACGTTCAGCGCCAAGGTAGGACAGGGTCAGCAGAGCTGCGCCCGGGTTCAGCATCGCGCGGCAGGATTTTGCCATCGCAACGAAGCTGTAGGAGCTGATGTCGTGAGCGATTTTAAAGCCATCACGGGTAACCGCGTTTACGTAGTCGCCGTCCAGCTGGTCGCCAGGAGCGAAGCCGATGGAGTGAACGAAACCGTCGAATTTCGGCCATGCTTTTGCCAGTTCAGCAAACATCCCGTCGATGCTTTCGTCTTGTGCAACGTCGCATTCCAGAACGATGCTGGAACCCAGCTGCGCGGCAAACTCTTCAACACGGCCTTTCAGCTTGTCGTTCTGATAGGTGAACGCCAGCTCAGCGCCTTCGCGATGCATTGCCTGTGCGATGCCGTATGCGATGGACAGTTTGCTGGCAACGCCAGTCACCAGAATGCGCTTACCGGAAAGAAAACCCATAGCTTTAATCCTTATATTCATTGCTTATTTTGCCTTGTAATTCATAGCGTTACAGGCAGTATTTCAAAATCATTCGAAATTAGCTCGAAATTATAGCCCACTCACAGCCCCTTGTGTCACGATATTTCTCGCACTTCTCGCGAGAGATATGCCTCAGATGGTGCCGGGCGAACTCAATCAGGTTGTTTCGCATCTGGCCGGGCAGACTAACGCGAAGCTCCTGAAAGGACGGTGAGGCATTTCCCGGACCAGCCCTGTAGCTTTGCGCGCAGTGGCAAAGTGAGTCGTAACATTCACTGCCGGAAACCTCGCCTGCGAGAGTGAGAAAGGCTGTAAGCACCTTTGATATTTTCCAGCATCCGTCCAGTATATCATTGAGCCTTTGATTCGCCTCATCCAACCAGAGGGGAAGAGTGACCATTACTGGTGTGTTTCACGAAAAGCAGACCATCCTTTATAGAATCCCATCGAATTAATATCGCTCACTCGTTGACCGTTCGTGAAACCTGGATCCAGACTCAAGCCAACCCAGCTCTTCATTTACGTAGCAGCTTCTACGATCGAGACTTTCTTCGAAAGTTAGCCTGTGTTGCGGAACATCGCCCTGCATTTGTTAACTATTTGTTTTGATGTTGAGTCGGCGAATAACATAATGTCTATTTATAAACAAATTTCGCCCTGTTATTAACGTTTATGTACGTATATTCTCGGCGGGTCTATGAGGAAACCTGGCGGTAAAAACAGCGTAAAGAATAAATTCTTATACCTGATATGTTGCGCGGCGCAAAGATTTTTTATAAATGAAAGGGCTCTTTTTTATTTTGAATCGCTTACTTTTACAAGTTTCCGAAGTTTTTTTGTGCTGGTCGGGTGTTGAGAGGCTTTATGTCATTGGTTGTACTTACGAAAAATAATTTCCTGCGGCTTGCGCTCCATTCTATTTACGATGAGCTTGATTTAAAAGAAAATACCTGCGTGATTGATACTGAATCTTTCAGTGCACTTATAGATATTTTATACGAAATATATACCAGGGATTTAGTATCTTTTCGCCGAGTTATTCTGCTGGGAGGTGATGATATTGGTTCAAAGATACTATTTCCCTTAAATGTCATTTCACTTGATTCACCTCTCACGGTGTTGAAAAATCAAATGTATACTGGGTATAGCCTGAAAACCGTGCTGGAACGTATTCACGAGTGTAGAAGACTGGTTGCACTGACTGATGGCGAGCGCTTGTTTGCTCAATACTACAGCTCGAGAAACTCGATTAAAAACATAGCGCGTAGAATCGGTTTAAGTGAAAAAACGGTGTATCATCAAACGGCGAGTGCAGCTGCAAAACTTAACCTGCGCTCGGGAAAGGAGTTTCTGCTTTTCCTGGACCGAGAGTTTAGTAATAATCCTGGTCGTTAAACCTATAAAAATGCAGTTCGCAAGCTAATCGAGGTCATTGAGCACTGGCCGGGTACCGCCGGCTCAAAATGGCGCTGAAAGGGGGTACTTGCGAACGGGGCAGAACAAAATTCGCGGAGCACTCTGCGTCTGGCATTTTTTTATTTTACAAAACAATATCCATAGGTATATTTTCCATTTTTGGACGATATAGTAGATGTAAGAGTGCTGGGTGCAAGTGTAAAATATAAAAACAGTTTAATAAAAATTTGGCCATGCTAAATGAAGCCCTTTTATCGTCAATATATTAATCCATCATTTTTTCTATTTTTTATTCTGGCTGTATATTTCCTTGCAGCGCTGTTAGTTTATGTTCCTAACATGGGCGGAGATGGGCTCAGATTACCGCATAATATAATTTGCTGGGGAGTGATGTTATTTATAATTCTGGCATCTGGTTATTGCATATTGTTGCGTAAAAAAATAAAGACAAATGAGGCTTTAGCCTTTTTCATTATCGGTGCGTGTTTAATGTCGCTTCCATTATTGTGGAGTGATAAAGATGTGATGATATTCGCGTTGCCGAGATTTGCTGGTCTCTGGGGTGGTGTGCTTTTTTACCTGGCGCTACTGCAAATTCCAATCCGATTCTCGATGAAAATCCGATTGATTATCGTATTTGTCATAAGTGCACTGATTCAGGCGTATCTTGGTTTTTGGCAGTTACTGATCGCCTCACCAGATAATTTCATGGAGTTCATACCGGGTACACGGCCTTACGGTATCTTTCAACAAGTTAATGTGTTGGCGAGTTTTGTTGCCACGGGTTATGCGTGTACCTTGTGGCTATTGTTTCAGGCAAAAACAAAGCGGTCTTGCTTTTTACTTCTGTTCGCAACGGTTGTTTTTACGGCAATTTTAGAGATCTTACAATCCAGAGCTGGAATGTATGGCATCATTCTTTATTTAGCCTTGATTTTGCTAGCCCGTCATCGCCCAAAGGTAAAAGGTGTCTTTATTGTCTATATCATGTTAGTGATAGGGACGTTATTAACCATTCATATATTAAAGAATTTAGGGTTCGCTGAGCACTTTTTACGGTTTGTTGGCTCGGTTGACAAAATGGGGTCGAACGCTGAACGGTGGAGAATAATTACTATAACCTTATCGATGATTCAGCGGCATCCTTTGAGTGGCTGGGGGTATGGAGGTTATGAGTTTCATCTTTCGAGGTTCGCACTCCACCATTTTGATTATCTTTTTGACGGAGTCGATAATGCCCACAATGAATTTTTATTTGAATGGGCAGAGGGTGGGGTGCTGGCTATTACAGGGATGGTTTTTATAATTGTGGGCTATTTCTATCTTTTACGCAGAAACTCGCCATCACGAATTGCGCTGTGGGGGTTAGCTTTACCGATAACGTTTCATATGATGGTCGAGTATCCATTACTGCTTTCTACACCGCACTGGATGCTTTTATTGCTGATTTGCCGTCTGGTAACATCAGAAAAATGTAGCAAACGGAAGAAAAATAGTAATCGATATGGAATAGCATTGCTATTAGTTGGCGTTATGGGTGTCCTCTTTATGCTAACTGGGTTTCGTACGGGCATGGCGCTTACGGAATTTGAGCGTAACAAAATGCAGGATTTTACAGCAGCATCTAACGTATTGAATCCATGGGCTCAATGGGACCGCTGGCAATACGACTCGCATACATCCATGCTACTCAAATACTATCAGACGCATCAACCTGAATTATTAATAAGTTACGTTGAATGGGGTAAAAAGTATCTTATGCACAGGAATGATTTAAGAGTGTTTAAAAATATGGTGCAGATAAATAAAGTGTATCCTCAACAAGCAACAACAACATGGTTGCAGCAGCAATGGTACGATTACTACCAGTCAGTCGAGAGTGCTCATAAAGTAAATTGAATCATGAAGGGCCATTGTGGCCCTTCTTTTGTTAGAAACTTTTGGGGAGTTGCTTTGTGATTTCGACGAGTTTACCGTTTCTGGTCTTGATGTATCCACCCTCAGCCAGTTGCGAAATGATGTTATAAATCAAACTGCGCGACAGGTGCGTCGTTTCCTGAATATAGGCCACAATACCGGTTCGACTTAAATCACTTACCTCTTGTTTTTTCATGTACTCAAGCAGTTTGGCTCGAATTATGGAGTAAGAAGTTTTACTCACCAAATGTTCGTCCCGGTAGACCATCATATGAACTGTAAAGGCGAGTACTTCTGCGACATCCTGCCAGAGTTGCTGCTCGGTAATAATTGATTTGGCATATTCACTTGGCATGCATGAAACCTTCGAACTCCGCGAAGCTCGAAAGTAGTAACGGCCAAGGGGTTCAAATAAGTCTCCAAGGCCTGCAACAATGGGGCCTGCTGTTACTGATACTTTCAGGTCATCATAGGATCTGTGAATGGATACAGAACCATTGCTCACGAGCCAAAGTGTGTTCGTAGTTTTTTGCGACTTAATCCTGGTCCGGTTGGATGTTGATTCATAAGGTGTTGAAAACGGCAGTAATGCATCATGAATTTTGCGTAATGCCCCGCCTGGAAATGTGATCGCATCTAATGCCATATAACTTTGTAAGGGGAGGGCATCAGGCGAAATCACCGGTGATATGCTCCCTTCTGTTGCGATGGTTTTTGTATGCTCATTTATTGATTTTGGTTTCGTTGACATTGTGTCACCCTTCGGTATCGAAGCAGTACTAACGATAGCAGTAAGAATCAGTACTTATGATAGCAGCAAATGGCTCAGGCATTCATGACAACGCTGAAGGCCGAGGGTTTGCTGCAAGATGGTACTTTTTTAGGGGGGGAATTATGGCTGAATATAAACGGACGTCAACAATGATATTTTAATTGTTTATTTTTAACAATCCAACAACAACGATTCCAAAAGTGTACGCTTTATCTTCTTCAGACAATCCACGCTTTTTTATAGAATGATTTCCGTCTGATGACGTTAGTCATTTGAAGGTATCAGTATCAATGTTGTGAAGTTTATCTAGACGTGTTGTTAATGTGAATTTGTTCAACTTGATACTCATCATAATTGGAAAATATAAATTTTAAAACAGGATTTATGTAATGAACGCAAAAAAAATACTGCTGGCAATGGCACTCTCTTCCTTAATGGCCGCAGGTGCTCATGCGGCGTCAACCGATCAGGGACACGGTAAAATTACATTCCTTGGTTCTGTTATTGATGCGCCATGTTCTATCGATGCAAAAAGCCTCGATCAGACAATTCAGCTGGGTGCAATTTCTAAAAATCAGCTCTCTGAAGGTGGTAAATCTACGCCGGTAAGCTTTGATATCCAACTTCATGACTGTGATTCCGCAACGGCGAATAAAGCGTCCATCACTTTCAACGGCCTGGCTGGGGATAAAACTGATGGTCTGGACGGTGCTTTTGCTGTTACCGGTCAGGCAGCTGGTGTGGGTGTAGTGATTGCCGATATGGGTGGCAAAGTGATTAAGCCGAGTACCAAATCAGCTCTCGCAGCCATGAATGATGGTGACAATGATCTGCAATTCCTGGCCTACGTACAGGGGTCAACTGCTTCTGACGCCGTCGTCCCAGGAAACTTTGGCGCTATCGCTAACTTCATGATGACCTACGAGTAAGTAAATACTGTCTACCCGAAAGGGTAGACATCTATTCATGGAATTGTGAGGGCCTATGTTGACAGCCGTAGTTCTTCGCCAGTGCTTTGCTGTTGGTGTGCTTTTTTTGTTTTCTTTCGTATGTCACGCTTCCGAACTCGGGCGTGTTAGCGTGTCAGGCAGTATTTATGAGAGCTCTTGCTCAATAGATATGGCATCGACGAAACAGATAATCGTGATGAAAACCGTGTCTGTAGGCCAATTAATGCAGAATGGTGAAGCCGGAAACACGTTGCTCAGAATTCATCTGGTGGGATGCTCAACACAATTAGATGATCACCGTTTTTACATAACTTTTAATGGTCCCAATGACGATCGTGAAACATTCCATGTTCTGGGAAATACGCAAGGTGTAGGCATACGTATTAAAGATGAAAACGGGGTGCGTATTAAACCGGGTGAACCATCTTATATTAATCAGTCGATGGCTAAAATAAATACCCTGGACTACACCCTTACATTAACGGGTAATGGGGAAATACTGCATCCTGGCTTTTATGCCACCGTTGTGCGCATGAACCTTGATTATTTTTGACTGATTTAAGGTGATGTTAGTGTATAAAATACAGATATCTCGTCGGTCAATTATCGCCAGCGTGTTAATTACCGTATTTGCCAGATACGCATATGCTGAAGAAAAAACCATTCAGTTTAATACTGACGTTCTGGATGTGCAGGATCGTGGCCATATCGATTTAAGCCAGTTCTCGCGAGCGGGTTACGTTATGCCCGGCACATACGCATTATCAATTCAAATTAATAAAAGCTCATTGCCCGAACAGCAAATCACATTTTTGGTTCCAGACAATGATAAAAATGGAAGCGAAGCGTGCCTGACTAATGACATTGTTACTCAGTTTGGGCTAACCACGGCAGCAAGTAAAAACTTATCCTGGTGGCATAACGGTGAATGTCTCGACCCGACTTCACTTCAGGGGATGGTTATGCGGACTGACATGGCCAGCAATACGCTTTTTATTAACCTACCTCAGGCCTACCTTGATTACGTGGCCGAGAACTGGGACCCACCTTCACGCTGGGATGAAGGGGTTGCAGGCATTCTGTTTGACTATAATTTGAACGGCCAGTCTATACGTCAGAAAGAAAGTGGCAATACTGAAGAAAGCAAGACTCTCAGCGGTAATGGAACCACTGGGATGAACGTTGGCGCATGGCGTTTTCGCGCAGACTGGCAAGGTCAGATGGATAAACATTCAGGGAACGTAGCAAGCAATACGCAAAATTTTGAATGGAACCGCTATTACTTATACCGGGCGGTGCCCTCTATGCGGGCAAAAATGACATTGGGTGAAGACTACCTCACCTCCGATATGTTTGACAGCTTCCGTTTTACCGGCGTGAGCCTGGTGTCCAGCGACAATATGTTGCCGCCGAACCTGCGTGGCTACGCTCCTGAGGTTACGGGGCTGGCGAAAACAAACGCCAAAGTGACGATCAGCCAACAGGGGCGTGTGCTCAATGAAACTACGGTGGCAGCCGGACCTTTTCGTATCCAGGATCTGAATAATGCTGTGTCCGGCACGCTTGACGTCAAAATTACTGAACAGGATGGCTCTGTACAGACCTATCAGATTAATACGTCGACGATTCCCTATCTGACTCGCCCTGGGATGGTTCGATACAAATTAGCAGCAGGGAAACCTTCAGATTTTGATCATCACAGTGATGGTCCGATATTCGGTACAGGAGAATTCTCCTGGGGGGTCAACAACGGTTGGTCACTTTATGGCGGCGCGCTGGTTGCCGGTGACTACAACGCGATATCGATAGGGATCGGGCGAGATTTATTGGCTCTCGGGGCAATATCTATTGATGCAACTGAATCTCGAGCTCGTCTGCCGCAGCAGGAGTCCCGGCAGGGTGGGTCGTACAAAGTAAGCTACTCCAAGCGATTTGACAGCACTGATAGCCAGGTGACCTTTGCCGGGTATCGCTTCTCTGAGCGCGGTTTTATGAGCATGACGGACTACCTGGATGCGCGGTACCACGATAACGACAACGGTGGCAGCGGCAAAGAAATGTATACGGTGACGTTTAACCAACAAATAAAGCCGTTGAACATGAGTATTTATTTGGACTACAGCCGTCAAACCTATTGGGATCATCCCTCTAGCACAACGTATAACGTGTCGCTTTCGCACTATTTTGATATTGCTAGTTTTAAAAATCTTAGTCTGAGTATATCTGCGTTTCGCACTACGAATAATGACACCGACGATCGTGGTGCTTACATGAGTCTGTCTGTTCCATGGGGCGAATCTGGCTATTTCAATTATGGCAATCAGATCAGCCAGGATGGGGCGAGTCATTCCTTATCTTACAGCGATCGCATCGACAAGGATAACTCGTACCAGATAAGCCTCAACTCCGATCAAAACGGGGTTATAGGGGGGAGCGGCTATCTTACGCATGATGGTGATGCAGCTGAAGTAACGGCCACAGCGACGCAGCAGGGCAATAAGTACAGTTCGATGGGATTATCAGTACGCGGTGGCATGACGGCAACAGCGCGCGGTGCGGCTCTGCACCGTATGTCGGTCGCAGGTGGCACGCGCATGATGGTGGACGCCGATGGTGTAAGTGGCGTGCCCGTTAAAACAGGTGGGAACAACACCCATACCAATGCTTTTGGTAAGGCAGTGGTCGGAGATGTGAGTAGCTATTACCGAAACAGCATGAATATCGATATGGATGAACTGGGTGATGATGTGGACGCCAGCCGTTCAGTGGTGCAGGGCACGCTGACGGAAGGCGCGATCGGCTATCGCAAGTTCGGCATTATTGCCGGTCAAAAGGCTATGGCGATATTGCGCCTGACGAATAATAGCGTGCCGCCATTCGGCGCCATGGTGACTAACAAGGATAAGGAACAGACCGGGCTGGTCAGCGAAGACGGTATCGTTTGGCTGACGGGAATAAAGCCTGGTGAGGTGATGAGCGTGAGTTGGGATGGTTCAGAAAAGTGTCACATTAACCTCCCGGCAGTACTGCCCCCGGACCTGGAGAGTCAAAAATTGCTGTTGCCGTGCACTACGGCAGACAGCATCAAATAATCCTATTTGTTGAAGAGAAAAGAGTCATGATTCGCAATACGTTAAAACGTAATAGTTGTTTGCTTGCGTTGGCATTCACTACCTTGATCGCGCAACAGGCGAATGCTGCACTTGCGCTGGATCGCACCCGCGCGGTCGTTAATGGTGGCGATAAATCGGTGAGCCTGGGGGTGACTAACCAAAACCGTGAGCTGCCGTATCTGGCACAAGCGTGGGTAGAGGATGCTCAGGGTAACAAGATAAGCGATCCACTGGTGGCACTTCCGCCGGTACAGCGTATTGAACCTAACAGCAAAAGCCAGATAAAAATTCAGATTACGCCTGCAATGAACCTGTTAGCGCAGGATAAAGAAACGCTTTTCTTCTTTAACCTGCGTGAAATCCCGCCGAAGACGGACAAACCGAATACCTTGCAGATTGCGCTGCAAACCCGCATCAAGCTGTTCTATCGTCCGGCATCGCTGGCGGTGGAGCAGAACAGCAAACCCTGGCAGGAGCAAATGACGCTGACGCGCCAGGGAGAAGGTTACACGGTGAATAATCCGACTCCGTATTACATTTCCGTGGTTGAGGTTGCCCCATCGCTGAAGGGTGAGCCGCTTAAAAGCGTGAAGCCGTTGCTGGTCGCCCCTAAAAGTAGCGCCCGGTTAGAAGGTGATACTCACAATCTGGGAAACAACCCGGTTATTACCTACATAAATGATTACGGCGGACGCCCGAAGCTGGTCTTCAGCTGCAGTGGCAGTAGTTGCAATCTTACATCTGCGCATGCGGGCTAAACAGATGAAAAAAGTATGCATGTCGTTATCTCTGCTGCTGATCGTAAGCTCCACGACGCTGGCTGGTGAAAAGAGTGTGAGCGGGGATGTTCCTTTTATTGTTGGAGGAATGATGGTTGAGGGGGCATGCATACTAGAAATGCAGTCAGCATCACAGGAGATTTCACTCAGTACTGTGTCTGCATCGCTGCTAAAAAAAGTCGGTAACCGTGGAGCATCTGTACCTGTAGTCCTCCACCTCAAATATTGCGTAAGAATGCAGGGCTCAATTACGGACAGACGCACCGGCAGTCGCTCCTGGGATGCTATCCAACCCATCGCCACCTTAACGTTTTTGGCTCCTGCTGATAGCTATAACCCTGAACTGGTGCAGGTAACCGGGGCTCGAGGCATTGGTCTACGTATCACAGATGCCAGGCAGAATGACATTCATTTAGGGGAACGCAGTAAGCCACAGTTTCTCACTCCGGGTAGTAGCGACCTCGTGTTTTACGTCACGCCTGAGAGAACCCCTGAACAGTTGATTTTGGGGCCCTATAAGGCAGTGGTGAATTTTTCTCTGGAGTACGATTGATGACGCGTTTTTTATGGCTGTTGGGTTTTCTTATTTTCATACCTCATGCCTTTGCCGGGGATAATAATGTCAAAATCAGTGGTGCGCTGGTTTCAGAGCCCTGCACGCTATCTGAAGCATCATCAGATATTCAACTTGATTTTGGTAACCTGGTAAGCACCTTTTTCTATAACAGCAACCGCACGCCGGGTGAACCGTTCAGTATTACGCTGGTTAACTGTGATACGACATTGGGCAGCAGTGCCACTGTCACCTTTAAGGGGAGCGAGAGCGTGGCCTTGCCGGGTTTATTAACGCCAGATGCGGGTGATACGCAGGGTATCGCCATCGGTATCGAAACCAATAGCGCAGACCCACAGCAGCTGGCGCTGAATAAGCCAAGCCCCGTATTCAGTTTGACGAGCGGTAACAATGTCATCGCGCTGAAGGGATATGTCCAGGCCGAGCCGGCCGCTATTGCCGCGCACAGCATCACTGCCGGGGCCTTTACGGCGACAGCCACATTCGAAATAGCGTATCCATGAGAGGCAATACAATGAAATTTTGGCTACACATCATGGTGGCTTCGGTATTGTTCGCATTTACATTTTTTGCGAAGGCGAATGATCCTGTAAAGCTAAACATCAATATTACTGGGACAGTGGTAGCAAATGGCTCCTGTACTTTTAACAAAGGTGAGACGCTGACGGTAGATTTTGGTGATGTGGAAATTACGACCGTTAACGGAAGTTCCAAAATTGATGGATCCTATCAAAAAACTTTGTCATCCATGATGACCTGTTCTGGTGACATTGTAGGTGATGCTCAAATGACCCTGAAATCGGTGGCTGGAGGGACAGTGGAATACCAGGGGCATAAACTGTTACCCGTAAGTATTAATGCCAAGAATCCCGGGCAGGAATTAGGAATAAAGCTTCTGGTGGATGGCGTGGAGCAGGATATTGATGCTGCATTCCCGGTGGACGCTTCCCAACAACCAGGACTGCAGGTGGAATTGGTACAAATAGGTGACGGAAGCGGCCTGGTTGGTGGTGCACCTATTACGGCCAGTGCAACACTGATAATGGAGTTCGTATGAGGGGTATTAAGTTGCTTTTATTTTCACTTGCGTCTGTGTTGTTTCTTTTGCATGTAAACGTGGTGCTCGCATCACAAACTGGAGATACCATGTCCATTGATTTTACTGGCAGGCTTATTAACCGAAAACCCTGTACGATTAATAACGGAGAAGTGATTAATATCACTTTTGGTAACGTGAGTATTAACAAGGTGGCAACGGGACATATAACTCGGCCGTTAAATTACACGCTGGACTGCCCAGGGGCGACGAGCAGCAATACCATTCAGATGACCATCAAGGCAACCCCAGTTTCGGGGGATTCGGCCGCAATGGAATCAAGCTCGACGGGGTTGTGGTTGAAGTTTATGAATAATGGAGAGCCTCAGGATTTAAATGTTCCATTTGGTATTGAGGATGTTAATGCTCTTCCGAAGCTCGATGTAGAGCTTGAGAAAAATCCTGCTTATGAACTGCAAGCTGATGCGTTTACAGGAACAGCAACGTTAATGGCCGAGTTTTTTTGAAGGGCACAATATGCATTTCAGGCAATTGAGCGGTTACTCTAAGTTAGTATCTTTTATTATCGTATTGTTTATGGGGGCATGGTCCCAATCCAGTCTTGCAACATGGACGGGAGCATATGGTTATCAATATTATTCAAAAACTGTTTGTGCAACATCAAGAGATGAAAATATTAGTTCCAAGATTGATTACGGTTGGACTGCTGCACCTATTTGTTCTTTTGATATTGGTGAAGGGAATGCAGTCCCTGAATCTGGCCAGTATTCTCTCGTGGGATTTTTTTCCCCTACAATTGGCGATGGCACTCGAACAGGATGGGTGAACAACCCGCAGTATATAAATGCCGGTGTGCAGCTGAAAGATTTACAGCTAGCCTGGACCGGACCTCTCTACGGGGCGGGCTCTCCATATCCTTATATCTGTTACGCGCTAAGAAATACTAGCACTCAAAAAATGTACAAGTTCAATTCGACTCCCATGGGTTGTACTAACGTAACAGATAGTTCGGATTTACCACCCGGACCCGGTATGCTTAAGTGTTCGTTTAATAATGGAAATGCACTAAACGTTTCTTTAGGGGATGTTGCACGTAGTGAAATGGGTACTGCGCCAGGCTCAACACCTGCTGTTGAGAAACAAATTGACGTGACGTGTACAGGGGCTGGAACTGCTACTTACTCAATTAATTTTCAGTATACTGCGATTGATATTTCAGGTGATGAACTTGTTACGACATCAGCTAATGGATTAGCAGTGGCGATGTCCTTCAATGATGAGTTAATTAATACAACGGGCACATACACACGGACTTATAGCGTTGGTTCGCAGTCAGAGTCACTAAAGTTTGAACCAGTACGCAATCCATCGGTAAGCGTTAGTGATATTCCAACCGGTGCCTTTTCAGCTAGCGCAGTGATGGTATTAACTATTCAATAGTGCGAAGTTCAAGTCGAACAACCAGTACAGGACGTGGTGCTAAATGAAGGCGTGAGATGACATGCCGAACTATTTTCAGAAACAGCAACATTAATGTGAGTACATATTGGAATGCATAATGTTAAATATGTTATTGAAATGCTGGTGTTTATTTTCGTAATGGTGCTACCTTTTCTTTTTCTGCCTCTCTCATGTTTTGCCTCGTGGAGTGCTCTGGGAGTACATCAGAACAGTTCAGGTAACACCCTATGTCCTGTTACGCCGGATACGCTTGTGGATTTGAATGCTGAAGATTATGCCATTGCGGGATGCCAGTTAACCATAGGGATGGGGAATCAGGTCCCTCGCAGTGATTTTTATAGAGTTGTCCTTGCTGTTGTTGACTCTGGTGGGAATTACAATAAGGCAATCACTACTGCTGATTCATATATTGATGCGGGATCTGATTTAAGTACATCGGTTATCGGCTGGGCATTTCATTCGCAATTAAAACTCGGTGGTCATTATATTCATATTTGCTATATGCTTGCAGATCGTTTTGGCGATTACTTTACTTTTAATAACACCCCACAAAGTTGCCCTGAAGGTTCGGGAGGATCAACTCCGTTACCTTCACCATTTCAGTGTGCATTTGGCGATGGAAGCACACTGAATATTTCATTAGGCGATGTGGACAGAACTGAAATCGGAGCGGTTCCCGGCACGCTTCCCGGGACCGAGAAAAATATCAACATCACCTGTACGGGGGATGGCTCTGCGACCTACACAATTGGTTTTGAATACACCGCCATCAATATAGACGGGACAGAAATGGTTTCCTCATCGGCAAATGGACTCGCGGTGGCTGTGTCGTTGAATGATGAACTGGTCAACCCAACGGATACGTATACCCGAACCTATAGTACGGGGACTCAGACAGAGAAATTAACATTCGAACCCGTGCGCGATCCCTCGGTGAAAATCGGTGATATCCCAACGGGTACCTTTTCAGCAAGCGCAGTTATGGTATTAACTCTCCAATAGTTTGAAGAGATGCGTGAACCCACAAAGGTATTCACGCTTTCCTGATGTTGTTGATGAAACGCGCGATGACGATAAAGAAAACCGGTACGAAGAAGATTGCGAGAAGCGTACCGCTAATCATGCCGCCAAAGACTCCGGTACCAATGGCATGCTGCGTACTGTCGCTCGCACCGCTGGCCAGCATCAACGGAACAACCCCCAGAGTGAAGGCTAACGATGTCATCAGAATGGGGCGCAGGCGCTGGCTGGCGGCATGAACGGTTGCCGCCAGCAGGGGCTGCCCCTGAAGATGGAGCTGCCTGGCAAATTCGACAATCAGAATGGCGTTCTTGGCCGACAGGCCGATGAGCGTAATCAGGCCCACCTTGAAGAAAACGTCATTCGTCATACCGGCGACAGACACCGCTACTACCGCGCCGATAAGACCCAGTGGAACGACCAGCATGACCGCGAATGGGATAGACCAGCTCTCATACAGCGCGGCGAGCACCATAAATACGACCAGTATCGACAGGACGATAAGGCCCGGAAGCTGAGATTCCGATTTTATCTCCTGTAGCGAACTCCCGGCCCACTCGCCAGCCATACCCTGAGGCAGGCTCCTGGATAAACCTTCCATGACCTTCATTGCGGTGCCGCTGGACTCTCCCGACGCCGCATTGCCGGTAATGCGAATAGCAGAATATCCCTGGTAACGCGTCAACTGCTGCGGCGCAACGTTCCAGGAAAGCGTGGCAAATGTAGATACCGGCACCATCTGACCCATCCGGTTTTTCACTGATAATTTCAGTATCTGCTCAGGCTGCATTCGGTAGGGCGCATCGGCCTGAATAATCACCTGCTGAACGCGGCCGTTGTTCGTATAGTCATTGACGTAATTTGAGCCCAGGGTGACGGAGAGCGTCTGGTTGATTTCATCAAATGAAAGGCCCATCGCTTCTGCCTTTTCTCTGTCCACCTGTAGCGCAAGGCTTGTTCCTTCCGGAAGACCGTCTATATACACGTCACTCAGTTCAGGGCGCTGATTGGCCTGCAGGACCAGCGCGTCGGCAGCTCGCTTTAAAGCCTCGTAGCCCAGTCCCGCTCTGTCCTGCACGTACCAGGTAAAGCCCGACGAGGTGCCCATATCCGAAATGGCCGGCGGGAGCAGGCTCATCGTGACGGCATCAGAGACGTTCGCCATGCTGGCCTGTATATGGTCGGCTTCATCCTGGGCCGTCGAACCCTGCCGATATTTCCAGTCCTTCAGCGTGGTGAAGGCCATAGCCGAATTCGGTCCTGAACCTGAAAATCCAAACCCCAGGATCATAATGTTGCTTTCAATATCCGGCCGGGCCGCAATTTTCCCTTCAAATTTTTTAACCACGTTCAGGGTACGCTGCATGGTGGCATCAGAAGGCAGCTGGATTGAAGACATAAAATAGCCCTGATCTTCGTCAGGCAGAAAGGACGACGGTAAGGAAGACATCCCCAAAAACAGCGCAGCACATAGCGCAACGTACAGGAGCAGCATACGTCCGGTTCGCTTCAGAACGGCACCCAGCCCGGCTTCGTAACAGGCGGTAAGCGAGCGGAAGCGCGCGTTAAACCCGACCGCGAACCGTCCGCCTCCGCTCTTTCCTGCCTTATGCGGCTTGAGTAACGTTGCGCACAGGGCAGGCGTCAGCGTCAGGGCAAGAAACGCGGAAAGCAGTATAGAGACCGCCATGGAAATACAAAATTGTCGGTAGATAATCCCGACGGATCCTTCAGCAAACCCCATGGGGATAAACACGGCAGTGAGCACCAGCGTGATCCCGATAATCGCCGGGGTGATTTCCTGCATGGCTTGCCGCGTAGCGTCACGCGGGGAAAGGCTTTTTTCCTCCATCAGTCGTTCAACGTTTTCTACAACCACAATGGCATCATCAACAATAATCCCTATCGCCAGCACCATGCCGAACATCGTCAGAATATTGATGGAGTATCCGCTGAGTAGCATTACCGTGAAGGTGCCAAGAAGTGCAACGGGGGCAACAATCGCCGGGATAAGGGTGCAGCGTATCTTGTGCAGAAAAAGCAGCATAACCAGGAAGACGAGGACCATCGCTTCCACAAATGTCTGAACAACCTTCATGATAGAAAGTTTCACAAACGGGGCGGTATCGAAGGGAACCGTAAATGCCATTCCTTCGGGTAACACCTGGGAAAGTTCGTCGATGCGCGCGCGTACGCCTGAAGCCGTACTCATTGCGTTGGCGCCAGGCGAGAGCTGGATAGCCGCTGCCGTTGCAGGAACCCCATTTTCGCGGATACCGAAAGCGTAGCTTTGCAGGCCAGATTCAATGCGTGCAATGTCGGACAATTTCAGACGGGCGCCGGATGCGTCAGACTTCAGAGTAATATTCCTGAACGCCTCTACCGAGGAGAGTTGTCCCTTCACCGTGATGGGATACGTTACCCCTTGTCCTTCAGATGCTGGCTCATCTCCCGTTTTACCGGGCGAAACGAGGGCATTCTGCTGGCCAACAGCGGTAAGCACATCGCTCACCGAAAGGCCGTAGGTGTGGAGCTTCATCGGATCCAACCAGATTCGTAGCGCTTTTTCGCCGCCAAACAGCTGAACTTTCCCTACGCCGGGCACGCGACGAAGCTCGTCACTGACGTTTCGGGCAAAATAGTCGCTTAAGTCGGCTTCCTCAAATTGACCTGTCGTGGACTTAAGCCCCACCATCATCAGAAACCCGGAATTAGCGGCCTCGACGTTAATACCGTTTTGTCTTACCGCCTGAGGGAGACGAGGCTCGACAATCTTAATCTGATTCTGCAGGTCCATCTGCGCCAGCTTGATGTCCGTACCCGGTTTAAACGTGACGGTAATCGATGCCGAACCGGTTGTGTCGCTGGATGATTCGAAATAGAGCAAATTATCGACCCCAGAGATTTCGCGCTCGATTAACGATACCACCGACGTATTCATGATATCGGGGCTCGCCCCCGGGTAACTGACGGAAATAATGATCCCCGGCGGTGCCACCGCCGGATATTGCGCAACCGGCAAACGGGGAATAGACAGGAGTCCTGCCAGCACGATAAACAGCGCCACTACCCAGGCGAAAACGGGGCGTTCAATAAAAAAATGAGGCATTAAATTAACGTCCAGTTACGTGAATTTCTTCATCAGTGGATACGCGTTTACCGATATCCCTGAGCTGAGAAAACTTCTCTAGAAGCTGCGGTGCGTCATCGAGGCTCGTCGCGAACATCCACATGTAGGTCATCACGGAATAAATATGTCCGGCGGTGATGCCGGTTGAGCGCGTCATCCAGACGATGGTCAGCGTAAAAAGCGCGGCAACAAGTACGCCGACCCACAAATAGCCCCACGCCTCGCGGTCAGATAACGCGATACGTAAACGGGCAAGCGTGGAGTAATGTCGGTGAAGAGTGGCCGTTCCCGCCTTATGAACATAATCCACTTCTTTTTCCAGACGATTATTCAGGCGCATGAATAGCCATTCATTTTTACGGGCATATCCGGAGACAAATCCGAGCAGGACAAATACAATCGCAAAGCACATGACGCCGGCCCAAAATTCAATAAACAGCAACATGATTGCGGCGCCAAACAGTGAACTCAGCGATGTAATCAGCAGGGGAAGGTGCATTTCAAAGAAATCCACGTACTCACGCGAGAGCGTTACCCTGGCGGCGATTGCCGAATGGTTTAGCTGATACTTGCGCTGTGCCAGAACGACGGATACCGCGAGGCCGGCATAAATGCGTGCAAACGTGCGGGTATCGACGCTTCGTCTGGCCGCGCCGATGAACCACATACAAAGCACCATCAGGCCATATAGCGCGGCGTTAAGCGTCTTCCCTGCGAGGATGGCATTTATCGCGATACCTGCCAGAACGGGGTAAAGTAGAAACGTTACGTTTTCGGCCACCACCAGGAAGAAAGTGACAACCAGTTTTTTCCGGTGCCGTATCGCGAGTTTTTTAAGCGAGTGCATCACTCCGGCAGGCTCAGAAGGACTAAGATTATTATTACGGTTCATCATTATGGGCAAATCGTGTCAGACTTTTTTAGTGAATTATTTTTGTGCAAAATAGTGTGATGGAGAGCCTACCGCGCGCCTGTTTAGCGGAAATGGGCGGTTTGTGGAGGATGTGTGGAGCGGTGGCTCAAATCATTCTCATAATGAGGTACAGCGGGGCTCCACCAAAAAAAATGATTAAATAACACTCGTAGTAAAAGACCAGATCCTCGATGTCGGGCATTGTGTTTAACAACACGGTGAACGTAATAATGAGATAAAGAAAAATTACTATTAGCCAGAAGGCGATGACAAGCAGCTCAGTCAACGCACCGGCTTTATTTTGGATTATCAGAGAGACAACCGACAATGCGATACAGCCATAGATGATGGGTGACGAGGGTAGCGTCGAGGCGACTTTCTCATCCATTCTGTGTACCAGCACCAGCCAGGTATAAAGTAATCCCCACGACAGCAGCAGAAACAGGGAGTATATGCCCAGTTTTTTCGGGGAGAAATATTTTGAAAGTTCCATGTTCATTATTTCAGCCAACTTCATAAAGTCTTTAAGAAACAGTGGTAATTTGCAATGCTCAATGCACAAAGGCTTATGCCTCAATAGCGATTTTGAACGGACATTGTCGAGTCTTTATTGACTGAATGTGTAGGTTGTGTGGAGAAATAACCGGGCATTTAAATCAACCGGGAAATTCTCGTGACCATGGCACTTTTTCGCGGAGGCTGTGTCTTATTGTGCTAAAGATATCTGATAGCGTGCTTAAAGGGATTTCACCCGCGGAGATAATATGAACAAAAATACGCTGATCCTTGTTGTTGAAGATGAAGACGAAATCGCCGAGATACTGATGAGTTACTTAGAGCGTTCGGGAATGAAAACGCTCAGGGCCAGGCAGGGCGAGCAGGCGATAACCCTCAATCGCCTGCATAAACCGGATCTCATCTTGCTGGATATTCATCTGCCCGTATGTGACGGCTGGAGCGTACTTACCACGCTCCGTCAGGAAAGTTCTGTGCCCGTCATTATGGTTTCCGCTCTCGATCAGGATGTCGATAAGCTCATGGGGCTGAGACTGGGCGCGGATGATTACGTGATCAAACCCTTCAACCCCTCTGAAGTTGTCGCACGGGTTGAGGCGGTGCTGCGCAGGACAAAACCCGCGCTTCAGCAGGCGGGTTCCCTGCCGCTCAGAACGCCCTTTATTACGGTCTATCCGGATGACTTCTACGTGGAAGTCACCGTGGGCGAAGAGGTTATCTCCCCGGTATTAACGACGACCGAATTTAAATTGCTCACCTGGCTGGTACGATATCCGCGAAAGGTCTGTTCCCGCGAAGAGTTGCTCAACGCGTGCCTGCCGGAAGGTGATACGCTCGACAGAACAGTCGACAGCCATATGAGCAAGTTGCGTAAAAAACTGGAACTTGCTGGCCTTTATGGCGTTCCCGAGAGCATAAGAGGCTTGGGTTACCGGCTTGGGGAAAAGAAATGAACAAAGAGTCTGTCCTGAGTCGTCAGATCTTAACGTATATGCTGTTGCTGACGTTTACGATAATTGCCATCGCCATACTGGGCTCCTGGTTTTTTTACTCCTTTATTCTGGATCACCTCCCGGGCGGTCCTGCTGCGGGCGATGACGAGCAGATGACGATGTGGGACTGGGTGTGGATTGGGACCGCGACGACGATCAGTCTGATTATCGCACTCTTTTTCACGGTCAAACTTTCATCGCGAATACTCACCCCGCTAAACGCGGTAGCATCCAGCCTGAAAAAGATTTCACAGGGCGATCTTGACGCACGGGCATTCTGCGCCAGCTCCCGGCTGGGTGAGATCAATCACCTGGTGACGGATTTCAATGAAATGGCGGAAAAATTACAGACGCTTGATATACAGAGGAAATCCTGGAATGCTGCGATTGCGCACGAGCTGAGAACCCCGGTCACGATCTTACGTGGACGGCTTCAGGGGCTGGTTGACGGTGTTTTTACCCCGGACCCGGTTCTGTTTAATAACCTTCTCAAACAGACGGAAGGGTTAACCCGTCTGATTGAAGATCTCCGGGTTATCAGTTCGGATGGCGGGGCGGGATACTCGTTATGCCAGTCCAGAACGGATCTTAAAGGGGAAATACAGAATGCGCTCGATACCTTCATGCCCGAGTTCAACCGTAAGGCATTTACCATCAAAACAGAACTGAGGGATCAGCAATGCGTATTCGATCCATTACGCATCAATCAGTGTCTGACCGTTTTGTTTGATAATGCCTTACACTATTCAACCTCGCGCACACTCATCGTGAAAAATGGCGTTTCTGATAAAGGCAATTATATCCTTATTCAGGACGGGGGACCTGGTATTCCAGGGGAGTTTCATGATTTCTTATTTCAGCCCTTTCAGCGCGATAATGGTGCCAGAGAGTTGAACCCGGAAGGCTGTGGTTTGGGCTTGTCGGTGGTAAAAGCCATCATGCTGGCGCATGGTGGCGATGTTACCTATACCTTATCGAAGCAAAACCACTCGATATTTAAGCTCACCTGGCCCGACTCGTGAGCGTGAGCGGCAGGTCAAATGTGCCTGCCGGCGATAAATGCCATATTTTTCCTAGCTTAGCATCCCATTCCTGCGGGGTAATCGAGAGTTTACCGCGTCTCGGGCTTAAGGTTATTTCACTGAAATAGATTTCATCTTTTTTTAGCATAAGGTCAACGCGGCAGTAGTCAATGCCATCCGCCAGCTCCTGGGATGCCAGCAACGCCTCTCGGAACAAGACCGGTTCGCCCGGCGCTAACGGTGTATTCGGATATTCCATCTGGAAGGGTTGTAAGTTCCAGTGCCTGTCGTAAACGTTGATAAAACCCTGGCCGTTATTATCCGTAAAATCCGCTTCAACATAGTGCGCAACGCCATGAAAGCAATGGATCCTCAGCATTTCCGGCGTTGTGTTTTTGTCAGCATCATCGAAGAGATCGACAAACGGCTCGCAAAGTATACTGGGCGTAATATTTTTGTACTGCCATTCGCGCGTGGTGTAGTAGAGATTTTTCTTTAACGCGAGACTCAGTTTTTTACACGCATCCCTGACGTTAAATTGCGCTTTGTTTGAACATATTATTGTGCTGCCGCTGTCATGATTGCACTTAAGGACGAATTTGTCAGGGAGTACTGAAAAATCAATCTGCGACGCCCGGGTATAAACGCCAATTAATGGCACCGTTTTCACGCGCGTTGTTCTGGAGGAAACGTAGGCCCGAACGGCGAGTTTATCGGCAAGCATGGTGTAGAAGTTATTATGGTCATAGACCAGACGATGGCATATTTTTTCACTCAGCGTAGTAGGGGATTGAATGTCAGGGCTTTGCCCGGATATTTTCTTTAGCCTGATAGTATGAAAGTGCAGGTCCGTCATTAAAAAAGAACGGCATTTTCTGATGAGATACTCGGTATATTTTAGAACATAGGTAGTGGTGTTCATTTCTTCTCCTCCGTAATGTCCCGGTATTCTGGAGAAGAACTGTTGATTGATATTGCATAAAATATGGAGCAGGGATGGAGACGAAAGAGTTAAGGATTAAATAGCGAAGAAGTCTATTTAATCCCTAATTTAGTGGGACGATTTTTGTTTGCCGTCGCGCTTAGCGGTCCTTTCTCCATGCATCGGCGGTCAATGCTTCACCAAAGTGACCCGCAATCAGTCGTTTCGTCAGCTCATGAAGCGGGGAGGCCATCACATCCGCGGTGCTGCCGCGCTCAACCACTTCACCCTGGTGCATGACCATCACCTGATCGCTGATGTGCTTCATCATTCCCAGATGCTGGGTAACGTAGATATACGAGATCCCCTGTTTTTCCTGCAATTCCAGCATCAGGTTAATCAGCTGCGAGCGCATCGACATATCCAGCGAGGCAAGCGCTTCATCCGCAACGATCACTTTTGGCCGCAAAATCAACGCACGCGCCAGACCCAGACGCTGTTTCTGACCGGGGGCCAGCATGTGCGGGTAGTAGCTTTCGTGGTCCGGTAACAGCCCAACCATACGCAGGGTTTCGAATACGCGCTTACGGCGTGCCTCCGGCTCCAGGTCGGTGTTCAGACGCAGCGGAAAATCGAGGATCTGCGAAATGCGCTGGCGTGGGTTAAGCGAGGTAGACGGATCCTGAAAGATCATGCGGATGCGCTGGCTGCGGAAAGAGTAATCGCCGAACGTAAGAGGATGATCGTCAATCAACACTTCGCCTGCAGTCGGTTCAACCATGCCGGCGAGCATTTTCGCCAGGGTGGATTTCCCGGAACCGTTCTCGCCGATGATCGCCAGGGTCTGTTTTTCACGCAGCGTAAAGCTCAGCGGCTTCACCGCGTCGACGGTTTGACGATGAAACAGCCCCGTGCGGTAGCGAAAGGTCTTACTCAGGTTACGCACTTCCAGTAAGGTTTCGACCATTTCACTCTTTCTCCATGTTCAGCGGGAAATGACAGGCGTAAAGATGATTTTTTGCCCCGGTCAGGCGTGGCGTCTCGATACATTTACGCTGAGCATAAGGGCAACGCGGCCCCAGACGACAGCCTATCGGCAAAGATTCCAGCAGTGGAATCGCCCCCGGCAGGGTATTCAGGCGGCTTTTATGCGGCATGGCGCTGCCAAAATCCGGAATGGCGCGGATAAGCGCCTGCGTATACGGGTGGTGCGGCGCGGTGATCAGATCTTCACTCGGCGCGGTTTCGACCGTTTGCCCGCAGTACATCACGTCAATTTTATCCGCCCATTTGCTGAGCATTTGCAGGTCATGGCTGATCAGCAAAATAGTGGTGTTGTTATTCTGGTTGAGGCGCGACAGCAGGCGGAAAATTTGCGCCTGCGTGGTGGGTTCCATCGCGTTCGTTGGTTCATCCGCAATCAGCAGGCGCGGCTGATTGGCCAACGCGATGGCAATCATCACTTTCTGACATTCGCCGTCGGTCAGCTCGTAAGGGAAGCTGCGCATCGCATCTTTGTGATCTTTGATCCCGACGCGGTGTAAAAGCTCAATGGCGCGACGCTTGCGCCAGCCAACGCGTTGCCACCAGCGGCCTTTGTAGGTCCAGCCGGGAATGTTCTGCATCAGCTGTTTACCCACGCGTTCGGACGGGTCGAGACAGGACTGCGGCTCCTGGAAAATCATCGAGACGTTGTGCCCGACCAGCTTACGCCGCTCGCGGGGGGAGAGGCGCAGCAGATCGATATCATCAAACCGCATACGGTCTGCGGTCACGCGCCAGTTGTCTTTCGCCACGCCGCAGATAGCTTTGGCAATCAGGCTTTTTCCTGAGCCGGATTCCCCCACCAGCCCGCGAATTTCACCCTCCGCGAGGGTGATACTGATGCGATCGACGGCTTTAACCCAGCCTTCACCGGTTTTGAATTCAATGGTGAGGTTGCGGATATCAAGAAGCGGCATTATTGCACCCCCGCGTTAATTGCACGGCGAATACCGTCGCCCAGCAGGTTGATCAGCAGCACGCTTACCATAATGGCCGCACCCGGCAGCATGACCGTCCACGGCGCTACGTAAATTAACTCCAGCGCGTCGCCAAGCATCGCCCCCCATTCGGGCGACGGCAGCTGCGCGCCGAGGTCAAGGAAGCCGAGCGCCGCGATGTCCAGGATCGCCATCGACAGGGCGCGGGTGATCTCGGTGACCAGCCCTGAGGCGATGTTAGGCAGCACGGCAAACCACAGAATGTTGAAGGTCGTCGCGCCGTCCAGACGCGCGGCGACGACATACTCTTTTTCCAGCTCATCATGCACCATGCTGTAAACCGAGCGCACGATGCGGGGCAGGATAGCCAGCCAGACGGCGAACATGGCATGCGACAGGTGCGGACCGGCAAAGGCAACAACAACGATCGCCAGCAGCAGGGACGGAATTGACAGCAGCGTATCCAGAATATGGTTAAGCACCGCCGAGCGCAGGCCATGCGTGGAGCCCGCAAAAATACCGAGCGCCAGCCCGCAGATCGTTGCCGCGAGCGTCACCACAAACGCGCCGCCCACCGTCGGGGCCGCACCGCTCAGCAGGCGGCTCAACACGTCACGTCCGAGATCGTCCGTTCCCAGGAAGAAAGAGACTTCGCCGTAGCGCGACCAGGACGGCGGCAGCAGCTGATAGCCGAGGAACTGCTGGTCAATGCCGTACGGCGCAAACCACGAGCCAAAGACGCACAGCAATACCAGACCGGCGCAGCCATAAAGGCCGATCATTGCCGTGGTGTCACCATAGAATTTACGCCACACGGTACGCAGCACGCCGGGCGTGCGCTTTTCACTGTATACGTTATCGTAAGGCATACCATTCCTTATGCTTCAATGGGTTAGCCATGGCACCCAGAATATCGGACAACACGTTAACAATAATGACCAGCGAACCAATCACCATCACACCCGCAGAAATAGCGGCATAATCCTGCTGGCGAATGGCGTTAATCAGCCATCGCCCCAGGCCTGGCCAGCTAAAGACCATCTCGGTGATCATGGCCAGCGTCAGCATGGTGGAAAACTGTAATCCCAGGCGCGGAATAACCGGCGGCAGCGCGTTGTGCAGGACGTTGCGGCGCAGTATGGTCAGGCGCGACAGTCCGCGCGTGGCGGCGGCTTTGACATAGTTCTGGTCAAACACCTCGATGGTGCTCAGGCGCATCAGGCGGATCACTTCGGTGGTTGGCGCAACCGCCAGCGTCAGCACCGGCAATACCATATGGCGCAGGGCGCTGACGATCATCTCGTGGCGCCATACGGAATCGGACAGCCACGCATCGATGATGGCAAAGCCCGTCACCGTTTTAACCGTATAGAGCAGATCAAAACGGCCAGAAACCGGAAGCCAGCCCATCGTCAGCGAGAAGAAAAGCGTCAGCAGCAGCGCCAGCCAGAAGACCGGGATGGAGAAGCCGAGCAGGGCGAGGGCGCTGATAAACTTATCCTGCCATTTGTTGCGATAAATCCCGGCCAGCATGCCCACGGGGATCCCGACCATCAGGGCAAAACCGAAGGCCAGAATGCACAGCTCCATCGTGGCCGGGAAAACCTCTTTCAGCTGATCGGAAATAAGCTGCCCGTTAATGCTGGATACGCCGAAATCCCAGTGCAGCAGCCCGTTAAACCAGAACAGCCAGGCATCCCACAGCGACGACCCCTGGAGCGGGGCGTGGGGCGTGAAATAGCTCAGGCTGAAGCCAACAAAGTTCAGGAAAAAGAGCGTCACCAGCAGCAAAAGGAGACGACGCAAGGTAAAAATAATCATGGTTTTTTCACCTCTTGGTCTTTTTCACGCGATACGCCGGCGAACGAGGCGTTGCCGAACGGGCTCAGCACCAGGCCCTTAATATCATAACGATAGGCCTGAAGACGCAGGGAAGAGGCCAGCGGCAGCACCGGCAGCTCCTGGGCCAGGATCTTCTGCGCTTCATCATAGGCGTCGATGCGCGAGGCCAGCTGTTGGGAAGACAGCGCTTTTTGCAGCACGGCGTCAAACTCCCGGTTACACCAGTGGGCGTAGTTGGTCTGCGAGTTTATCGCCGCACAGCTTAGCAGCGGCCGGAAGAAGCTGTCCGGGTCGTTACTGTCGGTAGCCCAGCCGGTCAGGGTTAAATCATGATTCATGTCCATCAGGCGCGCCTCCTGAAAACGGCCTTCAACCGGTACGATGATCACTTTGACGCCCACCTGCGCCATATCCGCCTGCAGCAGTTCGGCGGTCTTGAGCGGGCTCGGGTTCCACGCCTGGGAACTGGTTGGCACCCAAAGCTGCAGCGTCAGGTTTTCCGCCCCCAGCGCTTTCAGCTGTTCACGCGCTTTTGCCGGATTGTATTCCGTAATTTTAGCCTCACCGTCGTAGGCCCACGAGGCGCGCGGTAAAATTGAGGCGGCGGTTTCCGCCGTGCCGTAGTAGATCGACTGCATCAGGCGCTGGTTGTTAATCGCCAGCGCCAGAGCGTGTCGAACTGCAGGGTTATTCAACGGTGGCTTATCGGTGTTAAAGGCCAGATACGCGATGTTCATCCCCGGGCGTAACGTCAGGCGCAGGCGCGGATCGTCGCGCAAAATCGTGAGCTGGCTGGCCGCGGGCCAGGCAAGCACGTCGCATTCCCCGGTGAGCAGTTTCGACAGACGCCCGGTCCCGCCAGAACCCAAATCGACCACCACCTGCGGCATCAGCGGCGTACCGCGCCAGAAGTGTTCATGGCGTTGCAGACGAATATACTGTCCGGCGCGATATTCGGCCAGCTGGAACGGACCGGTGCCGACCGGCTGGCGATCGAGCAGTTCCTGACGATCTTTCTTCGTCAGCTGAGCCGCGTATTCGGCCGACATGACGGATGCATAGTGGGTCGCCAGGTGCCAGAGGAAGGAGGCATCCGGGCGCGTCAGCGTGAACTCAACCGTACGGTTGTCCAGCTTACGCACGCTTTTCACGGTGTCGGCAAACTGCAGGCTGTCGAAATAAGGGAAGTTGCTGCCGTTAACGTTATGCCACGGGTGGTTGCGGTTGAAGATACGCTGGAAGGTAAAGACCACGTCATCCGCATTCAGCTTGCGCGAGGGGGTAAACCACGGCGTGCGCTGGAACGCGACATCATCGCGCAGGTGAAAACGGTAGGTTGCCCCGTTATCCAGCACTTCCCAGCTTTCCGCAAGCTCGGGCACCAGACGGTAGGTGTACGGGTCGACGTCAAGCAGACGATCGTAAAGCTGCGCGGCAAGGGTATCCACAATCAGGCCGCTGCCCGCTTTTTGCGGGTTGAAGGTATCCACCTGGCCGCTTACGCAATAGACGAAGCCGCTGTCACGAATGTCAGGCTGCGGCGTTTGCCCGGGCGCGGCAAAGGCCAGGCTGCTAAACAGACCAAGTGCAAAAAAGGACGATAAAACCAGACGCATAATTTTTAAGGTTTTTAGGTTCGATCTGCAAAGTGTATCGCACTTACGCCTGCTTCGTAAAAATGTCTATGGTAAGTGCTGATATTGTCAGCGCATTTGATGCTTTTTAAGCAACGCTCTTAACTGATGGTAGGTCAGACCCAGCAGTTCAGCCGCCCGTTTCTGGTTATATTTCGCCGTCTTAAGGCTGTGCTCCAGCAGCTGTTTCTCCTGGTCGTGCTGGAACTGGCGTAAATCGAGAGGCAGAGAGGGGAGATCGCCTGAAGACGCTGGTGCCGGCAGCGGCGTCGCACTGCGCTGAAAAGGATCGATAATGATGTTGTCCAGCTCGGTCTCGCTGCTGCCGTGGCGATAGACGGAACGCTCCACGACGTTTTTTAGCTCGCGGATATTTCCCGGCCAGTGGTAAGCCAGCAGCGTCTCCCGAGCATAATCGCTGAAGCCGGGGAAGAGCGGCAGTCCGAGCTCGCGGCACATCTGAATCGCAAACTGGTCTGCCAACAGCATGATGTCGCTTTTGCGCTCGCGCAGCGGAGGAAGCTGAACGACGTCAAAGGCCAGGCGGTCGAGCAGGTCGGCGCGGAATTTCTCCTCCGCCACCATCTCCGGCAGGTTGGCGTTAGTGGCGCACACCAGGCGCACGTTCACCTGCAGCGGCTGGCTACCGCCGACGCGCTCCAGCTCGCCGTACTCAATCACGCGCAGCAGTTTTTCCTGCACCAGCATGGGCGCGGTGGCCAGTTCATCCAGAAACAGCGTACCGCCGTCGGCGCGCTCAAATCGTCCTGGATGGCGTTTCTGGGCACCGGTAAATGCACCCGCTTCATGGCCGAAGAGCTCGGTGTCGAGCAGGTTTTCATTCAGCGCCGCGCAGTTCAGGGAAATGAAGGGGCCGTCCCAGCGCCCGGATAAATAGTGCAGACGGTTGGCGATGAGTTCCTTACCCGTACCGCGCTCGCCGATGATTAGCACCGGTTTGTTAAGCGGCGCAAGGCGAGAGACCTGTTCCAGCACTTCGAGAAAGCTGTTTGCTTCGCCGAGTAAATTGTCTTTGTATCCAGGCATGATGAAATTAACCACTCCTTAGCGATATTCACCAGGAAAGAGTAATCCTTCATTGCATAAAAATCAATCAGGCTCAGTGAAATCAATAAGATAAAAAGTTGGCATGATGTTTGTATTATCAGTACAGCAGGGCATAGCCCGATAACAGAACTATGAGGATTAGATTATGGGTATTTTTTCTCGTTTTGCCGACATCGTGAATGCCAACATCAACTCACTGCTTGAGAAAGCGGAAGATCCGCAGAAGCTGGTGCGTCTGATGATTCAGGAGATGGAAGACACGCTGGTTGAAGTGCGTTCAACCTCCGCCCGCGCGCTGGCGGAGAAAAAACAGCTTACGCGTCGCATTGAACAGGCTACCGCTCAGCTGAACGAATGGCAGGAAAAAGCGGAACTGGCGCTGCGCAAAGACAAAGAAGATCTGGCCCGTGCGGCGCTGATCGAAAAACAGAAGCTGGCTGATATGGTCGCGACGCTTGAGCATGAAGTGACGCTGGTGGACGACACGCTCACCCGTATGAAGAAAGAGATTGGCGAGCTGGAAAACAAGCTGAGCGAGACCCGTGCGCGTCAGCAGGCGCTGACCCTGCGTCACCAGGCTGCGAGCTCCTCCCGCGACGTGCGTCGTCAGCTGGACAGCGGTAAGCTGGATGAAGCGATGGCCCGTTTTGAATCGTTTGAACGTCGGATCGATCAGATGGAAGCCGAAGCCGAAAGCCACGGCATCGGTAAGCAGAAGTCGCTGGATCAACAGTTCGCCGACCTGAAGGCTGATGATGAAATCAGCGAGCAGCTGGCGGCACTGAAAGCCAAAATGAAGCAAGACAACCAATAATAATTCCTGCGGCACCTGAACGTGCCGCATCGTAAGACAAGGAGTACACATGAGCGCGCTTTTTCTGGCCATTCCCCTGACAATTTTCGTGCTGTTCGTTTTGCCGATTTGGCTGTGGCTGCACTATAGCAACCGTTCTTCACGGGGCGAACTTTCCCAGAGTGAACAACAGCGTCTGGTACAGCTCTCCGATGAGGCGAACAAAATGCGCGAACGCATTCAGGCGCTGGAAGCCATCCTGGATGCTGAACATCCAAACTGGAGGGACCGTTAATGTCTGGACTGAATCTGAACAAAAAGCTGTGGCGAATTCCACAGCAGGGCATGGTGCGCGGCGTCTGTGCCGGGCTGGCTCATTATCTTGACGTCCCGGTTAAGCTGGTACGCGTGGTGACGGTGCTGTCGATTTTCTTTGGTCTGGCATTTATCACCCTGGTAGCTTATATCGTGCTGTCGTTTGTTCTTGACCCGATGCCGGAAGGAGAGCTGGCTGCGGAGGGGGCCCCAACCAGCAGCGATCTTCTCAATGCGGTTGATGCGCAACTCGCCGCCGGTGAGAAGCGGTTACGGGAAATGGAACGCTATGTCACGTCGGATACCTTTACGCTGAGAAGTCGTTTTCGTCAGCTTTAAGAGAGAGATGAGATGAAACAACACTGGCAACAGGCCGGTCAGAAGGTAAAACCCGGCCTGAAAATCGCAGGTAAACTGGTCCTGCTGACCGCGTTACGGTTCGGCCCGGCAGGCGTGGCGGGCTGGGCGATCAAATCCGTTGCCCGCAAGCCGATCAGAATGGTGCTGGCCGTGGCGCTCGAACCGCTGTTGCAAAAGGTGGCAAAACGGCTTTCTCGCCGCTACTTATCCCAATAATTCCCGCTGGCGCTAGTCCTTTCCCTGACGGGCGAGGGACTGGCGATAGCTCACCGCATTTCCTCTTTACCCGTTCTTTCTTTGCGGCAGCTCACAATATTGTGCTGAGCTGCTTTGCAATCACCTTTTTCACCTCCCCGGTCCGTTGACAGATATTTTTCATGGGAGTAGATTGCCACTTCGTGGGACCGCTACCATGGAAAATGAAATGAATCCAAAAATTAAAGAACTCATTAATCTTGTTTACGGGGAAACGTTTTCTGAAGCCCATTTGAATGTGCTGCTGGAAAATATCGGAAAGGCCGCCTCTGTTATTACAGAAAAACGTAAAATGGGCTGGGATGAAAAAGATGTCGTTCTGATAACCTATGCCGACCAGTTTTCAGCGAAAGGGGAGAAAGCACTCCCTGTTTTTACACGTTTTTATAACAAATGGCTTTCTCGTTCTTTTTCTCATGTCCATCTTTTGCCTTTTTATCCATGGTCTTCTGACGACGGATTTTCTGTTATTGATTATCATGAGGTTGCACCTGAAACCGGAACATGGCGAGACGTTGCCGAATTAAAACAGTCAGCCAGTTTAATGTTTGATTTCGTATGCAACCATATGTCAGCCAAAAGCAAATGGTTCGCTAATTACCTGAAGCAAACGCCAGGGTATGACGATTTCTTTATTTCTGTCGATCCTAATACAGATTTATCCGCGGTGACGCGTCCGCGTGCCTTACCGCTTCTTACGCCTTTCACACTGCATGATGGCAGCGTGCGATACCTGTGGACTACCTTCAGCGAGGACCAGGTTGATCTCAACTTCGCCTCCCCGCAGGTACTGATTGCGATGGTGGACGTGCTGCTGCATTACCTGATTGAAGGGGCGCGATACATTCGTCTGGATGCTGTGGGCTTCATGTGGAAAATACCCGGAACAACCTGCATCCATCTTAAGCAAACCCATCAGCTCATCCAGCTTTTCCGCGCCATTACCGAGGCTGTCGCCCCGGGCACGGTGATTATCACCGAGACGAATGTTCCGCATAAAGATAACGTTGCTTACTTCGGTGACGGTGAAAATGAAGCGCAGATGGTTTATCAATTCTCTTTGCCGCCGCTGGTGCTGCACGCGGTGCATTCTCAGGACGTCCGTACGCTGAGCCAGTGGGCGGCGTCGCTGACGTTGCCTTCCACGAAAACCACCTGGTTTAACTTCCTGGCCTCGCATGACGGGATTGGTCTGAATCCGTTACGCGGAATTTTACCCGAGTCGGAAATCCTCTCGCTTGTGGAAAAACTTCAGGCTGAAGGTGCGTTGGTTAACTGGAAAAATAACCCGGATGGCACACGAAGCCCGTATGAAATTAATGTGACCTATCTGGATGCTTTGAGTACGCGAGAAAGTCATGATAGCGAACGCATTGCCCGGTTTATTCTGGCGCATGCCGTCCTCTTAAGCTTCCCCGGCGTGCCAGCTGTTTATATCCAGAGTATTCTCGGCTCCCGTAATGATTATGCAGGTGTTAAACGCCTGGGATATAACCGTGCGATAAATCGCGAGAAATATACCGCGGGACAAATTGATAGTGCGCTTGAAGATAAAAGCAGTCTGCGTTATCAGGTCTATTGTGCGTTAAGCCAGTTAATCGCGCTGCGTCGTGCGGAAAAAGCATTCCACCCTGACAGCCAGGCTTATTTTAGTGCGTCAGGAGAACATGTTTTAAAAATCGTTCGTGTGGCGGATTGTGGCGAGAAAATAACGGCGCTGTTTAATTTCAGTGATGGCATTCAAACGGTAGAGTCCGATATGCAATCCGGAACGGATTTGATTTCAGGAGAAGTTATTACAGATGAAACGCTGACCCTACATCCATGGCAGGTGTTGTGGATTAAAGAAAACTAAAAAGGACCTTAAAAATGAAAATGCCCAGAATTGTGCTGATTTCAGCACTGGTTTCGTGCGCTTTGTTATCAGGCTGTAAGGATGACAAAAAGTCCGCTGTCACTATTGAGTTTATGCACTCATCAGTCGAGCAGGAGCGTCAGGTGGTTATCACGAAGCTGATCGAAAAGTTCGAGAAAGAGAATCCTGGCATCACGGTAAAACAGGTACCGGTGGAAGAGGATGCCTACAACACCAAGGTGATTACGCTGGCGAGAACCGGCGCGCTGCCTGAAGTGATCGAGGTCAGCCATGACTACGCAAAAGTAATGGACAAGGAACAGCTGCTGGATCGCAAAGCTATCGGCGAAGCCATTAACGCGGTAGGCGAAAACACTTTCTATGACGGCATCTTGCGTGTTGTTCGTACGGAAGACGGTTCAGCCTGGACGGGCGTGCCGGTCAGCGCCTGGCTTTCCGGCGTCTGGTATCACAAAGATGTGCTGGCCGCGGCGGGCATTCAGGAGCCACATAACTGGGAACAGCTACTGCAAGCCAGCCAGCGCCTTAACGACCCGGCTAAAAAGCATTACGGCATCGCGCTGCCGACGGCTGAAAGCGTGATGACCGAGCAGTCGTTCTCTCAGTTTGCGCTTTCCGGCGGCGCAAACGTGTTTGATGCCAAAGGGAACGTCGATATCGATACCCCGGAAATGGCAAAAGCGCTGGCGTTTTATAAAGCGCTGGCCGCGACCACCATGCCGGGTTCAAACGATGTCATGGAGATCAAAGACGCCTTCATGAACGGTTCAGCGCCTATGGCGGTTTACTCCACCTACATCCTGCCTGCCGTCTACAAGGACGGAAACCCCTCTAACCTGGGCTTCGTTGTCCCGACTGAAAAGTCATCGGCGGTGTACGGCATGATCACCTCCCTGACGATCACCACCGGACAAACTGAAGAGGAGACCGAAGCGGCCGAGAAGTTTGTGACCTGGATGGAACAGGCTCAAAACGCGACGGACTGGGTCATGATGTCGCCTGGCGCGGCACTGCCGGTGAACAAGCTAGTGGTGGGCACCGATGCCTGGAAAAACAACGATGTGATTAAAGCGTTTGGGCAACTGCCTTATGAACTGATTGCGCAGTTCCCGAACGTGCAGGTGTTTGGCGCGGTTGGGGATAAAAACTTCACCCGCATGGGCGATGTAACGGGCTCCGGCATTATCAGTTCCATGGTGCATAACGTCACGGTGGGGCAGAAGGACCTTAATACAACGTTAAGCAGCAGCCAGAAGCGACTGACTGATCTTATTTCACAACGATAGGAGCGCTCTGCGGAAGGAAATTATGAAGACGTTGTTTTCTGGTCGTTCAGATATGCCTTTCGCCATGCTGCTGTTGGCCCCCAGCCTGATTTTGCTGGGGGGCCTGGTGGCCTGGCCAATGATTTCCAATATTGAAATCAGTTTTTTACGACTGCCGCTTAACCCGCGCATTAGCGCTGTGTTTGTCGGGCTGGATAATTACATTCGCATCCTCAGCGATGCCGCCTTCTGGCACTCGCTGTGGATGACGTTCTGGTACACCGCGCTGGTCGTGCTCGGCAGTACCGGGCTGGGGCTTGCCGTCGCCATCTTCTTTAACCGGGAGTTTCGTCTGCGGAAAACGGCACGTTCACTGGTGATTTTATCCTACGTCACCCCGTCCATTTCGCTGGTGTTTGCATGGAAATACATGTTCAACAACGGCTACGGCATCGTGAACTATCTGGGCGTTGACCTGCTGCATCTGTATGACCAGGCGCCCCTGTGGTTCGACAATCCCGGCAGCAGTTTTGTACTGGTGGTGCTGTTCGCCATCTGGCGTTACTTCCCGTACGCGTTTATCTCATTCCTGGCGATTTTACAGACCATTGATAAATCCCTGTATGAAGCGGCGGAAATGGACGGCGCGAATGCCTGGCAGCGTTTTCGAATCGTTACGCTGCCCGCGATTATGACGGTGCTGGCAACGGTGGTGACGCTCCGCACTATCTGGATGTTCTACATGTTTGCGGATGTCTACCTGTTGACTACCAAGGTCGATATTTTGGGCGTCTACCTCTACAAAACCGCATTCGCTTTCAATGACCTGGGTAAAGCTGCGGCGATCTCCGTCGTGCTGTTCGTGATCATCTTCGCGGTGATTCTGCTGACCAGAAAAAGGGTAAACCTCAATGGCAACAAATAAACGCGTACTGAGCCGTATTGGTTTTTATCTGGGGCTGGCGGTGTTTCTGGTTATCACGCTGTTCCCGTTCTTCGTGATGCTAATGACGTCGTTTAAGAGTGCGAAAGAGGCAATCTCGCTCCATCCGACCATTCTGCCCCAGGAGTGGACGCTGCAGCATTACATCGACATCTTTAACCCGCTGATCTTCCCGTTTGTGGATTACTTCAAAAACAGCATGGTGGTATCGCTGACCTCCTCGGTGATTGCCCTATTTCTCGGCACGCTGGGTGCTTATGCCTTGTCCAAACTGCGTTTTAAAGGACGCACGACGATCAATGCAAGCTTCTACACCGTATATATGTTCTCAGGGATCTTGCTGGTGGTGCCGCTGTTCAAAATCATCACCGCCCTCGGGATCTACGACACCGAGCTGGCGCTGATCGTCACCATGGTGACCCAGACATTGCCGACAGCGGTGTTCATGCTGCGCAGCTATTTCGACACCATCCCGGACGAAATCGAAGAAGCCGCGATGATGGACGGCCTCAACCGCCTGCAAATCATCTTTCGCATCACCGTCCCGCTTGCGATCTCAGGACTCGTATCGGTGTTTGTCTACTGCTTTATGGTGGCGTGGAACGACTACCTGTTTGCGTCAATTTTCCTGTCCAGCTCTGGCAATTTCACCTTGCCGGTCGGGCTGAACACGCTCTTTAGCACGCCAGATTATATCTGGGGTCGCATGATGGCGGCATCGCTGGTGACGGCGCTTCCGGTGGTCATCATGTACGCCCTGTCTGAACGGTTTATTAAAAGTGGTTTGACCGCCGGTGGCGTGAAGGGCTGAGGCGGCCAATATTAACAAGGAGTCAGTCATGAAAAAATTAGTTGCGACAGCGCCACGCGTGGCGGCGCTGGTGGAATATGAAGATCGTCCGGTTGCAGTCCATGAAGTAAAAATTCGCGCCCGTTTTGGCGCGCCAAAACACGGTACAGAAGTGGTGGATTTCCGCGCCGCCAGCCCGTTTATTGATGAAGAATTCAACGCGGAGTGGCAGATGTTCACGCCGCGTGAAGAGGGCGCAGCGCGCGGTATTGAGTTCGGTAAGTTCCAGCTGGGTAACATGGTTGTTGGCGACATTATTGAATGCGGTGCGGACGTGACGGATTACCAGATCGGCGATCTTGTCTGCTGCTACGGCCCGTTGCAGGAAACGGTCATCGTCAACGCGGTGAACAACTATAAGCTGCGTAAAATGCCGCAGGGCGCGTCCTGGAAGAACGCCGTCTGCTACGATCCGGCGCAGTTCGCCATGAGCGGCGTGCGTGATGCCAACGTCCGCGTGGGCGACTTTGTCGTCGTGGTCGGTCTGGGAGCAATCGGGCAGATTGCGATTCAGCTGGCTAAAAAAGCCGGTGCGTCAGTGGTTATCGGCGTTGATCCAATCGAACACCGCTGCGAGATCGCCCGTCGTCACGGCGCGGACCACTGCCTGAACCCAATCGGCACCGATGTCGGCCTGGAAATCAAAAAGCTGACCGGCAAGCAGGGCGCGGACGTGATCATCGAAACCAGTGGTTTTGCCGATGCGCTGCAGTCCGCGCTGCGCGGGCTCGCCTACGGCGGCACCATCTCCTACGTAGCCTTCGCGAAACCGTTCGCTGAAGGCTTTAACCTCGGCCGCGAGGCGCATTTCAATAACGCGAAGATTGTCTTCTCCCGCGCCTGCAGCGAACCAAACCCGGACTATCCGCGCTGGAGCCGCAAGCGTATCGAAGAGACCTGCTGGGAACTGCTGATGAACGGTTATCTCCATTGTGAAGATCTGATCGACCCGGTTGTGACCTTCACCACCAGCGCTGAAAGCTACATGAAATATGTGGACCAGCATCCGGAACTGAGCATCAAAATGGGCGTCACTTTTTAAGCTAAGGAGAGCAAATCATGAAAATCGCAACACAGAACCAGGCTTTTTTCCCGGTCAATATCATGGAGAAATTCGAGTACATCAAAGCGATGGGGTTTGATGGCTACGAAATTGACGGCAAGCTGCTGGTGGAAAACCTCGCCGAGGTGAAAGCGGCCATCAAAGCCACTGGTCTGCCAGTGACGACGGCCTGCGGTGGATACGATGGCTGGATCGGCGACTTCATCGAAGAGCGCCGTCTGAACGGATTACAGCAGATTGAACGCATTCTGGAAGCGCTGGCTGAGGTGGGCGGTAAGGGCATTATCGTGCCTGCCGCGTGGGGGATGTTTACCTTTCGACTGCCGCCAATGACCTCTCCACGCAGCCTTGAAGGCGACCGCAAAGCGGTGAGTGCTTCGCTGCGCTGGCTGGATGAGGTGGCAGCGCGCACCGGAACCACCGTCTATCTGGAGCCGCTGAACCGCTATCAGGATCATATGATTAATACCCTGGCAGACGCGCGTCGATACATCGAAGAAAACGGCCTGAAGCATGTGCAGATCATCGGCGATTTCTATCATATGAACATCGAAGAAGACTCGCTGACGGATGCGCTGCATCGGAACCGCGATCTGCTTGGCCATGTGCACATCGCCGATAATCACCGTTACCAGCCGGGCAGCGGCAGCCTCGATTTTGCCAGCCTGTTCGATCAGCTGCGTGCGGATAACTACCAGGGTTACGTGGTATATGAGTGCCGTGTTCGCGCCGATGATCCGGCTCAGGCATACCGGGATTCGCTCACCTATCTGCGTAAATGCTAAGGATGACGAGCGTGATGAGTGCTTCTACACCTTCGCCTCTGCGCGTCGCCATCATTGGCGCCGGGCAGGTCGCGGATAAAGTGCACGCCTCGTATTACGCCACGCGCAGTGATGTTCAGATGGTGGCTGTTATGGACAGCCACCCTGAACAGGCTCGGGCGTTTGCGGAACGTCATGGTATTCCCTCGGCATGGCAGGATGCGCGAGAATTGCTCGAGGCGGTTAAGCCGGATGCGGTGAGCGTCTGTTCGCCTAACCGGTTTCATTTCGAGCACGTCATGGCAGCGCTGGAAGCAGGCTGCCATGTGATGTGTGAAAAACCGCCTGCTATGACGCCGCAGGAGGCCGATCGGATGCGCCTGGCTGCGCGCAAGGCGGGAAAAGTGCTGGCGTATGATTTTCACCATCGTTTTGCCCTGGATACTCAGCTGCTGCGCGATGCGGTAATGAACGGAACGCTCGGAGAAATTTACTTCACGTCAGCGCAGGCGCTGCGTCGCTGCGGTGTGCCGGGGTGGGGCGTTTTTACCAATAAATCGCTCCAGGGCGGTGGTCCGCTGATTGATATCGGCATCCATATGCTTGATGCCGCAATGTATGTTCTGGGGTTCCCGGCGGTAAAACGGGTGACCGCGCATAGCTATCAGAGGCTGGGCAACCGTAAAAGCAGCGGTCAGTTTGGCACGTGGGATCCCACGCAGTTTACCGTGGAAGATGCTCTGTTTGGCACGATTGAATTTTGCAACGGCGGCATTCTGCGTCTGGACACGTCGTTTGCGCTCAATATCCGCGAGCAATCGATCATGAATGTCGCATTCTGCGGTGAAAAGGCGGGTGCCACGCTGTTCCCGGCGCACATCTACAACGACGAAGCTGGTGTTTTACAAACTCTTACCCAGCGCGAAGAGGCTGACGACCAACGCCACCTGCGCAGTATGGATGCCTTCGTGCGCCATGTGCAGGGAGAGCCCGTTATGATCGCTGATGCGGAGCAGGGGCTGATTATCCAGCAGCTTGTCGCCGCGCTGTATGAATCAGCAGAAACAGGGGGAAGCGTGACGTTATGCTAAACGTGTCTGTATTAACCGACCCGGGCTTTTGTCCGCACAGTCTGAATAAATACGCCTCCATCATGGCCTGCGGTAATGGCTACATGGGGATCCGCGCTGCGCATGAAGAGGATTACACCCAGCAAACCCGAGGCATGTATCTTGCGGGTCTGTATCATCGTGCTGGTCGCAACGAGACCACAGAGCTGGTCAATTTGCCCGATATCACCGGTATTGAGGTTGAGCTGGACGGGGTGAATTTTACCCTTCTGTCGGGGGACATTCTCGAGTGGCAGCGCGAGCTGGCGTTTGCTAATGGCGAACTTCGTCGCAGCGTCATCTGGCGCTCGCCCGACGGGAAACGCTATCGACTGGAGAGTCGCCGTTTTGTCTCTCTGGATCAGCTGCCGCTGGTGGCCATGCAGCTTGCGATCACCCCGCTTGATGCTGCCTCACAGGTGGTGATGAAAACCGGCATTGATGCGACACAAACCAATACCGGCCGGCAGCATCTGGATGAAATTTCCGTCAGGGTGTTCGACCAGCACTATATGCAGGGTGTGTATGAAACGCAGAACCGGGCGTCAGAAGTTGTTGTTTCGGCGTTTTGTCAGCTCTCTGCGAAGAGCGACAGCTGCTTCACCGCCAAAAATCGTCGGGTCTCTGCGCACTATTGCCTGACGATACTGCAAGGTGACACTGTCACTCTGGATAAGATTGTCTGGGTTGCCCATCGCAGCGATAAAGCCCTTTCGCAGGAGTCGTTCGCGCGAAGGGCGCTGGCGGATCTCAAGGTTTGTGCGGCAAGGGGGTATGCCTCGCTGCTGGAGAGTTCATCCTGCGCATGGGAAGACGTATGGCGTAACGCCCGGGTGGAAGTGGCTTCTGCTGCTCCTGACGATCAGATGGCGCTGGACTATGCCGTCTGGCATCTGACCACCATGACGCCCGCCCATGATGATCGAAGCAGCATTGCCGCTAAGGGATTGACCGGCGAGGGGTATAAAGGACACGTCTTCTGGGATACCGAAATATTCCTGCTGCCTTTCCATCTTTTCACCCGTCCGCAGGTGGCCCGCAATCTTCTGCGCTATCGCTGGCTTAACCTGGCCGGGGCCCGGGAAAAAGCCCGCCGCAACGGCTGGCCGGGCGCACTTTTCCCGTGGGAGAGCGCCTCGAGCGGCAAAGAGGAAACGCCGGAGTTCGCGGCTATCAACATCCGAACCGGCATGCGCCAGAAGGTGGCCTCCGCGCTGGCTGAACACCACATCGTGGCGGATATTGCCTGGGCCGTCGTCGCTTACTGGCAGGCGACACACGATGATGCCTTTATGCGAAATGAAGGCCTGACGCTGCTGATGGAAACTGCTGCGTTCTGGATGGGCCGCGCAACGGAGGTAGACGGGCGCCTGGAAATTCATGATGTGATTGGGCCTGACGAATACACCGAGCATGTGAACAACAACGCCTATACCAATTATCTGGCGTGGCATAACGTTGCCTGCGCTCGCCGGTTTATGGCGATGTTTGGGCGCGAGGATGACGGTTTTACGCAGAAAGCGACACGGTTCCTGACGCGCTTATGGCTGCCGGAGGCCAATTCAGACGGTGTGATCCCGCAGGATGATACCTTCATGGCGAAACCAGCCATTGACCTGAGCCGCTATAAAGCAAAAGCAGGGAAGCAGACCATTCTGCTCGATTACTCCCGCGCGGAAGTCAACGACATGCAGATCCTGAAGCAGGCTGATGTGGTAATGCTTACCTACCTCTTGCCGGAGCGGTTTACCCCACAGCAATGTGCCGCCAATCTGGCTTTCTACGAGCCCCGCACGATCCATGACTCTTCGCTGAGCAAGGCCATACACGGCATTGTGACCGCCCGCTGTGGTGACACCGAAGGTGCCTACGCCTTCTGGCGTGATGGCGTCGCTATTGACCTTGGGGACGATCCACACAGCTGCGATGACGGTATTCATGCCGCGGCGACCGGCGCTATCTGGTCCGGCGTCATCCAGGGGTTTGCCGGTATGCAGATTGTGGAAGGGGAACTACATCTTGCGCCCAGCCTGCCGGCCCACTGGCGAAGGCTTGCTTTCCCCCTGCGCTGGCGGAACGCAACGCTGCACGTCACCTATGAAAATGAGGTGTTAACCATTGAAACGACGACACCTGTCACGCTGACGCTGTGGGGCAAGACGCTACGCGTAGCGGGGCGCAAGGTATGCGCTTATAAGGATTTTCTTGCACCTGTAAATGGGACCGCTACCACGGAGGGGCGCCATGACGCTTAAGGCTGTTGTATTCGATCTGGACGGTGTTATCACCGATACCGCACACCTCCATTTTCTGGCCTGGCGTGCAGTGGCTGACGAAATCGGCATCACCTTCGACGAAGTGTTTAATGAACAGCTGAAGGGAATTAGCCGCATGGACTCCCTTCAGCGCATCCTGAAGCATGGCGGGAAAGAGGGGATGTTTAGCGATGAGCAGTGCCTCGCGCTGGCGACGAAAAAAAACGCGCTTTATGTCCAGTCTCTGGCGTCGCTGACGGAAGATTCACTGCTTCCGGGTATTCGTGACGTGCTGACGGATATACGTAAAGCGAACGTCAAAACTGGACTCGCCTCCGTTTCCCTGAATGCCCCAGGGATCCTGCACGTGCTGGGCATTTATCAGGCCTTCGATTATTGCGCCGATGCTTCCCGTATTCGCCGCTCAAAGCCAGATCCGGAGATCTTCCTTGCAGCCTGTGCTGGCCTGAATGTGCGTCCTGAAGAGGCCATGGGCATCGAAGATGCACCTGCAGGCGTAGCGGCGATCAACGCGGCGGGCATGCTGTCGGTTGGTGTGGGTTCTGGCCTGAACCATGCGGGACTACAGCTTCATTCAACGCGGGAACTGACCTGGAAATGCCTTACCGAGTTTTGGGCATCCCGGACGTATTGATAAGGAATTAACAATGGCTCAACTGTCTCTGAAAAACATTCAGAAAATCTATGATAACCAGGTCCACGTGGTTAAGGATTTCAATCTCGAAATCGAAGACAAGGAGTTCATCGTCTTCGTCGGGCCTTCAGGCTGCGGTAAATCCACGACGCTGCGCATGATCGCCGGTCTGGAGGAGATCTCCGCTGGCGAACTGGTGATTGACGGCGTTTGTATGAACGATGTGCCCGCCAAGTCACGCGATATCGCCATGGTATTCCAGAACTATGCGCTTTATCCGCATATGACGGTCTACGACAACATGGCGTTCGGCCTGAAGATGCAAAAAATTGCGCCTGCGGTTATCGAAGAGCGCGTTAACTGGGCGGCACAGATCCTCGGATTACGTGAATACCTCAAGCGTAAACCCGGCGCGCTGTCCGGCGGCCAGCGCCAGCGCGTGGCGTTAGGCAGGGCGATCGTACGTGAGGCGGGCGTGTTCCTGATGGATGAACCGCTCTCAAACCTCGATGCCAAGCTTCGCGTGCAGATGCGGGCTGAAATCAGCAAGCTACATCAGAAGCTTAACACCACCATGATTTACGTGACCCACGATCAGACGGAAGCCATGACGATGGCGACCCGCATCGTGATCTTAAAAGACGGCATTATTCAGCAGGTCGGTGCACCTAAGCAGGTTTACAACGAACCGGCAAACATGTTTGTCGCAGGGTTTATTGGATCGCCAGCCATGAACTTCATTCGCGGTGCTATCGACGACCGCTATTTCGTTACGGAAACGCTGCGTCTGGCGATCCCGGAAGACAAGCTCGCTTCACTGAATGCCGCAGGGTATCAGCGCAAAGCCGTGGTCTTTGGGATCCGCCCGGAAGATATTCTCACTCTGCAGAGCAGCGGTAAAAATATCGAGGCGAAAGTCAGCGTAGCCGAACTGACCGGCGCGGAGTTCATGCTCTACGCCACCGTTGGCGGTCATGAGCTGGTTGTTCGTGCTGGCGCTGCGAATGATTATGCCGCTGGGGATAATATCGACATCCAGTTCGATATGAATAAGTGCCATTTCTTCGACGCTGAAACCGAAGCGGCTATTAGATAAAAAAGGTGTTCGCCGGAAATACCCATTTCCGGTTTTTTTGTTTGTTATTTATAAAGGGAATATTTGATGAGTACTCTACTAAAAAGTGCTGCGCTCGTGCTGTGCGCAGGGGTTAGCTGCGCACACGCAACAGAAAGCGCTAAAAAGTGGGAATTTAATATTGGCGCGATGTATGAAATAGAAAACGTCGAAGGCCAGGGGGAGGATAAAGACGGGTTATATGAACCTTCCGTGTGGTTTAATGCGAACTGGGATGCCTGGACTATTTCGCTGGCGATGTATCAGGAAGGGCCGGTTGATTATAGCAGCATGACCCGTGGCACCTATTTCGATCGTCCTGAATTTGAATTACGCTATCGCTTTATCGGAACAGATGATTTTACGTTCGGTCTGACCGGAGGCTTCCGTAATTACGGCTATCACTTTAAAGATGAACACGGCGCCAGAGACGGCAGCGCTAATATGCAGCGCTACAAAATTCAGCCTGACTGGGATATAAAATTAACCGACGACTGGCGTTTTGGCGGCTGGTTTGCCATGTATCAGTTTGCTAACGATCTGGAAAAAACCGGCTATTCAGACAGCCGCGTCGAAACCGAAACGGGCTTTACCTGGACCATTAACGACACCTTTGCTGCTAAAGTGAATTACTATTTAGAACGCGGGTTCAACATGGACGGTTCCCGTAATAACGGAGAATTCTCCACCCAGGAAATTCGTGCCTATCTGCCAATTTCGTTAGGCCAGACCACCTTAACGCCTTACACACGACTGGGACTCGATCGCTGGTCGAACTGGGACTGGCAGGACGATCCCGAGCGTGAAGGACATAATTTCAACCGCCTGGGTATGCAGTACGCCTATGACTTCAATAACGGTTTATCCATGACGCTTGAATACGCCTATGAATGGGAAAACCATGACGAGGGTAAAAACGACCGCTTCCACTATGCGGGCGTTGGCGTAAATTACGCTTTCTGATCGTGTGTCTTCCAGGGGCTAACTGCCCCTGGTTTTAGCGCAGCGAGGCCGCCAGTATAAAATGGGTCTCAACCAGCACTTTTTGCGGGGCGGGATGACCTGCAATACGCCTGAAAAGAAGACCGCAGCTCTCTTCCCCCAGCTTTCGGGTGGGGATATCAAACCCGCCAGGTGCGGGCGTTAAAATGAGAGACAGCATCGGGTCACTGTATCCGGCTATCACCACCTGCTCTGGAATCATCAGATTCAACTCATCCGCCGCACGATAGAGGCTGAGTAACTTCATGCTGTCGGTAGCGAATACCGCATCGGGCGGCGTGGATGAAGACAACAGCTCCAGAGCCGCAGTAAGCGCGCTCTCATGGGTATAACCGCCATCCCTGATCCAGTCCGGGTTAAGGGCAATATGGTGCTTTTCCAGACTGGCTTTATAGCCCGCAAGGCGATCGATCGAAACATGATAATCAAGCGGGGCATGCAGACAGGCAATTTTACGGCGTCCGTTTTTAATAAAGGTTTCGGTCAGCGTGGCGCTGTCATGGAAATTATCTGTATCGACGGAATAGATATTTTGATACTCACCTTCCACTTTGCCGATAACCACTACCGGTACGCCATACTCATCCAGCGTGGTGAAAAAGGATTCATTTGCCGGTGAGCTCAGCATAATGATCCCTTTGATCATCTTTTGTTTAATTTTACTCACGCATTTCAGCAGATCGTCCTCGCTGCTTTTTGAGGTTTGTAAAATAACGTCAAATCCTTCTTCTTCCGCTTTTGCCGTAATGGCATGAAGGATATCGGAGAAAAAGGGATTACCGGCAGTGGTTTTGGTTGAACGGGTCGAAATAACCATGATGGCATCAAAGCCTGAAGAGGTCAGGGCACGGGCCAGTTTGTTGGGCTGATAATTTAATTCGTCAATCGCCTTCAGCACTTTTTCACGCGCTTCGGGAGAAATGTTCGTTTGTTTATTCAGAACGCGGGAAACGGTTGATTTCGATACGCCCGCAACCCGCGCGATATCATAGATGGTGGGTGACATACACCTTACTCACTCCGGACTGACAGCATTGCCGTTCATCTTACTGGAGAGAAAACGGCAATAGCAATAAATAAGAATTGATAATCAACGATCTGCCCCCATTTATTGTATTCTGAAGCCATGCATTCAAGGCTTCCGGGCAACGAAGGACGGCGATGAAGCGACTTAAAAACGAAATTAATTCACTGGTTAACCGTGGCGTTGACCGTCATCTTCGACTGGCGGTAACAGGATTGAGCCGCAGCGGTAAGACGGCGTTTATCACCGCGATGGTAAACCAGCTCCTGAACCTGCATGCCGGGGCGCGTCTGCCGTTGCTCAGCGCGGTGCGGGAAGAACGTCTGCTGGGCGTGAAGCGCGTCCCTCAGCGCGATTTTGGTATTCCTCGTTTTACCTATGACGAAGGGCTGGCGCAGCTGTATGGCGATCCGCCCGCGTGGCCGACCCCGACGCGAGGGGTCAGTGAAATTCGTCTTGCGCTGCGTTTTCGCTCGAATGAATCCCTGATGCGCCACTTCAAGGATACCTCCACGTTGTACCTTGAAATCGTCGATTACCCCGGCGAATGGCTGCTCGACCTGCCGATGCTGGCGCAGGATTACCTCAGCTGGTCCCGCCAGATGACGGGCTTGTTGCAGGGGCAGCGCGCAGGGTGGTCGGCCAAATGGCGACAGCTTTGCGAAGGACTGGACCCGCTTGCGCCAGCAGATGAAAACCGTCTTGCGGCCATTGCCGACGCATGGACGGCGTATTTGCACCAGTGTAAACAGGAAGGATTGCACTTCATTCAGCCGGGTCGCTTTGTTCTGCCGGGTGATTTAGCGGGCGCACCTGCGCTTCAGTTCTTCCCCTGGCCGGATGTGGATGGGGTGGGTGAGTCGAAGCTGGCGCAGGCCGACAGGCACACTAACGCCGGGATGCTGCGCGAGCGTTACAATTACTACTGTGAAAAAGTGGTCAAGGGATTCTATAAAAACCACTTCTTGCGATTTGATCGTCAGATTGTGCTGGTGGATTGCCTGCAGCCTCTCAACAGCGGGCCGCAGGCCTTCAACGATATGCGCCTGGCGCTGACGCAGCTGATGCAAAGTTTTCACTACGGGCAGCGGACGCTGTTCCGTCGTCTTTTCTCACCGGTGATCGACAAACTGCTCTTTGCGGCCACGAAGGCCGATCACGTCACGGTCGACCAGCATGCCAATATGGTATCGCTGCTGCAGCAGCTGGTGCAGGACGCCTGGCAAAACGCCGCCTTCGAAGGGATCGGCATGGATTGCCTTGGGCTCGCGTCCGTGCAGGCGACACAAAGCGGGCTGATTGATCTTAACGGCGAGAAAATACCGGCATTACGCGGGAACCGGCTCAGCGACGGTGAACCGCTTACCGTCTATCCGGGCGAAGTGCCTGCGCGGCTGCCGGGTCAGGCCTTCTGGCAGAACCAGGGCTTCCAGTTTGAAGCCTTCCGCCCGCAGGCAATGAGTGTCGACAGGCCTTTACCACACATCCGTCTGGATGCGGCGCTGGAGTTTTTGATTGGAGATAAATTGCGATGACGGAACCGTTAAAACCGCGCATAGATTTTACCGGAACGCTTGAGCACGACTCTCAGGAGGCGTTCAAAACCGCGCAGACGTTCAGCGGCACGCAGGCCGATAACTTTTCCCCGGCCCTGACAGAGGAGCCCGCCGTTGAGGAAGGTCCGGCAGAGGCGGTTGTGGAAGCCGCTCTGCGTCCAAAACGAAGCCTGTGGCGCAGGATGGTCACCGCCGGTCTGGCGCTGTTTGGCGTAAGCGTGGTTGGGCAGGGCGTGCAGTGGACGATGAATGCCTGGCAAACTCAGGACTGGGTCGCGCTCGGCGGATGTGCCGCGGGCGCGCTGATTGTGGGGGCGGGCATCGGGTCGGTTACCACCGAGTGGCGTCGGCTCTGGCGTTTGCGCCAGCGCGCGCACGAGCGTGATGAAGCGCGGGATCTGCTCCACAGTCACGGCACCGGCAAAGGCCGTGCCTTCTGTGAAAAGCTGGCCAGCCAGGCCGGAATCGATCAGTCGCACCCGGCGCTTCAGCGCTGGTACGCCGCCATCCATGAGACCCAGAACGATCGGGAAGTGGTGACGCTATATTCCCACATGGTTCAGCCGGTGCTGGATGCCCAGGCGCGGCGCGAGATTAGCCGTTCTGCGGCGGAATCCACCCTGATGATTGCCGTCAGCCCTCTGGCGCTGGTCGATATGGCCTTTATCGCCTGGCGTAATCTGCGCCTGATCAACCGTATCGCGAACCTTTACGGCATAGAGCTGGGTTACTACAGTCGGCTCAGGCTGTTTAAGCTGGTCCTGCTCAATATCGCGTTTGCCGGGGCGAGTGAGCTGGTGCGCGAAGTGGGAATGGACTGGATGTCGCAGGATCTGGCGGCGCGTCTTTCTGCTCGTGCCGCCCAGGGGATTGGCGCAGGATTATTGACGGCGCGTTTGGGGATTAAAGCGATGGAGGTCTGCCGTCCGCTGCCCTGGATTGACGGCGATAAGCCGCGACTGGGGGATTTCAGGCGCGAGCTGATCGGCCAGCTCAAAGAGACGCTCAATAAAAAACCGGCTCCGTGAGGTTTTGTTCACTTATCGTGCTGGCTGTCAATATTTGTTGACAGCCATCTTCCCGATCACCGTGTTCTGACATATCATTTTACTGTTACTGGCTTAAAACGGTGAATTTCCCATGCGTCTTGAAGTCTTCTGTGAAGACCGTCTCGGTCTGACCCGCGAATTACTCGATCTTCTTGTTTTACGTAGCATTGATTTACGTGGCATTGAGATCGATCCTGTCGGGCGAATTTACCTCAATTTTGCCGAAATTGAATTTAATACATTCAGCAGCCTGATGGCGGAAATCCGCCGTATCGCTGGCGTTACGGATGTACGCACCATTCCCTGGATGCCTTCTGAACGTGAGCACCTGGCGCTGAGCGCGCTGCTGGAGGCCATGCCTGAACCGTTCCTTTCCCTGGATTTGAAAAGCAAAGTTGAGCGCGTTAACCACGCGAGCTGCCAGCTTTTCGCGCAGAGCCAGGAGAAGCTCAGCAATCATAACGCCGCGCAGCTGATCCCCGGCTTTAACTTCCAGCGCTGGCTGGACAGCAATCCGCAGAACACGCTTAGCGAGCATGTGGTGATTAACGGGCAGAATTTCCTGATGGAGATCACGCCGGTCTATCTGAAAGGGGAAGGGAATACTCGCGTGTTGACCGGGGCGGTGATCATGCTGCGCTCGACGCTACGCATGGGTCGCCAGCTGCAAAACCTCTCCAGTCAGGACGTTGGTGCGTTCAGCCAGATTATTGCCGTCAGCCCGAAAATGCGCCATGTGGTTGATCAGGCGCGCAAGCTCGCAAGCCTGACCGCGCCGCTGCTGATTACCGGGGACACCGGCACAGGGAAAGACCTGCTGGCTCATGCGGTGCATCTGGCGAGTCCGCGTGCGGCTAAGCCTTATCTGGCACTTAACTGCGCCTCTATTCCGGAAGATGCCGTTGAAAGCGAGCTGTTTGGTCACGCGCCGGAAGGTAAGAAAGGGTTCTTCGAGCAGGCTAACGGCGGCTCCGTGCTGCTGGACGAAATTGGCGAAATGTCGCCGCGTATGCAGGCTAAGCTGCTGCGTTTCCTGAACGACGGAACCTTCCGCCGCGTCGGTGAGGATCACGAAGTGCATGTGGACGTGCGCGTCATTTGCGCCACCCAGAAAAACCTGGTTGAACTGGTGCAAAAGGGGATCTTCCGCGAGGATCTCTATTACCGCCTCAACGTCCTGACGCTGAACATTCCGCCGCTGCGCGATTGTCCGCAGGACATCATGCCGCTAACGGAGCTGTTCGTCGCCCGCTTTGCCGACGAGCAGGGTGTGCCGCGTCCGAAGCTGTCTGCCGATCTCGGCACGGTGCTGATGCGCTACGGCTGGCCGGGCAACATTCGTCAGCTTAAAAACGCCGTTTATCGCGCGCTGACCCAGCTTGAAGGGTATGAGCTGCGCCCGCAGGATATCCTGCTGCCGGATTACGACGCCGGAACGGTATCGGTAGGGGAAGAGGCGATGGAAGGTTCGCTGGACGATATTACCAGCCGTTTCGAGCGCTCTGTGCTGACGCAGCTGTACCGTAGCTATCCCAGCACCCGCAAGCTGGCAAAACGCCTTGGCGTCTCGCACACCGCGATCGCGAACAAGCTGCGTGAGTACGGTTTGAATCATAAGAAAGGTGACGAATAACAAAAAAGCCTCTTCAAAGAGGCTTTTTACTTTACGTTTATTCCTTCGCCATCGGCGTGTTAACGATTTCTGTTTTTGTCTCGCCCTGAATCGACGCAATCCTGCTTTCAACCTCTTTCACCTGCTGCGGGCTGTGGAGCAGGGTATAGGTCAGGTCAAACTGCGCGCTGGCACCGGGCTGCAGCTGCTTAACCCGCTTCTGCTCACGTTCAATCGTGACGGGGTAGGCGTAACTAGTGCCCGGTTCAATGCCCGTGACATAACCCTGCTTCAGCGTGTCGGTGTTTTTCCATAAGGTCAGCACGGGCAGCTGGCGGGTATCAAACTGGATTGACGCGCCTTTATCACCGGCTTTATTGACCACCGCCGCGAGCGTTTCGTGGTTATTGTCTGCCAGCGGTTTAATATTAAAGACCATCTCATCAAAGCCTTTTGTCGGCCCGGCATAGGTTTGCCAGTCGTTAACCCCCGCTTTGGCGTAGTCATTGAACGGGCTCACGCTCGCCGCAGGCGCAAGGAAACGGGCGCCTTCCTCTAGGATCGGCGTGCCGAAGTTGCTGTGATAGATGATTTGATAATCATGAGGGTAATCGGCATGGTTTGTCAGAACATCGTGCAGGCTGAACCGGTTGGTTCCGGGAACGTAGCGCAGCTCGGTCATGGTTTGCAGATCCGATTTTTTAAACGTGCTCTCTTTGATCAAACCCCGAACGCGGATCTCATGCGGAGCGGTATCCGCCACCTCAACTTCCACCTGCGATACCGGTGTATTTCCGGCCCTGCCGTGAAGGGTGTAAATTTGCCCATCTGCGGTGACCGGATGACCTGTCCACTCGTAGCCACAGCGCACCATCATCTCGTTGAAACCATCCAGCCAGCCGAGACCGTTGCGGCTTTCAAGATTGATGTAAGCCGGGTTCACGACCTCTTTAACAGGAGAATTCCAACCCAGTCGGGTGCCAAACCCTTCCACGTGCAGAAGGTTCATGCCACGGGTAGGGCTCAGGGTAATCGTCAGGCCATCTTTACTGCTAATAATGATGACTTTACTGCCTTCCTGCTTGCCGCCGTGTAAGATTTTTTGCTCAATGCTGAACGTCTGATCTTTAACTTTCAGCTCATCACTGGAAATTTTCCAGTTTCCTTTTTCTATGCTGCTTTCAGCGCTTGTCAGCACCCAGGTTTTGGCCGCTGCATGGCCAGAAATCAGTACCGCGAGGAGCGTAAAAGCGAATTTAATCTTCATATTTAATCCTTTTTGCTGAAACGATTATTTTCTTTCGTAAGCAAATCTAATGTTTAGGCAAAAAGGGAAATGTGATGTGCTTCACTGCGGCCAAAAATAGGGAATTTTAACGATTATTATGCGTTGTTGATCACGCTCATGTTACAAATTGCTCATGTTATTGCATGATTAATGCGACTTGCGAGCATTTTAGCTTTAACGATTCAGCTTTAAAGTAATAAAAAACCCCGCCGAAGCGAGGTTGAGAATAAGTTGTATAGAATGCTAAGGACTTATTATGCTTTCAGCACGTCCAGCGCGGCAGTGTAATCTGGCTCGGTGGTGATTTCGTTAACCAGTTCGCTGAAAACGACAGTGTCGTTTTCGTCCAGAACCAGTACAGCACGTGCTGCCAGACCTTTTAGTGGGCCTTCCGCGATGCTGACGCCATATTTCTCGAGGAAATCAGCGCTGCGCAGGGTGGAGAGGGTGATGACGTTGCTCAGGCCTTCGGCACCGCAGAAACGGGACTGGGCAAACGGCAGGTCAGCGGAAATGCACAGCACCACGGTGTTGTCCATTTCAGTCGCCAGCTGGTTGAATTTACGCACGGATGCGGCACAAACACCGGTATCAATGCTTGGGAAAATGTTCAGTACTTTGCGTTTGCCCGCAAACTGAGCCAGTGTGACGTCAGACAGATCTTTAGCCACCAGAGTAAAAGCCTGCGCTTTGCTGCCAGCCTGCGGAATGGAACCTGCAACAGCAACCGGGTTGCCCTGGAAATGAACGAGTTGTGACATAGATATCTTCCTGTTTACATATAGTTAACGTCGGGGCTAGTGTATGCCATCAGCGGATAACACGGCAAACCAAATTTTTCGCCTTTCCGGGCCGCAAGGAGTCAGTGATGAGAAGCGTTAAGGTCTATGAAGAAGCCTGGCCATTGCATACCCCGTTTGTGATCTCCCGCGGCAGCCGAAGTAAAGCCAGCGTGGTCGTGGTTGAAATCGAAGAAGAGGGGTTTAAAGGCGTCGGGGAATGTACGCCTTATCCGCGCTACGGAGAAAGCCTTGCGTCGGTGATGGCGCAGATCATGACCCTTGTGCCTGACCTGCAAAAAGGTCTCCCGCGTGAGTCGTTACAGCAGCGTTTGCCCGCCGGGGCGGCGCGTAACGCTATCGACTGTGCGCTCTGGAGCCTTGAAGCCGCTCAGCAGCAAAAATCGCTGACGTCCTTGCTGGGTGTGGTGCTGCCTGAGTCCGTCGTGACGGCGCAAACGGTCGTGATTGGTGAGCCGGAGCAGATGGCCGCCAGTGCGAAAGCGCTCTATGACGCCGGGGCCACGCTCTTAAAAGTGAAGCTCGACGATCGTCTGATCAGCGAGCGGATGGTTGCCATTCGCTCTGCGGTGCCCTCAGCCACGCTGATTGTTGACGCCAACGAGTCGTGGCATCCTGAAGGGCTGGCAGCGCGATGCCAGCTGTTGGCCGATCTGGGCGTGGCGATGCTGGAGCAGCCTCTGCCAGCAAAAGATGATGCGGCGCTGAAGAATTTTATCCATCCATTGCCCGTCTGCGCGGATGAAAGCTGCCATACCCGCGAAAATTTGAGCGAGCTTAAGGGCCGCTATGACATGGTCAATATCAAGCTCGACAAGGCAGGCGGACTGACAGAAGCCCTGGCACTGGCGGCGGACGCCAGGGCGCAGGGGTTTGCCCTTATGCTGGGGTGCATGCTTTGCACCTCCCGGGCGATCGGCGCGGCGCTGCCGCTGGTCAATCAGGTCCGTTTCGCCGATCTGGATGGTCCGACTTGGCTGGCGGTTGACGTTTCACCGGCGCTTCATTTTACCAGCGGCGTGCTTCATCTCTGAGGCTGCCAGCGCAGAAGCTCCACCATCGCTTTTAAGTATTTTTCGCTGGCTTCGTCGGAGGAAATCGGCGGGAATTCAGCGGTGATGCAGGGCAGGCTCAAATCGGCGCACCAGCTACCAAAGGAACCAGGGGTTTCATAGCCCACGCTGGTGACGAGCGGCAGGGCGAAAGCCTGCGCCAGCCACTCGCCCAGTTCAGAGTGGCGCGGATCTTCAATACAGGCCAGCGGATCGTGGAAGGAGACAACCCATGCTGGGTGGATTTTATGGATAAGCTGGCACAGCGCCTGCGTTTCCGGCTCCGATCCGGGCTTATCTCCCGTTAGCAGCACCACGTCCCGCTCCTCGGCGGAGCTGTTCCAGCGATATACCGTTTCCCCTGCGCGCCAGTTTGCCGCCGGGAAATTACGGTTCAGGTCGATTCCTCTCGCATTCGCCCGCAATCCCAGCTGACAGCCGTCCGGATTGACGGCAAGAATCACATGGTGACGTCGCAACGAAGGCGTCAGCGTCCTCAGCGCGCAGGAAAGCGTGACGATGGAAGAGTTCTCGTCTCCGTGCGTGCCGGCAATGATCAAACCGCTGTTGCGATCGGCATCGGGCGCCGGGAACCAGATCAGCGATGCGCCTAAAAATGAACGGCCATATTGCTCGGCGCCCGGCGGAAAGGCGCCGCGCTCCGCTCGCGGTCGGGTGGTTGCCATACGAAATCCTGATAAAGAAGTCTCTACAGGCAGTGTTGTGCAAAACCCGCTGTTAATCAAATAGTTTCCGTGACGGCTGAGAATTGCCTCAAATCACTATTCCGGACGAAGGTATTTGCATTTCTCTGTTTCGAAACAAATAATTACGCATCTGCTTGTTACCTGAATTCATTAAAGGGGATCTTATGAAGCATCCTGTTTCGCGTCTCTGTGCTGCACTGTACCTGTGCGGACTCTCTACACTCTCGTACGCTGCTGATGTGCCACAGGGCACGGTACTGGCGCAAAAACAGGAGCTGGTCAGGCATATTAAAGACGAACCCGCTTCGCTCGATCCGGCAAAAGCGGTGGGATTACCCGAGATTCAGGTAATTCGCGATCTTTTCGAAGGGCTGGTGAATCAGAACGAGAAAGGGGAACTGACCCCAGGGGTAGCGACGCGCTGGCAGAGCAACGATAACCGTATCTGGACGTTCACCCTGCGCGATAACGCGAAATGGTCTGACGGTACGCCCGTCACCGCGCAGGATTTTGTCTACAGCTGGCAGCGTCTGGTTGACCCGAAAACCACGTCTCCGTTTGCCTGGTTTGCGGCGCTGGCAGGCATCAACAACGCGCAGGCCATTATTGATGGCAAAGCGGCGCCAGATACCCTGGGCGTGACGGCGGTGGATGCCAGAACCTTACGCGTCCAGCTGGACAAACCGCTCCCGTGGTTTAGCAACCTGACGGCGAACTTTGCCTTCTATCCGGTGCAAAAAGCGAACGTTGAAAGCGGTAAGGAGTGGACGCGTCCCGGCGCACTGGTAGGTAACGGCGCCTACGTCCTGAACGACCGCGTGGTGAATGAAAAACTGGTTGTCGTGCCGAACACCCATTACTGGGACAACGCGAAAACCGTCCTGCAAAAAGTGACCTTTATTCCTATTAACCAGGAATCGTCCGCCACTAAGCGCTATCTGGCCGGGGATATTGATATCACCGAATCGTTCCCGAAAAACATGTATCAGAAGCTCCTGAAGGACATTCCGGGACAGGTGTATACGCCGCCCCAGCTTGGGACCTATTACTACGCGTTTAACACACAAAAGGGGCCGACGGCCGATGCCAGGGTGCGTCTTGCGCTGAGCATGACTATCGATCGCCGCATTATGGCAGAGAAGGTGTTAGGTACCGGCGAGAAGCCGGCCTGGCATTTCACCCCTGACGTGACGGCGGGTTTCACCCCTGACCCTTCACCGTTCGAGCAGATGTCGCAGCAGGAGCTGAACGCTCAGGCGAAAACCTTGCTCCAGGCCGCAGGCTACGGTCCTCAGCGTCCGCTGAAGCTGAACCTGCTGTACAACACGTCGGAAAACCACCAGAAGATCGCCATTGCGGTGGCGTCCATGTGGAAGAAAAATCTCGGTGTAGATGTCAAACTGCAAAACCAGGAGTGGAAAACCTATATCGACAGCCGCAACACCGGCAATTTTGATGTGATCCGCGCGTCATGGGTAGGTGATTACAACGAGCCTTCGACCTTCCTGTCCCTGCTGACCTCAACCCACAGCGGCAATATCTCGCGTTATAACGATCCGGCCTACGATAAAATTATTCACCAGGCGACGCTGGAAACCACGGCGAAAGCGCGTAATACGGACTACAACATGGCGGAGAAAATCCTTATGGAGAAAGCACCTATCGCGCCAATTTATCAGTACACCAACGGTCGCCTGATTAAGCCCTGGGTGAAAGGATATCCGATTAATAACCCAGAAGACGTGGCGTATAGCCGGACCATGTATATTGAGAAGCACTGACGAGCCCGGATTATGCGGTAACTGTCGTTAATGAGAGTACATTAAGAACTGGCGCATTTAGCGCCAGTTTCTTTATTCCAGAAAAGATGTCTGTTTCACATATAATCGCAGGGATAAATTATGACGGAAGAAAAGAAAGATAAACCCTCTTTTCCGGCAGGCTTAGGTATTATGGATAAAATCTGGGAATGGCAGTGGATTATACGCTTCATCTATATTGTCCTTTTCGCCGATCTGGCGCTGCTGGCTTACAGCGGACAGGGGATTTTGACCTGGCCCGTACAGGCCATTAGCTGGACCGAACACCTTGGTTTCTTCTGCGTCGCACTGGCGGCTCTGGGGCTGATAGCCACAACCCTCATGCCCTTTGTCGCCAGTCTCTTCAGGCAAGTGCTGAATGAGATCATATACAGCAGCATCTTTCCGGATATTCTTCGCCCGCAGAGCGATTACGAGAGATACCCGGGTAAGGTACCCTCAAGAGAAGTCCTTGATTTAGCACTGGAAGAGAATAATCAGTTTTTACTTAATTACTATGAAAAACATGATTCCGCCTGGCGCAGTAAATTCACTGAAAGATTCAAAGTTGGCGATTTACTTTTTGGTATCCTGTTTTTCATGATACTTGATTACCATCCGCACTGGTTCAGTCACGCTCAGCATTCCTTAGCCAGCGATCTTTTTAATCTGGGTGGTGATGAGGGTTTTGTTATATTTTATATCGTCCTTATCATTGTATTTAGCGCCCTGATGAATGTCTGGTTCGGCAAATGGGACTGGGGAAATATTTATTATCCACCGCTGTATCGTAAAAAAGAAGAAGCTCGAAGAAAGGAGCGAGAGAGAGAAGCGCAATGGCGTCGCCAGAATGAATAAATAATTCCCTGCTAACCAGTGCTCCATACATACTATTTTTTTGGCTTCGTCTGAGATATCGCTCCCGCCCATGCGGAGCTGGCGGGAGCAGAGGTGGGCTATTCTAACAACTCACTAAACTTCGCCAGCCACTGCGGATGCGCAGGCCAGGCGGGAGCCGTCACCAGGTTGCCGTCTACATGGGCCTGATCGATGCCGATAGTGGCGTAGTGTCCACCCGCGAGACGTACCTCAGGTGCGCAGGCCGGGTAGGCGCTACAGGTTCGTCCTTTCAGAATGCCCGCAGCAGCAAGCAGCTGCGGGCCGTGGCACACCGCAGCAATCGGCTTACGCGCGGCGTCAAATGCCTGTACCAGCTTTAACACGTCCTCATTTAGCCGCAGATACTCGGGGGCTCTCCCGCCGGGGATGAGCAGCGCGTCGTAATCCTGCTCCTTTACGGTTGAAAAATCGGCGTTGAGGGTAAAGCGGTGACCGGGCTTTTCGCTGTAGGTCTGGGCACCGTCAAAATCATGGATTGCCGTCATGATGTAGTCGCCTTTCGGTTTGTCGGGGCAGACCGCATCAACCTGATGGCCAATCATCTGCAAAGCCTGAAAAGGCACCATGGTTTCGTAATCTTCGGCGTAATCGCCAACCAGCATCAGGATCTTCTTGCTCATCATTCCTCACCTTTTTCAATAAAGATGATTAAGATATAGCCTGGCATGGCTGAATTGCCGGAAATAAAAAAGCCCGTCAGAGCACGGGCAACATAAGCAAATGAATAAATGATTCGTTATCAACGTTGTTGGAGGATAACGCCGTATATTTTACGCGGCAGTAAGACAAGCAGATACCTGACATATTCGGTAGGTGAAACAAGCGATTAAACGTGCGTTACAGTGCGTCGAAGGTCGGGTAAAGGCTATTTTCAAGGAATTCTACGAGATACCAGATCTCACCGCTAAAAATAAACCAGAAGCCAAATATAATAAGGAGCAAAATAATAAAGGTGAGTATTATTTCAGTTTTTCCCATTGCTGCTTTTACCCACCTGAAGCTAATTGATTCGAGGTGGGCATTGTAGCGGGGCTTTTCCGGATACTCCAGTTTCATGCAGCAAGGACTTTATTGCGTCCGTCATTTTTAGCGCGATACAGGGCATCGTCCACACGCTTAAACAGCTCGTCAATACTCTCCCCCTGATTGTGCCGCGCCACCCCAATGCTGACGGTAAACCGCGGCAAACCCGGAATCGTGATGCGTGCAACGGCTGCACGGATTAACTCGGCAATCTGCAGGGCGGTATCGAGAGAGGTACGCGGCAGCAGGATAACGAACTCTTCGCCACCCCAGCGGAACACCATGTCGCCCTCCCGACTACAGGCTTCCAGCGTTCGGGAAAGGGCGATAAGCACCTCATCGCCTTTCAGATGACCGAACAGGTCATTAATGTTTTTGAAATGGTCGGTATCCACCAGCAGCAGGCTAAATTGCTGCTGCGCAGGAAGTTTATTACGGTTGCTTTGATCGGTAATTGCGTAGAACTGGCGCCGGTTGAGTAGTCCCGTCATGGAGTCACGTAACGCGGCATGTTCCAGCTCCTGCTCCAGCCTTTTTTGCTCGGTGATATCGTGGATGATGCACAGCATCAGCTTGTCGCCGTAAATCTCAATGGGCCCGGCATACGTCTGAACGTGGCGGGTGGTTCCATCGGCAAGGCGGTGAATAAAATTGAGCGGCTTATGACCACCGGGCAGCGCGGCAATCGCAGTCATAATGGGCATCACATCTCGCCCCAGCGTATTGATTTCCCAGGTATGCTTACTGCACATGTCATCATGTGAGTAACCATAAAAATTGAGTGCGGCCAGATTTGCATCGACGATTTGCCCGTCGCGGGCCGGATCGATTAACAGCATCGGGGCGCTGTTGGTCAGAAAAAAGCGCGCATAGAAACCCTGTTTTTTCCGTCGATAGGTGGCGGAACGGCTTGCCTTCAATCCTGAGAACATTTGTTGGGAGATGCCTTCGAAAACAATCACATCTCCCCAGGGAGCGTAGTGGGCGAGCGAGAGCCGACAGCTTAACGGCGTGTCCTGTCCATCCCGGCTAGCCGTCCAGATTTCGACGATCTCCTGCTCTGTTTTCAGTTCAGGTACATACATCGTCAGGAGGGTTTGCGCCCTGGCAGAATAGATCCCTTTGCGCAGGTCCTCGAGGGTTTTATCCCCCATGAGCTGCCTTGCGGCCACATTCGCAAAAATGATCTTTTCCGACACGGGTGAAACGAGCCACACGGGTGTTTTAATTACATTCAACGCATCAAAACAAGGTTGCGACATAGGCGTTTCCTGTTCATCGACAACATGTGCCTGACAATCATGCCAGAATTGACTCGCGTGTACTCCTTTGAAACATACTCCACTTAACCCCGTCAGGCATGATTTTTTTGTGAAATAAATGCGGGGTCCGTTTGAATTTTATTAATGGGGATAATCTGTTTGTCTGAGTTTATCTGCAGCAGTAGCCACGGTACCTGTTCGGCAGGTAAGGGCCGGGAGAAAAGATACCCCTGCAGGTAATCGCAGCCGAGACGGGTGAGAACCGCCTGCTGTTCTTCCGTCTCGATCCCTTCTGCCACCACATTCATCTCCATGGTCCGGGCGATACTGATTATGGTCTCGACCAGCTTGTAGCTTTTTTCATTCCCCAGCATCGATGTGACAAAGCTTCTGTCGATCTTGAGTTCTTTTGCGGGAAGCACGCTAAGCATCAGCAGGTTGGAATAGCCCGTACCAAAATCATCAATCGAGACGACGATCCCCGCATGATTAAACGCGTTAAGCAACTCAATGCTGCGGTCGAGATTTTTAAGCGCGGTGCTTTCCGTTACCTCCAGGATCAGTCGGGACGGAGGCAGGTTATATTTTTCCAGCATCGACGAGATGATCTGGAAAATGTCCGGCTGTTCGAACTGAACGGGGGATAGGTTGAGCGACAACGTCCACTGGCTGAACCCTTGTTCAGTCCAGAAATGAAGCTGTCGGCATGCCGCTTCAATGGCCCAGTTACCTACCGGAATAATTAAGCCTGTTTGTTCCAGCGAGGGGATAAACAGATTGGGCAATACAACGCCTTGCTCTGGATGTCGCCAGCGCAGAAGGGCTTCAAAACCATGAATCGTTTTCTCTCCCGCATGCCAGGTTGGCTGATACCATAGTTCAAACTGATCCCGTTCAAGCGCCTGCGAGAGTTCCTGCAGAAAGCCGGGTTTCGCCGGGATCGCTGTTGACATCTCGGCCCGGTAAATCGCCCAGCCGTTACGGCCATCTTCCTTGACGCGGTGTAAAGCTGCATCCGCCTTGAGTTTCAGCTCATGCAGCGTTTCGCCATCCTGAGGATAGAGGCTGACGCCCGCGCTGATCGTCGTGCTTAACGTATGTCCGCATATCGACAGAGGGCGTCGTACATCTTCAAGCAGCGCGGTGAGCAGGGCGCTGAGCTTGTCGTTATCACATTCAGGCACCAGCAGGATAAAGGCGTCTCCTCCCAGTCTTGCCAGGGTCATCTCACGCATGAGCCTTGCCGTGATGCGCTGCGCGACAGCGATCAATAGCTCATCACCGACGCTGTGACCCCACGTATCGTTAACGCGTTTGAAGTGATCGACGTTCAGGAAAATAACCGCAAATGGCTTCTTGCTCAGCAGCGCGCTGCGCAGACAGTCCTGCATACGGAGATCCATCTGGTGGCGGTTTGCGAGCCCGGTGAGCGCATCAAAACGCGCCTGCAGCTCTAGCTGACGGTTGAGCTGCTGCAGATTATCCGTCAGCCGGCTGGTGCGCCGGTGAGAATCGATAAGTGAAATGATTAACATCACGCCGAGCAGGCAGAGCGTGGTGACTGAAACCCAGATGGATAAACCCAGCTCACCGATCCCTCCGGGGACGGCATGCGCCATTTCCTGAAATTGCGCGGCGCTCATGCCGGTATAATGCATCGCACAAATCGCGGCAGCCATAACGAAGGCCGCGATAATTCGATCGATAAAGACGCCTTTATGTTTATCGCGCAGTCGGAAAGCCAGCCACAGCGCCGTACCTGAGGCAACAACCGCAATAACCACGGACAACCCTACGAGGCTGCGATCCCAGATGATGCTGCCATCCAGCATCAGGGCCGCCATACCGATATAGTGCATAGACACCACGCCAGCGCTCAGGAGCGTCGTGGCAAAGATCAGTCGAAAAGGGGAAAGTTTTTTACCCGTGACGGCAATATTAAGCGCCGTTGTCGACGCAACCACCGCGACGCCCAGTGACGCAAGGGTTAACCAGAGGTCGTAGCTCATCATCATGGGCATTTGCATCGACAGCATGCCGATAAAGTGCATCGACCAGATGCCAATACCCAGCGTGACCCCACCGGCAATCCGCCAGAAGAGTGCAGCCTTTCGGCTGGAGAGAGGGATCTTTCCGGCGCTGTCCAGCGCCACAAATGAGGCAATAAACGCCACCAGATAAGAGATAGCGATTAACACAGGGTCCCACGATATATTGAGCATTATGCAATCCCACGCCTGAGAGGGTTACCGATTTCGCCTGCCGGGTACATCTTTATCGGGCAACGAACATGCGCATTCAAACCATATTAGTTATTTATCGTGAATAATGACCAGTCATATTAATACTCTAAAACTCATCAAGAATATAAAATATATTCTTTTTGTTAATGTATTAAGCATTGCTAAACAAGAACGAATAACAGTAGCAAAGCTCCTTAAATATGAGTGCGATCGTATCGTCTCACCGCGGGCGATACTATCGCTTAACATGGCTGGAAACCAGTATTGCAGCATGCTGAGTAGAACATTTTTACTAATACGCTCTTTTAATCTGACTTAAGGTAAATCTCAGGATGCTAGCGGCGAAACAAAAAACAAGCGTTGTTTGCGATGAAAAACTTCTGGGCCAATGCTATAAGTCTAAGTGCCGACTTAAATATAAAACGTGGGTATTATCATGCTAAAAAATATTAGTGTCAGGACCTTTATTATCGGGTTCCTTTTATCTCTTTTTTTGGTAAGTGCAGGTGTCGTTGTTCTATTTTCCAGCAATCCCTCTCTCTTTATTTCGCTTAATGCCATCAATTTCGTTGCACTATTTTTGCTCTGGGTCTACATGACGAAGTATCTTGTGACGCCGATCAATACGGTGAAGAAAAGTATTGAAGAGGTGACAGCAGGCAACCTTGGTGTATCTATCCCTGAATTTGGCAATAACTGTGCGGGCCGACTCATCCCCGGGATCAATAGCCTTTCCGGTAATATTGCGACGCTTGTACGTGAGATCAGGGCGTCATCGCAAACCGCCATGACCTTATCGGATCAACTCTCGCAACGTAGCGCTCAGCTTTCGGTGAAAACCGAGCAGCAGTCTGCATCATTAGTGCAAACCGCAGCCAGCATGGAGCAAATGGCCGCGAGCACCAAAAACAATGCCGATAACACGCGTCTGGCGAGCGAGCAGGCAAATGTGGCGACGCTGCAGGCGCGCAAAGGCGGTGAGCTGATGGGACAGGTCGCCAGCAATATGCAGTCCATTACCGAATGTGCGCAGCAGATGACGGAGATTATTTCGCTCATTGACGGCATTGCGTTCCAGACGAATATTCTCGCGCTCAACGCGGCCGTTGAGGCGGCAAGGGCGGGCGATCATGGCAAGGGTTTTTCTGTGGTCGCGGAAGAGGTAAGAAACCTGGCACACCGCAGCGCAGAGGCCGCGAAGAATATCAAAACGCTGATTGAAGTCACCAGCAGTAACGTCACGCAGGGAGCCAGCGTTGTGTCACAGGCAGAGAAAAATATGCATGAAATCGTAACGGGTTCGGGGAATGTCAGCCGCTTAATGGACGAAATTTCCGCGTCGACGTCAGAGCAGGAGAAAGGCATTTCTCAGATTACCCTGGCGCTATCGGAGCTGGAGCGGGTCACGCAAAGTAATGTGGCAATGGCAGAGGAACTCAACGGCTCCTCTGATGTACTGCGTAATCAGGTGATTGAGCTGCAGGCCAGAACGCGCAATTTCAGACTTGACCAGAACTCTTCTTCCTCATTACCTGGCGGCTCGCCATCCTTCCTCCACCGGCCAGAACACTCTCTCTGATTCAACCTCAAAGCCTGGCGTGCCAGGCTTTTTTTTGCCTCTTGCCAGCATGTTCATTTCCTGAGCGATTTCAGCGCGATGGAAAACATAGTTGTTGATTAAGCCCTGATGGAGGCTAGACTGACAACGATAGAGCTAAAAAGGCGGAGGCGCTGTGGAAAGCATTAAAGGATCTGAACTTAACGTTCCTGACGCAGTTTTTGCGTGGGTGCTGGATGGTCGCGGCGGTGCGCGACCGCTGGAAGATAATGATGCGATCGATAGCGCGCATCCCTGCTGGCTACATCTGAACTACACCCATACGGACAGCGCTGACTGGCTGGCCTCGACTCCACTCCTGCCTAATAACGTGCGCGATGCGCTGGCGGGTGAAAGCCTGCGGCCCCGCGTGAGCCGAATGGGTGACGGGACGCTGATCACCCTACGCTGCATTAACGGCAGCACGGATGAACGCCCGGATCAGCTGGTTGCGATGCGTGTCTACATGGACGATGGGCTGATTGTGTCCACCCGGCAGCGAAAAGTTCTGGCGCTGGATGACATCGTCAACGATCTGAAAGAGGGCACCGGGCCAACCGACTGCGGCAGCTGGCTGGTGGACGTGTGCGACGCGCTTACCGATCACGCGAGCGAGTTCATCGAAGAGCTGCACGACAAAATCATCGACCTGGAAGATAACCTTCTCGATCAGCAGATCCCGCCGCGCGGTTTTCTGGCCTTGCTGCGTAAGCAGCTGATTGTGATGCGCCGCTATATGACGCCGCAGCGCGACGTTTATGCGCGCCTTGCCAGCGAAAGGCTCGCCTGGATGAATGACGATCAGCGACGCAGAATGCAGGATATTGCCGACAGGCTGGGCCGCGGGCTGGATGAAATAGATTCCTGTATTGCCAGAACGGCGGTGATGGCAGACGAAATCGCGCAGGTAATGCAGGAATCTCTGGCGAGAAGAACCTATACGATGTCCCTGATGGCGATGGTGTTTTTACCGAGCACGTTTCTGACCGGGTTGTTTGGCGTCAACCTGGGCGGTATTCCGGGGGGCGCTTATCGCTACGGCTTTACGGCCTTTTGCGTGATGTTAGTTGTTTTGATTGGGGGTGTTGCATGGTGGTTGCATCGTAGTAAATGGCTGTAAATTTACGCTTTTTTCCTCTTTTTCCGGGATTAAAACGCTCTTTTAATTGAGCGAAGTCAATAAACATCTACCCCGTAAGGTGCAATATTACTCCCGCAGGTGAATGCAACGTCAAGCGATGGGCGTTGCGCTCCATATTGTCTTACTTCCTTTTTTGAATTACTGCATAGCACAATTGATTCGTACGACGCCGACTTCATAGTCGGCTTTTTTTTGCCTCCTGATTCTCAGCGTCTACCCTAAAAGGGATGACAGCCAATTCTGGAGGGAATGATGAGCATCCTTTACGCTCTGCTACTGCAACATTCACGTCAATCCGATCCCATCCCCACCGATCCGGTGCCCATGCCCGATCCCATACCGCGTCCGCAGCCAATGCCCGACCCGCCGCCCGATGAAGAACCGATTAAATTGTCGCATCGGACCGCGAGATCTGCGAGGATACGCGCCATCTGACCGCTAAGATCACCACGAGAGACAATTGTGACCGCTTTTTCTACCCTGAATGTTCTGCCCGACGCCCAACTCGCTAACCTCAACGAGTTGGGATACCTCACGATGACGCCTGTTCAGGCGGCCGCGTTGCCCGCCATCCTCGAGGGCCGTGACGTGCGCGTACAGGCGAAAACGGGCAGCGGGAAAACGGCGGCATTTGGCCTTGGCCTGTTGCAGCATATCGATGCGGCGCTTTTTCAGACCCAGTCTCTGGTGCTGTGCCCGACCCGCGAACTGGCAGACCAGGTCGCGGGTGAACTGCGTCGCCTGGCGCGTTTCCTGCCCAACACCAAGATTTTAACCCTCTGTGGCGGACAGCCGTTCGGCGCCCAGCGTGATTCACTCCAGCATGCGCCGCACATTATTGTCGCCACGCCCGGACGCCTGCTGGATCACCTGCAAAAAGGCACCGTCTCGCTGGATGCGTTACAAACGCTGGTCATGGATGAGGCCGATCGGATGCTGGATATGGGCTTCAGCGATGCGATTGACGAGGTGATCCGTTTCGCACCGTCCGATCGTCAGACGCTGCTGTTCTCTGCGACCTGGCCCGAAGCTATCGCCGCCATCAGTGGTCGCGTGCAGAAAAATCCACTCACCATTGAAATCGACAGCGTTGATGCGCTGCCCGCCATCGAGCAGCAGTTCTTTGAAACCTCTCAGCAGGGTAAAATCCCGCTCCTGCAGAAATTGCTGAGCCAGCATCAGCCTGCATCCTGCGTGGTGTTCTGTAATACCAAAAAAGACTGTCAGGCGGTCTGTGATGCTCTGAATGCCGCCGGTCAGAGCGCATTGTCGCTGCATGGCGATCTGGAACAGCGCGATCGCGATCAGACGCTGGTTCGTTTCGCTAACGGCAGCGCCCGAGTTCTTGTCGCAACCGACGTCGCTGCACGCGGTCTGGATATCAAATCGCTTGAGCTGGTGGTGAACTTTGAGCTGGCATGGGATCCTGAAGTACACGTGCACCGTATTGGCCGTACCGCGCGCGCGGGAAACAGCGGACTGGCCATCAGCTTCTGCGCACCTGAAGAGGCGCAGCGCGCCAATATTCTTTCTGAGATGCTGCAGATTAAGCTGAACTGGGTGAATGCACCGGCCGGCGTTAGCCTTGTGCCGCTGGAGGCTGAAATGGCGACGCTGTGCATTGATGGCGGTAAAAAAGCTAAGATGCGTCCAGGTGACGTATTAGGCGCGCTGACCGGGGATGTGGGGCTGGACGGGGCGGATATCGGTAAGATTGCGGTCCATCCGGCGCATGTCTATGTCGCGGTTCGCCAGAAGGTTGCCCTTAAGGCATGGAAGCAGCTGCAAAACGGGAAAATTAAGGGTAAAACCTGTCGCGTACGTCTGCTGAAATAAAGAATGAAGCGTCTCAGACGGTTTTTCTGAGACGCTAATCGTTTACTTCACTTCAAGCACGTTCAGACGCAGCTCTTCAAACTGACTGTCATCTTCTTCCGGCTGCCAGCCCGCTGGCTGCATGGGAATATCTTCCCGATCGAACGCAAGGTCCCCGCCATTCACAACTTCTGACTCGTGGTTGATGCCTTTAAAGTCGAACAGCTCCACATCCGCGAGATGGGAAGGGACGACATTCTGCATCGCGCTGAACATGGTTTCGATACGACCCGGATAACGCTTATCCCAGTCGCGCAGCATGTCGCCAATTACCTGACGCTGCAGGTTCGGCTGAGAGCCGCACAGGTTACATGGAATGATCGGGAACGCTTTCGCCTGAGAAAAACGCTCAATGTCTTTTTCGCGGCAGTAGGCGAGAGGGCGGATCACAATGTGCTTGCCGTCATCGCTCATCAGCTTAGGCGGCATGCCTTTCATCTTGCCGCCGTAGAACATGTTCAGGAACAGCGTTTGCAGGATATCGTCGCGGTGATGGCCCAGCGCAATTTTGGTCGCGCCCAGCTCCGTCGCGGTACGATACAGAATGCCGCGGCGCAGGCGAGAGCAGAGTGAGCAGGTGGTTTTCCCCTCCGGGATTTTCTCTTTCACAATGCCGTAGGTATTCTCTTCGACGATTTTGTACTCAACGCCCAGCTTTTCGAGGTATTCCGGCAGAATGTGCTCCGGGAAACCCGGCTGTTTCTGGTCAAGGTTGACCGCCACCAGGGAAAAATTCACTGGCGCACTTTGCTGGAGATTACGCAGGATCTCCAGCATGGTATAGCTGTCTTTACCCCCTGACAGGCAAACCATGATGCGGTCGCCTTCTTCAATCATGTTGAAGTCTGCAATGGCTTCGCCCACGTTACGGCGCAGTCGCTTTTGCAGTTTGTTGAGGTTGTATTGCTCTTTCTTTGTATTTGATTGATTTTCTTGCATTTATTACTACCTTCGGAGCCAATAGGGGCATAATAGGGGCAAAAATTTTTCAGCGTGCCAGTTTATCGTTAAGCATCAGCACCTGTTCGCCATTCATTTCTTCAATCCACGCACCGTAGACTTCATAGACCATTTGCGCGTTTTCATGCCCCATCTGGCTGGCTATGAAAGACGGGTTAGCGCCGGCAGATAACAGCCAGCAGGCAAAAGTATGCCGCGTATGGTACGGATTCCGGCGGCGAATACCAGCACGTTTTACAGCTGCGTTAAATCTGGAGCCGATACTCGATAAAGAGTAGTAGGCTTTCTGTTTGCCCTTGCGCATCCGGGGTATGAAAACGAATCGCAGGCTTTGATATTCCACTGCGCCATACTCGCGATGATTAAAGACAATTTCGGTTTTAGGCTGCAGTGCCGTCAGCTTGCGTTGTGCTTTCAAGGCTTCAAGTGCCGGCTCTAAAAGGGTGATAACCCGGTTACCTGCTTCGGTTTTTGGTGGGCCGAACATGCCCAAGGCATTAAGATTGCGCTGTATATGAGCCGTACCTTTTTCCCAGTCGATATCTTCCCAGGCAAGAGCTGCGAGCTCTCCATGACGGACACCGGTATAAACTGCGAACGTCCACATATTGAGGCTTTGGCCACGCTCGGATTCCGCAAGCAAACTAAACTCCTGCTTCGTTAAAGGATCCGGTTTTACTTTCCCTTTGTGTAGTTTCTTGATCCCTTCAAAGGGTTTGCCACTGATAAAGCCAGATTTGTGTGCAAACCGAAGAAGGGAGCACAGAAGCGATATATAATTGTTCACGGTACGCACAGTGCGTCCCTGTTTGTTACTTCTGGGATTTGCCAAGTAAAGTGTCTCACCGTTCAACAGCTCCTTTCTGTATTTCAGAATGTCGCTGTGGCGTATAGTTGAAACAGGCGTATCTCCGTTAATGATGTGCATTAACGTACCGAGTTGTGAGCGCGTCTTACGCATGGTATTCGCGCTAATTTCGGTTTCTTTAATGCTCGTCCACAGTTCACACAGCTCTGAAAAGGTTTGAACTGAAACAGTGGTTACGGTTTTTTTTGCTCTGGACGATGAAGGAAAGCGCTGGTGGTAATCAAACTCTCCAAGGTTGATCTCACTAACGATCACAGCCCGGAGATTCCCGGCTTTTTTGATGTTCGCCGGGGTGTTAATCCAACCTTTGAGAATTTCGCGGCAACGCTTTCCCCGGTACATAAACCAGATACAAATCTTATTGTTTCTGATTTCGACACCTGTAGGCAAAGCTGCCATCTTACGCATCCCTTATTAACTGATTAATTCTCGGATAGTTGTACCAGGTTGTGCCACGCAAGGTTTTTTCTCCGGAAGGAGAAACCCGTTTAAAATGGACACCTTCCACCCAACAGCCCTGGCGATACTTCTCAATCTGTCGTTCGGTCAGGCCTGTTTTTTCTGTGAGTCTTGCGCCAACAACCCATTCTTCGTTAAAAATTACCTGCGACATGGTTTACCTCAGGTAACCGGCATGAGTATAGATATGCCGGTCTGTAGTCGTTGATATTTCAGTTTCAGTTTGCCTGGCCGGGCAGGGAACGCAGTCGGCGCATGCCGGTCATTGCTGTGGCCACGTAGCTTGCCTTGCAGTTGACCACTTCAACCCAGACCTTCACGCCTTCCACTCTCACCGTATAAGTCTCTTTCATCTTGCTGCGCCCATAGTCACCGTATCTTTGCTGGTGGGCTGCGAGTGCGATTTCACATGCCTGGCGAGCCAAAGGGGATTGCTTACTGCCTCGATTAATCAGCCGCATTTCTTCTCCTTAAGGGAGGGGTTCCCCTCCCGATCTCGTTAGTCCACGTATTCCGGTTTCATATCCGCCAGGGTGATGCTGAACTGACCATGCAATTCGTCGCCCAGATGGCGTTTAGACGATGCAAGAACGCGCTCTACCTCTGCGAACCGCGCAGCTGCATCGGGTTCATCTGAAGGTGGCAAGGAATTGATGGCTGCTTCGACTTTGTTCCGTGCATCAACCAGGTAATAACGCTTCACGGCCTTGTTTTTCAGCTCAGTGAACAGGGCAGAACCCAGCGTTGCTTTCACGGTTTCAATATCTGCGCGCAGAGCTTTAGCGCTATCCACATCCTGAGCCGCCTCGATGCGGTCACGAAAATCATCAGCAAGTGCATCGATGTTTTGAGCTGATTCCTGAGCCGTTTGAGTGGTAGTGACGTTGTCACCTGAAATGTCTGCAAGGCTAACGTGCTGCGCCGGTGCAGGGTTTACCTCTCGTTCTTCTCGTCGATCATCGAGCTCATCAGGGGTGTAAACGCCCAGAATCACATCCGGACAGAACAGTCTCGCCCAGCGTTTGACGGCCAGGTATGCCAGCTGCTGGCGGGGGTCGTCAGCCCAAAGGGTAGAGTTTCGGGTTCGGGCCTGAGCCAGCAGCAAATCGAGTTCCCTTGGCTGATCTTCACCTTTCAGGGTTGCGCGGATAATAATGCCGATCCCGGCTTCGTCAGCCAGGGTCCAGCCCGGGACGCGGTACTCGCCTTTGTCGCCTTTACGGATATGGAATTTTCCAACGACCTTTTCCCATGGCCCGAACCAGTCATATTCAAATCGGCTGGCCAGCACGCCGCTGCGCGAAATCACGGCATTAACCAGCTGCGCTTCGTAACCGAGTACACCATTAATCAGGTGCGTCTTCTGCGCCACGGCAAAGGGATTCATCTGCCACTGTGCCGCTTGCATTGCTACAGCCATGCAGTCGGCCTGATTACCCTGAAGGTGTTTAGGAACGGTCGCGGTTCCTTGCGCCATGATCTGTGCGAACGTGCTGATGGCGTTCAGATACTGGGAATCGAACAAAGCCACGTTGGAGTTAATAACGGTGTTCTGGTCGGCAACGGTAACGTTAGTGTTAAGCATAAATCCCCCTTAAGCCTGAGCGCGCAGCGCTTCGAGGCGGCGCAGGTCGAAATCATTCAGTTCATCTGTGTAATCTGTAGTGATCGGCGCTGGCCACTCGCCCGTGTCGAAACCCGTAGCGATGGCGCGCATCGTTTTGCGGTACTCCAGCATGCCCAGTTCCAGCAGTTCGGTGGATGCCTCAATGATGGCGATCCAGTGGTAGTTCTCGTCTTTGTTGACGAAAATCCAGAAGAACTGGTCCAGCGCCGCGGTCTCGCAATACATAGCCGCGCTGAGGTGGTAGTCCCGGTCAATGATTTCCCGATGCAGCCTGGCGCGCAGGCTTTCTTGCTTCACATTCCACATGCTGATGGTTTTCAGGTCAGCACCGATGCGCACGCCGTCCAGTTCAATCTCGAGATCGGGGCGTACACGCACTTCTAATCCGGTCTCGTCGTCAAAACCGAAGTAGCTCACTTCAACGGCGCGGCTTGGATGTGTCAGCAGCATGCCGGCGGTCGGGTGCCCCAGGAGTGCAGACTGAATTGCCCGCGCTGTGGCCAACTGCTGGCGGGTAACCAGAATCTTTTCGCCAGGGTTGTTGCGCCAGGCATCCAACAGTTCGTCGGCGAAGATGGCATCGGGCTTAACCGACTTAACTGCCTGGATCATGTCCGTTTTGGTGCCAGACACTTTCAGCGGCGTCGGTTTCTGCGCTTCCTGTGCGACCAAATCAGGATTGATAATCGCTAATTGCTCGAGTAACGCATCACGGCTGCCGCTGGTTTTAACCGGTACGGGCAGGGTGGCGTTGTACTCTTTGATGCATGCCTTCATCGACGTTGCCGTTTGCTTGTGGCCTTCTTCAATACGCTGGTACGCAACAGGGAGAGCCATATAGCTTTGACCCGTTTCTTCCAGGCTCGCGCCAAGCGGCACTGGAGTGGGAAGGGATGCGTTATGTTCTTCAAGCAACGCTTTAATCTCGTCAGCGCTCAACAGTGCCGGCAGGCTGGCGTTGTACGCGTCGATGAACTCGCGCAGAGTTGCGGTGGTGGTGAAAGCACCCTCTGGGATCTCAGGCTCTACGCTGAACTCTTCTTCGAGGTTTTCCGGCTGCAATGCAAGGGCATGCACCAAGTTCCCCATGTCCAGCACTTTGGATGCTGTGCGCGGGATAGTTTTAGCCACATGGCGCGCGTTGAAGTACATCAGGCTGACGCGGGCATCTTTCACCTGGGTTGAGCTAATGCCGTTCGCTGCGTGATAAACGTCATTCGGTAGGCCTTCGTATCGGCCAGGTTCGAAGTCTGCAGGGAACTCCACTTCTGGGTTCGATTCCTGAACGTCAATTGTTGTTTCCTGCAACTGGTCTGCTTCTACGGAATCTGTCTGCGAATTAGCTGCATCAGTGCTTTCGCCCGGTGGTACCGAACCAACATCTTCGTCTTTCTCTGGCTTAGCCGCTTCCATCTGCACATCGCTGGTGGTCTCCGCTGTGTTTTCCGTTTTTACGACTTCATTTGAGGTGGTATTGATGACTTGAGCGGTATTTCCACCCATCAGGCCTTCGATGGAGAACATGCCGCTGCCGAGATTTGCAACCTCCGGTTGTTCAACTTGGGCTTCGGTCTCAACAGCAGGAGCTGGTAACGGCAGTAACTCCACAGCAGAGTTAAACTCAGCTGTCATGGTTTTATTCACAAACTCAAGATGAGCCGCTGGCGTGTGGTGGATGTTCTCTGGTGCGATACGGATCAGATTGAAGATTGCCGCACGGTTCACCGCCAGTACGCCGGGCTGATTACGCAGGATGGCGCTCCATGATTTCCATGGTTCTTCTTTCTTAGCCACGATTTCTTTGGCACGTCGTAACACGCTCGAAGGAATTTCGAAGTGGTGGAAGTCCATAGGCAGTAGGGCACATGCGATTTCAAGATCGAGAGTGTCCAGAGTGTGGTGCGCGCCTTCGCCGCGATCCGTTACATAGCCACCGTTGGCATTGGTACCAGAATCGGTGCGATGAACATTACTAATGCGGTTACTGGCTGCCCATTCGCGAACGAGAATGCCGCGGTCAATATAATCAGTCGCCGCCCAGATTCGGGTAAAACGGAGAACCAAAGCGAGTTCGTGGCGCTTCTCCTGGCTGAACACCTTGCGAATGGCGTCGGTATAGCGCCACAGGTCTTTGGTATCGTAACCCTTCACCTCTTCGCAGTTTTCTGCCGCCAGCAGCAGGTTCTGGACATAACTGTTGTCAGTGTCCATCTCCAGCGCGCTGATACCTTCGTATTCTTCGCGGGTTAAGTGGTGGCGCAGTTCGTCGGCGGTGAACTGGGCGAGTAGCTGCTTGCGGAAGGGCATACGAACGACTGGATAACGTGTGGTTTCGTCATCATTCTCGTCAATCTGGATACCGTTATCAGGTTTGAGATCATGACCAGTTGTAACGTCGGCGTCGCTGGTGCTTTCTGATTTGAGAAGAGCAAGCTTTCCGCTTCTCCACTCTTCAACTAACTGATTGCGATCGCCGGCATCTGCTCTCGCCCAGTCAGCCATGAATGTAGCGATAAATTCAGCTTCGTGCGTTTCATCCGGCGCGAAGACCTGCTTTATCGCCTGAACCAGTTTCCACTCAGCGTTCAGGCTGAGTTCGGCAACTTCTGGAATGCCGTTTTTCGCCAGCAGCAGGTTATGGAGATAGGTGTTGCCTTCATCCAGTGACATTTCGCTGGCAGCCAGTTGCTGCTCTTTAGTGATATGTGACTGGTATTTGTCGCTGGTCAGGTGGACGGCAAAACGGACCGCTGGAGTGCGGTTTTCAAGCGGGACATTGTCAACGGTAGTTTCGACTTTAACGGTCGTTTCCGGTGCGCCAGTGTTGTCCACGGCTCCAGTAGATTCAGCTCCAGCCTTTGGTAGCCAGGTGCGTCCATCATCCTGGAGTTCGTAGCGTTTGCACCAGGTGTAATCCACGGTGCTTTCTTCCGGCAGGTCGTTATACACCGGGAAATCGGTGCGAACTGGTTTGGCATAATCCTTACCGCGGCCGGTTTCAATACCGGCATCTTCCAGCTCAACATCGAGCTGCAGGTTGGCACGGGCTTCTGATTTAGCAGTGAACCAAATCACTGCATCATCTTTGCCTGATTTCTGCGTAGCCTTAACTACATAGAAAAATTCCATGTGAGATCCTCTTTTTTGGATGTAAGATCCCCGGGCCAGAGATAGCGCCCATTGGGTGAACTTTGGTTTTTTAAGTAGTTTTCCGGTGTAACTTTGGTCGGGAGCACCGGACGTACGGGCCGCCTTGCGCGGCTTTTACGTTATGCCTCGTGTGCCATCTGGTCGTACGAAGCACAACGTTCAGAGCAGTATTCTTTTTCTTTGCGCGCCAGCTGTGCGCCGTTGCGATAGAGAAGGGTACTTTTGACTACTTCCCCCGGTTTAACCGGCTTGCCGCAGTACCCGCATTTCGTTGAGTTACACATTCGGATTCCCCTTTTGCGCCAGCAGATAGCACAGGCGGCGAAGAATCACCTCGAAGAAGTTCAGCTTTACGGCCTGCTGCCGTCCTGGTTTGCGTGCGAAATCAATCATTCTCACCCTCGTTTGCCTTATCGCCGGCTAGCGGAACGTTTACACCTGATGCGCGTTAATCTCTCCACCTCATCCGACTATTCGTATGCCGTCGGCGGCTACTTCGTGGGCGTCCTGCCTTGGTGGTTCGTAGTGCGTCTTGGTGAAAGAGATTAAATCACTGGTTTATAGCTGTGTCAACCAGTGGTTTTGAGGATTGTAAATCGTCGGTTTATATTTAGGGTTTTTGTGAGGTAGCTGACGAAGTGCAGGCAAAAAAAACCGACTCGATGGACGGGCACAATAGGTTCGGCATGGAGCTAGACGACAGAGTTGATTAGTGAGGATATAAAAAACCCGGCGCGACGGCCGGGTGATAGGGCAATTAATTGATATCCATTATGTATAGTTTACTTATGGCACCTTTTCTGGCTACTGCCTTGGCGGTAACTGTAACACTGGCTGAAGAATCGTTGGGTGCATGCATAAATGCCTGTAGTGCTGTGATGTATGGATTATCTCTTTTCATCACTGCCGGGTCACTGATTTCTGCAGTAATTCTTCTGGCTTGCTCGTCACCCAGGAAAACAATTTTCGCTGTTTTTTTTACACCGTCAAATTCGGTAATCAAAACTTGGTATTCTCTGAGGGGAATAACTTCATCATCCTCAAGCCTATCAATTATCTCTTTATCTGCTTCATTTATGACAAGAGGAGAAATTCCTTCTCCTGCTTTTATGCTGATTGTTGAGCAGGTATTTCCGATAGGGCTAACGGCTTGACGAACAGATGGACGCAACTCAGTCGCCATCTTATCGATCACATTAAGCAATCCTTGAATGGTGTCTTTGTCTTTGTTTCCCAAGGCCTCAATTGCCTTGTCCAAGGAATCTTTTAAGTGTTTCATTTCCTCTTTTTTCTGAGCGTTACGAGAAAAAATGTACTGTATGAGCAAAGGAAGTATAGCGGCGGCTAACCCAGAGAACAATTGTTGTTGAGATACGAAACTTGTAACAGCATCTATCGAAAAACAATTACAGCGAGGATCTCTGGCATACACCTTAACCTCTTGAAGATCGGATCTTTTGTAATACTTTTGAGTTACGGCAAAATTACCTGCTGTAGATAAAATCTTCGCAAAACCCTGAAAAGATTCACCTAGAATATTTAATTCAACTTCGTGATTTTCAGCGTCTTTACCATCAAATCGGAGGGTAATCGTATTGTCTCGAATATGATCCATCTGATAATCCTGTCAAATAATTTGCTAAGCTTCCTGTGCTAAGACATGCTGATGCCCATTACCCGCTGAATAGATTCTTCACTGATCCTGTGACCGAATCCGCCCCTTCAAGTAGCGTTCATAAAGCTCATCAAGCTCTTTCAGGCGAATAGCAAAGATGCGGAGCATGTTTTTCTGCTCTTCTTCGGGCAACTGACGGTAAAGCTCCAGTAGGCGCTGCTCATCCGGCTTGAGCCCATCTTTCTCTCCAACGTCTTCACCGAGTAGCCAAGCGACAGAAATGCCAACAGCGTCGGCAATAGCCAGCGCCGACTTTTTACTAATAACACCTTTTTTGAACCAGCCGTTAACGGCCTGAGGGGTGACTCCGGCTATACGTGCCATGTCTGCTTTGGTGACACCACGATCGGTGATCTCAGAAAGTCGTTGTACCAAAACTTGGTTGGGTTCTTCTTTTCTCATAGGGTCATTGTAAATATTTGGTTTATACGCGCAATAAATCTTGAATTTGCAAGGATTGTAAATCTATGGTTTACTTCTGCTATCAATTAGCAGGAGAAGCATATGTCCGCACTCGATAAAGCAATTAAAGCAGCTGGATCAGCCAGAAAGCTCAGTCTCGCACTTGGCGTGACGAGTATGTCTGTTAGTCATTGGAAAAATCGTGATCATGGGGTCGTCCCGCCCACTCACATTCTGCCTATCTTCAAGATGACAGGTGTAACCCCCCACGAACTACGCCCAGATCTCTATCCAAATCCCACTGATGGTTTACCTAAACAGGAGCCTTAACAATGCAAACTTTTTCATTTCAACAGAGTAGCAGAGCTTCTTCTAACCCACTGATATTCACGTGTCATCAAAGTGAACCGGCAACGCAGGATATAAATCATCGTGATATCTGCTCAGCGGTCCGAGCCTGGGCAGCGGCAGAAGGGCGCATAGCTGTCGCTCTTCAGATCCAAGAAGCGGCAGAAGAACTTCAGCTTAATGGCGTGGACTTCTCAGGCCAGGCCGATGTCTGGAACGTGAAGCTGTTTCGCTGGCTGGACAACAAAGAAGACTCCGCATCTTACCGAAAGAACGTCGAACAGCTGGTGCCCGCGATCATGTCTGTATTACCGCTTCGGTACCGCGACCGCGTCGTTAAAAACGACTCCTTTGCCTACCGAATGGCCAGGCTGGAGAAAGAGGTGAGTGAGGCGAAGCAAGCTCTGATGCTCGATGCACCGAAGAAGGAAAAACTGAAGGAGTTAGGCGAGGGGATTTATGAAATGTTCCGTGTCGATCCGGACCTTACGGCGCCGCTGTTGGCGATGGTCACAACCATGCTGGGGGCAGTGTGAAGACTTCAGAAAAGGCGAAAGCCGGTCTGCGCTAACAGAACCGACTTTCAGGTGCAAAAACGGAGTGTAATTGCGGAGCTAAGTATGTCAAACACAGCTGAAATTATCAATTTCCCCCACAGAACCGAACAACCGGGAGGTCGTATGGCCGACCTGTCGAACGGGTATACCAAGGTCGCTAACGAGATCCAACAGCTCAAACCTCGTCTGAGAATGTCAGGCCGGGAGTGGCAGTGTTTTGAAGCGGTGATCTGGCTTACCTACGGCTGGAACAAGAAGCAGGACCGGGTTACAAATACGGTTATCGCCGAGCTTACAGGGCTGAGTGATTCGCATGTTTCTGATGCGCTCAAATCGCTCGCTGAACGCAAAATTATCTTCAGTCAGAAGCAGGGCGTGATGAAAACGGTCGGTATAAATACTGACCTTTCCGCCTGGATTTTAGACAAACCGAAAACGGGAAAAGTCTTCCCGAAATCGGGAAAAGTGTTACCGAAAACGGGAAAAACCTTCCCGGAAACGGTAGACACCCAAGACTATAACAAGAACAATAATAAAATATCCTCGTCTCGGAATTCTGACGAATCCCGAAACCAGAAAACTCAAAAGTTTCTCTCACGCCATCCAGAAGCTGCCGCCGGGATATACACCCCGGCAGGTCAATCATGGGGATCCGCTGACGACCTCAAAGCCGCCCGCTGGATTTACGACAGGCTTCTCACCGTCAACGCATCGCTATCTGAGCCAAACTGGGCTGAATGGGCAAACACCATCAGGTTGATGCGTGTCCAGGACAAGCGTACTCATTACGAAATCTGTGACCTGTTCCAGTGGGCCAACCGGGATGAATTCTGGAAAGACAACATCCTGAGCCCCTCGAGTCTGCGAAAGCAGTGGGATCAGCTCACCACTAAGCGGTTGCGTGCAACCGGAACGGCAAAGCCATCCCGGGGAAGCATCGACCTGCATAACACCGACTGGATTGACGGGGTGCTGGAATGAAAAACCTTGCCGAGAGCATTCGCAATTTTGACCGGGAACAGGCTCGCCGCGTGGCACATGGAATGCCCGAACAGTACAGCGATCGTGAGCACACACAGCAGGTAGCGCAGATTATCAACGGCCTGTTTGTGCAGCTGGCGGCCGCGTTCCCTGCAAGCCTGGTTAATCGCAGCCAAGAGGATGTGAATGAGATCCGCCGACAGTGGGTGCTGGCCTTCAAAGAAAACGGGATCACCACCCTGGAACAGGTTGAAGCAGGCATGCGCTTGGTACGCCGTCAGGAGCGTCCGTTCCTGCCTTCGCCAGGCCAGTTTATCAGGTGGTGCAGGGAAGGGCGCAGCGTACTGGGGATCACCACCGCTGACGTTATGGCTGAATACTGGAAGTGGCGCAAGCTTGTGTTCCGGTATCCGAGCAGTGAGCAGTATCCGTGGCCTAAGCCGGTTTATTATCACATTTGCCTCGAGCTGCGGCGTCGCGGAACTGATGGCCAACTCAGTCACAAAGAGCTTGAGCGTGAGGCCGGTGATATTCTGGATAGGTGGGAAAAGCGGGTGCTAGCCGGGAAGCCGATTCCGCCTATTCGTCGGGCGTTGGCTGCTCCAGTTGCTCCGAAAGGGCCGACACCGGCGGAGCTTTTGAAAGCTAAATATCAACGGATGAAAGCAGATGGCAGGGCATAGTGAGGAAATGGTCTGTTATGAGCGAGAAGCGGACTCTACCGTGGATTTTATCAACACTCAGCGTTTGCTTTTAAAAATTGTTATCCAGTTTTACTGCATGAGGTATCCCATAATTGTCCTACCGTTTTACTCATTTTTTGTCTCTTTTATCTATGACATCAATGGTTAAGATTACAACGTCTGAGCAGACGTACTAATTTAAATTCTGTCATTCAGTCGTAGCGATTCTGTGAGGCATCTTTTTATTTTAAACAACTCAAAAAGGTGGAAATAACGATGAAGCGTCCAAACTGGTTTCAAGTTTCCGATAAAGGTGGCAAGGCTATAGCAGCGCTCCATCATTACGCCACTACTGGTACAGGTTTACCTGCCGAGCTGATCCATTTAATTTTTTTAAGAGTTTCCCAGATCAATGGTTGTGCACACTGCATAGATATACATACTCGCGATCTTATCAAGAGTGGCATGTCCGTCGAAAAGATTGTATTGGTGCCTGTCTGGCGAGAAGCTACCTATTTATTCTCGGATATAGAGCAAGCTGCCCTCTCATGGGCGGAAGAAGTTACCCGTGTTAGTGAAACACATGCTTCCGATGAAGCATATTCCGCAGCGCTTTCTGTATTCGGTGAAAAAGATTTGGTTGAACTTACCATTGTTATTGCCACCATGAATGCCATTAATCGTATGGGTATTAGTTTTCGAATGAAGCCGCTTGCTAAAGCTTGACAGATGTAAATAGCTCCCATAAGGGACTCTGGAGCTATATTAAAGTCTGCTTCTGGCACACAAATGACATCCCAGCCTGTGCATGACCGTAAAAACTACCTTCACTTGATAAGCCGCTTCGGGTTATGACGAGGCGCTTGTGTGACATGCTGGAAAACCAATTTAGGCGTTTACTGAAAGCCTGGTTGTCCTCAAGTGAAACGACCCTTAGAAATTTCTATGGCGAAATAATCACATAAGTCTTCTCCACGTGTGTTATAAGCGAGTTTGAAATCGCCACCACTGGCGGTTAAGAGGCATCTCATGAAACTACGTATCACAAGAGCAATCGGCCTCAGCAAGTTCTCGCCACGTTGGGTTAAGGTTATCTGTTTACGGTTGACTAAAAACGATATTGAGCGCTCCCTCAACGCTCTTCTGGCCACAATCGATGAATCTGAACTTACCCCTGAGCAAGTCAAAGCATTAAGGGAATGCATTGACAGAATTAACATCGCAAGGGGGAAGGGTATGCAGGCGTGAGCACGTTTGATAAAAGGTAAGCCAGCACTGTATATGCGCGGCACGTTTGCTGCGCAAGTATCGCTGACCGTTCGATACCAGCTGAGCTTTTAGAGCCAAATTTAATTGGATCAATGCTGGTGGGAGGGGATAGAGATGAACTGGTTCCTGTGAGCGAAAATGAGGCCAACAATCTAAGCCTGCTCGGTTTACCGCATCTTACTGAGTACTGAAGCATTGCCTTTGCACCCGCCGGGCCCGCTGACTTTTCCCTATGTATTAGTTCACCCGCTTCCAGCTTGACACCCACCGAGTATGACTGCGTTAATCCTATGAAAAAGTAATAAGTCTACAAGTTCTTTTTAACATTCGCTGAATTCATTAGATTCTGGCCAGAAGATCTTCAAATATCCATTTTTATCATATTTTGAAAAAAGATTGCCCTGGAAGCAAAATATCCCAGCGGATTCGAGCCACATCCATTCTTCTGTCTGCTCGACTCCTGTAGCACAGATTCTTATTTCCAAAAGTTCACAGCAGCGGATTAAGCTTAGGAGTATAGCCTGCTTGGAACCTTCTTTATGTATATTGTGTATCAGTTGCGGGTGTATTTTGAGCTTCTCAGGCTGGAATTTCGAAAGAAACAATAAACCTGCATTACCCATACCAAAGTCATTAATAGCAACGCTTAATCCGCAACTTTTGAGTATCTGCACTGAATGCGCGAACTCATCAATTTCAGGGATTATTTCGCTCTCTGAAAACTCAACTATAACTTGTTCTGGGTATAAGTTACTTTCTCTGATATAATCGAGCAATATTTCAATCGCATCAGGCACCCTCAGTAAGGTTAAAGGCAGGAGTGTTAGTGATACTCGTTGTGAAGAGGTAATGAAACTCCCTGCGATTTTTAACAAGTCTCTCTTCGATTCCAAATCAAAAAATAAACTATTGGCTTTTATATCGTCTTTATCTGATTTTGCACTCAAGACAAAAGAATGAATTTGAGCAGCCAGAGGGTCTATAACTGCATGCATGTCTTCGATAATATCGGGATCAACCGATGATACATTTATTTGATCGGATGAAAAAAACCAACTGTATCTATCAGGAAGTTCATAATAGCTGTCTGTCTCAGCAGAATCTATAAATGTACGGAAAAACCGTAATGCTCTGTCGTTGTAAAGCAATTTATGTTTGGTTGTTCCACGTTGAAGGACCCTGTCCAGACACTCTTCTTTACTAAATAGTCTTATATCAATTAATTCCATGCCTGAGCGACCAAATCGTCGATAGGGGGCATAATCGGATAAGAGTTCTACAATGTTAAAGTGAAGTGCATCCATACAAATTTTTTTATAGATTTGCCTTACAGCGGTTTCATCTCCTTCCAGAAGCTGGAAGAAATGAACGCCATTAAAAAGTAAAACACCAGTTACCCCCGCACGTTCATTTCGGGAATTGGCTTCACTAACCATGTCAACTATGGATTGAATTGGTGTATCAGCTCGCAGGTGGCTTCGGTAGATGAGAGTGGTAAGCATAGTTGCACACTTTAAAGGATTTTCTACTAAAGTAGCATGCGAAAGGTCAGTTAGGGCTATTTAACTGAAAAATTTACAAAAAAGAGTCCGGTAACATTAAAATTGTCCATGAAGAGTAAAATGCTTCACAAAAAACCATTCAATAATCGTGGTTAAAGCCCGCGAGATATGTTTGGCTCTGCAACATAAAAATTGCCTGGTATGCGCACGTGACAAAGTAAAAATTGATTCTAAGATTTTGGTGGTGAAAATGATTACATGGAGTTTCGAATGGTTTTTATTGCGGCTTTAACTTTATCTTTTCTTCTGTGTGTAGCGGGCCTTATCTTCATTTTGCTGGAGTTAGTTAGCATAGGCTGCAACCCTGAACGACATTGAACAATACGTGCAAGAAATCCAGCAAAATCATTAATTGAAAGGCTCTTGACCTCAAGTTAACTTGAGCTTTTAAGATGGCGATTCTGGAGATAGTCAAAGGATTAGCCTAATGAAAGAGATTGATGTCGGTTTTACGCACGTTGCGTTTGTTGTTAGAGATTTGGAAAAAAGTATCGATTTTTACGTCCGTTATGCTGGCATGGAAGTCGTACACAGGCGAGAGCCTGACCTTCCGGAGGCACGTAAAGTCGCATGGTTAAGTGACCGAACTCGCCCTTTTGCGCTTGTCCTTGTTCAGGTTGATGCTGTGACTGACACCCCTTTAGGTAATTTTGGTCACTTGGGAGTAGCTTGTTCAAGCATTGAAGAAATCGACAATAAGGTAGCGATGGCCAGAATGGAAGGCATCTTGCGAAAAGAACCGGCTCAGGCAGGCGAACCGGTAGGTTATTATGTCTTCTTCGCTGATCCCGATGGCAATACACTTGAACTTTCTTATGGTCAGAAAGTCGGGATCGAGGCTTTACGTCAGGATGATAGAGTGCCTGCATCTCAGTGAATTTCGATAATCGGTTGGATCACATTACGCTTTGGTAATGCTTCATGTCGTTTCAGAGCTTGCTGACTAATTTTTTTTCTCAATAACAGCAAGCTCCATAATAGCCTTTCCGAATTTTCATTTTATTAATTTCACCTCAAAACCAAAATCTTGTAGCGAAACTGCACAAAACTCCACTTAAAACTATTCAACATAACTATTGATTTTTGACGACCAAATCCGAGATTCCTCCCATATCGTCCATAAAACAGATACCTACAAGCCTGCAAGCGCTCCGTCGTCCTAACACTCATTAATCGTTGCAAAATCCGTGAGATACGTTTATAAATGCACTGTATATACATACAGTTGTTCATTGCGGAGGGAAAAATGAAAATCGAGTTAACCATTGATCGCATGAAGAAACTTCCTGATGGAGCTATACCTGCACTCGAGTCAGAATTGCTCAAAAGGCTCAGCAAGCAGTTCGATAATTGTCAGCTAACGATCAAGCGTGCCAGCCATGATGGGCTGACTGTTTTCGGGGGTGACAAGAAAGAGGTCGAACATATCGTGCAGGAGACCTGGGAAAGCGCGGGCGAGTGGTTCTATTAATCGCGTGAATTTCACTGGAGCAGTTTCAACGAGTATCGCTGTTTGCGTTCCCCTGGCTGTTCCCGATTACTGTTTACCGCGTCAATAAGTCGCTCTGGGGGAAATAGTGTGTAGTGCAGATGCCTTTAATGCAGATGATCAATGGTACGACGTGGTCAGAAGGGCCGATAAAGCAGTTATCTATAGCTTCCCAGCGGAAGGGAGATATCTGGTTTATCGAGTAAATGGAATAGTTTCATTAAGACCGTTACTCGAAGAGGAAGAAATATTCACTCTCAACGGATTTATGCAATTTGCAAAACGGTTGGGGTACCGAGTTACACCACCGTCTGATATTATTCTTTCATAGGCCTGAACAACCTATACCTGATGCGCCACGGAGAGAACCATGGCGCTAGAATTACAACTTATTAAACACCACTCAGGAATACTGATCCCGGCTACGCCCGAGACCAGCTATATCCTTCAATCCAAAACTCGGCTCGGCGATGTGCTTGTTGCCGAGTTCAGGCGGGTACGTAACCCGGCATTCCACCGGCGCTTTTTCGCACTTCTCAATCTTGGCTTCGAATACTGGGAACCAACCGGCGGGGCTATCTCGAGTAACGAGAAGAAGTTGATTACCGGCTACGCTAAATTCCTGGCTTCTTATGGCGGGAATGAGGGCGCGCTAATCGATGCTGCTGAGCAGTATCTTGAGCAGGTTGCTTACCGGCGCGTCACGAATGGCATTAGCCTGTGCAAATCCTTCGATGCTTACCGTTCATGGGTGATTGTTGAGGCAGGGCACTTTGATGCCATTCAGTTGCCTGACGGAACACTCAAAAAGCATCCTCGTAGCATCTCGTTTGCCAGCATGGACGAACTCGAATTTCAGCAGCTCTACAAAGCTGCGCTCGATGTTCTCTGGCGCTGGGTCCTTTCCCGTTCATTCCGCAGTCGTGATGAGGCAGAAAATGTCGCCGCGCAGCTGCTTGGCTTTGCGGGGTGATGGGGATGAAGAAGACCTGGTTCCATCATACCGACTGCAGCACCGAACAGGCCGACGAACTGGTTAAGCGTTACAAAGCGCGCGGCGTGCGAGTTGAACGCAGCCTAAACCAGGATTACGTGACCTGGACTGTCAGTGCATTCTTGCCGACCTCAAATACACCAGCGCGCTCGGACAGCCGCTGGCGAAACCGGATGTGGGGGTGAACGTGAAGACATATCAAATCACTTTACCCTGGCCGCCGAGCAACAACTGCTATTACCGGCACAACCGCGGGCGCACGCATATTAGCGCCGATGGCGTAGCATATCGCTATGAGGTGGCCACGGTCATTCGAAGCGCCCGGCTTAATATCCGCACAGCCGCACCACTCAAAATCCGAATTGAATGTCACATGCCCGACCGCCGGCGCCGCGATCTGGATAACCTGCAGAAGGCAGCTTTTGACGCTTTAACCAAGGCGGGATTCTGGCTGGATGACTGCCAGGTTGTCGACTATCGCGTTGTGAAAATGCCTGTCGTTAAGGGCGGAAAATTAGAACTCACCATTACCGAGCTGGAGACCGCATGAATCTTGAAAATACTCTCAAATATCACTTCGCCAAATCGACAATGATTAGCGACTCTCCGCGTGCTACTGCGTCAGACTCATTAACCGGAACGGATATCATGGCCGCTATGGGCATGACGCAGGAACGGGCAGCCTTGGGTTATAGCGCCTTTCTCGGGAAGATGGGTATCAGCAACAATGACCGGGAGAGGGCGATTGAGTTGCTGGCCCAGTACGCGTTGACTAAGTGCGATCGGGTTGCGGCATTACGAAAGCTTGATGCAGTGGTTAAACCACTGGTAATGCACCTACTGGTCACCTTCGCGTTCGAGGACTATTCCCGCAGCGCCGCCAGTGTGAAGCAGTGCGATGGCTGCAATGGGGAAGGGTTTATTGACGCTGAGGTTTTCAGCATGAAGTCCCACACTCCGGCAAAAGAGAAGAAATTCGTGAAGATGTCGCTGAGTATGGGTGTCGAAAATATTCGACCTTCTGAGTATGAGGTACGGAGGCAGGTCAGGGAGGTTGCTCGCGTTCTCTGCCCTCAGTGTAAGGGCAAGAAGGTTGTTAGCTGTGCCTGTAATTACTGTCATGGACGCGGGAAATCTATTAATCAGGTTCTTACTGAACAGCAGGGCGTCCCGGTACTGGCTGATTGCAAGCGCTGCAGTGGCCGTGGATATGAACGAATCCCATCAACTGAGGCTTACGCCGCGGTGTGCCAGATAACGGATGTTATCAGCATCGATACCTGGAAGAAGTCTGTTAAGCCATTCTACGATCAGCTCATCACCAGGTTTGACATCGAAGAGGCTTGGGCTGATGCGCAGCTGAAGCAGATAACAAAATAGGGCATTATTTTATCGTGAGCTATTTACTTTTCCCGAAACTGTGGTAATTTTGCTTTAACGATGGGTTATTGCCTTCGTTTAAAGCCCTGCGGTTAACCCCGTGGGGCTTTTTGCTTAATAGCGATTTAAGAATTTTTAAATCCAAGCAACCCCGCGGTGATTTATAATTTTCCCAACCGCGCAGGAGGGAAAATGGAAGAAGGTTTCTACTGGATACAGCACAACGGCAAGATTCAGGTTGCTTACTACAGCAATGGCGTTACCGAAGACCTTGAGACGGGACTAACATTTAATGGCATTTGGCATCTTACACAGGGTGACGACATCTGCGACAACGGAGAAGCTGAGGTGATTGAAGGCCCTCTGCCTGTACCATTTAGATGAATATATTCATCTGATTATGTGGCAGATTCTTAATACTGCACATATGCTTCTTAAGCATCCTGCGGAATGGATGTTTCTGAAAGCGTTTTTGTGGTGGATCCCCCTAAGCGGAGGGGCGGTTCAGCAGGACATTTCTCCAGAGTGTCCAACCAGCGCGCGGAAATGAATGCTGTGATCATTTCCACCGGGAGGCACCCGGCACCACTCCCTCAGTTATTGCCAACTTAGCTATTTATGCCTGCTTGTCCGAGCAGGCTTTTTTTATTTTTCCCTTGTGTTTTGTAAGGGACCTCAGGGCTAAGAAGGGGTGCTAAACCTCAGTACGTGTTCTAGCAAAACGATCCTTGAAATATTACAAGCTCGTATGAGACAAAAAAGCGCGGAGAATGACATCACTCCTCTCCGCAATAATAATTCCATCTTCTGCCCGATTGTCTTTTTTTTATCCACAAAAGCAAAAGTCATGACTTAGTGCAAATAATAACACTTTTAAACTATGTGGACAGTTAATTATATTTTTATGTAAATGGCTCATCTTAAGGATTGTTTAATTTATTGCCTTCCTTGCGAGAAAGAAGCTCAGGAAACTATCAGTCATCACTAGGCTGCCGTTCGGCGGCCTTTTTTATTCCTTGTAACAGCACCCGCACAAAGCGAGGTGAGAGTATGTATCGTATGGACAAACTAACCACCGGTGCTGCTTACGGCGCTTCAGCCGGTAGCATCCTAAACGGCATGCTGAATGCCTACAGTCCCGAGCAGTGGAATGCTATCGGCGTGCTGGTGGGCATCATCGTCGCCGTACTAACGTATCTGACAAATCTCTATTTCAAAATCCGCGAAGACAACCGCCGCAGCAGGAGCCGAGATGAACCAGACACTCAGAAATAAGCTGGTGGGTGCCATTGTTGGCGGATTCGGTGCAATTTCTATTGCAGCTGTCATGCTGGGCAATGCGGATGGTCTTGAAGGACGTCGCTATTACGCTTATCAAGACGTAGTGGGTGTCTGGACTGTTTGTGATGGTCACACCGGTGCCGATATTCGCCGCGGCCACCGTTACACCGATAAAGAATGTGATGCCTTACTGAAGTCAGATCTGCACAAGGTGGCAAACGCCATCGACCCGCTGATCAAGGTTCGCATCCCTGAGCCAACTCGCGCTGCTCTTTACTCCTTTACCTATAACGTTGGCTCTGGTGCTTTCGCCAGCTCCACGCTGCTTAAGAAGCTGAACTCCGGTGATGTGCCGGGGGCATGCAAAGAACTGCAGCGCTGGACATATGCCGGTGGCAAGCAGTGGAAAGGATTGATCACCCGGCGCGAGATTGAGCGTGAAGTTTGCGAGTGGGGACAGAAATGAGCCGATTAACCGCAATCATCTGCGCTGTCGTTATCTGCCTGCTTGTTTCAATGGCCTGGGCGATTAACCACTACCGCTGTAACGCCATTACCTTCAAAGACCAGCGCGACAAAGCCACCGAGAAGCTCAGCCTGGCGAACGCCACCATCAAAGACCTGCAGACCCGCCAGCGTGACGCAGCGGCACTGGATGCTAAATACACGAAGGAATTAGCCGATGCGAAATCTCAGCTTGAAGATCTGCAGCGTTGCGTTAGCACTGGTAAGTGTGGGCTGCACCTCAACGCCAGATGTCCCGCGAACGGAACGGCCGGCACCGGCGGCCTGGGCGATGCTTCCAGCCCCCGACTTACTAACTCCGCTGAACGGGATTATTTCACCCTCAGAGATCGAATCGTCACAGTGACGAAGCAGGTCGGCTATCTGCAGGACTACATCAGAGAGCAGTGCCTGAAATAGAGCCAAATCCTCGAGGTTCTCACATAGACTCTCCATTAGAATTTGACTGTAGAAGACGTAAAACGATTATTTAGCAGGTTAATATTTAAAACCTAGTGGGCTTATTTTATTAAAATTATCGCCCACTACTGAGATTATCCTTGCCAGTATGTTTGAAAATACAATAGTAAGGCGAATGCGATTTGGGGTTTTTTCATCATTGAAATAGTAGCTTTTTATTTCGTTATCATTGATGTCGATGATTTTGAATTCAACATCATCAACACTCTTAACATTTCCGGGAAGAGGTATGCTTATTAGTATATTAGCCATGGCTTGCATGTCTTTTGCTAAAAGAGGCTCGCAATCATAACGGTGAGCGAAGCTATTTCTGATTTTATTTATAGTTTGAAGGCAGGTGCAAAGACCAGGATGCATCCCAAGCTTCTTTGCTAGCCCCAACTTCAGCCCATAGCTTGGATTGAATTTTATTTTCTCCCCTGCTGAATTTTGAAACAAATCTTCTTTGTCAAGGTGAGCCGCTATCCATGCATCAAGTAAACGCTCACACAAAAGATGAATTCTTAAAACCGATCCTAGCTCGTCATCATTTTGGTCAATATTAAGAAAAAGCTTTGAAATATCCACTTCGCCGAAGATTTTCATGAAAATTGCAGGGTTCATATCTACTCCTGGTCTGAGTGCGTTAAATAACAACATTTAAACACATAATGTGGACATGAGATATGACCTACATCTACCAAATCAAGTTAACCACCCAAACAGGTGAAACCTTCATGGGCAAAATGTCACAACGTCAGTCTGAGCTGCTTAACGGCTTTGTGCCGCTGGCGACAGAGACTGGGGAATGGCTGACTTCGCACCGGTCGTTGTGAAGCGAATACAGTTCACACGTTTATCAGCAGTGGTAGAAACCAATGGCGACTTGCAGACTGTCAGTTGAAATCAAAAACAGTTGGAAGCTTCCGATCTACCTCAGGACGCTGACACTGTTCTGCGTGTTGATGCGGTGCGAGCCTGATTACCGAAAGGTGGGTGAGTTCATCGTTAAGTATGGTATCAGCAAAAAGGAAAAGGCTGATTTGATCAGCCCTCCATAAACTAAATTGTGAAGTATGTGTACCACCTGTGAGCAGGGGCGTGCACTGACTTCATTCTGAATAACACCACTCCTGTTTCAATGTTAGTAACGATGTAAGTAGGAAGATCAGGGTTTTTGTAGTCCACATCTTCCTGTGCGAATGAGTATCCTTTTTGATGAAGGATGCCCATTGCCTCGTTGCCTTGGGCTATTACCGCCTGCTTCTTGCTGCCTTCTAACTGTTCAGCAGCAGTGATTGCGCCGACAATACAACCAGTAATATCCGCAAGGATTTTTTCCTGTTCAGTTAACTCTCTCTCCATACCTATTTCCTTAAGGTGAATTTAATTTATTGCACTAACCGACAAAAAGTCATTTTCTGTCGCGAGTACCTCATCGAATGAAACGCTACCTCAGTGGCTGTACTATTAGCAGATTGTTAACATTACAAAATGATGGTCAAAGAGCAAGATTGTGGATTCACATTAACTATCTTTAACCGTAACAAAGCCATTGAAACAGGAATAAAAAAACGCTGCCATCTTGGCGTAGGAAAGTGACGCACATTCACGATGGAATATCCGTTCTGTTGAGCCAGCCTATGCAACATCGCCAGTCTCTTTGAATCGATTAGATGACTCTCCAATGATACGCTTGAGTAACCATTTTTCTTTAATTTTTTCAATGTGTTAACAAATGAAGTTTTGAGTTTGTGTACACCTTTTTTGTTTCTTGGTGTACCAAAGATAGCCATATGAAGAGTTACATCTTTTTTTCTTTTATTAACATAGATAAATCTACCTGAAATACCGTGGGTTAATGAAGCCCATAAAATAAACATAACAAGTAATATAATTAGCATTGTAAGTAACCATTCCATTTAACACTGTCCTCAAAATTTACATTTGTAAGATTATTAACGGCATAACCTGAACAAAATTTAACCAAGGATCACCAAGTAAATCAAGCGTCTTGGGGGCCATTGAGACGGGGTATCGGGCCGGAGTGATGTCCCTCATAAAAAACTGCATCACGACACGGTACCTATATGCCTGATGACGATGCTGAACGCGTGCTATGTGAATCGCTGAAGTGTCCGGGTGGTTGATCCCGCCTGCAACTGGCTAAACAATCTGCTTGGCTGATCACGACATCGACGTTCTGGACCGCCGAACGAAGAAAGACATTCTGGCGCATAACAAAGCGTGGCAGGCTAACTTCCAACTGACTGGTATGAAATAAAGTCTTGGTAGGACTTTATTAAGATAATTACCACGGTTATTATCCTCAAAAAACAATCAGGGGAAGAAAATGGCCGAAGTTATTGTGCGGACCAAGGACGAGCTTGAGAAGGCAAAAGCTAACAAAGTCCAATATATTACTATAGAAGGCGAACTTGCCACGAAGGTGAAGCGAGGTAAAACGATTGCTAAAGCCAGCGGTGTTAGCCTTGCGTTATTAACCACAGCTCTTGCTGCGACACCTTTTACTGGTGGCATGTCTGCTCTTGCTGCCGCGCCCATAGCGGCAATGTCTGGTTTTGAGATAGCCGCTATTATTGCTGCGGCTTCCATTGGGATTACCTTAATCATCGCAATTTTTAAAGATTATGAAGAGATTGAGGTTGGAGAGGGTAGGATGAAACTGAAACGTCGTAAGAGCGATTAAGCTTAGTGTTTTATTAAGCACCATTATCTGACAATGTTAACATGAGCTAATCGGTATCTCCTTACGGAATAGGCATTACAGCAGGCATTCACTGAGTGCCTGCGATAATGTCGAAACACATTAATGAGATGCGCGAGATGTCGGGTAAAACCGATCCGGACGAAGCGTGACGCTGCTATAAGTTGGAGGATGGTGCAGACGACCTATATCTTCTGGCTCAATGGTTCGAATCCATTCCTGATTATCACACCCAAGCCACTGGGATCCGCTTGTGGCTTTTAATTGATGTCATCTTAAGCAGAACCATAATTATCCTGTACAAGAATTTGATACTGAAGGTGTCATGATGCGAATTTACGACTTTCGAAACAGGAGTGCATGATGCATACAATAGACGACTCGAATTTTCATAAAGTAGTGCAGGCAATTAAGGCAGGCCCCACGGACATTGCTTTCCAATCCGCATTAGAACTTGGTTTTAAGTGGCTTGAAGAGTATGAAGCAAAATTGCTGAAGCTCACTGATGAGCAAGCGAGGACCCTTAAAGACTTGCTTTCAAAATAAACCTGAAATTTTCATTGTCATCACAAAGGCCACCTCCGGGTGGTTTTTTTAATGGCTATAACAACAGGAATATAACAATGGCAAAACCGGACTGGGGCGTGCTTCAGCAACGGTTCCTGTCCGAACATGCCGCAACCGGCGTATCACCAAAGGAATGGTGTGAAGCGCAGGGACTGAACTACGCTACCGCCCGTCGATATATCAAAAGACCTTATGCGCAAACTGCGCAAAAACCTGCGCAGAAAAAAATGCGCAGTACGCAGAAAGATAAAAGCGCTAATGAGCTGGTGGATGATGATGGGCTTACCGCTCAACAGCGCTTATTTGTCGCTGAGTACCTGAAGGACAATAACGCCACCGCTGCCGCGGCACGTGCTGGTTATAGTGATCCAAACTACGGTCGTCAGCTCATAACGAATCCTAACGTTGCTCAGGCCATTGCGCGGCAGCAAAGAGCTTCCATTGTGCGCACGCTAGGCAGTGCCGATGAAGTGCTCGCGCAGATGTGGCAACTCGCCACCTTCGACGCAAACCAGCTTTCGCAGTATCGCCGCGGTGCGTGTCGTTATTGCTGGGGCTTCGGTTACCACTACCAGTGGCGGGATGCAGTTGAGTTTGAAGAGAAAAGACTCGAGGCTGTTGAGCGTGACAGACGTGAACCTGAAGATTCCGGCGGTTACGGTTACGACCACACCCGAGAGCCCAATCCAGAATGCCCACGCTGCAATGGCGACGGCATTGGCCAGCCTTATTTCCCCGATACGCGCAAACTCCCGGCAGCTTCTCGGCTCGCTTACTCCGGTGTAAAGGTCGGCAAAAATGGCGTCGAAATCACAGCAATCAGCCGCGAGCGAATGTTCGAAGCTGTCATGAAGCGCCTGGGCCTGGCTGATAGCGAGTTTGCGCAGCGCCTGCAGCAGATTGAAATCGAGCGCCGGCAGCTGGAGGTAGAAAAGCTTCGTAAAGAGTTGGCCGGTGATGGTGAGGACGATGAACCAACCCCAGTGCAGATCAATATCAACGTAGTGGACGCGAGGGCGGAAGATGGGGATCAGCCCGACACTTAACATTCCTCAGGCGCGTTTCCTCGCGATGCAGCACAAATTCAAAGCCTATGTTGCCGGGTTCGGTTCTGGTAAGACGTGGGTGGGTTGTGGCGGCATCTGCAAAGGGATGTGGGAGCACCCTAAAATCAACCAGGGTTATTTCGCGCCAACATATCCGCAGATCCGTGACATCTTCTACCCGACGATTGAAGAGGTAGCATTCGACTGGGGGCTGAGCGTCAAAATCAACGAGGGGAACAAAGAGGTTCATTTCTACGAGGGGCGACGGTTCCGCGGGACCACAATCTGCCGCTCGATGGAGAAGCCCGGCTCGATCGTCGGCTTCAAAATCGGTAATGCGATGGTGGATGAGCTGGACGTCATGGCGGCTGCCAAAGCGCAGCAGGCGTGGCGAAAAATCATCGCCCGTATGCGTTACAACATTCCCGGCCTGAGAAATGGAATTGACGTCACGACAACGCCGGAAGGCTTCAAGTTTGTCTACCAGCAGTTCGTTAAGGCTGTGCGGGATAAACCGCAACTGGCGGCGCTGTATGGACTGATTCAGGCCAGCACGTTCGACAATGCGAAGAATCTACCGCCTGATTACATCCCATCGCTGCTGAGTTCTTACCCAGACGAACTGATTCAGGCATACCTGCGAGGGAAGTTCACGAACCTCAACAGCGGGACCATTTACCACACCTTTAACCGTAAGCTGAACAACTGTTCTGATGAGGTTCAGGATGGGGATCCGCTGTTTATCGGTATGGACTTCAACGTAGGGAAAATGGCCGCGATTGTTCACGTAAAGCGTAATGGCCTGCCGCGTGCGGTTCGTGAACTCGTGAAGGTCTATGATACTCCGGCGATGATTAAGCGCATCCAGGAAGAGTTCTGGCGATATGAGGATGGGCGTTATGTGAAGAGCCGGGAGATTTACATCTACCCGGATGCGTCAGGCGACTCCCGCAAATCGCAGAACGCCAGCAAGACGGATATTGCCCAGCTTAACGATGCCGGCTTCAGCGTCATCGTTGATGATGCCAACCCGCCGGTTAAAGACCGCATCAACTCGATGAATGCTATGTTCTGTAACGCCAACGGCGAGCGCCGCTATCTGGTGAACGTCCAGAACTGCCCGGTTTATACCGAAAGCCTCGAGCAGCAAATCTGGGCGGCCAATGGCGAACCGGATAAATCAGCAGATAACGATCACCCCAATGATGCTGGTGGGTACTTCATCGTGAAGGATTACCCGATCGTGAAACCGGCATATTCAATCACCATGGACACCACTTTCTGATATGGCAAATGACGACATCACCTGGGTTCGACCAGAACACCGGGCGGCTTCTGCTGCCTGGCGGAAATACAGGGACTTCTGCAAAGGAGCTGAGGCCGTAAAAGCGGCGGGTAATAAGTATCTGCCTTATCTCGACCCAACCGATAAATCCACACGCAATCGCAAGCGCAATGAGGACTACCTGAACCGCGCGGTGTTCTATGCGATTGCCGGTAATACGAAGATCGGCATGCTTGGGATGGCGTATCGCAAGGACCCCACGTTTAATGGTCCTGAAAAGCTGAAATACCTGTTGGACAATGCTGACGGGGCCGGTACCAGTATTTACCAGCAGTCGCAGCTGGTGACCGAGAATGTGCTGGAGGTCGCTCGAGAGGGGCTTTATGTCGATTACGCAGAAGCCTCCGATGAGGCGATCATCCTCCGCTATCCGGCAGAGAACATTATCAACTGGCGAACAAAGCGAATTAACGGACGCGATCAGCTGGTGCTGGTGGTCCTGCGCGAATGCGTAGAAGAACCGGATGGTTACGCTTACAAGGACGAAATACAGTACCGCGAGCTGGCGATGGAAGAAGGGCGGTTCCTCTGCCGGGTATGGCGCAGGTCAGGTGGCACGACCAGCGGAGCCTATACCGTCAGCAGCGAATATCAACCGAAACCGAAAGGAAAGGACTTCTGGGACGAAATCCCGTTCACGTTTGTCGGCGCCCAGAACAACGATCCCACTATCGATGATTCACCATTGGCTGCGCTGGTGGAGATAAACCACGGTCATTACCGTAACAGTGCTGACTATGAGGACAGCGTGTGGTTCTGTGGTCAGGTGCAGCCGTACATGACAGGGCTTGATACCAACTGGCGCGATCACCTCGAGAAGAAGGGCGTTAAAATTGGTTCCCGATCACCGCTTTTGCTTCCTAAGGAGGGCTCGTTTGGTTATGCCCAGGCGCAGCCGAACATGCTTGCTAAAGAGGCCATGGACAGCAAGCGCGATTACATGGTGCAACTTGGCGCCAGGCTGATTGAGCAGAACGCCACGGCGAAGACGGCAACCCAAGCGAGCGGTGAGCAAACATCCTCAACATCGGTGCTCGGTATCTGCGTTTCAAACGTTTCTGAAGCCTATACGCTGGCGCTTGGCTGGTGTGCGAAATACCTCGGCATCAAGGGCGAAACGACGAGTTACACCATCAATCAGGAATTCATTGCGAAGGTTGCTGAGTCGGGCATGGTGACGGCGATCGTTAACGCCTGGCAGTCCGGTGCGCTTCGCGACAGCGATATGATTCGAGCGCTGCAGAAGCTCGATCTCATTGACCCGGCGGACAGCCCGGATGAAGTGATTGATGCAATTCGCAATCAGGCACCCACGTTGATGGGAGGTTGAGATGCCAACCGTCAACGAACGCCTGCGCGATGAGTCGATCGCACATTCCATCTGTTTAAGCCGCTACGCTACGGGCGTGGCAAACCGGATGGTGAAGTTGCTTAACGAGACGGATGCTGACTTGTCGGCACGTCTACTGGATGCGCTGGACAGATTGCCTCCCGAGAGCTTCACCGTTAGCCGTCTGCAGAGTTTACTGGGCAGCGTGCGTGAGCTTAACCATCAGGCCGTAGCCACCATGCAGGCAGGGCTCGAGAGTGAGCTGGTGGCACTGGCAAAGAACGAAGCCAGTTATCAGCTGAGCCTGTTCGATTCCCTTCTGTCATCACAGGTCTTGTCTCACTATCCGTTGCAGGGCATCACCGCCGATATGGTGTATGCCGCGGCGATGGCGCAACCCTTTCAGGGGCGGCTGCTGAGTGAGTGGGCGGAGAATCTGGAATCGGACAGGCTGGCGCGTATCGTGAACGCCGTCCGCAGGGGTTATCTTGCTGGCGACACGGTAGAAACTATCGCGCGCAATGTTCGTGGTCACGCCAACAAAGGCTATCGCGACGGGGCGCTGCAGATGAGCAGGGCAAACGCCGCCAGCATCGCTAAAACAGCTGTGAATCATCTGGCTGCCACAGCGCGCAACAGCTTCACCAGCGCTAACAGCGATATCGTTAAAGGCAAACAGTGGCTGTCTACACTGGACAATAAAACCAGCCACGACTGCATTATTCGTGACCTGCTGCGTTACACCCTGGAGAACAAACCGGTCGGGCATAAGGTGCCTTACCTGCAGGGACCCGGGAAGATTCATTTCTGCTGCCGTTCTACCGAAACCCTGATTCTCAAGTCATGGCGCGAACTCGGCATTGATATTGCCGAGATGGACGAGGGCACTCGTGCCAGCATGGATGGCCAGGTACCGGGGAAAACCTCGTATCTGGAATGGCTCGCGCGTCAGCCAGCTCAACGGCAGGATCAGGTTCTGGGTGCCGAGCGTGGCCGATTGTTCCGCGCGGGTGAAATCGACCTGGCTGATATGTTCACTGACAGAGGCGAATGGATCAGCTTGGAACGTCTGAAGCAGCTCTCTGGCACAGACAACTAACAATCACACCTTACTCCACGCCCTGGCATCCGCCGGGGCTTTTTTATGGGCGAGGCCCGGCAAAATCCCGAGGGGAAAATATGTTAATTCGAAACATGCTTCTGAAATTCTATGCACCAGAAAGCGGCGGCGAGGGCAGCGGCGGCGGTGGCATCGAAATCACCCCAGAAATCCAGAAGCTGATTGATGAGCGCGTGACCAACGAAGTCACTGGCCTGAAATCGAAAAACTCTGAGCTGCTGGGTACTATTAAGCAGCAAAAAGAACACCTGTCTCGCTTTGATGGTATCGATCCTGATGCAGTGCGCGGGATCCTCCAGCGTTTTTCCGACGACGAAGAGGCAAAGCTTATTGCCGCCGGAAAAATCGATGAGGTGCTCGATAAGCGCACCGAGCGTCTGCGTGCTGACGTCGATAAGCAAATCAAAGCCGCAAATGAACGCGCCGACAAAGCCGAAGCGTTCTCCAACAAATTTCGGGATCGAGTTCTGGGCGATGCAATCCGTGCAGCAGCGTCAAAAGCTGGTGCGCTGCCGGAAGCATCTGACGATCTGATTCTGCGTGCCAAAGGCACATTCCAGCTCAACGACGAAGGCGAGGCCGTAGCAGTTGATGCAAATGGCGACGTTCTGTTCGGTAAAGACGGCAAAACTCCACTAAGCCCGCTTGAGTGGGCGGAGTCTCTTAAGGAGACGGCTCCGCATCTGTTCCCACGCGCAGAAGGCACCGGCGCGGGCGGACATAAACCAAACGGTGGTGGCAGCCTGAAACGTTCCGAAATGAGCGCCAGCGACAAAGCGGACTACATCCGCAAGCATGGCCAGCAGGCCTTCCTCAAACTTCCAAAATAAGGGATTAACCCATGTCTACCACTGTTAATAGTGACCTGATCATTTATGACGACCTGGCGCAGACCGCTTTTCTCGAGCGCCGTCAGGACAACCTGGCTATTTTCAACGCGTCCTCCAACGGTGCGATCCTGCTGGATAACGAGCTGATTGAAGGCGATTTCCGCAAGCGAGCCTTCTACAAAGTGGGCGGCTCAATCGAATCGCGTGACGTTAACTCCACCGATAAAGTGACGGGTAAGAAGATTGGCGCCGGTGAAGCCGTATCCGTCAAAGCACCGTGGAAATACGGTCCATACGAAACTACTGAAGAAGCGTTCAAACGCCGCGGCCGCTCGGTTGATGAGTTCTCAGAAGTGATCGGCACTGATGTGGCTGACGCTACGCTGGAAGGCTACGTGAAATACGGCTTGAAGGCCCTGACGGCAGCAATTGGCGCCAACGCGGATATGGTGGTCACTGCCGACATTGAGACCGACGGTAAGAAGACCCTGACACGTGGCCTGCGTAAGTACGGCGACAAGTTCAACCGTGTCGTGCTCTTCGTTATGCACTCCGCTACCTACTTCGACATCGTGGATGAGGCGATCGCCAACAAAATCTACGAAGAAGCGGGCGTAGTGGTTTACGGCGGACAGCCGGGCACCCTGGGTAAACCGGTGCTGGTTACCGATACCATGGACGCTGATGCGATCCTTGGGCTGGTGGCCGGGGCAGTGACTGTAACTGAGTCTCAGGCTCCGGGGTTCCGTTCATACGACATCAACGATCAGGAAAACCTGGCAATCGGCTACCGTGCTGAAGGCGTGGTGAATGTCGATTTGCTGGGTTACAGCTGGGATACCTCCAAAGGCGACAACCCGGACCTGACCAAAATCGGCACTGCAGGTAACTGGAAGAAGCACTTCACCAGCAACAAATCAACGGCAGGCGTGCTGATCAAACTGGGATCCGCAGCGGGGGAGTAAAGCTGTCAGCGGATAAAACCTCCGCAACCGCTGACAGCACCGATGCGGTCACCATTTCCCTTAAGTACGCGCTAAACGGCGCAGGTGTTTCCGGCAAAACTGTTGCCTGGAATTCAACCGGCGGCACGCTCAGCACTGCCAGTTCTCAGACCGGTTCTGCTGGTGGGGCGACGGTCAAACTTACCTCTGATACAGCTGGTACTTTCACAGTCACTGGTACTGTTGATGGTATTGCTAAATCGAGTGAGGAAATCACCTTCACCGCGCCTGCTGCAGGCTAACTGATGGGGCGTAAGCCCCATTCAACGGATGCTCAGATGATTAATACTGATATCACCGCCGCTGACGTTAACAGTTACGCCAGCGAAGATGAACTGGCGTCATTTGCCGCGCTGAGAGGGATTGAACTGCCTGAAAAGCTCGCGCCGTTACTGATTAAGGCGATGGACTATCTGGAAGGGCTTGATTGGGTAGGTTCCAAAGCAGACCCTCGACAGCCGCTGGCATGGCCACGCGTGAATGTCGTTCTGGATGAACATGATTTCCCGCCGGATGAAGTACCACGGCAGGTTATAACCGCGCAGTGCATGCTGGCGGTAGAGGCAATAGACGGCGATTTACTCTCCAGCGTGCGTGAAGCCGCTGTAAAAACTGAACGTGTGGAAGGTGCTGTCACTATGACCTATGCGGTCGCAGATGGAGAAGTCTTCACGCCGTCCTATCCTGCTGTCATGGCGCTGCTGGGCGACCTCGCTGGTGGTCGCGGTTACGCCATCAATTCTTTCGCGGAGCGTGCGTAATGGCCATCAACTATCAGCGAATGCAGGCGACAACGACTCGTATGCTCAAGCAGAACGGCATTGCATACAACGTCACGCGTAAGGGCTCGTTAATCGTCATTGGTGGTGTGGAGCATCGTTCCGAGGATATCCAGTTCACCGCCACAGGAGTGAAGACGGATTACGCGCTAGGCGAAATTGATGGAACCGTCATTGAAAACGGCGATGTTCGGATTGTCTTCACTGCCGAGCAGGAAATCAAAACCGGCGATCTTATAGACATGGACGGCGTAAGGCATCGCGTGGTTAAGCCTAATCCGGTGAAACCGGGCGGTTTGGTGCTCTGCTACAAATCTCAGTTGAGGGTATAGCATGAGCGATAACAAGGGGTTCACGGCTGCCATCACCGCGTTTGTGGACAAAGCCAAAGCGAATCAGGAAGCAGTCGTACGAGCTGTCGGCATTCGGGTCCTTAATCAACTGGTGATGATGTCACCTGTCGGCAACCCCGAACTCTGGGGCATCAACCAGACGGCAGCTTCTTACAATCAGGCGGTATACGCCCATAACGACGCGCAAAAAGCGGACCCTGCAAACCTGACTAAAACCGGACGACTTAAGAAGAAGGCTCGACTGGTGGATGGGATGGATATCAAAGCGCCGCCGGGATATACCGGTGGACGGTTTCGAGGCAACTGGCAGGTTTCTTTTGATACACCGACCACAGATGAAACGGGTCGTGTAGATAAAACCGGAAATCTGACAAAAGCCGCAGGGAATTACACGCTGTCGCTGTTCAAAGTCGGGATGAAGGCTATTTATTTCTGCAACAACGTCCCTTACGCGTATCGACTGGAGATGGGGCACTCTTCCCAGGCTCCGGGAGGGATGGTACGCATTACTGCTGCTGAGTTTCAGCGATTTTTTGAGGAAGCAGTAAGGGAGGTGACTAAATGATTCCCGATATCGCGGCGGCGCTGGCCGCCAGGCTCGGCGAGTGGGCTGATGCTGAAGGGATCCCAGTTGCCTGGGAAAACGTGCCTTTCACACCGCCATCTGATGGGCTCTATCTTGCTGTCCATGACATGCCCGCCACGCCGCGTACGGTAGACCTTGGATTGCGCTGCCGCATTTATTCAGGTGTATACCAGATTAACGTTGTGGCCCCAGCCGGCACAGGCCGTACCGATGTTGTGGCCCTGGCTGATCGCGTGGCTGAATTGTTCCCCGAGGGGCAGGAGATTGAAGGCAGGGGTTTTACATGCTGGATAGATCAAACGCCTGGTGTTTTCCGCGGGATCACTAGATCTGTTTCTTATACCGTTCCCGTTAGTCTCAATTACCGAGCTGATATCTCCAGCTAATCCTCACAACCTTCTAAACCTGACCGGCTCTTTGCCGGTTTTCCCGTTTCTAAAGGAGTAACCAATATGGGCTTTGCATTGCCTAATGGCGCTCACGTCTATCTGGCATCGGGTTATGGCCCAGCCATTCCTTTCACCGGGGCGACAAACGCCGAAAACATGGTGATCACCGTGAGTGAAGCTGATGCACTCAAGGTGGGTGATATTGTTCATGTGAACTGCAACTGGTCCGGTGTTGATAACGTCATTGCAAAAATTGATGCGATTGCCGAAAGCGCCGTAACTCTTCGCAACATCAATACCACCAACAAAAACAAATATGCCGCTGGAGGCGGTACCGGTTCGATCCGCAAGGTGCTTGAATGGACCGAGCTGCCGCAAATAACTGAGGTGTCGAAATCTGGTGGCGATCAGAACACCACACAGATTCAGTTCCTGAGCGACGACCGCCAGCGAAACCTGAATACCTATAAATCCGCAGTCTCTCAGACCTACTCGATCGCTCACGACTCAACTCTCCCGGTATATCCGTTGCTGCGCCAACTGGATGAAGACGAAGAGACGGTTGCGGCTTACATGTACGTGCCGAAGGCGAAGGAAAACCGTTACTGGGCGGCCACGGCGTCCTTTGACGATACGCCAACTACTGCGGTTAACGAGGTAGAGACAGTGAGTGTGGTGCTGAACCTGCAGTCACCGGCGATGACGTTCTACAAGGTGACTGACGCTGCCGCCTGACCCGTCAGAGCTTTCACTATTCCATGCCTCCCATAACGGAGGCTTTTTTTCGTTAAGAGGTATCGATGGCGACCAAATTCACCCTTCAGCCCAAACCTACATTCAAGGCCAATGTCTCGATCCCCCGCGCTGGCGATGAGGATGGCGTGCTGACGTTCACGTTCAACCACAAGCCACTTAAAGAACTGGCTGACCTCGAAAAACTCGAAGGTAAAACCGCCACTGATTTTCTGATGGAAATCATTTCAGGCTGGGCACTTCCTGATGCATTCAACGCGGAAAACCTGTCGGTGCTGCTGGAAAACTATCCGGCGGCGATGAAGGCCATCCCGGAAACCTACTACCGCGAGCTCATGGGGCAGCGTGAAAAAAACTGATAGCGGTTGCCTCTGCGTTCTATACGCCTGAACCCACAGCGGCAGACCTGGCGCCTTACGGGCTTACGCCGGATGACTATGACGATAATTTCGTAGATGTCTGGCCCGATATCTGGCCTTCATTCCTTGTATTTCAGGCTGTCAGCACGCAATGGCGAACGGGAATGGGCGGTGCGTCCGGGCTCGACTATAACGTTTTGCCCTGGGTAATGCGTCTGCACAACATCGACGACGAGGCAACCGCGCTTTCGGACATCCGGGTGATGGAAAGTGCTGCGCTAAAAATTATGCATAAAGAGAGGGCGTAATGAGTAACGATATCGCCACGATTTCCCTGCGTGTAAATACCAGTGAGCTGGAGCGCGGTAATCAGGCACTGGATCGCTTTCAGGAGACCGCGTCCGCCGCGGCAGGTAAAGCGGATGACCTGAACAGTACGTTCCGCACCGGTATCGACAACCAGAAGAAGAACAGCGAAAGCCTGAAGCAACAGCGCCAGGAGCTGCAGAACCTGCTGAATAAAATTAGCCCGGTAAACAAGGCGCTGGATGAACTGGACACGATCCAGGAGAGCCTGGCGAAGTTTCGCGGTAAAGGGCTGGTGGGAGATGAGGACTTTACTCGCTACAACAGCGTGCTTGAGACGACACGGGCTAAACTGGCACAGGTCATGGAGTCTGAGACCGCAGAGGGGCGGGCTCGCATTGAGCAGGCTCAGGCAGCGCAGCGTGCCGCTGCGGCGGGCAAAACCTTTATCGATTCGCTGGAAGAGCAGGTCACAGCAATCGGAAAAACGCGCGCAGAACTGTTAGAGCTAAAAGCAGCCCAACTTGGCGTGTCCGATCGTGCTGCACCGATGATCGCCCGACTGAAAGAGCAGGAGGATGCGTGGAAGTCAGGAGCGATCAGCGCTGGGCAATACCGCAACGCGATGCGTTATCTACCAATGCAAATGACCGACATCGTAACTTCATTGGCGTCCGGTATGCCGGTTTATATGGTAGCCATTCAGCAGGGCGGCCAGCTGCGCGATTCGTTTGGCGGTGTAGGCAATGCTCTGAAAGCGATGTTGTCGATGGTGACTCCGGCCCGAGTGGCCATTGGTGGCCTGGCCGGTGCTGTTCTGATTGCTGCAAAAGCGGGAGCGGACTACTTCACAGCCTACGACGAAATTAACAAGGCCATTATCAGGACAGGCAACATTGCTGGCACTTCAGCGCTCCAGGTTATGGCTTCCTCTCAGTCGATTGCTGCCTCTACTGGCGCTACTGTAGAAACCATTCAGAGTTTGATGACTGAACTGATTAGCATGGGTTCGCTCACACAGCAGCAGCTTGAAAAAGCGGCGGGCTCTACGGCACTTGCAGTTCAAACCGGTATTGTTTCGGCGCAGGACATCACCAAGGCATATCAGGATATTGAAAAGGATCCGGTTAAAGCCCTTAAGAGTCTAAACGAACAATACAACTTCCTGACTGTTTCGCAGCTTAAGCATATTGATGAGCTGGTGAAACAGAAGGACCAGACCGCGGCCGTTACACAGGCTATGGACCTGTTTGGTGATACGATGGCAGAACGCGGAGAGCAGGCTTATGACTCGCTGACACCGTTTGGTCGCCTGTGGCTGGATATCAAAGACTGGGCGTCTGAGGCCATGCAGAATATCGGTCAGTGGGTAGCTGAGCTGGCATCAAACACACTGAAGGAATTCAACGCAATTTATTACAGCGTTGCGATAGTTTTCCAGAAACTGAACCAGATCATTTCTTCCTCTATCGCGGCTGCGATTAATCTCATTCCTGACTGGGCGAAAACGGATACTTTGCAGGGATGGCAGGACTATAACGAACAAATGGCCGGTGCTTATGGAGACAGCGTATCTCAACTGAAAAAAGACTGGGATGCCGCAGACATTAGTGCAAGTAAATACCTTGATACCACCCGCAAGGTAAAAACCGCGACCACTCAGAAAGATCGAGAAGGGGTCGCTGCTTTTGGCAAAAAGACGAAACCCGGAAAACAGGGCACTGTATCGGCTGGCGATCGCAGCATGGATGCTCCCCAGGCCGAGCTACTGGCGCTTCAGGCACAGTTACGCGCGCTGCAGCAGCATAAAGGGCTGAACGACACTATCAGCCAACAGCGCAAAGACCTTTGGACTACGGAAGCGAAATTTCAGGTGCTGGAAGAGGCCTCCCGATCTCGCTCTCTGACAAAGCAGGAGCAATCTCTGCTCGCGAGTAAAGACCAGGTGCTGCAGTTAGCGCGGCAGAAAGCCCTGTTGGGTGATCAGATTTCCGCGCAGGAACAGCTGAACAAGCGCATGGATACCTCGCAGAAATACGTCACACAGATGGCTGAGAAACAGGCCGCATTACTGGGTGGCGCGGGGATGAGTGACCGCCAGGCGCAGCGAGAGCTGGCAAAGAGCCAGCTCGCCGCCGGCTGGAAAAATTCAGGTGGTTCGCTGGATGATGGCGGATATAAGAAGCAGCTTAAAGCGGCGAATGATTACTATGATGCAGAGGACAGGTTGCGTGGCGACTGGTTGACCGGCGCGAAAAAGGGCTGGGCTGATTTCGAAGACAGCGCGACCAATGTCTACTCCCAGGTGCAGACGGTTACCAGCAACGCATTCACCGGCATGGCCAGCACCCTGACTGATTTCTTCACAACAGGTAAATCTAACTTCTCAGATTTCCTTTCCACTTTCCTCAAGGGCATCGCCCAGATGCTGACCCAACTGGCTCTGGTTAATGGAATGAAGTCAGCGTTTGGTGGAACCGGTATCGGTGCGTTCTTTGGTTTTTCAGGTGGTGGTTTGGTCCCCGGTTTTGATGGAGGCGGCTACACGGGAGATGGCGGTAAATACCAACCGAAAGGCGTTGTACACGGCGGTGAGTTTGTGTTTACGAAAGAAGCGACTCGTGCACTGGGTGTCGGCAATCTGTATGCGCTTATGCGTGGAGCTCAGGGGTATGCAAACGGAGGTTATGTTGGGCGCGCCCCGATGTATGGGCTGCAATCTTCGGCAACTGGCGGCGTAACCGTTCAAACGTCCGTGACCGTTCATAACCAGAACACTCAGCAGCAGGCATCTGGTGACAATGACGCGATTTCTCGGGCTTACAAGCAGACCATTGATCAATCAGTACGTGCAGGTATAGCCAAACAGCTCCTGCCTGGAGGTCTCATCTGGAATGCAACGAAATCAAGATAAAGTGCCTCCGCAGATTTTGCCGTTATGCCAATTCCTGATAGGATTAATCTCAATTTTTACTGATGGAATAGGGACATGAAAAAAATTGTAGGTATGTTATTTCTTTCCTTCTTATTAGCCGGGTGCGATAAACCTAAAATTGACTCATCAACTGATGACGCAATGAAATCATCTATAGCCAAGGTCAGAGAATCACTTCCGGAAAATAAACGGGAGGAATTTGATAATGCTTTAAAGGTGGTAGCGTTCAGTAACATTAATATGGCTGATCTAATGCGAGCATCGTCAGAAAGTGACAAAGAAGATCTAAGCAAGAAGATGCGCGAGCCCCTGTCTGGCAAAACTGGCGAGGAAATCATCTCTTATGCTCAGCAAGTAACTGCCGAGAGGGAACTTAAGCAGAAAGAGCAGGCTATTCAGGAAATTAAAGAGCTTGAACAGAAAAAAGCTAACTCTGAGAAGGCCAAAGAAGAACTCAAAAAAGTACAGGTTCTATCATCTCGATTTAGCCTGGAACCTGAAAAGTATGGGAAGCCACAACCTATTATTCGCCTTGTTGTGAAAAACAATACTGATAAAGCTATTTCCCGTGTGTACTTCAATGGAGTGATAGCCAGCGATGGACGTTCAGTTCCATGGCTGGAAAAAGATTTTAACTACGAAATTGCTGGCGGGCTTGAACCGGGTGAAGAAGCTACTTGGGCATTGGCTCCGAATAAGTTTTCTGAATGGGGTCAGGTTGATGCTCCAGCTGATGCGGTCTTCACAGTTACAGTAACGAGAGTAAATGGTGCAAATAAAGAAGCGATGTTTGATGCTTCTGGCTTTACAGAGCAAGAAAACAGCAGGCTTGAAGATTTAAAGAAAAGATACCTTTGAGCTGACGTATCTACTTAACCCGCTTCGGCGGGTTTTTTTATGCCCGGAGGAAAAGTGGCGATCGAAACATTTACCTGGCGAACCCAGATTCAAGCGGGAATGGAAGGGGAGTTCACTTACGCAACACGCTCTGCATCCTTCGGAGACGGATTTGAACAGATCGCCGGTGAAGGCATCAACCCTGAAAAACAGTCATGGCCGATGACCTTAACGGGAAAAAAAGCAGAGATGCTCGTTGCGCTGAGTTTTTGCCGCAAGCACATCACAAAATCCTTTATCTGGACGTCTCCTGTTGGCGAAACCGGTTTATACCGGATTGAAGCTGATTCCATTAAAGCCCAGCCGCTATCCAGCAAAGTGATGACCATAAAAGCAACCTTCAAACAGGCATACGCACCATGATTACTGAAGATTATCAACGCCTCGAACCGGGTGAAAAAATACGTCTTCTTGAGGTAGACGGTTCTGCGTTTGGTCTGGACGACGTTCTGCGCTTTCACGCTTATAACCTCCCGCATACTGCAGAAAAGATTGCGGCTGCTGGTGGCGACGAATCAAAGTTAAAGGCGAAGAGTATCTGGTGGCAGGGCGAAGAGTATGGTGCCTGGCCATATAAGCTCGAGGGACTGGAAGCGTCAACCGATGGCAGTAGCGCCCAGCCGACGCTCACCGTTGCCAACATTGACAGCTCTATCACTGCGCTCTGTCTGGCTTATGACGATATGCTGCAGGCCAAAGTTACGATTTATGACACTTTTGCGCATTACCTGGATGCGCGCAATTTCCCGGATGGAAATCCCACAGCAGATCCTTTGCAGGTGAGAAAGCGGGTTTTCTATATCGACGGTAAAAATAGCGAGCTTCCAGGTGAAAGTATCGAGTTTGTTCTTACCAGCCCGATGGATCTGCAGGGATTGATGATTCCGACCAGACAGCTGCATTCACTTTGCACATGGTGCATCCGGAACAAGTACCGCACCGGCGATGGGTGCGATTATGCCGGCACGCTTTACTTCGACAAAAACAACAATCCGGTAAGCGATCCCTCATTGGATGAATGCAACGGCACGCTCACCGCCTGCAAGCTTCGGTTTGGCGAACACAATGAACTTCCTTTCGGTGGTTTTCCGGGAACATCTTTGATCAGGAGTTAACATGCGTCAGAAAACAATTCAGGCCATCCTGGCGCATGCAGCGAAAGAATATCCCCACGAATGCTGCGGCGTGATAGCACAGAAAAGCCGGGTGGAACGCTATTTCCCTTGCCGTAATCTGGCTGCTGAACCAACGGAACAGTTTCACCTTTCACCAGAGGATTACGCCGCTGCTGAAGACTGGGGGATGATAACGGGAATCGTACATAGTCACCCTGACGCGACGACCCAACCAAGCGAACTGGACAAGGCTCAATGCGATGCAACGTTGCTGCCCTGGCATATTGTCAGTTGGCCGGAAGGAGACTTTCGGACCATTACTCCCCGCGGCGAATTACCGTTGCTCGGGCGCCCGTTTGTGCTCGGACACTACGACTGTTGGGGGCTGGTAATGAGCTATTTCCGGCAGGAGCTTGATGTCGAACTTAAGGATTACCGTGTTGATTATCCGTGGTGGGAGGACTCCTATCCGGATAATTTCTATCAGGATTGCTGGTACGAATGTGGTTTCCGCGAATTCAGTGGTTCACCGATGTCGGGCGATTTGATCATCATGCAGGTGGAATCGAACAAGTGGAACCATTCAGGAATCTTACTGGAGGGGAACATGATTCTGCATCATCTATATGGACATCTTAGCCAGCGAGTACCCTATGGCGGTTACTGGATGGAGAGAACAATGAAAATTGTCAGGCATAAAAGCTTAATCATGCAGGAGGGATAATGTACGAATCCGTCCGTACTGTTCGCCTATATGGTGTTTTGGGTACTACGTTTGGCCGCGAATTCCAACTTTCTGTAGCATCACCAAAAGAAGCCATCCGCGCATTGTGCGTTATCGTGCCAGGCTTCGAGCGTTTTTTGAATACCAGCAAGCAGCGTGGGCTTACTTACGCTGTATTCAGTGGAAAGCGTAACCTGAACGATGATGAGCTCTCTATGGATCAGAGTAGTGCTGATATCCGTATCGCGCCGGTTATCCTCGGGAGTAAACGTGGTGGAGTATTCCAGACTATCTTAGGCGTGGCTTTGGTCGCAGTAGGTGCTGTGGCGTCATACTTTGGCGGTGGTGCTGTCGGCGTTCCTCTAATGCAATTTGGCGCTGCGATGGCCCTTGGTGGTGTCGTTCAAATGCTTTCTCCACAGACAACAGGACTAGCCAGCAAGCAATCGGCAGACAATAAGGCCAGCTACGCATTTGGTGGAGTAACCAATACGACAGCCCAGGGTAATCCTGTGCCGCTCCTTTACGGCAAACGCCGCATCGGTGGAGCGATCATCTCCGCCGGTATCTATGTTGAAGATCAGCAGTAAGCATGCTGTAATGGGTTTACTTAATATGGGGTAACTTGAGCTTAGATTCAAAAATGAAAAAAATATCTACTCTTTTCCTTTGTACTTCCTTATTTTCAGGCATGGCTTTAGCTGATAACCATTACATACCTCTCCTCTATAATTTATCTACTATGTTTGATTTCAATCCAGTTAAAGGAGCTGTCAAATCATTAGATACTGATGTTGAAGAAAATGGTAAGGTCACTTATAAAATCGCCATCAGACTAGCTAAGAATGGTTGTGTCGAAAGCTTAGATCTTGATAACGTTTCGTCTGGTCATGAAACAAATCTAAAAAATAGCAATGGAAGTCTTGTTGGCCAGAGAGATGGTAAGTCTTTCTCTATACAGCTCGATGAAAAATGTAATATTTTGAGTAAAAATGAAAATGGTGATGAGTTGCGATATAGTCTTTACTCGAATGGCTTAATTAAAGATACCTATTATTTAGGTAAGAAAATATCTGAGCATTTTTATGATGATAATTCTAATTTGATACGTTCTGAGTTTTATGGTTCTGGAAAGGTCCTTTCAAAAAACGAAATATCTTATGTTGATAAAGACAGGAAACCTCTTGATTATAAAATTATAAACACATCAGTTTACTCGGACGGTTATACAGCAACGAATACTTGTCATTATAGCGAAAAGCTTGTTCCTGAAATATGTAAAGTAACAATGCAGAGCGCAGGGAATCCTGTGCCGAAGCCAGTACTAATGACAGCGAATACGAAAGTTGAATTCTACTAGATTAAACACATTTCAATAAGCCACCTCCGGGTGGCTTTTTTTATGGGCGCAATATGGCTATAGTAACCGCTATTAAAGGCCGCAAGGGCGGCAGTTCAAGCTCAAGAACTCCTACAGAACAGCCAGACGATCTGCAGTCAGTAGCCAAGGCAAAAATCCTTCTCGCGCTGGGAGAGGGGGAGTTTGCTGGTGGCCTTACTGCGCGCGATATTTATCTTGATGGCACCGCACTTGAGAACGCAGATGGTTCACAGAACTTCAGCGGTGTGGCGTGGGAGTTTCGTTCTGGAACTCAGGCGCAAAAATACATTCAAGGGATCCCGGGTACCGAAAATGAAATCAATGTAGGTTCCGAAGTTTCCAGCTCTACAGCGTGGACGCGCACGTTCACCAACACGCAGCTTTCAGCTGTTCGCCTGCGTCTAAAATGGCCCTCGCTTTTCAAACAGGAGGACGACGGCGATCTGGTCGGTTACTCGGTTAATTATGCGATTGACCTGCAGACTGACGGCGGCACATGGCAGACGGTACTCAATACCAGCGTGACCGGGAAAACCACCTCTGGTTACGAGCGCAGCCACCGTATCGATTTATCTCAGGCTGGCAGCACCTGGACAATCCGACTGCGTAAGATTACCTCTGATGCAAACAGCGCGAAGATCGGCGACACGATGACGCTGCAGAGCTTCACTGAGGTGATTGACGCGAAACTGCGTTATCCGAATACCGCGCTTCTGTACATCGAATTTGACTCGAGCCAGTTCAATGGCTCAATTCCGCAAATTTCCTGCGAGCCCCGCGGGCGTGTTATTCGTGTGCCCGATAATTATGACCCCGAAACACGAACGTACAGCGGCACCTGGACGGGCGCATTTAAGTGGGCATGGACGGATAACCCTGCGTGGATATTTTACGATCTGGTGGTCACTGACCGCTTCGGCCTTGGTAATCGGCTAACGGCAGCCAATATCGACAAATGGACGCTTTATCAGGTCGCTCAATATTGTGATCAACCGGTACCGGATGGTAAGGGTGGTAGCGGAACTGAACCTCGTTACACCTGCAACGTATACATTCAGGATCGAAATGACGCTTACACCGTCCTGCGTGACTTCGCCGCCATTTTTCGAGGCATGACCTACTGGGGAGACGACCAGATTGTTGCCCTTGCGGACATGCCCAGAGATGTCGATTTTACCTACACGCATGCTAACGTTGTCGACGGCAAATTCGTATATTCCAGCAGCACAACCAAAAGTCGCTACACAAACGCTCTTGTATCCTGGTCTGATCCGGCAAATGGGTATGCTGATGCAATGGAGCCCGTCTTCGAGCAGGCTTTGGTGGCGCGCTATGGTTTCAACCAGCTTGAGATCACCGCCATCGGTTGCACCAGGCAGTCTGAGGCTAACAGAAAAGGGCGCTGGGGGATCCTGACCAACAATAAAGATAGGATTGTAACGTTTGACGTTGGTCTGGACGGCAATATTCCTCAGCCGGGCTACATAATTGCTGTTTCTGATCGCAATCTCTCTGGTCGAGATTTAGGCGGTAGATTATCCGCGGTTAATGGTCGTGTACTCAAACTTGACCGGGTACCAAGTGCTAAGACCGGTGACAGGATAATGGTAAACCTGCCGTCGGGCATTACCCAATCCCGGACGATTCAGTCCCTGTCCGGTGAAATGGTCACCGTAACAACTTCCTTTAGTGAACTTCCGCAGGCTGAGGCTGTATGGGTAATTGAATCTGATGAACTCTATGCGCAGCAGTACAGGGTAATTAGTGTCACCGATAACAATGACGGGACATATACCATCACGGGGGCAAATCACGATCCGGATAAATATGCCCGAATCGATACGGGTGCTGTAATTGATCAGCGGCCGGTGAGTGTCATTCCTCCTGGTAACCAGTCGCCGCCAGCCAACATCGCGATCAGCTCGTTTTCGGTGGTTCAGCAGAATATCAGCGTCGAAACCATGCGAGTGAGCTGGGATCAGGCACAAAATGCCATCGCCTATGAGGCGCAATGGCGCCGCAATGATGGGAACTGGGTTAACGTGCCGCGCAGCTCTACCACGTCATTCGACGTCCCGGGGATTTACGCCGGACGGTACCTGGTGCGCGTGCGAGCTATCAACGCAGCGGAAATTTCTTCCGGGTGGGGATATTCAGAAGAGAAGACGTTGACCGGCAAAGTGGGCAATCCGCCCAAGCCAGTGGGCTTTATGGCTACGGCCATCAACTGGGGTATTCGTCTGAACTGGGGGTTCCCGGGAAACACCGGCGATACCCTCAAAACAGAAATCCAGTACACGACCAACAGCGACTTTTCCGATCCGTTGCTGCTATCGGACGTACCTTATCCATCTGCTGAATATACCCAGCTCGGGCTGAAAGCCGGGCAGGAATTCTGGTATCGCGCGCAGTTGGTTGATAGAACGGGTAACGAGTCCGGCTATACCGACTGGATCAGGGGAATGTCTAACGATAATGCTGATGATTATCTGGGTGAAATCGCAGACGATTTCCTTAACTCGGCCGACGGCGACCGCTTGACCAGCGATATTGATACCAATCTTGAAGCTGCAATGCAGAACGCGCTGGCCAACCACGGAACAGTTGAACATCAATGGGCGCAATACGGAGAGGTACGCGCCGATATCCTGGTTGTAAAAACGACTATTGCTGAGGTGGATAGGGCAATGGCCGAAATGTCGACACAGGTGCAGGCGCAGATCGACAACGTCACCGCTTCCCTGGAAGACAAGCTCACAGCCGTTGTCGATGCCTCTGGTGCTTCGGCAATATACACCCTCAAAACAGGTGTGAGGATAAACGGGGTGATTTACAACGCCGGGATGTCGATTGCTGTGCTTGCTGAGGCCGGGAAACCGGTAGTAACTAGGGTTGGCTTTAACGCTAATCAGTTCGTGCTGATGAGTGGCAGTGGTGATACCCAGTATTCACCGTTCGCAGTGGTTAATGGTCAGGTCTTTATTAGCTCAGCGTTTATTCAGGATGGCACGATCACCAATGCTAAAATTGGCAACTTCATCCAGTCCAACAATTACGTACCAGGGCAGTCCGGGTGGAAACTGGACAAAGGCGGTACCTGGGAAAACTACGGCAGCGATGGGCAGGGCGCAAGAAAGACCACGAACGTTACTGACAGCATCAGGGATGCGAATGGTGTCCTCCGCGTACAGATTGGTAAACTTACAGGAGTATTTTAATGACGTGGGGCATTCAGACATGGGATGCCAATGGCAATCCGAACAATTATGGTATTAAGCCAGTTTCAGTGGTCGGACGTATTCAACTTTCTAAGGGGCAAAACTCTGGAAGCTGGTCGTTTACCATTCCGGCAGGAATGAAGGTCGGATTTGTCGTTTCTCTGGATAAGGGGGCGGTCTCGGTAGGGCGCAGTATCGTCGCCAGCGGAAATACGATAACTCTTGGCGCGGCAAACAGCGTTGGGATTGGAAACTATCCAGCCTCTGAATGTGAGCTCGTAGTTTTTGTGGAGAAAGCATAATGGCAGATTATGGCGCACTGATAGCTCTGGATAATGGAAATCCCTTTATTACGCCTCAGTCCACGCCATTTTGTCTCTACAGGAGGGTAGTGGTTAACTCAGTAGCAAGCGGGGCATATCACGGTGCATCTGCAACAATAGCTCTGGACGTTTCTTATCCGGCGATGGTTTTTTGCAAAACGAGTGATACTGCTCAGCCTACTGTGGTTACTGCAGCCAGATCAGGAGGAAATATTCTTGTTGGATCAAGCAATGCCTATGGACAGGCACATACATTAACGGCTTACATCTTTGCTATTTATCCTCAGACATTGCCAAAATGGGGATTTGCTATCTGGGATGCCACCGGGAAGTTGGTTCTGACAAACGAGAGTCGGATATTGAGTGACCTTGTGACTGTTGGGACGCCTGGAGCTACGACAGGTGGAATTAATATTGACGTCACTCTGCCTGGTAGTTATGCGGTGGCACCCGCTATTCTTGGCTCCCAGATCATCCAGAACAATAACACTAAACCACCCACTATTGTGAATATCACAGCCTACTCTGGATGTCGGTTTAATGGTTCATCAACCAGAATTAATGCCGCGCCCTCGACAACGGCTACCGGTTCTGCTGCGGGTGGGACAACGACTGGAATAGCTTTGACGGCTATCAACACCGCCGCCTATGATTGATCGTTTTAAGCGATCAAATTCACTTAATTGATCTGTTATATCTATTTTATATTTCAGTACCGCTGCGTTAGTTTTCACTTAATAAAAACTAATCAAGGTGTGAAATGACGAAAATAATGTTAGCGATGGCATTTTGCCTATTTCTTTCTGCTTGCTCTGGTTCAGTTCTGCAAAAGCAAAAACCATTATGCGAGGCAGAAGCACTTATTGGAGGTCAGGTTCTTTCGGTACAGATTTACGATGTGCGCAAAGTAGCCAATCAGACAGAATATAGGGCAGGCTACCCCTTCAATTGGCGATGGGTGAGCAAAAATAACTTCACCAGGTCGACCTGTTCAAAGTGAACAAAACAAGAACCCGCTTCGGCGGGTTTTTTATTATCTGCACTCAGGAGTCTTTTATGTCGGCAGGTACCCTCACCCTGACAAATGGATCCGCTATTGTTGGCGGTTCCGGAACCTCTTTTACTACCGAACTTGCCGCAGGTGACTTCATTGTCTCTACTGTGGGCGGCGTTCCGTACACGTTACCAGTAAAAACGGTAGATAGTGATACCCAACTGATACTGGTCAGCAACTTTACCGGGCCAACGCAATCTGGCGCGGCCTGGTCAGCGGTCCCGCGCGTGGCGCTGAACATGGTCACTGCTGCGCTGGTGGCGCAAAGTGCTGAAGCGCTGCGTGGACTGAATTACGACAAACAGAACTGGCAAAGTATTTTTTCTGGAACCGGAAATGTAACGGTAACCCTGCCAGATGGCACAACATGGACGGGCCCAGCCTGGAATAGCATTACAACATCACTTTCAGGCAAGGCGGCAAAAGGTGCAAACCGCGACATCACCTCTCTCAGCGGACTTACGACAGCGCTATCTGTAGAACAGGGCGGTACCGGTTCGACAACGGTATCAGGCGCTCGCACAAACCTCGGTTTAGGAAACAGCTCTACCAGGGATGTTGGAACAGCAGCGGGAACAGTGGCCGCTGGTAACGATTCACGATTAAATTCCGTCGATCAGAAAGCGGGTGGGAAAATCACGAGCCCAATTACAGTCCAGCCCGGCGTAGGCGGTAATCCCGGATTTGCCATCAGTTCAGGAGATAATGGTGGCGGTGGTTTGATGAATAACGGAATCAGCCTGATCGTTGCCAATGGGTATAACCCAAATACAGGAAATTATGTCAACATTCTTAGAGGAACCTGGTATACAGGGGAATGGACATTCGGGGGGGCCCGTGGCGGCGGGGCTAATTTTGATAACGTGACATTGGGCCTGAAAGGGTCTGATCAGGAAGGACTTGTTGCATGGGTATTCCATTCAAATGGCGCTGCGATAGGCAATTGGGTAACTTCTTCCGATGAGCGCATTAAAGAAAATATAACGGTAATAGCTGATCCGCTTATGAAAATGCAGCAGCTTCGAGGCGTTGAATGGGACCGCCTCGATACTCCTGCGCACGGGTATGGCTTCATAGCTCAGGAAGTCGAGAAGGTTTTTCCTGACGCAGTTAAATCATATGGAAAAACAACCTTACGAGATGGCTCAGAAATTGAGGATGTAAAATCAGTAGATACCTTCGGTGTGGCCGCCGCCCTTCACCATGAAGCAATCCTTGCTCTAATGGATGAAGTTAGTTGCCTCAAAAGGCTAATCAAAGAACTGGATGTAGGGGCGTTGGATTAAAACTACTCAATTGGAGTTTGAATCGAATAATTTACAAAAGTCATAATTCGAAACGAGAGAGAAACTTAGAAACGAAACGGCGAAGCTTTAAGCAGTGAGGGTTGGGCCTGTATCTTGCGGACACTTACAAATAAAACTACTGTATATAAAAACAGTATTTGAGGTGTGTGCAATGGAATTCATCAGGCCAACAGAACTGCGAGAAATTTTCACTCTTCCGCTTTTCAGTGACTTAGTACAGTGTGGTTTCCCAAGCCCCGCGGCTGATTACGTGGAACAGCGCATCGATCTCAATGAGTTACTAGTTGCTCACCCGAGTTCCACATACTTCGTTAAAGCCGCGGGTGATTCAATGATCGAAGCCGGGATCAGCGACGGTGATCTGCTGGTGGTGGACAGCTCACGCACTGCTGAGCATGGTGACATTGTCATCGCCGCGGTGGAAGGGGAATTTACTGTTAAACGCCTGCAGTTACGCCCGACAGTACAACTCATCCCAATGAATAGCGCCTACAGTCCGATTGTTGTAGGCAGCGAAGATACGCTGGACGTTTTCGGCGTTGTTACTTTCATCGTCAAATCGGCGAGCTGAGTATGTTTGCGCTCTGTGACGTGAATTCGTTCTACGCATCATGCGAGACGGTGTTTCGTCCCGATTTGAAAGGGCGGCCAGTGGTTGTTCTTTCGAACAATGACGGCTGCGTAATCGCGCGCAGCGCCGAGGCCAAGGCGGCTGGAATTACGATGGGGGAGCCTTTCTTCAAGCAAAAGGACTTATTTCGGCGCGCTGGGGTTGTTTGCTTCAGCAGTAACTACGAGCTCTACGCTGATATGTCGAACCGGGTGATGACAACACTCGAAGAAATGAGCCCCAGAGTTGAAATTTACAGTATCGACGAAGCATTTTGCGACCTGACAGGTGTTCGCAACTGCCGGGACCTGACGGAATTTGGCAAAGAGATCCGCGCTACAGTTCTGAAGCGTACGCACCTGACTGTCGGGGTTGGTATTGCCCAGACAAAGACACTGGCCAAGCTCGCAAACCATGCCGCCAAAAAATGGCAGCGGCAAACGGGCGGGGTAGTGGACCTATCCAATCTCGATCGCCAGCGCCGACTGCTTGCTCTGGTTCCGGTGGAGGACGTGTGGGGCGTCGGCAGGCGTATAAGTAAGAAGCTTAACGCCATGGGCATCAAAACGGCTTTGGACCTCTCAGAACAAAGCACCTGGATTATCCGCAAACACTTTAACGTGGTACTCGAGCGAACGGTCAGGGAGCTGCGCGGCGAGCCATGCCTCGAGCTGGAGGAGTTTGCACCAGCTAAGCAGGAAATCGTCTGCAGCCGGTCTTTTGGTGAACGCGTCACAGAATATGAGCAGATGCGTCAGGCCATCTGCAGCTATGCGGCCCGTGGTGCTGAAAAGCTTCGTGGTGAGCACCAGTATTGCCGGTTTATCTCTGCGTTCGTGAAAACCTCTCCCTTTGCGCTTAACGAGCCGTATTACGGTAACAGTGCGTCCATGAAGTTTCTTACCCCCACTCAGGATTCACGCGACATCATTAACGCCGCGGTAAAGTGCCTGGACAAAATCTGGAAAGACGGACACCGTTACCAGAAAGCCGGCATTATGCTGGGTGACTTCTTTAGCCATGGTGTGGCCCAGCTCAACTTGTTCGACGAGAACGCGCCGCGTGCTGGTAGCGATAGGTTGATGGAAGTTCTGGATTATCTGAACGCAAAAGATGGAAAGGGAACGCTTTATTTTGCCGGGCAGGGCATACAGCAGCAATGGCAGATGAAACGGGATATGTTATCTCCACGATATACTACGAGGTATTCAGACCTAATAAAAGTTAGATGATTCTTTAAACGGTATATTCATTCGAACCTAATTATCGGCTATGAGTATTAAGATTAATATGTCTACTACTATGCTTTTGTAATGTAAATAAGCCCCTGCAATTATACAGGGGCTTATGGGTATGATGCCGGGTGCCTCCCGGTGAGTCATTGAGCTAACCACTCGTGACTCGCTGCTTCAGAAATTCACGATGAGCCGCTTGATATACAAATCATCAGGTTAGTTAGCCCTGCCGCTGAGGAGGATTCATCATTAAACCGAATGTAACAGCAATGCTTAGCAAATGATACAAAATTTACTGATGTGCCTCATGATTTTCTTTCGCAGTTTTCACGGTCACGGTATTTTCAGATGGTGAAGGTTAAAATATCGATGTTCATTTTTTTACTTTAAGTCTTGAAACAAAGGTTAAGGTTTTATCTTCTGGGCAAATCATTAGAAAAATTGCTGTGGGAGACTCTTCTAAACGTGTAATTCCATGCAGCATCTGGTAGAGTCTTTTTTTTAGTTTTTCTGCTCCATCTTTTTCAGACTCCCACTCTAAAACTGCCTGACCCTCTGAACCAATGAATGCATGGGATGGAAGTTTAACGCCTCGGTTTGACTTACTTGAATAGTTTCGGTCATGCAAGAGACCTAAGATAAGAGGGTTGATATTATTATCTGAGAATGGGGCTTCAATAACTATTAATACTGTGTAATATAGAATTTTCATGGAGGCCTTATGGTTTCTTCAGCAATAAAGTCATATTGCCATGGTGTTGGATGTAAATGTCTTAATTATAAATGTTTGTGTGGGGGTAAAAAAAAGCCTGCGTTAAGCAGGCTATAATAATTAAACGTAGTTATAATAATGATTTCATGAACGTTGGCGTTGAATCCCTTGCGTCAAAGATACTTCTGCGCCGCATCTAATATTTCCTGAGAGGTAAGCTCTCGATCTGATGCCACATAGACCACTTCATGGTCACCTGTTAAAGAGGGAAAACCTGCTGACATTATCTGAAGGTTTATCACTTCTCCATTAGGATATTCTTCGCGTATTGATGTCACACCTTTAAGCACAGTGATAACTTTACTTGGCTTACCATTAAAAAAAATGATTACTTTTTTCATATATCACCATGTATTTTGAGGGCTTTTAGCCCCTGCAGGTGTTCGAAAGGGGGCTGTTTGTTCATTTTTTTTGCCTCTATCGAAATTAAAACAAGCATTATACTGACTTAACGTGTACTGTAACGGTCCATTTCAACTGGAGAAATCTATGTCAGCACGTAAAAACACTCAATTCCGCCGAAATTATTTAGTAAAATGTCCTTGTCCAAACTGCTCAAAAGATTCCGAACATAGTTACAATCGTGTACAAAAGGGGGCTCAATTGGTGTGCCCATACTGCTGTGCTTTATTCAAATCTCCCCAGCGCTTCTAAGAAAATTAAAAAAATAAGAAGTGATGATTTAGAGGCTGCCTAACCTCTTACGCACTTTAATATTTTATAAGCAGTTAGCTTCTGCTTTGAGACTGTTCATGCAGCAGTCCTGCATTTCATCACATCGGTCAGCAAACTTGATGGTAAGTAAATATGCTGGCCTGTTGTAATGATGTGCGTAACCGAACAATCACCTTCCACTGATAAAGTCATGCTGGCTTAAGTAAACCATCTAAAAATCATCTATCGCAAAGTGTTACCTTGGCAGCGATTGGACCTTTAGTTCCAGCTATGATAGCGAATTTGACTTTTTGTCCTTCAAATAGAGTATTAAATTTTTCTCCCAGCAGGGAAGAAGTGTGAACAAGAACATCTTTACTTCCATCGAGTGGGGAGATAAAGCCAAACCCCTTATCTTCGTTAAACCACTTAACAAGGCCTATGATTTTAGATGACATACAAACTCCGTTTGAACATTTCAAACTGACAAGCAAGCTCATGATAAGAAACGTATGCTGGTATATGTTTGGACTCAAGAGGAGGAGGTATCAGAGATAACACCTGGTTATGAGAACGGCTTTTGGAAAAGTTAGATTCATCATCGCAACGAATCAGTCAAACCATTAAGGCACGTGCTGAATGATTAAGCAAATTTTATTTTAGCCTTCCAGAAGGCCAATAAAATAGGATTAGCTATTATTAACCAATCCTGTATAGTCAAATCTGGATTGCCATTAGGAAAATATTTGTCTCGTAAAATGACAGGAATTGTCAAAAGTTTTGACTTCAAGAGCGGAAAGGGATTGATTATCCCATCAGATGGCAGAAAAGATGTTTTTTTACATATTTCTGCATTAAGTAATAATGAAAGCCAAACGTTAAAACCTGGCGTTCGTGTTGAATTTTATCGTATAAATGGGCTTAGTGGCCCGATGGCTGCAAATATATTTCTTTCTTAAAGTGAGATAAAATTGAACCAAATATAAAGTACACATCAAAAGTACATCAGATTATATATCTATTTGTTCTATCAATTTTCTCCCCTGATTTTTTACATTTCCTACTTCACGGGTCACAGCATGCCAGATAAACATCTCAGCTTGTACAGAGCCGTCAGATACAATCTCTTCCGCTTCTTTCCCTCCAACGTCCTGGCGCATCCATTCCCGGGCCGCTTCAGGCGATAGGACCAGGGGCCGGCGGTCGTGAATATCCACTAAGCCTTTGTCAGCGGCAGACGTTACTATCAGAAAACCTTCTGCCTCATCGCCTCGCTCGAACGGTGTGCTGCCGATCGCCGCCATAAAAATCGGCTGACCGTCTGCCCGATGGATAAAATAAGGCTGTTTCTTGTCACCTTCTTTCTTCCATTCGAACCATCCATCTGCAAAGCAGATCGCCCGGCCATGTTGCCACAGAGGTTTAAACATTCTGCTTGCGGCCGCGGTTTCGACGCGAGCGTTAATCAGTGGCGGCTTATCCCACCATCCGGGCGCATAACCCCAGAAAACCGGATCAAGATGCAGCTGCTCGTCGCGTTCGCTCAACAGCAGCACTTTGGTGCCGGGCGCGACGTTGTATCGGCCAATAGGTTCAGGGTCGTATGCGATGTCGCGATCAGCTTCATCGGACAGGTAAGCCAGGTATTCTTCACGCGTTTGAGCTTGTGCAAAACGTCCACACATAGAAACCTCCAGCCAGATGTCAGACTTAAAGTATAGGGCAGGGAGAAGAAGGGGGGCGCGCTGGCTAAAGTTAGGGGCAAATTTAGGGGCAAAAATGCGAAATAGGGGCAAAAAAAGGGCACAAAAAATGTAGTTCTGGGTAGCTTTAGGGAGAAGTTATTATGCTATAACTAATTGAATTAAATTATAAATTAAATGACATCAATGGGTTGGCAAAATCAGCGTAGCTTATTGAGGTTGTATTGCTCTTTTTTGTTAATCTCTTGATTCTCTTGCATTGAGTACTACCTTCGGAGCCAGCAGGGGCAAACATTGTATGCCGCGTATGGTACGGATTCCGGCGACGAATACCAGCACGTTTTACAGCTCATTAAATCCGGAGCCGATACGCGAAAAGCGTAGCAGGCTTTCTGTGTGCCCCTGTGCATCCTGGGCATGAAAACAAATCGCAGGTTTTGATGCACCCATGAGGACCAGCGCGAGGAGAACTTACGTTGTCTTTTACCGGAACGAATTCAGCGAAGGTACCATCCTGGCCACTTAATCTCCGCTTACAGCACATCAACCAATTCAAATTCTTCTGCGATCAGTTCCATATCTTCAGAAAAATGACCTTCGCAGACGAAAAATCGCTGATGCTCTTTCTGCCAGTATTCAAGGCTTAAATCACCTTCACCCTCTTTGCGAGCGAATTCTTCAGTAACATCGCAAAAACGCACCAGCCGCTGTGAAACCAGCCTGATCACACAGACCGGGACGTTTTGTCCATCAAGGATTATGTTGTAGCTACCCACCCGCGGTGCAGACACATCCTGCGAGTACGAGGCAAAAGATCCGCAGGTGGCCGTTTTGATTCCTTTTTTAATCAGGTCCGCAAGCTTGCTCGCCAGTTCCGGGCTGTCACCCATTTGCCAGGCCGCTGCGCCTGGGTACTTCGTTTTTAATACCTCAACCTTAACCATTCAAATTCCTTCTAAACACTTGACCAAAAGAAACGAAGTAGCGTTTTTAGCATAAACCCCCTCGATATTAGAAGCGTAGTCGGCTTTCCTTCCACCTTTTTGCTCTGGTGAGTACGAAAACAAAGCGTTGCGCGTATTGCCCGACTAAATATAACCTTATGGGGTTATCTGTGTGGTGAATCTGCTGTCTTCAGCCAGGCGCGTGGCTTTGTATATCATTAACGTGTCACCAGGATGCAATCAGCACCATGCTTTTTCTTATAACTTTATCCCATTGGAAGGGGGCACGTGTTCAAATTTAATTCATTACTACTGGCGGTTTTGCTGTTATCAGGCTGTAGTTCCGATCTTGTTCTCAATCCACCTACGCAACCCGAATACAAGTCAATGCCAGAAATTACGCAGTCTGTGACGCCAACGCAACAGCGTGCCATCATGGCTGGCGAGCGACCTGACTGGTCAGAAAGAACCCCGATCAATACAATAAAGCGGTACTAATAAACACTTATCCACCAGGGCTGCCGTTCGGCGGCCTTTTGTTTCCACTCCATCTGGCTTGCGAGAAAATTTCTGACGCCTGATATGGTATTTATTTCTTTATCAACCATGCTTAAGACGAAGATAATTCAATCACTTCAGGATCGCTGAAGCGGCAACTTTACTCAAATCGAGAACCCTAAATGCGCCATGCATCTATTCCCTTAGCTGCAGCCACGACAATGTTTTTGCTCGGCGTTTTTATCATCAATTTACAGGTTTGGTATTCTGCACGTGCTGACAGCCTGGCAGAGGCGCGCTACGTCGTACGGAACATGAACGTTATTCTTAAAGAAGCCCGTCATGCGACTCAGATGGCAATGCAACTTGCCGAGAATGAGTGTGATGCAGAAGGGCAATATCGGCTGGGTACCGAGGCAGCATTACAGCCTCACCTGAGAACGATCATTATTCTGAAAAATAACGCGGTCTGGTGCTCCTCATTACCGGGAAACCGCGTATTGTTGGTCAATAGCTCAGTGCTGCCTGAGTCATCATTGCTCCTGGTTCCTTCGGGGAGTACCGTCAACGGTCTTCCGGTTCTCTTATACCAGACAACCCACGCCGGAAGCCGAATCATCGTTAGTATCAGTGATAGCCATATCCGGGATGCGCTGGATATGCCATTAAACGGCGTTGAATATTCTCTAAGAGTAGGCAATACCCTTTTAGGCCTGACAGGCGATGTGACTACGGTAGACCATACGAAGAAAGAGGTATTAACGGTCAAGGCCTCAGCTTTTCCTTTCTCGGTACAATTTAATTCTCCACCTCTTTTTAGTCTTAAGAGATTACTCAATCGAGCCGGAGGCGTAGTGTTATTCCTGCTGATAATATCGTCTCTTTCTGCTTATATTCTTCAGCGATATCTTTCTAAGGATGTTTCACCGGAAGAGTCACTGCGTACCGCCATATACAGAAATGAAATTATTCCGTATTACCAGCCCGTTGTCAGCGGCAAAGAGGGGGCGCTACGAGGTGTGGAAGTGCTGGCCAGATGGAAGCATCCACAGTCAGGGTTTATTTCTCCGGCTTCATTTATTCCTCTCGCGGAGAAATCAGGCTTAATCATTCCCTTAACTCAGAGCTTAATGCGTCAGGTTGCATCGCATATGAATTCGATCTCTACGTTGCTGCCAGAAGGGTTCCACGTCGGTATTAACTTCAGCGCGTCCCATATCGTTGCGTCCACCTTCGTTGAAGAGTGTCTCCATTACAAGCAAAGCTTTACTCGACAGGATCTTAACCTGGTCATTGAGGTGACCGAGCGTGAACCTCTCGATATCGATGACCATCTCGTTAAGACCCTCAATGCGCTACATGAGATTGGATTTGCCATTGCTCTTGATGATTTTGGTACGGGGTATTCTGGTCTGTCCTACCTGCAGGATCTGCATATCGATTACATTAAAATCGACCAAAGCTTTGTTGCCAGGGTTAATGCCAGTGAGGACTCAACCGTTATACTGGATTCGGTACTGGAACTGGCAAAAAAATTATCAATCAGTATTGTGGCGGAAGGTGTTGAAACACAAGAGCAACTTGATTATCTCACCCATAACCACATCAAGTTCTTACAAGGTTTCTTCTTCTACAAACCCACGCCGTTTAAGGAACTGGTAAAAGTCCTTCTGTCGAAACCAAAAGTGAAGATAATGGTGGAATGAGGTTTATCACATCGGAAAAATGGGGGGACATCACCCCCCTAAAGGAATGCAGATATTATTTTTTAACTACGGTGATATTTTGTTATTCATTGACCATCTGGTCAAATTAATTGTGTTCAACTGTAATGCTAAACGCTGGGCATGACACGACGCGGCTAAAAATTATCTGCTTGTTTTATAAATTGATCTCCATCAATATTTCTTACCCGTCTGTTTACACAGCCACTGCATTCGTTTTTATTTTGTTAAAGGGATGCACGCACAATGTGTTTTTGCAGTGAGCCGTTTCAGAATATTTTTTTAAGAAAAATATGTAAACTGCACGATTATAATGAAAGGATGCTTTACTGATTAATGCAGTTTAAATGTTAATCAGTAAAGCGCCAGGCATTCACCCTGTTTTAAAGAAGTAAACTTTACCTGTTTTGGGTATCATATGCCGTCGAAAACCGTTTAACAGCCTGTGACCAGAACAATGACTCTCAATCGCTTTTGCTATGTACTACTGATTTTCGCTGCTATTGCTAGCCTGTTGACTCCGAATCCGTTGGTAATCTGGTTTCTGCTGATCAATCTGCTGACAATAGTCATGTATGGCGCCGATAAAATGGCGGCGCGGAAGGGGATGCGCAGGGTGCCGGAAGCTACTTTGCTGGTATTTGGCGTAACAGGTGGCTGGCCTGGCGCCATTGTGGGGCAACAGCTCTTTCGCCATAAAACCCAAAAGCAGCCTTTCAAAACGTACTTTTTCATCAGCGTCGTGGTCAGCATCGCCATGATGGCGGTGGTTTACCATTTATCTTCTTATTCTTCTTTGTATTAATCCCTCTGTTACTGCCAATAGTAGTAGGGCTTTTCTTAAGGGGTTGCTGTTTTTTGCACAATCTGAATAATACGTGCAACAACACGGACGACAACATCCCATGAAAATAGAATCTCTTATACTGGCAGTGCTGGTGGTCTTTTCTGCGCCTTCCTGGTCTGCTTTTCAGGAGCGGGAATATAATACCTGGTATATGAAAAATGCCGTCCTTTATGATATGACACAGACCTCGGAAGGTTTCCCGGTCATGGTGAGTGTTTCTCAGCCAGGGAGGAAATCCGCTAACTTGCTGGTGTCATTTATTACTGAAGGCCGTTGTGGTGAAAACAACCAGTCGCTAAATGTTAATGGTAAGGAGCTGCCCGCAAAATATTATTGTGTTGAGGTAGGGCAAAATAGAATTGAACATTTTTCTGTGGTTGATGCGGACAGCGTCAATGGAATGGTGACGCATTTAAAATCAGATTTCACTATTCTGTTGCAAAACAATATCAAGGTTTGGGCTGCAAATATCAAAACGCCAAAGTATGGGCTGACGCCGAGATTCTAAATAGAGAATGCCTGTGTTGTCACAGGATTTTTTGGATGTAAGACAATCATTTATAAAGTAATAGTTTCTGCGCATTACTAATCAAAATGAAGGGTAAGTGGCCCTGTTTTTTTACGTGTTTAAATGTACTGTATGCAAACCAATACGAAACAGCAGAAGTAAACCTTGCTGAAATTATGGATAAAGCTCACTGCCAGACTTACGCTTGTTAGCAACTTTTTAGTTGTTCAACACATCTTTATTGGTAAGGAGCAGAAAATGTCACAACGTAATAGTCTGGATTTACTAAGCCGTAAAGAAGGAATGTGTTTGTTAGAGCAAAGCATGGGTTTTGTCTGGCAGGCAGCACTTCGGGCTGTCGCGGTATTAGGGGTCGCAGATCGTCTGGTTGAAGGAAAAAAATCCGTTACGCAACTGGCGGAGGAGCTTAATGTCGATGGCGACTATCTTCATCGGATCATGCGCTTATTGTCCTCTCGTGGAGTTTTCAACGAATTATCTGACGCTGAATACAGCCTTAGCCAATCAGCACAATTCCTCTGTTCTGAGCATGAATTTTCCTTGCGTGCAGCAGTGCTCATGCTGACAGACCAGACATTCTGGCAGCCAGCGGCAAAAATGGATGAGATATTGCAAGGCAAACCTGTCTTTAATGAATTGTTTGGCAAGCCTTTTTACGAGTACTGGCAGCATGACGATAGTGGGGCTGACAGCAACATTTTTCATGCCGGTATGGCCTCTATGTCATCCGTAGAGAATGAAGTCATCGCAGATAGCTATTCGTTCCCTCAAAGCGCTGTCGTTGCCGATATCGCCGGTGGGCTGGGTAATTTATTGCTGGCCGTTTTACGTCGAAACCCGACCCTGACGGGGATCCTTTTTGATCAAACAGACGTGCTTGAGCGGAATCGACTGTATCTGTTGAATGATCATCGCCGATGGGAGACCGTAGAGGGCAGTTTTTTTGAAGCCTGTCCTGTAGCAGACATTTATCTACTTAAATACATTTTAATGGACTGGCCTGATGAAAAGGCCATTCAGATACTTCAATGCTGCAGAAATGCTATGAAAGAAAACTCCAGGCTATTAATTTTTGAGCCACTTATTAAAAAAGAAAATAATGAACAGGGACGATTTGAAATTGATCTTCTTTTGTTAACAAGCTTTGATGGAGGACGTGCAAGAACAGAGTCTGAGTATCAGACCTTGTTCGAAAAGACTCGTCTGAAGCTAAACAAAATAATAGACACCCGTTCGTATCTGTCGATTTTAGAAGTCGTACCTGTTTGAACTGTCTAAATATTATTCACAGATCATGTGTCTGGCATTCCGTTTTACCATATTCCTGCTACCCTTGTTTGTTGTACCAGGAGCATGAATATGAAAAACAAAGATGAACAAACCGGATTAGTGGGGCTGGCGATTGGGGCCGCCGTTATTGGGCTGGTTTCAGCGCAAAAACCGATCCATCGCAACAGTATAGTGGATGAACTGGTCAGACTCGGCAGGCAAAAAGGCGATGGTGTAGAAGACGAGGTTTTCGTTAAAGCGGCCGAGCTCGTGAGAAAAGGGGTATAGCCCATGGCTGAAAGACGAAATGCGAAGTGCCACTGCGGCGCGGTGGCATTCACCGTTGAACTTACTGATGGCCTCAACACCGCGCGGCGCTGCAGCTGTTCCTTTTGTCGAATGCGAGGCGCTGTCGTCGTTTCTGCGCCGCTGTCGGGGATTACGGTGACCAAAGGTGAGGATAAGCTCACCGAGTACCGCTTTAACACGGGAACGGCACGGCATTTCTTCTGCTCGGTGTGCGGGATTTACACGTTCCATCAGCGTCGTTCTAACCCAAACGAATATGGCGTGAATGTCGCCTGTTTTGAAAACGTTTCACCATTTGATTTTCCTGAGGTGAAGGTGATGGACGGGGTTAACCATCCCATGGATGGAGAAAGTGGCGTATTTGGCTATCTCACTTTTCGCGAGAAAGGTGAACAGCAGGCATGATTGCCGCCTGGCCACTCTTTAATCAGCCTGGCTATAGTGGAGAATGGTTATCTGATACAGGAGAAACTATGCTTTGTGTTGAAAAAGACGATCCGCGTGAGGCCCCTGAATCAGGCGATAAAAAGCCTCAACCTGTGAAAAAATAACGCGACCTATGCGTATATCCGCCACCGGCACTGCTGGTGGCTTTTTGTTTCCTGGTAAACGGTCAACTGCCATCCAGATGGTTTAACAGCGCGCCGAGATGCCCGACAATATCACCAAAATCAAAAATTAACGCCATCCACACCAATGCTAAAAGGGTAAGGACGGCAAGAGATACACGACCAAACAACGCTGTTATCCTTAATGACAAAAGGGCTATCTCCGTAGTCTAACCAGCTTTCTTTCAACTTTCCCTCAACCAATCCCTTTCTGAAACTATCTTTTGTGACGAACTTCAAATACAAGCGAGCCCGCACCATGGTGCGGGCTCTGACAATCAGAACTGGTAAACCAGACCTAACGCTACGACGTCATCCGTGCCGATGCCGTTGTTTTTGTAGAAGCTGTCATCTTCATCCAGCAGGTTAATTTTGTAATCAACGTAGGTGGACATGTTTTTATTGAAGTAATAGGTCGCGCCTACGTCAGCGTATTTAACCAGATCCCGATCGCCCTGACCGTTGCCCAGGTCCTTACCTTTCGACTGCAGGTAGGAAAGGGACGGACGCAGGCCAAAGTCGAACTGGTACTGGGCGGTCACTTCAAAGTTCTGGGTTTTATTCGCAACGGAATCGGTTTTATCACCATACGGGGTCATATTGCGGGTTTCAGAGTACATTGCCGCCAGATAGATGTTATTGGCGTCATATTTCAGACCCGCAGTCCACGCATCCGCTTTGTCACCGCCCGCTGTGGTATTCATGACCTGTTCGTTGGTACGGTCTGAAGAGGTGTACGCCGCACCTGCAGTAATGCCCATACCGAAGTCATAGGTGGTAGAGATACCGAAGCCGTCGCCGTTCTCGTGACGCGTGTCGCGACCGTTGTTGGTGCCTTCCTGGTTGTTGCTGGCGTCTTCATTCTTGCCCTGATACTGCAGCGCAAAGTTCAGGCCCTGCACCAGACCATAGAAGTCGGTGTTACGGTAGGTTGCCACACCGTTGGCGCGGCTGGTCATAAAGTTGTCGGCTTTAGAGTAGGAGTCGCCGCCGAACTCAGGCAGCATATCGGTCCAGCCTTCCACATCGTACAGCACGCCGTAGTTACGACCGTAATCGAAGGAGCCGTAGTCACCCACTTTGACGCCCGCGAAGGCCAGACGCGTCCAGGACTGATTATCAGACCCTTCGGTGTTATTTGCCTGAATGTTGTATTCCCACTGCGCGTAGCCGGTCATCATGTCGTTGATCTGGGTTTCGCCTTTGAAGCCCAGACGCATGTAGGTTTGATCCCCGTCAGCGCCTTTATCGTCGGAGAAATAGTGCAGACCATCTACTTTTCCGTACAGATCTAATTTGTTACCGTCTTTATTATAAATCTCTGCTGCATGAGTTGCGCCAGCCATTAACAGAGCCGGAATCATCAGGGCCAGTACTTTTCTTTGCATTTTGATATTCCATGGTGGTTGTTTTTATTTAATTACCTGTTGAACTTTCAGAATGAGAAAGTTGTCTCATGCTAAATCACTCCGCTGCGAGAGTAATAAAATATAATTGTTACGAACTAAGTAAAATCTAAACCGAATAAATCAACTGAAACGGTCATTGACTTGATGAATGATTTAAAGTTAAGCATATTTAATTAAAATTATTAATTGGGCGTTAATTAAGGTAACCTTGATGCGTTATATGCCTTTAAGATCATTCATCCATAATTAACATGAATGCTATTAAGGAAACAAAATAGATATTCAATGATTATCTGGATTCGCCCGGTGTGAATACGCCGGGCTTTTTTTATGGCAAAAAAATGCCCGGACAAGCCGGGCAGAGGTACTAGTCGCTGGTCGGTTTTTCGGCTTTACCCGCCATTTGCGCCAGGAAGTCATAACGTTTTTGCAGATCGGCCGCGGCGTCTTTCCAGAGCTGTTCCGCCACTTCCGGCTGCTGCGCGTTAAGGCGGCGGAAGCGCTGTTCCTGCATTAACGTCTCGGCCAGGGCATCTGACGGTGGACGAGAGTCCAGCGCCAGCGGTAATTTACCCTCATCAGCACGACGCGGGTCGAACCGGTACAGCGGCCAGAAGCCCGTCGCGGTCAGCTGGCGCATCTGGTCGTGGCTGAGCGCCAGATCGTAGCCATGCTCTTCGCAAGGGCTGTATGCAACGATCAGCGATGGGCCAGGATACGCTTCCGCCTCCTGAATTGCTTTCACCGTCTGGTTAAGCTGGGCACCCAGCGAAATTTGCGCGACGTAAACGTGACCGTACATCATCATGCTTACACCGAGATCTTTGCGCGCCTTGCGTTTACCGTGTTCGCCGAATTTCGTCACTGCGCCAAGCGGCGTCGCTTTCGACGCCTGACCACCGGTGTTGGAATAACACTGCGTATCCAGAACCAGGATATTGACGTTTTCGGTCAGGCTCAGCACGTGATCCAGCCCGCCAAAGCCGATGTCGTAAGCCCAGCCGTCACCGCCAATCAGCCAGATCGATTTTTCGACCAGCGCGTCCGCGTCGGTCAGCAGCTGTTCTGCGCCCGCTACGCCCTGAAGCGCCTGACGCAGCTCGGCAACCTGCTCACGACGTTCTTCTGGCGTTGCATCCGCATGAAGCGCGTCATTGAGCCCGGCAGGGATCTGCCCGGCAAACTGCTCCAGCAGGCGCATCACGCGTGCGCGGTGCTGGTCAACGGTCAGGCGGAAGCCCAGACCAAATTCGGCGTTGTCTTCGAATAGCGAGTTTGCCCACGCCGGACCGCGACCGTTGGCATCGGTGGTGTACGGCGTGGAGGGCAGGTTACCGCCATAAATAGACGAACAGCCGGTTGCGTTGGCAATCAACATCCGGTCACCGTACAGCTGGGTAAGCAGCTTGATATACGGCGTTTCACCGCAGCCCGAGCAGGCGCCGGAGTATTCAAACAGCGGCGTGATCAGCTGCGAAGTGCGAATATCAATGCGTTCCAGTTTGCTGCGGTCGATTTCCGGCAGATTCAGGAAGAAGTCGTAATTAACTTTTTCCTCTTCAACGTGCTCCAGACGCGACATCATATTGATGGCTTTGATCTCCGGATCCTGCCTGTCTTTCGCCGGACAGACCTCGACGCAAAGGTTACAGCCGGTGCAATCTTCCGGCGCGACCTGCAGAACGTATTTCTGTCCGCGCATATCGCGGGATTTCACATCCAGTGAATGCAGGCTCGCAGGCGCGGATTCCATCTCTTCCGGTGAAACCACTTTGGCACGAATGGCCGAGTGCGGGCAGGCCGCAACGCAGTGGTTGCACTGGGTACACAGTTCTTCTTTCCAGATAGGGATCGCTTCGGCGATGTTACGTTTTTCCCAGCGCGTGGTACCCATCGGCCAGGTTCCATCCGGCGGCAGCGCAGAGACGGGCAGGGCATCACCCAGACCGGCCAGCATCGCCGCCGTCACGGTCTTAACGAAATCAGGCGCCGCATCGGACACCACCGGAGGGCGGTTCGGGCTTGCGGCATTGACCGGCTGCAGCGGTACCTCAAACAGCGACTCGCGCGCCAGCGCCAGCGCCTGCCAGTTACGCTCGACTAATTCCTGCCCTTTGCTGCTGTAGCTTTTGGCAATCGCGCCCTGCAGTTCCGCCAGCGCGCTGTCGCCCGGCAGGATGTTCGTCAGATGGAAGAAGGCCATCTGCATAACGGTATTGATGCGCGCGGCCAGGCCACATTCGCGGGCAATTTTTGCCGCATTCACCACAAATAAACGGGCTTTTTTCTGGTTCAGCACCGCCTGTACTTCCTGCGGCAGGCGAGACCAGACTTCATCCGCGCTGTATGGCGTATTCAGGAGGAAAATACCGCCAGGCTTCAGGCGCTCGGCCATCTGGTATTTATCGATAAACTGCAGCTGGTGACAGCCAACAAAATCAGCCTGAGAAATAAGATACGCAGAGCGGATGGGCTGTTCGCTCACCCGCAGGTGGGAAACGGTCAGGCCGCCTGCCTTTTTGGAGTCGTAAACGAAGTACCCCTGGGCATACCACGGCGTGGAGTTACCGATGATTTTGATGTTGTTTTTGGTCGCGGAGACGCTGCCGTCGCTGCCCAGACCATAGAACAGCGCCTCAAGTTTGGCGGTCGAGGGCAGGGTGTTTTCCGGCAGCGACAGGGACAGATTCGTCACATCATCATAAATACCGACGGTAAAGCGCGGCTTGGGCTTCGCTTCGCTAAGTTCGTTGAATACCGCCAGCACGCAGTCCGGCCCAAATTCCTTGGACGATAACCCATAGCGACCTCCGATCACGCGCGGCAGCGTTTCACGTTCGCCCTGATTAAAGGCTTCTGCCAGGGCCGTCATCACATCCAGATACAGCGGTTCCGCCTGCGCGCCCGGCTCTTTAGTGCGGTCGAGCACCGCCACAGCGCGCGCGCTTTCAGGCAGAGCCGAAAGCAGATGTTTGGCCGAGAACGGGCGATAGAGCCGCACCTTAAGCACGCCAACTTTTTCGCCGCGCGTCAGCAGCTCGTCAACAACTTCCTCGCAGGTGCCAATGGCCGACCCCATCAGCACAATGACCCGTTCCGCCTGCGGATGGCCGTAGTACTCAAAAGGTTTATATTCCCGACCGGTCGCGGCGGCAAAGTCATTCATAGCCTGTTCAACATGGTCGTAAACCGCGTTGTACCACGGGTTCGTGGCCTCACGGGACTGGAAATAGGTATCCGGGTTTGCCGATGTGCCACGAATAACCGGGTGTTCCGGATTAAGGGCCCGGGCACGGTGCGCGTCAATGTCCGCCTGCGGGAGCAGATTCAGGATTGTCTCGTCAGCCAGCGGGACGATTTTGTTAATTTCGTGAGAGGTTCGGAAACCATCAAAGAAGTGAATAAACGGCACGCGGCTTTTGAGCGTGGCGATATGCGAAATCAAGGCAAAGTCCTGGGCTTCCTGAACGCTGCTGGCGCACAGCATCGCGCAGCCGGTCTGACGTACCGCCATCACGTCAGAGTGATCGCCAAAGATAGAGAGCGCGTGAGTGGCAACGGTACGCGCCGCAACGTGCAGAACGAAGGGGGTCAGTTGACCGGCGAGTTTGTAAAGAGTAGGGATCATTAACAGCAATCCCTGAGATGAGGTAAACGACGTGGAAAGCGCGCCGGTTTGCAGCGCGCCGTGCACCGTGGCAATCGCACCGGCTTCAGACTGCATTTCTACCACTCTCGGGACATCGCCCCAGACGTTTTTTAACCCGTTACCAGCCCAGGCATCCGCCTGCTCGGCCATGGTAGAACTTGGCGTAATCGGGTAGATGGCGATAACTTCACTGGTGCGAAACGCGACTGAGGCAACTGCACCATTACCGTCAATAGTTTGCATAGGACAACACCCTTACATTGCGCAAAAAATAGGGGTCTGTATTACGGCAACAAACCCTGAATATTATCTGTGTATTCTAGCAAACGGGGGATTTTACGATTTTCGCTTTTGTGTTCTTGGTATTATCGCTATCAATGAGTAGATCAAACTTTTGGCGAAAAAATTGCGAGAAATTGTTTCCGAAGCGCATAAATACGCACTTTCTCTCTCGACGACACGGGCTGTGATGCCTATTATGCATAGGTTTCGCATCATTTATGGGGGAGAAAGCATGCGCTCAGCGTTTTTGGTAGGGTGTGCCGCATTATTGTTGTCGGCATGTAGCAGTGAACCCGTTCAGCAGGCAACGGCAGCCCACGTGGCGCCGGGAATGAAAGCGGCGATGTCCAGCTCTGGTCAGGCTAACTGCGCAATGATTGGCGGTTCGCTGTCTGTCGCTCGCCAGCTTGATGGTTCTGCTATTGGGATGTGCGCCTTGCCAAACGGCAAACGCTGTAGCGAACAGTCGCTTGCCGTTGGAAGCTGCGGTAACTACTGATTATTCTACACGCTTAAACATCAGCGTTTTATCGGCTGTCGCCAGCGTTAACTGGTCCTCAGTCAGGTCGACCTGCGCCCCTTTGCGCAGCATGTCGCCGATGGCCTGATCCAGCTCATTCAGCTGCGGTTCAGTACAAAGCTTGCGCGTCATGGCCAGCGTTTTAACCTTAAGCTCGCCTTCGGACAATTTCCCCTGTCCGTTGAAGCGGTTACACATCTGGCCGGAAACGCTGATGTTATTCACCAGGCTGATATCAGGCAGCGCGCTAAAACTGAGCTCAGGTGGCGTTGTCGCGGTCTTCACGGCCTTACCGTTCACGTTTTCCAGCACGAAGCGGTGATTCTGAAGTTGCTCCGGCTGAACGGAGGCTTTACCCGGATTAACGCAGCCGGTAAGAACAAGACTGATAACACTTAACGCGATGAGCTTTTTCATTTTTCTTCTCAAACTATAAACACTGTGAATCTTTTTCCAGTGTAACGATACGCTGCCATGCGTTAATGGGGTTTATCTGAAAGTGCGGGGGAACAGGGCAACGCAGCGGTTGCCCGGAATGATGTTAATGCGATTTAAACCCTGCAGCCGTCATTAGCATACGGAAGAGCATGCTGACAGCAGCCAGTGCCAGTACGCTGCCGCCCCAGATAATGGCCAGCCACAGTAATCTTTTCCAGACCGGTTGTTGCATCAGTGATAACCCTCCCCATGCTGAACTTTGCCGCGAAATACGTAGTAACTCCAGAAGGTGTAGACCAGAATAACGGGAATGATCAACAGCGCGCCGACCAGCATAAAGCCCTGGCTTTGCGTCGGTGCGGCGGCCTGCCAAAGGGTGATCGACGGTGGAATAATATGCGGCCAGATGCTGATCCCAAGCCCGCTAAAGCCGAGGAATACCAGCCCCAATGTCAGAATAAACGGACGGCTATGGCTGGCGGGATTATTCAGGCAGCGCCACTGGTACAGGCTAAAAATCACCACCAGAGCAGGAACCGGCAGCAGATAAAACAGATTCGGCAGCGTAAACCAGCGCGCGGCGATGGCCGGTTGCGCCAGCGGCGTCCAGAGGCTAATGGCGGCAATAAACGCCAGCAGCACGATTAACAGTGTTTTCGATACTTCACGCATCCGCTGTTGCAACGCGTTTTCGCTTTTCATCACCAGCCAGGTCGAGCCTAACAGCGCGTAGGCTACTACCAGGCCCGCGCCGCAAAACAGGTTAAACGCGGTAAACCAGTCAAAGGGGCCGCCGGTATAGGCCCGGCCGGTGACGGTAAAGCCATTAATGACGGCGCCCACCGTCACGCCCTGGGTAAACGTCGCCAGAATGGAACCGCCTATAAACGCCTTATCCCAGAAAGGACGGTGCGCCGGGGTGGCCTTAAAACGAAATTCAAATGCCACCCCGCGGAAAATAAGTCCGATCAGCATTAACGTCAGCGGAATGGTGAGGGCATCCACGATCACCGCGTAGGCCAGTGGGAATGCGCCAAACAGCGCAGCGCCGCCAAGCACCAGCCAGGTTTCATTTCCGTCCCAGACCGGCGCGACGCTGTTGACCATTACGTCGCGATCGTCGGCGTTCTGCGTTGCCGGGAACAGAATGCCAATCCCCAGATCAAAACCGTCCATGACGATATACATCAGCGTGGCGAAAACGATGATCACAAACCAGATAATGGAAAGATCGATACCCATTATGGCTGCTCCTTATGTTCAGTTGTGACGGCAGAAAGCGGGCGCGCCGGACGTCCGTCGGACTCGGTGGCGAAAGATTCATGCGGCTGCGGGCCTTTTCGGATGAGGCGCACCATATAGCTGTAACCCACGCCGAATACCGAGGTATAGACGACGAAGAAGGCCAGCAGGCTCACGCTCATGTGCAAATCACCATGGGCAGAAACCGCATCCTTCGTTCGCTGGAGCCCATAGACCACCCAAGGCTGGCGGCCCACTTCGGTGGTGATCCACCCGGCCAGAATGGCAATCAGCCCCGATGGCCCCATCAGCAGCGCAAACCACAGGAAAGGGCGCGATGAATAAACGCGCTTTTTATATCGCAGCCAGAGTGCCGTTACCCCAAGCAGCAACATCAGCATGCCCAGGCCCGCCATAATGCGGAACGACCAGAAGACGATAGTGGAATTCGGGCGGTCTTCCTTTGGAAACTCTTTCAGCGCCGGAACCTGTTTATCCAGACTGTGCGTCAGAATAAGACTCCCCAGCGCCGGGATCTCCAGCCCAAAGCGGGTGCGCTCCTGCTCCATATCCGGCCAGCCAAACAGCAGCAGCGGGGTAGGCTCACCAGGCGGATTTTCCCAGTGTCCTTCAATCGCGGCTATCTTGGCGGGCTGGTGCTTTAAGGTGTTCAACCCGTGCATATCGCCAACCATGGCCTGGATGGGGGCGACAATCAGCGTCATCCACAGCGCCATCGAAAACATCGCCCGGATGGCGGGGGTATTATTCCCGCGCAGCAGATGCCATGCCGCGGATGCGCCCACAAACAGGGCGCTGCTCAGGAACGCGGCTATCGACATATGCAGCAGGCGGTAAGGGAAGGAGGGGTTAAACACCACCGCGAACCAGTCCACCGGCACCACCTGACCGTTGACGATCTCATAGCCCTGCGGGGTCTGCATCCAGCTGTTTGAAGAGAGGATCCAGAAGGTAGAGATAATGGTCCCCAGCGCCACCATGCAGGTGGAGAAGAAGTGCAGACCCGGTCCGACCTTGTTCCAGCCGAACAGCATTACGCCGAGGAACCCGGCTTCGAGAAAGAAGGCGGTAAGCACTTCATAGGTCAGAAGCGGGCCGGTAATACTGCCGGCAAACTGCGAAAAGCCGCTCCAGTTAGTGCCAAACTGGTAGGCCATCACCAGCCCGGACACCACGCCCATGCCAAAGTTGACGGCAAAAATCTTCGACCAGAAATGGTACAGCGAGCGCCAGACCGGATTTTTTGTTTTCAGCCACAGCCCTTCGAGCACGGCAAGATAGCTTGCAAGACCGATGGTAATGGCCGGGAAAATAATGTGAAAGGATACGGTAAAGGCAAACTGTATCCGCGCAAGGTGAAACGCATCCAAACCAAACATGCAAAACTCCGCGATGTAATTATGTCGATGCCATTCTAAGCCGCGTCTGGGGGAGGGGGCAGAAACAGACCCAGCTTATTTTGCTATAACAGTTTTCGCGCTTTTGAACATCCAGTAAGCACCTTTACTGATGTGACGAATAATAAATGAGCTGCCATAGCCATCAATATGGTGATGCATTCAGAAGGATATTGGCAAGTTTAGACGTATTATGGAAAGAGTATACGTCACCTCGAACACGCAGATATACACCATCGTCTTTAACATCGATTTTCACCGCAGGATCGTTAGTCACCATGAATGGCGTGGCCTGATCGATATGCGTTAAAAAATCTTCTTCGCTTCTTTTTGCATCTAATAAATAGTAATGATAGGTAAAGGATGTCATGGCTCCTCCATTAGCTTGTGTGACGTACAAAACAGCCCACTTATTAACGTTCACTTTTGAATGTAATTCTTGTTCGACAGGGAAGTTGGTGAAAAATAAAACCCATCCTGCGTAGGCGAGTGCGAAAAATACAGGTGCGAGTATATAGCGTTTTTTAAAACCCCGTTCTTGCTGCATAGTCTATTCCGCATTTTATCCAGAGTTGATCATTCGGGTCATCCCCAAAAGGAGGGGAACCATACCAGTGTCCATCATTTGAGTTGCCATTCCCTGACTTTGACTGCGCCCAGCCTGCAGCACGTAAAAGAATGGAGGCAGATATTCCAGCCGCAGTACCAACTGCACCATAGTGAAAATTACCAAAATTCTCGTATTGGCGGCCTATTCTTGTTTTATAATCCCATGGGCCATGTAACCTGACCTGTTGGTAAAACCACTCATATGTTAGTGCTGATGGGCCTCGATGAAATCTTGCCAGCATCATATTATTTATAATATTAACGCCTGGCGGAGAGAAAGATGAAATATCATAAGGTGGATGAGGAGATACCGCTAAAGTTGGGTACCTCATGCTTGCGGTCTCTCATTCCAGTTGTCGGTAAACATAATGTTACCGTCACAGTGTTTCCAGGTGATTTTTTCATATCGAAATTCTACGCACTCGAGGTGATTATGTTTTTCCTTTGTGGGATCTTTTGTGTCATGCATCATTGGTGAGACACCGACGATTTTCACACCTTCAAGAAACATGTTGAAGTATTCTTCTTCTTGCCCCGCATCATTAATCTTGTACCATCTAAACTCAGCCGATTTAAGAGTTTGACCGGTTGCAACTGCCTTATAAAGATACGGTGACGATGAATCAAAGTCTTTTTGTATGATTATGGATGAATGTTTGCGGGTACCGGTGATTTTTCCCGTAAGACCATCTGTAGGCAGACTGAGATTGTGGGAAAAACCATTAACTTCTATGCTTCCTTCCCGATTCTGTATATCAACCGCACCCTTAATATCCGCTCCGCCATCGTCTTTTATCCATAAATATGCTGGGATTGCCATGTAAAGCTCCTTTCTCATTAAGTCAATGGTATTTGTGAGTAATTTAATACTCCAGAACGGGCAAGCCAATTAGGCAAAAAATGGCATTTAAATTATTTATATTTCATAGGGTTATGTACTTGGTTGTAGCTATAGGCTTAATCAATATCCCACTGTAATGTGAGCATCACAGTTCAAAACTGTATTTTTATGCATTTTACACATAAAACAGCTTGCTTTGTCGTCAGCGCCGTGCGTTAATGGTCTTCTGGTTTTGAGTCCAAATAAATATCTGACGTAGTTTTATAAAGCAGTTCTCATCACGTTGTGCCTCTCCGCAGCCTCTTTTGGGTCTTTATCTACATTCCGATTCGTTTTGTTTAAAACCATTATGCCCAATCGGCCCATTAGTAATTTACGTTTTTACGTTCACAGGAGAATCCTATGACTTCTTATATTCATTTCCGCTGCCCATGCTGTCATGGCTCGCAGTACCGTACCTCAGTCTTTGATGTGTCTGAGAAAAACCCACTCGGCGCGAAATGCATCTTTTGCAAATCGTCGATGATAACGCTCGATCACCTGGCCGCTGCGCGTCAGGCGCAAAGCCACGTTACCGAGTACCGCAAGTAATTCGTTTCCCGAACTATAACAGTTAGCTAAATCTTCTCTTTTTCTCCTGCTGATATACACTGTCAGCCACAAGGAGAATCTGATGAAAAAATACCAGCGTCTGGCGCAACAAATTATCTCGCAGATAGAGCTCGGCGTATGGCTGCCGGGCGATAAGCTGCCTTCTCTGCGAGAGCAGGTGGCGAGCAGCGGCATGAGTTTTATGACCGTTGGCCACGCGTATCAGATGCTGGAAAGTCAGGGGCGCATTGTCGCCAGACCGCAGTCGGGCTATTACGTTGCCTCGCGCCCGACCGCACATCAGCCTGCTCCACCTGCCCAGGTGATTCGTGACGAAGTCGTGGATATTAACACCTACATCTTCGACGTCTTACAGGCTAGCCGCGACCCGTCCGTTGTTCCTTTTGCCTCCGCGTTTCCCGATCCCCGACTTTTCCCGCTGCAGCAGCTCAACCGCTCGCTGGCGAACGTCAGCAAAACCGCGACGGCGATGAGCGTGATTGAGAACCTGCCGCCGGGTAACGTCGATCTCCGCCACGCCATTGCCCGCCGCTACGCGCAGCAGGGGATGAACATCTCCCCGGAAGAGATTGTGATCACCGCAGGCGCCCTTGAAGCGCTCAATCTCAGCCTGCAGGCGGTGACCGAGCCGGGCGACTGGGTGATTGTCGAAAACCCCTGTTTCTACGGCGCGCTGCAGGCGCTCGAACGCCTGAAGCTTAAAGCGTTGTCGATTGCGACGGACGTCCGTGAAGGGATTGACCTGAATGCCCTTGAGCAGGCGCTGAAGGAGTATCCAGTTAAAGCCTGCTGGATAATGACCAACAGTCAAAACCCGCTTGGCTTCACGCTGAGCGCGGAAAAAAAAGCGCAGCTTGTCGCCCTGTTAACGCAGCACAACGTTCCTCTGATTGAAGACGACGTCTACAGCGAGCTCTATTTTGGGCGCGAAAAACCGCTTCCGGCGAAAGCATGGGATCGTCAGGATATGACGCTGCACTGCTCGTCCTTTTCAAAATGTCTGGTGGCCGGTTTTCGCATCGGCTGGGTTGCGGCAGGAAAACACGCGCGACGTATTCAGCAGCTGCAGCTGATGAGCACGCTCTCCACAAGCTCACCTGTGCAGCTGGCGCTGGTTGATTACCTGGCGACGAAACGCTACGACGCCCATCTGCGCCGCCTGCGGCGTACGCTCGCCGAGCGAAAGCAGCAGGCCTGGCAGTCCCTTTTGCGCCATATGCCTGCCGGCGTCAAAATCCATCATAACGACAGCGGTTACTTTTTATGGCTGGAGCTTCCGGCGCATCTGGACGCGGGGCTGCTGAGCGAAAAAGCCTTAACGCACCACATCAGCATTGCCCCCGGAAAGATGTTTTCCACTTCTGACGCATGGACGCCGTTCTTCCGTTTTAATACGTCGTGGGCCTGGGGAGAGCGAGAAGAGCAGGCGGTCATTCAGTTAGGCAAATTAATTAGCACGATGCTGGAATAATCCTTTTTTCGTTTTTTAAATATTCATTTCTTATCCTGATGACGGCACTGTGAATATTTCGCGGTGCCCTGTCATAGGAAATCTGCATACCGTCTCTCGCGGCTAACTCCTTGTCTATAATCCAGTTAACGGGGAATGCGCCCTCGGTCACACCTTGATGAAATTTCCTTAAGCCGAACGGTGCGGCGCATTCGCGCGGTCTACGTTTAATAAGGGAGATATTTTTACGGCACGGCTGCCGCTAAATTTCATTGCGACAGGAGTAACCCTTATGAGCAAAAAATTTGCCCGCAGCAGCCTGTGCGCGCTCGGCATGACTATCATGACAGCGCAAGCCGCAGAACCACCAAAGGCCATCGGCGACGGGGAAGGTCGACTGGATATTATCGCCTGGCCGGGATACGTCGAACGCGGACAGACGGATAAAAACTACGACTGGGTCACCCAGTTTGAAAAAGAGACCGGGTGTGCGGTGAACGTCAAAACGGCGGCCACGTCGGATGAAATGGTCAGCCTGATGGCGAAAGGGGGATATGACCTGGTCACCGCCTCAGGTGACGCTTCCCTGCGCCTGATCATGGGCAAACGCGTCCAGCCGATTAACCCCGATCTTATCCCCAACTGGAAAACCCTCGACGAACGGATTGTGAAAGGGGAATGGTTTAACGTCGGCGGGAAAGTCTACGGCACGCCGTACCAGTGGGGGCCAAACCTGCTGATGTACAACACCAAAACCTTCCCGACGCCGCCGGACAGCTGGAGCGTGGTCTTTACCAAACAGGATCTGCCGGACGGTAAAACCAATCAGGGACGCGTGCAGGCGTATGACGGCCCGATTTACATCGCGGATGCCGCGCTGTTCGTCAAAGCCACGCAGCCGCAGCTGGGTATTAAAGACCCGTACCAGCTCACCGAAGCACAGTATGCCGCCGTGCTTAAGGTGCTTCGCGACCAGCATGCTTTGATTCACCGCTACTGGCACGACACCACCGTCCAGATGAGCGACTTCAAAAACGAAGGCGTCGTGGCCTCCAGCGCCTGGCCGTATCAGGCGAATGCCCTGAAGGCTGAGAACCAGCCTATTGCAACCGTCTTCCCGAAAGAGGGGGTGACCGGCTGGGCGGACACCACCATGCTGCACGCACAGGCTAAACACCCGATGTGCGCCTACAAGTGGATGAACTGGTCGCTGACGCCGAAAGTTCAGGGCGATCTGGCAGCATGGTTTGGCTCCCTGCCCGTGGTACCGGAAGGGTGTAAAGCCAGCACGCTGCTGGGCGATAAAGGCTGTGAAACAAACGGATATAACGAGTTCGACAAAATCATGTTCTGGAAAACCCCCATCGCAGAAGGCGGCAAGTTTGTCCCTTACAGCCGCTGGACGCAGGATTACATCGCCATCATGGGCGGTCGTTAATTGCCCGGGAGCAGAACATGACGTACGCAGTCGAGTTTAACAATGTTTCCCGTCTGTACGGCGACGTCCGGGCGGTGGATGGGGTCACCATTGCGATCCGCGACGGAGAGTTTTTCTCCATGCTGGGGCCTTCGGGCTCCGGCAAAACCACCTGCCTGCGTCTGGTAGCGGGTTTTGAACAGCTGTCAGGCGGGACGATTTCTATCTTCGGTAAAGAAGCGAGCGAACTGCCCCCCTGGGAGCGGGACGTGAACACCGTGTTTCAGGATTATGCGCTGTTCCCGCATATGTCGATCCTCGACAATGTCGCCTACGGGCTGATGGTCAAAGGCATCGACAAGAAAAAACGCCATGCGCAGGCCCGTGATGCCCTGGAAAAAGTGGGCCTGAGTTTTGCCGTTGCCCGCAAACCTTCGCAACTTTCCGGCGGCCAGCGGCAGCGTGTCGCCATCGCCCGCGCGCTGGTCAATGAGCCGCGCGTCCTGCTGCTGGATGAGCCCTTAGGTGCGCTCGATCTCAAACTGCGTGAACAGATGCAGTTCGAGCTGAAGAAGCTTCAGCAGGAACTCGGCATCACCTTCATTTTCGTCACCCACGATCAGGGTGAAGCCCTTTCGATGTCAGACCGGGTGGCGGTGTTTAATAACGGGCGGATCGAGCAGGTGGATACCCCGCGCGATCTCTACATGCGTCCGCGCACGCCGTTTGTCGCGAGTTTTGTGGGCACTTCCAACGTCTTTGATGCAGGACTAGCGCACAAAATTTGCGGCATGGAAGGCAGCTATTCCCTGCGTCCGGAACATATCCGTCTTAACGAGGGCGGAGACGTTCAGGTTCAGGGCATCGTGCAGGCCGTTCAGTACCAGGGGGCGGCCACGCGGCTGGAGCTGAAGCTTGCCGATGGCGCCAAACTGCTGGTGAGCCAGGCCAATCTCAGTGAAACCTCGCCGCTGAGCGGCATTGCGCCGGGGCAGGCGGTGATGGCGTCGTGGTCACGCGAGGCGATGATTCGCCTGCATGAGGAGAGGTGAAATGTCTATGAGTGTCGCGCATCCTCCCGCCTCGCACGGCCGCTTCAGCCGCATGACGGCGCTGTTCTGGCGGAAACCGTCGCTCGGCCTGTTCCTGCTTCTGCTCGCGCCGCTCATGTGGTTTGGCATCGTCTATTTAGGATCGCTTCTGACCCTGCTGTGGCAAGGTTTCTACACCTTTGACGATTTCACCATGGCGGTCACGCCGGACCTGACCCTGGCGAACATTCAGGCGCTCTTCAACCCGGCAAACTATGACATCATCCTGCGAACCTTAACGATGGCGATTGCGGTGACTATTGCCAGCGCCATCCTCGCATTCCCGATGGCCTGGTACATGGCGCGATACACCCGCGGCAAGTGGAAAGCGTTTTTCTATATCGCTGTCATGCTGCCGATGTGGGCGAGCTACATCGTCAAAGCCTACGCCTGGACGCTGCTGCTGGCGAAGGACGGCGTGGCGCAATGGTTTCTCAACCATCTCGGGCTGGAGCCGATTCTGACCTCACTCCTGACGCTCCCGGCGATTGGCGGCAACACCTTGTCCACCTCGGGGCTGGGACGGTTTTTGGTCTTCGTTTACATCTGGCTGCCGTTTATGATCCTGCCCGTCCAGGCAGCGCTGGAACGCCTGCCGGCCTCGCTGCTGCAGGCCTCGGCCGACCTCGGCGCCCGCCCGCGCCAGACCTTTCGCTACGTCGTTCTGCCGCTGGCCATTCCGGGCATTGCGGCGGGATCAATTTTCACGTTCTCCCTGACGCTGGGGGATTTTATCGTTCCGCAGCTGGTGGGGCCGCCGGGCTACTTCATCGGTAACATGGTCTACTCCCAGCAGGGCGCAATTGGCAATATGCCGATGGCTGCCGCGTTCACGCTGGTTCCCATCGTGCTGATTTCTCTTTATCTGGCGTTCGTGAAACGTCTGGGAGCATTCGATGCACTCTGAACGCGCACCGCTGTTCCTCAAAGTGGCAGCGTGGGGAGGCGTCATCTTCCTGCACTTCCCGCTGCTGATTATCGCGACCTACGCCTTCAACACCGAAGACGCCGCTTTCAGCTTTCCGCCTCAGGGGCTAACGCTGAAGTGGTTTAGCGTGGCGGCGGGGCGCGGCGATATTATCGAATCCGTGACGTTGTCACTTCAAATTGCCGCGCTTTCCACCGCCATTGCCCTTGTGCTTGGCACGCTTGCTGCAGCGGCGCTGTGGCGAAGCGAGTTTTTTGGCAAGAATGCGATCTCTCTGCTGCTGATGTTACCGATTGCGTTACCGGGGATCATCACCGGCCTGGCGCTGCTGACGGCCTTCAAAACGATCGACCTTGAGCCGGGCTTTTTCACTATCGTGGTGGGACACGCCACCTTTTGCGTGGTGGTGGTGTTTAACAACGTAATTGCACGGTTCAGGCGCACCTCCTGGAGTCTGGTCGAAGCGTCGATGGATCTCGGGGCCGACGGATGGCAAACCTTCCGCTATGTGGTGCTGCCCAATCTGGGTTCAGCGCTGCTGGCCGGGGGTATGCTGGCGTTTGCCCTGTCGTTTGACGAGATAATCGTCACAACATTTACGGCGGGACACGAGCGCACGTTACCGCTGTGGTTGCTCAACCAGCTCGGGCGTCCGCGCGACGTGCCGGTCACCAACGTCGTGGCTCTGCTGGTGATGCTGGTGACAACTATCCCCATTCTGGGAGCCTGGTGGCTAACCCGCGACGGCGAAAACATTGCCGGCAGCGGGAAATAACAGTGAATTCAACAGGAAAATGCTATGCAAAAACATCTGCTGATAAACGGTGAACTGGTTGCCGGAGAGGGTGAGAAACAGCCGATTTATAACCCGGCCACCGGAGAGGTGCTGCTGGAGATTGCTGAGGCGTCAGCGGCCCAGGTCGACGCGGCGGTTCAGGCTGCCGACCGTGCTTTTGTGGCGTGGGGACAAACGACGCCGAAAACCCGCGCCGAGAGCCTGCTGAAGCTGGCGGATGCGATTGAAGCCCACGGCGAGGAGTTTGCCCGGCTCGAATCCCTCAACTGCGGCAAGCCGCTGCACTGCGCGCTGGGTGATGAAATTCCGGCGGTGGTTGACGTTTTCCGTTTCTTTGCCGGGGCCGCCCGCTGCCTTAACGGGCTGGCCGCCGGAGAGTACCTTGACGGCCATACGTCGATGATCCGCCGCGACCCGGTGGGCGTGGTTGCCTCTATTGCACCGTGGAACTACCCGCTGATGATGGCAGCCTGGAAACTGGCACCCGCGCTGGCGGCAGGGAACTGCGTGGTGATTAAGCCCTCTGAGATTACGCCCCTGACCGCGCTTAAGCTGGCAGAGCTGGCAAAAGATATCTTCCCGGCGGGCGTTCTTAACGTGCTGTTTGGTCGGGGCAAAACGGTCGGCGATCCGCTTACCGGTCATGAAAAAGTCCGTATGGTCTCGCTGACCGGTTCAATTGCTACCGGGGAACATATCATCGGCCATACGGCGTCCTCCATTAAACGCACCCACATGGAGCTGGGCGGTAAAGCGCCGGTTATCGTCTTTGATGATGCCGACCTGGATGCGGTTGTCGAAGGGGTGAGGACGTTTGGCTTCTACAACGCCGGGCAGGACTGTACCGCCGCCTGTCGTATCTACGCGCAAAAGGGCATTTACGCCGCGCTGGTGGAAAAACTGGGTGCTGCGGTTGCGAGCCTGAAAATGGGCGTACCCGAGGACGAATCAACCGAGCTGGGGCCGCTGAGTTCGGCGGCGCATTTATCCCGCGTGTGCAAAGCGGTGGATGAGGCCAAAGCCCTGAGCCACGTCACCGTCGTGACCGGGGGCAGCAAAAAAGAGGGGGCGGGCTACTACTTCCAGCCAACCCTGCTGGCGGGGGCCAAACAGGAAGATGCCATTGTGCAGCGCGAGGTGTTTGGCCCGGTGGTGAGCGTCACCGAATTTGATGATGAGGCACAGGTGCTGGCCTGGGCAAACGACTCGCAATACGGCCTGGCGTCTTCGGTCTGGACCAAAGACGTTGGCCGCGCCCATCGCCTGAGCGCGCGCCTGCAGTATGGCTGCACCTGGGTGAATACCCATTTTATGCTGGTGAGCGAAATGCCGCACGGCGGCATGAAACTATCGGGCTACGGGAAGGATATGTCGGTCTACGGGCTTGAGGATTATACGGTCGTGCGGCATGTCATGATAAAACACTAATCCTCCCAGCCTGGCCGCATGCGCGGCCAGGCGTTCTCCTTGCCCGCCACACGTGTTACGAAAGATACTCAATTGTTATTAGCCGTAATTTTTAAGTGGTTATTCTGTAACGAAAAAACTTGATCTGTGTCAACATATGACGCATATTGCGTGCGGTTATTTTTTCGGCTCTGGTATACAGAATGACGTTGTATCAAAAGATGTTGGTTTTTTACGCAATCATGGCTTCCATCTGCGCATTAATCACCTGGTTCCTCTCTAAAGACCGCAAACGTATCCGCCTGCTCAGCGCTTTTCTGGTGGGGTCAACCTGGCCAATGAGCTTTCCCGTTGCGCTGCTGGTCTCGCTTTTCTGAAGCACGCTTCCAGTTTTAAAAGATGAACATAGCATTCCTGATGTGGTAACTGTATAAATACACAGTGCATCATAAAAAGGAGTGCTTATGAACAGTTTTTACTCGCAGCAGGCCGGTTGCACCGTGCGCTGGCATGACCTGCCCGGCACCGGCGATCCCGTGGTGTTTATTCACGGGCTGGGCTGCGCCTCTTCCTACGAATATCCCCGCGTCGTACATGACCCGCTGTTTGGCGCGCGCAGAGCGATTCTCATCGACTTGCCCGGCAGCGGCTACAGCGATAAGCCTGAGCACTACAGCTATAAAACCACTGACCAGGCGCACGTTGTCGCGGAACTGATTGACCATCTTGAGCTGGATTCCTTCTGGTTATACGGCCACAGCATGGGCGGCAGTATCGCTATCGAAACGGCGGGGCTGCTGGGGTCGCGCGTGAAGGGACTGATGGTGTCAGAGCCCAATTTCCACGCGGGTGGGGGCATGTTCAGCCGGTCTATTGCAGCGCAAACCGAGCAACAGTTTCTGGAGCAGGGTTATGACGCCATGCTCAGCGCAGAAAAAACGGCGTGGGCCGGGTGCCTGCAGAATAATGCGCCGTATGCCGTCTGGCGGGGCGCATCGAGCCTGGTGGCGGGCGTTGAGCCCGAGTGGGAAGCGCAGTTCCTGTCACTCCCTTGCCCGGTAACGTTGATTTTTGGCGAGCTCTCTCTGCCGGATGACGATGTGGATAATCTGAAGCAAAAGGGCGTTGAGGTAAAAATTATCCCTGCGGCGGGGCATTCGATGTCGTGGGAAAATCCGTCTGCGCTGGCGCGGGCCTTAGCCGAATGTATGACGATGTGATTATTGTGCGATTTATCATCGTTGCGAAATGTAGGCCGGGTAAGCGCAGCGCCACCCGGCAAGAAGGGCGGCTACTTTATTAAAGCCCGCAGTGCCTGACGTGCGTCAGGCTGAACATCATGCGGGTGCTGGTAATCAATGTTCTCTATCGCGCGGCTATAGAGTGCGACCAGCCAGTCGTACACGTACGCGGTGGCCGCATGTACAGGCTGTTCTCCCAGGCGCGTCAAACGAGGCTCGGCGCTGCTGACCACCGGCGTGACGAAGATGGCCTGGCCCTTGCGGATGCGGCTTGCCGGACGCGTCGCCACGGGCGTCTGGTCGTAACCCAGCCAGCCAACGAAATTGCCCATCACGGCATGCAGCTGTGCTGCACTACTTTTATCCGCTTCGACAATGCGCTGAAGCTGTTGAGGCAGATCCAGCCGGTAGCTGGTGACGACCAGCACATCCGCGATTTGCTGTAACACCTCAGGATCCAGCCCAAGACGGGCAGCGGTCGCCTCGTTGCGGCTCCACTGGCGCAGATGATTTATCCAGACTCGGTGCGCGAGACGCGCTTTGTCTTTTGTCTGGAACAGGCCAGTGCTTTCCTGCGCGTTCTCGGCAAACAGGTCAATGGTATCCGTAAATAGCCCGTTAACCTGCTCCTCGCGAGGCTGCTGAACGGCGAGCAGCGTTTCAAAGGCTTTCAGAGGCGGCAGCAGGCCTTCAAGCAGTTCGCCGTGGCGGGCGGCGCTGCTTTGCAGCATGCGCACCATGTTTTCCGCCTGAGCGCGTCTTGTCCCCGGTTCCTCAACCAGCGGTGCCAGATAGCTTTGCATCAGCGCCGACAGCTCCTGACGCAGCGCGTTTTTCAGCGTGCCGAGACGTTTCTGTCGCTGCGCGGGTAACGTGGCCTGAGACAGCCATTCGATGACGCGCTGCATGCTGTGGCTGTCCAGCGCCTGCAGCGTGCCCCAGCGTAAACCCGGCTTTCCGAGCAGATGCTGTACGGCTTCATCGAGATTCTGCCGGGTAGTAAAGCGGGCGTCATGCGGGGTGATCGCCCACACCAGCCCCGGCAGGGCAGATTCTTCAGCAGGCTGCGTCTCCTTCACCCAGTTCATTAACACTTTTGCTTTTTTGGCCGTCTGTTCGTGCTGTGCCGTCGCGTTGCAAATCACCAGCACATCCGGCTGAAGCTGTTGACGGTAATGTTCAAGAAGCCACTGGGATTTTGCCTGGCGTAGCGGATCGGCACGGTTATCTTCAAAAACCGGAATATCAATAATATCGACGTTATCCAGAGCCCCGTTCTCAACCGGCAGCACCAGCTCGCGGGTCAGGAATGCCAGCACGTCGACCGGGATGCTGATGGCGTTAAGCATTTCACCGCTATTCAGCGGATGAAGCAGCGTCTCCTGCGCGTCCTGAAGGTCTAACGCGCCGTCGTGCGTCAGGAACCCTTCACCCGGCAGCCCAAAGCTGTCCACCAGCAGGCTAAGCGGGGCAGCAAGATCGCCGGCATGGCTGGTCTGGTGCAGCACATGGGCCAGTTTTAACCACTGCTGGGTCAACTCCTGCTGCTCGCCCCAGAGCAGCGACCAGACGCTGGCTCGCGTGCTGAGATCGAGAGAAGGTACCAGTTGGGCAAACTCATGCCACAGGGCATCATCAATTTGCTGCTTAGCGGCGGGAACCGTGCTTTGCCAGAAGCGGGCAATCGTCCCCACTTCCTGAGCCGTGATGCCGGGCACGCTCTGCGGCTGGCGCAGCCCGCGCCACTTCTCCAGACGTGTCTCAATGACCGCTTTATCCACCGCGCGCATCTGTGGATGGAGGGTCGTACGGACAATAAACAGCTGTACCAGCTCGGCCTCGGTGACAAGACTCAGACGCAGCGGGAACGCCTCATCCGCCACCTCCGTGTTTTCACGGGTAAAGCGGACGGCCATGTTGGTCAGGGCATGTCCCGGATTGATATGCGAAAAATAGTCAAAGGTGCGCTGGCCCGGCGTCACGTTCAGGCGTCCATTACCGCTGCCGCAAAGAGACAACAGCAGGTGCGCTTTCGCGCTCTGCGAATGGCCGTAAAGCCCAACGCTGCTCTGGCGGGTCATGGCGCGTTCAATGGCCTGCTCCCGCGCCTGCGCCGCGTTGATGCGGGCAAGCAGGGCGTCGGCATCGTTATCCAGCACAGGGGCGTTCAGGCGCGTCTCATTAATCCACCCAATTAAGGCCTGAGTGGTGGTCGTCGTCGCTGTCATTTCAGGTATACGCTCCCGCTGTCGATCCAGTAGTGGCTACCGCTGTGTCGGCGATCGGCCAAAGTATTCAGTTTGAAGGTTAATGCGTCAGACGCAACAGGCGTGCCGTCCTGCAGCCAGGCATCGCTCAGCTCGAAGGCCTCCGGCCCCTCCTGCTTGCTGCCGCCGCAGAGCCTGAGCCGCACGTTCAGCACGCCGTCACCGGCAATGGCTTTTGCCAGTTCGGCCGAGTTGATGCTGAGCGTATAGAGCGGCGTGGCGGGCCAGCGCGCGTTCGCCAGCTGGCGGAAGCCGAGCGTCACGTTACCGCGCAGCGGGAAGTGCAGACGCGCGTCAAGCTTCGCGCCGGGTTTATCCAGGTCGATATCCTGGTACCAGACGTTTTCCTGGCGCAGGGTATTGACGGTGTTATCCAGCACGCCCAGATAGCGCACGGTGGAATACGCGCCAATGTCCGCAGCTTTAAAGTTGAAGCGCGGCAGGCGCAGGTCAAGCGCCAGGCTGCAGAGCATGGCCCCGACGGCAGCGGTGGATTTCGGGTTGCCAATGCGCCCTTGCTGACTGAACGGATACCACTCATGTACCTGGTATTTATCCAGCCAGACGATGCGATTGACCGGTACCGGCTGCAGGTGACGAATGAGCGCCTGAACCCCAGGCAGGCAGCCCGGGCGTCCGGTGATCAGCAGAATGTCGCAGCTGTAATGGGAAATCGCCTCACACACCGCGTGGAGCGGGGAGGCCAGCGTAAACTGCCCGGCCAGCATCGCATCCTGCATTTCGCGGAAATTGACGTGCAGCGGCACGGCGAAGAGGTCAAAAGCGTCAGAACCCGCAGGCAGGGCATGGTCGATCGCCTGCTGCAGATAGTTCATCACGTTGCGGGTCGGCTTCTGCGGCAGCAGATCGCCAAAGGTGGCGTGCAGACCAGCCAGCGGATCGTCAACGTCGCTGGACTCCCACCCGGCAAGAATGGCATGGCCAATCGGCATAAAGAGCTGCAGCGCCGTTTGCTGGCGCAGCACGGCCTGGGTATCAATGCGCCCGGAGTCACCGAACAGCGAGGCCATCAGCAGTGAGGCATCCGCGATACCGGATTTCTGCAGCTGCGTTTGCAGAGCGGGCAACACGTAGCGCTGAATCACGTCCAGAAGCGTATCGTCGCCCGCGACCTTAAACCCTTCGCGGAACAGCAGCTGCGGGGTGATTTTGACGTTATTGCCGGAACCGTCGTCCAGTTGGTAATGAGTGATCGCCATATCCGTTGTGCCGCCGCCGATGTCGATGGACGCGACGCGCAGCGCGCGTCCCGGCTGGCTACCCGGCTCAGGCTCACGGTCCGGACGGGCAAGGGAGGCGAAGAAGGCTTCGGTCTGGCCGCCAAAGCGGGAGATGGCTTCGTTATACAGCCAGACCAGCTGACCGCAGCTGGCTTCATCCCACTCCATCTGGATTTCAGGTACCGGCACCACGCTTTTTTCCTGCTGTTTGCGAGTGACAAAATCCTCATCCTGCGGGTGCCAGCCCATCGCTTTCCAGACGATGGCGATGGCTTCAAACATGCGGCGACGGAAAATCTCGCGCTCCTGCTTTGGCATGGCGGAGGGCAGCGTCAGGATCAGCGTGCGCAGCTGGCGCGGCGACGCCGGGAATCCCAGACGTAAGCGCGTGGCGACGCTGTTGATCTGCCCCAGCGCCTGCGCCAGTAGCTCGCATAGCATGTGGGTCATCAGGGTGCTGCGGCTGTATTGCGGAGAAAAGACCGGCAGCCGTTCGTCCTGCGGCAGCGTGAAGAGCGGCTCGCCGTCATCGTTCATCAGGTTCATCAGCGGAAACGCGGTGGCAAGCGGTTCACGCTGGGTCTTGCTGTTCATCTGGCTAAAGCGCCAGTCCTGCACGACCGGCGTTTCATCCCACAGGTAGCGACGCGGGCTCGAGATGCCGCTGTTGCCTTCGGTCCCCAGACGCTGCATCGCCAGCTTGCGGGCTTCATCACCCACGCGAACAATGGACGGCCAGACAAAGGCATCTTCGCGACCGCTTTCAACCGAGAAGTGCTGCTTGCCAAAACGCGCCTCCGAAAACTCGAGACGGCTGGTGAACAGCGGCGCATTCAGGAACTGCGGCTCGCTTAGCGAGCGAACCTGCAGCTCGGCGGTCTGGCGCAGGCCATCGTTGGCATCGCCGTGGTCTTCAATAATGACGCCACAGGTGTGGGTATTGCCCACGTCGAGGATCAGATCGACCGGAATGGCAGGCGTGCTGAGCGTATGGGTTACAAATTTCACTTCCGGCACGGTGAGCTGTTCACCGAGCATGGTCATCAGGTTGAGCCAGTGGGCCTGATATTCAAAACCGCGCATCGCCTGCTGGAGATCGCGTTCTGAGCGGTTTTCAACGCCGTCGGCATACTGGGTAAATGCCTCGCGCAGCCAGCCGTCAATCCACGTCTGGTCGAGGAAGCTTTCAACCTCCTTGTCTCGCCAGGCCAGCGCGAAACGGGTCCCGTTCAGAATATCGTTTTCAACCGGGGAAAGGGCGGAGGTGGCGTGTTCAGCAATCTGGCTGTCAAGGGCGAGAGTGACGCGGTGCGTATTGCCTGCCGTGTCGGGTGTATCCAGCCTGCGCACCTGAACGCGCGCCCAGTTATCCGGCCCCTCAACGAAGGTTCGCGGCGGGTTGAAGCGCAGGAACGGAACCGGAAGCCAGACGCCGTCCAGCACCGCCAGGGACTGATGCAGCGGGATGGTGGTTTCCGGCTTAACCACTTCAGGCTGCCCGCCGTTCGTTCCCGGCAGGGTATAGCGCCCGTTAACCAGGTCGAAATCGAGTCGCAAAAGCGGGCCGTTCGCGGTTTTACGTACGAAGCGCCCGTTGCTGGCGGTGTCCTGCGGCGTCAGACCGAAATCAAGGAACTGCACGCCGCTGTTGGCAATAAGCGTGACGCTTTGTTTATAGTCGCAAAGATTTACCAGCATAGAATCAGGCACCTGCTTTCTTGAACGTCAGTGGAACGACGGTATTGGCATCATAACGGGCGCGACATTCAGCGATATCGCTGGCGCCTGCTTTACAGGCAACTTCCGGCATCGGGTAGCGGGAACCGTCGGTGCAGCGGGCAGTACCGCGACTTTTAATCATCAGCTCGCCGTTGCTGTGCAGGCCGGAGAACACTTCCGCACGGCAGACAACGTTGTCGCCATGGACAACCCGGGCGAAGCCCTTATTGTTCTGGATCTGATAGCGCATTGACGGCGGTTTGCCGGTGACCGGATCTTTCACGTCGAGAACCGCACGCCAGGTACCGTTCAGGAAACGCGTCGATCCCGCTTTCACCTGATTCGCTTCCATCACCATGGCATCTTTCGGGATGGCGACAATCACCACCGGGGCAGGCTGTGGCGCAGGCGCCGGAGCAGGCTCTTTTTCTTTGTTTGCCAGCACCTCTGCCTGATGCAGCGGCAGTTTCATCGCCAGCGGCTCAACCGCTTTGATCGGCTTTGGCGCAATCTCGACGGGTTCTGGTGCGGGCACCGGTGCGGGCTCAGCGGAAGGCGACTGTTTTGGCCACAGCAGCGGTGCGGCAATGGCGGCAACAATCACGGCAGCAACCGGCAGCGTCCACAGAGGAACACGACGTTTTTTCGCGACGATCGGCAGAGCAGGTTCCTGAGCGGGTTGCGCAACCGCCGGGGCTGGCTTTGGCTCATACAAATCTTCCGGCGTGATGCGCACCACCGTGGAAGGGGCGATCAGCGGCTCGTCGGCGTGTTCAAAGGCTACAACCGGTTCTGGCTCAGGCTCGGGCTCAGGATCTTCAATCACAACGGGGGCAGGCTCAGGGACCAGCGATTCTCGCAGGCAGTCGAGAACATCGTCGCGCGCATTTTCGTTCAGGTTTACAAAGCCCCAGAAGCTGATGACAGGCTTTCCGTCCACCAGGAAGAGGAAGTTTTCACCCGGGAACTGAAACGCCTTTGACAGCAGAGAGCCAAAAAGCTGCTGCGCGGTTTTGGGGGACTGGAGGCATTTCTTGCTTAACGACTCAACGCTGGCGAGCGTGTTTTCCAGATAGCGCAGGGCGCGATAGCGGTCATCTTCATCGGCCGCTTTCCAGCTGGTTACGCTCCCTTCAACGGGGGAATACCAGTCCACGCGGTCACCGCTGTCGTTGACCTGAGGGATTGCCAGACAGTCGACGATGGCCTGTTGTTTGCGCAACCGGAGCGCTTCCCGGATTTGTAACGCTGATTCAAAAACGGCTTGTCCGCCGCCGCCAACGGCCTGAAAGTCATCCAGGTTACCGCTGCGTAAAAGAGTTTTTGCCACGATTTGATCCCATATACTTCTTCACACCGTTACTTTAACGAAACCAGGAAGCAACCAAACGGGGGAAGAGACGCTAAAAGGACCGATTTCTTGCGGCATAGAAAGTGACGGTTGTGCTTGACGAATAATGGCACTTAAGGCAAATCATCTTTTTGGGCGCTGGCGGTTAAAACAGCAAAAAACGCGGCTTTAGAATAACCTGATAGTGTTTCGTTATTTGCCAGGTCAAAACGCCTGTGCTGTTATTACTGTCCTATATAATAAAACTGTCAGGGTTATAACCATGTCTACAGGGAAAACACTGCTCGCCCTTGCGCTGAGCGCGCTGTTACCAGCCGGTGCCGCATGGGCGGCAAACAACGACACCCTTATTTACTGTTCTGAAGCGTCCCCAGAGTCCTTCAACCCGCAAATCGCCAGCTCTGGCCCGTCTTTTGTGGCCAGTTCTCAGGTACTGTACAACCGCCTGATCAATTTCGACCCGGTGAAAAACACCCCGGTGCCGTCGCTGGCAGAGTCCTGGACGATCTCGCCGGACGGCAAGACTTATACCTTTGCCCTGCGCAAAGGGGTGAAGTTCAACAGCAATAAATACTTCAAACCGACGCGCGACTTTAACGCCGATGACGTTATTTTCTCGGTCATGCGTCAGAAAGACCCTAAACACCCGTACCACAACGTGTCGCAGGGCAACTACGAATACTTTAACGATGTGGGTCTCGATAAGCTGATCCAGGACGTTAAAAAGGTCGACGATTATCACGTTCAGTTCACCCTCAGCGAACCCAACGCCGCGTTTCTGGCCGACTGGGGGATGGATTTCGCCTCCATTCTCTCCGCCGAATACGCCGACGCGATGCTGAAAAAAGGCACGCCTGAGAACGTGGACACCTGGCCGATTGGTACCGGGCCTTACGTGCTGCAGCAGTACAAAGTGGATTCGCTGATCCGCTACGTCGCAAACCCGAACTACTGGGAAGGCGAAGTGCCGACGAAGCATCTCATCTTCTCCATTACGCCAAACGTGGAAACCCGCCTGGCGAAGCTGCAGACCAACGAGTGCCAGATTATTCCTGCGCCATCCCCGGTTCAGTTTGACGCCATTAAGAACAACAAAGACCTGACGCTGCACTCGGTCGATGCGCTGAACGTCGGCTATCTGGCGTTTAACACCGAGAAAAAACCGTTTGATAACGTGCTGGTGCGCCAGGCGCTTAACTACGCGACCGACAAGAAGGCCATCGTTAATGCGGTCTTTATGGGATCGGGCACGGTGGCAAAATCGCCGATCCCGCCAAATATGTTGGGCTTCAATAAAGACCTGAAGGACTACAGCTACGATCCTGAAAAAGCGAAAGCCCTGCTGAAGCAGGCGGGTCTGGAGAAGGGCGCGGAAGTCACGCTGTGGTCAATGCCGGTTCAGCGTCCTTATAATCCGAACTCGCGTCGTATCGCAGAGATGATCCAGAGCGACTGGGCTAAAGTCGGCGTTAAAGCCAAAATTGTCTCTTACGAGTGGGGTGAATATCTCTCCGGAATGCGTAAAGGCGAACATGACTCCGCGCTGTTTGGCTGGATGTCCGATAACGGCGACCCGGACAACTTCGCCGATGTGCTGCTGGGCTGCAACAGCATTAAAACCGGCTCAAACGCCGCGCGCTGGTGCGATAAGGGGTATGATGCGCTGGTGCAAAAAGCGAAGCTGACCAGTAACCCGGCCGAGCGCGCGAAACTTTACGGCCAGGCGCAGGAGATTTTCTACCAGCAGGCGCCGTGGATCGCGCTGGCCAACGGGAAAACGTTCTACGCGACCCGCAGCAACGTGACCGGATACAGCGTGAGCCTGATGGGCAGCGATTTCTCTAAGGCAAAGCTGAACTGATTGTTTGCCCGGTGGCGCTGCGCTTACCGGGCACATAACAAGGAGTGACAATGTCACATTTAAATGAAGTTATCGCCCGCGTCGATGCCGCCATCGAAGAGAGCGTGATTACCCACATGAACGAGCTGCTGATCGAATTAAGCGATGATGCTGAGCTCAGTCGTGAAGATCGCTATACCCAGCAGCAGCGTCTGCGCACCGCGATTTCGCACCACGGTAAGCAGCATAAAGAGGAGATGAACGCGCGTGAGGAACAGCTGACGAAAGGCGGCACCATACTGTAACGTTTAAAACTGGCGTCGCGCCACCAGCCAGGCTCCGACCACCAGCATCACCGCACCGCACACCGGGCCAATCAGGGCGCGCAGCGGAATGCCATTGCTCCTTAGCACGTCCATCACCAGCCCGCCAATCAGCTGGCTTGCCACCAGCACGGCGATGGTCGTCGCCGCGCCAACGTTCTGATATCCGCTGATGCTGGCAAACACGAAAAACGACCCCAGCAGCCCCGGTATAAGCGTCCACCAGCGAACCGTTGCGGCCAGCTCGCTGAACCCGGCGACGCCCTGTTTCAGCAGCAGAATGCTGACAAACAGCACAATGCCGACCAGGGAGTTCAGCAGCATCGCGATGAGAATGGTGGAGGAGGACTGGGTGATACGCACCATCAAGGTGTTTTGCACCACCAGACCAATTCCCGCCGCCACCAGAAACGCCAGCGTCAGCGACTGATTCATGGGATTGCGTCCGGTTCGCTGCGCTCGTCCAGCTGCAGCTGCATAAAGGTTAAGTCCAGCCAGCGGCCAAACTTGGTTCCCACCTGCGGCATCTGCCCCGTGATGACAAAGCCGAGCGTTTCGTGGAGGTGAATCGAGGCATGGTTTTGCGCTTCAATCCCGGCCACCATCACGTGTTTACCGATGGCGCGGGCCTCGTTTATCAGCGCGATCATCAGCGTGCGGCCAATGCCTTTTCCCTGATGTTCCGGGTGGACGTAGACCGAGTGCTCAACCGTATGACGAAAACCGTCGAAGGCGCGCCAGTCGCCGAAAGAGGCGTAGCCGGTAATCACGCCGTCTTCTTCGCTTACCAGAACCGGGTAACCCGCGAGAGTGCGTGCCTCAAACCAGGCGATTCGGTTATCGGTATCGACGGTTTTATCGTTCCAGATCGCGGCAGTATGCAGCACCGCGTGGTTGTAAATCTCTCCTATCGCAGCGCAGTCTTCTTTGCAGGCATGACGAACGATCATGATTAAACCTCTGTGTGTTGTTCACTATAGTGTTACGTTGTGGCTACGATATTACACAACCGTATAGCTCGAACGCTACGGCATAAGCCATATTTTTTTGTTATCAAAAGCCCATTGAAATGCTCTTCATTCACTATAGTATGACGTCATGAACACCATAACAGACACGATGAATCAACGGATTAGCGCAAGAATTCGCCTGGAGCGTGAGTCTCGCGGGTGGTCCCTGAGCGAGCTGGCCGACCGGGCAGGCGTCTCCCGCGCCATGATCCACAAGATTGAACGCGGGGACAGTAGCCCGACGGCCACCTTGCTTGCCCGCCTGTCTGGCGCGTTTGGCATCAGCATGTCCACGCTGATTGCCCGGGCCGAGATGCAGGAAGGCAAGCTGCTGCGCCTTGCAAACCAGCCCGTCTGGCGCGATCCGCAGACGCACTACCTGCGCCGCCATGTTTCTCCCCGCACCGATCTGCCCATCGACCTTGTTCAGGTTGAACTGCCTGCGGGCAGCGATGTTCCGATGCCTGCATCTTCTTACGCGCTGGCGCGTCAGCTTATCTGGCTCCAGTCCGGTGAGCTGGTGTTTCAGGAGGGCGACACTCGCCACGAAATGCACGCCGGCGACTGTCTCGAACTGGGGCCGCCAAATGACTGCCGGTTCATCAACGAAACGAATGAAACCTGCATCTATCTGGTTGTACGGCTTAACCAGTCCGGCTCGTAATGCTAATGCGATAACGCCGATCGTGAGCCAGGCTGTAATAACATTTGTACCAGAAGGAGATCCTGATGAATCAACCTGTTTCGCAAAATCGCCGCTGGGTGCTGGCCTCTCGTCCTCAGGGTGCGCCGGTGGCGGAAAATTTTCGTCTGGAAACGCAGCCTGTTCCAGCCCCTGTTGAGGGGCAGCTTTTGCTTCGTACCGTCTGGCTGTCGCTGGACCCGTACATGCGGGGGCGCATGAGCGATGCGCCATCCTATTCACCGCCGGTTGAGCTAGGTGCGGTGATGGTGGGGGGAACGGTCAGCCGGGTTGAGCAGTCAAATCATCCCGATTTCAAACCGGGTGAATGGGTGCTGGGCTACAGCGGCTGGCAGGAGTATGACCTCTCGGACGGCAGCGGCCTTGTGAAGCTGGGCGAAAATCCGGCTCATCCTTCCTGGTCGCTGGGGATACTGGGTATGCCGGGCTTTACCGCCTATATGGGGCTGCTGGATATCGGGCAACCGAAAGCGGGTGAAACGCTGGTGGTGGCTGCGGCAACCGGTCCGGTTGGCGCGACCGTCGGGCAGATCGGCAAAATCAAGGGTTGTCGGGTGGTTGGTGTGGCCGGTGGCGCAGAGAAATGCCGCCATGCCGTTGAGGTTCTTGGGTTTGACCTGTGTCTGGATCATCACGCGGCCGATTTTGCCGACCAGCTGAAGCACGCCTGCCCGAAAGGAATTGATGTCTATTATGAAAACGTTGGCGGAAAAGTATTTGACGCCGTGCTGCCGTTACTCAATACCTCCGCGCGCGTGCCGGTATGCGGTCTGGTAAGCGGCTACAATGCGACGGGCTTGCCCGAGGGGCCGGATCGCCTGCCGCTCCTGATGGCGACCCTCCTGAAGAAACGCATTCGTATGCAGGGCTTTATCATCGGACAGGATTACGGGCACCGCATTAAGGAGTTCCAGGAAGAGATGGGGCGCTGGGTGCAGGAGGGGAAAATCCACTATCGCGAACAGGTAACGGACGGGCTGGAGAACGCCCCCGAGGCGCTGATTGGCCTGCTGGAAGGACGAAACTTCGGCAAAGTCGTGATTCGCGTCGCGAGTGACAATAAATAAACAGCAATATGGCGGGGTTTCCCGCCATATTTATTTGTGAAGATACGATATATTGTCTTTAATTACTGGACATAGCTTTTCGCGCCATCATCCCGGATGAGCCCGAAAACGATAAAAAAACAAAATTTGCTTTTTTTGCTGTTTTTACGTACTTCCCACCACCAGGCATGACGATACAGGATATATCGGACCAGCGCCGTTTTATTAAAACTGGCGTTTAAAAATAGCATTAAGTTTTAGCTACAGGAATTCCACATGCTTGATTTGGATCACTTAGAAAAAGCCCAAAGGGTTAGCCTTACTATGCAGGTTGAACACAGTTTGAAAGGAGCGTTAATTACAGGCTCACTCAAACCTGGGGCACGACTGATTACGAAAGAAATTGCCGATAAATTAGGAACCAGTATTACCCCTGTTCGCGAGGCGCTTTTGCGCCTGGTGTCATCAGGGGCATTACACGCTACGCCCGCGCAGGCATTTCTGGTTCCGGAGGTTACGCTGGAGCGCTATAACGAGATTAACGCCATAAGAAAACAGCTTGAGCCAATGGCGGTTGCCGCAGCCTGTCGGAATATGTCTGATAGCAAACTGGAGGCGTTGCGCAAATTGTCGGAGGCCTTCCATGAGGCCATGCGCAACGGGAACGTCCAGCAGGCGTTGCATGCGAATCGCGTCTTCCGGTTTACGCTGTATCAGTATGCGGAAATGCCTACGCTTAATGCATTAATTGAGCAGCTCTGGGTGCGCATCGGGCCCTGTATGAACTATCTGCATCAGGAGCTTAACGATATCAAAGCCTCGACATATCACTATGACGAACTCCTTTCCGCCCTTGAGAGAAGAGATGTTGTTGCCTGCCAGAAGGCGATTGATAAGGTGATTGATGAAGCGAATTTGCTTTTACAGCGACAATATTTTAACTAAGAGATTATTTAGCAGGGCGACTATATTTCGCACCTAATTATTTATCCGGTGAATAACTCCTGATGGTTTATTGCCATCAGGAGCGTTATTTCATTAATCAAATAAACTTTTCTTTTAGCTTACTCGAAGCGATAAGAGACCGACAGCCCGACTCCGTAGTTACGGCCTGGTGCAGGCTCGTAATAACGACCGTTAGACTCGTTGACAATAACCGAGCCCGCGTACTCTTTATCGAACAGGTTATCGACGCGGCCAAAGACGTCCATGCCCCAGCTGCCGTAGTTGAATTTATACCCTGTGTTCAGCCCGACCACCGTATACGACGGCGCTTTCGCCGTATTCTCGTCGTCGGCCATGATATCGCTCATGTAACGCACGTCCGTGCCCGCGTACCAGCCTTCCTCCGGCTGCCAGCCAAACGAGGCGAACCCCATATTGCGGGCAATACCCGGCATCCGGTTACCGTTACAGTCTGCGTCGCTGCAGACGTTAGTCCTGTAGGTGGCATCCAGATACGTCCACGCCATCTTCAGCTTCCAGTTCTCAGCAAACTGCTGATCGAGGGAAACTTCCACACCCTGACGACGAGTTTTCCCGGCATTTTTATAGGTTGTGCGGCCGCCTGAACTGGAGTCCACCACGATCTCGTCATCCGTATCGGTGCGGAACAACGCCGCCGTCAGCAGGCCGTTGCCGATTCGGGTTTTGCTGCCCACTTCATACGTATTGTTGGTGGACGGCTGCAGCCCAATGTTGAGGCCTCCCTGGTTATCGGCGCGATAGGAGAGTTCGTTGATAGTAGGCGTTTCGAATCCACGCCCTGCGGCAGCGTAGAGGTTCCATCCGTCCGTCACCGCATACTTCACGGAACCGGCCGGAAGCCATTTGTGATAGCTCGCGTCACCGCTGTCATCGCCGTTGCCCGGCGTAACGTAATGATCGTTGGAATCAAACCAGACCGAACTGTAGCGCACCCCCGCATCAACAGAGAGTTTCTGCGTCAGCTGCCAGCTCGTTTGCAGGTAAGGGTCAACGTTCCACATCAGGTTGCGTTCGTCGCGACGTTTATCGCCTTTGACCCCGTAGTCCGGCACGCCGTTGCTCATCGCGAAGTTCTCGTATCCGCGACGATCTTCACTCAGGTTTTCGTAGTTCAGACCCGTGGTAAAAGTCACCGGTACCAGCAGCTCGCCGCGGTGCGTCCAGCGGGTATCCACGCCCTGATAGTGGCGTTGCATATCAATCACCCCGCCGGAGTGAGTGGCTTTTAGCTGCGGCTGATACGGAATCGACTGGTACTGCGTCATTTCACGCTCGCCGGCGTACATCATCACGCTCAGGTCGTCCTGAGCGCTGAGCTGGCGATCGTAGCGCAGACCGGCCTGGGTCTGCTTGATGGTCTTGCGGGTGTTGTACTGGTCGCCGCGCGGAGACTGACGCGGATTGTTCTGCCACTCCTGATAGCTCAGCCCGCCCGGATCGTTGGCCTTCATGTCCACGCTGTTGAAAATCAGCGTCAGCTTGCTGACGTCGTCAATGCGCACGCCCAGTTTGGCGTTAGCGAGATTTTTCCGCGCGCCGCTGTGGTCGCGGTAGCCTTTGGTGGTGAAACGGGTGGTGGAAACGGTGTAATCCACATCGCCCGCGTGGGTGCCATCACCCATCGCGCCGGTGGCTTTCATGCCGTAGCGCCAGGTACCGTAGCTGCCGTAATAGCTGCTTGCTTCAATGGTCGGCGGCTGCTGCCCGGTCTGGGTGTTGATGTTAATCACGCCGCCGGAGGCGTTGCCGTACAGGGCAGAGAAGGGGCCGCGCAGCACTTCAACGCTCTCCACGCTGGAAAGATCGATGTTGGAGGTCTGGCCCTGTCCGTCCGGCATGGTTGCAGGGATACCGTCGACGTACATACGGATACCGCGCACCCCGAAGGTTGAGCGAGCGCCAAATCCGCGCATCGAAAGCTGGAGATCCTGGGCATAGTTCTGACGGTTCTGAATTTGCAGCCCGGGTACGCTGCCAAGAGATTCAGACAGGTTGATGCGCGGCGCGGCCTGGCGCATGTCATCGCCATTAACGACGCTGACCGCTGCCGGGGTATCGAGTTCCGATACGGTTTGCGGCGTGGCGCTGACGATCATGGTTTGTTCTTCCGCGCTCATTGCGGTGAGCGGCGCAAAAATAACAGGAACCAGCAGCAGCGGGAGAGAAGCCTTACGGGCAGAAATGATTTTCATGAATAAAACCGGTTGTGGTGTATAAACGAACCAAATGGAACATGTCCATATATGTTAAAGGTTTTGTAAAAGTTTTGAAAACTATAACCGCACATTGCGTTAATGGAAGGCGAAGCGGGAAAGAAAAACTCCACATTTAACACATTAATGATTACTATTCTCATTATCAAAAGGCAATGCCATGACGTTGTCTGCCGGAAGTGATGTCAGCCCAACCCCACTTTTCAGAAAAGGAATTGTTATGTCTTTACGTCATCTGTGCTCACCGCGTCTGAGCCTGTCACTGCTGTCTGCCACTTTACTGCTTGCCGGGACGTTCCAGGTGCATGCCGCCGAAGAGGTGCTGCGTAAAGCGGTGGGCAAAGGGGCGTATGAAATGGCGGTCAGCCAGCAGGAGAATGCGCTGTGGGTGGCGACCTCGCAAAGCCGTAAAACCGATAAGGGCGGAGTTGTCTACCGTCTTGATCCGGTCACGCTGGACGTGACGCAGGCGATCCATAGCGATCTCAAGCCCTTTGGTGCCACCATTGACAATGCGACCCAAACGCTGTGGTTCGGCAATACGATCAACGGCGCGGTAACCGCGATTGATGCTAAAACGGGTGACGTAAAAGGGCGGCTGGTGCTGGACGGGCGTCAACGCAGCGAAACCGTCAAACCGCTGCAGCCGCGCCAGCTGGTGGCGGACGACGCGAGCAACACCATTTACATCACCGGTGTCGGTAAAGAGAGCGTGATTTGGGTGGTGGATGGCGCCACGCTGAAGCTAAAAGAGACCATTGCCAGGACCGGTACTTACAGCACTGGCCTTGCGCTGGATGCGCAGGCTAAACGTCTGTACACCACGAATGCGGACGGCGAGCTGTTAACCATTGATACGGTCACGAACAAAATCCTGAGCCGTAAAAAAGTGCAGGATGACGGGAAAGAGCACTTCTACCTGAACCTGAGCCTCGACACAGCCGGTCAGCGTGCGTTCCTGACTGATTCAAAGCAGCCGGAAGTGCTGGTGGTGAGCCTGAAAGACGGCAGCGTGATCGCGAAAATAGCCGCGCCGGAATCCCTGGCGGTCCTGTTTAACCCGGCCCGCAATGAAGCCTATGTGACGCACCGTGAAGCCGGCAAGGTGAGCGTGATAGATGCGAAAACGTATAAGGTGACTAAAACGTTCGACACGCCGGTCTACCCGAACAGCCTGGCGCTCTCTGCGGATGGCAAAACCCTGTACGTGACGGTGAAGCAAAAATCCACCCGCCAGCAGGAAGCCACCCAGCCTGACGATGTCATTCGTATCGCGCTGTAAGATAAAAAAAGGGAAGGCATTTGCCTTCCCTTTTTAATGCTTACCGGATGCTTAACGCGAGGTTTCTTCCACCAGCGGCGCGTCGTGTTTTTCATCATCAGGATGAACCGGCGCGGTGCTGTGAATTTCATGAACGCGTTTACGCACGCCGAACCAGCCCGCAATAAGCAGCACGGCCAGCAGCGGAATGGTCGCGATGGTGTAGGTGCCGTTCGGGTAGTCGAACGCCATCAGCACCAGCACGCTGAACAGGAAGAGCAGGGTGAGCCAGGAGGTCACCGGCGCGCCAGGCAGCTTAAAGCTGACGTCAGCGGCTTTGCCTTCTTTAATCGCTTTGCGCAGACGCATCTGGCAGACCACGATAAAGCCCCAGGACGCGATAATCCCGAGTGCCGCCACGTTCAGAACGATTTCGAATACCTGAGACGGCACCAGATAGTTCAGGAACACGCCGAAGACATAGACCACCAGCGTAGCCAGAATACCGGCGTACGGCACGTGCTGCTTGCTCATCTTCGACATGAACTTTGGCGCAGAACCGCCCATGGACATGGAGCGCAGGATACGACCGGTAGAGTAAAGGCCGGAGTTCAGGCTGGAGAGCGCCGCGGTCAGGACCACGATGTTCATGATGCTGCCAACGTAAGGCACGCCCAGCTTAGAGAAGAAGGTCACGAACGGACTCTGACCCGCCTGATAGGCAGTCCACGGGAGCAGCAGAACCAGCAGCACCACGGAACCGACGTAGAACAGACCGATACGCCAGATCACGCTATTAATGGCTTTTGGCACCATGGTCTGCGGGTCTTTACATTCACCTGCTGCGGTACCCACCAGTTCGATGGAGGCGAAGGCGAACACGACGCCCTGAACCAGCACCAGCGCAGGCAGCAGACCGTGCGGGAAGAATCCACCGTTATCGGTTATCAGGTGGAAGCCGGTGGCATTGCCGTCCAGCGGCTTGCCGCTGCCCAGGAAGACGGTACCCACGACCAGGAACACCACGATGGCCAGTACTTTTACCAGCGCAAACCAGAACTCCATCTCCGCGAACCACTTCACGCCGATCATGTTCATGGTGCCGACAATCGCCAGCGCGCCAAGCGCAAAGACCCACTGTGGCACATCGCCAAACGCGCCCCAGTAGTGCATATACAGCGCTACGGCGGTGATATCGACGATACCGGTCATTGCCCAGTTGACGAAGTACATCCAGCCCGCAACGTAAGCGGCTTTTTCACCGAGGAATTCACGGGCATAAGAGACGAAGCTGCCGCTGGAAGGGCGATGCAGTACCAGTTCGCCCAGCGCGCGTAGAATGAAGAAAGAGAAGATCCCGCACACCAGATAGACCAGGGCGAGAGCCGGGCCAGCCATCTGCAGGCGTGCACCAGCACCTAAAAACAGACCCGTTCCGATAGCGCCGCCGATGGCGATCATTTGAACCTGACGGTTGCCCATCGCTTTGTGGTAGCCCTCTTCGTGGGAGTTCAACCAGCGACGTTTAGCAGCGTGATGATCGGCTGCGCTTTTATTGCTTGTTTTCATTGAGTTACCTGTTTGCCTGTCTGAACCATTATCGTGATAGTCCTGCCTGGCAGAGCGCAATACAAACGATTGCTTCTGCGCAAACACATGTCGCCTTCCCAGTCATTCTGCGTATGGATAAGGCGAAACATGGCGAGGCATCCTACCTGCAATTCATAAGCGACGCAAAATATAACCGTGCCGAAAGTGATGCACGTCGAAGGAAATCGTGTGGTCAGAGCAGACGGGGATCACAACACGCTGAATCGTGATGAGTTTTTAGTCAAAACAATCGCGAGGTTGATTATTTAATCATCAGAATATCTTAATTATTACCAGATGGTATAAATTGGGGTTACCTCAGAGCACCCGCCGTTAACATGAAACGGTAACAGGCGGGTGACGGATCTGCGATAACGCACAAAAATAATCTCAGGCTTCACAGACCCCGAACGGCTAACCGCCAAAAACGGCAATCGCCTGCTTAAGGCGCGTCGTGCGCTCCGTCAGGTGATTCGCGGCGTGAGTGACGTTATCCACCATCCCCGTATTGTTGTGGGTCATTGCGCCGATACGGGAGATGGATGCGTTGATGAGCGTCAGCGCCTGGGTTTGCTCCTGCGTGGCGTGGCCGATCTCCTTAATCAGGGAGGAGACCCGCAGCACGTTGTCGATCATAACCGTCAGCTGCGTTTCGGTCTGTTCCACTTTCTCCACGCCAGCGTTGACGCTGGCGACGTTTTTCTCGATCAGCGCTTTGATCTCTTTCGCCGCCGTCGCGGAGTGCTGCGCAAGATTACGCACCTCAGCCGCCACCACGGCAAAACCGCGCCCGGCTTCACCCGCACGCGCCGCTTCAACGGCAGCGTTCAGCGCAAGAATGTTGGTCTGGAAGGCAATGCGATCGATAACGCTGATAATATCAACGATCTGGCTGTTATCCTGCGACACGGACTGCATCATACCGATGGTCTCTTTCATCATCGCTTCACCGCGGTGTGCGCTGTCGCTGGTGCGATCGGCCATCTGGATCGCCTCGTTCGCGGTTTCAGCCGTCTGCTTCACCGCGCTGGCAATCTCTTCTACTGCCGACGCGGTTTGCTGCAGAAAGTCTGCTGTTTCTTCAGAGCGCGTCTGTAGCGCCGCACCTTCTTTGGCAACCTGCTGGCTGATGGTGCTAATTCCGCTGATTTGCGCCCCGACATCGTCAACCAGCGAATTCAGGTTCAAACCTGATTGATTCACCAGGCGCATCATCAGCCCGATGTCATCGATCCTGTCAAAATGGTAATAGTCCGTTTTACGTCCTGAAACCACGCGCTGCATCTGTTGCACAATGGATTTTAACGGACTGGCGATCTGCGCATGAAGATAATAACCCAGGGAAGTAAACAGCAGCACCAGACTTGCCGATTGCACAAATTTATCAGGAAATAAATACACGGCCAGACAGGAGAGTAACGCCGTCGTCGCAATACCAAGATGGATTCGTTTACTGGTGCTGAGACATTTAAAGAGCGAGATAAATGAAAATAAACCGCGTCGAACCAGCAATCCTTTATAAAAACGGTAATGTTTTAATTCGTTATTACGCACTTTTGTATAGAGTTTTTCACTGGCCGCAATCTCCTCGCGTGTGGGTTTATTTCGCACGGAAATATAGCCCGTCAGGGAGCCGCCCTGCCAGACCGGCGTCACGTTTGCTCGCACCCAGTAGTGATCGCCATTATGACGACGATTCTTCACCAGCCCGGTCCAGGTCTCACCTTGCTGCAGGGTAAACCACATGTCGCCAAACGCTTCGGCAGGCATGTCGGGATGGCGGATGAGGTTATGCGGCTCGCCCAAAAGATGCTCTTCTTTATATCCGCTGGCTTCAATAAAAGCGGAATTAGCGTAGGTAATATGACTTTTTGTATCGGTGGTCGACATTAACGTCGAACCATCGTTAAGTAAATACTCGTTTTGTGTAACGGGAGTGTTACGCCTCATGAGTAACTCCATGGTGATGTGCAAGAATAAAAAACATCCGGAAAATGCTCCGGCAAGATGAGGGTGATTATTTTTTATAACTGTCTTGTTCATATTCTCTCTGAAATTCTGACAGTCTGAAATACCCACCGTTCATTATTTTTAATCTGTTAATTTTGTCGGATGTAATAAAAATGAAAATATTTTCAGGGGCATTTTTGGATGGCGATGCAAATAAATGACATAACCCAAACTGCAAGAGGGAGATCGTCACTCTGGAAAAATTGTCATGCTGAAATAGCGTTTCGTTAACAGGATGAAAACGCTATCATTTGGTCAGTTTTCGTTAACACAGTGAGGCTGAGGTGAAAATTAACGTCATCGGAACCAGCGGGAGCGGAAAAAGCACGCTGGCGAAGCAGATTGCGACCGCGCTGTCTATTCCCTGTATCGAGATGGACAGACTCTACTGGCAGGCTGACTGGCAGGGCACGCCGGACGATGAGTTTCAGGAAAAGCTGGAGCAGGCGCTACAGGCTTCGCCAGACTGGGTGCTCGACGGAAACTACAACCGTACGCGACCGGTGAAATGGCGCAATGTAGACGTGGTGGTGTGGGTGGATTATGGGTTTGCCCGCACCCTCAGGCAGGCGGTTACCCGAGCAATAAAACGGGCCTGGCATAAACACGAGCTTTGGCCCGGAACGGGAAATAAAGAGAGTTTCCGGCGCGCGTTCTTCAGCAGAGAATCCATTATCATCTGGACGATCAAAACCTGGCGTAATAACCGCACGCGCTATGAAGCCGATCTGCAAAACCCGCAATACAGCCATATTCGCTTCGTCCGCATTACCCGTCGGGAGCAGGTGGAAACTCTGATCGCCTCCTTAAAGTCTTATTCTTAGCATGGTTTTATATATCTGATTTCCGGCAAACTAAATGTAAATTAATTGTTTCTCAGTGGTGAAATGCGCCTTTAATAATGTCGACATGTTAAGTCAAACGAGAACGCAACATGTCATGGCGAATCAGCATTCTGGATAAAAGCCCCATCGCTGAAAACGAAACGGCTGCCGATGCGCTGGCGCGTACCCTGGCGCTGGCGCAGCAGGCAGAAAATCTGGGCTATCACCGCTTCTGGATTGCCGAACACCACAACACCCCACAGCTTGCCAGCCCTTCGCCGGAGCTGCTGATTGCCTGGATCCTCGGACAGACCACGCGCATTCGCGTTGGCTCTGGCGGCGTGATGCTCCAGCACTACAGCCCTTATAAAGTCGCTGAGAATTTCAACGTGCTGGCCGCGCTGGCGCCTGGCCGCGTCGATCTCGGCGTCGGGAAAGCCCCCGGCGGATTACCGCTCTCAACCCGCGCGCTGCAGCAGGGCCTGAATCAACAGGAAAAGGGCAGCTTTGCAGAACAGCTGGCCCAGCTCGATCGCTGGATCCGTCCTGAGCATCAGTCAAATGAAGAGGCCGTCCGCGCCACGCCGCTGCCGCCGTCGCCTGCTGAGGGTTTCCTGCTGGGCGCGAGTATCGATAGCGCGCTGCTGGCCGCCGGGCTCGACTGGAACTTTGTGTTTGCCGCGCACCTGAACGGCGATCCGGACCTGCTGCGCGAGGTGGTTTCGACCTGGCGTAAGAATAGCGCGCGGAACGTGATTGTGGCGGTACAGGCGATCGTCGCGCCGACGCAGGCCGAGGCAGACGCGCTGGCGCAGAAGGTCGAAGTGTGGGGCGTTGAGCTGGCAAACGGACAGCGTGTCACCGTGGCCAGCGAAGAGCAGGCCTACGCGTTTGCGCGGCAGGCGGGCAGCGAGCCGGTGCGCATCGCACGTCGCGCGCAGTCGCTGCTGGCGGGCACCGCTGAGTCGGTAGTGGAACAGCTCAACGCGCTGCATCAGCAGTGGGGCATTGACGAATTTATAATCGACACGCCGGTGGCGGAGGGAGCAACGCGCGTCGCGTCGCTGCGTCTGCTGGCCGAGGCGCGTCTTAACAAGGAGGTCACCGTATGAGCTTTGGCGAACAGCTGATTGCCTGGCGTCGCGAACTGCACCAGAACCCGGAGCTGTCCGGCCAGGAAGTGGAGACCACAACGCGCCTGCGCCAGTGGCTGACGAATGCCGGGATTACCCTGCAGCCTTACGACCTGTCGACCGGGCTGGTGGCGGAAATCGGCTCGGGCAGCAAACTGATTGCGCTACGGGCGGATATTGATGCCCTGCCGATTGAAGAGCGCAGCGGCGTGCCGTTCAGCTCGCAGCGTGCAGGCGTAATGCACGCCTGCGGACACGATATCCACACCAGCGTGATCCTCGGCGCCGCGTTAAAGCTGAAAGAGCGGGAAGCCTCGCTAAACGGCCGGGTGCGGATCCTGTTTCAGCCTGCCGAAGAGAACTTTGGCGGTGCGAAGAGCATGGTGCGTGCCGGTGCCCTGCGCGATGTCAGCGCAATCTTCGGCATGCACAACGAGCCCGGCCTGCCGGTCGGTGAGTTCGCCACGCGCGGCGGGCCGTTCTATGCCAACGTCGATCGCTTTGTGATCCGCATTACCGGTAAAGGCGCGCACGCCGCGCGTCCTCACGAAGGCAACGACGCCATTGTGCTGGCAAGCCAGCTGGTGACGGCGCTGCAAAGCGTCGCCAGCCGCAACGTCAACACGCTGGATTCGGTGGTGCTGAGCGTGACCCGCATCGCGGGCGGTAACACCTGGAACGTGCTGCCGGAAAGCGTCGAGCTGGAAGGCACGCTGCGCACCCATCGCACGGAAGTGCAGCAGAATGTGAAAGCCCGCGTGGGTGAAATCGCCGCCGGGTTTGCCAGCGCCTTTAGCGCGCAGATTGATATCACCTGGTATGCCGGGCCCACCGCGCTGGTGAACGATGAGCGCTGGGCCGATTTTGCCACCTCGGTCGCGCGTGACGCCGGATATGAAACCCGGCACGCGGAACTGCATATGGGCGGGGAAGATTTTGCGGTCTATTTGCAGTCAGTTCCCGGCGCGTTTGTCAGCATTGGCAGCAACAGCCCGTATGGTTTACATCATCCGGCCTTCAACCCGGATGAAGCGCTGATTGAGCCCGCTGCCCGCTATTTTGCACAGCTTGCGGAAAAAGCCCTGCAACACGTTTAATTCAGGAGAGGTAAATATGTCTGCAACCCGACAACTGCGGCTGGGCACCATTCTGCATGGTGCATCCGGAAATATGTCCGCGTGGCGCCATCCTGCGGCGATCGCCGACGCCAGTATTAATTTCGACTTCGTGAAAGCGACGGCGTTAAAGGCCGAGGAAGGTAAGCTCGATTTTCTCTTTGTGGCCGACGGTCTCTATATTAACGAGAAATCGATCCCTCATTTTCTGAATCGTTTTGAACCGTTAACCGTGCTTTCCGCACTGGCCAGCATCACCTCGCGCCTGGGACTGGTGGGAACCTTATCCACCTCCTACAGCGAGCCCTTCACCACGGCGCGCCAGTTTGCCAGCCTCGATCACCTCAGTAACGGTCGTGCGGGCTGGAACGTGGTGACCTCGCCGCTGGAAGGGTCGGCGAAGAACTTTTCCCGAGAAAAACACCCCGAACACGCGCTGCGCTACCGGATTGCGGATGAGTATCTCGACGTGGTGAAAGGGCTGTGGGATTCCTGGGAAGGCGACGCGTTTATCCGCAACAAAGAGAGCGGTCAATTTTTTGACCCGGCCAAACTGCATACGCTCGATCACCACGGTGACTTCTTCCAGGTCGCCGGTCCGCTGAATATTGGCCGCACGCCGCAGGGTCGCCCGATTGTCTTTCAGGCCGGGGCGTCGGACGACGGGAAAAAACTGGCGGCGAAACATGCCGACGCCATTTTCACCCACCACGAGACCTTCGACGAGGCAAAAGCCTTTTATCAGGACGTAAAACAGCAGCTGGAAACAAACGGTCGCCGCGCCTCGGATCTCCATATTTTCCAGGGCGTCAGCGTGATTGTGGGTAAAGACGCCGATGACGTGGAAAATCAGTACCAGACCACGGCGGCGCTGGTGTCGATTAACGACGCCCTCAATTACCTCGGACGCTATTTTGAACATCACGATTTCAGCCAGTATCCGCTCGACGAGCCGTTCCCGGATATCGGCGACTTAGGCAAAAACAGCTTCCGCAGCACCACCGATGAAATTAAGCGTAATGCCCGAGAGCGCAACTTAACCCTGCGTCAGGTGGCCCTTGAAGCCGCTTCGCCGCGTCCGCGTTTTTCCGGTACGCCGGAAGAGGTAGCCGATGGTCTGCAGGCCTGGTTCGAAGGCTATGCCGCAGACGGCTTCATCATTCAGGGCGGCACGCCGGACACCTTCCCGCGCTTTGTTGACCAGGTGGTACCTGTTCTGCAGGCCCGCGGCCTGTTCCGTTCCGACTACCCGGGCACCACGCTGCGCGAAAGCCTTGGCTTAGACCAACCGAAAAACCAGTACACACAACAATAAAAGAGAACCCCGCTATGCAGAAATCATCGCTTGTTCTGGCGCTCGCGCTGGCTTTTACCCCTGCCGTCTGGGCAGAGAACGTCAATATTAACGGCACCGGCGTGAGCATTGAGGCCAATAAAACGCCGATTAATACCGCCAAAAACAATGATGCGGTGGCACAGCTGCCGAAAGACTATCGCTTTGCCGTGCCGGGGAAATTTACCGTGGCGGTGGCGGGCCTCAATCAACCGCCGCTGACGGTTTTCTCCGACGACAACAAAACGCTGCTGGGAAGCGAGGTTGACGTCGCCCGTCTGGTCGCCGACAGCCTGGGGCTGGAGCTGAACGTGGTGCCAACCTCCTGGGAAGACTGGCCCCTGGGCGTGGCGTCCGGGAAATACGATGCGGCCATCAGCAACATCACCGTTACCAAAGAGCGTAAAGAGAAGTTTGATTTCGCCACCTACCGGAAGGACTCCCTCGGCTTTTATGTGAAATCCACCAGCCCGATTACGTCGCTGCAGAAGGCGGAAGACATCGCCGGGCTGCGGATTATCGTCGGCTCCGGCACCAATCAGGAGGCCATCCTGCTGGCATGGAATGCTGAAAATCTGAAGAAAGGATTGAAGCCCTTTACCCCGATCTACACCAAAGACGATGCGGCCCAAACCCTGGCGCTGCAGTCCGGGCGCGCGGATGCCTACTTTGGTCCGAACGTGATTGGCGCATGGAAAGCGGCGCTGAACGGAAAAACCAAACTGGTGGGCAGCGTCGACGGCGGCTGGCCGAAGGCTGCGCACATCGCGGTCACGCTGAAGAAAGGCAGCGGGCTGGTTGAGCCGGTGCAAACCGCGCTGAACGGCGTCATCAAAAACGGCGATTACGACAAAGTGCTGAACCGCTGGGGTGAAGGGGTTGAGCGCATTCCTCAGTCAGAAGTGAACCCGGCAGGCCTGGGCGATTAAGGAGGCGTGATGAGCGAACGATTTCGTGATGTTTCACCGGAAGATGCCGAGCTTCAGCCCATTATCGAGGGGCTGTTCGGGGAATATGCGGCCCGCTACGGGGACTACTTCTCTAAAGACGCGGAAGTGGAGCTCACCGAGTGGTATTTAGCGCCGCAGGGGCTGTTTATCGTCCTGGAGCGCGACGGGAAGATTATCGCCACCGGCGCGTACAAACCGTTCGACGAACGCACCGCAGAAATCAAACGCATCTGGACGGATAAAACCCTGCGTCAGCAGGGGCTTGCCGGGCGCGTGGTGCAGGAGCTTGAGCGCAGGGCGGTGCTGGCAGGGTACAGTCAGATCTACCTGACAACCGGCTTTCGCCAGCCGGAAGCGGTCAGGCTCTATCTCAGCCAGGGCTATCAGGCGCAGTTCGATCTGAACCGCGATCCGGAAGAGTACAGCCAGCCGCCGTTTGACGGTCGGCTGCGATTCACTAAAACGCTGGTACGCGAAGCGTTCAGTAAAACCGCATGAGGAACGACGATGAGCAACGTTGAAACCATTAAGGTGGTCCCGGCGCGTTATCCGCTGCGGGCCGTCGGCGCCGCGGTGGCGCTGTTTGTCCTGGCGGTCGTGATTCAGTCAGTCGCCTTTAACCCGCGCTGGGAGTGGGCGGTGTTCGCCCGCTGGTTCTTCGACCCGGTGATCCTCGAAGGCGTCGGGCAGACCCTGCTGCTGACGCTGATCGGTACCGCGCTGAGCGTGGTGTTTGGCGGCATGCTGGCCCTGGCGAGACTCTCTTCTTCCTGGCTGCTGAGCAGCCTGGCGTGGGCCTACATCTGGCTGTTTCGCTCGCTGCCGCTGATCGTCGTACTGATTATCCTGTACAACTTTTCCTATCTCTACGACACGCTCTCTCTCGGCGTGCCGTTCACCGGCATCACCTGGGGCAGCTTTGAAACTATCAACGTGCTGGGGCAGTTCTCTACCGCCGTGGTGGGGTTAACCCTGGTGCAGAGCGCCTATACTGCCGAGATCGTTCGCGGCGGATTCCTCGGGGTCGATCACGGGCAGTATGAGGCCGCCGCCGCGCTCGGCCTGCCGGCCTGGCGCCGCACGGTCCGCATTATTTTGCCTCAGGCGCTGCGCACTATTCTGCCGTCGGGCTTCAATGAAATCATCAGCCTCGCCAAGGGCACGGCGATGGTGTACGTCCTGGCGATGCCGGAGCTGTTTTATACCATCCAGATGATCTACAACCGCACGCAGGAGGTGATCCCGCTGCTGATGGTCGGTGCCGCGTGGTACCTGGCGATCACCACCGTCCTGTCCGCTATCCAGTACGGTGTTGAACGCGCGCTTGCCCGCAGCGAACGTCGCTCTGCGGTTAATCAGAACCGTGCCGCTCGTCGTATCCGTTCCGTCACCACCACGACAGCACAGGAGCCTATCCATGCAAGCCTCTCCTGAAGGACATATCTTGATTACCGGCGTCAGCAAGTATTTTGGACGCCATAAGGCGCTCGACAACGTTTCGCTTGAGATCCCGCCCGGTTCCGTGACGGTCATTCTCGGGCCGTCCGGGTCGGGCAAATCGACGCTGCTGCGCACCATTAACCACCTGGAGCGCGTCGACGAAGGCTTTATTCAGATTGACGGTGACTACATTGGCTACCGTCGTCAGGGCGACAAGCTCTACGAGCTGAAGGAGAAAGAGATCCTCAAGCAGCGCGTCAACGTGGGCTACGTTTTTCAGAACTTCAACCTCTTTCCGCACCTCACGGTGCTGGAAAACCTGATTGAGGCGCCCATCGCGCATAAAAAGCTCAGCAAAAAAGAGGCGGTGGAAAGAGCGTACAGCCTGCTGGATGTGGTCGGACTGCGGGATAAAGCCGATGCCTGGTCCCGGCATCTTTCCGGCGGGCAACAGCAGCGTATTGCCATTGCCCGCGCGCTGGCGTTACGTCCACGCGTGATGCTGTTTGATGAACCCACCTCGGCGCTGGATCCGGAGCTGGTGGGGGAAGTGCTGGATGTTATCAAAAAACTGGCCCGCTCCGGCACTACGCTGGTGGTGGTCACTCACGAGATCGGCTTTGCCCGGGAAGTGGCGGATCAGGTGGTGTTTATGGTCGACGGAAAAATTGTCGAGCAGGGCAGCAGTGACGAGGTGTTAAACCGTCCGTCACACGCGCGAACGCGCCAGTTCTTGTCAAAAGTGCTGTAAGGAGCGCAGATGAAATACGGACTTCTGGCGGGGCTACTTTTTACGACGGCGAGCCACGCCAGCATCGATCTGAAAGCCAACGAACAGCCGCTGCCGGTGACGGTGGATCGGCAGGCCGTGGCGAAGATCCCCGCCGGTTATAAATTCGTTGAGCCGGGTACGCTGACGGTCGCCGTCTCGATGCTGAACTCCCCGCCGCTGGCGCTGCTGGCCAGCGATAACCGCACGCGGATTGGCAGCGACCCGGATATTGCTCGCCTGCTGGCGGGCAGCCTGGGGCTGAAGCTAAAGCTGGTGCCGACGGCGTGGGAAGACTGGCCGCTGGGGATCGCTTCCGGGCGCTACGACGTGGCGCTGGTGAACATTGCTGTGACCGAACAGCGTAAAGAGAAGTTTGATTTTGCGACCTACCGCGTCGATTCGCTGGCGTTTTCGGTGAAATCGACCAGCGAGATTAAGTCAATCAAAAGCGCGGCAGATCTGGCCGGGAAAAGGGTGATTGTTGGCTCTGGCACCAATCAGGAGCGCATCCTGCTGGGCTGGAATGAAGAGAACAAAAAGGCGGGGCGGGCGCCCGCGCTCCCGGTCTATCTCCACGACGATGCCTCGGGCAATCTCTATATCCAGTCCGGCAGGGCAGATGTGTTCTTTGGCCCTCAGTCGGTTTCAGCTTACAAAGCGGCGCTCACCGGCAAAACCCGCGTGGTCGGTTTAGGGCCGAAGAAAGCTTATGTCGCCACCACGACCAAAAAAGGCAATCAACTGGTTTACGCGCTGCAGGCCGCGCTGAACGGTGCGATTGAGCGCGGAGAGTACCAGAAGGTGCTGGCGCGCTGGGGCGAGCAGGGCGAAGCGGTGACGCAATCGGAGGTCAACCCGCCTGGGATAACCTACTAAGGGTGCTCTACACTTAGGGTTTTCATTCCCGAGGGGGGCAACATGATTAAACTCTATGGCGTACCCGGCTGGGGCTCGGCGATCGGTGAAGTGATGCTGACCCTGGCTGATATCCCTTATCAATTTATCAACGTTGACGGGTTTGACCAGCCCGGCCCGCAGCGTGAATTGCTGCAAAAGCTCAACCCGCTGTGTCAGGTACCCACGCTGGAACTCGAAAACGGCGCGATCATGACCGAAACGGCGGCGATTGCCCTGATGGTGCTCGACCGGTGTCCCGATCTTGCTCCACCCGTGGGGCAGGCAGAGCGTCAGCAGTTTCAGCGTTTGCTCATCTGGTTTGTGGCCAACGTCTATCCCACGTTTACCTATGCAGACTATCCCGAACGCTGGGTGCCGGATGAGCCGGAACAGCTGCAAAAAAGCTGCATCGAATACCGGAAATCCCTCTATTTGTGGTTCGAAAGCCAGCTCAAGGCTGCCCCGTTCGCGCTGGGGGAAAGGCTGACGCTGCTGGATGTGTATATTACGGTGGCGCGCACCTGGGGGCCTCGTCACGCATGGTTTGCCGAGAACACCCCTAAATTCACGGCGATTGCGGACACCGTATGTCAGCTGCCGGAACTGCACAAGGTGTTAAAGGCAAATAATATTATCTGATAACGTGGAACCCACATTCACAACCGGAAGCCTGCACATGCCACACGTAGATATCAAATGTTTTCCCCGTGATTTGAACGACGAACAAAAAACCGCACTGGCCGAGGATATTGCTGAGGTCATCATTCGCCATTTCAACAGCAAAGACAGTTCCGTGTCCGTTGCGTTGAATCAGGTGAACCAAGAGGACTGGAAGGCGCAGGTCTGGGATACCGAAATAGGACCGAAGCTGGACGAACTAATCAAAAAGCCAGGCTATTCGATGTAAGCGCAACTGCCGGGGGGAGCTCTCTCCCCGGTTTTTCCCGTCTCCTCTTCCTGCTTTTTCGCAAAAATCGATAAAAATGCGTTTTGTCTTATCCGCTACAATTAACGTTTCTGACTGGCATATTATTCATCCTTAGGAAAGATCTTCAACAGAATCAATTAAGGACAGACACGTTAAAGGATAATTTTCTGATGACAAAATTACCCCGTTTTTCATTCGCCTTTCTTCATCCCCGTTACTGGCTAAGCTGGGCCGGCATTGCGGCTCTGTGGCTCATCATGCTGCTCCCTTATCCGCTTCTGTTCAGAATCGGTCATGGCCTGGGTCGACTGGCGATGCGCCTGCTTCCGCGCCGCGTCGAGATTGCACGCCGCAACCTGGAGCTCTGTTTCCCGGAGATGAAAAAGGCGGAGAGAGAGTCATTGCTGCAGCGTAATTTTGAATCGGTAGGAATGGGGGTAATCGAAACCGGGATGGCGTGGTTCTGGCCTGCATGGCGAGTGCGGAAATGCTTTACCGTAACGGGTTATGAGCACATGGAGAAAGCCAGAGCGCAAGGAAAGGGCGTGGTGCTGGTGGGAATGCATTTTCTGACGCTTGAGCTGGGCGCGCGGATATTTGGCATGCTTAACCCCGGTATCGGGGTTTATCGTCCTAATAATAATGCCCTGCTGGACTGGCTTCAGACGCGCGGGCGCCTGCGCTCCAACAAAACCATGCTCGATCGCCATGATTTAAAGGGCATGATCCGTTCGCTGAAGCAGAATGAAATTTTGTGGTACGCCCCGGACCACGACTATGGCAAAACCAACAGCGTGTTTGTGCCGTTCTTCGCGGTGCCGGATGCCGCGACGACGGCGGGCAGCTATATGCTGGTCAAAAGCGCTAACCCTGCCGTCATACCCTTTGTGCCGCGGCGCAGGGCGAATGGCACCGGCTACGAGCTGATTATTCTGGAAGATATCAGTGAGGCGTTGCAGGGCGGCGATAAAGAAGCCGTGGCGACGCAGATGAACAAGGCAATTGAGCAGGCCGTACGCATGGCGCCTGAACAATATATGTGGCTGCACCGTCGCTTCAAAACGCGACCTGAAGGTGTACCTGACCGTTATGCTCGCCAGAAACTGGCGGCTACACGGGGTGATATTCTCTCCGCCAGCGAATTTTCTGACCGCTCAGGCGTACAGCACTAAACCCTCAGCGATGCCCTCACCCTGCGGTGAGGGCATGACCAGCGCTACAGCGCAGAACGGCGGTACGGCGCATAGTCTGCCTGCCACCAGGTCTTCTCAATGCGCGCCATCAGGGTTTCATCATCTAAAGACGGCGCCACGCCTTGTTCAATGGCGGCCCGGGCGACGGCGACGGCAATCTGGCGTGAAACCGTTTCAATCTGATCTACCGGCGGCAGCAGTCCGCCTCTTTCCGTGGTCACCAGTGGAGACTGTGCGGCCAGGCTGCGGCTTGCTGCCATCAGCATCTCTTCCGTCACCCGGCACGCGTTGCAGGCCAGCACGCCAAGCCCCAGACCAGGGAAAATATAGGCGTTGTTACACTGGGCGATCTCGTAGTGCGTATTCTCCCAGAATACCGGAGCGAACGGGCTGCCGGTGGCCACCAGCGCGGCACCCTGTGTCCAGGCGATAAGATCCTGCGGCTGGGCTTCCGCCCGCGAGGTCGGGTTCGAGAGCGGCATGATGATGGGGCGCGGACAATGGCGATGCATCTCTTTGACGATCTCTTCGCTGAACAGCCCAGGCTGGCCTGAAACGCCGATCATCACCGTGGGATGCGCGTTCTTCACCACGTCCAGAAGGGAAATATTCTTCGCGTCCACCTGCCAGCTGCAAACGGCATCGCGCGCGGTAAGCAGGTTTTTCTGGAAATCGAGCAGGTTTGTCATGTCGTCGGTCAGCAGGCCGAAGCGATCGACCATAAAGATCCGGCTGCGGGCTTCGGACTCGGCCAGGCCGTCGTCCACCATCAGCGCCACAATTTTTTCAGCGATCCCGCACCCGGCAGAGCCGCTGCCCAAAAAGACCACGCGCTGATCGCGAATGCGCGTACCCGCGGCATGGGCCGCAGCCATCAGCGTACCGGCGGTGACGGCTGCCGTGCCCTGGATGTCATCATTGAAACAGCACAGCTGGTTGCGGTAGCGCTGGAGAAGTCGCGTGGCGTTTTTCTGCGCAAAGTCTTCAAACTGCAGGAGAACGTCGGGCCAGCGCGCTTTAACGGTGCTGACAAACATATCCATAAACTCAGCGTACTGGTCGTCGCTGATGCGCGGGTGGCGCCAGCCCATGTACATCGGGTCGTCGAGGTGTTGCTGATTATTGGTGCCGACATCCAGCATAATCGGAAGGGTAGAGGCCGGGTGGATCCCTCCGCAGGCGGTATAAAGCGACAGCTTGCCAATTGGAATGCCCATCCCGCCGATACCCTGATCGCCAAGCCCTAAAATACGTTCCCCGTCCGTTACCACTATCACGCGAACGTCGTTACGCGAAAAGCTTTGCAGCATCTCATCAATACGATGGCGGTTAGGCCATGAAATAAACAGGCCGCGCGCGCGTCGATAAATCGTGGAGAAATGCTCGCAGGCTTCACCGACCGTCGGGGTATAGATAATCGGTAACGTCTCTTTCAGATGCGAACGCAAGAGGTTATAAAAGAGAGTTTCATTGGTGTCCTGAATATTTCGCAGGTAAACATGACGCGAAATATCGCTTTTAAAATGGCAGAACTGCACCCAGGCGCGCTCGGTTTGCTCTTCAATGGTTTCAACGTTATGCGGCAATAATCCATGCAGATTAAAATTATCACGCTCTTCTTTAATAAATGCGAGGCCTTTATTTAGTAGCGGGTTTTCCAGCAATACGGCACCGTTATAGGGGGTGTACAGAACTTCTTTCCGGGACATGGTTAACTCCTGAATTTTTTTAACAAAACAGATTAAGAGATTAAATAAATCATGATGCCTTCGGTCACGACCCCGATGGCCGTGCCAATTAATATGGAAGAGGATGCGGTATCAATATAGGTATCGCTGCGCAACGCAAACATCCCCGCCGCAATCGCGGAAGGTGTTGCGCCAATAATTACGACCTGCTGTAGTAAGGTATGGCTCAGGCCAAAGGCGAGCCCGGCGGCGGCCATCATTGCTGGCTGAATTAAGTTTTTAATACTGATATTGGTAAATGTCTGCACGTTCAGTTTTGGACGTTCGCCGTAAAACAGCAGGCCGAGGGCAAACAGGGACAGTCCGCCTGAAACTTTGCCAACCATCTCAATAGGCATGCTGAGAATAGCAGGGATTTGCACGCCGGCCAGGCTGAGCAATACGCCGGAGACCGGGATCCAGACGATAGGGTTGCGTGCCGCTTTGATGAGGTTTTGCACGATCATCGCGCCCGGATGCAGCGCCTCCAGGCCATCATGACCGCTTTTATCACCCATACGAATCAGGACGATAGTCAGGGGGATCATGATAACGCTGGTAATAATATTGCCGATCAGCACGCCGATAAATCCTTCCGGCCCAATCAATACCGCCAGAACCGGTGCGCCAAAGTAGGCCATATCAGGAAAGGCGCAAACCAGAGACTGAATGGCGCTGGTTTTGATATCGTGGCGAAAAACGTAGCGTGAAATAAATAAGGTCAGCAAATACGATCCCATTAAACCGACCACCAAAACGGCCATAAAGGTCAGGTTCTTAATTTTATTTGGATCGGTATGCAATGCACCAATAAAAAGATGAAAAGGAAGGGCGAAACGAATCACCACGGTTGCCATGACGTTTGCATCTTCACGCCGGGAATATCCCAACTTTCCACTTAGCCATCCAAGTAACATAATAAAGACGAGTGGAAACAGTGACTGTAATAGTAATGAAGGCATAGTATTTCCTGTAGGGTATTTTATGTGTTTTATTGCAGCGCTAATCTAGCGCTTAGAAAGCAGGGCAGGAGTGACAAGGGTCACACTCTCTCTGGTTTAATTAATTTCAAAAAGATTGCATTAGTTGAATAACTAATGCTTTCGTCAAATATTGATAAGGCGCAAGAAAGCGATGCTGGTCATCATAAATAACTTTAGTTACTTAATGATGAATTAAGTTATTTAAAGATAAAGGGCCGTATTGTTCACATTTCTCCCGGCAGGCTCGTGATAATTTCATATTGAGCCTGGTTTAAGAAAAGGCCATCTAAGTCATTATTTATATTTAAAAACATTTATTCGTATCAGGAATAGCTCCAGTTTATTCCTTTCTCTGTATATCCGAACACAATTTTCAGGTGATTATATGAAAGATAATCCTGTACCGACTTCTGAGCTGTCTACCTCGCGTTTCGCCTTTGGGCTCAGCAATACCGAGGTGGGCACGGTCCCGTTGATGCTGTTCGTCGGGATTGCCGCCATTGTGGCGACGTCCGCCTGGGCAGGGCTGCTGCCGAAAAATATGATAGGTGGTCTCGCGGTCATCATGACCCTCGGTTTCGCGTTTGCCAAAGTGGGGCGTCAAATCCCGGTACTCAAAGATATCGGCGGCCCGGCGATCCTGTGCCTGATGGTCCCCTCCGTGCTGGTCTATTTTGGCGTATTCGGGAAACATACCCTTGATACCGTGCATCTGCTGATGAAAGAGGCGAATCTGCTCTATTTCGTCATCGCCTGCCTGGTAGTCGGCAGCATTCTGGGGATGAATCGGGTGCTGCTGATCCAGGGGATGATGCGCATGTTTGTTCCGCTGGTGGCGGGAACATGCATGGCCGTGCTGAGCGGCCTCATTGTGGGTTCACTGTTTGGTTATACGCCTTACCACACCTTCTTCTTCATCATTGTGCCCATCATTGGCGGCGGGATCGGCGAGGGGATTTTGCCGCTGTCCCTGGCCTATTCGGCAATACTGGGGCAGACGCCGGACGTCTACGTTGCGCAGCTTGCACCCGCTGCGGTCGTTGGGAATATCTTCGCCATTATTTGTGCGGGCTCGCTGGCGCGACTCGGCGCGAAACGTCCTGCGCTTTCGGGAAATGGCATGCTCACGCGGAGTAAAGACGACGCCAGCCTGTTTGCCGGGGCGCAAAGCACGCAGCAGACGGATTTTCATCTGATGGGCGGCGGGTTACTGATGGTGTGCGCGTTTTTCATCGTCGGCGGACTGTTTGAAAAACTGGTGCACATTCCCGGCCCGGTGCTGATGATCCTGATTGCCGTTCTGTGTAAATACTTCAGGGTGATCCCGGCCTCAATGGAGCAGGGCGCGCATAGCTGCTATAAATTCGTCTCGGCTGCGCTGGTCTGGCCGCTGATGATCGGCCTCGGGATGTTATACGTGCCGCTTGAGAGCGTGGTGTCGGTCTTCTCGGTGGGATACGTGGTGGTATGCGGTTCGGTTGTGATTGCGATGGCGCTGAGCGGCTACGTTATTGCGTCGCGTCTGAATATGTATCCTGTGGAAGCGGCCATTGTGACCTGCTGCCACAGCGGGCTGGGCGGAACGGGGGACGTGGCCATTTTGTCCGCGTCTAACCGGATGTCGCTCATGCCGTTCGCGCAGATCGCCACCCGCATCGGCGGCGCGTCGACGGTGATTTTCGCCACGCTTCTGATGGGCTGGATTATGGCGCACTGATCCGAAACGTCAGGATACTGAATCGCAACGACATTTACAGAGTGTCGCTGCGGTTCAGTCCTTTATAAATATCCCCGCGCTGTATAGAATTACCGCAGCCACAGCGACGGGATACCACACGATGACCGGAAGAGTTGATTATCAGATTGAAAAATATCTCCTGACCGAAGCCGCCGAACCGGAGCGCCTGACGCGCCAGTGGGCGGAGGTGCTGGAGGAGTGCCGTGAGCAACAGTCCGGTGCGGAGGATCGTCTGCGTCTCGCGCTGCTTAATGTGGATTACGTCACCAGCTTCGAGCTGCCGTTCAGGCTGCTCCTCACCCGCGCGCCCCAGCTGATTGACGCTGTCAGAAAAGAGCTTCAGCTCAGTCAGAAAAATGTTCTGTTTAACGGCAAGCGCTTTGGCTGCGTCTACAGCCTTAAACGGGATCTGGACGGCATACCTGACGAGTTTACCTATCACCTGAAGACGCGGATCCAGCGCAGTGACGCCACGGGTGCGACGGAAGCGTCTTACCGACAAATTGCCCAGCAGGTGAAAGCGCCAAAGGAACGCCTCAAGCTGGCGCTGGACAACGGGCTGTCTGTAACCGCGCTTGACGGGCTTTTCTGGTTTGGCATTCAGCGCATCGCGGCCGATGTACAACGGCTACGCAAAACAGGGATGCGGATAGTGACGTCCAACGCCGAGGTGTTCGATACGCTGACCAAAACAACCCGGCAGGTCCCGGTCTATCGCCTGGAAGGGACTCAAATTACTTAACCTGCAGCAGGATCGCCATCAGTCCCGGAAAGCGGGTATCCAGATCGTCTCGTCGCAATGAAATCATGTTTTCGCGTCCCTGCGGACGCTGCCAGATGACCCCGCTGTCGCGCAGTACGCGCCAGTGATGGGTCATCGTGGACTTCACCACATCTTCCGGGCGCAGCGCGTTACAGCTCAGTTCGCTGCCGTCGGCCAGCCGGCGAATTATCGCAAGCCGGAGCGGGTTGCCGAGGGCAAACAGCACATTTTCCAGCAGTATTTGTTCAGTTTCAGGGTGGTTAGGGATCATCGTTTTCCTGCGTATGGCGTCAGATTGAGCTATATCAACAATAGGTCAACCCTTAAAAAATAGTTCGATAATACTCGTACAATAGGACTATTATAGCAAACGAACGAATGCACGACCATCCTGGTCGTCACAGACAAGTCATAAGACTTAAGGAAATATCATGCCCCGACCCATCCCTCTCGAACGTTATCGCAACATCGGTATCTCCGCGCATATCGATGCCGGTAAAACCACCACCACCGAGCGCATCCTCTTTTATACCGGGATGAGCCACAAGCTGGGTGAAGTACACGATGGCGCGGCAACCACAGACTGGATGGCGCAGGAGCAAGAGCGCGGGATCACGATTACCTCGGCGGCCGTCAGCTGCTTCTGGCCGGGTATGGACAGAGGATATGAACCGCACCGGATCAACATCATCGACACACCGGGGCACGTGGATTTCACCATTGAGGTGGAACGTTCCATGCGCGTGCTCGACGGCGCCGTGATGGTGTATGACTCTGTGGGCGGCGTGCAGCCGCAGTCGGAAACCGTCTGGCGTCAGGCCAATAAATATCACGTCCCGCGTCTGGCCTTCGTTAACAAAATGGACCGTCCGGGTGCCGATTTCTTCCGCGTCGTGCGGATGATGCAGGAACGCCTGAAGGCCAATCCGGTGCCGATTGTCATCCCGGTAGGTGCAGAAGATCGTTTCACCGGCGTGGTGGATCTCATCAAGATGCGCACTATTCTGTGGGACGATGCGACTCAGGGCATGGTGTTTACCTATGCGCCCGTGCCGGATGATTTAGTCAGCACCGCCCAGGAGTGGCGTGAAAAAATGGTCTCTGCGGCTGCGGAAGCCAGCGATGAACTGATGGACAAATACCTGGAAACGGGCGATCTGTCGGAAGCGGAAATCATCAAAGGGTTGCGTATTCGCACTATCTCGGGCGAAATCCAGCCGATGCTGTGCGGCAGCGCGTTCAAAAACAAAGGCGTGCAGCGCATGCTCGATGCGGTGATTGAGCTTATGCCGTCGCCGCTGGACGTGCCTGCTATTGATGGCGTGGATGAAAAAGGGCAGCACGCGGAGCGTCACCCGAGCGATGATGAGCCGTTCTCGGCGCTGGCGTTCAAGCTGATGAGCGATCCGTACGTCGGGCAGCTAACCTTTATCCGCGTCTACTCTGGCGTGCTGCGTAAAGGCGACGCGGTGTATAACCCGGTGAAAGGGAAGAAAGAGCGCATCGGGCGAATCGTACTGATGCATGCCAACGATCGCCACGAGGTGGACGAACTGCGCGCCGGGGATATCGCGGCCTGCGTGGGGCTGAAAGACGTGACCACCGGTGACACGCTCACCGATCCGAACGCCGTCATTACGCTTGAGCGCATGGAGTTCCCGGATCCGGTGATTTCGCTGGCGATTGAGCCGAAAACCAAAGGCGATCAGGAGAAAATGGGGATCGCGCTGCAGCGTCTGGCGGCGGAAGATCCGTCTTTCCGCCTGCATACTGACGAAGAGTCCGGCCAGACCATTATCTCCGGGATGGGTGAGCTACATCTTGAGATCATCGTCGACCGCATGAAGCGTGAGTTTGGCGTCGAGGCGAACATTGGTCGTCCGCAGGTAACCTACCGCGAAACCCTGCGTAAAACGGTGAAGGATATCGAAGGCAAATTTGTCCGTCAGTCCGGCGGCAAAGGGCAGTACGGCCATGTGGTGCTGAGCCTGGAGCCGCTGGAGCCTGGAAGTGGTTTTAAATTTGAAGATGCCACTAAGGGCGGCGTGGTTCCGCGCGAGTATATTCCGTCCGTTGAGAAAGGGCTGCGGGAAGCGATGAACAGCGGCGTGCTGGCCGGCTATCCGGTTGTAGACGTCAAAGCGACGCTGACGTTTGGCTCGTATCATGACGTTGACTCCTCGGAGATGGCGTTCCGCATGGCGGCGATCCTCGGCTTTAAAGAGGGCGCCCGCAGGGCGGACCCGGTGATCCTTGAGCCGATCATGCATGTGGAGGTGGAAACGCCGGAAGAGTACGCCGGTAACATCATGGGCGATCTCTCTTCCCGTCGCGGTATGGTGCAGGGGATGGCGGAGCAGTACGGCAGCCAGATTATTCGCGCTGACGTGCCGCTGGCCGAGATGTTTGGCTATGCCACGACATTGCGCTCGATGTCCCAGGGACGCGCGACGTATACGATGGAGTTCCATCATTTTGCGGAAGCCCCGCGGAATGTTGCGGATGAGATTATTGCGCGTCGTGCGAAGTAATACGGTCACCCTCTCCCAACAGGGGGAGGGTTTTCTCAATCAAGCGCCTTCACCATCTTCCCGCTCGCCACAAACGTCCCGGCCCCAAGATGATGCAGGGTATTCAGCTTATCCCCGTCAAACTGCCAGCGTCCGGCGACAAACGCGCGTTCATCAGCTGCCGCTGAAACCACTTCACCAAACAGCGTATCGTATTTTTCTGCCGCGGAGGTGACGGGTAGTAACCGACACTCCATCCACGCCAGACATTTTTCTTCAATCATCGGCAGGCCAAGCTCAGGACCGTTCACCACCGGGATCCCGTAGCAGTTGAATTTGTCTTCATCGCGCCCGCTGACGCTACCGACCGCGTATGTCCAGTTGGCCGCCGCCACGCCGGGGATGACGATGCCAAACTTCCCGCTGCGCTCGATCAGCTCGCGTGACCAGGTACTTTTATCCACGACGATCGCGATGCGCGGCGGTTCAAACTCAACGGGCATTGACCATGCGGCGGCCATCACGTTACGTCTGTCGAGGCTTTCATCCCGACTGGTGATAAGCACAGTAGGGCCGTGGTTCAGCAGACGGCTGGCATGACGTAATTCAACAGGGCGAAAGTGGCTCATAGGATCTCCTCATCTACACCGATGATTATGGCGAAAAAGCACGTAAATCAAAGTGAGTGGGTAAAATTAGTTTATAAACAGAACATCACAATCAAAGGAAACTGATGCATGTCCCCATTCCTGACCGCCTTTTTCGCCCGCATCGGCTGGACGCAGCCGACACGGGTGGATATCGATACCCTGCGCGCGCTGCATTTACATCACAACTGTGCGATCCCTTTTGAGAATATCGATGTCGTTCTGCCGCGCGAAATCCAGCTTGACGATCGGTGCCTCGTTGACAAGCTGGTCACCGCACGTCGCGGAGGCTACTGCTTTGAGCAAAACGGCCTGTTCGAGCGCGTATTGCGTGAGGTCGGATTTACGGTGCGCAGCGTGCTGGGACGCGTGGTATTAGCGAGTCCGCCGCAAATGCCGCCGCGCACGCATCGCCTGCTGCTGGTTGAGCTTAACGGTGAGCGCTGGATAGCCGATGTCGGGTTTGGCGGCCAGACGCTGACGGCGCCGATTCGCCTGCTCGCTAATGAAGAACAGGAGACGCCGCACGGGCTGTACCGTCTGCTGAGCGAGGGCAACGACTGGGTGCTGCAGTTCCGTCACCACGAGCACTGGCAGTCGATGTACCAGTTTGACCTGACGACGCAGTATTTCAGCGATTACGTGATGGGGAATTTCTGGTCGGCGCACTGGCCGCAGTCGCATTTCCGTCATCATCTGTTGATGTGTCGCCATCTGCCGGACGGCGGCAAGCTGACGCTGACCAACTTCAACTTTACCCACTGGCAGAATGGCCATGTGGAGGAGCAGATCCATTTGCCGGATGCCGAGGCGCTTTACCAGTTGATGCAGGAACGCTTTGGACTGGGCGTTGACGATGCAAAACACGGATTTTCCCTGGCGGAGCTAACGGCGGTAATGGCGGGCTTTGATACACATCCTCAGGCCGGGAAATAATGCGCAAAGAGGGGGCTGTTGGCCCCCGACAACTTCACTTCTGAGACGGGGGAGTAAATAACTCGAGGGTGATTAATTTATCCAGATGATTGTTAAACGCGGTTTCATCCATTTCGGGCATGTTTAAGATATACATCCCGTCAAGACCGCATACCAGGCCAATCAAGCGCCAGGCGATATTTTCTGCCCGATCGCCAGGACGAAATACCCCGGCCTCCGTTCCCGCGCCGATCAGCGCCACCGTTTCCTGATGCCACATTTCCATGGTCATCACATAGGCGCCTTTGATATCGGCATCGCGGCTGGCCAGGATCTGCGCTTCGCGCCACAGGCGAATATAGGGCTCGAACCTGCCGTCATCGCTGCCGAGCATGGCATGAAGCTGCTCCCGCCATCCCGCCTGTTTACCCGCGACATCCGCATCTAACAGCTCGCGAATTAACCGTACGAAGGCCAGCGATTTTAGCTCTCCGCCAGAGGTAAAATGATGGTGAACCTGTCCGGTCGCAACCCCGGCTTCAGCCGCAACGCGGCGTACCGTCATTGCCGCCAGTCCTTCGGCCAGCGCCACGCGCATGGCGGCCTGTAAGATGGCTTCGCGCCGTTCATCCTTGCTCAGATATCGCATCGTTACTCACTCTCAATGGGAACGAAACGAGTGTAACAAAAAGCTGGACACGCGTTCAACTTTACGTAGGATCGCAATCTGGACATGTGTCCAGGTTTAAACTGAAAAGGAAATTTATGTTTCGTCAGTGGTTAGCGTTAGTGATTATCGTGCTGGTGTATATCCCGGTCGCGATTGACGCGACGGTGCTGCACGTGGCGGCGCCAACATTGAGCATGACGCTGGGCGCCAGCGGTAACGAATTATTGTGGATCATCGATATCTACTCGCTGGTGATGGCGGGTATGGTGCTGCCGATGGGCGCCCTGGGGGATCGGATTGGTTTTAAACGACTGCTAATGATTGGCAGCACGCTGTTTGGCCTGTCGTCGCTGGCGGCAGCGTTTGCCCCTTCAGCAGGATGGCTGATCGCGGCGCGCGCCTCGCTGGCGATCGGTGCTGCAATGATCATTCCTGCCACCCTGGCGGGGATCCGCACGCTGTTTACCGACGCGAAAGATCGCAACATCGCGCTCGGCGTCTGGGCGGCGGTCGGTTCCGGCGGGGCGGCGTTTGGCCCGCTGATCGGCGGTATGCTGCTGGAGCATTTTTACTGGGGATCGGTGTTTTTAATCAACGTGCCGATTGTGCTGGTGGTGGTTTCGCTGGCCGCGCGTTTTGTCCCTCCTCAGCAGGGACGCCCGGAGCAGCCGCTGAATATCAGCCATGCCATCATGCTGATCGTGGCGATTTTGCTACTGGTCTACAGCGCCAAAACCGCGCTAAAAGGCGCGCTGTCGCCGTGGCTGGTGGCTTCCGCGCTGGTGAGCGGCTCGGTGCTGTTGTTTATCTTTGTGCGTATTCAGCTTCGCGCCCGCGTACCGATGATCGACATGCGCCTGTTCTGTCACCGCATCATTCTGAGCGGCGTGGTGATGGCGATGACCGCCATGATTGCCCTGGTCGGGTTTGAGCTGCTGATGGCCCAGGAGCTGCAGTTTGTTCACGCCTTTACGCCGTTTGAAGCGGGCATGTTTATGCTGCCGGTGATGGTCGCCAGCGGGTTCAGCGGGCCGATCGCGGGCGTGCTGGTTGGGCGTTTGGGGCTACGCATCGTCGCGGCCGGCGGCATGGGGCTCAGCGCCGTCAGTTTTATCGGCCTGTCGACGCTCGACTTCAGCACGCAGCAGTGGCAGGCGTGGGGGCTGATGGTGCTGCTCGGCTTCAGTGCCGCCAGCGCGCTGCTGGCCTCGACCTCGGCAATTATGGCTGCCGCGCCGAAGGAGAAAGCCGCCGCAGCGGGGGCGATTGAAACCATGTCCTATGAGCTGGGGGCCGGGCTGGGGATCGCCATTTTTGGTCTGCTGTTGACCCGCAGCTTCTCGGCGTCGATTGAGCTGCCGCAGGGGCTGAACGCCTCGCTCGTCGACAAAGCCTCGTCATCGATTGGTGAAGCGATGAAGGTGGCGCAGAACCTGACGCCGCATCTGGCTGAGCCGGTGATTGAGGCGGCGAAAAGCGCGTTTATTACGTCCCACAGCGTGGCGCTGGGCAGCGCGGGCGGAATGCTGCTGTTGCTGGCAGTGGGGATCTGGTTTAGCCTGGCGAAGGTCAATCCGCAGTAAACAGCGCAGTAAAACAGGGCGAGCGGTTGGCGCGGGCGGGGCTGATGGGCTATGTTTTTTACAGGATTATCTGACTCTTGCTGGAAAATATGAGCTCTCGCCACAGCAGTGATGCGTCCCAACCGCTTTCCCGGTTAACCCTGCTTGCGGGGGGCGCGCTGGGCGTCGTTTTTGGTGATATCGGCACCAGCCCGCTTTATACCTTCCGGACGGTGCTTTCGCTCTCAGAGCATGACCCTACGCCAGGCGTCATCCTGGGCCTGCTCTCTCTTATTACCTGGACGCTTATCCTGGTGACCTCCATCAAGTATGCCGCCTTCGCCATGCGAATTGATAATCATGGTGAGGGAGGCATTATGGCCCTGATGTCGCTTCTGGTGGAAAAAGGCAAAGGCGGTCGCTGGGTCATTTTTGCTGCCCTCATAGGCGCCGCGTTAATTTACGGAGATGGCGCGATAACCCCTGCCATCTCCGTGCTTTCCGCTCTGGAAGGGCTGGAGATGGTCATTCCGGAGTCCCAGCCGTACATATTACCCCTGACGGTGGCGGTGTTGCTTGCGCTGTTCCTGATCCAGCCTTTTGGTACCGCCCGCATAGGGAAGATATTTGGCCCGGTAATGGCGCTGTGGTTTCTGGCGATTGCGGTCCTGGGCGTGCGGGGGATTGTTCAGCACCCCTCGGTATTGCTGGCCCTCAATCCTGCGTACGGCATCGCGTTTTTGTTTTCGAACGGGCACACCAGTTTCCTGGTCCTGGGCGGCGTATTTCTCTGCGTGACGGGGGCCGAGGCGCTGTATGCCGACATGGGGCATTTTGGTAAAAAGCCCATCTGGCTTGCCTGGTACGGCATCGTCTTTCCTTCGCTGCTGCTCAACTATGCTGGTCAGTCAGCGCTGATTCTGGCCGGTGCCGACAGCAAACAAAATCTATTCTATACGCTCTGTCCGCCAGCCCTGCAGGTACCGCTCATCATTCTTGCCGCGCTGGCGACGATCATCGCCAGTCAGGCGATTATTACCGGCGCTTTTTCCATGACGCGTCAGGCGATTCAGCTCGGCTGGCTACCTCGATTACGCATCAAGCAGACGGCGGCAGAAAGCTACGGTCAGATTTATATCGGGATAATCAACTGGCTGCTGATGGTAGTAACCATCGGGCTGGTGGTGTTCTTTAAATCCTCAGATAAGCTTGCAGCGGCGTACGGGATTGCCGTGTCATTAACTATGCTGACGACTACGGGGCTGTTGTTTGTGGCGATGCGGGAAGTGTGGCGCTGGAGCCTGGCCAGCAGCGCGGTTATTGCCCTCTGCTTCCTGGTGATTGATGCCACCTTCTTGTTTGCCAATCTGATTAAGGTCCTGGAGGGCGGCTATATTCCGCTGCTGATGGCCGCAGCGATTTGTACGGTGATGCTGATTTGGCACCGCGGCGTTAAGGCGGTATCCGCATCGGTGGGCGAGAAGGGCGTCAGCGTGGATGCGTTCTTTGCCCAGCTACAGCAAAAGACGGTGCCCAGAGTGGCGGGATCTGCCGTCTTTTTGACCCGCACGCAGAACAATATCCCGCCGGTAATGCGCTGGCACGTCGCGCGAAACCGGGCGCTACAGCAGGACGTGTTGTCGCTGACCATTGATATTCTCAACGTGCCCTACGTCGGAGAAGAGCAGCGTATCAGGGTGGAACAGCGCGCGCCGGGCTACTGGCACGGCGTAGCGCAATATGGTTTTATGGAACACCCGGACATCCCGCGTTTGTTGCAGGGCGTCAGCGAGATTAACGCGCTTTTCGCCACCGATGACGCCACCTGGTATGTCGGGCATGAAACCATTGTGGCAGGCGAAGGCGGGTCCGGTATGGCGGCCTGGCAACGGCACATTTTTGCCTTCATGAAGCGCAACTGCACGCACGTCATCAACCACTACCATCTTCCCAGCGATCGGGTGGTTGAAATTAGCCGGCGCGTTGCCGTCTAGCGTCGCTCGCGCCGTTCTAGCTCTCCTGGGCCGCGGACAGGACGCTATGCAGCAGCACGTTCGCCCCTTTTTCCGACCACTCTGGCAGGATCCTCTCCGCTTCGTTATGGCTGACGCCTTTCACGCAGGGGATAAAGATCATGCTGGCGGGCGCAATTTTGCTGACATAGCAGGTGTCGTGTCCCGCACCCGAGACCATCGGTTTCGACGAATAGCCCAGTTCCGCCACGGCCTTCTCCGAACGCGCCAGGCATTCGGCATCAAACGCGATGGGCGCGTAGTCAAAAATGCGCTCAACGAGTGCCGACACGCCGCGCAGGCTCAGGCTTTCAGCTACCTTATGCAGCGCTGCCTCCATGGCTTCCAGCGCCGTCTGCACCGGATGGCGAAACTCCACGCTGCATACCACGCGAGACGGCACGACGTTGCGCGAGTTTGGCGTAACCTGCGCCATACCGATCGTCGCGCGTCCGTCCGGCGCATGCCGATAGCCAATCTCTTCCACTTTCAATGCAAGCTCAGCGAAGGCGGTCAGTGCGTCACGGCGGCTGTGCATCGGCGTCGTGCCCGCGTGAGCGGCGAATCCGTCCAGCGTCAGGGTAAACCAGCGCTGGCCCATGGCCGCGCGGACGAGCCCGATATCCAGGGCTTCGTCCTCCAGAATCGGTCCCTGTTCGATGTGCAGCTCGTAGCAGGCGTGAACCGGAAACGCGCGGGCAGGGGCTTCACCCCGGTAGCCGATGCTCTCCAGCGCTTCACCTACGGTGATACCGTCGATATCCGCGCGGGCATGGGCGTAGGCTTCGCTAAACTGTCCCGTCCAGACCCCTGATGAGAGCATGGCTGGCGCAAAGCGCGCGCCTTCTTCGTTAGTCCAGTTCACCAGCACAACGTCACGCTCGGTCTCAACGTTATTATCGTTAAGGGTTCGCAGCAGCTCCAGCCCGGCCAGCACGCCGTAAACCCCGTCGTAGTTCCCCCCCAGCGGCTGGGTATCCACGTGCGAACCGGTCATGACCGGGGCAAGCTGCGGGTTTTTCCCGGCGCGACGGATATACATATTGCCCATGCTGTCGACGTCACAGGTAAAACCGGCATCCAGCGCCCAGTCGCGCAGCAGGTTGCGCGCAATACGATCTTCCTCGCTCAATGCCAGACGGGTGACGCCACCGGCGGGCGTGCCGCCGATCTGCGCCATCATCTCAAGCGTTGACCACAGCCTTTCGGCGTTGACGCGGATCATGTCTTGTCCTTAGTGCTGCGGTAGCGGAAATCACAGCACGAACCGCCCTGCATAATGGTGGTGGTGCGGGTTAGCTCTACGTCGGGCGCATAGCCAACGATAAATTTTTCATCGCGCGCGCAGGAGAGCAGGTGACCAATCTCGCCCAGCCCCATCTCGTGATACATCTCCGCGTAGCGACAGCGGGTGACGTTGTAGTTGTACTGCTGGTCGTCGGCGTCGATCACCTTGACCTCCAGGGCATTATCTTTCTCCCACAGATACTGCAGGGCGATAAAGCTTTTTACGTCCGCGCCGTTGGGTTCTTTGCTGGCAAACGCTTTGCCTGCGTCAATTGCGGCCTGCTCGATAGCCTCGCCAATCACCGCCTGGGCGCGGGCTTTCCCTATCTCGCGCACCAGGATTTCATAAATTGGCTTAATAATTTCGGCTTCAATTTTGCGGCGGGCGAGGATGCCCAGCTCGTTATTATCACTCATCACATTGCCTCGCTGCGTTACTTCGCTTTTGCGCCGCCCAGCACGGTCTGCGGCTGCCATTTGCCGTCGACAACCTTATAGACCGTGAACGACGGCGATTTCAGGTTACCTTCTTTATCAAACGCAATCTGCCCGGTGACGCCGGAATAGCTGATGGCGCGCAGGGCTGGCAGATAGTCTGAGGGCTCAACGGAGTTTGCTTTTTCCATTGCCGCAACCAGCACGCGGGTAGCGTCATAGGCGAACGGGGCGTGCAGTTCGATATGGGTGTGGTAGCGCGCCTGATAGGCCTGTTCGAATGCCTTTCCACCCGGCATCTGGTCAACGGGCAGACCCGGCTCCAGCGCCACCACGCCTTCGCCTTCTTTCTGTGCCAGCTGCAGGAACGTCTGGCTGACGAATCCGCCTGCGCCCATCAGCGTGGCGTTCATGCCCAGCTGTTTGATGCGACGGGCCAGCGGTGCGGCCTGGCTGTCGACGCCGCCGAAGAAGATCAGATCGGCGTTTTTACTGCGGATGGCGGTCAGCACGGCGCTGAAATCGACCGTTTTGTCATCCACGTACTGACGATCGACAATTTTCACGCCCTGCGCTTCAAGCGATTTTATAAACTGGTCTGCCAGACCCTGACCGAATGCGGTACGGTCGTCGATCACCGCAATGCGTTTGGCTTTCAGGGTATTTACCGCGTACTGGCCGGCGAGCTGGCCGCCGTCATCGTCGTGGCCCATAACGCGGAAGCTGGTGTCAAAACCCTGTTTGGTATAGGCGTGACCGGTCGCGACCGGTGCCACCTGTGCGATGCCCGCATCGTGATAAACGCGGGCCGCTGGAATGCTGGTGCCGGTGTTCCAGTGACCGACCACGCCCGCCACGCCGCTGTCCACCAGACGCTGTGCGACGGCTACGGCGGTGCGCGGGTCAGACTGATCGTCTTCGGACTGCAGCTTGAAGGTCACCGCTTTGCCGCCGATGGTCGGGTGCTGCTTGTTAATGTCGTCAATTGCCAGCTGCGCGCCGTTCTCCAGATCTTTACCGATACGGGCAGACGGGCCGGTCAGCGGCCCTGCCAGACCGATGACCACGGTTTCACCGTCGGCGGCCCACGCGGACGTGGAGGCAAAACTACCGAGCAGAATAGCGGCGCTGAGCGCACTGATTTTTACTGTTTTCATGGTATTTCCCTGATGTTGGCTGGTGTTGTTAAACGGGTATTTCACCCAAATAAATCTGTGCAATCTGGTCGTCATCGAGCAGCGCTTTCGATTCGCCATGATGAACAATGCTGCCGCTGTCCATCACCCACGCGCTGTCGGTGACTTCCAGCGCGAGACGGGCGTTTTGTTCGATGAGAAGCAGGGCGACTCCGCGCTCGCGCAGCCCGGCGATGACGGCAAAAATGTTCTCGACCATCTTCGGGGCAAGGCCCATCGACGGTTCGTCGAGGATCAGCAGGCGCGGGCGGCTGAGCAGGGCGCGGTTAAGGGCCAGCAGCTGTTGCTCACCGCCGGACAGCAGACCGGCAAGCTGATGCTGGCGTTCGCCCAGGCGCGGGAAGCGCTCGAACACCTCGTTCATCTCACGCTTAACGGTGACAGTGTCACGCCTGAGCCAGGCACCCATCTGCAGATTTTCCAGTACCGTCATGCGGGAGAAGATCCCGCGGCCCTCCGGGACCATCACCAGTCCGTCGCGAAGCAGGGCCTCCGGGCTCTGTTTACGCACCGCTTTACCGCTGAATTCAATACTGCCGCTAAAGCTTTCCAGCCCGGTAATGGCGCGCACGGTGGAGCTTTTCCCCGCGCCGTTCGCGCCGATCAGCGTAGCCTGTTCGCCCTCGCGCAGGGTAAAGGAGACATCGCGTACGGCCTGAATTCCGCCGTAATGCACGTCCAGACGTTCCACCTTCAGCAATTCAGACATGAGCGTGACCTCCAAGCCAGGCGGCGATCACTGCCGGGTCGCGCCGCACGCTTTCCGGCGTGCCGCTGGCGAGCGTTTTGCCGTAATCAAGCACCGTCAGGCGATCGCAGATGCCCATCACCAGCTTGACGTCATGTTCAATCATCAGCAGGGTTTTGCCGTCATCGCGGATGCGGATGAGCAGTTCGCCGAGCGCCACTTTTTCCGCCGCGTTCATCCCGGCGGCGGGCTCGTCCAGCGCCAGCAGCAGCGGATCCGTTGCCAGCGCGCGGGCGATTTCAAGGCGACGCTGATGACCATAGGCCAGATCGCAGGCGCGATAGTGGGCGAACTGCGCAATGCCGGTGTACTCCAGCCAGTGCCAGGCCAGTTCGCGGGTCTGCTTTTCTTCCTCGCGAGCGCGTTTGTGGCGGCTCAGCGCGGCCCACAGACCGTTACGGGTGCGCACGTGGCGGCCCACCATCACGTTTTCCAGCACCGACATCTCGTTGAAGAGGCGAACGTTCTGGAAGGTGCGCGCAATTCCTGCGGCGGTGACTTTCTCAATGTGCTTTGGAAAATAGGGCTTATCGGCAATGGAGAATTCGCCGCTGTCCGCCGGATAAAGCCCGGTGATCAGGTTAAAACAGGTGGTTTTTCCCGCCCCGTTAGGACCAATCAGGCCGTAGATCTCGCCCTTGTTCACGGTAATGGAAACGTCATCCACGGCGGTAAGGCCGCCGAAGCGTTTTGTCATGTTGCGTACGGTTAACAGGCTCATGCTTTCGCCTCCTTGTGGCGTACCGGCCAGATCCCGGACGGACGCACCAGCATCACCAGCACCAGTGCCAGACCGTAAAACAGCTGACGCAGCACTTCCGGGTCAATCAGCACCGTACCGAACAGCGCCTGCTGAACCGGCGCTGCCTGGCTGCGCAGCAGTTCCGGCAGGGCGGTAAGCAGTACCGCGCCGAGGATCACGCCCGGAATGTGCCCCATGCCGCCCAGCACCACCATCGCCAGTACGGCAATCGATTCCTGTAACGTGAAGGATTCCGGGGAGACAAAGCCCTGAAACGCGCCGAAAAGCGCACCCGCCACGCCGCCAAAGGAGGCCCCCATCGCAAAGGCGAGCAGCTTATAGTTACGCACGTTGATGCCCATCGCGCGGGCCACATCTTCATCCTCGCGGATAGCGTGCCAGGCGCGACCAATACGGGAATGCTGCAGGCGCAGGCAGACAAAAATAATCGCCACAATCACCAGCATCAGCAGGTAGTACCACAGCCACAGGGCGGGTACTTTGAAACCAAACCAGTGGTAGACGCCGCTAAACTTCAGGCCGAACAGGTTCAGCGTATCCACTCCGGTTATGCCCTTTGCGCCGTTGGTGATGTTCACAGGACGGTCTAGGTTGCGCATCAGGATGCGGATAATTTCGCCGAAGCCAAGGGTCACTATCGCCAGGTAGTCTCCGCGTAGCTTCAGCGTGGGCGCTCCCAGTAAAATGCCGCAGACTGCAGCGACGAGCGCAGCCAGCGGAATAATGAGCAGATACGAGGTGTGCAGCCCGTCCGGGAACCAGACGCCGAGAACAGGAAACACCTCCAGCAGATGTGGGGAGGCCATCAGCGCAGCGAGATAAGCGCCAACCGCGTAAAAGGCGATAAAGCCCATGTCCAGCAGGCCGGTATAGCCCACCACAATATTGAGCCCCAGAGCCAGCATGATGTAGAGCAGGGCGAAGTCGATAACGCGCACCCAGTAGTTGCCGCCAAGCTGCGTGGCCACCACGGGAGCAACCAGCAGCGCGAGGCAGAACAGGCTCATGCCTGACCAGAATTTGCGCGTCGTCGCCGGAGTCTGGAGTTGAAGTGTTGTCATGGTATTCCTTACGCCCTTTGCGCCACGCGCTCGCCCAGCAGGCCAGCCGGACGGAAGACCAGCACCAGAATCAGCACCATAAAGGCAAAGACATCCTGATAGTTGCTGCCAAATACGCCGTGGGTCAGTTCACCCAGGTAGCCCGCGCCCAGCGCTTCGATAATGCCGAGCAGTATCCCGCCGATCATGGCGCCACGAATGTTGCCAATGCCCCCCAGCACGGCGGCGGTAAAGGCCTTGATCCCGGGCAAAAAGCCCATCGAGAAGCTGGCGTTGCCGTAGTTGCTCGCCATCATTACGCCTGCCAGCGCGGCGAACACGCCGCCAATGGCAAACGTCAGGGTGATAATGGCGTTTGGGTTAACCCCCATCAGCGTGGCCACGCGCGGGTTTTCCGCCACGGCGCGCATGCCGCGCCCCAGACGGGTGTATTCCACCAGCAGCCACAGCCCGGTCATCACAGCCAGTGCCAGCGCCACGGTGACAATTCCGGTAACGGTCACGATGGCGGGCGGGTGCGCTTCGCTGCCGGACGTGACGGCGATAGGGTCCATCGGCAGGATCTGCGGGAACATCAGCGGGTTGCGCGTCCAGATAATCATCGCCACGGTTTGCAGCAGGACGGAGACGCCGATACCCGAGATCAGTGGCGCCAGGCGCGGTGCGTTGCGCAGTCGACGGTAGGCAAAGCGTTCAACGGCCATTGCCAGCACGGCGCAAACGGCCATGGCAATCACCAGGGCAACGCCAAGCTGCAACAGCAGCGGCATTTGTGGAAAGGTGGTATTCAGGGCGTTTATGGCGGAGAGCGTGGTGAGCGCACCGACCATCAGAATATCGCCGTGAGCAAAGTTAATAATGCGCAAGATGCCATACACCATGGTATAGCCCAGCGCGATCAGCGCGTAGATGCTGCCCAGCATCACACCGTTGATCAGTTGTTGTATGAGTGTATCCAACGTCTGTACCCGCAAAGTGCTCGTTCTGCGGCTACCATCCAATAAATGAATTAAATTGTAAAATACGCATCCATTATTTCTTATGATAAATAAATATTGTTTTATCTTTATGATTTATATGAAGATAGTTAATGCCTGTTTTGGGGTGAAAAGCCTAAAGAAATCAACATATGAATAAAACAGAACAATTGGCGAGCCTGACGGCGTATGCAGAAAGCCGACTGGCAAACGATCCGCCGCTTCGGGCCGTACGTGCGTTCGAGGCCATCGCCCGGCTGGGCAGCGTCACGCTGGCCGCGCAGGAGCTGGACATCTCTCCGTCGGCCGTAAGCCATCAGCTCAGGGTGCTTGAAGGGTATCTGCAAATGCCGCTCACGGAGCGTCAGGGGCGCAGGCTGGTGCTGAGCCAGCACGGGCGGGAATATTACCGCTCTATCCGCGCGGCGTTTAACGTGCTGCGCCAGGCGACGGAGCACCTGGCGGAGCAGGCGCAAACGCGTCAGGTCACCATCAGCCTGATCCCACTTTTTGGTATGGGGTGGTTTATCCCACGTTTGCCTGCGTTTATGCGCGCCAATCCGCAAACCGAGATCAACGTGGTGTATGCCAACCATCGTAACTATCTGAGCGACGCGTCGGATATGTCGATTCGTTTTGGCAACGGGCAGTGGGCGGGCTATCAAAGCGAAAAGCTGATTTCCGGTCAGATGGTCCCGGTGTGCAGCCGCGCGTTTTTGCGCATTCACGGCCATATCGACACGCCCGAGCAACTGCTGCAAATGCCGCTGCTGCACGATGAGGAGCGCAGCACATGGGCGCAGTGGTTTGTACAACAGGGGGTGAAGCGCCCCGTGCGCCGCAGCGGTCCGATGTTTGAGGATGGTCTGCTGACGCTGGCGGGCGTTCAGGCTGGTCTGGGGTGTGCGTTAATGCGTGAGCCGCTGATTGCGCCTTATCTTGAGAGCGGCGAACTGGTGAAGATATTTGACCTGCCGATTGATGACGGGCGCGACTATTACCTCTGCGTGCGTACTGACTCAGAGATGACTGAAGACGGCAAGCTGCTGCAAAACTGGCTGCGTCGGGCGGCGGGTGGGGAGTCGTCTGGCGGGTAAAAGAGGGAGATAAAAAAAGCCAGCTTGTGCAGCTGGCTTTTGTACATACAAGATTTAGAACTGGTAGGTCAGACCCAGCGCAACGATGTTGTCGGTACCGATGCCTGCCTGGCGAGTGAACTGGTTGTCGTCGAGCAGGTTGATTTTGTAATCCACGTAGGTGGACATGTTTTTGTTAAAATAGTAGGTCGTGCCAACATCGATGTATTTAACCAGATCCTGGTCGCCGAAGTTTTCGATGTCTTTACCTTTAGACTGCAGGTAGGCGATGGATGGACGCAGGCCAAAGTCGAACTGATACTGAGCCACAACTTCGAAGTTTTGCGCCTTGTTTGCAAAGCCGTAGATGTCGCTGCGATTACCGTTAGATGTACCGAAGCGGGTTGCGTTATAGGTCTGAGAGTACTGTGCCGCGAGGTAAATGTTGTTCGCGTCGTATTTCACACCACCGCTGTATACTTCTGCGCGGTCGCCTTCACCGTATACGCCAGCCGCATTCTGGTCAGCGGTACGACGGGAAGAGGACATTGCACCACCTACGCTGAAGCCTTCGCCCAGATCGTAAGTCAGGGACGCGCCGTAGCCGTCACCGTTCTGGTTCAGCAGGCTGCGGCCGCTGGTGTTTTCACCGCTTACGCTGCCGTTTTTGCCCTGGTACTGCAGAGCAAAGTTCAGGCCGTCAACCAGACCAAAGAAGTCCTGGTTACGGTAGGTCGCAACGCCGTTAGCACGAGACTGCAGGAAGTTGTCGGCACCGTAGGTGTCACCGCCGAATTCTGGCAGAACGTCGGTCCAGGAGGTCACGTCGTAAATTACGCCGTAGTTACGACCGTAATCAAAGGAGCCTGCTTCCGCGAACTTCAGACCTGCAAACGCCACACGGGTCCAGGACTGGTTGTCGCCTTCGTCTTTGTTACCCTGAATCTGGTATTCCCACTGGCCGTAGCCGGACAGCCGATCGTTAACCTGGGTTTCGCCCTTGAAGCCGATACGCATGTAGGTTTTATCGCCATCTGCGCCAGCGTCATCAGAGAAATAGTGCAGACCTGTTACTTTACCGTACAGATCCAGCTTGTTACCGTCTTTGTTGTAAATTTCGGCAGCGTTAACAACGCCTGCTGCCAGCATGGAAGTGACTGCCACTGCAACTAATTTAAGTTTCATCTTAAATATTCCTTATAATTTTTTTTTCAGTATTTCCTGAACCACTGTGAACGATTTCTAAACGAGGCTGTTCGTCAATGGCATGCTATTTTTAAGAATCTCGTAGTCTTATTTCAATAATAAGTTTCAAAATATTAGAGATAATTTCAATTAGTGTGATCTCGATCGTGCGAGAAGGCGATTATTCAAACAATATGGCCGGAATTTATACGATTAATGGTTATTTAGTCAGTGGGATTATTGCTTTTAAGATAATTTCTGATGGTTTTAGTCTATTGCGTTATATTTCGCAATTTCCGATGGTTTGGCGGGGGGGTATCGCCTGTTTCTCCTTAAAAACAATGGGTTGATTTAATTTTTCAACGTCTATTTCGTATATTCCATTAAAGCTGCCAGGGCTGAATTATTGCATGTAATGCTATGCAGAGCGTTAATGTTTATTACTGACTAATTTCACTGGGTTGTCAGTTTACGTCAACTCGCTTCAGGTGGCTTTACAGAAGGCGCTCAATATAAACCGAACTTAAACAGACGCTCTATTATTATGATAAATATTCTGAGGTACGATCACATTTTAAATTTATGTTAATTATGTTGCCGGGTTGAAATTAACCCGGCCGTTGGAGAGGCGCTATTGTCTTGTTGCGTACCAGCAGAGCAACGACCCGGCGCAGACCATCAGCGCCCCTTGCCAGAACGAGAATGAAAGGGGAGAGCTTAGCACCGCGGCGGCAAGCGCGGCAGAGAGCACGGGGGTAAAATAGGATACGGCAGCCAGAACCGTGACGTTCCCGTGCAGAATGCCAATATTCCATGCGGCGTAACCAAACCCAAGCGCGATCCCGCACATGACGAGCTTCACCACCACCGGAAGCGTGAACACCATCTCGGGCTGATCGCTCAGAAAATATTTCACCCACAGGCTCAGCGCGGTCAGCAAAACAAACAGGGTAATACCGTTTTGTCCTTTCGCAAATTTGCTGGTTACCGTGCAGTAGGCAGCCCAGATAAAGGCCCCGGCGAACGCCAGCGCGTAGCTCAGAGGGCTGGAAACGACATTGCGGGTTATTTCCTCAAGGTGTAATCCTTCTTCGCCGCCCAATACCCAGCAGACGCCCAGCAGCGAAATGACCAGGCCGGGGAGCACCCACAGGGTAGACTTTTGCCCGTTGAACAAAATCGCAAATACGATCGTCAGGCTTGGCCAAAGGTAATTCACCATACCCACTTCAATCGCCTGAGCGCGCGTCGCGGCATAGCCTAGCGACAGCGCCAGACATATTTCGTAGCTGACAAATAAAACGCTGCCGGCAATAAGATAGCGGAGTGAAAACCGCCTGATATCAGGAAATCCTACCGTCACCAGACACAGTAATCCGCTGAGGGTGTAAATCATCGCCGCACCGCCTACCGGCCCAAGCCCCTCACTCACGCTGCGAATAAGGCCGACCATGGTGCTCCATAACAATATCGCCGCCAGCCCAATAAGCGTTGCTCTCTTTCTGTCCATTACTTGGTCATCGCAATAAAAATCAAAGGAAAAATGTATCGTATTACGCCTGTCGCTGTCGTGAATTATTCTCTTAAACCGTTAATCAAAAAGGGGTAATGAAATGTTCCGGGGGTGACTATTAAGGGGGGGAAGGCAGATGACCTTGATTTGACGCAAAAAAATCAGGGGCTTTGCTGTTAGTTTGCGGCGCGAAATGTTTTCAGATAACGAGGACAACAATGGACGTCAGCCGCAGACAATTTTTTAAAATCTGCGCGGGCGGTATGGCCGGAACAACGGCAGCCATGCTGGGATTTGCCCCCAAAATGGCGCTGGCTCAGGCACGCAACTATAAGCTGCTGCGCGCGAAAGAGATCCGTAACACCTGCACATACTGCTCCGTGGGTTGTGGGCTTTTAATGTATAGCCTGGGCGATGGCGCGAAGAACGCCAGAGAAGCGATTTACCACATTGAAGGGGATCCGGATCATCCGGTGAGCCGCGGGGCGTTATGCCCGAAAGGGGCGGGGCTGCTGGACTACGTTCACAGCGAAAACCGCCTGCGCTACCCGGAATACCGCGCGCCGGGTTCTGATAAATGGCAGCGTATCTCCTGGGATGAGGCCTTCTCCCGTATAGCAGCGTTAATGAAAGCCGACCGTGATGCCAACTTTATTGAAAAGAACGCCCAGGGCGTAACGGTCAACCGCTGGCTTTCCACCGGGATGCTGTGTGCCTCTGCGGCCAGTAATGAAACCGGCATGCTGACGCAAAAGTTTGTGCGCTCTCTCGGCATGCTGGCGGTAGACAACCAGGCGCGCGTCTGACACGGACCAACGGTAGCAAGTCTTGCTCCAACATTTGGTCGCGGTGCGATGACCAACCACTGGGTTGATATCAAAAACGCTAACGTCGTGGTGGTGATGGGCGGTAACGCCGCTGAAGCCCATCCGGTGGGGTTCCGCTGGGCGATGGAAGCGAAAAACAACAACGATGCGACGCTTATCGTCGTCGATCCGCGCTTTACGCGTACGGCATCGGTGGCCGATATCTATGCGCCGATCCGCTCCGGTACGGACATTACGTTCTTGTCCGGCGTGCTGCTGTACCTGATCGAAAACAACAAAATCAACGCGGAATACGTTAAGCACTACACCAACGCGAACCTGCTGGTGCGGGATGATTTTGCCTTCGATGACGGGCTGTTTAGCGGCTATGACGCCGAAAAGCGCCAGTACGATAAAACGTCCTGGAACTATCAGTTCGATGAAAACGGCTATGCGATGCGCGATGAAACGCTCACACATCCGCGCTGCGTGTGGAACCTGCTGAAGCAGCACGTCTCCCGCTATACGCCGGACGTCGTGGAGAACATCTGCGGCACGCCGAAAGCGGACTTCCTGAAGGTGTGTGAAGTGCTGGCCTCCACCAGCGCCGCCGACAGAACTACCACGTTCCTGTACGCGCTGGGCTGGACGCAGCACACCGTGGGCGCGCAGAACATCCGCACCATGGCGATGATCCAGCTGCTGCTCGGCAATATGGGGATGGCCGGTGGCGGCGTGAACGCGCTTCGCGGTCACTCCAATATTCAGGGCTTAACCGACCTCGGCCTGCTCTCGACCAGCCTGCCGGGCTACCTGACGCTGCCGTCTGAAAAACAGACGGATTTGCAAAGCTATCTGGCGGCGAACACGCCAAAAGCGACGCTGCCGGACCAGGTGAACTACTGGAGCAACTATCCGAAGTTCTACGTCAGCCTGATGAAATCCTTCTACGGCGATGCGGCGCAGAAAGAGAACGACTGGGGCTTTGAGTGGCTGCCGAAGTGGGATCAGGCTTATGACATCATCAAGTATTTCAACATGATGGATAAGGGCGACGTCACGGGGTATATCTGCCAGGGCTTTAACCCGGTAGCCTCTTTCCCGGACAAAAACAAAGTCGTTCGCAGCCTGAGCAAGCTGAAGTACATGGTGGTTATCGATCCGCTGGTGACCGAGACCTCCACCTTCTGGCAGAACCACGGTGAATCAAACGATGTCGATCCGGCGTCGATTCAGACCGAAGTATTCCGCCTGCCGTCCACCTGCTTTGCGGAAGAGGACGGCTCCATTGCCAACTCCGGCCGCTGGCTGCAGTGGCACTGGAAAGGCCAGGACGCCCCTGGCGAAGCGCGTAACGACGGCGAGATCCTCGCCGGGATTTACCACCGCCTGCGCGAGATGTACCGCACCGAAGGCGGTAAAGGCGCGGAGCCGCTGCTGAAGATGAGCTGGAGCTACAAGCAGCCCGATCGTCCTGAGTCAGAGGAAGTCGCCAAAGAGAACAACGGCGTGGCGCTGGCGGATCTGTATGACCCGAGCGGCAACCTGGTGGCGAAAAAGGGCCAGCTGCTGAACAGCTTTGCGCTGCTGCGCGATGACGGCACCACGGCATCGTCGTGCTGGATCTACACCGGCAGCTGGACGGAGCAGGGCAACCAGATGGCCAACCGCGACAACGCCGACCCGTCCGGGCTGGGCAACACCCTGGGCTGGGCATGGGCGTGGCCGCTGAACCGTCGCGTGCTGTACAACCGTGCATCGGCGGATATTAACGGCAAGCCGTGGGATCCGAAACGCATGCTGATCCAGTGGAACGGGGCGAAATGGACGGGGAACGATATCCCTGACTACAGCACCGCCGCGCCGGGCAGCAACACCGGGCCGTTTATTATGCAGCCGGAAGGGCTGGGACGCCTGTTCGCCCTCAACAAGCTGGCGGAAGGGCCGTTCCCGGAGCATTACGAGCCGATGGAAACGCCGCTGGGCACGAACCCACTGCACCCGAACGTGGTCTCCAGCCCGGTGGTGCGTATCTACGAAGACGACGTCCTGCGCCTGGGCAAAAAGGACAAATTCCCGTATGTGGGAACGACCTACCGCCTGACCGAGCATTTCCATACCTGGACCAAGCACGCGCGGCTTAACGCCATCGCGCAGCCGGAACAGTTTGTGGAGATAAGCGAGACGCTGGCGAAGGCGAAAGGCATTGCCAACGGCGATCGCGTGAAGGTGAGCAGCAAGCGCGGCTTTATCCGCGCGGTGGCGGTGGTCACCCGCCGCCTGCAGTCGCTGAACGTGCACGGCCAGCAGGTGGAAACCGTCGGTATCCCGCTGCACTGGGGCTTTGAAGGCGTGGCGCAGAAAGGCTACATCGCCAATACCCTGACGCCAAACGTCGGGGATTCCAACTCGCAAACGCCGGAGTACAAGGCGTTTCTGGTCAACATCGAGAAAGCGTAAGGAGCGATTCAATGGCGATGGAAACACAAGACGTTATCAAACGCTCCGCGACCAACCCGATAACTCCCGCGCCCCGCGCGCGGGACTACAAGGCAGAAGTCGCCAAGCTTATCGACGTCTCCTCCTGCGTGGGCTGTAAGGCCTGCCAGGTGGCCTGCTCTGAGTGGAACGACATCCGCGACGAGGTGGGGCACTGCGTTGGGGTCTACGATAATCCGGCGGATCTGAGCGCTAAATCCTGGACTGTGATGCGTTTTAGCGAAACCGACCAGAACGGCAGGCTGGAGTGGCTCATCCGCAAAGACGTCTGCATGCACTGCGAGGATCCGGGCTGCCTGAAGGCGTGCCCGTCTGCTGGCGCGATTATTCAGTACGCCAACGGGATAGTCGATTTCCAGCAGGACAACTGCATCGGCTGCGGGTACTGCATTGCGGGGTGTCCGTTTAATGTTCCGCGCCTCAATAAAGAGGATAACCGGGTATACAAATGTACCCTGTGCGTGGACCGCGTCAGCGTCGGGCAGGAGCCTGCCTGTGTGAAGACCTGTCCGACCGGGGCAATCCACTTCGGCACCAAAAAAGAGATGCTTGACGTGGCGCAGGCGCGAGTGGACAAGCTGAAAGCGCGCGGCTACGAGAATGCGGGCATTTATAACCCGCAGGGCGTGGGCGGCACGCACGTGATGTATGTGCTGCACCATAGCGACCAGCCCGAGCTGTACCACAATCTGCCGAAGGATCCGGCGATCGATACCTCCATTAACCTCTGGAAAGGGGCTCTCAAGCCGCTCTCCGCGGCGGGCTTTATCGCCACCTTCGCTGGGCTGATTTATCACTACATCGGTATCGGGCCAAACAAAGAGGTGGATGACGACGAGGAGGAGCATCATGAGTAAGTCGAAAATGATAGTGCGCACAAAGTTTGTCGACCGCGCCTGTCACTGGACGGTAGTTATCTGCTTCTTCCTGGTGGCGGTGTCGGGGATTTCATTTTTCTTCCCGACCCTGCAGTGGCTGACCGAAACTTTCGGTACCCCGCAAATGGGGCGCATTCTGCACCCGTTCTTCGGCGTGCTGATTTTCGTGGTGCTGATGTTTATGTTCGTGCGCTTCGTCCATCATAACATCCCGGACAAGCAGGATATCCCGTGGGTGAAAGGGATCGTCGAAGTCCTGAAGGGCAACGAGCACAAAGTGGCTAAGGTGGGGAAATACAATGCCGGGCAAAAGATGATGTTCTGGACCATCATGAGCATGATTTTTGTGCTGCTGGTGACCGGGGTGATTATCTGGCGTCCGTATTTTGCACACTACTTCCCGATTCAGGTGGTGCGCTACGCGCTGCTGATCCACGCCACGTCTGCCATCATTCTGATTCATGCCATCCTGATCCATATGTATATGGCGTTCTGGGTAAAAGGGTCAATCAAAGGGATGATTGAAGGGAAGGTGAGCCGCCGCTGGGCGCAGAAACACCATCCGCGCTGGTATCGTGATGTGGAACGGCTGGAAGCGAAACAGGAAAGCACGGAAGGATTGAAGTAAGACCTGCGCCGTCGGCTCTGCCCGGCGGCGCTGCGCTTGCGCGGGACTATTCTTTTATATCAGAACCGCTCTTCCACATATCGGAACGGGTATTTCGTGGGTTTCACTTTGCCGATTTTGCGCTTCGGTAAATCCACCTTGTCGACGTGAATTTCTTTATACGGTATCTGCGAAAGCAGATGCGAAATAATATTCAGGCGCACGCGTTTTTTATCTTCAGAGCGTGCCACAAACCACGGCGCCCAGGCGGTATCGGTGGCTTCAAACATGGCGTCGCGCGCAAGGGTATACTCATCCCACAGGTTAAAGGATTTAATATCCATCGGTGATAGCTTCCAGATTTTACGACCATCGTTAATACGGTCGCGCAGGCGCCGCTCCTGCTCTTTCGGCGTCACCTCCAGCCAGTACTTCAGCAGGATAATTCCGGCATCGACCATCGCTTTTTCCATAACCGGCGCGCCGTCCAAAAATTTCTCCGCCTGTTCCTCCGTGCAGAACCCCATCACCCGTTCTACGCCCGCGCGGTTATACCAGCTGCGATCGAAGATCACGATTTCGCCAGCCGAAGGCAGATGCGGCACATAGCGCTGGAAGTAGAGCTGGCTTTTTTCCTTTTCCGTCGGGGCAGGGAGCGCAACAACGCGAAACACGCGCGGGCTGACGCGCTCGGTGATCGCTTTAATGGTACCGCCTTTGCCGGCGCCATCGCGTCCTTCAAAAACAATACACACTTTTAACCCTTTGGCGACGACCCACTGCTGGAGCTTAACCAGTTCGACGTGCAGGCGGCGGAGCTCTTTTTCATACTCTTTGGTCTTAAGCGGTGCATTCGATACGACATCAACAGCGACAGGGGCTTTCTTTTTGCTTCCCATAATTGTCATCCTCAGGTTGTCCGGCGTGGAAAAAGCGAGGCCGCACTATGAAGTGTAATCCACCTGATATTAAACGTATTGTTTTTAGGTAATTAATGTCACGACACTTTTTTAAGCAGATACAGAGGTATTAACGAAGGTGCTTAGCACCTGTTTCCCTATGCAGATGCAATAAAATCAGCACATTTAATCCCACGCTCTATATGTGGTTAATGTGATAATTTCATTCTTATTTACTTAAAGGAACTAAGAATGAGTTGGAATAAAGACGCTGCGGTTTCTTATCTCCTTCACACGCTCTGGGGTGCTCTCATAGTGAATGTGCTGAGGATGCACTGATGAAAAGAATATTTTTATCATTCGTTTTGTTGCTGGTGGGATGCAGTTCGGCTACCAATCAACATCATAGCGCGCAAGACGCTACCGAATCATTTTATAAATCCTATCTTTCCGTATTCGGCAGCGATGAAGCCAGGCCTTATCCTGCCGACGAACTGCGTAAATATGTTTCTGCTGATACGATTGCTCGCATTAATACCATTCAGGAAATCTCTGAACAGGAGTTAATAGAGTCTGACTATTTTACGTATACCCAAGATTATTCTCGTGAATGGATACCTGCGTTACGAGTGGAAAACGCCGGGTCATTTTTAAACGGTGAAGTAGTCCAGGTCATTGAAGGGGTGGGTAACGGGAGAAGCATCCATCTTGAGGTATTTCTTCGTCGTGAAGATGATGCATGGAAAATTTACCGCGTTCGTGACGTAACGAACAATCATGAGCATCCTATTTTCAATGCTGGTGCTATTACACGCGCTAAAGCAGCGGCGGAGAGCACACTGTAAAACTAGACCTTAAACCCTTTAAAGCCCTGACGCCTGCCGGGGCTTTTTGTTTTCCATTGCCCCGTGTCGCGGTTGGAGAAAACTCCTGAGTTAATGGATTAACCTGTCAGCCATCTGATTTGAACTGGCTCACCATACAAGATTATTCAATAATGCCCGTTGCGAGTGATTAACCTGTGGTTGAGGCATGAAAAAGACAATATTTTCGCTGGCGCTTGGCACATTTGGCCTGGGCATGGCCGAATTTGGCATTATGGGCGTGTTAACCGAGCTGGCGCATGACACCGGTATTTCGATTCCCTCCGCCGGGAATATGATCTCGTTTTACGCCTTCGGCGTGGTGATTGGCGCCCCGATTGTGGCGCTTTTCTCAGGCAGGTTCTCGTTAAAAACTACGCTGCTGTTTCTGGTTGCGATGTGCGCGGTTGGGAACGCTCTGTTTACGTTTTCTACGTCATATTTCTGGCTGGCGACCGGGCGCTTGATTTCCGGTTTCCCGCACGGCGCCATTTTCGGCGTCGGGGCGATTATTCTTTCTAAAATCGCGCCGCCGGGTAAGGTGACGGTCGCGGTGGCCGGGATGATCGCCGGAATGACCGTCGCCAACCTGGTGGGTGTGCCGCTCGGCACCTGGCTGGGGCATCAGTTCAGCTGGCGCTATACTTTTTTTCTGATTGCCGTGTTCGATGCGCTGGTGATCCTTTCGGTTCTGCTCTGGGTGCCGGACATCCGCGACACATCGGAAATCAAATTGACCGAGCAGTTCCACTTTCTGAAAAAACCAGAACCCTGGCTGATTTTTGCCGCCACCATGTTTGGCAATGCCGGTGTGTTCGCGTGGTTCAGCTTCGTTAAGCCGTTTATGGTCAACGTCTCCGGTTTTTCAGAAGGGGTGATGACGGCCATCATGATGCTAATGGGGCTTGGCATGGTGTTGGGCAACCTGTTGAGCGGCAAGCTCTCGGGACGCTTTAGCCCGCTGCGCATTGCGGCGACCACCGACATGGTGATTGTCGCCTCGCTGCTGTTGCTTTTCGCCTGTGGCGAACTGAAAACGGCCTCGCTGGTCATGGGTTTTATCTGCTGTGCCGGGCTGTTTGCGCTCTCTGCGCCGCTACAAATTCTGCTTCTGCAAAATGCGAAGGGCGGTGAGATGCTGGGTGCTGCGGGCGGGCAGATGGCGTTTAATCTCGGCAGCGCGATCGGGGCATATTTTGGCGGGATGATGATTACCCTCGGCTTTAGCTGGCGCTACGTCACGCTGCCTGCGGCGATACTCTCGTTCTCGGCCATGAGCGCGCTGTTGATCTACGGTTACCTGCGGGCCAGACGGGCTCAGGCTAACGCTCGCGTGCTAGCCTGATCGAATTCAGGCAAGCCAGGGCTCACCCAGGGTCAGCATCAGTCGGTTCGCCCAGGCGAAGAACGCGGCGGACTGCACCAGGTCAAGCTGGGCTAAGGTGTCCAGCCCCTCTTTTTCAAGCGCGGCAAGGTGCAGCGGCGTGGCGGCAGGCGGAGTAACCGATAGCGCCGCCGCAAAATTGATCTCCGCCTGCCAGCGCGCAGATTGTCCCTCGCTCAGGGATTGTCCTGGACGCACGGCCAGTAGGGCCTCTACCGCAGCGTCATCCTTTGACAGCTGGCTGGCTTTCCGCGCATGGACAGATGCGCAGTAGATGCAGCCGTTAATTTTACTGGCGACCGTTGCGGCCAGCTCGCGCTCGGCGCGCGGCAATCCTCCCGGCGTATAAAAAATCCCTTTATCCGTTAGCGTGCGCTGTTCAAGCACCGGCAGGTTGCGGCCCAGCAGGCGGAAATAGTCGGAATCGGTGTGGCCAAACTTCGCCAGGATCGCAACCTCGTCATCACGAAAATCCGCCAGCGGTTTGGCGGCGATCCACGGTTCCCAGCCCAGTTCCTGCTGGGTGAAGGCGACGGGAGCCGCCTTGCCGGTGGCCGTGGTTGCGGTCGTGTGCCAGACGCCCGCCGCCACCGGGGCATCGCTTGTGGCGACTGGCCTGTCGTTCAGCAGCCGCAGCCCGGCAATCAGTCGGCTCTGGAAGCTGACAAAGGCGATCAGCTGCGCCAGGGTCACGATACCTTCTTTGCTCCATCCCGCCTGGGACAGCGCCTTTAACGATGCGGGCGTGGCTTCGACGGGGGAGAAGGTCAGCAGGCGCGCGAAGTTCAGCGCCGGGGTCAGACGGTCGGAGGTCGGGTCCGCCAGGCCAAACCCCGCATAGTGCGCGGCCAGCGCCTCCGCGTTGTGCCACCTGGCGACTTTTGCCGCGACGGCGAAGCGTTCGTCCAGCGCAAAATCGCTGTCCTGCTGGGTAAATAAGATTTCGTAGCTGCCCTGCGCGTGTCTCGTGGCGGCGTCCCGCGTGGCGCGCGCCTCTGCCAGAGGGGAACCGGGTTTAATTTCCGCCAGCTCGGCGAGAATGTCGTGACTTAATGACATAGGTGTCTCCTCAAAGGATGTGGGGGGCAATATGTTCGGCGATCAGTTCGATAGAGCGCAGCGTGTCGCGATGGATGGGCTCGACCGAATGGACCTGGAATGAGATGTCCGTGGCGCGCCGGAGAACGGAATCGGCCTGCAGCGAACGCAGCACCGTCTCGGGCGAACCGATGTGGGCGTCGAACTGGCGACGAAAATCTGTGACGGTGTCACCTTTAACCGCGTGTCCGGCAGCGCGATGCTGCTTTGCCTGTTTCGTGAGGCCCGGCGTCGCAACTTTCAGCGCATAGTCATCGCTGTCGGCGACGAACGCGGTACGTGAGGCAAGAATGCGCGGTGCGATGCCCGCAGGCAGCGCCTCAAGGTAGGCATCCACAATCGGGTTCTGGATCGCGTCGAGCGTTAAATCCAACTGGTCTGCCGGGCGCGGCTGCGTGCGGGAGAGCATCAAACCGTGTCCGGCCCGCGCGGCGCGAACGGCACCGTCGACGGAAAAGGTGGCAATCCAGATCCGGTCAGCCAGCTGTGGCGCTGGCGGGTACAGGTGGTTATCCGGATGGGTGAGCGAATCCCCGCGCCAGGCGCTCTGGATCACATGTAGATGGTCAGCAAAGGCTGCGCCGCGCTGTTCGAACGTCAGTCCGAACGGCAGGAAAGAGGTCGGCGTGCCGCCCGAACCAAAACCTGCTTCGAGACGTCCATCGGCGAGTAAATCCAGCACCGCGGCATCTTCTGCGACGCGCAGCGGGTTTTCCATCGGCAGGGTAATGATGGCCGTGCCGAGTCGAATGGTTTCGGTATGCGCCGCAACGTGTGCCAGAAACAGCAGCGGCGACGGCAGGCCGCCTTCACTTTCATGGAAGTGGTGCTGAGCAATCCAGGCGCTGTCAAAACCGTGGCGCTCGGCGTGGCGGATCTGTTCGGTTGCCAGACGATAGCGCTCCTTCGGCGTGGCGTCGTCTAGCAGGCGGGTGAAAAATCCCAGGCGTTTTCGCGTCATGCGAACTCCTCCGTAGCGGGTGAAAAATGGGGAATGGCAGCAATCAGCTCGCGGGTATAGTCGTTCTGTGGCGACGTGAATAAGGTTTCGACGTCGCCCTGTTCGACCACCTGACCGCTGCGCAGCACCGTGACGCTGTGGGCGATCCGGCGAACGGTGGAGAGATCGTGCGTGATGAACAGGTAGGTTAATCCCAGCTGCTGCTGCAGTTGCTGAAGCAGAGCCAGAATCTGCGCCTGCACGGTGACGTCCAGAGCGGAGGTGGCTTCGTCCAGCACCAGAATAGTCGGCTCCAGAATCAGCGCCCGGGCGATGGCCACGCGCTGGCGCTGACCGCCTGATAGCTCCCTGGCGGTGCGGGTCAGGAGTTCGGTAGGCAGGGCAACCCGCTGCGCCACGGTTTCCACTAGCACCTTTCGCTCAGCCTTCGCGAGGCGGGAAAAGTTCTTCAGGGGCTCTTCGATGATGTCAAACAGCGTCTGACGCGGGTCGAGAGAGGCGAACGGGTTCTGGTAAACAAACTGGATCTTCTGGCGCAGCTGCCGACGGGCCTCGCGGCTGAGCGCGGTGGCATCAATGTCATCAATAATGACCTGTCCGCTGTCGGCCTGTTCAAAACCCAGCAAAATACGGGCGAGGGTGGTCTTCCCGGAGCCGGATTCACCGACCAGCGCATGGGTGCTGCCGCGTCTGACGTCAAACGTCACCCGATCCAGCGCCTGAAGCTGATGACCTTTACCCAGCGAGAACCGTTTGCTGATGGCGCGGGCGCGAATGGCCGGTGACGCGAGCGGCAGGCCAGCTACTGGGGCTATGGTCAGGCGCTGGCCCTGGAGATCGCTCAGCAGCTGGCGGGTGTAGGCGTGCTGCGGCGTGCGAACGATGTCGGCGGTGTCGCCGTGCTCCTGAACCTCACCATTGCGAAAAACCAGCAGCCTGTCTGCGCGCTGGGCGGCCAGCGCCAGATCGTGGGTGACAAACAGAACGGCAGTACCCGATTCCCGGCGCAGGATATCCAGCAGATCAAGAATGCGTTTTTGCACCGTCACGTCCAGCGCGCTGGTGGGCTCATCGGCAATGATGACGTCCGGACGCAGCGCTATCGCGATGGCAATCAACACGCGCTGTTTCATTCCGCCTGAGAGCTGGTGCGGATACTGCTTCATGCGCTGTTCGGGGTGTCTCAGGCCGACCTTTGTCAGCAGGGCAAGCACCAGCTCGTCGCGCTCGGCGCGAGTTACCTTCTGGTGCAGCTGAATAATTTCCCCGACCTGACCACCGATCGTCTTCACCGGGTTGAGTGAATTACCCGGATCCTGCGGAACCAGGCTGATTCGCGCCCCGCGCAGGGTATCGAGACGCTTCGCTGACCACCGGCTAATCTCCTCGCCGTTGAGCACGATTTTCCCCGCATCGCGACGGGCGTTATCCGCCAGCAGGCCAATGATCGCCTGTGCCGTGGTCGTTTTGCCGGATCCGGATTCGCCGACAAACGCCAGCATTTCCCCTCGCCTGAGGGTAAAGCTGACGTTATGCACCACCTCGCGCCACTGGCGCGCGGTACGGTAGCTGATGGTCAGGTTTTCTACCGAGAGTACGGTCATTTCAGGCCTCCGCTGAACTGCTGGCTGATACGGTTGGTGGCAAGCACGACGGCGATGACGACCACGCCGGGGAAGGTGGTTAACCACCAGGCGGTAGAGAGATAGTTACGGCCTTCGGCGATCAATAAGCCCCATTCCGGCACGGGCGGCGGGGTGCCGTAGCCGAGAAAGCTCAGCGTTGAAAGGGCCAGGATAGCCTGACCAAACTGGAGCGTGGCAAAGGCAAGGACGGCGGTTAACGCGTTGGGCAGGATGTGTCGCCACAGCACCGCCAGGAACGTCCCGCCGCTGCCGAACGCCGCCTCGACGTAATCCGTATGGCGGATGCGCACCACTTCACCGCGCGCGAGGCGGGCGAAGCTGGCAATAGAGGCCACGCCGACGGCAATGGCGGCGTTAACGGTGCCAAACCCGAGCAGAATAATAACCGTCAGCGAGAGCAGCAGAGACGGAATGGACAACAGCACGTCGACAAAACGCATCAGGAAAGACTCGACGCGTCCGGCGAACGCTCCGGCGATGACCCCCAGACCTGTGCCGACCACCAGCCCCATCGTGACGGCAGCGAGCGCCGCGCTCAGGGAGTGGGACGCACCGTACACAATACGGGTGTAAACATCGCGGCCAAGCTGATCGGTGCCGAGCCAGTGTCCCGCCTGCGGCGCAAGACGTTGCGCTCCGGCGATGCCCTCAATCGGGCTGTAGTGGGTTAACAGGCCGGGCGCCACGGCGGCGAAAATCGCAATGATAATTACCGCCCATGCCAGCCACAGTCCGGGCTGCCACGCGACGCCCTGCCAGCCGGGAACGCGTTTTCGCGCGGCGGCAGCGTAATCGACCAGGCTCATGATGCACCTCCGGTAACGGTTTGCAGACGGGGATCCAGCAGCGGCATAAGCAGGTCCACCAGCAGGTTGATCAGGACAAAGCCGAGGGCGGAAATCATCACTACCGCCTGAAGTACGGCAATATCCTGGTTATTCACCGCCTGCTGGGTCAGCTGCCCGAGCCCGCTGCGGCCAAAAACGGTTTCGGTGATCAGCGCCCCGGCAATCAGCTCGCCCAGCAGTAGCCCGGCAATGTTCAGGACAGGCAGCAGGGCGTTGCGGATCACGTGACGCCACAGCACGGCGGTTTCACTCAGCCCTTTGGCCCGGGCTACGGCAACAAACGGCTGCGTCGCCACCTGGTCGAGGCTGCGCATCAGGATTTGTGCCAGCGGGGCGGAGATCGGGATCGCGACGGTCACGATCGGCAGGATCAGCCCCTGCAGCGGCGTCGGGTTAATCACCGGGATCAGCCGCAGCTGAAAAGAAAAGAGCTGGATGAGGGCAATCCCCAGCCAGAACGTGGGTAAGGAGATAAACAGGACCGGCAGAGACTGTAGGGTATTGCTCAGCCAGCGCAGACCCGGCAGGCGCGACGCAAAGGCCAGCGCAAACGCCAGCAGGACCGCCAGTACAAACGCAGGCAGGGCGAGGCTCAGGGTATCCGGCAGATTGCTGGCAATCAGCTCGCTGACCGGCACCCCGGCCTGTAACGAATAGCCGAAATCCCCGTGCAGCATCGCCAGCAGCGTATGGCCGTATTGCTGCCACAGCGGGCTGTCCGCGCCGTAGGCCACGCGCATCTCCTCAATTTGCGCCGGGCTTAAGCCCAGGTCCGGGTTCTGAAATTTAATCAGCACCGCGTCGCCCGGCAGCACCTGGAGCAACACGAACGAGAGGGTAAAGGCGGCCCACAGTACCAGCAGCCCGTGCCCAAAGCGTTGAAGAAGTGCGTGGCGCATCGTCAGCTCCTCAGTGTTTCTCAATCCACGCGCCGTAGAACGACGGGCGGCCGACCGCTTCAAAATTGACGCCTTTTAGCCAAGGCGCACCGGCAAAGACCTGCGGCTCCTCGAAAATTGGAATGACGTAGGCGTTATCCAGCAGGTAGCGCTGGGCGTCGCCGGTCAGCTGCAGGCGTTTTTGCGGATCGACCTCTGAGGAGATATTTACCAGCAGCGCATTCAGCTTGTCGTCACGGAAGCTTTTGACCTTGTCGCTGGAGCCGCCTTTTTGCAGCAGCGCGTCGCGGTTAGCGGGGTAGAACATGCTTTTCACCACGTCCGGATCGGCGCGTCCCACTTCGGAGACGGTTAACGGAGTTTTCAGCGGATCAAGGTTATCCAGCGTGCGGCTGCCTGCGTCGCCGGCCTTCACGCTCAGCGCCACGCCCACCTGACGCCACTGCTGGGCAACCAGCTGCAGCACCTCTTTGTTTTGCGGCTGCGGCAGGGATTCATATACCGTCAGCGCCAGCCGCTGGCCGTCTTTGGAGCGGATCCCGTCGCTGCCCGCTTTCCAGCCCGCCTCGTCCAGCAGCTGGTTGGCTTTTGCCGGGTCAAAGGTCAATTTGTCGCTGAGATCGACAAAACCGGCGGCGGAATCGGCAATCACCGACTTCGCCTGCGGATAGTTGGCCGAGAAGAGGGTCTCGACCACCTGTTTTGCGTTGGTGGCATGCAGCAGCGCCTGGCGCACGCGAATATCGGAGACCAGCGGGTTATCCGGGCGGAAGCTGATGCTGTCGTTCACCCCGCGCGTTGGGGCGGCGTAGATTTTATAGCCCTGGTCTGTCGCCTGCTTTTCGTCATACGCCTGTACCTGGCGAATAAAGTCGGCCTGACCGGCCAGCAGGGCGCCGACGCGCACGCTGTCTTCCTGGGTCACGATAAACTTGATGCCGTCCAGATTGGCCGGCCCCTGCTGCGCCAGGTTTTTCGGTCCCCACTGGTAGTCCTTACGCGCTTCCAGCGTCACTTCGCGACCCAGCTTCTCGTCCTTCACCACAAACGGGCCAGAGCCAATGATATGCCGGGCGTCACCCAGCTCTTCAAAGTTGCGCTTCAGCGTGCTGAGCGAGACCAGGCCCGAGCCAATCGTGGCGGTGCCCTGCAGGAACCCCGGCGACGGTTTTTTGAAGTAGAACTTCACGGTCAGCGGGTCGACCACTTCGCTGCGATCGTAGTTATTGATCACTTCTGACACCGGCAGGCGCTGCGCCTTGTTGCCTAAGCCGTAGGTATCAAAGTTCTTCGCTACGGCGTTGGCGTCCAGCGGCGTGCCGTCGGAGAAGGTGATGCCGGGACGCAGCTTAAATGTGTATTCGGTTTTATCGGCGTTGGTGGTCCAGCTTTCGGCTACCCAGGGCTCCACCTGTAACGTTTTCGGGTTCTGCCACGTCAGTTTGTCGGTGATCTGGTTCAGAATGCCGCCGTTCGGGTAGAAGCCGCCGGCAGGCGGGTAAAGGTTGGTATGCGCCTGTTGCTCCAGATAAATCAGCGTGCCGCCTTTGACGGGCGCATCTGCTGCCCACGCTGCGGTGGTCGTCAGAATCAGCGCCGTCAGCAGCGGCAGACGAAATGGGGTTTGCATGGTGAATTCCTTTGTTATCTTCTTGTTAGCGTCGGATTCATCATCGGGCGCGGGGGAAAACAAGGGAACAAAGGAATTAAGATAAGGATTGCCGGAAAATGGCTATAAAAAAACCGCCCCTGTCAGGAGCGGTAATTGAACGGTGGGTGATTATGAACGCAGGTCAATCACCATACGGCCACGGATCTGGCCCTGTTCCATCTCTTTAAAGATGGCGTTGATGTCCTCGATAGGACGCATCGTGACTTTCGGCACGACCTTGCCTTCAGCGGCGAACTGGAAGGCCTCCTGCAGATCCTGACGGGTGCCAACCAGCGAACCCACCACCTGAATACCGTCCAGCACCAGACGCGGAATATCCAGGCTCATCGCTTCCGGCGGCAGGCCAACCGCGACCACGCGGCCACCGGCACGTACGGCATCTACCGCCGAGTTGAAGGCGGCTTTTGCGACGGCAGTGACGACTGCAGCATGCGCGCCGCCGGTTTTCTCCTGCACAATTTTAGCGGCATCTTCGCTGCGGGAGTTGATGGTGAGATCCGCACCCATGCTGGCCGCCAGCTTCAGCTGTTCGTCGTTAACGTCAAGGGCGATGACTTTGGCGTTAAAGACGTTTTTGGCGTACTGCAGCGCGAGGTTGCCCAGACCGCCCAGACCGTAAATCGCAATCCACTGGCCTGGTTTGATTTCGGATACCTTCACCGCTTTGTAGGTGGTGACACCGGCGCAGGTAATGCTGCTGGCCGCCGCCGAATCCAGACCGTCCGGCACTTTTACCGCATAATCCGCGGTGACGATGCACTCTTCCGCCATGCCGCCGTCAACGGAGTAACCGGCGTTTTTCACGTCACGGCACAGGGTTTCGTTGCCGGTATTACAATATTCGCAGTGCCCGCAGCCTTCAAAGAACCAGGCCACGCTTGCGCGGTCGCCGACTTTCAGCGATTTCACGCCTGGGCCGACTTCTTTTACGATACCAATCCCTTCATGGCCCAGGATAACCCCGGTTTTATCGCCAAAATCACCGTTCTTCACGTGGAGGTCGGTATGGCATACGCCACAGCACTCCATCTTCAGCAGAGCTTCCCCGTGCTTTAGCGGGCGCAAGGTTTTTTCGGTGACATTAACCTGATGATCCTGAGTGACAACAGCAGCCTTCATGTGTATCTCCTTGTTCATGATGAGTATCTGCATAGCAGGTGTAATACTCCTCAAGGATTAGTGGTTTGGCGCTGTAATGCAAGGCAACGGCAACATAATGTCATTATTTAATCCATTTTCAGAATAAGAATACGGCGTTCCTCTAATAATTTAGGGGGAAAATACTGGCCCGGCGAGAGAGACTCGCCGGGCGCAGACTTACAGCAGTGCTTCTATCTCCTTAATCTCTTTACGCCATTGAGCCTGCAGCTGCGGCTTTTGATGCTTAGGCTTACGCGCCAGATCGTCTTCCAGCAGCGTTTCCAGTGCGACCAGCCGTTCGAGCAGATCGTCATACGGCGAGGATTGAACCGCCGAAGCGGTGATAGCAGGCGCGGTGGATGTCACCAGCCCCGCGCTTTCACGCAGACGCTCAAAGACCGCTTCTGCATCGTGCCACTCGCTCAGCTTTTCCTCTTCAATCAGCCAGAAACGGTTGCAGCTTTGGCTAATTAACTGTCGGTCATGGCTGACCAGCAGAACGCCGCCTTCAAACTGCTGAAGGGTTTGCGCCAGCGCCTCTTTGCCTTCCATGTCGAGGTGGTTAGTTGGCTCATCCAGCATCAGCAGGCTGTAGCAGGCAAGCGTCAGGCCCACGAACAGCAGGCGCGAACGCTCGCCGCCGCTGAGTGTGCTGACTCTTTGCCCGTGGCGGGACCACGGGAACCCGGCGCTTATCAGGGCCATTTTGCGATTCTGCGGATCAGGTGCGAAAGGCTCCAGCGCGTCGAGAAGCGTGGCGTTGTCTGCAAGCTGATGAAGCGTCTGGTCGTAGTAGCCAGGCGACACGCGCGGATGGATTTTCAGCCCGCTTTCCGCCGGTTCATCCGTAAAATGTCGCCAGATAAGCTTCATCAGTGACGATTTGCCGCAGCCGTTACGACCAACAATCGCCACGCGATCGCCGCTTTTCAGGCGCGCCGTTTCGATGTTAAACAGCGGCGGTAGCCCAGGCGCGGGCGGGACGCCGAGGTTTTCCATCTCCAGTAGACGATCCGCCCGCAGCGCGTCGCCGCGCAGGGTTAGCGTCCACGGGCTGCCCGCCGTGAGCGCGGTCTGGCTCTCTTTGAGCCGTTCGACCTGTTTTTCCATCTGTTTGGCTTTGCGGGCCAGGTCTTCGTTGTCGTAAACCTTGCCCCAGGTCGCCAGACGTTTGGCGCTGGCGGTTACGCGGTCGATCTCCTTTTGCTCCGCCTTGTGGCGCTGCGCGTCGCTTTCATCTTTGGCGTCAAGCGCCTGACGTGCCGCCGTGCAGGGAAGGGCAAAGTAGTGCAGCGTTTTATCGCGCAGGATCCAGCTGCCGTTGGTGACGGCATCCAGCAGCTGTCTGTCATGCGAGACCAGCACAAAGCTACCCGACCAGTTCTGTAGGAAGTGTTCCAGCCAGAGCATGGTCGGCAAATCAAGGTGGTTGCTGGGTTCATCGAGCAGAAGCAGGTCCGGCTCGTGAATCAGCGCCCGCGCCAGCAGCAGGCGGGTGTGCTGCCCGCCGCTCAGCGTGGCGGAGTGCAGCATCATATCCTGCGGCGTAAAGCCCATGCCTGCCAGCAGCGTTTCGGCTTTCCAGCGCAGGCTGTCCCGTTCAGTTGAGGGCAACTGGGCCAGGACGGCATCCAGCATGGTCAGCGGTAAAATAGCGTCCGGGAGATGTTGCTCCACGCGCGCCATAAGGCAGTGCCCGGCCAACGCTACCGTTCCGGCCGCAGGGGAGTCCGTGCCGTCCAGCACCTTCAGCAGCGTACTTTTGCCGCAGCCGTTGTCGCCCAGCAGGCCAATGCGGTCGCCTTTTTTCAGCGTAAAGGAGAGTGAGTCGAAGAGCGTGCCAAACGCCGTATCAACGCGTAAAGATTGTGCAGTAAGTAAAGTGCTCATTGTTGCTTACCCAAGAGTTACAGGCATGTTTATGCCTCGTCAAACATCGCTGACGATAACTCAGTAAGCCCGAGAGAAGGGATTTCAGGGGTTGGTGTCTTCGCTCAAGCAGAAGTTATCGCAGCACGATACCGATAACGCTTGAGCTGGTGCGATCGCCAAATGTATGTGAAACATTGAAAATTTCACGATACAGCATAATTGGCCTCCTTATATATTCAGTGGGTTAATGGATGAATGGAGTGTAGCGGGGGAAAAGGGGTTTGGCTAGTGGGTATTCGATGGTGCGGTCTGTTGCCCTCACCCTGACCCTCTCCCACAGGGAGAGGGAAAACACCCGGCCCGTAGGCCCGGTAAGCGAAGCGCCACCGGGCGGAGCGGATTAAATCGACGTACGGCGATAGCTGCGGTATTCAGGCTTCCAGAAGTTGTCGTCGATGGCCTGCTGCAGCGCGTCGGCAGAGGTTTTCACCGCCACGCCCTGCTGCTGCGCCATTTTACCTACCGCAAACGCGATCGCGCGCGACACCTTGTGAATGTCCTTCAGCTCCGGCAGCACCAGCCCTTCACCGTTGTTGACCAGCGGAGAGTAGCCCGCGAGGGTTTCACTCGCCGACATCAGCATCTCATCGGTAATGCGGGACGCGCCGGAGGCGATCACGCCCAGTCCAATGCCCGGGAAGATATAGGAGTTGTTGCACTGGGCAATCGGATAGGTTTTATCCTTCCACACCACCGGATCGAACGGGCTGCCGGTCGCAACCAGCGCGTTACCTTCGGTCCAGGCAATGATATCCTGCGGCGTTGCCTCCACGCGCGAGGTCGGGTTGGACAGCGGCATCACGATAGGGCGCTCGCAGTGCTTGTGCATCTCGCGAATAATCTCTTCGGTGAAGAGACCTGTTTGCCCGGAAACGCCGATCAGAATATCCGGCTTCACGTTGCGCACCACGTCCAGCAGGGAAAGGACTTCGTTGTCGGTATCCCAGTTTTTCAGGTTTTCGCGTTTCTGCACCAGCTTCGTCTGGAACGGCAGCAGGTTCGGCATGCCGTCGGTCAGCAGGCCGAAACGGTCAACCATAAAGACGCGGGAGCGGGCCAGCTCTTCGCTTAAGCCTTCGCGCTGCGTCTGGGCGATAATCTGCTCGGCAATACCGCACCCCGCAGAGCCTGCGCCCAGGAAGACGATTTTCTGGTAGCTCAGCTGGCTGCCGGCTGCGCGGCTGGCGGCGATAAGCGTCCCCACCGTCACGGCCGCGGTGCCCTGGATATCGTCGTTAAAGGAGCAGATCTCATCGCGATAGCGGTTCAGCAGCGGCATCGCGTTTTTCTGCGCGAAGTCTTCAAACTGCAGCAGAACGTCCGGCCAGCGGTGCTTCACTGCCTGGATGAAGTCGTCGACAAACTGATAGTACTCGTCGTCGGTAATACGCGGATGGCGCCAGCCCATATAGAGCGGGTCGTTTAGCAACTGCTGGTTGTTGGTGCCGACGTCCAGCACGACCGGCAGGGTATACGCCGGGCTGATGCCGCCGCAGGCGGTATAAAGAGAGAGTTTACCGATAGGGATCCCCATCCCGCCAATGCCCTGGTCGCCGAGGCCGAGAATACGTTCGCCGTCGGTCACCACAATGACTTTGATATTGTGGTTCGGCACGTTCTGCAGAATATCGTCCATGTTGTGACGGTTCTGATAGGAGATGAATACCCCGCGGGAGCGACGGTAGATCTCTGAGAAGCGCTCGCAGGCCGCACCCACCGTAGGGGTGTAGATCACCGGCATCATCTCTTCGAGATGGTTCTGCACCAGGCGATAGAAGAGGGTTTCGTTGGTATCCTGAATGTTGCGCAGGTAAATGTGTTTGTCGATTTCAGTTTTGAAACCCTGATACTGGATCCACGCGCGCTCTGCCTGTTCTTCAATGGTTTCAACCACTTCCGGCAGTAAACCCAGCAGGTTAAAGCTGCTGCGCTCTTCCATACTGAAGGCGCTGCCTTTGTTGAGCAGGGGGAATTCGAGTAAAACCGGTCCGGCGTATGGGATGTATAAGGAACGATGTTTTTTCAGTTTGTTGTCCATGTCACTCACTCTTTTTATGAAGATCCGTCCCTGACACTGCTGTTTGTCATCTTTCTGGCCTGTGCGATGGGGTGCGGTCCGACGGTATTATAAAGGAGCTAAATATTAATTACCGCAACACATAAACAAAAACACCACCGGGATTACCGATGGTGTTCTGGATCTCAGTCTGGAACTTACTTGCCGGCGTGGCGTTTTCTGCCGGTGGCGTGCGTGACTTGCGTTTCGTGGTCGCCTTCAATCACCACTTTACGCTGATTCGAAAGCTTGTAGTTCAGTCCCAGAATATGGCGTGCCTGACGGTTCGATTTCATGTTAACTCCTCAATCCTGTTGATAGTTTTAAGGACCAGTTTGCTTACGCAAACGAAATGTAACCCCTTAGGTTGCAGATCCAGCTTAGCAGGTTTTTACAAGGGTGCGTTTTGCCCGCTGACGACGTAGTTAATGGTCTGCTGGTAGATGTCACTGAGGATGTCATTATCTGTGGATTCCACCCACTTGGTCAGTTCCATCAAAATGTCATCTTCAGTCACAGCACCGTGCTCGGCGTGAAGACCCTGCGCAATCGCGTTAACGAGTTCAGGTTGTGCTGCTGCGGTATTAGCCGGGTAATAAGTAAACATGCTGCCTCCGTGTCGTTTTCTGTTTAATGGTACGGCTCGCAAAAAATTTAATTCATAAACAGAATGGCAAATATTTTCCCGGTTGTGGTTCAGATTCATCTTAGAAATAAAAATGACATAAGTGCATGCTTTTATGCGCTTTTGAAATGTGGGGGTTAATCGAAGTGCTGTTGAGGGGATATTATAACGGTGCTCCTGCTATCACGAAAATATAGCAGGAGCAGAATTTAAATTACCACTTCATTTCGCCGGTATTCACCTTAGCGCTTAATTCCAGTGAGCTCTCTTCGGCCAGGTTTGGATACTGTTTTTTCAGGGTGCTGATGACGCCCGCAGAATCTTTATGTGCCGATAACGCCTGTTCAAAATGCTGCAGATAGTCGCGGGTAAAATCAATCGCCCCTGTCCCGGCTGGCGGGGTACCCAGATAGTGACCCGGAATCACGCGCTCGGGTTTATGCGCCGCCATGTTCACCAGCGTTTCCTGCCACTGCTTACGGCTTTCCGCCGTCTGGGTGTCTGCCGTCCAGACGTGAATCCCCCAGGCTACCCCGGTGCCGCCGAGGATGGTTTTCGCTGACGGGATCCACACATAGGCCGCGTAGCTGTCAGGCTGTTCGATGTCGATCTTCTCCCCGTCAACCATAAACGTGGTGGAGGCGAGCACCTGCGGGACGACCAGCTCGGTCGGTGCACCGTCTTTCATTTGTGGACCCCAGAAGGCGAGCTTGGCGTCTTTGGTGGCCTTGATGTGGTCAACCACGTGCTGCGTGGCCACCACTTTGGCGTTCGGGAAGGCTTTAACCAGCGGCTGCAGGCCAAAATAGAAATCCGGATCGCCGGAGGTGATCACAATCTTATTCAGGGTTTTACCGCTGCGGCGAATTTTCTCTACCAGCGCTTCGCCATCCTTCACGCTGAACTGCGCGTCAAACAGTACGGCTTCTTTCGGGCCGGAAACCAGGGTGGAGGAGACAGCGAAAATGCCTTTCTCCTGCGGGTTATAGGTGTCAATGGTCAACGGCGCGGCAAAAACAGCGGGTGTGAAAAGGGTGGAAAGCAGGGCAAGGTGAGTGAATTTCATGCAATTGTCTCGGTTGTTCAGGAATGTCTTTATTGTACGGATATTTGCATTTGCCAGAATTCCTGAAACAAGACATGCTTAGTTTCATAAATCGAGCAGATGGAGTTGATATGGATCGCGTTATTGCCGCTCAGGTTTACAACCGGATATGCGAGCTGGGGAGTTTGAGCGCTGCAGCCCGCGCGCTGGGTATTTCCCGACCGATGGTCAGCCGGTACCTTGAACAAATGGAGAAGTGGGCGGGCACGCGGCTGGTAAACCGCTCCACGCGCAAGCTGACGCTGACCGCAGCAGGCGAAAAGGTGCTGCAAAAAACGCGGACCCTCTCGCAGATCTCTCAGGAAATTGAAAGCCAGTCTGAAAAAGATCTGCCGTCCGGCACCCTGCGGGTGGCCTGCGCGCACTTTACCGCCATGCATCTGATTGCGCCGGTGCTGCCCGGTCTGCTCGCGCGCTACCCGCAGCTGCGCATCGAGCTGGACGTGAATAACCACCCGGTTAGCCTGGTGGGAGAGCGCATTGATGTCGCCGTACGTATTACCGATAACCCTGAACCCGGCATGATTGCCCGCCGGCTGGGGGAGTGTCGCTCGGTGCTTTGCGCCTCGCCGGAGTATCTGGCACAACACGGTATCCCCGTCAGCCCCGAAGAGTTAGCCCGGCATAACTGCCTGCACTACAGCTTTTTTGCCGGGCAGTCCTGGCACTTCCTGACGCCGGAAGGAGAAGGCCTGAGCGTGGCAGTCAGCGGCAACCTGAGCGCCAGCATCTCTTCGCTGTTGATGGACGCGGCGATTAAGCACTGTGGTATTGCCATGTTGCCGGAGCGCGAGGCGCGTGCCGCGCTGGATCAGGGATTGCTGGTACCGATACTGGAAACGCTGGAGCCGAAACCGCTTGCCATCCATGGCATTTATCAATCACGGGAATACCAGCCTGCCGCGCTGCGCGTGTTCCTCGACGAACTGGCCCGCTACCTGGCTTAAGAGCAGGCCTTGCGGTCGATTATTTTGCCATTAGCCAGGGAGAGGACGTGCTCCAGAAAATAATATCCGCCCCGAGATAATTTTCCGCGAACCGATCAAATTCTGCTTTGGTGAAGGGCTTGCCGGTCTCAGGATTTTTATAGGTCAGGGTCGGTTCCTGAACCGCCATGGCGATGAGCGGCAGCGTCTGTTTATTTTTATGGAAGAAGGGATAGGCATTCTTCATGTGTGCCTTGCGGTTGGGAACAATATCCGGCCCACCCAGACCGACATTGTTGGCGCTGGCATACGTAAACAGACGCCCCATGTAGTTGTGGTCATTATCCCACTCGCACGGCCAGAAGTTCACGTATTGCACCACGTGTGATTTCTTAAAAGCCTTTCGCGCAAAGGCCAGATTTTCCATTTCTCCAGCGAAATAGCTGTCGCAGGTAAACCCGGCGGGCGGGGTTTTTTCGTCGAGATCGATGGCGGTTTCGGGCAGGTTTACGCCATACACCTCGCCATCAAAGCGTTTCGCGAGGGCGGCCAGCAAAGCCTGGTAGCGCTGACGCACGGCGGGATCCCACTGACGCGCCACCCATCCTGAACCGACTGGCTTCCCTTCGCCGGGGTTATCGAACTGCGGTGCAATCCCCCCACCGTATTGCTTATCGTGCATCAGATAGTCCGGCACGTAGCGGGCGTCCGCCTCAAAGAAACGATCCTGGATTTGAATAAAGAGTTTTTTTCCGGCGGCCTTAACGCGCGCCAGATCCTGTTCTATCCGCGAGAAGTCATAGTTGTCTTTTCCGGGCTCCAGCAAGCGCCAGTTGTAAACGATCTGCACGCCGCCGATATCGCTTCGCGCAACGAGCGGAAACACCGCGTCGAGCTCGCCGGAGCTGGTATAGATAAAATTCTCCGGCGTTTTCGCCAGTGATGACAGCGATACCGCCAGTGTGGTGACGGCAACGGCCATCCTGATTTTTAGCGCCATATCATTATCCTTTTTGTTGGTACAGCAGGTGAAAGTCCTGGAATTGTCTGTGTTCCAGGGTGGGTCAGATGCGTAGTCTATACTTAACCCTTTGTAAGCCAAAAGGAGAGCAAGAATGACTATTCATAAGCACGGTTCGGCACACTGGTCTGGCGACATTAAGCGCGGTAAAGGAACGGTTTCCACCGAGAGCGGCGTTCTCAATCAGCAGCCTTACGGTTTCAATACCCGCTTTGAGGGCGAAAAGGGGACCAACCCCGAAGAATTGATTGGCGCGGCACATGCGGCCTGCTTCTCAATGGCGCTGTCGCTGATGCTCGGTGAAGCGGGCTATACCGCTGACTCTATTGATACCACGGCGGACGTCTCTCTGGATAAAACCGACGGCGGCTTTGCCATCACTAAGGTTGCCCTTAAAAGCAAGGTGACCGTTCCGGGCATCGCCCCCCAGCAGTTCGACGGTATTATTCAGAAAGCCAAAGCGGGCTGTCCGGTATCGCAGCTCCTGAAAGCTGAGATTACGCTGGACTATAAGCTTAATTAAACCGCAGCCGGGTTTGCGCCCGGCTATCCCTTCAGTGCGGCGGGAAACACCTCCGCCAGCCACGCAATAAACACCTTAAGACGGTGCGTCAGATGCCGGTTCTAAGGGTAAACCACATGAAACGGATAGGCGGCAGGGCGCCAGTCGCTCAGAATCGCCGTCAGCGTTCCCGCCCGTAAATACGCGTTTGCCGAATACTCAAAGGTCTGAACGATCCCCAGCCCCGCCGCGGCAGCCGCCAGATGGGCATTACTTTCATTTACTCCGAGATAATGCGGAATGTTGATTTCCAGCGCCTCGCCGTTCTCTCTGAAGCGAAACGGAAATGCCCGCCCGGTGACGGGCGAGAGGTAGCTAATGAGCTTGTGGCCGTTGCACAGCTCCTGCGGATAGGCCGGAACGCCGTGATTTTTCAGGTAACCCGGCGTCGCGCAGGTGACCATTTCGGCGTTGCCAATATGGCGGGCGATGAGGGTCGAGTCGTTCAGCGGGCCGCCGCGGATGACGCAGTCTACGTTACCGCTGATGAGATCCACCGGACGATCGGCTACTCCAAGGTCGATGCGGATTTCCGGATAACGCTGCATAAAATCCGGCAGCAGGGGGATAAGCACGTCGCGGGCGGTGGATCCGCCTATATCAACCCGCAGATGCCCTTTTGGCGTCGCGCGGGAAATGCGAAACGCGGTGTCGATGTCTTCGATATCTATCAAGACCCTCAGCGCTTTTTCATAGTATTCCATCCCTTCAGGCGTCGCGACCACCCGTCGAGTGGTGCGGTGCAGAAGGCGTATATCCAGGTGCGCCTCAAGCGATTTGACCAGCTTGCTCAGGGTGGCGATCGGCATATTCAGCGAGTCCGCCGCGCGGGTAAAGCTTCCGGATTCCACCACCCGCGTAAAGGCGCGCATCGCCATGAGCTGGTCCATGATGACCTCTTATTATTTCTGTATGTGAATAGTCATTTTCATTTTTGCCGGTTTTTCACTAATCCTGCAAGGGCTAAAGTTTGTCCAACGCAAACCCAACAAAAGGTAAATGACATGAAAACGACTCTCTCAGGAAAAATCGCACTGGTCACCGGCGGCAGCACCGGCATTGGTCTTGCCACGGCGCAGGAGCTGGCGGCGCAGGGCGCGAAGGTGTATATCACCGGACGCCGTCAGGCCGAGCTTGACGCGGCGGTCGCAGAAATTGCTTCAACGGCAGTGGGCATTCGCGCGGACGTGTCAAACTGGCGGATCTGGACGAGGTCTATGCCCGGATAGCCAAAGAAGAGGGCCGCCTCGATATTCTGTTCGCCAATGCGGGTGGCGGCGATATGCTGCCGCTGGGCGCGATAACCGAAGAGCAGTTTGACCGGATTTTCGGCACCAACGTCCGCGGGGTGCTGTTTACGGTGCAGAAGGCGCTGCCCCTGCTCTCCGCCGGATCGTCGATTATTCTGACCGGCTCGACGGTCTCCATTAAGGGGACGGCAAACTTTAGCGTCTACAGCGCCAGCAAGGCCGCCGTGCGCAACTTTGCCCGCTCCTGGGCGCTGGATTTGCAGGGCCGTGGGATCCGCGTCAACGTGGTCAGCCCGGGCCCGATCAAAACCCCTGGCCTCGGCGATCTGGTGCCGGAAGAACACCGTCAGGGGCTGTACGACGCGCTGGCCGCGCAGGTGCCGCTCGGCCGTTTAGGCGCGCCGGGCGAGGTGGGGAAAGCGGTGGCGTTTCTGGCCTCCGACGCGGCCAGCTTTATTAACGCCACCGAGCTGTTCGTGGACGGCGGGATGGCGCAAATTTAACCCAGACTTCGCCAGCAGCGGACGTCACGGCCCTCGCGAGAGGGCTGTAACGGCTGGGGACGCTCGCACCCCTGCGCGGCCATCGGGCATCGGTCACGGAAAAAACAGCCTTCGGGAAGACGGCGGTTGCCGGGAAGCTCCGTTTTGCGTAAGGCCAGCGTCTCATCCAGCGGTTCACCGGTGCGGGGAACCGAATCGAGCAGCAGGCGGGTGTAAGGATGGCGCGGCTCCCCAAGCACCTGTGCGGCGCTGCCCAGCTCCACAATCTGCCCAAGGTACATCACCGCCACGCGGTCGCTCATGTGCCTGACCACCGAGACGTTATGTGATATCAACACGTAGGTCAGATTACGCTGCTGTTGTAGCGTCACCAGCAGGTTGAGGATCTGCGCCTGCACGGAAATATCCAGCGCGCTGGTGGGTTCATCAAGCACGATGATATCCGGATCGGACGAGAGCGCCCGGGCGATGGCGATGCGCTGACGCTGCCCGCCGGAGAAGGCGTGCGGAAGCCGGTCGAGATATTCCGGGCGAATGCCCACCTGCAGCGCCAGGTTTTCAGCCAGCTGGCGGCGGTCGCGCTCGCTGCTGCGCTTTTGTACCCAAACCGGCTCGGTGATGATGCGCCAGACCGGCAGGCGCGGGTCGAGCGAGGAGAGCGGATCCTGAAACACCATCTGCATGCCGCCCGCATGGTGCGCCCGCTGGCAGGCGCCGGTGCTGGGCTTAAGCATGCCCATCAGCAGCTGGGCCAGCGTGCTTTTCCCGCAGCCCGATTCCCCGACGATACCGAGCGTTTCTCCCCGACGGATCTCAAGGTCGAGCCCGTTAAGCGCATGGACCTTTTCCGTCACACGCCCCAGCCAGTTTTTACGTGCCGCAAAATTCACGTGCACGCTATCCAGTTCCAGCAGTACATCAGACATGGGCTTTCTCCCGTTGTGGATACCAGCAGGCAGCCTGTTGGCCTTCTGCGCCATGGGGTTGCAGGCGCGGCGTTTCGCTGCATTTCGTCCCGGCGGCAAAGCAGCGCTCGCGGAACGCGCATCCCTGCGGAAGCTGGCTGAGGTTTGGGACCGTGCCGGGGATGGCGGGAAGCGGGGCGCGCGGCTGGCCGTTTTCCGGCGCGCACTGCAGCAGTCCAATGGAATAGGGATGCACAGGCTGGTGAATCAGCGTTTGCGTGGCACCGCTCTCGATCACGCTGCCCGCATACATCACGTACATTCTGTCGCAGAGCTGGGACACCACGGCCATATCGTGGCTGATAAACAGCACCGAGGTGCCGCTGGCCCGTGCCTTGTGCTTCAGCAGGCGCAGCACCTGCAGCTGGACGGTGACGTCCAGCGCGGTGGTCGGTTCGTCGGCGATAATCAGCTCCGGCTCGCAGGAGAAGGCAAGGGCGATCATCACCCGCTGGCGCATCCCGCCGGACAGCTCAAACGGATAGCGCGCCATGACCGCTTTCGCATCCGGGATTTGCATCTCTTCCAGCAGGGTAATCGCCTTCTGCTGCGCCTCATGCCGGGAAATCGGCTGATGCTGGCGGATCACCTCGACCATCTGTTTGCCAATCCGCCGCGTCGGGTTGAGGGCGGTCATGGGCTCCTGAAAAATCATCGCGACCTTTGCGCCGCGCCACTGGCGAAGCTGCTTCTCGGACGCCGTCAGGACGTTTTCGCCGAGTAATTTCACCTGACCATGATGAATGCGGTAGCTGCCTTCCGGCAGCAGACGCATGGCGAGCATGGCGGTCACGGATTTACCCGAACCGGATTCGCCCACCACGCCGACAATTTCACCCCTGCCGATCTCCAGCGAGACGTGGTTAAGCGCGTGGACCTCGCCGCGAAAAATCGGGAAGCTCAGGTGCAGGTCTTCAATCTTGAGTACCGGGTCGGTCATCACTGTTTCCCTCCTGACTTCGGATCCAGCAGATCGCGAATACCGTCGCCAAACAGGTTAAAGCCCACGGCGGTTATCAAAATCGCCGCACCGGGAAAGGTGCAGTACCACCACTGGTCCAGAACGTAGTTACGGCCGACGGCCACCATCGCGCCCCATTCGGCGGTCGGCTGCTGCGCGCCCAGGCCAATAAACCCCAGCGTGGCGGCCATCAGGATGGCGCTGCCGATGTCCAGCGACGCCTGCACGATCAGCGGCGGCAGGGCGTTGCGCAGGATATGCCAGCGGATCAAATGCCAGCGGGAGGCGCCAAAGGTGCGGGCGGCCTGCACGTAGGTAAACTGGCGCACCACCAGAGTTTGGCCGCGCGCCAGGCGGACGTAGAACGGAATGCGGACAATCGCAATTGCCAGCATGGCGTTAAACAGGCTCGGCCCCAGCGCGGCGGCCAGCGCCATGGTCAGCACCAGGGAAGGAATGGAGAGCATAATGTCCATTACCCGCATGATGACGGCGTCGCCGCGTCCGCCCAACACGCCGGACAGACAGCCCAGCAGCGAGCCGATGCCGCCCGCAATCATCACCACCGCCAGCCCGGCGGTAATGGACTGCTGGCTGCCCGCCAGCACGCGGCTGAACAGATCGCGGCCCACCTCGTCGGTACCAAACCAGTGCTGCGCAGACGGCGCCTGCAGGCGCGCGGTCAGATCCAGCGCGTTTGGGTCGTGCGGCACGATCCACGGCGCGGCCACCATAATGAAAAGCATCACAAGCATAATGACGCCGCCAACGATCGTGAGCGGGCTTTGACGCAGCATCCAGAAGAGCTTTGCCCAGCTGATGCGTTGTCTGGCGGTTTTAACCGGGACGGGCGTTTCCTGCGTTAACATCATTCGGCACCTCCGCGCCCGATTCGCGGGTCAATCCACAGGTAAAGCAGATCGACCACCAGATTAACCAGCACGTAGGCCAGCGAAACAACGACGGCAAAGCCCATCACGGCGGGGAAATCGAGCGCCTGAATGGACGTCACCACCCAGGCGCCCATGCCCGGCCAGGCAAAGACGGTTTCGGTCAGTACGGCGCCGTAAAGCAGATCCCCCAGCGCCAGCCCGAGCACGGTAATCGACGGGATCATCGCATTCGGCAGGGCGTAGCGCAGGACGATATACCAGCCGGGCAGGCCGCTGGCGCGGGCCGTGCGAATGTAGTCCTCGCTAAGCTGCTCCAGCATCGCCGAGCGAACCTGGCGTGCGACGATGCCCAGGTGGACAAACGCCAGCGTCAGCGAGGGTAAAATCAGGTGCTGCAGCGCGTTGAAAAAGACCTCGCCGTTGCCCTCCAGCAGCGCGTCCAGCAGATAAAAGCCGGTGATGTGCGTCGGCGGATCGAGCCAGTCGTCCAGCCTGCCGCCGCCCGGCAGGATCTGCAGGTGCCCGTAGAACAGCACGATGACGCCCAGCCCAAGCCAGAAGGCCGGGGTGGAGATGCCAGTCATTGCCATTAAACGTACCAGGTGATCCAGCCAGCGGTTGCGGTACACCGCCGACAAAATCCCCAGCGGCACGCCGATGACCAGCGCCAGCAGCAGAGAACAAAAGGCCAGCTCCAGCGTGGCGGGGAAAAAGGCCTTCAGGTCTTCCGCAACCGGACGACCGGTACGGATGGACGTGCCTAAATCACCGTGGGCCAGGGCGTCCACGTAGCGGCCAAACTGAACGTACAGGGGCTGGTCCAGCCCTAACTGCTGGCGGATGTTCTGCACGATTTCGTCGCTGGCGCGATCGCCGGCCAGCAGACGGGCAGGATCGCCGGGGATCAGGTGCGAAATAATAAAGGTGATAATACAGACACCGGCCACCACCAGGAGTAACCCCCAGCAGCGCTGGCGCACTATGCTCCAGAACGTCATACGCTTTCCCCCGGCGAAACGGTTACTTGCTCATGGTGGCGATGTTGAACACCTGCTCGAGCATCGGATTAAAGGTGAAGCCTTTGACCTCTTTGTTCATCGCCAGCTGGTAGTTCTTCTGGAACAGATAAACGTACGCCGCTTCGTCGATGACCACCTTTTGCGCCTGCTGATAATCTTTGGTGCGTTCCGCCTGGTCCGTGGTTTTCAGCGCGGCCTGCAGCAGGGAATCGACCTCTTTGTTCTCATAGAACGAGCGGTTGCCCGGCAGCCCTTTTTTATCCGATTCGAACCAGTAGTTCATGAACATGTACGGGTCGGCAAAGTCCGGGCTCCAGTTGCCGATGGCGATGTCGTAATCGCCTTTGCCGACGCGGTCGCGCATGGTGGCATTGGCCAGTTTCTCCAGCTTGACGTTAATGCCGATCTTGCCAAGGCTGGCCTGGGTTGAGAGGGCGATAGGCTCCCAGTTTGGATCGTTGTCCGAGTAGAGGAAGGTCAGGCTGGCGGGCTTGTCTTTGACCTTCTCCAGGGCTGCTTTAGCTTTGGCCTCGTCGAGGCTGTACTGCATGGCCGCGGCGTCAAAGCCCCACATGCCTTCCGGGATCGGGCCGCGCATTTGCTTGCCGTTGCCGCTCAGAATGCCCTTCACCATCCCCTGATAGTCCGTCGCCCAGGAGACCGCGCGGCGTAAATCCACCTGATTGAGCGGCGCTTTGCTGTTATTGAGGTAGAGATAGGTCACGCGCAGGGACGGGTATTCGGCGACGGCGACTTTGCCTTCCTGCTTCAGGGCTGCCAGCTGGTCGACCGGCAGGGAGTCGGCAATGTCCAGGTCACCGCGGGAAAGCTGCAGACGACGCGACGCGCTCTCACCGATAATTTTTACCGAGACGCGCTTGAAGTGCGGCTTGTCGCCCGACCAGTGGGGGTTAGGGACCAGCACCAGCTGCTGGCCTTTCTGCCAGCTCTTCAACATAAACGGCCCGGAACCGGCGGTGTTTTGCGCCAGAAAGCCGCGCGCGTCGTCTGCGGCATTGGCCTTCAGCACCGCCGGGTTAATGATGGACGCCCCGTCGTTTGCCAGGGTGTAGAGGAAAGGCGCGAACGGCTGGCTGAGGGTGAATTTCACCGTGTGCTCATCAACGGCATCAACTTTCAGGTCTTTCGGGAAGGCTTCAGACGGCCCCTGGCTGAGCTTCAGCAGGCGCTCAAAGGAGAGTTTGACCGCCTCGGCGGTAACCGGCGTGCCGTCGGAAAATTTGGCGTTATCCGCCAGGGTAAAGGTCCACACTTTCTGGTCGTCGGAGGCTTTCCAGCCCGTCGACAGATCGCCTTCTACCTCGGTAGAGCCTGGCTTGTACTTGACCAGACGCTGGTAGGACGGATAGGTGACGGTCCAGTCGTTGTTATCAATGGTGATGGCCGGATCGAGCGTTTGCGGGTCGGCGGCTTTACCGATCGCCAGCATGTCTTTCGGGACGGCAGCCAGCGCCAGCGGTGCACTCAGGGCCAGCGTGGCGGCAATGACGGTCGAGAGAAGCGATGTTTTCATGGCAGTGCTCCAGGTTTAAAGAGGGGTGTGCGTCAGGGGAAAACAGGCAAAACGGTCATCAAGCAGCGGGTAGCTGGCGGCGTTCGGCAGTTCGAAGTGCCACCATTCGCTGCCGATCCCGACAAAACCGCCGCCGAACATGATGGCGTTCAACAGCAGACGGTTGCGCTGGGCGTGGGGCGGCACGGAAGGGTGATACGGATGCGAGCGGTCATGCATTTCGTCAAAACCAGCGCCCATATCCAGCACGGCGTTATGCTCGTCCATCAGGGTCACGTCGATGGCCGTGCCGCGACTGTGGTTGGAGCCAATCGCCACGTCGACAACATATTCCGGGTTCGGGCAGGCCTCCCACAGCTGGGCCTGCGCCTGCTGCGGCCGATAGGCGTCGTAGACCACCAGCTTCAGTCCGGCCAGCGTGGCAATGCTGATGGCTTTTGCCAGCGCGGTGGCCGCGTCGGTATGCAGCAGGCACAGCGCCTCCTGGTAAATTGGGCGGCCGGTAATATTGTCGGCGGTGGCGTACTTCAGATCGACATGCAGCGTGGGGAACGTCTTCGCCACATCAATCAGTTCACTCTCTACGGGCATAGCTCCGCTCCTTTAGCGTTCGAATTGACCAAACTCTTGTTGTAATTGTCGGTTTACCGCCAGACGCGCCGGGAGCGCTTCACCCAGCGCTTCCACCACGCCCGACAGCAGCAGGTTGAACAGGCAGCTCACGGGGGCAAGTGAATCCCAGAAATGACCGGTATCGGTTTTCACCTGCAGCAAATCCATCGGGTAATCCCGCGCCCACGGGCACCAGATGTCGGTGATTAAGGCCAGCGGAATGCCTTTCTCGCTGGCGACGCGGCAGTACTGACGGGCCATCGCAGAGTAGGTGCGCGTGTCAGTCAGCACGACGTACGGATGCGAAAACCCCGAGTTGAGGGATTCCACCCAGCTGCCGGAAGCGCCCTCCGAATAGCTCACCCGCGGGCGGAGGTACTCGAGGTGGCTGAAGAAGGCGTTGGCAATCCCGCGCGTGGACTGGATCCCCAGCACAAAGACCGCGTCCGCGTGGGCCAGATGGTGCACCACCTGACGAAAAGCGTCCGTTTGCGCCAGCTGGTACACCTGCGTGATGGCGTCCACTTCCAGCGACAGGGCGTGCTGAAGGCGGCTGGAAAGAGGGCGCTGCTGCTGCCAGGAGTCGAGCCGCTCGTTCATGCCCCAGGGCTGATACGGATCGCGCAGGCTTTTTTTGGCATCTTCCAGGTTGCGGTACCCCAGCTTGCGCAGGAAGCGTCCGACGGTAATTCCGCTGGTCCCGCTCGCCTGACCCACACTTTCCGCCGTTTCAAACGGGATTTGCGCGGCGTGCGCCAGCAGCCAGCTTCCGACCCGCTTTTCGCTGGGCGTGAGCTGGCTGAACGTCGCTTCGATACGGCTCAGCATCTCAGGTTTCGTCGTCATACCGCCTCGCTGTTAACAGGCTGTCAATGGTCGAATTTGTGTTACCCAGTTAACAATGCATGACGCGTGCCATATTCACAGGCGGGCGAAAACCCGCTGAGCAGTAAACTTCATGCAATATTTAGTTAACCAATGATCAACATTTGTGCAGCGTAGTTCACTTTTGGTGCACTGGCTGAGCGGGCAGGTATGAATTTGGTGAATACGTCAGTCCGTTCACATTTTTGATAAGATAGATGTACTGTGAATATAAAAGGGATCCCGGCATGGCAAATCTGCCCTGGCGAGTCAGCGTGCGCCTGATCGCGCTTGCAAAGAAAACAGGAATGGTCGTGGGGATCGTACTGGTCGTCCTGCTGGCGGTGCGGGTCTATCTCTCGCAGCAGGGACCGGAACTGCACCTGTGGCACACCTGGCGGGCCAATGAGATGTCCGCGCGCGAGATGGACAACACCGACTTTGCCGGGTATCAGGCCCGGGAAAAGGCGATTTTCACCGATCTGGATAACGCGGTGACGGCGAAAACAGCGGGCGAGGAACAAACCCCGTTAAACCGCTACTACCGCCAGAGCCTGGTATGGCCCGGTCAGTTTGCCCCCGATGCCAACCGCTCCTTTGTGCTGATGCCGGCCGGAAAGCCACGCGGCGCGGTGGTGTTGCTGCATGGACTGACGGATTCTCCTTACAGCGTCAGGCGTCTTGCCGTGAACTATCAGCAGCACGGCTTTGTGGCCGTCGTCCCGCGTCTACCCGGACACGGCACCGCGCCCGGTGCGTTGACGGACGTTGACTGGGAAATGTGGCTGGCGGCGACGCGTCTTGCGGTGCGGGAAGCCACGCGCCTGGCGGGTGAAGCTGTGCCTTTGCATCTGGTGGGCTACTCAAACGGCGGGGCGCTGGCGATGAAATATACCCTTGATGCGCTTGACACCTCTGCGCTGCGTAAACCCCAGCAGGTGATCCTGCTCTCACCGATGATCGGCGTGACGGCCTTTGCGCGCTTTGCCGGTTTCGCCGGGTTACCGGCGCTGCTGCCGGCGTTTGCTAAAGCAGCCTGGCTGAATATTGCGCCGGAATATAATCCGTATAAATACAATTCTTTCCCGGTTAACGCCGCTCGCCAGTCTTGGCTGCTGACGAAGGCCCTGCAGGAGCAGATTGGCCGTGAGGCGCGGGAAAACAGGCTGGCGAATTTGCCGCCGGTGCTGGCGTTCCAGTCGGTCATGGATTCTACGGTCAGCACCCGCGCGGTGGTGACCGGCCTGTTTGACCAGCTTCCGGCAAACGGCAGCGAACTGGTGGTGTTTGACATCAATCAGGCAGCCAGCTTCCGTCCGCTGTTCAAACCGTCGTCGTGGACGGCAACCTCGGCGCTGCTGCCGGTTGCGCAAAGGCGTTACAGTGTCACTGTTATCACCAATGCCGGCGAGCACAGTTTCTCGACGGTGGCGAAAATCACTCCAGCAGGCAGCACGCAGGAGACGGTCGTGCCGCTTGCGCAGTCCTGGCCGCAGGATGTCTATTCCCTGTCGCACGTTGCGGTGCCGTTCCCGCCGGATGACGATCTTTATGGTCGTGAACCTGCAGTGAAAAACCGCTACGGCATCAGCCTCGGGACGATTGCGCTCTGGGGAGAAACGTCCGTGTTGAGCGTCGGAAAAGAGGCGCTGATGCGGGTCACCTCGAACCCGTTCTACGACTATATGCAGGAGAGGATCGACAGCCGGATTAGCGACGGGGGAAAGTAACGTTCCTTTGTGGTGTGAATAAGTTAGGTCGCATTGATTAAGTATGTTAAATAGTAGCTTCAAAGCACCTCTCTTTCTCATCGGAACCCATTTTGTGCTGACGACTCTGATCTACCGAAGCCAGTTGAATTTATCACGCCCGACCACTGAACTGCGGGAGCTGGTGGAGCGCGCCAGGGGCCGCAATGCAAAACTGAATATCACCGGCGTCCTCCTTGCTAAAGGGAACGACGTTCTGCAGATCCTCGAAGGGTCCGAAGAGAGTGTGGTCAAACTGTTCCATACCATCCGTGAGGACAAGCGGCACAGCGGGGTGGTAGAACTGCTGCGGGACTATGGTCCGCGCAGACGCTTCGAAAACGTCGGCATGCTGCTATTTGATCTGCAAACGCAGTCGCCGAAAGAGGTGCTGCAGTCGGTGCTGCGCTACAGCAAGCTGGAGAGCTATCTGACCTCCGACGATCGGGTGTTCAAATTTATTCAGACCTTTATAACCGGTAAACGTCCGGCCCCGTCGGGGGCACGCTACACCCCGGACAAATGGACGCTCTCGACCGAAACGTTACCCTTTGGTGAGCATCTGGGCCTGATTGTCGGGCAAACCTGCCAGTTTGCGCTGCAGCCTATTGTCGAGCCCTCGGAAGGGAAGATCAGCTCCCTTGAGGCGCTTATCCGCGGCAACGACGGCGGCAGCCCGGAGCATTTCTTCAGCACCGTTAACCCGGACAACGTCTACGAAGTCGATCTCCAGACAAAAGCGTATGCCTTTGCGCTGGCGGAAAAGCTGGGCATTGGCAGCCATAAAATCGCGGTAAACCTGCTTCCCATGTCGCTGGTTAATGTCCCTGGCGCGGTGGAATTTCTGGTCAATCAGATTAAAAAGCATGGCCTTCAGCCGGAGCAGGTGGTCATTGAAGTCACTGAAAACGAGATGATCTCCGGGTTCAACCAGTTTAACAGCGCCATCAAGCAGCTTCGCGGCGAGGGGATTGGCCTGGCGATCGATGATTTTGGTTCGGGCTATGCCGGGCTTTCGCTGCTGACCCGCTTCCAGCCTGACAAAATTAAAATCGACCGCGAAATTGTCAGCAACATCCACCTGAGCGGCCCGAAGCAGGCGATCGTGCGCTCCATCATCAGCTGTTGCTCCGATCTGGAAATCACCCTGGTGGCTGAAGGCATTGAGAAAATAGAAGAGTGGTGCTGGCTTGAATCCGCCGGTATCCGTCGTTTCCAGGGCTTCCTGTTTGCCCGGCCGCAGCTGAATGGCGTCGGCGATATCTACTGGCCGCATCTGGTGCGGTAAGCCAATTTTCCCTCCCGTTATTTCCCCTTTGCCCGGCCTGTGCTTAAATAGCTAAAACGGTTTAACATAGTTTAGCTAAGAGGATCACATGAAGAAAATCTGGGTACTTGGCGATGCGGTAGTGGATTTGCTGCCCGATGGAGAAGGCAGATTGTTGCAGTGTCCCGGCGGCGCACCGGCAAACGTTGCGGTCGGAATTGCCCGGCTCGGCGGCCAGAGCGCCTTTATCGGCAGGGTTGGCGACGATCCTTTCGGGCGCTTTATGGCGAAAACGCTCGCCGACGAGCGGGTTGACGTGACGTGGATGCGCCTTGACCCGGCGCACCGCACCTCAACGGTAGTGGTCGATCTCGACGACCATGGCGAGCGCTCGTTTACGTTCATGGTGCGCCCGAGCGCCGATCTGTTTCTGGAACCCGCCGATCTGCCACCGTTTAGCGCCGGAGAGTGGCTGCACGTCTGCTCCATCGCGCTAAGCGCAGAGCCGAGCCGTACGGCGACATTTGAGGCGATGGCCGCCATCCGTGAAGCGGGCGGTTACGTCAGCTTCGACCCCAATATTCGCCCGGACCTCTGGCCGGATGAGAACGCACTGCATGGCTGCCTGGAGCAGGCCCTGCAAAGCGCCGACGTGGTGAAACTTTCGGTAGAAGAGCTGGCCTTTTTCACCGGCAGCGCGGAGGTCAACGTTGGTCTGGAGGTGCTGATGCAGCGCTGCCCGGCGCGTCTGGTGCTGGTCACTCAGGGTAAAGAGGGCGTCATCGCCTGGCATGACGGCGCCGTGGAGCACTATCCGGCAACGCCTGTTGAGTGTGTCGATACCACCGGCGCGGGCGATGCCTTCGTGGCGGGGCTGCTCTACGGGCTGGCCGCCGGCCAGGACCTGACGCCGGTTATCGCGCTCGCCCAGCGCTGCGGCGCGCTGGCCACCACCGCCAAAGGGGCGATGACCGCGTTGCCCTGGCAGCACGAACTGTAATTCCTCCCTTCACTGGCCGCCATCCGGCGGCCTGAATTGTCGCCTCGATCACACTTACTAAAACGGTTTAGCAAAAAAGATTGCCGATCCAAAATTCACAGGTTTAGTATCAGCAACCTAAACCGGTTTAGCAATTTAGCACGTTTAATGACTTCTTTTAGGGATGCGACAAAATGTATAAAAAACGCAGACTTGCCGTGATGATAGGCATGCTGGCCGGAAGTACCTCTGTTTTTGCCCAAACGGATATGTCCAGTATTGAAGCGCGTCTTGCCGCGATGGAGCAGCGCCTCCAGGCGGCGGAAACGCGTGCGCAGGTGGCTGAAAAACGCGCCGCCGATGCGGAACAAAAAACGCAGCAGCTGGTTGCCGCTCAGCAGCAGACGCAAACGACAACTCAGGCGGTAGCGCAGCGCACCACCGCGCTGGAGAAGAAGGCGGATCAGACCGGCGGGTTTGAGTTCCACGGCTACGCCCGCTCGGGCATGCTGATGAACGATGCGGCCTCCAGCAGCAAAAGCGGCCCTTATCTGACCCCGGCCGGAGAAACCGGCGGCGCGGTAGGGCGTCTGGGGAACGAAGCCGACACCTACGTTGAGCTGAACCTGGAGCACAAGCAAACCCTGGACAACGGGGCGACCACGCGCTTTAAGGCGATGCTGGCCGACGGTCAGAGAACCTATAACGACTGGTCAGCCGATACCAGCGATCTCAATATTCGCCAGGCTTTCACGGAGCTGGGCAACCTGCCTGATTTTACCGGCGCGCTGAAGGGCAGCACCTTCTGGGCGGGTAAACGCTTCGACCGGGACAACTTTGATATCCACTGGCTGGACTCCGACGTGGTGTTCCTGGCCGGTACCGGCGGCGGCGTTTACGACGTGAAGTGGAACGATTCGCTGCGCAGTAACTTCTCCATTTACGGCCGCAACTTCGGCAGCGTGGAGCAGACCGACAACAACGTTCAGAACTATATCCTCAGCATGAACCACTTCGCTGGTCCGTTCCAGCTGATGGTGAGCGGCCTGCGGGCGAAAGATAACGACGACCGTAAAGACACTAACGGCGATCTCATCAAAACGGATGCCGCCAATACTGGCGTTCATGCCCTGGTCGGCTTGCATAATGACAGCTTCTACGGCCTGCGCGAAGGGACTGCCAAAACGGCGCTTCTGTACGGTCACGGTCTGGGGGCGGAAGTCAAAAGCATCGGCTCCGACGGCGCGCTGCTGTCTGAGGCGGATACCTGGCGCTTCGCAAGTTACGGTGTCACGCCTGTGGGCGGCGGCTGGAGCGTTGCGCCCGCCGTTCTGGCACAAAGCAGTAAAGATCGCTACGTCAAGGGCGATAGCTATGAGTGGGTAACGCTCAACACCCGCCTGATTAAAGAGGTCACCCAGAATTTCGCGCTGGCGTTTGAGGGAAGCTATCAGTACATGGATTTAAATCCGGAAGGCTATAAGGACCGCAACGCCGTCAACGGCAGTTTCTACAAGCTGACCTTTGCGCCAACCTTAAAAGCGAGCAAAATCGGCGATTTCTTCAGCCGTCCTGAGCTGCGCCTGTTTGCCACCTGGATGGACTGGAGCAGCAAACTGGATCATTACGCCAGCGATGATGCCTTTGGCAGCAGCGGCTTCAACGCCGGCGGGGAATGGAACTTTGGGGTCCAGATGGAAACCTGGTTTTAACCCATCACGCTCCCGCCTGGCGGGAGCGTTTCGTACATCATAAAAAGAAGTCAGGCAGAGGTATCTATGGATTTTAATCAAATCGCCCGCGAGCTTATTCCGCTGCTCGGTGGCAAGGAAAATATCGCCAGCGCGGCGCACTGCGCAACGCGTCTTCGTCTGGTGCTGGTCGATGACGCGCTGGCGGATCAGCAGGCCATCGGCAAGGTCGACGGCGTAAAAGGCTGCTTCCGTAACGCCGGGCAGATGCAGGTGATTTTTGGTACGGGCGTGGTCAACAAGGTTTATGCCGCGTTTATTCAGGCGGCCGGGATAAGTGAGTCCAGCAAGTCGGAAGCCGCAGATCTGGCGGCGCGCAAGCTGAACCCGTTCCAGCGTATTGCCCGTCTGCTCTCCAACATCTTTGTGCCAATCATCCCCGCGATTGTGGCGTCCGGTCTGCTGATGGGCCTTCTCGGCATGGTGAAAACCTACGGCTGGGTCAATGCGGATAACGCCATCTACATCATGCTGGACATGTGCAGCTCCGCGGCGTTCATCATCCTGCCTATTCTGATTGGCTTCACCGCCGCGCGCGAATTTGGCGGTAACCCGTACCTCGGCGCGACGCTGGGCGGCATTCTGACCCACCCGGCGCTGACCAACGCCTGGGGCGTGGCGTCGGGTTTCCACACCATGAACTTCTTCGGCCTTGAGATTGCGATGATTGGCTATCAGGGCACGGTATTCCCGGTGCTGCTGGCCGTCTGGTTTATGAGCATCGTCGAGAAAAACCTGCGCCGCGCGATCCCGGATGCGTTAGACCTGATCCTGACCCCGTTCCTCACCGTCGTTATCTCCGGCTTTATCGCCTTGCTGATTATCGGCCCGGCGGGGCGCGCTCTGGGGGACGGTATCTCCTTTATTCTGAGCACGCTGATCGCCCACGCGGGCTGGCTGGCCGGACTGCTGTTCGGCGGGCTTTACTCGGTAATTGTGATCACCGGTATTCACCACAGCTTCCACGCGATTGAAGCCGGGCTGCTGGGTAACCCGTCGATTGGCGTTAACTTCCTGCTGCCGATCTGGGCCATGGCGAACGTGGCGCAGGGCGGCGCCTGTCTGGCGGTGTGGTTCAAAACCAAAGATGCCAAAATCAAAGCCATTACCTTACCGTCGGCGTTCTCTGCGATGCTGGGCATCACCGAAGCGGCCATTTTTGGTATCAACCTGCGCTTCGTTAAGCCGTTTATCGCCGCGCTGATTGGCGGTGCGGTGGGCGGGGCCTGGGTGGTCTCCGTACATGTATACATGACTGCCGTCGGGCTGACCGCCATCCCGGGCATGGCCATCGTGCAGGCCAGCTCGCTGCTGAACTATATTATCGGCATGGTGATTGCCTTTGGCGTGGCGTTTACCGTCTCGCTGCTGCTGAAATATAAAACGGATTCTGAATAATGACGTTACCTTCCCGCTGGCCTGCGATCCTGCAGGCCGTTATGAAAGGTCAGCCGCGGGCGCTGGCGGACAGCCATTATCCGCAGTGGCATCCCGCGCCGGTGACGGGGCTGATGAACGACCCGAACGGGTTTATCTGGTTTGCCGGCCGCTACCACCTGTTCTATCAGTGGAACCCGCTGGACTGCGAGCATCGCTTCAAGTGCTGGGGGCACTGGAGCTCTGCGGACCTCGTGCACTGGCGGCATGAGCCGCTGGCGCTGATGCCCGACGAAGAGTATGACCGCAACGGCTGCTACTCCGGCAGCGCCGTGGATAACCAGGGCGTCCTGACGCTTTGCTACACCGGCAACGTCAAGTTCGATGACGGCAGCCGCACCGCCTGGCAGTGCCTGGCCGTGGAGCAGCCGGACGGGACCTTTACGAAGCTGGGGCCGGTGCTGGCGCTGCCGGAAGGCTACACCGGACACGTGCGCGACCCGAAGGTGTGGCAGCACGAAGGGGAGTGGTACATGGTGCTCGGCGCGCAGGATGTGCAAAAGCGCGGCAAGGTGCTGCTCTTTAAGTCAGCCGATTTGCACGCCTGGACGTCCTGCGGGGAGATCGCCGGTCACGGGGTTAACGGCCTGACGAACTCGGGGTATATGTGGGAGTGTCCGGACCTGTTTGCCCTCGACGGAACGCATGTTCTGATCAGCTGCCCGCAGGGGCTGGCGCGCGAGCCGCATCGCTACCTCAATACCTATCCGGCTACCTGGATGAGCGGGGCATTTGACTATGCAAACGCCGCATTCGATCACGGCGAGCTTCACGAGCTGGATGCGGGGTTTGAGTTTTACGCCCCGCAAACCACGCTGGCGGAAGACGGTCGCCGCATTCTGATCGGCTGGATGGGCGTACCGGACGGGGAAGAGATGCTTCAGCCCACCCGGGCGCACGGCTGGATGCACCAGATGACCTGCCCGCGCGAATTACGGTACCGCGACGGCAGGCTCTGGCAGACCCCGGTGCGCGAGCTGGCGGCGCTGCGTGAAGATGAGCAGCGCTGGCAGGGGCGCGCTCTCGAGGCGCCTGAACTGGACGCGACGTGCCTGGAGTTTGAGCTTAGCGCCGCGCGCGTGAACGTCGATTTTGCCGGCGCGCTGCGTCTTATGGTCGATGAGCAGGGCGTGCGTCTGGAACGCGCGAGCCTGAAAACCGGTGAAACGCTGACCCGCTACTGGCAGGGCGACGTCACTCATTTACGCGTTCTCTGCGACCGCTCCAGCGTCGAAATCTTCATTAACCACGGCGAAGGAGTGATGAGCAGCCGCTATTTTCCTGACCATCCGGCCCGGGTGCGGTTCGAAGGTGCGTCCGATATCACATTACGCTACTGGTCGCTGCGCGCCTGCATGATAGAATGAGGGTTTTGGCAGCCGGATCTAAGTCGTTGTGAGAAAAACAAAACGCGTCACCATTAAAGACATCGCGGAGCTGGCGGGCGTGTCAAAAGCCACCGCCAGCCTGGTCCTGAACGGGCGCAGCAAAGAGCTTCGCGTGGCGGAAGAGACGCGCGAGCGCGTGCTGGCGATTGCAAAAGAGCACCACTATCAGCCCAGCATTCACGCCCGGTCGCTGCGCGATAACCGCAGCCACACCGTTGGTCTGGTGGTCCCGGAGATCACCAACTACGGTTTTGCCGTTTTTTCTCACGAGCTGGAAACGCTGTGCCGCGAGGCGGGCGTTCAGCTGCTGATCTCCTGCAGCGATGAAAACCCGGGGCAGGAGACGGTGGTGGTGAACAACATGGTGGCGCGTCAGGTGGACGGGCTGATTGTGGCTTCCAGCATGCTCAACGATGCGGACTACCATAAGCTCAGCGAGCAGCTGCCGGTGGTCCTGTTTGACCGTCACATCAACGACAGCGCGCTGCCGCTGGTGATCACCGATTCCATTACCCCGACGACCGAACTGGTGGCTGACATTGCGCGCCAGCATCCTGATGAGTTCTACTTTCTCGGCGGCCAGCCCCGCTTATCCCCGACGCGCGACCGTCTGGAAGGGTTTAAGCAAGGGCTGCGTGAGGCCGGCGTGGAGCTGCGCCCCGAGTGGATCATTCACGGCAACTATCACCCGAGCTCCGGATACGAGATGTTTGCTGAACTCTGCGCCCGCCTGGGGCGTCCGCCAAAAGCGCTCTTCGCCGCCGCCTGCGGGCTGCTGGAAGGGGTGCTGCGCTATATGGGCCAGCATAACCTGCTGCAAAGCGATATCAGGTTAGCCAGTTTTGACGATCACTATCTCTACGATTCGCTGACGATCCCGGTAGATACCATCCGCCAGGATAACCGACAGCTGGCGTGGCACTGCTTTGATTTGATTAGCAAACTGATCGAGGGGGAGACCCCGGAACCGTTGCAACGCAAGCTGTCTGCCACCCTGCAGCGGCGCTATAAGTCATCGAAATAGCCCGACTGGATACTTCAATAACTTTAATTAATTTAAGTTTTGGAAGCGCCGATAACCATAAGGAATAATTCTCCTTGAGGTATTGGTTTATGTCGTTGAAAAAGTCGTCCCTGATTGTCCTGTTCTCGCTGCTTTTCTTCTTTGTTGTCAGCACCGTCACCAGCGTTGGCCTCATCATTAAAAGTAATAATTCGCTGGATAACGTCAACAAAGAGATCCAGGTTGTGTTGTCCATTATTGACCCCATCAACCACAGCCGTACGCTACGCGTGAGGGTTATGGAGTATGTGAAGATGGTGGAAGCGGGTAATACTGCCGACGAGGCTGCCAAGCTTGCCGCCGTGAAAGAGGCGCTGACCAAAGCGGACCACGCCTTTGCGGCCTTTATGGCGTCGCCGCGTCTGCCGGATGAAGCGCCGCTGGTGACAGCCTATCAGGACGGCTGGCAAAACTACCGCAACCAGGGGCTGGCGCCGCTGATCGACGCCGCCGAGGCGCACGATGTGGCTAAATTCAACGCGCTGATCCCGGAAGTCTCCCGCCTTGACCGCCAGTACGAGATCGTTCTCGACCAGGTGCTTTCCGTCCACCAGAAATACGCCAAAAGCCTGAACGAAGATGCGAGCAGTAACTTCGTCTCTGGCCTGGCGATCGTTGCCGCTATCGCCAGCCTGTTTGTGGTGGTGATTATCGCCGTTAGCCTGCTGATGAAGCGCTTTGTCTTTGCGCCGATCAACCTGGCGCGCGAGCACTGCAGCCAGATTGCGGCAGGCAAGCTGGACATTCCGGTGCCGGTGAAGGGGAGCGCACATAACGAAATCGATCATCTTATGAGCTCGATGGAGCAGATGCGTCAGGCACTGCTGGCGACAATCGCCCAGGTGCGCGATGCGAGCCATACCGTAACGCACGCAGCGCAGGAGATTGCCTCCGGAAATATCGACCTGGCGTCACGCACCGAACAGCAGGCTTCGGCGTTAACCCAGACGGCGGCCAGCATGGAAGAGCTGAGCGCGACGGTGGCGAACAATACCGACAACGTTTATCAGGCCGGTAAACTGGTGCAGGACGCGGTGAAAAATGCCCACACCGGTGAAGCGGTGACCCGTGAAGTCATCGACACGATGAATACCATCGCGGCGAACTCAAAGCGTATCGAAGACATTACCAGCGTGATTAACAGCATCGCCTTCCAGACCAACATCCTGGCGCTGAACGCGGCGGTTGAAGCGGCGCGCGCCGGTACGCAGGGTCGCGGCTTTGCGGTCGTGGCCAGCGAAGTGCGCACTCTGGCGCAGAAAAGCGCGGTGGCGGCGAAAGATATCGAAAGCCTGATCGCGCAGTCGGTATCCAGCGTGAAAAACGGTGCGGAGCTGGTGAGCCGCTCGGGCGAGGTGATTGACTCGATCATTACGTCGGTGAATAAAGTGAATACGCTGATGGAGCAGATCTCCGTCGCCTCCGAAGAGCAGAGCCGCGGGATCGGCCAGGTCGGGCAGGCGGTGACCGAAATGGACGGCGTGACCCAGCAGAACGCCGCGCTGGTGCAGCAGTCCGCCGCCGCAGCAGCCTCGCTGGAAGAGCAGGCGCAGCAGCTTTCACGGAGTATTTCGAGTTTTAGGTTGCCGGTGCAGGCTTGATTGAATGAGGGAGGCTCCGCAAGGAGCCTTTTTTGTACCTGGCATAACCGTAACTGTATAATTCAGGAGATCTCTACAGGCAGCACAAATCTAATATTAACTATCACCAGGGAAAGTTATGTTAATCATTTTTAGTGGGCTACCCGGCAGCGGTAAAAGTACCGTTGCAAAAATTGTTGCTCAAAGGCTGGGGGCTGTTTATCTGCGGGTTGATACCGTTGAGCAGGCCATTCGTTCAGTTTCTGAACCCGGCCAGAAAACGGGTCCGGAGGGCTATTTTGCCCTCTATGGTTTAGCAAGTGAGAATCTTAAGCTGGGCTCCACCGTTGTGACCGATTCCGTTAATGATATTAACCTTGTGCGAGATGCTTTCCGCAATATTGCTCTGTTGTTGAAGGTGCCTTTCCTGGAAGTTGAAATTGTCTGCTCAGACGAAAAAGAACATCGTTTTCGCGTAGAGAACAGAGTCTCTGATATCCCAGGGCTCACGCCTCCTGACTGGGAACAGGTTAAAAACCGTGAGTACGAAACCTGGGAAAGAGAACATCTCATATTGGATACCGCCCTGTTATCAGCTGCAGAGTGTGCAGATAAAGTCCTGGAAATTAAGAACGCTCTAAACCGGCCTTAAACGGTGAACAAGCGCCAGCAATGGCTTTCACGGGGCGTGTGAAAATACGCTCCCCGCAAAATTATTCATTCCCCCCAGCAATATTTCCCTCCCTCATCCGTCTACCTCATCACACGCCATAATCAGTTACTGTAAACGAGGTAAACACCATGAGAGATTTTGAAATGCACGGCAGAGGTCACGGGCGCGGATTCGGTCGCAACCGCATGGGTAAAGGCTTAGTCATCGGCGCGGTGATTTTCATCGTGCTCGGCCTGCTGGTGATGTCCCTGTGGAACGCCTTGCTCCCGGCGATCCTCGGCGTGAAAGCCATTGGATTCTGGCAGGCGCTGGGCATTCTGGTGCTGAGCCGCATTCTTTTTGGCGGGTTAGGTTTCCGACCCGGAATGTTTGGCGCGCACCGCCGGATGCACGAGCGCTGGATGAACATGACGCCCGAACAGCGCGAGGCGTTTATTCAGCAGCGTCGCGAAGGGTTTGGTCGCCACGGACGCGGTCACTGCGGCTGGCACGGTCATCGTGACGATAAGCGCGATGACGCTACGCCAAAAGCGCCGGACGCGGAGTGAGCGAGATGAAAGCCGGGGAGGCGGGCGGATCCATGCTGATGTCGGCGCTCAATGCCTGCCGCGCCCGGCTGAAAGCCTTCATTCGCGGACGGACCTCCGTGCGCGATGATGCCGACGACATTTTGCAGGAAGTGACGTATCAGCTGATGAAAGTGGAGCAGCCGGTCGAAAACGTCGCCGCCTGGCTGTTCCGCGCGGCGCGTAACGAGATGACCGACCGGGCGCGTAAAAAGCGTGAGGTATCGCTCTCCGGCTATTTTACGGGCGATGACGACGACGGTTTTCCGGAAGACGAGCTGGCCGAAACCCTGTTCGGCGTACCGCACACGCCGGAAGAGGAGTACCTCAAGACGCTGCTGTGGCAAGAGCTGGGGCAGGCGCTGTCTGAACTTCCTCCGCCGCAGCGCGAGGCGTTTGAAAAGACCGAGCTCCACGGTTACAGCATTAAAATGCTGGCAGAGGAGACCGGCGCCAGCGAACAGGCGCTGTTATCCCGCAAGCACAAGGCGGTGCTGTTTCTGCGCACGCGGCTGCGGGACGTCTATGACGCGCTGACGGGCGAATAGCGGCGACAGACAAAACCTTACACTTCCGGCACTTGTAGATTCATCACTATCGTTTATGATCGGGGCGTCTCGTCACTCTGGAATGTTATGCGCAACCGTCAGCTCCTCGGAAAATGGCTTTTGATTATCACCTGTCTCGCGATGGCGCTTTGCCTCGTGCAGCGTGCGGTGATGCTCAACCATTTTTTACAGGGACTGGATCCGCAGATTTCTCTGAGTGCTGATGCCCCAACGCAAACCAGCACCGAGCAGTCCGGGCCATCGCCCTGTCAGCTAGGCGCGCACTCGCTTCTCTGCGCCCAGCCGCTGTTCTTCGACGGCGCGCTGCCGGCCATTATTATCTTCTTCGCGCTGCTGCAGCTGTTTACGCAAGGGCGGGCAATGGCTCCTGCGCAACAGCCCGTTCAGGCGCCGCCTCCCCGAATACACCTGAAAAACTGCGTTTTCCGTGAATGAAAAACATCGTCACCACACGATAATTTTTCACTGTTCACGGAGTACAACATGGTTAACCTCTTCAGGGGATTCGTCTTCCTGTGGCTGTCCTGCATCGGCATTGCCCATGCGGCGGACACCGGCTGGCTGGTCTCCCCACAAAACGATCACGCCCGCATCCGCTTTCAGGCGGAGAGGGAACAAACGCACATTAAGGGCCTGCTCACCGTTGAGCTAAAGCCCGGCTGGAAAACCTACTGGCGATCGCCGGGCGAGGGCGGCGTGGCGCCGAGAATCAGCTGGCCGGAAGGCGTAACGGACAGCTGGTCCTGGCCGGTGCCGTCGCGCTTCGAAATCTCCGGCATGACCACGCAGGGCTATCACGATATGGTGACGATCCCGATTACGCTCGACGGAGCGAAGGGCGACACGCTCGACGGGACGCTGACGCTCTCTACGTGCAGCAACGTCTGCCTGCTGACGGACTACCCGCTCCACCTCGATTTTACCCAGCCGGTGGATGAGGGCTTCCGCAGCGCCTTCGAGCAAGCGATGCGCGCCGTGCCGGGCACGTCTGGCGTATCCACGGATCTCTCCGCCTGGCTCTCTGGCGACAAGCTGGTGATTACCGGCACCACGGACGGGAAGTGGGACAATCCGGGGATCTACTTTGACCCGCTGGAGGGTGACATTCTGCCCGGCGAGCCGGTCATTAAACATGACGGCACTGCGCTTCGGGTGACGGTACCCGTGACCGACGAATGGGGTGATAAACCCGCCTCGCTGGCAGGCAAAAGGCTGTCGTTTGTGCTGACCAACGGCGATCGGGCGCAGCAAACCACCATGACCGTTGGGACAACGCCCGAAGAGACCTCCGTGCCGGACGGGACGGGAAAAATGGTGCTCTTTGCGCTATTAGGCGGGCTGATCCTGAACCTGATGCCATGCGTGCTGCCGGTGATGGGCATGAAGCTTAACAGCATCCTGCAGGCGGGATCGGACAGGCGTGCCATCCGGCTGCGCTTCCTCGCCACCAGCGCCGGGATCCTCACCTCCTTTATGCTGCTGGCCGGGATGGTCACCGCGCTGAAGCTGGCCGGAGCGTCGCTGGGGTGGGGCATTCAGTTCCAGAACCCGTGGTTTATCGGCCTGATGGTTGCCGTGACCTTCCTGTTTGCGCTGAACCTGTTTGGGACGTTTGAGATGCTTCTCCCTTCTTCTGCCGCCGGACGACTGGCGACGGCAGGAGGATCGGGGATCGGCGGCAGCTTCTGCGAAGGAATGTTCGCCACGCTGCTGGCGACGCCGTGCTCCGCGCCGTTCCTCGGTACCGCGGTCGCGTTTGCCCTTGGCGCGCCGCTGCACGCCCTGTGGCTTATCTTCCTGATGCTGGGCGTGGGCATGAGCCTGCCGTGGCTGTTCGTTGCCCTGGTGCCGAAAACGGCCATGCTGCTGCCGAAACCCGGCCGCTGGATGAACACGCTCAGGGTCATCCTCGGCTTGATGATGCTGGTCTCCAGCCTCTGGCTGGCGACGCTGTTGAGCGTGCATCTGGGCGAGGAGGTCAGCCAGATCGTGATGCTGGGGCTGACTGCCGTCGCGCTGGTGCTGTTTGCGCTAAAGGGGCAAAAATCTTCGCCGCTGTTCTGGCTGGTGGTCATCGCGCTGTCGGCGTTCGGCGGGTATCAGGTGCGCGGTCTGCTTAACGCGCCGCCTGACGCTCCGGCACAAAACGTTGCGCAGACTATACCGTGGCAGCCGCTCAGCGAAGAGGGTATCGAGAACGCGCTGGCGCAGGGGAAACGGGTGTTTGTGGATATTTCCGCGGACTGGTGCGTGACGTGCAAAGTTAACGAGCACCGCGTACTCAGCCAGCCGGACGTGATTGCCGCGCTGCGCCAGCCGGACGTGGTGGCCCTGCGCGGGGACTGGAGCCAGCCGTCCGCGTTTATCGCGGATTTTCTGGCGAAGCGAAACCGCTACGCCATTCCGTTTAACGCGGTCTATGGCCCCGGCCTGCCTGATGGCGAGATCCTCTCGCCGCTGCTGGACAAGCGCACCCTGGTCACCACCCTGAACAACGCAAAAGGCTAACTGTGTCATGAAAAAATTCCTTATTACGCTGCTGCTCCTGCTGGCCCCGGTTCAGGTATTTGCCGCGCAGCCGCTGACGCCGGACCAGGAGCAGCGCGCGCAGAAGACGATCGCTGATTTCCTGTTTAACGATCCAAACTCCCCGCGCATCGGCGCGAAAAACCCAAAGCTCACCCTGGTGGTGTTTACCGACTACAACTGCCCGTACTGTAAAAAATTCGATCCGTACCTGGAGAAGATTGTCGAAAAACATCCGGACGTGGCGGTGGTCTTTAAGTTTTTACCTTTCCGTTCGGAAAGTTCGCTGACCGCCGCACGAGACGCGCTAACCGTCTGGCGTGCGCATCCTGAGCAGTTTATGAAGCTGAACCACACCCTGATGGCGAAAAAGGGGTACCACGATGACGCCAGCATTCAGGAGGCGCAAAAGCGGGCGGGCGTGAGCGTGACGACGCCGGACGAGGAGAGTTTTCTGACGATCAGGCGCAGCCTCATTGTGGCGGAAAAAATGGGGATCCAGGGCACGCCCGCCACGCTTATCGGCGAGGGGCTGCTTCCCGGCTGGGTGCCGTTCGAACAATTCGACGAAATGGTCAGTGAAGCACTGAAAAACCGCTAACCTGAAGGGGGCAAAATGCCCCCGATAAACCGGAGAGGGAAATGAAAAAATTACTGTTACTTTCGGCGCTGGCGACGTCAGGGCTGGTACAGGCGGCTGAAGCCATACCGGATGTGGTGAAGCAGTTCAGCGAGCAGCAGCAGATCAAAATCATCAAGAAGCTGGATGCTCCCGGCGGTGCGCCAGCCTGGCTCGGGCAGTATCAGGATATGGGCGTGACGCTCTTTCTCACGCCGGACGGCAAGCACGTGATCTCAGGTTATCTTTATGATGACAAAGGGAAGAACCTCAGCGAGGGCTACTTCCAGAAAGAGATCTACGCCCCAATGGGACGCGAGATGTGGAAGAACCTCAGCGCGGCGCATCCCCTGAAGGAAGGGGCGGATAGTGCCCCGCGTAAGGTCTTTGTCTTTGCCGATCCGTTCTGTCCGTACTGCAAGCAGTTCTGGTCCGAAGCGCAGCCGTGGGTGAAGGCCGGCAAGGTTCAGCTTAACACGCTGCTGGTGGCGTTTCTCAACCCCAACAGCGGACGTAACGCCTCAGCGATTCTGAATGCGAAAGATCCGGTTTCGGCCTGGCGCGAATACGAGCTTTCCGGTGGGAAAAAATTGCCCAAGCCTGAAGGGGACGCTTCCCGCGAAACGGTAGCGATCCTGCAAAAACATCAGGCGCTGATGGACAGCCTGGGCGCAAACGCCACGCCGGCCATTTACTATCTGAATGCGGAAAAAGAGCTGCAGCAGGTGGTGGGGATGCCGGATGCGCAGCAGCTCGAGGCGATGTTCGGGCCGAAGCCGTAAAAAAACAGGCAGAAACGGGCGTTTCTGCCTGATCGTTACTTAGCTACCCCAGCGTCCACGGAGGTAATTTACTGCCTGCTGGGTCTGCGGCTGGTTCAGGTAATCTTCACGGAACAGGATGGTGCCGTTGACGTTGGGCAGCGAATCGTTGAGATCGAGCTGCTTTTTCAGCTCCGGCACGCCGCCCTGAACCGTCCAGTCCGGCTCGTTTCTCGACGGCTCGCCAACCTTGTAGAACGCAATGCCGATATACAGGCGCGTGTGGGTCGGCTTGACGACGTCGGCCCACCATCTGGTCAGCACGTCATAGCGCGCCGCATCACGGGCGAAGGGCCAGTATATCTGCGGGGCAATATAGTCCAGCAGGCCCTGCTGCACCCACTGACGCGTATCGGCGTAGGATTCATCATAGGCCGCAGCGCCGCGGGTGTCGGAGCCTGCCGGGTCAAAGGAGCGGTTACGCCACACGCCCGCCGGGCTGACGCCAAACTCCACGTTGGGCTTTGTCTGCTTGATCGCGCGGGAGACCTGGACGATCAGCTGCTGCGTATTGTGTCTTCGCCAGTTGGCTTTCGAGGCAAACCCCTGGCCGTACTGCCGCCAGGTCTGCGAATCATTCAGCGCGGAGCCGGGCGATTCGGCATAGAAGTAATCATCAAACTGCACGCCGTCTACCGGGTAGTTCGCCACCACTTCGGTGACCACTTTGGTTATCCAGTCGCGCACCTCCGGAATGCCCGGGTCGAGCACAAAGCGGTCGCCCGAGATGCGGACCCATTCCGGGTGCTGGACATAAACGCTGGACGGGGTCTGATAGGCGGTCCGGTTAAGGGCGGCGATGGTGGACGGCTTGGTGTTGGTCGATACGCGATAGGGGTTAAACCAGGCATGGACCTTCATGCCGCGCCTGTGCGCTTCATCAAGCATAAACTGCAGCGGATCGTATCCCGGATACTCACCGATGTTGCCGGTCAGCATATCTGACCACGGTAAAATTTTGGATGACCAGAGCGCCGTGCTGTCCGGCTTCACCTGGAAAAATACCGTGTTGATGCCGAGCTGCTTAAGGTTGTCGAGTTTTGCAATCAGCGCCTGCTTTTGCATCGCGATGCGCTGGTCCGCGCTGCGGCCATTCACCGAGGCCACCGGCGGCCAGTCGAGACGCGAGACGGTCGCCAGCCAGATCCCGCGCATCGGCTGGTTTGCCTGCGGCGTCGGTTTGCTGACGGTGGGGAGAGGGGTAACCAGTGATTTGGGTGGTTTTGAGGAGCAGCTTACAAGTAAAAGTGCGCAGGCAGCCAGCGCACCAATCCGTTTTACGTGTCGCGTCATTTGCGTATTAGCTCTTGATAATCCTGCTGTTGGCCCAGGGATTAAATGCGGGCGCCGCCTGCTCTGTATTTCCCTCATCATCGAGAGAGTCCAGATACAGGGCTTCGACCTCCGCGCGCGCCCACGGGGTACGGCGCAGAAATTTCAGGCTCGATTTAACGCTGGGGTCTTTTCTGAAACAGTTAATTTTGATTCGGTCGCCCAATTCGCTCCAGCCATATTTCGCCACCAGGGCGTTGACCATCATCTCCAGCGTTACGCCATGCAAAGGATCTTTGGAAATATGTGCAGTCATAGGCGTCCGGATGTCTCGATTTTTAAGTGATTGGGATAAACGCTGAAAGGGTACAAGAAAGCAGGGGAAGCGGCAATTTTCCTTTTCCCCTCGCTCACCTTATAACGGACTCCGTGCGCTGATTTTCACCGATAATTTTTCCCGAGCTGTTTTCAATCGTAAACCGAATCGACACGTCGTCCTGGCCCACGGGCGTGGCCGTAAGCGTTTTAACCATCGTTCCCGAATCTGCTGCGATCGTCATCGCCGTCGTGCCTTTTGCCAGCACCTTGTCGCGCTGGGTGATGCGCCAGGTCAGACGGCATTCGCGGCACGGTTTCCAGGTGTCGTTGATGGCCCACAGACGCACGCTCCCCGCCGCCCCGGATTGCCACTGCGCCGTCACCGGTTCAATGGACGGCAGAACAGGCTGGTAGGCGCGTTTTAAGGCGTAAAACCCGGCTTTAGGCTTACGCAGGTAGTCCACCACGCCCCAGTTGATGGAGGGCCAGGTTTCTACAAACATGAAGTGGAACAGGGCCGTCACCGGCTGGTAGCGTTGTCGACGGTAGCTCTCTGCCGCCGTGGCCACCAGCTGAGACTGGTACGCCTGAGTATTGCGAATCATCGCCTGAATGTTCTTCCCGCGCGGAATACCGGCAAACTTAAAGGTCTGGAAGGGCTGAAAATTATGGTATTTCCAGACGGTCCAGCCGGGATCGTCAGCGGCGGTCGTTTTTGGCCAGAGCGACGCCGCCGGGATGATGGTTTTTAGCGTTGACAGGCGGGGAAGCGCCTGCGCGCCGAACTCGGTGATGATCCCCGTTTTAGCCGGAGCAAGCAGGTCGCGTACGGTACCAAAGTACCAGCCCGCCCAGTAATGCTCCTCAACGGCGGAGAAGCGGTGCACGATGCGGGAGGTATCTTCGGCAAGCGTATCCGCTACCTTTTGCGTGAGTTCGCGGTTGAGATTTTTATTCCAGTCCGGGAAGCGTTTTTCCATCCAGGGCGAGTTCCACGGCGGTTCGTTATGCCCGCCCCAGACGATAATGGCGGGGGAGTTACCGAACTGTTCGATCATCTCCCGCGTCTGTCGAACCGCATTTTCCGTGAAAGCCGCACTGTTGTTGTAGCCCCACTGCAGCGGAACATCCTGCCAGATCATCATCCCCATCTCATCGGCCACGTCATACAGCGCGCGCCCAGCAACGTGTCCGTGCACGCGTATGGCGTTGGCGTTCATGGCTTCCACCAGACGAAGATCGCGACGGTATTTTTCTCGCGTCATGGTGCTGAGCCAGGGGGAGCCGATGTAATTGCTGCCCTTAATGAAAAGGCGTTTGTCGTTAATGAGCCAGCCCTTATTGTCGGGCTGCTCGACGATCTTGCGCAGCCCGGTGCGGGTGACCGCCGTATCCATCAGGCCGTTTTCATCGCGTAATGCCACGCGAATGGTATACAGGTGCGGTTTTCCGGTACCGACGGGCCACCACAGCTTTGCCTTCGGCATGGGCAGCGTCAGCTGCACGGAATGGGCGCCGCTTTCGAGGGTAACCGGAAAATCAGCCTGGAAGCGCTTGCCGCTGAAATTGGCGGGCGTGGCGGTGAGACGGACGGTCGCCGGGCCCTGACCGAGCGCGCGATAGCGAATATCTGCTTTCAGCGCGGGGTGCGTCAGCCCCTGTGACCAGTCTGGTCGCAGGATGGTCTCATCAAGTGTGGCGCCCCGGCTAAGATGCAGCCTCACCGGTGCCCAGATGCCGCCCGAGTTGGCGTCCTGTCCTTGCGGCGACCAGGCCCCGCCGGGACGCGTGTCATGCTGGTTAAGGATCCCTTTCATGAGCGTTTTATGCAGCGGCCAGACCTTATTGGGATCTTCGTAAGGGCTGTCCACCCTGACCACCAGTCGGTTGTGACGTTGTAACGCCTGGCTGGCATCCAGCGAAAAGCGCTGAAAATAGCCCTCATGCTGGCCGAGCGGCTGGCCGTTCAGGGTGACCTCGGCCAGGTAATCGACGCCGTCAAAAACCAGGGTGCTCATTACGTCGGGCGGCTGCACGGGCAGGGAAAAGGCGTGCTTGTACCACAGCGCGCCCTGATGATCGTACCCGGCGCTGTACCAGTTGGCGGGGACCTGAAGCGGGCGCCAGCCTGATGCGGCAGGATGCGCGCTATTATTGGCGTCCTGAACCTGCCATTCTCCAGCAAGAGACCAGCTGACCGGCGCAGAGTTCGCCACCGTGTGGGTGGTCAACAGGGCAACGAGCAGCGCGCAGTTGCGAGCAATCATGCGTTTACCCCGCGCGCGTTGAGCCACGCCATCAGGCGCAGCGATTCCTTCTGAAGCTGCTGGTTTAGCGTCGTAAGCTGTTGCCCCTCCAGCGTGTGCGCCTCGCTCTCCAGCACCTGTAGCTGCTGTGCGAGCGTGCTGAAGTCCAGGGTGACGGCTTCTCCCCGTAGCTTGTGGGCCGCGCGGCGCAGCGCGTCACGATCGTCGCTGTCGATAGCCAGGGTGATGGTCTTCATGGCCTCCTCCAGCCCTTCGCCAAACAGGGCCAGCAGCTCCTGAACCAGAGCAGGGTCGTCAGCACACTGCTTCAGCAGGCGTGCTTCATCCGGGAAGTCGGAAGGGGCATCGTGGCGCGGGAGCACGCGAGCAATCTCTTCAGCGAGACGCTCCTGGCTGATGGGTTTGGCAATGTAGCCGTCGAAACCCATCTGAAGACAGCGCTCTTTATCCCCCTGCATGGCGTGTGCCGTCATGGCGACGGTGGGCTGAGCCGGTCCGGGCCGGGCGCGTTCTTCTTCACGCAGCAGGCGAATGGCGGTCTCACCGTCCATCTCTGGCATCTGAAGATCGATCAGCAAAACGTCCCACACGCCCGCGCGCCAGCGTTCCAGCAGCGCGACGCCATTATCGACGATCTGACAGATGTGGCCGAGCCGCTCGAGCAGGCGCGCGGCGACCTTCTGGTTGACCAGATTATCTTCCGCAAGCAGGACCCTGAGCCCCGCAGTGTCCGGCGCGACGGTGGGCGCGGGCGCGCTTTCACTCACCGTCTTCGGCGCACGTTCAAACGCCGCGGCAATCGCCTGATGCAATTCATTCTGGGCGATAGGTTTATGCAGGTAGTTCTGGATACCGATCCGCTTCAGCATATTGATATCAAAATGTCGGCTCATGGAGCTCAGCATGATGATGTGGCTCTCAGCAACCTGCGGCAGCACCGAAAGTTCGAGGGCTAGCGACACGCCGTCCATATCCGGCATCTGCGCGTCCAGCAGGATCAGCGGCCATGCTGTTCCCGCTTTAACCCGGTTGATGGCCTCGCTGGCGTTGTTGACGCAGGTGGGTTTCAGCCCCATCTGGCTAAGCATGGCGGCCAATAGCCGCAGGTTGGTCGCGTTATCATCAACCACCAGCACGGGCTCCCCGTTAAAGCTATGGCTATGCCGGCGTTCCTCCGGGCCAGGCGCCTGGGTTGCAAGCGGCAGCGCGAAGGAAAATTCGCTGCCTTTCCCCGGCTCGCTGGACACCGTTAATTCGCCGCCCATCGCCGCGACCAGTCGCGCAGAGATGGTTAGCCCGAGCCCCGTACCGCCATAGCGTCGGGTGGTTGAGTTATCCGCCTGGCTGAAGGCTTCAAAAATGGCTTTCTGCTTATCTGAAGGTATGCCAATGCCGCTGTCGCGCACGCGAAAACGCCAGTGTTCCGCGCTATCGCCGGGTTCAACAATGAGGATCACTTCTCCCTTATGGGTAAATTTCAGCGCGTTGCCCAGCAGATTGGTCAGGACCTGGCGCAGTCGCGCGCCGTCGACCAGCAGCACGTCGGGGACGTCGGGCGCAATATCGACCAGCAGCTCGATGCCTTTTTCGCTGGCCCCCGGCATGTGCGGGCGAATAAGCGACTGAATAAAGGGGCGGACCGGGACGGGCTCCGCCTCCAGCTCCACTTTGCCGGCTTCGATTCGGGAAAAGTCGAGAATATCGTTGATGATGTGCAGCAAAGACTGGGCAGAACTCATCACCAGCGTCAGGTAATCGCGCTGATCGGCGCTGAGCGCCGTATCCAGGCACAGTTGGGTCATGCCAATAATGCCGTTCATTGGCGTGCGAATTTCATGGCTCATATTCGCCAGGAACGCGCTTTTTGCCTCGTTGGCTTTTTGTGCCTCAATGGCCGAGGCGAACGCCTGAATTTCAGCCTCCTTGCGGCGCGTAATATCCTGCAGCGTGCCAATCACGCGCTCGGCGTTTCCCTCAATAGAGAGCGTGACCACCTGGCCGGAGAGCAGCATCCAGCGCAGTCCTTCGGTAGGGTGATGCACGCGAATTTCACATTCAAAGACCGGGCGATGATCCTGCTTCGAAGCCTGTAGAGCCTTGCGCAGCGCTGCGCGATCGTCCTCGTGAACCTGGTTAAGTAAAAAACGCACCGGATATCGCCACTGGGTGCGCGACTGGCCCAGCATGGCAAGCAGGGTATCGTTGACCTGGAGCGTGTCGCCGGAAACCTGCCAGTCCCAGATCCCGATATGGATGGATTCCGCCGTCAGCAGAAAATCGTCATGCAGCTGGTGCCGCGCCCGCTGCGCTTCATCCAGCTCGGTAATATCGCTGTGCAGGCTGACAATGCCGCCGTCCGCAAGGCGCTGGTGCTGGACGAAGATGCGCCGCTGGCCCGCCTGCCGCACTTCGCAGTGTTTATCCTGCCGACAGTTGCGCACGATCGACTCGCGCAGCGTCTGACGCAGGCCAGGGTCGACGTTGTAAACGGCGTCGATAAAGCGTTCCGCCAGCGACTCCAGCGTTGTGCCCGCCTTCAGCCACGGGGTGATGACCGGATAAAACAGGGCCACGTTGTGATTCCAGGCCTGCAGGCGTTCCTCGCGGTCATAAATCATGACGGCCGCCGGCAGCGCGTTAAGATCGTACGTGAATGCGCTCATCGTGATCCTCCTACGCGCGGTAGTGAAGTTCTGCCTGTCGGCGCAGGTATTCCAGCCCGGGCGCGATCGCCATGGCCCAGGCCGTCAGGATTTCATCGTCGCACTGCGGATCGCGCAGGCTCACCGTGTTCAACATGGCTTCGCGCCACAGGGCGAAAAAACGCGGGGGGAGGTGGAGACCGTCGTCGCCTTGCTCCCGCGCCAGGCGCTCGAGAAAATCAGGCACGATTAACGCGCCGTCCACCGCAAGCATGGCGAAGAAACTCTTAAACAGGGTCTGCTGACCCTCGCTATCCGGCAGGCGAGAAAAATGCTGCTCCGTCTCGGGCGACATATGAACGAAGGCGTCATAGAACGTCTGGAAAAACGCCGTTTTGTCATTATCCGGAAAGACGCGGTTCAGGCTGGATTCAAACAGATCGCGGTAAAATTTCACGGCGTCCTCCTTACGGCGTTTTCGCCCGGTAGACAGTGCCCGACGGGCGTATAGTCATCTGCCACACGGCGCGTAAAGTAGCTCTCTTTTTTGGCCCGGCGGGCGTCAAACAGGGGGCCCGCGTTGTGCTTAAAGAACAGGGCTTCCAGCACCGTGGCATTGGTGGAAAGGGTGAGCGCAGCGTTAGTATCGCCCGTGGCTTCCTGGCGGCCTTCGTACCAGCCTTTTTGCGGATCGTTAAGATGCTTTGTCACCGCCATCAGCACGTCGGTGTAAGGGGTGTCCCACAGGGCCCACAGGGCAAAGACCGCCTTGGTCGATACCTGCGCGAAACGGGTGTAGTCCCGGCCATCGTCACCGACAGAGTTCCAGGCATAGCCGTTTCCCCAGACCGTATCCTGGATATGCCAGGGCGCCTGCGGAAGCGAGAAATCTGCTCTGGCCGTCAGGATCTTATCGGTCTCCCAGCGGCTCTTCTGGCTCAGCCAGACGTTTTCGGCCTGCTTGCGCAGGTGCTTTTGCCGATCGGCCGCAACGCCTTCGGGCTCCCAGCCAAACTCCAGGCCCGGCAGCATATAGGGAAGGGTGGCGATCAGGGAGGGTTGCCACGTGGTGCGCGGATCCCGGGCATCGACGGCCAGACGCCGCTGGGCGATGATGACGTGGTGCGCCGGGGGCGTAAACGCTTTCTCCGGGGAAAACCCCCACAGCCGAAACGCCGTTGCGGCATATTCGCTCTCGCCCAGGCGCAGCTCCTCGCGCACCACCGGCTGGCCGTTTTGCAGGGAAGATGACCACAGTTCGCCTTCACGATCGATGACCGGACAGAAATTCCAGCGCAGGATGATTTTATCCAGGTATTCGCTGTACTGCGGTTCCCGCTCTGCGGTGAGGCGCAGGGCGAGCATCAGACGCGCCATGTCGCGCGCGGACCAGCCATTTTTAACGGGCTTGCCGCTAAAGTCGATCGGCGTCGCCGTCTGGCTGGAATAGAGTCGACCCGGCGTCCGGGCCTCGGTCAGCATCAGGCGGTTGAGGGTGCCCATCAGCCGCGTCAGGCGAGCGTCATATTCGGCGTCGTCAATCAGCCCCAGCTCTTTTGCCGCCAGCAGGGCGATAAGCGTGTCGCCCATTTGCCAGAGCGTGACGCGGGGCTGTTTGTCGCTGCCGTTGACCAGCCCGGTTTGCGGCTGGGTATTATTGACGAAATAGCGCCAGGCGATCGCCGCCCACGTCTGCTCTTCCGGCGTCAGGGCGGCAATACGCGCGCTCGAGTGCCAGCCGCCACTGATGAGCCAGCGCCAGCCTGCGCCCTGATGGGCAAACAGCGCAAAGACGATCGCGCCTGCAAGGAGTAATCCCGCAAGCCCTCTGGCTAAGGTTTTAAGCATTGCGCAGTCACCGGAGGCAGTTTAACGGGCTCGTCCACGCTGCATGACGCGCACTGACAGGCCTGGCAGGCGGGTTTGGTGCGTTGCGTGACGCCGGTCCGGTCGCACCAGCTTTTTACGGCTGGTGTGCTGGTCAGGAACGGACGGCTGCGCAGCGCGTTGTTCTCTTCAAACTGATCGAGCAGCTTTTGATCCCACAGGGACGGGGCAAAATCCTTGCTCTTCGGATTGTCGGTGTTGAAGGCCAGCAGTTTTCCCTCTTTTTTGAACAACAGGGCCTCCAGCATGATGCCGTTGTTGTTCGCGGTGAACTCTTTGATCGGGCCGTCACCGTTTTCATACAGCCCTTCGTAGTAGCCTTTTCCCTCTTCGTTGGCATTCTCAATGGTATTCAGCAGGCGGTCGGTATAAGGTGAGTTCCACAGCACCCACATGCCCAGCGCCGCCTTCAGCGAAATCGCGGCAGCGTTAGGGACGAACTGTCCCTTATCGGTAATGGTGTTCCAGTTGTACCCGTCGCTGAAGACGGTGTCATAGACGAAGTAAGGGGCCTTATCGAGCTGGTGCTCGGAGCGCGCGGTGAGGACGCCGGTAATGGTATAGCGGTTCTCCTGAGCCTGATAAACGCGGTCGGCAAAGTTTTTCATCCACGTCAGGGAGTAGTCGCGCGGGGCGTTATCCCGGTCGGTCGGTTTATCAAAGCCGAACTCCAGCCCGTAGAGCAGGTAGGATTCCGTCACCACGTAGTTATGCTGTGACGTGTTGCGCGGGTCGCGCGTATCGTACGGGACCAGCACGCAGTAGATTTCGGCCAGCTCGTAAGGCTGCGGACGGCTGGCTTTGCAGGTATTAAACCCCCACAGCTGGAAACCGGCCGCGCCGTACTCTTCATAGCCCAGTCGACCTTCCTGAACGTACTTCGGCTGGCCGTTCTCCAGATAGGCCCCGTACAGCGTGCCGCAGGGGTCGATCGCGTGGCTGAAATCCCAGCCGAGCACCACGTTATCAATGCTGTTGCCGTATTCCGGGTAACGCTCCTTGATGATTTTCAGCCAGACCAGCATTCGCCCGATATCCAGCGCCGAGAAGCCAATTTCGCCGGGCTTGTTGGTGTAGTCCACCTTCTGGCCGCTGATGGTGTTATAGGCCTTGTTGGGGAGTTCGTTGCGGAACAGTACCAGGGTGTTTAACGTGGCGAGGAATTTCAGCATCCGGCGGTCAAATTCCGCTTTATCAACGATCCCGAGCTCGCGCGCCGCCGTCAGGGCGGCCAGATAGGAGGCGCTGTCCCACATGGTGGTGGAGGGATATTTGTTGACCGCATTCACCAGGCCCGTCGTGGACTGATAGTTGGAGACGAAATACTGCCAGGCGTTTTTGGCTATGGTCATCTCTCGGGCGGTCAGCTCGCCGCTGCGCGGGGAGTAACCTGATGCAGGGAGCTCGGTGTCCGCACGCACGGTCGATAGCGCCAGCCAGCAGATCGTTATTCCCGTGAGCAGGTGGAAAAGGATCGGGGATCGTGGCTTCATGGCGTTGCTCCTGCTGAGGGGGAAGTGTAGAGGCAGGCCAGACAGAGCATCTGGCCATGCGCGATGTAAGACAGACTTTCCAGCACAATGGCGTTGGTATCGGCGTCTACGACGCCATTGACGCTGTTGTTGAGATTTAACCCGCGCTGCCAGCCTTTACCCGGCACCTGAAGCGGCAGAACCTGCTGGCGCAACGCTTCGCTCCAGCTGTTGCGGAACAGGGCATACCAGGCAAACGCGGTGCGGGTGGAGGTAATCGCCACTTTCTCCGGCACCTCGTCGCGCAGGTTACGCGCCTGTACCGGCTGCCTGTCCGGCAGATCGTTAACGTAATCCGGCGCGGGTTCGGCATAATCCGTGCTGATCGGCGGTTTTGGCGCGCGCAGGCCGTGGCGCCGCAGCTGGATCTGCATAATCCTCCACGCAATTTCAGCGCTCTGCGCATCAAAGCCCAGCTCAAGACCGGTTAACAGGTAGGGGAGACTGATCAGCGAAGTTTGCTTGCCCCAGGGCGTGCGTAGCCCTTCATCGGGCACCATTACGCCATCCAGATCGATCATCTTTTGCCCTTCAGGCGGGTTGGTCACCGCGAGTCCTGCCGCGCTGTCAATCAGGCGCAGCGTATGGCTGGCGTAGAGACGGTAACCAAAACTGTCCCGCTGTTCGTCATCGGTGAGCGTCCAGTGGTGGAGCGGCACGGCTGCCTGACTTTGAGCGCTATTTTCAATCAGAGCGCCGGTGTTCCAGAGGCTAAACAGATCGTGGATAGCCGCCGCGTGCTGGGGATAGCGCCATAGCAGGGTCTGTAATGCCGTCAGCAGCCGGCTCAGACCGATTGCGGAGGCGTCAGGCTTGCCCAGAATCTTGAGCGTGTCCGCATGGTAATAGGCGGCGGGGAGACCTTTGTCATTGAGCGGCAGTTGCCCCAGCGTGAACACGGCGGTGCTGACTCTCTCGTCAAACTCATCGGCGGAAATAATATTGAGCTGCTCTGCGGCAGCGGTCGCAAACAGGTAGCTTCCCACGCTCCAGAGGCTCAGCCAGGGTTCACCGTCGCTGGCGTTCGCCAGCCCGTTTGGCTGGGTATTATTCACGTAGTATTGCCAGGCGACCCGAGCCCAGATGGCTTCGTCATAGGTCAGCGCCCGTTTTGTGGGCAGCGGCGGAAAGTCTTTACTGAGCGCGATGCCGCCGCTGCTTTCCACGCGCGTGGGCATCTGTTTCTCCACCCAGACCACAATGGCAAAGCCGATCAGGAAGCCGAGCAAAATGGTGAGGTAGCTGCGCGCGGGCAGCAGGGCATCACGTATCCTCATTGGGTGACCTCGTCCTCTTCAGCGGGCGTCCACATGGCTGCGAAAATCAGCGGCAGCATAGCGGCGATGTTCACCCCTCCCCAGAAAATATTGATGACATAGCCGGAGGGGTCATCCACCTGTCCACGCGCCACCTGGATACCGCCCCAGATAAGCCCTGCGAGGGTCAGCACCACGATGGCAATTTGCGGCTTCACCAGGTAGAGAAAACGGCCCGTCTGCCGCTCTTTTGGCGTGACGTGAAATTTGATCTGTTCGCCCCGCAGCACCGTATTGAGCGCGCGCAGGTTCATGGAAAAGAAGGAGAGGTATGAGGCCCTGCCGTCCCAGGCCGAGATCCCCCAGGTGCCGAACATAAAGGCCAGCTCGGAGAAAATAAAAAACGGCAGAAAATGCAGATAGAACGGCGTCGACCAGGCGGACACCGGCGGAATGCCGGTGAACAGATAGATAATGGGTGAAATCAAAAACACCGTGTTCCATACGCAGGCCATGTATGACCAGAAGGTGGTGGCATACATCAGCGTCTGGGGCAGAGAGAGCCTGAAGCGGCGACGGCTGAAGATGTTGTCATGAAACAAAATATCCAGCGAGCCGGCGGCGTACTTAAAGCGCTGGATCATCCAGGTGAGCATATCCTGCGGAGAGAGCATCTTCGACTCAACCCGCGGATGCATAACCGAGCGCCAGCGTCGTGCGGCGTCACCGTGCAGCAGCACCGAGGTGTAAATATCTTCCGAGACGTGGAATTTGTAGGGGGTAAGCTCGGTGTCAAACGCCACGTGCGGACGCATTGCATTCTGCAGCGCGTCCCGGGTCTCCTCATCGCGAATATCGCGCGTGTGACGATGGATCTCCTCTTCGACGGACCAGACGTAGCTTCTCAGCGCGGCCTGCATGACCGCCTCGCGACGGTGAATGGACGCCGCGCCACAGCAAAAAGCCGCGTTCGCCCAGTTGCGCCGCCGCAGGATCACGTCATAGAACATGCGCGGATCGTTAAAAAACGGGTCGCGGCCTATCGTGACCGGGCCAACACACTTTTGAATCAGCCAGCCCAGACCGTAGCCCACTTTTCCGGCTTTTCGCTGGCCCCAGCGCGACAGGTTTTCTCCTTCCGGAAGATCGAAGAACCACTGCGGCGTCTGTACCCAGGCCACGTCCGGATCGCGAAAATAGCCCAGCGTATGGCTGAGCAGGGTGGGAAATACCCGGGTATCGGCGTCGCAGATAACAATGAAATCGCCGTCGGTTTGCTCAAGGCCGTTGCGCAGGTTGCCGGCCTTAAAGCCGATGTTGGTCTGGCGAGTGATATAGTTAACGCCTTCCTCTTCACAAACGGCTTTCATCTCCGGGCGGCGGCCGTCATCAAGCACGTGGATGCGGTAGTCAATCGGGAACGGGTACGCCATCTTCAGGGCATCGCGAATGGACAGCCTGACCAGCTCGGTGTCTTCCGAGTAGGTGGCAATGAACAGATCCACCTTTACGGGACGGGGCTCAACGGCCTCCTCAGGCGACAGACATTCGTTAATTTCGCCGGGCGGCGGACTTTGAGGAGGATCCTGTTCTTTCCACAAATTGATGGTAAACAGCACGGTGCCAATCCACGCCAGGGTTTCGGCGAGGACCAGCGGAATGGCATACCATAATGCGTCAGTATTCAGGGAGGCGGTCCAGCGCCAGTAAATATAATTGGCACCCAGAATAAGCGCCGCGACCGCCAACACCTGCCAGGTCATCATTACCCAGCGCGGTGTTGTTAACGGTTCCGGAGGACGACGATGTTCAAAACGGGAAAAATAAAAATCCATAGTTCCGGCGTTCCTGATTCCGTGAAAATGCAGACCCATTCTGCTGCGCAGACAGTTGCCCAAAAGCGAAAGAAAATAGCGATTAAACAAGATTTAAGATAAGTGTAGAACGCCGAATAAAAGTGTCCAGCCACGTTTTTATTAATATTTAGCGGTGGTTAATTCAGCTTAAATTCTGCTTAATATCTTTCATCTGCTGACGATAAATTGCGGTTACTATTCCTTTAGGCTATCTACTTTATTTAGACCTTAATTTTCGTTTTCAGGCAAAGGACACCCTATGAGCCATGTTGCGCCGTCGGTAGCGCAAGAAGATGACGCTAAATCAACAGCGTGGAGGTATGCCGTTGCAGGTGCCAGGGACCTGAGAATCGACTTTATGCGCGGCATTGCCCTCGTCATGATGGTCGTGGCGCATACGGAGGTGATGTCGGTATTTAATATATTCTCCTGGGAGCGTTTTGGGTTAACAACCGGTGCAGAAGGTTTTGTTATTCTCTCGGGGTTTATGCTGGGCATGCTGAACCGCGCGCGTTTGCAAAAAGTGGTTTTGCTCACGGTTTCCTGGGGGCTTTATCTCAGGGCGTGGAAAATATATCGTGTAAATATCATTATCATAGTGTCCTTTATTCTCCTGGCCTATATCCCGCATATTAACGTTTTCGAGGTCACCCATTTTACCGACCGTTTTTCGGGTGAAAGCTGGTCGCTTTATCCTGTTACACCGCAAATTAAAGAGACCTGGTTCAACATTATCCTCTATTTGCAGATTGGCCCTCATCAGACGCAAATTCTGGGGCTGTATATCTTTTTGCTGCTACTCAGCCCGCTATTTTTGGGGATGCTGCAGAAAGGAAAGGTCTGGTGGCTGCTGGGGCTGTCGCTGCTGGTGTACGGCCTGTGGCAGCGCTGGCCGCTTCGGCTGACGCCGTCGGAATTCGAATTTGCCTTCCCGCTGCTCGCCTGGCAGTTCATCTTTGTGCTGGGCATGGCCAGCGGCTGGTATAAAGCCGAACTGCTCTCTTTCGCCCGGACGCCGCCGGGGAAAGGGGTGGTAGTGGCGCTGGTCATGGTGTCGCTGGTGCTGGGATTTGTCGCCCAGAACCATACCAACCCGTTTATGCCGCCCGCGCTGCTGATGCACGTCATCCCGCCTGACAGCTTCAATTCGTTTTATCACACCTGGGCGGCGAAGAACGGGCTGGGCCCGGTAAGGGTGTTAAACGATATCGCCCTGATGGTCACCGTCTACCTGGTGCTGACGTATTGCTGGACGCCGCTCAATCGCCTGCTGGGATGGTTCCTGATCCCGCTCGGCCAGCACTCGCTTTATACCTTTATTTTGCATGTGTACGTGGTGCTGCTGGTGAGCCAGTTCATCACCTTCGACTTATGGCGTCATGCCTGGATAGAGAACACGTTAGTGCATGCGGCGGCACTGGGTATTTTGTGGCTGATGGCAAAATACGACGTCGGCGCACGCTGGATACCTAACTAAGGATGGCGGTTATGCGCGAAAAATGGCTTCTGGCGGGCGTGCTGCTCGCCGCGATACCCGCCGCGGAGGCGGCGCAAAGCAGTGAAAATGAATCCCTGCGCGATAAGAACGGCGAACCCGTTCAGGCAGGCGTCTTTACCAGCCGCTGGGGGCGCCTGTTCTCGGGTAACGACAAGAAATTCTCAGGTGCGCTGAGCTTTAGCTCGGGACTGAAAGAGCAGTGGATGAGCATTCCGAACAGTTCAGACACCGCCACGGAAAAGAAAAAGTTTAACCAGACGCTAAATCTCAGCCTTCAGTATTCCCCCTACAGCTTCTGGTTTGCCAACATTACGTCCCGACTGCCGGTCAGAGACACCAGCCGCTACACCGCCGATTTTCGCTACAGCTTCGGCTACGATGACTGGCACGCCAACACCGTCAGTCTGGTTTACAGCAACTACGGCGATAACCACTTCTGGACGTCGGGTAGCCGACGACACACCTATTTCGAACAGGGCGCCTTTACGCTGGCCTACAAGTTTTCGCTACCGAAACCGGTCGAAAACACGCTCCTGATTAATAAAGGGGATTCCATCATTTGCCAGGTCGGGTACAGCTGGGTGCCGCGCTACTACGATCTCAGCAGCGATGACATTCGCAAAAATAAAAACGTCATGCTCGGCGGCTGCGGCTACACCTTCAAACAACATTTCTTCGTTCGCGCGACGGCATTCTGGTTCCCGGACAGCAGCCAGCAGCAGCCCTGGAACGGCGATTACAGCTACAGCTTCGGTTATGCCGGCTATACGCCGGGTTCGTTCTCCATCCAGTACGCGAACTATGCGGGAACGCGCTATCCGGGGCACGGTAACGGGAATGCAAAATTCAGGGAAGGGACCGTGAGCCTCATCTGGTTCTTACCGCTTTAGGAGGGATGTATGTCGGCGCTGCACGTGTTAATCGTTGAAGATTCGCTGATTTATCGTCGGTTACTCTCCCGAATGCTCACCCAGTGGGGGTATATCGTGAGCGAGGCGGAAAATGGCGTCGCCGCGCTGGAAATACTGTCCAGCCAGCCGATCAGCATGGTGATAAGCGACTGGGACATGCCGGAAATGGACGGACTCACGCTGTGTCAGACCATCCGCAACCGTCAGTTTGGCCACTATGTATATCTCATTCTTTTGACGGCCCGCGAGAATGCAGGGGATTTAACGCAGGGCTTTGATGCCGGGGCGGACGACTTTTTAAGCAAGCCGGTCGAGCAGGATGAACTGCGGGCGCGGCTCCACGCCGGGGTCCGTATTTTGACCCTGGAGGCGACCCTCGCGGCGCACAACAAGCGCCTGAGTGAAGCGTTGCATCAGATTGAACAGGATCTTGAACTCGCGGCGCGCGTTCAGCACTCGGTGCTGCCTTCGCACCGCTTACGTTTTGGGAACTACTTTTCCGACTGGCTTTTCATGCCGTCTGCGTGGGTCTCAGGCGATGTGTTCAATATTTTTCCACTCGATTCTCACATTGGGTTCTATTGCGTGGATGTGTCCGGTCACGGCGTGGGGGCCGCGATGATGTCCCTCGCGGTGGCGCGTCAGTTCTTACATGGCCGGGTGGTAGACCGTTTTTTGTTTACCGATCGGGGCGGCATTCAGTCGCCTGCGGAGGTGATCGGGATCCTGAACAGCCGCTTTTGCAGTGAAGAGAGCGACATCACCAGCTATTTCACCATCATTTACGGCGTGATTGATCCAGATAGTGGGAAGGGTTTGTTGTGTCAGGCCGGGCATCCAACTCCCGTCATTGTGAACGCAAACAGCGCCGTCACGTCCGTGGGCAACGGCGGCCCGCCGGTGGGGCTGATGCCTGACCTCAGCTGGGAGGACGTCGCGTTTACCCTCAATTCGGGGGATCGCTTATGCTTATTCAGTGACGGTATTACGGAGTGTGAGAACGTTAGCGGCGAGCAGTTTGGCCCGCAGCGTCTCGAACGCTGGCTTCATGACCATGCCCGACTTCCGGTTGACCAGCTCCTGCCGCGGTTCGGTGACCACCTGACCGGCTGGCGCAACGCAAATCGTGATGAACCGACCGCCTTAACCGATGACGTTTCACTGCTCGTGATCGAGCGTCAGGGAGAACAGAATGATTATTAACACCGAACGACTACCGCACGCCAACATTCTCACGCCCGCGGTCCGGCGGCTGGATGCCTCCGTTGCCGCGACGTTTAAAGCGTCCGTCACGGAAGAAATTGGCGACGATCGCAAGGCCTTGATTGTCGACTTCAGCAAAGTGGATTTCATCGACAGCAGCGGGCTGGGAATGCTGGTGTCGTTGTTTAAGCTGATGAACGGGAAAGGCGACATGGCGCTGTGCTCCCTGAACCCCGGGATAATGAATATGTTCACCCTGACCCGCATGGATCGCATATTCCGTATCTATCCGGATAAAAGCAGCGCGCTTGCGCAGCTGGGGCAGTAGATGCAGACGCCGGTGCAGGCAGAATTTCCGGCGGTGCTCGGTTCCCTGACGCCGCTGGCCGGCTGGCTGGGAGTGCGGCTGAGGGCGCTTCCCGTAGATGATGAGTGGCGTTTCGCGCTCGATCTCGCCGTCTGTGAGGTGGCGACGAATATCATCCGCCACGCGCTGCATGAGGATGCCTCGCGCGCATTCAGCGTACGGTTCGACATCCGCGACAGCGATGTCTACATTGTTTTTACCGACGCGGGTGACGCGTTCCCGCTGGAGCGGCTTGAGGCCGCCAGGCGAGACCGTTTTTGTGAAATCTCGCCGCTGCTGGAGAGCGGCAGGGGGCTGATGCTCATTTTGCTGAGCGTCGATCGTTTCACTGTGGAACGCGTGACGGGTGAAAACATCGCCACGCTTGAAAAGAAAATTAGCGTATGACCCGCGGGCCATACGCGTGGTGTTTTTATTTCGCGTTGCCAGCAAACAGCTCCGGCGCCCACGGACGCGGATCCACCTCCATAAACGGCGCGCGCTCGAAGCGATCCTTCAGCGCCCACGGCACCGTGCAGTCGAAGATCGTCTTGCAGGAGATGCCGTTTCCGCGAATCGAGGTGCTGTAATCCGGCGACTGGGACGGATCCAGCTGGTGGCCGCGGATCCCCGGAATATTGGTGATGCTTACATCGCCCTGCATGCGCGTCGTCATCGCCCACAGGATATCGTCGCTGTCGAAAATATCCACGTCTTCGTCGACCAGAATAATGTTTTTCAGCTCCGAATAGGTGGCCAGGGCGATAAGCGCCGCCTGGCCCTGACGTCCTTCGTCTGACGGCTGGCGTTTTTTCACCTGCAGTATCCCGAGGAACTTGCCGCCGCCCGCGGTATGCGCATAGACGTTTTGCAGGAATCCGGGAATTGCCTCTTCAACGGCATTACGGATGCTGGCCTCCGTCGGCAGTCCGGCCAGCGTGGTATGTTCTTCCCCCGGTCCCACCAGCGTTTGCAGGATGGCGTGGTTTCGCATGGTCACGGCTTTCACTTTAATCACCGGCAGGGAGGGGTTCGCCTCGCCGCAGTAGCCCGGGAACTCCGGCATCGCGTGGCCGGTGTTGGTGTGCTGATCCTCTCTCACGCGCACGCCCGGCAGCAGTTCACCTTCGATGATGATTTCCGCCCGCGCGATGGCTTTCTCTTTGACCGCCACGCCCTGCACCAGCTCGACCGGCTGCTGGCGCAGCGCCCCGGCGACGCCCAGCTCGTTGTAGCCAAACGGCGTGGTAGGGGCCTCAAAGCACGCGCCGATATAGATGGCGGGGTCGAGACCCATGTTGATCGTCACCGGCAGTGGTTTTCCGGCATCTTCCGCCTTTTTGCGGAACACTTCGATGTGGCGCCCGGCGGCAAGGAACATGGAAAGCTCGTCGCGCTCCTGCACGCAGAGGCGGTGAATGGTGACATCCGTCAGCGAGCTGTCTTCCGGATCGCTTGCCAGCACCAGTCCCAGACAGAAGAACGGACCCGCATCAATCGGCGTGTTGGTCGGGGCCGGAAGCAGCTTGCGCAGATCGAAGTCAGGATCGTCAGCATAGAAGACCTGCTCCTGACAGGGAGCCTGCGCGGCCGGAACGACAACCGGCGCAACCGGCTTTTTCACCGCCTGGCCGACGTGCTTTGCCAGTTCAGAAGGCTCGCAGCCTAACAGCAGCGCCGCGCGCTCGCGGCTGGCATGCATGCCCACCAGGATGCGGGAGTGCGGAAAGCCCTTAATGCTGTTGAACATCATCGCCGGGCCCGTGCGGGTTGGGCGTTTGACCGTGCCGCCTGCGCCGATATGGCGATAGACGCCCGCCAGTTCGGCGTTGGGGTCGACCGGACGATCGGTTTCAATATACTGCCCGTCGTGGCGCTGCAGTAAGGCGATGGCGCTGCGGAGATCGTTAATCTTGTGTTCCATATTTTCCTCCCTCGGTTGAATCCCTCCATTTTTATGGCAATGACCAATAGCATCAATTGCATCATTACTGTTAAATTGATAAGTAAATCTATATCAATACAGGGAGACGTCTCGTGCAGTTTCGTCAGATGCGCCACTTCATCGTCGTGGCCGAAGAGCTCCACATGCACCGGGCCGCCGAGCGTCTGAACATGGCGCAGCCGGCGCTGAGCCAGCAGATAAAGGCGCTGGAAGAACGTTTAGGCGTCACGCTTTTCAGCCGGGCGAACCGCCGCTTAACCCTGACGCCCGCGGGCGAAGCGTTTCTGGTAAAGGCCAGGCTCGCCATCTCGCTGACCGAACAGGCGGTGCTGGACGCCAGACAAACGGCACGGGGCGAGCAGGGCGTGTTAAACCTCGGGTGCGTGTCGAGCGCGATGTTTGACGGCAGGCTGCCCGCCGCGCTTCGCCAGATGCACAGCCGCTGGCCGGCCGTTACCATGTCCCTGATGACGGGAAACGTGCAGACGCTCTACGCCGCCGTGCAGAGCAACCAGCTGGATGTGGCCATCATCCGCGCGCCGCTGCCGTCGCTGCCGGACGATCTGCAAAGCCGCCCGTTTGCCTCGGAGAAAACGGTGCTGGCGCTGTATCGTCAGCATCCGCTGGCCGGATCCGCCGCGCTGACGCTTTCGTCGGTGAAAGGCGAAAAATGGATCTCCCTGCGCGATCCGGAGGGAATGGGGCTGGAGCAGTACTTCTATGATGCCTGCAGCGGAGCGGGCTTTCAGCCGGACGTAGTGCAGAATGCGACCGACGTGCCCACGGTGATAAGCCTGGTTTCGGCGGGGTTTGGGCTGGCGCTGCTCCCCGCGTCGGCAAAGGCGGTGAGCGTCGAGAATGTCGTCTACGTGGACATCCTCGACCGGCTGCGGGAGAGTGAACTCACCCTGGTTTGCCACCGGATTATTCGCTCAGAAGTGCTTAAAAAGTTTCTGGCAACGCTCGATCACACCTGACGTCCGGCGGCCCGCAGCAGCTGTTCGCGCAGCCAGGCATTCGCCGGATCCTGGCTGTTTTTCGGATGCCAGTACATGTTGATGGTAATCGGCTGGAGCGGCAGAGGTGGTGCAAAGAGATCCAGCGTGCTGGCGAACTGCTTCAGCATCCGTTCCGGCAGGGTGCACACCAGGTCGGTACCGGCAACCAGCGCAGGCGCCATAGCGTAGCTCTGGGTGGACATGGCAACGTGTCGCTGATAGCCCAGCCCGGCGAGGGTTTGGTCGACAAATCCGGTAAACGGATCGCCCGCCGACGACACCACCAGATGGGAAAGCGCGCAGTAGATCTCCAGATCTAACGCACCCGTTCCGCGCGGATGGCCTTTTCGCTGGGCGGTGGCAAACGTGTCGTTAAGGAGTTTGCGCCTCACCCATCCGTCATGGGCGCCCGCGCTTACGCCGATGTAGAGATCCACATCGCCGTTCTCCAGCTGCTGCGGCAGGTCAGCTATCTCCGGCAGGGCGAAGCGCAGGCGGATACCGGGGGCATCGGTTCTAATCTGGTTAAGCAGCCCGGTGCCGAGCATCAGCGCCGGATTCTCATGCAGCGCGATTACAAAGGTCCGGCTGCTGGTTTGCGCATCAAACGCGGTGGGCGCAAACATCGCGCTGATGCCGCGCAGCACGCTTGCCACCTGCGGCCTGAGCGCTTCCGCTCGCGGCGTGGGCAATACCCCGCGTCCATGCGGGGAGGGAATAAACAGCGGTTCGCCAAACAGCGTGCGCAGACGCGCCAGACGGGCGGACAGCGCGGGCTGGCTGATGCCCAGCCGCGCGGCCGCATGGGTGATATTCCTGTCCTGAAGCAGGGCGTCCAGGGTCAGGATCAGGTCTATGTCCATATCAGAGATGGGCGTCATCTTATTTCGCGCTGCTGGCGTCACGGTTGGTATAGGTCACAGGGACCCAGGCATAGCCGCCTTTCTCGCCTTTCGTCACATAGCCGATGCCCGGGAAAGGCAGGTGCGGGGCGGCAACCAGGTCCTTGTTTTTCACAAAGTCAGCGAACGCATGCTCACGAACGCTTGCCGCTTTGTTCTCATCTTCATCGTAGGTGATGGTCACGTCAGGCTGCGGGAACTGAACCGCCGCTGCATGAATGATGTCACCGACAAAGGTGATCTTCTCGCCTTTGCTCGTCAGCGTGTAGAAGGCTGAGCCCGGCGTGTGTCCGGGATGAACCGTGCCGGTCAGCCCCGGTAGAATCTCCGATGTGCCGCTAAACGGCACCACTTTTCCCGCATCCAGATAGGGTTTTAAGGTCTTCTGCGCGACGTCAAAGTAGTTCTTGCCGTAGCCGGTTTTCTTCTGATTGTCGTCGTTAAAGAAAAAGTCGATATCCGGTTTGCCAACGAAAACGCGCGCGTTGTTGAACACCACCTTGCCATCCTTCACCAGACCACCGGCATGATCGGAGTGGGCGTGGGTCAGCAGGACTTCAGTAATGTCCTCGGGTTTAACCCCCTGGGTGGCGAGGCTCTCAACCAGACGTCCGCCGGTATCAGGGCCAAAGAGCTGGCCCGAGCCGGTATCCACCAGGATTTTATGTCCGGGTATCGCAATCAGGAACGCGTTGATGGAGACCTCAGCCGGGTTGGTCTGAAAGTTTTTCGCGAGCAGCGCATCAATGTTTTGCGGCGTTGTCCGGCGCAGCAGCTTGTGCAGATCCTGCGCGACGGTCCCGTCGGTAAACGAGGTGACCAGAACGTCGCCGACCTGCACGCTGTAACCGCCCGCAGGTTGTTTAACGACGTGCTGCGGCGTCTCTGCCGAGGCCTGGAGCGCAGGGTAAAAAAGCAGTGAACTGGAAATCAGCGTGGAAAGAGCAAGTTTTTTCACGGTAAGCATACGAGTCTCCTTTGAAAGTGCTCATCTTACTGCTCCGTAAAATTATAAGAACCTGCCCAGAAATGATAGGACCTATAAACGGGATGGATAGGAAACCGAAGGGCCGGGAAGGCGCGCGATAGCTTTCCCGGCCCGTAGACATTATTTTTTCAGCGGTACGTTCCAGCTGTCCGGCGTGGCTTTGGACCATGAGCCATAAGCGGCATTAGGCAGCACAATCCAGTCGTTGCCGAAATGTTCGGCGCTGGCTTCAACCAGCTCACGCTGCTGCTCGCTCGGCTTTTTGTTTTTAAACTGCACGGCGAAGTCCGGCAGGCTGTCGCCGAACAGCATCACGATCTGCTGCTTTTTGAGGATGCTCTGGCGGCGCTCTTCCTTGCTGACCGTATCCAGCAGCACGCTTTCGTCAGACACCTGCGGCAGGCCGAGAGCATTTAACGTCTTCAGCGTGTCGGCTTTGTTTTCCTGCATACGATCCGAAACGTAGTAGATGCGGACTTTGCTTTGATTCACGTGGTCAAGAAACGCTTTCGCCCCCGGAATTAAGCCGGGTTTTCCCTGTTTCTCCCAGTCGCTCCAGGTGTCCCATTTCGTATAGTCGTGACACTGCTCCGCGTCGCGCACCAGCAGAGGGGTGTTATCCAGCACCGTTTCGTCGAGGTCCATCACCACGGCGTAGTTTTCGGGCGTTTTCAGATCCTTTAACTTTTCGTTGAAACGCTCGGTGGCAAACCGATAGGTTTGCAGCTGAAGGGCCATAATCTCTGCCGATTTCTGCTGATAGCGCAGCGCCATTTCGTACGCTTTCGGTTCGCACAGGTCGCGCCCGGCAGCCGTCGCGGTTGCCGCTGCACTCAAAACCGGTAATGCCAGCAGTAATGCCTTAGCCATTGAATTCACGCTTTTTTCCTCAACACCCTGGTTAAAATCCCGAAAGCGTAATGAAATTCAGTGACAGAAATATGACCGCGATGTGGCAATGTGTTTCCGCTAGACCAGCATAATTGAATGTAAGCGAAGTTGCACAATGCAATATTTGAAATAATGAGCAGATTCGGAGTGAAATAATTTAAAAAGGATTCTAATAAGATCTTTTTTGATAGATTCATTATCGTTACATTCGAAGTAACTTCTCATAATCGGGAACTCTGCCACTGATGTTCTCAGAACTACCATCCGGATATGTTGCAAGAATTTTTCCGCGAGATGAACTTGATGCTTGAAGCTTTACGACCTTATTCAAATATAAAATGGGCTCAATCTTTATGACTCTACTATTTGTAATTTTATAATATCTATTCCATTTATTGTATTTTTCATCCCCAGCAAAAAGGTCTATATCGATTTCTTTAATTGAGCGATATACATATTCCATTGGGAAAAATTCAGTTTTAAAAAATAGATCACCACTTACAGGGGTTGGTTTTCCTTTCCCAAACGCATTGCTGTACCCCTCCTCATCAAAATCAAATACATAGTTTGCAGGTGTAATATCTTTCCCTTCAGCTAACGCAGAATTTTTGGCTAACTGTATTCCAACCCTGATACCGCTAAGCGTCCAGCGACACTTTGTACCGCCATCAAGCGCAATACGGATCTGGCGAAAACCATCACCATTGGCTGGATTGAGATCCACCTGTATGGGGTACAGTCCCCTTTCCGTACTGTCATGTAATTCCGTCGTGGGATCGTATATTTTCCGTCGGCATGTCTCAGACCGATAAAGCGCATCCAGCGGCAATAACTCCGTCTCAGCCGGCAGTTTCACCGCTACCGTTACCCATTCAGAACTGGCTGGGGGGTCAAGAGTATAGTCCGGGTGACTGGCGCAGCCGCTCAGGGGCAACAGTGTCAGAAGTGGCAACAGTCCTGCCAGTGATTTAGCGTGTCGATTCAACTTCTTCCTCCGCAACTGATTTAAAACGGGTCAGGGCATTTTCACCGCCCGGTAGTTTCCGGGTAATCGTCAGCGAACTGCCCACCATATCCTGAAGAGCCAGGAACATCCGGTTTCGCTTCAGCTCTTCCGGTGGGCTGCTTGCCCCGTAATCCACCATTTGCTGCCGGAAATCCTCCCGGTACTCTTTCCGGCTCAGCTTCAGTTCCGGCCATGCCGATTCCAGAAGCTGGTTGTTCAGGAATGGAAGATACTCACTCGCCATTGAGTGCTGGCCCGGACTGGTCATATGGTCAAAATTCGGATTGGTGTTACGGGGAAAAACTTTCTGAATATCTGCGGCCGGGAATTCGCGTACAAACGCCTCCTGTGCGTCTTTTGCCTCCGAGTTTTCAGCCTCAGACAGAGACGGGACAAGGAACAGCTTAACTTTGTGCATATCGCTGGAGCTGAGGCGGCGGCAAGTATGGTTGTTCATCGTTTTACATTCCAGCCAGGTGCGGGTCTGTGTGGCGCGGAAGAAGACCACCGGACTGCCGTGATGCCAGTAATGCTCACCGACATAGGCCCCTGCCATCTGCGCCGGCAGCTCGGCCGTCAGTGTCCAGAAAAAGCCCAGCGTGGCACCGAGAGAGCCAAACTTACCGTACAGCCAGTTATCCAGATTGGCATCAAATGGCACGCTGGGGATGGTGTCGCTGTCGTTGACATGACGGTAGTGGATGATCTGATACAGGTTACCCACAGCATCAGCGGTAAAGGTCCGGGGCATCCCGTAGGTGTAGAGTATTGGCGAAAATCCCTTCATCTCCGCCGCATAGGTCAGCCCCAGTGCCCCTCCCAGACTGTGTCCGGCGATAAACAGTTTTTTTCCGACATCAGTTATTCTTTTAATTTCTTTAAATTGATCTCTAAACCGCTCCTTCGCCAGCTGGTATGCCTCAAGAAAGCCGCCGTGGATACGACCGGCCTTAGTCAGCTCGGCCGTGCACGGTTGCGGTGAGAACCAGCCGTCGGTGAGCCAGTCCGGTACCTCCAGCGTTCCCCGCCATGCCACGATCACATGGGCCGCATTTTCCACGTAAAAAAGCTGGGTACTGTCGAGCAGTAAGCGGGTGGGAGCTTTGTCACTTAAACGGGATGAGTCCAGAAATTCAGCAGTGATGTACCGCTCACGGAACGGTACATCAACAACCAGCGTGCAAGGAAATGACGGAAACTCTTCATATCTCGGCGTCGTGGATAAATCCAGGCACTTTTCCAGGAAAAACGGCTTAATCAACGTATTACCGCCTTTCGCATAGGCCATATCAGCCATCACGCCGAGGTTATAGCCATTTGCCAGCGAATAGTCTTTTGTGTCATGCAGCACCAGTGACCATGCCCGAAACGGGCATATTTCAATCACATGCCGTTTCTCCAGCGTCTCCCGGGGGATTTCCGTGCCTTTCAGCAATGTTCCATGCGGAAAGTGAAACCGGGGCGGCTCTTTATCCGTCCATTCATGGATATCGGGCATCCTGTCACACAACTCACCGATGACCACATAATGGTGGTCATAGCCGTGCTGCTCCGCGCTAATCTGCACGTCTGAACGCCATTTCGGATCGCGCGTTTCAGGCCGGAAAATATTATAACTCACCGGCTGGCTGTTTGGGTTGCGGCTGATACCCAGAGTGCGCAGTTCCATCTCGTCGGCCAGCTGCTGGCCGTCTGTTTTCACATCGACTGCTACCCAGTACAGGTCATCAAACCGCACCAGTCCCTGACTGTCGGTGACACCGGCAGGTGGATTCGGCGGCGGTGTTGGATCGAACCGGGTGTGGCCTCCACGCGCCCACAGCGCCAGTTCCGCCGCCGTTGCCAGAGGATGGTATTCCAGCCGTACCTTCAGACCGGAAACCGGGTGGTTGTTCTCATCCACAAATTGCAGTTCCAGCCAGTGCATCCGCTGCTTACCGCAGGCAACCTCTTTGTACTTCATTTTGTGACTCAGGCAGGTCGCTGTTGTATTGTCTTTCGCATCCATCATGCATTTAAATCCCTTTTTATTGCATGGTTTAATTTCGGGCAATCATACACCAGAAGGTATTCTACGCCGCATCCTGACTGAGCCCATAAACGTAAGATTTTGTAAGGAGGGACAATTTAACGTATTGATTGGCTGCGTTTACCCTCAAAATAAACAGATACCGTATTTTTCAGCATCGTTTCCGCTAGACCAGCATGTAATACCAGAACAGGGCAACCTCGTCCTTTTCTGGTAAAGCGTTGTAGAGATAACGGTCGTATCCGCCCAGGGTAAATCCGTAGTTACGGTAAAACAGACAGGCAGAGACGTTCACATTTTGTGTTTCAAGCCGTAATCCCGGCGCGTTTACGCTGCGGGCCCACACGTGCGCGGCGGCCATCAATTTTTGCGCGGCGCCGGTTCTGCGTTTCGTGCGATCCACGGCTATGTAATCCACCGAGATAAACTTATTCCAGCCGATTGACGCGGTAATAAATCCGGCTAATTCACCGTCGTCCGTTTCCGCCACAAGAAATATGGCGTCCGGATTAACGCAATGGTTTTCAAGCGTTTGAATGTCGAGTTCGTAGGTTTTTATCCAGGGCTCGGCGACGGCTTCGATATGCAAATCACAATGGATAAAGGGCTCTCGCGCAATGTGGCTAATGGTGAAAGAAAAGTCACAACATTCAAGACGGACGAGGTCCGTATTTAATCCTTTTCGAATCTGCATAGTATTCCCGTTAGTGAGTTATTTCATAAAGAATAGACGAAGCGGTTAAATCCGCTGAGCTCACGCACTTTTAATCCTGAACTAAGCTTGTACTTCGTTCCGCGTAAAATGTGGGTCATTCGAGGACAATGAATGGAATTCAGGACATTTCAAAAGCAGTGGGGTGCTGAGTTTATTTCCGATGACGTTGTACGTTTTCGCGTCTGGGCAGAAGGACAGAAAGAACTTACGCTACGTCTTGCCGCCACCGACGTGCCGATGACGGCAACAGGCGGCGGCTGGTTCCAGGCAGACGTCCCCGGCGTCACGCACGGTGCAGAATATCAGTTTGTTCTTCAGGACGGCATGGCGGTGCCCGATCCCGCCTCGCGGGCGCAAAAGGGCGACGTTAACGGCCCCTCGGTGGTGATCGATCCCCGACGTTACCAGCCGGTCAACCGCGACTGGGCAGGGCGTCCGTGGGAAGAGACGGTCATTTACGAACTGCACATCGGCACCTTTACCCCGGAGGGCACCTTCCGGGCGGCCATCGACAAGCTGCCGTATCTGGCAGAACTCGGGATTACCCAGCTTGAAGTGATGCCCGTCTCCCAGTTTGGCGGTTCCCGCGGCTGGGGATATGACGGCGTGCTGCTGTATGCCCCACACTCAGCGTACGGCACGCCGGAGGATTTCCACGCGTTTATCGACGCCGCGCACGGGCTGGGGCTTTCCGTGGTGCTGGATATCGTGCTCAACCACTTTGGGCCCGAAGGAAACTATCTGCCTCTGCTGTCGCCCGCGTTTTTCGATGCACAGCGGATGACGCCGTGGGGCAACGGCATCGCCTACGAGCGCGAGCCGGTCAGGCAGTACATCACCGACGCGCCGCTCTACTGGCTGACGGAATACCGTCTGGACGGCCTGCGCTTTGATGCCATCGACCAGATTAAAGACGGCTCGGACACCCATGTTCTCGAGGAGATTGCCGCCCGGATCCGCGAGGCCATTCCGCACCGTCACGTTCACCTGACCACGGAAGACAGCCGCAACGTGATTTTCCTGCATCCGCGCGATGAACAGGGCAACGCGCCGCTGTTTACCGGCGAGTGGAACGATGATTTTCACAACGCTGCCCACGTGTTTGCCACCGGCGAGACCCACGCGTATTACCAGGATTTTGCCTTTGAGCCGGAGAAAAAGTTCGCCCGGGCGCTGGCGGAAGGATTTGTCTACCAGGGCGAGGTGTCTCTGCAAACCGGAGAATCTCGCGGTGTGGAGTGCCGCACGCAGCCGCCGCAGTTCTTCGTCGATTTTATTCAAAACCACGATCAGACAGGCAATCGCGCCCAGGGCGAGCGGCTTATCTCCCTCGCGGGTGCCGACAAGACGCGGGTGCTGCTTGCCGCGCTGCTGCTTTCCCCTCATATCCCGCTGCTGTTTATGGGCGAGGAGTTTGGGGAAACGCATCCGTTCCTGTTCTTCACCGACTTTCACGGCGATCTGGCAAAAGCTGTGCGGGAAGGGCGCGCGAAAGAGTTTACGGGCCATGCCGGGCACGATGAAACCGTCCCGGACCCGAACGACGTGAATACGTTTATCCGCTCAAAGCTCGACTGGCACAAAATCGCCACCGACGAGGGCAAAACGTGGCTGCGCTATACGCGCCATCTGTTGACGCTGCGCCATCGCTATATCGTTCCGCTTCTGCATCCGGGTGGCGCCGTTGAGGGCCATGTGCTCAAGACCGCGCCCGGCATGGTGGCGGTGTGCTGGCGCTTCCCGTCGGGGACGCTCTCGCTGGCGCTTAATATCGGCTTTAAGCCCGTCGCGCTGCCCGATCTCGCGGGTGAGACGCGCTTTGCTTGGCCGGAAGTCACTGACGTTTTACCGCCGAACGGTATTGTCGTTCGCTTTGCTGATGGAGAAGCACCGTTATGATCCCTTCCGCCACGTACCGAATTCAGTTCCGTAACGGCATGACCTTCGACCGCGTTGTGGCGCTGGTGCCGTATATGAAGGACCTCGGCATCAGCCACCTTTACGCGTCGCCCGTATTCACTGCCACGACGGGGTCTACCCACGGCTATGACGTGACCAACCCGAATGAAATCGACCCCGCGATTGGCGGACGAGAAGGCTTTGACCGCATGGCCGCGGCGCTTAAGCAGGCCGGCATGGGGCTGATTCTGGACATTGTCCCGAACCATATGTCCACCTCGCTGGAAAACCTCTGGTGGCGGGACGTGATTGAATACGGCCAGCAAAGCCGCTATTTTCGCTATTTTGATATCGACGGGTCACGACCGCTTACGCTGCCGTTTCTTGGCGATACCTTTGAGGCGGAGCTGGAGAAGGGAGCTATCACCCTAAAACGTGACACTGTCACGAAAAAGGCCGCGCTGGTCTACTACGACGCCGAGTATCCGCTCAACCCGGGTACCTACAGCGAGGAGAAGAGCATTGCCGAACTGCACAACGCGCAAAGCTGGCGGCTGATGTCCTGGCGGGAGGCGCCGAAGCAGCTCTCATGGCGGCGCTTCTTTGAGATAACCGGGCTGGTCGGCGTTCGGGTTGAAGATGACGTAGTCTTCGACGATACGCACCGGCTGATCCTTGAGCTGGTCCACGCGGGCGTGGTGGATGGTCTGCGCATTGACCATGTCGACGGTCTGGCGGATCCGCTGGGCTATCTGCAGCGCCTGCGGCAGGCGGCCGGGCCCGACTGCTACATCACGGTCGAAAAAATTCTCGCCAAAGGGGAACAGCTCCCCGCTGACTGGCCGGTATCCGGCACCACCGGCTACGAGTTTATCGCCTCGCTGGCGGAAGTGCTGGTTGACGACAGTAGCCTGGGGCGTCTGGAGAAAATCCACGACGAGACGCTGGGCATCACGGTCGATCGCCATGCGGAACTGCGCGATGCCAAAGGCCTGATGGCCGATCGCAATTTTGAGGGTGAATTCACCACGCTGCTAAACATTGCTGAGGATCTGGCCCGTCGCAATGAGGTTGCGCTGCCGCGCGAGGAAATCCGTCACGCGCTGCGCGAACTGCTTATTGCGTTTCCGGTCTACCGCACCTACGGCACCCGGGAAGGATTAACCCCGCCGGACGTGGCGCTGCTTAACCGCGTGGTCGCCAGCGTGGAGACGTCGGAAGCGGCGCTCAGCCTGATCGTGCGCATTCTTACCGGCGATCTGCCGGAAGATTGCCGCGAGAGCGCCGCGCTTTTCAGGACCCGCTTCCAGCAGCTTACCGGGCCGCTGATGGCGAAGTCCGTTGAAGACACGCTCTTCTTTCGCCACAACCTCGAGCTTGCGCTCAACGAAGTGGGCGCCGACCCGACGCCGCGCGCGTTTTCATTATCCCGCTTCCACCAGGAAATGCGCATTCGTCTGGCCCGTCAGCCCGACGCGCTGCTGGGCACCTCCACGCACGATACCAAGCGCGGGGAGGATGCCCGCGCACGCCTTTACCCCCTGACGGAAGCCCCGGAGCGGTGGGGCGACAACCTTGCCCGCTGGCGGCAGATGAACCAGACCCAGGTGCGTTTTCTCAATGACGGTACCGCGCCGAACGCCGCCGATACGTGGATGATCTACCAGGCGCTGGCAGGCGTCTGGCCCGCCACGCTGTCACCGGACGACGCCGACGGGCTGAAATCACTGCAAGAACGCTTCCTCGGCTTCCTCGAAAAAGCGCTGCGCGAGGCGAAACAGCGCACCGACTGGATCGACAGCAACGAGAGCTATGAGAGCGTGGTGTTGAGCTACGCGCGGCACCTGCTTTCGCCGGACAACAGCCCGTTCCTGCATGATTTCAGCGAGGCGATGCAGCCCTTTATCCGCGCCGGGTTAATGAACAGCCTCAGCCAGACGGTGATCAAGCTGACGGCGCCCGGCGTGCCGGATATCTATCAGGGCAGCGAGGCGCTTAACTTTAGCCTCGTTGACCCGGATAACCGACGGGAGCCGGACTTTCCGGCCCTGGTGCAGAGCCTCAGCGCGGCGGATGCCGGGGTGTTTGACAACCCGGCATGCTGGCGGGACGGCAGGGTGAAGCAGTTTGTTACCGCCACGCTGCTGCGGCTTCGACCGCACTACGACGCGCTTTTCCGCTACGGCGACTGGCTGCCGCTTAAGGTCAGCGGCGAGCGCGAAGATAACCTGATTGTCTACGCGCGCGTTAAGGACGACGAGGCGCTGATTGTTGCCGTGCCGCGTCTGGTTTTTGATGTCACCGATAATCATCAGCTGTGGGTCAATACCACGGTGGCGATACCCGAGGAGCTGACGGGGAAACGCTATCGGGATCTGTTCAGCGGTGAGAGCCGCATTCTGCAAGAGACGCTGGATTTAACGTCAGAAAAGGGATGTGTACTGGTTCTGCTTACCTGCGAATAATCGTGGAGAACGAAAATGGCAAAGGATACTACGTTTGAAATTCGGGCCGGTCATGGCCAGCAGTTGGGTGCGAATTATGACGGGAAAGGGGTCAACTTCGCGCTGTTCTCCGCTCACGCTGAACGGGTGGAGCTCTGTCTGTTTGACCCGTCCGGGAAAACGGAAATCGCCCGGCTGGAGCTGCCGGAGTATACCCATGAGGTCTGGCACGGCTATGTGCCCGATCTGAAGCCGGGTGCGCTGTACGGCTATCGCGTCTACGGCCCCTACGACCCGGAAAATGGTCATCGCTTCAACCCGCATAAGCTGCTTATCGACCCTTACGCCCGCGAAATGGTTGGCGATATCGACTGGAACGACGCCCATTTCGGCTATGAGCTGGGGCATGATGAACTGGACCTCAGTTTTGATACGCGCGACAGCGCGCCGTTTACGCCGAAATGCAGGGTCATCGACCCGAACGCCTTTGACTGGCAGGACAACAGCCGGCCGAACGTGCCCTGGCCGCATACCGTTGTCTATGAGAGCCACGTGAAAGGGTTTACCCAGATGAACCCGGCCATTCCGCCCGAGCTGCGGGGCACGTTTGAGGGGATGGGGCACAAAGCCTCGGTCGACTATATCAAAAGCCTCGGCATTACCTCGGTGGAGCTGCTGCCGGTTCACTGGTTTCCGGACGATCAGCACCTGCTCGACCGCGGCCTGAAGAACTTCTGGGGCTATAACACGCTGGGCTTTTTTGCCCCTGCGTCACGCTACTACGGCCCGGCGGGGATCCAGGGCTTTCGCGATATGGTGCGCGCCTATCATGACGCGGGCATCGAGGTCATTCTGGACGTGGTGTACAACCACACGGCGGAAGGGAACGAGCTTGGACCGACGCTCTCGTTTAAGGGGATTGATAACTACAGCTATTACCGCACGCTCCCGGACCAGCACCGGTACTACATCAACGACACCGGGACGGGAAACACGGTCAACACCTCGCACCCGCGCGTGCTGCAGATGGTGATGGATTCCCTGCGCTACTGGGCGGAATCGATGCACATCGACGGTTTTCGCTTCGACCTCGGGACGATCCTGGGCCGCGAGCCCGAAGGGTTTGACCCGCGCGGCGGTTTCTTCGACGCCGTGACTCAGGATCCGGTGTTATCCCGACTGAAGCTGATTGGTGAACCCTGGGATATCGGCCCCGGCGGGTATCAGGTCGGCGGTTTCCCGCCGGGCTGGGGGGAGTGGAACGACAAATACCGCGACACCGTTCGCGAGTACTGGAAAGGGGACAACGTCTCCACGGACTTTGCCGCGCGCCTGCTCGGTTCCGGCGATCTGTACGATCTGCGCGGACGTCGTCCGTGGGCCAGCGTCAACTTTATCACCGCCCATGACGGCTTTACGCTGAATGACCTGGTGTCTTACAACGAAAAGCACAACGCCGACAACGGTGAGAACAATAACGACGGGCATAACGATAACCGCTCATACAACTACGGCGAGGAAGGGCCAACCGAGAACCCGGATATCATTGCTACCCGGGAGCGGCAGAAACGTAATTTCCTGACCACGCTGCTGTTCTCCCACGGCACGCCGATGCTGCTGGCGGGGGACGAGTTTGGCCGTACGCAGAAGGGGAACAACAACGGCTACTGTCAGGACAGTGAGATCTCGTGGATCGACTGGAAGGGGCTCTCCGAAAACGACGCTGCGCTGCGCGAGTTTACCCGTCGTCTCATTGCCCTTCGCGCGCAACAGCCGCTGCTGCGCCGTGAAAGCTGGCGCGACGGGCTGGAGATCCGCTGGTTCAATGCCGGGGGTGGCCCACAGCAGGCCGAGCAGTGGGATGAAGGCTCGACGCTCGGGGTCTCCATCAGCAGGCCGGATCTTCAGCAGGAGGACGGCATCTGGCACGACGTGCTGATGCTGTTCAATCCGTTTGAAGGCACCGTGCCGTTCCAGATCCCGCAGTTTGGCGAAGGGGGATGGGTGCTGGAGCTGTCTACGGCGGATGACGCTGCCAACGGGACAGCGATCACCGAAACCGTTGAGTACGCGCTGGCCGGACGGAGCATTACGCTGTTCCGGCGTCCTTAATTACAGTGAAGCCGCCGCCCTTGCGGCGGTGTCATACAGGGAGGAGATCGTGCGTAACAGCTGCGCGGTCTCGCCAATCGACTTCCCGGCAATGCCGCTCTCCGCGTGGATCGCAATCAGGCACGCTTCCCGCACGTCCCGGTATTTCATGCACAGCGCTTTCCCTTCCTCGGTGGTAGAGAAAAAGAGCTCTTTGCCCGCTTTCTCGCTCGTCACGTAGCCTGCTTTGACCAGTTTTTTCAGGGCATAGGTCACCACGTGGGTATCTTCCACGTTGAGGACGAAGCAGATATCGGCCAGCTTTTTCTTGCGGTCGCGGTGGTTCACGTGATGCAGCAGCGAAACGTCAAAGGCGCCCATATCGGGCTCGCCGGCAGCCGTCATGCAGCGCACCATCCATTTGTTAAACGCGTTGCTGGTCATGATCAGCGCATATTCCAGCTCTGATAACTCCGCGCAGCGCTCGGATACCAGATGGCGGGAAGAGACGATCCGGCCATCGTTGATATCGTCGCGATCGGGTGAAGCACTCTTTTCTGAGGTCATAACGTTCCTTAGCCAGAAATGTAAACTCATCGATAAAATAAGAACATTTTATTGATAATTTGTTTACATGTTTTTGAGGTTCAGATATAGCTTTTTAGCGCAGGTTTTGCGAAGCCTGCCAACAAAACACAACATCGCTCGCCGCAAATTAAAAAAATAGCCGTCGGCGCGCAACGCTCACTTTCGATAGGGTAAACGTTATGGACGGTACTACGCTGCTGCCGCTGATCGGGATACCGATCGTGGTTATTGGTTTTGCACTGCGCTTCAACCCGCTGCTGGTGGTCGTGGTGGCGGGGCTGGCGACGGGTCTGCTGGTCGGCATGGATTTCGGCATGCTGCTGGAGACCTTTGGCGAGAAGTTCGTCAATAGCCGATCGCTGGCCACCTTCATCCTGATCCTGCCGGTGATTGGTCTGCTGGAATATTACGGGCTAAAAGAGCGCGCCCAGGCCTGGGTGGCGAAGATCGCCAGCGCCACCTCGGCGCGTATTCTGATGCTCTATTTTGTCGCGCGGGAAGGCACCGCCGCGCTGGGCCTGATGTCGCTGGGAGGTCATGCCCAGACTGTGCGCCCGCTGCTGGCGCCGATGGCCGAAGGGGCGGCGCTGAACGGATATGGCGAGCTGCCGCAGCACATCCGCGACAAAATCAAAGCCCACGCCGCCGCGTGCGACAACATCGCGGTCTTCTTTGGGGAAGATATCTTTATTGCCTTCGGGGCGGTGCTGCTGATCGACGCGTTCCTGAAAGAGAATGGTATTCAGGGCATTGAACCGCTGCATATCGGCCTGTGGGCCATTCCAACCGCCATTGCGGCATTAGTTATTCATATGACGCGCCTGCTGCGCCTCGATGCAAGCATCCGCCGCGACGTGATGGCCTGGCGTGCAGAGCAGGGTACGCAGGAGGCTGCGCAATGATGACGCTTATCACCATTAACCGCGTGTACTACCTGATTGGCTTTGTCGTGATGCTGCTGGTTGTGATGACCCTGCGCGATCGCGCTAATCCGAAGCGTTTTACCACCGCGCTGTTCTGGTTCTTGTTTGGCGGGATCTTTCTGTTTGGCGATCTGATGGTTCAGGAGCTGGGGAAATCGCTGGCGTACCGGATAATCGGCGGCGGCGTTATCGTTATCGCGCTGCTGGCGGGTTTTGGCCTCGTCGGGAAAGGACACTATAAAATGTCGACCGAGGAGGAGCGCGTCGCGTCGTCAAACCGGCTTAAAAACTGGCTGTTCCTGCCCGCGCTGATGATCCCGGTGGTGACGGTGCTGGGCACGTTATTCCTGAAGGGCGTTTCGATCGGCGGCGTGTTTCTGCTCGATCAGAAACAGCTGACCCTGGCGGCGCTGTGCGTGGCCTGCGTCGCGGCGATCCTCACCGGCTGGTGGCTGACCAAAGGCACGCCGCTGCATGCCGTTCGTCAGTCTCGTCGTCTTGTCGATACCATCGGCTGGGCGGTGATCCTGCCGCAGATGCTGGCCATGCTCGGCGGCGTGTTCGTGGTGGCCAACACCGGCGACTCGGTGCAGAAGGTGGTGAGCCTGTTTGTGAACCCGGATAGCCGCTTCATGCTGGTGGTCATTTACTGCGTGGGTATGGCGCTGTTTACCATGATCATGGGTAACGCCTTTGCGGCATTCCCGGTGTTAAGTGCCGGTATCGCCTTGCCGTTTCTCATCAACGTGCATCACGGCAACCCGGCGCCGCTGCTGGCGATTGGCATGTACGCGGGCTATTGCGGCACGCTGATGACGCCGATGGCCGCGAACTTCAATATCGTTCCCGCCGCGCTGCTGGAGCTGAAGGACAAATATCAGGTGATCAAGATCCAGATCCCGACCGCTTTAACCCTTCTGGTGGTGAACGTGTTCTTAATGTATTTCCTCGTGTTTCGCTAAGGAGCTGTCATGGAATTAACGCAAGATCAGGCCGACGCGTTTGCCCGCATGCCTTTGACCTATTTGCGCCAGGAATACCCGAACCACATCATGCACCTGCTGAATGATGATGGTGACGTTCTGCCGCCGCGCGCGCTGCATCCCATTTTCTACGGCTGTTTTGACTGGCACTCGGCGGTGCACGGCTACTGGCTGCTGCTGCGCTGCGTGCGGCTCTATCCAGAATTACCTTGCCGGGACGCGATCGTCGCGCTTTTTGACGAGCACATAACCGAAGAGAACGTGGCGAAGGAGCTCGCCTATTTTACCGCGCCGTTCCGCGCCTCGTTTGAGCGGCCGTATGGCTACGGCTGGCTACTTGCGCTGGCCCAGGAGCTGAAACAGTCGTCGCTGCCGCAGGCCGCGGGCTGGTATCAGATGCTGGAGCCGTTAACTCAGGACATTCGCAACCGGCTGGTGGATTACCTCGGCAAGCTCACCTATCCGATCCGCGTCGGGACGCACTACAACACCGCGTTTGCCCTCGCGCTGGCGCTCGATTACGGTCGCGCAGTGGGAGACAAGGCGCTTGAACAGGCGATTGTGGCAGCGGCGGAGCGGTTTTATCTCGCCGACACGCGCTATCCGGCTCATTATGAGCCCGGCGGAGACGAGTATATTTCCGGCGCGCTGACGGAGGCGCTGCTGATGAGCAAAGTGTCTGAAGACTTCCCGGCCTGGTTTGACGCGTTTCTGCCGGAGGTGGGTGCCGTTACGGCGCTGATGAATCCGGCGGAAGTGAGCGATCGCACCGACCCGAAAATTGCCCATCTGGACGGATTAAACCTCAGCCGCGCCTGGTGCATGAAGCATATTGCTAAAGCGCTTCCCGCAAACCATCCGGCGCAGCAGGCGCTGCGCGAGGCGGTGACGAAACATCTGGCCGCAAGCGTTGAGCATGTGGTTGGCAGCCACTACAGCGGCGGGCACTGGCTGGCGAGCTTTGCGCTACTGGCGCTGGAGTAAATAAACGCGCTGCGCCGTGAGGCGCAGCCTGTTAAGCCGATGCCCGAACCGCAGGGCGCAGCCTGCTCAGGCTAAATAAGACCGATCCCGTTGAGGCAATCACCGCAATCCACAGCGCCAGATGCACGGCCCGGTCATCAAGCGTTTGATGATCTGACCCTGTCGTCACAGCCAGCAGCACCCCCACCGCGGCGGCACCGAGACACTGGCCGAATGTCCTGACGATAGAAAGCACGCCAGAGGCATAGCTGGCATATTCCCGCGCCACGTTAGAGAGCATTTCCCGGTTATTGGGACTCTGGAAGCAGCCAAACCCAATCCCACAAACCAGGCTGCGCAGGCAGATATTCCATACGGAAGGATTTGCCGGCAACGTCGCCAGCAGGACCAGCCCACCAACAAACACGATCAGCCCGAGGGTCGAGATCAGCGGCGCGGAAATGGTATCCGCCCAGCGACCCGCGTGCGGCGCGATCAGTACGATGCCAATCGGCCACGGGGTGAATAGCAGCGCGGACATTACAGGGCTGTAGCCATATACGCTCTGAAACAGGAACGGCAGCGCGACAAACGTGATCCCCTGGCTCACAAACGAGGCCAGCGAGGTCAGCGCGGCGAGGGTGAAGCGCCCGTTTCTGAACATCACCGGCGGCAGTAACGGATGTTGCGCACGCCGGATCCGCCAGGTAAAGGCGAAGGCGCTGACCAGCGCGAGAACGCCCCAGAAGATGGCCTGCGCGCTAATCTGTTGCGCCACGTGCTGAAGGCTGTCGGCCAGCATGATCGCGGAACCTAACAGTACGGCGGAGAGCACGGCGCCCGGCGCGTCAAATGGAGTTCGGTCCACGGCCGATTCCCGCGGCAAGGCCCGCCATGCCAGCAGCAGGGCGATGCTGCCCGGAATGAGGTTAATGGCGAACAGCCATTGCCAGCTCAGGGCGTCCAGTATTGTTCCTCCGAGCACAGGAGCAATCGCCGTGCTGGAGGCGATAAGCAGGGCGTGCAGCCCCAGAATGCGGCCAAGCAGTCGGCCAGGAAAAACCGAACGCAGGATCGCCGGGGCGATACTCAGGGTCGCCGCCCCGCCGATGCCCTGCAGGATCCGCATCCCGGTTAACATTTCCGGCGTTGTTGCCAGCGCGCAGCCGAGCGAGGTGAGCGTAAAGGCGGCAAGCCCGGTCAGAAAGATCGGGCGATAGCCCACGCGCGCCGCCAGCGCCGCGAAGATGGCCAACGTCATCGCCGCTGACAGCAGATAGCCGTTGGCGAACCAGACCGCAACGTTCGCGGGGACCTGCATCGCCCTTGCCATAGAGGGGAGCGCGATGTTGATCATGGTGCCGTCAAAGACGCCCATCAGCGTGGTGGTCATAACGGCGGCCAGGACCCGGGCGCGTTCATGCCCGGGTAAACCTTCATCGCCGGGCAGGTTTGAAAATAGCGTCATCGTCGTTACTCCGGATAAGAATCGTGATGACGAAACTATAATCATGCGGTATACAGGGCGGAAGACGCAGCATTTGCACTTAATCATTGCACATAACGCCATATCTGAGGAGCAACCGTGTCCGATCCTGATTTTAACCTTCTGGTTGCGCTCGACGTTTTGCTGGCAGAAGCCAGCGTGGCGGGCGCGGCGCGACGTTTAAGCCTGAGCACCTCCGCCATGAGCCGCACCTTGAGCCGGCTGCGGGAGGTGACCGGCGATCCGATCCTGGTGCGGGCCGGACGTCATATGGTGCTGACGCCCTGGGCCGAAGCCACCCGGGACCGCGCCAGAAGCGCCGTCTACGAGGCAAGGGCGGTTCTGCAGCCCTCCACCGACACGCTGAAGGTGGAAAATCTCGAACGGTTGTTCACCATCCGGGCCAACGACGGTTTTGTGGTGGCATTTGGGCCACTACTTATTGCGGCGGTGGCGGAGGTGGCGCCCGACGTCTGTATTCGTTTTTCGCCGAAACCTGAAAAAACGTCGCGCTATTTGCGCGAGGGGCTTGTCGATCTGGAGATTGGCGTGCAGAACAATATGGGGCCTGAAATACGGCTGCAAAGGCTCTTTCAGGATCGGTTTGTTGGCGCGGTGCGCAAGGGGCATCCGCTGTCATTACGGCATGATGTCAGCCTTGACGATTATATCGCCTGGGGCCATGTGGTGGCCTCTCCGAACGGATCGTTGCATGGGTCTGTCGATGACGCGCTGGCAGAACGGGGGATGAAACGCAAGATCGCCAGCGTGGTGCCCGGCTTTCCGACGGCGTTATCCGTGGCGCTGGCCTCCGATCTGATTGCCATGGTGCCTGCGTTGTACCTGCTCAATCAGGCGATGACCGAGCGCGTACACGTCTTTGAACTGCCCTTTAAGACCAGGACCATCACGGTGTCACAGATGTGGCACCCGCGCATGGAGCAGGACCCGGCGCACCGGTGGCTCAGAGAGAAAGTGCTGGAGGTGTGCCGTTCCGTGCGCTGAGCGCTCAGGCAACCTTTCCCGGCACGGTGAGGATGAAGCGCGTCGACACCGCATCCGATTCCACGCGGACTTTTCCGTGGTGCGCCGTGACGATGGACTTCACGATGGCAAGCCCAATGCCGCTGCCTTCGCCTTTACGCTGCCTGGACGGATCGACGCGATAAAAACGGTCAAACAGCTTCGACAGATGCGCCTGCGGGATCGGCGTACCGGGGTTTTCTGTCACCAGCTCAACGTCGTTATCCTGTGTTCTGATGGAGACCGTTACCGTTTTCCCTTCCGGCGTATAGCGCAGGGCGTTGGAGAGCAGATTATTGATTGCTCTTCTGAACATCTGAGGATCGCCTTCTATCAGGCAGGGCATTCCATTAAATTTCAGCGCGATGTGGCGTTCTTCCGCCCAGGCTTCGAAGAAATCAAACACCTTCATGACCTCGGCGCTTAAATCAAACATCACCCGATCCGGGATAAGCTGATTATTATCCGCCTGCGCAAGGAACAGCATGTCGCTGACCATGCGGGTCATCCGGTTGTACTCTTCGAGGCTGGAGTACAACACATCTTCCAGCTCCTTTTGAGAACGGTTCTGACTCAGCGCGATTTCCGTTTGCGTCACCAGGTTGGTGATGGGGGTTCTGATTTCGTGAGCGATGTCGGCGGAAAAGTTAGCCTGACGGGTAAAAACATCTTCAATCTTTTCGATCATCTGGTTGAAGGAGATGACCAGCTGCTCCAGCTCAACGGGGACGCGGGACGGCTCCAGCCGCGCGTCAAGATTTTCGGAGGTGATGTTTTTAATGGCGTTGCTGACGTTACGCAGGGGCAAATGTCCCTGGCGCACGGCGATGCGGATGACAAGAATAATCAGCAGGCTGATAACGGCGGCAATCGCCAGAAGGTTTTTTTTCAGCGCCTCAAGGTAGTGCAGATGAAAATTAATGGAGAGCCCAATCAGCATCACGTAGCCCTGCGTTTTGCCCTGCAGCGTCGCCGTGCCTGAGGAGGCGATAATCCGGTACGTTTCCATTTTCATGTCGGACCCGGCATGCATAGGCTTGACCGGGTCTTCTACCGCCCAGAGAAACACATCCTGTGCCTGACGGTGTTCGCTAAAGTTCGCCGTGTTCATCGCCGGGCGCAGTGCCGCTCCTTGCGCCGAGCTGAACAGAGTATTGCCCTGCGGATCCAGAAGCAGGACGGCCACGTTGCGGTAGCTGGCGATCGACTCTTTGATCTTGCTGATTTTCTTTTGGTCAGGATCGGCCGGTGACTGCAGGATGCGGTGCATCGCGGTGCTGATTTGCTGCAGGTCGCTGATATCCTGCTCGGCGAAGTGCTTCTCGACGGAATGCAGCATAAACCAGGTAAAGGCGAAAAAGGCCAGTATCGTGGAGAGGCTGATAAAAAAGGTCAGCCGCAGCGCAAGCGAGAACGGGCGTCGGAGGGGCTTAACGCGCATCCGGCACCTCCAGCATATAGCCCACGCCGCGCACCGTCTGGATCAGCTTCGGTTCAAAGTCATTATCGATCTTTGCGCGCAGCCGCTTTACCGCAACGTCAATCGCGTTCGTGTCGCTGTCAAAGTTCATGTCCCATACCTGGGAGGCAATCAGGGAGCGGGGCAATACTTCCCCCTGATGGCGCATGAAAAACTCCAGCAGGTTGAACTCTTTGCTGGTTAACAGGATGCGGCTTCCGGCACGGCTGACCTTTCTCGAAACAAGGTCAACCGTCAGGTCAGCCGCCTGAAGCTGGCTTTCCGCGATCACCGTATTTCCGCGCCTCAACAGCGTCCTGACCCGGGCGAGCAGCTCGGCAAAGGCGAAAGGCTTAATCAGATAGTCATCCGCGCCCAGCTCAAGCCCCTTAACCCGGTGTTCAATCGTACCGAGAGCCGTCAGAAGCAGTATGGGCATCCCTTTGCCGGCAGAGCGGAGCATGCGGACAATGTCCCAGCCGTTCACATCGGGCAGCATGATATCCAGAATCAGCAGATCGTATTCAGCGGTCATGGCGAGATGGTAGCCGTTCAGGCCATTAACAGCGTGGTCCACGACAAACCCCGCTTCAGTGAGCCCCTTGCTGAGGTACTCACCGGTTTTCATTTCATCTTCAACGATCAGTATTTTCATCTTGCTCCCCTGACTGGCTGCTGATGACATTCTATGGAGCCCGCAACCGTTCACAATGACTTACGTTAAAAATGACAACATTGTCATTATCCCGTCACCCGTCAAACAGGAAGCGTTCAGTAGAGTAGCCCTAAAAATACTCTGGACTTCATTTGAACCGCTATGTTCCTGTTAAAACGACTCAGCATCAGTACGGTATTTATCCTGGCGGGCTGCGTCTCGCTGGCCCCCGAATACCAGCGCCCGGCATCACCGGTACCCCAGCAGTTTTCACTTTCGCGCAACGGCCTGACGCCTGCGGTGGTGGGGTATCAGGATACCGGGTGGCGCAACTTTTTCGTCGACCCGCAGGTAGCCGGGCTGATTACGGAAGCGCTGAACAATAATCGCGATGTAAAAATGGCCGCTCTGAAGGTTGAAGAGGCGCGGGCGCAGTTCAGCGTGACGGATGCGGATCGTTATCCTCAGCTGAATGCGTCTTCGGGTATCACGTACAGCGGCGGGCTTAAAAGTGACAAACCCACCACGCAGCAGTACGACGCGGGCCTTGCGCTTAGCTATGAACTCGACTTCTTCGGCAAGCTGAAGAACATGAGCGAGGCCGGCCGACAAAACTATTTCGCCAGCGAAGAGGCCCGTCGCGCGGTGCATATCCTGCTCGTCTCTAACGTTTCCCAGAGCTATTTCAACCAGCAGCTGGCGTATAAACAGCTGCGTATTGCGCGGGAAACGCTGACAAATTACCAGCAGTCTTATGCGTTCGTTGAGCAGCAGCTGGTGACGGGCAGTACGAACGTCCTGGCGCTGGAACAGGCCCGGGGACAGATCGAAAGCACGCAGGCAGAGATTGCCAAACGAGAGGGAGAGCTGGCGCAGGCCAATAATGCCCTGCAGCTGGTCCTCGGCACGTATCGCGCGCTCCCGGGCGAGAGCGGCATGAACGCCAGCGACGTTGCGCCGGTAAAACTGCCGCCTCATCTCTCCTCAGCGATACTGCTGCAGCGCCCGGACATTTTGGAAGCGGAGTATCAGCTTAAAGCGGCCGATGCGAATATCGGCGCCGCGCGTGCGGCCTTTTTCCCGTCAATATCATTAACCAGCGGGCTTTCAACTGGCAGTCCGGAATTATCCAGCCTGTTTACCGCGGGCAGCGGGATGTGGAATTTTATCCCTAAAATAGACATTCCTATTTTTAATGCGGGCAGGAATAAGGCAAACCTGAAGCTGGCCGAAATTCGCCAGCAGCAGTCGGTTATTAATTACGAACAAAAAATACAGGCCGCCTTCAAACAGGTTGCCGACGCGCTCGCGCTGCGGGACAGCATCAACCAGCAGCTTGCTGCGCAACAGCGGTACCTTGATTCGCTAAACATCACCCTGCAGCGTGCCAGAGGGTTATATACCAGCGGCGCGGTGAGCTATATCGAAGTATTAGATGCGGAACGCTCGCTGTTTTCCACGCAGCAAACCATTCTCGACCTTATTTATGCCCGACAGGTTAATGAAATTAATCTCTTCACCGCGCTGGGCGGCGGTTGGGTCGAATAACGTTATTTAATTAAACAGGAAAATAAGCATGCGCAATTCTCTTAAGGCCATTGTATTCGGAGCGACCTCCATTGTGTTTTCTGCCAGCCTCCAGGCTGAGGTTCATCAGCACGAGGGGATGAATTCTCCCAGCGAAGCGACCTCAGAGCAGCTCATCACCGGGACCGGCATCGTGAGGGATGTTGATCTCACGAATAAAAAAGTCACGATTTCTCATGAAGCGATCCCGGCGATTGGCTGGCCCGCGATGACCATGCGCTTCACCTTTATTCAGGCTGACGAGAGTATCAATGCATTGAAAGTCGGTAGTCATGTTGATTTTTCATTTGTTCAGCAGGGCAATATCTCTTTACTGAAGAGCATTAAATAGCGAGAAACGGCATGGCCTCATTCAAAATAAAATATGCTGCCATGATAGTCAGCAGCCTTATTGTGGGAGGGCTGATATCGGTGACGGCTTTGCAGGCGTTTCATTCATCTGAAAAAACAGAAAATAGCGTCTCTGAAAGAAGGGTACTTTTCTGGTATGACCCGATGAAACCAGACGTGAAATTCGACAAGCCCGGTAAATCACCGTTTATGGATATGGATCTGGTCCCGAAATATGCGGACGAAAATAACGATAAAAGCGGTGACGGTATCCGTATCGATCCGACCCAGGTCCAGAATTTAGGATTAAAAACGCAAAAGGTGACGCGCGGAACGCTGAATTATGCCCAGACGATCCCGGCCATCGTCAGCTATAACGACTATCAGTTTGTCATTGTGCAGGCGCGCGCGGAAGGGTTCGTTGAGAAAGTCTACCCGCTGACGACGGGCGATAAGGTAAAGAAAGGCACGCCGCTGATTGATATCACCATTCCGGACTGGGTAGAGGCGCAGAGCGAGTTTCTGCTGTTATCCGGCACCGGCGGAACGCCGACCCAAATCAAAGGGGTTCTGGAACGGCTTCGGCTGGCGGGTATGCCGGAGGAGGATATTCAGAGGCTGCGTGCGATCCGAACGATCCAGACCCGGTTTACCATCAGGGCGCCGATCGACGGGGTGATTACGGCCTTTGACCTCCGTACCGGGATGAATATTTCGAAAGATAAGGTGGTGGCACAAATTCAGGGGATGGATCCGGTCTGGATCGGTGCGGCGGTCCCTGAGTCCATTGCTTATCTGCTGAAAGACACCTCGCAGTTTGCTGTTTCGATACCTGCTTATCCGGATAAATCCTTCCCGGTTGAAAAATGGAGCCTTCTGCCGAGCGTGGATCAAACCACCCGTACGCTGCAGCTGCGCCTGCCGGTCTCCAACAAGGATGAGCTGCTGAAACCTGGCATGAACGCGTACCTGAAGCTGAACACCCAAAGTCAGGAAATGCTGCTGATCCCCTCCCAGGCCGTTATTGATACCGGCAAAGAGCAGCGCGTTATTACCGTTGATGCGAACGGGAATTTTGTACCGAAAAGGATCCGCGTTCTGCATGAATCTCAGCAGCAGTCCGGCATTGGTGGCGGGCTGGAAGAGGGGGAGTCAGTCGTCGTCAGCGGTCTGTTCCTGATTGACTCGGAGGCCAATATTACCGGTGCGCTGGAGCGCATGCGCCACGCTGAAACCCCTGACGACGCGCATTCTGGCCATTAAGGAGACGATGATGATTGAATGGATTATCCGACGGTCAGTCGCCAATCGTTTCCTGGTCATGATGGGGGCGCTGTTCCTCAGCGTCTGGGGCACATGGACGATTATCAACACGCCGGTCGATGCCTTACCCGACCTGTCTGACGTGCAGGTGATTATCAAAACCCGCTATCCCGGCCAGGCCCCGCAGATTGTTGAAAACCAGGTGACCTATCCACTCACCACCACCATGCTGTCGGTTCCCGGCGCAAAGACAGTGCGCGGCTTTTCGCAGTTTGGTGATTCGTACGTGTACGTCATTTTCGAAGATGGCACCGATTTGTACTGGGCCCGTTCGCGCGTGCTGGAGTACCTGAATCAGGTTCAGGGCAAACTCCCTGCCGGCGTGAACTCGGAAATCGGCCCGGACGCCACGGGCGTAGGCTGGATATTTGAGTATGCGCTGGTGGACCGCAGCGGAAAACACGATCTCGCCGAGCTGCGCTCATTGCAGGACTGGTTCCTGAAGTTTGAGCTGAAAACGATCCCGAACGTGGCCGAAGTGGCCTCCGTCGGCGGCGTGGTGAAGCAGTATCAGATTCAGGTTGACCCGTTAAAGCTGGCGCAGTTCGGCGTCAGCCTGCCGGAGGTTAAGCAGGCCCTTGAGTCGTCTAACCAGGAGGCGGGGGGATCGTCCGTAGAAATCGCGGAAGCGGAGTATATGATCCGGGCCATCGGCTATCTGCAGACCATCGATGATTTCAATCACATCGTCCTGAAAACCGGCGAGAACGGCGTACCGATTTATCTGCGTGACGTTGCCCGCGTACAAACGGGGCCGGAAATGCGCCGCGGCATTGCCGAGCTGAACGGGCAGGGTGAAGTGGCGGGCGGCGTGGTGATCCTGCGCTCGGGCAAAAACGCGCGCGAGGTCATAACGGCGGTGAAAGACAAGCTGGAGACGCTGAAGGCCAGCCTGCCGGAAGGCGTTGAGATTGTGACTACCTACGATCGCAGCCAGCTTATCGATCGGGCTATTGATAACCTGAGCGGCAAGCTTCTCGAAGAGTTTATCGTGGTGGCCATCGTCTCCGCGCTGTTCCTCTGGCACATTCGCTCAGCGCTGGTGGCGATTATCTCTCTGCCGCTTGGCCTGTGTATTGCCTTCATCGTTATGCATTTCCAGGGGCTGAACGCCAATATCATGTCTCTGGGAGGCATTGCCATTGCCGTCGGCGCAATGGTGGATGCCGCTATCGTGATGATTGAAAATGCGCACAAACGGCTGGAAGAGTGGGATCACCACCACCCGGGGAAGCCGATTGACAACGTCACCCGCTGGAAGGTCATCACCAACGCCTCTGTAGAGGTTGGCCCCGCGCTGTTTATCAGCCTGCTGATCATCACCTTGTCGTTCATTCCCATCTTTACCCTCGAGGGGCAGGAAGGGCGGCTGTTTGGTCCGCTGGCCTTCACCAAAACGTACTCTATGGCAGGGGCGGCCGCGCTGGCCATCATCGTGATCCCCATTCTGATGGGATTCTGGATCCGGGGTAAAATCCCCGCAGAGACCCGTAATCCTCTGAACAGACTGTTGATTAACGCCTATCATCCGCTTCTGATTCGGGTGCTCCACTGGCCTAAAACCACCCTGCTGGTTGCGACCTTATCCATCTTCACGGTGATCTGGCCCCTGAGCCAGGTGGGTGGCGAGTTCCTGCCAAAGATAAATGAAGGTGACCTGCTGTATATGCCGTCGACGTTGCCCGGCGTCTCACCGGCAGAAGCGGCGGCATTGTTACAGACCACGGACAAGTTAATAAAAACCGTCCCTGAAGTGGCCTCTGTCTTCGGCAAGACCGGTAAAGCCGAAACGGCCACGGACTCCGCACCGCTTGAAATGGTGGAAACCACCATTCAGCTTAAGCCTGAGAATGAGTGGCGACCCGGAATGACGATTGACAAGATCGTTGACGAACTCGATAAGACCGTTCGTTTGCCTGGCCTGGCGAATCTCTGGGTTCCGCCCATCCGCAACCGCATCGATATGCTTTCAACCGGGATTAAAAGCCCCATTGGCATCAAGGTGTCAGGTACCGTTCTGGCTGATATCGACGCCACGGCGCAGAGTATTGAAGCGGTAGCTAAAACGGTGCCGGGCGTGGTGTCAGCCCTGGCTGAACGTCTGGAAGGCGGGCGCTACATTAACGTTGATATCAACCGCGAAAAAGCCTCCCGCTACGGGATGACGGTGGGCGACGTGCAGCTGTTCGTCTCCTCGGCCATCGGCGGCGCGACGGTGGGAGAAACGGTGGAAGGCGTCGCCCGCTACCCGATTAATATTCGTTATCCTCAGGACTACCGGAACAGCCCGAACGCGTTGAAGCAGATGCCGATCCTGACGCCGATGAAACAGCAGATCACGCTGGGTGATGTGGCGGATATCAACGTGGTTTCCGGCCCCACGATGCTAAAAACGGAGAATGCCCGACCTGCAAGCTGGATTTATATTGATGCCCGTGGCAGGGATATGGTGTCCGTAGTGAACGACATTAAAACGGCCATCAGTCAGAACGTAAAGCTGAGACCGGGTACCAGCGTGTCATTCTCCGGACAGTTCGAACTGCTCGAGCACGCCAACAAGAAACTGAAGCTAATGGTACCGATGACGGTGATGATCATCTTCATTCTGCTGTATCTGGCATTCCGTCGCGTGGATGAAGCGTTGCTGATCCTGATGAGCCTGCCGTTCGCCCTGGTCGGGGGGATATGGTTCCTGTACTGGCAGGGCTTCCATATGTCTGTGGCAACCGGCACCGGCTTTATCGCTCTGGCCGGGGTGGCGGCAGAATTTGGGGTGGTCATGCTGATGTATTTGCGTCATGCCGTTGAAGCGCATCCGACGTTATCCCATCGGGAAACCTTCACCGTACAGGGACTTGATGATGCCCTTTATCATGGCGCCGTGCTGCGCGTGCGGCCAAAGGCGATGACCGTCGCGGTGATTATTGCCGGTCTGCTGCCCATTTTGTGGGGAACCGGTGCCGGATCAGAAGTCATGAGCCGGATAGCGGCGCCAATGATTGGCGGCATGATCACGGCTCCGCTGCTATCGCTGTTTATTATCCCTGCGGCGTATAAGTTGATTTGGTTGCGCAGGCTTAAAAAACCATAAAAAAACCGCCGTTAGCGGCGGGTTTTTACGTGATGAATGCTTAGCGCGCCTTGCTGATCAGTTTGCGCCAGGCTCTGTTATGCAGAGTAAATAGCAGCATCTTATAGAAAGCGGTAGAGAAGATGCAGCTGCCGCTAAGCCCCAGCATGACGGTACTCACCATCGCAGCGGCCAGACTGACGCCCGGAGCAGCGCTACCGCTCAGTGCGGCCAGCAGATAGGCTGCCGTTAATACCAGACTTATCACCGCCAGCGTAAGATGTAACCGCACGGCGCGCATGCTTCCCTTGCCAATCATAAACATCGTCACGCCGTTGATGCCTGCGAACAGTAGGGCGATCAGCACAATCCACACGAATACGCGTTCGGCTGGCTGGCCGAGTGCGGCGAATACGCCATAGCCCAACCACAGCTGAGGAATCGCGAAGCTAACAATTACCCCGAGAGTACTGATTGCCGCCGGAATACCCATGGTGTGTAGACCCACAGGTTTGCCCATTTCTTCAGCCAACTGAGTCTTTAGCTGTTGCAGCTGTGTCGGGGAGGTATTGCTTATGCTGGTAGCCACCTCGTTACAGTGTTGCAGGCGACGGGTTAAAACTTTAAACATTTGAATACTCAGCGTTCAGTTAGGTAAAAATGATTGCAGCACACCAACCACATAGCGTCCTGACTGGACGGTATTTTGCGGATTACGGATAGTCCCAGTGAGTGAGCTCCCCACAAAGGCCGATGCGTTGTTGACCGCACTCATCAGCTCGCGCTGCAGTGATTTTTGTAACGATTCGCTTGGGAAACGTTTCGGATAAACACCTGCGCGGATCGCGGCCTTTACCCCGGCACTGGAGATACCTGGATTCTGCGCTTTAATGATCTCTTCCGTGATGCGCTTACGCTCGGCACGGCTCAGGCTCTGGAACCAGGCGGTAACTTTACTTGAAGACGCCGCTTTCATCAGCTTGTACGTTTCTAAAGTACCTCTTAGCGCGGTTCCTGCCGCAGCAAGCGAAATAACATCCAGAACTGTCGTGGTAGCAACGTACCAGTCCTGGCTGTCAAGCCATGCAACGTCGGAACCATGGTCGTTATGGATAGCCAGCAGACGGCCCGCGCCAATCATGCATTGCGCTCCCGTAGCCAGCGTACCGGACAGGCTAATCGCCGCAATCACACCAGACCCGCCAGCGGTAAACGGTACTGCCGCACCGGCACCAAACGCCATGACAAGCGTAACAATCATCGCGCCACAGGCAAAACCGGTCGAGGTAATTTCCGTAGCAAGTGACGGAGTAGTTAGCGTCGCAACCACAGCTTTTTCTGCACTGATTTCCTTAGCATCTGGAATTTTACTGTTGACTACATGGCTGACGGTGCTCTGATTCACATCAGCAATGCGTCGAGAGGGGCGAACCAGCCAGCTATCGAGAAAAGCACCATGGAGTATAGAACCATAAATGCAATTTAACATAATATACATTATGCGCACCGATATGAAGTCAGGGGAAATCTGGCGTTTTGTGGACATCGTTAGCCTGGATGCTGATGGTCTATTAAAGCGTCTTAACTGACCATCTTATGTGCATTCAGCTTTTGCTCAACGTCTCAACCAAAGGTCGTGAAAACGCAGATAGCACATCAGCTTGACGGTACATAAGCCTGCAAACCCTCCGCAAGATAATCAAACACCGTTTTACAGGCCTGGCTATGGCGTAAATCCTCATGCATCACCAGCCATGTGTCGAGATGAAATGCAAAGAAATCAGGCATTACCCTCTGTAACGGCGGAGAAAAATCGGCCAGTTGTACCTGGCACATACCGATACCTACTCCTGCACGAATGAGGTTTAATTGTGCAATATCACTGTCGCTCCGCACGGTAAACAATTCACGGTTTAGCTGTGGATATTGTTTAAGTGCCTGTAAAATAAAGGGAGTCGTATTATCGAAACCCACGAGCGTATGGGTGAATAACTCATCAATACTTTCCGGAGCACCACATCGTGACAGATAGGCTGGCGCGGCATGAAGACCTATTTCAACCCTGCCCATCCGACGTGCAATCAGTTGCTCCTGCACCGGCGTGGCCATGCGTACGGCAATATCCGCTTCCCGGTTCAGTAAATCCTGAACGCGATTAGACAGAACCAGTTCAATAACTATCTGCGGGTATTCTTCCTTTATTTGTGCGATCACTGGAGGCAGAACCTCCGTGCCGATGATTTCACTGGCGGCGACGCGCACAATGCCTCGTAATCCGGTTGCGCCGGAACTGAAACTGGCTGCCGATCGCTCAATCATCATGGCCGTATTTTCCATCGCCTGCGCATGGCCCTTCAGCTCAACGGCTGCATCCGTGGCCTGTAATCCTGTCTGCGAACGGGTAAATAAAACAAGGCCCAGGGCTGACTCCAGCGCCGCAATATGGCGTCCGGCGGTTGGCTGAGTAATGGCAAGCCTGCGTGCGGCCCCTGACAAAGACCCTTCCCTTATCACGGCCAGAAAGGTGCGATACCATTCCCACGGGATATTTAGCTTCATACAAAAATGAATACCTGCTGGCTTATATTATGCAATTACATTTAGCCCGTGCGGTCATTATGATGTCAAGCAGATATCCAATAAGGGTCAAACGATGAAAAACACAAATAAGGTACTGATACTGGGCGCAACGGGTGGGATCGGTGGCGAAATAGCCCGCAAATTGATCCGTGACAAATGGGATGTGCGTGCATTGCGCCGCAGCGCTCCGAAAACTGACGATCGCAACAAAAGCATTTCGTGGATAAGCGGAGATGCGCTGAATGCAGAACAGGTTGAGGCAGCGGCGTCCGAATGCAGCGTTATTGTCCATGCCGTAAACCCGCCGGGTTATCGAAACTGGGAACAGCTGGTTTTGCCCATGCTGCATAACACCATAAATGCAGCGGAGCGAAACGGTGCGTTAATCGTTCTGCCGGGCACAATTTATAACTACGGCCCGGATGCTTTTCCCCTCTTACGCGAGGATTCTCCTCAGAATCCGTTTACCCGAAAAGGCGCTATACGGGTGCAAATGGAGCAGGAACTCGCAGACTATGCGCAGCGTGGCGGAAAGGTGCTGATTTTACGTGCAGGTGACTTTTTTGGTCCCCATGCCGGCAATAACTGGTTTTCGCAGGGATTGGTCAAACCGGGGCAACCACCGAAGATAATTCAAAAGCCCGGGAAAACCGGCGCAGGCCACCAGTGGGCTTATCTGCCGGATGTCGCCGAAACGCTCGTTGCACTGCTGTCGCGTCGGGAGGAACTCGAACCGTTTGCCAGTTTCCATATGCGCGGGCATTGGGATCCTGACGGGACAGCGATGACTGCCGCCATAAAGCACGTCGCGGAGCGTGCCGGTATTCAGGCGAAGGTGAAATCGTTTCCCTGGTGGCTTATCTCGGCGATAAGCCCCTTTAATACCACACTTCATGAAATGCAGGAGATGCGTTATCTCTGGGAGCAGTCAATAGAAATGGATAATTCAAAACTGATTTCCTTTTTGGGCCATGAGCCCCAGACCCCTCTTATTGAAGCTGTACATTCCACATTAGCGGGCCTGGGCTGCATTTAACATAACCTGTACGTTTAGAAAAGGTTGAACGATGTCTGATATACTTCAGCTTTTGAAAAACGCAGCCCTAAGCAAATGGAAATTGAATTAAATAAAAGTGTTAAAGAGAGAATTTTACACGCAGTTATTTTTGAAGTGATGGCCAACATTATTATCGCGCTATCTCTTGCCTGGCTGATGAACGTGTCGATACTCCAGTCGGGCTCGTTGTCCGTGATATCCGCCCTTACCGCAACGGTCTGGAATTTTATTTTTAATAAACTCTTCGACTCGCTGCAGAAAAAATACCGCTTTCAACGGACGTTTCTCATTCGAGCGATCCATGCGGTAGGTTTTGAAACGGGACTCATCATCACCCTAATTCCTGTCGCGATGGTTATGCTGAATCTTACAGTGACTGAGGCATTTTTTGTTGAGATCGGTCTTGTACTGTTTTTCCTGCCGTACACGTTACTGTTTAACTGGATTTACGACTACCTGCGCTGGACATTTGTTGGGCGGAAACGGTCTGCTATGTAGAGAGATACCTGTCACATTGACACGCCTTTTATCGTATTCGACTCCTCTCACCTTCTATACTCTTCATTTCTCTATCTCTTTTGAGGAGTCGATAATGTTCGATCATGTGAAATTCGGCGTCAGCGATTATGAAACAAGTAAAACTTTCTTCCTCGAGGCACTTCGCCCGCTTGGAGTAAAAATCATCGATGAAGGCGCGCCGGAGTATGGTGTTGAAATGAGCTCAGGGGACGTTTCACTTTGCCTTTTCCATACAAATGACAAACCCGCGCCCCTGCATCTGGCGTTTGTGGCTAATACGCGTCAGCAGGTTGATGATTTTTACCATGCCGCGCTGCGCGCTGGCGGACGTGATAACGGCGGGCCGGGATTGCGTTCGTACGGTGAAAATTATTATGCCGCTTTTGTCATCTCACCTGATGGACATAACATCGAGGCCGTGTGCCATACGCCGGAGAGCGAGTAGCTCAACGGGTCTTTCAGAACCCGTAAAACGATTTACTCATGCGGTTTTCTGCACGATACTGCACGAAAAGCTGTATTTCTGGCCAGTGATGTCGTAAAGTCTCGTCTGTAAATGTGCATTTTCATGCAACAACACTGACAGAGGTATTTATGACACAACAGTTGATTTTAATTGCCGGTCCCTATCGCAGCGGAACCGATGGCGTTCAGGCACGAATTGATGAGAATCTGGCGCGTCTCGAAAGCGCAGCATTAGCCGTATACCAGCGTGGCCACATTCCGGTCATCGGTGAATGGCTTGCGTTGCCGCTGGCAAAAGCCGCAGGCTCAATAACGGTGGGTGATGAAATCAGCGAAGCGATGCTGTACCCCGTTGCTCACCGGCTCATCGCTAAATGCGATGCGATTTATCGTATTGCCGGTGCGTCTAAAGGCGCCGATATGGATATTGAAGTAGCCCGAAAATATGGTCTCATCGTTTATACCGCGCTTGAGAACATTCCAGAAGCTTAATCCGGGACGCCAGCCAGCCCGTGGTCAAAGGCTGGCTGTCAGAGGGGGGCACGATCTGAGGTCAGAACGACGGATACGCCCTTTTCCGATACCGCGCGGATCCAGTCCTTATCTGTACCGTCTTCAACGACGATGGTATTTACCGAAGACACATCGCCAATCACAAACGAAGACGCGGTGTTGATCTTTTCCGGAGAAGCCAGAACAACCGTCTCCGCGGCTCTGCCGGAAAATGCACGTTTGATGCATGCCTCTTCGAAATCACCGGTTGTCAGCCCCGCGTCAGGATGAATGCCGGTCACGCCCATAAAGAACAGGTCCGCATGTATATTCGCTATGCCTTCGATGGCCGCAGCGCCGACCGCAACAATAGAGTGTTTATACAAGCGTCCGCCGATCAAAATCACCTCAATGGAAGGATGATCAACGAGCCCCAGAGCAATGCTCGGGCTGTGCGTCACCACGGTGATGCGCAAGTCAGGAGGGAAAAACGTAATCAGCTCGGAGGTTGTCGTGCCACCGTCGACAATCACCACCTGGCCTGATGAAATTAGCTGTGCCCCTTTTCGGGCCACCCTTTTTTTCGCATCCATCTTCACGGATTGCCGTTCGGCAAACGGAGCAATAGCGGAAGATGACGGCAGCGCGCCGCCGTGAACACGCTGCAAACGCCCTTCTGCCGCCAGCTCGCGCAGATCGCGCCGGATGGTGTCTTCAGAGACGTCAAAGAGAATGCTGAGCGCTTTTGACTGTACCTGACCTTCGGCACCCAGCTTCTCAAGGATCAATTGTTTTCGCTGACTGGTGAGCATGGTGAATTCCTGATGTTGCATGTTTTATCCTGAACATGCATGATGATGCTGTTTATGATCATTACTCTACGTAAGGAGGGACATTCGTGCAATCAAAACGTGCAGATGTGCGCATCATCGACAGTGAAACCCTGTCAGACAACTGGTACATCCTCAAAAAATACACCTTTGACCTGCAGCGGCGTGATGGTGAATGGCAGCGGCAGCATCGGGAAGTCTATGACCGTGGCAACGGCGCGACGATTCTACTCTATAACCGTGAGAAAAAGACGGTGATCCTGACGCGCCAGTTCCGCTTCCCTGTCTTTATCAACGGCCATGAAGACGATTTAATTGAGGCAGCAGCAGGATTGCTGGACAACATGGATCCCGAAAGCCGCATTAAAGCAGAAGCGGAAGAAGAGACCGGATTTCACGTTTCGCGCGTGCAGAAAATCTTTGAAGCCTATATGAGCCCAGGCTCCGTCACGGAGAAACTCTACTTTTATCTTGCCGAGTACCAGCCACATGACAGAACCGGCGCAGGCGGCGGGATTAAGGCTGAAGGAGAAGATATCGACGTGCTGGAAATGACGCTTGAAGAGGCTTTACGCAGCATTGAAACGGGCAAGATTGTCGACGGTAAAACCATCATGCTGCTGTATCATGTTGCCCTTAAAGGTATTCTGTAACCTGCTGGTTTAAATCCTGATTTATAGACGTATGTAAACGGTACGCTTGTACGTTACGCGTAAGAAAAGGGAAAACCTCCTAAATTTTGCAGCCTACTATATTTAGTGAACGATTTCGCAATTCGATAAAATCATCAACAATTCCCTGAGTCATCTGCATTTACCATTCAAAAATGCCAAACGTTCACAAGGCTGCCCGCTGAGGTAGCCTGTCTTATCTGTTGTCTGGATTAAAATGCGACTCGCTACGGATAACGAAGCATATTATACTTGCTCCTCCATTCGAACAGGAGGCAGCATCTCACGTGAAGGATACATATTACAACGACATAACGATCAATACGCTAATTCAGAGTGAGCTTGACGCGTTTTTTGAGGATTTCAAAGGGATCGTCTTCGCCTACGCTATTATGAACAAGAAAGATCCTTCACAGATGAGGATAATCAATAATAGCCCTGAGTGGTTTAATATCTACCTTGAAAGAAAATACCAGTTCATTGACCCTGTCATTATTAGGGCTTTGCGCTGTGTTGAAGATTTTTTCTGGGAAAGTGATGTCGTGCTGTCGGATGGTTATAACCTGACACGCATTTTCGACGAAAGTGTCCAGTATGATATTTACCAGGGACAGACGTTTCCTCTGCATGACTATCTGAATAATCTTGTTGTCTTATCCGTCATCAGTCCTAAGCATTCTGGCATTGACATAGAGAAGTATCGGCCGCAATTTCTACGCTTCCTTGTTCAGTTACATCAGAAGACACTCAATCTGTATAGTCAGCATCAGCAGAAAAAGAATGTTTTCTTGTCGCCACGTGAGCGCCAAATCCTTAAATGGGTCAGTGCCGGGAAAACGTACGCAGAAATTGCTGTTATTTTGTCTATTGCTGAGCGCACCGTTAAATTCCATATGGGCAATATAATGAAAAAACTCGGTGTGAATAATGCCAGACACGCAATAAAACTTGGAACGGAACTCCGGTTACTGGAGGAGTAAGCCTCAGCCACTGGTTATAAATGGTGTAGATGCTCGAGCATTTCACGAAGCCAGTGACTGGATTTATCTTTGCTAATAATGTCTTCAATAATGCCTATACTGGCAGGCATATAAATATAGTAAATAACCTCCCCTTTTTCAGAAACACCGCGCTGAATAACTTCAACTTTCCAGTTAGCATGGCGAAATATGGCATACATCCCACGGCTGGCTACTGCGTACATCCCATGATATTTATTCTTAATGCAATAAATAATCATTGCAAGAAACAATGCTTTACTGGCGGGCACGCCCTGCAGGCTTGCGGAGTCCCGTGTTTCTTTATCTAAAAATAAACGGCTCACTTCACAGCAGGGAACATCTGCGGGAAAAACAATGGGATTATCGAAATAGTTGTGAAAGATCTCGCTTATCATTGTCGGCTGCGTTGCGTTAATAAATCGCGCGCCGCATAGCAGCTGCCCATCATACATACCCAGTAAGTATGTCGTGTTATGGGAATCAAATTGATCCTTTTCCATACCTTCGACGCATTCCACCTTCCAGTCGAGTCGGTCCCGAAAAGTTTTTCTTCTGAGTCTGTAGAGTTCGCGCGCTAATGCTGGTGGTAAATCATCGTAGTCGTGTAAAAAAAATTCAATGACAGAATTCATTCTCATGTTCCTGATAATAACACCTGAAACTAGTTTCACCTGTCTCTTAGGACAGCTTTCATTGTGCCGCATATTCCCTATACTTAAAAAGTACCTGACCACGAAGTTCTCGCAAAACTAAGCGGTCAGGAGGTCAAAGACCTATGAAACACCAGGGATATACCCATCGATTATTATCTAATATTTAAAGTTTCGGGTACAGAACATAAGAAGCACTTTGTCGATAAAATATTAAAAAACAATAATCATAAAATTATTACAATAAAAACATTGCCCCTTAATCCTTTAAGGGGTAATATTTCCGTTTTCTTATTTTTTTCCTCTCTTTTGTTTCACAGAAACTGCGGAATTCATCTGCCCTGAACCTCTCCCGTACCGCTTTGAAGGCGCCTGCCTGTGCTATTCTTGCAGAAGCATGCCAAACTGAGAATTGATGATGACCGACTGGAACCCTTCTCTTTACCTGCAATTTGGCGCAGAAAGAACGCGTCCAGCTGCAGAACTGCTCGCCAGAATTCCTCTGGATGAGATCGCTACCATCGCTGATCTAGGCTGTGGACCAGGAAACAGCACGGCGCTGTTGAAGCATCGCTGGCCTTCTGCTCACATTACCGGGGTCGATAACTCCCCTGCCATGCTTGAGGAAGCACGCGCAGCCTTACCTGACTGCCACTTTATTGAGGCCGATATACGTCAGTACAAGCCTGGCCAGCCGCTGGGCCTGATTTATGCCAACGCGTCGCTGCAATGGGTTCCGGACCATTACGATCTCCTGCCGCATCTTGTCTCCCTGCTTAAGCTAAATGGCGTACTGGCGATCCAGATGCCTGACAACTGGCTGGAACCGACCCATGTGGCGATGCGTGAAGTGGCGCTTGAGCAAGACTACCCAGACCGTGGCCGCGAGCCTCTGCCAGGCGTACATGCTTATTACGATATTCTGTCGGAGGCTGGCTGTGACGTGGATATCTGGCGGACGACCTATTATCACAAAATGAGCTCTCATCAGGCCATTATTGACTGGGTAAGCGCCACCGGCCTGCGGCCCTGGCTCCAGGAACTGAATGAAAGCGAGCAGAAACGTTTCCTGAAACGCTACCATGAACTGCTGGAAGAGCAGTATCCGCTTCAGGAAAACGGGCAGATACTGCTGGCTTTCCCCCGGTTGTTTATCGTGGCTCAACGCCAGCCCTGAACGGGCTATGACCGAGCTTCTTTGAGCAACTGCTGGATAACCTTTTCCTGTTGCTCATAGTCACCCTCGCCAAAGGCGGTATAGCGCAGCTGCCCTTTGGCATCAAAAAAGTAATGCGCTGGCCAGTACTGGTTGCCGAAAGCATTCCAGATTTTATAGTTGTTATCCGTGACCACCCGATACGGCAGTTGCCATTTATTCACCGCATTTTTAACCGACGAAAGCGGTTTTTCCCAGGGGTATTCCGGGGTGTGAACTCCGATCACCACCAGACCCTGCGGTTGGTACTTAGTGGCCCACTCCCGCACATGGGGGAGCGTATGCTGGCAATTAATGCAGTCCCACGTCCAGAAATCAATAAGTACAACCTTCCCGTGTAACGATTCAGACGTGACAGGGTCACCGTTCACCCACCCTGTTCCACCGCTGAGCGAAGGCAGCTGACTGCTGGGCTCTGTAATCACTATCGGCTCAAGCTTCACCGGCGTGGCTGTGGGTTTCGTCAGATTTAACAGCGCGGTTTCAAGACGGTCCGAGACGCCGTTTGCCCCTTTAAGCAGCGAAGTCATCCCCGTCGCGTTAAATGCGACGGTCGCTAACATCACAACGCCTGCACCCTGTCGCAGCTTTTCCATTAGCGCCGATTTTGCCCTTAAAGGTGCCATCAGCGTGCGGCCTCCAATGACGAGTAATCCCAGCATCATTGCGCATCCGCTGCCATAGGCGGCCAGCAGAGCGCCGGTGGTAATAGCGGAATGCCCCGCAATGTTAATGCCGAAAATCGCACCCAGAATGGGACCGGCGCAGGGAGACCAGAGCAGTCCTACAGCAAGCCCGGCCAGAAAAGCCGATGCCATTCCGCGCGTTTGCCCGCTTCGGGTGTTGAGAACATTACCCGCGCTGACGGCCGGTCCCGCAATACGCTGGGCGAAAGACGGAAAAATTAAGGCTAGCGCGGCAGTGGCCAGAATGACGAGCGCGATCCAGCGCCCGACGATGGTTGCCTCTGCGATCCACTCGCTGGCGACGGTGACGGCCATCGCCACCAGGGTAAACATCACGATCATCCCCACTAGCAGGGCCAGAATATGCCGACGCTGGCCCTGGAAACCGGCGAACAAAAGTGGAATAACCGGGAGCGTACACGGGCTGAGCAGGCTTATCATCCCACCCAGAAAAGCGATTACCAGAAACATAGAAACCTCACAATACAAGTCCTGCGACGCTGCAGTGAGGCTATTTCAGCGTGCGGATGTGTTCAGGATATGTGTAAATGCGAGGGTTTTGTCTGGCTCTGTATCGCCCAGGCAGGGAGATACAAAGCCGTACAATTTTACTCACGGCGCGGTAGCGTAATGGAGACGTCCAGCCCGCCCCCGTTACGGTTCGCCAGCCCGAGCTTTCCTTCCAGCTGAGCGGTGAGCTGCGCGGCGATCGCCAGTCCGAGTCCTGTCCCGCCAGTCTCGCGGTTGCGCGAGGTTTCAACCCGATAAAACGGCTGTAAAACTGCCTCAAGCTCGGCTTCGGGGATCCCCGGTCCGTCGTCCACAATGTGAATAATGACCTCGCTGTCTGATGAATCGTCTATTGAAATCGCAACATGCTCGCCGAATTTGAGGGCGTTATCCAGCAGATTGGTCATCACCCGGCGAAGCGCCTGCGGCCGCGTGACGATGGGCAAGCGGGTTTCGCCTGCCTGAAAGTGCACGTTTTTACCAATGTCCTGGTAATCGCAGGCGATGCTGTTGATCCAGGCGTTCAGCTCCAGCTTAAGCGACGTCTCCTCCAGTGATTCCGATGACCGGGCATACGCAATGCCCTCCCGCACCAGACGAGACATGTTATCAAGGTCGTTCAGGAGCTTGTCGCGAAGTTCAGGCTCTCCGGCCATTTCGACTCGCAGCTTCATGCGGGTAATGGGCGTCTGGAGATCGTGAGAAATCGAGGCCAGGATCTGCGCGCGTTCCCGGAGATAAGACTGAATGCGCGCCTGCATGGCGTTGAAGGCATGCGCTGCCCGCTGCACCTCAAGCGGCCCTTTTTCCGTCATTGGCGTGCTGGCCGCCGGATCCAGCGCATCCACCGCGCGGGTAAAGTGTGAAAAAGGCCGCAAGACCTGCCGCACGGCTATCCAGGAGCAGACAGCCAGAACCAGCAGCTGCAGGATGAGAACGACCGGTAGCCAGCTGGCGACGGGCGGCATGCGCGGGATCAGGTCAATGGTCAACGGTGCGCCATCGCGTAACGTAAGATGGGCCTGAATATGCGAAATGGCGCCGGGAACCGCGGTAAAGCTAAGCGGGTAATGCGCGGCAAGCGTCGCGTTTAAGGTTCGGATAGCATCTTGCGAACGCTTATCCGTCGGCGCTGCGCCAGGTTCCCCTGTGCCCAGAATATAACGATAGTTACCCCGTTCAAGCCGAGGCAGCCAGGCTGCACGTTCGCTGGCCGGTAAGCGGTCTAATATGGCGACGCTGGTTGCGACATCGTTTTCCAGATTACCGAGCATCACCGTGCGGGCGCTGTGCATGCGTTCAACCATGACCAGCGTCAGGCTCAGGGCGTTAGCCAGCAGCAGACCGGCCAGCACGACGAGCAGCAAACGGGCCAGCAGCGAGCGTGGCCAGAGCCTCATTAGTTAACCTCTTTGATGGTCACCGGCATCGTAAAAACGTAGCCTTCGCTGCGCACGGTTTTGATATAAGCGGGCATGCGGGCATCTTCGTTGAGACGCTGGCGAACCCGGCTAACCAGCAGGTCGATTGAGCGTTCGAACAGCTCGGCGTCTCGCCCCTGCGTCAGGTTGAGCAGCTGGTCACGGGTCAGCACGCGCTGCGGATGGTCAAGGAAAACGCGCAGCAGCCGATACTCCGCGCCGCTGAGCGCCACAATTACCCCTTCCGGATCGATTAAGTGGCGAGCGACGGTATCGAGCTGCCATTCACCAAACATCACTAGCCGCCCTGCTTCCGTCACCTGTAGATTGGGCGGCATCGTGCGAAAACGCCGTAAAATCGCTTTGATACGCGCCAGCAGCTCGCGGGCGACAAATGGTTTCACCACGTAGTCATCCGCGCCCATCTCCAGACCCAGGATCCTGTCCGTCTCCTCGTTGCGCGCCGTCAGCATCAGGATGGGGAGATCTTTATGTTTCCCGACGCGCAGCTCTCGACACAGCGTAAGGCCGTCATCGCCGGGCATCATGACATCCAGCACAACCAGGTCGATATGCTGTTTATCCAGCACGATGCGCATCTCTTTGCCGTTGGCCGCGCCCGTCGCGCGATAACCAGACTTAGCAAGGTAATCGACAATCAGTTCACGAATATCCCTGTCGTCATCGACGACAAGGATATGATCAATATGCTCCACCGAAATCTCCAGACCGAAGGGTAACGTACTGAAAATAGCACATTTCAGAGTTTGTCAGCGTCAACAACGGCCTTAACAAAATCCTGCGGATCTTCCTGAGGCGGGTTGTGCCCTACGGTGGCCCCAAAAGTGCGGTGCTCGTACTTACCGGTAAATTTACCCGCATAGGCCTGCGGTGCAGGATGCGGCGCGCCGTTGTTCCCACCTTCGATGGTGATCGTTGGAACGGTGATATTCGGCAGCGTGGCCAGTTTCTGCTCGTAGCTGTCGTATTTGCGCTCACCTTTTTCCAGCCCTAAGCGCCAGCGATAGTTGCTGAGCGTCACGGCGACGTGGTCCGGATTGTCGAGGGATTTGGCGCTGGCGTTAAAGACAGCATCGCTAAATTTCCAGTCAGGCGATGCCTGAGACCAGATTAAACGGGCGAAGTCATGCGTGTTTTTCGCATAGCCCTCAGCACCGCGAGCGGTGGCGAAGTAGAACTGATACCACCACTGCTGCTCCGCTTTTGGCGGCAACGGCTGTTTGCCAATCTGCTGGCTGCTGATGAGATACCCGCTCACTGAAACAAGTGACTTAACGCGCTCGGGCCACAGCGCCGCAACGATATCTGCCGTTCGGGCACCCCAGTCATATCCTGCAAATACCGCCTGCTTAATATTCAGGGCGTCCATCAGGTTCACAATATCTTTCGCCATGGCTGAAGGCTGGCCGTTGCGCGGCGTTTTGGCTGACAGGAAGCGCGTGGTGCCGTAGCCGCGCAGAGAAGGCACAATCACCCGATAGCCTTTTGCCGCCAGTGCGGGTGCAACCTCGGCGTAGCTGTGAATATCATAGGGCCAGCCGTGCAGTAAAATAACCGGCTGACCGTCTTTCGGGCCGAGGTCGACATAACCGACGTTCAGATCGCCGGCGTTAATTTGCTGCGGATGATCAAAGGCGGCCGCGACATTCGTGCCGGTGACTTCGGCCTGACAGGACATCACGGTGCCAAGAGAAATGGTCAGAGCGAGGGTTGAGTAAGCAAGTTTGCTGAACATGTTGGTATCTCCGGTTGAGTACAATTCACGGGGATATAACAACACCTCAATGTATAGCGGATATTTGCTAAAGCAGGTTTATTGCAAGCCTGTGTATGTATCCGGGACGCTGATACAGTGTGATACAAACACAGGCGCTGAAGTCTTAGAGGGAGAGACGGTAACGGACGTAATCGTCAGCTTCACCATATTTATCATAGAGTTTACGCGCCGGGTTGTTCTCCCGGGTGACCCAGTACAATTTCGACCACCCTTCGCGCTTGCCTTCCTCAATCAGAGCGTCAATGAGCGCTTTACCTGCTCCCGCCCCGCGTTCATCGGCATCAACAAACAGATCTTCCAGGTAGCAGATGGGCGCGGTAGACCAGGTTCCTTCATGCAGAATACACATCGCGAAACCGATGACCTTTTGGTCCTTCTCGACCACCCGGCAGAACATCGGTGAATGCGCTGAGAGCGCCCTTTCCCACGTCGCTGCGGTGACGGATTCCTCGAGGTAGCAATCATAAAAATGGGTATAGCCATCCCACAGCGGTCGCCATTGGGAATAATCGTTTTCGCATAGAGGTCTTACCGTGACGGCCATGTGTTCCTCACATTACAAGTCGATCGCCATTTCAAAACAGCGTAAATCAGCCCCCGCCATACGCGAATGATGATAGTTTTCGCGCAGCGTGACAAACCCCAGCTTCTGATAAAACGACTGGGCGTTAGGGGTTGCATCCAGCCTCAGACGGGTTATCCCCCGGCTACGGGCTTCATTTTTGAGCGCCTCGATAATCCGGGTCGCCATGCCTTTACCGAATGCCGCGGGCAAGGTGAATATCGCCTCCAGACAGTGGGTATCCAGATCCAGATAGCCGGTCGCCGCAACGTCGCCCTTTTCATCTTCCACCACGTAAAAAGGGTATTCAATGACCATCTGCCGATAGCGTTCGGGCATGAGATCCGGCGTCCAGCGCGCAATGACGTCGGCATCGTAACTGGTTTTACAGCCGTGACGAATCGCCTGGTTGCGAATGTTCCAGAGTGTTTCGGCTTCCTGCGGCGTGGCTTTTCGTAATGTCATAACCTCCCCCTTTAACGGCTTTTTAGCCGCATTTCCCGTGCCAATCTGGCAAGACGCTGAGTACGACAATAGAGCGTAAATAGAACAAAGCCGCTGCCGTTCATCACCACCCGACAAAGTAACAGCGCGAAAGATGCAATGACGTGTGGCCAGAGGCTTCCATCATGAGAAAGCATGACATGTAGAACCTGAACGAGGGTCGTTATCAGCAGGATGATGAACAACGCCATAAAGCCCGACAATCCCGACGTCTTTCCACGAGCCAGTAGTACGCTTGTCACAATGAGCGCGCCTGTCATCGTCAATGATGGCAAGAAAAAGCTCAATGCATGATGTAAAGGTGACAAACCCTGCAACGTGCTGAGAAAAGGCAAAAGGTTTAGCGCAAACGCCACTAAAAACAGAGGTAACAGCATAGCTACCGGGTAAGGATTTTGACGCGGAAGCTCACTGAGGGGTCGCGAAAAATACCGTTCCAGCTCGGGAGTGGAATTATCCAGAAGGCGGGTATCACGACGAGCAATAGCCTCCTCTATATCTTTACCATGTTGCAGGAGATCCTGGAAAACCCGTCCGGTTAACAAACTCAAAAACTTCATCAGAATACCGCCAGTGACTGAATGGTACCGATAATGTATTTACCGGTCCGTGGTAAGTTACTGGGCGCTGCAATAACGCCGCTCACCGCACTTCCTGCCAATGCTGCGGCACTTGTTACCACTTGCCCAAGTTGTCGAGTGAGTTCTACCTGAACCGGCCCGGTTGGAAAGCGTTTCGGATAAAGACCCGCGCGGATAAGAGCCTTGATTTCTTTGTTGCTTATACCGGGGTTTTGCGCGCGAATTATCAATTCGGTCAAACGAGCACGATCCTGACGAGGATAGCTTTTTAACCATTCAGTGGCTTTCAAGGAAGATATGGATTTCATTGCACGCCAGGTGGTAACGGCTTCTTTTAATGCCCCACCTGCACTTGCTAACGAAATTACATCCAGTGATGTGGAGGTGGCGACGTACCATTCTTGCGTATCGAGCCATGCAACATTTCCGCCACCGTTTTCAACCAGATCATAAATTCGATAAAGACCGTTAACACATTGTAATCCGGTAGCGAGAGTACCAGCGTAGCCGATAGCCACTAAAACACCACTGCCTCCTGCGGTAAGAGGTGTTGCTGCCGTGCCTGCAAGCATTACACCTCCAGTAATGATCATCGCGCCACAGGATAGTACAGTCGACGCAAGCTCAGTACCCATGGATGTCGATGTCACAGCGTCAGTCAATGATTTACCTACGCTGGAGGTGGATGGCTGCGAGTTCGCTTTCGTTACAATTACGTGGGTTACAATACCACTTTGGCCATTAGGATGACGCTGACCAGAGCGAACCAGGTAGCGTTGAGTACCATCAGAATAAATGATACCGGCCTGAGCAAATTCGCGATTACAGTCCATGGCGGAACCCAGTGCTTTGAAATCGAAATCTGCAGCCCCTAAACCTGCCATTCGCGCATAATCATAACCGGGGAGATTGGTCTCAGGATTCATTCCAGGCAAAACCATACATTATTCCTTATGTGGGTAGGTAAGTTAGCCCAACTAATCTGATGGTAGTCGAACGCTCAGCAGAGCAAAATTTTGGTAGTAAATACGTTACAACGCAACTAAACAGAACGTCATATAGATGAAAATACCAGAACGCAAACAAAAGCATAACGCCTAAAAAGGGAGATCAGCGCATGACGATACCGACGCTCACGACAGAACGCTTACTGCTGAAACCGCTGGTAGCGGAAGATGCCGTCCAGATACAAAAGCTATATCCGCGCTGGGAGATTGTCCGTTATATGGTCTCCTCCGTGCCCTGGCCCTACCCGGATAACGGCGCGGAAAACTATGTCAACAACGTGGCGCTGCCGGATATGGCAAAAGGGATTGCCTGGTTCTGGAGCATCCGGCGACGCGATATGCCGGATGAATTGATGGGCATTATTTGCCTGTACGACGTCGAGGACAACAACCGCGGGTTCTGGCTCGCGCCGGAATTTCAGGGGCACGGATATATGCGCGAAGCCAGTATTGCCGCGACGGATTACTGGTTCAATACGCTAAACAAACCCGTATTGCGCGCACCGAAAGCCGCCGCCAACAGCCGCTCCCGGCGTATTTCAGACAGTAGCGGCATGCGGCTTATCAGGACGGAAAAGAAAGCCTACGTCAGCGGGATGCTGGACTCCGAGCTGTGGGAAATCACCCGCGAAGAGTGGAACGCCCGTCAGGTCAGCTGATAATGTTTATCCGGCATCAGCCTTTCCGGGATGTTCTCTTCATCGTTCATCTGCAGCAGATCGCGTTCCATCATATTGCAGATGGCGTCCAGCGGCAGGTCGTTATCTTCGGTGCCAAACGGATCTTCCAGTTCTTCCGCAAGGGTGTCCAGCGAGATAAAGGTGTAGGAGATCAGCGCCGAAACGAAGGGCGTCATGTAGTGCAGGTCCACAACCAGCGCGAAAGGCAGCATGATGCAGAACAGATATACCGTGCGGTGCAAAATCAGCGTATAGGCAAACGGTACCGGCGTGGTTGCAATGCGCTCGCAGCCGGAAAGGACGATAGACATGTCGTTCAGACGATTGTTCAGGCTATGGAACAGAATGTCTGAGAGTTGCCCGTTTCGCCGCCGCACGGCCAGCCACTCCCCCATGATCAGTAAAATACGGTTCGCCGGTGAGTTGGCGCTCATCACGTGACGTAAATTATCCGCAGCAAGATAGCGAGAGAGTTGCTCGGCGTTCAGCTCCCGGCGCAGGGTCATGCGCAGGCAGTTGGCAAAAGCAATCTGCAGGCGGACAAATTCGCCCAGGTGCTTATCGTCAGGCAAGGTGTTTTTTACCTCGCGAAACAGTGAGCGTGCCGCTATCATCAGCTGCCCCCAGAGCAGCCTCGCCTCGACGTAGCGTGAATAACAGGCGTTGTTTCTGAAACCCAGAAAGATAGCGATCGCCACGCCGAGAATGCTGAATGGCGCCACGGTAAATTTGATCCCCAGCGAGGTATACCACGGCAGCATAAGGATAACGGCGATAGAAAGCAGGAAGTTGAGCAGCAATCGGGTATAGATCTTGGGAAGTACCGAACCGTGCCAGACAAAAATCAGTTGTAGCCAGTGCTGTTTAGGACGAACGATCATAGTGAGTTTCAGGAAAGAAAAGAGCGAGGCTATTAAACGTGATCCCCGTCACCGTTGCAAGCATGTTAACGGGACATTGCATTCTCTCCCCTGAGTAACGAAAACCGCACGGTGCTGCATGTGCTTTTTTAAAAACAAAGCCACTAGTATGTTGTAACTAAATAATGTCGTATTCAAACCCGGCCGAAGCCGGGTGAACCTATTAACAAAGCGGTTTAGCCGCGGTGCGCATGCCCTTAAGCAGAATGGCATCCAGATCCAGCGTCACCTGGTCGACAAGACCGTTCACCTGCGTCAGATCCTGTTCCCAGTGCTCACTCACGCTGAGCACCGACTGCACCAGTTCACGGGTGCTCAGCTGCCGATCGCGGTGCTGCGCCCACAGCTGCTGATAACGTTCCAGCCAGCATGCATCATCCTGCACCGGATAGCTCTCCCCGTTACGCTCCGCGCGATAAAACGCGATCAATGCGGCCAGAGCAAACGTCAGGCGTGCTGGTAATTGCCCCGTCGCCTTCTGCCCTGCCAGCAGCTGCGGCAGGATGCGGGTGCGGTATTTGGTCATGCCGTTAAGCGCGATGGAGAGCAGCTGGTGTCGGATGTAGGGGTTGCGAAAACGTCCAGTTACCGCACTGGCGAAAGTTTCCAGCTCGTCACGCGGCAGATCGAGGACCGGAATAATCTCCTGATAAATCGCTTTTTCGACGAACGCGCAGACCTCGGCATCATTCATCGCCTCGCCTACCGTATCCAGCCCGGCCAGGAACGCGACCGGCACCAGCGCCGTGTGCGCGCCGTTCAGGATGGCGACTTTGCGCTCTTTGTAAGGCCTGATGTCATCGACAATCAGCACGTTTAACGGGTACTTATCCAGACGAAGCTCGTGCGCAAGGGATGCTGGCCCCTGGATAACGAACAGATAGAAATGTTCAGCCGTGTCCAGGAACCGATCGTGATAACCCAGCTCAGCTTCAAGCGCAGCCGCTTCATCGCGCGGGTAACCGGTCACGATACGGTCTACCAGCGTCGAGCAGAAGCAGTTGGCGTCGTTTAGCCACCGGATAAAGGCCGCAGGCAGCGCCCATTCCTGCGCATAGCGCAGAACGAGTTCACGTAAGGCATCTCCGTTGTAGTCAATCAGTTCGCACGGGATGATGTTCCAGCCTTTATCCGGCGCGCCGTTAAAGTGGCTGAAGCGCTCAAACAGCAGTCGCGTCAGCTTCGCCGGATAGCTCACTGCAGGGGCATCGTCAAATTTGTCACCTGCGTGGTAGCTGATACCCGCTTCGGTAGTGTTCGAGAAAACAAACCGCATATCCGGATTGCGAGCCAGTTTCAGAAACGCGTCATAGTCGTCGTAGACGCTGATTTCCCGGTTAACGGAGCGGATAAGACGGCTCTCGCTCACCGCTTCCCCCTGCCCGTTCAGGCCACGAACGATAGTGGTATAGAGACCATCCTGAGTGCTCAGCGACGGTGGAAAATCGCTCTGAATAGGACGGACGATAACCACGCCGGCATTAAAATCGGTATGTTCATTTAGCAGGTCGATTTGCCAGTCGACAAACGCACGCAGGAAGTTGCCTTCACCAAACTGAATGATGCGTTCTGGGTATTGAGCACCGGGAAAATCACGACGGTTGAGCGTGTTCACAAGGGGTTCCTTTTATGATTAGTCATACAGCCTGATAAGATTGGTACGATAACTTATCAAAACTTAACGACCGGAAACCCTGTTTTGATCAATACGTCGCGTAGTTGTGCAGAATATTTACAGGAACTTATAAAACACGGACGTGGCCGTCATGGCACCGTCCGGCATCAGCGCGTAGCGCGGGATCTCACCAACCTTTTGCCAGCCGGCACGCTGGTAGAAGGTCTCGGCCCCGCTGCCTGTGGAGGTATCAAGCACCAGAACCGAAATATCTCTGGCCCGGGCCTCAGCTTCCAGCGCTTCCATCAATGCCATCGCGCCCCCTTTCCGGCGCGCTTTCTCATGAACCAGCAGCTTTGCCACATCGGCCCGGTGCGGCTGGTTTTCCGGCTGGTCTGTGATCAGCTGCACCGTTCCGATGACGCCGTCCTGCGCATCGACGCAGACAAGCACCAGCCGCTCGCCTCGCGCGACGCTTTCGGCAATACCGCGCCAGAAAATACGGGCCTTATCCAGGCTATAAGGGAGCATAAAGCTGACGGATGCCCCGCCGTTCACACAGTTTTCGAGGATCCCGGCCAGCGCATCAATATGGGTAAGAATTTCGTCTCGGGTGAGGTTTTTGATTTGCAGTGAGGTATTCATTGTTTTTCCTTACGTTGAATACCATCACTGTGCATTTAACATCTTCTTAACGCAAACGGATCGAACATAGGCTTTTGTTATGTCACCGGGCGCGCTGGCGCTGCTGTTTCATGGCATACATCTTTTCATCGGCATCTTTTAACCACTGCTGCAGATCGTTGCCGTTATGATCGAATTCGCTAAGCCCCCATGAGAAATGAAGCGACCAGGGATGCAGCTTGCGGGCGTTATAGTGTTCCACTTGCTCAGCGAGATACTGCATGGCAATCCAGGCCCCCTGCTCATCCGTATCCGCAAACAGCACGGCGAACTCGTCCCCGCCAAAACGCACCAGTAGATCTGCTTCACGGAAAGAGCTGCGCATCAGTTGCGCCATGGCTTTCAGCGCCTTATCTCCCTCTTCATGGCCGTAGCGATCGTTAATCTCCTTAAAACGATCCAGATCCAACCAGCCAAGCGTCAGCGGCTCAGCCCGGCGCCGGGCAACGGAAAGCGTGAAACGCACAAGCTGATTAAAGCCCCGACGGTTGAATAACCCGGTTAATTCATCCGTGGTCGCCGCACTGATGGCAGCAAATTCATCTTCCGCCAGCGCGCCCAGGTCCCCCAGCACGGCGAGGTCGGACGCTGAAAACTCACGGGGAGCGTAATCAATCAGGCACAGCGAGCCCACGCTCGCGCCGTCACGCAGGCGCAGCGGGAAGCCCGCGTAAAACCGCACGCGCGGCTCACCGGCCACCAGCGGATTATCCGCAAAGCGATCGTCCTGAAGCATATCTCCCACCACCAGCGGCGCTTCGGTGAGTATCGTATGTCCACAGAATGAGATGTTACGCGGAACGGCGCTCGGTGCCTGACCATCAGCCGACTTGACGATCAACGAATGCTCATCGATAAGATTGACCATCGCCAGCGGCACCTGGAAAAAGCGTTTTGCCAGACGCGTTAAGCGGTCAAACGCCGGGGAACTGTCAATCTCAAGCAAACCAGACTCGCGCAGCGAGTTGAGACGTTCCGTTTCATTTTCAGGGGTTGCAGGTTCTTTCATAATGTCTCCTGACGTAAAGCGTTACTAAAAGCGTAGCTTAAACAGAGACATTGTCAGTGTTCTGACGTCCTGTTAAGCCGCTTACTATTCACGTCAATGCCTTATGACGATTAACGCAGCTATGTTTCACTCCCGGAAGGCGTAGCAATTTGCTCGTCCGCCACCCGGGCGCTGGTACGGTTTCGACCCGCTTTTTTTGAACGATAGAGATGATCGTCCGCCTCGGCCATGAGCTTGTTGAAGACCTCGGTCAACTGCCATGACTCTGCCTTTCCACTTCCGAGGCCAATACTGACCGTCAGATAGAGGGTCTGGTGACGCCATGTAAAAGGATGGCTGGCCACGGTGGACCGGATACGTTCAGCCAGTTCAAAACCGTGCTGCGCGTCGCCTGAATTAACTACCACCGCGAACTCTTCCCCGCCCATGCGCGCCACCATGCCGTCTTCACCGACAACCTGCTGAACCTGTCGGGCAAACGACGCCAGCACGCGGTCTCCGCACTCGTGGCCGTAGTTATCATTAATGCTTTTGAAATAATCAATATCCAACAGCATGACGGTCAGAAAACGTGTATGCCGGTAGGTTTCTTCCTGCTTTAACGCCTCATAAAGCCCGGAACGCGAATAGACGTGCGTTAAGAAGTCATAATCCGCCCGCAGGGAAACCTGACGGATCAGGGAGTTAATCGCCGCCATGCTGACGGAGACCATCACCGGACAGATCGCCATCGTGGCGATCCCCAGCCGGGCTGAAAACATCATTGGGGTGGTAAACGGCGTCGCCACGGCAATGTTAATAATCGAGTTGGCGACCAGAATAATTTCAGTGGCGCCCGTGATAAACGTTAGCAGACAGGTCGCAGGCAATGAGTAACGAACCGCACACCAGATAAGTGCAGGCAGAGGAAACGAGAGGCTCCCCGCTCCGCCAATCACCACCGAAGCGACCACCGAGACGATCAGCGCAATCACAGGCAGCAACTGCTCCAGACGTAACCTGAGTTCATGCCCGGGCATGCATAACGTGAGCATACAAGGCACAACAAGCACGCCGGTTGAGAACTGCTCGCTAAACCAGTCGGCAAACAGCGGCCAGAAGGTGTGACTGTCAATCCCAACCGACCCCACCGCGCCGAGGAAGGCACAAAGCAGCGCGGCAATCAGGCAGTAGTTAAACAGGCGTAATGCGTTAAGCGGATCCGGGGTTTTCTTCATTAGCCGCTTGTCGCGCTGAATCAGCACGGCGACGGCAACGATAAAGATCATGTTAGACAGGTTGATCACCACTGAAGCGATACCCCAGTTGGTCGTCACCGCGTCGTACAACAGCATCGCGACATAACATACCGCATAGTAGTGCAGGCGATTCAGGTAAACATAGCGGGCGAAGATCCCTGCCATGACGCCATTCAGCGGCCAGAACAGAGAGAGGGCCTCAACGAGCCGTAACTCCGCGCCCACAAAATAGAATAAGGTGGTGAGGATAAAGATCGTCGATGCATTTCGCAGCGGCGTGTCAACCTGGAACGGCCTGAAGGCAGTAAGAGCAGAACGCATTAAATATCATTCCATATGAAAGCTTACGGCAATTATTGCGGTCGTCAGCACGATTGGGACTAACTTAGGATGCATCTATAACACAAATAACACAGGAGCATAACTCGTCAAATTTAGGCGTTCATTTGCAACACCAGCCAGTGGTGAATGACGCCGACAATATAATTTTGCTGCTGCGCAGTGAGCGTCACACCCCGTGGAATGTTATGCCATTTTGCCAGACAGCCCCGACAACAGGTGGCCGTGGCATGCTGGGCGATAAACACCGGGTGTCCGCGCATGGGCGTCTGCTTGCCGTCGTTTGCAGGTTGTGCAGGCGCAAGGCGCTTTTCGACAAAATCCGCGGCATGCTGGTCAATGGTTTCGGGGCCTTTGTCCCAGCAGTACTGTCGTTCCTTATCGCCTAAGCGAAAGCGCGAGCGAAATGTCGATCGCGCCAGGCGGGAAAAAAGAGGATCCAGATCGGACATCAGTATACGGAACGTCCCAGACGCTGGGTCAGTTTCTCCAGAACCGCGACACCGGCAAGCGAATTTCCCGTTTCATCCAGTTCCGGGCTCCAGACGGCAATCGCCATTTCGTGCGGCACAATCGCCACGACTCCGCCGCCAACGCCCGATTTAGCTGGCAATCCAACGCGCCAGGCAAACTCACCGGCGTTTTGATACATCCCGCTGGTGGCCATCAGCGCGTTAACCTGGCGAGCCTGTAGAGGAGAAACCACTTCCTGATCGAGATGCGGCGCATGACCCTGATGCGCAAGGAACAGGAACGTCTGAGCCAGCTCAACGCAGCTCATTTTCAGGGCGCAGTAATGGAAGTAGTTTTGCAGGACGGTCGCCACGTCGTTGTGGAAATTACCGAAGGATTTCATCAGCCACGCGATAGCCGCGTTACGGGCGGAGTGTTCAAACTCCGAGCGCGCTACCAGCGCATCATAGGCAATATCGTCAACGCCCGAGAGCTGACGAACAATCTCAAGCATTCGCTGGCGCGGAGCGCTGAGGCGGCTTTGCAGCATATCGCAGACCACCAGCGCCCCGGCATTGATGAAGGGGTTTCGCGGTTTCCCCTGTTCAATTTCGAGCTGAAGCAGCGAGTTAAAAGGCTGGCCGGAAGGATCTTTACCCACGCGCTGCCAAATCTCTTCTTCTTCGTACTGGCGCATCGCTGCAACCAGACTCAGCACTTTCGAAATGGACTGAATGGAAAAACGTTCAGTGGCATCGCCTGCCTGGAATCGTTGTCCGTCTATGGTACAGATAGCGATGCCCAGCTTATTCCCGCTTACCGAGGCAAGGGCCGGAATATAGTCGGCAACCTTCCCCTTTCCAATTAACGGACGAACCTGCGCCAGAATCTCGTCCAACATCTCATTATGGATGACCGCAGCCACACTTTGCTCCTTGCCCTCAGGCTAAAACGGGCTGCGAGTATAACAGAGGCTTATGTATTACGTCAGGCGCTAAGACGAAAACGCGAAACGGCCTGCAATAAAAGATCGGATTGCTTTTGCAGCCGCTCTGAGGCATCCGAGGCGTCTGAGACCAGCAAATCCGTCTGACGGGAGACCTGATTCAGCGCCTGAAGCTGACGCGTCATCTGGTGAATACTCTCTCCCTGGCTGAGCGTGGCGGTGGAGATCTCATTAAGCAAACTGCTTAGATTGCCCACCAGCCCGGTGACCTGCTGGAGATTCTCTTCCATCAGGGTGACAGCGCGGGAACCGTCTTCAATGCCCTGCAGCGAGCGGTTGATCAGCTCCTGTATGGTCTGCGTCGAGTGGCTGCTCTTTCTGGCCAAAAGACCGACCTCCCGGGCGACGACGGCAAACCCGCGTCCCTGGTTTCCTGCATGGGCAGCTTCGATGGCGGCATTGAGCGCCAGGATGTTGGTCTGAAACGCCACGCTGTCGATCATCGCCACGATCCCGCGCATCTCAGACGATCGGTCGACGATCGCCTGCATGGACGCGTTTACGGTTAACATTATCTGGTCGCCGCCCACGGCGGCCTGGCGCGCCTCATCGGCCCGCGAGCTGGCGAGCCTGGCATAGCCGGTATTCCCTTCCACATGGCTTTCCAGCGACGCGATATGCGCCGTCACATCCTCAAGCTCTTTCGCCTGACGCGCTGACTGCTGATACAGCTTCTGGTTACCCTCCGCCAGGGAGCCGATGTTTTCCACCATCGTGGCGGTGGCATGGCTGACCTGCGTCACCAGCTGCTGCAGGCCGTGCTGCATCGTGGCGATACTGTCGCTGAGCTGCCCTATCTCCCGGTTGAAGCGCATGACGTTGGGCGGCGTGCCGGAGAGATCCCCTGCTGCCAGCCGGTTGATATGCGCGATGAGCCGACGAAGCGGCGTAATCACCCATCTCGACATGCCGAACCACACGATAACCGCGATGGCGAGCAACAGCACAGGCGCAAACAGGAACAACGTTTGCAGGCCGGATAGCTGTGCCATGAGGCTCTGGCGCCCCTGCATGGCCAGCTTCTCGCTTGCCTGCTGATAGCGCGCATAGTTGTCGTTAAAATCCGTCTGAAACGCCTGCGCCGGGACGGCAAAAAAAGCGTCGATGGTGTTGGTTTTGACCAGACCTTCAGCCTGCTCTTCGATCGCGCCGTAGAAAAGTTGATAGCTGTTCACCAGCGCGTCGTCTTTCGGCGGATTCAGCGCCAGCCAGGCCTTCCATGCCTGCTGAGAAACCTTCAGCGCCTTTTGCGCATCATCCATCAGGCTATGCCAGCTCCCGTCGGAGCCGGTCTCTTTATCCTGCATAAACCAGACGCCGGACCGGTTAAGCAAATCGCTTGCCGCCAGCAGGGAAACACGGGCCTGATCCAGCTTGCTCTGCTGCTGCCATGCCAGAAGGTTTTGCTGCTCGTTGCGCTGGGCGTCGTTCAGGGAGGCGTTAAGCAGAAATGACGAGGAGAGCTGCAGCGCGGAGAAAAGGCCAATAATACAAAAGATCCCCGTCAACAGGCCAAAGTGACGGGGAGTGAGACGCTGCGCAATACGGCGAAAAATTTGCGTTAGGTTCATAATTGGCTTCATTTACAATGCGTTAGACGCGAGCGAGTCTACGAAATGAAAATGACAGAACCATTGCAGATTAGTGACAACGGCCCTCGCGATGAGGGCCGAAATTAAGGATTACACGCGATCCTTCCATACCGTCTGCGCGTTACAGAACTCGTGCAACCCAAAGTGGGAAAGCTCGCGTCCAAAGCCGCTTTTCTTCACGCCGCCGAAGGCCACGCGCGCATCGCTGGCGCTATAGCCGTTGATAAACACGCCGCCGCACTCCAGCTCGCGCGAGAATTTATCCGCAAGCTCTGCGTCAGCGGTGAAGACCGTCGCAGACAGGCCAAAGTCGCTGTCGTTGGCAAGCGTCAGGGCGTGATCCGCGTCTTTCGCGACCGTAATGGCCGCGACCGGACCAAACAGCTCCTGACAGAACGCCGTCATCGACGGGGTAACGTTCGCCAGCACGGTTGGCGCGTAATAGTTCCCCTCACCGCCGATCTTCTCTCCGCCCAGCAGCAGCGTTGCCCCTTCTGCAAGCGTGGCCTGCACCTGCTGATGCAGTTCATCGCGCAGGTCAAACCGCGCCATCGGGCCCAGGTAGTTCTCTTCTTCTTCCGGCGCGCCCATCTTTAACGCAGCAACTGCATCGACAAAGCGCTGTGTAAAGTTCTTCGCAATACCCTCTTCCACAATAAAGCGTTTGGCCGCCGCGCACACCTGCCCGGTATTCTGATAGCGACCCGCCACCGCCGCCTTCACGGCAAGATCCAGGTCGGCATCGTTGAGGACGATGAACGGGTCTGAGCCACCCAGCTCAAGCACGCATTTTTTCAGCGCGGCCCCCGCCTGAGCACCAATGGCTGCCCCGGCACGCACACTGCCGGTGACGGTCACCGCCGCAATACGACGATCGTTAATCGCCTGGCTGACGCCGTCATTGGTGGCGTTCACCCAGCCGAACACGCCTTCTGGGAAACCCGCATCCGCAAAGATCTGCGCGATAAGATCCGCAGAGCCGAGCACGTTGGGGGCGTGTTTGAGCAGATAGCTGTTACCGGCCAGCAGAATTGGCACCGCGCCGCGCAGCACCTGCCAGAGAGGGAAGTTCCACGGCATCACCGCGAGAATCGGCCCCAGAGGACGGTATTCAATGACCGCGTTCTGGTTTTCCACCAGCGTAGGCTCCGCACGCAGCATCGCCGGGCCGTGCTCGGCATACCAGTCGCACAGACCCGCGGATTTTGCCACTTCCGCCCGCGCCTGCAGGATGGGTTTGCCCATTTCACGGGAGATCGTCTGCGCCATCTCTTCCGCGCGGTGTCGCAGCGCTGCGCCGAGATCGCGCAGCTTTTGCGCCCTGTGGGCAACGCTTTCACGACGCCACTGGCGGTACCCCGCGTCGGACTGAGAAATTGCGCGGTCAACCTGTTCCGGCGTCGCCCAAGGCCAGGTTGAGAGGGTTTCACCCGTGGCCGGGCTGACAGAGAAGGCATGTGTAGCAGATGAATAAGTCATGTTGTTCTCCACGTGTTTTGGTTGATTAATTGTGGCTCACTCTGCTATTTCTTAAAAATGAATAATACTAACCACCTTATTCACGAAACGAGAACATTATGGATTTAACCCAGCTTGAAATGTTTAACGCCGTCGCACTGACGGGCAGTATCACCCAGGCGGCGCAGAAGGTGCATCGCGTGCCGTCTAACCTGACGACCCGCATTCGCCAGCTGGAAGCCGATCTTGGCGTTGAGCTGTTTATTCGTGAGAACCAGCGTTTGCGCTTATCCCCGGCCGGGCATAACTTCCTGCGCTACAGCAAGCAAATCCTCGCCCTGGTGGATGAAGCGCGCATGGTTGTAGCGGGAGATGAGCCGCAGGGGTTATTTGCCCTCGGCGCGCTGGAAAGTACCGCAGCCGTGCGCATTCCTGAAACGCTGGCGCAGTTTAACCAGCGCTATCCGCGCATCCAGTTTGCCCTTTCTACCGGGCCATCCGGGACGATGATCGATGGCGTACTGGAGGGAACCCTCAGCGCCGCCTTCGTCGACGGGCCGCTGTCGCACCCGGAGCTGGAAGGCATGCCGGTCTATCGGGAGGAGATGATGCTGGTCACGCCTGCCGGGCACGCGGAGGTCGCACGCGCCGCGCAGGTTAGCGGCAGCGACGTTTACGCTTTTCGCGCCAACTGCTCGTACCGTCGACACCTGGAGAGCTGGTTTCATGCTGACCGCGCCGCGCCCGGCCGCATTCATGAGATGGAGTCCTATCACGGCATGCTCGCCTGCGTTATCGCGGGCGCAGGCATCGCGCTGATGCCGCGCTCAATGCTGGAGAGTATGCCTGGGCATCATCAGATTGAAGCCTGGCCGCTGGCGGAAAACTGGCGCTGGCTCACCACCTGGCTGGTGTGGCGACGCGGGGCGATGACCCGCCAGCTGGAGGCCTTTATAGCGCTGCTAAACGAACGTCCTCAACCAGCGCCTTCTCCATAAACAGGCTGAGCGGGTCGTCAACGTACGGGGCAAACGCCGGGCGTAAATCGTATCCGCACTGTTCATAAAGACGCACCGCGGCGCGCTGTTTAATACCGGTCTCCAGCCGTACCGTGTGGCAATGACGGCTCAGGGCCTCATCTTCCAGGGCGGCCAGCAGCGTCTCGCCGAGATGCTGCCCGCGATGGGCCGGATCGATATAAACCCGCTTCATCTCGCCCGTTCCGTCGCCGTTGAGCACGATTGCGCCGCAGCCAACGGCCTGAAGCTGCTGGTCGCGAATGATCATCAGGATCAGCGAGGCTTCCGGCAGCGAAGCCAGATCGAGCAGATGATTACTTTCAGCGGGATAGAGTTCGCTCTGATAGCGGTCAAGCGCCGCGATCAGGCTGAGAATGTCCGGGTGACGTGCAGATTCAGAGGTAATGGAATACATGGCAGGCTCCTTGCTTTTTTATGAGGCTAAATTTCAACATAGCGCAGGCCTGCCAGGGGGCTTCATAGTATTAACTTATCGCTCCGCCCTGTTAGCGCAAAAAGACACGCCCTTTCAGATACAGGGTGGCCTGACCGCCTATGAGCACGCGGTCGCCCTTCAGCTCGCAGCGCAGATCTCCGCCACGGTGTGACACCTGGCGGGCATTGAGCGACGTTTTGCCCAGCTTTTCGCTCCAGTAAGGGATCAGCATGCTGTGGGCAGATCCGGTGACCGGGTCTTCCGGCACCCCTTCGCCCGGGCAGAAGAAGCGGCTGACGAAGTCATATTCTTCTCCCGGCGCCGTCACGCAGACCATTTTATCCAGCGGAAGCAGCGCCCCAATATCCGGCGTTAACGCTTCCACCTGCTGCTGGCTCTCCAGCACCACCAGGTAATCACGTCCGACGCGCACCTCTTTTGCCTCAGTGATGCCCAGCGCGCTAAACAGCAGCGCAGGTGGGTTCTCGACAACCTCCGTTGACCACGCCGGGAAGTTCAGCGTCAGCCAGTCGCCGCTGCGTTTCACCGTAAGCTCGCCCACGAAGCGCGTGGTGAAGGTGATTTCGGTATGCGGATAATCAAGGTATTCGAAAATGACGTGCGATGCGGCAAGCGTAGCGTGACCGCAGAGGTTAATTTCATCCAGCGTGGTGAACCAGCGCAGCTCAAACCCGCCGTCGGTGCGCACGAAAAAGGCGGTTTCAGACTGGTTATGCTGCTGCGCCATTTTGAGCAGCGTCTCGTCCGGCAGCCACTCTTCCAGAGGACATACCGCTGCCGCGTTGCCGCCAAATGTTTTGTCGCTGAAGGCATCCACCAGATAAAAATCAATTTCCTGCATTGTCTCTTCCTCTCTTGTTATGGGTATTTAGCGCAGAAAAACTGTGCCTTTCAGATAAAGTGAAGCCTGTCCGCTCATCAGCACGCGCGAGCCTTTCAGCTCACAGCGCACGTCGCCGCCGCGCGCGGAAACCTGACGGGCAAGCATGGCTGTTTTCCCCAACTGTTCACCCCAGTACGGGATCAGCATCGTGTGCGCGGAGCCGGTGACCGGGTCTTCCGGAACGGAAACGCCGGGGGAGAAAAAGCGGCTGACAAAATCGTATTCCCCCTCGCCGCGCGCCGTCACGCTTACCTTATGCTCGCCCGGCGTCATCGCCGAAAAGTGTGGCGCAAGCGCCTCGACCTGCTGGCGATTTTCCAGCACGATCAGCCAGGCGCGCCCCTTACGGGCTTCAACGTAGCGGCTGATACCCAGCGCCGAGAGCATCTCCGGCGGAGGTGTCTCTTGATGGGTTGGACATGCCGGGAAGTCCAGCGTCATCCATTCCCCCTCCCGGGTTACCGTCAGGCGACCAGAGGCGGTGTCAAAGTGGATCCGCGAGTCGGGGTAATCCAGTTCATTATACAGAACGTACGCAGCGGCAAGGGTGGCGTGGCCGCAGAGATTGACTTCGGTAAGGGTGGTAAACCAGCGTAGCTCAATGCCCCCTTTAGTGCAGACGAAAAAAGCCGTTTCCGACTGATTATGCTGCTGCGCCATCTTCAGCAAGGTCTCATCGGGCAACCATTCCTTGAGCGGACAAACGGCAGCCGGGTTGCCGCCGAACGTGATATTGCTGAACGCATCGACCAGATAAAAATCAATCTCCTGCATTGTCTTACCGCCTGTTTTTATTGTGTTGTTCTTTTATATTCAATGAAAACAGCGTTCCCGGCTACCGCTTTCATAAGGTAAATATTGAGATCTGCATCACATAATGGTTGAGTTTTCGCCGTTCAACGTTTTAAGATCGTCTCCTCTTCTTTTCAGCAACGAATCTCCGACATCCCTATGACAACGAACACAGTTTCCCGCAGGGTTGCGTGGCTACGCGTGGTCACGCTGGCCATTGCCGCGTTTATTTTTAACACCACAGAATTTGTGCCGGTTGGGCTGTTGTCTGACATCGCTGAAAGTTTTCAGATGGAAACGGCTCAGGTAGGCATTATGTTGACCATCTACGCCTGGGTAGTGGCGCTGATGTCCCTGCCGTTTATGCTGCTGACCAGCCAGATGGAGCGACGCAGGCTGTTGATCGGCCTGTTTGTCTTGTTTATTGCAAGCCACGTACTGTCGTTTATGGCGTGGAATTTTACGGTGCTGGTCATTAGCCGCATCGGCATTGCCTTTGCCCATGCAGTGTTCTGGTCGATCACCGCCTCGCTGGCTATTCGACTCGCACCGGCGGGTAAACGCGCCCAGGCGCTGAGCCTGATTGCCACCGGTACCGCACTGGCGATGGTGCTGGGTCTCCCGATTGGCCGCATCGTGGGGCAATACTTCGGCTGGCGTACCACCTTCTTCGCTATCGGCATGGGCGCGCTGGTGACGCTGGTGTGTCTGATTAAACTTCTGCCCGCGCTGCCGAGCGAACATTCCGGCTCGCTGAAAAGCCTGCCGCTGCTGATGCGTCGCCCTGCGCTGCTGAGTATCTACCTGCTGACCGCCATCGTCGTGACGGCACACTACACGGCGTACAGCTACATTGAACCGTTTGTGCAGGTGGTAGCGGGCTTTAGCGCCAACTTTGCCACCGTATTACTGCTGATCCTCGGCGGCGCGGGCATTATTGGCAGCGTGCTGTTCGGCAAGCTGGGTAACCGGCATGCCTCGACGCTGGTGAGCTGCGCTATTGGTCTGCTGCTGGCCTGCCTGCTGTTGCTGATGCCTGCCGCGGGCAGCGAAAGCCATCTGGCAATCCTCAGCCTGTTCTGGGGCGTGGCGATCATGATTATTGGTCTCGGCATGCAGGTGAAAGTCCTGGCCCTGGCACCGGATGCAACGGATGTCGCCATGTCGCTGTTCTCGGGGATTTTCAATCTCGGCATTGGCGCGGGTGCGCTGGTGGGAAATCAGGTCATACTGCACGTGTCGATGTCGGCGATTGGCTATCTGGGTGCCATTCCGGCACTGGTGGCGCTGATCTGGTCAGTGCTCATCTTCCGTAAGTGGCCGGTGGCGCTGGAGGAACAGGGGCAGCACGGGTAAGGTTTATTTATGCCGGGCAGCGCTGCGCTTACCCGGCAATCACATCAATGATAGGTCTTAATAATCTCCAGCACGCCGTTAATAATAAACTGCACGCCCATACAGACCAGTAAGAAGCCCATCAGACGAGAAATCGCCTCGATACCGCCCTTGCCTACCCAGCGCATAATGGCGCCGGAGCTGCGCAGCGACGCCCACACGATAACCCCGATAATCGCAAAAATCAGCGGCGGTGCCACCGTCAGCACCCAGTCCGGGAACGTTGCGCTGTCGCGCACCGTCGACGCGGAGCTGATGATCATCGCGATGGTACCCGGCCCCGCCGTACTGGGCATGGCAATCGGCACAAAGGCAATATTCGCACTCGGTTCGGTTTCCAGCTCTTCCGATTTGCTGGTCGCTTCCGGCGACTCATGCGCTTTTTGCGCCGGGAACAGCATGCGGAAACCAATGAAGGCCACAATCAGCCCACCGGCGATACGCAGGCCAGGGATGGAAATCCCGAAGGTATTCATCACCACCTGTCCGGCGTAATAAGCCACCATCATGATGGCAAACACATACACCGAGGCCATCATCGACTGATGGTTGCGCTCGGCGCTGTTCATGTTCCCTGCCAGCCCGAGGAACAGCGCTACCGTCGTTAACGGGTTAGCCAACGGCAGCAAGACCACCAGCCCAAGGCTGATTGCTTTTATTAAATCCAACATAGTGCGTTGTCGTCCTTATCCATATTTAACACAGCAATTATAGGGGGAAAGTGTGACATTCAGCCATGGGCGCAACGTAACGATTATTTTCCTTCTGAAAAGATAACAGGAAGTTATCTCTATGATTTGAAACACCTTAAAAAAAGTTCATGAAACGTTTTAGCAATTCGTGGCATCGGCTGGTTCATTCAGTTGACTTATACTTGCCTGAGCAATAATATCTGCCGTGACTAACTACTTGCCAGGGCAACCATTTTGAAAAGCACCAGTGATATCTTTAACGACGTTGTTCCGCTGGGTCGTCTTATTCATATGGTCAATCAGAAAAAAGATCGCCTGCTCAATGACTACCTGTCACCGCTGGATATCACCGCAACACAGTTCAAAGTGCTGTGTTCCATTCGCTGCGAAGTGTGTATCACGCCGGTTGAGCTCAAAAAGGTGCTCTCTGTCGATCTGGGTGCGTTAACCCGCATGCTCGATCGTCTCGTCTGCAAAGGATGGATAGAACGAAGCCCTAACCCGAATGACAAACGCGGCGTACTGGTGAAGCTAACCAGCGATGGCGCGGCCATGTGCGAGAAATGTCATCAATTAGTAGGACAAACACTGCATCAGGAACTAACAAAAAACTTAACGGCAGATGAAGTGGCAACCCTTGAGCTTCTGCTGAAGAAAATCCTGCCGTAAACAGAAAAAAGAGGTATGACGATGTCCAGACGCAATACTGACGCTATCACCATTCATAGCATTTTGGACTGGATCGAGGATAACCTGGAATCGCCGCTCTCCCTTGAAAAAGTGTCAGAGCGTTCGGGTTACTCCAAATGGCACCTGCAACGGATGTTCAAAAAAGAGACCGGCCATTCATTAGGTCAATATATTCGCAGCCGCAAGCTGACGGAAATTGCCCAGAAACTGAAAGAAAGCAACGAGCCGATCCTTTATCTGGCGGAGCGTTACGGCTTTGAATCGCAGCAAACCCTGACGCGTACTTTCAAAAACTATTTTGACGTGCCGCCTCATAAGTACCGAATCACCAGCGTGCCGGGCGAATCCCGATACCTGTATCCGTTAAAACACTGTAGTTAATTATCGCCTGTAACAGACGTAACCGAGGAAATCATGAAAGCTATCGCCTCCGCCGCCCTCGCCTTGCTGGTGCTGTTCTCCAGCCAGACCTTCGCGGAGCAAACCCCTCGTGCAACGCAGCAAAATAATCCTGATTCGATGATTTTGCCGTCAGCACATGACCAGTCGCCTTATGATTTCAACCACATGGGTGCTGGTAGCGACAAATCCGACGAATTAGGCGTGCCTTATTATAATCAGCACGGCTTCTGATTCGTTTTTGCCCCGCAGACGCGGGGCTTTTTTTATGCCTTTTCGCTTACCCGCGTCGCCCGACGCACCCGCAGACCAAAGACGTTAATATACAGCCCGGCCATGATCAGCACGGCGCCCAACAGCTGCAGCGCGCTCAGCGTTTCATCCAGCAATATCGCCGCACTGGCAAGTCCTACCACCGGCACCAGCAGGGATAACGGCGCGACGCGCCAGGTTTCATAACGCCCCAGCAGCGATCCCCAGATCCCGTAGCCCACAATGGTGGCGACAAAGGCCAGATAGACAAGAGAAAGGATCGTGGTCATATCAATGTCGACAAGGCTGTTCAGCATCACCGCCGGACCGTCCAGAATGCACGACGCCAGCAGAAACGGGATAACCGGGATCAGCGCACTCCAGACCACCAGCGACATCACCGCCGGGCGCGCCTCGTGCTGCATGATCAGCTTGTTGAAGATATTCCCACAGGCCCAGCTCAGCCCAGCCGCCAGCGTCAACATAAACCCGAGCAGCGCCACATGCTGACCATTCAGGCTGGCCTCGATCAGCACCAGCACGCCGAACACCGCCAGGGTGATCCCCGCCAGCTGTTTGCCCTGCAGGCGCTCGCCAAACACAAACGCCCCGAGAATAATGGTAAAGAACGCCTGCGCCTGTAACACCAGCGAGGCAAGACCCGCCGGCATACCGAACTTGATGGCGCAAAAGAGAAACGCGAACTGGCCAAAGCTAATGGTCAGACCGTAGCCCAGCAGCAGTTTAAAGGGGATCTTTGGACGCGCCACAAAGAAGATGGCCGGAAAAGCGACCAGCATAAAGCGTAAACCGGCCAGCATCAGCGGCGGCATGTTGTGCAGCCCCAGCTTAATGACCACAAAATTAAGCCCCCATACTACGACCACCAGCAAAGCCAGCAGCCCGTCTTTACGCGTCATACCCTGCCCCTGAATTATTAATAATTTGTTAACACTTCAAGGTAACAGAAAAAAGCACACTGCGAGAAGATCATTAATTCTGGCTGGCAGCTGAAGCACTTAGGGATAAATCAGGCGCTATACAAGCCCCTTATGTCATGGTAATCCTGTTAACACACATCTAATAAAAGCATAAGCAACTGTCGGGCAGGAATATGAAACCATCTCTCAGGCGCTCAACCGCAGCGCTGCTGGCATCGTCATTGTTGTTAACCATCGGTAGAGGGGCAACGCTGCCGTTCATGACCATTTATCTCACGCGCGTCTACAGCATGAGCGTTGAGAATATTGGTTATGCCCTGACCGTGGCGCTGACCATTGGCGTGGTATTCAGCCTGGGATTTGGCATTCTGGCCGATAAGTTTGATAAAAAACGCTACATGCTGATCGCGATCGTGGCGTTTATCGCCGGCTTTGTGGCGATCCCGCTGGTCAATAACGTCACGCTGGTGGTGCTGTTCTTTGCGCTGATCAACTGCGCCTACTCCGTCTTTTCGACGGTGCTGAAAGCCTGGTTCTCCGACGTGCTCACCTCCAGCCAGAAGGCGCGGGTCTTCTCGCTTAACTACAGCTTCCTGAACATTGGCTGGACGGTCGGCCCGCCGATTGGCACCCTGCTGGTGATGTACAGCCTGCAGCTGCCGTTCTGGCTGGCGGCCTTTTGCGCCGCCCTGCCGCTGGGCTTTATCCATTTCTTTGTACAGAAAAGCGTGGCGTTAGATACCGCAGAGGAGAAGACGCCGTGGCAGCCATCGGTATTGCTGAAAGACCGCGCGCTGTTCTGGTACACGCTCTCTGGCCTGCTGGCGTCGTACGTGGGCGGGTCGTTCGCGAGCTGTATTTCGCAATACGTTCTGGCCGCGCATGCGGACAGTGATTTCGCCGAAAAGGTGGTCGCCGTGGTGCTGCCCGTCAACGCCGCCGTGGTGGTGACGCTGCAATATGCGCTGGGCCGCAAGATCTCAGCCAGCAATATTCGCCCGCTGATGACCCTCGCCACCCTGTTTTTTATCCTGGGGCTGGGCGGCTTTATGCTCTCCGGGGAAAACCTGGTTTACTGGGGCATCGCTGCCGCCATTTTCACGCTGGGGGAGATTATCTATGCACCGGGTGAATACATGCTGATCGACAACATTGCCCCACCGGGTATGAAGGCGAGCTATTTCTCCGCCCAGGCGCTGGGCTGGCTCGGCGCGGCGGCAAACCCGATGATCACCGGTATTATCCTGACCAATCTGCCGCACTGGTCCTTGTTTGCGATCATGATGGTCGCCATCGTCATGGCCTGGCTGATGATTCTGCGTGGGATGAGCGTGAAGGCCTGGTGCGAGTCACCCAAAGCGGCGTAGCGAATGCAGGCCGGGTAAGGCAAAGCCGCCACCCGGCAATAAAGCATCAGTGGTGCAACATCTCCTCCACCACCTGCTCTTTGTACATCTCATTCGGGTAATAGGTCGGCCAGTTATCCATCTCTTTCAGCAGTGCCTCGTGGGAGGTATTGCCCATGAAAATGTGGAAGTGCGAAGAGGCTTTCGGCCCGATGGTGTGGTCGCTGAACTGCACGAACTTCGGCGCCTTGCTAGCGGCGTCCTTACACTCAAACAGATAGCGAACGCCTTTCTTACCTGACGCGTAGGTCAGAATTTTGTAGCCGCTGTAATCATACTGACAGCGGCTGACCGCTTTGCCCTGATGGAATTCCATCACGTTATTTTCGATGCCGATGGCATCCACGTCCGTCGCATAGCCCGTGCGGTAGTAGGCTTTCACCTCGTCAAAGGATTTGCTTTTATCCTTCTGCGCTTTCTGCTTAAAGACCGGATCCAGCGAACCATCGAGCAGGAACGGATAGACCGACTGCCAGGTCCCGTCCCAGTCAGACAATGCTCTGTCCTTCACGTCCTTATCCTCAAACACGCCGTTCGCCGCCTTCTGTTCCGCTTCGGTCATCTGATGGCCGTGCGAATGAGCAAACAGCTGGCCGCTGACCAGCAGCGCCCCCAGAGTCATGGCAAATTTTCCAATATGTTCAGCCAAGATAACATCCTCATTCCGTTTTATAAGAATGAGGATGTTATAATATAACATTTCAAATCGCAACCAGGCCGCGAACGCCCTCCTGCTCCATGTTTTCACCCCGCCCGCGCTGAATAATCGTGCCGCGCGACATCAGCAGATAGCTGTCGGCCAGCTCGGCGGCAAAGTCGTAAAACTGCTCCACCAGCAGGATCGCCATGTCGCCTCTGCTTGCCAGAGTACGGATCACGTGGCCGATCTCTTTAATAACGGAAGGCTGTATGCCTTCGGTCGGTTCATCCAGGATCAGCAGCTGCGGACGGCTCGCCAGCGCGCGACCAATCGCCAGCTGCTGCTGTTGTCCCCCGGAGAGGTCCCCCCCGCGACGATGCTTCATCTCTTTGAGCACCGGGAACAGCTGCCAGATCTCCTCCGGCACCTGCTTCGCCTCGCGGGCGGAAAATCGCGACAGCCCCATCAGGAGATTCTCCTCTACGCTCAGGCGCGGGAAAATCTCCCGTCCCTGCGGGACATACGCCACGCCAGACTGCACCCGCTGGTGCGGTTTACTGTGGGTGATCGTTTTTCCCTGCCAGATAACCTCCCCGGTTTTGGCCGGGATCAGCCCCATCAGACACTTCAGCAGCGTGGTTTTCCCTACGCCGTTGCGCCCCAGCAGGCAGGTGACTTCGCCGGTTACAGCCTCAAAGCTGACGCCGCGCAGGATATGGCTGCCGCCGTAATATTGATTCAGTTCATTAACCTGTAACATCATCGCTCCTTAACGTCCCAGATAGACCTCAATCACCTGCTCGTTGGCCTGCACCTCGCGAAGTGAACCTTCCGCCAGCACCCGCCCCTGATGCAGCACCGTGACGCGGTCGGCGATGGTTTCGACAAAGCCCATATCGTGCTCAACAACCATCAGGGAATGCTTGCCTGCCAGCGTTTTGAACAGCTCTGCGGTGTATTCCGTTTCCGCGTCGGTCATCCCGGCTGCGGGTTCATCCAGCAGCAGAAGATGCGGGTCCTGCACCAGCAGCATGCCGATCTCCAGAAACTGCTTTTGTCCATGGGAAAGCAGCCCGGCGCGGCGGTCGCGCTCGCCGGTCAGCCGAAGTAAAAGCAGCATCTCATCGATCCGGTCGCGCTGCGCGCCGTTGAGTTTTGCCCGCAGGCTCGCCCAGACGGACTTATCGCTTTTCATCGCGATCTCCAGGTTTTCCCACACCGTCAGCGCCTCAAAGACCGTGGGCTTCTGGAATTTACGCCCGATGCCCTGGCGGGCGATGGCCGCAGGCTCCAGCGCTGTCAGGTCGATGGACTGGTCGTAAATCGCCCTGCCGCTCTCTGGACGCGTTTTGCCGGTGATGACGTCCATCAGCGTGGTTTTACCGGCCCCGTTGGGACCGATCACGCAGCGCAGCTCGCCCACGCCGATATTCAGCGAGAGATCGGTCAGGGCCTGAAATCCGTCAAAATTAACGTTAATGGATTCAAGCTGAAGTACAGGATCAGTCTGGTCCCGGTAGCGATCGCCGGGCAGCTGGCGGGTGAATAACCCTTCGGCTGGCTGCATTATTTTTCTCCCTTACGAAACAGTCCGTAGACGCCGCGCGGTAAAAACAGCGTAACGGCGATAAAAATCAGCCCCAGAAACAGCTGCCAGTATTCCGGCATCGCGACGGTGAAGAAACTTTTCGCCCCGTTAACCAGCGCCGCGCCAATCACCGGCCCCACCAGCGTGCCGCGCCCGCCCAGCGCAACCCAGATGGCGGCCTCTATCGAGTTTGTCGGCGACATTTCGCCCGGGTTGATAATGCCCACCTGCGGGACATAGAGCGCCCCCGCCAGACCGCACAGCACGGCAGAGAGCGTCCACACCAGCAGCTTGAACCCGCGCGGATCGTAGCCGCAAAACGTCAGGCGGTTTTCGGCGTCGCGAACGGCGGTCAGAATGCGGCCAAACTTGCTCTTCGCCAGCGCAAATCCGCAGCCCAGGGCCAGGAGCAGCAACAGCACGGTCGCCAGAAACAGCGCGATACGAGTCGTCGTTTCCGTTACCGTAAACCCGAGCAGCGTGGTGAAGCCGGTAAAGCCGTTATTGCCGCCAAAGCCGGTTTCGTTGCGAAAGAACAACAGCATCCCGGCATAGGTCAGCGCCTGGGTCATGATCGAAAAATAGACCCCTTTGATCTTCGAGCGGAAGGCGAACCAGCCAAACACCAGCGCCAGCAGCCCCGGCACCAGCACAATTAGCACCAGCGCCCAGGTAAAATGCTGGGTTCCCCACCAGAACCACGGCAGCTCGCTCCAGGAAAGAAACGACATAAACGCGGGCAGACCGTCACCCGCGGCCTGGCGCATCAGGTACATGCCCATCGCGTAGCCGCCCAGGGCGAAAAAGATGCCGTGCCCGAGAGAGAGCATCCCGGCGTAGCCCCATACCAGATCCAGCGCCACCGCAACGATGGCATAGCAGAGGATCTTGCCAGTCAGCGTCAGCATCCAGGTTGACAGCGCCAGCGGATGCGTCGCAGGCAGTAAGGCGAAAAACGGCAATATCAGCAAGCACACCACCAGCAGGCTGCCTGCAATATACGTAGTGCGTGGCGCTTTGCGCGCCAGCGTTAAGGTCAGCGGCTGGCTCATCAGTCAATCACCCTCCCTTTCAGCGCAAACAGCCCCTGCGGGCGTTTTTGAATAAACAGCACGATCGCCACCAGAATCACGATCTTGCCCAGCACCGCCCCCATCTGTGGTTCAAGGATTTTATTAAAGATCCCCAGACCAAACGCCGCGGCCACGCTGCCAGCCAGCTGGCCTACGCCTCCGAGCACCACCACAAGGAAGGAGTCGATGATATAGCCCTGGCCCAGCTCCGGCCCGACGTTACCGAGCTGCGATAACGCCACGCCGCCTAACCCCGCAATCCCGGAGCCAAGCCCGAACGCCAGCATATCGACGCGCCCTGTCGGTACCCCGCAGCAGGCGGCCATGCTGCGGTTTTGCGTCACCGCCCGCACGTTGAGCCCCAGACGGGTTTTATTCAGAATGAGCCAGGTAAAGAACAGCACCAGCAGCACGAAGCCCAGCACCACAATGCGGTTCCACGGCAGCGTCAGGTTGGCAAAAACCTGCACCCCGCCGGAGAGCCAGGCCGGGTTCGCCACCTCGAGGTTCTGGGCGCCAAAGGTCATGCGCACCAGCTGGATGAGCATCAGGCTGATGCCCCACGTCGCCAGCAGCGTTTCCAGCGGACGACCGTACAGATGACGGATCACCGTGCGCTCCAGCACCATTCCAATGCCCGCCGTCAGGCAGAACGCGACCGGCAAGGCGATAACGGGATAGAGCGCCAGCCACTGGGGCGCAAGCCCGGCCATCACCTGCTGCACCATCCAGGTGGCATATGCCCCCAGCATCAGCATCTCGCCGTGCGCCATATTAATGACGCCCAGCAGGCCGTAGGTGATAGCCAGCCCCAGCGCGGCCAGCAGCAGCACCGACCCGAGGGAGAGCCCCATAAACGCCTGGCCCAGCAGATCGCCCCACATCAGCCGATGCTGGATCTGGCTAAGACTCTCTCCTGCGGCCGCGCGCACGCCGCCATCCGGCTCAGTGTCTGGCTGGGTAAACGGAGTGAGCCTCGACTGTACGTCCGGATCGTCGGACTGACCTAATAGTTCGACGGCCTTGCGGCGCACTTCCGGCTGCGGGCTTGCCAGCTGGAGGTTCGCGACCGCCAGCAGCAGCGCCTGACGCGCCACGGCGTCCGTTTCATCGTTCACACGTTTTTCCAGAAAAGCGAGCATACCGGGCTGGGCATCGCGCTGCAGCTGACGCGCAGCCGTCCGCCTCTCGGTGACACTGTCACTCACCAGCTGATGGGTGGCGATGGCGGTCGCAGCCAGCACGCGCAGCCGGTTCGTCAGACGAACGGCTTTGGTTGGCGCTTCTGCCGCACGGGCGTCCCCAAGCGACACCATTTGCCCGTTACGCTGCGCAAAGGCGTGCTTTTGACTGTCGGCATACAGATTTTCCTTCTGCAGGGACTGAAGCAGCGGAAGCCTGGCGGCATCCGGCGCGGCGGCCCACTGCGTCAACAAATCCGCCTGCTGGCTACGGCTGGCGGCAACAAAAAGATCGGCATCCGATGCCTGCACCATCCCTGGCAGCAGTCCGGAAAGCCATACAATAGCGATGAACATGCGCATGGCGTTCATGACGTTTCTCCCTGCGGTAATGGCTTAGTTGCTGGCGGTTTTCATCGGCTGGTCGGGCTTTTTGTCATTTCCGGCGATGAACGGGCTCCACGGCTGGGCGCGTACCGGCTGTTCCGTCTGCCATACCACGTTGAACTGGCCGTTACCTTCGATTTCACCGATCATGACCGGCTTATGCAGATGATGGTTGGTGGCATCCATGGTAAGCGTAAAGCCTGACGGCGCCTTAAAGGACTGACCGGCCATCGCCGCACGGACTTTATCCACGTCGGTAGTCCCCGCTTTTTCCACCGCCTGCGCCCACATATGGATGCCCACATAGGTAGCTTCCATCGGGTCGTTGGTCACCACGGTATCGGCGTTCGGCAGCTTGTGCGCCTTCGCATAGGCTTTGTAATCCGCGACGAAGGCCTGGTTGGTCGGGTTATCCACGGATTCAAAGTAGTTCCACGCGGCCAGGTTGCCGACCAGCGGTTTGGTGTCGATACCGCGCAGCTCTTCTTCGCCCACGGAGAACGCCACCACCGGCACGTCGGTCGCCTTCAGACCCTGGTTCGCCAGCTCTTTGTAGAACGGCACGTTGGAGTCGCCGTTGATGGTCGACACCACGGCGGTTTTGCCACCCGCGGAGAATTTCTTGATGTTGGCGACGATGGTCTGGTAGTCGCTATGGCCGAACGGGGTGTAAACCTCTTCGATATCCTTATCCTCCACCCCTTTCGAATGCAGGAACGCGCGCAGGATCTTGTTGGTGGTGCGCGGATAAACGTAGTCAGTACCCAGCAGGAAGAAGCGTTTCGCCGCGCCGCCGTCTTCGCTCATCAGGTATTCAACCGCCGGGATGGCCTGCTGGTTCGGCGCCGCGCCGGTATAGAACACGTTTGGCGACATTTCCTCGCCTTCATACTGCACCGGATAGAACAGCAGGCCGTTCAGCTCCTCAAAGACCGGCAGTACGGATTTGCGCGAAACCGAGGTCCAGCAGCCGAATACCACCGCCACTTTATCCTGGCTCAGCAGCTGTCGGGCCTTCTCGGCAAACAGCGGCCAGTTTGAGGCCGGATCCACCACTACCGGCTCCAGTTTCTTGCCCAGCACGCCGCCTTTGGCGTTGATCTCATCGATGGTCATCAGGGCGACATCTTTAAGCGGGGTCTCGGAGATAGCCATCGTGCCGGAAAGAGAATGCATGATCCCCACTTTGATGGTATCGGCCGCCTGCACGCCAAAACTCATTCCCATCGCCACGACGGACGCGGATAACGCAAAGGCTTTTAATAAGGTACGACGGTGCATATTTTCACTCCTGAAAAAGAACGCTGTGCGAAAACGTCCGTTACGGCGTGGACGCTGAAATAAATGTGTCAGCGAAGCAGGAGCAAAAAGAATGCCAGAATGGAGATAGCGCTATTTCCGGGAGGGGAGCGCAGGATGTAAAGAGAACGTCTCAGAATGGCACAGCGCTGCACTTTTATAATGCAGCGCTGAGGAGGAAGGTTTTACCAGACTTCGCTGGCGATCTGCGTCACCAGCCGGACTTTTTCCCACTGCTGGGTTTCGCTCAGGCTGTTGCCCTCTTCGGTCGAGGCAAAGCCGCACTGCGGGCTGAGGCAAATTTGCTCTTTCGCCACGTATTTCGCCGCCTCTTCCAGACGGGCTTTGATTCCCTCCGGATTCTCCAGCTCGCCGTTTTTCGTGGTGATAAGACCCAGCACCACCTGCTGCTTGCCCGGGCGAACAAAGCGCAATGGCGCGAAATCCCCGCTGCGGTCGTTATCGTATTCCAGGAAGAAGGCATCAACGTTGACCGTTCCGAACAGCACTTCCGCCACCGGCTCGTAGCCGCCTTCGGAAATCCAGGTGGAGCGGAAGTTACCGCGGCAGACGTGCAGCCCGATGGTCAGATCGTCCGGCTTGCCCTCCAGCGCCTTGTTCAGGACGCGGGCATAGATACGTGCAAGCTCATCGGCATCGTCGCCGCGCTCGCGGATCTGACGACGCTGATCGTCCGAACAGAGGTAGGCCCATACGGTATCGTCCAGCTGCAGGTAACGGCAGCCTGCATCATAGAATGCGCGAATCGCGTCGCGCCAGGTGGTCGCCAGATCGTCGAAATAGACGTTCAGGTCCGGATACACCGTCGCATCAATGTCTTTGCGACCGCCGCGGAAATGCAGCACGCTCGGGCTGGGAATGGTCATTTTTGGCTGGGCGTTACCGCTGATGCTTTTCAGATAGCGGAAATCGTCCAGCATCGGGTGCTCGCCAAAGCCCAGTTTGCCGGTGACGCGCACGCCGTGGGCTTTGGTTTGCACGCCGTTAAACTGGATGCCCTGCTGCGAATCGTAACGCTCAACGCCCTGCAGACCGTCGAAGAAGTCGAAGTGCCACCAGGCACGGCGAAACTCACCGTCGGTCACGACATGCAGGCCGCACGCGCACTGCTGCTCAACGACGTGGCGAATGGCTTCGTCCTCCACCGCGCGAAGCTGTCTCGCGTCAATCTCGCCGCTGGCAAATTGCAGGCGAGCCTGCTTGATGGCATCCGGACGTAAAAAACTGCCGACTACGTCGGCGCGGTACGGGGCGTGGTGTCGTTGCATGGAAATCTCCTCAGTCTGCCGGCAATAATTGCCCGCAGTGATAATTCATTATTTGAACTTTTAGACTTCTGGATGTCTAAATGTCCAAAAACAATGTCATACCTCCCCGGTGCCGGCAAACGAGAAAATTTCACGGGTCTTGAAAAAAATTCATCTTCACAGCGCGGCAGTGGTTTCGCTGCTTGCAAACGCGTAGCGTTCATCTTCCCAGCCGGTGACCCCACCGAGCATGATTTTGACCGGCAGCCCGAGACGCGCCAGCTTCAGCGCGGCTCTGTCCGCGCCGTTACAGTGCGGCCCCGCGCAGTAGACGACGAACAGCGTCCCTTCAGGCCATTGGGCCATGCGCTCAGCGGTCATCTGGCTCCACGGCATATGCAGAGCGCCCGGCACATGGCGACGGGCAAACTGCTCCGGGCTCCCCACCACGTGCAGCAAAACAAAGTCCTGCTCATTATTGGCGATGGCGTGATGCACATCGGCGCAGTCGGTTTCTACGCTCAGGCGACGCAGAAAATGGGTGATGGCTTCCTGCGGCTCGGCAGCCGGAAATTCAGTAACATAGCTCATGATCCTTCCTCATCTTTGGCGTTTGTGTTAACACTACTCTATCCAGAAATTCAGCACGTGAATGCGCTCGCTTATGCCAGAAAACAGCAAAAAGATGACAAACTTAAGACAAATTGCCCGCCCGCAGGTGGTGGTGCTGGCCTATGACGGCCTGTGTACCTTTGAGTTTGGCGTAGCGGTGGAGATCTTCGGTCTGCCACGTCCCGAGCTGGGCGATGAATGGTATCGTTTTGCGGTGGCGAGCGTGGATAGCGGTGAACTTCGGGCAACAGGCGGGATCCGTATCGTCACCGATGGTGATTTAAGCCTGCTTGCGTCTGCGGACCTGATTGTGGTTCCCGGCTGGCGTGGGCTGGACTCGTCGGTTCCGGACGCACTCAGCGAGGCATTACGTCAGGCCAGCGCGCGAGGATGCCAGCTGCTGTCCATCTGTTCGGGCGTATTTGTGCTGGCCGCTACGGGGCTGCTCAACGGGCGCAAAGCCACGACGCACTGGCGCTACATTGAGACGCTTAAAGCCCGCTACCCTGACATCGACGTGGTTGAGGATGTGCTCTACCAGGACGAAGGCGATATCCTGACTTCTGCAGGCAGCGCGGCGGGGATCGATCTCTGCCTTCACGTTGTACGAAGGGATTATGGAATGGAAACCGCTAACAGCGTGGCGCGGCGGCTGGTCATTCCCCCACACCGGGATGGCTCTCAGCCGCAACAGCTGAGCCGCCCGGTGGCGCAGCTGCGGGAAAGCCAGCGCCTCGGCCAGCTGTTTGATTTTCTGCACACGCATCTTACCGAGCCGCACAGCGTCGACTCGCTGGCGCGTCGTGTCGGTATGAGTCAGCGCACGTTTCTTCGTCGCTTCGAGGCGGCAACAGGAACGACGCCTGCCCGCTGGTTACTCAATGAGCGCCTGCTGCGGGCGAAAGATTATCTGGAAAGCAGTCGTTTAAGTATCGACAGCATCGCGGAACAGACCGGGTTTGGCCAGGCATCGACGCTGCGTCATCACTTTCGCCAGCAGTTCGCGATTTCCCCGGCCCAGTACCGCAAACAATTTTCTCATTCCGCTACAGCCCGCTGAGGCGTCAGTCTTTTGGTTTCGCAGGAATACGGAGAACCTTATGGTCACCACACACGTTTTTATCGCAACCAGTCTTGATGGTTACATCGCCCGACACAATGATGATATCGACTGGCTCCTGCAGCGCGATGATCCGACTGAAGATCATGGCTATGCGGCGTTCATCGCGGACAAAGAGTGGATAGTGATGGGCAGAGGCAGCTATGAGAAAGTGCTGACCTTTGACGCATGGCCTTATGACCGGCCCGTGCTGGTGCTCTCCAGACAGCTGGCCGACACGCCCGTGCCCGACGCGCTGAAGGGAAAAGTACAATTTTCAGGGCGCACGCCAAAGGAGGTGCTCGACTACCTGGCGTTGCAGAACGTCCATCGCGTCTATCTCGATGGCGGGCAGGTGATACAGTCGTTCCTGCGAGAAGGACTGGTGGCCGATATGGTGATCACAACCGTTCCTGTCCTGCTCGGTTCGGGAAAATCGCTGTTTGGCGCCCTGCCAGAGGATATCGATTTGACGCTGGTATCCAGCCGCAGCTTCCCTTCGGGTCTGGTACAGTCGCACTATCGACTGCTGTCATAAAACGACGGTAAACACTGCGCAAAAAAAAACCGCCAAAAAATGGCGGTAAATGCTTGCATGGATAGATTTGTATTTTGGTCTCTACGTCCCGACACTCCATGGCCGGGCTGCGGATCCCATACAACCTAACACCCGTTGTCTTAACGAAGGTTAAACAGTCTTATTAACCTGCATGAGTATTGATCTGCAAATAACGCATAAGGCCCTGTTCAGCGCTCTGTTTTGCGTCATCATTTATGGCTTCAAGATAAAATGACCGCGCCACTCCATAAGGTGCTTTATCAGAGGGGTACGCCGCAAACTGGAATGTTTTTCCTATCGTCTGCTGGGTGCAGTCTAATTCCCAACGCACATCGTTAATTTTTTTACTGTTACAGGTAACGGCTCCATAATCGCTGGTCAAATAGGAACCAACGCGAATTTCTGCTGATTGTATATATTCTGGTTTGTTATCACCAGCATAACGAATCCCTGCAACGGCCCCAACAGCAACCGTCAGAAGCGCAAGCGCAATTATTTTTTTCATTTATTAATGACCCGTTCCTTAGCCAGAGATTAACTATTATATAAGATTTATCCTTAATGCAAATATCCGATTATGGACCAGAAATGGCAATTTACAAACATTCATGACTTTTTAGGAAATGTCCTGGACAATTTTCCGAACACACATTATTTGACAATCTCTTTTCACGAGTTTGAATTATTAAATAATAACACTAAAAAATAATCGGCATGATTACCCCGCAATGTCATTCGGCGGCGATCTCATGATTAAAAAAGGCTTATCTCTCGTCATGCTTATCTGTGCACTCTTTTCAGGCCAGCTTATGGCCGGGCACAAAGGACACGAATATTTATGGGTCAAGAATGTGGCGCATCAGCTTCGTCATGAAGCCGACAGCGATGAGTTACGAAGCGCTGCGGAAGAGTCGGCGGAGGGTTTGCGCGAACACCACCTGTGGCAGAAATCGCGCAAACCGGATACCCACGTTCGGTAATTAACTGCCCTTGCGTTTAGGCAGAGTTTTCATCAGATCGTCCGGACTGACGGACGCCACAATACTGCCCGGCTGCGGCATTTTGAAGATGTGGTTTTTCATCTTGCCAATCACATGCATTTCGCAAGGACGGCAGTCGAACTTGAGAGTCAGAACTTCATCACCGTTTACAAGCTGCATGGGGGTTGCCTTCCAGCTCTTAATATTCCCTTTCGCCTGCTTAGGGCAAAGGTTAAACGCAAAGCGCAGGCAGTGCTTGGTGATCATCACCGGCACATCGCCCTTCTCTTCATGCGCTTCATAAGCCGCGTCGATCAGCTGCACGCCGTGGCGATGATAGAATTCACGCGCTTTATGGTTATAAACGTTGGCCAGGAAGGATAAATGTGTCTCCGGGTATACGGGTGCGGGTACGGCTTCCGCTTTACGGCTAGCGCGCGGATACTGCGCCAGGCGCGCGGCATCCAGCATCTCTGCCGTTTCACGACGGAACTGGTTAAGCAGGCTGTTCGGCACGAACAGGGCATCCGGCAGACTGACCTCAACGTTGCGGGCGTAGTAAATCGTCTGGCCAAGCTTCGCCACCCCATCCTTCAGGCTGTTGAGCGCTTTTTCCGCGTTGTTTGCCACCTCGAACAGGCCATCGAGCGTATGCGTTACGCTGATGCCGTCTTCACAGGTCATGGTCAGAATCAGCTGCTCTTCCCAACCGCCCAGCTCAATGTCCACAGCGATACGACGTTCGCTGGAGGTTTTCAGCAGCGCCTGCTGCCAGTTATGATCGAGGTTACGGTTAAGCGCCGCGTTCGGCCGCGCCTTGTAGAGATCGGCGGGCATTTCATTCGGCCAGACGCGGTAGCGGTTCTCGCCGGTTTTCTCGACCGTGTTGGCGCGGAAGCCTACGACCTCACGCTTAATCATCACGTTAAGGCCATCGCCGTTCGCCAGCGGTTCCGTCACCTGGACATCAAGGTGATCTTTCGCCACTTTCAGCACTTCACCCACCGGTAAACCGATAAACTTCGGTGAGTCAAACGCGCCGATATCCCCTTTACGGGCATTAACGAAATAGTCCGTGCTGCCACGGTGGAACGTTTTGTCCGTCGACGGAACAAAGAAATGCTCGGTGCGCCCGGCGGACGCGCGCGCCAGATCGCCGCGATCTTCGATAATGGCGTCGAGCATCTGGCGATAGTGCGCGGTGATGTTCTTCACGTAGCTCATATCTTTGTAGCGCCCTTCAATCTTGAAGGAACGCACGCCCGCGTCGATCAGCGCGCCCAGGTTGGCCGTCTGATCGTTATCCTTCATGGAGAGTAGGTGTTTTTCGAACGCCACGACGCGGCCCTGATCGTCTTTCAGGGTATACGGCAGACGGCAGGCCTGAGAGCAGTCGCCGCGGTTGGCGCTGCGGCCCGTCTGCGCGTGGGAAATATTACACTGACCGGAATAGGCGACGCACAGCGCGCCGTGGATAAAGAATTCAATCGTCGCGTCTGTCGCCTGGTGAATATCGCGGATCTGATTCAGGTTCAGCTCACGCGCCAGAACGATCTGCGAAAAGCCGACGTCAGAGAGAAACTTCGCCTTCTCTACCGTGCGGATATCACACTGGGTACTGGCATGCAGTTCAATGGGGGGAATATCCAGTTCCAGCACGCCCATATCCTGAACAATCAGGGCATCCACCCCGGCCTGGTAGAGATCGGTAATCAGACGTTGCGCAGGCTCCAGCTCATCATCATGAAGAATGGTGTTCAGGGTCACGAACACTTTCGCCCCGAAACGGTGGGCGAACGGCACCAGTTCAGCAATATCGCTCAGGCTGTTGCTGGCGTTATGGCGGGCACCGAAGCCTGGGCCACCTATGTAGACGGCATCTGCGCCATGAAGGATCGCTTCACGGGCAATGGCGGCGTCGCGGGCCGGGCTTAAAAGTTCAAGATGATGGGATTGCAGGCGCATACTTCGTCGTTATCCGTTATGGTCAAAATGGCGGCTATTGTAGTCAGAAGTATGCGTCAGCGAAACAGTTTTGCGTAGCGTCAGCGGGGATAATGAATCAGGGAGTGAAAATGCACCGTCCGGTCGCTGCTGTTGCGGTAGGCGTGCGGTTTATCGCCTGCGAAACGGATGCCCGAATCGGCAGAAATCGTCTGCCATTTGCCGCCAAGCTTCATCTCCAGCTCGCCGCTTACTACGACGACATGTTCTATTACCCCGGCCTCATGCGGCGTGGATTCGCTCAGCGCGCCGGGTGCCAGCGTGATGGAGAAATAATCAAACCCGAGCGTCTCGTCCCACGGAAAGAGCGGCTTGACGACCATCGCCTGCTGCTGGGGGTCAAATACCGCCTGCCGGTCCGCCTCTGGGGTGATGAACGCGGAAAACGGCACGTTCAGCCCGGTGGCAATTTTCCACAGCGTCGACACCGTCGGGCTGGATTCATTGCGCTCGATTTGCCCGAGCATGGCTTTTGACACGCCGGTCTCGTCCGCGAGCTTCGACAAACTCCAGCCGCGCGCCTGGCGCAGCGTTTTCAGCGTTGTTGCAAGGTGTAGTGTGATATCCATGTTCCCTCCTGGTGACGATCAGCATACCACTTGTACGCTATAGCGCACAGTGCTACCTTACTCCGGACGTTATAACGCACAATGGAGTTTTCATGCGCCCTTCCTCTCACTTTATTCCGGTCGCACTGGCTGGATTTGTCGCCGTTCTGGTCGGTTACGCCAGCTCGGCCGCCATCATCTGGCAGGCCGCCGCCGCGGCAGGCGCCAGCGCACAGCAGATTGCGGGCTGGATGACCGCGCTGGGAATTGGAATGGGCGTCAGCACGCTGGCGCTTTCCTGGTGGTACAAAGCGCCCGTACTGACCGCCTGGTCGACGCCCGGCGCGGCGCTGCTCGCCACCAGCCTGCACGGGATCACGCTGACAGAAACCATCGGCGTGTTCATCTTTGCTAACGCGCTTATTTTGCTCTGCGGCATTACCGGGCTTTTCGCCCGTCTGATGAAGCTGATCCCCCATTCGCTTGCTGCCGCCATGCTGGCAGGGGTATTGCTGCAGTTTGGCCTCCACGCGTTTGCGCACCTGGAGGGGCACTTTCTGCTGTGCGGCAGCATGATTGCGGCGTGGCTAATAGCAAAAGCGCTGGCGCCGCGCTATGCCATCGTGGTCACGCTGCTGGTCGGCGGTATCGTGGCATGGGCGGGCGGTGACGTTGTCACTGATAAGCTCACGCTCTCGCTTGTGATGCCTGAGTTTATTGCGCCCACGTTCACCTTCACCAGCCTGGTGAGTATTGGCTTGCCCTTCTTCCTCGTGACTATGGCTTCGCAAAACGCGCCGGGGTTCGCCACGATGAAAGCCTCCGGTTACCCGCTGGCGGTCTCACCGCTCATCATCGTCACGGGAGGGCTGGCGCTGCTGTTTTCTCCGTTTGGCGTCTTTTCCATCTGCATTGCGGCTATAACCGCCGCCATTTGTCAAAGCCCGGATGCACACCCGGATGCGGATAAACGCTGGCTGGCGGCCATCGCAGCGGGAGGATTTTACCTGCTGGCGGGAATTTTCGGGGGCTCCATTACCGGGCTGATGGCCGCGCTGCCGCTCAGCTGGATCCAGACGCTGGCCGGTCTGGCGCTGCTGGGCACCATCAGCGGGAGTTTATATCAGGCGTTGAATCATGAAGCGGAGCGCGACGCGGCTATCGTCACGTTTCTGATGACCGCAAGCGGCGTGACAATCCTGGGCATCGGTTCGGCATTCTGGGGACTGGTGCTGGGCGGGATGTGCTACGCCCTGTTTTCACGCCCTCGCCGCACGTAGCTGCGAAGGCGTCATGCCCGTCGCGCTGCGAAAGCGGTTGCTGAAGTGGCTGGCGGAGTTGAACCCGCAGGCAAGCGCGATGTCCGTCAGCGGCGTCGTCGTATGCTGGACGAGGGCCTTAGCTTTATCCATTCGCCTCTGCATCACGTACTGATGCGGCGCCAGCCCCGTCGACTGGCGGAACATGCGGGCAAAGTGGTATTCGCTGAGCGCGGCCTGCGCCGCCAGCTCGGCCAGCGTCAGGGGCTGGCCCAGGTTCTCTTCAATAAAGGCCAGCACGTTGCGCAGCACGAATGGCGATAACCCTCCGGTGACGACCGGCAGCTTCCACTGCACGTTAGAGTAGTTTTGCAGCAGATGGGTCAGCAGCAGCGTGGAGGCCGTGCTCAGGGTGAGCTGGTTGGCGTGCTGCTGCCAGTCACAGCCGAGCAAAAACTGCCGATACAGCGCGGTGATCTTCGGATCGCTGCCAAAAATGCGCTCGTCCAGCGTCAGCGAAAGCGGGCGCTTGTCCCAGATTTTTTCCCCCACGTCGCGCAGGTGTTCATCGGTGCAGTAGAGATGCACAAACGAAAGGTCATCGCGGATATCCCACGTTGATTCGCTCTCTTTGGGCATCAGACAGAAACGGTCCGGCCCCCCGCCGTTCTTCCATCCGCCCGGCGTTTTTTGATAGCTTTCGTAGCCGTCCGCCACGTACAGGCTGAGGGTATGATGGTTACTTTTTACCGTTATCGTATCGTGCTTGTTGTACCACGCTGCCAGCTGAATACCCGAATTCAGCGAGACGGTTTCCCGCAGGACTGCATTCTGTTGGCAAAGCGTTTCAAAGGTATCGTAAGCGTGAGACATAACCGTTAGCGCATAATTGATGGGAATATCAGTCTAAGAAGAGTTGCCCCCCGTTGCCAGTCCCGCCGGAAGAAAAAAGCGCAAGATTTTGCAAGTCACCCGCAACCCGGTGAAAGCCCGTCGCGAGTTTCAGCGCCATACTGCGGGCTTCCGCGGTTTGAGAAGAGACAACTATGAACGCATTATTATATGGACTCGTGGTCATTATCTGGGGAACCACCTGGATTGCGATTTTCCTGCAGCAGGGCCCCGTCGAGGCGCCGGTGTCGATTTTCTGGCGCTTCGCCGTCGCCAGCCTCACGATGATGGCGGTGTTAATCGCCCTGCGCCGCCTGCGCAAGCTGGCGCTGCGGGATCACCTTTTTTGCCTGCTTCAGGGATGCTGCGTTTTCTGCTTTAACTTCTGGTGTTTTTACACCGCAGCCTCGCACATTAATACCGGGCTGGAGTCGGTGATCTTCTCAATGGCCGTGCTCTATAACGCCATCAACAGCTTTATTTTTTTCGGGCAGCGCCCGCCAGCGCGCTTCTGGACGGCGGCGGCGCTGGGCCTGTTCGGGATCGTCACCCTCTTCTGGGACGATCTGCTGGCCAGCGGCTGGAGCGCATCGCTCCTGACCGGGATTGGCCTCTCCGCGCTCGGTACCTACGGCTTCTCGCTGGGCAATATGATCAGCATGCGCCATCAGCGCAGAGGCCTGGAAACCATGACCACCAACGCCTGGGCGATGCTCTACGGCACGCTGGTGATGGGCTGCATTGCGCTGTTCAGAGGCGATAGCTTCGCGCCAGAGTGGACCATCAGCTACATTGGCGCGCTGCTCTATCTGGCTGTATTTGGTTCGGTGATTGCCTTTGGCGCCTACTTCACGCTGGTGGGACGCATTGGCCCGGGCAAAGCGGCCTACAGTACGCTGCTCTTCCCGCTGGTGGCGCTGTCCATCTCTACGGTGTATGAAGGCTACGTCTGGCATATCAACGGTATCGTGGGGTTATTGCTGATTCTGGGGGGAAATATGGTGATGTTTACCAAACCAGAAACCTGGTTCAGACGCATACGAATGGCGTAAATAAAAAGGCCTGCATTACGCAGGCCGTTTTATTTTATTTCGCGGTCTTTTTCACATCAAACATGGTGGCGTCCGTCGCCATGTCATCAACAACCTGCTTCAGGGTTGCAAAGGTCATCGGCGTACTTTCGTTGTTCAGATCTTTACCTTCGCCTTTGCGCACCACCTTCATGACCGGTTTGTTGGTAGCCGCATCGATCAGTTCGCCTTCAAAGAAGAGATGCGTATCCATGGTGCGATGCCCGGTTGCCATCTGCGTACCTGCTACCACCAGCGCGACCGGCACCACTTCATAGAACTGCAGACCTTCTTTCTGCGAACTCACCCCGGTAATCGCGCCGCGGAAAATCAGGCTATGTTTACCCGGCGTGGTCACAATCGGCTTACGCGTGCCAATCGCCGTTTTCATTTTGGTATTGGTGTAGTTCAACAGCTCATCAAGCGTTTTTTGCCCAATTTGCGTGGTTGGTTTTGGCGTTGGATAATACGTAATCGGTGTCCAGAGAATACTGTCGTAATTAGCTTCGTTATAGGAAGGATCAACCCAACGCAGCGTTGGTTTACCCGTCGCAGACGTTGTCTGCTGCAATCCTGAATAGTCTTTTAAAAAGCCAGAATATTGTTCGGGAGCTGCGACTTTCGAAGAACAGCCCGCTAACGCCAACAGACCAGTAAGCACTGCAACTTTAAAAAAAGTTTGAGTACGCATGATAGTTTTCCATGTTATCTGCAAGTATGCATTTGAAGTTATAGCAAAAGACCGGCGGGTTTGTTGTGACAAAAAATGATGCGGAGAGCACAAATTGCGAAAAGACTGCCCGGAGGCGTGCCGGGCAGTGAAAAATTACTGATTTATATCCAGTTGCCAGAACAGATGTTTGCCAAACGGGTCAATTTCATAGCCCGTCACCTCCTTGCGCACCGGTTCGAAAATGGTTGAATGCGCAATCATTACCGCGGGCATCTGGTCATGCATCATCTGCTGCGCCTCTTTATATAGCGCCACGCGCTTATCGCGATCGGTCGTTGATTTTGCTTCCGCAATAATTTTATCAAAGGGCTTATAGCACCATTTCGCCGAATTTGACCCACCGTTTGCCGAGGTGCAGGTAAATAGCGGGCCGAAGAAGTTGTCCGGATCGCCCGTTGCCGTCGTCCAGCCCATCAGCGCGGCCTGATGCTCTCCGCCCTTCACGCGTTTCAAATACTCGCCCCATTCGTAGGTAACGATTTTGGTCTGCACGCCTATTTTCGCCCAGTCCGCCTGAATCATCTCCGCCATGCGTTTCGCATTCGGGTTATAGGGACGCTGCACCGGCATCGCCCATAAATCGATGCTAACGCCGCTGGCAAAACCGGCCTCTTTCAGCAGCGCTTTGGCTTTTTCAGGGTCGTAGTCGTAATCCTTAAGCTCGCTGTCTGCGCTCCATACGCCCGGCGGCAGCAGGTTCTTCGCAGCGGTGCCGGTACCGTGGAACACCGCATCAATAATGGCTGGTTTATTGATGGCCATCGCCAGCGCCTGACGGACCTTCACGTTATCCAGCGGCGGCTTTTGGGTATTGAAAGCCAGAAAACCGGTATTCAGCCCGGCTTTGCTCATCAGGTTGATGTCTTTGTTCGCCTTCATGCGCGGCAGATCCGCCGGGTTCGGGAACGGCATCACCTGACATTCGTTCTTCTCAATTTTGGCAAACCGCACGGAGGCATCCGGTGTGATGCTAAACACCAGCCGATCCAGCTTCGATTTCCCCTGCCAGTAGTCGGCAAACGCCGTAAACAGGATCCGCGAATCCTTCTGATACTGCGCCAGCTTAAACGGCCCGGTGCCTATAGGCTCCATATCCACCTTCTCCGGCGTGCCCGCTTTGAGCATCGCGTCGGCATATTCCGCGGACAGGATCGAGGCAAAATACCAGGCCAGATCGGCGACAAACGGCGCTTCCGGGTGCGCCAGGGTAAAGCGCACGGTGTGCTCATCGACTTTATCAATGGCGGTTATCAGGCTGCCGAACTCCAGACTTTCGAAGTTGGAGTAGCTGCCATTAGAGACGTTGTGGTAGGGATGATTCACGTCTTTTTGTCGCATAAACGAGAAGATCACGTCGTCGGCGTTAAAGTCGCGGGTTGGCGTGAAGGATTTATTGCTCTGGAACTTAACGCCCTTACGCAGAAAGAAGGTGTAGACCTTGCCGTCGTCGCTCACCTCCCAGCGCTCCGCAAGGCTTGGCACCAGCTCCGTGGTGCCGGGTTTGAAATCGACCAGACGGTTATAGACCGGCACGGCGCTGGCGTCCACGCTGGTTCCCGAGGTGTATAGCTGAGGGTTAAAGTTCTCCGGCGATCCTTCAGAGCAATACACCAGCGTTTTCGCAGCAACGGTGGAACTGACCGTGAGTGCAGCGAACGCCAGCGCTATAGTTGTGAGTTTGCTTGTCATCATTTATTCCTGTCTTTTTAATTCGACGGCTAATTAATTCTTTTGCCATTTCATAAATAACATTAAAGTGATGTGGCAAACACCTGAAAAATAAATAAGGAATAAATCACTATGGGCTCGCCGCTTTCCAGACAATTAACGCATCGTTTTTTCCGCTATCTCGCTATCACCAGCCAGAGCGATCCCAAAGTCAAAACCCTTCCCTCAACGCCGGGACAGCATGACATGGCGCGCGAGCTGGCGCAGGAACTGGCACAGCTGGGGTTAGAAGACATTATGATTGATGAATTCGCCACGGTGACGGCGGTAAAAAAAGGCAATGTGCCCGGTGCGCCGCGCATCGGCTTTATTACCCATATTGATACCGTTGACGTGGGACTTTCACCGGATATTCATCCACAAATATTAATGTTTACCGGTGAAGATCTCTGTCTGAATAAAGAGAAAGACATCTGGCTGCGGGTTAACGAGCACCCTGAAATTCTGGCTTATCCGAATGAGGAGATTATTTTCAGCGACGGAACCAGCGTATTGGGCGCGGATAATAAATCGGCGGTCACGGTGGTCATGACGGTGCTGGAAAACCTCACGGCGGAGCATCGGCATGGGGATATCGTCGTGGCGTTTGTGCCTGACGAAGAGATCGGCCTGAACGGTGCCAAGGCGCTTGATCTTAAGCGCTTCGATGTCGACTTTGCCTGGACCATCGACTGCTGCGAGCTGGGTGAAATTGTTTACGAGAATTTTAATGCGGCCGCCGCGGAGATCCGCTTTACCGGCGTGACGGCGCACCCGATGTCCGCCAAAGGCGTGCTGGTGAATCCCCTGCTGATGGCGACTGATTACATCAGCCATTTTGACCGCCAGCAAACGCCGGAGTGCACCGAGGGACGTGAAGGCTATATCTGGTTTAACGGCATTCAGGCCGGACAGAACGAGGCCTTTCTTAAGGCCAATATCCGCGACTTTGACAAGGACAGCTTTGCCGCGCGCAAGCAGCAGATTGCCGACGTGGCCGCACTGATTGCCGCCCAATATCCGACGGCCAGAGTGGACTATCGCATTGAAGATACTTACAGCAATATCAGCAATGCGATTGGTGAAGACCGGCGCGCTATCGATCTGATGTTCGAGGCGATGGAATCGCTCGGCATCACGCCGAAACCGACGCCGATGCGCGGCGGCACCGACGGCGCGGCGCTCTCGGCAAAAGGGCTACTCACGCCGAACTTCTTCACCGGGGCGCATAACTTCCACTCGAAGTTTGAATTCCTGCCGCTGTCGTCGTTCGAAGCGTCTTACAATACGGCCCTGCAGATCTGCCTGCTGGCCGCCCGTTAAGCGGGCTTGCGCGCCAGCATCGTGGCAAAGCGCAGCCTGATGCGGTTACCGTTTTCATCGGTGCGGTGCAGTTCGCCAACGTCTTCGTTGTATTTGAGCAACTCCCAGCCTTCATAGTAGTTGCTCAGCTCACCGCTCCTGAACGCAAACGGGAAGCCGACGGTGCACGGGTAATCCACCGTGTCCATCGCGGCAACAATCAGGTTGTAGCCGCCAGGCCTGGTGCAGCGCTGCATATTAGCGATAAGGCCCGGGATGGTTTTTGCCTCCAGGAACATCAGCACCACGGTGGAGAGAATAAAATCGTACTCGCCGTCAAAACTCAGGTTGTTGAGATCTTTAATCGCCGCGTGGAGGTTATCGATCCCTTCTTCCGCCTTAATGCGCTCGATATTATCGATGCTCATCGGGTTCTTGTCCCACGCGGTGACATCGTGGCCGTTAGCTGCAAGATAGAGGCTGTTACGGCCGTTGCCGCAGCCCAGATCCAGCGTTTTACCGGGCTTCACAATCTCCGCGCTGTACAGCACTTCTGAATGGGTACGGGTTAAGCCATATTTCTCTGTGAAGTAATTCTCATCGACAGTCATTGTTTTCCTGCGTTCTCATAAAGTGAAAGTGCATCCTGGATGCTATTTTAAGGCGTTTACCGTCTGGTTGCCAGCCGCTCGAAAATCGAAAAATTTGCTACGTTTAGTTAAGACGCTTATCAGAGAAATAAAGATGAACAAATATCGCCTCAGCGACGAGACCCGACTCTGGCAATGGAAAAATGGCGAAACCACCCACGCCACCACGCTGCGGCAGATTATCGCCACGGCGGACTTTAACGACGTGACAGTCGGCACGAGAGGCGGCTGGATTGACGATGAGCGCGCCCTCGCGCAGGACGGCGACTGCTGGATCTACGATGAAAACAGCGTGGTGTTCGCGGGGGCAGTCGTCTCCGGCAACGCGCGTCTTACCCTGCCGTGCATCATTAGCTATGACGCGCACATCGGCGACAGCTGCTGGCTGGACGGCGCGGAGGTCAGCCACGGGGCGCGAATAAGTGACAACGTCACCATTCAGCAATCCTGCGTGCGGGGCGAGTGTCATATCTACGGCGAAGCGCGCGTGCTGCATCACAGCGTGGTCATTGCTGCCAAAGGGCTGACGCCGGACCATGAGCAGATCCTACAAATCTACGACAAGGCGACGGTGAGCCAGTCGAGGATTGTGCACCAGGCGCAAATCTACGGCGAGGCGATGGTTAATTTTGCTTTTGTTGAACACCGGGCCGAAGTCTTCGACAACGCGATCCTGGAGGGAAACGAACTGAACAACGTCTGGGTGTGCGACTGCGCTAAAGTCTATGGTAACGCCCGCGTGATAGCCGGCTTTGACGACGATGCCATCCCGACGGTGCGCTACAGCTCGCAGATTGCGGAGAATGCCGTGGTCGAAGGCAACTGCGTCATCAAGCATCACGTCCTGATTGGCGGGCAGGCCTGGCTGCGCGGCGGGCCGATCATGCTGGATGATAAAGTGGTGATTCAGGGGCGCGCGCGCATCAGCGGGGATGTGCTGATCGAACATCGGGTTGAAATCACCGACGATGCGGTTATTGAAGCATTTGCCGGCGAGAGCATTCACCTGCGCGGCGAAAAAGTGATTAACGGCGACCAGCGCATCACCCGCACGCCGCTGCTGGGTGCGTTATAGGGTATAAATTCTGCCGTAGATATTCACGTCGTCAAAGCGGCCGTTCAGGTATTCCGCTTCCCGCAGGCACCCTTCCAGCGAAAAACCGTTGCGCACGGCAACGTTGTTGCTGTGCTGATTCGCCACCCGACACTTGATCACAAAACGACGGATCTCACCGCGCTCTGCGTAGTAGCGCATAAACGCCTGCAGCGACCGGGAGAGAATACCTTGCCCCTGGTGGGCTTCATCCAGCCAGTAGCCGATGTACCCGGCCTTGTTGGTCGGTTCAATGGTGTTGAACGACAGGACGCCAACCAGCGCATCATCCTTGAAGATCAAAAACATTTTGGCGTAGCCGCGCTGGTGCAGCATCTGGTTACTCTGCACGTTGCGGCGGGTATCCTCTTCGCTACCTACGTGCTGCGCCCAGTCAAAGGCGGTTTGCAGAAAGATTCTGTTTTTGACGACGAGGTTGTGCAGATCGGCGGTATAGCGCTCTTCGACGGCGCGAAGCTCGAGAGCGTCAGATACCGGGATAATTTCGGATTTTACTGCGGTCATTGCCCCTCACCCTAACCCTCTCCCGGAGGGAGAGGGAATCGATCGTTAACGCATTACCCTGTCGTCAACGTAGTTACGTTTATCCGGCGCCGGTGGGAAATACTGGTACAGCCAGGTTTCACTGATGGCGTCGCCCTGGCAGCGCAGGAACAGACGCATATCCACCGGCTCCGTCGAATCCGACGTCGGGTACCAGTCAAAGAGAATGCGATAGCCGTCAAACGGCTCAACGTAGAGGATCTCCACCTGCTTCGCTTCACCGCTTGAGAGCGTAATCACCGGCTCGATGCCTTTTGGCGCAGCGGCCTTCAGATCGCCGCCGACAAAATCTATCGCAAAGCGACGGGCCCATACTTTCGGGTAGTTTTCGCCCGGCGCCCAGCCTTCCGGGAAGCCGCCCATGCCGGTGCGGGTGGCGTAGACTTTGGCCAGCGGGGAGCGCACAGGCGGCATCGCGCTCCAGTAGAGGCGATACTTGAAGTCCAGCTCGTCGCCCGCTTTGACGGCTTTTTCCGGCTGCCAGAAGCAAACCACGTTATCCAGCGTTTCACCGGTGGTCGGGATCTCCATCAGGCCAACCGCGCCTTTACCCCAGTCGTTACGCGGTTCCACCCACAGGCTTGGACGCTTGTTGTACCACCCCATCACGTCCTGATAGTGCGAGAAATCGCGATCGAGCTGCAGCAGACCGAACCCTTTCGGGTTTTTGTCCATATAGGCATTGAACTGCAGCTTCTGCGGGTTGTTCAGCGGACGACAGATCCACTCCCCGTTGCCGCGCCACATCGCCAGGCGGTCGGAGTCATGAATTTGCGGGTGAATGGTGTCACACATGCGGCGTTCATTATTACCGCAGCTGAACATGCTGGTCATCGGCGCAATGCCGAGCTGCTTGATGTCCTTACGCGCGTAGAGGTGGTTTTCCACCTCCATGATCACCTGGCTCTTCTCGCAGTGGATCACGAATTTATAGGCACCCGTGATGCTCGGGCTGTCGAGCAGCGTATAAACGGTAAAGGTCGTGTCGCCTGGCTTGACGGTTTCAAACCAGAAGGAGGTAAAGTCCGGGAACTCTTCCGGCGTGTCGGTAAAGGTGTCTACCGCCAGACCGCGGGCGGAAAGGCCGTACTGGTAGGTGTCATCCACCGCGCGGAAGTAGCTCGCGCCCAGGAAGGAGACGATATCGCGACGCGCCAGCTCCGGCGCCTTAAAGGCGCGGAAGCCCGCAAAGCCGAGATCGCTTTGCCCTTCCAGCTGTTTGGTATCCACGCCCGTTTCACCGTAGCTGAACAGCTCAGGACGGAAGTGGATCTCGCGCGCCATAGAGGTCGACTGGTCCAGCGAGAACATCCGCACGCGACGGCGGAACCCCATTCCCATATGGAAGAACTGCACGTCCAGCTGACGCCCTTCAATGTTGTTCCACAGAGACTGCTTTTCATCGTAGCGGATGGCGTTGTACGCCTGCGGCGTCATGGTCGCCAGCGTCTCCGGCAGCGGGCGCGGCGCGCCACCCCACGGGGTTTTTGCCAGGTCATGCGCCATGGATTGCAGTACGGAGAAGTCAAAACGACGGCTCTGGCCGTCAGCAATGTCAGAGTCGGCGGCGTATGCCGCTTTGGAAAACAGGGAGGCAAGGCCGGATGTGCCGCTCAGGGCTGCCACTGCCAGCGAGCCTTTTAGAAAACGTCTGCGATTCATGCCTGGAAAAACGTCCTTATGGTCGTGTGAATGTGTTCCGCGCTCGGCGAAATGACGGCAAGAAAGAACGCACAGCCTAAACAAAAATGGTTAAGAATCCAATTGTTGGCCGGTGATTATATGAACAAAGTGAGAAATATTTTCTGTCGACCAGAACGGCCCGAAAGTGGTGTAAAGAAAGCCTGGAAAATGTGTAGAAAAATGCCCCGGCGCGACATCGTTCGCCGGGGCTAATGAGGTGGTTATTTTACGCTGACATCGATACCCGGGAAGTACTTATCAGCGAGTTTAGCGATCGTGCCGTCGGCACGTACTTTATCAATTGCGGCGTCAAGCTGCTTTTTGGTGGCCTCGTCACCTTTACGCAACCCAAAGCCGATCCCACTGCCGAGGATAGTGTCGTCAGACACCGGCTTGCCGATGAAGCCAAACCCTTTCCCCTGCGGCTTGCTGAGGAAACCTGCCTGCCCGGCCGCGGACATGACCAGCGAGGCGTCGATACGACCATTCAGCAGATCGCCCCAGGCCATATTCTGATCTTTATAAGACACCACGGTGACACCCTGCTTTTCCCAGTGCTCTTTGGCATAGGTTTCCTGAATGGAGCCCTGCAGCACGCCGATGGTTTTCCCCTTCAGCCCTTCAGGCGTCGCCTCGACCGCCGTACCGGCCTTGCCCACCAGCTGCGACGGAATACGGTAGATCGGCTGGGTAAAATCAATGCTCTTGCGGCGCTGCTCGGTGATATTCATCGCCGAGTTGATGGCGTCGAATTTCTTCGCCACCAGCCCCGGGATCAGCGCATCAAACGAGGTTTCCACCCAGCTGCACTTCAGCGCTGCCGCTTTGCAGATGGCGTTCCCCAGCTCAACGTCAAACCCTTCCAGTTCACCTGCCGCATTGCGGCTTTCAAACGGCGGATATTCGGCTTCCAGACCGTAACGCAGCTCGGACGCTGCGAAGGAGGAAAAGGTACACAGCAATCCCATGCCGACAACTAGCGCGCGTAATTTCATTTCAAAACTCCTTAGCGTGGTTTAACCCGACACAGGGCCTGGGCACCTGCCCGTAACGTCGCCTCATCTTTCGCAAAAGAGAGACGAATCAATTTATTATCCGTACCGTCCGCATAAAACGCCGACAGCGGAATAGTGGCAACACCGTACTCGACGATCAGCCGCTTCACCAGATCGCTGTCGCGCTCGTCGCTGAACTGGCTGTAGTCCGCCAGCATGAAGAACGATCCGGCGCTGGGCAGCAGCGTGAACGGCGAATCGGCCAGCAGACTCTGCAGCAGATCGCGCTTGCGCTGGTAAAACGCCGACAGCGACAGCCAGGTTTGCGGGTCGACCATATGTTCAGCAAACGCGTGCTGCATTGGCGTATCGGCAGAAAACATTAAAAATTGATGGACTTTACAAATCTCGTCCATCAGCACCGCCGGTGCAACACAGTAACCCACGCGCCAGCCGGTGACATGATAGGTTTTTCCGAAAGAAGAAATAATCACGCTACGCTCCGCCAGCTGCGGGTGCGTAGCCATCCCGTGGTGCGGCTCACCGTCAAACACCACATGTTCGTACACTTCGTCAGACAAAATAATGATGTCAGTATTGCGGGTCAGCGCCGCCAGCTGCTGCAGATCGTCGGCGGAGAAGACCTGACCGCTCGGGTTGTGCGGCGTATTGATGATAATCATGCGCGTGCGCGGGGAGATGGCAGCCCGGACCTCATCCCAGTTGACGGCAAAATCCGGCACGGTCAGCTTGATGGCAATTGGGGTTGCCCCCTGCAGACGGACAATCGGCGCGTAGCTGTCAAAAGAGGGCTCAAAGTAAATCACCTCATCACCCGGGTGCACCAGCCCGCTAATCGCCGAATAGAGACCTTCGCTGGCGCTGGCGGTCACCAGGACCTCGCCGGCCGGGTCATAGCGCGTGCCGTAAAGCGTGGCAATTTTATCGGCAATGCGCTCTTTAAGCGGCTGCAGGCCGGTCATCGCCGCATACTGGTTATGCCCCGACTCCATTGCGCGGGTGACGCCCGCAATCAGCTTCGGGTCGCAGGAAAAATTCGGTGCGCCCTGAGAAAGGTTAATTGCGTTATGCTGCGCCGAGAGCTGGCCGATAACGGTAAAAATGGTGGTCCCCACATCGGGCAGTTTGGAGCGCGTCTGCACTGGCGTTCGTAAAGTCATCCTCTTTCCCTTCTCATGGACATTGCATAACTATTCAAACAACATCTTTGTTGTCGGGACAATCGAATTGTTGTCATAATAGCCATGAGAAAAATGCATAGCTGAGGGTTTTCCATGTCGCGCCGTTCGCTCCCGCTCAATGCCATCGACGCATTTTTAGTCACCGCGCGTCACCTGAATCTGACCCATGCTGCCGCAGAACTTTGCCTGACGCAGGGGGCCGTGAGCCGCAAGATCGCGTCCCTCGAAGCGTGGTTTGGCTTTCCGCTTTTTGAACGCCACGCGCGCGGCCTGCGCCTCTCTTCGCAGGGCAGCGCCCTGCTTCCGGAGCTGCAGTCTGCTTTTGAACAATTGCTGACCGTGGCCGACCAGGCCCGCAGCCAGCAGACCGTGATCCGGCTCAAGGCACCCACCTGCGCCATGCGCTGGCTGGTGCCGCGCCTGCTGGAGGTTGAGCGTGAGCAGCCGGATCTGCAGATCGCCCTGACCACCACTACCGATCACAACGTCAATTTCAAAACCGAATCTTACGACGCGGCCATCGTGTTCGGGACGCACATGAGCGCAGGCGACCTGCTGTTCGAAGAGGCGCTAACCCCGGTGATAAGCCCGGTGCGGGCGGGCGCAACGCTGGGATCGCTGACGTTCCTGCACCCGACAAGAGATAAGACAGACTGGTCGCTGTGGCTGACGAAACAGGAAGGGCCGGGCTTTGCCATGCACAAAAATCAACACTTCGACACGATGGATCTCGCGATTACGGCCGCCATTCAGGGGCTGGGCGTGGCCATTGCCGACGAAACGCTGGTAGCCGAAGATGTCCGCGCGGGAAGACTGATGCGACCTTATGAAACCAGCATAAAAACCGGCGCGAGCTACCGGCTGGTGCTGCGCGAAACGCCAGGCGAGGAAAATGGACTGGCGGCGTTTCGCGCCTGTTTGCTTAATCGAGGCTGACGTGGTGCTTCATCACCCGTTTGAAGAGGCTCATGCGGGCGCGCATAAAGCGGTTTTCAAGCCGGAAACCTGCATGTTTATTCACACCAATGCGTAACAAAACGTCCCGCCCTTTTCGGCATGCGGGCCAGTGCGTCGGCCCTGGCAGGATCTCGCGAGGACCAGCGTCACGCGCAAAGCTCACCCAGTAATCGGCCACGTGGGCAGCAAACTGCAGATCCCGTTCGTTGACGTACTGACGTGAAGGCTCCACCTGACCTAACGTATCAAAGACATAGGGAACCTCGTTGCCGTGCCAAGCACCGTTGATATAGGTGGCATGTTCCGCCTCCGCGACATAGTCAAACCAGTAGCGCCAGCACAATCCGCCGACGCGCTGCTGAGCCTGCATCACGACGTAGCCCATCGTGGTGAACGCCATGTCGCGGCACACCTGCCTGCCCAGCTCTTCATCGCCTTTAACGCCCGGATAGAGCAACTTAATCAGCCCCAGTCCGAAGCGCCGCTCCCGGCGGAGCTTCTGGATTTGCCCGGCGAGATCGATGCCAAACACCGCCATCACGCTGGCCTCATCGCTGTTCGACCCAATCATCACCGGTACGGGATGCTGGCGGGCAGCGAAAAAGACGTCCAGCATCGCTTCGGGCAGAACGCAGTCCCCGACGATGGGCGCCGGTGCGATGTTCAGCGGCGCGGTTAACGGCCAGAACGCCTCGGGAGGAATGGCGCGCAGCTGCTCAGCAGTCGCCTTCTCCAGGCCAAAATGGGCGGCCAGCGCCTCCCCTTTTTGCAGCGCCTGCTCGCGCGGCGTGTCCGGCAAGGTGTACCCGCTTTGCACAATAGCCTTATGGAACAATCCTGCCGCCAGCGGCGAGGCCATCAGAGAGAGCACGCTACGCGCACCGGCGGATTCGCCAAACAGGGTCACGTTAGCGGGATCGCCACCAAACGCAGCAATATTCTCCCGCACCCATTCGAGCGCGGCGATCTGATCCAGCAGGGCAAAATTATGCACCACGCGATCTTCCTCGCCTTCCAGCGCGGGATGGGCGAAAAAGCCGAGATGGCCGAGACGGTAGTTGATCGTCACGACAACAACGCCGCGCGAAGCCAGCGCTTTGCCGTTATAGGGCGGTAAGCCCCCCGCGCCAATGGTAAAGCCACCACCGTGCAGCCACACCATAACCGGAAGCGGCGCGGCGCGGTCTGTGGGTGACCACACGTTCAGATAGAGACAGTCTTCTGAGAACTGGCCGGGATCGCCCCCGCCCAGCTCCTGACAATATTCGCTGCTTTGCCAGCTTGAGGCCGAAAAGGCGGTGGCCTCGCGAACGCCATCCCACGGTTCAGGCGGCCGCGGGGAGCGCCAGCGCCACTCGCCCACGGGCGGTGCGGCGTAGGGAATGCCGCACCAGACGTGGACATTTTCATCGGTTAAACCAGAGAGTGCGCCCTGGCGCGTTTCAACCACAGGGGCGGAAGGATTTTGCATAACGACCTTATTTTTTCCATCACACCCCAGCAGAGTAACGATTTCAGAGCAAACCGCAACGCTGTTTGCTGCGGGTTTCAGCCTCCTGATAGAGCGCAAACTCGTCATACACCGGGCAGCCGAGCGCGTCTTCAAACGCATCGCGGCTGGCGTTACCATGGCTGCGGGCCTGGGTTTCATTCCCGAGATTGGACTGGAAAATCCCCGCGGCGCTAACCGGGAGGAAATCTTCGTAGGTGATCGGCTGGGCAACCACCCATCCGCGCTCGATCAGCGGCTGCGGATCGTCTCCCGGCCGGAACGCATGGCGATGCGCTTCACCCGCAGGCGTCAGGCGATAGCGGAAATACGCCAGCTCCTGACGGCGCATCAACAGTTCGCTGTCCGGGAAGGCGCTAAAGATCTCGCGCAGATGCAGCTGATGGGTCAGGTTATCTTTGCCGGTGCCTGCCTGGGCAAGCAGGCTATCGTACAGTTCCCGGCCTTTCGGGGTCAGCGCCACGCCGCGCTGTTCAATCTCACCGAAGCGCGCGGTGTGGGTGCCCTTATGTTCCCCGGCAAACAGCACCGGCTCTTCCAGCGCCTTGAAGCTGGTTTGACGCAGCAGGACGGGCACCTCGCGACGCGGCGGGCCTTCTATCAGAATTTTCGGCTCGATACCGTACTTCGGCATCAGCTCCTGCACCCGATCAATATCCAGCGTGCGCGGCGTGAGGTGGTTAATGTGGCAGCCGGGGAAGCAGACCACGTCGGCAATCAGGCGATGCTCGTTGTGCAGCGCAAGATAGGTTTCCTGATCGACCGTCGCGTGACGGTGCCAGCGGAAGGTTTCCAGCGCTTCCTGCACAAACTCGTGCGCCTGCTCGTCAGTAAACTGCCCTTCCGATTCATACAGATCGAGAAGCGCCAGACAGCGCGGGGTGAAAATATTCCGGTGAGAGAGGATTTCCGCCGCACGTTCGCGCAGCGCGACGTTTTCAATCAGCTCAAGGCGCAGCAGCGACGTAAAGATGCGGAACGGATTACGGCACAGCGCCGCATCATCGATCGGGCGAAACGCCGTTGAGTGAACCGGCACCCCCGCCTGGGAGAGATCGTAATAGCTGACCGGGTACATGCCCATAATGGCAAACATACGGCGCAGGGTTGAAAGTTCTTGCGCACTGCCAACGCGAATTGCTCCGTGACGCTCCACGTTCAGGCGCGCAAGCTCATCAGCGTTTGCCAGTTGTTCATGTAATAGTGGATTATTTTCCAGCACCGCCAGGTTTACGTCCGCTACCAGTTCAAGCAAGGTGCCGTACTGCGGAACTTCCTGCTGGTACATCGCCGACATAGCCTGCGAAAAGTGTTCCCGAATGTCATCAGCCGTGATGGTGTTCGCCATGATGTCATGCCTCCAGTGAATATTACCTGGAGTGTAGAGAAACCCGTTCCTTCCGGGGGGAAAGATTTCTGATTTGTGATCTTAAGACGACAGTGGTCAAACCGTGTGCGGCTGGCCTCTGAACAAGCCTCAACGAAACCGCCCTTTCGTGCCCGACGCTTTTTATCCAGGATTTTCCTTATAATTATTTAGGGTTTCGCTTTCTAGCTATAAAGGAGTATTTTTTATTTTCCTCTGACTGCAAATTAACCAATTTTAACGCGTCATTATTTTTATCCTCACCTTTCAAATTTTTAGCTCAAAGTTAGGAATAATCTGAACGGTTGTTTACAAGTCCTTCCTGTCTATCCATATTTCCAAAGCAAGCGAAGCGCAAATTTACAAATATTTAAAAACAACGCAGCCGTAAATAGCAAAACGCATTTGACGGTTCTCACACAGCGACTAGAGTTATTACTCGAACGACGAGTGATACGGAATATTTTCGTATCGTACTGACATAACCAATATATGACTATGAGGTTTAATATGGCAGAGCATCGTGGTGGTTCCGGTAATTTCGCTGAAGACCGTGAAAAAGCATCAGAAGCTGGACGTAAAGGTGGCCAGCACAGCGGTGGTAATTTTAAAAACGATCCGCAACGCGCATCTGAAGCGGGTAAGAAAGGGGGACAGAACAGTCACGGCGGAGGCCGTAAGTCTGATAACTCCTGATCTTATTTAGTACTCTTTTAATAAAACCAGAGAGCATGCTGCGGGCTGAAAAGCTCGCAGTACCCTTTCTTTATTTTACCGGAGCGTAATTATTATGAATATGAAAAGTGTTGAGGATGTATTTATTCATCTTCTCTCGGATACCTACAGTGCGGAAAAGCAGCTGACTCGCGCGCTTAGCAAGCTTGCCCGCGCCGCGTCCAGCGAGAAGCTGAGCGCAGCCTTTACCGCGCACCTTGAGGAAACTCAGGGTCAGATCGAACGTATCGACCAGATTGTCGAACAGGAAGAAGGAATTAAGATTAAACGCATGAAATGCGTGGCGATGGAAGGCTTAATTGAAGAAGCCAATGAAGTGATCGAAAGCACCGAAAAAAATGAAGTGCGTGATGCTGCCTTAATTGCCGCTGCGCAAAAAGTCGAGCATTACGAAATAGCCAGCTACGGTACCCTTGCCACATTAGCAGAACAACTGGGCTATAAAAAAGCCGTTAAGCTTCTTGCCGAAACGCTGGAAGAAGAAAAAGAGACCGACCTGAAACTCACCGACCTGGCCGTAGGCAATATTAACCAAAAAGCGCAGAAATGACGCTATAACACAGGTTAAATAAAATGAGCATCAGTCCCAGGACAATTAAACGGTGCCATTTAGCGGCAGCAATAATATGGTTTATTCTCGCTATTCCTTCCGTAATATGGTGGAAGAACAGCGTGCTATGGGTCATTATCATCAGTATTTATGCCAATATTGTCGGCCATTTATCTGGCTACAGTGCCGCACGTGCCGATCAGGCTGCTGAAAGTGAGAACAAATAAGCGAACCCCTAATGAGGATACAATGATGAATCACGTAGAACACTACCATGACTGGCTACGCGATGCCCATGCAATGGAAAAGCAAGCCGAATCAATGCTGGAATCCATGGCCAGCCGTATCGATAATTATCCTGATGTTCGCGCCAGAATTGAGCAACATATTAATGAGACAAAACGGCAAATCACATTGCTGGAGGAAATCCTCGACCGTAATGATATTTCTCGTTCGGTCTTAAAAGACTCGATGAGCAAAATGGCGGCGCTGGGACAATCCATCGGCGGCATGTTCCCTTCCGACGAAATCGTGAAGGGCTCGATCAGCGGCTATGTTTTCGAACAGTTTGAAATCGCCTGCTATACCTCCCTGCTCGCGGCGGCGAAAAAAGCGGGCGATACCGCTTCAATACCCGCTATTGAGACGATCCTCGCCGAAGAGCGCGAAATGGCCGACTGGCTGATTCGTCATATCCCGCAAACGACGGAACAGTTCCTGCTGCGTTCAGACGCGTCGGGTGTCGAAGCGAAAAAATAATCCACAGGAGAGTGAGCATGTTTCGACACGTCAAACAGCTGCAATACACGGTTCGCGTCGCCGAACCGAATCCCGGCCTTGCCAACCTTTTACTGGAACAATTTGGCGGGCCGCAGGGTGAACTGGCTGCCGCCTGCAGGTACTTTACGCAAGGGTTGAGCGATGACGATCCGGGCCGTAAGGATATGCTGATGGATATCGCAACCGAGGAGTTAAGCCACCTCGAAATTATCGGCACCCTGGTCGGCATGCTGAATAAAGGTGCCAAGGGGGCGCTGGCGGAAGGGGTGGAAAATGAGGCCGAGCTGTATCGCTCCATGACCGAAAACGGGAATGACAGCCACATTACCTCCCTGCTTTACGGCGGCGGCACTCCGCTCACCAACTCAGCAGGCGTGCCCTGGACGGCGGCCTACGTCGACACCATTGGCGAGCCGACGGCGGATCTGCGTTCGAACGTGGCGGCCGAAGCCAGAGCCAAAATCATCTATGAACGGCTGATCAACGTGACCGACGATCCCGGCGTTAAGGACGCGCTGGCGTTTCTGATGACGCGTGAGGCGGCGCATCAGCTCTCCTTTGAGAAGGCGCTGCAGTCCATCCGTAATAATTTCCCGCCGGGAAAACTGCCGCCAATCGAGGAATTCACCAACAAGTACTACAATATGTCTGAAGGTGGAGAGGTTCGCGGAAGCTGGAACAGCGATAAACATTTCGATTACGTTGAGTCCCCCCAGCCTGCGGTTGACGGCGGCGATGGCAGTGCCAGCGTGACGCTCACAACCGAGCAGGCAACTCTGGTTAAGGCGATGTCTGCCCGCACGAAGTCCGATCCACATTCCGACCCGCTGACCGGTGCCGAGCTGGGTGCCGGTAAGACTAAACCGTAATCGGTTTGCCGGGCAGTCCTGAACTGCCCGGCAAGTCGCGTGCCCCATCGTCTCAGAGGTACGGACCATGTTCGAACTCGATGCATTTCATCTGGCCAGAATTCAGTTCGCTTTTACCGTCTCGTTCCATATCCTTTTTCCCGCGATCACCATCGGCCTCGCCAGCTATCTGGTGGTGCTGGAAGGCATGTGGCTGCGCACCAAAAACGACGTCTGGCGATCGCTATACCACTTCTGGCTAAAGATATTTGCCGTTAACTTCGGCATGGGCGTCGTTTCCGGGCTGGTTATGGCGTATCAGTTTGGCACCAACTGGAGCGGGTTCTCCCAGTTCGCGGGCAGCATTACCGGCCCGCTTCTGACCTATGAGGTGTTAACCGCCTTCTTCCTGGAGGCCGGATTCCTCGGCGTTATGATGTTCGGCTGGAACAAGGTCGGCCCGGGGCTGCACTTCTTTTCGACCTGCATGGTGGCGCTCGGCACGCTAATGTCGACCTTCTGGATCCTCGCCTCCAACAGCTGGATGCATACGCCGCAGGGTTTCACTATCGAAAATGGGCAGGTTATCCCGCAGGACTGGCTGGCCATCGTTTTTAACCCCTCCTTCCCTTACCGTCTTATTCATATGGCTATCGCCGCGTTCCTGAGCAGCGCGCTGTTTGTCGGCGCGTCGGGCGCCTGGCACCTGCTGCGCGGGAACGATACGCCAGCCGTTCGCACCATGTTTTCGATGGCGATGTGGATGGCGCTGCTGGTCGCGCCCATTCAGGCGGTGGTGGGCGATATGCACGGCCTGAACACGCTTGAGCATCAGCCGGCAAAAATTGCCGCCATTGAGGGTCACTGGGAAAATCCGCCCGGTGAGGCCACCCCGCTGCTGCTGTTTGGCCTGCCGGATATGGAGGAAGAGCGCACCAAATACGGCCTGGAGATCCCCGCGCTTGGCAGCCTGATTCTGACGCACAGCCTGGATAAACAGGTCCCCGCGCTGAAAGACTTCCCGAAAGAGGATCGCCCAAACTCTACCATCGTTTTCTGGTCGTTCCGCGTGATGGTCGGGATGGGGCTGCTGATGATTACCCTCGGTCTGGTCAGCCTCTGGCTGCGCTATCGCCATCGACTTTACCACTCGCGTCCGTTCCACTGGTTTGCCCTCTGCATGGGGCCTGCCGGGCTGCTGGCGCTGCTCGCCGGCTGGGTGACCACCGAAGTGGGCCGTCAGCCGTGGGTTGTCTATGGCTACCTGCGCACCATCGACGCGGTATCGCTGCACAGCACCCTGCAGATGAGCATCAGCCTGCTGGCGTTCTTCGTTGTCTACTCATCCGTATTTGGCGTGGGCTATGTTTATCTTGTCCGGCTGATTAAGAAAGGTCCTCAGCCCGTCGATACGCTGACGTCAAACACCTCGGGCACGCCTGCCCGTCCGCTGTCTGCCGCTGAGTCTGTTCCGGAAGAGGAGAGAATCTGATGGGCGTCGATATCTCGGTGATTTGGTTTGCCATCATCGTGTTTGCCACGCTGATGTATATCATTATGGACGGCTTCGACCTGGGGATTGGCCTGCTGTTTAACTTCGTGGGCGATGCGAAAGAGCGCGATGTGATGGTCAACAGCGTCGCGCCCGTCTGGGACGGCAACGAGACATGGCTGGTGCTCGGCGGTGCGGGGCTTTTCGGCGCGTTTCCGCTGGCCTATGCGGTCATTATTGATGCGCTGACGATCCCGCTCACCGCAATGCTGATCGGCCTCATCTTTCGCGGCGTCGCCTTTGAGTTCCGCTTCAAAGCCACCCCTTCACACCGCAAATTCTGGGACTACTCCTTTGCCGGCGGCTCCCTGCTCGCTACCTTCAGCCAGGGCGTGGTGGTGGGCGCCGTGATCAACGGCTTTGACGTGGAGGGCCGACGCTTTGTCGGCTCGGCGCTGGACTGGTTCACGCCCTTCAACCTGTTCTGCGGAATCGGGCTGGTCGTCGCCTACACGCTGCTGGGCACCACCTGGCTCATTATGAAAAGCGAAGGCGCGCTGCAACAGCGCATGCGCGAGCTGACCCGCCACGTGCTGCTGGCCCTGATGGTGGTTATCGCGGTAGTCAGCGTCTGGACCCCGCTCGGCTGGCAGTACGTCGCCGACCGCTGGTTTACCCTGCCCAACTTCTTCTGGTTCCTGCCGGTTCCGCTGCTGGTCGGGATCTTCAGCGTGCTGATCTGGCGCCTGACCCGCAATCCGGACAGCCACGCGCGCCCTTTCCTGCTGACGCTGGGGCTGATCTTCCTCGGGTTCAGCGGGCTGGGCATCAGCCTCTGGCCGAACATTATTCCGCCGCGCATCACTCTGTGGGAGGCCGCGGCCCCGCCTGCCAGCCAGCTGTTTATGCTGGTCGGGACGTTACTGATTATTCCGGTGATCCTGGTGTACACCGCCTGGAGCTATTACGTGTTCCGGGGCAAGGTTTCGGATACTGAAGGCTATCACTGAGGAACGCTATGACGGACTGGCATACACGGGCCATTATTTACCAGATTGATACCGCACTCTTTTATGACCTGAACGGCGATGGCTGCGGGGACATCGCCGGGATAGCGGCCAAGCTGCGCTACATTCGCCGCATGGGGGCGACGGTTATCTGGATCACCCCGTTTTACCTCACGCCCTTTCTTGATGAAGGCTATGACGTCAGCGACCATCTCCAGGTGGACCCTCGATTCGGAAAGCTGGCCGATATCATCGCCTTTATCGAACAGGCCCGCGAGCTGGGCATGCAGGTCATTATCGAGCTGCTGATCCAGCACACCTCCGACGCGCATCCCTGGTTCCAGCAGGCCCGCCGCAACCCGGCGTCACCCTACCGGGATTACTACCTCTGGTCAGATAGTGACGAGGACGATACGCCCCCCATGTTTCCCGGCGTCGAGGAGAGCATCTGGAGCTGGGACGACGAGGCGGGACAATACTACCGGCACATGTTCTATCGCCACGAACCGGACCTGAACCTGACCTCGCCCGCGGTGCTGAAAGAGATTGAGAACATCATCCTCTTCTGGCTCAAGCTGGGCGTGTCGGGATTTCGCCTGGATGCCGCGTCCCACCTGACCACCCAGGCGGGAAACGGTGATGAAAAAAAGGGCCTGTGGATCCTCGAGCATATGCGTCGTCTTATCGAGCAACACAACCCGGACGCGATCCTGCTGGGTGAGGTCGACGTTGAGGTGGAGGCCTATCAGGACTACTTTGGCAATAATGACCGCCTGAATCTGGTGCTCAATTTCTGGCTCAACAAGTATTTTTACGTCAGCCTGGCCCGCAAAAGCGCCCGTCCGCTGCGCAACGCGGTGAAGAAGATGATCGTCCCGCCCGATTCATGCTGTTTTGCCAACTGGCTGCGCAATCACGACGAGCTGGATCTGGAGGGCATTAGCCAGAAAGACAAACAGTTTGTCCTCGATACCTTCGCCCCTGAAGAGGAGATGAACGTCTATCAGCGCGGGATCCGCCGCCGCCTGGCGCCGATGCTCAATGGCGATCGGAAGCGGCTGGCGTTCTGCCATGCGGTGCTATTTTCCCTGCCCGGCGTTCCGGTGATGCGCTACGGCGATGAGATCGGCATGGGGGATGACCTCGATCTGGAGGAGCGCTACGCTGTGCGCACCCCGATGCAGTGGGCGGGATCGCAAGGCGGCGGTTTTTCGGCTGCCGACCCGAAAAAATTTATCGCGCCGATTATCGACCGCGGCCCTTATCGCTATCAGAAAATCAACGTCGCCGATTCGCTCCTCCACCGCAACTCGCTTCTGCACCGGATCATTGATATCGCCAATACCCGTTCGGAGTTCCCCGAAATCGCCGTTGCGCCCTTTGGGCTCCTCACGATCGATAATGACGCGGTGCTGGGGATCTATTACGAGACCGAAGAACGCAGCATCCTGACCTTTGTTAACTTCAGCGACTAGCCGGTACGGTTCACCGTCAAGGGGATCCGCAACGCCACCTGGACCGCCTGTCTTGCGGACAAACGCTACGATGACGCGCTGGTTTGCGGTAAAACCGTTGAGCTCAGCCTTGGCGGCTACGGCTATCGCTGGTTCTGGACGCACCGCAGCGCGCTGCGCTGATTATGGTTTCCGGCGGGTTAGCAAACGCGTCAACACAATACCCGCCAACGCCAGCCCCCCTAACGCCACTTTGCCCGGCATACCGGAGGTCACGGACGACGCGCGGGTTTTCGCTTCATCAGTGAAACGGCCATGGATTTTGTGCAGGTCGTTAACCGGCTGGTCGAGATAATCCCGACGGTCCGGCGCGTTCAGATCGTCGGTCATCTGGCCTTCCCAGGCTTTCTTCACCATCAGCCTGTCCAGAAAACCCGGAAAGAGGAACTGCCCGACAATCGACTGAATGGTGCTGCTGCCAACCCACAGCTCGCGTACCGGCTTTTGCGCCACCCTGAAGATGGCGCTGGCGGCGACTTCAGGCTCGAACACCGGCGGTACCGGGCGCATTGCCCACGCGAACTTGTTCCTTGCCCATTCAAACTGCGGCGTGTTAAGCCCCGGCATCTGCACCATCGAAAGCTGAACCCGGCTGTTTTCATGCATCAGCTCGGTACGCACCGCATCGGTAAACCCGCGGATCGCCGCTTTGGCCCCGCAGTAGGCGGACTGCAGGGGAATGGAACGGTAGGCCAGCGCGGACCCTACCTGGATAATCACGCCCCTGTCGCGCGGAACCATAAGCTCCAGCGCCGCGCGGGTGCCGTTCACGTAGCCGAGGTACGTCACCTCAGTCACGCGACGAAACTCGTCCGGCGTAAGGGTGCGAAACGGCGCCAGCACGGCCCCCATGGCGTTGTTCACCCAGACATCAATCGCGCCGAGGCGATACTCAATCTCGTTAGCCGCATCCACCACCGCCTGACTGTCGGCGACGTCCGCCTGCACGGCGTGTGCATTTACGCCGAAGCGGCGCAGCTCTTCCTGGGTGGAGTGCAGGCTTGCTTCATCGCGGGCGATGAGGCCCACATCGTAACCTGCTTTTGCAAAGTGCAGCGCCGTGGCTTTTCCCACGCCCGCCGTCCCACCGGTAATGACTATGACAGCCATAGAACCTCCACGTAAACTCAACCGTTATGCCCGTCCGACAATGCTGTCACCAGCTCGGCCAGCGAAAAATGCACCGCTTTTTCCACCACGTCCTGACAGTCTCCGGAAAACAGTACGGTGCGGGTTTGCGTCTCGCCCTGGATGTTCCACGCAAAGCAGACCGTCCCCGCCGCCGTGCCGTCGTCGCCCCCTTCCGGGCCAGCATAGCCGCTGATGGCGATACTGATATCCGCCTGGGCGATGTCGCGGATGCTGGCGGCCATCTCGGTCACCGTCTGCTCACTGACGGCGGTATAGCGCGCGAGCGTCTCAGGACGAACGCCGAGGATCCGCGCTTTGGCTTCGTCGCTGAATACGACCAGGCCAACATCATAAAAATCGGCCGTGTTCTCTTCGGCACAAAGTGCTACCGAGAGCTTTCCGCCGGTACAGGATTCCGCCGTGGTTAAGCGAAGCCCGAGATCGGTTAATTTGCTCGCCAGTTTTTTCGTCAGTTCACCCACGGTATAATTGTTGTCGTGAAAAAGATTGCTCATCTTTTCGCCTCTTATTTCTCGAAAGGAATGATTGAAATATGTCCATTGCGCTCAAGTATGGCATATTTAATTTGGCTTATTCCGGTAATGCCATTATTCTGGCGCGCCGACACCAGAATATCATCACAGGACACATCGACTTTTTTCAGTTTATCGGCTAACGGCACGCCGTTCTCAACCAGAATAACGGGAGTACCGTCCAGAATATTCTCTACGGGCGAAAAATACTTTTTCATAAGGCCAAAAATAATATCCACCACCACCAGGGTGGTAATCGTAATCATCGCGCCGGTGACGGAAAAATCCTGTCCCAGAAGCGCCTGTTGCGTGGCTTCACTAATTATCAGGAGCAGAATGAGATCGAAGCTGGTCATCTGCAGCAGCGCACGCCGCCCGGCCACTTTAAAAACCACCACGAGGAACAGATAAATCGCCAGCGCACGAAAGACCATATCCATATCAGCCTCCTAGGGGTAAATAAATTGCCAGAAGGTTATCTCCGGCTCGCTGTTAATACGGATGGTTGTGTTCCATTTACCGGCTCTCGAAGGCGTGGTGAAGAATAACACCGCGAAGCGGTCTGACTTTTTCAGGTTGTTATAGACAAAATAGAGGGTCTTGCCCCGGCTGAACATGCTGTCAGGCTGCGGCCAGACGCTGCCAGGCTCGTAAACATCGTTGCTCTCGCTGGCCATACTGAGAACATACTTACCCTCTGATTGCACCGGGAACGCCAGCTCCATTCGCGTCTCCGTCTCCCGTCGGCCGAACCGTTCATAGCTTATGGTCAGTGATTTTGCGGAATTGGTTTTGACCGTATCGCTGACCCACCCGCTTGAAAACAGACCGGCGATAGCCGCGATGATAATAGCCAGCAGAACAATAAAACCCACCTGACGAAACGCGTATTCAAACGTCAGCAAGCGAAAACTCTCATCTATCCCGGGCAACTTTTCATTTTCACGCTTCATGGTCATCGTCACCGTTTCGCTTATTATCCGATAAGTTTGATTTCTCACGCGAATGTTTTTAGGACTTATCACATTTGCCACATAAAGAAATAGCAACAATACTTAATAAGTCAAGACACCCAAAATGAAGGATATCCGATGAAATTATCGCTTATTTCCGCTTTTATGATATTTCTGGTTCCGGCCGCCTTCGCAGATAATAACGGCGGGTTACAAAAAGGTGAAGCTCCGCCGCCACCCCATGCGCTGGATAGCGGATATCGCGGAACCGATGACGCGCGTATTATGACCATCGATCAGGCAAAACAACTGCACGACGGTGCGACCATTTCACTGCGCGGTAATCTTATTGACGGTAGCGGCGATAAGTTTGTATTTCAGGATAAAACCGGAAAAATCGACGTTATTATTCCCCAGGCAGTCTTCGATGGCAGAACGGTAAAACCCGACCAGATGATCAGCATCAACGGTTCGCTTGATAAAAAATCATCTCCTGCCGTCGTCCGCGTCGATCGTTTGCAGAAATAATTCAGCGAAGCGTTAACGCTGCAGTTATCCATCAAATCTCACCCCTTGGCTTAAGGAGTCAGCTATGAGTGATACCCAACAACGTACGAACGCTTATCCGCAGCCCCCGTTCCCGGAACAGCCACAAACGCCACCGGGACTGGCATCCGAAATGCAGCCTGTACCCGACCACGGGGAAACCAGCTACAAAGGGCATGGCCGCCTGGCCGGTAAAAAAGCGCTGATCACCGGCGGTGACTCGGGTATCGGTCGCGCAGTGGCCATCGCCTATGCCCGTGAAGGCGCTGACGTGGCGATTAACTATCTGCCTGAAGAGGAAAAAGACGCCGCGGAGGTCATCGACCTGATCAAAGCCGAAGGCCGGAACGCCGTCGCGCTGCCGGGGGACGTTCGGGACGAAACCTTCTGCCAGAACCTGGTCGAAGAAGCCGTCTCGAAGCTGGGCGGGCTGGATATTCTGGTCAACAACGCCGGTCGCCAGCAGTTCCGTGAATCCCTTGAAGAGCTGACTACCGAAGATTTTGACGCGACGTTTAAAACCAACGTATATGCCCCTTTCTGGATCACGAAGGCGGCGCTGCGGCACCTGAAGGCCTCGTCCGTTATCATTAATACCTCCTCCGTTCAGGCCGTGAAGCCCAGCCCGGTGCTGCTGGACTACGCCCAGACCAAAGCCTGTCTGGCGGTATTTACCAAATCCTTAGCCAAGCAGCTGGGTCCGAAAGGCATTCGCGTCAACGCGGTCGCTCCCGGCCCATACTGGACGGTGCTGCAGTCCAGCGGCGGCCAGCCGATGGAAAAAGTGAAGGAGTTTGGCGGAGATACGCCGCTGGGACGTCCGGGTCAGCCCGTCGAGATCGCCCCGCTGTACGTCACGCTGGCCTCGGATGAATGTTCGTTTACGTCCGGCCAGGTGTGGTGTTCTGACGGCGGTGACGGCGTAATCTAAACGCTTAACCCTTTCCCCTCAGCAATGAGCAATAAATGAACAAGGACGTTCGCTCTTATTCCCCGCCGAAAAACATGTTGTAACTCAAACAGATCAAATGTTAAAAATATTTTGCTATCAGGTTATCAAAATTAAATAACTTAACTTGTCACCCGCATCGCTCTGTTTTTAACATCGCCTATGGAAAAAAATGGTCTGTTCAGTCAGCGCATACGCTTGCGCCATTTGCATACATTTGTGGCCGTCGCTCAACAGGGAACGCTGGGGCGTGCGGCTGAAACTCTTAACCTGAGCCAGCCTGCGCTCTCAAAAACCCTCAACGAGCTTGAACAGCTGACCGGCGCCCGTCTTTTTGACCGCGGTCGGCTGGGGGCGCAGCTTACCATCGTGGGCGAACAGTTCCTTACGCACGCCGTTAAGGTGCTGGATGCGCTCAATACCGCAGGCCAGTCCCTGCACCGTAAAGAAGAACACACCAGCGAGGTCGTCCGCGTCGGGGCCCTGCCCACCGCCGCGCTGGGCATTCTTCCGCCGGTGATTGGCCAGTTCCACAAGCAGCAACGGCATACCACGATTCAGGTTGCCACCATGAATAACACGATGCTGCTCGCGGGGTTGAAATCGGGCGAGCTGGATATCGGTATCGGCCGCATGTCCGACCCTGAACTGATGGGGGGTCTCAATTACGAACTGCTGTTCCTGGAGTCCCTGAAGCTGGTGGTTCGTCCCGATCACCCGCTGCTGCAGGACACGGTGACGTTAAGCCGCGTCATGGAGTGGCCGGTGGTGGTGTGCCCGAAAGGGACCGTCCCGCGCCAGACCGCCGAAACCTTGCTGCAAATGCAGGGGTGTACGCTGCCCTCAGGGTGTATCGAAACGCTGTCAGCCTCGCTTTCACGCCAGCTTACGCTGGATTATGACTACGTCTGGTTCGTCCCTTCCGGGGCGGTAAAAGATGATTTACGCCAGGCAACGCTGATCGCGCTGCCGATTACCTCCCCTGGCCCCGGTGAACCTATCGGCATATTGACCCGCGTCGACACCCCACTCTCAACGGGTGCGCAGACGCTGCTGAGCGCCATCCGTAAATCAATGCCGGTTTAGAACCTTTTTGCCCCTCGCCCTGACCCTCTCCCCTCAGGGGCGAGGGGGTTGACCTGTGCGTTAATCAAATAATGCGGAATAAATCATTAACAATTGCTTAAAACAATTTAACAGTTTTATCATAGCGGAGAATTCACCAAATGGTTCGCAAATTATTTGATATAAACGAATTCACCGGTATTAACCATCAATCCCACCGCATTTATTACCCAACTGGTACATACCCGACACAGCGGGGGGAGCTAAGGAGACAGAAATGGCATTTGGCAGCGCGCCGCGCGGGATACCTCGTATTCTGCAGTGGCTTCTTGCCGGACTGATGATGCTCATCGGTCTGGCCGTCGGCGGGTTGGGCTTAAAGCTCGCCACCGTGGGCGGAAGTAGTTACTTCCTGATAATGGGCGTGGTAATGGTGATTGCCGCGATCCTGATTTTCCTCAACCGCACCAGCGGGATTGTGCTTTACGGCATCGCGTTTATCGCCTCGCTATTCTGGGCGGTAAGCGATGCGGGTTGGGATTTCTGGCCGCTCTTCTCCCGCCTGTTTACCTTTGCCGTACTGGCGTTCCTGTGCGCCATCGTCTGGCCCTTCCTGCGCACGGCAAACTACGCTGCACCGAACAAGACGCCCGCCTTTGGCGTCGCGGCCCTGCTCGCGGTGGCCATGCTGGCCAGCCTGGGCTGGATGTTTAAGCCTCAGACCCTCGTGGCTGCCAACGAGCCCGTTCCGGTGAAACCCGTCGCCCCTGGCGAGCAGCAAAAGAACTGGGAGCACTGGGGCAATACCACCCACGGCGACCGTTTCGCCGCGCTGGACCAGATTAACAAGCAAAACGTCCGCGATCTGAAAGTCGCCTGGGTTGCGCACACCGGCGATATTCCGCAGAGCAACGGCTCGGGTGCGGAAGATCAGAACACGCCTCTGCAGATTGGCGACACGCTGTATGTCTGTACCCCATACAGTAAAGTGCTGGCGCTGGACGTGGATTCCGGTAAAGAAAAATGGCGCTACGATTCCAAAGCCACGGCCCCTAACTGGCAGCGCTGTCGCGGTCTGGGCTATTTTGAAGACCACTCCAGCGTGACAACGTCACAGGCAGAAACACAGCCTGCTGCATGCCCTCGCCGCCTGTTCCTGCCCACTACCGATGCCCGACTGATTGCCATCAACGCGGATACCGGCAAGGTCTGCGACGACTTCGGCGACCACGGCACCGTGGATCTGAGCGTCGGCATGGGTGAGATTAAGCCCGGATATTATCAGCAAACCTCGACGCCGCTGGTTGCCGGGAATGTTGTTGTCGTCGGCGGTCGCGTCGCGGATAACTACTCTACCGGCGAGCCGCCGGGCGTTGTGCGCGCCTACGACGTTCACACCGGTAAGCTGGCCTGGGCGTGGGATCCGGGTAATCCGAACCTGACCGGCCTGCCGCCGGAAGGCCAGACCTACACCCGCGGTACGCCGAACGTCTGGTCAGCGATGTCTTACGACGCCAAACTGAATCTAATCTACCTGCCAACCGGCAACGCCACGCCAGACTTCTGGGCGGGAGAGCGTACCGCGCTGGACGATAAGTACAGTTCATCCATCGTCGCCGTCGACGCGGCCACCGGTCAGGTTCGCTGGCATTTCCAGACTACCCACCACGACCTGTGGGACTTCGACCTGCCTTCCCAGCCGCTGCTGTACGACCTGCCTGACGGTAAGGGCGGCACCACGCCTGTGCTGGTGCAGACCAGCAAGCAGGGCATGATCTTCATGCTTAACCGCGAAACCGGTAAGCCGGTCGCGAAGGTAGAGGAACGCCCTGTCCCGGCGGGTAACGTTGAAGGTGAACGCTATTCCCCGACCCAGCCGTACTCCGTCGGCATGCCGATGATTGGCAACCAGACGCTGACCGAATCCGACATGTGGGGCGCGACGCCTGTCGACCTGCTGCTGTGCCGCATTCAGTTTAAAGAGATGCGTCATCAGGGCGTCTTCACTCCACCGGGTCTCGACCGTTCCCTGCAGTTCCCTGGATCACTCGGCGGGATGAACTGGGGCAGCGTCTCCGTTGACCCGAACAACAGCCTGATGTTCGTCAACGATATGCGCCTGGGTCTGGCAAACTATATGGTGCCGCGCGCGAACGTGGCGAAAAATGCCAGCGGCATTGAGATGGGGATAGTTCCAATGGACGGCACGCCGTTCGGCGCGATGCGCGAACGCTTCCTGTCACCGCTGGGTATTCCGTGCCAGAAGCCGCCGTTTGGTACCATGTCAGCCGTTGACCTGAAAACCGGCAAGCTGGTGTGGCAGGTCCCTGTCGGCACGGTGGAAGATACCGGCCCGCTGGGCATTCGTATGCACATGCCAATCCCAATCGGCATGCCCACCCTGGGCGCGTCGCTCTCTACCCAGTCCGGCCTGCTGTTCTTTGCCGGTACCCAGGATTTCTACCTGCGCGCGTTTGATACCGCCACCGGGAAAGAGATCTGGAAAGACCGCCTGCCGGTTGGCAGCCAGTCCGGCCCGATGACCTACGTGTCGCCGAAAACCGGTAAGCAGTACATCATCATTAACGCCGGTGGCGCCCGCCAGTCGCCGGATCGCGGTGATTACGTTATCGCGTACGCATTACCCGATAAGAAATAAGATGTGAAAAAGGGACCGAAAGGTCCCTTTTTTGTAGGTCAGTTTTTGTAGGTCAGTTTTTGTAGGTCGGGTAAGCGAAGTGCCACCCGACACGGCTGTCGACTCAGAACGTCTCCCAGTTGTCCCCGCTATCTGCAACCGCCGGACGTAGTGCAGCCGGTTTTACCGCTGCGGAGTTCTGCGGTTGAGTACGCCCCTGTGTCTTGCTGCTCAACCGAAATGCGCCGACCGCCTCGGTCAGACGCGCGCCCTGTTCTTCCAGAGACGCCGCCGCCGCGGAGGCTTCCTCCACCAGCGAGGCGTTCTGCTGGGTCACTTTATCCATCTCGGAAATCGCCTGGCTCACCTGCACGATACCGCGGCTCTGCTCATCGGACGCTGCGGCAATCTCCAGCATGATGTCGGTCACGCGTTTAACCGCTTCGACGATTTCATTCATAGTGTTACCGGCGGCGACAACTTCACCGGAACCCTGGTCGATCAGCGATACGGATTCGTTGATCAGGCTTTCGATCTCTTTTGCGGCATTCGCACTGCGGCTTGCCAGGGTGCGCACTTCACTTGCCACCACGGCAAATCCGCGCCCCTGCTCGCCCGCCCGCGCCGCTTCTACCGCCGCGTTAAGCGCCAGGATATTGGTCTGGAAGGCAATGCTGTTAATCACGGCGGTGATTTCAGAGATCTTCTTCGAGCTGCTGGAGATATTGCCCATGGTTTTCACCACGCCGGAAACCATCTGACCGCCGCGACTGGCCTTACCGGAGGCATCTTCCGCCAGCTTGCTGGCATGATGGGCGTTATCGGCGTTCTGCTTCACCGTCGCGGTCAGCTGTTCCATGCTGGCGGCGGTTTGCTCGATGGCGGCAGCCTGCTGCTCGGTACGGGAAGAGAGGTCGGTGTTACCGGCAGAGATCTCGCTGGTGCCGCGGTAAATCTCCTCCGCCCCCTGACGCACGGTGCCGACCGTTTTTTCAAGCGAGTGCTGCATGGTTTGCAGATCGCGCGTCAGGCGGCCAATTTCGCTGCGCCCCGCCACGTCGTCCGGCATCGTCAGGTCGCCCTTAGCGATATTCTCGATACGTTTCGCTGCACGCTGAAGCGGATTGATTACTGTGCGGCGCAGCACGACAAAGGTCATCGCCGTCAGCACCAGCGCCAGCGCAAACGCGCCCACCATAAACATCAGGCCCAGCTGCGTGCGGCTGTGCGCCTGCGCCGTTAGCGCATTGGCACGGTCGGTACGGATTTTAATTGCCTTCAGCAGTACGGCGTTGTAAGCGTCGTCCAGCGGACGCGCCGTTTCGTTTTCATGGTTGATAATCGCCTCGAACATGCCGTTTTTGGCGAATTTCACCATCGGCTGCATGCCCGCGATATAGGCGTCATACCGGGTCTTCAGCTCCGCATCCAGCGCTGCGCCCTCGGCGGTACGCACGGCGCGATTCATGTAGGCGGTAAAGCTATCCTGAGACTGCTTAATGCGTGTTTCCGCCTCGCTGATGTTCTGCTTCATCGCATCCATCTCCGCGATTCGGCTTGCCGCACCGGCGTGGATCAGATTAATACGCGCGGTTCGCAGATGGTTTGAGCTGTTCGACAGCCCCATACGCACCTGAATTTCGGATGTGACATCCTGCTGATCGTTATCGGCCTGCAGCAGGAAATACCCTGCCAGACCCGAGCTCAAGGCAAACAGAAGAATAATGCCACCGAGAATGGAGGAAAACAGCGGAACCAGCCTGATGTGATGCAAGAAGCCCAGCTTGCGCTGCGCCAGCATCGAAGTAGTGTTGTCCATGACCGTCGACTCTCTTGTAGGTAAGATGCGTAAAAACACGCCTGTTAAATAGTCATCGGCACGGCAGAGATTTAGATTACGGCTAAAAACGCCGCACTGGTCACACTTTAGAGAAGATTATTAAAGAAATGCCAGCGGCGAAAAACCGCTGGCAGAAGAGTTACTTGTCGCCGAAATGGATAACGGTACGGATGGATTTTCCTTCGTGCATCAAATCGAACGCCTCGTTAATCTGCTCCAGCGGTAAGCGGTGGGTAATGAACGGATCGAGCTGAATCTTGCCGACCATAGCATCTTCAACCATACCCGGAAGCTGTGTACGCCCCTTCACGCCGCCAAACGCGGAACCGCGCCATACGCGCCCGGTGACCAGCTGGAATGGACGGGTTTTAATCTCCTGGCCTGCTCCGGCCACGCCAATAATGATGCTCTCGCCCCAGCCTTTGTGGCAGCACTCCAGCGCGGAACGCATCACGTTGACGTTGCCGATACACTCGAAGCTGAAGTCCACGCCGCCGTCGGTCATCTCAACGATGACGTCCTGAATCGGCTTCTCGTGATCTTTCGGGTTCACGAAATCGGTCGCGCCCATTTCACCCGCCAGCCTGAATTTCTCCGGGTTGGTGTCGACCGCGATGATACGACCGGCTTTCGCCTGAACCGCGCCCTGAATCACCGCCAGACCAATGCCGCCGAGACCGAACACAGCTACGGTATCGCCCTCTTTAACTTTTGCCGTGTTGTGCACCGCGCCAATACCGGTGGTCACGCCGCAGCCCAGCAGGCAGACTTTGTCCAGCGGCGCCTGCGGGTTCACCTTCGCCAGCGAGATCTCCGCGCAAACGGTGTATTCGCTGAAGGTGCTGGTGCCCATGTAGTGATAAACCGGCTCGCCGTTGTAAGAGAAACGGGTCGTCCCGTCCGGCATCAGCCCTTTGCCCTGGGTGGCGCGCACCGCCTGACAGAGGTTAGTTTTGCCGGATTTACAGAACTTGCATTCGCCGCATTCCGCGGTGTACAGCGGGATCACGTGATCGCCCGGCTTCAGGCTGGTCACGCCCTCGCCCACTTCCACCACAATCCCGCCGCCTTCATGGCCGAGTACCGCCGGGAAAACGCCTTCCGGGTCGTCGCCCGAAAGCGTAAACGCATCGGTATGACATACACCGGTATGGGTAATTTTGATCAGCACTTCCCCTTTCTTTGGCGGTGCCACGTCAATTTCAACGATTTTGAGCGGCTGGCCGGGGCCAAATGCAACTGCAGCGCGAGATTTCATATGTCTTCCCTTCTTGTCAGGTATGTGGATTTATTTTAGATAAGAGCGCAGTAAATGGCCGACTTCCGCCATGCGTACGGCACGCTGATCCGGCGTGGTTTCCCCCGCTACCAGCTCATCTTTGAGGTGAATCTCAACCATTTCGCCCATCAGGCCATTGGCAGCCCCGCGCACGGCGGCAATTTGCTGCAGGATGGCCAGACAGGGATCGCCCGACTCCAGCGCGCGTTCAAGGGCATCAACCTGGCCCCGAATGCGCCGGACGCGGGTAAGAATACGTTTTTTATCTTCGGGTGAATGCGGCATACGCCCTCCTGATACTATAGGGGGGTATTGTATCTTTTAAAGGTGCTTTATGTAAACCTTATGTTTTCTATGTTTATCAGCCAGTTACTTAACATGTAAAAAGTTTCGTTACGCAATTCTTTTCTCTCTGCCCTATTCGTGACATCAGATAAATAGTGACGAGGTATCTGAAAGTGATTTTCTGCTGCCTGAATTAAATACCCGGCGACATTCCTGGAAGATGATGAGGTGTCATGATCTGAATACTATTCAGAACAACCCAAACCATAAACTCGCTAAGCTGGACGTTTTTGTGTTAAATGGTGGCATCAATCAGCAGGTGATTATTGTGAAATTTTTTTGGCTAATTTTAAAACTCATAACAGCATCACTTTATGTGTTCCTGGTCGTTTTTAGTTCTGGATTTGTAGGTTCGAATACAGCCAAGGCAATTAATCTTGAAACACTTAACCTAAACTATGGGTTAATTGCAAAGGATTCGGCGGTATACGCAATCTGCGCAACTGGTGCGACATTGGTTGTGCCACCTGTCTTATATGTAATTCAGCATTATGTCTGGCCTGTACTGAAGTTTATCGGCCTGAAGATTCGCTACTTCTTTCATGGATACTAAAACTTCGCAGGGTTTTAAACGAAGGCAATAACCCATCGCCAGATGCTCGATGAGCAGGGTTAACTGACTGTAGGTTAGGTATTCAATACGCCTGATAACGAAGCAAAATAAAAAAGCGTAAAGTCTCATCCTGATAAGCCGATAAAAATAGGGTCTTTTTTTAATATAGGGATATTACATGCGTAAACACATCTCCTCCATTGGGCTCATAGCAGGTATGGCTGTAGCCACACCCGCGGTTCACGCCAGCACGTTGACACAAACGTTAACCCGCTGCGACTCAACCTTTTTCAACGAGATTTATCATCAGCGAGCCAAACTCAGCCGCGTAGCCCCCTTAACGCTCAACAAGCATTCGCAGGCCTGGTTCAAAGCCCCTGAAGACGGCAATCGCACCATCTGGTTTGCTCAACCACTGCATGAATTAAATCTGACGGTATCGGGATATTACCTGCAAACCAGCAATCTCGATGAAATCAATTACGGTAAGTACTATTACTGGGGACTCATTTTCAAAGAGTCGCAAGAAGAAGTAATGTCCAGACTTGATCATTTATCCTGGAAAAAGGCGGGAGATGATTATGTTTCTCAGACAATGATTAAAATCAACCCAAACAGTGACTGGGAAGACAACGCGCAGGCGGTGTCAGGTATTGCTCCGGCAAAAGAAAGTACCGAAAAGCTGTTAATGCTCAGCAAAGGTAAAGACGGGACATTATTGCTCTGTACCGTTCAGGGAAATGTAACGCCTGACATGCTGACGACATTACGACCTGATTTATCCGCAGGGGATGCGAAATGAAAAAGCTAACATGGCTGGTATTACTTATGCTGACAGGTTGTACCGGGACAAGTAAACCCCAGCCCCAGTCTACCCCCAAGCCACCGGCAGGCGTCATAAAAATCCTTGAAGATAAAAGAATTGCTTCGTATATCGATTTTCGGGTGATTTCAACTTATCAGGGTAACGGCCACTTGCGCCGCTTTTATTTCATCAATAACTACGCCGAGAAAACACTCATTATAAAAAATCCTCCCGTCTACATAGCGAGCTCCCGGGCAATCGACGTGATTAACTGCGACAAAAACCAGCGTGCTATTATGGCACGAACCTATTTTTCGAAACCGTTCGCGGAAGGCGATGTCGTACATGTGACACAGGATGTGGGACAATGGGAAAGTTACCCGAAAGACTCTCTTTTTGGGATAATAGCGGAAAGCATGTGCAGTATTCCCGTTGAAAAACTCAAGCCAGAGCCAGCGAAAGATAATCGAAAACCGTTACTGGATGAATAAAATCTTCAGGACCTAAGCTTCTATGGACAGACTCGCTCTGCTCTATATTAAAGCGCGGGCTGGGCTGACCGCTAACAAATAGCCTACCGTCCCCTGACAGCCTGCGCCAGCGTCTGCAGTTCCTCCTTCAGCCAGCGGGTCGCGCCCCGCTGGCCGCTGCGCTTATGCGAGTAAATTTTCACTTCAAACGTGCGTATCGAAAACGGTAAAGCAAAAATCCTCAGGTCTGCTGCCGCAACCAGCTTCTCAGCGGCGTAACGAGGGATCGCCATCAGCAGGTCGCTTTCCGCTACGATAAACGGTGCGCTGAGCATTGACGGCGTTTTGATCGCGATTTGCCGGGTATAGCCTAGCTGCTCAAGCCGTACGTCAAGAACGCCCTGCTTCTCATTCCATGGGGTCACCACCAGATGTCGGGCCGCGAGATAATCCTCCAGCGTCAGACGCGTCCGCCGCGCGTTGCTGATGACCACATACTCATCTTCAAACCAGTCGATCTCTTCCAGTTCCGGGTGTTGGATATCATCCTGAGTGCTGAAGCCCAGCGCCAGATCCACCTCGCCCGCCAGCAGTTCCGTCAGCGCCGGACTGTGCGGCAGATAGCGCAATTCAAAGCGTAACCCAGGGGCAGTAAGCTGCAGACTGTGCATCAGAGCCGGAAAAATGCAAAGCGCGGTAAAGTCCGTTATCGCAATCTGCAGGCTCTCCGTACTGCTGGCCGCATCAAACTCCGGCTGCGGGGTCAGTTCATGATTAAGGAACGAGAGTGCGGAAGCAATCGAAGGTGCGAGCTGAGAGGCATAAACGCTGGGGGACATACGATGCCCTGCGCGGAAAAACAGCGGGTCATTCAGGCTGGCGCGCAGGCGCGACAGCGCATGGCTGAGCGCGGATGTGCTCATCGCCAGCTCGTCAGCGGCCAGCCGAACGGAACGGTGGCGGTAGATCGCGTCGAAAACGGGCAGCAGGTTTAAATCAAGCCGTCTCAGGGCCGGATGCATAATATTCATCATATGTTGATTTCATTGCACTTAATTCTTCGGACAATACTCCGTATGCTTAACGCCATCAATCAAGACGCACGCTAAAAAGCAGGAAAAACAATGAGCATCACCCTTCGTCAGGCACGCCCCGAAGATGCGGCGGCCATTTACGCCATGATTTACGAGCTGGCGGTGTATGAAAAAGCCCCGGAAGAAGTAGTTACCACGCCGGAGGAGATCCGGGAAACGCTCTTTGGCGCAGGTACAAAAACCGAAGCGTTGATCGCGGAGTGTGAAGGCAAGATCGCCGGCTATGCCGTGTTCTTCACCAGCTATTCAACCTGGCTTGGCCGCAACGGGATTTATATGGAAGACCTTTACGTTTCCCCGGAATATCGCGGTAAAGGCGCGGGAAGAGCGCTGCTGAAACATATTGCTCAGCTCGCGGTAAAACGGCAGTGTGGCCGCCTTGAATGGAGCGTGCTGGACTGGAACCAGCCCGCCATCGATTTTTATCTGAGCATTGGCGCGCTGCCGCAGTCCGAATGGGTGCGATACCGTCTTGACGGAGAAGCGTTGCTCAAATTTGCCGAATAGCGGCACGTCATACCCGAGAAGATCCCGCCCCGCGGGATCGCTCTTTCCTGCGTCGATCCCGTCTCAACAGATTCTGAATTTATGCTACCCTTCCATAAATTTCATAAACATAGTGCAGAACGCCATGACGACAGCCCCTTTTATCCGCCCTCAACTCACCTTGCCAAACGGCGCTGACAAACTGCTGCTGCACTCCTGCTGCGCCCCCTGCTCGGGTGAAGTGATGGAGGCCATCCAGGCGTCGGGCATTGAGTACACCATTTTCTTCTATAACCCCAATATCCATCCGCAAAAGGAATACCTCATTCGTAAAGAGGAGAATATACGCTTTGCGGAAAAACACGGCGTGCCGTTTGTTGATGCCGATTACGACACCGATAACTGGTTTGAACGCGCGAAAGGCATGGAATGGGAACCCGAGCGCGGCGTCCGCTGCACCATGTGCTTCGATATGCGTTTCGAGCGTACGGCGCTCTATGCGGCAGAGAATGGATTCAGCGTCATCAGCAGCTCGCTCGGGATCTCCCGCTGGAAGAACATGCAGCAGATAAACGACTGCGGCCAGCGTGCGGCCGCGCGCTATCCGGGTATGGTTTACTGGGACTATAACTGGCGCAAACAGGGCGGCTCTTCACGCATGATTGAGATCAGCAAGCGGGAACAGTTTTACCAGCAGGAATACTGCGGCTGCGTTTATTCGCTCAGAGACAGTAACCTGCACCGTAAGTCACAGGGCCGCCCGCTGATCCGCATCGGGAAACTGTTTTACGGTCAGGATGACAATGAGAAATAACGGGTTCCGGATATAGAGATATATCCGAAAACCGCCCTTTAAGGTGCCGAATTTAGCGTTGCGTCTCCCGTATCCACAAAGAACGGCTATCCTTTAATTATCAACAAAAGGAGGCAAAAATGTCTGATTTCGGTACTGATAAAAATACCCAGTTTGCTGAAGATAAAGCAAAAAATAAATTTGATGAACTAGCAGGCTCAGCGCAGCAGCAGTTTGGTGAATTCGTTGATTCACCAAAGCATCAGGTAAAAGGTGCAGCTAAAAAATATGCCGCGCAGGCCAGCGATGCCGTTTCCGATGTAACAGAAGCGGTCAGAAATAATCCCCTCACCGGCCTCGTCGCCGCGGGTGCTGTCGGTATTGTTCTCGGTCTGTTGCTGGGTCGAAAATAACAAAAGCCCCTTCGGGGCTTTATTTTTACCTAACTAAACAATCTTACCATACGGTCTAACTCTTCCTCTTTCACGGCCCGCGATAAATAATACCCCTGAAAATTCTTGACGCCCAGCGCGACTAATTTTTCAAACTTTTCTTCACTGTCAACCCCCTCGGCAATACAGTCCGTTCCGGTCATATCGCTATAAAGCTGTATCGCTTTAATCAGGTTATAGTCATTGTCGTTTGCCACAAAATGCTCAACGATGTCCCGATCCAGCTTAAGTCCATCAAAATGCACCTGGCGCACCGGGAACATGGTTTGATGATTTGAGAAGCAGTCATCCAGATACAATCGACACCCTGTATTACGTAAATGCCGCATGGTTTCAGGGATCCTTTTGTCCTTAGTTACGTCAATATCCTCTGCAAATTCAAAGACCAGCTTTTCGGCCCACTGCGGTTTGAGCAGCATATCGATGGCTTTGCGTGCCATATCAGGCAATGCATTTCCGGAAGCCAGGCGAGGCGGGATGTTCACAGAAAAATAATATTTCCCGTTATACTTATTAATACCCGAAACGGCGGCATGGATGACTAACGCTGTTATTTTTAACCATATCTCATGATTTGAGATGTCCGTGAGAAAACTGGCTGGCTTGACAATTTTACCATTTTTATTCCAGCGAATAAGTATTTCAAAACCTACGCCCTTTTTGTCACGATCGGTAATAATCTGATAGGCAGGGAAGATCTCTCTTTTAAGTAGCGCATTAAATATTTCTGTTTCCTTATCCGTGAATTCTGTTTTCTGGCGCTGATGTTTAATTCGCCCTTCCGCTTTTAAATTATGCGGATCGTGTAGCCATCGCTTAATTAAGTTTAATTTGAGCACACCCTCCTTCCGATGGGTATAAACCGTCTTATTCGACAACCCCATTCTTTCGCACATTTCTTTTACTGACATACCGCGATAGAAATTTAATAAAACATCAATCTCTCTTTTTGTTAGCCACTTTACGTTTTCCTGGGAAGAGTTATCCCGGTAACGATCGCGTAATAAGTACGAACGGTCCTTAAATACATTATGGTGCGTATGAATAAAGGTTATAATATCTGAAACGCGGGCTATACGAATCAATGATAACTGATAACTATTATTTAAAAGACTGCCCAGGGTGCGATACAGCCAGCCATCCGGTATGTCACCATACAGGGTGACACGTCTAATAACGGGAAGTGTATTGAGCACGGATGCCAGACGCTTCAGGCTTTCCAGGAGATTCACGACCCCCTTACCAAGAAAGACAACGATATGAGCATTTTGATTTATAAGGATATTTTCCATATCCCGCTCGGATATCTCATCCCCCTCAAAGTGCAGATGCGAAGCCTCTATTTCGTACTGGCTTAGGATCAGACGATATCCCTGGAACGTAAAACCGCAGGCTGAAATGACAAATTTTTGTTCATCGCACGCCCCATTTCTGTGAGAAATTTTGTGGGTCATAAACTGCTCCTGGGCACTAACGCACCTTTTCCATTTGTGAATACGTAAAATTTAACGCACCTTTTATAATCATTAATTTTACAATACAGCCACAGGGTACGAAACAATTATCAGCTGAACTCACCGGAACATCTTTGCGTTAATCACCGCGGTTTAAATATACTTTTCTTTTCAAATAACCCCGACAAACATCTCATTCTCAGGGTATAATGAAAATTCCGAAAAAGAAGACTGGATACTTCATCTATCGGTTCATTCAAATACGAGAAAAATGCTATGGATAATCATATCTCATCCAGGGCCTTGCTACATCGAAGGGATGTTATAAAGAGCAATCCGCGATTCGGTGAGGCAATATTAGAGCACTACACAATTAATGACACCATCTACAAAAAACAACCTTTGTTCTACAAGACAATGCTGCAGGAATCACGATTCAATATTATTCTCTCCATGTGTTGCTTTATTTTTGGAAATCAGGCCGAGTCAGTTTCAGAGATTAAAGAGTTATGTTCTCGCTATAAGATAGCCAGCCCTAACAGCGTTATTGCGATCATTACGATACTCAGAACCACCGGGCGCATCAGAACCTGGCGCTGCACGGAAGACCGACGTAAAACGAGAATCGCGCCCACTGAAAAAGGTCTCAATGAACTTAAGCGTTATATGTTCGGTGCTTTTTTGCCCGTCAGCATTCTTTACCCAGCATTTAACATTAATGTTAACCTGCTGGATAATGATATTTCGAGAAACAACTTTTTTCGCCGTGCGGCTGAATATCTTTTTCGGGGATTAACGTTCCGAAAGGTGCTGCCAGAAGTGGGATTATTTATCGATAAAGATGGCGGGCGTATGATTATGCTTTATCTTTACCTGCAGGCCATGAAAAACAAATCTGCCCATGGTGCCGTCATTGAATATTCAGCAAGCACGCTAGCAAAAGAATTTTTTGTTTCGCGCATTCACGTCAACCGAATTATTAAATCGGCACAAGAGGCGGGTTATCTTAAAGATCGTGGTGATGGTCGAATGTCGATATACCCGGCGTTTCTCGAACTTGTTGAAAATTATGCCGGATTATATTTTGCGTATGTTACCCATTACATCAACGTCGTACCTAAAGAGCGACGCCACGCTCATAACATGACGTCAACCGTATAATTCACCAGGCGTTCGGTGTTCCGAACGCCCTTAACCTATCGTTCCCGCAGCGCCTCTTTTGCCTTGTTCAGCGGTTTCAACAGATAATCCAGAATGGTTTTGCTGCCGGTTTTAATGTCTACGGTAGCTATCATGCCCGGAAAGACCGGGAATTCCTGACCTTGCTTATTGGTCAGATGGTTACTGTCGGTACGGATATAGACGCGATAGTAATAAACATCTCTTTTCACCTCATCCTGCAGGGTGTCCGGCGAAATCATGGTCACTTCCCCTTCCAGCCCGCCGTAAATGGAGTAGTCATAAGCCGTCACTTTTACCAGCGCCTTCTGTCCGGGATGGATAAACGCCACATCGCGCGGCGAAATTTTCGCTTCAATCACCATCTGATCGTCAAGCGGAACCAGACTCATCAGCTTGCCGTTCGGCGGGATGACGCCTCCCACGGTCGTAACGTCGATATCCTTCACGATCCCGCGAACCGGGGCATTGAAGGTCAGCCGGGTCAGAGAGTCTTCCCGGCCCTTCATCACCGAACGCTGGGCTTCAATCTCCGCATTGGCTTTCGCCAGCTCTTCACGGGCGCGAACGTAATACTGGTTTTTCATCTCGGTGATTTTGTTCTCAAGCTCATTTTTCTGACGCTCAAGACGCAGCACCTCCACCTTGCTGGCCGCTCCCTGGGTCACCAGCGGACGGGTCAACGACAGTTCGCGCTGCACCAGCTCGGCCCCCTGACGCAAACCGGCCAGTCCTTTTTCGAGGCTTTCACGACGGGACTGGTAGAGCGCCGTTTCCTGTTTGACCAGCTCAACGTCGTCATCCAGCTCTTCCGGAAACGCGAGTTCCGTGTCGTTCACCTCGGCCTTCAGGCGCGCCGCCGTTGCCAGCGCCGCATTCAGACGAGACTCGCTCTCCAGCACGCTCGACTCGGTTTTCGTCCGGTCAAGCTGCGCGAGCTGCTGGCCGCGTTCCACAATGTCGCCTTCGCGCACCATCAGGCTGTGGATAATGCCGCCTTCCAGGGACTGAATGACCTGCTCATGCGAAGACGGTATCACCTTACCGCTGCCGGTGGTCACCTCATCCAGATGGAACAGGCTTGCCCAGGCGATAAACACCGCCAGCAGGGCAAACAGCGACCATGCCACCAGGGTAGAGCGCGGCAGGCGAGGCTCCTTCAGCCGGCTATTGAAACGAGACAAATCATTCATGCCGCGCCCTCCTCTGCAACCGCCGCCGGCTTCATGGTCACGGTGCGCTGTGCTGCTTTTTGCGGTGCCATACCGTGCTGGTGCAGGATAGCGTCGCGCGGTCCATCCATCACCACCTTGCCGTTTTCCAGCACGATGATGCGATCGACCAGGTCCAGAATCGGCAGGCGATGCGTCGCCACGACCAGCGTCCGGCGTTTACCCAGCCATTTGTGAAGATGCTGAATAAACTGCTTCTCGCTCATTTCGTCCAGCCAGGCGGTAGGCTCGTCCAGCAGCAGGATATTTGGCGAGGTGATCAGGGCGCGCGCCAGCAGCAGCGCCTGACGCTGTCCGCCGGAGAGGCCCGTTCCGCCCTCGTTGATGACGGTGTTCAGCCCCATTTTCTGCTTGCGCACAAACTCCAGCGCGCCGCTGTTGACCAGCGCCTGATGAATTTCGTCATCGGTGGCGAGCGGGTTCCCCATCAGGATGTTGTCCCGCACGGAGCCAAAGAACAGCCGGGCCTGCTGGCTCAGCAGCTGCATGTCCCGACGCACGTCGGCCGGGTCGAGGTGATTGAGCGCAATATCGTCCAGCAGAATGCTGCCCTGCTGCGGCTCCTGCATGCCCGCCAGAAGCTGTAACAGCGTGCTTTTCCCGGAACCATTGCGTCCAAGCACAGCCACGCGCTCCCCGGCGCGGATCTGCAGCTTGCTGATGTTGAGCACGGTGAGTTTCTCTTCCTCGTCGTAGTAAAACCCAACGTCCTCAAGCGAATAGTCGCCGCGCAGGTGGGCCTTGTGCACCTTCTTGCCGTGCTGCGGATCGTCAATCGGACGCTGCATCAGATCGTCCAGCCCCTTGCGGGCCACTTTCGCCGACTGCCAGCGCGAGAGCACGCCTGAGATCTGCGACAGCGGCGCAATGGTCCGCGACGCCAGAATCGAGGTCCCGACCAGCGCACCGGTGGTCATATCGCCGCTGATGACCAGATAACACCCCACCAGCAGCACTACCGCATAAACGATGGACTGCACCTCCTGGGTCCAGGTGAGCAGCAGGCCCGTCAGCCAGCGCTGCTTCATGCCGACGCTGGCGGCGACGTCGTTGGTATTATTCCACTGGTTCTGGAAACGCTGTTCGGCGCGCATCAGCTTAATGTCTTCAATGCCCTGCACCGCTTCTACCAGCGTGGCGTTACGGATGGCGGATTCGCGCATCCCTTCGCTAGAGAGTTTCCCCAGCGGGCGCTGTACCAGCAGGCCCGGGATGAGCAGCAGCGGCACGGCGAGCAGAACCACCAGCACCAGCGGACCGCCAATCATCCACAGAATGAAGACGAACAGCAGGAAGAACGGCAGATCGGAAATCGCCGCAATGGTGGTGGAGGTGATCAGCTCGCGCACCGACTCCAGCTCGCGGATCTGCGCGATAAACGATCCGGTTGATCTCGAGCGCGCGCCGTTTTTAATCCGCAGCGCGTGGGCAAAAACGCGTTCAGAGATACGCAGGTCGGCGCGCTTGCCCACTACGTCAGAAATATGCACCCGCAGCATACGCATGATGAATTCGAACACGATGGCAATCATCACGCCGCCAAACAGCACCCACAGCGTGGCCTCCGACTGCGACGGTACCACCCTGTCGTACACCTGCATGGAGAAGACCATGCCTGAGAGCGCCAGCACGTTGGCGACCAGCGCCACCAGCATAATGTCGCTGTAGCGTCGCCAGTCCTTCAGCGCCAGCTGCCAGAACCAGTTTTTCTCGTACGGTTTGATGTAGTCATCCACGCGGGCATCCGGCGTGGATTCGAGCGGGCGCAGCACCATCAGGCCCTTTAACCGCGACCCGATCTCCTCGCGCGTCAGCGTCGTCTCCAGCCCCGCATCGCCGCTGAACTGCAGGCTGACGTTGCCTTCGTTGTCCATGCGGTTGATCACCGCAATCTGCCCGCCGGTGAATTCCGCCAGCAGCGGCAGACGCCACGGATCGAGGGATACCGCTTCCGCCGCCACCACACGCATCCCCAGCCCAAGCTGGCGCGCCATCTCCTCCAGCACCAGCTGGCGCGGAGACTGGCTTTCATGGTTAATTGTGACCCGAACATGCTCCGCGGAAAAATCCAGTCGGTAGTGCTTCGCGATGATGAGCATGCCCTGCAGCCAGGGTTCGTACTGTGGATGTGTCTTCATAAGGCTACGTCCTGTCCAGAGCGGTAATTCCGCCCTGAAATGATACCTTTACGGGATGATTAAAAAACGAACGCTTTCTAAACGAGCCCGCAAAATAATCTTGTGAAATATAGGGTTATGACTATTCGTGTAAAGAAATGCCAAAAAGCCGCGAGGATCGCTCCCCGCGGCGTTGTTTTACGCAATTAAGAGCTGATGGTTCGCCAGCAGCGTCGCCAGATCCGTCTGCACGCCGTTCAGCGTCACCAGAGTGGTCGGCGAGAACTGGCCGCCCGTACCGTCCAGGTCAACCTGGATCTCGGTATTGCTGCCGTTCTGCACCACGCGGATGTAATCGCTGATATTGCCCGCGCTGCTGTCCAGCGTGGCCACGCCGTTCACATAGCTCGCCGAGCCCGTGCCGGTATAGCCGCTTCCGGAGAGCAGATCGCGCAGGTCAATACGATCCGTGTCCGCTGTCCCTTCCCAGGTCCCGACCGTAAAGCCGTTCACCACGTCGTGACCGTTACCGCCCGTCGCATCCGACGCGTTGATCAGCTTATAGAGCAACGTATCGTGACCGCCGCTGCCGATGTTGAAGGTGTCATTTCCGCCGCGGCCTTCGAACTGGTTATCACCGCTGTTGCCGGTGATGACGTCGTCGAAATCCGAACCGTTAATCCCTTCAATGTTCAGCAGACGCGTGGTGCCGAACCCGGTGTCCTGCGCGGTTGAGAGGCGCAGGTCAACGGTTACGCCAGACGTCGCATTGCGGTAATCCACCACGTCCATCCCACCGGTGTTGCTCCAGGTGTCATAGTCGGAATGGGTATTCCATCCGCCGGAACCGTTGTAGGTATAGGTGCCGTTTTCCGCGATAAAGGTGTCGTTATACCCGGTCCCGGTAATGGTTCCGCTGTGGCCGCCGGTGGCCGCTTCGGCCGTCAGAACGTAGCCCTCTTTGCCGTTGCCCGCTTCCAGACCGCTCCAGGTGACGTTATCCGACACGCCGTTGGTGATCTTCAGGATCTCAGCCGAATAGGTTTCATTCGGATCCAGCCCGTAGAAGCTCACCAGCGCAGAGGTATCGTTCGAACCGATACCGGACTGGGCGTTGATGATCTGCGAGGCCACCAGCACGCCCGCGGCGTTGTACAGATTGACCGTGTTGCCGTAGTAGGCGTTGATGCCCTCGCTGTCGACAATGTGCAGATGCATCGCGGTGCCGTCAGCAATGGTTTTGCTGTTTTGCACCAGCACCACCTTGCCGTTCTGCTGAGAAACCAGCAGGTCCTGCGCGCCGTCCCAGTTGTAGTCCACAGCCGCCACGCCGGTGACGTTCGCCAGGCCTGAAGCCAGCTGGCTTGAGGTCCAGGTAGAGCCGTAACCGTTGTTGGTGAACAGGGTCGCCGTCTGCGAGCCGCCGTAGGTGCTGAGCTTGACGATGTCCATCTGTCCGTCGCCGTTCCAGTCCACCGCCACAGACAAATAGCCCGCCGCTGCGTTAGAGGCTTCTACCGCGCTCTTGGTGGCCGAGAGCTTCCCGGTACCGTCGTTGTAGTAGATCACCCCGCCGTTGTTGTTGTAGCTGCTGCCCAGGTACAGATCCATGTAGCCATCGCCGTTGAAGTCCGCCCACGTCATGGATGCCGCCGTGGTGGTATTCGAGGCGTTTGCCACAAACACGTTCGTCAGGTTCTGACCGATGGAGAGCGTGCCGTTACCGTTGTTGTTGATCACGGTTAACGAGTACGCGCCGCTGCGGTTGGTGTGCTGGACAATATCCACCGTGCCGTCGTTGTTCAGGTCGACGCCGGAGATTTCACGCATGGTGGTGAATTGCCCCCAGAAACCTGCTCCGCCATTGGTCCCATCCGGCGACAGTACGCCGTTCTTGTTGATCAGGTACGTAATGGAGTCCGCGCCGGAGTCACCGTAGGCCAGATCCAGATAGCCATCGCCGGTTTTATCGTACGCAATCACGCCGCCGTACCAGATGGTAGTACCCATTGCCAGCTGGCTGGCGTTATAGGTGCTGCCATCGTAGGTCCACATCACCTGCGTTGAACCGGCGTAGGTATTTTCCGTCGCGAAAATGTCCTGCGTGCCGTTACGGTCAAAGTCGGCGGCGGTCTGGCTCACCACGTAGTAGTTACGGGTGTTGGTCAGCGTATTGCCGGCATAGGTCGAGCTATCGCTGCTGGAGTATGACTGACCGTTAGCGATGATATTCCACAGACCGCTGCTGTTCATGCCGAGGGTCATGGTGGAGTTGTTGCTGTTCCCCGCCGTGGTTGCCCAGTCGGTATTCACCGAGGTGGTATCAATCACCAGGCTGCCGGTCGCCGTACCCGTGGTATTGCCGTTACCCGCGCTGCTCTTCACCTGCGCGGTCACGCTGTAGCTCGCCACGCTCAGCGCATCGCCGTCCGGGATCTGCAGATACCAGGTGTTGTGAGCCGGGTCGACCACCACCGCACCGCCGGTCTGGGAGGTGTAGGTTTTGCCGTTCACCGTCACCACCAGATATTCACCGTTCACCAGGTCAGCGGAGACGGTACCGGTGACGATCGGCGTAGTGTCCGACGTGGTCTGCGCGGTGATCGCCGCCGTGGTGGTCGGGATGCTGGTATCGACGTTCAGCACAAAGCCGTCGGATTCCGTGTAGTTACCGGCCCTGTCGGTGACGCGCACGATATAGGTGTGATTCCCGTCGCTCAGGCCGTTGTCCTGGAAGGACCAGCTCGCGCTGCCGTTCATGGTCACCTGGCCGAGCAGAACCCCGTCACGGTAGAGCTGCACGATCTCGCCGTCATCCGGGGCACGGTTCAGCGTCCCGTTGATCAGCGGCGAGTTATCGTCCGTTGCCACCGCGCTGCCAAAGGTGCCCTGACGCTCGCCTTCGCCGTCGGTGTAGCTCACGACCGTACCGACCGTGGTCGGCGGCGTGGTGTCTACCGTGACGACCTGAGACGCGGTCGAACCCACGTTGCCCGCCTGGTCGATAATCCGCACCTGGTAGGTGTAGTCGCCGTCAGGCAGATCGCGGGTATCGGTGTAGCTCCAGCGCTGGTTGGTGACCGTGGTATCGAGCCACGTATTCCCGCCGTCCAGGCTGATCTGGACGCGCTCGTCGCTTGCCAGCGCGCTGCCCAGCGAACCGTTAATGGTCAGCGTGGTGTCCATGGTGATGAAATCACTGCCGGACTGGCCGGTATCTTCGCTGATGCTGTCGATGGTGACGCCGTACTGCGGCGCCTGGGTATCCACCGTCACCGCCTGCGAGGTGGTTGCCCCAACGTTCCCCGCCACATCGACGACCCGTACCTGATAGTTGTGGCTGCCGTCGGTCAGGGTACGCGTGTCGCTGTAGCTCCACTGCGTGCCGCTCACGGTGGCGTATACCCAGGTGCTGCCGCCGTCCATGCTCACCTGCACGAATTCACCCGCGCCGAGTTCTGCGCCGAGCGTTCCGTGCAGCGTGTACGAGGTCGAACTGGTCAGGAAGTCGTTATTGTCGAAGCCGGTATCCACGGTGATGTTATCCACGGTCACCGTAATCGCCGCATCCGGGGCGACCGTATCGACGGTCACCTGCTGATGGGCGCTGGCGCCCACGTTACCGGCCGCATCCACCACGCGAACGTAGTAGTCATAGGTCTGGTTACCCAGCGTGCGGCCGTCCACGTAGTACCAGCTGTTGCCGGTGACAATCACGTTCTGCCAGGTGACGCCGCCGTCGATGCTGATCTGCGCGTATTCGCCGTCGGCCAGCGTCGCGCCGAGCGAGCCGTGCAGCGTCAGGGACGTGTCGCGAGTGATAAAGTCGCTGCTGCTCAGGCCGGTATCGTCGCTGATGCTGTCGATGGCGATCGTTTTGCTGGCGTCCGGCGCAACGGTATCAATGGTCACCACCTGGCTGGCGATGGCGCTGATGTTGCCCGCATCGTCAATCACGCGCAGCTGGTAGTTGTAATCTCCGTCGGCCAGCGTGCGGCCATCGACGTACGTCCAGCTCAGGCCGCTGACGCTGACGTCGGTCCAGGTGACGCCGCCGTCAAGGCTGATCTGCGCGTGGTCGCCGCTGCCCAGCGCCGCGCCGAGCGTGCCTTTAAGGCTGATCTGGTTGTCGCTGGTGATAAAGTCGCTGCCGGACAGACCGGTATCCTGCGTAATGGAATCCACGGTAATGGTGGTTGCCGCAGGCTTCGTCAGATCAATCACCACGTCCTGGCTGTCCGTTGCCCCCACGTTGCCCGCGTTATCAATCACGCGGACCTGGTACTGATACGTACCGTCCGTCAGGGTGCGGCCATCGGCGTAGCGCCAGGTGGTGCCGGTCACGGTCAGGTCAATCCAGGTGACGCCGCCGTCGAGGCTGATCTGCGCCTTCTCGTTATTGCCGAGCTGCGCGGTCAGCGAGCCGTTGACGACGACCTGGCTGTCGTTGGTGATGAAATCCGTTGCGCTCAGGCCGGTATCGTTTTGCAGCGAATCAATACTTATCCCCATCGACGGCGCGGTGAGATCCACCGTGACGGTATGGTTATCGCTGGCGCTGTTGCCGATGGTGTTGCTCACCTGGGCGTTAATCACGTACGAGCCGCCGTCTGCCAGCGCAGTCACGTCAGCGCTGCCCACCGTGTAGCTCCAGGTGCCATCATTCTGGACGGTAGCCGCATAGGTTTTACCGTTCAGCGTGATGGTCACCGTCTGGCCTGCAGGCGCGTCGGTGGTACCGCTGATGACCAGCGGCGTGCCGTGCTCGGCGGCGTTGACGATATCGTCCTGCGCAAAGGTGTTGATGGTGATGGTTGGGACATCGCCGTTCAGCGTCACGCCGTGCGTTGCGCTGCCCGGGTTGCCCGCCTTATCGTTCACCGAAGCGGTGATGGTGTACTCCCCGTCGCTCAGGCCGAGGAAATCACGGCCCGGCACGAAGACCGACCACGATCCGTCCGCCCCGACGGTCGCCTGATAGCTGTGCCCGTTGAAGGAGACGGTCACCGTCTGGCCCTGTTCCGCCGTGGTCGTACCACGGATCGTCTGGCCCGCCAGCTGCTCCGCGTTGTTGACGATATCGTCATCGGCCACGGTGCTGATGGTCACGGTTGGCGCAACGGTGTCTACCGTTAAGGTGTGCGTGGTCTGGCCGTTGTTACCGGCTTTGTCGTTGACCGAGGCGGTGACCGTCAGCGCGCCCTGGCTAAGGGCAGCCAGATCGGCCGCCGGCACGTCGAGCGTCCAGGTGCCGTCGCTGCCGACAAGCGCAGTATAGGTTTTGCCGCCCAGCGTCACGGTAACGGTCTGACCCGCCTCCGCGCTGGAAGAACCGTGCACGGTCAGCGGCTGCTGCGCTTCCGCGGCGTTCAGCATGTCGTCAACCGACAGCGTCCCAATGCTCACCACCGGCGCAGTGGTATCCACGCTGATAGTATGCGTTGCGGAGGCGCTGTTGCCCGCGCTGTCCTGTGCCGATACGGACACCTGATAGCTGGCGCCATCGGCCAGGGCGCTGACGTCTGCAACCGGTACGGTAGTCGTCCAGGTGCCGTCGCTCTGAATGGTGGCCGTATAGCTCTTGCCGTTCAGGGTCACGGTGACCTGGGTCCCGCTGGCGAACTGCGCGCTGGAGCCGTTAATCACCAGTGACGAACCGGCTTCAGCCGCGTTGATGACGTCGTCACCGCTAACGGTGTTCACCGTCAGCGCCACGGAGGCGGTGTTGACCACCACGTCATGGGTCTGGGTGCTGCTGTTACCCGCGCTGTCGGTAATGGTTGCGCTGAGGGTCACGGTGCCGTCGGTCAGGGCGGAAATCACGCTGGCCGGAACGCCCACGCTCCAGTTGCCGCTGGCGTCAACGGTGGTGGTGTACTGGTGCGAACCGAGGGTGATAACTACTTTATCCCCGACGTTCGCGCCGGTTGCCGACCCGCTGACGATCTGCGCCTGGCCGTGCTCCACGCTGTTAATCACGTCATCGCCCGCGACAACGTTAAAGCTGACGGTCGGCGGCGTGGTATCAAGCGTAATTGTTTTGCCCGCGCTGCCCGGGTTACCCGCGGCGTCGCTCACGCTCGCCTGCACGTTGTAGCCGTTATCCGCCAGCGTGGAGAGGTCGCTGCCCGGAACGTTAACGCTCCAGATGCCGCCCTGCTGCACCTGCGCGGTATAGCTCTTACCGCCCAGCGTCACGGTGACCGTCTGACCGACCTCTGCCGTAGTGGTGCCGGAGATGGCAACGCCCGCAGCCGCTTCGCTGGCGTTAATCACGTTATCGCCTGCAACCGTATCAATGGTCACGGTTGGTGCGGTGGCGTCCACGCTGTACTCACGCCCCGCCGACGCGCTGTTGCCGTGCGCGTTGGTGACGCTCACCTGCACGCTGGCATCGCCGTCCTTCAGGCCCGCGAGATCCGCAGACGGCACGGTGGCCGTCCAGTTACCGTCAGCATCCACCTTCGCGGTGTAAGTCTTGCCGCCGAAGGTAACGGTAACGGTCTGGTTTTCCTCCACGTTCGAAGTGCTGCCGGAGAGCACCAGATCCGCGCCTTTTTCCGCCGCGTTAATCACGTCGTCGGTGGCAATCGCATCGATGCTGATAGCCACCGACGCCAGGTCGACGGTCACGTCATGGCTGATGGTCACCGGGTTGCCCGCCGCGCTCTGGCCTGCAACGGTCACGGTGACCGTGCCTGCTGCGAAGGCCGCGACGTCTGCCGCCGGGATCGCCGCGCTCCAGGAGCCGTCTGCCAGCACGGAGGCCGCATAGGTTTTGCCATTGACGGTCACGGAGAGCGTTGTGCCTGCCGCCAGCCCGTCGCTGGTGCCGGAGACGATCAGGTTTTGAGTATGTTCGATGCTATTGATCACATCGTCGCCCGCCACGGTATCAACGCGCAGGCCCGGCAGGCTGGCGTCGATAGCGATTTCGCGCTCGCCGGTCCCGGTGTTGCCATGGCCGTTGGTGACGGTGGCTGACACGGTCAGGTCACCGTTGCCCAGCGCCGTCAGGACGGACTCCGGCACATTGACGGACCAGGTCAGATCGCTCTGCACCGTCGCGGTGTAGGTGTTGCCACCAATGGTCACGGTGACGGTATTGCCCGCCTCCGCGTTCGTTACCTTGCCGCTGAGGGTCTGGCCCGCGGCCACTTCCGCCGCGTTGATGACGTTATCGCCCGCCACGGTGTTGATGGTGACGGTCGGCAGCGCGGTATCCACCAGCAGGTTCGCGGTGTTGCTCACGCTGTTGCCCACGCCGTTGGTGGCGCTCGCGCTCAGGGTGTAATTCGCTTCGCCCAGACCCGCCAGATCCGCTGCCGGAACGGTCAGGCTCCAGGTGCCGTCTGCCGCCGTCGTGGCCGCGTAGTTTTTGCCGTTCAGGGTCACGGTCACCACGGTGCCTTCCGCCAGGTTGGCGCTGGTGCCGCTGACGCTCAGGTCCTGACCTTTTTCTACCGCGTTCAGCACGTTATCGCCGCTGATGGCGTTGAAGCTGACCGAAGGCAGACCGGTATCGACGGTCACGTTATGGCTGCCGCTACCGGTGTTGCCCGCCGCGTCGGTAACCGACGCGGTGACGGTCACGGTGCCGTCGCTGAGGCCGGAAATCACGCTCGCCGGGACGCCCACGCTCCAGTTCCCCGCCGCGTCCAGCACGGTGGTGTACGTCTGGCCGCCGATGGTGACGGTCACCTTATCGCCCGCTGCCGCGCCGGTGGCGGTGCCGCTGATGATGTGCGCCTGGCTGTGTTCTGCGAGGTTAATCACGTCATCGCCCGCCACGGTATTGATGGTCACCGCAGGAACGGTCACGTCCACCGTCAGAGTGTGATCAACCGACGCCGGGTTGCCCGCCTTGTCGCTTACCGATGCGGTAACGGTCACGCTGCCGTCCGTCAGGGCCGCAACATCGGCCGCCGGGACGTTGAGCGTCCAGCTGCCGTCCGCGCTGACGGTTGTGGTGTAGTCTTTGCCGTTCAGCGACACGGTCACCGTCTGGCCAGCTTCTGCAGAGCTGGTACCGGACACGGTCAGATCGCTCTTCGCTTCGGCGGCATTGAGAATGTCGTCCGTCGCCAGGGTATTAATCGTGACGGTCGGCGCGGTGGCATCCACGCTGTACTCACGTCCCGCCGAGGCGCTGTTGCCGTTGACGTTGGTGACGCTCACCTGCACGCTGGCATCGCCGTCCTTCAGGCCAGCCAGATCCGCAGACGGTACGGTCCAGGTCCAGCTGCCGCTGTCGTCCACCGTGGTGGTGTAGATTTTGCCGTTCAGGCTGATGGTCACGGTCTGCCCGGCTTCCACGTTGGTGGTCGCACCGGACAGCACCAGATCCGCGCCCTTCTCCGCCGCGTTAATCACGTCGTCGGTCGCAATCGCATTGATGCTGATGGCAACGGTCGCCAGATCTACCGTCACATCGTGGCTGATGGTAATCGGGTTACCCGCTGAGCTGTCGCCGGTCACGCTGATTTTGACGGTGCCTTCCGGCCACGCGCTCACGTCGGTAGACGGAACAGCCGCACTCCAGGAGCCGTCCGCCAGCACCGTGGCCGCATAGTCTTTGCCGTTGATGGTGACGGTCAGCGCCGTGCCCGGCGCCAGCCCGTCGCTGGATCCGCTGACGATCAGGTTTTGAGTATGTTCGATGCTGTTGACCACGTTGTCGCCCGCCACGGTATCGACGCGCAGGCCCGGCAGGTTAGCGTCGATAGCGATTTCGCGCTCGCCGGTACCGGTGTTGCCGTGGCCGTTGGTGACGGTCGCCGTTACGCTCAGGCTGCCGTTACCCAGCGCGGTCAGCACGTCAGACGGCACGTTGACGGACCAGGTCAGATCGCTCTGCACCGTCGCGGTGTAGGTGTTGCCGCCAATGGTCACGGTGACGGTGTTGCCCGCTTCGGCATTCGCAACGGTGCCGCTCAGGGTCTGGCCTGCCGCCACTTCCGCCGCGTTAATGACGTTATCGCCCGCCACGGTGTTGATGGTGACCGTTGGCAGCGCGGTGTCCACCAGCAGGTTCGCGGTGTTGCTCACGCTGTTGCCCACCCCGTTGGTGGCGCTCGCGTTCAGGGTGTAGTTGGCCTGACCCAGACCCGCCAGATCCGCCGCCGGAACCGTCAGGCTCCAGGTGCCGTCTGCCGCCGTCGTGGCCGTGTAGTTTTTGCCGTTCAGGGTCACGGTCACCACGGTGCCTTCCGCGAGGTTGGCGCTGGTGCCGCTGACGCTCAGGTCCTGACCTTTCTCCACCGCGTTCAGCACGTTATCGCCGCTGATGGCGTTGAAGCTGACCGAAGGCAGACCGGTATCGACGGTCACGCTATGCGTGCCGGTGCCGGTGTTGCCCGCCGCGTCGGTAACCGACGCGGTGACGGTCACGGTGCCGTCGCTGAGGCCGGAAATTACGTTCGCCGGGACGCCCACGCTCCAGTTCCCCGCCGCGTCCAGCACGGTGGTGTACGTCTGGCCGCCGATGGTGACGGTGACCTTATCGCCCGCAGCCGCGCCGGTGGCGGTGCCGCTGATGATTTGCGCCTGGCCGTGTTCTGCGATGTTAATCACGTCATCGCCCGCCACGGTATTGATGGTCACCGCCGGGACGGTGATATCTACCGCCAGGTTGTGATCCACGGACGCCGGGTTACCCGCCTTGTCGCTGACTGATGCGGTAACGGTGACGCTGCCGTCGGTTAATCCTGCCAGATCGGCCGCCGGAACGTTCAGCGTCCAGCTGCCGTCCGCGCTGACGGTTGTGGTGTAGTCTTTGCCGTTCAGCGATACGGTGACCGTCTGGCCCGCTTCGGCGGTGCTGGTGCCGGAAACCGTCAGATCGCTCTTCGCTTCGGTGGCATTGAGAATGTCGTCCGTCGCCAGGGTATTGATGGTCACGGACGGTGCGGTCGCATCCACGCTGTACTCGCGGCCCGCCGAGGCGCTGTTGCCGTTGACGTTGGTGACGCTCACCTGCACGCTGGCGTCGCCGTCTTTCAGACCCGCCAGATCGGCCGCTGGCACCGTGGTCGTCCACTTGCCGTCGGCGCCTACGGTCGCGGTGTAGCTTTTGCCGCCGAAGGTGATGGTGACGGTCTGGTTTTCTTCGACGTTTGAGGTAGTGCCTGAGAGCACCAGATCCGCGCCCTTCTCGGTCGCGTTAATCACGTCATCGGTGGCGATGGCGTCAATGCTGATGGCAACGCTCGCCAGATCCACCGTTACATCGTGGCTGATGGAAACCGGGTTACCGGCGCTGCTCTGGCCCGCAACGGTTACGGTGACCGTGCCTGCATTCAGCGCACCCACGTCCGCGGCCGGGATCGCCGCGCTCCAGGTGCCGTCCGCCAGCACGGTCGCCGGATAGGTTTTGCCGTTTACGGTCACGGTCAGCGCCGCGCCTGCCATCAGCCCGTCGCTGGAACCGGTGATAATCAGGTTCTGCCCGTGTTCGATGCTGTTGATCACGTCGTCACCCGCCACGATATCCACGCGCAGGCCCGGCAGGTTAGCGTCGATCGTGATATCGCGCTCAGCGGATCCGCTGTTGCCGACGCCGTTGGTCACGCTGGCTGACACCGTCAAATCGCCGTTGCCCAGCGCCGTCAGAACAGATTCAGGGACATCGACGGACCAGGTGAGATCGCTCTGCACCGTTGCGGTGTAGATGTTACCGCCAATGGTCACAGTCACGGTGTTGCCCGCTTCGGCATTCACCACCTTACCGCTGATGGTCTGGCCGGCTGCCAGCTCTGCCGCGTTAATGACGTCGTCGCCCGCAATGGTGTTAACGATCACGCCCGGAAGAACGGACTCCACGTTCACGGTGTGCGACGCGCTGGTGCTGTTACCGACGCCGTCCGTCGCCGAGGCGGTGACGGTGTAAAGCGCCTCGCCCAGCTGACCGACTTCGCTCGCCGGAACGGTGGTGGTCCATTTTCCGCTATCGTCCACCTGCGCACTGTACGCTTTGCCATTGAGCATCACGGTCACCACCGCGCCTGCCGCCAGGCCGAAAGCCGTACCGGAGAGGGTCAGATCCTGGGTTTTCTCAGTATTGTTGATTACATCGTCACCGGAAACGGTGTCAATGGTCAGCCCCGGCGCGGTCAGGTTCACCTCTACGCCGTGCGTGGCGCTGTTGCTGTTGCCGGCTTTATCGGTCAGCGCCGCGGTGATGGTGTAATCCCCGGCGGCCAGCGCGGTTACGTCCGCCGCAGGCACGCCAACGCTCCAGTTGCCGGAGGCGTCGAGAGTGGCGGTGTACGATTTGCCGTTGAGGGTGACGGTGACCACATCGCCCGCCGCCGCGCCGGTCACGGAACCGGTGACAATCAGGGCCTGCGCATGCTCGGCGCTGTTGATCACGTCGTCGTCGGAAACGGTGTGAATGGTCAGCTGTGGAACGGTGGTATCAACCAGCACGTCGCGATCCGCGGAGGCCGGGTTGCCCGCTTTATCCGATACGGCGGCGCTGACGGTGTAGTTTCCGTCGGCAATCGCGCCCAGATCGGCGGACGGTACGGTCACGCTCCAGCTGCCGTTAGCCTCAACGGTGGTGGTGTAGTCCACGCCGTTCAGGGTCACGGTGACGGTCTGACCCGCTTCGGCGTTGGTGACGCCGTTAATCACCAGATCCTGCTGCGCTTCGGCCGCATTGATAATGTTATTGTCGCTGACGATCTCGATAGACACCGTCGGCGCGGTAGCGTCCACGCTGTACTCGCGGCCCGCCGAGGCGCTGTTGCCGTTCACGTTGGTGACGCTCACCTGCACGCTGGCATCGCCGTCCTTCAGGCTGCCCAAATCGGCGGACGGCACGGTAGCCGTCCAGTTGCCGTCGGCATCGACCGTCGCGGTGTACGACTTGCCGCCGAAGGTGATGGTGACGGTCTGGTTTTCTTCCACGTTGGTGGTGGAGCCGGACAGCACCAGGTCCGCGCCTTTCTCCGCCGCGTTAATCACGTCGTCAGAGGCAATCGGGTTAATGCTGATGGCGACTGCCGCCAGATCCACCTTCACGTCATGGCTGATGGAAACCGGATTGCCCGCCGCGCTCTGGCCGTCCACGGTCACGGTGACCGTGCCCGCATTCAGCGCGCTGACGTCTGCCGCCGGAATGGCCGCCGTCCAGGTCCCGTCCGCCAGCACGGTTGCGGCGTAGGTTTTACCATTGACGGTCACCGTTAACGCTGCGCCCGCTGCCAGGCCTTCGCTGGAACCGGTGATAATCAGGTTTTGCGCGTGCTCGATGCTGTTGATGACATCGTCGCCCGCCACGGTGTCGACGCGCAGGCCAGGCAGGTTAGCGTCTATCACGATTTCGCGCTCGCCGGTTCCGGTGTTGCCGTGGCCGTTGGTGACGCTGGCTGACACGGTCAGATCGCCGTTCCCGATGGCGGTTAAGACCGTGGACGGCACGTTGACCGACCAGCTCAGATCGTCCTGAACCGTCGCCGTATAAGTATTGCCGCCGATGGTAACGGTGACAGTGTCACCGATCGCCGCGCCGCTCACTTTCCCGCTCAGGGTCTGTCCGGCAGCCACTTCCGCCGCGTTAATAACGTCGTCCGTGGCGACCGGGTTGATGGTGACCTGCGGCAGCGCGCTGTCGACCAGCACGCTGTGACCGGTGCCCGCGCTGTTGCCCGCGGTGTCGGTTACGCTCGCCGTCACCACGTAGCTCGCTTCGCCCAGCGCGGAGACGTTTGCCGCCGGAACGGTCACGCTCCAGTTCCCGCTCGCGTCGGCGGTGGCCGTATAGCTGATGCCGTTCAGCGTCACCGTAATGGCGGTTCCTTCCGGCTGGTTGCTGGTGCCGGACACCTGCAGATCCTGGCCTTTCTCGGTCGCGTTGATCACGTCGTCAGCCGCCAGGGTATTGATGGCAATGACCGGCGCGGTCAGGGAGACGTCAAACTCGTGCGTCGCGGTGGTGCTGTTACCGGCTTTGTCGGTGAGGGTCGCAGAAATCGTCTGCTCACCGTTGACCAGCGCGCCCACGTCCGCCGCCGGAACGCCCAGGCTCCAGCTGCCGGACGCGTCCAGCATGGCGGTGTAATCTTTACCATTCAGGGTCACGGTGATCGCGTCACCCGCCTGCGCGCCCGTCACCTTACCGGAGACGATCAGCGCCTGGCCGTGCTCGGCAATATTGATGATGTCATCGCCCGCAACGATGTTGAATGAAATCTGCGGTACGGTGGTGTCCACCAGCACCGATGAGCCCGCGCTGGCCGGGTTACCTGCTTTATCGGACACGGATGCCGTGACCGCCGCGCTGCCATCGGTGATGCCCGCCAGATCCGCCGCAGGCACGTCCAGCGTCCAGCTGCCGTCCGCCTGCACCTGCGCGCTGTATTGATTGCCGTTGAAGGTCACGGTGACCGTCTGGCCCGCTTCGGCAGTAGAGGTCCCGCTCAGGGTCAGATCCTGCGCCGCCTCTGCCGCATTCAGCATGTTATCGCCGCTGATGGTGTTGATGGTCACCGTCGGCGCGGTGGTGTCGACGCTGAATGCCTGCGCCGAAGACGCGGCGTTGCCGTTCACGTTGGTGACGCTAACCTGAACGCTGGCGTCGCCGTCTTTCAGGCCGCTCAGATCGGCAGCCGGAACGGTCCAGGTCCAGTCGCCGTTGCCATCCACCGTCGTGGTGTAGGTTTTCCCTGCGAAGGTGATGGTCACGGTCTGGCCCGCTTCAACACTGGAAGTGGTGCCGGACAGCACCAAATCCTGGCCTTTTTCCGCCGCGTTAAGCACGTTGTCGTCGGTCACGCTGTTGATGGTGATGGCGACCGGCGCGAGATCGACGTCCACGACGGTCCCGATGGTTACCGGGTTGCCAGAAGCATCCTGCGCGCTTGCCTTGATATCCAGCGAGCCATCCGCCCACTGGGACACGTCCGCTGCAGGTACCGCTGCCTGCCAGGTGCCGTCCGCCAGCACCGTTGCGGAATAGGCTTTGCCGTTGATGGTCACGGTCACGGCGCTGCCCGCCGCCAGATCGGTGCTGGTGCCGGACACAATCAGGTTCTGCGCGTGTTCAATCACGTTGATCACGTCGTCGCCTGCGACCGTATCAATACGCAGTCCCGGAAGCTGGGCGTCGATGGTGAAGTCGAGCGAAGAGGAACCGGTATTGCCGTGCGCGTTAGTGACGCTGGCCGATACGGTGAGATCCCCGTTGCCGAGCGCGGTGAACTGGCTCTCGCTTAACGGCAGGCTCCAGGTCAGATCGTCCTGTACGGTAGCCGTGTATGTCTGGCCGCCAAGGATAATCGTGACAGTGTCACCTGGCGCCGCGTTCGTGACCTTACCGGTCAGGGTTTGCCCTGCCGCCACTTCCGCCGCGTTAACGATATTGTCGCCCGCCAGCGTGTTAATCGTCACCACCGGCAGCGAGCTGTCTACCAGCACATCGTGTGAGGCTGAGGCGCTGTTGCCTACGCTATCGGTGACGTTCGCCGTCACGGTGTAATTCGCTTCGCCCAGCGCCAGCACGTTTGCCGCCGGTACGGTCGCGCTCCAGTTGCCGCTGGCGTCAGCGGTGGCCGTGTACTGAATGCCGTTCAGGGTCACCGTAATAGTCGTGCCTTCCGGCTGGTTGCTGGTGCCGGAAATCTGCAGATCTTCGCCTTTCTCGGTCGCGTTAATCACGTCGTCCGCCGCCAGCGTGTTGATACCGATGACAGGCGTCACGGTATTCACCACCACATCCAGCGAACTGCTTCCGGTATTGCCGGATCTGTCGGTCACGGAGACGTCAACTGTCCAGGTGCCGTCAGCCAGCCCCTGCACGACGGACGCCGGCAGGCCAAGGCTCCAGTTGCCCGCCGCATCCACCACGGTGGTGTAATCGACGCTGTTAATGGTGATGGTCACCAGATCGCCCGCTGCCGCGCCGGTGACGGAGCCGCTCAGGACCTGCGCCTGTGAATGGGCGAGCTGGTTAACGGTGTTGGTGTCGGTGACAAAGCTGTTGATGGTCACCTGCGGCACGGTCGCGTCCACCAGACCCACGCGGTCGGCGCTGCTGGTGTTGCCCGCCACGTCGCTCACGGTGGCCGTCACGGTAACGATGCCATCGTTGAGGGCACCGACATCAGCCGCCGGGACGCTCAGCTGCCAGGTACCGTCCGTCTGGACCGTAGTCTGATACGTTTTGCCGTTCAGCGTCACGGTAACCGTCTGGCCCGGTTCCGCACTGCTGCTACCGCTTAACAGTAAATCCTGCTGCGCTTCAGCCGCGTTGATGATGTTATCGGCGGTCAGGTTATCGAGCGTAATCGCCGGCGGCAGCGTATCCACCGTGACCACGCGCGACGCGTCGGCACTGTTGCCGTTGACGTTAGTGACGCTGACGCTCACCTGCGCGCGCCCGTCAATCAGAGTTTCCATGGCGCTGGCGGGCACGGTCAGGCTCCAGGAGCCGTCCTGCTGCACCTGCGCGGTGAAGGTCTGGTCGGCGAATTTAACCACCACGGTCTGCCCCGCCTCTACACCCTGCGTCTGGCCGGAAAGGGTTAAATCGGCGCCTTTTTCTGCCGCATTCAGCAGGTCGTCGCCGGAGACGGTATCAATGGTGACCGCCACGGCGTTCAGATCCAGTTCAATCGGGTGTTCAGCCGCAACGTTGTTGCCCCAGGCATCTACCGCGCTGACGCTAACCGTGATGCCTCCCGCGCTCCAGGCCTGCAGGTCCGCCGCCGGAACGCCGATCTGCCAGTGGCCGCTGGCGTTCACCGCGGTAACGTACTCAACGTTGTTGATGGTGACGATAATCTGCGTGCCCGCTGCCAGATGGGTGCTGGAGCCGGTGACGCTCAGATCCTGCTGTTGCTCAATGGCGTTGATCACGTCATCGCCGGAAATGGTGTTTACGCGCAGGCCCGGCAGTTCAGCATTGATATTGATATCGCGCTCGCCGGTGCCGGTATTGCCGTGCCCGTTGGTCACCGACGCGGTAAAGGTTAAATCCCCGTCGCCGAAGGCCTGAAGATCCGCTGACGGAATTTTCACGCTCCAGGTCAGGTCGCTGCCAACCGTTGCGGTGTAGCTCTTGCCGCCCACGGTGACAGATACGGTGTCGCCCGCCGCCGCGCCGGTGACGCGACCGCTGAGGGTTTGATCGACGCCCGCTTCGGCGTTATTGACCAGGTTGTCGCCCGCAAAGGTGTTGATAATGACCTGCGGAAGTACGGTATCCACCAGCAGCGTCGCCCCGGCAGAGCCGCCGTTACCCACGCTGTCGGTACCGCTGACGCTGACGGTGTAAAGGGTGTTCGCCAGATTCAGCACGTCGGAAACCGGCACCTGGACCGCCCAGATACCGTTTTCAACTGTGGTCTGATAGCTGACGTTGTTCAGCGTCACGGTGATGGTGCTGCCGTCAGGCAGGTTGCTGGTGCCTGTGAGGCTCAGCGGCTGCATTGCCTCCTGAGCATTCAGCACGTTGTCCTGGCTGATGGCGTCAATCGTAAATTCTGGCGGGTTTCCGCTCAGCGTAATATCGTGCGTGGCGCTGCCGGTGTTGCCTGCCGCGTCGGTCACGGAAACTGAAATCGTATGGTTACCTTCTCCCAACGCGCCCAGCACGGACGCCGGAACGCCTACGCTCCAGCTGCCGTCCGCCAGCACCACGCTGGTGAAAGACTGTCCGCCAACGGTCACGGTGACCACATCGCCTGCCGACACGCCGCTCGCCTGCCCGGAAATAATCTGCGCCTGCCCCTGCTCGCTGATATTGAGGGTATCGTCGCCCGCCACGGTATCGATAGTGACGACCGGCGCAGTGGTATCAACCGTGAAATCTCCCGTCACGGACGTACCGTTGCCCGCTTTGTCGCTAACGTTAACCGTCAGAGTGTGATTGCCCTCGTTGAGCGCCTGCACGTCGTTCGCTGCAAGCGTGACGGACCAGGTGCCGTCGCTACCCACCGTAGCGTTATAGTTTTTACCGTTCAGCGTGACCGTGACGATCTGACCGGCTTCCGCATTCGTTTTACCGGTCAGGGTCAGCGGCTGATTGTGCTCAGCCGCATTAATGATGTTGTCCTGCGCGAGGGTATCGACAGAGAGGGTTGGTGCGGTGGTATCCACGCCGATCGTCTGGCTGCCGCTCACGGTATTACCCGCCGCGTCTTTGCCGCTGACGTTAATCGTCCAGGTGCCGTCGCCCAGCGCCTGCGCGTCTGCTGCAGGCACGTTCACGCTCCACGCGCCGTCTGCCCCGACTTCAGCCGCGTAGGTTTTGCCGTTCAGCGTTACGGTAAGTACGGTACCCTGCGCCAGGTTTTTGCTGGCTCCGGAAACCGTAAAGCCCGCGGATTGTTCGCTGGCGTTCAGCACGTTATCGCCCGCCGTGGTGGCAAGCGTAATGGCGGCATCGGCGGTTGAAACCGTCACGGTGATACTGCCCGCAGAGGTGGTTTTACTGCCGTCGATCTGCACGACCGACCAGGTGTGCTCCCCGTCCGTCTGGGTCGGTAACATTACCGTCCACGTGCCGTCTTTGCCGACCATCGTGCTCGCAATGGTGCTGCCGCTGCTGTCTTTGACCTGGATGGTCGCGCCCGGCTGACCGGTACCGCTAAAGGTTGGGTTGCTGTCGTCTGTGATCTCGTTTGCGCTCAGCACGCCCTGCTTGTCACCCGCTTTATCCGACAGCAGGAAGGTTGGCGTGGCGCTTTCCACCTCTTTCGTATTATCAATAACTTTTGTCTTAGTTTCGCCGTCGCCGCCGTTTGCCAGCAGCGCCCCGATGGCACCGCCACCTAATGCAGCTCCCGCAATCCAGCCCCACGGCGCGTCGCTTAAGACGCTTTCCTGTTCAAGGAAAGGTTGAATGCTGCTAATCGGTGTGGCCTGAGCGGTTAACTCGGTCACCGCAGCGCCTGACGCGTCCCCGGCATCGGCAAAAGAAATATGCGTCAGTTCCTGACGATCGTTGAATACCAGCTCTGACTGAGTATGCGTTTCAGGATCTTCAACAAAATAGTTATTGCAGCGAATAACGCTGCCATCTTTCATATAAATAAGGAGGTCTTTACCCTGGCGGACATAGCGCACCACATCCTGAGCAGAACCCTGGATTTCAATCACGCTCGGGGATGAAATAGAGACCGACAGATTTCCTTCGCCGGTTAATTTCGTTTTCTCCGCCGTTTTGCGAATGATGACATCAACAACTTTTATGTTACTCATATTCTTCTCCTTGCAGGTGTACGGATTCCTGTGGATATGTCCACCAGATGGATGTAGCTATCCCTGGGAAAAAACACCCATTATTTTCAGTCTTACTTTGCGCAACACTGCGCGTCTTTTATTAACTCAAATCGGGTAATTTTGCGGCAGCGTTTTTCTCTATTCCAATAAGCGGCATTAAATTATCAACCGCGGAAGCATAATTAATTGCCGAACTCCAGCCATCATACTCAGCGATTATTTTCGCCGAAGTAGCCTGCCAGACATCCTGCTCAACGCTGAGCAGATCGTTAATGCTCCTCTTGCTCAGGGTGTACTCATTTTTATAAACATCCCGGGCGCGCAGGGCATTTTCCAGCTGCTGCTTCCCGGCCTCCATTCTTCCCCGTGCGCCGGTCCAGTCCGCCTGCGCGACGGAGGCTTTTTGCAGGACGTCGAAACGCGCCTGATCGACCTGAGAGGAGGCCATCGCTCGTGCTCCTTCAGCCTGCCGCACTCGTGCGGAAACTGCGCCCCCCTGATAAAGCGGTGCGTCAATATTGAGCTGGATCTGGTCGTCCCAGTACGAACGGTTGTCCGATTCATAACGGGTGCGCCCGCCCTTCAGGCTTAACGTCGGCCAGTGCTGGGACTTCGCCGTTTCCACGCCGTACTGGGCAGAGCGCTCCATGTTTTGCGCGGCCATAACCGCCGGTATCAGCGAATAATCAATGCGGTTGAGCGAATCAGGTTCAACCGCGAGGTTTGCGGGTACAGGCGAATAGTTTTCTGCCTGCATACCGGTTAATACCGCAAGCCGCGCGCGGGCGCTGTTTAAGGCGGCCTGATACTGTGCGACCGTCGCCTGCATGCCGGCAATACGCGTGCGGGTCTGGAGCTCATCGGAGGTCGAACTCACGCCCGCGTCGGCACGCAGCTTTGCCAGCTGCTCAACGTTTTTCAGCGCCTGAACGTTCTCCTTTGCCGCCTGCAGTAGATCGGCATAGCGTTTGACCTCGACGTAGCTCAGCGCCGTTTTTTCCGCCACGTCAGAGAGCGTGCCCATCAGCTGATAGCGATAGCTATCGCGCTGGGCCGAAGACTGGCTGATGCTGTTATTGGTCTTGCCAAAATCGTACAGCAGCTGCGTCAGGCTCAGCCCCCAGGCGGCCGAATTCTTCAGCGACCCGCTGGAATCGGTGGTCTGGCTGTGCCCTGTACTCCCGTTCAACGATATTTGCGGCATCCAGCCGCTGCGCGCTTCATCTATTTGTGCCTGGCCAATACCTAATTGTGCGGCCTGCTGACTAATAGACGGATCGCGATCGATAGCAAAAAGAATGCTTTCTTTTAAGGTTGTCGTGGCAACCGGGGCAATGCCCACCTGACTGCTATTGGCGTACGCCGTATTTATGGCTAATGAAATGAATGCCAGTGCTGCTGTAAATCGGCGTAACATAGGCTTTCGTAATATCGTCATTGTTATCTCCCTGACTCTGAGTGACACTGAAGCAATTACCCAAAAAGAGGTATAGATAATTAGACAAATATCTTATTTAGCATCCTTGCCGTATTTTAGGTAAAACTCCCCCATACCCATTTCCTCTGGAGATGAGATCTGCCTGCGTCTTATTTAAATTAAGAATTTACTTATTTCCTAAAGTGGTTAGCAGCATAACAAAATGTGTTATAGGCCACTACACCCCCAATGTTAAGGCGGTGTTACAATTAAGAAAAAACATGGGGTTTCTGGACAAAACTCTTAAAATGACCTTTCAGATGAAACATATAAACCGACTGTTATTTAAGGAAAATTCTTAATTTGCTCCCTGCACATTTTTGCGTTAATTTCCGCTCGGGTCAGACACAAAGATTTTCAAAGAAGTGTCAATTTAAGTAGCCAAACAGGCCCAATTAAAATTTAATGCCATTAATAAACTAATTAAAGCAATTAAAAACCGAACTATCACCATTTAACAGAATTAAAACCCAGACAATGATGGTGCAGTGGTTACATAACCCAAACTGTTAAATAAAACATAACAATAACATTATGATTAACATTCAAAACGGCTTGCTTATACCTTTTTAATAAAATTTTAATAATCACGCATCTGAATCATCACCGCACTCCCCGACATCAAAACGACATTGCCCTTTTCTCTGCGTTAAAATGCTGTATTATGCAAACTATTGCGACATTTTGCAGGATTGTACCCCATGCACAAAACCGCTCGTCAACGCTACGTTCTGGATATCCTGAGCGAGCAAGGCCAGGCCAGCATCACCGAGCTGGCCGAAAAGCTGCAGGTTTCAGCCGATACCATCCGTCGGGATCTGACCGACCTGGAGAACCAGGGCCTGGCGCAGAAGAACCACGGCGGAGCCATCGCGTTGAATCTCTCCGCCATGAACCGTCAGGGCCGCAATACGCTGCTGCCGGAGACCAAACAGCGCCTGGGTAAGCAGGTCGCACAGCAGGTTCCACCGGGCTCCACCCTTTTTCTGGATGCCGGGAGCACGGTGATGGCCGTCGCCACCTTTCTTCAGGGGCCGCTCACCGTCATTACCACGTCGCTGGATATCGCCCAGCACTTTAGCGACCGGGAAGACGTTGAGCTGATCCTGCTCGGCGGCAAATGGGACCACCAGCAGCGCCTGTTTGCCGGAAGCGCCACGTTATCTTTGCTGTCCCGTTATCGGGCAGATATCGCCATCCTCGGGGCGTGCGCCATTCATGCCGAACTCGGTCTGAGCGCCGGTAAAGAAGCGGATGCCGAGGTTAAACGCGCGATGCTCGACGCAAGCCACGAGCACTGGATTGTCGCCGATCATCTGAAAATTAACCGCTGCGAGCCGTATCTGGTTTCCGGGTTATCCAACATTCAACATCTCTTTTTAGATCGTCCCTGGCCTGAGCTTGGGGACCCTGGCGCATTACAGGTCACGGTGTGCGCGAATTAACGTGGAGAAGGTCATGAGTAAAGTTCAAACAATCAACATTGCGCTGATCGGGTATGGATTTGTCGGGAAAACCTTCCATGCTCCGCTGATCCAGTCTGTGGACGGGCTTAAGCTGGCAGTTGTCTCTTCTCGCGATGAAGAGAAGGTAAAACGCGATCTGCCGGACGTACAGGTGGTCGCCACCCCTGAAGAGGCTATTCAGCATCCTGATGTTGACCTGGTGGTGATTGCCTCCCCCAACGCCACGCACGCCCCGCTGGCGACGCTGGCCCTGAACTCGGGTAAACACGTGGTCGTGGATAAGCCTTTCACCCTCGACATGCAGGAAGCCCGCGACCTGATTGCGCTGGCGGAGGAAAAGCAGCTGCTGCTCTCCGTCTTCCACAACCGCCGCTGGGACAGCGATTTCCTCGGCATTAAGCAGGTTATTGAGCAAGGCACGCTCGGCAAGGTTAAACACCTTGAATCGCACATCGACCGCTTCCGCCCGGAAGTGCGCGTGCGCTGGCGCGAGCAGAACGTCCCCGGGAGCGGCCTGTGGTTTGACCTGGGGCCTCATCTTATCGACCAGACGCTGCAGCTCTTTGGCCTGCCGCAGTCGGTTCAGGGGAATATCGCGACGCTGCGCGACGGCGCAGAAGTTAACGACTGGGCGCACGTGGTCTTAAACTACCCGGAGCATAAGGTGATTCTGCACGCCAGCATGCTGGTGGCAGGCGGTACGGCGCGCTTTGCCGTTCACGGGGACAAGGGCAGCGTGGTGAAGGCCAGAATCGATCAGCAGGAAGCACAGCTGCTCTCAGGGGTGATCCCCGGCAGTGAAACCTGGGGCGAAGACAGCGACAGTATGGTGTTCTTCGGCGCTGACGGCGCGCCGCAGACGATCCCTACCCCGAAAGGCGATCAGCGACAGTACTATATTAACGTGCGTGATGCGCTACGCGGGGAAATCGCCAATCCTGTCCATCCTGTTGAGGCATTAGCGGTGATGGCCGTGCTGGAAGCGGCGGTGAAGTCGTCGGAGACGGGGTCAACTCAGGGGCTGGCGTTAACTGCCGAAGAGCGTGCTTTGCTGGGTTAAAAAACAAGCCGGGTGGCGCATCGCCACCCGGCAAGCGTTAAAGACTACGAACGCTTTTTCGGCATCATGCGCAGAAGGGTATTATCTTTCCAGAAATAGTGGTGCATCAGCGCCGCCGCGGCGTGCAGGCCAATCACAAAATAGCCCAGATTTGCCAGCGTTTCGTGCCACTCTTTCAGCACATCAACCAGGTCAAAATTGGACTCTGCCGCATGCGGCATCGCCAGACCAAAAGCAAACCAGTCGCTGCCCCGGTTATACATCATCACAATGCCAATCAGCGGCAGCGCAATAAACAGCACATACACCACCAGATGCCCCAGATGGGACATCCCCGTTACCATCGCTTTTGGCTTCGGTTCAATCGGTGGCGCGCGGAACTTCAGGCGAACCAGAAGACGCGTCACCATCAGCACCAGGATACCGATCCCGCATGAGACGTGGATCATGTTGATCGCCGGGCGCGCGGTGCGCGGGAAGAAACCTCTGAACTCCATGGCGCAGTAGGCGACGATGATTAACAGAAACACCAGCCAGTGGATGCCGATTTGCAGGCTTGTATATTTAGTGCGCATGTGATTTCTCGATTAAAAACAGTTACCGCGCCAACATAATCCCCTTTCCTTAAAAATTCATTAACTTTTCTGTATGGTTTTTCAAATACTTCCTCCCGCATGAAGCATCTTCAATTGCCGCCCTGCCCGTGATGGTCTAAGCCTGGATGAGTTCAAACTGTCGCATCGACACGTTTACAGGAGAGCACCATGAGTAAAATTGGCATTAACGGCTTTGGACGCATTGGGCGCCTTGTACTGCGTCGCCTTCTTGAAACCCAGGACAGTAATACCGTCGTCGCCATCAACGACCTCACCTCCCCGAAAGTGCTGGCCTACCTGCTCAGGCATGATTCCAACTACGGTGGCTTCCCGTGGAGCGTGGACTTCACCGAGGATGCGCTGATTGTGGACGGTAAAACCATTGCGGTGTACGCCGAGAAAGAGGCGAAGCACATTCCGTGGAAAGCCGCAGGCGTGGATATCGTCGTGGAGTGCACCGGCTTTTATACTTCTGAAGAGAAATCACGGGCGCACCTGGACGCCGGCGCGAAGAAAGTGCTGATTTCTGCGCCTGCGGGTGACATGAAAACTATCGTCTACAGCGTGAATGACGACACCATTGACGCCAGTGATACCATCATCTCCGTCGCCTCCTGCACCACCAACTGCCTCGCTCCGCTGGCGAAAGCCCTGAACGATGCGTTTGAAATTAAGGTGGGCACCATGACCACCATTCACGCCTATACCGGTACGCAGGCGCTGGTAGATGGCCCGCGTGGGAAAGACCTTCGCGCCTCCCGGGCGGCGGCAGAGAACATTATTCCGCACACCACGGGTGCCGCCAAAGCCATTGGCCTGGTGATCCCTGCGCTCAGCGGCAAACTGAAGGGCCACGCGCAGCGCGTGCCGGTAAAAACGGGTTCGGTAACCGAGCTGGTGGCCATTCTGGGCAAGAAAGTCACCGTTGAGGAGATCAACGCCGCGCTGAAAAAGGCGACGCAGGGCAATAAATCGTTTGGGTATACCGACGAAGAAATTGTGTCGTCAGATGTGATTGGCTCGCACTATGGTTCGGTGTTTGACGCCACGCAGACGGAGGTGTCAGAGGCGGGAGAACTTCAGCTGGTGAAAGCCGTTGCCTGGTATGACAACGAATACGGTTTCGTCACTCAACTGGTGCGGACGCTGGATAAGTTTGCGGCGCTGTGATTTTTTCCCCTCATCCTAACCCTCTCCCCATTGGGGCGAGGGAATTGTTCCGTGCTCAGATGATTTTTCGCGTCACCTTCAGGACCGGATCCTGCTGCAGCTGTTTCCATGCGGCCATGACGGCCTCGGGGAATTCAACGTGAGCAATATAATCCCGCCCGGCCGGGCCATAGCCGTTTGCGTCATCATACAGGCGCGGTAGTTCCCCCAGAACGAGAGAAAGATAGCGGTCAACGGGCCACAGCGCGGTGTAGCCCTCACCGAATTCCACGCCATCTTTTCCGTTTTGCAGCGTTGGCGTAAACCCGGGATGGCTTGTCCACTCCGGTGAATCGGGCTCATCACGACACACGCGGGCAAACGTCGCCATCGTGCGGCGCTGCATCGTCGGATCCTGCACCACCAGCACCCGCCCGGTCGTTCGATGACGCTGTTTCAGCATGTTCCAGCTAAAGCGCGCGTTTTCACCGCAGTTGGTGGATTGATCCTCAACCCACAGATGCGCCTGCGGGATCTGCCAGAACTCCCGCGCAATGTCGGCAAGAATGCTTGCTTCGGCCCGCCCTGCGACCGGTACGGTGTGGTAACGCGGATGACTGGCGATGGCAGCATATAAAAAGCTGGTCGAATGCCCGATGCCGCCGCTAATCAGTAGCGGGACTTCTCTCTGCGCGGCAAAACGGCAGGCCGCGTCAATGGTTGGGATCACCGCGTTTCCAGCCAGAATCACCGCATCAATCTCCGGGGACTGACGCGTCACGCTCAGTTCGTCCTGCGCCAGCCATGCGCCGACAGTATTGATGGCCGCCAGCGTGGCATCCGCCAGAAGGGGAAAATGGGGGTGAACCATGATGAACTCCTCATGTTGTTGAAGCGCCGAATTTATCATTTTCTGAAATAACCAGAAACATCCAAAAATCATCGGGTTGCACCTGCCTATTATGCTTTTGATTCCCAGCCTTACAAAACATTGTATTGTTCAGGCGTTATGAAAAAGCACCCGGCGCTGCTTATTTCACCGTGATCTGACCAGTTTTATCCCCCCTGCGCTTGCCAAAAGCAACATCCAACCCTAAGTTGCTTAACAATTTCACAACCTTTTTCATCATCACAGGTTGCACCTGAAGCGCGCCAGGTGACACCTCTCTCTCATCATCAACGTGGCGGGGTTTCAGGTCATGACAGAACATGAAAGTACGACGACGGTATTACGAAAAAATAAAAAGGTATTAATCGCCAGCCTTACCGGGAGCGCCATTGAATGGTTTGACTATTTTCTCTACGGTACGGCGGCCGCGCTGGTCTTCAATAAGATCTTTTTCCCGATGGTCGATCCGGTGATCGGGCTCATTCTCTCGTATCTCTCTTTCTCATTAACCTTTTTTATTCGCCCCATTGGCGGGGTACTTTTCGCCCACATTGGCGACCGCATCGGACGTAAAAAAACCCTCGTGCTGACCCTCTCTTTGATGGGAGGTGCAACCGTTATGATTGGCCTGCTGCCCACATATGAGATGATCGGCCTGTGGGCTCCTGCTCTGCTGATCCTGATGCGCATCATTCAGGGGATGGGCATCGGCGGTGAATGGGCCGGCGCGCTGCTGCTGGCCTATGAATACGCGCCAGAAAAACGTAAAGGCTTCTTCGGCAGCATTCCTCAGGCGGGCGTCACCATCGGCATGCTGATGGCAACCTTTATCGTTTCGCTGATGACACTGTTCAGCGAGGAGGATTTTCTCTCCTGGGGCTGGCGTATCCCGTTCCTGCTGAGTTCGGTTCTGGTGTTGCTCGGCCTGTGGATCCGCAAAGATATTGATGAAACGCCCGATTTTAAGAGAGTCAAAGCGTCCGGTCAGGTGGCTAAGGCCCCGCTGCGCGATACGCTGAAGCATCACTGGCGTGAAGTGCTGATCGCCGCCGGTCTGAAGGTGGTTGAAACCGCCCCCTTCTACATCTTCTCTACGTTTGTAGTGAGCTATGCCACCAGCACGCTGACCTATCAAAAATCACAGGCGCTGGAAGCCGTGACGCTGGGAGCTCTGGTAGCGACCATTATGATCCCGCTGATGGGGTTGCTCTCCGATAAAATAGGCCGTCAGCGCATGTACGCAATCAGCGTCTTCGTGCTGGGCCTGTTTATCGTACCGTGGTTTATGCTGCTCAATACCGGTACAACCTGGGGCATCGTGCTCGCGACGGTCATCGCCTTTGGCGTGCTGTGGGCCCCTGTCACGGCGGTGCTCGGCACGCTGTGCTCTGAAATTTTTAGTGCAAACGTGCGCTACACCGGCATTACGCTCGGCTATCAGCTGGGTGCCGCGCTGGCAGGCGGTACCGCCCCGCTGATTGCGACCGGCCTGCTGGCGAAATACGACGGCGACTGGGTGCCGGTGGCCTGGTATCTTGCCGTCACGGTAACCATTTCCTTAATCGCGATTTTCTGCGCCAGCCGCGTTAAGCGTGCAACACTCATCCAGGCGCAGCCCGAACGTCTCTGACCGTTCCCGGCCCGTCCTGCGGGCCGCTCTTTTTCCTTAAATTTCCCTTCACCATTTGATTAACATGCGTAAATCATATTCACTTGAATTATCATTTGCGGCAGACGTAGAATCGCTAGCCCGCTAATTATTCAATCATTTCTAAGGTAAACGACGTTATGCGCCTGCCCGAACGCGACCCTTATGCTCCTCGCGAGTGGCAGCCACATGAGAAACCCGCCCTGCTGGGTTCGCCCTCCACGCCCGAACACAGTACGCCAAAACGCATTGCCTACGGCGTCGTGGGCCTGCTGGTCTGCCTGACGGGGGCGCTGGGGAATGCGGTGGTGACCGCCAACCTGCAAAATTTGCAGGGGACATTCGGCGCCTGGTCGACTGAAATCGCCTGGCTGCCCGCGGTCTATGTGATGACCAACATTTCCATTAACCTGCTTCTGGTCAAATTCCGCCAGCAGTACGGTTTGCGGGCCTTTACGGAAGGGTTTCTGGTGCTGTACGTGCTGGTCACCTTTTTCCACCTGTTCGTTAACGATCTCAGCTCGGCGCTGATAGTGCGCGCCGCGCACGGCATGGTGGCCGCCGCGCTCAGCTCGCTGGGGATTTACTATCAAATCCAGGCCTGGCCTGCGAAGCACCGCCTGAAGGCGCTGACCATCGGCATCACCGGATCGTCGCTCGCCATCCCGCTGGCGCGTCTGTTTTCGACCGAGCTGCTGCAGCTGGACGAGTGGCGCGGGCTCTATTTCTTCGAGCTGGGGCTGGCGCTGATCTCCCTGGCCTGCGTGATAGCCTTAAAACTGCCGCCGGGCGACCGGCGCAAGGTATTCGAGAAAAAAGACTTTATCACCTTCTTTTTAATGGCCCCCGGGATGGCCCTGCTCTGCGCCGTACTCTCGTTAGGCCGCCTTGACTGGTGGTTCGAAGCGCCGTGGATTGGCTGGTCGCTGGCGCTATCGCTGGTGCTCATTGTGGCGGCCATCGTCTTTGAACATAACCGCACTAACCCGCTGCTGAACACCCGCTGGCTGTCGAGCGGCAGCATCGTCCGCCTGGGGCTGATTATGCTGCTGATCCGTATCGTGCTGGCCGAACAAAACACCGGCGTCATCGGCTGGCTGCAGTACGTAGGCTTACAGAACGAGCAGATGACGCACCTGGCGTGGTCTATTTTCGCCGGGATCGTCTGCGGGATCGTCACCAGCTGTCTCACCATCAAGCCCACCAAACTGGCGTGGCCAATTATTACCTCCCTGGCGCTGATGATTGTTGCCTCGCTGCTGGACAGCCAGTCTAACAACCTGACCCGCCCGGATCAGCTGATGGTAAGCCAGTTCCTGCTCGGCTTCGGCAGCGCCTTCTTCCTGGCGCCCGCCATGCTGGCCGCCATTGGCGGCGTGATCGCCGACCCGCGCAACCTGGTCAGCTTCTCGGTGATGTTTGGCATGAGCCAGAACCTCGGCGGCCTGCTGGGCTCCGCGATCCTCGGCACCTTCCAGACCTGGCGCGAGAAGTACCACTCCAGCCTGCTGGCGGACCAGCTCACCACGCTCAACCCGCTGGTCAACGAGCGAATTCAGCTTTATACCCAGATGTACAAAAGCCTGATTGGCGACAGCGCGCTGCTGGGAACCCAGGCGATAACGCAGCTGCAAACGGTCACCGCGCTGGAGGCGAATATTCTGGCTTACAACGATACTTATCTGCTGACGGCGAGCATCGCTGCCGCCACGCTGGTCTGGATTTTATGGCGCTTGCTGCGCCTGCGCATCACTGCCCGTCTGGCGCTGAAGAACGCCACCGGCAATAAATAATTGAAAGAGTTCTGGAGAGTTTATGAGTCAGCAGGATGCCGCCAAAGAGCAGGCCAACACCCGCAAAAATGTGCGTATTGTTTCCGTTTTTACCGCCGCCGCCATCGGTATTGTTGGCGTGCTGGTGATCCTTTACGCGTGGCAGTTGCCGCCGTTCACCCGCCACGCGCAGTTTACCGATAACGCCTACGTGCGCGGTCAGACGACGTTTATAAGCCCGCAGGTAAACGGCTATATCACCGAGGTGAAGGTTCAGGACTTTGTGCAGGTCAAAAAAGGCGACCTGCTGGTGCAGATCGATGACCGAATCTATCGGCAGCGCGTGCATCAGGCCGAGGCGCAGCTGGCGATGAAAATTGCCGCCCTGAATAACAACCTGCAGCAGCGTAAAAGCGCCGAAGCGACGATTGCCAAAAACGACGCGGCGCTGAAAAATGCCCGCGCCCAGAGCCTGAAAAGCCAGGCGGATTTAAAGCGGGTGAAAGAGCTGACGTCTGACGGCTCGCTTTCCATTCGCGAGCGCGACGCGGCGCTGGCCAGTGCCGCCCAGGGCAGTGCCGACATCGACCAGGCGAAAGCCGCCCTTGAGATGTCGCGTCAGGATCTGCAGACGGTGATTGTGAACCGCGGCGCGCTGGAGGCGGATGTCGAAAACGCGAAAGCGGCGCTTGAGCTGGCGCAGATTGACCTGCTAAACACCCGCATCGTGGCGCCGCGCGACGGCCAGCTCGGCCAGATCGCCGTGCGTCTCGGGGCGTATGTGACCGCAGGAACCCATCTCACCACCCTGGTGCCGCCTCAGCACTGGGTCATTGCGAATATTAAAGAGACTCAGCTCGCAGAGCTGCGCGTCGGCCAGCCGGTGAAGTTCACCGTAGATGCCCTGAACAACAAAGCGTATCAGGGCCGCGTGGAGAGTATTTCCCCGGCGACCGGCGTGGAGTTCAGCGCCATCACGCCGGACAACGCCACCGGCAACTTTGTCAAAATCGCCCAGCGTATTCCGGTGCGCATTGAGGTGCTCGGTAAGCCAGAAGATTCCGCGCTGCTGCGTCCGGGTATGTCGGTACAGGTGACCATTGATACGCGGGAGGCGAAGTAATGATCCTTCGCCCGATTGCCGCGCTGGCGGTGGCGGTCATGCTGGCCGGATGCCAGTCCGCAGACGTAAAACCGGCGCAGCCGACGCTGCAAATTCCTGCGCAGTGGCGCACCGTCTCCGGCCCTGCCAGCCCGGCGGAGCAGCTCTGGTGGCGCAATTTTCATGACAACCACCTCAACCGCTATGTGGATCAGGCGCTTAAGAATAACAGCGACGTGCTGATCGCCCGCGAACGAATTAACGAGTATCAGGCGCGGGTCTATGCAGCTGACGGGAGCCTGTTTCCTTCGCTTGACGCGGGCGTAACCGGGACGCGCGCCCGTTCGCAGTCCGCCGCGACCGGGCTGCCGGTCTACGGCACGCTGTACAGAGGTAGCCTGACGGCGAGCTATGACGTGGATATCTGGGGCGTCAACCGCAGCACGGCCAGAGCCGCCGAGGCCTCGCTGGCGGCGCAAAAAGCCGCCGCCGCGGCCGCGGATTTGACCGTTGCCTCCTCCGTTGCATCCGGCTACGTCACCCTGCTCTCGCTTGACGAACAGCTGCGCGTGACCGAATCCACCCTGAAATCACGCGAAGAGGCGTTTAACCTCGCGAAACGTCAGTTTGAGACGGGCTACAGCTCACGCCTGGAGCTAATGCAGTCGGATTCCGAACTGCGCTCAACGCGGGCGCAGGTTCCCGTGCTGCGGCATCAGATTGCGCAGCAGGAGAATGCCCTCAGCCTGCTGCTGGGAAGCAATCCCGGCGCGGTGGCGCGCAGCGAAAGCTTCGCGGGACTGACGCCGCTTACGCTGCCGACACAGCTGCCTTCTACGCTGCTGAACCGCAGGCCGGATATCGTCCAGGCCGAACGCCAGCTGGTGGCGGCTGACGCCTCGCTCGCGGCGTCGCGCGCCAGCCTGCTGCCGTCGATCAACCTGACCGCCACCGGTTCGGTTCAGGATCGCACCCTTTCCGGCCTGCTGGACAACCCGCTTCAGCTCTGGAGCGTCGGAGGTAGTATCCTTGCCCCGCTGCTGAACCGCCAGGCGCTGAATGCGCAGTTAGATATTTCTCAGTCCCAGCGTAACCAGGTGCTCTACGCCTATGAAAAAACCGTGCGTAACGCGTTTGCCGAAGTGAACAACAGCCTTGATGCGATAAGTCGCTATCAGGAACAGCTGACGGAGCTGCTTGCCCAGCAGGAGGTGGCCCAGGAGACGCTGCGCATTGCGCAGAACCGCAATCGCAACGGCTACTCCTCTTATCTGGACGTGCTGGACGCCCAGCGCACGCTGTACTCGGTTCAGACCAGCGTCGTGCAGGTGAAAAACAACCTGCTGCTTGCGCAGATTGATTTGTATAAAGCGCTGGGCGGCGGCTGGGTCAATGTCTGAAGGCGCTTAACGGGCCTGGATTTCGTCACGTAGGCCGGGTAAGGCGCAGCCGCCACCCGGCGATTCCCCCTCAGGAGACAATCTATGCAACAACAGTGGTCTGCAGTTGATAATTTCATGATTTCGTCGCTTATTCCTGACGATGACGTACTGAATCAGGTTCTGGAAAACAACAAACGCGCCGGGCTCCCCGAGCACGACGTAGCGGCCAATCAGGGGCAGCTGCTGGCGCTGTTCGTGCGCATGACGCAGGCAAGACGCATTCTTGAGATTGGGACGCTGGGTGCCTACAGCTCAATCTGGATGGCGCGTGCGCTGCCGCCGGACGGTAAGCTGATTACGCTTGAGGCAGATCCCACGCATGCCCGCGTTGCGCGCGAGAATATTCAGCTTGCCGGGTTAAACGAACGCATTGAATTAATTGAAGGCCCGGCGCTGAGCTCGCTGGAGAATTTCGGCGACGTTCCGCCGTTCGACCTGATCTTTATTGATGCCGATAAGCCAAACAATCCCGGCTATCTGGAGTGGGCGCTGCACTATTCCCGTCCCGGCACGGTGATCATCGGCGATAACGTGGTCCGCGACGGCGAGGTCATTAACGGGCAAAGCGACGACGCGCGCGTGCTGGGCGTGCGGCGTTTTATCGAGATGACGGGGGATAACCCGCGCTTAACCGCCACCGCGCTGCAAACGGTGGGGGTTAAGGGATGGGATGGGTTTACGTTGGCGATTGTAATGTCCTGATTGTATTAATATATAAAATAAGATGCTAATAAGATTTAAAAGCGCAAAGATCACATATTCTTTGCGCCAAATACTTCTCAGTAAACCCATAACCTTTTTTTCATCAACTCCTGCAATGCATGATTAAAGGTCGATCCTGCTATGTTTCGATCAACAGAAATTGACGTTGCCACTTGTGGAAAAGGAGAGAATATTTTCATCCCACGGTCAATTTTATAAACAAAGGATTCAAAGCATAAATATCTTTCATGTGAATGATCTCTAAATACAATATCATCACAGGAAGATATTGTTAAAGAGGAGATTGTATTACCCACACCTGGTTTCTGTAATAACCTTCGAGCATAGGTTTCAATATTCAAATGCATCTGTGAATTTTTTCCATCGCCAACAGTCAAGATGTTAACATTGAACTTCTTGTTAGCAACAGATAAAAGCTCGATAAATTTGTGAAGACATGTTTTTTTTAAAGGAGTTTCAATCAAAATATCATCACATAGATTCTTACCGAAATATCTATCTATTATGGTTATCTTTTTAGAGTGTTTAGCAACTTTCAAAAACTGTTTTTCCCATATATCATTGATATCTTCACCAGGAAGAATACCTTTGGTGGAAAATATTTTGTTGCGATTAATAACAGGAGATGATAAAAATGAACCCACCTTAGTTATGTCAATTACATCACTATAAAAATCATTATCTGATGTTATACCAAGCTTATCAAAACTACCGGGAACTAATACCAAATCTATTCCGTTAGAAACGCAAGATGTTGTTAAAGCGTTAAAATCCTCATATTCACTAATCATCCTATATCCATTTGGCATGTCTACAGTTAAGTTGGAAGCCAAAGCTGCCTGCCATTTCTGTATATATTTTGGATGAATATATTGCATCCATTCTTTGTATTTTATTAAATGTGAATAAGGAAAAACAAGACATCCTCTCTCATACCAAAACTCTAGCAAAGAGATATTCAAAGCATGAGATACTTCTGAAATAATTTCATCACATGATAATAATTCTTCATCAAAATGGAATTCAGTTAACATATTAAACTCCAAAAAGATCGTCAAGCCTTTCGTCAAAAAATCCTTCAGGCCAGTGTACAGTAAAGTCACCATCGCTATCTAATGGAAGCTCCATAATCTTTGAACCGTCAGAATCAGGAATTACATAAAAAACCTTTACTAATCGGTAATCTATTTTTTTCTCACGAATCCTCTTTTGAATCCTTAACATTAGTGATTCACTATGAGTTTCAATGATCCACTGATTATTCTTACCAGCAGGATTAACGGAGTCGATGAATAAATCGGCAAGATGTGCTTGTAAGCGAGGGTGCAAATGAATTTCAGGCTGTTCAACACATATTGTAATGTTTTTTGATGCTATAGCTTCTGTGACAATAGGCATTACCTGCCCGATACCAAAACCAACATCAGCTGGAGTAACTAACGTATTAGTTCTTTTATCATTTAGGATAACAGAAATAACATCTCCAATTGTTTCGTCGCCTAAATTATTGACATTGATGTTATATGGTATTTCAAAAGACTCCAACCATTTATTTATTTCAGATATTACACTTTCACCTGCCTCATACAACTCTCCCCCTAAGTTTGTTTCACCTTTGGTTTTAGAAGCCATGTCTTTACCAGCTTGATAAAATCTTTTAGGATGAGTTCTCAATGGACCCAAATATTTTGTTTTATTGAATTCGAATTTGATTTCTTCCGATATTTTTTGAAGATATCCATTTGGAATATTAACCATAACATCACCGTTTAGCATCAGAGGCATTGCAATGTCTTTTCTTACTTTATACACACCTGTTGCGAGTGATTCATAAATCATCCTGTTAATCGGCTCAATTTCCTTAGCCATTTGTTTATTACTCGGCCTAGTTATGAACGAGAAAAATGATTTTAAGGAATTCGTATCACTATAATATGTTTCATCTAAAGTTTTTGTAAATCCCGTCACACCTTTCTTTATATTTAACTCTATTTTTTTGTGTCGAGAACCTTGTGTTTGAACAGAGTATGAGAAATCCCTCAAGAAACTATCTTTTACCCCTTCTTTATTAGAGTAACTATATTTGAAACCAACATTTCTTACATCAGTTATTGAGAATATTGGATATTCTAAAAACTCATCATTATACTCTTGAGGTGAAAGATTATTAACAAAGGAAATTTCTAATTTAATATCTTTTTTTGCATCATGAGAGTTTACAGCTGATAAATACCCTCCTAGATCAATGCAAGACCCGCTAGTTATAAAACTGGCATTGTTAGTAGGATTTAACAGCGTTTGCTTCAGTGCCAAAATGGACTGAATAATAGAACTTTTACCCGAGGAGTTTTGACCAAAGATAAGTGTGATTGGTGCAAAATCGATCTCTTGCTCACTTGAGAATGCTTTAAAATTCTCTATTTTAAGGTTTGTAAACATTTAACCCCCACTTGTTATTAATTAATTATTGATTTGTTCCATCGCCTGCAATATACGCTTATCCGAAATCGGATACGGCGTACCGAGCTGCTGGGCAAAGAAGCTGACGCGCAGCTCCTCGATCATCCAGCGGATCGCCTGGACGTCTTCATCGTCGCGACGGGCTGGCGGCAGCTTGTTGAGCCACTGCTGCCACGCCTGCTGCACGCTCTCCACTTTCAGCATCTGCGCCCGGTCGCGGTGCGGGTCGATAGCCATCTTCTCCAGGCGTTTTTCAATGGCCTGCAGATAGCGCAGCGTATCGCCAAGACGGCTAAAGCCGTTGCCGGTGACAAAGCCGCGGTAAACCAGTCCGGTCATCTGCGCCTTCACGTCCGACAGTCCCAGCGCCATGGTCATATCCACGCGTCCCTTCAGGCGCTTGTTGATGTTGAACACGGCAGTGAGGATCTGCTCGACCTGTTTGGCAATCTCCACCACGGTGTCGTTCAGCTCCGCGCGCACCTTTTCATGAAGCTGAGCAAAGCCCCCTTCCGTCCAGACCGGGCCGCCCGCTTCGTGAATGAGTCTGTCAACGCCGCAGGAGATGCAGTCGTCAATCAGATCCAGCACCTTACCGTACGGGTTAAAGTAGAGCCCCAGCTTGGCCTTGTTCGGCAGCTTCTCGTGCAGATATTTAATCGGCGACGGGATGTTGAGCAGCAGCAGGCGACGTAGCCCGCGCCACATCATCTGCTGCTGTTCCTGCGGGTTATCAAACAGCTTGATCGCCACGCTGTCGCGCTCGTCCACGAGCGCCGGCCAGGCTTTAACCTTATAGTTACCGCGCTTCTGCTCGTAGCTCTCCGGAAGGTGGCCAAAGCTCCAGATATGCAGCCCGCTCTGCTCGATGCCGTCGTCGGCCACCGCAGAGAGCGTCTCCTGAACTTTGCCTTTCAGCGCCTCTTTCAGCTCGCTGAGGGAACGCCCTTCCAGCAGCTTTTTGTTTTTATCGTCCACCACGCGGAAGCTGATTTTCAGGTGATCGGGCACCTGATCCCAGTTCCAGTCGTCGCGGTCGATGGTCGTCCCGGTCATGCGGCGGAATTCACGCTCCAGCGCGTCCAGCAGCGGCAGCTCCAGCGGCGTTACGCGGCCCAGAAACGCTTCCGCGTAGTTTGGCGCAGGCACAAAGTTTCGACGCACCGGTTTCGGCAGGGATTTGATCAGCGCAATCACCAGCTCGCGGCGCAGGCCGGGGATTTGCCACTCGAACCCGCTCTCGTCCACCTGGTTTAACAGCGGCAGCGGAATGTGGACGGTCACGCCGTCCGCGTCTGCCCCTGGCTCAAACTGATAGGTCAGACGCAGCTTGAGGTTGCCCTGATGCCAGAAGTTCGGGTAGTCGAGCTTGCTGACCGACTCCGCTCCCTCTTTAATCAGCATGCTCTTTTCAAAGTTGAGCAGGTCCGGCGTCTCTTTGCTGGCCTTCTTCCACCAGCTGTCGAAATGGCGGGCGGAAATCACATCATGGCTGATGCGCTGGTCGTAAAACTCAAACAACGCCTCATCGTCCACCAGAATGTCGCGGCGGCGCGATTTATGCTCCAGCTCTTCCACTTCGGCGCGCAGCTTCAGGTTTTCACGGAAGAAGGCGTGCCGCGTCTGCCAGTCACCCTCCACCAGCGCGTGGCGGATAAACAGCTCGCGGCACAGAGCCGGATCGATCTGGCTGTAGTTGACCTTACGCGCGGCGACCACCGGCAGGCCGTAAACGGTCACTTTTTCGGTCGCCATCACCGCGCCCTGCGCGCGCTCCCAGTGCGGTTCACTGTACGAGCGCTTAAGCAGATGCTGCGCCACCGGCTCCACCCATTCCGGATCGATACGGGCGGCAATGCGTCCCCACAGGCGGCTGGTTTCCACCAGCTCCGCGACCATGGTCCACTTCGGCGGCTTCTTGAAAAGGCCAGAACCCGGGAAGATGGCGAAACGGGCGTTGCGCGCGCCGGTATACTCCTGCTTCTCGGCGTCCTTCATCCCAATGTGGGACAGCAGGCCGGTCAGCAGCGCGATATGGATTTCGCGGTACTCCGCCGGTTCGCTGTTCACCGGAATGCCCAGCTCTTTCACCACCTGGCGCAGCTGGGTGTAGATATCCTGCCACTCGCGCACGCGCAGGTAGTTGAGGAAATCCACGCGGCACTGGCGGCGGAACTGGTTCGAGGAAAGCGCTTTCTGCTGCTCGCCGAGGTAGTTCCACAGGTTCACGAAGGCGAGGAAATCGGACTCTTTATCGTGGAAGCGGCGGTGCTTTTCGTCAGACGCCTGCTGTTTGTCCATCGGGCGCTCGCGCGGGTCCTGAATGGAGAGCGCAGAGGTGATGATCATCGCCTCGCGCACGCAGCCGTGCTTTTGCGCTTCCAGAACCATGCGCGCCAGACGCGGGTCGACCGGGAGCTGGCTGAGCTGGCGGCCCAGCGGCGTCAGCTTATAAACCGTCGCCTGCTCGTCGGTGGTAATCGCCCCGAGCTCTTCCAGCAGACGCACGCCGTCCTGAATGTTGCGTTTGTCCGGCGCTTCGACGAACGGAAACGCCGCGATGTCGCCCAGCCCCAGGGCCGTCATCTGCAGGATAACGGACGCCAGGTTGGTGCGCAGAATTTCCGGGTCGGTGAATTCCGGACGCGACAGGAAATCGTCTTCGGAATAGAGACGAATACAGATCCCTTCCGACACGCGGCCGCAGCGGCCCTTACGCTGGTTAGCGGACGCCTGGGAGACCGGCTCAATCGGCAGCCGCTGGACCTTGGTGCGGTAGCTGTAGCGGCTGATGCGCGCCGTGCCCGGGTCGATCACATATTTGATCCCCGGCACGGTCAGCGAGGTTTCCGCCACGTTGGTCGCCAGGACGATGCGGCGTCCGCCGTGCGGCTGGAAGACGCGGTTCTGCTCGCTGTTTGACAGACGGGCGTAGAGCGGCAGGATCTCGGTATGGCGCAGGTCGCGCTTGCTGAGCGCATCGGCGGTATCGCGGATTTCGCGTTCGCCGCTCATGAAGATCAGAATGTCGCCCGCGCTTTCGTTACCCAACTCGTCAACGGCATCGAAGATGGCCTGCAGCTGGTCGCGCTCGGTATCATCCGCCTCTTCCACAATCGGGCGATAGCGCACTTCCACGGGATACGTGCGACCTGACACCTCGATAATCGGCGCATTGTTGAAGTGCTTCGAGAAGCGCTCCGGATCGATGGTCGCGGAGGTGATGATGATTTTCAGATCCGGGCGGCGCGGCAGCAGCTCTTTCAGGTAGCCGAGCAGGAAATCGATGTTCAGGCTGCGCTCGTGCGCTTCGTCAATGATGATGGTGTCGTACTGCATCAGCAGGCGATCCTGCTGGATTTCCGCCAGCAGAATACCGTCGGTCATCAGCTTGACCATGGTGTTATCGCTCACGTGGTCGCTGAAACGGACCTTGTAGCCGATGCAGCCGCCCGGCTCCGTCTGCAGCTCTTCGGCAATACGGTTGGCAACGGTGCGCGCCGCCAGACGACGCGGCTGGGTGTGGCCAATCAGGCCTTTTATCCCGCGGCCCAGCTCCATACAGATTTTCGGCAGCTGGGTGGTTTTCCCCGAACCGGTTTCACCCGCGACAATCACCACCTGGTGGTCGCGGACGGCCTCAAGGATGTCCTGTTTTTTCTGGCTGACGGGCAGGTTTTCCGGGTAGGTAATCGCCGGTCGCGCGGCTTCGCGCAGCAAGACTTTCCCTGCCGCCTGTTCAATCTCTTTCGCCATCTCCTGGTAAATGGCCTGCTGAGCATCAGGATTTTTAACCTTCTTAACGCCGTGCAGACGGCGGGCGAAACGCTGTTTGTCGCGCAGCATCAGAGAATCGAGCTGTTGCAGGAGCATCGGGAAGGTGAATTTTTGTTGTTCTGTCATAGCGTTAAAGGGCAGTACACGCCCTGATAAATTCTCTTTTTAATGATTGCTATAGAGTACCACAATGACGCCTTTCGCGCCTTATTCAAAAAATTCGAACATAGGCTTCGATATATTGCGCTATCTCTATGGCAGGATTGTGAATAGAGTCTCAACAAGCAACGGGGCAACCCCCTTCAATCAAATGCAAAAACAGGAATCACCCATGAGCAAAGTATTAGTTTTGAAATCCAGTATTCTGGCAGGGTACTCTCAGTCTGGTCAGCTGTCTGATTACTTCGTTGAACAGTGGCGTGAACAGCATTCTGCTGACGAAATCACCGTGCGTGACCTGGCTGCAAACCCAATTCCTGTGCTGGATGGCGAGCTGGTTGGCGCGCTGCGCCCAAGCGATGCACCGCTGAGCCCACGTCAGCAGGAAGCCCTGGCGCTCTCTGACGAGCTGATTGCCGAGCTGCAGGCGCACGACGTTATCGTCATCAACGCCCCGATGTACAACTTCAACATCCCTACCCAGCTGAAGAACTACTTCGACCTGGTGGCACGCGCTGGCGTAACCTTCCGTTACACCGAGAATGGCCCTGAAGGTCTGGTGAAAGGCAAACGTGCGATCGTACTGACTAGCCGTGGCGGCATCCATAAAGACACCCCAACCGACCTGGTTGCGCCGTACCTGAGCCTGTTCCTGGGCTTCATCGGCATCACTGACGTGAACTTCGTGTTCGCAGAAGGTATCGCTTACGGTCCTGAAGTGGCGACCAAAGCGCAGACCGATGCGAAAGCCGCCATCGACAGCCTGGTTGCAGCGTAAGACTTCACCCTCTCACCGCCCGGTGGGAGGGTTTTTCTTTTCCCCCGCATTTCGTTATCATCCGCTCCCACTCTCCAGCCGGGCGGCCCGATGTCTGCGATTATTGATTCTTTTATTGCCCCACCGTGTCACGATGACATTCAGATCCTCTGGCAGGATGAACATCTGCTGCTGATCGATAAGCCTTCCGGCCTGCTCAGCCTCTCGGGAAAAAATCCGCAAAACCTTGATTCCGTTCACTATCGTCTGGTCCAGACCTTCCCCGGCTGCACGCTGGTACACCGCCTGGACTTCGGCACGTCCGGGCTGATGGTGGTTGCGCGCAATAAGACCATCAACGCGGCACTGTGCCAGCAGTTCAGCCAGCGTAGCGTGGAGAAAGTCTACAGCGCCCTGCTTTGCGGACATGTGGAAAATGACGAAGGTGTAATCGATGCGCCGATTGCCAAAGACCCGGCGCTGTTCCCGCTGATGTCGATCTGCGCCATCACCGGGAAACCCGCCCGCTCCCGCTACCGGGTGATGGAACGGTTTTATCAGGAGACGGGACTGCCGTTAACGCGGGTTGAACTTACTCCGGAGACCGGGCGAACCCATCAGCTGCGTATTCACTGCCAGCGGCTGGGGCACCCGATTCTGGGCTGCGATCTGTATGGTGGTCTTGACGTACCGGGCGCTGAAGGAACGCCCCGGCTGATGCTGCATGCCAGCGAGCTGAATTTTATTCATCCCGTGAGCGGAGAGCCGGTTAACGCCCGTCACGCCGCCCCGTTCTGAACGCGTTTTACCACATCAAATCGTCAGGGATTTTGAAGTCCGCGTACGGATCGTCTTCGTCCTGCTCTTCCTGGCTGAGCGCGCTGTTTAACACGATGCTGTCGGCATCGCGCTGGGCAATTTTATCGGCCACCACCGCCGGGATAATTGCGTATTCGCAGTCGCCGCTGGCGTTAATCACCAGACGGGCAATCGCCAGACGACCGTTGATCAGCTGAGCCTGGGTTTGCTTGTCGACGTCGATTTTTTTGATCAGATTACCGTCGGTGAAATTAAAGGTGATGTTGCCTTTCGCCACGGTGATGCGATTCATCTCAATCAGCTGCTTCACCTGCGCCTTAAACTCTTTCGCCATCACGGCCTGCTTCTGCTGCTCGCTCAGCAGCTTGTCACGCTCGATCTGCGCCTTCTTGTTCTCTTCTACCGCTTCCCGAGCCTCACGCGCCTGAACGCGTGATTTCTTTGCCGTGCGCTGCACTTTCGCCGCTTTCTTGCTGCTGACCAGGCCCGCTTTCAGCATCTGCTCTTGTAAGGTGAGTTTTGTCATGATTGTTTCTAAACCGGTTGGAAATTTTGGGGATTATAGCGTCATTAAGGGCGTGCCGAAACATAAGTAAAACATAGGACGGTTCACCTTAACCGTCTGATAATTTGACGCCTGCAAAATAAAACACAATGGAACACTCCAATGATAACGATTCAAAAAGCCGACCTGCACTCTTCTGAATCCCTGAGTCTGATTGAAAAATTATCATCAGAACTGGCGAACATTACCGGGGATGGCGGTACGCGTCATTTTAACGTCGACTCGATGATGGCCGAACGCGCCCTGTGGTTGGTCGCCAGGAATGAAACAGGTGATGCCGTTGGATGTGCCGCACTACGACCACTTTCCGAACAGGTTGCCGAGCTGAAACGCATGTATTCCGACAGGAGCGAGCCGGGTATTGGTAAGGTTTTACTGGCTTTTCTTGAAGCGTCGGCACAGCGTTTAGGTTATAGCGAAATCTGGCTAGAAACCCGACACGTTAATGCTCGTGCGGTGAAATTCTATGAGCGAAATGGCTACCGCGTAATTGACAACTATGGTCCCTACATCGGCAGGCAAGAAGCCGTCTGCTTAGCAAAAAAACTGGCACTAAACGGGAGTCGTGGGAATTTGTGATCAACATCATGAACTTCCCTCATGTTGCAGTGAAATTAAGTCACTTCCCCTGCGCCGCGGGCTCAGGCATAAATTATGCATTGGTAACTTCTTAGCAACATGAACTTAGGATGCATAACCACAATGAGCAAAGCTTTCACATATACCCTTAAGCGCAGTTGCTTCGATGAGAATTACAACCCGTCTGAAAATACGCGTACGACCACCAACTTTGCCAACCTGGCGCGCGGGGAAAAACGTCAGGAAAACCTGCGCAATACGCTGGTGATGATCAACAACCGCTTCAACGCTCTGGCGCGCTGGGATAACCCAAACGCCGATCGCTATGCGGTTGAGCTTGAAATCATCTCTGTCGATTTGAACATTGGCGCGGAAAAGCCGTTCCCGGCTATTGAGATACTGCAAACCACTATTGTCGACAAGAAAAACAACCTGCGCATCCCTGGCATCGTCGGGAATAACTTCTCGTCTTACGTGCGGGATTATGATTTCAGCGTCCTGCTGCTGGAGCACAACAAGAACCAGCAGCACTTCAGCATCCCGGAAAAGTTTGGCGAACTGCACGGTAATATTTTCCGCCATTTTGTGAGTTCACCGGAATACGAAGAGAACTTCACAAAAGGACCGGTGATTTGCCTGAGCGTCTCCAGCAAAGATACCTATCGCCGCACCGGCAACCAGCACCCCGTGCTGGGCGTTGAGTATCAGCCGGACGGCGAATCGCTAACGGAGCAGTACTTCGCGAAGATGGGCCTGAGCGTCCGCTACTTTATGCCGGAACACAGCGTGGCGCCGTTCGCCTTCTTCTTCACCGGGGATTTGCTGAGCGACTACACCGATCTCGAACTGATCGCCACCATCAGCACGATGGAGACGTTCCAGAAGATCTATCGCCCGGAGATTTATAACGCCAACTCGGCGGCCGGGCTGTGCTACCGACCGGATCTGAACCAGCAGGATCACTCATTAACCAAAATTGTGTATGACCGGGAAGAGCGAAGCCGTCTGGCGATTGAACAGGGTCGGTTTACCGAAGAATACTTTATTAAGCCTTACAAACACATTCTTGAGCAGTGGTCTGATAACTACACGCTTTAATACATTAAAAAAGGTCTTTTATTATGAAAACATTGCTCCCGACTTCTACCGCTGGCAGCCTGCCAAAGCCGACCTGGCTTGCGCAACCTGAAACGCTGTGGTCACCCTGGAAATTACAGGATCAGGAACTGCTGGCGGGCAAGCAGGATGCGCTGCGCCTGTCTCTGGATGAGCAGATCCGTGCGGGAATCGATATCGTCAGCGACGGGGAACAGACCCGCCAGCACTTCGTCACCACCTTTATTGAACACCTGAGCGGCGTTGATTTTGAGAACCGCCAGACGGTGCGCATTCGTAACCGTTATGACGCCAGCGTGCCGACCGTAGTTTCTGCGGTTGCGCGCCAGAAACCGGTCTTCGTCGACGATGCCAGGTACCTGCGCCAGCTTACGGACAAGCCGATCAAATGGGCCCTGCCGGGGCCGATGACCATGATCGACACCCTCTACGACGCGCACTATAAAAGCCGCGAAAAGCTGGCCTGGGAATTCGCCAAAATCCTCAACCAGGAAGCGCGTGAGTTAGAGGCCGCGGGCGTGGATATTATCCAGTTCGACGAACCGGCGTTTAACGTCTTTTTTGACGAGGTCAACGACTGGGGCATCGCCGCGCTGGAACGCGCCATTGAAGGGCTGAAGTGCGAGACCGCGGTACACATTTGCTACGGCTACGGCATCAAGGCCAATACCGACTGGAAAAAGACGCTCGGATCCGAGTGGCGCCAGTACGAAGAGGCCTTCCCTAAGCTGCAGACCTCTAACATCGACATCATCTCCCTGGAGTGCCACAACTCCCGCGTGCCGATGGATCTGCTTGAGCTGATCCGAGGCAAAAAAGTGATGGTTGGCGCGATTGACGTAGCAACCAACACGGTTGAAACGCCGGAGGAAGTGGCCGATACGCTGCGTAAAGCGCTGCAGTTTGTCGATGCGGACAAGCTTTATCCGTCAACCAACTGCGGCATGGCTCCCCTCTCCCGTCAGGTTGCTAACGGCAAGCTGAGAGCACTCAGCGCTGGCGCAGAGATTATCCGCAAAGAGCTTGGCGCGTAATCCCTTACGTTTGCCAGTAAAGCGGCGTACCAAAACGCTCAACGTAATAATCAATTACCGCCCTGACGTTCAGGGGCGGATGTCGGGCATCAGGGTAGATCGCCGCGATCGCCTGCTGTTCCGTATTGATGGCGCACTCCAGCGCGGGCAGGAGCGGAATCAGCTCACCGCGCTGGAGCTGCTCGCTCACCAGCCAGTCCGGGAACAGCACGATCCCCATCCCGCCAAGCGCCGCAGCCAGCAGCGCTTCCGCATTATTCGAGGTCATCAATGGCGTTACGGGATAGTGTCTCCACGCCTCGCCTGCACTGCGCAACAGCCAGCGGTTGGGCCCTGACGATCCGCGATAGACCAGACAGTGATGGTGGTTAAGATCGTCCGGTCCTTCAGGCGCACCGTGTCTACGCACGTAATCTGGCGACGCGGCCAGATGATACACCTGCTGCCCGAACACCCGCGCGTGAAAAGATGAGTCCGTTAGCACGCCAATCCGGAAGATCACGTCGGCGGCATCGCGGTGCGGGTCGATAAAATCATCGGTCAGCGTCAGCTCTACGTTCAGGCGGGGATAGCGTTCCGACAGGCCGGGAAGGCCGGGCGCAATGTGCTTCTGGCCGAAAAACACCGGTCCGTTAATGCGGATCGCACCGGACGGTTCCACCGCACGCGCGTCCAGCTCCCGTCGCGCCTCTTCCAGGTTTTCCGCCATTGACCGGGCGTAGCGGATAAACAGATGACCGCTTTCCGTGGGAATGACGGCCCGCGTATTGCGATAGAAAAGCTGCTGCCCGAGCGCATCCTCAAGCTGGTGGATCACGCGCGATATCTGCGAGGCCGAAATGCCCTGCCGCCGCGCCACGACTGAGAAATTCTGCGCTTCATACACGTCGATGAAGATCAGCAGCGTGCGAATGTTGATATTGCTGGCGTCAACCATTAATGCATTTCTCGCAAAGGTGTTTCCACCATTATGGCATTTTTCTCACTGGACAACCCACGTAATCTTCTTCGCCTGAAAACGGAGGAAGAAGAATGCAGTTGGTTTTGATTTTACTGGTGATTGCTGGCGGGATGGGCCTCTCCGTCGAGGCGGGCCTGCTGGGACCGCTGGGGGGAAAGGTCGGGGATTTATGGGCGACGTTCAGCATTTTTGGCGTCGGCGCCGCGCTGACGTTTCTGCTGATGCTGTTTTTCAGCCCGCGCAACAGCCCGTCGTTTTTCGCACAGCCCGGCTGGCAGCTGCTCGGCGGCGTGCTCGGTCCGGTGTACGTGGTCATCCTGACCGTGGCGACACCCGCCATCGGCATTGCCATGACCATGATTGGCATTCTGGCCGGCCAGGTCTTTAAAAGCCTGATCATTGACCACTATGGTCTGCTGGGTTCGCCGCACAGGAAGATAAACGCAAAGCGCATTATTGCACTGGGGTTCATTATTGCGGCACTGGTTCTGGTCGCGCAGGGGTAACGTATGACACTGATTATGATTCTTCTGGCCGTATGCGGCGGCGCGACGCTGAGCATTCAGGCCGCAATCAACGGACAGCTCGGCAGCAGCGTGGGCGTATTCAAAAGCGCGTTTCTGACCTTTTCCGTCGGCGCGCTGGTGACCGCCCTGCTGATTTTCTTCTTTGAGCCTAAGCAGGCCGTCAGCCTGCTGGACGTGCCGAAATGGCAGCTTCTCGGCGCAATGTTTGGCGTGCCCTATATCGTGATAATGGTCCTCGCCGTACAGCGCATCGGCACCGCCGTCGCCACGGTGGCGGTCATATTCGGCCAGCTCGCCATGAGCATGTTGATTGATAACTTTGGCTGGCTGGGTAATGCCGCTATTCCCTTTTCGCCGAGCCGTCTGGGGGCGGTAGTCTGCCTGGGTATTGCTCTCTGGTTCATCTACTCGAGCAGTAAAATTCACAGCACCCGCGACTAGACTCATGTCTTACGGGTAAAGAACAGCGTTACCGTGGCGACGGTGACGCCCAGTTTCTTCATCTCGGTTTTATTAAACAGATGGTTCTCATCCTGCAGGTACATCCAGTCGTCAAAGTTCAGTAGCCACGTGCTCCCGTTGGCCTTCACGTTCATGCTGTAATGCCAGTTGAACGCGTTGCCTGCGGCCTGCCCCGTTGCTAGCCCTTCAATATCCCCCGCCGTGCCCTCATAGCGATCGTTCCCCAGGCGCCGGATATGCCAGACCCGCTGCTGCTTCTCACCGTCGTCATAAACGAAGTGCTCGTTGAGCGTCAGCGTATCGCCAATCACATCCCCGGCAATCTCAACGTGAAAGCGACGGATCTGCTTGCCGCTGCGATCCTGCACCATCCCCCACGCTTCAGTTTTACCCTGGAAGTAGTGGAAGATATCCAGCCGCGGCTGCTGCTGGCGGTACTCGGTCACCTCCGTGCTACAGCCCGCCAGAAGCATCGTCAATGCCAGCGCCATCATCAGGAAACGTTTCATTTTTGGCCTCCGATTAACTGCTGACGCAGTTCAGGGTATTGCGTGCGGGGATCGAGCCAGATGGCCAGAAAGCGGGTGCTGAACGCTTCTGACTGGCGTGGTCCCAGGGGAATAAAGGTTTTCTGAAGGGTCGGGTCGCGATACCAGAACTGCCCCTGCTTATCGTTGAGAACAAACGCCAGCTGTGAGCCCTGTCGGACATCGGGCCACAGCGACCGGAGCATCCGCAGCCAGGCTTCGCTTTGCGGTTCCTGCGCCAGGATCCCCTGCGCCTGCCACTGGTCGCGGGTCGCCTCGACCAGCTCATCGCGATCGATGTCGCGCGCATAGGTAATTATCAGCGCCTGATCCTGGTTCTCCCGACCGTAACGCCCATCCGGCGTACGCAGCTGGGAGGTGTAGACGGTGAACGGCCCCCAGGTGAGCGTGGCATCGCCCACCTTACGCCACGCCAGCCAGTCGGCGGCCTGGGCCGCAGACATGGCGATCAGCCAAAGCAGCAAAATCGCAGCTCTCATTTTTGTCTCCCCATCAGCAGGTGGAAAAACAGCATCAACACCAGCCAACCCGGTGCCATCCAGCTGACGACGATAAAGGTCGGCTCCAGAAACGTGATGGCATCCAGCCGCTCGCCAATCATGTACGCCACCGGGCCTCCCACGGCGGCCAGCAGGGTCAGCAGCCAGCCGGGCAACGTGGTGGTGCGCGTCAGCTGCGTCCAGACGGTGGCGAACATCAGCCACAATGCCACCATCCATAGCGGCATCAGAGACTCGCCCGTGAAGGCTATCAGTCCCGTCAGCGCCCAGAGCGTATCCAGCAAACTGCCCGCCGCGGCCAGCCCGATGGCGTAAAAACGATATACAGACGGCAAGAGCAGGCACGCCAGGATCGCCAGCGCGAGCCAGATAATCAGGCCCTTTTCGCGAAAGAGCACCACCAGCGTCCAGTAAAGATCGAACGCGACAGCCAGCAGAAAGACCTGAAGATATCGTTTCATACGCGCTCGGCGGTCAGCTGCACCACGCTGATGGTGCGGGCGTTAAACCCGGCTTCGCAGTAGCCAAAGTAGTACAGCCACATGCGGCGAAACCGCTCATCAAAGCCGAGCTTTTCAATCTCCTGCCAGGCGTGGACAAAGCGCTGCCGCCAGTGCGCCAGCGTGCGGGCGTAGTCCGGCCCCATGTCGAACAGATTGCGCACCACGAAATCGGTGTGGCGCGTCATCAGCTCGTTCATCGCGGTGATGCTCGGCAGGAAGCCGCCGGGGAAGATGTAGCGCTGGATAAAATCGACGCTTTTGCTGTAGTCGCGATAGCGCTGGTCCTGAATCGTGATGGCCTGAATCGCCATCCGTCCTCCCGGGCGCAGCCGCGCCTGGCAGGTACGGAAGAACGTGGGCAGATAGCGCTGACCGACGGCTTCAATCATCTCTATCGAGACCAGCTTGTCGTACTGTCCGGTGAGGTCGCGATAGTCGCAGAGCAGCACCTCGACCCGATCCTGCAGTCCGGCGCGCGCAATTCGCTCGGTCGCCCAGACGTATTGCTCCCGCGACAGCGTGGTGGTAGTCACCCGACAGCCATAATGACGGGCCGCGTATTCCGCCATCGCGCCCCAGCCGGTACCGATTTCCAGCAGGTGGTCATTCGGTTCTAGCATTAACTGGTCACACAGGCGCGCCATTTTGGCCTGCTGGGCCGCCGTCAGATCCTGCTCGTCCTCCGTAAACAAGGCGCTGGAATAGAGCAGCTCTTTATCCAGAAAATGGGCATAGAAGGTATTGCCCAGATCGTAATGAGCGGCAATATTTTCACGCGCCTGCGCGCGGGAGTTACGTCGCGTCCAGTGGCGCAGACGCTCCAGCGGCCTGCCGAACAGGCGGAACCCGTTTTCCAGACGGCCAAGCACCTCGCCGTTGAGCGCCAGCAGTTCCAGAAGCGGCGTAAGGTGCGTGGTTTCCCATTCGCCGTCCATCCAGGCTTCTGCGGCAGCAAGGCTACCGCCCGTTAAAACTCGCCAGTAAACGCCGGGCGTGAGGATTTGTACGTCGGCGTGCAGCGCGGAGGATGTCTCGCCAAAATGGAAGGTCTGCGCCCCTTCACGCAGGGTGAGCGAGCCGCCGCGGATACCGCTTAACAGACGAAAAAGCAGCCAGCGCGCGATGCGCACGTTGCGCGGGATATCGGGTTCTAACGCAAAGACGGGATCGGTCATGAGCGTTCACTCCTGCTGACGGGGTGGTTATACAGCGGCACGCGCTTGAGCCAGAGCCGCAGCGCCTGCCAGTAAATGGCAAAAACGGTTTTCAGGGTCATGAGCGGGATACGCACCAAAAGCCCACGCAGCGCGGGGCGCGTCAAAGGCTCCCGGCGCAGCGCCAGCGTGGCGTCAAAGACCTTCGCTTCCTGATGATTTTCAATGTGCATATGCAGCGTGTTATCCGGGTCGTTAAAGCGCCAGTGGTAGATCATGTCCATTGGATTGAAGGGGGAAACGTGAAACGCTTTTTCCGTGGGCTGTGCATTCTGTCCGTTGACGGCATAGTAATGACGTTCATTCCACGGCGTGTTTCGGACCTCCGCCAGCACCCAGCGCAGCGTCTCCTTCTCGTCATAGCAGTAGTAAAAGTTGACCGGATTGAAATGAAAGCCGAAATAGCGCAGCTGCGTCAGGAGCATGACCCGCCCGTCCGGACGTTCTCCGGTCAGGCTCTCCAGCCTGCTGAGCACGTTCTCCTTAAGCGGCGTGCCGAGCGGATAGTCCGCGTCGTGGAACGAGGCGGCGGCAAAGCGATTGTGCCGTACGCCGACGGACGGCAGCAGCGGCAGTTCATCGAGATCCAGCCAGGCCATAAAGACGCTGTAGCTGAATTCGTGGTTTTTCGGCTGGAGGCGGCGGTGGCGTAATACGCCGTGGTAGAGGCAGCTGTTCATCTTAGTTCCCCTCTCCGGCCGCTATCGCATTGACCACGTCCAGCGCGCTGCGCACGCCATCCTCATGAAAACCGTTGTACCAGTAGGCCCCGCAGTACCAGCTCCGGTTATGACCGTTGATCTCGCCGCGCCGCGCCTGCGCCCGCCAGCTTTGCGGGTTAAACAGCGGATGTTCATAAACGAAGCGTTGCAGAACGAAGCGTTCATCTACCGGTGCGTCAGGGTTCAGGGTGACGCAGAACAGCGGACTGCCCGCAGGCAGCCCCTGCAGAATGTTCATGTTGTAGGTAACACAGGCGCTGGCCTGCTCCTGCGCGCTCAGGCGGTAGTTCCAGCTCGCCCACGCCCGCGGCCGCACCGGCAGCCAGCGCGGGTCGCTGTGCAACACCACCTCGTTGCGCTGCCAGCCAATATCGCCCAGCACCTCGCGCTCTGCGGAGGTGGGATCGTCAAGCATCGCCAGAGCACTGGCGGAGTGGCAGGCAAAAATCACCCGATCGAAAGTATGGCTGCCGTTTTCAAGCTGAAGCGTAACCCCGTCCTCGTGGCGGCTCACCCGCTGCACCGGTGAATTGAGATGCAGCGTCAGCCGATCGCCTAATTTGTCCAGCATCGCACGGATATACTCTCGCGAGCCGCCCGGCACAACGTACCACTGCGGGCGATGGGTGATATCCAGCAGCCCGTGATTCTGGAAGAAACGTAAGAAAAGCGGCAGCGGGAAGCGCTTCATCTCCTGCAGCGAGGATGACCAGATGGCGGCTCCCATCGGCAAAATATAGTGGCGCGCAAAAAACGGCGTAAAGCCGTGCTGGTCCAGAAACGTCTGCAGCGTGGCGTTCGGGTCCACCACCCCATCCAGCGCCTGTTTTGCCAGACGATTGAAGCGGACGATCTCGCCAAGCAGACGCCAGAACGCCGGATTCACCAGGTTGCGACGCTGGGCAAACAGCGACGTCAGGGTGTGACCGTTGTACTCCAGCCCCGTTTCGGGGTTGTGTACCGAAAAGCTCATCTGCGTTTTATGCCCGCTGATGCCCAGCTCGCTGAGCAGGCCCATAAAGCGCGGATAGGTGCGGTCGTTGTAGACGATAAAACCGGTATCGATCGCGTATGTGCCCTGGGGCGTCGTCACGTCAACCGTTGCGGTATGGCCGCCCGGTGTGGATCCCGCTTCAAACAGGGTCACCTGATGATGCCCGGCCAGGCGCCAGGCGCAGGTCAGTCCGGCAATGCCGCTGCCGATAATTGCAATGTTCATGAACGCACCATCCTGCGCAGCAGCGTGCGCTGTAGAAACGCAGGCAGCCCGGAGAGCAGCCGCAAAATGAAGCCAAACCCGGACGGAAACGCGATGTGCATTTTCCCAGCCGCCAGCCCGATACGGATCGCCTTCACCGCCTCGTCGACGGTCACCCTGCCCGGCATGGCGAAATCGTTTTTTTGCGTCAGGGGCGTATCGACAAAGCCCGGGGAAACAACCGTCACGGCAATGCCTTTTGGCTCCCAGTCCAGGCGCAGGCTTTCGGCAAACCAGCTCAGCGCGGCTTTAGACGCGCCATAGGCCTCAGCACGCGGGAAGGGAAGCCAGTGGGCCATCGAACTCACCAGCACCACGCGGTTACCGGCAACCAGCTGCGGCTGTAGCGCCTCAAGGCAGTTCACCGGCCCGAGGAAATTGGTGTTCATGACCCGCTCTACCAGCGCTGCGTCCACCACGCCCTGGTCGAGATATTCGCAGGTTCCGGCGCAGAGAATAATCAGATCGGCGTAACTGCCGGTCAGCGCCTGGCGACAGGCGTCCCGGTCCGTCATATCGAACAGACGAACGGTAAGATTGGGGCAGGTCTGATGCAGCGCTTCCAGACGCGCCGGATCGCGCCCGCAGGCAATCACATGGTAGCCGTCAGCGGCAAAGGATTTTGCCAGCCCGGCGCCAATGCCCGAGCTTGCGCCGGTAATCAGCACCGTCTTCATGATTTAACCCTCCGCTTCACGCCGCGTACCGCCCAGCCCAGCAGAGGGAGATGTTCGTAGATCATCTCTCCCGCATCGTAGTAGTCGCGTTGGTGCGTGATGAGATCGTTTTCCGTCTCCACCACCGAGCACCCCGGCAGATCGAGCGGCTCACCTCCGGCAATGCGCGGATGCGACCAGTGCATCACCCAGGTGACAACAAACCGGTTCCCACTGCACAGCGGCGGATCGATAGAAAAACGGCAGTTCTCGACGTTGGCCAGCAAATGGGTGAAATAGCGCTGAAGCGCAAAGATACCGTCATGCTCGCCGAACGGATCGACAAGTGTGGCATTTGAATGGTAAAGCCCGACCAGCGCGGACGGCGGCTGGCTATCCAGTGCGGCGTAGTACTCAACAAACCGACTCACGACAGAGGGCAAAGTGCTCATGGGTCACATCCTGGCTGTAAACAACGTGGCGTAATCGCATACTTAAAACTTACACAATTAACGTTATTTGTCCAAGTTTGTGCAAATTTATTTTTTATTACTTATAAATATCAACAACTTGATAACTCAATCATTTGACGTTTTTGTAGGCCGGGTAAGGCGTAGCCGCTACCCGGCTTTCACTTTCAGGTTATCCTTAAGGCAAATTCAGCGGTCATCTTCCAGGCTTATCCTTTTTATTCATAAGGATGCCTGACATGAAACGTTTCTTTCTCTCCCTTTTCTCCAGCCCGGAATCCTTACTGCAGGTGATGAGCCAGCAGGAAATTATTGAAGCCGTCGAAGATGGCGACCGCATCATTATCGACCAGGACGGGAACGCCTCCGTTAACTACAAAAGCAATGAGGTGCGGCAGGATTTTCTGCGTCACGTCAACATGCTGAAGAGGGCCTGATATGGGAACGGCGATATTTATGGTGCTGATGGTCTGCGGGTACTGGTACACCAGCCGCGACCTGTCGACCCGCTTTAAAATCAAGCGTTCCTTCGGCTGGGACGTCTATTTTCTCGTTGCACTTTACGGCTGTATTTTCGTTTTGCAGGGGGTGATTGCTACGGGGCTGCTCTGGCTGCTGCTGCTCGCCCTTTCCGCCGCCAATAACGCTTTTCACTTTGCCTCACCGAAATACACCGACTGGCAAATCGACTTTATGAACTGGAGTTTTTTGGGCATTCAGGCGCCGGTTGTCGTGATGCTGGCGTTCGCCATCCTGTTTTGCCTCTACCGCTCTAACTGGGCAGGCAGCGCCAGGCTGGACGGCGAAAGCCGGAAAAAGCTCTACAAACGTCTGGCGCAGTCGAGCGGTATCGAACAGCTGCTATACCAGTGTATGGAACAAGGCGAGCTGGCGCAGGTCACGCTCCGCTCGAGGCGGATATACGTGGGTATGATCCACACCGCGACGCTGGAGTATGAAAAAACGGCCAATATCGTGCTGATCCCGATGTTGAGCGGGTACCGGGATGCGAATACGATGAACCTGCGCATCGAGAATAATTACAGCAGGTGGTATGCGGAGCATGACATTACGCTCGACTCTGAACCCCGCAGCGCCATGTCATTCCGCAAGGTGATTTTACTCAATCAGATTGAGAGCATCTCGCTGTTCGATCCCGCAAGCGCCAGCGCGCTGTCGCTGGCACAGCGGGACGAGGGCCCTGGCCCTAAAGAGACATCCCCATAATTTTGAGTACGCTCTGCTGGGAAGCGTACAGGACAAAAGGCGAATGACACATCATTTGCGGTGGTATTCACGGTTGCGCAGTCTGATAAAGATCCCAGCGGTTGCCGTAAATATCTTCAAACACCACCACCGTACCGTACTCTTCCTCACGAGGTTCTTCGCAGAAATGAACGCCTTTTGCCTTCATGGCATGGTAATCGCGCCAAAAATCATCCGTCTGAAGGAACAGGAAAACTCTGCCGCCGCATTGATTACCGATAAAACCTTCCTGCCTCTCGTTAGAGGCACGAGCCAGCAGGATATTGCAGTCGCTTTCCGGGTTGGGTGAGACGACTACCCAGCGTTTCCCCGGTTGCGGCGTATCCTCTACGAGGGTAAACCCCAGCTTATCTGTGTAGTACTCAATGGCACGATCGTAGTCATCAACCACAATAGCCACGCAGCCAAGGCATCGTTTCTGTGTTCTCATTTTTTCGTTTCCTTTGCACAAATGGGTTACGGATAACGCTATTCCATTGAAGCGTGCTGACCGCCAGGCTTACAGGCTTGCGTAAGCCTCACGTTTTTCTGCCCATTTCAGCATGGCATCAAGCGCCGGACATAATGCCTGCCCCCAATCGGTGAGGCGATACTCTACTTTCGGTGGCACTTGAGGGTAAACCATCCGCGAAACGATACCGTCGGACTCGAGTTGTCGAAGTTGCTGCGCCAGCATCTTTTGGGAAATACCGGGGATCAGTTTTTCGAAATCAGAATAGCGCTGCACTTTTCCGTCGAAAAGATGAAAAAGAATAATTAATTTCCAGCGCCCTTCCAGCAACCGTAATACTTGCTCCACGCCGCTTGCGGCAGATTCCGGACTATATAACTTACTCATAATTTAGTAACTCACTTTTTCGTGCGTACTTGTCAATTACTCAGTCTAGGTTGAATATACCTGTACTGTAAATAATGGGAGCGAAAGTCCATGTCATTAGATATTGATTTTAAAGGCAAGCGCGTGCTTGTTACCGCTGGCACGAAAGGGCTCGGCAAAGCAGTCGTCGGACTTTTAAAACAACTCGGTGCAACGGTATTTACCACGGCGCGCCACGATCCAGACGTAAATATCGCGGATACTTTCGTAGCCGCTGATCTTACTACGGTCGCTGGATGTGCCTCAGTCGCATCCGCAGTGCAGGAACAGATGGGAGGTGTCGACGTAATTATCCATGTTGCAGGCGGTTCAACCTCACCCGGTGGCGGTTTTGCTGCACTTGGCGAAGACGAGTGGCAGCAGGAGCTCAATCTTAATTTGTTACCTGCAGTACGCTTAGATCGCGCCCTGCTTCCCGGAATGCTTGAGCAGGGAAATGGGGTGATTATTCACGTGACGTCTATCCAGCGCGAACTGCCTTTACCGGATTCAACAACGGGTTATGCGGCGGCTAAGGCAGCCCTCTCAACCTACAGTAAAAGTCTTTCAAAGGAAGTCTCGCCGAAAGGTGTTCGGGTGGTGCGCGTTGCCCCCGGCTGGATCGAAACTGAAGCGGCAGTGGCACTGGCGGAGAGACTGGCAAAGCAGGCAGGAACAGACTATGAAGGTGGCAAACAGATCATTATGAAGGCGTTAGGTGGAATACCGCTCGGACGCCCTGCCCGACCGATTGAGGTTGCCAACCTCATCGTCTTCCTCGCTTCATCGCATGCTGCGAGTATCACAGGTACTGAATTTGTGATTGATGGCGGCACCATTCCAACAGTGTAACGCGGATGCTTAATCGACCTGGTGCAAGAGTTGATTAAGCACCGGAATCTCACTGGCCGGTCAGTTCCGCTAAGACCCTTTTTAACGCATTTATTATCGTTTCTGTATCCATGCCCATTTGCGCATGAATAATTGCGCCGTCAATGAGCAACATGATTTCATTGACGACGCGCTCATCAGCAATCTTCGTCAGCAACGCAATAATCTTCTTTGTTTCGATTTTATGATCGCGGCAAATCTCTTTTATTTCGCTTTCAATCTCTTCGGATTTGGCTTCCGCGCTGGCGTTAATAAACGCGCAGCCGTGGAACTCGGGCGAAATAAACCATTCATAAAGGGTAGCCGATAGAGCGTCCGCAGGCGTCTGGCCTTCAACGAGATGTCGACGAAGCGTGGCCTCAAACCAGTTAATCCATATTTCATGTCGATAGTGTAAATAGGCGAGAATAAGCAAGCTCTTACTCGGAAAATGGCGATAAAACGTCACCTTAGTCACTTTCGATGCTTTAATCAGCGTGTCCACCCCCGTCGCCCTGAAGCCAGTGGAATAAAAAAGATCGTGCGCCGTGAGTAATATTTTATCTCTGACGCTGATTTTTGTCTCGTTACCTGCGGGTTCGGTTTTCATTTTTTCGACAGTCTCAAAAAGAGTGTTGACAGCGTTATTTTTCAGACATAGATTACCGTAAGTAGACAGACCTGTCTACATAAATCACACTGAGGTAATCGCCATGAACACTCGTCCTCCTTTACCGCCGTTCACTCGTGAAAGCGCCATCGAAAAAGTCAGGCTGGCAGAAGATGGCTGGAACAGCCGCGATCCGGCGAAAGTCGCGCTTGCCTATACGCTGGACACCCAATGGCGTAACCGCGCAGAGTTCGCAACCAACCGTGAAGAAGCCCAGGCGTTTCTGGAGCGGAAATGGAAAAAAGAGCTGGAGTATCGTCTGATTAAAGAGCTCTGGGCATTTACGGATAACCGGATCGCGGTGCGCTATGCCTATGAATGGCATGATGATTCCGGCAACTGGTTCCGCTCTTACGGCAATGAAAACTGGGAGTTTGAGCCGGACGGCCTGATGAAGCGCCGCTTTGCCTGCGTAAACGATATGCCGATAAAAGAATCCGAGCGGCTGTTCCACTGGCCGCTGGGCAGACGCCCGGACGATCACCCTTCGCTGAGCGATCTTGGCTTATAGGATTTTCGCATCACTCCGGGCCGCCCCGGAGTGGTGACTTTACAGCGCGCCGAGCTGTTTCATCAGCGTCAGGTTGTCCTCAATGTGCCAGTTTGCCGCAATCTTACCGTCAGCGACTTCATAAATATCGGTGGCGATAAAATCTATTTTCTGCCCCTGTCCTTTCAGCTTGCCAAATGTCCCGGTGAAAGTGCCGTGAAAATGTAGATGCGAAACCACGCGATCGCCTGAAATAATCATTTGCTCAACGTCACAACGCAAATCAGGCACGGCTGTCCGAAACGCCCTGGAAGCTAGAATAGCGCCCTCGGGACCTTGCTTACGTCCTTCCGGGGGCGTTTTATCAATAAAGTTTACTGCCAGGGCATCACGCGCCAGAGTTTCATTACCGGTGTTCCAGAACGTGGAATATTTTCTGGCAGCGGCTTCATTCGCCTTTAATTGTGCCTGTGACAGACTGTTGTCCACAATAAGCTGTTTCGGCTGCAGCCATTCCCCCTGCGAGGAAATAGCATTGCCCGACAGACCGGCAAAAATAAGCGCCGCGATAGCGGGACGAAAACACGTCGTATATTTCATGTTGTTTCTCAATAGAGTATTACGTCACCCGCAGACGAAGACCTGCGGACCAATTTAAATGAGGGTCAGTTAATTAACGCCCCGCCCTCAATATCAATAATCGACCCCGTGACAAAGGGATTATCAATGGCGAAAAGATACCCCTGCGCGATGTCCTCCGCCCTTCCCCAGGCCTTGGCTGGCAGGGTTTCCGCCGCGCCGACGAGCATTTTTTCCCGCGCGGCGGCGTCCATCCCCGCATACGCTTCCGTGTCGGTCAGCCCCGGACTGACGACGTTGACGCGCAGCGGTGAAAGCTCTTTCGCCAGCACTTTTGTCGCAGCCTCAATGGCGGCATTCATCGTTGTTTTTACGATGGCGCCCGCCACGGTGCGGCGCGCCACGAAACCGCTGGTGAACGTCAACGTACCGCGGGGGGCAATATTCCCGCTGAGATAGCGGGCGACATTGAGGCTTCCCCAGAATTTTGTATCAAAGGCCTGCCTTGCCGCACGGAGATCCAGTCCGGAAAGCAACCCGCCCGGCGCCTGTGAACCCGCCGTGACGACAACATTATTGACCTCGCCCAGCGTTTCACCGAGCGCAACAAGCTCTTCCTCACGGCTGATGTCCAGCACGAGGGTGTGAACGGACGCGGCGTGGGCGCTCAGCCGCTGTCGCGCGGCGTCCAGTTTTGCGCTGTTGCGTCCGGCAAGAATAATCTCCTCACCGCGCCCGGCAAGCAGGCTGCCCAAGGCGAAACCGATGCCGGAACCGCCACCGATAATTAAAGTTTTACGGGTCATAATGTTTCCTCCTGTAGAGCGTACGTTGGGTAATCGGTATATCCCGTGCCGGTACCGCCAAACAGCGTGGCGGGGTCGCGCACCTGGGCAAGAGGCAGCTGGTTTGCCAGCCGGTGGGGCAAATCGGGGTTGGCAATAAACGGACGGCCGAAGGCAATCAAATCGGCATAGCCGGCAGCAAGGATCTTTTCAGCTTTATCAAGGTCATAGTTACCCGCGACGATAAGAGTTCCGCTAAAGGTCTCGCGAAGGGACTGACGGAAACGCTCGGGTACCTGAGGGGCATCATCCCAGTCGGCTTCCGCCAGGTGGATGAATGCAATACCTTTTTGTTCACACCAGGCCGCAAGCGCAAGTATGGCTTCAGAGACCTGCGGGTCGTTCATCCCGCGCTGGGTAATAAATGGGGAAAGGCGGATGCCCGTGCGCTCGTGACCAATGGCCTCGGCAATGGCGCTTAACACCTCCTGGGCAAAACGGATGCGGTTCACCAGCGTACCGCCGTACTCATCCGTGCGATTGTTGGAGGTTTGGCGCAGGAACTGGTCTATCAGATACCCGTTTCCGCCGTGGACCTCGACACCATCAAACCCGGCCTGAACGGCATTCAAAGCGGCCTGGCGATAGTCCGCGACGATGTTCTGAATGTCCTTGCGCGAGAGTGTTCTCGGCTGCGGGCAGTCAACCATCTGGCCTTCCCCACGCTCATTCACCACCCACACCTGCGCATCCGGGGCCAGCGCTGACGGGGCGACGGGCTGACCATCCTGGTGAAAACTGGCGTGCGACATTCGCCCGACGTGCCAGAGTTGCGAAAAAATCACTCCGCCCGCCTGATGCACGGCGCCCGTCGTGAGTTGCCATCCCGAAACCTGTTCAGGCGAATGGATGCCGGGTGTCCATGAGTATCCCTGGCCCTGAGGCGAAATCTGCGTGGCTTCCGTGATGATTAATCCCGCGCTGGCACGCTGCCGGTAATACTCTGCCATCAGCGCGGAGGGGATATTTCCCGGCTGAAGGGAGCGCGCGCGGGTCATCGGCGCCATGACGATACGATTTTTCAGGTCCAGCGAACCCAGCCTGTAGCGTTCAAAAAGTGAGGTACGTTGCATGATTTTATCCCTTATGGTTTGGATAAAATCACTTTACAGTCCGCATCTGATTTTGATAATTACGCTAAAAGCAGATGCACTTTTCGGAAAATATGAATAATGGGTAAACTCGAAGACATGGCTTTACTGGTGGAAGTTGCCGAGGCCGGAAGTCTTTCCGCCGCCGGACGACGCCTGTCGCTTTCCCCCGCGACCATGACGGCCAGGCTGAAGGCGATTGAGGAGCGTTACCAGACGCGCCTGTTTCACCGCTCAACGCGATCCCTCACCCTGACCCGCGCCGGGGAAGAGTTTTACCATGCCGCGCTGCGCGTGCTGGAAGAGATGCATCATGCCGAGTCGTTACTGACGCAAAAAGAGGGCGTGCTCAGCGGCAATATTCGCCTTTCCGCGCCCTCGGATTTTGGCAGACAGTATCTTAGCCCCGCCGTCATTGATTTTTCCCGGCGCCATCCTGACGTTAAATTTTTCATTTCGTTAAGAGAACACGTTGAGGATCTGGTCGCTAACCGGCTGGATATGAGCGTGCGTTTTGGCAACCTGCCGGACAGCAGTCTTGTTGTCAGAAACATCCGCCCGAACCGTCGGGTGCTGGTTGCCTCCGGGGCGTATCTTAACGACCACGGCGTCCCCGCCACGTTTGCCGATTTAGCCCGGCACCGGTGCCTGGCGCTGGAATCGCAGGGCGTGGTGATGAATGAATGGCGCTTTGAAACTAATGGTGAGGAAAGCATTGTTCGCGTTGAGCCCGCCATGGTGTGCGACGACGGAGCATTGCTTCGTCAGTGGGCGCTCAGCGGAGCGGGCATCGCGGGGAAATCGTGGTGGGACGTCAAAGACGACGTTGAAACCGGAAGGCTCACGGTGCTGTTTGCCGACAGCTTCACCGGGTTTAGCCGATACGATCGCAAAGATGTCGGGCTGCAGCTTGTTTACCCCCAGCGCAAACTGCAGCCGCTTCAGGTCACGGCGTTTAGCCAGTTTTTTCTCGACTGGCTTAAAAAACATTAACGTAAAAACAGTGATACACTTACTCCACCTGGCCGATTGTCCCGTCTTTACGGCGTAAGGCAGCACAACAGTAACCAAAGTACAATATGGTCACTCGTTGCCAACCCTGGCCCGTCACGCTAAGCTTACATAATGACTAAAACTATGAACGCCCCATCAATACGTGGTCCACTTGACCATTCTGTCAGAGAGCAAATCGTCGAAGCGGCCTTTGAGCACTTCGGTCACTACGGCTATGAAAAAACCACCGTCGCCGAGCTGGCTAAATCCATAGGTTTTTCAAAATCCTACATTTATAAGTTTTTCGATTCTAAACAGGCTATTGGCGAGGTGATCTGCGCTAACCGCCTGGAGCTGATCATGGCGGCGGTGCTTTCCGCCATTGAGGATGCGCCGTCAGCAAGCGAAAAACTCCGCCGTCTTTTCAAGGCGCTCACCGAGGCCGGAAGCGAGCTGTTTTTCCACGATCGTAAGCTTTACGACATCGCCGCCGTCGCCGCGCGCGAGCAGTGGCCGTCGACAGAGCGGTATGCAGAAAGCCTGATGAAGCTGATTGAGAGCATCATTATCGAAGGCAGGCAGGCCGGAGAGTTTGAAAGAAAAACGCCGCTGGATGAGGTCACTCAGGCTATCCACATGGTGATGTGTCCTTTTATTAATCCCGTTCAGCTGCAGTACAATCTCGAAATGGCTCCCACCGCGGCGGTGCTTCTCTCTTCACTCATTTTAAGAAGCCTTGCCCCCTAATTTGTGACCATTGACATTTTTGGTCACTAGTCAGAGAATGCGGAAACCGTCCTGTTACGTCGAAAAGGTTTCCCATGCTCAGGCTCACTTCAGCCCGCGTTGCCGTTTGTCTCCTGCCGTTTGCCCTGGTGGCATGCGGCGATATTTCCGCAAGTGACGATCCGCGTACAAAGCCACCGCTTGTCCGATCCGCATCCGTCGAGCTTGCGAACAATAGCGCCCGCACCTTCACGGGCGTGGTGGTCGCAAGAACGCAAAGCGATTTAGGTTTCAGAGTTCAGGGCAAAATCCTTGAGCGACTGGTTGATACGGGCCAGACCGTCAAACAGGGTCAGCCCTTGCTGCGCCTGGATCCGGTTGACCTGAAATTACAGGCTCAGGCGCAGCAGCGCGCGGTGGATGCGGCCCAGGCGCGGGCGAGAAAAGCCACCAGCGATGAGGCGCGCTATCGCGGACTTGTGGCGTCCGGCGCCGTTTCTGCCTCAGAGTACGATCAGATTAAAGCGGCGGCCGATACGGCCAGGGCGGATCTCAGCGCCGCCCGCGCGCAGGCCAACGTGGCGCAAAACGCCACGGGATATGCCGTCCTGCTGGCGGATTCAGACGGCGTGGTGATGGAGACGCTCGCCGAGCCGGGTCAGGTCGTCAGTGCCGGACAGGTGACGATCAGGCTCGCCAGAGCGGGACAGCGTGAAGCGCTCGTGCAGCTTCCGGAAACATTGCGCCCTGCCGTCGGCAGCGAAGCGCAGGCCACGCTTTATGGCAATGAAAAACACCCGGTCACCGCAACGCTTCGCCTGCTGTCTGACTCGGCCGATGCCGCGACCCGCACGTATGAAGCCCGCTACGTGCTGGATGGCCTGCTGGCGAACGCGCCGCTGGGGGCGACCGTCACGCTGAACATTCAGGACAATAAAGCGGAAGGTCAGATCATGCAGGTCCCGCTGGCCTCACTCTATGATGCAGGAAAAGGTCCCGGCGTCTGGCGCATTTCCGCCCAGCCCGCAAAGGTCGCATGGACGCCCGTCAAGGTGCTGAGCGTGAGTGAAGATGCCGTGCAGGTCACGGGCGGCGTGAAGCCCGGTGAGAAGATTGTTGCGCTAGGCGCACATCTTCTGCACGAAGGTGAGGTCGTCAGACTCGCGAAACAACGCAATAACGCCCTGGCGGAGAACACGCCATGAGCGGAAGCCGCTTCAACCTGTCCGCGCTGGCCGTCCGCGAACGTTCCATCACGCTGTTTCTGATCGTTCTGGTGACGATTGCCGGAATTTACGCCTTCTTTGGGCTCGGCCGCGCGGAAGATCCGCCCTTCACGGTAAAGCAAATGACGGTGATAACCGTCTGGCCGGGTGCGACCGCGCAGGAGATCCAGGATCAGGTCGCGGAGCCGCTGGAAAAGCGCCTGCAGGAACTCAAGTGGTATGACCGTACCGAAACCTATACCCGCCCCGGCATGGCATTTATCACGCTGTCGTTGCAGGACAAAACCCCGCCAGCCGAAGTGCAGGAGGAGTTCTATCAGGCGCGTAAAAAGCTTGGAGATGAATCGCAGCGTCTCCCGGCGGGCGTCATCGGCCCGATGATCAATGACGAATTCTCGGATGTCACCTTTGCCCTCTTTGCCCTGAAAGCAAAAGGCGAACCGCAGCGGCAGCTGGTACGCGATGCCGAAGGCCTGCGCCAGCAGCTTCTGCACGTTCCCGGCGTGAAGAAAGTGAACATTATCGGCGAACAGGCCGAGCGGATTTATGTCGCCTTCTCCCACGACCGTCTGGCGACGATAGGGCTCTCACCCCAGGATATTTTCAAGGCCCTCAACAGCCAGAACGCGTTGACCGCGGCGGGTTCGATTGAGACCCGAGGAGCGCAGATTTTTATCCGCCTTGACGGCGCGTTCGATGAACTGCAGAAAATCCGCGATACGCCTTTTGTCGCTCAGGGCAAAACCCTCAAGCTGTCCGATGTGGCAACGGTTGAGCGAGGCTACGAAGATCCCCCGACGATGCTGATACGCAATCAGCATGAACCCGCCCTTCTGCTGGGTATCGTAATGCGCGAAGGCTGGAACGGTCTGGCGCTGGGTAAAGCGCTGGATGCGGAAACGGCAAAAATTAATGATAGCCTGCCGCTTGGCATGTCCCTGACCAAAGTCACCGATCAGTCCGTCAATATTCGCTCGTCGGTCGATGAGTTCATGATCAAATTCTTTGTCGCACTGCTTGTGGTCATGGTGGTTTGTTTTGTCAGCATGGGCTGGCGCGTGGGGGTAGTCGTTGCGGCGGCGGTCCCGCTGACGCTGGCGGTCGTCTTCGTGGTGATGGAGGCCGCGGGAATAAACTTTGACCGCGTCACGCTGGGCTCCCTGATACTCGCCCTCGGCCTGCTGGTTGATGATGCCATTATCGCCATCGAAATGATGGTGGTGAAGATGGAGGAAGGTTACGACAGAATCAAAGCCTCAGCCTACGCCTGGAGCCATACCGCCGCGCCCATGCTGGCCGGAACCCTGGTGACGGCGATTGGCTTTATGCCGAATGGGTTTGCCCAGTCGACCGCCGGGGAATACACCAGCAATATGTTCTGGATTGTCGGCCTCGCCCTGATTGCATCGTGGTTTGTCGCGGTGGTGTTCACGCCCTATCTTGGGGTGAAGATCCTGCCGGCGATCCCCAAAGTAGAAGGGGGTCATGCCGCCATCTATAACACGCCCCGCTATAACCGTTTTCGCCAGCTGCTTGGCCGCGTAATCGCCAGAAAGTGGCGCGTGGCCGGCTCCGTGGTTGCCATTTTCATTCTGGCCGTGCTCGGCATGGGGCTGGTAAAAAAACAGTTTTTCCCGACCTCCGATCGCCCGGAAGTGCTGGTTGAAGTACAGATGCCCTACGGCACCTCGATTGCGCAAACCAGCGCCGCCACCGCAAAAATAGAAGCGTGGCTGGGCCAGCAGCCGGAAGCCAAAATCGTCACGGCCTATATTGGTCAGGGGTCGCCCCGTTTTTATCTGGCAATGGCGCCTGAACTGCCCGATCCCTCTTTTGCGAAAATCGTGATCCTGACGGACAGCGAGACGTCACGCGAGGCGCTTAAGTTCAGGCTCAGGGAGGCCGTCGCCAGCGGTCTTGCGCCCGAAGCCCGCGTGCGGGTGACGCAGCTGGTATTCGGCCCTTACTCGCCCTTCCCGGTTGCCTGGCGCGTGTCGGGGCCGGATGTCAAACAGGTGCAGGACATCGCCGAACGGGTGAAAGCCGTGCTCCAGGCAAGCCCGATGATGCGAACCGTCAACACCGACTGGGGGTCACGCGTTCCCGTCCTGCATTTCACTCTCGATCAAAACCGCCTGCAGGCGACCGGCTTAACCTCCAGCGCCGTTGCCGATCAGCTTCAGTTTCTGCTTTCAGGCGTGCCAGTCACCTCCGTGCGGGAAGATATTCGATCGGTAGACGTCATTGCCCGCGCGGCGGGCGATATCCGTCTTGACCCGGCAAAAATCGAAGGCTTTACCCTGGTCGGCAATGCGGGACAGCGCGTGCCGCTGTCTCAAATCGGCAAGATAGAGGTCGGCATGGAAGACCCGGTCCTGCGCCGTCGCGATCGCACCCCGACAATTACCGTGCGGGGCGATATTGCCGACAATCTTCAGCCACCGGACGTGTCGGTCGCCATCATGAAGCAGCTCCAGCCGATCGTTGATGCGCTGCCGGCCGGATACCGTATTGACATGGCGGGTTCGATTGAGGAATCGGGCAAAGCGACGCAGGCGATGTTACCGCTGTTCCCGATCATGATAGCCCTGACGCTGCTGATCATCATTTTGCAGGTGCGCTCACTCTCCGCGATGGTGATGGTGTTCTTAACCGCGCCGCTGGGGCTGATTGGCGTCGTGCCGACCCTGCTGATATTTAATCAGCCGTTTGGCATTAACGCGCTGGTCGGTCTGATCGCCCTTTCCGGCATTCTGATGCGCAATACGCTGATCCTGATCGGTCAAATCGATCATAACCAGAAGGACGGCCTCGAGCCGTTCCAGGCGGTGGTTGAAGCGACTGTCCAGCGCGCACGCCCGGTCTTACTGACCGCCATGGCGGCCGTGCTGGCGTTCATTCCCCTGACGCATTCGGTATTCTGGGGCACGCTGGCCTGGACGCTGATCGGTGGAACGCTGGGCGGGACGATTATTACGCTCGTCTTCCTGCCCGCGATGTATGCGATCTGGTTTCGGATCCGCCCCGCGGAACAACGCGTGCAGCACGTTGCTGAAAACTTGTAAACTACCATGAGTAGATAACACTTCTGAGGAAAGTATGGTTGTTAAGCGCTTAAGAAAAGAGGATCGCCGCGTGCAGCTGCTGGAGGTTGCGCGAGGGATCGTGCGTCAGCAAGGCACGGAGGCGCTGACGCTTGGCTACCTGGCCGAGCGGGCCAACGTGACCAAACCTATCCCCTACGACCACTTTGGCGATCGTGAAGGGTTGCTGATGGCGCTGTACAAGGATTATAGCGATCGGCAGCTGGCGAAATTCCGCGAGACGCTGGCGGTCGACAGCAAAACGCTGGAGAAGACGATCCGCTTTTTCAGCGCGGCCTATATCGACTGTGCGATTGCCGCCGGGCCTGAAACCGGGCCAATCGCCGCGGCGCTGTCCGGTTCTCGCGCGCTGCAGACGTTTCGGGAAGCATGCGTGGCCGAATGTGCCGACTGCCTGCGCACCGCGCTTTCCCCTTTTATCGTCTTAAAAGGCGTTCAGGGGGAAGCGGTACTGACGGCTATTATTGGCGCGGCGGAGGCGCTCAGCACCGCGGCGGGCAACGGCGTGCTCGCCCGGAACGTGGCGGAAGATACGCTCAGCGGCGCCATGACCGGGGTGCTGGAGACTTACGCGAATAGCACAAAATGATCGCCGGGGGCGGATTGACACCTAAGTTACCAATAGTAATATAGGCGTCACTTCTCCCCCATCTGGAGGTCGCTATGTCTGCAACACATTCCATTAAAAACGCGCTGATCGTGACGGCACACCCGATCGACAATTCGTTATCCCATACGCTGGCAGCCCGTATTGCCGGGAAATTACGCGAGGAAGGTACGCAGGTTGAGTTCGCCGATCTGCATGCTGAAGGGTTTAATCCGTCGATGACCCGCGCCGATCTTGATTTGTATCACGGCAATCCGAGCGCCCTTCCCGACGATATTCTGCGCGAGCAGCAGCGCGTCGAGCGCGCGGATATGCTGGTATTCGTCTTCCCGGTGTACTGGTGGTCGGTTCCCGCGCTGTTGAAAGGCTGGTTCGATCGCGTGTTAACCCTGAACTGGGCGTATAAGGTGGCCGACGACGGCCGGATTGTGGGCAACTTACGGGATGTTCCCGTCCGCCTGATTGCCACTGGCGGTAGCGATCGGACCGGATTTGATAAACACGGCTATTCGACGGCGATTCAGACGCAGATTATCGAAGGCGTATTTGGCTTCTGCGGGTTGAAGAACGTCAAGCTCGATATCCTTTACCAGTCAGACACGGCGACGCCTGAACAGGTTGAGGATTTCCTGAAAGGGCTCGGCAGTATTAAATAATATCAGCCATGCGCAACGCTAATGTTGCACCTACTGATGTTGGTGTATTGAAGAGAATCTCTTACCAACGCTATAACTGTACGCGATAGTTACGCTAACAGCGAAATAAACAAAGGTCATTGCATGTATCAGTCAGTTCAGCCAACAACCACCCTCACCACCACCGGAACCTTCGGCGGTGCGAGCGTATCTGTAGCAAACGACTGACAAACAGAACCTCACTCCCCGCCGACATGGACGGGGAAATCTCTCTCCGTTCACCACCCTCTGAATGGAGAAAGAAAATGGTTTCATCTGACAATGCTCTCTTGATTATCGACATGCAGCAGGGCCTCTTTCGGGGCCCGGTTTCCCCCAGTTCCGCCGATGCCGTTCTGGCCAATATCCGTCTGTTAATCAACAACGCGCGACACGCTCAGGCGCCCGTCTTTTTTGCCCGCCATATTGGACCAGATGATTCACCGCTCTCAGAGAAGGGGCCGTTAACACAGCTCATACCCGAGCTGGACGTCCAGGAGCAGGATGTGGTTTTCACCAAGCGCTATCCCAGCTGTTTTCGGGATACCGAATTGCTGCGAGAACTTATTCAGAGAGGCATCAAACAGCTGGTCATTGCCGGGATGAAAACAGAGTTTTGTGTCGATACGACCTGCCGGGCCGCACCGGAGCTGGGTTTCAGGACGGTATTGATTTCAGATGCGCATACCACAGTGGATAATGACTATTTATCCGCCAGCGATATTATCGCCCATCACAACAGCACTCTGGCAGGCCCGTTTGTGACGCTGTCGACTGCTCGTGACTGGCTTTTTAGTAAGGTGAGTTGACTCAGGTGAGCGCTTATCTCTTTGCCCGGCTCGCCTTTCCGCGCGCCGGGCACATAAGAGAATAATTACAGGGTAAACCCACCGTCACCCACCTGTGCCTGCGCGTACCATTTCATCAGTTTCCCGGTGCCGAGCTCGTTTTCTGCAGGTGACCATGGGGCGGTATCGTGCTCGGGCACGGGCTGATACCCCCCGTGCTTAACCTCAAAAATGACGCCGCCTTTATCCAGCGACAGCACGGCATGCCAGGTACCGGCATCCATCTCCAGCACCTTGCACTCTTCGCCTAATACGACGCGCCGGGTCACGCTACCGCTGTCATCAAAGTTCAACACCAGAAAGCGACCGCTCAGCGCCGTCAGCAGTTCAAAGGTGTGCGGATGGCGATGGGGACGAACATAGGTGCCGGGCTCCATTGCAATGGCCAGGCGCTGCACCGGGTCGCTAAGCTCAGGATGTAAATTGCGATGCGCGCGTAAGCGAGGGGAATTAGCCGCCTGCTCGCTTTGCTGCTGCAGGTCACTGAAAGTAATTTGTTTCATATACACCTTTGTGGATGGGATCAGCGGACGGCAACCCGATTGCCGCAGGACGTTATACCATCCTGAAAAGCCGATGAGCTATGGCGTTTGTGAAACAAAACGCTGCAACGTTTTGGCATGCTCTGTTACAGCGTGCTCAAAGCAGTGTGATGTACTCATCCAGCCAGCCGGGGAGATGTTCTCTGTACCAGCTCAGGTAGCGATGAAAATCACTCTTTTTCCTTTCGTGCAGAAGTAATACGACTTCAGTCACTATCCATGCCTTAGCGAGAGCAATCTCTCTGGCTAACCTGCCTGTGGCCAAATGCGTGGCAAAAACACAGTAGCGCTCGGCAAGCTCTGAAATGCTTTGTTTTGAGCCCATCCCCTTCACCAGCGGAGCAAGGTCAATGGCCGGGCTGCCTGTGCCGAACCTTTCCCAGTCGAAGAGCACCGCATCGCCGTTTTCTCTTCTGCCCCAGTTGCCCGCATTGGTATCACCAGAAATTAAACCTTCCTGACTAAACAAAACGCTGCCCGCCTGCTGAAAACATCGCATCTGCTGCTCGGCGCGGACGGGTAATTCCAAAAGAGATAAGGATTTTTCAAGCGCTGACTCAGACCAGGTATGGCTTTGATAAATCCATCCCGGTTCGGCAGGATAATCGTGAAGGCGGGAAAGTCGTTTCAGTATGTCGTCCCCTGTAACCTCTTCCTGGGAGATCTTATGAGGAACGTATTCGAGCGTCAGGCTGCGTCGATGGGTATCTGCGTGCAACAGTCGAGGGGATTCAATAACGCCACAGAGTGGATCTGCTGCATGTTCATAAAAGCTGTATTCAACATCACTAACAGGGCATTTCTCTATTACCTGGTTGCCATGTTGATCTGCAATCAATTGGACTTTTGCTGCCCCCATTCTGGACAGGTTTTCGCCAGCCATACCATCCTCAGCCACTCGTTTGGTTACAGAACGTAAGTATAGCGTGATGTGTCAACATTCGAGGTTGAGTAAAACTCACATTGATTCCCACTATTTATCGTTTTTAAAAAGTGATTGCCCTGAATACCATCCCCTCATCCCTGGGATAGAAAAAAAATATTACTAAGCTTGTATGGAGCACCTATGACTCTCGATGTTTTATTCCCTGTAATAAATATTATCTCGCCGCGTAAATTTAGCGGCGATGCAAATATGCATGAGTTAATAACATTACTTTCAGCAGAAAAAGAAAGTTCAGAAGCGCTTTCGCCTTTCTTGCATCGACTGCATCTTCTGTCTTTCGCCCAAAGCAATCCGGGTAACGCTGAAGAGTTGCTCTCAGCGCATTTGCCCAAAGAAGATGGTTTCCTTCCGCTGCTTGACTTTGCGGACTGGCCAAGGGTGCATTACGCCGCGTCAGGCGAAGTTCAGACGGCTGAATCTGAGGAGTACTTCCGTGAAATGACATCGGCTGCCAATCTGTTACGCTCTGCGCTGATCGAAGCTGAACGCGCAAAGGGAACGCCTGCGCTTTATATACTGGATAAATTACTCAACCTGAACAGCGCCCTGCCGGATAGATATAAAAAGATGGCAAATATCCCCTACGCATAAACACGTTCAATATGCGGAATATCTCGCAATTCATATTCCGCTATTTATTAAACCCGCTTTTCATTGAAATCAAGACAGACGATATCCAAAGAAGGCACCACAGGCGCATTAAGGTTAAGCCAGGCCAGCAACCGTTCAATGCTCTCTCCTCTGAGCGAATTTTTGGGCCAGACAAGATAGTAGCCGTCACCGGTTGCGATGGCTTCCCTGAAGGGCAATGCGAGCAGCCCGCTTTTCAGGGCTTCCAGCGTGAGTCGAAGATCGGCTATAGCAACACCATGTCCGTGCATGGCCGCAAGGCTTCCCTGCTCCAGGGTGTCGAACACGATCCCTCCACTCATGTCGAGTCCGGGGAATAAGCCCGTCCTTTTAAGCCAGCGTCGCCAGTCTCGTCGGTCCGGTGAGGGGTGGATAAGCTCGCACTGTGCAAGCTGATGCCGGGCAGACTCCAGCAAAGACGGGGTACAAACCGGAATAAGCCATTCACTGAAGAGCAGCCTGCTTTCTGTTGACTCGCCGAAATAGCCGTTACCGAGGAGGATCGCACAATCGTAAGGTTCCCGGCTGAAGTCAACCGTGTCGAAGTCCATCCAGACGCTGGCAATTTCGATTTTCGGCTTCGCATGGTTCTCGCGAAAGGATTTAAGCACATTCAGAAGCCATCGCATCGTCAGGGAGCTTGGTGCTTTGAGTCGCAGAAGGTGGTTTTCACTTTTAAATGCGCGACAGGCCCACTCAATATTCGAGAAACTTTCGCTAAGCTGACCGGCCAGAATACGCCCGGCGTCGCTGACCTCCACTCTCGGCCCCTGTCGTTTAAACAGCTCGCAGTCGAACCACATTTCTAGCGTCTGGACATGCCTGCTGACCGCACCCGGCGTGATATTCAGGACTTCAGCCGCTTTGCTGAAGGAGTTCAGCCGTGCGGCAACTTCAAAAGCGCGCAGCGCATACAGTGGCGGTAAAGACATACGTTCCCTTTCTGTAAGGTGTAATCATGCAGTTTTTGTATTATCGGCACTCAGTGACTTGTCGCCCAATTCCTCAGATGGGAACGTCAGCAGCAATTCCCTCAGCAGGGACTCTAGCTGCGCGCGCTGCGCGTCCGACAAGCTGCTCAGTAGCGCATTCTGCGTTTCCGTGTGCACGACCAGCGCCTGTTCGATAAGAGCCTGCCCGCGCGGCGTCAGGCTGACGAGCGAGCTGCGCTTGTCATCGGGATCGGCAATCCGCCTGATAAGCCCTTGTTGTTCAAGACGGTTGAGCCGGTTCGTCATCGCCCCGGAGGTGATCAACAGCGATATATACAGCTGCGTGGGCGAAAGGCAGTACGGCTCCCCGGCGCGACGCAGCGTGGCGAGGACGTCAAACTCGCCCTCGCGAAAGCCAAACTGCGCCATCGCCTCCGCCCATTCTTTTCCAAGATGCTTCATCAGCCGGAGCATTCGGCCAAAAATTTTCATCGACGAGGCGTCCAGCTCCGGCATGGCGCGGCCCCACTGGCCGACGACGAAATCTACATGGTCTTTCATTTTCACCTCTAATGGGGTGGGTATTTATCCTGTTGTGCGGTACATCTTACGCAAAAACACATTTTATCTTAACGTTAAGATAAATGCTCGCAGCGATTTGCCCGGGCCATTCACAACCGAAAAGGATCTCCTGTTGAAACGCACATCGCCTTTACTCTTCGCCGTTATCGCTTTTATCGTCGGGCTGAACCTGCGCCCCATTCTAGCCTCGGTCGGACCACTTTTCTCCGTGCTGCAGCGCGAAGCGGGACTGACCGCTACGCAATTTAGCCTGCTGACCACCCTGCCGGTGGCGATGATGGGACTGGCTGCCCTGTGTGGTCCCTGGCTTTTGGCCACAGTCGGAGCCGTACGGGGAATTATGTTCGGGCTGTTCATCCTGCTGGTAGCCTGCTTATTACGCGGTTTTAGCGCCTCACCGGAGAATCTTATGGGCACCGCGTTACTCGGCGGGGCCAGCATAGGCACTATCCAGGCGTTAATGCCCGCCCTGATAAAAAAGGAGTATACGCAAACGGCCAGCACGATTATGTCGCTATTCAGCACGGGCATTATGGCCGGAGCTGCTGTCGCCGCCGCCAGCGCCGAGCCGCTGTTTTCATGGCTCACGCTCAAGCCCGCACTGGCTATGGCAGGACTGTTAGCGCTGCTGGCGTTGATAATGTGGTTAACTCTGGTTAAGCATCCTCAGGGGGAAAAACCAGCACGCGAAACCGTTACGCTCTCGTCCTCCCGTACGTCACAACTGTTGCTCTTTTTCGGCGTGGGAACGGGAGCCTATACGCTGGTACTGGCCTGGCTGCCCCCGCTCTATATTCAGGCGGGATGGACCGCACGCAGCAGCGGCTACATGCTGGCCTGGCTGACGTTAACCGAGGTTGTTGCAGGGTTTGTCGTCTCCGCGCTGATTGGTAAATTCCCCGATCGCCGCGTGCCGCTGATCGCCGTATTGTTGCTGCTGCTGGCGGGACTCCTGTGCCTGGTCTTTTCGCCGGGTACAACGCCCGTCTTATCCACGCTGCTGCTTGGCACCGGGATCGGCGCCCTCTTCCCGCTGTCGCTTATCGTCACGTTCGATCATGCGCGAACGCCCGCGCAGGCCGGGAAGTTACTGTCTAAAGTTCAGGGAGGTGGATATATGATTGCCGCGCTTATGCCGTTAATTGCGGGGATCGTTCGCGACAGTTCGGTCTCGCTGACCAGCGCATGGTTGATCATGAGTGCGGGAGTCGTGCTGCTGATCGTCATCGCGCTGAATTTTAAACCCGTCGTGGACGTTCAGGCACGGTGAATGCGATACCAAAATTGAGAGTCGTATTTCAGCCGATCGTGAGATAATTTCAGGGTGAATTTCACCTCATTCAGGAGTGGATATGTTGCAGACGTTACCGGGTATTGATGTCTTGTTCGTCGCCGGGTTCGGGCCCATATCGCGGGATACGGAGTCCAGCGCCGCGTTTTATGTCCAGACACTCGGCCTTCCGCTGAGGCCGATGGAGGGGAACAGCGAATATCTGCTCACTGAAGAGGGCCAGCTGGAAGGCGTGAAGCATTTTGCCGTCTGGCCGCTCGCACAGGCGGCTGCGTCCTGTTTTGGAGAAGAACTGTGGCCCACGGAGCACTCGATACCGCAGGGATGGATTGAGTACGAAGTACAGGATCTGGACTCGGCTACCCGCGTTCTGAGCGAAAAAGGCTATCGGTTGCTGGTGGCTAACCGTATAGAGCCGTGGGGGCAAACCGTCACTCGCCTGCTCAGCCCGGAAGGTTTGCTTACCGGGCTGACGATTACGCCGTGGCTGCGGGGGTAATGGGTTTTATCCTGGCGCGATGCAGACTTGGATGAGGATAATGTCTGCTTTGAGCGAAATGTGGACATTGTGGCCTTATCACTCTCTGCAAAATTTAAACTTAACATTCATGGCATAAGTCTATTCAGCGAAGACTTTAAAGCATCTAGAAAGACAGTAACGCGGCATGGCAGATAGCGCTTTGTCGGAAACAGCGCCCATATTGCCAGCATGTGGCATTCCGCATCACTAAGTGTTATTTCGACGAGTTCTCCGGTTGCCAGTTCAGAGTGAATATCTGCTTTTGTTAGTTGTGCCAGGCCCGCTCCGGCCTTACACATACTTCGGACACCTTCTACATTGTTACAAATGAACCGTGGCTCAAATAAATGACTGAGTAGGTTCTCATCTTTCACAAATGTCCACTGAGACACCATTGCCGTTCTCAAACACTGATGATTGGTCAGTTCTGCAAAAGTGGTGGGAATCCCGTGCTGGGACAGATAAGCAGGTGAGGCGCAGAGGACCCGGGGGTTGCTGCTGAGTCTATGGGCAATCAGGTTCGAATCCCTGAGCGGGGCAACCCTGATGGCCACATCGTATCCCTGACCAACGATATCCACCACGTCATCGCTGAGGTTAAGGTCGATTTTCATCTTCGGATTCCGTTCCATGAGTTCAGGCAGCAGGGGAAGTATGTAACGGCGGCCGATGCCGGAGGGTGCCGTGATCCTCAAGAGGCCTGTTGCCCCGCCAGCGTCCTCGCTGAATATAATCCGCGCGCCCTGCTCTGCTTCCATCATGGTTCTGGCATAGGGAAGAAATTCTTCGCCCTCGCTGGTCAGCGACACCGCGCGTGTCGTGCGCTGAAACAGACGCGCACCTAAATCCTTTTCCAGCTGGGCGAGATGTCGCGACACGCTCATCGCGCTCATGCCAAGTCTGCGTGCGGCCTGAGAAAGATTGCAGGTTTCCGCAAGAACGGTGAACAGTTCGACGTCCCGGAGATTCATTATATCCATTTCCGTTATACAGCGATGCATTTCTTACCAGTATAACGTTCCTGATAACGGCATTATAATTATTTTTATTATAATTGTTACCGAGGAGTCACCATGCGCCACGCATCATTATTCGAAGCCACATTTATTAACCGCACTCTGTACCGCAATCGCATCATGGTTGCCCCTATGACGCGTATCTCCGCGTCTGAAACCGGCGTACCGGGGGAAAAGATGCAGGATTATTACTCCCGCTTTGCCCGGGGAGGTTTCGGCGCCATCATCACCGAGGGGATCTACATTGATCAGGCGTGGTCACAGACCTATGCGTTTCAGCCAGGCATCGTGAATGAAGAACAGATCTGCGGCTGGGAAAATATTGTCGAAAAAGCGCATCAGCGCGGTGCACGGGTCATAGCCCAGCTCATTCATGCCGGCACATTGTCTCAGAAAAATATTTACCGTCCGGACTCTGCCGGTCCTTCCCCCGTAAAACCTAAAGGGCAGCAGCTTGAGTTCTACTATGGTTCCGGAGAATACAGCACTCCCCGGGCACTCAATGAAGAGCAGATCCGCGATATCATCTCCAGTTTTGCCGACAGCGCGGAGCGCGCCGTCAGTGATGCAAAATTTGACGGGGTTGAGATCCATGCGGCGAACGGGTACCTGCTTGACCAGTTCCTGACAGATTATACCAACCAGCGTACCGATGGATGGGGTGGTTCCCTAGAAAACCGGCTGGCCATTACGCTGGAAGTTATCCGTGCCGTACGCGGCAAAATTGGCGCAGAAAAGACTCTGGGCGTCAGGATTTCGCAGGGAAAAGTAAACGATTTTCATCATAAATGGAAAGAAGGTGAGGCCGGTGCCAGGAAAATCTTCGGTCTGCTCGCCGATGCTGGCGTGGACTATATCCATGTGACCGAATACAAATCCTGGCTACCTGCATTCGAAAACAGCGACAAGAGCCTTGTTGAGCTTGCCCGTGAAGCCGCTCCGGAGACCATCATAATTGCTAACGGTGGGCTGGATGACGGTGAAACGGCAGAAAAGCTTCTGGGTATGGGGGCAGACTTTGTTTCCATTGGCAAGGCTGCGCTTGCCAATCCTGACTGGCCACGAAAAGTCGGCAGCGGTCTGCCACTCCACGAACTTCCTGGCGATATTCTTTCGCCGGTTGCGGACATTAAGGAAAAAGAGCGTTTTTAATTGTTATCACCAGCTGTGCTGAAACCAGGGAGTTAACATGACTGACAAGTCGAAAAAAACCATCAGGATCTTATTTCCACAGTGGCAGGGTGGCAACCAGGAGCTCTACGGGTTTGGTGCCCGGTTGCTGCACTGGCTCTCTCCGGAGTCACGCTCTCCTCTGCATACTATCAGCGTGCCGGAATTTAACCCGGACACGCCTGAGCCTGAAGAGGGTCTGCTTTATCGCCGGCAGTTACTCAGCCAGCATGATGAAGCCTGGGCAGTGCTGGAAAAAGAAGAACCGGATCATATCGTGGTGTTCGGCGGTGACTGCCTTGTAGACCAGGCTCCGTTTGCCTGGATGAACGCCAGGCACAATGGTGAAATGGGCGTACTGTGGATCGATTCACACCCCGATGTGAAGACCCCGCGCGATTTTACCAATGGTCATACCATGGTACTGGGCAATCTTTTAGGCGGCGGCGATACGGGGTTTGCTTCAAAAGTGAAAACTCCGGTAGCACCCTCGCGCGTCATGTATGCCGGTCTGATTGAAGAAGGGCTGACCGAGCAGGAATCGTCCGTTATCAGCGATCTTGGTTTGCAGATCGCCCGGCCTGAAGAACTTTATGAGAACAGTGACAGGATCACTCGCTGGATAAAAGAACAGAACATCCGCAAACTGGCAGTGCATCTGGACCTGGACGTCCTTAACCCGGAGGTTTTTCGTTCACTGCTGTTCGCAGAGCCTGAACCTGAGTTTGACTGGCAGGCAGTGTATCCGGTAGGAAAACTGAATCTTGCACAGATGCTCAGAATCATCCGTGATGTCTCTGCTGAAACAGAAATTGTGATTATAGGTATTACCGAACATCTGCCGTGGGATGCCTGGAATCTTAAAGAGTTTCTTAAAAAGCTTCCAATGATGAACGAGTAAGTGCCACATTTAATTTTGTCAGAATGTTCATATTCAACTTCTAATATAAGTTATTGGAACTACTAATACTTATACTCTCATATCGTCCGCTTTTGGCACAAAGCAGTCATAAGGAAAGGCAGTAAGATCTTCCACAATCGAGGGGCGTCCGTTGCCAGCTTCCATATAATTCATTTTCGTTAGCACTGGATTTGTGGAATGCTCCAGTCACCACAGCACCTAACTCCGCAAAGCCTCAACAATCGCCCCCTCCATTTTCTCTGGGGTAGTCATCGGAGCAAAGCGCTTCAGTGGTTTACCGTCGCGTCCGATAAGAAACTTAGTAAAGTTCCACTTAATTCGCTCACCCAGCACGCCGGGTAATTCGTTTTTAAGATAACGAAACAGCGGATGCGCTGCGCTACCGTTAACCTCAACCTTCTCGAACATCGGGAAACTCACGCCGTAGTTGATGTAACAGGTTTTCGAGATTTCGTCGGCGCCGCCGGGTTCCTGTTTACCGAACTGGTTGCAGGGGAAGCCCAGCACCACTAACCCCCGATCGGCGTACTTCTTGTACAGCGCTTCAAGACCAGCATATTGCGGCGTGAAGCCACACTGGCTGGCGGTATTCACGACCAAAACCACCTTTCCGGCATAGTCGGCCATAGAGGTAAGCTGTCCATCCAGACGGGTGGCGGTAAGTTGATAAAAGCGAGTCATACTAAAATCCCTCAAAGCTGGCCGAAAAGTCACGGTGACCACCCGCAGGGCCGTCACCGTGTAGAAAGTTTACATTCAAGCAGGCTATTTGTGATACATTCCTGGCGCGCCATGACCACCACACTCGCTATCAGGTATGCAGAACATAACAAAAAAATTTCGCTGGCTTCTGCTTACTCTCCCACTCCTCAGCGGTTGTGGCACGCTTTCACAAATGTCCTCCCCGGAAGGTACTCAGGAACTTCTCACCCATGATTCGCTGGATGGCGACGTTGACAGCGTGGTGCGTCACTACATGGCGCAAAAATCCGTTCCGGGAATGACGGTCGCGGTCATTCATAATCACGGCTCACCGCAGTTTTACACCTGGGGCGTAACCGATGCGGTCAATCGTTATCCGGTCAGGCCCGACACCCTCTTTGCACTCGGCTCGCTCAGCAAAGGGATCACGGCGGAAGTGGTGGCTTGTCTGGTCAATGAAGGGCAACTGAACTGGAACGATAGCCTGGCAACATTATTACCGCCAGGTACCCCGCTTAGCGCGGATGCACAAAAAATCACCCTGCTTGAACTGGTAACCCACACCTCCGGCCTGCCGCGTCAGAATATGGATGTTCCGATGCTTGGAAAATTCATCAGCTATTTAAGCACGGGCGATAATTTCTACGGCGAGCTGGATAGCGATAACGTGTTGCGTTACCTCGCCGACTGGCAAGCGCCAAAGAGTAAAGTGCCGCAATACTCCAATACCGGCTACGCGCTGATCGGCTATATCCTGAAACACAAAACAGGCGAAGATATCCAGAGTTTAGCCTCGCGCTATATTTTCCATCCGCTGCAAATGGCTAACAGCAGCTTTACGCCACAGCAGCTAAAAGGATACCCGCAGCGCGCCCTCGGCCACGCGGGCGATCAGCCGAAATTCATCCCGCGCGGACAGCTCACGCCGGACTGGCATTTTTCCAACAACATGGTGGCGGCAGCGAGCTTATACAGCAACGCCGAAGATCTGGCGGCCTATGCGCGCTATCACGTATCGACGACCCACAATCCCTTGCTGGACAGCGTCTTTGCCGAAGTCAGAAATACCGATATTCAACGTCCCGACGGGGTACAGGGTATTGCCTGGACCACCGACTTTATCGGTCTGGAAAAAATCACCTATCAGGTCGGCTATATCGGCGGCTACTCCAGCTTTATCGGTTATGACAAAGAAAAAGGCAATGCGGTGGTGGTGCTGCAAAATACCTTTAACTGGAGTAATTACATTGGCATCGCGCTGTTGATGGACATGGCGAAAAAAGACAGCCTTATTATCTCTGGCAACCGTTTTGCGAATAATGGGATGCCTGAACGCGTTTATCAGCAATTACGGTGAGCGCCCGCCGTCAGATTCAGGCCTGATGCGCCAGATCTTCACGAGTCGGCCCCTGAAAGTAGATGGTACTAATATGGCAACTTCGAGGCTGAGTCAGCACAAAACGCATCGTTTCCCAGATGGACCGTCCATTCACCAGACTCTCCCCCATTCTTATTTGACGATCGACATGCGCATCTAAACCGGTCAGTTCAAAATCAGGCGGATATAACCCGGTTACCCGAATATTTTCTTTGGATAAGTGTGCTGACAGTTTTGTTGTAAAGCCGCTGAGCCCGTGTTTACTGGCAAAAAAAGCGGGATGGGCAATGGAATCTGTAAAGTTCGGAATACCGCATGCGGATATAATCGCAATGATGTCTGCGCCGTCTGAGCGTCGCAATCCTGAAAGCAGCGTCTGGGTGAGCAGGATTGAACCTGTCAGGCCTGAACTAACGGTATTGACGATTTCAGAGCTCGATTGTTCGTCTATTGTTCCTGACAGCCACTGAGCAGCATTCAGTATTAAAATATCGATTGGCCTGTCTGAATGTAAGACTTGCGAAGAGAACTGAGAAACGGATTCCGGCTGGGCTAAATCACAGAGATACCCTCTTGCCACCCCCCCTTCAGCCGCGATGAGGGCGCAAGTTTTTTCTATATCCTCCTCGCGACGGGCGCTAAAATCAACGTCAACGCCCTCTCGCGCCAGCCAGACGCAAAGCGCCTGACCAAATCCCCCGCCGCCGCCCGTGATAACAGCGCGTTTTCCTCTCAGCATAACTCTGCGTCCTTTATCGTGATGAGTCTGTGTCGGAGGATTTATAGCATGATGAGGCGGGGTCACATCTTCCCGTTAGTGCCCTGGCGCAGACTTCCCGTCCTACACCGCCGACTTCGGCCTTAAATTCTCATCAAACTTCAGCCGCTTCCGTTCAGGCTCAACCTCGCGCAGCGGTTCAACCTGATGCATCGTCAGCTTGCAGCGCTCCACCAGCACCTGGTATTCCCGCGTGCCCTGCTGCTTCCAGGCGAGCTCCTGCTCGCTCAGCTCGCGAATCGCTTTGGCCGGGCTGCCGATAATCAAATGGTTGGCGGGCATCTCCGCTTTCGCCTTCACGAACGCAGCCGCGCCGACGATGCTGTTTTCACCAATGACCGCCCCGTCCATCACCACCGCGTTCATGCCCACCAGCGCATTGCGGCGGATCACGCAGCCGTGAAGAATGGCGCTGTGGCCAATATGTCCGTCCTCTTCCACCACCGTGTCCTGCTCCGGGAAGCCGTGCATCACGCAATTATCCTGAATGTTCGCCCCGTCTTTCACCACGATACGGCCAAAATCACCGCGCAGGCTGGCGTTAGGACCGACATACACGCCTTTGCCCAGAATCACGTCGCCAATCAGCACCGCCGTTGGGTGAACGTAGCTCTCGTCAGGTACCACCGGCGTCAGGCCGTCAATTTGATAAACAGGCATCTTCCCTCCTTAGGCGCTTGTAAGACCACCAAAGCGCTGATAGTAGAGCGTGCCGGGCACGGGCAGTTCGCCGACGGAGGTTTCGCCCTTCTCGCTGACAAACACCAGCGCTCCCGGCGCGACACGCTGATAGATATTAATGCAGAGCTGTCGGGCGCTTTGTCCCGCCCAGTGCGCGGGCAGCAACTCTTCCGGCAGCAGCGGGTCTTTCAGCACCACGCGACGATAAAAATGAATCAGCAGCAGCTGGATCTGGAAGCAGCGTTCCGGCGTCAGCTCCTCGGGCGCGGCCTCTTTCAGCAGCGGCAGCAGCGGCCGGAACGAGCTGATAAACGATTCGTACATCGCGTTTTGCTCGGTTAACTGCCAGCACTCTTCCACGCGTGAACGCAGCGCGGCGCGGGAGAGCGCCAGCGGCGAGTGGGCTTCAAAGAAAATCACGTTTTCCGCCACGCCGGCATCGTGAAGCAGGGACTGCACGTCCGCAAGATGCTGCGACGGCGAGGCCATCAGGCTCGGCGCCAGCGTGCCAAACCCCTGCCAGATCAGCTGCTTTTTAACGTCGGCCAGGGTGGTTTTATCCAGCCCCTCGGAGAGCAGCAATAGCCATTTTCCGTCCCAGGCGGGCAGTTCCGCGCGGTAGATCTTATTCTCCGCGCGACGCGTCAGGCGCAGCCCCTTATCGCTCAGGCGGTAAAAGCTACGTCGTCCGATGCGCGAGACGTCCAGCCAGCCCTCTTTGTTGAGGCGAAACAGCGCGGTACGCACGAACCGTTCGCCAAACCCCATGCCTTCCAGTAAGGCAGCCAGGCTGCCGAGCCAAATCTCACCGCCGCGATGGGAAAGCGCGTCACCGTATAACGAGGAGATAAGCGAGGTCCCGCTGACGGGAACGGAGCTGACCGCGTGCTGGATAAAGGCGTCGAGTTTATTCATGTGATTCATTCTGTTGTTATTTTTGTCCTGGATGAATCATAGCATAGGATTCTGGGATAGCCCTTCACCCTAACCCCCTCGCTTTGGAAGAGGGCCGGGGTGAGAGGAAACTTAACCGTTGGCCGCCGCTTTACGCAAATCAAACACCCGGCAGGCTTTTCCCTCCGAGCGCGGGATGCTGCCGCAGTTCACGATCGTCACGTCGGTGGAAATCCCCACCATCGACTTAATGCGGTGGCGCAGCTGGTGGCACACCTGACAACGCTGCTCGTGGGTCAGCGTGAGGCTGCTCTCTTTTAGCTCCACCTTCACGGAAAGTGAATCAAGATGTCCGCGACGGTTCACCTCCAGCTGGTAGTGCGGCGAAAGATGTTCGAACTTCACGATCTCCTCTTCCAGCTGCGACGGGAAGACGTTGACGCCGCGGATGATCAGCATATCGTCGCTGCGGCCGCTGATCCGGTCCATACGGCGCATGCTGCGCGCGGTGGCCGGGAGCAGACGCGTCAGGTCGCGGGTGCGGTAGCGGATCACCGGCAGCGCCTCTTTGGTCAGCGTGGTGAACAACAGCTCGCCCTGCTGGCCGTCATCCAGCGGCGTGCCGTCGTTCGGGTTGACGATCTCAGGGTAGAAATGATCTTCCCAGATGGTCGGGCCGTCGACGGTTTCGATACACTCCATCGCCACGCCCGGCCCCATCACTTCGGAGAGGCCATAGATGTCCAGCGCCGTAATGCCTAAGCGTTTTTCAATTTCCCGCCGCATGGCCTGCGTCCACGGCTCGGCGCCGAAGACGCCCACGCGCAGGGAACAGGTGCTGGCATCGCCGCCCATCTGGCGCTCCAGCTCTTCAATCAGGTTGAGGCAGTAGGATGGCGTCACCATGATCATGTCCGGCTGGAAATCGCGGATCAGCTGCGCCTGTTTCTCCGTCTGGCCGCCGGACATCGGGATCACCGTCGCGCCTAAACGCTCGGCCCCGTAGTGCGCCCCCAGCCCGCCGGTAAACAGGCCGTAGCCATACGCCACGTGAATTTTGTCCTTCGCGCTGCCGCCCGCCGCGCGCAGGGAGCGGGCCACCAGACTGGCCCAGTTATCAATGTCGCCCTGCGTGTAGCCGACAACAGTCGGTTTGCCGGTGGTGCCGGAAGACGCGTGAATGCGCACCACCTGCTCCATCGGCACGGCAAAGGTATCGAACGGATAGTTATCCCGCAGGTCCTGCTTGGTGGTGCACGGGAATTTACGGATATCCGCCAGCTCTTTGAAATCGTCAGGGTGAACGCCCGCGGCGTCAAACTTGCGTTTGTACATCGGCACGTTGCTGTAGGCGTGATGCAGCGTCCATTTCAGACGCTCGGTCTGCAGCGCCTGTAACTCGTCAAGGGAGGCCGTTTCAATCGGATCAAGCTTTGTTGTATTTGTCATTGTAGGGTACTCACATTGTTTTTATGCTCAAACACGCTCAAGGATCATGGCAATGCCCTGACCCACACCGATGCACATCGTACACAGCGCGTAGCGCCCGCCGCGTCGGTGCAGTTCATTACTCGCGGCCAGCGCCAGCCTGGCGCCGCTCATGCCCAGCGGGTGGCCCAGCGCAATCGCGCCACCGTTCGGGTTAACGTGCGCGGCATCATCTGGCAGGCCCAGCTGACGCAGCACGCCCAGCGCCTGCGCGGCGAAAGCTTCGTTAAGCTCGATGACGTCCATATCGTGAATGCTGAGTCCGGCGCGCTCCAGCACCCTGCGGGTGGCCGGCACCGGGCCGAGCCCCATCAGACGTGGCTCCACGCCTGCCGTCGCCATCGCCACGATCCGCGTGCGCGGGACTAACCCCTGCGCCAGCGCCATCTTCTCGCTGGCGACGATCAGCGCCGCAGCGCCGTCGTTGACCCCGGAGGCATTCCCCGCCGTGACCACCCCGTTCTTACGGAATGGCGTTTTCAGCCCGGCAAGCTGTTCAAGCGTGGTGTCCGCGCGCGGATGTTCATCCACGCTGAACTCTGTGACCGCCCCTTTTTTACCCGGCACCTGCACTGGCACGATCTCCTGCGCCAGAATGCCGTTCTGCTGTGCCAGCGCGGTACGCTGCTGGCTGCGCAGGGCGAACGCGTCCTGATCGGCACGGCTGATATTTAACAATTCAGCTACATTCTCTGCCGTTTCCGGCATACTGTCAGTTCCGAATTGCTGATGCATGAGCGGATTCACAAATCGCCAGCCGATGGTGGTATCAAAGATCTCCGCCTGACGCTGAAACGCGGCGGTGGCTTTGCCCATCACGAACGGCGCGCGGGACATCGACTCCACGCCGCCCGCGATCAGCAGGTCGCCGTCGCCCGCCTTAATGGTGCGGGCGGCAAAACCAATCGCGTCCAGCCCGGAACCGCACAGGCGGTTAATGGTGGTCCCGGACACCGTCTCCGGCAGCCCGGCCAGCAGCGACGACATGCGCGCTACGTTGCGGTTATCTTCCCCCGCCTGGTTGGCGCAGCCGAAAATCACGTCGTCGATCCGCTCCAGGTCGAGCTGCGGGTAGCGGGCCAGCAGCGCGCGCAGCGGAGCGGCACCCAGATCGTCGGTTCGGACTGCGGAAAGCGCGCCGCCGTAGCGACCCACCGGGGTTCGAACGCCATCACAAATAAATGCGTCACGCATCAGGCTTCTCCTGTCACGCTGCCGCCGATGCGGTGAGATTTTCCGCGAAAAAGGGCGACTGTTTTCTGTTGTTGGTTCTGGATTTCAATGTCGTACACGCCGGTCAGCTTGCCCTGATGCTTCACCCGCGCGGTGGCGGTGAGCGTGTCCCCGGCGAAGCCCGGACGCAGAAAATCAATTGAGCAGCCGGAAGCCACCGCCGCCAGCCCCTGGCTGTTGCAGGCGTAGGCAAAAGCGGTGTCAGCCAGCGAAAACAGCTGGCCGCCGTGGCAGGTTTTGTGGCCGTTCAGCATCTGCGGGGTGATGGTCATGGTGACCACCGCGTAGCCCTCGTCCATCTCGACAATGTCCATCCCCATCGCCTGAGCGCAGGCGTCCCGTTCGAACATGGTGCGGGCGTTATGCCAGGCGTTATGACTCATAGCTACTCTCCAGAAGCGCGCGCTGGCGCAGCAGTGAACAGGGGCGATAGCGCTCTTCGCCGTAATGGCGCTGCAGGTTCTCCAGCAGCGTCAGCAGGCGCTGCCAGCCCAGGCGCTCGCCCCAGGCGATCGGCCCGCTCGGGTAGTTCACGCCCAGGCGCATGGCCGTGTCGATGTCCTTCTCGCTGGCGACCCCTTTTTGCAGGGCATCCAGCGCCTCGTTGGCAATCATCGCCAGCGTTCGCCAGATCAGCAGGCCGGGATAATCGGCAATTCGCACCACCCGATGCCCCTGCTGCTGCAGGTAGCGGATGGCTTTTTGCGTCGCGGTATGCGGGTTGCTGGCGGCAGCGGCAATGACCGCCACGTCACGCTCGATGCGGTCGACCACCACCACCGGGCCGTTGAGCCGCAGCGCCAGCGCCTGCGCGGTCTCTCCCTGCGTTTCAATCAGGTACACATCATCAATTTCCGTGACACCGTCACGTCGCTTTTCCACGCGCATCGGGCTATAGCTGTCGTTCACCGACTCAACCCACTGCACGTCAGGTTTGTCGCCCTGCCAGTCGTACACGCCCTTCCCGCTTTTCTTGCCCAGCCTTCCAGCCAGCACCAGCTCCTGCTGCACCAGCGAAGGCAGAAAACGACGCTCCTGCCAGAAGGCGTTAAATACCGAGCAGGTCACCGCAAAATTTACGTCCTGACCAATCATGTCGGTCAGCTCCAGCGGCCCCATCGGGAAGCCGCCGCCTTCGCGCAGGGCGGCATCAATCACCTCCGGCGGCGCGACCTGCTCTTCCAGCGCGCGCCAGGCTTCAGAATAAAACGGACGGGCGACGCGGTTGACGATGAACCCCGGCGTTGACTGGCAGCGAACGGGCTGTTTGCCCCAGTTCAGCGCCAGCTCGCACAGCGCGTTGGCCACTTCCGGGGAGGTCGCCAGCCCGCTGACCACCTCCACCAGCTTCATTACCGGCGCCGGGTTAAAGAAATGCAGCCCTGCGACGCGCTCCGGGTGGTGGACGTCCGCCGCAATCGCCGTGACGGAGATGGAGGAGGTATTGCTGGTCAGCACCGTCTGCGGCGGGCAGATCTCAGCCAGCTGGGCAAACAGCGTCTTTTTCACCTCCAGCCGCTCGGAGGCCGCTTCAATCACCAGATCGGCCGCGGAGAGCGCGTCGATCTCCGTGACGGGAACAAGCCGGGCAAGGGTCTGGCTCCCGGCATCGGCGGAGAGTTTTCCGCGCGTCACACGGGAGGCCAGACGCTGGCGGATCCCGTCGATGGCGCGTGATATCGCATCGCTGGAAATGTCATAGAGCAGCACCTGATGCCCGTGGCTGGCCGCCACTTCGGCAATCCCGGCACCCATCGTGCCGCTGCCAATCACGGCGACCGTACGTATGTTCAGCATCTTATTTCCCCGTAAAGTTCGGCGCGCGCTTCGCGAGGAAGGCGCTGACGCCCTCGCGGTAGTCGTCGCTGCGCCCGGCCAGGCGCTGATAGTCGCGCTCGAGATCGAGCTGAGCGTCCAGAGTATTGGTTTCCGAAGCATTGATCGCCTGCTTGATCAGCCCCAGGCCGAAGGTCGGCTGCGACGCAAAATGCAGGGCCATCTGCTGTGCCGTGGTGGAGAGCTGCTCGTCATCCACCACCTGCCAGATCATGCCCCACGCCTGCGCCTGTTCGGCGCTGAGCTTGTCGCCGAGCAGCGCCAGCCCCATGGCGCGGGCGCGTCCGGCCACGCGCGGCAGCAGCCAGGTGCCGCCGCAGTCCGGCACCAGGCCGAGCTTGCTGAAGGCCATGACGAAGCTGGCGGAACGCGCCGCGATCACCATGTCGCACCCGAGCGCCAGCGTGGCGCCCGCACCCGCCGCCACGCCGTTAACGGCACAGATGACGGGCTTCGGCAGCTTTGCCAGGCGGCGCACCAGCGGGTTGTAGAAGGTTTCAACCGACATGCCCAGATCCGGCGCCGGGCCGTTAGGGTCGACGTTGCGGTCGTTGAGGTCCTGACCGGCGCAAAAGCCGCGTCCTGCCCCGGTGATCAGCAGGCATCGAACGGTGTCATCACGCTCGGCCTGTTTCAGGCACTCGGCCAGCTGCTGGTGCATCACGTCGTTAAAGCTGTTCAGACGCTCCGGACGGTTCAGCGTAATGGTCATCACGCCCTGTTCTACATGACTGAGAATAAATTCCACAATTAGCGTCCTTTAAAGTCGGGAGTGCGTTTTTGTAGGAAGGCGTTGATGCCTTCCCGGCGGTCTTCGGTGGCAGAAAGCAGCGTAAACAGCTGGCGCTCCTGGGCCAGACCGGCCTGAAGCGGCACCTCCTGAGACTGGCGCAGCGCCTGTTTGGCTGCCTGTAAAGCCAGCGGCGAGTGGCGCCCCATCAGGGCCGCCTGCTTCAGGGCATACTCCAGCGTCAGCGCCGCCGGGAAAACATCGCTCACCAGCCCGGCGCTCAGCGCCTGCTCTGCGGTAATGCTCTCGCCGGTCAGCACCATTTTGCTGGCCAGCGATTTACCGACGCAGCGGATAAGACGCTGGGTGCCGCCCGCGCCGGGCATAATGCCGAGCGTGATTTCCGGCAGGCCGAAACGGGCGTTGTCACCGGCAATCACCACGTCGCACAGCAGCGCCAGCTCGCAGCCTGCGCCCAGCGCGAAGCCGTTCACGGCGGCGATCAGCGGTTTAGGAAAAGCGTTGATACGCGCCCACAGCTGCGGGCGGATATCGTTCAGCGTGGCGGGCAGGTCTTTCTCCGCCATTTCGTTGAGATCGGCTCCGGCGGCAAAGCAGCGCTCGCTGCCGTAAATCACGCAGACGGAAATCTCGGCATCCACGGCGGCGGCCTCAAGCTGTTCCGCAAGCTGGGTCAACAGCGCATTATTCAGAGCGTTGCGCGCCGCCGGACGGTTTAGCGTCAGCTGCAGCACGCGGCCATTACGGGTAACAATCAGTTCGCTCATGCCATCCCCTTCGCGTCGAAGTCGACGATCACGTCGGCGGTTAACGGCAGCGACTGGCAGCTGAGCACATACCCGGCCGCCAGCTCGTCCGGCTCCAGACTGTAGTTGGTTGCCATGTCCACCTTCCCGCGCAGCACTTTGCATTTACAGGTGGCGCAGACGCCGCCCTTACAGGCATAAGGCAGATCCGCCCCCTGACGCAGGGCGGCATCGAGAATGCTTTCGTCGTCCGCCGTCAGGGTGATTTCACGGTCGCGCCCGTCCTGGCGAACGGTCACTTTTTGTCCATCCGCCTGCACGTGCGCCGCGCGCTTAACGGTGATACCGGAGGTGTTAAAGCGCTCAAGGTGAATGGATTTGTCCGGCATCCCCAGCGCCTTCAGCGTGGCTTCCGCGTCGTCCATCATTGCGGACGGGCCGCAGATAAACGCCTCGTCGTACTGGCGGAAGTTGATCAGGGTTTTCGCCAGCGCCTGCAGCTTTTCCCCGTCGATGCGGCCATACAGCAGGTCGCTGTCCAGCCGCTCTTGGCTGAAGATGGAGACCAGCTGCAGGCGCTGCGGGTATTTGTCCTTCAGGTCCGCCAGCGCCTGGCGGAACATCATGCTCTGGCTGCTGCGGTTGCCGTAGATCAGGGTGAAATGGCTGTTCGGTTCGGTCTCAAGCGTCGCGGAGATAATCGCCAGCATCGGAGTGATCCCGGAGCCTGCCGCAATTGCCAGATAGTGGCCTTCGCGTTCGGCCCGCGGCTGGTAGCCAAACTGCCCCTGAGGAACCATTACCTCCAGCGCCATGCCCGCTTTGATCTCATCCCGGGCATAGCGGGAAAAGCGCCCGCCTTCAATCGCCTTGACCGCCACGCTGATTTCGCCCGGGGCGGTACTCCGGCAGATGGAGTAGCAGCGGCGCAGCTCGTCACCGCCAAGCTTCGTTTTTAACGTCAGGTGCTGGCCTGGGCGGAAGCGGTAGGCCTCCTGCAGCGCCTGCGGCACCGCAAAGGTGATGGTTACCGCGTCGCGGGTTTCGGGTTCCACTTTTGCCACTGTTAATGAATGAAACGTTGTCATGGCAGCCTCAAATGCATTTGAAATAGTCGAAGGGCTCACGGCAGGAATTGCAGCGGTAGAGCGCTTTGCAGGCCGTCGAACCAAATTCACTGATAAGCGCGGTGTCTGTGCTGGCGCAGCGCGGGCAGCTCACCTCGGCTGGGACGTGTGCGTGACAGCTATGCCCCACAGGTGGGCTGATGCCGTACGCCCGCAGGCGCTCGCGCGCGTCGGCGGTCATCCAGTCTGTGGTCCACGCAGGTTCAAGCTGGAGCACAATGTGCACGGGAGTGAAGCCGCGTTTAGTCATCGCCTCACGGATCGCCCCCAGCAGATGTTCCGTTGCCGGGCAGCCCGAGTAGGTGGGCGTGAAGCCGATGACCCAGCCTTCCCCCTGCGCCTTCACGCTGCGCACCATGCCTAAATCGGTGATGGTTAACACCGGCACTTCCGGATCGGGGATCTGGCCTAACAGCGCCCAGATCTGCGGGATTTGCGCGGGCGCGATGTCGACGAGGCGTTGCATAGCGTTCTCCTTTACCACTGCTGACCGGGATACGCGCGCTGGAGATACTGCATTTCCGCCAGCATCGGGCCCAGATGTTCGGTATGCAGCCCCCTCTTGCCCCCGGTGCGGTACGCCACCTCGGCGGGCACCTGCAGGCAGGCTTCATTCAGACCGGCAAAGACTTCGCTTTCCCACGGCTGGCGCAGGACGCGCGGGTCAACCGCCACGCCGGGCTCAATCAGCGCCAGCTCGACGTCATCGGCTTCAAACAGCTCGGCCGTAAAACGCCACAGATTGTCGATAGCCTGCTGCATTTTTTGCGCGGATGTTTCGGTCCCGTCGCCCAGACGCACCAGCCAGCCGCGGCTGAAGCGCAGGTGGTAGCGCGCCTCTTTAACCGCTTTGGCGGCGATGGCGGCAAGCTGGCCGTCGCGGCTATGGGTCAGGCGTTCGTACAGCGCCACGTTCCAGGCATCCATCAGATACTGGCGGGCAATGGTGTCGGCGAAGCTGCCGTTCGGCTGCTCCACCAGCAGAACGTTGCGGAACTGGCGTTCGTCGCGGCCAAACGCCAGCGTGTCTTCATCGCCCTGGCCTTCCAGCTCCGCGGCATAGGTCAGGAAATTGCGCGCCTGCCCCAGCAGGTCGAGACCTATATTGGCGAGCGCGAGGTCGATTTCCAGCTCCGGCGCGTGGCCGCACCAGGCGCCGAGACGCTGGGAAAGCACCAGACCGTTGTCGCCCAGACGCAGGGCATAGGCAGTCACTGAATTCATTCGTTGCCTCACATATGCTCGATGCCGTCGGGGATGGTGTAGAACGTCGGATGGCGGTAAACTTTGCTTTCCGCCGGGTCGAAGAACTCGCCGCTCTCTTCCGGCTGGGAGGCGACAATCTCGCTCGCCTTAACCACCCAGATAGAACAGCCTTCGCTGCGGCGGGTGTAGGCATCACGCGCATTTTCCAGCGCCATGCGATCGTCGGCGGCATGCAGACTGCCAACGTGACGGTGGGATAACCCCTGTTTGCTGCGTACGAACACTTCGTACAGCGGCCAGTAGACATTGCTCATGGTTGTTTCCTCTTACGCGGCCTGACGGGCGCGTTGTTTTTCCGCGTGCGCAAGCGCGGCTTCCCGCACCCACGCGCCCTCTTCCCAGGCTTTACGTTTCGCGGCCAGGCGTTCGTGGTTGCAGATGCCGCGCCCGTTAATGACCTCGTCAAACTCCTGCCAGTCGATCTCGCCGAAGCGATAATGACCGCTCTCTTCATCAAAACGCAGTTCGGGATCGGGCACCGTCATGCCCAGCATTCCCACCTGCGGCACCGTGTTGTCGACAAAACGCTGGCGCAGCTCGTCGTTGCCGAAGCGTTTGATTTTCCACGCCAGGCTGCGGGCGCTGTTCGGCGAATTGTCGTCGTTCGGCCCGAACATCATCAGCGCCGGCCACCAGAAGCGGTTGATGGCATCCTGGAGCATCTGGCGCTGGGCCTCGCTGCCCTGCGCCAGCACCATGCAGGCCTCAAAGCCCTGACGCTGGTGGAAGCTCTCTTCTTTACAGATTTTCACCATCGCGCGGGCATACGGACCATAGGAAGTGCGGCACAGCGCCACCTGGTTGACGATGGCCGCGCCGTCCACCAGCCAGCCGATCACGCCGATATCGGCCCAGCTCAGGGTCGGATAGTTGAAGATGGAGGAGTATTTCATCCTGCCGTCGAGCATCTTCTGGTAGATGTCTTCCCGCGCGCAGCCCAGCGTTTCCGCCGCGCTGTAGAGGTAAAGCCCGTGTCCGGCTTCGTCCTGCACCTTCGCCAGCAGGATCGCTTTTCGGCGCAGCGTCGGGGCGCGAGCGATCCAGTTCCCTTCCGGCAGCATGCCGACAATTTCGGAGTGCGCATGCTGGCCAATCTGACGGATCAACGTCTTACGGTAGGCGTCAGGCATCCAGTCCTGAGGCTCAATCGCCGTCTCCTGCGCTATGCGCTGCTCAAACCGTTGTTCTTGCGTCACGTCATCACCTTTATGATTCGTTAGTTTGCAAATTAAAGCGTAATGTTGAATCACTTTGTTTTTTAAAAGTTACACAAAGGTTAAATATAACCCCAAGAATTGTTTCCTGATTCTGTGACGTTGCTCGCAAGCCTTCTGCTTAAAGCCTTGATAAGCGGGCCTTCGTATTCTGAAATTCATCCAGTCAGATCACATCATTAACAATTCATTAAAAACGCCGCTTGATTTTTATGATTCATGATTAAACTATTAATGAGTAAATTACGTAACATTTGGAGATAAGCGATGCAGCAGTTAGCCAGCTTCTTATCCGGTTCCTGGCAGTCTGGCCGGGGCCGCGAACGCACTATTCATCACGCCATCAGTGGCGAAGCGCTGTGGAGCGTGACCAGCGAAGGGCTGGATATGGCGGCCGCCCGCCGCTATGCGATTGATCGCGGCGGCGAAGCGCTTCACTCGATGACCTTTATCGAACGCGCAGCCATGCTGAAGGCGGTGGCAAAGCACCTGCTTAGCGAGAAAGAGACGTTTTATGCCCTGTCCGCCCAGACCGGGGCGACTAAAGCGGACAGCTGGGTGGACATTGAAGGCGGGATCGGCACCCTTTTCACTTACGCCAGCCTGGGCAGCCGCGAGCTGCCGGATGACACCGTGTGGCCGGAAGACGAGTTAATTCCGCTGTCAAAAGAAGGCGGCTTTGCCGCGCGTCACGTCCTGACCTCGAAGTCCGGCGTGGCGGTGCACATCAACGCCTTTAACTTCCCCTGTTGGGGAATGCTGGAAAAGCTGGCCCCGACCTGGCTTGCCGGCATGCCCGCCATCATCAAACCCGCCACCGCCACCGCCCAGGTGACGCAGGCGATGGTGAAATCCATCGTCGACAGCGGGCTGGTGCCGGACGGCGCTATAAGCCTGATCTGCGGCGGCGCGGGGGATCTGCTCGACCAGCTCGACAGCCAGGACGTGGTCACCTTTACCGGCTCCGCCAGCACCGGGCAAAGCCTGCGCGTGCACCCGAATATCGTGGCGAATTCGATTCCGTTCACGATGGAAGCCGACTCCCTGAACTGCTGCGTGCTGGGGGAAGACGTCACCCCTGAGCAGCCGGAATTTGCCCTGTTCATCCGGGAAGTGGTCCGCGAGATGACCGCCAAAGCCGGGCAGAAATGTACGGCCATTCGCCGCATTATCGTCCCGCAGAGCCAGATTGACGCCGTGAGCCAGGCGCTGATTGCCCGGCTGGAAAAGGTGTTGGTGGGCGACCCGGCGCAGGAAGGGGTAAAGATGGGCGCGCTGGTCAACGCCGAACAGCGTGCGGACGTGCAGGAGAAAGTGGAGCAACTGATCGCCGCAGGCTGCCAGGTCCGCCTGGGTGGCAAAGCGGATTTGCAGGCCGCTGGCGCGTTCTTCCCGCCGACGCTGCTGTTCTGCCCGCAGCCGGATGAAACTCCGGCAGTGCACTCAACCGAAGCTTTTGGCCCGGTTGCGACGCTGATGCCGTATCGCAATGCACAGCACGCGATGCAGCTTGCCCGCGAGGGCGGCGGCAGCCTGGCGGGCACGCTGGTCACCGCAGACCTGGACATTGCCCGCGAGTTTATTACCGGTGCGGCGCGCGCCCACGGGCGTATTCAGATCCTCAACGAGGAAGCCTCGAAAGAGTCCACCGGCCACGGTTCCCCGCTGCCTCAGCTGGTGCACGGCGGCCCGGGTCGCGCGGGCGGCGGCGAAGAGCTGGGCGGCCTGCGTGCGGTGAAGCACTACCTGCAGCGCACCGCGATTCAGGGCAGTCCGACCATGCTGGCCGCCATCGGCAAGCAGTGGGTGCGTGGCGCAACGGTGCAGGAAGATCGCGTGCATCCGTTCCGCAAATACTTTGAGGAGCTACAGCCGGGCGACAGCCTGCTGACGCCGCGCCGTACCCTCACGGAAGCGGACATCGTTAACTTTGCCTGCCTGAGCGGCGATCACTTCTACGCCCATATGGACAAGATCGGCGCGGCAGAGTCGATCTTTGGCGAGCGCGTGGTGCACGGCTACTTCCTGATCTCCGCCGCGGCGGGACTGTTCGTCGATGCGGGCGTCGGGCCGGTGATTGCCAACTACGGCATGGAAAACCTGCGCTTTATCGAGCCGGTCAAACCGGGCGATACCATTCAGGTGCGTCTGACCTGCAAGCGCAAAACGCTTAAGAAACAGCGCACCGCCGAGGAAAAACCGACCGGCGTGGTGGAATGGGCGGTTGAGATCTTCAACCAGCACCAGCAGGCCGTGGCGCTTTACTCCATCCTGACGCTGGTGGCGCGCCAGCAGGGAGATTTCAGCTAACGCCCCTCACCCTGACCCTCTCCCCAAAGGGGGAGGAACCCCTGTAATTTTTTTAACCAGAAGCGATAAATTGCTTCAGGAAAATTAATGACTTACAGCGACAACCTGGTCCGGCTGTAAATCGCCGAAGCGTTTCCGTAAGGCCGGGGCGAGGCGCAGGGATGCGCCGAGAGGGCGTGGCCTGCAGGGATGCAGGCTCATGCCCGACCCGATAGCCTGAAGGAATAAGCTGAGGGCACCGCGAAGCGGCGATTTACCGCCGGGAGCCTGGGTCGCCAGGGTGGTGGCGATTGAGCCACCCTGGCACGTTCACCGGTCATGTCGTGACAGAGTAGCAAGGAACATGAAGTGAACGGAATGACCACTACAGCCGTATGTTCCCCCTCACCCCAGCCCTCTCCCTCAAGGGAGAGGGGGTCGCCTGTGCTGACATCATTTGTGGGGAGAGGAAATGGCCCGGCATGTGATGTATCCCCGCTCTTTTTTTAACCTGGCAAGACTGGCAAATAATCTGGCAGATGCAGGCAAACGCTTTTCTCAGGCGCCTGTCAGGATAAGGCTGTCACAACACAATAAACACAACAAGATGAGGTCTACGATGGGAAGCAATTCTTCTTTTTCTGCCCGTAGAACGGCGCTGGCTATGGCCGTTGCGCTGTGTTGCGCCTGGCAATCCCCTGTTTTCGCCCACGGCAGTGAGGCGCATATGGTCCCGATGGACAAAACGCTGCAGGACTTTGGCGCCGACGTTCAGTGGGATGATTACGCACAGATGTTCACCATTGCGAAAGACGGTGCCTTCGTGAAGGTCAAACCGGGTGCCAAAACCGCCATCGTCAACGGCAAAACCCTCAGGCTCGAGGTGCCGGTGGTGATGAAAGGCAAGAAAGCCTTTATTTCCGATACCTTTATCAACGATGTTTTCCAGTCCGGCCTTGACCAGACCTTCCAGGTTGAAAAACGCCCTCACCCGCTAAACGCGCTAACGGCGGACGAAATTAAGCAGGCCGTTGAGATTGTGAAAGCCTCGGCGGACTTTAAGCCTAATACCCGCTTTACCCAGATTGCCCTTGCAGAGCCAGAGAAAGCCAAAGTGTGGGACTTTGTGCTTAACGGTACGGCGGTGGATGCCCCGCGTCAGGCAAAGATTGTGATGCTCGATGGAAAGCACGTTATCGAAAGCCTGGTGGATCTGAAGGATAAAAAAATCCTGCGCTGGGAGCCGGTGAAAGACGCGCACGGCATGGTGCTGCTGGATGATTTCACCGCGGTACAGCAGATCGTTAACGAGAGTACGGAATTTGCCGAGGTGCTTAAAAAACACGGCATCACCGACCCGAAAAAAGTGATTACCACGCCGCTGACCGTCGGCTATTTCGACGGTAAAGACGGCCTGAAGCAGGAAGATCGCCTGCTGAAGGTGGTGAGCTATCTGGATGTGGGCGACGGCAACTACTGGGCGCACCCGATTGAAAACCTGGTGGCCGTGGTCGATCTTGAGCAGAAGAAAATCCAGAAGATTGAGGAAGGCGCCGTTGTTCCGGTTCCGATGACGCCGCGCCCCTACGATGGCCGCGATCGTATAGAAACGCCGAAAAAACCGCTCGACATCATCGAGCCGGAAGGTAAGAACTACACCATTACCGGCGATATGGTGCACTGGCAGAACTGGGATTTCCACCTGAGCCTGGACTCTCGCGTCGGTCCGATGATTTCAACCGTCACGTATAACGACAACGGTAAAAAGCGCCAGATTATGTATCAGGGGTCGCTCGGCGGCATGATCGTTCCTTACGGCGATCCGGACGTGGGCTGGTATTTCAAGGCCTATCTTGATTCCGGCGACTACGGCATGGGCACCCTGACCTCCCCTCTGGTGCGCGGGAAAGACGTGCCGTCCAACGCGGTGATGCTCAACGAAACTATCCCGGACTACACCGGCGCGCCGATGGAGATCCCGCGCGCGATCGCCATTTTCGAACGCTACGCGGGGCCGGAATATAAGCATCAGGAGATGGGCCAGCCTAACGTCAGCACCGAGCGCCGCGAGCTGGTGGTGCGCTGGGTGAGTACCGTGGGCAACTACGATTACATCTTCGACTGGGTGTTCCATGAAAATGGCACCATCGGCATTGACGCCGGCGCGACGGGTATCGAAGCGGTGAAAGGCGTGCAGGCGAAAACCATGCACGATGCCACCGCCAAAGACGATACAAAATACGGTACGCTGATCGACCACAACATCGTGGGCACCACGCACCAGCACATCTACAACTTCCGTCTTGATATGGACGTGGACGGCATCAACAACAAGCTGGTGGCTATGGATCCGGAAGTGAAGCCGAATACCGCCGGTGGACCTCGCACCAGCACCATGCAGATCAATCAGTATGATATTGATACCGAGCAGCAGGCGGCGCAGAAGTTCGACCCGGGCACGATTCGCCTGCTGAGCAACACAAGTAAAGAGAACCGCATGGGTAACCCGGTCTCGTACCAGATCATCCCTTACGCGGGCGGTACGCACCCGGTGGCAACCGGCGCGAAATTTGCCCCGGACGAGTGGATTTACCATCGCCTGAGCTTTATGGACAAACAGCTGTGGGTGACCCGCTACCACCCTGATGAGCTCTACCCGGAAGGTAAATTCCCTAACCGCTCCGTACATGACACGGGCCTCGGGCAGTACAGCAAGGATAACGAGTCGCTCAACGATCGGGACGACGTAGTCTGGATGACCACCGGCACCACCCACGTGGCGCGCGCGGAAGAGTGGCCGATCATGCCAACGGAATGGGTGCATACCCTGCTTAAGCCGTGGAACTTCTTCGACGAGACGCCAACGCTCGGGAAGAAAAAAGACGAAAAATAACCACCCGCCGGGCAATAGCCCGGTTTTTTTTGCCCTAGCGTTTGAGGATCGTCCTGGCTTGCTTATAGTTACAGATATCTCATCGACATGATTTATCCCCCGGACGGGAAAGGGCTTTATGGAAAAAAGAAAAAAACCGTCGCTGGAACGGGCGACCTGGCCAACGCGCCATGCCATGGTCATGCACGGGCTGGCGATGAACCTGCCGTGGCTGGCCTTCGTCAATATCAGCTTTGCGGTGATGATTCTGCTGCGACACGTTCTGCTTAAGCCCAGCGATCCCCTTTATCCCCACTCGCCCCAGCTGACGAGAATGGTTGATGCCTCCATGCTCGGTATTATCATCCTCTCGGCCGCGCTGATCCTCATGGCCTGGCGGCGTATCGCCGGTATCAGCGTGGTGTTGTTTATCTGTAGCGCCATCTGGTCGGTCTCCTGCTTCTGGTTTATCACCCAGCTGCTGCTCCCGCACGTCTGGCCGCTGTGCGTTATTCTGTTACTCGCCGGTTTGACGGCGCTCTATTTCTACCCTGAAGGGCTGCTCGCCTTTGTGCTCCCGCTCTGGATCACCCTGCCGATAGCAAGCTGGATACGAAACGATGGCCTCAACCTACACTTCGTTGTTATCTGGAGCGTGTTTACGCTGATCCTGATCTGCGGGCGTTTCATTCTGCTGAGCTGGTTTGACGAAGCCTGGCGACGTAACCAGCAAAATCAGCTGCTGATTTCGCGGCTGGACGCGCTGGCGCATCAGGACCCGTTAACCAAAACCGCCAATCGCCGGAAAATGGAGGTGGTGCTGGAGAACGCGGTTGAGCAGAAAAAAACCTTCTCGGTGATCATGCTGGATATCGACTACTTCAAGCGCTACAACGATACCTACGGGCACCAGGCGGGCGACGACTGTCTGACGCGCGTGGCGCGCGTGCTGAAGCAGTCCGTGCGCACGCCTGACGATGTGGTGTCACGCTACGGCGGCGAAGAGTTTCTGGTGATTCTGTTTAATTGCCCGGAGAACATCGCGGAAAAGGTTGCCCTGCGTATTCAGGACGGCCTGCGTACGGAAGCCATACCGCACGGCGCCTCGACGGTCAGCGACCATGTCACCGTGAGCATGGGGATTGCGAGCATGGCCGAGGGGTTAGCGGGCACCGAGATCATCGCCCGCGCCGATGCGGCGCTGTATCGGGCGAAAGAGGCAGGTCGGGATCGGTGGTCGCTGTAGAAAAAAAGCCGGGTGGCGGCTACGCCTTACCCGGCTTGCTTTTTAATACCGCACGCACACCGACTTGGTTTCACACCAGCCGTCCAGCCAGTCCGGGCCAAAATCGCGTCCGGTACCGGACTGCTTCATGCCGCCGAACGGCAGGTTGGCGTCGATTAGCGTATGGCTGTTCACCCAGACGGTGCCCGCCTGCAGCTGGTCGGTATACTCCAGCGCCTTGCTGATATTCTGCGTCCAGACGCTGGCCGTCAGGCCATATTCGGTGTCGTTTGCCAGCTGGAGCGCCTCTTCCCCGTCGGCGACGCGCACAAGGTTGACCACCGGGCCAAACACCTCTTCGCGGGTCAGGCGCAGCGAGGCATCCGGGTTCACCACCAGCGTAGGTGAAACGTAATAGCCTTTGCCTTCCGGCCCCCGGTTACCGACGATCAGCTCCGCGTGGCGCGACTTCGCCTCATCGAGGAAGGTCTGCACCTTGTCGCAATGCGCGCGCGACACCAGCGGGTTAATAAACGCTTCCGGCGACATGCCTGGCCCGACGCTCAGGGATTTCACCGCCTGTTCAAACCCGCTGACCAGCGTGTCAAACAGCGGCGCCTCAATGTAGATGCGCGAGCTCGCCGCGCACACCTGCCCCTGGTTCAGGAAGCTGCCGGTCATCAGGCCTTCGATCACCCACGCAGGGTCCGCATCCTTGAGCACAATTGCCGGGTTTTTCCCGCCCAGCTCCAGGGTCACGCCGGTTAGCGTGTCCGCCGCCGCGCGGGCAATTTGCTTACCCGTCGCCGTTGAGCCGGTGAAGCTCACCTTCGCGATATGCGGATGCGAGGTCAGCGCCGCGCCACACACCGCGCCGCTCCCGGTCACCACGTTGAACACCCCATCCGGGATGCCCGCTTCACTGGCCAGTTCCGCCACGCGCAGCATGGTCAGCGGCGTTGTTTCAGACGGCTTAATGACGATAGAGCAGCCAGCTGCCAGCGCTGGCATCACTTTCCACATGCCGATCATCAGCGGGAAGTTCCAGGGCACAATCCCGGCCACCACGCCAACCGGCTCTTTACGCGTCCACGCCTGATAGCGGGCGCCCTGCGGCAGCGGGATAGAAAGATCGAGAGTTTTACCCGAAATTTTGGTGGTCAGCCCGGCGGTATAGCGCATCCAGTTCAGGGTGCAGCCGACTTCAAACATACGGGAAATGTTGATGGATTTGCCCTGCTCCAGCGTTTCAAGCTGGGCCAGCTCCTCGCTGTGCTGTTCCACCAGATCGGCGAAATGGAGCAGGATCCGCTCGCGCTCCGCCGGGAGTTTTCCGGCCCAGGTGCGGGCCACAAAGGCGCGCCAGCCGGACATGACGGCACGATCAACGTCATCGACGCTGGCATCGGCAGTCGAGGCAATCACCTCGCCCGTAGCCGGGTTGAAGACATTCAGCCGCTTTTCACTGTCCGACGCGGCCTGACGCCCTTCAATCCACAGGCCATGCTGTCGGTCTAAAAACTGCTGCACGGCAGGCTGAATAGCCACCTGTGATTCAGACATAGGATACTCCTTCGTTATTCTTCGCAGGGTGTTCATCCAGTCTAAGAGGGGTTTTGCATTCTCGCTTTTGTCTCTGTGACATTCGCTTTGCCACCTGTGACAGGCTCCGCAAATCGCGATAATTGCCGCTTATATCGCTGTAACCGGTGAGTGTTCTTTCCTATAGTCAGCCTCATAGCTCTGACAAAATGCAACACAAATGCAACAATGCGAAAACGTTGACGGTGCAGTGAGAGAAACGATGGCGTGTGCAAGCGAGCAGGAACAGTATCAGCATTGGCTGGCGCAAATTAACCAGGTTTGCGGGCGTTTTAACGCGCAGCCCACCGGGGGTAAATTCTACGGCGAGCTGGAGACCAGCTATGCGCGCAGTCTGAAGCTCAGCACCGTGACCGCGGGTGGCGTTAACCTGTTCCGCTCCCGTCAGGAGATCAAACAGAGTAACGATGCCTGGTTCTATACCGTGTTCCAGCTCGAAGGGAGTGCAGAAATTGAGCAGGATGACCGTCGCGCGCTGCTCAGAACCGGCGATATCACGCTGATTGACGCGTCGCGTCCCTGTTCAATCAACTGGCAGGAAAAATCCCGCCAGATTTCGCTCCTGGTTCCGCGTCAGATTATTGAGCAGCAGTGTCGTTTCCAGGAGATAAGCTGCGCGACCGCCCTTTCCCGCACCTTACCCACGGTGCAGCTGAGCCATCGCCTGTTGATGGAGAGTATGAGCAATGCCGACCTGAGCGATCGTGAAAGCGAAGCCGCGCTCGAAGCGATGATCTGCCTGCTGCGCCCCGCTTTCCAGCAGCGTGAAATCATTCAGCCGCGCAAGGAGCGCCAGTTCCAGCATGTGGTGGCGCTGATTGACGACCATATTCAGTCTGAATCGCTGCGTCCTGAATGGATTGCCGCCGAGAGCGGTATGTCCGTGCGCAGCCTCTACCGCATGTTTGCCGAAAAGGGGCTGGTGGTCGCGCAGTACATTAAAAACCGTCGTCTGGATCTCTGCGCGCAGGTACTGCGCACTGCTGGCGATGATGAAAAGCTGGCGGGCATTGGCTACAGCTGGGGCTTTACCGACCATAGCCATTTTTCAACGGCGTTTAAGCAGCGTTTTGGCGTCTCGCCGGGTGAATACCGCAGGCGCTACCGCTAGCTACTTTCTGAGCCATTTTCCGTTAATGCCCTTCACATACTCGCCCGGCTGCGCGCGGGCAACCAGTTTTTGCCCTGCCATTTTGGCCACTTCATCAACCGGCAAATTATTGCTATCAGCCAGCTTCTGGTAGCTTTCCGTGCGCGCCGCGTTGATGCGATTGACCAGCGCCAGCGTTTCGGCGTCCTGCTGAATCGGGGCAAGATAACCGCTGAGGGTTTCCCCCACGCGCCCCTGCGCCCGGGCATCGTTCAGGGTGAGCGCAGCCGCCTGCACGTTCATCCCCAGCGCCAGTAAAATCAGTGCTACTCGTTTCATGGCGTCCTCAGAACAGATCGCTGCGCGATTTAAGCAGGGTTTCGACGTCTTTATCGACCTTAATGTGGATCTCATGTTCGATTTTGACATTCATATTGATGGTAATCGGCTCCTTTGGCGCAGCGACTTCAATACGCGGCGTACAGCCGGTCAGTAGCGCGGCAACGGCAACGGTGAGCACACCAGCCATCTTTTTCATTGTTGTTCCTCACTTTCCTTGCCGGTCAAACTGCGGGGAGCAGGTATCGCCGCATGTTGCTCAAACCAGGTTTGCAGGTTGTCCCCAAAGCGCAGGCTACGCCAGAGGGTAAAGACATTCTCGTCATGGGTATAGTTCAGGTTGACGGAGCTGCTTTTGCCATCCACCTGGCTGTTCCCCTTGATGGTCGCCTGCATGGTTAATTCACCCAGATTATCTAAATTGATTCTCGTCCACGAACGCGAAATTTCCATATAGCGGAGCCAGTTAATCGCGGCACCCGCGACCATATTATCTTTGACGATGGCGTCGGCCGTATCTTTGTCGATGCGCAGCGTCATTGGGCCCGGGTTGGTGAGCCAGCCATCTTCAATGATCCATTTTTCATTGTCCAGCCAGAACGGCAGCGCCCCGCTGACTGGCCCCGACATGGCAAACTGTTTCGGATTAACGGCGCTAATCAGCTCGCTCGAAGAGATATTGTCCACCCGCAGCAGGGCCGGATCGTGCTGCGGCATCCGCAGCTGCTGCATGGTGATCTTCCCGCCGAGGGTTTCTACCTTCACGTTGGTGAGCAGCAGCGGATTGTCCTCCGTCCAGGGATAGTCCCCCTGTAGATCGGCAGTAATGTTGCGCGCGGTCACCAGGTTTACCACTTCGCCAATGCGCAGCGTCACCGGTCCGCGCGTGCCCAGAGACCAGGTTCCGTCGCTGAAGCGGAACGGCAGCACAAAATCGACGCCGTTAATCTGGTTATCCGGCATCCAGGCGCTGCCGGATTTCAGCACGCCGTGCCCGCCCGCTTCAAAACCCTGATCGGCCGCCGCCGAGAAGGCGACCTGCGCATACAGTTCCCCGTCGCGCAGCGTCATTTTCCAGTCAGGCGGGAGCAGCGGCTGGAATACGGTGAGAGACTGTTTCGGCCACCAGGCCTGCCCGCGCAGGCGTACGCCATCCCAGCGCCCGTTTACCTGTACCGGACCGATTTTGTCCGCGTGGAGGTCACCCTTAAACTGAAAAATAGTCGGGTCGCTGCCGTCGACGCTAAAGGTCAGGACCGATGGCGGCAACACGCTGCCGCCGGAGAAACGGGTTTGCCCGGCGTTAAGCGACAGCGCGCCGCTGAAGGTCGGTTTTTCGGGGTCACGCAACCAGCGCACCGGTTGATCCAGCACCAGGCGAGGCTTGCTGACCTCCATCGTGCCGTACTGGAGCTTGTCAAAACCGGTGGAGAGCGCCGTCAGCTCAATAAGATTGTCGCGCCACTCGCCTTTCCCGGCGACATCCCAGCGGGCATGCATCGGCGTAAAACCGCCTTTCCCCCAGTAGCGCCACTGCCACAGGCCGTTATCGGGTAAGAAGTCGCTGGCCTGACCGTCCAGGTGGAGTTCAAAATCGCCCATCTCGTTTTCATGGGCGCGCAGAATAGCCTGCAGACGGCCGTCCACGCCCTTCTGGGTGAGCTTCACGCCCGCCAGCGGCCAGCGGATTTCATCGATATCGAGTGAATCAATGATGCGCCCGCGCGAGCGGAGCAGCGCGCCCGGCTCAAAGGCCAGCTTCGGTTCATACAGGCTGCCGGTCAGCGTTGCGGGCAATTTAGCGTAAAGAATGAGATCGTTTTGCTTTGCCTCGCCGCTCAGGTGCAGAGGCATGTCGCTGTTTTCCATGCTGAGCCTGCCTGGCCCGATATTCAGTACCGCGTTCCCTTTCCCCGCATCACCGTGGGTAAGCACATTCAGCCGTCCGGTCAGGGTGGTTTTCTCCAGCCCCTGCTGCCAGTTGTCGGCGCGAAGGGACACCCGCCCGCTCAGCGGCATACCCGAGAGATCCCAGTTCCAGCGCCCGTCGCTGATGTTCAGCTGTTCCGCCGTGATCTGCCACGGCAGGTCGAGCAGCGGATCGGGATTGTCCCGCGCCATCACCACCAGCTGTCCCTGATTGTCTTCCCAGTCCAGATCGGCATCGACCAGAGACGTCAACTGTGGCACGTTAAAGGTCGCGACCGCGTGGCCTTTCACCGGTACGCCATCCGGTACCAGCGGCAGGGTAAATTCGCCCACCAGCTTAATCGGCTGCGGCTGGTCCGGGAGCTGTACATCGAACTGGCTGACCGAGAGCGTCTGACCGCGAAGCGTGCCTTTAATGCTGACCTGCTCGCCTTTATAGGCGATCTCCTGACTGGACGGGGTCAGCGACGCACGCAGCTCGCCCTGCCACTGCTGCCAGGGAGAGAGCGTCAGACGGTGAATCGTGAGCCAGGTATTGGGTAATACTGCCTGCCATTGCGCGAGCGTTTTCGGGGCGACCGTTGAAGGCGCTGACGGAGGAATTTTGCTCAGACAGACGGAATTTAAATCCAGCGCGCCGATATCCAGCTTCCAGCGGCTCGGATGTGACAGCGTCACGTTATCGATGCGGGCAATTTCGCAGTCTTCAACCAGATAGCGAAGATTGGGGATCACCAGCGCGTGGCGGGTTAGTTTCGGGCTCTCTTCGAACGCGATGCGCGTCCCCACGGGCAGCCAGATCCCGGCGAGCGTCGGGACCCACTGGGCGAGCGTCATCAGCAGCGTCAGCGGCAACAGTATGAACAGCAGTAAAAGCGCAAGAGCGGCTTTGTATTTACCCTTCATGGGCAGTTAATATCCTGATTTAGCGAAAGAATTAAGCCGGCAGTGCGAACATTGTCGCATGTTTAGCGGTTGAGTTGAAGTTAACGCCAGGATTAAGGATAGATGCTGGAAATAGTATGAGGTAACTTTTTTGCTATGCGTAACCTAAAGAACACATTTTATATTCAGTGGGTTACGCATCATTTCAGGCGTAAAAAAGGGAAAACACTGCGAAACTAATACCTGTTCCTGGGCATTGCCAGCAGGTAAAGCATAGCGAATATCAATGACCCCCAGTACACCGAATCGTACCGCCAGGGATCAAAATCGATATGTAAAAAACCGCGAACAAACTCATAGCCGTTGGCAAAAACGTTAATTTGGATGGCTGCAATGGCTATCACAAACAGCGTATAGGCTATGAACAGAGGATATTTACGAAGCCTGTTAACCTTGAGTTTTCCGAGGTACAACAGGCAAAAAATAACAATAGATACAATAAAATAGCACACGGCAGGTAGAATCGGTGGGGTTAATGACAACTCGAACTGTTCTGACATAATTAATTCTCTTTAGCTATCTGGTACATCTGCCAACCTGTGACGCTTCCACTGGTTAAATCCAGAGCCATCGCTGTTTTAGAAGCCTCTTGCCATCCTCTGATATAATCAGATTCGATGTTGCGGAACAGACTCCAGGATTTTTCTCTGGGAGCCAGTACTCTCCTGCCCGCGCCATAGGCTGATAAAGAGATATCAACCACACCATATACAATATCAGCTTCATTATCCCCATAGCCGAGCATCGCTGCTGCGTAACGATAAGCATCTCTTAGCGTGCCAGACCGATCTTCACGATAGAGAAGATAGTATCCATTTTCATACATGTTGTTTAGCCCATGAGTGATCATAGGTGCACCATACGCAGCACAGGCAAGACCCAGCGAACCGACGCATAAACTAGCGCCGCCATACACTTGCGCCCCACCGGCAACGAAACCGATCTGTTTAAGCGCTAAAGTCGTCGTTGTTGTCCGATTTTTTTCAACAACGATGAATAATTTAGCCTTATTGAAGGTAAGTAAGTCATCTTGTTCCTTAAGATGGTGTATCTGTTCATCAAGAACTTGAATCCCGCCTGACCAGGTCAAGCAATGCGATTCGATCTCCCTTCTCAAACGAGCAACAAGTTGTTGAGTTTCAAAAAACATGCCAGAGGAACCATAAAGCAAATGCTTTGTGGCAATTCGCTGCGCAAGATTTTCAATCTCAGAAACTTTCTCCTCGAAATGACTTTTTTCCCGATTATGGTTGTACATTCGGTCTCCCTGTCATTTTTAAACAATAACGATAATACTACCTTTGATGTTAATACATTCAAAGAGCTACGCAATATCAATGATTACGCTGGTCACGTTTTCAGGCATTGGTAAACCACTGAGTCTCCCCAATGTTAAAACTAACAGACATGTCTCTGGTGTAACCCCCTTAAGAAAGCGTTGGATATGAATATCATGGAGTTAGGGTGGACATATGCTCTAGAATAATTGATAGAACTTATTGAATTCAATAATATTTTAGAAATTGTAAGATAATTTTAATCATGCTAACGTGAATGCAAAATCACTGGAGAAAGTCTTATGAAACTCGCGGTATATAGCACAAAGCAGTACGACAAAAAGTATCTGCAACATGTTAACGAGGCTTACGGGTTTGAGCTTGAATTTTTCGACTTTCTGCTGTCCGAAAAAACCGCCAAAACGGCGCACGGCTGTGAAGCCGTCTGCATTTTCGTAAACGATGACGGCAGTAGCCCGGTGCTGGAAGAGTTGAAAAGACAAGGGGTGAAGTACATCGCCCTGCGCTGTGCGGGCTTTAACAACGTGGATCTCGATGCGGCGAAAGAGCTGGGTCTGAAGGTGGTGCGCGTTCCGGCGTACTCCCCGGAAGCGGTGGCTGAACATGCGATTGGCATGATGATGTCGCTTAACCGTCGTATTCACCGCGCTTATCAGCGTACCCGTGACGCTAACTTCTCGCTGGAAGGACTGACCGGCTTTACCATGTACGGCAAAACCGCCGGCGTGATCGGCACCGGTAAAATTGGCGTGGCTGCCCTGCGCATTCTGAAAGGCTTTGGCATGCGTCTGCTGGCGTTCGATCCGTACCCAAGCGCCGCAGCGCTGGATCTGGGCGTGGAATATGTCGACCTGCCGACGCTGTTCTCCCAGTCTGACGTGATCTCCCTGCACTGCCCGCTGACGCCGGAGAACTACCACCTTCTTAACCAGGCAGCATTTGACCAGATGAAGGATGGCGTGATGATCATCAACACCAGCCGCGGCGGGCTGGTTGATTCGCAGGCCGCTATCGAAGCGCTGAAGACCCAGAAAATTGGCGCGCTGGGGATGGACGTGTATGAGAACGAACGCGATCTGTTCTTTGAAGACAAGTCGAATGATGTGATCCAGGACGACGTATTCCGTCGCCTCTCTGCCTGCCATAACGTGCTGTTTACCGGCCACCAGGCGTTTCTGACTGCCGAAGCGCTGATCAGCATTTCAGAAACCACGCTGGGGAACCTGCAGCAGCTGGAAAAGGGCGAAGCGTGCCCTAACGAACTGGCATAAGCGTGACGCCGGGTGGCGGCTATGGCCCACCCGGCGTACTGTCCGTTTCCCAGCTCCGGTGCGCAACGCGCCACCAGAGCAGGACGGCCACCAGCGCAATCGCGCTCAGGACACTGAATGCCGTGGCAAATGAGTAATGACCGGCAATCGTGCCGGTTAACGCCGGGCTCATGGATGCCCCTATCCCCTGCATCAGCATCACCACACTCTGCCCGGCATTGACGTGCCCGCTACCGCGCAGCAGCACAACGATAAACGACGGTACCACGACGCCCAGGATCCCTGCGGCCAGCCCGTCGAGAATTTGTACCGGGATCATCATGAGCGGCGCGTCCGTAGACGCCGCCAGCGCGGCGCGCACCGGCATCACCAGCAGCGCCAGCATAATCAAGCGCCAGTAGCCGTAGCGGTCTATTCGGTGGGCGACCCAGATGGCGACGGGGATCATCACGGCCTGAGAGATGATAACGGTGCCCGCCGCGTACAAACCGGGGTTGATCGATGCGGGTGCCGCGGCCACCCTCATGCTCAGCATCGGCAGCAGCGCGGCGTTCGCCAGATGAAACAGCAGCAGCGTCAGGCCTGTCACAAACAGCGCCCGGTTTTTCATCAGCACTGCAAAACCGGGGACCGGCAGGCTCGCTGAAGAAGAGAGCCCCCTCGCCGCGTCGTTATCGATATCCCGGTTGCGAATGGCAAGCAGCGCGCAGAGCGTTAACAGCGTGGTACAGGTCATCAGCAGGAAAATCCCGCCGACGCCCCAGTACCAGGCAATGCCGCCTGCAATCAGTGCGGTAACAAAGTTGCCGCCGTGATTGAACGCTTCGTTTCTACCCATCTGCGCGCTGAACCCGCTCTGGCCGGTCAGACCCAGCGTAATCCCGGCGATCAGCGGGCCGACAAACGCCGCACAGATACCGGTGACGATTTGCGACACGGCGACAACGCCGCTCTGCTGGCTAAACCAGAGCAGGAGCGTGCTAAGGGTGATGAGCAGGCACACCAGCGCTAGCACGGTCCGCTTGCTGCGTGAGGTGTCGGTGATGAATCCCGCCGGCAGCGTGGCCAGTAATCCCGCCAGCCCACCGGCCGTCATCAGGATGCCGATATCATCAGGGGTCCAGTGGCGTTCGGTCAGGAAAATACCGAGAAAAGGCCCCAGGCCATCGCGGACATCCGCGATGAAAAAACTTGTCAGGCACAATGCCCGCAGCGAACGAAGAGACATACTTCCTGCCTTTGTCTGTTATCGCCTGAAAAAAAGGAAATGTAGTATACCGGGTATTTTTGAAAATCAGATGACGTCTTAAAAATATGCCTTTCGAACTTAAACAATTCATAACGGAGGCTGTTTTTTCGCTTTACTCATTATTTCGCCTGACTATACTGGCAATAAATTTTCACAGGAGACCTTCGTTGGAAAGTCATTTTATCGTCGATACGAAGGTAAGCTAGCGCAATTTTCTCGCTGCTTACCTGAAAGGGTGGGCAGCAATCCTCTTTAAGCGATTGTATCCCGAAATAGTAAAACCACTCAATTTGTGGGGCATCGCATGTTCATGTTTACACATTCACTCTTTCCGCCACCGTTGTCCTGAGACGCTTTGCATTTAAACGGCGTTATGATGTGCTTAGCAAAGCACTGACGCTTATTATTTATTAACGTTTACAGGCGACAGGCTGATGTTCCCTTATATCTCTCATCTGCTCGCAGCGATGCTGCTGGGCGCAATTATTGGCGCGGAAAGACAGTGGCGCCAGCGTATGGCCGGACTTCGTACCAATGCACTGGTTGCCACGGGCGCGGCAGTGTTCATCTTAAGCTCGGTATCCACCTCTCCTGATAGCCCGGGGCGTATCGCAGCGCAGATCGTCTCCGGTATCGGCTTTCTTGGCGCAGGCGTCATTATGCGTGAAGGAATGAATATTCGTGGTCTGAACACCGCCGCCACGCTGTGGTGCTCGGCCGGAATTGGCGTGCTATGTGGTTTAGGCCAGTTCTGGAATGCCGCTATGGCCAGCTTAATTATTCTCTGCGCCAACATATTGCTTCGCGAAGCCGCGCAGCGGATTAATCAGCTGCCCGTGCTCCATGAAGGCGAAAAAAGCTATGTTCTGAAAATCACCTGTGCTGACGAGCATGAAGATGCGGTGCGGCAGAGCATCGTTAATATGGCGAAAGAGTTGACGTTAAGTCTGAAAGCGATTTATTCCGCCACGGCTCAGGCTGAGGGAAAAACCGAAATTCGGGCTGAGGTGATGACCCGTGAAGAATACCGAAAATTACTCGAACTGATTATGGGTAATATGGGTGGGAATAAAATTATCGCGTCCGTAAGCTGTCACGCAATGTAAATACTCAACCGGGCGAGAAGCCCGGTTTTTCAGTTACGCTTCCCTGAGTGAAAACGCGATTTAGAGATTTACTCTGCTTGCGTTTAAATTTAAGTCCGTAATGGCGACCGGTTTTCCAAGCAGGTAGCCCTGAACCTCATCACATTTATTTTCTTTAAGAAAAGAGAGCTGTTCGACGGTCTCCACCCCCTCTGCGGTTACCGCCATGGAATAGGCTTTCCCCAGGTCGATAATTTTCTCCACGACTGACTGGTTCTGCGGCGAGTCACCCAGGGTAAAAATAAAGCTCTTGTCGAGCTTAAGCCCATCAAACTGAAACTTCCGCAGATAGCTCAGAGAGGCGTAGCCGGTTCCGAAATCGTCAATCAGAATGCGGACGCCCATTTTTTTGAGAGACTTCATGGTCTGCAGCGTTTTTTCAGGATCGGAAAGCGTTACGTTTTCCGTCACTTCTATTTCCAGCCGGTTGGATTCAAGCCCTGTTTCGTGAAGTAACTCTTTTATCCTTTCAGCAAGATCGCTTGCCTGGAATTCGATAGCAGAAATATTTACGGATACCGATAATCCCGGCAATTTATCTTTCGTTTCCGCACACGCTTTGCGTATGACCCAGTTGCTCAGGCTAATAATAAGCCCGGTTTCTTCTGCCAGCGGAATAAACTGGTCGGGCATTATGGTCCCCCGAGTCGGGTGCTGCCAGCGTACCAGCGCTTCGACGGCCTCTATTTTAGAATACCGGAGGTTATAACGGGGCTGGTAAACCAGGTAGAGTTGTTCTTCGCGAATCGCGGTCTTCAGCTCTACTTCCAGTTTCCTGCGTTCGGTCAGCTTTTCCGACATATCCGGGCGATAATAGACCCATCGGTTTCTGCCGGATTGCTTTGCCTGATACAGCGCAATATCTGCATAGCGTAGAAGATCGTTTGCGCTGATGCTATCCCGGGGAGCCTGTGCAATGCCCATGCTTACACCTATCGCTACCTCATTCCCTTCAATGGAAAACGGTCGGTTCAGTTCTTGCACAATACGGCGACACACCTCTTCAATCTGGTCTTGCTGGCTGGTGTTGCCGAGGAGAATCATAAATTCATCACCTCCCTGCCGTGCGACAAAATCACCTCGTCGAACGCAATATTTAAGACGTGAAGCGACCTCACCGAGCAGAGCATCCCCAGTAGAGTGCCCAAAAATATCATTGACGGGTTTAAACTTGTCTAAATCGAGACAAATCATGGCAAAGGGATAATGGTTAAGGTCTTCTTTAGCCAGCTGGCCTGCCAGAAATTCCTTAATATGATAGCGGTTCGGCAGACCGGTTAATTCATCATGACGTGACAGAAACTCCACACGTTTTGTTGCTTCAACTTCCTGAGAGACATCGGTTGCCGCGCCTCGCAAAACCACCGTTCCATCAGGCTGAGCAGAAAATTTTGCCAGGAGCGTGCAATATGACGTGGTTTGATGCGCGTGAGTATAAGGACAGTTTTTAAATTCAAAGCGCTCAGTTAAGTCCCGCTGGCTGGCACAGGCATGTGATAACCCGCTAGTCGACGGAAAGAGTTCATCCAGGCTGCGGCCTATCCATTTGCTATTTTCATATCCCGTTATTGTAGTAAAACGACCTGACAGCCATGTTATCTTTAACGATAAATCTGTTTCCCAGAACCAGTCGCTCGTTGTTTCACTGACGTCCCGGAATCGTTTTTCACTCGTAATTAGATTTAATCGCGCCTGCTCAAGGAGAAAGCTATTTTCGTCAAGCATTCTCGCCTTGTGCATAATATGACGCATTAATATTAGCGTCATTGATACTGTCAGAACGACTGAAAGAATGAGTAATGGCAAAAAATAAATTATCAACGCCTGGCCGGGATTTTCACCGTCCCAGATAATTTGCACATCACCATTCTGGGTGCTTAAGGTAAATTCCGTCTGATTATTTATTTGAGAAGTCACTGTAGCCGGTGAGGTACGAACATTCAGAATGCCGGCATCCTGCCCAATCGTGAGGAATTTTTTAGCCGTTAACTTATCTATAAACACCATTGTCGAAGGTTTCCCCGGTAAGGGTTGCACGCTCGTATCATCGCCGGTCGTTATCCATTCAGCAGAAACAATGGCCGGGACCGAATTGATAAGCGTTAGCACAGAAACCGGCAATCCATTTTTTATGCTTATCTCACGCAGTAAACGGTCTTTGGTTGATTTGTCTAACCAGCGCTCCAGATCCTGAAGCTTCAGTTTCCCGTCAACCACGCTGTATCGCGTGCTCCCTTCCGGAGAGAGAACAAACACCCCTTCGTAGCCAAAGTTGTCATACAGGGACTTACCCAGATTCTGCTTATCCCATGCCCAGTGAACGTCAGTGGTCAGATGAAGATGTTTGTAGGCATCTCCCCACTCGGCATTGTCTTTCAAATGACTTCGCATGTTTTCCTGGCGGGTATCCAGGGCCTTCCTTAGCAAAAATTCATCGTGCTTGTCGCTGATTTCATTAACATTATCTTTTATTATGAGCAGGGAAATTATTGCTGCAATAAAAATACTTATCAACAACGTTACTATATAGCTAAAAGTTTTATTTATCAGGCCTTTAGAAGGCTCGGTATCCGTGAAGCCCGGATTGTTCAGAGGTAGGGTCATCTTTCGCCTTCTTGACTGCTACTGCGTCGATTCTTATGCCATTTTCATTTATCGGCACAAAATAATAAAAATTTATAGCTAAAAATTCGCAGTTAAAAGATTTTTTATTTTCACAATCCAGATCAAAGTATTAATTATTCACTCACTTACAGACTACACTTGGAAAATTATATATACCGGTAGAAGCGAGTTTTAATCTCACATTTTTTATTTATAAAGAATGCCTGTTAAAACTTTTTTGCTGAAGCATTTACCAGCAAGATGAAATTAAAAAACCGGGCGTAAAGCCCGGCTCTTTTTTCTGACGAAACTGTCGCTATTCGCTCAACCCGCGATTCTCCAGCATCGGTTCAATCTTCGGATCGCGCCCGCGCCAGCTGCGATAAAGTTCAGCCAGATCCGTGCTGTTACCACGAGACAAAATCGCCTCGCGGAATTTTTGCCCGTTTTCACGAGTTAAGCCGCCCTGCTCGACAAACCATTGATAGCCATCATCCGCCAGCATCTGCGTCCACAGGTAGGCGTAATACCCCGCCGCGTACCCGCCGCCGAAAATATGGGCAAAATAGCTGCTGCGGTAGCGCGGCGGTACGGCGGGCAGATCCAGCCCTTCTTTTTTCAACGCTGCCGCTTCAAAGCCTTCAACGTCCGAAACGGCCTCGCCGATGCCGTGCCAGTTCATGTCCAGCAGCGCGGCAGCCAGCAGCTCCGTCATGTCATACCCCTTGTTGAAATGGGTCGCGTTGAGCATGCTTTCCCGCAGAGCGTCCGGCATCGGCTCCCCGGTTTCGTAATGGCGCGCATAATGGGTAAACACCTGTGGATGGCTGGCCCAGTGCTCGTTGATTTGCGACGGGAACTCAACAAAATCACGCGGCGTATTGGTGCCGGAAAGCGTGGCGAAACGCTGGCTGGCAAAAAGACCGTGCAGCGTATGGCCAAACTCGTGGAACAGGGTGATCACGTCATCCCACGAGAGAAGCGCGATCCCGCCATTCGTCGGTTTTTGGTAGTTACAGACGTTGTAGATAACCGGACGGGCAGCAAACTCGAAGGATTGCTCGACGAAATTCCCCATCCATGCCCCGCCCTGTTTGGAATCACGGGCAAAGAAGTCACCGTAAAACAGCGCCATGCCCTCACCGGTGTGGTCGAAAATTTCCCATACGCGGACGTCCGGGTGATATACCGGGATTTCGAATCGTTCAACGAAGCGAATGCCAAACAGCTGGCTGGCTGCCCAGAATACGCCATCCTGCAGCACGGTATTGAGCGCAAAGTAGGGCCTGATCTGCGACTCATCGAGGGCATATTTTGCCTGGCGCACGCGCTCGGCATAAAACGCCCAGTCCCAGGCCTGGACGGTGAAATCGCCCTGCTCATCGTCAATGACTTTCTGAATGTCGGCCTGCTCGCGTTCCGCGCGGGCGCGCGCGGCAGGCACAATGCCGCGCATAAATTCCAGCGCGGCGGCCGGGGTTTTCGCCATCTGATCGGCGATGCTCCAGCTGGCGTAATCCTCAAAGCCCAGCAGGCGGGCTTGCCGCGCGCGCAGCGCCGTCAGACGAAGGATCAGCTCGCGAGTGTCGTTTTCATCCCCTTTCTGGGTGCGCGTCCAGCCTGCGTTGAAAAGGTTTTCGCGGGTCTGACGATTGCGCAGCGCGGAAAGCGCGGGCTGCTGAGTGGTGTTCAGAAGCGGGATCAGCCAGCGATCGTTCAGCCCTCGCTCCGCGGCAGCCTGCGCGGCGTCCGCGATTTCACCGGCGCTGAGCCCGTCAAGCTGGTGCGCGTAATCCACCACCAGCCCACCCGTTTTATCGGCAGCCAGCAGGCGCTGGTTAAACTGGCTGGTCAGGGAGGCAGCCTCGGTATTCAGTGCCTTCAGCTCGGCCTTTTCCGTCTCATTCAGACGCGCACCGGCCAGAATAAACCGCTGATACGTCTCCTCGACCAGACGACGGGATTCGGCGTCCAGCGCGGCACGGTCCTGCCAGACGCTTTCCACGCGGGCGAACAGCACGTCATTCAGCCAGACGCTTTCCACGCGGGCGAACAGCACGTCATTCAGCCAGATATCGTTTGCCAGCGCGGCAAGCTCGGTGGAGAACTGTTCTTCCAGCTCCTGTAAATACGGATTGGTGTGCGCGGAAGTCATGGCGAAGAACACGCTGCTGACGCGCGCGAGCAAAGCGCCGCTTTTCTCCAGCGCCAGCACGGTGTTCGTGAAGTCAGGCGCAGCGGCCTGAGAGACAATAGCGTTAATGTCCGCCCGCTTCTGGCGAAGGGCTTCATCGAAGGCCGGACGATAGTGGCTGTCGTCGATCTTATCAAAATGGGGTGCCTGGTAAGGCAGCAGGCTGATTTCAAAAAAAGGATTCGTGGCCGTCATCTTTCGCTCCTGAGTACGGGTATCCTCCCAGAGTAGGCCAGGCCGCCATCCCCTGCAACGCCGTCATACAAATGTTGCCTTAACGCACCCTCTGCGGCCGTGCTATGTTAGTACAACACAAAAAGCGTTGAGGAACAGTGAGATGATTATTTTAGTTACCGGGGCAACGGCAGGTTTTGGTGAAAGCATCACGCGTCGCTTCGTCGCCAACGGGCACAAGGTTATTGCGACCGGCCGTCGTCAGGAACGTCTGCAGGAGCTGAAGGACGAATTAGGCGACAGCATCCTGACCGCGCAGCTGGACGTGCGTAACCGCGCGGCGATTGAAGAGATGATTGCTAACCTGCCCGCCGAGTGGCGCGCCATCGACGTGCTGGTCAACAATGCCGGTCTGGCGCTGGGCATGGAGCCCGCCCATAAAGCCAGCGTGGAAGACTGGGAAAACATGATCGACACCAACAATAAAGGGCTGGTCTATATGACCCGCGCGGTGCTGCCGGGCATGGTTGAACGTAATCGCGGCCACATTATCAATATCGGCTCCACCGCCGGAAGCTGGCCTTATGCGGGCGGCAACGTCTACGGCGCGACGAAAGCGTTTGTGCGCCAGTTCAGCCTTAACCTGCGGACCGATCTGCACGGCACCGCCATTCGCGTCACCGACATCGAGCCGGGCCTCGTGGGCGGCACCGAGTTTTCCAACGTGCGCTTCAAGGGAGATGACGCGAAAGCAGACAAAACCTACGAAAACGCTAACGCCCTGACGCCGGAAGATGTCACCGAAACGGTCTGGTGGGTGGCGACGCTGCCAAAACACGTCAACATCAATACCGTAGAAATGATGCCGGTCAGCCAAAGTTTTGCCGGACTTAGCGTCCATCGTGGCTAAATCTGCCCTTCCCGGCCTGCGGGCCGGGTCTGTTTCGGTCTATAAAAGAATGGTAGTATATTCGGGCTAACTCTCTGAGAAATGACAACTCATGGCCGCTGAATCGCAACTCAACCCCACCCAGCCCGTAAACCAGCAAATCTATCGCATTTTGCGACGTGATATTGTCCATTGCCTGATCCCACCGGGAACGCCGCTTTCTGAAAAAGAGGTGTCCGTGCGTTTTGACGTTTCCCGTCAGCCGGTTCGTGAAGCGTTTATTAAGCTTGCGGAAAACGGTTTGATTCAGATCCGCCCGCAGCGCGGCAGCTATGTGAACAAAATTTCACTCTCTCAGGTGCGCAACGGCTGTTTTGTTCGCCAGGCCATTGAGTGCGCGGTGGCGCGCCGTGCCGCAACGCTCATCAACGACAACCAGTGTTACCTGCTGGAGCAAAACCTGCATCAGCAGCGGATTGCGATTGACCGTAAGCAGCTGAATGATTTCTTCCAGCTTGATGATGAATTCCACCAGAAACTGGCGCAGATTGCGGATTGCCAGCTGGCCTGGGATACCATCGAGAACATCAAGGCCACCATTGACCGCGTGCGCTATATGAGCCTCGATCACGTCTCCCCGCCGGAAATGCTGCTTCGACAGCATCATGATATTTTCAGCGCGCTGGAAAAACGCGACCCGGACGGCGTGGAAAAAGCGATGACGCTGCATCTGCAGGAAATTAGCGAATCCGTGCAGCTGATTCGTCAGGAAAATAGCGAGTGGTTTAGCGAAGAGTAATATTCGCCGCCCCTTTCGGACGCGGCGATGGGTTTAGCGAACGACTAACACCGGAATAGTGGCATAGCGCAGGATAGATTCCGCATTTGACCCCAGCAGATGGGTGCTGATGCCCGGATTTTTCGACCCGATGACGATCGCGTCATATTCCCCTTCTTTGCTCAGCCTGATGATTTCATCGCGGACGTTGCCAAAGCGAACCAGGCTGTCAATTTTCTCCGGCGAAATATCGAAAAGTCTTTTTAACGCGTTCATCTTCTTACCGGATTCCTCCGTCATATACTCTTCGAACTTTTTAATATCGGCGTTAAATCCACGCAGCAGGGATCGGCTGCTGGCCGGCAGAATATTGACCAGGGTAATCGAGGCGCCCTCCGCCTTCGCAAGGTTTGCCGCGTGGCGAACCGCTTTGTCGCTCAAATCCATTTCAAACACATCAACAGGCATCAAAATCTTCTTATACATAAGCCTGACTCCTTATTCCGATGAAAGGGTTATTTCCTGTACCCAGAATGGCATCAGGAATATAAACCAACCCTCAACGCTTCCCTGCTGAAACTATCAGCTAATGAAAATAACGGTCTGCTTTGTAAATTGCTGTAGTGAACCGTCAGCGCCCGGCACAATAAAGAAAAAAGTGTGAGTTTGATCAAAAACAAAAACATGTGATGCAGACAGGCGTATTTATATGCTCCGTGAACGGCAACCCTGAAATAACGCCGTAACGAAAAGGTTAGAGAGGAGAAAATACCATGATGACATACGACCGTAACCGCAATGCAATCACCACCGGCAGCCGCGTCATGATTAGCGGCACGGGCAAAACTGGCGTGATTAAAGCGATCCACAGCGACGGGCTGGATGCCGCGCAGGTGCGCCGCAGCAAAACGGTTGAAGTGGAAGGATGCGAAGGTAAGTTCGAACCGATTGAGCTGATTCGCCTGGGTATGCACTAAACGGTGCGCGGACATGCCGCCGCGCACGGCGGCATGTGCTGAATTACCGTTGAGACACGTACTGCTCCACGGTCGCTTTCGCTCCCTTTTGCAGCAGCGTCAGGTAGGCCTTCATCACCGCGTCAACAAAGACGGCTTCACGCGGTAACTCCTTGCCAAAGATGGCTTCAAGGCCGAGCAGCGCCCTGACCCGGCTTTCCCCTTCCGCACTGCCCTTCACCGTCGCCTGAATCACAGCCAGCTGCGGGTCGCTTACGTCAATCGCGTTGCCCTGCTCGTCCACCCCGCCGACATAGCGCATCCAGCCTGCCACGCCCAGTGCAAGCAGCGGGAAAGGCTTCTGATGCACCAGGTGCCAGCGCACGGAATCCAGCATGCGCTGCGGAAGCTTCTGGCTGCCGTCCATCGCAATTTGCCAGGTCCGATGGCGCAGGGCCGGGTTGCTGTAGCGGGCAATCAGGAGATCGGCATAACGTTTTAAATCGACGCCTTTGACCTTCAGCGTGGGCGCCTGCTCGTTGAGCATCAGCGCGTGCGCGGCAAGACGGTAATTCTTATCTTCCATGCAGTCGTTGATATGCTGATAGCCCGCCAGATAGCCTAGGTACGCCAGGAACGAGTGGCTGCCGTTGAGCATGCGCAGCTTCATCTCTTCAAACGGGATCACGTCCGACACCAGCTCGGCTCCGGCTTTTTCCCACGCAGGACGACCCGCCACAAAGTTATCTTCGATCACCCACTGACGGAACGGTTCACAGGCCACCGCCGCCGGATCGCGCCCGCCGGTCAGCCGTTCGATTTTATCCAGCGTATCGGGAGTGACCGCGGGCACGATGCGATCCACCATAGTTGACGGGAAGGTGACATGGGATTCAATCCAGTCCGCCAGTTCAGCGTTTACCGCTCGGGCGTACGCGCAGGTGACATTGCGCATCACGTGACCGTTCTCCGGCATGTTGTCGCAGGACATCACGCTAAACGCCGGCAGACCCGCCGCCTTACGGCGCGCGAGCGCTTCCACGACGACACCCGGCGCGGATTTTGGCTGGTGCGGGTTTTGCAGGTCTGCGACGATAAACGGATGATCGAGCATCAGTTGCCCGGTCGCCGGTGAGTGACAGTACCCTTTCTCGGTGATGGTCAGCGAGACAATCGCCACCTGCGGTTCGCACATCGCCGCCAGCACCGTCTCCAGCCCGTCAACCTGCGCATGCAGCGCCTTTTTGACTACGCCAACTACGCGGGAAGTCCACGCATCGGCAGACATCTCCGCCACGGTATAGAGATTATCCTGGGCCTCCAGATCGGCAATCTGCTGCTCGCCGCCAATCAGGTTAACTTCACAATAGCCCCAGTCGCTGCCGTGTTCAGCGGCAAGGATGTCGGCGTACACCGCCTGGTGCGCCCGGTGAAATGCGCCGAAGCCTAAATGTACAATGCGTGGTTTGAGGCTGTCGCGATCGTACTGAGGCAGCGTCGCGTTGGCCTGTAATAACGTGTTTTCCATGATTAAGACTCGTTAATTAGAAAGCTGTGGATCGCTGCCGCTCTTTCTGAAGCGGCAGCGCCTGCTGACTACACCAACTAGAATGGCAGCTGTAGTAAAAAGAGAACTGCCATCAACCATACCGATACTGCCGTTTGATTTTTTGATATATATTAACTTTTGCTCATCTGGTGTGACATAAAAATAAAGTTGTGTGACAGGTCGCGCAGGCTGTAAACCACTAGCGTCGCGAAGAGACAGCGCCGTAACCCACACTCTCTTCTGGCGCAGACTCGGCTGCGTCATGCGCCGCGCTCAAATCACGGTCGCGCACTTCCGGCATCAGGATCGCCGAGACCAGTCCAATCGCGGAATAGGCCACCAGCATGGCAACAATGGGCCACCAGGAGCCGGTCATATTGCAGAAGATCCCTGCCAGCACCGGACCAAAGCCCACCGCCACCAGACCGCCCGCCTCTTTGGAGATGGCCATACGCGTAAAGCGATTTCGCGAGCCAAACATCTCCGCCATAGTGATATTTTCCAGAGCAAACAGCCCCAGCACGGCGAAGTTATGGATAACGATGATAGAGAGCATGATCGTCCCCGGCGCATAGCTCTTATCGACGATGATCGACAGCATCGGGTAGGCGAGCAGAATGGCGGAGATGTTGAGGATAATATACGGCAGACGGCGCCCCACTTTATCGGAAAGCCAGCCCAGCAGCGGGATGGAGATAAACCCGAGAATGGAGCTGATCATCAGCGCATCGGTCGGGATGGCCTTATCGAACAGCAGCGTCTGGACCAGATACCCGGCAAGGAACGTCTGGATCAGACCCGAATTACCCGCCTGACCAAACCGCAGGCCGGTCGCCAGCCAGAAGGATTTGCTTTTCACCATCGAACCCAGCGAGGTATCCGGCTGCACGCTTTGTGCATCGTTTACTTTCTCAAAGACCGGGCTCTCCTTGAGATTCATACGCAGCCAGATGGCGAAGATCATTACCACGACGCTGGCGAGGAACGGCACGCGCCAGCCCCAGGCAATCAGCTCTTCACGATCGAGAGCAAAGAACATCACCGCCCAGATCGCCGTGGCGCTGAGCGTCCCGCAGTTCGTGCCCATCGCCACCAGCGAGGAGATGATGCCGCGTTTTCCTTTCGGCGCGTACTCCGCCAGCATGGTCCCCGCCCCGGAGATCTCCGCCCCGGCGCCCAGGCCCTGAATAATGCGCAGCGTCACCAGCAGCACGGGGGCAAAAATCCCGATCTGCGCGTAGGTCGGCAGGACGCCAATCAGCGTGGTGCAGATCCCCATCATGGTGATGGTGATGAACAGCACCTTCTTACGGCCAATGCTGTCGCCCATTCTGCCGAAGATAAAGGCGCCGACAATGCGTGCGATATAGCCTGCGCCGTAGGTCCCCATCGCCAGGATCAGCGCCATCGCGGCGGACTGTTCGGGGAAGAAGATCTCATGAAAGACCAGGGCGGCCCCCAGCGAGTAAAGCTGAAAGTCCATAAACTCCAGAGCGGTGCCCAGCCAGCCGGAAACGGCGGCTTTCACCAGATCGGAGGTGGTTCTTTGAGGTTGTGCTTGCGTCATAATGGCTATCTCTGAAAGGTAAGATGCGTACCACCAGAGCCTGTCTGCGCAGGCTCTTAACCGCGTGTTTGATTATTGACCGAACGTCAGTAAGACCTTGCAGCACTGCCGCTGGTCTTTTTCAAACAGTTCGATGGCGTCTGTTACATGGTGATAGTCAAAGGTATGGGTGATCAGTTTTTCCGGGTCGATCAGCCCCTTCTTCAGCCAGTCGATGACGACCGGGAATTTATTGGCATTGAGGCGTGAGGAGAAGATCGCCAGCTCTTTGCCGGTGATGCCCTGCTGAACAATCTGGCTCGGCTCGCTGGAAAAGCCCATCAGCACGATGCGCGCCGCCGGAGAGGCCAGGGTTATCGCTTCCTGCAAAATAGATGGATGGCAGGCGGCATCAATGATTAACGTCGGTTTGATGCCCTTTTCGTCCAGCGCGGCCTGCAGCGACTGCTCGCCGTTATTAAAGACCCAATCCGCGCCGCTGCGCCGGGCCATCGCCAGGCGCTCGTCTATGCGGTCAACCACGATAACCTGCTTCACCTGATAGACGCCTTTCAGCGCCTGCACGGTGACCAGCCCCATCGGGCCTGCGCCGTAAATCAGCGCGACGTCCTGCCCGGTGGGACTGGCCTGCCCCGTCACGTTGGCGGCGATGGTGAAGGGCTCCACCATAACGGCGTGTTTATCAGGAATGTCATCCGGAATGGGCCAGGCATTTTGTGCAGGTACTGCCGCATATTCGCTGAAGCCGCCGTCACGGTGAACGCCCAGCACCACCAGCGAGGTACAGACGTTCGGTTTTCCCACCGAGCACGGGTAGCAGTGCCCGCAGCTGATCACCGGGTCAACCGAGACGCGCTGGCCCAGGCGGGCAGCATCAACGCCCTCACCCACGGCGTCGATCGCGCCAAAAAACTCGTGGCCAATTACGCGTGGGTACTTAGCAAACGGGTTATGCCCGCGGTAGATGTGGCTGTCTGAACCGCAAATCCCGGCCAGTTTAATCTTGACGCGCACTTCGCCTGCGCCTGGTTCCGGGCGTGGCCGCTCTTCAATCACCAGTTCGTTCGGCTGCTGAATCACTACGCTTTTCATCGTTCTCTCCTCGCTTACCAGTTCCACAGCGTGCCGTCTTCGAGACGGGCCACCGGCAGATAGGCCGGATCGTACGGGTATTTCGCCGCCAGCTTTTCATCAAACTCGATGCCCAGCCCCGGCTTATCCCCCGGATGCATATAGCCGTTATCAAAGCGCCAGCTGTGCGGGAAGACTTCCAGCATCTGTTCGGAGTAGCCCATATATTCCTGCACGCCAAAGTTCGGCACCCACAGGTCGAAATGCAGCGCGGCGGCGTGGCATACAGGCGAGAGATCCGACGGGCCGTGCGAACCGGTACGCACCTGGTAGAGCGAGGCGAAGTCCGCGATGCGACGCATCCCGGTGATCCCGCCCGCGTGGGTAATGGTGGTGCGGATATAGTCGATGAGCTGCTCTTCGATGAGCTGCTTGCAGTCCCAGATGCTGTTAAACACTTCCCCCACGGCAATCGGCGTGACGGTGTGCTGGCGGATCAGGCGGAAGCAAGCCTGGTTTTCCGCAGGCGTTGGGTCTTCCATCCAGAACATGCGGAATTCCTCGATGCTCTTGCCGAAGCGCGCCGCTTCAATGGGCGTCAGGCGGTGGTGCATGTCGTGCAGGAGATGCTCATTGAACCCGAATTTACTGCGCACCGCGTCGAACAGCTTCGGCGTGAAATCGAGGTATTTTTCGGTGGACCAGAGCTGTTCTTCCGGCCAGTCGCCTTTGGTCGCAGGCTCGTAGGCCAGCCCCTTCCCTTTGGCCATGCCGTAGGTGGTTTTCATGCCCGGCACGCCGCACTGCACGCGGATCGCCTTGAAGCCCATCTCTTTATGGCGGGCGTAATCTTCCAGCACGTCGTCAATGGTATGGCCGGTGGTATGGCAATAGACCATCACTCCTTCCCGGGAGGCGCCGCCCAGCAGCTGGTAGAGCGGCATGTTGGCCGCTTTGGCTTTGATATCCCACATCGCCATATCTACGGCGGAGATGGCCGACATGGTAACCGGGCCGCGACGCCAGTAGGCGCCTTTATAGAAAAACTGCCAGATGTCTTCGATGCGGTGCGCATCGCGGCCAATCAGCTGCGGGCAAAGGTGATCCTTCAGGTATGAGGCCACGGAGAGCTCGCGCCCGTTTAGCGTAGCGTCACCGAGACCGACAATCCCCTCATCGGTGGTGATTTTAAGGGTGACAAAGTTCCGCCCCGGGCAGGTAACAAACACGTCAGCCGCGACAATCTTCATAATTCTTTTCCTTACATCGCTCGTTGTGATGCTGGAAATTTACGCAACTACACTACTACCATACAAGTATAAAGATCGCGAAATCAGCTAGCGATCACAAAAACCGGGGGCTCAGGCGCGCCCCCATCCCACCACAATAATCAGCATACCGCACAGGGCAATCAGCGCCCCGGCCCAGTCGTATGCGCTGAGTTTGACCCCGTCCACGACGCGCAACCACAGCAGCGCTGTACACACATAAACACCACCGTAAGCCGCGTAAACGCGACCACTGGCCGCCGGATGCAGCGTTAGCAGCCAGACAAACAGGGCAAGCGCGACGCCCGCAGGGATCAGCAGCAGTGCGCTTTCCCCCTTCTTCAGCCAGAGCCAGGGCAGGAAGCAGCCGATGATTTCGCATAGCGCGGTGGCAAAAAAAAGCAGCGTCGTTTTAAGCATATTTCACGTCAGGTGAGGATTTATTTAACCATCATACCTGATGATGCCCTTTACTTTTCCATACTTGCCCCGCGGGTATGCCGTCATTTCGCATTAGTGTAGAATCTGTACGGGGTAACCTGATTACCTGCACCCATTTAAAAGGAAACGCTATGACCACATTAAGCAAACGCCTTTGTCTGACAGCCCTGCTGGCGCTGTCATCGTTCGCCTTTGCCGCCTCTGCGACAGCGGAAACCAGCAAGCTCATTATTGAGTCTGGTGACAGCGCGCAAAGCCGCCAGAACGCCGCTATGGACAAAGAACAATGGAATGACACCCGTAGCCTTCGCCAGAAGGTCAACAAACGTGCCGAAAAAGAGTGGGACAAAGAAGATGTTGCTTTTGACGCACGCGATAAGTGTCAGCAAAGTGCAAACGTCAATGCATACTGGGAGCCAAACACCCTGCGCTGCCTGGATCGCCGCACTGGCCGCACGGTAGCCCCGTAATGTCGGTGTCCTGCGACGTCAAACTCCGTCCGCTGGAGCGTGAAGACCTGCGCTTTGTGCACCAGCTCGACAACAATGCCAGCGTAATGCGCTACTGGTTCGAAGAGCCTTACGAGGCGTTTGTCGAGCTGTCCGATCTCTACGATAAACACATTCACGATCAGAGTGAACGTCGTTTTGTAGTGGAGTGTGAAGGTGAAAAAGCCGGGCTGGTGGAGCTGGTTGAGATCAACCACGTTCACCGTCGGGCGGAGTTCCAGATCATCATTTCCCCTGAGCATCAGGGAAAAGGCCTTGCGTCACGGGCGGCTAAGCTGGCAATGGATTACGGATTCAACGTTCTGAATCTCTACAAGCTTTACCTGATTGTGGATAAAGAGAACGAGAAAGCGATCCATATCTATCGCAAGCTGGGCTTTATGGTGGAAGGCGAGCTGATTCACGAATTCTTTATTAACGGTGAATACCGCAATACCATTCGCATGTGCATTTTCCAGCATCAGCACCTGGCCGGACATAAACCGTCTGGCGCCAGCCTGCTGAAACCGACCGCGCAGTAACCTGCGCGGTTTTATTCTCAGTAGTATTCAATCGTATTTTTGATGGTGTACTTGCGCTCAACGGCGGGTTTGACGCTGTCGTCCGTGATCGTCAGATCGCAGCTCACCGGGTTATTGTGGCGGTCGTAATCGCAGCTCTGCTTCACGTTGCCCAGCGGCTTGTCGTTCAACATGCTCACTGCCGAGTAATCCATTCTTTTGCGAACGTCTTTAGACGGCGTCGACTGTACGGACAGGTGCTGATCTCCGGAAACGGTGGTTTTGCCCAGCGGGTAGCCATCCGCGTCGTAGCGATACTTCACTTCCATCTCTTTGCCGTGCGCCGCCACTACAAAACCGTTGTCGTCGGTATCCCACGTTATCCCGGCTGACGGCAGTTCGGCCAGCTGGCATTTACCCTGCAGCTTCACTTTGCGCTGCTGGGTTTCAGCATCAAGATAGTAATTGGCATCCAGCACCAACGCCACGCCGGTGTTGGCCTCCAGGTCGTGCAGCTCCAGCGTATCGAAACACCCTTCCGACGAGACGGTGCCGGTGACCCGTTTGGACACTTCGCCCTTCTCGTTGAACAGCGTCTGGGTAAAGTCTTTGACCGGGCCTCGCAGCGGGTCAAAATCAAACTCGTTTGAAAAACTCGCCATCTCGGGCGTAAACGACAGCGGCGCGGAGCTGTTGTCGCACCCCACCAGTGTTGCTGCCAGTAGCGTTATCGCTGCGTATATCTTCACATTCATTTCCGTACAGGGAGATTATTCCCAATCATATTAGCAAATACAGCGGCTTACGCGATAGTGAAAACGAATCATCTGAACGCGGAGAAAACCGGTCTCGCCCACGCAGACGGGAAACCAGGCTATATTTTATGGGGAACGGCCAACGCTAAAGGATATATTATGACGGGCATTTCAAAAGAGATTGAATATCACAAAAAGAACTTCCTGAATCATCCGTTATTTAATTATCTCAATGACGATACATTATCTCTTGATGAGCGACTGAGGTTTTTACCCTATATTTCACATTTTGTCATGAGCTTTGCCGATATTAATAAATATATTTTGCCGTTTGCGACGCCCGCCAATGCGCTGGAACGGGCAGTGAATACCCATGCCAGGGAGGATGCCGAACACTGGCCCTGGTTTCTAAACGATCTGCAGACCAGCGGGCAAAATTCCGCCGCTAGCCTCACAGAACACCTGAGCTTTCTGTGGTCTGATAACCTGATTAACAGCCGAAAGCTGACTTACCATTTAATTCAGGCCCTTCACAATCAAAGCGCCAAAATGCGTTTAATTGTGATTGAAGTCATGGAGGCAACCGGCAATGCGACATTTGATACGCTGGCATCCATAACAAAGGGCACGGATAAACAGCTGGAATACTGCGGTCATTTACATTTGAGTCATGAGACTGGACATTCAATGGGGAGCGAGGATGAGATTGTAGATACCCTGAATTTAACGGAAGAGGAAAGAAATAAAGCCAGCCAGATGATTGCTGAGTGCTTTAATGCGTTTCATCGTTTTTTTGATGAAATATTTGAGAATGTCTCACCAGAGCATTCCCGCTCGATTACATGATAGCGGCTCGCCGCGCGGGGGAGCCAGCTACGCGTAACAGCATTAAGATTAATCAGAAAATCACAGATAAAAACATAGACTTACGCCTCCCCTGCTACACTAACTCAACACACAGAGAAAAGGAGCTACAGATGAAACGGTTACCCTGGATTACCGCCCTGCTGTTAATGAGTGCCTCGACGGCCGCGCTGGCGGCACCGGATTCCTGCGAGCGCGTGAAAAGCGACATTCAGCAGAAGATCTTCAACAACGGCGTGCCTGAGTCAGGTTTTACGCTGAACATCGTGCCGAACGACCAGGCCGACCAGCCGGGCACGCAGGTGGTGGGCCACTGCGCTAACGACACGTTTAAGATTTTGTACACCCGCACTGGCAGCGGTGCGGCAGCTGAACCTCAGTAATTGAGCTTCAATCCACTTTGATTTGATAAGGATTAATATTTAGTCTCCCCAAATTAGTGACACTCACCCCATCATTAGCCCGGATATCATTTCGGGAAAAATAATACGCAATTATAATGATGGGGTGAGCCATGTCCGATGCTGAAAATCACGGCGGAATTAGCCGTCGAACTCTCGTGAAATCTACGGCGATAGGTTCTCTGGCGCTTGCCGCTGGTGGGATCTCGCTTCCATTTGGTCTTAAAAGCGCTGCCGCCGCGGTGAAGGGCGCCGTCCAGCCCCCTGAAGATACCGTCGTGTGGGGCGCCTGCTCTGTCAACTGCGGCAGCCGCTGTGCGCTGCGTCTGCACGTGCGTGACAACGAAGTGTACTGGGTCGAAACGGACAACACCGGCGAGGATGTGTATGGCGATCACCAGGTGCGCGCCTGCCTGCGCGGACGTTCAATCCGCCGCCGCATCAATCACCCTGACCGTCTGAACTACCCGATGAAGCGCGTGGGCAAACGCGGCGAAGGCAGGTTTGAACGCATCACGTGGGATGAAGCGCTCGACACTATCACCGCCAGCCTGAAAGACGTGGTGGCTAAATATGGCAACGAAGCGGTGTATATCAACTACTCTTCCGGAATTGTCGGCGGCAATATCACCCGCTCTTCCCCTTACGCTTCGCTGGTGGCGCGCCTGATGAACTGCTACGGCGGTTTCCTGAGCCACTACGGCACCTACAGCACGGCGCAAATTGCCTGCGCGATGCCCTACACCTATGGCAGCAACGACGGCAACAGCACCTCGGATATCGAAAACACTAAACTGGTGGTGATGTTCGGCAATAACCCGGCGGAAACGCGCATGAGCGGCGGCGGGATTACATACTATCTTGAGCAGGCCCGCGAGCGGTCCAACGCGCGCATGATTGTTATCGACCCGCGCTACACCGACACGGCAGCCGGACGCGAAGATGAATGGATCCCGATCCGTCCTGGAACCGATGCCGCGCTGGTGGCGGGTATTGCCTGGGTATTAATCGACGAAAACCTGGTCGACCAGCCGTTCCTGGACAAATACTGCGTTGGCTACGACCAAAAAACGCTGCCGGAAGGCGCGCCCGCTAACGGTTACTACAAAGCGTATATTCTCGGCCAGGGCGATGATCACACGGCTAAAACACCGGAGTGGGCCTCACGCATCACCGGCATTCCTGCAGAACGCATCGTTAAGCTTGCCCGGGAAATTGGCTCCGCGAAGCCGGCCTATATCTGTCAGGGCTGGGGACCCCAGCGTCAGGCGAACGGCGAGCTGACCTCGCGCGCCATCGCGATGCTGCCGATCCTCACCGGAAACGTGGGGATCAACGGCGGGAACAGCGGCGCGCGCGAGTCGACCTACACCATCACCATTGAACGTATGCCGCTGCCGGATAACCCGGTCAAAACGCAAATCTCCTGCTTCAGCTGGACGGACGCCATCGCCCGCGGGCCGGAAATGACCGCCCTGCGCGACGGCGTACGCGGAAAGGATAAGCTGGACGTGCCGATTAAGTTCATCTGGAACTACGCGGGCAATACCCTCATCAACCAGCACTCCGATATCAATAAAACCCACGATATCCTGCAGGATGAAAGCAAGTGCGAAATGATTGTGGTCATCGATAACTTCATGACGTCGTCAGCGAAATACGCCGATATCATCTTGCCGGACCTGATGACCGTCGAGCAGGAAGACATCATTCCTAACGATTATGCGGGCAATATGGGCTACCTGATTTTCCTCCAGCCCGTGACTGCGCCGAAGTTTGAGCGCAAGCCCATCTACTGGATCATGAGCGAAGTGGCGAAACGCCTCGGGCCGGATATCCATCAGAAATTTACCGAAGGACGCACGCAGGAGCAGTGGCTGCAGTATCTGTATGCCAAAATGCTCGAAAAAGACCCTCAGCTGCCGTCCTATGACGAGCTGAAAAAAATGGGCATTTACAAGCGTAAAGATCCGAACGGACATTTTGTGGCCTATAAAAAGTTCCGCGAAAACCCGGATGCCAATCCGCTGAAAACGCCTTCGGGCAAGATTGAGATTTACTCCAGCAAGCTGGCGGAGATTGCGGCCACCTGGGAGCTTGAAAAAGATGAGACCATCAGCCCTCTGCCCGTCTATGCCTCGACCTTTGACGGCTGGGATGCGCCCGAGCGCGCGCGGTTCCCGCTGCAGCTGTTTGGCTTCCACTTCAAAGCCCGTACCCACTCAAGCTACGGTAACGTCGACGTGCTCAAAGCGGCCTGCCGCCAGGAGGTCTGGCTTAATCCTGTTGATGCCGAAAAACGCGGTATTAAGAACGGGGATACGGTGCGCGTCTTTAACGATCGCGGTGAGGTGAGAATTGAAGCGAAAGTCACGCCGCGCATCATGCCCGGCGTGAGCGCCATGGGCCAGGGTGCCTGGCACGACGCCAACATGAACGGCGATCGTATCGACCACGGCTCATGCATCAACACGCTGACCACGCACCGCCCGTCGCCGCTGGCAAAAGGCAACCCGCAGCACACCAATCTGGTGCAGATCGAGAAGGTCTAAAAAGTGAAGCGCATGACCGTGGTTTATTCTATGGTCTATAAATTGGTTTAACACAGTCGCGCGGGCGAAATCCGCGCGAGCAAGGAAGATGTAATGAAAAACGTCTCACAGCGTGAATCGTTCGCGTTTAGCGCCCGCGTACTGGGCGCGCTGTTTTATTTTGCACCCGACAGCGAGCAGGCTGCTCCGCTGGTCCAGGCCCTAACCGCGGGCGACTGGGTTCAGGACTGGCCTCTGCTGCCGGAAACGCTGCAGCCCATTGCCGAATCCTTTGCCTCGCCTGCCGACGAGCCGCTGACGGACGCGTGGCAACGGCTGTTTATTGGCCCTTACGCCCTGCCCGCTCCACCGTGGGGCTCCGTCTGGCTCGACCGCGAATCCGTGCTGTTCGGCGACTCGACCCTCGCCCTGCGTCAGTGGATGCGGGAGAACAATATCGCGTTTGAGATGCAGCAGAACGAACCGGAAGACCACTTTGGGACATTGCTGCTGCTGGCAGCGTGGCTTGCCGAGAATGGTCGCGATGCTGAGTGCGATCGGCTTCTGGCGTGGCACCTGCTGCCGTGGAGCACCCGCTTCCTGTCCGTGTTTGTCGACAACGCCGGGCATCCGTTTTATACCGCGCTGGGCAGGCTTGCGCAGTTGACGCTCGCGGACTGGCGATCGAGGCTGCTTATTCCGGTTGCGGAAAAGACGCTGTATCGATAAGGAGTGTGGCTTGCTCGAGGATGGCGGGCAAGCTACGGTCAAAAGAGGAGACTTAAAAAATTTAACTCGAAACAGGAGGCATATTGAATTTAATAATATAAAATAGCTTTTCCTGGTAAGGTCAACACTTTCGTTTGATACATAAAAACAAAACCATGAATAAAAATTATTCCTTCGAAGACAAGCGTAAGAAATTACTTGTTACAGCCGTGATATTGATCGTTTTAGGTGGGTGGCTCTGGTATATGTCATGGGCATCTGGCATCTCCCATAATACAATATTAAAAAAATCCGTTCCTGAATGGATAACATATATTTCTTTTGGCGTTTTGACTGGAATAATTTTTGTTATGCGCGCTTTTTATCTGCGCACTTTCAACAAAACATTTGAATATTTTGCCAATGCTTTTTTTAGCGGCTTTTGCCTTGGGTTTGTATTGAGCTTAAATTGTTATGATATTTATGTCTATCTCTTCCCGGACAAAATAATTGGCTATGAATCTGAATATGAGGTTGTCTTTCCGGGTCCTTCGAGAGGTAAGTATAGCCATTGTGAAGCGGGTCTCTGGTTAAAAGATCAGAACACCAACAGATGGGTTCAGCTCTGTACAAACAAAGAGTATCTGCACAGCCACCGTAAGCAGGGAATGACTGGAGTGTGGGTAACGGCCCGCGTTAATAATATTGGAAGTTACATTGTGAATTATGAGTTTATTTATTTGTAGGCACGACCCTATCTATTTTTGTCCCGGTGAAAATGAATGGTGGCGCTCGAGGTCCGCTCCTTGCTTGTAGCCGCCAGCCAGATACTTCGCACCACAGATTGCGCATTCACAGCGGAGAAACCGGCTATGGGCAGGACCATCTCAAAATCGAATCAGGATAAAACCTCCCGTATACCCACAAATTTAGTGGTAGATACGTGACGACTGTTCATCTATTCTGCTTTTTCAGCGAGCAAGCCGGAGTCATTTTTAATGGATAATCCCATATTTCTGAAAACCATCATTATCTTTATTCTCGTCCTGTGGGTAATAGACGTAGTCAGGAGAAAGAAAAAAAAGCGTTATGACTCCGCTATAGCAGAGGCTAATGCCAGAGAACGCTATGAATGGCGCTATCTCAGATGGAGTTGGCAGGCAATACGAGTGGCGGCGGCAGGGTATATCTTTGTTCAGCTGATTCAGTTTTTACTGAGATAGATGGAAGAAGAAGGTAAAACGGGCAAGGAACATCTCACTGTCCAGGCCAACAGTAGTTGAGCCTCGGTGGTAGAAATTGTGAGCGTTCCCTGCTCCCTGCCTGCGAGTAGCATGCGTTACAAGCCTTTAACCAGTATTTGGTTGTGTATCACCGACTGATTCCCCCTCACTCGCACTCTCTTTACTTTGAATGAACCGAAGTGCCAGGTAGAGGTCTGGCGCCAGAATCATGTCATCATCATTCATTGTTGGCCGACTCTCTTTAAACCAGCGGGTTAACTCCGTTTTCCTGCCCGCGAGGATTAATTTAATCTGTCGACCTTTCAGATCGCGCTTTAACTCATTAATGGTTGCCAGAACGCTGATGTCTGAATAGGTGAAGCAGGCAACGGCATCAATGACCACCCATTTAGGCTGTAAGGCTGCCCCATCAACCAGGTTCAAAACCCGACGTTTAAAATAAGCCACGTTAAAATAGGTCAACGGCGAGTTAAATCGATACATCAGCACGCCCGGGACCATTTTAATATCGTTAGTATTTCCTAATGAGTGAATCATTCCATCGTCGTCAGTGCCCAGCAGGTGCTCAGAGGGACGAAACACTGTACGAAGGAATTGTAATAACCCAAGCAACACCGCAAGGCCGATCCCCTGGATAACGCCGATAATTAAAACGCAGCCAAACGTGAAAAAGGCCAGACGAAATGCCTGCTTATTTCTGCGCCTCAGGTTCCATAGTCCACGTAAATCAATTAATGACCACGAGGCATACATTAGAACTATACCTAACGCAGATACCGGAATGTATTGTAATGGCTGAGTGAAAAACACCACGACAATACCAATGATCAAAGCTGCGACCACCGAAACCAGCTGGCTTTTCCCCCCAACTGAATCATTAACTGCGGTCCGGGAATCGGCGCCACTGATTGCAAACCCCTGAGATAATCCCGACATAATATTCGCAATACCCAGTGCTCTGAACTCTGCATCAGCATTAATTTCATAGCCATTTTTCGCGGCGAAACTGCGGGCGGTCAGCATCAGGCTGACAAAACTGACCAACGCCAGGTTCAGCGCCGGGATCACTAAATCACGCATCGGACCGGGCTGGAACGCCCCCCAGTTAACGACGGGTAAACCGGGCTGGAAGCCTTCACCCCCAATCGTGGCAATTCCATACTGTTGCGCAGAGGTCACCCATACCAGCGCCGTTGTTATCACAATAGCAATTAAAGGCGCTGGCCACTGGCTGCGATACGTTTTAATCGCCATTAAAATAATTAACGTAAAAAGGGATATCCCTACGGTTAATAAATGGCTATCTGAAAGTCGGCCTGGCAAGGCGATTATTTTTTCAATAACCTGCGCCTCATCAAGCTTAATCCCCAACACCTTGCCTAGTTGCCCGACAATAATCGTCACCGCTACGCCGTTAAGCAGGCCGGTAAGAATGGGATGAGAAAGCAGATCGGCAAGTGCGCCCAGGCGGAATTTACTGGCAAGCAGGCACCACCCGCCCATCATCAATGTCATGATGATTGTCAGCTGCCAGTGCAGTTCGGGATTCCCCGCAGAAAGCGGAAACACGACGGCCGCAATCACCGCGCATGTCGTTGCATCTGGGCCCACAATAAGCTGGCGTGAAGAGCCAAACAGTGCGTAAGCTATCATTGGTAAAACGCAGGAATAGAGCCCTACAATTGCCCCAACACCCGCCAGCTCAGCGTAAGCAATTGCAACAGGTAGCGCTACAGCCGCAACGGATAATCCGGCTTTAACATCATGTTTTAGCCAGCTTTTATCGTAGGCTAACAAATTCTGTAAACCTGGCATGTAGTTTAACAATAGTTTTCCGAACACATTCTTCTCCGGACAGGGATATTTGCCACGTCATGCTGGCACACTTCTCAGTGAGGTTCTGGCTTTCAAATGCTCCGGACTGAGGCCGCCGGCTCTCAGTTCCTGATAAACTACAGCCATCGTACTATTCTGACGGATATTAAACATAGTTCATAAACTACCCCTTAGCCGGGGTTGGCCTGGCCGGATGCTGCAGTGCTGCACGCTGGCAATCTCACCTTCTCTCATATCGTCTGGAATAGCGATGTCATAGAGTCGAGAAAACTATAGTCATGAGCCTATGAATCTATGATACATACGTCAGACAGATCGGCGAGTATAAAAGGCCAGCGTCCACTCCTCGCTCAAAACTGCTTCAGCAACTATGGAACAACAGCGTTATTTTCACAATTTGCGGTAGACACCTTTATTGATATAGCTTTATTGCACGGCTGATTTCGTCACCGCTAAACATCCCAAAATTTCATCCATGGAGTAACTATCGTTCCTTTGAATATTCATCTGCTTCCGGCGAATAGTGCTGAAAAACACATGCCAGCTTATTCCCGTCAGGATCGCGCAGATAGGCAACATAAAAATCGGGGCCGTACGCGGTTCGTGTCCCTGGTGCGCCTTCATTTTTCCCTCCCGCAAGAAGTCCTGCTGCATGGAAACGTCTGACAAGGTCCGCGTTATCTGCTCGGAATGCGAACATTGTCCCGTTTCCCGCCGTTGCGGGATGCCCGTCAAAAGGAGGGCAAATACAGAAGCTGAATCCCTCATCCGGATTATTTTCATCTCCCCACATTGCCCAGCTCTCTGTCCAGGCAGGCAAACGTGAATAGCCAAGCACGTTAAAAACAGCGTCATAAAACGCCACGGAGCGCTGAAGGTCATTTGTACCTATGGTGATATATGTCAGCATCTTATCACATCCTCTTTGCCGTTTATCTGAGCAGACATTATACCTGGGGCTATGAATTAAGGGGCCATAAAAAAGCGGATTTTGAGCATTGTAAGCGTGTGGGCGAAATGGTTTGCTGAACATGTTCTGTAAGGCGATCTCATCCCCCGCCCCATTACGTGAGTATCTCAAGTTTCCGTATGTATGCTAAAATTTTTGCAACTGCAGATCGAAAATCACCCTTTAAAATTTCAGTATGTTAGCCAAAGCGAGCGAATATGGATAATATTCCACATAAGCAGATAGTCCTGAAAAGATACCCCGCATGGCTTTGGTGCGGAAGTTTTTATCTGGCGACATTGAATTGCTCTGCAGATGAAATAAATCTGTATTCAATTAACACTGGCTCATACGTTTATCATCTGACAAATAATCACGGACAATACACGGAGAACTTTGAAAACAAGTTTATATCCGTGGAGCGGAAATTCTCGGATACGTCGAAATATAGTGTTGTGCTAGGCACAATGAAAAACAGCTTTAATGACAGATGTCTGGCCGCCGGCGTAAGAAGAGACTGGGCTGGATGGAATAACGGTTGGGTTTTTAAGGGAATCTATGGATATGTAGGCGAATTTTTCTTTGATACTTTCGATGATTGTGGCGACCATGGTTCATACCATGATTTTAAAAAAGTAACAGGGATAGGTTTTTCTCCCTACATATATCATGGATTTCAGTATAATTTTACGTCTTATTTTGGTATGGATGTGGGTATTATCATCCCCTCCGTTTTTGTCATCACGGCCCAATGGAGCTTTAGATAAATCCGTCAACCATGTGTGCAGTGCTGTAACTGCCCGTAAGGGGAACCGCCCCACCGTCGCAACCGGAGGGGCTTAAATTACCGCTGGTGCACGCTCAAAACCACAAGCTAAAAACTATACGTCACCTTCAAACTCCCCGTAGGTGACGTTTTGCGTTGCACAATCGGGCTGTCCCCTGCATCCCCCGTCAGCTGCGTCACACCCGCTGAGGCAAGTACGCTCCAGCGCGAGGTGAGCTTGTGGGTCCAGTCAAGGTTCATCGACCAGGCATAAATCCCGGCCCCGGCGTCATGTCGGGCAAAACCCGATGCGGCCGATTGGGCGGCGTTTACCCCGTAGTACGTCTGCATATACTTGTCCGATCCCCAACTGCCGGTCAGCGCCAGCGCCACCTCATTTTTTGGTGAGGTGTAGAACGGGCTGGAAATACCAAAATGTACCGCTTCACCGTTGTCTCTTTCAGAAACCGGTACCTCAGCCTGCAGCTGCAGATGAAGCCAGTCGGTCACCTTGTACTCAAGCCCGGGCACTACGATAGCCGAGCCTTTAATCTCCCCCATTCCTCGCAGCTCGTCGCTGCCGGAGCCGATCGAATCGCTGCTCACGTCTTTATCTTTACGGCCCGTTCGATAGCTCAGCGCTGCGCTGTAATCCAGGTTGCCGATGTTGTTACCGTAACCGATCCCTCGCTTGGTGCCGATAAAGAATCCATTTTCCATGGAATAATCCACTACCTGAGCCGCTGAGACGCGGGTTTTATCTGAACCCGAATAGCGTGTTCCTACGTCCACGCCGCCCCCCAGGGTTAAGACGTTACCCTGCCGCTGTTCTTCCGCCAGTACAGGCGTAGCCAGTAACGCCAGAACGACGCCCGGGACGATGGTTTTCAGGCAGCGGCCCGAAAGTAAATGAGGGAACGTATGACGCAGTTTGATGTTTCTCATTAAGGAAGTCCTTATGGATTCAAATGATGACGATGCATGCGGTTAACCGCCAGAACGCCCATTTTGAATACTCACCCTAAGGTTCTTATGAGCCGAAAATGAAGAAACGCTGAAGCGCAAGCAGGTGCTGTAAACCAGGCTGATTTCCTGATACCGTTTTTTTCTTAAGATGTTCTTCATTCACGGTTGATACCGTTACCAATGTGAAAATTCTACTAATCGAAGACGACCTGGATCTCGGCAATGGCGTACGTATCGCTCTCTCAGATCAAGGGTTTGACGTCATATGGGTTCGCCGTAAAGAGGATGCGCTGCATCAGCTTGACGTCTGCGTGCCGGAACTTATTTTGCTCGACCTCGGCCTGCCCGACGGAGATGGCATGAGCCTGATGACGCGTTTGCGTCAGCAGCTCAAGGGGATCCCGGTCATCATCCTGACGGCGCGAGGAACATTGCAGGATCGCCTGCGGGGGTTGGATGCCGGCGCGGACGACTATCTCGTCAAACCTTTTATTCTCGCCGAGCTGCTGGCGCGAGTGAGGGCTCTTGCACGGCGCAGCTACGGTTTTGAGAATGAGGCGATAGAAATTCGCGGGCTCTCTCTTCATATACCGACGCGTCGCGTGACGGTGAGCGCGCGCCATATCGATTTAACGGCCAGTGAATACGCGCTGCTGGAGACGTTGATGCTGCGCGCGGACCGCGTGCTGACCCGGCGGTTTCTGGAAGAAAGGATATTCGGCAACAAAGAGAACCTCAGTAACGCGCTCGACGTGCATATGGGAAATTTACGGCGAAAAATCGGCGACGGCTATGTGCGAACGGTCCGGGGCGTCGGGTACGTTATTGATACCGTCTCAATACAGAAGGTGACCGGTTGATGCAAAACGTCTGGTATCACCTGAGGCGGCCGACGCTGGTATGGCGAATTATCATCGCCCAGATGCTGCTGCTTACACTGCTGTGGTGTCTTTTTTTAACCTTCATTCTGTGGGAGGACCTGCGTAGCCCTCCTATCATCACGGGCAGCAAAACGTACGAAACCGTTTTTACCCTGGCTGAGCGTATGGACGGGCGCCCGCAGGACCGTACCGCCGTGCTGGAGGCCTTCAGCAAGGCGCTGCGTGAAGGTTACGGCGGAGGGGAAGATCCCCTGCTGTCGATTAACCTCATCGTTCGCAAAAATAATACCGTTATTTTTTCATCCGACGGAGCACCCGCGGGGATAACAAATACCCGACAAGGCGAAATGGAGCACGTTCAAAGTGAAGGTCGCATCTGGACCAGCCGAACCTTGAAATCGCCCCACTCCGACGTGGAGGTAACCCTTTTCACCCCTGCCAGCGGCTGGAACTTCTTTATCTACCTGAACTCGCGCGGATACTACATTCTGCCGCTTCTGGTTTGTTTCCCTTTTCTGCTGTTTCCCGCATGGCTCTCCATCCGCATTGCAATGCGTCCGTGGAATAAGGTGGTCAATGAAATTACGTTACGCACGCCGGACGATCTCTCTCCTTTAAAAGCCGTACCGAAGCACAGAGAGCTTCGCCAGATGGTGGACGCGATCAATGACTTCCTTGCCCGGGTGCGTGAAAGCGCGGAAAGGGAGCGGGTTTTCATCGCGGATGCCGCACACGAGCTGCGTACGCCCCTCGCGGCGATGCGCATCAACGTGGAGGCGCTGCAGTCCTGGGTCATCAGCGAAAGCCAGCAGGAGCTGCTTGCCGGCGTGATCCGCAGCAACAGCCGCGCCGCGCGTCTCGTCAATCAGCTTCTGCTGATGATGCACAGTGAAGCGAGTATTGATACGGTCATGGAGCCCGTGCCGCTGACGACGCTCGTCCAGGAGCGCATGGCCGAGCTGGAACCCTTAGCGTCTGCGCGCAGGATCGAGCTGGAATTCTTTGCCGAGGATGAAGTCTGGATCCCCGGCGCCAGGGAACGCCTGGTGTCGCTGATTGATAATCTTATTGAGAATGCGGTGAAGTACAGCCCCGAGGGCGGGCGGATTCAGGTCGACGTGCGGGCGGGCGATCGCGTCGTCCAGCTGCGCGTCTCCGATGCGGGCCCTGGTATTCCGGTCGAGCTGCAGGAGCGCGTGTTCGACCGCTTTTTCCGCGATCCCAATCAGGTGCAGAGCGGCAGCGGGCTGGGGCTTGCCATCGTTAAAGCGGTGGCGCAGCAACACAACAGCAGCGTAAACCTGACAACCTCTGCAGAAGGTGGCCTCCTGGTGACGGTAGACTTCCCGAACCGCACGTTTAGCTAAAGCAGAACAGGGGGTTTGATCGCAAATGCCGCAGATTGCTTCAAAAAAATTACCGTGTTTGTTATATTGTTGTTTATTGCTTATTCACCTCTGCGGTGCCAAAAAGAACAAGATTCACCGCAACCCAGGACAGAGAAATGTTAGATTACCGCTTCCCGACAGCTTTGCAGATGGTTCTCAGCGTAGCGATGGCGGAGCAATTGGGTGAACGTTCGACGAGTGCGATTCTGGCCTACGGCCTGGAAGCGAACCCGAGCTTCATCCGCAAATTGATGGTTCCGCTGACGCGAGACGGCATTATCGTCTCAACGCTTGGCCGTAACGGCTCCATTCATCTTGGTCGCCCGCCGGAAGAGATCACCCTGCGCGACATCTACCTTTCGGTCATCGAAGATAAAAAGCTGTGGGCCTCCCGCCCTGACGTGCCGGCCCGCTGCGTGGTCAGCGCCAACGCCTGCTGGTACTTCAAATCCATTTCTGAAGAAGCCGAAGAGGCTTCGTTAGCAGTACTGGCCCGCCATACCGTGGCAAGCGCCCTGGAAGCGGTGAAAAACGCCGACAGCAGCGGATGGGATCCACTCCCCGATCTTATTGCCCAGTATCAAAAAACGTCATAACGTTTTACCTGATGCGAAAAAAAACCGCCTTCACTATGAAGGCGGTTTTTTATTATCGGCAACGTCCTTACGCGGGCAGAACGTCCCTTTCCTCTTTTTTCCCACGCGTCACGAACTTACGCAGCGTCACGTAGAACACCGGCGTCAGGAACAGACCAAACAGCGTCACCCCCAGCATGCCGGAGAATACCGTGATCCCCGTGACGCCGCGCACTTCTGCGCCAGCGCCGTGACCGAGGATCAGCGGAATGGTCCCGGCGATAAAGGCGATGGAGGTCATCACAATCGGGCGTAAACGCAGGCGGCAAGCCTCCAGCGCGGCCTCCATGATGCCTTTGCCCTGAATTTCAAGCTCGCGGGCAAACTCCACGATAAGAATGGCGTTTTTACAGGCCAGCCCCATCAGCACCACCAGCCCCACCTGCACGAAGACGTTGTTATCGCCCCCGGTCAGCCAGACGCCAAACAGTGCGGAGAGCATGGTCATCGGCACGATGAGGATCACCGCCAGCGGCAGCGTCCAGCTTTCATACAGCGCCGCCAGCACCAGGAACGCCAGCAGCACCGCCACCGGGAAGACGATCAGCGCCGTATTGCCCTGAGTGGCCTGCTGGAAGCTCAGATCCGTCCATTCAATGTTCATCCCGTTTGGCAGGATCTGCTTAGACATCGCGTCCAGCTGCGTCATCGCCTGCGCAGATGAGAGCACGCGCGGGTCGGCATCGCCAATCAAATCCGCCGCCGGATAGCCGTTATAGCGAATCACCGGATCCGGCCCGTAGGTGGTCGTGATTTTCACCATACTGCCAATCGGCACCATTTCGCCCTGGCTGTTGCGGGTGCGCAGATTCGCAATATCTTCCACGCTGTCGCGGAACTGCCCGTCGGCCTGCGCCATCACGCGCCAGGTTCGTCCGAACTGGTTGAAGTCATTGACGTACGACGACCCCAGATAGGTTTGCAGCGTCCCGAAAAGATCGGTCAGCGACACGCCCTGCGCTTTCGCCTTATCGCGGTCAACCTGGACGTCCAGCTGCGGAACGTTAGCCTGGTAGGTTGAGATCGGGAAATGCATTCCCGGGGTCTGCATAATCGCACCGGACATGGTGTTCACCGCGTTCTGCAGCGCGCCATAGCCCAGACCGCCGCGATCCTGGATGTACAGGGAATAGCCCGACCCCTGACCCAGCCCTAAAATCGGCGGCGGCAGAATGGAGAAGCCAAAGCCTTCCTGGATTTGCGCGATTTTCGCATTAATTTCCGCATTAATTTCCGCAGCGGAATGTTTACGCTGATCGAACGGCTTCAGGCCAAAGAACACCGTACCGGTATTCGGCGTATTGGTGAACTGCAGCGCGTTCAGCCCCGGAAACGCGACCGCATAGTCCACGCCTTCGGTATTCATCCCGATTTCGCTCATTTTGCGGATCACCGCGTCGGTACGCGCTAGCGAAGAGCCTTCCGGCATCTTCACACCGCCAATCAGGTAAAGCTTATCCTGCGTCGGAATAAACCCGCCGGGCACCGCTTTAAACATGACGCCTGCGGCACAGAGCAGCAGCAGATAAACCACGAATACCGCGCCGCGTCGTCCCAGCGTTTTACCCACCAGTCCCTGATAGCCGTTTGAGCTGCGGAGGAAAAAGCGGTTAAACGGACGGAAAATCCAGCCGAACAGACGATCGATAAGCCGGGTCGGGAAATCCTTCGGCGCGCCGTGCGGCTTTAACAGCAGTGCCGCCAGCGCCGGAGAGAGCGTCAGCGAGTTAATAGCGGAGATCACCGTCGATATCGCGATCGTCACCGCAAACTGCTTGTAGAACTGACCGGTAACGCCCGAGAGAAACGCCATCGGCACAAATACCGCGCACAGCACCAGCGCAATCGCGATAATCGGCCCGGACACTTCACGCATCGCCTGGTGCGCGGCCGCAAGCGGCGCAAGCCCCTCTTCTATGTTTCGCTCGACGTTTTCCACCACCACGATGGCGTCGTCCACCACGATACCGATGGCGAGCACCAGCCCGAACAGGCTGAGGGTATTCAGCGAGAAGCCGAGCAGGTAAAGAATGCTGAAGGTACCCACCACCGACACCGGCACCGCGATCAGCGGAATGATCGACGCGCGCCAGGTTTGCAGGAACAGAATGACCACCAGCACGACCAGCACCACGGCTTCCAGCAGCGTTTGCACCACCGCACGGATCGAATCGCGCACAAAGACCGTCGGATCGTAAGGTGCCGCCCACTTCATGTCCGCCGGGAAGCGCGTCGACAGTTCGTCCATTTTCGCGCGCACCGCGTTAGACAGATCGATGGCGTTCGCCCCCGGTGACTGGAAGATACCAATCCCGACCGCATCTTTATTGTTCAGCTGGGAACGCAGAGCATAGCTCCCGGAGCCCATTTCAATCCGCGCCACGTCGCGCAGGCGGACGACAGTACCGTCCTGCGTCGTTTTCAGGACAATATTGCCAAACTCTTCTTCGGTGTGCAGACGCCCCTGGGCGTTAATGGAGATCAGGAAATCACTCTCTTTCGGCAGCGGCTCGGCGCCAAGCTGACCGGCGGAGACCTGTACGTTTTGCTCCTGCATCGCCGTGACCACGTCCGAAGCGGTCAGCCCGCGCGCCGCCACCTTATTTGGGTCCAGCCACACGCGCATCGCGTATTCGCCTGAGCCGAAAATCTGGATCTGGCCGACGCCGGGCAGACGCGCCAGCTCGTCCTTCACCTTCAGCGTGGCGTAGTTGCGCATATACAGCGAATCGTACTTACCGTTTGGCGAAAACAGATGCACCACCAGCGTCAGCGTGGGCGACTGCTTCTGGGTGGTAATGCCCAGACGCCGCACGTCTTCCGGCAGACGCGCCTCGGCCTGCGCGACGCGGTTTTGTACCTGAACCTGCGCCTGATCGGGGTCAGTCCCCGGACGGAAGGTGACGGTGGTCACCAGCACGCCGTCCGAGCCCGCGACGGATTTCATGTACATCATGTTCTCAACGCCGTTGATCGCCTCTTCCAGCGGCGTCGCCACGGTCTCGGCAATCACTTTCGGGTTAGCGCCCGGGTACTCCGCACGCACCTGCACGCTTGGCGGCACGACGTCAGGATATTCGCTCACCGGCAGCAGCGGGATGGCGATTAACCCTGTGATAAAAATCAGAATCGACAGGACGGCAGCAAAGATCGGCCTGTCGATGAAAAAGCGGGAAAAGTCCATGGGTTGGATTCTCAGGTCAAGGGATCAGTTGAGGGCGCTGGTGGCGGTCATGGCAACGGTTTTGGCGTTAACCGGCATACCCGGCATAAACACTTTCTGTAAACCCTCGACGATGACTTTGTCGCCAGGATTCAGCCCCTGCCGCACGATGCGTAAACCGTCTACCAGACGACCCGGCGTAATGTCGCGACGCTGCGCTTTCCCCTCTTTATCGACGATATAAACGTATTTACGATCCTGATCGGTCAGCACCGCCTTGTCGTCAATCAGCGTGGCTTTGAATTCCGCGCTGCCCGGCAGGCGTACGCGGGCAAACAGTCCCGGCGTGAACTGACGCTGTGAGTTATCCAGCAGCGCGCGCATGCGGATTGTCCCGGTGCTCGGCGTGAGCTGGTTATCCAGGAAATCCACTTTGCCCTGATGGGGATAACCCTCCTCGCCCGTCAGGCCAATCTCAACCGGCAGCGCCGTGTGATTGCTGGACGCCCCCTGCCCGCTGCGGGCCAGATTTTGATAGTGAAGATAGGTTGACTCGTCCACGTCAAAGTAGACGTACACCGTCTTCTGCGAGACCAGCGTGGTGAGGACGCTGGCGGTATCGCCCGCAGTCACCAGGTTCCCGCTGGTGATCAGCGCCCGGCTGGCGCGACCGTCGATAGGCGCGGTCACTTTGGTGAAGTCCAGGTTGAGCTGGGCTGCGTCAACCGCCGCCTGCGCGGCGCGAATGTCGGCCTGCGCCTGAACGGCAGCCGAGCGACGCTGCTCCCACTCTTCCCGTGAGACCAGATGGGTATTGATCAGCTTATCGGTACGGTTAGCCTCACTTTGCGCGAGGCTGGCCTGCGTTTTGGCTCTTGCCAGGTTCGCCTGCGCCTGTTCCAGCGCGGCGCGATAGGTACGGTCATCAATGGTGAACAGCACCTCGCCCTTCTTCACTTCCTGGCCGTCGGTGTAATTCACCTTATCAATGTAGCCGGAAACGCGCGGGCGCAGCTGAACGCTCTCCACCGCTTCAATCCGGCCGTTAAAGCTATCCCACTGGCTAATCGATTTCACCACCACGTCAGCGGCACTCACGGCAGGCGCAGGTGGCGCGGCATTTTGCGCGACGCTGTTATCGCATCCGACGAGCAGCACGGAGAGCAATATTGCCCCCAGCGCGCTCAGAGGAGAGTTACCCCAGGTTTTTTGCAGGCTCATTATTTTTATTCCAGTAATTGTCGCCACCGGGCAAGACGCAGCAGGAGGCACCGCGCCACTTCCTTTGTCCGGGGGCTGTCTTCAGGCCATTTGTGTCGTTCATCGCCACAAAACTGTAACAGTTGCGAATACACTATTCGCGGCGATTGTAGGAAGGCACTTAACTAAGTGCAAGAATAATTGTTGCACTTTATGTGCTATTTGAGCGGATGTGAAAAGACCCGTTTCGGTCAGGGATTTAAATGCAACAATAAAACTTGCAATTACTGAAAAAACGCGCCACCTTTAAATGCAACAGACAAAGATACTTTTTCATCCGCTGCGTGGGGGTAACCAGATGAACACTGGCGCATTTATGCATGATTTACTCGACTGGATCGACAACAACCTGGACAGTCGCCTGGACATTGAGACCGTCGCCAGGCGTTCCGGCTACTCGAAATGGCACCTCCAGCGCCTGTTCAAAGAGCATACGGGCTATCCCCTCGCCGGGTATATTCGTGCGCAAAAGCTGCAAAAATCGGTTGAGCGGTTATCCCACAGCGACGAACCGATTCTGAACGTGGCGATCGCGCTGGGCTTTGACTCCCAGCAGTCCTTCAACCGCAGCTTTAAGCGTCAGTATGGTCAGGCGCCTGGGGCATGGCGGCGCAGTATAGGTGGCCCCGAAACGCAGCAGCTTCGCCAGTAATGCATATTTTGCTGCAACATCGATCTGTTGCTGATATACTGTATATAAACACAGTATAGCGAGGTGCACGATGGCTGTTGAAACAAAATTTGTTGTCGTAAGAAAAGGTGAAGAGAAAATGACATTTGCCAGTAAGAAAGAGGCTGACGCTCACGACAAGCTGCTTGATATGGCCGACGCGTTCACCGACTGGCTGTTGCAAAGCGGAATGCAGATGGATGAAACGCAGGCTGAAAACCTTGGCCTGTATCTCGCCGAGCAGAAAGAGACCGTGCAGCATATTCTTCGTACCAGCAAGCTTCCCGATCTCACTACTCCAGCGGTAGCGGATAAAACAGAATCCGATGCGGCTGACACGAAAAAAATCAGGGCTGTGAAGGCGGCCTGATTGTCTGAACAATCATCACCAATTTTGAACTATTCACCAGGCCCGGCAGCCAATTCCGGGCTCCCCCTTTGCCAGAGATTCGCTTCTTAATAATTGCTCTTTCATTCTTAATTGACAGTCATTGCACGTCATGCCTGCGATCGTTTTTTAACTGATGGCTTCATCAGGTATAAATATTGCTGATGTCTTATGAAACATTTTAATAATGAAGGAATTAGCTGCAGTTCGTAGTGATCTTCATGTTTGGATGAGATATAACCTGCTGCGAAAATTAACATTCTTGTAACGTTGATAAGGCTAAACAAATGAAGCAGGTTGGTATTGTTGGTTGGCGAGGAATGGTTGGTTCTGTTTTATTACAGAGAATGGTCGAAGAGAACGACTTCGACGATATCTCAGCGCATTTTTACAGTACTTCAAGCGCCGGGGCCGCCGGTCCAGTCATTGGCGGCGTCAGCTATACACTCAAAGATGCTAATTCCATCAGTGACCTGGCCGAAATGGATATCATCATTACCTGTCAGGGCGGTGATTACACAAAAGCAATCTATCCTGCTTTGATTAATTGTGGCTGGCAAGGCTACTGGATTGACGCGGCCTCAGCGCTACGGATGGATGAGAAAGCCTGCATTATTCTCGACCCCGTCAATCGCCCCACGATTGATCGTGCCGTTAAAGAGGGAATTAAACTTTTTGTCGGTGGCAACTGTTCCATCACGCTGAGTCTTATGGGGCTGGCAGGGTTGATTAAGGCTGACCTGATCGAATGGATGAGCGTTATGACCTATCAGTCTGCATCAGGTGCGGGAGCGCAATATGTCAGGGAATTAATTGTTCAAAGTGCCTGGATCAGTGAGCATTTGTCCTCTGATGAACTGGCATCATCAGGTTCAGTGCTGCCTTTAGTCAATAAAGTCAGTGCGTTAATTAACAGCGCTGACATGCCGATACAGAATTTCGGCGCGCCTTTAATGGGCAGCATTATACCGTGGATTGACAGCGATTTAGGGGATGGTAATAGCCGTGAAGAGTGGAAAGGTGAAGCCGAAACAAACAAAATTCTTGGTTTGTCTCCTGGTGCGATCCCGGTAAATGGATTGTGTATTCGTGTTGGCGTGATACGCTGCCACAGCGCCGCAATCACCATGAAGCTCAGGCGTGACGTCAGCGAAGAAGAATTTGCAGCGTTAGTGACGCATTCTCATCCCTGGGTTAACTATGTGCCCAATAACAAGGTTGAAAGCGTCAGTAAATTGACCCCGGCTTATATCAGCGGTTCGCTTCAGGTTGGTATTGGCCGTTACAAGAAAATGTCTCTCAACAACGATCCAATATATTCGGTTCTGACGGTTGGCGATCAGCTATTGTGGGGAGCGGCGGAGCCCTTGCGCCGCATGTTGAATATTCTGCTGGGCAAAATCTAAGACATATTTTCTGAATAAAAGCATCTATTGAACAGGTGCTTTTATTGTATTGTCTCAGCAGGTTCGTGCCAACGCCACCAAAATCATTTCACGCGCGTGACGCAATACCGATTTTATTTCGCCTGCCGGGATATCAGCGAGCCCCAGTCCGCGTAGCAGGAATATGCCTTCTACAGCGAGAAACGCGTGCCTGACATCGGCCATATCCTCTCCAGCCTCGCGTAGCGGTTCGAGGAGTGTGCGATACAGGTTGCGAACGGGCGCCAGCATACCTGGCGCATGCACGAGAGCCGTAATAAGAAACGCCGCCATCTGTGTTACAGCATCCTCTTCCTCCAGTGCTTCCTCGATGTGTGCAAGAATTAATTCTCGTGGCCCTGCGGCGGTAGCTGTAAGACGCTGACCGACTGCCTGCTGGAAACGCGTCACTTCGCGCTCAAGCACGGCGTATATCAGGCCATCCTTTGATGAAAAGGTATACACAAGGCCGCCTTTACTGATGCCAGCACGTTCCGCGACGGCATCCAGCGTAAATACGCGCCCTCCAGACTCAAGGATGATGCTTTCAGCAGCATCTAAAACCTGCTCCCGATCGATTTCTTTTTTGCGCGTCACGATTTCCCCTTGCTTAATTCGACTGATCAGTCGGATAATGTTTTCGACTGGCCAGTCACATTAGCACTGCAAGCCTTGCCCGACAAGATTGCAATGCGTTCATTCCCTGATAAACCTATGAAAGGCAAGAAAATGAATGAATTATTACCCTCTGCAGCACTCGCACATTTTGTGATGAAAGTGAACGATGTTGATGCCAGCTATGCATTTTACCAGGGGCTAGGCCTGCGTGCGCTCGACAAATTTCCGGGCATGGCGATTATTGAGTTACGCGGCGGCACCCATTTGTTGTTGACCGAAAAGGATGTGCCTGAAACGCAGAGTCTGCATATCAGCCGCGTTGGTCAGCGGCCAGATTTTGCTGCAGAAAAAATTGATCTCATGATCGCGGGCCATTCCAGATCGGAACTTGAAACGTATCGAACTGGCCTCATCGCAAAGGGATATTCAGCTCAGGAAATTGCGCAGGAAACGCTATTTGGACATCATTATTTTTCCCTGCAGGATCCGGATGGAAACGGTATAAGTTTCTACACCAGCCACTCTAGCCAACAGCCTGTTTAAATCAGTTTTAGACTGCGAAGTGCTCTCCGAAAGTGCTTCGCACTACTACCTTCAGCTGCCCCCACCAAATTTTGCCCCAGCCTCTGACGCACAACGGGTGTATTGTTTTTAGACAATTCATTCCTCTAAAGGACACCTGCGCAATGATCACCATCCTCGGCAAAACCACCTCCATCAACGTTCGTAAAGTGCTCTGGACCTGCGAAGAAGCGGGCATAGCCTATCAGCAGGAAGATTACGGCAGCGGTTTTGCCTCGACGGAAACGGATGCCTTCCGCGCACTGAACCCCAACGCCATGGTGCCGGTGTTGATTGATGGTGATTTCGTGTTGTGGGAGTCCAATTCCATCTGCCGTTATCTGGCGCGCAAGGCCGAACGTCACGATCTGCTGCCCGCAGAACCGCAGGCCTGTGCCAACGTAGAGCGCTGGATGGACTGGCAGGCCACTGAATTTAACAACGCCTGGCGCTATGTCTTCCCGGCGCTGGGGCGTAAAAACCCGGCCTTTAACGACCCCGAGCGTATTGCGGCAGGAATCAAGGAGTGGAACCACTGCATCACCATTCTGGAACAACAGCTGCAGCGCACCGGGGCCTTTGCAGCGGGCGAGACGTTTACCCTCGCTGACGTGGTGCTTGGGCTGTCGGTGAATCGCTGGAAAATGACGCCGTTTGATAAGCCAGACGTGCCCGCCATTGAGGCCTGGTTCGAGCGCCTTAACCAGCGTCCGGCATTTTTGCGTCACGGCAATAACGGCATGGTGTAAAACTTAATGCCTGAATGAATACCGCAACGAGGCTGTTTTTTTAATTACGAAACCCTGATTGTCGCCAGAGGGAATAATAATTAAGCCATATCCTGGACAGCCCGTTGCACCGCTTTGCTAGCCTGAATAGTCAGGCAAAGCTCAACCCGGAGGTATTCTTGCTGATTAAACTCAAAAAAGAACGAACGCATCAGGAGGATCGCCGGCTTGCTCTCTGGCTGGCGACCTCAGCAGGTTTGCTGAACGCCATCGCCCTCGGGGCATTTGGCTTTTTCCCCTCACACATGACCGGCAACACCTCACAATTATCCAGCGAAGTTTCTTCTACCGATCTGAGCGATATTATTTTCTTCGGCTCGATAATTCTCTCTTTTGTGGCTGGCGCCATTATTGCGCGCACGATCGTCATATGGGGTATTATCCATAACGTCAGGCTGGTTTTTTGCCAAATCCTTTTTGTCGAGGGGATATTACTGACCGGCGTTTCCTTTTACGAAATGTATTTCCATGCGCTCACCAGCAATCGCGAGATTATTCTTTTTCTCTGCTTTCTGATGGGCATTCATAATTCCACCTCCACGCAACTTTCCGGCGGACGGGTAAGATCGACGCACATTACCGGCACGCTAACGGACGCGGGGATTTCCCTGGCCTCCGTCATGGTGGCGATGCTGCGCAGGGATTACTCCAAAGATACGGCGGCGCAAAAAAGCCAGCTAAAAACCCACTTAACCACCCTATTTTCATTCATTACGGGCGGTATTGCGGGGCTGCTGCTGTTCAGATGGATTGGCTTCAACGCCATGCTGGCGCTGGGGTTGATGCTTGCGGTTGTCGCCGTGGTATCAATTATCACCGTCTCGTCGCGGGTTCGACGAGTGCGTGCCACTCTATGAAGATAATGCCATGTTTTCAGTGTAAGAGCTCTTTAGATGTGACGTTGTCACATCTAAAAATTCGCTTTAGGACTATTCTGCCCGCCACACAATCAGGCCTTACGCCGTAAGGCCTGGCTTAAGGTTGTCACTGTTTTCATAGGGTTACTGATTTTACCCCTTCGCTGGAACCCTTCCCAAACGCTTGCTATAGGTGAAATACCCCTGCCGAAACATGGCATAACAACAGGCAACCGGTGGTTGCTATAACGCATGCGCACAGGGAGACACACCGCAATGCACCCTTTACTCAAACGTTCGCTGCTGTTTGTCGGCGCCATTATCGTGGTTCTCGCCCTCCTCGTCTGGGGGATCGGGCTGGAGACCCTCAGAGCGCGTCAGGTTGACCTGATCTATCTCGGGCAACAGCATATGATTCTGGTTTTCTCATCAATGTTCTTTGCCCTGCTGGTGGGTATTCCGGCGGGTATTCTGCTGAGCCGCCCGGCCGCGCGAGGTACCGCCGAATATGTGATGCAAATCTTCAACGTAGGCAACACGCTGCCGCCGCTGGCCGTGCTGGCACTGGCGATGGTGGTGATCGGCATTGGCGATAAGCCCGCCATTATCGCCCTATTCCTCGCCTCGCTGCTGCCGATCGTGCGTAATACTTATGCCGGGCTATGCTCGGTCCCGCCGTCGCTGCTGGAAGCGGCAAACGGCATCGGGATGACCAAATGGCAGCGTCTGCGCCAGGTTGAGCTGCCAGCCGCCTGGCCGGTGATGCTCTCCGGCATTCGCATTGCGACCGCCATTAACGTTGGTACCGCGCCGCTGGCGTTCCTGATTGGCGCCAGCAGCTACGGCGAGCTAATTTTCCCCGGCATTTATCTGAACGATTTCCCGACCCTGATCCTCGGCGCGGCGGCCACCGCCCTGTTCGCCCTGATCCTCGATACCCTGCTGGCGGCGCTGGGTCGCGTGATGAGTCCCCATCTCCCCCGATAACAATAACAAGGAGCTTTATGAGACTGATATCCGGCCTGGCGGCGCTGTGTGCCGCGGCGCTGTTCACCGGCCAGACCATCGCGGCCCCGCTGATTCTGGCGACCAAGAGCTTTACCGAGCAGCACATTCTCTCGGCGATGACCGTGCAGTACCTGCAGAAGAAAGGATTCCAGGTGCAGCCGCAAACCAATATCGCCACGGTGATCTCCCGCAACGCGATGATCAACAAGCAGATTGATATGACCTGGGAGTACACCGGCACGTCATTAATCATCTTTAACCACATCAACAAGCGCATGTCGCCCCAAGAGTCTTACGAGACGGTGAAACGCCTGGACGCGAAGCACGGTCTGGTCTGGCTCAAGCCCGCCGACATGAACAACACCTATGCGTTCGCCATGCAGCGCAAGCGCGCAGAGGCGGAACATATCAACACCATGTCGGAGATGGTGGCAAAGATTGAGCAGGTCCGTAAAACCGATCCGGACAAAAACTGGCTGCTGGGCTTAGACCTGGAATTTGCCGGACGCAGCGACGGCATGAAGCCGCTTCAGGCGGCCTACAAGATGGACCTGGACCGCCCGCAGATCCGTCAGATGGACCCCGGTCTGGTCTATAACGCGGTGCGCGACGGCTTCGTCGACGCCGGGCTGATTTATACCACCGACGGGCGCGTGAAGGGCTTCGACCTAAAGGTGCTGGAAGATGATAAAGGCTTCTTCCCGAGCTACGCGGTGACGCCGGTGGTGCGTAAAGACACGCTGGAGGCCAACCCCGGCCTGGAAGAGGCGCTCAACACCCTCTCGGCCCAGCTCAACAACGACGTTATCACCGAGCTGAACAAGAAGGTGGATATCGACCATCAGTCACCGCAGCAGGTCGCCCGCGATTTCCTGCGTAGCAAACAGCTGCTCTAGGAGGCGCTATGGAGACGATTCACTACATTCTGGACAACTGGGAATACCTCCTAACCCTGACGCTGCAGCACCTGTGGCTGGTGGCGCTGGCCGTGGGCTTAGCCATTCTCATCGGCGTACCGCTGGGCATTCTGATTGTTCGCCACAAGTGGCTGGCAACGCTGGTGCTGGGGATTGCCACCATCGTGCTGACCATTCCGTCCATTGCGCTGTTTGGCCTGATGATCCCGCTGTTTTCGCTGATCGGTCAGGGAATTGGCGCCCTGCCCGCGATCACGGCGGTATTTCTCTACTCGCTGCTGCCGATTGTGCGTAACACCCATACGGCGCTCGACAGCCTGCCGCCCGGCCTGCGTGAAGCCGGACGCGGTATCGGCATGACCTTCTGGCAGCGCCTGCGCTGGGTCGAAATCCCGATGGCGCTGCCGGTGATTTTCGGCGGGATCCGCACCGCCGTGGTGATGAACATCGGCGTGATGGCGATTGCCGCGGTGATCGGCGCGGGCGGTCTGGGCCTGCTGCTGCTCAACGGCATCGGCGGAAGCGATATTCGCATGCTGATTGCGGGCGCGCTGATGATTTGTCTTTTAGCGATTGTGCTCGACTGGCTGCTGCACCGTCTGCAGGTGGTTCTGACTCCGAAGGGGATTCGATAATGATAAAACTGGAAAACCTCACCAAACAATTTTCTCAGAAGCACGGCCAGACCTTTAAGGCCGTCGACAACGTCAACCTGAACGTACCCGAAGGGGAAATGTGTGTGCTACTGGGCCCGTCCGGCTGCGGGAAGACCACCACCCTGAAGATGATTAACCGCCTCATTACCCCAAGCAGCGGGACGATCCTGATCAACGGCGAAGACACCAGCGGGATGGACACCGTCACCCTGCGCCGCAACATTGGCTACGTGATCCAGCAGATTGGCCTGTTCCCGAACATGACCATCGAAGAGAACATTACCGTTGTGCCGCGCATGCTGGGCTGGGATAAAGCACGCTGTAAAACCCGCGCCGAAGAGCTGATGGATATGGTGGCACTGGATCCGCATAAGTTCCTGAATCGCTATCCGCGCGAGATGTCCGGCGGCCAGCAGCAGCGCATCGGCGTGATCCGCGCCCTGGCGGCAGATCCTCCGGTGCTGCTGATGGATGAGCCCTTCGGCGCGGTTGACCCGATTAACCGCGAGGTGATCCAGAACCAGTTCCTGGAGATGCAGCGCAAGCTGAAAAAAACCGTCATGCTGGTGAGCCACGATATCGACGAAGCCCTGAAGCTCGGCGATCGTATCGCGGTATTCCGTCAGGGGAAAATCGTGCAGTGCGCCAGCCCGGATGAACTGCTGGCGAAACCGGCGAACGAGTTTGTCGGCTCGTTTGTCGGTCAGGACCGCACCCTGAAGCGCCTGCTGCTGGTATCGGCGGGCGACGTCACCGACCAGCAGCCGACCATTACGGTGCGGGGCTCTACTCCGCTTCCCGAAGCCTTTGCGACCATGGATGATAATGATATTCGCGCGATTACCGTAGTCGACGAGCACGGCAAGCCGCTGGGCTTTGTGAAGCGTCGCGAAGCGCGTAACGCCAGCGGGACCTGCGCCGACATCCTGCATCCGTTCCGCATGACCGGCAAGGCGGAAGACAACCTGCGCGTGGTGCTGTCACGCCTGTATGAGAGCAACACCAGCTGGATGCCGATCGTAGATGAGGACGGGCGCTACAACGGCGAGATTTCTCAGGACTATATTGCCGAGTATCTGAGTTCAGGTCGTACGCGCCGGGCGCTGAATATTCACACCGACAGCTAACCTTTCTGGCCGGGCATCGCCCGGCTTTTCCGCACGCATACCTTTTGCTACCCCCGCGATTTGCCGCCACAATATTGTATCGTCCCCGTTTACTCGCGACTCATGCAACGTCTTCATACGTACCCCGACATCCGCGCGATGTTTCGCCGACTGCTGATTGCCACCGTCACCGGCGTGCTGGCCGCGCTGGCCGTTGCGGTGTTCCGCCACAGCATGTATCTGCTGGAGTGGCTGCTTCTCAGCAACGACAGCGGCAGCCTGGTGAATGCCGCCGCCTCGCTCTCACCCTGGCGGCGCGCGCTGACGCCCGCGCTGGGCGGGCTGGCTGCCGGGCTGCTGCTCTGGGGATGGCAGCGGCTGACCGCCCAGCGGCCTCATGCCCCTACCGATTACATGGAAGCGCTGGAGACGGGCGACGGTCAGTTTGACTACGGCGCCAGCCTGGTTAAATCCCTTGCCTCACTGCTGGTCGTCGCCAGCGGAAGCGCCATCGGGCGTGAAGGGGCGATGATCCTGCTTGCCGCCCTCGCCGCCTCCTTTTTTGCCCGGCGCTTTACGCCCAAATCTGAATGGAAGTTATGGATCGCCTGCGGCGCCGCGGCCGGGATGGCCAGCGCCTACCATGCTCCGTTAGCCGGAAGCCTGTTTATTGCGGAGATTCTGTTTGGCACCCTGATGCTGGCCTCGCTCGGCCCCGTCATTATCGCGGCGGTGGTGGCGCTGCTCACCACGCAGCTCCTGGCGCCGGGTACCGGCACGCTCTACGCGGTCCATTTGAGCGGCACACTCACCGCAGCCGATTATGCCCTGCTGGTCTCCATGGGGCTGCTGGCAGGGCTTTGCGGACCGCTGCTGATGGGGTTGATGGCATTCAGCCACGCTCTTTTCCTGCGCCTCAAACTTTCGCCGCCGTGGCAATTAGCGCTGGGCGGTACGATCGTTGGGCTGCTGTCTCTTCTGACGCCGAAGGTGTGGGGGAACGGCTACAGCGTGGTTCAGGCTTTTCTGCTCGCGCCGCCGCTGCTGTCGGTGATTGCCGGGGTGTTCATCTGTAAATTGCTGGCAGTGCTGGCGAGCAGCGGGTCGGGCGCGCCGGGCGGGGTGTTCACGCCGACGCTGTTTGTCGGCATGGCGACGGGCATGCTGTTTGCACAGCTTTTCGCGCTGTGGCTGCCGGGTTCTGAAACGGCTATTTTGCTGGGGCTGGCAGGGATGGCAACGCTACTCGCCGCGACCACGCATGCGCCCATTATGTCGGCACTGATGGTCTGTGAAATGACCGGACAGTATTTTTTACTGCCCGGCCTGCTGGTCGCCTGCGTGGTGGCGTCCGTATTGTCGCGGACGTTACGCCACGACTCTGTCTACGGTCAGCACGCCACCGAGGGCAGAGAGATCGATGTAGTGCGCTAGCTCGCGCTGCTCGGCGCGTGGCAAATAAGGCAGCTCGCCGACTAATGGGCCAGGCAGTTTGGTGCTCAGCACGTCAATAATCTCGGCGTAGTGCGCCAGGCCCGGGTTGATGCGGTTTGCCACCCAGCCAATCAGCGGCAGGCCGTCATTGGCAATCGCCTGCGCCGTCAGCAGCGCGTGGTTGATGCACCCTTCCTGGATCCCTACCACCATTACCACCGGAAGCTGCTCCTGCACAACCCATTCAGACAGCGGGCGCAAATCATTCATCAGGCTGCGCCAGCCGCCCGTCCCTTCAACCACTACGTGGTCAACCTTCTCGCTCAGGTTCGCCAGTCCGTCGGACAACAGGGGATAATTAATCAGGCCGCTGTGCGCTACGCTGCTCTCCTCTTCGCTTAACGCAATGGGATTGACCGCGTGATAAGGCAGTTCCAGTGACGAGACGCTTTGCAGCACCAGGGCGTCTTTATTACGCAATCCTTCTGGCGTCTCTTTACTGCCTTTTGCGACCGGTTTGTACCCTGCCACGCGTTTACCGCTTGCTGCCAGCGCCTGCAGCAATGCGCGGGATACGACGGTCTTGCCGACAGAGGTATCTGTACCAGTAACAAAGAAACGCTTAAGCATGACTCACTCCACCTCTTGGGTATGCTTCGAAAATATAAACCAGGTAAATAATTCAGTGGAGGAAGTCTACGGGATGCGTACGCTACCCGGCTTGAGATAGCGCAATTTTTCTTACATCAGCGGAAAAGAGTTAACCCTGTAGCAGGCGGATCAACAGCGAGCCGTTATACATGGCATCTTTGACCAGCGCCGCGCCTGCCATCGTGCCCTGGTTGGAAAACTGGGTGCTTTCTACCGCAATATTTTTGCTGTAGGCGGGAAGCGACTGCTGATGGATACAGGCCGAGATCGCCGGGAAGAGGATTTCCGCCGCCTGGCTCAGCGGTGAGCCAATGAGGATTTTTTGCGGGTTGAAGAGGTTCACCATAATGGCCAGAATGCGGCCAACGTTATTCCCTACTCCAGTAATAATGTCCTTCGCCAGCAGATCGCCCTGGCGCGCGGCGGCGCAGAGGGAATCCACCGTTAAGGGCTGTCCGTGCAGCGAGGAGCTCATGGACTGGCTGAGCCGGACCTGCGCCAGTTCCAGCACGCTTTCCACGCTGGCAATGGTCTCGAGACAGCCGTGGTTCCCGCAGTAGCAGCGCTTGCCGTACGGGTCGACCTGGGTGTGGCCGATTTCCACCAGGCTGCTGCTTCCGGCGTGAAGAAGTCGTCCATCGGTAATCACGCCCGCCCCGACGTTATGGTCGATAACCACCTGGATCACATCCCGCGCGCCGCGGGATGCGCCGAACAGCGCTTCCGCCATCGTCCAGGCGCTGATGTCATGCTGAATATAGACCGGCACGCCGGTATGGTTTTTCAGCACCTCTCCCAGCGGCATCTCTTTCACATCGTCGTAGAACGGCATGCGGTGAACAATACCATTTTCGGTATCAATAATGCCCGGCATGGTGATGGCGATCGCCGTTAAGCGTTCAAGGCGCTGCTGATGGCGGATAAAGAAGCGATCGATGTGCGAGACAATCGCCTCAAGGAGCGACTCCTCGGCGTTGAGCGGCAGTTCAAGACGGTCTTCCACCACCAGCTTGCTGCTCAGGTCGCGCAGCGCAAGGAAGATCTCGCCGCGGCTGATGCGCAGCGACAGGTAGTGCCAGGCTTCCGTCTCCACCACCAGCCCAACGGCCGGACGGCCACGGCTGCCCGGCTCCTGAATTTCCGTCTCCTGAACCAGGTGCGCTTCCAGCATCTCGCGGACTATCTTGGTGATACTGGCAGGTGCCAGCTGTGCCAGGCGCGAAAGATCGATACGCGAAACCGGACCAAGCTGATCAATCAGGCGATACACCGCGCCAGCGTTGGTCTGCTTAATCTGATCAATATGCCCTGGCTGACTATCCGCGACCACCTCGTACTCCCTTATTTTCGAGCTTCGAAATAAACTGTTGGCTATGGTGAAGCACTTGTATGGCTGCCGTCAAATATTTACTTAGCCATGTGATTTACCGCACATTTTTGCCCACTTTTGCCTGAAAATGCTGCCCGGCGGAGGCGTTCATCAACTGCTGTTTGAAACGCTGCGCGGCGTGGCTCTGTTCTCGATGTTTTGACCAGACCAGCCACATCTCTGAAACGGCATCCTCTTCGGCAATGGTTACCCAGCGCATTTCGCGCAGTTGTACCCGTTTAAAGGAGGCTGGAAGAATAGAGACGCCCAGCCCGGCGGCGACCAGGCCGATAATCGTCATCGCTTCCCCGACTTCCTGGGTGATCACCGGGGCAAGATCGTAGCGGCGCATCAGCCCCAGGATATCGTCATACAGACCCGTTCCGACCTGCGGGTCAAAAAAGACAAACGGCTCTTTTGCCAGCTCTGCCAGCGAAACCGCCGGACGCGACGACAGCGGGTGATCGTGCGGGATCATGGCCATCAGCGGCTCGCGCAGGATCACCTCCCACGCCAGCGAGTCCGGCAGCTGGGTATTACGCATCAGCCCCAAATCCAGCGAACCTTCATTTAGCGGCGCAATCTGCTCGCGGGTATTGATCTCGCGCGTTTGAATGTGAACATCCGGGAAATGGCGGCGGAATGACGACAGGGTTTCCGAGACGGCGCTGATAAACGGCGCGGACGAGGTAAACCCGATGCGCAACTCTCCGGCTTCCCCGAGATAGAGCCGTTCTGCCCGGGCGGCGGCGTCATCGACCATGCTCAGAATTTGTCGGCTGTCGTTCAGAAACTGCTTACCCGCCGCCGTCAGGCTCACGCTGCGGTTGGTGCGGGCCAGCAGGCGCGCCCCGACCTGCTGCTCCAGGATCTGAATCTGCTGGCTTAACGGTGGCTGAGAGATGTTTAGCCGTGCCGCCGCGCGGCCAAAATGCAGCTCTTCGGCGACGGCGACAAAGTAGCGGAGATGACGCAGCTCGATATTCATATTTATAAAGTATCATTTAAGATTATTAATATATTAGACGGAATATTTACATTTTCCTACCCTTAACAGGTGGTCATACCCGTCACCAGAAATCACGGGGATGTTTAAGCAAGGAAACTGTGTGAGTCGTACAACTACTATTGATATCGATCCGGCCAGAGATATCAATGATTTACCCGCAGCATCGCAGCCGGTTCAGTTCATTAAACGTGGTACTCCCCAATTTATGCGCGTCACGCTGGCGCTCTTTTCCGCCGGTCTGGCAACCTTCGCCCTGCTCTATTGCGTACAGCCGATCCTGCCCGTTCTCTCCCATGAGTTTGGCGTATCGCCTGCCAGCAGCAGCGTTTCACTCTCTATTTCTACCGGCATGCTGGCGATTGGCCTGCTCTTTACCGGGCCGCTGTCCGACGCCATTGGCCGTAAACCGGTGATGGTAACCGCGCTGATGCTGGCCTCGGTCTGTACGTTACTCTCGACCATGATGACCAGCTGGCACGGTATTCTGGTGATGCGCGCGCTGATTGGGCTCTCGCTTAGCGGCGTGGCGGCGGTCGGGATGACCTATCTCAGCGAGGAGATCCACCCGAGCTTTGTTGCCTTCTCTATGGGGCTTTACATCAGCGGGAACTCGATTGGCGGAATGAGCGGACGTCTGCTGAGCGGGGTATTCACGGACTTCTTTAACTGGCGTATTGCGCTGGCAGTCATCGGGTGTTTTGCGCTGGCATCTGCCCTGATGTTCTGGAAAATTCTGCCGGAATCGCGTCATTTCCGCCCGACATCGCTGCGTCCGAAAACGCTGTTTATCAATTTCCGTCTGCACTGGCGCGACAAGGGGCTGCCGCGCCTGTTCCTGACCGGCTTCCTGCTGATGGGCTCGTTCGTCACGCTGTTTAACTATATTGGCTACCGCCTGATGCTCTCGCCGTGGCATCTGAGCCAGGCGGTGGTCGGCCTGCTTTCCGTGGCGTACCTTACCGGCACCTGGAGCTCGCCGAAGGCCGGGGCGATGACCGCACGCTATGGCCGCGGCCCGGTCATGCTGTTCTTCACGGCGATGATGCTGGTCGGCCTGTTGCTGACGCTCTTCTCCTCCCTGTGGCTGATTTTTGCCGGCATGCTGCTCTTCTCCGCAGGGTTCTTCGCCGCGCATTCGGTCGCCAGCAGCTGGATTGGACCGCGCGCCCGTCGCGCCAAAGGTCAGGCATCGTCGCTGTATCTGTTTAGCTATTACCTGGGATCCAGCATCGCCGGGACGCTCGGCGGTGTCTTCTGGCATAACTACGGCTGGAACGGCGTGGGCGGGTTTATCGCGCTGATGCTGTGCGCCGCGCTGCTGGTTGGCGCAAGTCTTCATAAACGTCTGAGATAATACGCCTGCGGGCTGATGTCCGTTAAGACGCGCCATCCACAAAAACGGCACCAGCGTACTGGTGCCGTTTCACGTTCAGGAATCCCAGGCCTGCTCTATCTTACCGGCTTCAAACTGCGGAGGCGGTTTGCGGAAACGGCGCGTGAGCCACGTCAGGTAAAGGATCCCCAGTGCCGCCCAGATGAGGCCAAGCGTCAGGGACGTCGCTTCGAGGTTTATCCACAGCACGCCGACCGTGACGGCACCGATGAGCGGCAGCAGGAGATAGTGGAAACGATCTTTCCACGTTTTGTTCAGCCCCTTACGCCGCCAGAAATGGTTGTACACCGAGAGATTAACAAACGTAAACGCCACCAGCGCGCCAAAATTGATCAGCGCCGTCGCGGTCACGAGATCGAAGTACAGGGCCGACAGCGCCACTATCCCAACCATAATGACGTTCAGGGCCGGCGTACGCCATTTCGGATGCACGTAGCCAAACACCCGCTCCGGAAACACGTTGTCACGCCCCATCACATACAGTAAGCGCGAGACGCTGGCGTGCGAGGCCAGGCCTGAAGCGAGCGTATTCACAAACGTGGTACACAGAAACACCGACTGGAAGAGCTTGCCGCCCACGTACAGCGCTATTTCCGGCAGCGCGGCGTCCGGGTTCTTGAAGCGCGCGATCGTCGGGAAAAAGAGTTGCATGAAAAACGAGGCAACAATGAATATCAGCCCGCCATACAGAGCGGTGAGGAAAATCGCTTTAGGGATCACCCGCGCCGCGTTTGGCGTCTCTTCCGACAGCGTGGTGACCGCGTCAAAGCCGAGGAAAGAGAAGCAGACGATAGTCGCGCCGGTAATAATCGGGATCAGATGTGCGTTCTCGCTGATAAACGGCTGGAGCGACCAGACGGTGCCGACGCCCTCCCCCTTGTGCAGACCGTGCACCACGAGTATGACAAACACCACCATGATGGCGATCTGCACCAGCACAAACAGGGTGTTAAAGTTGGCGACCAGATTCACACTCTTGAGGTTCGCCAGCGTCAGGATCGTTACAAACCCCACCACCCAAACCCACGGCGGGACTTCAGGGAACAGCGCGGAAAGGTAGATCTTCGCCAGCAGCACGTTAATCATCGGCAGGAAGAGATAATCCAGCAGCGATGACCAGCCGACCATAAAACCTAAATGGGGTCCGATCGATTTCTGCGTGTAGGTGTACGCAGAGCCTGCTTCCGGGAACTGTCGTACCAGTTTGCCGTAGCTGATGGCGGTAAACATGACGCCAGCCAGCGCCAGGAGATACGAGGCGGGCACGTGGCCGTTGCTGATACCGGACACAATGCCGAAGGTATCAAACACGGTCATGGGGGTGAGATAAGCCAGCCCCATCATCACCACCTGCCAGAGCTTAAGGGAACTGCGCAGCCGGGTTCTTCCGGCCATGCCCGGCGAGTCAAGAGAGGTGTTAGTCGCCATAAACCGTCCCCCCCATGCTTACCGTGGTTTGCAATCGCGCTGTCCTTAACGCAAACCTGCTTAGCAAAGGGGGAAGTTGTAAAGAACACACGCGATCGTACCAGCGCACCGTCTCTGGCTCGCACTCACAGCAGGCGCCTGACTGGCCCCCTTCGCCCTGCGGATAGTTGAACATCTGCATCATTTCCTACCTCGTCACACAGTGTCGTTAAGAAAATCCCTGTGCCGCCTGCGCTCCATAACGCGACTCCCGGGAGATAGCTGGCGTGCCAGCAAACAGTTAGGCCAGGCTCCGCGCAGGCCGTTTGGTGATACGTATGGGATGAAACAAAGCGGCCCCTTACCGGGGCACGTCATCAGGCGTTTTTCAGCATCCACTCAATTTCCGTTTCGGTAATCAGGCGTTCAAACTGCAGTAATTCATCGTTTTTGCAGGCGTGATAGACGTGGCAGAAGCGTTCGCCCAGCCGCTCGCGGAGGTTATCGTTTTGCATAAATTCCCACAGCGCATCGCTCTGACGGATCGGGAACGGCAGTCCGTCCTGCTCCAGACCATTGCCTTCCACTTCTTCCTGCAGCGGTAAATCGTTATCCAGGCCATGTAAAATGCCGGCAAAAATCGCCGCCATCACCAGATACGGATTCGCGTCAGCGCCCGCTACCCGGTACTCGACCCGATGGTTATGGCGATCGCCGCAGGGGATACGCAGGGCAACGGTGCGATTATTGTGTCCCCATGACGCCTGCGTCGGCACGTACATTCCCGGCTGGAAACGGCGGTAGGAGTTGACGTTCGGTGCCAGCAGCGCCATGGACGCAGGCATCAGGTCGATCATCCCGGCCAGCGCGCGTTTCAGCAGCGCGGAATCCTCGCCGCTGGCGTCTGCGAGCACGTTTTCGCCTCGGTTGTTTTGCATGCTGATATGGATGTGCATCCCGCTGCCCGCATGTTCTTCATACGGCTTTGCCATAAACGTGGCGTGCATCTTATGTTTTTCTGCCATCTGCCTGACGAGACGTTTTAGCGCCAGCGCATCATCGCAGGCATCGAGCACGTTTTCCGTATGGTGCAGATTTATCTCAAACTGGCCCGGGGAGGCCTCAGCCACTGCTCCGTCGGCGGGGATCAGCTGCAGCTGCGCCAGTTCGTCAATGTCGTTCAGCACGTCAGCAAAGTGGTTCAGATTATCAACCGAGTAGACCTGACTCTGCGTGTTGCGCACGTCGGTGCCCGGCGCGCAGGGTGGCTGCAGATAGCCGTCGGCATCGCGTTTACGGTCAAGTAAATAGAACTCCAGCTCTACCGCTACCACGGGGAACAGGCCGCGCTGGCGCAGCTGCTGCCAGAGTCGGTTGAGTACGTTCCGCGGCTCAACGTCAAAGGGAGCGCCATCTTCATCGACCATGGTGAGCTGCACCTGACCAATGTATTCCGGGTCGGCGGCGGACGGCGTCAGGGTGCCCGGTACCGGCACGCAGATACAGTCCGGCTCGCCGAGCTCCTGTCCCAGGCCCGCCTCTTCCACGACGTTACCCAAAATGTCCATGGCGAAAACCGATGCCGGGAAATAGCAGCCTTTTTCAAGTTTGCTCAGTCCGGCAACCGGGATGCGCTTGCCGCGAAAACAGCCGTTCAGGTCGGTCAGGAGGACATCAATAAACTGGGTGTCAGGATACTTTTCTAAATAGCGCTTCACTTCCTGCGTAAAGGCGCTGCCCCGCCTCTCATCCGTGTGCTGCACAAAGTTCTCAACTTCTACGATATTGGTTTCCATGATTTACCACCGTTTTTGGGATTTGCGTTCGCTGCTCTGGACTGTCAAATATAATGTCCACCCTATCGAATCTGTATGCAAATAAATTGTTTGTCAAATGTTAAATTAAGTTTGCAAAAGGCAGATCCCGTTGCTAGATTGAGAAAATATTGAACGAAAAGGCCGTTTATCAGGCGAAAATGGCCTAAATTTAGTCCACTTTGTGAGGGCGATCATGGAAAATATAATGAACAAGCCAGTTATTGGCGTGGTGATGTGTAGAAACAGGCTTAAGGGTCATGAGACCCAGACCCTGCAAGAAAAGTACCTGAATGCCATTATTAACGCGGGGGGTTTACCAATTGCCTTACCGCATGCGCTGGCAGAGCCAGAGCTGCTCACCGCTCTGCTCCCAACCCTGGACGGGATTTACCTGCCGGGCAGCCCAAGTAACGTGCAGCCGCACCTTTATGGTGAAAACGGCGATGAGCCTAACGCCGATCCCGGGCGAGATCTTCTGAGTATGGCGCTGATTGCCGCCGCGCTCGAAAGGCGCATCCCCATTTTCGCCATCTGCCGGGGGCTGCAGGAGCTGGTTGTTGCGACGGGGGGGACGCTGTATCGCCGCCTGTTCGAGCAGAACGACCTGCTCGAGCACCGGGAAGATCCTGAACTGCCGGTTGAGCTACAATACGCTCCGTCTCATGAAGTTCAGGTTCAGGAGGGAGGACTGCTGTCTCAATTAATACCAGGCTGTAACACATTTTGGGTAAACTCGTTACACGGGCAAGGTGCACGAACGTTAGGAGCACGGCTTCGCGTGGAGGCCCGCTCGACGGATGGGCTGGTCGAGGCGGTCAGCGTTCATGACCACCCTTTTGCCCTCGGCGTGCAATGGCACCCCGAATGGAACAGCAGCGAGTACGCCCTGTCCCGTATGTTGTTTGAAGGTTTTATCACCGCCTGTCAAAGCCACATTGCCGAGAAGCAACGGCTTTGACCACTACCGTAAAGGAAATGCAACTATGAGCGATGACGGACTGGCGCCAGGGAAACGTCTGTCGGAGATCCGCCAGCAGCTGGGTCTCTCGCAGCGGCGTGCCGCCGAACTGTCTGGGTTAACACACAGTGCCATCAGCACCATTGAGCAGGACAAAGTCAGTCCTGCTATCAGTACGCTGCAAAAGCTGCTGAAAGTCTATGGGCTGTCGCTCTCGGAATTCTTTTCGGAACCGGAAAAACCTGATGAACCGCAGGTGGTTATTAATCAGGAAGACCTTATCGAAATAGGCAGTCAGGGAGTTTCGATGAAGCTGGTTCATAACGGAAATCCGAACCGTACGCTGGCGATGATTTTTGAAACTTACCAGCCTGGAACCACGACCGGAGAGAGGATCAAACATCAGGGTGAGGAGATCGGTACGATACTGGAAGGTGAAATATTGCTGACCATTAATGGCCAGCAATATCACCTGGTTGCGGGGCAAAGCTATGCCATCAATACCGGCATACCGCACAGCTTCAGCAACACCTCGGCAGGCGTCTGCCGCATTATCAGTGCCCACACCCCCACCACGTTCTAATTACCACTCAGTCCCGGCGTAAGCGCGCTTACGCCGGGAAATATAAAAACGATCGCTGTCGGCATTTAACGGGTTAATTCCCGGGATGCCCCACGGTTTCGTATTGCCTGAAACGGCCATGCCTTTATTTATCTGATTGCGAAAGAAAGGAGTGAATATGCATTTTCAGCACCTGACTTACTGGCAGGATAAAGCAAAAAACAGCGCCATTGAGACCCGGTTATTTATTAACGGTGTCTATTGTGACGCCGCCGATAACACCACGTTTGCAACCGTCAATCCCGCGACCCAGCAGACGCTGGCGAACGTCGCCCGGGGCAAGCAGGCGGACGTGGACCGCGCGGTTCAGGCCGCGCGTGAGGTATTTGAGCGCGGTGACTGGTCGCAGGCGTCTCCGGCGCAGCGCAAGGCCGTGCTAAATAAGCTCGCCAATTTGATGGAACGCCATAGCGAAGAGCTGGCCTTACTGGAAACGCTGGACACCGGTAAACCCATCCGCCACAGCCTGCGCGACGATATTCCCGGCGCGGCGCGCGCCATTCGCTGGTACGCCGAAGCGGCGGATAAAGTCTACGGCGAAGTGGCGCCTACGGGTCCGGGCGAGCTGGCGATGATCGTGCGCGAGCCCATCGGGGTTGTCGCGGCCATCGTCCCCTGGAACTTCCCGCTGCTGCTGGCCTGCTGGAAGCTGGGCCCGGCGCTGATCGCGGGCAATAGCGTGGTATTAAAACCGTCGGAGAAATCCCCCCTCACCGCCCTGCGGCTGGCCGGGCTGGCGAAAGAGGCGGGCCTGCCGGACGGCGTGCTGAACGTGATAAGCGGTTACGGCCACGAAGCGGGCCAGGCGCTGGCATTGCATCCGGAGGTTGAGGTGCTGACGTTTACCGGCTCTACCCGTACCGGCAAGCAGCTGTTGAAGGACGCAGGCGAAAGTAACATGAAGCGCGTCTGGCTGGAGGCTGGCGGCAAGAGCGCCAACATTATCTTTGCCGACTGTCCGGACCTGGACAAGGCCGTGAGCGCGACCGCCGCCGGGATTTTTTATAACCAGGGTCAAGTCTGTATCGCCGGCACCCGCCTGCTGCTCGAAGACAGCATCGCCGATGACTTCCTGGCGAGGCTGAAGGCGCAGGCCCGCCACTGGCAGCCGTGCGATCCGCTCGACCCCAACAGCACGATGGGCATGCTCATCGACGCTGCGCACGCCGATACCGTCCACACGTTCATTCGCGAGGGAACCCGGAAAGGCACGCTTCTGCTTGACGGGCGGGAACAATCATGGCCTTCCGCAGTCGGTCCAACCATTTTTGTCGACATCGACCCCGCCTCCCCGCTGTGCCGGGAAGAAATTTTCGGGCCGGTGCTGGTCGTCACCCGTTTTAAATCCGAAGAGGAAGCCTTAACGCTGGCCAACGACAGTGAATACGGGCTTGGCGCGGCGGTATGGACCCGCGATCTTTCCCGCGCGCACCGCATGAGCCGCCGCCTGAAGGCCGGCTCGGTCTTCGTCAATAACTATAACGACGGTGATATGACCGTTCCCTTTGGCGGCTATAAGCAGAGCGGCAACGGTCGCGATAAGTCCCTGCACGCGCTGGAAAAATTTACCGAACTGAAAACCATCTGGATTGCCCTGGAGCCTCAATCATGACCGAACATACCACCAGCTACTACGCGGCCAGCGCGAACGCTTACGAACCCTTCCCGACGCTTAACGAGTCGATCAGCTGTGACGTGTGCGTGGTGGGCGGCGGCTATACCGGCCTCTCCTCCGCGCTGCATCTCGCCGAAATGGGCTATGACGTGGTGCTCCTTGAAGGGGCGCGCATCGGCTTCGGCGCCAGCGGACGCAACGGCGGCCAGCTGGTTAACTCCTACAGCCGCGATATCGACGTGATCGAGAAAAACTACGGGCCCGATGCCGCCAGAATGCTCGGGAGCATGATGTTTGAAGGCGGGGAAATCATCCGGGAACGCATCCAGCGCTATCAGATCCAGTGCGACTATCGTCCCGGCGGGCTGTTTGTGGCGCTTAACCATAAGCAGCTGGAGACGCTGGAGGAGCAAAAAGCCAACTGGGAACGCTACGGCAACACGCAGCTGGAGTTGCTGGACGCCAGCGCCATTCGCCGGGAAGTCGACAGCGAACGCTATACCGGCGCGCTGCTGGACCGCAGCGGTGGGCATATTCATCCGCTGAACCTGGCGATCGGTGAAGCGGACGCCATTCGCCTGAACGGCGGGCGGGTATATGAGCAGTCCCCGGTGACCGCCATTCAGCACACCAGCCCGGCCGTGGTGAGCACGCAGCATGGCCAGGTGACGGCCCGCTACGTGATCGTCGCCGGGAATGCCTATCTCGGCGATAAGATCGAACCGGAACTGGCAAAACGCAGCATGCCCTGCGGCACCCAGGTTGTAACCACCGCCCCGCTGGCGGAAGAGGTCGCCCGCACGCTGATCCCCAATAACTACTGCGTGGAAGATTGTAACTACCTGCTGGATTACTACCGTCTCACCGCCGACAACCGCCTGCTGTACGGCGGTGGCGTAGTGTATGGCGCGCGCGATCCGGACGATGTCGAGCGCCTGGTGATGCCAAAGCTGCTGAAAACCTTCCCTCAGCTGGCAGGCGTCAAAATCGACTACCGCTGGACGGGCAACTTCCTGCTGACCCTGTCCCGTATGCCGCAGTTTGGTCGTCTGGATAAAAACATCTATTACATGCAGGGCTACAGCGGCCACGGCGTGACCTGCACCCACCTGGCCGGACGGCTGATCTCGGAACTGTTGCGCGGCGACGCCGAGCGCTTTGATGCGTTTGCTAACCTCCCGCACTACCCCTTCCCGGGCGGCCGCAGCCTGCGGATTCCATTTACGGCGATGGGCGCGGCGTACTACAGCCTGCGCGATCGTCTTGGCGTATGATCGTTTCGACAAAAGGGTATCTGACATGAGTAACCAGGAATTTCATCAGCGCAGACTTTCTGCCACCCCGCGCGGCGTAGGCGTAATGTGTGATTTCTTTGCCCGCACGGCGGAGAATGCCACGCTTACCGACGTGGAAGGCAACGACTATATTGATTTCGCCGCCGGGATCGCGGTACTGAACACCGGCCATCGCCATCCTGAACTGGTGGCCGCAGTGGAAAAACAGCTTCACCAGTTCACCCACACGGCCTACCAGATTGTGCCGTATGAAAGCTACGTTTCATTAGCCGAAAAGCTTAACGAGCTGGCCCCGGTGCAGAGCCCGGCCAAAACGGCGTTCTTCACAACGGGCGCGGAAGCGGTAGAAAATGCCATTAAAATCGCCCGGGCCCACACCGGCAGACCGGGCGTGATTGCCTTCGGGGGAGGCTTTCACGGCCGCACCTATATGACCATGGCGTTAACCGGCAAGGTCGCGCCTTACAAGCTGGGATTTGGCCCCTTCCCGGGGTCGGTTTATCACGTGCCGTATCCCTCCGAGCTGCACGGCATCACGACGCAGGATGCCATCACGGCGATAGAGCGCCTGTTCAAAGCGGATATTGAGGCGAAACAAGTAGCGGCGATTATTTTTGAACCCATCCAGGGTGAAGGCGGATTCAACGTCGCCCCACCAGAGCTGGTGTCCGCCATCCGCCGCATCTGTGATGAGCACGGGATCGTGATGATTGCCGACGAAGTGCAGAGCGGCTTCGCCCGAACGGGTAAGCTGTTTGCCATGGAACACTACGCGGACAAACCCGACCTGATGACGATGGCTAAAAGCCTGGCAGGCGGAATGCCGCTGTCCGGCGTGGTGGGCCGCGCCGAAATCATGGACGCGCCGGCTCCCGGCGGCCTGGGGGGAACCTATGCCGGCAACCCGCTTGCGGTGGCCGCCGCGCACGCGGTGCTGAATATTATCGACAACGAGTCACTGTGCGCGCGCGCCCGTCAGCTGGGCGATCGGCTGAAAGCCACGCTGGAGGAGATTCAGGGCACCTTCCCTGCGCTCGTGGCGATAAGGGGAAGAGGATCGATGATCGCGGCGGAGTTTTTTGATCCCGAGAGCCGTGAACCTTCGGCCGCCATTGCGCAGGCGATCCAGCAAAAGGCGCTCGCCCAGGGCCTGCTGTTGTTGATCTGCGGCCAGTACGGCAACGTGATCCGCTTCCTTTATCCGCTGACCATTCCGGATGCTCAGTTCAACCAGGCGCTGGCAATCCTGCAACAGGTTATGCGCGATAAGTCCTGAGTGCCCACCAAAAACCGTCTCCCGGAATGCCGGGGACGGTTTTCTACGGAGGAGATCGGCACAGATTTCCTCCGTGTGGGAAATGTTGGGGAATTTGCTCGGTTTCATTGTATGCTCCCTGAAACACATCCCCGGCATGAGGAAATAAGAATTGCAAAAAACATCAGCCTATCAGTCACTTGTGAAAGCCTTCCAGCGTCTCTCCCGCTTCTCGCACCTCTCCTCCATCGCCAGCTGGGACATGTTCACCATGATGCCGCCCGGCGGCAGCGCCGCGCGCGGCGAGGCGCTGGCAGAGATGAGCGTCCTGCAGCACCAGCTCCTGACCGATAAAAAAGTCGGCGACCTGTTAGCGGCGGCGGCAGGAGAAGATCTGAATGACGTCGAACAGGCCAACCTGCGCGAAATGACGCGCCACTACCAGCAGGCGACCCTGCTGCCGGAATCGCTGGTGGAAGCCAAATCCCTGGCGGGCAGCAGGTGTGAACACGCCTGGCGTACTCAGCGCCCCGCCAACGACTGGCAGGGCTTTTCCGCCAACCTGAAAGAGGTGGTTAAACTCAGCCGCGAAGAGGCTCGCCTGCGGGCTGAAGCCAAAGGCTGTACGCCGTACGACGCGCTGCTGGACATTTTTGAACCCGACATGACCAGCGCGCGTCTGGACGTTCTGTTCGCCGACATGAAGTCCTGGTTGCCGGACCTGCTGGCAAGCGTGGTGGAAAAACAGGCTCAGCGGTCATTTATTCCCCCGCAGGGTCCCTTCCCGACGGCAACACAGCGTGAACTGGGCCTGGAAGCCATGAAGATGCTCGGCTTCGATTTTAACGGCGGTCGCCTCGACGTGAGTGCGCACCCGTTCTGCGGCGGCGTACCGGAAGACGTGCGCATCACCACGCGCTACGACGAGGATGAACTGCTCAGCGCGCTGTTTGGCGTAATCCACGAAACCGGACACGCGCGCTACGAACAAAACCTGCCGCGCGCGTGGGCAGGACAGCCGATTGCGCTGGCCCGCTCAACCGCGATCCATGAATCGCAGAGCCTGTTCTTTGAGATGCAGCTGGGACGGAGTGAAGCCTTCCTCAAACATCTTCTCCCTGCGGTGCACGCTCGTTTTGGCAGCCAGGCGGCGTTCAGCGAAGAGAACTTTATTGCCTGGAACCAGCGCGTGAAGCCGGGCTATATCCGCGTCGATGCGGACGAAGTGAGCTACCCGGCGCACGTGGTGCTGCGCTATGAGATTGAGCGGGCGCTGATCAACGGCGAGATTGGGGTAGACGATATTCCCGCCCTGTGGGACGAGAAAATGCAGGCCTGGCTCGGGTTGTCCACCAAAGACAACTACCGCAACGGCTGCATGCAGGATATCCACTGGACCGACGGCGGTTTTGGCTACTTCCCGTCATATACGCTGGGGGCCATGTATGCCGCACAGCTGTTCCACGCCGCGAAAACGGCGCTTCCGGGTCTGCAGGCCTCCATCGCTGAGGGCGATTTTTCCGCACTCTTTGAGTGGCTGCGCCAGAACATCTGGCAGCACGGCAGTCGCTTCAGCACGTCGCAGTTAATCACCCAGGCGACGGGTGAAGATCTGAATATCCGTTACTTCCGCGAGCATCTGACCTCCCGTTATTTGTAATCTGTTTGGCCGGGGGTGAGGGACCTCAGGTAAAAGAGCCGTATGTTCCCCCTCACCCCAGCCCGTACCCCCTCATGGGAGAGGGAGCCGTCTGTGCAGGACCCCGGCAATGTACATATGGTTACACGCCGATACCAATCACTCACGGAAACCCCGAATTTACAGGGATATAGTTATTTCAACGGCCCCGCAGTGGGGTTAAATGAAAAACCAAATTCGAGGGTATGAACATGAAAAAAGTATTAGCTCTGGTTGTTGCCGCTGCTATGGGTCTGTCTTCTGCTGCGTTCGCTGCTGAAACTACTGCTGCACCGGCTGCTGCGGCACCTGCTGCAACGACCACCGCGGCGCCAGCAAAAACTGTCCATCACAAGAAACATCATAAAGCCGCTAAACCGGCTGTAGAGCAGAAAGCTCAGGCTGCTAAAAAGCACCACAAAAAAGCGACCAAACCGGCTGTAGAACAGAAAGCTCAGGCTGCTAAAAAGCATCACAAAAAAGCGACCAAACCGGCTGTAGAACAGAAAGCTCAGGCTGCTAAAAAGCATCACAAAAAAGCAGTAAAACACGAAGCTGCTAAACCAGCTGCACAGCCAGCTGCGTAAGAGTACAAGCTTAACCGTGCACTTCGGGGCACGTTGGTAAACCGGCGCTGAACCGGACAGGTTCCGCGCCGTTTTTTTTATCCGGAGGGCGTATGCTGCGACGCTATCGGTTTGAGCTGATTCTGATCCTGCTTATTTTATGCGCGCTCATTGCCAGCCATTTTTATCTTTCCTGATTGTAGCACGCTGATTTTACTCCCACTTTAGCGCTGTCCCGTCTATAGTATTTTCATAGGGTTCACTTTTAATAATCATAATTACCCCCCACCAGAGTGAGATATGCGTAAATCTGTTGTGTTGTTACTGGGAACGTTTGGTCTTTTTTCTGGATTCTCACATGCGGATGATGGCGGTGATGACACCATTAGCGCGAAAGAGCTCAAGACGCTTTTTTTCAATCATGACGACCGCACGCGCGTCACCGATCCCACCCAGGCGCCCTGGGATGCTATAGGTCAACTGGAAACCGCCAGCGGTAACTTATGTACTGCGACGTTGATCACCCCTCAGCTTGCCCTGACGGCAGGCCACTGTCTGTTAACGCCGCCAAACGGCAAGCCGGATAAAGCGGTGGCCTTGCGGTTTGTGTCGCAAAAAGGGACCTGGCGCTATGAAATCCACGGTATTGAAGGCCGTGTCGATCCGTCTCTCGGCAAACGCCTGAAGCCGGATGGTGACGGCTGGATCGTGCCACCGGCGGCCGCCTCATGGGACTTTGGCCTGATCGTTTTGCGCTACCCCCCTTCCGGCATTACGCCGCTGCCGTTATTTGACGGCGACAAAGACGCACTCACCGCCGCCCTGAAAGCCGCTGACCGAAAGGTGACGCAGTCCGGCTATCCTGTCGACCATCTGGATACGCTTTACACCCACACCGACTGTATTGTGACGGGCTGGGCGCAAAACAGCGTACTTTCGCACCAGTGCGATACGTTGCCGGGTGACAGTGGCTCACCGCTAATGCTGAAAACAGATAACGGCTGGCAGTTGATTGGCGTGCAGAGCTCTGCACCGGCGGCGAAAGATCGCTGGCGCGCAGATAACCGGGCCTTGTCCGTGACCGGTTTTCGCGACAAGCTGGAAGCGCTGGCACAGCAATAAATCAGCATCGTCTGACCTGATGTAGTGCCCTGATTGACTCAATCGGCATCGGCTGGCTGAACCAAAAACCCTGCAGTTGATCGCAGCCAGCCAGCCGCAGCAGTTTCATTTGCTTCTCGGTTTCCACCCCTTCGGCGACCACCGCCATCCCCAGCGCGTTGGCGATCCGCACCGTGCCGCTCACCAGCGCGGCTGCCTGTTCATCGTTGTCCACCAGCCCGGCCAGGGATTTATCGATCTTGATGGTGTCGAAGTTAAAACGCCGCAAATAGCCAATGCTGGAATAGCCGGTGCCAAAGTCATCCAGCGCCACCGCGGTACCCAGCGCTTTAAGATTGGCTATTGCCATGCGGGCACGATCCGGATTTTCCAGCACATAGCTCTCCGTTACCTCAAGCTGCAGCCGGTGGGCCGGGAAACGGGTACTCTCCAGCACGCTGGCCACTTTGTCTTCGAAGGCGGGATCGCGAAATTGCGCGGGAGAGATATTAACGGAAAGCTTTAAGTCACCGTATGGCTGGAGATCCTGACAGGCGCGCTGCAACACAAACTGGCCCAGTTTGTAAATCAGACCGCTGGTCTCCGCGATGGCGATGAAGGTATCCGGGCCCAGCGGCCCTTCCGGGCGACGCGGCCAGCGGACCAACGCTTCGACGCTGCTCATTGTCTGAGTGCGGGCGTCAACGATCGGCTGATACCAGACCTCAAACTCATCGCGCTCCAGACCGCTACGGATCTGATTTTCAATCGCCAGCTTGCGTTCCCGGACGCTGTTCAGCTCCGCATCGTAGTGGGTAATCCGCCCTTTCCCACTCATTTTGGCGTGATACATGGCAATATCGGCGCGGCGAAACAGTTCTGAGCTGGTGCATTCAATCAGAGTTCCGCTGGCGATACCGATGCTGGCCCCGATATGGATCGTGCGTTCCCCCAGCTGAACCGGGGTGGCGAGGTAATCCAGCACCGAAACGGCAAACGCGGTGGCTCGGGCCTCTGCATCATCACCGCCGATTGTCATGGCAAACTCATCCCCGCCCATGCGGGCCAGCATCCCGCCCGGCGGCACCCGTTCACTCAGCGTTTTCGCAATCGCCACGATGAGATCGTCCCCCACGCTGTGGCCGTAGATATCATTCACATCTTTAAAACCATCCAGATCGATAAACACCACGCTTTTGACGTCGATATCTCCGCGTAAGCTCACCCGATCCAGCGCCTCGATAAGCGCTCGCCGGTTCGGCAGATGGCTTAACCAGTCCGTTCTGGCCACCAGACGTGCCTGGCTTTCTCCTCGCGCAAGCTTGTACAGCCCCACGCTGCTCACCAGAATAAAGAGCAGGATCAGAGCCGATGCCAGCACAACAATCTGCGTGATATCAGAGGATGCCGCCCGGGCGGCCTGCGCCCCTGGAAGCCGCGCCTGCCAGTTCAGATAGCCCAGCAGCTCCCCAGCCGAACTGCGCAGCGGCATACTCATCTCGTTAACTTTATCGGGCGTAAAGTGAAGGTTATCGATCTGAAAGGTCGCCCCCAGGTCGGATAAGATTCTGGCGTTCAGATGACGGGTAATCACCAGATAGCGGCGCGTTCCGTCGGTAACCTGTAATCTTCCGACCATTGGGCGAATCAGCCCAATGCCCACAAAGGCAACGCCGCTTCGCGTTTTGCTGATCCCGGCATAGATATTTTTATCGCCTGATAAGGCGCGCGCGTGCTGAGCAATAAGGGCTTTCAGCCCCTTACCGAAAAAATCGAGATTCGTCTCCTGAAAAGGCTGACTTTTAAACGATCCCCAGAGGACGTTGAAATGTTCATCCAGCACGAAGGTGCCGTCATAGAGGTTATTAATTTTAAAGCCGGTGCCCCAGGAGTCGTAGAGCCAGTCGGTATTAAGCGTGGGACGGTAGGCTTCCCGCACAGCATCGTCCCAGACGGCGTTGTCAAGCACCAGAGATGAGACGCGGTTAACCGATGTCTGAATAGCCCCCTGCACGGAAAGCGCCGTGCGGTGTTCATCAATTTCATTGGTTTTGGTGCTGATAAGATTCAGGGAAAGATAGAGGAGTGCGACGACGGAAATGATTAAGCCGATGCCCGCCATAAAGACCATGGCAAACAACGTTCTCGCATTGGGAATATTGCGCCAGCTTAATGTGCGATACATCAGCCATCCTCTTCATGTTTTGCTTTTCTAAGCGTAATACAGGCAGCGAATTTCGCTGCCTGTAAAGGATGGCTTTATGACCGTCAGGCGAGTTTTATCATGATCATGCCGGCAAGAAGCAGGATGAGCCCCATCCAGCCCTTGTTATTTAAGCGCTGGCCGAAGAGCACCCAGCCTGCAGCCAGCGTGGCGGCGATACCAAAACCGCCCCACAACGCATAGGCGACCGAAAGATCGATACCTTTTACCGCCTGGGACAGCGCGCTGAACGCCCCCAGAACCGCCGCAATTGACATCAGGCCGTAGAATTTACGACGAAAACCATCGGAGAATTTCAGCAGAACGTTCGCCAGGATCTCAAGCACGATGGCGAACCCCAGCCAGGCCGCATGAACCCACTCAAACTGTTGCATGGTTCTGCTCCTTCTGCTGTTTGCCAGGTTTACGGGTACCGGACTTAATCAGCACAATACCCGCGACCAGCGTCGTTAAACCGGCGACCTTCATTGTTGTTAATGTTTCGTCAAATATCAGCACGCTGAACAGCGTAATCAACAAAATACCGATCCCCTCCCACAGGGCATACGCGACGCCCAGCGCAATTTTTTTCACTGCAAACGAGAGGAAAATATAAGACAGTGAAATCATCACCAGCATCAAAATAAAACCGGTGTTGCCATCGCTGACGCTTGCCCACTTCATAGACAGCGTGCCGGTAATTTCAGCGATAATAGCCAGCGCTAATAAAATCCAGTAAAACATGTTTTTCTCCTGCTTGAGAATATAATCCATCGTGGCCCGCTGCGTGCAGCAAACCCAAAAATAAGAATTGAAATCAGACAGCTAAGCGCTTAGCGCCAGCTCAGGCAGAAGAAATGACTATAGTGCGGTGCGCCAGTGTTGCTCACCAGAAAGCAGGCAGAAAGAAGTGGAGTATACAGCAGTATTGTTTGAAGAGTACGTCCTGAACATATTGTCCATAAAATTACAATTATCCGCGTTGTTGCTTCTCGTCTTTGCGGATGAAAATTGTCCTCGGTAGTTAAACACACCGAATTTGTACCATAAGCCAGGATTTTACTCAAAGTCTTTGCAATTCTTTACCCACTCCGTTTGATTTTGGTTAGTTTATTGCAAAGCCTTTCACCTTTATTATAAATATAAAGAAAATTTCGGAGTCACCATGGCTAAACCCATCATTACCCTGAACGGGTTAAAAATTGTCATCATGCTGGGCATGCTGGTGATCATATTGACAGGCGTGCGCTTCGCCGCCGACATTATTGTGCCCTTTATTCTGGCCCTGTTTATTGCGGTGATCCTCAACCCGCTGGTGCAGCGCATGACGCGGCTACGCATTCCGCGCGTGCTGGCCATCACGCTGCTTATCAGCATCATTATTGTGGCGATGGTACTGCTGGTGGCTTATCTGGGTACCTCGCTCAATGAACTGGCGCGAACGCTGCCAAAATACCGCTCTTCGCTGGCTATCCCCCTGCTGCAGCTGGAGCCCTGGCTGCAGCGGGCGGGTATCGAAGTCTCGGTGGAAGAACTGCTGAAATATATCGACCCCAACGCGGCGATGACGATCGTCACCAGCCTGCTGGCGCAGCTTTCCAATGCCATGACCTCCATTTTCCTGCTGTTTTTAACGGTGGTTTTCATGCTGCTGGAGGTGCCGCAGCTGCCAGCAAAGCTGCAGCAGATGATGGTCCGTCCGGTCGAAGGAATGGGGGCGATTCAACGCGCGCTGGACAGCGTTTCCCGCTATCTGGTGCTGAAAACCGCCATTAGCCTGGTGACGGGCGTTGTCGTCTGGTTGATGCTTCTGGCGCTGGACGTTCGCTTTGCATTTGTCTGGGGGTTGCTGGCGTTTGCGCTCAACTACATTCCCAACATTGGCTCCGTGCTGGCGGCGATCCCCCCTATCCTCCAGGTGCTGGTTTTCAGCGGGCTTTATGACGCGCTGATCCTGCTTGCCGGATACCTGGTCATCAATCTTGTGTTCGGTAACATTCTTGAGCCACGCATGATGGGTCGCGGCCTGGGGCTCTCCACGCTGGTGGTCTTTTTGTCCCTGATATTCTGGGGCTGGCTGCTCGGGCCCGTTGGGATGCTGCTCTCCGTCCCGCTAACCATTATCGTCAAGATTGGTCTGGAACAGACGGCAGGCGGGCAAAGTATCGCCGTGCTGCTGAGCGATATGAGCCATAAATAGCGCTCAGTCCTCCATCGACAGGAGGGGCTTGCGGGTCCTTCCACCTTCACGATAAGCGCTGAGCGCCCTCTGCCACTCCGCCAGCGGGTACACCGTAACGTCGCTGTACTCACTGCCAGGCAACCTCAGCCAGATGCGCTCGAACTCCGCGCGCCACGCCTCAACGCCGAGCGCATCCAGACCGTTTCGGATATGGAACCACGCCACGCGCGGCGCAGGCCGCCGCTGTGTAAAGGCTTGCCCGGAGAGCAGCCCGTAGCAGACAAACATGCCCTGCTCGGGCATCACGCTGAGGATCGCTTCCGCAAGCGGTCCGCCGATGGCATCGTAGACGATATCGCTACGGGCGGCGACGATGCCGATTCTGTTTGCGTCATGCTGCGCGACAGGCGTGATGCCCATCGCTTCCAGCCGTTCAGCATGCACGGCAGAACGGTGAATGCCATACACCGCTTCCGCCCCCGCCTGACGCGCCCACTGCCCCAGCAGAATGGCGCAATCCGATCCGGCAGCCGTGAGCAAGACCCGCTTTCCACGAGGCGGGTAGCGGGTCAGCATCATCTGCGCCGCCAGCGGGTTGATATAGGCCCGCGCGGCCAGCTGTGCGTCGACGGTGTCCGGAACGGGTATCGCATACTCTGCCGGGCAATCAACATAGCGCTGCCAGGTTCCCTGACCGCGCAGCGGCAGGACGCGCTGACCCACCAGATGCTTAAACGAGGCGGGCGCCTCGATGACAACCCCAACACCTTCATACCCCGCGATCGCCGGTAACGGGGTTCGGTGGCGATAGGCGCCGGTGATGGGAATAAGATCGGACGCGTTCACCGGAGAAAACAGCATCCGCACGCGGAGCTGTCCCGGCGCAAGCGCGCCCGGGGGCGTGGTTTCAGGTTGCAGAACGGTTTCTGGCTCGCCAAAACGGCGATACCAGAGGGCCAGATTTTCCATTACGATCTCAAGGCTGATAGCGGAACTACTCGCGCCAGCCCATTGCCGGTGCGACATGCTTGAGAATAGACTCAATCACGTGCGCATTATAATCCACACCCAGCTGGTTCGGTACGGTCAGTAAGAGCGTATCGGCTTCGGCAATTGCCTCGTCCTTTTTCAGCTGTTCAACCAGCTTGTCCGGCTCCGCGGCATAGCTGCGCCCGAAGATGGCGCGCGTTTTCTCATCGAGGTAACCCACGCTATCGCTGTCGTTGCGGCTGGCACCGAAATACATCCGGTCACGGTCGTCCATCAGCGCAAAAATACTGCGGCTGACCGACACCCGCGGCTCGCGCGTATGCCCTGCGTCTTTCCAGGCCTGACGGTACGCGCGGATCTGTTTTGCCTGCTGAATATGGAACGGCTCACCGGTTTCATCGTCCTTCAGCGTTGAGCTTTGCAGGTTCATTCCAAGCTTTGCGGCCCATACGGCCGTCGCATTGGAACCTGCGCCCCACCAGATACGCTCGCGCAGCCCTTCAGAATACGGCTCCAGGCGCAGCAGCCCCGGCGGATTCGGGAACATTGGCTGCGGGTTCGGTTTGGCAAACCCTTCCCCACGCAGCACCTCAAGCAGCACCTCGGTATGACGGCGCGCCATGTCCGACTCGTTTTCCCCTTCCTGCGGGACATAGCCGAAATGACGCCAGCCATCAATAACCTGCTCCGGGGAGCCGCGGCTGATGCCGAGCTGCAGGCGACCGCCGGAAATCAAATCCGCCGCGCCCGCATCCTCGGCCATGTACATCGGGTTTTCGTAACGCATGTCGATCACGCCGGTGCCGATTTCGATGGTTTTCGTTTTTGCACCAATAGCGGCCAGCAGAGGGAACGGCGAGCTAAGCTGTCGGGCGAAGTGGTGCACGCGGAAATAGGCGCCGTCTGCCCCCAGTTCCTCAGCCGCCACGGCTAAATCAATAGACTGCAGCAGCGTGTCTGCCGCCGAGCGCGTGCTCGACTGCGGCGAAGGCGTCCAGTGACCAAAGGATAAAAATCCGATCTTTTTCATAACCATTTTTCCTGATAATACGTTGCGTTCTGTCCACTTTACGCATTACCCGATAAGAATAAATGCCGTTTATTTAACGGAAAGCATCAAATAAATTGACAGAATAGCGTGGTTCTTCATTCCGCCCCATAATGGGATATAATCTTCCCCACTCTTTTCATGGCAGGTAAAACCGGCAATGGCTTTGATCCCCAAAAACTACGCGCGGCTGGAAAGCGGCTATCGCGAAAAAGCATTAAAAATCTATCCATGGGTGTGTGGACGCTGCTCGCGCGAGTTTGTCTATTCCAATCTTCGCGAACTCACGGTTCACCATATCGATCACGACCATACCAACAACCCGGAAGATGGCAGCAACTGGGAGCTGTTGTGCCTGTTTTGCCACGATCACGAGCATTCGAAATACACCGAAGCGGATCGGTACGGCACCACCGTGGTCGCCGGGGAAGACGCGCAAAAAGACGTGGGCGTCGCCACGTTTAACCCGTTTGCCGATTTAAAGGCGATGATGGATAAGAAGAAGTAATCCTCTCGCCCCCTCGCTCACATCGTGATCCACGAATTTAGAATGTCCAGGTGATAGCGGCGGTTGCAGACCCCTCATTACGCCGCAGCACTATCGGGCTGTCATTTGCATGGTCGCCAAGCCAGGTATAGTCCGCGCTCAGGACCGTCCCCCAGTGGGCATCGAACTGATGGCTCCAGGTCAGGCTGGTGTCGACGCCGTAAAATCCACCCGGCGCAGCATAGCGGCGATAGCCGGTGCGGCGGCTCTGCTGCTCGCTGACCCCATACCAGGTATTCAGGTAACGGCTGTCGCCAAACAGGGCCGCAGACTGCAAGGCGATCGTGTCCTGGTTATTTTGTACCGGGATCAGCGTAACGGAGGCCTGATAGCTTGCCCCCTGGCTGTCGGTTAACGGCAGCGTCGCTTTGCCTTCCATACTCAGCCATGGCGCGGCCTGCCAGCCCACGGCAAGGCCGGTATTCAGGGTGGCATCAATGTCCCCCATCCCTTTCAGATTGTTTGCGCCCTCACGCCAGCCAGAATTTTTATCAGCCCTTCCGAAGTCGTAGCCCAGCGTGTGTTCGAAATACCAGCCGCTGTCATTTTGCAGGTCATACCCCACCCCTTTTTGCGCATCAACGAAGAAAGCGCCTTTGCGTCCCTGCAGCACAGGAACCACCTGCCACACCTGCTTGTCTGAGCCTGAGTAACGCGGGGCGTATTGCCCTCCCAGCCCGACGGTTAGGGAATCGGAAGCGGTGCCATCATCCGCCTGCGCGCCGGAAGCCACGGCCATCAGAAGCGGGACGGACATATACAGGACTTTATTTATCGCTATCATACTGCTCTCCATACAGACGCTGGCGTCTCCTGATACAGGACGGCCACACAATGTTGGCGCAGTATGATTTGGCTGAATCAATGAATCGTCGGGATAGTGTTAAGAAATGGTCAAGGTGAACGGATGTTGTCCAGAAGAGTGCTGATTATTGAAGATGACGCCGATGCGGCCGGCGTGCTCGAAGCCTATTTACGGCGGGAAAATTACGACGTGACCATTACCGGGGACGGTCATTCCGGGCTGGATATGGCGCAGCGGTGGAAGCCAGACCTCATTCTGCTGGACGTGATGCTGCCGGGGCTTAACGGCACCGAAGTGCTGGCTGGCCTGCGTCGTAAAAGCGATGTGCCGGTGATTATGGTTACGGCCATGGGGGATACTCCCGATCGCATTGGCGCCCTGCGTTACGGTGCCGATGATTACGTTGTGAAGCCTTATCATCCGGGCGAAGTGGTGGCGCGGGTGCAGGCGGTGCTGCGGCGCAGCAGTAAAAAAGAGGCTGACGAAGAGATCCTTCGCTGGCAAACGCTGGCGGTGGATGTCGCCGCCATTGTGGCGAGCGTGGATAACGGCGGCGACGCGCCCGTGATGCTCGATCTTACGCCAACGGAATTCTCGCTTCTGGCAACGCTGCTGCGCTCGCCTGCACACCCGTTTTCCCGCCAGTATTTACTGGAACACTGTTTGCCGGAAAGCGAGGCGCTGGAGCGCGTTGTCGACACCCATATTTATAACCTGCGTAGAAAACTCGAAGCGGTGGGCATCTCCGGCGTGCTGATCAACGTTCGCGGCGTGGGTTACAGGTTCAGACAGCCATGATAAAAAACCGGCACTCCTCTCTGTGGCGCTGGATTTGCGCGCGCATCCTGGCGCTGGCTATCGGCAGCGTGATCGTCATTGCCACCTGCATGTGGCTGCGCTATGCGGTCCAGAACTACTGGATCATGGGCAGGATGCCACCGGCGGTCCGGCAGGAATTTCTGACGCTCAGCCAGAACCCACAGGCCGATCCGGCCCGCTTCCACTCGATTGTGGATACCTGGTGGGGGCTGAGTTATTCCACGCCATCCATCGCCTCTGCGGACTGGGTTACGGTGGCCCTGCTGGTGCTGGTGATGATCCCGTTTATCGTGGTGATGGGGCTCAAACACGCCCGACCGCTGGCACTGCAGTTCAGCCGCCTTCGCGATGCGGCAAAGGATGTCGCCGACGGGCAGTTTGGCCGTCAGGCAGAGCTCATCAAGGATGCGCCAGCGGAAATGGTCAGCTTTGCGACCGACTTTAACTCCATGACGGGGCAACTCGCCCGCTATGAAAAAGAGCTCCGCGCCTCGCACGTCGCGATGGCGCACGAGCTGCGCTCGCCCCTGACGGCCGCCATCGGGCGTCTGCAGGGCATGTTAGACGGCGTGTTTGATGCCAGCCCGGCACAGCTGGGCATGGTGATGAAACAGCTTCAGCATCTCAACCGACTCACCGATGAGCTCCACCTTCTCTCGCTCGCCGACGCAGGTAACCTTGTGCTGGAGAACCAGCCGTTCTGTCTGGATGAGCTGATTCAGGAGCGGGCTGCCTGGATCATGCCCCAGGCTGATGCGCATCATTTCCGGATAACGCTGCGTAACCCGCGCACCAGTCCCTTCAGAGGCGACGCGTTCCGTATGGGACAGGTTGTTACCATCCTCATGGAAAATGCGCTACGTTACGGGCGCGAGGGCGGACATCTTGATGTGGCGCTGCGTTACGCCAGCGGGCGTTACACTCTCGACTTTACCGATGACGGGCCGGGCGTTTCGCCCCAGTTTTTACCGGAAATGTTTAAACGCTTTAGCCGCGAGGAGCAGTCCCGCGCGCGGCATTCCGGCGGTAGCGGCCTCGGATTGTCCATCGCCCGGGCAATTTGCGAGGCGCATGGGGGTGAGATTAGCGCGTCATTATCCGAAACTGGCGGCCTCGCCGTACGCATCGTATTGCCCTGGCACCCGTCCGGTAATGAAAATTTCCACTCTTGATACAGCCTTGACAGAACGTCGAATCTTTCTCGATGTAGCGCGCATTTAATAACGCCATTCCCTTTATGGAGCGGCGTTATGTCAGACGAATTTTTTCTCTCCCTCCGCCACTGCCTGCATCATTTGTACGGCGTGGCGCGCACCCTTTCCTGGCTGCATTTTCTTCCCCTGGCCCTGCTTGCGCTGGCGATTTTTCCGCTGACCGGCTGCGGTGATAAACACGAAAACAAACCTGACCCAGTGCGTAAGGTACGCTACGTCGTCGTTGGCTCCACCCAATCCCCTCCCGCGCTGGAAAGAACCGGTGAGATCCATGCCCATGATGAAACGACCCTGAGCTTTCGTACCGGAGGCCGGATACTGACGCGTAGCGTTGATATTGGCGACCGGGTCACTGCCGGACAGCTGCTGGCCACGCTTGATAATACGACCGGGCAAAACCAGCTCGACAGCGCCGCGGCCGACTATGAAAGCGCCAAAGCCTCTGCCCAGGTCGCCGCGCTTAACGTTAGTCGAATGCAAAAGCTTATGCCAACGGGTGCTATCGCCCGCACGCAGCTCGACAGCGCCCGGGCTGACTGGCTTGTCGCCCGCGCGCGCTTAAAAAGCAGCGAGGCCGCGTGGCGAAATGCTCGCGAAAGCCTCGGCTGGACGCGCCTGATCGCGCCGCAAGCGGGCGTCATCACGGCCGTGAGCGCCTCAGCGGGGCAGGTTGTCAGCGACGGCCAGTCCGTGCTGACGCTGGCGACCGGGGAAGCCCGCGACGTGGCGTTTGATATTGCTACTCCGGATGCGATCCCGCCTCTGGATAAGACAGAATTGCGGGTTTCCCTCCTCAGCGACCCGTCGGTACAGGCCTCTGCCGTACTGCGGGATATTACCCCGCAGGCCGATCCTCAGACCCGCACATGGCGCGTCAGAGCCACCCTGCAAAACCCGCCGGAGGCCATGGCGCTGGGCGCCAGCGTCACCGTTACGTTGCCATCATCATCCCCGCACGGGTACACCCTTCCCGCGTCGGCGCTGACCCGCGTCGGCGACAAACCGGCCGTTTTTGTCATTACCCCGCGGTCGCAGGCGCAGCTGCGCGCGGTAGTGCCCGCGAGCTATACGGCCTCCTCCGTCATGATTGCCTCCGGCCTTGAGCCCGGCGACAGGGTGATTACGGCGGGCGTGAGCACATTACGATCCGGCGAGCCGGTGGTGCCAGGGGAGGTTCAGCCATGAGTACCGGAGCGGAAGCCAAATTTAACCTCTCCGCCTGGGCGCTGAAGAACCAGCAGATGGTCAGCTTTTTCATGCTGCTGGTGATTGCGATGGGCGTGTTCTGCTATGAGAAGCTGCCGCGTAACGAAGATCCGGCGTTCACCATTAAAACGGCCGTCGTCTCCGCGCAGTGGCCGGGAGCCTCCGTGACGGATACCACCCGCCTGCTGACCGATACGCTTGAAAAAAAGCTGCAGGAAACGCCCTGGCTGGACTATCTCGAAAGTGAAACCCGTGCCGGGCGCACCGTTATCCACGTCAACCTCCGTGACGATACGCCCCCGCAAAGCGTGCCCGATATCTGGTATCAGGTTCGCAAAAAAATGCAGGATATCGCGCCGTCCCTGCCCGAAGGGGTGCAGGGTCCTGCCGTGGACGACGAGTTTGACGACACGTTCGGCACAATTTACGCCTTTATTCCCGAAGGCTTCACGCTGCGGGAGGTGCGGGATCGCGCAGAGACAATACGGCGCGAGCTCATGTCCCTGCCGGATATAGGCAAAACCACCCTGCTGGGCGAACAGCAGGAGCAGTGGGTTCTCGCCTTTTCTCCGGCGCGCCTGGCCGGGATGGGGCTCGATATTCAGGAAGTTGCCGACGCCCTCCGGTCGCAAAATGCGGTTGTTCCGGCAGGAACGATGCGTACCGAAAAAGAGAACATGGCGATCAAGGTCAGCGGAGCGCTCACCACCGAAGAGAGCTTACGCGCCGTCACGCTGCACGTTAACAATCGCTATATTCCGCTGACCGATATTGCCACCGTCACCCGCGAAATCGCCGAGCCACCGGCTCCGGCCTACCGGGTGAACGGCAAGCCGGCTATCGGGCTGGCGGTGTCGATGGCGCCAACAGGCAACATGCTTCGTTTCGGCGCTGCGCTGAACGCAAAAATGGCGGCCCTCAGCGCCGGGCTGCCGCACGGTATCGAGATGGTGAAAGTTGCCGATCAGTCCGCGGTGGTGAGTGACGCGGTAAGCGGTTTTATCCGGGTGCTTATCGAAGCCGTTGTTATCGTGCTGGCGGTTTCATTTGTCTCGCTGGGCTTACGGGCCGGACTGGTGGTGGCGACGGCTATTCCGCTGGTGCTCGCCATGACGTTTGCCGGCATGATGCTTGCAGGTATTGGCCTTCAGCGTATCTCGCTCGGGGCGCTGATCATCGCCCTGGGCCTGCTGGTGGATGACGCCATGATCGCCGTCGAAACGATGGTCTCCCGGCTGGAAGCGGGGGATTCCCGTCGGCACGCGGCCACCTATGCATTCAAAACGACGGCCTTCCCGATGCTCACCGGGACTCTGGTAATGATTGCCGGTTTTATTCCCGTTGGTTTTGCGGCCTCCAGCGCCGGTGAATACTGTTTTTCCCTCTTTGCGGTGGTGCTCATTGCCCTGCTCTGCTCCTGGGCCGTCGCGATCCTGTTTTCCCCGCTAACGGGCACGTGGCTGCTGCCGGAAACAGTCAGACATCACGCGGCAGAACCCGGAAGGATCGCGCGCGGGTACGGACGGCTTTTACGCCTGGCATTGCGTCACCGAGTCGCTACCGTGCTGCTCGCCCTTTCCGCGCTGGGGCTGTCAGCGTACGGCACGACGTTTATGCAGGGCGAGTTTTTCCCCGCCTCGGACCGGCCCGAGCTGCTGGTCAGCCTGACGCTTCCGGCCAACGCGTCGCAGCCGGAAACGCTCAGAGAGGTGGAAAAGCTGGAAAAAGCGCTGGCCGACAACAGCAATATCGATCGCTTTTCGACGTACGTTGGCTCAGGCGCCATCCGTTTTTACCTGCCGATGGACGTGCTGCTGGAAAATGAAAACATCGCCCAGATGGTTGTGGTCGCGAAGGATCTTGCGGCGCGGGATCGTCTGCACGCACAGCTCAACACGATCCTGGCGACGCAGTTTAGCGACATCATCACCCGCGTGTCGCCCTTTGAGCTGGGGCCTCCCGTCGGCTGGCCCATCAAATACCGGGTGAGCGGGCCGGATTATCTGCAGGTCCGGGCCCTCGTGAACCGTCTCACGGACGCGATTGGCCGGTCTTCGTTCTCACGCGACGTTAACCAGACGGCCGGAGAGCCGGAGAGGGTCATCACCCTTAAGGTGAATCAGACGGCGGCCAGAGCGGCGGGAATATCGTCAGAAAGCCTCGCCCGCACGCTGAATACCGTCTGGTCCGGCAGCGTTGTCACGTCCATCAGAGATAACGACCGCCTTGTCGACGTGGTGCTGCGGGCCGAGGACAGCGCTCGCCACAGCACCGCCACCCTCTCCTCGCTCACGATTCAGGGGAATGACGGTAAAAAAATTCCGCTCAGCGCCGTCGCGACGCCGGTCTGGGGCGTGGACGATCCGGTCATCTGGCGCCGCCAGCGCGTGCCCTTTATCACGGTGCAAACCGACCTTGCCCCGGGGCTGAAGGCTGAAGCGGTATCCGCCGCGCTGCGTCCGACGGTGGATAAACTGCGCGCGAGCCTGCCGGCAGGTTACAGCATTGAAGAAGGCGGCGCGGTCGCCGAATCGGATAAGGGGAACAGCTCCGTCTTTACCGTTCTTCCGGTGACGCTGGTCATCATGCTGTTGCTTCTGATGCTCCAGCTGCGGCGATATTCCCGGATGCTACTGGCGCTCCTGATGGCCCCGTTTGGTTTACCGGGGATCGTGCTGGCTATGCTGCCCGGCGGCACGCCGATGGGGTTTGTCGCGCTGCTGGGCGTCATCGCCCTCGCGGGGATGATCGTACGTAACGCGGTGATATTGATTAGCGAGGTTGACAGCAATCTAGCTCAGGGGATGGCAAATGATGCCGCAATTATGGCAGCGGCGGAGCACCGGGCCAGACCCATCTGTCTGACCGCCTGCGCCGCCATTCTGGGCATGATCCCGATCTCTCACCAGGTTTTCTGGGGCCCAATGGCCTATGCGATTATCGGCGGGCTGCTGGCTGCGACGCTGGTGACGCTGACCGTGTTACCCGCGTCGTTTAGCCTGCTGTTACAGCGGGGAGCCCAGCGCAAAGCCGCAGAAGACGGACCGCGCTGAGGCCCTACCGTTCACCGGCAGATTACGCAGCGGTTAGCGCAAAACGGTCTTTCAGGACATGACGGATTTCATCCTCCGCCAGTTTCCGCGTTTCAGTGCCGTTCGCCGTAATGGTTTTCAGCATATCGCCCAGTAAAATCTGGCGTCCCTCCGGGCTGTGCTGCACCACCACCCGCTTCTGCACAAAGATGGCATCCGGGTGCGTGGAGTTAAGGTAGTTGGCCGGAACGAAGTCAATCCATTCCTGAGGGGTGAGATCAAAGCCGTACTGCCGGGCCCACTCTCCCTCAACCTTCGCCTCAAGCAAATACGCTCCCTCCGCGCTGCGGCTCAGGCGAAACGTGTCGAAATCCTGGGTGATTTCCACGTCAAGCGTGTCCAGCGCCATTGGCGCGCGGATGCCGTAGCTGCCGAACCCGAGATCGCAAAGCCACTGGCGGCTCTCCACCTCGGCGATGAGCGCCATATGGGTTTTCGGCCGCCGCGCGGGGTAGAACATCGGGCGCGCCGCCACGAAGCGGTAAGGTATCCCTAACGCCTCCAGCGCCATCGCAAAAAGCCCGTTAACCTCATAGCAGTAGCCGCCGCGCCCTTTCTTTAACACCTTATCGGCAATCTCGTCTGGCGCCAGCGAGACAATTTTGCCCGCCTGCACGTCCAGATTTTCGAAGGGAACGGAAAAGAGCTGATGGCGCATCAGCGCATGCAGGGTGGCCGTATCGGCAGCCGCCGGTCCGGTGTAGTTTATGCGCTTGAAATAGGTGGAAATGTTGAAATTATCGCTGTGCATAATGCCTCCTTGTCCTGAACATGCCGGACACTATAGATGGCACACATCATTGGCTGTATAGTCAGTTTCATCGAAAATTAGCCTGAACAGTTATCCATGTCTGCGCCGTACCACTCCTCTCCTCACTATCGCCGTATTGCGGATATGCTGCGTCTTACCATTACGTCCGGCGCGCTGCGCGCCGGTGACAGGATCATCTCCGCGCGCAAACTGGCCGAACGCGAGCGCGTTAGCCTCCCGACGGCGCTGGAGGCCCTTCGCTGCCTTGAGGCTGAAGGGCTGATCGTTGCGCGTCCGCGTTCAGGCTATTACATCCGCCAGACCAGCCTCCCTCCGCGCGTGGAGCCCGCGCGTTCCTCACCCGGCCCGGTCCCCGTCACGATGTCCGCCGTGGCCCGGTCGCTGTTCAGCAGTGCAGAAGCCCGGCTGATCCCGCTGGGCGCCGCCCTGCCCGATCCCGCGTGGCTGCCGGGAGATGCGCTCCAGCGGGCGTTACACTCTGCGGGCCGTCGTCTGGACGCACATGGACAGAGCTACAGCCTGCCTCCGGGAAGGCGGGATTTGCGAAGTAAAATTGCCGCGCGCTCTGCGCAGTGGGGAGCCCGTTTCAGCGCGGACGATCTCATTATTACCGCAGGCGCGACGCAGGCGCTCCGCCTGGCCCTTCGGGCCGTATGCCAGCCGGGAGATGTGGTGGCGATTGAGCAGCCCGCCTACTTTGGTACGCTCCTGCTGCTGGAGGATTTAGGCCTGAAGGCCTTAGCGGTCCCCACCGACCCTGCAGAAGGCCTGCTGCTGGAACCGCTGGCGGACGCCATCCGCTGCCACCGCCCCGCGGCCGTTCTGGCCTCGCCCACCGTGCAAAACCCGTTGGGTGCCAGCATGCCCGTCGCGCGCAAGCAGGAACTGGTTTCTCTGCTTGAAGAAGCCGGTATTCCTCTGATTGAGGACGACGTTTACGGTGACCTGGTCGGCGAGGGGCAACGCCCTCCGGCCTGCAAGGCATTCGACCAGAACGGAAATGTGATCTACTGCAGCTCCCTGTCTAAAACGCTTGCGCCCGGGTGGCGAATCGGCTGGATTGCCGCCGGACGCTATTACCCACAGGTCTTGCAGGCCCGCATGGCCGGAGACTGGGCCGGTGCGCCGCTGCTGGAAGCGGCGACGAGCGACGTTCTGGCGAGCGGCGACTACGATCGCTATCTGCGGCGGCTGAAGCGCCGAATCGCAGAGGGCGTTCGCGCCGTCGTGGCGCAGGTCAAGGCGAGCTTTCCACCCGGTACACGCGTTAACGTGCCCGCTGCCGGTTTCCTGCTGTGGGTAGAACTGCCTCAGCAGGTCAACGCGCTGGAGGTGCATCGTCGCGCGCTGGCGCTGGGTATAGGCGTCAGCCCCGGTCCCCTGTTTTCCCCTGCCGCCGAATTAACGCACTTTCTGCGGCTGAACTGCGCAAACGAACCCACGCCCCGCCTGCTGAACGCCGTGGAACAAATTGGTGCGCTGTGCCACGAGCTGGCCGTTTTCACACAAGACTCTCCAGCCACTCGGTAAAAACCCGCACCTTGCGGGAGAGGTGACGGTGTGGATAGAGCAGTGACAGCTTGCGGTCCGGCGAGCGATAGCCTGGCAAGACTTCAACCAGAAGACCGCGGTCTATGTAAGGCTGGAGAAAAAGATTCATCCCCTGCATTAACCCCAGCCCGGCCAGGCCTGCCGCGATGTAGGCCTCGGAGTTATCCACGACAAGCTTACCGGGCAGGGTAATCTCCGCGATGCCTTCTGGCGTGGTAAACGTCCACGGATGAATGTGTCTGCTGCGGTTATTAATCCAGTTGATGGCCTGATGCTTGCGTAAATCATCCGGCGTTTCTGGCGTACCGTGTTTTGCCAGCCAGGCCGGGCTGGCGCAGGTCGTGATTTTGATGTTCCCGATTTTACGCGCAATATAATCGCCGTCCTCCAGCTCACCCACCCGCAGCACGCAGTCCAGTCCATCCCGCAGCATATCCCGACGGCGGTCAGAGCTGCTCAGAATGATGTCGATCCCGGGATGCTGACGATAAAAATCAGGCAGATTGGGTATCACCCGCAGCGTTGCAAACGAGACCGGCATATCGACTCTCAGCTGGCCATGTATTGCCCGATCCGTACCAAACGACTCCAGTAATTCGTCCGCCTGCGCCAGCAGGGGTTTACTCCGGCGATAAAAGGCTTCTCCATCCGGCGTCAGGCTAATCCGACGCGTGGTGCGCTGCAGGAGCCGCGTGCCGCTGTGTTGCTCAAGAAGCTGCAGCGCTTTGGTGACCGCCGGGCGATGGACCTGCAGATTCTCCGCCGCCTGGGTAAGACTGCCTGACTCGACAATTTCAATAAAAATTCGAATAGATTCAAAGAGGTTTATTTGCATAAGGGATGTTTTTGCCGCGAGCAGGATAAAGTTATTGTTATTAATCTTATAACAGTGATGAATATTTTTGGCTATTTTTCCTAACAATAGTGCGCCCTACACTCTTCCCCATTCAAACGTAAGGGAGAGTCTGCTATGAAAAATAACCGTATTTGTCAGATCCTGGGTATCGAAAAACCTGTTATTCAGGGACCATTATCCTGGCTTACTGACGCCCGTTTAGTCGCTGCGGTCAGCAATGCCGGAGGGGTCGGCGTGCTGGGGCCCAACGCTGGGTTAACCGCCGATACCACGGTTTCCACGCCGGAAGAGACCGCCGAAAAAATGCGTGAAGAAATACGAAAAACCAAACGGCTGACCGAAAAACCGTTTGGTGTGAACCTGATCCCTACCGCCGTTAATGACGTCTGGACAGGGCCTATTCTTAAGGTGGTAAAAGAGGAAGGCGTCAGGGTCGTGGTGTATACGGGCTATGGGGAAGGCAGCATTATTCCCTCGCTGTTCAATGAGTTAAAAGAGGCAGGTATCGCCATTGTCTACCGCGACATCAACCCAACGCCGGAAAACACCCGTCTCGCAGAAGAAATGGGGGCAGACATTATCGTCGCCACCGGTTTTGACGAGGGCGGAACGTTGCCCGCAACGGTGCTTGGCACCTTTTCCATCGTGCCGCTGATTGCCGATGCCGTGAAGCATATCCCGGTGATGGCCGCGGGCGGCATTACCGATAATCGCACCGCCAGAGCGGCGCATGCGTTAGGCGCTGAAGGCGTGTTTGCCGGTTCGGTCTTTATCAGCAGCGAAGAAAGCCGCGTGCCGCAGGGAGTCAAAGAGAAAATTGTTGCCGCCAACGGCCTGGACCTGCTGCTTTTCCGGACCGTGCCCCATTACTACCGCTCTCTACCCGGCAAGCTGGCGGAAAAACTGGCGGCGATGGATAAAGCAGGCGCAAGCAACGAAGCGCTGGGCAAGGCGATGGGAGGATTACGGGGCCTGCGACTGGGCATGCTGGAAGATAACACCGATGAAGGCTATATCGCGCTCGGCACGGGGATTGGGAACATCCACAGCGTGAAAAGCGTGGCCGAGATCGTCAATATGTTAGCGGTTGAGTAAGCCCCTGGCGTCCTGACGGTTATCAGGACGCCCTGTGTTCTCAGGGAATAATCCGCGCGGCTCTCAGCTGCGCAAACAGGCGGAAAAACATCTCATCGGTCGCCTGCATTTGCGTAAAACCCGCCCTGCGCAGCTTGCTCCCGTCACCGAACATGTCGTAATCCCAGCTAAAGACAAAATCGGCAAACCGCCCGTCGCTCAGCTGCAGAATATCCGCTTCCACCAGCCGCTCTTCGGCAAGTTCGCGCCATACGCCGCGATAGTCGTTAAACAGCTGATGAAATGACAGCCTCACCGGCGGCGCAGAGTCCAGTTCAAACCAGCGTGCGATGCGCGGCCACAGCTCGCTCCAGCGCCAGATATCGCCATTGTTTACGTTGAAGGCCTGATTCTGTGCCGCAGGCGACGCGGCGGCCCACAGCGTGGCCTCGGCCAGCAGCCCGGCGTCGGTATGATCCACAATGCTGTGCCAGGTCTGTTCTGAACCGGGAAAACGCAGCGGTAAGCCCAACGCCTTGCACAGGGAGGCGTACAGGGTGATGCTCAGCGCAAGGTTCATGGCATTGCCCGGCACCGCGCTCCCCACCACGCCCGGCCTGATGGCATTCCAGTGCCAGCGTTTTCCCCGCTGAAACTGGCTGAGCCACGTGAGCTGTGCGGCGTTAAACTCGGCCCCCGGCACGCCGGGATCGCTTTCCCGCGCCGGGGTTTTAAACGGCCCCAGATGCGCGCCGTAGACCTTGTACCCCTGCATCAGGCTTATCGTCTGCAAAGGTGCCGCTGTTTCGAGGGTGCTGACCAGATTGCGCAGCATGGTGACGTTCGGCTCAACCATGTCCGTCCAGTTCGCCGCGTTCGCCCAGGCGCTGTAAAAGATGTGGGTGACACCGTTCAGGGAGCGCAGCGCCCGGGCGCTGTCCTGTTCATCCAGTAAATCGACCTTGACCATCGGAATGCCGTCAGGATGCGACCCGGCATGACGGCTGAGGCCAATCACCTCCCACTGATGGTTCAGGAGCGTGTTGACCAGCTGCCTGCCGACAATGCCGCTGGCGCCCGCGACCAGGGCGACGTTGTGTTGCTGCCTCTTACTCATGGTGTTTTTCCGTAAAGGGTGACAGCCACAGTGTGATATATTATTTTTTCTGCAAATACTCCCTGAAATCGATGGCACTTATAAGCAGAATCATTAAATGAATAACAAGCTCACCGCCATTTCTACCTTTCTACGCGTCGCTGAAGCAGGCTCGTTCTCAGCGGCCGCCCGTCAGACCGGGATTAAGCAGTCCGCCGTCAGTCAACAGATCGCGGCGCTTGAGGAAGCGCTTGGTGTGGTATTGCTGCACCGAACGACGCGTACGATGAAGCTGACCGAACAGGGTGAACGTTACCGGCGTGATATGCAGCTTGTGCTGGACGCCATGGGGGAAGCGGAGAGGCGTTTACATCCTGCCGATCATAGCGTTCAGGGACGCGTCCATGTCCAGTTACCGAGCGGCCTGGGCCAGATCTTTTTACCGCATCTGCTGGCGCAGCAGCGCCTGCATCCCGAACTGCAGCTGATGATTTCTCTCGATGACCGCCTTGCCGATCTGGTGACGGAGGGCGTGGATATCGCGATACGGCTGGGCAGCGAGCCTCCGCAGGCGCATGCGGCTCGCGTGCTGGGGCGTATTGAGGCGGCGCTGTTTGCCGCTCCCGATTTTCAGGCGGTACACGCCGTCAGCGCGCTGGCGACGCTCCCACACGTGCGGTTCAGCGGCATTCCACTGGATGCCCCCCTGCGCCTGATTTCTGACGAGGAAACGGTCGAGGTCAACGTGAATACCGTTTTCCGTGCCAACACCAGCGACGCGCTGCTGCAGGCGCTGGAATCCGGCATGGGTATCGGCGGCATGCAGCGACCGCTCGTGGCCAGGGCGCTGCAGGCGGGCACGCTGGTACCGGTGCTGCCCAACTGGCGGTTACCCGATCGCTTCCTCTATGCCGTTTATCCTGATGCCCGCTTTATTCCGCAGCGCGTCAGAAAGGTCGTCAGCATGATTGAGCAGTTACTGCCTGAAATACTAAAGAAATGCTGATGATTCCCCCCGTAAATTACGTGCATTTTTCAACCGCCAGGAATAGAGTATTTTTACCGTATCCCCTTTTTCTGGAGCACTTATGCCGGAGTACTGTTTTTTCCAAAAAGGCCCAAACCTCATAGCACTCGAAAGCGCAAACACCGATGCGGCTGAACAGCTCATCGCCCAGGGGTTCGAAAAACAGTTCGAGGAGATCGGCGCCGCGGATGAAAAAGAGGCGCTTACTCGCCTTGCCGATATCCGTAAAAATAGTGAGATCGATCGTCATAACTTCCTGGCCGGTGCGGGCGAAATGCCGCTGATCGGCGTGCTGGCGGCTGCGGCAACCTGGTTGATTCAAAAGAAATAACGCAACGATACTCTACCTCGCCACCGGCAAATCGGCGTACCGCGTTGTATAGGCCGGTGACAACATTTCCCGCTTCATCGCCCACGGTTTCTCAATGCCCTGCCCGGCAAACCATATCTTCCCTTTGCCGGAATGATTCAGGCTGTCGATCGTTTCCATCAGCGCCGCGCTGTTGGCGCGCAGGCGATTATCGTCAAACAGGTTAAGCTGGGCGACGCCGCTGCTGAAAAAGTCCGCCAGCATGACCCCGGCCTTCATATAGCGATACCCGTCGAGCCATATCCGCCCCAGCGCTTCCGTGGCGGCGCGGATGATATCGCGCGAGTCATTGGTGGGCGTCATCAGGGTGACCGAAGCCTGATTGCCGTAATAAATTTCGTTGTCCGCATGCGGGCTGGTGCGCACAAACACGCTGATAAAACGACAGTATTGATGCTCGCCGCGCAGTTTCTCTGCGGCGCGTTCCGCGTAGGCGCAAATCGCCTGGTGCATTTCCTCGTACTGCGTAATACGGTGTCCAAACGAACGGCTACAGATAATTTGCTGCTTCGTGGGGGTGAACTCCTCCAGGTCAAGGCAGGGCTCACCGCGAAGCTCGCGGGCCGTACGCTCCAGCACCACGTTAAAATGTTTGCGAATGACCCACGAGGAGGCCTCCGCCAGCTCCAGCGCCGTGGTGATCCCCATCGCGTTGAGCTTTTTCGTGATGCGTCGGCCTACCCCCCACACCTCCTCTACCGGAACCTTTTCCAGCAGTTTACGCTGCCGCTCGCGGCCTGAGAGATCGACCACGCCGCCGGTGCCGGACCACCGTTTCGCCGCATAGTTGGCCAGCTTCGCCAGCGTTTTGGTCGGGGCAATACCGACGCCAACGGTTAAGCCCGTATTTTTAAAGACCTGCGAGCGCATCTGGTGACCAAACGCTTCCAGTGACAGGCAGTGACTGACCCCTGAAACGTTCACGAACGCCTCATCAATGGAGTAAATCTCTATGGCCGGGGCGAGATCGGTCAGCGTCTGCATTACCCGACTGCTGAGATCGGCATACAGCGCATAGTTCGAGCTAAAGACGTAAACTTTTGACGGATATAGCTTTTCTTTGAATTTAAAATACGGCTCCCCCATTTTTATGCCGAACTGCTTTGCCTCCCGCGACAGTGAAATAATGCAGCCGTCGTTATTGGAAACCACCACGATGGGCTTCCCCTCCAGATCGGGGCGGAAGACCCGCTCGCAGGAGGCATAGAAACTGTTCACATCAACCAGCGCGAACATGTTTATGCGTTTTAAGCGTGTGGGTGACGACGCCGAAGATCTGCAGCTCCTCTTCGGACTGAAAGGTAATCGGCTGATAGCGGACATTATGTGGCAACAGTCTCAGAACCGGGCGCGTCTGTAGCTCCTTCACCGTAAACTCACCGGCGACCGACGCCACGACGATATCTCCGTGTTCGGCATTTAACGAGCGGTCAACCACCAGCAGATCGCCATCGCCGATCCCCGCGCCAATCATGGAGTCTCCACTCACCTTGATAAAATAGGTCGCACTGGGGTGCCTTACTGCCAGCCGGTTAAGATCGAGACGATCCTCCACATAATCCTGTGCCGGGCTGGGGAACCCACAGGCAACACGTTCTAAAAATAAAGGTAATTCAATGATTTGTTTTGGTTGATAAGAAAAGAGAGTGTCCATAATGCCTTTCTCGCTGAATACTGTATATAAATACAGTATTACGGATTATGGACAAGGATCAAGGCCATTTCCGGAAGCGAACCCAAACGCGTTGAAGTGTCAGAAGATTTAAAACGCGCAAAGCCCGGAAGCGCATGTCGGGCTTTGCGCCTGTGACGATCAGTCCATCAGCGTATTCAATGTTTCCAGCGCGTCAGGCGGCAGCTGCAGTTCCCCCGCCGCGAGGTTTTGCCGCAGATGCGCCACGGAAGAGGTGCCCGGGATCAGCAGAATATTCGAAGAACGCTGCAGCAGCCATGCCAGCGCAACCTGCATTGCCGTGACGCCCAGTGAATCCGCGACAGCCTTCAGCCCGGAAGATTGCAGCGGCGTAAAGCCTCCCAGTGGGAAGAACGGCACATACGCAATCCCCTGCTGCGCGAGCAGATCCACCAGCGCGTCGTCACCCCGGTTCACAATGTTGTACATGTTCTGCACGCACACCACCGGCACCATCTTCTGCGCTTCTGCAACCTGGGTGGCCGTGACGTTGCTCAGGCCAATATGCCGCACCAGCCCCTGCTGCTGTAATTCTGCCAGGGTGGAGAGCGGTTCAGCAATCGACCCTTCCGCAGGCCCGTGTGCGCTAAACATGATCCGCAGATTCACCACGTCCAGCACGTCCAGCTGCAGATTACGCAGGTTGTCATGCACCGCCTGCGTCAGTTCCTGTGCGGAAAAGGCCGGCAGCCAGGCGCCTTTGTCGTTGCGACGGGCACCAATCTTGGTGACGATCGTCAGATCGTCCCGGTAAGGATGAAGCGCCTCGCGGATCAGCTGGTTGGTGATATGAGGACCATAAAAATCACTGGTATCAATATGGTTCACCCCCGCCGTCACCGCTTCGCGCAGCACGTCCAGCGCGGCCTGCTTATCCTTCGGTGGGCCAAAGACGCCCGGCCCGGCGAGCTGCATCGCACCGTAGCCCAGCCGATTAACCGTCCGCGTCCCGAGCGCGTACGTCCCGCTTTTATCAATGCTGCTCATGTTGACCTTCCTCATAAAAATGATCCGGATTTACAACAGGTTCCTCACCGGAGCCCTTAGTTAAGCGCGAGTTAAATTAAAGTTTAAATTCTATACGACGATAGTATTGGTGTACCTCTGCATCCTTTCTAACGGACGACCGCTATGCTGAAAAATCTGCACGTGATTACCGGAATTATCTTTGCCCTCACCATATTCTGTCTGCTGCAAGTTGTCACGGGAGGGTTGTTCTACTCTGCCGTCAGCAACGATCGCCATAACTTCCAGAATTCCGGCGTGCTCAACGCCCAGCAGGAAAGCCTGAGCGACAGCGTGAACACGCTGGTGAAAACGCGCGTCACCGTCACCCGCGTGGCGATCCGCTACCTGAAAAACCAGCGTGACCCGGCTTCCCTTGCGGCGATCAATAAACTGCTGGGCACCGCAGGCGACTCGCTGGCAAAAGCCGAAGCCTATAACAAAGAGTGGCAGAAACTGCCGCAGGTTAAGGGCCAGGAGGCGGCATTGACCGACGAGATGCAGAAATCCTGGAACCAGATGCACGAAGTCATGCGTTTATCAATTGAGTATCTGCGCGCCGACAACTATCAGGCCTATGGCGATCTGGACGCCCAGCAGGCACAGGACGAGATGGAAGCGGTCTATAACCGCTGGCGCGCCGAAAACAATACCCTGCTGAAGGCGGCAACCGAAGAGAACCAGAGCAGCTTCACGCAGATGCAGTGGACGCTGGCGGCAATTCTGCTGGCCGTGATCGCGGTTCTGGTGGTCATCTGGCAGGGGTTACAGCACCTGCTGTTAAAACCACTCCACTCCATTATGAACCATATTCGCGCCATTGCAGGGGGCGACCTGACGCAGGAGATCGCTATCTCCGGTCGCAATGAGATGGGCCAGCTGGCCGCGGGCCTGCATGAGATGCAGCAGTCGCTGGTGACCACCGTCAGCGCCGTACGGGGAAGTACGGATTCCATCTACACCGGCGCAGGTGAAATTGCCGCAGGGAGCAACGATCTTTCCGCTCGCACCGAACAGCAGGCCGCCTCGCTCGAAGAGACCGCTGCCAGCATGGAAGAGCTGACCGCGACGGTTAAACAGAACTCCGATAACGCCCGTCAGGCCACGCTGCTGGCGAAAAACGCCTCTGAAACGGCCGCGCGCGGCGGTCACGTCGTGGATAACGTGGTTCGCACCATGAACGAAATCGCCGACAGTTCGCAGCAAATTGCGCATATTACCGGCGTGATCGACAGCATCGCGTTCCAGACCAACATTCTGGCGCTAAACGCCGCGGTGGAAGCGGCACGCGCCGGGGAACAGGGCCGTGGTTTTGCGGTCGTTGCAGGTGAAGTCCGTACCCTGGCGAGCCGCAGCGCGCAGGCGGCGAAAGAGATCAAAGGGCTTATCGAGAACTCCGTCAGCCGGGTGAATACCGGTTCTGAGCAGGTCAGCGAGGCGGGCACCACCATGAAGGAAATCGTCGCCGCCGTTACCAGCGTGACCGATATCATGGGCGAGATTTCCTCTGCCTCTGATGAGCAGAGCCGCGGCATTGAGCAGGTGAGCCTGGCCGTTTCGCAGATGGACAGCGTGACGCAGCAAAACGCCGCGCTGGTGCAGGAATCCGCCACGGCGGCGGCGGCGCTGGAAGATCAGTCCGAGCAGCTGCGCCAGGCGGTGGCCGCGTTTCGTCTGAACGGCAAAGAAAAAGCGGTAGCCCCACGCCCGGCCAGCGTGAAAACGCCCCAGCTGTTGCGCCCGGCAACCGCAAACGCCTCCACCGACAGCAACTGGGAAACCTTCTGAGTTTCAGGCGGGCGAGAATATCGCCCGCTAGCGGCTGCGCTTGGCGTGTCGCTCCCAGTTCTCCTGTTTTGCTTCATCGGATTTTCGCAGTGAAACGTAGCATGCCCCGCTGCCGCCGTGATGCGGCAGCGCCACGCAGAAGGCCTGCACTTCCTCAAATTCGGTTAACCAGCGCGCCAGATAGCTGCGCACCACATTGGGATGCGAGTTTTGCTCGCGCCCTTTCCCGTGAATGATAATCAGATTGCGTAACCCGTCTCGTCCGGCCTGGCGAATAAAAGAATAGAGCATCTGACGGCAGCGTTCGGCAGGCTGACGCAGGAGGTTTAAGCTGGCCTGGCGGGCATATTTACCCGAGTGCAGCTTATCAATAACGCCCTGCTGTACCCCTTCGCGCTGGAACGCCAGCGGCTCTTCCAGGGGAAGCAGGTCAAGAAAATCCAGCGTAAGGAAGTTATCCAGCTGTTCGCTATCCACCTCCTGGCGCGTCCGCGTATTGCGGCTGGGCTGCCAGTGAATATCCGGGCCACGCTTCAGCGGCTGGACATCTTCCATGGCGTCAAGAAAAAAGGATTTGTCGTCAGGGTTCATGGATATCCTCCGGCTACAACTGAGGACGGTACTATACCTGCGCCAGAGACAGGCCTCAATCACCGTTACAGGCCGCCGTGGGCCATAAATATTAACCTGATGAATATATATAGTATTTATAAAATGGATTTAAATAAGACTTAACTAAAATTTCAGCAAGAATGAAATAAGTGATTTGTGTTAAATTTTCGTAAAATCAAACACTCAACACCCTTCCATTTTGCGGAAAAGGTGTTATACCTAAATATACCTGCTTCATGGATATAATACTCAGGATTGGCGAAAGGACGCACTGCTGTGTGTACTGGAGGATCTGTCTGATGTCGGGCAGATCCTGTTTTTTTATTATCTCACTTTCACGCCACGATTATTTTTCTCGCTTCTCTCCTGAATTGCGTAATTAATGATTCAGCAAGGGGCGTCTGACGTGAATCACGGCGCTGAATTAAATAATATGCTGCTTTGGGAAGCGATTCGACAACCGGTAACATGACCAGGCGGTGCGCCAGAAGCGGGTCACAGCCCAACTCCTGCGGCAAAATGCTTAAGAAATCACTTTGCGCGACCAGGCTAATACAGGAAGAAAATGTTTCGCAGACCACACCAATTCGCGGTATTTGCGAGCGATGGCTAAATACCTCTTCTAACTGCTTATAATAACTTCCCCGCGGCGTCGGCATTGTCCAGTTATAATGCAGAAGTTCATTAATCGACGTTGCCCCCGTTGCCGGATGTCCTTCGCGACAAAATACCGCAAACGGCTTCTCGAAGAGTTTTTCAAACGTAAATTCCTGGTCGTAAGGTCCCTGATAATAGGTGTTGATGGTGAAGTCCAGCTCGCCCTGGCGTAATTCATTGATCATCGACACCAGCTGCCCTTCCATTATCCGCACCTTGACCTGCGGATGCTGCGCATGGAAGCGTGTGATAACGGCGGGCATAAGCGTGCGCGAAACGCTGGCCCCCATTCCGATGTTGATCTGCCCGGCCAGCTCACCCTGCCGCTGACGGATGTCATCCTGCGCGGCACGCAGCTCTTCCAGAATCAACCGGGCGCGCTGGTAAAAGCCCTCACCGCATTCGGTCAACGCGACGCCCTTACTCCTGCGCACGAAAAGCTGCGCCGCCATGCCCTCCTCCAGCTCTTTGATGGATTTGGTCAGCGCCGGTTGCGAAAGATTCAGCGTCCTGCTGGCACCGCGAATGCTGCCCTGACGCGCAACCTCAACAAACGCCCGGATTTGATGAAATTTAATCTGGAATGTCATAGCCCGACCGATAACCGTTGTTTATCAGAGTAAAGAAACTGTCATCTACTTTAATGGAAAGGGATGTGCGAGGGTAATTCCTGAACGGTTAAAACTGTGAAAAATCGGTTAGTGATAAGTAAAAACTATCACAGCGTGAAGCAGTTCACATATTTTAATGATGACAGGAACAGATATGGACACACTGGCGCAGTACATCCAGACGTTAACGCCGCAGCTGAGCGCGTGGCGTCGCGATTTTCACCATTTTGCGGAATCCGGCTGGGTAGAGTTTCGTACCGCCGCGAAAGTCGCGGAAATACTGGACTCGCTGGGTTACGCACTGGCGATGGGCCGCGACGTGGTCGATGCCGAAAGCCGGATGGGGTTACCCGATGACACAACCCTGGCGCGAGAGTTTGCCCGCGCGCGGGCGCAGGGCGCGCCTGAGAAATGGCTGGCGCCGTTTGAAGGCGGGTTCACCGGCATTGTCGCCACCCTGAATACCGGCCGCCCGGGCCCAACCCTGGCATTTCGCGTCGACATGGACGCCCTTGATTTAAGCGAAGCGCTTGACGACAGCCATCGCCCGTTCCGCGACGGGTTTGCCTCCTGCAATCCGGGCATGATGCACGCCTGCGCGCACGACGGCCACACCACCATTGGTCTGGGGCTGGCACAGGTGCTTAAGCAGAATGAAGCCCGGCTGAACGGCACCATCAAGCTGATCTTCCAGCCTGCCGAAGAAGGAACGCGCGGCGCGCGCGCCATGGTTGCCGCCGGGGCGCTGGATGACGTGAACTATTTCACGGCCATTCACATTGGCACCGGCGTACCTGCCGGGACGGTAATCTGCGGCAGCGATAACTTTATGGCCACCACCAAGTTCGACGTGAGCTTCACCGGCGTGGCCGCGCACGCGGGCGGTAAACCGGAGGACGGCCGTAACGCCCTGCTCGCCGCCGCGCAGGCCGCCCTCGCCCTGCACAGCATCGCCCCGCACAGCGACGGCGCATCCCGGGTGAACGTCGGGGTGATGCAGGCGGGCAGCGGGCGCAACGTGGTCCCCGCGAATGCGCTGATTAAGGTTGAAACCCGCGGCGAAAGCGAAGCGATTAATCAGTACGTCTTTGAACGCGCGAAGGCGGTGATTACCGGCGCGGCGGCGCTCTACGGCGTGAGCGCGGAGATGCGCCTGATGGGGGCTGCCACCTCCAGCGCGCCGACATCGGCGTGGGTGGATTATCTGCGCGAACAGGCGAGCCGGGTTTCCGGGGTTGTTCACGCCATCGATAAGGTGAAAGCGCCAGCGGGCTCCGAAGACGCCACGCTGATGATGGCCCGCGTGCAGCAGAACGGCGGCATGGCGTCCTATATGGTGTTTGGCACGGATTTGAGCGCCGGGCATCACAACGAAAAATTCGACTTCGATGAGCAGGTGATGCCTGTCGCCATCGAAACGCTGGCGCGAACTGCGCTTAATTTCCCGTGGACGCGAGGTGTGTAATGCAGGAGAACTACGCTTTTATTGCCGATGCGATCGACACGCGATGTCGGACGTTAGCAGATATTGCCGACGCGATCTGGGATCGTCCCGAAACCCGCTTTGAAGAGTTCTGGTCCGCCGAACGGCTGGCCAGCGAGCTGGAAGCAGAAGGCTTCACGCTGACCCGCGAGGCAGGCGGTATTCCAAATGCCTTTATCGCCAGCTTCGGCAGCGGAAAACCGGTTATCGCCCTGCTGGGCGAGTACGACGCGCTGGCCGGGTTAAGCCAGCAGGCACACTGCGCGACCGCGCAAACCGCCACGCCGGGGGCTAACGGCCACGGCTGCGGGCATAACCTCTTAGGCACCGCGGCGCTTGCGGGCGCGGTGGCGGTGAAAAGCTGGCTGGAGCAGCACGGCGGCAGCGGAACGGTGCGTTTTTACGGCTGTCCCGGCGAGGAAGGCGGCTCCGGGAAAACCTTTATGGTGCGCGAAGGGCTGTTTGATGACGTCGATGCCGCCGTCACCTGGCACCCGGAAGCCTTTGCCGGGATGTTTAACGTCAGCACGCTGGCGAATATTCAGGCCGCCTGGCGCTTTCACGGCGTGGCGGCGCACGCGGCCAACTCTCCTCACCTGGGACGCAGCGCGCTGGACGCCGTGACGCTGATGACCACCGGCACCAACTTCCTCAACGAACACATCATCGAGAAAGCGCGCGTCCATTACGCCATTACCGATACCGGCGGGATTTCACCCAACGTGGTGCAGGCGCAGGCCGAGGTGCTGTACCTGATCCGCGCCCCTGAGATGGCGGATGCACAGCAGATCTACGAGCGCATCGAGAAAATTGCCCAGGGCGCGGCAATGATGACCGAAACCACCGTCGAGTGTCGCTTTGATAAAGCCTGCTCCAGCTACCTGCCGAACCGCACGCTCGAGGCGGCGATGTATCGCGCCCTGCAGCACTACGGCACGCCGCAGTGGACCGACGAAGAGCGAGAGTTTGCCCGCGAGATCCGCGCCACGCTGACGACCAACGATCTGCAAAACTGTCTGAAAAATATTGCCGCGACGGGCGGCGATGCGGGTAAAGCCTTTGCCCGTCGTCATCAGGCGACGCTGCTGGTGGATGAAGTCGCGCCTTACGCCGTCACCGACAACGTGCTGGCAGGTTCAACCGACGTGGGCGACGTCAGCTGGAAAATGCCGGTCGCCCAGTGCTTCAGCCCCTGCTTTACCGTCGGCACGCCGCTGCACACCTGGCAGCTGGTGTCTCAGGGGCGAACCTCTATTGCCCACAAAGGCATGCTGCTGGCCGGAAAAGTGATGGGCGCAACCGCGCTCAACCTGCTGCAGGACGCATCGCTGCTGAAAGAATGCCGTGAAGAGTTTGAACAGCAAATACAGGAAAAACCGTACGCGTGTCCGATCCCACGGGGCGTGACACCGTCACCTTTAAAATAACAAAACACAACACAACAACACTCCCGAGGAACGCCCATGAGTATGTCATCCATACCTTCGCATTCCCCATCCGGTAAGCTCTATGGCTGGGTTGAAAGGATCGGCAATAAAGTGCCGCACCCTTTCCTGCTGTTTATCTATCTGATTGTGATTTTGATGGTCGCCACCGCCGTGCTCTCCGCCTTTGACGTCAGCGTGCGCAGTCCGGCCGACGGCAGCCTGGTGGCGGTGAAAAACCTGCTCAGCGTTGAGGGGCTGCACTGGTTTTTACCCAACGTGATTAAAAACTTCAGCGGCTTCGCCCCGCTGGGCGCCATTCTGGCGCTGGTGCTGGGTGCCGGGCTGGCCGAGCGCGTGGGCCTGCTGCCCGCATTGATGGTAAAGATGGCTTCTCACGTCAGCGCGCGCTACGCCAGCTATATGGTGCTGTTTATCGCCTTCTTTAGCCATATCTCCTCCGACGCCGCGCTGGTGATCATGCCGCCGATGGGGGCGCTGATCTTTCTCGCCGTCGGGCGCCACCCCGTGGCGGGCCTGCTGTCGGCGATTGCGGGCGTGGGCTGTGGATTCACTGCCAACCTGCTGATCGTCACCACCGACGTGCTGCTCTCGGGCATCAGTACGGAGGCGGCGAAAACCATTGATGCGGCCATGCACGTCAGCGTGATCGACAACTGGTACTTTATGGCAAGCTCGGTCATTGTCCTGACGATTGTCGGCGGGCTGATTACCGATAAGATCGTCGAGCCGCGCCTGGGCAAATGGGAAGGCCGCAGTGATGAAAAGCTGGAAACCCTGAGCAAAGAGCAGCGCTTTGGCCTGCGCGTGGCGGGGATTGTCTCGCTGGCTTTTATCGCGCTGGTGGCGCTGATGGTGGTGCCGGAAAACGGCATATTGCGCGATCCGGTTAAACATACGGTCCTGCCTTCGCCGTTTATCCAGGGCATCGTGCCGCTGATTATTCTGTTTTTCTTTGTCGTCTCGCTCGCCTACGGTATCGCCACCGGTAAAATCCGCCGCCAGGGCGATCTGCCGCAGCTGATGATCGAGCCGATGAAAGAGATGGCGGGCTTTATCGTGATGGTGTTCCCGCTGGCCCAGTTTGTGGCGATGTTTAACTGGAGCAACATGGGCAAGTTTATGGCCGTGGGCCTGACCGACGCGCTGGAGGCTGCCGGGCTAAGCGGCGTACCGGCGTTTGTCGGCCTGGCGCTGCTGTCATCCCTGCTGTGCATGTTTATCGCCAGCGGCTCCGCCATCTGGTCGATTCTGGCCCCGATCTTCGTGCCGATGTTTATGATGCTGGGTTTTCACCCGGCGTTTGCCCAGATCCTGTTCCGTATCGCGGACTCCTCGGTGATACCGCTGGCACCGGTTTCGCCGTTTGTTCCGCTGTTTTTAGGCTTCCTCCAGCGCTATAAACCCGAGGCCAAACTGGGTACCTACTATTCGCTGGTTTTACCCTACCCGCTTATCTTTTTAGGGGTATGGCTGGTGATGCTGGTGGCGTGGTATCTTGTCGGCCTGCCGATTGGGCCGGGAATATACCCGAGGCTGAACTAAAGGAATGAGGATGCTGAGATTACTCGAAGATAAGATTGCGACGCCGCTTGGGCCGCTGTGGGTGATCGCGGACGAGCAGTTTTGCCTGCGCGCCGTTGAGTGGGAAGAGCACAGCGACCGCATGGAAGAGCTGCTCAATATTCATTACCGCCTGCAGGGTTATGAACGTATCAGCGCCACCAATCCGGGTGGACTGAGCGACAAGCTTGCGGCGTACTTCGAAGGCGATCTCAGCATCATTGATACTCTGCCGACCGCCACGGCTGGCACGCCTTTTCAGCGCGAAGTGTGGCAGGCGCTGCGGTCGATTCCGTGCGGGCAGGTCATGCATTACGGCCAGCTCGCGGAGCAGTTAGGTCGCGCAGGCGCTGCACGCGCGGTGGGTGCCGCTAACGGCTCTAACCCGGTCAGCATAGTGGTGCCCTGCCATCGCGTCATTGGCCGCAACGGTACCATGACAGGCTATGCCGGTGGCGTGCAGCGAAAAGAGTGGTTGCTGCGTCACGAAGGGTATCTCTTGCTCTAGTTCCCAGGCTTTTTGTGCTTAATTTTCTACCGGTTAGGCTAAAAATCCATAATCAAGCTGTGGAATTTCAAGAAGATGGCGACGCATTGTCGTCTCTTGTCCTTATTGAGGGTTTGTCAGGCTTACGTACTTACCAAAAAGATGTTAAAATTGACCAATATCAATTAAGGCTTGAGCAAACCTATGATCCCGGAAAAGCGAATTATACGACGCATTCAGTCTGGCGGTTGTGCTATCCATTGCCAGGATTGCAGCATCAGCCAGCTCTGTATCCCGTTTACCCTGAATGAGCATGAACTCGATCAGCTTGATAATATTATCGAGCGTAAGAAGCCTATTCAGAAAGGGCAGACGCTGTTTAAAGCGGGAGACGAACTGAAATCGCTCTATGCTATCCGTTCTGGCACCATCAAGAGCTACACCATCACCGAACAGGGCGATGAGCAGATCACCGGCTTCCATCTGGCGGGTGACCTGGTAGGCTTTGATGCCATCGGTACGGGCCACCACCCGAGCTTTGCTCAGGCACTCGAAACCTCGATGGTTTGCGAAATTCCGTTTGAAACCCTGGACGATCTGTCCGGCAAGATGCCTAACCTGCGTCAGCAGATGATGCGTCTGATGAGCGGTGAGATCAAAGGCGATCAGGACATGATCCTGCTGCTTTCTAAAAAGAATGCCGAAGAGCGCCTGGCCGCGTTTATCTACAACCTCTCCCGCCGCTTCGCCGAGCGTGGCTTCTCGCCGCGTGAATTCCGTCTGACGATGACGCGTGGCGATATCGGCAACTACCTGGGTCTGACCGTGGAAACCATCAGCCGTCTGCTGGGTCGTTTCCAGAAAAGCGGGATGCTGGCCGTTAAGGGTAAATACATCACTATCGAAAACGGTGAAGCGCTGGCCGTTCTTGCCGGGCACGCCCGTAACGTGGCGTAACACTCCGCATATTGATGACCAGACTGATAAATTCTTGTGATTTATTGGTCTGGTGTAATCACTTCCGTTTCAAGATATTTTCACCGAAGTACGTCCCCACACAGCGCCCGAAAGGTTCTCGTTGAGGTTATGAATTGAGAGAAAGTTTGTTTTTCGTTTCAGTCGTGATTGCCTCAGTGACCTTTATCTTCATCTGGATCATGCTTGTCGGCCCAATGAAGGGGGAAGAAAAAACCTACGTCCAGGACTCCACGACCTTTGCGATAGCAGTGATGGTGCTGCTGTTTATTGCGTTTATCGCGGTGACGACCACGGTGCTTTTCCTCTGATAAATTTTCATGACTTATAAATATGGTATGTAGACCCTTCAACATTCAATAAGTTATCAAAGAAAAATGACATTTTGGTTCGTTATCAGACGATTACGGAGAATGTAGGATAATCAAACGCCCTAAAAACTCCCCCAGCAGCTCATTTCGCCGCCCAACATCCTCCAATTTTGCGTTGCTACTTCCCGTTTCGCAACGTGTCGCTTTACCTTCTCTCCCCTCAAGTGCATATTCCCCACCGATCCGTTTGTAAGACTTTACCAGCGCGCGACTTTTTCTCCCTGCCCTTTACTTTCATTCTGACTGACTGGAGTTTTTTTATGTGTGGAAGTTTTGCACAAGCCCAACCCCGTGAAGAATACCTGCTATATCTTGCCGACGAAGACGACCATGACATCGCATACGACCCGGAGCCGATTGGCCGGTACAACGTCGCGCCCGGTACTAAAATTCTGCTGGTGAGCGAACGCGACGAGCAGCTGCATCTTGACCCGGTCCTGTGATCCTACGCGCCAGGCTGGCGGGACAAAGCACCATTGATAAACGCGCGCGTCGAAACGGTCGCCACCAGCAGCATGTTTAAACCTCTGTGGCAGTATGGCCGGGCAATCTGCTTTGCAGACGGTTGGTTTGAGTGGAAAAAGGAAGGCGACAAGAAGCAGCCCCATTTCATTCATCGGGCAGGTGGCCAGCCGATATTCATGGCAGCGGTCGGCAGCACGCCATTTGAGCGTGGTGATGAATCAGAGGGATTTCTTATCGTGATGTCTGCAGCGGATAAAGGCCTGGTCGACATTCACGACCGTCGTCCTCTGGTTCTGCGATCAGAAGCTGCCCGCAAGTGGATGCGGCAGGATATAGGCGGGAAAGAAGCTGAAGAGATTGCTGCCAACGGAGCAGTACCCGCCGACGAGTTCACCTGGAACGCCGTGACGCGCATCGGGGATAATGTGAAAAATCAGGGGCCGGAGTTAATCGACGTGATCCTATAAAGAAACAAGAGAGCCACATGACTTCCGAAATGAGAGAACAGCAGGTGTTCGGAATGCGTACGTACATAACCGTTTCTTGAGTCATAGGGCGCAGGTCACGTCAGCTGGCAATAAGGCTAGTAAACGATTCGATTTTTTGCATGCGCTTTATAAGATTACGCAAATAATTCAATGTATTACACGTCATGTTAGGCTATTTTAGATTTCCCTATTTATTTATATTGTATCTCCTATCTTCGGTTTGTATATTCATGCAGACAAACCAGGAGAATCGCCATGATTTACATTGAACGCCTTGAATTTATTCATAAAAGTGGAGACGTACTGTATCCCGTGAAAATAACCAGAAAATCATCGGGGAAAACAGCCTTCCACCTTGTGCCATTCGGTCTGGATAAGACTGTGGATCTTGTTGAGGTAGAAGATCCTTTAGAAGCCATTAGGCTGGTTATTGATGAGAGTCATTCCATTCGCTGCAGCACCCTAACCGCTACTATTACGGATAAAAATGGCAAGCGGATTAAGCGAACAGGCATATATAGCATTAACGGGGCTAACATTAGAGAATACAACGTCAGGTAATGGCGCAAAACGGGCCAGGGCATTAGCAAATTTTACCGAACTTTTAGCAGATCTGTATATTTTGTCGTATACAGCCGCGACAGCATTTATCGCTTCATCTGCCACTGCAGCTGAATGCCCTGCCCTCCAAAGTGGAGCATTCCTTTCTCTTGCTGCGTTAGTGCACGACCAGATTCCCGTTCTTTTGCAACCAAGATAGCTATCAATGCGGGGATGAAAACAATTGTCATTTGTAGTTTGTCACTGCCATTTCGATGTAATGGGGATCGCTAACTTCGGTAAATTTATCGACGTATCATGATAAAAGTTCAAGTACGTCCAAAAGTTATATGGTACGGCCTGTAAACGTTAGCCTGTCGAGCATCTCGTAAAGATACACACCATACCATTTAAATTTAATTAGCCTGGCTTAAGCTCTGGTCAGTTCGTTTTTAAAGCGGATGTTTTTTACGGTATTTTTCAATGACGTTTGGTTTACACGCGTCAACATTTTTAGGGTCGACTACGATTTTCTCAATCCCCGGATGTTCCTTCACTACTTCCTGATAAGCTTTCAGAACGTCTTCATTGAAAGGAGTAGGATCAGTTGCGTTAATCAATCCTTTTTTAATCTTAAAGTCTGGTTTTGCGGCTTCTTCTCTGAATTTAGGACTGCAAATTAGTTCGGCTTGATATGATAACACCTCATCAGACAAGGATTTCGTGTTATCAGTGGCATGAACTGAAAGGCTTACTGTAGTGATAAATAATGCAAGTACGATCTTTTTCATGAATTTTACTCGATTAAATGTGTCAGATAACTTCTATCATAAAAAGAAACATCAGACTAAGGCTGATCACCCTACTAAAATTTGGTATCATTATGATATTTATTCCTTGCACATCCTGTCCATGCGCCCTCTCCCTGGCTTACTGGGCAACGACACCAGGTAATGCCGACGAATAAAAGCGGCTAAATTTATTTCGCTGCCACAAACCTTGGCTCGTAAACGGTTTCTCTTCCCAGCAAGCGATTGCTACATAAAGTGATGCTCTGAAAGAGCAGAACTCTTGTACAACCTATCTAAGATAAAACAGCAACCTGAAAATCGCCGCGAACATGGAAAAACCGAAACGCAGCGCATCAGGACAGTATTTGTAACCGACCAGCGCTCGACAACAAAGGCAGGTTCTCTGTCCTACGGATGGAAGAATGGATTACGTAGGGCAGGAATCAGAGAACGGTCCCCATCAGTCGAGACACACCATGCCTGCTGGTCACTTTATGCATGTGCACATCCTTCGTTTGTAGCGACACCGAGGGGACATGAGGATTCACGGATGGTTTATGAGGTCGGTGCAAAGTGGAACGGTGATATGGATAAGGACCAGGTTGCTGTTATTAACAGGAGGATTCTTGTCAATATGCCCCTGACGCGCCCCCATAACGATTTGAAGCCCAAGAAAATCTTTACATTCATCATGCAGCAGTACGAACCAATAAATTTGCATGATTTATTGATCTGGCAAAACCTCCCCTCTGTTTCATTCAGGATATATAGGTTACTCTTTTAATTACAGACTGTGGTGACAGTAGTAAGGAGACCTGTATGGCCAAGTATCAAAACATGCTGGTAGCTATCGATCCGAACCAGGACGATCAGCCGGCATTACGACGTGCTGTGTATTTACATCAACGGATTGGTGGCAAAATCAAAGCGTTTTTGCCGATCTATGACTTCTCGTATGAGATGACCACCCTTCTGTCGCCTGACGAGCGAACCGCTATGCGTCAGGGCGTCATCAGCCAGCGTACCGCGTGGATCCGAGAACAGGCGAAGTATTACCTGGAAGCGGGTGTTCCCATTGATATTAAAGTGGTCTGGCACAACCGACCTTTCGAAGCCATCATCCAGGAAGTTGTCGCCGGTGGGCACGATCTGCTGCTGAAGATGGCGCACCAGCACGACAAGCTGGAATCCGTGATCTTCACCCCGACCGACTGGCACCTGCTGCGCAAATGCCCTTGCCCGGTCTGGATGGTGAAAGACCAGCCGTGGCCTGAAGGCGGGAAAGCCGTTGTGGCGGTAAACCTCGCTAGCGAAGAGGATTACCACAACTCCCTGAACGAGAAGCTGGTGAAGGAGACCATCCAGCTTGCCGACCAGGTCAATCATACTGAAGTGCACCTGGTAGGTGCCTATCCGGTCACCCCTATTAACATTGCCATTGAGCTACCTGAATTTGACCCGAGCGTGTACAACGACGCGATCCGCGGTCAGCATCTGCTGGCCATGAAAGCGCTGCGCCAGAAATTTAGCATTGATGAGAAAATGACCCACGTGGAAAAAGGGCTGCCTGAAGAGGTGATCCCGGACCTGGCGGAACACCTGCAGGCGGGGATTGTGGTGCTGGGCACCATTGGCCGGACCGGTATTTCTGCCGCCTTCCTCGGCAATACCGCCGAACAGGTGATCGACCATCTGCGCTGCGACCTGCTGGTCATTAAGCCGGATGAGTACCAGACGCCGGTTGAGCTGGACGATCCGGAAGACGATTAACACCTGACGCCGCCCGACAATAAAAAAACCGCCAAATTCGGCGGTTTTTTCGTTTCAGCGCAACTTACAGCGCTTTCAGAATCGCATCCACGCTGGCTTTAGCATCGCCAAACAGCATGTGGGTATTCTCTTTGAAGAACAGCGGGTTCTGCACCCCGGCATAACCGGTATTCATAGAACGTTTGAAGACGATTACGTTCTGCGCCTTCCACACTTCCAGAACCGGCATACCGGCGATTGGGCTACCCGGATCGTCCTGTGCAGCAGGGTTAACGGTATCGTTGGCACCAATGACCAGCACGGTGTCGGTGTCGGCGAAATCATCGTTGATCTCATCCATTTCCAGCACGATGTCGTAAGGTACTTTCGCTTCCGCCAGCAGCACGTTCATGTGGCCCGGCAGACGCCCTGCCACCGGGTGAATACCAAAGCGAACCTTGATGCCCCGCGCGCGCAGCTTCTCGGTGATTTCCGCAACCGGATACTGCGCCTGTGCCACCGCCATGCCGTAGCCAGGGGTGATGATAACGGAATGCGAGTTTTTCAGCATGTCTGCGGTATCTTCCGCAGAAATTTCACGGTGCTCACCCACTTCTTCATCAGCACTGGAAGAAGAGCCATCTGTCCCGAAACCACCGGCGATTACGCTAATGAACGAACGGTTCATCGCCTTACACATGATATAAGACAGGATCGCACCGGAAGAACCCACCAGCGCACCGGTGACGATCAGCAGGTCGTTGCTCAGCATAAAGCCTGCCGCCGCTGCCGCCCAACCGGAGTAGGAGTTCAGCATTGAGACAACAACCGGCATATCCGCACCACCGATGGATGCCACCAGGTGCCAGCCGAATGCCAGCGCGATGATGGTCATTACCAGCAACGCCAGCACCTGCAGACCGACGCTTTCGGTACGCACGAAGACCACCAGCAGAACAAATGACACCACCAGCGCCGCCAGGTTCAGCTTATGACGGTTTGGCAGCATCAGCGGTTTAGAGGAGATCTTCCCGCGCAGTTTACCGAACGCGACAATGGAGCCCGTGAAGGTCACCGCACCGATGAAGATACCCAGGAACACTTCAGTCAGGTGGATATTGACCAGAATCGGTTCCAGACCCGGTTCGTGATACAGGTAGCTGTTGAAGCCCACCAGCACCGCGGCCAGACCCACAAAGCTGTGCAGAATGGCAACCAGCTCCGGCATCTCGGTCATTTCAACGCGTTTTGCCAGACGAATACCAATCGCGCCGCCGATGATCATCGCCACCAGGATCCACGCTACGTTGCCGGTATCCGGCCCGAAGATGGTGGCAATCAGCGCAATCGCCATCCCGGCGATACCAAAGTTATTCCCCTGCTGAGACGTTTCGTGTTTGGAAAGCCCCGCCAGACTGAAAATAAACAGGATTGCAGCAACAATGTATGCGGCTGTCACTAATCCTCCAGACATATGCTACCCCTTAGCCTTTACGAAACATTTTCAGCATGCGCTGAGTCACGGTGAAACCACCGAAAATATTGATACTGGCGATCAGCACCGCGATAAAGCTCAGGAAGCTGATCCAGCCGCCGTGACCAATCTGCAGTAACGCCCCCACCACGATGATCCCGGAGATGGCGTTGGTTACCGACATCAGCGGGGTATGCAGAGCATGGGAGACGTTCCACACCACGTAGTAGCCTACGACGCAGGAGAGCGCGAAGACGGTAAAATGGCCGAGGAACTCTTTTGGCGCGACGTCAGCCAGCCAGCCGAACAGAATAATTACCAGCGCCATGATCGCGTATTTACGCCACGGTGAAGCCGGTTTAGCAGGTTCTTTTGGCTCAGGCGCCGCTTTTGGTGCCGCCTGAGGCTGAGCAGAAACCTGAATAGGCGGCGCAGGCCAGGTAATTTCACCTTCACGGACCACGGTCACACCGCGCACCACCACATCGTCGAAATCAACGGTGACGTTGCCGTCTTTCTCTTTGCAGAGCAGCTTAAGCAGGTTGACGAGGTTAGTGCCGTACAGCTGAGAAGACTGCGTTGGCAGACGGCCCGGCAGATCGGTATAGCCGATCACCTTCACGCCGTTAGCGGTCGTGGTCACCTGATTCGGTACGGTATATTCACAGTTACCGCCGTTTTGGGCGGCCAGGTCGACAATCACGCTGCCCGGCTTCATGGAATCAACCATCTCACGGGTAATCAGCTTTGGCGCAGGTTTACCCGGGATAAGCGCTGTGGTGACAATAATGTCGACATCTTTCGCCTGAGCGGCGAAGAGTTCCATTTCGGCTTTGATAAAGGCTTCGGACATCACCTTCGCGTAACCATCGCCGCTGCCGGCTTCTTCCTTGAAGTCCAGCTCAAGGAATTCGGCTCCCATACTCTGAACCTGTTCCTTTACTTCAGGACGGGTGTCAAAGGCACGTACGATAGCGCCCAGGCTATTTGCCGCACCGATTGCAGCAAGGCCCGCCACGCCCGCGCCAATCACCATGACTTTCGCCGGAGGGACTTTACCCGCGGCGGTGATTTGACCGGTAAAGAAGCGACCAAACTCGTGGGCTGCTTCAACAATGGCGCGGTAGCCAGCGATGTTTGCCATGGAGCTTAAGGCATCCAGCGACTGCGCGCGCGAAATGCGCGGCACGGAGTCCATCGCCATTACGGTCACGCCACGGGCTGCCAGCTTCTCCATCAGCTCCGGGTTTTGTGCAGGCCAGATGAAGCTCACCAGGGTTGTCCCCGGATTCAACAGCGCAATCTCACCCTCTTCCGGTGCATTGACCTTCAGAATCACCTGAGACTGCCAGACGTCAGCACCGTCGACCACTTCCGCGCCAGCCTGGATAAAGGCCTCGTCATCGAAACTCGCCAGTTTGCCCGCGCCGCTTTCAACCGCGACCGTAAAACCCAGCTTAAGCAGTTGCTCCACCGTTTTCGGTGTTGCCGCTACGCGGGTTTCATTGGCTAACCGTTCTTTTGGTACCCCAATACGCATAGTTTTCCCTTCCATCGGTTCTTGATGATGGTTTATCGATAAATGCCCGCGATTTGTATCAATTTTCACCATCGCACCAGCGACGAGATATGATTAACCCCGGAAAATAAAACAGTAACAAACTGTCTATAACCTACTGAAAATAGCGCCCGTGATCTACCGCCAGAAAACACTATTTCTTACTTTATCTGTGAAAAATAAGCGATCGGCGTCACTGACAGTGATATTTACCTTAAATTCATCGCCGGAACCGATAAATCGCGCAAGCGAAGCGGTAAAAACATGATATAGCGCCGTAAGAGAACAACTTATTAACATTAAATTAACTTGTAAAAGTCATATGCTTTATCAGTTTTACTTGTCAAACGCGTGTTTTTTCAACATATCACTAAATGTTATCGAATAAGGTGATTCAGTGAGCACAGGCAGTGAAAAATGGCGCAGACAGCGACGGGTTTTAAATGCAATAATCGGGACCGTCTCAAATTAACAACAATACCAGTACATGGTTTGCGCAAGGCGAAGGATCATTTTTATGAAGCTTAAGAACACACTCCTGGCGTCCGCACTTCTTTCCGCGACCGCCCTGTCTGCGAATGCCGCAACAGAGTTAACGCCGGAGCAAGCGGCAGCGTTAAAACCTTTTGACCATACGGTCATTGTGGGTCGTTATAATTCTATTGGCGACGCCGTCGCCGCTGCATCAAAAGCTGCTGATAAAAACGGGGCGGCCTCGTTTTATGTCGTTGACCAGTCAGATTACGGCAACAGCGGTAACCTGCGCGTGACCATCGCGCTATTCAAAGACAATGCGCCAAAAGCTGACGCACCGAAAAACCGCGTGATCAACGGTGTTGTTGAACTGCCGAAAGATCAGGCGATTGAGCTGGAACCCTACGACACCGTCACCGTTCAGGGCTTTTACCGCAGCCAGCCAGAAGTGAACGATGCCATCACCAAAGCCGCGAAAGAGAAAGGAGCTTATTCTTTCTACATCGTGCGTCAGGTCGATGCTAACCAGGGTGGCAACCAGCGCATTACCGCGTTCATCTATAAAAAAGATGCGAAAAAACGTGTTCTGCAAAGCCCGGATGCCATCCCGGCGAATTCAGAAGCGGGTCGCGCGGCGATAGCGAAAGGCGGCGAAGCCGCGAAGAAAGTTGAAATTCCAGGCGTCGCAACGACGGCGGCCCCAAGCGCTGAAGTGGGTCGTTTCTTTGAAACGCAGTCCACGAAAGGTGGCCGTTACTCCGTTACGCTGCCGGACGGTACCAAAATTGAAGAGCTGAACAACGCCACTGCAGCGCAGATGGTGCCGTTCGACAGCATCAAATTTACCGGTAACTACGGCAACATGACGGAAGTCTCTTACCAGGTCGCGAAGCGTGCGGCGAAGAAAGGTGCGAAGTACTACCACATCACCCGCCAGTGGCAGGAACGTGGTAACAACGTGACCATCAGCGCCGATCTGTACAAGTAACAAAAGTCGTTTACGAAAGGCGGCGCAATGCCGCCTTTTTTTGTTACTTTTTTTGAATTTCTGCCTCACGTCATTGCATGCTTTCGTTACACTCCGTAAAATCCCGCGCCTTAGTGTGATCCACCATTTTTATGCGCCTGAGCGAAATAATTATTCTGGATTTTGACCTTTCATAACAGGAAGCCAATGGAAAAGAAACTTGGCCTGAGTGCTCTGACTGCACTCGTTTTAAGCTCAATGCTGGGTGCGGGCGTATTCAGTTTGCCGCAAAATATGGCGGCAGTCGCGAGCCCTTCTGCGCTCATCATTGGCTGGGGCATTACGGGTGTCGGAATATTGCTGCTGGCCTTCGCTATGCTGCTGCTCACCCGCATTCGCCCGGATCTGGACGGCGGTATTTTCACCTATGCGCGTGAAGGTTTCGGCGAGCTGATTGGCTTCTGTTCCGCGTGGGGATACTGGCTGTGTGCCGTTATCGCCAACGTCTCCTATCTGGTAATCGTCTTCTCGGCGCTCAGTTTCTTTACCGACACGCCTGAGTTGCGCCTCTTTGGCGACGGAAATACCTGGCAGTCTATTGTGGGTGCCTCGGTGTTATTGTGGTTCGTCCACTGGCTGGTGTTACGTGGCGTACAAACGGCCGCCAGCATCAACCTGGTGGCGACGCTCGCGAAGCTGGTTCCGCTCGGCCTGTTTATCGTTCTGGCCTTCATTGCGTTCCGTATGGACGTGTTTAAGCTTGATTTCAGCGGCGTTGCGCTGGGCGTCCCCGTCTGGGAGCAGGTGAAAAACACGATGCTGATTACCCTGTGGGTGTTCATCGGTGTAGAAGGCGCGGTCGTGGTTTCTGCCCGAGCCCGAAATAAACGCGATGTGGGCCGCGCCACGCTGCTGGCCGTACTCGCTGCGCTCGGGGTCTATCTGCTGGTAACGCTGCTGTCGCTGGGCGTGGTGGCGCGTCCTGAACTGGCTGAAATGCGTAACCCGTCAATGGCAGGGCTGATGGTGAAAATGCTCGGCCCCTGGGGCGACGTGGTGATTGCGGCTGGCCTTATCATCTCCGTCTGCGGCGCGTACCTGAGCTGGACCATCATGGCGGCTGAAGTGCCTTTCCTGGCCGCGACGCACAAAGCGTTTCCACGCCTGTTCGCCCGTCAAAACCAAAACAGCGCGCCGTCGGCATCGCTCTGGCTGACCAACATCAGCGTTCAGGTCTGTCTGGTGCTGATCTGGCTCACAGGTTCAGACTATAACACCCTGCTGACCATCGCCTCGGAGATGATTCTGGTACCCTATTTCTTAGTGGGTGCGTATCTGTTAAAAATTGCCACACGCCCGGCGCATTATGTTGTGGGTGTCGGAGCCTGTATTTACGGCCTGTGGTTGTTGTATGCTTCCGGTCCTATGCATCTGCTACTGTCGGTAGTGCTGTACGCACCGGGTCTGCTGGTGTTTATCTATGCCCGCCGCACGCATCAGCTGGAGAACGCGCTGAAACGCCGTGAGATGGCATTGATTGGACTGTTACTGGTTGCTGCCCTACCGGCAACCTGGATGTTAATGGGATAGCATCGCCTTTCCCATTGTTGAACTGTAAAGGAGAATACGATGGGAAATGCACCGCTTCGCCCAATACTGATTACCGGTGGAGGCCGCCGTATCGGCCTCGCCCTCGCCCATCACTTTCTCAACCTTCGCCATCCGGTCATTGTCAGCTACCGTACGGAATACCCGTCGATTGAAGGGTTACGCAAAGCGGGGGCGGTCTGCATTCAGGCTGATTTTTCAACCGATGAAGGCATTCTGGCTTTCGCGGAAACGGTAAAAGCCACCACGACGGGTCTGCGCGCCGTGATCCATAACGCCAGCGCATGGCGTGCCGAAAAACCCGGTACGTCACTTAGCGAAACGCTCTCCTCCATGCTGCAGATCCACGTCAATGCCCCTTATCTGCTTAACCACGCTCTGCAGGACCTGCTGCGCGGCCACGGGCACGCTGCGGGCGACATCATTCATTTCACCGATTATGTAGTGGAGCGCGGCAGCGACAAGCACATCGCCTACGCGGCCAGTAAAGCCGCGCTGGATAACATGACCCGCTCGTTTGCCCGCAAGCTCGCCCCGGAGGTGAAGGTGAACGCCATCGCCCCGGCGATGATTTTGTTTAACGAAAACGATGATGCAGAGTATCGCCAGCAGGCGCTGAATAAGTCGCTCATGAAAATCGCCCCCGGCGAGAAAGAGGTCATCGACCTCGTGGATTACCTGCTCACCAGCTGCTACGTCACCGGCAGAACCTTTGCCGTGGACGGTGGCCGTCCGCTGCGCTAGTGAAAGCGAATAACAGCCAGAATTACGGAACCGGCGTTAATTTAGAAAGATTAATGGAAGGTTAAGGTTTCGCGGTGTATGTTGGCTTTTTTCACGAAAACAGACGCTGTATGAATAAGATTGTTTATGTTGAAGACGAACCCGAAGTCGGGCAGCTGATCGCCGCCTATCTGGGTAAACATGATATGGACGTCATTGTTGAACCTCGCGGCGATCGTGCCGAAGAGGTGGTCGTCCGTGAAAACCCGGATCTGGTGCTGCTGGATATCATGTTGCCAGGCAAAGACGGCATGACGCTCTGCCGTGACCTGCGCGCCCGGTGGGAGGGCCCTATTGTCCTGCTCACCTCGCTGGACAGCGATATGAACCACATTTTGTCGCTGGAGATGGGTGCCAATGACTACATTCTGAAAACCACACCGCCTGCCGTCCTGCTTGCTCGCCTGCGCCTCCATTTACGCCAGCACGCCAGTATCGAACGCGAAGCACCGGCGCCGTCTCTGACGCCGCACAAAGCGATGCGCTTCGGGACGCTGTCTATTGATCCGATTAATCGTCAGGTGCTGCTCTCTGGCGAACTTATCGCCCTTTCTACCGCAGATTTTGACCTGCTGTGGGAGCTGGCAACGCATGCCGGACAGATTATGGACCGTGACGCGCTGCTGAAAAACCTGCGTGGCGTGAGCTATGACGGAATGGACCGCAGCGTTGACGTGGCGATTTCGCGTCTGCGCAAAAAACTGCAGGATAACGCCACCGAGCCCTACCGCATTAAAACCGTGCGTAATAAGGGTTATCTGTTTGCCCCACATGCGTGGGAAACCTGAGAAGATAACCTGAAAGAAATGAAGGCATTGCGCGACGATGCCTTCTCTTTCGTATGTTTATTTTTACGTTTGCGCAACAATTTACTTGCTAAGCACGCGAACTATTCCATAATTACCTTCTCGACTCTCCTTTCTTCAGCTCGCCCCGCTCTTGCGATCGTTTTACTCATTTTCGCCGTGAAGCTTTCACGACATCTCTCCAATAAATCTTGAAATGAGGATTTAAGCCCATGACATATGTATAGCTACGGTCAGGTAGAAGCGATAAAAACCAATCTTGAGTGGATTGTTAATCAGGCAACCCTTAACCACGTCTCCCCCTCACGAACCGATCAAAAAGCGCTCTTTGACCTGCTGGAACTCATCCAGTCTTACGAAATACTGCTGGACCTCATCAGCGAATACGGGACGGATGTGATTGATACGCATATTGCTGAAGGACTGGCGATGACCGAAAAACTCATCGCCAAGGTAAAAAACAGCGCGAAAGCCATATAACACGCTCGACAGACGTGAAAAACTCGAAGGGTTTTCATGTATATTCTGCACATAGCGTTTTTGCGGTGAGATCCAATGAAAAAGCTGTTTGTGCAGTTTTATCTTTTACTGTTTGTCTGCTTCCTGGTGATGACCATGCTGGTCGGGCTGGTTTATAAATTTACCGCCGAACGTGCGGGCAGGCAGTCGCTGGACGATCTGATGAAAAGCTCGCTCTATCTGATGCGCAGCGAGCTAAGAGAGATCCCGCCACACGACTGGGCGAAAACCCTGAAAGAGCTGGATCTGAATCTGTCATTCGATTTACGCATCGAGCCGTTGAAAGATTTCGATCTGGACCCGCCCGCCATGCAGCGTCTGCGCGACGGGGACATCGTCGCGCTGGATGAGAAATACACCTTTATCCAGCGTATTCCTCGCAGCCATTACGTGCTTGCCGTCGGGCCGGTGCCCTATCTCTATTATCTGCACCAGATGCGTCTGCTGGACATGGCGCTGATGGCCTTTATCGCCATTTCGCTCGCTTTTCCGGTTTTTATCTGGATGCGCCCCCACTGGCAGGACATGCTGAAACTGGAATCCGCCGCGCAGCGTTTTGGCGAAGGGCATTTCACCGAACGTATTCACTTCGACAGCGGTTCCAGCTTTGAACGCCTTGGCGTGGCCTTTAACCAGATGGCCGATAACATTAATGCCCTGATAGCCAGTAAGAAACAGCTGATCGACGGGATTGCACATGAGCTGCGCACGCCGCTGGTGCGCCTGCGCTATCGTCTGGAGATGAGCGAGAATCTGACGGAAGCGGAGTCTCAGGCTCTGAACCGCGATATTGGCCAGCTCGAAGCGCTGATTGAGGAGCTGCTGACCTATGCGCGCCTCGATCGCCCGCAAAACGAACTGAACCTCAGCACGCCGGATCTGCCCGCGTGGCTGCAAACCCATATTGACGATGTTCAGAGCGTAAACCCGCAGCGCACGCTGTTAACGCGCGTCACGCCGGGTGATTACGGCGCGCTTGATATGCGCCTGATGGAGCGCGTGCTGGACAACCTGATGAACAACGCCATGCGCTACAGCGAAAGTACGCTGCAGATTGGGCTGGATTTGCAGGGAAACCAGGCCAGCCTGACGGTAGAGGATGACGGACCGGGGATTGCCCCGGAGGCACGCGAAACCGTGTTTGAACCGTTTGTCCGCCTCGATCCCAGCCGCGATCGCGCCACCGGAGGATGCGGCCTGGGGCTGGCCATTGTCTACTCTATCGCCCAGGCCATGGGCGGTACGGTGCATTGCGAGGAGAGCGAGCTCGGCGGCGCGCGCTTCTGCTTTAGCTGGCCGGTGTACCATAACATCGCCCTTCCCGTCCCTGTCTGACTTCAAGCGCACGCTGGCCTGACCCGGCGTGCTGTGCTATATGATAAGTATGTTGTAACTAATGAGAGTATTTATGGCGACCTACGATCTCATCGAACGGCTGAACAGCACGTTCCGGGAAATAGAACACGAGCTGCTAACCCTGACAGAACGTTTGCAGACCTGCCGCCTGCTGGCCGCGCGCGTATTTACCCTGCCCGAGGTGGTCAAAGGAGCCGAGCACGATCCGCTGGACACCATCGACGTGAAGCAGCACATCGGCAAGGCCGCACTGGAGCTGGCGATGAAGCACTATCGCCATTTTTTTATCCAGCAGCAGTCTGAACAGCGCAGCAGCAAAGCGGCGGTGCGGCTGCCCGGCGTGATCTGCCTGCAAACCGATGCCGCAGCGCGCGACGCGCTGGAAAGCCAGATTACCCATATAAACAGCCTGAAAGCGGTATTTGAGAAAATCGTTACCGAAGAGTCGGGCCTGGCCCCCGCCGCCCGGTTTGAGTGGGTGCACCGTCAGCTTCCGGGGTTAATTACCCTGAATGCCTATCGCACGCTGACGGTACTGCGTCATCCCGCCACGCTGCGCTTCGGCTGGGCGAATAAGCACATCATTAAAAACTTCACCCGGGATGAAATTCTGGCGCAGCTGGAAAAGAGCCTGAAGACGCCGCGCACCGTCGCGCCGTGGTCGCGTGAGCAGTGGATTGAGCGCCTCGAACAGGAGTACCACAGCATCGCCTCGCTGCCGGCGGATACGCGCCTCAAAATTAAGCGCCCGGTGAAGGTTCAGCCTATCGCCCGCGTCTGGTATTCCGGCCAGCAAAAACAGGTGCAGTATGCCTGCCCAACGCCGCTGATTGCGCTCTATGATGACGATCGGGGGGCCATAGTGCCGGATATTGGTGAATTGCTGAATTACGATGCTGAAAATGTCCAGCACCGTTACCGACCTCAGGCGCAGCCGCTTCAGCTGATTATTCCGCGGCTGCACCTGTACGTAGCGAGTTGATTATTTCAGGCTGCCAACCATCGCCTCGGGACGTACCCAGGCATCGAAATCCGCCTCCGTCAGATAGCCCAGCGCCAGGGCGGAGTCTTTCAGCGTCAGCCCCTCCTTGTGCGCTTTTTTGGCGATCTCGGCGGCTTTGTCGTAGCCAATATGGGTATTGAGCGCGGTCACCAGCATCAGCGATTCGTTCAACAGCTGGCTGATGCGCTCGCGGTTTGGCTCGATCCCCACCGCGCAGTGTTCATTAAAGCTCTCCATGCCGTCCGCCAGCAGACGAATCGATTGCAGAACGTTGTGGATCACCATCGGGCGATAGACGTTCAGCTCGAAGTTGCCGGACGCACCGCCCAGGTTGACGGCCACGTCGTTGCCCAATACCTGGCAGCAGAGCATGGTCATGGCCTCGCACTGGGTCGGGTTGACTTTACCCGGCATGATGGAGCTGCCCGGCTCGTTTTCCGGAATGCTGATTTCACCGATGCCGCAGCGCGGGCCCGAGGCCAGCCAGCGCACGTCGTTGGCGATTTTCATCAGCGAGGCCGCCAGCCCTTTCAGCGCGCCGTGGGTGTGGACCAGCGCATCGCAGGTCGCCAGCGCCTCGAACTTGTTGGGCGCCGTGACGAACGGCTGCCCGGTGATGTTTGCCAGCTCCTCCGCCACGCGCACCGCATACTCCGGATGGGTGTTCAACCCGGTCCCAACCGCCGTCCCGCCGAGCGCCAGCTCCGCCAGATGCGGCAGGCTGTTCTCAATATGCTTCAGGTTGTGTTCCAGCATCGCCACCCAGCCGGAAATCTCCTGGCCGAGCGTCAGCGGCGTGGCGTCCTGCAGGTGCGTACGGCCAATTTTGACGATGTCGCGGAAGGCCTGCGCCTTCTCGTTGAGCGTAGACTTCAGGACGTTGAGCTGCGGGATAAGCTGCTCGCGGATAGCAATCACCGCCGCCACGTGCATGGCCGTCGGGAAGACGTCGTTAGAACTCTGGCTTTTGTTGACGTCATCGTTCGGGTGAACCTTGCGCTCCATGCCGCGCACGCCGCCCAGCAGTTCGCTTGCCCGGTTCGCCAGCACTTCGTTCATGTTCATATTGCTCTGGGTGCCGGAACCGGTCTGCCAGATAGCGAGGGGAAATTCATCGGGATGCTTGCCCGCCAGCACTTCGTCGGCGGCGTTGATGATGGCGGTCGCTTTGTCTGCCGTCAGCAGGCCTAAATCCTGGTTCACTTTCGCGGCTGCACGTTTGGTGAGCGCCAGCGCCTGAATCAGCGAGACGGGCATTTTTTCAGTCGAGATACGGAAATGCTCCAGCGAACGCTGGGTTTGCGCGCCCCATAGCTTGTCGGCCGGGACGTCGATGGCGCCCATCGAGTCTTTCTCATGGCGTACCGTGGTCATTACTTTCTCCTTGATAACAAAAGAGGGATAGCTCACATGCTTAAGGGATAAGTATTGATGACTTCTGAGAAACGTTATGGCGCTTTGTGCGCTCTTTTTGATGTCGGGTGTCGGCTGCGCCTTACCCGACCTACGAAAATCCAGGCCGGGTAAGCGTCAGCGCCACCCGGCAATTTACAGATTTACTTCACACACGCCGAACACTGGGACGACTGGATCTGCTTGAAGAAGTCGTTGCCTTTGTCATCCACGAGGATGAACGCCGGGAAATCTTCCACTTCAATTTTCCAGATTGCTTCCATCCCCAGTTCCGGGTATTCCACGCACTCCAGGCTCTTGATGCTGCCCTGCGCCAGAACCGCAGCCGGGCCGCCGATGCTGCCGAGGTAGAAGCCGCCGTGCTTGTGGCAGGCGTCCGTCACCTGCTGGCTGCGGTTGCCTTTCGCGAGCATGATCATGCTGCCGCCGTTGGCCTGCAGCTGGTCAACGTACGAGTCCATACGGCCCGCCGTGGTTGGGCCTAACGAGCCAGAGGCGTAGCCTTCAGGCGTTTTCGCCGGGCCCGCGTAGTAGATCGGGTGATCTTTAATGTACTGCGGCAGCCCTTCGCCGTTGTCCAGGCGCTCTTTCAGCTTCGCGTGCGCGATGTCGCGGCCCACGATAATCGTGCCGTTCAGGGAGAGACGGGTCGAGACCGGATACTGCGAAAGCTGCGCCAGAATCTCTTTCATCGGACGGTTCAGGTCAACGCGGACCGCTTCCCCCTCGCCCGCTTTGCGCAGCTCTTCCGGAATGTATTTGCCCGGGTTGTTTTCCAGTTTTTCGATCCACACGCCTTCGCGGTTGATCTTCGCCTTGATGTTGCGATCCGCAGAGCAGGAGACGCCCATCCCGACCGGACAGGAAGCACCGTGACGTGGCAGACGGATCACGCGCACGTCGTGGGCAAAGTATTTGCCGCCAAACTGCGCGCCAAGACCCAGGTTACGCGCTTCTTCCAGAAGCTCCTGCTCAAGCTGAACGTCGCGGAACGCCTGGCCGTGCTCGTTACCTTCGGTTGGCAGGCCGTCGTAGTATTTGGTTGAGGCCAGCTTCACGGTCTTCAGCGTGCTTTCAGCCGACGTGCCGCCAATCACAAACGCGATATGGTACGGCGGGCACGCCGCGGTACCGAGGGTGCGCATCTTCTCAACCAGGTAGTTCTTCAGCTTACCCGGGGTGAGCAGCGCTTTGGTTTCCTGATAGAGATAGGTTTTGTTGGCCGAACCGCCGCCTTTGGCGATACAGAGGAATTTGTACTCATCCCCGTCGACGCTGTAGAGGTCAATCTGTGCAGGCAGGTTGGTGCCGGTGTTGACCTCTTTATACATGTCCAGCGCCGCGTTTTGCGAATAGCGCAGGTTGTCTTCGGTGTAGGTGTTATAAACGCCGTATGCCAGCGCCGCTTCGTCACCGCCGCCGGTCCAGACGCGCTGCCCTTTTTTACCGACGATGATCGCCGTGCCGGTATCCTGACAGGTTGGCAGAATGCCTTTCGCCGCGATATCAGAGTTACGCAGGAACTGCAGGGCAACGTACTTATCGTTTTCGCTGGCTTCCGGGTCGCTCAGAATATCGGCCACCTGCTGCTGATGCGCAGGACGGAGCATAAACGAGGCGTCGTGGAAAGCGTGCTGCGCCAGCAGCGTCAGCGCCTGCGGATCCACCTTGAGGATCTCTTGTCCTTCAAATTCAGAGACGGAGACGTGATCGCGGGTTAACAGGTAATACTCGGTCTGATCCTTACTGAGGGGGAAAGGATCCTGATAATGGAAGGGTTTATTCGACATTGGTCTCTCACTTACTGCTTCGGTCTGTTTATTCAGGGCAGATGTTCCGCTGCCCGGCTTAAAAGCGAGTCAGCTTATCCTACACAATTTTTTAACAAAAACTGAGACTAGTACGACTTTTTACATCCACAGGTTACTTCCATGAGGTTTATTGCTTTAATACCCGGAGTTAATTCCACAATTGAATCAGGGCTTGATAATGCAAAAACTCATTAACTCAGTGCAAAACTACGCCTGGGGAAGTAAAACTGCGTTAACGGATCTCTACGGTATCGCGAACCCGAACAACCTGCCGATGGCGGAACTGTGGATGGGTGCGCACCCGAAGAGCAGCTCAAAAATTGAAGACGCCAGCGGCCAGGTACGCAGCCTGCGAGACGTGATTAATGCCGATAAAGCCGCGCTGCTGGGTGACAAAGTCGCTCAGCGCTTTGGCGAACTGCCGTTCCTGTTTAAAGTTTTGTGCGCTGACCAGCCGCTCTCCATCCAGGTTCACCCGAACAAGAAAGCCTCAGAAATCGGGTTTGCGAAAGAGAACGCGGCGGGTATTCCATTAGATGCTGCCGAGCGTAATTACAAAGATCCTAACCACAAGCCGGAACTGGTGTTCGCGCTGACGCCGTTCCTGGCGATGAACGCGTTCCGCGAGTTTTCAGAAATTATCTCCCTGCTGCAGCCGGTCGCGGGTGCCCATAAAGCCATCGCGCATTTCCTTGAAAACCCGAACGCCGATGCGCTGAGCCAGCTGTTTGCCAGCCTGCTGAATATGCAGGATGAAGAGAAAACCCACGCCCTGGCGGTGCTGAAAGCCGCCCTGGACAGCCAGCAAGGTGAACCGTGGGAGACCATCCGTCTGATTTCCGAATTCTATCCGGACGACAGCGGCCTGTTCTCCCCTCTGCTGCTGAACGTGGTGAAGCTCAATCCGGGTGAAGCGATGTTCCTCTTCGCGGAAACCCCGCACGCCTACCTTCAGGGCGTGGCGCTGGAGGTGATGGCCAACTCCGATAACGTGCTGCGCGCGGGCCTGACGCCAAAATACATCGACATCCCTGAACTGGTAGCCAACGTGAAGTTCGTGGCGAAACCTGCCGCGGAGCTGCTGACTCAGCCGGTGAAAAACGGCGCAGAGCTGGACTTCCCGATTCCGGTTGAAGATTTTGCCTTTTCCCTGCACGACCTGAGCCAGGCCGAAACCGCCATCGCACAGGAAAGCGCGGCGATCCTGTTCTGCGTGGAAGGCGAAGCGACGCTGAACAAAGGCGAACAGCGTCTGGTGCTTAAGCCCGGTGAGTCAGCCTTCGTTGCAGCCAATGAGTCTCCGGTTAGCGTAAGCGGCACCGGTCGCCTGGCGCGCGTTTTCAATAAGCTTTAACCACTTACTGAATTTTTTAACAACTCTTGCTAAGCTAGTTGCAGGCTTAATATCTCCAGGCGGTTTTTACCGCCTGGTTTCATTTTAGGGATAGTCGCAATGAAAAAATCGGTCGTAGCGGTTGGAGTGATTGTAGCGTTAGGCGTGGTCTGGACGGGTGCTTCCTGGTTTACCGGGAAACAGCTGGAAGGCCGTCTGGCTGAGATGGTGGCGCAGGCTAACGGAGAGATTAAGCGCAGCGCGCCGGAGGCGGGCCTTGAGCTGAGCTACCAGAACTATCATCGCGGCGTGTTTACCAGCCGCATGCAGCTGGTAGTGAAGCCGGTTGCCGGTGCTGCAAACGGCTGGCTGAAACCGGGCCAGAGCGTGGTGCTGGACGAGGTGGTGAGCCACGGTCCCCTGCCGCTGGCGCAGCTGAAGTCCTTTAACCTGATCCCGTCGATGGCGTCCGTCCATACCGTGCTGGTGAATAATGACGTCACCAAACCGCTTTTTGACCTGGCGAAGAATGAATCGCCTTTCGACATTAATACCCGCATTAGCTATTCCGGTGACACGAGTTCCGATATTGCTCTGAAAGCGCTGAACTACGAGAAAGAGAATGAGAAAGTCGCCTTCAGCGGCGGTCACTTCAAACTCGATGCTGACCGCGATGGAAACGTGTTCTCCCTGACGGGTGAAGCGGAAAGCGGCCTGGTCAACGCCGTGAACGAATATAACCAAAAAGTTCAGCTCACCTTCAATAACCTGAAAGCCGACGGCAACAGCCGCATGACCGATTTCCAGGAGCGTATCGGCGATCAGAAACTGTCTCTCGACAAAGTCGCCATTGCTGTTGAAGGAAAAGAGATGGCCGTGCTGGAAGGCATGGACGTCAACGGAAAATCCGACGTTTCTAAAGATGGTAAGAGCATCAATACCCAGCTGGATTACACGCTGAAGAGCCTGAAAGTGCAGAATCAGGATCTGGGCACCGGCAAACTCTCGCTCAAGATCGGCAATATCGACGGTCAGGCGTGGCACGAGTTTAGCCAGAAATACAGCAAAGAGAGCCAGGCGCTGCTGACCGATGCCGCACTGCAGCAAAACCCGGAAGTCTACCAGCAGCAGGCGATGGCGGTGCTGTTCAACAACCTGCCGATCCTGCTGAAAGGTGAGCCGGTGGTCACCGTTGCGCCGCTGAGCTGGAAAAACAGCAAAGGCGAAACCAGCTTCAACCTGTCGCTGTTCCTGAAAGATCCGGCCACCGCAACGGGTGAACCGCAGACGCTGGCGCAGGAAGTGGATCGCAGCGTGAAGTCGCTCGACAGCAAGCTGACCATTCCGATGGATATGGCAACCGAGTTCATGACCCAGATTGCGAAGCTGGAAGGCTACGGCGATGAAGATGCCGGCAAGCTGGCGAACCAGCAGGTGAAAGGCCTGGCGGCAATGGGCCAGATGTTCCGCATCACGAAGGTGGACAACAACGCGATTTCCACCAGCCTGCAGTACGCCAACGGACAGGTCACGCTCAACGGCGACAAAATGCCGCTGGAAGACTTCGTCGGCATGTTTGGTATGCCTGCTCTGGGGATGCCGGAACCGGCTGAACCGGCAGCGCCAGCCGAACCGGCGGCACCGCAGCAGTAAACAGCAAAACCCCTCGCATGAGGGGTTTTTTATTGCCCGCTAGCTTTTCCATCCCGCCAGGAAATCCAGCAGAAGCGCGTTAACTTTCTCAGGCTGTTCTTCCTGCGGAAGGTGGCCGCACTCATCAATACCATGCGCCCGCAGGTTCTCCGCCATTTCGGCCCAGACGCTTTCCATATCGAAAAGCTTGCCGACCGCATGAAAATCATTTCCCCACAGCGACATTACCGGGCAGATGATTTTCACCTCAGCGTCTGCCATATCCTGCGCCACATCCTCTGCGTTGGCGCGATAGTCAGCCATAGCGCCTCGCACGGCCCCCGGTGCCTGATACGCCCGAACATAGGTATCAAACGCCTCACCGCTGATGGTAGACGGATCGTAGGTCCAGTCCGAGAAAAAGTGGCGCAGCCAGATATGCTCCCGACCCGCAATCAGCGCTTCCGGCAGGTCTGGTACAAGATGAAACAGAAAGAACCAGTATGCACGCGCAATCGACGCATTCAGATCGCGCGCCACAATACGCGTTGGCACGTTATCCATCACCACCAGTCGATCCACCAGTTCAGGGTAATCTTTTGCAAACCGCGTCGCGACGCGCGCGCCGCGATCGTGCCCCACCAGTACCACTTTCTGTAAGCCAAGCACACGCATCAGTTCCCGGATGTCCCGCGCCATGTTGCGTTTATCATAGCCAGAAGCAGGTTTATCCGTTTCGCCATACCCGCGTAAATCCGGCGCAATCACGCGATAGTGCCGGGACAGTACGGGTATCTGGTAGCGCCAGGCATAGTTTGTTTCAGGGAAACCATGCAGGAGAATAACCGGTGCGCCTTCACCCTCTTCGACCACATACTGACGGATACCGTTTGCCGTTACAGTGTAACTTTTCATGTTCATAACCTCATATTATTTCAGCAGAGGCACGTTGGCCGCACGTTGATAAGGACCGTAATTTACCGGGTTCCAGCTAAAGCCCTGCCGCCCGGCAGTGATATGCCCAAAACCGGGGAAAGGCAAATGCGCTGCGGCCATCCACTCACCGTCTTTCGCCAGCGCGTTAAATTCCTGCGTCCGGGACGAGATGGCTTTTTTCGGATCGACATCGAAGCGAATAGACACTTCAGGGTGCGGGAACTGGACGGCAGGCGCATGAATCAAATCCCCAATGAAGTTGATAGCCGTACCCTGCGACGCAAAGCGATAAACGGTACTGCCAGGCGTATGACCAGTGGCATAGGTCGTCTGGACTTCCGGGATCGGCGAAGCTGGCGGGACGAAGGTTTTAAGATGCCCGGTGGCTTTATACGCAGACAGCGCATTCCTGGCGATAGCGAAATACTCCTTCGCGTTAGCCGGAGCGCTCGCTTCTTTTGCAGGGTCAAGCCAGTAGTCGGCCTCCCCCTGCGGTACGTAGACGGTGGCATTGGGGAACAGCGCCTTACCGTCTGCATCGCTCAGGCCGCACACGTGGTCAAGATGCAGGTGGGTCAGGAAAATGGTATCGACCTGCTCAGGACGATACCCTGATGCGTTTATATTGCTGACCAGCTGGCCGGCCGTTTCCGACATGCAGTGGCCTCCTCCGCTGTCAATCATCACCAGGTGTTTACCGGTATTGACCAAAAACGCGTTGAAGGCGGTAGGCATGCGTTCTGCATCAATTTTGTGTTGAGCCAACAGTTCGCGAACCTTGTCACCTGAGAGCCCGTGCAGTAGGGAAGGCGAAAGATCGTTATAGCCGTCGAACAGCGCCGTCACCTCATATTCCCCTATCGCCAGACGATAATAACCGGGGACCTGCTGTTTCACCTGCGCGGGGGCATCTGCCCATGATGTGCTTGCAAAGAGCAGGCCGCTGAACGCCAGAACCGTTTTCAACTTTTTCATCTTCACTCCAGACTGATATTTTTTCAGGTTGTGAAGAGACTATGGCAGCGTAACGATTAATAATGTAGACATGTACTTTGATAGGTCAGCATAACGAAAAGCGATACAATGAAGCTGGAAGACGTTGAAGTGTTTGTCGAAGCCGTCAAGGCGGGTAGCCTGGCGGGCGCCGCGCGTCGGCTCTCTGTGAGCCCTATGGCGGCGTCACGGTCTCTTAATAATCTTGAGGCGGAACTGGGGGTCAGGCTGGTGCACCGCACCACGCGTTCCCTCTCACCCACCAGCGATGGGGACGTTTTTTTACCCCATGCGCAGGCGCTGCTGGAAGATAAAAATAATGCGCTGGCCGATCTGTTTCCCGAGGGGACGCATCTTACCGGACGCCTGCGCATTACCGCCTCAGCAGGGTTTGGCCGTAAGATCGTTGCTCCCATGCTGACCCGGTTTATGCAGCAACATCACGCCCTGCAGGTCGATTTACTCGCCACTGACGAAAAGGTGGATATTGTCGGTAAAGGCATAGACGTGGCGTTACGCATTGCGCCGCTGCGCGATAACCGGCTGGTTGCCCATCGCCTGTGTCACAACCCTCGAGACCTTTGCGCCAGCCCGGCGTATCTGGTCGCACACGGCTATCCAAAATCGTTTAACGATCTGGCGGCACATAGCTGTCTGACCACGTCAGATACCGTCCACTGGTCATTCGAACAGGGCGAACAGCGCTACAGGCAAAAGGTCTCGGGCCGATTCTCCGCGAACTCTGTTGAGGCCATTTTCGAAGCCTGCCTTGGAGGGTTGGGCATCGCCAATTTATCTCGCTGGTACGTAGAACCGGCCTTCAGAGAGGGTAAACTCGAGCGGATCGTCCTGGAGGATGCCCGGCCGGAATCGCTGGCCGTTTGGGCGGTTTATCCGACCTCCAGGCTGATCCCGGCAAAAGTACGAAAATTTGTGGAGGCACTGGAAGCCGAACTGTTGCTCAATCCGCTAACGCAACTCACCTGATACTATTTTACCGGCACCAGACGCGCCGCCACAATCTGGTGCCCGGCCTGCACATCCGTATTTTCGATACGCTGCATGATTCTGTCCGCCAGGGTGTAACCCATCTCCCGCGCGGGGGTAGTGGCCCAGACGATCGGCAGATCGTCCAGCGCGTTTTCACCGACGTCGGCGAACGCCCCCAGCGCCACCTGGTGGCCGAAGAAGGTTTCCACCCCGCCCTCGCCGCTCTGACGCCCGGCGCGGATCAGGCCAAACCAGGCCCCCATAGCGATCACATCGTTATAGCAAATCACGGCGCTGATCGTCGGGCTGCTTCGCAGCAGCGCGCCTATCGCTTCCGCCGCCATCTTCTGGCTGGACTCACACTCCACGACCCACTCGCTGTGGAACGGCAGGCCGTATTTAATCAGCGTCGCACAGTAGCCGCCGACCCGCTCGGCGCGGGTCAGGGACGAGCTTTTCCCGCCCAGCCAGGCAATGCGCTGATGACCGCGACGAATAAGATGCTCGGTCAGCATTTGCGCGGCCTGCATGTTATCCGGACGCAGCGTATCGGCTTCATCGAGGTAGCTGGCGCGTGAAGCAAACACCAGCGGCACGCCCTTTTCGGCGGCGCGCTCGCACAGCTCGCTGCCCACGCCCGACGCCCCTGCGACGATCACCCCGTCCACCCCCTGGTTCAGCAGCATATCGAGCCGGGAAAGCAGCTGATCGGCTTCGCGGCCGCCGTGAAGCAGAAAGACCATCCGCCCCTGCGCTTCAAGCGCTTCGGTTAACCCGGCCGTCAACTCCGCATAGAACGGTGACGTCAGGTCACGAACGATCAGGCCAATCACCCCGCTTTGCCCCCCGCGCAGCGCCGACGCCTGGCGGTTACGCACAAAGCCCAACTGTTCAACCGCCTCGTTCACCCGCTGACCGGTCGCGGGAGAGATGCGCCCTTTTCCGCTCAGTACCAGAGAAACGGTGCTGACGGAAACCCCCGCCGCCAGCGCGACATCGTTGATGGTGACTTTTTTCGCTACGGCCATGTGTTGGCGTGACTCCCTGAAAATGAGATCGGTAAAACGTTTTATCAATACGTTATCTTTATACTACCAGTCAAAGCCTGAGAATGTGATTTAGCGCGCACTAAACTTTGATAAAACGTTTTATCTTCTCGCAGCATTGAGGCAGACAAACTGATTTTAACAATAAAGGAGTCGTTTTATGACGGCGAAAGCAGCACAAAAAATATCGCTGTGGGAATTTTTCCAGCAACTGGGTAAAACCTTTATGCTGCCCGTGGCACTTCTCTCGTTCTGCGGGATTATGCTGGGGATCGGCAGTTCACTCAGCAGTAAAGACGTCATTACGCTGATCCCGTTCCTCGGCACCCCCGTGCTGCAGGCGATCTTTATCTGGATGAGTAAAGTCGGCTCCTTTGCATTTAGTTTCCTTCCCGTGATGTTCTGTATCGCTATCCCGCTGGGCCTGGCCCGCGAGAACAAAGGCGTCGCGGCGTTTGCCGGTTTTGTGGGTTACGCGGTGATGAACCTCGCGGTTAACTTCTGGCTGACCGCGAAAGGCATTCTGCCGACCACCGACGCTGCCGTGCTGAAAGCTAACAACATTCAGAGCGTGATTGGTATCCAGTCTATTGATACCGGGATCCTCGGGGCGGTGATCGCCGGGGTGATTATCTGGATGCTGCACGAGCGCTTCCACAATATCCGTCTGCCGGATGCCCTGGCCTTCTTCGGCGGTACCCGATTTGTGCCGATTATCACCCTGGTGGTGATGGGCCTGTTTGGTCTGATCATTCCGCTGATCTGGCCGGTCTTCGCGATGGGCATCAACGGCATTGGCCGCATCATCAACGGCGCGGGAGATTTCGGTCCGATGATCTTCGGTACCGGCGAGCGTCTGCTCCTGCCGTTTGGCCTGCAGCATATCCTGGTGGCTCTGATTCGCTTCACCGAAGCGGGCGGCACCATGGAGGTGTGCGGTCACGATGTGAGCGGCGCGCTGACCATCTTCCAGGCGCAGCTGAGCTGCCCGACCACCCACGGCTTCTCCGAGAGCGCAACCCGCTTCCTGTCTCAAGGTAAAATGCCGGCCTTCCTCGGCGGCCTGCCGGGTGCCGCGCTGGCGATGTACCACTGCGCACGCCCGGAAAACCGTCATAAAATTAAAGGCCTGCTGATTTCCGGTGTGATTGCCTGCGTCGTGGGCGGTACCACCGAGCCAATCGAGTTCCTGTTCCTGTTCGTTGCGCCGGTGCTGTATCTGATTCACGCTGTGCTGACCGGTCTGGGCTTTACCGTGATGGCGGTGCTGGGCGTTACCATCGGCAACACCGACGGCAACGTGATCGACTTCGTGGTGTTCGGGATCCTGCACGGCCTCTCCACCAAGTGGTATCTGGTGCCGGTCGTGGCGGCGATCTGGTTCGTGGTGTACTACGGCATCTTCCGCTTCGCCATCACCCGCTTTAACCTGAAAACGCCAGGCCGCGATACCGATACGGCCACCAGCGTTGAGCAGGCGGTAGCCGGTACCGTGGGCAAATCCGGCTATAACACCCCGGCAATTCTGGCAGCGCTGGGCGGTGCGGATAACATTACCTCGCTGGATAACTGCATTACCCGCCTGCGTTTGTCGGTGGCGGATATGTCAAAAGTGGACACCAACGCCCTGAAAGCCAACCGGGCCATCGGCGTGGTACAGTTAAATCAGCACAATTTGCAGGTGGTTATCGGCCCGCAGGTACAGTCAGTCAAAGATGAGCTGGCTACCCTGATGCGAACAGTAGAAGCCTGATGCCTCGGCCCCCTCTCCATGAGGGGGTTTTACGTTAAGGATTAAAGCATGTTTGATTTCTCCACCGTCGTGGATCGACACGGCACCTGGTGTACGCAGTGGGACTACGTCGCCGACCGCTTTGGGGCGGCGGATCTGCTGCCCTTCACCATCTCGGATATGGATTTCGCCACCGCCCCCTGCATTACCGACGCGCTGCATCAGCGCATTCATCACGGCGTGTTCGGTTACAGCCGCTGGAAAAACGACGAATTTCTCGCCGCCGTCGCGCACTGGTTCCAGCAGCGTTTTAACAGTCGAATTGATACCGAAAGCGTGGTTTATGGCCCCTCCGTCATCTACATGGTCTCTGAACTGATACGCCTCTGGTCAAACCCCGGCGACGGCGTGGTGGTACACACCCCGGCATACGATGCGTTTTATAAGGCCATAGAGGGTAACGCGCGTCGTGTTGTGGCGGTTGAGATGGAAAAGCAGGCAGCAGGCTGGCAGGGCAATATGGCGGCCCTCGAAGCGGCGCTGGCGAAACCGGAAAACAAAATTTTACTGCTGTGCAGCCCGCAGAATCCGACCGGCAAGGTCTGGACGCGGGATGAGCTGACGCACATGGCGGAACTGTGCGCACGCTATGACGTGGCGGTGATCAGCGATGAAATTCATATGGATATGGTGTGGGGAGAGCATCGTCACACGCCGTGGATCGCGGTGGCGCGCGGGAAATGGGCGCTTCTCACCTCCGGCTCGAAAAGCTTTAATATTCCAGCGCTGACGGGCGCTTACGGCATGATTGGCGATGAAGAGAGCCGTAACGGCTATCTCAGCGCGCTAAAAGGACGGGACGGACTCTCTTCCCCTTCCGTGCTGGCGCTGACGGCGCATATCGCCGCCTACCAGCAGGGAGCGCCGTGGCTGGATGCGCTACGCCATTATCTCGAAGGGAATTTGTCGTATATCGCACAGGAACTCAACCGCGCTTTTCCGAAACTAAACTGGCAGCCGCCGGAAGCGACCTATCTGGCCTGGATCGATCTGCGCCCGCTGAACATTGACGATCGGGCGCTGCAAAAAGTGCTGATCGAGCAGCAAAAAGTCGCCATCATGCCGGGATACACCTATGGAAAAGAGGGAAATGGCTTCGTACGCCTGAATGCGGGCTGCCCGCGAAGCAAGCTGGAGCAAGGGGTTCAACGCCTGATCGCCGGCATTGATACGCTTCTGTAATCAATTTGCGCAACGGAATATTCCCTTGCGCAAATAGCTTTTTACCCCGTTTTGTTTTTATAATATGGCGCACTTTAACCAGAAAAGAGTGCGACCATGATTGATACACGCCTGCCTTTAACTGATATTCATCGTCACCTTGACGGTAACATTCGTGCCCAAACCATCCTCGATCTTGGCCGCCAGTTCAATTTAACGCTTCCTGCTCAGACCCTTGAGTCCCTGATCCCTCACGTACAGGTGACCTCTAATGAACCGGACCTGGTCAGCTTCCTGAGCAAACTCGACTGGGGTGTGAAGATGCTGGCGTCGCTGGAGGCCTGCCGCCGCGTGGCGTTTGAGAACATCGAAGATGCCGCCCGCAACGGCCTGCACTACGTCGAGCTGCGCTTCTCGCCGGGCTATATGGCAATGACCCACAGCCTGCCCGTTGCAGGCGTCGTGGAAGCCGTCATTGAAGGCGTGCGCGAAGGATGCAAAACCTTCGACGTTCAGGCTCGCCTGATCGGCATCATGAGCCGTACGTTCGGTGAAGCCGCCTGCCTGCAGGAGCTGGAGGCGCTGCTGGCCCATCGCGATGCCATCACCGCCGTCGATCTCGCCGGTGACGAACTGGGCTTCCCGGGCAGCCTGTTCCTCTCCCACTTCAACCGCGCGCGCGATGCCGGCTGGCACATTACCGTGCATGCGGGCGAAGCGGCTGGCCCGGAAAGCATCTGGCAGGCCATCCGCGAGCTGGGCGCCGAGCGTATCGGTCACGGCGTGAAGGCGGTAGAAGATCGCGCCCTGATGGATTTCCTGGCGGAGCAGCGTATCGGGATTGAGTCGTGCCTGACGTCTAACATTCAGACCAGCACCGTCGCATCGCTGTCGCAGCACCCGCTGAAAACGTTCCTTGAGCACGGCGTGCTGGCCTCTCTGAACACTGACGATCCGGCGGTACAGGGGGTGGATATCATCCATGAGTACAACATCGCCGCACCGCAGGCGGGTCTGAGCCGCGAGCAGATCCGTCAGGCGCAGATCAACGGGCTGGAGAGTGCCTTCCTGACGCCTGCAGAGAAGCAGGCGCTGAAAGATAAAGTGGCTCGCGGTTAACTCCGCTGCCGGGTGGCGCTAACGCTTACCCGGCCTACTAAAATATTTAAAATTATGCCAGACAGAGCGTCGCGCGATGTTTGGCAGATTCAATACCCAGCTCAATCAGCTCCATAATCTGCATCGCCTGGCTGGCCGGAACCGGATTCTCTCCCGTGCCGTTCAGCGCATCGCGGATGCCCGCATAATAGGCCGGATAGTTACCCGGTATCGTCAGAAAGGTCTCCTCGACCAGCTCCTCGCCTTCCACCCGCGTCACTACGCCGTCGCGCATATCATAGCCCCAGTCTTCCTGCGGTAAACGTTCACCGCTTTTCAGCCGGTCTTCCTGCGGATCGAGACCAAACTTCACGTAGCTCCCGCGCGTGCCGTGCATAATATAGCGGGCCGACTCTGCGGCCGCGACCATCGTACCGTGGAGCACAATCCGCCGCTGCGGGTAACTCAGCACCGCGTGGAAGTAATCGGTCGTCTGTGCTCCGGGCCTGAGCTGGGCCAGATCGACCGTCATGCTCACCGGCAGACCAAAAAGATTGACGGCCTGATCCAGCAGATGCGGGGCTAAATCGTACCAGATGCCGCTGCCCGGACCGGCCTGCTCGCGCCAGCGGTTTCGTACCTGCGGACGGAAGCGATCAAAGTGCGATTCAAAAAAGAGGATCTCCCCTAATGTGCCCTCACTGAGAAGCCTTTTTACCGTTAAAAAGTCGCTGTCCCAGCGGCGGTTATGGAACACCGACAGCAACCTACCCAGGCTCTTTGCCAGCGCATCCAACTCGCGCGCCTGAGACAACGTAACGGTAAAGGGCTTATCGACAACCACGTGCTTGCCGGCTTCCAGCGCGGCCTTTGCCAGTGGAAAGTGGGTGTCGTTCGGCGTGGGGATAACGATTAAATCAATATTCGGATCGTTGAAAAGGTGTTTTGGCTCAGAGACAACCGGCACGGAAGGCCAGTCTGTATGGACTTTAGCGGCATCGCTGCTGGATACCGCTGCCAGCGCCATCCCCGGCGTCCCGGCTATCAGAGGCGCATGAAACGTTTTGCTTGCATACCCGTAGCCGATAAGCCCAACGCGGATATTATCACTCATAGTGCCATCCTCTTTTATGACGTTCTTATTTCACACTGGCTAGCCTGGCATTACCACAGATTAATAATGTGCCATATGACTTAAAATAGCAGGTCGTACGGGTTGTTTTTGTTACATAGTATTAACCTACTGATTTTGTTTAAGGGAACCGTTCCCAAAGCGCTTGCGGCCGGGGAAACGTCGCTGTAACATTTGCACCCTGTATTTAAGGATAAAGTACAACTACGAATCATGACGTCAATTATTAATCGAATCATTGAATTAGCGGGATGGATTGTCCTTGGGGTTTCGGTCATTTTGCTGGGCGTTGCCAGCCATATCGATAACTACCAGCCGCCGGAGCCTGTCACAGTCGCCCAACCTAAGTAACCGGTTACCGCAATAAAGAGTGACATAATATGTCAGTTACTTATTGCCAGCCCCGGTGAACACGGTTAACCTTCTCTTCCAGGCATCGTCTGATGCCTGAATTTCAGCAAAGAAAACTCCTAATTTCGTCGCGTTACCTGAGTGGGCTGTTTACGTCTTTATTAATCCGTTTATTATTCGAACGAATTACCTTAACTGGTATTACTCACTTTTATATGGAAACTTATTAATATGACAGTTCAGGACTATTTATTAAAATTTCGCAAGATCAATTCGCTTGAGAGCCTGGAAAAACTGTTTGACCATCTGAACTACACCCTGTCTGATAATCAGGACATCATTAATATGTATCGTGCCGCTGACCATCGCCGTGCGGAGCTGGTTTCCGGCGGTCGTTTGTTCAACGTGGGTGAAGTGCCTAAGTCCGTATGGCGCTACGTTTTATAAGAAAGTAGCCATCCGCGCGAAATGTTATATACTCTCCGCCCAGCCAACTGGCTGTACAACATTTCGCGCAGATTATGGGAGAGTTCATGACCGCAACGCCTGGAGAACGCATTGGAGGCTGGTTAATCGCCCCACTGGCATGGCTGCTGGTTGCCTTATTAAGCGCATCACTTGCGCTGCTGCTTTATACCACCGCACTGATTACCCCTCACGCCATTCAGACCCTGATGTCGCAAAACGTGCTGAATATTGCTTTGTGGTTTGTGTCATTCGTTTTCGCGATCGGGATGTGGTACTACACGCTGTGGCTGACCATCGCCTTCTTTAAGCGCCGTAAGAATGTGCCTAAGCACTACATTATCTGGCTGCTGGTTTCGGTCCTGCTGGCGGTGAAGGCATTTGCTTTTTTGCCCGTTTCAGACGCGCTGGCCGTTCGTCAGCTGCTTTTCCCGTTGCTGGCCGCGGCGCTGCTGGTACCCTACTTCAAGCGTTCGACACGGGTGAAAAACACCTTCGTGAACCCGTAATAACCCTACAGATAACCTGTTGTCGCCTGCGTGTGTTTGTCCGATAATAGGCGGCTTTTTTATTTCAGGCTAAATAATGACCGATTACTTACTGCTCTTTGTCGGCACCGTGCTGGTTAACAACTTCGTTCTGGTGAAGTTCCTTGGCCTGTGTCCGTTTATGGGCGTTTCCAAAAAGCTGGAAACGGCAATGGGCATGGGGCTGGCGACGACCTTCGTCATGACGCTGGCGTCCATCTGCGCGTGGTGGATTGATACCTGGATCCTCATTCCGCTGGGGTTAACCTATCTCCGTACGCTGGCCTTTATTCTGGTTATCGCGGTGGTAGTGCAATTTACCGAAATGGTGGTGCGCAAAACCAGCCCGGCGCTCTATCGCCTGCTGGGTATCTTCCTGCCGCTGATTACTACCAACTGCGCCGTTCTCGGCGTGGCGCTGCTGAATATCAACCTTGGCCATAACTTTATGCAGTCGGCGCTGTACGGTTTTTCCGCTGCAGTCGGTTTCTCATTTGTTATGGTTCTGTTCGCGTCGATTCGCGAGCGTCTGGCGGCAGCGGATATCCCCGCCCCCTTCCGCGGTAACGCGATTGCGCTGGTGACCGCAGGTTTAATGTCTCTGGCCTTTATGGGCTTTAGTGGTCTGGTGAAGTTGTAATGAGTGCTATCTGGATTGCCATCGCCTCTATTAGCGTTCTGGGGTTGGTGTTTGGCCTTATCCTGGGTTACGCCTCCCGCCGCTTCGCGGTAGAGGACGATCCTGTTGTTGAGAAAATTGATGAGCTCCTGCCGCAAAGCCAGTGCGGGCAGTGCGGCTACCCGGGCTGCCGTCCCTACGCGGAAGCGGTAGGCATTCAGGGTGAAAAAATTAACCGCTGTGCGCCCGGCGGCGAAGCGGTGATGTTGAAAATTGCGGCCCTGCTTAACGTTGATCCGCAGCCCGTTGACGGAGATGCGGAGGTGCTGGAGCCGGTCCGCGCGCTGGCCGTGATCGACGAAGCGAACTGCATCGGCTGCACCAAATGTATTCAGGCCTGCCCGGTCGACGCCATTGTTGGCGCAACGCGCGCCATGCATACCGTGGTGGCGGACCTGTGCACCGGCTGTAACCTCTGCGTAGCACCCTGCCCGACGCAATGTATCGAGCTGCGCCCGGTTGAAACGACTACCGAAAGCTGGAAGTGGGATCTTCAAACCATTCCGGTTCGCAATATTCCTGTGGAACAACATGCTTAAGTTATTTTCTGCTTTCAGAAAAGAGAAGATTTGGGATTTTGACGGGGGTATTCACCCACCGGAGATGAAAACCCAGTCTAGCGGCACGCCGCTGCGTCAAATTCCGCTGGCGACCCGTTTCGTTATGCCGCTCAAGCAGCACATCGGCGCTGAGGGTGAGCTGTGCGTCAAAGAAGGCGATACGGTCCTTCGCGGTCAGCCGCTGACCTTTGGCCGCGGACGTATGCTGCCGGTGCACGCCCCCACCTCCGGTAAGGTGGTCGCCATCGCACCCCACACGGTGGCCCATCCGTCAGCGCTTTCAGAGCTGGGCGTGATTATTGAAGCCGACGGTGAAGACCGCTGGATCGACCGAGATGGCTGGAGCGACTACCGCAGCCAGAGCCGCGAAGCACTCATCGAACGTATTCATCAGTTCGGCGTTGCCGGCCTCGGCGGCGCAGGCTTCCCGACCGGCGTCAAGCTGCGCGGCGGTGGCGATAATATTCAGACGCTGATTATCAACGCCGCCGAATGCGAACCGTACATTACCGCTGACGATCGTCTGATGCAGGACTGCGCCGCCCAGGTGGTGGAAGGCATCCGCATCCTGGCGCACATTCTGCAGCCGCGGGAAGTGCTGATCGGTATCGAAGACAATAAACCGCAGGCTATCTCGATGCTGCGCGCCGTGCTGGCCGGTAGCCACGATATCAGCCTGCGCGTCATTCCGACCAAGTACCCCTCTGGCGGTGCTAAACAGCTGACGCAAATTCTCACCGGCAAGCAGGTGCCGCACGGCGGACGCTCTTCGGATATCGGCGTGCTGATGCAGAACGTCGGCACCGCGTACGCCGTGAAGCGCGCGGTGATCGACGGCGAGCCGCTGACCGAGCGCGTGGTAACGCTGACCGGGGAATCGGTCTCTCGTCCGGGCAACGTCTGGGCACGTCTGGGTACGCCGGTGCGTCACCTGCTGGAGCAGGCTGAGTTTTGCCCGGGCAGCGACCAGATGGTGATCATGGGAGGCCCGCTGATGGGCTTTACCCTGCCGTGGCTCGATGTGCCTGTAGTGAAAATTACCAACTGTCTGCTCGCCCCTTCCCCGACCGAGATGGGCGAAGAGCAGGAAGAGAAAGGCTGCATCCGCTGCAGCGCCTGCGCCGATGCCTGCCCGGCGGATCTGCTTCCGCAGCAGCTGTACTGGTACAGCAAAGGGCAGCTGCACGACAAGGCAAAAGCCCATAACCTGGCCGACTGCATCGAATGCGGCGCCTGCGCCTGGGTCTGCCCAAGCAACATCCCGCTGGTGCAGTATTTCCGCCAGGAGAAGGCTGAGATTTATGCTATCTCCATGGAAGAAAAACGCGCCGCGGAAGCTAAGGCACGTTTCGAAGCGCGCCAGGCGCGACTGGAGCGCGAAAAAATCGCCCGTCAGGAGCGCCATAAGCAGGCCGCGGTTCAGCCCGGCGAGAAAGATCAGGATGCCATTAACGCCGCACTGGCGCGCGTTCGTGAGAAAAAAGCGACAGCTGCGCAGCCTGTGGTGATCCCGGCCGGCGAGAAGCCTGACAACAGTGAAGCCATCGCGGCGCGTGAAGCTCGCAAAGCCCAGGCTCGCGCTCGTCAGGCTGAAAAAGCGCAAACGGTCCAGACGGATGCCGAGGTTGACCCGCGCAAAGCCGCAGTTGAAGCAGCAATAGCCCGCGCCAAAGCGCGCAAAGCCGGCGAGCAGAACGTGGTGGTTGAGCAGGAAGCGGTCGACCCTCGCAAAGCGGCCGTCGAAGCGGCGATTGCCCGGGCCAAAGCGCGCAAGGCGGCACAGCAGACGCCAGCTGCAGAAACAGAAGCACCGGTCGACCCGCGTAAAGCCGCAGTCGAAGCAGCGATTGCCCGGGCTAAAGCCCGTAAGGCGGCGCAGCAGGAAGAGCAGCCGCAGGCCGCCAACGATGACCCGCGCAAAGCCGCCGTGGCCGCCGCCATCGCGCGCGTTCAGGCGAAGAAAGCCGCACAGCAAGCAGTTAACGAGGATTAAATGGTTTTCAGAATCGCAAGCTCCCCTTACACCCACAATCAGCGCCAGACGTCGCGCATTATGATGCTGGTCTGCCTGGCCGCGCTGCCGGGCATTGCCGTTCAGTGCTGGTTTTTCGGCTGGGGAACCCTGTTCCAGATAATCCTGGGCTGTGCCAGCGCCTTAGCGGCGGAAGCGCTTGTCCTTAAGCTGCGCAAGGCGGTTGTCTCCCGTATTCTTGCCGACAACTCCGCGCTGCTGACCGGCCTGCTTCTCGCCATCAGTATTCCGCCGTTTGCCCCGTGGTGGATGGTAGTGCTCGGCACCGTGTTTGCCGTGATCATTGCCAAACAGCTGTATGGTGGACTGGGCCATAACCCGTTTAACCCGGCGATGATTGGCTACGTGGTGCTGCTGATCTCCTTCCCGGTGCAGATGACCAGCTGGCTGCCACCGCACGAGATTGCGGCCACGGTTCCGGGCTTTATGGATGCCCTGCACGTCATCTTTACCGGCCATACGGCACTCGGTGCGGATATGAACGCCCTGCGCATGGGCGTGGACGGTATCAGCCAGGCGACGCCTCTCGATACCTTTAAAACATCCCTGCATGCCGGGCACAGCGTTGAGCAGATCATGAAGTCCGCGATCTACAGCGGCATGCTGGCGGGCGCGGGCTGGCAGTGGGTCAACCTGGCGTATCTGCTGGGCGGCCTGTTCCTGCTGCAGCAGAAAGCCATCCGCTGGCATATTCCGGTCAGCTTCCTCGTGACGCTGGCGGTCTGCGCCACGCTGGGATGGGTATTCTCTCCTGAATCACTGGCCAGCCCGCAGATGCATTTGCTCTCCGGTGCCACCATGTTAGGAGCCTTCTTTATCCTGACGGATCCGGTGACGGCGTCAACGACTAACCGCGGCCGCCTGATTTTCGGCGCGCTGGCGGGCCTGCTGGTCTGGCTCATCCGCAGCTTTGGCGGGTACCCGGACGGTGTGGCCTTTGCCGTCCTGCTTGCCAACATTACCGTTCCGCTCATCGACTACTACACGCGCCCTCGCGTGTACGGTCATCGCTAGGGGTTTCGCCATGTTAAAAACGATGCAAAAACACGGCGTCACGCTGGCTGTCTTCGCCGGGGTCCTGACGGGGCTAACGGCACTGGTTAATGCGCTGACCAAAACGACCATCGAAGAACAGGCCTCGAAGCAGCAAAAGGCGCTGTTCGATCAGGTGATCCCGTCCGATTTCTACGATAATGACCTGCAAAAAAGCTGCTTTGTGGTAGACGCGCCGCAGCTTGGGAAAGGCCCGCACCGCCTCTTTATCGCCCGCAAAGGGGATAAACCGGTCGGCGCGGTGATGGAAGCGACCGCACCTGACGGCTATTCCGGCGCCATTCAGCTGCTCGTGGGCAGCGATTTCTCCGGTACCATCCTGGGCACCCGCGTGACGGAACATCATGAAACGCCGGGTCTTGGCGACAAAATTGAAACCCGTCTGAGCGACTGGATTTTGCACTTCGCCGGGAAAGTTATCCATGGCGAAGGTGACACCGCGTTTGCGGTGAAGAAAGACGGCGGCGAGTTCGACCAGTTCACCGGCGCGACCATCACGCCGCGCGCCGTGGTAAATGCCGTAAAACGAGCCGGGCTGTACGCTGAAACGCTGCCCGCGCAAATCAACAATCTTCCGGCCTGTGGGGAGTAATCATGAGCCAGGTTAAAGAGGTTATTGTCCAGGGGTTGTGGAAGAACAACTCCGCGCTGGTGCAGCTTCTGGGGATGTGCCCCCTGCTGGCGGTAACGTCCACCGCCACCAACGCACTCGGTCTGGGTCTGGCAACCACCCTGGTATTGACCCTGACCAACCTCTCCATCTCTGCGCTGCGACGCTGGACGCCGTCGGAAATTCGTATTCCGATTTACGTCATGATCATTGCGTCGGTGGTCAGTATTGTTCAGATGCTGATTAACGCCTACGCGTTCGGCCTGTACCAGTCGCTCGGGATCTTTATTCCTCTTATCGTCACCAACTGTATCGTCGTTGGGCGTGCGGAAGCGTTCGCGGTGAAAAATAGCCCCGCCATGTCGGCGCTGGACGGTTTTTCCATAGGCATGGGCGCCACCTGCGCCATGTTCGTGCTGGGCTCTCTGCGCGAAATCCTCGGCAACGGTACGCTGTTCGACGGCGCAGATGCCCTGCTGGGCGGCTGGGCCAAAGCCCTGCGCGTTGAAGTGTTCCACACCGATACGCCGTTCCTGCTGGCGATGCTGCCGCCCGGCGCGTTTATTGGCCTTGGCATGATGCTGGCGATAAAATACCTGATTGATGAGAAACGTAAGCGCCGCGCGGCTGAGCGCAGCGTTCTGGAAGGGACACCCGAGAAGGCTTCATGAATAAAGAAAAGCGGATTGCGATTCTGACCCGTCTGCGGGACGAGAACCCGCACCCGACGACGGAGCTGAATTTTACCTCCCCGTTTGAGCTGCTGATCGCGGTGTTGCTCTCTGCACAGGCTACCGACGTGAGCGTCAATAAAGCCACCGCCCTGCTCTATCCGGTCGCCAATACGCCGAAGGCCATGCTGGAGCTGGGCGTGGAAGGCGTGAAGTCGTATATCAAAACCATCGGCCTGTTTAACAGCAAAGCCGAGAACGTCATTAAGACCTGCCGGATCCTGCTGGAACAGCATGGAGGCGAAGTACCGGAAGATCGCGCCGCGCTGGAAGCCTTACCGGGCGTGGGGCGTAAGACTGCCAACGTGGTGCTCAACACCGCGTTTGGCTGGCCCACGATTGCCGTAGATACGCATATATTTCGCGTCTCTAACCGGACCAACTTCGCGCCGGGGAAAAATGTCGAGCAGGTCGAAGAGAAGCTGCTTAAAGTGGTTCCGGCTGAGTTTAAGGTTGATTGCCATCACTGGCTGATTCTGCACGGTCGTTACACGTGTATTGCCCGTAAGCCTCGCTGCGGCTCCTGTATTATTGAAGATCTCTGCGAATACAAAGAAAAAGTGTATCCCTGAATGTCACAATCCCTTACCAAAAGAATGGTTACCAGAAGCCCTTCTTTTGCCCGCTATTTGTCCGCCTTTCGTTTACCCTCACCTGTCACTTCTTCGGTTGTTTAACGCTCAAACAGGTTAATAGTTTTTTCATAGCCAAAAATTTCTATACATCTGTGATCGCGATCACCCTGATAACTTCATGTTGTATTTTTGTTGTCAAAATCAACTTAAACCCTTTGTCTGACAAGACACTCTTCTTTTTTTGCCGACGATAAGACCATCTATTTTTCAGAATATGGGCTATATCACTGCCAGAAGCGGCAAATAGCAGAACATATCGCCAAACACCGGTCCTTATGGGTCTCTGCCAGTCGAAAAAACTACCTTTACACATCGTATAAAATTTAACGCTGAATAACATTTGCATGAACCGACGATTATACCACTTCAGATATATGTAACAGATTATTACAAACGTATTGCCAGATGGGGCAGGATAGTGAACATTACCCGCCGTTTCTCCTCCCAATATAACTATAAGGCGTATGGACTACGGCCATCACGCTATGAACACCCCCGTTAATATGGGATGTAAAAAAAGAGGTATATGTGTCTACTGCAAACAATAAACCAACAGATGAAAGCGTGAGTCTTAACGCTTTTAAACAGCCTAAAGCGTTCTATCTCATCTTCTCTATCGAGTTATGGGAGCGTTTTGGTTATTACGGCCTGCAAGGGATCATGGCGGTTTACCTGGTCAAACAGCTGGGTATGTCTGAAGCTGATTCCATCACGCTGTTCTCCTCCTTCAGTGCCCTTGTCTATGGTCTGGTTGCTATCGGCGGCTGGCTGGGTGATAAAGTTCTGGGTACTAAGCGCGTCATTATGCTGGGCGCTATTGTACTGGCAATTGGCTATGGTCTGGTGGCATGGTCAGGGCACGATGCCGCTGTCGTGTATATGGGTATGGCGACGATCGCCGTGGGTAACGGTCTGTTCAAAGCGAACCCGTCTTCCCTACTCTCTACCTGCTACAGCAAAGATGACCCGCGTCTGGACGGTGCATTTACCATGTACTACATGTCCATCAACATCGGTTCATTCTTCTCGATGCTGGCAACCCCATGGCTCGCCGCGAAATTCGGCTGGAGCGTGGCGTTTGCGCTGAGCTTCGTGGGTATGCTGATCACCGTTGTGAACTTCCTGTTCTGCCGCAGCTGGGTGAAAGACTACGGTTCAAAACCTGACTTCGAGCCTGTACACATGGGCAAACTGCTGGCGACTATCGTGGGCGTTGTTGTCCTCGCGGCAATCGCCACCTGGCTACTGCACAACCAGGGTATCGCTCGTGCCGTTCTGGGCGTGGTTGCACTGGGTATCGTGGTTATCTTTGCAAAAGAAGCGTTCGCCATGCAGGGTGCTGCCCGCCGCAAGATGATTGTGGCGTTCATTCTGATGCTGGAAGCGATTATCTTCTTCGTGCTGTACAGCCAGATGCCAACCTCTCTGAACTTCTTCGCCATTCGTAACGTTGAGCACTCTATTCTGGGCATCGCGTTCGAGCCGGAGCAATATCAGGCGCTGAACCCGTTCTGGATCATGATTGGTAGCCCGATTCTGGCCGCTATCTATAACAAGATGGGTGACCGTCTGCCAATGCCGCACAAGTTCGCAATCGGTATGGTACTGTGCTCAGGCGCGTTCCTGGTGCTGCCGCTGGGTACCAAGTTTGCCACTGACGCAGGCATCGTCTCCGTTAACTGGCTGATCCTGAGCTACGCGCTGCAGTCTATCGGCGAACTGATGATCTCCGGTCTGGGTCTGGCGATGGTTGCACAGCTGGTGCCGCAGCGTCTGATGGGCTTCATTATGGGTAGCTGGTTCCTGACCACTGCCGGTGCGGCAATCATTGCGGGTAAAATTGCGAACCTGATGGCTGTGCCTGAAAACGTCACTGACCCACTGGTCTCCCTGAACGTCTACGGTACCGTGTTCATGCAGATTGGTATCGCGACAGCGGTGATCGCTGCGCTGATGCTGCTGACCGCGCCGAAACTGAATCGTATGACTCAGGACGACGACAAGACGGCTGAAGCGACCAAAACCGCTACTGCGTAAGATTATTGAGAAACGACTGAACAGAAGCCGCTAATGCATTAGCGGCTTTTTTTTTGGCCGTTCGCGCACTAACATAGCTGAAACCTCAGCAAAAAGGAGTTACCGATGAAACTGTTCTACAAACCGGGCGCGTGCTCTCTTGCTTCCCATATCACCCTGCGCGAGAGCGGCAAAGATTTCACGCTGGATGGCGTTGATCTGATGAAAAAGCGCCTGGAAAATGGCGATGACTTTCTTGCCATTAACCCGAAAGGACAAGTTCCGGCGCTCCTGCTGGATGACGGTACTCTGCTGACCGAGGGCGTGGCGATTATGCAGTTCCTGGCCGATAGCGTGCCCGATCGCCAGCTGCTGGCCCCGGTCAGCACCATTTCGCGCTATAAAACGCTGGAATGGCTGAACTACATTGCCACCGAGCTGCACAAAGGCTTTACCCCCCTGTTCCGCCCGGATACGCCGGAAGAGTTTAAGCCTACCCTGCGTGCCCTGCTTGAGAAAAAGCTGCAGTACGTTAACGAATCGCTGAAAGACGAACAGTGGATTGGCGGGTCGCGCTTCACGATTGCCGATGCGTATCTGTTCACCGTGCTGCGCTGGGCGCGCGCGATTAAGTTGAATCTGGAAGGGTTAGACCACATTGCATCGTATATGAAGCGTGTGGCAGAGCGTCCTGCGGTGGCTGCGGCGCTGAAAGCGGAAGGGTTGAACTAACCGAGCGGCCTCTGTTGCCGGGTGGCGCTGCGCTTACCCGGCCTACAAAATTCACAGCCCCTCACGCGCAGCGCCACCCGGTATCGTTTAAAGCTGGGTTGCGCTGAAATAGTGCTCCGGCTTCGCGATTCGATCCTGTGCTGCGACCACCTGCAGTTCATATTCCTGCATTTCTTTCGTCGCCATCATAATTTCGTACACTGCCGCAGTCACATGCTCCAGCGCATCGCGCAGCGTTGCCCCCTGAAGTATTTTCACCAGCAGCAGGCCGCTGGTCACATCCCCCACGCCCACCGGCTGGCGTTTGCCAAAATCCACCAGCGGACGGCTGATGTGCCAGGCATCATCTTTCGTCACCAGCAGCATCTCAAAGCGATCCTGACTTAGCCCTGCGCGTGCGAGATGTTTTACCAGCACAACCTCAGGCCCCTGCGCGATCAGCTCGCGAGATGCAGTTACTGCCTCTTCTACGCTGTTAACCGGATGCTCGCAGAGGATCTCCAGTTCTACCAGGTTTGGCGCAATGATATCGCTGGCGGGCAGAGCGTGGCGGACGTGGAACTCCGCAACGCCTGGCGCCACGATGCAGCCTTTTTCCGGATGACCCATAACCGGGTCGCAGAAGTATTTTGCCGACGGATTTGCGGCTTTCACCTGGCGTACGATGTCGAGGATATGCTCCCCCTGCTCCGCTGAACCAAGATAACCGCTCAGTACGGCATCACAGCGCTTGAGCTGGTCGATATCGGCAATGCCCTGCACAACCTCGGTAAGGTGCGAAGGCGGCATCACGCAGCCGGTCCATTTGCCGTACTGCGTGTGATTGGAAAACTGGACGGTATTGAGGGGCCAGACGTTGGCGCCGAGACGACGCATCGGGAATTCCGCTGCGCTATTGCCAGCATGTCCAAAAACGACGTGGGACTGAATGGCGAGGATGTTCTTCATTATTTTCTTACCAAACCCTGAAAAAACAAAAGGGGCGTGGTTTCCCACGCCCCTGGAGACTGTTAATTACTTCCAGCAGACAAGGCAGTAGTTTTTCTTGCCGCGACGCAGCAGCGTGTAGCGACCATACAGACGATCGCCGTCAACGAAGGTGTATTCCGGGTCGGCCTGTTTCTCACCGTTGATGGTGATCGCGTTAGACGCGATGGTTTTACGCGCCTGACCGCGGGAAGGCTGGAGTTCAGAGTCCACCAGCGCCTGCATCAGGTCAGCCCCTCTCTCCATCTCAACCATTGGCACGCCGTCCTGCGCCAGCTGTTCGAAGTCCGCTTCGCTCAGATCGCTCAGGGTGCCGTTAAACAGGCTAGCGGTAATGCGTTTTGCCGCGGCCAGACCTTCTTCACCGTGAACCAGTTTGGTCACTTCATCCGCCAGCACGTACTGCGCGCGTGGCGCTTTACCGCTGTTCTTATCTTCTTCTTCCAGCGCGTTGATCTCTGCGATATCCATGAAGGTGAAGAACTTCAGGAAGCGATAAACATCGGCATCCGCCGTGTTGATCCAGAACTGGTAGAATTTGTACGGACTGGTTTTCTTCGGATCGAGCCATACCGCGCCGCCCTCAGTCTTACCAAATTTGGTGCCGTCTGCTTTGGTAATCAGCGGAACGGTCAGACCAAACACCTGGTTCTGGTGCAGACGACGGGTCAGATCGATACCGGAGGTGATGTTGCCCCACTGGTCAGAACCGCCAATCTGCAGGGAAACGCCGTGCAGTTTGTTCAGGCAGGCAAAGTCATACCCCTGCAGCAGGTTGTAGGAGAACTCGGTAAAGGAGATACCCTGGTCGTCACGGTTCAGACGCTGCTTCACGGCCTCTTTGTTAATCATCTGGTTAACAGAGAAGTGTTTGCCGATGTCACGCAGGAAGGTCAGCACGTTCATGCGGCCAAACCAGTCGTAGTTGTTGGCGGCAATCGCGGCGTTATCACCACAGTTGAAGTCGAGGAACGGCGCAACCTGTTTGCGGATCTTATCCACCCACTCCTGCACGGTATCTTCGGTGTTCAGTTTACGCTCAGCGGCTTTAAAGCTTGGGTCACCAATCAGACCGGTCGCGCCGCCCACCAGGGCAACAGGCTTATGGCCCGCCATCTGGAAGCGTTTCAGGCATAACAATGGAACAAGATGCCCCAAATGCAAGCTGTCAGCGGTGGGATCGAAGCCGCAATAGAGCGCGATCGGGCCTTGCGCCAGTCGCTCTGCTAACGCTTCCTCGTCCGTCACCTGGGCCACGAGGCCCCGCTCTTGCAATTGTTTAATCAAGTTACTGCTTGCCATCAAATTCTCCATGTATAAACGACTGCACCTTTGCCGGTACACGACTTTTCGCCTGATGCGAAAGGACCCATAGAATAAAGCGCAAGCGCGGCGTGCGCTAGCGCTTAAATCAACAAATTTCGGGGATTACGGTGCCAGTCTGTCGATTTTCCAGCCGCCATTCTCGCGCTGGTATAAAAAGCGGTCGTGCAGGCGATGTTCGCCCCCCTGCCAGAACTCAATCTGATCTATCGGGATGCGGAAACCACCCCAGAAGCTCGGCAGCGGGATTTCACCCTGCTGGAACTTCTGCTTCAGCTCCAGGAATTTACTTTCCAGCACGCCGCGGGCGGAAATGCGGCTCGACTGTTTTGATACCCAGGCGCCAATCTGGCTGTCACGCGGGCGGCTGTGGAAATACTTCACCACTTCCAGCGTCGAAAGACGTTCCGCTTTGCCGGTCACCATGACCTGACGTTCCAGCATGTGCCACGGGAACAGCAGGCTGATACGCGGATTGTTTTCCAGATGGTGCGCTTTGCGGCTGCCAAGGTTGGTGTAGAACACCAGTCCTTTCTCGTCATAATGCTTGAGCAATACGATGCGCTGATAGGGTTGACCGTTTTCATCCACCGTCGCGACAACCATGGCCGTTGGGTCGGCGAGCTTCGCTTCGCAGGCCTGTTTCAGCCAGCGTTCAAAAAGTACGAGGGGTTCAGCGGGAAGATCCTGGCGACGCAGGCCGCCTTTGGTGTATTCACGGCGCAGATGCGCAATTTGCTGCAGTTCGTCGTTATCTGACATGGCGTTAGCTGACATTGAGAGTGGGTGGCGCTATTGTGCGCCGCCCCTGTAAAAATCTCAACGCTTCGGATTTTCAAGCTGGCAATTGTTCAGCACAATGCGGTCGCGTTTGTAGACCGTGGCGCTGTCGCCTTTCGACCAGAAGACATAGATACCGTCAGTGTAGCGGGCGCCTGAGGCTGAAATGCCCTGCTTCAGCGTAAGCAATTTATTGTCGTAAACAAAACTGGCTTCCTGGCGTGGATTGTTCAGCTTCACGGTCAGCGGTTTTTCGTCGCAGCGATACTCCAGCGTATCGGTCTGCATGCGCTCAAGGAGCTGGTTGTAGACGCTGCATCCTGACAGCAACAAAGGAGCGGCAATAAGAAGAAGTTTTTTCATGGGCGTATTCCGAAGACTTTCCTGGTCCTGGAGGGCATGTCCGCCCTCCTGTTTCGTTCCATTCTAACGGCGACGCACCGCGCTGAATTTCAGTTAACTCTGATTATGACGCGGATTCGCCGGGAAAATCGCCCCAAGAACGCTCGCCTCGCGAGCACCGGTTACCGACGGCAAATTGCCCGGCAGCCCGGCAATGGTGCGCCAGGCAAGCCAGGCGAAAGCCAGCGCCTCCATGTCATCCCCGCTGATGCCAGCCTCATCGGTCGTAGACACTTCGGTACCCGGCAGTAGCCCCGCAAGACGCGCCATCACCAGCGGGTTACGGCTTCCCCCGCCGCACACCAGCAGGCGTTCGCATCCGCCGCTGAGGAGCACCTGTTCGGAAATCGACACGGCCGTGAGCTCGGCAAGCGTCGCCTGGACATCCTGCGGTGCAAGCGCCGGGAATGATGCCAGCTGGCGCTCAAGCCAGCCAAAGTTGAAGTATTCACGCCCCGTACTTTTCGGTGCCGGTAAGGCAAAATAAGGGTCGCTCAGCATGGACTGCAGCAGCGGGATAATCACCTTACCCTCGCTCGCCCACTCCGCGTTTTTATCATAAGGTTGACCGCACTGACGCCAGATCCAGGCATCCATCAGCATATTGCCCGGGCCGGTATCGTAGCCGCGCACCGGCTGCCCCGGGATCAGCATCGACAGATTGGCGATCCCACCAATGTTGAGCACCATACGACGTTCTGAAGGGTGCGCCAGTAGCGCCTGATGGAACGCAGGCACCAGTGGCGCGCCCTGTCCGCCAAGGGCGATATCGCGACGACGGAAATCGCCAACCACCGTCACGCCCGTCTTCGCCACAATCTGGTTGTTATCACCGATTTGCAGCGTATGCGGGGCATCTCCTCCTGGTTCATGCCAGACCGTTTGTCCATGACACCCGATGGCCACCACATCCTGCGGGCGAAGATGTTCTTTCTGCATTAAAGCCAACACCGCATCCGCAAACAGCGCCCCCAGGCGAACATCAAGCTGTCCAAGCTGGGAGAGGGTCAGCTGCTGCCCCTGACATATGCTCAGAATATCCTCTTTCAGTGAAATGGGGATTGGCCAGGTCAGGCTCGCCTGCTGTGCCACCATATTTTCGTCAATGGCGGCCAGAACGACATCTACCCCATCCAGACTGGTGCCTGACATCACACCAATGTAGCGACCCGATTTCATGCGCTTTCCTTACGTTGCGTGGGCTAAGGATACCCACTCAACCATAAACGGCGCAGCTTTGCCATCCGGCGATAATATTTTTTAACAATGTCAGACGCGTAACGCGGGCGGTTCCTGTTTATCTCTCGTTAAGTCAAATTCAAGTACAATTTTCTTATTGTTAGTGCAAAGATATGAACTATGGCTCCTTATGCCATATAATTTAGCCATAACGGATGCCCCAACCGGGCGTTTTTGGTGAACAGGAGATTCAAATGATTTTACGTGTACTGGGCGTTTCGCTGATTGGTTTAACCCTGGCTGGCTGTGTGAATGACAGTTCACTCTCTGGCGACGTTTACAGCGCTTCTGAAGCGAAACAGGTTCAGAACGTAACTTACGGTACCGTTGTTAACGCACGCCCTGTACAGATCCAGGGTGGTGATGAAAACAACGTGATGGGCGCAATCGGCGGTGCCGTCCTGGGTGGTTTCCTGGGTAATACCGTCGGCGGTGGCACTGGCCGCTCGCTGGCGACGGCCGCAGGCGCCGTTGCAGGTGGTGTAGCTGGCCAGGGCGTTCAGGGCGCAATGAACAAAACTCAGGGCGTAGAGCTGGAAATTCGTAAAGACGATGGCAGCACTATCATGGTTGTCCAGAAACAAGGCAACACTCGCTTCTCTGCAGGCCAGCGCGTCGTTCTGGCAAGCAACGGAAGCCAGGTGACCGTTTCTCCACGTTAATTAAAAATGGATGTGGTCATCGGACCACATCCATTTACAATATATATCACTCCCACAAATATATTTACAAAATAAATTCACCCCGCCAATTTTTAACCACATCATATATTGTTTTTGCGCAAAGTATTTAGCAGGCTAATTGATTAAACTCTCGCAATCACCTCACCTTAATTCATTATAAAGCCATTAAAAACGTATATGTTTTCTAATCATCGTTCCGTAAAGGGTCGTTATACCTCGTTCTGTCTGGGTTGTATTGTTGTCATTGGCATATTACACGCCCTGTTTTCGAAAATTGCCGAATGGGTACCTAGCTTCTCGTCTCATTTGTTCCCTACGCTCACCATTTTTTTGCTGGTGTTTAACCTGTTTATTGCCTTCTTTATGGCAATGAAATACTGGTGTGACCGAAAACGGTTGTATCTGGTAACGATCGCTTTTGCCTTTGCCGGGGCGGCATCGCTGATGGTCGGAACGTTGTCCTGCTTTCCCGCCTGGCTGGACCTCTATCAGTTCAACGCTGTAAACTACAACGATGCGATGATCTTCTATATGTTCCGCCATCTTTTAATGGCGGTGCTAATAATCGTTTCGGCAATACTCTATACCACGCGCAATTGTCCTCTTTCACGACTGGCGCATATCCTTATTGTGGGCGGCGAGTTTCTCTTTACCGTCTTTGCAGTAGGGTTGGCCTGGATGTATTCCAGTCACTCTTCATTTTTATCCATTGATCTGGTGGATAATGAAACCCGTGAGTTTATGGTTCTCTGGAGCCACTTCATTAATATTGCATTAATTGCACTCTGGGTGGTGACATTAGGAACGCTGATGTTTATTACGCGCATACGCAACTTATTCTGGGTGGGCGGTAATTTTCTGTGCGTCTGCTATATCGTCACGCTCACAATGCTGTTAGCGGGTGGAAATGTCGAAGATATCTCCTGGTATCGCGCCCGCTTATTTGAGACTGTCGCCACGCTGCTGCTCATTTTTGTTCTGCTCTACGATGTTTTCAGGCTGTATCGCGACTCGCACGCCAAGTATCAGCAGTCGTACCAGAACTCAATTCGCGACCCGCTGACGCGCCTTTATAACCGCAGCTATTTTTATGAAACATTAAAGCAGGCGCTGGATATTGCCAAACCCAGCCGCCCTGTTTCCGTCATCGTCAGCGATCTCGATCGCTTCAAGCGTATCAACGACACCTACGGGCATCTTCAGGGCGACAAAGTCCTTCAGTTTGTCGCTAACCTGCTGATGGATTCCGTACGCCCGCAGGACATCGCGGCCCGTATCGGTGGTGAGGAGTTTGTTCTGATGCTGGCCAACACCTCATCAGAAGCAGCGCACCAGGTGGCGGAGCGCATACGGTTAAATCTGAGCAGCTTCGATAACACCAGCAGCGGCGGTCAACTACCGGAGCCAGTCACCATCAGCATGGGGGTGTATACGGCGACGTCACCCGCGATAGCCGCAGAAACGTGCGTGGAAAACGCCGACAAAGCGATGTATGAAGCGAAGGAGACGGGACGTAATCGTGTGGTCGTCTTTAAGTAAAAAAAGGCCTTGCTGCTGCAAGGCCTTCGTGTTTATTAGTCGCGAGAATGCAGCTCATGGATGTTTTGCTCAAGGCGAGCAATAAGGCTGATGAGCATTTCCAGCTCCGCGGGTGAAACGCCTGACAGGATTTCACCGCGCGTCCTGGTGATCACGGCTTCCATTTCCGTGATGATTGGCGCCGCTTTCTCGGTGAGTTTAATCCGCTTGGCGCGACGATCGCTGGCGCAGGTTTGCCGCGAGATCAACCCCTTCTCTTCCAGCTGGTCAAGCGTGCGCACCAGCGACGGTTGCTCAATCCCTATCGCTTTTGCCAGCTGAATTTGCGACTGATCGGGCGGCAGCTGATGGATGTTGTGCAGCGTGACCCAATGCGTCTGTGTGAGTTCCAGAGGTTTCAGGCGATGGTCAATCAGAGCACGCCAGACGCGTACCAACCTTGCCAGATCAGAACCTAATGGCGATTCCAATTTCATCTCCTTATAATTAGCTTGCTAAGTTATTATACTGATTTTAGAATAGTGTGCAGCATTTGTATTGCCAAAACAAATGCAATACTGCATTCATCGAACTTAAAAGTATGACTTACACTGAATTGTGATGCTTCATCATACTAAGACAAGCCAACGCGGCATTCTGTTCACTGCAAAGGATTTCTGCCCGTGACGTTTTTTCATCGCTCAGAGGGGTTGCCCCTTCAGGACCTGATCTTCGGTGCGTCAGTCTATTTTCCTCCGCTGTTTAAGGCCGTTCTGGTGGGTTTTCTGCTCTGGCTCATCGCGCATCGTCTGCTTCGCGACTGGATGTACTCCGGTGAAATCTGGCATCCCATGCTGATGGATCTTTCCCTGTTTGCCCTTTCCGTATGCCTGGGCCTTGCCGTTTTGACTGTGTGGTGAATATGTCCCTGAAAACGCTAAAGTACTTTTCCACCCTGTTTGTCCTTGCCCTCGCGCTGGTTGCGGGGTGGTGGATGTGGAATTTTTATATGCAGTCGCCCTGGACGCGTGACGGCAAAGTTCGCGCTGAACAGGTCAGCATTACTCCTCAGGTGTCGGGAAGTATCACAACGCTTTTAGTTAAGGATAACCAGTTTGTCAAAAAGGGGGACGTTTTATTCCGTATCGACGATACCCCGTACCACATTGCGATTCTGAACGCCCAGGCCCAGCTGGCAAAAGCCCAGTCGGATCTGGCAAAGGCCAACAACGAGGCCAATCGCCGCCGTCACCTGTCGCAAAACTACATCTCAGCGGAAGACTTAGATACCGCCAATATCAACGTGAAGGCAATGCAGGCTAACGTCAACGTGGCGGAGGCGACGCTGAAGCAGGCGCAGTGGCAGCTGACCCAAACCATGATTACAGCACCTGTCGATGGATGGGTGACCAACCTCTCCGCCCGCGTGGGGAATTATGCCACCACGGGACAACCGATATTCGCCCTCGTCGACAGTCACTCCTTCTACGTCGTGGGCTATTTCGAAGAGACCAAGCTTCGGCATATTCGCGAGGGCTCGCCAGCCGCGATAACGCTTTACAGCGGCTCTCAGAGGTTACAGGGTCACGTATCCAGCGTTGGCCGTGCCATTTACGATCAAAGCGTTGAAACGGATTCAGGTCTTGTGCCGGACATTAAGCCGAACGTACCCTGGGTACGTCTGGCCCAGCGCGTTCCGGTTCGCGTGGAGTTTGACCGTTTACCGCAGGACATTACGCTGGTGTCCGGCACCACCTGCACAGTCTCCATCGGAACCCGTTAATGAAGCTGCAGGGGATCGCCTGGCAAAACACGCCGTGGATGAAAGCGACGCGCCCACAGTGGCGCTACGCCCTACGTAACGGCATTGCCATGTGTCTGGCGCTGACCGTCGCCTATTACCTGAACCTGGATGAGCCCTACTGGGCGATGACGTCTGCGGCGGTGGTTAGTTTCCCAACGGTGGGCGGGGTGATCAGTAAAAGCCTTGGCCGTATCGCAGGCAGCCTGCTGGGCGCCACCGCAGCGTTAATTATCGCCGGGCATACGCTGAACGATCCGTGGCTGTTCCTGCTCAGTATGGCGGCATGGCTGGGGGGCTGTACCTGGGCCTGCGCCCATTTTACCAATAACGTCGCCTACGCTTTTCAGCTGGCGGGCTATACCGCCGCCATTATCGCCTTTCCGGTAGTTAACGTGCTCGACACCACCGAGCTGTGGAATATCGCCCAGGCGCGCGTCTGTGAAGTGATTGTCGGGATCCTCAGCGGCGGCTTCATGATGATGATCCTCCCCAGCACATCCGACGGCACAGCGCTTATCACTGCGCTAAAAACCATGCACACCCGGCTACTGGAACACGCGAGCCTGCTGTGGCAACCGGATAACAGCGACGATATCCGCCTCGCGCATGAAAAGGTTATCGGACAGATTCTGACGATGAATCTGTTGCGTATTCAGGCGTTCTGGAGTCACTACCGCTTTCGCCGCCAGAACACCCTACTTAACTATTTGCTGCATCAGCAGCTGCGCATGACCAGCGCCATATCCAGCCTGCGCCGGATGCTGCTCAACTGGCCGACGCCCCCGGATAACACCCGTGCCGTTATCGAAACGCTGCTCGCGGCACTTGCGCGCCCGGATGCGGACATCTACACCGTTGCGAAGATCATCGCCCCGCTCGCCCCTGTTGATGAGTACGACTACCGCCATCGCGCCTTCTGGCAGCGCCTGAATTACTTCTGCCGTCTGTACCTGCGCAGCAGCCGCTGGATTATGGCCGTCGAAAATGCGACCCCATTGACGGAGTTCAACGTCCCCGGCAGCCCGGCACTTGCACGCCATACCGACTATCTTGAAGCGTTGTGGAGCGGTTTTCGCACCTTCTGTGCGCTGATGCTGGTGGGAGCATGGAGCATTACCACGCAGTGGGAGTCCGGTACGGCAGCCCTGACGCTTGCCGCCATCAGCTGCGTGCTATACTCCGTCGCGGCATCGCCGTTCAACTCTCTTACTCTCCTGTTGCGAACGCTGGTGCTGCTATCGCTGTTCAGCTTCGTGGTGAAATTTGGCCTGATGGTGCAGATAAGCGATCTTTGGCAGTTCCTGCTGTTCCTGTTTCCCCTGTTGACCACCATGCAGCTTCTGAAGCTGCAGATGCCGAAGCTGGCGGGCCTCTGGGGACAGCTGATTGTCTTTATGGGCTCGTTTATTTCCGTAACGAATCCGCCGGTTTATGATTACGCCGACTTTCTCAATGACAACCTGGCAAAGATCCTTGGCGTGGGGCTGGCGTGGCTGGCATTCGCGGTGTTGCGTCCCGGCTCCGATGCACGCAAGAGCCGCAGGCATATCCGGGAGTTACGCAGAGGGTTTGTCGACCAGCTCAGCCGTAAACCACACATGAGTGAAAACGAATATGAATCGCTGGTTTATCATCACGTCAGCCAGCTGAACAGCAGCCAGGACGCACTTTCCCGGCGCTGGCTGCTGCGCTGGGGCGTGGTGCTGTTGAACTGCTCGCACGTGGTCTGGCAGCTTCGCGGGTGGGAAACGCGTTCCGACCCGCTGTCGCAGGTTCGTGATGTTTGCATATCCCTGCTGCGCGATGTGATGAGCGAACGCGGTGTTCAGCAGCGCCCGCTGGCAACCACGCTGAATGAACTGCAGCGGATCTGCGATACGCTTGCACAGCATCATCTGCCCGCAGCCCGTGATTTGGCCTCGATAATCTGGCGGCTGCACTGCTCGCTGTCGCAGCTGGAGCAGGCACCACCGCCGGGAACGATTGGGGATCAGATCACGCCGCACGCATAGCGTGCCCCTCCGCCGCCAAGCGGTTTAGGCCGATCGGACATATTGTCGCCGCCGACATGGATCATCAGCGCTTTGCCTTTCACCTCATCCAGCTTTTTCAGACGCGGCGCGACGACGGGTTCGGTGGCTTTACCGTCGTTATTGACCACCAGCACGGGCAGATCGCCTAAATGCCCCATTCCATCCGGGCCTTCATGCTTACCGGAATGCTGGGGATCGAGGTGCCCCCCTGCCGCTTCCGCCGCCGACGGTTTACCTTCTTTTAAAGCGGGCTGACAGCTGCCTTTGGCATGAACATGGAAACCATGCTCACCGGGCGGGAGTGCTTTGAGGCTGGGGGCAAACTCCAGTCCTTTATCGGTTTCCGTGATTTTCACCGTTCCGATGGACTGACCCACACCTTGTGGGGTGACGAGATTCATTTCCACTTCGTCGCTGGCTGCCTGCGCCCCTGCGCAAACAACCAGCGTGATCAGTGCCAGAGCAAAACGCTTCATATGACCTCCGCGGGTTATTTTTTGCCCCTTAAGTGTATACCAGGGGCAAAGATTTCACCGGAAAGTCACCTTCTGGCGGTTTATGGCACGTCGTAACCCAGAGCGGCTTTGCGGATGCGGAACCACTGCTGGCGGGTCATCTGCAGCTCTTCAGCGGCCAGTGCAGAACGCACGCGTTCTATTTTGCCGGAACCGATAATGGGCAGCGGTTTTGACGGCAGGCGCAGGATCCACGCGTAAACCACCTGTTCGATGCTTTCCGCGTTCAGTTCGCGGGCGATCGTCTCAAGCTCGTTGCGCAGCGGCTGGAATTCATCATCATTAAACAGGCGTCCGCCCCCCAGGCAGGACCAGGCCATCGGGCGAATGCGCAGCTGTTGTAGCTGATCGAGGGTACCATCCAGCAGCAGCGGCTGGTGAACCGGGGAGATCTCAACCTGGTTTGTGGCCAGTGTAAACGGCAGACGAGACTGAAGAAGCGCAAACTGCGCCGGGGTAAAGTTAGAAACGCCGAAATGACGCACTTTCCCACTCTGATGCAGGTTCAGGAAAGCTTCGGCCACCTCGTCAGCATCCATCAGCGGGTCGGGGCGGTGGATTAACAGCAGGTCGATACGATCGGTCGCCAGATTGACCAGCGACTGCTCGGCGCTCTTGATGATATGCGCGCTGTCGGTGATGTAATGACCGAGGGCGTGTTCCGGCTTTGCCGTGGTGGCAATCCCACACTTCGTGACAATTTCCATGCGATCGCGCAGTGCCGGAACCAGCTTAAGCGCCTCGCCGAACGCGGCCTCGCACTGGTAGCCACCGTAAATATCAGCATGATCGACCGTGGTGATGCCTAAATCGAGGTGCTCTTCAATAAAGCTCGCCAGCTGGAGCGGAGACATATTCCAGTCCATCAGGCGCCAGTAGCCCATCACAAAACGGGAGAATTCTGGCCCCTGGGGGGCAAGGGTAATTCGCTGAACCATAACATTTTCCTCAAGGACGTGATGTCATGAGTATACGCAATTACCGTGTTAAAAAAGTGAAGGTTGCTGGGGTTCTTCGGTCTCACCCGCTTTGTTTGCGCGTATTTTGCGCAGAAGGCGCTGTCGACAGAGGCGTAGTACCTCCTGCTTTTGCGTGTCGCTAAAGTTTTGCCAGTTGAAACGCTCGTCACGGGTACGCATGCATCCACGGCAATATCCGCGTTCATCCACCTGACAAATACCCCGGCACGGGCTCTGGATGGGGAAAAACTCCAGCTGCTCTGCCACACTCACCTCCAGATAGCCACTCTCACCTACAGTGAAGACGCTAAACGCGCCACGTGCAAGGCCTATAGCACAGATTTGTGGCATTAAGGTTTCACTAATCTTCCCTCTCTATACTCGGCCCATCATGACAATAACAGGTTTACCGATCGATGTGGTCAATCAAAAAGTTACACTGTAACGACATTAAATTTACTCTGGGTTGTGCTCTCTTCTTTACGTTAATCAACGGGCTGTTTATCCAGCGCAGCTGGGCCATCATCGGCCCAGTCCATCTGCACGACTTCCTCTTTGCCGCCTCCGTACCGCTGGTGCTGTTTTGCGGCTGGGTGATTGTCTTTAGCCTGCTTAATATCCCGTATATCCGTAAACCGCTGCTGATTGTTTTAACCATCGGTTGCGCCGCTGCGACGTATTTTATGTACACCTACGGCGCGGTGATCGATCAGAATATGATTGTGAACGTCTTCGAAACCAACTCTCAGGAAGCGACCGCCCTGGTGACCCCGCAGATGATTCTGTGGATTGTTATCGCAGGCCTTGTTCCCTCGGTGGTGCTGGCTCTTACCCACATTCGTACCGGGAAATGGTGGTATGCCCTGCTGACGCGGGTTGCCGCGATGCTCGGCGCTCTGCTGGTGATTATTCTGGTTGCCGCGCTGTTTTATAAAGATTACGCGTCGCTTTTCCGCAATAACAAAAGCATCGTCAAAATGGTCACTCCGGCGAACTATGTCAGCGCCGTGGTGAAGTACAGCAAGATGCGCTGGTTTGCCGGCGATCAGACGCTGGTGCGGATTGGTGAAGATGCCCATAAAGGGCCACTGATTTCCGGTCAACAAAAGAAAACCGTTCTGGTGCTTGTCGTCGGCGAAGCGTCTCGCGCGGCAAACTACTCCCTGAACGGTTACGATCGTGAAACCAACCCGGAGCTAAAAAAGCAGGATGTGATTAACTTCCCGCAGGCCTCCTCATGCGGCACTGAAACCGCGGTTTCCGTTCCGTGCATGTTCTCCGGCATGACGCGCAGCAAGTACGATGCCGACCTGGCGCACCATCAGGAAGGTCTGCTCGATGTGCTGAAGCATGCGGGAATCAATCTGCTGTGGCGCGACAACGACGGCGGGTGTAAAGGTGCCTGCGATCGCATCCCCCATACCGATATGACGCAGTGGAATCTGGATCAGTTCTGCAAAGATAAATCCTGTATTGACGACGTGAACTTCTACCGTCTGGACAACGTGCTGGATGGCGTGAAGCAAGATACGGTGCTGGTTATCCACCTGATGGGGAGTCATGGACCGGCGTACTATCGCCGTTACCCGGACAATTTCCGGAAATTCACCCCAATCTGCGACACCAATGAAATTCAGGATTGCGACCATCAGGCGCTGGTAAACACCTATGACAACACTATCCTCTATACCGACAGCATGGTCAGCAAAACCATTGATGCGCTGAAAGCGCGACAGGCAAGCATGAACACCGCGCTGATTTACCTTTCGGATCACGGTGAATCACTGGGTGAAAGCGGTATTTATCTGCACGGCACGCCGTACATGCTGGCGCCGGAGCAGCAAACTCATATTCCGTTTATGTTCTGGCTGTCACCGGATTATGCAAAAAACTTTGGCATCAACGGACAGTGTTTGCGTGACCAGGCAGCAAAAAATGCGGTTTCCCAGGACAATTTGTTCTCAACCGTATTGGGTATGATGGACGTGAAATCAATGGTTTATCAACCGCAGCTGGATATACTGAGTGCATGTCGTCAGTAAACTCGCTTGCATTAGACCGAACGGTCTATTAGAGTGCGGCCATGAGCAGAAATACTGAACACGATACCCGCGAACATCTACTGGCAACCGGCGAGCAGCTTTGCATGCATCGCGGGTTTACCGGTATGGGGTTGAGCGAGTTATTAAAAACCGCTGAGGTACCGAAGGGGTCGTTTTATCACTACTTCCGGTCCAAAGAGGCCTTTGGCGTGGCGATGCTGGAGCGTCATTATGCTGGCTATCACCAGCGTCTGGCGACCCACTTTGCATCGGGTGAGGGGAACTACCGGGATCGTGTTCTGAATTACTATCAGGAAACGCTGAACCAGTTCTGTCAGCAGGGCATTATCAGCGGATGCCTGACGGTCAAACTGTCTGCCGAAGTGTGCGATCTTTCCGAAGATATGCGCTCGGCGATGGATAAGGGTGCCCGCGGCGTAATCGCCCTGCTGGCCCAGGCGCTGGAAAAAGGCCGCGAAGAAAAAACGCTGGCCTTTTCCGGCGACCCCTTAATGCAGTCTCAGGTGCTCTACTCCCTCTGGTTAGGAGCCAACCTGCAGGCAAAAATTTCGCGCAGTGCCCTGCCGCTGGAAAGCGCGCTGGCACATGTGAAAAACAGTATTACTGCGCCAGGCGTATAACGGGCGCTTTTTATTTACCTTATTACTAGTCGACTGGTCTACTCAGGAGTCTTTATGTCAGCTGAAAAACTGTTTACCCCATTGAAAGTGGGTGCCGTCACGGCGCCAAACCGCGTGTTTATGGCTCCGCTGACCCGTCTGCGCAGCATTGAGCCGGGTGACATCCCCACCCCCCTGATGGGCGAATACTATCGTCAGCGCGCAAGCTCTGGCCTGATCATTACGGAAGCCACACAGATTTCTGCTCAGGCGAAGGGTTATGCGGGTGCGCCGGGCCTTCACAGCCCGGAACAGATCGCCGCATGGCAGAAAATTACCGCAGGCGTTCACGCTGAAGAAGGTCGCATTGCGGTCCAGCTGTGGCATACCGGTCGTATCTCTCACAGCAGCATTCAGCCTGGCGGCCAGGCTCCGGTCTCCGCTTCAGCCCTGAGTGCAAATACCCGCACTTCCCTGCGTGATGAAAACGGTAATGCGATCCGCGTGGATACCTCTATGCCACGTGCCCTGGAGCTGGATGAAATCCCGGGTATCGTTAACGACTTCCGCCAGGCCGTGGCCAACGCTCGTGAAGCCGGTTTTGACCTGATTGAGCTGCACTCCGCGCACGGCTACCTGCTGCACCAGTTTCTGTCACCGTCGTCTAACCATCGCACCGACCAGTACGGCGGCAGCGTCGAAAATCGCGCTCGCCTGGTACTGGAAGTGGTTGATGCCGTATGTCAGGAGTGGAGCCCGGATCGTATCGGGATCCGCGTTTCTCCAATCGGTTCTTTCCAGAACGTCGACAACGGTCCGAACGAAGAAGCCGATGCACTGTACCTGATCGAAGAACTGGCTAAACGTGGCATCGCTTATCTGCACATGTCCGAGCCGGACTGGGCCGGCGGCAAGCCATACACTGAGGCTTTCCGTCAGAAAGTGCGCGAACGTTTCCACGGAGTGATCATCGGTGCAGGGGCGTATACGCCGGAGAAAGCCGAAGATCTGATTAATAAAGGGCTGATTGATGCCGTCGCGTTTGGCCGTGACTACATCGCCAACCCGGATCTGGTTGCTCGTCTGCAGAAAAAAGCAGCGCTCAACCCGCAGCGTCCGGAAAGCTTCTACGGCGGCGGCGCGGAAGGCTACACCGACTACCCTTCACTGTAATCTCGCCATTGTTCATTGATAGCGGCGACAGTTCGCAGCTATACTAAAACATCGTTTCTGATCAAAAAGCTTTTTTATTCCATTGGTTAATGAGGAAATTATGCGCCTACTTCACACCATGCTGCGCGTTGGCGACCTGCAACGTTCTATCGATTTCTACACTAACGTCCTGGGCATGAAGCTGCTGCGCACCAGCGAAAACCCGGAATACAAATACTCGCTGGCGTTCGTGGGTTACGGCCCGGAAACGGATGAAGCAGTGATCGAGCTGACCTACAACTGGGGCGTTGACAGCTATGAGCTGGGCACGGCCTACGGCCATATCGCGCTGGAAGTGGATAACGCGGCCGATGCGTGCGAACGCATTCGCAAAAATGGCGGTAACGTCACGCGCGAAGCGGGCCCGGTAAAAGGCGGCACCACCGTGATTGCGTTTGTGGAAGATCCGGACGGTTACAAAATCGAGCTGATTGAAGCCAAAGACGCCGGTCGCGGTCTGGGCAACTGATCCCTCAGGGCGCAACGTGCGCCCGTAGTTTTACTGCATCACCCCGCAAAATTTGCCATAATGCCCTCTGCTTTTTCCCCATGTAAGAGACCCTGATGTCCGATAACGCTCAATTTAGCGGTCTGTGCGACCGTTTTCGTGGTTTTTATCCCGTTGTCATTGATGTAGAAACAGCCGGATTTAACGCTAAAACCGATGCGCTGCTCGAAATTGCCGCCATCACGCTGAAGATGGATGAACAGGGCTGGCTTACACCGGACACCACGCTGCATTTCCACGTTGAACCTTTCGAAGGGGCAAACTTACAGCCGGAAGCGCTGGCGTTTAACGGTATCGATCCGCATAACCCGCTGCGCGGTGCCGTCAGTGAATATGATGCGCTGCACGCCATTTTTAAAATGGTGCGTAAAGGCATGAAAGAGAGCAACTGCAGCCGCGCCATTATGGTGGCCCATAACGCCACCTTCGATCACAGCTTTACCATGGCTGCCGCGGAGCGCGCGTCGCTCAAACGCAACCCCTTCCACCCTTTTGTCACCTTCGACACCGCCGCATTGAGCGGCCTGGCGCTGGGACAAACGGTGTTATCTAAAGCCTGCATTACGGCTGGCATTCCGTTCGACGGAACGCAGGCGCACTCCGCTCTATACGATACGGAGCGCACCGCAGAGCTGTTTTGTGAGATCGTCAACCGCTGGAAGCGTCTTGGCGGCTGGCCGCTGCCGATGGGTGACAGCGAAGAATAAAAAAAAGCGACCTTATCTGGTCGCTTTTTTATTTGCGCAGAAAATTACTCTGCGTCCGGCTCTTCCGTTTTATACTTCGCCGCCGTCTCTTTGATCAGCTGCTGCAGTTCGCCGCGCTGATACATTTCAATCAGGATATCGCAGCCGCCAACCAGTTCGCCGTCAACCCACAGCTGTGGGAAAGTCGGCCAGTTAGCGTACTTAGGCAGCTCAGCGCGGATGTCCGGATTCTGCAGGATATCAACGTAAGCAAAACGCTCACCACAGGCTGACAGCGCCTGAACCGCTTGTGCGGAGAAGCCGCAGCTTGGCAGCTTCGGAGAACCTTTCATATACAGCAGAATCGGGTTTTCAGCGATCTGGCGCTGGATTTTTTCAATAGTGGTGCTCATGTCTTGCTTCCTTTAACTTCTGTTACGGCATTCGTCTGACATTGTAGCGGTTCAGACTGGCATCGGAAAATAACATTTTTGTCACGTTTATACATTCTACCCCGAGTCACGAAAAGTTGCATTGCAAATGGTGTTTACCCCTGCCGCATTCAGGGTTTTGCTTAGGGAGCGGGCAAATGTGCGACAGAACGATGAATTTTTTTGCACTTGCTAACGAAACACGATTGTAGATTGAAAAATGCTATTAACTTTCTGGCTTTTTATAGATTAGAATCGACGGGCTTTGTAAATCACACGCGGGTATTATTGATGACCTGCATTTATCAGGGGACTGCCCAGTGGCGCGGATAAATAAAATCTCGATCACGCTCTGTGCTTTACTGTTTACTTCACTCACTTTCACGCCAGTGGCAAACGCCTCTCAGCAGGCGCGGCATTCTGCTGTACAAAAAAACCATCTGGTGAAAGCCACAGAACGTAAGAAAAAAACCACCGCTAAGAACGACAAGAAAAAAACACCGGCTCAGACGAAACAGACCGCTTCCAGCAAAACGAAAACAAAACCTTCCCGCACTGCCCACTCTGCCAAAAGTAAAGCTTCGCAAACCGCCGCTAACCTCGTTACTGAAAAATGCATCACCCGTAAAGGCCATAAGGCGAAATGCACGAAGATCACGAAAATTGCGGAAGTGCATAAAGTGCGCGTACAGAAAGCGCAAAAAACCGCAATGAATAAGCTGATGGGGCAGATTGGCAAACCTTATCACTGGGGTGGGACTTCGCCGCGTACCGGTTTTGACTGCAGCGGTCTCGTCTATTACGCCTATAAAGATCTGGTCAAGTTCCGCATTCCGCGCACCGCCAACGAAATGTACCACCTGCGCGATGCCTCACCGGTTGACCGCGGTGAGCTGGAAAATGGCGATCTGGTGTTCTTCCGCACCCAGGGCCGCGGGACGGCTGACCACGTTGGCGTCTATGTCGGCAACGGAAAATTCATCCAGTCTCCACGTAGCGGTCAGGATATTCAGATCACCTCTCTCAGTGAAGACTACTGGGTACGCCACTACGTCGGCGCACGCCGCGTGATGACGCCGAAAACCATTCGCTAACCCCTGCCCTGCCACACCCGTGGCAGGGTAAGTTCCTCTTTTGCATACCCTTTCAATTTGCTATCCTGTCCTTGTTGTCTGTGTGGTTATTGGCAACGCAAAATACAATAAGGAGAGAAGCAATGTCGTTCGAATTACCTGCACTACCGTATGCAAAAGACGCCCTGGCACCGCACATTTCTGCGGAAACCCTGGAATATCACTACGGCAAACATCACCAGACTTACGTCACCAACCTGAACAACCTGATCAAGGGCACCGATTTTGAAGGCAAAACGCTGGAAGAGATCGTCCGCAGCTCTGAGGGTGGTGTATTCAACAACGCCGCTCAGGTGTGGAACCACACCTTCTACTGGCACTGCCTGGCGCCGAATGCCGGCGGTGAACCTGCCGGTGAACTGGCTACCGCCATCAACGCCGCCTTTGGCAGCTTCGCGGACTTCAAGGCGAAATTCACCGATGCCGCCATCAAGAACTTCGGTTCAGGCTGGACGTGGCTGGTTAAAGAGGCGGATGGCAAACTGGCTATCGTATCCACCTCTAACGCGGGCACCCCGCTGACCACCAGCGCGAAGCCGCTGATGACCGTGGACGTATGGGAACACGCTTACTACATCGATTACCGTAACGCGCGCCCGAACTACCTGGAACACTTCTGGGCACTGGTTAACTGGGACTTTGTGGCGAAGAACTTCGCCGCGTAAAAGACACGCAGAAGGGTTCGCCCTTCTGCGTTTTTGGTTTATTCCGCAGCGCAGGCTGCTTCTGGCTGTTTACGACCCGACATCATCACCAACAGCAGGCCGAGCGCGGCAATGATTGCCCCCATCACCGGCACAAAGCTGTATCCCAGACCACCTGAAATAACGGCCCCACCGGCCGCAGCACCGAGCGCATTGCCCAGGTTAAAGGCACCGATATTGACCGAGGATGAGAGGCCCGGCGCTTCATGCGCAACACGCATCACGCGCATCTGCAGCGGTGGCACCACGGCGAACGTTGCTGCACCCCAGACGACCATCGCCATCGCGGCGCCAAACTCGTTACGCGCCAGCCACGGAATGGCGATCATGATGACAATCAGCAGGGTTAAGAAGCCCTTCAGCGTCCCGCTCACGGAACGGTCGGCAAATTTCCCGCCGAGATAGTTGCCAATCGAGAAGCCCACGCCAATCAGCACCAGCATCGCGGTCACAAAGAGAGGCGTTGCGTGGGTAATGTCATGCAGTACCGGTGAAATATAGGTATAGAGGGTAAACATCGCCCCTGCCCCGAGAACGGTGGTAAGCAGCGCGGAAAGCACCTGCGGGCGCATCAGCACCGCCAGCTCCTTACGCACTTCCGGACGTTCTCCGGCGCTGCCTTTCGGCAGGGAGAAGAACAATGCCACCATCGCGACCACGCCCAGCCCGGCCGTCGCCAGGAAAGACATACGCCAGCCGATCGCTTCTCCCAGCCAGGTTGCCGCAGGAACACCGCCGATGTTAGCGATGGTCAGACCCATAAACATGGTGGCCACGGCGCTCGCCTGCTTATGTTTTGGCACCACGCTTGCCGCCACGACCGACCCCAGCCCAAAGAACGCGCCGTGGTTGAGGCTTGTCAGAATACGCGACAGCATCAGCGTGGTGTAGTCCGGCGAAATGGCCGAAAGCACGTTGCCGAGGGTGAAAATCGCCATCAGGAAAATCAGCGCATTGCGGCGCGCGCGATGAGAAAGGAGAAGCGTCATCAGCGGCGCCCCCACCATCACGCCGATAGCGTAGGCGCTGATCAACATGCCAGCCGCAGGGATCGAGACGTCCACGCCGCGGGCGATGACGGGCAGTAACCCCATCGGGGAGAATTCAGTGGTGCCAATCCCAAAAGCGCCAATCGCCAGGGCCAGCAGGGGAAAATTGATTTTCATGCGTCAACTCCGGATGCCGTGTCATGTGGTGACACAGAACAAAGAAGCGGAAAGCATGACATCAATCACAAAAAATGAGAAGTTAACAGAATGGCAAAAGATTTTTGCCAGAGAAGTAACAATCCGGGGAGTCGGGAGGGAGAAGGCTCTCCCTCCGCGTAAATCAGTGCAGCGCAGCCGTCAGACCGGCCGCAACAATCAGAGCCAGCACAACAACGGTGGTGAACAGCGAAAACTTAAGATCGGAACTCATCAATTTTTCTCCTTTTAATCCCCACACGAAAAGTGAGCTTGCTCATTTTTGCACAGATTACGTCAAAAATCTTCCTGGATTTATACTGATAACCACTTTACCTCTTCCCCTTTTCATCAAGATAGGACAAAATTCCACGCTAAATTTATTAGCGTACCGGCCATTGACCCCCTCCTGACGTCCCGTGTCGTTTTCCCGGCGTGCCGCAATTCAAGATTGCGTGATAAGGGTGAGAGAAGGCAAACGTTTACCTTCAAGTTTTTCAGGAGCTTAGGATATGGTCTGGAGTGACATTTAATGGCAACAATTAAAGACGTAGCAAAACGCGCAAACGTTTCCACTACAACCGTATCACATGTAATTAACAAAACCCGCTTTGTGGCGGAAGAGACGCGCAACGCCGTCTGGGCAGCGATCAAGGAGCTGCACTATTCGCCAAGTGCGGTCGCGCGTAGCCTTAAGGTTAATCACACCAAGTCCATTGGATTGCTGGCGACCAGCAGTGAAGCGGCCTATTTTGCCGAGATCATTGAAGCGGTTGAAAAAAACTGCTTTCAGAAAGGCTATACCCTGATTCTGGGCAACGCGTGGAACAGCATTGAAAAACAGCGCGCCTACCTGTCGATGATGGCTCAGAAGCGCGTGGATGGCCTGCTGGTGATGTGTTCCGAGTACCCGGAATCCGTGCTGTCGATGCTCGAAGAGTATCGCCATATCCCCATGGTGGTCATGGACTGGGGTGAAGCGCGTGCAGATTTCACCGACTCCGTTATCGACAATGCCTTTGAAGGCGGTTATATGGCCGGCCGTTACCTGATCGAACGCGGTCACCGCGAGATTGGCGTGATCCCGGGTCCGCTGGAGCGCAACACCGGGGCGGGCCGTCTTGCCGGTTTTATGAAAGCGATGGAAGAAGCGCTGATCACCGTGCCGGAAAACTGGATCGTGCAGGGCGACTTTGAGCCGGAATCAGGCTACCGCGCAATGCAGCAGATCGTTTCCCAGCCGCACCGTCCGACCGCCGTTTTCTGCGGGGGTGACATCATGGCCATGGGCGCGCTCTGCGCCGCCGATGAACTGGGTCTGCGCGTACCGCAGGATATTTCCGTGATCGGGTATGACAACGTGCGTAACGCGCGCTTCTTCACCCCAGCGCTGACCACCATTCACCAGCCGAAAGATTCGCTGGGCGAAACGGCCTTCAATATGCTGCTCGACAGGATCGTCAACAAGCGCGAAGAGTCGCAGTCCATTGAAGTTCACCCGCGCCTGATTGAACGCCGTTCCGTTGCGGACGGTCCGTTCCGCGACTACCGTCGTTAATCCCTTTACGGGGCCAGCTACGCTGGCTCCCGTAACCATTCCCGGTTCAGCGTTTCGCTGTCCCCCAGATAATCCAGCAGCCAGGCCATGGCGGGCGAGACATCATTTTGTTGCCAGGTCAGGCAGCAGGCCGCGTCCGGGAACGGATTTTCCAGCGTCAGTTCAACCCATTCGCCGGTATCGATGCGCGGACGCGCAAAATGAACGGGCACCATCGCGACGCACAGTCCGGCACTGAGGCACGTCGCCGACGATTCCCAGTCCGGAGCCACCACCCGCCGCTGGTTGTCCAGAAGCCAGGTGATACGCTTGGGCAATGAACGGGACGTATCCTCCAGCACCAGCGAGGGCCAGTTGCGCAGCGTATCGTCGCTAAGCGGCCCATCCATCGCTGCCAGAGGATGATCGCTGGCCACCACGCATTTCCAGCTCAGCATCCCCATGTCGCGAAAGGCGTAACGTCCCCCGACCGGGATCGCCTGCGTCGCGCCAATCGCCATCTCCGCCCTGCCGTCCGCCAGCGCATCCCACACCCCGTTGAACACCTCCTGCGAGACCCGCAGCTCAACGTCAGAGAAATGACGATAGAAATCGACAATCATCTGTCGGGTGCGTTCCGGCTTCACGATGTTATCCACCGCGATGGAAAGATGTCCCCGCCAGCCGTTGGCGATCTGCTGGCACTGTTCGCGGGTGATCTGCATTTTTTTGATAACAGAACGCCCTTCCTTCAAAAACCACGCCCCGGCGGGCGTCAATTCCACGTCACGATGCCGCCGCTCAAACAGCGGAACCGCCAGCCACTCCTCCAGTTGACGCACCGTGTAGCTGATGGCCGAAGGGACGCGGTGCAGCTCCTGCGCCGCACCGCTGAAGCTGCCGTTACGCGCGACAGCATCGACCACTTCAAGAGAATAATCTGACCACATTTTCTGCCTGCAAAAAATTTGAATGCACCCGCCAAATATTAGCGTTTCACAAGCGGCTTTGCACTCCCTACACTCAGCGCCAATGTATACCTGCCTCCTCAGGAGAATAAAATAATGCAACCCAGGAACGGTTTTTTAGTCTGGCTCGGCGGCTTAAGCGTGCTGGGCTTTTTGGCCACCGATATGTACCTGCCGGCTTTTGCCGCGATGCAGGAAGATTTGCAAACCCCCGCTGCCGCCATCAGTGCCAGCCTGAGTTTGTTCCTCGCCGGTTTTGCTTTTGCACAGCTGCTCTGGGGACCGCTCTCGGATCGCTTTGGTCGTAAACCGGTACTGCTGCTGGGTCTGGCCATTTTTGCCGTGGGCTGCCTGGGGATGTTATGGGTACGCGACGCCACCTGGCTGCTGGTGCTGCGCTTCGTTCAGGCCGTGGGCGTCTGTGCCGCGGCCGTGACCTGGCAGGCGCTGGTGACCGACTACTACCCGGCTAACCGCACAAACCGTATTTTCGCCACCATTATGCCGCTGGTGGGCCTCTCCCCTGCCCTGGCTCCGCTGCTGGGCAGCTGGATCCTCGCGCACTTTGACTGGCAGGCCATTTTTGCCACGCTGTTTGCCATCACGCTGGTGCTGATGCTGCCGGCGTTTGCCCTCAAGCCTGCGCATAAAAAAGAGGCGCATGCCGACGCGAAGCCGATTACCTTCACCTCACTGTTGAGCGCCAAAGCGTATCGCGGGAATGTCCTGATCTATGCCGCCTGCTCGGCAAGCTTCTTCGCATGGCTCACCGGCTCGCCGTTCATTCTGCACGATATGGGCTACAGCCCGGCAGCCATCGGCCTGAGCTATGTTCCGCAGACAATCGCGTTCCTTGTGGGCGGGTACGGCTGTCGCGCGGCGCTGCAAAAATGGGAAGGCCAGCAGATGCTGCCGTGGCTGCTGGTGCTGTATGCGCTGAGCGTCATCGGGACCTGGACCGTTGGCTTTATTCCGGGTGCCGGTCTGGCCGAAATTTTGATCCCGTTCTGCGTGATGGCCATTGCGAACGGGGCGATTTACCCTATCGTTGTGGCGCAGGCGCTGCGTCCATTCCCGCATGCAACAGGCCGCGCCGCCGCGCTGCAGAACACCCTGCAGCTGGGTTTGTGCTTCCTGGCAAGCCTGGTGGTCTCGGCGCTGATTGCTACGCCGCTTTTGACCACCACCAGCGTGATGCTGTTCACCGTAGCGCTGGCGGCATTGGGCTATCGCATGCAGGCCTCCGCGCAGCGTGAGCAGGATAACGGTGCTCAGGTGGAAACCTCGCATGCCTGATTGCGCCAGAAATCATGTTATATTTCAGTGATTAGGTTGCTAACAATTTTCTATTGAATCACCAAATTTTGAAGCCTATACTAAATTTGGTTCGATTAAATACGATAAATATTAAGTGTTAACGGGAGCCGGAGTGCTCCCGTTTTACCATGGAAGGCATTTCGGCAAGGGTTATCTCCCTTCCTCTGTTCTACGTCGGATACTAGCCTCGCGGTATTTACCGTGAGATTTCTCACAAACCAAAAAAAGCGTCTACGCTGTTTTAAGGTTCTGATCACAGTAGGGTGATGGAGAAGCTATGAGTTCATCGTGTATAGAAGAAGTCAGCGTTCCGGACGATAACTGGTCCCGGATCGTCAGTGAACTGTTAGGTCGAGCAGGCATCACTATCAATGGATCATCGCCATCCGATCCTCAGGTTAAACATCCCGACTTTTTTAAACGCGTGTTGCGGGAAGGGTCGTTAGGCCTGGGAGAAAGCTACATGGACGGCTGGTGGGAGTGTGAGCGTCTGGATACCTTTTTCGCCAGCGTGTTGCGTGCCGGTCTTGAAAATCAACTCCCTCGCAACCTGAAAGACACCCTGCGCGTCGCCTCTGCCCGACTTTTCAATCTCCAGAGTAAAAAACGCGCGTGGATCGTTGGCAAAGAACATTACGATCTTGGCAATGATTTGTTCAGCCGTATGCTGGACCCTTTCATGCAATACTCCTGCGCCTACTGGAAAGAGGCCTCGACGCTTGAAGAGGCTCAGCAGGCGAAGCTGCGTCTGATTAGCGAGAAGCTGCAGCTACAGCCCGGCATGCGCGTGCTGGATATCGGCTGCGGCTGGGGTGGGCTGGCATATTTTATGGCGAAGCATTATGGCGTCAGCGTGGTCGGCGTGACGATCTCAGCGGAACAGCAAAAAATGGCGCGGGAGCGCTGCCAGGATCTCGATGTGGATATCAGGCTGCAGGACTACCGTGACCTGAATGAACAGTTTGACCGGATTGTTTCCGTCGGCATGTTCGAGCACGTGGGGCCAAAAAACTACGATACCTATTTTGAGGTGGTGGACCGGAATCTGAAACCGGACGGCATCTTCCTGCTGCACACCATCGGCTCTAAGCGGACCGACAATAACGTTGACCCGTGGATCAACAAATACATCTTTCCGAATGGCTGTTTACCGTCCGTTCGCCAGATTGCCAACGCCAGTGAACCCCATTTCGTGATGGAAGACTGGCATAACTTTGGCGCGGACTACGACACCACCTTAATGGCATGGCATGAACGTTTCCAGAAAGCCTGGCCAGAGATTGCGGACAACTATTCTGAACGATTCAAACGAATGTTTAGCTATTATCTGAATGCCTGCGCGGGGGCGTTTCGCGCACGGGATATTCAGCTCTGGCAGGTGGTATTCAGCCGTGGGATAGAACACGGACTGCGTGTCGCACGCTAAAAAAAATAACCCCGGATATCCGGGGTTATTTTTTATTCTTCTTCGGCGGTCTTTATTATTGCGGCTTCTTTTGCTGCCAGCACGCGCTCAACCGTATCCACCACAGCCTGGGTCTGCGGATCGATTTCGATATTCACGCGATGCCCCAGTTTTTTCGCGCCCAGCGTGGTGCGCTGCAGCGTTTCAGGAATTAAATGCACGCAGAAACGCGTTGGCGTCACTTCCCCTACCGTCAGGCTAATCCCGTCAATGCCAATAAATCCTTTATAGAGGATGTATTTCATTAATGACGGGTCCTGCATTTTAAACCAGATTTGACGGTTATTTTCCGAGGTCACGATTTTCGCCACTTCGGCGGTGGTCATGATGTGCCCCGACATAAGATGACCGCCAATCTCATCGCTGAACTTCGCCGCGCGCTCAACGTTGATGGTATCGCCTACCACCAGCTCGCCCAGGTTAGTGATGCGCAGCGTCTCTTTCATTAAATCAAAGCTAATCTGGTTGCCGTTAATTTCGGTAACGGTCAGGCAGCAGCCGTTATGGGCAATCGACGCGCCGGTTTCAATGCCCTCAAGCATATATTCCGGCAGCTCAACAACATGAGTACGGAAATTAGGTTTTTCATCAATGGACACCACTTTGGCAGTGCCCTGCACAATACCAGTAAACATGCTTACAACTCCTGTTTTTTCCGAACGGTGATGACACCGTTTAATCCCTCCACAATAACAGTTGGAAAAACAGGTTGCCAGCAGAGCGCATTTTCTGGCGATTTTTTCACTAGATAAATAGCTAAAGCCCGCTACAATAGCTGGCACCCCCCTGCATTTTCTTCTTGCTGCCAGTTTCGGCGGCTTTTTTAGTCTCTCATATAACTACAAAATAAAGGTGTTCACGTGCAGAAGTACATGAATGAAGCGCGCCAGTTATTGGCACTGGCTATACCAGTGATCGTCGCGCAGGTGGCCCAGACCGCAATGGGATTTGTGGATACGGTAATGGCGGGTGGCTACAGCGCCACCGACATGGCGGCCGTAGCTATCGGCACGTCAATCTGGCTTCCGGCCATCCTGTTCGGCCACGGTCTGCTGCTCGCGCTCACGCCTGTTATCGCTCAGCTCAATGGTTCGGGGCGCCGCGAGCGCATTGCCCATCAGGTCCGCCAGGGCTTCTGGCTGGCAGGATTTGTCTCGGTGCTGATTATGGTCGTGCTCTGGAACGCGGGCCATATCATTCGCGCTATGCATAATATTGACCCGGCACTGGCAGACAAAGCCGTGGGTTATTTGCGCGCGCTGCTCTGGGGTGCGCCTGGCTACCTCTTCTTCCAGGTGGCGCGTAACCAGTGTGAAGGCCTGGCGAAAACCAAGCCCGGCATGGTGATGGGCTTTATCGGGCTGCTGGTCAACATTCCCGTTAACTATGTCTTTATTTACGGTCATTTCGGGATGCCGGAGCTGGGCGGCGTCGGCTGCGGCGTGGCGACGGCCGCCGTTTACTGGGTAATGTTCTTCTCGATGCTTACCTTCGTGAAGCGCGCCCGCTCCATGCGCGATATTCGTAACGAGCACAGATTCAGCACGCCGGACTGGAACATCATGACGCGTCTGGTGCAGTTAGGGTTGCCGATTGCCCTCGCGCTGTTCTTTGAGGTGACCCTGTTTGCCGTGGTCGCCCTGCTGGTCTCCCCGCTGGGCATTGTGAACGTCGCCGGGCACCAGATCGCGCTGAACTTTAGCTCCCTGATGTTCGTCCTGCCGATGTCGCTGGCGGCGGCGGTGACGATTCGCGTAGGCTTCCGCCTGGGCCAGGGCTCAACGCTCGATGCGCAAACGGCCGCCCGAACCGGACTGGGCGTCGGCGTCTGCATGGCGATCTGTACTGCGCTCTTTACCGTTGCATTACGCGAGCAGATCGCCCTGCTCTATAACGACAATCCGGAAGTCGTCACGCTGGCATCGCACCTGATGCTGCTGGCCGCGATTTACCAGATTTCTGACTCCATTCAGGTGATTGGCAGCGGCGTGCTGCGCGGCTATAAAGATACGCGTTCCATCTTCTTTATCACTTTCATCGCCTACTGGGTGCTGGGTCTGCCGTGTGGCTATATTCTGGCCCTGACCGACCTGGTGGTTGAGCGCATGGGGCCGGCAGGGTTCTGGATGGGCTTTATCATCGGCCTGACCTCGGCGGCGATTATGATGATGATGCGCATGCGCTTCCTGCAGCGCCAGCCATCAACGGTCATTTTGCAACGCGCTGCACGTTAACGACGCAGTAGCCGCCGCCTGGCGGCTACTTTCTCTTCACTTTGCGCGGTAATACAGCAATCGCGTGAAATCAGAGAGAAAATTGCATTTTCCCTCTTGCCACCTCGATGCTGTGCCGCTAATATTCGTCCCCGTTGTCACCGACAACACGTTGCGTTCATAGCTCAGTTGGTTAGAGCACCACCTTGACATGGTGGGGGTCGTTGGTTCGAGTCCAATTGAACGCACCATTCTGCGTCCGTAGCTCAGTTGGTTAGAGCACCACCTTGACATGGTGGGGGTCGGTGGTTCGAGTCCACTCGGACGCACCATTTCAGTCCTGAAATGGTGCAACTCCTCTTCTCATATCCTGAATTTTCCTAATCCCTTATTTTCTTCATTGTTCTCCTGCTACGCTTTTCCTATGGAAAAAAACACAGGAAACGTGTTGATGAAGAAGATCGCGATTATCGGCTCCGGCCCCACAGGGATTTACACCTTTTATCACCTGCTTAAGAACAGCACGCCGCTCTCCGTTTCCGTTTTCGAACAGGCCGATGAAGCCGGCGTGGGTATGCCCTATAACGACGACGATAATTCCCGGCTGATGCTGGCGAACATTGCGAGCATTGAAATCCCGCCCATTTTTATGACCTACCTCGACTGGCTCAAGGAACAGAGCGACGCCCATCTGTCGCGTTTTAAGGTTGATAAAGCCAGCCTGCACGATCGGCAGTTCCTGCCTAGGATCCTGCTGGGGGAGTATTTTCGCGACAGCTTTCGATCAATCGTAAAAGAGGCGAAAAAGCTGGGGTTCCAGGTTGAGATCCATGAATCAGCGAAGGTCACCGACATCACCCCTTCGACAACCGGCGTGACGATTTCGGTCAACGACCGCGCCCTACCGGATAAATTCGACCTGGCGGTTATCGCCACCGGCCACGTCTGGCCAGACGAGGATGAAGCCACGCGCACGTTCTTCCCAAGCCCGTGGTCCGGTCTGATGGACGCCAGCATTCCCCCTTGCCGCGTGGGCATTATGGGCACCTCGTTGAGCGGTCTCGACGCGGCTATGGCGGTGGTGATGCAGCACGGTGAGTTTCGTGACGGTAAATTCATCCTCGACAACGGCAGCGAAGGGTTACACATTACGCTGATGTCCCGGACGGGCATTCTGCCGGAAGCCGATTTTTACTGCCCTATTCCTTACGAACCGCTGTCGGTTTTGACCGAATTCGTGGTGGAAAGCGAGATAGCCAAAGGACCGGATGGCCTGCTTGACCGCATTTTTGCCCTGATGGTCAAAGAGCTTCAGCTTGCCGATCCGGCGTGGTGCGAGAAAATGTCTCTGCATACGCTGAATGCGGACACTATTCGTGAGGCCTGGTTTGAGGATCGTAAACGCCACGGCCCCTTTACCTGGGCGGAAGAGAATCTCAACGAGGTTGAACGCAACAAACGGGAACGCCGTACCGTGGCCTGGCGCTATACCGTGCTTCGGCTGCATGAAGTGGTTCAGGAGATCGTCCCCCATCTCGATGAGCAAGACGGTGAACGCTTCAGTCAGGGGCTGGCTCGGGTATTTATCGACAATTATGCCGCCATTCCTCCGCAGTCTATCCGCAGGCTGCTCGCACTTCGCGAAGCCGGCATCATCAGCGTGGCCGCGCTCGGTGACGACTACACGCTCGACGTTGGCAGCGATCGAACGGTGATAACCACAAAAGAGACCGTCTATCGTTTCGACGTATTTATTGACGCACGCGGACAAAAGCCGCTCAAAACGAAAGATCTGCCCTTCCCGACGCTGCGAAAACAGCTGGAAGCAACGGGAGATCGGATACCCGATATCGGCGAGGATTACACCTTAAAAGCGCCTGACATCGTGCGCGGACGCATCGCCTTCGGCGCGATACCGTGGCTGATGCACGACCGTCCCTTCGTTCAGGGGCTGGCGGAATGTGCTGAGATTGCAGAAGCGATGGCGAAGGCGGCTGAAAAACCCGCGTCGGGATCGCGGAGAAGGTTACCGTATATTGAGATCTGACAGGGCTTCCATGCCCTGCTGTCGGTAATTACTCGAAGAAGACTTCCGGGTTTTCCGACAGCGAAACGAAACTTTTCGTCGCTTTATCCAGCGCGAGGATTTCGCCGCTTTCAATATCGTACACCCAGCCGTGCAGTCGGATGGAGTTATTACGCAGGCCCACCGCAACGGACGGATGGGTCTTGATGTTGCTCAGCTGCGCAAAGACGTTTTCCTGCACCATCGCATTGACCTTATCGATCGGCTTATCCCAGGTTTTCTTCTCAACCACGGCTTTCGCCGCGTCGGAATAGCGCAGCCAGTGTGACACCGCAGGCATCGGCTCCAGGTTCGCGTTATCGGCAATCGCCTTCATTGCGCCACAGTTGGAGTGACCACAAATCACGATATCCGTGACGCCCAGCGCCACCACGGCGTATTCGATGGTTGCGGACACGCCGCCAGGCTCCGGTCCGAACGGCGGCACGATGTTGCCAGCATTACGAATGACAAAGAGTTGTCCTGGCTCTTGCTGGGTGACCAGTTCCGGGACCAGACGGCTGTCGGAGCATGAGATGAACAGCGCTTTGGGATTCTGGCTGGACGCTAAACTGCGGAAGAGTTCTTTACGTTGCGGGAAAATCTCTTTTTGAAAGCTGAGAAAACCTTCAATGATATGTTGCATAGCAATGTCTCTTTTATCTGTTTTAGTTTAGGCATGATCGAGATCACACTCGTAAAGTTTACCCATCGTGGTTTACTTCAGACAAGCAATATATTTCTGGCCCGACCGCTGCACGATCTCGTCCGCACTGGTCAGGATGTTCTGCCCTTCGAACGCGCCGTAAAGACGTTCAAAGGTTTTGCCTTCGAGATGACTCACCACCGACGCCACCGTTCGGGCCGGCAGCGGGAGATAATTCGGGTAGCTCCACATAAACGAGACGGCGTCTTTACCCGGCGTGACCTGCAGAATATCGCCAACCAGCAATACCCCGTCCCCCTCCTGCCAGTGCAGCACCGTTCCCCCGGCAAAATGCCCACCCAGACGCAGCAGGGTAACCGACGGGAAAATCTCCAGCGTATCCCCCTCCCAGAAATCAATGGCAGGGCTGTCGCGCATGACCCACTCTTTGTCGCTGGCGTGCAGGTACACCGGCGCGTCAAACGCCGCAGCCCACTCCTGCATCGTGGTGTAATAGTGCGGATGTGAAATCGCAATCGCGCTGATGCCGCCAAGGGCGGCGATGAGGGTTTGGGTTGCGGGATCGAGGTTGGCGATGCAGTCCCAGAGGATATTGCCGTGGGGCGTTTGCAGGAGCAGCGCCCGCTGGTTAATCGCAAACGCAGGAACCGTTTTGATACCGAATAATCGCGGCTCCAGCTGCTGCCATTTGTTGCTGTGCGCCGCGGTGATGGTATCGAGATCGGTCCACGCCTGCCCCGTGATGGGTACATACTGGCGTTCATCCTCACAAATCGGGCATCTGTCCGGCTGCGTATCGTAGGCGGTTCCACAGGTTTTACAGAGTGTAATCATGTGCTCTCCTCAGCGATAAAGCACTGAGTATGGCAGGGATTATCCTTATGTGCTGCGAGGTACATTGCTGGCTTTTTTTGCCCTATACTGTGCCAGTATCGAAAACTGAACAGAGCAGGTGCAACATGGAAATTGATCTCGATAACTTAGTCTTTAACGGTCTGGATGAAGCAGAAGAGCGTAATGCGGAACGTCTGGACGATGCAGACAAAAAAGCGCAGGCGATTGTCGCCGACGACGACTGCGGCGACGCCTGCAAGATCTAATAAAAAAAGCACCGGGAAACCGGTGCTTTTTTTATTTCACTCGTTAAACGTCACGCACACCTCGTTCCAGTAGGTTTCGCGCGTGCGGCGCAGTTCAGCGTGACGTTTTATCATGGAACCACTCCGGGTCAATGTTGGCAACGTCTACGCCATACAGGCTGGCGACAGGCAGTATCGACTCAAGAACACGTTGCGCGCTGTTCTCCGCATTCGCTGGCCGGGCCGCAAAAAACCGCCGTAACGTGCTGATCCACTTTTTCATCGTCTTACCCTCTCTCGCCGTGTCTGACCTCAGTTAAGCACCCAAATCCCGTGCAGGGGAAATACCAAAATCCACTGTCTATGTGCAGGATCTGCAAATAGCACCCCGTCCTTTTCACGCTTCATTAACACCTTGTTCACTAATGCTTTTTTGCTCATAGCAAAGAACGATTTCTTATTTGGCGATAGCTTTCCCTTATGGGAGCGTAACGGGGTAAAACAAAAACAACGGGATGGCGAATGACTATGGCAGCAAATATGAAAGGGTTTACCAAACGGACACTGGTTCTGGGATTACTGGCGGCGGGGAGCCTGCTTTCAGCTCAGGCACAGGCCGATCAGCTGGCGGATATTAAGGCAGCAGGGGTGGTGAAAGTGGCCACGTTTGACGCCAACCCGCCGTTTGGCTCGATTGATGCAAAAACGCATGAGATCGTGGGTTATGACGTGGACTTTGCCAAAGCGCTGGCAAAATCGCTCGGCGTGAAGCTTGAACTGGTTGCCACCAATCCGGCCAACCGCATTCCGCTGCTGCAGTCCGGCAAAGCCGACCTGATCGTGGCGGATATCACCATCACCCCGGAACGCGCACAGGTCATTGATTTTTCTACGCCTTACTTCGTTACCGGCCAGCAGTTCCTCGTTCCGGCAAAATCACCGGACAAGCTTGATGACTATAGCCGGGCGCGCATTGGCGCAGTCAAAGGAACGACGGGCGAGCAGGCGCTGCACCAGCGTTTCCCGCAGTCCCGCGTCCTCTCTTATGACGACATCCCGCTGGCGTTGACCGCACTGCGCAATGGCAACGTCCAGGCCATTACCCAGGACAGCACCATTCTGGCCGGCCTGCTGGCGCAGGCGCCGGACAAAGCCAATTTCAAAATCCTGCCCGACCTGCTCAGTAAAGAAGAGATTGGCGTGGGGGTGAAGAAAGGTGAAACGGCGCTGCTGAAGGCCGTTAACGACGAACTGGTTAATCTCGAGAAGACCGGTCAGGCGGCAAAAATCTATGATGTCTGGTTTGGTCCTGGCACCCCTGCTCCACAGCCGCGCGCCTTTAAAATAGAAGCCAGGTAATTATGCTCTCAGGTTTATTTTCACACTCCGCGGCCGGTGCCGCGGATTTTTCACATCTGGAACAGGCCAGCGTCGAGTTTCGTCATGTGGACAAACGCTACGGTGACCATCAGGTTTTAAACGACATTAACCTCACCATCACGCCCGGTGAAGTGGTTGCCATCCTCGGCCCTTCAGGCTCCGGTAAATCCACCCTGATCCGTCTTATCAACCAGCTTGAAACCCTGAGCGGCGGGGAGATTCTGGTCGACAACAAGCCTACCGGAAAGCTCTCCGGTACCGGGCTGCGTCAGCTGCGAAGCCGCGTGGGGTTTGTGTTCCAGCAGTTCAATCTTTACGCCCATCTCACCGCCAGCCAGAACATCACCCTGGCACTGGAGCACGTTCACGGCTGGAAGCCGCATCCTGCTCAGGAGCGTGCGCTGGCCCTGCTGGAGAAAGTCGGGATGCTGGAAAAGGCCCACCATTACCCGGCAGAGCTTTCCGGCGGGCAGCAGCAGCGCGTGGCGATAGCCCGCGCCCTCGCCTCTTCACCGCAAATCATTCTGTTTGATGAACCCACCTCCGCGCTGGATCCGGAGATGATTGGTGAAGTGCTGTTCGTGATGAAAGCCCTCGCCCACAGCGGGATCACGATGATCGTGGTGACCCATGAGATGCAGTTTGCCCGGGAAATCGCCGACCGGATTGTCTTTATCGACGGCGGGCAAATTCTGGAAACCGCGCCGCCGGCGCAGTTTTTCAGCCAGCCAGCGCATCCGCGCGCGCAGCGCTTCCTGCAAAAGGTGCTCAACCCGCTGCATCAGGAGCATCTGTAATGCCCGCGCTCGACTGGCAGGGGGTACTGACCGGACAGCCTCTGCAGTGGATACTCTCCGGATTCCTCACCACCCTGTGGGTGACGCTGGCGGGGATCGCGCTGGCCAGCCTGCTCGCACTGCTCTTTATGCTCCTGCGCCTGTCCGGGGGACGCGTCGGGAAAGCGATCGTCAGCGGCTGGGTATCACTCTTTCGCAATACCCCGCTGCTGGTGCAGCTACTGTTCTGGTATTTTGCCGCCTGGAACGGGCTGCCGCAGGCGTTTCGTGACGCGGTCAACGCCGATCACAGCTGGTCGATTCTGCCCGGCGACGTCTGGTGGTTTACGCCCGAATTTTTATGCTCTGCCTGGGGGTTGGGCGTTTTTACCTCGGCGTTTTTAATCGAAGAGGTGGAAGCAGGATTGCGTTCCGTGCCCGCCGGGCAGCGGGAGGCGGCGCTCGCCCAGGGATTCTCCGCGTGGCGCTTGTTTCGCTTCATCCTTCTGCCGCAGGGCCTGGCCAACGCCTGGCAGCCCGTTGTGGGCCAGTATCTCAATCTGATGAAGCTCTCCTCGCTCGCCAGCGGGATTGGCTTCGCCGAGCTCACCTATCAGGTCAGGCAGATCGAAAGCTATAACGCGCACGCGCTGGAGGCGTTTACCCTCGGTACCGTGCTCTATCTGCTGACCGGTCTGGTCATGGGAATGGTGTTGGTCCGCCTTGGGCCGCAGGCGAAACGTAAACGCCCGAACGTCGTCATCGCAGGGAGTAAAAAACATGATTGCCGGACTTAATGTCATCACCGATAACCTCGATTATCTGCTGTGGGGACGCGCGGCAACGGGTGAACCGGGAGGCGTACTGCTTTCGTTAATGATGGCAGCAGGCGCTGCGGTTATCGCTCTGCCCGGAGGGATACTGCTCGCGTGCCTGGCCTGGCGCTTTACCGGGCTCGTGCGAAAAGTCCTCTTTTTATGGGCAGAACTGATTCGCGGTATCCCGCTTATCTTCGTGATTTTCTGGATGTGGTATCTCCTGCCGCTCATCACCGGGGGCGATCTGCCCGGGGCGCTGACCGTCATGCTGGCGCTGGCCTGGTTTACGGCGGCCACCGTGATGCACTCGGTGCTGGCCGGGCTGAGCGCGCTGCCGACCGGGCAGTACGAGGCGGCGCTGTCTCAGGGCTTCAGCACCCAACAAACCCTGTTGCGCGTGCTGCTGCCGCAGGCGCTGAGGAATATTCTGCCGTCGCTGGTGGGGATTTTTATCAGCCTGCTGAAGGATACGTCGCTGGCGTTTATCGTGAACGTCCCGGAGCTGACCACGGTGGCGGGACAGGTCAACAACCGGGTGCAAATCTACCCGGCGGCCATTTTTATCTTTACGGGCGTGGTTTACTACCTGCTCTGCTGCTCGCTCGAGCAGCTTGCGAAGCGCTGGCGCCTTACCCGGCCAGCGCTTTAACCACCGTTTCCATTGCTTCGGTTGTCAATTCACTGCGTTTAACGCGCTGGTTCGCCAGCGCGGTACGCAGTACCCCGGCAATGACAATATGCTTTGGCTCCTGCCCTAAATCACGCATCTCGAGCACCACCTTTCCGACCACCCGGCACATCTCCTGGTACAGCGCTTCATCTTTGGTCACGTTACCCATCGTCATCACTCCATTGCCTTTTAAACGTTGAGCTTAAATGATTCTCCAGCCGGATACAAAAAAGAAGCCCGGCGATAGACTCGCCGGGCTTCATCAGTAAAATCAGTAAATTAGTTGTTTACAGGAATAACCGCGCCTTTGTACTTGGTGCGAATCCAGTCCTGAATCTCTTTCGAGTGCAGCACGTTCACCAGCGCGACGATATCTTTCTTCTTCTCGTCACCGCGATGCACGGTAATGATGTTGGCGTACGGGTTGTTTTCACCGCTCTCAACGGCAATCGGGTCGTGAACCGGATCCAGACCGGCGTCAATCGCGTAGTTGGCGTTGATCACCACCGCATCGCCTTCGTTGTTGTTGTACATCTGCGGCAGCAGAGACGCTTCAACGTTAGGCGTGAACTTCAGCTTTTTCGGGTTCTCGACGATGTCGCTGATGCGCGCGGTCACTTTATCGATGCCCGGCTTCAGCTTGATCACGCCCTCTTTCTCGAAGATGGAAAGAATACGCCCCTCTTCAGAAACCGCGTCACGCATGATGATCTTGCCGCCTTCCGGCAGGTCTTTCAGCGACTTGTATTTTTTGGAGTAGATGCCGATTGGCTCAATGTGGATCGCGCCCGCACTGACAAAATCGTAGTCCTTATCGCCCGCATGATCTTTCAGCACGCTGTTCAGGTAAGGAATATGCTGGAAATAGTTCGCGTCGATGTCATGACCCGCCAGCGCGGTATTCGGCAGAATGTAGTCCTGGAACGGTTTAATCTCCAGGTCGATACCCTGCTTCGCCAGAATCGGCTTTGCCTGCTCCAGAATTTCCGCATGCGGCGTGTTGGACGCGCCCACGGTCAGGGTGTCGGCCCAGGAGGCGAAGCTCAGGGCGCTCAGGGTTGCTGCGGCGATCAGTGTCAGTGTCTTTTTCATGATGTGGTTCCTGTGTGTATTTATTAGCGTTTATCTAACAGTGAAGTAATGACATCGCCGCAGAACTGGATAATGAAAACGATGATCAGAATGGTCACCGTTGCCACCAGCGTGACGTCACCATGGTTGCGCTGGAATCCTTCCAGATAAGCCAGATTTCCCAAACCACCGGCGCCAATCACCCCCGCCATTGCGCTGTAGCTCACCAGCGCAATCAGCGTCACCGTAATACCTGATACCAGTGCGGGTGATGATTCCGGCAGTAAAACCCGAAACACGAGCGTGCTCAGTCGTGCGCCCATCGAGCGCGTCGCTTCAATCACGCCTTTATCCACTTCACGCAGGGCGATCTCCACCAGGCGTGCGTAGAACGGTGCGGCACCCACTATCAGGGCCGGCAGCGCCGCGTTGGCGCCAAGAATGGTGCCGACGACGGTCTTGGTGAACGGGATCAGCAGCACAATCAAAATGATGAACGGAATCGAGCGGAACACGTTCACCACGATCGAAATCACGCTGTAGACCGTGCGGTTATGGAACAGACCGCCGCGCGCGGTTAAAAACAGCGCCAGACCCAGCACGATGCCCAGCACAAAGGTCGCCACGCCGGACAGCGCGGTCATGTACAGCGTCTCAAGCGTCGCCGCCCAGAGCTGATCCCACTTGAGGTGCGGAAAGAGATTCTCAGCCATGTTTAATCACCTCGCCTTCAATATCGCTGTGCTGCAGGTCGGCGAGGATATTGTTCAGTTGTTCGTCAGATGCCACGACGTGCACCCAGAGTTGACCAAACACGCCGTGAGCGGTTTGGGTCATTTTTCCGTGCAGGATGTTAAACGGCAGGCCGTAGCGCAGCGTCAGTTCGCCCACAATCGGCTTATGCGTGCTGTGCCCGGTAAAGGTCAGCCTGATGACCGTCCCTTCCAGATCGTTTGCCAGTTCGGTATTGAACGTTTCTTCTTCAGCGTACTGGCTCACCTGACGCACAAACTGCTGCGTAATCGGCTGCTGCGGATGGGTAAAGACGCTCAGCACGTCTCCCTCTTCCACCACCTTACCGTTCTCCATTACCGCCACGCGGTCGCAGATTTTGCGCACCACGTGCATCTCGTGCGTGATGAGCACGATGGTCAGCTTAAAGCGGCGGTTAATATCCAGCAGCAGATCGAGGATCTGATCGGTGGTCTGCGGGTCAAGCGCGGAGGTGGCTTCATCGCAGAGCAGCACATCCGGGCGATTAGCCAGCGCACGCGCAATACCCACGCGCTGCTTTTGACCACCGCTCAGCTGCGACGGATAGGCATGCTCGCGGCCTTTCAGGCCAACGAGTTCAATAAGCTCGGCCACGCGGGCCTTAATTTCGGCTTTCGGTACGCCGGCAATTTGCATCGAGAACGCAATATTCTCGCTGACCGTGCGCGACCACAGCAGGTTAAAGTGCTGAAACACCATGCTGATCTTCAGACGCGCCTGGCGCAGCGCTTCACCTTTTGCGGCAGAAATGTTCTGCCCGTTGATGGTTACGCTGCCGCTGCTCGGTTTTTCCAGCCCGTTGAGCAGGCGGATAAGCGTACTTTTACCTGCGCCGCTGTAACCAATGATCCCGTATATCTGTCCCTGTGCTATCGTCAAATTGACGTTATCAACGGCTGTGAGTGCCACCTTTCCGTTGTCAAAAACCTTCGAAATATTGCTCAGTACAATCATTCTTATTCATTATCCGTGCCGCCCGTGGCGGTTTAGCAGTATGGATGTCCAAACGATAGTAAACAGCCGTTACCCGCTTTTAAATGAACAAAAAAGAATGTGTTATAACTTTCCGAAATAAACAGCGGATTTACCGGGTGGGAAGCATTTAGACCAATTTCAGCAATGATTATCTGCCGGATGCATATCTGCTGGCGGACGGGCGCAAAAAACGGTCATTTTTGCAGCATTTTATCCCGATATAGCCATCCTCACATCCAGACAACTTTACGTCTTGCTGTCCTGCCATCCAGAAATGGCATTTATATTCCTTTCTGTTCTAAACGGCAGTGAATGGTTCTTTATTGAGAAAATTTCACCGCCCTATCATCCCGTCATGACATCCAGAAAGGAAAACATCATGACGATTTATCACTCCGTCACCGAACTGATTGGTCGTACCCCGCTGATCCAGCTGCATAAGCTTGATACCGGTCCCTGCTCGCTCTTTCTGAAGCTGGAAAACCAGAACCCGGGCGGTTCGATTAAGGATCGCGTTGCGCTGTCAATGATTAACGAAGCGGAACGTACCGGTAGGCTGAAGCCTGGCGGCACGATAATTGAGGCTACGGCGGGCAATACCGGTCTCGGCCTGGCCCTGATCGCCGCCCAGAAAGGCTACTCGCTGATTCTGGTGGTGCCGGACAAAATGAGCCGCGAGAAGATTTTCCACCTGCGCGCGCTGGGTGCCCAGGTGGTGCTGACCCGCTCCGACGTCAATAAGGGCCACCCGGCCTATTACCAGGATTACGCCCAGCGCCTGGCCAGTGAGCTGCCCGGCGCGTTTTACATCGACCAGTTCAACAACGAAGCCAACCCGCTGGCGCACCGCACCACCACGGCGCCGGAACTGTATGAACAGCTTGACGGCCGGATCGACGCCATCGTCGTGGGCGTCGGCTCAGGCGGCACGCTGGGCGGCCTGCAGGCGTGGTTCGCCGAGCACTCTCCGCATACTGAATTTGTCCTGGCAGACCCGGCCGGATCCGTTCTGGCCGACCAGGTGGAAACCGGACGCTACCACGACGCGGGCTCCTGGCTGGTTGAGGGAATTGGTGAAGACTTTATTCCGCCGCTGGCCCACATTGAAGGGGTGAATCGCGCCTGGCGCATCACCGACCGCGAAGCCTTCACCACCGCGCGCGAGCTGCTGAAAACGGAGGGCATTCTGGCGGGTTCCTCCAGCGGCACGCTGCTGGCGGCCGCGCTGAAGTATTGCCAGGCGCAGACCACGCCGAAGCGCGTGGTGACCTTCGCCTGCGACAGCGGCAATAAATATCTCTCGAAGATGTTCAACGACGACTGGATGCGACAGCAGGGGCTCATCACGCGTCCTCAGGCCGGCGACCTCTCTGACTACATCGCCCTGCGCCACGATGAAGGCGCCACCGTTACCGCGGCCCCGGACGACACGCTTTCCACCGTTCTGGCACGCATGCGTCTGTATGACATCTCCCAGCTGCCGGTGCTGGAGAACGGCAAGGTGGTCGGCATTATCGACGAGTGGGATCTCCTGCGGCATATCGGCGGCGACGGCGATCGCTTCGCGCTGCCGGTGACGGCAGCCATGACGCGTCAGGTGGAGTTTCTTGATAAACACGCCCCGGAAAGCGCCCTGCACGCCATCTTCGACCGCGGCCTGGTGGCCGTCATTAATGACAACGACCGTTTTCTCGGTCTGATTACGCGCAGCGACGTTCTGACCGCCTGGCGCAACCGTCTTCAGCAATAAAGGAACAGATGATGAAAAACCTGGCTACCCTGAGCGTCCACAGCGGCGAGTTCAACGACCAGCACGGCGCCGTCATGCCGCCGATTTACGCCACCTCGACGTTTGCGCAACCGTCACCCGGCGAGCATACCGGCTATGAGTATTCGCGCAGCGGCAACCCTACCCGCCACGCGCTGGAAACCGCGATCGCCGAACTGGAGGGCGGCGCGCGCGGCTACGCCTTCGCCTCCGGTCTGGCGGCCATCTCCACGGTGCTCGAACTGCTGGATAAAGACAGCCATATCGTTGCCATTGATGACGTTTACGGCGGGACGTACCGCCTGATCGAAAACGTGCGCAAGCGCAGCACCGGCCTGCAGGTCAGCTGGGTTAAACCGGACGACCTCGCCGGGCTCGAGGCCGCCATCCGCCCGGATACGCGAATGGTGTGGGTCGAGACGCCGACCAACCCGCTGCTGAAGCTGGCGGATCTGGCGGCCATCGCGGCAATCGCCCGTCGTCATAACGTCATCAGCGTGGCGGATAACACCTTCGCGTCGCCGGTGATCCACCGTCCGCTGGAGTCGGGTTTCGATATCGTGGTGCACTCCGCCACCAAATACCTTAACGGCCACTCTGACGTGGTCGCCGGGCTGGCGATTGTCGGGGATAACAAGGAACTGGCGGACAAGCTGGGCTATCTGCAAAACGCGGTGGGCGGCGTTCTGGATCCGTTCAGCAGTTTCCTGACGCTGCGCGGTATTCGCACGCTCGCGCTGAGGGTCGAAAAGCACAGCACCAACGCGCTGGCGATTGCGCAATGGCTGGAGCAACACCCTCTGGTCGAAAAGGTGTTCTATCCCGGCCTGGAGTCGCATCCGCAATATCAGCTTGCCCGCACCCAGATGGCCCTGCCCGGTGGCATGATTTCCGTCGTGGTAAAAGGCGATGCGCAACGCGCCGCCGAGGTGATTCGCAACCTGAAGTTGTTCACCCTCGCGGAGAGCCTGGGCGGCGTGGAAAGTCTGGTGAGCCAGCCTTACAGCATGACCCACGCGTCGATTCCGCTCGAGCAACGCCTGGCAAACGGCATTGTGCCGCAGCTGATCCGCCTGTCAGTCGGGATTGAAGATCCCAAAGACCTGATTGCCGACCTCAGCCAGGCGCTGCAAAAATAAGCAAAATGCGGCAGGTCCCTCACCTGCCGCCACAAGTTGTCATCATGGCTTAACGCATTGATAACAATATTATGTGAAACTGCACAGATTATTTCTGAAACACCGTTTCCATTTTCCTTTTATCTTCAAATCAGCGTATAATGCGCGCCTAATCCCTGGTGAATGGTTTCAGCGCTTGGAATACAAAAAACAACGTACAACTTCTCCTCTCCTTCGTTGGGCTGTCACTCAGGCACACTTTCTTCTGCACGCTCATTTGATGTCTCCTATCCTTAGTGCGTGTCATATACTCTTTTGCAACACAGGTTTGACTCCGCGGCGGTGCGCCCCCGGAGCGAGATTTCCATATCCTTCCCAACTTAAAGACTAAGACTGTCATGAAAAAGACGAAAATTGTTTGTACTATCGGCCCGAAAACCGAATCTGAAGAGATGCTGAGCAAAATGCTGGATGCCGGCATGAACGTGATGCGTCTGAACTTCTCCCACGGTGACTACGCAGAACACGGTCAGCGTATCCAGAACTTGCGCAACGTGATGAGCAAGACCGGTAAAAAAGCCGCGATCCTGCTGGATACCAAAGGTCCAGAAATCCGTACTATCAAACTGGAAGGCGGTAACGATGTCTCTCTGAAAGCAGGCCAGACCTTCACCTTCACCACCGACAAATCCGTTGTCGGCAACAGCGAAATCGTTGCAGTGACCTATGAAGGCTTCACCAACGACCTGTCCGTCGGTAACACCGTGCTGGTAGACGATGGTCTGATCGGTATGGAAGTCACCGCGATCGAAGGCAACAAGGTTATCTGTAAAGTGCTGAACAACGGCGACCTGGGCGAAAACAAAGGCGTTAACCTGCCAGGCGTCTCTATCGCACTGCCAGCGCTGGCTGAAAAAGACAAACAGGACCTGATCTTCGGTTGCGAACAAGGCGTTGACTTTGTTGCGGCATCCTTCATCCGTAAGCGTTCTGACGTAGTTGAAATTCGTGAGCACCTGAAAGCGCACGGCGGTGAGAAGATCCAGATCATCTCCAAAATTGAAAACCAGGAAGGCCTGAACAACTTCGACGAAATCCTCGAAGCGTCTGACGGCATCATGGTTGCACGTGGCGACCTGGGTGTAGAAATCCCGGTTGAAGAAGTGATCTTCGCGCAGAAGATGATGATCGAGAAATGCGTGCGCGCGCGTAAAGTGGTTATCACCGCAACGCAGATGCTGGACTCCATGATCAAAAACCCACGCCCTACCCGCGCTGAAGCAGGCGACGTGGCAAACGCCATCCTCGACGGTACTGATGCGGTTATGCTGTCCGGTGAATCCGCCAAAGGTAAATATCCGCTGGAAGCGGTGTCCATCATGGCCACCATCTGCGAACGTACCGACCGCGTGATGAAAAGCCGTCTGGACTACAACAACGACAGCCGCAAGCTGCGCATCACCGAAGCGGTATGCCGCGGTGCGGTAGAAACGGCTGAGAAACTGGAAGCCCCACTGATCGTGGTTGCCACCCAGGGCGGTAAATCTGCTCGCGCCGTGCGTAAATACTTCCCGGATGCGACTATCCTGGCGCTGACCACCAACGAAACCACTGCCCGTCAGCTGGTGCTGAGCAAAGGCGTGATCCCACACCTGGTGAAAGAGATCGCGTCTACGGATGATTTCTACCGTCTGGGTAAAGAAGTGGCTCTGGAGCTGGTTGATCGTGGTCTGGCACAGAAAGGTGACGTTGTGGTCATGGTTTCTGGCGCACTGGTACCAAGCGGCACTACCAATACCGCATCTGTTCACGTGCTGTAATAATTCCTGAACGAATTAATTTGGATAAAAAGCGCCCTCCGGGCGCTTTTTTTATTCCTGGCATTAGCCAAACGCATTCAAAATGCAAATCGGGTTTTTCTATTTAATTGCGAATTATCTAAGATGAATCCGATGATAAATGCCTTTTTTTCCTTAGATTTTTGCCCGAAAAGGGCTGATTCGATGCTTCTTTGAGCGAACGATCAAAAATAGGTGTATTCCCATCAAAAAAATATTCTCAACCCAAAAAACTTTGTGTAATACTTGTAACGCTACATGGAGATTAACTCAATCTAGAGGGTATTAATAATGAATCGTACTAAACTGGTACTGGGCGCGGTAATCCTGGGTTCTACTCTGCTGGCTGGTTGCTCCAGCAACGCTAAAATCGATCAGCTGTCTTCTGACGTTCAGACTCTGAACGCTAAAGTTGACCAGCTGAGCAACGACGTGAACGCAATCCGTTCCGACGTTCAGGCTGCTAAAGACGACGCAGCTCGCGCTAACCAGCGTCTGGACAACCAGGCTACTAAATACCGTAAGTAATAGTACCTGTTAATAAAATGGCGCACATTGTGCGCCATTTTTTTTGCCTGCGTCAAACGGCTACTGCGTCACCTTCTCTCCTTCATCTTCCGCTACCGCAGCAGATACCCGGCTGTTCTGCACCGACAACACGCTATTGCTGGCTGACGGGCCGCTACCGGACGACACGATAACCGGGATCCCGGCGCGACGTGACAGGGCTTTATCAATCAGCGCCTTATCGCTTCCCGCCTGAGAAACAAAGGTCGCAAAGTCAGCGGAATGGGTAATGGGCGAGACCTGCGGATTCTCCCCTTCTACCTGCGCAAGCGGACGGTGGACTTCAATATAGCGTTTACCATCCGGCTCAACGGAGAATTTCACGGGTTCATTAATAATCTGCACCCGCGTGCCCACCCGCACCTGTTCGAACAGGGCCTTAATGTCCGGGGCGTTCATCCGCATACAGCCGGAGCTGACCCGCAGGCCGACGCTGTCCGGCGCGCTGGTGCCGTGGATAAGATATTCCCCATTCCCCACGCCTAAACGCAGCGCGAAGCGTCCCAGGGGGTTATTTGGCCCGGCAGGAACCACCGGAGGCAATTTGATGCCCTGCTCCAGAGAACGTGCTCTGATGCCCGGCGTGGGCGTCCAGGTGGGATTAGGGATCTTCTGGCTCACCCGCGTGGTCGTCACCGGCGTTTCCAGCCCCAGCTGTCCGATACCCAGCGGGAAAACCTGAACAATGTTTTGCCCCGGCGGGAAGTAGTAGAGCCGAAGCTCAGCGAGATTCACCACAATCCCCTCGCGCGGCGTATCCGGCAACAGCATTTGCGACGGAATGGTAATGACGGTTCCCGGCGCAGGGTTAACCGGCGCAATGGTATTGTTGGTTTCCAGGATCACCTGCGCCGCCGTATTAAACCGACGGGCGATGGTCTGCAGCTTATTATCCCCTTCCTGTATCGTGTAGGTTTGATTTTGCCCAATCAGACGACTGCCTGCGGGCGGCAACGGATAGTCCATCGCGCGGGCCGAATTAAGGGCACCGAGCGAACTGAGGAGTAATAGAGTTATGAGAGACGCGCGCTTCATGCTGAGATTCCTTATTCACTGACAGAACGCCAGAAAGCTGAAAAACCAGCGAGGCGGGAACCACCTCGCGAAACAGAATGAATGCTGTTCTGTAAGTCTAGCTAAGGATTGCAGCTTTGGCGCGGATGGCGCGAATCATCGCTTCCAGTCCCTGAGAACGGGACGGGGTGAGGTGTTGGGTTAAGGCCATTTTTTCAAACCACGGGCGGACATCGAACGCGACAATATCCTGCGCCGACATCTGCTGATAAAGGCTAAAGACGACCGCAATAAGCCCTTTTACAATGGCGGCATCGCTGTCGCCGCGCAATTCTATCGTGCCGTCATCAGACTGCGTCATCACAATCCAGACCTGGCTCTGACAGCCCTGAATAATATTTTCCGGGCTATGCGCCTCTTCACCGAGCGGCGGCAGACGCTGCCCCAGCTCGATGATATAAAGGTACTTCTCTTCCCAGTTTGCGCAACGCCCAAAGTTGCGCAGCAATTTGTCTCTGTCCGGCAGTTCTGCCATCGTTTGCCTCTCCGTTAACCCAGCAGCTGGTGAATGCGCTTAAGCCCCGCCACCAGCCTGTCGACCTCTTCCGTCGTGTTGTACATCACCAGAGATGCGCGGCACATTGCCGGCACCTGGTAAAACGCCATCAGCGGCATGGCGCAGTGGTGCCCGGTGCGGACAGCCACGCCGTAGTTATCAAGGAAACTGCCCACGTCATAGGCGTGGTGTTTCCCGAGATTGAACGCGATCACCCCCTGACGATCGGCAGGCCCGTAGAGGGTCAAATCCGGCACGCTGGCAAGCTCCGCAAGCGCATAGTGCATCAGCAGCCGTTCATACTCCTGAATGGCATCAAGACCGATGGCAGAGACGTAAGAGACCGCCGCCCCCAGACCGATAATCCCACCGGTGTTGGGCGTGCCCGCTTCAAAACGCCACGGCGCGCGCGCGTAGGTCGTGCCTTCCGTCAGGCTGACGGTGGCGATCATCGACCCGCCCCCTTCCCACGGCGGCATCGCCTGCAGAATGTCTTCTTTTACATACAGCACGCCTATCCCGGTCGGCCCATAGAGCTTGTGGCCTGAAAAGACGTAGAAATCACAGTCCAGCGCCTGAACGTCAACCGCGTGGTGCATCACTGCCTGGGCGCCGTCAATCAGGACCTTTGCGCCCGCCTGACGGGCTTTTTCCACAATCGCTGCCACCGGGTTTTCAGTCCCTAGCACGTTGGAAACCTGAGTAACCGCCACCAGCCGCGTGCGGCCATCCAGCAGTGCATCGAGCTGCTCAAGCTGAAGCGTCCCGTCAACGTTGAGCGGAATGACCCGCAATTGCGCACCAACGCGCTCGCAGAGCATCTGCCACGGCACGATATTGGCGTGATGCTCCATCTGGGTGATGATGATGTTATCCCCCGCGTGGACCTGCGCGTTGCCCCAGCTGTTAGCGACAAGGTTGATCCCTTCGGTGGTTCCGCGCACGAAGACCAGCTCTTCCGGCGAGCGGGCGTTAAGAAAAGCGGCAAGCTGCGTGCGCACGTTTTCCATCCGCTGGGTCGCCTCGGCGCTCAGGGTATGAATACCGCGATGCACGGCGGCATAGCCGTGGCGATAAAACTCGGCTTCGGCATCCACCACTTGATTCGGCTTCTGCGCGCTGGCCGCGCTGTCCAGATAGGCCAGAGGAAGACCGTTCACTTCACGGGTCAGAACCGGGAAATCTGCCCGTACTTTCTCAACGGGAAAACTCATGCTTCGCCTCCAGGCAGACGCTGACCGATACGCGCCAGCACCTGCTGTTTTAACTGACCATCGTGCAGCGCTTCCGTCAGTTCGGCGGCAAACGCATAGATAATCATTTTCTGCGCCGCCTGCTGGTCGATACCGCGGGAACGCAGGTAGAACATCTGTTCGTCGTCGATTCGCCCGACCGTCGCACCGTGGCTGCACTTCACGTCGTCGGCGTAGATCTCCAGCTGCGGTTTGGTGTCCACCTCCGCCAGTCGGCCCAACAGCAGATTGTTGTTGGTCATCTGCCCGTCGGTTTTAATGGCGTGCTGCGCCACGTTAATCAGACCGTTAAACACCGCTCGCCCTTTATCACTCACGATGGTTTTGTGCAGCTGGCGGCTGTTGCAGTAGCCTTTGTTGTGCTCCAGCCACGTGCGCGTGTCGCACACCTCAGATTTAACCGGCATCGCCAGGCTGTTGATGCGCAGCGTGGTGTTTTCACCGTTAAGCTGCGTGCTGGTGTTGTGGCGCAGCACCGACCCGCCGAGCAGGAAGCTATGGCTGTACGCCGCCGCATCCTGGCCCAGGACAATGTCGTTATGGGCAAAGTGGTGGCTCTGCGCATTCTCAAACGCCAGCTTGATGTGGTGTAGCTGGGCATTAGCCGCCACGTTCATCGTCAGACGCGACCCGGTAAAGTGACGCGTCTCATTGAGGCTGACGTAATGTTCGATGATCGTGGCCTCGGCGCCCTCCGCCAGCTCAAGATGGTGACGATAGTGCGCGGTATTGATTTCGTCGCCGTCCAGACCCTGAGTGATGTGCATCAGCAGCAGCGGCTTAGCCGGACGCTGGTTACGCTTCACGTGGATGTGCGTCACGCTGCGGGCCAGGCTCTCGGTCAGGTGCAGGAAAACCTCAGGCTGAACCGGGGCGCTCAGGGGCTGGCGATCGTCGTTTATCTCAATCTCAAATCCGCTCGCCTGAAGAGCGTCGCTCAGCTCCGGACGGAACTGACCGTCGACAAACACCAGGCGCAGGGCATCGACACGCAAGGCCAGCGCGTCGCGCTGTGCTGGGGTGAGATCCGCCAGACGAGTCACAAACTCGGCGTTTAGCAGGCCATCGAGCGGAGTATATTTCCAGTTCTCATGCTTACGCGTCGGCAGACCAAGACGCAGCATCTGCTGCAGATGCTGCTGCGCCTGCGCCGAGCGCGTGCCGCCCTGGGCTTCAAACAGCCGGTGCCACTGCTGGAGCGCATTACTGCTGTTCGGTAAGCCAGCCATAGCCCTGCTCCTCCAGTTGTTTAACCAGCGTGAAATCACCGGATTTGACAATACGCCCCTGATAAAGCACGTGAACGTAATCCGGCTTGATGTAGTCCAGAATGCGCTGATAGTGGGTGACGATGATGAATGAACGCTTGCCGTCGCGCAGGGAGTTCACTCCGTCAGCGACAATCTTCAGGGCGTCGATGTCCAGACCGGAGTCGGTCTCATCCAGAATGCACAGCTCGGGCTCCAGCACCGCCATCTGCAGAATGTCGTTACGCTTTTTCTCGCCGCCGGAAAAACCGACGTTCACCGAGCGGGTCAGCAGATCTTCCGGCATTTTCAGCAGCTTGATCTTCTCTTCCATCAGGTCCTGGAAGTCGAAGCGGTCCAGCGCCTCCAGGCCACGGTATTTGCGCACCGCGTTGAGCGCAGTTTGCAGGAAGAACTGATTACTGACGCCCGGAATTTCGACCGGGTACTGGAAGGCCATAAAAATGCCCTCTCCCGCACGATCTTCCGGCGACATCTCCAGCAGATTTTTGCCGTTAAACTCGACCGAGCCGTGGGTTACTTCATAATCTTCGCGTCCGGCCAGCGTGGCAGAAAGCGTACTTTTCCCGGAACCGTTCGGCCCCATGATGGCGTGGACTTCGCCCGGCTTGACGTCAAAATTGAGGCCACGCAGGATGGCTTTGTCTTCTACGCTGACCTTTAAATCTTTAATGCTTAACATGTGCTTTCCTTAACCGACGCTGTGTTCAAGACTAATGGCGAGGAGTTTCTGGGCTTCAACGGCAAATTCCAGCGGCAGTTCAGAGAACACGTCCTTACAGAAGCCGTTAACGATCATCGAGATGGCGTCTTCTTCGCTGATCCCGCGCTGCAGGCAGTAGAAGAGCTGATCTTCCCCAATCCGTGACGTCGTCGCCTCGTGCTCAAGCTGGGCCGTATTGTTGCGGCACTCAACGTAGGGGAAGGTATGCGCCCCGCAGTCTGCGCCAATCAGCATCGAGTCACACTGGGTAAAGTTTCGTGCATTGGTGGCCGTCGGCATGATTTTCACCAGCCCGCGATAGCTGTTCTGGCTGTGCCCGGCAGAGATCCCTTTCGAGATGATGGTTGACCTGGTGTTTTTACCAATGTGAATCATCTTGGTGCCGGTGTCCGCCTGCTGATGGCCGCTGGTGAGCGCCACCGAGTAAAACTCGCCTATGGAGTTATCGCCGCGCAGGATACAGCTCGGGTATTTCCAGGTGATGGCCGAGCCGGTTTCGGACTGGGTCCACGACATCTTGCTGTTTTCGCCTTCGCACAGCGCACGCTTGGTTACGAAGTTCAGGATGCCGCCGGTATTGCCGTCGCCCGGGAACCAGTTTTGCACCGTCGAGTATTTCACCTCGGCGTCTTTATGGATAATGACCTCCACCACCGCCGCGTGCAGCTGATAGCTGTCGCGGACCGGGGCCGAGCATCCTTCGATGTAGCTGACGTAGCTGCCTTCATCCGCGACCAGAATCGTACGTTCGAACTGACCGGTTTTTTCGGCATTGATGCGGAAATAGGTCGAGAGCTCCATCGGACAGCGCACGCCTTTCGGCACGTAAATAAAGGTGCCGTCCGAGGCTACCGCCGCGTTGAGCGCCGCAAAGAAGTTGTCGTTAGAGGGCACCACGGTCCCGATGTACTTTTTCACCAGTTCCGGATGATCGTGAATCGCTTCGCCAAAGGAGCAGAAAATGATCCCCTGCTCTGCCAGCTTCTCGCGGTAGGTGGTTGCCACCGAGACGGAGTCGAAAATGGCGTCCACCGCCACCTCTTTCCCCTCACGCACGGGCACGCCCAGCTGGTTAAAGGCTTCTTCAACCTCTTTGCTGAGGAAGCTGTTTTCCGCGCCGGTTTGCTGCACCGCGCCGGGCTGTGAGGCGCAGGTGTCGTCGCAGCTACCGCATGAGGGCGCGGAGTAGTAGCTATAGTCCTGATAGTTCAGCTTGTCATAATGCGCTTTCAGCCAGTGCGGCTCTTCCATCTCCAGCCAGGCGCGGAATGCGCTCAGACGAAACTCCAGCATCCACTCGGGCTCGTTACGTTTCGCCGAGATCGCCCGCACGACATCTTCGTTAATGCCTTTTGCCAGCTCATCGGTCTGCAGCTGGGTGAAGAACCCCTCTTTATAGTTGAGGTGCCCACCGCTCCAGGTATTTACTTCACTCGTTGCTTCAGTATTACGAGACATAGTACCGCCTATACCCCAAAGCTTTCGCCGCAGCCGCATTCGTTCTGGGCTTTCGGGTTATGAAATTTGAATAACTGGTTTAAGCCCTCGCGGACGTAGTCCACTTCGGTGCCGTCAATAAACGGCATTGCCTGCAGCGCCACATACAATTTCGCACCGTCAGTCTCGAACACCAGGTCATCTTTTTCGGGTTCGGTGACGGTATCGAGCACGTAGCCGAAACCTGCGCAACCTGTCTGTTTGACACCCAAACGCACGCCGAGGATCTCGGGCTTTTTCGCCACCAGCTCGTGAATATGTGCCGCCGCCGCCGGCGTGAGCGTTAACCCGCGCCAGGCGAAATCGGCAGGATTAAAGGTTTCTGAATGCAGTTCCATAGGTCCACCTCATCTGATAAGCCATCAGGGCATAACACCATGTTAGTGATAACGATTATCACTTCAACCCTCTGTCAGCAGGGGCATTCGGCTTAACCGCCCTTTTTGCCTACTTTTATTAAGCATAGACCCTGTGAGAGGATGCAGTCAGGATGGATGTATTTGTTCAATGCATTGATTAATAATGCATTTCATCGCAGCGTTTATAACGCAGAGGAGAAAAGTAAAATATGCATCGGAAATGCCTATTTTTGAGATAGCTTTTGCGCAGAAAGTGATAAAAACAAAAAAGGCCCTCAAGGCCTCTTACACTCAGTGATGAAATGAGACAGCAAACCCCTGTTCACGCCAGTGGTCGAGCTGTTCCTGCTGGCGAGGCGTTGGGGATTTCCCCGTCCAGACGAAGATTTTTTGCCCCGGGAAAAGTTCAGGACGCGGCGAATCAATAGGTTCCGCCAGGACGTCTATGTGCCAGCCCTTCTGCGATAAGCGCGCGGCTTCCAGCCACAGGTGGGTGCGGTCATCGCATTCCCAGCCAATAAGAAGCGCGTCTTTACCGGCTTTTTTGCGGGATTCCGCCAGGCTTGCTATCGCGAATTCGATCAGGACGCCGTCAAACAGGCTCGCCATGTGACGCACGGTGTTTTGATCCTGATTCATGCGCTGCCGGACGGGAGAGAGAATATTGTCAATCAACGCATCTATCGCGTGATCGCGGCGGAATTCGCCGATTTTGGCGCGCAGCTTTGCCGGGCTGGCATAGCGCAGAACGGTCATCATCTCTTCCTGGTACGAGACCCAGTTGCCCTGAGTCAATACTTCTTTGTTTTCCAGCAAGGCTTTAACTTTTCCGACCGAGACGCCGCTTTTCATCAGGCGTTTGATCTCTTCAATACGCAGGATATCTTCATCGTCAAACTGACGATGGCCCCCTTCGCTGCGCTGCGGCTTCAACAATCCATAACGGCGCTGCCAGGCACGCAGCGTAACGGGGTTGATACCGCATCGTTCGGCCACTTCGCCGATACTGTAATAGGCCATTAACTCCCTCACGCTCAGAACTTCCATACCTAACTGCACCAACCTTATCAGATTGTACACACCATTTGTATAACTAAGACCGCATTTTGAACGGGTGAACGGGCTGCTCCTCCGTTCACCTGTTAATACATTGTTGTATAAAATTTGCCGTTCGTACAGCTAACTCTGTCCGATTGTGTACAGCTTTATCAGAACTCGAATTTTTTCTCCGGCCACGCTATAGCCGGAATACCGCCGTGTCGCGGGCTGGCAAAAAGATGTCCCTGGAACTGGGAAATACCCGCGGACTCCAGCCACATCCACTCTTCAGCCTTCTCTACTCCTACCGCGCAGAACTGGATCTCAAGCGAGGAACAGCATTTGATAATCGCCTGAATAATGGCCTGTCGGGGACCACTTTTATGCACGTTCGCCACCAGATCGCGATTAATCTTAATTCTGTCCGGCTGGAACTGCGCTAGCAGCTGTAGCCCGGCAAAACCGGCGCCAAAGTGATCGATCGTCACGCTGATACCCGCGCTTTTTAACTGCCTGACCGAGTCCGTGAAGTCATCAAAACGGGAAATGGCTTCGCTCTCGGTGAACTCCACCACAATTTGCTCGGGTACAAACCCATTGGCTTCAATCGCGGTGAGCAGGAAATCCACGGCGTTGGGAATGTTGACCAGCGTCATGGGCCGCAGGTTGAGGGATAACGTCTGGTCCTGGAGCCCCAGCGCGCTGGCCATGGACAGCGCCACCTGCTTGCTGTGTAGATCAGAGGCGTACACCTCGTCACGCGGCAGATTGGCAAAGTAATCTCCCGGAGCGCCGCCGTCAGGCGTGCGGAGAAGCGCCTCCCAGGAGACGACCTGCTGCATAAACGGATCGACTATCGGCTGGAACGCAAAGCTGCAATCCGCCCCTTTCGCGACCACCTCGGGCTGTGCAGACAAACGCGTTTCCTCGCGAACGAACTCCCAGGAATCCGCAGGCGGCAGTTCAAAATAGTTCGCTTTTTCCGTGGCCTCGACAAAGGTGCGGAAAAACTGCAGCGGGCGGTCGTTATACGTCAGCTGATAGCGTGTCGTCCCCCTGTTGAGCACCTGCTGCAGCACTTCGTCCCTGTCGAAGTTGCGCAAATCAAAAAGCTCCATGCCCACGTTGCCAAAACGCCGGACAGGTCCGTGATCGCGCATCAGCTCCACCACGTTATGGTGGCGCGGATCGTTGCAGATCTGCTCATAGATAGCAGAGACGTGTTCCACTGGCCCTTCAAGCAGCTGAAAAAAATGAGTGCCGTTAAACAGCAGGATCCCCGTGACGTTGGATTGCCGGTTTTTACTATTTGCTGCAGCGACCATGGCTTCCAGCGCTTTCACTGGAACGTCCTCGCAGATATGGCTGCGGTAAATGATGGTTGTGAGCATGCGATTCCTGGGGTTAGGGTTTTGGCCACAAAAAAGGTGGATAAGTATCATTTATAGCACATTCATTGCCTGACAAATAATTTACATCTCAATCATTTACGGCAGTTAATGAAACATTTTTCTGCGCTGTACAACTTACCAGTGTCAGACCTTTTTGTACAATATATCCTGTAACATTATCGGTTCATGCCAGTCAGCCAACTCACTGAAAATAAAGAATTTTATAAAATATATCATAAAAATATTAAAAATTTGTACATTTCATATGTACAGATTTAGGAATTGTGTATACCTTAATTGTAACGTTAGTGATTACAAAATTTTACAGGAGCGAAACATGCAGCAGAAAGGTTACGCCACAGATTCCGCAGCAGCGATCGCACAGTACTTCGAAAAGGCCGCCCTACCTACTCAACAAGAGACGCTGGGCCAGGTAGTTGTCGAAATCCTCAGCGACGGGCGAAACCTCAATCGCAAATCGCTCTGTACCAAACTGCTCAGCCGTCTCGAAAGAGCCGATGGGCCAGAAGAGGAAGAGCATTACCACATGCTGCTTGGTCTGCTCTTCGAACGGTAAGGTTATGAATAGCAGTGACGCAGACCGACTGATTGACACGCTTATCGGTGAAGCCGTTCTTTCTCTTCTGAAAGAGCGGGGGCCAGTGACAACCGAAGGCTTGCTGCAGCGTCTGCGGAGCATGAAAGAACATGAAAAGGATCCCCGGCGGCGGGAGACACTTGAGGCGGTGATTGCCGAAATTGGCTCAAACAGCATCGCCTTTACACGTCGCAGAACCGCGCAAGGACGAACGAAAAGAGAGGGACCTCTCAACGATAACAGAGACAATGTAGTGCCGTTATTTGGAAGTGGAAAACCGTCCGACCCCAAAAAAATACATTGACTGCAATTTTACAGCTACGGTGAGAACAAATGAGACAAAATATTCAGCTTCAACCCGAATACCACTCTGCTTTTTTAGACAGTGCGCTGTCGGAATACTTCCGTCACGCAGGCGATCGTTTTGCTGAAGAGTCCGCTGTTTTTTCTACTGCAGTACGCTGTGTTCTGGCCTCCGAGGGGCATCTGTCTAATAAGGCGATCATCCTCTGGCTCATTCAGACGCTGGAAGCCACTCACGACGTGGTTCAGGCGGATGTGATTCGCAAGACGCTGGAAATCGTGGTGGGTTACACGATGGACGATCTCTAAGTTCCAGCTCGCCGCGCCTCCTGACGTGTCATCGTCAAAACTGACGAACAGCTTGACGATGACACGTGCCCTCCCCGTATAACTCCCTATAATACACGCAAAGACAACCTGGCACGCTTCCTGCTTACCTCTGCATACGGGACTGGGTTTTCCAGTCAACTTTGCTTCATTTCTTAACAGGTCTGTTATTGATGAAAAAGATCGCCAGCGTCTGCCCGTACTGCGGTGCAGGCTGTAAATTGAACCTTGTCGTTGAAAATAACCGTATCATCCGTGCCGAAGCGGCAGAGGGCGTCACAAACCAGGGCACCCTATGTCTGAAAGGCTTTTACGGCTGGGACTTCCTCAACGATACCCGTCTGCTCACCCCTCGCCTCACCCAGCCCATGATCCGCTACCGCAAAGGCGAAGCATTCACCCCCGTTACCTGGGAAGAGGCGATCCGCTACACCGCCCACAGGCTCAGCAGTATTAAAGCGCAGCACGGGCCGCGGTCGATCATGACCACCGGTTCCTCTCGCGGCACCGGCAATGAAACCAACTACGTGATGCAGAAATTTGCCCGCGCGGTGCTGAACACCAACAATGTGGACTGCTGTGCGCGCGTCTGTCATGGCCCGTCCGTCGCCGGTTTACAGGAAACGCTCGGCAATGGCGCAATGAGCAACTCAATCAATGATATTGAAAACTCAAAATGCCTGCTGGTGTTTGGCTATAACTGCGCGGACTCCCACCCTATCGTTGCGCGCCGCGTGCTGAAAGCCCGTGAGAACGGCGCAAAAATTATCGTCTGCGATCCGCGGCGCATTGAAACGGCACGCATTGCCGACCAACATCTGCAGCTGAAAAACGGCAGCAACATGGCGCTGGTTAACGCCTTTGGCTATGTGTTGCTGGAAGAGGAGCTGTATGACAAAAGCTACGTGGCGCGCTTTACGGAAGGGCTTGAGGCCTACCGACAAACGGTAAAAGACTATGCGCCGGAGAAGGTCGAACATATCACCGGCATCCCCGCCCGTGACGTCCGCCAGGCGATGCGGACCTTCGCGGCGGCCCCTTCCGCTACCGTGATGTGGGGGATGGGCGTGACCCAGTTTGGTCAGGCCGTTGATGTGGTCAAAGGGCTTTCCAGCCTGGCGCTGCTGACCGGCAACCTCGGCCGCCCTGCCGTCGGCGTCGGGCCGGTACGCGGTCAAAACAACGTCCAGGGCGCCTGCGACATGGGCGTTCTGCCGAATATGTTCCCCGGCTATCAGGACGTTACCGATCCTGCGGTCAGGCAGAAGTTCGCCGATGCCTGGGGGATTGACGTCAACAAAATGGACGATCGGGTCGGGACGCGCATTACCGAGGTGCCCCACCTGGCGCTGGAAGGCAAGGTAAAGGCCTACTACATCATGGGGGAGGATCCGCTTCAGACCGAAGCCGATCTCGGCCTGGTGCGCAGCGGTTTTGAGGCGCTCGACTTTGTTGTGGTTCAGGACATCTTTATGACCAAAACGGCAGAGGTGGCGGACGTTCTGCTCCCGGCCACATCCTGGGGTGAGCACGGCGGCGTCTTTACCTGTGCCGATCGCGGCTTCCAGCGTTTTGGCAAAGCCATCGAGGCCAGCGGCAACGTGAAGCGCGACTGGGAAATCATCAGCCTGCTCGCCACCGAGATGGGCTACCCGATGCATTATGACTCCAACCAGCAGATCTGGGATGAGATGCGCGAGCTGTGCCCGCTTTTCTACGGCGTGACGTATGAAAAAATGGGCGAGATGGGCCACGTGCAGTGGCCGTGCCCGACGCTGGATCACCCCGGCACGCCGTACCTGTACAAAGACAATCAGTTCGACACCCCGAGCGGTAAAGGGCAACTCTTTGCCGCACCGTGGCGCGCGCCGGCTGAAACCCCGGATGCAGATTTCCCGCTGGTGCTGTGTACGGTACGCGAGGTGGGACATTATTCCTGTCGCTCCATGACCGGGAACTGCGCCGCGCTGCAAAGCCTGGCCGACGAGCCGGGCCGGGTGCAAATGAACCCTGCCGATGCAGAAAAGCTGGGCATTACTGACGGGCAGCTGGTCTGGGTACGTTCACGCCGCGGCAAAGTGATTACCCGCGCCAGCATCAGCGAGCGTATCAACACCGGAGCCGTTTACATGACCTATCAGTGGTGGATTGGCGCCTGCAACGAGCTGACACAGGATAACCTCGATCCCATCTCCAAAACGCCGGAAACGAAGTACTGCGCGGTGCAGCTGGAGGCGATAGAGGATCAGCGTTGGGCGGAGGACTATGCAGCGTCTGCATATCAGTCCATGAAGTCTCGGTTGATGAGTGCGGCGAACGTCTGAGGAAAATGCCGGGTGCGCTATGCGTACCCGGTAATAGTTAACGCATCTCTCACTATCTCCAGCATTTCGAAATACTTTGTTTTTTCATGCCGTGACATCCTGCATATCCGCCGTGCCGCTGAAATACTTAGCAGCAGGGCTGCTTGAAACAGACTCAGCAGGATCCACGCTATACTGAACCGCATCACTATTGACAGGTTTAATGGATAGGCGTGCACATGGCTGATGAGATGTCCCAGACGTTAATATTCGATTGTTCTTCATCCACACAACTGCTGATCGATTATCTAAAACAGGGTGCAAATCTGAAGAAAGTGCTCCCCCGCCGTCGATTAAATTATGTAGCTGGCGACGAACGCCTCTGTTATATCCTCCTCAACGGGCGCGTCATGATTCACCGCAGCAACGACGATTTAGCCATGGCAACGGTTAAGGCGCCCGCTTTGCTCGGTCTCAGTAATCTGCATTACGCTCAGATGTTCGGTTACATCAAAACCTTTAATCACTGTGAGATCGTAACCCTTAAAATGGATACTGTTTATGACATTATCAAGCATCATGAGTTATGGGAGCCGCTGGCTTATCACCTGATGGGCCTTGCAGGTAAGCTATTTCATAGCTACGAAGATATAACCGGACCTTCCGCATACAATATTGTCCGCGCCCAGCTTTATGCACTCTCAAACGAAGAAGAATCATTCAGGCAGAACATTACTGCAGAAAGGTATATCCGGGATAAAACCCACCTGTCCCGTAGCGGCGTCATGCGTATTCTTTCAGCTTTAAAAGAAGGGGGTTATATCGAAGTTGAAAGAGGTGTGCTAATCAATATGGGGAAATTGCCTGAAAGATTTTAATCTCACCGGCTGGTGATGGCCGGGCAGAAAATGATCTGACCCGGACACTGTAGCCGTCCTATAACAACGAGTTGCCCGATACTGAATTTCAGACACAAAAAAGGCCGCACTCGCGGCCCTTTTATTCTCATGTACTCAATGGACGTGAACGCCCAACCGCCAGGCAAAATAGATCTCTTCTTTTAGTTCATTCGAAGAGAGCGCCAGCAAATCTGTAAATTCCAGCTCAAGCTGTTTCAGCTTTTTCAGGTACTGCGCCGGAGACAGGTTGCTCTTATCGCGACGTAAATATTCAATTGCCAGCTGCGTTGGGGTTATTTCAGTATCCATGATGTCCTCGCTTATGTACAAAACCTGACCAGTATATCACAACCATCTGGCTAGTTTTTGACCAAAGGCAAAACATCTGAAAACTTTACACAACCGCCGTGGTCAGCCGCGACGAGCAGCACAGGCGATCCTGCTCATCGAGAATATCTATCTGCCACACCTGATGGCGGCTACCGGCGTGCAGCGCGCGGCATACACCGCGCACGCGCCCGCTGCGCACCGAACGGATATGGTTAGCATTCACCTCGAGTCCGACAACCTTCTGCTCCCCTTCGGTACAGAGATAGCCCGCCACCGAGCCCAGCGTTTCGGCCAGCACGACGGACGCTCCGCCGTGCAATAAACCAAACGGCTGATGGGTGCGACTATCGACGGGCATGGTGGCTTCAATCTCATCGTCGCCAATGCGGATGAACTGGATATCCAGCAGCCCCACCATATTCCCCTCGCCCATGGCGTTCAGCGCCTGCAGCGTCACGGCACGTTTCCAGATCATCCAATTATCTCCAGTAAAGCCTGCAATGGGTGACGTACGCCGTTACCTTCTACTCGCTTCACCTGGCTACGACAGGAGTAGCCCGTCGCCAGACAGCGGTTTCGCGGTAAACGCTGCATCGCCTGATGCCAGGACAGCTCATAGATGCCGAGCGAGTTGGCGTGATTTTTCACTTCGTGTCCGTAGGTGCCGGCCATTCCACAGCAGCCTACGCTGACGCTCTCCAGCTTCGCGCCGAACCGGGCAAAGACGGACGCCCACTGCGCGGGCGAGCCCGGCAGCGCGGTGACTTCCGTGCAGTGTCCGAACAGATACCATGGTTCCCCGCTGACATCCTGAACCGCCTTATTTTCCAGCGCCACCGGCAGCCACTCGTGCACCAGCATCACGTTGAAATCACCGCGCTTGTCGCCGAGCGTCTGCTTATATTCATCGCGATAGCAAAGCACCAGCGCCGGATCGACGCCGACCATCGGTATCCCGAGTTGCGCCACGCGGTTTAAGAAGTCAGCCGTTTTCTGCGCGGTCTTTGCAAAGCGCGTCAGGAAGCCCTTGATGTGCTGCGCCTTGCCGTTGGGTGAGAACGGCAGAACCACCGGCTGATACCCTAGCTTTTCCGACAGGCGGATGAAATCCGCGACCACCTGCGCATCGTAGTAGCTGGTAAACGGATCCTGCACCACCAGCACCATCTTCGCTTTTTGCTCAGGCGTGAGTGCCTCCAGCTGCTCCAGGGTCATGTTCGCCGAGCGGTGATCGACGAGCTGGCGCTGCAGAGACGGCACCGACAGCAGCGGCAGATCGATCATACCGATATGTTTTTCGGAGAGCTTGCGCACCAGCGGCTGGTTGATAAAGAAGTTAAAGGTCTTCGGCGCGCGCGCCATCAGCGGCGCGTAGCTTTCTACCGTTGCCACCAGATGGTCGCGCACCGGGCGGAGGTAGCGGGTATGATACAGCTGCAGGAAGCGCGAGCGGAATTCCGGCACGTCGATTTTAATCGGGCACTGGGTGGAGCAGGCTTTACAGGCCAGACAGCCGGACATCGCCTCTTTCACCTCATGTGAGAAATCATACTCGCCCTTATTGGCATGCCAGCTGTTGCGGGTGCGCTCAATCAGCGAGCGCAGGCTGGCCCGTTTTTCCGGGAGCTGCTGCTCCAGCCTGAGCGGATCGACCCCGCGATCGGCCAGCAGACGCAGCCATTCCCGCACCAGCGTCGCCCGCCCTTTCGGCGAGTGGATGCGGTCGCTGGTGATTTTCATCGACGGACACATCGGGCTTTTCACATCAAAGTTAAAGCACAGTCCGTTGCCGTTACACTCCATCGCGCCGCGCCAGGAGGAGCGCACCGCAATCGGGATCTGTCTGTCGTACGTGCCGCGCTTAACGGCATCCACCTGCAGCATTGGCGCGTCCACGCCTTCAGGCGGGCAGATTTTTCCCGGGTTGAGGCGGTTATGCGGGTCAAACGCCGCCTTCACCTTGCGCAGCTCCGCGTAGAGCTGTTCGCCGAAGAATGCCGGGCTGTATTCCGCGCGGAACCCTTTCCCGTGCTCACCCCACAGCAGGCCGCCGTATTTAGCGGTTAAGGCCACCACGTCGTCGGAGATCTGCTTCATCAGGATCTCCTGCTGCGGGTCGCACATATCCAGCGCCGGACGCACGTGCAGTACCCCGGCGTCGACGTGGCCGAACATGCCATAGCTCAGGCCGTGGCTGTCCAGCAGGGCGCGAAACTCGACGATATAATCCGCCAGATGCTCAGGCGGCACGCAGGTATCTTCGGCAAAGGGAATCGGCTTCGCCGCCCCTTTCGCATTGCCGAGCAGGCCCACGGCTTTTTTACGCATCGCATAGATACGCTCAATACCGGCCAGATCGTTACAGAGCTGCCAGCCGATCACGCCGCCTTCGCCCTGCGCAATCAGCTCATCCAGCCGCTGGCAGAGCGTGGTGACCTGGCGCTCAATCAGCTCCGCGTCGTCGCCGGCAAATTCCACGATATTGAGGCCGAGCATCTCTTTATCCGGCACGTCGGTAATGAGATCGCTGACGGAGTGCCAGACAATATCCTCCCGGGCCAGGTTGAGCACTTTGGAGTCGACCGTTTCCACCGAGAGCGCTTTAGCTTGCACCATAAACGGCGCATTGCGCAGCGCAGAGTCGAAGGAGTCATATTTGACGTTCACCAGCCGACGCACCTTCGGCAGGCGGGTGATATCCAGCCGCGCCTCGGTGATAAACGCCAGCGTCCCTTCGGAACCGGTCAGCACGCGGGTTAAATCGAACTGGGTCAGGTCGTCGTTAAAGACGTGACGCAGGTCGTACCCGGTCAGGAAGCGGTTCAGTTTGGGGAACTTATCGAGAATAAGCTGGCGGTTGTCGCGGCAGCGCTCCAGCACGGTACGATAGATGCGTCCGCTGGCGGTGTTATCTTTGCCCAGCGTTTCCGCCAGTTCGACCGGCATCGGCTGCGTATCGAGAATATCGCCGCCCAGCAGAACGGCACGCACACCCAGCACGTGATCGGAGGTTTTGCCGTAGACCAGCGAGCCCTGACCGGAGGCATCCGTGTTGATCATCCCGCCGAGGGTCGCGCGGTTACTGGTGGAAAGCTCCGGGGCAAAAAAGTAACCGTAAGGCTTGAGGTACTGGTTAAGCTGATCTTTGATAACGCCCGCTTCGACCCGCACCCACCCCTCTTCCGGGTTTATTTCAATGATACGGTTCATATAGCGCGACATATCAACAATGATGCCCTGGTTCAGCGCCTGACCGTTGGTCCCGGTGCCGCCGCCGCGCGGCGTAAAGACCAGCGAGGCAAAGCGCTCCTGCGTTGCCAGCCGGGCGATAAGCGCGACGTCGGCCGTGGAACGAGGGAAAACCACCGCATCGGGAAGAAGCTGGTAAATACTGTTATCGGTCGCCATCGTCAGCCTGTCGGCATAGTTCGTGGCGGTATCACCTGTAAAACCCTGTTGCTCCAGTGCTTGCAAAAAATTAAGCACCAGCTGAACGACGCCAGGTGCCTGAGAAATCTGTGGGATCATGACTGTCGACCCTAATTAGAGTTGTATGAAATCGTTTGCGTGTATCTTAAAAGTTTTATCACATTTTTTTCTTATAATCTCTGCTGAATTACAGGCAAAATCCGCCTGTCAAAAACCGCTGAGATCATTAATGATTAAAGAGACGCGGTTTTCCGTTCCCGCCAGTTGTACTGGCGTTCTTTTAAGGAAAGTTTCATTTATGGTCAATCTTCGCCAGCCCAGGGATGTTGCGCAAATTTTGCTGTCGGTGCTGTTTCTGGCCCTCATGATTATTGCGTGTCTGTGGATTGTTCAACCCTTTATTCTCGGCTTCGCGTGGGCTGCGACCGTTGTCGTTGCCACGTGGCCTTTGCTGCTGCGCTTGCAGAAGCTGCTGTTCGGCCGCCGCGGGTTAGCCGTGCTGGTCATGACGCTCCTGCTGTTCCTGCTGTTTATTATTCCGATTGCTCTGCTGGTCAATAGCCTGGTGGATTCCAGCGGCCCCGTTATTCGCGCCATTAGCAGCGGTGACCTGACGCTGCCGGATCTCGCCTGGCTGAACAGCATTCCGGTGGTGGGCGCCAAGCTCTACAGCGGCTGGCATAGCCTGCTGGAGATGGGCGGCAGCGCGCTGATGGCAAAAGTCCGCCCGTATATTGGCACTACCACCACCTGGTTTGTGGGTCAGGCGGCGCATATCGGCCGCTTTATGATGCACTGTACCCTGATGCTGCTCTTCAGCGCCCTGCTCTACTGGCGCGGCGAGCAGGTGGCATTAGGCGTTCGTCACTTCGCCACCCGCCTGGCGGGCAAACGCGGTGACGCTGCGGTACTGCTGGCTGCGCAGGCCGTGCGCGCGGTTGCGCTGGGCGTGGTGGTGACCGCGCTGGTGCAGGCGGTGCTGGGCGGTATCGGTCTGGCGATTTCCGGCGTACCGTACGCCACCGTGTTCACCGTTGTCATGCTGATGACCTGTCTTGCGCAACTGGGACCGCTGCTGGTGCTGGTCCCTAGTATTATCTGGCTCTACTGGACGGGTGACACCACGTGGGGAACGGTGCTGCTGGTCTGGAGCTGCGTGGTCGGCACCATGGATAACGTCATTCGTCCGATCCTCATCCGCATGGGTGCAGACCTGCCGCTGATCCTGATCCTCTCCGGAGTCATTGGCGGACTGATTGCCTTTGGCATGATCGGCCTGTTTATTGGCCCGGTGCTGCTCGCCGTCACATGGCGTCTGTTCTCCGCCTGGGTGCATGAAATTCCGCCGCCGGGAACCGACCCGGACGTGATCCTGAGCGAACTGGAAGAGCTGGAAGAGAAAAACACGCATTAAGTTTTATGCCGGGTGGCGCTAACGCGCACCCGGCCTACATTCCCCCTCACAATACTTTAACGCTGCTAAAGTATTTATTCGTTGCACACTGGTCAGACCCGCTATTCATGCACTCATTCTGCTCTTAACCTCAAGAAATCTTTACGTCTCTTTAACTATTGAGACGAATCCGATCGACGCTCAAAGATGACATGCCTACTATTAGCACACGGTTATAAATCAACACCTTGATTTATAAGCATGGAAATCCCCTGAGTGAAACAACGAATTGCTGTGTGTAGTCTTTGCCCATCTCCCACGATGGGCTTTTTTTTATCCTGACTACGCGCGCTTAATCTCACAGGCACTGAGCATCCGCCACTCCGCTGGCAGCACCCGCGTTTCCCCGGACACATTGACCGTCACCGCCTCGCGGATATCCGCCGACGATGCGCCAACCTGCAGTTCAAACTCGCCCGGCTCAACGATGCGCTTCCCGTCCCGGCGGGTAAAGTTGAACATCTCAACCGGTAGCGTAAAGCTGAGCGTGGCGGATTCGCCCGGCGAGAGCGTGACGCGCTGGAACGCCTTCAGCTCCTGAAGCGGCCGTACCTGGGTGGCGACCTTATCCCTGACGTAAACCTGCACCACCTCGCTGCCGCTGCGTTCCCCGGTATTGGCGATATCTACGCTCAGCGTCACCTCGCCGTCAACCGGCACGCTGCTTTCGGCGAGGCGGGCTGCGCCCCATCTAAAGGTCGTCCAGCCGAGGCCGAAGCCAAACGGATAACGTGAACCGAAGTGGAACGCAAACGGCGTGCCGCCGCTTTTGAGCTTGTGATTGTAGTAATACGGCATGGCCCCGGCGCTTTTCGGCACGCTCACCACCAGACGCCCCTGCGGCTCTGCGCGTCCCGTTAGCACGTCCGCAATCGCCCAGCCCCCTTCCTGCCCCGGCGCCCACGCCACCAGCAGCGCCGCGACCTTATCCTCCAGCCCCTGAAGGTTGTACGGGCGCCCGCCGGTCATCACGACGATCACCGGTTTGCCCGTCGCCACCAGCGCTTCCAGCAGCTGTTGCTGCACGCCAGGGAGGTTCAGGGAATCGGTATCGGAACCTTCCCCCACGGTGCCGCTCTGGAACAGCCCGGCAAGATCGCCCACGCAAGCCACCACCACGTCACTCTCCTGGGCGGCGTTCACGGCCTCGGGGATCAGGGCGGTACTTTGCGAGACCGGCGACTGCTGCATCGGTTTGCCGCCGCTGTCGCCCGGGAAGACCGGCGCACCCGCCATCCGTTTCTCGATAATGTGACACCCTTTGGCGTAACGGACCTGCGACGCGCCGAGGTAGTGTTCCAGGGCCGCGCGCGGGGTCGTCACCTGCGAGGTCTCTTCAACCATATCGCTGATGATCAGATGCACCGGGAAGCTGTAGCCGCTGAGTAACGCCAGCGGATCGTCTGCCGTCGGCCCCACCACCGCCACGCGGGGCTTACCGCCGAGCGGTAAAATACCGTTATTTTCCAGCAGCGTGAGCGATTTCGTCGCCACCTCCCGCGCGACCTGGCGGGTCATGTCGTTTTGCAGATCGATACCGTTCTCATCCGCGTACGGGTTTTCAAACAGCCCCAGACGGAATTTTTCCGTCAGCACGCGCGCCACGATCTCATCCACTTTCGCCATAGAGATCAGCCCGCGCTCAACGGCGTCTGCCAGATGCCGCGCGCAGTCGTCTTTCGGCAGCTCAACGTCCAGCCCCGCGTTGTACGCCAGCGCGGCGGATTCCGCCGCATCGTGGGAAATCCCGTGATGCTGGTGCAGCAGGCTGATGCCGCCGTAGTCCGCGACAATAATCCCGTCGAATCCCCACTGTTCGCGCAGGACGGTAGTCAGCAGGAAGCTGTCGCTGTGCCCCGGCTGATTGTCGATATCGTGATAGGCGGGCATCACCGACCCGGCATTGGCCAGCTTCACCGCCATTTCAAACGGCAGCAGGAAGGTGTCATTCAGCTCGCTGAACCCCAGGTGTACCGGCGCGTGGTTGCGCGCCCCTTCGCTGAACGAGTGGCCCACGTAGTGCTTGAGCGTCGCCAGCAGGTCGCGATTATCGCCCTGCAATCCTTTCACCCAGGCGGTTGCCATCACCCCCACCAGCCAGGGATCTTCCCCGAAGGTCTCTTCGGTTCGCCCCCAGCGCACGTCGCGGGAAACGTCCAGCACCGGCGCCAGCCCCTGCTGACAGCCGACGGACCGCGCCTCTTTACCGATCTGCTCTGCCGCACGCTGTACCAGTTCAGGGTCCCAGGTGGAGCCGTAGTTAAGCGACGACGGGAACAGCGTAGCGTCTTTGCACAGCAGCCCCACCAGGCACTCTTCATGGAACAAGGCCGGAATGCCGAGACGCGTCTCCTCCACCATCATGCGCTGCAGGCGGTTCGCGGCGCGCACGCCGGTTTTCGCGTCAACGATATGGGTACCGAGCGGACGGGTGATCTGCCCGACGCCCAGCTTTAGCCGTTCACTCAGCGCTGCCTGCTCGCTCACGCCGGCGAATTCATCGCTGAGGTCGCTGCGTTCGCGGTGGTTGCCGTTTTCATCGAGGATCAGCCAGTAGGCATGCATCTGGGCGAACTTCTCTTCCGGGGTCATACGCGCCAGTAAATCGGCGACGCGCTCGTGCACGGGACGTCCCGCGTCCTTATAGATATCTGTCATGTTTTACTCCTGTAGTGCGGAAGGGGTTGCCGGGCTGAGCTGCCCCGCTTCGGGTCTGACTTCACGTTTGCTGGCCAGCTCACGGGCGATGGAATCCACCAGCCGGCTGTTAAGCTTGTAGATGGCCAGCAGCGCGACCATGCAGAGGAACAGCGCGCAAGGGATGAGGGTGAACAGCGCGTTGATGGTCGAGAGAACGCCTGGCGCCTGGGTTGCCTGTCCCGGGGCGTAATCCACCATGCCAAGCACCCAGCCGACCACCGCGCCGCCCAGCGCCAGGCCGAATTTGATGGCAAACAGCGCGGTGGAGAAGACCAGCCCGTCCAGACGACGGCCGCTGCGATGCTCCTCGTAGTCGACCACATCGGAGAACATGGTCCACTGCAGCGGCGTGGTGAGGTTTTGAATAAAGCTAAAGACGATGTTGAGGCCAAAGATCAGCCACACCTGCGAAGGCGGCAGGAAGAAAATCAGCGCACCAAAAATCACGAAGGAAATTATCGTCCACTGATAGGCGCGCACGCGGTCAAATTTTCCCAGCAGCCGTTCAGATAATAATGCGCCGCTTAAGGAGGCCACCATGCCGGAAACAATAAAGGCAAAAACCAGATCCGGGCGCAACAGCACATAGTTCACGTAATACATCGTGGCGGAACCGCGCGTCACCACCGCCGTTAACAGCAAAATATTAAACAGGAAAACAATGCGCCACTGGCTGTTCCCGGCCAGCAGTTTTAAATCGGTGAGCATCGAGCCGGAGGTATCATTGCGCGGCGAATAGCGCTCGCGGGTCATCAGGAAACAGCAGAAGAACAGAACGATTCCCAGCAGGCCCATCAGACTCATGGCATAGAAATAGCCTTTCTGCACGTTGCCCTGGCCTAACAATGAGACCAGCGGCAGGGCAATAACCGTCACAATCAACCCGCCGATAAACGACAGGCCAAAACGCCACGACTGCAGGGAGTGACGCTCGCGCGGATCCAGCGTCAGCGCGCCGGGCATGGCGCAGTAAGGCACGTTAATCGCGGAGTAAATCAGGCTTAAAATTGCGTAGGTCACGCAGGCATAGACGATTTTCGCCGTCGGCCCCACGTCCGGTACATAAAAAGTGATAAGGCAGCTTACGCCAAACGGGATGGCGAACCACAGCAGCCAGGGACGGAAACGTCCGTGACGCGTCTGTGTGCGGTCAACCAGCGCGCCAATGCACGGGTCGACAAATGCATCGACCACGCGCACCACTAAAAACATGGTGCCCATAATTGCGGCGGGAAGCCCAAAAACGTCCGTATAGAAATAAGCGAGAAATAAGGTTGCCGTTTGCCAGACCAGTGCGCTGGCCATATCACCTAAGCCATAACCTATTTTATCTTTGGTACGCAATACAGAGGAAAGTGTCATTGTTATTTGCCTTTTTATCAGGTTAAAACGTATTTCAACCAGTTGCGCATCACCTGAAGGGAAATGCGCAGTAAGGCTCAAGTATTAGCAACGCGTTGCGCGCTAACAATTGTCTAAATTAACAGGCAAATTATGATATTTAGTTTTTTACTTTATTTGTGATGGGGAGCAAATAACAAATGAAATAAAAAAGGCGAGGAATAATATCCTCGCCTTTTCGGGTCAGCGTGGCGTTACTTGTTCAGTTCCGCCAGGCTCAGCCAGGTTTGCACCACCGTATCCGGGTTCAGGGACAGGCTATCGATCCCCTCTTCCATCAGCCAGGCGGCAAAGTCTTCATGGTCGGATGGACCCTGACCGCAAATCCCGACGTATTTGCCCTGCTTCTTCGCCGCGCGAATGGACATAGAAAGCAGCGCCTTCACCGCCTCGTTACGCTCATCGAACAGCTCGGAGACCACGCCGGAGTCACGGTCCAGACCCAGCGTCAGCTGCGTCATGTCGTTCGAGCCGATAGAGAAGCCGTCGAAATGTTCCAGGAACTGCTCGGCCAACAGGGCGTTGGACGGGATTTCGCACATCATGATGATCTTCAGCCCGTTCTCGCCGCGCTTCAGACCCTGACGCGCCAGCTCGTCAACAACGGCTTTCGCCTGATCGACGGTACGCACAAACGGGATCATGATTTCGACGTTGGTCAGCCCCATGTCGTTGCGCACGCGCTTCACCGCCTCGCACTCCAGCGCGAAACAGTCGCGGAAGCTGTCGGACACGTAGCGTCCGGCCCCGCGGAAGCCCAGCATCGGGTTCTCTTCTTCCGGCTCGTAGCGCTCGCCGCCTACCAGGTTGGCGTATTCGTTAGACTTAAAGTCAGACAGACGCACAATCACGCGTTTCGGATAGAAAGCGGCGCCGAGCGTCGCGATCCCTTCGGTCAGACGGCCGACGTAGAACTCTTTCGGCGAGTCGTAGCCTTTCATCATCTCGCGGATTTCGTTCTGCAGCTTTGGATCCTGGTCGTCAAACTCAAGCAGCGCACGCGGGTGAACGCCGATCATACGGTTGATGATAAATTCCAGGCGCGCCAGGCCTACGCCTTCGTTCGGCAGGCAGGCGAAGTCGAACGCGCGGTCCGGGTTACCGACGTTCATCATGATCTTCAGCGGCAGATCCGGCATGGTGTCCACGCTGGAGCTCTTCACGCTGAAGTCGAGGATATCGGCATACACATAGCCGGTATCGCCTTCGGCACAGGAAACGGTCACGTTCTGGCCGTCCTTCATGCGCTCGGTGGCATCACCGCAGCCGACAACCGCAGGAATACCCAGCTCGCGGGCAATGATCGCCGCGTGGCAGGTACGACCGCCGCGGTTGGTGACGATAGCCGCCGCTTTCTTCATGATCGGTTCCCAGTCCGGGTCGGTCATGTCGGTCACCAGCACGTCGCCGGGCTCAATACGGTTCATCTCGCTGATGTCGTGGATCACTTTAACCGGACCGGCACCGATGCGGTGACCGATAGCACGGCCTTCCGCCACGATTTTGCCCTGGGCGTGCAGCGTATAACGCTCCATCACCTGACCGCGAGAGCGGACGGTTTCCGGACGCGCCTGCACGATAAACAGCTTGCCGGTGTTACCGTCTTTCGCCCATTCGATGTCCATCGGACGGCCGTAGTGTTTTTCGATCTGCACCGCCTGCTTCGCCAGCTCCTGAACTTCAGCGTCGGTCAGGGAGAAGCGGTCGCGCTGTTCCTGCGGTACGTCTTCAATTTTAACCTGCTTGCCATGCTCCTGCGTCGGGGCATAGATCATGCGGATTTTCTTTGAACCCATGGTGCGGCGCACCACCGCCGGACGGCCAGCGGCCAGCGTAGGCTTATGAACATAGAATTCGTCAGGGTTAACCGCACCCTGCACAACCATCTCACCCAGACCCCACGCAGAGGTGATAAACACCACCTGGTCGAAGCCGGATTCAGTATCTATGGAGAACATCACGCCGGATGAACCCACGTCCGAGCGCACCATGCGCTGTACGCCAGCGGAGAGCGCCACGCCGCGATGGTCGTAGCCCTGATGCACGCGATAGGAGATGGCACGGTCGTTGAACAGGGAAGCAAACACGTGCTTCACCGCCACCAGCACCGCATCGTAACCCTGGACGTTCAGGAAGGTTTCCTGCTGTCCGGCAAACGAGGCGTCCGGCATATCTTCCGCGGTCGCAGAGGAACGTACGGCAAAGGAGGCCTGCGCATCGTCAGCGGAGAGCTGGTTGTACGCGTCGTGAATGGCTTTTTCCAGTTCCGGCTGGAAAGGTGTGTCGATGATCCACTGGCGGATCTGCGCCCCGGCTTTGGCAAGCTCGGTGACGTCATCAATATCCGTTTTATCCAGCAGGTCGTAAATGCGCTGGTTAACACCGCTCTGGTCTAAAAACAGGTTAAAGGCATCGGCGGTGGTGGCAAACCCGTTCGGTACGGAGACACCCATACCCGAGAGGTTTGTAATCATTTCACCCAGGGAGGCATTTTTGCCCCCAACTCTGTCTACATCATTCATGCCGAGTTGGTTATACCAAAGCACCAGCGGTGACGAGCCATTGTTGGACATCGAAACAATCCTTTTGTGATATTTGATCGGAGTAAGTAACACCTGACTACGTTTTTATACTGGCATATTTATTTCCGCTAAAAAAACGGTGAATCGTGTAAGCAATTTAAAATTTCAACTTTTCGGATACTTTCCCATCAACGATTAACCCGATGATTCCTCTATATTCAGCCAGAAACCCCAAAAATAAAGTCGCTATTTGAAAAATGAAATCCACTTTTCAGGAAAATCAAAAACAGTGTTTCACTCATAATTAGGATAAGTTCTTTGCTGTGTAAATTACTTTTTTAATTTATGCTTTCAGACAATTACGTCTGATATTCAGGGTGGGTAAAATGGATAGTGCTGTCGATCGTCACGTTTTTTATATTTCTGATGGTACGGCGATCACCGCCGAGGTGCTGGGCCACGCGGTGATGTCGCAGTTTCCCGTATCGATCAACAGCATTACGCTGCCGTTTGTCGAAAATGAGAGCCGCGCCAAAGCGGTGAAGGACCAGATCGACGCCATTTACCAGCAGACCGGCGTCCGCCCGCTGGTGTTCTACTCCATCGTGATCCCCGAGATTCGCTCCATCATTCTGCAGAGCGAAGGCTTCTGCCAGGATATTGTGCAGGCGCTGGTGGCTCCGCTGCAAAGCGAGCTGAAGCTCGACCCGACCCCTATCGCCCACCGTACCCACGGGCTGAACCCCGGCAACCTGACCAAGTACGACGCGCGTATTGCCGCCATCGATTACACCCTCGCGCACGACGACGGTATCTCGCTGCGCAATCTCGACCAGGCGCAGGTGATCCTGCTTGGCGTGTCGCGCTGCGGCAAAACGCCGACCAGCCTCTACCTGGCGATGCAGTTCGGCATTCGCGCCGCCAACTACCCGTTTATCGCTGACGATATGGATAACCTGGTGCTGCCCGCTGCCCTCAAGCCGCTGCAGCACAAGCTGTTCGGGCTGACCATTAATCCGGAGCGCCTTGCCGCTATCCGCGAAGAGCGCCGCGAGAACAGCCGCTACGCCTCCATGCGCCAGTGCCGGATGGAGGTCTCCGAAGTGGAAGCCCTGTACCGCAAAAATCAGATCCCATGGCTGAACAGCACCAACTATTCGGTGGAAGAAATTGCCACCAAAATTCTCGACATCATGGGGCTAAACCGCCGCATGTACTAATATGCTAGTACATTAACTCAGATTCAGGTATCATCATCGGCAACCACGGGGCGGTGTCGCCCCGAACTTGAAATCAGCAGGGATTGGTTTAAGGTGATGCCCATCACTTCCCGGTAGTCTGCCGATGAAGCAAAAATTTTCTGAGACATTCCATGAATAAAACCGATGAACTCCGCACTGCGCGCATTGACAGCCTGGTTACGCCGGCTGAACTGGCCCAGCGGCATCCTGTTTCCGCTGCCGTTGCGGAACACGTGACGGCCTCCCGCCGCCGCATTGAAAAAATCCTCAATGGTGAAGACAAGCGTCTTCTGGTGGTGATTGGTCCCTGCTCCATCCACGACCTGGATGCCGCGATGGATTATGCAAAACGGCTTCAGGGCCTGCGGGATAAGTATCAGCACCGCCTTGAGATTGTTATGCGCACCTACTTTGAAAAACCGCGGACCGTGGTGGGCTGGAAAGGGCTGATCTCCGATCCTGACCTCAACGGCAGCTATCGCGTGAACCACGGCATCGAGCTGGCGCGGAAGCTGCTTTTGCAGGTCAACGAGCTGGGCGTGCCGACGGCGACCGAGTTTCTCGATATGGTGACCGGGCAGTTTATCGCCGATCTGATCAGCTGGGGCGCAATTGGCGCACGCACCACCGAAAGCCAAATCCACCGCGAGATGGCCTCCGCCCTCTCCTGCCCGGTCGGCTTTAAAAACGGGACCGATGGCAACACCCGTATTGCGGTTGATGCCATCCGCGCTGCCCGTGCCAGCCATATGTTCCTGTCGCCGGATAAAAGCGGTCATATGACCATCTACCAGACCAGCGGTAACCCTTACGGGCACATCATTATGCGCGGCGGGAAGAAACCCAATTACCATGCACAAGATATTGCGGCAGCCTGTGAAACGCTGGCCGAATTCGACCTGCCGGAACATCTGGTAGTGGATTTCAGCCACGGCAACTGCCAGAAGCAGCATCGCCGCCAGCTGGACGTCTGCGATGAGATCTGCCAGCAGATCCGCAGCGGCTCGACCGCCGTTGCCGGGATTATGGCGGAAAGCTTCATCAAGGAAGGCACGCAGAAAATCGTTGCCGGACAGCAGATGGTTTACGGCCAGTCGATCACCGACCCGTGCCTGAGCTGGGAAGACAGCGAGCTGCTGCTGGAAAAGCTGGCTGCAGCAGTAGATACCCGCTTCTGAAGCATGCGGGTCAGCCGGGTCACACCGCCTGACCCGGTTGATAAAAATCCTTCAGCGTTTCCAGCAGGGCATGCGCCGCTTTTGAGAGCTGCGTGTGCCCGGGATGGATCGCCCCAATGCACTTTTCAATCGGCGGGTTATCCAGCGGAATACAGACCGCGCCCAGCGCCGTCATCTGGGCTTCGCAGAGCGCCGGGACGGCGCTGCCGCCCAGCCCGCTCGCGACCATTCGCCCGACCGTAACCAGCTGATGGCTCTCCAGCGCGACGTCCAGCTTTCTGCCGCTTCGCGCCAGCTCCTCCTCCATCATCAGACGTACCGCTGAGGGGCGCTGCAGGGTGATGAAATCCAGCGTCAGCAGCGCTTCCCATGTCAGGCGCTTTTTGCCTGCCAGCGGGGAATCTTTCGGCACAATGGCAACAAAGCGGTCGAGACCCAGCGGGGTAAACAGCAGGTTGTGCGTGGGCGCGGGCTCAAAGGCGATGCCCATCTCCACGCGCCCTTCCCGCACCATCTCTATCACCTGCTCGTTGATAACGTCATGCACGGTGACGTTAATCCCGGCATGACGATCGCGAAACGCTTTTAGCACCTCGGGCAGGACATTCGCGGCAAACGACGGCATGGCCGCAACCGAAATTTTACCGCGCTGCAGGGTAAAGCACTGGTGCATCGCCTCTTCGACGTTATCCCAGTCGGCAAGCAGCTGGCGCGCCATCGGCAAAAACGTCTCGCCCTCCTGCGTCAGCGCGACCTTGCGCGTGCTCCGCTGCAGCAGCGGTCCGCCGAGCGCGTCCTCCAGCGCTTTAATCGTCAGGCTCAGGGCCGGCTGGGAAAGATTCAGCCGTTCGCTGGCGTGCGCGAAATTGAGAGTGTGAGCTACCGCTAAAAATGCGCGTAACTGTTTGACACTCATTCTCATTTTTCACCTTGTTAACTAATTGAAAAAATTTAGTTAACAGGAAATTAATAAAAAAACCAAATGAGTGGGTCACAAATTCAAAATTAACAAATGAGTTGCCGCCCCTAATGATACCGCCACGGTTAAGAGGAGGAATGACGATGGCGGGACTGGATAAGCGCGTCGACAGCTATGCGCAGGCGCTGGATGGGCTGACGGACGGAATGACTTTGCTGGCGGGCGGCTTCGGCCTGTGCGGTATTCCGGAGAACCTGATAGCAGAGGTCAGACGCCGTCAGGTGAAAGATCTGACGGTGGTATCAAACAACTGCGGCGTGGACGGCTTCGGTCTTGGGCTTCTGCTTGAGACGCGGCAGGTGCGTAAGGTGGTGGCTTCTTACGTCGGCGAAAACGCGCTGTTCGAGCAGCAGGTGCTGAGCGGCGAACTGGAGATTGAACTCACGCCTCAGGGCACGCTGGCGGAAAAGGTGCGCGCGGGCGGTGCGGGTATCCCGGCATTTTACACGGCCACCGGCTACGGCACGCCCGTGGCTACCGGCAAAGACGTGCGCCAGTTTGCCGGTAAGCACTACATCCTCGAAGAGGCCATTACCGGGGATTTCGCGCTGATCAAGGGCTGGAAAGCGGACTGGTACGGCAACGTCGTCTACCGGCATACTGCGCAAAATTTTAATCCGCTGATGGCAACGGCGGGCCGGATAACGGTCGTCGAGGTGGAAGAGATTGTTCCCCCGGGCGAGCTGCCCCCGTCGGCCATTCATACCCCGGGCATTTACGTCGACAGGCTGATTGTCGGCCAGTTTGAAAAACGCATTGAACAGCGCACCCTGCGCGCGGAAGGAGTGTGACGATGTTAACCCGTGAACAGATGGCCATGCGCGTCGCCCGCGAGCTGCGGGACGGATATTACGTCAACCTGGGGATCGGTATTCCTACCCTGGTGGCGAACTACATTCCGGAAGGAATGGACGTGATGCTTCAGTCGGAAAACGGACTGCTGGGGATGGGCGCGTTTCCTGACGAACAGAGCCTTGATGCGGACATGATCAACGCCGGTAAACAGACCGTGACCGCACGGATGGGCGCGGCCATTTTCGACTCGGCCCAGTCGTTTGCCATGATCCGCGGCGGCCATGTTGACCTGACGGTGCTGGGCGCGTTTGAGGTGGATGTCGAAGGCAATATCGCCTCGTGGATGATCCCCGGAAAGATGGTGAAGGGTATGGGCGGCGCGATGGATCTCGTCGCCGGAGCGCAGAACATCATTGTGGTGATGACCCACGCGTCGAAAAGCGGTGAGTCAAAGCTGCTGTCGCGCTGCACGCTGCCGCTCACGGGGGCGGGCTGTATCCGCCGGGTCTTAACCGACCTCGCGCTGCTCGAGATCGCGGACGGCGCGTTCATCCTGCGGGAATACGCCCCCGGCGTCAGTATCGATGAAATCGCGGCGAAAACGGCCGGGAAAATGATTGTGGCGGACGACGTTCGCGAGATGCGCTTTAGCTGAGGACTCACCATGAAAGAGGTCATGATTGTCGGGGCAACGCGAACCCCCATTGGCAGTTTTCGCGGATCGCTCGCGCCCCTCTCTGCGGCCGAGCTGGGAGCCGTCGCGGTGCGTCGTCTGCTTGAAAGCAGCGGTCTTCCAGCAGAGACGATAGACGAGGTGATTTTCGGCCAGGTGCTGACGGCGGGATGCGGGCAAAACCCTGCGCGCCAGACGGCCATCGCCGCCGGATTGCCCTTCAGCACGCCGGCGACTACGGTCAACCTGGTGTGCGGCGCGGGCTTGAAAACGGTGCAGCTCGCCGCGCAGGCGATCCGATGCGGCGATGCGGACGCGATTATCGCAGGCGGTCAGGAGAGCATGAGCAACGCCCCCTATCTACTGGACGGCGCGCGTTCAGGGCTGCGTTTTGGCCATACGGGCCTGCAGGACAGCATGATTACGGACGGCCTGTGGGATGCGTTCAACGATTACCACATGGGGATCACCGCTGAAAACGTCGCCCGGCAGTTTGGCGTTTCCCGCGAAGAGCAGGACGCCTTCGCTGCCCGGTCGCAGCAGAAGGCGGCTTCCGCCGCCGAAGCGGGTCGTTTTGACCCGGAGATTGCGCCGGTGACGGTGAAACAGGGTAAAAAGCCTCCGCTTATTGTCAGCCGTGACGAGCAGCCCCGGCCAGGCACCACCGCCGAGCAGCTTGCGCAGCTGCGCCCCGCCTTTTTGCAGGAGGAAGGCACGGTCACGGCCGGAAATGCCTCCACGCTCAACGACGGTGCAGCTGCGGTGCTGCTGATGAGCGGCGAAAACGCACGGGCGAGCGGACTGCCGATCCTGGGCCGCATCGTGAGTTACGCCGTGACGGGCGTTGATCCGTCGGTGATGGGCATCGGTCCGGTCAGCGCCTGCCAGACCGCGCTGGCACGAGCGGGCTGGACGCTCGATGACGTGGACCTCATTGAAGCCAATGAAGCCTTTGCCGCGCAGGCGCTGGCGGTGGGTAAGCAGCTTGGCTGGGATGAGCGAAAGGTGAACGTTAACGGTGGCGCTATCGCCCTGGGCCATCCGATTGGCGCCTCCGGCTGCCGCATCCTCGTGACGCTGCTGCACGAAATGCAGCGCCGTGACGTTAAAAAAGGACTCGTCACCCTGTGCGTAGGCGGCGGGCAAGGCATCGCCCTCACCGTTGAACGTTAAGCATCTCGTTAGTACCCGAATAATAATTAAAGTGAGGAGTCGTAATGAGCGTGTTAATTGCCCTGGCGGCGCTGGGGCTGCTGATGCTGGCGGCCTATCGCGGATATAGCGTGATTTTGTTTGCGCCGATTGCGGCGCTCGGTGCCGTACTGCTGACCGACCCGGGCGCCGTCGGCCCGACCTTTACCGGCCTGTTCATGGAAAAGATGGTGGGCTTCGTCAAGCTCTACTTCCCGGTGTTCCTGCTGGGGGCGGTGTTTGGCAAACTGATTGAGCTTTCCGGCTTCTCGCGCTCCATCGTCGCCGCCGCGATTCAGATCCTGGGCCGTCGCCACGCCATCCCGGTGATTGTTCTGGTGTGCGCGCTGTTAACCTACGGCGGCGTGTCGCTGTTCGTGGTGGCGTTTGCGGTTTACCCGTTTGCCGCGGAACTGTTCCGCCAGAGCGGCATCCCTAAACGGCTGATCCCGGCCACCGTGGCGCTCGGGGCCTTCTCGTTTACCATGGATGCCCTGCCGGGCACGCCGCAGATCCAGAACATTATCCCCACCAGCTTCTTTGGTACCAACGCCTGGGCCGCGCCGTGGCTGGGGCTTATCGGATCTCTGTTTATTATCGTCTTTGGCCTGCTCTGGCTGGAGCGCCAGCGGCGTAAGGCGTTCAATAACAAAGAAGGTTACGGCACGGATCTGAAAAATGAACCGGAAACGCCGGACAACATTAACCTCCCTCACCCGCTGATTGCCATCGCCCCGCTGCTGGTGGTGGGCATACTGAACCTGCTGTTTACCCGCTGGATCCCCGGCTGGTACGGCACGACTCACGAGCTGACCCTGCCCGGTCTGGCGAAACCGATCGTGACCGAGGTGGGCAAGATCACCGCCATCTGGGCCGTGGAAGTGGCACTGATCTCCGGTATCTTGCTGGTGCTGATTTTTGGCTTTCGCAACATCCGGGGGCGTCTGGCTGAAGGCAGCCGGACCGCGGTAAGCGGCGCCATTCTTGCGGCGATGAATACCGCCTCGGAGTATGGTTTCGGCGCGGTTATCGCCGCCCTGCCCGGTTTTCTGGTGTTATCCCACGCGCTGGCGGCTATTCCGAATCCGCTGCTGAATGAGGCCATCAGCGTGACGGTGCTTGCGGGGATCACCGGCTCGGCGTCCGGGGGGATGAGTATTGCGCTCGCCGCTATGTCCGACACGTTTGTCGCCGCCGCCCACGCCGCCAATATCCCGCTTGAGGTGCTGCACCGCGTGGCTTCAATGGCGAGCGGCGGTATGGATACGCTGCCCCATAACGGCGCGGTGATTACCCTGCTGGCTATCACTGGCCTGAGCCATCGCCAGGCCTACGGCGGCATTTTCGCTATCACCATCATTAAAAGTCTGGCAGTGCTTTTTGTCATTGCCGTGTTCTATCTGACCGGCATTGTATAAGGAGAGAAAGATGAATCTGAACGGTAAAACCGCCCTGGTCACCGGCTCGACCAGCGGTATTGGCCTTGGGATCGCCCGCGTACTGGCGAAGGCCGGGGCGCAGCTTATCCTCAACGGTTTCGGCGATAGCGAATCAGCAAGAGAAGCTATTGCGCACCTGGGCAAAAAGCCGGGCTATCACGATGCGGACCTGCGTGACGTGCTGCAAATTGAAGCCATGATGCGCTATGCCGAATCGCAGTTTGGCGGCGTGGACATTCTTGTTAACAACGCGGGCATACAGCACGTGGCGCCGGTTGACGCGTTTCCGGTAGAAAAATGGAACGACATTATCGCCATTAACCTCTCGTCGGTGTTTCACACCAGCCGGCTGGCGCTCCCTGCCATGCGCGAGAAAAACTGGGGGCGCATCATTAATATCGCCTCCGTTCACGGGCTGGTCGCGTCAAAAGAGAAGTCGGCCTACGTGGCCGCCAAGCACGGCGTGGTGGGCTTTACGAAATCGCTGGCGCTGGAAACCGCCCGCACCGGCATTACCGCCAATACGATCTGTCCCGGCTGGGTACTGACGCCGCTGGTGCAACAGCAAATCGACGAGCGTATCGCCGACGGCATTCCGCCGGAGCAGGCTCGGGAACAGCTTCTGGCGGAGAAACAGCCTTCGGGCGAGTTTGTTACCCCGGAGCAGCTGGGCGAACTGGCGCTGTTTTTGTGCAGCGACAGCGCCGTTAACGTTCGCGGCGCAGCGTGGAATATGGATGGCGGCTGGGTCGCGCAGTGATGTTCAGGCCGGGTAAGGCAAAGCCGCCTCCCGGCAAAAAATCTCTAGCTTGAGCAACTGACCTCCAGCCGCTTGCCCCAGTCAGGCGGGCGGCTGACGTAATCATCATCCCGATCGGCAAACGGCGTGCGCAGCGCCACGTGCAGACGGTGTAACTCGTCGTACTCGCCCTGCTCCGCCTGCTCAATCGCCCGCTGCGCCAGCCAGTTGCGCAACACCATTGCGGGGTTCGTGGCGTTCATCTGCGTCTGGCGAGTCGCATCATCTACCTCTTCCTGCTGCAGCCGCGCGCGGTACGATGCAAACCAGTCGTCAAACGCCTGTCTGTCAATAAACTCATCGCGCAGCGGCGAGGTGGCGCTGTGCTGCTCCGTCTGCCCCAGCATCCGGAAGGTACGCGTATAATCGCTGCCCTCGCGCGCCATCAGGGCAAACAGGCCATTGAGGATGTCGTTATCGCCCCTCTCCTGCGTCACCAGCCCCAGCTTGTTGCGCATCAGCGTGCCATATTCCCGCAGTAATATGTCCTGATAGCTGTCGAGCGCATCATTCAGGGCATCAACGTCGATAAACGGCGACAGGGTTTGCGCAAGCCGCTGCAGGTTCCACAGGCCCACCGCGGGCTGATTGTCAAAGCTGTAGCGCCCCTGATAGTCGGAGTGGTTGCAGATATACCCCGGCTGATAATCATCCAGGAAACCAAACGGGCCGTAGTCGAAGGTCAACCCGAGAAGCGACATGTTGTCCGTATTCATCACGCCATGGGCAAAGCCTACCGTTTGCCAGCGGGCAATCAGGGTTGCGGTACGGGCCACCACATCCCTGAACCAGAGCACGTATTTATCCGCCTCGTCCATCAGATGCGCCCAGTGGTGGCGAATGGCAAAGTCTGCCAGCTGGCGCACCTTTTCCGGCTCGCGACGATAGTAAAAGTGCTCAAAATGACCGAAGCGCAGATGGCTTTGCGCGATACGCATCAGCATTGCGCCCTTTTCCACGGTTTCGCGCACAACCGGCGTATCGCTGGTAACGATCGACAGCGCGCGGGTGGTGGGGATCCCCAGGGCATGCATCGCTTCGGAGCCCAGGCATTCGCGGATCGTTGAACGCAGAACCGCACGCCCGTCGCCCATTCGCGAATAGGGCGTCAGGCCCGCGCCTTTCAGGTGCCAGTCAACCGTCTCCCCGTTGGGAAGCCGTTGTTCACCGAGCAGGATCCCCCTGCCGTCGCCCAGTTGACCCGCCCAGACGCCAAACTGATGTCCGCTATAAACCTGGGCCAGTGGTTGCATTCCGGCGAGTAACGTTTCGCCTCCCCAGACGCCAGCGCCCTCTGAACGCTGAAACAGCTCAGGCGGAATGGCCAGTTCTTCTGCCAGCAAATCGTTATGCCAGATAAGGCGTGACTTTTGTAACGGTGTTGGTTTGAGTGCGGTGTAAAAGCCGGGCAACTCGTCATGCCATTGAGCAGTAAAAGACAGGGTCATAGGTCCTCCTGCTTTTAGTGTAGAGGGTTTACCCGGAGTTAAACACGGGCGAAAGCAAGGGTTATCGCTGCTGAACCAGCGTTGTAACGTGCTCGGCAGAGACGGCTGGCCAAAGTGCGCCCTGCATGGCGCCAAAATTGAAGGACAACACGCGTTGCAACAGGCTGTGATCGTCAATGCCCGAGACGATCACTGACTGGCAATGCGGTGTGATTTGCCAGAGGATGGCGCGCATAAAAGGCTCAAAAGAGAGCTCCGGTGCGCGCTGCTGGATGAATCCTTTATCGAGAAAAACCCGTTTAAATAATCCATCATAGACAGCTTTGAGCGAGGCGGCGCCTGCGCCAAAGTTTGCCAGCACCAACGGGAAATGGATTGCCATTCTCGCCAGCTGCAGATCGTCCTTGCCGTTATTTAAACCTGGATAATTCTCATTAACAGTAAACTCAAGAAACGGATAACGCTCAAGAATTGAAACAGCGTTTCCATTACTTAATAAAAATTCAACTATTGCAGGTGTAATATTGATCCATGCAATTAACTGATGCTGAATAAAAAACAGTTTACAAGTATCAAGCAATTGCAGTTTTTCGTTAAAAAGCACTAACTCTTCAGCTGCTGAAAGCCGAGGGATAACGAGTTCAGTGGGGATCCTCACATCGCTGCCGACGCCAGTAAAGTTAACCAGAACCTCTAAACCTTTAAGCTCCCCTGCGCTATTACGGGCGGGCAGAAGCAGCAGTTCAGACTGGTAAGCATTATCTAGCGTAATAATCATTGCACTCGCTCCGCATTACAGATGAGAGAGGACATCCTGGAGCAATTGCCGACACAATTCCACTGTCTTGATTTTAATAAGATTAATTTCATTAGTTCCGTATTTATTTTCAGATTTATCCCTGAATCTAAAATAATTTTATCCTGGTTGCAAAATAATAGCCAGTTTTAGATAAAACAGACACATGCAGGATTCGATAATTTTAGATAAATTTAACTTTAAGCATCTTATTTGAGAAAAAACGGCATGATTTATTAGTTACCATGCCGCCATAAGAGAAGTTTCTGACAAAGACTATATACGTCGTGCCTGCCAGAAATTTTTACGCCAGTAAACATTATCAAGAGAAGAACGCATCACGCCGCGGCTGGTCGAGGCGTGAATGAACTGATTGTCTGTATCATAAATGCCCACGTGCAGACCACTTTCACCCGAGCCGGTTTTGAAGAAAACCAGGTCCCCGGGCAGTAGATCGTCTTTATCAATTTCAGTACCAATTTCGGCCTGCTTGCGCGTTTCGCGAGGAAGCTGTAAATCAAACTTGTCGCGAAACGTCATCAGAACGAAGCCGGAGCAATCTACGCCGCCGCGGCTCATGCCACCGTAGCGATAAGGCGTACCGCGCCAGTTGCTCAGCTGGTCGTTGAGGCTGGCAATGACGGTGATCGAATCTGAAAGCCGTGGGTTAGGCGGCGGCGCACGATGGCTACTGCATCCCGCAAGAAAGAGTGCGGCCATCAGGATAAACCAGAATCGCATTTTCAGACGAATCCTCTGCTTTTTTTATTCTTTTCGTAATTTAGCGTGCAATTGTGCTAAGAGGCAAGAAACGGTTACGTTTGCCCGGTAGAAATCAGCATCTTATGTCCCTCTATATCCAGCCTGCGGAACGACATGTTGTATGCGCGGGCAAGATGGGGCGGCGTAAGCACCTGATCCCGCGTACCGCTGGCGACCATCTTTCCCTGCGACAGTAGCCACACCCGGTGGGCATGACGCAGCGTGTGATTGAGGTCATGACTGCTCATCACCACGGCGATGCCTTGTCGGCTCAGGGCGCTTAAAAGCGTATCCAGTGCTGCCTGCTGTGCCACATCCAGACCGCTCATGGGTTCATCGAGAAGCAGCATCCGCCCGTGAGGATTGCCTGCCGGGTGGATCTGAAGGATGACAGCCGCCAGTCGCACCCGCTGCCACTCTCCGCCGGAAAGCTGGCTGGCGTGCCGGGACAGTTTATCTTCCAGCCCGAGGGCCGCGGCCACGTCAGTCAGCAGTGCCGTATGTTGTTTGTCGTGCAAATGCAGCATCAGATAATGCCAGACCGGCATCGCAAAGGGCGGCACCTGCTGCTGCACGAGGTAACTGCGCCTATGCGCCAGCGAGACCGGTGACCAGTCGGCGAGCGTATGCTCAAGCAGCGTTATCTGCCCTTCTCCGTCAGTCATGCCTGCCATCCGGGCCAGCAGCGTGCTCTTTCCTGCGCCGTTCGGCCCGACAAGATGCAGGATTTCTCCCGCATTGACGGCGCCGGTCATCGGCTCAAGACGTCCCCTCTCGGCAACGTCCATGAGCTGCATCAGCAAAGACATTATTTCGCCAGCGCCAGCTTGATCGATTCCATGACGATCGGATCTTCTGGGGTCATATCGGGCGAAAAACGCTGAACGACCTGGCCACCGCGACCAATCAGGAATTTTTCAAAATTCCACAGGATATCGTCCGGGTAAAGCGGCGCGCGGCCTTTGCTGGCCATGCGTTCATAAAAACCGCTCCCTTCAGGCGCAACGGCCTTCGGCGCGGCAGCGATCAGCTTCGCATACAGCGGATGGCGGTCTTCGCCATTGACATCGATTTTGCTGAACATCGGGAACGTCACGCCATAGGTGGTGCTGCAGAAGGTTTTAATCTCTTCTTCGCTGCCCGGCTCCTGGCCCAGGAACTGGTTGCACGGGAAGCCCAGCACGGTAAAACCGTCTTTCTCCCAGGCCTTCTGAATATTTTCCAGCTGCTCGTACTGCGGCGTCAGGCCACATTTGGATGCCACGTTGACGATAAGCAGCACGTTGCCTTTGTAGCGTTCCAGCGTGGTTTTATCGCCATCAATGGTGGTCACTTCAGTATTCAGGATATCTGACTGCATAGCATTTCCTCAGGTTGTCGATTTAACGTCCAGCTTTTAATAGTAGCCAGATAAATACCGGCGCGCCCAGCGTGGCGGTCACCACGCCAATGGGCAGCTCTGCGGCCGTCAGGGCAAGCCGGGCGATGACGTCGGCCACCAGCAGCGTGACGGCCCCGGCAACCGCCGAGGCTGGAAGCAGGGTTCTGTGGTCCGTGAGGCCACACAGACGCAGCATGTGTGGGATCACCAGCCCGATAAAACCGATCGCGCCCGCCAGAGCCACGCTGACGCCGACCAGCCAGCCAATAGCTATTACCAGCACATTGCGCCAGAATCCAATCGGCATACCGAGCTGGCGGGCAGAGGTTTCACCCAGCGCGAGCATATTCAGCGGCTGCGCCTGCAGGGCAGCCCACACGATGACCGGTACCAGCAGCGCCATCAGCCAGCCCTGGTGCCAGTCAACGCCGCCAAAACCGCCCATCATCCAGTACATGAGCTGTCGCAGGTCAAAGGATGTTGAGAAGTAGACCGCCCAGGTCATCAACGCGCTACAGATGATCCCCAGCGCCACGCCGGCAAGCAGCAGACGGCTGGTCGATAAGTGCCGTCTGGCGAAACGAAGAAGGATCGCTGTGATCAGCAGTGCGCCGAGAATAGCGCTCAGGCTAATACGCCATCCCGAGAGTTCTCCTCCGCCCAGCATTACCGCCGCAATCAGGCCTACGCCCGCTCCGTTCGACACGCCGAGCAGCCCCGGCTCCGCCAGAGGGTTATCAAACAACGCCTGCATTATGGTGCCGCATAGCGCCAGCGCGGCACCGACCAGAACCACCGCGACGGTGCGCGGCAGGCGAATTTGCCAGACGAAGAGCTGCCCGTCAGGCCCCCACCAGCTTTCAGGCCCAATCCATCTGTCGCCCGCGCAGAGGCTCACGCCCACGGAGGCAATGAGCAACAGCACCAGCAAAAGCAGGTGACGCCGATCGGAACGGTGCTGGTAATGGGCATAATCAAGCATGTGTACGGTTTTAGTAGCGTGAGATGTAATTGATTTTACGGCGGGTTTGCCGAAGAGCGCAAAGAAAAAAGGCCGCGTGGGCGGCCTTTTTAGTTAGTTCATATTACTCTGCTTTAGGCGTTGCGTTTTCGACACGGCTTTTTAACTTCTGGCCGGGTCTGAAGGTCACCACGCGGCGGGCTGTAATGGGAATATCTTCCCCCGTCTTCGGGTTGCGGCCCGGACGTTGGTTTTTGTCTCGCAAATCAAAATTGCCAAAACCGGAGAGTTTTACCTGCTCACCATTTTCCAGAGCACGACGGATCTCTTCGAAAAACAGCTCTACCAGCTCTTTGGCATCCCGTTTGCTAAGCCCAAGCTTATCAAACAGATATTCTGACATTTCAGCTTTTGTAAGCGCCATAGGTTCAATCCCTCAATGATGCCTGGAATCGCTCTTTTAATGCCTCTACACATTTGGCGACGGTAGCGGCAATCTCCTCTTCTTCGAGTGTACGGCTGGTATCCTGAAGGATAAGGCTAATAGCGAGGCTCTTGAAACCTTCTGCTACGCCCTTGCCGCGGTACACGTCAAATAAGTTTACGCCAACTACCTGATTTACGCCAACTTTCTTACATTCGGCCAAAATATCTGCTGCGGGCACATTTTCCGCGACCACAACCGCGATATCACGGCGGTTTGCCGGGAAGCGGGAGACGTCCTGAGCCTGAGGAATCACGCGGTCAGCCACCGGGTTCCATTCCAGCTCGAACACGATGGTACGGCCGTTCAGGTCCAGTTTACGCTCCAGCTCAGGGTGAACAACCCCAATAAAACCAACGCGTTTGCCGTCTAAATAGATGGCAGCGCTCTGGCCCGGATGCAGGGCCGGGATGGCTTCTGCGCGGAATTCAATTTCAGATAATTTACCGGTCAGATCCAGAATCGCTTCCAGATCGCCCTTCATATCGTAGAAATCAACCGTCCCTTTTGCCAGGTCCCAGTGCTCTTCATAGCGGTTACCGCTGATGGCGCCAGCCAGCATGAGATCCTGACGGATGCCTAAATTTGCCTGATTATCCGGTACAAAGCGCAAACCGCTTTCGAAAATGCGCACGCGGTTTTGCTGACGATTCTGGTTATAAACGATAGTACCCAGCAGACCCGTCCACAGGGACAGACGCATCGCGGACATTTCGCTGGAGATTGGGCTTGGCAGGATCAGCGCTTCCTGGCCCGGATGGATCAGCTGCTGCAGTTTTGGATCAACAAAGCTGTAGGTGATCACTTCCTGGTAGCCTTTGTCGTTCAGCATGGTTTTCACACGCTTCAGGGACAGGTCGGCTTCACGGTGAGTGCCCATCACCAGACCTGCCTGCACAGGCTCGTCTGGGATGTTGTTGTAGCCATAAACACGGGCCACTTCTTCCACCAGATCTTCTTCAATTTCCATATCGAAACGCCATGACGGCGCAACGGCTTTCCATTCGTCCTGGCCTTCGGTTACTTCACAGCCCAGACGCTTCAGGATATCGGTCACCTGCGCATCGGCAACGTGGTGACCAATAAGACGATCCAGCTTGCTGCGGCGCAGGGTGATGGTCGCACGCTTCGGCAGCGTCGCTTCGTTGGTGACGTCGATAACCGGGCCCGCTTCACCGCCGCAGATGTCGATCAGCAGGCGGGTCGCACGTTCCATCGCTTTATACTGCAGCGCCGGGTCAACGCCGCGCTCGTAGCGGTGAGAGGCATCGGTATGCAGGCCGTGACGGCGTGCGCGACCGGTGATGGAGAGCGGGCTGAAGAACGCACATTCCAGCAGCACGTTTTGCGTCTCGTCGTTGACGCCTGAATGCTCGCCTCCGAAAATACCGCCCATTGCCAGCGCTTTGCTGTGGTCAGCAATCACCAAAGTGTCGGCGTTAAGTTTCGCTTCGCTGCCGTCCAGCAGAACCAGGGTTTCGCCCTCTTTCGCCATGCGCACAACGATGCCGCCGTCGATACGATCTTTATCGAACGCGTGCATTGGCTGGCCCAGCTCCAGCAGGACGTAGTTGGTCACGTCGACCACGGCGTCGATAGAGCGAATACCGCAGCGGCGCAGCTTCTCTTTCATCCACAGCGGAGTTGGCGCTTTCACGTTGATGCCTTTCACCACGCGACCGAGGTAGCGCGGGCAGGCATCCGCAGCGTCAACCTGAATAGGCAGCACGTCACTGATGGTCGCTTGAACCGGCGCGATCTCCGGCGCGTTCAGTTCAGTCTGGTTAAGCACGGCCACGTCGCGCGCCACGCCGATGATACCTAAGCAGTCGGCACGGTTTGGCGTGACGCTGATTTCAATAGTGTTGTCGTCAAGCTTCAGGTATTCACGGATATCGGTGCCGACTGGCGCATCCAGCGGCAGCTCAATGATGCCGTTGTGGTCGTCGGAGATACCCAGCTCGGAGAAGGAGCACAGCATGCCTTCAGACGGCTCGCCGCGTAGCTTAGCCGCTTTAATTTTGAAATCGCCCGGCAGTACCGCACCGACGGTCGCCACGGCCACCTTCAGGCCCTGACGGCAGTTTGGCGCACCGCAGACGATATCCAGCAGACGATCTCCGCCCACGTTCACTTTTGTCACGCGCAGTTTGTCCGCGTTAGGGTGCTGGCCGCACTCTACCACTTCGCCGACGACCACGCCGTTGAAGGCACCGGAAACCGGCTCAACGCCGTCCACTTCCAGGCCCGCCATGGTGATCTGGTTAGAAAGCGCATCGCTGTCCAGCGTAGTGTTCACCCACTCGCGTAACCACAGTTCACTGAATTTCATTGTTCTGTCCTGCCCTTATTTAAACTGTTTGAGGAAACGCAGATCGTTTTCGAAGAATGCACGTAAATCGGTCACGCCGTAGCGCAGCATGGTCAGACGCTCCATGCCCATACCGAAGGCAAAGCCGGAGTAAACTTCCGGATCGATACCTACGTTGCGCAGCACGTTTGGATGCACCATGCCGCAGCCCAGCACTTCCAGCCATTTGCCGTTTTTACCCATCACGTCAACTTCCGCAGACGGTTCGGTGAACGGGAAGTAGGACGGACGGAAACGAACCTGCAGATCTTCCTCAAAGAAGTTGTTCAGGAAATCGTGCAGCGTGCCCTTCAGGTTGGTGAAGCTGATGTTTTTATCAACAATCAGGCCTTCCATCTGGTGGAACATTGGGGTGTGGGTCTGATCGTAGTCGTTACGATAGACGCGGCCCGGCGCGATAATACGGATCGGCGGCTTCTGCTCCTTCATGGTACGGATCTGAACGCCGGAGGTCTGAGTACGCAGCAGACGCGTAGCGTCGAACCAGAAAGTGTCGTGGTCAGCGCGTGCCGGATGATGGCCAGGAATGTTCAGGGCGTCGAAGTTGTGGTAATCATCTTCGATTTCCGGGCCAGTCGCCACGGTAAAGCCGAGCTCACCGAAGAAACTTTCAATGCGATCGATGGTGCGGGTAACCGGGTGCAGACCGCCGTTCTCGATGCGGCGCCCCGGCAGAGAGACGTCGATCGTCTCTGCGGCCAGACGCGCATTCAGCACAGCGCTTTCCAGCTCGGCTTTACGTGCGTTAAGCGCCTGCTGTACCTGCTCCTTGGCTTCGTTAATCACCGCTCCCGCTGCCGGACGTTCTTCTGGCGGCAGCTCACGCAGGGTTGTCATCTGAAGGGTCAGGTGCCCTTTCTTCCCAAGATATTCGACGCGGACATTGTCTAACGCGGCAACATCTGAGGCCTGATTAATGGCGGCTGTTGCACTGGCAACCAGCTCTGCGAGATGTGACATGATTTTCCTCATTATGTCGGTGCAGACACCGATTTGGTGGAGTTATTCTCTCAAATTCAGGCACAAAAAAAGCCTCCATCGGGAGGCTTATCTGGCGCTGTTTTTCGTTTCATCTTTCACGCGCTAGCCTCCTGAAGTCAGGTGCTAAAGTAAAAGAAGAAGCGGAAAATAGCAGCATTCATGCTTGCGTTACCTTGTCTGGTAAAAACTGTTAAGACCTTATTGAAAAGCCTGCACGGGTAAATGTCAATCTTCTTACAGGGTTATATGAAAAGAGGGAGCCAGGCCCCCTCTCTCAACTGGCTTATGCCAGTGCTGCTTTCGCTTTTTCGACCAGAGCGGTGAACGCTACTTTGTCGAATACTGCGATGTCAGCCAGGATCTTACGGTCGATTTCAACAGAGGCTTTTTTCAGGCCGTTGATGAATTTGCTGTAAGAAATACCGTTCTGACGTGCTGCTGCGTTGATACGCGCAATCCACAGTTGACGGAACTGACGCTTACGCTGACGACGGTCACGGTAAGCGTACTGACCTGCTTTGATAACAGCCTGGAAGGCAACGCGGTAAACGCGTGAACGCGCACCGTAGTAGCCTTTAGCTTGTTTCAAAATTTTCTTGTGACGTGCACGTGCAATTACACCACGTTTTACGCGAGCCATATGTGCTCTCCTGTATCTATATTCTTAGTAAAAAATTAAACGTTAACGGCTTATGCGTACGGCAGGCACGCGATAACCAGACCCAGATCGCCTTTAGAAACGAGGCCTTTTGGACGCAGGTGACGTTTACGCTTAGTAGATTTTTTGGTCAGAATATGACGCAGGTTTGCGTGCTTACGCTTAAATCCACCACCACCGGTTTTTTTGAAGCGCTTAGCAGCACCGCGTACGGTCTTAATTTTTGGCATCTTAATAACTTCCACTTCGCATTGTTAAATAAACGAAACATAGGCGAACAAAACCTATGAAACCCGAAGGCTCCACAGATTTTGCTGCTTGAAGGCCTTACTGTTTCTTCTTAGGAGCGAGCACCATGATCATCTGGCGGCCTTCGATCTTCGTAGGGAAGGATTCGACTACTGCCAGTTCACTCAGATCGTCACGGACGCGGTTAAGCACTTCCATACCAATCTGTTGGTGGGCCATCTCACGACCACGGAAACGCAGTGTGATCTTGGCCTTATCGCCATCTTCCAGAAAGCGAATCAGGCTGCGGAGTTTTACCTGATAATCGCCATCGTCGGTACCAGGACGGAATTTGATTTCCTTAACCTGGATAACTTTTTGCTTCTTCTTCTGTTCCTTAGAAGACTTACTCTTTTCATAAAGGAACTTGCCGTAGTCCATGATACGACAAACTGGCGGTTCGGCGTTAGGGCTGATTTCAACTAAATCTACTCCAGCTTCTTCAGCTTTTTCGATCGCTTCTCTCAGACTCACAATCCCCAGTGGTTCACCTTCAAGATCTGTTAAGCGAACTTCCTGGGCGCGAATCTCGCCATTGATACGATTCGGACGTGCCGTTTGAACTCGTTTTCCGCCTTTAATACCTTATTCCTCCAGTTGTTGAAGACTGCGGCTGCGAATCTCTTGTTGCAGCTTCTCAATCACTTCACTTACGTCCAGGCTGCCCAGGTCTTTACCACGGCGGGTGCGAACGGCAACTTTGCCTGCTTCCACCTCTTTATCACCACAGACCAACATATACGGGACACGACGTAAAGTGTGCTCGCGGATTTTAAAGCCAATCTTCTCATTTCTCAAGTCTGCTTTTACGCGAATGCCCGCATTTTGTAGTTTCTGCGTCAATTCTTTAACGTAATCCGCCTGAGAATCGGTAATGTTCATCACCACGACCTGCACTGGCGCAAGCCAGGTTGGGAAGAAGCCAGCGAACTCTTCGGTCAGGATGCCGATGAAGCGCTCCAGAGAACCGAGAATAGCACGGTGAATCATTACTGGTACCTGACGTTCGTTGTCTTCGCCAACATAAGAGGCGCTTAAACGCTGCGGCAGGGAGAAGTCCAGCTGTACAGTACCGCACTGCCATGCGCGATCGAGGCAGTCATACAGGGTAAATTCAATTTTCGGACCGTAGAATGCGCCCTCACCCAGCTGGTATTCGAACGGAATGCCGTTCTCTTCCAGCGCCACGGCGAGATCCGCTTCTGCGCGATCCCAGGTCTCATCGCTGCCGATACGTTTTTCCGGACGCGTTGAGAGTTTGACCACGATCTTCTCGAAGCCAAAGGTGCTGTACATATCGTAGACCATACGAATACAGGCGTTAACTTCGTCACGGACCTGATCTTCAGTACAGAAGATATGCGCATCATCCTGAGTAAAGCCACGAACACGCATCAGGCCGTGCAGCGCACCTGATGGTTCGTTACGGTGGCAGCTACCGAACTCCGCCATACGCAGCGGCAGGTCGCGGTAGGATTTCAGACCCTGGTTAAAGATCTGAACGTGACCCGGGCAGTTCATTGGCTTGATGCAGTATTCACGGTTCTCAGACGAGGTGGTGAACATCGCATCTTTGTAGTTGTCCCAGTGGCCGGTTTTTTCCCACAGCACACGGTCCATCATGAACGGGCCTTTTACTTCCTGATACTGGTACTCTTTCAGCTTGGAGCGTACGAACGTTTCCAGTTCACGGAAGATGGTCCAGCCGTCGTTATGCCAGAACACCATACCCGGCGCTTCTTCCTGCATGTGGTAGAGGTCAAGCTGCTTGCCGATTTTACGATGGTCACGCTTCGCCGCCTCTTCCAGGCGCAGCAGGTACGCGTTCAGGGCTTTTTTATCGGCCCACGCGGTACCATAGATACGCTGCAACATCTTGTTGTTGCTGTCACCGCGCCAGTAGGCGCCCGCGATCTTCATCAGCTTAAAGTGATGACAGAAGCGCATGTTCGGCACGTGCGGTCCACGGCACATGTCGACGTATTCTTCGTGATGGTACAAGCCAGGCTTGTCATCATGGGAAATATTTTCGTCAAGAATAGAGACTTTATAGCTCTCGCCGCGCTTCACGAAGGTTTCACGCGCTTCGTGCCAGCTGACTTTCTTCTTGATGACGTCATAGTTCGTTTCGGCGAGCTCGTGCATACGTTTTTCGAGCGCGTCGATATCTTCCTGAGTCAGAGTATGGTCAAGGTCAACGTCGTAGTAGAAACCATTGTCGATAACCGGACCGATCGCCATTTTGGTGTTTGGCCACAGCTGTTTGATGGCATGACCTAACAGGTGCGCGCAGGAGTGACGAATGATCTCCAGACCTTCTTCGTCTTTCGCGGTGATGATGGCAAGCGTCGCATCGTTTTCAATCAGGTCGGAGGCATCCACCAGCTCACCGTTAACACGGCCAGCAATAGTCGCTTTCGCGAGACCAGGACCAATGTCCAGGGCAACATCCATTGGGCTAACAGCACGGTCGAAATGGCGTTGGCTGCCATCAGGAAGAGTAATTACAGGCATTTTATATCCTTATTTGCAGTGATGCCCCACACATAAGAGCATATACAAAGAAAATAATCGTGATTTGACAATAGATTACGACACCATCTGACCAACAATCGTCAAATTGGTTCGTCATCATTCACCTGCCGAATTCAGATTAATTCGGATTTACGGCAAGCGACGTAATGTTAACACTAACGGAAAGGAGATTGCACCCTCTGCGGCCAGATTGATGGGCTGGCACTTTCGCACGAATTTGCAGGTTGCTTCTCCCCTGCGCTCGCATTTCGATGATGCTGGGCTACTCTTGAACAGGTCCTTAAACCCAAAGGTGCATACCATGAACGTATCCAGTAGAACGGTTGTGATATTGAACATCCTTTCCGCCACAGGTTTATTGTTGATTCTCGCCGAACGATTCCACTGGTTCTGAGCCAAACCCTACGCTGGCATAACCCAATCGATCCTGAAAAGGGGCATATTTCGGCCCTGTTTGGTAGACTGTGGATATTAACGAACAAGGATTAGGTTATGCCAACAAAACGATTTGCCGTAAAACACTGGAAAATGGTGCTGGTTCTGATTGCCATCTGCGGCGCAATGCTGCTACTCCGTTGGGCGGCAATGATTTGGGGCTAGGGGCGAATGCAGGTCATCAGAAGGGACATCAAAAAGTCACAGACAATAAACGGGCCGACATCATCATCGGCCCGCTTTTATTACATTCTATAACCCAGTGAAACCGTGGTTCTGCGGTCGGTATGATCCGGTGCAGATTCTGGTGGTGAAGAGTTCCAGGTCACGTTGTAGGCGAGTTTCAGACCAAAGTGTTCGTTGATAGCCACGTTAAGCGCCGTCTCAGAGTTCAACGTCGTATCGTCGGCACCAAATACAGAAACACCCTGGGTAAATTTGGTGTTGTCAGTCATCTGCCAGGCATAGGTACCGGAAGCGTAACCGAGCGGTTGAGTTTTGGTATCGCCATTGGTGTATTCGTCATAACGCACACCCGGACCGAATTCAAAACGGAAGCTGTGTACCGGTCCGTTCAGGAACTGACGACCATAACCGGCGGTGAAGACATCGCGCTGGCGATAACCGTTGTAACGGTCGGTTAACCAGCTCCCCTGACCAAACAGATAGTCATAGTCGGTCATGTTGTAACGGCTACGTCCGCCTACCGCATATTTCTCGGAAGAACGTTCGTCGTTAGCGGAAGTGTTGCTGGCATTACCCCACAGAGACCAGGCGGTAGTATTACCGTACCATGTGAGCGTACTGTCCGCCGTCAGAGAAGAGCTTTTCGTGTTACCGGATTGTGCCAGGTACCCAGCATTCAGGTTACCTTCAAACGGTTTTTTCGCGGTGGATGGATCGTCCATGACAGTAAAAACGGAATCATCGGCGGTCGCGTTCATAGCCGCAAACACGCCACCCGCCAGCATCAGTGCAGCGGGCACTGTCTTTAAAAGCTTCATTTTATTAAGGAGTCCGTACAACAAAAAAAGAGACCACACGGTCCCGGAATCTTTCTTGAGGATCAATGACAAGGCGTCCAGAGAAAGGTAACAAATTATAAAAAGCCGCAAATAACATAGCAATGTTTTCTTATTTCATTTTTTGAATAAGAACGATCTCAAAAAGCTTTTTATTTTATATATCTCCGGCCTGACTTTTATTGAGTATTCATATTTAAAATCATACTGTTATTTACATTGCCTTCCTGACAAATGGTGCCAGACTAAAAGGAACCCATGCTAAAAGGAGGTAATGATGGTTTCTATCTACACCCTGACGCTCTCCCCTTCCCTTGATTCCGCTACCCTGACGCCGCAGATTTACCCGGAAGGTAAATTGCGCTGTAGCGCCCCGGTCTTTGAGCCTGGCGGCGGCGGGATCAACGTGGCGCGCGCTATTACCCACCTCGGCGGCAAAGCCACGGCCATTTTTCCCGCAGGTGGTGCTACCGGTGAACACCTGGTCTCACTGCTGGCCGATGAACAGGTGGCCGTAGACACCGTCGAGGTGAAAGACTGGACGCGGCAAAACCTGCATGTCCACGTGGGATCCAGCGGCGAACAGTACCGTTTTGTCATGCCGGGCGCGAAACTTACCGATGACGAGTTTCGTCAGCTTGAAGAGAAAGTGCTGACGATAGAAAGCGGCGCGCTGCTGGTGGTAAGCGGCAGCCTGCCGCCTGGCGTCAGCACGGAAAAATTGACGGCGCTGATTCAGGCTGCACAGCAACGCGGTATCCGCTGCATCGTTGACAGCAGCGGTGAGGCCCTGCAGGCGGCACTGGTGCCGGGCAATCTTGAACTGGTCAAACCCAACCAGAAAGAGTTAAGCGCGCTGGTCAACCGCGAACTGACGCAGCCTGACGATGTTCGCACCGCCGCGCAGGAGCTGGTGCGCAGCGGCAAAGCGCGGCGCGTGGTGGTTTCCCTTGGCCCTCAGGGGGCGCTTGCAGTTGATGAATCGTCATCCGTTCAGGTTGTTCCGCCGCCGATGAAGAGTCAGAGCACGGTTGGCGCGGGTGACAGCATGGTGGGCGCGATGACGCTCAAACTGGCGCAGGGCGCGTCTCTGCTCGAAATGACACGCTACGGCGTAGCAGCGGGTAGCGCCGCCACCATCAACCAGGGCACGCGTCTCTGTTCACTTGCCGATACGCAAAAAATCGTCGATTACCTGTCCCGAAATTAACGCCTGTTCCCCTTCGTCTTTACGGAGGGGAATGTCATCACCGAGTCGCCAAACGCAAACTATCGACTATGCTAAGAAAACTTCCATGATAACAATGAGGTGAATTATGAGCAGTGGTGACATCACACGCTACGTCGTGACCATCAACCTTCATGAGGCATCGCTGACCGAGCTGAATGAGCTCAACAATGCGTTTACCCGGGCTAATTTTCTCCTCACGCTGACGGATGACGAAGGCAATATTCATGATTTAGGCACCCTGACATTTGGTCTGATCGGCGCCCTGAGTCAGGAAGAGGTTCAAGCGCTGGCCGCCAGTCTGGTGGAGAGCGTGACCGACAAGCCTGGCGAAATTAACGTGGATACCTGGGAAAACTGGCGAAAAAAAGAACAATAAGTGCGCTGCATGAATTTAAACCGCTCAGGTGTGCGTTAGTTCGTATTTTTTTACCGCAATTATGCGCTAACTTTATGATCTGGCAGACAACATGGGAGAGTGAACATGTGGCAGGCTATCAGTCATCTTTTACGTGAGCAACAGGGTGAAGGTGAAATTGAACTGCGTAACGAACTGCCAGGCGGTGAGATCCACGCCGCGTGGCATTTACGCTACGCAGGGCGCGATCTTTTCGTTAAATGCGATGAACGAGAGCTGCTTCCGATATTTACCGCCGAAGCCGATCAGCTGGAGCTGTTGTCGCGCAGTAAAACGGTGACGGTCCCACAGGTTCTGGCCGTAGGTAGCGACCGCGATTACAGTTTCCTGGTGATGGAGTACCTCCCCGCCCGTCCGCTGGACGCGCATAATGCATTCATTCTTGGCCAGCAGCTAGCGCGCCTCCATCAGTGGAGCGACCAGCCGCAGTTTGGGCTCGATTTTGACAATGACCTCTCCACCACGCCACAACCCAATGCCTGGCAGCGTCGCTGGTCGACTTTTTTTGCCGAGCAGCGCATTGGCTGGCAGCTAGAACTTGCCGCCGAGAAAGGGCTGGAGTTTGGCAATATAGATGCCATCGTCGAGCATGTTCAGCAGCGTCTGGCATCCCACCAGCCTCAGGCGTCTCTGCTTCACGGCGACTTATGGTCCGATAACTGCGCGCTGGGTCCAAACGGTCCCTACATCTTCGACCCGGCCTGCTACTGGGGTGACAGAGAGTGCGATCTTGCCATGCTGCCGCTTCATCCGGAGCAGCCGCCGCAAATATATGACGGATACCAGTCTGTTTCCCCCCTGCCGCCCGGTTTCCTCGACCGCCAGCCGGTGTATCAGCTTTATACCCTGATGAACCGAGCCATTCTTTTTGGCGGAGAACACCTTGTTAACGCGCAGCGGGCACTTGAGCGTATGCTTGCCGCCTGAGACGCGAACGGGTGGCTATGCAGCCACCCGTGTCGCTTACAGAAAACCGAGCAGTGAGAAGAAGAAATATCCCGCCACAATGATAATCACGGGAAGAATATAGAGCGGGAAAATTTGCAGGAAAATGGTGTGACGCGGCACAACAATGCGGGATTCAATCTGCTCCCGACTCATGCCTTCCGGGCCTTTGGCCTGCTCCAGAATCAACTGATCCTCAACGCCTTCGCGTAAAAAGCGCGTCTGACGACTCATTCGCGCCCCAGAGGCCTGCAGTGCCAGCGCGACAAAGATCAGGGCGTATATCACCCAAAAGCCGATATTCAGCTGTTGATGAAAATCCGGGGTGGGTGAGTTAAACCAGAAGACATTCAAAAATGGCGTATTGAAACGCATCATCTCAATCATAACATGCGCAAAATCAAGCATTACCGCATTGATACCCGGCTGTTTTTCGCTGTGGTCGTACATAAATTTGAGTACAGAAATCAGCGTAGAAATGACGGCAGGAATAAAAATCACCCAGCCTGCAATACGTTTTAAGACCGCAATGCGTCCAGCTTGTTGATACGTCATCAGTTCCTCTTCATAAAGACGCGTTATTTGTGCCTAAGTCTACCTGCTGGTCATCAATTTCGCCCGCTCTTTAAAAGCAATATGCTAAATTGCAGATTGTGCTTAGCACTTATCGTCTGTCGTACACCCTGGATAAGGAGACGTTGTGATGTCGACACCGCGCCAAATACTTGCCGCAATTTTTGACATGGATGGATTACTGATCGATTCCGAACCGCTGTGGGATCGCGCCGAACTGGACGTTATGGCCAGCCTGGGCGTGGATATCAGCCGCCGTAATGAACTACCCGATACGCTGGGCCTACGCATCGACATGGTGGTTGACCTGTGGTTTGCCCAACAGCCGTGGGTGGGTCCCGGTCGAGACGAGGTAACCGCGCGCATTATCAGCCGTGCCATTTCGCTGGTGGAAGAGAACAAGCCGCTGCTGCCCGGCGTACGTGAGGCCGTCACGCTGTGTAAAGCCCAGGGGCTGAAGGTCGGACTGGCCTCGGCTTCACCGCTGCATATGCTGGAAAAAGTGCTCGTCATGTTTGAACTGCGCGACAGTTTCGACGCGCTGGCGTCCGCTGAAAAATTGCCTTACAGCAAGCCGCACCCGCAGGTCTATCTGGACTGCGCCGCTAAGCTCGGCCTGGATCCCCTCAACTGCGTTGCGCTGGAAGACTCCGTTAACGGCATGGTCGCCTCTAAAGCCGCGCGGATGCGCTCCATTGTGGTGCCTGCGGAAGAAGGCCGCCACGATCCCCGGTTTGCCCTCGCCGATGTGAAGCTAAATTCACTGGCAGAACTCACGGCGCATCATCTGCAGGGCGGTTAACGCCCTCCTCCGGTTTGTGACAAACAGTTACACCGTCACCTCTTCCGCCTACTGTATAAAAACCCTATACTGTATGAATTGACAGCTTTGTGGGTTTTATCATGACGGCGGAAGGCCACCTGCTTTTTTCAATCGCGTGCGCAGTATTTGCCAAAAACGCTGAACTTACCCCCGTGCTGGCACAGGGGGACTGGTGGCATATTGTTCCTTCCGCCGTATTGACCTGTCTGCTGCCCGACATCGACCACCCCAAGTCCTTCCTCGGACAGCGCCTGAAGTGGGTGTCTAAACCCATCGCCCGCGCGTTCGGCCACCGGGGGTTTACGCACAGCCTGCTGGCCGTGTTTGGCCTGCTGACGCTGTTCTATTTAAAAGTGCCCGAAAGCTGGATCGTCCCCGCTGACGCTATCCAGGGGATGGTGCTGGGCTATTTAAGCCATATCCTTGCCGATATGCTGACGCCTGCGGGCGTGCCGCTACTTTGGCCCTGCCGCTGGCGTTTCCGTTTTCCCATCCTGGTGCCGCAAAAAGGTAACCAGCTTGAGCGGGTATTGTGCATGGCGCTGTTTGCTTACGCCGTCTGGATGCCGCAAACGTTGCCCGAAAACAGTGCAGTCCGCTGGTCTTCCCAGATGATTAATTCGCTGCAATTTCAGTTTAATCGCTTTATTCATCACCAGATTGAACAGTAAACCAACAAAATTATCCCATTTGTCATAACCCATTCCATTTGGATATAAGCGCTACATCACACTTCTGCTAACCTTCCGCCAACAGGATCGGTAAAAACCGACCCGATAATAAATCAGGAGAACGGGGATGAATTTTCCACTCATCGCGAACGTCGTTGTGTTCGCTGTATTGCTATTGCTTCTCGCGCAGGCGCGCCACAAACAGTGGAGCCTGGCGAAAAAGGTGCTGGTTGGTCTGGCCATGGGTGTCGTATTTGGTCTGGCATTACAGGCAATTTATGGCTCCGATAATCCAGTTCTTAAAGATTCCATTCAGTGGTTCAACATCGTCGGTAACGGCTATGTCCAGCTGCTGCAGATGATCGTTATGCCGCTGGTGTTCGCCTCTATTCTGAGCGCCGTTGCCCGCCTGCATAACGCGACTCAGCTGGGAAAAATCAGCTTCCTGACCATAGGTACGCTGCTGTTCACCACGCTGATTGCCGCGCTGGTGGGTGTGCTGGTCACCAACCTGTTTGGCCTGACCGCAGAAGGCCTGGTTCAGGGTACCGCTGAAACGGCGCGTCTGACCGCGATTCAAACCAACTACGTTGGTAAAGTGGCTGATCTGACCGTGCCGCAGATGGTGCTCTCCTTCATTCCGAAGAACCCGTTTGCTGACCTGACCGGTGCGAGCCCAACCTCGATCATCAGCGTGGTTATTTTCGCCGCGTTCCTGGGCGTAGCGGCGCTGAAGCTGCTGAAAGACGACGCGCCTAAAGGCGAACGCGTGCTGACCGCGATTGATACCCTGCAAAGCTGGGTGATGAAGCTGGTACGTCTGGTGATGCAGCTGACCCCGTACGGCGTGCTGGCGCTGATGACCAAAGTGGTTGCCGGCTCTAACCTGCAGGACATCATCAAGCTGGGCAGCTTCGTTGTCGCCTCTTATCTGGGCCTGGGCATTATGTTCGTGGTGCACGGCATCCTGCTGGGCGTGAACGGCGTCAGCCCGCTGAAGTACTTCCGTAAAGTCTGGCCGGTACTGACCTTTGCCTTCACCAGCCGCTCCAGCGCCGCGTCTATCCCGCTGAACGTGGAAGCGCAGACCCGTCGTCTGGGCGTGCCTGAATCCATCGCCAGCTTCTCTGCCTCCTTTGGTGCTACCATTGGTCAGAACGGCTGTGCGGGTCTTTACCCGGCGATGCTGGCGGTGATGGTTGCTCCTACAGTCGGCATCAACCCACTTGATCCGGTCTGGATCGCCACGCTGGTCGGGATTGTTACCGTAAGCTCCGCAGGCGTTGCGGGTGTTGGCGGTGGCGCAACCTTCGCCGCGCTGATTGTGCTGCCTGCGCTGGGTCTGCCCGTGACGCTGGTCGCCCTGCTGATCTCCGTTGAACCGCTGATCGACATGGGTCGTACCGCGCTGAACGTGAGCGGCTCCATGACCGCCGGCACGCTGACCAGCCAGTGGCTGAAGCAGACCGACAAAACGATTCTGGAAAGTGAAGACGACGCCGAGCTGGCGCACCGTTAATCACCGTCTGAAATAAAAAACCGCCTGATGGCGGTTTTTTTATGGCTGTTATTCCTCAACCTCTTCATCCTGGCGGATCTGCATCGCCCACCGCTGCGCTGACTCCGGCACCGTAAAGGTGGGTGAGCGACGGAAATGTTCGCCGATCAGCACAAAGGCCACGTATTTCCCCCGCAGCAGCCAGACATCGCGAAAACCCTCCACTTTCAGGGCATGGTCAGGCGGCGCGGGCTCAACGCGGGGCACATAGCTAATAACCTGGCGGTTTTGTTGACGAAGAGGTTTCATAAGCGACTGGTTCACTAAAGCAAATTCTTGAAGCAGGAAAACTCTATGATAGCCGATCCTGCTGCCTTCCGTCGCGCCCCGAGTGGGTGAGAGGGCTCCTTTCGTTAATCACGTCATATGAAAACTCTTAGTTCGCGAACCATGTCGCGACATTGTTCTATCCTTAATAGGGTTTTTAGCAATGGATAAAGGAGAAGCGCGCAATGTCGAACAAAGATAAAACACATCAATCACCGATTCATGGCACTGAAGAATCTCAACCGGGTATGGACTCTCTCGCCCCTGCTGACGGCTCTCACCGCCCCTCCCCTGGCCCTTCCGCGCCGGGAGAACAGCCTACCGCACCGGGAAGCATGAAATCGCCGGATACGGGAAACGAGAAGCTGAAATCTCTTGAGCCACACCGCAAAGGCGGCGAAGGTTTTGCGCTCACCACCAATCAGGGCGTACGCATTGCTGACGATCAGAACTCCCTTCGCGCAGGCGCGCGCGGGCCTACCCTGCTGGAAGACTTTATCCTGCGGGAAAAAATTACCCACTTCGACCACGAGCGGATACCGGAACGTATCGTCCACGCGCGCGGTTCCGCTGCGCACGGCTACTTCCAGCCCTACAAGAGCCTGAAAGCGATCACCAAAGCGGATTTCCTCTCCGACCCGGATAAAATCACCCCGGTGTTTGTGCGTTTCTCCACCGTGCAGGGCGGTGCGGGGTCGGCAGATACCGTCCGGGATATCCGCGGCTTTGCCACCAAGTTTTATACCGAAGAGGGGATTTTCGATCTGGTCGGCAACAACACCCCGGTGTTCTTCATTCAGGATGCGCATAAATTTCCTGACTTTGTCCATGCGGTAAAACCGGAGCCCCACTGGGCCATACCGCAGGGACAAAGCGCGCACGACACCTTCTGGGATTATGTTTCCCTGCAGCCTGAAACCTTACACAACGTGATGTGGGCGATGTCTGATCGCGGCATCCCCCGCAGCTACCGCACTATGGAAGGGTTTGGCATCCACACCTTCCGGATGATCAACGCCGAGGGGAAAGCCACGTTTGTCCGTTTCCACTGGAAGCCGGTGGCGGGTAAAGCCTCGCTGGTGTGGGACGAGGCGCAGAAGCTAACCGGGCGCGATCCGGACTTCCATCGCCGCGAGCTGTGGGAGTCCATTGAAGCGGGCGACTTCCCGGAGTACGAGCTGGGTCTGCAGCTCATCCCGGAAGAGGACGAATTTAAGTTCGATTTCGATCTTCTGGACCCGACGAAGCTGATCCCGGAAGAGCTGGTACCGGTGCAGCTGGTAGGTAAAATGGTGCTCAACCGCAACCCGGATAATTTCTTTGCCGAAAACGAGCAGGCCGCGTTCCACCCGGGGCATATCGTGCCGGGGCTGGACTTCACCAACGATCCGCTCCTGCAGGGACGCCTGTTCTCCTATACCGATACGCAGATCAGCCGACTCGGCGGGCCGAACTTCCACGAAATTCCGATTAACCGCCCAACCTGCCCGTACCACAACTTCCAGCGCGACGGGATGCACCGTCAGGATATTGATACCAACCCGGCTAACTATGAGCCGAACTCCATCAACGATAACTGGCCGCGTGAAACCCCTCCCGGGCCGAAACGCGGTGGCTTCGAATCGTACCAGGAGCGTATCGATGGCAACAAAATTCGCGAGCGTAGCCCCTCGTTCGGCGAATATTACGCCCACCCTCGCCTGTTCTGGAACAGCCAGACGCCGATTGAGCAACAGCACATCATCGGCGGCTTCAGCTTTGAGCTGAGCAAAGTGGTGCGCAGCTACATCCGCGAGCGGGTAGTCGATCAGCTGGCGCATATTGATATTCAGCTAGCCCAGAGCGTTGCGGACAACCTGGGCATTACGCTGACCGACGAGCAGCGCAATCTTGCCCCGCCGAAAGAGGTTAACGGGGTGAAGAAAGATCCGTCTCTGAGCCTGTATGCGGTGCCGGGCGGCTCGATAAAAGGCCGCGTGGTCGCCATTCTGCTGAACGACAGAACCCGCGCCAGCGACGTGCTGGGAATTATGCAGGCGCTTAAAACCCAGGGCGTGCATGCCAAACTGCTCTATTCCCGCATGGGTGAAGTGACGGCCGACGATGGTTCTGTGCTGCCGGTCGCGGCGACCTTTGCCGGTGCGCCATCGCTCACAGTCGATGCGGTAATTGTGCCGGGCGGAGATCTTGCCAGCCTGCTGACCAACGGCGACGCCGTCTATTATCTGCTGGAAGCCTATAAGCACCTGAAGCCGATCGCGCTGTCCGGCGACGCGCGACAGTTTAAGGCGCAGCTGAAGGTTGCCGATCAGGGTGAGGACGGCATTGTCGAGGGCGATAACGTTGACGATGCCTTTATGACGAAGCTGTTTGATTTGCTCGCCGCGCACCGCGTCTGGTCGCGAAGCAGCAAGATTGACCAGATACCGGCGTAAAAAAAGCCGGGTGGCGCTTGCGCTTACCCGGCCTACATTCGATTGGTTTTGTAGGCCCGGTAAGGCAAAGCCGCCACCGGGCTTTATTTCAAAGATCCCCGAACGTCCCCAAACGATACCCTCGCTCGGCAATCGCGTATTTCAACGACGGCGACGTCAGGACATCCAGCTCCGCCAGGCGCGGCCAGCAGTAGGCGCTTTTATGCACGGTGTTATCGACAAAGGCAGGATGCGCCATGACCTCCAGCGACCGTTCCCCTCGCGCGGCGGAATCATCCAGCACCGTCAGGAACAGCGCGTCGCTGATCTCTTCTCCGTAAAACGCGCTGCTGAACCCCTCAGTGGTGGTGACAGCGCAGTCCGGCAATCCGCGCACCTCCCGATCCACGCGCATCGCGACGCCGTTGCGCTTTGCGAAATCAGCGACAATCGGGAAAATCGCCGGGATCATATGCACGTGGTGATGGCTATCGATGTGCGTCGGCGCCCTACCAAACACATCAACAAAGCGGTTGAGCTGACTCTCCAGCTCGCGGGCAATCTCTTCGAGCGGCAGAGCCCCCTGCTCTGCCAGTTCCCAAATCCATTTGCCCAGCTGGCCGTCGCGCGTCAGGCCCGGCATTGGAGAAAGCGGCATCCCGAGCGTCAGTACAAAATGCATGCCGACGCCCAGCTCAGGCACCTCGCGGCTCAGCTGCGCCGCGTGTTCAACCGCCTCACCATTAACCAGCGCCGTGGTAGAGGTCACCACACCCCGGCGACAGGCTTCAATAATGCCGTAGTTCTGGCCTTTCGAGAGGCCAAAATCATCAGCATTAACGATCAGCAGGTTTTCCATTGTGCGTCCTCTTATTGCTGTTTGAACTTCAGCTTCTCGATCGTAGCGGCAAAGTTTGGCAACCATTTCTCATGCGCCAGGATCATCTCGCTGGCCAGCTGCTCCGCGTCGCGGTCGGAATGCACCAGCGGGCTAAGGTTCAACGCCAGCAGCACGTCATTGAGTTCGCCGCTTAGCGCCGCATTGCTTGCCGCCACTTCAAAGCCTTTGATGGTATGAATCAGGCCCATGACCTTGTCATCGAAGTGGGTGATACGGGGATGCGGTTTAGCCCCCTCGCGCCCCAGGATGCAGGTCATTTCAACGGCCCAGTCAGCCGGAATATTGTCGATATGGCCATGATGCGGCACATTGACATAGTGCTCCGCCTGCTTGTCGTTGTAGATGGCGTTGATCACTTCGCACGCCGCATCGGAGTAGTAGGCCCCGCCGCGCTGCTCCAGCTCTTTCGGTTTGACGTTCAGGTTCGGATCTTTATACAAATCGAACAGCTGCTTCTCGACCTTCTGAACGATCTGCGCACGCGCGCCGCCCTTATAGTACTCTCCCATTTCGATGGCCAGCATCTCTTTCTGCTTGAAGTAGTAAAGCAAATACGAGCAAGGCAGCAGATTCAGCGAGCGGATCAACCCTTCGCTGAACGGCAGGTCAAAGATGTTTTTCACCGATGCCGCCGTCAGGCGACCGGAAGCCACGCCGTCCAGCAGTTCGGCAAACCGCGATTTACCGTTCACGATAACGTCTTTAATGAACACCATGTGATTCAGGCCGAACAGGTCGATGGAGAGGTCGTCGCTGTCGGTCAGCTCCAGCACGTCGCGGATGAACATCTTCATGCCGATCGGAATATTACAGACGCCGATAAAACGTTTGAAGTTCGTATGCCGATAGACCGCCTCGGTCACCATCCCGGCCGGGTTGGTGAAGTTAATCACCCACGCGTTCGGGCAGATCTCCTGCACGTCATTGACGATGTCGAAAATGACCGGGATGGTACGCAGGCCTTTAAAAAGGCCGCCCGCGCCGTTGGTCTCCTGCCCGAGATAGCCGTGGCTCAGGGGAATACGTTCGTCCAGCTCACGCGCTTTCAGCTGGCCGACGCGCAGCTGGGTGGTCACGAAATCCGCATCTTTCAGCGCCAGACGACGGTCCAGGGTTTTATGCACGGTCAAAGGCACGCCGGCTTTTTCCACCATGCGCTTGCACAGGTCGAAAATAATATTCAGCTTTTCCTGACCTTCCTCAACGTCCACCAGCCATAATTCGCTGACCGGTAATTCATGATAACGTTTCAGAAAGCCTTCCAGTAATTCCGGGGTATAGCTGCTGCCGCCACCAATGGTTACGACTTTTAATTTCTTCTGCATAATATCTCCCTTAGCATATCAGGTTAATCGCCTGCAAGGTATAGCGTGCTCTTCCCGCTATTTGGGCAAGCCATTAAAGCAATATTCGTGGCGGGTAATCCGCCGACAGTTAATTAATTACCGTTAAATTTTTCCGGTAACTGTTCGGGGTAAATGACGTCAATTTCTTAAAGGTTTTAATAAACAGGCTGGGACTGCTGTATCCTGACTCGTATGCAATATCGGTGACAGAATAGTTGGTGATTTCCAGCTGTTTTTTAGCAAAATTAATGCGGATTTCATTAATAATTTGCACGGGCGTTTTACGATAATAGCGCTGCGTTGCACGGGTCAGATATTCCTGGGATTTCCCCGACAGGGAGACCATATTTTCCAGCGCATTTTCGCTGAACTGGCCTTTATCGTGCATCAGCTCAACGGTGCTGCGCAGCCACTGTGGAATATCATCCGTTACCTGCTGCTCTTCCCGATGGTGGCGCAGCCGGTTCATCACGTAGAAGGTCACCGTTTCAATAAACTCATCAAATTCATTGTCGCGGAAGTTAAGCGAGGCGATAACCGTTTCAATCCAGGTCATGAACTCGTTTTTGACCCGATAGACCTGGGAGGCCACAAAGCAGAACGGCACCAGCGGCAGATAGTGCTTCTCGAAGAAACGTCTGCTGACGCCCACGTTCAGAATGCGGGTGGCACCAAATTCGTAAAAGCTCTGGTGGTAAGACCCCATCGGCAGGAAGACGAAATCCCCTCGTTCAAGCAGGACGCGCTTACCGTTGATCTCCTGATAGTAGCGACCGGTCAGAACAATCGTGAACTCGTAGTAGTCATGCTGGTGCAGACCGCTGGCGCTCTCCGTTTTGTTGTAGATAACCACGTGAAAATTTTTGCCGTTAAACAGCTGCTGTTCAAGCGCGGTTTTGATTTCCATCGTGCTGACCTCCTGCTACTCAGTCTGACTTACTGCATCTTCTCGTGAAGCTCAATGAGCTCCGCCACCAGCTCGCGCGCCAGCATCGAGGTCATCAGGTGATCCTGCGCGTGGACCAGCACCAGGCTGACCTTCATCTTTCCTTCGCCCTGATCGCTTTCAATCAGCTTTGTTTGCACCAGATGCGCTTCGTTAAGCGCCGTGCGGGACTGTTCCATCATGGTTTTCGCGGCGGCGAAATCCCCCTGCTTGGCCTGCTTCAGTGCGCCATAGGCCAGGCTGCGGGCCTGCCCGGAGTTGATGATAAGCCCCATCACCACTTCTTCCAGATCGTTCTCGGCGGCTTCGTCTGCGACGATACTATCCAAACCTAACATGTTTAAGCTCCTTGTGGCTGGCGCGGGTTTCCCCGCGCCGGTCAATCTTAAAATTTCAGTGAGAGGGCAATATCCTCTTCGCTCTCTTCTTCATCAATGATGGTGGCGGCTTTGTTGGCAATCGCCACGAACGGCATGTACAGCAGGGTGGCAACTCCGAGGTTGAATATCGCCAGCAGGAAGGCCGCGACGCTGCCGTTGGTGTTGAAGAAGGCGCCCAGACCCGCCGGCATGGTCCACGGCGCAATGTTGGTGACCGGTGGTATGATGCCCATGTAATACGCCGTCAGGGTGATAGCGGCCAGCAGCGGCTGAATCAGGATGAACGGAATGAACATTACCGGGTTCATGATGATTGGCAGACCGAACAGAATCGGTTCGTTAATCTGGAAGATGCCTGATGGCAGCGCCAGCTTCGCGACCTGACGGTAGTCAGCACGGCGAGAGACAATAAAGACCGCGATGATCAGACCCAAGGTCGCCCCGGTACCGCCCAGGAAGATATAGGAGTCAAGCATCGGCTTCGCCCACACATGGAAGGTTTTACCCGCTGCCAGCGCCGCGTCAACGGAGCCGTACTGTTGGTAAAGCGCAACGTTTTCCAGTGCCCATGGGGTCATAATTCCGCTGTCCAGCGCGGCCAGTGCCAGTGAACCATGCACGCCAAAGAACCACAGCAGAGAGGTGAAAATCACATACGCCCAACCGACCACGCCACCCATCGACGCCAGCGGCGTAGAGATAGAGTCCATGATGATCTGGTGGAAGTTTGTGCCCCAGTGGGAGAGCGCCCAGGCGATAATCCCCATGATGGAGAGAATAATGAAGCCCGGAATCAACGCGGAAAATGAACGAGAAACAGAAGCCGGTACGCTATCCGGCAAGCGGATAACCCAGTTGCGGCGGATAATAAAGGTGAACATCTCTGCCACCACCAGACCGATAACAATACCGGAGATGATGTTGGCCCCGCCCAGCCAGTTGGCACCGACGGCATAGGCTTCACCCACGCTGTATGGCGTTACGGTCATAAAGGCGGCGACGGATAATAACCCGGCGGCCAGCGGATCCACCTTACGCTCTTCTGCCAGTGCCATCCCAATAAAGAAAGGCGCCATCAGCGACATAATCCCCAACGTACCGTTATAGACGTTGCCGCCGATGGCTTTAAAACCATTAAGGGTTTCAATAGTAGAAGCGTCTAACCGAATTCCTAATGAATAAAAGAAGGAACCTTCACCAAAGCTCAGAAAAACGTTGTTAATTAAAACGAACATGGCCCCGGCCAGCGTCAACGGCATTAATTTAATAAAGCCGTTTTTGATGGCATTAACGTGAGGCTGCTTTCCTATTTTAACAGCAAAAGGAAGGAGTACCTTTTCAAGTGAAGCGATGACTTTACTCATAGGAAAATACCCTTAAATGCCGTAACGCATGTTACGGCGTATTGTGTGTGAAATAACTCTTTGACGGGAAAAATAAAAATTAATTAGCAGCTTTTTTAATGGCTGCCACAGCAGCTTTAAGAACACCTAAACCATCAATTTTGCCGTACAGCCCCGAGTCGATCACTTCGACCGGTTTATTCGGTAACAGTCGTTGAATTTCGGGCAACATATAGGCAATTTGCGGTCCCAGTAAAACGACATCGGCTGTCTGACCTTTTTCGCCCGCCAGCGTCTCGGGGAACGCTTCGATCACCACAGGGACTTCATACTTTTCAGCCTGCGCACGCATCTTTGAAACCAGAAGCGAGGTTGACATGCCCGCTGAGCAGAACAGGTAGATATGTTTCTTTTCCATCGTGATTTCCCTCTTGTATGACTACCTGCCATCGCGCTATCACTCGACTCGCTGTCCCGGCAGACAGGTAGCTTGCGTACTGTTGTTTATCGTTGGAGTGAGTATACGCAATGGTACAGACAGGGGATAATTCTGGATAGACTCAAATTGTCTCTCATTGACCTGGCTTGTTGACTCCCTTCACATTTCGGGCAAATAATTCGCGCAAAGAAATAAGATTTTCTGATGAATAAAAAAACCGGCCCTGGGGGCCGGTTTTTTACATCCTCAGGCAAGCAGGGTTACTGCGCCTTAGGTGCCTGCGGATCGGTGTCGTATTCAGCACAGGTCTGATAGCCGGAGTTAATCACATGGCCGGTATCATCCAGGGCGACAAAGTAGGTTTCTGCCTTACCATCACGTTGACCCAGGATATAGGTCTGGCAGGTCCCTTTCGCATGAATCATGGTCACTTCAGAAGAAGGTTTACCGGCAATCGCAGCCACCTGCGAACGGGTCATCCCTTTTTTAACGTCTTTTACTACGGGCTGCGTAAACTGATCCTTAGTGCGATCGTAAGCCGTACACCCTGCCAGCATAGTCAGTACCGCCGCTGCGCTAAGAATTCCTGCTACGTTCTTGTTCATATTCCGTCCTCTTGTTTATCAGCGTGTTATCTAAGCATGGGATAAAAAGTACTATTGTTCAACTTTGTGAGTTACGCCAGACGAATTTCGGAAAATTCTAATAAAACAACGATAAGCTGCTAAATCGGCGCAAATTAGCGCACTCGAAACTGTGATCCTTGTCGTTTCTCGCCCAAAGGGTTAGTTTTAACAGCTAACACATTCTGTTTATGTACTGCATATGGAGGGCGTGATGGCTCTGCAACAAGAGATTATTCAGGCACTGGGCGCGAAGCCTACGGTAGATGCACATGAAGAGATCCGCCGCAGCGTGGATTTTTTAAAATCGTACTTAAAAAAGAACGCTTTCCTGAAATCCCTGGTGCTGGGCATCAGCGGCGGCCAGGACTCTACCCTGACCGGTAAACTCTGCCAAATGGCGATTTCAGAGCTTCGCGAAGAGACGGGCGATGAGACGCTGCAGTTTATCGCTGTGCGCCTTCCTTACGGCGTACAGGCGGACGAGCAGGATTGCCAGGATGCCATTGCCTTCATTCAGCCTGACCGCGTGCTGACCGTGAATATTAAGGGCTCGGTGCTGGCAAGCGAGCAGGCGCTTCGCGAAGCGGGCATTGAGCTGAGCGATTTTGTCCGCGGCAACGAGAAAGCCCGCGAACGTATGAAAGCACAGTACAGCATCGCCGGGATGACCAAAGGCGTCGTGGTCGGCACCGACCATGCGGCCGAAGCGATCACCGGCTTCTTCACCAAGTACGGCGACGGCGGCACCGACATTAACCCGATCTTCCGCCTGAACAAGCGTCAGGGCAAGCAGCTGCTTGCCGCGCTGGGCTGTCCTGAGCATCTGTATAAGAAAGCGCCGACAGCCGATCTGGAGGACGATCGCCCTTCCCTGCCGGATGAAGCAGCGCTTGGCGTCACCTATGACAACATTGATGATTATCTGGAAGGCAAAAAGCTGGATGAACGTACCGCGAAAATCATCGAAGGCTGGTATCTGAAAACCGAGCACAAGCGCCACACGCCCATTACGGTGTTTGACGACTTCTGGAAAAAATAAAGCAAAACGGTAACCCCGTTTAGTAGGCCGGGTAAGGCGTCGCCGCCACCCGGCTCTTTTTTAACCACCACACTCCTGCTACACTGTATACCTGAACAGTATATGGAGCAGTATGTGAGCAGGCGTCAATCCGCCCCGCGACTTGAGTTTGAAGCGGCGGCTATCTACGAATATCCCGAGCACCTTCGCCCCTGGCTTGAAGCATTGCCTAAACAGCCGGGCGTGTACATCTTTCACGGCGAAAGCGACACCCTGCCGCTCTACATTGGCAAGAGCGTTAACATTCGCAGTCGGGTGTTATCCCATCTGCGTACCCCGGACGAGGCCGCCATGCTGCGCCAGTCGCGACGCATTACCTGGTTCCAGACGGCCGGAGAAATGGGCGCGCTATTGCTGGAAGCGCGTTTGATTAAAGAGCAGCAGCCGCTGTTCAATAAGCGCCTGCGCCGCAACCGTCAGCTCTGCTCCCTGCAGATCAACGATGGCAAGCCGCAGATCGTCTACGCGCGCGAGGTCGATTTTTCACATGCCCCCAATCTCTATGGGCTGTTCGCCAATAAACGCGCCGCGCTCCAGGCGCTGCAGACGCTGGCGGACGAGCTGCAGCTTTGCTACAGCCTTTTAGGTCTGGAGGCAACCACCCGCGGACGCGCCTGTTTCCGATCCGCGCTGAAGCGCTGCGCCGGTGCCTGCTGTGGGAAAGAGAGCATTGAGGCGCACCACGCCCGGCTCCTCTCCGGTCTGGGGGCCATCAGCGTGAAGTGCTGGCCCTGGGAAAGCGCCGTTGCGCTAAAAGAAGTGGGTGACGCGATGACCCAGTATCACATCGTCAATAACTGGCTCTGGCTGGGCGCTGTCGACGACATCAACGACGCGGCAACCCTGCTGCGCACGCCCGCCGGATTTGACCACGATGGCTACAAAATTCTCTGTAAACCTGTCCTGGCCGGTAAGTTTGAGATCATCGAACTCAATGGCCTGGCAGCCACGTGATTTCGCTGAACAATAAGGTGCCCTGAGCCTCCAGCAGACGCAGCGTATGGGTACCCTCCTCCCAGCTGGCGCCCTGATCGGCCGTCAGCAATTTATCACCCAGCTGCCACGCCCCGCTTAACACAAACACCACCCCCCCGCGTGAGCCAAAGGTGGTAAAGGTACGGTCAGCCACGCGCACCTTCGCCCGGCAGCAGTCGCGCCGGGTCATGATGTTGAAGTCCATCGCCATCCGCCCATCGGAAAGCAGCGCTTTCACCGGCAGATCGCCGGCAAAGCTGTAGGGCTGATGGTGCTTGAGGGTATGGAAGAATGCCTGACCAGCATCCAGCGTCACCTCCCCTCCTTCCAGTAACGTGATCACCCGGTCGACGCCTGGAAACGAGGAAAATTCGCCGTTGCTGGCAATAGTCGCGATACTGGCACGCCATTGAAAATCCCGCGTCGCGGGAGGGAAACAACAAATCTCACGCGTTTCACCCGCACCATTGCGCCAGAGGCTGACCGGCATCTTACGGATATCAAAGAACTCCATCACCACTCCTGAATGGCACAACCCGTGCCAGGGCAAGGATATTGCTATCGTTGCTGTCTTGTTTGTTATCGTTGGGTATTCACAGAAACAGTATCGGCAGCAGAGAGGGCAGGCCTTAGCGGAACGTTAATAAAAATTCTAACGCCATGACTCTACAAACATTCTCTGATGCGACTACAGGAGCATACCGCGCTGGCGGCGGCAGACAAGAGGGCATGAAAGAAAAACCGCCGGTCCTGTCCACAGCGGTTGCGCTTTTGTGGACAGGATCCCGGCGGTCTTAAGAGAGTGAACCGATTATTCGGTTGGTGCTGGCATTTTACCTTCCATCGCCGGACGTTCTGTCAGACGCTTCTCAAAATTCGCATTAAATTGTTTTTTCTGTTCCGGGGTCAGAATGTTGTAGATCTTGTTCTGGGTTTCCATGTGAGCCAGCATGCGGGCTTTGTGCTGCTCGGCCATTTTGTCGATCTGCGCTTCGGCTTTCGCCTTATCGAAGCTGTCGCTGGCGATGATGTCATGCATGGCACGACGCTCTTCCAGCGGCGGACGTTTCATCTGATCGCGTTCGCTTTTCCGGATATCGCGGATCTGCTGTTTCTGCGCATCCGTCAGGTTGAGATCCTTGAACATCATCATCTCGTTGTGCATACCCGGACCTTTATGATGCATCATCATTTTGCCTTCAGCAGGCGCGGCAGGTGCAGTGGTCGCAGTATCTGCGGCGAACGCCATGCTGGTAGCGCCCAGAGCCAGGGTAGAAGCAACAAACAGTGCAGTAAACTTACGCATAATTTATTTCCTTTCTTTCAGTTATTCTTCGGCGCTATGCCGTGTTGACGAGATTAACTTTACGGGGTTTATCGTCAATTAGTCAGAGCAACGGTAAAACAATGAAAGTGTAAAAAACAAATTTTCGCCAAATGTGGAGGAAATAAGGATAAAGCGTGGAGAGTTGCAACGAAAAATATTTAATACGATGATTTAAAAGCGATTTAGCAGAAGTATAACCGAGTGAAGATGAATAATAAAGCAATTCACCAGGAATATTCTGCAAAACACGCACAGGCGCTTTAATTGTTAAGAAAAGGTATTTTAGTTCCCCTCCCGGATGAAGAGAGGGGAAAGGTTCAGGATATTTTTTCCAGCATCAGTCCGGCACGCAGGCCAAACGCCACGCTCGGGTTAGGGAATAAAACATACTCGGTGGTTTTCTGCACCTCGTAACGCTCCTCGCCATCCTCGGCCAGCAGCGCCCCTTTGCGAAACGGCGTGAAGTTTAGAGTATGCGCGGCCATATGGAGCAGGAAGGCGTCGCTGCGCCGCGTGATCTGCTGTACGACCCGATACCGCTCGACGGGCAGATGCGTATGCTCGGGAGCCGTTCCGCCCAGCAGCGCCCGAAGGGCGAGATGCGTTGGCGCAAAGCGGGTAAGATCGTTTTGCCCAAACGGCAGCGCTTTCCCCAGCTCCAGCGTACAGGACAACGCGCCAAAGTGCTCACAGGTGAAGTGCGTAAAGGTTCCGCCCGGCGACTGGTGAAACACCAGCGCCTCCAGCCCGGCGTCTCCCAGCCAGCTCAGGAAATCTTCCTCCCACGGCTGATTGCGCTGCGGCAGAACGCCGAAGCGAACGTGGTAGGACGCGCGAATTGCCGTGTGCAGATCCAGATGCCAGCGCACGGGTCCCGCAGCGGCAAAAAACGGGGTCACGATGTTCTCCAGCCACTGTGCCCGCGCCGTTTCGTCACTCTGCGGAAACTGCGACCAGCGCCCGCCGAACATGCGGTTGATATCGCTGACCAGATACCGCTTGTTTTGCGCCAGCGCAGGCGGATTGCCGAGCACCACCAGCACGCGGCACTTCAGGGTAATCTCATCGCGATACAGCGCGCGCAGCAGCAGATCGACAATCTCAACGGGCGCCGTTTCATTCCCGTGGATACCCGTTGAAAGCAGCAGCGAGAGATCGCTTTTTGCGGTCGGCGTCAGCTCAAGCACCCCGCGGCCCAGCCACCGCCAGCGAAATGAGGGGCCCTCCCCCTCTTTCTGTTCCGGCGTTTCATCGGCCAGGGTCAGCGCCAGTAAATTTTCCATATCCACTCCTTCAGCGCTGGAACGGGTAAACCGATCCCAGCTGCAGGATTGCCGATAACGCGTCCAGCGCCTCGCGTCCTTCACGCAGAAGCTGCGGGTCAACCAGATCCGCCTGCGTTAACCGATCGCGATAGTAGCGATCGACCCAGTCATTCAGGCGCGTAAAGAGCGTATCGTTCATCATGACCGCCGGATTCACCGCCTGCATTTCGTCCTGAGTCAAGACCACGCGCAGACGTAAACAGGCGGGACCACCGCCGTTGGCCATGCTTTCGCGCAGGTCAAACACGCGCAGTTCGGAAATGGGGTTATCGGCCTTCACCAGCTCGGTCAGATAGCGCCACACGCCCTGATGATCCCGGGACTCCTGCGGCAGAACCAGCATCATGCTGCCGTCGTCGCGGCTCAGCAGCTGGCTATTGAACAGATACGTTTCTACCGCATCCTGCACGCTCACCGCCTCCGTTGGCACCTGGATTGGCGTGAAGCCACGCACGCGCTCATGCAGCGTGGCAAGCAGCTTTTCCTGATGGGCAAACGCCTGCTCGTGGCAGAACAGCACCTGGCGGTTAGAAACGGCGATCACGTCGTTATGGAATACGCCCTGGTCAATCACATGCGGGTTTTGCTGGGCAAAAACCACCTGGGAAGGATTGACCTGATTCAGGCGGGCAACCGCCTGGCTGGCCGCCAGCGTCTGACGCGCAGGGTAACGGGTTGGCGCGACGTGGCCACCCTCTTCTCGCCCGTAGATAAACAGCTGCAGGCCCGGCTCGCCATAATCGCCCCCCAGGCGGTTATGGTTGGCCGCGCCTTCGTCGCCAAACATCGCCACCTGCGGCAGGGCCTGATGCACCGCAAAAAGGGCGTCCTGGTTGAAAATGGCGCGCAGCACGCGCTCGGTGGTTTCCGCTTCGGTGGCGCGGTGAAACTTGTTATTCAGGTTCGCCACCGTCAGGTGGACTTTGCCATCCAGCGTATCGGCTGACGGCGCGACGGTGGCCGCGTTGGCGACCCACATCGAAGAGGCGGAGCTTGCCGCCGAGAGCAGGTGCGGCGTCTGCGTCCCCGCTTTTTCGACCACCTGCTCATCGGTACCGCTAAAGCCGAGCTGACGCAGCACCGCCACGTTCGGACGCTCCTGCGGCGGGATCACCGCCTGCGGGAAACCGGCATCTGCCAGCGCTTTCATCTTAAGCAGCCCCTGCTTCGCCGCCAGCTTCGGGTTGGAAACCTGAAAACGGTGCTTCGTGGAGGCTTCATTACCAAAAGAGAGACCGGCGTAGTGGTGCGTCAGCCCCACCAGCCCGTCAAAGTTGACTTCACGCGCTTTCATGACGGTCCCCTCCGGTAAAATCCAGCCCCGGATTAAGCGTCTCCGGCAGCGTCAGCGCCGGGGTTTCCAGGCTCGCCATCGGCCAGGCACAGTAATCGGCGGCATACCACGCGCTGGCGCGATGGTTGCCCGATGCGCCCACGCCGCCGAACGGCGCGGTGCTCGCGGCCCCGGTCAGCGGTTTATTCCAGTTCACGATCCCGGCGCGCGCTTCCAGCAGCAGCCGATCAAACTTCTCGCGATGAGGCGAAATCAGCCCGCTCGACAGGCCGTAGCGGGTGTTATTGGCCATCGCAATCGCCGCATCAAAATCGTCGTAACGCCAGACGCACAGCAGCGGACCAAAGACCTCTTCATCCGGGACGTTGCTCGCGCCACTCATCTCTACGATGCCCGGCGTCAGCAGCGAGGTTCCCGGCTGAACCAGCTTCGGCTCCAGCAGGGTTTTCGCGCCGCGCGCGACGTGGTCCTGCCAGGCCTTAAGCACGTTCAGCGCGGCCTGTTCGGAAATCAGCCCGCCGATAAACGGCTGCGGATCGGCATCCCACGCGGCTGGCACCAGACGCGCGCTCACTTCAACCAGACGTTTCAGGAAGGCATCCCCCTGTGCGCCCCGCTTCACCAGCAGACGGCGGGAACAGGTGCAGCGCTGTCCGGCGGTTATAAAGGCGGACTGAATCGTCAGGTGCACCGCGGCGTCAATATCATCCGGGTCTTCCACTATCAGCGGGTTATTGCCCCCCATCTCCAGCGCCAGAATTTTTTCCGGCTGCCCAGCCAGCTGGCGGTGCAGCTGATAGCCCGTCCCGGCGCTGCCGGTAAACAGCAGGCCGTCGATATCGCTCAGCGCGCTCAGCGCCTGACCGGTTTCCCGTCCGCCCTGCACCAGGTTCAGCACGCCCGGCGGCAGGCCTGCCTGTTCCCACAGCTTAACCACCGCTTCGCCGGTTAATGGCGTGAGCTCGCTCGGTTTGAAGATGACGGTATTGCCCGCCAGCAGCGCGGGCACAATGTGCCCATTCGGCAGATGCCCCGGGAAGTTGTACGGACCAAACACCGCCAGCACGCCGTGCGGACGGTGGCGCAGCGTGGCCGCGCCGTCCGGCATGTCGGTGTGCTGTTCGCCGGTACGGGTGTGGTACGCCTTCACCGAAATGGCGATTTTGTTGATCATCGCCGTCACTTCGGTTGCCGCTTCCCAGCGCGGTTTGCTGGTTTCAGACGCGATGATGCGCGTCAGCTCGGCCTTGTTTGCCTCCAGCAGCCCGGCAAACTTTTCAACAATTTCCTGGCGCACGGCGAAAGGCTGTTTTGCCCACGCCGGAAACGCGCGGCGGGCGGCATGGCAGGCTTGTTCCACCTGCGCGGCGCTGGCGTCATTCCCCTTCCAGAGCGCCTCTTTTCCTACCGGATTGGTCTTTACGCGCTGTTCGCCTTCGCCCGTGACCCAGTCACCGTTAATCCATAATGTCATGCTGTTTTCTCCTCAGGGCAGAGACGCACCAGGCGAACCGTATCGCCGGCGTTACATTTCAGGGCATCCAGTTCTGCAGCCGTCAGCACCAGACGTTCACATTTGGGGTTGGTACGCACCAGCATGGCGCGGAAGTTGGCATAATTTTCGTTCGCCACCAGGCACGCCGGCCAGTCGCCCGGCGCGGGCTGGCCTTCAGATACCTCAACCAGCCGGCTCTTACGGATCGCGCGCACGCGGTCGATATCGCACTCAAGCGTAGGCCCGCCGTCAAAGATGTCGACATAGTTGCGGTAGCGGAAGCCTTCTTTCTCCAGCACCGCGCGGGCGGGTGCGGTTTGCGGATGCACTTCGCCGATCACCGCCTGTGCTTCCGGGCTGAGGAAATGGGTATAAATAGGATGCTTCGGCATCAGTTCGGCAATAAAGGCTTTCTGGCCGGTGCCGCAGAGATAGTCCGCCCGGCTGAACTCCATCGAGAAGAAGCGCTCGCCCAGGCTCTCCCAGAACGGCGAGTAGCCGGTGTCGTCGATCACGCCGCGCATCTCCGCAACCACTTTTTCGTTAAAGCGATCGCGGAAGGCGGCCATAAACATAAAGCGCGATTTGGAGAGCAGATAGCCGTTGCCCTCTTTTCGCCACGCCGGGTCGAGAAACAGCGTGCAAAGCTCGCTGGCGCCCGTGTGGTCATTGCAGAGAAACAGCGTGGGCAGCGCGTTATAGACGTTCAGCTCTTTCGAGGCGTGAACCATGGTGCCGACGCGGTAGTTGTACCACGGATCGTTAAGCCCGACGGCCACTTCAATGGCGCAGATCCCGGCTACGGTCCCCGTGTCGGTGTCTTCCAGCACGAACACATACCCCTGTTCGCTTTTTGGCAACGTCCCCTGCCAGGTTTGCAGGGCGCGCTCAATGCGCGCCGACAGCGTATTTTCATCGGCAGGAAGCGAGGTCAGCCCGCCTCCCGTCTTACCGGCAAGCTGCATGAGCCCGGCGAGGTCGCCGCGCTCAACGGGACGGATGACCATCATGATGACACCCCGGATTTCACTTTTTCACACGCCAGCGCAAAGCGGTCCAGACCGGTTTGCACCTCTTCCTCGCTGACGATCAGCGCGGGAGCAAAACGCACTACGTTGGCACCGGCAATCAGCACCATCACGCCCACTTTTGCCGCTTCCTGTGAAATAAGTTTAGCTTTCCCGGCAAACTCAGCTGTGAGCTCGCAGCCGATTAACAGCCCCAGGCCGCGGATCTCTTTAAACAGCCCCGTTTTGCCGTTGATGGCGTTCAGACGCTCAACAAACCAGTCGTGGCGCTGCTTAACGCCCTTCAGCACCTCAGGGGTGTTAATGATGTCGAGCACCTGTCCGGCGACGGCGGTGGCCAGCGGGTTGCCGCCGTAGGTGGTGCCGTGGGTGCCGACGGTCATCACGCTGGCGAATTTATCGGTGGTCAGCGTCGCGCCAATCGGGAAGCCGCCGCCCAGCGCTTTGGCGGTCGAAAGCACGTCCGGCGTGACGCCGTAGTGCATATAGGCATACAGCTCGCCGGTGCGGCCCACGCCGGTCTGCACTTCGTCGAAAATCAGCACCGCGTTATGACGATCGCACAGCTCGCGCAGCCCCTGCAGGAATTCCTTTTTCGCCGGAAGCACGCCGCCCTCGCCCTGCATCGGCTCGACGATCACCGCGCAGGTGGTGTCGTTAATCAGCTCGCTGGCAGACTGTAGATCGTTATAAATACCGTGACGGATATCCGGCGGCAGCGGGGCGAAATCCTGCGAGTATGAAGGCTGGCCGCCCGCGCTGACGGTAAAGAGCGTGCGCCCGTGGAAGGCATTTTTAAACGCCACGATGCCGCTCTTGTGGGTACCAAATTTATCGTGCGCATATTTGCGCGCCAGCTTCAGCGCCGCTTCGTTGGCTTCCGCCCCCGAGTTACAGAAAAAGACCTTCTCCGCAAACGTCGCGTCGATCAGTTTTTTGGCCAGGCGCAGCGCGGGCTCGTTGGTAAAGCCGTTGCCGGTATGCCAGAACTTCGCCGCCTGGTCATTGAGCGCCTGACGCAGCGCCGGGTGCGCATGACCCAGCGCATTGACCGCAATCCCACCGGCAAAGTCGATATACTCTTTACCCTGCTGATCCCACAGGCGCGAGCCTTCCCCACGAACCGGAATAAAAGCCGCCGGAGCGTAAACCGGCATCATCCATTCATCGAAATTTTCACGCGTAATTGACAGAGACATAGCGACCTCACCCGGTAAATAAAAGGTTATTTGAATGTTAAATAATTGAGTGTTTGCACTGTGAATGTAGATTGCAGCCTTCGTGCCAGCCAGCGATAAAATTGCATAAACGGGTTGAGGTAACAGAATATCAATAAGTTACAATATGGAGTTATTCACCTTTAGTGCATAAAAAGTGAATATTTTTACGACAAGCGGCGCTTTGCCGCATGAAAATCAGAAAGAGTATGCACAGGCCAAATATAATTCTGGAATTGTGATCGCTCGCGAAATTTATCGGTCATTTACGCCCTGTTTGAGGGCGAGGCGCGTCAGAATGGTGCAAATATTGCACCACCGGCATTATCTGTTGCAGTTATTGGCCGAAGCCGGTAACAGTTGACGCAAATTCTGCTACCATCCTTGCACTATTCACCTTGCACTGGCAGCGACTATGAAATTTGTCTCTTTTAATATCAACGGCCTGCGTGCCCGCCCTCATCAGCTTGAAGCTATCGTTGAGCAACATCAGCCAGATGTGATCGGCCTGCAGGAGACAAAGGTTCACGACGACATGTTCCCCCTCGAAGAGGTGGCGAAACTCGGCTACAACGTCTTCTATCACGGCCAGAAAGGTCACTATGGCGTCGCGCTGCTGACCAAAGCGCCGCCGGTTTCCGTGCGTCGCGGCTTCCCCGGCGACGGTGAAGAAGCGCAGCGCCGCATCATCATGGCGGAAGTCCCTTCCGCGCTCGGAAATATCACGGTCATTAACGGCTATTTCCCGCAGGGTGAGAGCCGTGACCATGAAACAAAATTCCCGGCAAAAGCCAAGTTTTATCAGGATCTGCAGGACTACCTGACCACCGAACTCAAAAAAGAGAATCCGGTGCTGATCATGGGCGATATGAATATCAGCCCGACGGATCTGGATATCGGTATCGGCGAAGAGAACCGCAAACGCTGGCTGCGTACCGGCAAATGCTCCTTCCTGCCGGAAGAGCGTGAGTGGATGGAGCGCCTGCTGGGCTGGGGCCTGGTGGACACGTTCCGCAACGCCAACCCGGAAACGCAGGATCGCTTCTCCTGGTTTGACTACCGCTCAAAAGGCTTTGACGACAACCGCGGCCTGCGTATCGACCTGCTGCTGGCCAGTTCGCCGCTGGCAGAGCGCTGCATCGAAACCGGGATCGACTACGACATCCGCAGCATGGAAAAACCGTCTGACCACGCGCCGGTGTGGGCTAAATTCAAGCTGTAATGACGCGTGAACATTCGAAAAACACTCTTCCTGTGCGCCCTTCTGGGCGCATTTATTCTGACGTTTGTCATGCTTTCCCCGGGAACCCTCTCCCTGGAAGGGATTAAAACCCACCAGCAGGCACTCCTCTCCCATGTTGACCACGCGCCGCTGCGCAGCGCGCTGACCTTTTTTGCGATCTATGTGGCGGTCTCCGCCCTCTCGATTCCCGGCGCGGCGATCCTTACCCTGCTGGGCGGGGCGTTGTTTAGCCTGTGGGAAGGCACCGTGCTGGTCTCGTTTGCCTCCACCCTCGGGGCGACGCTTGCGATGCTCGCAAGCCGTTATCTGCTGCGCGACTGGGTTCAGCAGCGGTTTGCTCAGCAGATGAAAACGGTAAACGCTGGCATGGCGCGCGACGGAGCGGGCTATCTTTTTGCCCTGCGCCTGATGCCGCTGTTCCCGTTTTTCCTGGTGAATTTGCTGATGGGGCTGACACGCATTGGCGTCTGCCGCTACTGGTGGGTCAGCCAGACAGCCATGCTGCCCGCCACGATTATCTTTCTGAACGCCGGGCGCGAGCTGGGGAAAGTGACCTCGCTGCGCGATATTTTGTCGCCTGGCATGGTATTCGCCTTTACACTACTGGGGTTATTACCGCTGGTCACCCGCCGGCTGTTTTCCCGTTTTCTCCCGTCTGCTAAAAAGTGAGGCATTATGCGCCGTGTGCGTTTTTGCACGTTTCTGACCGGTCTGCTGCTGGCAGCCCCCCTATTTGCCGCCGACGGCTGGCAGGCCATTCAGCAACAGGCTAAAGGCCAGACCGTCTGGTTTAACGCCTGGGGCGGCGATCCGGCGGTCAACCGCTATCTGGAATGGGTCAGCGGCGAGATGCAAACGCACTATGCCATTACCCTAAAAATCGTCCCGCTGGCGGATGCTGCCGACGCGGTAAAACGTATTCAGACCGAAGCCGCCTCGGGGCGTAAGACCAACGGCTCGGTTGACCTGCTGTGGATTAACGGCGAAAACTTCCGCACGCTGAAAGAGGCGAACCTGCTGCAAACCGGATGGGCGCAGACGCTGCCAAACTGGCGCTATGTTGATACCCGCAAACCGGTCACGGAAGATTTTGCCGTCCCAACCGACGGGGCGGAATCGCCATGGGGCGGCGCGCAGCTGACCTTTATCGCCCGCAAGGCCAGCATGCCGACGCCGCCTGTGGATCCTCAGGCGCTGCTGGCTTACGCGCAGCAGCACCCCGGCAAGATCAGCTATCCGCGCCCGCCCGATTTTACCGGCACGGCATTTCTTGAGCAGCTGCTGCTGACGCTGACCGCTCACCCGGACGCGCTGCAAAAGGCTCCCGATAGCACCTTTGCCGAGGTGACGGCACCGCTCTGGGATTATCTGGACAAACTCCACCCGCAGCTGTGGCGCGAAGGGAAAGATTTCCCCCCTTCCCCTGCACGGATGGATGCCCTGCTTGCCAGCGGCAGTCTGAACCTGTCGCTGACCTTTAACCCGGCCCATGGTCAGCAAAAAATAGCGAGCGGCGAACTGCCTGCCGACAGCTACAGCTTTGGTTTCCAGAGTGGGATGCTAGGTAACGTCCATTTTGTGGCGATTCCGGCCAATGCTGGCGCCAGCGCGGGTGCAAAAGTGGTCGCTAATTTCCTGCTGTCACCGCAGGCGCAGATCCGCAAGGCCGACCCGGCCATCTGGGGCGATCCGAGCGTGCTGGATGCCAAAACGCTGCCCGAAGGTGAAGCCAAACAGCTGCTGGCCCACACGCCTCAGGAGTTGCCGAAGGTGCTTGCAGAGCCGCAGTCCGCCTGGGTGAACGCGCTGGAGCAGGAATGGCTGCGTCGTTACGGCACCCGCTGAGCGGGCTAGTCTGGCTGGCGATGGCGGTGATTTATCTGCCGGTCCTGCCCGCAGGCGCCATGCTGTTGGCACCGGCGTTTTCGTTGACAAACTGGCAGCGGCTGGTGAACGATCCGCAACTCCCGCAGGCGGCCGTCGCTACGCTGGTCTCAACGCTCATCGCCACGCTCGGGGCGTTGCTGATTGCCCTTTTCCTCGTCAGCCTTTTATGGCCCGGTAAGCGCTGGCGCCGTCTCACTACCCGCCTGCCGTGGCTACTGGCGATCCCCCATGTGGCGTTCGCCACCGGCGCATTACTGCTTTTTGCCGAGGGCGGTCTGTTTTATCAGATCTGCACCGTCTGTTCGCCGCCGTTTGACCGATACGGCGCCGGGCTGGGCCTGACGCTCGCGGTCAAAGAGAGCGCGTTTGTGCTGTGGGCGATTTACGCCGTGCTGCCGGAGAAGCGGCTCGCGCAGCAGAAGATCGTCCTGCAAACCTTTGGCTACGGGCGTTTTCAGACGCTCAGCTGGCTGATTCTCCCGGCCATCGCGCCAGTCCTCGGCGCAGTGATGCTGGCGGTGCTGGCATGGTCGCTCTCGGTCGTGGATGTGGCGATCGTTCTCGGGCCCGGCAACCCGCCTACCCTGGCCGTGCTGGCCTGGCAGTGGCTGAGCCAGGGCGACGCGCATCAGCAGGCAAAAGGGACGCTGCTGTGCCTGCTTCTCCTTCTGCTGCTGTCCGCGCTTGCCGCCCTCGGGTACGGCCTCTGGAAGGCATGGCGTCGCACCATTCCGGAAGTCGCGGGGACGCGTCCCCGGTCTCAGCGCATCCTGCCTGAGCGAGCACTGAGCGGGTTCCTCCCCGCGTGCGGCGTGCTGTGCGCCGTGGTGCTGTTGATGCTGGCGCAAAGGAATGACGTTGGCCCGGTGGGAAGCAGCCTTTCCTTCGGTCTGCTTTCAGCCCTGATTGCCCTGGTCGTCGGCTTGCTCTGGCTGGAATGGGGTCCGCAGCGCGGCGTACTGTGGGTGTGGCTACCGCTCGCCCTTCCGGCCCTCCCGCTCGTCACCGGCCAGTACGCGATTGCGCTTCACCTGGGCGTCGACGGGCACTACGCCGCCGTGCTCTGGAGCCATCTGCTCTGGGTGTTGCCGTGGATGCTGCTGGTGCTGCAGCCCGCCTGGCGGCGGATCGATCCCCGACTTATCCTTACCGCCAGGACGCTCGGCTGGCGACGGGCAAAAATCTTCTTGCTGCTGAAATGCCCCCTGTTGGTGCGCCCTGCGCTGCTGGCCTTTGCTAGCGGTTTTTCCGTCAGCATGGCGCAATACATGCCGACGCTGTGGCTGGGCGCGGGGCGGTTCGCCACCCTTACCACCGAAACCGTCGCGCTCAGCAGCGGGGGCAGCATCCCGATCCTCGCTAACCGGGCGCTGGGACTACTGCTGGTCACGGGCACGGTGTTTGGTCTTGCGGCCCTGCTATCCCGGCTCGTGGGCCGCTACCGACAAGGATTACGTTAATGCTGAAGGTAAACAATCTCACCATCGAACCGCTTTTCCGCGAGGTCAGTTTTTGCGTGCCCCGCGGGGAGATCGTCACCCTGATGGGGCCGTCCGGCAGCGGCAAATCGACCCTTTTTGCCTGGATGGTCGGCGCGCTGTCAGACGATTTCCAGGCGCGGGGCGAACTGTGGCTGGACGCGCGTCGCTGCGACGGTCTCCCCGTGGAATCCCGCGGGCTGGGTATTCTCTTTCAGGACGCGCTGCTGTTCGAACAGTTCAGCGTCGGGCAGAATTTGCTGCTGGCGCTGCCCGAGCGCATCACCGGACGCGCGCGTCGGGAAGCGGTCGAGCAGGCTCTGAATTCCGCGGGGCTGAGCGGTCATTACGCCAGCGACCCGGCCACCCTTTCCGGCGGTGAGCGCGCCCGGGTTAGCCTGCTGCGCGCCCTGCTCGCGGAGCCGCAGGCGCTGCTGCTGGATGAACCGTTCAGCCGCCTCGATAAAGCGTTGCGAGCCTCGTTTCGGGCATGGGTTTTTGACGCCGTCCGCTCGCGCAATATCCCGGTGGTGCTGGTCACGCACGATGAGGACGATATTCCGCCCGGCGGCAAGCTGATTGAGATTTCTCGCTGGCAATAATGTGCTAACGCAATGTTTTCCGTTTCGGGAGAGACGACAATGCCCCCCTCTTTTATTGACGTCAGGTTATTCGATGAAACGTGTTTCTCAACTGACCGCGCTGGCTCTGCTCTGCGGCCTCGCGTCCTTTTCCTCTCTGGCGGCTAATATGCCCAACGCGATGACGCTGTCTCAGCTTCAGGCGCAGCACGGCACGCCTGTCGATACCCGGCCCAGCGCCTTCTATAACGGCTGGCCACAGACTTTTCGCGCGCCTTCCGGGCATGAACCCGCCGCAGTCAACCTGGCTGCCGCCTGGCTTGACAGCATGAGCGACGAGCAGCTTGCGCTTTGGGCAAAACAGCATCAGTTGACCTCTGCGACGGCCATCGCTCTGTACGGTGACGATAGGGATAACCAGGCGGTGAAAGCCCGTCTGGAGAAAGCAGGATATCGCCACGTTTCGCTGCTCAGCGATGCGCTGCAGACCCCCGGCCGTCTTCAGCGTCTGCCGCACTTTGAACAGCTGGTTTACCCGGAGTGGATCCATCGTCTGCAACAAGGGGAACGTATCACCGCCGCACCATCAGCCGACTGGAAGATTATAGAAGCCGGCTGGGGGGCGCCTAAATTTTATCTGCTCGGCCATATTCCCGGGGCGGGCTACATCGATACTAACGAGGTTGAAAGCGAACCGCTGTGGAATAAAGTTTCTGACGACAAGCTGAAAGCGATGCTGGAGAAACACGGGATCCGCCATGACACTACCGTTATTCTGTATGGTCGCGACGTTTACGCCGCCGCCCGTGTGGCCCAGATAATGCTCTACGCCGGCGTGAAAGATGTCCGTCTTCTGGACGGCGGCTGGAAGGCATGGTCTGATTCGGGACTGCTGGTACAGGGCGGTGTGCCCGGCCCCGTCAAACCCGCCCCCGATTTTGGCGCGCCGATCCCCGGCCAGCCGCAGCTGATGGTGGATATGGAACAGGCGCGCGGCATGCTGCACCGTCAGGATGCCTCCCTGGTCAGCATTCGCTCGTGGCCGGAGTTCATCGGCGAAACCAGCGGCTACAGCTACATCAAACCAAAAGGTGAAATTGCCGGTGCCCGCTGGGGCCACGCGGGCAGCGATGCTACCCACATGGAGGATTTCCATAACCCGGATGGCACCATGCGCAGCGCGGACGATATCGCCGCCCAGTGGAAGCGCTGGAATATTCTGCCGGAGCAGCACGTCGCGTTTTACTGCGGCACCGGCTGGCGGGCGTCCGAAACCTTTATGTACGCCCGGGCGATGGGCTGGAAGAATGTCGCCGTCTATGACGGCGGCTGGTACGAATGGAGTAGTCACCCGCAGAACCCGGTCACCAGCGGAGAGCGTGGGCCAGAGAGCGCTCTCTAAGGGTTGAGTGACTTCAGCGTCACATAGCCGCTCCAGACGCGCGTTGTGGTGGTCAGCCAGCACAGCGCGCCGAATACCCACGCGAACAGAGTAAAGTGTGCCGGGAAGAGGCAGCACAGCACGAACAGCGCGATGGTCTCCGTCCCTTCCGTTAACCCACCGATGTAATAAAACGACTTGTGCGCATAGCCGGGGTTGTCGATGTCGTGCTTTGCGGCCAGCGTCGCAAACGCCAGAAAACTGCTGCCGGTCCCGATAAACGCAAACAGCAGCCAGGCAGCCGCCAGCGCATTCTCTGCCGGAGCAGCCAGCGCAAAGCCAAACGGCACCAGGGCGTAGAAAAGAAAATCGAGCGCGATATCGAGAAATCCCCCCGCATCGCTCAGCCCTCTGCGGCGCGCCAGCGCCCCGTCCAGACCATCCAGCAGGCGGTTCAGCACGATGGCGACCAGCGCCGCCGGATACCAGCTGAGGGCCAGAAACGGCAGCGCCAGCACGCCGATGGCAAACCCTGTCAGGGTCAATCCGTCGGGCGTAATGCCCGGTCGGTTCAGCACAGAGACCATACGATTCAGAGCGGGTTTTATCCGCGGGTGAAGATGGCGATCAAGCATGAGGCGTCTCGTTAAATGTGGCGCACAGCCCCTGCGCCGGGATGTCCAGCGCGGCGTTAAAGCGGGCAGAGAGATTCTGAAAGGCAATGAGCGCCGTCATCTCGGTGATGGCGTCATCCGTAAAGTGGCGCTTCAGCGCCGCTCTGATGGCCTCATCCGCCCGGGGCGGCGTGGCGGTCACCGCCTCGGCGTAGGCCAGCGCCGCGCGCTCCTGCCCCGTGAACAAGGCGGAACCCTGCCAGTCGCTCACGGCCTGCACCTTATCCAGCGCCCCGCAGCGCTCGGCCAGCCGCAGGCTGTTGGCATCAATACAGAAAGCGCAGTGGCAGAGCTGGGATACCCGCGTCATTAGCAGCGAACGAATAACGGGCGTCAGGCGCGCACGACGACGCTCCAGAAAACCGACGAACAGCGCCACCAGCCAGAACAGACGCGGCATGCGCCCCCACCAGCGCGTGGGATTCAGCACGGCGCCAAAATGCTTTTTTTGCATCACGGCAATGGGTTTAAGGCTGGCGGGAAGGGATTCGATAGGGGCAACCCAGGCGGTAGTCTCTTTCAACTGATTCTCCTGATAGCTGGACTCTGAGAAAGGGCACGATAATATGTCTTTTTTCGCCATCAATTATTGACGACCATGCTGAAAACACTCGATGTCGTTGCCGCCATCATCGAAAAAGACGACAAAATTTTACTGGCACAGCGCCCTGCCCACGCCGACCAGCCGGGCATGTGGGAATTTGCAGGCGGCAAAGTCGAGGCGGGTGAAACCCAGCCCGAGGCGCTTATCCGCGAGCTGCGTGAAGAGTTGGGTATTGAAGCGCTGCCCGCGCAATACGTGGCAAGCCACCAGCGCGAGGTCTCGCAGCGGTTAATCAACCTGCACGCCTGGCACGTTCCTGCGTTTAGCGGTGCGCTCACGGCGCACTACCACAGCGCGCTGGCGTGGTGTACGCCGGAAGAGGCGTTCGGCTACGACTTAGCCCCCGCGGATATTCCCCTGCTGGAAGCGTTTATTGTTTTACGCGACGCCAGACCAGCGGGTTCGTGCTGATTGCGCGCTCGTCGCGCTGGCACTGCAGCAGAATGCCGTCCGCTTTCACCACGGCGCCTTCCGAGTAGTTCTGATTCTGATAGATACAGCACTGATTACAGGGCTGCACCGTTTGATTCTGGCCGCTGGAGCTAAACACTTCCGGCGGCACATTCACCTCCACGTCCGGACGAATGCGGTCAGCCTGCGCGCCAGCGGTGAAGATCAGACATAACGCGGTTAATAGATAACGTTTCATAGACACATCTTCCTGTTGTTCCCTTGATAATGACTATAACGGTAAACCCGCGCGGAACCTTTAATTTATCTCGTCATCGCTTTTGGTTATGACGCCCGCGCTCTCATTAATTTCCCTTTCGTCCTAAATTTCTGCCTGCCATACAAAGCAGTACGGGTGTTATAGTCAAAAAAACAACACAAATCGCATAAGTCATATACAAACATTATTATAAGAGGTTCTTATAGCTATGGATCAGACACGCTCTCTGGAAAGTTTCCTTGCCCACGTTCAGCAGCGCGACCCGCACCAAAGCGAGTTCGCCCAGGCCGTGCGTGAAGTGATGACCACCCTGTGGCCCTTCCTTGAACAAAACCCGCGCTATCGCCAGATGTCTTTGCTCGAACGCCTGGTCGAGCCAGAGCGCGTGATCCAGTTCCGCGTGACGTGGGTTGACGATCGCAATCAGGTGCAGATTAACCGCGCGTGGCGCGTACAGTTCAACTCGGCCATCGGCCCGTTTAAGGGCGGCATGCGTTTCCATCCGTCCGTGAACCTGTCGATTCTGAAATTCCTCGGCTTCGAGCAGACCTTTAAAAACGCCCTCACCACGCTGCCCATGGGCGGCGGGAAAGGCGGCAGCGATTTCGACCCGAAAGGCAAAAGCGAAGGTGAAATCATGCGCTTCTGCCAGGCGCTGATGACCGAACTCTATCGCCATCTAGGTCCTGACACCGACGTGCCTGCCGGTGATATCGGCGTGGGCGGGCGTGAAGTAGGCTTTATGGCCGGGATGATGAAAAAGCTCTCCAACAACAGCGCCTGCGTCTTTACCGGTAAGGGGCTGTCGTTTGGTGGGAGCCTGATCCGCCCGGAAGCGACCGGGTACGGCCTGGTTTACTTCACCGAGGCCATGCTCAAGCGCCACGGTTTAGGCTTTGAAGGCATGCGCGTCGCGGTGTCCGGCTCCGGTAACGTGGCGCAGTACGCGATTGAGAAAGCGATGCAGTTTGGCGCTCGCGTGGTAACCGCCTCTGATTCCAGCGGAACGGTGGTGGATGAAGCGGGTTTCACGGCAGAGAAGCTGGCGCGCCTGTGTGAAATCAAAGCCAGCCGCGATGGCCGTCTTGCAGATTATGCCCGGGAGTTTGGCCTGACGTATCTTGAAGGGAAACAGCCGTGGGGCGTGCCGGTGGATATCGCCCTGCCGTGCGCCACGCAGAACGAGCTGGATGCTGAAGCCGCGCGCACGCTGATTAGCAATGGCGTGAAGGCGGTAGCCGAAGGGGCGAACATGCCGACCACAATCGAAGCGACGGATCTGTTCCTGGAAGCGGGCGTACTGTTTGCACCGGGCAAGGCCGCTAACGCGGGCGGCGTGGCGACGTCCGGCCTGGAGATGGCGCAAAACGCCGCGCGTCTCGGCTGGAAGGCGGAAAAAGTGGATGCCCGCCTGCATCACATCATGCTGGATATTCACCATGCCTGCGTGGAGTACGGCGGCGAGGCATCGCAAACCAACTACGTGCGCGGGGCGAATATCGCCGGATTCGTGAAGGTAGCGGATGCGATGATTGGGCAGGGTGTGATTTAAGGTTTATAGCGTGCGGCCGGGTGTATCAGGCCGCGCTCTTTTTCTTTTTAAACGGTTTCTTCGCGCCACCACCGGGTGCAACCATCCCTCTGAACGTTTTCACCGGCGTGCTGCGCGCCTGATCGATCAGCTGGTAAAGCGTCCCGACCAGCGGCTGCATAAAGTCCTGGTAGCGACACTGCTTCTCGCTGATCTGCGTCAGCACCGATTCCCAGTGCGCGGTCATGTCCGGCCTGGCGGCCAGCTCCGGCAGGGAATGAATCAGCGCGCGTCCCGGCTCGGTCGAATGGATATAGCGCCCCTTCTTCTCAAGAAAACCGCGCTTAAAGAGCAGCTCGATGATCCCCGCGCGGGTTGCTTCCGTACCCAGACCGTCGGTGGCGCGCAGGATCTTCTTCAGATCTTTATCCTGCACGAACCGGGCGATCCCGGTCATCGCCGACAGCAGCGTCGCATCGGTAAAATGGCGCGGCGGCTGGGTCTGGCGTTCCACCACTTCCCCTTTCTCGCACAGCAGCTCATCGTCTTTAGAGACGACGGGCAGCGGCGTGCCGTCGTTCTCCTCGTCACGCTCTTTGTTGCCGAGCAGCGTGCGCCAGCCTGCTTCCGCGAGGAAACGGGCTTTGGCGATAAACTTCCCTTTTGCGATTTCCAGCTCGATCACGCATTTGCGGAACACCGCGTCCGGGCAGAACTGCATCAGGTACTGACGAGCGATCAGGTTGTAGACCTTCGCTTCGTTATCCGTCAGGTTGACGCTGCTGGCGCGCGCCGTCGGGATAATCGCGTGGTGGGCATCGACTTTTTTATCGTCCCAGCAGCGGTTATGGGTATCCGGATTCACCGCCGGCTGCGGGAGCAGATCCGGCGCGTGCACGCTGATGGCATTCATCACCGAATGACGTCCGGCAAAGTGCTCTTCCGGCAGATAGCGGCTGTCCGAACGCGGATAGGTGATCAGCTTGTGGGTTTCATAGAGCTTCTGGCAGATATCCAGCACGTTCTGCGCGCTGAGGCCAAAGCGCTTCGCGGCCTCAATCTGCAGGGCCGACAGCGAGAACGGCAGAGGCGCGGGTTCTGATTCCCGTTTATCGTTATAGCTGGTGACGATAGCGGGCTGTCCGGTAATGCGGTTAACCACGTGCTCCGCCAGCGGACGGTGCAGCAGACGCCCCTCTTCATCCTGATACGATTCGCAGGCATCGCTCGGCTGCCATACGGCGGTAAAACGCTCGTCTTCAGGCGTAACGATATGCGCTTTGACCTCAAAGAAATCTTTGGCGACGAAGTTTTCAATCTCTTCATCGCGACGCACGACCAGCCCCAGCACCGGCGTCTGCACGCGCCCCACGGAGAGCACGCCCTGATAGCCCGCGTTGCGCCCAAGAATGGTGTAGGCGCGGGTCATATTGATGCCGTACAGCCAGTCGGCGCGGGCGCGGGCTAATGCCGAGACGCACAGCGGGATAAATTCGCTGTTGGCGCGCAGGCGCGAGATCGCACGCTCCACCGCCTGCGGGTTGAGGTCGTTGATCAGGCAGCGCTGCACCTGCTGACGCTTTTCCGGCGCGAGCTCCAGATAGTCCAGCACCTCATCCACCAGCAGCTGTCCTTCCCTGTCCGGGTCACCCGCGTGCACGATTTCATCGGCTTCATGCAGGAAGCGCTTGATCACGTTGAGCTGTTTGGTCACCGAAGGTCGGGGCTGCAGGCGCCATTTTTCAGGCACGATGGGCAGATCGTTCAAATTCCAGCGGGCGTAGCGGCTGTCATAGACATCCGGCTGCGCCTGCTCAAGCAGGTGACCAATACACCATGTGACCACCTGCCCGTTACCGCATTCGATAAAGCCGTCGCCTTTGCGATGCGGCTTAGGCAGCACGTCGGCGATGGCACGGGCCAGGCTCGGCTTTTCGGCAATAAACAACCGCATCGAATTAACGGATCTCAATCATCGGTCGACCACCGCGCGCGGTCACCAGCTCGCCGATCGCCGTCAGGGTAATGCCGAACTCAGCGGCCGTGGCCTGAACCTCGGCTTCGGATTCCGGCGTCACCGCCAGCAGCAGGCCGCCGGAGGTTTGCGGATCGCACAGCAGGTTGCGCCACTCCTCAGGCATTTCGCCCATCAGGTGACCGTAGCTGGCGAAGTTACGCTGGGTACCGCCCGGAACCGCGCCCTGAGCAATATACTCTTCCACGCCCGGCAGCTTCGGCACGTCCTGATACCAGACCTGCGCCTGCACGCCCGCGCCCTGACACACCTCGGAGAGGTGTCCCAGCAGACCAAAACCGGTCACGTCGGTCATCGCCTTCACGCCGTCGATATTGGCAAACGCCGCACCGGCGAGGTTCATCTGGCACATGACTTCGGTTGCCAGCCCTTTGTGCTCCGGTTTCAGCAGGGATTTTTTCTCGGCGGTGGTCAGCACGCCAATGCCCAGCGGCTTGGTGAGAAACAGCTTGCAGCCCGCCTGCGCGGTGCTGTTGCGCTTCACGCGTTCGGTCGGCACCACGCCGGTAACGGCCAGGCCGAAGATAGGCTCCGGCGCATCAATAGAGTGACCGCCGGCCAGCGCAATTCCCGCCTGCTGGCAGGCGAAACGGCCGCCATCAATCACTTCACGGGCCACTTCCGGCGGGATGGTGTTGATCGGCCAGCCCAGAATGGCGATCGCCATAATCGGCTTACCGCCCATTGCGAAGATATCGCTGATGGCGTTGGTGGCCGCAATGCGTCCGAAGTCGAACGGGTTGTCGACAATCGGCATAAAGAAGTCGGTGGTGCTGATAATGCTGGTGCCGTTACCTAAGTCATAAACCGCTGCATCGTCACGCGTTTCGTTGCCGACAAGCAGGTTCGGGTCGACAAACTTCGCCTGTTCGCTGTGCAGGATGGTCTCCAGCACTTTCGGGGAAATTTTACAACCGCAACCGGCTCCGTGGCTGTACTGCGTTAAACGAATGGTTTGCTCGCTCATGGACGTCTCCTGTCATCTCAATCGCGCTATGGTAGCGCTCATTCCATAAAGAGGTAAGTATGACTGTCTGAATTCTGCGGCAGATGCTCAGAATCCAGACAGTTTAGCGCGCGTTATCAGAAACGGCTGACGAAAGGCGTGGTGTCCGGCACGCTGATGGTGCTGGAGGCTTTAAGCTGCGGAGTACCGAGATAGAGGAAGCCGACAATTTTGTCATGCTCGCCACAGGAGAATCCTTCCCGTACGGCTGCGCTCTCCGTCAGCGGCCCGGTGCGCCAGATGCCATTGAAGCCCTGCGCGACGGCGGCCATTTGCATCGCCATTACCGCACAGCCCGCGGACATTTCCTGCTCCCAGACCGGCACCTTATGGTCGGCCTGGCATTTCGCCACGACAGCAATAATCATCGGTGCACGGAACGGGGCATTGCGCGCCTTGTCGATGCCCTTCTCATCCTGCCCGGCGGCCACCGCACCCTGCTCCAGCAGCTGGCTGAAACGATCGCGGCCTTCGCCTTCAATTACAAAGAAGTGCCACGGCTGCAGTGTGCCATGATCGGGGGCACGCATGCCGGCACGCAGAATGTTCTCCAGCTGCTCGCCTGCCGGGGCAGGTTCGGCCAGACGGGAAGCGCTACGGCGGTTAACAAGCAGTTCGAGTGCGTCCATTGGTTAACTCCTTTCTTGAAATTTACTCACAAAATTAACACGACGGCAGATTTTGTTACAGCCTGGCAGGCGATTCCTGCTGACAAGTGGCGGTTGGGTCATTACGATAACCCAACATTACCGTCCAGTGGCGACGGAAACAGTCATTTTCTGGTTAGGGAGAATACATGCGAACCCTTTGGCGAATCATTGCCGGTTTCTTTAAATGGACGTGGCGACTGCTCAACTTCGTCCGCAACCTGGTGATGAACATCTTCTTCATTTTTCTGGTTCTGGTTTGCGCGGGAATCTGGATGCACATCAGCAACGCGAATCAGGCGCAGCATTCGACTCGCGGGGCGCTGTTACTCGATATCACCGGCGTTATTGTTGATAAACCTTCCGCCAGCAGCCGTCTGGGCGTAATCAGCCGTCAGCTGTTTGGCGCAACATCAGACCGCCTGCAGGAAAATTCCCTGTTCGATATCGTCGATACCATCCGTCAGGCCAAAGATGACCGTAACATCACCGGCATCGTGCTGGATCTGAAAGATTTTGCCGGTGGCGATCAGCCGTCTATGCAGTACATCGGTAAAGCGCTGCGCGAGTTCCGCGACAGCGGCAAGCCGGTGATTGCCGTGGGCGACAGCTACAGCCAGGGGCAATATTATCTGGCGAGCTTTGCCAATAAGATCTGGCTCTCCCCGCAGGGCACGGTCGATCTGCACGGCTTTGCCACCAACGGCCTGTACTATAAATCGCTGCTCGACAAGCTGAAGGTCACCACCCACGTCTTCCGCGTCGGCACGTATAAATCCGCCGTGGAGCCGTTTATCCGCGACGATATGTCCCCTGCCGCCCGCGAAGCAGATAGCCGCTGGATTGGCGAGCTGTGGCAGAACTATCTCGGCACCGTTGCCGCTAACCGTCAGATTACGCCTGAGCAGGTGTTCCCTGGCGCGCAGGGCGTGCTCGAAGGCCTGCGTAAGGTTGACGGTGATACCGCAAAATATGCGCTCGATAACAAACTGGTTGATGCCCTGGGCACCAGCGCCGAGATTGAAAAATCCCTGAGCAAACAGTTTGGCTGGAGCAAAGAGGACAAAAATTACAGCGCCATCAGCATGTATGATTACTCGACGAAAAAACCGGATGAGAACGGTGACAGCGTCGCGGTGGTCTTTGCCAACGGTGCGATCATGGACGGTCAGGAGACCCCGGGGAACGTGGGCGGCGATACTACCGCGTCGCAAATCCGCGATGCTCGCCTCGATCCGAAAGTGAAGGCAATTGTCCTGCGGGTCAACAGCCCTGGCGGCAGCGTCAGCGCCTCAGAGGTGATCCGTGCTGAACTGGCCGCGGCCCGCGCCGCAGGCAAGCCGGTCGTCGTCTCAATGGGCGGAATGGCCGCCTCCGGAGGTTACTGGATCTCCACGCCAGCCAACTACATCGTGGCTAACCCAAGCACGCTGACCGGCTCGATTGGCATCTTCGGGGTGATCAACACCGTGGAAAACAGCCTGGATTCTCTGGGCGTGCATACCGATGGTGTAGCAACCTCTCCGCTGGCGGATGTGTCGGTGACCAAATCCCTGCCGCCGGAAGTTTCTGAGATGATGCAGCTCAGCATTGAGAACGGCTATAAACGCTTTATCACCCTGGTCGCGGACTCGCGTAAAAAGACGCCTGAGCAGATCGACCAGATTGCACAGGGCCACGTCTGGACCGGCCAGGATGCGAAGAGCAACGGTCTGGTCGACAGTCTGGGTGACTTCGATGACGCGGTGAAGAAAGCCGCCGAACTGGCGAAGCTGAAGCAGTGGCATATCGAGTATTACCAGGACGAACCGTCGTTCTTCGATATGGTCATGGACAGCATGTCCGGCTCGGTACATGCCATGCTGCCGGAGGCGCTGCAGGCTTACCTGCCTGCGCCTGTCGCCACGGCGGCAAAAGCGATGAAGGCAGAAAGCGATAAGCTTGCGGCCTTTAACGATCCACAGAGTCGTTACGCGTTTTGCCTGACCTGCGCGAACGTCCGTTAAAACCGTCCCCTCTTCTCGCGAAGAGGGGATTTTTTTCTTTTGAAGAACAAGAACTCACTACCATGCAGAAGAAATCGATTTATGTAGCCTACACTGGCGGTACCATCGGTATGCAGCGCTCTGAAAACGGCTATATCCCCGTCTCCGGCCACCTGCAGCGTCAGCTTGCGCTGATGCCAGAATTCCACCGTCCGGAAATGCCTGACTTTACCATCCACGAATACGAGCCGCTGATGGACTCCTCCGACATGACGCCGGAAGACTGGCAGCATATCGCGGATGATATTAAAGCCCATTACGACCAGTACGACGGCTTCGTGATCCTGCACGGCACCGACACCATGGCGTTTACCGCCTCGGCGCTCTCCTTCATGCTGGAGAACCTGAGCAAGCCGGTTATCGTTACCGGGTCGCAAATTCCGCTGGCGGAGCTGCGCTCGGACGGGCAGATCAACCTGCTGAACTCCCTGTACGTGGCGGCGAATTACCCGATTAACGAAGTGTCGCTGTTCTTTAACAACCGTCTGTATCGCGGTAACCGCACCACCAAAGCCCACGCCGACGGCTTTGACGCCTTTGCCTCACCCAACCTGCAGCCGCTGCTGGAGGCCGGGATTCATATCCGTCGTCTGGGAACCCCTCCTGCGCCGAACACCGCGGGCGAGCTGATTGTGCATCCGATTACCCCGCAACCGATTGGCGTGGTCACCATTTATCCGGGTATCTCTGCGGACGTGGTGCGTAACTTCCTGCGCCAGCCGGTGAAAGCGCTTATCCTGCGCTCCTACGGCGTTGGCAATGCGCCGCAGAACGGCGAGTTCCTGAAAGAGCTTCAGGAAGCCAGCGAGCGCGGAATTGTGGTAGTGAACCTGACCCAGTGTATGTCCGGTAAAGTGAATATGGGCGGCTATGCCACCGGCAACGCGCTGGCGCATGCTGGTGTGATCAGCGGCTTCGATATGACCGTTGAGGCAACGCTGACTAAACTTCACTATTTACTGAGTCAGGATCTGGACATTCAGTCCATTCGCAGCGCGATGATGCAAAACCTGCGCGGCGAACTGACCCCGGACGAATAAGGAGTGCTCATGAAGCAACGTGCCCTGCTACTGGTCGATTTGCAAAATGATTTCTGCGCGGGCGGTGCGCTGGCCGTCGCCGAAGGTGACAGCACCGTTGACGTGGCAAACACGCTGATTGACTGGTGCAAAGCCCGTGGTGAAGCGGTTGTCGCAAGCCAGGACTGGCACCCTGCGAATCACGGCAGCTTTGCCAGCCAGCACAACGTAGAGCCCTTCACCCAGGGTGAACTCGACGGGCTGGCGCAAACTTTCTGGCCGGATCACTGCGTACAGCAGACGGAAGGCGCGGAGTTACATCCGCTCCTGAACCAGAAAGCCGTCGACGCAGTGTTCCATAAAGGTGAAAACCCTGCTATCGACAGCTATAGCGCGTTTTTTGATAACGGGCATCGCCAGAAAACGGCGCTGGACGCCTGGTTGCGTCACCACGAAATCACGGAGCTGATCGTACTGGGCCTGGCGACGGACTACTGCGTGAAGTTCACCGTGCTGGATGCGCTTCAGCTTGGCTACACCGTCAGCGTCATCACCGACGGCTGCCGCGGGGTGAACATTCAACCACAGGACAGCGCTCAGGCGTTTATGGATATGGCTGCGGAAGGCGCAACCCTGTATACACTCGAAGACTGGCTGGAAACGCAGGCATAGTCTTTTACGCCCTCTCCCTGTAGGAGAGGGCATCAACCCGCACCGTTATTGCATTTTAATCGTCGCAATCGGCTTCGGCGTGATACCGAAGTCCTCTTTCAGCTCGCGCTTGCTCTTCATCACCATCTGGCCTTTGGTGTCGATCGTCATGTGCTGTGCGTCGGTGTTATTGCGCGCCTGCCACAGCATCACCAGCTGCAAACTGTTCTCTTTTTGATCCGGCGTCAGCGCAACGCCGTCGGGCCATTTTCCCAGCTCCACGGCGGTCACCAGACGCTGATAAATCTCCGGCGTCATGCCGCTAATCATGTCATCAATATTCACACTCGCGCCCTTTCAAAGGAATAATTTGCTGAATCGTTTTTTCAACCCTTAATCTGGTCACCGTTTTCATCATCGGTGAAGCTCATTGAGGCTGAATTTACGCAGAAACGCTCGCCGGTAGGCTGAGGTCCATCCGGGAAAACGTGCCCAAGGTGCGCGTCGCAGTTGCCGCAGCGAATTTCCGTACGCACCATGCCGTGCGACGAGTCGGTCAGATAGCGGATTGCCTCATCGTTCACCGGCTCATAGAAACTCGGCCAGCCGCAGCCAGAATCAAATTTCGTTTGTGAATTAAACAGCGGGGCATCACAGACCAGGCAGTGGTAGACGCCGTCCCGCTTGTTGTGCAGTAAACGCCCGGTGAACGGCGGTTCCGTTCCGTGATTCTGCGTCACGTAAAACTGCATTTCTGTGAGGTTTTTTTTCAAATCGTCAGGGTTACGTTGGTTCGACATATGCTTACATCTCGCTGTAGAAACAGACATCTTTCAACCCGGATTCTAACAAAACATTAACACCCTTGCGTGCACTTTTGATCTAAACTTATGTGTCGCGAATAAGCGGTCAGGCAATTGTGATCACGTTCACATTTTTATCCTGCGAGGACTTTAAAATCCCGGCGCAGCCCCCATATGGGTGCAAGCTCAAAGGGAAAGTGAGGCGAGTCAGTCGCACAAACGTTAGTCACAGGATTGATTTGTCGCAATGATTGACACGATTCCGCTTGACGCTGCGTAAGGTTTTTGTAATTTTACAGGCAACCTTTTATTCACTAACAAATAGCTGGTGGAATATATGACTATCAAAGTAGGTATCAACGGTTTTGGCCGTATCGGCCGTATTGTTTTCCGTGCTGCTCAGAAACGTTCTGACATCGAAATCGTTGGTATCAACGATCTCCTGGACGCTGAATACATGGCGTACATGCTGAAGTACGACTCAACTCACGGTCGTTTCGACGGCACCGTTGAAGTGAAAGACGGCCACCTGGTTGTTAATGGCAAAACCATCCGCGTTACTGCTGAAAAAGACCCAGCTAACCTGAAATGGAACGAAATCGGTGTTGACGTTGTTGCTGAAGCAACCGGTATCTTCCTGACCGACGAAACTGCGCGTAAACACATCACCGCTGGTGCGAAAAAAGTTGTTCTGACTGGTCCTTCCAAAGACAACACCCCAATGTTCGTTCGTGGTGCAAACTTCGAAACTTACGCTGGCCAGGATATCGTCTCTAACGCATCCTGCACCACCAACTGCCTGGCACCGCTGGCTAAAGTTATCAACGACAACTTCGGCATCATCGAAGGTCTGATGACTACCGTTCACGCGACCACCGCTACTCAGAAAACCGTTGATGGCCCGTCTCACAAAGACTGGCGCGGCGGCCGTGGCGCGGCTCAGAACATCATCCCATCCTCTACCGGTGCTGCTAAAGCTGTAGGTAAAGTACTGCCAGAACTGAATGGCAAACTGACTGGTATGGCGTTCCGCGTTCCAACTCCAAACGTATCTGTTGTTGACCTGACCGTTCGTCTGGAAAAAGCTGCTTCTTATGAAGAAATTAAGAAAGCAATCAAAGCTGCTTCCGAAGGCGCAATGAAAGGCGTTCTGGGCTACACCGAAGACGACGTTGTTTCTACCGACTTCAACGGCGAAGTGTGCACTTCCGTGTTCGATGCTAAAGCAGGTATCGCACTGAACGACAACTTCGTTAAACTGGTTTCCTGGTACGACAACGAAACTGGCTACTCTAACAAAGTACTGGACCTGATCGCTCACATCTCCAAATAAGTTGAGATGAGTGCTTGATCCAAAAAGGCGACTTCGGTCGCCTTTTTTTATTTATAAGACAGAGGATTGCTTAATGATTAATAAAATTTTTGCACTTCCGGTAGTCGAACAGCTTACCCCTGTGCTCTCCCGCCGTCAGATTGACGGTGCTGATATCATCGTCGTTGACCATCCGCGTGTTAAAGCGTCCGTGGCGCTGAATGGCGCTCACCTGCTCTCCTGGAAACCGGAAGGCGAAGCTGAAGGTTTGTGGCTGAGCGATGCGACCTCCTTCAAAAAAGGGGCCGCAATCCGCGGTGGCGTGCCTATCTGCTGGCCGTGGTTTGGCCCGTCCGCCCAGCAGGGTTTGCCTTCTCACGGTTTTGCCCGTAACCAGCAGTGGACCCTGAAAGCGCACAACGAAGACGATAACGGCGCCGTGCTGACCTTTGAGCTGCAGGCTAATGATGAAACCCGCGCCCTGTGGCCGCACGATTTCACCCTGTATGCCCGCTTCAAGCTGGGTAAAACCTGCGAAATCGAACTGGAAGCTCACGGCGAGTTCGAAACCACCTCTGCCCTGCACACCTATTTCAACGTGGGTGATATCAGCGCAGTGAAGGTGAGCGGCCTGGGCGATACCTATATCGATAAAGTCGATAACGCGAAAGAAGGCAAACTTAGCGACGGCGTTCAGGCATTCCCTGACCGTACCGACCGCGTCTACCTGCACCCGGAAGCGTGTAGCGTGATCCACGACGGCGCCCTGAACCGCGGCATTGAAGTGGTCCATCATCATCACAGCGATGTGGTGGGCTGGAACCCGGGTCCTGCGCTGTCCGTCAGCATGGCCGACATGACGGATGAGGGTTACAAAACGTTTGTCTGCGTGGAAACGGCTCGCGTGACCAACCCGCAGAAAGCGAGTGAAGAAAAACCGTCTCGTTTAGGGCAGACGATTCGCATTGTGAAGCGATAATTTCTCTGCACCACGCTAAAGCAAACGGGGCGCAAGCGCCCCGTTTTGATGCATAGATTGCACTAAATTAATGCACAATCAGAACTTGTAGCTCACCCCCACAGAGAAGATGCCTGCCCAGGACTTATCGACCATCGGGCTATCCTTCACTTCGTCGCTCAGACGCTCGTAGCGGCCGGTACCGTACACGCTCCAGTCGCCAAGGAAGTTGTAGCTCGCTGTCAGCTCCAGGTAAGGATCCCAGCCGTCATCTGCACTATAACTTTTCAGACCACTGCGGCGGGACTCGTTTTTAGAGACGCCGTAGTAATAGTCGTTGTAGTTCTCGCTGTTGTACTGCACACCAATACCCGGCGTCAGAGTCAGCCCACCGTTGGTATAGCGGTACAGCCACGCCAGGTCCCAGATAAAGCCGTTGCTGTTATCCAGCGTGTCGCCCGCCAGGGCCGTACGCAGGAAGCCATACTGGGTGTTATGCACGTATGAGAGGCCGGCCATCATCGAGCTTTTACGCTTGTCGAGCTGGCGAAGCGCGTGGCTGTCACTGTCACCCGGCTTGAAGTGCGTTGGATCGTAGTAGGCCATGATGGAGAGCTTATCGGCCTTGTCGTTCCAGAGATAGTAGCCGCCGCCGAGCCCGCGGAACCAGACGTTATCCCCTTCATAGGTGATAACCGGAACAGGATACACATCACGGTCATACTGTTTGTACGGGCTGTTAATGACGCCAACACCCGCGCCAAGCGTCCACTGACTTTCCGCCTGTGCGGTGCTTACTGCGGTCGCGGCAAGGATGCCTAATGCCAGAAGTTTGAGTTTGGTCACAATCCATTCTTTCCTGTAGTCAAATAATCAGCGGGTGAAGTGTAACCGCCATTCCCGTACATCCCAAAATTTTTTGCCTGCTAATCAGTCTGATTAACCCGTTATTTTTAACTTTTCAGATGACAACACGCTTTCATTTATATGACCGCTGAATGAAAAACGTGCATTTGTCTTATAACGACAGTGGAAATTTTTGGATGAGTTATTGATATGTCATTGAAAGTAGATTTTGTGGGCATGCAAGTTTTGCAAATGCCATCTACGCTTTAATTTAAGAAGAGTTTTCCTGAACACCTGCGGTTCTTAGCGTCTGACCTGGCACACAGGTTGCTGCTCTGGCAGTGAGGTGCGAGAGATTCTCTTCCGGGAGCCTCCACTACTCATACGAACGGCTCTTATCCTGTGCTAAAAAACGAAAGGACGGCATGCCATGAATATATTCGATCACTATCGCCAGCGCTATGAAGCTGCCAAGGACGAAGAGTTCACACTGCAGGAGTTTCTTACCATCTGTCGGCAAGATCGCAGTGCCTATGCCAATGCGGCAGAACGGCTATTGATGGCTATTGGTGAGCCAAACATGGTTGACACTGCCCTGGAACCCCGGCTTTCCCGTCTCTTTTCGAATCGGGTGGTCGCCCGATATCCGGCGTTTGAAGAGTTCTATGGTATGGAAGATGCCATCGAACAGATTGTCTCCTATCTGAAGCATGCCGCTCAGGGTCTGGAAGAGAAGAAACAGATCCTCTATTTACTCGGCCCGGTGGGCGGCGGTAAATCCTCGCTGGCGGAACGCCTGAAGTCGCTGATGCAGCGCGTGCCTATCTATGTGCTGAGCGCCAACGGCGAGCGCAGCCCGGTGAATGACCATCCGCTGTGCCTGTTCAATCCGCAGGAAGATGCGCAGATTCTGGATAAAGAATACGGTATACCGCGTCGCTACCTCGGCACCATCATGTCGCCGTGGGCGGCAAAACGCCTGCACGAGTTTGGTGGCGATATCACCAAATTCCGCGTGGTGAAGGTCTGGCCATCTATCCTTGAACAGATCGCCATCGCCAAAACTGAACCCGGTGATGAGAACAACCAGGACATCTCGGCGCTGGTGGGTAAAGTTGACATCCGCAAGCTGGAAAACTTCGCGCAAAACGATCCGGATGCATACGGTTACTCAGGCGCGCTGTGCCGGGCTAACCAGGGGATCATGGAGTTCGTTGAGATGTTTAAAGCACCGATTAAAGTGCTGCATCCGCTGCTGACGGCTACCCAGGAAGGCAACTACAACGGGACGGAAGGTATCTCCGCCCTGCCGTTTAACGGGATCATTCTCGCCCACTCGAACGAATCTGAATGGGTGACCTTCCGTAACAACAAAAACAATGAGGCCTTCCTTGACCGCGTGTACATCGTCAAGGTGCCTTACTGCCTGCGGATCTCTGAAGAGATCAAAATTTACGAGAAACTGCTTAACCACAGTGAGCTTGTGCACGCTCCCTGCGCGCCGGGCACGCTGGAAACGCTGTCACGCTTCTCCATTCTTTCGCGCCTGAAAGAGCCGGAAAACTCCAGCATTTACTCAAAAATGCGCGTCTATGACGGTGAGAGCCTGAAAGATACCGACCCGAAAGCGAAGTCGTATCAGGAATATCGCGACTATGCCGGGGTTGATGAGGGGATGAACGGTCTGTCCACGCGCTTCGCGTTTAAGATCCTCTCCCGCGTCTTTAACTTCGACCATGCGGAAGTGGCGGCCAACCCGGTTCATCTGTTCTACGTGCTGGAACAGCAAATCGAACGCGAACAGTTCCCGCAGGAGCAGGCTGAACGCTATCTTGAGTTCCTGAAAGGTTACCTGATCCCGAAATACGCCGAGTTCATTGGCAAAGAGATCCAGACGGCCTACCTGGAATCCTATTCAGAGTACGGGCAGAACATTTTTGACCGTTACGTCACCTACGCTGACTTCTGGATCCAGGATCAGGAGTACCGCGACCCGGATACCGGCCAGCTGTTTGACCGTGAATCCCTGAACGCGGAGCTGGAAAAAATCGAGAAGCCTGCCGGGATCAGCAACCCGAAAGACTTCCGTAATGAGATTGTGAACTTCGTCCTGCGCGCCAGAGCGCATAACAACGGGCGCAATCCGAACTGGACCAGCTACGAGAAGCTGCGCACGGTCATTGAGAAGAAAATGTTCTCCAATACCGAAGAGCTGCTGCCGGTGATCTCGTTTAACGCCAAAACCTCAACCGATGAACAGAAAAAACACGACGATTTTGTCGACCGTATGATGGAAAAAGGCTACACCCGCAAACAGGTGCGCCTGCTCTGCGAATGGTACCTGCGCGTGCGTAAATCGTCTTAAAACAAGTGCCCGGCGGCGCTTAGAGCCTGCCGGGCCTACAAAATGCAAGTTGGCAAATGCAGTACGGGGGGTATATGACCTGGTTTATTGACCGGCGTCTTAACGGCAAAAACAAGAGCACGGTGAACCGCCAGCGCTTCTTGCGTCGTTATAAAGCGCAAATTAAACAGTCTATCTCCGAGGCCATCAACAAACGCTCGGTGACCGACGTCGACAGCGGCGAGTCTGTCTCCATCCCCACCGATGACATCAGCGAACCGATGTTTCATCAGGGGCGAGGCGGCCTGCGCCATCGCGTACACCCAGGTAATGACCACTTCGTTCAGAACGACAGAATTGAGCGCCCTCAGGGCGGCGGAGGTGGTTCAGGAAGCGGTCAGGGACAGGCCAGCCAGGACGGTGAAGGTCAGGACGAATTTGTCTTCCAGATTTCGAAAGATGAATATCTCGACCTGCTGTTCGAAGACCTGGCGCTGCCGAATCTGAAGAAGAATCAGCATCGTCAGCTTAATGAATATAAAACTCACCGCGCGGGCTATACCGCCAACGGCGTGCCCGCCAACATCAGCGTCGTACGTTCGCTGCAGAATTCGCTGGCGCGGCGTACGGCCATGACGGCAGGAAAACGTCGCGAGCTGCGCGAGCTGGAGAGCAGCCTGAAGGTGGTGGAAAACACGGAACCGGCGCAACTGCTGGAAGAGGAGCGCCTGCGTAAAGAGATTGCAGAGCTGAGGGCGAAGATCAAACGGGTACCGTTTATCGACACCTTTGACCTGCGCTACAAGAACTACGAAAAACGCCCTGAGCCCTCTAGCCAGGCGGTGATGTTCTGTCTGATGGACGTGTCCGGCTCGATGGATCAGGCAACCAAGGATATGGCGAAGCGTTTTTATATCCTGCTCTACCTGTTCCTGAGCAGAACCTATAAGAACGTGGAGGTGGTCTATATCCGCCACCACACCCAGGCGAAGGAGGTGGATGAACATGAGTTCTTCTACTCTCAGGAAACCGGGGGGACCATCGTCTCGAGCGCGCTGAAGCTGATGGATGAAGTGGTCAAAGAGCGCTACGACCCGGCGCAGTGGAATATTTATGCTGCGCAGGCGTCGGACGGCGATAACTGGGCCGACGACTCACCGCTGTGTCACGAGATTCTGGCGAAGAAAATTTTGCCGGTCGTGCGTTACTACAGCTATATCGAAATCACCCGCCGCGCGCACCAGACCCTGTGGCGAGAATATGAGCATCTGCAGGCGATGTTCGACAATTTTGCCATGCAGCATATCCGTGACCAGGATGATATTTATCCGGTGTTCAGGGAGCTGTTCCACAAGCAGTCTGCTACCAGCAACGCATAATCCAACAGCCAGCGAGCCCGCTGGCTGTTTTCTTTCGCCCCCGCTCATCCCGTGCTAATGTAGAACGCTGCATACTGGATTATCACCGGGAAATCGTTATGAATGATGACGTTATTGGGGCAGGAACCCACCAGCAACTGATTACCTTACTCACCGAGCAGGGCGCGCGGTTTCGCGTCATGGAGCACGAGGCGGTCGGTAAATGCGAAGCGGTAAGTGAAATTCGCGGGACCGATCTGCGGCAAGGCGCAAAAGCCCTGGTCTGCAAGGTGAAGGGAAACGGCGTAAAAAAACACGTTCTGGCGATCCTCGCCGCCGATCTGCAGGCTGACCTGAGCCAGCTTGCCAGTCATTTTGGCGGGCTAAGAGCTTCCCTCGCCAGCCCGGCGGAAGTCGATGCCCTGACCGCCTGCGTTTTCGGCGCTATCCCGCCCTTTAGCTTCCATCCTGACCTGGCGCTGGTTGCCGACCCGCTGCTGTTCGAGCGTTTTGACGAAATCGCGTTTAACGCCGGCCTGCTGGAGAAATCCGTGATTATGGATACCCAGGATTACCTGCGCATCGCCCGTCCTGAGCTTGTCACCTTCCATAGAGCGTAACTGCGGTGGCTGACGCCCTGTCAGCCTTTTCGTTCCAGAAACAGCACGGAGGCAACGAGAATAGCGGCAATAGCGAAAAACGATGAGGAGATAATCAGCGTTTCAACAAACATGTGATCGTTCATGATGGCGCCCCCTTTTGCGATATCTGCTTTCGTTTTAATCCGCGTAAATGACAAGGTAATGACAACGATAAAATCTTTTTAAAACTGTTCTCTGCCGCGTTTGCGCGTACAGTAAACAGAACAATTTTTCTGGCAAGGATTCCCTATGTTTGACCCTACTCTGCTCATTCTTCTGGCACTGGCCGCGCTCGGCTTTGTCAGCCATAACACCACCGTCGCCATCTCGATTCTGGTGCTGATTATTGTGCGCGTGACCCCGTTAAATACCTTTTTCCCGTGGATAGAAAAACAAGGCCTCACCATCGGGATCATTATCTTGACCATTGGGGTAATGGCGCCGATCGCCAGCGGCACCCTTCCCGCATCAACCCTGCTGCACTCGTTCGTAAACTGGAAATCGCTGGTGGCGATCGCGGTGGGGATTTTTGTTTCGTGGCTGGGGGGACGCGGCGTCACGCTGATGAGCAGCCAGCCCTCGCTGGTGGCGGGTCTGCTGGTGGGCACCGTGCTGGGCGTGGCGCTCTTTCGCGGCGTGCCGGTCGGCCCGCTGATTGCGGCAGGCCTTGTCTCTCTGTTTATCGGGAAGTCGTAGTCAGGCTGGCCATATAACGCGCTGGCGTCTGGCCCAGTCCCTTTCTGAACATGGTGATAAACGCGGTGGTAGAGTCATAGCCCAGTGACTGGGCCACCTGCTGTACCGATTTCCCGCCGATCAGGTGCTGTAATGCCACAATCAGCTGCAGCTGGTGACGCCAGCGGCGAAAGCTTAAACCGGTCTCTTTCACCACCAGCCGCGCCAGGCTGCGTTCGCTCATGGCGAAGTGGCTCGCCCACTGCGCCAGCGTCTGCCAGGCGGCGGGCTCTTCCGCCATTTTCTCGCTCATCAGCCGAATTTTGGGATGGGGCGAGACGGGCAGCTGCAGATGCTCCTGACGCTGGAGCGGCAGCTCGTCAAACAGGACGTCCACCAGACGCGAGGTGGCCGCGAGCTGCAGCTGTTCACGAGATTTTTCCGCGAGCGATAAAATCAGCTCCCGCACCAGGGGGGAGATTTTCAGGGTACAGCAGCGCTCGGGCAGGCTGACGGCCCCCGGCTCAATAAACAAAAAGCAGAGCTGCGCGCCCGGCGTGGCCCTGTTGCTGTGCGGCATCTGGCCGGGGATCCAGACGGCATACTGAGGTGGCACCATAAGCATGGCATTTTCCACTTCACAGGTGATTGCGCCGCCGAGGGCAAGAATCAGCTGCCCCTTACGGTGATGATGCCGGGGAATATACTGTTCCTCCGCCACTACCTGAATGCGAAATGCGACGGCCGCATCGTACTGGCTATCAGGATCGTAGCCTTCCAGTCCCAGACCAATCATCAGTTTGTCCGATATTAGCGATAAACTGTCATTTTAGCCTGATTTCAACCGCTGATAAAATGGGTATTGTGTGCGCTCGCTTGAACGTATGAGAACATAATGACTACTGCTATTCGCACCTCAGGAAAACACGGCGCGCTGTTGGTTGCAGGCATCCTGATGATTGCCACTACGCTTCGCGTCACCTTTACCGGCGCAGCGCCGCTGCTCGATACAATTCGTCTTGATTATGGCTTAAGTACGGCGCAAACCGGTCTGCTGACCACCCTGCCCCTGCTGGCTTTCGCCATTGTCTCGCCGCTCGCCGCGGGCGTTGCCCGGCGTATCGGCATGGAGCGCAGCCTGTTTATCGCCCTGCTGCTGATTTGCGTCGGGATTGCCGTTCGCTCCCTGCCTTCCGCCGCTTTGCTTTTCACCGGAACGGCGATCGTCGGCTGCGGTATTGCGCTCGGGAACGTGCTGTTACCCGGATTAATTAAGCGTGATTTTCCCGGCCAGGTGGCGAAGCTCACCGGCGCCTATTCCCTGACGATGGGCGTCTCGGCGGCGTTCGGTTCGGCAATGATCGTTCCCCTGGCACAGGGTAGCGCCGGCTGGCATGGCGCGCTGCTGATGCTGATGGCGTTTCCGCTGGTCGCGCTGCTGCTCTGGCTGCCCCAGTGGCGTCAGAAACACGTCGCAACGGTAACGGCCGCAGGCGCGCTACATAACCGCGCGATCTGGCGCTCGGCCCTCGCCTGGCAGGTCACGCTCTTTTTGGGGATAAACTCGCTGATTTACTACGTCATCATCGGCTGGCTGCCGGCGATACTGCTGAGCCACGGCTACAGCGAAGCGCAGGCCGGCTCGGTGCACGGTCTGTTGCAGCTGGCTACGGCCGTGCCGGGACTCGCCGTTCCGCTGATCCTTCACCGTCTGAAAGACCAGCGGGCGATCGCAGGCGCGGTGGCGCTGATGTGCGCGATAAGCGCGGCGGGATTATGGTTTATGCCGGGCATGGCGGTTATGTGGACGCTGGTGTTTGGCTTTGGCACAGGGGCAACGATGATCCTCGGCCTGACGTTCATCGGTCTGCGCGCCAGTTCTGCACACCAGGCGGCGGCGTTGTCCGGCATGGCGCAGTCGATTGGCTATCTGCTCGCCGCCTGCGGTCCCCCGCTGATGGGGAAAATTCACGATAGCGCGGGAGACTGGCAAATCCCGCTTCTGGGCTGCGCCCTGGCCGCCGTGATAATGGCCCTCTGCGGCATCTTAGCCGGGCGAGACCGGGAGATCGCGCCCCGTTAAACAGTGTGGCAGACCCTCGGGTCTGCCTTTTTTACCCGCGAGCGGCGCGCAGCATCGCCTGCACCAGCACGACCGGACGCCCTTCGAGCGCGGCACGCTCGTGCTGGAATAAGGTGATCACGAAGAACGGGTGCGTAACCAGCTCCGCGGCGCGAATTTCCCCCCGATCGTCCCAGCCCGTAACATGCATATCACCGCTTTCCAGCGCCTGTGCAAACGCCGGCGACACGCCATAGTTACAGTGATACCCCTCTTCAATTTCCGGTTTGCCGTACGCTTTGGCGATCAGCGTATTTTTGCGCAGTTCAATAGCATCGGTTTTTTCCACCAGCGAGCAGGTCAGCGGCGCAATCACCATGGTGCCTTCGGTATCCGTCTCAGCGTGTGCCGCATCGGCCCAGCCCAGCACGTTTCGGGCATACTCAATCAGCGCATGCTGGAACCCGCCGCAGGTGCCCAGGAACGGAATGCTGTTTTCACGGGCGTAGCGCGCGGCGATAAAAGCGGCCTCGGTGTTTTTGTAGGGGCTGGCAGGAACCAGCCAGATGGCATCGTAGCCCACCAGATCTTCAGGGCTAGTCAGCTCCGTGGTGGCCAGCCAGTCGTAATCGGCGGTGAGGTCAAGGACTGCGGCGGCGTCGTCAATGGCCAGCGGGATCGCCTGATGCGCAATAACATTGGGATTGTAATCGCCAACAAGCGCAATGCGCAGCGTCGTTTTAACCGGGAGGTGTTCCATGAAAGGTTCCTTATGCCAGAGTATTATCAGATAACATAAGGAACCTCAGACTACCGATCTTTTGCAATTATCACAATACCTTAAATTGGGAGGGTGAAATCATGATTCAGTGCAAACGCGTTTACGAACAGGCAGTTCCGGACGACGGCTATCGGGTGCTGGTGGACAAGCTCTGGCCTCGCGGGGTTAAAAAAACGGACCTCGTTTATGACGAATGGTGTAAAGCGCTCACGCCCTCGAATGAACTACGCAAGGCCTTTCATAGCGAAACCATTGATTTCACCGCCTTCAGTAAGGCCTATCGGGAAGAGCTTGCGCAGCATGCTAACGAGGGAGTGCGTCTGGCGACGCTGGCGCGCAGGCAGACCGTCACCCTGCTCTTTGCTGCCAAAAACACGGAGCAAAATCACGCCCTGATCTTAGCCGACTGGCTGCGTCATCTGTGATCAGCCGATCGTCAGTTCATCCAGAATTTGCGGCGCTTCATCCGGGGTGAGCGGCATCAGATGTTCGGCGCGTACAAACGCAAAGCCGTGCTGGTTGTCAAAGGCGTAGACATCACCCGTCACCAGCCAAAGCGCGCGATCTGCGGTGGCCGGTAATTGCGTCATCACGCCGTTGACCGGGTTAACAAAACGCAGACCAGGCTGGCAGAGGCCAAATAGTTCAACAGATTTACCAATATTGCGACGGCCTGACGCCGTGCGGGCACCCACGATCATCGCCATGCTGCCCGGTTTTAGCTGAAACATACTTCTCTCGCGGAAACGAATGCCAGAAACTGGCTAAGATTAATCCTAAAGAGAAGTGTATCGCAGGCGGTATCCGTCTGTCACCTGGTGGGTTGCGGACGATCGCGACGATAGAGCGTCCATTCATCGATCACTTCCCCGCCCGGTAATTTGCACTCGGTGCGAACGCCCTGCGGGCTTTGAACCGGGATCTGTTCCCCGCCTTTCTCCAGGCAGTAGACGGAGGCCGGGTTCGCCATACCAATAACGTGCGGCGGTTTCGGCGCATCGGGTGGCGTGGGTTTTGCGGTACAGGCGGTCAGGGGAAGCGCCAGCGCCAGAAGCAGAAATCTCATCTCATTGATCCTTTTGACGTCATTACACCCTAAGGGTAACGGGTCATCGCCGCGTTCTCCATGATTTCTCCATTTTAACTGCACTTTTCAGCACTATAGTGTGGCATGTTCTCGATATGACCAGAGAACATCATTCCGTAATCAAGATGTCTTTGCCCCGTTCTCAACAACGGGGCTTTTTTTCACGCATGCTGCCCTCTCCCTGCATATATTAAATTTTCTGTATTCATGTTTTACTATGCCTGAAGCCTCAAAACTCAGCATAACATGCAGATGCAGACGTCTTCTGCCTGGGAGTCATTCTACGTCATGTCGGATCTTATCCTCGCTCGCGTTTCAGAAACCCTTGCCACCGAGCAGTCCCTTGAAAGCCTCGTTCGCCAGCTGCTGGAGATGCTGGAGATTGTCACCGACATGGAGTCGACCTACCTGACGAAGGTCGATATCGAGGCGCGGCTGCAGCACATCCTCTACGCCCGCAACAGCAAGCAGATGACGATCCCGGAGGGTCTGAGCGTCCCATGGGACGAGACGCTGTGCAAGCGTGCGCTGGACAGTGACACGTTATTCAGCAATGACGTACCCGAACGTTGGCCCGAGTGTGAAGCCGCAAAAGCGCTTGGCATTACGACCTACATGAGTATTCCTGTCCATCTTGCGGATGGTTCACTCTACGGTACGCTCTGCGCCACCAGCACGGCCAGAAAGCCGCTTAGCGAGCGCGGGGAACAGGTTCTGAAGCTCTTCGCCGGGCTGATCGCCCAGTCCATTCAGAAAGAGTCGCTGGTAACCCAGCTTCGCGAAGCCAATGCGGCCCTCATCGCGCACTCCTACACGGATGCCCTTACCGGTTTACCCAACCGTCGCGCCATTTTTGAAGATCTGACCACGCTGTTTTCTCTGGCCCGGCACCTTAAGCGTAACGCCATCATCGCGTTCATCGATCTGAATGATTTCAAACTGATTAACGATCGTTACGGCCATGAGGCTGGCGACCAGTTCCTGATAGAAGTGGGCAAGCGTTTGACGGAAGAGAAACAGGAGGACGATATTATCGGCCGACTGGGCGGTGATGAATTTCTGGTCGCATCGCTGAGCCAGCTCCACGAGGACGGAGATAACGCGCAGGTTACGCTGCTCAAAACGCGCCTCAGCGCCTGTATCGCAGGCGAATACTGGCTGGGCAGCGTTCATATTATTTATCCGGGCGCCAGCCTCGGCGTTATCGAAGTGGACCCTGCCGCAACCGATCCTGACAGCGCATTACGCGACGCGGATGTCGCGATGTATCAGGATAAGAAAGGAAAAAGCAAAACACGCTTTCTCACTATGGATTAACCCCGTACACTCTACGGCGTTACAAAAACCGAAACAGGTGATGATATGAGAATAGGGATCCTCTTCCCGGTCGTTATTTTTATAACGGCGGTGATTTTTTTAGCGTGGTTTTTTGTCGGTGGTTACGCGGCGCCTGGGGCATAAATGAGAAAAACGACCCTCATTATGCTGATCGTTGCCATCGCGGCGTTTGCCGGCACCCAGCTTGGCTGGTGGTAAACGCCAATACGTAAAAAGGCCGCCATCTGGCAGCCTTTTTTCAACGCTTTTAAGCCTTAGCTTTTGATTTTTCTGTAGATAAACAGAACAACCAGCGCACCAATCACCGCGACGGCGAAACTGCCGAAGTTAAAGCCATCGACTTTGCCAAAACCGAACAGCGTACTGATCCAGCCGCCGACTACTGCGCCGACAATACCCAGTATTACGGTGACGATAAACCCACCGCCATCTTTGCCCGGCATGATCCACTTCGCCAGAATACCCGCAATAAGCCCAAAGATAATCCAGGATAAAATTCCCATAACTTTCCTCTCTGTATGGTTTTTGTCATTAAATCAACGACACAAAAAAGAATAGCACAGGATTTCAGAAAGGAAATTTGTGATAGGCGTCACAATGAGAGAGTGAGTGATTATTCATCAACAAAAAGAGCGTGCCACATAAACTGTGGGGTTGCATCTTTTGTTGAGAAAGATTATCTTTCTCAACACTGAATAGTTGAGCGAAATACTCAGGTATTCAGTACGACATTGCTCACATTGCTTCCAGTATTTCTTGCCCACTCCTGAGTGGGCTTTTTTTTCTGCTCATACCCCAACAAACGCGTAACGGTTACGTCCTGCGCGCTTTGCCTGATAGAGGGCCTGGTCAGCGGCAATAATGATATTTTGCTGGCTGCCAGCGATGTCGACGGCACGTGCGGTAGAAATCCCGACGCTGACCGTTACCCGTCCGAAGGGGCTAAAAGCATGCGCAATTTGCAGGGAAAACACATTGCGAATAATCGTCTGCGCCAGTCGGAGCGCATCCTGGATATCCGTATCCGGCAATATCAGCGCAAACTCTTCTCCGCCGTATCGCGCCACAATCTGATTATCACGCGTAAGGCTCTCCCTGAGGCTGTTTCCGAGCATTGCCAGACACCGGTCCCCTTCCGGATGACCGTAGTTATCGTTGTATTTTTTGAAGTAATCCACGTCTACGATCAGTATCGAAATCGGTGCGTCATGCTCAGCACACATAGTGATTTCCGAGAGGATTTTTTCATCAAAGAAGCGGCGGTTGTACAGCCCGGTCAACGCATCTTCTGAGGCAATAATCTTCAGCGCTTTGTTATCCCTTGTTTTTCGGGACAGGTCGGAATACAGGAAGTATGACGCCACAATGAGGATCGCCGTGAACACGAAAATGAGCACCGCCAGCTGAATGGCCTGTTTGCGCCAGGGTGCAAGGGCTTCATCAATGCTAACGGCCACGGTGGTGACCAGTCCGTAGCGTCTGTTTTTCTCGTAGGCATAAATGCGCTCGATTTTATCAAACCGTGAGATGGAGCTGGCTATCCCCGAATTTTGTACCTTGAGATATTTCCTGAATAGCGGTGAATCAGAAACAATCGTGCCGATATAAGTATTTTTAAAGGGATAACGGACCAGCAGCACGCCTGATTGCGTCGTTAAGCCGATGACGCCCGAGTGACCGATATTAATCTGCCCGTAGAGTGCCAGAAAATTTTCGATACCCAGCGTCACCACCACCACTCCGTTAAATGCCCCGCTCTCGGTTTCAAGGCGTCGACTGATGGTGATAACCCATTTGCCATTGGTTCTGCTTACCACCGGCTCCCCAATAAAAATCTGCTGAGTTTTATTTTCTTTGTGATAGATAAAAAACTCTCTGTCCGAGCCTTTGCGTGACCCGGTAAAACTTTCATGCAGTGCGGTGAAGATATCGCCCTGAGCGTTGTAAACAACCACATTATTAATCTGGGTAAGAAGGTTATCCTGATTATTGATCACGTGCTGAATATTGGTCGCCTGCTGCGGGGTCATACCATAAATTTCGATTATGTCGGAAACGGTAGTAATTAACATTTCACTCTGGCGCATGATCCCCTCGGTGTAGACATCAAGGGTATGGCTCAGGTTAGCAACGCTGGTATTAATTTGCTGGATTGACTGCTGTCTGGACGTGGCTATTTGGACGGCGAGCGACAGCGAGAGGATCAATGAAACAATGATGACGGTAATGGTTGTTGTGTAAAAAGTATTTTTCACATGCACGAGCTTTTCCACCTTATCACGCCTGACATCCCTGGCTGACAACTCTTGTCACTGTAACAAAGCTCGGGATAAGAGGAAAATGAATTGCACTTAAGCAGACAACGGAAGCTTGCCTTTATTTTGATTTACAAACTTACGATCTCCCTGGGTTTAGATAAAATGACTTTAATAAAATCGATATAGGAGACGGGCTTACCAAAATAATATCCCTGTAACAGGGTTATCTCATTACGGTTGAGATACTCCAGCTGCTCTTTTGTTTCTACTCCTTCAGCTACAATGCGCAATGAGAGTTTTTTCGCCAGATCAATGACGCAGTCCAGCAGGATCGTTGAGTCCTTTTCCTCTGAAACCCGGTTCACAAAGCTTTTATCAATTTTAATATAATCAATGGCAAGCGCATTAAGGCATGACAGCCCGGAATAACCCGTACCAAAATCATCAAGGGCAATAACAAAACCGGCGTTATGCAGCATGTTGAGGTTTTCCACCAGGTGAGGATTATCGATCAGCGGTTCACGCTCGGTCACCTCGAGAACCAGTTTGACTTCTTTACCCTGAAACCCCTTCCCGAAGACGCGACAGTCCCCGATAAAGGAAGGTGCATTGATGTGTCTGGCGCTGATGTTCACCCCGATATGAAACCCGTCCGGTAGCTTAGGCAACAGTGGTTTAAGCTGTGCGACCACTTTCGCCATCAACCCTTTGGTTAACGGGATAATTAAACCGCTACGTTCGGCAATCGGAATAAAGACATCCGGCGGGATAAAGCCTGATTTTGGATGTTTCCATCTCGCCAGGACCTCAACGCCGTACAACCCGCCGGTATCCCCGTTCACGATCGGCTGATAATAAGGCTCGATCTCCCCCTGCAAAATGGCTTTGCGCAAATCGTCTTCGAATGAGGTGCTTTTCCCCTTGTAACGACGGATCAAAATGCCCACCGCCACGGATAACGCAAGAATAAGCAGTATCAGGCTCCATCCCTGCTGCAGTAGCCGCGTCAGGCTAAAAAAGGCAGGAGGCTGCCAGGCCAGGCTAAAGGGGAACTGCGAAGATGTCGTAAGTGACCCCGCCCACGAGGCCGCTTTCCAGCCGGTCACATCACCGCTGCGGGTAAACATTCTTTCGCCGACAACCAGTCCCAGGCCAACGCTATTTGATGCGCTCGTAATGGCATCCTGCAAATGCGCGTCGCTGATGCTGACCATGACGCGCCCTCCCGCAACGGGCATCTGAAAGACAAGCACCGGCATGCCGTTCACCAGCCGATTGCCGGGTAGCAGCATCAACTTTTCGGCAGGTAAGGTCTCAGGGTGAATAATCAATACGCCATTCCCGGGAAGGGAAGTACAGATGATTCTGCCCTGCTGCTGGATCATGATGGCGCGCAGATGCGGTTTTAGCGCGGCTTCCGTCCCCAACGCCAGCTGTCCGCTACTGGTACACCCCTGCTCCGCAACGCGCTTCGCCGTGCTGGCCGCACTGACTGCTTCAGCCAGAATACTTTCTATTTTTTGGGTGCTTGCCGTCGCGGCATGACTATTACTCAGCTTCGCCATCTGCCATAGCTGCCAGTTAATAATCAGAATGCCGCTCAGAAAAAGAAACAGGGCACTCATAATAGGGATCATCACGTTGCGCATGATGTTTTCCTTAATAGAAAAAACAAGCATGGATGTACTAGAAGAAAAGCCTGTGCTAATCCGGCGTTGCTTATGACAATGAAAATAGCTTAGCTGAGAATTGTCTTAAAAAACTGATGCTTTCGTATGAGTTCACCTGCCCGAATTTGCTCACATGACGTGACTATCAGGCTTGTTCCTTGCCCTGGCTGTGTTAAGCTTTGTGAAATCAGGGAGCGGACTGGATATCTGGAAAATGAAAAAGCGCATTGCCGTTGCTATCGTTTCAACGCTTCTGGTCTTCCTGTCTCTTTATGCCGTCAATGCTGTCATCACAGGACAGCAGAAGAGCAAACAGCTCGAAATATCCCGAACCCTTTTACATTATTCAGAAGACCTGTCCCAAAACGTTGCGCTGGGCCTAAAAAGCATAACGACGCAGGGATGTGATAAAGCCAGCCTTGATAGCTACAGACAAATCAAGCTTAATAATCTTTATTTTGGCGATATTGGTTTTATCGAAAAGGGAAAAATAGTCTGTACCGCTTTTTGGGGGAAACTCGCAACGCCCGTTGCACTTCCTGCAGAACTGCATAAAACGCCGAGAGGCTTTCTCCTGGCCCAGTTTTCGCGAAAAGACTTTTTCACGGGCAACGCGGCAATTTATAACAATATTATTATCTTCACCTCCCGCTATGCTTACGATAAATTCAGCCCGGTTACCGCAAGTTATTCGCTAAGTGCTACCACGAAAGACTTCGGCAGAGTCTTTTTTTCGGCCGCTCCGGAGCTAAATCAGCAGAGCTGGCTGCATTCGACGTTGTTTACCCTGACCCTGACGCAGTGCAGCGCCTTCTGGGACCTGTGCGTCATCGTGAAGCATCATGACGCTGGGCTGGCCTCGTTACCTCCGTTTATCTTTGCGCTTCTTGCGGTCATTCTCTGTTTGATCTGGATCGCGATTACGTTGTTTATCTTCCGAATCTATGAAGATCGTTTTTCTCTGGAACGCACGCTGATCAAAGCCGTCATCACGAATACCATCTGCGTTAACTATCAGCCCATTATCCGCATTCACGATAAAAAAATCGTGGGTGTTGAAGTTCTGTCGAGATGGCGCGATCAAAAGCACGGGGACGTCTCTCCGGAGCTGTTTATTCCATTAATTAAGAAGATTGGTCTGTATAAAAAATATTATAGTAATATTATCGAAAAATCCCTTTCCGAAATTGCCCCACTGGCAATAAAACACCAGCTGATAGTCTCAATCAACGTTGGGCGGAAGGAAATTGAAGATGGACAGTTCATTACCATTTTGCGTCGTGCGTGTTTTGCCAATCACCTTCCCCTTTCCCTGATGAAGGTCGAACTCTCTGAGAAAGCCGTTTCAACGGCAGATATCCTCGAGGGGTTCTGTCGGGAGCTCAAATCGCTCGGCGTTAAAATATCAATAGATGATTTTGGCGTGCAAAACTCGAACCTCGCCCGCCTGTCGCTGCTTGAATATGATGAAATCAAAATTGATAAGTCGCTGGTTGACGGCATCAGCGAGCATTATAAGCAAAACATCTTCGCTATCTTCAGCGATGCTCTTGCAAGATTGAATAAAACGCTTGTATTCGAGGGCGTGGAAAATGAAATTCAATATCGCTTTATTGCGGACAGATATCCCGATGCCCTGATCCAGGGATGGTATTTTTCAAAAGCACTCACCCGCAGCGAACTGGCGAAGCAACTCACCGGCGTCACACCGTAATTCAAAACTGGCGTGCCCGTTTTTTTCAGTCGGGCATTTCAATTTTTTACGCAAAAACATATAGTCGTCACAATCAGACGGTAGATTACCCTGAAGCACACTCATATTTTGGTTAAAAACGTGAAATTATCCTTACTATTCCCAGTGGTACTCTTTTGCCTGACCGTTATTTTCGCGCTGCTTATCGACGCCCCCGCTTCGCATATTCTGCGGAAAAAGTGCATGTGGTCCGATAGCGTGATGCTTAGCTGTATCGCAAAGCATCAGCATAACGGTTTTTGAAGCAGGCTATTCATTTCCCCACTGATTGAGGAAGTTCGCAATATCATCAATGCGCCCCGCACGGATCCCGGCCTCAGCGGCCATCTCCTGCTGGGCTTCCTCGCTAATCTCCTCGTTATTCGATAAACGGGTAAGCAGCAGCTGGAAATAATGTGCCAGCGCGTCGAGCTCTGACTCAGCGACGGACTCTGCGGCTTCCGTCGCGTACTCATCGGCAATGTCATAATATTTCAGTGGGATATCGTTGTTCATAACTGTCTCGTTGCTAACCTGTAAGGGTGAAGCCATCAGTATATCGGACGCCTTATCTCAACCAAAGCATTGCTTCAGATGAGCAACGCAAGCAGCGCCGCGAGAGCGGGTACGGCCTGTACATACAAAATTTTCCGGCTGGCGGTGGCTGCGCCAAAGAGCCCGGCGATCAGCACGCAGGCCAGGAAGAAGATGGCCACCTGAATACCCTTTTCGCCGAGCCAGAGGCTCCAGAGCAGACCTGCCGCCAGAAAACCGTTATACAGCCCCTGATTCGCGGCCAGTACGCGGGTATCGCGCGCAAAATCAGGACGCAGATTAAAGGCCTTGTGCCCTGTTTTGGTATTCCACAGGAACATTTCCAGCACAAGAATGTAGAGATGGATGAGTGCAACGACAGCGATAAGAATAGTAGCTAGCATCGTGTTGTCTCCCGCAGGCAGAGGCAAAAAAAACGGGAACCCTCAGGCCCCCGCTATTGTTTAACCCAGAATCTGGATTACATGTTCGCGATAATCGCGTCGCCAAACTCTGAACATTTCAGCAGCTTAGCGCCTTCCATCAGACGTTCGAAATCGTAAGTTACGGTTTTCGCGTTGATCGCGCCTTCCATACCTTTAACGATCTGGTCTGCGGCTTCGAACCATTCCATATGACGCAGCATTATTTCATGAAATCATTCATGATGCATTGATTTTAAAGTAAAAATATCTGAAATATTGCTCTCGTCACACATTTTTAGGCACATGCTAACCTGATGATTGTACTTAATTATTTTTTGGTTTTGATAACCATTTTAGTAAGAGGATCTCTCAGCAACATTCACAACAGCTAGCATGTAACTTAATGAAAAAAAAGGGAAATTGAATTTCCAATCCCTTAATCATTATAGAACATGCTGAAAACCAACACTTTTTTGTAAAAAGGATTAGACTTTGATTACAAAAAACCTTAAAACTACGATGATTAAAAGAATAAGCGGATCTCTTAATGACTACCGTATTTTACAAACCGGGTGTTTTTGCTGCTTGCGATTCAAGATGGTCAATAAATGGCAATGAGATCAAAGATATACGCGAAAGTAAGTACGTTTTTCATAAATCGCCTAGCACTGGTGAGATGCTAGTGACACTACAGGCGGGAAGTCATATTGCAATTGTTCTTCATCAGGCTTTTCTCAGTCAACTGATCTCTCCTCCGCAATTTTTTACCCTTTTTAAAATGTATGAGGATCACTTCGAGCTTGACTATGACTCAATAACTTTCTTACTGTCTAACGGCGTTCTGAAGTCAAAAGCTCATACCTATTACCCTGATTATAAAGGGAATGGCATATACTCCTTTGGCAGTGGCGGCTACTATGCAGGTTCTTTCTACTATCATGCTAGCGTCTATAGCCGTAAAAAAAGGAACAAAGTTCCACCGAGAACTTTTGCTCATTCTTGTGGCATTGTCTGTGCAATGAATTATGCTTATAGCCAAGATGTATGTTCTGGTGGTAAAGTGCACAAACTTGAATGGGTGCAAAACCATGCGGCCCATGGGACAATGCTACCATTAAACCAAAATTATTTTACGGATCTTGAAACTACCCTTATTGAAACTTTGAGGGAGATACATGTCATGTACATCGAAAAAGCACAAAAACAAGTTGTTGCGTCATTAGCTGACAGAAAACGCGTGTTACAAGAGAAACAATCTCGTGGGCGTGTTACCGCCACAACACAGGCTAACAGCCAAGCCACTAAAATGACTGTTTCTACTGTAATTGACCATATAAAGTGGTTCGAGTCTCTGTAATCATTGCTGTTGCACTACCATGGGGTGTCGGGGGTCGGAGGTTCAAATCCTCTCGTGCCGACCAAAAACACATTGAAAACCAGCCTCTTATGGCTGGTTTTTTTATGTTTAAATTTTGTTCGGGGAATCATTGGGGAAAAATGGGGGAATAACCACCGGTATTTACACGCTACATTACAGGCCATTTATCGTCTTTAACCTAGTTAAGCGTATATGTAAGAACGCCGAGTACCGTAACATTGACCTGCTCCCCGTTGATTAATACACCCCGATGTTAGTAATGTCTTCATAAGCCACATGAGGACATCCCCATGAAGAAGCGTTTTTCCGACGAACAGATCATCAGTATTCTTCGCGAAGCGGAAGCCGGAGTTTCTGCCCGTGAGCTCTGCCGTAAGCACGCCATTTCCGATACCACTTTCTACACCTGGCGCAAGAAGTTTGGTGGCATGGAAGTTCCTGAGGTGAAGCGGCTTAAATCTCTTGAAGAGGAGAACGCTCGCCTCAAGAAGCTACTTGCCGAAGCCATGTTGGATAAGGACGCACTTCAGGTGGCTCTGGGGCGAAAGTACTAACGACAGGCCAGAAGCGGGAAGCGGTTGAGTTTATGTGTGATGCGACCGGTCTGTCGCAACGTCGTGCCTGCAGGCTTACGGGTTTGTCCCTGTCGACCTGCCGCTATGAGGCTCAGCGTCCGGCAGTTGATGCGCATTTATCAGGGCGCATCACTGAGCTGGCACTGGAGCGCAGGCGTTTTGGCTACCGCCGCATCTGGCAGCTGCTGCGTCGGGAGGGCCTTCACGTCAATCACAAGCGGGTATACCGTATTTACCACCTTAATGGACTGAGCGTAAAACGCAGACGACGCCGTAAAGGGCTAGCAACCGAACGGTTTCCGCTTCTGCGCCCGGATGCGCCGAACCTGACATGGTCGATGGATTTCGTTATGGACGCACTGGCCAACGGTCGGAGGATCAAGTGCCTGACCTGTGTGGATGATTTCACGAAGGAGTGTCTGACGATCACGGCTGCTTTTGGTATTTCAGGCGTTCATGTCACGCGTATTCTGGACAGCATCGAGCTGTTTCGGGGCTATCCGGCGACAATAAGAACCGATCAGGGCCCGGAATTTACCTGCCGCGCACTCGATCAATGGGCCTTTGAGCATGGTGTGGCACTACGGCTTATCCAGCCTGGTAAGCCAACGCATAACGGATTTATTGAGAGTTTTAACGGACGCTTTCGCGATGAGTGTCTGAATGAACACTGGTTCAGCGATATTCTTCATGCCCGGAAAACGATTAATGACTGGCGGCAGGATTATAACGAGAGCCGTCCCCATTCATCGCTGGATTACCAGACACCAGCTGAATTCGCAACGGACTGGCGAAACAGGAAATATGAAGAAAAACCAACCGACATTACTAGCTGAATGTTGTATCTACTCCTGGGGGCAGATCAAGTCACCTAAACAAACAGCCCACTATCATGATGATCGTGGTAAGGGTTGGTGTTATATCATCAACAGTTAGAGAGCTAAAGATGCAACTTTCCAATACCTACTTCCACTTTTGTTACAAACGTGTGAATAAAGAACTCTATCAATAACCCTAACGATCTCATAAACATTATTAAAATTATCTTTAACTGTCTGCTTACTCATTGGCATAGAAGAATACGAATGTGCTAGCTCTGTTCTGCTATCTGAAAAAGACTGCAATAATAACTTGTAGTCTTTCTTTCCTTTGACTGCCATGTCTTTAAATATATCTTTAAATCCGAAGCGGTTAAATAGTTGTTTGAGGTTTTTTTGTGACGGATATTTTTTATCCATTACAAGTTGATTCGTTTTAATTAAGTCTTTTACAGGCGAACCCTCAAGACATAGTTTTTTTGTCAAGATTTTTTTTGTTGAGATTTCATTAATAACTTTTCCTTCCGAACCATTTAACAAGAACTGGAGAAACATATTTTCATGATGTTTCAAAAGTGCATAAGACACTGACTCTTCTGGCAAATCTGACAAACACCCATCATGCTTTTCTAGCATATCGATCCAGTCTTCAAAAATCGCTTTAATATAATCTTCAAACGCAGCAGAAAGTCTGAAAATAGCATTATTATAAACGCACTGTATGATATCTGCTCTCAATTGTTTCTGCTTAGAGGCAAAAACAGCCTGTTCGAGTAGAGTATTATATATGTTCTCAAAATCTTTCCTAGCAGCACTTTTAACATATGCCATTATTGAAAACACTCTTGTATAAAGTTTTTCATTGTATTTATACGGTGCGTCACTAGCTGCGTTGCACTAGTACCAGATGTTATTGACTCTTCAAATCTTTGGTCAGATAAAACCTGTTGGAAACGCGTAAGAAAAGCGATACGCTCCGGTTCACTTAAGTTTTGGATACGGTTACGATTATAATCTCCAGTCATAAATGCAACAATAACAGCATCAAAAAGAGCAGAGTTGAAGTTTTTAACCTGTGGTTCTAAGTTAGGGTTTAATACTCTAAAAGCTTTTTTCCCAAATAATTTATTTATATTATTTAGTGCTGTCAAAAACTGACTCTTCCACTCGAGAACTCTTTCTGTGGAGACATCTTTAAAATCAGCGCTAAAGTTATTCAGGAACCGCTTAAGAGGTTTTCTATACGGATGTTCTGAATATGATAGCGCGAATGCTCTCAAAACAAGCTCATTATTTTTCATTCGCGTATCGTTTTTCATTCCAACTAAATCCATCCAAACTTTTTCTTCGCTAATTTCATCAATCATGGTAAATAACGGCCCATGATAAACGCCGTGTCGAATTTCTTGTGGATTTAACTGTACCGCACCAGTATTGATTCTTTCAAATACATCAATTTTAATTTGAGGGTGAGTTTCTTTAAGAATTGTTATACATCTTAAAGTGCGGTTCAAAATGTGTCGTCTAAAACGCGGATCTAGTGACGAAAAAAGATTCCCTTCTAATTCAGGGTATGCTGTCAACCCCTGTAATTCAAAGCCGTCCTCTATAAAAAGCTTTATAGAAGTGAGTCGTTGATTACCATCAATAACTGATAATTTTTCATCTTTCTCTTGGTTAAGATAAATAACTGGAATTGGGCATTGTATAATCAATGATTCAATCAATCTTGAGGCTTGACCACGATTCCATACGTATTTACGTTGGAATTCGGGAATAAAAACTGCGCCATTCCTAAGATATTCTACAAGTGTCGAAATTGAGAAATCATAAGTTTCTGTGTGTAAGCGGCGTTGTTCGGGGGGGATATCAATTATTGCAACATCATCATCTTTTATGATCGGGAACAGTTTGTCCGCAAGTTTTTTCGCATCATTAGCTGACATGATTCTTTCCTTATAAGTGACTAAGATAATGTTACTAAAACCTTATGTTTTGATAAACTATTTTGATAAAATTTTGATAACCCTTCGAATACTAATAATAAAAACGGGAACCAATCGGTTCCCGCTCTTGTTTAACCCAGAATCTGGATTACATGTTCGCGATAATCGCGTCGCCAAACTCTGAGCATTTCAGCAGCTTAGCGCCTTCCATCAGACGTTCGAAATCGTAAGTTACGGTTTTCGCGTTGATCGCGCCTTCCATACCTTTAACGATCAGGTCTGCGGCTTCGAACCATTCCATATGACGCAGCATCATTTCTGCAGACAGGATGATAGAGCCTGGGTTCACTTTGTCCTGACCCGCGTATTTTGGTGCAGTACCGTGTGTCGCTTCGAACAGGGCGCATTCATCACCGATGTTCGCGCCAGGGGCGATACCGATACCGCCAACCTGCGCTGCCAGGGCGTCAGAAATGTAGTCACCGTTCAGGTTCATACAGGCAATCACGTCGTATTCTGCAGGACGCAGCAGGATCTGCTGCAGGAACGCATCGGCGATCACATCTTTAATGACGATCTCTTTGCCGGTGTTCGGGTTCTTGATCTTCTGCCATGGGCCGCCGTCGATCAGCTCACCGCCGAACTCTTCTTTCGCCAACTGGTAGCCCCAGTCTTTGAACGCGCCTTCGGTGAACTTCATGATGTTGCCTTTGTGAACCAGGGTCACAGAGTCGCGGTCGTTGGTGATAGCGTATTCAATCGCCGCACGCACCAGACGCTTGGTCCCTTCTTCGGAACATGGCTTGATGCCGATACCACAATGCTCAGGGAAGCGAATTTTCTTCACGCCCATCTCTTCGCGCAGGAATTTAATCACTTTTTCTGCGTCAGCAGAGTCCGCTTTCCATTCGATACCCGCGTAGATGTCTTCTGAGTTTTCGCGGAAGATAACCATATCGGTCAGTTCAGGGTGCTTAACCGGGCTTGGGGTGCCCTGATAGTAACGAACCGGACGCAGACACACGTACAGGTCCAGCTCCTGACGCAGTGCCACGTTCAGGGAACGGATACCGCCGCCAACTGGCGTCGTCAGTGGGCCTTTAATAGCAACGCGGTAGTCGCGGATCAGGTCCAGCGTTTCTGCTGGCAGCCAGACGTCCTGGCCATAAACTTGAGTAGATTTCTCACCGGTGTAAATTTCCATCCAGGAAATTTTACGCTCGCCTTTGTAGGCTTTCTCAACAGCGGCATCAACCACTTTCAGCATCGCCGGGGTAACGTCTACACCGATTCCGTCACCTTCAATGAACGGGATAATCGGATTGTGAGGAACGTTAATCTTGCCGTTTTGCAGGGTGATCTTTTTACCTTCCGCCGGAACAACTACTTTGCTTTCCATTAACCTCTCCTTCGAGCGCTTCTGGTTGTTACTGATCTTATGTTAATAAATTGTAATGAGCCCTTCGATAGTACCTGATTGTCCTGCGCCATGAAAGGTCTTCGTTATTAGGCTATAATGCGGCAATTGATAACGCCTGAAAATACCATGAAGAAAACTTCTTTTACAAAACACCGGGTTGAGCGATTCAGCTCACGACAAGCCGCCAGAAGACCGCAAGAAACCCAGCCAAAGCGGATTATTTTGTTCAATAAACCCTACGATGTTTTGCCGCAGTTTACCGATGAAGCCGGGCGCAGCACGCTGAAGGATTTTATTCCCGTTCAGGGCGTCTACGCAGCCGGGCGTCTGGACCGCGACAGCGAAGGCCTGCTGGTCTTAACCAACGACGGCGCGCTGCAGGCGAGGCTCACGCAGCCGGGCAAACGCACCGGCAAAATTTACTTCGTCCAGGTCGAAGGCGAGCCGGACGAACAAACGCTGGAAAAATTGCGCAAAGGCGTCACGCTGAACGACGGCCCAACCCTGCCCGCAGGTATTGAACGCGTGAATGAACCGGAGTGGCTGTGGCCGCGCAATCCGCCGATTCGTGAACGCAAATCCATCCCGACAAGCTGGCTCAAAATCACCCTTTACGAAGGCCGCAACCGTCAGGTTCGCCGCATGACCGCACATGTCGGCTTCCCTACCCTGCGTCTGATTCGCTACGCCATGGGCAGCTACACGCTGGAAACGCTGGCAAACGGCGAATGGCGCGACGTCACCCCTTAAGGAGAAATGATGTTTAAACCTCATGTTACGGTTGCCTGCGTGGTCCACGCCCGGGGTAAATTCCTGGTTGTCGAAGAGAGCATTAACGGCAAAGCGCTGTGGAACCAGCCTGCCGGACACCTTGAAGCCAATGAGACCCTGCTGCAGGCAGCGAAACGCGAGCTGTGGGAAGAGACCGGTATTCACGCTGAACCCCAGCACTTCATCCGTATGCACCAGTGGATTGCGCCCGACAGCACCCCATTCCTGCGCTTTTTATTCGCCGTTGAGCTTAGCGAAACGTGCGCCACTGAGCCGCAGGATGACGATATAGACCGCTGCCTGTGGGTCACCGCCGACGAGATCCTGAACGCGCCAAACCTGCGCTCCCCGCTGGTTGCGGAAAGCATTCGCTGCTGGCAGTCAGGCGCACGCCTGCCGCTGGATGTCATCGGCGCATTTAACTGGCCGTTTACAGAGGGTGCCAATGGTGGGGGGGCGTGATAGAATACGCCGCCTTGAAGTTCAATGTCGTGAGTATTCCATGTCAGATAACAGCCAGAAAAAAGTGATCGTCGGCATGTCCGGCGGTGTCGATTCCTCCGTTTCCGCCTACCTGTTACAGCAACAGGGCTATAAGGTGGAGGGCCTGTTCATGAAGAACTGGGAGGAAGATGATGGCGAGGAATACTGCACTGCCGCAGCGGATCTTGCCGACGCGCAGGCCGTATGCGATAAGCTCGGCATTGAACTGCACACCGTTAACTTTGCCGCAGAATACTGGGACAACGTTTTTGAACTGTTCCTCGAAGAGTACAAAGCGGGCCGCACGCCGAACCCGGATATTCTGTGCAACAAAGAGATCAAATTTAAGGCCTTCCTGGAATTCGCCGCGGAAGATTTGGGCGCTGACTACATCGCGACCGGCCACTACGTGCGTCGTGCAGACGTGAATGGTAAAAGCCAGCTGCTGCGCGGTCTGGACGGCAACAAAGATCAAAGCTATTTCCTCTATACGCTGAGCCACGAGCAGATCGCCCAGAGCCTGTTCCCGGTCGGCGAGCTGGAAAAGCCGCAGGTGCGTAAAATCGCCGAAGAGCTGGACCTGATCACCGCGAAGAAAAAAGACTCTACCGGCATCTGCTTCATCGGCGAGCGTAAATTCCGCGATTTCCTGGGGCGCTACCTGCCCGCACAGCCGGGTAAAATTGTCACCGTCGACGGGGAAGAGATTGGCCAGCACCAGGGGCTGATGTACCACACCTTAGGCCAGCGTAAAGGCCTGGGTATCGGCGGGACGAAAGAAGGTAGCGAAGATCCGTGGTACGTCGTCGACAAAGATGTCGAAAACAATATTCTGGTTGTTGCTCAGGGTCACGACCATCCGCGTCTGATGTCCGTTGGCCTGATCGCGCAGCAGCTGCACTGGGTCGATCGTGAGCCGCTGAAAGGCACGCTGCGCTGCACGGTGAAAACACGCTACCGTCAGACCGATATTCCTTGCACCGTTACCGCGCTCGATGACGATCGCATTGACGTGCGCTTCGACGAGCCGGTTGCCGCCGTCACCCCAGGTCAGTCTGCTGTCTTCTACAGCGGTGAGATCTGCCTGGGCGGCGGGATCATTGAACAGCGCCTGCCGCTGCCTGCTGTTTAATACGATTGCACACATAAAGGAGACCGTGTGGCGAAGAACTATTATGACATCACCCTGGCGCTGGCGGGAATTTGCCAGTCAGCCCGTCTGGTGCAACAGCTCGCGCATCAGGGTCATTGCGACGCTGATGCCCTGCACGTTTCACTGAACAGCGTTATCGATCTTAACCCCGGCTCGACCCTGGGCGTGTTCGGCGGCAGTGAAACCAATCTTCGTCTCGGTCTTGAAACCCTGCTTGGCGTGCTTAACGCCAGCAGCCGTCAGGGATTAAACGCAGAGCTGACCCGCTACACGTTGAGCCTGATGGTGCTGGAGCGTAAGCTGAGCGCAGCAAAAGGCGCGCTTAATACCCTGGGCGATCGCATTGCCGGGTTACAGCGTCAGCTCGACCATTTTGATCTGCAGTCCGAAACGCTGCTCAGCGCGATGGCCGGCATTTATGTTGACGTCATCAGCCCGCTGGGCCCGCGTATTCAGGTCACCGGGTCCCCTGCCGTGCTGCAAAGCCCGCAGGTACAGGCAAAAGTGCGCGCGTCCCTGCTGGCAGGTATCCGCGCCGCCGTGCTGTGGCACCAGGTCGGTGGTGGCCGCCTGCAGTTAATGTTTTCTCGTAATCGCCTGACCACTCAGGCAAAACAAATTCTTGCTCATTGTTAACCTCCCGGAGTTGCGAATTATGGAATTATCCTCACTGACCGCCGTATCCCCTGTCGATGGACGCTACGGCGATAAAGTCAGCGCGCTGCGCGGGATCTTCAGCGAATATGGTTTGCTGAAGTTCCGTGTTCAGGTTGAAGTACGCTGGCTGCAAAAGCTGGCCGCCCAGGCAGCAATCAAGGAAGTTCCTGCTTTTGACGAAAAGGCAAACGATTACCTTGATAAAATCGTTGCCGAGTTTAGCGAACAAGACGCCGCGCGCATTAAAACCATTGAACGCACCACCAACCACGATGTTAAGGCGGTTGAGTACTTCCTGAAAGAGAAAGTAGAAAGCGTTCCTGCGCTGCACGCCGTGTCTGAGTTCATCCACTTCGCCTGTACCTCTGAAGACATCAACAACCTGTCCCATGCGCTGATGCTCTCCACCGCGCGCAAAGAGGTGGTGCTGCCTTACTGGCGTAAAATCATCGACGCGGTGAAAGCGCTGTCCGTGGAATACCGCGACATTCCGCTGCTCTCCCGTACCCACGGCCAGCCAGCCACCCCGTCCACGATGGGTAAAGAGATGGCCAACGTAGCGTATCGTATGGAGCGCCAGTATCGTCAGCTGGAACAGGTTGAGATCCTCGGTAAAATCAACGGCGCGGTCGGTAACTATAACGCCCACATCGCCGCTTACCCGGAAGTGGACTGGCACCAGTTCAGCGAAGAGTTCGTGACCTCTCTGGGCATTCAGTGGAACCCGTACACTACCCAGATTGAGCCGCACGACTATATCGCCGAACTGTTTGACTGCATTGCGCGCTTCAACACCATCCTGATCGACTTCGATCGTGACGTGTGGGGCTACATCGCCCTGAACCACTTCAAGCAGAAAACCATCGCCGGTGAAATCGGCTCTTCCACCATGCCGCACAAAGTGAACCCAATCGACTTCGAAAACTCAGAAGGCAACCTGGGCCTGGCGAACGCCGTGCTGCAGCATATGGCGAGCAAACTGCCGGTATCCCGCTGGCAGCGCGACCTGACCGACTCCACCGTACTGCGTAACCTGGGCGTGGGCATTGGCTATGCGCTGATCGCGTATCAGTCCACCCTGAAAGGCGTGAGCAAGCTGGAAGTGAACCGTGACCGTCTGCTGGACGAGCTGGATCACAACTGGGAAGTTCTGGCGGAGCCAATCCAGACCGTGATGCGCCGTTACGGTATCGAAAAACCGTATGAGAAGCTGAAAGAGCTGACCCGCGGCAAACGCGTTGACGCCGAAGGCATGAAGCAGTTTATCGACGGTCTGGCGCTGCCGGAAGAAGAGAAAACGCGCCTGAAGGCGATGACCCCGGCGAACTACATTGGCCGCGCCATCACCATGGTTGACGAGCTGAAGTAACGCCCCTCTCCCCCTTTTCGCCCGAAAAGGGGGATGCTTTTCCCCGGTTTACTCAATGTTTATCCCCAAAACAACATAATCAGCGTTAAACTATTCATACCAATTATTTAGGGAGAAGAGATGATGCGCGTACTGGTTGTTGAGGATAACGCATTGCTACGTCATCACCTGAAGGTTCAGCTTCAGGAGATGGGACATCAGGTGGACGATGCTGAAGACGCAAAAGAAGCCGATTATTATCTCAATGAACACCTGCCGGATATCGCCATTGTCGATTTAGGGCTGCCTGACGAAGACGGTCTGTCGTTGATTCGCCGCTGGCGCAGCCACGATGTCTCCCTACCGGTTCTGGTTCTGACCGCCCGTGAAGGCTGGCAGGATAAGGTCGAAGTGCTCAGCGCGGGTGCGGATGATTACGTCACCAAGCCGTTTCATATTGAAGAGGTGGCGGCGCGCATGCAGGCGCTGTTACGCCGCAATAGCGGGCTGGCCTCACAGGTTATTTCCATCCCGCCTTTCCAGGTCGATCTTTCCCGTCGGGAGTTAGCGATCAATGATGAAGTGATCAAGCTTACCGCCTTCGAATACACCATTATGGAAACGCTGATCCGTAACAACGGCAAAGTGGTAAGCAAAGATTCCTTAATGCTCCAGCTTTACCCTGATGCGGAACTGCGCGAGAGCCATACCATTGACGTGCTGATGGGGCGTTTGCGCAAGAAAATTCAGGCGCAGTACCCGCAGGATGTGATCACCACCGTCCGTGGTCAGGGCTACCTGTTCGAATTACGCTAAATGAGAGTGATTTTGCGCCACATTCTGCCCCTCTCCCTGAGGGTTCGTTTCTTACTGGCAACGGCCGCCGTCGTGCTGGTGCTGTCACTCTCCTACGGCATGGTCGCCCTGGTGGGCTATAGCGTCAGCTTTGATAAAACAACCTTTCGGCTGCTGCGTGGCGAAAGCAATCTTTTTTATACCCTGGCGAAGTGGGAAAACAATCAAATCACCGTCGAAATGCCGGAAAACCTCAACCAGCAGAGTCCAACGCTGGCCCTGATTTATGACGAAAAGGGCAAGCTACTGTGGGCGCAGCGTGACATCCCATGGCTGGTCAAAAGCATTCGTCCGGACTGGCTCAGAACCAACGGGTTTCATGAAATTGAAGCCGATCTCAACACCACCAGCTCGCTGATCCGTGAAGATCGCTCCCTGCAGCAAAAGCTGAACGAGATCCGCGCCGACAATGCCGAAACGGAGATGACGCACTCCGTCGCGATTAACCTCTATCCGGCGACGCTAAACATGCCGCAGCTGACCATTGTGGTGATCGACACCATTCCGGTCGAGCTGAAGCGTTCTTATATGGTCTGGAGCTGGTTCATCTATGTTCTGGCTGCGAATCTCCTGCTGGTGATCCCGCTGCTGTGGGTGGCAGCATGGTGGAGCTTGCGCCCCATTGAATCACTGGCGAAAGAGGTTCGCGAGCTGGAGGAACATCATCGCGAGAAGCTGAACCCGGAAACCACGCGCGAGCTCACCAGCCTGGTGCGAAACCTCAACCGCCTGCTGAAAAGCGAACGCGAACGCTATGATAAATACCGTACGACGCTTACCGACCTGACCCACAGCCTGAAAACCCCGCTCGCGGTCATGCAAAGTACCCTCCGTTCAATGCGCAGTTCGAAGCTGAGCGTCGACGATGCCGAGCCGGTGATGCTGGAACAGATCAGCCGTATTTCACAGCAAATTGGCTATTACCTGCATCGCGCCAGCATGCGTTCCGGCAGCGCGCTTCTGAGCCGCGAGCTGCACCCGGTAGCCCCGCTTCTGGATAACCTCACGTCTGCCCTCAACAAGGTGTATCAGCGTAAAGGGGTGAATATCAGCCTCGATATCTCGCCAGAGATAAGCTTTGTGGGTGAAAAAAATGACTTCATGGAAGTGATGGGTAACCTGCTGGATAACGCCTGCAAATACTGCCTGGAGTTCGTGGAAGTATCTGCGCGCCAGACGGAAACCGAGCTGCATATTATCGTTGAGGATGATGGCCCGGGGATCCCGCGCAATAAGCGTGACGTGGTGTTCGATCGCGGGCAGCGCGCCGATACGTTACGTCCAGGACAGGGCGTAGGATTAGCCGTCGCGCGCGAGATTGTCGACCAGTACGACGGGAAAATCGAAACCAGCGAGAGCCTGCTGGGCGGCGCCAGAATGGAGGTCATTTTTGGTCGCCAGCAGCCCACATCGAACGATAGTTAACCCGTTATGTGAAAAATGCGAGGATCTCGCAGCCGGGGGGCTGAGCTTCCGTTATAATCCGAGTCAGTAAGAGCCTGCGGAATAAAAAAATTATGGATTATCACTTAACGCTTAACTGGCCCGAGTTTATTGAACGTTACTGGCAAAAACGCCCGGTGGTTCTGAAACGCGGGTTCAGCAATTTTGTCGACCCCATCTCGCCTGACGAGCTGGCCGGTCTGGCCATGGAAAACGAAGTCGACAGCCGTCTGGTCAGCCACCAGGACGGGAAATGGCAGGTTAGCCACGGTCCTTTCGAAAGCTACGATCACCTCGGTGAAAACAACTGGTCTCTGCTGGTGCAGGCGGTCAACCACTGGCACGAGCCAACTGCCGCCTTAATGCGTCCGTTCCGCGCCCTGCCCGACTGGCGCATGGACGATCTGATGATCTCCTTCTCCGTGCCTGGCGGCGGCGTGGGTCCGCATCTGGACCAGTACGACGTATTCATCATTCAGGGTACGGGCCGCCGCCGCTGGCGCGTGGGCGAAAAAGTACCTATGAAGCAGCACTGCCCGCATCCGGACCTGCTGCAGGTTGATCCGTTTGAAGGGATTATCGACGAAGAGCTGGAGCCGGGCGATATTCTCTACATTCCGCCTGGATTCCCTCACGAGGGTTACTCGCTGGAAAACTCCCTCAACTACTCCGTGGGGTTCCGCGCGCCAAGCGGCCGCGAGATGATCAGCGGATTTGCCGACTACGTTCTGCAACGCGAGCTGGGCAGCTATCGTTACAGCGACCCCGATGTGCCTGCACGCGAGCATCCGGCCGATATCCTGCCCGCGGAGCTGGATAAGCTGCGCGGCATGATGCTGGATTTGATCAACGAACCGGAACATTTCCGTCAGTGGTTTGGCGAGTTTATCAGCCAGTCTCGTCATGAGCTGGACGTTGCGCCACCGGAGCCGCCTTATCAGGCTGACGAGATTTATGATGCGCTCCAGCAGGGCGACAAGCTGGTACGTCTGGGCGGGTTGCGCGTGCTGCGCATTGGTGAGGAGGTATTCGTCAACGGCGAGAAGCTGGACTCTCCGCACCGTCCGGCGCTGGAAGCCATTGCCAGCCATCTGGTGCTGACTGCCGAAACCTTTGGCGATGCGCTGGAAGACCCGTCTTTCCTCGCGATGCTGGCCGCGCTGGTTAACAGCGGGTACTGGTTCTTTGAGGACTGAGTCGCCTTAATGCCCGGTGGCGCTTCGCCACCGGGCTTTTCTTACCGCTTCGCGGTCAACTCCGCTATCCGCACTATCACTTTCACCGCTTTTTCCATTCCTTCCAGCGTCACAAACTCATGCTTGCCATGGTAGTTGTAACCACCGGTAAACAGGTTCGGGCACGGTAGCCCCATGAATGACAGCTGAGAGCCGTCGGTGCCGCCGCGAATCGGTTTTAATGTCGGTTCAATATCGCAGTCGCGCATCGCCTGCTGGGCGATATCGAGAATATGCGGATGCGCCATCACCTTCTCGCGCATATTGTAATAGCTGTCTTCGATGATGAGCTCAATATAGCAGTCGGGATGCAGGCCCTTACCCACCTTCTTGGCGATCTCCATCATCTTACGCTTGCGCGCCTCAAAGGCTTTACGGTCGAAATCGCGGATGATGTAGTGCATCTGCGCGCTGTCCACGGTGCCTTTGATGCTGGTCAGGTGATAGAAACCTTCATACCCCTCGGTCTGTTCGGGGCTCTCTTCCGCCGGGACTTCCGCATGAATTCGCGACGCCAGCGACAGCGCGTTCACCATGACGCCTTTCGCCGAACCGGGATGAACGTTGTTGCCGACAATTTTGATCGTGACGGACGCGGCATTGAAGTTTTCATATTCCAGCTCACCGACGCCGCCACCGTCGACGGTGTAGGCCCACTGGGCGTTAAAGGCGTCCACGTCGAAGTGCTTCGCGCCCTTGCCGACCTCTTCATCCGGCGTAAAGGCCACGCGGATGTCGCCGTGCGGAATATCTTTGCCCTTCAGCACCGCCAGCGCCGTCATGATTTCCGCGATCCCCGCTTTGTCATCCGCCCCCAGCAGAGTTTTCCCGTCGGTGGTGATCAGCGTCTGGCCCAGCAGCTGATGCAGCACCGGGAACATCACGGGCGAGAGCACTTCGTCGCCAATGCCCAGCGCAATGTCGCCGCCGCGGTAATTTTCCACAATCTGCGGGTTCACATTTTTACCGCTAAAATCAGGAGAGGTGTCGACATGGGAGATAAAGCCAATCGCCGGAATGTCACCCGGGACATTCGCCGGCAGCGTTCCCATCACAGTGCCTTTCTCGCTTAACGTGACGTTGACCAGCCCCATGGCGTCAAGCTGCTCTTTCAGCAGGTTTAATAGCTTCCACTGGCCTTCGGTGCTCGGCACCTGGCGAACACCCGGTTTAGATTGGGTATCCAGCGAAACGTACTGTAAAAAACGCTCAAGTAATTTATCCATGCAGTCACCCTCACTTTTTGTGACAACATTATCAATAAGCATCAAAACGCAAATATTGCGTCAGGTCACTTTTATCCCGCAAACGAGAATATTTTCCGTTTATATCGTTATGCGTTAGTAAATGTAGCTTATGAATCAGTGACAAGGATTGGCGATTACCGGGGATTGCCGTAGAATGTCCGCCCTCATTACGAGTCACCAAGGTGGTTACATACAAACCCCGCTTCAGTCTGCTGCCTGAGGCGTCTATATGGGACAGCGCAAAAATTGAATACACAAACCCGTTCACCGCTGGTGAAACTGGAACGAATTCGTAAAAGTTTTGATGGCAAAGACGTTATTTCCGACCTCACTCTTACCATCAATGACGGTGAGTTTCTGACGCTGCTTGGCCCCTCCGGCTGCGGCAAAACAACCGTACTGCGCCTTATCGCCGGGCTGGAAAGCGTCGATAACGGCCATATCCATCTAGAGAACCAGGACATTACCCGGGTTCCTGCCGAAGATCGCCACGTTAATACCGTCTTTCAGAGCTATGCCCTGTTCCCGCACATGACCGTTTTTGAAAACGTGGCGTTTGGCCTGCGGATGCAAAAAAAACCGGCGCATGAGATCGAACCGCGCGTCACCGACGCCCTGCGCATGGTACAGCTTGAGACGTTTGCCCAGCGTAAACCCCATCAGCTTTCCGGCGGCCAGCAGCAGCGCGTGGCCATCGCCCGCGCCGTGGTTAACAAGCCGCGTCTGCTCCTGCTGGATGAATCCCTCTCCGCGCTGGATTACAAGCTGCGCAAGCAGATGCAGAACGAGCTCAAAGCCCTGCAGCGCAAGCTCGGCATTACCTTTGTCTTCGTCACCCACGATCAGGAAGAAGCCCTGACCATGTCAGACCGCATCGTGGTGATGCGCGACGGCAAAATCGAGCAGGACGGCACGCCGCGCGAAATCTACGAAGAGCCGAAGAACCTGTTTGTCGCCAGCTTCATTGGCGAGATCAATATCTTTGACGCCACGGTGATTGAACGTCTGGACGACCAGCGCGTGCTCGCCAGCGTCGAAGGACGCGAATGCAATATCACGGTGAATTTCCCCGTCGAGAAGGGACAAAAGCTCAACGTTCTGCTGCGCCCGGAAGATCTGCGCGTCGATGAAATCCACGGCAATACCGAGGCCGAAGGGTTAATCGGCTATATCCGCGAGCGCAACTACAAAGGCATGACCCTGGAGTCTGTCGTCGAGCTGGAGAACGGCAAAATGGTGATGGTCAGCGAGTTCTTTAACGAGGACGACCCTGACTTCGACCACTCGCTCGACCAGAAAATGGTTGTCAACTGGGTAGAAAGCTGGGAGGTTGTGCTGGCTGATGAAGAACACAAGTAAGTTCCAGAATGTGGTGATTGCCACGATCGTCGGTTGGCTTGTGTTGTTTGTCTTTTTACCCAACCTGATGATCGTTGCCACCAGCTTCCTGACCCGCGACGACGCTAACTTCGTTTCGCTGGTCTTTACGCTGGATAACTACGCGCGCCTGCTCGATCCGCTCTATTTTGACGTGCTGCTGCACTCGCTCAATATGGCGCTAATTGCCACCGTTGCCTGCCTGGTGCTCGGGTATCCTTTCGCATGGTTCCTCGCGGGCCTGCCGCAAAAGGTGCGGCCCCTGCTGCTGTTTTTACTGATTGTTCCATTCTGGACCAACTCGTTAATCCGCATCTACGGGCTGAAAATCTTCCTCAGCACCAAAGGCTACCTCAATGAGTTTCTACTGTGGCTGGGGGTGATTGATACGCCGATCCGCATCATGTTTACCCCGAGCGCGGTCATTATCGGCCTGGTCTATATCCTGCTGCCGTTTATGGTAATGCCGCTCTACTCCAGCATAGAGAAGCTGGATAAACCGCTGCTGGAAGCGGCAAGAGATCTGGGTGCCAACAAGCTCCAGACCTTTATCCGCATTATCATCCCGCTGACCATGCCCGGTATTATCGCGGGCTGTTTGCTGGTAATGCTTCCGGCCATGGGTCTGTTCTACGTTTCTGACCTGATGGGTGGCGCGAAAAACCTGCTGATTGGGAATGTGATCAAGAGTCAGTTCCTGAACATTCGCGACTGGCCGTTCGGGTCCGCCACCAGCATCACGCTGACGGTGGTGATGGGTCTGATGCTGCTGGTCTACTGGCGCGCTTCACGGCTGCTGAACAAGAAGGTGGAACTCGAATGATCAGTCGACTGCTTCGCGGCGGTTTTATGACCGCCATTTACGCTTACCTGTATATCCCGATCGTTATTTTGATCGTGAACTCGTTTAACAGCTCACGCTTCGGGATTAACTGGCAGGGCTTTACCACCAGCTGGTACAGCCTGCTGATGAACAACGACAGCCTGCTGCAGGCCGCTCAGCACTCGCTGACGATGGCGATCTTCTCCGCCACCTTCGCCACGCTAATTGGTTCACTGACCGCCGTGGCGCTCTACCGCTACCGCTTTCGCGGTAAACCGTTCGTCAGCGGCATGCTGTTTGTGGTGATGATGTCGCCGGATATCGTGATGGCGATTTCGCTGCTGGTGCTGTTTATGCTGCTGGGCGTACAGCTTGGCTTCTGGTCGCTGCTGTTTTCCCATATCACCTTCTGCCTGCCGTTTGTGGTGGTGACCGTCTTTGCGCGCCTGAAAGGGTTCGACGTGCGCATGCTGGAGGCGGCGAAAGATCTGGGCGCCAGCGAGATGACCATCCTGCGCAAAATCATCCTGCCGCTGGCGATGCCCGCCGTGGCGGCCGGATGGCTGCTGAGCTTTACCCTGTCGATGGATGACGTGGTGGTCTCCTCCTTCGTGACCGGGCCGAGCTATGAAATTCTGCCGTTGAAAATCTATTCGATGGTGAAAGTCGGCGTTTCACCCGAGGTGAACGCGCTGGCGACCATTCTGCTGGTATTTTCGCTGGTTCTGGTGATCGCCAGCCAGGTTATTGCTCGTGATAAAACAAAATCTCAGGGGACAATGAAATGAAAAAAATGCTCGCCGCTGCGGCGCTGGTGCTCGGCATGGGTGCCGCGCACGCTGATGACAGCAAAACGCTCTACTTCTACAACTGGACCGAGTACGTGCCGCCGGGCCTGCTGGAACAGTTCACAAAGGAGACGGGCATCAAGGTGATCTACTCGACCTACGAGTCGAATGAAACCATGTACGCCAAGCTGAAAACTTACAAAGATGGCGCGTACGATCTGGTGGTTCCTTCCACCTACTTTGTCGACAAAATGCGCAAAGAGGGCATGATCCAGAAGATCGACAAAACGAAGCTTACCCATTTTTCAAACCTCGATCCTGAGATGCTCAACAAGCCGTTCGACCCGAATAACGACTACTCCATTCCGTATATCTGGGGGGCAACCGCGATTGGCGTTAACAGCGAGGCCGTCGAACCGAAATCGGTGACAAGCTGGGCCGATCTGTGGAAACCGGAATACAAGGGCAGCCTGCTGTTGACCGACGACGCACGCGAAGTGTTCCAGGTGGCACTGCGCAAGCTGGGCTACTCGGGCAATACGACGGATCCTAAAGAGATTGAAGCGGCGTATGCCGAGCTGAAAAAGCTGATGCCTAACGTGGCGGCATTCAACTCTGATAACCCGGCAAACCCGTATATGGAAGGCGAAGTAAATCTGGGGATGGTCTGGAACGGCTCCGCGTATGTTGCCCGTCAGGCCGGTACGCCGCTTGAGGTGGTCTGGCCGAAAGAAGGTGGGATTTTCTGGATGGACAGCCTGTCTATTCCGGCCAATGCGAAAAACGTTGAAGGGGCGCATAAGCTGATTAACTTCCTGCTGCGCCCGGACGTGGCGAAACAGGTTGCCGAGACGATTGGCTACCCGACGCCAAACCTCGCCGCACGCAAGCTGCTGAAGCCTGAAGTGGCTAACGATAAATCGCTCTATCCGGATGCCGAAACCATCAGCAAAGGCGAATGGCAGAACGATGTCGGCGACGCCAGCCGCCTCTACGAAGAGTATTACCAGAAGTTAAAAGCGGGCCGGTAACGGTATCGCGCTCTTCCTCACGCCGCCTGTACGGCGTGAGGAAGGATTAACTGACCGCATTCTCTCCTGCCCAGATCGTCGCCTTTCGCATCGCCTCAACCACTTCTTCATCCGACAGCCCCAGCCTCTGACGTACTCTGGTCGCTTCGTCCCACTGCTGCTGTTCATAGTAACGGCAAAGGTTAATCATATCGGCTAACCGTCCTTCCTGATGACAAAGCGCGTTGCTCACGCTCTGCGGGACCGCAATTTGCTTCATCAACTCTGCCATCGGCAGCTCAAGGAGGGTATCCAGAAGAGAAAACAGGCCGCACATGAACGCATTTTCAGCCAGAATCGGTTCGTTCATCGTCTCTGCGATCAGCTCGCAGAACTTGCCGCGCATCATGCTCAGCGGATAAAGCTCGCTGACGGTATCATTGCCCGCACTGGCGAGGACCACGACGGCAACAAACCGTCGGAGCTGATTTTCGCCAAGATACCTGAGCACCTCGCTCAGGGTTAACTTGCTGAAATTACAGGCGCCGACATGCTTAAACGCAGTATGCTTCATATAGCGCATGATTTTATAAGAGAGCGTGAGATCGGTTTTTATCAACGACTCGATAATTCGAAAATCAGGCTTATTGCGTCCGACCTCCATTTGCAGTCGAAAAATCGCCAGCTGATTTTGCGACAGCCGTTTATATTTAATGACCTCCGGGCGGCAGAAAAAATAGCCCTGAAAAAGGGAAAACCCCTCGTCCCTGTATTGGTTGAATTCCTCTTTAGTCTCAATTTTTTCAGCGAGATATTTAATATGACCGGTCAGATGTTTACGCGTTTTCAGATACTGTTTAATTTGCGCTAAGGTGTAATTTCTGACGTCAAATTTCAGTATTGAAATATAGGGTAAAAAAGCATCCCATTCTGGTGCAAGGGTGAAATCATCAAGCGCAAACTGATAACCATGCGCATTCATCTCCCTGACGGCCTGCAGCAGTTCCGCTCCCGGCACAGCATCTTCAAGGATCTCAATGACCACGCTCTCTTTATCCAGCGCTTCTCCACTGCGGTCTATGACCATTCGCGAAGGGAAATTAATAAACGACGTATGAGCCCCGGCGATGCGCTGGGACGGCACGCATAAAAACTGATCGGATATCATTCTGGAGGTGGCATATTCCGCCGACACATCCGGAAAACGGTTTGTCATCCCGTCTCTGAAGAGCAGCTCATAGGCCACCGTCTTCATCTCAGGGTTAAAAATGGGTTGTCGCGCAATAAATCCGTACATATCCCATCCTCCTTTACCACTTAATATTTATTAGCATCCTCTTTCTACACGATGATAACGAGCATTATCGAGCGCTATTTTGATTGAATGCACAAAATAAAAGCATCCACACTAATTAACGGGATTAAATATTCTGGAATTTAAATTAAATATATCCGGCGCTCTACAGAAAGAGGATCAAATATCCGATAAGTACTGTGTGCCTGCCCGACATGCACAACATTACGGGAGATGAGAATGAAAGACGCCATGGTCCGAAAACAAAAAATAAGAGTCAAGACGTTGATGCTATTGTCCATTTTCCTCACCGTGACGGTGGGCTTTACGGCAACGATCGGGTTTATGATGTGGCAGTGGATGGCGCAGCAAGAGGTGCTGGCCAAAAAACATATCCGCCAGATAGCCGAGGTACAGGCTTTACAGGTCAGCAAACAGCTGGATTCCGCCCTGACTGCCGCCCGGGATATGGGCAACAGCGCCCTGGCACTGCGCGAGGCGGGCGTATCCGACCGCCAGAGCCTGAACCAGCTGCTTATCCACTACCTCTCGGCTCACCCACAGTTTCTCTCCATGTCGATGGCCTTTGAGCCCAACGCGTTCGACGATAAAGATGCCGCCTTTGCCGGTCAGAGCGGTGAAGATCCTGCCGGACGCTACGCCCGCTACGTCGACCGCGATGCCACCGGCAAACCGGCATTACACCTGCTGACTGACATCGAAACACCCGGCAGCGGTGATTATTATTTGCTGCCGAAACAGCGGCATAAAGATGTGATCATCGAGCCCTATATTTACCCCTACAACGGCGTGGACGTGATGCTCACCTCGATTGCCGCACCCATCATGCGTGACGGACAGTTTCTGGGTTCGGTCACCTCTGACTTCTCCCTCGCCACGCTGCAGTCCACGATCGGCGCGATTAAACCGTGGAACGGCACAGGCTACGCCCTGCTCCTCTCAGCGGGTAATAACGTGGTGTCCAGCCCGGACAAACAGGCGGCAGGCAAGCCATACGCGGGTCAGATTGCCGGTCATGACGTCACCCGGGTAAACGATCCGCTGCTGATGGAAGAGGTGTTCATCACCTGGCAGGACATCGCCGTCGGTAACAGCCAGACGCCGTGGAAGCTGGCCATTATTACTCCGGTTAGCGAAGTGATGGCCGAAGCGCGGGCATTTTTACTAAAAGCCATCATCATGATGATGCTAAGCATCGTTGCGGTCAGCCTGGTGATGGCCCAGATCTTTACCCGCAAGGTTGACCGTCCGGTTGGAGGGGAACCTTCGGAGGCCGCCGGGATCGCCCTGGCCGTTGCCCGGGGAGAGCTGAACAACACCATCCCGGTTCGTTCCGGGGATACCCACAGCATTTTTTATGCCCTGCACACCATGCAGACGCAGCTCAAGCGCATCGTCGACAACATCAGCGAAGCCAGCCACTCCGTGCACGGCGGCACCAGCGAAATTTCGGCGGGCAACCTTGACCTCGCCTCACGTACCGAAGAACAGGCGGCGGCGATTGTTGAAACAGCAGCCAGCATGGAAGAGATTTCGGTCACGGTTAAAAATAATGCCGACAACGCCCACAAGGCGACCACGCTGACCGATCGCGCCGCGAGCCTCGCCGGGCATGGCGAAACGCTGGTAAACGACGTGGTGATGGTGATCGGAGAGATTGACGAGAGCGCGCGTAAGATCGGTGAGATTAACAGCATCGTCGACGGCATCGCCTTCCAGACCAATATCCTGGCGCTGAATGCCGCCGTTGAAGCGGCGCGCGCGGGCGAACAGGGGCGCGGTTTCGCAGTGGTCGCAGGTGAAGTGCGCAACCTGGCCCAGCGAAGCGCTAACGCGGCTAAAGAAATTTCCCAGCTGATTGCCGAGTCCTCAGGCCGCGTCAGCAAAGGCGTTGAGCTGGTCAATGAAACCGGCGTAATGATGAAACAGGTGATTGAGGCGGTGTCGCACGTGCATCTGGTCATCAACGACATTGTCCAGGCGCTGGACGAGCAGAACCGCGGGATAAGCCAGGTCAGTACCGCCGTTAACCAGATGGACAGCACCACCCAGCAGAACGCCTCTCTGGTTCAGCAGATCTCCGCTGCGGCGCTCTCGCTGGACGAGCAGGCTAAATCGCTGGAGAAGACGCTGGCGTTCTTTCATTCTTAAATAAAAAGGCACCCGCTGGGCGGGTGCCTTTTCAGGCGATTGCCGTTACAGCCCTTTCAGCAGCTTGTCGACAAACTCCGGGACGACCGTGCTTGCCAGGCCATAGTGTTTCTCTTCAAACTCGCTGCCTACCTGGCTTGGCTCAAGGTTGAGCTCTACCGTATGCCCACCGTGCAGTCGCGCTTCGTGGACAAACCCTGCCGCAGGGTAAACGTGGCCGGATGTTCCGATGGCGATAAACACGTCGGCCATCGCCAGCGCGCTGTAGATCTCATCCATTCCCAGCGGCATTTCGCCAAACCAGACCACGTGAGGACGCAGGCGCGACGGGAACTGGCAGCAGTGGCACTTATCCTCTGGCAGCACGTCCTCTTTCCAGTCCAGCACCTGACCGCTCCATGCGCAGCGAACCTTGAGCAGCTCGCCGTGCATGTGGATGATGTTCTTGTTACCGGCCCGTTCGTGGAGGTTGTCGATATTCTGCGTCACCAGCAGAAGACGATCGCCCAGCGCCTCTTCCAGCTTCGCCAGCGCCAGATGCGCCGCATTCGGCGCGACGTCAGGCTGCTGAAGCTGACGACGGCGTGCGTTGTAAAACGCCTGCACGAGATCCGGGTCGCGGGCAAAGCCTTCCGGCGTGGCGACATCCTCCACGCGGTGCTCTTCCCACAGCCCGTCCGCCGCGCGGAAGGTTCGAATTCCTGACTCGGCCGAGATCCCCGCTCCGGTCAGCACCACCACTCTGGGTTTATCCATCGCTTCTGGCATCATTCTGTCTCTGAAAAAGATCCGCTGGCGCAAGCGCTCACGCAAGCGGCGTTTGTTTTTGCGAAAACGGCTGAGTCGACCCTGGCGACGCGACAGCATAGAAACCTCGTAAACTAATCGGTGAGATGAAGGAATGCGGCTCCGCGCATGCCTCCTGCGTCCCCGTGTCGCGCGCGTTCAATACGCGGCACGCGGGCAACCGGCAATAAATGTCGGGGCAAACGCCCGGACAACCGTTCCGTAATCGCGGTAAAGTTTGAAAGCCCTCCCCCGATCACCAGCAGATCCGGGTCGACGATAGTGAGAATATTGCCCAGACATACCGCCAGCAGATCCAGATAGCGCTCGACGTGCTCACGCGCCTGCGCATCCCCTTGCTCCCACAGGGTAATGATTTGAGGGGCCTCAAGTTTCTGATGATAGAAGTGTTCGTAAAGCCATGCAAACCCGCGGCCGGAAAGGTAGTTCTCAATACAGCCGTGCTGGCCACAGCCGCAGCGGGTTAGCGGAAAATCACGTCCCACCACCTCGAGGGCATCCACCGGCAGGCGAATATGACCAAACTCGCCGGTGATGTAGCTGCGGCCGGTGATGGGCTTACCGTTGATGATGATTCCTCCGCCGACGCCGGTACCGAGGATCAGCCCCATCACCAGCGGGTAGCGACGAAACTCATCATCCCAGGCTTCAGAGAGCGCGAAGCAGTTGGCATCGTTGTCTAAACGCACGTCGCGTTCAAGGAGAGCAGAGAGATCGGCACGCAGCGGTTTACCGCTGGCGGCAGGCACGTTGGCCGCATACAGCGTGCCGTCGTCGGTTTCGGGCATGCCCGGAATACCAATGCCGACGCTGCCTTTGACCCCAAAGCGTTCATCCGCCTGAGCCACCAGCGCGGCAATGGCGGTTAAAAATTCGTCATAACTTTCGCGCGGCGTGGGAACGCGGGTTTCCCACTGCAGTTTGAGGTTTTTATCAAACACTCCGAGCGCAATCTTGGTGCCGCCAATATCAAATCCGTAATACATAACGCATTCCTCTTTTAACCTGGCGGCCCGAAAGCCGCTAGATCGTGACGTAATTACTGGCCACTTAATACCCTCGCCGGATCAATTCGGCTTGCGCGACGCGCCGGATACCAGCTTGCCAGCAGACTCAGTAAAAGTGCTGTAAGCAGCACATAAAAAACATCCAGCCAGTGCAGTTCAGACGGCAGGAAGTCAATAAAATAGATGTCACCCGACAGGAACTGGTGGCCAATAAGCTTTTCAATCCCGTTTATAATCGGCGTCAGCTGCAGGGAAACCACCACGCCAATCACTACGCCGCACAGGCTGCCAAACAGCCCTGCCAGCAAACCGTACCAGACGAAGATGGCGCGAATAAGACCGTCTTTCGCCCCCAGCGTACGCAGCACGGCGATGTCGCCGCTCTTGTCCTTGACCGCCATCACCAGCGTCGAAACGATATTAAAGCACGCCACGCCAATCACCAGCACCATCGCCAGATACATGATGGCGCGGATCATCTGGATATCACGGTACATATACCCGTAAGTGCCGATCCAGCTTTTGATGTAGACATAGTTATTGGTCACGCTGCCCGCGTCGCGCACCAGTTTGTTGGCGTTAAAGACGTCGTTCACCTTAATCGCAATGCCCGTCACGCTGTCGCCCATGTCGAGATACTGGCGCGCATCCTCCATCGGCACCATCGCAAAGCTGTGGTCAAGCTGGCCGCTCAGCTGAAGAATACCGGTAACGTGCAGGCGCACGCGTTTTGGCTGCTGCAGTTTGTGGTCGGTGCTGGCGTTCGGGATCATGATTGACACCCAGTCGCCCTGCTTCACCTTCAGAGCATCGGCAACGCCTTTACCCATGATGATCTGCTGCTCGCCAGCTTTAAAGTTGGCCCAAGCGCCGTTCTGCACATAGTTCGGCAGCGCGCTGAGACGCGCTTCCTGTGCCGGGTTGACCCCTTTCACCTGAATGGCGCGCAGGTTTACCCCGCTTTCCACCAGCCCGGTAAAGTTAATGTAGGGCGCGGCCGCGGCGATGCCCGGCACTTTTTCAACTTTGGCGAGCGCATCGCTCCAGTTCGTCCACGGCTGGTTAACCGGCTCGATCTCCCCGTGCGGCACCACCGCCAGAATGCGGTTATTCAGCTCGCGCTCGAAGCCGTTCATGGCGCTTAAGCCCACAATCAGCACCGCCACACCCAGCGCAATACCGATGGTCGAGATAACGGAGATCAGCGACACCATGCCGCCGCGACGGCGGCCGCGGCTAAAACGTAAACCGATGAGTAACGATAACGGTGACGCCATTACTCTGCTCCCATCAGGGTCAGTTCCGCGTTCAGATGGCCGTCGCGCATTTCAAGCTGACGCCCCATGCGTTTTGCCAGCTGCAGATCGTGGGTTACGACCAGAAACGCGGTGCCCTGCGAGGCGTTCAGCTCGCCCAGAAGCTGGAAAATACTGTCCGCATTGCGCGCGTCCAGGTTCCCGGTGGGCTCATCCGCCAGCACCAGACGCGGGTTGTTGACCAGCGCACGGGCAATCGCCACGCGCTGGCGCTCGCCGCCGGAGAGCTCCGACGGACGGTGGTTACCGCGATGGCCCAGCCCTACCGCTTTCAGCATGTCGCTGGCGCGAGCGTTAATCTCTGCCGGTTTCTTTTTGCCAATCAGCAGCGGCATCGCCACGTTTTCCAGCGCCGTGAAGTCCGGCAGCAAATGGTGAAACTGGTAGATAAAGCCCAGCTCGCGGTTGCGCAGCTCGGCCTTCGCCGCCGAGGACATTTTGCTCATCGGCTGGCCGGAGAAAATCACGTCGCCGTTGGTTGGCGTATCCAGCCCGCCCAGCAGATGCAGCAGCGTACTTTTGCCCGAGCCGGAGCTGCCGACAATCGCCATCATCTCGCCTTCGCCCACGCTGAAGCTCACATTGTGCAGCACGTCGGTTTGCACAGTGCCTTCCTGATAGCGTTTGGACAGGTTGTCGCATTGCAACAGGATCTTATTCATAACGTAAAGCCTCAGCGGGTTGAGTGGCGGCGGCGCGCCAGGAAGGATAAAGCGTAGAAAGCAGCGCAATGGCCATCGCGGCCAGCGCAATACCGACCACCTGCAGCGGCTCGATAGCCACCGGCAGCGCCGCGCCGTCGAGCAGCGCGCCGATGATCGGCATTAAGTTATTAAGCTGACTGGCAAGCAGCGCACCCAGCACGGCGCCGAGCAACGCGCCGATGATCCCGGCGCTGGCGCCCTGCACCATAAACACGGCCATGATCTGGCGCGGCGTGAGCCCCTGGGTTTGCAGAATGGCGACTTCGCCCTGCTTCTCCATTACCATCAGGCCCAGCGAGGTGATGATGTTAAATGCCGCCACGGCGACGATCAGGCTCAGCAGCAGCCCCATCATGTTTTTCTCCATCCGCACGGCCTGGAACAGCTCGCCTTTACGCTCGCGCCAGTCCTGCCACTTGGTACCGTCCGGCAGTTTTTGCTGGCTGAGAGTATCGACCTTCAGCGGCGCGTCGAGCCACAGTCGCCAGCCGGTGATATTTCCTGCCGGGTAGCGCATCAGGCGTGACGCGTCCTGAATGTTAACCAGCATCTGGTAGCCATCGACTTCGCTGTTGGCAGCAAAAGTACCAATCACGTTAAACAGACGCTGGCTTGGCAGGCGCCCCATCGGCGTAAACTGGCTGGCAGAAGGGACCATTACGCGCAGCTGATCGCCACGGTTGACGCCAAGCTGTCCGGCAAGCTGCTCGCCCAGAATCACGTTATATTTCCCGGCTTCCAGGTCGGTCTGCTTCACGTTAACGAGATACGGCGTCAGCGGATCGTTTTGCGTCGGGTCGATACCCAGCATCACGCCGACCGCCACGCTGCGGGCGCTTTGCAGCACCACGTCGCCGGTGGTCAACGGCGCTACGCGCGTGACGCCCTGTAACTTCGCCGCGCTTTCCGGCAGCTGCTGCGGGTTAACCGAGCCGTTAGTGGATGAGAGTACGGCCTGCGGCATCAGCCCCAGGATGTTGTTTTGCAGCTCGCGCTCAAAGCCATTCATGACGGAAAGCACCGTCACCAGAGCCATCACGCCAAGCGTAATGCCAATAGTCGATAGCCAGGAGACAAAGCGACCGAAGCGGTCCGCGGCGCGCCCACGCATGTAGCGTAAGCCTATGAAGAGTGCGACAGGTTGATACATGAAGTCCGTCTGTTTGCTGATAGCAGACCCACGAGTATATAAGCGAATCCGTTAAGCGTAAATGACTGAAACCGTAAGCTTTGGTAATCATTTTTCCAAAAAATTCAGATAAATCAGGATACTAATATCTGAAACCGCACCTCATAACCTCCACCTTTTCCGAAAAACCTCCTGATACAGACTGTTACCCATTACAGCACGGTTTCGTTTAACAACAATTGCTCGTTCGTCTATGGCAATAAGGTAGTTGCGAACAATGAAGCAAAAAGCATTATGGATTAACCAGATAAAAGGGCTGTGTATCTGCCTGGTGGTTATATATCATTCGGTTATCACGTTTTATCCGCACCTGATCGGGCTGCAACACCCGCTCTCCGGCCTTCTCGCCAAATGCTGGGTCTATTTTAATCTCTATCTTGCCCCCTTCCGTATGCCTGTCTTTTTCTTTATCTCCGGCTATCTGATCCGTCGTTATATTGACGAGGTGGACTGGCGAACCAGTCTCGACAAGCGAATCTGGAGCATTGTCTGGGTCCTGGCGCTGTGGGGGATTCTGCAATGGCAGGCGCTGACCCACCTGAATGCCTGGCTGGCGCCCGATCGCGAGCTTGCCACCTCGTCGAACGCGGCCTACGCCGACTCGCTCTCGGGATTTGTGCAAGGGATGCTCACCGCCAGCACAAGCCTGTGGTATCTGTATGCCCTGGTGGTCTACTTCACGTTGTGTAAACTGCTGAGCCGCTGGAAGCTGCCGATGCTGGGACTGCTGGCGCTGGCAAGCATCGCGATCAACTTCCTGCCGCTGCCGTGGTGGGGAATGAACAGCGTGGTACGCAACATGATCTACTACAGCCTCGGGGCGTGGTATGGCGCGACGCTGATGGCGTGGATGAAAAGCGTCAGCCTGCGCCGCCTCTGGCTGGCAACCGTCGCTTTCGCCGCCGTCTCCGTGGTGCTGTGGTTTGCTAACGTTCCGCTGCTGCTCTCATTGCTGTCGATTGTGCTGATCATGAAGCTATTCTACAGCTTTGAGCAGCGCTATGCCGTTCACCCTGACAACCTGTTGAACGTGATTGGCTCCAATACCATTGCGATTTATACCACCCACCGCATCTTAATTGAGGCCTTCAGCCTGTTCCTGATTGGCGAGATGAATGCCGCTTACTGGCCGGTCTGGGCTGAACTCACCTTAATTCTGGTCTACCCGTTTGCCAGCCTGCTGATCTGTACCCTGGCCGGGCTCGGGGTGCGTAAAATTTCCACCGCGCTGTTTGGCGACGTTTTCTTCTCTCCTCCGTCTACGCTGACCCTGTCCCCCTCAACGCGTTAATGCCCTCTCCGCCCCCGCTTCGGGGGCGTTTAGCCCTGCCGTGCGGTTACGATTTGCTTATGCAAAACGATCGAGGATAATAAAGACATTGCGTATCAGTGATATGCCCCAATACTGTTGGTATATCCATAAGAGACTCTGACATAGCCATGCCTGAACACTATCGTTATTCCTTGCCTGTCAAAGCGGGCGACCAGCGCCAGCTGGGTGAACTCACGGGCGCGGCGTGCGCCACGCTGGTGGCGGAAATCGCCGAGCGTCATCAAGGGCCGGTGATCCTGGTTGCCCCGGATATGCAAAACGCCCTGCGCCTGCACGATGAAATTCGCCAGTTCACCGATAATCTGGTGTTCAGCCTGGCCGACTGGGAAACGCTGCCCTATGACAGCTTCTCTCCGCATCAGGAGATCATCTCCTCGCGCCTGTCGACGCTCTACCAGCTTCCGACCATGCAGCGCGGCGTGCTGATTGTACCGGTGAACACCCTGATGCAGCGCGTCTGTCCGCACAGCTACCTGCACGGCCACGCGCTGGTGATGAAAAAGGGCCAGCGCCTGTCCCGTGATGCCCTGCGGGCGCAGCTTGACGGGGCCGGCTATCGCCACGTCGATCAGGTCATGGAACATGGGGAATACGCGACCCGCGGCGCGCTGCTCGACCTTTACCCGATGGGCAGCGACCAGCCGTATCGTCTGGACTTTTTTGATGATGAAATCGACAGCCTGCGCGTCTTCGACGCCGATACGCAGCGCACGCTGGAGGAAGTGGAGTCCATCAATTTACTGCCCGCGCATGAGTTCCCCACGGACAAAACCGCTATCGAACTGTTCCGCAGCCAGTGGCGCGATAGGTTCGAGGTGAAGCGCGACGCGGAACATATTTATCAGCAGGTCAGCAAAGGCACGCTGCCTGCCGGGATCGAATACTGGCAGCCGCTATTCTTTAACGAGCCGCTGCCTGCCCTGTTCAGCTACTTCCCGGCGAATACGCTGATTGTTAACACCGGTGATATCGACGCCAGCGCCAGCCGCTTTGAAAGCGAAACCCGCGCCCGCTTTGAAAACCGGGGCGTTGACCCGATGCGTCCGCTGCTGCCGCCGGAAGCGCTGTGGCTGCGCACCGACGAGCTCAACGCCGAGCTGAAGCGCTGGCCGCGCATGCAGCTGAAAACCGATTCGCTTGCCGACAAGGCCGCCAACACTAACCTCGCCTTCCGGACGCTGCCGGACCTGGCCGTCCAGGCGCAGCAGAAATCCCCGCTGGATAATCTGCGCAAGTTCCTGGAGTCCTTTACCGGCCCGGTGGTGTTCTCCGTTGAGAGTGAAGGCCGCCGCGAAGCGTTAGGTGAGCTGCTGGGACGCATTAAGGTGGCGCCGAAGCGCATCCTGCGCCTGAGCGAAGCGACCGGAAACGGCCGTTACCTGATGATTGGCGCCGCCGAGCACGGTTTTATCGACACGCTCAACAACCTGGCGCTGATTTGCGAAAGCGACCTGCTGGGCGAGCGCGTCGCGCGCCGTCGTCAGGACAGCCGTCGAACCATCAACCCGGACACGCTGATCCGCAACCTGGCCGAGCTGCATCCGGGCCAGCCGATTGTGCACCTGGAGCATGGTGTTGGGCGCTATCAGGGGATGACCACGCTGGAAGCGGGCGGCATTAAAGGTGAATACCTGATGCTGACCTACGCCAACGACGCAAAACTGTATGTCCCGGTGTCGTCCCTGCATCTGATCAGCCGCTACGCGGGCGGTGCCGAAGAGAATGCGCCGCTGCACAAGCTGGGCGGCGACGCCTGGGCGCGCGCGCGCCAGAAGGCCGCGGAAAAAGTGCGCGACGTGGCCGCCGAGCTGCTGGATATCTACGCCCAGCGTGCGGCCAAAGAGGGATTCGCCTTTAAGCATGATAAGGAACAGTATCAGCTGTTCTGCGACAGCTTCCCGTTTGAAACCACGCCGGATCAGGCTCAGGCTATTAACGCCGTGCTGAGCGACATGTGCCAGCCGCTGGCAATGGACCGTTTAGTGTGCGGCGACGTCGGCTTCGGTAAAACCGAAGTGGCGATGCGCGCCGCCTTCCTTGCGGTGGAAAACAACAAGCAGGTGGCAGTGCTGGTGCCGACCACCCTGCTCGCTCAGCAGCACTTCGACAACTTCCGCGACCGCTTCGCCAACTGGCCGGTACGCATCGAGATGCTGTCGCGTTTTCGCAGCACCAAAGAACAGACGCAGATCCTCGAACAGGCAAGCGAAGGCAAAATCGATATTCTGATCGGCACCCATAAGCTGCTGCAAAGCGACGTGAAGTGGAAAGATTTGGGGCTGCTGATCGTCGATGAAGAGCACCGCTTCGGGGTGCGCCATAAGGAACGCATCAAAGCGATGCGCGCCGACGTCGACATCCTGACCCTGACCGCAACGCCGATCCCGCGAACCCTGAACATGGCGATGAGCGGCATGCGCGATCTGTCAATTATTGCCACGCCGCCGGCGCGCCGTCTGGCGGTGAAAACCTTCGTCCGCGAGTACGATAATCTGGTGGTGCGTGAGGCAATACTGCGTGAAGTGCTGCGCGGGGGTCAGGTCTATTACCTGTACAACGACGTGGAAAACATCCAGAAAGCGGCCGACAGGCTGGCGGAGCTGGTGCCGGAAGCGCGCATTGCTATCGGTCACGGGCAGATGCGCGAGCGCGAGCTGGAACGGGTGATGAACGACTTCCACCACCAGCGCTTTAACGTGCTCGTGTGCACCACCATCATCGAAACGGGGATCGACATTCCGACGGCGAACACCATCATCATTGAACGTGCGGATCACTTTGGCCTGGCGCAGCTTCACCAGCTGCGCGGCCGCGTCGGGCGTTCGCACCATCAGGCCTACGCCTGGCTGCTGACGCCGCACCCGAAAGCGATGACCACCGACGCGCAGAAGCGTCTGGAAGCCATCGCCTCGCTGGAAGACCTCGGCGCAGGCTTCGCGCTGGCCACGCACGATCTCGAGATCCGCGGCGCCGGCGAGCTGCTGGGTGAGGACCAGAGCGGCTCCATGGAGACCATCGGCTTCTCGCTCTATATGGAGCTGCTTGAGAACGCGGTTGATGCCCTGAAGGCCGGTCGCGAGCCGTCGCTGGAAGATCTCACCAGCCAGCAGACCGAGGTCGAGTTGCGTATGCCTTCCCTGCTGCCGGATGATTTCATTCCGGATGTGAATACCCGCCTGTCGTTCTACAAGCGCATCGCCAGCGCGAAGACGGAAAACGAGCTGGAAGAGATTAAGGTTGAGCTGATCGACCGCTTTGGCCTGCTGCCCGATGCGGCGCGAAATCTGCTGGATATCGCTCGCCTGCGCCAGCAGGCGCAGAAGCTGGGCATTCGCAAACTTGAAGGCAACGAAAAAGGCGGCGTGATTGAGTTCGCCGAGAAGAATCACGTCAACCCGATGTGGCTCATCGGCCTGCTGCAAAAACAGCCGCAGCATTTCCGTCTGGATGGCCCAACGCGTCTGAAATTTACCCAGGAGCTGACGGAGCGCAAAACCCGCATGGACTGGGTGCGTAACTTTATGCGCCAGCTGGAAGAGAACGCGATCGCCTGACCTCCCTTCCCCCGTTAGCCCAGCGCTAACGGGGGACAATTTACAAACTCTTTGCACTTCACCCGATCTTCCCGACACACCCATTCGCCATAATTATTGTTAACGCCTTATAAAACAATAACCTTATCATTTGCATGGATTATGGTGATGATGACCTCTTCGCGTTTTACTCGCTGGTTAACCCTGATTGCGCTGGCAGCCACCGTCGCGGTGGCGCTTCCCGCTCGCGCAAATACCTGGCCCCTCCCTCCGCCCGGCAGCAAGGTGGTGGGGGAAAACCGCTTTCATGTGGTTGAAAATAATGGCGGTTCGCTGGAAGCCATTGCCAAAAAATATAATGTCGGTTTTCTGGCTCTGCTGCAGGCGAACCCCGGCGTCGACCCGTACGTCCCGCGCGCGGGCAGCGTATTGACAATCCCGTTACAGACTATCCTTCCGGACGCCCCGCGCGAGGGGATCGTGATAAATCTGGCGGAGCTACGCCTGTACTATTATCCGCCGGGTAAACATGAGGTGACCGTCTACCCGATTGGTATTGGTCAGCTGGGCGGCGACACCCTGACGCCGACGATGGTCACAACCGTCTCGGATAAACGCGCGAATCCAACCTGGACCCCGACGGCCAATATTCGTGCCCGTTATAAAGCTCAGGGCATCGATCTTCCAGCCGTGGTGCCAGCAGGCCCGGATAACCCGATGGGTCACCACGCAATCCGTCTGGCGGCCTACGGCGGCGTTTACCTGCTGCACGGAACGAATGCGGATTTTGGCATCGGCATGCGCGTCAGCTCCGGCTGCATTCGTCTGCGCGATGACGATATCAAAACGCTGTTTAACGTCGTTACGCCGGGTACCAAAGTGAATATTATCAATACGCCGATTAAGGTTTCTGAGGAGCCGGGCGGCGTGCGGCTGGTTGAAATTCATCAGCCGCTATCGAAAAACATTGGCGACGATCCGCAGACGCTGCCCATTAACCTGAATGCCGCGATGGTAAGCTTCAAAACGAATGCGAATACCAACAGCGAGGTGATGGAGCGCGCAATGGAGGCCCGCTCAGGCATGCCGACCGATGTCACCCGGCATCACGATGTTGCCCAGCAGTCGATGTAAATCAGAAATAAAAAAACGCCCTGCTGAGCAGGGCGTTTTTTATTGCAGTGGCATAAATGAGGGTTTATGCCCGGCTTATTTGTAGATGACCGCAGTGCCGTGCAGGGTGTTAGGACCGGTCACAGAGGTGATGCGGTAAGATTTTGCACCCATCTCTTGCGCTTTTTGTGCCAGCTGATCTTCCAGGGAACCCAGGTTAGTACCGGCAGACGCAGAAATGGTCCCGACTTTATGCTGATCGACCGGGGTGGACTGTACCTGTACAGCAGCAAAGCTTGCGAAAGAGAGTGAACTCAGAGCAGCGGCAGCGATGAGGGTTTTTACGTTTTTCATGATGTTTACCTTTAGCAGATGAATTTGGAGGTCGTTAATCATTTAGTTAACGATCGATAGGTAAATCATAAATGTGATCCACATCACGCGTCAACACAATTTTATAATGGTCGTTAACTTAATTTTAAAGTCGTTATTTTTCATACTCATATGATTAATTTATTTTTAAGCATTCAGCGCTGGTGGTGACTTGCGTTTATTTTTATAATGGTCATTCAACAAACCAACAGAGGACCAACGGCACATGACAACCGACGTCACGAGTTGTGCGAAGAAAAGCCGTGGCCGACCAAAAGTGTTTGACAGGGATGCAGCGCTTGATAAGGCCATGACTCTCTTCTGGCAACATGGGTATGAAGCAACCTCGCTTTCCGATCTGGTAGAAGCTACCGGAGCAAAAGCGCCGACGCTGTATGCCGAATTTACCAATAAAGAGGGGCTGTTCAGGGCGGTGCTGGACAGATACATTTCGCGCTTTGCGGCGAAACACGAAGCCCAGCTGTTTTGTGAAGAGAAAAGCGTCGAACAGGCGCTTCGGGATTATTTCACCGCCGTCGCGACCTGCTTCACCAGTAAAGAGACGCCTGCGGGCTGCTTTATGATTAATACCTCTGCCACCCTGGCGGCGTCCTCTAAAGAGATTGCCAATACGGTGAAATCGCGGCATGCCATGCAGGAGGAGACGCTTAGCGCATTTCTGGCTCAGCGGCAGCAGCGCGGTGAAATCCCTGCCCAGTGCAACCCACAGTTGCTGGCGCAATACCTGAGCTGTATTTTGCAGGGGATGTCGATCAGCGCCCGTGAAGGGGCTACGCTGGAAAAACTGCAGAATATAAGCGAAACCACGCTGCGGCTGTGGCCTGAGCTACTGAAAATCTGAAGCAAAAAAAAGCTCCTCAGCCTGAGCGCATGAGGAGCTAAATTCAGAGAACATCTTTTTTACACTTTGTTATTCAGAACCAGCTGGCCATTTCCATCCAGTGGAATTTGCGTGCCCGGGTCTTTATCCATGCGGATTTTGCCCTGCTGATCGCCAATTTTATACGTCACGTCATAGCCCAGCATTTTTTCCGACTTGTCATAGACGGTTTTGCAGCGCTGCTGAGTCGTGGTGTAGGTATCGTTATCCTGCATCGCGCCCTGCACCTGGTTACCGGCATAGCCGCCACCCAGCGCGCCGACCACGGTCGCCACATCTTTACCCCGGCCGCCGCCGAACTGGTGACCAATCACGCCACCCGCTACCGCGCCCAGAACAGAACCGGCGATACGGTTTTCATCCTGCACCGGACGACGATGCGTCACGGAGACGTTACGGCACTCCTGACGAGGCGTTTTTACCGTTTCTTTAATCGGTGTAGCAGAAACCACCTGCGCATACTGCGGGCCGCGATCTAATACGTTGAGACTGGCAACGGCAGCCACACCTAACGCAGCCGCGACGCCAATCCCTATACCCGCCAACATTGATTTATTCACGGGACTTCCTCCTTTGTTGCTATTGGTAACAATTTTGCAATGGAGGCACGGCTTCGCCAATCAGATAAAGGATCAAAAAAGGGGCGTTCAGAGGAGATATATTGTATTTAGGAGAACTCTTAAGCACTCAATCTGTGATCTACAGCATGAAATGCTAAAAACTCCCTCCGGAGAGCCCGGAGGGAGTGAAAGATTAGTGCAGCTTCAGACGCGGACGGATCACGCGGTTGATTCTGCCGACCAGCATCATCAGCCCGGTTTTGAAATAGCCGTGCAGCGCAATCTGGTGCATACGATACAGGGAGATATACACGAAGCGGGCAATGCGCCCTTCTACCATCATCGAGCCGCGCATCAGGTTACCCATCAGGCTGCCGACGGTAGAGAAGTTTGACAGAGACACCAGAGAACCATGGTCTTTGTAGACATAGGCCTTCATTGGCTTGCCTTTGTACTGCGCCAGAATGTTGTGCAGGACCAGGCTTGCCATCTGGTGTGCGGCCTGCGCGCGCGGCGGCACAAATCCACCTTCAGGACGCGCGCAGGAGGCGCAGTCACCGATAGCAAAGATTTCAGGGTCACGCGTGGTTTGCAGCGTCGGCTCGGTTACCAGCTGGTTAATGCGGTTGGTTTCCAGACCGCCGATATCTTTCATAAAGTCAGGCGCTTTGATGCCGGCCGCCCAGACCATCAGATCCGCTTTGATATACTCGCCGTCTTTGGTGTGCAGGCCGCCTTCGTCGGCGCTGGTCACCATGGTCTGCGTCAGCACCCGCACGCCCAGCTTGGTGAGTTCATTGTGCGCCGCACCGGAAATACGCGGAGGCAGCGCAGGCAGAATGCGTTCACCGGCTTCGACCAGCGTGACGTTCAGCGCTTCATTCGTTAATCCTTTGTAACCGTAGCTGTGCAGCTGCTTCACCGCATTGTGCAGCTCCGCAGACAGCTCAACGCCCGTCGCACCGCCGCCGACAATGGCGATATTTACCTTACCGTTCGCACCCATATTGCTGGTGTACTTCAGGAACAGGTTCAGCATTTCCTGATGGAAACGACGCGCCTGGTGCGGGTTATCGAGGAAGATACAGTGCTCTTTCACGCCCGGCGTGTTGAAGTCGTTGGAGGTACTGCCGAGCGCCATGACCAGCGTGTCATACGGCAGTTTGCGCTCAGGAACCAGCAGCTCACCTTTTTCATCACGCAGTTCTGCCAGAGTGATGGTTTTGCTTTCACGGTTGATGTCAACCACCGAGCCCAGCTGGAACTGGAAATGGTGGTTGCGCGCGTGCGCCAGATAGCTGAGCGCGTCCACGCCCTCGTCCAGAGAGCCGGTCGCCACTTCGTGCAGCAGCGGTTTCCACAGGTGGCTGTGGTTACGATCCACGAGCGTGATTTTGGCTTTTTTACCGCGACCCAGCTTCTTGCCCAACTGTGTCGCCAGCTCCAGCCCGCCAGCACCACCGCCTACAATCACTATCTTTTTCAATGGCGTAGTCAACGTGACCCCCTCAAATTATTAACCAATTGTTAATTAAAAGTTATAAAAATAACCCTTAATTAACAACAGGTTACAGCACTGAAACCATTCAGGTGCATTGAGAATACCACGTCAGGCGCATTGGTCATACCAAAATTGATATGCATCAAGTTTTGATGGCTTAAAAGTAGACAATTCTGGTCAAAAAGAAAGCCCGGCACGCTTTCACGGCCGGGCTTCGACGCCTGCAGGTAAGAAATTAACCCAGCGTTTTAAATGCTTTGATACGCTGCAGGTGCGGGGAGATGTTTTTGAACTTGTGGGTCTGTTCTTCGTCCCAGACAATTTCGTAATAATGATGCAGCAGCTCTGCCGCCCGGTGGCTGTTGAGCGCCTCATCGTTACGCGACAGGATCACCAGACAGCGGTCACGGTTTTTCTCACGAAAATTACTCACGCACTTGGTTGCAATATCGACATACTCTTCCGGGCGGTCAATTTTGCCTTCCATGTTCTCGTTCGGGAACAGGTTAGGATTGAATACCACCTGACGGATGTCGCACAGGAAGCCAATGCGCTCCGCCCAGTAGCCGCCCAGCCCCACGCCGCAGATCAACGGGCGATCGTCGACGTTGAGCTGCAACATCTTGTCCACCTCTTTGAGCAGATGCTGCATATCGTGCTTCGGATGGCGCGTGCTGTAGCTGATCAACCGTACATCCGGATCGATAAACTGCAGCTGCAGCACCTTCTCATGATTACCAGGGCTGTTTGAGTCAAAACCGTGTAAATAGATGATCATCGTCTTCTCACCACGCTACGCCTTCCGGGAGGGTTTACAGGCTGGCTTTATGTGCCTGCCAGCGCTCATTCAGGTCTTCAAGCCGGGCGTTGACCGTCTTCCAGCGCGCCGAATCCATCAGCTCCTGACGGCTAAATGAACCTTTATGATACAATTGTGTAACACGCTCAGCTTTGATCGGCGACAGGTTATCCAGCACGCTAACGGCACCTTTACGATTATTGCAGACCAGGATCATATCGCAACCTGCATCCAGCGACGCCTGACCACGTTCAGCGTAGCTGCCCATAATCGCCGCCCCTTCCATCGATAAATCGTCAGAGAAGATCACGCCATTGAAGCCCAGCTCCTGACGCAAAACGGTTTTCAGCCAGTGCGGAGAGCCGCTGGCAGGGCGCGGGTCAACGTCGCTATAAATCACGTGCGCAGGCATGATGGCATCAAGCTTGTTGTCGGTGATAAGCGACCTGAACACCGACATATCTTTGGCGCGAATTTCCGCTTCCGGGCGCGGATCGCGAGGGGTCTCTTTATGCGAGTCCGCCGTGACCGCCCCGTGGCCCGGGAAGTGTTTCCCGGTGGTTTTCATCCCGGCATCGTGCATGCCGTCGATGAACCGGGTCGCCATGGCCAGCGCAATGCGCGGATCTTCATGGTACGAGCGCTCGCCAATGGCGGCGCTGATATGCCCCACGTCCAGAACCGGGGCAAAACTGATGTCGATATCCATGGCAATCATTTCACTGGCCATCAGCCAGCCAGCCTCCTGCGCCAGTTTCCCGCCCTCTTCCGTGCCGAGCAGCGCGGCAAAAGACTGGGCTGCCGGCAGGCGGGTAAATCCTTCGCGAAAACGCTGCACGCGTCCGCCTTCCTGATCGACGGCGACCACCAGATGGTTGCGCGACGCGGCGCGGATCTGACGCACCAGCTCACGCAGCTGCGCCGGATCGTGATAGTTGCGGGTAAACAGGATAAGCCCCCCCACCAGCGGATGCGCCAGAATTTCACGCTCCTCCGCATCCAGCTCAAACCCTTCTACATCCAACATGACTGGACCCACATCCACCTCTCTTATCCTTTAGTTTGTAACTGACGCCAGGCATCGTCTGCCAGCGCAATAAATTGTTTGTCTCTGGACTGCCGATAGCGCATTTCAAACCAGCCAGCCATTAACATGACGACCCAGGGCCGCCAGCGTTTAACCTGACGCTTCAGCGCGTCGGCGTTAATGTGTGCCACCTGGGCGTAGTCCATGATGAGCATTTGCCGCGCGGCTTCACTCTCCGTCCAGACGGCCGCCAGCTCCAGCGCGACATCGCCATCTCCGGCATATTCCCAGTCGATGAGCCTGATGCCCGCTGACGTATGCACAATATTTCCGGCATGAACATCCATGTGCAGCGGCGAGAGCCGAATCGGCTGCGGCTCGCCCGTTTTATGCAGCCGCCTGAGATGCGCCAGCCACATTGGGGTGCGTCTGTCAGGCGCGGCCTGCAGCCAGTAGCGTTCCAGCAGCGGGTATAACGTGATTCGCCATCCCAGACGTGGCTGCTGGTGCAGATGATACAGCATCGCCGCGAGCACAGTCGTGTCCGGCAGCGCGCTTTTAACATCACCTTCCAGATAGTCGACGGCCATCCAGCCCTGTCTGAAAAAACGAGGGGCAGGCACGAGATCTGACGGTAGACGCCTCAGGGCGCGAAACTGACGACGGAAATGGGAGGCAGGCGCATCGGGGTCATGGTTTTGCCGCAAGATCAGACGTTGTTCGCCCTGCGCTATAATGCAACTCGCGCCGCCAAGCCCGGAATGGGCCTGCGGCGCGATAAGGCGGTACTGAGGAAAATAGCGCGTCAGAATCTCTTCACGCGTGCTGTCATTGTTGCGTAACCGCACCTTTACCTGACCAGATAATTTCGCCTGTCTGAACCAGCATCAGCTGCATCTGCAGGGCTGGTGTATTCACGTTACCGGTGGCGTTAGAGTAAAGCACATACTGTGCGCCAACGTTACGGGCAATACCGATCGCCTTGCTGCGGGTACCGAGGCTATCCTGCGGCGAAAGGCCCAGCTGCTGTTTGGCTACCGCGAGCTGTTGAGCCGAGACCAGCGTAAACTTACCGTTGTTTGCCAGGGCATTGCGCAGAGTTTCCGTCGCTTCACCCGCATTCAGCGAACCGTTGGTACGGTTGTTCACGCTATCGACCAGCAACACGCTACCTGCCGTCACGCCCTGTGCCTGCAGCATTTTGCCGACCATGGGCTGCATTGCGCCGTTCCAGTCGTAATGACGCACGCGCGGCGTGGGTTGCGACGTCTGGTCCGGATGTTCAATCGGGCCTGGCTGTGACGGAATAGACGGCACAGACGGCACGGTTGGCTGCTGCTGCGTTGGCGGCGTCGGCTGTTCAGTGCCCGGTTTCGCCTCTTCCACAGGCGCTGGCTGTTCAGTTCGGGTCACACACCCTGCCAGGAACAGAGCGAAAGCTGTCACGAGCGCATAGCGGCTCAAATTTTTAATCAAGGTTCACCCCTCAGAGATAAAGATAAAGTCTCACCTTATGTGCACCCAGATAGTTGGCGCTGCCATAGAGCGTTACCGACGACCTGGCCGGAATGGTGACGCTGCGAGGCGCCTCCAGCGGATGCATTTCAAGACCTCTTACGTCATACCAGAAAAAACGGTAGTGGACCGTCACGGGCTCATGTCTTTCATTAAAGAGCGTAGAGGAGGCAGATGAGTTGATTTCACTGATAGTCAACGCGGGCTGTTGCGCCGTGATGCCCGCGGCAAGCACGGAGGATTCCATGACCAGCGTCTGTTCATCATTCACGGGGATCGCCGGGCGCGAGCTGCACCCCACAATCATCATCGTCATTATCAGCGCTGCAATACGCCCTTTAAGCATGTCAAAGACCTTTATGTGCCAGCATCGGTCCCAGAGGACGACCACCCAGCAGATGCATGTGAATATGATAAACTTCCTGGCCACCGTGACGGTTGCAGTTCATGATCAGACGATAACCGTCTTGTGCAATGCCTTCCTGTTCAGCGATTTTCGCGGCCACCGTCAGCATACGACCTAACGCCACTTCATGCTCGGTTTTTACGTCGTTTACAGTCGGAATCAGAATATTGGGAATAATAAGGATGTGCGTCGGGGCCTGAGGGGAAATGTCCCGGAAAGCCGTCACCAGTTCATCCTGATAGACGATATCCGACGGAATTTCGCGGCGGATAATTTTACTGAAAATCGTTTCTTCAGCCATGACCTTTTCCTTTTTTGTTTAATCTGGCGCAATGCGTCCGCTGTAAACACACTCCCGGGATCGGTGTGTGACACAATGCAAGAGTATGAGCGAGTTTCTCCTGTCCTTTCAACCTCCTCCCTCGATTTCTTTCCTGAATGTTCATCAGCTGACTGAAGAGTGACCGCTCTTGTGCCTCAGTGGCGTTTTTTAAGACACAAATAAAAAAGGCAGCCATTCGGCTGCCTTAGTCTCCCCAGGTCACAACTTAGTTGCTGCGGATGTACTCATCCATTTCGGTTTTCAGGTTATCGGATTTGGTACCGAAGATTGCCTGTACACCAGAACCTGCAACAACTACGCCCGCTGCGCCCAGTTTTTTCAGACCCGGCTGGTCTACTTTCGCTACGTCGGCAACGCTCACACGCAGACGAGTGATGCACGCGTCCAGGTTAGTGATGTTCTCTTTACCGCCGAACGCTGCGACCAGTGCCGGAGCCATTTCGCTGGTCGCGCCAGCTTTGCTGTCTTCTGTCGCATCTTCACGACCCGGAGTTTTCAGGTCCAGTGCTTTAATCAGCACGCGGAAGATGGTGTAGTAAACAACGGCATAGCACGCACCCACGATTGGGAACAGCCACAGTTTGCTGCTGTTACCGGACAGAACGATGAAGTCGATCAGGCCGTGAGAGAAGGACGTACCGTCACGCATACCCAGCAGGATACAGATTGGGAACGCCAGGCCCGCCAGAATCGCGTGGATAACGTACAGGATCGGCGCAACGAACATGAAGGAGAACTCGATCGGCTCGGTGATGCCGGTCAGGAACGAGGTCAGCGCTGCGGAGATCATGATACCGCCCACTTTTGCACGGTTCTCTGGCTTAGCAGAGTGCCAGATAGCAATCGCCGCTGCTGGCAGACCGTACATTTTGAACAGGAAGCCACCAGACAGTTTACCTGCAGTTGGGTCGCCCGCCATGTAACGTGGGATATCGCCGTGGAATACCTGGCCTGCTGCGTTGGTGAATTCACCAATCTGCATCTGGAAAGGAACGTTCCAGATGTGGTGCAGACCGAATGGCACCAGGCAACGCTCGATGAAGCCGTAGATACCAAACGCCACAACCGGGTTCTGGTAAGCAGCCCACTGAGAGAAGGTCTGGATAGCAGAGCCGATTGGTGGCCAGATGAAGGACAGGATCACGCCAGTGAAAATCGCTGCCAGACCAGAAATGATCGGAACGAAACGCTTGCCCGCAAAGAAGCCCAGATACTCAGGCAGCTTGATGCGATAGAAGCGGTTAAACATATACGCTGCAATCGCACCGGAGATGATACCGCCCAGAACACCGGTGTCCGCCAGGTGTTTCGCAGCGATCTCTTCTGCCGGTAAATGCAGAACCAGCGGCGCAACCACAGCCATGGTTTTCACCATGATGCCGTAGGCAACCACTGCAGCCAGCGCAGAAACGCCGTCGTTATTGGTGAAGCCCAGAGCTACACCGATCGCGAAGATCAGTGGCATGTTAGCAAAGACAGAACCGCCTGCTTCGGCCATCACGTGGGACACTACGGCTGGCAGCCAGCTGAAGTTAGCAGAACCGACACCCAGCAGGATACCTGCGATAGGCAGTACGGATACTGGCAGCATCAGCGATTTACCGACCTTTTGCAGGTTAGCAAATGCATTCTTAAACATAATTGAGAGTGCTCCTGAGTATTTGTGCTTTTTTTACGCTTTCACGCATTGGCCCGGGGGGAGTACCGTGCCGTGGACAGGACATCTAAGCGCCCTTTATTTATTACACAGAGTAAAATAATTCCCTCTGAGTTTGTTTGACGGCTATCACGTTTCAGCTTAAGGCGGTCGAAAAACTTTCAGTTATTTACAAAAAGCATGTCCGGATGTGTCTAAAAACACCCTCACCGCCCCAAATGAGGCGGTGAACTTTACTCGCTTTACTTATTAATTACGAGCCTAAAAAAAACAGGTGTATCAGACAGATTGCAGGCGGGCGGGGTCAATATGGAACAGCGCGGAGAAGTTTTCCGTCGTCACGCGGGCCAGCTCATCGATACTGACGCCCTTCAGAACGGCCATGTACTCAGCCACATCTCTGGTCATTGCGGGCTGGTTCTCTTTACCGCGATGCGGTACCGGTGCCAGGTACGGAGAATCTGTCTCCACCAGAATGCGATCGAGCGGAACATAACGTGCAGCATCACGCAGCTGCTCAGCGTTACGGAACGTCACGATCCCCGAAAACGAGATATAAAACCCCAAATCAAGCAGTTTACCCGCCGTTTCTCTGTCTTCTGTGAAACAGTGTAGTACGCCACCGCAATCCGTCACGTTTTCTTCCCGGAGGATCGCCAGCGTATCCGCACGTGCATCGCGAGTGTGGACGATAACCGGCTTATTCAGTTCACGGCCAATGCGAATATGGTTGCGGAAGGACTCCTGCTGGCGAGATTTGGTTTCCGGCGTGTAAAAATAGTCCAGCCCGGTTTCGCCCATCGCCACCACGCCCTCTTCTGCTGCCAGGCGGCGAAGATCCTCAACGTCGTAGGCCTCGTCCTGATTCAACGGGTGCACGCCGCAGGAGAACACCACGTTATCGCGAATGCCCACCAGCTCACGCATGGAGCGATAGCCCGGCAGCGTCGTCGCCACCGCAAGGCAAAATTTCACATCGCGGGCAGCGGCTTTTGCCAGCACGTCATCCACGTTTTTATGCAGGGATTGATAATCCAGGCCATCAAGATGGCAGTGTGAGTCGACTAAAAACATAATGTCTCTCTCAGAGATGGGAAACAGGCGGTGTGACGCCGGGTTGCAGGTAATGTTCGATACGCAGTAACTGGTCGGTCAGTAAAAGCTCGCGATTAAGCCCCGTCACGGTTAAAAGCTGTTCACGGCTTTGGCAAATTTCATGAAGCATAGCGTGAAGAACCGTCCCTGAGAGGCGGTTCGCCAGCGTATTCACCAGCGGCCACGCATCCGGGTTGGTCAAAAGCGTTGCCCCTTGCTGGATTTTGAGCGCATCCAGCAGCAAGGAGGCCAGCCAGTGCAGCCGATCAACGGCCCGATCGCTGTTAAGCGCAGGCAGTAAACTTAGCCAGTCGTGGTTATTCAGTGCCGTTTCGATGGCACGGCAGAGCGTTTCTCGCTCTGACCAGACGTCAGGCTGCAGTAATGCCAGCGCCGCCGCAGGCGCGCCGCTGCTCAGGCGCAAGGCGGACAGCGTGCTCTCAGGTGACGTTGTCACCTCTCGTTCCAGCCAGCTCAGCGCCCACGATTCCTGAGGAACCGCAAGGTGATGAAGACGACAGCGGCTACGCAGCGTCGCCAGTAATCGTCCCGGATCGCGGCACGAGAGGAAAAACCACGTTTTCACCGGTGGCTCTTCCAGGGTTTTCAGCAGGGCATTAGCGGCCGCCTCGGTCAGCTGCGTGGCGTCTTTAAGCCAGACCACTTTAGCGCCGCCCAGCCGCGCGTGTTCATACAATTTTTCACTGACTTCCCGCACGGCATCGATACCCAGCGCGCTTTTACCCTTCTCAGGCTCAAGGGTGTAGTAGTCAGGATGTGTACCCGCCTGCATCAGCTGGCAGCCGCGGCATTTGCCGCAGCTCTTATGCCCTTCCGGCTGCTGGCACATCAGAAAACGGGTGATGGCATAAATCAACGCGTCATCGCCCATTCCCGGCAATGCCTGAATCAGTAACGCATGATGCCCCCGCCCCGCCTGATAGCTGCCGATCAGCTGTTCAAAGTGCGGGCGCAACCATGGATACCATTTCATGCCTGCTGCTCCTGCACCCACTGCGTCACGGTTTGCTGAATGTCACGCGTGACGTCGTCCAGGGATTGCGTCGCATCGATGGTACAAATTGAGCTGTCCTGTGCGGCCAGTTCAAGATAGCGCGCACGGGTGCGGTTAAAGAAATCAAACGACTCTTGTTCTATGCGGTCCAGCTCGCCGCGCGCGCGGGCACGCTTGAGGCCCACTTCCGGGGTTACATCCAGATAGAGCGTCAGGTCGGGGCGAAAATCTCCCAGTACGGCATTACGCAGCGTTGCCAGCATGGTCTGGTCGATGCCGCGTCCGCCGCCCTGATACGCCTGAGTCGACAGATCGTGACGGTCACCGATCACCCACTTACCCTCGGCCAGGGCGGGTTTGATCACCGTCTCAACCAGCTGCACGCGCGCCGCGTAGAACATCAGCACTTCGGCTTTGTCAGTGATAACTTCGTCGCCGACGGATTTAATATCCAGCACCAGGCTGCGCAGCTTTTCAGCCAGCTGCGTGCCGCCCGGCTCACGGGTAAACACCATGTCCGCCACGCCAAGTGATTTGAGCGTATCCACTACCACGTTGCGGGCAGTGGTTTTACCCGCCCCTTCAAGTCCCTCAATGACAATGTATTTACTGCGCATTTTTTTCCTTAAGTGCCTTCAGATAGTCCTGAACAGAGCGGTTGTGGCTGGCAAGGTTGGTGTTAAAGGTGTGCCCCCCTTTTCCATCAGCCACAAAATAGAGATACGGTGTTTTAGCCGGATGCGCGGCTGCTTTTAGCGACGCCTCGCTCGGCGTGGCAATCGGGCCTGGCGGTAAACCGCTAATCACGTAGGTATTATACGCCGTTGGCGTCTCCAGATCTTTTCGTGAGATCTTGCCGGCGTAGCTCTCGCCCATGCCGTAGATAACGGTAGGATCGGTTTGCAGACGCATGCCGATACGCAGACGGTTGATAAACACCGACGCCACCCGATCGCGCTCGGCGGCAACGGCGGTCTCTTTCTCAATGATCGAGGCCATGGTTACGAACTGGTTCTGATCGCTGTAAGGCAATCCTTCCATTCGCCCCTGCCAGGCGGCATCCACTGCGGCGACCATTTTTTTGTGCGCCCGCTTAAGGATGGCCACATCGGTCGTGCCTGCCGTGTACATCCAGGTGTCTGGCCAGAACCAGCCTTCCACCCATTCCGGATGCTCAAGCTTCAGCGCTTCTGCTACCGTCTGATAGCTATCGTCTTTTAACGTATGTTTGATATACGGCGCATCGCGCAGCTGTTTAAGGTAATCGCTCAGGCGCATCCCTTCCACAAATCGCAGAGGGAACTGGGCTTCTTTGCCGCTTTCGAGCAGCTGCAGCATCTCTCTGACGGTCATTCCAGGCGTAAAGCGATAGGTCCCGGCTTTGAAATGTGACAGCTCAGGTTCCACGCGCAATAACCACTGGAAGACCCGTGGACGATTAATAATCTTGTCGCCATAGAGCTGTTCCCCAAGCGCCTGACGGCCGGTTCCCGCTTTCAGGGTAAAGATCGTTTCGTCTTTAACCAGGATCTTGCTGTCAGCCAGCTGGCGAACTTTCCATACGCCTGCTCCGCCAGCGATGCCCAGCGCGACGATGAGGATAAGGACAAAGCGCAACATTTTTTTCATGACTATCTGATTTGCTCACATATCGGGGCTAAAAACTGAAACAGCTCGCGCGAGGACCAGCGTTGTTGGCCATACGCACGGACGGGTACAACAGGCATCAGCGCGTTGCAGATGATGACTTCATCTGCGGCCTTTAGCGCGGTTTCTCCTGCACTAACTTCGACAACGCGAAAGCCAGAGCGTGCCAGCTGTTCCAGACAAAACTGACGCATTAACCCATTTACGCCAGCGTGTTCCAGCGACGGAGTGAACACCTCTCCTCCCTGCCGCCAGAGTAAATTAGCCGCACAGCATTCCGTAATGAACCCTTCGCTGTCAAGAACCAGCGCCTCATCGGCGTCCGTCTGTTCAAGATGAGTACGAATGAGCACCTGCTCCAGGCGATTGAGATGCTTAAGCCCGGCCAGCATCGGGTTTCGTCCCAGTCGCACCGGGCTCAGCGTCAGCGTGACGCCGTCTTCTCGCCAGCGAGAGTAATGCGCGGGATAAGCAGATACGGAGAGGATTCGCGTTGGGTTGAGACATGATGCAGCGCTATACCCCCGGCCACCACTGCCGCGGCTGATGATAACCTTGAGTACGCCGCTGTGCTTCTTTGACGCGAGCTGGCACATTTCCTGACGCAGCATGTCCCAGTGCGTAAAAGGGATCATTAGCTTTTCACAGCCATGCTGCAGGCGTCGAATATGCGCCTCCAGCAGGCAGACATCGCCATCCAGAATGCGCGCCGTCGTAAAGCAACCATCACCGAACTGTATCGCCCTGTCGCTGGCAGGCAGCGTGTCCTGCTCAAGGCCATTGATTAAAAACATGGTGGCTCCTTATGCGTGGGCGTTTAGTCTGGCAGGATGTCATGCAGCCGACAAGAAGATTAGCCTTAATAAAAAAGGCCCGGCAAGCGGACCTTTTTAAAAGCTATCGGGACGTCAGGATCAGATCTTTTTGAAGATCAGAGAACCGTTGGTGCCGCCGAAGCCGAAGGAGTTACACAGGGTGTACTCCATACCGCTAACCTGACGCGCTTCGTGAGGAACGAAGTCCAGATCGCAACCTTCATCCGGGTTATCCAGGTTGATGGTTGGCGGAACAGCCTGATCGCGCAGCGCAAGGATGGAGTAGATTGACTCTACTGCACCCGCCGCGCCCAGCAGGTGACCGGTCATGGATTTCGTTGAACTTACCAGTACGCGGCTGGCAGACTCGCCGAAGATAGATTTAACCGCCTGAGCTTCAGCTTTATCGCCTGCAGGAGTAGACGTGCCGTGCGCGTTAACATAGCCAATCTGAGCCGGGGTAATACCCGCATCACGGATTGCGTTTTCCATCGCCAGCGCAGCACCTGCACCGTTCTCCGGAGGAGACGTCATGTGGTACGCATCGCTGCTCATACCAAAGCCAACGACTTCAGCATAAATTTTCGCACCGCGTTTTTTCGCGTGTTCGTACTCTTCCAGTACGATCATGCCCGCCCCGTCGCCCAGCACGAAGCCGTCACGGTCTTTATCCCACGGACGGCTTGCCGCCTGCGGGTTATCATTACGGGTAGACAGCGCACGGGCTGCGCCGAAACCGCCAACACCCAGCGGGGTACTGGCTTTTTCAGCACCGCCGGCAACCATAGCATCTGCATCGCCGTACGCAATAATGCGCGCGGCCTGGCCGATGTTATGTACGCCAGACGTACAGGCGGTCGCGATAGAAATGCTTGGCCCACGCAGGCCGAACATGATGGTCAGGTGACCTGCCACCATATTAACAATCGTGGACGGAACGAAGAACGGGCTGATCTTACGCGGGCCGCCATTCATCAGAGATGTATGGTTTTCCTCGATCAGGCCAAGACCGCCAATCCCGGAGCCGATAGCGGCGCCGATACGGGTTGCGTTCTCTTCCGTAATCTCAAGGCCAGAATCCTGCATGGCCTGAACGCCAGCGACAATTCCATATTGAATGAAGGCATCCATCTTGCGCTGTTCTTTGCGCGAGATGATCTCTTCACAGTTAAAATCCTTTACTAAGCCAGCAAATTTCGTTGCATAGGCGCTAGTATCGAAATGGTCGATTAGGCTGATGCCGCTCTGACCGGCAAGGAGAGCTTTCCAGGTGGACTCTACGGTATTGCCGACAGGAGACAACATGCCAAGTCCGGTCACAACTACACGACGCTTAGACACGTTTGTCCTCCAGGGAGGGATAAAAAAAGAGATTCGTGGGACTAAAAAAGATAAAACTCAGGCGGTCGAATGACCGCCTGGAGATGTTCACTTACGCCTGGTGACCGTTGATGTAATCAATGGCAGCCTGAACGGTGGTGATCTTCTCAGCTTCTTCGTCCGGAATCTCAGTATCAAACTCTTCTTCCAGAGCCATTACCAGCTCAACGGTGTCAAGAGAATCTGCGCCCAGGTCTTCAACGAAGGAAGCGGAGTTCACAACTTCTTCCTGCTTAACGCCCAGCTGTTCGCCGATAATTTTCTTAACGCGTTCTTCGATAGTGCTCATACTCTTAAATTTCCTATCAAAACTCGCTTTCGCGATGGTTTTCGTAGTGTATAAAATGTTGAAAAATTTGCAACTAAATCCCGGCAGTTCTTACCACGATTTTACGTTATTTTGAGGCCTTTTACCCAAATAACGCAAATTTTTTTATCGTGGTTAAACCATATACATCCCGCCGTTGACGTGGAGGGTCTCACCAGTGATGTAACCCGCTTCGTCAGAGGCTAAAAATGCAACCGCACTGGCGATTTCTTTAGGGTCGCCAAGACGACCCGCCGGAACTGCCGCCAGCGTACCCGCACGCTGCTCATCAGTCAGCGCACGCGTCATGTCCGTTTCAATAAAGCCCGGAGCAACAACGTTTACCGTAATACCGCGGGACGCAACTTCACGCGCCAGCGACTTACTGAAACCAATCAGACCTGCTTTCGCCGCAGCGTAGTTAGCCTGACCAGCATTTCCCATGGTACCTACCACAGAACCGACAGTGATAATACGACCATGACGCTTTTTCATCATAGCGCGCATTACCGCTTTTGACAGACGGAATACAGATGACAGGTTGGTTTCGATGATATCGTTCCACTCGTCGTCTTTCATTCGCATTAACAGGTTATCGCGAGTGATCCCGGCATTGTTTACCAGAATATCCACTTCGCCAAACTCTGCGCGAATATTTTCCAGAACAGATTCGATAGATGCAGGTTCAGTCACATTCAGTACCAGACCTTTACCGTTTGCACCCAGATACTCGCTGATGGCCTGAGCGCCATTCTCGCTGGTTGCTGTACCAATCACCTTCGCGCCGCGCGCAACCAGTGTTTCAGCAATTGCACGCCCGATACCGCGGCTTGCGCCAGTGACCAGGGCGATTTTTCCTTCAAAACTCATGGTATTCCTCTTTTATTGCGAGAGTGCCGCTGACATCGCTTCCGGCTCGTTAATCGCCGAGGCTGTCAGGGTGTCAACAATACGTTTTGTCAGACCGGTGAGGACTTTACCTGGGCCGACTTCATACAGATGCTCAACGCCCTGTGCGGCCATAAACTCAACGGTTTTGGTCCACTGTACCGGGCTATAGAGCTGGCGAACCAGCGCGTCACGGATAGCTTCCGGCGCGGTTTCGCATTTCACATCGACGTTGTTCACGACAGAAATCGTCGGTGCGTTAAAGGTAATTTTTTCCAGCTCAACCGCCAGCTTCTCGGCAGCAGGCTTCATCAGCGCGCAGTGAGACGGCACGCTGACAGGCAGCGGCAGCGCACGCTTAGCGCCCGCTGCTTTACAGGCCGCACCGGCACGTTCAACCGCTTCTTTATGACCTGCGATAACCACCTGACCCGGCGAGTTGAAGTTCACCGGCGAGACAACCTGGCCTTCAGCAGATTCTTCACACGCTTTTGCAATTGCAGCATCATCCAGACCGATAATGGCAGACATGCCGCCCGTGCCTTCCGGCACCGCTTCCTGCATGAATTTACCACGCAGTTCCACCAGACGTACCGCGTCAGCAAACGCGATCACGCCGGCGCACACCAGCGCAGAGTATTCACCCAGGCTATGGCCTGCGAGCAGCGCTGGCGCTTTACCGCCCTGCTGCTGCCAGACGCGCCACAGCGCAACAGATGCGGTCAGCAGCGCTGGCTGGGTCTGCCAGGTTTTGTTCAGCTCTTCGGCCGGCCCCTGCTGGGTCAGCGCCCATAAATCATAACCCAGTGCATCAGAAGCTTCACGGAAAGTCTCTTCAATGACCGGATAGTTTGCTGCCATTTCAGACAACATCCCAACGGTTTGAGAGCCCTGGCCCGGGAACACAAAAGCAAATTGCGTCATTTTTTATTCCTTATCCTAGAAACGAACCAGCGCGGAACCCCAGGTGAACCCGCCACCGAAGGCTTCAAGCAAGACCAGCTGGCCCCGTTTGATTCGTCCATCGCGTACCGCTTCATCAAATGCGCACGGTACCGACGCCGCAGAAGTGTTGCCGTGACGATCCAGGGTCACAACAACGTTATCCATCGACATGCCCAGCTTTTTCGCGGTCGCGCTGATGATGCGCAGGTTCGCCTGATGCGGCACCAGCCAGTCGAGCGAGGAACGCTCAAGGTTATTCGCTTCCAGCGTTTCATCAACGATGTGTGCCAGCTCAGTCACCGCCACCTTGAACACCTCGTTCCCTGCCATGGTCAGGTAAATCGAGTTGTCCGGATTAACGCGATCGGCGTTAGGCAGAGTCAACAGCTCGCCGTAGCTGCCATCAGCATGCAGATGCGTAGAGATGATACCCGGCTCTTCGGACTGCCCCAGCAGCACCGCGCCTGCGCCATCACCAAAAATAATGATCGTTCCGCGATCGGTTGGATCGCAGGTGCGCGCCAGCACGTCAGCACCGATCACCAGCGCATATTTAACGGCACCGGATTTCACGTACTGATCGGCAACGCTCAGCGCATAGGTGAAGCCTGCGCACGCTGCAGCGACGTCAAACGCCGGACAGCCTTTAATGCCGAGCATGTTTTGCACCTGGCACGCTGCACTTGGGAATGCATGCGTGGCAGACGTCGTGGCGACCACGATCAAACCAATCTGTTCTTTATCAATGCCCGCCATTTCGATAGCACGCTGTGCGGCTTCGTAACCCATGGTCGACACTGTTTCGTCTGGCGCGGCAATACGACGTTCACGGATACCTGTGCGCGTGACAATCCACTCGTCAGACGTATCTACCATTTTTTCCAGATCGGCGTTGGTACGCACTTGTTTTGGCAGGTAGCTGCCGGTACCTAAAATCTTCGTATACATGTACGCTCAGTCACTTTTAGCTAATACAGATTCCAGGCGAGCGGCAATCCGTTGAGGGACTTGTCGCTGCACCGCCTGCACTGCCTGTTCAATCGCGACAGCAAATGCTCGCTGATTGGCGGCGCCATGACTCTTAATCACGATGCCGCGCAATCCTAACAGACAGGCGCCATTATACTGGTCGGGGTTGAGGTGACTGAATCGCCGCGTCAGGCTCTTTTGTAGCCAACGCTTCAATAAAATGAGCCACCAGGCGCTTTTTTTGCCTTCTCCCTGAGATTTCAGCAGAGAAAGAAACATGCGCACGACCCCTTCCATGGTCTTCAACGTGACGTTTCCGGTGAAGCCATCGCACACCAGAACATCCGTTTTCCCCGTCAACAACTCATTGGCTTCGAGATAACCAATATAGTTGATGGAGGGAACCTGTTTGAGCAATTCAGCCGCTTCGCGAATGCTGTCCAGGCCTTTGGTCTCTTCTTCACCAATGTTCAGTAACGCAACACGGGGAGTGTTGATCCCGACAACTTCTTCTGCCAGCACCGATCCCATCACGGCAAACTGTGCCAGCATAGTACTATCACAGTCGACGTTAGCGCCTAAATCGAGCACCACCGTCTTGCCCTTCTGCTGATGCGGTAATACCGTCACCAGCGCCGGGCGCTCAATACCTTCTATAGGTTTGAGCAGTAATTTCGACAGCCCCATCAGCGCGCCGGTATTTCCCGCGCTAACGCAAGCCTGGGCTCGCCCTTCTTTCACCAACTCCAGCGCTATCCGCATAGAGCTGCCACGACTATTGCGAATAGCCTGCGAGGGTCGGGCATCACTGGCAATAACTGACTGCGCAGGAATAATCTGCAGACGCGAACGTTGTTCAAAGTCAGCTTTTGCGAGTAATGGCGTGATTGCGTCGGGATTGCCGACTAAAAGAAGTGTGAGTTGCGAATTAGAATTCAGTGCCTGCAATGCTGCAGGCACTGTCACGGAAGGGCCAAAATCTCCCCCCATGACATCTAACGCCAGGGTTAGACGTGTCAAGGTATCGTCGCAGCCTGGTTCGGTAAATTCCCCGTTTACACGGGGAAATCCTCACTAAGCCTAATCACGCTTGCGCGTGATTACTTAGTGATAACCTTGCGGCCGCGGTAGAAACCGTCAGCGGTGATGTGGTGACGCAGGTGTTTCTCACCAGAAGTCTTGTCTACAGACAGGCTGGTAACTGCGGTCAGCGCGTCATGGGAACGACGCATGCCACGTTTGGAACGGGTTGGTTTATTCTGTTGTACGGCCATGGACCTTACTCCTCAATTACTTACGCTTTAAGCTGGCTAATACGGCAAATGGGTTTGGTTTTTGCGCTTCATCAGGCAGTTCCCCAAAGACCATGTCCGCCTCGGACACTTCACAGTGTTCAGAATCATGCACCGGAACTACTGGCAAGGTGAGGATGATTTCATCTTCAACCAGAGCCAGAAGATCGATTTCACCGAATTCGTTAACCTCAATCGGCTCATACGCTTCCGGGAGTGCTTCAGCCTGTTCGTCAGAACGGACCGGACTGAAACAATACGTTGTGTGAACATGCTGTACAAACGGTTTCCCGCAACGCTGACACTCGAGCGTTACCGTTACCTTCGCATCACCGGTTAAAACGGCGAGACGCTGGTTGTCGATAGCGAACGACATGGAGCATTCTACATCACTGTCCACACTGACTACGGATTCGGCAATACGCTCAGCCTGATCGGAAGTATAGATACCTTCATAATCGAGGCGTTTTTGAGCCGTACGAACCGGATCAAGAGTCAGGGGTAATTTTACCTTTTGCATAGGGCGCGCATATTAACTTTGTAACGTCATAGAGTCAAAGAAAAAGGCAACCAGAGCTGCCTTTTGCCAATTATTCGCACACATTGCGGCCTGTAGTTTAAAATGGCTGGCATCGATACGCTATATCTGGTGATAAAAATATGCCAAATCTCGTCCTAGCTTCCACGTCTCCCTATCGCCGAATGCTGCTGGAAAAGCTCGGGATCCCGTTTGAATGCGCCGCGCCAGAGGTTGATGAGACGCCACAGCCGGGTGAATCACCGCGTCATCTGGTGACGCGTCTCGCTAAAGAGAAAGCGCAGTCGCTGGCAGCACGTTACCCCGCACATTTGATTATAGGCTCCGATCAGGTTTGCGTACTGGACGGCGAAATCACCGGCAAGCCCCATACGGAGGAGAACGCCTGCCAGCAGCTTCTGCGTGCACGAGGCAGCATCGTGACCTTTTATACCGGCCTGGCGCTCTATAACTCCGCTTCCGGTCATCTGCAAACTGAATGCGAACCGTTCGACGTGCACTTCCGCCATCTCAGCGAGCAGGAGATTATGGATTACGTGCGCCGTGAGCGACCGCTGAACTGCGCGGGGAGCTTTAAAAGTGAAGGATTGGGGATTGCACTTTTCGACAAGCTGGACGGTCGGGATCCCAACACCCTGGTGGGGTTACCGCTAATTGCCCTGTGTCAGATGTTAAGACGAGAAGAGTGTAATCCGCTGACGATGTGACTGGGACGTTGCGGCCTGATGCCCTCACCCGCCCCTCTCCCACAGGGAGAGGGAGGAAGGCAAAATCAGCCGCGCAAAACCTTAAGACAGCGTTTCAGCTGCTCATCCAGCGGCGCTTCAATACGGATCACTTCACCGGTATTCGGATGGGTAAACTTCAGCGCTGCCGCATGCAGGAACAGACGCGACAGCCCCGTTCCCGCCAGCTGCTTATCAAACTCGCGGTCGCCATAGCGGTCATCAAACGCGATGGGATGCCCTGCAAACTGCGTATGCACGCGGATCTGGTGGGTCCGGCCGGTCACCGGACTGCAGCGCACCAGCGTGGCAAACTCATACCGCTCTTCAACCTTAAAGCGCGTCTCAGACGGTTTCCCTTCCTGGCTCACGCGGACAATACGCTCACCGCTTTGCAGAATATTTTTCAGCAGCGGCGCCTGCACCACTTTAACATGGGACTGCCACTGGCCGCGCACCAGCGCCAGATAGTCTTTCTGCATCCCTTTTTCACGAAGCTGTTCATGCAGAGAACGCAGCGCGGAACGCTTTTTCGCCACCAGCAGTACGCCAGAGGTGTCGCGGTCAAGACGATGCACCAGTTCAAGGAAGCGCGCTTCCGGGCGCAGGGCACGCAGCCCTTCAATCACGCCGAAGCTCAGACCGCTACCGCCATGAACAGCCGTCCCTGACGGTTTATTCAGCACCAGAATGTGGTCGTCTTCATAAAGGATCACATCGCTCAGGGCCGCCACTTTCTGTAGCTTCGGTGAAACGGTCTCTTCCTCACGCTCTGCCACGCGCACCGGTGGAATACGCACTTCGTCACCGGCTTCGAGTTTGTACTCGGGCTTCACGCGTTTTTTGTTAACCCGCACCTCGCCCTTACGCAGAATGCGGTAAATCATGCTCTTTGGCACCCCTTTTAGCTGGGTGCGCAAAAAGTTATCGATACGCTGCCCCGCTTCATCTTCGGCGATGGCAACCATTTTTACGGCTGGAGTCTCTGTTTTCATGGTTGGCGATTCTAAATATCGTCAGCCATTAGCGCCACTCATTTTTCTATGCTTATATTTACTTTTATCCGGCCTGCTACCCGTTTCGCGCAACCGATTTGGTGGTTATTAAACCAATCTCCATTCTGAAGTGAAGAAACTGTGAGTAACCGGGTGATAATTGGTAAAAGTCATCTTGCTATAACCCGGCGAGCAGTGGAATAATGAGGCTGTTTTCCGTGTTAAATCCTGGTTAAGTAAGGATGTTGACGGAATGACCAATTTTGTCTGACCGATCATCCACGCAGCAATGGCGTAAGACGTATTGATCTTTCAGGCAGTTAGCGGGCTGCGGGTTGCAGTACTTCCCGGTATAAGGATTGTTCTCTGGAGAGTTCTACCCAGGCAATTCCCCTGATAATTGCGCTGTGTTTCCGTATGAAATACAGGCAACCGACACTCTGCGCCTCTTAAGCGAGCGACAACCGTGAGGTTGGCGACGTGAACAGACACGAGGCCATCGGTTCATACCCCGGAAAGCGTCACCTTGCCCGCAGCTTTGTCGTCAATGTAAGAATAACGAGTAAGTTACGATGAAAAGAATGTTAATCAACGCAACTCAGCAAGAAGAGTTGCGTGTCGCCCTTGTGGATGGGCAGCGCCTGTACGATCTGGATATCGAAAGTCCTGGACACGAACAGAAAAAAGCGAACATTTACAAAGGTAAAATCACCCGCATTGAACCAAGCCTTGAAGCTGCATTTGTCGATTACGGTGCTGAGCGTCATGGTTTCCTCCCTCTGAAAGAAATTGCCCGCGAATATTTCCCTGCAAACTACAACGCCCATGGCCGCCCAAACATCAAAGATGTGCTGCGTGAAGGTCAGGAAGTTATCGTTCAGATTGATAAAGAAGAGCGTGGCAACAAAGGTGCCGCACTAACAACTTTTATCAGCCTGGCAGGGAGCTATCTGGTTCTGATGCCAAACAACCCGCGTGCGGGTGGCATCTCTCGCCGTATCGAAGGTGATGACCGTACCGAGCTGAAAGAAGCGCTGGCAAGCCTCGAGCTGCCTGATGGCATGGGGCTTATCGTGCGTACCGCAGGCGTTGGCAAATCCGCCGAAGCGCTGCAGTGGGACCTGAGCTTCCGTCTGAAGCACTGGGAAGCCATCCAAAAAGCAGCGGAAAGCCGCCCTGCTCCGTTCCTGATCCACCAGGAAAGCAACGTTATCGTGCGTGCCTTCCGTGACTACCTGCGTCAGGACATCGGTGAAATTCTGATCGATAACCCGAAAGTACTTGAGCTGGCGCGCCAGCACATTGCCGCGCTGGGTCGTCCGGATTTCACCAGCAAAATTAAACTGTACACCGGTGAAATACCGCTGTTCAGCCACTATCAGATCGAATCCCAGATTGAATCCGCCTTCCAGCGTGAAGTGCGCCTGCCATCCGGCGGTTCTATCGTTATCGATACCACTGAAGCGCTGACCGCTATCGACATCAACTCCGCTCGCGCAACGCGCGGTGGCGATATCGAAGAGACCGCCTTCAACACCAACCTTGAAGCCGCTGATGAAATCGCCCGCCAGCTCCGCCTGCGCGACCTGGGTGGTCTGATTGTTATCGACTTCATCGACATGACCCCTGTTCGCCACCAGCGTGCAGTAGAAAACCGTCTGCGCGAAGCGGTGCGTCAGGATCGTGCGCGTATCCAGATTAGCCATATCTCACGCTTTGGCCTGCTGGAGATGTCCCGCCAGCGTCTGAGCCCGTCGCTGGGTGAGTCCAGCCATCACGTTTGTCCGCGCTGCTCCGGCACCGGTACCGTGCGTGATAACGAATCGCTGTCCCTCTCGATTCTGCGTCTGATTGAAGAAGAAGCGCTGAAAGAGAATACCAAAGAGGTTCACGCGATTGTCCCTGTGCCAATTGCCTCTTACCTGCTGAACGAAAAACGTGCAGCGGTCAGTGCGATTGAAGCGCGTCAGGGTGGCGTTCGCTGCATCATCGTGCCAAACGATCAGATGGAAACCCCGCACTATCACGTGCTGCGTGTCCGTAAAGGCGAAGAGACGTCAACGCTCAGCTACCTGCTGCCGAAGCTGCATGAAGAAGAGATGGCCCTGCCGTCCGATGAAGAGCCAGCCGAGCGCAAGCTGCCTGAGCAGCCTGCGTTAGCGACCTTCATTATGCCTGAAGCACCGCCTGAAGCAGCCCTGGAAAAACCGGCGGCCAAACCTGCGGCGCAGAAACCTGAAGCAACGGCAGCGAAAGCCCAGCCGGCGCAGCCTGGTCTGCTGAGCCGCTTCTTCGGCGCGCTGAAGAAGATGTTTGCCGGTGAGGAAGTTCAGCCTGAGCAGCCGAAAGAAGAGCCAAAAGCGGCCAAGCCTGAGCGTCAGCAGGACCGCCGTAAGCGTCAGAACAACCGCCGCGATCGTAACGACCGCAGCGATCGCAATGACCGCAACGAGCGTCGTGACAACCGTGACAACCGCTCTGAGAATAACGAAGGCCGTGAGCAACGCGAAGACAACCGTCGCAACCGTCGCGAGAAACAGCAGCAGAATGTTGAAGATCGTGAAATTCGCCAGCAGGCGGGCGATGAGTCTGAGAAGAGCAAACAGCGTGACGACCAGCAGCCGCGCCGTGAACGCAACCGTCGCCGTAACGACGAGAAGCGTCAGGCACAGCAGGAAGTCAAAAACCTGAACCGCGAAGAGCCTGTTGAACAGCAGGACGGCGAGCAGGAAGAACGTACTCAGGTAATGCCACGTCGTAAGCAGCGCCAGCTTGCTCAGAAAGTTCGTTTCGCCTCCGAAGCAACCGAAGAGTCAGCAATTGTCCCGGTTGAAACCCGCGAGAGCGCAGCCGGTACTCAGCTTGCAAAAGTTGACCTGCCAGCGGTCGTTGATAACAACGTTGAGCAGGATGATAACGGTGAAAACCGTGATAACGCCGGCATGCCGCGCCGTTCACGTCGTTCCCCACGTCATCTGCGCGTTAGCGGCCAGCGCCGTCGTCGCTATCGTGACGAGCGTTACCCAACTCAGTCGCCAATGCCGCTGACCATTGCCTGTGCTTCACCAGAAATGGCCTCCGGCAAAGTCTGGATCCGCTACCCGGTAGCGCGTCCGGAGCAGGTTGTTGAAGAACAGCCAGTAACCGAAGAGGTTATTGCACCTGCGGCAGCGGTAGAAGAGGTCGTGACTGAAGCGGCAACCGTGGTGGAACCTCAGGTTGTTGAAACTGCAGCCCCTCAGGTAGCTGAAGTCGAAACCACGCATCCGGAAGTGATTGCCGCGCCGGTTGATGCCGCACCGCAGCTTATTGCTGAAGAAGATGTCGTGGTGGCTGAGGAAATCGCTGAAGAAGCTGAACCTGTAGCCGCAGTGGAAGACACCGCTGAAGAAATCGTTCAGGACGTTGAGATTGAGGTTGAACCGGTTGTTGAAGAACCGAAAGCGCCTGAAGTGAAACCAGAGCCGGTTGTTTCTGCGCCAGCCGCTGCCCACGTGGCGACAGCACCAATGACGCGCGCTCCGGCGCCGGATTACGTGCCTGAAGCACCGCGTCACAGCGACTGGGTTCGCCCGGCATTCAGCTTCGAAGGTAAAGGCGCAGCCGGTGGCCACAGTGCAACGCATCAGGCGACTGCACCGGCAACGCGTCCGCAGTCTGTCGAATAACGACAAACGACGCTGAAAGTAAAAAGCCGACCTTAAGGTCGGCTTTTTTTATGGCTGCTGCACGGGCTTCCTCATCCCGGTCACCTCCGGCATGACCTGCCGCATCAACTCCAGAAAACGCCGCAAGCGTGCCGGATAATAACGGGACCAGGGATAAACCAGATGCACCGGTAGCGCCGCTGGCTGCCACTCCGGCAGCAAGTGCACCAGCCGCCCTTCCTGAATATCGTTCTGTACCGTCCAGCTGGAGACCACCGCCACGCCAAGCCCGGTGAGTGCAGTGTTACGTGCGACATACAGGCTGTCGGTACTTAGCCGTGGCGTAATAGCAATCCGCGCGGTGGCGGGCGAAGTATCGTGAAAAAGCTCCACGTGGCGCTGGTAGAAAGAGCTGATGGCTATCCAGGGAAACTGCTGCAAATCCTCCGGCGTGGTAACCGCTGGAAAACGGGCCAGCAGTGCCGGTGAAGCCACCACCGAGCGCGGCACCTCCGCCAGCAGCACGGACACGGTCGCCGGATCGACCTCCACGCCTACCCGAATAGCACAGTCCAGGTTGTCGCCGAGGAAATCCGCCGACCTGTCGTTGAGCATCCACTCAATCGAAAGCTGCGGATAGCGTTGCAAAAATTCGGTTACGGGTTTAAGAAGCTGATCCTGACCAAACGCGTGGGGAGCGCGCACCCGCAGCACGCCTACCGGCTCATCTTCCGTCTGCCCCACCTCATCTTCCAGCGCCAGCCAGCTGTCAATCACCCGACGGGCGTGCTGATAGCAGCGCTCGCCGTCATCCGTCAGCCGCGTCGTGTGGGTGGTGCGCAATATCAGGCGTACGCCCAGCATGGTCTCAAGCGACTGTAACCGTCTGCTCACAGTGGCCTGGGTGGTGGCCAGCTGCCGTGCAGCCGCAGAGAGGGAACCCGCCTCCACGATGCGAACAAACGTCCGCATTAGCTCCACCCTGTCTATACGCTCAGCTCTTTTCATTGCTTTTTCATTTATACGTTCAACGTATAAGCGTTTTACCACCGTGCCCGCTACCGTCGCAAGGCGTACTGATAAAAAATAGCCTCACACGACGAATGAGGAACTTCTTATGAACACAACAACCGCCGCCCATGCCGTGAGCCGCTGGGTGATTTTAATGCTGGCGATCGGTGCAGGTTTCAGCGTGGCATCAATCTATTATGCTCAGCCTCTGCTGCCGCTGATGGGCGCAGACCTTCATCTGAGTATCGAAGGAATGGGCATGGTCCCGACGCTCACCCAGGCGGGATATGCCCTGGGGATCCTGTTCCTGCTTCCGCTCGGCGATCGCCACGACCGCAGGACGTTAATCCTGATAAAGAGTGCGGCGCTGGCGCTGTTTCTTCTCGGCTGTAGCCTGACCGGGCAGATCCACTCTCTGCTGCTGGCAAGCCTGCTCATCGGCATGGCCGCCACCATGGCACAGGATATCGTCCCTGCCGCGGCCATCCTTGCGCCGGAAGGTAAACAGGGGAAAACCGTGGGCACGGTAATGACCGGGCTGCTGATGGGTATCTTATTATCAAGAACCGTGAGCGGCGTGGTGGGTGAAGCGTTTGGCTGGCGCGTCATGTACCAGCTGGCGGCGGCGAGCATTGCGTTCATCGGCGTGATGATGTGGTTTGTACTTCCCCGTTTTGCCATTCACTCCACGCTGAGCTACCCCGCGCTGATGCGCTCAATGGAACACCTGTGGCGTCGCTATCCGGCGCTGCGCCGTGCGGCGCTGGCTCAGGGCTTTCTGTCGATTGCCTTTAGCGCCTTCTGGTCTACGCTTGCGGTCATGCTGCTTGAGCACTATAACCTGGGCAGTGCCGTAGCGGGTGGTTTTGGTATTGCAGGTGCCGCCGGTGCGTTAGCTGCCCCGCTGGCAGGGGGTCTGGCGGACAAACTGGGCGCAGGAAAAGTCACGCAGCTTGGTGCCGTTCTGGTGACCGTCTCATTTGCCCTGATGTTCCTGATGCCCGCGCTGGGCGTTCATGGACAGCTGATTCTGATCGCCATCTCTGCCGTCGGGTTCGACCTGGGCCTGCAGTCAAGCCTGGTCGCTCACCAGAACCTGGTATACAGCCTTGAACCGCAGGCTCGGGGTCGTCTCAACGCCCTGCTCTTTACGGTGGTCTTTATCGGGATGGCGCTGGGTTCCGCGTTAGGCAGCAATATCTACTCGCTGGCTGGCTGGACGGGTGTGGTCGCGCTGGCGACAGTCTGTGGCGTCATTGCACTGGCAATTCGTCTGATTGAAAGCGCGCGTGTCGCCTCCGCATCAGCAGAAGTTGCATAAAAAAATGCCCAATCCAGGCGGATTGGGCAGTAAAACATGCCCAGTTTCAAGACATGTTCCAAGAGGTCAAGATGTTATTTGTTCAGCTGGAACAGAGACATGCCCTGCATATCGCTAAACGCTTTATAAGACGCCTGCAAGGCCGCCTGCTGCATGGTGTAAGAGGAAATCGCTTCGTTCCAGTCGACATCAACCAGGTCGCTCATCTGCTTGGTCTGACCCAGCGCGCGGTCATCACCCAGCGTATCGAGTTTTTCCAGCTCGTTCATCTTGGTTCCCACATCCGCAACGACCGTCAGGACATTGTTCTGGGAGTTTTTGATGCCGATTTGCGCATTGGCAATCACCTGGCTTTGCGCCGTGGCAGCAGCCGGATCGTTTTCAATCGGCGTCTTCAGCGACGCAATCGCAGAATCCAGGATTTTGAACATGTTCGTCTGGCCATATCCACCGCCCGGCAGCTGTTCTGCATTACTGGTAATACTTTCGAAAATTTGCTGGCCGGTATGGCTAATGGTCATATTTCGCGCCGTATCAACCTGCTGCGTGATGGCCTCTGCGCCGCCGTTGTAATCCCCGGTCGCGGCATCAAACGGTGCGCTCTCGGTTTTGTATCCCGCAAAGATAAAGCGACCATTACCATCCGTCGTGTTGGCCAGGTTCATAAGCTGATCGCGGATCCCCTGAATATCGGTCGCCAGAGAAAGACGGTCGTCATCGCTTAACGTGCCGTTCGACGCATAAACGAGCTTCTCGCGCACGCTCGAGATCGCGGTGTTGACCTGGGTTAACACGTTATCTTCCAGCGAGACCTTCTGCGTTGCAAAGGTACGCGCGAGCGCAAACTGGCTGTTTTGCGACTGAGACTGTGACAGAACGATGGCCTGCGACGCGGCGATAGGATCGTCCGAAGGACGATTGACGCGCTTGCCGGTGGACATCTGCTCACCGTAGCTCAGCCATCTGCTCTGGGAATCGGTGATCCCACGCATGTTCTGCTCGTACATCATCTGGGTGCTAATACGCATTGTTCACCTCAACCTTAACGAATGTTGATAATTGCATCGAAGAGCGTACTGGCAGTCTGGAGAACCTGGGCGTTAGCCAGGTAATACTGCTGATAACGCTGCAAATTGCCATACTCTTCGTCGAGGTTTACCCCAGAGATGGTCTGCTGCTGCTTGATTAACTGCGTCTCCACGTTGGCTTTCGTCTGGCTGCTCACCTTCAGTGACGCCGTTGAGCTACCGACGGTACTGACGAGAGAGGCATACGCATCGTTGAAGGTTTTGTTTCCCCCCACCACTTTGCCGTTTTGCAGATCGAGCAGTTTTTGGCCGTTACGGTTATCACTCTCGCCGCCGTTCTGCACCGATGCCATCGCCAGCTTGGACTCGTCGCTGATCGCGAGTTCCATGTTCATGATGACGTTGGAAACAGGCTTCACGGTAAAGCTGTCTTTGGTGTTTGCCGTACCGCTCACGTTGACGTTAAGGCCATCAAACGACAGATTGCCGCTGGCATCCGGGCTCATCGTAAAGCTGGTTTTGTCTGAAGTACGGGTAACCGTCCAGTCAGTTCCGTTAAACTGCAGCTTATAGTCTGTCGCCTGGACCTGCTTGCTGTCCGCTACAGAAGCCGTAACAACCGCCGAACCGCCGTTCTTGCTGCTGGACAGGACCGCCGGAGAGCCGAAGTTGAACAGCTTACCGCCCGCATCACCGTTCGCATCAAAGCCGGCTTCATGCTGCGTGTTCATTGAATCTGCAAAGGCCAGCGCCATCTGGTTCAGGGTGTTACGAGCTTTATCAAGATCTTCCGTGCGGAAGGTCAGTAAACCGCCTAAAGAACCGGTGGTAATCATCTTTTCCGGGATCTCGACATTACCCGCTACGTCGTCGACATAGGCCACGGTGGTACGAGCCGGATCTGCACTCGACTTCACGGCAGCCAGCTGGTTGGCTTTGCTGCCCTGAACCAGGCTGTAACCATTGCCGAAAGAGATGTTAAACGTACCGCTATCCTGAACAGACACTTCCACGCCGACGATTTTGTTCAGCTCATTGACGAGCTGATCGCGCTGGTCGAGCAGATCGTTAGGCGATGCGCCCGCTCCGACGCCGGTCAGACGAGAGATCTGATCGTTCAGGTTCGCAATCTGTTTGGCATAGTTGTTGATCTGAGACACGCTGGTCCCAATGGCGGTATTGACCTGCGTATCCTGATCGCGCAGATACTGATCGTTGGTTTTGAACTGATTGACCAGACCACCCGCTTTACCCAGCACCGTCTGACGTGCAGCCGGGTCTTCCGCGTTGCTCACCAGCGTTTGCAGGCTTTTGAAGAAATCCTGCAGGGTGGTGGAGAGCGAGTTGGTGGTATCAGAGAGCACATCGTCGATTTTTGACATCTGCTGATAGCGCGTCGTCAGACCGCTGCTCTGCGTCTGCGCGGCGCGCAGCTGGTTGGTGATGAAGGCGTCATACTCACGCTGGACACCGGAGACATACACCCCGTTACCCACCCAGCCACCGCCGGTCAGCGTGCTGTTAGATGCGCCCAGCACCGTGGTCTGGCGGGTGTAACCTGCCACGTTATAGCTTGAAATATTATTACTGACGGTATTGAGTGCCGACTGCGCAGCACTGAGGCCACTCATGGCGCTGTTAATCAAACTGGACATGGGGGTTCCTTTTATACGTTCAGACACGAGTCCTGATGAAGGTTATCGGCAACCTCCACCGGGACTTGAGAACTTTCAGAACAGATTTTCAATATCTGTGCTATAGGCTTTGCTGACCTTCTCGCCCATGGATTTCAGCTGCTGGATCATGCTGGTGAGCTTGCGTGCATAGTTCGGGTCAGTCGCGTAGCCCGCGTTTTGTAAGGCCTGAGCGCCCTGCTCCGCCGTCGCCGCCTGCGTAACGGCGGTATAACGCGGATTTCGGCTCAGCAGGCCAACGTAGTCGGACAATGCTTCCAGATAAGAGCTGTAGACGCGGAATTTTGCTTTGACCTTCACCGCCGCACCGTTCTCGTATTCGGTGGTCGTGATCTCCGTTGTTGGCCCCTTCCAGCTGGAGGTGGCCTTCACGCCGAAGATGTTGAAGCTCGGATCGCCGTTTTCCTTGCGGATCTGACGCTGGCCCCAGCCCGACTCCAGCGCGGCCTGCGCCAGAATCAGGTGATGCGGCACGCCGCTCTGTTCGCTGGCAAGACGCGCAGGCAGAGAAAGCTGCGCCAGGAAGTCTTTGCTGTCACCGGAGAGCGGCTCATCGCCGCTGCCCGTGGCTTTTGGCATCGCTTTACGCACCATTTGCGTCAGAGCCTGGTTCTGATAACTGGTCACCGTTTCCAGGTCGAACTTCATCGGCACCTGCTGCGTCTGTTCCTGAGGCTGAATGCCCTGCGCGGCTTCGGTCTGTTTCACAATCATGTCAGCCAGGCCGAGGCCTTTACCGGCGGTCATCTGCTGCGCAATCTGCTGGTCATACATGCTGGTGTAGAGACGCGTTGAATCACTGCTGAACATCCCGTCTTTCGGCAGGGTTTCACGCATGCTTTTCAGCATCATCTGTACAAACATCCCTTCCACCTGGCGGGCGACCGGGCGGATGTTCGCCGCCGGGTCTTTTCCTGCTTTGGTTTTCAGTTCGTTGAGCGACTGGGCATCCCAGGCTGCACTGGTCAACAGTTTGCTATCGGTCAGCATTAGATGATTTCCAGTTTGGCGCGCAGGCAGCCCGCGCTTTGCATGGATTGCAGAATGGACATCAGGTCCATCGGCGTTGCACCCAGGGCGTTCAGGGCTCGCACCACGCTGTTCAGGTTGGCACTGGAGCGAACGCTCTGCAGCGACCCGCCGCTCTGACGCATATCAATCTGCGTTTGCGGCGTCACCACCGTCTGACCGCCACCAAATGGCGTATTCGGCTGGCTCACGTTCGCGGAGCGGTTTACCGTTACGGAGAGGTTGCCCTGCGCTACGGCACAGCTGTCCAGCGACACTTCCCGGTTCATGACCACCGAGCCGGTACGGGAGTTGATGATCACCTTGGCATCCTGAACCGGAACGTTCACTTCCATATTCTGGATATCTGCCAGCATGCGCACCTGGTTGCTGCTGCCGGTAGAGGTACGGATCTGCACGGTGCGCGCATCGAGTGCCGTTGCATTACCGTAGCCGCGGCTGCGGTTGATGGTATCGGCAATTTGCTGCGCCATGGTGAAGTCTTCATTATTGAGCTGCAGGTTGATGGTGTTGCCCGCGCCAAACTGGGTCGGCAGTTCACGCTCAATGATCGCCCCGTTGGTGATACGTCCACCGTTAAGCTGGTTCACCTGCACGCTGCTCCCGCCTGCGGAAGCGCCCGCACCGCCAACCAGAATGTTCCCCTGCGCCAGTGCATAGACCTGGCTGTCGACGCCTTTCAGCGGGGTCATCAGCAGCGTACCGCCGCGCAGGCTTTTGGCATTACCCATTGAGGAGACCACCACGTCAATGGTTTGCCCCTGACGAGCAAACGCCGGGTAGGACGCGGTGACCATTACCGCGGCCACGTTTTTCAGCTGCATGTTAGTTCCCGCCGGCACGGTAATGCCTAGCTGGGAAAGCATGTTGTTCAGACTTTGGGTAGTGAACGGCGTCTGGGTGGTCTGGTCACCGGTACCATCCAGACCAACCACCAGGCCATAGCCAATCAGGGAGTTTTCACGTACGCCCTGAACGCTGGTGAGGTCGCGAATACGGTCAGCCTGGGCAAATGTTGCCACCAGCGCGAGCGCCACGGCGAAGATCGATTTAAACATGGGTCACCTCGCTTACATTGGCGATAAATTAAGGAAGAAGCGCTGCAGCCAACCCATATTTTGCGCTTCATTGATATAGCCGTTCCCGACGTACTCAATGCGCGCATCCGCCACCTGGGTAGATGGAACGGTGTTGGTGCCGCTGATGGTGCGAGGGTTAACCACGCCCGAGAAGCGAATGAATTCAGTGCCCTGGTTGATGGCGATCTGTTTTTCACCCACAACGTGTAGGTTGCCGTTAACCAGTACCTGGTCAACCGTGACCGTCAGCGTGCCGCTGAAGGTGTTGCTGGCGTTGGCACCGCCTTTACCGTTAAAGGTGTTGCCGCCGGAGGCCTCAACATCCGCACGGGCATTGCCGAACAGGCCCTGCAGATAGCGTGGCACGGTATCGAAGCCAAAATTGGTTTTGCCATCGCGGCTGGCGTTCGCCGACGAGCTCTTGCTCGCGCTGACGTTTTCCTGCAGCACAATGGTCAATGTATCGCCGACGTTACGCGGGCGGCGATCTTCAAACAGCGGCTGATAGCCGTAATTAATCGGCTGCGCGGTCTGGAAAATGGAGCCGTTTACCACTGGCGCGGGGCCAGGAACGGGTTGGGCAGTCGTCGCACCCTGGACCAATGGTTTAGACGGGATCAAAGCACACCCGCTGAGGGTGACAGCCAGAACAGTCAGTATCGGATAACGAAACGCCGCGTTTTTTTGCATTGCCTTCATCTTCGAAAACAGGGAGCCGGCGCGGCGTTTACCGCACCGGGCTACACCTTAGAGTTGCGTCAGTTTCTGCAGCATCTGGTCGGTCGTCGACACTGCTTTACTGTTAATTTCATACGCGCGCTGGACCTGGATCATATTCACCAGCTCTTCCGCCACGTTCACGTTAGACGTTTCAACATAACCCTGGTACAGCAGACCCGCGCCGTTCAGGCCCGGGGTGCTCTCATTCGGCGTACCGGAGGATTGCGTTTCGGTGTAGAGGTTCTCACCAATGCTTTCCAGACCGGTATCGTTCATGAAGGTGGTCAGGTTGAGCTGCCCGACCTGAACCGGCGCGGCCTGTCCCTGCTGGGTCACGCTGACCACACCGTCACGTCCGATGGTGATGCTCAGGGCGTTCGCCGGGATGGTAATCGCAGGCTGAACCTGGAAACCGCCCGCCGTCACCAGCTGGCCGTTCTGATCGACCTGGAACGAGCCGTCGCGGGTGTAGGCAGAGGTCCCGTCAGGCAGCTGCACCTGGAAGAAGCCCTGGCCTTTGATTGCCACGTCCTTGCTGTTGTTGGTCTGAGACAGGTTGCCCTGGCTGTGCAGACGTTCGGTGGCCACCGGACGAACACCGGTACCGATCTGCAGACCCGATGGCAGCGTCGTCTGTTCAGAAGACTGCGCGCCCGGCTGGCGGATGGTTTGATAAAGCAAATCTTCGAAAACGGCACGCTGACGCTTGAAACCATTGGTGCTCACGTTTGCCAGGTTGTTGGCAATCACGTCCATATTGGTTTGCTGGGCGTCCAGGCCAGTTTTCGCGATCCATAAGGAACTGATCATAAGGAGTCCTGTTAACTCATAGCCAGAAGTTGGTTAGCCTTGCCCGCGTTTTCATCCACGCTGCTGATGATCTTCATCTGCATTTCAAAACGGCGGGCGCTGGCGATCATGTCGGTCATGGCTTCGACCGGCTTGACGTTACTGCCTTCCAGAACGCCGGACATCACGCGGATGCTCGGATCGGCCTGTAACGTGGCGCCACGCGTCGCCTGAGCCGCCTGGGTCAGACGGAACATGCCATCGTCGCCACGCTGCACGTCTTTGGCTTCCGCCTTCACCAGCTTCAGACGTCCGACGGGCGCAACGGTGTTGGCCGGGTCGCCCGGGTTCAGCGCCGAAATGGTGCCGTCCGCAGCGATAGTGAGCTCAGAGCCTTCCGGCACGGTCAGCGGACCCGCTTCCCCCATCACCGGATGCCCCTGAATCGTCAGCTGGCCCGTCGCGCTCACCTGAATGTTGCCGTTACGGGTATAGCCTTCGCTGCCGTCCGCCGTTTGCACCGCCAGCCAGCCGTCCTGCTGCAAGGCAACGTCCAGCGGGCGTGAGGTGTAATCCATCTGCCCTGGCGTCATATCGGCGCCAGGGGTTGATGCTGTCACCAGCGTACGGGTCGGCAGGGAAAGCCCTTCTACCGGCACCGCGCGAAGCGCATTAAGCTGGGCGCGAAAGCCCGGCGTTGAGGCGTTTGCCAGGTTGCTGGCGGTAACGGCCTGCTGATTGAGCGTCTGACTTGCCGCGCCCATCGCGGTATATATTGCGTGATCCATTGCGCTTTCCTGTTAGCCGCTTAACGCAGGTTAACCAGCGTGTTGAGGATCTGGTCCTGGGTTTTGATGGTCTGCGCGTTCGACTGATAGTTACGCTGCGCGACGATCATGTTCACCAGTTCTTTACTCATATCCACGTTGGAGGCTTCCAGCGCGCCGTTGGTCAGCTTGCCGAAGTTACCGGTGCCTGCGGTGCCCAGCAGCGCCACGCCGGAAGACTGTGTGGCAGACCAGACGTTGTCGCCTTCAGACTTCAGGCCTTCGTTGTTGGCGAAGTTTGCCAGCACGATCTGACCCAGAACCTGAGACTGTTCGTTAGAGTAGCTTCCCACCACGGTGCCATCGTCGTTGATCTGGTAGCTCACCAGGTCGCCAGGCTTGTAGCCGTTCTGATTGGTTGCCACCACGCTGTTTGCACCGGTGTTCTGCTGCATGGAGTTCTGGAAACTCAGGGAGAAGGTCGCCGCCGTCGCACCGCTGACAGAACCCGTGGTGATGTTAATGGCCGGCGTGGCGTTTGGCGCTGCGCTCAGCACGCCCGCTGCGTCGTAGTTATACACACCCGCCAGGTTACCGTTCGCATCAAAGTTCATCTGCGCCGCTTTCGTCGCAGCAGAACCCGCAACGCTGCCGTCCTGAGTGTAAAGATCCCATTTATTGTTGGCCGTCTTAACGTAGTAGACGTACATGTTATGGGCGTTACCCTGGCTGTCGAATACGGTCACGGTACCTTTTTTGTTATAGGTATCCGGGTTGGTCGCATCGAAGGGGGCGGTTTGAACAGGATCGGTTGAGTTCAGGTTGATCTGCTGCGTGGCGGTGGTGGTTGATTTCGCCGCCATCAGGGTATTCGGGATAGTAATCGCCTGAGGATTCGCACCGGTCTGAACGGTTGGAGGCGTTCCTGCTGCCGGGTAGCCCGTCAGCTGCATGCCCTGCATGTTAACCAGCGTACGGTTTTCATCCAGTTTGAACTGGCCGTTACGGCTGTAGAACACAGAACCGTTAGAATCGACCATACGGAAGAACCCGTTCTGGCTGATGGCAACGTCCAGGCCACGGCCGGTGTTGGTGGTGGTGCCGTCGCTAAAGTCCTGAGTGATGCCTGCAACTTTTACGCCCAGACCCACTTTGGAACCGGCAAACATGTCTGCAAAAGAAGCAGAACCGGATTTAAAACCATAGGTCGCGGAGTTGGCGATGTTGTTGCCAATGACGTCCAGGTTGGTGGCCGCAGCATTCAGGCCGCTGACCGCTTGAGAAAAGGCCATGACTTACTCCTGATAAGTGTTAAGGCTTAGATAATCTGCCGAACTTCGTCGAGTGTGGTGGAACCAGAGGTTCCCAAATCCAGTTTGTTGCCGTCGCTTCCTTTAATCACGCCCTGGACCAGCGCGAACTGCAGCGGCTGCGCCACCAGCTGGGTCGTCCCGTTGCTGGCGCTGATCGCTACTTTGTAAGAACCGTTTGGTGCTTTAGTGCCGTCGGTCAGGCTGCCATCCCACGTAAAGGTGTGAACGCCCGCCTTCAGCTCACCGATATCAATGGTGCGCACGACCGTGCCGTTGCTGTCGGTGATGGTTGCGGTAACTTTCTCCGCCGCCTGCTGCAGCTCAACGCCAAACGGCGTGGTGGTCGTTGTGGTGTTCCCTTCAGTGGTGCTGGTGCCCGCCAGAATCGTGGTTCCAGGGATCATCACCCCGTGACCAATCAGGCTCGCTGCCTGCAGAGACTGGCTGCTGCCAATCTGGCCGGAAACGGCACCGAGGGTAGTGTTGAGCTTCTCAATGCCGCTCACGGTGCTGATCTGCGCAAGCTGCGTGGTCAGTTCGTTATTCTGCATTGGGTTGGTGGGATCCTGGTTCTTAAGCTGCGCCACCAGCAGCGTCAGAAAGCTGCCCTGAAGATCGGAGGCATTGCTTCCGGTCAGGGAGTTAGAACCCGTCGTACTCTTCGTGTTATTAACACCCGAGTTCGTAGGATCATTCACATTTACGGCGATGGACATGCATGTCTCCTTTACTGGCCGAGAGTGAGTGTTTTGAGCATCATGCTCTTCACGGTATTAAGCACTTCGACGTTGGCCTGGTAGCTACGGGAAGCCGACATGGAGTTCACCATCTCACCCACCACATCCACGTTTGGCATTTTCACGTATCCGCTGGCATCCGCGAGCGGGTTACCCGGCTCATACACCAGCTTGTCCGGCGCCTGGCTCTCTACCACATCAGACACCTTCACACCGCCCGTCGCCGCGCCTGGCGCCGCATCGACCTGAAAGACAACCTGTTTGGCACGATAAGGCTGGCCGTCAGGTCCGGTTACGCTGTCGGCGTTCGCCAGGTTACTGGCGGCCACGTTCAGGCGTTTGGACTGCGCGGTTAACGCCGAACCGGCAATATCAAAAATATTCAACAAGGCCATCTATCAGTTCCCCCCCTGCAGGACGTTCATCATGCCTTTGATTTGTCCGCCGAGTACGGTCAGGCCCGTCTGGTATTTCAGGCTGTTATCGGCAAACTGCGTACGCTCCCGGTCCATATCCACGGTGTTACCGTCGAGTGAGGGCTGATCGGGAATGCGGTAAAGTAAATCGGTCGCTGGCGCGGTCATCGCCTGAGCAGGAATATGGCGAGAGGATGTCATGGCGAGTGCAACACCCGTTCCTTCGGCACGTCCACGCTCCATCACCTTTTTGAGTTCACTGGAAAAATCAATATCGCGCGCCTGAAACCCTGGGGTATCGGCGTTAGCGATGTTGGCGGCTAAAATCTCCTGCCGCTGGGCGCGTAAGTTGAGCGCTTCCTGCTGAAAACGTAACGCGGCGTCGAGTTTATCGAGCATGTCTCCTCCGCTGATGGCAAAATTTCAGTTCACAGCTTAAATCTCACCCGGTCTCCCCTATCGACGGAATAAGCGCAAAATGCGTCGCTATTTATTGCGTTGATGCAAAACCACTGCAGGTAAAATTCATTCAACTCTGGAAACGGTGGAACTTGCGATGCAAACGTTAAAACGTGGCCTGGTGGCAGCTTTCTTGCTGTTTAGTCCTCTGGTGCAGGCTGATGGCTTACAGGATCGGCTGACGGCTTTTTTTGCTGAAAAACTGGCAGGCTTTAGCGATGACGTGACCGTTGCCGTGCGCACGCCACCGAATCTGTACCCGACGTGTGACCAGCCGTCCTTCAGCGTGGTAGGGTTCACAAAGCTCTGGGGGAATGTGAACGTGCTGGCACGCTGCGCCAACGAAAAACGCTATTTACAGGTTGCAGTTCAGGCGACGGGCAATTATGTTGTCGCCGCCGTGCCCATTGCGCGCGGCAGCGTGCTGCAGACGAACAGCGTGACGTTAAAACGCGGGCGTCTGGATCAGCTGCCGCCACGCACCATGCTCGATATGAACCAGGCACAGGACGCCGTCAGCCTGCGTGATGTCGCCCCCGGCCAGCCGATACAGCTCTCAATGCTGCGTCAGGCATGGCGGGTAAAAGCGGGTCAACAGGTGATGGTGGTGGCCAACGGAGATGGCTTTAGCATCAACAGTGAAGGGAAAGCGTTAAACAATGCCGCGGTGGCGCAAAACGCCCGCGTCAGAATGTCCTCAGGCCAGGTGGTGAGCGGAACCGTCGATGCTGATGGGAATATTCTGATTAACCTATAATCTTTTTAAAGATTTCGCTGCGCGTGCCGATAAATATTCCACTAATGATGATATCAGGCGCAAACGCCGCGAACCCTCGATGAGGACAACACTATGAGCATTGATCGTACATCAGCCCTGAAGCCGGTAAGCGCTGTACAACCTCGCGAAACGAATGACGCTCCTGCGCAGAAAACGCGTCTGGAAAAACCGTCAACGTCCAACAGCACCAGCGTTACCCTGAGCGACGCGCAGGCAAAACTGATGCAGCCAGGCAGCAACGATATCAATATGGAACGTGTTGAAGCGCTGAAAACGGCTATTCGTAACGGTGAGCTGAAAATGGACACCAGCAAAATCGCTGACGCCCTGATTCAGGAAGCACAGAGTTTCTTACAGAGTAACTAACCGTATGAGTCGACTGTCAGAAATACTGGATCAAATGACGGTTGTTCTTAACGACCTGAAAACGGTAATGGACGCTGAACAACAGCATCTCTCTTCCGGACACATCAACGGCAGTGCGCTGCAGCGTATTACTGAAGATAAGAGTTCACTCCTGGCGACGCTGGATTATCTGGAGCAGCAGCGCCGCGCTGAGCAGGATCCTAAGCGTAGCGCCAATGACGATATTATTGAGCGCTGGCAAACCATTACCGAAAAAACTCAGCATCTGCGCGATCTTAATCAGCACAACGGCTGGCTACTGGAAGGTCAGATTGAGCGTAACCAGCAGGCGCTTGAGGTATTGAAACCGTATAAAGAAACCGGACTGTACGGTGCGGATGGTCAGACAGCGACTGCGCGTATTGCGGGAGTTAAAAAGATTTCGATTTGACGCCTGAGCGACAAATCATGCAGCGGGGAGCACCATAAGGTGAACTCCCCTTTTGGCGTTTATGCCGTACGGCGGGCAAACTCTTTCACTTTGAACCCCAGCACCGCGAGCGTGGCAAAATAAGCCACCACCCCAACGCCTACCACGGCCATCAGCCGCATCAGACGGTAAGGCATGGTGCCCAGGGACCATTCCGGCATCACGTACATCATGCCAAGCAGCGCGGCAGACATCACCAGTACCGCAACGATCAGACGCACCAGGAAACTCCCCCAGCCCGGCTGCGGCGTGAAAATATCCTGCTTGCGCAGCTGCCAGTATAACAGCCCGGCATTCAGACAGGCCGCCAGACCAATCGATAATGACAGGCCCGCATGCTTCAGCGGCCCAATAAACGCCAGGTTCATCAGCTGCGTCATAATCAGCGTCACGATAGCAATTTTCACCGGCGTTTTGATGTCCTGACGCGAGTAGAACCCTGGCGCCAGCACCTTGACGACGATCAGCCCCATCAATCCGACCGAGTAGGCAATCAGCGCGCGCTGGGTCATGGCAGCATCAAAAGCGGTGAATTTTCCGTACTGGAAGAGCGACACCGTTAACGGTTTAGCCAGAATACCCAGCGCCACCGCGCTTGGCAGGGCCAGCAGGAAACAGAGACGTAATCCCCAGTCCATCAGGCGGCAATATTCATCATGGTTGCCGCTGGCAAAACTTTTCGACAGCGACGGCAGCAGAATGGTCCCCAGCGCCACGCCCAGCACCCCGGACGGAAATTCCATGAGGCGGTCGGCGTAGTACATCCAGGAAACCGAACCGGACACGAGGAAAGAGGCAAAGATGGTGTTGATGATAAGCGAGATCTGGCTGACTGAGACGCCGAGAATGGCGGGCCCCATCTGCTTGATCACGCGCATCGCCCCGGCATCGTTGAGATTGATGCGCGGCAGCACCAGCATGCCGATTTTTTTCAGATGCGGCAGCTGATACGCCAGCTGCAGCACGCCGCCGACGGTGACCGCCCAGGCCAGCGCCAGCACCGGCGGGTTGAAGTGCGGCGCGGCGAACAGGGCAAAACCGATCATGCTGACGTTAAGAAACGTCGGCGCAAACGCCGGTACAGAGAAGCGGTTCCAGGTATTCAGGATCGCCCCCACCAGCGAAGCCAGCGAGATGAGCAGAATATAGGGGAAAGTAATGCGCAAAAGCTGCGAGGTCAGGGCAAATTTGTCAGCCGTATCGGCAAACCCGGGTGCGGTCACCATAATTACCCAGGGCGCGGCCAGCATCCCGAGTACGGTCACCACAGCTAAAGCCAGCGTCAGCAACCCGGAGACATAAGAAACAAAGACGCGCGTCGCGTCTTCACCCTGCTTGCTTTTATATTCCGCCAGAATGGGCACGAATGCCTGGGAAAACGCCCCTTCAGCAAAAATACGACGCAGCAGGTTCGGCAATTTGAAGGCGACGAAAAAGGCGTCCGTGGCCATCCCTGCACCAAATACCCTTGCCACAATGGCGTCGCGTGCAAAACCCAGCACGCGGGAAAACATGGTCATCGAGCTGACGGCCGCCAGCGATTTTAATAAGTTCATTAACGTGAATTTCCAGAACCATACGGATTTCCAGGACGGGCAAGCGTAAGCGCCACCCGGCAAAGCCTACAAGCGGCGCTTAGTCTACCCGGATTTCAACGAATTACTATCCGCAGATGTTACAGCGAGTTATTCACTCATGGCATCGCGCCAGAGCCTTTCTACAATGCGCTGCGCCATAATGGCCTGCTCGCCGGACGTTTCAGGAACCGTCTGATTATGCACGCAGGTGATAAAGTGGCGGGCGCATCCTGCGAAACCGCGCTGCTCGAGGGTGCTCTGCCAGCCTGGCGCCGGGAGCGTCACCACGCCGCTGCCCTTCTCTTCCCGCCACTCGCGCATGTCCGTAATGTCGTACAGCGCGCCGTCGGTCACCGCCTGCACGGATTCACGCTGGCTACCCGCCCGGCGGTGCATGCTGGTGGTAATCTGAAGATGCTCAACGGAAAAGTGGTGTTCAGCGTAGACCATTTGCCCCTGATCGTTTGTCACGAGGGTGCCGCTTTTCAGCTGCGCATTACCGTTGGTCAGCCACAGCGCCGTATCCACCACATGCAGGTAATCATCCAGAAGGGTAAACCGCAGATCGTTTGGCCCAATGCTGTCGGTACGGTGTTTATCCATTCGCAGCGAGGCAAGCGTGCCCGACTGCGCCTTAAGCTGCTGGTAAAGCGGCGCGAAGCGCCGGTTGAAGCCCACCATCAGCGTCAGTTTTTTGCGCGCCGCCAGTTCGATCAGACGTTCCGCGTCCGGAACATTTTCCGCCAGCGGTTTATCCACGCAGACGTGAACCCCCGCATTGAGCAGCTCGCTCACCACCTGATAGTGAGTTGCCGTTGAGGTATGCACAAAAACCGCATCACACTCGCGGGCCAGATCCTGCAGGGAGGCAGCGTACGGAATGCGCCAGGTTTCGCAGATACGTTCTGCCTTTTCTCGCGTGGGTGACCATGCCCCTTGCAGGCTCCAGTCCGTCGCCGCACCTAAAACAGGCAGCCAGGCTTTTTGCGCAATGCCGCCCAGCCCCACCACGCCTACGCGTAATTTTTTCACCGTCAGTCTCCCAGATGTGCCAGCAAGGCATCCAGACGCTGTTTCAGCCCGGCGACCTCTTCTTCCAGCGCTTCTACGCGCGCGGCAAGAGTGTCTGTGCCTGCTGAGGATACCGCGTCGCTCTCCACGGTAGCGACATCGACGTCGCCGCTGAACAGATGCATATAGCGGCTTTCACGTTTGCCCGGCTCGCGCCCCAGACGCACCACGTACGGGCCGTCTTCACGAGAAGCCAGCCCTTCGAGGGTCTGCTCAACTTCCTGCATATCGCTGAACTCATGCATACGGGAAGCGCGCGTGCGCAGTTCTCCCGGCGTCTGCGCCCCGCGCAGCAGCAGCGTGGTGATGACCGCCACTTCCGCGCTGCTCAACTTCAGGTCACCGAATTCGGAGTTACAAAAGCGCTGTTCGTACTTGGTCACGCGGTTGCCGAAGCCGCTTACGGTGCGCAGATAGTGGCGTTTTACCAGCGCATCCAGCACGTCCTGAACGTCATGCTCGCTGAGGTTCATCACCGGCTCGCGGTTGGTTTTCTGGTTGCAGGCCATAGTCACGGCGTTGACGGAGAGCGGATACTGCTCCGGCGTGGTGACCTGTTTTTCGAGTAAGCACCCAATCACGCGCACTTCTGTACCGTTTAGCTGATACTTCATCTTTTCTCCTTAACGACCTGCGGTCCAGTCCCGGGTGGTTAACGCCGTCAGAACGTGGTCGCGCCACTCTCCGTCAATCAGCAGATAGTCTTTGGCGTAACCCTCTTTCTCGAACCCTAAACGCGCCAGCAAATTGCCGCTGCGCTGATTATGCGGCATATAGTTCGCCATGATGCGATGGATATGCTGCGTGCGTTGCATATAGCGGATCGCCACCGTTAACGCCTCGTACATCAGCCCCTGCCCCTGCCATTTCTGGCCGATGGAGTATCCAAGGTAGCAGGCGTGAAACGACCCGCGCACCACGTTTGAAAAATTGGCGATCCCGATAATCTCTTTCTCTTCGGGATCCAGCAGCGCGAAATAAAACGCGCTGCCCTGCTTGTGAAATTCCGTAATCATGCTGAGGCGCGCCTGCCAGCCGGAAGGGTAACAATGGCTCTCATCCCGAACGGGTTCCCAGGGTTTTAAAAACTGGCGATTCTCGGCGTAATAATCCGCCAGACGCCAGGCATCACGCTCATGCACCAGACGAACGACCAGCCTGTCCGTTGTCAGACGCACTTTTGGCACATTACTGCGATAGCCAAACATCGATCCCACTCCTTCCCGTCACTTCTGCTTACCCATTAGCTTTACTATACCTGCGCCTGCGCCGTCTGTGAAAACAGTGACATACCATTTTGCTCGCTTTTCACTATTTTCGATGAGAACTCTCTATCAAAGCAGCCTTTTGATAAAAAAATATTGTCACGCCCGGGGGTGGGAAAAAACGCGGCGACACCGCAGAATGTTAGCGTGCTCACCATCTTATTTTCCCTGGAGGGAAAATGTCCCGCGTATCACAGGCCAGGAGCCTGGGTAAATATTTCCTGCTCGTCGATAACATGCTGGTCGTGCTCGGCTTTTTTGTCGTATTTCCCCTTATATCGATCCGCTTTGTCGATCAAATGGGCTGGGCGGCATTAATGGTCGGCATTGCCCTGGGGCTACGCCAGTTTGTCCAGCAGGGTCTGGGCGTCTTTGGCGGGGCTATCGCCGACCGCTTTGGCGCTAAACCGATGATCGTTACCGGTATGCTGCTACGCGCGGCAGGGTTTGCCACGATGGCGGTCGCCCAGGAGCCCTGGCTGCTCTGGTTCTCCTGTTTCCTCTCCGGCATCGGGGGCACGCTGTTCGATCCGCCACGTACCGCGCTGGTGGTGAAGCTGATTCGCCCTCAGCACCGCGGCCGTTTCTTCTCGATTCTGATGATGCAGGACAGTGCCGGGGCGGTTATCGGCGCCCTGCTGGGAAGCTGGCTGCTGCAGTATGACTTCCGTCTGGTCTGTGCGGCTGGGGCGGTGCTCTTTATTCTGTGCGCGCTGTTTAATGGCCTGTTCCTGCCCGCCTGGAAGCTGTCGACGGTCAAAGCGCCGGTCCGGGAAGGGCTTGGCCGGGTCCTGCGCGACAGGCGTTTTGTCACCTATGTGTTGACCCTGACGGGATACTACATGCTGGCCGTACAGGTCATGCTGATGCTGCCGATCATGGTTAACGATATTGCGGGCACGCCTGCAGCCGTAAAATGGATGTACGCCATTGAAGCCTGCCTGTCGTTAACGCTGCTTTATCCAGTTGCCCGCTGGAGCGAGCGACGTTTTCGTCTGGAACATCGCCTGATGGCCGGGCTGTTTCTGATGACGCTGAGCATGATGCCGATCGGCCTGGTGAACACGCTCCAGCAGCTGTTTACGCTGATTTGCACGTTCTATATTGGCTCAATCATCGCCGAGCCTGCCCGCGAAACGCTGAGCGCCTCGCTTGCGGATGCGCGTGCGCGCGGCAGCTATATGGGGTTCAGCCGCCTGGGGCTGGCGCTCGGCGGTGCATTAGGTTACGCCGGGGGCGGCTGGTTGTTTGATGCCGGCAAAGCGTTAAATCAACCTGAACTCCCGTGGATGATGCTGGGCGCGGTGGGCTTTATGACGCTACTCGCCCTGTGGTGGCAGTTCAGCCAGAAACGCAGCGCGAGCGGCATGCTCGAGCCTGGCGCGTAGCCTTTCCCTCGGGCGGGAGCCTCTCCCGCCCCACTTCTCAGTTTTTTCTGCTGGTTTCTGCCCATTCACGCTGACATACTGGCGTAACAGGACAGAAGCGCCGATTTTTCGTTGAGGAACACTATGAAGAAAATTTTCTTTGCCGCTGCATTAGTTGTCAGCGGCCTGCTGGTTGGCTGTAACCAGCTCACGCAATATACCGTCAGTGAACAGGAAATTAATCAGGCGCTGGAAAAACATAACAATTTCTCGAAAGACATTGGCGTGCCGGGGCTGGCAGACGCGCATATCGTGCTCACAAACCTGAGTAGCCAGATCGGACGTGAAGAGCCAAACAAAGTCACCCTGGCCGGTGATGCGGACCTCGATATGTCCTCCCTGTTTGGCAATCAGAAAGCCAACATCAAGCTCAAGCTGAAGGCACTCCCTGTTTTCAACAAAGAGAAAGGGGCGATTTTCCTGCAGGAGATGGAAGTGGTCGATGCGCAGGTGTCTCCGGACAAGATGGCACCGGTTCTGCAAACCCTGATGCCCTATCTGAACCAGTCGCTGCGTAATTATTTTAACCAGCAGCCCGCGTACGTCTTAAGTGAAGACAAAAGCAAGGGTGAAGCCCTGGCGAAAAAATACGCAAAGGGCATAGAGGTGAAACCGGGCGAAATTATCATTCCTTTCACCGATTAACCTGAAGGGCGCTGCGGCGCCCTTTTTTTTCACGGAAAAGTGTGCAAACGAAAACGTTTCCGCTTATGATTTGTGTCCGGCAAAAACAGCCATCCTTATGACTGATTCCTGACAAGCCGGAGCTTCCATGACTGCACAACCCCAGGTTCTTAAAATCCGCCGCCCTGACGACTGGCATATCCATCTGCGCGATGGCGATATGCTGAAAACCGTCGTGCCTTATACCAGCGAAATTTATGGCCGCGCGATTGTCATGCCTAACCTGGTTCCACCAGTCACCACCGTCGATGCCGCGATAGCCTATCGCCAGCGCATCCTGGATGCCGTGCCTGCGGGACACGATTTTACCCCGCTGATGACCTGCTATCTGACCGACTCGCTGGACCCGAACGAAGTGGAGCGTGGGTTTAACGAAGGCGTCTTTACGGCAGCGAAACTCTACCCGGCGAATGCCACCACCAACTCCAGCCACGGCGTCACCAGCATTGATGCCATCATGCCGGTTCTGGAACGCATGCAGAAACTGGGTATGCCGCTGCTGGTCCATGGTGAAGTCACGCACGCGGAGATTGATATCTTCGACCGTGAAGCCCGTTTTATCGAGACCGTGATGGAGCCTTTGCGCCAGCGCCTGCCCGCGCTAAAGGTGGTATTTGAGCATATCACCACCAAAGACGCGGCAGAGTACGTGCGTGACGGCAACGATCTTATCGCCGCCACCATTACGCCACAGCACCTGATGTTTAACCGTAACCACATGCTGGTGGGCGGGGTGCGCCCTCACCTGTACTGTCTGCCTATCCTCAAACGCAACATCCACCAGCAGGCGCTGCGCGAGTTGGTCGCCAGCGGGTTCTCCCGCGCGTTCCTCGGTACCGACTCCGCACCTCACGCCCGCCATCGTAAAGAGGCGAGCTGCGGCTGTGCAGGCTGCTTCAACGCCCCAACGGCGCTTGCCAGCTACGCAACCGTATTTGAAGAGATGAACGCGCTGGAACATTTCGAAGCATTCTGCTCCCTTAACGGCCCGCGCTTCTACGGCCTGCCGGTCAACGACACCTTCATCGAGCTGGAGCGGAAAGCGAGCCACGTTGAGGAGTCCATTGCCCTGACGGATGATACGCTGATCCCATTCCTGGCGGGTGAAACCGTTAACTGGACGGTAAAACGTTAAAAAATCAATCCCCCTTGTTGTCAAAAAGATAATATACCTGTATAAATAAACAGTATACTACACAGGGGGCATTTATGCGTATTGAAGTCACCATAGCCAAAACTACCGTTCTGCCTGCCGGCGCGCTTGATGCACTGGCAGGCGAATTATCCCGCCGTATTAACAACACCTTTCCCGATAACGCGGGCGCCGTAACGGTGCGTTACGCCGCGGCGAACAACCTCTCCGTCATTGGTGCTGCGAAAGAAGATAAAGATCGCATCAGCGAAATCCTGCAGGAAACGTGGGAAAGCGCAGACGACTGGTTTATCACAGATTAACACTGCTCCCTCATTGTGTTTTTTGCCGGGTCGCCCCGGCTTTTTTTTGTCTAAAAATCCTGCAAGTTCAAATTAATTCGGCATCTTCTTTAAGAATCGTGAACAAGATGGTGTTTTATTGTTCGAACAATCCTAAAAAGCAGAAAAATGTGTTGCCAGCTGTTTATTTTTCCCGTCGGAACCCTTATTACTTGGTATACTGAAGATGCTTTCAGAAAAACATGCATTGAACCTCAGAGCCGTTGTCTTCTAACACGCATTAAGGGGGTTATAATGGAAAAGAATAGTGAAGTGATCCAGACCCATCCACTGGTTGGCTGGGATATCAGTACCGTAGATAGCTACGATGCGCTGATGCTGCGTTTGCACTACCAGACCCCGAATCAACTCAACCGTGAAGAAGCGGAAGTTGGACAGACGCTGTGGCTAACAACAGACGTCGCCCGTCAGTTTATTTCTATTTTAGAAGCAGGTATTGCAAAAATAGAATCTGGCGACTATCAGGAAAATGAGTATAAACGGCACTAAGCTTATGCCCACTTTTCTCTCTACAGGCACCCTCGCGGTGCCTTATTTATTTCTCCCTTGTCTAACCCCGCGTTGTTAATTACTCTGCTAACAAAACGTCAGTTTATGAGATGCATATGAAATACGACTTAATCATTATTGGTAGCGGCTCCGTGGGTTCCGCCGCCGGTTATTACGCAACACAGGCAGGCCTGAAGGTCCTGATGATCGATGCCCACCTTCCTCCCCATTCGGAGGGCAGCCATCATGGCGATACCCGCCTCATGCGCCATGCGTATGGAGAAGGCGAGCGCTATGTACCGCTGGTGCTTCGCGCCCAGACGCTGTGGGACGAGCTGGCGAAGCAGACCGAAGAGCGTATTTTTGAGCGTACCGGCGTTATCAACCTTGGCCCTGCTAATTCTGATTTTCTCGCCAGCGTCGAGCGCAGCGCAAAAGCCTTTAATCTTGATGTCGAGAAGCTGGACGCGACGGGCATTACCGCGCGCTGGCCTGAAATTACCGTCCCCGACGATTACATTGGCCTCTTTGAAGCCCACTCCGGCGTGCTGCACTGTGAAACAGCGATCAAAACCTGGATCGATCTTGCCGCGAAAGCCGGCTGCGCGCAGCTGTTTAACTGTCCGGTAGAGGCTATCACCCATGACGAGAATGGCGTCACGGTAACGACTATTGACGGCGAATATTCAGCGTCCTGCCTGCTCGTCAGCGCAGGAACCTGGGTCACGCGCCTGCTGCCGGAACTGCCTGTCCAGCCGGTGCGTAAGGTCTTCTCCTGGTTCCAGTCGGATGGGCGCTACAGCGCGCAGAATAAATTCCCGGCCTTTACCGGCGAATTGCCGAATGGCGATCAGTTCTACGGTTTCCCTTCCGAGAAAGACGCGCTGAAAATCGGTAAACACAACGGGGGCCAGGCTATCGCCTCCCCTGACGAGCGTAAGCCCTTCGGCGCCTGGCCACAGGATGGTTCAGAGGCCTTCTCGTTCCTGCGCACTATTCTTCCGGGCGTTGGCGGCTTGCTGTATGGCGCGGCCTGTACCTACGACAACACGCCGGATGAAGACTTTATCATTGACACCCTGCCGGGGCATGACAACGTCCTGCTTATCACCGGGCTGAGCGGCCACGGCTTTAAGTTTGCTTCCGTGCTGGGTGAAATCGCCGCGCAGTTTGCCCAGGGCATCACGCCGCAGTTTGATCTGACGCCCTTCTCCCTCTCGCGTTTTAACGGATAATCCGCCACGGGCTTCGGACGTCGGAGCCCGTTTCATTCACACTGCATTACGGGATGTTATGCGCAGGATCGTTAGCTTTCTTATGAATAATATTCGCGAGCATTTTATGCTCTATATCTTACTGTGGGCGCTACTGGCCATTATTGATTTTGTTTACATCGTATTTTATTGAAAACCATGATTGACAATAATTGACGTTTATTTAGGTTTGCTGAAACTCTCAATTTCATCTTGCACGAAGCCATTGAATTACATTTATTGATCCTGTTCAAAAACGCTGAAATAAATAAAATAAAAATCAATAGACAATTATTTCAGTTGCAATATCCCACCTTCCCGTTCATTTTTACCTTTCGGTTAATATGAAAATGGACATTCTGATGCAATTGCGTAACTCCTCCCGGCGCTACGGAATAATATCCATAAGTTTGCACTGGATATTTGCTCTTGCCGTCTACGGTATGTTTGGACTTGGGCTCTGGATGGTCACGCTCAGCTATTACGATGGCTGGTATCACCAGGCGCCAGAGTTGCATAAAAGTATTGGTGTCCTGCTGATGCTGGGGCTGGTCTTCCGAGTGATCTGGCGACATATCTCCCCGCCGCCCGCCGCGCCAACGTCTCACAGCAAATTTACCCGCGTTAGTGCAGTCGCCGCGCATATTGCCCTCTATGCGCTGCTGTTTGCCATCCTGATTAGCGGCTATCTCATTTCGACGGCTGACGGTAAGCCGATTAACGTTTTTGGCCTGTTCGAGGTTCCGGCAACGCTTAGCGATGCCGGGGCGCAGGCCGATACGGCGGGGGTAGTTCACCTCTGGCTTGCCTGGAGCGTGGTGATCCTCTCCGTGCTGCACGGGCTTGCCGCCCTCAAGCACCATTTTATTGATAAAGACGATACGCTAAAGCGCATGCTTGGCCGCTCGTCAGTTGACTCTGGAGCATAAAATGAAAAAACACCTGCTGGGTATCGCCCTGGGTTCTCTGATATTCACCGCCGGTAATGCCGTGGCGGCGGATTATAAAATTGATAAAGAGGGCCAGCACGCTTTCGTCAATTTCCGTATTCAGCACCTGGGCTACAGCTGGCTGTACGGCACCTTTAAGGATTTTGACGGCACGTTCACTTTTGACGAGAAAAATCCCGCGGCCGATAAAGTCAATGTGACGATTAATACGAACAGCGTCGACACGAACCACGCAGAGCGCGATAAACACCTGCGCAGTGGGGAGTTCCTCAACGTCGCGAAATTCCCGCAGGCGACCTTCACTTCTACTGAGGTGAAGAAAGACGGTGATAAGCTGAATATTACCGGCAACCTGACGCTTAACGGCGTAACAAAACCGGTCACGCTTGATGCTAAATTACTGGGCCAGGGTGACGATCCGTGGGGCGGTAAACGCGCAGGCTTTGAAGCGGCAGGGAAAATTCACCTGAAAGATTTTAATATCACAACGGATTTAGGCCCGGCGTCTCAGGACGTGGAGCTGATTATTTCCGTTGAAGGGGTACAGCAGAAATCATAATTGATTCGCCCGGCAGGTTTTAACCGTGCCGGGCGTTATTATCATTCCGGGTCAGGGATACCCAGTTTGGTATTCAGACGACCGCGTGATTTATTAAAAATCTTGTTGCCGTTTTCACGTCCTGCGCGACGGCGACGCTGCTCTTCTTCCGGCAGGATGCTCTCTTCACTGCACAGCTCGCTACAGCAGCCGTTAAACTTCTCGGCACAGGCCGGGCACTGAATGAACAGCAGATGGCAGCCGTCGTTTTTGCAGTTGGTGTGGGTATCGCACGGCGCGCCGCACTGATGGCACTGGGCAATAACGTCTTCAGAGATACGCTCACCCATCCGCTCGTCAAAGACAAAGTTTTTCCCGATAAAGCGTACCGGCAACCCCTGCTCGCGGGCGCGGCGAGCGTACTCAATAATGCCGCCTTCAATGTGCCAGACCTTATTGAAGCCGTTGTGCTTCATCCACGCGCTGGCTTTCTCACAGCGGATACCGCCGGTGCAGTACATAACGATCTTTTTATCTTTATGCTCCTGCATCATCTCAACCGCTTTGGGCAATTGCTCGCGGAAGGTATCAGCCGGGATTTCCATCGCGTTCTCGAAATGTCCCACTTCGTACTCATAGTGGTTACGCATATCAATGAATACGGCATCCGGATCGTCCAGCATCGCATTCACTTCCGCAGCCTTCAGGTATTCACCGACATTCGACGGGTTAAACTCAGGATCGTCGATACCGTCTGCCACGATGCGTTCACGAACCTTCATTCGCAGCACCCAGAAGGATTTCCCGTCATCATCCAGGGCAATGTTCAGGCGTAAGCCGTCGAGTGCAGGGTCAAACTGATAAAGTACGTCACGGAAGGCGCTGACTTTGCTTTCCGGTACGCTAATCTGCGCGTTGATGCCTTCACGGGCAAGGTAGACCCGGCCGAAGACGTTAAGCGCCGTGAACGCCTGATAAAGCGCATCGCGGGTCGCCTGCGGATCGTCGATCGTGAAGTATTTATAGAATGAGATGGTTGTGCGCGGTTCGGTTTCAGCCAACATACGCGCTTTTAACATCTCATTCGAAACGCGGTTATGTAACACTGGCATGGTGTACAGTCCTGGATTCGTTAGAGAGAATGAAAAATCGGTCGGCATCATATAGCAAACAAAACCAATTTACATCCACACAATTTACGCTACATTTCACACACCCTGATTAATCAGGCTTAACAATTGCTGTATTCGTGCACGCTTCGAAAGCAGATATTTTGGCTACGTCTCAAAAAATGAGACACTAGCAAAACAGGACGTTTGAACACAGGAAAGACATGACCCAGTTACCAAAATTTACTGCCGCCCTTTTGCATCCCCGCTATTGGTTGACCTGGCTTGGCATCGGCTTTTTATGGCTTCTGGTACAGCTTCCCTACCCTGTTATTTTTCGGTTGGGTAAATTTCTGGGCCGCTTCGCGCAACTGTTTATGAAACGTCGAGCCAGAATCGCGTACCGCAATCTTGAGCTGTGTTTTCCGCAGATGAGCGAGTCAGAGCGTCACGATATGGTCGCGAAGAATTTCGAATCCGTCGGGATGGGCCTTATGGAAACCGGCATGGCGTGGTTCTGGCCGGACAAACGCATGGCTCGCTGGAGCGAGGTGACGGGCACCGGCATGGATCCGGTGCATACGCTTCAGGCCAACCAGACGGGCGTTCTGCTGATCGGCGTCCATTTCCTGACGCTCGAAATCGGGGCGCGCATGTTCGGCATGCAGGCGCCGGGCATTGGCGTTTATCGCCCTAACGATAACCCGGTCATCGATTTAATCCAGACCAATGGCCGCATGCGCTCCAACAAAAGCATGATCGACCGTAAAGATCTGAAGGGAATGATCCGCGCGCTGAAATCCGGTGAAGTGGTCTGGTACGCCCCCGACCACGACTATGGCCCGCAGGCCAGCGTATTTGTCCCCTTCTTCGCCGTTGAAGAGGCCGCCACAACGACCGGAACCTGGATGCTGGCGCGGATGTCCAAAGCCGCCATCGTGCCTTTTGTTCCCCGCCGTAAGCCGGATGGTTCAGGCTACGAGCTGATGATGCTGGAGCCGGAACTCGCGCCGCCGCTCGACGATGCGGAAACTACCGCGCGCTGGATGAACAGCGTTGTGGAGAAGTGCATTATGCTGGCGCCCGAGCAGTACATGTGGTTGCACCGCCGCTTTAAAACGCGGCCACAAGGCACGCCGTCTCGCTATTAATTCTCATGCGGCCCTCAGGGCCGCATGCTGTTTTAGCTTTAAAAGCTCCCCCTCATTGCGGCATTCATAACCCAGGCGCATAATTAGCAGGCTTATTACTTCATGCTTCAGGTGCTCAGCACCTCATTATGCGGATTGTTATGTCACCCTCAGATGCCCCCATAAACTGGAAGCGTAACCTCACGGTTGCGTGGCTTGGCTGTTTCCTCACCGGCGCGGCGTTTAGCCTGGTTATGCCTTTCCTGCCGCTCTACGTCGAACAGCTGGGCGTGACGGGCCACAGTGCGCTCAATATGTGGTCCGGCCTGGTATTCAGCATCACGTTCCTGTTTTCCGCGATAGCCTCACCCTTCTGGGGCGGCCTTGCCGACCGCAAGGGGCGAAAAATCATGCTGCTGCGTTCGGCGCTGGGGATGGCCATCATCATGGCGCTGATGGGCGTGGCGCAAAACGTCTGGCAGTTCCTGATTTTGCGCGCGCTGCTGGGCCTGCTGGGAGGATTTATTCCCAACGCGAACGCCCTGATTGCCACACAAATTCCCCGCCATAAAAGCGGCTGGGCGCTGGGCACGCTCTCAACCGGCGGCGTGAGCGGTGCCCTGCTGGGGCCACTGGCCGGCGGACTCCTGGCCGATAGCTATGGACTGCGGCCGGTTTTCTTTATCACCGCCAGCGTGTTGTTCCTGTGCTTCATCGTCACCCTGCTCTGTATTCGTGAAAACTTCACGCCTGTCGCCAAAAAAGAGATGCTCCACGCCAGGGAAGTGCTGACCTCGCTCAAAAATCCCAGACTGGTGCTGAGCCTGTTCGTGACGACAATGATTATCCAGGTGGCTACCGGGTCGATTGCCCCTATTCTGACGCTTTACGTTCGCGATCTGGCGGGTAACGTCAGCAACATTGCGTTTATCAGCGGACTCATTGCCTCCGTTCCCGGCGTGGCGGCGCTGCTGAGCGCCCCGAGGCTCGGAAAACTGGGGGACCGGGTGGGTCCGGAAAAAATACTGATCTGCGCGCTGGTGATTTCCGTCCTGCTGCTTATCCCGATGTCGATGGTGCAAACGCCATGGCAGCTGGGCGTCCTGCGCTTTTTACTGGGAGCCGCCGACGGCGCGTTACTGCCCGCCGTACAGACCCTGCTGGTTTACAACTCCACGAACCAGATTGCCGGGCGTATTTTCAGCTATAACCAGTCATTCCGCGATATCGGTAACGTCACCGGACCGCTGCTCGGGGCTGGGGTCTCCGCCAGCTTCGGTTTTCGCGCCGTCTTTATCGTGACGGCGGGCGTCGTGTTGTTCAATGCCATTTATTCATGGTTTAGTTTATCCCGCGCGTTACGGCCGGTGACGGAATAAGACGAACGCCTGACAGCTTATTTTCGTATTCATACTTGCAGAATCGGATATTCAGCTATTCTTTCCCTGAAACCTTCTGGAAAACAGGGAGACACCAATGACCATGTACGCCACGCTGGAAGAAGCTATTGATGCCGCTCGTGAAGAGTTCCTCGCCGACAACCCCGGCGTTGAAGAAGAAGATGCTGACGTGCAACAGCTTAATATCCAGAAATACGTTCTGCAGGATGGGGATATTATGTGGCAGGCCGAATTCTTTGCCGATGAAGGTGAAGAAGGGGAATGTTTGCCGATATTAAGTGGTGAAGGTGCGCAGGCCGTCTTTGACGGCGACTATGAAGAAATCGAACTTCGGCAGGAATGGCTGGAAGAGAACACCCTGCACGAGTGGGATGAGGGTGAGTTTCAGCTCGAGCCGCCGCTTGATACGGAAGAAGGTCAAACCGCAGCCGATGAGTGGGACGAACGTTAATTTAGGTTATTCGTAAGGGCCATGGCTGGCATCAATCGGCAGCAGCAGCGTGTCGAAAATCAGCGAGAACGGCAGATCGAGCACGGTCAGGTAGCGCCATGCGGAATCACGGAGATCCCATTTCACGCCAGGGTAATACTGATTCCCGTGGCCTTGCCCTGGAATGGTGCGACTGATGATACTGCCGCAGCCGCTGAGCAGGCATGCCATCAGTACGACGATGATTATTTTCATGAGTAACCTCTAAAAAAATACCGGCGATTAAGCCGGTATTTTATTTGGCGGGAGGCGCTTCGCTTACCCATCCTACTTAAAAACTTACTTCGCCTTCAACGCCAGCGGGTTAAGTTTCAGTTCCTTATAGTAGTTTACCCACGAAGAGTATCTCTCCGGAGCGGACCACACGCGATAGTGAAGACGCGCCATCGTGACCGGGTCGCTCAGCAGGACCAGACGACGGTCGCGGTTGAGTTTTTCCGGAGTCTCGTTAAGCGCCTGCTCTACGTGACGATCGCGGGCAATCTCCAGCACCTGGCTTGCGCGGTGGCGCGCCGTCGCCATAGCCGTTGCCAGGGCGTTGAATGACGGGTTAAACACGGCGTGCATGAAGCCGTCATCCAGCGTGCGATTGCGGTTCTGCTCCAGGTAACGATCGGTATCCACCAGCACCTGCGGCGGGGAATACTCTTCCGGGATCAGGAACAGCTTCCAGCGTTTGGTCCGCAGTCCCACCGTCGAACGGCTGGAGATCACGGAGACAAACGGCGACAGGATCAGCGAGAAGACAATCGGCGCCAGCCAGAACAGGAAACGCAGATCCAGCCACGCCATCCCGGCCGCCCACACCAGACCCAGCAGCAGCTGAGAACCATGGCGCATAAAGGCTTCGCTCCACGGCGTGGAGTCGTCATCACGCTGCGGTGAGTTCCAGACCACCTCCCAGCCCAGGAATGCGCTGACCACGAACACGGTGTGGAACAGCATACGCACCGGCGCCAGCAGCACGGAGAACAGGACTTCCAGCAGCAGTGAAAGGGTCACGCGGAAGAAACCGCCGTACTCTTTCGAGCCTTTGCACCAGATCAGGATGATGCTGAGCAGCTTAGGCAAGAACAGCAGCACCATGGTCGAGGCAAACAGCGCGATCGCCAGCTCCGGACGCCACTGCGGCCAAACCGGGAACAGCTGCCGCGGTTGCAGGAAGTATTGCGGCTCCGTCAGGGCATGGACGACCTGCAGCGCGGTGGAGAGCGCAAGGAACATAAACCACAGCGGTGCGGAGAGATACGACATCACGCCGGTCAGGAACACCGCACGGTGAACCGGGTGCATCCCTTTAACAAGGAACAGGCGGAAGTTCATCAGGTTACCATGACACCAGCGGCGGTCACGCTTGAGCTCGTCCAGCAGGTTCGGCGGCAGCTCTTCGTACGATCCCGGCAGGTCGTAGGCAATCCAGACGCCCCAGCCAGCACGACGCATCAGCGCCGCTTCTACGAAGTCGTGCGACAGAATAGAGCCGGCAAACGAACCCTCGCCCGGCAGCGGCGCCAGCGCACAGTGCTCAATGAACGGCTTCACGCGGATAATGGCGTTGTGCCCCCAGTAGTGCGATTCACCCAGTTGCCAGAAGTGCAGACCTGCCGTAAACAGCGGCCCGTAAACACGGGTGGCGAACTGCTGGCAGCGTGCATAAAGGGTGTCCATTCCGGACGCTTTTGGTGAGGACTGGATAATACCCGCGTTCGGGTTGGCTTCCATCAGACGCACCAAACCACTCAGGCAATCTCCGCTCATGACGGAGTCTGCATCCAGCACGACCATGTAGCTGTACTGGTTACCCCAGCGACGGCAGAAGTCATCAATGTTACCGCTTTTACGCTTCACACGACGACGACGGCGGCGGTAGAAGATCTGGCCTTCGCCCTGCACTTCCGCAATCAGCTCCATCCAGGCTTTTTGCTCTGCCACGCAGATATCGGGGTTATAGCTGTCGCTCAGGATGTAAACGTCGAAATGCTCCGCGTTGCCGGTGGCCTTTACGGACTCCCAGGTTGCACGCAGCCCCGCGAATACGCGGTCAACGTCTTCGTTACAGATAGGCATAATCAGCGCGGTACGGTGCTCAGGATTGAGGGGTTCATTCCCGACCGTTGATGCTGAAATGCTGTATTTGTCACGCCCCATCAGCAGCTGCAGGAAGCCCATCAGCGCGGTCCAGAAGCCGGCTGAGACCCAGCAGAAGAGAACCGCGAACAGCAGAAGGATGCCGCTCTGCAGGATGTACGGCAGCAGCTGCATGAAGGAGACCCAGAGATCCTGGCCCATCATGTCCGTCGGGTTTATGAATGCCCAGCCCTGATACGGCAGGATGGTTTTCATATACCAGGTCGCGACGACCGTCTGCGCAAGCGTCAGAAGCAGCAGGATATAGCGACGGATTGTCCCCACGGTACGCCATTTCTGTTCAGACGCCTGCTCTTCTTTCGTCAGGCGTGACAGATAGCGCGGCGTCACATCACGTCCACGCAGGCGATCCCAGAAGCGACCCACCGGGTTGGTGCGCCACGGTTCGGGGAACATAGAGGAACGCGTGGCCTTCGGCATCGCCTGAAGCTGATCGCGTCCTTCATCGTCTTTAATCAACTGCCCTTCCGCCAGCGAGTCCGGCCAGGCCTGCTCCAGACGCGCCTTGACTGACCCAAGCGGCGTATCATCATCACGGGAAAACTGACGATGTTCACCATCCAGCGCGGTGTGAACCGCGCGGATGTCGCTCTTAGGCAGTGCCGCTTTTTCGATATCCGTCAGCGGCATGGCATCAATATATTCAGATGTATTATTCATTGGCAGGTAGCTGATAGCTCCAGGTTTCACTCAGCGGCTGATCGTTACTGACCAGCGCAGCACGCATTTCAGTGGTCTGTTTCGGATCTTTCACTTTCACGCGCAGGGTCAGACGCCAGCCTTTGGTTACCGGGTTGTAACGCACGGTATTCTCAACGATTTCACCGTTATCACCGATGCTGGCCTGAGCGGCAACGGCGGTGTCCGGTGCCAGTTTCTTCATATCCTGGCCCGTGAAGTCCACGACAAACGCCACGGTGCCGTCAGGCTGACGGATAAGATTTGACTGCTTCACATCACCCGTTGAGCGGCGAGTCTGCATCACATACGCGTTATCCGGCGCATGCAGCTTATCTTCGTCGCGGCTGAAGGTAATGGTGTACTTGAAGTTCATCTCTTTACCGGCTTCCGGCAGCTGATCCGGTGTCCAGTAAGCAACGATGTTATCGTTGGTTTCGTCGTTGGTTGGAATTTCTACCAGCTCGACCTTACCTTTACCCCAGTCACCGTTTGGCGTGACCCAGGCGCTTGGACGCTGGTCATAGCGATCGTCCAAATCTTCAAAACGGGAGAACTGACGACCACGCTGCAGCAGGCCAAAACCTTGTGGGTTTTCCATCGCGAAGCTGCTCACCGCCAGATGTTTCGGGTTATTCAGCGGACGCCAGATCCACTCACCGTTACCAGCATGAATCGACAGACCGTTGGAGTCGTGCAGTTCCGGGCGGAAGTTGGTTGCTGGTGACGGCTGGTTCGGCCCAAACAGGAACATGCTGGTCAGCGGCGCAACGCCCAGTTTGCCCACTTTATCACGCAGGTAAACCTTAGACTGTACGTCAACCACCGTGTCGCGGCCCGGCATAATCACAAAGCGATAGGCCCCGGTCGCACGCGGCGAATCCAGCAGCGCGTAGATAGTCAGACGTTTATCCGTTGGTTTTGGACGTTCAATCCAGAACTCACGGAAACGTGGGAACTCTTCACCTGATGGCAGCGCGGTATCAATAGCCAGTCCGCGCGCAGAAAGCCCGTATACCTGCCCCGCGCCAATCACGCGGAAGTAGCTGGCACCAAGCATGCTGACGATTTCGTCGTTTTTATCTTTGCTGTTGATCGGGTAAAGCACCTTAAAGCCTGCGAAGCCCAGGTCTTTCACCGTATCTTTGTCGTGTTGCACATTGCCAAAATTGAAGTAATCCGGGCTGTATTTGATCTTACGTACCGCTGTTGCCGTCACTTCATTGATGGCAACAGGCGTGTCGAAGTACATACCCTGATGATAAAACTCAAGCTTGAACGGGGTTTTAATATTGCTCCAGTACGCTTTGTCGTGATTGAACTGGATCTGCTGATAGTCCGCATACTTCATGTCGCGGAAAACGGAGGGCAAGTTACTTTTCGGCGCTTCGTAGCTCTTGCCTGCCATCGATCTTGCCTGTTTTGCGACATCGTCGATGTTAAAGGCCAGTGCCGATGAGGTATACAGTGATAACACCACTACAGCACCCAACCAACGCATTTTCATCATCTGTGGTTTATGTTTCATAATAAGTAAGCACTTCCCCCTTTGTGTGCTTATATCGATCCGATCCATTTTAATGGAAACTCAGGCAATCCGACAACATTATCACTGCTTTGTTCAGCTGCTGGCTCATGGATTAAGCAAATGAAAGAACCCGCTATTCACTTTGCGTGCTTATCCTGGAGACAGGGTGTCGGTCTTGGTGTAGGGTTGGCTTCGAATGTAACCATTATGAGTCTTAGGGATAAGACGAAAAGTCTGAGAATGCACAACGTTATATGAGCACAACACCAACAGAACGTGAATATTTCCTCGACTCGATCAGGGCCTGGCTGATGCTATTGGGGATCCCCTTTCACATTTCACTGATTTACTCCAGCCATACCTGGCACGTGAATAGCCAGATGCCCTCCTGGTGGCTGACGCTGTTTAACGACTTTATTCACGCCTTTCGTATGCAGGTTTTCTTCGTCATATCCGGCTATTTTTCTTACATGCTGTTTCTGCGATACCCGCTTAAGCGATGGTGGAAAGTACGCGTGGAGCGCGTGGGCATCCCCATGCTGACCGCAATTCCGCTGCTGACGCTGCCTCAGTTCATTATGCTGCAATACGTCAAAGGCAAAGCGGAGAACTGGCCGAATCTGACGCTGTATGAAAAGTACAATACGCTGGTCTGGGAGCTGGTGTCTCACCTGTGGTTCCTGCTGGTCCTTGTAGTGCTCACAACGGTAAGTCTGTTGATTTTTAGCCGCCTGCGCCACCATCTGAGCACGAAAGCCGACACCTTCTTCGCCAACGTTACGATGGGCAAACTGTCAGTGCTCTTCTTGCTGTTGGGGATCGCTTATGCCGCCGTGCGACGGACGCTGCTTATCGTCTATCCGCCTATTTTGAGCGACGGGTTATTTAATTTCGTGGTGATGCAGTCACTGTTCTACATTCCGTTCTTTTTAATCGGCGCGCTGGCTTTTATTCATCCAAAGCTTAAATCGCTGTTTGTCACCCCGTCACCGTGGTGCGCGCTGGGGGCAACCCTTGCGTTCGCTGCATATCTGCTGAATCAGCGCTACGGCAGCGGCGACGCCTGGATGTATGAAACGGAAAGCGTGATCACGATGCTGCTGGGCCTGTGGATGGTGAACGTGGTATTCGCGCTGGGCCATCGCTTGCTGAACTTTAAGTCCAGCCGCGTGACTTACTTCGTTAATGCATCACTGTTTATCTATCTGGTGCATCATCCGTTGACGCTTTTCTTCGGGGCTTACATCACACCGCACATCGCCTCCAACACGCTGGGCTTCTTTACCGGGCTGGTTTTTGTGGTAGGGGTGGCGATCGTACTTTACGAAATCCATCTGCGGATCCCGCTCCTGCGTTTCCTCTTTTCAGGAAAACCGCAGGCAAAAGCCTCATAAACCACGCGGCGCACCTGATGCGCCGCGTTTGCTTCAGCTTTCCAGCTCTTGTCTGCGCTGAGTCAGAAGCCGCTGATAAAGATGCGTGGTGTCGTCGTCAAAACAGACAAAAATCACCTTCTCTGGCAGCGGTTTTAACGACAGATAGCGGTAAACGGTTTCTACAGCGATCGTTGCGGCTGCTGCCTTAGGATAACCATACACGCCGGTGCTGATAGCCGGGAACGCCATCGTTTTATAACCGTTGTCGGCGGCCAGTCGCAGACAGTTCCGGTAAGCCTCTTCCAGAATACTCGCTTCGTGCCGATCGCCACCGTGCCAGACGGGCCCAACGGCATGAATAACCGCTCTGGCGGGCAAATTGCCCGCCAGCGTAATTACCGCATGACCGGGAGGACATTCGCCCTGCTGTTGCCGCACGGTTTTACAGGCTTCGAGCAGCTGCGGTCCGGCAGCACGGTGAATCGCCCCGTCTACACCGCCTCCCCCCATGAGGGAAGGATTGGCCGCATTGACGATGACGTCGACGTGCATTGTCGTAATATCGCCTTGAATAATTTCAATTTGCGGTTTCATAAAGCCCCTCTGCAATCCGCCTTTTTCTTAAGTGTATCGCAGAGGTGACCGGGAGAAAAAACTATCAGAAAAAATCCTCTTCCTCCTCAGGGCGGGGAGAACGCGCATTAGCGATACTGGATTTCAATAACTGCAAGCGTTTTTTCAGGATTAAGGTATTTCATATTGAGCGTTGCCAGGTTTGAGTCGCTCACTTTCCCGTTAAGCGCCTCTTCATAGCTGACCATACGCGTTTGCATACGGTTATTATTTGGACATGACATTGCAAATTGTTGCTTCTGCGGAGTGATTTCACAAGGGTCGGCGACGATAGCACCGCGAAAATGAATGACACCGCCGTCAACAACTGTGGCCGAATAAGCCGGGATACTCAAAGCAGAAACGACCAGACCCAGACCTGCTACGAGTCGAGCAAAATAGTTGTTCATTATAGGTACTCCTCAATGAAAATCGTCCATGAGGGGTAAACGCGCTTCATTTATTACGGCAAACGAAGTTTCACGTTACGGAACATAACGACCTGGTCCCTGATATCAGCATAGCTCAACGCCACAGACCCGCCACATTCACAACGTATTGATTTAATACATTTTTATAGCGAACGTTCCGCTGGCGACCACTGTTGTGATAAATGAAGCGATTTTCCATCTGTAACGGTGACAACGATTTTTACCGTGTCTCCTGCATTAATATTTAAACTCAGGCGCATTAAATCAATCGTCTGATTAGCGGGTATAAAAAGTGTGTTTTGCTGCCGGGAAGAACTTTGCCCCCCCTGCCCTTCTCGTAAAGAAACAATCTGAACCTGACAATCACACGACTGCGCCAGAGTGACCTGAGGAATAATGGTGGTCATATTTTCCTGCTGCGACGTTTTGAAGGTGATCTGACTGGAAAGCGCGGCCAGGAGAATTAAGGTATTCATGATGAACTCCCGAAAAAAAACAGGGCTGATGCCCTGTTTTTTTGTAGCACAGATTTCAGTATCAGTACTGATGAGCTGTCGCGTGGTTACCAAAGCCGATCTGGGTAACGTTGACAGTAGAGTTAGAGGCAGTCTGGTCAACGAGTGCGCCGTTAAAGCCGCCGGACTGGCTAACGTTCATAACAGATTTTTTACTGTTCCACTGATCAAGTGTTGCACTGTTGCCGAATCCTTTCTGGGTCAGGTTGATTTTACTGTCATCAGAACCCTGACCAACGTCAGCGCCGTTACCGCCACCTTTCTGGGTAATATTCAGCACGGAATTTCTGGCGTCTGTCTGCAGAGCAACCGCGGAGTTACCGCCACCGTCCTGATAAATATTCAGGGTTGAATTTGGACCACTGTATCCGCCATGACCATGCCCATGACCCCAGCCGCCCTGATTAATAGAACCCGCCATAGCACTACCAGAAACTACGATTGCTGCAAGCGCTGCCACTTTGAGAAATTTCATGGTAAACCCCCATCGGATTGATTAAAGTCGTCGCGAAAGCGCTAATGTTGAATAACGTTAATCGCCATTTGCGACTGTTTCTGCACTACAACTGCGGTTTTCTGCGTACCGTACTGCGTAATATTTGCTCTATTACCCGACCCTTTCTGGATAATTTTTGCGCTATTACCGTATCCATCTTGCGTAATACCTGCATCATTCGCGTTTCCGCTCTGATCGATCCAGGCTATATTGTAACTCCCTGATTGATCAACTCTCGCTCTGTTGCCTGCCCCATCCTGGGAAACAATGGACAATAGTTTCGAACCTTCCTGGCGAACCTGAGCGTCATTGAAAACACCCTGTTGACCAATAATGGCTGCCTGATTGAGTGATGAAAGACTTAATTCGTTAACCGCAAAGTTATATTCAGCATTTGCTAAATCTGAATTCGCTGCGGATACAAATCCAGGCGCACCCAGTAATGTAAACATCATAAATAACGATGTGTATTTCATGTTGTCACCCTGGACCTGGTTATTGAATAACTCCATAACCCTATAACAGTGTCACATGTAAAAACGATTCGTATTGTGTTAACGCGTCGTTACGGTGAAGAGTATGTCCGCTGAAACATTTTAAATATCTCACCCGCGCGGCTTATTTTTATTTTTCAGATCACCACAAAGTCGTAATTCACATCAAAAACCACTTTATTCAGGCCAGCTTATATTTTTTATTAAATGCATTTGTCGAAAGGGTTGTACAGCAACACAAAAGCTGTCCACGCCTCCTCCCGGGGTGTTTAAACGTAACGGCATGAGAACATTTTTTCTCAGCACGTGACACGAGACCTCTTTTCTTAAGCCAGACTGCTGCTCATTCGATGGCTTAGTAAAAACCTGTAACTCATACTAAATTATTGCTTTATAAAATAATAAATATCCTTTTAAATCATGAAATTAAAAATATTTGTATGATTTTTAAAATCTGTGCAGCTCTATTTATGTGTACAACTTTCTCATCAATTCTCGCCATTCAAAACAACTCAATTTCACAAATTAATATTGATTTTTACATTATGTAACATGTTTAACACTTGCTTTAAACTTCGTAAAAGCTAGATTGAAATTAGATGTACGAAATTGGTTTTATATTTACCTCCCTGTGGAGGTTATGGTCTGATTCTACACACAGCAGTGCAACATCTGTCAGTACTTCTGGTGTCCTCTTTTAAACAGGAGGACAGCTGCCAGGTGCCAAATAAAGTGGGGTTTCATCATGTATAATGAAGTCCATAGTTTACATGGTCATACATTACTGTTGATCACAAAACCTTCTCTGCAAGCGACAGCATTATTACAACATTTAAAGCAATCTTTATCACTGAACGGGAAATTGCATAATATTCAACGTTCTTTTGATGATATTGCACCTGGCAGCATCATTCTTTTCGATATGATGGAAGCGGATAAAAAACTTATCCATTACTGGCAAGATATTTTAAGCAGGAAAAACAACAATATCCGCGTGCTATTGTTGAATACGCCTGATGAATATCCTTTCAGAGATATTGAAAGCTGGCCGCATATCAATGGCGTGTTCTACGTCACAGAAGAAGAAGACCGGGTAGTTGAGGGTCTGCAAGGTATATTGCGCGGAGAGTGTTATTTTTCGCAAAAGCTTGCCAGTTATCTCATCACGCACTCGGGAAATTATCGTTATAACAGCTCAGAGTCAGCACTGCTCACGCACCGTGAGAAAGAGATCCTGAATAAGTTACGCATTGGTGCTTCAAATATTGAAATCGCCCGTTCGTTATTTATCAGCGAAAATACGGTAAAGACGCACCTTTATAATCTTTTCAAGAAGATAGCTGTGAAAAACAGAACTCAGGCTGTTTCGTGGGCAAACGATAACCTCAGGCGTTAATCACATGAAGCGCACGTTGAGTTGGATCGCCGCAGCGAGTTTCCTGCTCGCTGCCGGGAATCTGAAGGCCGTCGAGGTCGAAGTTCCCGGATTGTTAACAGACCACACTGTTTCATCGGTCGGGCACAGTTTTTACCGTGCCTTTAGTGATAAATGGGACAGTACTTATACCGGAAATATAACGATCAACGAGCGGCCCAGTGCACGATGGGGAAGTTGGATAACAATAACGGCTAATCAGTACGTTATTTATCAAACGTTTTTATTCCCCACAAAAATGGACTTCGATAAAAACGTAGCCCTGGCACTGGCACAATCAGAAGACGCTATTAATCGCCTGCAAATAGATAAAGCCCTATTAAGCACCAGCGATTTAGCAAAAGACGAGTTCTAGCGAACCGATATGCGGAGGCTGTCATGCGTATTGCATATGCAGTTGTTTCGATAATGCTGATAACACCCATAAGCTGGGCCGGAAACATGACGTTTCAGTTCCGTAACCCTAACTTTGGCGGTAACCCTAACAACGGCGCGTTCCTGCTGAATGAAGCTCAGGCGCAAAACTCCTATAAGGATCCCAGCTTAAAGGATTTTAGCATTGATACCCCGTCCGCACTGGACAACTTCACTCAAGCTATTCAGTCGCAGATTTTAGGTGGGTTACTGACCAACATTAATACCGGTAAACCCGGCCGGATGGTGACCAACGACTTTATCGTTGATATCGCCAACACTGACGGACAGCTTCAGTTGAACGTGACCGATCGTAAAACCGGAAGAATCTCCACCATTCAGGTTTCCGGTCTACAAAGTAATTCAACTGACTTTTAAACAATAGCTAAATAAGGACAACGATCATGCAGCGCTTCCTGATTTTTGTTGCAGTGTGCTTATTGAGCGGTTGTTTAACTGCTCCACCTAAAGAAGCTGCAAAACCTACATTAATGCCTCGGGCCCAGAGTTATCGTGATTTAACGCATTTACCTGCTCCAACGGGGAAAATATTTGTCTCCGTATACAACATTCAGGATGAAACCGGGCAATTCAAACCTTACCCGGCAAGTAACTTCTCCACGGCCGTGCCGCAAAGCGCAACCGCGATGCTGGTTACCGCGCTCAAGGATTCGCACTGGTTTATTCCCCTGGAACGTCAGGGTCTCCAGAACCTGTTGAATGAACGTAAAATCATTCGTGCAGCACAGGAAAATGGTACCGTCGCGGCCAATAACCGTACGCCTCTGGAATCTCTGGCGGCAGCGAACGTGATGATTGAAGGATCGATTATTGGCTACGAAAGTAATGTTAAATCGGGTGGAGCGGGCGCGCGGTATTTCGGTATCGGCGCGGATACCCAATACCAGCTCGACCAAATTGCCGTTAACCTGCGTGTGGTCAACGTCAGTACAGGCGAAGTGCTCTCTTCGGTGAACACCAGCAAAACCATACTGTCCTATGAAGTTCAGGCAGGGGTATTCCGCTTCATCGATTACCAGCGTTTGCTGGAGGGTGAAATTGGCTACACCTCCAACGAGCCGGTCATGATGTGTCTGATGTCAGCCATTGAAACCGGCGTGATCTTCTTAATCAACGACGGTATTGACCGCGGGCTGTGGGATCTGCAAAACAAAGCAGACGTGCAGAACCCGATACTGGTGAAATACCGCGATATGTCAGTCCCTCCGGAATCCTGACAGGAAGCGCATAAAAAAGGCGAGATGATTATCTCGCCTTTTTTTATTCGCTCACAGCCGTGACGTTTTGCGCTTTTTCCCGCCGCGACGCCAGCCAAAGACCGCTGTTTTTCATGGCATAGCCAAACAGCAACCCCAGCGCCAGGGAGGGGACCACCAGCTTCCAGTCACCCTGCCCTGCAAAGGTCGCACACGCCCCAATAAAGGTTCCAGGAACAAATGAAAGCAGCAGATGCTTAGCCTGGATGCACATTAAAAAGGCAACAACGCCCGTCATCACGTATCCCAGCATCTCCAGATGCGGCGCCAGCGCGCTGCCTTTCATGATCACCAGCGCCCAGATAACGCCGCTCATCAGGGTGCAGCCAGAGATAAAGAGCCCTTTGACGCCCCCCTGCGGGCAGGCGAAATAGGCCGTACAGCCAAGGAATCCGGCCCAGCTGAGTAATCCGAGAGACACGGCCACCCATCCCCAAAGTCCGGAGAGAATGCCCGTCGTTATTGCGATACAAAGTAATATGTTCATGGCGCGCATCTTAGCAGAAGCGCACCATAGAAATGAGATCAGAAGCACATTATGTGCAAATTGAAATGCAGAGTTGCAGAGTTTATGTGACTTAGGTCACTCTTCATTCTCTTCTTCGAGCTCATCCCACATCGCCGCGATCGCGTCGCGCGTGAGCGGTGCCAGCGTTCTCCAGAACGGCGAGGAGGCATGCGCTTCAACTTTACCAAGGAATGTTCCGACCCACGGCAGCAGGTACGTTTCGAACAGGGTTTCGATAGCTTCGTTCTCATCATCCCCGGCGTTGTCTTCGATCCAGGAGGCAGCAAGCAGCAGCGTACCGATATGATCCGCCGGCGTATCGCTCAGCGGCATACCGCGGGTGGAGAGGAAAGCGCGGACTTCCGCTTCCGTCGCCCCGTCCTGCCAGGCAGAACGGTATGGCGAAACGCGGCACTCATCGCCGACGAACAGCGCATTGTAGTCCGTCGCAATCTGCTGCATATCGCAGCTTTTTTGCAGACGTTCCAGTAAATCATCCTGTTCCAGCGGCCAGTTCTGCGCCAGTTTACCTTCACGAATCAACGTAAAAAGCGGAACCAACAGCGGGTCTTGCGGCTGGCGATAATAGAGCGTACCCAGCACGCGGCAGAGGATGGAAAACTCGTTCATTTTTTATTATTCCATTACACAATTAAAGATCGGCAAATTCGGCAATCGGCTCCATTCCGCGGGACTCAAGGAAATCGAGCATGCGGCGCGGAGTAACGTTCAGGATTTGCGCTTCCGGGAAGTTAACATCATTCAGCACTTTCAGGCACTCGCTGAAATCACCCAGCGTAAACGCGGTATGAGAATCTGAGCCCAACGCCACCATGCCGCCCGCATCGCGGACGGCGGCCGCCACTTCGCGACAGTTGGCTTCACTGCCCTTACGCGAGTGAACAAAAGAGGAGTTATTAATCTCCAGCGCCACGCGGTGCTTCGCTGCCGCCTGCGCGACAGCCTGAATATCAATCGGATATTTTGGGTTACCGGGATGACTGATAATGTGCACATTGCCGCTGGCAATGGTGGCAATCATCGCCGCGGTATTGGTCTCTTTATCCTGAGGAGCAAAAACCGGCTCATGGAAGCCGGCGAGGATAAGGTCAAGAGACGTCAGCATCGGTCCGGTGCAGTCGATCTCACCGTCGGTATTTTTGATGTTTGCCTCAATGCCGCGCAGTATCCCAATGCCGTCCACCAGACGTGGCCAGATCCGCATATTCACAAAATGCCAGTAGTGCGGCGCATCCGCCATATCCGGGCCATGATCGGTGATCGCGAACAGCTTGATGCCTTTAAGCTTCGCCTGGGCGATATAATCATGGAGGTTGCTATAAGCGTGGGTACTGGCGACGGTGTGCATATGCAGGTCAACGGGATACATCTCTCTCTCCTCTGCGGTTTTTCCAAAGGATAGCAGTTATCAGCGGCGAATATTAGCAAAAACCCGGCGAACGCCGGGTTTCTCTCAGTAGCCGCGCTGTCTGTCGACCTGGCCGGTGACCGGGTTACCCTTTTCCATTTCGCTGATGGTATGGGATATATACGCCACCGCTTCTGCCGGACGCGTCACGGCGGCCACGTGAGGGGTCATCGCGACGCGCGGGTGCGCCCACAGCGGGCTTTCCGCGGGTAGCGGCTCACGGCTATAGACATCCAGCATGGCACCTTTAAGCTTTCCACTGTCCAGCGCCTTCAGCAGATCGGGCTCGACCAGATGCACCCCGCGCGCCAGGTTCATCAGGTAGCTCCGATCGACGAGCTGATTGAGCAACGCTTCATTGATGATACCGACCGTTTCCGCCGTATTGGGCAGCAGGTTGATGAGCACGCGCGTACCGTTCAGAAAAGCCGGGAGTTCATCCGTCCCGGCAAAGCTCTCTACGCCCGGATAATCTTTGCGGCTGCGACTCCAGCAGCGCAGCGGAAAGCCCCACGGAGCAAGGGCTTCAGCCACTTTTGAGCCCAGCACGCCCGCGCCGAGGATGCCGATGGTAAAGTCTTCACGACGGTAATCCGGCAGCGGCTCCCAGCGGGCCTGCTGCTTAAATGCCTGATAGTCATCAAAGCGGCGGAACCAGTGCAGAACCTGGCTCACGGCATATTCCTGCATCTGCTGGCCCATTCCGGTATCTTCCAGGCGAAACAGTGGAACGTCTTCCGGCAGCATTTCAGGGTGTGCCTTAAGTTTGCTCAGAATGGAATCCACGCCGGCTCCCAGGGCAAAAACGGCCTTCAGCTTGCGGCCCTGGAGCATTTCTACCGGAGGATGCCAGACCAGCGCATAGTCAGCATGTTCATTATCGCCGCGCTTCCACTCGCGTACGCGTGCGCCGGGCAGCGCCGCCGAAAGTGCGTCAATCCAGTAAGCGTTATCAAATGTAGGGTGATAGAAGAGAATATCCATGGTCATTCCTGCCTTTTATTGCGCTGTTTTGCTTTCATTTTCAAGTGGATTGTCAGCATAACAAATTTATCAGGAAACCGCGTTGCTGATAAAAGAGGCATTTTATGCACATTTAAGAATCATGTTGCCTGAAGTTTGTCTAAACGCGCTAAATTACTGAAAAAGTGAGTTGACGGCAGTTCGGCTTTTCCTTACATTAGCGCCCGTCCCGTCAACAACGGGATGACAATATGGTGAGGTGTCCGAGTGGCTGAAGGAGCACGCCTGGAAAGTGTGTATACGGCAACGTATCGGGGGTTCGAATCCCCCCCTCACCGCCATATTTAAAGAAGAGCTCGCATGAAAATGCGGGCTTTTTTTTTCGCATATTGTACGCATGCAGGGGGGATTCGAACCTTGTGGCTCTGTGCGAAAACTCATGTCGGGTGGCGCTGCGCTTACCCGACCTGGAAAAAACTAGTCTTCCACCATCTTCGCATACTCTTCAGTCAGAAAATCCACCAGCGCCCTAACGGAGGGCAGCAAACCGCGTCTTGAAGGATAAACGGCATGAATCACTTCCCGTCTGGGTTCCCATGCCTCAAGCACCCGGACCAGCTCACCGGACGCAAGCTGATCCTTCACCATCAAAATCGGCAACTGCACCACGCCAATGCCTGCCATGGCGGCTTCACGCAGCGCGAGCATATCCGTACTGATCAAACGGGGATGGTAATGGATCTCCGCTTTCGCCCCGTCGGGTCCGGAAAGTGCCCACTTATGGTTGTGCTTTCCCTCTCCCATACTTAATCCAGGCCAGGCGCTGAGTTCAGACGGCATTGACGGTTCCCCCAGACGGGCAATCAACGCCGGGCTTGCCACCAGGCAATGCCCCCTGTCAGCCAGCACCCTTAGCACCAGGTCACTGTCATCAAACGGACGCGGGCGTACGCGGATCGCGATATCCACGCCCTCTCCCACCAGATCTACACGCCGGTTAGTCGCCTCAAGCTGAAGATTGATCCCGGGGTAGCGCGCCATAAATCTTGCCAGCATCGGACCAACGTGGACATGCAGTAAGGTTATCGGGCACGTGATCCTGACGATACCGCGCGGTTCGGCCTGCAGTGCCGCCACGGCTTCCTCGGCAGCCTCGGCCTCCACCATCATCGCTTTGCAGTGCTGATAGAACGTCTGGCCGACCTCGGTCACCGTAAAATGCCGGGTTGTTCTATGGATGAGCCGTACGCCAAGCCGCTCTTCCAGCTGCGCAATCCGGCGGCTTAGCCTGGACTTCGGTAAATCAAGCGCCCTTCCCGCCGCAGCAAAGCCACCGTAGTCCACCACCTTCACAAACCAGACAAAGTCATTGAGATCCTGCATAAAACCTCATCGTTCTATTTTCAGAACAGTGAATGCCATTTTCACTATCTACCGGGATATTGACCCTGAATATAAGCTAATTACATCAACAGAACATCAGGAGTTAATCATGAAAAACGTAACAGGCGTTTATACCGCTCCCCGCCAGCACTGGGTTGGCGATGGTTTCCCGGTCCGTTCAATGTTTTCTTATCAGACGCACGGCGAGCCGCTCAGCCCGTTCCTGTTGCTGGACTACGCGGGCCCATATACCTTTCCTGCTGATGGCGCGAAACGCGGCGTAGGCCAACACCCTCACCGGGGTTTTGAAACGGTCACTATCGTCTATGCCGGTGAAGTGGAGCATCGCGACTCCACGGGTAAAGGCGGCGTCATTGGCCCTGGCGACGTGCAGTGGATGACCGCAGGGGCAGGCATTTTGCACGAGGAGTTCCACTCCAGCGCGTTCTCGCAGAAAGGCGGGGAACTGAAAATGATGCAGCTTTGGGTCAACCTGCCGGCGAAAGACAAGATGGCGGCCCCGGGCTACCAGAGCATCACGAAAGCCGACATCCCGGTGGTGACGCTGTCGGATAACAGCGGTTCGCTGCGAGTTATAGCCGGTCGCTACGACACGGTGACAGGCCCGGCGCACACCTTCTCGCCGCTTAACGTCTGGGACATCGCGCTGAACCAGGGATGCCATCTGACGCTCAATCAGCCTGAAGGCTGGAGCACGGCGCTGGTCGTGCTTGAAGGCAGCATCACGGTGAACGGTGCAACTCAGGCGGGTGAAGCCCAGCTGGTCGTATTGAGTCAGGAAGGTGACAAACTGCACCTGGAGGCGAACAGCGATGCAAAAGTGCTGCTGATGGCCGGCGAGCCGCTGAATGAACCGATCGTGGGCTATGGCCCGTTTGTGATGAACACTAAGAGTGAAATCAACGAAGCCATTCGCGATTTCAATTCCGGCCGCTTCGGCCAGATCTGAACGTAATAAAGGAGGACTGCCGCTGTGATCTCCGAGATCCAGCGCCCCCTTAAACCGTCAAGTTCTCGATTCACAGCGTTATCCCCTGCTCCACGGCGTAAAAACCGTGGAGCTGATTATTGCTTAACCGAACAGGTACTAAAGCTGAAAATCTGCTTGACCGTGTCAGCGCAACTCCCTATAGTAGCGCCCCGTTGCCCCCCAAGCGGTCAGGCAGCAAAACAATATGGTGAGGTGTCCGAGTGGCTGAAGGAGCACGCCTGGAAAGTGTGTATACGGCAACGTATCGGGGGTTCGAATCCCCCCCTCACCGCCATATTTGAGATGAGAGCTCGTACGAAAGTACGGGCTTTTTTTCTTTTATATTCTCCGAAAAGGGGGATGAGAATCCCCGACCGGGGTTCGACAACTGGCGCAGCCAGTTGGACAGACCGTGAGCGCAGCGAACAGGCTGCCCGCACAAAAAACAAAGCCCGGTTTCCCGGGCCTTGAACGCAACAGCAAACTCAGTAATACGCTTGCAGCGTGCGCTGGCAGAGCGCCGATCGCACGCAGTCCTCTTTGGTGAAACGTACCACCCCAATCATCTCATCTTCCTCAAAACGTGACATGGCGTCGCTCAGCCCGGACTTTACGCCGGACGGCAGGTCACACTGGGTAATATCGCCGTTAACGATAACCGTCACGTTCTCCCCGAGGCGCGTTAAAAACATCTTCATTTGCGCAGCGGTCACGTTCTGAGCCTCGTCAAGAATGACGACCGCATTTTCAAATGTACGTCCGCGCATATAGGCGAACGGCGCGATTTCCACCTTGCCAATCTCTGGCCGCAGGCAGTACTGCATGAAGGATGCACCCAGCCGCTTCACCAGCACGTCATAGACGGGCCTGAAGTACGGGGCAAACTTCTCCGAAATATCACCGGGCAAGAAGCCGAGATCTTCATCAGCCTGCAGTACCGGACGGGTAACAATGATTCTTTCCACGTCCTTATGGATCAGCGCTTCCGCCGCTTTGGCTGCACTGATCCAGGTTTTCCCGCATCCGGCTTCACCGGTTGCAAAGATGAGCTGTTTACTCTCGATAGCATTCAGGTAGTGCGCCTGAGCCTCATTGCGCGCCACAATTGGAGAATTATCACGGCTGTCTCGGGCCATGCCAATTGCTTCTACGCCACTCATCTGCACAAGCGAGGTGACCGATTCTTCTTCACGCTGTTTATGGCTACGTGAATCCCGTCTCAGCACACGTTTTGCTTCGCGACGAGCTTTGATCACTGCTTTTTGTCTTCCCATGGATAGCACCTTGAGTTGTTGGTATTCATCACACGCGCCAGCGTCGGCACGATTATGCGCACGAACATCAGAGGGTTGGCTTCCTTGTAAGCCATTGCTTGCACTATCGGATGACGATACGGAACAGCTACGCGCACCGTTCTGCACGTCGGTCGAATCAGATTCTTGAGGGAGGGGGGAAAATTTAGTGGTGAGGAAATCGCTGCCGGAGTCTGAGCCTCCGCGCCGGGTGCTGCGGTTGTTATGTTTACCTTGTCCAGTACAGGACGCAACCATTCGCGATCTCCATAGTGATTCAGCATCACTGCCGGGAACTACCGCTGTCTTATCTTAAGTACATCAGGAGTTATCATAAATGCAACATTTATTTTACCTGAATGCAACTTTTAGGACTGTCCCTACAGTTGAAATCAGTCTCATATAGAAATATTACATAAATATAACAGGAGGATAGTCATATGAAAAAATAATGTCCCTGCGAATCGTCGCAGGGACAATTATCAGGCTTCAATAAGACTCTGAGCGAGATACGCGCTGCTGTCGCGCACGCCCGGCAGGGCAAAGAAATAGCCTCCGCCGATAGGTTTAATGTACTCTTCCAGCGCCTCTCCGTTTAAGCGCTTCTGCACGGTGAGGAAGCCCTTTTCGAGATCGTGCTGGTAGCAGACGAACAGCAGCCCCATATCGAGCTGACCGGAGTTAGTCACGCCGAGCGAGTAGCTGTATCCCCGACGCATCATCAGGCTCGACTGCGTCTCTTTGGTGCGCGGATTGGCCAGACGAATGTGGCTGTCCAGCGCAATCACATCGCCATTAGGATCGCTGGCGTAGTCGGGCACGTCATGCTCGTTCTTCATGCCGAGCGGCGCGCCGCTTTGCTTATCGCGACCGAAGATCGTCTGCTGCTCTTTCAGCGGCGTGCGGTCCCAGAACTCCACGTGGAACTGAATAATGCGCACCGCCTGATAGCTGCCGCCCACCGCCCATGCCGGTTCGCCCTGATCGGCAGTGACCCACACCACCTCCTTCATGAGCGCACCATCGTGGCTGTCCGGATTGGCAGTGCCGTCCTTGAAGCCCAGCAGGTTCACCGGTGTCTCTTTCCCCTTGCTGCGGGCGGCGTGGTCCGAGATAAACCCTTCCCGCTTCCAGCGCACGCTCAGCAGATCCGGCGTGTGCTTGATGATGTCGCGCAGGGCGTGGATCACCGTATCCTGGGTGTTGGCACAAATTTGCAGAAGCAGGTCGCCATGACACAGCGCAGCGTCCAACGAGTCATTCGGGAAACGCGTCATTTTCTGCAGCGCTTTCGGCTTCTGTTTTGCCAGCCCATAGCGTGTATCAAACAGCGATTCCCCCAGCGAAACGGTAATGGTCAGGTTGTCAGGGGCGATAAACGGCCCCAGAATGCCGGAGTCCATTGGCGGCAGACGCGGGTTCGGCGTATCGGGCGCCGGTCCACCGGCGGTGAGAAACGCAATGCGCTTCGTCAGCAGGCGGAACAGACGTTCCAGATCGGCTTTATCGCTGGCCAGCGAATCAAAGGCCACCAGCATCATCGACGCCTGCTGCGGCGTCAGGATGCCCGCCTGATGCTCGCCATAAAACGGCTGCGTCTCCATGCGGGCATTGGGTGACAGCGTGCCGGGCGCGCTTTGCGGTTTCGCCGCGTGCGCTACCGGACACCCGCCAGCCAGAGCAAGCGCGCCCCCCAGCGCCCCTACCCCTTTTAACAACCGACGACGTGAAGGCTCAACCACGTCGTTCTCGCTATGCTTATTCATCGTGCTTAGTCCAGACCCAGTACGCCACGCAGCAGGGAGAGATCTTCCGCCAGGGCGGTAATCGGGCCTTTCAGCGCGTTACGGTCGGCGTCGGTCAGCTTGTCGTAGGTCTCAAACCCGTCTTTGGTGCGGTACTTCGCCAGGATGGTGTCGACTTTTTTGAAGTTGGCATCCACCTTGCCCAGCAGCTCGCCGTTCTCTTTCTGCAGCTGAGGACGCAGGAGGTTAACGATTTTCTGCGCGCCGTCGACGTTGGCCTGGAAGTCCCACAGATCGGTATGGCTATAGCGATCCTCTTCGCCGCTGATTTTGCTCGCGGCCACTTCTTCAATCAGGCCGGCCGCGCCGCCCACCACTTTTGACGGCGGGAAGGCCAGCTCGCTGATGCGCTTTTGCAGCTCCAGCACGTCGCCGTTCAGCTGCTCAGCGTATTTCTCCATCCCTTTGGTGGAGTTGTCGCCAAACAGGGCTTTCTCCAGACGGTGGAAACCGGTGAATTTCGGATCGGCGGCCTTCTGCTCGAAATCATCTTCGCGGGCGTCGATGCTGCCATCAAGGTCAGAGAACAGCTCGGCGATCGGCTCAATGCGCTCGTAGTGCTGACGTGTTGGCGCATAGAGGGATTTCGCTTTTTCGATGTCACCGGCCTTCACCGCATCGGTAAAGGCTTTGGTTGCCGCTGCCAGATCCGCCGTCTCTTTCGTGACGTACGCTTTATACGCGGTAATCGCATCGCCCAGGCTCAGCACCGCAGCGCCTTTCGCCGCATCGGCCGTCGCTTCGCCTTTGACGATAAGCTTACCTTTCGGGTTAGTCAGCAGGCCGCAGGTCATTTCATACTCGCCCGGCTGCAGGTTGGCGGTCATCTTCTGGCTGAAGCCAGGAGCGATATTTTCACGCTCTTCCACCACCAGAACGCCTTTAAGGATCTCCCATTCCAGCGCCTTCTGGCTGTGGTTCTGAATAATAAACTGGGTTTTGCCGCTATTCACCGTGAGGGTCATCGGCTCACACTGCTTATCATTAACGGTGACTTTAACCTGAGGAACATCCGCGCCCCAGGCGGAGAATGCAGAAGCGAACAGCGCGGCAATGCCTGCGCATAACGCACTACGACGGAACTGAATTGCCATGACTCTTCCCTTTAAAAAGTATGTTGTAACTAAATCAACTATTATGGCGTAACGCGAGACGCCTGCGTGCTGGTACGCGGCGGCATTGCGAACAGCACCAGCGCCGGAACCAGATAGATAAAGTAAATCGCCACTTCGCTGACGCTCGGCGTTTCCTGATAGCCGAAGATACCTTCGAGCAGAGTGCCGGTCAGAGAGTGCGTGGAGAGCACGTTGCTAAGGTCGAACGCGACGTCCTGGAAGTGGTTCCACAGGCCCGCTTCATGGAAGGCGCGAATCGCCCCTGCCGCCAGCCCTGCCGCCACCAGCAGAATAAACAGGCTGGTCCACTTGAAGAAAGCGCCCAGGTTCAGGCGGATACCGCCCCAGTACAGCAGGAAACCAAGCACCACGGCCGTGGCGAGACCCAGCATGGCCCCGAGCGGCGGCCAGATCCCCACATCCTGCTGAAACGCCGCCAGCAGAAAGAAAACGGACTCCAGGCCTTCACGCGCGACGGCGAAAAAGACCATCATAATGAGCGCCCAGCCGTGGTTGTTCCCCTTCTGCAGCGCGTTATCCACCGCCTGCTCCAGCTGCACCTTCACGTTACGCGAGACTTTACGCATCCAGAACACCATCCAGGTGAGGATCACCACCGCAATCACGGCGACGATACCTTCAAACAGCTCCTGCTCTTTCTGCGGGAACTCGCCGGTGGTTTCGTTGATGAGGACACCTAAGCCCAGGCAGAGCGCCGCGGCAAGGAATACCCCGACCCACATGACGCCAATCCAGCGTCCGCGCTGGGTTCGCTTCAGATAACTGGCGATGAGGCTCACGATAAGGGCGGCTTCGAGCCCTTCACGTAACATAATGAGAAATGGAACAAACATGCCGACACCTTAAATGTTTATCGCGGTCAACTGATGCAAAGAAAGGTAAATTCTTGTGATAGTGATTATCATTACGGCGAAAAGAAAAACAAGCGAAATGTGCGGTGTTTTGATAACGAGTTGTAAACGCCCAGCCTGATAATAGTTACATACGTTATCGTTAAGTTTATAAGTTATAACGAAAATGCCCATTTACGCTGATTCAGGGCTGTGGCTAAATATCCGCCTCAAACACCTGGTGAAAATAAATTATGTTTAAAATTGTCCATTTCCTGCTGGCGCTGGTGATTATTCTCGCGCTTGCCTGGCTGGTAAGTTTCGACCGCCGAAAAATTCGCATTCGTTTTGTTTTACAGCTGATTGTCATTGAAATTGCCCTGGCGTTCTTTTTCCTGCACGCCGAAAGCGGGTTATTCCTGATTAAATACGTCTCGGGATTTTTTGAGTCACTGCTCAAATTTGCCGGCGAAGGCACCAATTTCGTCTTTGGCGGTATGGGTGAAAAAGGGCTGGCGTTCATTTTCCTCGGCGTGCTTTGCCCAATTATTTTTATTTCCGCGCTGATTGGTATTCTTCAGCACTGGCGGATCCTGCCGATTTTTATTCGGGTGATCGGTACGCTGCTGTCGAAACTGAACGGCATGGGTAAGCTGGAATCCTTTAACGCGGTTAGCTCGCTGATTCTCGGCCAGTCGGAAAACTTCATTGCCTACAAAGGCGTGCTGGGGGATCTCTCTTCCCGTCGTCTCTTCACCATGGCAGCCACGGCGATGTCGACGGTCTCCCTGTCGATTGTCGGCGCGTATATGACCATGCTCGACGCCAAATTTGTCGTCGCGGCGCTGATTCTGAACATGTTTAGCACCTTTATTATTCTTTCGGTCATCAACCCGGCACGCCCGGAAGCGGAGCCGGATATCAAGCTGGAAAAACTGCATGAATCGCAGAGCTTCTTCGAAATGCTCGGCGAGTATATTCTGGCCGGTTTTAAAGTGGCGATGATTATTCTGGCCATGCTGATTGGCTTTATCGCGCTTATTAGCGCCGTTAATGCCCTCTTCTCCAGCGTATTTGGCATGAGCTTCCAGCAGATCCTGGGCTATGTATTTTATCCCCTGGCATGGCTGGTGGGTATTCCGCTGGGTGACGCCCTGAACGCGGGCAGTATTATGGCGACCAAGCTGGTGGCGAATGAATTTGTGGCGATGATTGAGCTGCAAAAAATCGCTCATCAAATGTCCCCGCGCGGGCTGGGGATTTTATCCGTCTTCCTGGTGTCGTTCGCGAACTTCGCATCCATCGGCATTGTGGCCGGAGCGATTAAGGGTCTTAACGAGCAGCAGGGGAACGTGGTGTCGCGTTTCGGTCTGCGTCTGGTGTATGGAGCAACGCTGGTAAGTTTGCTATCGGCGAGCTTTGCGGGGTTGGTGCTCTGATGCAATGCCGGGTGGCGCGCAGCGATCACGGCCTACAAAACAACAACGGCGGGAATTCCCGCCGTTTTCATTAAAACTGCACGCACACCGGCTGGTCGACACGCATCACCGACTCCTGCGCGAAGCGTGACTTATAAATCCCGCGCAACGCTTCGATGTTCTTCTCGCTCTGCGCATCTTTTCCATGGATCAGCATCAGCGCCTTGCTCGGTTCGCGCGCCACTTTCCCGTCGTTCCCCAGCCACTGCCCGCGCGCGTCAAACACCGTTAAGCCATCGCGAAAGCGTGGCGTCACGTCCTGGTCAACAAACTGCTGCCACTCGTTGCTGGTAATCTGCGCCCCGGCAGGACGGTTTAAGCCGAAATAGAGCGTGGTTTGCTGCATCTGGTTATCCGCTTTGCAGGTCTCCACCGCAGCATGCTGCGATGGCGCGTTGCAGCCCGCCAGCATCAATAATGCCGCCGCCATTAACCCTGTTTTGATTGTCATGCTTCGCTATCCTCATTGTTATAAGCACATGGATATCACAGGAAATTACGGATTTTGGCAAGAAAAAAGCCGGGTGGCGCTTGCGCTCACCCGGCCTGTATTGTGCAGCGAGAAAAATTATTCTGCCTGAAGCTTAGACGGCGGCGCAGTGTGGTAATGCGCGTCGGCTTCCGCAAAGCGTTTCTGCATGGAGGCAGACGGCGCTTTACCCAGCAGGCTGAACACCACGATGCCGATGCTGCCGAAGATGAAGCCAGGAATGATTTCATACAGGCCCAGCCAGGCGAACTGTTTCCAGACGATAACGGTCACCGCACCGATAATCATCCCCGCCAGCGCACCGTTACGGGTCATACGGGACCACATGACGGAGAACAGGACGACCGGACCAAATGCCGCACCGAAGCCCGCCCACGCGTAGCTAACAAGACCCAGCACGCGGTTCTCCGGGTTGGCAGCCAGCGCAATCGCCACCAGCGCAACCGCCAGCACCATGAAGCGCCCGACCCACACCAGCTCTTTCTGGCTTGCGTTTTTACGCAGGAAGGCCTTATAGAGGTCTTCGGTGATCGCACTGGAGCAGACCAGCAGCTGGCAGCTCAGGGTGGACATAACCGCCGCCAGGATCGCGGAGAGCAGAATACCGGCAATCCACGGGTTAAACAGAATTTGCGCCAGCTCGATAAACACGCGTTCTGCGTTCTGGTTCACCGCACCCGCCTGCGCCGGGTTGTTGCTGAAGTAGGCGATACCGAAGAAGCCAACAGCGCACGCGCCCGCCAGACACAGGATCATCCACGTCATACTGATGCGACGGGCATGTACGATGGTGTGGTGAGAATCCGCCGCCATAAAGCGCGCCAGAATGTGCGGCTGACCGAAGTAGCCCAGACCCCAGCCCATCAGGGAGACGATGGCCACGAAGTTCAGCCCTTTCAGCATGTCGACGTTTTCGATGCTCTTCTGCTTGATCACTTCCAGCGATTCGCCAAAGCCGCCAACGGTGAAAATCACAATCACCGGGGTCAGGATCAGGGCGAAGATCATCAGGCTCGCCTGCACGGTGTCGGTCCAGCTTACGGCCAGGAAACCGCCCACGAAGGTATAGAGGATGGTTGCCGCCGCACCGGCCCACAGGGCAGTTTCGTAGCTCATGCCGAAGGTGCTTTCGAACAGGCGCGCACCGGCCACGATGCCGGAGGCGCAGTAGATGGTGAAGAATACCAGGATCACCACCGCCGAGATAATACGCAGCACGCGGCTGTTATCTTCAAAGCGTCCGGTGAAGTAATCCGGCAGCGTCAGAGCGTTGTTGTTGGCCTCGGTGTGCACGCGCAGACGGCCTGCCACCAGCTTCCAGTTGATCCACGCGCCGACGGTCAGACCGATGGCGATCCAGCTTTCAGAGATACCGGAGATGAAAATCGCGCCCGGCAGACCCATCAGCAGCCAGCCGCTCATGTCGGATGCGCCCGCGGAGAGCGCGGTCACCATCGGGCCTAAACTGCGTCCGCCCAGAATGTAGTCGTCAAAGTTCTTTGTAGAACGCCACGCCAAAAACCCTATCAGGATCATGCCAAAAATATAAACGAGAAATGTCACCAGCATCGGTGTGCTAATAGCCATTCAAATTCTCCAAAAGTGTCGAGCGACAACCGTCCGGGTTGCCTTGTTATATGATCACCGGAACGAGGTGACGGTATCTTGTGTTTCGGTTGGGCGCGCTATCCTGCCGTATGCGCCCTCCGCTGACAAACGATTTAACACTGCATTTACATCAATTTCATCCCCGGTTTGATACGAGTTTCCTATAGGTTGCACTCGCTCACGCTTTTACGGGTTGCACCTTTGAAAAGTGTTAACTTCCGCATAAAACCAGGCTTTCCGCGACAAAGCCAGCACGTTTTTCCAGCTAACCATTCGTTAACAATCCATTCATTTTCTGGGTTGCAAACCAGGTCACATTTAACACGGTTGCACAAAGTTGCAACATGGGGGATATTTCACGCTATCTACAGAACGCTATTACAGAACAACAGGAGCTTTGGCATGGGTATGACCACCATGGGGGTTAAGCTGGATGACGCGACCCGCGAACGGATTAAGACCGCAGCAACCCGCATTGACCGCACGCCGCACTGGTTAATTAAGCAGGCGATTTTTAACTATCTCGAAAGACTCGAGAGCGATGAGGGCCTGCCGGAGCTGCCTGCCCTGCTCGCCGGTGCCGCCAATGAAAGCGAAGAGGCGCCGGCCGCTGGCGACGAAAGCCATCAGCCGTTCCTTGAATTTGCCGAGCAGATCCTGCCGCAGTCCGTCAGCCGCGCCGCCATTACCGGCGCCTACCGCCGCGCCGAAACCGACGCCGTGCCGATGCTGCTTGAGCAGGCTCGCCTGCCTGACGCCATTACCGCACAGGCGCACAGCCTGGCGTATCAGTTAGCCGACAAGCTGCGCAACCAGAAAACCGCCACCGGCCGCGCCGGAATGGTTCAGGGTTTGCTGCAGGAGTTCTCCCTCTCCTCTCAGGAAGGCGTGGCGCTGATGTGCCTGGCGGAAGCGCTGCTGCGTATTCCGGATAAAGCCACCCGCGACGCGCTGATCCGCGACAAGATCAGCAACGGCAACTGGCATTCGCACATTGGCCGCAGCCCGTCGCTGTTCGTTAACGCGGCAACCTGGGGCCTGCTGTTTACTGGCAAACTGGTTTCGACCCATAACGAAGCCAACCTGTCACGCTCCCTGAACCGCATCATCGGCAAGAGCGGCGAGCCGCTGATCCGCAAGGGCGTGGACATGGCGATGCGCCTGATGGGCGAGCAGTTCGTCACCGGAGAAACCATTGCCGAAGCGCTGGCGAACGCCCGCAAGCTGGAAGACAAAGGTTTCCGCTATTCGTACGACATGCTCGGTGAAGCGGCCCTGACCGCCGCCGACGCGCAGGCCTACATGGTTTCTTACCAGCAGGCGATCCACGCCATTGGTAAAGCGTCCAACGGTCGCGGTATTTATGAAGGCCCGGGCATCTCGATAAAGCTCTCCGCCCTGCACCCGCGCTACAGCCGCGCGCAGTATGACCGGGTGATGGAAGAGCTCTACCCGCGCCTGAAGTCCCTGACCCTGCTGGCGCGCCAGTATGACATCGGCATCAACATCGACGCCGAAGAGGCCGACCGTCTGGAGATCTCCCTCGATCTGCTGGAAAAACTGTGCTTCGAGCCGGAGCTGGCAGGCTGGAACGGGATTGGCTTCGTTATCCAGGCCTACCAGAAGCGCTGCCCGTTCGTCATTGATTACCTGATTGACCTGGCCAGCCGCAGCCGCCGTCGCCTGATGATCCGTCTGGTGAAAGGGGCCTACTGGGACAGCGAAATCAAACGCGCCCAGATGGAAGGGCTGGAAGGCTATCCGGTCTATACCCGTAAGGTTTACACCGACGTCTCTTACCTCGCCTGCGCGAAAAAGCTGCTCGGCGTGCCGAACCTGATCTATCCGCAGTTCGCTACCCACAACGCCCACACCCTGGCGGCGATCTACAGTCTGGCCGGGCAAAACTACTATCCGGGCCAATACGAGTTCCAGTGCCTGCACGGCATGGGTGAACCGCTTTACGAGCAGGTGACCGGTAAAGTGGCGGACGGCAAGCTGAACCGCCCGTGCCGTATCTATGCTCCGGTGGGCACGCACGAAACCCTGCTGGCGTACCTGGTTCGTCGTCTGCTGGAAAACGGCGCGAACACCTCCTTCGTTAACCGCATCGCCGACACCACGCTGCCGCTCGACGAACTGGTCGCCGATCCGGTGCTGGCCGTTGAGAAGATGGCGGCGCAGGAAGGCCAGATTGGTCTGCCGCATCCAAAAATTGCCCTGCCGCGCGAGCTGTACGGCAAAGGCCGCGTCAACTCGGCGGGTCTGGATCTCGCCAACGAACACCGTCTGGCGTCCCTCTCCTCTGCCCTGCTCAACAGCGCGCTGCAGAAGTGGCAGGCCAAACCGATGCTGGAGCAGCCCGTTGATGACGGCGACATGCAGCCGGTCATCAACCCGGCAGAGCCAAAAGACATCGTCGGCTACGTGCGTGAAGCCACCGATGCGGAAGTGGATCAGGCGCTGGACAGCGCGGTGAATAACGCCCCTATCTGGTTCGCCACCCCGCCGCAGGAGCGCGCCGCCATTCTGGAACGCGCGGCGGTGCTGATGGAAGATCAGATGCAGTCGCTCATCGGCATTCTGGTGCGCGAAGCGGGTAAAACCTTCAGCAACGCCATCGCCGAAGTACGCGAGGCCGTCGACTTCCTGCACTACTACGCCGGTCAGGTGCGCGATGATTTCGATAACGAAACCCACCGTCCGCTGGGTCCGGTCGTCTGTATCAGCCCGTGGAACTTCCCGCTGGCGATCTTCACCGGCCAGATTGCCGCCGCCCTGGCCGCTGGCAACAGCGTGCTGGCAAAACCGGCGGAGCAGACCCCGCTGATTGCCGCGCAGGGCATCAACATTCTTCTGGAGGCAGGCGTACCGGCGGGCGTAGTCCAGCTGCTGCCGGGCCGCGGTGAAACCGTGGGCGCCAAACTGACCTCCGATAACCGCGTGCGCGGCGTGATGTTTACTGGTTCGACCGAAGTGGCATCGCTGCTGCAGCGCAATATTGCCACCCGTCTGGATGCGCAGGGTCGTCCTACTCCGCTTATCGCGGAAACCGGCGGCATGAACGCCATGATCGTTGACTCCTCCGCCCTCACCGAGCAGGTGGTGGTTGACGTCCTGGCCTCCGCCTTCGACAGCGCCGGTCAGCGCTGCTCCGCCCTGCGCGTGCTGTGCCTGCAGGATGACGTGGCGGACCACACGCTGAAGATGCTGCGCGGCGCGATGGCCGAATGCCGCATGGGCAACCCGGGCCGTCTCACCACCGACATCGGGCCGGTGATCGATGCGGAAGCCAAAGCCAATATTGAAAACCACATTCAGACCATGCGCGCGAAAGGCCGTCCGGTGTTCCAGGCGGTGCGAGACAACAGCGAAGACGCCCGCGAGTGGCGTTCCGGCACCTTTGTGCCGCCTACGCTTATCGAGCTGGCAAGCTTCGACGAGCTGAAAAAAGAGGTCTTCGGTCCGGTACTGCACGTGGTGCGCTACAACCGTAACAACCTCAACGAGCTGGTTGAGCAGATCAACGCCTCCGGCTATGGCCTGACGCTCGGCGTGCATACCCGTATCGACGAGACTATCGCGCAGGTGACCGGCAGCGCCAAAGTGGGCAACCTGTACGTTAACCGCAACATGGTTGGCGCGGTCGTGGGCGTACAGCCGTTCGGCGGTGAAGGCCTTTCCGGCACCGGTCCGAAAGCGGGCGGTCCGCTCTACCTGTACCGTCTGCTGGCGAACCGTCCGGAGAACGCGCTGGGCGTTACCCTGGCTCGCCAGGATGCGGAGTATCCGGTGGATGCGCAGCTGAAAACCGTGCTGACCCAGCCGCTGGAGGCGCTGATCGCCTGGGCGGAAAAACGTCCTGAACTGCGTGCTGTCGCACAGCAGTACGGCGAGCTGGCGCAGGCCGGTACGCAGCGTCTGCTTCCGGGTCCAACCGGCGAGCGCAACACCTGGACGCTGATGCCGCGCGAGCGCGTGCTGTGCGTGGCCGATAACGAGCAGGATGCGCTGGTGCAGCTGGCCGCCACGATGGCAACCGGCTGTGAAGTGCTGTGGCCGGAAGATGCGCTGCATCGCGATCTCGCCAAACAGCTGCCGAAGGCGGTCTCGGCCCGCATTCGCTTTGCGAAAGCCGATATCCTGCTGACCCAGCCGTTTGATGCGGTGATCTACCACGGTGATTCCGATCAGCTGCGCGAGCTGTGCGAGCAGGTTGCGGCCCGCAGCGGGGCGATTGTTTCGGTGCAGGGCTTTGCGCGCGGGGAAACCAACCTGCTGCTGGAGCGTCTGTACGTGGAGCGCTCGCTCAGCGTCAACACCGCGGCGGCGGGCGGTAACGCCAGCCTGATGACAATAGGTTAACGCTGTGCTAATAAGGCTCCGGAGACGGAGCCTTATTTTATTGGGGAATATATGAAACGATATCTTATCGCCAGTGCAGCGCTGCTGCTGAGCGCCAGCGCGCTGGCCGACGAGTGCGACAAAGCGACCACCCAGCTTGAACTGAATACCTGTAGCGCGCAGCAGTACCAGGCTGCCGATAAAAAGCTCAACCAGACGTACCAGGCGGCCGTTAAGCGTGCGGCAGCCCCTCAGCGAGATCTGCTGAAAAAAGCGCAGCAGGCGTGGATTACCCTGCGCGATGCGGACTGCGCGTTTATCGGTTCGGGTACGGAAGGCGGGAGCGTTCAGCCAATGATTGTTAACCAGTGCCTGGCTGAAAAAACCGTGGAGCGCGAAGCGTTTCTGGCCTCGCTGATGCAGTGTGAAGAGGGCGACTTAAGCTGCCCTCTCCCGCCGGCAAACTAACGTAGGCGGATCCCTTCAATAATCATCCGCTGCACGTTTTCCAGGGTGCTGTGGAAAAACGCTTCGTCCTGGAGCGTTTTTCCGGTCACCGCCTCGACCTGGGCCGCAAAGTCAGCGTAATGCTGGGTGGAGGCCCAAATCATAAAGATCAGATGATGCGGATCGACCGGGGCCAGCTTTCCGCTGGCAACCCATCCGGCGATAATGGCCGACTTGTCGTCCACCAGCTGTTTCAAATCTCCGGTCAGCTCCGCCTGCAACAGCGGAGCGCCCTGCAGCATCTCAAGACAAAACAGCCGTGATGCCTGCGGGTAATCGCGCGACACCTCCAGCTTCAGGCGAATGTACTCCCTGATCGCCACCAGCGGGGCCAGCTCTTCGCGGAACGCTTTCAGCGGCGCCAGCCAGATATCGAGGATCTGCTGCATCACCGCAACATACAGCGCCTCTTTCGACGGGTAATAGTAGAGCAGATTGGTTTTGGATACCCCGGACTGCTCCGCCACCTGCTCCAGGCGCGTGCCGTGAATACCAAACTGCGAAAATGTCTCCAGCGCCGCGCTGAGGATCGCCTGCTTCTTGGCGCTCACCGCCTGCGAACGTTTACCTGGTGTTTTCACTGCGCCTTGTGTCATTCCCGCTCTCCTTATTCTGCGTTGCCCTCAGCATAGCAAAACCCCCGTCTCACCACGACATCCTGCACTCCGATCGCGCATGAATGCCTGTTTTCTGTGCAATGTTTTTGACCAGTTAGTCCACATTTAGCTGCATCAATCCATCAACTCTTGATTAACACATTAATAACACTGCCATTTTCAAAACTGGCACTGCCTTTGCAAAATCACCGTTACACCTGCGACGTAATGAAGAGAGGTTCGTGATGAAAATTGGCGTATTTGTACCCATCGGCAACAACGGCTGGCTTATCTCGACCACTGCACCGCAATACATGCCGACCTTTGAGCTCAATAAAGCCATCGTGCAGAAAGCGGAGCACTACCATTTCGACTTTGCGCTTTCGATGATCAAGCTGCGCGGCTTTGGCGGCAAAACCGAATTCTGGGATCACAACCTGGAGTCCTTCACCCTGATGGCTGGGCTGGCGGCAGTCACCTCGCGGATCCAGATCTACGCCACCGCCGCCACGCTTACCCTGCCCCCGGCGATCGTTGCGCGCATGGCCTCCACCATTGACTCCATTTCCGGCGGACGCTTTGGCGTCAACCTGGTTACCGGCTGGCAAAAACCCGAGTACGAGCAGATGGGGCTCTGGCCGGGTGACGATTACTTCTCGCGTCGCTACGACTACCTGACCGAATACGTGCAGGTTCTGCGCGATCTGTGGGGTACCGGCAAAAGCGATTTTAAGGGTGACTTCTTCACCATGAACGACTGCCGCGTCAGCCCGCGGCCGTCGGTGCCGATGAAGGTGATTTGCGCCGGACAGAGCGACGCGGGGATGGAATTCTCCGCCAAATACGCCGACTTTAACTTCTGCTTCGGTAAAGGCGTTAACACGCCTGCCGCCTTCGCCCCGACCGCCGCTCGCATGAAAGAGGCCGCCGACAAAACCGGGCGCGACGTGGGCTCCTACGTGCTGTTCATGGTGATAGCAGATGAAACCGACGACGCCGCGCGCGCGAAATGGGAGCGCTATAAGGACGGCGCCGACGAGGAGGCCCTGAGCTGGCTTACCGAGCAGAGCCAGAAGGATACCCGCTCCGGGGCGGACACCAACGTGCGCCAGATGGCCGACCCGACCTCCGCCGTCAATATCAACATGGGCACGCTGGTCGGCTCGTACGCCAGCGTCGCCAGGATGCTGGACGAAGTGGCGGCCGTTCCCGGTGCGGAAGGCGTCCTGCTGACCTTCGATGACTTCCTCACCGGCGTGGAGACCTTCGGCGAGCGCATCCAGCCGCTGATGCAGTGCCGCGCCCACGTTCCTGCCGTCACGAAGGAGGTGGCGTAATGACAACCCTTAACGCACGCCCGGAAGCCATCACCTTCGCGCCACAGCAGAGCGCGCTGATCGTGGTGGACATGCAAAACGCCTACGCCAGCCAGGGCGGCTATCTGGACCTGGCGGGCTTCGACGTCTCCGCTACGCAGCCGGTGATCGCGAACATAAAAACCGCCGTCGCCGCCGCGCGCGCTGCGAGCATGCTCATCATCTGGTTCCAGAACGGCTGGGATGACCAGTACGTCGAGGCCGGTGGCCCCGGCTCGCCCAACTTCCACAAGTCGAACGCCCTGAAAACCATGCGCAAACGGCCCGAACTGCAGGGCAAGCTGCTGGCGAAAGGCGGCTGGGATTATCAGCTGGTGGATGAGCTGGTCCCGCAGGCGGGTGATATCGTCCTGCCCAAACCGCGCTACAGCGGCTTTTTCAACACGCCGCTCGACAGCCTGCTGCGCAGCCGGGGCATTCGCCACCTGGTCTTCACCGGCATTGCCACCAACGTCTGCGTGGAGTCGACCCTGCGCGACGGCTTTTTCCTCGAGTATTTTGGCGTGGTGCTGGAAGACGCGACCCATCAGGCCGGGCCGGAATTCGCCCAGAAGGCGGCCCTGTTCAATATCGAAACCTTTTTTGGCTGGGTCAGCAGCGTCGCCGAGTTCTGCGACGCCCTGAATCCCCCGCTCGCCCGTATCGCCTGAGGAGACATCTGATGCCGAAATCCGTAATCATCCCGCCGGGCACCAGCACGCCCATCGCCCCGTTTGCCCCCGGCACCCTTGCCGACGGCGTGGTGTATGTCTCCGGCACGCTGCCGTTTGATAAAGACAACAACGTGGTATTTATCAACGACCCAAAGGCGCAAACCCGCCACGTGCTGGAGACGATCAAAACCGTGATCGAAACGGCGGGTGGCACGATGGAGGACGTGACCTTCAACAGCATCTTTATCACCGACTGGAAAAATTACGCCGCGATTAACGAAATCTACGCGGAGTTCTTCCCCGGCGATAAGCCGGCCCGGTTCTGCATTCAGTGCGGCCTGGTGAAGCCGGAGGCGCTGGTTGAGATCGCCACCGTTGCGCACATCGCGAAGTGAGGCGGCCATGAAACTCTCCATCTCGCCGCCACCGTACGAAGGTGCCCCCGTGGTGGTCCTTATTTCCGGTCTCGGCGGCAGCGGCAGCTACTGGCTGCCCCAGCTGGCCGCGCTGGAACCGGAGTATCAGGTGGTGTGCTATGACCAGCGCGGAACGGGCAATAACCCCGACGTCCTGCCGGAAGGCTACAGCCTTGCAGAGATGGCGGACGAACTGGACCAGGCGCTGGCTGAGGCCGGTATTGCACGCTACTGCGTCGTCGGCCACGCGCTGGGGGCGCTGGTCGGCCTGCAGCTGGCTCTCGACAGGCCCGACGCCCTCACCGCGCTGGTGTGCGTCAACGGCTGGCTGACCCTCAACGCCCACACCCGCCGCTGCTTTCAGATCCGCGAGTGCCTGCTGCATTACGGCGGCGCCCAGGCGTGGGTCGAGGCGCAGCCGCTGTTTCTCTACCCGGCAGACTGGATGGCCGCTCGCGCTCCCCGCCTGGAGGCCGAAGAAGCGCTGGCGCTGGCCCACTTTCAGGGAAAAGCCAACCTGCTGCACCGGCTCAGCGCCCTGAAAAAGGCCGACTTCAGCCGCCATGCGGCGCGCATTCGCTGCCCGGTACAGATCATCTGTTCCGCCGACGACATGCTGGTGCCCTCTGTCTGCTCGTCTGAACTGCAGGCTGCGATCCCGAACAGCCACAGCGCGGTGATGCGCCAGGGCGGGCATGCCTGCAACGTCACCGAGCCGGACGCCTTTAACACCCTGCTGCTGAACGGGCTGGCCAGCCTGCTGCACAGCCCTGAACCCGCTTTATAAGGAGCTTTAATGAGCGAAGCCATTACCCCCGCCGCGCTGGAAACGCTGTTCACCGGCGCCCGCACCCATAACGGCTGGCAGGATATTGCCGTCAGCGACGAGACGCTGCGCGAAATCTACGACCTGATGAAATGGGGGCCAACCTCCGCCAACTGCTCCCCGGCGCGGATTGTGTTTGTGCGAAGCGCTGAGGGAAAAGAGAAGCTGCGCCCGGCGCTCTCCAGCGGCAACCTGGAGAAAACGCTTACCGCTCCGGTCACGGCGATTGTCGCCTGGGACGGTGAATTCTACGAGCGCCTGCCTGAGCTGTTCCCGCACGGCGATGCCCGAAGCTGGTTTACCGCAAGCCCCGCGCTGGCGGAAGAGACCGCCTTTCGCAACAGCTCGCTGCAGGCCGCCTACATGATTTTCGCCTGTCGCGCGCTGGGGCTGGATACCGGCCCGATGTCGGGCTTTGACCGCCAAAAGGTCGACGAGGCTTTTTTCACCGGCACGACGCTTAAAAGCAACCTGCTGATCAACATTGGCTACGGCGACCCGGGCAAACTTTACGGCCGCCTGCCGCGCCTGACCTTCGACGATGCCTGCGGGCTGGCGTAAGGAGCGATCATGACGACACCGGATAAGCAAACCTTTCGCGACGCCATGGCCTGCGTTGGCGCGGCGGTGAATATCATCACCACCGACGGCCCGGCGGGGATGGCAGGCTTCACCGCCAGCGCGGTGTGCAGCGTCACGGATTCACCGCCCACCCTGCTGGTGTGCCTGAACCGCGGCGCGTCCGTCTGGCCGACGTTCAGCGAAAATCGCACCCTTTGCGTGAATACCCTAAGCGCCGGACAGGAACCGCTCTCAAACCTCTTTGGCGGCAAAACGCCAATGGAAGAACGCTTCGCCGCCGCCCGCTGGCAAACGGGCGACACGGGCTGTCCGCGCCTGGAGGAGGCGCTGGCCTCGTTTGACTGCCGGATCAGCCAGGTGGTGAGCGTCGGTACGCACGACATTCTGTTTTGCGACATCGTTTCGATTATTCGCCACCCCGCGCCGCAAGGCCTGGTGTGGTTTGACCGCGGCTACCACGCGCTGATGCGACCCGCCTGTTAACCCGCTTTAAGGAGACAGACCATGTTCGGATTTCCCCACTGGCAGTTGAAATCGACCTCCACAGAAGCTGGCGTGGTCGCGCCGGATGAACGACTCCCGCTCGGGCAGACGATGGTGATGGGCGTCCAGCACGCGGTCGCCATGTTTGGCGCCACGGTATTGATGCCGATGCTGATGGGACTCGATCCCAACCTCTCTATTCTGATGTCGGGTATCGGTACCCTGCTGTTCTTTTTTGTCACCGGCGGGCGCCTGCCCAGCTATCTGGGATCCAGTGCCGCCTTTGTCGGCGTGGTCATCGCCACTACCGGGTTTAACGGCCAGGGAATCAACCCCAACCTGAGCGTGGCCCTCGGCGGCATCATCGCCTGCGGTCTGGTGTATACCCTGATAGGTCTGGTGGTGATGAAGATCGGCACGCGGTGGATCGAACGCATGATGCCTCCAGTTGTCACCGGCGCGGTGGTGATGGCGATTGGCCTGAACCTTGCGCCGATTGCGGTGAAAAGCGTCTCCGGCTCGCCCTTTGAAAGCTGGATGGCCGTCGTGACCGTGCTGTGCATCGGCCTGGTGGCGGTGTTTACGCGAGGCATGATCCAGCGGCTGCTGATCCTGGTCGGGTTGATTGTCGCCTGTCTGGTATATGCCCTGCTGGCAAACGTTTTTGGTCTCGGCAAGCCGGTTGATTTTACCCTGCTGCACCAGGCCGCCTGGTTCGGCCTGCCGAAAATCACCTCGCCCACCTTTAACACCCAGGCGATGATGCTTATCGCCCCCGTCGCCGTTATCCTGGTGGCGGAAAACCTGGGCCACCTGAAGGCGGTCGCGGGGATGACCGGGCGCAGTATGGATCCGTACATGGGCCGCGCTTTCGTCGGCGACGGGCTGGCGACCATGCTCTCCGGTTCCGTGGGCGGCAGCGGCGTCACCACCTATGCCGAAAACATCGGCGTGATGGCGGTAACCAAAGTCTACTCGACGCTGGTCTTTGTCGCGGCGGCGGTAATGGCGATGCTGCTCGGCTTCTCGCCGAAGTTCGGCGCGCTGATCCACACCATTCCGTCACCGGTCATCGGCGGGGCCTCAATCGTGGTGTTTGGGCTGATCGCCGTGGCTGGCGCGCGGATCTGGGTGCAGCATCGGGTCGATCTCAGCCAGAACGGCAACCTGATTATGGTGGCCGTTACGCTGGTGCTGGGCGCGGGCGATTTTGCCCTGACGCTGGGCGGGTTTACGATCGGCGGGATTGGCACGGCAACCTTCGGCGCGATCCTGCTTAACGCCCTGCTGAGCCGCCGGATGGCCGCTGCGCCGCAGGGCGAGGTGGTGCGTCAGGAGTCGTGAAATCTGAATGTCGGGTGACGGCGATGCCTTACCCGACCTTTATGTTCGCTAAGAACACCTTTATGTCAGGCAATCACGCCTGCTCAAACAGTCGTTCGATAGATTTTGTAGGAAAGAAAAGAGAATGGCTGTTTTCATCCGTCAGCGGAATAAAGCCCTGCTTCAGATAAAATTGTTTTGCCTGGTCGTTGAGTACATCAACAAATATTCCGTGTACGCCCACCGCCTGCGATGCCAGATAGACAACCCGCATGGCATGCGTGACGAGCGTCGTTCCCCACTCCAGCCCCTGTAAGTCTTTATGTATCGCCAGACGTCCCAGCGTTACGCTCGGTACGTTGCTATAAGGGATCCGACGCTGCTGAGTCTTAGAAGGCAGCATCGCTTTTTCAAAGCAACTACCAGACAACGTGTAATAGCCCAGGACTCGCGGACCATCGCGATCTTTAAGCAAATAGCCTCGTAAAATACGCCCATTGTGCTGACGCACCAGATGTTCTGTGAGGAAGACATTTAGCGAGGGTTCACCACAATCGAAGTCCCTGAAATCATAGTCTTTTCCCTCTGAAAACATTTCGATCGTGAGATTATCCACGACGCTTCACTCCATGTTTCGAAGACGTTTCGCCGCTCGCATCAGGCGTTCATTTGGCTCTGGCGGATTCTCGATGGCATCCATCACGGCATTCCATGATGCTTCGTTTAATACGAGACGGCGGTGCTGCTCGATAACTTCCGCTGCCCGCTCTGACGCACTGTTCACCATAAACTGGGTGATCGTTTGGTTCGTCATCGCTGCCGCTTCTTCAATCATTGTTTTGTCTTCGTCCGTTAAGCGAAGATCGATACGCTGTTTTTTCAGTGCTGGCATGGTTTACTTCACCGTGTACGGTATTTATCCGTACACATCGTAGATAAACCCGTCTATTTTTTCAATCTAAACCTTCTTCAGCAGTCATGTCGCTCACCGGGCTCCGACGCTTTCTGAGCTTCAGCTCGCTCACCAGCACCCCGGCGACAATAAACGCCGCGCCCACCAGGGCCAGCAGCGGCAAACGCTCGCCGGCGAGTCGCCCGAAAATGCCTGCCCAGACCGGCTCACCGGTGTAGATCACCGTTGCCCGCGTCGGCGACACGCTGCGCTGCGCCCAGTTCATGGTGACCTGGATAATGGCGCTGAAGATACCCAGCCCCAGTGCGACTACCACCAGACCGGTGGACATCTGCGGCACGGACTCCCCTGCCGGAACCATCGTCGCAAAGGCCACCAGCGACGCCGTCGCGAGCTGCACCACCGTTACGCGTTTGACGTCGACCTTGCCCGCCCAGGCGCTAATCAGAATAATTTCCGCCGCAATGGCGATCGCCCCAATCAGGGTAATAATTTCGCCCGGCCCCAGCGCCAGCAGGTTATTTTCCGGCCCGGCCAGCAAAATCAGACCGATAAACGCCAGCACGATGCCAATACAGGACATCATCCCCGGCAGCCGACCCAGGCAGAGCCACTGCAGCAGCGGCACCAGGGGCACATACATGGCGGTGATAAATGCGGATTTGCTGCTGGAGATGGTCTGCAATCCCCACGTCTGGAGGCTGTAGCCCATCGCTATCGCCACCCCAATCGCCACGCCGGCCTTAAGCTCTTTCAGCGTCAGCCCCCTCAGCGTTTTAAGCGAAATTAGCCCCACGGCAAGCGCCGCCGTCGCAAAGCGCAGGCCAACAAAAAAGAACGGATCGCTGAGGGTCACCGCGTACTGAACGGCCAGAAACGTCCCGCCCCAGAACATGGTGATGAGAATGAGGATGGCTTCCTGCGGTTTAACGGAGAATTTGAAGCGTGAGACAGACATGCGGCACCAGAAAGAGAAAACAATTCTGTAGTGTGCGTTGCCTTTGGTTACAGTTCAATGTTGCAGAAATAAAAAAACCGCCGGGAGATCCCGGCGGCAGAGGTTCAACCCGGCGTATTACTTACTGCTGCCGTGGCTGTTTTTCCCCCCTTTTTTACCAGCTTCTGATGCGCGCTGAGGGTCATTTTTAAAATTGCCCCCGCTGTGCTGGCCACCTTTACGACCTGCTTCTGATGCTCTTTCACGGTCTTCAGCGAAATTACCTGAACCACCACGATGGTTTGCCATCTCTAACCTCCAGAGTGTGAAACATTAGACATCATATTGCATTCAGTAAAAGAGGATTCTTTCACCTCGCGGCGCAAGGACGACGCCTCAATCTGTGCCGCGTGAAACTAAGCTTAGTGGACTGAGGCTGTCCGGCAAGCCAGAGGTAATATCCTGCAACATGATCTCAGTCTTTCGGATGAGATGACGCGGCGTGGATGCATAAGCCATTCTTATCATTTTAAAAATCCGCGCCTGGAAAGTTGTATCATTTTGCTACAAAGCCATTTTTCTACTCATGTTGTTATAAATCAAATAAATGGCGTTCATTTTTGCAGTCTGGCCGTGATGGCATATCTTTAAAAGAGCGCAGCGATCCGCTGTCAGAGAAACCAACGAGGAGTGAAGCAAAATGGCAAAAGTTCTGGTGCTCTATTATTCCATGTATGGACACATTGAAACCATGGCTCACGCGGTAGCAGAAGGTGCAAACAGGGTTGACGGCGTTGAGGTTGTGGTGAAACGCGTACCGGAAACCATGCAGGCGGAAGCCTTCATGAAAGCCGGGGGGAAAACGCAAAACGCCCCGGTCGCCACCCCGCAGGAGCTGGCGGATTATGATGCCATTATCTTCGGCACCCCGACCCGCTTCGGCAACATGTCAGGCCAGATGCGCACCTTCCTCGATCAAACCGGCGGGCTTTGGGCATCCGGGGCGCTCTACGGCAAACTCGCCAGCGTGTTCAGCTCTACCGGCACCGGCGGCGGTCAGGAGCAGACGATTACCTCAACCTGGACTACCCTTGCTCATCACGGGATGGTGATTGTGCCGATTGGCTACGGCGCGCAGGAGCTGTTTGACATTTCCCAGGTGCGTGGCGGTACGCCGTACGGCGCAACCACCATTGCCGGTGGGGATGGCTCACGTCAGCCAAGCAATGAAGAACTGTCTATCGCCCGCTATCAGGGTGAATACGTCGCGGGTCTGGCCAAAAAACTGAACGGCTAACACCCAACAGGAGGACAAGCATGCCAACTCAAGAATCCAAAGCTCACCACGTGGGCGAATGGGCAAGTTTACGCAACACCTCTCCGGAGATTGCCGAAGCTATCTTTGAAGTCGCTAAATACGATGAAAAGCTGGCCGAGCAGATTTGGGAGGAAGGTAACGATGAGGTGCTGGTGCGCGCCTTCGAAAAAACGGATAAAGACTCGCTCTTCTGGGGCGAGCAAACCATCGAACGTAAAAACGTCTAAGCGTTTCCCCCCGCCGCAGCGGGGGGTTCTCTTTTACTTCGCCGCGTTATTCATCACCGCATTGAATTTGTCGACAGGACAGAAGCCATTCGCATCTACCGGGCAGCCTTTCAGCTCCAGCGTCACGCGCTGTGCAGGCGACTGCAGCGACAGCACGCTGGCGTTGCGCAGCTGCTCTGAGCTCTGATAGACATACTCAATTTTCATCAACTCCTGGTTGGCATTTTTGTCATGCCAGCGCTGAAAGACAATCTTGCCGCCAATCGGGGTGCGTTCCTGCTGGTCGTGCAGCTGATACGGTTTGAAATCCAGGGCCGTCAGCAGGGAAGCAATGTTCGAGTCATGTCCCACCAGCAGGGTGATCTTAGGCGCTTTAGCCTGGTCGGTGACCAGCGTTTTATCGATATATTTCACCAGCGGCTTCGCTACGTTTTGCGCCACCTCGGTTGAGGTAAACAGCGAGTCCTGATAGCCGTTCTTCAGCTTCGACAGCACGCGCCACTGCTGGTCGGTTTTGATTTCTCCCCAGGCCACCTGGTCGGCCGGGAAGCCTTCGTAATACTGCAGCGTAAACGCGTCCACCAGCGAGTTACCCACCTTCAGCGGCCCGGATACGCCAGGCTCTTTTTCATAGTCGGCGCTGAAGGTATCTTTTGCGTCCGCCAGAGAGCAGACTTTTTTCTCTTTGCAGGACGGCGAATCGGCGTAGTTAGTCATCTGCTCAAGCAGCTTATAGCTTTCGCCAAGCTGCATTTTCTGCCGCTCGGTCTCCATCGCCTTGAGCGCTTTTTCGCGGAATTCCGGCGAGTTATCGATAATCACCGGGTTGAACGTCGGGTCCATGGTGCCCATTTTTTCCTGATGGTGCACGGGCACATCGCAGCCCGGGAACGCGCCGGTAATGAAGAACTGCGCGGTGGCGACGGTACGCTGCAGGCTGTTGGCGTAAGCATAAACGCTATCCGCCGCTGGACATTCTCCCGTCTTCACCATCCCCTGCTGCGCCAGCCACTCGCGCATGTAATGGCCCATATAGACTTCCAGCACGCCACCTTTGGTGGTGAGCTGACCGCCCGGCACCTCCCACTCCGGCCACTGCTTCGGCGTGGACTGCTCCAGCACGCTGCCGTTATTAGCGAGCGGCGCGCGCAGGTTATGGCGACTCATGATTAAAACTTGCTCCAGCTGATACCCTTCCGGCGTCTCTTGCGCCTGCACGCCAAACGTTGCTGAAATGGAACCGGCGACTGCCAGCGCGAGTAGTGCTTTTCTCATCCCTAATTCCTCACTCGTTTTAAAATGTCGCGTTCAGTGTGACAGATTCGTGACAATTTTCCGGGAAGCATTTCTCAAACTGATGATTAACATGCTTACGACGCGTGCAGATTAGTTTTATAATAAAACCACACCCCACCGGAGAATGCGCTGTGAAACGTACCCGCCTTGAAGAGAGCACCTGCCCCGTCGCCCGTTCGCTGGATATTATAGGCGACTGGTGGTCGCTGCTGATTGTTCGCGACGCGCTACGCGGGATTAAACGCTTCGGCGAGTTCCAGAAAAGCCTCGGTATCGCAAAAAATATGCTGACTACGCGGCTCAAGCTGCTGGTCGACGAGGGCATCCTCCGGCTTCAGCCCGCGTCTGACGGCAGCGCCTGGCAGGAGTATGTCCTGACCGATAAAGGGCGCGCCCTGCAAACGGTGCTGGTTGCCCTCTCCCAGTGGGGCAACGAGTTTTTGTTCGCGGAAAACGAATGCGGCACCGTGCTGGTCGATACCGAACAGCGCAAACCTCTGCGTAAACTGGCGCTTATCGCCGACGACGGGCGCGAACTGACGCCTGAAGAGATCGTGGCTAAACTCCCCTCCTGACCGTTCCCGACGGCAAAAGCACAAAATGCTCGCAAATATGGTTGCATTATAAAACCAAATAGCAGAGAGTTTATTCAGTTTCATATTGAAACCAAATAACCCACTTTGCTTTGAGGTAACACAGATGACTACGCAAATCACAACCGCCCTGATTACGGGTGCCTCTTCCGGGATCGGTGCCGTCTATGCTGACCGCCTTGCCGCGCGCGGCGCTAACCTGGTGCTGGTCGCCCGTCGCGAGGGTCGCCTGAAAATCCTCGCCACCGACCTTCGCGCGCGCTATGGCGTGGCCGTCGATATTCTGGTGGCCGATCTCACCGATGAAGCCGGGATCCGCGCCGTGGAAGAAGAGCTGCGCAGCAATACCGCCATTGATACGCTCGTTAACAACGCGGGCACCGCGCAGATGGCACCGTTCCTCGCGGGCGAGGTGGCGCAGCATCAGGCCATCAATACCCTGAACACCACGGCGCTGATGCGTCTGACCTACGCCATCCTGCCGCGCCTGGCGCAGAACAATCGCGGCACGCTGATCAATATCGCGTCCGTGCTGGCCCTGCACGTCCGGGCGGGCAGCGCGCTTTACAGCGCCACCAAGGCGTGGGTGTTGAGCTTTACACGTGGGTTACAGGAAGAATTTGCCGACAGCAACGTGCGCATTCAGGCCGTACTGCCTGCCGCCACGGCGACTGAAATCTGGAGCCATTCAGGCGTCACGGTGGACGATCTGCCGGAAGGATCGGTGATGACCACCGACGATATGGTGGATGCGTCGCTGGCGGGTCTGGATCAGGGTGAACCGATCACCATCCCGCCGATGCATGACGCTGGCCTGTGGGATCGCTACGAAGCGGCGCGCCTTGAGCTGTTCAACAGCGCGCGCACCGGCATTCCGGCACCGCGCTACGTAAAACAGTAGCCTAACGCTCAAGCTGGTCGCCGTACTCGCTCATCCAGGCGGCCAGCGGGGAGAGTGCGTCCTGCAGGGTTAACCCCAGCTCGGTTATCTGATACTCCACGCGCGGCGGGATCTCCGGGTAGACCGTCCGCGTCACCAGCCCGCGCTGCTCAAACAGGCGCAGCTGCTTAGTCAGCTCTTTCTGCGTGATGGGGGCAGCCGCCCGCAGCAGATCGCCAAAGCGTACGGGCGTATTAAAGACAATCAGGCGATAGAGAATGGGGATCGCCCATTTACCGGAAATCAGGTTCACAAACTGCGTCATCGGGCAGGTATACGCCTCAGATTTTTTTTCGCAGCACACCTCCAGCATTTCTGCCATAGCACACCTCTTGCCTCTTTAGTATCCATTTGGTACCTGGTTTCCTTTCGATACTAACGTTTCTATAGTGCTTTCTCCAGTGACATTTCAGGAGAAGAATATGGGTCATTTAACAGATAAATATACGCTGATTACCGGCGGCACCAGCGGCATCGGCCTCGCCACCGCGCAGGCGTTTATCGCCGAAGGCGCGCGCGTCGCCGTGACCGGGCGTAACCCGGACACCCTCGCCGAAGCAGAACGTATTCTTGGCGATAAGGCCTGGGTGATCCCAACCGATGCGGGCGATATCGCGTCGCAAAAAGCGCTGGCGGAAACCCTCGCCACCCGCTGGCCGCGCCTGGACGCGGTGTTCCTCAACGCCGGCGACGTAACGCACGCGCCGCTGGAAGAGTGGCGGGAAGAGACCTGGGATCGCCTGATGGGCATCAACCTGAAGGGACCGTTCTTTTTGATTCAGGCGCTGCTGCCGCTGCTGAATAACCCGTCGTCGGTGATCCTCTGCGGCTCCGTGAGCGCGCGCATCGGCCTGCCCACCAGCAGCGTGTATGCCGCGAGCAAGGCCGCCCTGCTGTCGCTGGCGCGCACGCTCTCGGCGGAACTGCTGCCGCGCGGGATACGCGTCAACGGCCTGAGCCCCGGTCCGGTGGAGACCCCGGCGTTTACCAAAACGGGCTTAAGCGACGAGGCGCTTAACGCGATGATGGCGGAAATCATCAAGCTGGTGCCGCTCGGCAGAATGGGCTCAACGGCGGAGCTGGCAAAAGCCGCGCTCTATCTGGCGTCCGACGAGTCGAGCTACACGGTGGGAACCGAGCTGCTGGTGGACGGCGGAATGGGAAGTCTGTAATTCAAAAGGCGCTGATGCCGGTGACCGCGCCGACATACAGCGCCGCCCACGCGCAGGCTGAAAGCAGGCTGACGAGGTAGACCTTGACTGCGTTCAGCCTGAGCATACCCGCCGCCAGCGGCACGATGTAACGCAGCACCGCCAGAAAGCGCGACGTAAACAGTGCGATAACGCCGTTCTTTTGCAGCTGATGCTGTACCCGCAAAAACGTAGCGGCATGCTTCGACGTAAAGCGCGCGACCAGCCGGGTGTGCCCCATCAGCTGCCCTAAGTGGTAGTTCAGCACCGATCCCGCCGTTGCCCCCATCACTACGGCCAGCCATGCCAACGCAGGATGCATGCTCCCCTGGCTGACGGTAATGCCCGCCAGCAGCATCACCGACGCGGGCGGCAGCACGGAGGAGATCAGCACCGTCGATTTACTCAGCGCCATCACAAATAACAGCGCGAAAAGATGTGCCGGATACAGCGCAAAATGATTCAGCAGATTATCAAGCCACGCCATTTTCTCTCCTCCGTTAATTATTTAATCCTCCATTTAAAATGAACAAACCTAAATAAACCCTCAACGCTTTATTAATAATATTTATCTAAACCGTTCTTAAACATTATTTAATTTCCTGAGCGGTAAATTTAAACAGGCGTATTATTTCCCTCGTTTTACAACGATCTCGTTATGGCGAGGCTCCTGTACAAATACACGTTATCGCTCTGGTAGGTTCGAGAGAACCGGCACAGGGTAAAACAGGCACTGTCGAATCAAGGCTTTGTCAGTATAACTTCCCTCACGGGATACGGTGTACAGTGCTGAACCCAGGACGTGGGGATCTCCTCTTCGACATGCCCTGTCTTGCTCGCCCCTGAGAGATGTTATTATTCAAAGGGAATTCACTATGTCTTACGCTATTCACAACCAAAACCTGGCATTCAATGACAGCGCTGTTGCGCAATATATGAATACCGATTTTATTGTCCTTGATATTTCATTATGCGTGGCGCTGGCGCGCGAGCAATTCTTCGAAAAATTAAAAGACGACGATATTCCGTCTCATATTTTTATTGAAGACAATGGTCGCCTGGCGGGCATGATTGCCGTGCGTAAATTGCTGCAAACCGCCGACACGGTCCAGCCGGTGAAATCGCTGATGATTTCGCAGTTTTTGCAGGTCAAACCGGAGGATGAACGTGCCGACGTTGCCGGACTGCTGGCGCACGGCGGCGCGGATGTGGTGCCTGTGGTCACCCACGGTAAGCTCGTCGGCTGCCTGACGGAGCGCGAAATCGCCCATTTGCTGGAAGATGACGTCACTGAAGACGCCCAGCTTCAGGGGGCGACGCTACCGCTGGAGAAGCCCTATCTGGATACCAGTCCGTATAGCCTGTGGAAGAAACGCTCCGTCTGGCTGCTGCTGCTTTTTGTCGCAGAAGCCTACACCAGCTCGGTGATCCAGCATTTCGAAGAGGCGCTGGAGTCCGCCATCGCGCTGGCGTTTTTTATTCCGCTGCTGATCGGCACGGGCGGCAACAGCGGGACGCAGATCACCTCCACCCTGGTGCGCGCCATGGCGCTGGGGGAAGTGCGTCTGCGCGACGTTGGCCGCGTACTACGTAAAGAGATGACCACCTCGCTGATGATTGCCGCCACGCTCGGTATCGCCGGGTGTATCCGCGCCTGGATGATGGGGATTGGGCTGGAGATTACGCTCATCGTCAGCCTGACGCTGGTGTGCATTACGCTCTGGAGTGCGATTGTGTCGTCCGTCATTCCGATGGTGCTCAAGCGCTGCGGCATTGACCCGGCTGTCGTCTCCGCGCCGTTTATTGCGACGCTTATCGACGGTACCGGGCTGATTATCTACTTTAAGATCGCGCAATATACGCTGGGGCTGGAGTAACGCGGTCCGCCAGCTGGATCACCGCTCGCGAAAACGCCTCAATCGCCAGGGCGACATCTTCAGCCATCACCGATTCCGCCGGATGGTGGCTGACGCCCCCTTTGCAGCGCACAAACAGCATGCCGACCGGCCAGCGTTCCGCGATGGCAATCGCATCATGGCCCGCACCGCTGGGTAGCGATAGCGAGCGACCCTGTACCGATTTGACCGCCTCCTCCAGCACGTTTTGCAGGTGGATATCGCACGGCGTGGCGGCAATGCGGTAAAACTCCTCGGCGCTGAAGTCCAGATTGCGGCGCGATGCGATCGCCTGCGCATGCTCCAGCAGGTCGTTAAGCAACCGATCCAGCGGCGCATCCTGCGGGCCGCGAATATCCAGCGAGAGCTGAACCTCGCCGGGGATCACGTTCACCGCCCCCGGCAGGCAGCGCAGCTCGCCAACCGTCGCCACCAGGTTTCCGCCCTGCTGTCGGGTAGCGTTTTCGATGATGACCATCCACTCGGCGGCGGCGGCCAGCGCATCCCTGCGGTGGTGCATCGGCACGGTTCCCGCGTGCCCGGCCTCGCCGGTAAAGCGACAGTTCAGACGACGCGCGCCGTTAATGGCTTGCACCACGCCCATGGCGAGCGTCTCCTGCTCAAGGCACGGCCCCTGCTCAATATGCAGTTCCAGATAGGCGCTGAAATCCTCCTGACGGCGCGCGGCATGCAACACGCGGGCAGGATCGAGCCCCACCAGGGTCATCGCCTGCGCCACGCTGATTCCGCTGGCGTCGGCTTTCTCCAGCCAGCCCTGCGGCCAGGTGCCGGTGATGCCCCGGCTGCCTAACAGCGTAATGCCGAAGCGGGTCCCCTCTTCGTCGCAAAAGCCGACAATCTCGATGGCCTGCGCCAGATGCACACCCTGCTGGCGCAGGCTGTCCACCACCTCAATGGCGGCAAGCACGCCGAGCATGCCGTCGTAGCGCCCGGCATTGCGCACGGTATCGAGATGCGAGCCGAGCAGCACCGCCTGCGCCCCCTCCTGCTGGCCTTCATAGCGTCCACAGATATTGCCCACGCTGTCCTGCCAGACGGTCATGCCAGCCTGGCGCATCCACTCCCCGACCAGCTGGTTAGCCTGCAGATGCTGCGTGGAGAGATAGACCCGCGTCAGGCCGTCCGGGGTTTCGCTGATGGCGGCCAGCGCGTCGGCGCGCGCCATCACCCGCTCTGCCGCCGGGCTCATTGCTGCGTCTCGCGGCGATAGTGGTCCCACGCGGCCTGCATGGCGGCCCCCTGCGTGGTGGAGAATTTCAGGTAGTTCAGCACCGACTCCAGCGCGCTCAGGGTGGTCATCACGCAGTCCTTGCGTGCGTTGTAGCCCATGGTGCCAATGCGCCAAACTTTGCCGTGCAGCGGGCCAAACGAGGTGCCGATTTCAATCCCGAAATCCTCCAGCATCAGCTTACGCACCTGGTCACCGTTGATGCCCTGCGGGATCACCACGCCCAGCACGTTGTTCATCTTGTGCTTCAGGTCGCCGAAGGTCTCCAGCCCCATCGCCTGAATGCCCTTCAGGAGCGCATCGCCGTGCAGCCTGTGGCGAGCGATGCCGTTATCCAGCCCTTCCTGCAGGATAAGACGCGCGCACTCGCGGGCGCCAAACAGCGCGGTGGTGGCTTCGGTGTGGTGGTTAAGACGTTCCGGCCCCCAGTAGTCCATCACCATGCCGAGATCGAAGTAGTTGGAGTAGATCATCTCCTCGTCGCCGTCGCGGTGGGCGTCGGTGCGTATGCCTTCCTCAACGCATTTGCGGCGGCGGATCGCCTCCTCCATGCGCGCGCTCAGGGTGATCGGCGAGGTGCCCGACGGGCCGCCGAGGCATTTCTGCATCCCGGCCGAGACGGCATCCAGCCCCCAGGCATCGGTCTCCAGCGCGTTACCGCCCAGCGACGCGGTGGCATCGGTGTAAAACAGCACGTCGTAGCGGCGGCAGATCGCGCCCAGCTCGGCGAGCGGCTGCAGCATGGTGGTGGAGGTGTCGCCCTGCACGGTCAGCAGCAGGCGCGGACGAATACGTTTAATCGCATCCTCGACCTGGTCCGGGGTAAACACCTCGCCCCACGGCACCTCGATGGTATGCACCTCCGCGCGGCAGCGGCGGGCAATTTCGCACAGCAGGTGGCCAAAGCGGCCAAAGACCGGCACCAGCACCTTATCTCCCGGGCGGATGGCGGAGACCAGAATGGCTTCAATCCCCGCGCGGGAGGTACCGTCCACCAGCATCGTCCAGCGGTTTTCGGTGCGGAATACGCCGCGATAGAGCGCCATCACCTCGTTCATGTAGTGGGTCATGGCCGGATCGTACTGCCCGATCAGCTGGCTCGACATGGCGCGCAGCACGCGCGGGTCGGCGTTGATCGGGCCCGGCCCCATCAGCAGGCGCTGCGGCGGGTTGATTTGCGGAAAGTGTGCGATATCCATTGTTAAGTCCTTATCAGTTGAGGCCGCGCACGGAGGAGATGAACTGCTTCAGTTCCGTGGTCTGCGGGTTGGCGAACAGCGTTTTGCTGTCGCCCTGCTCCCAGACTTTCCCCTGGTGCATAAACACCACGCGGTCGCCCACTTCGCGGGCAAAATTCATTTCATGGGTAACCAGTATGAGCGTCATCCCCTCGGCCGCCAGCTGCTCCAGAACTTTGAGCACTTCGCCCACCAGCTCCGGGTCGAGCGCGGAGGTGATCTCATCGCAGAGCAATACTTTCGGCGACATCGCCAGCGCGCGGGCAATCGCCACGCGCTGCTGCTGGCCGCCGGAGAGGCTCGACGGGTAGTAATCCAGACGATCGCCGAGGCCAACCTTCTCCAGCATGCGCTGCGCCAGCTCGCGGCATTCGGTGGCGCTTTTCTTCAGCACCCGACGCGGGGCGAGCATCACGTTTTCCAGCGCCGTCATGTGCGGGAACAGGTTGAAGCTCTGGAACACCATCCCCACCGAGCGGCTGATTTCACGCGCCTGGGAATCCCGGTCGGTAATGGTCATGCCGCCCAGCTTGATGCTGCCGTCCTGATAGCCTTCCAGACCGTTAATGCAGCGCAGCAGCGTGCTTTTGCCCGATCCGCTGCGCCCGATAATGGAGATTACCTGGCCCATGTCGATATCCAGATCGACGCCCTTGAGCACGTGGTTATCGCCGTAGTACTTCTGCACCTGATTAATGGTGATGAGAGGCATTGAATTTCGTCTCCAGATAGCGGCTGTAGCGCGACAGCGGATAACACAGAATAAAGTAGCCCAGCGCCACCAGCGCAAAGACCTTAAACGGCTGATAGGTCACGTTGGTCAGCATGGTTCCGGCCTTGGTCAGCTCGACAAAACCGATAATCGACGCCAGCGCGGTGCCTTTGATCACCTGCACGGCAAAGCCGACCGTCGGCGCAATGCCGATGCGCAGCGCCTGCGGGGCGACGACGCGAAACAGGGTCTGGCCGAAGGTCATCCCCAGGCAGCGCGACGCTTCCCACTGCCCCTTCGGTAAAGCGCGAATGCAGCCGTTCCAGATATCGAGCAGAAACGCGCTGGTGTAAAACGTCAGCGCCAGCGAGGCGGCGGTCCACGGCGAGACGTCGATGCCGAACAGCGCCACGCCGAAGAAGGCCAGGAACAGCTGCATCAGCAGCGGCGTGCCCTGAAACAGCTCAATATAGCCGCGGATAATGCGCGTCACCGTGCGCCCGCCCGTCAGGCGCAGCAGCAGGAGAGGCAGGGTTACCACCGCCCCGCCGACGAACGCCACCAGCGACAGCAGCACCGTCCAGCGTCCGGCCAGCAGCAGGTTGCGAATAATGTCCCAGTCGGTAAAGGTGGTCATCATGCCTGCACCCCCAGCCATTTGCGTCCTGCCGCCATCATCAGCTGGCGCAGAGTTATCGACAGCGCCAGGTAAATCCCGGTTGTCACCAGATAAACCTCAAAGCTCAAAAACGTTCTGGACTGGATCAGGTTGGCGGCGAAGGTCAGCTCTTCATAGGAGACCTGCGACACCACCGACGAGCCGAGCATCACGATGATGCACTGGCTCACCAGCGCCGGGTAAATGCGCTGCAGCGCGGGCGGCAGCACCACGCGAATAAAGGTCTGCAGGCGGGTGAGCCCCAGCACGCGTCCGGCTTCCCACTGCCCTTTCGGCGTGACCTGAATGCCCGCGCGGATAATCTCGGTGCTGTAGGCGCCCAGGTTTACCACCATGGCCAGCAGCGCCGCTTCCCCCGCCGTCATCTTCAGGCCAAGATTTGGCAGGCCGAAGACAATGAAAAACAGCTGTACCACAAACGGCGTGTTGCGGATGATCTCCACGTAGCCGCCCCAGATCCGGCTGAACCAGGTCGTGCGTCCGCTGCGGATCGCCGCCCCGAAAATCCCTATCGCCAGCCCGCCGACGGTCGCCATCACCGTCAGCTGAACGGTGACCCACAGCCCTGCCAGCAGCTCCGGCCAGTGCGGCCAGAGCGCGGAGAAATCAAGTTGCTCAGTCATCGGCTCAGGCGCCAAGATTTGCCGGCAGCGGGGCCTTCAGCCATTGCTCAGACAGGCCGTTCAGCGTGCCGTCCTTGATGCCCTGCTCAATCAGCGCATCCACTTTTGCCTTCAGGGCCGGTTCGTTTTTCTTCAGGCCAATAAAGCACGGCGAATCTTTCAGCATAAAGCTCGGCACCGGGGCTTTATCCGCGTTCTGGCGCGAAATGGCCGCCACCACGAGGTTACCGGTTGCCACGTACTGCACCTGCCCCGACAGGTAAGCGGAGAGCGTGGTGTTATTGTCTTCGTAGCGTTTCACGTCCGCGTCTTTCGGCGCCAGTCCAGTCAGCACCATGTCCTCCACCGCCCCGCGCGTCACGCCGATGGTTTTTCCGCTCAGCGCGGCGGCGTCCTTCAGCTCGGCCCCTTTTGGACCAAACACGCCAAGGAAGAACGGCGCGTAGGCGCGGCTGAAGTCGATCACCTTCTCGCGCTCCGGGTTTTTACCGAGGCTGGAAATGACCAGGTCCACCTTATCGGTTTGCAGGTACGGCACGCGGTTGGCGCTGGTCACCGGCACCAGCTGCAGCTTGAGCTTCATCTGTTTAGCGAGATAGCGCGCCATATCGATGTCGTACCCCTGCGGCTGCAGATCGGTTCCCACCGAGCCAAACGGCGGGAAGTCCTGCGGTACGGCAATACGGATAGTGCCGCGCTTCTCGATATCCTGTAGCTGGTCAGCCTTTGCCGGCAGCTGAGTGAAGAGGCATGCTGCCCCGGCCAGTGCAATCAACAATTTTTTCATGGTGCTTCCCCGTAACGTTAACATGAAACAAAAGATTCTTTGAATGTGATTTTGCAACTAATGTGCCAGATAAGGCGAAGCGGGAAATATTCTTGTAAAGCCTGATAAAACGCGGGCGGGGCGAAAATGCTCTCCATTTTCGCCCCGCCATTACGCACCATTTTAATGCAAAGCACCAGCCTGATGCCCCATTATCGCTGTTCCAGCTCGTCCAGCTGCTGGTAGAGGGAGGCAATCTCGTGAATGCGCGGACGGCCTTTATCGAGGATCTCATGCAGGAAGGCGTTCGCCAGCAGGTTGATCAGACTGTTAACCGAGGAATAGCTGTCATAGGCCGAGACGCTGTCCAGCGGGGCGCAGAGCTGCCAGCTGGCGAGCGGAAACAGGCTGTGGGCCTGCGGCTCGCACATCAGCAGCACCGGAATACCGCTGCTCTGAAGCTGCTGCATCAGCGGGCGGATAATGCGCGGACGGCGGCGGAAGGCCATCATGACCACCAGATCGTCCGGCGTTAAGTCCACCAGCTCCTCGCTCAGGCTCTGCCCCGGCTGCGGCAGGACCAGCACCTGACCGCGCGCCTGCAGCAGCTGCTGGCGCAGGTGGAGCGCCGCCGGATAGGCGTTACGCATGCCGATAATAACGATGCGCCGCGCCTTCACCATGCAGGCCATGGCGTCGGCAAACTGCTGCGCGTCGAGGGCATTGACCCACTGGGTCAGGTTCGCCATCTCCTGCTTGTAGTGGCGTGCCAGCAGCGTGTTGCCCTGCACCGCGTCGCGATTATCGGTGAGCGGCATCCCGCTCTGGCGCAGGGTGCGCAGCTCTTCGCGCATGTCTTTATATTTCTCATAGCCCAGACGCTTAAACAGACGGCTCACCGTGGCTTTCGATACCCCGCTCAGCTGCGCCAGCTCGGCGCTGTTGTAGCTAATGAGATCGTCAAAATGATCAAAAATAAAGTCCGCCACCCGCTGCTCCTGCGGCGACAGCGACGGGTATTGTGCTTTCAGACGTTCATCCAGTTGTTCCATAGCGCCTCTGTAACTTTTGTTTCATCACATTTTGGTTTTCATTCTACCTTTCATTATACGTGCCAGTTTACTGAAACTTTTCTTTCAGAACTGGAACAGCTTTTGCAGCGCCTTGTGACTTTCAGGGTTACGAGGACTCTTCATGCAAAGTAATGTCTCCACACACGGTATGGCGGTTGCGCCCCACCACCTCGCCAGCCAGAGCGCGCTGGCGGTGCTACGCGAAGGCGGCAGCGCGATAGAAGCGATGGTCGCGGCGGCGGCCACCATCGCCGTGGTCTACCCGCATATGAACGGGCTGGGCGGCGATGGCTTCTGGCTTATCGTACCGCCGGAAGGCGACCCCATCGCCATTGACGCCAGCGGCGCGGCAGGATCGCACGCGACGCTGGCCGCCTACGATGGGCTCAAGCAGATCCCCCATCGCGGACCGCAGGCGGCGCTAACCGTCGCCGGCACGGTCAGCGGCTGGGACGAGGCGCTGAAGGTTTCCCGTGAGATGACCGGCAAGTCGCTGCCGCTGGCCCGCCTGCTGGCCGACGCCATTGACTACGCGCAGAACGGCACGCCGGTCACGGCCTCTCAGGCTCACGCCACTGCCAGCAAGTTCGACGAGCTGAAGGATGTTCCGGGCTTCGCGGAAACCTGGCTGGTCGACGGCAAGCCGCCGCAGGCCGGGAGCCGCTTTTATCAGCCCGCCATGGCTACAACCCTGAGGCGCCTGGCGGAAGACGGTCTGGACAGTTTTTATCGCGGCCCGCTGGCGGACGTGCTGGCGCACGGCATGGAGACGCTGGGCCTGCCCGTTACGCTGGCCGATTTACACGCCCACGCAGCCCGACGCACCGCGCCGCTGACGCTGCAGCATCAGCAGGGGGAGATCTTTAACCACGCCCCGCCGACGCAGGGGCTGGTCTCGCTGGCGATACTCGGCATCACCGACCGCCTGAACATGGCGGAGGCCGAAGACGCCGAAACCCTTCACCGCATCGTTGAAGCCACCAAGCTGGCCTTTGGCCTGCGTGATGCCCACATCACCGACCCGCGCGAGCTGAAAACCGATATTCAGGATCTGCTGGATCCCCCCGCTCTGCAGGCGCTTGCCAACAGGGTTGACGACGGCCGTGCCGCACCGTGGGGAACCGGAAAAGGCCCCGGCGATACGGTGTGGATGGGAGTGATGGACAGCAGCGGGCTTGCCGTGTCGTTTATCCAGAGCATTTATCACGAGTTCGGCAGCGGCGTGGTGCTGCCCGATACCGGCATCGTCTGGCAGAACCGAGGGGCATCATTCAGCCTCGATCCCGCCCATCTTCTGGCCCTCGCGCCGGGCAAACAGCCGTTCCACACCCTGAACCCGGCGGCGGCGCGTCTGAAGGACGGTCGCGTGATGGTCTACGGATCGATGGGCGGCGACGGACAGCCGCAAACCCAGGCCGCGATCTTTACCCGCTACGCGATTCAGGGCGTGCCTTTACAGGAGAGCATTTCCCGCCCGCGCTGGCTGCTGGGGCGCACCTGGGGACAAACCTCGGACACCTTAAAGCTTGAAGGACGTTTTTCACCCGAGACGGTCGTGCGCCTGCGGGCACTCGGTCACGAGGTGGAGCTTTTCCCTGACTTTAGTGAAGCCATGGGCCACGCGGGCGCGATTGTCCGCCACCCCAACGGGCTGTTCGAAGGGGCATTTGACCCGCGCAGCAACGGCGCGGCCGCCGGATTCTGAGGAGAAAAAAAATGACGACACACCAACCCGACTGGCAGGCATACCTGGCGCAAATGGAAACTGTACTCGGCGTGACGCTGGATGACGCCCGCCGCGCCGAGCTGCAGCTGCAGTTCAGCCGCATAGCCACCATGGCCGCCCCGCTGATGGCGCTGCCGCTCGACGACCGTCTTGAGATCGCAGGAGTATATAAAGCATGACGCTACACGAGATGAGTATCAGCGCTATTCAGCAGGCGCTGAGCGCTGGGGAGCTGAGCGCTCGCGAGATCGCCCGACAGACGCTGGAGGGGATTGCGCGCGTTAACCCGCAGATCGGCGCCTGGACCGCAGTGACGGAAGCACGCATGCTCGCCGAGGCCGACAATATCGATACCCTGCGACGGGAAAAGCGCCCCCTGCCGCCGCTGGCGGGCGTGCCCTACGCGGTAAAAAATCTGTTCGACGTTGCCGATCACACCACCCTCGCAGGAGCCGAATTGTTCAGCCAGCGCCCTGCCGCCGCCGCTGACAGTTTTGCGGTGCGCCAGCTGCGCAGCGCGGGCGGGCTGCTGACCGGGATGGTCAATATGGACGCCTACGCCTACGGCTTTACCACCGAGAACAGTCACTACGGCACGACGCGTAACCCGCACGACCTGACGCGCATTGCGGGCGGGTCGTCCGGCGGTTCAGCCGCCGCGGTGGCCGCCGGGCTGGTGCACTTTTCGCTCGGCACCGACACCAACGGCTCGATTCGCGTTCCGGCCTCCCTGTGCGGTATCTATGGCCTGAAGCCCACCTTTGGCCGCCTGTCGCGATCCGGCAGCCATCCGTTTGTCGCGAGCCTGGATCATATCGGGCCCTTTGCGCGCCGCGTGTGCGACCTGGCGTCCGTGTACGACGCGCTGCAGGGACGGGATACCAGCGACGGTTTTCAGGCCGAGTGCTCCCGGGAACAGACGCGCCCCCTGCTCGATCGCGGGCTTGATGGCCTGCGCTGCGCGGTGCTCGGCGGCTATTTCACCACCTGGTGTGACACGGACGCCAGAGCCGCCGTGGCGCGGGTAGCGAAAGCGCTCGGCGTGCAGGATGAGCTGCAGTTCCCTGACGCCGAGCTGGCGCGTTCGGCGGCGTTTATCATCAGCGCCTCCGAAGGGGGAAATCAATACCTGCCCGCGCTTCGCCATGAACCGGCGCGTTTTGAGCCGCACTCTCGCGAACGGCTGCTCGCCGGGGCGATGATCCCCTCAGCCTGGTATATTCAGGCCCAGCGGTTTCGCGCTCACGCCCGGCAGGCGTTCAAAACCCTGTTCGCGCAGGCCGACGTGCTGATCGCCCCGGCCACTCCGCGCAGCGCCACGCTGGCGGGTGAGCAGACCATGGAGATTAACGGCCAGCCGCTGCCCATTCGCGCCAGCATGGGGATGCTGACCCAGCCAATTTCGTTTTTGGGCCTGCCCGTGACCACCGTTCCCCTGCGCACCGCGCAGGGTGCGCCCATCGGCCTGCAGCTGATTGCCGCGCCGTTTAACGAGCAGGCCTGCCTGCGCGTCGCGCGGGTTCTGGAAGAGAACGGTATCACCGATGCCCGCCCGGCGGAGATAGCAGCATGATGAATCACGATGACATTAACCTCCCGTGGGTGGTTGCCGAGGTGACCGCTGCGTTTTACCGCTATGAGGACGCGCTGGTGAGCAACAACGTTGCGGTGCTGGACGAGCTGTTCTGGCACGACAAAAGCACGGTGCGTCTCGGAGCGGGTGAAAACCTGTACGGGATTGATGAAATCCGCGCCTTTCGGGCGGCGCGCCCGTCCGCCGGATTGCAGCGGACGCTGCGCCACACAGTGATTACCACCTTTGGGGAGGATTATGCCGTGTGCAGCACCGAGTTTACCCGCGCGGGGACGGAACGCATTGGCCGCCAGCAGCAGACGTGGGTACGGTTTGCCTACGGGTGGCGGATCGTGGCGGCGCAGGTGAGTTTGATGTCGTAGTCGTAGGCCGGGTAAGGCGCAGCCGCCACCCGGCTAAAGACGGCTCAGTTATTTCTGAAACGGATGCACCTCCCGCCAGTGGTCGGCAATCTGCTGGCGGGTACAGACCCATACCCGCTCGTGCTGCTGCACATAATCCAGGAACTTCTGCAGCGCGCGAAAACGCCCCGGTCTGCCCAGCAGGCGACAGTGCATGCCGATGGACATCATCTTCGGCGCGCTTTCTCCCTCTTCGTACAGCACGTCAAAACTGTCCTTCAGGTAGGTATAGAACTGCTCGGCCGTGTTAAACCCCTGCGCGGTCGCGAAGCGCATGTCGTTCGCATCCAGCGTATACGGCACAATCAGGTGCGGCTTGCGGGTGCCGTCGCTGCAGGCCACTTCCGTCCAGAAGGGCAAATCGTCGCCGTAGTAGTCGCTGTCGTAGTCAAAACCGCCGTGCTCCACCACCAGCTGGCGCGTGTTGGGGCTGTCGCGCCCGGTGTACCAGCCCGTTGGCGGCTTGCCGAACAGGTCGGTCAGAACGTGCACCGCCTTATGCAGGTGTTCGCGCTCCTGGCTGATGTCCATGTTTTGATAGTGGATCCAGCGCCAGCCGTGGCTGACCACGTCGTAATCCGCGGCTTTGATCGCCTCAACGATCTCCGGGTGACGCGCCAGCGCCATCGCCACGCCAAAGACCGTTAGCGGCAGGCCGCGCTTTTGAAATTCATTGTGGATCCTCCAGAACCCGGCGCGGCTGCCGTATTCGTAGAGGGAGTCCATCGACATGTGTTTATCCGGGTAGCTGGCCGCGCCGATAATGTCCGACAGGAACTGCTCGGATCCGGCATCGCCGTGCAGAACGTGGTTTTCCGCCCCTTCCTCATAGTTGAGCACAAACTGCACGGCGATGCGCGCCTGATTAGGCCACCGCGCGTGCGGCGGGTTGCCCGCGTAGCCGCGCAAATCCCGCGGATAATCCTGTTCAAAAAGCCCCATTGCCACCCCCAAAAATTAAAATGGATTCAATGCCTGAAAATGCCCGCTTAACGGTTTGTTCTCCGGGAATGCCAGATCCCCGTGCTTGCTGGTCGACAGCCCCAGCGCCACCAGCGATTCCACCATCTTCACCGCCGCGCTGACGCCGTCGATCACCGGCACGCGCAGCTCGCGGGTCAGCTCCTGCGCCAGCGTCGCCATGCCGCCGCAGCCCAGCACGATGGCGCCACAGCCATCCTCTTTCAGCGCCTGTATACAACGCGCGCGCACTTTTTCCTGCGCCAGACCGCTGCCATCCTCCAGCGCGAGCACCGGAAGGTCGATGGCGTGCAGCGCCGCGCAATGGTCCTGAAAGCCATACTGGTGCAACAGATGACGGGCAATAATCAGCGTGCGCGGCAGCGTGGTAACCACCGAAAAACGCGTCGCCACCAGCGTCGCCATGTGCATCGCGGCTTCGGCAATGCCGATAACCGGCCCCTGGGCCAGCTCGCGCGCCGCCAGCAGGCCCGGATCGCCAAAGCAGGCAATCACGTGACCCGACACGCCCTGTTCCCTGCCTTTTTTGATCTGTTCCAGGACACCGACGGCGGCGATGGCCTCATCAAAGTGGCCTTCTATAGACGGCACGCCCGCGCTCGGGCAGACCGCGAGGATCTCCGTCCCCGGCGCCGCCACCGCGCGCGCCGCCGCGCCGATGGTTTCCGTCATGGCGAGGCTGGTGTTGGGGTTGATCACTTGTATACAGACAGACATTACGACTCCTTGTGGCCGGCAAACAGCCGGGCAAAATCAGGCAGGCACTCGCCCGCCCGCTCGAAGCAGAGGCTGGCGACGATATGTTCAAAATGGTGCGTGAGGGCATCGCTTAATGGCTCAAGCGCCTTCTGGCGCAGCAGATCCACAAGCTGTTCGTGATCGTTGCAGCGGCAGCCCTGACGCCACGGCGCGCCCCAGGTGGCAATCACCAGCGAAGAACGCTGGCTCAGGCTGGTCACCATCTCAGTGAGCACCTGGTTGCCGGAGATGGCCTGCAGCTGAATGTGGAAATTGGCGGAGTGGCGAATCGCCGCCGGGCCGTCATAGGCCTCGTGCGCCTGCTGCTCCTGGCGAATAATGGTCTCCAGCGCGGCAAGGTGCGGCGGCTGGCAGTGCGCCAGCACGTCCGGAAGGTTAGCGACCTCCAGCAGGGCGCGGGTGCGAAAGATGTGTCGCGCCTCTTCCACCGTCGGGCTGGCGACGTGTGCACCACGCTTGGGCGTCAGGGTGACCATTTGCACAGCGGCGAGTCGTTGAAGCACCTTGCGGATGCCCGTGCGGCTTACGCCAAACACCTCGGCCAGCGCCTCTTCTGGCAATTTGCTCCCCGGCAGCAGCTGATGTTCGACAATCGCGGTCATCAGCGCCTGAAAGATCGATTCGTCTTTGTCATGCAGGTCTGGCGCGGTCTGCAGGGCGTTTATGTTGTTCATTCACCACTCCGTCTTTTACTCTTCGTTATCGAATCGTATACATAAAAATAAAATATTGCATACAAGATTTATTATTTTGGCCTGGATCCTGCAACACCGTTTGCACTCCCGCTTAACGGGTTTTCATTCACAGGAGCAGGTTTCATGCCAAACAGTCAAAACGCACAGCAAGGTACGGCCGCTGATTCCGGTGCGGTTTACAGCCCACGTCTTTGCAATGAGGATCTGGCACCGACGCGTGACCAGAACTGGAGCTGGTACAACATCTTTTCGTTCTGGATGTCGGACGTTCACAGCATGGGGGGTTATGTTGTCGCCGCGAGCTTCTTTACGCTCGGGCTGGCAAGCTGGCAGGTGCTGCTCTGCCTGCTGGTGGGGATTTGCATCGTGCAGCTGTGCGCCAACCTGGTGGCCAAACCAAGCCAGATGGCTGGCGTGCCCTATGCGGTGATCAGCCGTCAGGCGTTCGGCGTCTTCGGAGCCAATATTCCGGCGGTGATCCGCGGGCTGATTGCCTTCGCGTGGTACGGCATCCAGACCTATCTTGCCGCCAACGCCCTGATGCTGGTGGCGCTGAAGTTCTGGCCATCGCTCTCTTCGCTCACCGCCGGCGCGTTCCTGGGCCTGTCTCATCTGGGCTGGATCTGCTTCGCTATTATGTGGGTCCTGCAGGCGATGGTCTTCTGGCACGGCATGAGCGCCATCAAGCGCTTTATTGATATCGCCGGTCCGGCGGTCTACGTGGTGATGCTTGCCCTCGCAGGCTGGATTGTATACAAGACCGGTTTTGACGGGATCTCCTTTACCCTCGCCAGCAAATCCCTGAGCGCGGGCGAGCAGACCTGGCAGATGATCACCGCGACCGCGCTGGTGGTATCTTACTTCTCCGGCCCGCTGCTCAACTTTGGCGACTTCTCCCGCTACGGAAAAAGCATGGGCGAGATCCGCCGCGGCAACCGCTGGGGCCTGCCGTTTAACTTCCTGCTGTTCTCCATCGTCACGGTGGTGATTGTGTCCGGCACCCAGTCGCTGTTTGGCCGCATGATCACCGACCCGATCGAAACCGTCAGCCGCGTGGGCAACGATCTGGCCGTGGCGATTGGCCTGCTGACGATGATCACCGCCACCATCGGGATCAACATCGTGGCAAACTTCGTCTCCCCGGCGTTTGATTTCTCTAACTGCTCGCCGCAGAAAATCAGCTTCCGCACAGGGGGCATGATTGCCGCCGTCGGCTCGATCCTGCTCACCCCGTGGAACCTGTTCAACTCGCCGGAGCTTATCCACTACACCCTGGACGTGCTCGGGGCGTTCATCGGCCCGCTGTTCGGCATTCTGATTGCTGACTTCTACCTGATTAAGCGCGGCAAGGTGTCGGTTGACGATCTGTTCGACGACACGCCAAAGGGCAAATACTGGTACCGCAACGGCTTTAACCCGAAAGCTATTGGCGCGCTGATCCCGTCCGTTGCCGTGGGCCTGGTGATTAGCTTTATCCCGGCCCTGCATGAGGTGGCGAACTTCAGCTGGTTTATCGGCGTCTTCCTCGGCGGCGTGACCTACCGCTGGCTGGCGCGGGAAGATCGTGAGACGGCGGGCGCGACGTCGTTCAGCTCCCGCGTGGCAACGCAAAAAGAGTAACCCTCGTCCTCCGGCCGCAGCGTATCTGCGGCCCTTTCATTCTGGCACCGTTCTTGCTGAGCCCTCTCACCCCCGCTACGCAAACACGAAGGCAGGAACCATGATGGAATACCAGACTGCGATACGCGGTGCATTTTTTGATATTGCCCGGGTCTGCGACAGCGCAGACGCCATTGCTCAACACGCGCGCTACCTTGAGGACGGGCTGCTGTTTATACAGAGCGGGAAAATTCTGGCGCAGATGCCGTGGCAGGAGGGCGAGCAGTATCTTGACCCCCACAAGGGCTATACCGACCTGCGCGGCAGGCTGCTGCTGCCCGGTTTTGTCGACACCCACGTCCATTACCCGCAAACGGAGATGATCGGCGCCTTTGGCGAACAGCTGCTGGAGTGGCTGACCACCTACACCTTCCCGGTGGAAAGCCAGTTTGCCGATGAGGCCTACGCGAAAGAGATCGCCGAATTTTTCATACAGCAACTGGTTAGCAACGGCACCACCACCGCGCTGGTGTTTTGCACGCTGCATCCGGAATCGGTCGAGGCGCTGTTTACCGAGGCCCTGCGCCTGAACATGCGCCTTATCGCCGGAAAAGTGATGATGGACAGACACGCGCCGGACTACCTGAGCGAAGACGCGAAGCAGAGCTACCGGCAGACGCGGGCGCTAATCCAGCGCTGGCACCACCGGGGACGGCTGGGCTATGCCATTACGCCGCGCTTTGCCCCGACGTCATCCCCCGAGCTGCTTGCGGCGGTCAGCCTGCTCAGAGAGGAGTTCCCGGACACCTGGCTGCAGACCCACCTGAGCGAAAACCCCAACGAAGTGGCCTGGGTAAGCGACCTCTGGCCGGAGCATGAGCGCTATCTCGACGTGTATCACCACTACGGCCTGACCGGCGAGCGCAGCGTGTTTGCCCACGCGATCCATCTGCACCACAGCGAGTGGCAGTGCCTGCATGACACCGGCTCGGCGGTGGCGTTTTGCCCTACCTCTAACCTGTTTCTCGGCAGCGGGCTGTTTCGCCTGCCCGCCTGCTGGCAGCACAGGGTGCGGATGGGCATCGGCACCGACGTTGGGGCGGGCACGACCTTCAGCATGCTGCGCACGCTGGGGGAAGCCTACAAGGTCGGCCAGCTTCAGAGCTACCGCCTGCGCGCCAGCGAGGCGTTTTATCACGCCACGCTGGGCGGCGCGCACGCCCTCCGGCTGGACGATAAGATTGGCAACTTCACACCCGGCAAAGAGGCGGATTTTGTGGTCATCGATCCCGACGTGACGCCGCTGCAGCGCCTGCGCAATCGCCGCTGTCAGGATATCTACGAGCAGCTTTTTGTGCTGATGACCCTCGGAGACGAGCGCAACATCAGCGAGACCTGGGTTAACGGCGAGCGGGTGTGGTCAACTGCCCCGGTAGGTTGACCACCCGCCGGGGGCAATCACAAACGGCAGATGGAAATGCTCGTCTGCCGTTTCTCCCGTCACAAAATCAATTTGCGCACAGGGGTAGATTGTCTCCCGGCCGGTATCGCTAAACCACGCCCCGATCTCCGCCACCAGCCGATAGCGGCCCGCGGGCAGAGAGGCAACGAACGCGGCGATGCGCCCCTGCGCGTTGGTCACGCCCGTCGCCAGCGTCTTTCCGTCCTGTTGCAGATGAACCGTTACGCCCTCTGCGGGCTTGCCCGTAGAGATATCGAGAATATGGGTGCTGAGTGTGCTCATTCGCTAATAACTCCTTCCAGCCGAAGCAGCGTAATTTCCCGCAGCTGTTCCAGCGCGGCACGGATTTCCTGCGCGTCGCTGTTCTCCAGCCGCGCGTGCAGGGCCCGCAATATCTCCTCGCCGCTGCGACCCTTCGCGCGGATCAGAAACACGCGTCCGAAGCGGGCCTCGTAGCGGGCATTCCCCTCGCGCAGCCCCTGGGCAAGGGCGCCATCGCGATCGTTCACAGCGCCCTGCTCCTGACGCGACAGCGCCGCCTCCGCCGCTGAACCCGCGGGCTTTTCCCCGATGCGCGGATGGGCGCTCAGGGCCTGCGCCAGCGCCGCTTCGTCCCAGTTTTGCGTCAGCGCGCTTGCCGTACTGAGTAATTCGTCCCGGCTGGCGTATGGCCGCCCCAGAGCCAGCGCGTCGGCCCAGCCGGGTATCGCCACGCAGGGCTGAAGCAGCGTAAGAGCATCTTTCTCAGGAAGCTGATTGAAGTCGTGCAGTGCGATCATAGTGTCTCCTTTATTATCCTTCTCCAGGCTATTGCACAAACCACGCCACCTTGAACGCGGGCGTGAAACAGTCGATTCCGTATATCTCAACTGGAAATTTTTGATTCATAAAAAGGCACGCTCACCGCGTTTATGCACCTTAGCAGTGCAAACGTCTCCCTTACAACGCCATTTTCGCCACTCTGCAGCCTGGTACGCAAATTGCTGAATGTCTTTACACCCTGCAAAAGGAGAGAAGCATGAAAGCAATCGTGATTGGCGCGGGTATTGGCGGCCTGAGCGCTGCCGTGGCGCTGAAGAAAGCGGGCATCGACTGTACCGTGTTTGAAGCCGTAAAGGAGATCAGGCCCGTCGGGGCGGCCATCTCCATCTGGCCTAACGGCGTGAAATGCATGCAGCACCTCGGCATGGGCGACATCATCGAGACCTGGGGCGGGCCGATGCGTTTTATGGCCTACAAGGATTACCGGCGCGGCGAGACTCTGACCCGCTTTAGCCTTGCCCCGCTGGTTGAGCGTACCGGCGGGCGTCCCTGCCCCGTCTCGCGCGCTGAACTCCAGCGCGAAATGCTGGACTTCTGGGGGCGCGACGGGGTGCAGTTCGGCAAGCGCGTGGAACACGTCCATGAAGACGACGCGGGCGTGAACGTCACCTTCACCGATGGCACCACGGCAACCGGCGATTTTCTGATTGCCGCCGACGGCAGCCACTCGGCGGTTCGCCCGTATGTGCTGGGGTATACCCCGGAGCGCCGATACGCCGGGTACGTAAACTGGAACGGGCTGGTGAAGATTGACGAAGAGATTGCCCCGGCGCACCAGTGGACCACCTTCGTTGGCGAAGGCAAACGCGTGTCGCTGATGCCCGTCTCCGGCGGACGCTTCTACTTCTTTTTTGACGTGCCGCTGCCCGCAGGCCTGGCGGAAGATCGCACCACCCTGCGCGCCGATCTCACGGGCTACTTCCGCGGCTGGGCGCCGCCGGTGCAGAAGCTTATCGCGGCGCTGGATCCTGAAACGACCAACCGCATCGAAATCCACGATATCGAGCCGTTCGACAGCCTGGTGCGCGGCAACGTCGCGCTGCTCGGCGATGCCGCGCACAGCACCACGCCGGATATCGGCCAGGGCGGCTGCGCGGCGATGGAAGATGCCGTAGTGCTGGGGGAATGCCTGCGTGAAAACCATAATATTACGCTAGCGCTGCGGCAGTACGAGGCGCTGCGCTGCGACCGGGTGCGCGACCTGGTCCTGAAGGCGCGTAAGCGCTGCGACGTCACCCACGGGAAAGACATGGCGCTGACGCAGGCCTGGTATCAGGAGCTTAGCGAAGAGACCGGAGAGCGCATCATCAACGGTCTGTGCGAGACCATTCAGGGCGGCCCGTTAGGCTGAACGTAAGAGGGATAATGATGAAAAGAGAACCGACTCCACCCGCCCACTGTACGTTTGAGCCAGAGGACTGGCTGCGTCTGGCGAAATGCTGGCATCCGGTTGCGCGCGCCTGCGACGTCGGTCCGGCGCCGGTCAAAGCGACGCTGCTGGATGAACAGCTGGTGATTTACCGGATAAACGACCAGGTTGTGGTCGCCCGTGACGTTTGCCCGCACCGCGGCGTGCCGCTGACGCTCGGCTTTCACGATGAGCACGGGATTATCTGCCCCTATCATGGTTTACGCTTTGGGGAGGACGGGCGCTGCAACCGTATTCCGTCCAGCCCCGACCAGCCCGTTCCGGCGAAGCTGAACCTGATTAACTACGCCGTGGAAGAGCGGTACGGGCTGATCTGGACCTGCCTGGCCTTTGATCCGGATAACCCCGCGCCGCTGCCCGCCATGCCGCACTGGGATGACGACGGATTTCAGCAGATTAACTGCCCGGCGTTTGAGGTAAACGGCTTTGCCGGACGTCAGGTAGAGGGTTTTCTGGACGTGGCGCACTTTGCGTGGATCCACACCGAAACCTTTGCCGACCCCAATAATCAGCTTGTACCTGCCTATCAGCCGCAGGAGACGCCGTTCGGCTTCGTGGCGGATTACTGGAGCTCCGTGAGCAACTATCCCGCCAGTTCGGACGTGCAGGCACCAGAAGGGTTCCAGTGGCTGCGCCATTTTGAAATGCACCTGCCGTTTACCGCTACCCTGACGATTCATTTTCCGGGTGAATCGCGGCTGGTGATCATGAACGCCGCGTCGCCCGTGTCGTCGCGCGTGACCCGCATGTTCGCCCCTATCGCCCGCAACTTTGACCTGCATATTCCGGTGGAGGATGTGCATGCCTTTAACCTGCGCATTTTTGAAGAGGATCGCCTGATGGTCGAAACCCAGCGCCCGGAAAGCCTGCCGCTGGATCTGACGCTGGAAGCCCATATTCCCGCAGATAAAAGCTCAATTGCCTACCGTCGGGGGCTGAAGAAGATGGGCTTTGGCGAATTTTTCCTGGTATGACGGAGGCCGATATGCTGAGCGTAATTGTTGACGGGCTGTGGCGTGAGGGCGACAAGAGCCTCGCCGTCAGGCTGGTGGCTGAAAACGGCGAAGCGCTGCCGGCGTGGCAGGCCGGCGCGCACGTTGATGTCCACCTGCCCTGCGGCGTGGTGCGCCAGTATTCACTGACCGGAGCATGTGGGGACGAGAGCTATCTTATTTGCGTGGGGCGTGAAACCGCCTCGCGCGGCGGGTCGCGCTACGTTCACGAGACGCTGCGTCCCGGGCAGAAGCTGATGATATCGGCCCCGCGCAACCTGTTTCCGCTTCAGCAGGCTGAGCGGGTTTTGCTGCTGGCGGCGGGCATTGGCATTACGCCGCTGTACGCGATGGCCCTGCAGCTGAAGGCGACCGGAACGCCGTTTACGCTGCACTATTACGTCAGAAACCGCGAAAGCGCGGCGTTTACGCGTGAACTCTCCCGGTTCGATGAGTGCCTCATTCATACCGCCAGCCCGCGCACAACGCTGGCAGAGCATCTCCCCGCGCCCGAGGCGGGGCTTCACGCCTGGATATGCGGACCGGCAGGGTTTATGGAAAAAGTGCGTGAGGTCGCGACGGCAAAAGGGTGGGATTACGCCCACCTTCACAGCGAGGCGTTTCAACCCGTTGCGCCCGCCGCAGGCGGTGAAACCGGGGAGATCTTCACGGTCAAACTGGCCTCCACGGGTGAGCGCTGGCCGGTGCCTGCGGATAAGACCATCGCCCAGGTATTACAGGAAAACGGGGTGGACATTCCGCTGTCATGCGAAATGGGGATCTGCGGCGCGTGCCTGACGCCGGTGATTGACGGCGTGGTGGATCACCGGGATAGCGTGCAGTCGGAGGCGGAAAAAAGCGCGACGAACCAGCAGGTGGCGCTGTGCTGTTCGCGAAGCCATTCCGGGGAGCTGGTGATTGGGCTGTAAAACGAAAAAACCCTGCGATATTGCTATCGCAGGGTTTTCGAATTTGGCGGAAGCGTAGAGATTCGAACTCTAGAACCCTTTCGGGTCGCCGGTTTTCAAGACCGGTGCCTTCAACCGCTCGGCCACGCTTCCAAAGTGAGGCGCACTATAAACATCTATTAGCGCCTTGTAAAGCAGGAATTTTTCTATTTTTCCCCACAGGCGTTTGACTGCGCAAAAAGTCACCCAAACGCTGACTTCACATCACTCTCCGCGACCTTGTACATACCGTAACATAGCAACGCTCATCGTTTTAAAACGCTCTGGTATAGAATGCCACAAAAATAAACGGTCATTTGTTGTGTAATTGTTATAAATCTGAGTAGCCACAGATTTAGAAATTACTGCCATGCAGTGTTACTGGTTGATGATGAAAATCAAAAATTCGCTTTGCTTACATATCCTGATGGCGACGCTGGCCATTTTGTTTCTCTGTGTTCACCCGCTGGTGACGAGTTTCGATCCGCCGCTCACCTTCCAGCCGCTGATTAAATCAATGGCGGGCACGCCTAAAGAACAGGCGGAAAAAATTGCCACTATTTCTCATGCCTTAGAAGGGAATGCTATTTTCTTCATTGGCGCGTCTGAGGTTGCCACCTCAGAAGATGAACATTACGCTGTATATAATTACTTTAATAAGCAATTACACAAACCTGTCGTGGCGTATGGCGATGCGTTTGTCGATGATGAAACGCAATTTTTACTATTCTCACGCTTTAAAAATAGCCTTAACGCAAACAGTAAAGTTGTTTTGCTGCTGGCGCCTGACAGCTTTTACTCAAAAGGGCTGCCACCGGCTATTTATGCCGATAATTTCCCCGGCTCTATTTTTAATCCACTGATGAAGGATCCGCAGGCGCGCCCGCTGCTGGTTAATTATTTAAAGCATATTGATAGTAAAGAAATAAGCCATTTAACCTTTGGCCAAATGCGCGTCTTTGGCTGGCATCCCGATCTGATCTGGGACGAGCTGAGCTTCCAGTTTGCGAATGTCTGTACCATGATAAAAAACGACTGGCTGTCGCTGCTCAACATTAGGCCCCAGACGGTTCAGACCTGGCCGCCGCAGCCAGCCACCCACATTATCCCTGACTGGGATAAAGAGCTGGCGAATGCCCGCGAGTTAAATAAAAAACGCCAGCAGAGCGCGGCCACCCTGTGGATGGACAAAACGATTTACGAAGAGGACGGTACGCGGCAACAGTGGGACGACACGCCGGTCGTGCCTGCGCAAATCGCCGCTTTCAGTAAAACCGTCCAGCTGCTGAAAGAACATCACGTGCAGGTGATTGCTATCGTCGACCCGGTTAACCCCTGGGCGCTTTACAACACCGATACCTTCCGCCCGGTTGATAAGCAAATTAAAACCATTCTGGAAAAGAACCAGATCCCCTATTTAGATATGTACGCCATGCCTTATCAGAATGGCTGGAACTGGGATCGTTTGCACCCTTCCGAACTGGCCTGGGTTCCTATGATTCGCTTTATTGCACAGAGTTTTAAATGATGAAAATTGCGATCCGTCTTTTTTTCCTTTATCTCCTGCTGGCGATTACCGTCGTCGCGTGGACCTCTGTCGATGACAGCATGAGTATGCAGCTGCATTTTGAATATCAAAAGTTCTGAGGCCGAATGATGTATAGCTCAGGAATGTTTTTTGTCTATTTGTTTTCATCCGCCCTGGCGTTTGCGCTGGTCAATCGCGTATTACGCCATCGCCTGACGTATTTATCGGCCTTATCCGTCCTGGCCGCATTAGGCTGGGGCTATATTTTTCAGGGTGATTACCGTGTTCCCGCGGTCGTTTTTTTTAGTTTTTACCTTGTCGCCGCGTTGAAAGAAAAAGGATGGTTAAAAACCTGGCAGGCGATTGTGTTAACGCTGCTTCCTTTATTTTTGGTGAAACTGCACGTTAATCACCATCTCGGCATGATCGGCCTCTCTTTTATGACGTTCCGCGCGGTGGACGTGCTGCTCTATCGCAGTAAAAAAGAAGGGCAGAATTTCCTGCACTATTTCTGCTATCTGTTTATGCCCTTTATTATTCTGGCGGGCCCAATGTACCGCTGGCGGACATGGATGAGCGACGTCAGCAAGCCCGTATTTGCCCTTACTCGCGAACAGTTTTTAGTGGCGCTGGAGCAAATCATTACCGGCATTGTCCAGAAGTTCCTGTTTGCGATGCTGGTTGACTCACTCGTCGTGCAGCCCTGGAGCCATAAGCCGTTTACGCTGACCGTGGGCGTGGTGATGTCGATTGCCTATAGCGCCTATCTGTACTTTGATTTTGCGGGATACAGCAATATGGCCATCGGCGCAGGCCGCCTGTTTGGACTCAACATTCCGGCAAACTTCAATATGCCGCTTCTGGCAAAGAACCCGCAGGATTTCTGGCGCCGCTTCCACATCAGCCTGTCTGAATGGCTGCGCGATGTGGTCTTTATGCCCGTTTATATGAACCTGATGAAGTTCAACTTTTTCCGTCAGAACAAAACGCTGGCGCAAAATATCGGTATTTTTTGCACCCTGTTCTGCATGGGGGCATGGAATGGCCTGGAACGCCATTACGTCATCAGCGGCGCGCTGTTTGGCGGCATTTCTGTCGCCCATAACATGCTGCTGTGGTCAGCCAAACGCAGCCCGACGTTACACCGCGGGTTGCAGTATCCGGCCGTTGCGTTTTTGGGACGCATTCTGACGCTGGGAAGCGCCGCGGGCTCCCTTTACATCTTTAGTGGAATGTCACCTCTATGAAAAATCACTCCGATCTTCAGGAAATGCACGATTTCTTGCGTGCGGCATTATGCGATCCCGCCTCCCCGCAGCAGCCGGCCATCAGCGGCAGCGACGAAGCCTTAAGCTGGCTGCAGCTTTCCGCGGCCGTGACGGACTGGGCGCAGCGCTATCAGCGTTGCCAGCCTGTTGCCGGTACGCCGGTCGTCTTGTACGGACACCAGCAGGCCGAGTTCGCCGTGGCGATTTATAGCTGCCTTCTGCACAACATTCCGTACATTCCGGTGGACTGCATTTACCCGCAGGAGCGCCTGCGGGAGATCTGCCATCTGGCCAGCGCCCCTTACTATTACGACGTCGCGACCCGGCAGTTCATCGCCACCGGAGAACCGGGTAAGGTGCTGGAGGAGCAGGATCTGGCCTATATCATGTTTACCTCAGGCAGCACCGGCAAGCCTAAAGGGGTGCAGATTGGACGTGAAAGCGTATGGCACTTCATGAAATGGGTCAGCCAGGACTTTTCGCTGCCGGAAAAACCGGTGCTGATGAACCACGCGGTTTTCAGTTTTGACCTCTCCCTGATCCCTTTGCTGGCGAATCTGGCGATGGGTGGACACATCGTGCTGAACGCCAAAGAAGACATTCAAAAAGAGAACTGGCTGGAGCGACTGAAAAGCAACGCCGTCTCCGCCTGGGTTTCCACCCCCTCTTTTGCTTACCAGCAGCTGCTTTCCCCGCAGTTTAACAGCGAGTATTTACCTGAACTCAACGTCTTTATCTTCATTGGTGAAGTGTTGAATAAAGCGCTGGTTAAACAGCTTCGCCGCCGCTTCCCGCAGGCGAAAATCATTAACTCCTATGGTCCAACGGAAGCAACCATCGCGACCACCGTGGTTGAAATCACGGATGAGATCCTGAACAGCGACAGCGCCGTGCTGCCGGTGGGGGTCATGATGCCTGAGAGCAGAATGGAAATTTCCGCTGAAGGCGAGCTGATTATCTGGGGTAAAAACGTCATGCGCGGCTACCTCGGCCTGCCGCAGGAGAACGCAGAAAAATTACTCCGTCGGGAAAATGAAGCATTTCGCGGTTACCGGACCGGCGATTTGGGCTATGAAGCGGAACTTATCTACTGCCAGGGCCGCAACGATAGCCAGGTCAAACTGAATGGCTACCGTATTGAAATCAACGAGATTGAAAACCGCCTGCTGGCCATGTCCGGCATCAACGAAGCGGTGGTTCTGCCGCTGATGAAATCCTGCGGCAGCGTGCTGCGCATTGCCGCGTTCTGCGTGACCGATATGGCGCCGGATACCATCAAAACGTCGCTTTCTAAGGTGGTTCCGCACTATATGGTGCCTTCACAAATTATCGTAAAAGACGCTTTGCCGCTGAATCCCAACGGCAAAATTGACCGCAAGCTGCTGGACGCTTACGCCCGCACAAATTAATGACTCCAGGAAAAATTATGGAACAAGAAATTCTCGCCCTGTTCGAAAAAGTGTTATCCCGTAAGGTGGGCTTTCACGATGAACTGATTGAATCCGACATTCTCGACTCCATCCTGGCGGTCGATATGGTGCTGGAAGTGCAGGACGTTTACGGCTGTATGATCCCGCCAACTGACGTAGCGACGGTGCTGAAAACCCCGGCTGACCTGGCCCGCTATATTGAAGAAAACCGCTAAACGCCCCTGCAGTTAATGCTGCCCTGAAGGCTCTGGAGGATCTCCCCAGAGCCTTTTTTCGTTCCCCCCTCCCGCCTGAAAGCAAAACGCTGCCTTTCACAGGAATGAAACCCACTGCTTTTACTATTTCACCTACACTTTAGGGGTACTGTCGGTACGGGAAACAGAAAAAAGCCAACTTAATTAAGGCATTAATGATTCGCTCTCCACCCGGGTTGCGATCGTTTTGCCTTTAACAGAGGAGTCTGCAGTATGGCATTCGTAACCACGAAAGACGGCGTCAACATTTACTACAAAGACTGGGGCCCCAAAGAGGCCCAGCCCATTGTCTTCCACCACGGTTGGCCGTTGAGTGCCGATGACTGGGATAACCAGATGCTCTTCTTCCTTGCTGAAGGCTATCGCGTTATCGCTATCGATCGCCGCGGTCACGGGCGTTCGGACCAGGTGAGTGAAGGACACGATATGGATCATTATGCGGCCGATGCGTCAGCCGTGGTTGAAAGCCTGGATCTGCGTAATGCCGTGCACGTCGGTCACTCCACAGGCGGCGGCCAGGTCGCCCGCTATGTTGCCCGGTACGGCCAACCGCAGGGGCGCGTTGCCAAAGCGGTGCTCGTCAGCTCTGTTCCGCCTCTCATGGTCAAAACGGAGACTAACCCCGGCGGAACGCCGATCGAGGTTTTCGATGGCTTCCGCAAAGCGCTGGCGGCTAACCGCGCCCAGTTTTACCTCGACGTCGCCAGCGGTCCTTTCTATGGTTTTAACCGTGAGGGAGCCGAGATTTCACACGGTACGATTCAGAACTGGTGGCGTCAGGGCATGATCGGCAGCGCCAAGGCCCACTATGAGGGGATTAAGGCATTTTCTGAAACCGATCAGACGGAAGATTTAAAAACCATCACGGTTCCCGTTCTGGTGATGCAGGGCGACGACGATCAGGTCGTGCCGTATAAGAATGCCGCCCTGCTGCAGGACAAGCTGCTGGCGAACAGCGTACTGAAAATTTATCCGGGCTTCCCGCACGGGATGCATACCACCCATGCGGATACTATCAACGCGGACATTCTGGCTTTCATTCGCCCATAACGCTGCGTTTCTTGCCGGGTGGTGCTGCGCTTACCCGGCCTACATTCCGCTACGATATCCAGTTCAATGCATGAACGCCACCCGAGGGTGGCGTTGTCTATTTCGCTTAGCGATTATCCAGCTGGGCGCGAACGTTGTTCAGCCCGGTGGTGTTGATCCGGTACGGCTGCCCGTTCACGGAGCGGATTAGCTTTTTGGTGCGGAGTTTTTTGAAGACGCTGAGCGTGCAGTCGCTCAGTATCAGCCCTTCACGGGTATAGCACTCTACGGACGTAACGCGGCCGGAACTGTCGCGGACGTGCACAATATGCCCACCTTTGGCGAGAACGTGTAAGGTACGTTGTTCCTGACGGGATAAATTCATACTGGAAAACCTGTGTAATCATCATGCGTAAAAACGAGCCCACACCCGCAGGTGCGTGCGTAAGGTTTAAGCGCAGCGATAACCAGTCCGTCCTGAAAAGGTCGGGAAACTGATTATCTGATGAAAACATTCTCCAGCATCAAAGCCTCGATGAGAGATGAAAAGGTATTTACGGGGGTGAATAATAGCGCCTGATTTTTGCGGGGAAATAACGGGGTCTTGAAAGTGTGAGGCGGATCGGTGAATCCAAAACAAAAACCCCAGGTTCACGAGTAACCTGGGGTTTATATCTGGCGGAAGCGCAGAGATTCGAACTCTGGAACCCTTTCGGGTCGCCGGTTTTCAAGACCGGTGCCTTCAACCGCTCGGCCACACTTCCTAAGTGAGGCGAACTATAAACACCTCACCGCGTGCTGTAAAGAGTGGCTGCACTCGTTCGCTGTAAAAATAGTCAAAACGTGTTTAAACGGTTGAACTGACGACACATCGACGATTTTATCAGCACAGTCTCCCGCACTCAGGCTTAGTGTTTTTTGATGTACATGTCTTTCGTGAAATAGTACCCCAGCTTATCCGGCGTAAACCCACCCACCCACGGTTTCACCAGGTGCGTACGGACGTAGTGATACACCGGAATGGCGGGCACATCGCGCCCCAGCAGATCTTCCGCCTGCTGGTAGAACTTACCCCGCTCTTCCGTTGTTTTGGCTTTTGCGGCATTCACCAGCGCCTGGTCGTATTCCGGATTACTGTACTGGCTGGTGTTTTCGCTGTCGCCGGTGCGGAAGGTGTTCAGGAAGGTCGCGGCATCGTCGTAATCGGCAATCCACGCGTACCGCACCGCGTCAAAGTTGTGGGTGTGCATGGTATCCAGCATGGTTTTCCACTCCTGATTTTGCAGCTTCGCCTCCACGCCGAGGTTCTTTTTCCACATGGAACTGGCGGCAATCGCGATGCGCTGGTGCGATTCAGAGGTGTTATAGAGCAGGTTGAAGCTCAGAGGGTGGCTTTCGTTGTACCCGGCCTCGTTGAGCAGTTTTTTCGCCTCAGCGATGCGCTTGTCCTGCGGCCAGCTGGCGTAGTCCGGGTTCTGAAGCTTAACGCCGCCAATATCCGGCTGGCTGATGAGCCAGGCCGGGCGCTGCCCCTGCCCTAACACTTTTCCAGCAATGATGTCTTTATCGAGCGCCATGTTCAGCGCCTTACGTACGCGGGCGTCGTTGAACGGCGGTCGGGTGGTATTGAATTCGTAGTAATAGGTCGCCAGCTGCGGAGAGACATCCAGCTGGCTGCCCAGAGTCTTCTTAAGCTGGGCAAACTGGTTGATCGGCACCGTGTACACGATATCAATTTCACCCGCTTTATAGCGGTTCACATCCGCGGCTTCGGAGGTGATAGGCAGATAGGTCACCTTGTTAATCAAGGTATGGTCATTATCCCAGTAGCGCGGGTTACGCTCCGCCACGATGCGTTCGTTGACCACCCACTGCGAAAGCTTATACGCCCCGCTGGTGACGATATGTTCAGGCTTGGTCCACTTGTCGCCAAAGCGGCTAATCAGCACTTTATCCACCGGCACCAGCGACGGGTGCGCCAGCATCGCGAGGAACGCCGCGTTAGGCTGCGTCAATGTCACTTCCAGGGTGGTGTCGTTAATGGCTTTCACGCCCAGCGTATCGGTGGCTTTTTTCCCTTGAGCGATATCCGCACCATTTACGATGTGCATGTTGCCTGGATAGCTGGCATACGGTGAAGCGGTTTTAGGATCAACCAGACGCTGCCAGCTCCAGACCACATCTTCCGCGGTGATGGCAGTGCCGTCGCTCCAGGTGATGCCCGGGCGCAGATGGAACGTCCAGACGGTGTTGTCCTTGTTCTCCCATTTTTCCGCCAGCCGGGGCTGAACTTCACCCGACGGGGAAACGCTGACCAGCCCGTCGAATAAATCACTGATAATATTGAATTCGACGTCGCTTTCGACTTTATGCGGGTCGAGCGAAGCGGGCTCATTACCGTTGTTCCTGACCAGTTCCTGCTTATCGGCCAGCTGCGTTCCTGCCGGCACGTTAGCCGCCCAGGTAGCCGTGCTGGCGCACAGGATCCCGGCGGTAATTAAAGAGAGCGTAAAGCGCGTGCGTGTTTGTGGTTTCATGTCCTTCGCCTTATTGTCTGTTTTCGTGACGATCCGGAAATAACTCTTAGCGGCCTTATGGTAATAACGCAATAATTTTCAGTAACCTATAAGAGGTTGATCTGATTAATCGCGTCAAACCGCTGTTCACACTGGTGAAATGTATTTATGCAGAAGAAACAACCAGCTCCAGCGCTAACCTGCTGAGTAAAGATGGGTAAAACCACTTTGAGACTGGCGCCCCGTTTCCTATTCTTTCCGTTAATTACATCTGTCATAAGAGAGTGACTCATGGATCGTATAATTACTTCCTCACGCGACCGTACATCGCTACTCAGCACCCACAAGGTGCTGCGCAATACCTATTTCATGCTCAGCCTGACGCTGGCGTTTTCAGCGATCACCGCCACCGCCAGCACAGTGCTGATGCTGCCGTCTCCGGGGCTCATTCTGACGCTGGTGGGTATGTACGGTCTGATGTTCCTGACCTACAAAACCGCTGACAAACCGGTCGGTATTCTGTCGGCGTTTGCCTTCACCGGCTTCCTGGGCTACATCCTGGGACCGATGCTGAACGCGTATCTGTCTGCCGGTATGGGCGACCTTATCGGCATGGCGCTGGGCGGTACCGCGCTGGTATTCTTCTGCTGCTCGGCCTACGTGCTGACCACCCGTAAGGACATGTCCTTCCTCGGCGGTATGCTGATGGCGGGTGTTGTTGTGGTGCTGGTGGGCATGGTGGCTAACATCTTCCTGCAGCTGCCTGCCCTGCACCTGGCGATCAGCGCCGTGTTTATTCTGATTTCTTCCGGCGCGATCCTGTTTGAAACCAGCAACATCATTCGCGGCGGTGAGACGAACTATATCCGCGCCACCGTGAGCCTTTACGTGTCGCTGTACAACATCTTCGTCAGCCTGTTGAGCATCCTGGGCTTCGCCAGCCGCGATTAAGCACAACGGATATTAAAAAGGAGAATGCCTCTGGCATTCTCCTTTTTTTATGCCCTACTCACCCCGGCAAATATAGGTGGGGTAACGCCGGTCCTGAATCAGCCACACGGATGGCGAGAGTTCAGAGATCGTGAGGTAATAACGTGCGGTAGGACTGGCAAAGCTCCCCCACTGTGCATCAGGCGTATTGTCATTGTGCCGACGCCAGGTTTCGGTGTAGCTCAATACAATGACCTTATCGTCGTCCCGCTGCTGCCAGGTAAAGTCCACGTCCCTGTCAACGATCATATTTTGCCCGTCAGCCCTTGCCGCGCCTTTATAGGTAGTTACCCCTGTACCATCCCGGTGAAAATAGAACTGAGCAACGGTATTGACCTTTACTTCGCTGGCTTTTCCCTCATTGCGCGTGAAGTTAAATTCAGTGCTGCAGGCCAGCACATCCTTTTTAAACACACAGCCGGAATAGTAAAATAGCGCCAGGGCACTGCCGACCAATGCGCCACCCAGCCCAAAAAGAAGTTTTATTTTCATTTTTGTGCCCCACTTTTATAACGGATGGTTTTGCACAGGCTGGATTTACTGACCGGGCAAGCGCCAATGAACACCTCATCTGCAGTGGCAATAGAAAAACGGGCGCTGAAATAATAAATGTCGTATTCCTCACGTTCGCACGCCACGTTATTGGCCGTCAGCCGCTCCGCTAATTTCGATAACACCAGCGGTCTTCCGTGATCGTTGATAATCCAGATGCTGCAACGCGCGATTTTCTCCTTAACCGGCATGAGTTTCGCCGGGACGAATATCCCCTGCTGTCGGCTAAAGCAGAAGCTCGCTCCCAATACAGCGACAATCAATACGGCAGGAATCCCCCACCTTTTCAGGGAAGCGGGTCGCCGCTTTTCCTGTTGCGGTGCAGACGGAGGCTGCGGCTCGGCGGTTTGAATATTCTCTCCAGGCTGAAAAATCACATCGGCCTCAAAGCGAAACCCATAACGGGGCACGGTTACGATAAATTCATACCTCTCTCCCAGCGCCTGGAAGCTTTTCCGTAATTCGCTCACCGCTTTATTGAGATTATTTCCCGATGGCGTAAAGCCAAACTCCTCCCACACGCGGGTAATCAATTCCTCCCGACTCAGGTCGTGCCCTTTGTGTTTAATAAATTCCTGTAAGAGGCGAACGGCGGGTGCCGAAAGCGTTAATACAGATTCCGGTTGTCCAACAAGACTTATTGCATGTGCTTCAGGATCAAATAACAACGAATTATTGCATATAAAAAACATCTTTTATTCTCGGCTGTTACCGCATGCTTTTTAATCCCTGGTACATCGACATGAAAATCGCCTCCCGATCTGCTTATTTTTTCATCAGAAGGAATTTTCTCTCCATCCCTGGTGGCGGTATTTTCGCTTAACTATACAACCTTAAAGCCAGAAAAGCAGGATAAAAAACTGTATGTAACGAGTTAATTAATACAAATTTTCACAAACCGCTGTTCTGGTTAAAGTTTCCCTGCCCTGAAGCGATACGTTAGCAGAGGGTGTCCCGTTGTGAATGCTCCGGGAATGAACTCAACGCAGGCGGACCGAAAGTGAAACAGAAAAAAAATGTGAATAAGACAACTGCCTTTTATATCGCTGCGCTGTCACTGCCATTTTTCTCAGAAATGGCACTCGCCAATATGAGCGTGTATCCCATGGAACTTAACGTGGATAAGTCCGGTGCGGCGCAAATTAAGGTGGCGTCAAAAACGGATGATATTCAGTTCATTCGGGTGAGGCAAAAGAAAATTCTTAATCCCGGCACGGCCCAGGAAAAAGAGATTGATGTGGCCTCGTGGAAAGAAGGCGGTGTTGTTGTCACACCGGAAAAATTCGCCCTTGCGGCAGGTGCAATGCGAGTGGTTCGTCTGGTATCGCTTACGCCCCCGGAAAAAGAGACGACCTGGCGCGTCTATTTTGAAGGAGTAAAGCAGCCTGACAGCATTATTCCGGGCAAGGCAGAAAGCCCTGCGGCGACGGCAAGACTGGGCGTCAATGTGATCTGGGGCGCCCTGATCCATCTCGCACCGGAAAAAAGTGTGGTTTCACTGACGATAGACCCTCGCAGGGGCACGTTAAAAAACAACGGCACGTTGCGCGTGCCGCTGAGAGAGATCGGTATTTGTAACGCAGATTCGTCGTGTAAATGGGTTAAAGAAGACGCGACGATTTATCCGGACACCGAACGGAAATTAAAAACGCTCACAAAGACACAAGGCCAGAAATATAAATTCCGCTACTTCAACTGGGTGAATAAAACCGCTGAAGAAGCTGATTTACCCGTCGTGCAATAACACGACGTCACCGTAAAGACCCCAAAGGGTTTGTTTAAAGAGCCAGGGTGCTCATTTGTAAATATGGAGATATCAATGCGTAAGTACTTTAAACCTTTAATGATTGTTGCCGCGATGACCACGTCCGTTAGCGCGCTGGCGATTCAAAAAGATATTACCGTCAACGCCAGCGTTGATTCACAGCTGGATATGACCCAGGCCGATAACACGCCGCTGCCGGCAAGCATCGATATGCAGTACCTGCCTGGCCGCGGTCTGGAAAGCTATCGTCTGAATACCAAGGTGTGGTCTAACTCCGCCACCAGCAACGTGAAAATCCGTCTGGTGAGCGCCGCGAAGCTGGCGAATGCCGACGGCGCTGAGACCATCCCAATGACGGTGAAGCTGGGCGATAAAACCCTCTCTACCGCAGATGTTGAATACACCGGTACCGAACTGTTCCCGGGAAGCATCGAAAACGGTTCAGCGGTACTTCCGCTGACCATTTCCCAGACCACCAAAGGCATTCTGAAAACCGGTCAGTACAGCGGCGTTGTCAGCCTGATGCTGACGCAGGCGACTACCACGGAAGGCGGTGCGTAACACCACAGCACCTAAGGAATAACGTCAGAGGGTGCCCACCCTCTGACGTCAGGATGATGTCGAGGCTCGTTCATGGCGTTTCACAGAAATACCCTCCTCTTTGTTGCTTTGTTACCCGCTTCCATCCAACTCGCCTGCGCCGGGATGGCCGTCCCGGCAGGTTTTGAAGATCTGGCGAAAACGCAGCGCCTGTGGACAGAGGTCAACCTCTACGGCGAGTCGCTTGGACTTTTTGAAACGGATATCACCCTTGAAACGGTGAGCTTTGTCGCACCTGAAACCGTGGTTGCGGCCATCAAACGACGGTTCAATGACGCCCCTGCACTCGTTGCCACCGTGTCTGCCGCGCTGGCCGTTCCGCTTGCCCGTAACGGCAACCTGGCCTGCAGCAGCAACGGCTCCGCAGCAGGCTGCGATTACATTGATACCGACCGCGCGGCCATTATCTATGACGAGAATAACGCCCGCATTAGCCTGTTTTTGGACAAGAAATTTCTGCCTAAAGCCATCGCGGAAAATCAGTGGTATCAGCCCACGCAGGACACTGAAAATGCGCTGATCCATCAGCAGAACATTAACTTCGTTGCCGACAGGGATTATCAGTCGGCTACCGTGCAGGGCAACGGCGCGCTGGCGCTCACGCAGGACGGCTATGTTAATCTCGACTGGACCTGGCTGGGACAGCGTTCACGGCGTCAGCAGCAGCAGGAGATAACCGTCAACAACGCCTGGTTCCGCCAGGATATCTTGCGTCAGTACTATGTCCAGCTAGGCGAGATGGATACCCGCGATCTGTTCAGTAATGCTGGCGGAAATATTAACCTCAGCCAGCTGCCGCTGGGCAAAATTCGCGGCCTGCGCACGGGATCGACAAGGGCGTGGATAAATCCGGTTCAGCAGTCGAAGGGAACCCCTGTTACCGTGCTACTTTCCCATGACGCGCGTATCGACGCCCGCCGGGGCAATCAGCTTCTGGCGAGCTTTTATCTGAATGCCGGGGCGCAAACCCTGGACACGCGATCGTTCCCGGACGGGAGCTACACCGTGACGCTCTCCATCTATGAAAATAACCGGCTGACGCGCACCGAGCAGGTGCCGTTTACCCGAACCGGCATTACGCCATTCGACCGCGTCGAGTGGTTCCTGCAGGCGGGCGAAACCGACAACAGCGAACAAAACGAAGAACGCCGTGCGGTTGCGCAGGCGGGCGTACGCCTGCCCCTGACCCCGTCGCTGGCGCTGACCAGCGGCGCAACGTTCAAGAAAAACCAGCGTTTCCTGGAAAATGCGATCGACTGGAGCCGGGGCTTCAACGCGGGCCCGATCGATGGCGTGCTGAGTACCCGGTTTAGCTACCTTTACGGCAGCGAAGGCCAGCGAGGCAATATCCAGCAAATCAGCTACAACGACGGTTTTTCACTTAGCCTCTATCGCAACGCGCTATCAGCGGAAAACTGCAACACCCGAAGTACAGGGTTTGATGCCGTGAACGGCTGTTATCGCACCCTCTCGGTGATGTTCTCCGTCCCGGTCGGCGCCTGGTATGCGAGCCTGGGGTATTCGGATAACCGCAACGAAGGACGGTACGTTTCACGTCGGGAGCTCCCGGACAGCGACGATCGCCACGATGCGGGTTTGCCGTGGGAATCAGTCTATATGACCCGCTCGCGTACGCGGGCCTGGCAGGGTGGCCTGAGCAAGGCCTTCAGCACCCATGGTCTGAACATTAACAGCAGCATTAACCTGTTCATGCGTAACGATGACTCACGCGAAGGCAGGGATAAAGGCGGCTACCTGAGCGTGAGCCTGTCCATGACGCATAACCGTCAGGGCGATGCATCAAGCTACACCTCTCTGGGCGCGACATGGCAGCACCAGCAACGTGAAAAAAACCAGCTGAGCTACAGCGTGGCGCATAACTGGTATGCCGATGCCCGCGGCGAAAATGAGTACGGCCTTAGCGCATCGGGCATTAACAGCGACTCGCTGAATACCTCAGCCTATACGCGCCAGGGCGGGCGATATGGCAACGGCAGTCTTACCGTCAGCGACGCCTGGGATCGTCAGGATCGGCGCCATACGCTGAGCAGCAGCGGCAACTACAGCTCGACCCTTGCGCTGTCGCGTTCTGGCCTGTGGCTGGGCCGCTGGAGCGACGGTCGCCCTGCTTCCGCCGTCGCGGTGAACGTGACCACGCCGGAAGATGCTCAGGATCCGCGCGTGGCCGTGTCGCTGGATAACGGCGGCAGCGCAGATATTCCGGGCAATAGCCGCGCCCTCTTCGCGGTGCCGGGCTATCAGCAGACAACGTTGACGGTTAACGAATCGCTGGATGTCTCACGAGGAGCCAGCAGTGAAATCACGCAAGGATCGGGCAGCAGAACGCTGTTTATGGTGCCTGGCAAACTGCTGCGCCGGGAGGTGCAAACCACCGCAAGCTACACCTGGCTCGGCCAGTTAACCGACGAGCGTCATTCGCCGTTTATCGGCGGCGTGCCGCTGAACGTGAACGGCTGGAGCGACCTTGGCAACGGCGGGTTTAGCGCCCAAAGCGACGCCCTGCTGCATAACCTCTACCTGGTGCGTCAGCAGCAGTTTTATCAGTGTGCGCTGAACGTGAAGAGTATGCGCGACGTGGTGCGTTACGTCGGGTCGATCCCCTGTAAGGAGTTAACCTTCTCCGCCCTGCCGGATGCCGTCCAGCAGCAGGCACAGCTGATGCTGGCCGGACGGTCGGTTCCTGCTGGCCCGACTGCCATGAACACCGATAGCCTCACAAAAGGGAAATGATGTGATTAAGTGCCTCTTTATTTTACTGTTCTTAAGCCTGTGGGCCAGCCAGACGCTGGCAGGCTCTCCCGCGGGACGAAACACCAGCGTAGGGATCAGCTTCGATCGCACCGCGCCGCCCGCGCGTTTTGACATCTGGTTTCATGAATCGGGCGGCTTTGACGCCGCAGATCCGCAAAAGTGGGGACGCAATACCCTGACCTGTCAGTCCCGTACCGATACCACGAACGGCGCCTGCATGAACTCACCGGTCTGGTTCTCGGCAAACCCGGCCGCGCCCTATGCCATCAATTTACGTTTCACGCATACCCTCACCGGCAAGACGGCGGATATCAAGGTGTATGGCGATCACTACATGTTTATCAACAACAAAGTGTTTACCTTTGCCAGCTTCGTGACAGGGGGAACGGCCACCATCGCTGACTGGAACAGAGAGCCTTATTTCGATTTCTATATCGTGAAAAGCGAACTGGATAAGCTCGCCCTGCCGGGGATCTGGACCGCCACGCTGAAGCAGAACCTGCGTCAGTGGGGAAGCGCCGACTGCGGCGGCAACTTCAATGACGTAAATGTCGGTTGTCCTGGCTATCTCACCATCGCCAAATGGCAGGCAAATATTCGCATTGAGGTGGTCGACCCGGGAAACCAGCAGATATATCTGCCAGCCTTTCCGCACTCAACGCCCATCGTTAACCTCAACCTGACCAACTTCCCGGGGCGACCGGGAGGCAGTGAGATCCAGGGTGAGAACTCGCTGGATATGTGCCTGTACGACGGCAATAACAGTACCAGCACCCGCGCCTACCTTCGGTTTGAGGACGACGGACTTACGTCAGCGGGCCGTGCAGATGGCGCGTTTTCTATCAGGCGACGTGGCGGTAGCCAGACCGATGCGCGGGATCGTCTCGATTATCGGGTCTCCGTCACCAATCCAATAACAGGCGCAACCGAAACCGTCTCGAACGGTAAAACCCTTGTCTGGCAAGGCACAAACGATCCGCAGTATCTGCGTCAGGTCGTGCTGCCCGGCGGACGCGAGAGCGTACTGTGCATTCCTGCACCGATTATCCTGAAAACCCCCGCGTTTGCTGCCAGCAGCAAAAACGCGGGCGACTACACCGGCACGCTGCGCGTTATCTATACCCCCAGCACGTTATAACGAGGTCACCGTGAGTTACGCCATTCTCGACAACAATCGATTTTACGCCGAAGGGTTGCGCTATGCGCTGCTGCGTCGGGGCGTCCAGCCAGAGGTCATAAGCGATACCGTACAATGGCAGCCAACTCTGCTTACCCGCCGCGTGGTTGTCGTACGCTGTCGTTTTTCCGTTGCGGGTACGCATCAGGCACTGATTAACATTTTACTCAGACTGGAAGCCGCCCGCTGGCAAGGCAGCCTTTATCTGGTCTGCAATGAAAAAGGGTGGGCGCTGGCGACGCATTTACGCAAGCGTTTCGGTACGCTAACGCTTTATATCATCGACGACAGGATCGCCGTTGCCGATGCGGCGTATTTGCTGGCAAAAGAGCCCCGTCGCGTTCGAAGTCTTGACTGCTGTCTTACCGGCCTTGAATTCAACGTGCTCGATCTGATGCTTACCGGGTTGCCGGTACGCCACATTGCCATCATGACGCGTATGTCTGAGAAACAGGTTTCGACCCATAAATGCAACGCACTGAAAAAGCTTAATGCCAATAATCTGCTGCAGCTGCTCCTGTAGGGCACGGTTTATCCCGCGGCCTCTTTTTTGCTACACTGTCGCCGGTTTTTTCACACACGACAGAAGATTATGTTCATTTTTGCAGGCCAGGAAATTGAGACCGATAGCGAAGGCTATCTGAAAGATACGACGATCTGGTGCGAACCGCTGGCGGAGAAAATTGCGGAAAACGAAGGGATAACCCTCTCTCCAGAACACTGGGAAGTGGTGCGTTTTGTTCGCGAGTTCTATCTTGAATTCAACACCTCTCCGGCCATCCGCATGCTGGTCAAGGCGATGGCCAATAAGTTCGGTGAAGAGAAAGGCAACAGCCGCTATCTGTATCGTCTGTTCCCGAAAGGCCCGGCAAAACAGGCCACCAAAATTGCAGGCCTGCCTAAGCCGGTGAAGTGTATTTAATACCGAATCCCGAAGTTTACGTATTCGCGCCCCGGTTGATGGGGTTCAGTTAAGACCTTATCAACCCGCGCGCTGCGCGGCCCACCCGCTTTCAGCCACGCCACCAGCTTGTCGACCTGCTCCGCTTCGCCGCAGGCGACCACTTCGACGCTTCCGTCGTCCATGTTGCGCGCGTATCCCGTTAGCCCAAGCTCAACAGCTTCGCGCTGGGTGCTGTAGCGGAACCCGACGCCCTGAACAACGCCGTGAACCCAGGCAATAGTGCAGACTTTAGACATTCTTCTTCTCCTTAACGTAGCGTTTTCGGTAAGCAGCCGTAGTGTTGCCGGAAACGGGCGGTGAAACGAGAGCTGGAAAGATACCCACATTGTAATGCGATTTCGCCGATCGGTAATCGTGTTGACTGTAGCTGCGACAAAGCCACGGCCATCCTTACCTCCTCCACAATCTGGCGAAAACTCTGCGACTCTTCACGTAACCGCCTGCGCAGCGTCGGCACGCTTAATGCGAGACGGCTGGCAACGTCCTGCGCGGTCCAGTCTCTGGCGGGCGACAGCATAATGAACTGCCGCACCTGCTCGGTCAGGTTACTGTTTCGCTCAACAAGCAGCGGACCCGCCACGCCATCATGTAGCAAGGCCAGCAACAGACCGAAGGCCTGATGCTTTTGTAGCGCTTCCGGTAACTCCTGACGCACGGCGTGCAGCAGGTTGTCCCACATAAATGCCAGCCCCTCGCTCAGCGGAGCACAGAGCGAATGCAGCTTCGTGCGCGGCCAGGATTTCAGGTAATGCGCTTTAAACTCGGCAACAATTTCCGGCGATAACATTAGCAAATCCGAGTGAAACAGCCCGTTTACAGGCTGATTGATAATTTCCATCGACGTATTGGCCGGGATAATAATGAGCTCATCCCGTGTCGCCTCCAGGCGGTTATCATCCTGAACAATCACCTTACTGCCGTGAGTGATATGACAAATAGCCGGAAAAAAAAGTTTAACCTGGTGCAGGCGATGCATTTTGCTGGCAGTCACTTCACCCGCTGTAAGATGTTTATGTCGAAAATGAAACTCCTGCACCCTGCCATCCTTATCTGCTATAGGTTGCTGTTAACTGAGCCTTTGCCAGAGCGTGACTGTTGATCATAAAACCGACCAGCGCGCCGCTGGCATTTTTGTCTACGGGCAGTTTATCCACGTCCAGCGCCCAGACGGTAATCTGATAGCGGTGAGGCTTATCCCCGGCGGGTGGACATACGCCGCCGAATCCAGAATAGCCGAAATCATTACGCCCCTGCACAGTGCCGGCAGGTAATTTCTCGCCGTTTGGATTACCGGCATCAGCGGGCAGCGTCATTGTCTTCGCCGGAATATTGGCTACTGTCCAGTGCCACCAGCCGCTGCCGGTAGGTGCATCCGGGTCATATACCGTAACGGCAAAACTTTTCGTACCGGCGGGGGGATTCTTCCATGCCAGCTGTGGTGAAGTATTTCCACCGTGGCAGCCGAACCCCTCAAACACCTGCTGTGTCGCTAACCGCCGTTCGCCGGAAATATCCCGGCTGGTGATACCGAAAGGCGTTGCCGCTAAAACCTGAGAACTCATTGCCGCCAGAGCGGCTATGGCTATTACACTGCGCTTTTTCATGGGTGCTCCCTTTGCTGTACCGGAAGCCCCACTCTAAAGCCAGCTGCAATATCGTAATGTGCCTAAGCGATTTGATTTTGTGCCGAAACGCTCAACGGCATCCGCAGATGATTGCGCCTTGCTGAATGTGGTAATCTACGCGCCATTTCCTGAAATCGACAGAACAGCAAATTATGAGTGTACGTTTAGTGTTAGCCAAAGGGCGCGAGAAATCATTACTGCGCCGTCATCCCTGGGTCTTTTCCGGCGCGGTTGCCCGTATGGAAGGTAAAGCCAGCCTCGGTGAAACCATTGATATCGTTGACCATCAGGGGAAATGGTTAGCGCGAGGCGCTTACTCGCCAGCGTCCCAGATCCGTGCCCGCGTCTGGACCTTCGATAAAGATGAAACCATCGATATCGACTTCTTCGTCCGCCGCCTGCAGCAGGCGCAGCAGTGGCGCGAATGGCTGGCAAAACGCGACGGGCTGGACAGCTACCGCCTGATTGCCGGTGAGTCCGACGGGCTGCCAGGTGTAACCATCGATCGCTTCGGCAACTTCCTGGTGCTGCAACTTCTGAGCGCCGGGGCGGAATACCAGCGTGCCGCGCTGATTAGCGCCCTGCAAACCCTGTTCCCGCAGTGTGCCATTTACGACCGCAGCGATGTGGCGGTGCGCAAAAAAGAGGGCATGGAGCTGACGCAAGGCCCAGTGACCGGCGAACTGCCGCCTGCCCTGCTGCCGATTGAAGAGCACGGCATGAAGCTGCTGGTGGATATTCAGGGCGGGCACAAAACGGGTTATTACCTCGACCAGCGCGACAGTCGTCTGGCTACGCGTCAGTACGTTGCCGACAAACGCGTGCTGAACTGCTTCTCCTATACCGGCGGTTTTGCCGTTTCAGCTCTGATGGGCGGCTGTGCCCAGGTTGTCAGCGTGGATACCTCGCAGGAAGCGCTGGACGTGGCAAAACAGAACGTCGAGCTGAACAAGCTGGATCTGAGCAAAGCGGAATTTGTACGCGATGACGTGTTCAAGCTGCTGCGTAAATATCGCGATCAGGGCGAGAAGTTCGACGTCATCGTGATGGATCCACCAAAGTTTGTGGAAAATAAAAGCCAGCTGATTGGCGCGTGCCGTGGGTATAAAGATATCAACATGCTGGCCATCCAGCTGCTGAATCCGGGCGGGGTTCTGCTCACGTTCTCCTGCTCCGGCCTGATGACCACAGATTTATTTCAGAAAATCATCGCCGACGCCGCAATAGATGCTGGCCGTGATGTACAATTTATAGAGCAGTTCCGTCAGGCAGCCGATCATCCCGTGATTGCTACCTACCCGGAAGGACTGTATCTGAAAGGGTTTGCCTGTCGCGTCATGTAACTTGAAAAGAGAAATATTGCCCGCACATAACGTGTAAGTCGTATTTCCCGGGAGGTGACTATGATTGCCAGCAAATTCGGTATCGGCCAGCAGGTCCGCCACACTTTGCTCGGGTATTTGGGTGTGGTCGTGGATATCGACCCGGAGTATTCCCTTGATGAACCGTCAGCAGACGAGCTGGCGGTGAACGCAGAGCTTCGCGCCGCGCCCTGGTACCATGTGGTGATGGAAGGTGACGACGGGCAACCCGTCCACACCTACCTTGCCGAAGCGCAGCTGAGTAGCGAGCTGCAGGAAGAGCATCCGGAGCAACCCACTATGGATGAACTTGCTCAGACTATCCGCAAACAGTTACAGGCTCCGCGCCTGCGGAACTAAGCGTGTAAAAAAAGCCCGATGAACGGGCTTTTTTTTATTACTTCGCTAGCCCCAGACGGGGGATATCGATCGCCGGACAGCGGTCCATGACGACGTTCAGCCCCGCATCCCGCGCCAGTACCGCAGCCTGCTCGTTAATCACACCCAGCTGCATCCACAGCGTTTTCGCCCCTACAGCGATAGCGTCCTGCGCCACTTCCCACGCTGCCTCGGAGTTTCGGAAGACATCAACCATATCAATTTTTTCCGGCACGTCAGCGAGCGTGGCATACCCCTGCTGACCGAGTAAGGTTTTCCCCGCCACTTTTGGCGAGACCGGGATAACGTGATAGCCCTGATCGAGAAGGTATTTCATCACCCGATAGCTTGGGCGATCGGGTTTATCGCTCGCGCCCACCAGCGCAATGGTACGCGTAGATGTCAGAATCTCGGCAATATCGTTCTCTTTCATGGTTTTTCTCCTGGCTTTTTTAAAAGTGTACGCCAAACCGCACATCTCAACCATCCATCCCATACAGATGCATGAGGGCAAAACGGCGAAATATGTCTATATGTTAGTAAACGTGATTATCGAAAAATTTAGATACATTAATGCGGCGACAGGATTTCTGACGGGAGCCTTCTATGAAAACCGGTATTGCCACTGCTCTGATTGCGTTAGTGATGCCGGTCTGCGTTTTTGCTACCACGCTCCGGCTCTCTACCGACATTGATCTCCTTGTACTGGACGGAAAAAAGGTCTCCAGCTCGTTATTGCGCGGTGCGGACAGCATCGAGCTGGATAACGGGCCGCATCAGCTGGTATTCAGGGTGGAAAAATCGATCGGTCTGGCGAATCACGAGCAAAGGATGTACATCTCGCCGCCGCTGATCGTCAGCTTTAATACCCGGCAAATCAGTCAGGTGAATATCACCCTGCCTCGCCTTGAAACGGAGAAGGAATCTGCGGCCTTCGACGCTTCACCCCGCGTTGAACTGCTGGACGGGGATGCGATGCCGATTCCGGTGAAGCTGGATATTCTGGCGCTGACGACCTCACCGAAAGGTCCGGACTACGAGGCAGCGACCCAGACCTATAACAAAGCGGGTAAACGCGCCTCTCTTCCTCAGTTTGCCACTATGATGGCGGACGACAGTACGCTTTTGTCCGGCGTCTCCGAACTGGACGTCATTCCTCCCCAGTCCCAGACCCTGACGGAACAGCGCCTTAAGTTCTGGTTCCAGCAGGCCGATCCCGACACGCGGGCCCGTTTTTTACAGTGGGCAAAACAACAACCTTCATCATAAGCCACATTTTTTACGCCTTTCTCTTGCAGCGTCAGACGGTTCCCGTCATCGTGTAGTCAGTTAACCTGATGGATATGATTATGGAACTGACAACACGCACGCTACCTGAGCGCAAACACATTGCTCTTGTGGCGCACGATCACTGTAAACAAATGCTGCTTAACTGGGTTCGCCGCCATCAGTCTTTGCTGGAAAAACACGCCCTGTCGGCGACCGGTACAACCGGTAACCTGATCCAGCGCGAAACGGGTCTGCAGGTGAATGCGATGCTGAGCGGCCCGATGGGCGGCGATCAGCAGGTCGGCGCGCAGATTTCCGAAGGGAAGATTGATGTGCTGATCTTCTTCTGGGACCCGCTGAACGCGGTTCCGCACGATCCGGATGTCAAAGCGCTGCTGCGCCTGGCGACGGTGTGGAATATTCCGGTGGCGACAAACCTCTCGACGGCGGATTTCATCATCGAATCGCCGCAGTTTAACTCACCGGTAGATATCCTTATTCCGGACTATCAGCGTTATCTTTCAGAGAGATTGAAGTAGCTTTTTTAGCCGGGTGGCGGCTACGCCTTACCCGGCCTACCCATCCTTGCCCGGCGGCGTTATGGCTTCCGCGCCACCGGCACATCTATACTCTTCAAAATATCGACAAACACGGATGGCTCCTCTTTATTGAACAGCAGCCACACGCGATGGCGCGCGCGGGTCATTGCCACATACAGCAAACGCCGCTCTTCGGCATCCGGGAAATCTTCCGGCTCCGGCAGCAGGGCCTGTTCCATCACCGACTCACGGGCCGGGGCCGGGAAACCGTCGCTCCCCTCTTTCAGCCCCACCACGATCACATAATCGGCCTGCTGCCCTTTGCTGGCATGAATCGTCATAAATTCAAGCTGCAGTTTCGGCCAGCGGGTGGCGCCTTTTTCCAGCGCCTCAGGTTTAAGGTGATGGTAGCGTGCCAGCACCAGGATACGCTCATCGGGCTTCGCGTAGCCGCTGAGCTTGTCCAGCAGCGGTTCCAGCTGATCGTCCGCCAGCAGCGTCACTGCTTTTTTATCCCCAGGCCGCAGGCTATTGAGCGGTTTCGCCAGCTGATGCGGGTTCTGCTGAATAAAGCGGTTTGCGATTTCACCAATCCGTGAATTGAAGCGGTAGGTCGTGTCCAGATCGCTGCGATCGCCTTCGCCAAAATAGTGGTGGAACGCGGTAGTCAGGGAGAGCTTCGCCCCGCTGAAGCGATAGATGGCCTGCCAGTCATCCCCCACCGCGAACAGCGAGGTATGTTTATTTTGTGCCCGCAGCGCCGAGAGCAGAGACGCACGCTGTGGAGAAATATCCTGGAACTCATCCACCAGAATATGTTTCCACGGGCTGACAAAACGTCCCTTTTCAAGAATGATGATGGCTTGATGGATCAAACCGGAGAAATCGACCGCATTTTCTTCTTTCAATGCTGTTTTCCAGGCCTTCAGCAGCGGAGCCATCAGCTTGACCCGCTTCGAAAACAGCTCGCGGATTGCCTCCGGCGCACTTTCAATCATCTCAGCCTGCGATCCGCCGTGCATTCGCATCAGGCTGACCCAACGGTCAAGTCGCGAACCCAGCCGACGCGCCAGTTTGTCATCCTGCCAGAAGCTGCCCTCAGGCACCTCCCAGTTGAGTTCCTCTTCCAGCCACTGACGCCACCCTTTCGCCTGCGCCTTTTTCTCGCTGCACTGCTGGCGCCACGTTTTGATGAACAGCGCCTGACGCGCCTGCGCGTCGTTTTCCAGCTTACTGATGGAAGGCACTTTTTTACTGCCCTGCTGAATAATATGTAGCGCAAGGGCATGGAAGGTTCTGGCCGTGATATCCCGGGTGTGCAGGCGCTCCTGGATCCGTTCGTCCATCTCCTGCGCGGCCTTACGGCCAAAGGCCAGAAGCAGGATTTGATCGGCAACCGCTTCCCCGGTCGTCAGCAGCCAGCCGGCACGCGCGACCAGCACCGACGTTTTTCCGCTACCGGCTCCCGCCAGCACCAGCAGCGACTGCTCGCCGTTGACCACCGCGCGCGCCTGAGCCGGATTGAGCGGTGAAGATTCCACCGTACTGAAAAAATCGGCGTATTGGGTAAGCATGGCATCCGTCCAGGCCTGGTTATGGGCGAGACGGCTTTTATCCTTATCATTCAGCCAGGCCTGACACTGGCGCCAGGCGTCGCGACAGTTGTCAAACTCGTCGAGACGCGTCACGGAGAGCGGTAGCGCCGAGAGTGCCTGCCGGATCTTTTGCTGCAGGCCGGCAGTCTGCTGACGGGTCAGCCACGCGTGCTGCGCGTTGCTCTGGGCGATATCGTCCAGCACCTGCTGCAGCACCTGGGCGGCAATTACGCTCATATCCTGGCTCCACTGCTGCCAGAGTGCGTTCAGATGATGATGGAAACGCTGGGTTTCCGCCCACTCGGTGCCATGAAGGCGCACGACTTTATCGTCAGGCAGAACGAACTCCAGCTCGCCCCACACCAGACCGCGTTTGCAATGAATAGCCAGAAGCTGATTAAACGGAATAAGGTATTCGTGGCGTTCCCCGGAGACTTTCACCCCGGCATTAAGGAGAACAACCCTGTCGTAAGGGTGTTGTGCCAGGCGTTTGCCCAGCGATGTTGCTTTCAGTTCCATGTTCCGCCAAATCCACGAAGAGATAATTTACCTGACAGTTTAACTGCCAGTTTTAAGGTGCTCCAGCCTAAAAAAACGTTACAATCATTGGGCGTTAATTATATCGAAAGGAAGTGAGCGTTTATGCGTACCGTTCTGAATGTGTTGAATTTTGTGCTGGGCGGTTTTGCCACCACCCTTTCCTGGCTTTTTGCCACGCTGGTGAGCATCGTCCTGATTTTCACGCTTCCCCTGACCCGTTCCTGCTGGGAAATCACAAAACTCTCCTTAATCCCCTACGGGAATGAAGCCATCCACGTTGACGAGCTGAATCCGGAGAGCAAAAACGCTCTGATGAATACGGGCGGAACCCTGCTTAACATTCTGTGGCTGATTTTCTTTGGCTGGTGGCTGTGCATCATGCATATTTTTGCCGGTATTGCACAGTGCATCACGATTATTGGTATTCCTGTGGGGATCGCAAACTTTAAGATCGCCGCTATCGCCCTTTGGCCCGTTGGTCGCAGGGTTGTTCCGGTAGAAGTGGCCAGAGCGGCGCGCGAAGCAAACGCTCGCCGTCGTTTTCAGTAAATAAGGACTGGCCGCGTTTATGCTAAGCCCACTGCTTCGCCGTTATACCTGGAACAGCACCTGGCTTTATAACGTCAGGATATTTATCGCGCTTTGCGGCACGGTTGCCCTGCCCTGGTGGCTGAATGATGTCAAGCTCACCATTCCGCTCACGCTTGGGGTGGTCGCCGGGGCGCTGGCGGATCTGGACGACCGTCTGGCCGGGCGTTTACGTAACCTGGTCATTACGCTCGTCTGCTTTTTTATTGCGTCAGCTTCCGTTGAGCTGCTTTTCCCGTGGCCCTGGCTGTTTGCCCTGGGCCTTACGCTCTCAACCAGCGGGTTTATTTTGCTGGGCGGGCTTGGGCAGCGCTATGCCACCATCGCGTTTGGTGCATTGCTGATCGCTATCTACACCATGCTGGGCGTTTCCCTGTACGACCAGTGGTACCAGCAGCCGGTTCTGCTGTTGCTGGGCGCCATCTGGTATAACCTGCTGACGCTAACCGGTCATCTGATTTTCCCGGTTCGCCCGCTGCAGGATAACCTTGCCCGCAGCTTTGAGCAGCTAGCCCGCTATCTGGAACTGAAATCCCGGCTGTTCGACCCGGACATCGAGGAAGAAAGCCAGGCACCGCTCTACGATCTGGCCCTGGCAAATGGCCAGCTGGTCGCCACCCTTAATCAGACAAAAGCTTCCCTGCTTACCCGTCTGCGCGGCGATCGCGGTCAGCGCGGAACACGACGGACGCTTCACTACTATTTTGCAGCCCAGGACATTCATGAACGCGCCAGCTCCTCGCACGTTCAGTATGCCGCCCTGCGCGAGAAGTTCCGCTACAGCGACGTGATGTTCCGCTTCCAGCGTCTGCTGTCCATGCAATCCCAGGCGTGCCAACAGCTCTCGCACTCCATTCTGCTGCGCACGCCCTATCAGCATGACCCCCGCTTTGAACGCGTATTCAGCCATCTTGATGCGGCACTCGACCGCGTTCAGGCCAGCGGAACGTCACCGGAACACATCAAAGCGCTGGGTTTTCTGCTTAACAACTTGCGTGCGATTGATGCCCAGCTGGCAACCATTGAGTCCGAACAAGCGATGTCGCTGCCAGGCAGTGAGGTGGAAAACCAGCTTGCTGATGACAGCGTACACAGCGTTAGCGATATGTGGCTACGGCTGAGCCGCAACTTTACGCCGGAGTCGGCTCTCTTTCGGCACGCCGTGCGAATGTCGCTGGTGCTGTGCGTGGGGTATGCCTTTATCCAGATTACCGGGCTGCATCACGGCTACTGGATCCTGCTGACCAGCCTGTTTGTCTGCCAGCCGAACTATAATGCCACCCGACATCGTCTTGCGCTGCGTATTATCGGCACGCTGGTTGGCGTCGCGATTGGCCTTCCTGTGCTCTATTTCGTGCCCTCCGTTGAAGGTCAATTGATCCTGATCGTTATCACCGGCGTGTTGTTCTTCGCGTTTCGCAACGTGCAGTACGCCCATGCCACCATGTTCATCACGCTGCTGGTGCTGCTCTGCTTTAACCTGCTGGGTGAAGGGTTTGAAGTCGCCCTGCCGCGAGTGATCGATACCCTGATTGGCTGTGCGATTGCCTGGGCCGCGGTCAGCTTTATCTGGCCGGACTGGCGTTTCCGAAATTTGCCGCGCGTGGTAGACAGGGCGATGAACGCCAACTGTCGATACCTTGACGCGATCCTGGAGCAATATCATCAGGGCCGCGATAACCGCCTGGCTTACCGGATAGCCCGCCGCGACGCGCACAACAGTGATGCGGAACTGGCCTCCGTAGTCTCTAACATGTCGACGGAGCCTCGCGCCACGGCGGATATTCGAGAGACCGCGTTCCGCCTGCTCTGCCTGAACCATACGTTCACCAGCTATATTTCGACGCTGGGTGCTCACCGTGAGAAACTCACCAACTCGGGTATTCTCAACCTGCTTGATGACGCCGTCTGTTATGTCGATGACGCGCTTCATCATCGACCAGCCGATGAGCCGCGCGTTCAACAGGCGCTGGATGAACTGGCTCAGCGCATTGCGCATCTTGACCCAGGAAATGACAGCAAAGCGCCGCTTGTTCTTCAGCAGATAGGCCTGCTTATCGCTCTGCTGCCTGAAATTTGCCGGCTGCAACAGCACATCGCTACCTGGAGGAGTGATTCTCCTGTGGCTCAGTCAACGCATTAAACCACTCCGTGAGCTCCCGGCGAATATCTGCCGGGAGTGCCGCTTCATGCATCCCCTCGATAGCCCCTTCCAACGCGAAGAGTACTTTAATACTCAGCGCTTTATTTTTTGCCCGCATCTTTAGCCAGCACGCCCTGGCACCAAGCTCCCGCAACATTTCCTCATTGGTGATGCCAGCTTCAAAGAGCAAGACTTCAAGCTGAAAGGTCAGGTTAGGCAGATCCTTGAGTCGGTTTCGTTGATGGCGCTGATAACGCTCTTTTCTTGCCGCACTGAGCGCAAACGAGGAGAGCTGAAGTAACCGCTCCCTGTCCTGCCATAATCCGTCATCAACACGATAATAGTTGAGCAGCACCGGGCGGCCTCGCTTCATCAACGTCAAAAAAGAGGAGGCATTTTTTACACAGTATTTGGCACTCTCCTCACAGGCGCGAAGGTAAAGCTCGCCGTCTGAGACCATGGCAAAAACAGCATCATCCACCGCAAGGGTATAGCCGCCAAACAACGCGCGGTGATGAATCTCGCCCAACGGGGAGAGGTATTCCTGAGATTTATAAATCCGTTCATAAGATATCTTTTTCATGATATTTCCCTTCAAAATCATAAAGTAACAGCTAAATTTCTTACTAGCGGATCCGTTAGCAGGAAAATAGGCAACTTAACGTCGTTGAGCAAGATGATTTTTCGAGGAGCATCAAGATTGAATGAATTTTGCGAGTCGCTTTCCGAAAATGAGGTTGATCTTTGGGCATACAGGGGTTACTGTATATCCATACAGTAACTACAGGGCTGGAATGAATATGCACACTTCAGGCTATGCAAATCGCGCTACCTCTCTCTCTTCTGCTGCAGGCAATGTCTCGCAGAATTCCATCGAGCGTGTTTCCACGGGGCTTATCAGTGAAGTGGTTTATCGTGAAGACCAGCCCTTGTTAACGCAACTTCTGTTACTGCCGTTATTACAACAGCTCGGTCAGCAATCGCGCTGGCAGCTTTGGCTCACGCCTCAGCAAAAGCTGAGCCGTGAGTGGGTTCAGTCCGCCGGCCTGCCGCTGACGAAAGTCATGCAAATTAATCAACTCTCGCCTTGCGATACCGTTGAGTCGATGATCCGCGCGTTACGCACAGGGAATTACAGCGTGGTGATTGGATGGTTACCGGAAGAATTGACTGAAGAAGAACATTTCCGTCTGACTGAAGCCGCTGAAGAAGGGAATGCGATCGGGTTCATTATGCGTCCGGTTCGATCGGATTCTTACTGCAGAGGACAACTTTCTGGGCTAAAAATTCACTCAAATTTGTATCATTGAGTGAAATTAAGATTTTTCCTGGAATTTTTTTTGACCGCAAGATGGGATTTAAGTTCCCGACCTAAAAATTGCGGCAAGGCTTGTCTGGTGCGGTTCTCCTTAATTTTATTGCACAAAATTCGTTCGAAAAATGTTAAATAATCGGTATACGGAACTTTTTTTTTCATATGCCTGACGGACTTCACACTTGTAAGTTTTCAGCTACGTTGTAGACTTTACATCGCCAGGGGTGCTCGGCCTAAGCCGAAGATATCGGTAGATTTATATTTGACCACGCCCCCCGGTGAAGGATTTAACCGTGATTCTCTCTTGAGACTTTCATGGCGAATTTTGGATGATAACGAGGCGCAAAAAATGAAAAAGACAGCTATCGCGATTGCAGTGGCACTGGCTGGCTTCGCTACCGTAGCGCAGGCCGCTCCGAAAGATAATACCTGGTATGCAGGTGGTAAACTGGGCTGGTCTCAGTTCCACGACACTGGCTGGTACAACAGCAGCCTGAACAATGATGGCCCAACTCACGAGAGCCAGCTTGGTGCAGGTGCGTTCGGTGGCTATCAGGTTAACCCGTATGTTGGTTTTGAAATGGGTTACGACTGGTTAGGTCGTATGCCATACAAAGGCGACACCATCAACGGCGCTTTCAAAGCACAGGGCGTTCAACTGACCGCTAAACTGGGCTACCCAATCACTGACGATCTGGACGTGTACACCCGTCTGGGCGGCATGGTATGGCGTGCTGACTCCAGCAACAACATTTCTGGCGACAACCATGACACCGGTGTTTCCCCAGTATTCGCTGGTGGCGTTGAGTGGGCTATGACCCGTGACATCGCTACCCGTCTGGAATACCAGTGGGTTAACAACATCGGCGACGGCAACACCGTTGGTGTTCGTCCAGACAACGGCATGCTGAGCGTAGGTGTTTCCTACCGTTTCGGCCAGCAGGAAGAAGCAGCACCAGTTGTTGCTCCAGCGCCGGCTCCAGCTCCAGAAGTACAGACCAAGCACTTCACTCTGAAGTCTGACGTTCTGTTCAACTTCAACAAAGCGACTCTGAAACCAGAAGGTCAGCAGGCACTGGATCAGCTGTACACCCAGCTGAGCAACCTGGATCCTAAAGACGGTTCTGTAGTGGTTCTGGGCTTCACCGACCGTATCGGTTCTGACGCTTACAACCAGAAACTGTCTGAGAAACGTGCTCAGTCTGTTGTTGATTACCTGATCTCTAAAGGTATCCCAGCTAACAAGATCTCCCCACGTGGTATGGGCGAATCTAACCCAGTTACTGGCAACACCTGTGACAACGTGAAAGCTCGCGCTGCACTGATCGACTGCCTGGCTCCAGATCGTCGCGTAGAGATCGAAGTTAAAGGCATCAAAGACGTTGTAACTCAGCCAGCGGCATAAGTTATCGTCTTATAAAAAAACCCCGCCATGCGGGGTTTTTTATTGTCTGAAGAAAAGTAAAAAATCTACTTTTTACCCAACAGAGCCTGAAGGTCGTTCTTCAGCGTCGACATCTGGTTGGCGTACTTCTCTTTATGTTCTGCATCCTCAATCAGCTGCACGATGGTTTCCGACAGCGTTTTTCCCCGTCGTTGTGCCAGCCCGGCCAGGCGCTGCCAGACAACGAACTCAAGGTCGATTGATTTTTTGCGAGTGTGCTGATGCTCAGCATTAAAATGCCGTTTGCGTCGCGCACGGATAGTTTGCTTCATCCGGTTTAACAACGCAGGATTGATGTGTTTCTCAATCCACCCGTTAACCTGTACCGGTTCATTTTCGAGGGTCAGCAAAATATCCACGGCTTCTTGCGCAGCGCTGGCTTCGATGTAGCAGGTGATCAGCTCCCCTTCACGGTGCTTTTTGACCAGGTATTTCCATTTCCAGCCGCTTTCGAGATTTTCCAGTTGTTGATATTTCATTGCGATCTCAGTGTTACCACGTAACTCTGTTCAGAATATCAGTTTTTTAGCAATCTGCTGAAAAGAAATCATATCCTGTGAGTGAATGCAGCCATTCGCCCTGTCGAAATCCCCAATCCTGCTTGGGTACAGCCCCCCGCTTACGGTATACTCCACGCTTTTACATCTGACTAAAAAACATCAACTTTGACCATTACGAAACTTGCATGGCGTGACCTTGTTCCGGATACCGAAAGTTACCAGGAACTGTTTGCACAGCCAGATCTCGCAAAAGAACACGAATTCATCCTTAGCGATACGCAGCCCCGTTTGCATTACGCGCTGGAGCAGGTGTTAAGCCCCTGGGCAACTGCGCCCTTCATGCTGCTCAAAGCCCCGGAAGAAGCGGAATACCTGACGCTGCTCGGTGATGCTGTGCGTCAGCTGAAGCCGGAAGCGAACGCCGTTTTTGGCGGGCAGTATCGTATTGGGGGACATGATGTCACTTTCGAACCTGCGGCGCAGGCCGATGGCGCTTTTGCCGCTAAGGGCGAAGTGGTTACCGCTAACTGGGTCGAGGCGGAACAACTCTTTGGTTGTCTGCGCCAGTTTAACGGCGAACTTTCGCTGCAGCCGGGGCTGGTACATCGCGCAAATGGCGGTGTTCTCATCATCTCACTGCGTACCCTGCTCTCGCAGCCGCTGCTGTGGATGCGTCTGAAAACCATCGTGCATCAGCAGCGTTTCGACTGGGTCGGCTACGATGAGTCTCGTCCCCTGCCTGTCTCGGTTCCGTCTATGCCGCTGTCATTAACCGTCGTGCTGACGGGCGACCGTGAGTCGCTGGCGGACTTCCAGGAAATGGAGCCTGAACTGGCTGAACAGGCGGTATATAGCGAATACGAAGATAATATCCAGATTGCCGATGCCGACGATATGGCGCAGTGGTGCCAGTGGGTGATGACCGTTGCAGAACGTTTTGCGCTGCCAACGCCTGCGGCTGACGCGTGGCCAGGCCTGATACGCGAAGCGGTGCGCTATACCGGTGACCAGGAAACGCTGCCACTCTGCCCGCTCTGGATAGGTAAACAGCTGCGTGAAGTGGGTGTGATTAGCGGTAACGGTGCGTTCACCGGAGAGCAGCTCACTCAGATGCTGGCTCAGCGAGAGTGGCGAGAAGGCTATCTTGCTGACCGTATGCAGGATGAAATTCTGCTGGAACAAATTCTGGTGGAAACCGAAGGCGAACGCGTCGGGCAGATCAACGCCCTGTCGGTGATTGAATTTCCTGGCCATCCGCGCGCATTCGGGGAACCGTCCCGTATCAGCTGCGTTGTGCATATTGGCGATGGCGAATTTACCGACATCGAACGCAAAGCCGAGCTGGGCGGCAACATTCACGCCAAAGGCATGATGATCATGCAGGCGTTTTTGATGTCTGAGCTGCAGCTTGAGCAGCAGCTCCCCTTCTCGGCCTCGCTGACGTTTGAACAGTCCTACAGCGAAGTGGATGGCGATAGCGCCTCTATGGCTGAACTGTGCGCCTTAATCAGCGCCCTGGCGGAAGTGCCCATCAATCAGAACATCGCGATCACCGGCTCGGTGGACCAATTCGGTCGTGCTCAGCCTGTCGGCGGCCTCAACGAAAAAATTGAAGGCTTCTTCTCTATCTGCCAGCAGCGCGGTTTAAATGGCAAGCAGGGTGTGATTATTCCTGCTCCCAACGCACGCCATTTAAGCCTCAGCCAGGAGATTCTGGATGCGGTTGAACAAGAGCAGTTCGCCATCTGGGCCATCGAAGGGATTGAGGATGCACTACCCTTACTGACAAACCTGGTATGGGATGGCGAAGGGCAAACCACCCTGATGCAGACTATCCAGGAGCGCATTGCTCAGGCAACACAGCAGGATGCTCGTCACCGTTATCCATGGCCGTTACGCTGGCTGGGCTGGTTTAGTTCGAACTGATCGGACTTGTTCAGCGTACACGTGTTAGCTATCCTGCGTCCTTCACTAAAATAAGGCTTACTGAGAACATGGTAGATAAACGCGAATCCTATACAAAAGAAGATCTTCTTGCCTCTGGTCGCGGCGAACTGTTTGGCGCAAAAGGCCCACAGTTGCCGGCCCCGAACATGCTGATGATGGACCGTGTCGTGAAAATGACCGAAACCGGCGGCAACTTCGATAAGGGTTACGTAGAAGCAGAACTCGATATCAACCCGGACCTGTGGTTCTTCGGTTGCCACTTTATTGGCGATCCGGTAATGCCTGGCTGTCTGGGCCTGGATGCGATGTGGCAGCTGGTTGGCTTCTATCTGGGCTGGCTGGGTGGCGAAGGTAAAGGCCGCGCACTGGGCGTGGGCGAAGTGAAATTCACTGGACAGGTTCTGCCTACAGCGAAGAAAGTGACCTATCGTATTCACTTCAAGCGCATCGTAAACCGCCGCCTGATTATGGGCCTGGCAGATGGTGAAGTACTGGTCGACGGTCGTCTGATCTATAGCGCAAGCGACCTGAAGGTTGGCCTGTTCCAGGACACTTCTGCGTTCTGATCGTGCTTTTCGAACCCCGGAAAGGCGAAACCTCCGCAATGCGGAGGTTTCTTTTTTGAAAGAGACGTTATCAGGCTATGAGTGCCCTGTCGCCGATGGCTTCTCGCCAGCCTCCAAGCCATTGTGACCTTTGATTTATCGTCTGATAAGGACACATTTCTTTAGAACGTCCAGCGATGCCGGCCTGATAACCACGTTGATGAGCCCGTTCCAGGCGATCTCGTTTCTGTCTCTTCATGCCTCGTTTCCCTCATTCTTTTGTCTGGTGGAAAGAAAACAGTGTCTGCACTATCTGCACAGGCACAGATAACGAATACCCCGAATTAGTCGCATCGTCAATGTTCAAAATTCATACGGGTGTCATATCTGTGAGCTACATGGAAGTTCATTTGTACAAAAATTGTGACGTGGCACAAGTAACAACCTGAGTTGAAAACGAAAAAAAAACCGCAATCAGCGACAGGCCAACTGCGGTTTTAATGATGAATTTTACTTATGGCAGCCGGGAAATCTCCCTCGCGATACTGGCCGACTCCTGCGCCCAACCCTGAGCCAGGACTTTCACCATTTCGTCATAGCCATCCTTCTGCTGCTTCAGCTCCAGATGGAAAGGACGCTTAATCAGCTGCCCCTGATGGTTTAGCAACCACTCCCCGCTGATCACCACCGCACCGTCATAACGGCCGTGGAAGCCCGTTACGGTGACGTTCAGCGTATCCTGATCGTTACCCAGCGGCTGCGACGCGACTACCCAGCCCGGAAGCTGGCTGCCCAGGTTAGCCACCAGCGTGTTGCGCAGCTGCTGATCCAGCGGGCTGGCCCACAGGTTGTTGGTCGCAATCACGTATTTAACGTCGCTGGTCTGATAGACCACGCCGTTTCCTGCCAGATAATCCGGCACGGCGACCTGCTCAACCCACAGCTGGCGGTTTCCCTGACTCGCCGTGCTTTGCCCACCGCTGTGGGTTGCCACAGGCAGCTGATAATAACTTTTATTATCCCCCCCTGAACTGCACGCCGTTAACAGCAGAGCGCCAACCATTAATAGCCATTTTTTCATTCTTGTGCCCTCTTCGGCTCAGGATCCTTTTTATCTTTCGCTTCGAACACCAGCGCATTGCTCTTCTCGTTGAGCGTTTTCAGCACCGGCTGCAGTTCACGCAGGACCTGATCAAGACGCTGCATATCTGCCACCATCTTGTTATAGGCCGCAGATCCCGGCTGGAAGCCCTGCATACTGCGGTTCAGCTCACGCAGCGTTTTCTGCATGTCCTGCGGCAGCTGCTGCATGCTCTGGCTCGCCGTGATCTTGTTAATGTTATCCAGCGTGGTTTGCAGACGGCGCATCGTTGCCTGGCTTTCGCTCAGCGAGTTTGTCGCCGCTTCAATCATCGGATTCAGTGGCAGATTGTTGATCTTATCCAGCGTCTCCATCAGACGCTGCTGGATCTGCGCCAGACCGCTGCTCACCGTTGGGATGATCTTGTAGCCGCCGAATTCACGGATACCGGTAATCGGCGGTGCTTTCGGGTAGAAGTCCATATCCACATACAGCGCGCCGGTTACCAGGTTGCCGGTTTTCAGCGACCCGCGTAGACCGCGTTCCATCAGTTGGGTGATATGGGTAGCGATATCCTGATTTTCACCAATCTGGTTAAGCAGACGCTCTGGTTCAATGCGGATCAGCACCGGAATGCGATAGTCATCATCCAGCATCTGGCTCAGACCCGGGACGAAGAACGGCACTTGCCCAACCGTACCGAGGCGAATACCGCGGAACTCAACGGGCGCCCCCGGCTGCAGGCCGCGAACGGAGTCTTTGAAGAACATCAGGAAGTCAACGTGATCGGTATAGAGCGCGTCCTGAATGCTTTTTTGATCGTCAAAGAGGCGGAAAGCGGTGTTCTCTGCAACCGGCTGCCCCAAATCCAAGCCTTCCGGCACGTCAAAACTCACGCCGCCGCCAAACAGCGTAGTCAGCGACCCCATTTCAACGCGCATGCCTGCCGAGGTCAGATCCACCGCGATCCCGCTGTCTTTCCAGAAACGGACGTTGCTGGTGACCAGGCGATCGTTTGGCGCATTGATGAAGAGCTGATAGCTAATTGCGCGTTTCTGCGGATCGAACGTGCTTTTCTCAACCGACCCGACGCGGTAGCCGCGGAACAGGACCGGGTCGCCGGCCGTGAGCTGACCTGCTTTTTTGCTGTCGAGGATCACGCGGATGCCCTTGGCATCAGGCGGCGCAAGCGGCGGTGAATCCAGAAGCTGGTATTTGGCAGGCTGGTTACCCTTAGCGCCGGGCTGCAGCTCTATGTAGGCGCCCGAAAGGAGCGTTCCTAAGCCGCTGATCCCTTCACGCCCCACCTGCGGTTTAACGACCCAGAAAACGGAATCGCCGTGCAACAATTTCTCCATGCCGGCATTAAGGCGCGCCTTAATCTCCACATGAGTTAAATCGTCGGTCAGGGTTGCGCTTTCGACCACGCCCACATCCACGCTACGGCTTTTGATGGTCGTTTTACCGCCCTCAATCCCCTCGGCATTGGTGGTTATCAGCGTGACTTCCGGTCCCTGATGGCTGTAATGATAAAACAGGATCCATGCACCGATCAGCGCGGTCACGATGGGAAAAATCCACACCGGTGACCAGTTTTTGACCTTCTGCACTTTCGCCTCTCCACTCTTATTTTCCATGCTCTTACTCTTCCTCATGGCTTGATTCAGGCTCACGATCCCACGATAAACGAGGGTCGAAGGTCATGGCCGCAAACATGGTCATGATCACGACCAGTGCAAACATTAAAGCCCCCATCGCGGGATAAATACTCATCAAACCGCCCATCCGCACCAGCGCAGAGAGAACGGCGATGACAAACACGTCTATCATTGACCAGCGTCCAACAAACTCGACCACTTCATAAATCAGGTGCATGCGTTCGCTATCGCGCTTCCCATGGCCCTTCGCATCCCAACAGAGCCAGGCGATGGCGATCATTTTTAAGGTTGGCACCATAATACTGGCGATAAAGATAACGCCAGCGACCGGATAGGAACCCTCGCCCCAAAGCAGTATCACCCCGGCCAGGATCGTTGAGGGCATTTTGTCACCGAGCAAATCGGTGATCATGATTGGCAGAATATTGGCAGGCAGATACAGCATGATGGACGTGACCAGCAGCGCCATCGTCCACTGAAGACTATTTTTACGCCGCACGTGCCCTTTCGTTTCGCAGCGCGGACAAACGTCGAGATCGGCGGGCAGCACGGCGGTACAGCATGGGCAGGAACGCAGCCCCTGACGAATTCCGGGTACGCCGACCTTCACCGTCTGCGCAAGCGTCGGTGCCGGGGCGATATCATCCCACGCCCAGCGCCTGTCAACGCACTGGAATGCACGCAGCTGGAGGACGCAGTACAGACACCACGGAATAAAGCTGCTGCCGATCCCCACGTCGCCGTACGCCATCAGCTTCACGAAACTGACCAGAATGCCCGCCAGAAAGATCTCGGCCATGCCCCAGCTTTTGAGCTGAAAAAGGATACGCGCAAGCCGGATTTTCAGTGATGCGGGCATCCTGACGCGGTTGACCAGTAAAAGGATTACGACCAGGCAAAAAGCCGGGACTATCTGGACAAACAGGAGAAAAAAGGTGCCGAGGCTAGCGTAATCTTCTGAGAACATCACGCCCGGGATCTCAAGCAAATCCACCTGGCTGGTTATCCCACCCACCTTCATATAGATGAAGGGGAAGAGATTAGAGAGCAGCAGCATAAAAAGTGCTGCAAGAGCGTAAGCAGTGGGACGCTGCCGCGGCGCGTCCCACTCGGTTGTCAACGTCGCACCGCAACGTGGACACAGGGCTTTATGTCCGTGACCAAGCTCTGGCAACGCCACGAGCATATCGCATTGCGAGCATAAAATATGCCTGTCGGCATGGTGCTGGTCACACATATGTTATCCCTGTTTATGCGCCGTTTTTCAGAGACTCAAGGTACTCCCAGCGCTCAAATGCTTCTTCCAGGGCTTTTTCAGCCGCGGACAGTTCTGACAGTACTTTCTGAGTATAGTCATGCGATTGGGTAAAGAATGACGCATCAGCAACCTGTTTTTGCAGATCCTCAAGCGCGGCCTCCAGCTCTTCAAGACGCTGCGGCAGTCCCTCCAGTTCGCGCTGCAGGTTATAGCTTAGTTTAGCCGAGGTTTTCTTGACAGTTTCTGCTTTTGTTACAGTAGCTTCAGGACCAATTTTGGACTTTGACTGCTTCGTCGCCAGCGACTGTGCCTGCTGCCCTTTTGCGTCGTGATAACCGCCTACGTATTGACCAATTCGCCCTTCACCTTCGAAGATCCAGCACTCGGTCACGGTGTTGTCAACGAACTGACGATCGTGGCTAACCAGCATCACGGTACCCTGATAGCCGTCGATCAGCTCTTCGAGTAGTTCCAGCGTTTCGACATCAAGGTCGTTCGTTGGTTCATCGAGAATCAACAAGTTACTTGGCTTCAGGAACAGGCGCGCCAGCAGAAGACGGTTGCGCTCACCGCCTGACAGCGCGCGCACCGGCGTCATGGCACGTTTCGGATGGAACAGGAAGTCCTGCAGGTAGCCCAGCACGTGGCGCGGCTTGCCGTTTACCATCACCTCCTGCTTACCTTCAGCGAGGTTATCCATCACCGTACGGTCCGGATCCAGCTCCGCGCGGTGCTGGTCGAAGTAGGCGACCTCCAGCTTGGTCCCGCAGTGAATGCGGCCGCTGTCGGCCTGCAGCTGGCCCAGCATCAGCTTCAGCAGCGTGGTTTTACCGCAGCCGTTCGGGCCAATCAGGGCGATTTTGTCGCCGCGCTGAACCTGTGCGGAGAAGTCTTTCACCAGCACTTTACCGTCAACCTGGTAGTTGACGTTTTCCATTTCGAAGACAATCTTGCCGGAGCGGGACGCCTCTTCCACCTGCATTTTGGCGCTGCCCATCACTTCACGGCGTTCGCTGCGCTCGCGACGCATCGCCTTCAGGGCGCGCACGCGGCCTTCGTTACGGGTACGGCGGGCTTTTATGCCCTGGCGGATCCAGACCTCTTCCTGCGCCAGCTTGCGGTCGAATTCGGCATTCTGCAGCTCTTCCACGCGCAGGTTTTCTTCTTTCTCCAGCAGATAGGTGTCGTAATCGCCGGGATAGGTGACCAGCTTGCCGCGGTCGAGATCGACAATGCGCGTCGCCATATTGCGGATAAACGAACGGTCGTGTGAGATGAAAATAATGGTGCCGCTGAAGGTTTTCAGGAAGCCTTCCAGCCAGTCGATCGCTTCGATATCCAGGTGGTTAGTCGGTTCGTCCAGCAGCAGCACCTTCGGCCCGCTAACCAGCGCGCGGCCCAGGGCCGCCTTACGCAGCCAGCCGCCGGAGAGCGCCGACAGCTCCATATCGGGTTCCAGACCGAGCTGGGCCAGCACTTCATTAATACGGTTTTCAAGCTGCCACAGACCGTGGTGATCGAGCATCTCCTGCACTTTTGCAAGTTCGTTGAGGTTTTTGTCGCTCGGATCGGTCATCACCAGATGCGAAATCTCGTGATAGCGCTTCAGGTATTCGGCCTGCTCAGAGATCCCTTCCGCAACGAAATCGTAAACGCTGCCGGTCACGTGACGCGGCGGGTCCTGCTGGAGGCGGGAGACGATCAGATCCTGTTCGTAAACAATGCGTCCGTCATCCAGGCCCTGTTCACGGTTAAGGATTTTCATCAGCGTGGATTTACCCGCGCCGTTACGGCCCACCAGACAGACGCGCTCGTTATCTTCGATGTGCAGCTCTGCATTATCGAGAAGCGGTGAGTCGCTGAAAGAGAGCCACGCGCCGTGCATACTAATTAAAGACATTTATTTTTCCTTTCAGACCGCGGTAATCAACCAGCAGTTATGGATTTGACGGTTACGGGCAAAGTCCTGAGACAGCGTTTTTTGGCTGATTTCTTGTGCTTTCAGTCCCAGGGCTGCTAAGCCGTCATGATCCATACGGAAGCCGCGTTTGTTGTTCGAGAACATAATGGTGCCGCCTTTGCGCAGCAGGCGCTTCAGGTCGGTCATCAGGCGCAGGTGATCGCGTTGAACGTCAAAGCTATCTTCCATACGCTTGGAGTTGGAGAAGGTCGGCGGATCGATAAAGATCAGGTCGAACTGCTCGTCGGTATCGCGCAGCCAGCCCAGCACGTCGGCCTGCATCAGGCGATGCTGACGTCCGGTTAAGCCGTTAAGGCGCAGGTTGCGCTCCGCCCACTCCAGATAGGTGCGGGACATATCTACCGTGGTAGTGCTGCGCGCGCCACCCAGACCGGCATGCACGCTGGCGCTGCCGGTGTAGGAGAAGAGATTCAGGAAGTCCTTGCCTTTACTCATCTGGCCCAGCATGCGGCGGGCGATACGGTGATCGAGGAACAGACCGGTATCCAGATAGTCGGTCAGGTTGACCCACAGGCGCGCGTTGTATTCGCCCACTTCGATAAAGTCGCCCTTCTCGCCCATCTTCTGGTACTGATTTTTGCCTTTCTGACGTTCACGCGTTTTCAGCACCAGCTTGTTTGGCGCAATACCCAGCACGGCGATGGTGGCGGCAATGACGTCCAGCATGCGCTGACGCGCTTTTTGCGCATCAATGGTTTTCGGCGGCGCATATTCCTGAATCACCACCCAGTCCGCGTAGCGGTCAACCGCCACGTTGTACTCCGGCAGGTCGGCATCATACAGGCGGTAGCATTCAATGCCCTCCTGCTTCGCCCACTTCTCAAATTTCTTCAGGTTCTTGCGCAGACGGTTAGCGTAATCTTCCGCCACGCCGGACGGCTTGCTGTCGGCCGCCTTCTCCGCCAGATGGTAGTTTTTCTGCACGCAGTCCAGCGGGCCGTTTTTCGCCTTAAACTGGCGATCGGCACGCAGCTGCAGGCAGCTCAGCAGTTCCGGCGAGGCGCTGAACAGAGACAGGTTCCAGCCGCCAAAGTGGTCCTTCATGTTGCGGCCCAGCAGGCTGTGCAGGGCAATCAGCGCCGGTTCGCTGTCGAGACGTTCGCCATATGGCGGGTTGCTGATCACGGTACCGTACGGGCCTTTTGGCAGCGGGTTGGTCAGGTTCGCCACGTCTTTCACTTCGAAGGTGACCAGTTCGCCGATACCGGCACGGCGGGCGTTACTGCGCGCGCGCTCAATGACGCGCGGGTCGCTATCGGAGCCGTAGAAATGAGAGGTATATTCCGCCAGCCCCTTACGTGCGCGGGTCTGCGCGTCGTCTTTGACCTCTTTCCAGAGCGCTTCATCGTGCTGCGCCCAGCCTTTGAAGCCCCACTGGCCGCGGTGCAGTCCCGGCGCGCGGTCGGTGGCCAGCATGGCCGCTTCAATCAGCAACGTACCGGAACCGCACATCGGATCGAGCAGCGGCGTGCCCGGCTGCCAGCCGGAGCGCATCACAATGGCGGCCGCCAGGGTCTCTTTGATGGGTGCCATACCGGTACGATCGCGGTAGCCGCGCAGGTGCAGGCCCGCGCCGCTCAGATCGAGAGAGATGCTTGCCGTGTCGCCGTTCAGCCAGACGTTAATACGCAGATCCGGGTTTTCACGATCGACGTTGGGACGTTCCTTATTTTTACGGGTGAAGCAGTCCACAATGGCGTCTTTTACGCGCAGGGCACCGTACTGGCTGTTGCGGATCTCGTCGTTCACGCCGTTGAAATGCACCGCAAAGGTAGCATTCGGGGTGAAGATCTCTGTCCAGTCGATCATCTGTACGCCGGTATAGAGATCAAGGTCGCTATAGACCTTGCACTCCTTCATCGGCAGCATGATGCGCGACGCCAGGCGGCTCCACATCAGGCTCTGGTAAATAAGCCGCGTGTCGCCCTCAAAATGGACACCACCCTGAACCACCTGGCACTCTTGCGCGCCCAGGCTTTCCAGTTCAGTTTTTAACAGCTCTTCCAGCCCACGGGCCGTACTGGCAAACAGAGAATTCATATCGTCACTTTTACTCTTAGAAAATTGTCGCGCATTATAGCTAATATGACGTGTATGTCATAAAGTTGAAGGCTTATTTTCATTCGAGGGAGTGTGCAGTGGCGACGTTATCCAGGCTTTTTATTCATCCGGTGAAATCCATGCGCGGCATCGGCGTCTCTCACGCGCTGGCCGATATGAGCGGATTTGCCTTCGATCGTATTTTTATGGTCACCGAGCCTGACGGTACGTTCATTACCGCACGCCAGTTCCCTCAGATGGTTCGCTTTACCCCTTCCCCGCTTCATGACGGTTTGCACCTTACCGCGCCGGACGGTTCCAGCGCGGTGATTCGCTTTGCTGATTTTGCGCCCGTCGATGCGCCGACGGAAGTGTGGGGCAATCATTTTACCGCGCGCATCGCACCGGATGAGATTAACCGCTGGCTGAGCGGCTTCTTCTCCCGCGACGTGCAGCTGCGCTGGGTTGGGCCTGAACTGACGCGTCGCGTGAAGCGCCACGACGCCGTTCCCCTCTCCTTCGCCGATGGCTTCCCGTTCCTGCTGACTAACGAAGCTTCACTGCGTGATTTGCAAGGCCGCTGCAAAGCCAGCGTTCAGATGGAACAGTTCCGTCCGAACCTGGTAGTAACGGGCGCAGACGCCTGGGATGAAGACACCTGGAAAGTGATCCGCATTGGCAGCGTCATTTTTGACGTGGTGAAGCCGTGCAGCCGCTGCATTTTCACGACGGTAAGCCCGGAGAAAGGCCAGAAGCACCCTTCCGGCGAACCGTTGAAGACATTGCAGTCATTCCGTACCGCGCAGGACAACGGCGATGTGGATTTCGGCCAGAACCTGATCCCGCGCTCCAGCGGCGCGATCCGCGTCGGTGATGAGGTAGAAGTGCTCGCCCGTGGGCCAGCAAGGGTTTACGGCTCGGGTCAGGAAGAGGAGTTTGTCGACGTGGAGACAAACGTCGCCGCTGCGGTAGAGATTCACTGGCAGGGCAACGTGATCCGGGGTAATAACCAACAGGTATTGCTTGAGCAACTGGAACAAGCAGGGATCCGCATCCCCTATTCCTGTCGCGCGGGAATTTGCGGTTGCTGCCGCATCAGGCTGGTGGATGGCGAAGTGAGTGCGCTGAAAAAATCAGCAATTGGAAGTGACGGCACAATTCTGTGCTGTAGCTGCGTCCCGAAAACGTCCGTACAGCTGGAAGCTTAAACCGCCTGCTCGAGGCTGAAAGCATCCACGCGAAGCTGGGGCTTCAGCCTGTCGTTCATGACCTTAATAGCATCCCCAAGCTGCATCGTCCGCCCGGCAATCGTTACGCCGGGCTGCGCCAGCAGACAGAGTGCAGCATTTTCGCCAGGCTCAACCACCAGCAGGCTCACCTCTTCTGCGGTATCGCTCAGATTTACGCTCGCCGCATCGCCCGTTGCCGGGGTCCAGTTCATGCCGTGGGGCAGGAAATGCCAGCTCTTTGGCATTTGCGGTTTCAGGAAACGGATAGCCACCAGCGCATTTAATACCAGCTCAGCGCGCTGCTCTTTAGAGAGCACCAGATCGCGGCATTTTTCCTCAAAGGAGAAATAAAGCGCAGCATCGTCAACGCAAAAGCCCGACGGGGAAAACGCATCCGGGGTTAACATTCGGCGGGCAAAACGAGAACGAAACAACATGCCATTGGCTAAGTCGAGCATCATTCGGTCATGCTCGTCGCAAAAATACCAGCGCCAGTTATCGTCAGGTTTAATTCGCATGTGTCTCTCCCGTCCCCAAACGTCCTGTTCTAAAAATGTCCTGTTTGCCGCCTCGTTTATAACACCATTAATAAAAGACTATAATGACTAAATAAGCAACAGTGACGGAATATAAAACAACCAGGGCTGGAAATAAAGCCCTGGTTGTCTGATTAAGAGAAAAGATTAGATATGAGTAACGATTTCTTTAATCAGCGGCGGTCCTTTAAAAATAAAGCCGGAATAGATCTGCACCAGCGACGCACCCGCCGCCATTTTCTCGCGCGCAGCAATCACGGAGTCAATGCCGCCGACGCCAATAATCGGCAGACGACCTTTTAATTCCGCAGACAGGGCGCGAATAATTTCGGTGCTTTTTAATTGTACCGGACGGCCACTTAACCCACCCGCTTCGTCACAGTTTTTCATTCCCTGCACGAGGGAACGATCGAGGGTGGTATTGGTTGCAATCACACCATCAATATTATGGCGAACCAAACTGTCGGCAACCTGGATCAATTCTTCGGGAGAAAGATCCGGGGCGATCTTAACCGCGACCGGAACATATTTATGGTGGATCGACTGAAGTTCATTTTGTTTATTTTTAATGGCACTCAGAAGATCGTCCAGCGCTTCGCCATATTGTAAAGAGCGCAGCCCCGGGGTATTGGGTGAAGAAATATTCACCGCAATATAACCGGCATAGGCGTAGACTTTTTCCATACAAATCAGATAGTCATCTTTACCCTGCTCTACCGGCGTGTCTTTATTTTTGCCGATATTGATGCCTAATATCCCGTCAAAATGGGCTTTTTTTACATTCTCAACCAGGTGATCAACACCGAGGTTATTAAAGCCCATGCGGTTGATCAGCCCTTCGGCTTCCACCAGTCGGAACAGGCGCGGCTTGTCATTTCCCGGCTGCGGGCGCGGGGTGACGGTACCGATTTCAATGGAGCCAAAGCCCATTGCGCCCAGGGCATCAATGCACTCGCCATTTTTGTCCAGACCGGCCGCCAGACCCAGCGGATTTTTAAAGGTCAGCCCCATGCACTGCACAGGTTTTACCGGCACATTCTGACGCACCAGAGCGGCCAGCGGCGTTCCGGTAATACGACGTAATTGCTGGAATGTAAATTCATGAGCGCGCTCAGGGTCGAGCTGGAAAAGGGCTTTACGAACGAAGGGGTAGTACATGAACTCTCCTGGATTCCCGGTGTGCAAACCGGGAGGGGATTATGGGCGATCCAGGCGCGAAAGGGAATTGACCTGCGGCAAAAAATCAGCGTAAAACGCAATCGTTTACCTTCCCGTCAATTTCTTATGCACTTTTTCGCATTTTAATTGCAGATAAATCATTTAGTGGAATAAACGTGCGGTGTCACACTCCTTAAAATTGTTATGAATGTTAGATAAAAGCAAACAATTAGTTATAAGGAGGAAGTATGCGCGTCATTACCCTGGCCGGAAGTCCACGATTCCCATCGCGCTCCAGCGCCCTGCTGGAATATGCCCGTGAAAAATTGAATGCTCTGGATGTGGAAGTGTGCCACTGGAACCTGCATAACTTCGAGCCTGAAGATTTGCTCTACGCCCGTTTCGACAGCCCCGCGCTGAAAACCCTCATCGAGCAGCTTAACGGCGCAGACGGCTTAATAGTGGCAACGCCCATTTATAAAGCCTCTTTTTCCGGCGCGCTGAAAACCCTGCTCGATCTGCTTCCGGAACGCGCCCTGGACGGCAAAGTCGTGCTGCCGCTGGCAACGGGCGGTACGGTTGCCCATCTACTGGCCGTAGATTATGCCCTGAAGCCGGTGCTGAACGCGCTGAAAGCGCAGGAGATCCTCCACGGCGTTTTCGCCGATGACTCCCAGGTTATCGATTATCAACACAAACCACACTTTACGCCCAACCTGCAAACCCGCCTCGATAACGCTCTGGAAACGTTCTGGCATGCCCTTCACCGCAGGGATATCCAGGCCCCGGCGTTTGGTCAGCCTCAAGGAGTCGCACATGTTTAAAACGTTCACCCGTATCGGTCTGGCAGGTCTGATGGCCCTTACCTCGCTGGCCCATGCCGCAGAAACGGCTCCGGAAAGTTTACGCATCGGGTATCAGAAAGGCAGCGTCAGCATGGTGCTGGCGAAAAGCCACCAGCTTCTGGAAAAACGCTTCCCGGACACCAAATTCTCCTGGGTGGAGTTCCCTGCCGGCCCGCAGATGCTGGAGGCCCTTAACGTGGGCAGTATCGATCTTGGCAGCACGGGCGATATTCCGCCGATCTTCGCACAGGCCGCGGGAGCGGACCTCGTCTATGTAGGCGTTGAGCCGCCCAAGCCGAAGGCCGAGGTGATCCTGGTGCCTGAAAACAGCGACATTAAAAGCGTCGCCGACCTTAGAGGACATAAAGTTGCTTTCCAGAAAGGTTCCAGCTCACACAACCTTTTGCTGCGAGCTCTGCAAGAGGCCGGACTCAAGTTCACCGACATTCAGCCCGTCTACCTGACTCCCGCTGACGCGCGCGCCGCGTTCCAGCAGAAGAACGTTGATGCCTGGGCCATCTGGGACCCGTACTACTCCGCCGCATTGCTGCAGGGCGGCGTTCGCGTGCTGAAAGACGGTACCACGCTGAAGCAGACCGGCTCGTTCTATCTGGCCGCACGTCCTTATGCGGAAAAGAACGGCGCATTTATTCAGGGCGTGCTGGATACCTTTACCCAGGCCGATGCCCTGACCCAGACCCAGCGTCAGGAGAGCATTTCCCTGCTGGCGAAAACCATGGGCTTACCTGAGCCGGTGATCGCGAGCTATCTCAACCACCGTCCGCCGACCACCATTACCCCGGTGGACGCACACGTCGCCGCGCTTCAGCAACAAACGGCTGACCTTTTCTATCAAAACCACCTGGTGCCAAAACAGGTCACTATTCGCGAACGCATCTGGCAGCCCGCAGGCAAAGAAGGAGCTAAATCATGAGTCTGAATCTTTTCTGGTTTTTACCCACCCACGGTGATGGACACTATCTTGGTACAGAAGAGGGCTCGCGCCCGGTTGACCACGGCTACCTGCAGCAGATTGCGCAGGCGGCGGACCGAATCGGTTTCACTGGGGTGCTCATCCCGACCGGACGTTCATGTGAAGATGCCTGGCTGGTCGCCGCATCAATGATTCCGGTCACCCAGCGTCTGAAGTTCCTGGTTGCGTTACGTCCAAGCGTCGTCTCCCCTACCGTGGCGGCACGCCAGGCGGCAACGCTGGACAGACTATCCAACGGCCGCGCCCTGTTTAACCTGGTGACGGGCAGCGATCCGCAGGAGCTGGCAGGCGACGGCGTGTTCCTCGACCATACCGAACGCTATGAAGCTTCCGCCGAGTTCACCCGCGTCTGGCGACGCCTGCTGGAAGGTGAAACCGTTACCTTTGAAGGCAAGCATATCCACGTTCGTGACGCGAAACTCTACTTCCCGCCGGTACAGCAGCCGCGACCGCCGCTCTATTTTGGCGGATCGTCGGATGTAGCCCAGGATCTGGCGGCAGAACAGGTCGATCTCTATTTGACCTGGGGCGAACCGCCTGAGCTGGTGAAAGAAAAAATTGCCCAGGTACGCGCTAAGGCGGCCGCCCATGGCCGTAAGGTGCGCTTCGGCATTCGCCTGCATGTGATTGTGCGCGAAACCAGTGAAGAAGCCTGGCAGGCGGCGGACCGCCTGATCTCCCATCTGGATGATGAAACGATCGCCAGAGCCCAGGCCGCATTTGCCAAAACCGACTCCGTCGGGCAGCACCGGATGGCATCCCTGCACAACGGCAAGCGCGAGAATCTGGAGATCAGCCCGAACCTGTGGGCAGGCGTTGGTCTGGTGCGCGGCGGTGCGGGCACGGCGCTGGTGGGCGACGGACCGACCGTAGCTGCACGTATCAACGAATACGCCGAGCTGGGTATCGACAGCTTCATTCTCTCCGGCTATCCGCATCTGGAAGAGGCGTACAAGGTGGGCGAGCTGTTATTCCCGCATCTGGATGTCGCCATTCCGGAAATTCCACAGCCGCAGCGGCTTCAGCTTCAGGGCGAAGCCGTGGCGAACGAGTTTATTCCACGCAAAGCCGCGCAGAGCTAAGGAGTGACCATGTCTGCCACCTCACAAAAATGGCTGCTGCGCGCCGCGCCGTGGTTTTTACCCGTCGGCATTGTGGCTCTCTGGCAGCTCGCGTCGTCCACCGGCTGGCTGTCGAGCCGCATTCTGCCCTCTCCGGAGGGTGTTGTAGAAGCGTTCTGGTCGCTGAGCGTCAGCGGTGAGCTGTGGCAGCACCTGGCGATCAGCTCCTGGCGCGCGGCGATCGGGTTTTCCATCGGCGGCAGCATCGGTCTGGTCCTGGGCCTGATCAGCGGTCTTTCACGCTGGGGCGAGCGGCTGCTGGACACCTCCATCCAGATGCTGCGCAACGTGCCGCATCTGGCGCTGATCCCGCTGGTTATCCTGTGGTTTGGAATTGATGAGAGCGCCAAGATTTTCCTCGTGGCGCTGGGCACGCTGTTCCCCATTTACATCAACACCTGGCACGGCATCCGCAATATCGATCGCGGTCTGGTCGAGATGGCGCGTAGCTACGGCTTGTCCGGTTTTTCCCTGTTTATTCACGTGATCCTGCCGGGCGCCCTGCCCTCCATTATAGTCGGGGTGCGTTTCGCGCTCGGCCTGATGTGGCTAACGCTGATTGTGGCGGAAACCATCTCGGCCAACTCCGGGATTGGCTACCTGGCGATGAACGCCCGCGAATTCCTGCAAACGGACGTGGTGGTGGTTGCGATTATTCTTTACGCCCTGCTCGGCAAACTCGCCGACGTCAGCGCGCAGTGGCTGGAGCGCAGCTGGCTGCGCTGGAACCCGGCCTATACCCTTCAGGAGGCGAAAGCATGAATACTGCACGACTGAATCAGGGGACACCGCTACTGCTGAACGGCGTCACCAAACGCTACGGCGATAACACCATTCTTAACGGGCTGGATCTGCATATTCCCGCCGGACAGTTTGTGGCAGTTGTCGGGCGCAGCGGCGGCGGAAAGAGTACCCTGCTACGGCTTCTGGCCGGACTGGAAGCCCCCAACGGCGGCGACATTCTGGCAGGGACAACGCCGCTTTCGAATATCCAGGACGATACCCGCATGATGTTCCAGGACGCGCGCCTGCTGCCGTGGAAATCGGTTATCGATAATGTCGGGCTCGGTCTTAAGGGCAACTGGCGGGATGAAGCCCGCCAGGCGCTGGCCGCCGTTGGGCTGGAAAATCGAGCCGATGAATGGCCTGCAGCCCTTTCGGGTGGGCAGAAGCAGCGCGTGGCGCTGGCGCGCGCGTTAATTCACCGTCCGGGCCTGCTGTTGCTTGATGAACCGCTGGGCGCGCTCGACGCCCTGACGCGAATCGAAATGCAGGATTTGATTGGATCTCTCTGGCAGGCACACGGCTTTACGGTACTGCTGGTGACGCATGACGTGAGCGAAGCCGTCGCAATGGCCGACCGGGTGCTGTTAATAGAAGATGGCAAAATAGGTCTGGATCTGACGGTAGATCTTCCGCGGCCTCGTCGCGTGGGCTCGGCAAGACTGGCGGAGCTGGAAGCGGAAGTGCTGGATCGGGTGATGAAGCGTGGAGGTACGGAGTTACAGCGAGCTAAGGCTAATGCCTGATGCCCTCACCCCGGCCCTCTCCCACAGGGAGAGGGCCGGGTTAACTTTTATTACGCTAAGGCTTTAGCAATCTTCTCGTACAGATCGCCAGACAGGTTTTCCAGCCCTTTCAGCTGCTCAAGCGCGGCACGCATTTTCGCCTGACGCTTCGCATCGTAGCGTTTCAGACGGATCAGCGGCTCAATCAGGCGCGACGCCACCTGCGGGTTACGGCTGTTCAGCTCGGTCAGCATTTCCACCATGAACTGATAACCGCTGCCGTCTTCGGCGTGGAACGCGGCCGGGTTGCTGCTTGCAAACGCGCCAATCAGCGAACGCACGCGGTTCGGATTGCTCAGTGTAAAGGAACGATGCTTCAGCAGGCTGCGCACGTTGCTGAGCGCATCGGCCGCCGGGCTGGTCGCCTGCAGGATGAACCACTTGTCCATCACCAGGCCATCCTGATGCCACTTGTCGTCGTACTCCTGCATCAGCGCGTCGCGGCACGGCAGCTCAGCGGCAACGCTTGCACCCAGCGCGGCCAGCGCGTCGGTCATGTTATCCGCTTCATGATACTGCTTGCTCACTAGGGTGTTCGCCAGCTCGGTTTCACCAAACGCCAGGTAGCGCAGGCAGGTATTACGCAGAGAACGTTTACCAATGTCCGCGTGCTCAACGCGATAAGCATCAAGCTTGTTGGCGTTATAAATGGCGAGGAACTCGTCCGCCAGCTCAGCAGCCAGCGTACGGGTCAGCGCTTCACGCACCGCCACGATCGCGATCGGATCGATAATCTCGAACAACTCGGCGATTTCCGTTGCTGACGGCAGGGTCAGAATTTCAGCGGCCAGCGCCGGGTCAATCCTCTCATCCAGCAGGATCGCGCGGAACGCGTCAGCCACGTGCACAGGCAGCGACAGCGGCTGGCCCTGCTGGTGACGGTTTACGTTGATCTTGATGTAGGTCGCCAGCAGGCTTTGCGCCGCATCCCAGCGGGAGAAATCGTTGCGCGAGTGACGCATCAGGAACGTCAGCTGCTGATCGCTCCACTTGTACTCCAGCTTCACCGGCGCGGAGAATTCGCACAGCAGAGCAGGCACCGGCTGGAAGTAGACGTTATCAAAGATAAAGGTCTGCTCGGCCTGGGTCACGTTCAATACGTGGTGTACCGGGTGGCCGCCCTTCTGCAGTGGGATGACTTTGCCTTCGTTATCGTACAGCTCAATGCTGAACGGAATATGCAGCGGGTATTTCTCTTCCTGCTCTGCCGTCGGCGGCGTGCGCTGACTGATGGTCAGCGTGTACTGCTCGGTTTCCGGATTGTAGTCGTCTTTGACGGTAACAATTGGCGTACCGGCCTGGCTGTACCAGCGGCGGAAGTGGGAAAGATCGACATTAGAGGCATCTTCCATCGCCTGCACGAAATCGTCGCAGGTGGCCGCGCTGCCGTCATGACGCTCGAAGTAGAGCTGCATCCCTTTCTGGAAGTTCTCTTCACCCAGCAGGGTGTGGATCATGCGGATAATTTCTGCGCCCTTCTCATACACCGTCAGGGTGTAGAAGTTGTTCATTTCGATGACTTTATCCGGGCGGATCGGGTGCGCCATTGGGCTGGCATCTTCCGCAAACTGCAGGCCGCGCATGGTACGCACGTTGTTGATGCGGTTCACCGCGCGTGAACCCAGATCGGAGCTGAACTCCTGATCGCGGAAGACGGTCAGGCCCTCTTTCAGGCTCAGCTGGAACCAGTCGCGACAGGTGACGCGGTTACCGGTCCAGTTGTGGAAATATTCGTGGCCGATGACGCGTTCGATATCGAGATAATCTTTATCGGTAGCGGTATCGGTTCGCGCCAGCACGTATTTGGAGTTAAAGACGTTGAGGCCTTTATTCTCCATTGCGCCCATGTTGAAGAAATCAACGGCGACGATCATATAGATGTCGAGGTCATATTCGAGGCCGAAGCGCTCTTCGTCCCACTTCATGGAGTTGATGAGCGAGGTCATCGCCCACGGCGCGCGGTCAAGGTTACCGCGGTCTACGAACAGCTCCAGCGCCACCTCGCGGCCTGAGCGCGTTTTGAAGGTGTCACGCAGCACGTCGAAGTCCCCCGCCACCAGCGCAAACAGGTAGCACGGTTTCGGGAACGGATCCTGCCACTGAACCCAGTGACGGCCATTCTCCAGCTCGCCTTCACCTACGCGGTTGCCGTTGGAGAGCAGGAAGGGATACAGGGTTTTATCGGCGATGATTTTGGTGGTGAAGCGCGCCAGGACGTCCGGGCGATCGAGATACCAGGTAATGTGGCGGAACCCTTCCGCTTCACACTGGGTACACAGCGCCACGCCAGACTGGTAAAGCCCTTCCAGCGCGGTGTTGGCGGCCGGGCTGATTTCATTCACGATGCGCAGCGTAAACTGTTCCGGCAGGTTGTCGATGACCAGCTGGTTGTTTTCTTCTTTATAGTCCGACCAGGCTTCATCGTTAATATGCAGGGAGACCAGCGTCAGGTCTTCGCCATCCAGACGCAGCGGCACGGCAGTTGCGCTGTGGCGCGTCACCTGACTCACCGCCGTAACAACGGTTTTAGTGGCATCCAGGTCAAAAGTCAGATCGATTTCGCTAATCAGGTAATCCGGCGCACGGTAGTCGTGGCGGTATTTGGCTTGTGGCTGTTGTGTCATAGAAAACCTTATGCATCGTTTGTCGAGTAACGTTTCAATATATTCCTGTTGCGCAAATCGCGCTATGCAGAATGTTCATCTTTTCAGGGTCAAAACCCTTTTTTGCTACATTTGTATAACACGGGGCACAAAATGCCCTCGACCATAAAACGCGCTTATGTTGTGATCGGGGTTCAATAAATCACTAAACAAGGTATACTCCGGAGTTGTTTATTGTACTAAACGCTCCTGTGAGAGGATGCTACTGCGCACCTATGACTCAATTCGCTTCTCCAGTTCTGCATACGTTGCTGGATACCGACGCGTATAAACTGCATATGCAGCAAGCCGTTTTCCACCACTACTATGACGTTCACGTCGCGGCGGAATTCCGCTGCCGTGGCGACGACTTGCTCGGTATCTATGCTGACGCCATTCGTGAACAGGTCGGTGCTATGCAGCATCTGACGCTGCAGGACGAGGAATATCAGTGGCTTTCTGGCCTGCCTTTCTTCAAAGCCGACTATCTGAACTGGCTGCGCGATTTCCGCTATAAGCCGGAGCAGGTCACCGTGCTTAACGATAACGGCAAGCTGGATATTCGCCTTGAAGGTCCGTGGCGGGAAGTGATCATGTGGGAAGTGCCGCTTCTGGCGGTGATCAGTGAACTGGCTCACCGCTACCGTTCGCCGGAAAAAGGCGTAGCGCAGGCTGTCTCCTCACTGGAAAACAAACTCGCAGCCTTCTCCACGCTGACCGCAGGGCTGGACATGTCCCGCTTCCGCCTGATGGACTTTGGTACGCGGCGCCGTTTTTCGCGCGACGTACAGGAGGCCATCGTTAAACGTCTGCAGCAGGAGCCGTGGTTCGTGGGCACCAGTAACTACGATCTGGCCCGTCGCCTCAACCTGACGCCGATGGGCACCCAGGCGCACGAGTGGTTCCAGGCGCATCAGCAGATCAGCCCTGATCTGGCCAACAGCCAGCGAGCGGCGCTGGCCGCATGGCTTGAGGAGTACCCGAATCAACTCGGGATCGCCCTCACCGACTGCATTACGATGGATGCCTTCCTTCGCGACTTTGGACCTGAATTTGCAGAGCGATATCAGGGGTTACGCCACGATTCAGGGGATCCGATCGAGTGGGGCGAGAAAGCGATTGCCCATTACGAGAAACTTGGCATTGACCCGATGAGCAAAGTGCTCGTCTTCTCGGATAATCTCGACCTGGCGAAAGCGGTCGAACTCTATCGTCATTTCAACACCAGAGTGAACCTGAGTTTCGGGATTGGTACCCGGTTGACCTGCGACATTCCTCAGGTAAAACCTCTGAATATCGTGATAAAGCTGGTGGAATGTAACGGCAAGCCGGTGGCGAAACTCTCCGACAGTCCGGGTAAAACCATCTGCCATGACAAAGCGTTTGTCCGCGCATTGCGCAAAGCGTTCGATCTCCCCTTGATTAAAAAAGCCAGTTAAGCGCTTACGGGAGCCTTTATGGCTCCCTTCCCTTATTTATTTCTCAATTCTTCTCTTTTGACTGCGAAATTTACTTGTCTGATAGCGGATGGCAGGTAACATAGATATCCCCCCATAAGGGTGGACAAGTGTTTATTTTTTCCGACTATTAACAGAGAGAATATTATGAGCGTTGTGCCTGTAGCCGACGTACTCCAGGGCCGTGTCGCCGTTGACCAGGAAGTCACCGTGCGCGGATGGGTGCGTACCCGCCGAGATTCTAAAGCTGGCATCTCCTTCCTCGCCGTCTATGACGGTTCCTGCTTTGATCCTGTACAGGCCGTCATTAATAATTCTCTGCCCAATTACAATGATGACGTTCTGCACCTGACAACGGGCTGTTCCGTTATTGTCACCGGCGTGGTTGTAGCATCACCGGGTCAGGGCCAGAGCTTCGAAATTCAGGCTTCTGCCATTGAAGTCACCGGCTGGGTTGAAGATCCGGATACCTATCCGATGGCGGCTAAACGTCACAGCATCGAATATCTGCGTGAAGTGGCCCACCTGCGTCCGCGTACCAACCTGATTGGTGCGGTGGCGCGCGTGCGTCATACGCTGGCGCAGGCGCTGCATCGTTTCTTCGATGAACAGGGTTACTTCTGGGTGTCTACCCCGCTGATCACTGCGTCCGACACAGAAGGTGCCGGTGAGATGTTCCGCGTCTCGACGCTGGACATGGAAAACCTGCCGCGCACGCCGGAAGGTAAAGTGGACTATGACAAAGACTTCTTTGGTAAAGAGGCCTTCCTGACCGTATCCGGTCAGCTCAACGGCGAAACGTACGCCTGTGCGCTGTCTAAGATCTACACCTTTGGCCCAACCTTCCGTGCCGAAAACTCCAACACCAGCCGTCACCTGGCGGAATTCTGGATGCTGGAGCCTGAAGTGGCGTTCGCCAACCTGGACGATGTTGCGGGCCTGGCGGAAGCGATGCTCAAGTACGTCTTCAAAGCGGTGCTTGAAGAGCGTCCTGACGACATGAAATTCTTTGCAGAACGCGTAGACAGCGATGCTGTAGCGCGCCTGGAACGTTTTGTCTCAGCCGACTTTGCGAAGGTGGACTACACCGACGCGGTGGCGATCCTCGAGAAATGCGGTGAGAAGTTCGAGAACCCGGTTTACTGGGGCGTAGACCTGGCGTCTGAGCACGAGCGCTATCTGGCCGAGAAGCATTTCAAAGCGCCGGTTGTCGTTAAAAACTACCCGAAAGACATTAAGGCCTTCTATATGCGCCTTAACGAAGACGGTAAAACCGTGGCAGCGATGGACGTCCTGGCGCCGGGCATTGGTGAAATCATCGGTGGCTCTCAGCGTGAAGAGCGTCTTGACGTGCTGGACGCGCGTATGGAAGAGATGGGGCTCAACCCAGCTGATTACAGCTGGTACCGCGATCTACGCCGTTACGGTACCGTACCGCACGCCGGTTTTGGTCTGGGCTTCGAGCGTCTGATTGCCTACGTGACCGGTGTTCAGAACGTACGCGACGTGATTCCGTTCCCACGTACTCCACGTAACGCCAGCTTCTAATCGCTAAAAGACTAAAATGGCCAGCAGATGCTGGCCATTATTTTATTCTGTATTGTCAGTTTTCGTCAGCTTAAAGTCAGCGTCTTTAAACCTTCGCCCCGTCACAACCACTACCTGTTACGTTTTGTTTCCGCGAAACATCCAGCCACAAAAAATAAACCCTATTCTTATTGCGATTATTTCACCATCGGGTAATAGCACAAATTTCAACCATTTTTACAGCCATCCAGAAGGCTTTCAGGAGTCATAAGAAAAAACGGGTCGTTTAGCGTCTGTTTATATGAATTGCCTTTATCCAAATTAATCATAAGGAATTCATATATATAGGATATGCTCTGTTGTTTAATTCGCCAGGGCACTCTGAAGTTTGAGGTGGTTCACAAAGTTCCCAAAAATACATATTTAGTTACACATATTTTCTTTCTGTTACTCAATCTTGAGAATTGTAGCACTTTCAGGCTAGCGAAACGCTTCGGCGAATGGAAAGATGCCTGTCAGATACATAAAGACACCTAACTCTCATCAATAGTTCCGGAAATATTTATTGACAGAATTTATTGACGGCAGTGGCGAGTGTCATAAAAAAACCAATGAGGGTAATAAATAATGATGAAGCGCAATATTCTGGCAGTGGTAATCCCTGCCCTGCTGGTAGCCGGTGCAGCTAACGCTGCAGAAATCTATAACAAGAACGGCAACAAGCTGGACTTCTACGGTAAAGTTGTGGGTGAACACGGCTTCACCACTTCTGGCGTACACAAAAACGCTGACTCCTCTTATGGCCAGATCGGCTTCAAAGGCGAAACTCAGATCAATGATCAGCTGACCGGTTACGGCCAGTGGGAATACCGTGCACGCGCCGGTGCAGCTGAAGGTGACCAGACTAACGTAACTCGTCTGGCTTTCGCTGGCCTGAAAATCGCTGACGCGGGTTCTCTGGACTACGGTCGTAACTACGGTATCGTGTATGACGTAGAATCCTACACCGATATGGCTCCATCCTTCTCTGGCGAAACCTGGGGTGGCGGTTATGTTGATAACTACATGACCAGCCGTTCTACTGGCCTGCTGACCTACCGTAACAACAACTTCTTCGGTCTGGTTGATGGTCTGAACTTTGGCGTTCAATACCAGGGTAAAAACGATCGTAAAAACCTGAATGAAGCAAACGGCGACGGCGTTGGTCTGTCACTGGGCTACGAGTTCGGCGAAGGCTTCGGTCTGATCGGTGCCTACAGCACCGCTAACCGTACGCTTGAGCAGAAAAAAGATGGTAAAGGCGATAAAGCTGAATCCTGGGCTGTTGGCGCGAAATACGACGCAAACAACATCTACCTCGCGACCGTTTATGCAGAGACTCGCAACATGAGCCGCCTGGGTAACAGCGGCGAAAACTATGTTCCGAATGATGATGGTAATGTTTATAACATTGCTAACAAGACTCAGAACTTCGAAGTTATCGCTCAGTACCAGTTCGACTTCGGCCTGCGTCCTTCCGTTTCTTACGTTCAGTCCAAAGGTAAAGACCTGAACGGCATCGGCGACCGTGACCTGGCGAAATACATCACCACTGGTGCGACTTACTACTTCAACAAGAACTTCAACGTGTACGGTGACTACCGCTTCAACCTGCTGGACGACAAAGATGCGTCCACCAGCTGGGTTGGCTCTGACAACCAGGCTACCGTTGGCGTAACCTACCAGTTCTAATCAGAACACCACTTTGTTATATGCTTAATGAACAGGGCTTCGGCCCTGTTTTTTTATGCCTGACAGAAAATAATGGCGACTTTTGAAAAGCCGCACGCTTTTCGTCGCAAACGGTTGGCATTTTGTAAATCTACCGTTAACCTGATAGCGGATTTCACTTCTGTAATCACAATGGAACTTCGTCATGTTTGAGAACATTACCGCCGCTCCTGCCGACCCGATTCTGGGCCTGGCCGATCTGTTTCGTGCCGACGACCGCCCTGGCAAAATCAACCTGGGTATTGGTGTATATAAAGATGAAACCGGCAAAACTCCGGTACTGACCAGCGTTAAGAAAGCTGAGCAGTATCTGCTGGAAAACGAAACCACCAAAAACTACCTCGGTATTGATGGTATCCCTGAATTTGGTCGCTGCACCCAGGAGCTGCTGTTCGGTAAAGGCAGTGCAATTGTGAGTGACAAACGTGCCCGCACAGCACAGACCCCAGGCGGTACCGGTGCGCTGCGCGTGGCGGCGGATTTCCTTGCGAAAAACACTTCTGTTAAGCGCGTATGGGTAAGCAACCCAAGCTGGCCGAACCACAAGAGCGTGTTTAACTCTGCGGGTCTGGAAGTGCGTGAATACGCCTACTACGACGCGGCAAACCACTCTCTCGACTTTGACGGCCTGCTGGCGAGCCTGAGCGAGGCGCAGGCAGGTGACGTGGTGCTGTTCCACGGCTGCTGCCACAACCCAACCGGTATCGACCCGACGCTTGAGCAGTGGCAACACCTGGCGAAGCTGTCCGTAGAGAAAGGCTGGCTGCCGCTGTTTGATTTTGCCTACCAGGGCTTCGCCCGTGGTCTGGAAGAAGATGCCGAAGGCCTGCGCGCGTTCGCCGCCGTGCACCAGGAGCTGATTGTCGCAAGCTCCTACTCCAAGAACTTTGGTCTGTACAATGAGCGCGTGGGTGCCTGTACGCTGGTTGCCGCTAACGAAGAGACCGTCGATCGTGCGTTCAGCCAGATGAAATCGGTTATCCGCGCTAACTACTCTAACCCACCGGCACACGGTGCGTCTGTTGTTGCGACTATCCTGAGCAACGATGCGCTGCGCGCTATCTGGGAACAAGAGCTGAACGATATGCGTCAGCGTATTCAGCGCATGCGCCTGCTGTTTGTGAACACCCTGGCTGAGAAAGGCGCGGATCGCGACTTCAGCTTTATCATCAAACAGAACGGCATGTTCTCATTCAGCGGCCTGACCAAAGAGCAGGTTCTGCGTCTGCGTGAAGAGTTTGGCGTGTACGCCGTGGCCTCTGGCCGCGTGAACGTTGCAGGCATGACGCCTGACAACATGGCGCCACTGTGCGAAGCGATTGTCGCCGTACTGTAATTTGCGCCCATAAAAAAGCCTGCGTTATGCAGGCTTTTTTTATTCGGGTTACCAGACAGGCATTTCATCCTGAAGGAACGGGTTATGGAGCCGTTCATAGCCCAGCGTCGACATCGGACCGTGTCCAGGGATAAACGTTACATCATCACCCAGCGGCAATAACTTCTGTTTAATCGACTGAATCAGTTGACCGTGATCGCCGCGCGGAAAATCGCTGCGTCCTACGCCACCTTTGAAAATCACATCGCCGGAAATCAGCAGACGGGACTGGTCATCAAAGAAGACGATATGGCCTGGCGTATGCCCAGGACAATGCAACACCTGTAAAGTCACATTCCCTATGCTAACGCGCTCTCCTTCGTTCAGCCAGCGATCGGGCGTCAGTGGCTGACACTCATCCAGGCCAAACATGCGGCTTTGGGCGGGTAACCCCTGCAGCCAGAACTCATCTTCTTTTTCCGGACCGACTATCGGCACGCCGTAGTGTTCAGCCAGTTCAGCCGCTGCACCCACATGGTCGAGGTGACCATGCGTCAGTAAAATCTGCATGAGCGTCACGCCGCTGTCGGCGACTTCCTGCTTGATCTTCTCAGCGTCACCGCCGGGATCGACAAGCGCGGCCAGTTTAGTCTGTTCGCACCAGATCAATGAACAATTCTGGGAGAACGCGGTAACCGGAATAATACGATAGTTCATACTGCTCCTGTGTTTCGTTATTACCAGTGCCGAACCGGACCGGTATCAATATGCACAAAGTTGCTGCTGGGGTAATATCCTACACCACCTGCGCGCATAGATAACGCAGCTTTGCGAATATTGGCTAACGAAACGCCTTCAATATGGAAGTCCATTGCCTGTCCCTTCGTGTGATAGCTTTTTTTCGCTACCCCGCGACTGTGGGCGCGCAGTTCATTATTGGTATCAATCGAGCGATAGCCAGAAATGAGCTGAACCGGCTTGCTGGTGCCCAGCAGGCCCTGAAGGCGGAAAAGCTGATCAAACAGTCCTGGATCGATGGCTTTTATTTTATTCGCGCGGAAATCACGGAAAAAATGGTTAAGTCTTGCTAATTCATCCTGAATATAGCCTCTGCCATCGAAAAACTCCGCTTTTAACGACTCACCGGTATGAAGATTGTTGAGCGTTAAAACTCGCGGACGAGGTGTCGAGAGGGTGGCAAATGCTGGCGTCGGCAAGATGGCCGCTGCGCCAAGCGCAACACCACCTAACGCCAGCAGTTTGCGGCGATTAGCGTCAAATTTGTCCATGATAATCAGGTCTACAGGTAAAAGAAATCGTAATATGCTTAGCGCACGAAGGGCACCTTAACTGGCAAAACCGGGTACGTCAAGGCGCCCAACCCCAGTGAATACGCGGCTTACAGCGATATTGCCCCTTATTCACCCTAACTTACGACAATCATTTTTCCCGAACTGCTTCATTTACCTGATTAATTGTTCCGCTTTTGGCAAAATTTGTGCGCCGGATCGCGCGGTGAGATCATAATTGTAAATATCTGTACGGTACTGAGTACGCCCGTCTTCGCCAACAAACGCCGTCAGATAGTAGAGATTGACCGGAATGTTGTGTCGAATATTAACGTAACGCGTATCCCCCTGCTTCAGGGCATCCGAAATGCGCGTATCGTTCCAGCCCGCATCCTGCAATAGCATATTGGCCAGCTCCGAGGCTTTGTTCACGCGTACGCAGCCGGAACTCAGCGCGCGAGTATCTTTCTGGAACAGGTTGTGGTTCGGCGTATCGTGCAGATAGATAGCGTCTGAACTCGGCATATTGAACTTGTAACGCCCTAAAGAGTTATGCGCCCCGGGTGCCTGCTGGAAACGGAACGGCAGATTAGAAGCCGTAATTGTCGACCAGTCGACCATATAAGGATCGATGGCCTCTTTACTGTTCCATCCGCGCATCACCGTATAGCCATGACGTTCCAGATACCCCGGATCGTTCCAGACCTTCGGCAGAATGTCTTTTCTCGCCAGCGTCGGCGGCACGTTCCACGGTGGGTTAACCACCACGTTATTCAGCGCGCTGCTCATCATCGGTGTTTTACGATCCGGACGTCCGACAATCACGCGCGACGCCAGTTTTTCGCTACCGTCCTGATAATAGACCAGGGAATAAGCCGGAATGTTAACCATAATTCCGGTAGAGAGTGTTCCAGGCAGCAGGCGCAAACGCTGGATATTGAGCGCCAGCACACCTGCCCGCTGCGCAGGCGATACGTTCAGCCAGTCTCGCGTCGTCTGGCCAATGACGCCATCGGCCCCCAGCCCCTGTGCGCTCTGGAATTGCTTCACTGCCGCAACCAGCTCGCGATCGTATGCTGCGGGTTTATTGCTGACGGCAATCGTTTTTTTCTCTTTCACGGGAGCTGACGGGCTGACCGCCGCGTTTTGCGGATCGTCGCCTGGCAACGCAATATGTGGCCCGCCATCAAGAAGACCGGAGCGAGTCAGGATCTCGCGCAGGGCAGGCACATCGCTGCTCCACTGCCCCGGACGCAGCGTCGCGGTGCCGCGCATCTGAGGCCATGGGCGCGAGTCACCCACCAGCGCGAGGAGCGACTGGTGCAGAGTGGCATATTGTGGGTGCGCCGGTGCGAGGCTGGCGATAAAGCGCGGCAGTTCGCCGTTATCCAGCGCTAACTGCCATTGGTTAATCACCGACAGTGCCGGCGTCGCCAGCTTGTACGGCTTATCGCTGTAAAGCCAACGGTTGCCGTTGACCGGAATACCCGCCACGAACTGCAGGTAGCCCATCATGGCATCGGAAAGCACCACGTCCCGCGCCTGCCCGGTGACGGCAGGATCGGTTAACAGCTCAACCCATTTTGTAAACTGCGGCTGAAACCCTGCAATCGCAACCTCCGCCAGCTGCTGCTGGAAGGCGCGAACGGCATCGCGGTTTTCCCACATCGGTTTCATATCGCGGGCAGCATAAAGGAGCGTGAGCTGATTGAGATAGACAGGCGCGTACCCGGACGGCAGCCCCGACTGCAGCTGCTGGCTGAGCGATTCGGCGTCGATGCCTTCCGGCAGCGGTTTAATACCGGCCATGATAGCCGTTGCCGGAGACTGGTCCAGAGGCTGGGACAACGACGTTGGCTGCACGCCCGTCGTTGCCGAGCTGTCAGTCGGCACAATTTCAGGCTCGTCGGCCTGGGCGGTTAACAGTGGAGCAAACATCACTGCCAGGCATAAACTTAGCGCCGACAGCTGACGACCACATTCTTTCTTAAGCAACATCCCTTGCCCCCTGTTTTCACGACATGCCCATCACGTTGGGGCTTTCTTTCATTATAGGTAGACGGCTAAGCTGTTGCCTTACCTTATGTAAAGAAGTTTAAAGATAACGCAGCCCTAAGCACAAGTTAAGTTTAAAAAAAAGCGGCGCCAGGGCGCCGCTTCGGGTCAGAAGACGCTTCAGGAAGCGTCCGCCGTGGTTTCAGGCAATGATTCTGGCGGCTGCGGCGCAAAGCCACGCAGCCCAACAACGTGAACGTGTTCGCTGTTCTGGAACACTTTACGCACCAGCTTGTAGGTTGTCCCTTTTTCGGGACTGATGTTCTCAGGTGCCGCAATGATGAGCTGCATATCGAGACGTTCGCAAAGCTCAAAAAGCGTGGCAATGGAGCGCGCATCAAGACGCGCAGCCTCATCAAGGAACAGCAGTCGGCATGGGGAGATGTCTTTGCCGCGCAGGCGGCGCGCTTCGTCTTCCCAGCTCTGTACCACCATCACCAGAATTGACATACCGGTACCGATCGCTTCACCGGTAGAGAGCGCTCCGGATTCCGCACGCAGCCAGCCGTCTGAGCCACGGTTTACCTCAACTTCCATTTCCAGATAGTTACGGTAGTCCAGCAGCTCTTCACCGATGGTTTGCGGCGTACGCTGCCCCATATCAATCTGCGGGTTCAGGCGCTGATAGAGCTTCGCCAGCGCTTCGGAGAAGGTCAGACGGTTACTGTTAAACAGATCCTGATGCTGCTCGTGCTGCTCAGAAAGCACTTCCAGCAGGGTGGCATGCGCTTCACGCACGTTAACGTTGAGGCGCACGCTGTTCACCTGACCAAACGACACGCTCTGCAGCCCCTGGTTGAGCTGGCGGATACGGTTCTGCTCGCGCTGAATGGTTTTACGAATAATGTTCGCTACGCTGCGGGAGCTGATTGCCAGCTTCTGCTCGCGGGAGGTCAGCTCTTCCGTCAGACGGCCCAGCTCGATTTCCATCTGTTCGATGGCTTCGACCGGATCGTCAGTACGGATGATGTCCTGGCGAATACGCTCGCGCAGGTGCTGGTAAACCGCCACGAAGAACTGGATTTTACGTTCAGGACGTTTCGGATCCTCTGACATGCGCAGGACATCGCGCAGGTGTTCGTTATCCGCCACCGCCAGACGCAGGGCACCCAACGCCTTATCCGACATGGAACGCAGCTCATCGGCGGAGAGATATGCCAGCTCGCGACGGTGCAGACGACGCTCGACGTTATTATCTTTCACCATGCGCATCACCGCGCACCAACCCGCCTTGGCGGTCACGACCTGCTCACGCATTTCGTGATAATCGCGTTCCAGCTTGCGCAGGCGACGGGTCAGGTTATCCATTTCGGCTTCGCAGAAGGTCAGCGCTTTTTCCAGCTGATTACGACGCGCACGGTTATTGCTGAGCTGCGAATGCAGTTCGTCACGACGGATACGCGCACGCTCTTCTGCCCCGCTGTCGGCACGAACGCCGATGTCCTGAAGCTCTTTCTGCAGATCGTTTAACAGCTCTTTCTTGGTGTCGAAGGAGCTTTTCAGCGAGGCCAGCACCTGGTTGTACTGGTTCAGCTGAGCGGAGTGGCTGCGCATTGCTTCGCGGGCGCGAGTACGTTCCGCTTCAGCCTGCTCAAGACGCTGACGCAGCTTTTCGTTCAGGTCACTGTTACCGCTTAGCATTTCCGCCGAATCGGAGTAGCCGAAGTGGGCGCGACGCTGCACCACCTCCGTCAGGGCAAACGCCTGCTGACGCGCCTCGCGCTGCACCTGCTGTGACCAGGCATAATCTTCTTTTAACTGCTCAAACTGCTCCGGGTCGCTCTGCAGAACAGAAACAACAGGCTCCAGCTTCGCCAGCTGATTGCCGTGCTGCTGCACGAAGCGCGCGGCTTCCTGCGCTTCATCCAGACGCTCCTGGATCTCGTCCACGCGATCGGCCAGGGTGTCATCCGCCAGCAGATTCAGACGCGGCAGAATGCGGTTAAGGGCCGCGACGCCCTCTTTCGCCTGCTCGAACTGGACGCGGCTCTGCTGGTTGTCGCTTTCATGGCTGGCAATCGCACGTTCAAGCTCGCCACGGCGGGTATTGAGCTTGCGGATTTCGGCTTCCGGATCCGCGTCAAATGCCACGGCGAGATGGCTGCCGATAAAGCGGCTGAACGCCTGGTGCAGGCGCTGGGTTTTCTGCACGTCAAACGACAGGGTCGCAAAACGTTCAGACAGCGTTTCACGCTCGGCGTGCAGGCTTTCGATGCGGCTTTCGCGCGCGGCGCGGCCAAACAGCGGCAGCTCAGGGAAGCGGGAATAGCGCCACTGACGGTCGGCGATTTTCACCACCACCGCTTTTTCCAGCTCGTCGACGCTGAATACGCTGTCATCGAACGACTGCGGATCCCCTTCGATCAGGTAGAGATCTTCCGGACAATCTTCCAGGCCGGCAAGCTGCTCAGAAATCAGCGACAGATCCGGGACCACTATCGCGTTGCGGGATGGACCGTACAGCGCGGAGAAGTACGGGGCATCATCAAGACCTACATCGTCATAAATCTCGGACAGCAGCACGCCGCCAAAACGCTCGGCGAGTGCATTCAGGCGCGGATCTTCTGACCCGCCCGGCTGGCTTAAGCGTTCAATTTCTTCGTCAACGTCACGCTTGCGCGCGCCCACTTCATCACGCTCAACAATGGCTTCGCGCTCGCGCTCCAGCAGCTGCTGCAGGTATTCTGTCACTTCCTGACTGGATTCGAACTGCTCGCCGCACTGTTCGCTGAGCTGGTTCAGGCTGCTTTGAGCCGCCAGCCAGACCGGCGCCCGCTCCAGAAGCGTCTTCGAACGGGACTGAAGCTGCTCCAGCTCCTGACGCAGAGTCATACGCTGTTCGCTGGCGCTGGAGACCGTGTCTGAAAGCGCAGCGATACGCGCTTCCAGCTCCTGATGCAGGGCCTCAAGCTCGTCGAAATCGTAATTTTTTCCCTGACGCTTGCAGAATTCCGCCAGCAGACGCTCGGCTTCCTGCTGCTCGCGCAGGCGCTGCTCCAGCTCGTTCAGACGCATACGCAGCGGCTGAACCTGCTCGGCCAGATGGCGCTGGTTCACGCCGTCGCGCAGCAGCTCACGGGCAACGTCCCAGGCTTCGCTACGCGCCAGCGGGCCGTTAATCGCAACGACTAACTGATAAGCCTGCTCAAACTGGCTGTGCGCCGTTTGCGCGACGCTCATTTTCTGTTCGAGGGACAGCAGTTTTTCGGTGGCTTCCTGCTCTTTGGCCTGGAAGGTATCCAGCCACTCGTCGGCGCTTTCCGGCGTCAGGTCAGGCAGATGGCACAGCTCTTTCGCGCGCTGCAATGCCTGCAGTGCCTGGGTGTACTGAATCGCGCGCGTCTGCTGCACGTCCAGCGCCTGCTGGTAATCGGCAAGCTGGCTTTTCAGCTCATCCACTTCCAGCTCGGCGGCTTCGGCGCGGGCTTCGTTCTCTTCCTGCATGTCGGCGGCTTCGGCCACCACTTCATTTTGCTCTTCGAGACGGATCTGCAGCTCGTCGAGGTCCGCTTCATAGCGCTCGATTTTTTCCTGCTGACGGAGCGCAGTTTGCACCAGGTTCAGGTGGTCGCTGGCGGCCTGGTAGTCGGCTTCAAGGTCGCCCTCGGCACCGTTGTGCTCACCGAGTTCGCGCGCCATTTCGACGTGCTTGTACTGCTCGGCCACCAGCTGTTTACGGGAGGTAAACAGCTCGCGACGGTATTCTAATGCCTGATCGAGGTGGACGCGGCGCTCGTTGGCGTGGCGCATGTAGTCCGCCGCCACGTAGTTGGTGGCTTCGCTGATCAGGTGTTTAAACAGGTCACGATCGGACTGGGTAACGCGTATCGCTTCCAGCGTCATACGGTTTTCACGCAGCGCCGCTTCCATATCCTGGAAGGCCTTACGCACCCCGCTGTTTTCCGGCAGCAGGTAGTCGCGCAGGGAGCGGGTAATCGCGCTGGAGATACCGCCGTACAGAGACGCTTCAATCAGGCGATAGTATTTGCTTCGGTCTGATGCCGTGCGCAGACGACGCGCCACCACGCCCAGATCGAACATGAGCGAGTGGTAGTCGGTAATCGAGTTGAACTGCTTGAACTGCACGCCTTCGATCGCTTCGAGCTTATCTTTCAGCTCCTGCAGCGTTAGCACGCGCGCCTGGCGTTCGTTCAGAGTTTCCGTCAGCAGCGCCGTCGGCTGCACGGAGGTCGGCAAGCCCTGAATCGCAAACGGCTTGATATCCACTTTACGGTCGCGGCCGGCGACCTGCTGCAGGCGCACGCCCACGACTACACGCTGATGGCGGGAGTTAATGACGTCCAGAACCGAATAACAGACGCCGGCCTTCAGCTTACCGTGCAGACCTTTATCACGGGAGCCGCTTGTTGCCCCCGCTTCGGTGGTGTTACGGAAGTGAAGCAGCGTCAGGTCAGGGATCAGCGCCGTGACAAAGGCCGCCATGGTGGTGGATTTACCCGCCCCGTTACCGCCGGAGAGCGTCGTGACCAGCTCATCCAGATCGAACGTTCGGGCAAAGAAGCCGTTCCAGTTAATCAGCGTCAGTGAGCGAAATTTACCGCGTTCAATCATTACTCTTCCTCCCCGCTATCCGGCAGATTCTCTTCATGCTCATCATTGAGCTGCAAATGGTTTTCCACCGGCATCGCTTCACCGTCACGGATCATGCGAAGCTGCGCTTCACGCGCGTCATCGCCCGCACGCACGTCGGCGCCGAAGCGGAAGACAGATTCCGTAATGCGGAATTTGCTGCTGTCATGGCCCATAAACCAGACCATTCCCAGACGACGCAGACGGTTCAGGGAAGAGCGAACCTTTTCCTGTAATTTCTGACGGTCAAGATCCGAACCCGTGGAACGGTTGTTCACCAGCTTGAGCAGCTTGCTCTCATCTGCCAGCGTCAACAGCTCGTCGTAAAGTTCCTGCTGGGTGAAGATCCCTTCATTCGCCAGACGTTCCGGGCTGAGGTAGAGGTAGCAAAGAATTTTGCCGACCATCATATCCAGCTCGGAGAGCACGGAACGCGGAATCAGCGTCGTGGAGCGCGGGCGCAGGTAGAAAAACCCTTCCGGCGCTCGGATAAGCTCCACGTTGTAGCGCGCGTAAAATTCTTCCAGGTACTCCTGGAAGTCCATCAAAAAGGCGTGATTATCCAGCTCGTCTAAGCCAATGTGACGACCGGCACGCAGCTGGCTGTCCAGCGCCGGAAATAACGGATTCGCCAGCGCCTGTGCCAGCTTAACCGGCATCACTTGTTCAATATTTGTCAATGACATGCGCCTGTACCTTGGCTCCGTAATCGTTAATTGGCTGCCACTTCGGCGGCAGTCCGGTGAAATCTGCTTGCGCGATACCCAGGCGCACCGCCTGATCTACCACAATGCGGGCAACGTCGAAGTGGCGCGCACGAGGATATTGCGCCAGATAGTCGCGCACCACGAGTCCAAGATCCAGCGGAGCTTGTCTGGTTTTGTAGACCGCGAGCTGTTCTTCGATCATCGCCGCAAGCTGCTCGCGAATTTCGTTAAATTCTTCGTATTCCAGATCCGGCGGCAGTTCACCGGTCACCTCTTCATCGCGCAGCGCCATCTCTTCGTCACGCATATCCAGCAGACGATCGGCATTGGCGTAGGTCAACGCCCACGGCGCATCGAAATAGGTCTGCACCGACTGACGCAGACGCTGAGCAAACACGCGGTTTTTATCCATATCGATCGCGGTACGGATAAATTTATGCACGTGTCGGTCATAGCCGATCCACAGGTCGATCGACTGCTGGCCCCAGCTGATAATACGGTCGAGTTTGCTCTGCAGGTCGAACACCAGACGGTCAATAAAGTGCAGATCGTCGTGCGCCAGGGTCGCATCCTGGATGCGCAGAAGGTTCGCCTGAAGCTTATCCCCTGCGGCTTCCAGCGTATCCTGGAGCTCACGCAGCGTGCCGGAGGTTTCTGACAGCAGAAGTTCACAGCTGGAGATGGCCGCTCGCCAGTCTTTATTCAGCAGCTGTGCGATATCGTCTTTCACCTGCTGCTGCTGCTCGTCCATCAGGCGCTGGGTGAGATCGATACTGTCGAAAATCTCGGCCACCGAATATTTCAGCGGCGCGTAGACGTTACGGTGCCAGTGGAATTCGTCACCGTTTTCATCCGCCGCGTCGGCGGCGCGCTTAAGCTCACCCGCCACGATCGAGAGCTGCATGGAAAGACGCAGCGTGGAAAATTCACGCTGGCGGATATAATAATCGGTGATGCCGATGCCCAGTGGCGTCAGACGATAGATGGCGTTTCCTTCCGCCTGCTCGCTGGTAAAGCGGTTCAGCAGACGTTGACGCACCATATCGTTGATTGCGTTGTTGGCACGCACGCTAATGGTTTCGCTGGTTTGCTCAAACGCATCACTGACATGGCGGAACGCATCCACCAGTTCACCCTCGCTCATTTCACCATCCAGCCGTTCGCCGTTCAGCGTGGCAACCGCCAGCAGGAAAGAGAGTCTGTCTACCGGCAGCGAGATGGAGAAATCGTTTTTCCTGGCCCAGGCAACCAGTTCGGGGACTGTCTGGGAAAATTCACTCATAGGTTATCCTTGCATCTGCGGCTTGTGCGCGGTGACGTGAATGTAGCGGCCAAGGCTGATAAAAGGCTCCTGACGGCAATACCGCGTTTCTAATTCTGTTAAGGTGTCAAAACAGTCACGCTGTTTGTGTTTTTCACGCAGATAATCATGAAACACCCTGACGCCCGTCTTCCCGACTATCTGCCAGCCAATCGCTTCCAGCCAGCCATAAACCTGCTGTGGATCGCGCGGATAGTCCGGGGAAAGCGTGCGCTTTTTCTTTTTGGGCATCCCGACCTGAACATAGTCGAAGTTTCCTGCAACCATGTTGTGCATCAGAAAGCCGTTAGCATTGTAGAACATCAGCGACAGCGTGCCGCCCGGGCGCAACATCGACCACAGGGTTTGTAACACGCTTTGCGGATCGGCAACCCACTCCAGCACCGCATGAAACAATATCAGATCAACCTGGGTTTCCAAATGCTGTGCGATATCCTGAGCGGCGCATTGTATGAAATGCATGTTGTCGCTCACACCTTTCTCTTCTGCCGCACGCGTCGCCCGGGCGACCATTTCAGCAGAAAGATCGCAAAGCGTGACGTGATGACCGCGTTCAGCCATTTTTATGGCCGTCTGCCCTTCACCGCCACCGGCGTCCAGCACGCGCAACGTTTGACCACCGAACGTAGCCAGAATGGTGTCCAGATCCTGCCAGAGGATCGTCTGACGGAGCTGCCCTTTCGTGGTGCCATAAATGTTGCGCGAAAACTTTTCCGCGATGTCATCAAAATTGCGATCCCGCATTGGGAGAGTTCCACTCGCTAACTGCAAAACCGCTATTTTGTCACACCCGCGCGGAGAATGAACCTCTCTGGTGTAATATCACGGGTAATCACCTGCTATATGGTCAAAAAAGGAACCAAAAAGGATGCTTTTTACCCTTAAGAAATACATTGGAGGGATGATGCTTCCCCTTCCGCTGCTGCTCATCATCATCGCGCTGGGGCTGGCGCTGGTGTGGTTCAGTCGCTTTCAGAAAAGTGGCAAAACGCTTATCACGCTCGGCTGGTTAGTCTTGCTGCTGTTAAGCCTGCAACCGGTCGCGGATGGTCTGCTACGCCCCATCGAAAACAAGTACCCGACATGGCAGGGAAAGCAGAAAGTGGCGTACATCGTGGTGCTGGGCGGCGGATATACCTGGGATCCTGACTGGGCCCCCAGTTCAAACCTGATCAACAACAGCCTGCCGCGGCTGAACGAAGGTATTCGCCTCTGGCTGGCGAATCCGGGATCAAGAATGATCTTCACCGGCGCGGCGGCCAAAACGAACCCGGTGAGCACGGCTGAAGCGGGCGCCAGGGTCGCGGAATCGCTCGGCGTACCGCGTTCTTCAATAATCACTCTCGACAGCCCAAAAGATACCGAAGAAGAGGCTGCCGCTGTGAAGCAGGCGATTGGCGATGCCCCGTTCTTACTGGTGACCTCCGCCTCACACCTGCCGCGCGCGATGATTTTCTTTGAGAAGCAAGGCCTGCACCCGCTTCCCGCGCCGGCAAACCAGATGGCCGTCGACGCGCCGCTCAACCCGTGGGAGCGGGCTATCCCCTCCCCGGCGTGGCTGATGCATAGCGACCGCGTCGGCTATGAGACGCTTGGGCGCCTCTGGCAGTGGCTGAAAGGATCGTCAGGCGAGCCAGGGCAACAGTGATTTTGTTGCCAGATCGAAGTTTGCGCGATTAAAACGTCCGGTGTTCACCAGCTGCGCGACTTCGTCCCAGAGCAGGTAGAGCCAGCGCCGCCAGAGAAATGCTTCCGCAACAGGGGCGCGTTGAAGGTAATGCCACAGTAAACCTTCCGCCGCCCCGCTGTCGCTGAGCCTGAAGAGCTCATATTCGCGCGGAGCCCAGAGCATGATCCCCGGCCCGAGCATCGCCAGAAGCTGATCGCTGCGGGCATCTTTGAGCATGCTGCGCAGGGTGAAATTACCGTGGATCAAAACGCAGTTGTCATTAAAGCCGTCGAACAGTGCCGGTAGGCATTCGCGGGTGCGAAACAAAATGCGTTTGTCCTGCATGGTTAAACCGGTATTGTTGAACTGGTTAAGCGTCCCCCAGAGCACTTCCACCCGCTGGCGGTACCACTGCGGCCACAGGTTTTCCTGAGTGCTGTCGACCGGACCAACAAGCCCGCGGCTATCCTGACGGTGCCAGGCCAGCAGCGCCTCGACAATCTGGTCTTTTAACTGCTCCCAGCGTTCCGGCGTGCGCGCAGGCGCTTCAACGGACACACCGCGTAAACGCTCAATCAGCAGCACGTCCGGGCCGGGGTGTTCCTCGTGGGTCATCACGCCGTACACCGTCGGCATACGGACGGTCCCCTCCCGCGCCAGCATCGACATTTTCCATGCAAGCTGCCTGGCTACTCCCGGCGAGGTGAAACTTCTGGCCATCAGCGGCATTGGGTTGCCCTGACTGTCATACAATGACCAAAGCGCGGTATCGGCCTTTTCACTCACGCATTCTACCCGGCTTAATTTCTCACCCAGCAGATGGCTAAGTTCGGCACGCAGCTGTTCCATATGAGATTACCCCCATTAAGACTACTGCTTTTATAATGAGCGTCCTTAATGAAGATGTCACCCGGAAGAGATCAGTCAGGAAAAAGAAAGTGAAAAATAAAGCGGAGAGTGCATCTCTCCCTGCGGAGAGATGCCGGTAAGATTAACGCAATTCGGCTCGAACGCGCTCAAGATCTTCAGGGGTGTCTACGCCCGTGCCGGGAACTTCCTCAGCAACGGCAACGTGAATTTTCTCGCCATACCAGAGCACGCGAAGCTGCTCCAGCATTTCGATATGCTCCAGCGGGCTCGGCGCCCAGGCCACATAGCGGCGAATAAAGCCGGCGCGATAGCCGTAGATCCCAATATGACGCAGGAAGGTATCACCGATGGTCTCTTTAGAAAGCGCAAAGCGATCGCGATCCCACGGAATCGTAGCTCGGGAGAAATAGAGCGCATAGCCTTCCGCATCCATGACGACCTTCACCGCATTCGGATTGAATGCCTCTTCAGCGTGGTGAATGGGTACCGCCAGCGTGGCCATTCCGACCTGACGCTGGGCCAGGTTTTCGGCCACCTGACGGATAATGACAGCGGGGATCATCGGCTCGTCACCCTGCACGTTTACGATGACCGTATCATCACTGAAACCACATTTCTCAACCACTTCCGCCAGACGTTCGGTGCCGGACTGGTGATCGGCGCGGGTCATGCATACCTCACCGCCTGCTGCCTCAACCGCACGGGCGACGTCAGGATGGTCGGTAGCAACAATCACGCGATCGGCACCGGATTCACGCGCGCGTTCAAGAACATGCACAATCATCGGCTTGCCGTTGATATCCACCAGCGGTTTACCCGGCAGACGCGTTGAGGCATAACGCGCAGGGATAATGACAACAAAACTCATGGTTTGCTCTCTTCTGCTACCAGGGAGCGGGCTTCATTTTCAAGCAGTACCGGAATGCCGTCACGCAGCGGGAAAGCCAGGCTGTCCAGCTTGCAAATCAGCTCCTGTTTGTCCTGGCTGTAGTAGAGTTTGCCGTTGCATACCGGGCAGGCAATAATTTCAAGTAAACGGTGATCCATAGTTCCTCCGTATGGGTAATCGCTAAAGCTTAACACATTCCCTTTTCAGGGCGTGCCTGTTTCCCAGCCACTTCGACAGGATGTAAACAATCCATCGGGTACCCGGCCCAGCGTCACGTCGCGGGCACCCTGCCAGCGCGCGAATTCGCTAATGGCGGACGTTAACCCTTTTTCCAGGGTCGCCGTCACCCTGACGCCTTCTTGCAGATAAAGCGCAATGATTTCAAGCGTTCCGGTCTTGCGGTGCATTTTGGCATCCATACGCCCGACCAGTTGCCCCTTGTGCAGCAGCGGTAAAACAAAATAGCCGTACTGGCGCTTTGGAGCCGGGGTATAACATTCCAGCCGGTAGCTAAAATCGAACAGCTGCTCGGCGCGTTTTCTGTCCCAGACGACTGGGTCGAAAGGCGACAGCACCGCACTGTGGGTTGCCTGAAGTTTCCCCTCCAGGGCCAGAGGCAGCAGCGGGAGGAGATCCGCATGCAGCCACATTTCGCCCAGCGTTTCCACCGTGACGGGGATGATGCGCTGTTCGCGTTGCCAGATGTCCAGCAGCGGTTTCAGCGCGGGCTGGCGAAGGCGGTAATAGTCTGCCAGCCATTGTGGGCGGAAAATCCCCAGGCTGCGGGCGCTGTTCTCCAGCATGATGGCCTCGGCAGTCTCCTGGGTAAGCAGGTCACGCTCGTCGTCCCAGTGCGGCATCACGCGATGCGTCAGGTCGTAGACGCGCTGAAAATTACGCCGCTCAATCACCATGACTTTACCTGAGGTGAACAGCCCTTCGAGATGACGTTTGTGCGGCTTCCACTCCCACCAGCCGCTGGTGCCTTTGCGCGGGTGTTCAAAATCGGCAGAGCGGACGGGACCGTTTTCCTGAATATGCGCGATGAGCTGCTCAATTTCAGCCGCATGCTCCTGCATCCACGCCTGTCGGTATTTCCAGCCCATCTTTTCCGGCGCGAGCATGCGGTGACGAACCAGGGCAAAATCGCTGCGGGGCAGAAAACAGGCTTCGTGCGCCCAGTACTCCATTAACTCCCCCTTGCTTAGCGCTTCATCCAGCCACTGCAAAGGATAATTCCCCAGTCGACTAAACAGGACCAGGTAAGGGCTACGGGCCACAATGTTAATGGTGTCGATTTGAAGCAGCGACATGCGCTGGACGGTAGAGAGAATATCGGCAGGCTGTGCGCGGCGGCGGGGCTTTTTGAGCAGCCCCTGCGCGGCAAGGTGTAAATGACGTGCGGCTGAAAGCGAGAGTTGCGGTAATGACATGCGTTTTCCTGTCAGTCTAAGCGCCACCGGAACCGCGTAAGCCTTTACTGCACCAACGCAATCAGTTCCTGGAGCAAGTGTTCCGGCTGCTCGCCGCTGAGTTCAGCGTCAACCGGCAGATACCACCAGTTATCTTTCGCAAAGGCACGGCATTTTACCGCATCTTTTTCGGTCATGATCAGCGACTGTCCGGGCACAGTCAGGGCGTCAATCTGCCCTTCCACCAGCGCCTGGTGGTCGGCCAGCGGAACGCGTTTTTCAAGCCGGGCACCACACTGCTCCAGCGTCGCGAAGAAGCGCGGGGGATGACCAATTCCCGCCATCGCCACCGGTGAAGGTAGCTCAGCAACCGACCGGCGTTCACCCGTCGCCAGGTTGACCGCCAGACCCGGCTGCAGGTGCATCGGGATTTCACCCGATTTTGCCTCTCCACCGTTCACAATCACCGCATCAACGGACTTCAGTCGCGAAGCACGTTCACGCATGGGGCCAGCGGGCAGCCACCAGCCGTTGCCGAAACGACGAACGCCGTCGATAACTACAATCTCTTTATCACGCGCCAGAGCGTAATGCTGCAGGCCGTCGTCAGTGATGATGATTTGTGCCGCGTGTTTAGCAAGCAGGGCCTGCACGGCGTCGCTGCGCACCGGGGAGACCGCAACCGGCGCGCCGGTACGCTGGAAAATCAATACTGGCTCATCACCCGCTTCTGCGGTCGTGGTTTCCGCCGACAGCAGCAATGGGTAGTGCGCCGCTTTACCACCATACCCACGCGACACCACGCCGGGGCGGATGCCGCGTTTTTGCAATTGCTCCACCAGCCAGATCACCACCGGCGTTTTACCGTTGCCGCCTGCCGTAAGATTACCGACAACCACAACCGGCACCGGCGCGCGCCAGGCACGCTTCAGCCCCAGACGGTAAAGCAGACGGATAATGCCGCTCACCAGGCCGTATAGCCAGGAGAGCGGCAAAAGCAGCAGCCACAGCGGGGATTCACCGGACCAGATGCGTGCAATCATTCGCCAAACTGCATCTTATGAAGCTGGGCGTAAACGCCGCGGTGCTCCAGCAGGTCAGCATGGCTCCCGCGTTCAACAATGATGCCGTCCTCAACCACGACGATTTCGTCAGCCTGCTCGATAGTCGACAGACGGTGTGCAATCACCAGCGAGGTACGGTTTTTTTGCAGCTCATCCAGCGCAGACTGAATAGCACGTTCAGATTCCGTATCCAGCGCAGAGGTCGCTTCGTCCAGAATCAGAATCGGGCTATCGCGCAGTAGAGCACGCGCAATGGCAATACGCTGACGCTGACCACCGGAGAGCAGTACCCCGTTTTCACCGATTATCGTATCCAGACCGTTATCCATCTTATTAATAAAGTCCATTGCGTAGGCCATACGCGCGGCGTTCTCAATCTGCTCGCGGCTGTACTCATCAGTGCGCGCGTAAGCGATGTTGTTGGCGACCGTATCGTTAAACAGATGCACGTTCTGAGAAACCAGAGCAACCTGGTTACGCAGCGACTGAAGGGTATACTCCCGCAGGTCATGCCCGTCTAACAGGATCTCACCTTCGTTAATATCGTAAAAACGGGTGATCAGACTGGCAATGGTCGATTTACCCGAGCCGGAACGGCCTACCAGCGCCACGGTTTTACCCGCCGGAATGGACAGGTTGATATTACGCAGGGCCGGTGTTTCGCGGCCAGGGTAGGTAAAGGTCACATTGCGAAACTCAACGTCGCCGTTTGCACGCTCAATGACGCGCTTACCTTCATCTTTTTCCTGCTCGGAATCCAGAATGCTGAACAGGGTCTGACAGGCCGCCATCCCACGCTGGAACTGGGCGTTGACGTTTGTCAGGGATTTCAGCGGACGCATCAGGGCGATCATTGAGGAGAAGACCACGGTGATGGTACCTGCAGTCAGCGTCTCCATTACGCTTGGGAAGCTTGCCGCATACAGGACGAATGCCAGCGCCAGTGACGCAATCAGCTGAATAATCGGGTCAGAGATGGAAGAGGCTGAGACCATTTTCATCCCCTGAAGACGCATTTTGTTGCTGACTTTATCAAAGCGTTTTGTTTCGACTTCCTGACCGCCGAAGATCAACACTTCCTTATGCCCTTTCAGCATCTGTTCCGCGCTAGTGGTAACCTGCCCCATCGTGTTCTGCATATTCTTACTAATATTGCGGAAGCGCTTTGAGACGACGCGGATGGCAATAGAAACTACCGGCGCCAGAACGATAAGGATGAGCGACAGTTGCCAGCTGTAATAGAACATCATCACGAACAGGCCGATGATTGACGCACCCTCACGCACAACGGTGATCAGTGCGCTTGAGGACGAGGAGGCAACCTGCTCGGAGTCGTAGGTAATACGCGATAGCAGCGTCCCGGTAGACTGCTTGTCAAAGAACGAGACCGGCATGCCCATCATGTGGCTGAACAGGCGACGGCGCATGGTCATCACCACTTTCCCGGATACCCAGGAAATGCAGTAACTGGAGATGTAGCTGGTGATACCGCGTAAGATCATCAGTCCGATAACCACCAGAGGCATCCATAGCAGCACTGAGCGATCCGTTTTACCAAAACCGTCATCCAGTAACGGTTTGAGAAGCGATAGCATAAAAGTATCGCTGGCTGCGTTGAGGATTAACGCTACTCCCGCCACGATCAGGCCTGTTTTAAAGGGCGCAATCATCGGCCAGAGACGGCGGAAGGTTTGCCACGTGGAGAGATCTTTGTCGTTATGCATTCAAAAAACCAGCATTCGTTGAAATAGCCGCATATTCTACCCGTTATCGACGGGCGCGCCAAACCACTGATGATACCAAACGGGTAAAAATTGCTCTCGCAAGCGCCGGATTTGCCAGTGATGTTGCGAGAATGTCACCGATATTTGTCCAGAATGAGGGGTATCGTGCCAGATATACCCCTCTTTTCGATAGCGTCGGACAACTTTTGCTGACGGGAATCGCCATGCGTTATAGCGGGCCGCTGAATCCAGGGCGATTTTACCTTCCACGCGCTGTACCAGCGGCAAGGAAGAAGAAGTAATGCTGCCATGATGGGGCACCTGTATGAGGGTAGAGGTCAGATAACGCCAGTAATGGCTAAGCATAGCCTGTTCCGCCTGCGCTTCAATATCTCCTGTTAGCAGAACACTCTGCTCACCGTCGTCGATTTTTACCACGCAGGAATGGTTGTTTCCCTGAGCCGGGTAATTTTCAGGGGGCCAGTGTACGGTGAAGGAGAGTCCCTGCCATCTCCATCTCTCCCCGCGAAAACAGGGGTGATGCCCCGCCAGGCGCAATGGGCTTCTTACCCACAGGTCAGGCCATGCTTTTTGCAACGATGCGAGGCCTCCCGCATGGTCGAGGTGCTCATGACTGAGAATAACGCCTTCAGGCCGCAGGTGATGCCAGCGAAGCCACGGGATAATTAACCGCTGTCCGCTGTCCCCGCCCGGCCAGGCGAGCCCGGTATCATAGAGAATGGCTTTCCCCTGCCGTTCAATGACTATTGCCAGCCCCTGCCCCACATCCAGCATATGTAGAGTCCAGCTCTCGCTTTTTTCCGTTCTCCAGAGAGGAAATGTCAGTAAGACACTTCCTGCAAAAATAACGGCGGGAAGGGTTTTCCAGGCACGAAAACGCCAGCCAATGATGATAAGCCAGGGCAGTAGTGTCATGTACTGCCAGCGTTGATCTACACTCTGCCAGCCATCAGGCAGGCGCATGAGGATCCAGAATAGCCCCGCAAGTGACTTATCGGCTGCAAACCAGACAACGCTTTCCAGTGCTTCCAGCGGCAGCAGATGAAGCAGCATGCCGAGCAGGATCAGCGGTACGGAGACAAACGTCACCAGAGGAACGGCAAAGAGATTCGCGACCAGTGAGGTGAAGCTGAAGCCATGGAAAATCAGAACCTGTAACGGCATCAGCAGCATCAGCATACCGACCTGCAGAGAGAGCAGGTTCAGCAGCGGCCGTATACGTCGAGCCCGTTGCCAGTCAGGAAGAGGCAGCCACTGAAACCAGAAAATCAGCGCGGCGACGGCAAATGCGGACAGGGCAAGACTCTGCGAAAGTACGGCTAAGGGATCGCTTATCAGGATCGCTGCGATACAGCATCCCCATACCTGCCAGGGAGACCATTGGCGGGCAGCGATCCGCAACATTGCAAGCACAGCAAGCGCGATGACCGTTCGTAGCGCAGGAGGTTGCAGACCGGTAAGCCAGGCATAGAAGGCGGCAAAGCATAACCCAGCCAGGAGAGGCATTTGCCAGTGGACCCGATGGCTGGGTAATAAAAACTGGAGTCCACGTGCAAGTAACCAGACGAGGGATGCCGCCAGCGCGATATGCAGGCCCGAAATCGCCATCAAATGCAGCGTCCCGGTTTCACGCATCAGGTCTTTTATTTCCCGGGGAACATCCAGACGTTCCCCCATCCCCAGTCCGAGGATAACTGCACCCCAGCGGTAAGCAGAAAGTCGGTTTTGCAGTGACATCAGGTATTGCGCTCGAAGGCTGCAGCGCCCATCGACGAGTTCAGCACGGGTGAAGCGCCCACTCAGCGTTTGATGTTGGGCAAAGGCGCTGCGCTGAGAATCATAACCGCCGTCGTTCAGTTCGCCATGGGCAGGCCTGAGCCTGAGCGCCATGGTCCAGCGCTGACCGGCACACGCTTTCTGTGGCAGATAGTTGCCATACAGCGTTACGCCGGTTGAAGCCCACCAGCGCTTGCCATCAATGCTGCGAATGTTTCCCTGATGCAGAGTAGCGCCGTCGGTCGATGTGAGTTCTACCTCAGCCTGCACAGCCCCCGTGGTTAAATGCTGCATCGGCCAGACGCTCTCCTGCGCGGCCAGAATGCCCCACGCACAAAATAACAGCGTAATACCAGCATACTTCACTCGATGGTTTTGCCATGCAGCAAGCACTATCCCGCCAGCCACCATGACCCACACGGTGTAAGGTGATGGCAGTTCAGGTAACCAGAGTAACGGGGCTATCGCCAGAATGGCGCAGATACTAAGCGTGGGAATTCCCATTGCTACCTCCCTGTTTCAGAGCGGCAGTATGTATGCAAGCAGTGCGAAATGTCAGATGAGAAAAATGCGTTTTGCAGCGCGCGCTGTGTTGTTTTTATCGGCTTACAGAAAACGAAACTGAAAATGCGGGACATCTTCAGAATAAAAGCGACAGACACAAAAAAAGCACCCGCAGGTGCTTTCTTTCGAACCCAGTTTAACCGGCTGGCTAAACTCAGTTACCGTAAATATTGGCGCGATCGCGCAGTTCTTTACCCGGCTTAAAGTGTGGAACGTACTTACCTTCCAGCTCGACTTTATCGCCAGTTTTCGGGTTACGCCCGGTACGTGGAGCACGATAGTGCAGAGAAAAACTACCGAAACCGCGGATTTCAATGCGCTCGCCCTGGGCAAGAGTGGAGGCCATATGCTCCAGCATCTCTTTTACGGCATCTTCCACTGCCTTGGCAGGGATATGCGGTTGCTGACTGGCAAGTCTTTCAATCAATTCTGACTTGGTCATGATTCCTCCGGTTCCTTTCAAACCAATTAGCTGAACAGCTCATTAAACAAGGGCGGCCGTAGCCGCCCTTTGTTATTGATTACAGGACGAATCCTGCAATCTGTCAAGTTTGCTCCTCATCCTTCACGCTGTAAATGCGTTACAACGCAAATGATGCTGAGAACCTGATATTACTCGCCTTTAGCTGCTTTGAAAGCTTCAGCCATTGCGTTGTTAGAGAAGTTTGCATCTTCCTGTTTGTTAACAGTTGCGATTGCATCTTTCTCATCAGCTTCGTCTTTAGCACGAACAGACAGGCTGATTGCACGGTTCTTACGGTCAACACCGGTGAACTTAGCTTCAACGTCGTCGCCTACGTTCAGAACCAGAGTGGCATCTTCAACGCGGTCACGGGAAGCTTCAGAAGCGCGCAGGTAACCCTCAACGCCGTCAGCCAGTTCTACGGTTGCGCCTTTAGCGTCAACTGCAGTTACTTTACCGTTTACGATTGCGCCTTTCTTGTTCAGTGCAACCCAGTTGTTGAACGGATCTTCTGCGAGCTGTTTAACGCCCAGGGAGATACGCTCACGCTCTGCGTCAACCTGCAGAACAACTGCAGCGATTTCGTCGCCTTTTTTGTATTCACGAACTGCTTCTTCGCCTGCAACGTTCCAGGAGATGTCAGACAGATGAACCAGGCCATCGATGCCGCCGTCCAGGCCGATGAAGATACCGAAGTCAGTGATAGACTTGATTTTACCTTCAACACGGTCGCCTTTGTTGTGGGTTTCCGCGAACTGCTGCCATGGGTTGTTTTTGCACTGTTTCAGGCCCAGGGAGATACGACGACGTTCTTCGTCGATATCCAGAACCATCACTTCCACTACATCACCAACGTTAACAACTTTGGATGGGTGGATGTTTTTGTTGGTCCAGTCCATTTCGGAAACGTGCACCAGACCTTCAACGCCTTCTTCGATTTCAACGAAGCAGCCGTAGTCAGTCAGGTTGGTTACGCGACCAGTCAGTTTAGTACCTTCTGGGTAACGCTTAGCGATAGCTACCCATGGATCTTCGCCCAGCTGTTTCAGGCCGAGGGATACACGAGTACGCTCGCGGTCGAACTTCAGCACTTTAACAGTGATTTCGTCGCCCACGTTCACGATTTCGCTTGGGTGCTTAACGCGTTTCCACGCCATGTCGGTGATGTGCAGCAGGCCATCAACGCCGCCCAGGTCAACGAATGCGCCGTAGTCAGTGAGGTTCTTAACGATACCTTTGACTTCCATGCCTTCCTGCAGGTTTTCCAGCAGCTGATCGCGTTCTGCGCTGTTTTCAGATTCGATAACGGCACGACGGGAAACAACAACGTTGTTACGCTTCTGGTCCAGCTTGATTACTTTGAACTCAAGCTCTTTGCCTTCCAGGTGCAGGGTGTCACGGACTGGACGAACGTCTACCAGAGAACCTGGCAGGAACGCACGAATACCATTCAGCTCAACAGTGAAGCCACCTTTAACTTTGCCGTTGATAACACCGACCACAGTTTCAGCTTCTTCGTAAGCTTTTTCCAGCGTGATCCAAGCTTCGTGACGTTTCGCTTTCTCACGAGAAAGCAGGGTTTCACCGAAGCCGTCTTCTACTGCGTCCAGAGCAACGTCAACTTCGTCGCCAACCTGGATTTCCAGCTCGCCCTGGGCGTTTTTGAACTGCTCTGCCGGAATGGCGGACTCAGATTTCAGACCGGCGTCAACCAGTACTACGTCTTTGTCGATAGCAACAACAACACCGCGAACGATGGAACCCGGGCGGGTTTCGATTTCTTTTAAGGATTCTTCAAACAGTTGAGCAAAAGATTCAGTCATGTTTAATCTTCAGGTTAATATTAACGTCCACCTGGCTCCGTGCCGGATGGGGTTGTTTCACATACCCGCCGTCAATCCATTGCAGCGGGGGTACTGCTAAATCGGTCGCGATTACGCGAGTGCCAGTTTTTGGCGCGCATATTGTAGCGCTTTTTCAATCACTTGCTCAATAGTTAAACTGGTTGAATCCAGAACTAATGCATCTTCTGCTGGAACAAGTGGAGCGACGGCGCGGTTACGATCGCGGTCATCGCGCTCTTTTATCTCGGATAAAAGGCGATCAAAGTTAACACTAAACCCCTTTTCCTGCAACTGAAGCATGCGGCGCTGAGCGCGTTCTTCCGAAGAGGCGTCAAGGAAAATTTTCACAGGTGCATCAGGGAATACCACGGTTCCCATATCGCGTCCGTCCGCGATCAAACCCGGGGCTTCACGAAACGCGCGCTGACGACGTAACAACGCCTCACGAACGCGCGGGAAGGCCGCTACCTGAGAGGCCGCATTCGCCACTTCCTGAGTACGGATTTCCCCGCTCACGTCTTCCCCTTCAAGGATCACTTCCAGGTTGCCATCGGTCGACACGAAACGCACATCAAGATGCGCGGCCAGCGGAACCAGCGCTTCTTCTGACGCCACGTCCACGTGATGATGTAGCGCAGCCAGAGCCAGCACGCGATAGATTGCTCCCGAATCTAAAAGATGCCATTGCAATGCTTCCGCCATCGCTTTGCACAGAGTCCCTTTCCCTGCGCCACTCGGCCCATCAATGGTGATTACCGGGGCAATTGCCGTCATCTTTTTCTCCTTAAATAAGGCATACCGTTTACATGAACGCCGCGCATTATACGCGTCAACGTGCGCAACTGTTACCTTTGCGTGCAAATTACGGATTGATTGAAGCAGAGTGTAGAAGAAATGAACGGAAGTGTTCGTCAGGAAGCGTAAGGAAATGCCGCATCAGGCGATGCGGCAAGATGTTATCAGGCCAGCGTGCTAATGCGTGCCAGCTGTTCGAAGTAGTCCGGGAAAGTTTTCGCCGTACATTTCGGGTCAAGGATGGTCACAGGCGTGTCTGACAACGCCACCAGCGAGAAGCACATCGCCATACGGTGATCGTTGTAGGTTCCGATCTCGGCAACCTGCAGTTTTGCAGGAGGCGTGATGCGAATGTAGTCTTCGCCCTCTTCCACCTCAGCGCCGACCTTACGCAGCTCGGTCGCCATCGCGAACAGACGGTCAGTCTCTTTTACGCGCCAGTTGTAGATATTACGCAGCGTGGTGGTGCCTTTTGCAAACAGCGCCGCAGTGGCAATGGTCATCGCCGCATCCGGAATATGGTTCATGTCCATATCGATGGCCTTCAAATCGCCATGGGTACAGGCGATGAAGTCATCACCCCAGGTCACAACCGCGCCCATTTTTTCCAGCACGTCCGCAAAACGGATGTCGCCCTGCACGCTATTGCGACCAATACCGGTGACCTTCACGGTACCGCCTTTGATCGCGCCCGCAGCCAGGAAGTAAGAAGCCGACGAAGCGTCGCCTTCAACCAGATAGCTGCCCGGAGACTGGTACTGCTGCGCCCCACGCACCACGAAGCGCTGATAAGACTGGTTTTCCACCTCGACACCGAAGGTTTTCATCAGGTGCAGCGTGATATCAATATAAGGTTTGGAGACCAGCTCGCCTTTAATCGTAATAACCGTATCCTGCGGCGCCAGCGGCGCGGTCATCAGCAGTGCCGTCAGGAACTGGCTGGAGACGCTGCCGTCAACCTCGACATGACCGCCGTTAAAACCACCGCGCAGACGCAGTGGCGGATAGTTTTCCTGCTCCAGATACTCAACCTGCGCGCCGCCCTGACGCAGGGCATCCACCAGATGGCCAATCGGACGCTCTTTCATGCGAGGTTCGCCGGTCAGCACAATGTTGTTGCGCCCAAGACACAGGGCCGCCGCCAGCGGACGCATCGCGGTACCCGCGTTGCCCAGAAACAGCTCAAGCTCTTCATCCGTCTGCAGCGCGCCGCCGCTGCCGGTCACTTCGCAGCGGGTACGATCGTCGGAGAGAATGTAATGAACACCCAACGCTTTCAGCGCATTGAGCATATGGCGTACGTCATCGCTGTCCAGCAGGTTTGTAAGGACGGTGGTGCCGTTTGCCAGTGCTGCCAGCAGCAGAGCGCGGTTCGAGACACTTTTTGAACCAGGCAGATTAATGGTGCCATCTACCCGCGCGATAGGTTGTAACGTCAGGGATTCCATGAAAACTTAACTCTCAACTCAACATAATAAAAACCCCGCAGCAGGGCTACGGGGGTGAAAACAGCGCTATTAACCGTGGCGACGTTCGAAGTCGATCATGAAATCCGTCAGAGCTTTAACGCCTTCCAGCGGCATCGCGTTATAGATGGAGGCACGCATGCCGCCAACGACACGGTGACCTTTGAGCGAATGCAGGCCTGCCGCGAAGGACTCTTCAAGGAACACTTTATCCAGGCTGCTGTCCGCCAGCTGGAACGGCACGTTCATCCGGGACCGGTTAGCTTTCGCCACATCGTTGCGATAGAAATCGCTTTTGTCGATCACGCCATACAGCAGTTCAGCTTTCTGCTGATTCACCTTGTCCATCTGCGCCACGCCGCCGTTTTGCTTCAGCCATTTGAAGACCAGGCCTGAAAGATACCAGGCAAACGTTGGTGGGGTGTTGAACATAGAATCGTTATCGTTCAGCACGGTGTAATCGAGAATCGACGGGCAGGATGTATGTGCTTTACCCAGCAGGTCTTCACGCACGACGACGATAGTCAAACCGGCCGGACCGATATTTTTCTGCGCGCCCGCATAGATAACGCCGTAGCGGCTGACATCAATTGGCGCAGACAGAATGGTGGAGGAGAAGTCGGCGGCAACCACGACATCGCTGCCGAAGTTTGGCGTCTCGTCGATGGCAATCCCGTCAATGGTTTCGTTCGGGCAGTAGTGCAGATAGGCTGCGTTATCAGAAAGCTGCCACTCGCTCATTGGCTTCACGGCGCGCAGGCCATCAACGGTCACTTTGGCGTCGATAACATTCGGCGTGCAGTATTTATGCGCTTCTTTAACGGCGCTCGCAGCCCAGTAGCCCGCGTCAACGTAGTCAGCCGTCGTTTTGTCACCGAGGATATTCAGCGGAACGCCTGCAAACTGGCCGCGTCCACCGCCGTGGCAGAACAATACTTTGTAGTTCGAGGGAATATTCAGCAGATCGCGAAAATCCTTTTCTGCATCTTCGGCCACCTGAATAAACTCTTTACCACGGTGGCTGATTTCCATCACCGACGTACCGAGACCGTTCCAGTCACAGAGTTCCTGTTGAGCCTGTTTAAGCACGTCTGCCGGTAACATTGCCGGACCTGAACTGAAATTAAAGACTTGAGCCATTTCCCCTCACCACGCTAAAAGCCATAAGTTATAACTGTGGATATCGGTTTTATCATTCAGTGACACGCGCCGCAATGTCTAAAACTTATGACCCGTGAAATGTGCCCCGCGTCACACAAAACAATCTGCCGCCTCGCCATGACAAAACCGACAAAATGGCTGTCAGGTGATGCGTTTGGCCCGGCTAACCTTCGTCCATTCCGGATTTGCACAGCGGGGGCATAATTGACGATCCCCCGGCTGCATCGCGAGCACATGGCTACATCTCACGCAGGCATACTCGCCTGACTCAGGTACGGTTCTGAAACGCTCGATCAGCATATCCGGCAGGATACACAGTCCCGGCTTCACCTCGTCGTCAGAATAGTAATAGACGCTGATCTGCCCGTTGGTCTCCATGATCGCCAGACGCACCTGCCCGAGCTGTTCAACGCTATTCAGTCGTAGCTCCATAAAGAACTCGAACTCGGTCATATTGGCGCTTTGTACATTTTCCCAGGCCAACTGCCCGTCCTCGACGATAACGACCGGCTTCCCCTCAAGCAGATCTTCCAGCTTTTCGCTTTTCGACATCAGCCACATGACAAGGCGATAAAGAAGCGCCAGTGAAACAAAAACGATAAACACCGGCACCATCGGCACATCATCATAGAAGGCGACATCCCCCGCCGCTGAACCCAGCGTCAGGATGATCAACACCTCAAAGAGCGACATCTGCCGTACGCCGCGACGGCCGGTGATTTTAAGAAACAGGAAGACAAGTACGAAGGTATACAGGCTGCGCAACGCCACTTCGCCCAGAAATTCAGGAGGAACTTTATCAAACGCCATCCGCTGGAGATCAAATGCTTTCATTTTTCTATGCCTTAACAGTCAGTTACTGCCACTAAGCATAGCCCAGCCATTTATTTTCGCCGAAGATAGCACCCGTCACGCAAAACCCGTATCATTGCGCGCTTTACGTACGATAAAAGTGAACGCCATGACTCAAACGTTTATCCCCGGCAAAGATGCCGCTCTGGAAGATTCCATCGCTCGCTTCCAGCAGAAACTGACCGACCTGGGTTTTAACATCGAAGAAGCCTCCTGGCTCAATCCGGTGCCTCACGTCTGGTCCGTGCATATTCGCGATAAAGACTGTGCCCTGTGCTTTACCAACGGTAAAGGCGCGACAAAAAAAGCGGCACTGGCCTCTGCGCTGGGTGAGTATTTTGAGCGTCTGTCCACCAACTATTTCTTCGCTGACTTCTGGCTGGGCGAGACCATCGCTAACGGCCCGTTCGTTCACTATCCAAATGAAAAATGGTTCCCGCTGACCGAAGACGACGAAATGCCGGAAGGTATTCTCGACGCACGCCTCCGTGCCTTCTACGATCCAGACAACGAACTGACCGCCAGCATGCTGATCGATCTGCAGTCTGGCAATGAAGACCGTGGGATCTGCGCCCTGCCGTTCACCCGTCAGTCTGACGAGCAGACCGTCTATATCCCGATGAACATCGTCGGCAACCTCTATGTGTCCAACGGCATGTCCGCCGGTAACACCCGCAATGAAGCGCGCGTGCAGGGTCTGTCCGAAGTCTTTGAACGCCACATTAAAAACCGCATCATTGCCGAATCCATTAGCCTGCCTGAAATTCCGGCCGACGTGCTGGCGCGCTACCCGGGCGTGGTGGAATCCATCGCTAAGCTGGAAGCAGAAGGTTTCCCAATCTTTGCCTATGACGGCTCGCTGGGCGGCAAGTACCCGGTTATCTGCGTCGTGCTGTTCAACCCGACAAACGGCACCTGTTTCGCCTCCTTTGGCGCGCACCCTGACTTCGGCGTGGCGCTGGAACGCACCGTCACCGAGCTGCTGCAGGGCCGTAGCCTGAAAGATCTCGACGTATTCACCCCGCCAACGTTTGACGATGAAGAGGTGGCTGAACATACCAACCTCGAAACCCACTTCATTGACTCCAGCGGTTTGATCTCCTGGGATATGTTCAAACAGGACGCAGACTATCCGTTCGTGGACTGGAGCTTTGCCGGTACAACCGAAGAAGAGTTCGCGACGCTGATGGCGATTTTCAAAGCCGAAGACCAGGACGTCTATATCGCCGACTACGAGCACCTGGGCGTCTATGCATGCCGCATTATTGTTCCCGGCATGTCCGACATCTACCCTGCAGAAGATCTGTGGCTGGCGAATAACAGCATGGGTGCACATCTGCGCGAAACGCTGCTGGCTCTGCCTGGCAGCGAGTGGGAAAAAGAAGATTATCTGAACCTGATCGCCCAACTGGACGAGGAAGGCCACGATGACTTCACCCGCGTACGCGAACTCCTGGGTCTCGCGACCGGTAAAGACAACGGCTGGTACACCCTGCGTATTGGTGAGCTGAAAGCGATGCTGGCCCTGGCGGGTGGCGACCTGGATCAGGCCCTGGCCTGGACCGAGTGGACCATGGAGTTCAACCAGTCGGTCTTCTCTGCCGAGCGCACCAACTATTACCGTTGCCTGCAAACCCTGCTGCTGCTTGCACAGGAAGAGGATCGCGAACCGCTGCAATACCTGAACGCTTTCGTGCGCATGTACGGTGCTGAGGCTGTAGAAGCAGCCAGCGCGGCCCTGAGCGGCGAAGCGCCGTTTTATGGCCTGCAGGCTGTTGATAGCGATCTGAAAGCCTTCCCGGCGCACCAGTCGCTGCTGAAGGCCTACGAAAAACTGCAGAAAGCAAAAGCCGCTTACTGGTCAAAATAAGCGCACATAACATTACCAGCAGTAGGCGTATTCAATCGTCTGGGCTATATTACGGGGCAATTTCATTGCCCCGTTTTTTATTTTCTTCGGCAATGACTGTTGATTGTAATAATAAAGTTAAACATGGGTAAATATAATAATATTTACCTAGGCTTTACTGTTACTTTTTATGGTAAATACTCCATATTAATTAACTGTATCCGAGGTGGCTGAACGAAAAAATTCAACTCTTTTCATAACTTTTAAAATTTATTTTTATACGGATAATCAAACACTTACTCCGCATTTGCTGTAAATCCATACACACTGCGGGCCTATAAGCCAGGCGAGATATGATCTATATCAATTTCTCTTCTATAATGCTTTGTTAGTATCTCGTCGCCGACTTAATAAAGAGAGAGTTAGTGTGAAAGCTGACAACCCTTTTGATCTTTTACTCCCCGCTGCGATGGCCAAAGTTGCCGAAGAAGCGGGTGTCTATAAAGCAACGAAACACCCGATGAAGACGTTCTATCTGGCAATCACGGCTGGTGTGTTCATCTCTATCGCTTTCGTCTTCTACATCACCGCCACCACCGGTACTGCCGGAATGCCTTTCGGCATGGCCAAACTGATTGGCGGCATTTGTTTCTCACTGGGTCTGATTCTCTGCGTCATCTGCGGCGCCGACCTCTTCACCTCAACGGTGCTGATTGTCGTGGCAAAGGCCAGCGGAAGAATTACCTGGGGTCAGCTGGCACGTAACTGGCTTAACGTCTACGTGGGTAACCTGGTTGGGTGTTTGCTCTTTGTTTTGTTGATGTGGCTTTCTGGCGAGTACATGACCGCCAACGGTGGCTGGGGCCTTAACGTCCTGCAAACCGCCGACCATAAAATGCACCACACATTTATCGAAGCCGTTGCTCTCGGCATCCTCGCTAACCTGATGGTCTGCCTGGCTGTATGGATGAGCTACTCGGGTCGTAGCCTGATGGACAAAGCCTTAATTATGGTTCTGCCGGTTGCGATGTTTGTTGCCAGCGGCTTTGAGCACAGTATCGCGAATATGTTCATGATCCCAATGGGCATTGTCATCCGCGACTTTGCGAGCCCGGAGTTCTGGACCGCAGTTGGTTCATCCCCGGAAAGTTTCTCACACCTGACTATTATGAATTTCATTACTGATAACCTGATCCCTGTCACTATCGGGAACATTATCGGTGGGGGTCTGTTAGTTGGGTTGACATACTGGGTCATTTACCTGCGTGGCGACGATCATCATTGATGGTTTTCTCAGGCAGTAAATAAAAAATCCACTTAAGAAGGTAGGTGTTACATGTCCGAGCTTAATGAAAAGTTAGCCACAGCCTGGGAAGGTTTTGCGAAAGGTGACTGGCAGAATGAAGTAAACGTACGTGACTTCATTCAGAAAAACTATACCCCGTATGAAGGTGACGAATCCTTCCTGGCTGGCGCAACTGACGCGACCACCAAGCTGTGGGACAGCGTAATGGAAGGCGTTAAACTGGAAAACCGCACTCACGCGCCAGTTGATTTTGACACCTCCGTTGCTTCCACCATCACTTCTCACGATGCTGGCTATATCAACAAAGCCCTTGAGAAAATCGTTGGTCTGCAGACTGAAGCACCACTGAAACGCGCAATCATCCCGTTTGGTGGTATTAAAATGGTTGAAGGTTCCTGCAAAGCGTATAACCGCGAGCTGGACCCAATGCTGAAAAAAATCTTCACCGAATACCGCAAAACCCACAACCAGGGCGTATTCGATGTTTACACCAAAGACATTCTGAACTGCCGTAAATCTGGCGTTCTGACCGGTCTGCCAGATGCGTATGGCCGTGGCCGTATCATCGGTGACTACCGTCGCGTTGCGCTGTACGGTATCGACTTCCTGATGAAAGACAAGTACGCGCAGTTTGTTTCCCTGCAGTCCGATCTGGAAAACGGCGTAAACCTGGAAGCGACTATCCGCCTGCGTGAAGAGATCGCTGAACAGCACCGCGCGCTGGGTCAGATCAAAGAGATGGCTGCTAAATACGGCTGCGATATCTCTGGTCCTGCTACCAACGCTCAGGAAGCTATCCAGTGGACCTACTTCGGCTACCTGGCCGCAGTTAAGTCTCAGAACGGTGCAGCAATGTCCTTCGGTCGCGTATCCACCTTCCTGGATGCTTACATCGAACGTGACCTGAAAGCAGGCAAAATCACCGAGCAAGACGCTCAGGAAATGATTGACCACCTGGTCATGAAACTGCGTATGGTTCGCTTCCTGCGTACTCCTGAATATGATGAACTGTTCTCTGGTGACCCAATCTGGGCAACAGAATCTATCGGCGGTATGGGCGTTGACGGCCGTACTCTGGTTACCAAAAACAGCTTCCGCTTCCTGAACACCCTGTACACCATGGGTCCTTCTCCGGAGCCGAACATCACCGTTCTGTGGTCTGAAAAACTGCCTCTGAACTTCAAGAAATTCGCCGCTAAAGTGTCCATCGATACCTCTTCTCTGCAGTACGAGAACGATGACCTGATGCGTCCGGACTTCAACAACGACGATTACGCTATCGCTTGCTGCGTAAGCCCAATGGTTGTTGGTAAACAAATGCAGTTCTTCGGTGCGCGTGCAAACCTGGCGAAAACCATGCTGTACGCTATCAACGGCGGCGTTGATGAAAAACTGAAAATGCAGGTTGGTCCTAAATCTGAGCCGATCAAAGGCGACGTTCTGAACTTCGACGAAGTCATGGACCGCATGGATCACTTCATGGACTGGCTGGCTAAGCAGTACGTCACTGCACTGAACGTTATCCACTACATGCACGACAAGTACAGCTACGAAGCCTCTCTGATGGCGCTGCACGACCGTGACGTTATCCGCACCATGGCGTGTGGTATCGCTGGTCTGTCCGTTGCTGCTGACTCCCTGTCTGCAATCAAATATGCGAAAGTTAAACCAATTCGTGACGAAGACGGTCTGGCTATCGACTTCGAAATCGAAGGCGAATATCCGCAGTTTGGTAATAACGACTCTCGCGTTGATGACATGGCGGTTGACCTGGTAGAACGTTTCATGAAGAAAATTCAGAAACTGACTACCTACCGTAACGCTATCCCGACTCAGTCTGTTCTGACCATCACCTCTAACGTTGTGTATGGTAAGAAAACCGGTAACACCCCAGACGGTCGTCGTGCTGGCGCGCCGTTCGGCCCAGGTGCTAACCCAATGCACGGTCGTGACCAGAAAGGTGCTGTTGCCTCTCTGACTTCCGTAGCTAAACTGCCGTTTGCTTACGCGAAAGATGGTATCTCTTACACCTTCTCTATCGTGCCAAACGCGCTGGGTAAAGACGACGAAGTGCGTAAAACCAACCTCGCGGGTCTGATGGATGGTTACTTCCACCACGAAGCGTCCATCGAAGGTGGTCAGCACCTGAACGTGAACGTAATGAACCGTGAAATGCTGCTCGACGCGATGGAACACCCTGAGAAATATCCTCAGCTGACCATCCGCGTATCTGGCTACGCAGTACGTTTTAACTCCCTGACTAAAGAACAGCAGCAGGACGTTATCACCCGTACTTTCACTCAGTCCATGTAAGTGGAATTGACTGAAATCACGCGTTAACAAGCGTACAATAAAGGCTCCACGTCAGTGGGGCCTTTTTAGCACCCTCTCCACCTCAGTCTCTTTTGCCCGCTATCTATACTGAATGGATAACAGCCAAAACAGACTTAACACAGCCGGCTTTGAGCTGTGCATACACAGGCCCGGGACGGGCCGATGATGGAGATATCACCGCAATGTCAACTATTGGTCGTATTCACTCCTTTGAATCCTGTGGCACCGTTGATGGCCCGGGCATCCGCTTTATCACCTTTTTCCAGGGCTGCCTGATGCGCTGCCTGTACTGCCATAACCGCGATACCTGGGACACGCACGGCGGCAAAGAAGTGACCGTTGAAGACTTGATGAAAGAGGTGGTGACCTACCGCCACTTTATGAACGCGTCCGGTGGCGGCGTCACCGCATCCGGCGGTGAAGCCATTCTTCAGGCTGAATTTGTCCGTGACTGGTTCCGCGCCTGCCACAAAGAAGGCATTCATACCTGCCTGGATACCAATGGCTTTGTACGTCGATACGATCCGGTGATTGATGAACTGCTTGAAGTGACCGATCTGGTGATGCTCGATCTCAAACAGATGAACGATGAGATCCATCAGAACCTCGTTGGTGTCTCAAACCACCGCACGCTGGAGTTTGCCAAATACATAGCCGACAAAGGCATCAAAACCTGGATCCGCTACGTGGTTGTTCCTGGCTGGTCAGACGACGACGACTCCGCGCACCGCCTGGGGGAATTCACCCGTGACATGGGCAACGTCGAGAAAATCGAGCTTCTGCCCTATCACGAGCTGGGTAAACATAAATGGGTGGCCATGGGCGAAGAGTACAAACTCGATGGCGTGAAGCCGCCGAAAAAAGAGACGATGGAACGCGTGAAAGGTATTCTCGAGCAGTATGGCCACAAGGTCATGTATTAACGAAAAGGCCCGGTAAAACCGGGCCTTTTTTATATTCTATTTAAATACACCGTTAATAACGGACGTCACAATGGCTGTGCTCAGCGCAATTAAGACCAGGTCGTCCCCGACCACGCGCCATTCATAGCCCGGGTAGGAAGGAAGCTGGTCCAGCATAGAGGCTGGCACGGTTTTCTTCGCAATGCCCGGAGGAAGCGGCTTACCGCGCGCCAGGTTTTTCGCGATGCCCGGAGGCAGAGAGTCATAACCCGTTAAGCCATAATTCAGCGCCAGGTGACGCGCATGATCGAAGCTCACGCGAGCATCAACATCATTACCGACATCTTTGCTATTTTTGAAGCTCTTATTCGATTTTCCAGGGCTATCCTGTCCGCTATTTTGCTTATTTCCATGGTTGCCGGAGTTACCAGAATTCCCGTTACCATGATTACCGCCATTACCTTGCCCGCCACCGTTTCCGTGACCACCGCCATTCCCGTTTCCAGGATTAGCCATGACCGGAGCCGTTGCAAACGTTAAAGACAACACTACGGCAAGTGCGGTAGTGGAAAAACGACGAATAGACATGATTGCTGCCTTATAGTGGTAGGACTCACATGAATTATCGCCTGGCGCAATAAACAAACAATAAGTAAAACTCTTAGTTGTGACAGGGACAAAAAAGCCTGTCATCGACAGGCTTTAATTTAATCAGGCATGTGCCACAGGCGTTGGATGCTCACCTGCTTTACGCAGCAGCATTAAGAGATATATAAACGACACGCTGGCAATCATGATAAACAGTAAATTGTCGGAGTAATTCTGCATCAGCATCGCGGTAAACGTCGGCCCTAATAAGCTGCCGATGGTATAGCTCAGTAACAGCGCCTGGTTCATTGCCACCAGCTGGTGGTGCTCAACTTTCTCACAGGCCCAGGCCATTGCCACCGGATAGAGCGTAAAGCCGGCGGCCCCGAGAATAAACAGCGCAGGCGCCATTGCGGCGTTGCTGAGCATGGCAAGACATCCCATGATGACCACGAAGACCTGAACGCGCAGCACCAGCAGACGACCGAAGCGGTCCGCCAGACGGCCAATCGGCCACTGCCCGACGATCCCGGCACTCACCATCACCGCCATCCAGAAGCCAATTCCGGAATCGCTGACGCCCTGATGATTCAGATAGAGCGGCATCAGACCATAGAGCGAGCCCAGTACAATCCCCGATATAATGCAGCCGTTAACGCCCAGACGCGCATGACGCAGTCTGAGCATTGGCCAGACGTGGGTTGCTTCCTGGTGTTCGCTGTTCTGGTTCACGATGCGCGTGAAGAGCAAAGGCAAGATCGCAGCCAGCACCATACCCGTTACCCACGGCAGAACGCTCATGAGGTCGGTTGGCAGCTTGCTGACCATCAGTTGCCCCAGTACGGTGCCGACGTAATAAACCATCATATAGGCTGCCAGCAGGCGTCCACGATTACGGGAGGTGCCGCTGCACATCAGCGCACTTTCAACGACTACCCAAATCATCGCGCAGCCTACACCGGCGATAAAGCGCCATGCCATCCAGCTCCAGAAGCCGACCATCAGGCCCAGCCCCGCACACCCGGCAGCGAAAATCAGCGAAGCCAGATAATAGCTGCGGTTAAAGCCAAAGCGCTTGATCAGGCTCCCGGTCACCAGGGTTCCAAGAAGGTTGCCGGTAAAAAAGGACGAGCTGACCATACCCACCTGCCAGGTCGGTAAGTTTTCATGGGCAAGCCACAGCGGGACGAGCGTATTTAACACTGCGATCGCCAGGGTCAACAGAAGCAAGCCACAGAGCAACAGCAGCACTGGCCGGGTATAGGTGGTCATGGATTAAAAAGCCGTGAGGAAGTTCAGATTTCGTGCGCATCATGCCACTGGCAAAAACAAAGTCAATCCACTGATTTAGCCGCCTCGCACAATATGTTCCCTGTCGATTTAAAAAACTTATCCTGCTAATGCCACGCCTGCTATAGATATTAATTATGTCTCTGTTTTCATTTATTAATGGGCAAAATTAAAACAAAACGACAGTCGAAAAATTTCATGATCGAAAAAAGAAAAAGCCGGGCACTCAGGCCCGGCTTGATATAACCAAATACAACGTTAACTGGCGATAGCCATACCTACAGTCATATGCAACCCGTAGAACACGCCGCGACCAATCAGTTCACCCGCCAGTACCAGCACAAAAGCCAGTGACAGCAGCGGCAGCGCGGGCTGATAACCTTTGAGCTGAGGAGCAATCCAGAATACCAACGCGGCGACCAGCAGAACGATGCGCCAGGCCATCAGAGCACCGTAGTCCGGTACCAGGGCAGAAGCCTGCTGGATAGAGCTGTGAATGGTTGCCAGTTCTGCACCCTGCATCAGGGCGACTATCGAACTCACTACCAGCGCCAGCAGAGAAACTGCGGGCAGCAAACGCATTGCCCACCCGTCTACGCCCGCCACGCGCAGCAGCAGGTAGCCCAGCAGCGGTCCGCCGATAAACATCGTCAGGAAGAAGCTCATTGGCGTCCAGACGCTGTACCAGGTTGGAACGGTATCGATGGTGTTATAGACGCGCACCATCATCCACACGAACACCACGCCCAACACCATGGTCACGATTAGCCACAGGCTGCGCAGACCCGCAGGCAATTTTTTCATGGCGGCCAGCAGCCAGCCCAGCCCACCGACGGCAAAGAAAATTGCTCCGCCGGCAATCTCGTTACTGAGGGATGAGGCACCCACGCGGTTCAGGGAGTTAAACGCGCGCATAGGCGAACCCAGGTGAAGCGTAGAGGCGATAAACCCAATCCCCATCAGCACCCACAGGCCAAACATGCTCAACACTAAACGCTGCTGCTGTTCAGCATTAAGGCGACCTTTCAACAGCGCCAGCGCGAGCACAATGAAACCACCCGCCACGCACTGACCAAAGACCGTGAAGATCATCAGCGGCCATTCATGCCATCCACTTCCCATCTCACACCTCCTTCGGATTTGCCAGGTAGCCGGTGGTATCACCTGTAGGACGGCTGTTGGCGTTAGGTTTAATCACAATACTCGGCTTCGTGAAGTGCGCAGACGGCAGCGGCGCCACGGCAGCGAGCTGACCGTGTTTTTGACGCAGCTCTTCAATCGGACCGAAGTCCAGCGCGCGCAGCGGGCAGGACTCGACGCAAATCGGCTTTTTGCCGTCCGCTACGCGGGTGTGGCAACCGTCGCATTTGGTCATATGACCTTTGGCGGCATTGTACTGCGGCGCGCCGTACGGGCACGCCATATGGCAGTACCGACAGCCGATGCAGACATCTTCGTCCACCACAACAAAACCGTCTTCACGCTTGTGCATCGCCCCGCTCGGGCAGACCCTGGTACAGGCCGGATCTTCACAGTGGTTACAGGCAATTGACAGGTAATAGGCAAAGACGTTCTGATGCCAGACGCCGTTATCTTCCTGCCAGTCCCCCCCGGCGTATTCATAAATACGGCGGAAGCTGACGTCCGGGGTCAGGTCTTTGTAATCTTTACAGGCCAGCTCGCAGGTTTTGCACCCGGTGCAACGGCTGGAATCAATAAAAAATCCATACTGAGTTGTCATCGGTTACTCCTTAAACCTTTTCAACCTGGACAAGGTTTGTGTGGGATGGGTTGCCTTTCGCCAGAGGCGACGGACGCTGCGTGGTCAGTACGTTAATACTGCCAGCCTGGTCGATGCGGTTTGCATCAGGGCTATACCAGGCCCCTTCCCCCAGCGCCACCACGCCTGGCATCATGCGCGGCGTCACTTTGGCTTCAATGTGAACCTCGCCGCGACCGTTGAAGATCCGCACGCGATCGCCATTGCTGATGCCTCGCGCTTTGGCATCCATCGGGTTGATCCACATCTCCTGTCGGCAGGCGGCTTTCAGCACGTCGACGTTACCGTAGGTAGAGTGAACACGCGCTTTGTAGTGGAAGCCGGTCAGCTGCAGCGGGAATTTCGCCGTCAGCGGATCGTTGTAGTTTTCAAAGCCCGGCGTGTAGATCGGCAGCGGATCGATAACGTCCCCTTCCGGCAGTTCCCAGGTTGACGCAATTTTTGCCAACTCTTCGGAATAGATTTCTATTTTGCCCGACGGCGTGGTCAGCGGGTTCGCCTGCGGATCTTCACGGAACGCTTTGTACGCCACGTGGTGCCCTTCCGGATCGCGCTGTTTGTACATACCCTGCTTGCGGAAGGTGTCAAAGTCCGGCAGGTCAGGAATCGCCCTACGGGAGAGTTCATGCAGATGGCGCATCCACCCTTCCTGAGTCCGTCCCTCGGTAAACTGCTGCTCAACGCCAAGACGTTTCGCCAGCTCGGAGGTCATCTCATAAATGGTTTTGCACTCAAAGCGCGGTTTAATCGCCTGGTCAGTAAAAATCACGTAGGACATGTTGCCGCAGGATGCATCCAGCGCGAAATCCATCTGCTCAGAGGCGGTGCAGTCCGGCAGCAGGATATCGGCATATTTCGCCGAAGAGGTCATGTGGCAGTCGATCACCACAATCATCTCGCACTTCTTGTCGTCCTGCAGGATTTCATGGGTACGGTTGATTTCTGAATGCTGGTTGATGAGGCAGTTACCGGCATAGTTCCAGATCATCTTGATCGGCACGTCCAGCTTGTCCTTGCCGCGCACGCCGTCGCGCAGGGCGGTCATTTCCGGGCCGCGTTCAATCGCATCGGTCCACATAAACATGGAGATGCTGGTCTGAACCGGGTTATCCAGCGTCGGCATACGTTCGAACGGCACTTCATATGAACCTTCACGCGCGCCGGTGTTACCGCCGTGAATGCCGACGTTGCCGGTCAGAATGGAGAGCATGGAGATGGCACGGGTCGCGATTTCGCCGTTCGCATGACGCTGCGGACCCCAGCCCTGGCTGATATAGGCCGGTTTGGCTGAACCAATTTCACGCGCCAGCTGAACGATACGCTCAGCCGGGATGCCGGTGATGGTGGACGCCCACTCCGGCGTTTTCGCCACGCCGTCGCTGCCCTGTCCGAGAATATACGCCTTGTAGTGACCGTTTGCCGGCGCGCTGGCTGGCAGAGTTTTCTCGTCATAGCCGACGCAGTATTTATCCAGGAAAGGCTGATCGACAAGATTCTCAGTGATCATCACCCACGCCAGGGCGGAGACCAGCGCCGCGTCGGTCCCCGGACGAATGGGGATCCACTCGTCTTCACGTCCGGCGCCGGTGTCGGTGTAGCGTGGGTCGATGATGATCATGCGGGCATTGGATTTGGCGCGGGCCTGTTCGAGGTAGTAGGTTACCCCACCGCCGCTCATGCGCGTTTCACCCGGGTTATTGCCGAACAGCACCACCAGCTTACTGTTTTCGATATCAGACGGGCTGTTTCCGTCCGCCCAGCCGCCATAGGTGTAGTTCAGGCCAGCAGCAATCTGCGCCGATGAGTAGTCACCATAGTGATTGAGATAACCGCCGCAGCAGTTCATCAGGCGCGCCACCAGCGTTTTACCCGGTGGCCAGGAACGGGTCAGCGTGCCGCCAAGCGTCCCGGTACCGTAGTTCAGGTAGATGGATTCGTTGCCGTACTCTTTGATCAAACGCTGCATGTTAGTGGCAATGATATCGTAGGCTTCATCCCAGCTAATCCGCTCGAACTTCCCTTCCCCACGCTTACCGACGCGCTTCATCGGGTATTTCAGGCGGTCAGGATTATAGACGCGACGACGCATGGAGCGACCGCGCAGGCAGGCACGGACCTGATGTAACCCTTCGTAGTTATCGTCCCCGGTATTGTCGGTTTCGACATATTTAATTTCACCATCCACCACATGCATACGCAGCGGACAACGGCTACCGCAGTTGACGGTACAGGCACTCCACACCACTTTTTCCGGGGAAGTGGCCGGAGACAGAGCATCAGCCGCCGACGCCAGTCGGGTAAAGGGGAGCGTGAAGGCACTGCTGGCTACGGCCAGGCCGCCTATGGCCGTGGTTTTCATCAAACCACGGCGAGTGACCTCGGCAGCCATTAATGCTTCAGGCGCGTTGATTTTCATACAGACTCACTTTGGTTGCTCACAAAGAAAAGAGAGGCGGCGCAAACCGCTATGTAGTTTTATATATAACGAATATTTTCGTTATCAGCGTTTTATGCTGACTTTCATTCGGAGGAGTATTACTACTTTAGAGGGAGGGGGTATTGCGTCGTATCAATTCATAAGCATAAAAAAAGCGCCCTGAGGCGCTTTTTTGTTTTAAGACAAATATTAACCGATGTACTGCTGGCCTTTCATGTATGGACGCAGCACTTCAGGGATCTCGATACGACCGTCTGCCTGCTGATAGTTTTCCAGCACGGCAACCAGGGTACGACCCACAGCCAGACCAGAACCGTTCAGGGTATGTACCAGACGGGTTTTCTTGTCAGATTTGCTGCGGCAGCGTGCCTGCATGCGGCGCGCCTGGAAATCCCAGACGTTAGAGCAGGAGGAGATTTCACGGTAGGTGTTCTGCGCAGGCACCCACACTTCCAGATCGAAGGTTTTGCAGGCGCCAAAGCCCATATCACCGGTACACAGGGCCATACGACGGTACGGCAGACCCAGCAGCTCCAGCACCTTCTCCGCGTGGCCGGTCATCTCTTCCAGCGCGTCCATGGATTCTTCTGGACGAACGATCTGCACCATCTCAACTTTGTCGAACTGGTGCATACGGATCAAACCGCGCGTGTCGCGACCGTAAGAACCAGCTTCAGAACGGAAGCACGGTGAATGTGCCGTCAGTTTGATCGGCAGATCGTCTTCGTCGATGATCTCATCACGCACGAGGTTAGTCAGCGGCACTTCCGCGGTTGGGATCAGCGCGTAGTTGCTACTGTCTGCTTCTTCGTCCAGCGGGCGGGTATGGAACAGGTCGCCGGCAAATTTCGGCAACTGGCCCGTACCGTACAGTGTATCGTGGTTGACCAGATACGGCACGTAGGTTTCGCTGTAGCCATGCTGCTCGGTGTGCAGATCCAGCATGAACTGCGCCAGCGCGCGGTGCAGATGTGCAATCTGGCCTTTCATCACCACGAAGCGAGAACCTGTCAGCTTAACCGCTGCCGCAAAATCCAGGCCCGCGTGCATTTCCCCCAGCGTCACGTGATCGCGTACTTCGAAGTCAAACTCACGAGGCGTACCCCAGCGCTTCACTTCAACGTTGTCGTTTTCATCTTTGCCGACAGGCACGCTGTCGTCAGGAATATTCGGGATAGCCAGGGCAATATCACGAATCTCGGCCTGAAGAACGTCCAGCTCAGCTTTCGCCTGATCCAGTTCTTCACCCAGCTTGTTCACTTCCAGGCGTAATGGCTCAATATCTTCCCCGCGCGCTTTCGCCTGGCCGATGGATTTCGATCGAGAGTTACGCTCTGCCTGCAGATTTTCAGTTTGTACCTGCAGTACTTTACGACGCTCTTCAAGAGCGCGTAGCTTATCTACATCCAGCTTAAAGCCCCGGCGTGCCAGTTTTTCAGCGACTGCGTCTGGCTCATTACGCAGCAGATTGGGATCGAGCATGCTTATCCTGTGCTTATCGAATTAAAATAGGAAAATGTGACCACAGCCTGCGGCCACAAGGATACTACGCCAACATTACCGCAACGATTGAACTAACGGTAGCGTTTTATAGGGCTATTTTGATCCTGTCCGGCGAGCCAGGTGAGCTTTTCACCAATCTTGCCTTCAAGACCTCTGTTTGTGGGGCGATAATAGCGCGTTTGTGCCATCTCCTGCGGGAAATATTCCTCCCCTGCGGCGTAGGCATTGGGTTCATCATGAGCGTAGCGGTACTCCTGCCCATACCCCATCTCTTTCATCAGTTTGGTCGGTGCATTACGCAAATGAACCGGCACATCGTAGTCCGGACGTTCACGCGCATCCGACATCGCCGCTTTAAACGCGGTATAAACCGCATTGCTTTTCGGCGCGCAGGCCAGATAAACAATCGCCTGCGCAATGGCACGTTCGCCCTCCGCGGGTCCAACGCGGGTGAAGCAGTCCCAGGCCGACAGCGCGACCTGCATAGCGCGTGGATCGGCATTGCCAACATCTTCAGACGCAATCGCCAGACAGCGGCGCGCGACATATAGCGGATCGCCGCCCGCAGTGATAATGCGCGCGTACCAGTAAAGCGCCGCATCCGGCGCGCTGCCGCGTACCGACTTATGCAGCGCCGAGATCAGGTCGTAAAAACGGTCGCCTTTATTGTCGAAACGGGCGCTGCGTTCACCAGCAATTTCGGTGAGCAATTCCGGTTTAAGCACCCGCTTCCCGGCATCGTCGACTTCGGCCATATCGGCCATCATTTCCAGCGTATTCAGCGCCCGACGCGCATCGCCGTTGACCAGCTCCGCGATCGCACGACGCGTGTCGTCGGGCAGAACGATATCCTGCCCGCCGTAGCCGCGCGCTTTGTCGTCCATCGCCTGGGTGAGAACCTTTTCAATATCCTCGGTGGTCAGCGATTTGAGCAGATAAACGCGCGCGCGGGAGAGTAGCGCCGAGTTCAATTCAAACGACGGATTCTCGGTGGTCGCGCCGATGAAGAAGATCGTGCCGTCTTCAATATGCGGCAGGAAGGCATCCTGCTGGCTCTTGTTGAAGCGGTGGACTTCGTCCACGAAGAGGATGGTGCGCCGCCCGGCATTGCGGTTCTGCCGCGCACGCTCGATCGCCTCACGGATCTCCTTCACGCCGGAGGTCACCGCCGAGATGCGTTCAACGTCCGCGTTGGCATAGCGGGCGATCACTTCTGCAAGCGTGGTTTTGCCGGTGCCAGGGGGCCCCCAGAGGATCATGGAGTGAAGATGCCCGGCCTCAATGGCGCGTGGCAATGGCTTACCGGCAGCCAGCAGGTGCTGCTGGCCGATGTACTGCGCTAAATTTTCTGGCCGCATACGGGCGGCCAGAGGTTGAAACGCGTTATCTGAAAAATCGAGCGACAGATTGCCCACTCACGCCTCTTACTTATTGCGTTGGTCGTCCACCGTCACGCCCTTCGGCGGGGTAAAGGTGAATTTCGATGCATCAACGGCGCCGTTCTGCTGAGATTTAAGCTGGTAGCTGCTGCGCTGATCGTCCTGCTCAACCGCGCCGAACTGATTAATGGTACCGTTGGTGCTCACGTTAATGGTGAACTGCTTCAGGTTGCCGTTGCTGCCTTTCGGCGTCAGGACAAACTCGTCACCCGTCTGTTTAATATTGTACTGCTGCCAGTCGCTGGCCTGGTTTCGGGCAATCAGCATAAACGGCGTATTGCTGGTGGCATCTTTCAGCCAGGTCGCAGTAGCCTGCTCAACGAACGGGTTGTAGAACCATAAGGTTTTACCGTCAGACACCAGGATGCTCTCATCCGGCTGGGTCATGTGCCAGTTGAACAGATTTGGGCGTTTTACCCACAAATCTCCCTGGCCTTCCTGCACCGCGTTGCCGCTGCCGTCCGTCACTTTTTGCGTGAAGCTGGCGTGGAAGCTGCTTACTTTATCCAGTCGGCTTTTAAGGTCGCTGGCTGCATCAGCCCAGACGCTGCTGGCAACAAAACTGGTGAGTAATGCACAGGCGATGGCGATTTTTTTCATTGTTATTCCTTAAAATACGTCTTCCCGATATGGGATTTCCGTCTTCTATTCTGGACCTGCCCGAAGGCAGGCGACAGAAGAAAATGCTTAATTTTGGCTGATTTACCCTTCTTTGCAAACGCTGAAGGTTAATCAAACGGCGGCGGCGCCAGCACCTCGCGGTTACCGTTATGCCCCTGCTCGCTCACAATGCCCTGCGCTTCCATCTGCTCGATGATACGCGCTGCGCGGTTATAGCCGATGCGGAATTGACGCTGCACGCCTGAGATGGACGCTTTGCGTTTTTCGGTAACGAAGTTAACCGCCTGATCGAATAACGGATCCAGCTCTTCACCACCGTCGAAGCCACCGCCGCCGCCTTCGCTTTCCGTATCGCTGGTAATGCCGTCAATATATTGTGGACGACCGCGCGCTTTCCAGTCCTGCACGACAGCGTGAACTTCCTCGTCGCGGACAAACGCACCGTGAACACGCACCGGAGAAGTGGAGTTCGGGCCGGAATAGAGCATGTCCCCCATTCCCAGCAGCGACTCTGCGCCGCCCTGATCAAGAATGGTACGGGAGTCAATTTTGCTTGATACGGTAAAGGCGATACGCGTCGGAATGTTCGCTTTGATAAGACCAGTGATAACGTCCACGGAAGGACGCTGGGTCGCCAGCACAAGGTGAATACCAGCCGCACGCGCTTTCTGCGCCAGACGGGCAATCAACTCTTCCACTTTCTTACCAACGGTCATCATCAGGTCAGCGAATTCATCGACCAGCACGACGATATAAGGCAGTTTTTCCAGCACCGGATGCTGGGCATCCATGCTGTCACCCGGCTTCCAGTAAGGATCCGGGATCGGACGTCCCATACGCACAGCCTGGGCGATTTTCTCGTTATAACCGGCCAGATTACGTACGCCCAACGCCGACATCAGCTTATAGCGACGCTCCATCTCATTGACGCTCCAGCGCAGGGCGTTGGCGGCGTCTTTCATGTCGGTGACCACTTCGGTCAGCAGATGCGGGATGCCTTCGTAGACCGAAAGTTCGAGCATTTTCGGGTCGATCATGATGAAACGCACATCTTCCGGCTGCGCTTTATAGAGCATGCTGAGGATCATGGCGTTCACACCGACAGACTTACCGGAACCGGTAGTACCCGCGACCAGCAGGTGAGGCATTTTCGCGAGGTCTGCCACCACCGGATCGCCAGCGATATCTTTACCCAGCACCACGGTCAGCGGGGATGGGTTATCGCGGAATTTGGTGTTATCCAGCACTTCACGCAGGTAGACGGTCTGACGTTTCTTGTTCGGCAGCTCAAGACCAACGTAAGGTTTGCCCGGTATCACTTCCACCACACGTACCGCAACGGTCGACAAGGAACGCGCCAGGTCGCGGGACAGGTTAGAAATACGCGCGGCTTTAACGCCTGGCGCCAGGTTCAGTTCAAAACGGGTGATAACAGGGCCCGGCGAGTAGTTCACCACGTCAGCCTTGATACGGAAGTCGGCCAGACGGGCTTCCACCAGACGCGCCATCTGCTCCAGCGCGAAGGTATCGACGGGTTCCACTTCCGACGGCGGCGGCGTTAACAGATCCAGAGAAGGCAGCGGCGTGCTTGGACGCTGGAGCGGACGGCTGTCACCGTTACGCATCAGCAGCGGGTGAATCAGGCTCTCCTGCGGCTGAGGCGCAGGCTGCTGGAACTGCGGCGGCTGCGGTTGCTGAACTGGTTGTTGCGGTTGCGCATATGGCTGATGAACGGGCTGCTGCGGCTGCGCATACGGCTGATGAACAGGTTGTTGCGGCTGTGCATAGGCCTGTGGTGCTGGCTGCTGGCGCACAGGCTCAACTTCCGGCATCACGCTCGGGGTAAATAAAGGCTCGCTCGGGCCATCATCCACCAGATCCTTCATCGGCGAGAATTCAAAATCAGACAGTGAGAACGGATTTGCACCAGCCGGTTTTTCACCGGAATAACGTTGCTGCTGGGTGGCGGCGAACTGGCGCGCTAATTCCGCTTCTGCAGCGTCATCTTCGTCTTCAGGCACAGGTTCATCGTGCTGATATTCTTCACCGTAGCGTTGATTCTGCTGCGCGGCGAACTGGCGGGCCAGCTCGTCCTGCTGCATCTCATCGACGTCATCTTCGTACTCATGCTCGCGCGCTTTCTCTTCCGCCATGCGCTGGGAAGGCAGCTTGATACCATAAGAGGCAAGTTCACGACGGGTTGGTACGCGAACGCGGTTAGGACGAGGCAGTTGCGGACCAATCCCCTCCTTCACCTGAGGACGTGGCGCGCCCCCTGTTGCCAGGCTAAAGACAGGTGCAGCCACGGCAGCGGCCGCGGTAGCCTGCTTCACGCTTTCCGCTACGGGTGCAACTACAGGTGTCGGGTCGACCGGTGGAACTGGGACAGAAGGCGCTTTCGTCACCGGCTCCTGCACCGGTTCAGGCACAGGCTGATACCAGGCGGCCAGCTGTTCGCGTTCACGCGCGCGGCGCTCTTCGACTTCTTCAAAATAGTACAGCGGTGGACGGGCTGGCTTCACCTCTTCCACGATTTCAGGTTCAGGCTGCGGCGCTACATGAGGCTGCACAGGTTCAACCGGTTCAGGCACATACTCCTGATACGGCTGGGCCACAGGCTGTTCAAAGTGAGGGTAATCTTGCGGTTCATACGCAGGCTGCGGCGGCTGATATGGCTGCTGCCACTGCTCCTGCTGCACAGGGACATAGCTCTCTGGTTCAGGCGCGATAACGGGCTCCGGCGTGTGAACACCGGGAGCAGTCTGCCAGTCAACCTGAGGTTGCTGAATAACGGATTCCGGTGGCGAAACCGGCGCGGATGGCATCACGGCGTCGACAGGCGCGGCATACGCCTGCGCTGCGGTTGTCGCGGCTGCGGCTGCCGCAACCGGTTCAGTGACCGAGTGACCGTTTAACAGCGGGTCGTATTCGTCAAAGTCCCCGGGCGTGGCCCGGCTGCCAGAGAAGAGCACATCGTCAGGATCGACTGCGACACCCGCAGCGCGATACGCCACCTGCTCGTCTTCATCCATGCGTTTACCGGAGAAGAGCGCCGCATCGGTTTTACGACCTAGCGGGTTGGCAAACTTCTCAGCAACACGCTGACGACGCGCCAGCGCGCCGCGCAGAATACGCGCACGACGAGATTCGCGACGCTGCACAGGCGCGTCATCTTCCTCTTCATCTTCGTACTCGTCTTCATCAACCCACGTATCGTCACGGCGGGTACGGTTGCTGGCGAAGGTCAGAATGGTGAGGATAAAACTACCAATTTTCTCGGCAATGCTCACCCATGACCAGCCGGTAAACAGCGTTAGCCCGGCCGCCCAAATGCACAGCAGCGCCAGCGTGCCGCCGCTGCTGTGCAGCATCGGCTGTAGCGCAGAACTGAGTAAGCTGCCGATTACACCACCAGAGGCGAAGTACCAGATATCATCCGCATTGATTGCCGCCAGCCCGCACGAAGTAAGGATCAGCGCCAGCGCGCCAATCAGGCGCAGCGACACGGCGAAATAGTCGATGTAATCATCGTTCTGACGATGACGCCACGCAAACCAGCATCCGCCAATGATAATAACGGGGAGGGTGTAGGCCATCACACCGAAAATGAAAAACAGCGTATCCGCCAGCCAGGCACCAGGGACACCGCCTAAATTATGGATAGGCTCATGCCATGCAGTTTGTGACCAGCTGGGATCTGAAGGATTGAAACTGAATAAGGCTGCCATCAGCCAGACGGCAAAAAGGGCAATAACAATCAGCAAAGCCTCGAGGAGACGACGTCCGCTGCTTAGCTTCGATAGTGTGACTTCTTTGTCTTCAGTGTATTCCTGGCTCAAAAAAGGCTCTCCAGGTATCAGGCATATCCTGCCTTTTTGCTAAAACGGACAACAGCGCCGGGACTACCCGGCACTGTTGCTGTATGGATTAACAGGAGTGTAATCAAACTACGCTGATTTTGCACCTGTTCCGTGTTAGCGCGTCTTAATAACCAGACGATTGCTCTGTTTGACCTCTTCCATCACCACATATGTACGGGTGTCGTTCACGCCTGGCAGACGCAGCAGGGTTTCCCCCAGCAGCTTACGGTAGGCGGACATATCAGGCACTCGGGTTTTCAACAGGTAGTCGAAATCACCGGATACCAGATGACACTCTTGAATTTCTTCAAGTTTTTGTACAGCGGCGTTGAATTGTTCAAACACATCCGGCGCACCACGATTCAGAGTAATCTCAACAAATACCAGAAGTGAGGCATCCAGATAATGCGGGTTCAACAGAGCAGTGTAGCCCTGAATGAAACCCTGTCTTTCCAGTCGGCGCACACGCTCAAGGCACGGCGTCGGGGAAAGTCCCACACGTTTTGAAAGCTCGACGTTGGAAATACGCCCATCCTTTTGCAATTCATTAAGAATGTTACGATCGATACGGTCGAGATCTTTGCCAGGGCGCTTCTTGCTATCTACCATTATTATTGTCTCTCTGTATTCCTTCCCTACTCCTGCCTGGACCCTGTGCACATCACTGTTCAGAGCCTGTACCCGTTAGTCATCACATCGCCTGATTATGTAATAGACGCGATGCGGATTCGGGTTCTGTTGGTAAGAAGACCGTTGCCCGAAGGCTGTCACCGACATCACGTATGGCGTCTGTCCACGCCATGCGTAGATTTCACTGACCCGGTAAAAATGGCATTTACGTGCATGCCTATGCGGCATACGGTTAACGCGGTTTTTTTTCTTCCTTGAATGTTTTCGCAAAAGCGCAGGGGATTGTCAAAGCAAAACATCGTTTTTTAGTACAACATGCCGGATATTCATTACGGCAGGGTATTAATCCTCATTTTATTGCCTTAGAAACGACCGCTTTTATCGAGAAAGCGTGAGGTTATCGCGCGCTATTCATCGTCCATGGCTATTACACAGATTGATATCAAAATTGCTGCGCTCTTTTTTTACGGCAACAAATTCCCTACAATCCAGCCAAATGTCTGCCAACAACAATGGGGATCTCATGGGCACGGCCAAACACAGTAAGCTGCTAATCCTTGGTTCTGGACCTGCGGGATATACCGCAGCGGTCTATGCTGCACGCGCTAACCTGCACCCGGTACTCATCACCGGTATGGAAAAAGGCGGTCAGCTGACCACCACCACCGAAGTGGAAAACTGGCCAGGGGACCCGAACGACCTGACCGGGCCGCTGCTGATGGAACGTATGCACGAGCATGCCGCTAAATTCGAAACCGAAATTCTGTTCGACCACATCAATAAGGTCGATCTGCAGAACCGTCCGTTCCGCCTGACGGGCGACAGCGGCGAATACACCTGCGACGCGCTGATCATCGCCACGGGTGCTTCTGCCCGTTACCTCGGTCTGCCATCCGAAGAAGCGTTCAAAGGCCGCGGCGTCTCTGCCTGCGCAACCTGCGACGGTTTCTTCTACCGTAATCAGAAAGTCGCGGTCATCGGCGGCGGCAACACCGCAGTGGAGGAAGCGCTCTATCTGGCAAACATTGCCTCTGAGGTGCACCTGATCCACCGTCGCGAAACCTTCCGCGCGGAGAAGATCCTGATCAAACGTCTGATGGATAAAGTAGCAAGTGGCAACATCGTGCTGCATACCAACCGTACCCTGGAAGAGGTGACGGGAGACCAGATGGGCGTTGCCGGTCTGCGTATCCGTGATACCCAGAACACTGATAACGTTGAAACGCTGGAAGTGGCGGGCCTGTTTGTGGCGATCGGTCACAGTCCGAACACCGCGATCTTCGACGGTCAGCTGGAGCTGGAAAACGGCTACATCAAAGTGCAGTCCGGCATTCACGGTAATGCGACCCAGACCAGCATCCCGGGTGTGTTCGCGGCCGGCGACGTGATGGACCATATTTATCGTCAGGCGATCACCTCAGCGGGAACCGGCTGTATGGCCGCGCTGGACGCTGAACGCTACCTCGATGGACTGGCTGAACAAGGTAAATAATCTTTACAAGTCAGTAACAAACGTAAATAAAGGCGGCGATAAGTCGCCTTTATTGTCTCCCCGTTGTAACATTGCGCTGCCCAACTTCTAATAACGTCACCTGCAAAGTACGCAATGGAAAAAACCCGTCAACAAGAGTTAACACGCTGGCTGAAACAGCAAAGCGTTATTTCCCGCCGCTGGCTTACGATTTCCCGTCTTTTGGGGTTCGTTAGCGGTCTGTTGATTGTTGCCCAGGCATGGCTGCTGGCCCGCATTCTTAATCACATGATCATGGAGAACATTCCGCGCGAAGCGCTCCTGCTGCCCTTTATTGTCCTGATCCTGATTTTTGTTCTGCGCGCCTGGGTGGTATGGCTGCGTGAGCGCGTCGGTTTTCACGCCGGACAGCACATCCGTTACGAGATCCGCCGTCAGGTGCTCGATCGTCTTCAGGAAGCCGGGCCCGCCTGGATCCAGGGTAAACCGGCCGGTAGCTGGGCGACGCTGATCCTTGAGCAGATTGACGATATGCACGACTACTACGCGCGCTATCTGCCGCAGATGGCCCTTGCCGTCTTCGTTCCGCTGCTGATCGTTATCGCTATCTTTCCGGTGAACTGGATGGCGGCGCTGATTCTGATGGGAACCGCCCCGCTGATCCCGCTGTTTATGGCGCTGGTCGGGATGGGGGCAGCGGATGCCAACCGCCGTAACTTCCTGGCACTGGGTCGCCTGAGTGGCCATTTCCTCGATCGTCTTCGCGGCATGGAGACATTGCGCATCTTTGGCCGCGGTGAAGCGGAAACCGAAAATATTCGCCTGGCGTCGCAGGACTTCCGTCAGCGCACCATGGAAGTCTTACGCCTCGCCTTCTTATCTTCCGGCGTACTGGAATTCTTCACCTCGCTGTCGATTGCCCTCGTGGCGGTCTACTTCGGCTTCTCTTACCTCGGCGCGCTGGATTTCGGCCATTACGGCACGGCGGTGACCCTTTCTGCCGGTTTCCTGGCGCTGATCCTGGCGCCGGAATTTTTCCAGCCGCTTCGCGATCTGGGAACCTTCTATCACGCCAAGGCGCAGGCGGTTGGCGCCGCCGATAGCCTGAAAACGTTTCTGGAAACGCCGCTGGCCCACCCGGAGCGGGGTGACGTAACGCTGAATGCTAAAGATCCGGTGACGATTGAAGCGCAGGACTTTTCTATTCTGTCGCCCGAAGGCAAAGTCCTCGCCGGTCCGCTGAACTTTACCTTACCTGCCGGACAACGCGTGGTGCTCGTCGGCACCAGCGGTTCCGGGAAAAGCTCTCTACTGAACGCGCTATCCGGTTTTATGGCCTACACGGGTTCACTGCGGATCAACAAAACCGAACTGCGCAACCTCGAGCCTGACGCCTGGCGTAAACAGCTCAGTTGGGTAGGACAAAACCCGCAGCTCCCGGCTTCTACGCTGCGTGAAAACGTGCTTCTGGCCCGCCCGGACGCGCGTGAAGATGAGCTGCAATCGGTTCTCGACCGCGCCTGGGTCAGCGAATTTCTGCCTCTGCTGCCGAAAGGGGTGGATACCGTGGTCGGCGATCAGTCCGCCGGGCTGTCGGTCGGGCAGGCGCAGCGCGTGGCCGTTGCCCGAGCGCTGCTTAACCCATGCCAGCTGATGCTGCTGGACGAGCCCGCCGCCAGCCTGGATGCCCACAGCGAGCAGCGCGTAATGGAGGCCCTGAACGCTGCCTCCCGGCAGCAAACCACGCTGATGGTTACCCACCAGCTGGAAGGCATTGCCGACTGGGACCAGATCTGGGTCATGGAGAACGGTCGTATTGTTGAGCAAGGCGATTACGCCTCTCTCGTTGCCGCCCAGGGACCATTTGCCGCCCTGCTGGCGAACCGTCAGGAGGATATCTGATGCGCGCTCTGCTGCCTTATCTTGCGCTCTATAAACGCCATAAATGGATGCTGACGCTGGGGATTGTGCTGGCGATTGTCACGCTGCTCGCCAGCATTGGCCTGCTCACGCTTTCTGGCTGGTTTCTGTCGGCCTCGGCCGTCGCGGGGTTCGCCGGATTATACAGCTTCAACTATATGCTTCCGGCGGCCGGGGTTCGCGGTACCGCCATCACCCGTACTGCCGGACGCTATTTCGAACGCCTGGTGAGCCACGACGCCACCTTCCGCGTGCTACAGCACCTGCGTATCTACACCTTCAGCAAACTGCTGCCCCTCTCCCCTGCCGGGCTGGCGCGTTTTCGTCAGGGCGAGTTGCTTAACCGCGTGGTGGCGGATGTCGACACGCTGGATCACCTTTATCTGCGCGTAATTTCCCCCATCGTGGGCGCGTTTGTGGTGATTGTGGTGGTCACGCTGGGGCTGTCTGTTCTGGATGTTCCCGTTGCGCTGACGCTGGGTGGGATAATGCTGTTAACGCTTATCGTTCTGCCGCCGCTGTTTTACCGCGCCGGGAAATCCACCGGGGAAAACCTGACTCGTCTGCGTGGGGACTATCGACAGCAGCTGACCTCCTGGCTTCAGGGCCAGGCAGAGCTGTCCATTTTTGGTGCCAGCAAGCGCTACCGCGCCCGCATGGAAAGTACGGAGCTAAACTGGCATGAAGCCCAGCGCCGCCAGTCGGAACTGACGGCCTTTTCTCAAGCGCTAATGATGCTAATCGGCGGTGTGGCGGTGATTGCCATGCTGTGGCTGGCTTCCGGCGATATCGGGGGAAATACACAGCCGGGTCCTCTTATTGCCCTTTTCGTTTTCTGTGCGCTGGCCGCATTTGAAGCGCTGGCCCCGGTGACGGGTGCCTTCCAGCACTTGGGTCAGGTGATCGCCTCTGCCCTGCGCATCACCCAGATTGCCGAGCAGGAGCCTGAAGTCACGTTCAGTGCCGGGCAGACCGCGGTACCAGAGCAGGTTGCGCTGACGCTTGACGATGTCACCTTCAGCTATGACAAACAGGCACAAAACGCGCTGGAGGGTATCACCCTTTCTGTTAATGCCGGACAGCGGATTGCGATCCTCGGCCGTACCGGCTGCGGTAAATCCACGTTGCTGCAGCTGCTGACCCGCGCCTGGGATCCGCAGCGCGGTCAGATTCGTTTTAATAACACGTCGCTGACCGATTTTAGCGAGCAGGCCCTGCGCAAAACCGTCAGCGTCGTTCCGCAGCGCGTGCATCTGTTTAGCGCCACCCTGCGCGATAACCTGCTGCTGGCAGCCCCAGAGGCCACTGATGATACGCTTCGCGCCGTGCTGGAACAGGTCGGTCTGCATAAGCTAGTTGAGGACGATGGATTGAACAGCTGGCTGGGCGAAGGCGGCCGTCAGCTTTCCGGCGGTGAGCTGCGCCGCCTGGCGATTGCGCGCGCGCTGCTGCACGATGCGCCGCTGATGCTGCTTGACGAGCCCACCGAAGGGCTTGACGCCACGACCGAGAGCCAAATCCTTGATTTGCTGGCCAATGTCATGACCGGTAAAACCGTCCTGATGGTCACGCATCGCCTGCGCGGACTGGCGAGTTTTGATCGGATAATTGTGATGGACAACGGACACATTATTGAGCAAGGTAGTCACGCAGAGCTGTTGGCGAAACAGGGTCGCTACTACCAGTTTAAACAGCGTCTGTAGACTATATTTGTAGCGTCCTCACTCGCGTACTGGAGTTTTGCTGTCATGCGCCTGGTCCAGCTTTCTCGTCATAACATCGCGTTCCCTTCTCCGGAAGGGGCGCTGCGTGAGCCCAATGGGCTGCTGGCCCTTGGCGGTGACCTCAGTCCTGCTCGACTATTGATGGCATACCAGCGCGGTATCTTCCCCTGGTTTTCTCCCGGCGATCCGATTTTATGGTGGTCTCCCGATCCGCGCGCCGTGCTGTGGCCAGATCAGTTTCACCTGAGCCGCAGCATGAAGCGTTTCCATGCGAAATCACCGTACCGCGTCACCCTTAATCACGCCTTTGGTCAGGTCATTGAAGGCTGTGCCGAAGACCGCTTTGAGGGAACGTGGATAACCCGCGATATTATTACCGCCTACCACCAGCTTCATGAGCTTGGCTACGCCCACTCAATCGAGGTATGGGACGGCGGAGCACTTGTCGGCGGCATGTATGGCGTGGCGCAGGGTACGCTGTTTTGCGGCGAGTCGATGTTCTCCCGCGCGGTTAACGCCTCGAAAACGGCACTGCTGGTTTTCTGCCAGGCATTTGCCCAGCGCGGCGGGCGCCTGATCGATTGTCAGGTGCTCAACGAGCACACGGCCTCTCTCGGTGCCGTTGAGATCCCGCGACGCCAGTACATTGAGCATCTGGATGCCAGCCGTCAGGAGAAGCTCCCCCGCGACTTCTGGATACCGAGAACGCTCTTTATGCCCAATGCCTAAATGTTTTCCGCATATTTTTTGTGAGGGTGTTATAATTATGCCGCAGAGTAGCTTCTGCCTGTTGCCCCGCCGCCGTTTGGGACCCTCGCTTCAGATAACGTCCTGACGTTTATCCTGTTGTCTCCCCTTTACGAATGCGCTTCCTGTTCGGTTGTACCGTGACGCTTGGGCAATGCGCCGAAACTGTTTTGCTGCGTTTTAATCGCGCAATTCTTTACTTAATTGATGAATTTCGGCATTATCTTGCCGGTTCAAAACTTGGTAGTGATACCCCAGAGGATTAGATGGCCAAAGAAGACAATATTGAAATGCAGGGTACCGTACTTGATACGTTGCCTAATACCATGTTTCGCGTAGAGCTGGAAAACGGTCACGTGGTAACTGCGCACATCTCCGGTAAAATGCGCAAAAACTACATCCGCATTTTGACGGGCGACAAAGTGACTGTTGAACTGACCCCGTACGACCTGAGCAAAGGCCGCATTGTCTTCCGTAGTCGCTAATTGTTTTCGCCTGTAATGGCAGATGAATATTAAATAAGGCCGGGATTCTCCCGGCCTTACTTTTTTGTGCTGCAGGCGATTATTTGACCATTCGACTCAGCGTCAGGGCTGTCTGTTCGACAGCAATGCCAGCCACTGAAAGTGACCGACATTAGCAACCGCAATGTCCTTAAATGGCTGTGTCTCGCTATGCTTTCAGCCGTTTGCCACCTGGTAACCTATATTTATCAAAGCATCAAGCTCGTCTTTCGCAAACAACCTTGCCCGATAGCACTCTCCTGGGAACTCGGGATAGCCATCCAGAGTACAAATCAGATCGTAGATTGTGGCAATAATATGGCCTGTCGCATCACTGATAAAGAAAGAGCGAGCGTGGTTGGTGTAGATGCCATAGTAGTCACCATAATCGATTGCAGCCCCCATAAAATCAGTGATTTGAGGAACGCGAGAGGAAGGTAACTGGATAATGCTACCTGTCTGAGTTGCTGTTTTGGAAACCAGATCAACAGCATAGAACATGACCCTTGCAGGATCGGTTTTGTAAACATCAGCCGTTGGATCAAGAGTAATATCACGAGTAACCGCGTTTCCTTCATTATCAACGCAGGAGCGATTATCAAATAGCGAAAGAACGAATTTGCCTTCGGCCTCATTGTTTAACCCAGCAAAAGCGCTATTTTTAGTGACGAATACGGTATGAGCACCATTTTCAAAATTCGTAATACCGGAAGTTTCTATCTGCGTAACGCCCTGCCCCGCTGCGAAACCAGGGTTAAATCCACCGGTATTAATACTCCATAATATCGTACCATCGGCAGGAGAAATACCAAACGTCAGGCCTGCAGAGCGAGTATGGATAACAATCGCTTCAGAGTTTGCTTCACCCTCGGGGATCCAGGAAAGCGAGTTAAGGTGAGCATCGTTTGTCGGGCTATTATTCAGGATCTGCGTATTATCGAATGCACGCGTATAATTTTTTGCCCACAGCATCATGCCTGTCTTTTCATCAAATTTTAAAATTGATGCATCCTGCCTCATCGTATTGGTCGAACGATCCGGGTTATCATTACCAATCATGAAGAGATTACCGGCTGAATCCCAGATCAGATCGTGGGTATTAGCATAGCGGTTGCCATCGCGGTCACGTAAATCAAATTCCAGAATCTCATTGCCTAAAATATCAATTTTAAAAAAACGTCGGCCATACCAGTGTTCATCTTCATCACTGCCGATATAGAAATAACCATTATGCGTTTTTAGCATCTGATTACGATAGGGCTGAGCATAATAGCAACGAAGATCGCCATTTTGGTCGTAACCATCACAATTGGTGGTCATTAACCAACTGTTTCCCCATACGGCCGCAAAGCTAGTGGGATCCGTTTGCTCAATATCGATATGAAATATTGTCGCATCGCGATAGACTTGTTCCTGTGTGCTTACCTGAATGGTTTGATTAAAAACTTCCACTCCGCTAAGGTTTTTAAAAACAACCTGCACTTGATTAAGATAGTTTGCGTACAGTCCAATAACCGGAATTTTTATCTCAGATAGAGAGATAATGTCATTTGATGAATACGTAAAATCTAAACTTGATGCGCTAGTTAATCTTCCCAGAACTGTATAGGAATATGTTACCGCTTCATCAATTCTGAACTTCAGATATACTGCAAGCTGGTTGTTCGCAGGCGCGAGTTCCATTCCAAGATAGGTAATTGCCATGTTGTTCACCTGTTATTAAGTATTACTGTTCAACTTCTTTTACACGCATTTCTTTCACCTGTTGGGGAATAATCTTATTTCCTTTTACCAGATAATCAATAACCGCATCAGAAAGGTTATACCCACCTTTTACCTGTTTGTTCTGACCATCGATAAATGCGGTAAAACCATCGCCCCCAGGAGCAAGGAAACTATTTGTCGCTACGCGATAGGTATCAGTATCTACAATCGGCTTGCCATTAAGCGTAAATAGCACAACGCGGTGCCCAACAGGTTTATGTTGGTCATATCGCATTTCCAGTCCTTTCGACATCTGCAAAACACCATTTGTAAGTGACGCTCCGTGTTCCATAAGATTGCGTAAGGATTTCCCTTTCAAATCCATGACAGTTAGCTCATTTGGAAACGGAAAAGCGCTGATAACATCGCCAAGGGTTATCGGACCGGCATTCAAGTCTGCGCGAAGACCACCTGAATTAGTGAGCGCCAGCTGCGCATCAGGCGCTGCAGCAAGCATTGCATCGGTAAATAAATTTCCAAGTGAAGATGACTCACCATAGGCGCGCGTAAGCGTAACAGGCGTCTCACCAACTTTTTGGCGAACCGTTTCGGACAGTTTTTTATTCCAGGTATCAATAACGCTCTGAGTTGCCGGATCGGGTTTCCATTCATCGGCATACAGGGTTTTAAGTTCGAAGCTTTTTATTTTATGGTGATGCGTTTTTAGATCCACATCGAGAACCAGCTTACCGATATCAATCCCCCCACTGTCAGTCGAAAGTACCAACGTGTTGCCTACGTTGAGCGGCTCCACTGTTCCAACATGCGCATGTCCGGTAATCAGAATATCCAGGCCCTTCACCTGCTTCGCCGTCTGAATATCCTTATCAAGGGCGCGCTTCACGTCTGTATTGCCGATACTGGACTGGCGTGCAGGGAAACCTTCATGCATAAGTGCAACGGTAATATCCACTTTTCCACGAAGTTCATCCAGATAATGCTGGAGATATTTCACCTCGTCACGCGCTTCAATCCCCTGACGCATTGACGAAGAAACGGTATCATCGAATGCAAACACGCCGTGCAACCCAATAACCCCAATTTTAATGCCATCCTTTTCGATGATGGTATAAGGATTATTCCAGAAGAGGACATTACTGTTTTTATAAAAGACGTTCCCTAACAGTATCGGGAATTTAGCCTGACTGAGCTGTATAAGGGTATTATCCCAACCATGATCGAACTCATGATTGCCGACAGACGCAGCATCAAATGACATTGTATTCATAATATCTATGATTGCCTTCCCTTTTGTCAGGCTACTGATATACGGGCCGGTAAAATAATCCCCAGCATCGAAATAAAAAGTAGCCTTATTGTTTTTCTTTTCTTGCTTAACGTATGTTGCAATATTTGCAAAGCCACCCACAGCTCTTTTTCCCTCTGCAACATAGGGGAGTTTATAAGGCTCAACATGGGCATGCAGATCATTAGTATAAATGACGGTAACGTCCTGCGCTGGACTTAGCGAAGCATATCCCGACAATAATAAAACTGCGATTACTGTTTTTTTCATATTTCAACTCTCTAATTAAAAGAAGAGTTTCATTATCGATTAGCAAAAAACAGATTTTGTGAACTTTCTCACGGCATATAAAAAAGAGAGGCGTGAAAATCATCGACTCACAGAATCAGTTGGTGATATGCATGGAATGCGCTCCAAAAATAGACCTGAATGTTTGTAAAAGCTGGTCATGCCCTAATCTTGGAATACCTGATGCGAGTGATTATGTTGTTCCTGTTTATCGTCTCGGCTACGCTGCTCTTGAATGTCAAAAATGTGGCAGCCTTCCGCCCTTGTTTAATAAAAAAGAATGTGACGAGTGGTTCAGACACTTCATGCAACAAAAATTGGGAAATACAGGACAAGGTTGTCCTCGCTGTTTTACAACTCGCATCATTCACTATGGATACACAAAAGCCAGAACCCCACGCCTTCAATGTTGTACCTGCCGCTATGTGTTTACTCCACACTATGACAATGCTCAATGTCAGGATAAAAATATCACCCTTCTTTCCCGGCTCGAACAAGGCGTGCATTCTGGTGAAACGACAAACCAAAGGGCGCTTGCACAAGCGGTTAACGGGTTTGAACACGTTCTTCATGCCTCTGTCCCTGGATTAACAAGGGTGTCAACGACGACGATGGTAATACCGTTTCAGGGCCGCGCTGCGAGGCAGAAATTATATGTTGTGATCAGCGCCGATGCTGATTCAGGGAAAATTATGCAAATCACAACTAACTATAGCGACTGGAAAGCAGGCGATTCGTTGCTCTATAAAAGCTCACAGCCCAGCCCTTCTGCGATATTACCGTCGAGCGATGTTGATCTTATTCGTGAACAAGAGAAGCAATTTCTGACGCGGAGTCAGTTCGATGAAATTCAGTACGGTAGCGCCGAACTTAAGCGAAACGACCGGGGAAGCATAGTCCGTCCTGTCATAACCATACACAGTCATTTTCAGCGATTAAAACGACGATTCCCGGGTGTAACCGATCATTATCTCGCGCATGAGTGCGTCTTGCGTGGCGGTGCAATTACGGCCTGGTCAACAGAGGTTGGCCTTGGAAAAACCAATCTGTGGTTTGTGTCTGAAAAGCCTGAAAACGCCATGCTCTCTGAAAAGTCATTTTACCTGACTGGCAGCTGGAAAATGGGATGGTGGAAGAATGTATGGGAGCGCTGGGATAATGGCGAGAGATGCAAGATGATTGGCCTCCTAACCGGACAGCAAAGTACAGCGGAACCCGCTTTGATTACGCTTGCACCCTGCACTGCATTTGGTGCCTGGCTGAAAGCCCATCCATGGTCATTACAGTGTCATAACTATGGAGCCCGGGTTGTGAGCCAGCATTTAGTGGGTCTTGGCTGTATTTATAACCAAAAATTGATTCTGTGAGCCCGTATTTTACGTCTTATAGACCGGCTCCAGGCAATAACGTACGTTAAGGTGAGCACGTAAGATTGTCAATTCATACACTTACAGGATGCCAGTCCTGACACCTGATTTGCAGGTTCGCCGCCATTTTATTACTGTGGATTTATCCAGCAACCAACGTCGAACAAAAGTGGAAAGCGCCTCGCAAAATTCCTCTGCGGCCTGATGCCGTCATCCCGGCCCTCTCCCACTGTAAGAGGGAGAAAAGCAGGAATAAAAAAACCGGGCAAATGCCCGGTTTCTAACATTAGCCTTCCACTCACTCAGTGAGCCGCTTCCGGCTTGTGCTTCGCCGCACTCTGGAAATCGTACGTGAGTTCGTTCTTCGCCTGATCCAGCGCCACGGTCACCTGGCCGCCGTCCACCAGCGAGCCAAACAGCAGCTCGTTCGCCAGCGGTTTCTTCAGGTTGTCCTGAATTACACGCGCCATTGGACGGGCGCCCATCGCACGGTCGTAGCCTTTCTCGGCCAGCCAGTTTCGGGCCTCCTGGCTCACTTCCAGCGACACGCCTTTCTGATCCAGCTGAACCTGCAGCTCGACGATGAACTTATCCACGACCTGATGGATCACCTCGGTAGACAGGTGATCGAACCAGATAATGTTGTCCAGACGGTTACGGAACTCCGGCGTGAAGATCTTCTTGATCTCCTCCATCGCATCGGTGCTGTTATCCTGGTGGATCAGGCCGATGGACTTACGCTCGGTTTCTCGCACCCCGGCGTTAGTGGTCATTACCAGCACCACGTTGCGGAAGTCAGCTTTGCGCCCGTTGTTGTCGGTCAGCGTCCCGTTGTCCATCACCTGCAGCAGGATGTTGAACACGTCCGGGTGCGCTTTCTCGATTTCATCAAGCAGCAGTACCGCGTGCGGGTGCTTGATCACCGCGTCGGTGAGCAGGCCGCCCTGGTCAAAGCCCACGTAGCCCGGAGGCGCACCGATCAAACGGCTGACAGTGTGACGCTCCATATACTCGGACATATCAAAGCGCAGCAGCTCAATGCCCAGCGCTTTGGAAAGCTGAACCGTTACCTCGGTTTTCCCCACGCCGGTCGGGCCGGCAAACAGGAAGGAACCGACAGGCTTGTGCTCATGCCCCAGTCCGGCACGGGCCATCTTGATCGCTTCGGTTAAGGCCTCAATGGCTTTATCCTGACCAAAGACCAGCATTTTCAGGCGATTGCCGAGGGTGCGCAGCGTGTCGCGGTCGCTCTGAGAGACGCTTTTCTCAGGGATACGCGCGATGCGGGCCACCACGGACTCAATATCCGCCACGTTAACGGTTTTCTTACGCTTGCTGGCCGGCATCAGGCGCGCACGCGCCCCTGCCTCATCAATCACGTCAATCGCCTTATCCGGCAGATGACGGTCATTGATGTATTTCACCGCCAGCTCCACCGCCGCACGCACCGCTTTCGCGGTATAACGCACGTCGTGGTGCGCTTCGTACTTCGGCTTCAGGCCGTTAATGATCTGCACCGTTTCCTCGACGGACGGTTCGGTCACGTCGATTTTCTGGAAGCGGCGCGCCAGCGCACGGTCTTTCTCAAAGATGTTGCTGAACTCCTGGTAGGTCGTGGAGCCAATCACGCGGATCTTGCCGCTGGAGAGCAGCGGTTTGATCAGGTTCGCGGCATCCACCTGGCCACCGGAGGCCGCACCTGCCCCGATGATGGTGTGAATTTCATCGATAAACAGGATGCTGTTGGTGTCCTGCTCCAGCTGTTTCAATAGCGCCTTGAAGCGTTTTTCAAAATCACCGCGGTATTTAGTGCCCGCCAGCAGCGAGCCGATATCCAGCGAGTAGATGGTGCAGTCGGCAATCACTTCCGGCACGTCGCCCTGGACAATGCGCCAGGCAAGCCCTTCGGCAATCGCGGTTTTACCCACGCCTGACTCCCCCACCAGCAGCGGGTTGTTCTTGCGGCGACGGCACAGCACCTGGATCGCGCGCTCCAGCTCTTTATCGCGACCAATCAGCGGGTCGATACCGCCAACGCGAGCAAGCTGGTTAAGGTTGGTGGTGAAGTTTTCCATACGATCCTCCCCGCCTGCTTGCTCTTCATTGTTATTGACCTGATTGCTGGAATCCGATGCCTGGTTAGGCTCGTCTTTGCGCGTTCCGTGAGAGATAAAGTTAACCACGTCGAGGCGGCTGACTTCGTGTTTGCGCAGCAGATAGGCAGCCTGTGACTCCTGCTCGCTGAAGATGGCGACTAAGACGTTTGCGCCAGTCACTTCGCTACGCCCGGAAGACTGGACGTGGAATACCGCGCGCTGCAGCACGCGCTGGAAGCTGAGCGTCGGCTGCGTGTCGCGCTCTTCTTCACTGGCTGGCAGCACCGGTGTGGTTTGTTCGATGAAGGCTTCGAGTTCCTGACGTAGCGCCACCAGATCCACGGAGCAGGCTTCCAGCGCTTCGCGGGCAGATGGGTTGCTAAGCAGTGCGAGCAGTAAATGCTCGACGGTCATAAACTCATGTCGGTGCTCACGCGCTCTGGCGAAAGCCATGTTTAAACTGAGTTCCAGTTCTTGATTGAGCATAGGCACCTCCCCCAATTTTATGCCTTATCAGGCCTTTTCCAGCGTACACAGCAACGGATGCTCGTTCTCCCTCGCATAGTCGTTCACCATCGCCACTTTGGTTTCCGCCACTTCGGCTGTGAAGATGCCGCAGATAGCTTTGCCACGATAATGAACGGTAAGCATCAGTTGCGTTGCACGTTCTACATCATAAGAAAAGAACTTTTGTAGCACGTCAATAACAAATTCCATCGGCGTGTAATCATCGTTCATTAACATAACTTTATACATAGATGGCGGTTTTAGCGCGTCGCGCACTTTGTCTTCCGCCAGCTGGTCAAAATCCAGCCAATCGTTGGTCTTACCCATTATGCATAACCACTTTGAATCTACCTCAGATGTTAGATAACAATCATCTATTACTGTCATCCGCGATGTCTGTCACAAACTGTTGCAATAGCGTTAACTGCTTCAAACTTTGGTTGATTATTGTCCCATCTCCAGCGCCAAACGCTTGACGACTTCTTTCGTTTCTCTAAATTGTACAAGCGTGAGATGGCGAGGTTTTGAACAGCCCCCACTCCACCACCGGTTCATTCCATCTTAACTTATAAGATTTACGAAGGATGTCGAAGCATGGAAATGGGTACTGTTAAGTGGTTCAACAACGCCAAAGGGTTTGGCTTCATCTGCCCCGAAGGCGGCGGCGAGGATATCTTCGCTCACTATTCCACCATTCAGATGGATGGTTACAGAACGCTCAAAGCCGGGCAGTCCGTCCGGTTCGATGTTCACCAGGGACCAAAAGGCAATCATGCCAGCCTTATCGTCCCCATTGAAGCTGAGACGGTTGCATAGCTCTCTGTTTTATTGTGTACATCCCGCAGTCAAAATGCCAGCCCGATCGGCTGGCATTTTTATTTTCGGGTTATTCCCGAGCCAGCGCGTCCACCGGATCCAGCCGCGCCGCGTTGCGGGCGGGCAACCAGCCAAACAAAATGCCGGTAAAGGTTGAACACAAGAATGCGGTAATAATGGCCACCGGCGAGAAGCCAATTTCCCAGCCGGGTAAAAAGAGCTGGAGCGCGAAGGCGATCATCATCGAGAGCGCAATCCCCATCGCACCGCCGACCAGACACACCAGCACGGCTTCAATCAAAAACTGCTGCAGCACGTCGCTGGCCCGGGCCCCGACCGCCATGCGGATGCCAATCTCCCGGGTACGTTCGGTTACCGACACCAGCATGATGTTCATCACCCCGATACCGCCGACGACCAGCGAAATCACCGCCACCAGCGTGAGGAACAGCTGAAGAGTACGTGTGGTCTTTTCCGCCGTTTTCAAGAGGCCGTCCATATTCCAGGTGAAGAAATCTTTCTTCCCGTGGCGCAGGGTTAACAGCCGCTCAAGCTGCTGTTCGGCCAGCGCGCTGTCGTAGCCCTCCTTCACGCGCACGGTGATGGAGTTGAGCCAGGACTGCCCCATAATCCGCCCGGAGATGGTGGTATAGGGCAGCCAGACGCGCAGGATCTTGCTGCTGCCAAACATCGACTGCTTCTCTTCCGCCACGCCGATAACCGTGGCAGGCATGTTGCCGACCAGGATCACTTCGCCCACCACGTTGGCTTTATTGGGGAAGAGCTGTCTGCGCGAATTCGCGTCCAGCACCACCACCTGCGCCCTGCCCGCCAGCTGCTCGGCGTTGAAGGTGGCGCCTTCGCTGAAGGTCATACCGTAGACGTTGAAGTAGTCTCCGCTCACGCCGTTCGCGCTGGCTGCCACATCAACATTGCCCACGCGCAGGCGCAGGTTCTGCGACACCGCAGGCGTGGCAGAGTTGACCCATGGCTGCTTCTGAATGGCCGCCAGGTCGTCGTATTTCAGTGCCTGTTGATACTGCGGCTCGTCGTCGCCAAAGTCTTTGCCGGGATAGACGTCAATGGTATTGGTGCCAATAGCGCGGATATCTGCCAGCACCAGCTGCTTGGCCGCGTCGCCCACCACCACAATCGACACCACCGAGGCGATACCGATAATGATGCCGAGCATCGTCAGCAGGGTACGCATTTTATTGGCCGCCATCGCCAGCCAGGCCATGGTCAGCGCTTCACGAAAGCCGCTGGAAAACTGTCCCCAGCCGGTTGATGCTGGCAATGCTTCTTTAGATGCCGCAGCTCTGGACTCACGCGGCGGCGGGTTGCTGACCAGCTCGCCGTCGCGGATCTCAATTATGCGCTCCGCCTGTGCCGCCACCTGCGGATCGTGGGTCACGATGATGACCGTGTGCCCCCGATCGCGAAGCTGATGCAGGATCGCCATCACCTCTTCGCCGGAATGGCTGTCAAGCGCCCCGGTCGGCTCATCCGCGAGGATCACCTGCCCGCCGTTCATCAGGGCACGGGCAATACTCACGCGCTGCTGCTGCCCGCCGGACAGCTGCGAGGGCTGGTATTCCACCCGCTCCGCCAGCCCCAGACGCGTCAGCAGCGTCTGCGCGCGTTCAAGTCGCTTTTTCCGCTCGACGCCCGCATACACCGCGGGCACTTCAACGTTCTGCGCCGCATTAAGATGAGAAAGCAGATGGTAACGCTGGAAGATAAAGCCGAAATGTTCCCGGCGCAGCTTCGCCAGCGCGTCACCGTTCAGCGTGGAGACATCCGTTCCGGCCACGCGGTACGTGCCGCTGGTGGGTTTATCCAGACAGCCGAGAATGTTCATCAGCGTCGATTTACCGGAACCCGATGCCCCGACAATCGCCACCATCTCGCCCGCCTCCACGCGCAGGGAGATGCCCTTCAGCACCTCCACCGGGCCGTCGCCCGACGGATAGCTGCGACGAATGTCCTTCAGCTCAAGCAGCGCCGTCATTTGGCGGCTCCGGGCAGGCTTTCGCTGACAACAACCTCCTCGCCCTCTTCCAGTCCTTTCACCACCACCACGTCGGTGTCGTTGCGCGCGCCTATCACAACCTCACGCTCGCGCGTTTCGCCGTTGCGCAGCACTTTCACTTTATAACGGCTATCCCCGGCGGATTCGCCGAGCGCGGAGAGCGGAATGGTCAGCACGTTCTTCACGCCGGTCAGCTGGATATGCACCTGTGCGGTCATGTCCAGACGCAGCACGCCCTGCGGGTTTGGCACCTCAAAGCGGGCATAGTAAAAAATAGCGTCGTTAACTTTTTCCGGCGTCGGCAGAATGTCTTTCAGCACGCCTTCGTAGCGCGTCTGCGGGTCGCCCAGCACCGTAAACCAGGCGTTCTGTCCCGGCTTAAGATGGATAACATCCGCCTCTGAAACCTGGGCTTTGACCAGCATAGTGCTCATGTCCGCCAGCGTCAGAATGTTTGGCGCCTGCTGCGCGGCAATCACCGTCTGGCCCTGCAGCGTAGTGATCTGGGTCACTTCACCCGCCATCGGCGCAACGATTTTGGTGTAGTCGAGGTTGGTTTTCGCCGTATCCAGCGAGGCCTGATTGCGCTTGATTTGCGCGTCAATCGTGCCAATCTGCGCCTGTTTCACCGCCAGTTCCGTGGTGGCCGTGTCTAAATCCTGCTTCGAAATCGCCTGGGTTTTGGCCAGCGCCTGCTGTCGGGTCAGCGTCACCTGCGCCAGGTTACGTTCTGCCAGCGCCTGCGCACGCTGCGCGCGCAGCTCCATCAGCGTGGCTTCCACCTCGCGGATCTGGTTCTCAGCCTGTTCAGGATCGATAACGCCGAGCAGCTGGCCTTTTTTCACCTTATCGCCAATCTCAACCGACAGCGTTTTCAGCTGGCCGCTAACCTGCGCGCCGACGTCAACCTTGCGCAAAGCGTCAAGCTTGCCCGTCGCAAGGACGTTTTGCTGCAGTTCGCCCGGGCGAACAATCAGTGTCTGATACTGCGGCACCGGCGCATTCAGCACCTGCCATAGCCAGTACCCACCGACTAAAACCACGACCGCCAGCAGCAGAAACAGCGTTCTGCGTTTTCCCTTGAGATTCATAAATATTCCAAATAAATGTTCTGGCAATTATAAATGTTGATTCTATCTAAACGACTCCTCAACGAAACCCCTGTTCTCTGAAATCGCCCTAATTTGTTTACGAGACGTTGACATTTCTCCTGTTGAAATAGCGATATTCCAAAAGGATCAGGATCTACCATGTCTTCTATCGTCGACACATCACTTTCAAACCTGCCGCAGCCTAAATCCGGCTGGCAGCTCTTCAAAAAACTGGCTTTCGGTGAGATCGCGCCCGGGCTGGCATGGGAAAAAACCGCCTACAGACGTAAGTTCATGCTGCGTTCACTGGCGACACCGCTCAGCACCGCTCGCCTGCTGTCTGACCTTGCAGAACATCCGCACCTGATGCAAATGCTCCAGGTTCAGCCGGGACTGCCCTGCCGCCTTCATCGTCCGTGGTTGACGGTCAATATGGATAGACAGCGTACGCTGGAATCGCTGTCATGGCACTATCAGATGATGTGTCGCCAGCTGCCGGCAAAGCTGACCAGTGGTTACCTTTCAAAGCAGGGCGTGACTCTGCTGACCTTAACCGGAAAAGATGAACAGCAATTTACCGTCCGTCTGTGTGCCGATGCGTTTATGGATAAAGAGGGAGAAGCTACCCTCGTTTTCTGTGACGGTCAAAATACGGCGCTGGCGGAGATGACCTTTACCCTCTGCCAGTTTGAGGGAAAATCGACGCTGTTCATTGGTGGTTTGCAGGGCGCAAAAGCGCATGTTCCGCATGAGCTGATCCAGAGTGCGACAAAAGCCTGCCATGGCCTGTTCCCGAAACGTCTGCTGGTCGAGGCCGCCATGATCCTCGGCGCCGCGTTCCCGGTAGAGCAAATTGTCGCCGTCAGTAACGATACGCACATTTACCGCAGCTGGCGCTACCGCAAGAAAAAAGAGGGGAAACTGTTGGCCGATTACGACAGTTTCTGGATCTCCATCGGCGGTGAAAAACAGGACAGCGGTAACTTTATGCTGCCGCTCGTCATGCCGCGTAAACCGATGGAAGAGATCGCCAGCAAAAAGCGTTCCGAATATCGCCGCCGCTACGAGCTGCTGGATAGCCTGATTCAGCAGGTGAAACAGGCGACCCAACGTTAATCCGCTCTCCCGCGAGCCAGCCACAGCACGCGGGAGAACATCTTCCGCAACAGGGTCGGTACCGCCTCCACGCCCCGCCTCCCCGCCTCCGTCGCCACTTCAATGGCTAAATCCGGTTTTGAGGAACGATGAATAGCTTTGGCGATCACGCGCCGCATATTCATCGGGACATCGACCGGCACCATGGCAATTCGGTGGAATACGTCGTCAAACCCCTGACGATACATAAAGTGTTCCATGTCCATGGCGGGCAGCATAGTTAAATGGTCGCGCTCTTCCTCTCGCTCGTTACTCAGCAGGCTTCGCACGGTCGAGGCATATTTTTTGCCCGCCTCATCGCCGTCGACCAGAACGTGCCACTCGATCCCCATCCGGCGGGCAAATTTTATCAGCGGCTTTAATCCCGACTGGGCGAACTCGATTACCTTGATGCCTTCCGCATCAAAATGGTGGCCGCACTGGCGCGCCAGTTCGTTGATGACCCAGGTTTCCGTTTCCCCCTCAACCAGCAGCCAGCAGCGGGCAAAGAGCGACGACGCCCGGTTAAAGCGAATATGGAACGCGATGCGCCGCCCGTCTTCCGCGTTCAAACCGCCCGGCCCAAGCCGGAAAGCAGAGACGCGGGAGGATTCACGCACCAGGCGACAGACGTGTTCTACCGGCGTCAGCGATAATAGCTCCCCGGAATTGGTGGTCGTAATACGCTGGAGCGGCAGCAGATTCAGCAGATGCCATGCCACGGAGAGCATGATGGGATGGAGGCGCGTTTCCGGGTCTTCCACCAGCAGCAGCGGTCGGGCGTCCCGGTCAAGACGAACGGTGCCTTTGGCCTGCAGAAGCGTTGAAAACAGCCCCAGCAGAATCACCCGATGGGTACGACCTCCGGGCCGGTCGATCATCCGGTTAATGATGTCGAGATAACGCCAGCTTCGCTGCTCATCATGAGAGCGGCGGCGCATCAGACGATGGCGCGACTCAGAGGTTCCCTGCTCGGAAAAATAGTGCTCCAGAAGCTGTACCATTGCGGACAACCCCTGACGAATTTGGCCATCAGTAAGGTTCTGCGGACGCGACACCAGCTCTCTTGCCAGAAAATCCAGCTCGCGGGCGGTGACTTCCACTTCCGGCATATTGGGTACGGTACCGTTACGAATACGCCGCATAAAACGCGCATCGCGCAGGCGTAACACCGGCGTCAGACGGATCAGGTGACGGGCCAGATCGTCGATATTTTCCAGCGGGATGGGGTTAGCTTTCTCATCGAGAAAATCACGCAGGGTGAGTACCCCCTCGTTCTCCGCCATCTCACCTTCCAGCCGGTAGAAAATCCGTTGAAAACCGTCATCGCACGGCACCCAACAGGGTGACAGCGGGCGGAAGCGACGCACGCGGTGACGTCCGGGCTCGGATTCGCGGAACGTCAGGATGATGTGCAGGTGCTTCTCGCGCCCCGTCACGTCGCCGGGGGGAAACCAGAAATCGTCGCGAACAAAGTGATACAGATCGTCCTCGGGCGAAAGCAGTAGCGTCAATGCATCCAGCAGGCTGGACTTGCCCCAAGCGTTCTCGCCGATCAGGACGTTGTTTTGCTCCAGCTGCAGTGACAGGCGGTTAATACCGCGAAACCCGACAATTTCCACACGTTCGAGAAGCATAAATCCCCCGACAAATGATCACTTTTTCCTTCAAGTTATCAGCAGTATAGCGGGAGGTGCTCTGTCACGACAGCATAACATTCACCCTTACAAGAATTGGTCTATGCTCTATTTACCGCTGATTTGAACAAGGATTGACATCACATTGCCTTAAATCAAATTAATCGAATTTATTTAAGTGGCGAAGGGATGTTGTTGGTTTCTAAAATACGGGCTCTTCGAGTCGTCATCCCTTTATGGCGATATATCCCGCGCGCGGGAAAGCGTGCGGAAAATTTTTGAGGTGGTTATGTTTAGAAAATTGGCAGCAGAATGCTTTGGTACATTCTGGCTGGTATTTGGTGGCTGCGGTAGTGCCGTTCTGGCAGCAGCATTCCCGGAATTAGGTATTGGTTTTGTCGGCGTCGCGCTGGCTTTTGGTTTAACCGTATTAACCATGGCGTTTGCCGTGGGGCATATTTCCGGCGGTCATTTTAACCCGGCCGTGACATTAGGTTTATGGGCCGGCGGTCGTTTTCCGGCGAAAGAGGTAATTGGTTATATTGTGGCGCAGGTGGTTGGCGGTATTATTGCGGCTGGCGTTTTGTACGTGATTGCCAGCGGTAAAGCCGGGTTCGACGCGGCGGCCAGCGGCTTTGCCTCTAACGGCTTCGGCGAGCATTCTCCGGGCGGCTACTCCATGTTGTCTGCCATCGTGATTGAAATTGTGCTGACCGCCGGCTTCCTGCTGGTGATCCACGGCGCAACCGACAAACATGCGCCAGCTGGTTTTGCCCCGATTGCCATTGGTCTGGCTCTGACGCTTATCCACCTGATTTCTATTCCGGTCACCAACACCTCCGTTAACCCGGCACGCAGTACCGCCGTCGCCATCTTCCAGGGCGGCTGGGCGCTTGAGCAGCTGTGGCTGTTCTGGGTGATGCCAATTATCGGTGGTATCCTGGGCGGCGTGCTGTACCGCACCCTGCTGGAAAAACGCGATTAATTGCTCGCGGTGTCGGGTGGCGCTAACGCTTACCCGACCTACGTGAGAGTGCACTTGTAGGCCGGGTAAGGCGTAGCCGCTACCCGGCTTTCTTTTGTCGCTTTACTGAACAGCCTTTATTGGGTAGTGTCACTGGCGCTTAACCGATACTCAAAAAGGACCGGCTGTTCATGTTTTCAGGACTCCTCATCATTTTGTTGCCCTTGATCGTGGGCTATCTTATTCCGCTCCATCGTGAATCCGCATTAAGGCTCATTAATCGATTCCTGAGCTGGATTGTCTACGTGATTCTTTTCTTTATGGGGATTAGCCTGGCATTTCTGGACAACCTGTCAGCGAATTTACTCTCAATTCTCCATTATTCTGTCGTCACCGTAGTCGTTATTTTGCTGTGCAATATTGCCGCGCTGCTGTGGCTGGAACGCACTATTCCATGGAAAAATCACCATCATCAGGAAAAGCTTCCTTCACGAATTGCAATGGCGCTTGAATCATTAAAATTATGCGGCGTCGTGGTGCTCGGTTTTCTTCTTGGGCTGACCGGTTGGGCTTTTTTACAGCACGCGACAGAGGCCAGCGAATATACGCTGATCTTCCTGCTGTTCCTGATTGGTATACAGCTGCGAAATAATGGCATGACCCTGAAGCAAATTGTCCTCAACCGTCGGGGAATGATGGTTGCCGTCATTGTTGTTGCCAGTTCCATGGTGGCGGGCGTCATTAACGCCTTTATTCTCGATCTGCCGCTGAAAACCGGCCTGGCGATGGCGTCAGGTTTTGGCTGGTACTCCCTCTCCGGTATTCTGCTTACTGAATCATTCGGCCCGGTGATCGGCAGCGCCGCCTTCTTTAACGATCTGGCGCGAGAGCTGATCGCCATCATGCTGATCCCGAGCCTGGTTCGCCGCAGTCGTTCTACCGCGCTGGGCCTGTGCGGTGCGACGTCGATGGACTTTACCCTGCCGGTATTACAACGCTCCGGCGGGCTGGAGATGGTGCCCGCGGCTATCGTTCACGGCTTCATTTTAAGCCTGCTGGTTCCGGTTCTGATGGCCTTTTTCTCGGCCTGATACTTCTTTGGCGGTAGGTTTCCTGCCGCCAAAATTGCGCTAAATCAATCTCCCTCTATTTTGTAGCAGAAAGCCCTTTTCACCGTTCCGGCACGAGCATAACCTTAAACATGTATATCAAATATAACTTTAACAGGTGTGATTATGTTTTGTGTGCAATGTGAACAAACCATCCGTACCCCGGCAGGCAATGGCTGCTCTTACGCACAGGGTATGTGCGGCAAAACCGCAGAAACATCTGACCTGCAGGACCTGCTGATTGCGGCTCTGCAAGGACTTTCCGCCTGGGCGTTCAAAGCCCGCGAATACGGCATAGTCGACCACTACGTCGACAGCTTCGCCCCGCGCGCGTTTTTCTCCACGCTGACCAACGTTAACTTCGACTCTCCGCGCATTGTCGGCTACGCCCGCGAAGCGATTGCCCTGCGTGAAGCGCTGAAGGCACAGTGCCTGAAGGCGGATGCCAGCGCCCGCGTGGAAAACCCGATGTCAGAACTTCAGCTGGTCAGCGACGATCTCGGCGACCTCCAGCGCCAGGCGGCAGAATTCACCCCGAACAAAGACAAAGCGGCGATTGGGGAAAACATTCTCGGCCTGCGCCTGCTGTGCCTGTACGGCCTGAAAGGCGCTGCGGCGTATATGGAGCACGCGCACGTTCTGGGTCAGTACAACAATGAGATTTATGCGCAGTACCACAAAATCATGGCGTGGCTGGGCACCTGGCCTGCCGATATGAATGCCCTGCTTGAGTGCTCAATGGAAATCGGCCAGATGAACTTCAGGGTGATGAGCATTCTGGATGCCGGTGAAACCAGCACCTACGGCCACCCGACGCCAACGCAGGTCAACGTCAAGGCTACCGAAGGCAAGTGCATCCTGATTTCCGGTCACGACCTGAAAGATCTCTACAACCTGCTGAAGCAAACCGAAGGCACCGGCGTTAACGTTTATACCCACGGTGAAATGCTGCCCGCGCACGGCTACCCGGAGCTGCGTAAATTTAAGCATCTCATCGGTAACTACGGCAGCGGCTGGCAGAACCAGCAGGTGGAGTTCGCCCGCTTCCCTGGCCCTATCGTGATGACCTCTAACTGCATCATCGACCCGACCGTCGGCGCGTACGATGACCGCATCTGGACCCGCAGCATCGTCGGCTGGCCGGGCGTGAGCCATCTTGAAGGTGACGATTTCGGTCCGGTTATCGCCCAGGCGCAGCAGATGGCGGGCTTCCCGTACAGCGAAATTCCGCACCTTATTACCGTCGGCTTCGGTCGTGAAACCCTGCTGGGTGCCGCCGATTCGCTGATTGACCTCGTCAGCCGTGAAAAGCTGCGCCACATCTTCCTCGTCGGCGGCTGCGACGGCGCGCGCGGCGAGCGTAACTACTTCACCGATTTCGCCACCCGCGTGCCGGAAGACTGCCTGATCCTGACCCTGGCATGCGGCAAATACCGTTTCAACAAGCTGGACTTCGGCGACATCGAAGGTCTGCCGCGCCTGATCGATGCGGGCCAGTGTAACGATGCTTACTCGGCCATCATTCTGGCGGTCACCCTGGCGGAGAAACTGGGCTGCGGCGTGAACGACCTGCCGCTGTCTCTGGTGCTGTCATGGTTCGAGCAGAAAGCGATTGTCATCCTGCTGACCCTGCTCTCTCTTGGCGTCACCAACATCGTGACCGGACCGACCGCGCCAGGCTTCCTGACGCCGGACCTGCTGGCCGTGCTGAACGAGAAATTCGGCCTGCGTTCCGTGACCAACGTTGAAGACGATATGAAACAGCTGCTGAGCGCGTAAGGAGTTATTCATGACCATGCCAACCTCACAATGCCCGTGGCGGATGCAGGTTCATCACATCCGTCAGGAGACGCCGGATGTGTGGACGCTGTCGCTGCTGTGCCATGACTACTATCCATATCGTGCAGGCCAGTATGCGCTGGTCAGCATTCGCAATTCGGCGGACACCCTGCGCGCCTACACGATCTCCTCGACGCCGGGCGTGAGCGAATACATTACGCTCACCGTCCGCCGCATTGACGACGGCGCGGGCTCCCAGTGGCTGACGCAGGACGTGAAGCGCGGGGATTACATCTGGCTGTCCGACGCGCAGGGGGAATTCACCTGTGACGACAAAGCTGACGATAAATTCCTGCTGCTGGCGGCGGGCTGTGGCGTAACGCCGATTATGTCAATGCGCCGCTGGCTGGCGAAGAACCGCCCCCAGGCCGACGTGCAGACGATCTTCAGCGTCCGTTCCCCGGAAGATGTGATTTTTGCCGAGGAGTGGCGTGAATACCCGGTGACGCTGGTGGCTGAGCACAACGCGACCCACGGTTTTGTGCCCGGTCGCCTGAGCCGCGAGCTGCTGCAAAGCGTGCCGGATGTTGCGAACCGAACGGTGATGACCTGCGGCCCGGCGCCGTACATGGCTATCGTGGAAGAAGAAGTGAAAGCGCTTGGCGTAACCCGCTTCTTCAAAGAGCAGTTCTTCACGCCGGTGGCGGAAGCGGCAAGCAGCGGCGTTAGGTTCACCAAACTGCAGCCTGCCCAGACCTTCTTTGGCCGCGTGGGGACCACGCTGCTGGAGGCGCTGGAAAGCAACAAGGTGCCGGTAGCGGCTGCCTGTCGTGCTGGCGTGTGTGGCTGCTGTAAAACCAAAGTGGTTTCCGGTGAGTACACCGTCACCAGCACCATGACGCTGTCCGACGCGGAAATTGCCGAGGGTTACGTGCTGGCGTGCTCGTGCCATCCGCAGGGGGATTTGATCCTCGCATAAACGATAAACGTTCGTTCGTAGGCCCGGTAAGCGTCAGCGCCACCGGGCTTTTTTGCCGGGCGGTACTGCGTTTACCCGACCAACAATTTTACCGCCACGCGGGCGCTTTACCCAGCGCAAACCGCCCTGCCCCTAAAAACGCGACAGCCAGCGAGCCGATAAAGAAGTACACCAGGCTTTCAATCGCCCATGCCCCAACCTTATCAAGGGCGAACGTTTCACCCATTCCCACCATCAGCCACGCCACAATCATCGTAAACGCCAGTACCAGCGCGGCCGGCCGCGTAAACAACCCGACAATAATCAGGATCGGCGCCACGACTTCGCCAACCAACACGCCGTAGGCGATAAATCCCGGCAGCCCTTTTTCCACCAGCATGCCGCTGATAAACCCCACGCCGCCAAAAAGCTTGTGCAAACCGTGAAAAAGCATCAGCCCGCCGACGGCAAGTCGTAACAAGAGTTTGCCAAGATCGTCGCACGATAGCTTTTCATTAACAGCAATTAACAATGATTTAACCATTTGAAATTATTCCTGTTTTAACTGAGACACTGCCAGATTATGCCGAATAATTGCGCGTGAAAAGCACCTTTTAATTGTGGGGATACGACGGGCAATACGGAGACTTTCTTCTAAGCTTGTAAGCGTTATCACAAAAAGGAGACGGACAACCATGAAACAAACCGTGGCTGCATATATAGCGAAAACGCTCGAACAGGCTGGCGTAAAACGTATCTGGGGCGTCACCGGCGACTCCCTGAACGGACTCAGCGACAGCCTTAACAAGATGAAGACCATCGAATGGATGCCGACCCGCCATGAAGAGGTTGCCGCCTTCGCCGCAGGCGCTGAAGCGCAGCTTACGGGTGAACTGGCCGTCTGCGCCGGATCCTGCGGGCCGGGTAACCTTCATCTGATCAACGGTCTCTTCGACTGTCACCGCAATCACGTGCCGGTGCTGGCGATTGCCGCCCACATCCCCTCGTCCGAAATCGGCAGCGGCTATTTTCAGGAGACGCATCCGCAGGAGCTGTTCCGTGAATGCAGCCACTATTGCGAACTGGTTTCATCCCCGGAGCAGATCCCTCAGGTGCTGGCGATCGCCATGCGTAAAGCCTTGCTGAATCGCGGCGTTTCTGTGGTCGTTATTCCGGGCGATGTGGCCCTCAAGGCTGCGCCAGAAGGGGCAAGCACCCACTGGTATCACGCCCCGCAGCCCGTCGTCACGCCAGCAGAAGAGGAGCTGAAAAAGCTGGCGCAGCTGCTGCGTTACTCCAGCAATATCGCCCTGATGTGCGGCAGCGGCTGCGCTGGCGCGCACAAGGAGCTGCTGGAATTTGCCGGAAAGCTGAAATCCCCGATTGTCCACGCCCTGCGCGGCAAAGAGCACGTCGAGTACGACAACCCCTACGATGTTGGCATGACCGGACTGATCGGTTTTTCTTCAGGCTTCCACACCATGATGAACGCCGACACGCTGATCCTGCTTGGTACCCAGTTCCCGTATCGCGCGTTCTACCCGACGGATGCCAAAATCATTCAGATTGATATCAACCCTGCCAGTATCGGCGCGCACAGCAAGGTCGATATGGCGCTGGTGGGCGATATCAAATCCACCCTTTCCGCCCTGCTGCCGCTGCTGGAAGAGAAAACCGATCGCAAGTTCCTTGATAAGGCGCTAAGCGACTATCGCGATGCCCGCAAGGGGCTGGACGATCTCGCCAAACCGAGCGACAAAGCCATTCACCCGCAGTACCTGGCGCAGCAGATCAGTCATTTCGCGGACGAAGACGCCATTTTTACCTGCGACGTGGGCACGCCAACCGTCTGGGCGGCACGCTATCTGAAGATGAACGGCAAACGTCGCCTGCTCGGCTCGTTTAACCACGGCTCGATGGCCAACGCCATGCCGCAGGCGCTGGGCGCAAAAGCCACGGCGCCGGAGCGTCAGGTGGTGGCGATGTGCGGCGACGGCGGGTTCAGCATGCTGATGGGGGATTTCCTGTCGGTAGTACAGATGAAGCTCCCGCTAAAAATCGTGGTGTTTAACAACAGCGTGCTGGGCTTCGTGGCGATGGAAATGAAGGCCGGAGGCTATCTCACGGACGGTACCGAGCTGCACGACACCAACTTCGCGCGCATCGCCGAGGCCTGCGGCATCACCGGTATTCGCGTGGAGAAAGCCTCCGAGGTGGATGAAGCCCTGCAGCGCGCCTTCTCCATCGACGGCCCGGTGCTGGTGGATGTCGTCGTCGCCAAAGAAGAGCTGGCGATCCCGCCGCAGATCAAGCTTGAGCAGGCCAAAGGCTTTAGCCTGTACATGCTGCGCGCAATCATCAGCGGCCGAGGCGACGAGGTGATCGAACTGGCAAAAACCAACTGGCTCAGGTAAAACACTTCACATGACCTCTTAAATTAAAGGGATGTGAAATGATTGATTTACGCAGTGATACCGTTACCCGCCCGAGTCGGGCCATGCTCGAAGAGATGATGGCCGCTCCGGTCGGGGACGACGTCTACGGTGACGATCCGACGGTAAACGAACTGCAGCGCTATGCGGCAGAACTGAGCGGCAAGGAGGCCGCCCTGTTTATGCCGACAGGCACACAGGCGAACCTGGTCGCGCTGCTCAGCCACTGCGAGCGAGGTGAAGAGTATATCGTCGGCCAGGGTGCGCATAACTATCTCTACGAAGCCGGCGGTGCGGCCGTGCTCGGCAGCATTCAGCCGCAGCCGATTGACGCCGCGCCGGACGGCTCCCTGCCGCTCGATAAGGTCGCGGCGAAAATCAAAGCCGACGATATTCATTTCGCCCGTACCAAATTGCTCAGCCTCGAAAACACCCACAACGGCAAAGTGCTGCCGCGCGAGTACCTGAAGGCGGCGTGGGAATTTACCCGCGAGCGTAAACTCGGCCTGCACGTGGACGGCGCGCGTATCTTTAACGCCGTAGTGGAGTATGGCTGCGAGCTGAAAGAGATTACGCAATACTGCGACTCGTTCACCATCTGCCTGTCAAAAGGACTGGGCACGCCTGTAGGTTCACTGCTGGTTGGCAATACGGACTACGTCAAGCGCGCCAACCGCTGGCGCAAAATGACCGGCGGCGGGATGCGTCAGGCGGGTATTCTGGCGGCTGCCGGGCTGTATGCCCTGAAAAACAACGTGGCGCGTCTGAAGGACGATCACGACAACGCCGCGTGGATGGCGGCGCAGCTGCGCGAGATTGGCGCCGACGTGATGCGCCACGACACCAACATGCTGTTCGTCCGCGTGGGCGAGGATCGCGCCGCTGCGCTTGGCGAATTTATGAAATCACGTGGCGTGCTGATCAACGCCTCACCTGTCGTGCGCCTGGTCATGCATCTCGACGTGAGCCGCGAACAGCTGGCGGACGTGGTGAAACACTGGCAGGCGTTTTTACAGCGATAAGGAGCATCACGTGCCGCAACGCATTCTGGTGCTCGGCGCCAGCGGGTATATCGGTCAGCATCTCACCGCGGCGCTAAGCCAGCAGGGACATCAGGTGCTGGCTGCGGCACGCAACACCGAACGCCTGCAAAAACTCGGTTTGCCTGGCGTCACCTGCCACAACGTTGACCTCAACTGGCCGAAGGAACTTCCCGCCCTGCTGGAAGAGGTCGACACGCTTTACTACCTGGTGCACAGCATGGGCGAAGGCGGGGATTTCATCGCCCACGAGCGGCAGGTGGCGATGAACGTTCGCGATGCGCTGCTGCAAACCCCGGTTAAGCAGGTGATTTTTTTAAGCTCGCTTCAGGCTCCCGAGCATGAGCAATCCGATCATCTGCGTGCCCGCCAGCTGACGGCTGAGACCCTGCGCGGCGCCAATATTCCCGTCACCGAACTGCGCGCCGGGATCATCGTTGGCGCAGGCTCCGCCGCCTTCGAAGTGATGCGCGATATGGTCTACAACCTGCCGGTACTCACGCCGCCGCGCTGGGTGCGTTCGCGCACCACGCCGATTGCGCTGGAGAACCTGCTGCATTATCTGATAGCCCTGCTGGATCGCCCGGCGGAGCAACACCGCGTGCTGGAGGCGGCAGGCCCGGAAGTGCTGAGCTATCAGGAGCAGTTCGAACATTTCATGCACGTCAGCGGACGCCGCCGCTGGCTGATCCCCATCCCCTTCCCGACCCGCTGGATTTCGGTGTGGTTTTTGAATGTGATCACCTCCGTGCCGCCGACGACCGCCAAAGCGCTTATCCAGGGGCTGAAGCACGATTTACTGGCGGACGATCGCGAGCTGCGCGCCTTAATTCCCCAGGAGCTGATCCGCTTTGACGATGCCGTGCGCAAGACGCTGAAAGAAGAAGAACAGCTGGTGAACTCCAGCGACTGGGGTTACGACGCTCAGGCGTTTGCCCGCTGGCGCCCGGAGTACGGCTATTACCCGAAACAGGCGGGCTGCACGGTGAAAACCCACGCCAGCCTGGCCGCGCTGTGGGAAGTGGTGAACCAGATTGGCGGCAAAGAACGGTATTTCTTCGGTAATATCCTCTGGCAAACGCGCGGGGCGATGGACCTGCTGGTGGGCCACCGGCTGGAAAAAGGCCGCCCGGCAAACCCGTATCTTGCGGTGGGTGACACGGTAGATAGCTGGAAGGTGATCATCGTCGAGCCGGAAAAACAGCTGGCGCTGCTGTTCGGCATGAAAGCCCCGGGGCTGGGTCGACTCTGCTTTACCCTGAAAGACAAAGGGGATTATCGTGAACTGGACGTGCGCGCCTGGTGGCATCCGCACGGAATGCCGGGTCTGTTCTACTGGCTGTTGATGATCCCTGCCCACCTGTTTATCTTCCGGGGGATGGCGAAACGCATTGCGCAACTGGCAGAACAAAAGACGGAAAAGATCTAAATAAAACTCTCTTTCTTTCACCTTTCCCATTGCATAGCGCCGTAATTCACGAAAGAATGCGCACGAAATTCTTTTCAACACAGTGGATTGATATGAAGGTACTGGTTACCGGGGCGACCAGCGGCTTAGGCCGAAATGCGGTCGAATTTCTGCGCAACAAGGGCATCAGCGTCAGGGCTACCGGTCGCAACGAAGCGATGGGAAAACTGCTGCAAAAAATGGGCGCAGAGTTCGTCCATGCCGACCTGACGGAGCTGGTCTCCTCGCAGGCGAAGGTGATGCTCGCCGGTATCGACACGCTGTGGCACTGCTCCAGTTTTACCTCCCCGTGGGGAACCCAGGAAGCCTTCGATCTCGCCAACGTGCGGGCTACCCGCCGTCTGGGTGAATGGGCCGTTGCTTGGGGCGTGCGTAACTTTATTCATATCTCGTCACCGTCACTCTATTTCGACTATCACCACCATCGTGACGTGCAGGAAGATTTCCGCCCTGCTCGCTTTGCCTGCGAGTTTGCCCGCAGCAAGGCGGCCAGCGAAGAGGTCATCGACCTGCTGGCGCAGTCAAACCCGCATACCCGCTTTACGGTCCTGCGTCCGCAGAGCCTGTTCGGGCCGCACGACAAGGTGTTTATTCCGCGTCTGGCGCAGATGATGCACCACTACGGCAGCGTGCTGCTGCCGCGCGGCGGCGATGCGCTGGTCGATATGACCTATTACGAAAATGCCGTTCACGCCATGTGGCTGGCCAGCCAGCCGGACTGCGATAAGCTTACCTCCGGTCGCGCCTACAACATCACCAACGGCGAACCCTGCACGCTGCGCAGCATTGTGCAGCGCTTAATTGACGAGCTGCAGATCGACTGCCGTATCCGTTCTGTTCCCTATCCAATGCTGGATATGATTGCCCGCAGCATGGAGCGCTTTGGCAGTAAATCAGCCAAAGAGCCTGCGCTGACGCATTACGGCGTCTCTAAACTTAACTTTGACTTCACGCTGGATATTTCGCGAGCGGAGAATGAGCTAGGGTATAAACCGGTTGTGACGCTGGATGAAGGGATTATGCGCACCGCGGCGTGGCTGCGGGATCACGGGAAGCTTCCTCGGTAGATGGGGCCCGACATTTTTACGATGAAAAAAGCGGCAACCCGAAGGTTGCCGTTTGTCATTTTGCTGATTACAGCGCAGTCCACGCGTCCTGCCATGCAATCCCTTTACCAGGCTCGTAGTAGGATGGCGCGTTATTGCACCAGCCGCTGTACGGGTAAGGTTTGCACTGGAACAGCTGGCCGCGGTTGTTAACGATATCGCCTGCTTTCCATTTGGTTTTGGACGTCCAGGTTGGGTAAGTCCCGGTCTGGCCGCCGCTGGCCTGTTTAGGCTGTACGTTCAGCGTATAGCTGGTGCTGCTGCTCAGCTCGCCGTCACTGACGGTAAGGTTGATCTGATACTGCGTCGCCGCTGCCACGTCTGGCGCATTGAAGGTAATAATCGCTTTATCTTCGCCGCTTACGGTCTGGCCGTTCGGAGCCGTCCAGGTATAAGTCAGGTGGTTACCGTCTTCGTCAGTCGAGCCAGACGCGTTCAGAGAAACAGATTTACCCGCTTCAACCGCCCCCACCGGGCCGGAGATTTTTGCTACCGGCGCATGGTTTACAGGCGCTGGCGTATTATCGTCTGGCACCGGCGTGGTGTTGCCTTCGTCCGTTGGGTCGACAGGGGTCGGGGTCGGTGTTGGCGTCGGGGTTGGCGTGACGCTGCCGCCGTCGGAAGTCCCGTCTTCACCCACAACGTTCACATTGAAGTAATGCTTCACGCATTTGGTGTAGTCCCCCTCTTTAAAGGCGCTGAATGGCGTCTGGTAACCCACCAGCTGGCAAGAGTAGGTCTGGCCTGACGGAGTATCCGCGCTCCATCCCCAGTCCTGTTCCCAGTAGATCTTCAGCGCGCCGGCACCGCCTTCGTCGAACTGTTTCATGTTGGCACAGCCCAGCACTTCGTTAGAAGGAACTGGTACTTTCAGGTAGTTGGCGAACTCTTTGTAATATTTGATACGGTTTTGAGACTGGGCGATCTCAGTCGGGCCGCCACACTCCACGCCGCCGTTGATGATCTGCGTGGTCACGCCGAAGCCTGGTACCAGACCATTCGCCTTATCGTGATCGTTCGGCTGCCATGTGCCGTCGATAACCTGCAGCATGCTCGGTTTTGGCGGCTGCGGGTAGGCGAAGAAGAAGATCGCGGAAGCAAGGTTCAGCCAGGTGTCCGCCACCAGCTCAGGTTTGTCCAGCAGTACACGGACGTCGCCGTACATCGCTTCAGAGAACGGGCCGTAGTTGTAGTTATAGGAGAGCTGTTTCGCACCGCGACCAAAGTAGCTAACGAAATCGCCATCTTTGTCTTTACCGCACGGCCAGGTCTGGCCCTGCCAGACATCCGGGTTACATTCACCGTTGTAGCCGCCCTTCTGACCTTCGCTCCAGCCCATCTCACGCACGTAGACCAGCGCCTGTCGCCACTCGGCTTCCGGACGCCACGACTCGTGGCCGCCGGTTTCCTGCGCGAAGTGCGCAAACATGGTTGCCAGAGACTTACGGCAGATGGCATCGCTGTTACGACCATCGGTATAGGTCTGGCACAGTGCCGGGAATTTACCGACCGCTTTCAGGAAGTTGCTGTAAGTATATTCCGGCGCACGCAGTGGGAAGAGGTAATCCCAGTCGCTGGCCTTGATAATCCCTTCCACGCGCTTGACGTTTTCCGGGTTTGTCGATTTCCCCGGCTCAATTTGTTCCACCAGGCTGTTGTCCAGCGTGCGGATGGTTGACTTCACTGAAGCCATAAGCGGGAAGTTGGTCAACTCCTGCTCTTTCTTCTGCAGATCGCTGGCCTTAACGGTGTAAGGTTCGCTGCTGGCCTGCAGCAGGGTTGCCTGAGCCATAAACGGTGCAACGCATGCGCCCGCGATAAGAACACTGAGTAATGTCCTTTTGTTCATGTCAATAGTCCTCTTAATTATATTAAGGGTCAATAAAAGTTAATTTTTTCGCGGTTTATTTATTAATCATTTAATAAATAAACCCGGGAGCAGTTTCGTTTTATGAAGAACACCAGTCGGTACTCTTCAAAAAACAAAAATCAATAATAATAACGGTTGCGGGTGCTACGTTTTAACTTCTGATATTTATTCCAGACCTTGCGGGCATAGACCATGCGCTGCGCGAAATTCTCTTTTTTCAGACCCGCGTTATAGGCGCCGACCGCCTCCCAGTTATAGCCATAAATTTTAATCATTCCGGATAATATCGATGCGCCAACCATAATCGAGGTGCAGGGCTCGGTAATTAACCGGTATTCATTAATGCCTTTGCGCCCCAGCTCGGAAAAATGTGAGCTGTTAATCTGCATCAGTCCGACATCACGCGTGCCATCATGATTCAGTCCAATCGCATTGGGATTCATTCCCGATTCAACATTAGCAATGGCATATAACAGATAAGGATCCACATGATAATAACTGGCGGCTTTATCCCAGCAGTTGGCAAAGACGCTATGGCTTATTACCAGCAACAATAAAAATAACGTTTTCATTTTCAGTCCGGCTCTTTTTCATTGTCTCCTTACGCGGTTATTACTCTTTTCCTGATTTACGGCCCACGTCCGTCTCGGGACGTGGACCGTAATAGCGGGCAAATTTCTTACCCGCATCGTTATAGCAGTGGCTTACTGGCAGTCAGTCGCCGGGCCTTTTTTCACCCATACATCGCTGCTACCTGGTTTATCACCCTTCGTCCACCATTTCGCGGTGTAGGTGTAACCGTTGTAGGTAGTGGTGTCGCCGCCGTTATAAACCACGTCGGAGCGCCAGTTGAATTTCACCTGACTTACCAGCTCCCATGCATCCACACCAAAGCCCGGCTGGTTGCCCTGAGTCCAGTATTTTGCTTTCCAGACCAGGTTGTCGAAGCTGACGGTATTCCCCGCGTTGTAAACCTTGCTTGCGCTCCAGGCAGCATATTTACTGGCGTTGGCGTCAACAGGCTTATCGCAGCTATTGGTGGCAGAACCTTCGTCAGACGGCGTGTTGCCTTCATCTGATGGGGTGTTACCTTCGTCAGATGGCGTGTTGCCTTCATCGGATGGGGTATTTCCTTCGTCAGACGGCGCGTTGTCTTCATCGGATGGGGTGTTGCCTTCGTCAGACGGCGTTTCCGCTGCTTTAGGCGTTACCGTCACCTGTACGTTAGTCTGTACGCTGGACTTGCCATCGCTTACCACCACGGTCAGCGTGTAAGTTGATTCCGTGTCCACGTCCGGTGCGGTGATGTTCAGGTTCGCGGTGTCTGCGCCTGTCGCCTGCATATTCGCAGGAACGCTCCAGGAGTAGGTCAGCGCGTCGCCATCAGGATCGTTAGCCTGAGCGTGCAGAGAGTAGCTCTGGCCCGCTTCCAGCGTCACGGCTTCCATCTGGTTCACTACCGGTGCCTGGTTTGCTTTCGGCGCTTTGTTCACGACCTGGACGTCAGCAGTACTGCTCAATCCTTTCGCGTCAGTAACCGTCAGGCGGAACGCCAGAGTCTGGTTACTGGTGACAGCGGCAACGTTGAAGGTCGCTTTCGCTTTGGTGCTGTTGGTGATAGTCACCGACGGGCCAGAGATCTGCGTCCACTTGTAGGTGATGGCATCGCCATCCGGATCGGTGGAAGCCGAGCCATCCAGGGTCACCGTCGCCGGACCGGTTACGCTCTGGTCAGCGGCAGTCGCCACAGGCGCATGGTTGGTCACTACCGGATCAACCGGCGCAGCGCCGCCGCCTGTCAGGCTTTCATTCATCGCGTTCAGAATGTCTCCGGTATCGGAGTCGATAGACCAGGCAAACAGACCGCCCAGATTTTTCGCCAGCACATACTGACCTTTCGCCGTTGCGGAACGGGCATCTTCATAGGTGATCAGATCGCCGGTGGTTTTGTTAAACAGATACGGCGCTTCAGCGGTAGCATCATAGTTGTATTCCCAGCCCGCTTTGCCTTTGTACTCGTTAACGATCTGACGATAGTCAACCACGCCCGGTTCCCAGGTCCCTTTCACCATGCCCGTTGCCGTGCCGGTGAACGGGTTGTTATTGCTGTAACCGTGAACGCCGGTCCAGCCGCGACCATACATGGCCGTCCCCACGACAATTTTGCCTGGCTGTACACCCTGCGCGAGCAGTGCATTCACTCCGTTTTCGGTGGTGTAATTAGTATCCGGTTTGTTCGCCGGCGCACGCAGTGCCGCCTGGTGACCCAGCTCGGTGTTGCTCCAGCCGCCGTAGAAGTCGTAGCTCATCAGGAAGATGTGATCCATATACTGCTGGGCAGTGGTGTAATCAACGTCTTCAATTTTGTCGCTGCCTGAACCGATTGCTGAGGTCAGCTCAAAGGTACGGCCGGTTTCGGCTGACAGTTCATTCATCATGGCGCGCAGTTCGCGCATCAGTGCGGTATAGGTTTCTTTATCCTGCTGCGGGTTGCCCAGCGTTTCGTTCTGACCGCCGCCGCCCGGGAATTCCCAGTCGATATCCACACCGTCGAAGAATTTCCAGGTTTTCAGGAAATCTTTAACGGAAGCCACGAAGCGATCGCGGATCGCTTTGTCATGCATTTTGAAGAACGGATCGGAAAGGGTCCAGCCACCGATAGAAGGCAGCACTTTCAGGCCCGGGTTGGCTTTCTTCATTGCCATCAGCTGGCCGAAGTTACCTTTGTAGGGATCGTCCCAGCCGCTTACGCCAGCCTGAGGCTTCTGCAGTGCGGCCCACGGGTCGTGGATCGCCACCTGGAAGTCCTGACGGCCCGCACAGGCGCGCTTAAGCGCTTCGAAGCTGTTACCGCCCTCAATGGTTTTCAGGCTGTCGTTGATGCCGTCGCCGCCGCAGATTGGAATGAAGCCATACAGAATGTGGTTAAGGTTAGCCGCCGGAATTTTGTCCACGGGGAAGTTACGGTCGTAAACACCCCACTCAGGGAAATAGGCCCCCACCACTTTATCGGTGTGCTTAGAGAGGGTTTTGTTATTTTCCTGCATGGTGGTGTTGAGTGGCAGCAGATGGCTACCGTCGGTATCCGCGACGATAATCAGTTTGCTGGCACTGGTGCTGCAGCCGCTGGCATTGCAGAGCTCAACCGTTTCCTGATAGCGACCGCCTTTCTTCACTTTAAACGTAGCCGTGCCGGACATGCTGCCTGCGCCGGTCCAGACGGTTTTGCCGTCAAGCAGCACTTTCGCTGAAGTCGGCGCCGCGCCGCTCCAGACGTCCCACTGCACTTTAACATCGGCGCCATCATGAACTTTGACGAGGTTGTTGTAAGCAGAAGCAGACTGATCAACTTCAACAATGGCAAATTTATCATTACCACTGGCGATAGTTGCTTTACCGGGCACTGCTGCGAACACCGGGCTTGCAGCCGCTGCAACGAAGAGTGCCAGATATTTAGGCTTCAGAAATTTCATTATTTGATCCTGATAATACGATTTGTGAAATTAAATACCCATGCTTTTCCATTAAACATGGACGAACGTTATTGACTGATAAATTAATCATGAACGCTTCTGGTTCACGAAAGACCTTCTTATTAGTACGCCGTACTTCCCTCCACTCATAAAACCTTCAACAAATATTTTATTGCGGAGAGGAGAATACAGTGGGGAATTTAATTTTTCCTTTCATTCCCTAAATGAAAAAACATCAAAAAAAACTTGACTACATTATTTAAATGATAAAATGCGAAATTTGCGCAATTAATATAGCCAGCCCGGAAAACGCAATATATGGACCAAAGGAAATAAGGTTATTTTTATTCTCAAAGGGCTTTAACAGGCAATGCATAATAATGCCCCCCAGCGCCGCGATCAGCAAAATAGAGGGCAACGCCTGCCATCCGCACCACGCGCCTAGCGCAGCCAGCAGCTTAAAATCACCATAGCCTAACCCTTCCCGGCCGGTCAGCAGGCGGAATGCCCAATAAACCAGCCAGAGCGACAGATATCCCGCCACCGCGCCAAAGATAGCATCGGTCAGCGGTAGCGTCCGGAACAGGGCATGGAACATCAGCCCCGTCCACAGCAGCGGCTGGGTCAGGCAGTCCGGCAGCAGCATATGGCGCGCATCGATCACCGCCAGCGGCAGCAGAAAACTCCACATCACCCACAGCGCGATGAGCGCCGAAAACGACGGTGCCAGCGCGGCGCTGGCGGCGAAAAAGGCAGCGCTACAGACTTCCACCAGCAGCAGCCGCAGCGGAATCGCGCTATTGCAGTGTCGGCAGCGACCGCGCAGCGCACACCAGCTAATGATGGGAATATTTTCCCACGCGCTCAGGGCATGCTGGCACTTCGGGCAGTGAGAGGCGGGAAACAGCAGATTGCCTGCCCCCTCTTCTTCCATTACCAGCGGCGGAATACGCTCCGCGACTACGCCCAGGAAACTGCCGAGGATTGCCCCCAGCGCTCCGCTCATCACGCACAGTCCCGGCAGATTCGCTTGCTGCAACAGCATTAGCGGGTTCATGCGCTTTTCGCCCAGCTCAGCGTAACGCGTGCCTTCACGTCACTCTGACGATCCACCGGCGTTAACGCGAGTTTCTCCAGGTGTATACCGGAAGAAACGTTCATCTCACGCAGCCAGTTTTGCAGGGCAGAAATGTTGACGCGCTCGACAACAAAGGTTAGCGACTGCTCTTCCTGACGCACGTCTGTCAACGCGACGTGCACGACTTTGGCACTTTCTTCCACCACGCTGCGCGGATTCGGGGTATTGACTATTCTGGACTGGAGATGGTTTTTATCAATTTCCTGGCGCATCCAGTTCAGCGTCTGCTTCTGCTTAAATAACACGGCCTCGTTATTTTTGATCAGAGTATCGAGCGGCATCATCGCGCCGTAATAAACCATCGCACAGCAGAGTGCCCCGCCGCAGAGTTTAAATAAATTACGCTCGCGTGGACTATAATTTTGCCAACGGTTTTTTAACTGGGCTATTTGCGTTTTCATTTATAGCTCCCGGTAATAATGGCGGTATATGGCGCCTCGCCGGAAATCGGCTGCATCGCAAATTCAAAGGTATCGGCGCTGCGGGCGATAAAATCCTGCAGGGTCTGTTTATCCATGGATTTCACATTCAACGTCAGCTGATTTTGCGTTTCGTCATATTCCACGTTATTGATCTCCAGAGACGGCAGTGACTGCTTGATTTGATTCAGCGCTTCGAGCTGCAGGAAGACCCCTTTCTTAGCCTTGCTGATATTCTGCCCGACGTAGTACTTCAGGTTGCTGGTCTGGCGCAGGGTCGGGAAATAGTGCTGCGCTACGGTGGTCATCTCACGGTGGATCTCGTTTTGCTGGTGAGTGAGCATCAACGCCATACCTACGCGGGGGCCGATCAGCAGGCCGACGCAAACCAGCGCCGCCGCAGCGAGGGCCGTTTTCGCGTGGCGAAAACGCGGGCCGCTGGCGCTGCGCCCGGAAAACTCTCCGTGCAGCATGTTGATACGACAGCCCTGCCACTGGGTCTGGATCAGCACCAGCGGATGCTGCCACGCCAGCAGCTCATCCACCTGTACCTCCTGCGGTGCATCGCCATAGCAGCACACCTCATCCGTCGGGCATTTACTCAACAGCAGCGGCAGCAGGAGCGCATCGGCTTCGCCAGCGCTGCTGGGAGAAAAACGCAGCCAGTAGCTCTCTTCCAGGCTCACCAGCGTAGTACCCCCTTCGCTCACCGGCAGCAGCCAGGCATCCGGCAGCGCCTGGACCACCGTGAGCCCCGCCTGAGCGAACAGCTCAAGCCAGTGGCGCAGACGTTCAGCGTCGATGGCCACGGCATCTACTTCTGGCCCCTTTTTGTTCAGCACCGTCCAGTGCAGCGTCTCCACCTCGCCGAGCAATGTCTCTTCCGCCATCCACGAGAACTGCGCCGTCTGGGCTGAAAGTCCTTTTTTCGGCAGGGTAAAATGACGAAAAATCGTCTCGCTCGCCGGCAGCAAAAGGCACACCTGCTGAGAAAGCGGATGGCAGGAAAGTTCGCTCAGTGCGCTCCAGCCCGTCAGATATTCCACCCGATCGTTACCGGATTCACACCACCAAATTTTGCCGTCCTCACGGGTATCGGGACGAATAAAAAGCACCTTTTTCATCATCTTCTACTTATCTTATTCAACCATTCGGTAGCGGCGTTGCCAGGTAACGACCTTGCCCGCCTCACTGTCAACGTGAAGCTGGCTGACGACGCGCAGCGTTAAATCATCGGTATTGCCGGTGGTATCCACCCGAAAATAACGACTGTTGACCGCAACCCTGTCCTGAATCTGCGCCAGGATATCTTTGGTCTGCGGATAGTTGCTCTCCAGCACTTTGCTGAATGCCTCCAGCGACTCCCAGCCCTCTTCCGGGCGTGAATCGATCAGGCGGGCAGCATCGTCCGTGTTTAACACGCCGGTAAAAACCGCCGCCAGCAGCGGCGACTGTTCTCGTGTTAAGGTATTCACATTTATGGTGCCATCCGTATCCGGCAAGGCGCACAGCAGTTTGCTGACCTTCGGCCATGCGGCCTGCGGAAAGGCGGGCAGCAGTCTGATTTCATTGATGGTGCGCATCATTTGATTCGCCGGACCACGGGCGGGCGTCACGCTCGCCCAGGCATCGGCCTCCTGGCCCTGTTTCGCCGTCACGTCGTCGGCGTCAAGATAATCCACCAGTTGCTGGTAAATCTCTTCTGCCGCCAGCGTACCGACGCCGCTTTCTGTCAGCAGCTGTTCGACAATCTGCTCTTTGACCGGTTTTTCCGGCAGCGCAGTGGCGTCGGCCGGGGCCGCTGGCGCCGCGTCAACGGCCAGCAGACTATTGACGTTAAAGCAGGTCCGGGCATCCTCCACCTGACTCACCACGGTGTAATTATCCCCGTGGGTTTCCAGGGGCTGGGCCCAGTCACCTCGCGGCGACAGCCCTGCCCCCTCTGAACTGGCCGCTTTCTGCAATACGTTTTCCAGTACCTTCTGTTGACGGGCAATGGCCCAGCGCAGCGTCTGCTGGCTGACCTGATAATGCGTTTTTTGCAGGTGGCGGCAGAACTGCTGACTGATTTTCGCCGCCAGGGCGGACATCATCACCAGCAGGATCAGCACCACCAGTAGCGCCACGCCACGCTCTTTCCGCGCAGGTTTACCGCTCATGAACTCACTCCTGGTTGTGCTGCCGTATCGGGCTGCGGGTTGGTTACGGGCTGCGCCGCATTCTCCGCTGCCGGCAGCGCCGGGTCCGCATTCGTCTCTTTTGGTGCGGTCTGGATCTCAGGCATATCGCCGGGAGTGATAAAAACCCAGCGCCAGGTTTCACCGTTTTCCATAGTCAGATTCAGCTCAACGCCATCAGGCTGATGGGCGATGTCGGTCCATTTCTCCTGCCAGCCTTCGTGCCAGAAACGCCATTTCATCGCTTTCACATCGTTCAGAATCGGTACTTCTTCCGGCTGCGCGCTGGCGGTGCCGTCGATAGCAGCCCAGACGTTGCGCCACAGGCGCTTGTCCTTTAACGTCCAGCTCACCCGCTCTAGCTGCACCTGACCGCTAATGCCGTTAAGGGTTGTCATTTCCAGACCATTCTGCTGCTGAACGAACACCTCGCCGCTGTTGCGCGGCGCGCGCGCCTGCTGCTGATAAAAGTCGCGCGAAAGCAGATTGTACGTGCGCTGAAGCGCCGTCACTTTTGTCGCCGCCTCGTCGCTGGCCGTCGAGGTGCGCATCGCGCCGTCGAGAATTTGCCAGGCGAGAATGCTGATCACCGCGAAGATGGCCAGCGCAATCATGATTTCCAGAAGGGTAAAGCCCTGCTGACGCTGCGCCTTACTCACGATCCACCTCCGGTTCGTCGAGCTGAAGTGCCACCACCGGTTGCGCATCGCTTCCTTCGCTGTAAACCCGTACCTCATCGGCAAAGGTATTTTCGGCGGTTTTCACCCGCTGGATATGCCAGGTCCAGGTTTGTCCGCCCATGGTTTCGGTTCCCACCTGCTCGGCATCCGGAAAATCGGTCTGAGCAAGCTGCGCTTGCGCCAGTTGATTTTCCGCCACCCAGCCGGCCTGCAGTGTTTCCGACAGGCTGTGGGTAAAGCGCACGTTCAGGGTGACGGAGTTCATGAGCGCCAGCGCCGCGGTGGAGAAAATCACCAGCGCCACCATCACTTCCAGCAGGGTCATCCCCTGATCTTTGGTTTTGCGTTTAGTCATCGTTTTCCACCACCACGGGAACAGAGCCCTGTGACGTCACGTGAAAGCGCTGCTTTTTATCCAGGCTTTCAAGACTGAGCGTAAAGCGGCTCAGCTCTCCGTCCGGTAAAAATATGATTTGCGGTTCATCGTCCAGCGTGGCCGCCAGCGTTCGCGGCGAGAGGGAGACATGCATCTCCTCAGGAAACTCGCCGCGGGTCGCGATCCGTCCCGCCTTTAGCGGTGCCCAGTGGCGTTCGCCGTTATTTCCAACCTGTGTCACCAGTTCAAATTCTGACGAGGTCATCACCAGCCCGACAATATTTCCGTCCATTACCGCACGGTCAGAACCATATTCAACGAGGGATTTTAGCTGCTGACCAAATGTATCTGCGCCGCTGCGTGATGGAATGGTGGTGACCACCATCATGGCGCTCAGGGCGAATATCACCAGCGCCACGATAATTTCCAGCAGGGTAAATCCACGTTGCTTATTCATTACTTATCTTTTTTATCAAAAGACCAGTTGCTGATATCGTCGCCAGTATTCGCTTCTGCATCCGGACCGGCTGAGAAAATATCGACAGCGCCATGCTCTCCCGGGCTGACCAGAATATAGTCATTGCCCCATGGATCCTGCGGCAGGCGGCGAATATAGCCGTCGTCACGGTAGCCTTTCGGAATGGGCGCAATTTCAGGTTTGGTCACCAGCGCCTGCAACCCCTGCTCGGTGGTCGGATAGCGATGGTTGTCGAGCTTGTACATATCCAGCGAACCTTCCAGCGCCACAATATCGCTGGTCGCTTTCTGTATATCGGCTTTTTCTTTATTGCCCATTAAATTAGGCACGACCATACTGGCCAGCACACCGAGAATAACGATAACTACCATTAATTCGAGCAGCGTGAATCCCGCCTGACGCTTCAGGCTATTCTTTTTCAAAGGCATGATTAACCCACCATATTATTAAGTTGAAGAAGCGGTTGTAATATTGAAAGAACGATAAATAAAACAACGGTCGCCATAGTTACTACCAGTGCCGGCTCAAATACCGACAGCGTTAAAGTAATTCGATGCTGTAATGCAGATTCCTGGTTTTCCGCCGCGCGATCCATCAACGAGCCCAGCTCGCCGCTCTCCTCCCCGGAGGCCACCATATAAAGCATGGTGGGTGGGAAAATTTTCGCCTGTTCCAGCGCGTTGTAGAGAGATGCCCCCTGGCGCACGGTGTCCGCCGCCTGCTCAAGCACCTGCCGGGCATAGAGGTTTTCTATCCCGTCCATCGCGATATACATCCCTTCCAGCAGCGGAACGCTGCTGGCCTGCAAAATACTCAGCGTGCGGATGTAGCGCGCGCTGTTGATGGCGCAGACCAGTTTTTTCAGCGGTGAATTTAGCAACAGCCACCGATGATAAACAAATCGGTTCTTTTCTTTTTTTATCCAAAATTTAAAGCTCGCCGACGCCCCGAACAGGCCGCCGGCGATAACGATGCCCCAGGCCTGTAGAAAGTCGCTCACCGCAATCAGCGTGCGGGTGGTCACCGGCAGTTCTTGTTTCATATGGGTGAACTGGTCGATGACCTGCGGCACCACGGCGACCAGCAGAATGGAGATCACCGCGATCGCCACTACCGTCAGGGTGATGGGGTACACCATCGCCTGGGTGAGCTTGCTTTTCATCTTCTGACGCTGCTCGTTGTATTCGGCGAGCTTTTCCAGCACGCCACCGAGATGGCCGGTCTTTTCACCGGCCATCACCAGGGTGCAGTAGAGCTTATCGAAGCTGCGCGGAAACTGGCTGAAGGCGTCGAACAGCGTATGGCCTTCCACGATCTTGTCGCGGATCTCGGTCACCATCGCCGCCAGGGTTTTATCTTCCGTCTGCTTCGCAATTGCCTTGAGCGCACTCTCCAGCGGCAGCGCGGCATTGACCAGCGTCGCAAGCTGTCGGGTAAACATCGACAGCACCGGAATCGACAGTTTTGCCCCTTTACGGGCGTTTTTCCCCGCCGCCGGATCGCTGGTTGGGGAGATATTCACCGGCATCAGCTTTTGTTCGCGCAGCATCTGGCGCACCTGCTTTGGCCCTTCGGCCTGCAGGTTGCCGCGCTGGGTTTTCCCGGCGGCGTCCGTCGCGGACCACGCATACCAGGCCATTACGCATCCCCTCCGCGCTCGGCGGTGACGCGCATCACCTCTTCCAGCGAGGTCACGCCGGAGATCACCTTCAGCAGGCCGTTTTCACGCAGGCTGTAGGCCTCTTTGAAAAGCTGCGTTTCGATGGACATCTCATCTTTATCTTCATGGATCGCACGGCGCATGGCGCTGTCGACCACCAGAAATTCATGGATGCCTGCGCGTCCCTGGTAGCCGCTCTGGCGACACTGTTCGCAACCCACGGCGCGATAAATCGCTTTCGGTGGCGTTTCCATAAAGGTGAACAGCGCTTTCTCATTGTCATCCAGCGGACTGGTCGTGCGGCAGTGTGGACACAGCCGACGCACCAGACGCTGGGCAATGACGCCAAGCAGCGACGAACCAATTAAAAAAGACTCCAGCCCCATATCACTCAGACGGGTAATGGCGCCCGCCGCACTGTTGGTGTGCAGCGTAGACATTACCAGGTGACCGGTGAGCGACGCCTGCACCGCGATTTGCGCGGTTTCACCGTCACGAATTTCCCCGATCATTACCACGTCTGGATCCTGGCGCAGAATGGCGCGCAGCCCGCGAGCAAAGGTCATATCCACGCGCGGGTTGACCTGGGTCTGTCCTACCCCTTCCAGTTCATACTCGATCGGATCTTCCACGGTCAGAATGTTGCGTTCATGACCGTTAAGCGCCGACAGCAGCGCGTACAGGGTGGTACTTTTCCCCGAACCGGTCGGGCCGGTCACCAGGATGATGCCGTGCGGACGTTCAATCAGTCCCTTTAACTTCACCAGCTCTTCGTCAATCAGACCGAGCTTGTTGATGTCCGGCTTAAGGTTGCTTTTATCCAGCAGACGCATCACCACGCGTTCTCCGTACTGAGACGGAATAGTGGAGACACGCACGTCAATAGCCTTACGACCAATGCGCAGCGAAATACGACCGTCCTGGGGGAGACGTTTTTCGGCGATATCCAGTTTGGACATCACTTTGATACGCGACACCAGCAGCGGCGCGAGCTTGCGCGCCGGTTGCAGCACCGGACGCAGCACGCCGTCAACGCGAAAACGAATGCTCAGGGTGCGCTCGAAGGTCTCGATATGAATATCGGAGGCCCCCTCTTTCACCGCTTCGCCCATAATGGCGTTGATCAGGCGGATCACCGGCGAGTTCTCGTCGTTATCAAGCAGATCTTCGTTGTCAGGGATCTCCTCGGTTAACGCCATCAGGTCAATATCGGCGTCCATGTCGTCCACCAGCTGCTGCGAGACGCCGCTGTTCTGCTGCCAGATTTTGGTCAGCAGTTCGTCAAACGCTTCCGCCGTCAAGATCGTCGGGGCATAGGAGCGCCCCAGCACGCGGCGCATCTCCAGCAGGGCATACGCCTGCGCATCCTCGCGGATATAAACCTCATCGTTATTGAACAGGACCCCGTTCTCTTTCGCCCAGGTGCTGGTACAGAGCGCATTACTCATCTCAGTCATGTCGCGTCCGCCTTACTCTTTGAACGGGTTGCGGGACGACACCGGCGCACTGGCGCTCACCGGCGTGGCGCGGCTCTGGGACGGATAGGCCGGCAGCATCGGGGAATCAGAATTCTCTACAATGCCCAGCTTGTGCTCTTCCATACGCTGCTGCTGACGCGCCTGGATCTGATCGTATTTCTCTTTCGACGCCGCGCTGTAGTTGTCGTCGTCGCGCAGTACGGTGGTGTGGATAAACACCATCAGATTACGTTTGGCGCTGTCCTGCGAGGTATAGCGGAACAGCTGCCCCACGACCGGAATATCGCCCAACAACGGCACTTTCGAGACCGACTGTTTGGTGACGTTTTCCATCAACCCCCCCAGCACCACCGTCTGCCCGCTGTGGACCATCACTTCGTTGTTGATGGTGCGGGTGTTGAACGTTGGGCCCAGGCTGGCATCGGCCGTCGAGGTGTTATCCACGCTGGAAACTTCCTGCTCGATCTTCAGGTGGATCATGTCGCCATCGTTGATCTGCGGTACGATTTTCAGCTTAGTACCGACGGTTTTACGTTCCACCGAGTTAAAGACGTTATCGCCGCTGGTGGTCTGTGAACCGGAGAGTACCGGTACATCCTGACCGACGTTGAACGACGCCTCTTTGTTATCCAGCGTCACCACGCTCGGCGTCGACAGAATGTCGTTTTTGCCGTTAGTGGACAGCGCCGTCATCAGCGCGCCAAAGTCGCCGTTAAAGAAACCGGTCGCCAGGCCCGTATAGCTGCCAATGACTTTTGACTTCTTGATCTGGCTAATCGGCAAACCGGTCGAACCAAACTGAACCCCACCGTGTTTACCGGTCCACTGCACGCCAAGATCCAGACCGTTACCGTCCTGAACTTCGGCGATGATCGCCTCCACCAGCACCTGTGGACGGCGGATATCTAGCTTGTCGATCACTTTCTCCAGCGAATTCATGACGTTTGGCTGGGCGGTGATCACCAGCGAATTGGTAGACTCGTCGGCAGTAATATTCAGGTCGCCTGCCATCGGCGCGGCTTTGCTCTTACCGCCGCCCGCTTTATCTTTCAATTGCTCTCCGATCCCCGTCAGCACCGGCACCACTTTGCTGGCATTGGCGTATTTCAGGTAGAAGACGCGGGTGTTGCCCTCGTTGTTCTGCTCGCGATCGAGCTGGGAGATGAGCATCCGGGTGCGCTGACGCGCGTCCGGGCTGCCGCTAATCACCAGGCTGTTGGTTTCATCGTCGGCGACCACTTTGGTCGCCAGCTGCGGGGCGTTTTGCCCTTTCTGCTCTTCGTTGTTGAGATTGTTCAACATGTCAGAAAGATCTTTGGCCGAGGCAAAACGCAGTGGCACGATTTCACGGCGCTGGACGCCGCTTTGATCCACACGCTGTACCAGATCGACCAAGCGGTTAACCACCGAGGCTTTGCCGGTTAACAACAGCACGTTTGACGGTTCAAAATGGACCACGTTGCCGATGCCGGAGGCGTCGTTTAACTGACGCAACAGGGGGGCCAGCTCACGTACCGGGACGTTCTCCATTCGCACCACGCGGGTGATGATTTCATCGCCTTTGCCGGGGTTTTTGCTGTCGGCAATCGGTGCGCCCGACATGCGGGCCACCGAAGAGCGCACGACTTTTACCATCCCGTTATCCATCGGGATCACCGACAGACCATAGAGATCCAGCACGCTCAGGAAGAACTGATAATATTCCTCTTCCGTCAGCACGTTGTAGGTACGCACCGACACCGTTCCCTGAACGGAAGGATCGACCAGAATGGTTTTATTAAGGTTACGCCCGACGGTATCGATAAATTCGCGGACATCGGTATTTTTAAAACTGGCGCTAAAGTTCGCCGCGAACAGCGAACCGGAATATAATGACAATGCGGTCAGCGCTACGCACGCCCATGGAAATTTCTTCATGTCTGTACACTTATTAATTGTTTAGAACATTGACCCGAATATTTTCAAGGTGAGCGTGACGCCGAATAGTGACATCCGCTTCTTTCATTTTTGACCAGCGGGCAACGATCTCTTTTGCCTGCGCCTCTTTAGTCATATCCACATCGTCAACTTTTACCACCACATCACCTTTTTCCAGGCCAGCATGGCTGTAGAAAGGAGACGCATTGCGTGGATTAATGTTGTAGCCTTCCAGCTGGCCTTTCTCGATTAATGGTTTTAACACCAGATAATCATCCAGATGCAGATTATCTAACCCTGCATCTTTCTTCGATTTGGTTACCGGGCCGCTGTCAACGCCGCCTTTAAAATAGTCTGGTTTTTTAAGTGAAATAACCTGAGGTGCGCCTTCATAATTCACCACCACATTATCGGGATGAATTTCGGCAATATAGGCATTGTCAAAACCGGCGAGCATTTCGCCCTCGCGATAGCTCTTTTGTCCGGAGGGGGTTTTTATCACCGCAAAGGACAGCCAGGCTTCGTCGCTGTTGAGAATACCTTCGATTTCCGCACTGAGCGACTTTTTCACTGCCGCTGGCTGTTTCTCTGGCATCACCGCCGGCGTAAAAAGTACAAACTGAGTTTCATCATGACTTTTTTTTTGCATCTTCTGCTTTGAATCAGACAATCTGTTCGTAACTTTCTTATAATCTTTATAAACCATATACCCTTGCTGGCCGCAGAAAATGAGCAGCACAAACATTACGCAGGGCATAATCAATTGATTAACAAATGACATCCGCATTTTTTAACGAGCCTTTCTGCCAGTCAGTAATTCACAGCACAGGGCTGTATGAGTAAGTGGCGTAAATACTAATGCGTTCCCTCTCCCCCGCCCATTTATACTTCCGCCAACAATAATTTAGAAAAAGATTGAACGTTAAATAAACCTATGTTAGAAGCGCAGGCCGAATATTTTTATCCTGCATTCAAATTGCCCCTTCCTCCTGTATCCTTTACTTTTCCGTCTCCTTGTTATGAATGAAAGAGACGGTAATACGCTATGTATATGCGCCATTTTAATTTCACTACCCAGCCTTTCCGGACTATCAGCCGGATGCCAGGTGATTTTTTTGTTCCGTATCATCAGGATGTGTTCGGTTTGCTGAAAGAGAAGTGCCAGACAGCAGGCGTTACTGCGCTCTTTAGCGACGACAGCTATCTCACCTCGCAGTTTTGCGATGCGCTTAAAAAGCATGACGGCACGCTGATTGCCATTAACGCCTTCCCGAAACTCAGCGCCAGCGGCATGCTCTATAAACTCAACACCACCACTAAAGAGAGCAAAACCCGGATCCAGGCTATTGATGCTGTGCTGCGTCAGTGGCAGGACGAGATATTGTCCCGCAAAACCTCACGTAAAGTACTGGTCATCTCGCATATTCAGTCGATGAAAGCGAATTGCCATGACGCACTGTCCATGCTGTTAACCCGCGCGCAGGAGCTGGATGTGCCTCTGTCGGTTGTGCTGATGGGATCGGCCGACCAGGAAGCCGCCCTCCAGCAGTCCGGGTTGCGTGAATCTCTTCATACGCGTCACACGCTCCGGCCTCTCACCTGCCGCGAATCCCTGAGCTATGTTCAGGCCCAGTGTGAAGCGCATGGCAGCGACGCGACGCCGTTCACCCGGGCCCGCGTGCGCAAGATGCATGTTCTGACCAAAGGACAGGCAGGCAAACTCAACGAGCTGGCGCACATTGCGATGCTCGCCGCCTGGACCGAACGTTCAGCGCAGGTATCGCCGCGCCATCTGCGCCTCGCCGCAGGAGAAGTTCTGCCGGCGAAACCGAGGGGCAAACGCCTTGCCGTTATGGGCCTTTTTGCCTCTGTACTGTTTGCCGCCTGCGGCTGGACATTGATGCCCGCCATTACCGCCAGACTGCCGGTACAGCTGCCCGTGATGACCAGCTGGAAACCGCAGACGCCAAAAACCGACGCCCCAGCGGTGCCGGTTATTGATAATGAAGTGGTGAACAAGCCCGATGCGATGCATCAGCTTTATACCATGTGGGGTTATGACGCCACGATGGAAGAGGCGCTCTGCCAGAACGCCGGGCGGGTCAACCTGATGTGTAAGGAGGGCAGCGCTCCGGTCGAGGAGTTGGCAAAAGAGGGTTACCCTTGGATCGGCGAGATCAAAACGGGCGATCACCTGAACTATGCCGTGGTGGCCAGAGTAGATGATAACTCGCTGGATCTGCTGATGAATAATCGCACCTGGCAGGTGAGCCGCAGATGGTTTAACCAGCATGCAACGGGCAATTACACCCTATTGCACCGCCTTACGCCGCAGGGGAAAGATGCCGTGAGCGCCGAAAGTAGCGTCAAAGATTTGGGCTGGATGGATCAGCAGCTTAGCCTGGCGCTGAATCTGCCCGAAACCCACGCAAAGGTGTGGACGGCGGAACTAATGCAACGTACCCGCGAGTTTCAGCAGAAAATGCATCTGCATGTGGACGGGATTGCGGGTGAAGATACATTGATGCAGTTAATGCGTGAAACCAGGACTACGCCAAGCGTGCTTATTCAGTCCGCAAATATATCTGCGACCCCTACCGCGCAGGAGAAGCATTCATAATGTCCACGATTACTCTGGCTGCCCAGCGCAGCTATACCCTGAACGCACCGGTCTGGTTTTCTTACCGGCGCCCCTCGCTGAAAAAAGCGGTCTTTGCCACCCTGATCTGGTTGATGGGGATAGTGATGACGATCGCCGCGGGACTTTACGCACATATCTACTGGGATCTTCGTCATCCGGTACCTGAGCCAATAAAAGCGAGCGCCGTCAGGCCAGAAACGAAGCTATCGGATATGCATTACGTCTATGTCAGTAAACCGTTCCCGCGGCCTGAACCAAAGCAAGAACCGATGACAAAAGAGATGCCGCCACTGCAGGAGATGCCAATTGATAGCGGCGATGCCGACTGGCAGCAGGCGCCCGACGGTGAAGTACCGCGTGATATTTCCCGGGATACATTGCCGGGAACAGTAATGAACAATTCTGCTATTCCCGAACAGGATAATACCGGTCACACAGTTGATGACGGGGCTATCAAAGCATTATTGATGAAGGCGTTAAAAGAGCAGGAGAAAGATTATTCGCAGGGAAAAATACCAGCCCCCCCGTTGAGGAAACCGCGGCAGGAACGCAGGCAAATAATACACTTAAACATAGCCCCCCTTTCAGTTAAAAAGGGGGTGAGAAGCGATTAATATTTTTCCGGCAACGTCGACAAATACATAAGACGACCTTTGTCAACCTGGATATAATTACCTTTTTTCAGGTCTGCGAGGATTTTAATAATGGTACTCCGGGCCAGACTGGTATATTCCTGAATATAGTCGTAAACATTGATATCGCGCTGATGATGTACCATCAGTTCGTTAATTTCCAGCAAGAACTCGCGAACAATCGAGTACGCGCTGCGGGCGACCAACACTTCGTCACGCTTGCTGAGCAGGCAAATATACCAGGAGAGGACTTTACTCAAGGCTTCCCACAGGTTTTTTTCGCTCATCAGACGGAAAAAATCATCCTTTTTAATAGTGCGCACCACGGTATTTGCACGCACCAGACCGTACATATGCGCTGAATTGTAATAAATAGAGGATAGACCGAAAATACATTTATTCTGTAAGGTGAATACACACAGTTCATCCGACTTGCGGCGGAATTCAACTTCACCGCTAATGATAAAATGGATATCTTCGTTGTTCTCGGTACTGATACGCTGCCATTTGCGTAAGGTTCTTTCTTCAAAACCTTCAGTTGCCGCGATAATGGCGTCAAGTTCTTCTTGTGGACGGCTATTTTTACTGTAGATACTTAACATAGTTATACCCATTAATATTAAATTGAAAAAGGTGAACGTGTGCAATCACAGCGCAAAAATGCGTAGTCCATTTAATAAATGTAAAGTAAAGCTAAGCCAGGCTAAAACGCTAGCACATCCCTATTTCTTATTTGCCGTGCTGATAGATTGTCAACCACGTTTGCGAGTAATTTCGACTGAGGAAACTATAAAACATTTACGCCGCGAATGTGATTAGAAAATTAGTCCAAAAGGAGACCGTGTAAAAGTGGAGTCGGGTAACCCGAGGGATTACCCCTGCCCGTAGCGCTCTAACAGCGCCTCCGCGATTGCCAGCGTTTCGCGATCGGCCACGCCGTCCCAGCGCGCCGGGCGAAAATGCATCTGAAACGCGACGATCACGCGCTTCTGCTGCGCGTTCGTCATGTTATCGGTCACCTCATAGCCGTAGCGCGCCAGCAGATCGAGCAACACCTTCGGCTCAACAAGCTCATCTCGCGGCTTGCCGTTCAGGTAAAACGCCACCCGCGCCGGGTCGGGCCATGCGCCAATCCCCTGCAGCGCCAGCTGACGCCAGGGGAACAGCGGGCCGGGATCGTCTTTGCGCTGCGGGGCGATATCAGAATGGGCCACCACATTTTCAGGTTTGATGTTGTAGCGGGCGATAATGTCTTTGGCGAGCGGCACCAGCGCCGCAATCTGCGCTGGCTCAAAAGGGGTAAAGTGCTTAACGCCCGACGCTTTTTGCCAGCCACGGTTCTCCAGCTCAATGCCGACCGACGTATCATTGATGCGGTTGGTGCCGCGCCAGAAGCTGATGCCCGCATGCCAGGCCAGTTCGCTCTCGGGTACCAGTTGCCAGATGCGCGGCTTGCCGTCCGGTGCGGGAGGCCTGGCAGGGATCAAATAGTGAGAGCTGACGTTTTTATCCGTCAGCGTGGCCAGCGAGCTGTCAAAATCATCCGCGGTGTAGTGGATCACCAGCACCTTAATGCGCGGATAAGCCGCCTGAGCCTGATGACGCGTATCCAGCTCGTAGGCGCCTTTGTCGATAACCCCTTTTTCCGAGGCACATCCTGCCAGCAGCAGCGCCAGCAGGGGCGCGGCAAACGAACGCCTCATCTCAGGGTTTTCACCGCCGTACCGCTTACGCTCACCATCAGCATGCTGCCATCTTTCCCGACCGTTTCGTAATCGATATCAATCCCCACGACCGCATCAGCGCCGAGGCCTTCCGCCTGCTCGCCAAGCTCTTTAAAGGCGATTTCACGCGCTTTACGCAGCTCTTTTTCATATGCGCCCGAGCGGCCGCCAACGATATCGCGGATACCGGCAAAAAAGTCACGGAAGATATTGGCACCGAGAATCGCTTCACCGGTGACCACGCCGCAGTACTCGGTGATGGTCTGCCCTTCCAGGGTTGGCGTTGTTGAAAACTGCATGGTTTCTCTCCTTCTTTAGCGTTCAATGCCTTAGGCACAGCATTATCGGTTCGTTACGCTATGATTGAAAGGATAGTTAATAAATAAGGAAATCAACATGCGCTATTCAGCTTTAACACTTTTAGTGCCCTGCGCGCTGGTGCTCAGCGCCTGTACCACCACGGTCACGCCTGCCTTTAAGGATATCGGTACCCGCAGCGGCCCCTGCATTGAGGGCGGCCCGGACACCGTGGCGCAGCAGTTCTATGATTATCGCATTCAGCACCGCAGCAACGATCTCACCGACCTGCGCCCGTATCTGAGCGATGGTCTGGCAAAACTGCTTAACGATGCCACCCGCGATCCGCAGCACAACGCGCTGCTGAAATCCGATCCGTTCTCCAGCCGCGCCACGCTGCCGGACAGCGCCGAAGTGGCGAGCGCGTCAACCATTCCGAACACGGATGCCCGCAATATTCCGCTGCGCGTTAAGCTGACGCAGGGAACCCAAACCTGGCAGGATGAAGTGCTGATGATCCGTGAAGGACAGTGCTGGGCGGTAGACGACGTGCGCTACGTGGGCGGCAGCGTTCATGCCCCGGCAGGCACGCTGCGCCAGTCGATTGAAAATCGCTAAACCCGCCGATATAACCTGGTAACCCCCGTAAAATGTGCGGCATTTCTTGCGGAATGCCGACATTTATACTCGCCGACCTTGCCGTTCGCTATTTTGTGCTATGTTTAAGAGGAAATACGGGTTATATTTAACTTTTAACGCAGAAATATTGCATAACTATTCTGTCAACGGTACTATCTGCGGCCTCAATTGCTATAGATTGCCTGGATGAGTAAAGACTGCCCCGATGAGTATTAAACTAAACGGCATTAACTGCTTCTACGGCGCACACCAGGCGCTGTTTGACATCACGCTGAGCTGCCCGGAAGGCGAAACGCTGGTTTTGCTTGGCCCAAGCGGTGCAGGTAAAAGCTCCCTTCTGCGTGTTCTTAATCTGCTTGAAATGCCTCGTTCAGGTACGCTGGCGATTGCCGGTAACCACTTTGATTTCGCGAAGACGCCGTCTGATAAAGCGATTCGCGAGCTGCGTCAAAACGTCGGCATGGTCTTCCAGCAATACAATCTCTGGCCGCACCTGACCGTGCTGCAGAACCTGATTGAAGCCCCGTGCCGTGTGCTGGGGTTAAGCAAGGATCAGGCGATCGCCCGTGCCGAAAAGCTGCTGGATCGTCTACGCCTTAAGCCCTACAGCGACCGCTACCCGCTGCACCTGTCCGGTGGTCAGCAGCAGCGCGTGGCCATTGCCCGTGCGCTGATGATGGAGCCTGCGGTACTGCTGTTTGATGAACCCACCGCCGCGCTGGACCCGGAAATCACCGCTCAGATCGTCAGCATCATTCGCGAGCTGGCGGAAACCAACATTACGCAGGTTATCGTTACCCACGAAGTGGAAGTGGCGCGTAAAACCGCCAGCCGTGTGGTGTACATGGAAAACGGGTATATCGTTGAGCAAGGTGATGCGAGCTGCTTCGCTAACCCGCAAACCGATGCCTTCAAAAACTATTTATCTCATTGATTGTGTCAGGGGAAATATAATGAAAAAAGTATTACTTGCCGTGCTGCTTGCTGGCGTTACCCTTTCCGCTACCGCAGCTCAGACCATTCGTTTCGCCACGGAAGCCTCTTACCCTCCGTTTGAATCCATTGATGCGAACAACAAAATTGTTGGCTTCGACGTAGACCTGGCAAACGCCCTGTGTAAAGAGATCGATGCGACCTGCACCTTCAGCAACCAGGCGTTCGACAGCCTGATCCCAAGCCTGAAGTTCCGCCGTATCGACGCCGTGATGGCCGGTATGGACATCACCCCGGAGCGTGAAAAGCAGGTGCTGTTCACCACCCCTTACTACGACAACTCTGCCCTGTTCATTGGTCAGAAAGGCAAATTCACCTCTGTCGATCAGCTGAAAGGCAAAAAAGTGGGCGTGCAGAACGGCACCACGCACCAGAAATTCATCATGGATAAGCATCCGGAAATCACCACCGTTCCGTATGACAGCTACCAGAACGCGAAGCTGGATCTGCAGAATGGCCGTATCGACGGCGTATTTGGCGATACCGCTGTCGTGACCGAGTGGCTGAAAGCCAACGACAAGCTGGCGCCAGTGGGCGACAAAGTGACCGATAAGGATTACTTCGGTACCGGTCTGGGGATTGCCGTTCGTCAGGGCAACACTGAGCTGCAGCAGAAATTCAACGCTGCGCTGGAAAAAGTGAAGAAAGACGGCACCTACGAAACCATCTACAAAAAATGGTTCCAGAAGTAATTCCTGATGAATGAAATTTTTCCTTTAGCAAGCGCCGCCGGGATGACCGTCGGCCTTGCCGTTTGCGCACTGATTATCGGCCTCGTGCTGGCGATGTTCTTTGCGGTGTGGGAATCCGCGAAATGGTTCCCCGTCGCCTGGACAGGCTCCGCGCTGGTCACCGTGCTGCGTGGGCTACCGGAAATTCTGGTGGTCCTGTTTATCTATTTCGGTTCCTCACAGCTGCTGCTCACGCTGTCGGACGGCTTCACCCTTAATCTCGGCTTTGCGCAGATCCCGGTGCAGATGCAGATTGAAAACTTCGACGTCAGCCCGTTCCTGTGCGGCGTGATTGCCCTCTCCCTGCTCTACTCCGCGTACGCGTCGCAAACCCTGCGCGGTGCGCTGAAGGCCGTGCCGCAGGGACAGTGGGAGTCGGGTCAGGCGTTAGGGTTGTCAAAATCCGCCATCTTCTTCCGTCTGGTGATGCCGCAGATGTGGCGTCATGCCCTGCCGGGCCTCGGCAACCAGTGGCTGGTGCTGCTGAAAGATACCGCGCTGGTGAGCCTGATCAGCGTTAACGATCTGATGCTGCAAACCAAAAGCATCGCCACCCGTACCCAGGAGCCGTTTACCTGGTACATTGTGGCGGCGGCAATCTACCTGGTGATCACGTTGCTCAGTCAGTACATCCTCAAGCGTATTGACCTGCGTGCGACGCGCTTTGAACGGAGACCAGGCTGATGCTTGAATATTTCCCCGAGTTGATGAAAGGGCTGCATACCAGCCTGACGCTGACCGTGGCGTCCATTATCGTGGCGCTGATCCTGGCGCTCATCTTCACCATCATCCTGACGCTGAAAACGCCGGTGCTGGTGTGGATTGTGCGCGGGTACATCACCCTGTTTACCGGTACGCCGCTGCTGGTGCAGATCTTCCTGATTTACTACGGCCCGGGCCAGTTCCCGTCGCTGCAGGAGTATCCGGTTATCTGGCATCTGCTCTCTGAGCCGTGGCTGTGTGCCCTGATTGCCCTTTCGCTGAACAGCGCGGCCTATACCACCCAGCTGTTCTACGGAGCGATCCGCGCCATCCCGGAAGGCCAGTGGCAGTCCTGCGGGGCGCTGGGCATGAGCAAGAAAGACACGCTGGCGATCCTGCTGCCGTACGCCTTTAAGCGCGCCCTCTCCTCCTATTCCAACGAAGTGGTGCTGGTATTCAAGAGTACCTCGCTGGCCTACACCATCACCCTGATGGAAGTGATGGGTCACGGACAGCTGCTGTACGGGCGCACCTATGACGTGATGGTGTTCGGCGCGGCGGGCGTGGTGTATCTGGTGGTGAACGGTCTGCTGACGCTGATGATGCGCCTGATCGAGCGTAAAGCGCTGGCGTTTGAGCGCAGAAATTAACCACGAAAATGCATAAAACGGTATTCATGAAGCGGGTAACCTGATGGGTTATCCGTTTTTTTTTGCGATAAAGATAATACTTAATCATTTTTATTGCATATAAATTCATTAACTGGCATTGTACATCCAGGCCGCAGACACGGCGCATCAATAAGACAGACGGGAGCATTACAATGAAAAAGTTAGTTCTGGCCGCATTACTCGCCACCTTCGCCGCTGGCGCATCCGCTGCGGATAAAATCAATTTCGGCGTGTCCGCCACCTATCCGCCGTTTGAGTCGCTGGATGCCAGCAACCAGATCGTCGGTTTCGATATCGATCTGGCGAAAGCGCTGTGCAAACAAATGCAGGCCGACTGCACCTTTACTAACCATGCTTTTGACAGCCTGATCCCGTCGCTGAAGTTCAAAAAATACGACGCGGTGATCTCCGGGATGGACATCACGCCTGAGCGCAGCAAGCAGGTCGCGTTCACCGACCCGTACTACGCCAACTCGGCGGTGGTGATTGCGAAGAAAGGCGCTTATACCTCATTCGATCAGCTGAAAGGCAAACGCATCGGGATGGAAAACGGCACCACGCATCAGAAATACCTCCAGGACAAACATCCGGAAGTGAAGACCGTGGCCTATGACAGCTACCAGAACGCGATTATCGACCTGAAAAATGGCCGTATCGACGGCGTCTTCGGCGATACCGCCGTGGTGAACGAGTGGCTGAAAACCAATCCGCAGCTGGGCACCGCAACCGAGAAAGTGACCGATCCGCAGTACTTCGGCACGGGTCTGGGTATCGCGGTACGTCCGGATAACAAAGCCCTGCTGGAAAAACTGAACGGTGCGCTGAAAGCGATTAAAGCAGACGGTACTTACCAGAAAATTAGCGAGCAGTGGTTCCCGCAGTAAGATTTTTTTGCCGGGTGGCTCGGCCTACGGGGGTGGTAGTCTGTAGGCCGGGTCAGGCGAAGCCGCCACCCGGCAATTTCTCAGAGTGGCACAAAGAACCTGAACCGTGCCCCGCTCGCCGACTCCATCAGCCTGATCCCACCCCCGTGCAGCTCCAGCATCCGTTTAACAATCAGCAGCCCTAACCCGCCGCGATTCTCTCTCGACGCCTGAGTATTGAGCGCCGACGGCCGCTGGAACAAATCGTCGCGCAGCGAGGCATCCACGCCCGCTCCGCTGTCGGAGACTTCAACCTGCAGCCGTTCATTTTCCTGCCATACCGCCAGGCGAATCTCCCCGCCGCCAGGCGTATGGCGCATCGCGTTATCCAGCAGGTTGGTCACCACGCGTTCAATCATCGACACATCGGCGTTTATCAGCGGCAGCGGCCCCGGCACGTCAATATGCAGATTGACCTCGCGCGTGCGGGCGGTGAGCTCAAACTTCTGCGCCACGTCGGAAATCAGCTCTCCCATCGCGAACCGCTCGCGCTGGGGTTTAATACCGCCGTACTCCAGGCGCGCCAGCTCAAACAGCTGCTGAGAAAGATGACGGACCTTTTGTCCCTGGCGCAGCGCGGTGGCGAGATACTGCTGGTGCTCCTGCGGCGTCAGCGTGGCGGATTTGAGCGACAGGGTTTCGAGATAGCCCAGCAGCGAGGTCAGCGGCGTACGGAGATCGTGCGAAATATTGGCGATAAACTCCCGGCGCTGGCGATCGCTGTCGGCCAGCCGATCCCACTGCTGGGTGATTTTGCGCGCCAGCTCGATAAAACTGTTGCGCAGGATCGCCACCTCATCTTTTGCCGCCGCGTCCGGCGTCTGTGCCGCCAGCTGTCTGATAGCGCTTATGCTGTCTTGCTCCAGCCCGGCGACTTCCACCGTCAGCTGTTTGACCGGACGCGTGACCCAATACCAGACCAGTAAACCGGCCAGCAGGCCAAACAGCGCGACCCACAGCAATGACCACAGCACCGTGCTCCACAGCGCCTTATGCCAGGCCATCTCCGCAAGAGCATTTGACTCCTCGCCCTGCAAAATAATGTACAGATAGCCTTTTAGCTCGCCATCCTGCCGCAGCGGCGTGGCGCTAAAGACTTTTTGATTTTGACTGCGCGGATCGTCGCCCAGCACCGGCATGGCGGTGCCGCTGAGGAAGCTCTGCACCGGAGCCAGATCGATTTTTTGCCGCTGAATATGGCCCGGCGGTGCGGCATCGGCGAGGATATCACCGTCAGGAGAGATAACGTACAGCTCAACGCTCGGATTAAAGGTCATCAGCCGGCCAAACAGCGGTTTCAGCGCGCTGCGGTCAACCCTGCCCTGCGCGTCCAGAATTGGTTCGCGCTGAACGATCTGCTGCGCCAGCCCGCCCGACAAACGCTGCACCATCGCATTACCGTACTGCATGCTGCTGTAGAGCTGTACCGCACAGGCAACGGCGGCGCAGAGCATCATCAGCAGGATGAAGAGCAGCGTCAGGCGCTGGCTCAGGCTAAAGCGGCGCATCATGATTTGGCTCCGCAAATTTGTAGCCCTTGCCCCAGACGGTGCGAATAATCTCCGGCTCGGCGGCGTCCTTCTCAATCTTGATGCGCAGGCGGTTGATATGGGTGTTGACGGTGTGCTCATAGCCTTCGTGCTGGTAGCCCCAGACCTGCTCCAGCAGCGCCAGACGGGAGAACACCTCGCCGGGATGACGGGCAAAGAAGTAGAGCAGTTCGAACTCGCGCGGGGTGAGATCCACCACCTGGCCGTGAAGCAGCACGCTGCGCGCCAGCGGATCGATGGTCAGTCCGTGAGCCTGAATTTGACCGTCGGTTTGCGCCTGCCCCATCGCCTGCTGGCGACGGAACAGCGCTTTGATGCGCGCAATCAACTCCTGCACGGAGAACGGTTTTGCCAGATAGTCATCGGCGCCGGTTTCCAGCCCGGTGATGCGGTCGGTTTCACTGCTGCGGGCGCTGATGATGATCACCGGCAGGTAGCGCGTCATCTGACGGATGCGGCGGCAAATCTCCAGGCCGTCAACGCAGGGCAGCATCAGGTCGAGGATCACCGCGTCCCACGTCTGAGCTTCAAGACGCTGCAGGGCTTTGCCCCCGTCGGGTTCGTGGGTGATGGCGTAGCCTTCGTCTTCTAAATTGAGTCGCAGAAGCGCCGCGATATCGTGGTCGTCTTCCACCAGCAGGATCTGCTTCATGGGTAAGCCTTCATTCATTTCTTATGACGTAAGCTTACCTGATTTCGCCGGGATGAAGAGTTCACATTTTGTTTAAGATTTTACGAGCAACGTCAGCACTTCATAGTGCGCGGTGTGCGGGAACATATCAAAAAGCTGAACGCGTTCAACGCGATAGCCCGGTAGTTGCGCAATGTCTTTTGCCATGGTCTGCGCGTTGCAGCTGGAATAGATGATGTATTCCGGTGCCATCTGGCTCAGGTAGTCGCACAGCGCATTGCCGATGCCGCGGCGCGGCGGGTTGACCAGCACCAGCTCAGGCACGTTGCCCTGGCCGGTCGCGAACTGCGTGGAGTCGAGCGCCTGGAAGTGCAGATTCGTTAACCCCAGCTCGGCGGCGGACTGCTTCGCGCAGGCAATCGCTTCGGCAGAGATCTCAATGCCGGTGAGCTGCATCTCCGGCGTGGCGCAGTGCAGGCCAAACCCGCCCACGCCGCAGAAGAGATCCCACATGTGGTGAACGTTCAACGCACGAACCCAGTCGCGGGCGGCGGCGTACAGGCTGCTTGCTACGGTCGGGTTGGTCTGGAAGAAGCTTTGCGGGCGGATCCACAGCGGCACCCCGTTGAAGCTTTCGGCCAGCGCGTGCTGGTCGGTGAAGAAAATCTCTTTCTCCCCTTCCATGATTGCCATATGCACGGGCTGAATGTTTGCCGTAATGACCTTCAGCTGAGGAAGCTGCGCCTGCAGCCACGGCAGCGCCGCGCGCAGCTGCTCCAGCTTGGTTTCAGAGCGCAGCACGAAGCGCAGCATCATGCCGCCGTCTTTCTGGCTTTCCGTTAGCAGAAGGTATTTCAGCTCGCCGCGCTTGCGGGCCACGCTGTAGGGCGTTAAGCCCGCCCGCGCGATAAACGGTTTCAGTGCGGCAAAGACAGGCTCAAACGAGTCGGGATACAGCGGGCAGTCGGTTAAGTCTTCCGGCGTGCCGTCGCGGTGCAGCATCCCCAGCAGCGGTTTTTCTACGCTGCCGCTGACCACCATTTTGGCTTTATTGCGAAAACCCTGTTCAGGGCCGCTGACGGGTGCGCACCACTCGCCCACCGCGTGTTCTGCCAGCAGCTGTTGCAGGTCGGCCATTTTGGCGGTGAGCTGTTGAGGGACCGGCTGTTCTATCCACTGACAGGAGCGGCAGCGTCCGGCGTCATAGAGTGCGCACTGCATATTAAAACCTTAAATATCACGAGGGCTGCGATTATACACATTATTGCAGGCGGAAGAATCTCCGACTGGAAGCCGGAACGAAGAGTAGAAAAAGCACCAGCATGTCCGGCAGTTTTTGCATAAATAGCGCGCGCAGGATCTCGCGTTTGGATTCACCGGCGATGCTGAACAGCTCCGGGTAGCCATACCCCAGCGAGGCGGCCCACAGATAGCTTGCGGCGGTAATTTGCGTCAGCAGATAGACCCATCGCGCCCAGTTGCGCCCTTTAACCAGCGAAAACGCGCAGTAGATCTCGATAAACACCAGCACCAGGCTGCTCAAAAAGACCAGCGTCAGATTCCACGTCTGCACGCTGCGGTGAATGAATTCACCGATGCCGCGCACGCCCAGGGTGTTGAGAATCATCAGCACGTCCAGGCAGCGGATCATAATAATGGCGAGCGCCGCCACCTGAACCAGCGCAGGGACGTTAGGACGCGCGTGCGTAATACGTGATTTTTTTAATAATCCCAATGTTTTACTTCCCTGAAAAACAGTGCCGCGTCATGCGCGGCACATCACTGGAAATTTTAAATCCTTCAGCCGCGTCTTGCACGCTGGATATCGCGCACGCGCTGTTTTTCCGCGCGCGCCATCAAATACCAGGCGATAAATCCGACAATTCCGACCACGCCGAGGATGATAGAGGCCAGGGCGTTGATCTCCGGGTTGACCCCCATACGCACGCTGGAGAAGACCAGCATCGGCAGCGTGGTCGCCCCCGGGCCGGAAACAAAGCTGGCGATCACCAGATCGTCGAGCGACAGGGTAAACGCCAGCAGCCAGCCGGAGATCACCGCCGGCATAATCATCGGCAGGGTGATGATGAAAAAGACCTTCAGCGGCGTCGCGCCGAGATCCATCGCCGCCTCTTCAATGGAGCGATCCAGCTCGCGCAGGCGCGAGGAGATCACTACCGCTACGTAGGCCGTACAGAAAGTGACGTGCGCCAGCCAGATGGTGAGCATGCCGCGATCTGCCGGCCAGCCGATGGCGTGCGCCATGGCCACGAACAGAAGCAGCAGCGCGAGACCGGTGATCACGTCCGGCATGACCAGCGGGGCGGTAATCATAAAGGCGAAGCCGTTCGAACCGCGAAAACGCCCGAAACGCACCATCACCAGCGCGGCGATCGTGCCCAGCACTGACGCCATGGTCGCCGCCAGCGCCGCAATGGTCAGGCTCAGCCCCACCGCGCTCATCATTGCATCATCGTGGAACAGCTCGCTGTACCAGCGCGTCGACCAGCCTGCCCAGACCGTCACCAGCTTGGAGCTGTTAAACGAATAGATCACCAGCATCAGCATCGGCGCATACAGGAAGGTAAAGCCGATGACCAGGATCGCAATTCGCCACGGGGAGCGCACTACCGGTAAGTTGTTCATCCGCGATCTCCCATCTGTTTCTGCTGATGCTTGTGGAACCACATGATCGGCACGATCAGCAGCAGTAACATGATAATCGCCACCGCTGACGCCACCGGCCAGTCGCGGTTATTAAAGAACTCCTGCCACAGCACGCGACCAATCATGATGCTGTCTGGCCCGCCGAGCAGTTCCGGGATCACAAACTCCCCCACCGCCGGGATAAAGACCAGCATCGACCCGGCGATAATGCCGCCTTTGGTCAGCGGGACGATGACGCTGAAGAAGGTTTTTAACGGACGGGCGCCGAGATCGAGCGACGCTTCCACCAGCGAGTAGTCGATACGGGTCAGCGCCGTGTAGATCGGCAGCACCATAAACGGCAGATAGGCGTACACAATACCGATATAGACCGCGAGGTTGGTGTGCAGGATCGTCAGGGGCTGATCGATAACCCCGAGCCACATCAGGAAGTTATTCAGCACGCCGTTGTTTTTCAGGATCCCCATCCAGGCGTAAACGCGGATCAGGAACGAGGTCCACGACGGCAGGATCACCAGCAGCAGCAGGATGTTGCGCGTCGACGGCTTGCTGTGCGCCACCGCCCACGCCAGCGGGTAGCCCATCACCAGACAGCAGAGCGTCGAGATGGCCGCCACCTGCAGCGACTGCAGATAGGCTTCGAAATAGAGCGGGTCGTCGGTGAGCTGCAGGAAGTTACCCAGGTTTAAGGTCAGCGTCAGCTGCCCGTCGGCCCAGTCCAGCAGGTTGGTGTAAGGCGGGATTGCCCGCGCCATTTCCGCCAGGCTTATCTTGAAAACAATCAGGAACGGCAGCAGGAACAGCAGGATCAGCCACACGTACGGCATGGCGATCACCAGCTTGCGGCCGTGGTTCATCTGCATTCGCGTCAGCCACTGGGCAAAACCGCCCGGTTTGCCTGCGCGGGCTGGAGGTTCAAGTGTACTCATTGGCCGCTCCTTATACCGTCAGCACAACGCAACTGTCTGCATCCCAACACAGGCGCACTTCGTCGCCCCAGGTCGGCTGCCCCTTGCGGTAGCGATGTTCGTTCTGTAACTGCGCGCTGAGCATCTGCCCGCTTTTCAGGCGCACGTGATAGATGGAGAGGTCGCCAAGATAGGCAATGTGCACCACTTCGCCCACGGCAAAGTTATAGCCATCGGCAGGCGGATCCTCACAGAGCATGATCTTCTCCGGACGCAGCGCGACGTAGACCGGCACGTTATCCACCACGGAGTTATCCGGATCGACCTTCAGCGGATGCTGCAGCCCCGGCGATTCGATGACCAGACCATCTTCCTGACGCTCTTTCAGCAGCCCTTCGAAGACGTTAACCGAGCCGATGAACTCCGCGCTGTAGCGGGTGGTTGGATGCTCATAAATCTCTTCCGGCTCGCCAATCTGCACGAACTTCCCGCGGTTCATGATCGCGATACGTCCGGCCATGGTCATGGCTTCTTCCTGGTCGTGGGTAACCATCACGCAGGTCACGCCCACGCGCTCGAGGATATCGACCACTTCAAGCTGCATACGGTCGCGCAGCTTTTTATCCAGCGCGCCCATCGGTTCGTCAAGCAGCAGCAGTTTCGGGCGTTTTGCCAGGCTGCGGGCCAGGGCCACGCGCTGGCGCTGGCCGCCGGACAGCTGATGCGGCTTACGCTTGGCGAACTCCTGCATGTGCACCAGGCTCAGCATCTCGGCCACGCGCGCGGTAATTTCGGCCTTCGGCAGCTTGTCCTGCTTCAGGCCAAAGGCGATGTTCTGCTCCACCGTCATGTGCGGGAACAGCGCGTAGGACTGGAACATCATGTTAATCGGGCGTTGATACGGCGGTACGCTGGAGAGATCCACGCCATCGAGCATGATCTGCCCGGCGGTAGGCTGTTCAAAACCGGCCAGCATACGCAGCAGGGTAGATTTACCGCAGCCAGAAGCTCCCAGAAGAGCAAAAATCTCGCCTTTATAAATCGTCAGGCTGACGTCGTCCACGGCATGCTGGCCATCGAAAGATTTAGTGAGGTTACGAATTTCAAGAAGCGGGGTCAGCGCTTTACGGACTTTCGCCTGCGGGCGGGGGATCGCGTCATTCACGGGGTGCTCTCCGGCAGAAATCAAATCATGGTGCAGGCGCACCAGAACGGTGCGCCTGTTGCCGGGGGCACTTCGCTTGCCCGGCCTGTAACAAAGGGTTATTTACCGCTTTTCACCTTGGTCCACGCACGGGTACGTACGCGGTCAATTTTTGGATCCTGGACTTTCAGGGTGAAGAGCTTGGCGAACACATCCGCTGGCGGATAGATAGCCGGGTTATTACGGATTTCTTCGCTCACCAGCGGCACGGAGGCCTTGTTACCGTTCGCGTAGTAAACGTGGTCGCTGATGTGGGCGATCACCTCAGGACGCATCAGGTAGTTGAGGAACTGATACGCTTCATCTTTGTTTTTCGCATCAGCCGGCATCGCGAAGACGTCGAAGAAGGCCAGCGCCCCTTCTTTCGGAATGAAGTAGGAGACGTTCACACCGTTTTTCGCCTCTTTCGCACGGTTAGCCGCCTGCCATACGTCCCCTGCCCAGCCGATCGCGACGCAGATGTCGCCGTTCGCCAGGTCGTTGATGTACTGAGATGAGTGGAAGTAACGAATGTTTGGACGCAGCTTCAGCAGCAGATCGGTCGCCGGGCCAGTGTAATCATCGGCTTTATTGCTGTTCGGATCTTTGCCCAGGTAGTTCAGCACGGTTGCGAAAATCTCTTCCGGCGCATCGAGGAAGGAGACGCCGCAGCTTTTCAGCTTCTCAAGGTTTTCCGGCTTCAGCACCACGTCCCAGCTGTCCAGCTTGACGTCCGGGCCCAGCGCTGCCTTCACTTTATCGACGTTAAAGCCGATACCGGTAGTCGCCCACAGGTAAGGCATGGCGTATTTGTTGTCCGGGTCGTGCTTAGCCACCAGCTTCAGCACTTCCGGATCGAGATTTTTCCAGTTTGGTAACTTGCTCTTATCCAGCGGCTGGAAGACGCCTGCCGTCAGCTGACGCTCGAGGAAGCTTGCGGAAGGCACCACGAGGTCAAACCCGGTGCTGCCCGCCATCAGTTTTCCTTCCAGCACTTCGTTGGAATCGAACACGTCATAGACGACTTTAATGCCGGTCTCTTTTTCAAAATTCGCCACCGTGTCCGGCGCAATATAGTCAGACCAGTTATAAACGTGCAGCGTTTTTTGTTCCGCAGCGAGCGTGCCGGCAGAGACGGCCATCAGAGCACCCGCAACCAGACCCGATAACCATTTTTTATTCAAGGCGATCATAGTGTTATTCCTTCTGAAAGCTCGTTAACAAACGAACTAAAACTGTGCAATCTGAATGTATGCAAAAATCATGCATAGTTTGTCGCTCTGCTCAAAATAAAAAGAAACCTCTTTACCCGGCAGCTTCCGCTCGCTTTTTGAAGCATCGCAAGAATAACTGTAGCCCGTGTCTGCGGCTATAGCCCAGACGAAAAAACGCCTTTTATCAATTTTTTATGCAAGTTAAGTCTACGTGATAAGCCCAAACGGCCTTCAGGGAGGTGAATAATTCTTTAAAGAAAGGTTAAAAGCAGCAGAAAAAATGGCCTTCTGCAGCCGCTATGGCAGCGACTGCGCAAAAGTCAGACAGGCTTAGTGAAGAAAATTGGGAGATGCATCATTATTCTCTGCATCATCTTCCGCGCTATACAGCAGATGGTGTGCATTGGCTTCCATCATGACCATCGAAATTTGCTCTTCGCTCAGGCGCATAAACCATGAGAACTGCTTGAATGACAGCCCGGCTCCGGAGAATAAAGACTGGCAAACGACCAGTTTTGGCAGATTATCATCCTGTATGTCAAGAAATGCTTTCACCGTCAAAGAACTGGCGTTAATCGCTGACAGGTCGGAAGCCAGCGCCAGCAGCGCAGATGGCTTCACTTCGGCCAGCGCGGAGAAAAGGATCACGTCGTTAATCAGATCGATTTTGGCATCGAAAATGCCGTCGAAATTCTGCATATGAGGCAGATGCAGCGCCTGGCAGGAATCGCATTCGAAAAACGTAATTCCCGCATCATCAAGCCATTGACGTAACGTATCCAGTGTAGGTACGACCTGTAAATCCATCGCGTTGCAGCCTCTTTAATAAAAACTTCGCATAGGGTACTTAAAAAGCGCGCGGTAATCCATTTAACCACCCGTTTTCAGACAGTAGCCCGGCGTCGCATGACGCTCGATCCATAAGATCATTTTACCCGCAATATCGACCCCTGTGGTTTTTTCCACGCCTTCAAGCCCCGGCGAGGCGTTCACTTCCATAACCAGTGGCCCTCGCGTCGCGCGCAGCAGGTCTACGCCTGCCACGTCCAGCCCCAAAGTCTGCGCCGCTTTGACGGCAATTTCCCGCTCCTGGTCGCTGATATCGGCGATTCTGGCAATGCCGCCGCGGTGAAGGTTAGAGCGGAAATCGCCCTCTTTGGCCTGGCGCTCGATGGCCGCCACCACCTCGTTTCCCACCACGAAACACCGGATGTCGCGCCCTTTGGCCTCTTCAATGTACTCCTGCACCAGAATATGGGCATTCAGCCCGCGGAAGGCGTCAATCACGCTCTCCGCTGCCTGACGCGTCTCCGCCAGCACCACGCCAATGCCCTGTGTGCCTTCCACCAGCTTGATCACCAAAGGGGCACCGCCCACCATGTCGATCAGATCGCTGGTGTCGTCCGGTGAATGGGCAATCCCGGTGACGGGAAGATCGATCCCCTGGCGCGCGAGCAGCTGCAGCGAGCGCAGCTTGTCGCGGGCGCGTGAAATGGCGACGGATTCGTTGAGCGGATAGCTGCCCAGCATCTCGAACTGGCGCAATGCAGCGGTGCCGTAAAAGGTTATCTGGGAGCCGATGCGGGGGATCACCGCATCAAAGTGCGGCAGCTTGCGGCCTTTGTAGTGAATCGACGAGGCGGCAGGGTCAATGTTCATATAGCAGGACATCGGGTCGAGGATCTCAACCTGATGTCCACGTTTCGCCGCCGCTTCTCGAAGACGCTTACATGAATAGAGCGTTCCATCCCGGGACAATATGGCAATTTTCACCCTGCACCTCTCTGAAGACATGGAAAAAGCCTGCGTATCATATACGCAGGTAGGCGCAGGATAAATGGACTATCGCGTAGCCCAGCCCTGTTTGTGCAGATAATCAAGAATAAACGGGCGATTTTCTTTAATGATGGTGCGGCGAATATGGTCAGTCCAGGTGTCGCGACGGTTATTGCTGCCGCGCGTCAGGTAGTAGTTCGCCAGCTCTTCATCGTATTGATTCAGGACGTCCTGATCGACCGGCTGGTAGTGGTTTTCGTGCACCAGCATCGCCGCGGGAATACGCGGCTTCAGATCCGGGTTATCCGCCGGCCAGCCGAGACACAGGCCAAACAGCGGCAGCACGTGTTTTGGCAGCTTCAGCAGGTCCGTCACGCTTTGAATGTTGTTACGCAGGCCTCCGATGTAGACGCCGCCTAATCCCAGCGACTCCGCCGCCGTAAAGGCGTTTTGCGCCATCAGCGCGGTATCCACCACGCCCAACAGCAGCTGTTCGGCCAGCCCGAGCTCGGCCTCAGGGCAGATCTGCAGGTGGCGGTTAAAGTCGGCGCAGAATACCCAGAACTCGGCTGCCTGAGCCACATGCTTCTGCCCGCCGGTCAGCGTCACCAGCTGTTCACGCATGGCCGGGTCGGTAATGCGGATAATGGAGCTGCACTGCAGGAAGCTGGAACTTGAAGTCGCCCTTGCGCTGTTAATAATCGCTTCGCGCTGCGCATCGGTAATCGGCTCATCGGTGAAGTGGCGAATGGAACGATGGGAAAGGAGCAGGTCTATGGTTGGCGTCATCTTGTCTCTCTTTGTCTTGCTTAATACGTATGGCAGCCAGTATAGGCAATGATATGCGCGGTGTAATTGGCGAAACATAGCTCATAGATATTATAACGACAGGCGAAACCTTCTTTTATGACGACAGGTTATGGGGCACTATACGTGTCATTCGCCGTCAGGCTTGTTTTTTGAGGAGAGAGAAATGTTTGCAGTAATTTTTGGTCGTCCAGGGTGCCCATACTGTGTACGCGCGAAAGAGTTGGCTGAGAAACTGACCGAAGAGCGCGATGACTTCAACTTCCGCTACGTGGATATCCACGCGGAAGGCATCACGAAAGCGGATCTCGAAAAAACCGTCGGTAAGCCGGTTGAAACCGTACCGCAGATCTTCCTCGATCAGAAACACATCGGCGGCTGCACGGACTTCGAAGCTTACGCCAAAGAGCACCTGGGCCTGTTTGCTGCCCAGTAATGAAAGGACGCCCTCACCGAGAGGGCGTTTTTATTTGTGGTGCCGTCGGCGTTGAAGCAGACTGCGCACAAATAAGTAGCAGAGCGCGCCAAGGGCGCACCAGAATACGGCGCTCATCAACCACGCCAGCTCCTGCCAGAAACTTCGCGTTGAAACATACAGCATGCGCATCAGCAGCAGACACAGCGGTGCCGCCAGCATGGCGCCAATTAGCGGCTTGACCACTTCCCCTTTACGGGAAAGAAAACTGGCTGCCGCTCCCGGCAGGGTAAAAAAGAGCAGCCCCAGCTCCGGGTGTCCGGCAGCCCTGAATGCCCCTTTCAGATTAAAAGCGAGCGACATGCACACGACGGTAAACAGCAAAAAGCAGCTGATCACCCCCGCCCAGTTTCGTTTAATGTTCAAAGTATCCTCCTGACTTATCTCTATCAAATACAGCTTCGTCGGGTAGACGCCCGGTCAGATAAAGCAATGCGGCAATCCTTGCCAAAGTACGCACAGGGTGATGCGATAATAGGTAGCTGTCAGTAGCTAATGCGATTAAACTACACGCCAGCTAATGTTTTAGGGAATAAAGCAGGAAACAGGGAGCGTTAACGCCTTTCCCTGACCCAGAAAACAGTAGCCCAAATAGTCCTTTCATTCAACAACTTACTGGTAAACAAGAAGTTAGCCTCCGTGAATATAAACGTCGCAGACTTGTTAAATGGGAATTACATCCTGTTATTATTTGTGGTACTGGCGCTGGGCCTTTGCCTGGGTAAATTGCGCCTGGGTTCAGTTCAACTTGGTAATTCCATTGGCGTTTTAGTCGTTTCCTTATTATTAGGTCAACAGCACTTCAGCATTAACACGGACGCGCTCAACTTAGGTTTTATGCTGTTTATTTTTTGTGTTGGCGTGGAAGCGGGACCGAACTTTTTTTCAATTTTCTTCCGCGACGGCAAAAATTATCTGATGCTGGCGCTGGTGATGGTCGGCAGCGCGCTGCTGATCGCGTTAGGGCTGGGTAAAGTGTTTGGCTGGGATATCGGGTTAACGGCCGGTATGCTGGCAGGTTCGATGACCTCCACCCCGGTGCTGGTGGGTGCCGGTGATACCCTGCGTCATTCCGGCATGGCCGGCGCACAGCTTTCTGCCGCACTCGACCACCTGAGCCTGGGCTATGCCCTGACCTATCTGATTGGTCTGGTGAGCCTGATCGTTGGCGCACGCTATCTGCCAAAACTGCAGCACCAGGATCTACAGACCAGCGCCCAGCAAATCGCCCGCGAGCGCGGTCTGGATACCGATTCCAAACGTAAAGTCTATCTCCCGGTGATCCGCGCCTATCGCGTTGGGCCAGAGCTGGTTGCCTGGGCTGACGGCAAAAATCTGCGCGAGCTGGGGATTTACCGCCAGACGGGCTGCTATATCGAACGTATCCGCCGCAACGGCATTCTGGCGAACCCGGACGGCGACGCGGTGCTGCAGATGGGCGACGACATCGCGCTGGTGGGTTACCCGGACGCCCACGCCCGTCTCGACCCGAGCTTCCGTAACGGCAAAGAGGTGTTCGACCGCGACCTGCTCGACATGCGCATCGTCACCGAAGAGATCGTGGTGAAAAACCATAATGCCGTGGGCCGCCGCCTGGCGCAGCTGAAGCTGACCGACCACGGCTGCTTCCTCAACCGCGTGATCCGCAGTCAGATTGAGATGCCTATCGACGACAACGTGGTGCTCAACAAAGGCGACGTGCTGCAGGTCAGCGGCGACGCCCGACGCGTGAAAACCGTGGCCGACCGCATCGGCTTTATCTCCATTCACAGCCAGGTCACCGACCTGCTGGCCTTCTGCGCTTTCTTTATTGTTGGCCTGATGATCGGGATGATCACCTTCCAGTTCAGCAACTTTAGCTTCGGCATCGGTAACGCCGCCGGGCTGCTGTTCGCCGGTATCATGCTAGGCTTCCTGCGAGCGAACCATCCTACCTTCGGCTACATTCCGCAGGGCGCGCTGAACATGGTGAAAGAGTTCGGTCTGATGGTCTTTATGGCGGGCGTGGGCCTAAGCGCGGGCAGCGGCATTGGCCACAGCCTGGGCGCCGTCGGCTGGCAAATGTTGGTTTCCGGACTTATCGTCAGCCTGGTGCCGGTGGTGATCTGCTTCCTGTTCGGCGCCTACGTGCTGCGCATGAACCGCGCCCTGCTCTTCGGGGCGATGATGGGGGCGCGTACCTGTGCGCCGGCCATGGAAATCATCAGCGATACCGCGCGCAGCAACATCCCGGCGCTGGGCTATGCGGGCACGTATGCTATCGCTAACGTGCTGCTTACGCTGGCGGGTACGCTGATCATTATCATCTGGCCGGGACTCGGATAACTCCTAAGTTTGCGCGTGGTGAAATTATTTTCGTTACGCGCAGAACTTTTTTATCAGGGGGCAGTCATAACTAGTGCCACTGCTTTTCTTTGATGTCCCCAATTTGTGGAGCCCATCAACCCCGCCGTTTTGGTTCAAGGTTGATGGGTTTTTTGTTGCCTGAAATTCCCCTTACTCAATTTCACCTTCTCTCCAGCCATTAAAACATATATGATTAAACGCATATAAAAGCCACGCCGACAGGAACCCTCATGCTCCACCCGCTCCAGCTCTTCAAAACCCTCTCTGACGAAACGCGGCTCGCCATCGTCATGCTGCTCCGCGAAGCGGGCGAGCTATGCGTCTGCGATCTCTGCGCCGCCACCGCCGAATCTCAGCCGAAGGTCTCCCGCCATATGGCGCTGCTGCGGGAATCCGGGCTGGTTATCGATCGCCGTGAAGGGAAATGGGTCTATTACCGTCTCTCTCCCAACATGCCCGCGTGGGCGGCTACCGTTATCGACACCAGCTGGAACTGCCTGCGGGAAGAGACACGCATGAAGCTGAAAAACCGACTTCCGGGCTTGTGCTAAGCAAAACACATTCACAAAAACAGATATAACGGGGTAACAGATGTTTCTGGCAGGGGCTATTTTTCTGTTTACGCTGGTACTGGTCATCTGGCAGCCCAAAGGGCTCAGCATCGGCTGGAGCGCGACTATTGGTGCCGTACTGGCGCTCGCCAGCGGCGTTATTCACGTAAACGATATTCCGGTTGTGTGGAATATCGTCTGGAACGCCACGGCAACGTTTATCGCCGTCATCATCATCAGCCTGCTGCTGGATGAGTCCGGCTTTTTCGAGTGGGCGGCACTGCACGTTGCCCGCTGGGGGAACGGCCGCGGACGATTGCTGTTTACGTATATCGTGCTGCTGGGCGCAGCCGTCGCGGCGCTGTTTGCCAATGACGGTGCGGCGCTGATCCTGACCCCTATCGTTATCGCCATGCTGCTGGCTCTGGGGTTCAGCAAGCGGGCCACGCTGGCGTTTGTGATGGCGGCAGGTTTTATCGCCGATACCGCCAGCCTGCCGCTGATTGTGTCGAACCTGGTCAACATCGTCTCGGCAGACTTCTTCAAGCTGGGGTTCAGCGAATACGCTTCGGTGATGATTCCCGTTGATATCGCCGCGATTGCCGCAACGCTGGTGATGCTGCATCTGTTCTTCCGCAAGGAAATTCCCCCGGAATATGACCTGGCAAAACTCTGCGAGCCCGCGCGGGCCATTCACGACCTCCCGACCTTCAGAACGGGCTGGATCGTGCTGCTCCTTCTTCTCGTCGGTTTCTTTGTGCTGGAGCCGCTGGGTATTCCGGTCAGCGCCATTGCGACTGCGGGAGCGCTGGTTTTGTTTGCCGTTGCAAAACGCGGACATGCGATAAATACCGGAAAAGTGCTGCGCGGCGCACCGTGGCAGATCGTGATCTTCTCGCTGGGGATGTATCTGGTGGTGTATGGCCTGCGCAATGCCGGGCTGACGGAATATCTCTCAGGCGTACTGAATAGCCTGGCCGGGCAAGGGCTGTGGGCCACCACGCTGGGAACCGGGTTCATCACCGCGTTCCTGTCATCCATAATGAACAATATGCCCACGGTGCTGATTGGCGCGCTCTCCATTGAGGGCAGTACGGCGACAGGACTGATTAAGGAAGCAATGATTTACGCCAACGTGATTGGCTGCGATTTGGGGCCGAAAATCACGCCTATCGGCAGCCTTGCCACCCTGCTCTGGCTTCACGTGCTGGCGCAGAAAAACATGACGATTAGCTGGGGCTACTACTTCCGGACGGGCATCATTATGACGCTGCCGGTCCTGTTTGTGACGCTCGCCGCGCTGGCGCTACGTCTCTCCTTCACACTGTAATGAGCCACTGATATGAGCCACATCACTATCTACCACAACCCCGCCTGCGGCACGTCGCGCAACACGCTGGAGATGATCCGCAACAGCGGCACGGAGCCAGAGATTATCCTCTATCTGGAAACCCCGCCGTCGCGCGATAAGCTGACAACCCTGATTGCCGATATGGGGATCTCGGTGCGGGATCTGCTGCGTAAAAACGTGGAGCCCTACGAACAGCTCGGCCTGGCCGAAGACAGCTTCACCGACCACCAGCTTATCGATTTTATGCTGCAACACCCGATTCTGATTAACCGTCCGATCGTCGTGACGCCGCTGGGCACTCGCCTGTGCCGCCCGTCTGAAGTCGTCCTCGACATCCTGCCGGACGCACAGAAAGGGGCATTTACGAAAGAAGATGGCGAAGCGGTGGTTGACGCCAGCGGGAATAAAATCGAGCGCAGGTAAAACTGGCAGGGCGAGCGATACCTAAGGGTTCCCCTCGCCCGCAATTCTCCCCACCATCGCCCGGATCTCTTCGCGGGATAGCGGCGCCCGGTCGGTGACGTAGTGCAGCGTCATTCCTTCAATAAAGGCATCCAGCGCGCGGGTGGTGACCGGGTCGAACCACTGCTCGAGCGTTGTCTGGCTCATCTTCATCCAGTCCTGCATCACCGTTTTGAGCGCCGCGCTGCGGTGCATAAAAGCGTAAAGCTGATACATCAGCGCCATGTTGTGCGGCGTCGTCACCTGCGAGCTGTGGATCAGAGTGGTAATGGATTCGCACGCCATTTCCGGCCCGGTGACGCCCGCGAAGAAATCCCGGTACTGCTGCGACATCTGGCGGGTAAACCACGTGAAGGCCTCCTCCAGCAGCGGCTCCATACCGTCGAAATAGTAGGTCATCGACCCCAGCGGCACGCCCGCGCAGGTGGCGATTTTCCGGTGCGTGACGGCGTGAATACCGTGTTCAGCAATGGTGTCGAGGGTCGCCTGCAGGATTTTCTCCCGGCGATGCGGATCGTTGGGTGGTCTGCTCATCATTTCCTCACCTGGTTTGTGTACAAATGTACACAAACTTGCTAGTGTTGTCGCTATTGTTGTACTTCTGGTGCTACCCCAATGACGCTGACCTCTTCCCGCAAAGCCCTGCAGCTCCGCATGTGGGCGCTGTTTATGTTCTTCTTTATTCCCGGTCTGCTGATGGCCTCCTGGGCCACGCGCACCCCCGCCATTCGCGACATTTTGTCCGTCTCTACAGCTGAGATGGGTATCGTGCTGTTTGGCCTGTCGATAGGCTCCATGAGCGGCATCCTCTGCTCCGCGTGGCTGGTGAAGCGCTTCGGTACGCGGGCGGTGATCCGCACCACCATGTGCTTCGCGGTGTTCGGGATGATCGTGCTCAGCGTCGCGCTGTGGTTTGCCTCACCGGTGCTGTTTGCGCTGGGGCTGACGGTATTTGGCGGCAGCTTCGGTTCGGCGGAAGTTGCCATCAACGTTGAAGGAGCGGCTGTCGAGCGTGAGATGAACAAAACCGTGCTGCCGATGATGCACGGTTTTTACAGCCTCGGCACGCTGGCCGGTGCGGGCGTGGGAATGGCGCTGACGGCCACTGGCGTGAGCGCCAATCTGCATATCCTGCTGGCAGCGATGGTGTGCATCATTCCGATTCTGACCGGCATCCGGGCGATCCCGGACGGCACAGGTAAGAACTCCGCTGACGAACAGCACTCGGCCGAAAAAGGGCTGCCCTTCTACCGCGACTTCCAGTTGATGCTGATCGGCGTGGTGGTGCTGGCTATGGCCTTCGCCGAAGGGTCCGCCAACGACTGGCTGCCGCTGCTGATGGTAGACGGTCACGGCTTTAGCCCGACCTCCGGCTCGCTGATCTACGCCGGTTTTACGCTGGGGATGACCGTCGGGCGCTTCACCGGCGGCTGGTTTATCGACCGCTACAGCCGCGTAGCGGTGGTGCGCGCCAGCGCCCTGCTGGGCGGCCTGGGTATCGCGATGATCATATTTGTCGATGTGGACTGGATTGCCGGGGTCTCGGTGATCCTCTGGGGACTGGGTGCGTCGCTCGGCTTTCCGCTTACCATTTCAGCCGCCAGCGATACCGGCCCGGATGCCCCGACGCGCGTCAGCGTGGTGGCAACCACGGGCTATCTCGCCTTCCTGGTCGGGCCGCCGCTGCTCGGCTTCCTCGGCGAGCACTACGGACTGCGCAGCGCCATGCTGGTGGTGTTAGGGTTGGTCATCATCGCGGCGCTGGTGGCGCGCGCGGTGGCAAAGCCGGAAACGAATCAAACGACACTGGAGAAGGGATATGAGCGTTAAACTGATCGCCGTCGACATGGATGGCACATTCCTCAGCGATGCCAAGACCTACAATCGTCCGCGCTTTCTGGCGCAGTACGCCCGCATGAAGGCGCAAGGCATTCGCTTCGTGGTCGCCAGCGGCAACCAGTTCTACCAGCTGATCTCCTTTTTCCCGGAGATTGCGCATGAAATTTCATTCGTCGCCGAAAACGGCGGCTGGGTCGTAAGTGAGGGTGAAGACGTCTTTAACGGTGAACTGTCGAAAGCCCATTTCGAGACCGTTGCGAACGTGTTAAGCGACGTTCCCGGCATTGAGATTATCGCCTGCGGGAAGAGCAGCGCCTACACGCTGAAGTGCTATGACGAAGGTTTTAAGGGTATCGCGGCGAAGTACTATCACCGTCTGGAAATGGTCAGCGATTTCGACAACCTGAACGATATTTTCTTCAAGTTCGGGCTCAACGTGTCTGACGATGAAATTCCGCGTATTCAGGCGCTGCTGCATGAAAAGCTGAGTGACATCATGGTGCCCGTCACCACCGGTCACGGCAGTATCGACCTGATCATACCCGGCGTGCATAAGGCTAACGGCCTGCGGATCCTGCAAAAGCGCTGGGGCATAGACGATAGCGAAGTGGTGGCCTTCGGCGACAGCGGCAACGACGTGGAGATGCTGCGCCAGTCCGGATTCAGCTTTGCGATGGCGAATGCCAGACCGCATATCAAAGCGGCGGCGCGTTTTGAAGCGCCGCACAATAACGATGAAGGCGTGTTGGATGTGATTGATAAGGTGCTGGATGGAGAGGCACCGTTTAATTAACACCGTGCGGTCTGGTGCCCTCTCCCACAGGGAGAGGGAATAAACAGTTAAGGTTGCAGGGCGTTTCCAACGCGCTTGTCTTTCAGGAACACCACCATCAGGGCAACCCACAGCACGCCGTTGGCGAGGTTAAACAGGCTGAACAGCCCGTTGCCGCCCATCGCGTAGGCATGCTTGCTCACCTCGATACCGACGGTAAAAATCAGCATCTGCAGCATCCCCATCGCCGCGGAGACCGTGCCTTTACTCATCTCGCTGGCGAACAGCGTCAGGCGCACCAGACCGGCGTTGGCCACGCCAATCCCGAAGGCGTAGATGCTCAGTCCCGCCGTCATCCACAGATAAGCGTGTGATGACGCGACGGTCGCCACCGCCGCCAGAATCAACCCTGCCGCAATCGGCCAGCCGCCCATGATAATAAGCGAACGGACGGTGCGGCGTGACGTCAGACGTGCCAGCACCAGGTTCCCGATAATCAGCGCGCCAAAGATCGGCACCTGCAGCAGACCATACTCATAGCTGCTGAGCTTTTCGCCGCTGATGATAATAACCGGAGACTGGGCGATCCACGCCAGCAGCGGCAGGCTAACGAACCCGGTCGCCAGCGCGCCCGCCACAAAGCGGCCATTCTTCAGCACTTCTTTATAATCCCGACCCAGCTCTTTCAGCGAGAGTTTCTCGCCGATGCGGGTGGCCGTTTCCGGCATCGCCCGGTGCAGACCAAAGAACGCGATGGCGGCGAGAACGGCAAACAGCACAAACATCCCTTCCCATGGCGCTATATGCACCCACGCGGCACCCACCAGCGGCCCGAGTAAGGGGGCAATGAGCGCCACGTTCGCCATCAGCGCGGTAATTTTGATACACACCGCCTCTTCAAACGATTCCTGAATGGCGGCATACCCCACGGCGCCGATAAAGCACAGGCTCACCCCCTGCAGGAAGCGCAGCAGGGTAAATTGTTCAATGTTTTGCGCCAGCAGCGTGGCAAGACAGGTGACGATAAACCACACCACGCCCGTCAGCATCACCGGACGGCGGCCAATACGATCCGACAGCGGGCCTAACAGCCACTGCAAAAACATGCCGCCGGCCAGATAGGCGGTCATGGAGGTCGGTACCCACTCGATTCCGGCGTTGTACTGCGCCACCACGGCCAGCATACCGGGCTGGATCATATCGTTGCCGATATAGGTAGAAAATTCGTAGAGCACCAGACACAGAGGGAAAAGCAACGCCTGACGACCCAGACGTGAACCAGAAGAAGAACGGTTTAACATGCAATCTCTTTATAATGACAAAATCGCGACGAGTGTAATGAAATGCCGCAGCCCGAGATAGTGATTTATCGAGGATAAACAGAAATAAAGCACATATCGTCTTCGTTTAAGGTTTCCTTAAGTTGACACTTTTATGATAGCCCCATTACTCGTCAACGACCCCAAATCATGGCACTTACCTCCAGCCGTTCAGAATTGTCTAAGTTACAGACAAATAAGACAAAACGCCTTTACCGCTTACCGTCCCGCTTTTATGGTTATCAGCTTTTCATACTGATTGCCCTTGCCGTGGTATTTACGTGGCTATCGCGCAATGAAGCGCTCGACAGATGGATAACCGGCTTTTGGTATGACGCGGCGACGCAGAGCTTTCCGCTGCAGAAAGACCACCTGCTGGATCTGCTCAACCACCGACTGGCGAAGTACATTGCCATCGCCTCAGGCGCCGTGGCGCTGTTTTACGGCGCCTACAAGCGTAACGCAAGGCTGGTTACGGCGGCGCTACTGATGGGCGTTGGCGCGCTGGTGGTAGGCCTGCTGAAAAGCATGAGCCATCACAGCTGTCCGTGGGATCTGGTGGAATATGGCGGGAAGGCCGTGTCCTACCCCCTGTTCAGCGCCATTCCTGCTGACAGCGGTCCGGGGCGCTGTTTCCCCGGCGGTCATGCCTCCAGCGGCTTTATGGTGATGGGGCTGTTTTTTGCCTTCTGGCGCGAACGTCCGCGTCTCGCCTGGTGCTTCGTCGCGCTGGGCGTGGTGTTAGGTCTGGCGATGGGCTTCGGTCAGGTCATGCGCGGGGCGCATTTTTTCTCTCACAACCTGTGGGCCGGGTGGTGGGTCTGGTTTTCCCAGGTGGTGGTCTACGGGCTGATTTCCACCCGGTTTGCTAAAGAGTGATAACGCTATGCTAGAGAATCTGAATTATCAGCTGTTTTATCTGATCAACGCCACACCGGCCTCGCCCGAGTGGATGATCGACTTTGCCACCTTTCTGGCAAAAGACCTGATCGGTATCGTGCCCGCGCTGGCAGCCATTCTCTGGCTGTGGGGGCCTCGTAGCCAGGTGAAAGCACAGCGCAAGCTGGTAATCAAAGTGGCGATGGCTCTCGGCGTAAGCGTCCTGGTGAGCTACATTCTGGGCCACGCGTTCCCGCACGATCGTCCGTTTGTCGATCACGTCGGCTATACCTTCCTGCATCATGCGCCAGATGACTCGTTCCCGAGCGATCACGGGACGGTGATCTTCACCTTTGCGCTGGCCTTCCTGTTCTGGCATCGCCTGTGGTCTGGTGCGGTGCTGATGGTGGTCGCTGTAGCCATCGCCTGGTCTCGCGTTTACCTGGGCGTCCACTGGCCGCTGGATATGGTGGGCGGCTTCCTGGTCGGGCTGATTGGCTGCGTGAGCGCGGCTATCCTGTGGAGCCTCTTTGGTGAAGCGCTCTACCGCACGCTGTCATCACTCTATCGCGCCATTTTCGCTATCCCGATCCGCAAAGGCTGGATACGTGACTAACCCCAACCTGACAGGTTACACTTGAACCCCCGCCCTGCGGGGGTTCACTTTTTTATCCCGAGGAACTATGGAAACACGTCGCGATGACCGCATTGCTCAGCTGCTACAGGCGCTGAAGCGCAGCGATAAGCTGCATCTTAAGGAAGCCGCCAACCTCCTCGGCGTCTCAGAGATGACCATTCGTCGGGATCTTAACAGCGAAAGCGCGCCCGTCGTGCTGCTGGGCGGGTATATTGTGCTTGAGCCGCGTAGCGCCAGCCATTATCTGATCAGCGACCAGAAGACGCGCCTGGTGGAAGAGAAACGCAAAGCCGCCCGGCTTGCAGCCTCGCTGGTACAGCCGCACCAGACGCTATTTTTTGATTGCGGCACCACCACGCCGTGGATTATCGAGGCCATCGACAGCAGCATTCCTTTTACTGCCGTGTGCTACTCCCTGAACACCTTTCTGGCGCTTCAGGAGAAACCCGAGTGCCGGGTGATCCTGTGCGGCGGCGAGTTTCACGCCAGCAACGCCATCTTTAAGCCGCTCAACCTGCAGGATACGCTCAGCAATCTCTGCCCGGATATCGCGTTTTATTCCGCGGCGGGCGTCAACGTGCGCCAGGGCGCAACCTGCTTTAACCTGGAAGAGCTGCCGGTGAAACACTGGGCATTAAGCGCCGCGCAGTACCATGTTCTGGTGGTCGATCACAGCAAGTTTGGTAAAGTCCGTTCGGCAAGAATGGGCGAGCTGGCGCAGTTCGACGCCATCGTCAGCGACTGCCGCCCGGACGACGAGATTGTGGCCCACGCGAAGGCGCAGCAGGTGAAATTGATGTATTAAGAGGGTGCGGTCTGATGCCCGCACCCCAGCCCTCTCCCACAGGGAGAGGGAGAAAACCCATCAGGTTTAGCTGAACCAGCTGCCGAACCACCCGTGGAATTTCATCATCACGAAATCCCACATCCGGCTGAAGAAGCCGCCCTCTTCGACCGCTTCCATTACAATTAACGGACGCTGTTCAATTGATTTACCGTTTAGCTGGAAATCAATCGTCCCGACTACCTGACCTTTTTTCAGTGGCGCGGTGAGCTGCGGGTCGGTCAGGGTGTAGCTGGCCTTCAGGTTTTTCAGCTGACCACGCGGAATGGTCACCGAGCCCGCCTCACCCGCACCCAGGTTCACTTCGCTCTTGTCACCAAACCAGACGCGCTGGCTGACGAACGTGGCATCCGGTTTAATCGGCGTCACGGTTTCATAGAAGCGGAAGCCCCACGTCAGCAGTTTTTCTGACTCATTAAAGCGAATACGGTCGGTTTTGGTGCCCAGCACCACCGAAATCAGGCGCATGTCGCCCTGGGTCGCGGAGGCCACCAGGTTATAGCCCGCGCCCGCCGTGGTGCCGGTTTTCATTCCGTCCACGTTAACGTTGCTGCTCCACAACAGTCGGTTGCGGTTCGGCTGACGGATTTTATTGAAGGTAAACTCTTTCTCTTTATGGATGGCGTATTCATCCGGCACGTCGTGGATCAGCGCTTTCCCCAGCAGCGCCATGTCGCGCGCGGTACTGAACTGTCCCGGCGAATCCAGACCGTGAACTGTTTTGAACGTGGTGTTGGTTAAGCCCAGTTTCTGCGCGTAACCATTCATCAAGCCAATGAAAGAATCCTGGCTGCCGGCAACATAATCGGCCAGCGCAATGCACGCATCATTTCCCGACTGAATAATTACCCCTTTGTTCAGATCGGAAACGGAGACCTGATCCCCAGGCTTCAGGAACATCACGGAAGATCCCCGCAGCGCCGGGTTGCCGGTCGCCCAGGCATCCTTCCCGATGGTGACCATATCGTCCAGCTTGATCTTGCCCGCTTTCAGCGCCTGGCCGACCACATAGCTGGTCATGATTTTGGTCAGGCTTGCCGGATCGAGTTTCTCATCTGCATTACCTTCCGCCAGCACTTTACCGCTGGAATAATCCATCAGGATCCATGCGCGCGCGTCCACAGGCGGCGCTTCGGGCGCAGCCTGCTCAGCTGCGTAGAGAGTTGGTGCAAACATGAAAAGGAGCGCAGAGCCTGTCGCAAGGCTGCGCAGAGAAGTCATTTTACGCGTCATAAATGCCACCCGAGTGTCCATTCAAAAATTACGTCACATCACCGTGTCGCAAGAAGCGATGAGTAATAGCGCACTAAAACGGTTAAAGAAACCCAACGAGGGTAAAGTTATTAAAGTTTATGCAATAACATTCAGATACGCTTTGATTCAGACGATTTTTTTGTCTTCTGTTGCGTAATTGTTAGGTTTATCTCACCATGGCGAAAGCTGACACGGATTCACATCTCATCAGGAGTAAATATGATTACGCTTTGGGGCAGGAACAACTCGACCAACGTTAAGAAAGTGCTCTGGACGCTCGAGGAGCTGGATTTACCGTTCAATCAAATCATGGCCGGCATGTCGTTCGGCGTAAACAAAGAGGCCGACTATCTGGCCATGAACCCGAACGGCCTGGTGCCGCTGCTGCGCGATGATGAAACAGACGCGACGCTTTGGGAGTCCAACACCATTGTCCGTTACCTTGCCGCGCAGTACGGTCAGGGCCGCCTGTGGGTTGAAAACCCCGCCCGGCGTGCCCAGGGTGAAAAGTGGATGGACTGGGCGAATCAGACGCTGTCTCCAACCCACCGCGTGATCCTGATGGGACTTATCCGCACGCCGGAAGCCGAACGCGATTATCCCGCAATTCACGCCGCCCAGGATGCCTGCGAAAATCTTTTTGCGATGATGGATGACGAGCTGGCGAAGCACGCCTGGTTCTCCGGCGAGGCGTTCGGCGTGGGCGATATTGCCGTGGCGCCGTTCGTCTGGAACCTGACCAATATGGGCCTGAAGTGGACGCCGCGCCCTCACCTTGAGCGCTGGCTAAAACAGCTGAGCGATCGCCCGGCGTACCGCAACGTGGTAATGATCCCGGTCACCTGATTACGCGCCGGACGGGCTGACTTTCAACAGCTGCCCGTCCGTCTCGTCGGTCAGGACATACAGATACCCATCCGGCCCCACCCGCACATCGCGAATACGCTGGTCCCGGTCGCCCAGAATTCGCCCGTCCTCCGTCACCTTATTGCCGTCCACGCTCAGCACGATCACGTCCTTCTCCTTCAGCGCGCCGATAAACAGCTTGTTTTTCCACTGCGGGAAAACGTCGCTGTTGTAAAACGCCATGCCGCTCACCGCGGGTGAGACTTTCCAGACGAACAGCGGTTTTTCGGTTCCCTCAACGTGCTCGCCTTTGGCTTCCGGGATTTTCAGGCCGCTGTAGTTAATGCCGTGCGTCGCCAGCGGCCAGCCGTAGTTTTTTCCTTTCTCCGGAATGTTGATCTCATCCCCGCCTCGCGGGCCGTGCTCGTTCAGCCAGAGCGTGTCGCTCCAGGGGTTCATCGCCATCCCCTGCGGGTTGCGAATGCCGTAAGACCAGATTTCGGGTCGCGCACCGGGGGTATTCACAAAGGGGTTATCCGGCGGGACTTTTCCGTCTTCGGTAAGGCGCACCACTTTACCCTGCAATTTATCCAGATCCTGCGCCGTCGGACGCTGATTATTCTCGCCGAGTCCAATAAAGAGAGAGCCTTTGCCGTCGAACACCAGCCGCCCGCCAAAATGGTTACCGGTTGAGAGTTTCGGCATCTGGCGGAACGCCACCTGGAATCCCTCGATGCGGGAATAGTCGTCGCTCAGGCGGCCATAGCCTACCGCCGTGCCGGCTTTGCTGTCATGCCCAGCCTCGGCGTAGCTCAGCCAGACGCGGCGCGACTTCTCAAAATCTGGGGCAAGCACCACATCCAGCAACCCTCCCTGACCGTTTGCCCAGACCTTCGGCACGCCGACAATCGGATCGGAGAGCCCTTTTCCGGCCTGCCAGCGTTTGAGCTGACCACCCTTCAGGGTCACCAGCAGCCCGTCATTATCCGGCAGAAACGCCAGGGACCAGGGGTGATCGAGTCTGTTTTGCAGCACCTCGACCTTCACCGCCTCTGGCGCAGCAAGAAGTGAAAACGGAATGAATAATACAGGCAGGGAAATCAGCGAGGATCGAGGCATAACGCACTCCTTTATCGGCATATGGCATAAAGATTAGCCACTGCGTCCGGGCGCGTTAGCACTTTTACAAAAGCTTAAGCAGAAGGGGGAGTTGCCTCCCCCGGGATCAGTGCTGTTCAAGCTTCTCGTGCTCGTTCAGGCACATGATGCATAGAGAGAGCGTTGTCAGGCAGTTTTCAAGCTTCTCCGCGTTTACGGCGATAAAGTTCGGGCAGTCGTGGCGTCCGTTCATCAGACATACCCCAGCGATGGAGAGCACCTCAGCGGCGCGGCGCAGCGCGATCAGCTCACTTTCGCCGTAATTCGCCTTCAGGGTCGGTGCTTTTTCACGCATGAAATTACACAGTTCAAACAGGTTATCACGCAGATGTTCGCTTTCGCTGACTGACATATACCCTTTTGCCTTCCTCAACTGCAGGTACGCGGCCAGGTCGATTCGGGCGTTGATCAGCTTGTTCAGCAGATCGCGTTTTAGTCTGTCAACGGTCATGCTCTTTCCTCCTCTGTCAGCCATGGTGCATAGTCAGGATAAGTACATTTTTTGTACAGTTTAATGCCTGAGATCAATTTTTATTAACTGATTAACATTATTTACAATGTTACAACCTCAGCCCGACGCATCCACCTTGCAAAGAGTGTATAAATCCCCCGCGATACGCTGTAAAATCCCGCCCTGATAACTCCATAATTGATGAATTTTTAACCTATGAGCAATGTTACGCACCAGCCGAAAATCGGCTTCGTCTCCCTGGGCTGCCCGAAAAACCTGGTGGATTCAGAACGCATCCTGACCGAACTGCGCACCGAGGGCTATGACGTGGTGCCAAGCTACGACAACGCCGATATGGTGATCGTTAACACCTGCGGGTTTATCGACAGCGCGGTCCAGGAATCACTGGAAGCCATCGGTGAAGCCCTGACGGAAAACGGTAAAGTGATCGTGACCGGCTGTCTGGGCGCGAAAGAAGACCAGATCCGCGAAGTGCACCCGAAGGTGCTGGAGATCACCGGCCCGCACAGCTACGAGCAGGTGCTGCAACATGTTCATCACTACGTGCCAAAACCAAAGCATAACCCGTTCCTGAGCCTGGTGCCGGAACAGGGCGTGAAGCTGACGCCGCGCCACTACGCGTACCTGAAAATTTCCGAAGGCTGCAACCATCGCTGCACCTTCTGCATCATCCCATCCATGCGTGGCGATCTGGTGAGCCGTCCGATTGGCGAAGTGCTGGCTGAAGCCAAACGTCTGGCCGACGCGGGCGTGAAGGAGCTGCTGGTCATCTCCCAGGACACCTCTGCCTACGGCGTGGACGTGAAGCACCGCTCCGGTTTCCACAACGGCGAGCCGGTGAAAACCAGCATGGTTGGCCTGTGCGAGCAGCTGTCCAAACTCGGTATCTGGACGCGCCTGCACTACGTCTACCCGTACCCGCACGTTGACGATGTCATCCCACTGATGGCGGAAGGCAAAATTCTGCCGTACCTGGACATCCCGCTGCAGCACGCGAGCCCGCGTATCCTGAAGCTGATGAAACGTCCTGGCTCCGTTGACCGCCAGCTGGCCCGCATCAAGCAGTGGCGTGAGATCTGCCCTGACCTGACCCTGCGCTCCACCTTCATCGTCGGCTTCCCGGGTGAAACCGAAGAAGACTTCCAGATGCTGCTCGACTTCCTGAAAGAAGCGCGTCTGGACCGCGTCGGCTGCTTCAAGTACAGCCCGGTAGAAGGCGCAACCGCCAACGAGCTGGCGGACCAGGTGCCGGAAGAGGTGAAAGAAGAACGCTGGAACCGCTTCATGCAGCTGCAGCAGCAGATTTCTGCCGAGCGTCTGCAGGAAAAAGTGGGCCGCGAGATCATGGTTATTATCGACGAAGTTGACGAAGAAGGCGCGATTGGCCGCAGCATGGCGGACGCCCCTGAAATCGACGGTGCGGTGTACCTGAACGGCGAAACCAGCGTTAAGCCGGGTGATATTATTCGCGTGAAGGTTGAAAACGCGGACGAGTATGACCTGTGGGGTAGCCGGGTTTAATCTTCCTGCTCCTCTTTTGTAGGCCGGGTAAGGCGTAGCCGCCACCCGGCACATTTCACTGCGCTATCCCTTAATCCTCGGATCCAGCGCGTCGCGCAGACCGTCACCCAGCAGGTTAAACGCCAGCACGGTCAGAAAAATCGCCAGGCTCGGGAAGATCGCCACGTGCGGTGCAATCACCATATCCGCCCTCGCCTCGTTCAGCATCGCGCCCCACTCCGGCGTTGGAGGCTGAGCACCCAACCCTAAAAACGACAGGCTGGCCGCCGAGATAATCGACACGCCGATACGCATGGTGAAATAGACCACGATGGACGACACCGTACCCGGCAGAATATGGCTGAACAGGATGGTGGCGTCGCTGGCCCCCATGCTGCGGGCAGATTCTATAAAGGTCTGCTGTTTCAGCACCAGCGTGTTGCCGCGCACCAGGCGCGCAAACGCCGGAATCGAAAACACCGCGACCGCAATGATGACGTTGGCCATGCCGCTGCCCATGATCGCCACCACGGCAATCGCCAGCAGAATGCCGGGAAAAGCAAACAGCACGTCGCAGATGCGCATGATGATGCGGTCCCACCAGCCTTCGTAATATCCGGCAACGAGACCCAGTACGGTACCGATGGCCGCGCCGATCAGCACCGCGAACACCCCGGCGGCAAGCGAGATTTGCGCCCCGACCAGCACGCGGCTAAAGATATCGCGCCCGAGGGAGTCCACGCCGAACCAGTGCAGCATCGACGGTCCGTCGTTCAGACGGTCGTAGTCAAAATAGTTTTCCGCATCAAATGGCACCACCCACGGCGCAATCACCGCCACTGCAATAAGCAGCAGCACAAACAGCCCCGCGGTCATCGCGACCGGCTGACGGCGAAAACGCCGCCAGAATTCAGACCACGGGGTGCGGACGTGGTCCGGTTTGAGCCCCGGCATCGCGTTTAAAACGGCCTGACGTCGCCAGTTCAATAATCGCATCTTACTTATACCTGATGGCCGGGTTAATGGCGGCGTAGAGCACGTCCACCACTAAGTTGATAAGAATAAATTCCAGCGAGAAAAGCAGGACTTCCGCCTGAATCACCGGGTAGTCGCGCATCTCGACGGAATCGACCAGCAGGCGTCCCAGCCCCGGCCAGTTGAAGACCTTTTCCACCACGATAGAGCCGCCCAGCAGGAAGCCAAACTGCAGCCCCATCATCGTCACCACCGGGATCATCGCGTTGCGGAACCCGTGCTTGAGAATGACCCACTTCTCGCTGACCCCTTTCGCCCGCGCGGTGCGAATATAATCTTCGCTCAGCACGTCAACGAACGAGGCGCGGGTAAAGCGGGCCATCACGGCCGACACGGCAGCCCCAAGCGTCATGGAAGGCAGGATGTAATGCTTCCAGGTATCGGCCCCGACGGTGGGCAGCCAGCCGAGCTCAACGGAGAAGATCTGCATCAGCAGCATCCCCAGCGCGAACGCCGGGAAAGAGATGCCGGTGACCGCCAGCGCCATGCCGAGCTTGTCCGGCCAGCGGTTGCGCCAGACGGCTGCGACAATACCGGCGCCAAGCCCAAACACGACTGCCCAGCTCATGCTGGCAATCGTCAACCAGAACGTCGGCATAAAGCGGGTGGCGATCTCCTCCGACACCGGACGGCGCGACACCATCGAGATACCAAAGTCACCCTGAAGAACGTTGCCTATATAGTGCAGAAACTGCATATACAGAGGCTGGTCAAGACCCAGCTGTTTACGCACCAGATCAATGACCGTGGCATCCGCTTCGGGCCCGGCAACCAGACGCGCTGGATCGCCCGGCAGCATATGGACAAACAAAAACACCAGCACCGCCACAATCAGCAGCGTCGGAATAAGCCCCAGCAGGCGTTTACAAACATAATTCAGCATGGGCGTTATTTTAAATCCGCATCGTCAAAGCTAAAGCCCGTATCAGGCATGATGTAGAACCCGGTCAACGCTTTGTTATGGGCTGACACCAGCTTCTCCACCACCAGCGGCACCCACGGCGACTCTTTCCAGATGATGTCCTGTGCGTCCTTATAGAGACGAGCTTTCTCGTCCGGTTTAGTGGTTTTCAGTGCATCGGCCAGGTCTTTGTCCACCTGCGGGTTGCTGTAGAACGCGGTGTTGAACAGGGTTGGCGGCCAGTTCTGCGAGGCAAACAGCGGCGACAGCGCCCAGTCGGCTTCACCAGTCGATGCCGACCAGCCGGTGTAGAACATCCGCACGCCGCTCTCTTTCTGCCCTTTCCCCTCCACTTCTGCCGCACGCTGTCCGGCATCCATTGCCGTGACCTGTACCTTGATACCCACCTGCGCCAGCTGCTGCTGGGTAAACTGCAGCACCTTCTGGGCGGTGCTGTGATTATGCGACGACCACAGCGTGGTGCTAAAACCGTTCGGGAAGCCCGCCTCTTTCAGCAGCTCGCGCGCTTTAGCCGGATCGTACGGCCACGGCTGATAGCTTTGCGCATAGGCGATAGCCGGCGGCAGCACGCCGGTGGCCGGGGTGGCATAGCCCGCAAAAGCGACCTTCACCAGCGCCTGACGGTTAATGGCATAGTTAATAGCTTCGCGCACCTTCGGGTTATCGAACGGCTTTTGCGTGACGTTCATGCTGATGTAGCGCTGCATGATCGACGGGCTGGCGACCAGCTCCAGCTTGCTGTTTTTCTGCAAAATGGCGGCCTGCTCATACGGGATCGGGAAGGCAAACTGCGCCTCGCCGGTTTGCAGCATCGCCGCGCGGGTGTTGTTGTCCACCACCGGGCGCCAGGTGATGGTATCCAGCTTCGGCAGCCCCTGCTGCCAGTAGCCCGCGAACTTCTTCACCTTCACAAAATCGGTCTGGTTCCAGGTGAGCAGTTCGTAAGGGCCGGTGCCAACAGGGTGGAAACCGATCTCTTTGCCGTATTTCTGCAGCGCGGCAGGGGAAATCATCGCCGTTGCCGGATGCGCCAGAATATTGATAAACGCGGAGAACGGCTCTTTCAGGGTGATTTTTACCGTCGCCGGGTCGACCACCTCGGTTTTGGCGATGTTTTTATAAAGGTTATAGCGCTTGAGGCTGTTTTCAGGATTGCTGGCGCGATCGAGGTTAATCTTCACCGCCTCCGCATTGAAGTCTGTCCCGTCCTGGAACTTCACGCCGGTTCTGAGCTTGATGGTGTAGACCAGCCCGTTGTCGGACACGGTGTACCCCTCCGCCAGCACGTTTTTGAGCTTCATCTCTTTATCCAGGCCGAACAGGCCCTGGTAGAACGATTTCGCCACCGCCTGAGAGAGCGTGTCGTTGGCGTCATACGGATCGAGCGTGGTGAAATTGGAGCCGACGGCAACCACCACATCTTTGGCAGCGAACGCGGGGGCAGCGGCCAGGGCTGCCGTCACGCTCGCGGCTAACAACCATCTACGCGCTACAAATGTAACCATTGTGTTCTCCTGCCTGTTGTAAGTTATAACCGCGAAAAAGCATTGTCCTGACGCGGGGGAGCGACGAAATGACCCGGCTCGACCTCGCGAAGCGTCACGCGCTCCACGGCCTCGCCGAGTTTATGAATATTACCCGGCATATCATCCTGCAGCAGCACGCGCTGGCCGTGACGATGCGCGGGATCGGCAACCGGAACCGCCGCAATAAGCTTGCGGGTGTACGGGTGCTGCGGGTTCTCGAACACTGCCCTTCGCGGCCCAATCTCCACGATCTGCCCCATAAACATTACCGCCACGCGATGGCTGATGCGCTCGACCACCGCCATGTCGTGCGAGATAAACAGGAAGGCGATACCCATATCCCGCTGTAAATCAAGCAGCAGATTGATGATTTGCGCCCGGATAGAGACATCCAGCGCAGAGACGGATTCATCCGCAATCACCACTTTCGGGTTCAGCGCCAGCGCGCGGGCGATGCAGATACGCTGCCGCTGCCCGCCGGAAAACTCGTGCGGATAACGCCAGGCGTGTTCCGGCTTCAGGCCAACGCGCTCCAGCAGCCAGGCCACGCGACGCTGCGCCGCCTCGCCGTCGAGCAGGTTATGCACCCGCAGCGGCTCCATGATCGAATACCCCACCGTATGGCGCGGATCGAGGGAGGCATACGGATCCTGAAAAATAAACTGAATATCCCGCCGCACCGCCTGCAGCCTGCTGTCCGGAAGGGTATCAATGCGCTCGCCGTTAAAGGTAATGCTGCCCTCCTGAGATTCCACCAGACGGAGCAGCGCGCGCCCGGTAGTGGATTTACCGCAGCCGGACTCCCCCACCAGCGCCAGCGTTTCGCCCGGCCAGAGGTCGAAGCTGACGTTTTCCACCGCGTGCACTTCGCGCTTCACCCGGTTCAACACGCCGCTGCGCAGCGGAAACCGGGTGACCAGATTTCGTACTTCCAGAATGGGCTTGCCCGGCACCACGGTGTCCTGCTCGCGTTCATCCTCCTGCGGCTCAGACGCCTCGAGGGAAATCAGCGGAAAACGGCGCGGCAGATCGCTGCCGTTCATCGCCCCCAGGCGCGGGACCGCCGCCAGCAGTGCTTTGGTGTAAGGATGCGCGGGCGCGTGAAAAATCTGCTCGACCGGGCCGGTTTCTACCGCGCAGCCCTTATGCATCACCAGTACGCGATCGGCGATATCGGCAACCACGCCCATATCGTGGGTGATAAACATCACCCCCATCTCCATCTCCTGCTGCAGCACGTTGATGAGCTGCAGGATCTGCGCCTGAATGGTCACGTCCAGCGCCGTTGTCGGCTCGTCGGCAATGAGCACCGCCGGACGGCAGGAGAGCGCCATGGCGATCATTACCCGCTGGCGCATGCCGCCGGAAAGCTGATGCGGATAGCGGCCCAGAATAGCCTGTGCCTCCGGAATGCGCACCAGCTCAAGCATCCGTCGGGCCTCTTTGAGCGCTTCATCGCCGCTCAGCCCCTGATGCAGGCGGATAGACTCGGCAATTTGCTCCCCGACCGGGAACACCGGGTTCAGAGAGGTCATCGGCTCCTGAAAGATCATCGCAATGTCCGCCCCGCGTACGCCCTGCATCTGCGAACCGCTTAGCTCATTTAAATCAATGACCTGACGGTTACGGCGGCGCAGGAGCATTTTCTCGCTGCTGATTTGCCCGCCCGTCTGTTCCAGCAGGCGCATCAGCGCCAGCGCGGTGACCGATTTCCCGGAACCGGATTCGCCAACAATCGCCAGCGTCTCGCCGCGCCTGAGCGTGAACGATAAATTCTGTACTGCGGGGAAGAACTGCCGCTCTTCCTGAAACGCAATATTCAGCTGATGGACAGCCAATACTTCGCGGTTGTCCAGCTCTTCACTGTGCGGCACGCGCTGCCCCCTTATTCACGATAGATGCCCGTGCTCGGCTCATCACCGGCATAGCCCCAGGCGCGATACATGCCTTCGCTGTTGAACGGCAGAGCCACGTTGCCCTCACGATCTACCGCAATGAGTCCGCCGACGCCGCCCAGGGCAGGCAGTTTCTCCATCACCACGCGCTCGCAGGCCTCGCTCAGGCTTAAGCCGCCGTAATCCATCAGCGCGGTAATGTCGTAGGCCGCGAGGGCGCGAATAAACACTTCCCCGGTGCCGGTACACGACACCGCCGCCGTCGCGTTATTGGCATAGCAGCCGGCGCCCGGCAGCGGGCTGTCGCCGACGCGTCCAGGCAGCTTGTTGGTCATCCCGCCCGTTGACGTCGCCGCCGCGAGGTTTCCGGCTTTATCGAGTGCCACCGCGCCGACCGTGCCCATTTTGCTGCGCTCATCCAGCGGCGCAGTATGGTCAAGCTGCGTCATGCCCGCCGAACGAGCTTCCTGTAACTGCTGATAGCGCGCTTCCGTGGAAAACAGATCGGGCGATACCGGCTCCATCCCGTGCTCAAAGGCAAAGGTCTCCGCCCCGGCCCCCGTCAGCAGCACGTGCGGACTCTCTTCCATCACCAGACGCGCGGCCAGCACCGGGTTACGCAGGTGGCTGACGCCCGCCACGGCGCCCGCTTTCAGGGTAATACCGTCCATCACGCAGGCATCCAGCTCGTGCGTTTCATTCCGGGTAAAGACCGAACCGATCCCCGCATTAAATAACGGGCACTCTTCCAGCAGGCGCACCGCCTCGGTGACCACGTCCAGCGCGCTTTCGCCCGCTTCCAGCATTCTCTGGCCCGTTTCCACAATGGCGTACAGCGCGTCGATGTAGCGCTTTTCCTGCTCGGGACTGAGCTGTGCTCGAGTGATTGCCCCGGCGCCACCATGAATTGCGATTACCGCATTAACCATTCGCATCACCCGTTAGCCTGTTTTGCGGCTTTTTCTATAAATATCATTATCGTCGACGAAACTTCAGATGATTTTTGAATATAGAAAGACGTAACAGTGATGTAAAGCGTGCACCCTTCGGTCATACAGTTAGCCGCACTTTTCTGCCATAATGGACGCTTTCGTTGTTACTCCGCAGGAGCCCACCATGGATTTTACCGCCGGACTGATGCCGCTTGAGACGGCACTCACGCAGATGCTTGACCGAGTTTCCCAGCTGCATGACGTAGAGACGCTGCCCCTCGTGCGCTGTTTTGGCCGTATTGCCGCGCGCGATATCGTCTCTCCGCTTAACGTGCCGGGGTTTGATAACTCAGCGATGGACGGTTACGCGGTACGCCTGGCGGATCTCCAGACGGGTAACGCCCTGCCGGTGGCGGGTAAAGCCTTTGCGGGTCAGCCGTTTAGCGGTGAATGGCCTGCGGGCACCTGCGTGCGCATCATGACCGGCGCACCGGTTCCGGCCGGCTGCGACGCCGTGGTAATGCAGGAAGAGACCGAACAGACCGACGAAGGCGTGCGTTTTACCGCCAGCGTTAAAGCGGGCCAGAACATCCGCCGTACCGGCGAGGACATTACCCTCGGCGCGACCGTTTTTGCCGCCGGGCAAAGGCTGACGGTGGCAGAGCTGCCGGTGCTGGCCTCGCTCGGCATCGCGGAAGTCGACGTTATCCGCAAAGTGCGCGTCGCCGTCTTCTCCACCGGCGACGAGCTGCAGCTTCCGGGCCAGCCGCTGCAGGACGGCCAGATTTACGACACCAACCGCCTGGCGGTACACCTGATGCTGGAGCAACTGGGCTGCGAGGTGATTAACCTCGGCATCATTCCAGACGACACGGAAAAACTGCGCGCGGCGTTTATCGAGGCGGATAAATCCGCCGACGTGGTCATCAGCTCCGGCGGCGTCTCCGTGGGCGAAGCGGATTACACCAAAACCCTTCTTGAAGAGCTGGGCGAAATCGCCTTCTGGAAGCTGGCGATCAAGCCGGGCAAGCCGTTTGCGTTTGGCAAGCTTTCACACAGCTGGTTCTGCGGCCTGCCGGGTAACCCGGTCTCGGCGGCACTCACCTTCTACCAGCTGGCGATCCCGCTGCTGGCGAAGCTTTCCGGCAACAAGGCCAGCCCGCTGCCGGAACGCGTGCGCGTGCGTGCCGCCACGCGGTTGAAAAAATCACCGGGTCGTCTCGATTTTCAGCGCGGTATTCTGGCGCGCAGCGCGGACGGAGAGCTCGAAGTGAGCACCACCGGACACCAGGGCTCACACATTTTCAGCTCCTTCAGCCAGGGCAACTGCTTTATCGTGCTGGAGCGCGAGCGCGGCAATGTGGAAGCCGGCGAATGGGTTGAGGTCGAGCGCTTTAACCACCTGTTCGGAGGCTAACATGACGGTGGAGCTGAGCGATCCGGAGATGATGCGCTACAACCGCCAGATCGTGCTGCGCGGGTTTGATTTCGAAGGTCAGGAAGCGCTCAAGGCGGCCAGCGTGCTGGTCGTCGGGCTGGGCGGGCTGGGCTGCGCCGCCGCGCAATACCTTGCCGCGGCAGGCGTGGGCAGGATGACGCTGCTGGATTTCGATACCGTGTCGGTGTCTAACCTGCAGCGCCAGACGCTGCACAGCGACGCGACGGTGGGCCGGCCGAAAGTGGACTCTGCCCGCACGGCGCTGGCGCGCATCAACCCCCACGTTCAGTTCACGCTGATTGACGCAATGCTGGATGACGACGCGCTCTCCGCGCAGATTGCCCGGCACGATCTGGTGCTGGACTGCACCGATAACGTCACCGTCCGTAATCAGCTCAATGCGGGCTGTTTTGCTCATAAAACGCCGCTGGTTTCCGGAGCGGCGATCCGCATGGAGGGGCAAATCAGCGTCTTCACGTACGCCGAGGGTGAACCCTGCTACCGCTGCCTGAGCCGTCTGTTTGGCGAGAATGCGCTGACCTGCGTTGAGGCGGGCGTGATGGCGCCGCTCGTCGGCGTGATTGGCTCATTGCAGGCAATGGAAGCGATCAAGGTGCTGGCGCACTACGGCACGCCCGCAGCGGGGAAAATCGTGATGTATGACGCGATGACCTGCCAGTTCCGCGAGATGAAGCTGATGCGTAATCCGGGGTGTGAGGTGTGCGGAGGTTAAAGCAAACGGCAACCTTCAGGTTGCCGTTTTAGTGTTTGCTCCCTCTCCCTGTGGGAGAGGGTTGGGGTGAGGGCATCAGGCCGCACCCGTCAAATCGACGTCCTGCCAAACGCCCCCTGCCAGTCCTGCTCAAACTTCACAATCGCCGCATCTACCGCAGGAGAGGTAATAAACTGCTGCGCCACGTCCAGCGGCAGCGTGATGGACTCGCAGCCTGCCAGCAGGCAGTCCAGCGCCTGACGCGGGGTTTTAAAGCTCGCGGCCAGCACCTTTGACTGCGGCGCGTGCAGCGTCAGCAGCTGTTGCAGCTCAATTACGGTCTGGATCCCGTCCCCGCCCTGCGCGTCCACGCGGTTAACGTAAGGGGCCACATACTCCGCCCCCGCCAGTGCGGACAGCATCCCCTGCGCCGCACCGTATACCGCCGTGCCCAGCGTCGGGATCCCTTCCGCTTTCAGCATCTTGATCGCCGCCAGCCCTTCTGCGGTTACCGGCACTTTCACCACCACATCGTTAATGATGGCGCGAAGCTTACGCGCGTCTTCCACCATCCCTTCGGCGGAGGTCGCCATCACCTGTGCGAACAGACGACCTTTACCACCAAGCGCGTCGTGCAGCGCGGGCAGCAGTTCATCGAGCGGCGTTTTACCGGCAGCTACGATGCTTGGATTGGTGGTCACGCCCGCCAGCGGGAAGATACGCGCCAGCTTTTTGACTGCCGCAACGTCAGATGTGTCGAGATAAAGTTCCATGATGTCACCCTCAAAATTAGCCTGCACTTACCCTATCACGACAAAACCTGCTGAAGAGTTGACCTGCATCAAGATAACTTTCATTCGAAAGTAATTTAATCTTCATATGCAATATGAGAGGCAAAAACATGATCTTCAATATTCAGCGTTACTCCACCCACGACGGCCCCGGTATTCGTACTGTGGTGTTCCTGAAAGGCTGCTCGCTGGGCTGTCGCTGGTGCCAGAACCCGGAAAGCCGCTCCCGCAGCCGGGACGTGCTGTTTGATGCACGTCTGTGCCTGGACGGCTGCGACCTGTGCCAGCAGGCTGCGCCGGGCTGCATCGAACGCGCGCTGAATGGCCCGATCATCCACCGCGAAAAGCTGAGTGAAGAGATGCTTAATGCTCTCACCGACTGCTGCCCGACGCAGGCGCTGACCGTCTGCGGTGAAGAACGGCAGGTCGAGGAGATCATGGCGACCGTACTGCGCGACAAGCCCTTCTACGACCGCAGCGGCGGCGGGATCACCCTCTCCGGCGGCGAACCGTTTATGAACCCGGATCTGGCACAGGCCCTGTTTAAAGCCAGCCATGACCAGGGGATCCACACCGCCGTCGAAACCTGCCTTCATGTGCCGTGGCACTATATCGAGCCGTCATTACCCTACGTCGATCTGTTCCTCGCCGACCTGAAGCACGTCGACAGTGACCTGTTTAAACAGTGGACGGACGGTTCGGCTAAGCGCATCCTGGACAACCTGAAACGCCTGGCCGCCGCCGGGAAAAAGATCACCATCCGCGTGCCGCTGATCCAGGGCTTTAACGCCGATGAAGCGTCCATCACCGCCATTACCAACTTCGCTGCCGATGAGCTCGGCGTCGACGATATTCATTTTCTGCCGTATCACACGCTGGGCATGAACAAATACACCCTGCTCGGCCAACCCTACTCTGCCCCTGACAAACCGCTGGATAACCCTGCTCTGCTGGACTTTGCGCAGCAGTACGCCCGCCAGAAAGGGTTAACCGCGACCTTACGAGGATAAACTTATGACCACCCTGAATCTCAATACCCTCAGCGAACGCATTAAGGCGCACAAAACGGCCCTGGTGCATATCGTCAAGCCGCCAGTCTGTACCGAGCGCGCGCAGCATTACACCGAAATGTACCAGCAGCACATGGACAAGCCGATCCCGGTGCGTCGCGCTCTGGCGCTGGCGCATCACCTGGCCGAACGTACCATCTGGATCAAACACGACGAGCTGATTATCGGTAACCAGGCAAGCGAGGTGCGCGCCGCGCCGATCTTCCCGGAATACACCGTCTCCTGGATTGAGAAAGAGATCGACGACCTGGCAGACCGCCCGGGCGCGGGCTTTGCGGTGAGCGAACAGAACAAGCGTGTGCTGCACGAGATCTGCCCTTGGTGGCGCGGCCAGACGGTGCAGGATCGCTGCTACGGCATGTTCACCGACGAGCAGAAAGGCCTGCTGGAAACCGGCATTATCAAAGCCGAAGGCAACATGACCTCAGGCGACGCGCACCTGGCGGTGAACTTCCCGCTGGTGCTGGAGAAAGGTCTCGACGGCCTGCGTGCCAAAGTGGCCGAACGCCGCTCGCGCATCAACCTGACGGTGCTGGAAGACCTTCACGGCGATCAGTTCCTGAAGGCGATCGATATCGTGCTGGAAGCGGTAAGCCTGCACATCAAACGTTTTGCCAACCTGGCGCGTGAAATGGCCTCGACCGAAACCCGCGAAAGCCGCCGCGACGAGCTGCTGGCAATGGCGGAAAACTGCGACGTGATTGCCCACGAGCCGCCAAAAACCTTCTGGCAGGCGCTGCAGCTGTGCTACTTCATTCAGCTGATCCTGCAGATTGAGTCCAACGGCCACTCCGTTTCCTTTGCGCGTATGGACCAGTATCTCTATCCGTACTACCGCCGCGACGTGGAGCTGAACCAGAGCCTCGACCGCGAACACGCCATTGAACTGCTGCACAGCTGCTGGCTGAAATTGCTTGAAGTGAACAAGATCCGATCTGGCTCGCACTCCAAAGCCTCTGCCGGTAGCCCGCTGTACCAGAACGTCACCATTGGCGGCCAGAAGCTGGTCAACGGTGAGCCGATGGACGCGGTGAACCCGCTCTCCTACGCGATTCTGGAATCCTGCGGCCGTCTGCGCTCCACCCAGCCGAACCTGAGCGTGCGCTATCACGCGGGCATGAGCAACGACTTCCTCGATGCGTGCGTGCAGGTGATCCGCTGCGGCTTCGGGATGCCGGCGTTCAACAACGATGAAATCGTCATTCCGGAATTCATCAAGCTCGGCGTTGAGCGCGACGACGCCTACGACTACGCGGCCATTGGCTGTATCGAAACCGCAGTTGGCGGCAAGTGGGGCTATCGCTGCACCGGCATGAGCTTCATCAACTTCGCCCGCGTGATGCTGGCCGCGCTGGAAGGCGGCCGCGACGCCACCAGCGGCAAGGTATTCCTGCCGCAGGAGAAAGCGCTCTCCGCCGGTAACTTCGACAATTTCGAGGAGGTGATGTCGGCGTGGGATAGCCAGATCCGCTACTACACCCGCAAGTCCATTGAGATTGAGTACGTGGTGGACACCATGCTGGAAGAGAACGTCCACGATATTCTCTGCTCGGCGCTGGTGGACGACTGCATCGAGCGCGCGAAAAGCATCAAGCAGGGCGGCGCGAAGTATGACTGGGTCTCCGGCCTGCAGGTGGGTATCGCCAACCTCGGCAACAGCCTGGCGGCGGTGAAAAAGCTGGTGTTCGAACAGGGCACTATCGGCCAACAGCAGCTGGCGGCGGCGCTGGCGGATGACTTCGACGGGCTGACTCACGAGCAGCTGCGTCAACGTCTGATTAACGGCGCGCCGAAGTACGGTAACGACGATGACAGCGTGGATATGCTGCTGACCCGTGCTTATCAGACCTACATTGAAGAGCTTAAGCAGTATCACAATCCTCGCTACGGCCGCGGCCCGATTGGCGGTAACTACTACGCGGGCACGTCCTCCATCTCCGCAAACGTGCCGTTTGGCGCGGCGACGATGGCAACGCCGGACGGACGTAAGGCACACACGCCGCTGGCGGAAGGGGCAAGCCCGGCTTCTGGTACGGACCACCTTGGCCCGACGGCGGTAATTGGCTCGGTGGGCAAACTGCCGACGGAAGCGATTCTCGGCGGCGTGCTGCTGAACCAGAAGCTGAATCCGTCAACGCTGGAAAACGACAGCGATCGCCAGAAGCTGATGGTGCTGCTGCGCACCTTCTTCGAGGTGCATAAGGGCTGGCATATTCAGTACAACATTGTCTCCCGCGAAACGCTGCTGGAGGCGAAGAAACACCCTGACCAGTATCGTGACCTGGTGGTGCGCGTCGCGGGTTACTCGGCGTTCTTCACCGCCCTGTCGCCGGATGCACAGGACGATATTATTGCCCGTACTGAGCATACGCTGTAACGGTGCATCCCCTCAGGGGAAATGCGCACGCTGATGCCCTCACCCCGACCCTCTCCCACGGGGAGAGGGAGAAAACACTAAAAACGGCAACCTCAGTTGCCGTTTTGCTTTTACTTTCGAATGAAATTAAATTTGTGCTCCCCGTCACCTTGTTATTAGAATGTTTCAAAACGCAGTGACCCAGGAGCACAGTATGACCGTTAAAGTTATCGTCACCGATATGGACGGAACTTTCCTTGATGATGCCAAGCAGTACGATCGTGACCGCTTCCAGGCACAGTTTGAACAGCTTAAAGCCCGCGATATTGAATTCGTTGTCGCCAGCGGCAACCAGTATTACCAGCTCATCTCCTTCTTTCCAGAGCTAAAAGATCGGATCTCCTTCGTGGCGGAAAACGGCGCGCTGGTGTTCGACCGCGGAGAACAGATTTTTCACGGCGAGCTGACCCGCCATGAATCGCAGATCGTGATTGGCGAACTGCTGAAAGACAAAGGCCTGAACTTCGTGGCCTGCGGGCTGGAGAGCGCCTACGTCAGCGACAAAGCCCCGGACGCCTTCGTGGCGCTGATGTCAAAGCACTACCACCGCTTAAAGCGCATCAGCGATTACCGCGACATTGACGACGTGCTGTTTAAGTTCTCCCTGAACCTGCCGGACAGCGATATTCCGACGCTGGTGGATAAGCTGCACGTCTCCCTGGACGGCATCATGAAGCCGGTCACCAGCGGCTTTGGGTTTGTCGATTTGATTATCCCCGGCCTGCACAAAGCCAACGGCATCAGCCGTCTGCTGAAGCGCTGGAAAATCTCCCCTCAGGAGTGCGTGGCCATTGGCGACAGCGGCAATGATGCCGAGATGCTGAAGCTGGTAAAATATTCCTTTGCGATGGGTAACGCGGCGGAAAGCATCAAAGAAATCAGCCGCTACAGCACCGACGACAACAACCATCAGGGCGCGCTGAACGTCATTCAGGCCGTGCTCGACAACCATTCCCCGTTCGACGCCTGATCTTCTCCTCGCCGGAGCCTTGCTCCGGCAGCCTGACTCTTTTCCCGTCCTGTGGCTTGCGTCAAGTTTTTAAACTTGCATTAACTTAATTTTAACTTAAAGTATCACTTGTAGACATTTTCACTTTCGAATGAAAGATGTGAGGCAGTTATGACCTTTACCAGTGAAACTTTGCCGGCGGATCACAAAGCGGCAATCCGTCAGTTGAAACGTGAGCTGCGCGCGCAGATCGGCGACGTGCAGGCGGTGTTCAATAAGCTCAGCGATAAAATTGCCACCCGCGTGGCGGAAATCAACGCTCTTAAGAACAAAGGCGAATCCGTCTGGCCGGTGATTCCGTTTGCGGATGTGAAAAACGGCACGATTACCAACGCACAGCGCGAAGCCGTTAAACGCCGCGGCTGCGCGGTGATTAAAGGTCACTTCCCCCGCGAGCAGGCGCTGGCGTGGGATCAGTCGATGCTCGACTACCTCGATCTGAACAAGTTTGACGAAGTGTACAAAGGGCCTGGCGATAACTTCTTCGGCACCTTAACGGCCTCCCGTCCGGAGATTTACCCGATCTACTGGTCGCAGGCGCAAATGCAGGCGCGTCAGAGCGAAGAGATGGCGCAGGTGCAGTCGTTCCTGAACCGTTTATGGACGTTCGAGAGCAACGGCAAGCAGTGGTTCGACCCGGACGTGAGCGTGATTTATCCGGACCGTATTCGCCGCCGTCCGCCGGGAACCACCTCGAAAGGACTCGGCGCCCATACCGACTCCGGCGCGCTGGAGCGCTGGCTGCTGCCGGCTTACCAGCAGGTCTTTGCCCACGTGTTTGACGGCAACGTCGATAAGTACGATCCGTGGAACGCCGCGCACCGTACCGAAGTGGAAGAGTATACCGTCGATAACACCACCAAATGCTCGGTATTCCGCACCTTCCAGGGCTGGACGGCGCTGTCGGACATGATCCCCGGTCAGGGGCTGCTGCACGTGGTGCCAATCCCGGAAGCGATGGCGTACATTCTGCTGCGTCCGCTGCTGGACGACGTGCCGGAAGACGAGCTGTGCGGCGTGGCGCCGGGGCGCGTGCTGCCGGTTTCCGAGAAGTGGCACCCGCTGCTCATCGAAGCATTAAGCAGTATTCCGGCGCTCGACGCGGGCGATTCCGTGTGGTGGCACTGCGATGTGATCCACTCCGTCGCGCCGGTGGAAAATCAGCAGGGCTGGGGCAACGTGATGTACATTCCTGCCGCGCCGATGTGCGAAAAGAACCTCGCCTACGCCAAAAAGGTCAAGGAAGCGCTCGAAACCGGCGCGTCGCCAGGAGATTTCCCGCGCGAAGATTATGAAAAGAGCTGGCAGGACCGCTTTACCGTGAACGATCTCAACATCCACGGCAAGCGCGCGCTGGGCATGGTTTAACTGTCATACAGACCTTCCCGCTCAACGGCGGTGCGTCGTTTCCCCTGACGTATCCGCCGTACCGATTCCCGAACGGCCAGCGTGCCGTTAAGCAGTAACGTCCCCACCGGCGCGTCCGGGCGCATGAGCCGCTGCTGGAGCATATAAACCGCTTCCGTTCCCAGCTCATCGCGGGGAACGTGCACGGCCGTTAATGGAACATCCTGGATTGCCGCCAGGTTAAACCCGTCAATGCTCATCACCGACACGTCCTGCGGCACGCGCAATCCTTTTTTTTGTAATGCGCTGATGGTGCCCGCCGCCATAAAATCGCCGCCAACCAAAAATGCGGTTGGCAAATCCTTGCCCTGCATTTCGCTGAGCCAGCTGCTGACTACCTGTTCACTTTCGCGTGCGCTGAAGCTGGGCACCACCAGCAGATCGCGCTTGTCGTTGAATTTCAGGTTGTGAGACTGCCACGCGTCGCGGATCCCCGTCAGGCGCAGTTCCATGGTGTAGCGGCGCAGGCACAGCACGCTCATTACCTCACGGTGTCCCATCTCAAACAGATATTCCGCCGCCCGCTCGCCAATGGCGCGATGATCCGGCGCGACGGCAGGCAGGCGCATGTGGCGGTCACGGCAGTTAATCAGCATGCAGGGTTTGCCGACATCCACAGCCAGATCGTGGATATGCGGGTCGTCGATGCCAAGAAGGATTGCCGCCTGGGTATCCGCCTCGTTCATGCGCGCCAGAAACAGCTGGGCATCGCTATCGTTCTCTTCCAGCGCGCAGTAGCGCAAGCGCACATCGTGGGATGCAAGGCCTTTACTCACGCTCTGGATCACACGGTAGTAAAAGATGTCGGACCGCTCGTCGAACGCACGCTGAGGGGCAAAAACCACCAGGCTATTGAGCAGCAGCCGTCCCGCCGCCATACCCTCCATCACCCCCAGCTCCCGCGCGCACGCCAGCACCTTTGCGCGCGCCTTTTCGCTGGTATTCGCTTTTCCCGCCAGCACCCGCGACACCGTGCTGATCGAGAGCTGCGTGCGGGCCGCGATTTCGGTGATTTTTAGCCTTTTGTCCATTTTGTGATCTGGCTCCATTTGCGAAATGAAAAAATTTTCATAGCGTATTCGTCAGGCAATTACTGACATAAATACCATCTTGCCAGAGGCTTTTCGTCAGTTATGAGAAATTTTGCACAAAATCCACTTTTGCCCACTCATTTTCTTCCTTAAGGTGAACTTGTCACACAACTTCCATACTAGTTGTATACCAGATAAAGAATTTTAAACGGATAAAAATCAAAGTCATAAAAATCCGTGTGACACCTGAACCTCCGTCCCCTTACCGTCCGTCTTGTGGAGAGTAAAATGAGTCAGGACATCAATAACACCGTTGCGACAAGCAAAACCCGTCGCGTCATCAAGAACCTGCGCTGGTACGTGCTGGTACTGTTCTTACTTGGCGTTACCGTTAACTACATCACCCGAAACTCGCTCGGGATCCTCGCCCCGGAACTGAAAGAGAGCCTCGGGATCACCACCGAGCAGTACTCCTGGATCGTAGGAGCCTTCCAGATCGCCTACACCATTTTCCAGCCCCTGTGCGGCTGGCTGATTGACGTCATTGGCCTGAAGATTGGCTTTATGGTTTGCGCCGGGATCTGGGCGCTGATGTGTATTTTCCACGCGGGTGCCGGAAGCTGGCTGCACCTGGCCATTCTGCGCTTCTTTATGGGTGCCTCTGAGGCCGCCGCTACCCCGGCGAACGCCAAAACCATCGGCGAATGGTTCCCGAAATCAGAGCGACCCGTTGCTGCCGGCTGGGCGGGCGTGGGCTTCTCCATTGGCGCGATGCTGGCTCCGCCTATCATCTACTTCGCTCACGCGTCGTTCGGCTGGCAGGGGGCGTTTATGTTTACCGGCGTGCTGGCGCTGCTGTGGGTGATCCTGTGGTGGGCGTTCTACCACAACCCGGAGCAGCACCCGAACCTGAGCAAGGACGAGCTGGCGTTTATCAAGCAGGACAACGAACCGCCTGCGGTGAAGCTGCCCTTCCTGACCGCGCTGAAAACCGTTTCAAAAAACAAACGCTTCTACGGTATCGCCATCCCAGCCTTTATGGCGGAACCGGCCTGGGCGGTGCTGAGCTTCTGGGTACCGCTGTACCTCGCCAAAGAGCACGGCATGGACCTGAAGCAGATTGCGATGTTTGCCTGGCTGCCGTTCCTCGCCGCCGACCTCGGCAGCGTGGCGAGCGGCTACCTGACGCGTCTGTACACCCGCATGTTCGGCTGCTCCCGCGTTAACTCGGTCGTCGCCAGCTCCGTGACCGGCGCGTTCCTGATGATCTCGCTGGCCATCGTGGCCATTACCCGCGACCCGTATATCACCATCGTGCTGATCTCCATCGGCGGCTTCGGGCACCAGATCATCTCCTGCATGCTTAGCGCCCTGGTCGTGGAGTCCTTCGACAAAGGTCAGATGGCGACCGTCAACGGCATGCGCGGCTCGGCGGCGTGGATCGCCAGCTTCCTGTTCTCGCTGTTAATCGGTGTGACCGCCGACAAAATCGGCTTTAACCCGCTCTTTATCGCCATGGGCTTCTTTGACCTGATTGGCGCCGTCTTCCTGGTAGCATTTATTGCTGAACGTCGCGCCAAGCGCGCCTGATAGTGGATGTATTGCATATGAAAACCCTGAAAAACTGGACCGTTGATATACAGTCGGCAAACCATCTGGAACTGCTGGTCGATAACCAGCACCGCCTGTGCCTGTATGTGCTGGAAGAGAACCTGTTCCGCGTGCTGATTAAGCGCAAAGGCGAGCTGGCGCTGGACCGCACCTGGAGCATCGCGCCGGAAAAAGACGTGCCCTGGGAAGGCCGCCGTCGTGACGACATAAGCGGTTTCTCCTGCCCGGCCTGGAACCTGACTCAGCAGGGTGAGACGCTGACCGTGGCAACCGAACAGCTGCGCGTCACCGTGCACCAGCCGCTGTGGCTGGAGTGGCACTATCGCAATGACGCGGGCGAGTGGCAGCCGCTGGCCAACGACCGCCCCACCAGCGCCTACCTGCTGAACGCCCACGGCGACGGCGTGGCGCACTATCTGAGCCGCCGCAAGGACGAGCGCTTCTACGGCCTGGGCGAGAAAGCGGGCGATCTGCAGCGCAACGGTAAACGCTATGAGATGCGCAACCTCGACGCCATGGGCTATAACGCCGCCAGCACCGACCCGCTCTACAAGCATATTCCTTTCACTATCACCCGCCGCGACGACGTGAGCTACGGCCTGTTCTACGACAACCTGAGCAGCTGCTGGCTGGATTTGGGCAACGAGATCGACAACTACCATACCGCCTATCGCCGCTGGCAGGCGGAAGCGGGCGATATCGACTACTACATCTTTACCGGCAAACGCGTGCTGGACGTTACCAAAGCCTTTGTTCGCCTCACAGGGAAAACGCTGTTCGGACCGAAATGGAGCCTGGGCTACAGCGGTTCGACCATGCACTACACCGACGCGCCGGACGCGCAAAACCAGCTGATGAACTTCATCCGCCTGTGCGAAGAGCACGCCATTCCGTGCGACTCGTTCCAGCTCTCCTCCGGCTATACCTCCATCAACGGCAAGCGCTACGTCTTCAACTGGAACTACGACAAGGTGCCGCAGCCGAAGGTAATGAGCCAGGCGTTCCACGACGCGGGACTGAAGCTTGCGGCTAACATCAAGCCGTGCCTGCTGCAGGACCATCCGCGCTACAGCGAAGTGGCGGAGAGCGGCCTGTTCATTCGCGATTCGGAAACCGATGCACCCGAACGCTCCAGCTTCTGGGATGACGAAGGCTCGCACCTCGACTTTACCAACCCGCAGACGGTGCAGTGGTGGCAGAACGGCGTCACTACGCAGCTGCTGGAGATGGGCATCGACTCTACCTGGAACGACAACAACGAATATGAAGTGTGGGACGGAGAAGCCCGCTGCTTTGGCTTCGGCAAGGAGATCGCCATCAAGCATATTCGCCCGGTCATGCCGCTGCTGATGATGCGCGCCTCGCTGGAAGCGCAGCAGCGCTTTGCGCCAGAAAAACGTCCGTATCTCATCTCCCGCTCCGGATGCGCCGGGATGCAGCGCTACGTTCAGACCTGGAGCGGCGACAACCGCACCAGCTGGGACACGCTGCGCTATAACATCCGCATGGGGCTGGGCATGAGCCTGTCCGGGCTGTTCAACGTCGGCCACGACGTCGGCGGTTTCTCCGGCGACAAGCCGGACGCCGAGCTGTTCGTGCGCTGGGTGCAGAACGGCGTGATGCACCCGCGCTTTACCATTCACTCGTGGAACGATGACCACACCGTCAACGAGCCGTGGATGTATCCGGGCGTCACGCCTGCCATTCGCGGCGCGATTGAGCTGCGCTACCGCCTGCTGCCGTATCTCTACACCCTGCTCTGGCAGGCGCACGCCGACGACGAGCCGATGCTGCGCCCGACCTTCCTCGACCACGAGCGCGACGCGCAGACTTTCGAAGAGTGCGACGACTTCCTGCTGGGCCGCGACCTGCTGGTCGCCAGCGTCGTTGAGGCCGGACAGCGCGAGCGCAGGGTCTGGCTGCCGGATAACGAAACGGGCTGGTACGATTTTTACACCCACGCTTGGTATGCGGGCGGACAATCGATCGTCCTCGATGCGCCGCTGGAAAAACTGCCGCTGCTGGTGCGGGCCGGAGCAGGTCTGCCGCTGAGCGAACGCGTCACGCATGTGAGTGCCGAAAAAGATACGGCACGCGAGCTTAAGCTGTTCCCGGTGAAAGGCGTCGGCACAACCTCCGGGCTGCTGTTTGAAGACGACGGTGAAAGCTGGGGCTACCAGAACGGCAATGCGCTGTGGGTGGATTGGGAGATGGTGTGCGACGGCGCAACCATCAACCTGAAGGTGAACGCGCGCGGGGATTATCGTCCGGCGTGGAAAGCGCTGAAAGTGTCGTTACCGGCGGGGGAGAAACGCAAACTGCTGGTGAATGGGGCTGAAGGGAGTGAGTGGGTGCTCTGAACATTGCCGGGTGGCGGCTTCGCCTTACCCGGCCTACAAAGTCACCCGTAGGCCCGGTAAGCGAAGCGCCACCGGGCTTTTTTTAGCCGTCGATACCTTTGCTGCGCAGGTAATCTTCGTAGTTACCGGTGAAGTCCACCACGCGCTCTGGCGTAATTTCGATCACGCGGGTCGCCAGCGAGCTGACGAACTCACGGTCGTGAGAGACGAAGATCAGGGTGCCCTGATACATCTCCAGCGCCATGTTCAGGGATTCGATCGATTCCATATCCAGGTGGTTAGTCGGTTCGTCCATCACCAGGATGTTTGGTTTTTCCATCATCAGCTTGCCGAACAGCATGCGGCCCTTCTCACCACCGGAAAGCACTTTTGCCGGCTTCTTGATGTCGTCCTGGCTGAACAGCAGACGACCCAGAATGCTGCGCACCGCCTGCTCGTCGTCGCCTTCCTGCTTCCACTGGCTCATCCAGTCGAAGACGGTCAGGTCATTCTCGAACTCATATTCATGGTCCTGCGCGTAGTAACCAATCTGCGCGTTTTCGGACCATTTCACGGTGCCGTTGTCCGGCTGCAGTTCGCCGACCAGGGTTTTCAGCATGGTGGATTTACCCACGCCGTTGGCGCCCAGAATGGCAATCTTCTCCCCCACTTCCAGCAGCAGGTTGAAGTTTTTAAACAGCGGGCCTTCATCGAAGCCTTTGGTAAGAGCTTCCACTTCCAGCGCGTTACGGAACAGCTTCTTGTCCTGCTCGAAGCGGATGAACGGGTTTTGACGGCTGGAGGCTTTAACCTCTTCCAGCTTGATTTTATCAATCTGACGCGCACGCGAGGTTGCCTGACGCGATTTAGAGGCGTTAGCGCTGAAGCGGCTGACGAAGGACTGCAGGTCGGCAATCTGCGCTTTTTTCTTGGCGTTGTCCGCCAGCAGGCGCTCGCGAGCCTGGGTGGCCGCCGTCATGTACTCGTCGTAGTTGCCCGGATAGACGCGCAGCTCGCCGTAGTCCAGATCCGCCATGTGCGTACAGACCATGTTCAGGAAGTGACGGTCGTGCGAGATGATGATCATGGTGCTGTCGCGATCGTTCAGCGTCTGCTCCAGCCAGCGGATGGTGTCGATGTCCAGGTTGTTCGTCGGTTCGTCGAGCAGCAGGATGTCCGGGTTAGAGAACAGCGCCTGTGCCAGCAGCACACGCAGCTTCCAGCCTGGCGCAACTTCGCTCATCGGGCCGTAATGTTGTTCAACGGGGATCCCCACGCCCAGCAGCAGCCCGCCCGCACGCGCTTCCGCAGAATAACCGTCCATCTCGCCGTACTGCGTTTCCAGATCGGCCACCTTATAGCCATCTTCTTCGCTCATTTCGGCCAGCGCGTAGATGCGATCGCGCTCCTGCTTCACTTCCCACAGCTCCGCGTGCCCCATGATCACGGTGTCGAGCACGGTGAACTCTTCGAAGGCGAACTGATCCTGACGCAGCTTACCGATACGCTCGTTAGGGTCGAGCGAGACGTTGCCGAGGGTCGGCTCCAGATCGCCGCCGAGGATCTTCATAAAGGTGGATTTTCCGCTACCGTTGGCACCAATCAGGCCGTAACGGTTGCCGCCGCCAAATTTGACGGAAATGTTTTCGAACAGCGGCTTACTGCCAAACTGCATAGTGACGTTGCTGGTAACTAACACGGGGAGATTCCTGCGAAAAGTGTGATAAACACGGCATTATGCCACAATTCCGAATTGAGATCCCGTGTTGCGGCAATCCACTAAACTTTAACAAAATCGAAAAAAATGTGATTTCGTACACATCTGAATTCCCTGTTAGCGGGAATGCACATATAATGCGCTCCCATCACAGATTCAGACTTATCAACTCATCGCCAGAATGGCTTAGATACCTCGCACAACATGAACATGAAATTAACAACGCTTTTTGCGGCGGCGTTAGCCGTAGTAGGTTTTTGTAAGACCGCGTCTGCGGTGACGTATCCCCTGCCAACAGACGGTAGCCGTCTGGTAGGCCAGAACCAGGTTGTGACGGTACCAGAAGGTAACTCTCAGCCGCTGGAGTATTTCGCTGCGCAGTACCAGCTGGGCCTGTCTAACATGCTGGAAGCAAACCCGGGCGTTGACCCGTATCTGCCAAAAGCGGGTACCGTGCTGAATATTCCTCAGCAGCTGATCCTGCCGGATACCGTTCATGAAGGTATCGTGATTAACAGCGCCGAAATGCGTCTGTATTACTACCCGAAAGGCACCAACACCGTTATCGTGCTGCCAATCGGTATCGGCCAGCTGGGTAAAGACACCCCGATGAACTGGACCACGAAAGTTGAGCGTAAGAAAGCGGGTCCAACCTGGACGCCGACTGCCAAAATGCACGCGGAATACATCGCTGCGGGCGAACCGCTGCCAGCCGTAGTACCGGCAGGCCCGGATAACCCGATGGGTCTGTATGCTCTGTACATTGGTCGCCTGTACGCTATCCACGGTACTAACGCCAACTTCGGTATCGGCCTGCGCGTGAGCCACGGCTGCGTGCGCCTGCGTAATGACGACATCAAATTCCTGTTCGAAAACGTGCCGGTCGGTACGCGCGTGCAGTTCATCAACGAACCGGTGAAAGCGACCTCTGAGCCAGACGGCAGCCGCTACATCGAAGTGCACAACCCGCTGTCCACCAGCGAAGACCAGATCAACAACAACGAAGTCGTCCCTGTTACGCTGAACAGCGCGGTACAGGCGGTGACTTCTCAGCCTGACGTAGAAACGGCGATTGTTGACCAGGCCGTGCAGAACCGCTCCGGTATGCCGGTGCGTTTGAACTGATAGAGAAGCATTAAAAAAGCGGGCCTCGTTGCCCGCTTTTTTTTACCCGTTATTCACGATCACAATTCCGCCGTGGTCGTACCGATAGTGACAGTGGGCATACTCCAGCGCTGTGCCATCTTCCAGATAAATGACCTGCTCCACCTCCAGAACCGGATCGGTTTCCTCGCAGACCAGATGCTCCCTGTCCAGCGCGCTGGGCTTAAGCGCCCGCACCACCCGATACGACCCCATAATTTTCAGCCCCAGCGTCTCCTGCACGTACTGGAACACTGAACCTTCAAGATGGTTTTTCGTCAGGCCCGGCACCAGATTCATCGGCATCACCGTGGAATCCAGCGACATAGGTTCACCGTTCAGCAAACGCAGGCGAATGAAGTCATAGATCGGCGCATCGGCATTGATCATCAGCGACGCCTGCTCTTTCTCGTTCGGGAAGCGCAGCTCAAAATGCACCACCTGGCTGGTTACCTTGCCCAGGTGTTCCCAGGTTTTAGTCGCGCCGAAGTAGTCGCTGCCGGAGAGATCCCACTGCGAGAGCTGGAGGAAGTTTTTGCGGATAAACGTGCCCTGGCCCTGACGGGTATAGACCAGACCTTCGACGATCAGCTGGCGCATCGCCTGCTGAATGGTCATCCGGCTGGTGCTGAACTCCGCCGCCAGCGCAAACTGGTCCGGGAGCGGTTCATTGGCGGCGTACTGCTGGCTGATAATGCGTTTCTTGATTTCCCGCGCTATGGTGATGTACTTCGCCGCCATCGTCCTTCCTTTCAGTTAGTTTTCTATCCCGCTGTTTTTCAAGGCCACTCGCTCGGCAATTTTGAGGAAAGGCAGGTAGAAGAATACACCAAATACAATGATTGCCAACTGCACCACCACCGCGCGCCAGTCCCCCGCCGTCGCCAGCCAGGCGCTGAGAATCGGGGGCGTGGTCCACGGGATCATCACCACGCAGCGCGACATTAACCCCAGCGTGGTACAGAGCCAGGCGACGTAAATGCCTATCGCGGGCAGCAGTACAAACGGGATCATCAGCGGCAGGTTAAACACAATCGGCAGGCCAAAAATCACCGGTTCGTTGATGTTAAACAGGCCCGGCGCCAGCGACAGACGCGCCACCTGCTTCGCCGACTTTTGTCGGGAGAAGATAAAGATGGCAATCAGCAGCGAGATGGTGCTGCCCGTACCGCCCACCATGCCAAAGGTCGGCACGAAGATGTTGTTGATGATGTGCGGGATCGGCTGGCCGTTGGCGAAGGCCAGCATGTTCTCGTTGGTGTTGATCAGCAGGAACGGCTCCAGCACCACGCTGTTAACGACAGATTGATGAATACCGAGCGTGAACAGGAAGTTACCGAAACTGTAGATAAAAATCGTCCCCGGCAGGCTAGTGTTGATCAGCCGCAGCGGCTGCTGGATAAAGGTCGTAATGAGATGGATCAGGTCCGTATGCAGCACGTTTGCCAGTATCGCCGCCAGCACCGCGAACAGGGAGAGCGTGAGGATCGTCGGGATCAGCGCGGTAAAAGATTTGCTCACCGCTGGAGGCACGTTTTCACCGAGCGAAATGTGCAGCGCCTTCAGGCGCGAAATAGCGATGAACACTTCCGTTGAGAGCAGCCCAATCAGCACCCCGGCGAAAATGCCGGTTGAGCCGATATTGGCGAACGTCAGCACCTGCGTGACGTTCACCGCAGCGTCGCTGCCAACGGGCGTAACCTGTAAGCGCATCGGCATCATGATGATAAAACTGCTGACGGCGATAACCACTGCCGAGACCGGATTGCCGAAATCTTTGTTGCGCGCCAGCGACCAGGCAATCATCGGGGCCAACAGCAGCGCGGCGATGTTCAGCGTGCCGTTGATAATCGCCTCGCCCCACACCTTACACTGCGCGAGCGTGTCGCCGTGAAAAATCCACGGAAACACCACGTTGTTCACCAGCACCGCCAGACCGGCGAGGATGAAAATGGGCATCACCGTGGCGAAGGCGTCGCGCAGGGAGCGAAGGTGCACCTGGTTTGCCAGGCGCGCCGAGAACTCTACAAATTTATCGACAAAAGACTGCATGTGCGGTGTTATTTTTGTTTCAGACATAGCGGATATTTCCCATCAATCAGTCACAAAAACGGCCCGGCAGCGTACGGCTTACATCTCGCGTCCGTTGGTATGGATAACCTGTTTTAACCACGCGTAGCTCTTCTTCGGCACGCGCTTCAGGTCTTTCAGGTCGTGGTTTTCACGGTTGACATAGACCACGCCGTAGCGCTTACGCATATCACCCTGAGAGCTGAGAATGTCGATCAGGCCCCAGCCGAGGTAGCCGAGAACTTCTGCTCCGTCTTCGAACATCGCCTCTTTCATGGCATTGATATGCGCCCGGTGGTAGTCAATGCGGTAGGTGTCCTCAATCGGGTTCACGCCGTCCCAGGACTCAATCACCCCGATGCCGTTTTCGATCGGGAACACCGGCAGGCGCCAGTCGTTGTAATAACGGGTAATGATGGTGCGAAAACCGAGCGGGTCGATCTGCCAGTTCCACTCGGTGGCTTTCAGGTACGGATTGTTTTTCTCGCCGTGCAGCAGGTAATAGTTCACAGGAGTGCCTTCCGGGATCGCATCGCTGTCCAGCGTTTTACTGGCATAGTAGCTGAAGGCCATATAGTCGTTTTTGGTGCGCGCCAGCAGCGCTAAATCTTCAGCGCGGTAGATATCGCCAAAGCCCTCCTGCTCCACCACCGCCATCACCGCCGGGCTGTAGCCCTGCCCGGCAAAGACGCGCAGCAGGTTCTGGTTGAGGAACTCGTCGTACTGCTGGGCGCAGAAAATATCGCGCGGTTTGCAGGTGGCCGGGTAGATCAGCTGGTGCGCCAGCATGCCACCCATCAGCTGGCCCGGTTTGGTCTGGTGCAGGTACTCGGTCAGCGACATGTGCGCCACCATGGTGTGGTGCTGCAGCTCGTACAGCTCGCGCAGGGTTTTCTCCCCTTTCATGTAGCCGGATATGCGAAACGCTTCCGGCATATGGAAGATGTTCTGCTCGTTGAAGGTCAGCCAGTACTTTACGCGATCGCCATAGCAGTCAATCATCTTTTTGCCGTAGCGGATAAAGGCGTCCATCACGCGGCGGTCGTTGAAGCCGTTGTACTCCTGCGCCAGCGCCAGCGGCATATCGAAGTGGTACAGGCAGATCATCGGCTCGATGCCGCGGGCGATGAGATCGTCGATAAAGCGGTCGTAAAACGCGATGCCTTCGTCGTTGAACGGGCCGTCACCCAGCGGGCAGACGCGGCTCCATGAGATCTGGAAGCGGTAGCTGTTCATCCCCAGATCCTGCATCAGGTCGAAATCCTCCCGGTAGCGGTGATAGGAGTCGGTCGCCACTTTCCAGTCGGAGACATTCTCCCCGGCTTCACGAATGTCGTACACCGACATCCCCTTTCCGCCCTCATTCCAGGCACCTTCCGTCTGCATGCTCGATACCGAGTTGCCCCATAAAAAGTTTGCCGGCAGCTGATTGTTCATGGTCTCCCCCTATATGACTAGTCATTTAAAAATTCATGACTAGTCATATAGGTGAAGATGGCATGTCGATCAAAGCGGAGGATCGTTTTTTGTGAGACATGTCGGAAAGAAAACGTCGGGCAGGAAATGAATCGCGCAAACCCTGTTATTGAAGCCGGTGCCTTAGCCTATGCAAAATCACATTTCCCGCTCGTGCCGCTGGCTGGCCTCATAAAATCACTATTAACTTAATGAGCACGAACCACGGCCCAGGCCGGAAAATAAAAATCTTAACTCTATCAAATGGAAAATGACGCTCATGAAGATATCTACTGGCCGTATCGCATTCACTCTCAGCTTAGCGCTGCCATGCTCAATGACTTACGCGGCAACGGTGTATACGGGTGATAAGGTACAGGGAGTGCCGGTCATCTCGACTCTGGATGTATCAGACCTGACAGCAGGACAACATCGCTTCATGTTCGAGGGGGTTGAGACAGGAACGGGACAGCGCTGGTATGTACCCATCATGGTGGCAAAAGGGAAAACGGACGGGAAGAAAGTTCTGCTGCAGGCGGGCGTCCATGGAGATGAGCTAAACGGAGTGCGCATCGTACAAAAAGTGATGGAACAACTGGACCCTGCAAAAATGAACGGCAGCGTTATTGGCATTATTGGTCCAAACCGTTCTGGCCTTGAAAGGGTCTCCCGGACATGGTCCGTTTCAACCGATGGGGGTGAGACGATCGACTACAACCGCGTGCATCCGGGAAAAGAAACGGGTAACCCTGCCGAGCGTCAGGCATGGATGATGTGGAATAACGTTTACAAGGGAAATGTCGACCTGGCAATTGACTATCACACCCAGTCTACCGGAACGGCTTATCCGCTGTTCATTTATGCCGACTACCGCAATGCGGATGCCCGGACTATTGCAGAACTTTTTCCGGCAGATCAAATTAAGAAAGATCCCGGTGAAGCCGGTTCAATGGAAACTACCTTTATTCAAAATGGTATCCCGGCGATAACGGCCGAGACGGGAGAGCCGAGGATTTACCAGCAGGATATGATTGCCCGGGGTGTAGAAGGTGCCCGCAATGTACTGATCCATTACAAGGTGGTTGAAGGAAAAATCGGCGCAACCGCCAGCAGCAATAAAACGTATATTGGTAATGCTATCAGTTCAATACGAGCGACCACGGGTGGGTTTGCGGAAGTATTCGTTAAGCCCGGCGATACGGTAAAAGCAGGACAAGAAGTCGCCCTGCAGCGAAATGCATTCGGTGATGTTGTCGCGAAGTATTCAGCAGAGCGGGACGGCAAAGTACTGTCAGTTGGAACGGATGTAGTAAGAGAACCCCGAGCCCTGCTGGTAAGAGTTCTTGAGCAAAATCCAGCGGCAACCTGCAAAGACGGTTGCTGATTTCCGCCAGAGCCCATCGTTGAATCGGCAAAAGCATGCTCAGTGAAATAAGCCGCTTTCGCCGATTGCTGTAACGATGGGCAAAGAAATTTAAAATCACCTGATGAAAAAGGTTACTGTTGCGCTAGCTGATTGCGGCGATATTCCCCCTGACGCTCCAGCATCCAGCCAGGGTATTCCCGCGGCAGCGCGCTCACCGCATCAAGCTGTTTGAGCTCGTCTTCGCTTAAGCGGATCCTGGTCGCTGCGATATTGTCGTCCAGCTGTTCGACGCGTTTGGCCCCGATAATCACGCTGGTCACGGCTTTTTGATGCAGCAGCCAGGCCAGCGCAATTTGCGCGACTGAGACGCCCTTGCTTTCGGCGATAGTGCGCATCACGTCCACGCAGTCGAAGGCGCGGTCTTTATTCACCGGCGGGAAGTCGAACTCCAGACGGCGACCACCGGCTTCGCTCTGCCCGTCGCGGCCATATTTTCCGCTCAGCAGGCCGCCTGCCAGCGGGCTCCAGACCATCAGCCCGACGCCTTCGCTCTGCATCATCGGCACCAGCTCGCGCTCAAGATCGCGTCCGGCGATGGTGTAATACGCCTGGAGGGATGCGAAACGCGCCAGTCCGAGACGCTCGGAAATACCCAGCGCTTTGGCAATCTGCCACGCCGCCCAGTTCGAGACGCCGATATAGCGCACGTGGCCGTGCTGCACCAGGTTATCCAGCGCATACAGTGTCTCTTCAATCGGCGTGGCCGGGTCGAAGCCGTGCAGCTGATAGAGATCGATATGATCGAGCTGCAGGCGGCGCAGGCTCTCCTTCACGCTGCTGATGATGTGATAGCGCGAGCTGCCGCGCGAGTTCACCCCTGCAGTTCCGGTTTCGCCGAACACTTTGGTCGCAACCACCACGTTCTCGCGAGGGATTTTCAGGTTTTTCAGCGCCTGGCCGGTTATCTCCTCCGAACGCCCTTCCGAGTAAACGTCCGCGGTATCGATAAAGTTGATCCCGGCATCCAGCGCGCGGCCCACCAGCTGTTCTGCTTCGCTTTGCTGGAGCTGTCCAATCTTGCCCCACATGCCGCCTTCACCGCCGAACGTCATGGTGCCGAGGCACAGTTCAGAAACGAACAGACCGGTATTGCCCAGTTTTTGATAACGCATAAGATAATCCTCGCATGTCGTTTAAGGGGTACACGATAGTTATACCCGCCCCTCAGCCATCGCGAATGTGGTGTTCCTGTCCGTTTCTTGCCCAATCCTCTGAATATTTATCCGCGCGGGGCGTTGCCAAAGACGCTGTAGTCCGGTAATTGCACCTGCTGATACGGTTCCCAGCCGCCGCCGAGCGCCTTGTAGAGCGCCACCAGATCGAGGGCGCTTTGCACCTGCGCCTGCGCGCGCTGCTGCTGGGCCTGCGCCAGCTGACGCTGGGCGTCCAGCACGTCGATAAAGCTGGCGATCCCCTGGCGGTAGCTGTCGCTGGCTAAATCGAAGGCGTTTTGCAGGGCATCAATGGTTTTCGCCAGGCCTGCCTCACGCTGCTGGTCGGTGCGATAGCTCACCAGCGCATTTTCGACATCGCCAAGCGCGGTGAGCACCGTCTGACGATAGTCCAGCACCGCCGCCCCCTGCTGCGCGCGCGCCACCTTGACGCTGGAGACCAGCCGCCCGCCCTGGAAGATGGGAATGGAGACCTGCGGGCCAAAGCTGTAGAAGTGGCTGCTCCAGTCGGTCAGCCAGTTGGTTTCGCTGTTGCGCAGGCCAAACTGCCCGGAGAGGGTAAAGCTCGGGAACAGCTCCGCCACCGAGACGCCAATTTGCGCCGTGGCAGCATGGAGGTTCGCCTCAGCTTCGCGCACGTCCGGACGCCGTCGCGCAAGCGTCGACGGAATGCCGGTCTGCACGATATCCGGCAGCGCGGGCATCGGCTGCGCGGATTGTAGTTCGGCATCCAGCGCCCCCGGCGGCTTGCCAAGGAGGATCGCCAGGCCGTTCATCGCCTGCCGCTCCTGCGCCTGATACTGCGGCAGTTGCGCTTCGAGGTTGCCCAGCTGCGCCCGGGCGTTTTCCACGTCCATCTGTGGAGACAGTCCGCCGCGCTGGCGGCTTTCGGTAAGATCCAGCGTCTGCTGCGCGCTTTTAATCTGGGTGTTCAGCGTGGCGATAATGCTCTGCGCCCCACGCAGCTGGAGCCACGCGCGCGCCACTTCCGCCTCCAGCGACACCAGCGCGTCGTTACGCTGCTCGATAGCGGCTTTCTGCTGCGCTTCGGCGGCTTCCACCTGCCGGCGTACCTTGCCCCACAGGTCGATTTCCCACTGGGCGTCGAAGCTGCCCTGGTAGAGGTTGATCGGCTGCGTCAGGGGGCCTAACGCGCCCCGCAGCTCAGGATCGACATTATCCAGCTGGTCGTACACGCCGTGGGACTTCAGCTCCCCTTCCAGCCCAAGCTGCTGGCGCGTCGCCTGCAGATTGCCGTTCACCGACGGGTAAAACGCCCCGCCCGCCTGGTTAATCTGCTCACGCGCTCCGGCGATGCGCAGCACCGTCTGCTGCAGCGTCAGGTTCCCGGCGATGGCGCGCTCAACCAGGCTATCTAACTGCGGCGAACCGAAGGTTTTCCACCAGCGCGGGTTTGTCGCGGCGGAGGTCGTCTGCGATTTTACCCCGCTGTCGCCCTTATCGTTCCAGTACGTGACGGCGGGCGGCGCGGGCTGCTGGTAGTCCGGCCCAACGGCGCAGCCTGCCAGCAGCATCATTATCATCAGGGGGTGTAAACGTCTGTGTATCATCAATGTGCTCCTGCACTCCCCTCGCTCTTAACCGGCGAGAGCAACAAACAAAACGGAATCAGTAACAAGGCCACGGCGCTCAGGATGGTAAAGACGTCGATGTAGGCCAAAAAGCGCGACTGCTCAATCATGGTCTGGTACATGCGTCCGGTGGCAATCCCGGTGGGGTCCCCTACCTGGGTGGTGAAGTTCTGGATTGCCTGGGCGCTTTCGCGTATTGCCAGCTGGAACTGCTCGTTAAACGGCGAGGCGTGGTACGCAAGGTGCGCACTGTGCGCCTGAGACCGTTCGGTGATGGCCGCCGTCGACAGCGAGATCCCGACCGAGCCCGCCACGTTGCGGAACATGGTGAACAGCGCCGCCGCGTCGGCATTCAGCCGTCTTGGGATCGAAATAAAGGCAATGGTGGTCAGGGGCACAAACAGGAATCCCAGCCCCAGCGACTGGGCGCTGCGGAACAGTACCAGCGTCTCGAAGTCGATATCCGGGGTCAGCGTGCGCGACCAGAAGAACGACACCGCCAGACAGGTAAAGCCAAAGGCGATAATCCAGCGCGTCTGTACAACCGGCATCAGCTTCAGCACCAACGGAATAGTCAGCACAATCAGCACCGCCCCGGGCGACAGCACCAGCCCGGACCAGGTGGCGGTATAGCCCAGGTCCTGCTGCGCCAGCTGCGGGATCACCACGGAACTGCCGTACAAAATCATCGCCATCCCCGCCATCAGCAGGCTGGAGATGGCAAAGTTGCGGTCCTTCATGCAGTGCAGATCCACCACCGGCTTTTTGGCATACACCAGCCAGTAAATGGCACCGATAATGCCGATTAGCGTTAACACCGCGAAGGTACGGATAAAGTTCGAGTAGAACCAGTCCTCATCCTCTCCCCGGTCAAGCATCACCTGCAGGCAGCCAAGCCCTAACGCGATCAGGCCGATCCCCGTCCAGTCGATAGTCAGCTTCTCTTTTGATTTGCTCTCCCACGGCGGATCTTCCAGCAGCTGGTAGATCGCCAGCACCGTGACAATCCCCACCGGAATATTGATAAAGAACACCCAGCGCCAGGAGTAGTTGTCGGTGATCCAGCCGCCCAGCGTCGGGCCGAGGACCGGTGCAACGATAATCGCGATGGATGAGAGCCCAAACGCTTTGCCCCTGTCCTCCGGCTTGAAGTAGTCGAGCAGCACCGACTGCTGCGTGGGCTGCAGCCCGCCGCCAAAAAAGCCCTGCATCACGCGGAACAGGATGATCTGCCACAGCTCGGTGGCAATCCCGCACAGAAACGAGCAGACGGTAAACATGACGATGCAGATCAGGAAGAACTGCTTGCGGCCGAACACGCGGCTCAGAAACGCCGAGATGGGCAACACGATGCCGTTCGCGACCAGGTAGCTGGTTAACACCCAGGTAGATTCGTCATAGCTGGACGAGAGCGAACCCGCCACGTGGGGCAGCGCCACGTTGACGATGGTGGTGTCCAGAATTTCCATAAACACCGCCAGGGTGACGACAATCGCCACCGCCCACGGATTGCTGGCGGGCTTCCAGCTGTCGTGGCTGTGATCCGTCATTCCACCGTCACCTTCGGTGCAACCGACAGCCCCAGCGGCAGCGGTTTGTTCGGATCGAGGCCTTTATCAATCACGATTTTGACCGGCACGCGCTGCACAATTTTGACGAAGTTACCGGTGGCATTTTCTGCCGGGAAGGCGGAGAAGCGCGAGCCGCTGCCCTGCTGGATACTGTCTACGTGCCCCTCAAGCTCCATATCCGGCCACGCGTCGACGGACACGGTGACCTTATCGCCCGGCTTCATGCGCTCAAGCTGGGACTCTTTAAAGTTCGCCACCACCCACACGTTCGGCGAAACCAGTGAGAACAGCGCCGTTCCCGCCTGCACCAGCGTGCCGGGCTGCACGTTGCGTTTGGTGACAAATCCGTCGAACGGGGCGCGGACTTCGGTGTAAGAGAGATTCAGATTGGCCGTTTCAAGCTGCGCTTTCGCCTGATCGACCTGACGCTCGCGCGCTTCAACGTTGGTTTCCTGCTGGCGGATTTGCAGCTGTACCTGCTCTGCCACTTCCAGCTGCGCCTGGGCGCTGGCCAGCCCTGCCTGGGCGCTACGCAGCTGAGCGTTCGCGGAATCAATGCTTTGCTGGGTGGTTGCCCGCGGGTCGACGCCGCGCTGGCGACGGTACTCCGCCTGCGCGTTCGCCAGATCGGCCTGTGCTTTCAGCACCTGCGCTTTGGCTTCGTCACGCTGGGCGGGATACTGGACTTTTGAAAGCGCCAGCTGCGCCTGGGCCTGGTGCAGCTGCGCGATAGCCAGCCCAAGCTGGGCCTGGGCCTGATCGCGCTGCGCGGTGGTATCTCGCGGATCGATGACCACCAGCAGATCGCCCTTTTTCACGCGCTGGTTATCACGCACGCGCAGCTCGGTGACGTAGCCCGCCGTTTTCGGGGCAATCGTCACCACGTCGCCGTCGGTAAAGGCGTCGTCGGTCGTCTCTTCGTTACGGGTTAAAAACCACCAGACCAGCGCCACGACGACCATTACCACGACGACAATGCCGAGGATAATTAACGGTTTCTTGCCCGGGCGCTTACGCTCATTATTGTTTTTGTCCTGCTCGTCAGCAGGCGGGTTTTGATCTTCAGCCATAGTTCAGCAACGGTCCTGTCAGTGAGCGGCATCACACTATGCCGTTCACTAAAGCTAGGACGTTGCTATACGTTTGCCAGGAAAAACTGACAAATTGCGCACTATATGAGAAGGAATATTCCGAAACCGATCGCCGCGGCCCAAACCAGCATCGGAATCGACCAGATGTGGAAACGCCACCAGATACGACGATCGTTGGCCATGCGCAGGGCAATCAGGTTTGCCAGCGAGCCGGGCAGCAGCCCAAACCCGCCGATGTTCACCGCCCAGGCCAGAAGCGTGTCCGGCGGAACGTAGTTGAGCAGCAGAATGGTGGAAGGCACGTTGCTGATAAACTGCGACAGGCCAATCGCCGTCAGCCACAGCCCTGCCTGCGGCAGACTGCTGACGCTGTGCAGGACGGTTTGCAGCACCGGGAGCTGAATAAGCAGATGCACGTCGATGAACATCGCCATAAAGACCAGCAGCAGCGTCCAGTCCACGCTTACCAGAACGCGACGCGCCAGTACGACAAAGCCTGCGGCAACGAGCAGGACTCCCGCCAGCTCATACTTCAGCTCCAGCGCAAACAGAAAGACGATGTATAACCCGAGGCAGCTCCACACCAAACGCGGCTGCCACTGCGGGCCCGTTGTACCGCTGTGGTACTGCAGTTTTTTATCAGGAAACGCAAACCAGCATACCGCCAGCAGCGACAGCATCATCACCAGCGCCAGAGGGGCCATCTGCCAGGTAAAGGCGGCGAACGACAGCCCGGAACGTCCCCAGAGAAGGATATTTTGCGGATTGCCGATTGGCGTCAGAAGTGAGCCTGCATTGACGGCGAGCGCTTCAAAGATGATCAGCCGGCTGACCGGGATCTCGCATAGCTTACGCAGCGTAAGCGTGAGGGGCACGATGATAAACAGCGCCACATCGTTGGTCAGAAACGTCGACAGCACCGCGGCAGAAAACACCATAAAGAGGGACAGCCTGCGTTCGGTGGCAAAGCGGCGAACCATTTTACGGCCAAGAACGTCAAAGTAGCCGCTCAGCTCGACCCCTTTGGTGAGCATCATCAGGCCGCTCAGGGTAATGATGGTGCGCCAGTCAATCGCGGCGGGCCAGGCCTGCGGCGCAAACGGCACAAAGAGGCTTAACCCTGCGCCAATGAGTAATAGGAGATGGAAGAAACGATCGCGTGCCAGGGCCTGCAGTCCAGGGATTTTCATTCAGCGGAGGGACCATATTTAAGGGTAAATTCGCGAAACTTCACCAGCGTCTCTTCGCTGACGTGGTGTTCCATGCCTTCCGCATCCCGGCGGGCAATCTCCGGGCTGACGCCCAGCACCAGTAAAAAATTCTCGACAAGCTGATGGCGCTCGCGGCTCTCCTGCGCGAGTTTCTCCCCCTCTGGCGTCAGAAAAACACCGCGCCAGGGGATCATTTCAATTAAGCCCACGGAGGCCAGGCGTTTTAACATTTTAGCGACAGTTGGCTGTGAAACCCCCAGCCTGGCGGCCATATCGACCTGGCGCGCTTCACCAACCTCACGAATCAGATCGGAAATGAGTTCAACATAATCATCAATCAGTTCACGCCGGTGCGCTTCACGGACCTGGCGAAAACCTTCGACATGTTCTTCAACATTCACCAGTTGCGTCGTTTTCCTCATTGTCGGATGACCTGCGCGACGGTTCATTGTACTTCCTCAGTGGGGTGACGCTTCCAGCGCCCGGTTTCGAGAGCGCACATTGTAAACCATAGCTCTGCAAGCACAAAAAATTAACGAAATAGCCATAGCTATACAATATAGCCTGTGCTATATCTGTATGTAATGCAGTCACCCTTCATGGATCGAAGGGATCAAAACTCAGGAGGTCTTATGAATGAATTCAAGAGGTGCATGACCGTGTTTACCCACTCCCCCTTTAAAGTGCGCTTAATGCTGCTGAACATGCTGTGCGATATGTTTAACAACAAGCCGCATCAGGACGATAAATCTTCCAACTAAGCGGCGTTGCGGTACGCCGCTTCATTTTCCCGTCACATTCTCGCTGTAAACTGGCTTTCAGCCGCCTTATTCCCGATCTTTTTTACGGATTTGCAATCCCCTTCGCAAAACATCTGCTTAGCAACTGTTGATATTCTTTAGCGCTCGCACTATCTTCTTGCAGCCCTGCACAATTTGCGGCTCGCTGAAGCGGACCCTCATTCCCTCTCCACGCACTGTCAGGCAGGTTATGACCCTTGACGCCAGGGTGAGCACATGGCGTTTTCATCCATGATAGTGACCTATGAATGTAACCCTGATAGATACCGTTGTTACCCGCAGCCGGGCCTTAAGCCCGTGGACGGGTTTTTACTTTTTGCAGTCATTACTGATTAACTTTGCGCTGGGTTATCCCTTTAGTCTGCTCTACGCGGTAGCCTTCACCTGCATTCTGCATGTACTGTGGCGAGCCGCCCCGCGCGTGCAAAAAACAGTAATCGGGATCTGTTCGCTGGTTGCTGCACTCTATTTCCCGTTCGGTCAGGCTTACGGCTCGCCAAACTTTAATACCCTGCTGGCGCTGCACTCGACCAATATGGAAGAGTCGACGGAGATCCTGACGATCTTCCCGTGGTACAGCTATGTGGTCGGGCTTTTTATCTTCGCGTTGGGCGTTATTGCCATCCGCCGTCAGTCGGGCGAGAAAAAATCCTGGGGTAAGATCGAAATACTCTGTCTGGTGTTCAGCATTGCCGTGGCGTTTGTCGCCCCCATCCAGAATATTCCCTGGGACGGTAAGTTAAGGCTCATCAATATCGGCTATCCGGTTTTCCGCTTCGTTAAAGACGTTGTTGTAAATAATAAAGAGGTTCTCGACGAACAGGCGCGCATGGCTGAGCTTTCCAATATGAAAGACACCTGGAACGTGCTGGCCGTTAAGCCGAAATATCACACCTATGTGGTGGTGATTGGCGAAAGCGCGCGTCGCGATGCAATGGGGGCGTTTGGCGGCCACTGGGACAATACCCCGTTTGCGAGTTCGGTTAAAGGCACTCTGTTTACCGATTATGTCGCGGCCAGCGGCTCAACGCAGAAATCGCTCGGTCTGACCCTTAACCGAGTGGTAGATGGTAAACCGCAGTATCAGGATAATTTTGTCACTCTGGCAAACCGCGCAGGTTATCAGACCTGGTGGTTCTCCAATCAGGGGCAAATTGGCGAATACGATACGGCCATCGCCAGCATCGCCAAACGGGCTGACGAAGTGCAGTTCCTGAAAAACGGCGATTTTGAAGCCGACAAAAACACCAAAGACGAAGCGCTGCTGAAAATGACGGCACAGGTCTTCGCCACCCCGCGCACGCAGCCTCAGCTGATCGTCCTGCACCTGATGGGGTCGCATCCGCAGGCCTGCGATCGGACGGGCGGGAAGTACGCGGAGTTCGTGCAGTCCAAAGAGACCTCGTGCTACCTCTACACCATGACGCAAACCGACGATCTGCTGAGCAAGCTGTACGATCAGCTACGCAATACGGGCGACAGCTTCTCTATGGTCTATTTCTCGGATCACGGGCTGGCGTTTAAAGAGCGTGGTAAAGAGGTGCAGTATCTGGCGCACGATGACAAGTTCCAGCAGAACTTCCAGGTGCCGTTTATGGTGCTGTCGAGTGATGATAAAACGCATCGCGTTATTAAAGCGCGCCGTTCGGCAAATGATTTCCTGCAGTTCTTCTCGCAGTGGACGGGGATTACAGCCGAACAGATAAAAACGGCTTACCCGTTTGTCTCTAACAAGAAAGCTCCCCCAGTGTACGTTACCAACTTCAAGTTACAGAAAGTTGACTACAACCATCTGGGTACGGATATTTTTGATATTAAGAGTAAGTAGCGGTTCGATGCTCTCACCCTGGCCCACGGGGAGAGGAAAAAAGCCAAAAAAAATCCGCCACAGTGGGCGGATTTTTTATTTAATCACCGAAGTGATTAGAAGCGGTAACCTACGCCCGCGATCCAGGTGCCAACGTCAACGTTGCGGATACGGCTCTGCTCATAGGAGAAGTCCAGAGCAACGTCCTGGATTGGGTTGAACTGCAGGCCTGCGCCATAGGAGAAACCGTAGTCGCTGTTGCTTGCAGTGCGGCTTTCGCTCTGGTTTTCAGTCTGCTGGAATTTACCGTAGCCAACACCTACAACACCGTAGATGCTCGCCCAGTCATTCAGACGGTAAGCTGGACCAGCGGTGATACCGTAGTACTGGCCTTTGTTGTATGCGCCGTTTTCAGAACGATCTTTCTCGGTGTAGGTGAAAGAACCGATCACGCCCAGTGGGTTGTTATCCTGCTCGTAGCGATACTTCAGGTTGAAGCCGTTAGCTTTGTTCATCACGCCCTGATAGTCGCTCTGAGCGTAACCACCAGTAACAGTAGAAGTAGCAGCTACAGCGGTACCTGCGGAAACAGCCAGTACAGCGGCCAGTGCTGAAAGACATGCAATTTTTTTCATAACCACCTCAAATGTGCTTCAAGTAAGTCCGTAAGTTTTAAATATATCAAAAAAGTTTGCGAAACTCTTTGTGATTCGTGATGTCTAATGAAACCTTTCCTGTAACAGAACGTTTCCAGCCTAAGCTATCTCTTTCAAATCACATGCAATTTTCATTACTAAATGCGCATAGTGCGCGTCTGCGCCGTTACATTCATCCAGATTATTCCTAATCTGACAGGCGATAAATCCACCAGCGCTTAACCATTTTACGGATTTCACGTGGTTTTTTTTCAACAGCGCCTCAACCGTTGCCGCATATTTCCTTTACACTGCAACCTTTACCTCATTTGACATAAGCTGACAGGAGAAAGGATGCCTGGGTTATCCCGCACATCGTCGGTCTGGTTGCCGGTCGCAGTGATACTCATTGCCATGTTGTCCATTCAAAGCGGTGCTTCGCTTGCAAAATCACTTTTTCCGCTGGTCGGTGCGCCCGGGGTAACAGCCCTGCGTATCGTGCTGGGCACGGCGATACTGGTGGTCATTTTCAAACCCTGGCGTCTGCGCTTCAAAAAGGAGCAGCGTTTACCCCTGCTGTTTTATGGACTCTCCCTGGGGGCGATGAACTATCTGTTCTACCTCTCTATACAGACGATACCGCTGGGGATCGCCGTCGCGCTGGAGTTTACCGGTCCGCTGGCGGTGGCGCTTTTCTCCTCGCGACGTCCGGTCGATTTTATCTGGGTCGTGCTAGCCGTTCTGGGCTTATGGTTCCTGCTGCCGCTGGGCCAGAGTGTCGCTGAGATTGATCTGACGGGCGCCGCGCTGGCGCTGGGTGCAGGCGCCTGCTGGGCTGTCTATATTCTCACGGGACAGCGTGCAGGCGAAGAGCACGGTCCGGCAACGGTGGCGTTGGGTTCTCTGATTGCGGCCATCGTATTTGTGCCCATCGGCATGGCGCAGGCAACAGAATCTATCTGGCAATGGTCCGTCATGCCCATCGGGCTGGCAGTCGCGATTCTCTCTACCGCACTCCCCTATTCTCTGGAGATGATTGCCCTTACGCGTCTGCCGACACGCATATTTGGCACCCTGATGAGCATGGAGCCTGCCCTTGCCGCCATTTCCGGCATGGTGTTTCTCGGCGAAACCCTCACGTTGACCCAGACGCTGGCGCTCTGCTCGATTATCGCGGCTTCAATGGGCTCTACGCTCACTATGCGCCCGGAACCTAAAGTTGAAAAGGTGGATATCAGCTAAGGCCATATATTCTGCATGGCTTCCACGTCATGCAGAATAAAGGCCAGAAAGGCAGACGTTATAATTTCTTACACACTTTACGCTATTTTCGAAATATCCCTCTACGTTTGTGTCCCCATCCAGCAATTAAGATTGATCTGTATAAATTTAAAAATTAGTCACTAATTTCAATAAATTAAATTCTCAACCCACTTCTCGCTATTAAACCGATAGGCACAGCCAAACCGCAGAGAAAAAATCCGGTGCTATACTTAGTTCCGTAATTACCTGGGACATAAACATCAAGAGGATATGAGATTATGAGTACCGCTAAACTGGTGAAAACGAAAGCGTCTAATCTGCTTTATACCCGTAACGATGTACCGGACAGCGACAAAAAAGCGACCATTGAGTTGCTGAATCGCCAGGTGATCCAGTTCATCGATCTTTCGCTGATCACCAAACAGGCCCACTGGAATATGCGCGGTGCAAACTTTATTGCCGTTCATGAAATGCTGGATGGCTTCCGCACAGCACTGGTTACCCACCTCGATACGATGGCTGAGCGTGCCGTTCAGCTAGGCGGCGTGGCGCTGGGAACCACACAGGTGATCAACAGCAAAACGCCTCTGAAGAGTTATCCGCTCGATATCCATACCGTTCAGGATCACCTGAAAGAGCTGGCGGACCGCTACGCGATTGTGGCAAACGATGTGCGCAAAGCGATTGGCGAAGCCAAAGATGAAGATACTGCAGATATCTTTACCGCCGCGTCCCGCGACCTGGATCAATTCCTGTGGTTCATCGAATCTAACATCGAATAATTCATACGAAATTTCTATCAAACCCTCGCCTTCCGGTGAGGGTTTTGCACATCTATGGTGCACGTTTTTTGCCTGAGACAGTGCAAAAGTGAAAAAATTGTAATAATCACCTCACACAACCGTTAACGGAAGATTGTTTTTTCGTCAGAATTTACGCTAAATATCTCCCCGTCAGTTGAGCCAAACGAAGCGCACCAAAACAGTGCTCCACTTTGGTGCAATAAAACCTCATTGCCCCATTAATTGTGCAATGCATGACATCATCCCCTTTGCAAAACAATAGCTTGTAAAGTTGGCACGATTTTTTCATTGTGCCAGCTGTTCTCGCAGGGGATCGCCCCGTGGATATAAAAGGAAATGCTATGAAGTCTGTATTAAAAGTTTCACTGGCTGCACTTACCCTGGCTTTTGCAGTGTCCTCTCAGGCTGCCGACAAACTGGTTGTGGCGACCGACACGGCGTTCGTTCCGTTTGAATTCAAACAGGGTGATAAATACGTTGGTTTTGATGTGGATCTGTGGGCCGCTATCGCAAAAGAACTCAAACTGGATTACACCCTGAAGCCTATGGACTTCAGCGGCATTATCCCGGCACTGCAAACCAAGAACGTTGATCTGGCGCTGGCAGGTATCACCATTACCGATGAACGTAAAAAAGCGATCGACTTCTCTGACGGCTACTACAAAAGCGGCCTGCTGGTCATGGTCAAAGCCGATAATAACGACGTAAAAAGCGTGAAAGATCTCGACGGCAAAGTGGTTGCGGTGAAGAGCGGCACCGGTTCTGTTGATTACGCGAAAGCAAATATCAAAACCAAAGACCTGCGCCAGTTCCCGAACATCGACAACGCGTACATGGAACTCGGCACCAACCGTGCTGACGCTGTTCTGCACGACACGCCTAACATCCTGTATTTCATCAAAACAGCTGGTAACGGTAAGTTCAAAGCCGTTGGCGAGTCTCTGGAAGCACAGCAGTACGGTATCGCGTTCCCGAAAGGCAGCGACGACCTGCGCACGAAAGTTAACGGCGCGTTGAAAACGCTGAAAGAGAACGGCACCTATAACGAAATCTACAAAAAATGGTTCGGTACCGAGCCTAAATAATAAGACGTAAAAATGACGTTCACTCGGGGGCGACCTTTCGCCCCTGCTATTTTTGAAACACGGTAACAGTAACAGGAAATTATCATGCAGTTTGACTGGAGCGCCATCTGGCCTGCCATTCCTATCTTGCTTGAAGGCGCTAAAATGACTCTGTGGATTTCGGTCCTGGGTCTGGTTGGTGGGTTGATTATCGGTCTTGTCGCCGGTTTCGCTCGCACCTACGGCGGCTGGATCGCAAACCACATCGCACTGGTTTTCATCGAAGTGATCCGCGGCACACCTATTGTCGTGCAGGTCATGTTCATCTACTTCGCCCTGCCAATGGCATTCACCGACCTGCGCATCGACCCGTTCAGCGCAGCCGTCGTCACCATTATGATCAACTCAGGTGCCTATATTGCGGAAATCACCCGCGGTGCGGTGCTGTCGATTCATAAAGGTTTCAGTGAAGCCGGTCTGGCGTTAGGTCTTTCTCGTCGCGAAACGATCCGCCACGTTATTCTGCCGCTGGCGCTGCGTCGCATGCTGCCACCGCTCGGCAACCAGTGGATCATCAGCATTAAAGATACGTCGCTGTTCATTGTTATCGGCGTGGCCGAGCTGACCCGTCAGGGTCAGGAGATCATTGCTGGCAACTTCCGCGCGCTGGAAATCTGGAGTGCGGTAGCCGTTGTCTACCTGATCATTACTCTGGTTCTGAGCTTCGTTCTGCGTCGTCTTGAAAGAAGGATGAAAATCCTGTGATTGAATTTAAAAACGTTTCCAAGCACTTTGGCCCAACCCAGGTGCTGCACAATATCGATCTGAACATTAAACAGGGTGAAGTGGTGGTGATTATTGGGCCATCCGGCTCCGGTAAATCCACCCTGCTGCGCTGCATCAACAAGCTGGAAGAGATCACCAGCGGCGATCTGATCGTCGATGGCCTGAAGGTGAACGACCCGAAAGTCGACGAGCGCTTGATTCGTCAGGAAGCGGGCATGGTGTTCCAGCAGTTCTACCTGTTCCCGCACCTGACGGCGCTGGAGAACGTGATGTTTGGCCCACTGCGCGTGCGCGGTGCCAACAAAGCGGCGGCGGAAGCGCTGGCAAAAGATCTGCTGGCGAAAGTCGGCCTGGCTGAACGCGCGCACCACTACCCTTCCGAGCTGTCCGGTGGTCAACAGCAGCGCGTGGCGATTGCCCGCGCCCTGGCGGTCAAACCGAAAATGATGCTGTTTGATGAGCCTACGTCCGCACTCGACCCGGAGCTGCGCCACGAGGTGCTGAAAGTCATGCAGGATCTGGCGGAAGAAGGGATGACGATGGTTATCGTGACCCACGAAATCGGCTTCGCTGAGAAAGTGGCGTCCCGCCTGATCTTTATTGATAAAGGCCGTATCGCGGAAGACGGTAACCCGCAGGAATTGATTGCGAACCCGCCGAGCCAGCGTTTGCAGGAGTTCCTGCAGCACGTATCCTGATCTCTCGCTTTACACGTAAGCCGGGCATGCCCGGCTTTTTTACGCCAGATTGTTCCCAAAAATCCCCCTCCGCGTCCCGACTTCTATACTTATCATTTTGTTCGACATTTTCACCGGAGGACGCCGTGCCGTGGATCCTGTTGCTGTTGATTAGCCTGTTTAGTGCGCCATCGTTCGCCGTCGCGATCCCCGGCGTGACCACCGGAACAACCGCCAGCCAGCAAAATACTCCCCCGCCGGAACCGGATGTCGAACAGAAAAAAGCCGCCTACAGCGCCCTTGCCGACGTCCTTGAGAACGACACCTCCCGGCAGGAACTCATCAGCCAGCTGAGGAAAGTGGCCGCCACGCCGCCGCAGGAGCCGGTGCCTGCTATCACCCCACCCCAGGTGGAGGAGCAAAAAACGGTGCTGGAAAATGTCACCGACGTAAGCCGCCACTATGGGGAAGCCCTCTCCTCGCGCTTTGCTCAGCTCTACCGCAACCTGATTGGATCGCCGCATAAGCCGTTTAACCCACACACGTTTACCGCCGCCGCCACGCAGTTCCTGATGCTGGCCGGTGCGGTATTTCTTTTTTACTGGCTGGTGCGCCTGTGCGCGTGGCCGCTGTACCGCAAAATGGGACAATGGGGACGAAGGAAGAATCAGCATAAAAGCAGCTGGCTGCACCTGCCGTTGATGATCGCCTCAGCGTTTATCATCGATTTACTGCTGCTGGCCTTGACGCTGTTTTTAGGCCAGATGCTCGCCGACAGGCTGAACGCAGGCAATAAAACCATCGCCTTTCAGCAGTCGCTTTTCCTGAATGCCTTTGCCCTGATCGAGTTCTTCAAGGCGCTGCTGCGGTTACTCTTTTGTCCGCACGTACCGGAGCTACGTCCCTTCTCAATTCGCGATGCGAGCGCCAGGTACTGGGCGCTGCGTCTGAGCGTGCTCAGCGGGCTGATTGGCTACGGTCTGCTGGTTGCCGTGCCGATCATCTCCAACCAGGTAAACGTCCAGTTTGGCGCGCTGGCAAACGTCATTATCATGATCTGCATTACCGTCTGGTCGCTGTATCTTATCTTCCACAATAAAAAAACCATTACCCAAAGCCTGCTGAATCTGGCCGATCGCTCCCTTTCGTTCTTTAGCCTCTTTATCCGCGCTTTCGCCCTGGTGTGGCACTGGCTGGCAAGCGCCTACTTCATCGTATTGTGCTTCTTCTCGCTGTTCGACCCAGGCAATAGCCTGAAATTTATGATGGGGGCGACGTTCAAAAGCCTGGCCATTATCGGGATCGCGGCGTTTGTATCGGGGCTGCTGTCGCGCTGGATTTCGAAAACCATCACCCTGTCGCCGCAGGTACAGCGTAATTACCCGGAACTGCAAAAACGGGTAAACGGCTGGATGTCGGTATCGCTCAAGGTGGCGCGCATCCTCACCGTCTGCGTGGCGATCATGCTGCTCCTGAATGCCTGGAGCCTGTTTGATTTCTGGAACTGGCTGCACAACGGTGCGGGTGAGAAAACGGTCGACATCCTGATTCGCATCGCGCTGATTTTGTTCTTCTCTGCCGTCGGCTGGACGCTGCTGGCGAGCCTTATCGAGAACCGTCTGGTGTCGGATATTCACGGCCGTCCCCTGCCCAGCGCTCGGGCAAGAACGCTGTTAACGTTGTTCCGTAACGCGCTGGCGGTCATTATCAGTACCATCACCATCATGATTGTGCTGTCGGAAATCGGGGTGAATATCGCCCCGCTGCTGGCCGGTGCCGGTGCCCTGGGCCTGGCGATCTCCTTCGGGTCGCAAACGCTGGTGAAGGATATTATTACCGGCATCTTTATCCAGTTTGAGAACGGGATGAACACGGGCGATCTGGTAACCATCGGGCCGTTAACCGGCACCGTTGAGAGGATGTCCATCCGTTCAGTTGGCGTGCGCCAGGACACCGGGGCGTACCACATCATTCCCTGGTCCTCGATAACCACCTTCGCCAACTTTGTGCGCGGCATTGGTTCCGTGGTGGCGAACTACGATGTGGATCGTCATGAGGATGCCGATAAAGCGAAGCAGGCGCTGCGCGATGCGGTAGAAGAGCTGATGCAGATGGAGGATATTCGCGGACTAGTGATTGGCGAGCCGTCATTTGCCGGCATTGTCGGGCTGACGAACACGGCGTTTACCCTGCGCGTGTCGTTCACCACCCAGCCGCTGAAGCAGTGGACGGTGCGCTTTGCCCTCGACAGCATGGTGAAAAAACACTTCGATCTGGCGAACGTGCGGATGCCCGTGCAGACGTATCAGGTATTGCCGCCGCCCGCATCGCCGCTCCCTCCGCAGGAGCCGACGCTGTAGCCTGGTTGCCGGGTGGCGGCTTCGCCTTACCCGGCCTACGACGGAGTGCTATTTGCGACGTTTGTTATTGTCCATAAACGACCAGGCGATAAAGCGGCTTTGCTTCTGACCCTGCGCCATCTCTTTTTTCACCACTTTTACGGCGCCCGCCTCGGTCAGGGCGCGGTAAAGTGGCGGCAGGTTATCTCCGCGGGATACCAGCGTCGTGAACCACTTCACCTGACGCCCAAACTGTTTGCTTTCCGCAATCATGCGCAGGATGAACGCCACTTCGCCCCCTTCACACCAGAGCTCCTGCTGCTGACCACCGAAATTCAGCGCGGCATCCTCAGCCTGACCCAGGTTGCGGCGCTTGCGCTCGCTGCCCGCACGGGCCGATGCCGCCGAATCATGGAAAGGTGGATTGCACATCGTGGCGTCATAGCTTTCGTTTTTGTGAATAATGCCGTTGAAGATCGAAGCCGTATCTTTCTGTCGACGCAGGCGAATGGCGCGGCTTAATCCCGGGTTAGCGTTGATAATCGCCTGGGCGCTGGCAAAGGCCTCGTCACCGATTTCACTTCCGGTAAAGCGCCACTGGTATTCATGCGCGCCAATCAGCGGGTAAATCAGGTTTGCCCCGGTGCCTATATCCAGAATGGTGGCCTGCTGTGGAACAACACCCTCATTACCTTCGGCAAGAAGGTCGGCAAGGTGGTGAATGTAATCAGCCCGGCCCGGTACGGGTGGACAGAGAAAGCCTTCCGGAATATCCCATTGAGCCACACCGTAAAAATGCGCCAGCAGGGCTTTGTTCAGCATTTTCACCGCCTGCGGATCAGCAAAGTTGACCGAGGGCTCACCCGCTGGGGTCTGAACAAGGTAGTCCTGCAGCGGCGGGCAGCTCAGGCATAACGCGTTCATGTCGTAGCGGCTGCGGTGGCGATTTCGCGGGTGTAATCCCGGCTTTTGGGCAGTCATGGCATTCTCCTTTAAACAGCGGCGTAAGATACCCTGTGCTGGCTCAACGGTAAATCTTTCTCTGCGGCGCTTAGAAACTCGCCATAAATCAAGCACCTTTATGTCTATGATCCGTCAGCGAATTGTCAACTTATATCGTTCAAAAAATAAGCAGATCATCATCAAATATTTGCGCTAAGTCACACTCGTCAGGCTTCTAAACTTAAGGGGAATCACCTGTTGTTTCCTCATGAGGATGTGATTATGAAAAAGTACCTGACCCTTGCTGTTATCGCAGCCGCCCTGACGACCGCGTCATTTTCTGCCATGGCCGTTCAGCCGCTGACCCAGAGTACCGACACCAGCCAGCTTCGTCCTGCGGGCACCGTTTCGGTTAGCCGCGCCAGTAACCTTGACGATCTACAGGCTAAACTTGCTGAAAAAGCCCGCCAGGAGGGTGCAAAAGGATTCGTGGTGAACTCCGCTGGCGGAGACAACCATATGTACGGCACTGCGACCATCTATAAATAATCTTTCTCTTCCATAAGACTGCATCTGCCCAACGGGTGCAGTTCTCTTCTCCCTTCGCCTTGATTGTTCATTTTTTAACCCCATAGTGAACGTATACCTTAAACCGATTTCAGGAGGGCGCTATGGCTTCCGGCTGGGCAAATGACGACGCTGTTAACGAACAGATCAACAGTACTATTGAAGATGCGGTTGCGCGTGCCCGCGGTGAAATTCCGCGCGGCGAAAGCCTAACTGAATGTGAAGAATGCGGAGACCCCATTCCGGAAGCGCGCCGAAAAGCCATTCCCGGCGTAAGGCTTTGCATCACCTGTCAGCAGCATAAAGATTCGAAAAACTCATCGCACTCGGGATATAATCGCAGAGGTTCGAAAGACAGCCAGCTACGTTGACTTTCCTTTACCTAAGCTAACCGCGCACTCCCCTAGCTTTACGCTCACGATTTTTAGCGAACCGCGTAGCAAAATGTGCCCTTCATTTCACTTCTGTAAAGCGTATCCGCAAGAAGTGTAAAGCGGTGATTTGATTTTATTAATATTCAATAAGTTATTTGTCATTCAATTTTTTTGAGCAACCACGTCAATTCTCTTCGATTTTATCTCTCGAGAAAAACCGTGATACTTATCACATCGACGGAACATCGTCCCCTTAACAGAAACACCTGCGAGAGATTAATTATGAAAACCATCAAATATGCTGTAGCTGCTGTTGCCCTGTCCGCTCTGTCTTTCGGCGCTTTCGCTGTCGAGCCTGTCTCTTCTACTCAGGCACAGAACATGAATAAAGTCGGTGTGGTCAGTGCTGATGGCGCCACCACGCTGGACGGCCTGGAAGCCAAACTGGCTGAAAAAGCCGCTGCTGCTGGTGCAAGTGGATACACCATTACTTCCGCTAACGGTAATAACAAGCTGAGCGGTACCGCGGTTATCTACAAGTAATCGACTGAATGAATGCTGTCCCCTCGCCATACCCTCTGGTGAGCTGCTCCACCCTCATTGACCCTGTTGTTGTTACCCTTGCTTGCCCGTCCGCCACTGGACGGGCTTTTTTTTGTCTAAAACGCCTGCGCTACACGTTCAAGCCCGGCCTGGACAGATTCCACTTCGCCGGTTGCCAGCAAACAGCAGGCCATTTGCAGCTTAATCGAATGCGGAACAGGAACATTTCCGGCAAGGCACTGCTCAATCCAGTGGGCTGTAGTATGGGGATCTTTTGCCTCAGGCAATATCACACCGGTATTCTCTTCCCCACGCTCAAGAATGGCGCGCGTACCTGAAGAATCAATCAGCATGACCTGCGGGCAGCGCTGCGGGTTCGCATAAACCTCGCCTTCCGTGCCGTGCATCAACAGCGCCCTTGCGCCAATTGCCTCAAAGAATTGCCCCACGCGTGCCACGTATTCCGGGTGCGAGACGCTGGAGAGACGCAGGGCGGCATCTTCGCCAAACGGCGTGGCCAGTTTCGCCAGAGTATGCGCGCTGTTGCGCACGCCCATGCGCCAGCGCATATCAAGCTGCTTCTCCAGCGGCGGGCAGAGCGTGCCGACTGGGATATAAACAGGCTGGTGGCCATCCAGCTTAGCCTGCGCCTGACCGGCATGACGCGTTGGTTCAATCCCCAACATCCCGAAAATGGTCTCCGTCAGCACGCGGGTGGGATCTTCGCTTACGCCGTGCACCACCACCGGGAATCCCAGCTTGTGTAATAAGATAGCGAGCAGCGGAGTTAAATTTGCCTGCTTGCGCGCACCGTTGTAGCTCGGGATCACGATCGGCATAGGTTTTGCCACCGGCGGCGTTAAGCGCAGCGTTTGTGCCTGCATGGCTTCATAGAAGCCATGCATCTCCGCTTCACCTTCGCCTTTAATACGCAGCGCAATAAGGATACCGCCCAACTCAAGCTCCGGAACCTCGCCGTTAAGCATACGGGTGTAAAGCGCGCGAGCAGTTTCATGGTCCAGGTCGCGGGCATGATGCTTCCCACGCCCTACCTCTTTGATAATTTTACGATAATCCACGACATTTCTCCTTACAGCAGGTTATCAACAATATAGCCCTGATAATGACTCTGCCGTTAGTTTTTTTGGCCGCCCTGCTGATTTTTATAATTAATTGTTTTATTGAGAAAAATTATTTTGCAAGAATTAATTGAATTATTTGGAAGCCGCGCAGGACCTTTCCCGACCCGAGTTTTCTGATTAAATAACCAGCGGTGAGTAGTTGAGACATAACTTCGAATAATGCGGGATGCAGATGTCGAAAGGAGAAACATACAGGTTTAAATATGAAAAAAGTCACTTTAGGTTTATTCATTGCTGCCGCTCTGGGATGCTCTGCATCTTCGTTCGCAGCATCCACCGGTGAAGGGCAAATTAACTTCACAGGTGAAATTATCGATTCCGCCTGTCAGGTCGTTAACGGCTTAAGCAGTCCGCTGAATGTTGCTCTGGGCAAAGTATCCAAAACAACATTTACAGGTGTAGGCTCTACCAGCACCTTAACGAAATTTGATATTCAGTTAAAAGACTGCCCGGAAACGGTCACGTCTGCAGCCATTAATTTCGGTGGTACGCCAGATGCGGACAATAACACCACGCTGTCCTTGACCCCGGGTGCGACGACTGCAGCTGGCGTGGCGATTCAGCTGGTTGATTCTTCCGAACAGCCTGTCAGTTTATATACGCCTTCCAAGCAGTACCCTTTAGCTGCTGGAACGACGGTAAATAATCTGGAGTTTGGCGCGCGTTATATTCAGACTCAGGCATCGATCACTGCCGGCCAGGCTAACTCAGCCTCTACTTTTACAGTGATTTATAACTGATACGTTCAATGAGGAGATATTCGTCTTCACGCGAAGGCTAATATTTCCTCTTTCATTGAGACAGATTTATGCGACACAGTTATTTATTAAGCGCACTTTTACTGACCGCAGTAACAGCCCATGCAGGTGTGATTATTAATGGCACCCGACTGGTTTATCAGGGAGAGAAAAAAGAGTCTTCGATTGGGATTTCCAATCCGGATGAGATTAACTATCTGGTACAGTCCTGGGTGGATACCGGTTTGAAAAAAGGCGGTAAAGCGCCATTTCTGATTACTCCACCGCTGTTCCGTCTGAACGCTAAAGAAGATAACGTGTTGCGTGTGGTCCGCACCGGCGGAAATATGCCAGAAGACCGCGAGTCGTTGTACTGGTTAAATATTAAAGCCATTCCTTCTTCAAGCCATGAAGAGGGCATTAATACATTACAAATAGCCATTAATACCCGTATTAAATTGCTGTATCGCCCTGCATCGATTAAAGGTAAACCCGAAGCAGTTGCTGACAAACTGGAATGGCACCGCGAAGGCAATGATCTGGTGGTAAACAACCCCACGCCTTTCTATATGAATTTCCAGAGCGTTACGCTGAACGGCCAAAAAGTGGCAAAAGCGACCTGGGCTGTGCCAAATACCTCTACCCGCTTTGCTCTTCCGGCAAATATGCGCGGTAACACCGTAAGCTGGTCGGTCATTACCGATTACGGAAGCATCAGTAAAACCTGGTCTGCATCCGTTCGTTAATACTCTGTTGACGCCTGAATAATCATGTACAGCACAAATAAGCCGCTATTACGTCGACTGCGTGAAATGCTGCCCACTTTTTGTGGAATAGCGGTGACATGCTGCGCGCTGCAGGCCCACGCTGATGATTATTTTAACCCTGCCCTGCTGGATATTGATAATCCAGAGCAGGCAAAGACCGATCTCTCTGTTTATGAAAAAGGTCCCGGTCAGGCGCCTGGTAAATATCAGGTCACGGTGTTCGTCAATAACAATAAAATCGACACCCGTGACGTCCTTTTTACATTACAAAAAGATGCTCAGGGAGAAGATTCCCTGCAGCCTTGCCTGAGTCTGGATGAATTAACGCGTCTGGGCATCAAAACCAAAGATTATCCAAAGCTGGCGGCAAAAGGGGAATGCGCGGACCTCAGCGCCATTCCTTCGGCCTCGGCAACTTTCCGCATCAAAAACCAGCAACTACTGCTGAGTATTCCCCAGTCGGCTCTGGGCCAGGTGCCTCGCGGCTATATCGATCCGAAAGAGTATGACGAAGGGATCACCGCGGGCATCCTGAACTATAGCATTAACGCCAGCCAAAGCCGCGCTCGCCAGCAAGGGGAAGCGGACAACAGCAGCCAGTTTATTAACCTGCGCCCCGGTTTTAACATTGGTGCCTGGCGCGTGCGTAATTACAGCACCTGGAACCGCAATTCGGATGGCGGTCAGGACGACGGCAAGCTGAACACGGTCTATACCTATGCCCAGCGCGATATCGTGGGGCTGAAGAGCGAGCTGACCGTGGGACAGAGCAGCACCCAGGCCGACGTTTTCGACAGTGTCTCTTACACTGGCGCACAGCTGGCTACCGAAAGCGACATGCTGCCGGACAGCGAGCGCGGGTATGCCCCGGTGGTACGCGGTACGGCGCACAGTAACGCCCAGGTGGTGGTTCGCCAGAATGGCTACGTTATCTACCAAAACACCGTCGCCCCAGGCGCGTTTGAGATTAACGATCTCTACCCTACCGGCAGCAGCGGCGATCTGAACGTCACGGTAAAAGAGACCGACGGCAGCGAGAGTCATTTCGTGGTGCCGTTTGCCTCCGTGCCGGTGCTGCAGCGGGAAAAACACCTGAAGTACAGCGTCGCTGCGGGGCGCTACCGTTCATACGATAAAGAGGTTGAAAAGACCCCTTTCGCCCAGGGAAGCGCCATCTATGGCCTGTCACACGGCGTCACCGTTTACGGCGGTACGCAACAGAGTTCGCATTACCACTCCGCCGCGCTCGGCGCAGGGAAAAACTTTGGCGATCTCGGAGCGTTCTCCGTAGACGTTACCCGCGCCAAAGCGTTACTGAAAAAGCGCAAAACCAGCAAAGGGCAATCCCTTCGCCTACGCTACAGCAAAAATTTTACCGCGACCGGCACTAACTTTTCGCTGGCGGGTTATCGCTACAACAGCAAAGGCTTTTATACCCTGCAGGACACCATGGAGTCCTGGACCAGTACAAACGACTGGTCCGCTCCACAGCAGCGCCGCTCGCGGGCGGAGGCCACCATCGACCAGACCCTGGGCGACAAGTGGGGTTCGGTGACGCTAAGCCTGGTGAAAGAGCGTTACTGGAGCCAGAGTCAGGATATGACCTCCCTGAGCGTTAACTACAACAACAGCTGGCACGGCGTGAGCTATAGCCTGAGCTACAGCGTCAATAAAAACAGCAACGACACGGACGAGGACGGTAAATCCATCAGCTATGACCGACAAATCGGCCTCAACGTGTCGGTTCCACTCGACCGCTGGCTGCCTAACACCTGGGCAAACTACAGCCTGAACAACAGTAAAGACGGCACCACCCACAACCTGGGGCTGAATGGTACCGCGCTGGAGGGAGACAAGCTGAGCTGGAACGTGCAGCAGGGGCTGGACAGCGCCAATAACAACACCGCCACCAGTATGAATGCGGATTACAAAGGCACCTACGGTGAAGTGCACGGCGGCGTAAGCCAGGACAGCCATCAGCACACCGTGAACGCCGGGATCCAGGGCGGCATTGTCGCCCACTCTGACGGCATCACCTTCGGTCAGACCCTGGGAGAAACCGTGGTGCTGATTAAAGCGCCGGGCACGCATGGCACACACGTTGCCAACCAGACGGGCGTGGAAACGGACTATCGCGGCTATACGCTGGTGCCGTTTGTCACTCCGTGGCGTCACACCCCAATTTCGCTGGACACGGAGACACTGCCAGAAGATGCCGACGTGACGCACGCCTCGCAGACGGTTACACCAACACGCGGCGCGATAGTTCGTGCCAGCTTCGATACACGCGTGGGCAACCGCGTCTTAATGACGCTGGCCTGGAAAGACAAACCGCTACCCTTCGGCGCAACGGTTACCACGGAAGATAAGAGCAGTGAATTTATCGTCGGTAACGACGGCGTGGTGTATCTCACCGGACTGCCGCAGCACGGACGCCTTTTCGTTTCCTGGGGCAAGGAGGGGAGCGAGCATTGCGTCGCCGATTACGCCCTGATGCAAGAGAAAGATAACACCAACATTATTAACGCTGCGGCGCAGTGTCACTGATTAACACCGGACCGATCATGATGCAGATAGCAAGATCATTTTTCTTACTTTTAGTTCTGGCGACGGCGGCACTCTTTATGCCGCATGCGAAAGCTTCTTGCCAATCGCCGAGCCTGCCCGCGCTACTATCATTAACGTCGATTTCGGTCTCCACCAGCCTGCCCGTAGGTTCGACCATTCCGGGAACTGAACGCACCGTGCACATATCGGGAAACTGTTACTACGCGCCGGATGCGGGTCAGCCAATCATCGCGTGCTACAACGGCTTCGGCAAAGAGAGCCCCGGGCTCCCTGGCGTCTATGAAACAGGCGTTGCTGGTATCGGCATCTCGCTAAGAAATGATAAAGGACAGCGCGTGACCGGCGCAGCGGACCAGATTTGTTCGGCGAATATGCCCGTAGGTCAGGTCTCCGGTACGATAAACAGCGACTCTACCATCCCCTTTAGCTTTGACGTGATGCTGGAACTGGTAAAAACCAGCGAAACCGTGGCTTCGGGCGCACTGACAATGAGCAATACGCAATTCAACCTTGCAGTGGGACGCGTTGAGGCCCTGGGTGACCCTAATACCCTCTCTTACTCAGGCAATGTTCAGGTAAAAGCAGTGACCTGTTCGGTGTCACCTAAATCCCTGACCGTCACGCTGGGTGATTTTCCGGTGAGCCGTTTTACCGGTCCGGGAACACTGGTCTCCCAGTCGGTATTCAATATCGGCATGCTCTGCGATCGGGATGTACAGCCGGAAATGATGATCACCAGCGCCAATGGCTATGAAACGAATTTTCCCGGCGTGATCAAATTAACGCCGGAAAGCGGCGTCGCCACCGGCGTGGGGGTGAAAATGCTCTTTAACGGCCAGATACCTGTTTTCGGGCAATATATGAATACCTTTACCGCCTATGCCAATATCCAGTCGCAATATCCCTTCAGCGTCTCTTACGAACAAACCAGTTCGGAGGTGACGCCCGGAACGGCGAATACCGTCGCAACCATTACGGTAGCCTACAAATGAAAATGTTATTAACCCTTTTACTGATTGGAGTGGCCAGCCAGAGCCTGGCGGAAGAAATTCAACTCGATGTTCGCGGAAACATTTATGCCAACTCCTGCCAGGTGGACAGCGCCAGCCAGAACCTGACGGTCAATCTGGGCACAGCGAATACCGGCGATTTTAAGGATGTGGGCGATACCGGACAATGGAAATCATTCGACTTAACCCTGTCGAAATGCCCAACCACTTCCGTGCTGGCCACGGCCACCTTTCACGGTCAGCCAGACAGCCTTCATCCGACTAAATTCGCCAGCACCGGAACCGCGAAAGGACTGGCGCTGGAGCTTGCCGACCCGCAGGATCAGATCTCGCTTGCCCCGGACGCCAGCTTCAGCGTGCTGATCAACCAGAACAATCACACGGCGGATTTCCCGCTGGCCGCCCGCTATTACGCCACCTCATTGCCGGTCACGGCAGGAACGTTCAGCAGCGTGGTGCAGGTGACCTTCATTTACCAGTAGGACCGCGCCCCTTAGCACGGATGCTTTTCTTGCGCCCGGCGGCTGGTTTTGCCGGGCGTTTTTTTACCTCGGGCACCTCTGGCTGTTCGATCGGGAAGATCGGCAGCGCGTTCAGTAGCCGTTGGCCGTAATTTTTGGTGAGCAGGCGTTTATCATAAATCACCACCTCTCCCCAGCAGCCGTGGCTTCGAATCAAGCGACCGACCTGCTGAATGAGGTTAAACGATGCCGCAGGTAAACTCTGCACCTCAAACGGATAGCGGTTGAGGCTTTTCAGCCACTCCCCTTCGGTGATCACCACCGGGCTATCGATAGGCGGGAAGGCGATTTTATGGATATGTACCTGCGTCAGGTAATCGCCCTTCAAATCCAGACCTTCCGCGAAGGACTGTAATCCCACCAGCACGCTGCGCTCGCCGTTATCAATGCGTTTGCGGTGCGTTTCCACCAGCCGGTAGCGCGGCTGATCCCCCTGCACCAGAAGAAGTAAACGCAGATCGGTGACGTGTTCGAGGAAGCGCTGCATAGCGCGTCCGCTGGCAAACAGCACCAGCATGCCGGGGTATTTCCTGCTCTCAACCTGTGCGCGGAAGTAGGCCGCCATTTCCGCAATGTGCTGCTCTTCGTTGTCGATGAACGGCTCGTAATTCATGCGCGGGATCACCAGCTTCCCCTGCTCGCAGTGGTTAAACGGCGAGTCCAGCGCGACAAAACGATCGCCCGCTTTCTCTTTAAGCCCGCTCATTTCCTGCAAACGAGAAAAACTGTTCAGGGAGCGCAGCGTGGCGGAGGTGACCACCACGTGCGGCACGCTGCGCCAGATGAGCTTTTCCAGCTGATCGGCCACGCGGATGCCCACGCAGTGGAAAAACAGGTGGACCTGCCCGTCGCGCACTTCACGGGTGGCCCATTTGGTTACCGGCGCGCCCGACGCCTGCGCCATCGAGGCCAGCCGCCAGAGCTTGCTCTGTGCTTCGAACATCCCCAGCGCACGGTTCATTTGCAGAAGGATACGGTGAAGGCGAACAACGTCATGGGTGCCGGTTTTCTCGCTGAGATCGTTCAGGAACATCTCCGCCAGCCCGCGCAGCTTTTCCAGATGCTTCGCCAGCTGCTGGCAGATCTCCATCACCTCGTCCGGCAGTTCGCCCATGGCAAAACGGTGTTCGGCCTCCTGGGTTGCCGGAAGATAAAGATTCAGGATGTTGTTCAGCGACGAGATAAGGCTGTAAACCTCTTCACAGTGGTCGCTCAGACGCTCCGGTACCGCCAGCGGCGGCGTGGTTTTCGGGCGGAACTGCTCCATGCAGGTGGCGACAAGCTTGCAGAAGAGATCCAGCTGCAGGCGGAACCAGGGCGCGGTAATTTCCGCGCTCATCTCCAGCGCGTCGCGCGCCACGTCGGGCAGATGGTGTCCTTCGTCGAGCACCAGCAGCAGGTTTTTCGGCTCCGGCAGCACCGCTTCGCTCTCCAGCGCCGCCATCACCAGGGCGTGGTTAGCCACCACCACTTCGGCTTCCTGAATTTCGCGCCGCGCGACGAAGAACGGGCATTCGCGGTAGTAGTGACAGTTGCGGTTCAGACAGCTGGCTTTGTCGGTGCTGAGCCTGCGCCACAGATCGTCGCTGATGGCTTTATCGGTGTGATCGCGCAGGCCGTCCCACTTATAGCCATCAAGATCGCCTTTCAGCGTTGCGCAGAGCTCCTGCTCGGCTTTGTTGTTTGGCGTGAGATCGTCGTCGAGGAACGCCAACAAATCCTGTTGCGACGCCTCGCTGCTGGCAAGCCCTGCCAGGTTACGCGGGCAAACGTAGCGCCCGCGGCCGAAGGCGGCCGTAAACCGCAGATCGGGGATGATTTTGCGCAGCAGCGGTAAATCTTTACTAAAGATCTGGTCCTGCAAGGCCACGTTGGCGGTGCTGACCACCAGCGTTTTATCCTCTTCCCGCGCAATCGCGATGCCGGGAATGAGATACGACAGGGTTTTCCCGACGCCGGTCGGGGCTTCAATCGCCAGATGTCGCCCGTCGTCCCCGGCGAGCGTTTTTGCCACGTCGGCAATCATCTGCCGCTGCGGCGCTCGGGGGATAAAGTCGGGGATCTGCTGTTGTAGCGCCTTATACCATGCGCCAATTTGCGCTTTCAGCGCAGCGGTTAAAGCCATCGGAAAACCTGAAACACTGTATAAACAGCCACTATTGTGGCACTTTCTCTTCTCTGCCGCAAAAAGAAAAGCCCGGCTTTACGACCGGGCTTCCATATTACTGCGGGTTAGCAGGTTTACGCGGGCGGCGTCGACGCTGCCCTTCCCCTGCCGGCTTGCCTTCGCCGCTGCGCCACGGGTTTTCGCCGGCCGGTTTGCCGTCGTTGCTACGACGCGGCGGTTTGCCGGATGACTTCGGCGCGCCACCTTCGGCACGACGCGGCTGCTGGCCGCGACCGCCGCCGCCCTGACCGCGACCGCCCTGACGACCGTTCTGAATCGGCTCGGCTTTGATTGACGGGTCCACTTCATAGCCCGGGGTTTCGATGCGCGGGATCTCTTTCTTCAGGAGGCGCTCGATGTCGCGCAGCAGCTTGTGCTCGTCCACGCAAACCAGAGAGAGCGCTTCACCGGTGGCCGCCGCACGGCCGGTACGGCCGATACGGTGCACGTAATCTTCCGGCACGTTTGGCAGCTCGTAGTTCACCACGTGCGGCAGCTCTTCAATGTCGAGGCCACGGGCAGCGATGTCGGTGGCCACCAGCACGCGGATGTCGCCGGACTTGAAGTCCGCCAGCGCACGGGTCCGCGCGCCCTGGCTCTTGTTACCGTGGATCGCCGCACTGCGGATGCCGTCTTTGTTCAGCTGTTCAGCCAGGTGGTTGGCACCGTGCTTGGTGCGGGTAAAGACCAGCACCTGCTGCCAGTTACCCTGGCCTATCATCTGGGAGAGCAGTTCCCGCTTGCGCTTTTTATCCACAAAGTGAACGTGCTGCGTCACCTGCTCGGAGGCGGTGTTGCGGCGCGCCACTTCCACTTCCAGCGGGTTATGCAGCAGCTTTTCCGCCAGCGCCTTGATCTCGTCGGAGAAGGTCGCAGAGAAGAGCAGGTTCTGACGACGCGCGGGCAGCTTGGCCAGCACGCGACGAATATCATGGATGAAGCCCATGTCGAGCATGCGGTCGGCTTCGTCCAGCACCAGAATTTCAATGCTATCGAGCTTCACCGCGTTCTGGTGTTCGAGGTCAAGCAGACGGCCCGGCGTTGCTATGAGCACGTCCACGCCGCCGCGCAGCTTCATCATCTGCGGGTTGATGCTGACGCCACCGAAAACCACCAGCGAGCGAATGTTGAGATAGCGGCTATAGTCACGCACGTTCTCGCCAATCTGCGCGGCCAGCTCGCGGGTTGGGGTGAGGATCAGGGCACGAACAGGACGACGGCCTTTGGCGTGCGGCTGATTTTTTACCAGCAGCTCTAACAGCGGCAGGGTAAAGCCCGCGGTTTTACCGGTGCCGGTCTGGGCGCTGGCCATCAGGTCACGTCCCTGAAGAACGGCGGGGATCGCCTGCTGCTGGATTGGGGTTGGCTCAACGTAGCCCTGCTCTGCGATCGCGCGCAGAATTTCCGGGTTCAGGCCAAGGGAATCAAAAGACATAAAAACTCCGAACCGCCCCGACCATCACAGGTGTAGTTTTCAGGGAGATATAACAATTGAGAGGACAAAAACCACAATGTCGCGAAGGAGCGGAGTGTAGCAGCTTTTGTGACGTGGCGCATAAAATATCCCTCCGCATTCCCTCGACGTTAGCGGGAATCAGGCATAATCTTAATCAATCGATTGATTAATTCTTAATGCCGCCATGAATACGACACCCACAACAACCAAAGGTGAACAGGCCAAAAACCAGCTTATCGCCGCCGCGCTGGCGCAGTTTGGTGAGTACGGCCTGCATGCAACCACGCGCGATATCGCCGCGCTGGCCGGGCAGAACATTGCGGCGATTACCTACTATTTTGGCTCAAAAGAGGATTTATATCTCGCCTGCGCCGAGTGGATCGCCGATTTTATCGGCACGCAGTTTCACCCACACGTCGAGGAGGCCACCGCGCTGCTCGGCCAGCCGTCGCCCGATCGCGAGGCCATCCGCCAGCTGATCCTCACTGCCTGTAACAACATGATCCGCCTGCTGACGCACGACGATACGCTCAACCTGAGCAAGTTTATCTCCCGCGAGCAGCTCTCCCCCACTGCCGCCTACCAGCGGGTACACGATCGGGTCATTGCTCCGATGCATACCCACCTGACCCGGCTGATCGCCGCCTATACCGGGCGGGACGCCAGTGATACCGAGACAATTTTGCATACCCACGCCCTGCTGGGTGAAATCCTTGCCTTCCGTCTGGGCAGGGAAACCATCCTGTTACGTACCGGCTGGACACAATTTGATGAGGATAAAGCCGCGCAGATAGGCGAGGTGATCGCCTGTCATCTCGATCTGATCCTGCAAGGCTTAACGCAAAGGAGCCCGAAGTCATGAAAAAACCTGTCGCCATCATTCTGGTGGTCGTTGTTTTGCTTGCCGCAGGCGTCGGTGGATGGCTGTGGTATCAAGGCCATCAGGATAAAGGCCTGACGCTGTACGGTAACGTGGATATTCGCACGGTGAACATGAGCTTCCGCGTAGGCGGTCGTCTCGCCTCGCTGAGCGTGGACGAAGGCGATGCCATTAAAAGCGGGCAGACGCTGGGGATGCTGGACAAAGCGCCCTATGAGAATGCGCTGCTTCAAGCCAAATCAGGCGTGTCCGTCGCCCAGGCACAGTATGACCTGATGCTGGCCGGCTATCGCGACGAAGAGATTGCCCAGGCCGCCGCCGCCGTTAAGCAGGCGCAGGCCGCCTATGACTACGCGCAGAACTTCTACGCGCGCCAGCAGGGGCTGTGGAAAAGCCGCACCATTTCCGCCAACGATCTGGAAAATGCGCGTTCGTCCCGCGACCAGGCGCAGGCAACGCTAAAATCCGCGCAGGATAAGTTAAGCCAGTACCACACCGGTAACCGCCCGCAGGATATCGCCCAGGCGAAAGCCAGCCTTGAACAGGCGCAAGCGCAGCTGGCGCAGGCAGAGCTCGATCTGCACGACACCACCTTAATCGCACCGTCTGACGGTACGCTGATGACCCGCGCCGTGGAGCCCGGCAGCATGCTCAGCGCGGGCAGCACCGTCTTAACGCTCTCCCTGACCCGCCCGGTCTGGGTGCGCGCCTACATTGATGAACCGAATCTCGGCCAGATGCAGCCGGGCCGCGAGCTGCTGCTCTATACCGACGGTCGCCCGGACAAGCCGTATCACGGCAAAGTGGGCTTTGTCTCCCCTACCGCCGAATTCACGCCGAAAACCGTTGAAACACCGGACCTGCGTACCGACCTGGTGTATCGCCTGCGCATCATCGTGACCGATGCGGACGACGCGCTGCGCCAGGGCATGCCCGTCACCGTAAAAGTAGACAACGGGGAACGACATGAATGACGCGGTTATTCAGCTCAACAATCTGGTTAAACGCTTCGCGGGAATGGACAAACCGGCTGTCGCGCCGCTGAACTGCACTATCCAGAAGGGCTATGTGACCGGGCTGGTCGGCCCGGACGGCGCGGGGAAAACCACGCTGATGCGGATGCTGGCCGGACTGCTGAAGCCGGATGAAGGCTCGGCCAGCGTGCTGGGCCTGGATCCGATAAAAGATGACGGCGCGCTCCACGCCATGCTCGGCTATATGCCGCAGAAGTTTGGCCTGTATGAAGATCTGACGGTGATGGAAAACCTGAACCTGTACGCCGACCTGCGCAGCGTCACCGGCGAAACCCGGGAGAAAACCTTCGCCCGCCTGCTGGAGTTTACCTCCCTCGGCCCGTTCACCGACCGGCTGGCGGGCAAGCTCTCCGGTGGGATGAAGCAGAAGCTGGGGCTTGCCTGCACGCTGGTTGGCGAGCCAAAGGTGCTGCTGCTGGACGAGCCCGGCGTTGGCGTGGACCCGATTTCGCGACGAGAACTGTGGCAGATGGTGCACGAGCTGGCGGGCGACGGGATGCTGATCCTCTGGAGCACCTCCTACCTCGACGAAGCGGAGCAGTGCCGTGACGTGCTGCTGATGAACGAAGGCGAACTGCTTTATCAGGGCGAGCCGACGACGCTGACGCAGAGCATGGCCGGGCGCAGCTTTCTGCTGCACAGCCCGCAGGAGTCCAACCGCAGGCTGCTGCAGCGGGTGCTCAAACTGACGCAGGTCAGCGACGGGATGATTCAGGGCCGCTCGGTACGGGTGATCCTCAAAAAAGAGGTCACAGTCGACGATATTCGCCATGCGCCCGGCATGCCGACGATTGAGATGGAAGAGACCGCGCCGCGCTTTGAGGACGCGTTTATCGACCTGCTGGGCGGCGCGGGCACGTCAGAATCGCCGCTTGGGGCGATTCTGCACACGGTGGAAGGCACGCCGGGAGAAACGGTGATCGAAGCCAAATCCCTCACCAAAAAGTTCGGGGATTTCGCCGCCACCGATAACGTGAATTTTGCCGTGAAGCGCGGCGAGATTTTTGGCCTGCTCGGACCAAACGGCGCGGGAAAATCGACCACCTTTAAAATGATGTGTGGCCTGCTGGTGCCGACGTCCGGCAAGGCGCTGGTGCTCGATATGGACCTGAAGGTCAGCTCCGGCAAGGCGCGCCAGCACCTGGGCTACATGGCGCAGAAGTTCTCCCTGTATGGCAACCTGACGGTCGAGCAGAATCTGCGCTTTTTCTCCGGCGTGTATGGCCTGCGCGGGCGGGCGCAGAACGACAAAATCCGCCGCATGAGCGATGCCTTCGGGTTAACGAACATTGCTTCACACGCCACCGACGAGCTGCCGCTCGGCTTTAAGCAGCGGCTGGCGCTGGCCTGCTCGCTGATGCACGAGCCGGATATTCTGTTTCTGGATGAGCCGACCTCGGGCGTTGATCCTCTCACCCGCCGCGAGTTCTGGCTGCATATCAACAGCATGGTGGAAAAAGGCGTGACCGTGATGGTGACCACCCACTTCATGGACGAGGCGGAGTACTGCGACCGCATCGGGCTGGTGTATCGCGGCAAGCTGATTGCCCACGGCACGCCGGACGACCTGAAAAACCAGGCCGCCGACGATGAGGTGCCGGACCCGACCATGGAGCAGGCGTTTATCACCCTCATCCACGACTGGGATAAGGAGAATGCCCATGCGCAGTAAGGCCATTTCCTGGCGCAGGGTGCGCGCGCTGTGCATTAAAGAGACGCGGCAGATCGTGCGTGACCCCAGCAGCTGGCTGATTGCGGTAGTGATCCCCCTGCTGCTGCTGTTTATCTTTGGCTACGGCATTAACCTGGATTCCAGCAAGCTGCGGGTCGGGATTTTGCTGGAGCAGCAGAGCAAAGAGGCGCTGGACTTTACCCACGCCATGACCGGTTCGCCCTACATTGACGCCACCATCAGCGACAATCGTCAGGAACTGATCCAGAAGATGCAGGCCGGGAAGATTCGCGGTCTGATCGTCATTCCGGTGAATTTTGCCGCCAACATGGCGCGGGCAAATACCGATGCGCCGATCCAGGTGATTACCGACGGCAGCGAGCCAAACACCGCGAACTTCGTGCAGGGCTACGCGGAGGGGATCTGGCAGCTGTGGCAAATGCAGCGGGCGGAAGATCGGGGTGAAGAATTTAAACCGCTGATCGACGTACAGACCCGCTACTGGTTTAACCCCGCAGCCATCAGCCAGCACTTCATTATTCCGGGCGCGGTGACGATTATCATGACGGTGATTGGCGCGATCCTAACCTCGCTGGTGATCGCCCGCGAGTGGGAGCGCGGCACCATGGAGGCGCTGCTTTCAACCGAAGTGACGCGCGTCGAGCTGCTGCTGTGCAAGCTTATTCCCTACTACTTCCTCGGCATGCTGGCGATGCTGCTCTGTATGCTGGTGTCCGTCTTTATCCTCGGCGTGCCGTATCGCGGCTCGCTGGTGGTGCTGTTCTTTATCACCAGCCTGTTTTTACTCAGCACGCTTGGCATGGGGTTACTCATCTCCACCATCACCCGCAACCAGTTTAACGCCGCGCAGGTGGCGCTGAACGCCGCTTTTCTGCCGTCAATAATGCTCTCAGGGTTTATCTTCCAGATAGACAGTATGCCTGCCGTCATCCGCGCCGTGACCTACATTATCCCGGCGCGCTACTTCGTGAGCACGCTGCAAAGCCTGTTCCTGGCGGGGAATATTCCGGTAGTGCTGATTATCAACACGCTGTTTTTAATGGCGTCGGCGGTGATGTTTATCGGTTTGACGTGGATGAAAACCAAACGGCGGTTAGATTAAGGAGCGCGCATGTTTCACCGTTTATGGACGTTAATACGCAAAGAGCTGCAATCCCTGCTGCGCGAGCCGCAAACCCGCGCCATTCTGGTCTTGCCGGTGCTGATCCAGGTATTACTGTTCCCGTTTGCTGCCACGCTGGAGGTGACCAACGCCACCATTGCCATTTACAACGAAGACAACGGCAAACACTCCGTCGAGCTAACGCAGCGCTTTGCGCGTGCGAAAGCCTTTACCCACATCCTGCTGCTGAAAAGCCCGCAGGAGATCCAGCCCACCATCGACACGCAAAAAGCGCTGCTGCTGGTGCGGTTCCCGGCGGATTTTTCCCGTAATCTGGATACCTTCCAGACCGCGCCGATGCAGCTGATCCTCGATGGGCGTAACTCCAACAGCGCCCAGATAGCCGCCAACTATCTGCAGCAGGTGGTGAAGGATTACCAGCAGGAGCTGATGGACGGCAAACCGAAGCCCAACAACAGCGAGCTGGTGGTGCGCAACTGGTATAACCCGAATCTGGACTACAAGTGGTTCGTGGTGCCGTCGCTGATCGCCATGATCACCACCATCGGGGTGATGATTGTGACCTCTCTCTCCGTCGCCCGAGAGCGTGAACAGGGCACGCTGGATCAGCTGCTGGTCTCCCCGCTCGCCACCTGGCAAATTTTCGTCGGCAAAGCGGTGCCGGCGCTGATCGTCGCGACGTTCCAGGCCACCATCGTGCTGGGAGTCGGTATTTGGGCCTATCAGATCCCGTTCGCCGGTTCGCTGGCGCTGTTTTACTTCACGATGGTGATTTACGGGCTGTCGCTGGTGGGGTTTGGGCTGCTGATCTCGGCGCTCTGCTCGACGCAGCAGCAGGCGTTTATCGGGGTATTCGTCTTTATGATGCCCGCGATTTTGCTCTCGGGCTATGTTTCTCCCGTCGAGAACATGCCGGTATGGCTACAGGATCTGACGTGGGTAAATCCGATTCGACACTTTACGGACATCACCAAGCAAATCTATCTGAAGGATGCGAGTCTGGATATCGTCTGGGGAAGTTTGTGGCCGCTACTGGTCATAGCGGCCACGACGGGCTCAGTGGCGTACGCGATGTTTAGACGCAACATCGCGTAGCTTTTTCTCTTTGGTCAGCAACGAGACCACCGCAGGCCCTGCGAGGATAGCCAGACCCGCCAGGGCCAGCAGCAGGTTGTTTTGCAGCACGCGTGACAGCAGCCACAGAACAATCATCGCCGCACCAAAGTACCAGGTGGTGGTGAGCTCTTCGAGCACGTCACCCACCTCGCGCCAGCGCGCTTCGTGGTGGCGCTGTAAGAACAGCATCGACAGCACGGTGACGCCGTAAAGGACGCATAGCCCCAGGCCAACGCGCACCAGCGTGCCGCTCATCCAGCCCATCACCAGTACGGCCACGACCAGTAAATGCAACATTATCTGCCAGCAACTAAGGCCAGTTGCGACACGAACACGTTGTTGCCACTTCATGGCTTCTCTCCTGAAGGATTTTTCTCTGCTTAATCAGACTACCGCACTTTACGGAAAATTCCGTAACGCCGCATCTTTTTGTGACGCCGACTACACTTTATTTTCATTGGGATAGTCACTCAGGAAGGAGCTTATGACGAAAAAAATGCAGCATTTCTCGCTTAAGGTGCTGACGATAAACATTCATAAGGGCTTCACAGCATTTAATCGCCGCTTCATTTTACCGGAGCTGCGCGACGCGGTGCGCACCGTCAGCGCGGATATTGTCTGCCTGCAGGAGGTGATGGGCGCACATGAAGTGCATCCGCTTCACTTTGAGAACTGGCCCGACACGCCGCACTATGAGTTTCTGGCCGACACCATGTGGAGTGATTACGCCTACGGCCGCAACGCGGTCTATCCGGAAGGGCATCACGGCAACGCGGTGCTGTCGCGTTATCCCATTGAACATTATGAAAACCGCGACGTTTCCGTCGGGGAGAGCGAAAAACGCGGCCTGCTCTACTGCCGCATTACGCCTCCCGACCTTGAGCTGCCCATCCATGTCGGCTGCGTTCACCTGGGCCTGCGCGAAGCCCATCGTCAGGCGCAGCTGAAAATGCTGGCCGAATGGACCAATGCGCTTCCAGAAGGTGAACCGGTGGTGGTCGCGGGCGACTTCAACGACTGGCGACAGCGGGCAAATCATCCGCTGAAGGTGGAGGCCGGACTGGAGGAGGTTTTTACGCGCGCCAACGGCAGGCCTGCGCGCACGTTTCCGGTCCGTTTCCCGCTGCTGCGGCTTGACCGCATCTATGTGAAAAATGCCCACGCCAGCAGCCCAACCGCCCTGGCGCTCCTCAACTGGCGGCATCTTTCCGACCATGCGCCGCTCAGCGCGGAGATCCACCTATGAAATGTTCCTGGCAGGAAGGCAACCGGATCACGCTGCTGGTCAACGGGGACGAGTATTACCCGGCCGTGTTTAAGGCGATTGATAATGCCCAGCAGAAGGTGATCCTCGAAACCTTTATCTGGTTCGAAGACAACGTCGGCAAGCAGCTGCACAGCGTGCTGCTGCGCGCCGCCCAGCGCGGCGTCAAAATTGAAGTGCTGCTGGATGGCTATGGCTCGCCGGACCTCAGCGATGCGTTCGTCAACGAACTGACCACCGCGGGGGTGGTGTTCCGCTACTACGATCCCGGCCCTCGCCTTTTCGGCATGCGGACCAACCTTTTCCGCAGGATGCACCGCAAAATTGTGGTGGTGGATGAGACGGTGGCGTTTGTTGGCGGCATTAACTACTCCGCGGAGCATATGTCCGACTACGGCCCGGAAGCGAAGCAGGATTACGCCATTCGCATTGAAGGCCCGGTAGTGCAGGACATTTTGCTGTTTGAGCTGGAGAACCTGCCGGGGAAAGAGGCCGTTCGCCGCTGGTGGCGACGACGTCATCGCCCGGAAGAGAACCGGAAGCCAGGCGAAGCGCAGGCCCTTTTCGTCTGGCGTGATAACGGCGAGCACCGGGACGATATCGAACGTCATTATCTCAAGATGCTCGCCAACGCGAAGCGCGAAGTGATTATTGCTAACGCCTACTTTTTCCCCGGCTATCGCCTGCTGCACGCCATGCGCAATGCGGCCCGGCGCGGGGTACGCGTGAAGCTGATTGTACAGGGCGAACCGGATATGCCGATCGTCAAAGTCGGGGCGCGGCTGCTTTATAACTATCTGGTGAAGGGCGGCGTACAGATTTACGAATACCGCCGTCGGCCGCTGCACGGCAAAGTCGCGCTGATGGACGATCACTGGGCCACCGTGGGCTCCAGTAACCTCGATCCGCTGAGCCTGTCGCTGAATCTTGAAGCCAACCTGATCATTCACGATCGTCAGTTTAATCAGACCCTGCGGGATAACCTGCAGGCGCTAATCGTCAATGACTGCGTGCGTGTGGATGAGTCCATGGTTCCCAAACGCACCTGGTGGAACCTGGGCATCAGCGTGGTGGTGTTCCACTTTCTGCGGCATTTCCCGGCGATGGTCGGCTGGCTGCCGGCGCATACGCCTAAGCTGGCGCAGGTGGACCCGCCGGTACAACCCGAAATGGAAACCCAGGACCGCATAGAAGCGGAAGACGGAGGCAAACCCTGATGTCGAAATCGCATCCACGCTGGCGGCTGGCAAAAAAGATCCTGACATGGCTGTTTTTTATTGCGGTCGCGGTTCTGCTGGTGGTCTACGCGCAGAAAGTTGACTGGGAAGAGGTGTGGAAGGTTATCCGCAACTATAACCGGATGGTGCTGCTGGGCGCTGCAGGGTTGGTCATTGTGAGCTACCTGATGTACGGCTGCTATGACCTGCTGGGTCGCGCCTACTGCGGCCACAAGCTGGCCAAACGTCAGGTGATGCTGGTGTCGTTTATCTGCTACGCCTTTAACCTGACGCTGAGCACCTGGGTTGGGGGGATTGGCATGCGCTATCGCCTCTACTCGCGGCTCGGCCTGCCGGGCGGGACCATCACGCGCATTTTCTCGTTAAGCATCACCACCAACTGGCTGGGCTATATTCTGCTCGGCGGGGTGATCTTCACCATCGGCGTGGTGCAGCTGCCCGCGCACTGGTATATCGATGAGGCCACGCTGCGCATTCTGGGCATGGTACTCCTGCTGATTATCGCCGTTTATCTGTGGGCCTGCGCCTTTGCCAGACGCCGCCATATGACCATCAAGGGGCAAAAGCTGGTGCTGCCCTCGTGGAAGTTTGCGGTGCTGCAGATGGCGGTCTCCAGCGCCAACTGGATGGCGATGGGGGCCATTATCTGGCTGCTGATTGGCGAGGACGTAAATTATTTCTTCGTGCTGGGCGTGCTGCTGGTGAGCAGCATTGCCGGGGTGATTGTGCATATTCCGGCGGGGATCGGCGTGCTGGAAGCGGTGTTTATTGCCCTGCTGGCCGGGGAGCATGTCTCTCAGGGAACGATTATTGCGGCCCTGCTGGCGTACCGCATGCTGTATTACTTCCTGCCGCTGGCGCTGGCAACGGTCTGCTATCTGGTGCTGGAGAGCCGGGCGAAGAAGTTACGGGCGAAGAATGAGAAGGCGCTGGCGAAATAAAAGCAAAACGGCAACCTTGTTGCCGTTTTTAGTGTTTGTTCCCTCTCCCGTGGGAGAGGGTCAGGGTGAGGGCACCAAACCGCACCGCACCCGGCAAAACAACCTTAGCGACGGTTGCCTAAAATCCGCAGCAGCATCAGGAACAGGTTGATGAAGTCCAGATAGAGCGTCAGTGCGCCCAGAATCGAGTATTTGCGCAGGTTGGAACTGTCGCGCACGTCGATCTGCTCACCGATGTTTTTCAGCTTCTGGGTATCATAGGCCGTTAACCCCACGAAGAGCACCACCCCGATATAGGTCACAGCCCACATCAGCGCTTCGCTCTTCAGCCACAGGTTCACCAGCGACGCCAGCACAATCCCGATCAGCCCCATAAACAGCATGCTGCCGAAGCCGCTCAGATCGCGCTTCGTGGTGTAACCGTACAGGCTCATCGCACCAAACATCCCGCCGGTCACCACGAAGGTGCTGGCGATGGATGAATAGGTGTAAACGATGAAAATGCTGGAAAGCGTCAGGCCCGTTAGCGCCGAATAGAGCATAAACAGGGTCGTTGCCATGCCGGCACTCAGCTTGTGCACCAGACCAGAAAGCACAAACACCAGCGCCAGCTGCGCAATAATCAGCCCAAAGAAGGTGATTTTGCTGGAGAAGATAAACATCATCAGCTCCGGCGTGTTCGCTGCATACCACGCGATAAACGCGGTAAGCAGCAGGCCAACCGTCATCCAGCCATACACCTGAGCCATATACGTCTGCAGGCCGCTACGGGTCTGCTGTACTATTGAATCGGAACGCGGAAATCGGTCCATGATTCACTCCTGATTAAGATTAAGTAGACACACTCGTTAAGAGTAACACATCCACGTAAACCAACTACCAACGGCTGGCGGCCTGCTTATCGCTGTCGCGAGATTCTACCCAGCGATCCCCTTCCGGCGTGGCTTCGCGCTTCCAGAACGGGGCTTTGGTTTTGAGGAAATCCATAATGAACTCCCCTGCCGCAAACGCGCTGCCGCGGTGGGCGCTGGTCACGCCGACGAAGACAATCTCCTCGCCGGGCCACATCTCGCCGATACGGTGAATAACCGTGACGCGCCCGAGCGGCCAGCGGCCTCGCGCCTCGTCGACAATCTCCGCCAGCGATTTCTCGGTCATCCCCGGATAGTGCTCCAGCGTCAGCGCCTTCACGCTGTCACCGAGGTTGTGATTGCGCACCTTGCCGGTAAAGGTCACGACCGCGCCGTCTTCATCGCGTTCCGCCAGCCAGCCGTATTCGGTCCCTACGTTAAAACGCTCAGGACTCACCAGAATTCGGGTTTCAGCCATCTTAGCCCCCTGTCACCGGCGGGAAGAAGGCCACTTCATCCCCTGCGTTCAGCGGATGGGTGAATTCCACCAGCGTCTGGTTAACGGCGGCCAGCAGCTTGCCTTCGTCGAGCGCCAGCGCCCAGCGGTCGCTTTGTGCCGCCAGATGCGCGCGCAGGGCAGCAACGTTATCAAAAGACGCATCCAGCGTCAGGCTATCGGTATTCACCAGCTCGCGCACCTGCGCAAAAAAGAGCACCTTAATCATGGCTGTCCACCTTAAAATCACCGGATTTGCCGCCGCTTTTCGCCAGCAGACGCACCGGGCCAATCACCATATCTTTCTGCACCGCTTTGCACATGTCGTAGATGGTCAGCGCGGCAACGGAGGCCGCCGTCAGCGCCTCCATCTCCACGCCGGTTTTGCCGGTTAAGCGGCAGAGTGACTCAATGCGCACGCGATTGTGCTCCGGCTGCGCCTGCAGGTTCACTTCCACTTTGCTCAGCATCAGCGGATGGCACAGCGGAATGAGATCCCAGGTCCGTTTGGCGGCCTGAATTCCCGCAATGCGCGCGGTTGCAAACACGTCACCCTTATGATGGCTGCCGTCGATAATCATCGCCAGCGTCTCCGGCAGCATGGTGACGAACGCTTCCGCGCGCGCCTCGCGCACCGTTTCCGCTTTGGCGGAAACATCCACCATATGCGCTTCACCGGCGGCGTTAATGTGGGTCAGTTGTGACATAGCTTATTTCTTTAAATGGGGATGGAAATTACACGGACGGGTACGGGCATCCAGCTGCGGGGCGATGATGTTTTCCCACGCGGTGCGGCAGGCTTTGGTCGAGCCCGGCATGGCGAAAATCAGGGTTTTGTTAGCCACGCCCGCCACGGCGCGCGACTGAAGCGTGGAGGTACCAATCTCTTCAAAGGAGAGCATGCGGAACACTTCGCCGAAGCCTTCCACCTCGCGGTCGAACAGCGGGATTAGCGCTTCGGGGGTCTGATCGCCTGCGGTAAAGCCGGTGCCGCCATTGATCAGCACCACCTGAACTTCATCGCTGGCGATCCACTGAGAGACCTGCGCGCGAATGGCGTAGCGGTTCTCCTTCACGATCGCTTTATCAACGATGTGATGCCCCGCGTCATGGGCCGCATCGCGCAGCCAGTGGCCGGAGGTATCATCCTCTTCGCCACGGCGGTCGGAAACGGTAAGAATAGCAATGCGTGTCGGGATAAATTCTGCGCTTACCTGACTCATCTTCTGATTCCTTCTTAAGCCTGATTACCCGCCGATGTAGGACAGGTTCTGAGTAATACCGGTATTGCCCTGATGCAGGAAGTGGGTCTGTTTTTTATGCGTCAGCGCTTCAGAAATGCGTGCTTCAAGCGCGTCCTGCTGAGCATCGTCTTCCAGCAGATCGCGAAGGTCCACGCCGCCGTCGCCGAACAGGCAGAGATGGAGCTTGCCCACGGAGGAGACGCGCAGGCGGTTGCAGCTGGCACAGAAGTCTTTCTCGTAAGGCATGATAAGCCCAATTTCGCCTTCGTAATCAGGATGGCAGAAGACCTGCGCCGGACCGTCGCTGCGCTGGCGGATCTGGTGGATCCAGCCGCGTTTCAGCAGCTCGTCGCGCAGCACCATGCCGGAGATGTGATGGCGGCGAAACAGCTCGCTGCCCTCGCCGGTTTCCATCAGCTCAATAAAACGCAGCTGAATGGGGCGGGATTTAATCCACGCCAGGAAGGTATCGAGCTGGTGATGGTTCACATCACGCATCAGCACCGTGTTGACTTTGACTTTTTCGAAGCCGGCCGCAAATGCCGCATCGATACCGTCCATGACCTGCTGGAATTTATCCTGGCCGGTAATGGCGTGGAACTGGCGGGCATCCAGACTGTCCACGCTGACGTTAATGGCGGTTAAGCCCGCATCGCGCCAGGTGGCCACGTCGCGCGCCATACGGTAACCGTTGGTGGTCACCGCAATCTGGCGGATACGTTCGTTTTCACGCACGGCGGCAATGATGTCGGGGAAATCGCGGCGCAGCGAGGGTTCACCGCCGGTAAGGCGAACTTTTTCGGTGCCGAGCTCAGAGAAGGCGCGCGTGACGCGGCGCACTTCATCCACGGAGAGAAAGCCGTTATTGGTAACGCTGCCCGGTTTGTAGCCGTCGGGCAGGCAGTAGGTGCAACGGAAGTTGCACACATCGGTAATCGACAGACGTAAGTAATAAAACTTACGCGCGAAAGCATCAGTAAGTTGTGAAGCCATGTACACCTTTCCAGATCGGGAGGCACAGTCATTTCTTTCTGTACCCTGGTGGCAAATTCGCCACGGCCAGAGCGCCATATCTTTCGACACAGGCACAAGGGCTAGAGTGTATGTTTTCATTTTTGAAAACGTGGTTAGGGCGATAGTAGCGCGGAAATTCTCACGGCGCCATTATCGCCTTTCGCTATATAATTACGTATATAGCGAATCAATCCTGCATTTTCGCTACAGAATACCTAAAAACCGCATATTCACATTGATATACGTCATTTTGCATCGGGTGAGGCATCGTCTTTTAGGGGTAGTTAGGTTACTGTTACGCGATCGAACGTGATAAGGAATACGTATGCGCAATCGCACTTTTGCGGATCTTGACCGAGTGGTCGCTCTTGGCGGAGGACACGGCTTAGGCCGGGTTATGTCCTCTTTATCGTCACTCGGCTCAAGGCTGACAGGGATAGTGACTACCACCGATAACGGCGGCTCAACCGGGCGCATTCGTCGTGCCGAAGGCGGCATTGCCTGGGGAGATATGCGCAACTGCCTGAACCAGTTAATTACCGAGCCGAGCGTCGCATCGGCGATGTTCGAGTACCGTTTTGGCGGAAATGGCGAACTTTCCGGGCATAACCTTGGAAATCTGATGTTAAAGGCATTGGATCACCTGAGCGTACGGCCTCTGGAAGCCATTAACTTGATCCGTAATCTGCTGAAAGTTGACGCATTCCTGATCCCCATGTCTGAACAACCGGTTGACTTAATGGCCATCGACGCCGAAGGGCATGAAGTTTACGGCGAGGTGAATATCGACCAGCTCCTCCTGCCGCCAGCGGAGTTGATGACCTATCCGAGCGTGCCCGCCACGCGAGAAGCGGTAGAGGCCATCGGGGAAGCGGATCTTATCCTGATCGGTCCGGGCAGTTTTTACACCAGCCTGATACCCATTCTGCTGGTGAAAGAGCTGGCACAGGCGCTGCGCCGCACTCCTGCCCCGATGGTTTACATCGGCAATTTAGGCCGTGAGCTGAGTCCGGCAGCCGCAAGCCTGTCGCTGGCGGATAAACTCAGCTTGATGGAGCATTACGTCGGTAAGAAGATCATTGACGGCGTGGTGGTTGGGCCGAAGGTGGATGTGTCCGGCATCGGCGATCGTGTGGTGATTCAGGAGCCGCTGGAGGCTTCAGACATCAAATATCGCCACGATCGCCATCTGCTGCGCGAGGCGCTGGAGAAGGCGATTCAGGCGCTGGGCTGACAATAAGGCCCGATAAGCGCAGCGCCACCGGGCAAAACTAACCTATGATGCCGCGATAAACAGATCCCGCAGCTGATGAAGCTGGTCGCGGATCTGCGCCGCCTCTTCGAACTCCAGGTTCTGCGCGTGCTGCATCATCTGCCCTTCCAGCTCGTGGATTTTCTGCTGCAGCGCTTTCGGCGTCAGCACGACGGTATCTTCTTCCACCACTGAACGCGCCTTGCCGCGTCCTTTCGCTTTGGTTTTGGCAATGTTCTGACCCAGCGCCAGAATATCCACCACCTTCTTGTTCAGCCCCTGCGGCGTAATGCCGTGTTCTTCGTTGTAGCGCTGCTGTTTCTCGCGGCGGCGTTCCGTCTCGCCAATCGCTTTCGCCATCGACGGGGTAATTTTGTCACCGTACAGAATCGCTTTACCGTTGACGTTACGCGCGGCGCGGCCAATGGTCTGAATCAGCGAACGCTCGGAACGCAGGAAGCCCTCTTTATCCGCGTCCAGAATCGCCACCAGCGAGACCTCCGGCATATCCAGACCTTCTCGCAGCAGGTTGATCCCTACCAGCACGTCAAACTCGCCCAGACGCAGATCGCGGATGATCTCCATGCGCTCCACGGTATCGATATCCGAGTGAAGATAACGCACCTTCTCGCCGTGCTCTTCGAGATACTCGGTGAGGTCTTCCGCCATACGCTTGGTGAGCGTGGTCACCAGCACGCGCTCGTTAATGGCGGAACGGGCGCGGATCTCAGAGAGCAGGTCGTCCACCTGCGTTGCCACCGGACGCACCTCGATAATCGGGTCCAGCAATCCAGTCGGACGCACCACCTGGTCCACCACCTCATCGCCGGATTTTTCCAGCTCGTAGTTGCCCGGCGTGGCCGAGACGTAGATGGTTTGCGGCGCCAGCGCCTCAAATTCTTCAAACTTCATCGGACGGTTATCCAGCGCTGACGGCAGGCGGAAACCGTACTCCACCAGCGTCTCTTTACGCGCCCGGTCGCCGCGGTACATCCCGCCGATCTGCGGGATCGTGACGTGGGATTCGTCGATCACCAGCAAACCGTCGGCCGGAAGGTAATCAAACAGCGTCGGCGGCGGCTCGCCGGGCCCGCGTCCGGAGAGGAAGCGCGAGTAGTTTTCAATGCCGGAGCAGTAGCCCAGCTCGTTCATCATCTCAAGGTCAAACTGGGTACGCTGGCTCAGGCGCTGCTCTTCGAGCAGCTTATTGTTCGCCAGCAGAACCTTACGGCGTTCCGCCAGCTCCACTTTGATCTCTTCCATCGCCTGCACAATACGCTCGCGCGGCGTCACGTAGTGCGTTTTCGGGTAGATGGTGAAGCGCTGGATCACTGACTCAACGTGTCCGGTCAGCGGGTCGAAGAGCGACAGGCGCTCGACCTCCTCGTCAAACAGCTCGACGCGCAGCGCCATATCGTCCGATTCTGCCGGGAAGATGTCGATCACTTCGCCGCGCACGCGGAAGGTGCCGCGCTGGAAGGCCTGATCGTTGCGGGTGTACTGCAGCTCCGCCAGACGACGCAAAATCGCACGCTGGTCGATGATCATCCCCTGCGTCAGGTGCAGCATCATCTTGAGATAGAGATCCGGATCGCCCAGACCGTAGATCGCGGAAACCGAGGCAACGACGATCACATCACGACGCTCCAGAAGCGCCTTTGTGGCCGACAGTCGCATCTGCTCGATGTGTTCGTTCACCGAGGCATCTTTCTCAATGAAGGTGTCAGAGCTCGGCACATAGGCTTCAGGCTGGTAGTAATCGTAGTAGGAGACGAAATACTCCACCGCGTTTTCCGGGAAGAACTCTTTCATTTCGCCGTATAGCTGCGCCGCCAGGGTTTTATTGGGTGCCAGCACCATCGTTGGGCGCTGGAGATCCGCAATCACGTTGGCGATGGTGAACGTTTTACCTGAGCCGGTTACCCCCAGCAGCGTCTGGTGCGCCAGCCCATCTTCCAGCCCCTCTTCCAGACGACGGATCGCCTCAGGCTGATCGCCTGATGGACGGAAAGCAGAATTCAATTTGAACGGTTTACTCATGGGCGACAACCTGATGACGTTATAAGCGGCAGGTGTGTAATTTTACTCCTTGTTGCCAGGAATGCCAGCAAAAAACACTGGATGAAAAACCAGTAGCATGTCAGGATATTTAGCATAGCGCCTGAATGATTAGCGCGATAGCGGCCAAAATTTGGACAGTGGCAACATAAAACACCAGTCAGGTCAGGTTATCCCCAGAACTTTTTCTTTTTTAACATTTGTCAAGCCAGGTAATGATAGTTTTATGGCAACCGGTGACACTTTCATGACGGGAATTGCTTTTATCTAAGCAATTAAAAAATAAACGATATTTTCTAAAGCCGCGTTTCGCGTCAATTTGGGCGAAAGCCGCGTCTTCTCTCGCTTATCGCGTGTTTTCTAACTCTAATGCACATGGTTATCCACAGGAATAGTGGATAACTGCTTCCAGCCCATACAGACTGGCGCTCTGCAAATTCCCGGATTTTCCCACGAGACGGCGACAAAAAATTTTTATAGCTATTTTTTGCTGATTAACAGTTGCGTCATTCATAACCAACCGATGGGATCTTGCTCACATTTTCATCATTTAGGGTTCTGCACCACAACTCATCACCGGCGGCACCGTCAATGTGCAATCCGGTTTTTTATAAACCGCTTTCCGGTGACTTATTCCTAAAAAAGTCGCTTTTTTAATCACTTTCCGCTTTATGGCAGGGGTTTTGCAGATTCAAACTCGAGCCTCACCTACACACATTTTTAAGGAGAGAAAGATGTTGAGTCTGCGTGCTGTGAATCAGTTTTACGGAAGTCAACATACGCTATGGAATGTGGATTTAGATTTTCCGCAAGGGATGTGTACAGGCGTCGTTGGCCTGCCGGGCATGGGGAAAACCACCCTAATGAATTGCATCGCCGGGAAGGTGCCTGTCGAAAGCGGCAGCATCATCTGGTATGAGGCGGGCGCGCCGCCGCGTGATTTGCTAAACCCGCCGCCAGAACAGCGTTCCGGCCCGGAGATTGGCTATGTCTCGCAGGACAGGCGGATCTTCTCCCAGCTAACGATTGAGGAGAACCTGCATATCGCCATGCGCGCGACGGGGAAACCTAACCCGAACGCAAAAAATGACGTTTACGACCTGTTTCCGGCGCTCTATGGGGTGCGACAGACACGTGCCAACACGCTCTCTCCGGACGACCAATACCAGCTGGCGCTGGCTAATGCGCTGGTGAACCGTCCTCACCTGCTGATCCTCGATGAGCCCCTGCACGGTGCAGGGCACAGCTTCGCCCAGAAGCTGGGGCAGCTGCTGGTGCGCTTAAATCGGGAGTTAGGTATGACTGTGCTGTTAGCGGAGCAGCAGCTGTCGTTTATCCGCCGGGTGGCTGACCGTTTCTGTATGCTCTATCGCGGGCGTAACGTGGCGCATGGCCACGTTAACGAACTGGATGACGAGCTTATTGCTCACTGGATGTCGCGGGAAGCAAGACGCTGAGATCGAGATAACGCCCGGTTTCGGCATTTTCCGCGCCGTCAGCAAGCCAGGGGATTTCCCCGAGGCACGGCGCGGGAAGGACGCGCCTGAGCGTCGCCAGATACTCCTGATGGCGTTTACCCGGCGCAACCACGTCGTTGGCTATCCAGCCCGCCAGACGCAGTCCGGCCTGTTGTACGGCCTGCGCGGTCAACATGGCGTGATTGATGCATCCCAGCCTGACGCCGACGACCAGAATGACCGGAAGCTGCTCGGACTGCACCCAGTCAGCAAACGTCTGCGTGTCCGAAAGCGGCGTAAACCAGCCGCCAGCCCCTTCAACCAGCACCCAGTCGGCCTGATTTTCCAGCGTCCTCAATCCGGCGGACAGCACGGCGAAATCAATAGGACAACCTTCATCGGCGCTGATAATGTGCGGCGAGGTCGGCTCGGCAAAGGTGTACGGATTCACCGCGGAATAGGCGAGTTCAAGGGTGCTGTTACGCTGGAGCGCCAGCGCGTCGGTGTTGCGTAACCCTTCCGCCGTCATCTCGCTGCCGGACGCCACGGGCTTATACCCGGCGGTGTTTTTCCCGAGCAGCCGTGCCGCCTGCAGCAGCGCCGAGCTGGCCACCGTTTTACCCACTTCTGTGTCCGTGCCGGTGACAAAATAACGTTCAGTCACGTTCGATAATCCCATGAAAAAGTTGATAGGAGAGCGGGAATTGACCCCGCTGCTGCGGCCAGGCCAGCTCAAGGCGCTGCAGCTGACCGCGGGTGAGCGGTTTTTTCTCGCGTCCGGTATGCAGGTGCGTGGCGCCTATGCCCTTCAGCGAACGCATGGCGCTGAACGCATCGCTAAAATTGAGCGTGATGGTCTGCACTACGCTGCGAGCGCGCCAGCCTGCCAGCGCCTGCGTCACCTGCTCATGCGATAAAAACCGGTTAGCGTGCGGCTGTTCATCGACTGCCTGCCAGGCCTGATTCAGCTCCGGCAGCGAACTTTCCAGCAGGGTGGTAAACGCCACCTTCCCGCCCGGTCGCGCGACGCGATAAAGCTCGCGCAAGGCCTGCGGCAGGCTGCTGCACCACTGAACCGCCAGATGGCTCCAGACCAGATCAAACTGCGCGTCCGCCAGCGGGATCGCCTCGATATCGGCCAGCAGATAGCGATGCGCCGCCTGCTGCTGGCGCGCCTCTTCAAGCATCTGGGCTGAAAGATCGATAGCCGTCACCTGGCTTCCCGCCCCGCGCCAGTAGCGGCTGTTGCTGCCGGGACCACAGCCGGCGTCCAGCACCTGTGGAAAACGGTTCTCGCCAAGCGCGGCCAGAAGCCCCTGCGCGCTCAGACGCTGCAGCTCATCATGCTGCGAATAGCTCTGCGCGGCGCGGCCAAATGCCGCCGCGATGGCCTGCTTATTCACCGGCATCATGGAGCGCCTCCAGCAACGTCTGGATATCCCGCGCCTCATGCGCCGCCGTCAGGGTTAAGCGCAGACGCGCCGTGCCCGGTGGGACGGTTGGCGGTCGGATGGCGGTGACCCACATGCCGCGCTGGCGCAACGCATGTGCCAGTGCCAGCGCGCGGCCGTTTTCTCCGACAATCACCGGCTGGATGGCGCTTTGCGAATCGGGACTGTGGAAAGGCAGCGCCGCTAATCCCTGCCGGAAGCGGGCAACATGCTCTGCCAGCCGCTGGCGACGTTCATCCCCTTCCGCGCTGCGTATCACCGCCAGCGACGCAGACAGCGCAACGGCCTGCGCCGGGGGCATGCTGGTGCTGTAAATCAAATGCCGGGCAAACTGCAGCAGATAGTCGGCGACGGATTCGCTGCACAGCACGGAGGCGCCGCTAACGCCAAAGCCCTTGCCAAAGGTGACAATCAGCAGTTCAGGCTTCACGTTTTGCTGATACGCGCTTCCGCGCCCTTCGTCGCCCATCACGCCGGTGCCGTGGGCATCGTCCACCAGCAGCCAGGCATTCTGTCGCTTTGCGGCCTCGTGCAGCGCGGCAAGCGGCGCGCTGTCGCCGTCCATGCTGAACACTCCTTCGGTGACAGCCAGCTGTTGTCCTTCGCAGGGTTTATCCAGCAGCGCTGCGAGCTGTCCCGCATCGTTATGGGCAAAACGCCGCAGCTGAGCCGGGCTTAAATTTGCCGCCTCCAGCAGGGAGGCGTGGCTCAGGCGGTCGGCGACAATCCGGTCCTCTTTTTCCATCAGGGCGGTAATAACCGCCTGATTGGCGGCAAAGCCGGAGATAAACAGCAGCGCGCGTGGGTAGCCCAGCCAGTCAGCCAGTTCCTCTTCCAGCGCCTGATGCGCCGTGGTGTACCCGCTGACGTGCCCCGATCCGCCGCTGCCCACGCCAAACCGCTCCGCGCCCTTCTGCCAGGCGCGGATAATGGCCGGATGCTGGCTCAGCCCGAGATAGTCGTTGCTGGAGAAATTGCAGAACCGCTGGCCTTCACGGGTAAGAAAACGGCCCGCGCCGTTTTCCACCACCCTGCGAACGCGAAATGCCTCTGCCGCCCGACGGTCGTCGAGCGCAGAGTTGATACGTGCCTGCCAGGTCATACGGCTGCCGCGTTGTAGAACTGTTCGGTGTCGGCGTTGAAAATCTGCTGCTCCAGCTGCTGCTGTTGCTCGTTATCGCCCGTCAGCACCTCGGTCTGATGCGGGTTCAGCCCCAGCTTGCGGAACAGCTGAACGTCTTTATCCTCTTCCGGGTTCGGCGTGGTCAGCAGCTTGCAGCCGTAGAAGATGGAGTTGGCTCCGGCCATAAAGCACATGGCCTGGGTCTGCTCGTTCATCTGCTCGCGACCCGCTGAGAGGCGAACGTAAGACGTTGGCATCATGATGCGCGCCACCGCGATGGTGCGGATAAAATCAAACGCATCCACGTCCTCGTTATCCGCCAGCGGCGTGCCCTTGACCTTCACCAGCATGTTGATCGGCACGCTTTCCGGCGGGGTCGGCAGGTTCGCCAGCTGCAGCAGCAGGCCCGCGCGGTCTTTCACGGTTTCGCCTAAGCCCACGATGCCGCCGGAGCAGACCTTAATCCCCGCGTCACGCACTTTATCCAGCGTATCCAGACGCTCCTGGTAGGTACGCGTGGTGATGATGTTGCCGTAAAATTCCGGCGAGGTGTCGAGGTTGTGGTTGTAGTAATCCAGCCCCGCTGCCGAGAGGCGCTGCGCCTGCTCCTCGTTGAGCGTACCGAGCGTCATACAGGCTTCGAGGCCCATCTCCTTCACGCCCTTCACCATCTGCTCCAGATACGGCATGTCGCGATCGTGCGGGTTCTTCCACGCCGCGCCCATGCAGAAGCGGGTCGAGCCGGCGTTTTTCGCCTTGCGCGCGGAGTCGAGGACCTGCTCGACTTCCATCAGGCGCTCTGACTCCAGGCCGGTTTTGTAGCGTGCGCTCTGCGGGCAATATTTGCAGTCTTCGGGGCAGGCGCCGGTCTTGATCGACAGCAGCGTGCTGACCTGAACATGGCGGGGATCGAAGTGCTGACGATGCACCTGTTGGGCTTCGAACATCAGCTCAAGGAAAGGTTTGTTGAATAATTCAGTAACTTGCGACATCGTCCAGCGTGCGTGGTGAGCCATCGGGCTTCTCCAAAGGGTTTTGTTAATTTTCGGTTCGGTTTATACTCGTAAACCTAAAACTTTTCAAAATGGTTTACAAGTCGATTATGACCCAGGACGATCTCGCCTTCGACAAGCAGCATATCTGGCACCCTTACACCTCCACGACCCGCCCCCTTCCCGTCTATCCGGTAGCCTCCGCCCACGGCTGCGAGCTGCACCTCGCCAGCGGCGAGCGGCTCGTTGACGGCATGTCTTCGTGGTGGGCGGCGATTCACGGGTACAACCACCCGCGCCTGAATGCGGCGATGAAGGCCCAGATTGACCAGATGTCGCACGTGATGTTTGGCGGGATCACCCATCAGCCCGCGGTGGATTTATGCCGCCGTCTGGTAGCGATGACGCCTGACTCGCTGGAGTGCGTATTCCTGGCCGATTCCGGCTCCGTGGCGGTGGAAGTGGCGATGAAAATGGCGCTGCAGTACTGGCACGCCAGAGGCGAAACGCGCCAGCGGTTACTCACCTTCCGCAACGGCTATCACGGGGATACCTTCGGGGCGATGTCGGTTTGCGATCCGGAGAACTCCATGCACAGCCTGTGGAAAGGGTATCTGCCGGAAAACCTGTTTGCCCCTGCGCCGCAGAGCCGCTTCGACGGCGAGTGGAACGAGATGGACATGGTCGGCTTCGCGCGGCTGATGGCGGCGCATCGTCATGAGATTGCCGCCGTGATCCTTGAGCCTATTGTGCAAGGCGCGGGCGGAATGCGGATGTACCATCCGGAATGGCTGAGGCGTATTCGCAGGATGTGCGACCGCGAGGGCATTCTGCTGATTGCCGATGAGATTGCCACCGGCTTTGGCCGCACCGGCAAGCTGTTTGCCTGCGAGCATGCGGGTATCGCCCCGGATATTCTGTGCCTCGGCAAAGCGCTGACGGGCGGCACCATGACGCTCTCCGCCACGCTCACGACCCGCCAGGTGGCCGACACCATCAGCGACGGTGAAGCGGGCTGCTTTATGCACGGTCCGACGTTTATGGGTAACCCGCTGGCCTGTGCCGTGGCGAGTGAAAGCCTTGCGATTCTGGAGAGCGGCGAGTGGCAGACGCAGGTTGCGGCGATTGAGGCGCAGCTGAAAACGGAGCTGAGCGCCGCCTCGGGCGCGAATTTCGTGGCGGACGTGCGCGTGCTGGGCGCCATCGGGGTGATTGAAACCACCCATCCGGTGAATATGGCGGCGCTGCAGCGCTTCTTTGTGGACCAGGGCGTGTGGGTGCGGCCTTTCGGCAAGCTTATCTACCTGATGCCGCCGTACAGCATCACGCCAGAGCAGCTTCGAAAATTAACCGACGCGGTTGTAACAGCCGTTAACATTCCCGCGCATTTCACGATTTAACCCAATGCATTACACTTGCTGAACGAGCGATCAACAAGGGTAAACCGTATGAAAATCATCAGTAAAGATCTGCGCGACGGTGAAAAGCTGCCGGAACGTCACGTTTTCAACGGCATGGGGTATCAGGGCGATAATATCTCCCCGCACCTGGCGTGGGACGAGGTTCCGGCAGGCACCAAAAGCTTTGTCGTGACCTGCTACGACCCGGATGCGCCAACCGGTTCCGGATGGTGGCACTGGATTGTGGCGAACCTGCCAGCCGACACGCGCGTCCTGCCGCAGGGTTCCGGTTCAGACCTGGTTGCCCTGCCTGAAGGTGCCATTCAGACGCGTACTGACTTTGGTAAAGCGGGCTACGGCGGCGCGGCGCCGCCAAAAGGGGAAACCCACCGCTATATCTTCACGGTGCACGCGCTGGACGTGGAGAAGATTGAGGTTGATGAAGGGGCGAGCGGCGCGATGGTCGGGTTTAACGTGCATTTCCATTCCCTGGGGAGCGCGTCGATAACGGCGATGTATTCGTAAAAAAAGCCGGGTGGCGGCTACGCCTTACCCGGCCTGGATTTCGCATTCATAGGCCCGGTAAGCGCAGCGCCACCGGGCAAAAAAATCACAGCACCGAAGGTAACAGCCCCACCAGCCGCCCTTCTTCCAGAAGCTGCATCGCCTTATCAATATCCGGGGCAAAGAAGCGGTCGTCATCGTAATGCGTGACGTGCTCGCGCAGCACCTGACGCGCCTGCTCCAGCAGCGGGCTGGATTTGAGCCCTTCACGCAGATCGATACCCTGACTCGCCGCCAGCCATTCCACCGCCAGCACGCCGCGGGTGTTGGACGCCATTTCCCAGATACGACGCCCGGCAGCCGGTGCCATCGAAACGTGATCTTCCTGATTCGCCGAGGTGGGCAGGCTGTCCACGCTGTGCGGATGCGACAGCGCCTTGTTCTCGCTTGCCAGCGCTGCGGCCGTCACCTGAGCAATCATAAAGCCCGAGTTGACCCCGCCGTTACGCACCAGGAACGGTGGCAGCTGGGACATGTGTTTATCCATCATCAGCGCGATACGGCGCTCGGACAACGCGCCGACTTCGGCAATCGCCAGCGCGATGTTGTCCGCAGCCATTGCCACCGGCTCGGCGTGGAAGTTACCGCCTGAGACCACCTCGTTTTCCTGGGCGAACACCAGCGGGTTATCGGACACCGCGTTGGCCTCCACCAGCAGCACCTCCGCCGCCTGGCGCAGCTGCGTCAGGCACGCGCCCATCACCTGCGGCTGGCAGCGCAGGGAATAGGGATCCTGCACCTTTTCACAGTTGTGGTGTGAATCCGCGATCTCGCTGGTGTCGGTAAGCACGTGACGGTACATCGCGGCGGCATCGATCTGCCCGCGCTGACCGCGCACCTCGTGGATGCGGGCATCGAACGGGCGACGCGAGCCCAGCACCGCTTCGGTGGTCAGCGCACCGCACACCACCGCCGAGGCAAACAGATCTTCCGCTTCAAACAGGCCGCGCAGCGCGAAAGCTGTCGATGCCTGCGTGCCGTTCAGCAGCGCCAGCCCCTCTTTCGCCGCCAGCGTGATCGGCGTTAAGCCGGCTTTTTTCAGCGCCTCTTTCGCCGGAAGCCACTCGCCCTGCCAGCGCGCTTTGCCTTCACCCAGCAGCAGCAGCGACATGTGCGCCAGCGGCGCGAGATCGCCGGAGGCCCCGACGGAGCCCTTCGCCGGGATCCACGGATAGACCTCTGCATTCACCAGCGCCATCAGCGCCTGGATCACGCTCAGGCGAATGCCGGAGAAACCGCGCGCCAGGCTGTTGATTTTGAGTACCATCATCAGACGGACAATCTCATCGTCAAGCGGCTGGCCAACGCCCGCCGCATGCGACAGCACCAGCGAACGCTGCAGGTTTTCCAGATCGTGCGTCGCGATGCGGGTCTGCGCCAGCAGCCCAAAGCCGGTGTTAATCCCGTAAGCCGTGCGCCCTTCGGCAACGATGGCTTCAACGCAGGCGACGCTGTCGTTAATGGCGGCGTGGGCACTTTCATCAAGCGAAAGGGTGACCGGCTGACGCCAGACGTTACGCAGCTGTTTAAGCGTCAGCGAGCCGGGAGTGAGTGTTAACGCGTTCATTCATGCTTTCCTTGTGTGGCAGGGATCATCGGCAGGTTAAGGCCCTGCTCTTTGGCACAGTCAATGGCAATCTCGTAACCCGCATCCGCGTGACGCATCACGCCGGTTGCCGGGTCGTTGTGCAGCACGCGAGCGATACGCGCGGCGGCTTCATCCGTTCCGTCACAGACGATAACCATCCCGGAATGCTGGGAGAAGCCCATCCCCACGCCGCCGCCGTGGTGCAGCGACACCCAGGTCGCGCCGCTGGCGGTATTCAGCAGGGCGTTCAGCAATGGCCAGTCGGACACCGCATCCGAGCCGTCGCGCATGGCTTCGGTTTCGCGGTTCGGGCTGGCGACGGAGCCGGAGTCCAGGTGGTCGCGGCCAATGACGATCGGTGCGGAAACTTCACCGCTGCGCACCATTTCGTTAAAGGCGAGGCCGAGTTTTTGACGCCACTCCAGCCCTACCCAGCAGATACGCGCCGGCAGGCCCTGGAAGTTAATGCGCTCGCGGGCCATGTCCAGCCAGTGGTGCAGGTGTTCGTCATCGGCGACGATCTCCTTCACTTTGGCGTCGGTTTTGTAGATGTCCTCCGGGTCACCGGACAGGGCAACCCAGCGGAACGGCCCGATGCCGCGGCAGAACAGCGGGCGGATATAGGCCGGGACGAAGCCGGGGAAGTCGAAGGCGTTATTCACGCCCATCTCTTTCGCCATCTGGCGAATGTTGTTGCCGTAATCAAAGGTCGGAATACCCATCTGGCTGAAGGCCAGCATGGCGGATACGTGTTCCGCCATGGAGCGTTTCGCGGCAAGCACCGTGCCTTCCGGATCGGTTTCCGCTTTTTGCTGGTAGGCTTCCCACGTCCAGCCTTTTGGCAGGTAACCGTGCAGCGGGTCATGGGCGCTGGTCTGGTCGGTGACCAGATCCGGACGCACGCCGCGGGCGACGAGTTCAGGAAGAATGTCCGCCGCGTTGCCGCACAGGGCAATCGACACCGCTTTGCCTTCGGACGCGTATTTTTTGATGCGCGCCAGCGCGTCATCGAGATTCTCGGCCTGTTCGTCGACGTAACGGGTGCGCAGACGGAAATCAATGCGGCTCTGCTGGCACTCAATATTCAGCGAACACGCACCGGCCAGCGTGGCGGCCAGCGGCTGCGCGCCGCCCATGCCGCCGAGACCTGCTGTGAGCACCCAGCGGCCTTTCAGCGAGCCGTTGTAGTGCTGGCGACCGGCTTCCACGAAGGTCTCGTAGGTACCCTGCACAATCCCCTGGCTGCCGATGTAGATCCAGCTCCCGGCGGTCATCTGGCCATACATTGCCAGCCCTTTGGCGTCGAGTTCGTTGAAGTGCTCCCAGGTGGCCCAGTGCGGCACGAGGTTAGAGTTGGCGATCAGCACGCGCGGGGCGTTTTTATGCGTTTTAAACACGCCAACCGGCTTGCCGGACTGCACCAGCAGGGTTTCGTCGTTTTCGAGTTCGGTCAGTGCCTTAACAATGGCGTCATAGCATTCCCAGTTGCGCGCGGCGCGGCCAATGCCGCCGTAGACCACCAGCTCGTGGGGGTTTTCCGCCACCTCAGGATCAAGGTTGTTCATCAACATGCGCAGCGGGGCTTCGGTGAGCCAGCTTTTGGCTGTAAGGGTGGTGCCGCGCGCGGCGCGGACGTCCTGCTGGCGGTATTTACCTGACGACATTGTGTGCTCCTCATAAGGGACAGATGATGCATTTAGATATACTTGTATAGACAAGCACACACAAGGCCAGATTTAACAAAAAAGATACAATTTTGTTATATTGCGTTAGCGATCACGCTTATAAAACTTATGACATAAAGTGGCCCTGCAGCCGGTAACGGTTCCCCGGGAAAAGCAGCCGGGCATGCGACACGATGTGCGACGAGGACCAGGTTCGACGGCGGATCAGCAGGCACGGGTCGTGCTCTTTAATCCGCAGCCGTTCGCACTCCTGCGGCGTGGCGCGCACGGCTTCCACAATGTGCTCCCCTTCCGTCAGCGGTGCGACAAGCGACAGATAGGCATGCGGCGTGGTCTGGGTGTAATCCTGGTTCAGATAGTCCGGTATCCGTTCGGCGTTAACGCAGCGATCTTCAATCTGCACCGGAATGTCGTTTTCGAAATGCACCATCACGGAGTGGAAGATGCGGCTGCCTTCTTTGACGTTCAGCTCTACCGCCTGCTCAGCGCTGGCCTGGGTCTCTTCGAGCACCAGCACCTCACAGCGGTGCTGATGATTACGCGCGGCAATTTCGTCCGCAATACTGCGGATTTCAAACAGGGCGGACTGCCCTTTCGGTTCCGCCACAAACGTCCCCACGCCCTGCAGGCGCACCAGAAGCCCTTCGTCAGTCAGCTCGCGCAGCGCCCGGTTGATGGTCATCCGGCTAAAGCCAAACTGCGCCACCAGATCGGCCTCCGAGGGAATGCGGTCGTGCGGCCGCCAGACGCCGGTGGCGATTTTTTCACTGATCGCCTGCTTCACCTTTTCGTAGAAAGGCGCGGGAGGGCTCGACTGCGGCAGGGGTGAGCGTGAAAACATCGTGACTCCTTGAATAGTGTTATGCCCACCAGTGAGCAATTTGCCAGGCCAGACGGGCGGCAAGCTTTGCGCCCTGCCCGTCCCGATCGTACTGCGGGTTAAACTCTACCAGATCGGCGGCCTGGAGCTTACCGCTACGGCAGATTTGTTCGATAACCGGCAGAAGATCCAGCGCCGGTATGCCTAACGCAGCCGGAGCGGAAACGGCAGGCATTTCGCTGGCGGGCAGGACGTCCAGATCGATCGTCAGATAGATACGATCGGCCTGCGCCAGCACCTTTTCCAGCGCGGATTGCGCATCGCGCCTGAAATGGAGGTCTTCCACCAGCGTGACGTTCAGGCGTTCGGCCTCATCCCACAGCGCCTGCGTGTTGGCCGCCCGGCTCACGCCAAAGCAGGCGTACTGAAATATCCGCCCGCGCTCATCGCAGTAGTGCGCCAGCTGGCGAAACGGTGTGCCGGACGTCGCCCGGTCGGCCTTGCGCAGATCGAGATGGGCATCAAGGTTGATAATGACAACCCGCTCGTTCGGGAAGGCGTCCAGCACGCCGCGACCGTGCGCCCACGCGGTTTCGTGTCCGCCGCCAAAGACCAGCGTGCGCATCCCGGACCGCTGGCATGACGTCACGGCATCGCTTAACGCCTGCTGTGCCGCCTCAAGCTCGTCACCTTCAACGTAAACCGACCCCATATCCGCCAGCCGATCGTGTCCCTGATGGCTGGCCATATTCGCCAGCGCTTTTCGCAGTATATCCGGTGCCTGCACGGCGCCGGGCCTGCCCTGATTGCGTTTTACGCCTGCATCACATTCAAAGCCTATCAGCGCAATGCCGGATGCCAGCGGCGTGAACGCTCCCTGCTGCCGTATCGTCTGGAAAATACGCGTTGCGTTGCTGGCCTCGGCGCTGTCGTCGCGCCCCTGCCAGACCGTTTCGGCTACGGGCCGCCATAGCTTCATACTGCCTCCCCACGAAAAATACGTTGATACAGCGGGTTGCGTCCCGGCTCGTAGACCATCTCTACCGGATGATGAGCATCCCAGACGATAAAATCAGCGACAAACCCGGCCCGCAGCTGTCCGTGGGTTGCGCCACGACCCAGCGCCTGGGCGGCATGCCGCGTGACGCCAGCCCAGGCTTCTTCAGGGGTCAGGCCAAACTGGACGCAGGCCATGTTCATCGCCAGGTGCAGGCTGGCAAACGGGCTGGTGCCGGGGTTGTAGTCGGTGGCGACCGCCATCGGCACACCGTGTTTTCTGAGCTGTTCCACCGGCGGACGCTGGCGCTCCTGCAGAAAATAGAACGCGCCGGGGAGCAGTACCGCAACCGTACCGCTTTGCGCCATCGCCTGAACGCCTGCGTCGTCGAGATATTCGATATGATCGGCGGAGAGTCCTTTATACCGGCTGACCAATGCCGCCCCCCCCTGATTCGACAGCTGCTCGACGTGCCCTTTCACCGGAATACCGAGCGCGGTTGCCGCCTTGAAGAGGCGCTCGGTTTGCGACGGGGTAAAGCCGACGTTTTCGCAGAACACGTCTACTGCTTCGTATAACTCTTTTTGCCACAGCGTGGGCAATATCTGCTCACAGACCAGCGTGAGATACGCGTCTGGATCCTGTCGGTATTCCGGCGGAACCGCATGAGCCGCCAGCAGCGTTGGGCTGATATCGATCGGATTATTGAGGCCCAGCTGGCGCGCGACCAGCAGCATCTTCTCTTCGGCCTCGGCGTTGAGACCGTATCCCGACTTGATTTCAACCGTAGTGACGCCTTCATTCATCAGTCGCTGAAGCCGCTGCTGCGCCAGCTTAAGCAGGGTTTCGGGGGAGCTGCTGCGGGTCGCCGTCACGGTAGCGTTAATCCCACCCCCCTGGGCGCTGATGGTTTGATAAGAGACGCCGTTAAGACGCTGCTCCCACTCCGCCGCGCGATCGCCGCCAAATACCAGGTGGGTATGGCAGTCAATCAGGCCAGGCGTGACCAGACGCCCCTGGAGATCGACGCAGTGACGGTGTCCGGCCGGAATGTCAGATTCAGGGATCACGGCCAGGATAGTTTGACCCCGTACGACCAGGGCATGTTGCTCTTTCAGTCCATAGGGCGCAGATACGTCCGGCACCATCGTAGCCAGTCGCGCATTTCGCCATATCACATCGTCGGGTTGAATCTGCTGCATGGGCATTCCACTTGTCATAGGTTGTATAGACATTTATTTGCATCCACCGTCTACTGTCAACCGCCTTGAAGGAAAATGTTAGTTATTTGTGATCACTTACTTGCCGCTCTCGGGCTAAAAATGGAACTTTTACCCTTTTTATCTTCCCGTTTCGCTCAACTTAGTATAAAAAAGCAGGCTATTTCGTCTGTCCCGTAAAGACTTGCATACCCAGGAGCTCTACCTTGAACATTTCCAGGATTTCCCGTCTGGCGTTAGCACTCGCCTTTGGCGTGACCTTATCCGCTTGCAGTTCAACACCACCGGATCAGCGACCTTCTGAGCAGGTTGCGCCCGGTACCGCCTCCCGCCCGATTTTGTCCACTGATGAAGCGAAAAACTTCGACCGTGCACACTACTTCTCGGCGATGGATCCTAACGCTGCGCCGTGGACCCCGTCGTCTATTAATCTGCCGAAACAGCCTGACTTCGTGGTTGGCCCGGCGGGTGCGCAGGGCGTAACGCATACCTCAATTCAGGCTGCGGTTGATGCTGCCATCACTAAACACAGCGCGTCTCGCCAGTACATCGCGATCCTGCCTGGTGAATATGAAGGCACCGTGTATGTTCCGGCGGCACCAGGCAGCATTACGCTTTACGGTCTGGGCGAAAAAGCGATTGACGTAAAAATTGGCCTGGCGATTGATTCCGAAATCGACAGCAACACCTGGCGTCACCTGGTGAACCCGGCCGGTAAATATATGCCGGGCAAACCGGCGTGGTATATGTTTGATAACTGCCAGAGCAAGCGTTCCGCCACCATTGGCGTAATGTGCTCGGCGGTATTCTGGTCTCAGAATAACGGTCTGCAGCTGCAGAACCTGACTATTCAGAATACCCTGGGCGACAGCGTTGACGCCGGTAACCACCAGGCCGTTGCGCTGCGTAGCGATGGCGATAAGGTGCAGATTAACAACGTCAACATTCTGGGCCGTCAGAACACCTTCTTCGTGACCAATAGCGGCGTGCAGAACACGCTGCAGAATAACCGTCTGACCCGTACCCTTGTGACCAACAGCTACGTTGAAGGTGACGTGGACCTGGTGTCCGGTCGCGGCGCGGTGGTGTTTGATAATACCGATTTCCGCGTGGTGAACTCACGTACTCAGCAGGAAGGTTACGTGTTTGCTCCGGCAACCCAGTCGAACCTCTTCTTCGGCTTCCTGGCCGTGAACAGCCGCTTTAATGCTGCCGGTGACGGCGTGGCGCAGCTGGGACGCTCCCTGGACGTGGACTCAGCCACCAACGGTCAGGTTGTGATCCGCGACAGCGTGATCAACGAAGGCTTCAACATGGCGAAACCGTGGGCGGATGCCGCGATCTCCAAACGTCCATTCTCCGGCAACACCGGTGCGGTGGATGATAAAGGGAACGTGCAGCGCAACCTGAACGACGCTAACTTCAACCGCATGTGGGAGTACAACAACCGCGGTCTGGGTAGCAAAGTGGTTGCTGAGCCGAAGCAGTAAGCTGTTTTGCCGGGTGCGGCTTCGCCTTACCCGGCACACAGAGATAAAAAAACCTCGCATTCGCGAGGTTTTTTGTTTTCAGCCGCTTAGTGAGCGTTAACCACCACCCACATCGGCCCCTGGCCTACGGCGTAGCGCCCTTTCTCTTCCAGCAGCCCCTGCTCGCCTTTAATTTCGTACAGCGCGATATGGTGGGATTTCTGCCCCGCTGCAATCAGGTATTTGCCGCTGTGATCGATATTAAAGCCGCGCGGCTGGGTTTCCGTCGGCTGGAAGCCTTCAACCGCCAGCACGCTGCCGTCTTCGGAAACGCTAAACACGGTAATCAGGCTGGAGGTACGGTCGCAGGCGTACAGATGGCGGCCATCTGGCGTAATGTGGATATCCGCCGCCCAGCGGGTGTCGGAGAAATCAGACGGCATCATGTCCAGCGTCTGCACGCACTCAATCTGACCGTTTGGATCTTTCAGTTCCCATACGTCCACTGAGCTGTTCAGTTCGTTGACCACGTAGGCATACTGCTGGTTCGGGTGGAAGACCATATGACGCGGACCAGCGCCTTCAACAGTCGTAACTTCAGCTGGATTCTGCGCCACCAGGTGACCATCGTCGCTCAGGGTGAACAGGCAGATACGATCCTGCTTCAGGGCAGGCACCCACAGCGTGCGGTTATCCGGAGAGATATTCGCCGAGTGGCAGCCTTCAAGCCCTTCCACCACATCCACGGTTTCGACCGGAATGCCGTCTTCCAGACGCGTTACGCTGACGCAGCCCGCGTTATACGAGCCGCTGAAGACAAAGTTGCCTTTGCGATCGGTAGAGATATGGGTTGGGCTGCCCGGCAACGGGGCTTCAGCAGTGTACGTCAGCGCACCGTCGTCCGGAGAAATGCGATAGGCCAGCACGCGAAACTCCGGGCGCACACCCACGTACAAGAAACGTTTATCCGGGCTGATGACCATCGGCTGCACCTGGCCTGGCACATCAACAACCTGAACCAGCGTGAGTGTCCCTTCGGTATTTAAACGCCAGACGTGGATCTGCTGGCTTTCAGGACTGGCGGTATAAACGGTTTGTTTCATGAATATTCACTCCTCACTGCGCATGAAAGTAGTTAACTTTTGACGGTGAATGCTGAATTGTCGACAGGAATTTTGAAGCGTTCGCCTCTCGGTGTACCATCCCATCAAAACGTAAATTCAATATTAACCCGGGAAAACAGATGACCTCGCGTGTGATTGCTCTGGATTTAGACGGTACCTTACTGACGCCGCAAAAAACCCTTCTCCCCTCTTCTCTGGAAGCGCTTAAACGCGCGCAGGAAGCGGGATATCAACTCCTTATCGTAACGGGTCGACATCACGTTGCCATTCACCCTTTTTATCAGGCACTGGCGTTAGATACACCTGCAATTTGTTGTAATGGCACTTATTTGTATGATTATCAGGCAAAAAAGGTTTTAGAATCCGACCCGCTGCCGGTTCCCCAGGCGCTGCAACTGATTGATCTGCTGGATCAGCATGCCGTTCACGGCCTGATGTACGTGGATGACGCGATGGTCTACGAGCGCCCTACCGGCCACGTGGTGCGCACCAGCAACTGGGCGTTGTCCCTGCCTGAAGCGCAGCGTCCGGTCTTTACCCAAGTTTCCTCCCTGCGTCAGGCCGCCCAGGACGTTGAGGCTATCTGGAAATTCGCCCTGACGGATGAAGACACCACCAAGCTTAATGCCTTCGCGAAACACGTGGAACAGACGCTGGGTCTGGAGTGCGAGTGGTCCTGGCACGATCAGGTGGATATTGCCCGCAAAGGCAACAGCAAAGGCAAACGCCTGACGCAGTATGTGGAATCAAAAGGCTGGTCGATGCAGGACGCGATCGCCTTCGGCGACAACTACAACGACATAAGCATGCTGGAAGCCGTCGGTACGGGCGTGGCGATGGGCAATGCCGACGACGCGGTAAAAGCGCGCGCGAACGTGGTGATTGGCGACAACACCACCGACAGCATCGCGCAGTACATTTATACCCACCTGCTGTAATCAGGCGGTGATCGAGACGCTCTTGATTTGCGCGTAGAGCCACAGGCCGGGTTTGATCCCTAACTCATCCCTGGCCCACGGGCTGATGCGCGCCCAGAGCGTCCTGCTGCCGACCTCGAGCTTCACTTCCACCTGGCCGTTATCATCAAAACACTCCGCGACTTTGGCGCGCAGGATATTTCGAATACTGGTTTGCAGCGGCGGCTGCAGCACCAGCGAGACGTCAGATGCCTGAATACGAATACGCAGCGCGGACTGTAACGGCTTGTCGATCTTATTGACCCAAAGATGCTGGTCACCCAACGCCAGGGCGGTCATCGCGTAGTGCGGATGGTGTTCCAGCACGCTCACCTTCAGGATGCTGCTCTGCTGCTCCCTGGGTAACCACGGATGCATGACGCTGCTGCCCCACACCTCTTCCAGGTTGCCAAACGCCTTAACGCTGCCCTCTTCCAGCACCAGCACCTTGTCGGCCAGATGGAGGATTTCGTCCAGCGAATGGCTGACGTAGAGCATCGGAATATTAATTTCCCGCGTCAGGCGCTGCAGGTAGGGCAGGAGCTCACGTTTACGCGGAATATCGAGCGAGGCCAGCGGTTCGTCGAGCAGCAGCAGTTCGGGGGCGGTCAGCAACGCGCGGCCAATGGCCACGCGCTGTTTTTCTCCACCGGAGAGCGAGGAGGGCAGCCTGTCGAGCAATGGCTCAATGCCTAACAGCGTCACCAGCTTATCAAACTGCCCGGCCATGCTTTTCGCCATGCCGTAACGCAGGTTGCCGCGCACGCTGTAGTGCGGGAACAAGCGCGCGTCCTGGAAAACATAGCCGATGCGGCGCTTATCCGGCGAGAGGTAAATTTTGTTCTCCACGTCATTCAGGACGCGGTCATTCAGAACAATACGGCCAGACTGCGGGCGGGTCAGGCCGCTGATGGCATTAATCAGCGACGTTTTTCCCGCTCCCGACACGCCAAAGATGGCGGTGATTCCGCTTGCCGGCAGCGTTTCGTTAAGCGTCAGGGTATGGTTTCCCAGCGTCTGGGTAAAATGGAGTTCCAGCATGCTTATTTCCCCATCCGCTCGCGGCTTAGCCGCGCCAGCCATTCAGACACCATCAGCGATGCCAGCGCCAGCACAACTGAAATAATACACAGCCGCGCCGCCGCGCCTTCACCGCCCGGCGTTTGAATCAGGGTATACATTGCCGACGGAATCGTTCGCGTCTCGCCGGGGATGTTCGACACAAAGGTGATCGTCGCGCCAAACTCGCCGAGCGAGCGGGCGAAGGCCAGCACCGTGCCGACAATAATGCCCGGCAGCGTCAGCGGAAGCGTGATGGTGAAAAAGACGCGCCAGCGCCCGGCGCCCAGCGTGCGGGCCGCCTGTTCAAGCTTCATGTCCACGCCTTCCAGCGCGAGACGTATCGCCCGCACCATCAGCGGGAATGACATCACCGCCGCAGCCAGTACCGCACCGCGCCAGCTAAAAGCGAACGTCAGCCCAAACCAGTCGTAGAGCTTCTCGCCGATAAAACCGCGTCGCCCCATCGAAATCAGCAGCAGGTAACCGACCACTACGGGCGGCAACACGAGCGGAAGATGAAGCACGCTGTCGAGCAGCGTTTTGCCGGGAAACCGACAGCGAACCAGTAGCCAGGCAAAGAAGATCCCAAAGGGCAAACTCAGCGCAACCGCCAGGGAAGAGACTTTAAGGCTCAGCAGAACAGCCTGCCATTCAGGATCGGTCAATATCATCAGTGAGTCGTAAATCCGTAACGTTTAAAGATAGCGGACGCTTCAGGCCCCTTCAGATAATCGCGGAAAGCCGTCACGGTCGCATTTTTATGTCCATCAACAATCGCAACAGGATATTCCACTTTCTTGTGGGAGTCTTCCGGGAACGTTGCCACCACTTTCACCCCCTTACTGGCTACGGCATCAGAACCATACACAATGCCCAGCGGGGCTTCGTTGCGTTCCACCAGCGCCAGCGCGCCGCGCACGTCTTCGGCCGGGGCCAGCTTCGGCGACAACGTCTCCCATGCGCCCAGCTTTTGCAGCGCTTCTTTGGCATAAATCCCGGCCGGAACGTGCGCCGGGTCGCCCACCGCCAGACGGCCACCGTTCAGCAGGCTCATCCAGTTGGTCTGTTTGTTGATAGTGATGTCCGCCTGCGCGCTGGCTTTTGGCGCCACGACAACCAGGCTATTCCCCAGCAGCGTTTCGCGGGTTGTCGCATCAATCGATTTCTTCTCCGCCGCGTAATCCATCCACTTCTGATCCGCCGAGATGAACAGATCCGCCGGTGCGCCCGCTTCTATCTGGCGCGCCAGCGTCGAAGAAGAGGCAAAAGAGGAGACCACCTCGACATTTTTCTCTTTTTTATACGCCGCCGCGATATCCTGCAGCGCGTTAGTCAGCGACGCCGCCGCAAAGACCGTGATTTTACCCTCGTCCGCCAGCGCGTGTCCGGTAAGGGAAAGCGTCAGCGTTGCCCCTGCAAAAAGGCGTACCCATGAACGTGCCATCTGTAACTCCTGTGAGTAGCGTTATATACACATTAATATAACGATAACGTCAGGGAGATCCCAGCGTTTAATCGTACCGCTGAATGGGTAAACCGGTGTGATGCGTTAAATTATATCGGCGAAAACGGGAAAATCTTGAGAGCAAAACGCCCGGACAAGCCGGGCGTTTTGAGGGGAATCAATGCTGCTTTTTAGCCTGGTCTCTGTGACCAATGTTCGAAAAGACGTTGAACACTTCACCCAGGCCGTAGATGGCACCGAGGATGATGGCCATCACTACTGGTACCATGATCACGGCGAATACCAGACTTTTCAACAACTCTAACATGGTTTTCTCCAGATATTGTGAATGACTCATTCTACCCTGAATAGTGAGAAAAACATCCCCTTTTGTGCGGTACCCTTTGCGCCCTGCACCATTTGGGTCACAATGCTCTTTTTGCCAGGACACTGTTATGCAGGCCGAAATTCTCCTCACTCTACGACTTCAGCAAAAGCTTTTCGCCGATCCGCGACGTATCGCCCTGCTTAAACAAATAGAACAAACGGGCTCGATTAGCCAGGGGGCGAAAAACGCGGGAATCAGCTATAAAAGCGCCTGGGACGCCATCAACGAGATGAACACCCTGAGCGAACACCCGCTGGTGGACAGAGCCACGGGCGGCAAAGGCGGCGGCGGTGCGATCGTGACGCGTTATGGCCAGCGCCTTATTCAGCTTTACGATCTGCTGGCGCAGATCCAGCAAAAAGCGTTTGATGTGTTGAGCGATGACGATAACGTTCCGCTGGACAGTCTGCTGGCCGCCATTTCCCGCTTCTCGCTACAAACCAGCGCCCGTAACCAGTGGTTTGGTACGGTGACGGCGCGCGACGATCTACAGGTACAGCAGCATATTGAGATCCTGCTTGCCGATGGCACCACTCGCCTGAAAGCCGCCATAACGGCGCAAAGCGCGGAACGTCTTGAACTGAATGAAGGTAAAGAGGTGCTGGTGCTGCTGAAGGCGCCGTGGGTCACTATCACGCGCGATCCCGATGCGGCAAAGGCAGCAGATAACCAGCTGCCGGGCACCATCAGCCTCATCGAACGCGGTGAAGCGCAGTGCGAAGTGCTGATGACCCTGGCAGATGGGCAGCCGCTTTGCGCGACCATACCGCTCAGCGAGTCGGACGACTTAGAAGAAGGTGCTGCCGTCACCGCGTATTTCAACGCGGACCGGGTGATTATCGCCACTTTGTGCTGAGCGCATTGACAATCGTACCGACAGTGCGTATCCCTGATATCTGGTGCTGCAAAAACAGGGATAAACCATGTCATCATTGCATATTTCGCAAGGCACGTTTCGTCTTAGCGATACCCGAACGCTGACAATTGCTGATTTGACGCTACGCGCGGGTGAAAGCTGGGCGTTTGTCGGCACAAACGGCAGCGGTAAATCCGCGCTGGCCCGCGCGCTGGCCGGAGAGCTCAACCTCCTCAAGGGCGAATACCAGAGCGACTTTACGCGCCTGACGCGCCTGTCGTTTGAACAACTGCAAAAGCTGGTCAGCGACGAGTGGCAGCGCAACAACACCGATTTGCTCAGCCCAGGCGAAGAAGATACCGGCCGTACGACCGCGGAAATTATTCAGGATGAAGTGAAGGATCCCGCCCGCTGCCGGCGCCTGGCAGAACAGTTCGGTATCACCCCTCTGCTGAACCGGCGCTTTAAATACCTTTCGACCGGAGAGACGCGAAAAACGCTGCTTTGTCAGGCGCTGATGAGCGAGCCCGAGCTGCTTATTCTGGACGAACCGTTCGACGGTCTTGACGTGCAGTCCCGGGCGCAGCTGGCGTCACTGCTGGCGTCGCTTAATCAGCAGGGATATACCCTCGTGCTGGTGCTTAACCGCTTCGATGAAATTCCGGACTTTATCCAGCACGCGGGCGTCCTGACCGACTGTAACCTGACCGAGACCGGAGAAAAAACAGCGCTGCTCAAGCAGGCGCTGATTGCCCAGCTCGCGCACTGTGAACAACTCGACGGAATTACCCTTCCGGAACCTGACGCCCCTTCGGCCCGCCATGCGCTCGATCCCCACCAGCCGCGCATCGTGCTGCGGGATGGCGTGGTCTCTTATGACGATCGCCCGATCCTTAATCGCCTCAGCTGGACGGTCAATCCGGGCGAGCACTGGCAGATTGTCGGCCCCAACGGCGCGGGAAAATCCACGCTGCTGAGCCTGATCACCGGCGATCATCCGCAGGGCTACAGCAACGACCTCACGCTGTTTGGTCGGCGTCGCGGCAGCGGAGAAACCATCTGGGATATCAAAAAGCATATCGGCTACGTCAGCAGCAGCCTGCATCTGGATTACCGGGTCAGTACCACGGTACGCAACGTGATCCTTTCCGGATATTTTGATTCCATCGGTATTTATCAGGCGGTGTCGGACAAACAACATAAGCTCGCCCAGCAGTGGCTGGACATTCTGGGCATGGATAACCGGGTGGCTGACGCGCCGTTTCATAGTCTTTCGTGGGGGCAGCAGCGTCTGGCCCTGATCGTTCGCGCGCTGGTGAAACACCCTACGCTGCTGATCCTCGACGAACCGCTGCAGGGACTCGACCCGTTGAACCGCCAGCTTATCCGCCGCTTTGTGGACGTGCTGATTAGCGAAGGTGAAACGCAGCTGCTTTTCGTTTCACATCATGCCGAAGATGCCCCCGCCTGCATCACGCATCGCCTGGAGTTTGTTCCGGACGGTGAGGGTTATCGCTACCTTCTCAGCAACGTTGATTAACCGTGGAGGGCTCTGCCCTCCTCTTTTTCAGATAACTTGCATCAATACATCGCTATCTCTTTGATCTAGAATGCTCTCAGTCATGAAAAAAGTGAGTGTGAAAACGAGTGTAAACGATTCCACTATTTTATCCCATGTCACACTTTTCGCGTCTCTGTTATGCTATGGTTATTACATACCATAAGCCCAATGGAGCGAAATATGCGAGTTCTGGTAACAGGTGGTAGCGGTTACATAGGTAGTCATACCTGCGTGCAACTGCTGCAAAACGGCCATGACGTCATCATTCTCGACAACCTGTGCAACAGTAAGCGCAGCGTGCTGCCTGTGATTGAACGTCTTGGCGGTAAACAACCGACTTTTGTGGAAGGCGACATCCGCAACGAAGCGCTGATGACCGAGATCCTTCACGACCACGCCATAGAAGCGGTGATCCACTTCGCGGGTCTGAAAGCGGTCGGTGAATCCGTTGCGAAGCCGCTCGAGTATTACGACAACAACGTCAACGGCACTCTGCGTCTCATCTCCGCCATGCGTGCGGCGAACGTCAAAAACTTCATCTTTAGCTCCTCCGCCACCGTCTACGGCGATCAGCCGAAAATTCCTTACGTTGAAAGCTTCCCGACCGGTACCCCGCAAAGCCCGTACGGCAAAAGCAAGCTGATGGTGGAGCAGATCCTGACCGACCTGCAAAAAGCCCAGCCGGAGTGGAGCATCGCGCTGCTGCGCTACTTCAACCCGGTCGGTGCGCATCCGTCTGGCGATATGGGCGAAGATCCGCAGGGTATCCCAAACAATCTGATGCCGTATATCGCCCAGGTTGCCGTTGGCCGTCGCGACTCGCTGGCGATTTTTGGCAATGACTATCCGACCGAAGACGGCACCGGCGTGCGTGACTACATCCACGTAATGGATCTGGCCGACGGTCACGTTGCGGCCATGCAGCAGCTGGCTGACAAACCGGGCGTGCATATTTACAACCTCGGCGCCGGAGTCGGCAGCAGCGTGCTGGACGTGGTTAACGCCTTCAGCAAAGCCTGCGGCAAGCCGGTGAACTACCACTTCGCCCCGCGTCGCGAGGGCGATCTGCCTGCTTACTGGGCCGATGCCACCAAAGCCGACAAAGAGCTTAACTGGCGTGTAACGCGCACGCTTGATGAAATGGCACAGGATACCTGGCACTGGCAGTCACGCCACCCGCAAGGCTATCCGGACTAAGGATCCGTCATGACGCAATTTAATCCCGTCGATCATCCGCATCGTCGTTTTAACCCGTTGAGCGGGCAATGGATTTTAGTTTCTCCGCATCGCGCTAAGCGCCCCTGGCAGGGGGCGCAGGAGACGCCTGCAAAACAGACCCTGCCGCAGCACGACCCGGACTGCTTCCTCTGTCCAGGCAACACGCGCGTCACCGGGGATAAAAACCCGGACTACAAAGGCACCTTCGTGTTCACCAACGATTTTGCCGCCCTGATGACCGACACGCCGGACGCGCCTGAAAGCCACGATCCGCTGATGCGCTGCGAAAGCGCGCGCGGAACCAGCCGCGTGATCTGCTTCTCGCCCGATCACAGCAAGACGCTGCCGGAGCTGAGCGTGGACGCGCTGAAAGAGGTCGTCAGCACCTGGCAGGCGCAAACCGCAGAGCTGGGGCAGAGCTATCCGTGGGTGCAGGTGTTCGAAAACAAAGGCGCGGCCATGGGCTGCTCGAACCCCCATCCGCACGGCCAGGTCTGGGCGAACAGCTTCCTGCCTAACGAAGCCGAGCGTGAAGACCGTCTGCAGAAAGCGTATTACGCGGAAAACGGCTCGCCGATGCTGGTGGATTACGCGCAGCGTGAACAGGCCGACGGCAGCCGTACCGTGGTGGAAACCGAACACTGGCTGGCCGTCGTGCCTTACTGGGCCGCGTGGCCGTTTGAGACGCTGCTGCTGCCGAAAGCACATGTTCTGCGTATTACCGATCTCAGCGACGCGCAGCGCGACGACCTTGCCCTGGCGCTGAAAAAGCTGACCAGCCGTTACGACAATCTGTTCCAGTGCTCCTTCCCGTACTCCATGGGCTGGCACGGCGCGCCGTTCAACGGGGAAGAGAATCAGCACTGGCAATTGCATGCCCATTTCTATCCGCCGCTGCTGCGCTCTGCGACGGTACGTAAATTTATGGTGGGCTACGAAATGCTGGCAGAAACCCAGCGTGACCTGACGGCGGAACAGGCGGCAGAACGTCTGCGTGCCGTTAGCGACGTCCACTATCGCGAATCAGGAGTCTAAAAAATGAGTCTGAAAGATAAAACACAATCCCTGTTTGCTGAGAAATTTGGCTACCCTGCCACCCACGTTATCCAGGCGCCAGGCCGCGTTAACCTGATCGGTGAACACACCGACTATAACGACGGTTTCGTGCTGCCGTGCGCCATCGATTACCAGACCGTTATTAGCTGTGCGAAACGCGACGACCGTAAAGTCCGCGTGATTGCGGCTGATTACGGTAATGAGACGGACGAATTTTCCCTCGATGCCCCAATTGTGACACACGACAGCCAGCAGTGGTCTAACTACGTGCGCGGCGTCGTGAAACACCTTCAGAAGCGTAACAAGAACTTCGGCGGTGCGGATTTAGTCATCAGCGGCAACGTGCCGCAGGGTGCGGGCTTAAGCTCCTCTGCGTCTCTGGAAGTTGCCGTCGGCACCGTATTCCAGCAGCTTTACCATCTGCCGCTGGATGGCGCGCAAATCGCCCTGAATGGTCAGGAAGCAGAAAACCAGTTCGTGGGCTGTAACTGCGGCATTATGGACCAGCTGATTTCCGCGCTCGGGAAAAAAGAGCATGCACTGTTAATTGATTGCCGTTCGCTGGGAACCAAAGCCGTTCCCCTGCCAAAAGGCGCGGCCGTGGTGATCGTTAACAGCAACTTTAAGCGCACGCTGGTGGGCAGCGAATACAACACCCGCCGCCAACAGTGCGAAACCGGCGCCCGTTTCTTCCAGCAGCCAGCCCTGCGCGACGTGACGCTCAATGAATTTAACAAAGTGGCGCACGAGCTGGATCCGGTTGTCGCCAAACGCGTTCGTCACGTGCTGACGGAAAATGCCCGTACGGTTGAAGCCGCGTCCGCGCTGGCGAAAGGTGACCTGAAACGCATGGGTGAGCTGATGGCGGAATCGCATGCCTCCATGCGCGATGATTTTGAAATCACCGTTCCGCAGATCGACACCCTGGTGGAAATCATCAAAGCGACCATTGGCGACAAAGGCGGCGTGCGCATGACGGGCGGCGGTTTTGGCGGCTGTATCGTTGCGCTGGTGCCAGAAGAGTTGGTCCCTGCCATACAGGATGCCGTGGCGAAGCAGTACGAAGCCAAAACAGGCATCAAAGAAACCTTCTATGTTTGTAAAGCATCACAAGGAGCCGGACAGTGCTAAACGAAACACCTACACTCGCACCGGATGGTCTGCCGTATCGCCTGTTAACCCTGCGCAACAGCGCGGGGATGGTCGTTACGCTGATGGACTGGGGTGCTACCCTTCTTTCTGCCCGCGTACCGATGCCGGACGGCAGCGTGCGCGAGACCCTGCTCGGCTGCGCCTCGCCCGAGCAGTACGTCAATCAGTCCGCCTATCTGGGCGCGTCCGTTGGGCGATATGCTAACCGCATCGCGAAAAGCCGTTTTGAACTCAACGGCGAGCAGTACACCCTGCTTCCAAGCCAGGGTGAGAACCAGCTGCACGGCGGGCCGGACGGGTTTGATAAACGCCGCTGGAAGATTGTTCGTCAAAACGACGGTGAAGTGCTGTTCTCACTGGATTCGCCTGATGGCGATCAGGGCTTCCCGGGGAACCTTACCGCGTCCGCGCGCTTTACGCTGACCGATGACAACCGTATCGCCATTGAATACCGTGCGAAGGTCGACAGGCCGTGTCCGGTCAACCTGACCAATCACGCGTACTTTAATCTGGATGGTAGCCAGTGCGACGTGCGTGAGCACAAGCTACAGATCCTGGCGGATGCGTATCTGCCGGTTGACGAGATGGGCATTCCATATCAGGGCCTCAAAGACGTGAGCGGCACCAGCTTTGACTTCCGCCGCGCGAAAACGATCGCCCAGGATTTCCTGAGCGATGACGATCAGCGCAAGGTGAAAGGTTACGACCACGCGTTCCTGCTGCAGGCTAAAGGTGATGTGAAACAACCTGCCGCACAGGTCTGGTCTGCGGATGAGAAGCTGCAGATGACGGTTTATACCACTGCCCCAGCCCTGCAGTTTTACTCAGGCAACTACCTCGGCGGCACGACGGCGCGCGAACACGATGAGTACAGCGACTGGCAAGGACTGGCGCTGGAGAGCGAGTTCCTGCCGGACAGCCCAAACCATCCGGAATGGCCGCAGCCAGACTGCGTGCTGCGCCCAGGTGAAGAGTACGTGAGCGTGACGGAATACCATTTTATTCCACATTAATATTCAGCCCTCCCTCCGGAGGGCTTTTTTCTGCACGCCTTGCTGAAAATAGCGCCGATCGCAGACAAAATCATAACCCTGGATTCACAAGCATCTTACACTCAGAGACTATTTTCGCTATGGTTAGGGTTAAGCGTTGCTGCTGGCACGGCCACGGCAATATAATGAGAATTGTTATCATTCTAAAAATGCTTGAGGAGTAAGAGATGGCTATTACTAAGCTGGTCCTGGTGCGTCACGGCGAAAGCCAGTGGAACAACGAAAACCGCTTTACCGGTTGGTACGACGTTGATCTGTCCGAGAAAGGCGTAAGCGAAGCAAAAGCAGCAGGTAAACTGCTGAAGGAAGAAGGCTTCAGCTTTGATTTTGCTTACACCTCTGTGCTGAAACGTGCCATCCACACCCTGTGGAACGTGCTGGACGAACTGGATCAGGCCTGGCTGCCGGTTGAGAAGTCCTGGAAACTGAACGAACGTCACTACGGTGCGCTGCAGGGCCTGAACAAAGCGGAAACCGCTGAGAAATATGGCGACGAGCAGGTTAAACAGTGGCGTCGCGGCTTCGCAATCACCCCGCCAGAGCTGACCAAAGATGACGAGCGCTACCCGGGACACGACCCGCGTTACGCGAAGCTGACCGACGCTGAGCTGCCAACCACCGAGAGCCTGGCGCTGACCATCGACCGCGTTGTGCCTTACTGGAACGAAACCATTCTGCCACGCCTGAAAAGCGGCGAGCGCGTGATCATCGCGGCTCACGGTAACTCTCTGCGTGCGCTGGTGAAATACCTGGACAACATGGGTGAAGACGAAATCCTCGAACTGAACATCCCAACCGGCGTACCGCTGGTGTATGAGTTCGACGAAAACTTCAAGCCAATCAAACACTACTATCTGGGTAACGCAGAAGAGATCGCGGCGAAAGCAGCGGCAGTTGCGAACCAGGGTAAAGCGAAGTAATTTCGCCAGACATAAAAAAAGCGCGGAGCCTTCCGCGCTTTTTTATTTGAGCTGGCAGAATTAACCGCGACGTGCTTTCACCGCATTTGCCAGCTGGCGCAGGATGGCGTCGGTATCGTCCCAGCCGATGCAGGCATCGGTCACGCTTTTGCCGTACACCAGCGGCTCGCTGCCTTCCAGATTCTGGTTACCTTCAACCAGATGGCTTTCGATCATCACCCCAATCACCGCCTTCTCACCGCCGGCAATCTGCTGGCAGACGTCTGCACCCACTTCCATCTGCTTTTTAAACTGCTTGCTGGAGTTGGCATGGCTGAAATCGATCATCACCTGCGGCGGCAGCCCGGCTTTTTCCAGCCCGACTTTCACTTCTGCCACGTGTTTCGCGCTGTAGTTCGGCTCTTTACCGCCGCGCAGAATGATGTGGCAGTCACCGTTCCCGCTGGTGTTAACGATGGCGGAGTGACCCCATTTGGTCACGGACAGGAAGCAGTGCGGCGCACCAGCGGCGTTGATAGCATCAATAGCCACCTTAATGGTGCCGTCAGTGCCGTTTTTGAAGCCCACCGGGCAAGAAAGACCGGACGCCAGCTCGCGGTGGACCTGAGATTCAGTCGTGCGCGCACCAATTGCGCCCCAGCTCATCAGGTCCGCAAGGTATTGTGGCGTAATCATGTCCAGGAATTCACCGGCCGCAGGCAGGCCGCTGTCGTTGATCTCAAGCAGCAGCTTGCGCGCAATGCGCAGGCCGTCGTTGATCTGGAAGCTGTTATCCATGTGCGGGTCGTTAATCAACCCTTTCCAGCCAACGGTGGTGCGCGGTTTTTCAAAGTAGACACGCATGACGATTTCCAGCTCGTCCTTCAGCTCTTCACGGAGGGTGAGCAGACGGGCGGCGTATTCTTTCGCGGCAGCAGGATCGTGAATCGAGCACGGGCCAATCACCACCAGAAGACGATCGTCATTACCTTTCAGGATCTTATGGATCGCTTTACGAGCATGAGAAACCGTGTTTGCGGCATTTTCAGTGGCGGGGAATTTCTCAAGGAGCGCTACAGGAGGTAATAACTCATTGATCTCTTTAATGCGTAAATCGTCATTCTGATAATTCATCTTCGTTCCAGCTCTGCCATATCTTTAGTAATGAAAGCAATCCTTTCAATCTATCTTGTCGACCAGGAAGTGTAAACACGGTTTTACACTTCACGCAGATAATTCCTGGAATTCGCCTAAAAATTGCCACAAAATAGCGAAAAACGAGATCTAACCTAAGCTTTTTAACTGTAACAACCAATTTTACACGCTTAAACGCGATTCCCTACTGACGTAAGTCAGTAAGGCGGGATCTTTCGCCTCTGAAAAAGATGCACTGTTGGAGAATGTTAACCAGCGCAACGACACGAACAGGAGCACCATGATGAAAATGACAAAACTGGCAACCCTCTTCCTGACCGCCACCCTCACTCTGGCCAGCGGCAGCGTCCTGGCTGCGGAAACGGGCACCTCAGACAGCAACGGTGACGCCAATGCGGCTGCGGCAGCAGGCCAGCCCGCGCCTGATGCGAAACAGAATATCGCCCCGAATAATGTCGACAATAGCCAGATCAATACCGGCAACACCAACACCGGCGGCACCATGCTGCATCCAGACGGTAGCGGTTCCGGCACTATGAACCATGACAATATGAGTTCAGATGAAGTCCATAAGAACTCAATGTGCAAGGACGGCAAATGCCCGGACCCTAACGACAAAGTGGGTAACGACGCCAATACCAAAACCGATGGCACTACCCAGTAATTTGTTATGAACCGTCAGAAAAAGGAGAGCCCAGGCTCTCCTTTCTTTTTGGAGTAACCTATTAAAAACGCTACACTAAAAACAATAAAACATCAGGAAAGCAGACATGGCGCACTCCCATTCACACTCGCACTTATCCGGCAACGACAACGCTAAACGACTGATGCTGGCCTTTGGCGTCACGGCAACGTTTATGGTTATTGAGGTCATTGGCGGCCTGATTTCCGGCTCTCTGGCGCTTCTGGCTGATGCCGGACACATGCTGACCGATGCCGCCGCCCTGCTCTTCGCCCTGATGGCGGTGCAGTTTGCGCGTCGTCCTCCAAATGCGCGCCATACCTTCGGCTGGCTGCGACTGACCACACTGGCCGCGTTTGTTAACGCTATTGCGCTGGTGGTCATTACCATTCTTATCGTCTGGGAGGCAATACAGCGCTTCAGACACCCGCAGCCGATCGCCGGGGCAACCATGATGGTGATTGCCGTAGCAGGACTGCTGGCGAATATTCTGGCCTTCTGGATTTTGCACCGCGGCAGCGGGGAAAAGAACCTCAACGTACGCGCTGCGGCTCTGCATGTTATGGGTGATTTGCTCGGCTCAGTCGGGGCGATTGTCGCCGCGCTGGTGATCCTCTACACCGGCTGGACGCCTGTCGATCCGATTCTGTCCATACTGGTGTCGTGTCTGGTCTTGCGTAGCGCCTGGCGGCTGCTGAAGGAGAGCGTGAACGAACTGCTTGAAGGGGCGCCAGCATCCATGGATATCGACGAGCTGAAGCGCAACCTGCGCCGTTCAGTCCCGGAAGTACGCAACGTTCATCATGTTCACGTCTGGCTGGTGGGAGAGAAACCGGTCATGACGCTGCACGTCCAGGTGATCCCCCCTCACGACCACGATGCGCTGCTCGATCGCATCCAGCACTTCCTGGAACATCACTACGACATTAGCCATGCCACCGTTCAGATGGAGTATCAGCCCTGTAGCGGACCGGACTGCCACCTTAACGAGGCGCAGTCCGGCCATTCACATCATCATGACCACTAGCCGGAAAGCGCGTGAGAGCCTCGCTCGCGCGCGCTGTTAATCCACATCCGGCTGCCGTTCAGCGCGATGAAGGTCAGCAGCAGATATTCCAGCGACATCGCATAGACGCCCTGCAGGGCGAAGATCGCCACGCTAATCACGTTGATGATGACCCACAGCAGCCAGTTCTCAACGTATTTACGGGTCATCAGAATCATCGCTGCAATCGACAGCACCATCATGCAGGAATCCCAGAACGGGAAAGCATCCGGCTGGAGTTCTGGCATCGTTACGTTCATGCCGAGGCCGGACATGACCGAAACGGCAACGCGGGTCAGGAAGGCAAACACCGGGTTGATGTAAACGGTCATTAAGCCAATGGCCACCACGCAGGCGACGAACCAGGCGATGGCTTTCGGCAGGGGCAGCCAGCGGATCTGCAGCTCGGCCTCCTGCTGGCTGTTCTGACGCGACCAGGCATACCAGCCGTAAATATTGGCGGCAAAGAAGAACAGCTGCAAAAGCAGGCTGGCGTACAGCTGGATCTGGAAGAAGATAATCGCAAACAGCGTGACGTTAATCAGACCGAACGCGTAATTGCTTATCTTCTCCAGGCTTGCCAGCCAGATACAGAGTAATCCCGCCAGCGTGCCAACGGCCTCAATCCATGACAGGTCATAGCCACCTGTACCAATCGGTATATGAACCAGAATGTTATGTGTGCTAAAAAAATCCATCTTTTCCCCGGGGCGTTTTGAATTAAGTACGTAGTGTAGCCGCAAAATCCAGCATGCGGTTAAGTGGAATTAACGCGCCTTCACGCAGGGCGGCATCCACATGGATTTCATGCGCCGCACCACCGGTTTCTAACCCCTCGGCAATCGCTTTCAGGCCGTTCATCGCCATCCACGGGCAATGTGCACAGCTGCGACACGTTGCGCCCTCGCCTGCCGTTGGCGCTTCAAGAAGCTCTTTCTCCGGTACGGCCTGCTGCATCTTGTAGAAGATACCGCGATCGGTCGCCACGATAAGCTGCTTGTGAGGCAACGTTCTGGCAGCGTTGATAAGCTGGCTGGTGGAACCCACGGCATCCGCCATGTCGACGATCGACTGCGGAGATTCAGGGTGAACAAGAATGGCTGCGTCAGGATAAAGCGCCTTCATGCGCGCCAGCGCCTGGGTCTTGAACTCGTCATGAACGATACAGGCGCCCTGCCAGCAGAGAACATCAGCACCCGTCTGCTTCTGGACATAATTGCCGAGATGGCGATCGGGCGCCCAGATAATTTTCTCGCCCAGGCTATCCAGATGTTCAATCAGTTCAACGGCGATGCTCGACGTAACCACCCAGTCAGCCCGCGCTTTTACCGCCGCAGAGGTGTTAGCGTAGACCACCACGGTCCGATCAGGGTGAGCGTCACAGAAGGCCGTGAATTCGTCAATCGGGCAGCCGAGATCCAGTGAACACTCCGCGTTAAGCGTGGGCATCAGAATGGTTTTTTCCGGGCTCAGGATCTTTGCCGTTTCGCCCATAAAACGCACGCCGGCAACCAGCAGCGTGGAAGCGGGATGTCGTGCACCGAAGCGCGCCATCTCCAGTGAGTCAGAAATGCAGCCCCCGGTCTCTTCAGCCAGCTGTTGAATTTCCGGGTCGGTGTAGTAATGGGCCACCATTACCGCATCGCGCTCTTTAAGAAGACGTTTGATCTTCTCGCGGTAGAACTGCTTTTCGTCCTGGCTCAGCGGGACAGGCTTTGGCGGAAACGGATAGATTGCGGCTTCAGGATCAAACATCACACTCATTATGGCTTCTCGTTTTACGGGCTTAACAATATTGCTTTTCATTTGCCTGACATAGCAAAACGCGTGGCAATTGTGTTTTGTATACTAAACAAGATAGCGAATCTGAGCGGAAAAGTCACCGGAAATAGGTGCGGACAGCATTTGTCGGGTAGCGGCTTCGCCTTACCCGACCTACAAAAACTGCAGATAGCAAAAAGGCGCCTTTAGGGCGCCTTTCTACACTGGTGGGTCGTGCAGGATTCGAACCTGCGACCAATTGATTAAAAGTCAACTGCTCTACCAACTGAGCTAACGACCCCTTGCGGGATGTACTGCAAATTTATTCAGGCTGGTGGGTCGTGCAGGATTCGAACCTGCGACCAATTGATTAAAAGTCAACTGCTCTACCAACTGAGCTAACGACCCATTCGGGTGTTGCCTGAATTATCACTCGGCACCAATAAAATTGGTGGGTCGTGCAGGATTCGAACCTGCGACCAATTGATTAAAAGTCAACTGCTCTACCAACTGAGCTAACGACCCGAGTGGTGGGTGATGACGGGCTCGAACCGCCGACCCCCTCCGTGTAAAGGAGATGCTCTACCAACTGAGCTAATCACCCACTCTGTACTGCCGGAACTGCGTTAAGTGGTGGGTCGTGCAGGATGACTCAGCTTCGCCTCGCCCTACGGGCCGTTGCTGACGCAACGTTATCCTTCACGTTTAACTACTACTTCCACCTTACTTAGTGGTGGGTCGTGCAGGATTCGAACCTGCGACCAATTGATTAAAAGTCAACTGCTCTACCAACTGAGCTAACGACCCACTTTTATGCTGTTTTCACGTTGTTTGATATCCCGTGGCAACGGCGGCATATATTACTGATTTAAGAATTCTGCGCAACAAAAATTTCGATGAAGATCACTTAACTGCTTAGTAATCATGCTGCACGACCAGAAATAACGCGATTTCTGGTCATGCGATAATCATCCCATCGAATTCAGACGTTTTTGCGCCTGCTTAGCACCTTCGGTGCCCGGGAATTTAGAGACCACCTGCTGATAAACCGCTTTGGCTTTCGCAGTGTCGCCTTTGTCCTGCATGATGACGCCCACTTTGTACATCGCATCAGGCGCTTTTGGCGATTTCGGGTAGTTTTTTACCACGGAGGCAAAATAAAACGCCGCATCGTCCTTTTTACCCTTGTTGTAATTCAACTGACCGAGCCAGTAATTGGCATTTGGCTGATAAGTGGAATCAGGGTATTTCTTAACAAAGTTCTGAAACGCAGCAATCGCGTCATCCTGACGAGATTGATCCTGCACCAGGGCAATAGCCGCATTGTAGTCAGTATTCGCGTCACCGCTCTGTACAGGCGCGCCTGTTGAGGCTGAAGCATCAGCAGATGGCGCTGGCGCAGACGTCGCAGCACCGCTCTGATCGCCTGCGGCTGGCTGTGCTGCTGCACCACCGCTGCTCAGGCTATCTATCTGCAACAAGATTTGCTTCTGACGTTCCACAACCTGGTTAAGCTGATACTGGCTTTCCTGAATCTGACCGCGGAGAGAGTCAATATCATTCTGGTTATCGGAAAGTTGTTGCTGGAGTTGGGTTAAAAGCTGGCTATGAGCGTTAGAAATACGCTCGAGTTGAGTGACCCGGTCTTCTACCGAGCCTGAGCCGACACTACTGATTGGTGCCTGAGCAAAAGCGGCCCAGGGGGCCGCTATTCCAACCAGTAACGACAGACTCAACAGATGATGTCTGAAGTTACTGCTCATGCAATTCTCTTAGTAAACCAGTACGGCACGACGGTTTTTGGAGTAAGCCGCTTCGTCGTGACCCAGTACTGCAGGTTTTTCTTTACCGTAAGAAACGATGGAGATCTGGTCAGCAGAAACGCCTTTACCCTGCAGGTACATTTTAACAGCGTTAGCACGACGTTCACCCAGGGAGATGTTGTACTCTGGGGTACCACGTTCGTCCGCGTGACCTTCTACGGTGACTTTGTAAGATGGGTTGCTACGCAGGAAGTTAGCGTGCGCATCCAGCATCGCAGCGAAGTCAGAACGGATGTCGTATTTATCCAGATCGAAGTAAACGATGTTGTTCTGCTGCAGCTGCTGCATCTGAAGACGCGCTTGCTCTTCAGAAGACATGTTGCCATTGCCGTTCGCGTCCATACCGGTGCCGGCACCCATCATGCCTTCGCCGCTCTGGTCATTGCTGGCGTTCTTGTTAGAAGAACACGCTGCGATTGCCATTACAGGCAGAGCGATCATCAGCCCCTTCAGCACTTTGTTCAGTTGCATTTCTATGATTCCTTTAGTAATCAATTAATTATTATTTACAGATACGGCGACCAGGCAGGTGATTTTACCTGTCCATCAGTTGCCGGAATACGCGCTTTGAAACGCCCATCTGTAGAAACCAGATTCAGCACAGATCCCATCCCCTGAGAAGAGCTGTAGATTACCATCGTGCCGTTAGGTGCCAGACTTGGCGTTTCATCCAGGAACGTTGACGACAGAACTTGAACGCCACCCGCTACCAGATCTTGTTTGGCAATGTGCTGCTGCCCACCGTTGGAGCTCACCATTACCATAAATTTACCGTCGCTGCTCACGTCTGAGTTCTGGTTCTGCGAACCTTCCCAGGTAATACGCTGCGGAGCACCGCCGTTGATGTTGACTTTGTAGATTTGTGGACGGCCGGCCTGGTCAGAAGTAAACGCCAGGTTTTGGCTGTCCGGGAACCATGAAGGTTCAGTGTTGTTGCTGCGACCGTCGGTAACCTGACGGATCTGACCAGAGCCAATATCCATCACGTACAGGTTCAGGCTACCGGTTTTTGACAGCGCAAAGGCCAGTTTAGAGCCGTCCGGAGAGAACGAAGGCGCACCGTTGTGACGTGGGAACGACGCTACCTGACGAACAGCACCGTTTGCCAGCGTCTGGATAACCAGCGCTGAGCGGCCGCTTTCGAAGGTTACATAGGCCAGTTTAGAACCGTCCGGAGACCAGGCTGGAGACATCAGCGGCTGTGAAGAACGTTTCACCAGGAACTGGTTGTAGCCGTCGTAGTCAGATACGCGCAGTTCGTACGGGAACTGACCACCGTTGGTCTGCACCACGTACGCGATACGGGTACGGAACGCACCTTTAATGCCGGTCAGTTTTTCAAATACCGCATCGCTGGCAGCATGTGCAGCATAGCGCAGGTATTGCTTAGTGACCTTGTAAGAGTTCTGTGCCAGAACGGTACCCGGTGCACCGCCGGTATCCACCAGTTGCCAGGCAACGTTGTAAGAGCCGTCCGGGTTAGGCGTAACCTGACCCACAACCACGGCATCAATACCCAGCGCAGACCATGCTGCAGGCTGTACTTCCTGCGCGCTACCCGGCTGCTGAGGCAGACGAGAACGATCTAACGGGTTGAATTTACCGCTGTTACGCAGGTCAGCCGCCACGATGCCACCGGCATCTTCAGGCGCAGCGCCAGGACCTGCCCACTGGAACGGAACAACACCGATTGGGCGCGCCGAGTCCACCCCCTGGGTGATCTCGATACGTACTTCTGCGTGCAGTACTGCTGCCCACAGCATTAAAAAACTAAATGCTACACGTAATGCCTGCTTCATCATATCTCCCTTATCCGGGTAACCTTACCCACGATAATTTAGCAGAATGTTAACAAACTCAAATAGACAAAACTACCAGAACCCTGTGACTAAACCTGGTCTATTTTTCCCCGTTTGCACGGGGAAAATGTAACTTAAGGTTTGAAGTCCAGCGGCGCATTTTTGAAGACTTCGTAAACAGCCTGAGATGGCGGTTTAGGCATCTTCGCCTGACGCGCTGCAGCCAGGGCCGCAGTACATAAAGCCGGGTCGCCACCTTCAGACTTGATATCCAGCAGCATGCCGTCCGGAGCCAGTTTTATACGCAACGTACACGTTTTACCGGTATAGGAAGACGCATCATAGAATCGGCTTTCAATAGCGGATTTAATCTGCGCGGCATAACCGTTGATTTCAGCCCCTGTCGCACCGTTACTCTTAGTGTTACCACTTCCCGTCGGCGCTGCGTTGTTTCCTTTCGCCCCACCGCCCGTTTTCGGTGCATTCTTACCTGAGCTCAAATCGCCCAGCAGATCGTCAACCCCTGCGGCAGCAGCGGCTTTTTCAGCGGCGGCAGCCTTTTTAGCAGCCGCTTTTTCAGCTGCTGCTTTCTTATCGGCAGCGGCCTTCTCAGCTGCAGCTTTTTTGTCCGCAGCGGCTTTTTCGGCGGCTGCAGCTTTTTCTGCCGCGGCTTTTTCTGCAGCCGCTTTCTCAGCAGCAGCCGCTTTCTTCGCAGCCTCGGCAGCAGCTTTCTTCTCTGCTTCCTGAGCGGCTTTCTTCGCGGCTTCCGCTTCGGCTTTCTTCTGAGCATCGGCAGCGGCTTTCTTCGCGGCTTCCGCTTCAGCTTTCTTCTGGGCATCAGCAGCGGCTTTCTTCGCGGCTTCCGCTTCAGCTTTCTTCTGAGCATCAGCAGCGGCTTTCTTCGCCGCTTCTGCCGCTAATTTTGCCTGGGCATCAGCCTGTGCTTTCGCGTCCGCTGCGGCTTTAGCTGCCGCCTCTTCCGCCTGCTTTTGCTGTTCCTGTGCTTTCTTCGCGGCCTCTTCGGCTTGTTTCTGCTGCTCTGCCTGCGCTTTCGCGGCTTCCTGCGCCTGCAAACGTTCCTTCTCAAGCTGCTTCAGACGCTCCTGCTCTGCGGCCTGCTTTTCACGCAGTTCTTCCGCCTGCTGTTGCGCCTGTTTTTCACGCTGCTCTTCAGCCCGTTTGGCACTCGCCTTCTGCTGTTGTTCGCGATTATAGTTCTGTACTACCGCACCGGGATCCACCATCACGGCGTCAATGGAAGAGCCTCCACCGCCGCCGGCTGATGCATCAATATGCTCGTCGAACGAACTCCAGATCAGCGCTGCAAAGAGAATCACGTGCAGCACTGCGGAGACGATTATCGCTCGCTTAAGCTTGTCGTTCTGTTCGGTTGCCTTTGACACTATCGGTTCCCAAAAACTACGCGGATGATCAAATTGGTTGGGTCATTAAGCCAACTGACTTAACACCCGCACTATGTAGCAAGTTCAGCGCTTTAATAATTTCATCGTAGGGTACGTCTTTTGCGCCACCGATTAAGAAGACCGTTTTCGGATTTGACTCCAGACGACGCTGCGCTTCAGCAATAACCTGCTCAGGCGGCAGCTGATCCATACGATCTTTCTCTACTACGACGCTGTATTGCCCTACGCCGGAAACCTCAATGATAACCGGAGGATCGTCATTGGTGCTCACCGCCTGTGATTCTGTCGCATCCGGCAGATCCACTTCCACGCTCTGGGTAATGATTGGCGCTGTTGCCATGAAGATCAGCAGCAGTACCAGCAGGACATCCAGCAGTGGAACGATATTGATTTCGGACTTGAGCTCGCGACGACCTCGTCCACGCGATCTGGCCATGGTTTACCCCTTGTTGCTCTCGGTGCTGGTAAACGCCTGACGGTGCAGAATCGCAGTGAACTCTTCCATAAAGTTGTCGTAGTTCAGTTCCAGTTTGTTCACGCGCTGGTTCAGACGGTTGTAAGCCATAACCGCAGGAATTGCCGCAAACAGACCGATAGCGGTCGCAATCAGTGCTTCAGCGATACCCGGTGCAACCATCTGCAACGTCGCCTGCTTCACCGCGCCCAGCGCGATAAAGGCGTGCATGATCCCCCACACGGTACCAAACAGACCGATATACGGGCTGATGGAGCCGACAGTGCCGAGGAAAGGAATGTGCGTTTCAAGGTTTTCCAGTTCACGGTTCATAGAGATACGCATCGCACGCGAGGCACCTTCCACCACCGCTTCCGGCGCATGATTGTTTGCACGATGCAGACGAGCAAACTCTTTGAAACCGCTGTAGAAAATTTGCTCGGAGCCGGTCAGGTTTTCACGGCGTCCCTGGCTCTCCTGGTACAGACGAGAAAGCTCAATACCCGACCAGAACTTATCTTCAAACGCTTCAGCTTCACGGCCGGCGGCATTGAGGATACGCGTTCTCTGGATGATGATGGCCCAGGATGCGATTGAAAAACCAATCAAAATCAACATGATAAGTTTAACCAGAAGGCTTGCCTTCAGGAACAAATCAAGGATATTCATGTCAGTCACTGCTTAAACTCCGCGACAATAGACTTAGGAAGCGCACGAGGCTTCATTATGGTTGGATCAACACAAACAATCAGTACTTCAGCTGAGTTCAGTACGGTATTCTCTGCGTTGACTATCCGCTGCGTGAAAACCAGTGAGGTCCCACGCATTGATGTAATTTCAGTTTGGACTTCGAGCATATCGTCGAGTCTGGCAGGCGCAAAATACTCAAGCGTCATCTTGCGTACCACGAAGGCAACTCGCTCAGCCAACAGAACCTGTTGACTAAAGTGATGATGGCGCAGCATCTCTGTGCGTGCCCGTTCATAAAAAGCAACGTAGCTGGCGTGGTAAACCACACCACCGGCATCGGTATCTTCGTAATAGACACGAACCGGCCATCGAAACAGCGTTGTATTCACTTTACATCCCGGTAATGCAACAAAAGTTAGAGCTTTTAAACTTCGCTACTATACGCGCGGGAAAGAGGGTTGGGAATGGGGGAAAGTAAACGGAGAGTAAATTTTTATGGGCTCGGGTAAGCCCATAACGTTAACGGACATTTCTTATTCAGAAGAAGAAGAAAATCAAACCGGCGAGAAGCACCAGATCGGCAATCAGCGGGCAGAAAATTCCCTGCCAGTGAACGGCTTTCGGACGAAAGCCCACGCCGTGGATCACACCTGCGCACACCGCCCACATAATAAGGAAGCCGTGCCAGATTTCAAGCTCGCTGGTTTTCGCTGCAAAGCGCGAAGGGTCCCAGAAGATACAGCCTGCCAGCAGTAATGCCATCACTAAAGAAAGCGCCCGTAACGGGCGCTTATCCATTACCGCGTAAAGTTTCGCGATAATATTCATCAGTGTTTTTCTTCACCCGCTTTGGTCGCTTCAACGTGCTCAAGCGCCAGGGCAGTGATGACACCAAATGCACAGGCAAGAAGCGTCCCTAAAATCCATGCGAAATACCACATATTCAGCTCCTTACTTAGTACATAGAGTGGGTGTTGCTTTCGATATGTTCTTTAGTGATACGACCGAACATTTTCCAGTAACACCAGATGGTGTAAGCCAGAACAATCGGAACGAACACACAAGCAACATATGTCATCAGGTTCAGCGTCATATGGCTGGACGTAGCATCCCACATGGTCAGGCTAGCATTCAGCATGGTGCTGGATGGCATGACAAATGGGAACATCGCAATACCCGCCGTCAGGATGATGCACGCCAGGGTCAGTGATGAGAACACGAACGCCAGAGCGCCTTTCTCCAGACGAGACGTCAACACGGTCAGCAGCGGCAACAGCACGCCCAGAGCCGGGATCGCCCACAGCACAGGGGTATTGTTGAAGTTCACCAGCCATGCGCCAGCCTGACGAGCCACTTCTTTGGTCAGCGGGTTAGACGGTGCGGTGTGGTTAATGGCAGACGTCACCACGTAGCCATCAATGCCGTACACCACCCACACGCCGGCCAGCGCGAAGCAAACCAGCGTTACCAGCGCAGCAACCTGAGCCGTCGCGCGAGAACGCAGGTGCAACTCGCCCACGGTACGCATCTGCAGATAGGTTGCGCCCTGAGTGATGATCATCGCCACGCTCACTACGCCGGCCAGCAGACCAAACGGATTCAGCAGCTGGAAGAAGTTACCGGTGTAGTAAAGACGCATGTATTCGTCCAGGTGGAACGGTACGCCCTGCAGCAGGTTACCAAACGCCACGCCGATCACCAGCGGTGGAACGAAGCTACCGATGAAGATGCCCCAGTCCCACATGTTGCGCCAGCGGGTATCTTCAATCTTCGAACGGTAGTCGAAACCGACCGGACGGAAGAATAAAGAGGCCAGCACCAGAATCATCGCCACATAGAAACCGGAGAACGCAGCCGCGTAGACCATCGGCCAGGCAGCGAACAGCGCGCCGCCTGCGGTGATCAGCCACACCTGGTTACCGTCCCAGTGCGGGGCGATGGAGTTGATCATGATTCGACGCTCGGTGTCATTACGACCGAGGAAACGGGTGAGCATCCCCACCCCCATGTCGAAACCATCCGTGACGGCGAAACCGATCAGCAGAACGCCGACCAGCAGCCACCAGATAAAACGCAATACTTCATAATCGATCATTTGATGACTCCTGTCTTAGCGTGCCGGCTGAGTAGTCGCAGTGGACTGCTCGTAGTGATAGCGACCGGTTTTCAGGCTGCTTGGGCCAAGGCGCGCGAACTTGAACATCAGGAACAGTTCAGCCACCAGGAACAGGGTGTACAGACCACAAATCAGCAGCATGGAGAAGATCAGGTCGCCTGCGGTCAGGGACGAGTTCGCCACCGCCGTTGGCAGGACCTCACCGATCGCCCATGGCTGACGGCCATACTCCGCAACAAACCAGCCGGACTCAATTGCGATCCACGGCAGTGGAATACCGTAAAGCGCGGTGCGCAGCAGCCATTTTTTCTCGCCGATGCGGTTGCGAATCACAGACCAGAAGGACGCCGCAATGATCAGCAGCATGATGATGCCGCAGCCCACCATGATACGGAATGCGAAGTACAGAGGCGCAACGCGTGGAATCGAGTCTTTGGTTGCCATCTGGATCTGCGCTTCCGTCGCATCAGAAACGTTCGGGGTATAACGCTTCAGCAGCAGGCCATAACCCAGATCTTTCTTCACGTCGTTAAACTGGTCGCGGACGGTCTGGTCTGTAGAGCCAGCACGCAGCTGTTCCAGCAGCGAGTAGGCTTTCATACCGTTACGAATACGCTCTTCGTGCTGAACCATCAGCTCTTTCAGACCCGTCACCTGCTTATCAACAGAACGAGTGGCAATGATACCCAGCGCGTAAGGAATCTGAATGGAAAAGCGGTTTTCCTGCGCGTCCTGATCGGGAATACCGAACAGCGTAAAGGCAGCAGGCGCCGGCTGGGTTTCCCATTCGGCTTCGATGGCGGCCAGTTTGGTTTTTTGCACGTCACCCATTTCGTAACCGGATTCATCACCCAGAACGATAACAGAGAGGATGGCAGCCATACCGAAGCTTGCAGCGATAGCAAAGGAGCGCTTAGCAAACGCGAAGTCACGACCACGCAGCATATAGTAAGAACTGATGCCCAGCACAAACATCGCGCCGCACACGTAGCCAGAAGCGACGGTGTGAACGAATTTAACCTGAGCAACCGGGTTCAGGACCAGCTCGGCAAAGCTGACCATCTCCATACGCATGGTTTCGAAGTTGAAATCAGACGCGATAGGGTTCTGCATCCAGCCGTTCGCAACCAGGATCCACAGCGCGGACAGGTTCGAACCTAATGCCACAAGCCAGGTCACCGCCATATGCTGGACTTTACCCAGACGGTCCCAACCGAAGAAGAACAGACCTACAAAGGTGGATTCGAGGAAGAATGCCATCAGACCTTCAATGGCCAGCGGCGCACCGAAGATATCCCCTACATAGTGGGAATAGTAAGACCAGTTAGTCCCGAACTGGAACTCCATGGTCAAACCGGTTGCCACGCCCAGTGCGAAGTTGATACCAAACAACTTGCCCCAGAACTTGGTCATATCTTTATAAATCTGTTTGCCGGAGAGAACGTATACCGTTTCCATAATGGCCAGCAGGAACGCCATACCGAGCGTCAGTGGCACAAACAGGAAGTGGTACATCGCGGTCAAGGCAAACTGTAAGCGCGACAGTTCGACTATATCTAACATCATGACTCCTTGCTCATCGCATGAAGACTCCGAGAGTGGACCCCGTCAGAAAGAGATCCACACGCATGCCCCAATACAAATTATTCGCATCCTTGTCGTCGTTATTACCCTGAGGGAGGATAAAAACGATGACGTGAGGTTACAAATACGTTAATAAAAAACTCAAATTGATCCCGCAAATATAATACGCTGCAAAACCCTTACAATAAACAGGTTTTTATTGAATCACATTTACGTTTTTCGACGGCGATCAATTTATAGCAAAATTACCACTTTTCGGCCATTTTGATCGGGAACAATTTAGCGCTTTTCAGCGCCTTTTTCCAAGGATTAAACATTGATTTAAATCAAAAACAATTCTTAATGTTAATTGTGTTTTGATGTGGTGAACATGGTAAAAACCATGTTAAAGATATGTATATGAAATACAATTAAGGTTATCGAATCGACGGATGAATATAAACAGAAGTGATTTTTATTAACTCAGTTACGCTTAATGACTGATTTATTCAGGACATAAATTTTAGTGCGTTTTTTATTTTTTTCCATCTGCTCTCTTAAAGGCAAATAAATAACAATTATTTTACTTTTACATCCTCTCTAATTAACACCCAATTGTGACTATTGCATGACGCCCGGCAGGCAATAAAAAAGGCCGCTTTACAGCGGCCAACCATGTCGAAACGGACATTTTTATACTGCAACGCCCCCCTTTCGGGGAGCAGAGAGGACTTACTTAATGATGGATTTCAGTGCTTCGCCGATATCCGCCAGGCTGCGAACGGTTTTCACGCCTGCGGCTTCCAGCGCTGCGAATTTCTCATCAGCCGTACCCTTACCACCGGCGATGATCGCGCCTGCGTGACCCATACGCTTGCCTTTCGGCGCAGTCACACCCGCGATGTAGCCCACAACTGGCTTGGTCACGTGTTCTTTGATGTAAGCAGCCGCTTCTTCTTCCGCGCTACCACCGATCTCACCGATCATCACGATCGCTTCGGTCTGTGGATCTTCCTGGAACAGCTTCAGGATGTCGATGAAGTTAGAGCCCGGAATCGGGTCACCGCCGATGCCCACGCAGGTGGACTGGCCGAAACCGTAGTCGGTGGTCTGCTTAACCGCTTCATAGGTCAGGGTACCGGAACGGGACACGATGCCCACTTTACCCGGTTTGTGAATGTGGCCCGGCATGATGCCGATTTTGCATTCGCCCGGGGTGATAACGCCTGGGCAGTTCGGGCCAATCATACGCACGCCAGCTTCATCCAGCTTCACCTTCACGGTCAGCATATCCAGCGTCGGGATGCCTTCGGTGATGGTGATGATCAGTTTGATGCCTGCGTCGATCGCTTCCAGAATAGAGTCTTTGCAGAACGGTGCCGGAACGTAGATCACGGTCGCGGTGGCGCCCGTCGCTTCTACGGCTTCACGCACGGTGTTAAACACCGGCAGGCCCAGGTGGGTGGTGCCGCCTTTACCTGGCGTAACACCGCCAACCATCTGCGTACCGTAGGCAATTGCCTGTTCGGAGTGGAAAGTCCCCTGGCTACCGGTGAAGCCCTGGCAGATAACCTTGGTATCTTTATTAATTAAAACTGACATTATTTCCCCTCCACTGCGGCAACAACCTGCTGAGCTGCATCCGTCAGACTTTTCGCTGCAATAATATTCAGGCCGCTGTCAGCCAGTTTTTTCGCGCCGAGTTCAGCGTTGTTACCTTCCAGACGCACAACCACCGGAACGTTAACACCCACTTCTTCTACCGCACCGATGATACCGTCGGCGATCAGGTCGCAACGTACGATGCCGCCGAAGATGTTAACCAGAACGGCCTTCACGTTGTCGTCAGAGAGAATGATTTTGAACGCTTCGGTTACGCGCTCTTTGGTTGCGCCACCGCCTACGTCGAGGAAGTTTGCTGGCTCACCGCCGTGCAGCTTAACGATGTCCATGGTGCCCATTGCCAGGCCCGCACCGTTAACCATGCAGCCGATGTTGCCGTCCAGCGCCACGTAGTTCAGTTCCCACTGCGCAGCCTGTGCTTCACGCGGATCTTCCTGAGACTGGTCGCGCATTTCGCGCAGATCCGGCTGGCGGAACAGCGCGTTGCCATCAGCGCCCAGCTTGCCGTCGAGGCAGATCAGATCGCCCTGGGTGGTGATCACCAGTGGGTTGATCTCGATCAGCGCCAGATCGCGCTCCAGGAAGATAGTTGCCAGACCCATGAAGATCTTGGTGAACTGCTGAACCAGTTTACCTTCCAGGCCCAGCTTGAACGCCAGCTCGCGACCCTGGTAAGGCATTGGGCCTGCCAGCGGATCGATAGCCACTTTGTGGATCAGGTGCGGGGTTTCTTCCGCCACTTTTTCGATTTCCACGCCGCCTTCGGTAGACGCCATGAACACCACGCGACGGGAGCTACGGTCAACAACCGCGCCCAGATAAAGTTCTTTCGCGATATCGGTCGCCGCTTCCACCAGGATCTGGTTAACCGGCTGGCCGTTCGCATCTGTCTGGTACGTTACCAGACGCTTGCCGAGCCAATGTTCAGCAAACGCACGAATCTCTTCTTTGCTCTTAACAACCTTCACACCGCCCGCTTTACCACGGCCACCAGCGTGAACCTGACACTTAACTACCCAAGGGCCGGAACCGATTTTAGATGCGGCTTCTTCTGCTTCACGCGGGGTAGTACAGGCATAACCCACCGGAGCCGGTAAGCCATACCGGGCAAACAGCTGTTTGGCCTGATATTCATGTAAGTTCATGTGTTCTATCCATCCTTCAGGTAATCGTTAGGTCGTGCTTTTATTGGCCCGGCAGCCATACGCCGCCGGGCAAGACTGCAAAACTAGACGTCCAGCAGCAGACGGGTTGGATCTTCCAGCAGCTCTTTAATCGCAACCAGGAAGCCCACGGACTCGCGGCCGTCGATCAGGCGGTGATCGTAAGAGAGCGCCAGGTACATCATTGGCAGGATCTCAACTTTACCGTCTACCGCCATAGGGCGATCTTTGATGGCATGCATACCCAGGATCGCGCTCTGCGGCGGGTTAATGATCGGGGTAGACATCAGCGAGCCGAATACGCCGCCGTTGGTAATGGTGAAGTTACCGCCGGTCAGGTCGTCTACGGTCAGCTTGCCGTCGCGGCCTTTCACGGCCAGCTCTTTAATGTTCTTCTCGATGTCAGCCATACCCAGGGTATCCACATCACGCAGAACCGGCGTTACCAGGCCGCGTGGAGTAGAAACCGCCATGCTGACGTCGAAGTAGTTGTGGTAAACCACGTCATCGCCATCGATGGACGCGTTCACTTCCGGATAGCGTTTCAGCGCTTCAACTACCGCCTTCACGTAGAAGGACATAAAGCCCAGACGGATACCGTGACGTTTTTCAAACGCATCACCGTACTGCTTGCGCAGGTCCATGATTGGCTTCATGTTCACTTCGTTGAAGGTGGTCAGCATCGCGGTAGAGTTTTTCGCTTCCAGCAGACGCTCGGCTACGCGTTTACGCAGGCGAGTCATCGGCACGCGTTTTTCGCTGCGGGCACCCAGTGCAGGCTGCGCTGCTGGCGCCGCCGCAGGGGCTTTCGCTTCGGCCTGAGCAGGCGCTTTCGCCAGATGCTTGTCGATGTCTTCACGGGTCAGACGACCGCCCACACCGGTGCCTTTAATGGCTGCCGGGTCAAGGCTGTGTTCCGCCAGCAGGCGACGGATCGCCGGGCTGAGGGCATCGTTAGACTGTTCTTCCAGAGACGCCTGCTGGCGCTGAGCCGGCGTAGAGGCTTTCTCTTCAGATTTTGCGCTGGACTCTTTGCCCGCGCTGTTGCCTTCACGCAGGCGACCCAGGATCTGACGAGAGGTGACGGTAGTACCTTCATCTTCCAGCACCGCGTCCAGAACGCCATCCGCCGAAGCCGGTACTTCCAGTACCACTTTGTCAGTTTCGATTTCTACCAGCACTTCATCGCGCTTAACGGCATCGCCTGGTTTTTTGTGCCAGGTAGCGACGGTCGCATCTGCTACGGATTCAGGCAGGTCGGGAACAAGAATATCTACGCTACTCATTATGTATCCTTTAATTAATCGACGTTCAGCGCGTCATTGACCAGATCTTGTTGCTGCTTCTGGTGAACGGACATATACCCTACCGCCGGAGAGGCGGAGGCCGGGCGACCTGCATAGCGCAGGGCTGACCCAAATGGAATCACTTCACGGAAATGATGCTGGCTGCAGTACCATGCGCCCTGGTTAAGCGGCTCTTCCTGGCACCAGACAAAATCATGAACGTGAGCGTACGGTTTCAGCGCTTCCTGCACCGCCTGGTGCGGGAACGGATAAAGCTGTTCGATACGCACGATGGCGACATCTTTCTGATCGTTCTTACGGCGCTGTTCCAGCAGGTCGTAATAAACCTTACCAGAACACATCACCACACGCTTCACGGCCTGCGGATCCAGCTCGTCAATTTCACCGATGGCCGGCAGGAAGGTGCCATTTGCCAGCTCATCCAGGCTCGACACCGCCAGCGGGTGGCGCAGCAGGGATTTCGGCGACATCACCACCAGCGGACGGCGCATACCGCGCAGCGCCTGACGACGCAGCATGTGGTAGACCTGCGCCGGGGTGGACGGCACGCAGACCTGCATGTTCTGCTCGGCGCAGAGCTGCAGATAACGTTCCAGACGCGCGGAGGAGTGCTCCGGCCCCTGACCTTCATAACCGTGCGGCAGCAGCATTACCAGGCCACACATACGGCCCCACTTCTGCTCGCCGGAGGAGATGAACTGGTCGATAACCACCTGCGCACCGTTGGCGAAGTCACCGAACTGCGCTTCCCAGATGGTCAGGGTGCGTGGTTCAGCGGTGGCATAACCGTATTCGAAGGCCAGTACCGCTTCTTCAGACAGCACGGAGTCCCAGACCTTGAACTGGCCTTGACCGTTGTGCACGTGCTGCAGCGGGGTGTAGGTTGAACCGTTGGACTGGTTGTGAACAACCGCGTGACGGTGGAAGAAGGTCCCACGGCCCGCATCTTCGCCGGACAGACGAACAGGAATGCCTTCGTCAACCAGCGTTGCGTAGGCCAGCGTTTCCGCGCCGCCCCAGTCGAAGAGCTTCTCGCCTGCCGCCATGGACTGACGGTCAGCATAAATTTTCGCCACGCGAGACTGCATCTCGATAGCTTCCGGCACGGTGCTGATGCGTTTAGCCAGCTCCTGCAGGCGCTTCATCTCAACCTTATTCGGGTAGCTCTCATCCCACTCGTGGTTGAGGTACGGCGACCAGGTAAAGGAGTGCATGTTCATCGGACGCAGCTCTTTCACTACGCATTCGCCCGCATCCAGCGCGTCGCGGTAGAGGTTGACCATTTCGGTCGCATCTTCCAGCGTCGCCACTTTGTCGCCTTCCAGCTTGTCAGCATAGATTTTGCGCGGAGTCGGGTGTTTTTTGATTTTCTGATACATCAGCGGCTGGGTTGCACTTGGCTCATCCGCTTCGTTGTGGCCGTGACGGCGGTAGCAGAAGAGGTCAATGAACACATCGCGTTTGAAGGTATTACGGAAGTCCAGCGCCAGACGGGTCACGAAAGCCACGGCTTCCGGGTCATCCGCATTAACGTGGAAGATCGGCGCCTGCACCATCTTACCGATGTCGGTGCAGTACGGGGTAGAACGCGCATCCAGCGGGTTAGAGGTGGTGAAGCCCACCTGGTTGTTGATCACGATGCGAACGGTACCGCCCACTTCATAACCACGCGCTTTGGACATGTTCAGGGTTTCCTGCACCACGCCCTGCCCTGTTACCGCCGCATCACCGTGGATGGTAATTGGCAGAACTTTATTGCTGCTTGGCTCGTCCAGACGATCCAGACGCGCGCGCACGGAACCGATAACCACCGGGCTGACGATTTCCAGGTGTGACGGGTTAAACGCCAGCGCCAGGTGAACCAGACCGCCTTCGGTTTCGATATCCGACGAGAAGCCCATGTGGTACTTCACGTCGCCGGTGCCGAGGTGTTCTTTATGTTTGCCCGCGAATTCGTCGAACAGGTCCTGCGGTTTTTTACCCAGCACGTTGACCAGCACGTTCAGACGACCACGGTGCGCCATGCCCAGCACCACTTCACGGGTGCCGCTCTTGCCTGCGTGACGAATCAGCTCTTTCAGCATCGGCACCAGGGCGTCACCGCCTTCCAGCGAGAAGCGTTTTGCGCCCGGGAACTTCGCGCCCAGATAGCGCTCAAGGCCTTCCGCTGCGGTCAGTTCGCTGAGGAAGCGCTTTTTCTCGTCAGCCGAGAAGGTCGCGTGGCCCGCTACGGATTCGATACGCTGCTGGATCCAGCGCTTCTCTTCGGTAGAGGTAATGTGCATGTATTCCGCGCCGATGGAGCCGCAGTAGGTTTGCTTGAGCGCGTCAATCAGATCGCCCAGCTTCATCGTGTCTTTGCCGATGGCAAAGGAACCTACGTTAAAGCTTTCCTGGAAATCGGCCTCGGTCAGATCGTGATATGCCGGATCGAGATCGGCCACACGGTCTTGTTTCCACAGTCCCAGCGGATCGAGATTCGCATGCTGGTGACCACGGAAGCGATAAGCGTTGATAAGCTGCAGGACTTTAACCTGCTTCGCATTGGTGTCAGGGTCGGAAATCGCAGAAGAGTAACGTGAGGCATCCTTCGCCAGACGACGGAAATAATCACGTGTTTTGGAATGGAATTGATCCGGTTTGACCCCTGTACCAGGCAACTGCTGGAACATGGAACGCCAGTTTGCGTCCACTGAGTCAGGATCGGTTAAGAAGTCTTCATAGAGCTGTTCTATCCAGCTCTGGTTGGCACCAGAGAGGTAAGAAGAGTCCAGCCAGGCTTTCATTGCGCCGTTCTGCATCGTGATCCCTTAAGCATTTTTATGCTTACTTTCGCCGTAGAAACTACCACGCACACCACGTGTACGTGCCGGGGTTCACCTGCGAGCTCTTTGTGGCCCGCGAAGGAACCTTTAGAAACTGTCTAGACTTCAGGGCAGTTTTTAAAGGTTTCTGCAATCTATTCCCTCTCCCTGTGGGAGAGGGTTAAGGTGAGGGGAACAGCGCTCCCCTCTCACTACTTACGCACTGCGCTGCAGCAGCATCGACTTAATATGGCCGATGGCGCGCGTCGGGTTCAGCCCCTTCGGACACACACTGACGCAGTTCATGATGCTATGGCAGCGGAATACGCTGAAAGCGTCACTCAGTCCTTCCAGACGGCTGTCGGTTTCGGTGTCGCGGCTGTCGATCAGGAAGCGATAGGCAGCCAGCAGACCGGCCGGACCGATAAACTTGTCCGGGTTCCACCAGAACGACGGGCAGGACGTAGAACAGCATGCGCAGAGAATACACTCGTACAAACCGTCGAGTTTTTCACGCTGCTCAGGAGACTGTAAGTGCTCGCGAGCCGGTGGATTTTGCCCATTATTCAATAAGTAAGGCTTAATCTTCTCATATTGTGCATAGAATTGCCCCATGTCTACCACCAAATCACGCACGACCGGCAGGCCTGGCAGAGGACGGATAACAATTTTCTGACCGGGACGCTGCAACGCTGAAATGGGCGTGATGCAGGCCAGGCCATTTTTGCCGTTCATGTTCACACCGTCAGAGCCACAAACCCCTTCACGGCAGGAGCGGCGGAACGACAGCGTTGGATCTTTTTCTTTCAGCTGGATTAAGGCATCCAGCAGCATCATGTCGCGACCTTCTTCCGCTTCCAGGGTGTAGTCCTGCATGCGCGGAGCGTCATCAACATCCGGGTTATAACGATAAACTGAGAATTCGAGTTTCATTATCCTGTCTCCGCATTAGTAAGTACGAATCTTCGGCGGGAACGCCGGACGCAGTTTCGGTTCCATGTTGACGCTACGACGCGTCATGGTTTCCGACTCTGGCAGATACAGGGAATGACACAGCCAGTTTTCGTCATCACGCTCCGGGAAGTCGAAGCGGCTATGGGCGCCACGGCTTTCGGTACGGAAGTTTGCCGACATCGCGGTCGCGAACGCGGTTTCCATCAGGTTATCCAGCTCCAGGCACTCAACGCGCTGGGTGTTGAACTCGCTGGAGGTGTCGTCCAGACGGGCATTTTTCAGACGCTCGCGGATCGCTTTCAGCTGCTCAAGACCTTTGGCCATCGCGTCGCCTTCACGGAATACCGAGAAGTTGTGCTGCATGCATTCCTGCAGCGCTTTGCGGATTTCCACCGGATCTTCGCCGTTACGGTTGCCGTTCCAGCGGTTGAGGCGCTCCAGAGAAGCATCAATTTCGTCGTCGGTTGCGTCACGCAGCGCACCCTGCTCGGCAATGGATTCCTGCAGATGCAGACCCACTGCGCGACCAAACACCACCAGATCCAGCAGGGAGTTGCCGCCCAGACGGTTTGCACCGTGTACGGATACGCAGGCGATTTCGCCCACCGCGAACAGGCCAGGAATGACCACGTCTTCGCCCTGCTCGTTCACGGTCAGCGCCTGACCGGTCACTTTGGTCGGAATACCGCCCATCATGTAGTGGCAGGTTGGGATAACCGGAATCGGCTCTTTCACCGGGTCGACGTGTGCGAAGGTGCGGGACAGTTCCAGGATACCCGGCAGACGGGACTCCAGAACTTCTTTACCCAGATGGTCGAGTTTCAGCTTCGCGTGCGGACCCCATGGGCCGTCGCAGCCGCGGCCTTCACGGATTTCGATCATGATGGAACGCGCCACCACGTCACGACCCGCAAGGTCTTTCGCATTCGGGGCATAACGCTCCATGAAGCGTTCGCCGTGTTTGTTCAGCAGGTAGCCACCTTCACCGCGGCAGCCTTCTGTTACCAGAACGCCTGCACCGGCGATACCGGTTGGGTGGAACTGCCACATCTCCATATCCTGCACCGGCACGCCCGCTCGGATAGCCATACCGACACCGTCACCGGTGTTGATGTGGGCGTTGGTGGTGGACTGATAGATACGGCCTGCACCGCCGGTCGCCAGCACGGTAGCGCGCGCTTTGAAGTAAACCACTTCACCGGTTTCGATGCACAGCGCGGTACAGCCAACAATCGCGCCATCGGCGTTTTTCACCAGATCCAGCGCATACCACTCGGAGAAGATGGTGGTGTGGTTTTTCAGGTTCTGCTGATACAGGGTGTGCAGCAGCGCGTGACCGGTACGGTCAGCCGCCGCCGCGGTGCGTGCCGCTTGCTCGCCGCCGAAGTTTTTCGACTGGCCGCCAAATGGACGCTGATAGATAGTGCCATTTTCCAGACGGGAGAACGGCAGACCCATGTGGTCCAGCTCCAGAATCGCTTCCGGACCGGTTTTACACATATATTCGATGGCATCCTGGTCGCCGATGTAATCGGAACCTTTTACCGTGTCATACATGTGCCATTCCCAGTTATCTTCATGGGAGTTACCCAGCGCAACGGTAATACCGCCCTGCGCGGACACAGTATGGGAACGGGTCGGGAAAACTTTAGAGAGCAGCGCACAGGTTTGGCCGCTCTGGGAAATTTGCAGTGCGGCACGCATACCTGCGCCACCGGCACCAATTACAACAGCATCAAATTCTCTGACTGGCAGTTTCATTACACACCCCACACCACAACGAATCCATAAATAACGTAAACCACCAGTGCAACCACAATGGCCAGCTGCAGTGGGAGGCGAATCGCCAGCGGTTTAACGTAATCGGTCAACACCTGCCACATGCCAATCCATGCATGAATAAGGATAGAGAACAGGGCCAGCAGGGTGAACACTTTGGTGAAGGCGGATCCGAAGAACCCACTCCAGATTTCCCACGTCAGCGTGCCGCTGGTCGCGAAGAAACCGATCATATAGATGATGTAAAGAGTGAGAACGATGGCGGTAGCACGGACCAGAATGAAGTCATGTACGCCGTTGCGTCCTAATGCGGAGGCGTTGCTTACCATACGAGAACTCCTGCGAGAAGTGAAAGCACGACAGTAATCACAAATGAAATGTTAGCGGAGCGTTTCCCGGCTTCGAAAGTCTCTTCCAGGTAGCCAAAGTCCATCAGCATATGGCGAACACCCACGACGACGTGGTACGCCAGCGCGGTCAGAATGCCCCACATGATGAATTTCACGAAGAAGCTGTTCATGATGGCAGAGGCCTGGAGGAATCCTTCAGGGGAAGAGAGGCTGGTGCCCAGTAACCACAGCAGAATACCGACCGCCACAAACGTAATCACACCAGAAACACGGTGCAGAATGGACGCTATTGCTGTTACGGGGAACCGGATCGTTTTGAGATCCAGATTGACAGGTCTTTGTTTTTTCACATTTCTTATCATGAATAACGCCCACATGCTGTTCTTATTGTTTCCTTCCTCCGGACTGCGATGCGGGTCAAGCAGCGTTCCTTTTCTATAACTGCGCGTCATGCAAAACACTGCTTCCAGATGCTTAAACGACACGTTACAACGCTGGGTGGCTCGGGATTGCAGGGTGTTCCGGAGACCTGGCGGCAGTATAGGCCGTTCACAAAATCATTACAATTAACCTACATACAGTTTGTCGGGTTTTCTCTGGAACAGTGATCAGGGTCACGATAACAACATCTTTTTAATTTTTAATCATCTGATTTGACAAATGTTAAACAATATTGTTACAAACGTCATCAGAAAAGGCATATAATGCGCAAAAGTTATGAGGTCTCTCTTTCACCTGACAAATAGTTATGTAACAGTGTGATGGTATTGACCGAAGTTATCAGGACAGTTATTAGTGATATACAGGTTTGAATAATTCGGACTGCAAAAACGCTGATTTGCTGTTGTTTCACTGATATTTCATTCGTTTACCTGCAAGGCGCCATAGCTCTGTACCCTGGTTTGTCCTCGTGAGCTGAGCGGTAAGCCAAATAACAATCTGGTAACGGTGATTAACAGCTGAAAGCAAATCCGGTAAAGCGCAGTCTTAAGCATAAGGCGCTAAGGAGACCGTAAATGGCTGATACAAAGGCAACGCTCACCCTAAATGGTGACACTGCTATTGAACTGGATGTGCTAAAAGGCACGCTCGGTCAGGATGTTATTGATATCCGTACGCTGGGTTCCAAAGGGATGTTTACCTTTGACCCTGGATTTACCTCTACCGCATCTTGCGAATCCAAAATCACCTTCATTGACGGTGACGAAGGTATCCTGCTCCATCGCGGCTTCCCTATCGATCAGTTAGCCACCGAATCCAACTACCTGGAAGTGTGCTATATCCTGCTTAACGGCGAAAAACCGACGCAGGCCCAGTTCGATGAATTTAAAACCACCGTGACCCGTCACACCATGATCCATGAGCAGATTACCCGTCTGTTCCATGCGTTCCGTCGTGACTCTCACCCAATGGCGGTGATGTGCGGTATTACCGGTGCGCTTGCAGCGTTCTACCACGACTCCCTTGACGTGAATAACCCGCGTCACCGTGAAATCGCCGCTTACCGTCTGCTGTCCAAAATGCCTACCATGGCGGCGATGTGCTACAAATACTCCATCGGCCAGCCGTTTGTGTATCCGCGCAACGACCTCTCCTACGCGGGTAACTTCCTGCGCATGATGTTCTCCACGCCGTGCGAAGAGTACGAAGTGAACCCGGTTCTGGAACGCGCGATGGACCGTATTCTGATCCTGCACGCTGACCACGAACAGAACGCCTCTACCTCTACCGTCCGTACCGCGGGCTCTTCAGGCGCGAACCCGTTCGCCTGTATCGCTGCGGGCATCGCCTCCCTGTGGGGACCGGCGCACGGCGGCGCGAACGAAGCGGCACTGAAGATGCTGGAAGAGATCAGCACCGTTGAGCACATTCCTGAGTTCGTGCGTCGCGCGAAAGACAAGAATGACTCCTTCCGCCTGATGGGCTTCGGTCACCGTGTTTACAAAAACTACGACCCGCGCGCCACCGTGATGCGTGAGACCTGCCACGAAGTGCTGAAAGAGCTGGGTACCAAAGATGATCTGCTGGAAGTGGCGATGGAGCTGGAACACATCGCGCTGAACGACCCGTACTTCATCGAGAAGAAACTCTACCCGAACGTTGATTTCTACTCTGGCATTATTCTGAAAGCGATGGGCATTCCGTCTTCCATGTTCACCGTGATCTTCGCTATGGCGCGTACCGTAGGCTGGATTGCGCACTGGAACGAAATGCACAGCGAAGGCATGAAGATCGCGCGTCCTCGTCAGCTGTATACCGGCTACGAGCAGCGTGATTTTAAGTCTGACCTGAAGCGCTAAAAGATGTTGGGTGCGGCCTGATGCCCTCACCCCGGACCTCTCCCACAGGGAGAGGGTGAAAACATTAAAAACGGTAACCCAAGGGTTACCGTTTTACTTTTATTTCTGGCAGTGCGGGCACCAGTAGAAGGGTCTTGAAGAGAGCATCATCCTGTCGATAATCCCTCCGCACCGTTCGCACTTTTTCCCCGCCCGATGAAACACCTTAAAGCGGAACAGCGCCCCGTGATGCTTGTTTTCATCTACTACGCCACGCGTGTTGTACGACAGCCGCGGGATGTCCAGCAGCGCATGGGACAGCGCCTCCAGCTGTTCATCGCTCAGCTGAGAGGCTTTATGCTGCGGCGCCAGCCCGACTTCCCAGAGGATTTCCACCCGCAGGTAGTTGCCAAGCCCGGCCAGAAAGGCCTGGTCAAGAAACAGGCCGGAAAACTGCCGGTTGCGGAATGCAGGCGATAACAGCCGGGCCTTCACATCGCTCGCCGTCAGGCGCATATCCAGCACGTCCGGCCCAACCCGCTGTAAGAACGGGTGCGTGAGCACCTGCTCAGGCGTTAACATTTCGATATCAGAGGCGCTATAGAGCAGGATCGCCTTATCCGCCGTTTGCAGCCTGACGCGCAGCACGCGTGTTGTTTGCGGCTGTTCACCCGCCTCCACCACGCGCCAGACGCCGTAAAGCTGGTTATGGCTGTATAACGTCAGGTTATGGGAAAAATGCGTGAGCAATGCTTTGCCGCGCGTTTCAATATGCGTTACCGACTGCCCCACCAGCTGTGATTCAAACGGTTTCAGTTGAGGAAAAGCAAACCAGGCCTCCGTCAGCGGTTTGCCCTTTATCGCCGCCTCGAGGCTATCCGCCGCGCGGCGGATCTCCGGGCCTTCTGGCATTTTTCTATCCTTTTATGATTAATCTGCGCTGACAAGAATACCCTCTTCAACGAACGCGGCCCGCAGGCGGCGCGCGAACTGGAGCGCATGCTCGCCATCGCCGTGCAAACATACCGTATCAGCCTGAACGTGCGCCGTTGTGCCATCCACGGCGGTCACTCGCCCGTAGCGCACAATCTCCAGCGTCTGGGCCAGCGCTTTCGCTTCATCGGTAATCAGCGCACCGGCCTGCGTACGCGGTACAAGGCTGCCATCAGGCATGTATCCCCGATCGGCAAACACCTCCTGCCGCGTGGTCAGCCCCAGCCGTTCTCCGGCACGAATAAGCTCGCTGCCCGCCAGGCCAACCAGAATCAGCTGCGGGTTGCAATCGCGTACCGCGCGGGCAATCGCCTCCGCCAGCGCCGGATCTTTCGCCGCCTGGTTATAGAGCATGCCGTGCGGCTTCACGTGACGCACCACAACGTTCTCAGCGCGCACCATCGCCTCCAGCGCGCCAATCTGGTAGAGCACCTGAGCGTAGACCGTCTCAGGCGGCAGGTCCATCGCGGTGCGGCCAAAGTTTTCCCGGTCAGGGAAGCTCGGATGTGCGCCTATCGCGACGCCGTTTTTGATGGCGTTACGCACGCTATCCAGCATGGTTTGCGCATCGCCCGCGTGGAAGCCGCAGGCGATATTGACCGAGGAGACCAGCGTCATCAGCGCCGCATCGGCGCTGCCGCCCTCGCCCAGATCGGCGTTTAAATCAATCTTTACCATCGAGCCTCCACGCCAGCTGTTCGAGATAGCGCAGCTGATCCTGCCGCGCCTTTAGCGCCTCCTCCAGCGAACATTGAACGAAGTGAATCGGCTGTCCGAGGGGAATTTGCGCCAGATGGTAGCGATCGGCTTCAATGATGCAGGCAATTCGCGGGTAGCCCCCCGTCGTCTGCGCGTCGTTCATTAAGACGATCGGTTGCCCGTTGCCCGGAACCTGAATAACCCCTGGCAGTAAACCGTGGGAGAGCAGTTCTCTGTCGGTCGTCCGGATCAGCGGCTGCCCCTGCAGGCGATAACCCATACGGTTACTCTGCGGACTGAGCTTCCACGGCGAGCGCCAGAAGGACTCTTTTGAGGCCTCGTCGAACTCATGATATTCCGGCCCCGGTAAGGCGCGGATCTGGTTTCCCCAGAGGAGTTGTTTTACCCCCTGAGCCGTCGAGAAGTGACGCGAAGAGGGCTTAATCGCCAGGCGATCGCCATCGCGCAACAACCGTCCTTCGTGACCGCCAATCCCGGCTTTCTGATCGGTACTGGATGAGCCCAGCACGTCAGGCACATCAATGCCGCCAGCCACCGCAAGATAGCTACGCACGCCGTGCAGAGGACGCTTTAAGGTCAGACGCTGTCCGGCTTTCGCCCGCAGACGCCAGCCGGTCCACACCGCTTTGCCGTCCAGCGTGGCATCACAGCCTGCGCCGGTGAGCGCGAACCAGGTCTCCTGACCAAACTCAATGACACACTGGCCGAGCGTAATTTCGAGCGCCGCCGTGCTGCCGGGGTTGCCCACCAGCACGTTAGCGATTTCCAGCGCTGGACGGTCCAGCGCGCCACAATAGCTCACGCCGGACTGACGCATGCCAAAGCGCCCGGCATCCTGTACGGAGGTGTAAAGCCCGGCGCGAATAAGCGTTAACATACCCCCTCCTTCTGCGGGATAAAGCGAAGGGTGTCGCCGGGCCGCAGGAGTATCGGCGTCTCCAGCCCGGGTTCAAATAACGGGGTGGCGGTATGCCCGATAAGCTGCCATCCACCGGGCGATGTCAGCGGATAAACGCCGGTCTGCTCGCCACCGATAGCCACCGTCCCCGCCGGTACGCTCAGGCGCGGCTCAGCGCGGCGCGGCGTATGCAACCGGGGAGATAGTCCCCCCAGATACGGGAATCCGGGCTGGAATCCCAGGAACCAGACGACGTAGTCAACCGAACTGTGCAACTCAACAACCTGCTTTTCGGTGAGCCCGCAGTGGTCTGCGACCACACCAAGATCCGGTCCCCCCGTACCGCCATAAACGACAGGGATCTCAATGGCACGCGATTCCGGCTCCAGCGCCTCGCTCTCTTCCCACCAGCGCTGTAAACGTTCAATGGCATCCAGCGCCAGCGTATGCGGACTACGCAGCACCACCGTGATGTTATTCATCCCCGGAATGGCTTCAACCACATCCGGCAGATCGACCAGACGCTGGGTTAGCCGCCAGATACGCTTTTGTGTGGCAAGGGTCACCGGCGGCTCGAGTTCCAGAACCACTGCCGTTTCTCCCAGAAGATAACAACGCGCTCGCTGCACTCAGGCACCTCTCATCAGGCCGGGTTAGGAATATCAATAAAGGTCACATCCAGATCGGTATTTTCCGTCAGCCACTCGCTGAGGGCGCGAATGCCGCCGCGCTCGGTGGCATGATGCCCGGCCGCGTAGAAATGCAGCCCCTGTTCACGCGCCGAATGAATGGTCTGCTCGGAAACCTCGCCGGTGATAAAGGCATCGACACCGAAGCGCGCGGCGCTGTCGATAAAGCCCTGCCCGCCTCCGGTGCACCAGGCAACACGCTTCACCGTATCCGGACCGGTATCGCCGCTCCACAGCGGACGACGCCCCAGGCGCGCTTCAATCCAGGAAGCCAGTTCCAGCCCCGGAACCGGCATCGTCAGCTCGCCCCACGGCACCAGCGGCTCGATTTCGCCCATTACGGTAATCCCCAACAGTCGGGCAAGCTGAACGTTGTTACCAAGCTCCGGATGTGCGTCCAGCGGCAGGTGGTAACCGTACAGGTTGATGTCATTTGCCAGCAACGTTTTCAGGCGGTTGCGCTTCATGCCGCGAATAATCGGCGATTCGTTTTTCCAGAAATAACCGTGATGGACAATCACCGCATCTGCTTCCTGACGGACAGCCTCGTCCAGCAGCGCCTGGCTTGCCGTGACGCCGGTGATAATTTTCTGCACCGTTTCGCGCCCTTCTACCTGCAGGCCATTTGGGCCGTAGTCGCTAAAGGAGGCGGTATTGAGTTTTTCGTTAATCAGGCGTTCCAGTTCGCTGTTTTTCATCTTTATGCTCTCAAACTTTTCTTGCGGCTTCGTACGCTGCCAGCGTGGCGACACGCGCCTGTTTATGGTCAACAATCGGGCGGGGATAATCGAGCTTTACGCCCTGTTTATCCGCCCATGCCCACGGGTCGTGGATCGCTTTCGCAGGAACGTTCCTGAGCGCGGGCAACCAGCGGCGGATAAAGTCGCCGTTGGCATCAAATTTCTGCCCCTGAGTGGTCGGATTAAAAATCCTGAAATAGGGAGCCGCATCGGTGCCGGTAGAGGCCGCCCACTGCCAGCCGCCGTTATTCGCAGCGAGATCGCCGTCGATCAGCTGAGAGATAAAATAGCGCTCTCCGCTGCGCCAGTCGATAAGCAGATCCTTCACCAGAAAGCTGGCGGTAATCATTCGCAGGCGGTTGTGCATCCACCCGGTTTCATTCAGTTGGCGCATGGCAGCATCAACAATCGGATAGCCCGTCTCCCCTTTTTGCCAGGCCTGTAAAAGTGCCTCATCGTGCTGCCATTTTACGTTGTCGGTCCAGGGAATGAACGGACGATGCTTACAGAGAGCGGGATGATACGTCATCAGATGCCGATAAAATTCACGCCAGATAAGTTCGTTCAGCCACACCGAACCCGCTCCACCGTCCATCGCCTGCGGCTGCTCGGCCAGAAGACGGTGTAGACACTGACGAGGAGAGAGCACGCCCAGCGCCAGGCTTGCCGATAAGCGGCTTGTCCCTTCAATCGCCGGGAAATCCCTGCGCGCGTCGTACTCTCCCGCGCCCTGTTTGCAAAACTGGCGCAGCTTCGCAATTGCTGCCTTCTCGTTTGCGGGGAACAGAAGCTCATCGAATGTCTGTTGGGGATAGTTAAACGTTAATTCAGGCAGCGTGGTTATGGCTTCCTCTCTGGCTGCGGGTGCGGGTACGCACTCCGGCAGCGCCTCTTTCAGACGTTTAACAAAAGCATTTTTAAACGGCGTGAACACTTTATACATTTCATGGCCGCCGGTCATGACGCTGCCCGGTGCCAGCATTACGCTGTCATCAAATCCTTCACAAACCACCTCGCCCAGAATGTTCTCCAGTTGGCGATCCCGCAGCCGTTCGTTCAGCTCGTACTGGTAGTTATAAAAAAGATGCGTGACGCCGTTCTGCTGACATACCTCCCGCAACATCTTAAGCTGCGCGGCAAAGTCACTGACCTCTTTGTAGATCAGCGGGATACCTTTTTCAGCAAGTGAGTGTTGCAGATCGTTCAGATGCGATTTGAGGTAAGCGGCCTGACGCGGGGCCATATCATGCTGGTGCCACTGTTCAGGCGTAGCGATAAACAGCGCCAGCACGCTGGCGTCATCGGAACGGCAGGCTGCCGCGAGTGCGAAGTTGTCATGTACGCGCAGGTCCGCGCGAAACCAAACCAGATGGGTGGGCATAAAACTCCAGGCAAATATCCATTATGTCCGTAAGGGCTCGCCACCAAAGGAAAAAGCGGCGCGCTTTTACTGTACTTTGCCATGAAGTGTAGACCGGATGAAATAAAAAAGGCCGCCCGAGGCGGCCTTAACGCTACTTGTCCTGCGCTATCGTGGCTAAAGCGACAAACCCGATCGGTTCATCACTTTTGACAACGAGTACGCTGGCGACAATGAACGCGATGCAAAAATAGCGTTTCATTATGCGGTCCCTGCTGCTAACCGCTCCACCGTTCACCACCGGTGATAAGTCGGTGGACACAAGCCCGGGTAGGCGGACTGCTTTACGGCTGTAAAAATACCTTTCCCAGGACCGATGCCCATTTGCGAGATGGCGGAAAGGGACGCCGCATCATAATGAACATCCGCTGCAAAGGTAAGATACTCGAAGAAAATTAGGATCTTATAAAGGCTTCCAGGGATTGCCATCTGCTTACAGGAGGGTATGATAAAAATCCCGGGTAGGGGCTGCAAGACTACCCAACGGACCGCGAATCCGGAGGGACAAAAAAACCGCCACATTGCTGTTGGCGGTTTTTTTATTGCTGTGTGTAGTCTTAGTAAAAGTCGCAGGTCGCTTTCTCGGCCTGATCCATCCATACCGGCTTCTCGCTGGTTTTCGCCCAGACGCGGTGCAGATAGCTATAAAAACGCGCACGATCTTTCCAGAACAGCATCACCGGCAGAGCCAGCACGCCAGCCACTACGGCGAAAGCGCGGCGCATGAACACGATATGAGCCGGAAACTCTTTATAAAGATCCATATTTTTCTCCCCTATAGTTGGCCGGAAACGTTATCCGGAAAATTCAAAATCTGTGACCTGGCTAAAATAATATCGCTTTGTTTGTAATTTTACTACTCATCCGACCACTTATTTTCGTCCGTTTAGCGAAAATTTACATTCACGCCGTAATTAAGTTACAAAAAAGTTAACGATTTACTTATCAATAGTTAAATTGTGGGCTTTGCCATTTTTATACTTTTTTTACACCCGCCCTTCTCATTTTTGCGAAATCTTTGCGCCAGAAATCCTACCGTTAGCACAACAACAAAAGTCACCCGGAGGTGGATTGTGAGTGCAGGTCTTATTGCCGGCATCGTGCTGGTGTTCCTGTTATTGGGTTATCTGGTTTATGCCCTGATTAATGCGGAGGCATTCTGATGGCTGCTCAGGCGTTTTTGCTTATTGCCAGTTTCTTAGTGGTGTTGTTCTTTCTGGCAAGGCCACTGGGCTCGGGGCTGGCACGGCTAATCAATAACGTTCCCCTGCCCGGCACGGGAGGCGTTGAAAAAGGGATCTGGCGCGTACTGGGTATAGACGATCGGGAAATGAACTGGCGTGACTATCTGATCGCCATTCTGCTGCTGAACATCGTCGGGCTCATTGCGCTTTTTGCCATGCTGATGCTGCAGGGTATCCTGCCTTTGAATCCGCAACAGTTGCCGGGCCTGTCCTGGCATCTCGCGCTTAACACGGCAGTCAGTTTTGTCACTAACACCAACTGGCAGTCCTATGCTGGTGAAACCACGCTCAGCTACTTCAGCCAGATGGTCGGGCTAACCGTGCAGAACTTCCTCTCTGCCGCCAGCGGTATTGCGGTGATCTTCGCGCTGACGCGTGCGTTTGCGCGTCAGAAAGTGAGTACGCTGGGTAACGCGTGGGTAGACCTGACGCGCATTACGCTGTGGATCCTGCTGCCGATTGCGCTGCTGATCGCGCTGTTCTTCATTCAGCAGGGCAGCCTGCAAAACCTGCTGCCTTACGCGCCATATACCTCGCTGGAAGGCGCAAAACAGCTCCTGCCGATGGGGCCAGTGGCGTCGCAGGAAGCCATCAAAATGCTCGGAACGAACGGCGGGGGCTTCTTCAACGCCAACTCCTCGCACCCGTTTGAAAACCCGACCGCCCTGACTAATTTTGTGCAGATGCTGGCGATTTTCCTTATCCCCGCCGCGCTCTGCTTTGCCTTTGGTGACGTAGTTAACGATCGCCGTCAGGGCCGCACCCTGCTCTGGACCATGTCGCTGATCTTTGTGGTCTGTGTTGCGCTGGTGATGTGGGCCGAATGGCAGGGTAACCCGCACTTCCTCTCACTCGGTGCCGATAGCGCCATCAACATGGAAGGTAAAGAGAGCCGCTTTGGCATTCTCGCCAGCAGCCTGTATGCAGTGGTCACCACGGCAGCGTCGTGCGGGGCCGTCAATGCCATGCATGATTCCTTTACGGCGCTGGGCGGCATGATCCCGATGTGGCTAATGCAAATTGGCGAGGTGGTGTTTGGCGGCGTGGGCTCCGGTCTTTACGGCATGCTGCTGTTCGTGCTGCTGGCGGTGTTTATTGCCGGTCTGATGATTGGCCGCACCCCGGAATATCTGGGTAAAAAAATCGACGTCCGCGAGATGAAATTAACCGCGCTGGCAATCCTGGTCACCCCGGCTCTCGTGCTGCTCGGCACCGCGCTGGCGCTGATGACCGAGGCCGGACGCAGCGGCATCTTTAACCCCGGCATTCACGGTTTTAGTGAAGTGCTGTATGCCGTCTCCTCTGCCGCCAACAACAACGGCAGCGCCTTTGCAGGCCTAAGCGCCAACTCTCCGTTCTGGAACTGTCTGCTGGCGTTCTGCATGTTCGTGGGCCGCTTCGGGATCATTGTGCCGGTTATGGCGATAGCCGGATCGTTGGTGAACAAAAAAATCCAACCGACCACTACCGGGACATTACCGACCCACGGCGCGCTGTTTATCGGCCTGCTGACGGGCACCGTGTTGCTGGTCGGCGCCCTGACCTTTATCCCCGCCCTCGCGTTAGGCCCGGTCGCGGAATACCTCTCTTTACGCTGATTTTGCGGAGAAATTGTCATGAGTCGTAAACAACTGGCCCTGTTCGAACCGTCATTAGTTCGCCAGGCGCTCATGGATGCGCTGAAAAAGCTGAGCCCGCGCGTGCAGTGGCACAACCCGGTGATGTTTATCGTCTGGGCGGGAAGCGTCCTGACCACCGCCCTGGCGATTGCCATGGGAACGGGCCATATGCCGGGAAATGCGATGTTTACCGGCGCCATCAGCCTGTGGCTGTGGTTTACCGTGCTGTTCGCCAACTTTGCGGAAGCGCTGGCGGAAGGCCGGAGTAAAGCCCAGGCCAACAGCCTGAAAGGGGTGAAAAAAACCGCCTTCGCGCGCAAGCTACGGGAACCGAAATGCGGCGCTCAGATGGACCACGTTCCGGCAGATGAACTGCGTAAAGGCGATGTGGTGCTGGTTGAAGCCGGTGACATCATCCCTTGCGACGGCGAAGTCATTGAAGGGGGCGCATCGGTGGATGAAAGCGCCATCACCGGGGAATCCGCGCCGGTTATCCGTGAATCCGGCGGTGATTTCGCCTCCGTGACGGGCGGGACGCGCATTCTCTCCGACTGGCTGGTGATCCAGTGCAGCGTTAACCCGGGTGAAACCTTCCTCGACAGGATGATCGCCATGGTGGAAGGCGCACAGCGCCGTAAAACGCCAAACGAAATTGCCCTGACCATCCTGCTGGTGGCCTTGACCATTGTCTTCCTGCTGGCAACCGCGACGCTGTGGCCGTTCTCTGCGTATGGCGGTACCGCGGTCACCGTCACGGTGCTGGTGGCGCTGCTGGTTTGTCTGATCCCCACCACCATCGGCGGCCTGCTGTCGGCCATCGGTGTGGCCGGCATGAGCCGCATGCTCGGTGCCAACGTCATCGCCACCAGCGGGCGTGCTGTAGAAGCCGCCGGTGACGTGGATGTGTTGCTGCTGGATAAAACCGGGACCATTACCCTCGGTAACCGTCAGGCGTCAGATTTCCTACCCGCACCGGGCGTGGATGAAAAAACGCTGGCGGATGCCGCGCAGCTCTCCTCGCTTGCTGATGAAACCCCGGAAGGCCGCAGCATTGTGATCCTCGCCAAGCAGCGCTTTAACCTGCGCCAGCGCGACGTTCAGAGCCTGCACGCCACGTTCGTACCCTTCACGGCGCAAACCCGCATGAGCGGCATCAACATCCAGGATCGCATGATCCGTAAAGGCTCGGTTGACGCGATCCGCCGCCACATCGAGGCCAACAACGGTCACTTCCCACCGGAAGTGGACAACCTGGTTGAAAGCGTGGCCCGTCAGGGGGCAACGCCGCTGGTGGTGGCCGAAGGCGCGCGCGTACTCGGGGTGATTGCGCTGAAGGATATCGTCAAAGGCGGCATCAAGGAGCGCTTTGCCCAGCTGCGTAAGATGGGGATCAAAACGGTGATGATCACCGGGGATAACCGTCTTACCGCCGCGGCGATTGCCGCCGAAGCGGGCGTGGATGATTTCCTTTCCGAAGCCACACCGGAAGCCAAGCTGGCACTGATTCGTCAGTATCAGGCGGAAGGCCGTCTGGTGGCGATGACCGGTGACGGGACCAACGATGCTCCAGCCCTCGCGCAGGCCGACGTGGCGGTGGCGATGAACTCCGGTACGCAGGCAGCCAAAGAGGCGGGCAACATGGTCGACCTCGACTCTAACCCGACCAAACTGATTGAAGTGGTACACATCGGCAAGCAGATGCTGATGACGCGCGGCTCGCTGACCACGTTCAGTATCGCTAACGACGTGGCGAAGTATTTCGCCATCATTCCGGCCGCGTTTGCTGCGACCTATCCGCAATTAAACGCCCTGAACGTAATGCACCTGCATTCTCCGGCCTCGGCCATTCTGAGCGCAGTGATCTTTAACGCCCTGATTATTGTCTTCCTGATCCCGCTGGCGCTGAAGGGCGTGAGCTATAAGCCGCTCACGGCGGCGGCCATGCTGCGCCGCAACCTGTGGATTTACGGCCTGGGCGGGCTGGTGGTGCCCTTCGTCGGCATCAAGGTTATCGACCTGCTGTTGACGCTGTTCGGCCTGGTTTAAAAGGTGAATCAAATGACGATGTTACGCCCCGCTATACTTCTGTTTATTCTGCTGTCTCTCATTACCGGCGGGCTGTACCCGCTGGTGACCACCGCGCTGGGCCAGTGGTGGTTTAAGGATCAGGCTAACGGCTCGCTGATTATGCAAAACGGTGAAAACCGCGGGTCTCGCCTGATTGGTCAGAACTTTACGGATGCCCGCTACTTCCAGGGACGCCCTTCCGCCACTGCCGAAAGCCCGTATAATCCGATGGCATCCGGCGGCAGTAACCTGGCGGGCAGCAACCCCGAGCTTGATAAAGCCGTTACTGAGCGCGTGGCTGCCCTGCGTGCCGCGAATCCACAGGCCAGCCGTGACGTTCCCGTGGAGCTGGTGACCGCCTCGGCCAGCGGGCTGGACTACAGCCTGACGCCAGCAGCCGTGGCATGGCAGATCCCGCGCGTCGCCGCCGCCCGTCAGCTGACCGTCGAACAGGTGAGCCAGCTGATTGCCGTGCACACGCAAAAGCCGCTGGTCAGCTTCATCGGCATGCCCGTGGTAAATATTGTTGAGCTGAATCTGGCGCTGGACGCGCTAAGGAAAAACTAAATGACCGACGAGCCCATGCGCCCGGATCCGGACAGGCTGCTTGAACAGACGGCTGAAGCCCATCGCGGCAAACTGAAAATTTTCTTCGGCGCCTGCGCGGGCGTCGGGAAAACCTTCGCTATGCTGACGGAAGCCCAGCGGCTTCGGGCGCAGGGGCTCGATATTCTGATCGGCGTGGTTGAAACCCACGGACGTAAAGAGACGGCATCACTGCTGAAGGGGCTGGCAACCCAGCCGCCCCGCCGCATCAGCCATCGCGGTCGGTTAGTCACTGAATTCGATCTCGATGCCGCCCTCGCCCGCCGCCCCGCGCTTATCCTGATGGACGAGCTGGCGCACAGCAATGCGCCAGGCTCGCGCCACCCCAAACGCTGGCAGGACGTTGAAGAGTTACTTGAAGCCGGTATCGATGTGTTCACGACGGTTAACGTTCAGCATCTCGAAAGCCTGAACGACGTGGTCAGCGGCGTGACCGGCATTCAGGTGCGCGAAACAGTGCCCGATCCCTTCTTCGATTCCGCAGACGAGGTGGTGCTGGTCGACCTGCCGCCCGATGATTTGCGCCAGCGCCTGCACGAAGGCAAAGTCTATATCGCCGGTCAGGCCGAGCGCGCCATCGAACATTTCTTCCGTAAAGGCAACCTGATAGCCCTGCGCGAGCTGGCCCTGCGCCGAACCGCCGACCGGGTGGACGATCAGATGCGCGCCTGGCGCGACCTGCAGGGCCAGGAACGCGTCTGGCACACGCGGGACGCCATCCTGCTGTGCGTGGGCCACGGCAGCGGCAATGAAAAGCTTGTCCGCACCGCCGCGCGCCTGGCTGCCAAATTTGGCAGCGTCTGGCATGCGGTGTATGTCGAAACGCCGCAGCTGCACGCGCTGCCCGAAAACCAGCGTCGCGCGATACTGAGTTCGCTGCGCCTTGCGCAGGAGCTGGGTGCGGAAACCGCCACCCTTTCCGATCCTCAGGAAGATAAAGCCATTCTGCGCTACGCGCGCGAGCATAACCTGGGGAAAATCGTCATTGGTCGTCGTCAGCATCGCCGCTGGTTTAGCCGCGAATCATTTGCCGACAAGCTGGCCCGTCGCGCGCCGGATCTGGATCTGGTGATCGTGGCGCTGGACGACAAACCTACCCCCTTACCCAATCGTGCGCCGGACAGCCGCACCTTCAGCGATAAATGGCGCATTCAGCTTCGCGGCTGTCTTGTCGCCGTCGTGCTCTGCGCCCTGATTACCGTGATTGCCAGCCAGTGGCTGATTGCGTTTGACGCCGCCAACCTGGTGATGATCTACCTTCTCGGCGTGGTAGTGGTGGCGCTCTTTTACGGGCGCTGGCCGTCGGTCCTGGCGACGGTGATTAACGTCATCAGCTTCGATCTGTTCTTTATTGCTCCCCGCGGGACGCTCGCCGTCTCGGACGTGCAGTACATCCTCACCTTTGCCGTGATGCTCACCGTCGGGCTGGTGATCGGCAATCTGACGGCGGGCGTGCGCTATCAGGCGCGTATCGCCCGCTATCGCGAACAGCGCACGCGCCATCTCTATGAGATGTCGAAATCGCTGGCGGTGGGCCGCACGCCGCTGGATATCGTACAGACCAGCGAGCAGTTTATCCGCTCGACGTTTCATGCCAGCAACCTGATTTTACTCCCGGACGAACACGGCAAGCTGCGCCCGCTGACGTCGGCCTCAGGCATGACGCCCTGGGACGAAGCCATCGCGCGCTGGAGCTTTGACAAAGGCTTACCGGCGGGCGCAGGGACCGACACCCTCCCCGGCGTGCCCTACCAAATTCTGCCCCTGCGCAGCGCCGATAAAAATCAGGGGCTGGTCATCGTGGAGCCTTCCAACCTGCGCCAGCTGATGATCCCCGAACAGCAGCGACTGCTGGAGACCTTTACGCTGCTGGTTGCCAGCGCGCTGGAGCGGCTGGCCCTCACCGCCAGCGAGGAACAGGCCCGTCTGGCGAGCGAGCGTGAAAGCATTCGTAACTCGCTGCTGGCGGCGCTGTCTCACGATCTGCGTACCCCGCTCACCGTCCTGTTTGGCCAGTCAGAAATTCTGACGCTGGACCTGGCGGCGGAAGGCTCTAAACATGCCCTTCAGGCCAGCGAGATCCGCCAGCACGTGCTGAATACCACGCGCCTGGTGAATAACCTGCTCGACATGGCGCGTATCCAGTCGGGCGGTTTTAACCTCAAAAAAGAGTGGCTCACGCTGGAAGAGGTGGTGGGCAGCGCGCTGAAAATGCTCGAACCCGGTCTGGGCGGGCGACATATCGTGCTGAACATGCCCGAGCCCCTGACCTTAATTCATGTCGATGGTCCGCTGTTTGAACGGGTGCTGATCAACCTGCTGGAAAATGCCGGCAAATATGCGGGCGCCGGTGCTCAGATTGGGGTTGATGCGACGGTGGAAGAGGGCACCCTTCGCCTTAACGTCTGGGATACCGGCCCCGGCATTCCAGCCGGGCAGGAATTGGCTATTTTCGAGAAATTCGCACGCGGCAACAAGGAGTCGGCCATTCCGGGCGTGGGGCTGGGGCTGGCGATTTGTCAGGCGATCATTGACGTGCATGGCGGCTCCATTTCCGCGGAGAATCGTCCCGAAGGCGGCGCGCGGTTTTGTGTTACACTTCCTCTGGAAACCCCGCCAGAACTTAATGAATTACCAGAGGATTTGTGATTAACGTTCTGATTGTTGAAGATGAGATCGCCATTAGCCGTTTTCTGCGCGCTGCGCTGGAAGGAGACGGTCTGCGCGTTCATGATGCGGGTACGCTTCAGCGGGGTTTAATTGAGGCCGCTACCCGCAAGCCGGACCTGGTGATCCTCGATCTGGGACTCCCGGACGGCGACGGCATCGATTTTATTCGTGAAGTCCGCCAGTGGAGCCAGATGCCGATCCTCGTGCTCTCCGCCCGTACTGAAGAGACGGATAAAATCGCCGCGCTGGATGCCGGGGCGGATGACTATCTGATTAAACCGTTTGGTATCGGCGAGCTTCAGGCTCGCCTTCGCGTGGCGCTGCGTCGCCACAGCGCCACCACGCCTGCCGATCCAACCTACGCGTTTGGGGATATCCGGGTTGACCTGGCCGCGCGGCGCATTTTGCGCGGCGAAGAGGAAATTCATCTTACGCCCATTGAGTTTCGCCTGCTCGCCGTGCTGCTCAACAACCACGGCAAGGTTCTCACCCAGCGCCAGCTGTTAAGTCAGGTGTGGGGACCCAACGCCGTGGAGCATAGTCACTATTTACGCATATATATGGGACATCTTCGTCAGAAACTCGAAGTCGACCCCGCTCGCCCTCGCCATTTATTAACTGAAACCGGTATCGGTTATCGGTTTATGCTTTGAATAACTATTCATTTTATTTTTAAATAAAACCGAAATACCTCAGACAATATTTCACAAATAACCCATAAGTTATTTTTACGGGCTATTTTTGCTCATTTAAAACATTGATAATACAACCTGTTAACGCAACACCAACAAATCAGAATTTTGATCTGCGATATTCATCAAAAACGAATATTTATTTCTGATTTGATCGGTTAACGGTGATCTTGTTCACAGTTAATCGCTTTTTCCTGGATAAAATGACCATGCTTTCAATTACTGAAAGGAAAATGAAACATGGAAAACAACAATCGCTTAATGCCCCATATAAGGCGGACAACGCATATCATGATGTTTGCCCACCGAAACTGCTTTGACTTTCATCTCTTTAATGCCCGGTAGTCCTTCGACTTCTGGCGCACTCGCTTACAGGTTATCCTGAAACATCTTATTTTACAGGTCTTTGCCTGTGAACTCGTGCGCTCATTCATCTTGATTCAGACTCATCCGCACCGGGCGGACTGAATTTCAATCATCAAAAAAGCAATGTACTGATTTTAATCAGCGGCCACCCTTTGCTTTTTTTCCGGAAAATTATCGATTTCTTTCTTGCAAGAAATCGAGGGACGCTTATTACCTAAAATAAAGAGAGAAAGATGAAAAGTTTAAAAATCGCAGCCAGCCGCGCTTGTCCTGATTGCTTTACCACCCAGCGTGAACTGGTGGATGTCAGAGCCTCTGATTATATCGATGTCGCCGCTATTGTTCTGGCGGTCAGTGATATTACCGGCGGGATACTGGACGAAATAGAAGCCACCGGTTTTGGCATTCCCGTATTTGTCGCGACGCAGAAAGAAGAATTCATTCCGGCAGACTATTTATCGCGCATTCATGGCGTATTTGAGTATTCAGACACCAGCAACGACTTTTATGGACGCCAGCTGGAAGCGGCAGCCCAAAAGTATGAAACCCAGCTGCGCCCGCCGTTTTTCCGCGCCCTGGTCGACTACGTGAAGCAGGGCAACAGCGCGTTTGACTGCCCGGGGCATCAGGGTGGCCAGTTCTTCCGCCGCCATCCTGCCGGCAATCAGTTTGTGGATTTCTTTGGCGAGACGCTTTTCCGCGCCGACCTTTGTAACGCCGACGTGGCGATGGGCGATCTGCTGATTCACGAAGGCGCGCCGTGCATTGCGCAGCAACATGCGGCGAAGGTCTTTAATGCCGATAAGACCTACTTCGTGCTGAACGGCACCTCGTCATCCAACAAAGTGGTACTTAACGCCCTGCTCACGCCGGGCGACCTGGTGCTGTTCGACCGCAACAACCACAAATCCAACCATCACGGTGCCCTACTCCAGGCAGGCGCAACGCCAGTCTATCTGGAAACCGCGCGCAACCCGTACGGCTTTATTGGCGGCATTGACGCCCACTGCTTTGAAGAAAGTTATCTGCGCGAGCTGGTGGCGGAGGTGGCGCCGAGCCGTGCGCGCGATGCGCGTCCGTTCCGCCTGGCGGTGATCCAGCTGGGTACTTACGATGGCACCATCTATAACGCCCGTCAGGTGGTGGATAAGATTGGGCATCTGTGTGATTACATCCTGTTTGACTCCGCCTGGGTGGGTTACGAGCAGTTTATCCCGATGATGGCCGACTGCTCTCCGCTGCTGCTGGAGCTGAACGAAAACGACCCGGGGATTTTGGTTACCCAGTCCGTGCATAAACAGCAGGCGGGCTTCTCCCAGACCTCGCAAATCCATAAAAAAGACAGCCACATCAAAGGACAGCAACGCTATGTCCCGCACAAGCGGCTGAATAATGCCTTTATGATGCACGCCTCCACCAGCCCGTTTTATCCGCTGTTCGCCGCGCTGGACATTAACGCCAAGATGCATGAAGGCCAGAGCGGCCGCAACATGTGGATGGACTGCGTGGTGAACGGTATCGAAGCGCGCAAGCTGATTCTGGAAAACTGCCATTATCTGCGCCCCTTCGTGCCGGAGACGGTGGATGGCCGTCCGTGGGAAAGCTGGGACACGGCGGAAATTGCGACCGATCTGCGCTTCTTCCACTTCGTACCGGGTGAAAACTGGCACGCCTTTGAAGGCTACGCCGAGCATCAGTATTTTATCGACCCGTGCAAGCTCCTGCTAACCACGCCGGGCATTAACGCCCGCACCGGGGAGTATGACGACTTCGGCGTGCCCGCCACTATCCTCGCTAACTTCCTGCGTGAAAACGGCATCGTGCCGGAAAAATGCGATCTCAACTCGATCCTGTTCCTGCTCACGCCTGCGGAAGATATGGGCAAACTGCAGCAGCTGGTGGCGCAGCTGGTGCGCTTCGAAAAACTGCTCGAGAGCGATGTTCCGCTGAAAGACGTCCTGCCTTCTCTCTACAAACAGCATCCGGAACGTTACGCGGATTACACCCTGCGCCAGATCTGCCAGGAGATGCATGACCTGTATGCCCGCCACAACGTGAAGCAGCTGCAGAAAGAGATGTTCCGCAAGTCCCATTTCCCACGCGTGATGATGAGCCCGCAGGACGCCAACTACGCCTATCTGCGCGGTGAAGTTGAACTGGTTTCACTGCGCGACGCGGAAGGCCGCATCGCCGCGGAAGGCGCCCTTCCTTATCCGCCGGGGGTATTGTGCGTGGTCCCTGGGGAGGTCTGGGGCGGCTCCGTGCTGCGCTACTTCGCGGCGCTGGAAGAAGGCATCAACCTGCTGCCGGGCTTCGCGCCGGAGCTGCAGGGTGTGTACGTCGAAGAGTGCGAGGGCCGCAAACAGGTTCGCTGTAACGTCATCAAACAACCCGCCACTCAGCCCGCGCTGCTGAAAGGAGAGAAATTATGAGTAAGTCCAATAAGATGGGCGTGGTGCAGCTAACTATCCTCACCATGGTGAACATGATGGGCTCCGGGATTATCATGCTGCCAACCAAACTGGCTGAGGTGGGTACCATCTCTATCATCTCCTGGCTGGTGACCGCCGTAGGCTCAATGGCGCTGGCGTGGGCGTTTGCCAAGTGCGGGATGTTCAGCCGCAAGTCAGGCGGCATGGGGGGCTACGCCGAGTATGCCTTTGGTAAGTCTGGCAACTTTATGGCCAACTATACCTACGGGGTGTCGCTGCTGATCGCCAACGTGGCGATTGCCATCTCCGCCGTGGGCTACGGTACGGAGCTGTTTGGCGCGACGCTCAGCCCGGTACAGATTGGCCTGGCCACCATCGGCGTGCTGTGGATCTGCACCGTGGCTAACTTTGGCGGGGCGCGTATCACCGGACAGCTCTCCAGCATCACCGTCTGGGGGGTAATTATTCCCGTTGTCGGCCTGTGCATCATCGGCTGGTTCTGGTTCAGCCCGACCCTGTACGCCAACTCCTGGAACCCGCACCATGTGCCGTTCTTCAGCGCAGTCGGCTCTTCTATCGCCATGACGCTCTGGGCCTTCCTCGGTCTGGAATCCGCCTGTGCGAACGCAGAAGTCGTTGATAATCCGGAAAAGAACGTCCCGATTGCGGTCCTCGGCGGTACGCTGGGCGCGGCGGTGATCTATATCGTCTCGACTAACGTGATTGCCGGGATTGTGCCAAACATGGAACTTGCTAACTCTACGGCACCGTTCGGACTGGCCTTCGCGCAGATGTTCACGCCGGAAGTCGGGAAAGTGATTATGGGTCTGATGGTCATGTCGTGCTGCGGTTCACTCCTTGGCTGGCAGTTCACCATCGCGCAGGTGTTTAAATCCTCGGCTGATGAAGGGTACTTCCCAAAAATCTTCTCCCGCGTGACCAAAGCCGATGCGCCGGTGCAGGGCATGCTGGCGATTGTCATCTTCCAGAGCGGATTGTCGCTGATGACCATTAGCCCGTCGCTGAACAGCCAGTTCAACGTGCTGGTCAACCTGGCGGTCGTGACGAACATCATTCCGTATATTCTGTCGATGGCGGCGCTGGTGATCATTCAGAAGGTGGCGAAGGTGGATCCGCGCAAAGCGCGCGCGGCCAATATCGTGGCGCTGATTGGGGCAATCTACAGCTTCTATGCGCTCTACTCATCGGGCCAGGAAGCGATGCTCTACGGGGCAATGGTAACCTTTATGGGCTGGACGCTGTACGGTCTGGTGTCACCACGGTTTGAATTGAAGAATAAGCACAGTTGAAAAAAAACCCGGTGGCGCTAGCGCTTACCGGGCCTACGATCGTTGTTGTAGGCCGGGCAAACGCAGTGCCGCCCGGCACACAAACCGCACTTACGCGTTTTTCAGCACTTCGCTGACAATCTCTACCGCTTCTTTCTCAATCTGCTGACGATGCTCAGCGCCGAGGAAGCTTTCGCAATAGATTTTATACGCATCTTCCGTGCCGGATGGCCGAGCGGCGAACCAGCCGTTTTCAGTCATCACTTTCAGTCCACCAATGGAGGCGCCGTTACCCGGTGCCGCCGTCAGACGTGCGGTGATCGGGTCGCCCGCCAGGGTGCTTGCGCTGACCATCTCCGGTGAGAGTTTGGAGAGGGCCGCTTTCTGGGCTGACGTCGCGCTGGCCTGAATACGGTTATAGCTTGGTGCACCAAAGCGTGCCGCCAGCTCGTTGTAATGTTCCTGCGGGTTCTTACCGGTGACCGCGGTGATTTCCGCCGCCAGCAGGCACATGATGATGCCGTCTTTATCGGTTGACCATGGCGTGCCGTCGAAACGCAGGAAAGATGCGCCCGCACTCTCTTCACCGCCGAAGCCGAAGCTGCCGTCGTGCAGACCGTCAACAAACCATTTGAAGCCCACCGGCACTTCCACCAGCTTGCGGCCCAGCGCCTCAACCACGCGGTCGATCATCGCGGAGGAAACCAGCGTTTTACCGACGGCCACCTCTTTACCCCACTGCGGGCGGTGCTGGAACAGATAGTTAATTGCGACCGCAAGATAGTGGTTCGGGTTCATCAGCCCGGCAGGGGTGACGATACCGTGACGGTCATAATCGGGGTCGTTAGCAAACGCCAGATCGAATTTATCACGCAGCGCCAGCAGGCCCGCCATCGCGCACTCGGAGGAGCAGTCCATGCGGATCGCGCCGTCTTTGTCCAGGTGCATAAAGCGGAAGGTCTGATCGACGTGATCGTTGACGATGGTCAGATCCAGCTTGTAGTGCTCGGCGATACGTTTCCAGTATTCGATACCGGAGCCGCCCAGCGGATCCACGCCCAGCTTGAGGCCGGCTTTCTGGATGGCCGCCATATCGACGATATCCGCCAGGCCTTCCACGAACGGCTGAACCAGATCCAGCTCTTTCACGTGACCGGACGCCATGGCCGCATCCAGAGAGATGCGCTTCACGCCTTTCAGGTCATCAGCCAGCAGCGCGTTCGCGCGATCCTCCACCACTTTGGTGACGTTGGTGTCTGCCGGGCCACCGTTAGGCGGGTTATATTTGATACCACCGTCTTCCGGCGGGTTGTGGGATGGCGTGATAACGATACCGTCAGCCAGCGCGCCACCTTTTTTGTTGTGCACCAGGATGGCGTTAGAGACCGCAGGCGTTGGGGTGAAGCCGTTGTTCTCCTGAACAATCACATCAACGCCGTTTGCCGCCAGCACTTCCACCACAGAGATGAACGCCGGTTCAGACAGGGCATGGGTATCTTTCCCCACGTAGCACGGACCGGTAACGCCGTTTTTAGCGCGCTCTTCCGCAATGGCCTGAGCAATGGCCAGAATGTGCGGTTCGTTAAAGCTATGGCGCGCCGCGCTGCCGCGGTGACCAGATGTACCAAACTTCACTGCGTGTTCTGCGTTGCCCACGACCGGCTTCAGCACGTAATACTGCGCGGTCAGCTGAGCGACGTTAATCAAATCGCTTTGTTGTGCAGGTTGGCCTGCACGGCTGTGATTTGCCATTACCGGGTCCTTCTGATGCAAGGGTTAAATTGTACCGCAAACCTTTTCAATCAATTCCGCCGGGAACTGCATGGACTGCATGATGTGTTCAATCATGCTGCACTTGCGGCCCGTATTGGTATTGGTGATCACCCAGTACGGGGTGCCAGGAACATGTTTGGGTTTGGTTTGATTGCCATTTTGCAGCAGCGTCTGCTCGTCGCCCGCGAAATAGACGCGAGTACGACCGTGCAGCGACTCGGTCGCTTCAGCAAACGCTTTGTTATCCAGTGAGTAAAGTGTAGACAGCACCAGCATAAAGCGGTTAACCGCCTTTTTCTGCTCCGCGTATTCATCGGAAAGGAGCAGCTCGCGCATCGCGCGCACTTTATCTTTTGCCGGCGTCACGGCAGGTTTTGCTTGTGCAACAACGCTTGGCTGAGACACGACATCTTTGGTGACTGGGGTAGCAGGCTGTGAAGCGGCGGAAATTTTAAGCATGCGCCGTAAAATGTCGGACGCGCTCTCCCCGATATGCCGCGTCTGGCTGGCAATATACTGATAGAGTTCGTCATCAACTTCGATTGTTTTCATCTTAATCCAGTGCGATATCTTATCTGAATACAAGTCATTGGGATTATAAGGTCAAATCCCAACAGCGGATAGCGTCAAACCAGGTTGGCGGCAAAAGTCAGATTAAACTGGAACCTTGCAGCCGGGCGGCAGAATGGTCAACATGATACCCTAACCTGACATACGTAAAAAAAGAACTTTGCCATGAAATTGAATACCCGAGCGCAAACTGCACAATCGCCGAACAATAATTCTCCCATCGTACTGGTTCACGGGCTTTTTGGCAGCCTGGATAACCTGGGCGTGCTGGCGCGCGATCTGGTTACTGACCACGATATTTTACAGGTCGATATGCGCAATCACGGTCTTTCCGGCCGTTCCGACGAGATGACCTACGCGGCAATGGCGCAGGATCTGCTGGATACGCTGGATGCCAACGACCTGCAAAAGGTGACCCTCATCGGGCATTCAATGGGTGGCAAAGCGGTGATGGCCCTTACGGCACTGGCCCCGGAGCGTATTAACGGCCTGATTGTAATTGATGTTGCGCCCGTGGATTACGACGTCCGCCGCCACGACGAAATTTTTGCCGCCATCAATGCGGTCACCGAAGCAGGCGTCGCGACTCGCCAACAGGCGGCTGCCGTCATGCGTGAGCATCTTGATGAAGAAGGCGTAGTCCAGTTCCTGCTGAAGTCGTTTGTTGACGGCCAATGGCGTTTTAACGTGCCGGTGCTCTGGAACCAGTACAACAACATCGTGGGATGGGAAACCGTCCCCGCCTGGCCGCACCCTACCCTCTTTATTCGCGGCGGTAACTCTCCTTACGTTACCGACGCGTACCGCGACACGCTGCTGGCCCAATTCCCGCAGGCTCGCGCCCACGTGATTGCCGGTGCCGGACACTGGGTGCACGCAGAAAAACCCGATGCCGTGCTGCGCGCCATTCGCCGCTATCTCGCTGATACGACAAATTGATTAAAAAGAAAGCGACTGGAAGGCTGCGGGCTTCCAGTCGTTGGCGTGCCGTTTTTGGTGATGTATGATGGCGCGCTTATCGCCCGGGCATTAGCAGGGCGGCGTGTTTCCCCCGAAGTCTCAGAATCATGGCCAAAGAACAAACGGACCGTACGACACTAGATCTGTTCGCGAATGAGCGTCGCCCGGGACGACCGAAGACGAATCCGCTTTCGCGCGATGAACAGCTGCGTATCAATAAACGCAATCAGCTTAAACGCGATAAAAATCGCGGGCTTAAGCGTGTCGAACTGAAGCTTAACGCCGACGCCGTCGATGCGCTGAACGAGCTGGCTGACGCGCGAAATATCAGCCGCAGCGAGCTCATTGAAGAGATGTTAATCGCCCAGCTTGAGACGTTACGCAGCCAGGCATAAGTCTGAAAATCCCCTTTATTACCCTTTTCATGTAGCACAGAGTGCAGTCCTGCGCGATAGCTGTTTCCGCAGGGTTGCCAGTTCTGCTATTATTGCCCTTATCCGTGGCCGAATTGCGCCACCATACTATTAAGTTTCAAGAGGTTATTTTACTCATGGCAATCATCGGCATTTTCTTTGGCAGTGATACCGGCAATACCGAAAATATCGCAAAAAACATTCAAAAACAGCTCGGTAAAAACGTTGCTGATGTGCATGACATTGCCAAGAGCAGCAAAGAAGATCTGGAAGGCTATGATATTCTGCTGCTGGGTATCCCAACCTGGTACTACGGTGAAGCCCAGTGCGACTGGGATGATTTCTTCCCGACGCTGGAAGAAGTGGACTTCAACGGTAAGCTGGTTGCCCTGTTTGGCTGCGGTGACCAGGAAGACTACGCTGAGTATTTCTGTGACGCGCTGGGTACCATCCGCGACATCATTGAGCCGAACGGCGCGGTTATCGTAGGCCACTGGCCGACCGCTGGTTACCACTTCGAAGCGTCTAAAGGCCTGGCCGATGACGATCATTTCGTGGGTCTGGCCATCGACGAAGACCGTCAGCCAGAACTGACCGCAGAGCGCGTTGAGAAATGGGTTAAGCAGATCCGTGAAGAACTGCACCTGGACGATATTCTTAACGCCTGATTTTTCTCGCGGCGCAACGGCGGTTGCGCCCGCGCACCAGGTCAAACCGATTAAATTAATTGCTACAATCTTTTAACTTTTTCGCCCAGACCTGTACAATGTCTCCCTGATAAAATGTGGTTTTCCATTGAGCAAGTTTGTTGGTGATGCCCCATTTTTATAAGCATATTTTGCCTGAGACTTGCAGTTTTCATTTAGCCATGGCAGTTCTATAATGAGACGCATTATCCCAGGTGCATTTTCTGTCACTTCCTACAGAAGTGAATCGTTTAGCAACAGGACAGATTCCGCATGACTGACAACAATACCGCATTAAAGAAGGCTGGCCTGAAAGTTACGCTTCCTCGGTTAAAAATCCTCGAAGTGCTTCAGGGTCCAGACAATCACCATGTCAGTGCGGAAGACCTTTATAAACGTCTTATCGACATGGGTGAAGAGATTGGGCTGGCTACCGTCTATCGCGTGCTGAACCAGTTTGATGACGCGGGCATTGTCACCCGTCATAATTTCGAAGGCGGTAAATCTGTTTTCGAACTGACCCAGCAGCAGCACCACGATCATCTGATCTGCCTCGACTGCGGCAAGGTCATTGAATTCAGCGATGATTCCATCGAAGCGCGCCAGCGTGAAATCGCCGCGCGTCACGGTATCCGCCTGACCAACCACAGCCTGTATCTTTACGGTCACTGCGCTGAAGGCGACTGCCGCGAAGATGACCACGCGCACGACGCAAAATAATCAAGTGTTCATACTCTGAGCCAGCCGAAAGGTTGGCTTTTTTTTGCCAGAAAAAAGCCCGGTAAGCACCGCGCCACCGGGCGTAAAACAACTTATTTATTATTGTTGCGTATCTCGTTCCAGATCTTATCGCAACGCTTGGCCACTTCCTGATCGTTACCGGTTTTACGCGCCTGGATACAGGCCTGGTAATCCATCACGCGGACATTCTCCCGCGTCGCAAACTGCTCATGCGCTTTCTCTTTCTTCAGCACGTTCAGCACGCTCTGACAGGCTTCAATTTTCTCCGGCGATCCTTCTGCTGTATTAATACAGGCGCTATAGGCCTCCTTCAGCCGGGAATCTTCTTTCGGTGCCTCACTCTGAGCACACGCCACCAGCCCTGATGCCAGTAACGCGACGATTACGATTTTTTTCATCATATGCAGTCTCCGGTCCGGCGGGATCTAACCCGCCGGAAGATTCATCAGAAGATAGTGAACGGTGCGATAACCATGAATTTCACGTCACGTTCATCCTGGAAGATGTTGCCGTAACCGCCCGCGTAGCTCGGGATATCGGAGTGGTTGTCATACTGAGTGAAGTGCAGTTTGAACATTGTGCCTTTCGCGCGGCCATCCTGCAGGGTATAGATAGCATCGAGGCTGTAAGAAGACTCTTTCAGGCGATAGTTGGGATCGTAGTATGCGTCCGGAGTTGCCATATCGGCAGGTTTTGCATCCCAGGCGTAAGCGTAAGAAGCGCCCACCGCCCAGCCAGGCAGGTTCCAGTTTTTCAGGTCGTACATTGCGCCGAAGAAGACCGCTTTCTCGCCGTCGGCGTTGAAGTCTGAGCGGTTATCCCACCAGATATCAAGACGACCGTTGGATGAGGCATAGGTCGGGGTCATACGCTGCAGGAAGTAGCCCTGCTGCCCTTCCGCCTTCACCCATGTTCCTTCCAGACGTAAATCAACCTGACCGACCTTATAGCCGAAGGTTAGCGCCTGCAGCCACGCGGTGCCATCATAAATGTCATTGATGCCACCGTTGCTGACTTTGTCGCGCGTACCGTAGAACTGATAGCTGGTACTCAGCGGGCTACCCGCGACATCAAACTTATAGCTGGCCTTGGCAAAGTACTGATCGATATACCCTTGCGCCTGGCCAAATGCTGCTTCGAGAACCAGATCGTTTTTGAAGTCGTATTTCGCCCCCAGCGAGTGGAGATAATCGACTTTGGTTTTCTTATCGTTCTGGTAGAACTTGTCCATCTCGATGTGCCAGGGTGCTTTGTACTCGTTGGTCCACATATAGGAGAAGCTCAACGCACCCGCATCACCGTAGTCAAAGTTCGCCCCGGCTTCCGCACCCTGATAGGTACCCGGCATAAAACTCCAGTGCGGTGCTAACAGGGTCTGGCCAGTTGGCTGAATATAACCACCGCGCGCCCATACCGGACCGTATTTAAATTTTGCAGCGGCTTTGTAAAGGCTGATGCCGCTCTTATCCCCGGACCAGTCTTCTTTATACGCTTTATTGCTGGAGGAGAAGGCAATTTCGTTCGGGTGGGCGCTGTCGCCGTTTTCCGCCATTTCAATCGCGGTAAACGCAGCAATATCCAGACCGAACATATCCGCGGCATAGCCTGACTGGAAGTCCAGGTTGGCGTTCCAGGTGGAATGAGAAAGGTTGGTTTTGTATTTGTCTTCGGTGACGTCTTTACGGTCACGTTCACGCTGCCAGTAATAGATACCGCCCGTGAGGGTAGAATCGTCGATGAAGCCCGCCGCTTTTGCCTCTGGTGTCACCACCAGGCCCGACATTGCTGTCACACCGGCAATAGCCAGCGCCAGCGCACTACGTTTGCCACTGAACGTACGCATAGATTATTCCTCTTTGACGAATTAAAACGCCTGAAACGGCGTAAATAAAAAAGACCAAATGGTCAGGGGTAGTTTTAAATACCCTCGAATTAACTACCGTCGTTAGGTTATTTTTCGCGACGCGAATTATCAATGATTTTTAGCGGACAAAAGTCAGGATTATGACGAAGTGCACATAATTAGTAGTGCTTTGTAACATTTGCAGGGAGGCGAGGAATGGCGGGGAATTTTCAAGTATTTCAGTGGCTAGACGAGAAACATCTTCCCTTTCTTATAACCTTTTTGTTTTTCCTAATGACACAAACTTTTTTTTGAAAAATAAGTAGCACCTCATTGACCTGATATTTTTATCACACCTTTTTAGGCCCTGGCTTAATACCCTGAACGTTAAATAAAAAAACGCCGCATAGTGCGGCGTTTGTCTCTCATTGACCAGACCAGCAATATTATTCGCCGATCTTCGTCCAGGTATCACGCAGACCTACGGTACGGTTAAATACCGGTTTTTCTGCCGTGCTGTGACGGCTGTCCAGGCAGAAGTAACCTTCACGTTCGAACTGGAACGCTTTGCCTGCTTCAGCGTTTTTCAGAGAAGGCTCCGCATAACCCTGCTTGATCACCAGAGATTCCGGGTTGATGGTCGCCAGGAAGTCTTCCGCAGCACCAGGGTTAGGCACGCTGAACAGACGATCGTACAGACGAATTTCTACCGGCAGCGCGTGGGATGCGCTCACCCAGTGGATAACGCCTTTCACCTTGCGGCCATCCGCAGGATCTTTGCTCAGCGTTTCAGCGTCATAAGAACAGAAGATGGTGGTGATATTCCCTTCTGCATCTTTCTCTACGCGCTCGGCTTTGATGACGTAGGCATTACGCAGACGCACTTCTTTACCCAGCACCAGACGCTTGTACTGCTTGTTGGCTTCTTCGCGGAAGTCAGCGCGGTCAATCCAGATCTCGCCGCTGAACGGCACGTCACGGCTTCCCATTTCCGGCTTGTTCGGATGGTTAGGCATGGCGACCAGCTCGCTTTCACCCTGCGGATAGTTTTCGATAACCAGTTTCACCGGATCGATAACCGCCATCGCGCGCGGAGCGTTTTCGTTGAGATCTTCGCGAATGCATGATTCAAGGGACGCCATCTCGATGGTGTTGTCCTGCTTGGTCACGCCGATACGTTTGCAGAACTCACGAATAGAGGCGGCAGTGTAACCACGACGACGCAGACCAGAAATGGTAGGCATACGTGGATCATCCCAGCCCTCAACGTGCTTGTCGGTCACCAGCAGATTCAGCTTACGCTTGGACATCACGGTGTATTCCAGGTTCAGGCGAGAGAACTCGTACTGGCGCGGATGCACAGGAATGGTGATGTTATCCAGAACCCAGTCGTACAGACGACGGTTGTCCTGGAACTCCAGCGTACACAGGGAGTGCGTAATGCCTTCCAGCGCATCGCTGATGCAGTGGGTAAAGTCGTACATCGGGTAGATGCACCACTTGTTGCCGGTCTGGTGGTGTTCCGCAAACTTAATGCGGTACAGCACCGGATCGCGCATCACGATGAACGGAGACGCCATGTCGATTTTGGCACGCAGGCACGCTTTGCCTTCTTCGAAGCCACCGGCACGCATTTTTTCAAACAGCGCCAGGTTCTCTTCCACGCTGCGGTCGCGGAACGGGCTGTTTTTGCCCGGTGCGGTCAGCGTACCGCGATACTCACGGATCTCGTCAGCAGACAGCTCGTCGACATACGCCAGACCTTTGTTGATAAGCTCTACCGCATAGGCGTACAGCTGATCAAAATAGTCAGAGGAGTAGCAGATATCGCCAGACCAGTTGAAGCCCAGCCATTGCACGTCGTTCTTAATGGACTCAACGTATTCGATGTCTTCTTTTACTGGGTTGGTGTCATCGAAACGCAGGTTGCACTGTCCCTGGTAGTCTTGCGCAATGCCAAAGTTCAGGCAGATGGACTTCGCATGCCCGATATGCAGGTAGCCGTTCGGCTCCGGCGGAAAGCGGGTATGAATTGTGGTGTGCTTACCACTGGCCAGATCTTCATCGATGATCTGACGAATAAAGTTACTCGGGCGGGCTTCAGCCTCACTCATCGTGGATTCCTCAAAGCGTAAACAACGTATAACGGCATATGATCTTATAAGCCGGACGTAGTGACAACCCTTAAAACGTCTCTGAAGAAAATAATGGGGGCATTTGCTGCAAAAAAAAGCGGCGGAGGATCTCCCCCGCCGCTTAAGGCATGACTCTACTCAGGAGCGATTACTTGCCTTTAATCTCGTACAGCGGTGTTTGACCCGCAACAACCTGACCTTTCGCCTGAATGACCAGGCCGCTGAAGTCGTCGATGTTGCTGCAAACGACCGGACTTATCATGGAGCGCGCGTTGGCGTTCAGGAAGTCCAGATCCATTTCCAGAATCGGCTGCCCTGCCACCACTTCAGCGCCCTCTTCCACCAGACGAGTAAAGCCCTGGCCGTTCAGCGCAACGGTATCGATACCCACATGGACAACGATCTCCGCGCCATTTTCGGTTTCGAGGCAGAACGCATGGTTGGTGTTGAAGATTTTCACGATGGTACCGGCAGCCGGAGACACAACGGTTTTGTCCGTTGGTTTCACCGCCACACCGTCACCGACCGCTTTGCTGGCGAAGGCTTCGTCAGGCACCTGCTCAATCGCAACGACTTCACCGGTTACCGGTGAAACCAGCGCGGCTATCGTTTTGGCGTTGGGTACCGCCTGCGGTTTTGCAGCCCCTGGCGCGGCGGCAGGTGCGGCAGAAGCTTCTGCTGCGGCTACCGGGCCGGTAGTTTTCATGGCATTAGCAATTTTCTCTGCCACAAAGCCAACGATAATCTGCACGCTGGTTTTGTTCAGACGGATAACACCGGACGCGCCCAGACGTTTGGCCAGCGCTTCATTCACCAGGGAAGAGTCTTTGACGTTCAGACGCAGGCGAGTGATACAGGCATCGATACCGGTCAGGTTGTCAGAACCGCCTACTGCGGCGATGTACTGACGCGCCAGACCTGAAACGTCCTGGTCCTGAGCACCGCTCACGTTCACATCCTGACCATCCGCTTCGCTACCGGCCACGGCCAGTTCACGACCCGGTGTCATGAGGTTAAATTTGGTGATAGTGAAACGGAACACTACGTAGTAGATCGCGAAGAACACCAGACCTTGCGGGATCAGCATCCACCAGTGGGTCGCCAGCGGGTTACGGGACGAAAGCACCATATCCACCAGACCGGCGCTGAAGCCGAAACCGGCAATCCACTGCATGCTGGCAGCGATGAACACGGAGATACCGGTCAGCACGGCGTGGATCACATACAGAACCGGCGCCACGAACATAAAGGAGAACTCCAGCGGCTCGGTGATACCGGTGAAGAAGGCCGCGAACGCGCCCGCCATCATGATACCCAGCACTTTCGCTTTATTCTCTGGACGCGCGCAGTGGTAGATAGCCAGCGCAGCACCCGGCAGACCAAACATCATGATCGGGAAGAAGCCCGCCTGGTAACGACCGGTGATACCGACAACCGCTTTACCTGCTTCGATGGACTGTGCGCCACCCAGGAAGTTAGGGATATCGTTAATACCGGCAACGTCGAACCAGAACACGGAGTTCAGCGCGTGGTGCAGACCAACCGGGATCAGCAGACGGTTGAAGAACGCGTACACGCCCGCACCGACAGAACCCAGTTTCTGGATGTGCTCACCGAAGTTCACCAGACCGTCGAAAATCATCGGCCAGACGTACATCATGATGAACGCGACAACGATCATCACAAACGAGGTCAGGATAGGGACCAGACGGCGGCCGCTAAAGAAGGAGAGCGCTTTTGGCAGCTCTACGCTGCTGAAGCGGTTATACAGTTCGGCAGAGATGATACCCACAAGGATACCGACAAACTGGTTGCTGATCTTACCGAATGCCGCCGGAACCTGGTCCGCCGGAATTTTTTGGATCATGGCCACTGCTGCAGGTGAGCAGAGAGTGGTTAAGACGAGGAAACCGACAAAACCGGTTAGCGCAGCGGCACCGTCTTTGTCTTTGGACATACCGTAAGCCACACCAATCGCGAACAACACGGACATATTGTCGATAATGGCGGAACCTGACTTGATAAAGAACGCCGCCAGCGCGCTGGTATTACCCCAGCCGTTGGGGTCGATCCAGTAGCCGACACCCATCAGGATGGCTGCGGCAGGCAGCGTGGCGACCGGCACCATAAGTGCGCGGCCAACCTTTTGTAAATAACCTAGAATACTCACTTTCTTCCCCCTATGAGACCCCGTTTAAGGCATGTTCTCAGCTCTGTTTTTTATTGTGTCACGAACTATAGATACAGTTGATGCTTCACTGGCATTGTGAGTGTGTGAAAAATTAATTCGTATCGCAAATTAAACGCGTACTTTTTGTGATTTTTGTCACCAAATATCGTTATCAACCCTCCCTTACACTGGCTAACAGTGAAAACTTATTTTATCATTCAAAAAATCAAGACGGATTGATCCGGCCTGAAAGTTTCCAGGTTACGCTTAAGTATCAGGTTCCGATAGCTATCCGCCCACTCTTCTACTTTAACTCTTGAGGTGAACAATGAGACTGATTCCCCTGGCAACTGCTGAACAAGTTGGTAAATGGGCCGCTCGCCATATCGTTAACCGTATCAACGCCTTTAAACCAACTGCCGATCGTCCTTTCGTTCTTGGACTTCCGACAGGCGGCACACCGCTGACTGCCTACAAGGCGCTGGTTGAGATGCATAAAGCAGGCCAGGTTAGCTTCAAGCATGTTGTGACATTCAACATGGATGAATACGTTGGCTTACCGAAAGACCACCCGGAAAGCTACCATAGCTTTATGCACCGTAATTTCTTTGATCACGTTGATATTCCAGCTGAAAATATTAACCTGCTGAATGGAAACGCGCCTGATATTGACGCAGAATGCCGTCAGTATGAAGAAAAAATCCGTTCTTACGGTAAGATCCATCTGTTTATGGGTGGTGTAGGTAATGATGGTCACATCGCGTTTAACGAACCGGCGTCATCTCTGGCTTCCCGCACCCGTATTAAAACGCTGACCCATGACACGCGTGTGGCAAACTCCCGCTTCTTTGACGGCGATGTTAACCAGGTTCCCAAATACGCCCTGACCGTAGGCGTAGGCACCCTGCTGGATGCTGAAGAAGTGATGATTCTGGTGCTGGGCAGCGTGAAAGCCCAGGCGCTCCAGGCTGCCGTTGAAGGCAACGTAAACCATATGTGGACCATAAGCTGCCTGCAGCTGCATCCGAAATCAGTCATCGTCTGCGACGAGCCGTCCACGATGGAGCTGAAGGTTAAAACGCTGAAGTACTTCAACGAGTTAGAAGCTGAGAACATCAAAGGTCTGTAATTGAATAACCGCCTCTTCATCAAGAGGCGGCCGCTTTTTTTAACCGGGGGTCGTTATGTACGCTTTAACCCACGGTCGGATTTATACCGGCCATGATATTCTGGATGACCATGCGATTGTTATCGCTGATGGCCTGATTGAACGTGTTTGCCCGCTGGCAGAACTGCCGCCGGAGATTGAACAGCGCTCACTCAATGGAGCAGTAATCTCCCCCGGTTTCATCGACGTGCAGCTCAACGGCTGCGGCGGTGTGCAATTCAATGACACCGCGGATGCGGTGACGGTAGAAACGCTGGAGATCATGCAGAAAGCCAACGAGAAATCGGGCTGCACCAGCTATCTGCCAACGCTCATCACCAGCAGTGATGACCTTATGAAGCAGGGTATCCGCGTGATGCGAGAATACCTGGCCAAACATCCTAACCAGGCGCTGGGTCTGCACCTTGAAGGGCCATGGCTGAATATGGTCAAGAAAGGAACGCATAACCCGGACTACGTGCGTAAACCTGATGCAGAGCTGGTTGACTACATGTGTGCCAACGCCGATGTGATCACCAAAGTGACGCTGGCGCCTGAAATGACGGGTACGGATGTCATCAGCAAGCTGGCCGCCGCCGGGATTATCGTTTCAGCAGGCCACTCAAACGCAACGCTGAAAGAAGCGAAAGCCGGTTTCCGCGCGGGAATTACTTTCGCAACTCACCTTTACAACGCCATGCCGTATATCACAGGCCGTGAACCGGGTCTGGTCGGGGCGATTCTGGATGAGCCAGACGTCTACTGCGGCATTATTGCTGACGGCTTACACGTCGATTACACCAACATTCGCAACGCTAAGCGGCTGAAAGGTGACAAGCTTTGTCTGGTGACGGATGCCACCGCACCGGCAGGTGCAAATATTGAGCAGTTCATTTTTGCCGGTAAAACAATATACTACCGCAATGGACTGTGTGTGGATGAAAACGGTACGCTGAGCGGTTCCTCTTTGACCATGATTGAAGGGGTGCGTAACCTGGTAGAACATTGCGGGATTGCGCTTGATGAAGTCCTGCGTATGGCAACCCTGTATCCGGCTCGCGCAATGGGCGTGGATAAACAGCTCGGCGGAATTGCACCAGGTATGGTTGCAAACCTGACGGCATTCACACACGATTATAAAATTATTAAGACCATCGTTAATGGTAACGAGGTCGTCACTGAGTAAGTAAAAGTATGACACCTGGCGGACAAGCTCAAATCGGTAATGTCGATCTCGTTAAACAACTTAACAGTGCGGCGGTATACCGCCTGATTGACCAGCACGGCCCCATCTCGCGGATTCAGATAGCCGAACAAAGCCAGCTTGCTCCCGCCAGCGTGACAAAAATTACCCGCCAGCTCATTGAGCGCGGTCTGATCAAAGAAGTCGATCAGCAGGCCTCCACCGGGGGCCGCCGCGCCATCTCTATTATTACCGAAACCCGCAATTTTCAGGCTATTGGCGTCCGTCTGGGCCGCCATGACACTACCCTCACGCTGTACGATCTGAGCAGTAAAGCCATTGCGGAAGAACACTACCCTCTTCCGGAACGCACCCAGGAGACGCTGGAACATGCGCTGCTCAATACCATCGCGCAGTTTATTGAAAGCTGTCAGCGCAAGATCCGCGAACTCATCGCCATCTCCGTGATCCTGCCCGGCCTGGTCGACCCGGAAAGCGGCGTGATCCGCTATATGCCGCACATTCAGGTTGAAAACTGGGGGCTGGTCGACGCGCTGGAAAAGCGTTTTAAAGTGACCTGCTTTGTGGGTCACGACATCCGCTCTCTGGCGCTGGCAGAGCACTACTTTGGTGCGAGCCAGGACTGTGAAGACTCTATTCTGGTGCGCGTCCACCGCGGTACGGGTGCAGGCATTATCTCTAACGGCCGGATTTTTATTGGGCGCAACGGTAACGTCGGAGAGATCGGCCACATTCAGGTTGAACCCCTCGGGGAGCGCTGCCACTGCGGCAACTTTGGCTGCCTTGAAACGATCGCCGCCAACACGGCCATCGAGCAGCGCGTTCGCCATCTGCTTGAACAGGGTTATCAAAGCCGCATCACGCTGGACGACTGCAAGATAGGCACCATCTGCAAAGCCGCTAATAAAGGCGACGCGCTGGCCTGTGAAGTGATCGAGCAGGTGGGGCGCCATCTGGGGAAAACCATCGCCATCGCCATTAACCTGTTTAACCCACAAAAAGTGGTGATCGCCGGTGAAATTGTGGAGGCGGAAAAGGTTCTGCTCCCTGCGATTGAAGGCTGTATTAACACCCAGGCGCTGAAAGCATTCCGCCAGAATCTTCCGGTGGTTCGTTCAAAGCTTGACCATCGCTCGGCGATTGGCGCGTTCGCGCTGGTCAAACGCGCCATGCTCAACGGAATTCTGCTCCAGCATTTGCTGGAAAGCTGATCGAACCTTATAGTAACGCCTTCTTTTTTTGATGTCGGAATATCCATGACCATTAAGAACGTAATTTGTGATATCGACGGCGTGCTGATGCACGACAACGTTGCCGTGCCGGGTGCTGCGGAGTTTCTTCACCGTATCATCGACAAAGGAATGCCACTGGTTCTGCTCACGAACTACCCTTCTCAAACCGGTCAGGATCTGGCAAACCGCTTTGCCACCGCAGGCGTCGACGTCCCGGACAGCGTGTTTTATACCTCGGCGATGGCCACGGCGGATTTTCTGAAGCGTCAGGAAGGAAAGAAAGCCTACGTGGTGGGTGAAGGTGCGCTGATACACGAGCTCTACAAAGCAGGCTTTACCATCACTGACGTGAACCCGGACTTTGTGATTGTCGGCGAGACGCGTTCCTTTAACTGGGAGATGATGCATAAAGCAGCATACTTTGTCGCCAGCGGTGCGCGCTTTATCGCCACCAACCCGGATACGCATGGCCGTGGTTTTTATCCGGCCTGCGGCGCGCTCTGCGCCGGTATCGAGAAAATCTCAGGGCGTCAGCCGTTCGTGGTCGGTAAACCGAGCCCGTGGATCATTCGTGCCGCGCTCAACAAGATGCAGGCCCACTCTGAAGAAACCGTTATTGTCGGCGACAACCTGCGCACCGATATTCTGGCAGGTTTCCAGGCGGGTCTGGAGACGATTCTGGTCCTGTCCGGCGTCTCTCAACTTGATGACATTGATTCGATGCCGTTCCGGCCGAGTTGGATTTACCCCTCCGTCGATGAAATTGACATCATCTGATACCGAACCACGCCTCAGGGCGTGGTTTTTAATTTATGGCCTACACAAATAAAACCCTATCTAACGAAAAGCACATTTCATTGCATAATCATCAATAAAAGAACTCATGGCGTACTCTTTTTTCACTATTCCGCAATCACTATTGCACTATTTCCGTTTTCACCCGTAAAACGCTTGCGCGCCCTGCCCCTTTGCGGCATTTTCATAAGCAAGCAACATTACAAAGCAACAGGGTTAACGGAGAAGGTTATGTGTTCAATTTTTGGCGTACTGGATATTAAAACTGACGCGGGCGAACTGCGTAAAAAGGCACTCGAACTGTCCCGCCTGATGCGCCATCGCGGCCCGGACTGGTCAGGCGTTTACGCCAGTGACAAAGCAATTCTGGCTCACGAACGTCTGTCTATTGTTGACGTCAACGCCGGTGCACAGCCGCTGTATAACGAGAAAAAAACGCATGCGCTGGCTGTCAACGGTGAGATCTACAACCACCAGGCGCTGCGCGCCGAATACGGCGACCGCTACGCATTCCAGACCGGTTCTGACTGTGAAGTGATCCTGGCGCTGTATCAGGAGAAAGGTCCCGAGTTCCTGGACGACCTGCAGGGTATGTTTGCCTTTGCCCTGTACGACAGCGAAAAAGACGCTTATCTGATTGGCCGTGACCATATCGGTATTATCCCGCTGTACATGGGTCACGATGAGCACGGCAACTTCTACGTGGCCTCTGAGATGAAAGCCCTGGTACCGGTCTGCCGCACCATTAAAGAGTTCCCGGCAGGCAGCTATCTGTGGAGCAAAGACGGCGAGATCCGTCAGTATTACCAGCGTGACTGGTTCGACTACGACGCGGTAAAAGACAACGTCACGGACAAAGCTGAGCTGCGTCAGGCGCTGGAAGATTCCGTGAAAAGCCACCTGATGTCAGACGTACCTTACGGCGTGCTGCTCTCCGGCGGCCTGGACTCCTCCGTGATCTCGGCAATCACCAAGAAATTTGCGGCTCGTCGCGTGGAGGATCAGGAGCGCTCAGAAGCCTGGTGGCCACAGCTGCACTCTTTTGCCGTGGGTCTGGAAGGGGCACCGGATCTAAAAGCCGCGCAGGAAGTGGCAAACCACCTCGGCACCGTGCACCACGAAATTCATTTCACCGTGCAGGAAGGTCTGGATGCGATCCGCGATGTGATCTATCACATTGAAACCTATGACGTGACCACCATCCGAGCCTCAACGCCGATGTACCTGATGTCGCGTAAGATCAAGGCGATGGGCATCAAGATGGTGCTCTCCGGTGAAGGTTCTGACGAAGTGTTTGGCGGCTACCTGTACTTCCACAAAGCGCCAAACGCTAAAGAGCTGCATGAAGAGACCGTGCGTAAGCTGCAGGCGTTGCACATGTTCGACTGCGCGCGTGCCAACAAAGCAATGTCTGCCTGGGGCGTAGAAGCGCGCGTGCCGTTCCTGGATAAGAAATTCCTCGACGTGGCAATGCGCATCAACCCGCAGGACAAGATGTGCGGCAACGGCAAAATGGAAAAACATATCCTGCGTGAATGTTTTGAATCCTACCTGCCGGCGAGCGTGGCATGGCGTCAGAAAGAGCAGTTCTCCGATGGTGTAGGTTATAGCTGGATCGACACCCTGAAAGAGGTCGCTGCGAAACAGGTTTCTGACCAACAGCTGGAAACCGCAAGCTTCCGCTTCCCGTACAACACGCCGGGCTCGAAAGAAGCGTATCTCTACCGTGAAATTTTTGAAGAATTGTTCCCGGTGCCGAGTGCTGCGGAGTGCGTACCGGGTGGCCCTTCCGTCGCCTGCTCTTCTGCCAAAGCGATTGAATGGGATGAATCGTTCAAATCCATGAACGATCCATCAGGACGCGCGGTAGGCGTTCATCAGTCAGCCTACAAATAATCACCTAGATCGCAATCAGGCCCCTCAGGGGCCTGTTTTTTTTGCCTCACATTTCACCGCCTAAATCTGATAAATAACCAATAATTGCCGAATATTCGGTCACGCTGTTCGCAACCTAACCAAACAGTCACATTCCGGCTATTTTCGTTGAAAAAGGTGTTGACGCTGCAAGGGTCTATACGCATAATGCGCCCCGCAACGCCGATAAGGTAACGCGAAAAAAGATGGCTACGTAGCTCAGTTGGTTAGAGCACATCACTCATAATGATGGGGTCACAGGTTCGAATCCCGTCGTAGCCACCATCTTTTTTGCGGGAGTGGCGAAATTGGTAGACGCACCAGATTTAGGTTCTGGCGCCGCAAGGTGTGCGAGTTCAAGTCTCGCCTCCCGCACCATTCCCGGGTAAGCGTTGCACGGATGGGGTATCGCCAAGCGGTAAGGCACCGGTTTTTGATACCGGCATTCCCTGGTTCGAATCCAGGTACCCCAGCCATATTTCTTCGATTTTGCGGTTCTCCGCGGTATTGGGGTATCGCCAAGCGGTAAGGCACCGGTTTTTGATACCGGCATTCCCTGGTTCGAATCCAGGTACCCCAGCCATCGAAGATTGCAGTACTGGCTACGTAGCTCAGTTGGTTAGAGCACATCACTCATAATGATGGGGTCACAGGTTCGAATCCCGTCGTAGCCACCAAATTAAGATTGTCGATTTTTCGGTAATCAAGACAAATTGTTGGGGTATCGCCAAGCGGTAAGGCACCGGATTCTGATTCCGGCATTCCGAGGTTCGAATCCTCGTACCCCAGCCAATTTAAAAAGTCGTTAAGCAGTTTGTTTAACGCAATTGGGGTGTCGCCAAGCGGTAAGGCTCTGGTTTCTGATACCAGCATTCCGGGGTTCGAATCCCTGCACCCCAGCCACTTAGTAACAAACAAGCCCGCTCTGCGGGCTTTTTTGTTTTTGTTGTTCAGAATCGAGTAGCCTGATGCCCTCTCCCACGGGGAGAGGGCATAAATATTAAAGTCCCAGGGCGTATTTCAGCGCCTGACGCTTCAGACCACCGGCACGCTCCGCTGCCATCAATCCAATATTACGCAGAATGCGCACCGGGGCTAAATCATTGCTGAACCCGGCATAGAACAGATCCATTCCCGACTGCATGATAAAGTTATCCGCCATGCGTCGCGTCTGATAACGCTTCAGGACCTGATGGCTGGCCCAGTTTTCCGCGTGTTTGCGGGCGCTGCCCAGCACATCCAGTAACGCATCGACATCACGATACCCCAGGTTGACCCCCTGCCCGGCCAGCGGATGAATGGTGTGTGCCGCATCGCCCACCAGCGCCAGCCCTTCACGGGCATACTGCAACGCATGACGACGCGTGAGCGGGAATGCCCCTGCGGCGACCGGCGTGACGTTGCCCAGACGGCTCGGGAAATGCAGCAGAATTTCCCGCTGCAATTGTTCCATTGAAAGCCCCTGCAGCTGGCGAATGCGCGCCGGTTTGTCGTACCACACCAGCGACGCCCAGTTATCGAACAGCGGTAAAAAGGCGTGCGGGCCATTCGGGGTAAAGTGCTGCCAGGTACTCTCGCCCGGCGCATTCTCGCACTGGACGGTAATCAGCATGCAGGACTGCTCGTACTGCCAGGCATGCACCCCGATACCCGCCATCTGTCTGACCTGCGAGTTGGCGCCGTCCGCCCCGATAACCAGCTTCACGGCCAGCTCATCGCCGCTATCGAGCGTCAGTAGATAGCCACTCTCGTGAGGATGCAGCGCCTTAAGCGACGCAGGCACGCGCAGCGTCACCTGCGGATGCGCCTCCAGCGACTGCCAGAGCGCCCGCTGGAGCACGTTGTTTTCCACCATATAGCCCAGGCGCGGCAGCTTCAGCTCAGCGGCATCAAACGCGACGTGGGCATTTTCCCACTCCCAGGTTTCAAGACGGCTATAGGGGTGCGCGCGCATTTCCAGCACCGCCTCCCAGACGCCCAGCCCGCGCAGCAGATCGACGGACGCCGCGCTGATCGCGGAAATGCGCACATCCGGTTTACTGGCGGGATCGTAGGCTGGCGGAGCCGCCTGTTCGATTATCGTTACCTCAAATCCCTGCTTTGCCAGCCCCAGCGCCAGCGCGCCGCCGACCATACCGCCGCCGACAACGGCAACTTCGGTGTGTAGGAGTGTCATGGTCAATTTTCCTTATTGGAGAATCCCTTAAGTTTACCGGATTTTTGCGGTCCTGAGACACACAACCTTCATACTGGTCACAACCCCACCAAAGCATTACAATACGCGGCTTGCAATCCTGAGCTGAGCAAGTCGATGACTAAAAAACTCCATATAAAAACCTGGGGCTGTCAGATGAACGAATACGATTCATCCAAGATGGCCGATCTGCTGGATACCACCCACGGATACCAGCTGACTGAAAATGCGAAAGAAGCGGACGTGCTGCTGCTGAACACCTGTTCGATTCGTGAAAAAGCGCAGGAAAAAGTCTTTCACGTATTAGGGCGCTGGAAACTTCTCAAACGAAAAAATCCGGACCTGATCATCGGGGTGGGCGGCTGCGTCGCGTCGCAGGAAGGCAAGCTGATCCGCCAGAGAGCCCCGTATGTGGATATTGTCTTTGGTCCTCAGACCCTGCACCGCCTGCCGGAGATGATCAATCAGGTTCGCGGCAACCGTAGCCCGGTCGTTGACGTCAGCTTCCCGGAAATCGAAAAATTCGACCGTCTGCCAGAGCCGCGAGCCGATGGCCCAACCGCCTTCGTCTCCATCATGGAGGGCTGCAACAAATACTGCACGTACTGCGTGGTGCCTTACACCCGTGGTGAAGAAGTCAGCCGTCCGGCAGACGATATTCTGTTTGAAATCGCACAGCTTGCCGCGCAGGGCGTTCGCGAAGTTAACCTGCTGGGCCAGAACGTTAACGCCTGGCGCGGGGAAAACTACGACGGTACCACCGGCAGCTTTGCTGAGCTGCTGCGCCTGGTGGCCGCGATTGACGGCATCGACCGCATTCGCTTTACCACCAGCCATCCGATGGAGTTTACCGATGACATCATTGACGTCTATCGCGATACGCCAGAGCTGGTGAGCTTCCTGCACCTGCCGATTCAGTGCGGCTCTGACCGCGTGCTGAACCTGATGGGCCGCCCGCATACGGTGCTGGAATATAAGTCCACCATTCGCAAGCTGCGTGAAGCGCGTCCGGATATCCAGATTAGCTCTGACTTTATCGTCGGCTTCCCTGGCGAAACCGCTGATGACTTCGAGCGCACCATGAAGCTCATCGGCGAAGTGAATTTTGACGTCAGCTACAGCTTCATCTTCTCTGCGCGTCCCGGGACACCGGCGGCCGATATGGTTGACGATGTGCCGGAAGAAGAGAAAAAGCAACGTCTGTATATTCTGCAGGAACGTATTAACCAGCAGGCCAACGCGTGGAGCCGCCGCATGCTCGGCACCGTTCAGCGCATTCTGGTGGAAGGCACTTCCCGTAAGAGCATTATGGAGCTGTCCGGTCGTACTGAAAACAACCGCGTGGTGAACTTTGAAGGCACTCCGGATATGATCGGTAAATTCGTGGACGTCGAGATTATCGAAGTGCTGACCAACTCGCTGCGCGCGAAAGTGGTCCGCACCGAGGACGAAATGGGCCTGCGTATTGCCGAGTCACCGGAATCCGTCATCTCTCGTACTCGCAAAGAAAACGATTCTGGCGTTGGGATTTACCAGCCATAATCCTTCTGGCCTGCCCTTCCGGCAGGCCTTGTATTTCCTCTCATCGTCCCCAATATCTTCCGCAACGCTTGCGCCTTTATTCTGTGGCGTGAATAATTTCGGTAATGACCGTTTTATTGCGCCGTGTGGCAGCGGGTCAGTTAACCAATCAAAGAGGAACAGTTTGAACATAGATACGCGTGAAATTAGCCTTGAGCCAGCAGACAACGCTCGCCTGCTGAGCCTGTGCGGGCCGTTTGATGACAACATCAAACAACTGGAGCGACGTCTGGGTATCGAAATCAATCGTCGCGATAATCATTTCAAACTTACCGGACGCCCTATCTGCGTCAATGCCGCTGCGGACATTCTGCGTAGCCTGTATGTCGATACCTCCCCGATGCGCGGCGAAATTCAGGATATCGAACCGGAACAAATTCACCTCGCTATTAAAGAGGCGCGCGTGCTTGAGCAAAGCGCGGAAAGCGTGCCGGACTACGGTAAGGCAATCCATATCAAGACGAAACGTGGCGTCATTAAGCCGCGTACGCCAAACCAGGCACAGTACATCGCCAATATCCTCGACCACGACATCACCTTCGGGGTGGGTCCGGCGGGCACGGGTAAAACCTATCTGGCCGTTGCCGCGGCGGTCGATGCGCTGGAACGTCAGGAGATCCGTCGAATTCTGCTGACCCGTCCGGCCGTTGAAGCGGGCGAAAAGCTGGGCTTCCTGCCGGGCGATCTGAGCCAGAAGGTCGACCCGTATCTGCGCCCTTTATACGACGCGCTGTTCGAAATGCTGGGCTTTGAGAAGGTCGAGAAGCTGATTGAGCGTAACGTTATCGAAGTGGCCCCGCTCGCCTACATGCGCGGCCGTACGCTGAACGATGCGTTCATCATTCTCGATGAGAGCCAGAACACCACCATTGAACAGATGAAGATGTTCCTGACGCGTATCGGCTTTAACTCGAAAGCGGTCATTACCGGCGACGTCACCCAGATCGACCTGCCGCGCAGCACCAAATCCGGCCTGCGCCACGCCATTGAGGTGCTGGCCGAGGTCGACGAAATCAGCTTTAACTTCTTCCACAGCGAAGACGTGGTACGCCACCCGGTGGTCGCGCGTATCGTTAACGCCTATGAAGCCTGGGAAGAGGCGGATCAGAAGCGTAAGGCCGAACTGGCCGCAGAACGTAAGCGCGAAGCGCAGGAGCAAGAACAGAAATGAGTCAGGTGATCCTCGATTTACAGCTGGCCTGTGAAGACAATTCCGGCATGCCAGATGAGGCACAGTTTCAGAAATGGCTGGATGCCGTTATTCCTCAGTTTCAGGAAGAATCAGAAGTTACGATTCGCCTGGTGGATGAAGCAGAAAGCCATGAGCTTAACCTGACCTATCGCGGGAAAGATAAGCCGACCAACGTGCTCTCTTTCCCGTTCGAAGCGCCGCCGGGCATCGAGATGCCGCTGCTGGGCGATCTGATCATCTGCCGTCAGGTGGTTGAACAGGAAGCCAAAGAGCAGCAAAAGCCGCTTGAGGCCCACTGGGCGCATATGGTTGTACACGGCAGCCTGCATCTGCTCGGCTACGATCACATTGAAGATGACGAAGCGGAAGAGATGGAGTCCCTCGAGACAGAGATAATGCTTGCTCTGGGCTATGAGGATCCGTACATTGCCGAGAAAGAATAGTCCGTCACCTGACTGACTCCCCTGCCGCCACGAAAGGATATCGCGTGGCGGTAAACGTTGAACTAACAAGAGAACCCTTAACAAACGCCATGAGCGACGACAATTCACACAGTAGCGACACGACAACCAGTAAAAAGGGATTTTTCTCCCTCATTCTGAACCAGCTTTTCCACGGCGAACCCAAAAACCGTGATGAACTGCTGGAGCTGATTCGTGATTCCGGGCAGAACGACCTTATCGACGAAGATACGCGCGAAATGCTCGAAGGGGTCATGGACATCGCCGACCAGCGCGTTCGCGATATCATGATCCCCCGCTCGCAGATGATCACCCTGAAACGTAACCAGACCCTGGACGAGTGCCTCGATGTCATCATCGAATCCGCCCACTCGCGTTTCCCGGTCATCAGCGAAGACAAAGATCACATCGAAGGGATTTTAATGGCGAAAGATCTGCTGCCGTTTATGCGCAGCGATGCAGAAGCCTTCAGCATGGAAAAAGTGTTACGCCAGGCCGTGGTTGTACCGGAAAGTAAACGTGTGGATCGGATGCTGAAAGAGTTTCGCTCTCAGCGTTACCACATGGCGATTGTTATTGATGAATTTGGTGGCGTTTCCGGTCTGGTCACGATCGAGGATATTCTTGAGCTGATTGTGGGCGAAATCGAAGACGAGTACGACGAAGAAGAAGATATCGACTTCCGTCAGCTCAGCCGTCACACCTGGACCGTTCGTGCGCTTGCCTCCATTGAGGACTTCAATGACGCCTTCGGGACCCACTTCAGTGATGAAGAGGTCGATACCATTGGCGGACTGGTGATGCAGGCCTTTGGCCACCTCCCTGCGCGCGGTGAGACCGTTGACATCGACGGTTACCAGTTCAAAGTGGCAATGGCCGACAGCCGACGTATTATACAGGTTCACGTCAGAACGCCGGACGACTCACCGGTGCCAAAACTGGAAGATTAATGTAAATGGCATTTGCCCCATTGCTTGAACGCCAGCGCGTCCGTTTGCTGCTGGCGCTGTTACTCGGAGCCAGCGGTACGCTGGCTTTTTCTCCTTACGACATCTGGCCTGCGGCCATACTCTCCCTGATGGGGCTTCAGGGTCTGACCCTGCATCGTCGTCCGGTACAGGCTGCCGCTATTGGCTACTTCTGGGGACTGGGGCTGTTTGGCTCAGGTATTAACTGGGTCTACGTCAGCATCGCCCAGTTTGGCGGTATGCCGGGCCCGGTTAACGTCTTCCTGGTGGTACTGCTCGCCGCGTATCTCTCGCTCTATACCGGTCTGTTCGCCGGCATCCTTTCTCGCCTGTGGCCCAAAACCAGCTGGCTGCGCCTCGCCATTGCCGCACCGGTGGTCTGGCAAATCACGGAATTCCTGCGCGGCTGGGTGCTGACCGGCTTCCCGTGGCTGCAGTTCGGCTACAGTCAGATTGACGGCCCGCTCAAGGGCCTGGCGCCGGTCATGGGCGTTGAGGCCATTAACTTCCTGCTGATGGTGGTCAGCGGCCTGCTGGTCCTGGCGCTGGTCACGCGCGGCTGGAAGCCGCTGGTTGTGGCGCTGGTGCTGTTCGCCCTGCCCTTCCCGCTGCGCTATATCCAGTGGTTCACGCCTGAGCCCGATCGCGCTATGCAGGTTTCCATGGTTCAGGGGAACATCCCGCAGTCCATGAAGTGGGACGAGAAAGAGCTGCTGAACACGCTGAAGATCTACGCCAACGCCACCGAAGAGGTGATGGGTAAATCGCAGCTGATTATCTGGCCGGAGTCTGCCATTCCCGATCTGGAGATCAACCAGCAGCCGTTCCTCAACATGATGAACGACCTGCTGCTCTCGCGTGGCAGCACGCTAATCACCGGGATTGTCGATGCGCGTCTGAATCAGCAAAACCGCTACGACACCTACAACACCATCATTACGCTCGGAAAAGACAGCGAATACAGCTACCACTCCACTGACCGGTACAACAAGAACCATCTGGTGCCGTTCGGTGAATTTGTCCCGCTGGAGTCGATTCTGCGCCCGCTGGCCCCGTTCTTCGACCTGCCGATGTCCTCCTTCAGCCGCGGCCCGTACGTACAGCCTCAGCTGCACGCGCACGGCGCAGCCCTGACGGCGGCTATCTGCTACGAAATCATCCTCGGCGAGCAGGTGCGCGATAACTTCCGCCCTGATACAGACTATCTGCTGACCATCTCCAACGATGCCTGGTTTGGTAAGTCTATCGGCCCGTGGCAGCACTTCCAGATGGCACGTATGCGCTCTCTGGAGCTGGCGCGTCCGCTGCTGCGCAGCACCAACAACGGCATCACCGCTGTGATTGGTCCGCAGGGTGAAATCCAGGCGATGATCCCGCAGTTTACCCGAGAGGTGCTGACCACGAATGTCACGCCAACCACCGGGCTGACGCCATATGCGCGCACCGGCAACTGGCCGCTGTGGATCCTGACCGCGCTATTCGGCTTTGGCGCGGTGCTGATGAGCCTGCGCCAGCGTCGTAAATAACCTTCCCTTCTGTTGCCGGGTGGCGGCTACGCCTTACCCGGCAATCCCTCCCAAATCTTAAAACTGGCACGCCTATTGCTTTGTTTATTCAGGTAAACGCAGTTTGGCTTAACGTGCAACTTTGTCGCACCAGCGTAGATCACCGGTAGCACCGTAACGGTGCAACGGGAGATATTTGCCTCTGAATGGTGCGGCGCGCTTCGCAAAAATAAACAATAACGCAGCAAAATCTTTACATTAAGCCAGACTAAATGTTAACAAGCTTGCATAACACTGCACTCGCATTGCGCGAGATATAACAACATCACAATGGGTATCAATGCGTCGCTGGCGCTGATAAAAAAGGAGTTGGGTATGCAATTACGTAAACTGGCCACAGCAATGCTGGTTATGGGAATGTCTGCAGGCGTGGTTCACGCTGAAGATGCGCCTGCAGCAGGCAGTACTCTCGACAAGATTGCCAAAAACGGCGTTATCGTGGTCGGCCACCGTGAATCTTCTGTCCCGTTCTCTTACTACGACAACACGCAAAAAGTCGTGGGCTATTCACAGGATTACTCCAACGCCATCGTTGAAGCCGTGAAGAAAAAGCTGAACAAACCTGACCTGCAGGTGAAGCTGATCCCAATCACTTCACAGAACCGTATTCCACTGCTGCAAAACGGCACCTTTGACTTCGAGTGTGGCTCCACCACTAACAACCTGGAGCGTCAGAAACAGGCAGCTTTCTCTGACACCATCTTTGTCGTGGGTACCCGCCTGCTGACGAAGAAAGGCGGTGAGATCAAAGACTTCGCTGACCTGAAAGGTAAAGCGGTTGTCGTGACCTCCGGAACCACGTCAGAAGTGCTGCTCCACAAGCTGAACGACGAGAAGAAAATGGACATGCGCATCATCAGCGCGAAAGACCATGGCGACTCCTTCCGTACCCTGGAAAGCGGTCGCGCCGTCGCGTTTATGATGGATGACGCCCTGCTGGCGGGCGAGCGTGCGAAAGCGAAAAAACCAGACAACTGGGATATCGTCGGTACCGCGCAGTCGAAAGAAGCCTACGGCTGTATGCTGCGTAAAGACGATCCGCAGTTTAAAAAGCTGATCGATGACACCATCGCTCAGGTGCAGACCTCCGGCGAAGCGGAAAAATGGTTCGACAAATGGTTCAAGAACCCGATTCCACCGAAAAACCTGAACATGAATTTTGAATTGTCTGAGGACATGAAAGCACTGTTCAAATCTCCAAATGACAAGGCTCTTAACTAATTAGAACAACAGGGGCGGGATCTCCTGCCCTCTCGATTGTCGGGAAGCATGGACAGACTATACGTTGAGTGGTCGTTCCCCACTCAGCGCGAAAAATAAGCTTCTCACCAATCTTCGAGGGTAGCGCTGCTACCCTTTTTTTTCTGGAGTTTATTATGTCAATCGACTGGAACTGGGGCATATTCCTGCAACAAGCCCCGTTCGGCAACACCACCTATCTTGGCTGGCTGTGGAGCGGCTTTCAGGTCACCGTGGCATTATCGATAACGGCGTGGATTATCGCGTTTCTTGTCGGTTCTTTGTTCGGTATTCTGCGCACCGTCCCTAACCGCTTTCTTTCAACACTTGGCACCCTGTATGTGGAACTGTTCCGTAACGTTCCGCTGATCGTGCAATTCTTTACCTGGTATCTGGTTATCCCGGAACTACTGCCGGAAAATATTGGGATGTGGTTCAAGTCGGAACTGGATCCGAACGTGCAGTTTTTTGTCTCCTCCATGATGTGTCTGGGGCTGTTTACCGCTGCGCGCGTTTGCGAGCAGGTGCGTGCCGCCATTCAGTCATTGCCGCGCGGACAAAAAAATGCGGGCCTGGCGATGGGCCTGACGCTGCCCCAAACCTACCGCTACGTGCTGCTGCCAAACGCCTACCGCGTTATCGTTCCACCGATGACCTCAGAGATGATGAACCTGGTGAAAAACTCGGCCATCGCCTCGACTATCGGCCTGGTCGATATGGCCGCGCAGGCGGGCAAACTGTTGGATTACTCCGCTCACGCGTGGGAATCCTTCACCGCGATCACGCTCGCGTATGTTCTGATTAACGCTTTCATCATGCTGGTGATGAACCTGGTTGAACGCAAAATTCGCCTGCCGGGCAATATGGGGGGCAAATAATGTACGAATTTGACTGGAGTTCTGTCGTTCCATCCATGCCTTACCTGCTTGATGGACTGATGATTACCTTAAAAATCACCGTCATTGCCATCATCGTCGGTATCGTCTGGGGCACCCTGCTGGCCGTCATGCGCCTGTCGAGCTTTAAGCCGCTCGCATGGTTTGCAACCGCCTACGTTAACGTGTTCCGCTCCATCCCGCTGGTGATGGTGCTGTTGTGGTTTTACCTGATTGTGCCCGGCTTCCTGCAAAACGTGCTGGGGCTGTCGCCGAAAACCGATATCCGTCTGATCTCCGCCATGGTGGCGTTCTCAATGTTTGAGGCCGCTTACTACTCTGAGATTATCCGAGCGGGCATTCAGAGTATCTCCCGTGGGCAATCCAGCGCCGCGCTGGCCCTGGGGATGACGCACTGGCAGTCCATGCAGCTCATTATTCTGCCGCAGGCGTTTCGCGCCATGGTTCCGCTCCTGCTTACCCAGGGTATCGTGTTGTTCCAGGATACCTCGCTGGTCTACGTTCTGAGTCTGGCAGACTTCTTCCGTACCGCGTCAACCATCGGTGAACGTGATGGTACGCAGGTTGAGATGGTGCTCTTTGCGGGTGCGGTCTATTTTGTGATTAGTTTAAGCGCGTCGCTGTTGGTCAGCTGGCTGAAGAAAAGGACGGTATAATGATTTCCCTGAAAAATGTTTCTAAATGGTATGGGCACTTTCAGGTGCTGACCGACTGCTCCACCGAGGTAAAAAAAGGCGACGTGGTAGTGGTGTGCGGACCGTCCGGTTCCGGTAAATCGACGCTGATCAAAACCGTTAACGGACTGGAGCCGGTCCAGCAGGGTGAGATCGTCGTCAACGGCACCAAAGTCAACGACAAGAAAACCAACCTCGCCCAGCTTCGCTCTCACGTTGGCATGGTGTTCCAGCATTTTGAGCTGTTCCCACACCTCTCCATTATTGAGAACCTGACGCTGGCGCAGGTAAAAGTGCTTAAGCGTGATAAAAAAGCGTCGCGCGAGAAAGGTCTGAAGCTCCTGGAACGCGTTGGCCTCTCTGCGCATGCCGATAAGTTCCCGGCGCAGCTCTCCGGCGGCCAACAGCAGCGTGTGGCGATCGCCCGCGCGCTGTGCATGGATCCGGTGGCGATGCTGTTTGATGAGCCAACGTCGGCGCTCGATCCAGAGATGATCAACGAAGTGCTGGACGTGATGGTCGAGCTGGCGCACGAAGGGATGACCATGATGGTTGTGACCCACGAAATGGGCTTCGCCCGTAAGGTGGCCAACCGCGTGATCTTTATGGACGAAGGGAAAATTGTCGAAGATTCTCCGAAAGAGGAGTTCTTCGCCAACCCGAAATCTGAACGTGCAAAAGATTTCCTCGCCAAAATCCTGCATTAATCTTCCCGGTGCGCAATCTGCGGATTGCGCACTGCTTCACGCTTTAACTCTCTTTATCTATTCGGCGTCACATTGCAGCGTTAACCTTGTCACAAAATAACGCTATGAATGGAGAACGCTATGGCACAACCCATCATTTTCGATTGCGATCCGGGTCATGATGACGCGATCGCGCTCGTTCTTGCATTTGCCTCCCCTGAACTCGACGTCAAAGCCGTCACCTCTTCCGCCGGAAACCAGACGCCGGATAAAACCCTGCGTAACGTTTTGCGCATGCTGACGCTGCTTGGGCGCACCGATATTCCCGTCGCCGGTGGCGCCCTCAAGCCCCTGATGCGTGAATTAATTATCGCGGATAACGTGCATGGTGAAAGCGGGCTGGACGGTCCGGCACTGCCGGAGCCGGGCTTTACGCCGCAAAACTGTACCGCCGTGGAGCTGATGGCGAAGGTGCTGCGCGAGAGCGCGGAGCCCGTCACGCTGGTGGCAACGGGACCGCAAACCAACGTCGCGCTGCTGCTGAACTGCCATCCTGAACTGCACGGTAAAATCGCCCGTATCGTCATCATGGGCGGAGCCATGGGGCTGGGAAACTGGACGCCGTCCGCAGAATTCAACATTTTTGTCGACCCGGAAGCGGCGGAGATTGTGTTCCAGTCAGGCTTGCCAGTTGTGATGGCAGGGCTGGACGTGACCCATCGCGCACAGATTATGGCAGACGACATTGAGCGCTTCCGTGCCGTAGGTAATCCGGTCGCGACAACCGTGGCTGAGCTGCTCGACTTCTTTATGGAGTATCACAAAGCCGAGAAGTGGGGCTTCCACGGCGCGCCGCTGCACGATCCGTGCACCATTGCCTGGCTGTTAAAACCGGAGATGTTTACTACTGTTCACAGATGGGTTGGCGTCGAAACGCAGGGGAAATACACCCAGGGCATGACGGTGGTGGACTACTACTCGCTGACGGGAAATAAGCCGAATACTACGGTGATGGTGGATATTGACCGGGAGGCGTTTGTGGATTTGCTGGCGGAGAGGCTGGCTTACTATAGTGCGTAGTGCGGCCTGATGCCCTCACCCCGGCCCTCTCCCACAGGGAGAGGGCGCAAACCTGCGCTTTACTTAGGGCTCAAACGGCCGACGCTGGAACTGATCGTGGCCGCATTTCGGACATAGCGGCAGAACCTCCGGCGTATACACCGCAATATGGTGGTGGCAATTCTCGCACACCAGATTTCCCAGCCCGACCACCTCACCGCTGTGGTACACACCGTGGTGGTTCAAATCCTGAAAGACCTCGCGCCACTCCAGCTGCGTTTTATCCGTGATATCGGCCAGCTCCTGCCACAGGCTCTCTTTGATCACCCGCATGAAAACGCTGTCCGTGACCTCCTCCTGGCTCTCCTGGTAGCTGCGCGCGAACTCCTCCAGATCGCGACGCACGGCACGCGTCACCTCTTCCACTTCGGTTCGCGTTAACTCACCCGTTTGCGACACGCGGGCACGCGCCTGCTCCACCAGCGCATCGATATCGCGCTCGCCGTTACGCAGCCGCTCCGTCAGTGTCGCCACCAGTTCGCGGTAAAATTGAGCAACCTTGTTCATCATTTTGCCTCCCGGGTAAGTAACTATTTCTAATAATAGACCTTATTTCACCGCCGCTTTGTCAGGTGAAGCACAGACCCGGTAAATTCCTGCAAAGCGCATTTGTGCGAAAGGCTGTTTTGACGCGGGCGTTTGGGCTATGCTATGCGGATCTGAATTACCACATCCATTGGCTACATTTGTAGCTGTATTGAAAACAGGACCACTGGCTGCCATGCAAGAGCAATACCGCCCGGAAGAGATAGAATCAAAAGTCCAGCAACACTGGGACGAGAAGCGCACCTTTGAAGTAACCGAAGACGAGAGCAAAGAGAAGTATTACTGCCTGTCGATGCTTCCCTATCCTTCTGGTCGACTACACATGGGCCACGTGCGTAACTACACCATCGGCGATGTGATTGCGCGTTACCAGCGCATGCTCGGCAAAAACGTGCTCCAGCCTATCGGCTGGGATGCGTTCGGTCTTCCTGCGGAAGGCGCAGCGGTCAAAAACAACACCGCACCGGCACCGTGGACGTACGACAACATCGCGTACATGAAAAACCAGCTCAAAATGCTGGGCTTTGGCTATGACTGGAGCCGCGAGCTGGCAACCTGTACCCCAGAATACTATCGCTGGGAGCAGAAGTTCTTCACCGAGCTGTACAAAAAAGGGCTGGTGTATAAGAAGACCTCTGCCGTTAACTGGTGCCCGAACGACCAGACCGTTCTCGCGAACGAACAGGTTATTGATGGCTGCTGCTGGCGCTGTGACACCAAAGTAGAGCGTAAAGAGATCCCGCAGTGGTTTATCAAAATCACCGCTTATGCTGATGAGCTGCTGAACGATCTGGATAACCTGGACCACTGGCCAGATACCGTTAAGACCATGCAGCGCAACTGGATCGGCCGTTCCGAAGGCGTGGAAATCACCTTCAACGTTGAGAACTACGACCAGACCCTGACCGTCTACACCACCCGTCCGGACACCTTCATGGGCGCGACCTACCTGGCCGTGGCCGCAGGTCACCCGCTGGCGCAGAAAGCAGCGGAAAACAATCCGGAACTGGCCACCTTCATCGACGAGTGCCGCAACACCAAAGTGGCCGAAGCCGATATGGCGACGATGGAGAAAAAAGGCGTTGATACCGGCTTTAAAGCCATTCACCCGCTGACTGGCGAAGCGATCCCTGTCTGGGCCGCCAACTTCGTACTGATGGAATACGGCACGGGCGCCGTGATGGCCGTTCCGGGTCACGATCAGCGCGACTACGAATTTGCCACCAAATATGGCCTGACCATCAAGCCTGTTATCCTGGCGGCTGACGGTTCAGAACCAGACCTGTCTGAACAAGCGCTGACCGAAAAAGGTACCTTGTTCAACTCCGGCGAGTTCAGCGGTCTGAGCTTCGAAGAGGGCTTCAACGCCATCGCCGATAAGCTGGCCTCTCTGGGCGTGGGTGAGCGTAAGGTTAACTTCCGTCTGCGCGACTGGGGCGTATCCCGTCAGCGTTACTGGGGTGCACCGATCCCAATGGTGACGCTGGAAGATGGCACCGTGATGCCAACGCCGGAAGATCAGCTCCCGGTTATCCTGCCGGAAGACGTCGTCATGGACGGCATCACCAGCCCGATCAAAGCCGATCCTGAGTGGGCAAAAACCACCGTCAACGGTCAGCCTGCGCTGCGCGAAACCGACACCTTTGACACCTTTATGGAGTCATCCTGGTACTATGCGCGCTACACCTGCCCGCAGTATCAGGAAGGCATGCTGGATTCCAAAGCGGCAAACTACTGGCTGCCGGTAGATATCTACATCGGCGGCATTGAACACGCCATCATGCACCTGCTTTACTTCCGCTTCTTCCACAAGCTGATGCGCGATGCGGGCATGGTGAACTCTGACGAACCGGCCAAACAGCTGCTGTGTCAGGGCATGGTGCTGGCAGATGCATTCTATTACGTCGGCGCCAACGGCGAGCGTAACTGGGTTTCTCCGGTTGATGCCATTGTCGAGCGCGACGAGAAAGGCCGTATCGTGAAGGCGAAAGACGCCGAAGGCCATGAACTGGTTTATACCGGCATGAGCAAGATGTCCAAGTCGAAAAACAACGGTATCGACCCACAGGTGATGGTTGAGCGTTACGGTGCTGACACCGTTCGTCTGTTCATGATGTTTGCCTCTCCGGCTGATATGACTCTGGAGTGGCAGGAATCTGGCGTTGAAGGCGCTAACCGTTTCCTGAAACGCGTCTGGAAACTGGTTTATGAACATACTGCTCTGGGTGATGCCCCGGCGCTGAACGCCGCCGCACTGACTGAAGATCAGCAGGCGCTGCGTCGCGATGTTCATAAAACGATTGCGAAAGTGACCGATGATATTGGTCGTCGTCAGACCTTCAATACCGCAATTGCGGCTATTATGGAACTGATGAACAAGCTGGCGAAGGCCCCGCAGGACGGTGAGCAGGATCGCGCCTTAATGCGTGAAGCACTGCTGGCCGTCGTTCGCATGCTGAACCCGTTCACGCCGCACGTTAGCTTTACCCTGTGGCAGGAGCTGAAAGGCGAAGGCGATATCGACAACGCGCCGTGGCCGCAGGCTGACGAAGCCGCGATGGTGGAAAACACCACGCTGGTAGTGGTTCAGGTGAACGGTAAAGTCCGCGGTAAAATTACCGTGGCGGTCGATGCAACCGAAGAACAGGTTCGCGAGCGCGCGGGTCAGGAACCTCTGGTCGCAAAATATCTTGAGGGCGTTACCGTACGTAAAGTGATCTACGTACCGGGTAAACTGCTCAATCTGGTCGTTGGCTAAGCGCGGGAGGAAACGTGCGACAACTGGCAACAATACTCTTATCACTGGCGGTGCTTGTCACCGCTGGCTGCGGATGGCACCTGCGCAATACCACGGCGGTGCCTGCTGAGATGAAAACGATGATTTTCGACTCATCAGATCCGAATGGCCCACTCAGCCGGGCAATTCGTAATCAGCTACGTCTGAACGGCGTTGAGCTTGTTGAAAAACAAACGCTGCGCCAGGATGTACCGTCCCTACGTCTGCTAGGAGGTGGTCTGGCGCGAGATACAGCCTCTATCTTCCAGGATGGGCGTACCGCAGAGTATCAGATGGTGCTGACGGTCAACGCGGCAGTCCTGATCCCGGGTAAAGACATCTACCCAATCAGCGCTAAAGTGTACCGTTCGTTCTTCGATAACCCGCAGACGGCGCTGGCAAAAGATGCCGAACAGCAGATTATCATCAACGAAATGTACGACAAGGCGGCGGAACAGCTGATCCGTAAACTGCCAAGTATTGCAGCGTCTACCAAACAAGGCTCTGACATTGTTGAAAAACCGTTTGCCGGCACGCTTCCTGCTGCTAACTCTCTGGGTAAATGATGATCAGGCTATATCCTGAACAACTCCGCGCGCAGCTCAAAGAAGGGCTGCGCGCGGCGTATCTGCTTCTTGGAAACGATCCGTTATTACTTCAGGAAAGCCTTGATGCCGTGCGGCATGAGGCCGCTTCTCAGGGCTTTGATGAACACCACACCGTCCAGCTGGATAACAGCACCGACTGGAATGCCCTCTTCTCACTCTGTCAGGCGATGAGCCTTTTTGCGTCGCGCCAGACTATTCAGATCCTGCTGCCGGAGAACGGCCCTAACGCGGCCATCAATGAACAGCTGGCCACGCTGGTCAGCCTGCTTCACAGCGATCTGCTGCTGATTGTGCGCGGTAACAAGCTCACCAAAGCGCAGGAAAACGCGGCGTGGTTCACACAACTCGCAGCCCACGCAGTGCAGGTCACCTGTCAGACGCCTGAACAGGCGCATCTGCCAAAATGGGTCGCAGCGAGAGCGAAGCAGAACAACCTTGAGCTGGATGATGCGGCGAACCAACTGCTCTGCTACTGCTATGAAGGCAATCTGCTTGCACTGGCACAGGCGCTGGACAGACTCTCCCTGCTCTGGCCGGATGGCAAGCTGACCTTGCCGCGCGTCGAGCAGGCCGTTAACGACGCGGCACACTTCACGCCGTTCCACTGGGTGGACGCGCTGCTGTCGGCGAAAAGCAAACGCGCCCTGCATATTCTGCAACAGCTGCGTCTCGAAGGGAGCGAACCCGTTATTCTGCTGCGTACGCTGCAGCGCGAATTACTGCTGCTGATTACGCTCAAGCGTCAGTCTGCCCATACGCCGCTGCGTTCGCTGTTTGATAAACACCGCGTGTGGCAAAATCGCCGGGCTTTGACCACCGAGGCCGTCAACCGCCTGAGTCATGAACAGCTTCGTCAGGCTGTACAGCTTCTGATGCGCGCAGAGCTCACGTTAAAACAAGATTACGGCCAGTCGGTGTGGGCGGAGCTGGAAAGCCTTTCTCTGCTGCTCTGCCACAAGGCGCTGGCAGACGTTTTTATTGATGGATAGCATGCATTCTTTACAGGCCTTATATGGCGGCACCTTCGACCCGGTACATTACGGGCATCTGAAGCCGGTTGAAATTCTGGCGAATCTGATCGGCCTTCAGCGCGTCACCATTATGCCCAACAATGTCCCGCCCCATCGTCCACAGCCCGAGGCGACCAGCGAGCAGCGAAAAGAGATGCTTGCCCTTGCCATTGCAGATAAACCCCTCTTCCGACTTGACGAGCGTGAGCTGCGTCGCGACACACCCTCCTGGACATCTCAGACGCTTCAGGAGTGGCGCGCCGAACAAGGGCCTGACCAGCCGCTGGCGTTTATCATCGGCCAGGATTCCCTGCTGAATTTCCCCACATGGCATCAGTATGAAACTATTCTGGACAACAGCCACCTGCTGGTCTGCCGCCGTCCGGGCTATCCGCTGACCATGCGCGAAGCGCAGTACCAGCAGTGGCTGGAAGACCATCTCACCGATAATGTTGAAGATCTTCATAATCAGCCTGCCGGGAAGATCTATCTTGCGGAAACGCCGTGGTTCGATATCTCTGCGACCCTCATTCGTGAGCGTTTACAGCAGGGTTTAGCGTGTGACGATCTGCTCCCCGCACCGGTGTTAGCCTATATCCATGCGCACGGTTTGTATCAGAAAAGCGCAGATGAATAGCCGGAGGGCATAAAAAGGGGCTTATTGTTTATCCTGCCTTGACAGGGTAAGCCATACTGTTATTCTCCGCTGCCAGACTTTCCCGCCGATAATTGCTTTACAGAAATTGTTTTACAAAAATGGCGATGCAATCTCAGGCGGAGGGTGGGATGATACCCGCCTTCTGAAGCCCGACCGGAGACATTTGTCCCGACACAGGCGTGAGTTCAGGTATACTGTCTGGCTACGAATTCAAAGTTTTACAATCTCATTCACCCCAGGGGGAAAACTTGCAGGGTAAAGCACTCCAGGATTTTGTTATTGACAAAATTGATGACCTGAAAGGTCAGGACATCATCGCTATCGACGTTAAGGGTAAATCCAGTATCACCGACTGCATGATCATCTGCACCGGTACATCGACGCGTCATGTTGTTTCGATTGCCGATCACGTGGTCCAGGAATCGCGTGCAGCAGGGCTGTTGCCGCTGGGCGTTGAAGGTGAAGCGACGGCTGACTGGGTGGTAGTCGACCTCGGCGATGTGATTGTCCACGTCATGCAGGACGAGAGTCGTCGCCTGTATGAGCTGGAAAAACTCTGGGGTTAATGCGTGAAGTTGCAGCTGGTCGCCGTCGGCACCAAAATGCCGGACTGGGTACAAACCGGTTTTACTGAATATCTGCGTCGTTTTCCAAAAGACATGCCGTTCGAGCTGGTGGAAATTCCCGCCGGTAAGCGCGGCAAGAACGCTGATATCAAACGTATTCTCGATAAAGAGGGCGAACTGATGCTGGCTGCCGCAGTCAAGAACCGCATCGTCACCCTCGATATTCCAGGTAAACCCTGGGATACGCCGCAGCTGGCGCAAGAACTGGAGCGCTGGAAGCAGGATGGCCGTGACGTCAGTCTGTTGATTGGCGGGCCAGAAGGGTTATCCCCTGCCTGCAAAGCGGCGGCTGAACAAAGTTGGTCCCTCTCCGCGCTGACGCTTCCCCATCCGCTCGTTCGGGTACTGGTGGCTGAAAGCCTGTATCGCGCGTGGAGCATTACTACCAACCACCCCTATCACCGCGAGTAATGACTGACCAGGGTAGATTAAGCAGCGGATGAAACTACAGAATTCTTTTCGCGACTATACGGCTGAGTCCGCGCTGTTTGTGCGCCGGGCGCTGGTCGCCTTTACCGGGATTTTGCTGCTTACCGGCGTGCTGATCGCCAACCTTTATAATCTGCAAATTGTCCGCTTTACCGACTACCAGACGCGTTCAAACGAAAACCGTATTAAGCTGGTGCCTATCGCACCCAGCCGCGGCATTATTTACGATCGTAACGGCACCCCGCTGGCGCTAAACCGCACCATCTATCAAATCGAGATGATGCCGGAAAAAGTCGATAACGTTCAGGATACGCTGGAAGCGCTAAAGAGCGTTGTCGACCTTAACGATGACGATATCGCCGCCTTCAAAAAAGAGCGCGCCCGCTCTCACCGTTTTACCTCCATTCCGGTTAAAACCAATCTGACGGAAGTCCAGGTGGCCCGCTTTGCGGTGAACCAGTACCGTTTCCCCGGCGTGGAAGTGAAGGGCTATAAGCGTCGCTACTATCCCTACGGCTCCGCGCTGACGCATGTGATTGGCTACGTTTCCAAGATTAACGACAAAGACGTTGACCGTCTTGATAAAGACGGCAAGCTGGCCAACTACGCCGCAACGCACGATATCGGTAAGCTGGGGATCGAACGTTACTACGAAGACGTTCTGCACGGGCAAACCGGCTATGAAGAGGTTGAGGTTAACAACCGTGGCCGCGTGATCCGCCAGCTGAAAGAAGTGCCGCCTCAGGCGGGGCATGACGTCTATCTGACGCTCGACCTCAAGCTTCAGCAGTATATTGAAACCCTGCTGGCGGGCAGTCGTGCAGCCGTTGTGGTCACCGATCCTCGTACCGGCGGCATCCTGGCGATGGTCTCCATGCCTAGCTATGACCCGAACCTCTTCGTTGACGGCATATCCAGTAAAGACTATTCCGGTCTGCTGAACGATCCGAACACGCCGCTGGTGAACCGTGCAACGCAAGGGGTTTACCCGCCGGCATCAACGGTTAAACCGTACGTCGCGGTTTCTGCGCTGAGTGCCGGCGTCATCAACCGTAATACCAGCCTGTTTGACCCAGGCTGGTGGCAGCTACCCGGCTCAGATAAGCGCTATCGTGACTGGAAAAAATGGGGCCACGGTCATCTGAACGTCACCAAATCGCTGGAGGAGTCTGCGGATACCTTCTTCTATCAGGTGGCGTATGACATGGGGATCGACCGCCTGTCAGAATGGATGAGCAAATTCGGCTACGGACACTATACCGGCGTTGACCTTGCAGAAGAACGCTCCGGCAACATGCCGACGCGCGAATGGAAGCTGAAGCGCTTTAAAAAACCGTGGTATCAGGGCGACACCATTCCGGTGGGTATCGGTCAGGGCTACTGGACGGCAACGCCGCTTCAGATGAACAAAGCCATGATGATCCTCATCAATGACGGCGTGGTGAAAGTGCCGCATCTGCTGCAGAGTACGGTTGAAGACGGCAAAAAAGTGCCGTGGAACCAGCCGCATGAAGCCCCGGTGGGTGACATACATTCAGGCTTCTGGGAAATTGCGAAAGACGGTATGTACGGCGTGGCAAACCGTCCGAACGGTACCGCACACAAGTATTTCGCCGGGACGCCGTACAAAGTGGCGGCGAAGTCCGGTACTGCGCAGGTGTTTGGTCTTAAGGCCAATGAAACCTATAACGCGCACCGCATTGCTGAACGTCTGCGTGACCATAAGCTGATGACGGCGTTTGCTCCTTATGACAACCCGCAGGTCGCGGTGGCAATGATTCTCGAGAACGGCGGTGCCGGGCCTGCAGTAGGGACCATCATGCGCCAGATCCTTGACCACATTATGCTGGGTGATAACAACACCGAACTGCCGGCTGAAAACCCGGCCGCCGCTGCGGCGGAGGACCAATAATCATGACGGATAATCCAAATAAAAAATCGCTGTGGGACAAAATCCACATCGACCCAGCCATGCTGCTGATCCTGCTGGCTCTGCTGGTTTACAGCGCGCTGGTTATCTGGAGCGCCAGCGGCCAGGACATCGGGATGATGGAGCGCAAAATCGGCCAGATCGCCATGGGTCTAATTATCATGGTGGTGATGGCGCAGATCCCGCCGCGCGTCTACGAAGGCTGGGCGCCCTATCTCTACATCTTCTGTATTATTCTGCTGGTTGCGGTCGATGCGTTTGGCGCCATTTCAAAAGGGGCGCAGCGCTGGCTGGATCTGGGCGTTGTCCGCTTCCAGCCCTCTGAAATTGCCAAAATCGCCGTTCCACTGATGGTGGCACGCTTTATCAACCGCGACGTCTGTCCGCCGTCTCTGAAGAATACCGCTATCGCGCTGGTGCTGATTTTCCTGCCAACGCTGCTGGTTGCGGCACAGCCTGACCTGGGGACCTCAATCCTTATTGCCCTCTCCGGCCTGTTTGTCCTGTTCCTGTCGGGACTGAGCTGGCGCCTGATTGGTATCGCGGTGGTGCTGATTGCGGCTTTCATTCCTATCCTGTGGTTCTTCCTGATGCATGACTACCAGCGCCAGCGCGTTATGATGCTGCTCGATCCGGAAACCGATCCGCTGGGCGCGGGCTATCATATTATTCAGTCAAAGATTGCGATTGGCTCCGGCGGGCTGCGCGGTAAAGGCTGGCTGCACGGCACGCAGTCTCAGCTGGAATTTTTACCGGAACGCCACACCGACTTTATCTTTGCCGTACTGGCGGAAGAACTGGGACTGGTTGGCATCTTAATATTGCTGGCGCTTTATGTACTGCTGATCATGCGTGGATTGTGGATTGCAGCACGCGCGCAAACCACCTTTGGTCGCGTCATGGCTGGCGGGTTGATGCTGATTTTATTCGTTTATGTCTTCGTAAATATTGGTATGGTGAGTGGTATTCTGCCGGTGGTAGGCGTACCGCTGCCGCTGGTGAGTTACGGAGGCTCGGCACTGATCGTGTTGATGGCCGGGTTTGGTATCGTGATGTCGATCCATACCCACAGAAAAATGTTGTCAAAAAGCGTATAAAAATAAGGGGATCGGAATGCGTAAGCAGTGGCTGGGGATCTGCATTGCGGCAAGTTTACTTGCGGCCTGCACAAGTGATGATGGTCAGCAACAGGCAACCGTCGCGCCGCCGCAGCCTGCGGTGTGTAATGGCCCGATCGTTGAAATCAGCGGTGCCGATCCCGTTTATGAACCGCTGAATGCCAGTGCCAATCAGGATTACGAGCGCGACGGCAAAAGCTATAAAATTGTTCAGGACCCTTCCCGTTTCAGTCAGGCGGGCTTTGCCGCCATTTATGATGCCGAGCCAGGCAGTAACCTGACGGCATCCGGGGAAGCGTTTGACCCAATGCAGCTGACGGCAGCACATCCGACGCTGCCTATCCCGAGCTACGCCCGTATCACCAACCTGGCGAACGGCCGTATGATCGTCGTGCGCATCAACGACCGCGGCCCGTACGGGAATGACCGGGTGATTTCCCTGTCGCGCGCGTCTGCCGATCGCCTGAACACCTCGAACAACACCAAGGTCCGTATTGACCCGATTATCGTCGCGCAGGATGGTTCGCTCTCCGGGCCGGGAACCGCGTGTACGACGGTCGCAAAACAAACCTATGCCCTTCCTGACCGCCCAAATCTTGACGGCGGAATGGGAAGCGTCTCGTCTCCGGCAGAGCCTGCTCAGCCGGGGGGAGAAATCCGCCCGATCAGTAATGATACGCTGCAAAGCGAGGATTCTACCGGCGCGCCGGTAAAGAGTAGCGGTTTTCTTGGCGCCCCAACGACCTTAGCCTCGGGCGTGCTGGAAGGCAGTGAGCCTACCCCAGCCCCAGCTCCCGTTGCTGCACCAGCGACCCAGCAAGCTCCCGTAACGGCGCCCGCGGCCACGCAAAGTGCGGCGGTGGTGGCTCCAACAGCAGCCAGCGGCAGCTATGTGGTTCAGGTTGGTGCAGTGAGCGATCAGGCCCGTGCCAAACAGTATCAGCAGCGTCTGAGCCAGCAATTTAGCGTACCAGGACGCGTTGAGCAGAACGGTGCGGTCTGGCGCATTCAGATGGGGCCGTTTGCCAGCAAATCGCAGGCCGCATCCTTGCAGCAGCGTCTGCAGAATGAAGCTCAGCTTCAGTCATTTATCGCTGTTGCAAAATAATTAACCGGCGGTATCCGAATTGTCAGTTTGTGTAAAACGCATTCACAAACTCATGCTTAAAGTCGGATGCCTGCCTGAATAGCATTTGCTATAGTAAGGCACTTTTTTTAATTCCATCACGGATGTCGTAGTTCTGACCATGAAGACCACTTTTTCTGCTCGTTTTGTGCAGCGCATGGCGCTGACCACGGCCCTTTGCGCGGCTGCGCTCTCTGCAGCTCACGCCGATGACCTGAATATCAAGACCATGATCCCTGGCGTTCCGCAAATCGACGCGGAATCCTACATCCTGATCGATTACAACTCTGGCAAAGTGCTGGCAGAACAGAATGCCGATGCCCGCCGTGACCCGGCCAGCCTGACCAAAATGATGACCAGCTACGTTATCGGCCAGGCGATGAAGGCGGGTAAATTCAAAGAATCGGATCTGGTCACCATCGGTAACGATGCGTGGGCAACCGGGAACCCTGTTTTCAAAGGTTCCTCTCTGATGTTCCTGAAGCCGGGTATGCAGGTTCCTGTTTCCCAGCTGATTCGCGGTATCAACCTGCAGTCGGGTAACGACGCCTGCGTGGCAATGGCCGATTTCGCCGCCGGTAGCCAGGACGCCTTCGTGGGCCTGATGAACAGCTACGTGAACGCGCTGGGTCTGAAAAATAGCCATTTCCAGACCGTACACGGCCTGGATGCAGACGGCCAGTACAGCTCCGCGCGTGACATGGCGCTGATTGGTCAGGCGCTGATCCGCGATGTCCCCAATGAATACTCTATCTATAAAGAGAAAGAGTTCACTTTCAACGGTATTCGTCAGACCAACCGTAACGGTCTGCTGTGGGATAACAGCCTGAACGTTGACGGCATCAAAACTGGCCACACCGACAAAGCGGGCTACAACCTGGTGGCCTCTGCCACTGAAGGTCAGATGCGTCTGATCTCTGCCGTGATGGGCGGCCGCACCTTCAAAGGTCGTGAAACAGAAAGCAAGAAACTGCTGACCTGGGGCTTCCGTTTCTTCGAAACCGTGAATCCACTGAAAGCAGGCAAAGAGTTTGCGTCTGAACCCGTCTGGTTCGGCGACAACGACCGTGCTTCTCTCGGCGTTGATAAAGACCTGTACCTGACCATTCCGCGTGGTCGTATGAAGGATCTGAAAGCCAGCTACGTACTGAACAGCACCGAGTTGCACGCCCCGCTGCAGAAGAACCAGGTTGTGGGCACCATCAACTTCCAGCTGGATGGCAAAACGATCGATCAGCGTCCGCTGGTGGTCCTGCAAGAAATTCCTGAAGGCAATTTCTTCGGCAAAATCATTGATTACATTAAATTGATGTTCCACCACTGGTTTGGTTAAAAATTGAACACTTGAAAGTGTGATTTTGATCCCCATATACTAAGTATCCTGATAACTCCCACCTGACGTGGGAGTTATTATTTTTTGACGTTACGCCGGAGCTGACATGAAAACCAAACTTAACGAACTGCTTGAATTCCCTACCTCATTTACCTACAAAGTAATGGGTCTGGCGAAACCTGAGCTGGTTGATCAGGTGGTTGAAGTGGTACAGCGCCATGCGCCCGGTGACTACTCTCCGTCAGTAAAACCAAGCAGCAAGGGCAACTACCACTCGGTTTCTATTACCATCACTGCGACACATATTGAGCAGGTTGAAACGCTTTACGAAGAACTCGGCAATATCGAAATTGTTCGTATGGTGCTGTAGCCCCTTCGCGGTTACCCGGTTTGCCGGGTAACCCCTCTCCCCGCTGTGATATAATCCCGCACACCTTTTGTCCCTCGTCTTCGGAGACGCAGTTTTGTATCAGGATAAAATTCTGGTCCGTCACCTCGGGCTGCAACCTTATGAGCCTGTCTCCCAGGCTATGCATGACTTCACCGATTCACGCGATGACAGCACCCCGGATGAGATCTGGCTTGTCGAACACCTGCCGGTATTTACTCAGGGTCAGGCGGGTAAAGCAGAACATTTGTTAATGACGGGAGATATCCCGGTTATTCAGAGCGATCGCGGCGGTCAGGTCACTTACCATGGACCCGGGCAGCAGGTGATGTACGTCCTGCTCAACCTGAAGCGCAGAAAGCTGGGCGTCCGCGAACTGGTTACCTTACTGGAACAAACTGTCGTCAACACGCTGGCGGAATATGGTATTGATGCGCATCCGCGAGCCGATGCGCCTGGGGTGTACGTTGGGGAAATGAAGATCTGCTCTCTGGGGCTGCGTATTCGTAAAGGCTGTTCGTTCCACGGCCTGGCATTGAACATTAATATGGATCTCGCCCCTTTCCAGCGCATAAACCCCTGCGGCTACGCCGGCATGGAAATGACGCAAGTGCGTCAGTGGGTTGAAACCGCTACGCCAGACAGTATTCGTCCCGTGCTTTTGAAGAATGTTTTAGCACTACTTAACAATCCCCCACACGAATATATCGTTGCTTAATATATCATACAACATGGCTCGCTAATTTGGCGGGCCACCGTTTATTTACCGTTTTTGCGCTTTACAATAATCCACAGATTCTATATTTTCGAAGCGCCCGAATATTACCGCTACATATTATTTAGCCTCCAGCAAGTACGGCAAACACGGCATAAGTAACGTGAGCAATTATCACACAAGTGTTTGCTTTTGATAAACAAGTGAAACAAAACCAACACTTTACGAATCTCTACAAGCATAATAAATAAATTCAACTATCATTCATATTGTGAATGTATACGGAGTGAAAGCGTGGAGTATAATAATTTACCAGCCAAACGACTGAATGAACCTGGTGGCGAAGACAAGCCGCAAATTTTTCGGACTTTACGTAATATTGATCTCAATTTATTGACTATTTTTGAGGCAGTATATGTCCATAAGGGTATCGTTAACGCTGCGAAAATTCTTAATCTCACGCCTTCAGCAATAAGCCAGTCAATCCAAAAGCTGCGCGCTATATTTCCTGACCCGTTATTTATCCGTAAGGGCCAGGGGGTAACGCCGACGGCTTACGCCACGCATCTGCATGAGTACATCAGCCAGGGTCTGGAGTCGATTCTGGGCGCACTGGATTTAACCGGGAGCTATGATAAGCAAAGAACCATCACCATCGGCTGTTCCCCTTCTGTGGGTGTACTGGTCATGCCTGCGATCTTTCAGGCCGTGAAAGAGCATGCTCCGCAGCTCCTGCTTCGCAATGTGCCTCTCAATGAACCTGACATTCAACTTGCCCAGTTCCAGACGGACCTGATTATAGAAAGCGGCAGCTTCAGTGCCAGAGCGCTGGGTCAAAATGTGCTCTATGCAGATAATCTGGTGCTGGTTTGCCGCCAGCAGCATCCTGCTCTTAGCGAGCCGTTGACCATCGAAAACCTTCGCAACTACGACCATTCGTCTTTCATGACCGAAGGGCAGTCTAACCATGCACTTCGTCAGCGCATTGATGAAATTTTCCCTGAACGACAGATCAGCTTCAGCAGCTACAATATGTTTACCACCGCATCCCTGATCGGTAGCAGCGACATGCTGTGCGTTATGCCATCACGCCTGTACAGTCTGCTACGAAAATGCTGGCCGCTGGAAAGCATTCCGCTCAGCCAGCTTAATGCGGAATCTATCGAGATTTCACTGCATTATAACAAGCTGAGTTTGCGCGATCCGGTCCTGGAAAACGTTATCCGCATTATCCGTCAGGCCTTCTGACAGGTTTACCCAGCACAAGTCCCTGCAACGGGCAGGGCAAAAGGCACAAAACAACAACTATTTTACAAATTGGCGATCTGGCAGGCTGCTTTAACGACCGTTTCAATGATATACTGCCTGTCGTTCGTTCAAAAATAGTTGATAAATACAACATTCCCTTGAATTGAAACGCTTTCCTTCGATATTCGCAACTGGAACACGCACGCTATGAGTAAACCCATTGTGATGGAACGCGGTGTTAAATACCGCGATGCCGATAAAATGGCCCTTATCCCGGTTAAAAACGTGGCTACAGAGCGCGAGGCGCTGTTAAGAAAACCGGAATGGATGAAAATCAAACTTCCGGCCGACTCTTCGCGTATCCAGGGGATCAAAGCGGCGATGCGCAAGAATGGCCTTCACTCCGTTTGTGAAGAAGCCTCTTGTCCGAACCTTGCTGAATGTTTCAATCACGGTACCGCGACGTTTATGATTCTGGGTGCTATCTGTACCCGTCGCTGCCCGTTCTGCGATGTTGCTCATGGCCGTCCAGTCGCACCTGATGCTAACGAACCCCAGAAGCTGGCGCAGACTATCGCCGACATGGCGCTGCGTTACGTAGTTATCACCTCCGTTGACCGTGACGATCTGCGTGACGGCGGAGCGCAGCACTTCGCCGACTGTATTACGGCCATTCGCGAGAAAAGTCCAAACATCAAAATCGAGACGCTGGTGCCTGACTTCCGTGGCCGTATGGACCGCGCGCTGGATATCCTCACCGCTACGCCGCCAGATGTGTTTAACCACAATCTGGAGAACGTGCCGCGTATCTACCGTCAGGTACGCCCGGGTGCTGACTATAACTGGTCTCTGAAACTGCTGGAGCGTTTCAAAGAAGCGCATCCACATATTCCGACTAAGTCTGGTCTGATGGTGGGTCTGGGTGAAACTAACGACGAAATCATCGAGGTGATGCGCGATCTTCGCCGCCACGGTGTGACCATGTTAACCCTGGGACAGTATCTCCAGCCAAGCCGTCACCACCTGCCGGTACAGCGCTACGTGAGCCCGGACGAGTTCGATGAAATGAAAGCCGAAGCGATGGCGATGGGCTTCACCCACGCAGCATGCGGCCCATTTGTTCGCTCTTCATACCATGCCGATATGCAGGCTAAAGGCGAAGAAGTGAAATAATGCTGTAATATTCATTTACAGTAATACAAAAAAACCGGCCACATGAGCCGGTTTTTTTTCGCAAGCCCTTGGGCGATGCTGTCACTCTTTGTGAGAAAGCTTATCTGCCGGGACGTCATCCTCGGCGCTTTTCTTCGCCGCTGCATCATCATCGTTCATCGCTTTCTTAAAGCCTTTGATGGCAGCCCCCAGGTCACCACCCAGCGTGCGTAACTTCTTGGTACCAAACAGCAGGACGACCAGTGCGGCAACCACCAGCAGTTTGGTAATACTAATCTCACCCATAGATACCTTCTTTACTTATAACAGGCTGCATTCAGCGCCAAAACCTGATTGTATTAACGGTCATTTAGCGCGTGCACACAATAGCAATCTGTAACAAGGTGAATCAAGCATTGTTGAAAAAAACATCACAATAATTGCGGTGGCGCAAACCGACGATTAAGAAGAACGGGTAATTGCTGACGCGCAAGCGCAATTCTCTCTGGTTTTATCTCCGCAACCAGCAAGTCCGGGGCTTCAGCGGCGGCGGCTATCGTCACCCCCAGCGGATCAACCACCCTGCTTTGCCCGATGTTTTTCGTGCCACATTCTCCTGCGGCAACGACATAGCAGGTGGTATCCAGCGCGCGTGCCGCAAGCAGCGTTGCCCAGTGGTGCTCTTTTAACGGCCCTTTGACCCACGCGGCAGGCAGCACCAGCATGTCCGCACCCTGCAGCGCCAGATGCAGCGCCAGCTCGGGAAAACGCAGGTCATAGCAGGTCATCAGCCCGATCCTGAATCCGTCAATCTCCAGCAGCGGTGGGATATTGTCTCCGGGGTCAACGAGCCTCGACTCCTGGATGCTGAACGCGTCATAGAGATGAAGCTTGGCGTAATGTGCGACTATGGCCCCGTCACGAATCGCCACCAGCGTATTCACTGCGCGACCCGGCGTGGAGGGGACATGGATCGTTAAGATTGTCGTCATCGTATTGCCCGCGCTCTGGGCGAGCAAATGTTGTAAAAATTCGCCGTCCAGCGGCTGCGCGGACTTCACGGATAAATCCGGGTCATTATCATCCCTGGCCAGCAGCGCCTCGGGAAGAACCAGCAGCGACGCCCCTTTCTGCCCGGCCTGCTTCATCAGGTTGACGCACGTGAGCGCATTTTTATGCCACTCAGGCGTGACCACAAACTGCCCTACCGCAACATACATATTTGTCCCCTTATCATAAACGGCGTTAAACTCGCTTCTCTTACACATCAAATAGCAGGTATTTAGCGTGTTACAACTACTTTTAGCCGTTTTTATTGGTGGGGGAACGGGTAGCGTTGCGCGGTGGTTTCTGAGTATGCGGTTTAATCCCCTGCATCAGGCGATTCCCATGGGGACGCTTGCCGCTAACCTGATTGGTGCTTTTATCATTGGCATGGGGCTGGCCTGGTTTAACCGAATGACGCACATCGACCCAATGTGGAAAGTATTGATTACCACCGGATTTTGCGGCGGTTTGACCACCTTCTCAACCTTTTCTGCGGAGACAGTTTTTCTCTTTCAGGAAGGCCGTATCGGCTGGGCGCTGATGAATATGGCGATCAATATGCTCGGCTCTTTTGCGATGACGGGGATCGCATTTTGGCTATTTTCTTCCGCAAGCGCGCATTAACAGCCGAACCGTTAATGTTGGCTTAATTTTTCTCTGTCACTCTGAATGCAGTACTGAACGAGGGTGACAGAATGAAACAGAGTCTGATGAGCGCAGGAATGGTGTTATTGAGCGTGCTGATCGTTGCCAGCTTCCTGAAAATGTATCTGCTTGGCTGATTCAACACGAAAAAAACCCGCTCGTTGAGCGGGTTTTGAAATTCTTGCTGATGCGTCTGAATTACAGAGCGATTACGTTAGCAGCAGAAGGGCCTTTGGCACCGTTAGTGATTTCGAACTCTACACGCTGACCTTCAGCCAGAGTTTTGAAACCATTAGACTGGATTGCAGAGAAGTGTACGAACACGTCTTTGCTGCCATCTTCAGGAGTAATGAAACCGAATCCTTTGGACTCATTAAACCACTTAACGTTACCTTTAATCTTAGACATCAAAATTACCTTTACATTAAAAAACGACACAAATGCTGTGTCGGTTATCAGTACATCAATTGTGGGACCTTTTGTCCAGCGGATCTTTAATAAAAAGTGACTAAAGTCGCGTTAATTTTCACTGACAGATTTTTATCGCTTATGAATCAACGTCTGCGCGTTTTTTCACCAGCATGTAACGTTTTATCAGTTAAAACTGAAAACGCATCCAGGCGAAGTAAACGTTACCGTTGTTGTACGTACCCGGAATGTAGGTCATCTGGAACGTTGCGGGGCCATAGCCAATAGAGGCCAAAGGCAGCAGCACTGGGATCGGGATGTAGTTCCAGTTGTCACGTGCAGTGACCCCGGCGGTATAGCCCAAACCGACGTGGAAGTTTTCGTCCGCTAGCGGGCGCCAGGTTTTCTCCCAACCATAACCACCAATCGGCTCCCATTTATTAAACGAATCTTTGAAGGCCATCAGATAGATGCCATGCCAGTTTCCCTTCTCATCCCAGCGCGACTGACCAAAACCCGCACCCCATGGACGCTCGTTGTATTTATCGGTTTTCTCTTTGTCATAAGCAAACCGCGCATGCCACGTTATTGCCGGAACATAGAGATCATAATGTTCAGGTGCAGTCCATGTCTGGGAAACATTATCCGTAAAGGTTGAGAACCAGCCTTTATCCGCCTCTTTGCCTTCTGCCTGTGCAACAGAAGAAAACGTTAACTGCCCAAAAATAAACAACAAAATAGAGAGAAATGTATTACGTACGATCACAATGCAATTACCATTCTTAGTATTCGAAGCAAAGTTTACCATAAAGTAGTTGAATCAAGTCTTAACGACATCGGCGTTATTCCTAATTATTCGGCCTCTTTCCGGGAATATTCTTAAAGAAAGCATGCAGCACGCTCAAATAAACCCATTCGGAGTGTGGTCTTATACTTTAGCCTTCTTAATCAGTGACATGCAAAACCACACAAAGCATTAACAATTTGTTATCATTATTGGGTCATGTTGCGCTATTTCTGACGGTCAAGGGCCTCATGACATAAATGTATGAACCATGGCAAAAACACGGTTGTTCTGTTCTCTAGTCGTCTGTTTATTGATTTTAATCAGCAAGAACAGGCCAATTATTCGGCACATTTTCATCATTCTTTTTTTTATTGATTTTTTGTGCTCCATTGCAGCAGAGATACAGGGGAAATCATGCTTACGCTATTCGAACTCCTTATTGGAGTCGTCGTCATTGTCGGCGTCGCACGCTACATCATTAAAGGCTACTCGGCCACGGGCGTATTATTTGTTGGCGGTTTAACACTGCTGATTATCAGCGCAATAATGGGGCATCAGGTGTTACCTGCCAGCGCGACCAGCACCGGTTACAGCGCTACAGATATTGTTGAATACATTAAAATATTGCTCATGAGCCGCGGCGGCGATCTGGGCATGATGATCATGATGCTGTGTGGTTTTGCGGCCTATATGACCCACATCGGCGCTAACGATATGGTCGTTAAGCTTGCCTCCAAACCTCTGCAATACATCAATTCGCCATATCTGCTTATGGTCGCGGCCTATTTCCTCGCCTGCCTGATGTCGCTGGCCGTTTCGTCGGCTACCGGACTTGGCGTACTGCTGATGGCCACGCTGTTCCCGGTTATGGTGAACGTGGGCATCAGCCGTGGCGCGGCCGCGGCAATTTGTGCGTCTCCGGCAGCCATTATTCTCTCCCCGACCTCCGGCGACGTTGTGCTGGCGGCAAAGGCGGCGGAGATGTCACTCATCGACTTCGCCTTTAAAACCACGTTACCGATCTCAATCGTTGCCATAGTGGGCATGGGGATCGCGCATTTCTTCTGGCAACGCTATCTCGATAAGAAAGAAAACATTAGCCATGAAATGATGGATGTGAGTGAAATCACCACCACCGCTCCCGCGCTCTATGCCATTCTGCCGTTCACTCCGATCGTCGGAGTGCTGATTTTTGACGGCAAATGGGGTCCACAGCTGCACATCATCACCATTCTGGTTATCTGTATGCTGCTTGCCGCCGCGCTGGAGTTTGTGCGCGGTTTTAACACGCAAAAGGTCTTCTCGGGTCTGGAAGTAGCGTATCGCGGTATGGCGGATGCCTTCGCTGGCGTGGTGATTCTGCTGGTTGCAGCGGGCGTTTTTGCCCAGGGTCTGAGCACGATCGGCTTTATCCAGAGCCTGATCTCTATCGCCACCTCGTTCGGCTCGGCCAGTATTATCCTGATGCTGGTTCTGGTGGTGCTGACCATGCTGGCGGCGATGACCACCGGTTCCGGCAATGCCCCTTTCTACGCTTTCGTTGAGATGATCCCGAAGCTGGCTCACTCGTCCGGTATTAACCCGGCCTATCTCTCCATTCCCATGCTGCAGGCGTCAAACCTGGGCCGTACCATTTCGCCGGTGTCGGGCGTGGTCGTTGCCGTTGCCGGAATGGCGAAAATCTCGCCATTTGAAGTCGTCAAGCGCACCTCAGTACCCGTTCTGGTTGGTCTGATTATCGTGATTATCGCCACGGAAGTGCTGGTTCCCGGCGCGGCCTAAGCTAAATTACTGATATCCAAAAAGCGCCTGCGGGCGCTTTTTGTGCTTTAATAACTTCCAGAAATTAATCGTGCTCATTCGATCAGGAAATCATATGTTCAGGAAGGATATCGTCGTCCCGTCTGGCGCAATGGCGCTTGCTCTCTGTATCTTCTCCGCACAGGCGGAACCGCTGAAGGCAACACAGTACGGCGATTTCGATCGCTATGTGTTGGCTCTGTCCTGGCAAACCGGGTTTTGCCAGAGCATGGTCGAACGCAACCGCAATGAACCTGACGAATGTCGCCTGCAAAAAGAGCGTGATAATAAAGCCGATTTTCTGACCGTTCACGGACTATGGCCCGGCCTGCCAAAATCCATCGCCGCACGCGGGGTGGATGAGCGTCGATGGATGCGTTTTGGCTGCGCCACGCGCCCCATTCCAAACATGCCGGAAGTGAAGGCCAGCCGCAAATGCGATGCCGCCGAAACCGGGCTGTCGCTTTCCGCTGCCGCAAAGCTCAACGACGTGATGCCGGGTGCAGGCGGTAATTCCTGCCTGGAACGCTACGAATACGCCAAACATGGCGTCTGCTTTGGTTTCGATCCGGATGCCTATTTCGGCACGATGGTGCGAATGAACCAGGAAGTTAAAAACAGTGCGGTCGGTAAATTCCTTGCCGATAACTACGGAAAACCCGTCAATCGCAGCGACTTTGACAGTGCCGTTGCCAGAAGCTGGGGCAGGGAGAACATCAAAGCGATCAAGCTGACATGCAACGGCAACCCGGCGTATCTGACCGAGATGCAGATTTCGCTGAAGGCTGACACTATCAACAACCCGCTTTCTGCAGCGTCATTTGCGCCGCAGCCACATCCAGGTAACTGCGGAAATCAATTCGTGATTGATAAAGCAGGTTACTGACCCACAGTCGGGCGCACCATATCAAACCGGTTTTCGTCACTGATGCCATAATACGCCGTCGGCCCACCTGCACGCAGGATGGGCTGCGCTTTCGCCGTCTGGTATATCCCCTCTTCCAGCAGCGTTTCGGCAATATGGATACCGACCACCTCCCCCAACACCAGCCAGGTATCGACCGGTGTGCCGTCGGCACCGGTAAGCTGAATGCACTGCGACAGGCGGCACTCAAAGTTCACCGGGCTTTCTGCGACGCGGGGCGCGTTAACCAGTTGACTTGCCGCTGGCGTGAGCCCGGCAAAGCTAAATTCATCCCGATCGTGCGGAAGCATTGCAGAGGTTTGATTCATCGCGTGCGCGAGATCGCGCGTTGCCAGGTTCCAGACAAATTCCTTTGTTTCGGTAATATTACGCACGCTGTCCTTCCAGCCGTTGCTGGAAAAGCCGATGATCGGCGGGCGATAGTTAAAGCAGTTAAAGAAGCTATACGGCGCGAGATTGAGCTGACCGGCCTTATCGCAGGAGGAGATCCAGCCAATCGGACGTGGACCAATAATGGCGTTTAGCGGGTCATGCGGCAGGCCGTGCCCCTGGGACGGTTGATAGAAGTACATAGCGCTCTCTCGTTGGCGGGCAACGCCCGGATTCAGGACACTCAGCGTAACGTATTCCGCCGGGAATGAAGACTGAATAAATTTCAGCGAAAATTCATATGGGCCATGAATGTGACCTTCATCACTTCAAACTTGCGCGCTCAGCCAGTATCATCGGGAGAGTTAAACCCTCGCTGCCAGACGGCGAGGGTTTTCTTTTGGATCAGTTTCTGCGTTAGACGCAGCATTAACGACATGGAGTAAAAAATGTCCAGACCTACCATTATCATCAATGAGCTCGACGCAGAACGTATCGACAGGCTGCTGGAAAAAGCGGAGTTCGCCTCGCTCCCCGTGGCCGACGCCCTTAATGAGGAGCTCGACCGGGCACAGATGTGCACGCCTGAGACGATGCCGCATGACGTGGTCACTATGAATAGCCAGGTGAAATTCCGCAACCTGACCACCGGTGAAGAGTTGACCCGTACGCTGGTTTATCCGGCTCAGATGACCGACAGCAGCACACAGCTTTCTGTTCTGGCCCCTGTGGGTGCCGCACTGCTGGGGCTGCGTACGGGAGATACGATCCACTGGGAATTGCCGGGCGGCGCCTCTGCCCATCTGGAAGTACTGGCGTTGCTCTACCAGCCAGAAGCTGCGGGCGATTACCTGCGTTAAACACTTCTGAACAAGCGCCCACCCGCTTTGCACAGAGGATGCAGCCGCATCCTCTTTCCGTAAATTCACCCCATTTTCTTATATCGCGCAAAAGACCCTTAACCCACGCTTAATCTGTTTTGGTGCCGCGGGGACGGTCATGAGTGAGATACTGGCTATCACACTTATTTTTCTCATTATTGTGGCGATTATCGTCGCGGCCGTGCTTTATCTTGAACGCCACAGTTAAGCGAGAACTCATGCAACCCCACCCGGGAAAGCATTTACCAGGCCCTTAACTTTCTGCTCTGCGGCCTCGGGCGTTTCTGCACCAGGGACCAGAATCACCTTCCGGCACTCTTCCTCCCGTTTTTCGAATACCTTATAGGCGCGTTCCGCATCCGCAAGGGGAAGATAATGGGTCACGATCTCTTCCGGGGTAAGCAGCCCTTTTTCGATCAGCGGTAACAGTTCACCCAGCCATGCATGGACGTGCGTCTGGCCCATCTTAAACGTCAGCCCCTTATCGAAGGCATCGCCAAACAGGAAGCCATGAATAAACCCAGCGTACACGCCGGGTACGCTGACCACCCCACCGCGCCGTACGGCAGCAATGCACTGACGCAACGCTTTGCCGCTACTACCTTCAATTTTAAGATTGCTGAGGATCGTTTCAGTGGTGCTACCTTTCGCTTCAAACCCGACTGCATCAATCACGGCGTCAACGCCGCGATGGCCCGCGGTCTGTTCGATGATTTTTTCCGCCGCGTCGTTATCATCATCAAAGTTGATAGGGATTGCGCCGTAACGCACCTCTGCAAATCGCAACCGGTACGGATGATGATCGATAACAAAGATCTGCTCAGCCCCCAGCAGTCGCGCGCAGGCAATGGTCAGTAGCCCCACCGGCCCGGCACCGAAAACCGCTACGCTTGAGCCTTTTTCAATCTGCGCATTTTTTGCCGCCTGCCAGGCCGTGGGCAAAATATCGGAAAGGAATAACGCTTTATCATCGGAAAGAAGCTGCGGGACCTTAAACGGCCCGACGTTGCCTTTTGGCACGCGGACATATTCCGCCTGCCCCCCCGGCACGCCGCCGTAGAGATGGCTATAGCCAAACAGCGCGGCCGGTGCGGGTATTTGCTTTTTGTTCAGCGCGGCACCCTGCCCGGCATTGGTATTCTCACAGGCCGCGTATTGCTGCAGACGACAGAAGAAACAGTCTCCGCAGGCGATGACAAAGGGGATCACCACGCGATCGCCTTTTTGCAAATTCTTCACCTCTGTGCCGCACTCGACGATTTCCCCCATAAACTCATGGCCAAAAATGTCGCCGTGCTGCACCTTCGGGATCTTTCCGCGATAAAGATGTAAATCGGAGCCGCATATAGCCGTGGCCGTAACGCGCAGAATGATATCGTCAGGCTGTTCGATGATGGGATCGGGGACATTCTCGACGCGAACATGGTGCGGACCGTGATACGTAAGTGCTTTCATGCGACCTCCGAAAGGCTTCAGGTAAGTGTATAAGGGTAGCTACCCCTGAAGATCTGCCCGTGAATACGGGGCTTTTGAGATTTATCCTGGTGAGATAAGAAAACTGACGGAGCGCTTACAGAAACCATTAATATTTTATGGTTAAATGAGTTCAGCGTTTATAAACAAGGAGAAACGGGTATGTATCAGAGAATCATTATGCCGGTTGATGTTTTTGAGATGGAGCTGAGCGACAAGGCCGTTCGCCATGCGGAGTTCCTGGCGCAGCAGGACGGTGTTATCCATCTTTTACACGTACTGCCAGGCTCCGCCAGCCTGAGCCTGCACCGCTTTGCTGCCGACGTGCGTCGCTTCGAAGAGCATCTGCAGCACGAGGCGGAAACGCGCCTGCAAACCATGGTCAGCCACTTCAGCATCGACTCTTCACGAATCAAAACGCACGTCAGATTCGGCAGCGTTCGCGATGCGGTAAACGAACTGGCGAACGAACTGAAGGCAGACGTGGTGGTCATCGGTTCGCGCAACCCTTCCATTACCACGCATCTGCTGGGCTCTAACGCCTCCAGCGTCATCCGCCACACCCATATACCGGTGATGGTCGTCAGATAAAAAAAGAGGCCACCTTTCGGTGGCCTCTCGCTATTGCAGGTGTAGCCTTACTTTCTTTTCTTATGCGGTTTTGGTGCGAATAAGATAGTCAAATGAACTCAGAGACGCCTTCGCCCCTTCGCCCGTGGCGATAATGATCTGTTTGTACGGCACGGTGGTGCAGTCGCCCGCCGCAAACACGCCTTTCACGCTGGTTTCACACTTCGCATCAATGATGATTTCACCCATGCGGTTGCGCTCAATCGCGCCTTCCAGCCAGGTGGTGTTTGGCAGCAGACCAATCTGCACAAAGATCCCTGACAGCTGAACGCTGTGCACGTCGCCGCTCACGCGGTCGCGATATTCCAGACCGGTCACTTTGCTGCCGTCGCCCTTCACTTCCGTCGTCTGCGCGTTCAGTACGATGTCGACGTTTTTCAGGCTGCGAACTTTATCCTGAAGAACCTGGTCGGCTTTCATCTCCGGAGCGAACTCCAGAAGGGTTACGTGTTCAACAATCCCCGCCAGGTCAATGGCCGCTTCCACGCCGGAGTTACCGCCGCCGATCACCGCCACGCGTTTACCTTTGAAGAGTGGACCGTCGCAGTGCGGACAGTAGGTCACGCCTTTGGTGCGATACTGATCTTCACCCGGGACGTTCATGTTGCGCCATTTCGCACCGGTGGCAATGATAATGCTGCGGGCTTTCAGCACCGCGCCGGAAGCGGTTTCAATCTGGTGTAAACCACCCTCGACCGCTGCCGGAACCAGCTTGCTGGCGCTCTGGCTGTCGATCACGTCCACGTCATAGTCGCTGACGTGCGCCTTCAGCGCCCCCGCCAGCTTCTGGCCTTCGGTCTTCGGCACGGAGATGTAGTTTTCGATGTCCACGGTATCGAGCACCTGGCCGCCAAAGCGTTCGCCCATCAGGCCGGTACGAATACCTTTACGCGCGGAATACACCGCTGCTGCCGCGCCGGCAGGGCCGGAACCGACGATCAGCACGTCGTAGGCATCGCGTTTGTTCAGCTCTTCCGCCGCACGTTTTTCAGCACCGGTATCCACTTTGGCAACGATTTCAGTCAGCGTCATGCGGCCCTGGCCGAACTCTTTGCCGTTCATGTAGACCGCCGGAACGCCCATCACGTTGCGATCGGTGATTTCATTCTGGAAGGTACCGCCATCAATCGCCGTGTGCTTGATGCGCGGGTTCAGGACCGACATCAGGTTCAGCGCCTGCACCACGTCCGGGCAGTTGTGGCAGGAGAGTGAGTAATAGGTTTCAAACTCGAAATCGCCGTCGATATCGCGGATTTGCTCCAGAAGCGCCTGCGCTTCTTTTGACGGATGACCACCGGTCCACAACAGCGCCAGCACCAGTGAGGTAAACTCGTGACCCAGCGGAGAACCGGCAAAGCGTGGTCCCCGATCGGACCCTGGGTTGGTAATCAGGAAAGAGGGCTTACGGACCGGCAGCGCGTTGTCTTCTTTGAAGGTCACTTTTGGCGACAGCTCGGCGATCTCCGCCAGCAGTTCCTTGATCTCTGCCGATTTGGCGCTGTCGTCAAGCGTAGCAATCAGCTCAACGGGTTTGGTCAGTTTCTCAAGGTAGGCCTTGAGCTGGGTTTTCATGTTTGTGTCGAGCATTGTTCTTCCCTCTCTTAAGACGTCATCATGCAAGCTGCCTTATACGGGCGGCCTGAATGCAACTTGCATCATGGTGCTGGAATGAAATGGGCGCGGGTGCGCCCATTGATTACCGAATGGGCAAAACTTAGATTTTACCAACCAAATCTAAGGATGGAGCCAGCGTTGCTTCGCCTTCTTTCCATTTCGCCGGGCACACTTCGCCTGGGTGAGAAGCCACGTACTGAGCGGCTTTCACTTTACGCAGCAGGTCAGAAGCATCACGGCCGATACCTTCAGCGGTAACTTCGATAGCCTGGATAATGCCCTGCGGGTCAACAACGAAGGTGGCGCGGTCAGCCAGGCCTTCATCTTCACGCATGTTGTCGAAGTTACGGGTCAGGGCGCCAGTCGGGTCGCCGATCATCGCGTATTTGATTTTGGCGATGGTTTCAGAGCTGCTGTGCCATGCTTTGTGGGTGAAGTGGGTATCGGTAGAGACAGAGTAAACGTCTACGCCCAGCTTCTGCAGTTCTTCGTAATGGTCTGCCACGTCGCCCAGTTCAGTCGGGCAAACGAAGGTAAAGTCAGCCGGATAGAAGAAGAAGACGCTCCAGCGGCCTTCGGTATCTTTCTCGGTAACTTCGATGAACTCACCGTTTTTGAACGCCTGGTTTTTGAAAGGTTTAATTTTGGTATTAATCAAAGACATCTGTACTTCCTCCGTGTTTTCGTTGAGATGTAAGGTAACCAACTTTATTCATCGGGGCTAATGCGTATGCTTTATCAAATCAATCAGCCAAACCTTACAACGTCGACAAGACAACAAGGTGAACCTTTTACAGGAAAGCCTAAAAGTAAAAAGGCCGCCTCAACGGGCGGCCCTGATACCTGAATTCCCCGCAGGTACATTCAGTGCCAGCCGAAACTGGCGTTGCGTTGCGCTCTACAACCCTTTATATCAAGGCGGTAACAGCCGTTTGATTACATCACCCGCGCTGGGATTGAGCAATCCACAAGAGAGGCATTCCTGCCTATGGCTGTGATAGGCTACGTCGAACATCATTGCGGAGCGTTATAAATTTATTTTTATTATAAAACAATCACAATATATAAGTGACAATTGTCATTTAATACGCTCACTCCCTCCTCGAGGATAAAATTATCCTAATCGTCTTCGAAGCGCTATATCAATAATCTGGCACCGTGATATATTAAGATGATTTTAATTTAAAACTAAGAAAGTTAACCGAACGAATTGTTAATGGTTAGCTTCAAACTATTGTTATCAGTTATATGATAACCACAGCAAACGCAGCATCTCAGGACGAAACATGGCAAACCTCTATGACCTTAAAAAATTCGATCTTAATCTGTTAGTCATTTTCGAGTGTATTTACCAACACCTTAGTATCAGTAAAGCCGCCGAGACGCTGTATATCACGCCCTCTGCCGTGAGCCAGTCACTGCAACGCCTGAGAGGACAACTTAACGATCCTCTGTTTATCCGTTCCGGAAAAGGGATCACGCCCACGACCGTCGGCGTCAATTTGCATCATCATCTGGAACAGAACCTGAACCAGCTAGAGCAGACTATCAATATCATGCACAGCAGCGGGTTGAAGAAGAATTTTGTCATTTATTGCCCGCATTTTATGAGTACGAAAGCAACCCTTGACCCTATAAAACTGCTCATGAACAACCATAACTATTCAATTGAATTACATGATATTTTTCTTTCTCCTGATTCAGCGGAAGATCTCCTGGCCTACAGAAGAGCGGACTTGATATTCTCGTATTCCTCTTCTAACAGTCATTCTGTCGCCTGTAGCCTCTACCATAAACTTCCTTTCGTTCTCGTTTGTCGGGAGGGTCATCCCCGTCTCGGTGAAAATCCTACGCGTGAAGAAATTCTGAATGAAAACTTCACCGCCTGCCTGAACGGTGAGAACAGCTTCAAAGGCTATCAGGACAAGGCCGATAACCTGTTATTCGAAAGAAATATCGTCTATCGTAGCGACTCTTTTATATCCCTTCTGTCGATGATCGGTTCATCCGATCTCATAGGTTTAGTACCCACGTCGGCCTTCGAACAATATGGGCCCGCCCTCAACCTGCGCAAAGTGGAAACAGACATTCATTTCCCCAGCATTGATATTTACATGATGTATAATCGTTCTGCGCTCAATAGCTCGGCATTCGCCAGTTTTATTGAAGAAATATCATTACCGTGAGATATTGATGGGGCTTTCGCACCAAATGGGAAACATACTTTTAAAACATACACCACCGTTATAGAACTACGCAACATAACCGTCATATATTCAATTAATTATTGATTAATATAACCCTCTCTTTAGTATTGAAGCTACAGTCTGGTATTTATTCCTCAGGATGAGAATAAGCATGTCAATTTATAAATACCCTTTAAACCAGGATGTTCTTACTGCTGCTCGGGAGCGAATAAAATGGACTCTCGAAAATTTTCCCAGAACCTGTGTTTCTTTTTCAGGTGGAAAAGACTCCACCGTCATGCTGCATCTGGTTGCCCAACAGGCGCGACAGATGAAAGTCAAAATAGATGTGCTCTTTATTGACTGGGAGGCGCAGTTTTCCCATACCATTAACCATGTGCAACATATGCGTGAATTGTACAGCGATGTCATCGATCATTTCTGGTGGGTCGCGCTTCCCCTGACAACGCAAAATTCACTTTCGCAATTCCAGCCGGAATGGCAATGCTGGGTACCCGGTACCCAATGGGTCCGCCAGCCTCCTGACGATGCGATAACCGATCCCGCTTATTTTCCTTTCTACCAGCCTGGCATGACGTTTGAAACCTTTGTCCGCAGTTTCTGCGACTGGTTCTCTCTCAATCGCCCGGCGGCGGTACTGATTGGCATCCGCGCCGATGAGTCTTACAACCGTTTCCTGGCTATTGCATCGGCGCGTAAGCAGCGGTTTGCCGACGATAAACCCTGGACTACCGTCGCACCGGGAGGACATGCCTGGTATATCTATCCCCTCTACGACTGGAAAACCGCCGATATATGGACCTGGTTCGCCAAATCAGGTTGTTGCTATAACCCACTTTATGACCTGATGTTTCAGGCTGGCGTGCCGCTACGCTACATGCGTATTTGTGAACCCTTTGGCCCAGAACAGCGCCAGGGACTATGGCTCTACCACGTTGTTGAGCCCGATCGCTGGGCGGCCATGTGCGAGCGCGTGAGCGGTGCACGCAGCGGAGGAATGTACGCCGGACACGATAATCATTTTTATGGTCACCGAAAAATTTTGAAACCCGAACACCTCTGCTGGCGCGAATATGCCATGTTGCTCCTCGAAAGCATGCCGCAAAATACGGCTGAGCATTACCGCAATAAAATCGCCATTTATCTGCACTGGTATCAGAAGAGAGGCATGGAGGATATTCCCGATACTCAGGACGGTGATATCGGAGCCAAAGACATTCCCTCATGGCGCCGTATTTGCAAAGTTCTCCTGAATAACGACTACTGGTGCAGGGCGCTATCGTTCAGCCCGAACAAACCCAAACATTATCAGCGCTACAGCGACAGAGTGAAGGCTAAACGCAAGGAGTGGGGCATATTATGCGACAAAGACTAATCACCGAGATGGAAACGTACCTTCAGTCACTTTCAGAAGAGGACCGCATTAACGCCATAAATGCTTTTCGTGAGGCAATCCATAAACACAGTCCGTTTCGCGAGCAACCGATAGACTGCGTCCTCTGGATAAGACAGGACGCTATTACCGCTAACGATTACAATCCCAATAACGTTGCCCCCCCAGAAAAACGGCTGCTCAGTAAGTCGCTGGAACTCGATGGATTCACCCAACCTATCGTTGTGACAGAAAGTGAACCGCAACACTACGAAATCGTGGATGGTTTTCATCGCCATGAAATCGGTAAAAATCGGGCGGCGTTGAAGCGTCAGCTTAAGGGATATCTCCCCGTCACCTGCCTGCGTCGGGATCGGCAGGATAAACATAACCGTATGGCCGCCACGATTCGCCACAATCGGGCGCGGGGTCGGCATCAAATCAACGCCATGTCAGATATCGTGCGCGAACTGGCGCAGCTCGGCTGGAATGATGAGCGAATAGGCAAAGAGCTGGGCATGGACAGCGATGAGGTGCTGCGCCTCAAGCAAATCAACGGTCTGCTGGAGCTGTTTGCAGACCGCCGTTACTCAGAAGCCTGGACGGTGAAATAATCAGAGCGTGTTCAGGCGCTCTGCCGCCGCCAACAGCGTCGATTCCTGCTTCGCAAAGCAAAGACGGATCAGCTTATGCGGGAAGGGATCGGCGCAGAACACCGACAGCGGAATGGCGGCCACGCCGACCTCTTTCGTCAGCCACTGGCAGAAACTCACGTCGTCCAGCTCCGATATCGCGCTGTAGTCGGCGAGCAGGAAATAGGTGCCTTCTGAGGGCAAAATTTCCAGACGGCTTTTGCTTAATGCCGTCACAAACAGATCCCGACGTTCACGATAGAAGTGCGGCAGCTCGCGGTAATGCGCGGGCTCAGCGAGCAGCATATCCGCCAGCGCCAGCTGAGCCGGCGTGTTCACGGCAAACGTCAGGTACTGATGCACCTTGCGCAGCTCAGCGCTGATGGCCGCCGGGGCCACGCAGTACCCTACCTTCCAGCCGGTCATATGGTAGGTCTTACCAAACGAAGAGACGGCGATAGCACGCTCGCGAAGCTGCGGATGGGCCAGCACGCTGGCGTGTCCCTCTTCAGCAAAGCAAATGTGCTCATAGACCTCATCGCTCAGCACGTAAATCTCGCGTTCCGCAATTGCCTGCCACAGCGCGGCGAAATCGGCTTTTTGCCACACCGTCGCCGACGGATTGTGCGGGGTATTCAGGATCACCAGGCGGGTTTTGTCGCTCAGCAGCGCAGCAAACGCCTGCCAGTCAGGGCGAAAATGCGGCGGCTGGAGCGCCACGCGTTTCACCACGCCGCCGGAGAGTTCAACCGCAGGCGCATAGCTGTCGTAGCTCGGATCAAAACAGATGACTTCATCCCCCGCGCGCACAAGTGCGGTGATGGCCGCATACAGTGCTTCGGTTGCCCCTGCCGTCACCGTGATGTCGGTGTTCGCATCGGGCTTATGGCCATACAGTTCCGCCGTTTTATCCGCAATGGCTTCCCGCAGCGCCTGCACGCCCGTCATCGGTGCATACTGATTTGCCCCCTGCGCCACGTGGTACGCGAGACGCTCCTGCAAATACGTCGGGCCATCGAAATCCGGGAACCCCTGAGAAAGGTTAATGGCGTTGTGCTTTTGCGCCAGAGCGCTCATCTGCGTAAAGATGGTGGTACCGAGATTGGGAAGTTTACTCTGCGGAATCAATGCGTTATTGCTCATTGTGTCGTGCCTGCCTGTAATACTTATGTTGCTGCCACTATAACACGATGTTAGTCTTTGGCAATCAAGACGCTTAGACGTCTAAACCATATGAATATTCCTGGCCGAGAGGGTAAAAGGAAATGAGAGATAACCTGCAACTCACGCATCTGGTCGACGCCTGCCGCTGGATTGGTGCCAAAGGCTGGGCCCCCGCCACAGGCGGCAATATGTCGGTGCGTCAGGACGAACATCTGTGCTGGCTCAGCGAATCCGGAAAGGACAAAGGCAGCCTCACCACCGATGACTTCCTGCAGGTCGAGATTGCCACCAATCGCGCCCCGTCCGGTCGTAAACCGTCGGCGGAGACCGGGCTGCACACCCTTATCTATCGTCTGTTTCCTGAAGCCAACGCCGTCCTTCACGTTCACACGGTTAACGCCACGGTGCTGTCCCGTCTGGTCAAAGAAGCCGAGCTCAACATCAGCGGCTTTGAGATGCAAAAATCCCTCACCGGGCAGACCACGCATATGGACACGGTGGCTATCCCGATCTTTGATAACGACCAGGATATGGACGCCCTCGCCTCCCGAATCGCCCATTACGCAGAGGAACGCCCGCTTAATTATGGTTTTCTTCTGCGCGGTCATGGCTTAACCTGCTGGGGCCGCGATGTGGCCGAGGCCCGCCGTCATCTGGAAGGGCTAGAATTCTTATTTGAATGCGAAATGCGTTTACGACAACTGGAGAGAATATGATTCGCGCGATTGTGACGGATATTGAAGGGACCACCAGCGATATTCGTTTTGTCCATAACGTTTTGTTCCCCTACGCGCGTGAGCGGCTGGCGGCCTTCGTGACCGCGCAGCAGTACGCCGAGCCGGTCAAATCCATTCTGGACAACCTGCGTGATGAAATCGATAACCCGCACGCCAGCGTCGGCGAACTTGTCGACGCTCTGTTTGCCTTTATGGACGAAGACCGCAAATCGACCGCGCTCAAAGCCCTGCAGGGGATCATCTGGCACGACGGCTACGTTAACGGCGATTTTACCGGACACCTCTACCCCGACGTGCTGCCTGCGCTGGAAAAGTGGAAAGCGCAAGGGATTGATCTCTATGTTTATTCCTCTGGCTCCGTCGCCGCGCAGAAACTGTTATTTGGCTACAGCGACGAAGGTGATATTACTCATCTGTTCAGCGGCTATTTTGATACCCACATCGGCGCCAAGCGCGAGGTGCAGTCTTATCAGAACATCGCGGCGCAAACGGGCATTGCCCCGTCGCAGATCCTGTTCCTGTCCGATATTCATCAGGAGCTGGATGCGGCTGAACAGGCAGGTTTTCGTACCCTGCAGCTGATTCGCGGTGATGATGACGGCGCAAGCCACCACCATCAGGTCCACCAGTTTGACGAGATTAACCCGGAGCAGATCCCTTCATGAGCGCATTGACCATTTATTCCGACAAAGACGCCAGTCAACACCAGTGGCACAGCACCGACGCCGCCGAGATTGCCCAACAGCTCAACGCGAAAGGCGTTCGGTTTGAACGCTGGGCTGCGGATCGCGATTTAGGACACGATCCCGCCCCTGAAGCCGTGATCGAGGCATATCAACATGCGATCGACAAACTGGTGGCGGAAAAAGGCTACCAGAGCTGGGACGTGATCAGCCTGCGCGCCGACAATCCGCAGAAAGATGCGCTGCGCGCGAAGTTCCTGAACGAACACACCCACGGCGAAGACGAGGTACGCTTTTTCGTGGAAGGCGCGGGGCTGTTCTGCCTGCACATTGGCGATGAGGTGTATCAGGTGCTGTGCGAGAAAAACGACCTGATCTCCGTCCCCGCGGGCACGCCGCACTGGTTTGATATGGGCTCAGAGCCGAACTTTACCGCCATTCGTATTTTCGATAACCCGGAAGGCTGGGTGGCCCAGTTTACCGGTGATGCGATTGCGGATGCGTATCCACGGTTGGCATGATCTTTTCTCCCTCTCCCTGTGGGAGAGGGTAAGGGTGAGGGCATCCGAGCGCGTTACACCTTCAATCCCTTCACATATCCCACCAGCTGATCCAGCACAATCCCCCATCCTTCGTGGAAGCCCATCTGATCATGCTGCTCGCGGATCTCCTTCGTCGGATGACGCGCAATCGCCGTATAGCGGGTTTTCCCCTCCCCGACATCTTCCAGCAATAAAATCGCCGTCATAAACGGCTTCTCGGCCGGTTTCCAGCCTTCGGTATAGCCGTCGGTAAAGACCAGCTTTTTACCGGGATCGATTTCCAGGAAGACGCCCCGGTTATCCATCCGCTGACCGTCCACCTCAAACACGGTGTTGAACCGCCCGCCCACGCGCAGGTCGAGATCGCATTCGGTCACCTTATGGGGAGCAGGAATGAAGAAGTTTTTGATGTGTTCCGGCGTAGTCCAGCAGAGCCAAAGCAGGTCGCGCGGTGCATCCACCACGCGCTCCAGTTTTAAGTCAGTTTCAGGATCGAGCGTCACGATGTTGTCCTCTTAAGGGAGCCCCTTAAAGGATAGCCGGACTCAGGCAAATTTCCCTTCCGCAACCTCTTCCGGCGTGACCACGCCCGTATCCAGCACCCAGCCGCTAATCAGCGAGGCTGGCGTAACGTCAAACGCCGGGTTGTAGACCTGCGCGTTTTCCGGCGCCCACTGAACCGCGCCAAAGCTTCCGGCGACGCCCGTCACCTCGCTGGCGGCACGCTGCTCAATCGGGATCGCGTCGCCGTTCGGGCATTCCGGGTCGAGGGTCGTTTGCGGCGCGGCCACATAGAACGGAATGCCGTGGAATTTTGCCAGCACCGCCAGGGAGTAGGTGCCGATTTTGTTCGCCACGTCGCCGTTAGCCGCAATGCGGTCTGCGCCCACCCACACGGCGTCTACCTGCCCTTTCGCCATCAGGCTGGCGGCCATGGAGTCGGTAATCAGCTGATACGGCACACCCAGCTCGCCAAGCTCCCACGCGGTCAATCTACCGCCCTGCAGCAGCGGGCGGGTTTCATCGACCCAGACGTTGCTGACGTTGCCTTCCTGGTGCGCGCGAGCAATGACCCCAAGCGCCGTACCGACCCCCGCCGTTGCCAGTCCGCCGGTGTTGCAGTGGGTCAGCAGGCGGCTGCCGGGCTTCACCAGCGCGCTGCCCGCTTTCGCAATGGCATCACAGAGTCGTTTATCTTCATCAATCAGGCGCAGCGCCTCCGACACCAGCGCCGGAACATACTCTTCCTGCCACAGCGCAATCTTCATGCGGTCGAGATTGTTCATCAGGTTCACCGCCGTCGGGCGGGACGCGCGCAGGGTTTCCAGCGCAATCGCCAGCTCGTCACGGTTTTTGCCGTTTTCCGCCAGCAGCGCCAGCAGCAGGCTTGCAGAGAGACCAATCAGCGGCGCGCCGCGCACGCGCAGGGCGTGGATATGCCCAACCAGCGCCTCTACGGTCGAGGCATCCAGCCAGCGTTTCTCCTGCGGGAGGGCCTGCTGGTCGAGAATAAAGAGCTGATTATTCGCCACCCGCAGGCTGGTCGTCTGTAATGTCTGCATGTCGTTAATTCCCTGTTGCGTTGTTGTAGCACATTGTGTCAGGATGAAATCCAGATGTATAGACGTCTACATGTCTTAATTTAAAAACTCGTGAGGAGCAGGCCATGTCGCAATACCGTACCTTTACCGCTCAGGATGCCGTGGAGTATGCCAGGCAGTTTGGCGGACTTGACGATCCTTCATCGCTGGTAGAGGCGCAGGAGATTGGCGACGGCAACCTCAATCTGGTCTTTAAAATTTTCGACAGCGCGGGCGTGAGCCGCATCGTCGTTAAGCAGGCGCTACCCTACGTGCGCTGCGTCGGCGAGTCCTGGCCGCTGACGCTGGACCGCGCCCGTCTGGAGGCGCAAACCCTGGTCGAGCACTACCGGCACAGCCCGCAGCACACCGTGAAAATCCACCACTTCGATCCGGAGCTGGCGGTGATGGTGATGGAAGATCTCTCCAGCCATCGCATCTGGCGCGGCGAGCTGATCAAAAATAATTATTACCCGCTGGCGGCGCGTCAGCTGGGTGAATACCTCGCGCACGCGCTGTTCTACACCAGCGATTTCTACCTGCACCCGCACGAGAAGAAAGCGCAGGTGGCGAAATTCATCAACCCGGAGATGTGCGAGATCACCGAAGATCTGTTCTTCAACGATCCGTACCAGATCCACGAGCGCAACAGCTACCCGGCCGAGCTGGAAAATGACGTCGCGGCGCTGCGCGACGACGCCCAACTTAAAATTGCCGTGGCCTCCCTGAAGCACCGCTTCTTCTCGCACGCCGAAGCGCTCCTGCACGGCGATATTCACAGCGGGTCGATTTTTGTGGCGCACGGCAGCCTGAAGGCCATCGACGCCGAGTTTGGCTACTTTGGCCCGATTGGCTTTGACGTCGGTACCGCCATCGGCAACCTGCTGCTGAACTTCTGCGGCCTGCCGGGGCACCTGGGCATTCGCGATGCCGCCGCCGCGCGCGAGCAGCGCCTGACCGATATTCAGGAGCTGTGGAACACCTTCGCGGAACGCTTCCAGGCGCTGGCACACCAGAAAACGCGCGACGCCGCGCTCGGCGCGCCGGGTTACGCCTCTGCGTTTCTGAAAAAGGTCTGGCATGACGCCATCGGCTTCTGCGGCACCGAACTCGTTCGCCGCAGCGTCGGGCTTTCCCACGTCGCGGATATCGACACCATTCAGGACGAGGCGATGCGCCACGAATGCCTGCGCCACGCGATAACGCTCGGTAAAGCGCTGATTGCGATTGCCGACCGCATCGACAGTGCGGAAGATCTGGTGGCGCGGGTGCGGCAGTACAGTTGATTTTCTCCCTCTCCCTGCGGGAGAGGGCCGGGGTGAGGGCATCAAACTGCGCTTACCCCAAATACTCAATCACCGACAGCCCGCCGTTATAATCCGTGCTGTAGATAATTGCCTGCGCATCCACAAACACGTCACACGACTGGATCACCTGCGGGCGATTCGGGCGGGTATCCATCATTTTCTCCGGTGCCGCAGGCACCAGCGCGCCGGTTTCCACCGGACGATACGGATTGGAAATGTCATACGCGCGCACGCCCGCGTTCTGATACGTCGCAAAAATCAGCGTCGAGCTGACGAAGCTCCCCGGCCGGTTCTCGTGCAGGTTGTGCGGCCCAAAATGCGCCCCTTTCGCCACGTAGTCGGTTTCATCCGGCTGCGGGAAGGTAGAGATGCTTATCGGATTCGACGGCTCGCGGATATCAAACAGCCAGATCAGCTTCTCGCCGTCTTCCTGGTTATCGAGCACCGCTTCGTCCAGCACCACCAGCAGATCGCGGTCGGGCAGCGGCAGCGCGGTGTGCGTGCCGCCGCCAAACGGCGGGCTCCAGTTACGGTGGCTAATGAGCTTAGGCTGGGTACGATCCTTCACGTCCAGCAGCGTCAGGCCGCCGTCGCGCCAGCTGCCGTACGCGGTATCGCCTGCAATAATCGCATGGTGGAGCGCGTAGCGTTTCCCTTCCGGCCAGTTAGGCCTCTCCCCTTCTGCCTGATTCATCCCCGGCAGCCACCAGCGCCCTGCCACCTCAGGCTTACGCGGGTCGGCTAGGTCGATCGTCAAAAAGATGTAGTCGGTAAAGCCGTCGATCAGCGCCGACACGTACGCCCAGCGTCCGCCGACGTACCAGATGCGGTGGATGCCGATACCGCTCAGCGACAGAAAACCGATTTCGCACGGCTTGTCCGGCGTGGAGATATCAAACACCCGCAAACCCGCGCTCCAGCCTTTGTCCTGCACGTCGCTGACGGTCTCGCCCACCTGCCGGGTGTAGTAGACCTTCTCGTCGGCAAAACGCGCATCGGCAAAAAGATCCCGCGCGTTGATGACCAGCAGGAGATCGTCATGCGCCTGGAGGTGCACGTTCCAGGTGCCCGGCGGTGCGGGCACGTATCCCGCCGCTTTCGGGTTTTTCGGATCGCGCACGTCGACAATCGAAAAGCCCTGCGACACCATATGGCCGATATAGGCGAAACCGCGATGCACCATCAGCTGCACGCCGTCCGGGCGACCGCCCTGGTCGCTATGGCCGATCAGCCGCATATTGCGGCTGTATTCTGGCGTAGGGAGCTCGCTCATTTATTCTTCGCTTCCAGCGTCGCAAACCACGGCGCGATAAAATCTTCCGTCTGGCCCCAGCCCGGAATGATTTTGCCCAGCGACGCCACGTTCACCGCGCCCGGCTGGGCGGTCAGCAGCGTCTGAGGAATGGCGGCTGCCTTAAAATCGTAGGTCGCTGGCGTCGCTTCCCCGGCAATCTTGTTCGCCACCAGACGCACGTTGGTCGCGCCAATCAGCTTCGGATCCACCGCCACGCTCACCTTCCACGGGCTGCCCGGCTCGCGCATCAGCTGCAGATCCTGGTTAGAGATGTCGATGCTGTAGAGCTTAATCTCGGTGCGGCCGTTCTCTTTCAGCGCCTTATACGCGCCCTGGCTGAAGGCGTCCCAGGTTCCCCAGATGGCGTCGATTTTACCTTTCGGGTATTTCGCGAGGATTGCGCCCACCTTGTTGGCGGTGTCGCCCTGCACGTCGGAAGAGACTGCGCCGATAGACTCCAGCTCTTTAATGTCCGGATACTGTTTTTGCAACTCTTTATACGCCGCCTGACGACGCTCCATCGGCGGGAAGCCCGCCACCCACAGCTTGACGATATTGGCCTTGCCGTTGAAATCTTTCGCCAGCTGGCCGAAGGAGAGGTTCGTCAGGGAGGCATCATCCTGCTGGGTAACGGTCACGCCCGGGATCTCGCCGTTGACGGCGGTATCAAATACCGCGACCTTAATCCCGGCGTCCACCGCCTTCTTCACCAGCGCGGTGGAGTACGGATCGCGGCCCTGAGACAGGATAATCCCATCGTACTTCTGGCTGATGGCCTGGTTCACGAAGTCCTGGAATTTGGCGTCGTCCCCGTTGCTTAAAAAGGTGCTGACCTTAAAGCCGAGCTTCTTCCCTTCCTGAATGGCCCCGGCAATAAACTGCGTGGTGTTGTCGTCTGAGCCGAGGTTACGGATCACCGCGATGCGGATCGGGCCGTCATGGTTGGCAATGGCCGCCGGAAGCGGTGCAGGCGTGGCCGCAAAGCCAGGCAGAGCGGTGAATAACCCTAATGCCACCAAAGAGAGTGCAATCTTTTTCATTTTTTATCCCGTTGTGTTGTCAGCGTTTTTGTATGTAGGTAATCGCCAGCGCTACCGCGAGCACCAGCCCTTTTATAATGTCCATGGCGTAATACGGCACGGAGAGCATCACCAGCCCGTTCGACAGCACGCCGAGAATAACCGCCCCGACCAGGGTCCCCAGCGCGTTCGGCTTGCCGGACCCGGCCAGCGAGAAGCCAATCCACGCCGCCGCTACCGCATCCATCAGATATCCGCCGCCCGCGTTCACCTGCGACGACCCGATGCGCGAGGCCAGCAAAATCCCGCCCAGGCCCGCCAGCAGCGAGGCAATCACGTAGGCCGCCACCTTGTAGCGGGTGGTGCGAATGCCGGAGAGACGCGCCGCTTCCGGGTTACCGCCAATGGCGTACATCCGGCGTCCATGAGTGGTGAGCGACAGCCCCAGCTGTGCCAGCACGGTCACCACCAGCATGACGATCACGATGGTCGGCACCTGTCCCAGCAGGCTGAACGCCGCCGGAATAGTCCCTTCGGCCATATCGCCGCTCGGCAGCACCATGTTTTCGGTAATCGACCCGCCGTAGCTGTAGGTCATCGCCACGCCCTGGATCACAAACAGGCTGGCCAGCGTCGCGAGCATGTCCGGAATGCGCAGGATAACGATCAGAAAGGCGTTAAACAGTCCCACCAGCGTGCAGAGCGCGAGGGTAATCAGAATCGACTCGGTGGTGCCAAAGCCGTGCCAGACGAAAAGGGAAATCACCAGCGCGTTCGCCAGCGACGCGGTAGACCCCACGGAGAGATCGAATCCGCCGATGGTCAGCGAGATCGACACGCCAATGGCAATCACCGTCACGATGGCAATCGAGCGCAGAATGTTGATGATGTTGTTCGGATCGAGGAAGCTGTCCGACGCCAGGCCAAAGACGGCCACCAGCGCGACGACGGTCAGCAACATGCCCCACCTGTAGAGAAAATCGAAAATCTGCTGACGGCCAGACGCCGTCGCGTTTACTGAAAGGACCTTGCTCACGACGCCGTTCCTCCGGTTGAATAATAAAGTAATGTCTCTTCACGGGCCTCGGTCCCGGCGATTTCCGCCACGATGCGCCCGTCCCACAGCACGCAGATGCGGTCGCACAGCCCGACCAGCTCGGCAAATTCGCCGGAGGCGTAAATTACCCCTTTGCCCTCGCGCGCCAGGCCGTCAATCAGCTGGAAAAGATCGGTTTTGGCCTTCACGTCCACGCCTTTGGTCGGCTCGTCGAAGATCAGCACGCTCGCGTCATTGCGCAGCCACTTGCCGATAGCCACCTTCTGCTGGTTACCGCCGGAGAGACGTCGCAAAACCTGCCCGGGACCGCGGGCGCGAACGCCGACGCGGGCGATCACCTCCTCCGCCCAGCGCCACGCCTGACGATGACCGAACAGGCTCCAGCGCGAGAAGCTGTTATCGGCGCACACGGCAAGGTTCATGCTTACCGGCTCGTCGATAAAAATACCCTCTTTGCGCCGCTCTTCCGGCACCAGCGCCAGCCCGCGCAGCACCGAGTCCGCCGGATCGCGCGGCTGCCAGGGCTGTTGATTCAGCTCACCGCGCGCCACGCGGCTTTTGCTGGCGCCAAACAGCGCTTTACAGAGTTCGGTTTTTCCCGCCCCCGCCAGCCCGGCAATACCAAGAATTTCGCCCTTGCGCAGGTGCAGGGAGATATCTTTCAGCAGCGCGTCGTCGTGCAGACCTTCTACCCGCAGGAGCGTCTCTTCGCCGTGCGGCGGCCGCGCGGGCGGATAGATATCGCTCAGCACGTGGCCGAGCATCTTCTCAACGATCGCTTCACCGCTGAGATCGGCCATCGGTCCGGACTCAATCAGCTTGCCGTCGCGCAGCACCGTCAGGGTGTCGCAGATGGCCTTCAGCTCGTGAATGCGGTGGGAGATAAACACCACGCCGATGCCCTGCTGCTTTAAGCGTCTGACTACCGCAAACAGGCGCTCGCTCTCGTGCGCGTCCAGCGGCGCGGTGGGCTCATCAAGAATCAAAAAACGGCAGTGGTGGGATAGCGCCCGCGCCAGCAAAATCTGCTGCTTTTCGGCAAGCGTGCAGCTGTCGATGGAACGGCGTACGTCCAGAGAAACATCCAGCTGCGCCAGCGCCTGTCTCGCCTGCTGACGGATCGCGCGCCAGCTGAAGCGATGCCCCGGCTGCGCCAGCTGGTCGAGCATGATGTTCTCGGCGATGCTTAACCCCGGGATCAGGGCCACGTCCACCTCCTGCTGCACAAGGTGGATCCCCAGCCGTTTGGCATCGAGCGGTTCGCGGATGTTTACCGGCTGGTTGTTAATGCTGATCTCGCCCTCATAGTGGTCGTGCGTCCCGCACAGCACCGCCATCAGCGTCGATTTTCCCGCGCCGTTGGCGCCGGTCAGCGCGTGTACGGAGCCGCCGGATAAGGTGAAATTCACGCGCGACAGCGCCTGAAAGCCGGAAAAGGCCAGGCTGATACCGCGCATTTCAAGGCGACTGGAAACCATCCGCGTAAATCCTTCATTACTCTTCTGATTTATCGAATTTTTCACAGCTCCGGTTGACTGACAACGACGGAAAAGGCATAAGTTAAAGCGAAATATTATTAGCCATCCGGATGTCCAGACATAACATCGGGTTAGCGCTTCCCAAAAAGGACACCATCATGAGCAACACCGATATCCGCGTCGTGCCTGGCCCGGCGAACTACTTCTCTCATTCCGGAAGCCTTGCGCATCTGAATGACTTCTTTACCCCTGAACAGCTTTCCCGCGCGGTGTGGATCTACGGCGAGCGCGCGATCGAAGGCGCGCGCCCTTTCCTGCCGGAGAGCTTTAATGCGCCGGGGGCGAAACACCTGCTGTTTAAAGGCCACTGCAGCGAGCGCGACGTCACCCATCTGGTGAATGAATCCGGCAGCGACGCCAGCGTGGTGATTGGCGTTGGCGGCGGCGCGGTGCTCGATGCCGTCAAGGCCGTGGCGCGCCGCTTAGGAGTGCCGTTCGTGGGCATCCCCACTATTGCCGCCACCTGCGCGGCGTGGACCCCGCTCTCCGTCTGGTACAACGATGCCGGTCAGGCGCTGCATTTTGAGATCTTCGACGACGCCAACTTCCTGGTGCTGGTGGAGCCGCAGATCGTCCTTAACGCCCCGGCGGAGTATCTGCTGGCGGGCATCGGCGATACGCTGGCGAAGTGGTACGAAGCGGTAGTGCTCGCCCCGCAGCCTGAAAAGCTGCCGCTGACCGTGCGGCTGGGCATCAACGGCGCGCTGGCTATCCGCGACGTGCTGCTGGAGCACAGTGAGGAAGCCCTGGCTGACCAGCAGCGCGGTGAACAGACGCAGGCGTTCCGGGACGTGGTGGATGCGATTATCGCAGGCGGCGGGATGGTCGGCGGTCTGGGCGAACGCTATACCCGCGTGGCGGCGGCGCATGCGGTGCACAACGGTTTGACCGTGCTGCCGCAGACGGAAAAATACCTCCACGGCACCAAGGTGGCCTACGGCATTCTCGTGCAGAGCGCCCTGCTCGGCCAGGACGACGTGCTGTCACAGCTGGTCTCGGCGTATCGGCGTTTTAACCTGCCGACCACGCTTCGCGCGCTGGAGGTCGATATTAACAACCGAGAGGAGCTGGATAAGGTGATTGCCCACACCCTGCGTCCGGTGGAATCAATTCATTATCTGCCGGTGACGTTAACGCCCGACGTTCTGCGCGCGGCGTTTGAGAAGGTGGAATACTTCAGCCGTTAATCTCCCTGACCGTCTATACCTAATGATGATTCTTACCACTCTCGTAACGAGGTCATCATGCAGATCGATTTAACAGGTAAAAAGGCACTGGTTACCGGTGCCAGCCGCGGGTTGGGTCGGGCTATTGCACTGTCGCTGGCGCGCGCCGGTGCGGATGTGATTATTACGTATGAAAAATCTGCCGATAAAGCCCAGGCGGTCGCTGAGGAGATTAAGGCGCTGGGACGACACAGCGAAGCCGTGCAGGCCGACAGCGCCAGCGCGCAGGCGATTCAGGATGCCGTCACCCATGCGGCGCGTTCCCTTGGCGGGCTGGACATCCTGGTCAACAACGCCGGGATCGCGCGCGGCGGCCCGCTGGAATCCATGACCCTGGCGGACATCGACGCGCTCATCAACGTCAACATTCGCGGCGTGGTGATCGCCATTCAGGAAGCGCTGGTGCACATGTCTGACGGCGGGCGCATTATCAACATCGGCAGCTGTCTGGCCAACCGCGTGGCGATGCCGGGTATTGCCGTTTACTCGATGACCAAGTCTGCACTCAACTCCCTCACCCGCGGGCTGGCTCGCGATCTGGGGCCGCGCGGTATTACCGTTAACCTTGTCCACCCCGGCCCCACCAACAGCGATATGAACCCGGAAGACGGCGAACAGGCGGAAGCTCAGCGCCAGATGATCGCCGTCGGCCACTACGGCCAGCCGGAAGACATCGCGGCGGCAGTCACGTTTCTTGCCAGCCCAGCCGCCGGGCAGATCTCCGGTACCGGCCTGGATGTGGACGGCGGGTTGAACGCCTGATCGCAATCTCCATGCAAGCCTCTGTCGCCCGGCAGAGGCCTTTTCGAGCCGCCTCGACGGTATGCGTTTTGCCTCTTACCTGTATTTTTTCTCCGCTCTACAGTACCCCATAAGAAATTCGGAATTTATCTAATAGTCTTATTATTTCCTTATATTTTGTGTGGGCGTACAGTGGAGGTACGGATGAAGATTGTCTGGTCAAAGAATGCAAAGAAAGAGTTTTCCAAAATCGATGGCCGATATCAGCGAAGAATCAAAGCAAAACTTGCTGAGCTGGACGATCGCTCAGCTCCCCGGCCCGATATCAAAAAAATATCGGCAACAGAAAATCATTTTCGGCTACGCGTTGGCGATTACCGCATTCTGATTACACTTCGGGACGATCCCGATAACCATTGTTATGTTTTGGCCGTCAAGCGCAGAACATCAACGACCTACCTTCACGAGGAGAAAGCCCCCTATGGCTGTTCAGCTAATTAAGGACGATGACGGAAAAGCGCAGTACGTCGTTATTCCCTATGATGAATACTTTCGTATGTGCTTACAGATGGCAGAAATTGACGACGAAACCGATGATGATCTAGAGGATATTGAAGTCGAACACGATTGTTATGATGACGTAGGATTACCTGGTGAAGTATGCGACGTCATGCATAACGAGAACGTCAGCCTGCAGGCCGCGTGGCGTATCCTGCGCGGGCTATCCCAGCAGGAGGTGGCGGAGAAACTCGGCATCAGCCAGTCCGCCGTGTCACAGCTGGAAGCGCTGGACTCCCGTCCGCAAAAGCGCACCCGCGAAAAGCTCGCGGCGATCTACGGCTGTAAGCAGGAGCAGATCAGCCTCTATTTACCGAAAGAGGGTTAACAGCACTTCGCTCCGCCCTTGCCGCCGTAGCGGGCATCCTGGCGGTCGCGGAAAAATTCTTCGTAGGTCATGGGCGTCTGGTCCGGATGGTTGACGCGCATATGCTCGACGTAGTTGTCGTAGTCCGGCACGCCAATCATCATTTTGGCGGCCTGGCCCAGGTACTTACCTGCTTTGGATAGAGTGTCGAACATAGGTCATTTCTCGTTTGTTTCCCTCACCCCGCCCCTCTCCCAAAGGGAGAGGGAGGATAAGAAATGTAGGCCGGGTAAGGCGAAGCCGCCACCAGGCACACAGGTTAGTGCGCCCCTTTCGCCTGGGTCACAATCTCTTCCAGGTTTTCAGGCATTGGCTCGTACGGCGTCTCTTTCGCCGTTGGCTTATCATTTTTCAACGCAGCCAGCGCGGTCCTGAGAGAATACAACGCTAGCACCACGACCACCACCATAAAGAAGATGGTCAGCCCGGCATCCAGACGGTTGTTAAACACCAGCTGCGACAGCTGCGATTCGGTGTACTGTGCCGGGATCTTGCCGCTGTCGATCATCGCCTGGAACTTGTTGGCAATCGCCAGGAAGCCCACCTTGTTATCCGGGCTGAAGGCTTTCTGCCAGCCCGCCGTCAGGGTACAGATAAGCAGCCACGCGGTTGGCACCAGCGCCACCCAGGCGTAACGCTGGCGCTTCATCTTGAACAGCACCACCGCGCAGAGCATCAGCGCCATACCCGCCAGCATCTGGTTGGCGATACCGAACAGCGGCCACAGGGTGTTAATCCCGCCCAGCGGATCGACCACGCCCTGATGCAGGAAGTACCCCCACGCCAGCACGCACAGCGCTGTCGCCAGCAGGTTAGCCGGGAGCGAATCGGTCCGCTTCAGGTTCGGGGAGATGACGCCCAGCAGATCCTGCAGCATAAAGCGCGCCGCACGGGTTCCCGCATCCACCGCCGTCAGGATAAACAGCGCTTCAAACAGGATGGCGAAGTGATACCAGAACGACACGTCCATCAGCCCGCCCAGCGCACCGTGGAGAATATACGCCATGCCGACCGCCAGCGTCGGCGCCCCGCCCGCGCGGGAGATAATCGACTGCTCGCCCACTTCGCTGGCGATGCTCGTCAACGTTTCAGGCGTAATCGCAAAGCCCCAGCCGCTCACCACCTGCGCGGCAGACGCTACCACGTCAACGGTGCCGGCCGGGGCCAGGACCGCCATCGGGCTGTTCATCGCGAAATACACGCCCGGGTCGATAATGCAGGCGGAGACCAGCGCCATAATGGCCACGAAGGACTCCATCAGCATACCGCCGTAGCCGATCAGGCAGGCCTGATTTTCATTCGCCAGCATCTTCGGCGTGGTACCGGAGGCAATCAGCGCGTGGAAGCCCGACACCGCACCACAGGCGATGGTGATAAACAGGAACGGGAAGAGATTGCCGGTCCAGACAGGGCCGGTACCGTCGATGAATTTGGTTAATGCAGGCATGGTCAGGGTCGGGCGCATAATCAGAATGCCGATCGCCAGCCCGACGATAGTGCCGATTTTCAGGAAGGTGGAGAGGTAATCACGCGGCGCCAGCAGCAACCATACCGGCAGCACCGCCGCCACAAAGCCATAGCCCACCAGCATCCAGGTCAGCTGTACGCCGGTAAAGTCGAAGAACGGCGCCCAGGTCGGGCTTTCCGCCACCCAGCCGCCGGAGATAATGGCGAACACCAGGAATACCAGGCCAATCACCGACACTTCACCAATCCGGCCCGGACGCAGGTAGCGGATGTAGATCCCCATGAACAGCGCCAGCGGAATGGTAAAGGCTACGGTATACGTTCCCCACGGGCTGTGGGTCAGCGCTTTCACCACGATCATCGCCAGCACCGCGAGGATGATCACCATGATCATAAAGGTCGCCACCAGCGCAATCACCCCGGCAGTGGCCCCCATCTCCTCTTTCACCAGCTCCCCCAGCGAACGTCCGTCGCGGCGGGTGGAGACGAACAGCACCATAAAGTCCTGCACCGCGCCTGCCAGCACCACGCCCGCCAGGATCCAGATCATCCCCGGCAGGTAGCCCATTTGCGCCGCCAGCACCGGGCCCACCAGCGGGCCTGCCCCGGCGATCGCCGCAAAATGGTGACCGAACAGCACTTTCTTGTCGGTCGGCACGTAGTCCAGACCGTCGTTATGGCGGACGGCAGGCGTCATGCGGGTGCTATCGACCGCCAGAACATTTTTAGCGATATAGCGGCCATAAAAACGATAGGCGATCAGGTAAACGCAGACCGAGGCAACGACGATCCAGAGCGCGTTGATCTGCTCCCCCCGGTTGAGGGCGATATAGCCCAGGGCAAAGGCTCCCACAACGGAGAGCCCTGCCCATGTAAGGTATTTCCCTGAGTTGTTCATAGTTGTTGTCCGTTGTTGTGAAACAGTGAGATGTTACATTTTGTTTCTAGAACAACCGGAAAAATTTAACAACTTTGAAACGCAATAATGCGTGGTCAAACCAGAGATTTACACCACAGTGTTAAGCCGATCACTTTGATCTGCCTGGGTTAGCCCAGCACCATCGTACTTAACCGGCAGGTGCAGCACCGCCGCCCCTGCTCGTCGAAGACCACAATCTCCCAGCTCTGGCTCGAACGCCCAAGATGCAGCGGCTGACACACGCCGCGAACCTTACCGTGGGAAACTGCCCGATGATGCGTGGCGTTCAGCTCCGTTCCCACCACGCTCTGCCCGTCGCGGGTCATCAGAAATCCGGCCATTGAGCCGAGCGTTTCCGCCAGCGCCGCCGAGGCACCGCCGTGGAGCAGGCCAAACGGCTGATGGGTTCGTGCATCCACCGGCATCTCCGCTTCCAGCGTGTCATCCCCGAGGCGGGTATAGACGATGCCCAGGTTCGCCACCAGGGTATTCACGCTGGTGGCGTTCAGTTCTTCAAGCGATAAATGACGTTTCCAGATCATTTATGCCCCCAGCGTGGAGCCGCCGTCCACCACGATATCCTGCAGGGTGATGTGGCTGGCGGCATCGGAGGCAAGGAACAGCACGGTCGCAGCTATCTCCTGCGGGCGGGCAATTTTGCCCAGCGGAATGCCGAGCTTAAACTGCTCGCCGAAGCCGCGAATGCGCTGCTGCTCCGCATCGTCGCTTTTCCACAGGGTTCGCTGCATATCGGTGTCCGTTGAGCCCGGCGACACCAGATTACAGCGCACGCCGCTGCCCGCCAGCTCCAGCCCGACGGTCAGGGCCAGGCTTTTCAGCGCCGCTTTCGATGCGCCGTAGGCGCTCATGCCGATGCGCGGCGCGTGCGCCGCGTCGGAGGCCACGGTGACCATCGCCCCGCCCTGCTGGCGGCGAAACTGGCCCATCGTCTGCTGGAAAAGGTTGAACGCGCCGCCGACGTTGACCGCGAAGGTATGCTGCCAGTCCTCCTGCGAGAGCTGGTCCGTCGCCCCCATGCGCAGAATGCCCGCGGCGTTGACCAGCACGTCCAGCCGTTCGAGCGAAGCCAGCGCGCGCCCGCACACCTCATGTACCTGTGCGGCATCCGCCACGTCCAGCGTTTCGGTGGCAAACGGATAGTCATCCTGCGGGAAGGCCAGATCGAACCCGGTCACCTGTGCGCCTGCTTCGGCAAACGCCAGTGCAGTCGCGTAGCCAATCCCCTTCCCCGCGCCCGTCACCCAGACGGTTTTGCCGGTAAAATCGAATCCCGCCATTACTTCACCTCGCGGGAAAGCAGCGCCCACCAGGCGTCGAGAGTGGGATTTTTTGCCAGCATCACGAAGTCGATATCGCCGTGCACTTTGCGCCAGCGGGCGGCCAGCGCCATCATGCGCACTGAATCCAGGCCGTAGTCGATCAGGTTTTCGTCATCCATCGGCTCGTCGGACTCGTCCAGCAGCGGAAGGATCAGCTCGCGCAGCGCGGCTTTCGAGGCCGGAACGGACGGCAGCAGCTCGTCGGTCATCACCACGCGGCCAGAACGCCCGGCCACGTAGTTCAGGGACATCAGGTGCTCGTCACGGGTGAAATCTGCCAGCGCGTCGGCAATAAAGAACGGCTTAATGTCGCGCATAAAGGCGTCGGTGGCGGTGGTCATGCAGCCGATGTGAGCGTACACGCCGGTAATCAGCAGCTGGTTGCGGCCCGTCTCTTTCAGCATCTGCTCCAGCGGCGAGCGGTGAAATGCGCTGTAGCGCCACTTCACCAGCACCGTGTCCGCTTCGTCCGGGGTCAGCTCAGCGACGATGCGCTGCTGCTCCGGCGAGCGGGTCAGGCCCGGCCCCCACATGTCGTTCAGCAGGGCGCGGTCTTCATCGCTCTGCTCTTTTGGCTGCGCGGTGTAGTAAACCGGGATATTGTGTTCTTTGCAGTACGTGCGCAGTTTAGCGATGTTCGCTATTACCTGCTGCATCATCGCGCTATTTTCGCCCCAGAAGTTCAGGAAATACTCCTGCATATCGTGGATCAGCAGCGCCGCGCGCTCGGGCTCAAACGCCCAGTTCACCTTGTTGGTCGGCAACTCTGCGGCGGTTGGCAGCGCGTAAGCGGTTAATTTTGGGATGGCCATACTCTGTTCCTCAGCCCCGGGCGCGTTCAGCAAGCCACAGGCGCAACTGTTTCTTATCGACTTTGCCGACCGGCGTTAGCGGGAGCGCATCCACGCTCTCCACGCGGTCCGGCAGCTTGAATTCGGCAACGCCCTGCTCGCGCAGGAAGCGACGCACCTCGACCGCGCGCAGGGGCTGTTTCACCACCAGATACGCGCAGCTCTTCTCGCCCAGCAGGCTGTCCTCCATGCTCACCAGCGCGGCGTGGATCACCGACTCATGGCGCAGCAGCAGGTTCTCGATCTCTTCGGCGGCGATCTTCTCCCCGCCGCGGTTGATCTGATCTTTCTCACGACCCTGCACGGTGATATAGCCCTGCTCGTCGATGGCGATCAGATCCCCGGAGCAGTAAAAGCCGTCGGCGTCGAAGGCGCTGGCATTGTGTTCCGGGCTGTTGAAATAACCGCGGAAGGTATACGGGCCGCGCGTCATCAGGCGTCCGACCTCCCCGCGCGGCAGCGGGTTGCCATGCTCGTCGGCCACCCACACTTCGTCGTCCGGGCACATCGGGCGGCCCTGGGTGTTGATGATGCGCTCCGGCGCGTCGTCGAGCGCGGTGTAGTTCACCAGCCCTTCCGCCATGCCGAACACCTGCTGAAGCTGGCAGCCGATTTCCGCCGGAATGCGCGCCGCGAGCGTGGCGGAGAGGCGCGCGCCGCCCACCTGCAGCAGCTTCAGTGATTTAAGCTGCGCGCTGCCCGCGCCGTCGGCAATCGCCTGCAGCCAGAGGCTCACCGCCGGCGGGACCAGCGAGGTGACGTTAATCTGATGTCGTTCAATCAGCGGGAAGCAGAGCGTGGCGCTCGGATCGTTCGCCAGCACCACGCAGCCGCCCGCGGTGAAGACGCCCAGCGATCCCGGCGAACTCATGGCGTAGTTGTGCGCCGCGGGCAGCGCGTTCAGGTAACGGGTTTCGGCGGTAATGCCGCAGATCTCGTTGCTGCGGCGGATGCTGTAGTCGTAGTCGTTATGCGTGCGCGGGATCAGCTTCGGCGTGCCGGTACTGCCGCCGGAGAGCTGGAAGAAGGCCACTTCGTCGGCGGGCGTCGGGTTCGGGATAAAGTTGTCCGCGGGACGGGCCATCGCCGCTTCCAGGGCATGTTCACCCTTATCGCCGCGCAGGAGCACGACGCGTACCGAACGGTGTTCATCCACGAAAGCGTTGAGGAAGTCATCGCCCGCAAACAGCGCATGGTCGCGATCGGCGATCAGCACGGCGGGGTTGATCTGCGCCGCGTAGGCGTTCAGCTCGCTGCGCTGATGGCTAAAGAGCGCGTTGACCGGCGCGACGCCGATTTGCAGCAGCGCGAAGAAGGTGATGTAGAACTCGGCCACGTTGCCAAGCTGCACCAGCGCGGTCTCGCCGCGATGCAGCCCACGCCCCTGAAGGGCTGAGGCCAGGTTGTTCACCGCCTGATTAAACGCACGGTAGGTGATGTGCCGCTCGCCGTCAATTATCGCCACGGCATCGCTGTCCGCGCGATCCGTCAGGATGTGGGTCAACGGCAGATCCTGCCAGTAGCCTTTTTCACGGTAGCGGCGGGCAAATGCCTCAGGCCAGCGGGTAAAGGGAATGGTCATGAGTCTTCCTTAGTGCAAACCAAATACGTTGAGCATGGTGGAGAGCTTCACGCCCGTCTCGCGCCACTCGCCCACCGGCGAGGAGGCAGGCACAATGCCCGCGCCGGCAAACAGGCGAACGGTATTTTTATGCAGACGCGCGCAGCGGATGGTCACCACCCACTCGCCGTTGCCTTCGCTGTCGCACCAGCCGACGATGCCGCCGAACAGCTCGCGGTCGAACGGCTCTAGCTCGGCAATCAGCTCTTTTGCCGCCTGATGCGGGAAGCCGCTCAGCGCCGGGGTCGGGTGCAGCAGGCAGGCCAGGGTCAGGGCGTTTTCGTTTTCACGCGCCTCGCCTTCTACCGGCGTCGCCAGATGCCACAGCGTGGGCGTGGTAATCAACTGAGGAGAATCTGGCATGCTGAGATGGTGGCTGCGCGGTGCCAGAATAGCCTTCATCGCCTGGGTCACGAGGTCGTGCTCGTGGCGATCCTTTTCAGAGGCCAGCAGCTTATTGCCCGCTTCGCGATCTAATACATCATCGGGCTGACGACGCGCCGAGCCTGCCAGCGGCAGCGAACTAAAGTGCGCGCCCTCTTTGCGCAGCAGCAGTTCAGGGCTGGCGCCGAGGAGCACGCCGCCGTCTTCCAGCGGCACGTGGAAGTTGAAGCTCGCCGGGTTCTGGGCGATCAGGCGCTCCATCAGGGCGCCGCTGTCCATGTTTTTGTCGGTCGCGATATCAATCAGGCGCGACAGCACCACCTTGTTCACCTGCGGTGTGGCGGTGAGCGACGCGGCGCGAGCCACCATCTCTTCGAAAACGGGCTGCGGCGGGATCTCGGTGCGTTGTTCCACCTTCAGTGCCTGCGAGCCGGAAAAATAGCGTGCAGACTGCTGACGTGCCGGACGGGAAAAGGTCTGCCAGCGTTGGGGAATAAACAGAGAGGACGGCTTGCGGGTATCGAACGGGATAGCCCCTACCATCACCGGATGAGCGATACCGCTGGCTTTCGCATTCAGGAAGGCCTGGGCTAATTTTTGCTGGAAGCGACCCGCCGGATCGTCACCGCCAACTGCGGGTTCACTGAAGCGGGCAAAGCAGCCGGACGTAGTAAAGCTGCGGTAAGGCGACATAAAGAAAAAACGGTCTGATTCCAGCGTGGTTGCGGCGTGCTGAACTTCCTCAGCCAGGGACGTATCCATATCATCCTCCTTAAAATGATAAAAGAAGCAATAATGATTATCATTTATATTTTCGTCGGCTAACCTAATCCCACATCGCTCCGCTGTCAACCGTCGGGCAAATAACTTGTGCGACAAAAGCTTGCATCCCGGTGCGGTAACTATGAAAATGAGAAGCATTATCTTCAACGAAAACAGGATCCCGCGCTGTGAAATTCCCTGCTGCTTCCCGTAATCCCCTGCTTTTATTGGCACTTTTTGTTTTAGGACTTACCTCAGCCGCTGCCGCCGACTGGCCGCGTCAGGTGACCGACAGCCGCGGCATTCACACGCTAGAGAGCAAACCGACGCGCATTGTCTCTACCAGCGTGACCTTAACCGGCTCCCTGCTGGCGATTGACGCCCCGGTCGTCGCCAGCGGCGCGACCACGCCGAACAACCGCGTGGCCGATGCGCAGGGCTTTTTGCGCCAGTGGGGCGATATTGCGAAACAGCGTCAGGTTGCGCGGATGTATATTGGCGAACCGAGCGCCGAAGCGGTCGCCGCACAAATGCCGGATCTGATTTTGATCAGCGCCACCGGCGGTGATTCCGCGCTGGCACTGTACGATCAGCTTTCCGCCATTGCGCCGACGCTTATCATCAACTACGACGACAAGAGCTGGCAGGCACTGCTGACGCAACTGGGCACCATCACCGGGCAGGAAAAACAGGCCGAAGAGCGCATTGCCGCGTTTGATAAACAGCTCGCGCAGGTGAAACAGCAGATGAAGCTGCCGCCGCAGCCGGTGAACGCCATCGTCTACACCGCCGCCGCGCACAGCGCCAACCTGTGGACCGCAGAATCGGCGCAGGGCAAGCTGCTGCACCAGCTGGGCTTTACGCTGGCGGACCTGCCCTCCGGTTTGCAGACCTCAACAAGCCAGGGCAAGCGGCACGATATTATCCAGCTGGGCGGTGAAAACCTGGCAACGGGACTGAACGGCGAAGGGCTGTTCGTGTTTGCCGGCGACCAGAAAGATGTGGATGCGATTTACGCCAACCCGCTGCTGGCGCATCTGCCGTCGGTGAAAAACAAACGGGTTTGGGCATTGGGAACCGAGACGTTCCGCCTGGATTATTACAGCGCGATGCTGGTGTTAGACAGATTGAATACGTTGTTTAAGTAGGCATTTTCCCACCCTCTCCCTGTGGGAGAGGGCCGGGGTGAGGGCATCAGGCCACACCGTCGTTCAACACAACCTCCTGCCTGAACCGCCGCAATTTCACCAACGCCACTAACAAAATCACGCCAACCATCGCTAACGCAAACCCGCTGCTGCTCGCCGACGCCGCCGGGGTCATTATCGCCCCCAGCCCGCCGAGGATCGCCGCGCCAATCGCATCGCCCGTGACGTTCTGCGCCGTCCACAGGCCGTTGATGCGCCCGAGCATCCCTTCCGGCGTCTGGGTCTGGATCAGGGTGTACTGCAGCAGCGAACTGATGGCGCTCAGCCAGCCGAAAATCACCAGGCACAACACCCCGAGCGCCCACGCCGGCATCAGGCTAAAGAAGCCGATGGCGATAAACGACGCCAGAGTGGCAAGCAGCATAATCAGCCCCGGACGCGCGCTCTGCGCCAGGTTGCCGCTGGTCAGCGCCCCGCACGCCGCGCCGAGCGGAATGGCCGCGTAGAGAATGCCAATCTCCGAGGCGCTCATCTGCCACTCTCCCGCTAATGCCGGATACAGCACGCGCACGGCGCTCGCCATGGTCAGCAGGCCGCCGAGCAGCGCAATGCCGCCAATCAGCGGGTCGCTGAACAGGAAACGAATCGCGGCCATCAGCGATTTCAGGGGATGCTCGCGCGGCTGCGGCGGAGGCGGCAGCAGCGGCAGGCGCAGCAGCGTCAGCGTGGTGATAAAGGTCCCTGCCGCCGCCAGCCCGTAGTTCCACGCCACGTTGCCGGTCGCCAGCAGCAGGCCGCCCACCATCGGTGAAATCACCGAGCCGAGGCGCACGGTGAGCATGGTGATCGCCCCCGCCTGCATCAGATTTTCTCGCCCGACCAGCGCGGGCGTGGCCGCCAGCAGCGCCGTCACGCCCAGCGAGGCGAAAAAGCCGTCCCACAGCCCCAGGGCATAAATGGCGATCAGCGACGGCTCAGGCAGCATGGCGTTCAGACACAGCCCGATAAAGCCCACGCCGCAGGTGCCGCGCGCCAGCAGGATCAGCTTCTTGCGCTCGTAGCGGTCCGCCAGCACGCCGCCAACCATCAGGCCGATAAACATCGCCCCGCCGGTTAAGGTAACCGATAACCCCACCAGCCAGCTGGAGTGCGTCATGGTCTGGATCTGGACCGGCACGGCCACGCCGAGCAGGCCGAGGGATAAAATGGAGATAAAGCGAGCGATAAACACGGCTCGATAGGCCGGGTGCGTTTTGAGCAGGCTGAGGTTAAGCAGCCAGGATTTTTGATTCATGACAAAGCCTTGAGTGTAATTCTACCCATTCCATGGGCGCACATGCTAACATAGCCAAATAAGATAGATAACGATAATCACTATCATTATCAAATCATGGATGTTGCTATGTCGTTTTCCTCTTCTTCGGTGCGCGCGATTGCCGTGCCCGTTTTATTGCTGCTGTTGATCCTTGCGACTGTACTCAGCCTGCTGGTCGGCGCGAAGCCGCTTCCCGCGTCCGTCATCGTTGATGCGCTCACTGGCACCTGCCAAAGCGCTGACTGCACTATCGTGCTCGACGCTCGCCTGCCCCGCACCCTTGCCGGGCTGCTGGCCGGTGGCGCACTCGGCCTTGCCGGTTCCCTGATGCAAACCCTCACCCGCAATCCGCTGGCGGACCCCGGCATTCTCGGCGTTAATTCTGGCGCCAGCTTTGCCATCGTGCTCGGAGCGGCGCTGTTTGGGTTTACTTCTCCCTCTGAACAGCTGGCGATGGCTTTCTGCGGCGCGCTGGCCGCCTCGCTGCTAGTGGCGTTTACCGGCAGCCAGGGCGGCGGCCAGCTGAGTCCGGTACGCCTGACGCTGGCGGGCGTGGCGCTCGCGGCGGTGCTGGAAGGCTTATCTAACGGCATCGCCCTGCTCAACCCGGACGTCTACGACCAGCTGCGCTTCTGGCAGGCCGGCTCGCTGGATATCCGCACCCTTGAAACCCTGAAAGTGGTGGCGTTCCCGGTCATTATTGCTGCCGCCGTGGCGCTGTTTTTAAGCCGGGCGCTGAACAGCCTGAGCCTCGGCAGCGACACCGCTACCGCTCTAGGCAACCGCGTCGCGCGCACGCAGCTGATTGGCCTGCTGGCCATCACCGTCCTGTGCGGCAGCGCGACCGCCGTGGTCGGCCCGATTGCCTTTATCGGCCTGATGATGCCGCACATGTCGCGCTGGCTGGTGGGGACGGATCACCGCTGGTCGCTGCCGGTCACGCTGCTGGCGACGCCTGCGCTGCTGCTGTTTGCCGACGTGCTGGGTCGCCTGCTGGTGCCGGGCGAACTGCGCGTCTCGGTGGTCAGCGCCTTTATCGGCGCGCCGGTGCTGATCTTCCTGGTACGACGTAGACGCGGAGGTGGCGCATGATGGCCCCGTCCCGTCGTTTACTCACCAGCGTCTCGCTGCTAAGTATCCTCATTCTGCTGCTGGCGGTCTGGAGCCTGCGCAGCGGCGCGGTGACGCTCGATTTTTCTCAGGTGCTTAACGCCCTGCTCGGCAGCGCGCCGCGCAATATCACCTTGGTTGTCACCGAATGGCGCCTGCCGCGCGTGGCGATGGCAATTCTCGTAGGTGCGGCGCTCGGCGTCAGCGGTGCGATATTCCAGTCGCTGATGCGCAACCCGCTCGGTAGCCCGGACGTGATGGGACTCAATACCGGGGCCTGGAGCGGCGTGCTGGTAGCGATGGTGCTGCTCGGTCAGCACCTGACGGCCATTACCTTTACGGCAATGGCGGGCGGCATTCTGACGTCGCTGGTTATCTGGCTATTGGCCTGGCGCAACGGCATCGACACCTTCCGGCTGATCATTATCGGTATCGGCGTACGTGCGATGCTGATGGCCTTTAACACCTGGCTGCTGCTGCAGGCCTCGCTGGAAACGGCGCTTTCCGCCGGGCTGTGGTACGCAGGTTCCCTTAACGGCCTGACGTGGGGCAAAACCTGGCCCGCCGCGCCGCTGATTGTGCTGATGTTTATCGGCGCGCTGCTGCTGGTTCGCCGCATGCGGCTGCTGGAGATGGGCGACGACAGCGCCTGCGCGCTGGGCGTGAGCGTCGAGCGCTCGCGCCTGATGCTGATGCTGGTCGCCGTACTGCTGACCGCAGCCTCTACGGCGATCGCCGGGCCAATCTCGTTTATCGCCCTCGTGGCACCGCATATCGCGCGACGTCTTAGCGGGACGGCGCGCTGGGGATTAACCCAGGCGGCGCTGTGCGGCGCGCTGCTGCTGCTGGCCGCCGATCTCTGCGCCCAGCAGCTGTTTATGCCTTATCAACTGCCGGTGGGCGTAGTGACCGTCAGCCTCGGCGGGATTTACCTCATCGTCTTGCTCGTTAAGGAGTCACGCAAGAAATGACAGACACAACCACTCGCTTGCGCGGCGAACATCTCACCCTCGGCTACGGCAAAAAAATCATTGCCCGAGACTTAACCGTTGCCATTCCGGACGGCCACTTCACCGCGATTATCGGCCCGAACGGCTGCGGGAAATCTACCCTGCTGCGCACGCTGAGCCGCCTGATGACGCCGGTGGAAGGTAGCGTCTTCCTGGACGGGGAGCAGATCCAGCGCTTCGCCAGCAAAGAGGTGGCACGCCGCATCGGGCTGCTGGCCCAAAACGCCACCACGCCGGGGGACATCACGGTGCAGGAGCTGGTCTCGCGCGGGCGCTACCCGCACCAGCCGCTGTTTACCCGCTGGCGTAAAGAGGACGACGAGGCGGTGAACCGCGCGATGCAGGCGACGGGGATCGCCGATCTCGCCCGGCAGAGCGTGGACACCCTCTCCGGCGGCCAGCGTCAGCGAGCGTGGATTGCGATGGTGCTGGCGCAGGAGACGTCGATCATGCTGCTGGACGAGCCGACAACGTGGCTGGACATCAGCCATCAGATTGACCTGCTGGAGCTGCTGAGCGAGCTGAACCGCACGCAGGGGTACACCCTGGCGGCGGTACTGCACGATTTAAACCAGGCATGCCGCTACGCCACGCACCTGATTGCCTTGCGGGACGGTGAGATTGTGGCCCAGGGTGCGCCGAAAGAGATTGTCACGCCGGAGCTTATAGAGCGGATCTACGGCATGCGCTGCATAATAATCGACGATCCGGTGGCGGGTACGCCGCTGGTGGTGCCGTTAGGTCGGCGGTAATTGCCGAGTGGCGGCTACGCCTTACCCGGCCTACATTTAGCTCCCGTAGGCCCGGTAAGCGCAGCGCCACCGGGCATTTGCACTATCCTAAAATTTCCTTCAGTACCGGCCCAATCTTTTCAAACGCCTGCGGTGAAATGATATCCACGTGGGCGCAGTCCTGGCTGTTCACCTCAAGTTCCGCCACCCACGGCGCCCATGCGGCCTGCGGATCCATCGTGCGCGTGCGCTCGGCGACAAACAGCGTCGCTTTGCCGTTAAAGCGCGCGCTGTGCGCCGTGGTGAGCAGCCGCACCGCATCGGCGTAGTTGCCCTCAATGGCGTTAAACAACTCGCTGGAGCCCTGTCCCTGCTGGGCGGCGATAAACGCCTGACGCTCGCGCTCGATCTCCGCCAGCACCGCCGGGTCGAGACCGTTAGCCTCTTTTTCCGCCCAGTTCTGGGTTTCCGGCGGCCAGGTATCCAGCAGGCCGAGGAACGACACCTCTTCACCCTGCTCGCGCAGGCGGGCCGCAATACCCTGCGCCAGCGTGCCGCCGAGGGAATAACCGAACAGATAATACGGCCCCTGCGGCTGCTGCTTACGCAACGTGTTCAGATGATGGTCGATCACCCCATCAAGATCCGCGCACTGCTGCATCGGGCCGTCCGGGCGCGGCGACTGAATGCCGACGATTGACCAGTGCGGGCTGAGATAGCGCGCCAGGACGCTAAACTGCCAGGCGAAGCCGGACGCCGGATGGAAGCAGAACAGCGTCGGGCCGTCGCTCTCACGCAGCGGCAGAAGCGTTTCAAACCCCAGACGCTGCGCCTGCTCGTCGCTCATCGCAGAATCCAACAGCGCGCTAAGCTTGCTCACCGTGGAGGCGACCATAATTTGCCCCGGCGTCACCTTGCGGTTGAACGTGCGGCTAAGCTTCGCCGCCAGACGCATGGCCAGCAGCGAGTGGCCGCCGAGGGCAAAGAAATCCGCCTCGATGTCATTGATCTCGCAGCCCAGCAGCGCGGTAAAAGCCCGCGCGACGGCGATTTCGGTTTCGCTTTCCGGCGCCCGCCCGGAGGTATTGCGGGTCAGTTCCGGCAGCGGCAGCGCCTTGCGGTCAAGCTTGCCGTTGGCGCTCAGCGGCAGCGCGCTGATTTGCAGCAGCACAACCGGCACCATATGCGGCGGCAACTGGGCTTTGAGTGATTCCAGCAGAGCGTCACGATCCAGCGGTAAACCGGATCCAGAAACCACGTACCCCACCAGCTGACGGGCATCGCCACCCGTTGCAGCCGCCTGGTTGAAGACGCAGGCGTGCGCCACGGCCTGGGCCACGTCCGGCAGCGACAGCATCGCCCGGTCGATTTCGCCCAGCTCAATGCGCTGACCGCGAATTTTTAGCTGATCGTCGCTGCGGCCGAGATATTCCACCGCGCCGTTGTCCAGCCAGCGGGCAACGTCGCCGGTGCGGTACATGCGCTCGCCGGGAGCGAACGGGTCAGCAATAAAGCGGCTGGCGGTGAGGTCCGGACGGCCCAGATATCCCTGCGCCAGCTGAATGCCGGTGAGATAAAGATCCCCCGCCACGCCGAACGGCACCGGGCGCATCATTGCATCCAGAATGCGCAGGCCCGTGTTCCACACCGGGAAGCCGATCGGCACGCTGTTGCCTGCAACTGCCGCCAGCTCAGGGCCATACGCCGGATACCAGCTGACGTCTACCGCCGCTTCCGTCGGGCCATAGAGGTTGTGCAGCGGCACGTGGGTCAGCTGTTCCCACTCGCGGCACAGTTCCGTCGGCAGCGCTTCGCCGCTGCAGAACACCTGCTTAAGCGTTTTGCAGCAGTCGACGTTTTCCGGCGTCAGTGAGGCAACAAACGCCGCCAGCATCGACGGCACGAAGTGGGTGGTGGTCACGCCGTAGTGGGCGAAGAAGCTTTGCATTGCCTGCGGATCGCGGTGCGCGTCCGGCTCGGCCATCATCAGCTTCGCCCCGGCGATAAACGGCCACCAGAACTCCCACACCGACACGTCAAAGCTGCACGGCGTTTTCTGCGCCACCACGTCGTTCGCGTTCAGAGGGTAGCGATCCTGCATCCACTTCAGGCGGTTGACGATAGCGGTATGGCCGACCATGACCCCTTTCGGACGCCCGGTCGAACCGGAGGTAAAGATGATATACGCCGTCTGCTCCGGCTTCGCCAGACGCAGCGGTTCAGCATCGGTGGCCGGTAAGAGTGTGTTGTAACTAAAGGCAGTAATCGGCAGATCGCTAAAGCGCGGAAGCTGTTCGTCAGTGGTAATGAGCAGCGACGGCTTCGCGTCCTCGAGCATCATCCGCAGGCGATCGTCCGGGTAGCCGGTGTCGAGCGGCAGCCACGCGGCGCCCGCCTCCACAATGCCGTGTAATGCTAACGTCAGGAATACCGAACGCGGCAGGGCCACCGCCACGCTGTCGCCCGGCTTCACGCCGCGCTCGCGCAGCTGGTTTGCCAGCGCGACGACCTGCTCGCGCATCTGGCTATAGTTCAGCTCAATATGCGCATCCGCCAGCGCCGGGGCGTCCGGCGTTTTGCTCGCTTGTTCCGCCACCAGATCCGCGAGCGTGGTGGACGGCAGCGCCAGTCCGGTATCGTTGATGCGCTCAAGCTGCGCGTATTCCTGTTCAGAAACGGTTTCCACTTCACCACAGCGCAGGTCCGGGTTGGCCGCAAACTGAATCAGCATCGCGTTCAGGCGAGCGACGTGACGCTTCAGCGTCGCTTCATCGTAACGCTGCTTATTGGCGAGGATCTCAATGCCCAACCCGCCCTGCTCGTCCGGGAACAGCGCCAGCTCCAGATCGTTCACCGGTCCGGTCGCCAGCGTGTGGGTGATGGCCTCCACGCCGTCGATATCCAGCTGATAATCAAACACCTTAACGTTCAGCACGGGACCAAACAGCGCTTCATCACCCGCCGCTTTCCCGCTGTCTCGCACGATCTGCTCGGCGTCGTAGCGCTGGTGGCGGCGCATTTTTTTCAGCTGGTTCGCCAGGCGCAGCGCCAGCGCGGGCAGGCTTTCCTGCGCATTGATATTGACCGCCAGCGGCAGGACGTTAAGCACCGGGCCGGTCGCGGTCAGCGCGGCAGACCCCATGCGGCGCATAAAGATAAACCCGGCGGCGTAGTCCAGGCGTCCGGTAAGACGGCCCAGCCACAGCGCCACCAGCGCAAGCGCCAGTTCAGTACGCTGCGTCTGCCCTGCCGCCTGAGCAAGCTGGCTAAAGGCGCGACCGTCGGCGTCAACCTTCAGGCGAAGAATATCGGTCGTGGCGGCGCGTCCAGGCAGCGGCGCGGAGGAGAGCGAGACCGGAGAAGGCAGCTGTTTACGCTGCTCGGCCCAGAAGGCGCCGTCGCGCCGGTACGCCTCGCTGTCGCGATAGCGCTGGTACTCGTCCACCACCTCTGCAAATGGGGTAAACGGGGATTCCGGCGTGGGGTCGCCCTTTTTCCACGCGGCATAAATTGCGGCGATCTGGCGGGTAATGGCCGGGAAGCTGAAGCCATCCACTACCAGATGATGATAGCGCTGATACCAGTACCAGTGGTTTTCACCGACCTGAATCAGCTGGTGAAATGCCAGCGGCTGGCCGCTGTCGACGCGCAGGTTCTGGTTAAGATCGGATTCCATCAGCGCCACGGCGGCGGCGTGGGAATCAACGCGAACAACGGGCGGTTCCGGCAGAATGAAGGTGTCATCCACCCACTGCCACACCTCACCGTTTTCTTCCGCAAAGCGCATGCGCAGGGTATCGGCCTGCATCATGCCTGCGGCAATGGCTTTTGCCAGCAGTGGCGCATCAATATCGCCTTTCAGCTCGGTGTAGTGCGCCACGCTCCAGGCGTTTGGCAGCGTTGACAGCTGTTCCGCCATCCAGATACCCGGCTGGGCAGCGACGAGAGGAAGACGGTTCATGCGTTCTCCCCCGAAAAGTGAGACGGCTCAAGCGTTTGCCAGTGTTCCGCCAGCCACTGCTGGCACGCCTCCTGAGACTGTGCTTCGCACACCACGCGCCACCCTGCCGGCAGTTCGCACTGCTGCGGCCACAGGCTGTACTGCCCCTGGTCATTTTGCAAAATGGCGAACTGTCCCTGCGGATTATCGAAAGGATTGCTGAATTCCATACAGACTCCGTTAGTGAATAAGCGGCTGCCAGAGGGTCATCAGCCCCTGCGTCAGCCCACCGCGCCAGCAAAGCGCGTCGTGTCCGCCGTCAACCTGACGCCAGATAACCGGTTGGTGCGTCTGCATCGCGGCGTAAATCGCCTGATTCGCGCGGAAGATGAGCGGCTCGTTGCGCCCGGCTTCAAGAATGATGCGTAGCCCGCGAGGGGTTATTTCACCGGCTTTAAGTTGTTCGATTAATAGCCCTTCCTGCTGCCCGCCGCGGTGCGGCCACCAGTAGGAGCCGGACTGGCTGAGCACGCAGCCAAAACGCTGCGGCCAGTTGAGGCCTGCATAAAGAGACGCGAGCCCGCCAAAGCTTTGCCCTGCGACCACCGTACGGTCGGCGCGGTCGCTGAACGGCGCGCGTTTTTGGACAAGGGGGAGAAGTTCTTCCTGCACCGCCAGCCAGAAATCGGGATTGCACGGCAGCTCGCGGTTGCGATGCTGCATGTCGATAACATCGATTAAGACGTAGACCGCAGGCGGTAATTTGCGCTCGGCGGTGAGAGACGCCAGCGCAGGCCAGACCGGCATGCTTTCGGCCCAGAACTGCCCGTCGAGCAGCACCGCCAGCGGACGTTCCAGGTTGTCGCCCCCGGTGGTGAAAATCCAGACGCGGCGGCGATTTTTCAGGCGCGCGCTTTCCCACTCAATGCAAATCGGAGGTTGATACGGCGTATCGGGATGATTCCAGCCCGGCTGAACCGGCGCGTCCGGCATCTCCAGCGCGGAGACGGCATGGCCGCGCCCGCCGCGCCAGCTCTGCGGATTCAGCGGGTCTGAAACCGCGTGCGGCAGCAGCCTGCGCCAGCCCTCGCGCAGCGCCAAGCGGTCTGGCAGTTCGCCTTCAAACACTGTATCGGCAAAATCGTTTTCATTTTCAGAAGGGATAAAACAGTAGCTCCCGCGCCACTCGGGGCTGAACTCACCCTGCCACTGCCAGACGTCGGTATCGGGAATGCGTTTGAGGGACTGTGGACGGGCATTTTGGTGATGATCGGTCACGCCGGTGACGTAGAGCCAGACGCGTTTGATCGGTGACGTTGTTTGCGTTCCTGCCGGGTCACGCCACCAGAACGTGACGCGATATTTTCCCTTTTCCGGCTTCCATTCAGGCCCGTTTTTCGACTGCCACCACGCCTCACTTCCCGTTGTTAACGCCGTCACCCTTATAACCTCATGTTTAACAGTCTTTTTTGTTTCAGAGCAAATTTTATTGATAATATTATTGATAACTATTTGCATTTGCAATAGCGTAGTGCCCGCGCTGTGGGAAGCGCTCATAAAACAACCACAAAAGCAGGACGTACAATGAATAAGAAGATTCACTCTCTGGCCTTGCTGGTCAATTTAGGGATTTACGGCGTCGCGCTGCCCGCTCTGGCAGACGACAACACCGCCTCTGCGCAGCACGAAGATACGATGGTGATCACCGCCGCCGAGCAGAATCTGCAGGCGCCGGGGGTATCGACCATTACGGCCGATGAGATCCGCAAAAACCCGCCCGCGCGGGACGTGGCTGAAATCATCCGCACCATGCCGGGCGTTAACCTGACCGGTAACTCCACCAGCGGCCAGCGCGGGAATAACCGTCAGATTGATATCCGCGGCATGGGGCCAGAAAACACCCTGATCCTAATCGACGGCAAGCCGGTGACCAGCCGTAACTCCATCCGTCTGGGCTGGCGCGGCGAGCGCGACACCCGCGGCGATACCGGCTGGGTGCCGCCGGAGATGATCGAGCGCATCGAAGTGATCCGCGGTCCGGCCGCCGCGCGCTACGGCAACGGCGCGGCAGGCGGCGTAGTGAACATCATCACCAAAAAATTCGACGACCAGTGGCACGGATCCTGGAACACCTACCTGAATGCGCCTGAGCACAAGGATGAAGGTTCCACCAAACGCACCAACTTCAGCCTGAGCGGCCCGCTGGGCGGCGACTTCAGCTTCCGCATGTTCGGCAATCTGGACAAAACCCAGGCCGACGCGTGGGACATCAACCAGGGTCACCAGTCTGACCGAACCGGTGCCTACGCCGACACGCTGCCCGCGGGCCGTGAAGGGGTGGAAAATAAAGACATCAACGGCGTGGTGCGCTGGGACTTTGCGCCGATGCAGTCCCTGGAATTTGAGGCGGGCTACAGCCGTCAGAATAACCTCTACGCCGGTGATACCCAGAACACCAACAACGACAACAGCTCCAGCGGCCTGGTGAAGAAGAACTACGGCAAAGAGACCAACCGTATCTATCGCCAGAACTTCGCGGTGACCTGGAACGGCGGCTGGGATAACGGCATCACGACCAGCAACTGGGCACAGTACGAGCACACCCGCAACTCCCGTCTGGGCGAAGGGCTGGCGGGCGGTCTGGAAGGCCTGTTCAACAGCAATAAATTTACCGACACCGACCTGGCCGACGTGATGCTGCACAGCGAAATCAACCTGCCGATTGATTTCCTCGTTAACCAGAACCTGACGCTGGGCACCGAGTGGAACCAGCAGCGTATGAAGGACTCCACCTCCTTCACGCAAACCCAGCAGGGCGGCATCATTCCGGGCATGAGCAACGACCGCAGCCCGTACACCTCGGCAGAGATTTTCTCGCTGTTCGCCGAGAACAACATGGAGCTGACCGACAGCACCATGCTGACCCCTGCCCTGCGCTTCGACCATCACACCATCGTCGGCAACAACTGGAGCCCGTCACTTAACCTGTCGCAGGGTCTGGGGGATGACTTCACGCTGAAGATGGGGATCGCCCGCGCCTACAAAGCGCCGAGCCTGTACCAGACCAACCCGAACTACCTGCTCTACAGCAAAGGTCAGGGCTGCTACGCCAGCTCCGACGGCGTGGGCTGCTACATGATGGGTAACGACGACCTGAAGGCCGAAACCAGCATCAACAAAGAGATTGGCCTGGAGTGGAAACGCGACGGCTGGCTGGCGGGCGTGACCTGGTTCCGTAACGACTACCGCGACAAGATCGAAGCGGGCTACGCGCCGATCGGTCACACCTCGTCCGGTAAAGTGAAGACGGATATCTACCAGTGGGAAAACGTACCGAAGGCGGTGGTCGAGGGCCTGGAAGGCTCCCTGAACGTACCGGTCAGCGACACCATTAACTGGACCAACAATATTACATACATGCTGCAGAGCAAGAACAAGGAGACCGGCGATCGTCTGTCGATTATTCCAGAGTACACGCTGAACTCGACCCTGAGCTGGCAGGTGCATCAGGACGTGTCGCTCCAGTCGACCTTTACCTGGTACGGCAAGCAGCAGCCGAAGAAGTACAACTACAAAGGTCAGCCTGTGACAGGGTCTGAGAAAGACGAAGTCAGTCCGTACAGCATCGTTGGTCTGAGCGCAACCTGGGACATGACGAAAAACGTCAGCCTGACCGGCGGCGTGGATAACGTCTTCGACAAGCGCCAGTGGCGTGCGGGGAATGCCCAGACGACCGGGAATGCTACCACCGGTGCGTATATGTACGGCGCAGGGGCCTACACGTATAATGAACCGGGTCGAACCTGGTACATGAGCATAAATACGCGTTTCTAAGGTAAAAACAAAACGGCAACCCAGTTGCCGTTTTTAGTGTTTGCTCCCTCTCCCCGTGAGAGAGGGCCGGGGTGAGGGCATCAGGCCGCACTATTTGTTGATAGAGGGGAAAACATGCGCACAACCCACACCACGTTCATTCTCGCCGGCCACACCGTCCACCACGTCATCTTCGACCCTACCACCTTCACCGACGCCGATCTTCTCTGGCTCCCCCATCACGCAGAGCTTTCAAACGCCGGACGCAAACGCAAAGCCGAGCATCTGGCAGGCCGCACTGCCGCCGCGCATGCCCTCAGTGCGATAAATGAACGCGTAATTCCCGGTATCGGCCCCAGCGGTGAACCGCTCTGGCCGGAAGGCGTCTCAGGGAGCATCACCCACAGCGGCACGCAGGCAATGGCGGTTGTCGTCAGTCATCCAGATGCGCTTGTGGGTATTGATTGCGAAGCCATTCTTCCAGACCGTGAAGCCCGCGAAATCCAGGACGGTATCATTGATGCACAGGAAGCGATGTGCCTGACGCACTCGGGCTACCCTTTTGCGCTGGCGCTGACGCTCACTTTTAGCGCCAAAGAAAGTTTATTTAAGGCGTTCTTTCCGCAGGTGAAGACTTTTATGGGGTTTGAGTGGGCGAGAGTCACAGAGTTAACGGAAAAAACAATCACGCTGGCGCTTTCGCACCCGGTTGGAGACTATCCTGAGGGTAAACGCTTCACCCTCATCTGGCAGAATAATGATACGAGCGTGTGGACACTGCTAAAAGCCTGATGGCGCAACGCTTATCAGGCCTACAGTAAAGCGGTTTGTAGGCCGGGTAAGCGCAGTGCCACCCGGCATGAGGACAGCGGCGATGCCTTTATACGTTCTTCAGATCAAGGCTCAAACATCCGGGAACATCACGCTATTACCCGGCGCTTCCCTGTGGAGATGGATAAAGTTCAGGTGCCGTTCATACTGATCCAGAATGTCCGTAATCACCTGCTCCTTGCTGTAGTCCATCAAATCATTCCCCTGGCTTCCTTCCAGCAGGAAGGTCTCCAGCCGGTAGTAGGTCGACTTCCCGCTGCGCGCCCGGTAGGTAAACCCGGGCACCGAGTACTGCTGCGGCCAGATCTGGTAGACAAAGTTCTGCTCGTCGCCCATGTGCACCAGCAGATCCAGGTGACCCAGGGTCTCGCCCTCCTCCGGCGGCAGATTTTTGAGCTCCACGTAGGCGCCACGCAGCTTCAGCTCCTGCGCCACCTCTTCCATCGCAGGGAAGCAGACGGTCTCCATCATCTGTTTGGTGTAGCGCGTGCCCGGGTAGTTCATCAGTCGCGACAGGCGTTTCTTCCAGCTCAGCCTGTCCTGCGCCCCCATCGGACGCGGCGCGGTGTCGCGGCTGGCGCTGACGCGGCGGTAGTCTTCCACCTTGAGCGATTTATACAGCCCGGCCATGACAAAGAAGATGACGAAGCTGAACGGCAGCCCCATGATCACCGTGGTGTTCTGCAGCGCCGAGATGCCGTTGGTCATCAGCATGCCGAGCGTCAGCAGGCCGATGGCAACGGACCAGAAGATGCGCAGCCAGTTCGGCGCGTCGCTGTTGATGTCTTTGAGCTTCGAGGTGAAGTTGCCCAGCACAAGCGCGCCGGAGTCCGCCGAGGTGACGTAAAACAGCAGGCCGGTGATGGTCGCCACGGAGGCGCTAAAGGTAAACGCCGGGTACTGCGCCAGCAGGCTGTAAAAGCCGCGCTCCGGGTGCGCCATCGCTTCCTGCGCGAAGGTTGCATTGCCGTGGATGATCTCGTGCAGCGCGCTGTTGCCGAAAATCGACAGCCACAGCAGGGTAAAGGTGAACGGGATAATCAGCGTGCCCATTACGAACTGACGAATGGTGCGGCCACGCGAAATGCGCGCGAGGAACAGGCCAACAAACGGCGACCACGCCACCCACCACGCCCAGAAGAACAGCGTCCAGTTGTTCATCCACTCTACCGGGCGGTCGAAGGCGAAGCTGTTCAGCGTCATGCCCATAAAGCGGTTCACGTAGTCGCCCACGTTCAGCACTAAGGCATTGAGCAGGAACGAGGTATCACCCATAAACAGCACGAACAGGATCAGGCCCAGCGCCAGCGCCACGTTCAGCTCGGAGAGTACGCGGATGCCCTTATCGACGCCCGACGTCACCGAAATGGTGGCGATAATGACGGAGAGCGCGATCAGCGCCGCTTTCGCCGCCATCGAGTCCGGAATATCAAACAGCACGCTCAGCCCGTAGTTGAGCTGCACCACGCCGATCCCGAGCGTTGTCGCGATGCCGAAGATAGTGCCGATCACCGCCGCAATGTCGACGCTGTGGCCAATCGGGCCGTTAATCTTTTTACCGAAGATCGGGTAGAGCGCAGAGCGAATGGTGAGGGGTAAATTATAACGATAGCTAAAGTATCCGAGCGCCATGCCCATCAGGGCGTACATCGACCAGCCCGTCAGTCCGTAGTGGAACAGCGTCCAGACCATCGCCTGGCGCGCGGCCTCCATCGTCTGCCCTGCCCCTTCCGGCGGCTGCATATACTGCGTGACCGGTTCCGCCACGGAGAAGAACATCAGGTCGATGCCGATGCCCGCGGCAAACAGCATTGCGGCCCAGCTCAGCAGGCTGAACTCGGGCTTGGACTGCTCAGGCCCGAGCTTTACCGAACCAAAGCGCGAGCAGGCAATGCAGACCACGAAGACAATATAGAGCGTCGCCGCCAGCAGGTAGTACCAGCCGAAGGTCTTCGACACCCAGTTCAGGGTGCGCCCAATCCACTCGGCAGAAAAATCACGAAAGAAGATCGTTGTCAGGGAAAACAACAAAATCAGCCCGGCGGACGTATAAAAAACGACCGGGTTGATTTTGTCTTTTTCTCTGTCCTGTGAAAGGTCTGTCATCCAGTATCCTCACTGTTTTTGTAACTATTAAAATCCAAATCCGCAACAATTAAGACACATTTTATATTGAACGTCCAATCAAAAACCGCTTTAATGTATAACCAACGCTGATGAATGGAGTGGCAACAATGCCCAAAGTGGGGATGCAGCCGATCCGGCGCAGGCAGCTTATCGACGCCACGCTGGAAGCAATAAATGAAGTGGGAATGCATGACGCGACGATCGCGCAGATCGCCCGTCGGGCGGGCGTTTCCACGGGGATCATCAGTCACTACTTCAAAGACAAAAACGGTCTGCTGGAAGCGACCATGCGCGACATCACCGGCCAGCTGCGCGACGCGGTTTTGAGCCGCCTGCACGCCCTGCCGGACGCCAGCGCGGAGCAGCGCCTGCAAGCAATTGTCGCCGGCAATTTTGATGAAACCCAGACCAGCGGCGCGGCAATGAAGGCCTGGCTGGCCTTCTGGGCGAGCAGCATGCACCAGCCGATGCTCTACCGCCTGCAGCAGGTGAGCAGCCGCCGCCTGCTGTCGAACCTGGTGTACGAGTTCCGCCGCGAGCTTCCGCGCGAACAGGCTCAGGAGGCGGGCTACGGGCTGGCGGCGCTGATCGACGGGCTGTGGCTGCGCGCCGCGCTGAGTGGCAAACCGCTGGATAAGACCCAGGCCCAGTCACTGACCAGCCACTTTATCAGCCAGCATTTACCGACCGAATAACCGAGGAGAATTTATGTCCCGAATGGCAGAACAGCAGCTTTATATTAATGGTGGTTATACATCGGCCACCAGCGGTCGCACCTTCGAGACCATCAACCCGGCCAACGGTGAAGTCCTGGCGACCGTACAGGCCGCCGGGCGCGAGGACGTCGATCGCGCCGTAGAAAGCGCAACGCGCGGGCAAAAAGTCTGGGCGGCGATGACCGCCATGGAGCGCTCGCGCATCCTGCGTCGCGCCGTCGACATCCTGCGCGAGCGCAACGACGAGCTGGCAAAGCTGGAAACTCTCGACACCGGTAAAGCGTATTCCGAAACTTCCACCGTCGACATCGTCACCGGCGCGGACGTGCTGGAGTACTACGCGGGGCTGATCCCGGCGCTGGAAGGCAGCCAGATCCCGCTGCGTGAGACCTCGTTCGTCTACACCCGCCGCGAGCCGCTGGGCGTGGTGGCGGGTATCGGCGCGTGGAACTACCCGATCCAGATAGCCCTGTGGAAATCCGCCCCGGCGCTGGCGGCGGGCAACGCAATGATCTTCAAGCCGAGCGAAGTGACGCCGCTTACCGCCCTGAAGCTTGCAGAGATCTACACCGAAGCGGGCGTTCCAGACGGCGTGTTTAACGTCCTGCCGGGCGTGGGCGCGGAGACCGGTCAGTACCTGACCGAGCATCCGGGCATCGCCAAAGTCTCCTTTACCGGCGGCGTCGCCAGCGGCAAAAAAGTGATGGCCAACTCGGCGGCCTCGTCCCTGAAAGAGGTGACGATGGAGCTGGGCGGCAAATCCCCGCTGATTATTTTCGACGATGCCGATCTCGATCTCGCGGCGGACATCGCCATGATGGCCAACTTCTTCAGCTCCGGCCAGGTGTGCACCAACGGCACCCGCGTGTTTGTTCCGGCTAAGTTCAAAGCCGCGTTTGAGCAGAAAATCGTTGAGCGCGTGGGCCGCATCCGAGCGGGCGATCTGTTCGATGAAACCACTAACTTTGGTCCGATGGTCAGCTTCCCGCACCGCGACAGCGTGATGCGCTACATCGCCAAAGGCAAAGAGGAAGGCGCGCGCGTGCTGTGCGGCGGCGACGTGCTGAAGGGCGAAGGCTTCGATAACGGCGCGTGGGTGGCCCCGACCGTGTTCACCGACTGCACCGACAAGATGACCATCGTGCGCGAAGAGATCTTCGGCCCGGTGATGTCCATCCTGACCTATGACACCGATGAAGAAGCGATTCGCCGCGCCAACGATACCGACTACGGTCTAGCGGCGGGCATCGTAACGGCCGACCTGAACCGCGCCCACGGCGCCATTCATCAGCTCGAAGCGGGCATCTGCTGGATCAACACCTGGGGTGAATCCGCCGCAGAGATGCCGGTCGGCGGCTACAAGCACTCCGGCATTGGCCGCGAGAACGGCGTCATGACGCTGCAGAGCTACACCCAGGTGAAGTCCATCCAGGTTGAGATGGGTAAATTCCAGTCCATATTTTAACCGGGAGGTTTATTTGCAATTTGACTACATCATTATCGGGGCCGGCTCTGCCGGCAACGTGCTGGCTACACGACTGACTGAAGATCCGAACACTACCGTCCTGCTGCTTGAGGCAGGCGGGCCGGACTACCGCTTTGACTTCCGCACCCAGATGCCCGCCGCGCTGGCGTTCCCGCTGCAGGGCAAGCGCTATAACTGGGCGTACGAAACCGAGCCAGAGCCGTACATGAACAACCGCCGCATGGAGTGCGGGCGCGGCAAAGGGCTGGGCGGCTCGTCGCTGATCAACGGCATGTGCTACATCCGCGGTAACGCGATGGACCTCGACCACTGGGCAAAAGAGCCGGGCCTGGAGCACTGGAGCTACCTCAACTGCCTGCCCTACTACCGCAAGGCAGAGACCCGCGACGTGGGGCCGAACGACTATCACGGCGGCGACGGTCCGGTGAGCGTCACCACCTCGAAGCCGGGCGTGAACCCGCTGTTTGAGGCGATGGTGGAAGCGGGCGTGCAGGCGGGCTATCCGCGCACCGACGATCTCAACGGCTATCAGCAGGAAGGCTTCGGCCCGATGGACCGCACGGTCACGCCGCAGGGCCGACGCGCCAGCACCGCGCGCGGCTATCTGGATCAGGCGAAACCCCGTCCGAATCTGACCATCCGCACCCACGCCATGACCGATCGCATTCTGTTTGACGGCAAGCGCGCCGTGGGTGTCGAGTGGCTGGAGGGCGAAAGCACCATTCCGTCCAAAGCAACGGCGAAGAAAGAAGTGCTGCTGAGCGCCGGGGCGATTGCCTCCCCGCAGATACTCCAGCGCTCCGGCGTGGGCAATGCTGACCTGCTGAAGCAGTTTGATATCCCGCTGGTGCACGACCTGCCCGGCGTGGGGGAAAATCTGCAGGATCACCTGGAGATGTACCTCCAGTATGAATGCAAAGAGCCGGTCTCTCTCTACCCTGCCCTGCAGTGGTGGAACCAGCCGAAGATTGGCGCCGAGTGGCTGTTTGGCGGCACCGGCGTGGGCGCGAGCAACCACTTCGAAGCGGGCGGGTTTATCCGCAGCCGCGAGGAGTTCGAGTGGCCGAACATTCAGTACCACTTCCTGCCGGTGGCGATTAACTACAACGGCTCGAACGCGGTGAAAGAGCACGGCTTCCAGTGCCACGTTGGCTCCATGCGCTCCCCGAGCCGTGGGCACGTGCGCATTATGTCGCGCGATCCGCACCAGCATCCGGCGATCCTGTTCAACTATATGTCCCACGAGCAGGACTGGCAGGAGTTCCGCGACGCGATCCGCATCACCCGCGAGATCATGCACCAGCCCGCGCTGGACAAGTACCGCGGTCGTGAAATCAGTCCGGGTATTGACTGCCAGACCGACGAGCAGCTGGACGAGTTCGTGCGTAACCACGCCGAAACCGCGTTCCACCCGTGCGGCACCTGCAAGATGGGTTACGACGAGATGGCGGTGGTCGACGGCGAAGGCCGCGTTCACGGGCTGGAAGGGCTGCGCGTGGTGGATGCGTCGATTATGCCGCAGATCATCACCGGCAACCTGAACGCCACCACTATTATGATCGGTGAAAAGATTGCCGACGCCATTCGCGGGCGCGAGCCGCTGGCAAAAAGTACGGCCGCGTATTATGTGGCCAACGGGGCGCCGGTTCGCCGCTGAGGATATTTCCCCTCACCCGAGCCCTCTCCCTCAAGGGAGAGGGCGTTTATCTTCCCACCCAAAATTTTTGTATTTTCCTGCATCCAGTTTCCCCCCTCCCCTCGTATATGCATATGTGAGCAACCCCTTTGCTCCCTAATCCGAGGAAAGATGATGAAAAAGCTAACCCGTGTTGCATTCGTAACCAGCGCTTTACTCTTCTGTGCAGGCGCATCAGCAGCCATGACGTCAGGCTCCGTGATGGTGGGCGGAGCGGAAATGTACCCGAGCAAAAATATTGTTGAAAACGCCGTGAACTCGAAAGATCACACCACGCTGGTGACCGCCGTCAAAGCGGCCGGGCTGGTGGATACGCTCCAGAGCAAAGGGCCATTCACCGTGTTTGCCCCAACCAATGCGGCGTTTGCAAAATTGCCTGCCGGCACCGTCGAGAACCTGGTCAAACCCGAAAACAAAGCCACGCTCACCAGCATCCTGACCTATCACGTGGTCGCCGGTAATTACGATATGAAAGCGCTGGAGCAGAAAATTAAACAGGGCGGCGGCCGCGCGGAGCTGAAGACCGTTAGCGGTCAGCCGCTGTGGATCATGAGCAACGGCCCGCACAATATTCAGCTTAAGGATGGTAAAGGTAATGTGGCGAACATTAGCACCTATGACGTTCATCAAAAAAACGGCGTGATCGATGTGATTGATACCGTCCTGATGCCTAAGTAGTTGTCTATACTTCGGAAGTGTGACGTTGCCTTCCGGGAATAATATGGATAACGCGCTGGCTGAACAGCAGCTGAAATTAATGCAGGCGGTCGCAAACGGCGATCGCCGTGCATTTGAACAACTTTATCGACTCACATCGCCACACCTGTTTGCCGTCGCGCTGCGCATGCTGCACGACCGCGCATGGGCAGAAGAGATCCTTCACGACTGTTTTATCACCGTCTGGAGTAAAGCTGAAACCTACAACGCTGCACTGAGCTCCCCGATGACCTGGCTTACGCATATTGTGCGCAACCGGTGTATCGACTGGCTGCGCAGCGGGCAAACGCGGGCTGCCGACCGCGAGACGCCGTATAACGAAGCGCTTTTGCCTTGCGAGAACGATGAGCAGAATAACTGGCACGACGATGGGCAGGCAGCACGGCTCAGGCAGTGTCTCGAACATTTAAGCAGCGAGCAGCGCCAGAGCATTACGCTCGCCTACTATCAGGGAATGTCTCACAGCGACATTGCCGACTGGCTCCAGCAGCCTCTTGGCTCGGTGAAAAGCTGGATACGTCGGGCAATGGACCATCTTCGGGAGTGTGTCGGGCTATGAATGACGCAGAAAAACGCGACGACATGCTGGCAGCAGAGTATGCCCTCGGCACGCTGCGGGGAGGAGCACGGCTTCAGTTCCAGAAACGGGTTGCCCATGAACCCGCCCTGGCCGCCCGCGTCGCGTACTGGCAGGAAATGTTCAGCACGCTGGATAGCCATCTTGTGCCCGTCCCTCCACCCGAGACGGTGTGGAAAAAAATCGCCCTCGATCTGCCGCCTAAAAAGCCTTTACGCAAAAGTCGGCCTTATGTCGGCTGGATGGTTGCCGCCTCACTCGCCGCCCTGGCGGTCGTTGCCTGGTATTCCACCCGTGCGCCTGAACTCGCTCCGCTGATGGTCCTCAACGATGCCCAACAGCACGGGCAGTGGGTCGTCAGCGCGGACGCCAGCCGCCAGCATATGAGCATTGCCCCTCTTCGACCAACTGCTGTCGCGGCGCAACACAGCCTGCAGCTTTGGCTGATCCCCGGCGGGCAGGCGCCGGTTTCCATGGGGCTGCTGCATAACGACATACCCACACGCGTCACCCTCAGGAACACAACGCTCCCTCCTGACGCCACGATAGCCATAAGCCTTGAACCAGAGGGCGGCTCGCCTACTGGCCTCCCGACTGGTCCGGTGCTTTACAGTGGCAAATTGTAATCCTCAGGCCCTGTTCGCAGGGCCGCTATCGTTAACCCATTTCATTTATATAATATCCTCGATTACCTATAAGAATTAAATATTAGACCTGCAATTAGTTTAATTATTAAAAAACGACATTGACAGACTCTTCCGTACTCCATTAAGTTTTATACGAACATCATTTATTCCCGATACACAATATATCAAAAACCGCGTTAATGAATTTTTTTATTATTCATTAACGCTTCTCTGCCTTTTATTTTTTGCATCACTCAATAGCGAGATAAGATCATGAATAATAGTGCAAACAAAGTTGTTGTTATCACCGGTGCCAGCAGCGGTATTGGTGAGGCCATTGCCCTTCATCTGGCAGATAAACCTTTTTCACTGGTGCTGGTTGCCCGTCGTCTGGAGAAAATTAATGCCCTGGTGGACCGCATCATCCAGCAGGGTGGCCAGGCGATAGCCGTAAAGGCCGATGTTACCCGTCAGGAAGAGGTGCAGCGCGCCATTGACGCAGCCGTTGCCGCCTACCAGCGCGTGGATGTGCTGATCAACAACGCGGGCTTTATGGCTATCGCCCCGCTTAGCGAGCTGAAAACCGATGAATGGGACAAGATGATTGATACCAATCTGAAAGGGGTGCTGTACGGCATCGCTGCCGCGCTCCCGGTGTTTCAGCGCCAGGACAGCGGGCATTTTATTAACGTTGCCTCCGTCGCGGGCATCAAAGTGCTGGCCCCTGGCGGCGTGGTGTATAGCGCCACGAAATTCGCCGTCCGCGCGCTGAGCGAAGGCTTACGTCAGGAGGCGGGTAAAACCATCCGCACGACGCTTATTTCTCCCGGTGCCGTCGAAAGCGAACTGCAGTTCGGCAGCTCTGATGCCCCAAGCAAACAGTTCCTGCATGAATTTTACAAGCAGGCTATTTCGGCTGACGCGATTGCCCGCTCCGTTTTATTTGCCATCGAACAGCCGGGCGACGTTGATATTAATGAAATTGTTGTTCGTCCGACGCAGGAAGAATTTTAGCCTGCGTTAAATAATGCTGAATGAGGTGTCATTATGATTAAATCATTAACGTCCTTATCAGATTTAAATATGCGATCGGGTGCCGACATTCTTCTTGAAGTGCTGGAGAGTGAAGGGGTGGAATATATTTTTGGTAACCCCGGAACAACCGAACTTCCGCTCATTGATGCCCTGCTTCGCCATGAAAATATTCACTATATTCTCGCGCTTCAGGAAAGCACCGTAGTGGCCATTGCCGACGGCTACGCAAAAGCCTCCGGCAAAACGGGCTTTATTAATTTGCATACCGCCAGCGGCCTGGGGCACGGCATGGGGAACCTCATTAATTCGCGGATCATGAAAACTCCGCTGGTGGTCACCGTCGGACAGCAGGACACGCGGCACTACGTCCGCGACCCGCTTCTGTATGACGATATTGTGTCCATAGGCTCCCCGGTCATGAAATGGGCGCAGGAGGTTACCAGCGCCGACCAGCTCCCGGTGCTGGTGCGACGTGCGTTTCACGCGGCCAGCTACCCTCCGGGTGGCCCGGTCCTGCTTTCACTCCCGATGAACGTCATGGAAGAGCTGAGCGACGCCGGGATACAGACGGCCTCAAAAGTGAACTACCACACCGTGGCGGGCTCGCTGGACGAACTGGCCGAAGAACTGAGCCAGGTTACGCCCGGCAGGATCATGATTGTGGCGGGAGATGAAGTGCACTCCAGCGGCTCGACGCAGGAGATTGTCCAGCTTGCTGAAGCGCTCAGCGCCCATGTCTACGGCTCCTCCTGGCCCCTGAATTTGCCCTTCCCTACGCAGCATGCGCTCTGGCGGGGCAATATGCCCACCACCGCCAGCGAAATCGCCAGCATCATCAACGCCTACGATGCCGTATTTATCATCGGCGGCAGAAGCCTGATCACCATTTTGTACAGCGAGGGCGAGGCCATTCCGGAAACCTGTGCGGTATATCAGCTTTCGGCGGATATGCACGAGCTTGGCCGCACCTATGCCACTCGCCTTTCAGTGATGGGGGATATCAAACTGTCCCTGCACGAACTGCTGCCAAAGCTTAAGCAGCGACTGATCGCCAGCACGCTGGTCCACCAGCGGCTGCTGGTTGCGGCCCGCGACGAACGGGAGAAGGAGTGGCAGCAGCAGGAGGAACGTCTGGCCGCCGAGCGGCTACGCCCGGCGATCTCCCCGATGGTCGCGGCCTGGGAAGTCATCCGATCCATTCCGGCGGGTACCACCATCGTTGATGAGGCGATAGCGACCGCCAGGCATGTCCGCCGGTTCATCTCTGACCAGCAGCACCAGCGCTACTATTTTATGCGCGGCGGCGGACTGGGCTGGGGGATGCCTGCCTCAGTAGGGCACTCGCTGGGACGCGGGCGGGAGCCGGTGGTCTGCCTGATAGGCGACGGGGCCTCCCTGTATTCGCCGCAGGCGCTCTGGACGGCGGCACACGAAAATCTGCCGGTCACCTTTATCGTCATGAATAACAGGGAGTACAACATCCTGAAAAACTTTATGAAGAGCCAGGCTGACTACAGCTCAACGCGGCTGGGGCGTTTTATCGGGATGGACCTCGTGAATCCGCATATTGATTTTCAGTCGCTTGCCACCGCCATGGGCGTCCACTGCTGCCGGGTAACCGAGGCTGCAGATATCGCCGAAGCGGTAACGCGCGGGCTACAGTCAGGAAAAACCAGCCTGATTGAAATCGCGATTTCCGCGGATTAGCCGCGCGCTTACGCTGTACCCTACATAAAAAACTTATAACCGAAACGCCTCAAGACGCTTTATCTGCCGCCCGTCGTCGTCAAAATTCTCCGCCGCCAGCCAGGCGCGCAGCTCCGCGTCTCTTTGTGGCCATTCGCCGTCAATAACAGAAAGCATATCGCTGTCGCGGTTGCGCCCTTTGCGCACCAGCTTCTGGCGCAGGCGCCCTTCCCAGACAAACCCCAGCCGCTCCGCCGCCCTGCGTGAGGCAACGTTCATCGAATCGCACTTCCACTCGACGCGCCGGTAGCCGTGCTCAAACGCATTTTTCAGCAGCAGCCACACCGTTTCGGTGCCAATGCGGGATCCTTTCATTTTACGCGACCAGGTGACGTGTCCTATCTCCACCGACCCGAGCAGCCGCTCGTTGGCCATATAGCTCACCAGCCCCACCGCCTGCTCGGTGCGTAAATCAATGACGGCAAACGGCACCAGCTCATCGTCCATCACCTTCGCCACGATCCAGTGGACGGTGGCTTCCACGCTCGTGGGCTGCGTGCTGGCAAGCCACGTCCAGTCGCTGTCGTCGCCCAGCGCGTAGGCCTCAAAGAGATCGGCAGCGTGGCGTTCGGCATCCAGCGGCTCCAGGCGACAATACTGGCCGAACAGTGGCGTGCGGGTTAATACGCGCGCGCCTCTCCAGTCGGGAACGATATCGTTAACGGTTTGACCATGTTGATTGATTTCGGGCACGGCGGTGACTCCCTGAAAGGTAAGGAGTTTGTTATAGCAGGTTAAAAAGCAGGCGAAAAGCAGCGTGTTTTAATAGCCCGAGCGCATGCGATATTCCCGGAAGGCATAAGTAAAGCTGAATTTCGACTTTGCGGAATGTCACACTCGACCTAACGTAGCGGAGCATAAAACAATCACAATATATTCTTCTCAGGGATCGCTATGACAAAAAAACTGTTGCCGTTACTGGTGCTGGCTGCGCTCTCAGGCGCTGTCCACGCCGCTACTCCGCCCAACACGCTGGTTGTTGCCCAGGGGCTCGATGATATCGTGAGCCTCGACCCGGCCGAAGCCAACGAGCTTTCCAGCATCCAGACCGTCCCGAGCCTGTACCAGCGTCTGGTGCAGCCGGACCGCGATAATCCGGAAAAAATCACGCCGATTCTGGCAGAAAGCTGGGAAGCGGACGCGGCAGCAAAAACCCTGACCATCAAGCTCAAGCCCGATGCGAAATTCGCCTCCGGCAATCCGCTGCGCCCGGAAGACGTAATTTTCTCTTACACCCGCGCCGTGACGCTGAACAAATCCCCGGCCTTTATTCTCAACGTGCTGGGCTGGGACGCGAGCAACATCGCCAGCCAGCTGAAAAAGGTGGACGATCACACCCTCCAGCTTCACTGGACGGCGGACGTGAGCCCGTCGGTGGCGCTGAATATTCTCTCCACGCCGATTGCCTCTATCGTTGATGAAAAAGAGGTCGCCGCGAACGTGAAGGATAATGACTTCGGTAACGCGTGGCTAAAAATGCACTCGGCGGGCAGCGGCGCGTTCAAAATGCGCGTCTATCAGCCGCATCAGGCCATCGTGCTGGAAGCCAACGACTCCGCCCCCGGCGGCGCGCCGAAGCTGAAAAGCATCATCATTAAAAACGTCCCCGATCCGGCTTCGCGCCGCCTGCTGATCCAGCAGGGTGATGCGGACGTGGCGCGCGATCTCGGTGCAGATCAGATAAGCGCCCTGGACGGCAAGCCGGGCGTGAAGGTGCTGAGCATCCCGTCTGCGGAGCAGAATTACCTGGTGTTTAACACCGGCAACAGCGCCAACCCGCTTCTGAACAACCCGGCGTTCTGGGAAGCCTCGCGCTGGCTGGTCGATTATGAAGGCATCACCAAAAATCTGCTGAAAGGCCAGTATTTTGTTCATCAGAGCTTCCTGCCGGTCGGCCTGCCGGGCGCGCTGGAAGACAACCCGTTTAAGTTTGACCCTGCAAAAGCGAAAGACATCCTCGCCAAAGCGGGCATTAAGGACGCGCACTTCACGCTGGACGTGGAGAACAAGCCGCCGTTTATCACCATTGCCCAGTCAATGCAGGCGAGCTTTGCGCAGGGCGGCGTGAAGGTGGATCTGCTGCCTGCAGCCGGGAGCCAGGTCTATGCCCGCGTGCGCGCTAAGCAGCATCAGGCGGCGATTCGTTTGTGGATCCCTGACTACTTCGATGCGCACTCCAATGCCAGCGCCTTCGCGTGGAACGACGGGAAGTCCAGCACCGTGGCCGGTCTGAACGGCTGGAAAATCCCGGAGCTGAACAAGGCCACGCTGGCGGCGGTTGCCGAGCCGGATCCGGCGAAGCGTCTGGACCTGTACAAGAAAATGCAGGAACAGCTGCAGCAGAGCTCGCCGTACGTGTTCGTCGATCAGGGCAAAACCCAGATCGTGGTGCGCGATAACGTGAAGGGGTATCAGCAGGGGCTGAACGCGGATATGGTCTGGTACGATCGCGTCACGAAGTAGCCCTTGTTGCCGGGTGGCGCTGCGCTGACCCGGCCTGTGTTATCGGTTTTTGTAGGCCGGGTAAGGCGAAGCCGCACCCGGCATGAAGAGATTTCCCATGCCACATCTTTCCACCCGCGTGCTTCAGGGCCTGCTGACCCTGCTGCTCACGCTCTTCGGGCTGCTGCTCGTCACGTTTGCGCTCTCGGCGTTTTCACCGGTCGATCGCGTGCTGCAGATCGTCGGCGATCACGCCAGCCAGTCGACGTACGATCAGGTTCGCCACCAGCTTGGGCTGGATCGTCCCCTGCCCGTGCAGTTCTGGCACTACCTGCAAAACCTCGCCCACGGGGATTTAGGCACCGCCAGCGCCACCGGACAGCCGGTGCTGCAGGATCTGCTGCACGCATTCCCCGCCACGCTGGAGCTGGCAACGCTGGCGTTAATCATCGGCGCCGTGCTCGGCGTGACTGCCGGAGTGCTGTGCGCTCGCTACGCCGGTTCGCCGCTCGATTTAGCCATCAGAACCCTCACCCTGCTCGGCAACTCGGTGCCGATCTTCTGGCTCGGCCTGCTGATGCTGGCCCTGTTCTACGCGAAGCTGCAGTGGAGCGCGGGCCCCGGCAGGCTGGACGATATCTGGCAGTTCACCGTCGAGCCGCGCACCGGCTTTGCGCTGATAGATACCTGGCTTTCCGGCGATCGCGAGGCGTTCCGCAACGCCCTCAGCCACCTGGTGCTGCCGGTGCTGCTGCTGGCCTATTACTCGCTGGCAAGCATTACCCGCCTGACGCGCTCGGCCTGCCTGAGCGAGATGAACAAAGAGTACATCCTGCTTGCCCGCGCAAAAGGTGCCGGGGAGATGACCATCCTGCTGCGACACGTGCTGCCGAACATTCGCGGCACCCTGCTGACGGTGATCGCGCTGGCCTACACCAGCATGCTGGAGGGCGCGGTATTAACCGAAACCGTCTTCTCATGGCCGGGGATCGGGCGCTATCTCACCACCGCCCTGTTCGCCGGAGACACCACCGCGGTCATGGGCGGCACGCTGCTGATTGGCGTCTGCTTTGTCCTCATCAATAACCTTACCGACCTGCTCGTGCGGGCAACCGATCCCAGGGTGCGCTGATGCCGTTTTATCTCTTCTTACGCCGGCTGCGCCGCTCCCCTGCCGCATTTTGCGGGCTGGTAGCCATCGCGCTGCTGGGGGTTATTGCCCTGTTCGCGCCGTGGCTGGCCCCGGTTGACCCGAACTGGCAGGACGCCGCCGCGCGCCTGCAGGCACCGAACGGCCAGCACTGGCTGGGCACAGACAGCTACGGTCGCGACCTGCTTTCGCGCCTGATTTACGGCACCCGTCCGGCGCTCGGGCTGGTGGCGTTAGTCACCGTTATTACCCTGCCCGCCGGGCTGCTGGTGGGAATTTTGTCCGGCTACTACGGCGGCTGGCTGGAGCGCATCCTGATGCGCTTTACCGACGTGGTGATGTCGATGCCGCGCCTGATCCTCGCCTTCGCGTTTGTGGCAATGCTTGGCCCGGGGCTGGTCAACGGCGCGCTGGCGCTGGCCTTAACCACCTGGCCCGCCTACGCGCGTCAGGCGCGGAGTGAAATTCAGCGCCTGCGCCACAGCGATTACCTGGCCGCCGCCGGGATGATGGGCATTCGCGGCCCGCGCCTGCTGGTCGGCCATATTCTGCCCCTGTGTTTGCCGTCCGCGATTGTGCGGCTGGCGCTGGATCTGGCAGGCATTATTCTGGCCGCCGCCGGTCTCGGCTTCCTCGGCCTTGGCGCACGTCCGCCCATGGCCGAATGGGGAGCGATGATTGCCGACGGCATGCAGGTGATTTTCGACCAGTGGTGGATTGCCGCCATTCCGGGCGGGGCCATCCTGTTTGCCAGCCTGGCGTTTAACCTGCTGGGCGATGGCCTGCGCGACGTACTGGAGCCACAGCATGACTGAACCCCGCGTCATCGTCGATGCGCTGAATATCGACTACCCCGCCGCGCGCGTGGTCAACAACCTGAGCTTTACGCTTGGCAACGAGCGGCTGGCGCTGGTGGGGGAATCCGGCTCCGGCAAGTCCATGTCCGCCCGCGCGCTGATGGGTCTGGTGCGAAAACCCGGTATCGTGAGCGCCAACCGGCTTAACGTGCTTGGCAACGACCTGCTGTCCCTGAACGCCCGCCGCTGGCAGGCGCTGCGCGGTAACGGGATTGCGATGGTCCTGCAGGACCCGCGCTACGCGCTGAATCCGGCGAAAAACGTCGTCGCTCAGCTTGATGAGGCGCAGACCCTGCATCAGCGCCTGCCCCGCGCTGAACGCCTGGCGCGCATTCACGACATCCTCCGCGCCGTCGGACTCAACGAACATGTCCTCCAGCGCTACCCCGGCGAACTCTCAGGGGGCATGGGCCAGCGGGTGATGATTGCGATGGCGCTGATCAACAACCCGCAGGTGCTGATTGCCGATGAACCCACCTCCGCGCTGGACGCCCGCCTGCGCAACCAGATCCTCGAGCTGCTGGTGCAGCAGTGCGAAGAACGCCAGATGGCGATGCTGTTAATCAGCCACGATCTGCCGCTGGTGGCGGAACACTGCGACCGCGTGCTGGTGATGTATCAGGGCGAAAAGGTTGATGAGATGGCGGCAAGCCATCTCCCGCAGGCGACGCATCCGTACACGCGAACCCTGTGGACCTGTCGTCCAGACGCCAATACCTATGGGCAGATGCTGCCGACGCTCGATCGTTCGCAGCCGTGGAAGGAGGCCAACGATGGCGCTCGTTGAGGTTAACCAGGTGCAGGTCACCTTCGGGGAAAAAACGGCGGTTTCGGCCGCCAGCTTTAGCATTGAGAGAGGCGAGACGTTCAGCCTGATCGGTGAATCCGGCTGCGGCAAATCGACCCTTCTGCGCGTGCTGGCTGGGCTGCAGCGCGAGTGGCGCGGCAGTATTGCGCTACTGGGAGAAGCGTTAACGCCAGGACGACGTTTTGAAGGCGAGCTTCGCCGCAACGTGCAGATGGTATTTCAGGATCCGTGGGCGTCGCTGCACCCGAACCACACCATTGCGCGCACTCTGTCGGAGCCGTTAAAAATCCACGGCGAAACGCAGATTGCCGAAAAGGTGGCGGATGCGCTGCAGCAGGTGGGGCTTTCCGCCGACGCGGGCAGGCGCTACCCGCACCAGCTTTCCGGCGGCCAGCGCCAGCGCGTGGCTATTGCCCGCGCGCTGCTGCTGCGCCCGCAGCTTCTGCTGCTGGACGAGCCGACCTCGGCGCTGGATATGTCGGTGCAGGCGGAGATCCTGAACCTGCTCAACCGTCTTAAGGCCGAGCACGAGATGACCTATCTGCTGGTGAGCCACGACGCGGACGTGATTGCCCATATGTCCGACCGGGCGGCGTTTATGGCGCACGGGGCGATCCAGAAGGTGTTTGACCGTGAGGCTATGTTAAGAGGCGAGCACAGGATGGGGTAAACCGTGCGGCGGCGCGGGTTTTCCAGGCCGGGTAAGGCATCGCCGCCACCCGGCCTATAATTACTTCAGCAGCTTCACCGTGGCATCAATGTCGATCTCATCTTCGGTGAAGATCAGCGTCGTGTTCTGGAAGGTGGTGATCGCCAGCTTCTTCACCGTGCGCATTTCGCCCGGCTTTTTATCAGATTTCGGCTTGATGCTGTTCATCAGCAGCCCCACCGACAGCACCGCATTCTCTTTGTCGATTTTGGTATCGGCAGGCTCTTCTTCGCTGAACACCACGAAGGACTTGATCGAGCTGAGCTTCACGCGCTCGCCTGCGATATAGAGATGTTTGCTTTCGGGGATGACCTTCACCGCGTAGGCGGAAAGGCCTTTGTTGTTGGTCGTTGGCTCAAAGGTCACCGCGGCATCTTTCTTAATCAGATCGGGGTTCGCGACCTTAATCACATGAAAATAGCGGTTGTCGCCGTTTTCATCTTTGATAAATCCAAAGCCTTTATCTTTAAACCACGTTGTGATTGTACCGTTCATCGCTGTTACCGCCTGTCAGATCGTAATGACTAAAGTTTTGCAGCGCGCAGTGTAATGCACAATGGATGAGGAGACAAAAAAAAGCCCCTGCACGGGTGCAGGGGAAAACTCATGTCAGAGCTTATTAGAATTTAGTTGAACACCATCCCGCCATCGATGAGCAGAGACTGGCCGGTCATGTAGTCGGAATCCGGTCCTGCCAGGTATGAAACGCAGGCGGCGACATCTTCCGGTTCGGACAGGCGGCCAAGCGTAATGCGTTTGGCAAAGGTTTCGGTACCGTAGCCGAGCGGTTTACCCGCCGCCTCGGAGACCTGACGGTCGATCTCCGCCCACATCGGCGTTTTCACGATGCCCGGGCAGTAGGCGTTAACGGTGATCCCCAGCGGAGCAAGATCCCGCGCGGCGGTCTGGGTTAGGCCGCGCACCGCGAATTTACTGGAACTGTAGACGGCCAGCTCCGGGTTACCGGTGTGGCCCGCCTGGGAGCAGGCGTTGATGATTTTGCCGCCGTGCCCCTCTTTGCGGAACGCGTCAATCGCCGCCTGAATGCCCCAGATCACCCCTTTCACGTTGATGTTGTAGACCTTGTCGACAATCTCCGGCGTGATGGATTCGATTGGCGTAGACGGCGCGATCCCGGCGTTATTGACGATCACGTGGAAACCGCCCAGCGCGGTGCGGGCTTTCTCCACCGCCGCAAATACCTGCTCGCGGTCAGAGACGTCCACCTTCACGGCGACGGCGTTACCGCCGTTGCGGATAATTTCATCGGCCACGGCTCTGGCCGTTTCCGCGTTATAGTCGGCGATGGCGACGGCAAAGCCATCTTTCACCAGGCGAAGCGCAATCGCTTTACCAATCCCCTGGCCTGAGCCTGTTACGAGAGCAACTTTTTGCATTTCTCTGTCCTTATGTTGAGTCACAAAATCTGGCTGAGATGGAGCTGGCCCATCAGCAGCGGGTTATCGCTGTAGTCAACGGGAATGGCCACCACGGCCGGACCATCCACATCCATCGCCGCACGCAGCGTGGGTTCGAGCGCGTCGGCGCTCTCCACGGCAAAGCCTTTCGCGCCAAAGGCGTCGGCATAGACTTTGAAATCGACCGGGCCGAACTCGACGCCGGAAAGACGCTGGTATTTTTTCTCTTCCTGAATGGCAACCATGTTGTAGCCGTTATCCACCCAGATGATGTGCAGCACGTTAGCGTTGAGGCGCACCGCGGTTTCCAGCTCCATGCTTGACTGCAGGAAGCCGCCGTCGCCGGAGACCGAAACCACCTTGCGGCGCGGGTTGACCAGCCACGCGCCAATCGCCCACGGCAGCGCGACGCCCATGGTCTGCTGACCGTTGGAGATCATCACCTGACGCGCACGGAAGCTGTAGAGGTAGCGGGCGATCCAGATGTGGAAGCTGCCCATATCCACGGTGAGCGTCACGTCGTTATTCACGATGTCCTGCATGGCCCGCACGATGCGCAGCGGGTGCAGGGCAAACTGGTTGAGCGAGGCGCCGCGACGATCGAGCAGATCGCGCTGATGCTGGCGATCGACCAGAATTTCGGAGGCCCGCTGGCTCAGCTCGAGCTTATGGTCGATACGGTTAGCGAGCAGATTCAGCGTTTCGGCAATGTCCCCCACCAGCTCCAGATCCGGCACGTAGTTACGTTCTTCATAGGCAGGCAGCACGTCAATGTGCACCAGCGTGGCGTCGCCGCTGTTCCACATGGACGGCTCGTACTCCACCGGGCTGTAGCCGATGCAGATAATCAGATCCGCCAGATGGAGCAGCCGGTCGCCCGCCTGGTTATTGAACAGACCGACGCGTCCGGCGAAGCGGGTGAAGTGCTCCTGATTCACCGCCCCGGCGGCCTGATAGGTGCTGGTGACCGGAATACGGCTTTTTTCCAGCAGCTTGCGCAGCGCGGCGCTGTTGGCGGGCTGGCTCGCCATGAGCCCCAGCAGGATGACCGGGTTTTTGGCCTTTTCGATAAGCTTCGCCACGTCGTTAATGGCGGATTCCGGTGCCGGGCCCATCAGCGCCGGGCCGCTGGCAGGCAAAATTGCTCCCGTGGCGGGCTGGTCGACAATATCCTGCGGCAGGCTGACAAACGCGCCCCCCGGCCTGCCGTGCTCGGCGGCGCGAAACGCGTTGGAAACCACCTCAGCGATCGCGTCCGGCGCACTCACTTCGACGGCGTATTTGGTGACCGGGCTAAACATGGCGACGGTGTCCATGCTCTGGTGCACCAGTTTGGCTTTATCTGCCCGCTTCACCGCCCCGCCCAGCGCCACGACCGGGTCGCCTTCGCTGTTGGCGGTGGCAATGCCGGTGATCAGGTTCGAACAGCCGGGCCCGGAGGTCACCAGCGCCACCCCGGCCCTGCCGGTCAGACGCCCTACCGCCGCCGCCATAAACGCCGCGTTGGCTTCGTGACGCACCGGAATAATCTCGATGGAGGAGTCCAGCAGGGAGTCAAAGACTTTGTCGATTTTCGCCCCCGGGATCCCGAACACCTGCTTCACGCCCTGCGCTTCCAGCTGGCCGACAACCAAATCGGCGCCGTGCGCCCACTGACGTGACTGTTTCTCACTGTTCACGATAGTTCTCCTGTTAGTTTTCGACGGAACGGATCGCTGCGTCCAGATTGCTGGGGTGAAGGTTGGCCTGTAAAAACGCGCTGTCGGCGGGCAGGTCAATCATCAGCTTGTGAATTTCACCGAAGGTGAGCACGCCGCTCTCCAGCTGGTAATCGAGCAGATGGCCCCCGCCCTGACGGTCGTCGGTGATGAAATGTTCGTGGTAGCCCGCCACGTTGATGCCCTGCATATGCTGTGGCGTGCGGAACCCGACCAACACCCCTTCACGCTGGTTAAAGCGGAACACCGGCTGGTCGTCCAGCACGTCGGTCATCGCGCGGTACGGCGGCTTCTGGCGCGGTACGGTGCGGGTGTGGGCGTGGCGGAAATTGCCGTCAATGCGCAGCGCGCAGAACAGGTTATCGGAGGGGATCTGCTGGTCGATCGCGTCGTGGATCTGCTGACGGCTGACCGGCGCATTGAAGGTGATACGATACTGCGGCTGGAACCAGGTCATCACCGCGAACGGCGTTTTCTGCTCCGGCTTCGCGGCCCGGGCGCTGCCGTCGGCGCGCAGCTGGTATACCTTGCTGCTGAAGGCAATCATTTCGCCGTCCAGCTCGTTGAAGGTGCCCAGGCCAAAATCACCGTGCGCCAGCAGATCGGCGATGGTGGTCTCCCCTTCGTACACGCCGCTTAGCAGGGCGCTCATTAGCGATGTCTGGTAGATCACGCTGTCAGGATGCTGGGCGGAAAACCCGCGCAGGGTCTCGCACAAGCTGGCCTCACAGTCGCAGGCAGATGAATGCATCATCGTGCTCGTCCTCTTCAACTTTATTTAGAAAGGTTAAATAAATGTTGACCCGATTCAGCAGAGAGTTCCAATATAGAAACCATGCTGGTTTGAGACGTTTTAGATATGGAACTTCGTTATCTGCGGTATTTTGTCGCGGTTGCACGCGAGCGACACTTCACCAGGGCGGCCGAAGCGCTGGGTATTTCACAGCCTCCTCTGAGTCAGCAGATCAAACGGCTTGAAGAGGAAGTCGGCACGCCGCTGTTCAGGCGCCTGACGCGGGGCGTGGAGCTGACCGAGGCGGGAGAAGCCTTCTACGAGGACGCCTGCAAGATCCTGGCGCTGAGCGACGCCGCGCTGGAAAAAGCCCGCGGCATCGCGCGCGGGCTGAACGGAAACCTGTCGATTGGCATCACCAGCTCCGACGCTTTTCATCCCAAAATTTTCGCGCTGATTCGCCAGTTTCAGGTGCAGAATATGGCGGTGCAGGTTCACCAGGTGGAAGCCAATATGTCGTCGCTGACGACGATGCTGGCGGAGGGTGAACTGGATATCGCCTTCGTGCGCCTGCCGTGCGAGAGCAGCAAGGCGTTCGAGTTAAAAATCCTCGACCGGGAGCCGATGGTGGTGGCGCTGCATCGCGATCATCCGCTGGCAGCGTGCGGTTCGCTGGCGTTAGAGCGGCTTCGGGATACGCCAGTAGTGTTGTTCCCGCAGGAGGTCGCGCCGGGGCTGTACGAGCGGGTTCACGGCTGCTGCGAGCGGGCCGGAATCGACGTGCAGCACGCGCTGCAGTCGTCGCAGCTTTCCTCCTCCCTGAGCATGGTTTCCGCCGGCGGCGGGTTCGCGCTGGTGCCGAAATCCATGGCGGCCATTTCTCCGCCGAATGTCACCTACCACGCGCTGAGCTCGCCGGAGCTTTATACCGATATCGCACTGTGCTGGCGGCGGTTTGAACGCTCGCGGACGGTGAAGCGGTTTTTGACGATGCTGAACGAGGGGTGACGGCAGCGCGGCTGTGCCCGGCGGCGCTGCGCTTGCGCGGGCCTACGGTTGGGGACGCGGTCAGGTTGGGTTTCACACGCCTGATGCTCTCTGTTCAGCTCCCCGTTGACTTATTTACGCTGTGTTTTCATCATCCGTTTCCGGGACAACGCGAGTCCGTTCAGTCTGCAAAGATCGAACGTCACTTGACAACTGCAGCGCTAACCTTAAACAGCGGGACTATTTGCTATGAATCCAAGGGAAAATATTGTCAGTACATTCAGTGAGTTGTCTGCGGAATTACAGCGTGCTGCCGAGTTCTCGCTACAGAATACCAATCAACTGGTCGTGCTATCGATGCGCGCCTTCGCCAGTGAAGCCGGTGTAAAACCCGCTACGCTGCTGCGGTTGGCGCAACGATTAGGCTACAACGGCTGGGGTGAACTCAAGGACGCATTCATTGATGAACTCGGACTGCGCAATGATACATATGTATCAAAGGCCGAGAAGCTGATCGCCAAAGGCACTCAGCCGCAGCTGTATGAAGAGGTGTTTCAGGCGCATCAGGCAAATTTGGCTTTTACACAGCACGAAAACCATCAGGCGATGGAGCAGGCCGTATCGCTGCTGGACGCGGCCGCGAATGTCTATATTTGCGGCTTCCGGGCCAGCTTTCCTATCGCCTGGTCGCTGTTTTATGTCTATCGACTGTTTAATCGTCAAGCGTCGCTCATTGATGGTCTGGCGAGCAACATCGAAGTGTTCACGCGTGAATTAACAGCACAAGATTGCCTGTTACTCACCAGTTTTGCCCCCTATTCCCGTGAGTCGCTGGATGTCCTGCGCGCGGCCCGGCAGGCGGGCGCGACAATTGTCGCCATCACGGATTCTCCCGTCTCGCCATTAGCCCAGGCTGCCGATTGCACGCTGCTATTCTCTGTCGACAGCCCGTCATTTTTCCCTTCCGTAGTGTCCGGCATGGGGCTCGCCGAGTGTTTACTGGCGATGCTGGTCGCGCGACATGGTCGGGATGCAGTGAATAAAATCGAAAATGCTGAACGCTATCTTATCGACTCTGGTGCCTATGTGGTGCCCGGGAAACCCTGAAAAATGATTCATTTGCATTCGGCATAAGAAAACAGAATACATTTGCATCAAAATGAAATTGACGCGATACAAATGAATCCTGCAAGATGCGCTTTATTAGCACAGCGCATTCAGGAGCAGGACCCGCATGACCCATATCATTCACCGCAGTTTACGCAGCACGCCCGCCGTGGCGGTACGCGCCCAGGGGGCGTACATTTTTGATGCACAGGGAAAACAGTATCTGGATGCCTGCGGTGGCGCCGCCGTTTCCTGTTTAGGCCACGCGCATCCGGACGTGCTGGCTGCGATGCATCGCCAGATCGATCGGCTGGCCTATGCCCACACCAGTTTTTTTACCAGCGACACCGTTGAACAGCTTGCTGAACATCTGACGCGCACCGCACCTGGCGATCTTAACTATGCCTATTTCGTTTCGGGCGGTTCGGAAGCGGTTGAAACCGCGCTTAAGCTGGCGCGCCAGTATTTTGTTGAGATCGGACAGCCGTCGCGCACCAAATTTATCGCCCGTAAGCAGAGCTATCATGGCAATACCCTTGGGGCGCTCGCGGTAGGAGGCAACGAATGGCGTCGCCGCCAGTTTGCCCCCTTGCTGATCGACGTGATCCGCGTTTCGGCCTGCAATGAATATCGCGACCGCCGCGATGACGAAACCCAGCAGCAATACACCACGCGCCTGCTCAACGAGCTGGAGCAAGCCATTATTGAGGCCGGTCCCGACACCATTATTGGTTTCTGTGCTGAAACCGTGGTGGGGGCTACCACCGGCGCCACGCCGCCCACCCCGGGCTATCTTAAAGGCGTGCGCAACCTGTGTGATAAATACGGCATCCTCTATATCGCGGATGAAGTCATGTGCGGCATGGGACGCACAGGCACATTGCATGCGTTTGAACAGGATGATGTGGTGCCGGATTTGGTGACCATCGCGAAGGGGCTGGGGGGCGGCTATCAGCCGATTGGCGCAGTATTAGCGAGCGAGAAGGTTGTCTCAGCGCTGCAGGCCGGTAGCGGTCTGTTCCAGCACGGGCACACCTACATTTGCCACGCGACCGCCGCTTCCGCAGCCCTGGCCGTGCAGCAGGTGATTGAGCGCGATAATTTGCTGCAGGCGGTCAGGCAACAGGGGGCTTACCTGCACAACGCATTGCGTGAAGTACTGGGGGAATTACCCCACGTCGGTGATACGCGCGGGCGCGGCTTGTTTGCGGGGGTTGAGCTGGTGCGCGATAAAGCCAGCAAAACCCCCTTCGATCCTGCCCTGAAGCTGCATGCAGCAATCAAAGCAAACTGTATGTCACGTGGGCTGATGGTCTATCCAATGGGTGGAACCATTGACGGACAGTACGGCGACCATATCCTGATCGCACCACCGTTTATCGTCACGCCTGGCCAGCTCGACTTTGTGGTGGACACGCTGAACACCGTGATTCGCGAAGAGACCAGCAAATTATGATCAATCGTTTACCGCCGCTGGCGGAGCATGAGTGGGACGACCAGCAGCGCGCTTTGGCCGAAGAGATAATCAACGGGCCTCGCGGTGCGCTGCTGCCACCTTTCGAGCCGCTGCTGCGCAGTCCAGAGCTCATGGCGCATGCGCAACGCATGGGGGAATATCTGCGTTATCGCAGCGCGCTGGGACAGCGCCTGTCGGAACTGGCGATTTTGATGACCGCGCGGCACTGGTCGCAGCCTGTTGAGTGGGCGATTCACGCGCCGATAGCGCGCGAGAAGGGTATTTCTGCCGCGTCGGTGCAGGCGATTAATGAAAAGCGTCTTCCAGAGGATCTGCAGCCGGATGAATGGGCGGTCTATCACTTTTGCAAGGAGTTACAGGAGCAGCAGAAGGTCAGCGATGCCACCTGGCAGCACGCTATCGCGCTCTGGGGCGAGAAAGGCGTGGTGGATCTGATCGGCATCAATGGCTATTACAGTTTTCTCTCAATGGTAATGAACGGCGCACAGACGCCGGTACCCGACAGCCGGGATGAGATTATTCCCGCATAAGCTTTCACTTTAAATCTGGCGCATGAAAGTGCGCCCTGCATATCAACGTTTTATTTTCCCATTCCGCCGATGTATTTCGCCGGGTGACATTCATGCACGCTTCTTCACTGACGCCGAGGGTTATCATGTCTGGATTATTCACTAAATTAAAAGTTACGTTAGCGCTGGTCGCTTGCTCCGCCAGTTTTGTGGCACAAGCGCAGGATAAATTAACGGTTGGCGTGGATACCGCCTTTGTCCCCTTTGAATTTAAACAAGGCGATAAATACGTCGGCTTTGATATTGATTTGTGGGATGCCATAGCTAAAAAAATGGATGTCAGCTACGAATTACGCCCGATGGATTTTGGGGGACTGATCCCGGGTTTACAATCACGCAATCTGGATGTCGCCATGGCGGGCATTACGATAACCGACGCGCGTAAACAGGTCGTCGATTTCAGCGACGGTTATTATGATGCTGATTTATTAATGGCGGTGAAAAGCAGCGATAACACCATTACTAAATTCAGCGATTTAGCAGGAAAGAAAGTGGGATTAAAGCAGGGAACGGCGGCGGCCAGCTTTATGAAAAGCAAATACAAGGCGAACTATGTTGAATTCCCGAATATCGATAACGCCTATCTTGATTTGCAGGCCGGTAACCTTGATGCGGTGGTGCACGATTCCCCCAACGTGCTCTATTACGTAAAAACGGCGGGCGATGGCAAAGTGAAATCGACCGGCGAGACTGACAGCATTCTGCCGCAGCACTACGGTTTTGCCATGCAGAAGAACAGCGCTCTGACGCCGAAGATCAACGCTGCGCTGCAGGCGTTACGTGCGGACGGGACGTACAGCAAGATTTACGTGAAGTGGTTTGCTAAACAGCCAAAATAATCCCGCCAGGTCGGAGCGATCCGACCTCGTTGCATCTTAACGGGTAACATATGAATTTCGACAGTAAATATATTTGGGAGTCCCTGCCGCTGCTGTTGCAAGGACTACAGCTGACGCTGATTATTTCATTATCAGGTTTATTGGGTGGTTTTGTTATTGGCCTGCTGGCGGGAACCTGCCGGGCGCTCGGAGGAAAAATATCAAAGACAGTCTCTTTAGTCTTTGTCGAGTTAATCCGCGGAACGCCTATTATGGTGCAAGTGATGTTTATTTACTTCGCACTCCCCATGGTGTTACCGATTCATATCGACCCGGTAACGGCGGCCATTACGACCATTGTGATTAACTCGGGTGCTTATATTGCAGAAATCACCCGAGGAGCGATCCTCTCAATTAATAAAGGTTTTAGAGAGGCCAGCCTGGCAATGGGATTATCCCAGCGCAGCACGCTATGGCATGTCATTATGCCGCTGGCATTACGCCGTATGATCCCTGCGCTAGGCAATCAGTGGATTATCAGTATTAAAGACACCTCGCTGTTTATTGTGATTGGTGTGGCGGAATTGACTCGTCAGGGGCAAGAAATTATTGCCGGTAATTTCCGCGCGCTGGAAGTCTGGACCGCAGTGGCAATGATCTACCTGCTGGTGACGCTGTGCCTGAGTTTCCTGCTGAAGCAACTGGAGAAGAGGATCCATATTTTATGAGCATGGTTGAATTTAGCGCGGTGTCGAAAAATTTCGGCGCCACTCAGGTGCTGCACGACATCAATTTAAAAATTGATGCTGGCGAAGTCGTGGTGATCATCGGACCTTCCGGTTCGGGCAAATCGACGCTGCTGCGCTGCATTAACAAGCTGGAGGAAATTTCCTCCGGCACGCTGCTGGTAGCGGGAATGCATATTACCGATCCTCACGCTAACGAATGTGATATCCGCCGTGAAGCCGGGATGGTGTTTCAGCAGTTCCATCTGTTTCCCCACCTGACGGCGCTGGAGAATGTGATGTTTGGTCCGGTTCGCGTACGCAAACAGAGCAAAGCCGCCGCGCGGGAACAGGCGCTGGCGCTGCTGGACCGCGTTGGCTTACGCGAACGCGCCAGTCACTACCCATCAGAGCTATCTGGCGGTCAGCAGCAACGCGTGGCCATCGCCAGAGCCCTGGCGGTGAAGCCGAAAATGATGCTGTTCGATGAGCCGACCTCAGCCCTGGACCCCGAATTACGGCATGAGGTGCTGAAAGTCATGCGCTCGCTGGCCGAAGAAGGCATGACCATGGTGATTGTGACCCATGAAATCGGCTTCGCCCGCGATGTGGCATCGCGGCTCATCTTTATTGATGGCGGTACCATTGCCGAAGATGGTCCACCTGATATGCTGCTGAATAGCAGTCGCAATCCACGCCTGAAAGAATTTTTGCAACACGTATCCTGAACAGAAGTGAATGATAACCCTATGAAAAAAATCGACATTCGTGGTTCCGCTTTTGCAGTAGGTCAGGCGCTTGGGGCGTTCGGACGCGAGGCCTGGCATGCAAAACTGACGCAAACGGCGCTGTGGCAAACCGTTACCGCTATGAAAGACGCAGAACAGACCCGGAGCATGCGCTCGCTGGTGCAGTCTGCGTATCCACTAATCTGGCAGGAGCTGGAGGGATTGGCCGAGGGCCTGGATGCACCGTTTGATGAGGTGTTTGCCTGGAACTGCCGCGGCGATCTGGTGCGCTCAACCTCTGATGGCTGCACCACGGTAGCGGGAAGCACCGCTGTGGGAGAGCTGATTATCGCGCATAATGAAGACGGTTTCCCGCAGCTTCGCAATGACTGCGCCATCGTCAGCATCACCCCGGATGACGGCCTGGCGTTCACCAGTTTTGCTTATCCGGGATCGATTTGCGGACATACCTTCGCCGTAAACGAAAAGGGCGTAGTGAATACGGTGAATAACATACGCGCTTTGCACCGTCCGGACGGCATGCCGCGCCAGATACTTGCCCGCGCTGCGCTGAATGCCGCCAGCCTGGATGAAGCTATCACTATACTGACCTCATCACCACGCGCCGGAGCCTTTCATCATACGCTGGGACAAATGGGAGACAACCGGCTGTTCAGCGTGGAGGCGACGGGAACAGGCTGTTCCGTCACGCCGCTGCGGGACGTTTTCGCCCATGCTAATCACCTTATCCACCCTCAGCTTGATGCGGTTGAGCAGGTAATCACTGACAGCTCCCGGTCACGCCAGCAGCGGCTAAACGCCTGGCTGGAGACGCAATCTCACCTTGATGCTGCAGCGGCTCTGGGTATTCTTTCAGACCAGCATGATCCCGCGCTCCCGATTTATCGTCTCTCGCCACAGGACCCGGATGAAGAGAACACGCTGGCCACGGCCATTTTTACCCTGAGTACGTCGGACATAAAATGGCAGATATTCACTCACGATCGGCAAAAACCCGTTTTACAGCAGGAATGCCCGGCGGCGCTGCGCTAGCGCGGGCCTACAGGGCTGTGATTTTTGTAGGCCGGGTCAGGCGTAGCCGCCACCCGGCAATGCCGTTCTGGAAGCCGCCTCGCAAACCTGCAAGCAACCTTATGTAATTCAGGGGCATCCCCTTTCCTTCCTTTTTTCACCGCCGTAAAGTGCCTGCGTTGCGGCACATCCGTAACCGGGCGTAGGAACCCGTTAGCATGACATGACATTTTTGGACAAAGAGGATGCTAAATGGCGACTATCCCTGAATTTTCCTACGCGCTTTCTGAGGAAAGCGCTGTTCATCATCTCATCAACCACCCAAATTCCGATTCCGCGGATCTCTTCGAACTGTCCGATGCCTGCGCCGCTTACGTAAGCGTACTGGTGGAAACTGACGACGCGGTGACGTTTGCCATGCACTGTACGCGATTACTGGCTGCGCTGAAACGGCTGCGCGAGTGCTGTGACTCGGAACTTCCGCCGTATCTGGTTGAACAGCTAATTTCGGGGGAAAAGATAAACTCCTGCGTGCCGGACTGCTGGCAGGAAACGACGTTGCAGGTGGATTATGCCGTAGCGTTAACGCTGGCGGTGATGGGCGGAACACTGCCCATGAGCGTGGCGAAAGAACTGACCGGGCTGCTGCATGATATGGTCTGGCTGCTGGCGGAGTTTGTGAAGGAGCCGTATATCACGGCGCACTGAGACGGGTGATGGAAGGCTGGAATTCTGCTGGGTAAGAAGCAGAATTTCGGCCTCATACAAAATACAATGTTATTTATTGATTGTCTGTTAAGAGCGAAGAGCGGACATCTTTAATGGGTTGATTTTGGTGTTCTTACCTCTATGTAGCTATTTTCTATGGCTACATTTATACAGAAGTAAGGATTAGTCTTTTCCCGGACCATAATTAAATTTTGTACCTTTGCCAATGGCGTAAAACTGTCCGCCAGCTACGTAATGGACAGTACGTAGTTCATCAGGCGCATCATCAAAAATCCAGTGCCCATTCCTGAAAACGCGGTCATCACTCCATGCTCCGACAATTTCCCCCATGAACAAGTTGTGCTGCTTTTCATTTTCTTCATTGGGTATAACCTTACAGACTAGCCAGCCAGCGCAACCTACAACTAAAGGCAGATCAAACTCTTTCTGATAAAAAAGTGGGATTTTATTGTTTTTTTCGGGTGTGTCAGAATAACTGTGACCGCCTGCATATAAAACCATTTCCATCTGATTTACTACTGGGACCTGGACAACGTAATATCCACTTTTTTCGACAAGGCCGCGTGTAAATGCCTGTGGACCTATAAAAGCCATCACTTTGTTATTGCCTACTAATCCCACCCAGGCAGCAGCCATGACATTTTCAATACCATTATTTTTAGCCGATATCATCGTCGTTGGCCCGAGCTGCAATAAACGATAGGCTTTGTTTAATTCTACTGGTTGTATTGCCATAAATTACTCTTCAAAGTTCTGATAAAAGGATACGATAGATTACTTGTTTGATGGTTTGATTATACGATTGGAATAATTGCAAATTAATTGCTAATATCAAAAAACATTATTGCAACTTTCACAACAATCATGAACAAACTTGATGCTCTGAAGTTTTTTATCATCGCCGCTGAGACCCTCAACTTCCGCGAAGCCTCTATAAAGCTTTCGGTTTCACCATCGGTTGTAACACGAACAATCGCTGAGCTGGAGAAACAGCTTGATGAACCCCTTTTCAGACGCAATACTCGCTCGATCTTTCTCACAAGCTTCGGTGAGCTTTTTTTACCTCAAGCCAGGCGACTGCTTGAGGATTCGGAAAAACTATTTCAGACGGCGAAAGATGATAATGAAATGAAGGGCATTGTCCGTATCACGTCGCTTCGATTTCCAAAGCATGAACAAGTATTATATGAACTATTGACTGCGCTACGCCCATATCCTGAATTATTTATCGACTGGCGTTTAGACATGATGAAACTTGATACTGTCGAGCATCGTATCGATATAGGTATACGCGTCGGGCGAGAACCTAATCCAAACTTTATCATTAAAAATATCACGCAGGTGGAACATATTTTAGTAGCATCCCCAGAACTCGTTGCGCGCCTGGGAGCTCCAACGGATTTAGAAGATCTTCGGCAACGTTATCCATTCAGTGGTTTACTTAATCCTGAAACGGGAAAAATCTTTGAATTTATGAGTGACGCAGTGAATACCTTTGTCCCTCGTCATATTAAATTTTATACTACGGACCCATACGCAGAAATTCAGGCCGCTTTGGCTGGCAAAACGGTTGTACAGTCCAGCGATTTTATCTGTAGAGAGTACTTAGCAAATGGTCAACTCATAAAACCCCTGCCAGAACTGCGACAGGAGAAATGGCAATTTTATTTATATCGGCCTTATCAGACGGTTACTCCAAAAAGGGTCACAGTAATTTTTTCACTATTAGAAAAAATCTTACGCAAACATTTCGTATCATAACTAACATACCGCGCAACGTCCGCTGCTGGCACAAAGCGGACGCATCTTTCACACACTTCCATATACTCCTGTATGCAAAACCTTCACCCACTGAAATCCTTCTCATTCAATAATTACTGAATACGCTACGCAAATCAAATAAATACCCAAAACCTAACCATGCCATTCACTTTGATTTCTCACCACTACCTCTTAAAGTGTGCGCACTCAATAGATGAGAACCGTAATCACGAGCATGTGGAAACTGCAGCCCATCGTTGTTTCCACATTGTCAACTCACCAACCACAACCTATAATGTTTCCAATCTGGAAACAAAGGGCAAGGATGCACGTAGTCTCAAGAGCGCCTTTCGATACGGCGACCAGACATTTTCCCAATCAAGCACTCGCCCTGGACGATCTTTACCGGGTACTAAAGAAGGAACACTACTCGTCACCAGGCGACATGCGAAAGCGCTTTCCCACCCTGGACCGGATGAAATACCGGGAAAAATGGTGGGTCATTGATGTAGGTGGCGGACATTTAAGAGTAATATTTTTTGCTGATTTTGAGCGGGGAAAGATCTTCATTAAACACATCAGCACGCACGCAGAGTATGACAAGCTCACGGACCTCTACCGGAGAACGAAAGAATGAATTATGCAGCAGCCATCAAAGCGGCAAACGAGCTGACTAACGAGCTTCCCTTCCTGGGCTCAAGCCCGTCGCGACAAGATTACGAGGATGCTCTGGCGATGGTGGAACATCTTATTGAGCACGAACCCGATAGCCCGCTGGTAGAGATGCTTACCGCGAAAATCGATAAATACGAAAACGAGTCTCCGGAGTTTGCAGAATTTAACGCGCGTGTTGCCCGCATTCCGTCAGGCGTTGCGTTATTACGAACATTGATGGATCAGTACCAACTCACTCAGAGCGATTTCGAGAACGAGATTGGCAAAAAGTCTCTGGTAAGTCGGATCCTTAATGGACAGCGCACATTGACCCTGGATCATATGCGTGCGCTGGCGAAGCGTTTCGGTTTGCCTGTGAGTGCGTTTGTGGGGAAGTGATCGCGAGCAGACTCTGTGCACCCATTCTGCGAAAATGAGTGGTTCACATAAAATAACAAAGGAATGCTGATGAAAACGATTGAAGAACTACGAAACGAACTTCTAAAAATAGGTGAGCAACTTGGGGGAGGCACAAGACCAAATCATTACTTCTTTATCCCTGACCTACCTGATGGGGTTGCAACTCCCTATCTGGAAATTCACGGGAAAGAATATCATTTTATCATCAGTGAAAGGGGTCTTGAAATACAGCGAAAAGTAACGCTCAGTGACGATGAAATTCTTTATTGGTTTGTGGAGAGTGCCGTGGCGGGGCTGGCCTCAACCTATGCAGCAAAACATTCATCTGAACGGGAATACAGAGAAGTTTATTTCAGAAAGGAATACAGTTTAATGCTCTCAGTCAAGCCCGAATGGGCAACAAGAAAGCGCAAAGAAATCACTCAGCTGCTCAATTCGCAAAGAAGCGAACATCGTTAACCCAACCGGCTTGTTACATTTACTGCCCTACCCCCTCTCTTTTCCTGGTGATTGCCTGCAGCACGCCATCTGATACTCTGGCTGCACTCAAGGGATGACAAGGAAGAGAAATGCTGAATCCTGGATTCGTAACCCGCAAAGCGCTTGCTCAGTGGCAGGATGTCCCCGCTTTTTTACCTCAGTTCCAGTTTCATGAAAAACACCGAACGGTCATTCATACTGCGCACCCTGAATATATTCTGCCGTTGATTGCCAACTTTGACGTCCGGCAAGATGCTGTGATTCGTCGGTTGATGGCTTTGCGGCAATTACCGCAAAAACTTCTGCGCGATCAGCAGGCTGATTCAATCAGCAACTTTGGTCTACACAGTTTCACCCTTTTGAAAGATTCAGCATCGGAGCTTTGCTATGGCTTAAGAGGGCAATTCTGGCGTGCAGATTTCGGTCTGGAAAGCGTGCCGGATGCCAGCGCGTTTCAGACGCCTGCCGTGCCGGGCAGCGCGACACTGTTGCTGCGCTACCAGGTAAAGGAACTGGCGCCAGGCCAGCATGAACTCAGTACGGAAACGTTCGTCTTTTGCCCGGACAGGAGCACCCGGCTCATGATGGTGGCTTACTGGCTGGTAATACGGGCGGGCAGCGGCTGGATCCGCAGGAGAACGCTGAAAGCGGTTAGGATGAGTATCGAGAAGCTGGACTGAAGTGCAACAGAGAACCTTATGGTGTTCAGCGGTAGCACTTTACTTTAAATATTCGTTTCCGGTCGGGAACTGTCGGAAAGAAATGTTTTAGGAACCGTTATTAGCAAAGCGCGGTCCGTGGTAGGAACTTAGAATGAATATCTGTGCTGCGGGAATCTCCCCTTAACACAAATTTACTCGAAAAAGTTACCTGCACAGCATACTTATTTATCAGTCAGTTGCGTTTGTAATAGACTTCGTTTAATCTATTGTAAATTATAAAATACTTCAAAGGTCCATATATGGAATGGGGATGCATAAAGTGTGGGGTCGAAATACCTCAGGACAGAGAGTTTTGCGACAGTTGTGAAGATAAAAATTTCAGGAAAATTGGAGGATTTCTTTTTCTCCCCCTTATAGGATTAGTGGTTACTGCTGCTTCCTATCTTTTTGCAATGACAGATGCATTTAAATTTACGATAGATAATTATTGGCACCTGAATGCAAATGCAAAAATTTTCTTCATAGTTTCCCTGGTTATTTATATTGGCGAGTTTCTTTTTACAGCCACCGTCCTTTCATTTTTCCTAAGAAAGAAGAAATCGCTACCAAAGCTTTACATTTTGTTTTTAATATCAATCGTGACGACAATGTCATTTAATACCTATCTGCTTTACACATTAATTCCTGGCGCTGAAATTGGATATAATGAGCTTGTACCTGTTTTTAGAAACGTAATTACGGCTTTAATTTGGATTCCCTATTTCATAACCTCTGTTCGCGTAAAAAGAACGTTTATCCGATAAAAGCACGAGTGGCTTCATCATTTTGATGACAGAAGATGCATGGCTATACTAATGCACATACAGTCATCAACATTGAGCGGACGCTATCACCGTCTGCTCATGATACGGAAAGGGCAGAAAAGTGGGTAAGGTCCGCACTGAGTTAAGAACGGACACTCTTGTAGAAAGCATGGCGTCGGATTACAGTGAGAGCATTGATTGATAAGTGAGTAGAATCAGAACAGTAGCCAATGAAACAAAAACTTCGCAGACGTAACCAGGACTGGATATCAAGGCAATTACAACGTGCGCGCAAAGAGAAAATGCCGTTAAGTTTCTTTATTAATTTTCCTTCAATACGAGCAACTGCGTGTAATGGTCAGCGCCTTAAACGGCGTGGTCGTCTCAAGCCTGACTGGAGTCGCGCATTGTTTCATCCGGGGTGGGGAGAAGTGCCGATTATTGGACCGCAAGGCTCAGTGTATTGGTTTGAGGGGTTTGATAAGGAACAATTACCTGGAGAATTGATGCCGCTATGGGAAGATGTCTGATTGTATTGACTTTGAATTAATAACTTTCAGCGTAACGCTTAGACAGTGAGGAGTAGAGGCCAATTCTACGCAAAGACTAACTTATTCCTGTTAGCCATGAAACGATTTTATCTAGTTAAAGATAATCTACATAGCTGACCGAATCTGCGTATCCCCAAATTCTATAACCAGTTGATACCTCGATTCCAGGGAGATGAATAGCGCGAAGAATAGTACCTACCATGGTATGTTGTTCTACTGAGTGTGTCATAATATCAAGATACTTGATATCCAAATAGCCACCTTCACAGAAATGGTAAAACCACTCGCCATCAACTGCAGATTCATAGCCATTGAGAAAAGTGATTTTCCATAAGGGGGGAGATTCCATGCTAACCATTGCCATGCGGATCTCATTCCATTTTGTATTATTCATGCAGCTATAAAGCATTTGAACCTCCCGGGTTCTGCTCCCGACAGATTAACACGCTACCAGGATAACCACGTAAAATTATGGCACAAAGCTGAAATTCATATTCACTTATCTTCCCGCCTCTCTATCGCCCCCCACTCTCAGGTACGAATCCGTGAACGCGTTTATCACCATGTTCAGAAAAGCGATGGGCAGCACGCCCGCCCATTACTTTGCCGAACGGAAAAACAGTAACCGTTAACCCGGCCCCTCGCTCCCCGCCGCCAGCAGCGGTACCACCACGTCGCTGATGGGCACCGCAATGCCGTGTTTGCGGCCGTAGCGCTGGATCACGCCGTTGCGGATATCCCACTCCATCGGACGATCCGCCTGACGGTCAGCGAGAATCGACGTGCCGAGGTCCTCAGGCGCGCGCTGGAAGTTCGCCAGGATCTCCTGCGCTACGTCATCGTTCAGCTTCGCCCCTTCGGCGCGGGCGACGCTCAGCCCCTCGCGCAGGTAGGCCAGCGAAAGTTCGCTAATATCCTCGCGCCTGAACATTCCGGCGCGGCGGTTGGCGAGCACCATCAGCCCGGCGACCGCATTTTGCAGCAGCTTGCGCCAGGCGACGGTAGGGAAATCTGCCGAGAGCTCAACTTCACAGCGCGTACCGTGAAGCGCCTGCACCACCCGCTGCGCCTGAGGCACGTCCGGCAGCGTCAGGCGCGGTTTGGCGCGCAGCCAGACGGAGGCATCCGGCTCGCGTTGCGCCGGGAACCAGACCACCGACGGCAGCACAGTCGCGCCACTGACCAAAGGCTCAAGCTGAGCCTTCTGCTCTACGCCGTTTTGCAGGGCGCAGACCACCGTATTTTCATCGCACAGCGCGCGCAGCCATCCGGCGCTGTCGGCGTTTTGCGTCGTTTTCACCGCCACAAAAACAAGATCGACGGGGCGCGTGATGGCCGTCGGGTCGGTTAGTACCGGACCGGGCACCACCGTTTCACCTTCGTCATGGCGCAGGCGTAATTCCGGATGCGCGGTCCGTCCGCAGAGCAATGGCGTGCGGCCAGCGTCATGCAGTACCGCGGCAATGGTGGTGCCAATCGCACCGGGTCCTATCAGCGCAATGGTTGGATAGTCAGACATGAGTCACTCCCCTTTTGCTAAGCCTGCTATCAGTTATACCACCCTGAGACGAGCGCGCCACTCCCGTTGTCTATACTCAACATTCACAGACAACGGAGTGCGCCATGCCTTTACCCGATTTCAAATCCTCTGAACCGTTCACCCTTGGCATCGAGCTCGAACTGCAGGTGGTTAACCCGCCGGGCTACGATCTCAGCCAGGACTCCTCCGCGCTCATCGCCGCCGTCAAAGACGACATCAAAGGCGGTGAAGTCAAACACGATATCACCGAAAGCATGCTCGAAATCGCCACCGGCGTGTGTCAGACCATCGACCAGGCGGCGGCGCAGTTCTCGGTGATGCAGCAGAGCATCCTGCGCGCGGCGGCGGAGCAGCATATCCAGATCTGCGGCGGTGGGACGCACCCGTTCCAGAAATGGCAGCGCCAGGAGGTGTGCGACGACGAGCGCTATAACGTCACGCTGGAGCGCTTTGGCTATCTGATTTTGCAGGCGACGGTATTCGGTCAGCACGTTCACGTCGGCTGCCGGACCGGGGATGACGCCATTTACCTCCTGCACGGCCTGTCGCGCTTTGTGCCGCACTTTATTGCCCTGGCGGCCGCCTCGCCGTACATGCAAGGCACCGACACGAAGTTCTCCTCGTCGCGGCTCAATATCTTCTCCGGGTTCCCGGATAACGGACAGATGCCGTGGGTCAACAGCTGGCAGGAGTTCGAGGGGCTGTTCCGCCGCCTGAGCTCCACCAGCATGATCGACAGCATCAAGGATCTGCACTGGGATATTCGCCCCAGCCCGCACTTCGGCACCGTGGAGGTGCGGGTGATGGATACGCCGCTGACGCTCGGCCACGCGATTAACATCGCCGGGCTTATTCAGGCGACGTCCCACTGGCTGCTGACCTCGCGGCCGTATAAGCATCAGGAACGGGATTTTCTGCTCTACCGCTTTAACCGTTTTCAGGCGTGTCGCTACGGGCTGGAGGGGATCCTGACGGACGTGCATACCGGCGAGCAACGAACCGTGGCGGAAGACATCGCCTGGCTGCTGGAGCAGGTGGCGCCGTCGGCCGATAAGCTCGGCGCGACGAGCGCAATCAATGAAATTGCCCTGCTGTTAAAGCAGGGCAAGAGCGAGGCGCAGCGCATGCGGGACTTTATTGCCGACGGCGGCTCGCTAATTTCTCTGGTGCAGAAGCACTGCGAGCTGTGGGCGACGAGTCCGTAAGGCCGTGGCCCCACTCGCGCAGGCGCTGGAACAGCACGAACAGGGCCGGGATGAACAGGATCCCCACCACGGTCGCCACCAGCATGCCGCTGAAGACCGTAGTGCCGATGATGCGGCGGCTCTGGGCTCCTGCGCCGGTCGCCAGCATCATCGGCAGAACGCCGATAATGAACGATACGGCGGTCATCATCACCGCACGGAAGCGGCGCGAGGCCCCTTCCCGCGCGGCATCGACAATCGCCATTCCGTCCATCCGCCGCGCACGGGCGAACTCGACGATAAGAATCGCGTTTTTGGCCGCTAATGCTATCAGCAATACCAGACCAATCTGCACGTACACGTCGTTGGCGTAGCCCGCCATCCATAGCCAGACCAGCGCCCCGCCGAGGGCGAACAGCACCGAGAGCATCACGCTCGCCGGGAGCGTCCAGCTCTCGTACTGGGCGACGAGGAACAGCCACGCCATCACCACCGCCGCCAGCACGATCCATATTGCCTGATTGCCGGTCTGCTGCTCCTGATAAGACATGCCGCTCCAGGCGTAGTCGTACCCCGCAGGCAAGCTTGCCGCCAGGATCTCGCCCATCACCGCCATCGCGGTGCTGCTGCTCACCCCAGTTGCTGCCGAGCCGCTCACCGACACGGACGGGAACTGGTTGTACTGCTGGAGGAACGGCGCGCCGACGGTCGGCGTGATGGTGACGAGGTTGCTCAGGCGTACCCGCTCGCCGCTGTTGCTGCGCACGAACAGCTCGCTGATTTGTTCGGCGCGCTCGCGCCACTGCATCTCGTTCTGCATCACCACGTGGTAGACGCGGTTATTGATGCTGAAATCCCCGGCGCGCGTGCCGCCAAAGGCGGTCTGCAGGCTGCTGAAGATGCGCGATACCGGCACGTCGAGGCGGGCGGCGCGCTCGCGGTCAACGGTCAGCGTCAGCTGCGGCACGTTGCTGCTCCAGGTGGTGAACACGCGGGTCAGCTGCGGGTGCTGGTTGGCTTTCACCAGCACCTCTCGCGTCACGCGCTCCAGCTCCGCCGGGCTCTGCCCCGCCTGAGCCTGGATGCGCAGGTCAAAGCCGGAGGCGTTGCCCAGCCCCGGCAGCGTCGGCGGCGCGAAGGTCATGATGGTGGCTTCCGGCAGGGCCAGCAGCTGGCGCTGCAGGGTGCCCATCACCTCCTCCAGCGGCGGACGCTCGCTCCAGTCCTTCAGCATGATGGAGATAAACCCGCCGTTGGAGGCGCTGGTGCCGTTGAGGATGTTAAACCCGGAGACCTGAATCACGTCCTCCACCGTCGGATGTTTGGCGATCAGCTCCCGCGCGGTGGTCATCACCGCTTCGGTGCGCTCCAGCGAGGCCGCTTCCGGCAGCTGGACGCTGGCGAAGAAGTAGCCCTGGTCCTCCTGCGGCAGGAAGCCTTTTGGCATCGACGTAAAGCTGAACAGCACGACTGCCGCCGCGCCTGCGGTGACCAGCAGCGCCAGCCACGGACGCAGGTTTAAGACATTCACGATGCGGGTGTAGAAACCGCGCGTGGCGTCCAGCCCGCGGTTAAAGGCGCGATAGACTGCCGCCGGTTTCACCGGGCGCGGACGCAGCAGCATCGCGCACAGGGCGGGCGTCAGGGTCAGCGCTACCAGGCTTGAGAGCGTCACGGCGGTGGAAAGCGTAACCGCGAACTGGCGGTACAGCTCGCCGACAATGCCCGGCAGCAGCGCCACCGGCACAAATACCGCCAGCAGCACCAGCGTCGTCGCGATGACCGGCCCGGCAATCTGGCGCAGCGCCAGCGCGGTCGCCGCCGTGCGGCTCTGCCCTTCCGCCATCAGCGTTTCGACGCTCTCCACCACCACGATGGCGTCATCCACCACCATGGTCAGCGCCAGAATAATGGCAAACAGGCTGAGGGTGTTGGCGGAGTAGCCGAGCGTGTAGAGCACCGCGAAGGTGCCCACCAGCGACACCGGAATGGCGAGGGCGACAATCAGCGTCGCTCGCCAGCTCTGCAGGAACAGGGACACCACGACCACCACCGCCAGCATCGTCAGCGCCAGCGAGACGCCGATCTCTTTAATGGTCGCGGCAACAAAGGAGGTGGTGTCGAACTTCACCTCGTAGACCAGGTCATCCGGGAAGCGCGTCGAGAGACGCTCCAGCTCCGCGCGCACCGCGTCGGCCACGCGCAGGGCGTTGGCGGACGGCGTAGGGTAGATGCCGAGATAAGCGGAGTCGTGCCCGTTCAGCTGCGCGCCGGAGCTGTAGCTGCGCGAGCCGAGCTCGATGGTGGCGACGTCCTTCAGGCGCACCAGCTGGCCCATATCCCCCGCGCGGATGATGATGTCGGCAAAGTCGTCGGCCTGGCTTAAGCGCCCCAGCCCGTTGATGGTCAGGGTCTGCTGCTGGCCGTTGAATACCGGCGGCGTGCCCACCTGGCCCGCCGCCCCCTGCACGTTCTGCTCGCGCAGCGCCTGCGCCACGTCGTCGGTGGTGACGTTCAGGGCGTTCATGCGGTCCGGGCGCAGCCAGATGCGCATGCTGTAGTCGCGCGCGCCGAACATCTGCACCTGCCCCACCCCGGGCAGACGCGACAGCGCCTCGCGCACCTGGGTGCTGGCGTAGTTGCTGACGAACAGCGGCGTGTGGGTGTTGTTCGGTGAGTAAAGACTTACCCCCATCATCAGGTTGGTGGCACGCTTGCGCACCTGCACGCCATTTTGCTGCGCCTCGGTCGGCAGCTGCGCCACGGCCTGCGCCACGCGGTTTTGCACGTCGATGGCCGCGAGATCCGGATCCGTGCCCGCCGCAAAGGTAATGTTCAGGCTGTAAGTGCCTTCGTCCGAACTGGTTGACTCCATGTAGAGCATATGGTCCACGCCGTTCAGCTGCGTCTCCAGCGGCGTGGCGATGGCCTCCGCCACGTCAGCCGAGCTGGCGCCCGGCCAGCTGGCAGAGACGTTCACCACCGGCGGCGCGATCTGCGGGTACTGCTCCACCGGAATAATCCTCAGCGCAATGGCCCCCAGCAGGGTGATGACCAGCGCAATCACCATCGCGAAGCGCGGGCGTTTGATGAAAAACGTCAGCATGATGGCTCCTTAATTCAGTATCTGGACAGCAGCGCCGGGCTGCACGCGCTGCGCACCGTCAGTAATCGCTCGCTCACCGGACTTCACGCCGGATAAAATCCGGAACTGCTGGCCGATCTGTCCGGCGACCTTCAGCGGGCGCATTTCGGCTTTTCCGTCGGCATTAACCACCCAGGCAAAGAACCCGTCGCCGTTCTGCTGCACCGCTGCGGCAGGCAGGGTCAGCACCGGCTGCTCGCTTGCCGGACGCAAAAACACGTTCACATTGCCGCCGGGCAGGAGCTGATGGCGCGGGTTGGCAAACTCGGCGCGCAGCATCACGCTGGCGGTACGCGGGTCAATGCGGTTATCCACTGACGTCAGCTCGCCGCTGACGCGCTGGCCGTTGCTGTCGATCAGCGCCTGCCAGGCACGCTTCATGGCGTTGATATCCGCATGCTGTCCGGCTTTGGTGGAAAATGCCCCCTCTTCCAGCGCAAAGGCGATACGTATCGGGTCAAGCTGCACCACCTCCACCAAAACGCCGCTCGCTGGGTTGACCAGGCTACCCACGTGGAAGCTGCTGTGGCCCACGCGGCCGTCAATTGGCGAGGTGATTCGGGTGTAGCCCAGGGTGACGTTGCGGGCTTCGAGCCGGGCCTTCGCCTGCTCGAGAGCGGCACTGGCGACGTCGCGCTGCATGCGGGCGTTGTCCACGTCGTGACGGCTGATGGCGTTGCTGCTGCCGAGACTTTCAAAGCGGGAAAGCTGCTGCTGCGCCTGGCGCAGCGTGGCTTCGGTGCTTTTCACTTCGGCCTGCGCCAGGCGCAGGGCAGCGCGCGGCTCGGCGTCGTCCAGCTCAAACAGCACGTCGCCTTTTTTCACGTACTGCCCGTCGCGGAAGTTAATTTTGGTAATCATGCCTTCCGTACGCGCCCGTAGCTCAACGGTGTGGATGGCTTCGATGCGGCCCGGGATCTGGCGCTCGGCGGCGTGGGCGGTTTGCTCCACGGTGGCGACCCGAACGGGGATCGCAGCGGCGAAGACGGGTTGCAGGGTACTGACAAGAAGTGCGAACAGGAGTGGAAGTTTCATGGGAGTACCTCAGCGTTGTCTCCCCTCACCCCGGCCCTCTCCCCTGAGGGGCGAGGGAGAAAACCGAGCCCAGGGGAGAGTACCAGACTGTCCCCTCTCCCCTGTGGGGAGAGGGTTAGGGTGAGGGGTAAGGTTTTAGTTATGCAGACTTACGGAACCTGCGGGTCAGTCGCTTCTCAATTTCGACGACGAAGAACATCACGCCTGCAACGGCCAGGGTCACAAACCAGTAGCGCAGCGGCAGGGCTTCGGTACCGAACAGCATCTGCATAAACGGCAGGTAGATAATCGCCGCCTGGAGCAGGAACAGCACGCCCGTCACCAGCCAGATCCCTTTGTTTGCCAGCAGACCACGGTTGAGGGAGAACCCTTCGATGTTGCGGCAGTTAATCATGTATACCCACTGGGCGCAGACCAGCATCTGCAGCAGCACGGTGCGGATGAACTCCGCGCTGTGGCCGCGCGGGGCGAGCCAGGCTTCCAGCGCAAAGGCGGCGATGGCAATCATGGTACCGACGAAGGCCACGCGCCAGACGGCGTAGGCGTCCATCACGTGCTGCCCGGTCTGACGCGGCGGGCGGCGCATGATGTTGCGCTCGGCAGCTTCGAAGGCCAGGCCAAAGGAGAGCGTGGCTGAGGTGGCCATGTTCATCCACAGAATCAGCACCGGCGTCAGCGGAATAATGTTCCCCGCCAGCAGCGCAATCACAATCAGCAGCCCCTGCGCCAGGTTGGTCGGCATGATGAACAGGATGGTCTTCTTCAGGTTGTCGTAAACGCGACGCCCCTCTTTCACCGCGCTGGCGATGGTGGCGAAGTTATCGTCCGTAAGGACCATATCCGCCGCCTCTTTGGTCACTTCCGTGCCCTTGATGCCCATCGCGATGCCCACGTCCGCCTGACGCAGCGCCGGGGCGTCGTTTACGCCGTCGCCGGTCATGCCAACGATTTCGCCTTTGTCCTGCAGCGCTTTCACCAGGCGCAGCTTATGCTCCGGGCTGGTACGGGCAAAGATGTCATACTTCACCGCGGCTTCCGCCAGCGCGGCGTCGTCCATCTTCTCCAGCTCGTAGCCGGTGACCGCCTGCTCGCTGTTGGCGATCCCCAGCATCTGGCCGATGCTCATCGCCGTCTGCGGGTGATCCCCGGTGATCATCTTCACGCGGATCCCCGCCAGCTGGCAGGCGTTAATCGCGTCAATCGCTTCCGGACGCGGCGGATCCATCATCCCGGCGATGCCGAGGAAGATCAGGCCGTGGCTCAGGTCATCGTGCGTCAGTTCCTGCTCGCCGTTCGCCGGCTTGAACGCCGCGGCGACCATGCGCAGCCCCTGACGCGCATAGCGCTCCATCTCACTTTCCCAGTACGTGCGGTTGAAGGCTTCCGTACCGTGACGGGTCTGCTGCTGCGAACACAGGGCAAAAATCACGTCCGGCGCGCCGGTGATCAGGATCTGCTCCTCGCTGCCAATCTGGTAGTGGGTGCTCATGTACTTGTACTGCGAGTCGAACGGGATCTTGTTAACCAGCGTGGTCATTACCGGCTCAAGGCTGGCCTTCGCCGCCAGCACCTTCAGCGCGCCCTCGGTCGGCCCACCGGTGATGCCCCACAGGCCGCGCTCGTCCTGAATCAGCTGGCTGTCGTTACACAGGTCGATGGTACGCAGGTACTGCTCCAGCACGGTGCCCGGCTGGATGTGGACCGGCTCGTCGCTACCTTCCAGATAGATGTTGCCTACCGGCTCGTAGCTGTTGCCGTCCACGCGGTAGCAGGCGTCGGCGGTGATGATCGCTTTAACCGTCATCTCGTTCATGGTCAGGGTGCCGGTTTTATCCGAGCAGACCACGGTCATCGCGCCGAGCGTTTCAACCGTCGGCAGCTTGCGGATAATCGCCCGCTTGCGCGCCATCGCCTGCACGCCCAGCGAAAGGATGATGGAGATAATGGCCGGCAGACCTTCCGGTACGGAGGCCACCGCCAGGCTAATCAGGGAGAGCAGGAGCTCGCCCATCGGGATCTCGCGGAACGCCAGGCTGAAGACAAACAGCGCGGCCATCATCGCCAGAATAATCACGAAAATCGCTTTACCCAGCTTGTCCATCTGCACCAGCAGCGGCGTACGGTGCTTTTCGATACCCGCCATCATCTGGTTGATGTGGCCGAGTTCCGTATCTTTACCGGTCGCGGTGACCACACCGATACCGCCGCCCGCGCTGACGGTCGTCCCGGAGAAGACCATGTTGGTGCGATCGCCCAGCGGTAATTCCCCGCTAAGTGGATTAACGTGTTTATCCACCACGGTGGATTCACCGGTCAGAATCGCCTCTTCCACGCGTAAATTATGCGCTTCGATTAAACGCATATCCGCCGGAATACGATCCCCCGCGCGTAATACAATAATATCGCCCGGGACGATTTCAGTTGTGGGGATTGTTTCGTGACTGCCGTTACGAATAACGCGCGCCTCGCTGGCGAGCATATTACGAATACTCTTCAGGGATTTTTCCGCGTTGCTTTCCTGAATATGACCAATTAGGGCATTGATTACCGCGACGCCCAAAATAACCAGCGTATCAACCCAGTGGCCCATTACTGCCGTTAATACGGCGGCGGCCAGCAGGACATAAATCAGCACATCATTAAAATGGGCTAAGAAACGCAGCCAGGCGGGTTTGCCTTTTTTCTCCGGCAGCGCGTTCGGACCTGTTTTTTGCAGACGCGCCTGCGCCTCTGCACGGTCCAGACCGCTTGCCTGGCTCTGCGCATGTGCAAGAGCCTGCTCTACGGTCTGCTGGTATGCCAGCCCGCCGGAAGGCGGCACGTTAGGAGTCAATTTTTTTTCAGTCATCGTATTTTTCCTTCAATTTCCGGTGAACAGAAGCCTGAATTCCTTTCGGGCTTAAATAAATTCATTTTAAAGTCTTGCGGGTAAAATTGATCTACCGCAATATAATGACTTCTCGGTTATTCAAAACTGATTAAAACTATTTCGATGATCTGATTTTTACAAAATATTTCTAAACCAAAACTAAACGAGGGGGAACCATGTGGGGTATTTATCGCGGGCGCAGACTGGTGTTATACGTTATCGCGGCCATTGTTATTGCCACGTTAATTGGTTATAGCACCTATACATTTGTAAAATTATTTTCCTGATACGGACGTTTATTTACATAACGCGATATTAATATAAACGCCGGGTCGTATGTTGTTATTTGTGCGCAGTAATAATGTCTTTGTTTTATTCAAAAGGGTCAGCGGGGCTGATATTGCTTTACGTTACAGAATGCCGGACAATGACATTTTTAACTGACGATTAACATTACGATGAAACACCCGCTAGAATCGCTGCTCACCGCAGGCGGCATTTTATTACTGGCCCTGCTTTCGTGCCTGCTGCTCCCGGCGCCTTCGCTTGGGCTGGTGCTGGCGCAGAAGCTGGTTCAGACCTTTCACATGGTCGATCTTAACCAGCTTTACACCATTCTGTTCTGCGTGTGGTTTTTACTGCTCGGGGCGATTGAATTCTTCGTGCTGCGTTTCGTCTGGCGACGGTGGTTTTCCCTGGCATCCTGAGCCAATAAAAAAGCCGGGTGGCGGCTTCGCCTGGCCCGGCTTGTTTTGGTTTGCGTTCAATGCGTCCGGCTGTGGTTCTCCTTGCGGTACGCTCCAGGCGGCTGGTTGAACGTACGGGTGAAGATACGGGTAAACGTCTGCTGCGAGTCAAACCCGTAACGCAGGCAGATGTCGTACACCCGGGCGTCGGATTCTCGCAGATCGCGCGCCGCCAGCAGCAGCTTACGTTCACGAATATAACGCCCCAGACTCTCCCCTTTGTACTGCATAAATAGCCGCTGCAGGTGCCATTTCGAGTAACCCGCGTGGCGGGCAATCTCTTCAATTCGTAATGGCTGGTGCAGATTGTCGTCGATCCATTCGACGATAGTGTCGATGACTTGAGCGGAAATGGTCATACTGCAGTCCCCCTCTGCTTCTCGCTTAAACATTATTCCCACCACGCACGAAAGGTTTGTGCGCTGTCGCTTACCCGGACGGGCTCGCCCAGTTCCGGCGTCAGCAACCGATAATTTTTATCCTTGCTGGCTTTTGCCAGCTGGATCAGCGGATCGTTCCAGGCGTGTTTCGCCAGCACGAAGCGTCCGTTGTGCCCCGGCACCACGGCTTTCGCGTTCAGGTCCGCCGAGGCCTGCGCCGTTTCCTCCGGCAGCATGTGGATGTACTTCCAGTCCTGGTCGTACTGGCCGTTTTCCATGATGGCGACGTCCACTTCGCCAAACTGTTCACCGATGGCCTTGAAGTGCGGGCCGTAACCGGAATCCCCGCTGTAGTAAACCTTCTGCTCTGGCGTGACGAACATGAAGCTGCCCCACAAGGTGCGATCGCGTTTGATGCCGCGACCGGAGAAGTGACGCGCTGGCAGAACCTGCACCGTCAATTCATCGCTGATGCGTACCGACTGGTTCCAGTCGCGCTCGTCAATAATCTCGGGCTTCATCCCCCAGTAGCGCAGGTGGGATCCCACGCCCAGCGGCGTCACTACGCGCTTCACCTTCGGCAGTAGCGCCTTGATAGTGGCGTAATCCAGATGATCGTAGTGATCGTGCGAAATAATCAGCAGGTCGATCTCCGGCATGCGTTCAGCGCGCCACGGATACTCGCCGGCAAAGGCCTTATTGAGGAACGAGAACGGCGCGGCATAGTTGCCAAGAACCGGGTCAATCAGGATGCGTTTACCCGCGAGCCGCAGATACCACGATGAGTGACCGAGCCACACCAGGGTGTCCTGCTCCAGCGGCAGGCTCGCAAGATCGGTTTTCACCAGCGGCAGCGGCCGGGTCGGGCGGGCGTTTTCGGTTTTTTTGGTCAGAAACTCCCACATCGCGACCAGCATATTTTTGTCACCGTTATAACCCGGCGTCGGCAGCGTATTGTGGAATTTCCCCTCGCGATACTGTGGGGAGGCCTCCACTTCAGTAAGTCGTTCACCCTGCGGCGGCTGGCCGAATCCGGCATTCAGAACAAACGGTAAACTCGCGGCTGAAGCAATAATCATGATTAACACCACGCAGATGAAGAGAGTTTTTTTCATATCCTGACCCGAAAACGCGCCCCATCCGATAGCGTGCGCAGGGTAAACTTGATTATGAGTGAGTAAGCACTCATTATAGATATGATGATAAAGTCGTCAAGACGTTTTCGATCTTTGACATTCCGCGTTGCAGCGTGTCAAAGCACGTGTTTCAATCAAGGTTTTTATAATTGACAGGAGGAAAAATTTAGTGGCACGTCCGAAGAGTGAAGATAAAAAACAGGCCTTACTGGAAGCCGCAACGGTGGCGTTTGCACAGTCAGGTATTGCCGCCTCAACGGCGCTTATTGCCCGTAAGGCGGGCGTCGCCGAAGGCACCCTGTTCCGCTACTTTGCTACGAAAGACGATCTGCTGAATGCCCTCTATCTGCACCTGAAGCAAGATCTCTGCCAGACCATGCTCGCGAACCTCGATCGCACCATCACGCTGCCTAAAGAACATACCCGCAATATCTGGAACAGCTATGTGGACTGGGGTATTCGTAACCCCGTTGCGCATGCGGCGATCCGCCAGATTGGCGTCAGTGAAAAGCTGAGCACCGAAACGGAACAGGCGGTGAAAGAGATGTTCCCGGAGCTGCATGAACTCTGCCGCCGCTCGGTGCGTCAGGTGTTTATGTCTGATGAATTTAAAACGTTTGGCGATGCGCTTTTCTTATCGCTGGCCGAATCCACGATGGAATTTGCCACCCGCGATCCGTCCCGCGCCGTTGAGTTTAAAGCGCTCGGCTTTGAGGTGATGTGGCGCGGGCTTGCCCAGGAAGAGAGCGATGGACAGTAAAACGTTGCAGGAGCACGCAAAACGCGTGGCGCTGGAGCTGCCGTTTACCGAACACTGCTGGCCGTTCGGGCCGGAGTTTGACGTGTTTAAAGTGGGTGGAAAAATTTTCATGATTGTGGCCGCCGCACACGGGCGGCCGCACGTCAGCCTGAAGTCAGACCCGGAAAAATCGCTGTTAAATCAGCAGATTTATCGCGGCGTTGAACCGGGCTATCACCTCAACAAAAAGCACTGGATTTCCCTTTACGGCACTGAAGACGTGACGCCGGAACTGGTTACCGATCTCATTAATGATTCCTGGCATCTGGTGGTGGATAAACTGCCGAAAAAAGACCAGAAGTGGATCCGGCCGGTCTGATTGTTCGTCTGAGACGAACAGATTAAGCGCTCGAATTGCCCTTATCTTTTTCCGCGTCCCGCTGTAATCTGCTCACCTTTCGCGCCCGCACGCGGGCGAATTTCATCATCAGGAGTTGTTATGGATATTATTTCTGTTGCGCTGAAACGCCACTCCACCAAGGCGTTCGACGCAAGCAAAAAACTGACCGCTGAAGAAGCGGAAAAAATCAAAACCCTGCTGCAGTACAGCCCGTCAAGCACCAACTCCCAGCCGTGGCACTTCATCGTGGCCAGCACCGAGGAAGGAAAAGCGCGCGTGGCGAAATCCGCTGCGGGCACCTATGTGTTCAACGAACGCAAAATGCTGGATGCCTCTCATGTGGTGGTGTTCTGCGCGAAAACCGCGATGGACGATGCATGGCTGGAGCGCGTTGTCGACCAGGAAGAGGCCGATGGCCGTTTCAACACGCCGGAAGCTAAAGCCGCGAACCATAAGGGCCGCACCTACTTCGCCGACATGCACCGCGTGGATCTGAAGGATGACGACCAGTGGATGGCGAAGCAGGTTTACCTGAACGTCGGTAACTTCCTGCTGGGCGTTGCTGCGCTGGGCCTGGACGCAGTACCGATTGAAGGTTTCGACGCCGCGATCCTCGACGAAGAGTTTGGCCTGAAAGAGAAGGGCTTCACCAGCCTGGTGGTGGTGCCGGTTGGGCATCACAGCGTGGAAGATTTCAACGCCACGCTGCCAAAATCTCGCCTGCCGCTGAGCACGATTGTGACCGAGTGCTGATCCCTTCTGGCACGTCGGGTTCCGGCGTGCCTGCTTTCAGTGACGCTTTCTTTGGGTTATGATTCTTCCTTCGATAAAGTTCACAAATACCCCCAGCAATTTGTAACAGCATAGAAATACTTATTCATAAAATCCATCATATATTTTTTATATAATATTCTTTCCGTAAGCCTTTTTTTATTAATGCAAATCAACACTCCCCTTTAGTTTCATAAACTCCACGAATCCATTGTGCAAAATTCAAACAAATCAATTTAGTTTTATCACTAACGGCACACCGTAATAAAAAGACATATTGAAATAAATAATTACATGTCTTTTAAAGGATTTTTGATTTCGCATGATTCCATTTAAAACCCATTTTAACACACGATGGGCGTTATTATTTCAAGGAATACAAGGATAGAGATATGAAAAATAAATGTGCAGTAAGCACCCACCTCACACGTCAGGTTTTGCACGCCAAACTCGCGCCGACCTGTTTCGCTACTATGTTAGCTCTGGGCATGATCATGCCTGTTCACGCTGCCGTTGTTGCAGGAAATACGGAACAACCCGGTATCCACACTAATTCAAACGGTACAACGATTGTTGATATTAATAAAGCCAGCGCAGAAGGTGTCTCTCATAACGTTTACTCTGAATTTAACGTTGACACTCACGGTGTTATTCTTAATAACAGTGGCGCGGCGTCTAACACTCAGCTAGCAGGTATGATTGATGGCAATACAAATATGGCAAGCGGTAGCGCAAAAGTTATTCTAAATGAAGTACGCTCTTCCGACCCAAGCCAGTTAAATGGCATGATTGAAGTCGCTGGAAAATCTGCTCAGGTTATTATTGCTAACCCATCCGGGATTACCTGTGATGGATGCGGTTTTATTAATACGAATCACGCGACCTTAACCACCGGTACCGCCAATTTTGATGCAAACGGTAATGTAACAGGACTGGATATTAGCAAAGGCGAGGTTAACATTACCGGAAAAGGTATGGATATCCGCGCGGTTCAATATACAGATATTATCTCCCGGTCAGTCAAAGTTAACGCGAAGCTGCAGGCCAATGAGCTGAATATTATCACGGGTAACAACCATATTGATAAAAAGGGTCGAGTTCAGAAAAGATATGATGACAGCAAAGCTCCCGAATTAGCACTAGATGTATCTGCGCTGGGCTCAATGTATGCCAATAAAATCTTTATGGAAGGTACGGATACCGGTGTCGGCGTTCGTCTTGACCATACCGATCTTACCGCAAACGACACGCTTTCGATCGACGTTAATGGTACCGTCGAAAACAATGGCGGCCATGTGAATGCTGGAAACGCGGCAATGATCAAGGGTACCAGCGTAATAAACCATAACGGTCAAATTACCTCCGACGGCGTTGTCTCCATCACAGCAGATGAAATGGTTGATAACAGCCATGGCCTTATCAAAGCGGATATGGTTAACCTGGCGGGTAAAACTACTCTCAACACAGCCGGCTCCGTACAGGGAAATGCCAGCACCCTGGTGATGGCTGATTCACTGGATAATGCGCAGGGGGAAATACTCAGTAATGGCGACCTGTCTGTTCAACGCGCGTCTTATGGCTATAGTAATTCGGACGCCCGTGGCATAACCAATACTCATGGCAAGATTGTCGCGAAGGGTGCTCTTAGCGTAGATACCACCAACCTCGATAATACATCTGGACAGCTCGCCAGTAACGCGTCAATGAACGTAACTACCCGCGCGCTAAACAACGAAAATGGGCTGATCTCAGCCGGTAATGGCTGGAATACGCTCAGCGCCAATGTACTCAATAACAATGATGGTATTATTCAGTCCTTTGGTCACGATGGCCAACTGCAGTTGAGTGGCGACGATCTGCTTTCTAACCATAATGGGTCTATTCATAGTGAAGGTTCACTTTCCATAAATGGCGCACTGGATAATAGCTCGGGTGCCATCACCGCTGACAATGATATTTTCATGTATGCAAGGGCCTATAGCTCTGACCTCAACAGCACACTTCGGGCAGGTCATAATATTGATATGACCGTTACCGGTACGTTCCAGAATGCAGGGACTATCGCTGCTGGCCAGGACCTGGCTTTGAACATTGGTTCGAATGGCTGGAATAATTACGCTGGTCCAGTGACCAATAGCGGTAATATTACTGCAAAGGGTCATCTTGCAATTCAGATGAACAGCAGCGCACTGGAAAATAGCGGTACCTTGACCGCCGATCAGATGGATCTTCAGCTGTCCGATCTGAATAACAGTGGTTCCATTGCAAGTAAAAACGACATCAATTTAAACCTAAATAATCTGAATAATCTGCGCAGCGGAGACATCAAGTCCGACCGTAACATCACAATCAATGCCTCAGCTGTGACTACAGAAGCGGGCAGCCAGATCCAGGCAGGAGGTGACACCACACTTTACCTGATGAATAACCTGCAAAACGATGGTGAAATCCGCTCTGCGAATGATATCAACATGTTCATTTCCGGCGGCTACGGCTACTATCCGTCTTCAGTTTATAACACAGGTGTTATCAGCGCTGGCAATAAGCTGAATGCTCAGATGGAACGGATCAACCTTATCAACGGAGGAACGCTGTCGGCAGAAAATGGTATCAATGTCACCAGCAACTCTTTGACGAATAGCGGTAACATAACCAGTGCCGATGATGTTCAGTTAAACACTTACAATGGTATAAGTAACGAAAAGAGTGGAATTATCACTGGCAAGTATGTCCGAACCACTGGTTTCGTAAATAACATGGGAGTAATTAATCAGACTGGCGCTGACAATCCGAACAATGGTGTAATTACACCTGATAGTAACAATACTTCCACCGACAACTCCGGCTTTATTAATGATAATAACAGCTGGAATGGAAATAATATGAATAATAGCATCAGCTATAATTCAATTAAACCAAACGGCACCCCCGAGGGTAATGGTGTTTGGGAAAATGGCATGGTCTTTTATCCCGGTGATACCTACTTCGGCAGAACCATTACTGAAATAGTCTATTTCCCTGGCGGATATGGCATTAACACCGCCATGTAATAATCCATGGCTCTCAAAGCCCCATTTTAGTTATGGGGCTTTTTATTTCTTTAAACCAGGGTTAAACATCCTCAGAATATCTGAAGCCAATAACATGATTATCTCTTACCCTCGTCTCGCCGCCGTTTTAGCGTCGCTCCTCGTAACGTCGCCCTGTTACGTAAAGGCTGAGTCTGCGACCACTCAGCAACAGGATCAGGCCAGGCATGACCAGCTTGCGCCTCAAAGTAAGTCGCTACTTTCTGCAGAAGGAACGCGCGCAAGTGATACATTGATTCTGACCAAAGAAGCTGTTTGCTATGATATCCAGCACGTCGTTATTGATGGCGCAGAGTCACTTCCACATTGGCTGACTTTTCGCGATCTCATAAAGCAAACAGAAAAACAGTGTGTTGGTATCAGGGGTATTAAAAACCTTCATACTGCGATGCAGAATCGCCTGATTTCTCATGGATTTATTACTACTCGCATATTAGTGCCCACGCAGAATTTACGTAATGGTATTTTGCATTTTACAATTCTGCCTGGCCGCATCAGCGAAATAGACATAAAAGAGTTAAACGGTCATTCTTTAAATGCGTGGAACAACATTCCGGAAGGCCAAAACGACCTTCTCGATTTACGAGGGCTGGAGCAAGGCTTAGAGAATATGCAGCGCATACCCGGCACTCAGGCGAGTATACGTTTGCTACCGGGCAATCGTCCCGGGGATACACGTATTGAAGTGACCCGCACACAGCCACAATCATGGCGCCTGGGCTCCTGGTTTGATGATTCAGGCAGTAAACACACCGGACGTTATCAGGGAGGGCTCGCTTTTTATGTTGATAACCCAACTTCATTAAATGACATGTTTTACATTGCTTATGGTGGGGGGTTCAAAAATGAAGATGGACGTCGCAGCGATAACAGCTCGGCCTTTTATTCTGTTCCATTGGGATACTGGTCGCTTGACCTTTATGCCAGCCATTATCGTTCCACGCAAACTCTCCGCAACGGTGAATTTCGCTACCAGTACAGCAGCGACGAAAAATTAATGACGGCTGTCCTGAACCGCGTGATCTTCCGCAGCGCCAGTCAGAAAACCACGCTGGCTTTTAAAACGATCAAGCGTGACTCACGCTATGACCTTAATGACGTGGAAGTGGAAGTACAGCATCGGGATACCAGCAGCTGGCAGTTAAGCCTGAATAACATTGCCTATTTTTCAGCGGGTCAACTTACGACCAGTTTCGGATACCAGCATGCGGCTCCGTGGTTTGGCGAACAACCTGATGCAGAAGAGCTGGTGGGCAGCGCTGATCCACTGGCAAGGATCCTTACGCTTAAAGTTGATGGGGTATTCCCTTTCAAACTGGCCGGAAATGCTTTTAGCTACGAGCCGCATTTTATGCAGCAAACGTCACCAGATCGGCTCACCCAACCGGATAAGTTCACTATTGGCAACCGCTGGACTGTGCGAGGGTTTGATGGAGAAATGTCGATCTATGCGGATAAGGGCTGGTATCTACGCAATGACATTGCTCTTAACCTGCCAAAGTGGGGGATGCAGCCCTATATTGGCGTGGATTACGGTGAGGTTAGCGGCTCTGAAAATGATTACTGGAGTGGCGCACACCTTGCCGGGGCAGTGGCTGGCATTCGAGGCGTCAAAGGTCAATTTGGCTATGACTTTTTCATCGGTACCCCGCTTTCAAAGCCGGATGAACTGCATACCAGTCCCGTCACGCTGGGTGTTTCGCTCCAGTGGCAATACTGATGCCTGACCGCTCACTCGAGACATATCAGGATCAGTCACTCCCTGAGAGGGTTAAAACGTGTTTTTACCCTCTTCAGGCTACTCGTTTGCGCAGCGATGTTCACCTCTGCTGTAATCTGAACACCACTGGCAGCTTAACCTATTACCGCAACACCTTATGCGGAAAGTGTTTACAGTCAAAATATAAACATCACTTCGCCCATAATTCTGACTTGCTAATAGCCGATCCCGACACGTTATCTTCTCTATGTTTTTGTCCTTTGTTATCCTCAGCGTTTTAAGGACGGTATATTTTCATCAGTAATGATCTTAGCAACTCGCAGGAATATGTAATTTGTGTTCTACACATTCAGTTATTTTGATTAAATGCAAGCACTCCCAGGAATAATACAAAATCATGAAACCTGAAAATGAAGAAAAAAGAATAATTGCAACAATTACAAATCCACACCGTGTCCGACAAGCAGTTTCACGGCAAATAATCACTATGGAGAAATATCCCGAACCGATGACGCTGGTTATCCATGAGGGGATGCTGGCAGCCTATCGCACCAGAGGAAAATTGCTCATGAAATACTTTCAGGGCCCGATATTAGTGGGTATGAACGCCCTGATGGACATGAATGCGAATTTCTATTTTAAAGCCTGCGGTGAGGTTAAATATGAAATCATTCCACGAAATGAAGTATTGAATATCATCGACCGGGAACACCTCTGGAAAGAGGCTGCTCTACTCTATATGTTTGGAATCAAGCGACTCATTGAAATCAATAACGTCTCTGTAGGCCTGTCAACTTATGAGATAATACGAGAAAACATCATTGCATTAATAAATGAGAAAGACGATTTACGCCTGACAGTTAATGTCTGCGATTATATCCAGGAAAAAACACGTCTTTCGCGCAGCCGCGTCATGAAAATTCTGAGCGATCTGCGCATCGATGGTCATATAGACATTAAACGCGGCATACTTATAGCAGTGCATAAACTGCCAGAAAAGTACTAGTTAACACCTGGCGCGAAGCCACTCGCGGTGCTAAATCTTTTTTTTCTCCAGCCATGCCATCGCCCGCTCCCCTGCTTCATCCACCGGCAGATACACCAGCAGCCGCGAGCCGTTTCGCGGCGCGGAATACCAGTACATCTGCTGCAGCGTAAAATCCCCCAGCTCGGGATGGGTAAACAGCTTGAGCTGGTTCTCCACGCCGCGCACGTCGTTGCGCTGGTGCCACAGGGTTTTGAACTCTTCGGAGACCGCGAAGAAGCGCGCCAGTTTGGCCTCCCACAGCGGATCGCCCCGGTGTTCGGCCATCGCCGCCCGGAAATAGGAGACAAAGATGGGCAGCACGTCGTCGCGTCTGCCGAGGCGCGCGCGCCAAGCCGGATGGGTGAGGAACAGATAAATACAGTTGCGATCTTCGGGAGGGATGTCATTGAAATCGACGCCCATCAGATGCCCGAAGCTGTCGTTCCACGCCACGATATCGAAGTTCGGTTTCTGAATGCTGGCGGGTTTCGGCATCAGCGTATCCAGCAGGCGGCGCGTGCCTTCGCTGATGCCCTCGCAGCAGACCGCCTGCGGCGCTTCACCCGGCGGTAAGCCGGCTAATACAAACAGGTGCCGGGCTTCAGTTGGGGTACATTGCAGCGCTTTTGCCACGGCCGCCATCACCGCGCTGGACGGATTGACGTCCCTGCCCTGCTCAAGCCAGGTGTACCAGGTCACGCCCACGTCCGCGAGCATCGCCACCTCTTCCCGACGAAGACCCGGCGTGCGGCGGCGGCCGCTGCGCGGCAGGCCGAGACGCTGCGGATCGAGGCTTTCACGCCGGGCGCGTAAAAATGCCCCGAGCTGTTTTCGGGTGTCATCCTGAAGTGAGACGACAGGTTCAGACATCAGCGCCATAAATCCCCCTGCATGGTAGTGCCAGTACCAGTATAAGCAAGAACTGGTACCCGTTTATTTGATGGTAGATGCTACGACCATCTGTTGAATGACGCAATGGAGTTACCATGAATACGTCAGTTGTTTCACCGGGCCGCGCTGGCCTGATATTGCTGCTAACTGGCCAGATGCTGCCGATGATTGATACCTCAATCACCAACGTGGCGCTGGACGCCATCACCCATTCGCTGCACGCTACCGCCACCGAGCTGGAGCTGATTGTGGCCCTTTACGGCGTGGCCTTCGCCGTCTGCCTAGCGCTCGGCAGCAAGCTGGGGGATAACTTTGGCCGTCGGCGTCTGTTCATGTGGGGTGTAGCGAGCTTTGGCCTGGCCTCGCTGCTGTGCGGGATGGCGGGGAACATTGAACAGCTACTGGCCGCGCGCATCGTTCAGGGCGCGGGTGCCGCACTGATCATGCCGCAAATTCTTGCCACGCTGCACGTAACGCTGAAAGGTACGGCCCATGCAAAAGCCATCAGCCTGTTCGGCGGTATCGGCGGGATTGCGTTTATCGTCGGGCAGATGGGCGGCGGCTGGCTGGTATCGGCGGATATCGCCGGGCTGGGCTGGCGAAACGCCTTCTTTATCAACGTGCCGATTTGTCTGGTGGTGCTGGCGCTGAGCCGCCGCTTCGTACCGGAAACCCGTCGCGAGACGCCGTCACGCATCGACTGGCCGGGTACCGTGCTGCTGGCCATTATGCTTTGCTGCCTGCTGTTCCCGATGGCGCTCGGCCCGCAGTGGCAGTGGTCCTGGCCGCTGAAGACGATGCTGCTCGCCCTTGTCCCGCTGGCCTGGCTGATGGCGCTGAATGCGCGCAAAAAGGAGCGTGAGAATACCCACCCGCTGATCCCGCCGCGCCTGCTTTCGCTTCGCAGCGTGCGCTTTGGCATTCTGATTGCGATGCTCTTTTTCAGCGTCTGGTCCGGTTTTATGTTCTGTATGGCGCTCACCATGCAAACCGGTCTGGGGATGGCCCCATGGCAGTCCGGAAACAGTTTTATCGCCCTTGGCGTGACCTACTTTGTTTCGGCCTGGTTCGCGCCGCGGCTGATTGCCCGCTACAGCATCAGCACTATTCTGCTGACGGGTCTGGCGATCCAGATTATCGGCCTGCTGGCTCTGATCGCCACGTTCCGCTTTTGGGGCGTGGAAAATACCACCCTGACGCTGGCACCCGCGACCGGACTGGTGGGCTACGGGCAGGCGCTGATCGTGAACAGCTTCTACCGCATCGGGATGCGCGATATTCAGCCTGACGACGCGGGAGCCGCGAGCGCCATTCTCAGCACGCTGCAGCAGGCCGCGCTGGGGCTTGGCCCGGCCATTTTTGGCGCGATTTTGCTGCACGCGCTTCAAAACCATCACGGGGATTACACCCAGGCAGTTAACGTCTTCCTGATGGTGGAAACGGCGATGATGGTGGTGCTTGCCCTGGCGACGCTGCGCATCCGCCATCGCCTGTGTCTGCCGGTGGCGAAGATCTGCCAGGCCACCAAATAAGCCTGTGAATTTGCATAATAGATCCGCAGCCGCCATTATGGGGCTGCAAAAATACAGGAGACGTTATGCAGGAATTGATTGCTCAGGTTGAAGAGTTAGGCATTGAAATTAATCACACCACCTCATTAGTGATTATCTTTGGTATTATTTTTCTTACCGCCATCATCGTTCATTTTATTCTGCACAAAGGCGTGCTTCGCGCTTTCGAAAAACGCGCGCAGGCCAGCAGCCATTTATGGCTGCAGATCATCACCCAGAATAAATTATTTCACCGTCTGGCCTTTACCCTGCAGGGGATAATCGTCAACGTCCAGGCGGTACTGTGGCTGCAAAAAGGCAGCGAAGCGGCGGAAATACTCACCACCTGCGCGAAGCTGTGGGTGATGGTGTATGCCCTGCTCTCCTTCTTCTCGCTGCTGGACGTGATTTTCAATCTGTCGCAGAAAATGGCCACCGCATCACAGCTGCCGCTGAAGGGGATTTTCCAGGGCATCAAGCTGGTGAGCGCCATCCTGGTGGGAATACTGATTATCTCCCTGCTGATTGGTCAGTCCCCGGCGATTCTGATCAGCGGTCTGGGCGCCATGGCCGCCGTCCTGATGCTGGTGTTTAAAGACCCGATACTCGGACTTGTGGCGGGGATTCAGCTTTCCGCCAACGACATGCTCAAGCTCGGCGACTGGCTGGAGATGCCGAAATACGGTGCCAACGGCACGGTGACGGACATCGGCCTGACCACCGTTAAGGTGCGAAATTTTGATAATACGATTACAACCATTCCGACGTGGGCGCTGGTCTCCGACGCCTTTATCAACTGGAGCGGCATGTCGGCCTCCGGCGGTCGACGCATTAAGCGCAGCCTGAGCATTGATACCACCAGCATTCATTTTCTCGACGAGCAGGAACAGCAGAAACTTATTCAGGCGAAACTGCTTAAACCCTATCTGGCCGCGCGACATGAGGAAATAAACCTGTGGAATCAGAAGAACGGTGAAGGGGAATCGGTATTAAACCTTCGCAAGATGACCAATATTGGCACCTTCCGCGCCTACCTGAACGAATATCTTCGTAACCACCCTCGCATTCGCAAAGATATGACGCTGATGGTGCGTCAGTTGGCGCCTGACGCGAATGGCTTGCCGATTGAAATATATGCCTTTACCAATACGGTGGTCTGGGCAGAATATGAGGAGATACAGGCCGACATCTTCGACCATATTTTCGCGGTGGTGGATGAATTTGGTTTGCGTATTCACCAGTCGCCGACGGGGAATGATATTCGCTCCCTGTCGGGGGTCATCGTCAGATAATCAGTTTCGGACACCGGGCGTGAAGGCAGGTGCGGTCTGGTGCCCTCACCCCGACCCTCTCCCACGGGGAGAGGGTGAAAAGCAGATCACTTTTTTCGGGATAGCTTAAACGCCACAAACAGGAAGATAACCCACACCGGCAGCAGCATCGCGGACAGGCGCATCTCATCCATGGTGCACATCAGCACCAGAATCAGCCCCAGGAAAGCGATACAGATGTAGTTCCCCGCCGGGTAAAGCAGCGCTTTGAACTGCGTTTCGCGTCCCTTGCGGCGCATCGCGGCGCGAAAGCGCAGGTGCGCCAGGCAGATCATGATCCAGTTCAGCAGCAGCGTGGCGACAACCAGCGCCATCAGCAGGCCGAAGGCCTCTTTAGGCAGGAGGTAGTTGATCAGCACCACCAGCGACGTGATGGCCCCTGACAGCAACAAAGAGTTCACCGGCACGCCGCGACGGCTAACGCGGGTTAAAAAGCGCGGTGCGTTGCCCTGTACGGAGAGGCCAAACAGCATACGGCTGTTGGAGTAAACGCCGCTGTTATAGACCGACAGCGACGCCACCAGAATGACGAAGTTCAGCGCCGAGGCGACCACGTTGCTGTTCAGATCGTGGAAAATCATCACGAACGGGCTGCTGTCGGACTTCACTTCCACCCACGGATAGAGGGCCAGCAAGACCACCAGCGAGCCGATGTAGAACAGCAGGATCCGATACACCACCTGGTTAACCGCTTTTGGAATGCTTTTATGCGGGTCGCGCGCTTCGGCGGCGGTAATGCCAATTAGCTCCAGCCCACCGAAGGAGAACATGATCACCGCCAGGGAGAGAATCAGCCCTTTCCAGCCGGTGGCGAGGAAGCCGCCGTGCTGCCACAGGTTGTCGATCGTGGCGCGCTCGCCGCCGTGGCCAGAGAACAGCAGCCACAGGCCAAAGCCGATCATGCCGATAATCGCCAGCACCTTGATCAGCGCAAACCAGAATTCGGTTTCGCCATACAGGCGGACGTTGACGAGGTTAACGGCGTTAATAATGATGAAGAAGGCCGCCGCCCAGACCCACGTCGGGACATCCGGCAGCCAGTACTGCATATAGATGCCTGCGGCGGTTAACTCCGCCATCCCCACCAGCACGAACATTACCCAGTAGTTCCAGCCGGACAGGAAGCCGGCAAACGGGCCCCAGTATTTATAAGCAAAGTGCGCGAAGGAGCCTGAAACCGGCTCTTCAACGACCATCTCGCCAAGCTGGCGCATGATCAGGAAGGCAATAATCCCGGCGATACCATAACCCAGCAGAACCGCCGGGCCAGCCATCTGAATAGCGGGGCCGATGCCGAGAAACAGCCCGGTACCGATTGCGCCGCCAAGGGCAATTAACTGAATATGTCGATTTTGCAACCCACGTTGCAGCGTCGGATTCTGATCCGACGAGGCTTCGGCGCTACCATGGCCTGAAGCGGATGACGCGTCTTTCACGTCCTACCCCTGTCTCTTTTTTAGAAGGGGCACGTTTTAACACTTCATGCTGGAGGTAGCAAGGGATTGGGGCATCCCTGCCCCGGATAACGAGATGGAACGCTTAGAATTCGTAGCCAACCGAAACCTTAAAGGTGCGCGGTTCGCCCTGCGTAATATAGGTACCGGAATCGTCCACGCTGGACCAGTAGTTTTCATTGGTCACGTTGTCGATTCCCGCGCGAACGGTCATCTGGTTTGCATTGTGGTTCACCGCGAAGCGATAACGCATCCCCAGATCCAGCGTGGTGTAGCTGTCCAGCTTTTTGGTGTTTGCAAGGTCAGCATATTGCGCGCCGGAGTGATTCACGCGGGCGGTGGCAGTCAGGCCGTCAATCGGCTTAATGTCGTACTCTGCGCCCAGCACGGCGTAAAAGTTCGGAATACCGATCGCATCGTTACCTTGATTCACGCCATTTTTGGTTTTGGTTAGCTCAGCCTGCAGCCAGGTAGCGCTGGCGTTCAGACGCATCCCCAGCATTGGCTCGCCGAAGACGTTCAGCTCCACGCCACGGTTACGCTGTTCAGCGTCAAGGCCGTAGTGACCGCTGTCGTCGAGGATCGCCGACGGCATTTTGATTTCGAACAGCGCAAGCGATCCGCCCACGCGGCCAAAGTCCGCCTTCACGCCCACTTCATTCTGCTTAGAGTGAACGATACCGGTGCTCTGGCCGTAGTTGGTGGCGGTATTAGGCGCGGTTTTGCCCGGCTGCAGCGCTTCGGTATGGTTGGCATAGAGGGAGATCGTCTCCCACGGCTTGTAGACCACGCCATAGGTTGGCATCCAGCGGCTGCCGTCGAAGCCATCCGCCGCGTTTTCCGCACCGGTAATTTTGTTATAGCCGCGAATGACCACCTTCTGATGGCGGGCGCCTGCGGTGAACAGCAGTTTGTCGTCTAGCACGCCCAGCGTATCGCTCAGCAGCCAGCCCTGGGTGCGCGTGCGTCCGCTGGTCAGCGGGTCGCTGTACTTTCCGCCGGAGCCGTTGAAGTTAGTGCTGTCCGGCATATCGACGCCGGTATTGTGGTAGATGTTGGTGGTCGGGTTATCCTTCGCAGCCGACATTTTCCACGCGATTTTTTCGTTTTTGGTCATCGCAGAATAGCCGACGTTGACCTTGTGCGAGATAAAACCGGTATCAAAGTTACCGCGAATGCCCGCCATGCCGCTGACGGAATCGCTGATACGGTTGGTATCAAGGCGGCTGACCGTTGCCTTGCCGCTTTTATCCACCAGCTTCGGCGCGCTGTAGATCCCTTCCTCGTGCGCGTGCTGCGCGCCCAGGCCGGTGTAGGCGGTCCAGCCGTCGGTGATGTCGTACTCGCTGCGCCACATCCCAAACTCGTTTTCGATGTCGCTGTAGGCCCACTTCTGAGAGAAGTTGCGATCGTTTTTCGGCGGCTCGGGTACGAAATCCACCGCGGAGATATTGACGCTGGTCGGGCTGCCGTGGAAGGTTTTCTTCTGATAGCCGAGATCCAGCGAGGTGCGGAAGCGGTCACCGCTGTAATCCAGGCCGGTAGAGAGCAGCGTGGTGCGGCGGCGGTCATTCGGTATGCCGGTTTCCCCTTCTCGATGGACCAGGTTCACCCGCGCGCCAAACTGGTCGCTGTCGCCGTAGCGACGGCCCGCATCCAGCGTGGTGCCAATCTGGGAATCAGAGGTATAGTCGATGCCCACTTTCGCCTGCGGGAGTTCGCCCGCGTGTTTGGGCTCAAGGTTGATCATCCCGCCCACGCCGGAGCTCGCCGCGCCGTTCATCAGCGAGTTGGCACCTTTGAAGATCTCGATGCGATCGACCATCTGGGTATCTACTACCTGCCGCGGCAGCACGCCGGACAGACCGCCAAAGGTCATGTCGTCACCGTCAAACTTCAGGCCGCGGATGCGGTAGGTTTCCGCGCTGTTGCCATACCCCTGAACGAACTGCACGCCCGCGTCGTTAGCGACCACGTCAGCAATGGTTTTCGCCTGCTGATCTTCCACCAGCTTTGAGGTGTAGCTGATGATGTTGAACGGCACGTCCATGGCGTTCTGCTGGCCCAGCATTCCCATGCGTCCGCCGTTCGCCACCTGTCCGTCAAGGAAGGCCGGTACCAGCTGGTCGCCACCGGGTTTGAACTCGCTGGCAGGCTTAGCCTGCACGATGAGGGTATCTTCTTTTTGATCGTCAGCCGCGAAGGCGGAATGTGTTATTGCGCCAACGGCGAGCGCCAGCAGCGTTTTGTGTATGTTGGTGTTGTTCATCGTTAACTCATTTGAAAGTGCGCGCAAAAATGACCCGTTGTCGGGCCTTAGAATGTGTTTGCTGAAATGCAAATGAGAACTATACGCATTATAAATGCATTAGCAAGTGTAACCGCGTTCATGAGGAGGTATGGCGAGAAAAGAGGGTGAACAACCACCCCGTTTCGGGGTGGCTGCAATGACGTTATTTTTTCTTGTAGATATTGGCCGTACCGTGAATTTTATTGTTGGTGTTCCCTGAAGTGAGCACCAGGACATCCGCGCCTTTCTTATCGGCTTTCTCAATCAGTTCTTTTTTTGCATCATCCACCGATACTTCATTCGAGGTGTTTACCGTACCGATTTTTTTATATTGAGATGCAACTTTTTTGAACTCGCTTTTAGTGAGTAGCTGTGCAGCAAAAGCATTGGTTGTAAACAGTAACGCCGTTCCCAACAAAATAGCAGTCGTCTTTTTCATAACCTTTTTCCTTGAGATTAATCAGCAACTACGAAAAACCTCACGCATTGCGGTGAGGTTTTATGAGCATGGTAGAGAATCTCAGAGAATGCTATACGTTCGGGAAAAATCTTTTATAACAACCCGTTGCATGAAATTACTAACGAATATTAAGAATATTCGAATACACGCGCGGTGCCAGCAATATCAATGCGTACCGCCGTGCCAGGGTTCCATCCAGGCTGGCTGACGGTCTTCAGGGTCACGGGCTCGTGCTGCCCGGCGAGCCCAAGGGTGAGCGTCGACAGCTGGCCGGTGAAGTCCACATCAAGAATCGAGATTGGGCTTTCATGGGAGGCACATGCCGTCACGCTCAGCTGTTCCGGGCGCAGCATCACTCTGCCCTGCCCTGTAGCCTGCGCGTTGTCCGTGGGCACCTCACCCAGGGCGCACAGGGCGTAGCCCGCGGTGAGCTGCGCAGGCAGGATCAGCGCATCGCCAAGAAACAGCGCCGTCTCTTCGTCAACGGGACGGGTGTAGACGTCATAAGGCGTCCCGACCTGGGTGAAGCGCCCGGAGCGCATGACCGCGACCTGCGTGGCAAAGGACAACGCTTCGTTCTGATCGTGGGTGACCAGAATCGAGGCCACGCCCGCTTCGGCCAGCAGATCGGCCGTGGCTTTACGGGTCATGGCGCGCAGGCCGGTGTCCAGCGCCGAGAAAGGTTCATCCAGCAGCATCAGTGAAGGACGCTGGGCCAGCGCACGGGCAAGCGCCACGCGCTGCTGCTGTCCGCCGGAAATCTCATGGGGCCAGTGCGTTGCGAGCTGCCTGTCCAGAGAGACCATCTCCATCAGCGCCTCAACGCGCTGGCGCTTCTCGTGGCGGGTACCGTCCAGCCCCCAGGCAATGTTGTCTGCCACATTGAGGTGAGGGAAAAGCGCCCCTTCCTGAGGTACAAAACCGATCCGGCGCAGGTGGGCGGGAACAAAGTTGTTTTCATCAAACAGCGTTCTCCCCTGCATGACAATGCGCCCCGTGTCGGGCGTTTCAAAGCCGGCAAGAATACGCAGCAGCGTGGTTTTACCCGACCCGGACGGCCCGACAATCGCCGTCCTGCTCCCCGGCGCAACGCTCAGGTTTAAGCTGTCGAGCACCTGCACATCAGAAAACGATTTAGAAATGGCGGTTAATTCAAGCATGTCATAGCCCTGCAATTTTCTTTGACTGCATATAGAGAATGGCGGTCAGCGGGAGTGAAATCAGGATCATCAGCATCGCGTAAGGGGCGGCGGCAACATAGTCAATTTCACTGGTTAGCGCCCAGAATCCGGTGGAGAGCGTGCGCGTGCCCAGCGGAGAGAGCAGCAGCGTGGCGGTCAACTCGTTGCTGACGCCGAGGAAAACCAGCGCAGCCCCCGCTGCCGCACCCGGCGCGGCCAGCCGCATCGTGACGCTCCAGAGCGCCTTCGCGGGCGTGCTGCCCAGGCTGCGCGCCACGTTTTCCAGCTCAACAGGCGCCTGAGCAATCCCCGCCCGCAGGTTGATGAGCGCACGGGGCATAAACATCAGCAGGTAGGCCAGGAACAGGGTAATTTCCGTCTGGTAAATGGGACGGGCGTAATGAATAGTGACGGTGACCAGCGCCAGCGCCGTGACTATGCCCGGCAGCGAACTGGTGATATAGATGCACCCTTCCAGCATCCGGAAGATGCGGTGTGAATAGCGGATACCGAGCCACGCGATGGGGATCACGCACACGGTCGTCAGAAGTGCGCCGCCCACGCCGAGCATCAGCGTCTGGCGCAGGGAGTGCCAGAGATCGGCACTCATCCAGTTTTGCACGCCGCCGAGCCAAACCCAGCGACATAGAACAATTAACGGCACGCCCAGCGCCAGCACGATCAGCACGATGAAAAACAGCTGACCCAGCGCGGCCGCCGCAGGCTTCAGCGGCCAGCGTTTCTGCTCGCGCGCGGCCCCGGCGCCAATTCGCGCGTAGCGGGCTTTTCCACGCGTCACGCCTTCCAGCATTAATATAGCCAGGCAGCACAAGGCCAGCACGCCCGCCAGCATGTTTGCCGCCGGGCCGCTGAAGGTAGACTGAAACTGGTCATAAATTGCCGTGGTGAAGGTATCAAAGCGGATCATCACGTACAGGCCATATTCCGCCAGCAGGTGCAGCGCCACCAGCAGCGCGCCGCCGCAGATAGCCAGCTTGAGCTGGGGCAGCACCACGCGGAAAAAGACCTTCCACGGCGGCGTGCCGAGCGACGCGGCGACATCTTCAAGCGTCGGATCAAGGCGACGCAGCACCGCCGCAACCGGCATATAGATAAACGGATAGTACGCAAGAACCGAGAGGAACACGCCCGCGGAAAGCCCATGCATGGACGGGACAACGCTCACCCAGGCATAGCTTTGCACAAACGCCGGAATGGCCAGCGGAGCGACCGCCAGCGCGGACCAGATGCCCCGTCCGGCAAGCTGCGTGCGCTCTGTGAGCCAGGCTATCACCACGCCCGTCACGATACACAGCGGAACCGCCAGGGCCGTCAGCCACAGCGTGTTGCCGAGCAGCTCAGCCACACGCGGGCGAAACACCAGCGCCTTAATGGTTTCCCAGCCGGTCTCAATGCCAATGGCAATGATAAAACCCAAAGGCAGAAGCGCCATTAATGAAAACAACACAGCTAACGCAACCATCGGCAGTGCAGGACGCCTGCGGACAGGCTCCTGCACTCTGTTTTTTCCGATGTCGAGACTCAGACCAGACATAAGACGTTCACTTCACTCTCAGGATCACAGCAGACCGGCTTGCGTCATCAGCTCGATAACTTTTTTACTGTTGAGCGTTGAAGGTTCAACTTTCGGTGCATCAAGATCTTTCAGCGGAACCAGTTTCGGGTTGGAGGCCGCGTTCACGCCCACTGCATACTCAAAGGCGTTGTTGGTACGCAGACTTTCCTGACCTTCTTTGCCGGTAATGTACTTGATGAAGGCCTGCGCCTGCGCTTTGTGTTTGCTGGACGCCAGCACGCCACCGCCGGAAAGGCTTACGAACGCGCCCGGATCCTGGTGTTTGAAGTAGTAGAGCTGAGTGTTTTTGCTGTTTTCACCGGTTTTGGACTGGTCGACAAAGCGGTAGTAGTGATAAATCACGCCGCCATCAATCTGGCCGGCATTGACTGCCTTCATCACGGTGCTGTTGCCTTTATAGGCAACGAAATTGGCTTTCATCGCTTTAAGCCATTCCAGGGTGGCCTTCTCGCCCTTCAGGGCCAGCATCGCGCTCACGATGGCCTGGAAATCCGCGCCTGAAGGAGATGCCGCCCAGCGGCCTTTCCACTCGGGTTTCGCCAGATCCATCAGCGACTTAGGCAGCTGCTGTTCGCTGAGTTTTGCCGGGTTATACACAAATACCGTGCTGCGGGCGGCAATGCCGATCCAGCGGCCGTGCGCAGGACGATATTCCGCCGGTACCTGCTTCAGGGTGTCTGGATCCAGCGGCGCAAACAGGTTTGCATTATCCACCAGCACCATGGACGGCGAGTTCTCCGTCAGGAATACGTCTGCCGGCGACGCGCTGCCCTCCTGCACCAGCTGGTTACCCAGCTCGCTGTCATCACCATTACGTAGAGTGACTTTAATACCGGTTTCTTTAGTAAAACCGTCAACCCACGACTTCACCAGGTTTTCGTGCTGCGCGTTATAAACAACGATACCTTCGTTGTTATCGGCGGCAACCGCTTGTGCGGAAAGGAAAAGGGAGGAAGACAACAAGGCAAGCGAGAAGCAGGACAGCAGGCGAGAATTCATGAACATATCCTTAATAGACCAACGGGAGTAACCACTCATAGCTTTGTGGGACAGGATTAAAGCATACAACAACGCTAATGATAATTAGTATCAATCGAGTTTAGTCGTAAAAGTGTAAAATTTCTTTTTAGCAGATTTTAAAATGATAAAAATCCAAATTTTAATGAGAGATAATTCTTAGATTAAGAAAACCTTAAGCCTGCCTGTAATGAATTAATTAGCCTTCTATTTATTATAACGCGAAGGTAAATCTGTTATTCATGCGCCCGGCAGATATAAAAGCCCCGATATTGCGGGGCTTTGTATGCTTATCCGGAGGTAGTTAAATTTATAAGGCTACTCATTTAAAAAGCATCACATAACCGCATGAGGGGCATACACAGGATAGGTGAAGAACAATAAATGCAGGCCGTTCAGCCCAAAATGGAATAACGTTGCAACCCAGAGCCTGCCGCTCCACATCCACGCCAGGCCGTAAATAATGCCTGAGAGGCTGGCAAAAATAATCAGCAGTAAACCGCCGCTATAATGCATCAGCCCAAAGATGACTGAGGCAATCAACAGCGCGACAACAGGATGAACGATCCGGGACAATCGCTGCTGAAGGTAGCCTCTGAACAAGGCTTCCTCGGCCAAAGAGACGAAGAAAATATTCGCAAGGGCAAATTGCGCGAACCATTCTGGCGCATGTGGCTCAATTCTCAGCCCGCCCAACGCCACAGCCAGAAGTAACAGCGCGGGTACCGCAAGAACCAATATCGCCCAGCCGACCTTGCCAGCTTTATAGAGGGGTTTTGCTACGAATAACGTTGGCATACACGTAATTAAAAAGAACGGCACCACCGCCTTGTCCATATTAAAGTACATACTGAACGGTTTGCTTTGCGGACCAACGACGACAGCATCCAGCACCTTTGGGTTATGAAAACCCGGGATCACATGCAAAACCAGGGCAACGGCGATGACCACGCACAGGCCTTCGACCAGATATGTGTATTTATTATTTTTATTACGTAGCCATTCAACAACAGACCAGCCAACAACGATTGATGCAATAACCAGCAGCGCCGGGGCGTCAAGAATACTCTGTTTCCAGCCGAGAAATGCCGTTAATCCCAGCATCAGGTAAGCCAGGCTTTTATTAAGAGAGAGTGCGGCAAGCGAAGTTGCGAGTAGATACCACATAAATGTCCTTCATGACCGGTAAATTTTAGGGGTGCTGTCCCAAATATGTCCCACAATGGAAATCAGGAGGATGTGAAGGAGGCGTAACTCTATGAAATTAAATGGCACGCCCTGTAGGATTCGAACCTACGACCTACGGCTTAGAAGGCCGTTGCTCTATCCAACTGAGCTAAGGGCGCACTGAGAAGTGTGTACTTCGCGGTGGTGAAACGCGAAGAATTATACGGTCAATGGCAGGTGAGTCAATGCCTTTTCCGTTTTCAGAGTCAATTACCGCTAGCCGATTGTAAATACGGCTATTTTCTCAACATTTTGTCCTGTTTCACCGTAAAATTTAGCGCTGCGAAAAGGCTTAGTTGCATTTAAGTAACGCCTACTGTTTTCCCGAACGTCAGCTCGTCACACTAGAGTCAGGTATCCCGGCCGCCTGGAGGCTGACAGACAACAGGACAATGGAGTGACAGCGCAAAACCTGATCGATACGCCCCCCCGGTTACAGTACATATCTCAGGACATCGTCGGCATTAAGCTTGAGCCCATCGTCGCCCTTACCTCCTTGCGCCAGGTTGGCGTCGAGGTCCTTAGCGTTCTGGCCGACATGCGGCACAGTGAGGACTTTTTTTGCGATCGGTCCGCAGACTGGTCGATAACGCTGCTTGAAGCGCAGCTTGCCGCGTTAAAAAATACGCCGCACGGTCATAACCTTTTTATTAATCTGCCGATAACCGTTCTGACAGAGCCCACATCTTTTCAGCGACTTATAAGATTATCCTGCGTGCCGCTCAATATTGAGTTTGTCGACCCCGCGTCCATTTTGGCGCTTTCCGTCGCACAGAAGCAGTTAGTGGTTCAGAATCTCCATCAGTTGAGCAGACGAGGGCACGCAATCTGGCTGGACGACATCGATGACGTCTTAGTGCAGTCGTTTTTATCCTTTCGACTCCCGTTAAGCGGCATCAAAATAGATAAGGAAGCATTCTGGCGTTTACGCGACACCCCTGAGTTGAGGCAACTGGTTTCCCTTTGCTTTCAGCTTGCCGGGAAAGTGCTTATTGAAGGTATTGAGACTGAACGCGATCGTACCTGTGCACTGCAGGCAGGCGCAGATCTCGGCCAGGGGTATTACTGGCTGTCCTGGACATGGCCGGAGGATTAGAAAGCCATTTCCAGGAGGGAGACCATGCGAATGACAGTGCGCCGTTACCGGCGGCGGCGTACAGGAAGTGATGCACTGGGATTTACGCGCTCACCTTTTGCTCCCCCCTTTTTCGACCGGCTCGAATTCTTGAGCCAGTCCATCAGCCAGCCCCGCAAAACAGACGCCCCTTTTATCCTTCTGGTGACTGAGGATCACTACCTGCGCACCGGTTTTCTCAACGGGCAATTTCCCCTGAGCAGCTGCTGCGACTACGCCACGCTGGAAGATGCCCTCATCGCTCAGACGCAGTGGCCCTCAGCCCGTCTGGTCGTGGATATTGAAAGCCGGTCCACGGGGCTTCTGGAGAAACTGGATCAGTTGAGACGGCATAGTCTGTTTCCTCCGTTCCTGACGCCCTGGCTGTTGGTCAGGGCCGATAATTACGACACCCGCCTCTTCTGCAAAGCGGCAGGTCCCTTTCATGTTCTCGAACGCCAGCTGAATGCCGCTGCGCTCCAGCAGAGCCTGCTGGATACCCTCCCTCCGCAGGGTACGGAGAAAGACTGGTTTTCACGCAACGAATGGCCCATCCTGCAGGAGCTTTCCCGGGGCAAGACATTACGTCAGATTGCCCTTATGCAGAATCGTCCCTATAGCCGTATTATCTATCGTCTCAGCTGCATCCTGGTGAAGCTGGGGCTGAGCCATCGTCAGGAATTGCTACATCTTCTTAATAACCTCTCAGACTGCACATTTTCACTCACGTCCTAACCCCTTATTTCCTAAAGCTGTTTAGGAATTTACTTACCACTTGCGTTGCATAAATGTTAATTTTTAACAATTAAATCGAATTTATAACTATTCCTAATTTAAGGACGCGAACATTGTGAAATGCCACAGAATGAACAAACGGCAGCACTTTACTCCATCCGTTAAGTGAATGCAGATAGCGTTAACAAGATGATAATGATGTAAAAACAAGCAGCTTAGCGACAACGTCCGGGAGGAAAAAGCAAAGCGGATAGCATGTTCTCCTGTGCAGGAGATGCGGACCCTCTAATCAACCAGCGCGCTTTCAGATGAAGGACTGGCGGCCTGCGAGGGCAATTGTTGAGCTCATCAGCGTGGGTTAGTCCCCCTAAATGATGGGTATTTTCGTTAACAATTAATCAACATAAAGAGATATCTGTTATTTTTTGTTATTACATAAAGATGAAAATATGCGGTAAATGAGATAACAGGATATTTCCGCTAAATTTAAAAAAATAGCGATTCAGATCCAGAAGATAATACAAACCCATAAGCGGATATTAATTTACAGGGTTTTCGGAAAAAACTTACCCTGTATAATAAGATGCGTATCAAATCTGAATAAGAAAAACCTTTTTGCCAACACCAGCCTAATGAGATGACCGCGCTGAGGCATAGTTCTTTTCATTACGTAAACAAGGATGCTTTCGCTCTTTCCAGGGAAATACTACGGTATAGGGATCTGCACATTATATCCTTCCGGCATTTCGAGAGTTTTACAAACTCTGCACAACGCTTTTAACAATCTGAGGCATTAAAAATGAAACCGGCATCCGTTATCATTATGGACGAACATCCTATCGTCAGAATGTCGATAGAAGTCCTGCTACAGAAAAATAAGAATATCACAGTCAAGCTCAAGTCTGGCGATAGCCATGAAGTTCTTGACTGTATCCGCAATCACCCTATCGACCTGGTGATCCTTGACATTGAACTCACGGGCACGGATGCTTTCGCTTTGCTTAAGAGAATCAGAAACTTAAACAAAGACATTAAGGTTCTGTTTCTCTCGTCTAAATCAGAGTTATTTTACGCGGGTCGCGCCATTCGCGCCGGGGCAAATGGCTTCGTCAGTAAGCGTAAAGATTTGGGTGAGATCTACAACGCCGTAGAAATGATCCTGATGGGCTATTCCTTTTTCCCGTCAGAAACGCTGAACTTTATAAACCATTTGGGTTCAGGGAAAGGGATGGCAGTAGATATGCCATTATCGAACCGCGAGGTCACGGTATTACGATATCTGGCGAATGGTTTATCCAATAAGGAAATTGCAGAACAGCTACTATTAAGCAACAAAACCATTAGCGCGCATAAATCCAATATTTATTCCAAGCTGGGTGTGCAAAGCATCGTGGAATTAATTGATTACGCCAAAGCGCACGAACTGCTTTAACCTGAATTCACTCCCTGCAGCTTATCTGAGCTGCAGGGAGTGCGGTCAGTGCTAATTATAGTTAATCATAAAGGTGGCATCCGCATCGGCTCGTCCGGGCTGAGGGTTATCGGCAGTGGCAATATAATTAGCATAAAACGACAGTATCGCATTCCCCTGCGCATCAACCGAGACCGGCTGGCTGGCCTGCTGGAGAGCCAGGCGCGTTTTATCCGCATCCCTGATCTCTACCGCGACACGACTTGCAGTACTGGCGTCATTCAGCGCCAGCAGGCCGCTATTGCTCCCGTCGGCTTTACCCGAAAACGTGATGGACGCCGAGCCCGGCGGACAGCCGGTCAGCTTCAGCGTAAACGGCATGGGCTGCGTGCGGCTCCCGGTGGTGCTGAGCTGTTTGGTGGGCCAGGTGCCCAGCGTGACGGTCTTGTCGCTGTCGCTGCCTTCCGCGACGCAGGTAAAATCGACAATATTGCCGTAGAGCCGAATGTTGATCTCGCCCAACGCGGTGTCCGCCTGGGCCTGTGTGCAAAGCGCAAAGAGCGCCACGGTGATTAAACGGATCCCGTTTCGCATATCGGCTCCTTAATCGTAATCCACGCGCAAATACCCGCGCGAGGTGAAGCGCCCTTCCGCAGGCTTGTTGCCCGTCACGCTCACCGGCCAGACCCGGATCCCCACCTGCGCCTGCGCGCTGTCGTCAAGGCGGAACGGAATTTTACTTGTCAGGTTGTTAGGCGTCAGCGGCGCCCCGCTCTGATTAGCAATGATGAATCCCACATCCGGGTTATCCGATACCAAAACATTATCAGAGACTTTTTCCGCCTCGACGCGCATCGTCAGCATGGCGTTCGCCTCTACGTTGGTGCATTTAATGGCGATGGTTTTACTCTGCGATGAGACGCCCTCCGGTTTGTTACCTACGCCCGCCTTGCTGAACAGGGAGGCGCCAATGTCGCCGAAATCAAACTCCACCACGTTACCGGCATTAATGGCGCAGCTTTGCGGCACCTGAATGGTTCCGCTGTAGCTAATGGTATAAACCGGCGTGGTTAACGGATCGGATGAGGTGGTGGTGACGTAGACGCGGAACATGGTGGCGCGCGGGATAACGACCATATTAATAAAACGCCGGGTCACCTTAAGGCGGAAGACAAGGCTGGAGTCCTGAACGCCAAACGGTTTGTTTTTGGAGACGTTAGGATGGCTCCCCATCTGGATATAGCTTTTAGGCGGATAAAACACGCCAGCATAGCTGTCCGTGATTTTCATGGCCCCGTCCAGATAGTCGTTAAGCTTCAGATACTGGTAGCCATCGCTCGTTCCCGTTACCTGATAATCGGTCACATAGCTACGCTTGGTGGTATTCCCGACGGTGCCCTTCGGGCAGACGGCATTGACCCCTACCCACTGCGACTTCTCGCTGAGCGTCACGACCTGTCCGATCTGGTTATTCGAGCTGTTGAATTTATCCGTCAGATCGTAATGCACTTCCGTCGGCACGCCTTTTTCATTGACGCACACGGTCGCTAATGCGTTTGTCGCGGGCAGTAACGCCAGAAGCGACAAAGCAAAGATTTGAGTTTTAATCACAGCCGATCCCCTTAAGTGTGATTGCCTGTTGCAGGCTCTTTTCAGGCAAGCTATAAGGCGCGCGACACTGGGACTGCGCCCCGTCGCCCCACTGGATCAGCAGTTCGCCTTCCAGCGGCAGCCCGCTCAGGTAAATTTGCCCGTCATCCCCCACCATGCTGGTCACGCCGCTTCGGTTTTCGCGAACCACCGCGCCGAACGGCACCGGCTGGTTGCCGCGCATCACCGTCAGCAGGGCGCGCACGCCGATGCGGGTATCAAAGCTGGCGCGCACCAGCGCGCCTTTGGTCGGCACCACGCTGCTCACGTTGTTTTCGATATCGGTGTTGTTGCTCATGGTGTTGGTATCCAGCGCCACACGGTTGTAGCGGTAGACAGTGGCATACGGCATCACCGCGTAACCACGCCAGTCGGTTCTCACGCCGGTCTGGTTTTCCACGCTGACGCCAGATGCCCCCGGAGCTTTGATCAGCACGTTGGTGTCCCCCAACGGCTGGCTGAAGGTCACGCCATCGGCGTGGCCGACCACCCCGCCGGAGAGCTGCCAGTTGAGATCGTGCTGATCGTCGCTGTAGTTGTAGCCGACGCCCAACGTGCCGTAGGTCGCCTGCCAGTTGGCGCTGGCGCTTCCGCTTGAGCCGTTGGTGCTGGTGTGTCCCTGGGTCACGCTGTAGTTCAGGTTGCGGTCTTCCAGCAGCGTGCCGCTGACGCCGGTTTGCCAGCTTGTATCGCCATCGCTGTTCCGGCTGGCGGATGCCGTAGCGTAGGCGCGGTCAATCGCGCTGTCCCGGCGATAGCCCTGACGGGTAAAGATACTGAACGGCACGGAGACGTTAAACGACGCGATGCGGTCGGTGCCGTCGATCCCGACGGATTTGTTCCACGACCACGAGACGGAGTAGTTGATCCCCTTCATGCCTCCCGCGTAGCCCAGCTGGTACCAGAGATTCGTCTCGTCTGTTCCCCAGTAGGTCTGCTCGCTACCGGAGATATAGACCGAGCCATAGTCCCCCAGCGACTGAGAAACGTTGAGCTGGAAGCGGCCTTTTTTATTCCACGTCAGGTTGTGATAACTCTGCACGTCCGGCACATCGTTATCGTTCTTGCTATCGGCATACTGATAGCCCTCCATTGAGCGCCAGGCCACATCGTCAAGGGTGTAAAACCCTTTTGTGGAGTAGCGGTAGCCCAGCAGCTGGAAGTTGGTGCCGAAGCCGTTAAGGGATTTCGCGTAGAGGAAGCGCAGAGACTGCCCTTCATGCTTGCTGTCGTCCGCGAGCTGGCTGCGGGCGTGGGTGATATCGAGCGAGACCGCGCCCCAGTCGCCCAGGTTTTTTCCGGCCCCGACGGCCACCGCGGTATAGCGCGATGCCAGCTGAGTTCCGCCGTAGAGCGTGTAACCGTTGGCGAGACCGGTAATCAGGGTTCCCTGGGTGAAGAATGGCGTATCCTGATCGCTGTTACCGCTGCGGTAATCCCCCGCCACGAGGTCATACTTCCAGCGCCCTTCACGCTGCAGAAGCGGCACGGTGGAGTACGGCACGGTATAGCGCTGCTGGGTGCCGTCTTTCTCTTCGACCGTGACTTCCAGGTCACCGCTTGAGGAGGTGGGGTTAAGGTCGGTGATGGCAAATGCGCCCGGCTGCACATAGCTTTGATAGATAACGTAGCCATTCTGTCGAACGACCACTTTGGCGGGCGTACGGGCGATCCCGCGCACGGTCGGCGCGTAGCCCTGCAGGCTGTCCGGGTACATGCTGTCAGACGAGAAAAGCCGCCCGCCGCGAAAACCCATGCTGTCGAAGACGTCATTCCCGGTATTGCTGTCGCCCAGCACCAGTTCACTTTTCAGCGGGATGACGGTGCGCTGCGCCCAGGTGCCAATATTCTGCCACTCGCTGTGCCGCTGCCCGTTATTCTCCGTGTACCGCCATGCGCCGTTGTTACGTAAACGCCAGGCGCCATAGTTCAATCCGCTTTGCAGGTTGAGGTAATAGCTGTCGTCTTCGCTTCCCCGGTTACCGGAGAAGCTGTAGTTCACCAGTGCGGCGGGGATACCTTCATCCCATTGTTCAGGCGGAATATAGCCCCGGGCGCTGTTTTGCAACGCCACCTGCGGCAGGCTGACGTCCAGACGCTGCGAGGCAAAGTTGAATACCGTTTCGCTGCCGGGTATAGCCGTGGTCAGCGGAACGCAGGTCTCGCCCTGCACCTTCGCCAGCTCGGGAAACGCCGCGACGTTGACGCCAAAGCGATCGAGCATCGCGCGCGTAATGCACGCCGACAAACCGCCCGCCACCGGCGGCGTGTTCTCTGCCTGCTCAAAACGCACGTCCTGGGTACCGATAAACTCATCGTTACGCCAGATATCCACGCGATAAACGCCGGGTGCCTGCTGGTGTCCCTGTTCAAAACGCGACAAATCCGCCACGCTGGCGGTATCGTCGGACAAAAAGGCCGGGTTGAAATAACTTTCGCTCCAGCCAGCCTGCGGCCAGAGCGCAGCCATCAGCGCCAGCGCAACCGGGCAGTAACGTCCCTGGTGGTTTTTCATCGCCCTGACTCTGCTCACAGGTTGACGCTACGCGCCGGGGTGATGGCACCGTAGTCATTCACGCTCTGCCAGGAAAGCGTACCGCTGGCACCGGCTGGCAGCACCTGCTGAGACGAACTTTTCGGCGCAACCATCAGGTTGTCCAGCGTCTGCCCGCCCAGCTTCAGATTAACGAGCGTGATGTAATACGGCGACGCGTTGCTGACTTTGAGATGGTTGCCCGCGCGCTCAAACCGCAGCTGGGAAAGCGCCTCTTCCGGCTGCATCGCCAGGTTGTTCGGGCGCACAAACAGCTTGATGCGTGAAAGGATAGCCAGCTGCAGCACGTTATTGTTTTCCGTTTTCGCTTTGTTCACCGACGGGATCGCCTTCACGTTCATGTAAAAGAGCGATTCGCGATCGGCAGGCAGCGCCGGCCCGGCGTAAATAATACGCAGCGTGTTTTCGCTGTTCGGCTCGCTAACAAACAGGGGCGGAGTGACGGCAAACGTTTTTTCTTTTTGCCCGCTCGCATTTTCGATCCACGCGTTAATTAAATAACGTTCCTGTTTGTTGCTGTTGGTGATCGCCAGCGACGTTTGCTTCGCCTCTGCCGGATAAATAACGCGCGTGGCCCCCAGTGCAATACCGCCGGATGCATTTGCGCATGCAGAAACCATCATCAAAATAAACGATAAAAAAAGTCCTGGTTTAATTAGGGTATTCATCACAACCGTACCTTTAATAATGTGTTCGCAGGTGTTACGGATAAATCAACGTAAACCAGACATCCGACTGAATTTTGCCTGGCTCGAGATGTTCGGAAATAGCCCGATAGCGGGCGCTAAAATGGAACGCGAGCTCGCGGGTATCGACAGGCAGCCAGCTGACGGCCGTAGCGTTTGGGATTATCTGACGTTGCTGTTCGTCAAAGAGCGCCAGCCCGACGCCGCTGCTGACGGATGTTTCACCCGGCCGCGATGTCGCCAGAAAGACCTGCGGATCCTCTGCGGGCGTGACGCCCTGAAACTGGATCCCCACGGTGCGCGAAACATCAACGCTGCAGTCCAGCAGCCGTACGGTGAAAGGCACATTCACCGTGGAAAAACTGCCCACACCGGAAAATGAATTGGTTCGGTACTGGCCCATGTCGATGCGCATATTCTGGCTGTCGGGCGCCACGGCGCAGCCGCCGTTCACCAGTTCACCTCTGAGATGAACCTTGCCGCCTTCGATCACCACGGTATGCGCTGATGCCGGGCAAGCCATCGCAAGGGTTAACAGCAGTAGTGTTCCAGTCCTTGTCATCCTTCGTTCCTGGCATTAGCGTATGACGGGCCTCGTCCCTGAGGCCTGAACATCCCTGTGCGGAGGAATTACTCGTATTTCATTACGAAGGTGGCGTCAGCGTTCGCCTGGCCTGGCTCAGTGGTGGCAGCCGTTGATTTGTAACGCGCGGTGAACTTCAGGGTGTTCGTCCCTTCGATCAGCGTCTGCGCAGCAGAGAAGGTCGCGCCGTCCGGGGTCAGAACGCTGGATTTGCTGTCGAGGATCTCGATACCCACGCCTTTCGCGGTGTTGTCGTTGTTACCGGAGGTGACGGCCAGCAGGGTTTTGTCGGTTGGGTCGATCTGACCGGTGAACGCAACGGCTGCAGTTTTGGCAACCAGCGGATCGCAATCGTTCAGTTCAATGTTGAATGGGATATTAGAGGTGGTGTCGCCCACTTTGGTGAATTTCGCGGTACGATACTGACCCAGATTAACGGTCTGCTCGGAAGAATCAGTATTTACTGAACAAGCAGCATTAACCAGCTCACCTTTAAAATGTACGGTACCGCCATTTACGGAAACCGGCGCAGCAGGATCCGCTGCATTTGCGGCACCCGCAACCAGGGCCAAAGTTGCAATAACAGTAGAAGCAATGTTGCTGAGTTTCATGTCTATTCCTTTAAAATGTAAATAACCCTTCCCGCGAATAATCGGGAATAAGAAATACGTTCAATTGATGAATTGAAAGCTTATTTCGGAGGAGACAAAGTAGCTCAGTACACGGTTTTTAAATATGTCAAAACGCTGCCATTTCGCCAGGTCACATCCTAATCCCGCCTAAGAAATTGACCATCCCTTAAGAAGGGTTTTTGCGTCACGCTGATAAAAACGCGTAAAGGGTGACTGACAGCGACGCTCGCTTCTGACAAAATACACGCCATCCCCCCTTTCAAACGTTACAGACGGAATCTTCTCTCTGATGGCAGCAAAGATTATTGACGGTAAAACGATTGCGCAGCAGGTGCGCTCTGAGGTCGCGGAAAAAGTGAAGGCGCGTAAAGCTGCCGGAAAACGCGCCCCCGGGCTGGCCGTTGTGCTGGTTGGCAGCAACCCGGCATCGCAAATTTATGTCGGCAGCAAGCGCAAAGCGTGTGAAGAAGTGGGCTTCGTCTCCCGCTCTTACGATTTGCCGGAAACCACCAGCGAAGCAGAACTGCTGGAACTTATTGACACCCTGAACGCCGATAAAGAAATCGACGGTATTCTGGTTCAGCTGCCGCTACCCGCCGGTATCGACAACGTGAAGGTGCTGGAGCGTATCGCACCGGATAAAGACGTGGACGGTTTCCACCCGTACAACGTTGGCCGCCTGTGCCAGCGTGCGCCGCGTCTGCGCCCGTGCACGCCGCGCGGTATCGTGACGCTGCTTGAGCGTTATAATATCGACACCTACGGTCTGAATGCCGTGGTCATCGGCGCGTCCAACATCGTGGGCCGTCCGATGAGCATGGAGCTGCTGCTGGCCGGCTGCACCACCACCGTCACCCACCGCTTCACCAAAAACCTGCGTCACCACGTCGAGAACGCCGATCTGCTGATCGTCGCGGTCGGCAAGCCGGGCTTTATTCCGGGCGAGTGGATCAAAGAGGGCGCGATTGTCGTGGACGTCGGAATTAACCGTCTGGAAAACGGCAAAGTGGTCGGCGACGTGGTGTATGAAGATGCCGCCGCGCGCGCCTCTTACATTACCCCAGTACCGGGCGGCGTAGGCCCGATGACCGTAGCAACGCTGATTCAGAATACGCTGCAGGCGTGCGAAGAATATCACGACGTAGAGGACGCGTAAGATGGCGACTTTTTCATTAGGTAAACACCCGCACGTTGAGCTGTGCGACCTGCTCAAGCTGGAAGGCTGGAGCGAAAGCGGCGCACAGGCGAAAATCGTTATCGCCGACGGGCTGGTAAAAGTCGACGGCGTGGTAGAAACGCGCAAGCGCTGCAAGATTGTCGCGGGCCAGACCGTGAGCTTTGAAGGACAGAGCGTAACCGTTACGGCCTGAGCCGTTTGATGCCCTCACCCTAACCCTCTCCCACAGGGAGAGGGGATATAAAATCCCCTCACACCCATCGCGGTTATTTATCGATCCACTTCAAATAATCACTATTTCATCTGTTGAAAAGTGAAAATTCAGTTGCGCGTTTTTCACTCTTTGCCCACGATAAGTAGAACGTTCTACTAAAACGTTCTACTTACAATAACAGCGCAAAAAAAGCGCTACTCGGGGGAAATCAGCATGAGTCTGATATCAGGGTTTGTTAAATCGCTGTCTAAGTTATCGATGATTGGTCGCGCCTTAATGCTGCCAATTTCACTGCTCCCCGCTGCGGGCCTGCTGCTGGCCTTCGGCGATAAGTTCCACCTGCCGCTGATGATGAACGCGGGCGGGGTTATTTTTGATAACCTGCCGATGCTGTTTGCCATTGGCTCCGCCGTGGGTCTGGCGTCAGAATCCGGCATCGCGGCGCTGTCTGCGGCGGTATCGGTGTTTGTCACGAATATCACCATCAGCACCGTGCTGAGCATCACGCCGGAAATGGCCTCTCAGGGCGGGAAATACGCCATGGTGGTGGGCATTCCGACGCTGCAGATGGGCGTCTTCGGCGGCCTAATCTGCGGTATTCTCGCGGCCTGGTGCTATAACCGCTTCCACACCATGCAGCTGCCGGAGTTCCTCGGCTTCTTCTCCGGCAAGCGCTTCGTGGCGATTGCAACGGCGTTCCTCTCGTTCCTGATGGGGCTGCTGCTGCCATACGTCTGGCAGCATATTCAGGCCGGTATCGACGCGCTCTCCGTGGTGGTGAACGGTGATAATCAGGCGGCGTCGACCTTTATCTTCGGTCTGGTAGAGCGCGCGCTGATCCCGCTAGGTCTGCACCATATCTGGTATCCGTCCTTCTGGTATTCGTTTGGGGATTACACCACCCAGGCAGGCCAGGTGATCCACGGCGACCAGACCATCTGGTTCAAGATGCTGGAAGAAGGGGTGAAATCCTTCAGCAGCGACACCTACCAGAACGCTGGTAAGTTCATGCAGGGTGAATTCCCGCTGATGCTGTTCGCGCTGCCTGCGGCATGCCTGGCGATGTATCACGAAGCCCATACGAAGAATAAGAAAATCGCGGCCGGTATTCTGTTCTCCGCGGCGCTGACCTGCTTCCTGACGGGGATCACCGAACCGGTTGAGTTTACCTTTATCTTCGTGGCGCCGATCCTGTACGTCTTTAACGCCATCATGGCGGGCCTGGCCTACATGACCATGTACCTGCTGCATGCGCATATCGCCAAGTCGTTCTCCGCGGGCTTTATTGACTATCTGTCATTCGGGATCCTGCCGTCCTTTAACGGCTACCAGACCCACTTCCTGAGCGCCATTATCATCGGCATTCCAATGGGCCTGATTTATTACTTCACGTTCCGCTTTGTGATCCGTCGTTTCGACGTGAAAACGCCGGGCCGCACTGAAGTGACCGCTAACGCGGATGAGAAATCGGATTCCGAACTCGCGACAGAGATCATCACCCTGCTGGGCGGTGCGCATAACATCGACTCCGTCGGCGCCTGTATCACCCGTCTTCGCCTGGAAGTGACAAAAAGCGAGGTGGTGGATAAAGACGGTCTGAACGGACTCGGCGCGCGCGGCGTGGTGTTTGTCGGCGACAACGGTATTCAGGTGATTTTCGGTGCCAGAGCACAGTTTATCGCCCAGACCATGTCCACCATGATCGGCAAATAATAAGATGCCTGAACGACACGTCTCCTGTACGCTGGGAGACGTGTTTTATCTGGCTGATAATCGGTAAATTTCAGGGAGCGGTTTTGAAGAAAGTCAGCATTATTAATGTCGCAAAGCACGCGGGCGTGTCGGTCTCAACCGTCTCGCTGGTGCTGCGCCAGAAAGGGAAAATCTCAGAGGCAACGATCGAGAAGGTCAACGCTGCCATCAATACGCTGGGCTATGTTCATAACGTTGCCGCTGCCAACCTCCGCGCCAATACGTCCAACCTGATTGGCCTGATCCTCCGTGACTTTAGCGACAGTTTCTCCATCAAGGTGATGGCGAGCATCGTTCAGGATCTCGAAAAACAGGGGTATATGGTTTTTCTCGGTCAGCCCCAGAACGACCATGACCATCTTGAGCGCTGCCTGCTGTCGTTTAAGCAGCAGGGCGTCGCCGGAGTTATCTATCTGGCCTCGGATACCCGCACGTCTACCCTGCCGGAACAGATTCGCCGCTGCCCGCTGCCGCTGGTGGTGGTCTCGCAGTCGCTGCTGGATGAAAAATGCAATCTGGTGATGCGCGATAACCGACAGGCGGCCAGTCTGGCGGTGCGTTATCTTATCGAGCGCGGTCACCGCAATATTGCCTACATTGGCGGACGCGAAGGCTGCCTTATCCGCGCACAGCGCCTGCTCGGTTTTCGCAGCGCGATGGCGCAAAACGGGCTGGTCTGGCGCGATGAATACTCTCCGGCCTGCAGCGATGACACGCTGGCCGCGGGTTTCGCCACCCGCCAGCTGCTGGAAAAAAACAATACCATCACCGCCCTGCTCTGCCACTCGCCGGATGCCATGATCGGCTCCATCTCCGGTATTCATCAGGTCGGGCGTACGGTGGGTAAAGATGTCTTTCTGACGCAGCAGGTCGCGCTGGTCGGTTTCGAAGATATGCTCCACGTTAACCTCACCTCACCCTCGTTTACCTACGTCTCGTCCGCCAGCGAAGAGACGGGGCGTCAGGCGGCCGGGCTGATTATCCGCACGCTGAAGGAGCCGACGCTGCAAACCCAGCGTATTACGCTCTCCGGGCAGCTTATCGCTCGCGAGTCGGCGTAAATTCAGAATTTCGCACAGGTTTTTTAGCGCGGGATGACTGCTATATTTCCATGATTTGCCATGGATAATTACAATGCCTACCGTTATTACGCACGCTGCTGTTCCGCTTTGCCTGGGCTTAGGCCTGGGAACCAAAGTGATTCCTCCCCGCCTGCTGTTTGCCGGGATTATCCTCGCCATGCTTCCGGATGCCGACGTGCTGGCATTTAAATTTGGCGTCGCGTACGGCAATGTTTTCGGCCACCGCGGCTTTACCCACTCCCTGCTGTTTGCCTTCGTGGTGCCGATACTTTGCGTGCTGACTGGACGACGATGGTTCAGGACCAGCCTGACGCGATGCTGGCTGTTTTTAACCGTGTCACTGCTGTCGCACAGCCTGCTGGATTCGATTACCACGGGCGGGAAAGGCGTCGGCTGGCTGTGGCCGTGGTCAGATGAACGTTTCTTTGCGCCTTGGCAGATGATTAAGGTGGCGCCGTTTGCGCTGTCGCGCTATACCACGCCGTACGGGCATGAGGTCATTATCTCGGAACTGCTGTGGGTGTGGCTGCCGGGGGTGGTGCTGATGGGAATGTTGTGGTGGAAAAGAAGGTAAAAAAAAGCCGGGTGGCGGCTGCGCCTTACCCGGCCTACTTTTGCCTGTAGGCCCGGCAAGCGTGAGCGCCTCCGGGCGTTACAGACTTACTTACGGCGCCAGGTGGTTCCCTGCGGGCCGTCTTCCAGGATGATGCCCATCTCGGTCAGACGGTTGCGAGCCGCATCTGCCGCCGCCCAGTCTTTCGCCTGACGCGCTTCCAGACGCGCCTTGATCAACGCTTCAATTTCCGCCACTTCACCGTCATCTGCCTGCGCACCGCTCTGCAGGAACGCGTCCGGCTCCTGCTCCAGCAGGCCAAGCACGGAAGAGAGCTTACGCAGATGGGACGCCAGCGCATTCGCGGCCGCCACATCTTCTGACTTCAGGCGGTTCACTTCGCGCGCCATGTCGAACAGCACGGAGTAGGCTTCCGGTGTGTTGAAGTCGTCGTTCATCACCTCAACGAAGCGAGCTTCGAACGCTTCGCCGCCTGCAGCAGGAACAGACCTGTCGGTACCGCGCAGCGCGGTATACAGGCGCTCCAGAGCCGAGCGCGCCTGTTTCAGGTTCTCTTCGCTGTAGTTCAGCTGGCTGCGATAGTGGCCGGACATCAGGAAGTAGCGAACGGTTTCCGCGTCGTAGTACTTCAGCACGTCGCGCACGGTGAAGAAGTTACCCAGCGATTTCGACATCTTCTCGCGGTCAACCATAACCATCCCGGAGTGCATCCAGTAGTTCACGTACTCGCCGCCGTGGGCGCAGGTGGACTGCGCGATTTCGTTTTCGTGGTGCGGGAACATCAGGTCTGAGCCGCCGCCGTGAATGTCGAAGTGTTTGCCCAGCTGTTTGCAGTTCATCGCGGAACATTCAATGTGCCAGCCCGGACGGCCTTCGCCCCACGGGGATGGCCAGCTTGGTTCACCCTCTTTGGACATCTTCCACAGCACGAAGTCCATCGGGTTACGCTTCACGTCAACCACGTCAACGCGGGCACCGGCCTGGAGCTGATCCAGATCCTGACGGGAAAGCGCACCGTAGGTGGGGTCCGTCGGCACGGAGAACATGACGTCGCCGTTGTCCGCAACGTAGGCATGACCGCGGGCGATCAGCTTTTCGGTGATCTCGATGATTTCGTGAATATGGTGGGTCGCGCGCGGCTCGCTGTCCGGACGCAGAATATTCAGGGCGTCGAAGTCTTTGTGCATCTCAGCGATCATGCGATCCACCAGCGCGACAAAGCTTTCGCCGTTTTCATTGGCGCGCTTGATGATCTTATCGTCGATGTCGGTGATGTTGCGCACGTATTTCAGGTTGTACCCCAGAAAACGCAGGTAGCGAGACACCACGTCGAAGGCGACAAAGGTACGGCCATGGCCAATATGACAGAGATCGTAAACCGTAATACCACACACGTACATGCCAACTTCCCCGGCATGGATAGGTTTAAATTCCTCTTTTTGGCGCGTCATTGTATTAAAGATTTTTAACATCGAAGATTCCATGTAAACACGTGTGTGGTTGAAAACCGGCTATTCTACCCGTAATTCAAACCCGAAGCAGCACACAATGCAAGGTGATCGCATCCTGTGGTTATGCTATAACAAGCCCCTATAGATGACCCGAAGGCGGGTCGACGTACCACAATAACGGAACAGGATGCAAAAATGGTTACTTTCCACACTAATCATGGCGATATCGTAATCAAAACCTTTGATGACAAAGCGCCTGAAACAGTTAAAAACTTCCTGGACTACTGCCGCGAAGGTTTCTACAACAACACCATTTTCCACCGCGTGATCAACGGTTTTATGATCCAGGGCGGCGGTTTCGAACCTGGCATGAACCAGAAAGCCACCAAAGAAGCGATCAAAAACGAAGCGAACAACGGCCTGAAAAACACCCGTGGCACGCTGGCGATGGCGCGTACTCAGGCACCTCACTCTGCTACCGCGCAGTTCTTCATTAACGTGGCTGACAACGACTTCCTGAACTTCTCCGGCGAAAGCCTGCAGGGTTGGGGCTACTGCGTATTCGCAGAAGTGGTTGAAGGTATGGACGTGGTTGACAAGATCAAAGCCGTCGCTACTGGCCGCAGCGGTATGCACCAGGACGTTCCTAAAGAAGACGTTGTGATTACAAGCGTGACCGTCAGCGAGTAATTGGTGGCGACACTCTTTATTGCAGATCTGCATCTGCAAACAGAAGAACCGGCGATTACCGCCGGTTTTCTGCGTTTTTTACGCGGTGAAGCGAAAAGCGCCGATGCGCTGTACATCCTGGGCGACCTGTTTGAAGCCTGGATTGGCGACGACGACCCTAACCCGCTGCACCGTGAAATGGCCGCCGCCATTCACGCGCTGGTAGATTCCGGTGTCCCCTGCTACTTCATTCACGGCAACCGTGATTTTCTGATCGGCAAGCGCTACGCCCGCGAAAGCGGCATGACGCTGCTGCCGGAAGAACGGGTGCTCGATCTCTATGGCCGCAAGGTCCTGATCATGCACGGCGACACGCTCTGCACCGACGATACCGGCTACCTGGCGTTTCGCGCCAAGGTCCACACCCCGTGGATCCAGAAGGTGTTCCTTGCCCTGCCGCTGTTTATCCGCAACCGTATCGCCGCCAGAATGCGTGCGGGCAGCAAAGCCGCCAACAGCAGCAAATCCATGACCATCATGGACGTGAATCCGCAGGCCGTGGTGAGCGTGATGGAAAAGCATGGCGTTCAGTGGTTGATACACGGTCATACCCATCGTCCAGACGTCCATTCCCTTATCGCCAACGGCGAACCGGCCCATCGCGTGGTGTTGGGTGCCTGGCACACCGAAGGCTCCATGGTCAAAGTCACGCCAGAGGGCGTCGAGCTGATCGCTTTCCCGTTTTAATCCCCCTCAAAATTCATTCTATTTTTTTGAACAATATTGGCAAATTGTTTCGATTTTAATCAGTCCATGGTCGGTCTACTATTTATCACATCAGGGCAAAACACCCTATCCCAAACAAAATACTTAAGGAATACGACCATGAAATCCATCAAAACTTTCGTTGCAGTTGCTGCTCTTTCTCTGGCTTCTTTCGGTTCTTTCGCTCAAAGCGTGAGCGCAACTGCCTCTACCCTTGACCGCGCAGAAGCGAAAATCGCTGCACAGGCTGCTGAACAGGGTGCGTCTTACAAAATCACCAGCGCGAAGGTCGACAACCGCGTCTATATGACCGCAGAACTGACGAAATAATGATTGCCCATCGACGAAAACAGACCGCCAGAATGCGGTCTGTTTTGTTATGAATTGACGGCAACAACGGCTCAAGATTTAACCGCGCAACCGTTTTCCTTGCCCGTATAACATGCTATTCTCTGTGCCCTCGAAAGCAGTGTGTTTCGCACCACAGGAGTTTTAAGACGCATGTCTTCCCGCAATAATCCGGCGCGTGTCGCCATCGTGATGGGGTCCAAAAGCGACTGGGCTACCATGCAGTTCGCCGCCGAAATCTTTGAAATCCTGAATGTTCCGCACCACGTTGAAGTGGTCTCCGCGCACCGTACGCCTGACAAACTGTTCAGCTTCGCAGAAAGCGCCGAAGAGAATGGTTATGAGGTGATCATTGCCGGCGCGGGCGGCGCAGCACATCTGCCGGGCATGATTGCCGCCAAAACCCTGGTACCGGTTCTGGGCGTCCCGGTACAAAGCGCCGCGTTAAGCGGTGTGGATAGCCTCTACTCCATCGTCCAGATGCCGCGCGGTATTCCTGTCGGCACGCTGGCGATTGGCAAAGCGGGTGCCGCCAATGCCGCCCTGCTGGCTGCGCAGATCCTGGCGACACACGATAAAACGTTGCATCAGCGTCTGGCGGAGTGGCGTAAAGCCCAGACCGACGAAGTGCTGGACAATCCAGACCCGCGGGGTGCGGCATGAAGCAGGTTTGCGTCCTCGGTAATGGCCAGTTAGGCCGCATGCTGCGTCAGGCCGGTGAACCTCTGGGGATTGCCGTCTGGCCCGTCGGGCTGGACGCCGAGCCGGAAGCCGTCCCATTCCACCAGAGCGTGATCACCGCCGAGATCGAACGCTGGCCGGAGACCGCTCTGACCCGCGAGCTGGCGCGTCACAACGCTTTTGTTAACCGCGACGTGTTCCCAATCATTGCCGACCGTCTGACGCAAAAGCAGCTGTTCGACAAGCTCGGTTTGCCGACCGCACCGTGGCAGCTCCTGTCCGATAAAAGCGAGTGGAACGACGTCTTCGCCATGCTGGGCGAGCTGGCGATCGTGAAGCGCCGCGTGGGCGGCTACGACGGCCGCGGCCAGTGGCGCCTGCGCGCAAACGACACCGCCGAGCTTCCGGACGACTGCTACGGCGAATGCATTGTTGAGCAGGGCATTAACTTCAGCGGTGAAGTCTCGCTGGTTGGCGCGCGCGGGCACGACGGGCATACCGTCTTTTATCCGCTGACGCATAACCTGCACCAGGACGGCATTCTGCGCACCAGCGTCGCCTTCCCGCACGCCAATGCTGACCAGCAGGCGCAGGCGGAAGAGATGCTCTCTGCCATCATGCACGAGCTGGGCTACGTGGGCGTCATGGCGATGGAGTGTTTTGTGACGCCGTCTGGTCTGCTAATCAACGAGCTGGCACCGCGCGTGCACAACAGCGGCCACTGGACGCAAAATGGCGCGTCCATCAGCCAGTTCGAACTGCACCTGCGCGCCATCACCGACCTGCCGCTGCCGCAGCCGGTGGTCAACAGCCCGTCGGTGATGATCAACCTGATCGGCACCGATCTGAACTACGACTGGCTGAAGCTGCCGCTCGTGCATCTGCACTGGTATGACAAAGAGGTTCGCGCGGGTCGTAAGGTCGGTCACCTGAACCTGAATGACAGCGACACGGGCCGCCTGAGCGCCACCCTGGAAGCCATGATCCCGCTCCTGCCGCCGGAATACGCGAGCGGTATTGTCTGGGCACAGTCAAAGCTAAAATAGTTCTCCCTCCGCCGGGGAGTTGACCTTCCCCTTCCCCGGCGTAAAATCCCCGCCCATTGCTGCTGAGTTTTCTTCTGGAATAACCATGAACGATGGAACGGACTATCGCGCGATCCTCGCGTCTGATACCCCTTTAATCGACGTTCGCGCGCCGATCGAATTTGCCCAGGGTGCGATGCCCGCCGCCATTAATCTGCCGTTGATGAATGACGACGAGCGCGCCGCCGTCGGCACCTGCTATAAACGCCAGGGCCCCGAGGCCGCGCTGGCGCTCGGCCATCGTCTGGTGAACGGCGACACGCGTGAAGCACGCACCAACGCCTGGCGGGAAGCCAGTCTTGCCCATCCTGAGGGCTTTCTCTGCTGCGCGCGCGGCGGCCAGCGCTCGCATATCTCGCAGGCCTGGCTGAAAGAGGCGGGTATCGACTACCCGCTGATCCGCGGCGGCTATAAAGCCCTGCGCCAGACGGCGATTCAGGTGACCATTGAGCAGTCGCAAAAGCCGATGGTGCTTATTGGCGGCTGTACCGGGAACGGTAAAACCCTGCTGGTGAAGCAGCACTCGCAGGGTATTGATTTAGAAGGGCTGGCGCACCATCGCGGTTCGTCGTTTGGCCGCACGCTCACGCCGCAGCTTTCCCAGGCCAGCTTTGAAAATCACCTTGCGGCTGAGCTCCTGAAAAAAGACGCCGCACGCTGGGTGCTGGAAGATGAAGGCCGGATGATTGGCTCCAACCACCTGCCGGAGTGCCTGCGCGACCGCATGGTTGAAGCCCCTATCGTTGTTGTCGAAGACCCGTTTGAAGTCCGTCTTGAGCGCCTGCGCGAAGAGTATTTCGACCACATGTGGGCGGATTTTTCTGCGGCCTACGGTGAAGAAGCGGGATGGAAAGAATACAGCGAGTACCTGCATCACGGCCTGTTCGCCATTCGCCGCCGCCTGGGGCTGCAGCGCTTTGCGGAATTTACCGCGCTGTTAGATTCCGCGCTGTTGGAACAGCAACGATCTGGCCGTACGGACGCGCACTTCAGCTGGCTTGCGCCGCTGCTGAACGACTATTACGACCCGATGTACGGCTATCAGCTGGAGAAAAAGGCGGAAAAGATTGTCTATCGCGGGACGTACGGCGAGGTCGCTGACTGGCTTAATCGCTGAAAAAAGCCGGGTGGTGGCTACGCCTTACCCGGCCTACGCGTGCATTTGTAGCCCCGGTAAGCGCAGCGCCACCGGGGAACAGACGGCTTAGAAGTCGTAACGCAGACGCACCAGGTTCATGTCGCCCAGGTTGTCGGTGCTGGAAGTGAACACGTGTTCGTAATCCACGCGGAAACCGTAATCCAGCTGGAAGCTGATACCCACGCCGTTGTCGATGCGCTGGTAGTTACGGCCGTTCACGTACTCAATGCGGTCACCCATGAAGTAAGGCTGGATGGATTTAACCGCGTACTGACCGACTAGGAATTTATAACCTGCGAAGTACTCAATACCCCACGCGTCGCCCGCAAAGTAATCGTTAACAGACACTTTTTTGGTGGTAAGGAAGTTCTGGTACCAGCCGCCGCCTGCGGAGAAGGTCCAGTTGTCCGGGGTCCAGCTCAGCGCGGTACCGAGAATGTTCTGGTCGTAGGTTTTGCTGTCGCCGTTGTCCGGGTTACGCATGTCGGCGCGGGTGTAGTTCCACGCGGCGCCCCAGGTCAGGTCGGTAGTCAGGTGGTAATCCAGGCCCAGCGAGCCGCCGCCTTTACGCTTGTAGCGCAGGCCGTTGCCCGGCAGGTATTCACTGTCTTCAAACAGGTAGGATGCATAAATGTCAGCATCGCCCACGGTTTTCTTATATTTCAGCATTTTACGTGAACGGTAAGAACCGTCGTAATCGCCTTTGATCCCGTTACCCGGCGCCTGACCAATCATGTCGTAGTCCCAGATATCGGTTTTCGCGCCCACCACATCATAGTAAACGCTGTTCTGTTGACCGAAGGTCAGCGTACCCCAGGTATCGCTCTTGAGACCGGTGTAGAGCATACGACGCGTCGTGTCGTGATCGCTCTCGCTGTAGTGGTTATCCCAGTTGAACATTGCAGGGAAGTTCACGCCCAGCTCGTAGTAGCTTACCCAGCTGATATCATCAAACAGGTAGTAATCTGCAGCGAAACGGAAGCGGGTACCGCCGTCAAAACCGTTACGCTTGTAGCTGTTTTTACCGTCGTCGCCGGTCATGTTCTGGAACTGAGGACGAATGCTGCCGCCAACGGTGAAGTTCAGGCGGCTCAGCGGGTTACCCGCCTGAGGATCCTGCTTAAGAACCGTGATTTCCGCCTGAGAAGCGAAGGTAGTCAATGCCACTGCCGCGCCGATCGTTGCCGCCAGCGCTGATTTTTTTATAGTCATTATTTTTCCCTTAATAGACACGCTGCTAAATATTTAGCGGGTGAATATTAACTGGAAATAATCGGGCCGTGTGGTCGGTTTTTTAATGTTTTGTGCTACTAAATGAGTGGGTATTATCACTTTGTGCCATTTTAATACTACGCGCCGGAATTAAAAACCGACGCGTAATTATCACAGTGCTAAATCAACTGGCAAACTGACGGAACAGGGCTTTGCCCTTTAACAGCCGCGTGCCGAGCCAGCCTCCGCAGAGAGAAAGCAGCGCAGCGCCGCACAGAGGCAGGATCAACCAAAGACGCCAGTCAGGCTCCCAAGGGAAGTCGAAGACCTTTGTCTGCAGCACCGCCAGCGCCGTCTCTGCGCCAATGGCGGCCACCAGACCGGCCACCAGCCCCAGCAGCGCAAACTCGCTCCAGAGCGTCATTCGCAGCAGCCGCTTTCCGGCCCCCAACGTACGGTAAACCACCAGCTCCTGATGGCGCTGGCGCATGCCCACCTGCACCTGGGCCAGCAGCAACAGCACGCCGCAGATCGTTACCAGCACCACCATGACCTCCAGCGCACGGCTCACCTGCTCCAGCACCTGCCCCACCTGTTTGAGGATCGCGCCGATATCCAGCAGGCTGACCGTCGGAAACTCCCGGTTGAGCTGGGTCAGCATGCCGTTGCCGTTTTCCCAGCGGAAGCTGGTCAGCCAGCTCTGCGGCTGACCGTCCAGCGCCCCCGGCGGGAAGATAAAGAAGAAGTTGGGCCGCAGGCTTTCCCAGTCCACTTTACGCAGGCTGGTGACCTTCGCGGTAAAATCCTGGGTATCGCCGGTAAAGGTGACGCTGTCCCCCAGCTTCACGTTCAGGCGCGTCGCCAGCCCCTCCTCCATCGACACCTCCCCCGCTTTTGGCGGCCAGGTGCCGGCGGTTATCGGGTTGTGGTCAGGGCGTTTCTCCTGCCAGGTCAGGTTCAGCTCGCGGTTAAGCGACTCGTCCTTGTTCCCCTCCGTTGGCTGCCCGTTGATCTGCGTCAGACGCGCACGCACGATGGGGTAGAACGACTCGGGAATAATGTGATGCTCCGCCAGGAAGCCCTTCAGCGGCGTAACCTGCTCAGGCGCGATATTGATCAGGAAATAGTTCGGGCTTTCCGGTGGAAGCTGCTGCTGCCAGCGGTCGAGCAGATCGCCGCGCAGCACCAGCAGCAGCGCCAGCAGCATAAACGACAGCGAGAACGCCGACAGCTGGCTGAGCGTAGACCAGGGCTGGTGCAGCAGACGATTGACCGCCAGGCGCACGGGCAGCGATTTTACCGTCACCCTTTTCAGGAGGTTGAGTAGGATCCAGCCCAGCACGCCGCACAGCAGCGCCAGCACAACCGCTCCGGCCAGCACCGCCCACAGCAGCGTGCTGCCGCCCATCAGCCACGCCAGCAGCCCCACCGTCACCGCAATAATCACCGGAAGGTAGAACTTCAGCGGCCAGACGTTCGCCACGACATCGTTGCGGAGCACGCGCAGCGGCTGAGTGGCGAGCAGCAGGCGGTAGGGTCGGAGCCCCACCAGCACCGAGATCACCGTCATCGCGCCCATCGCCCACAGCCACGGCCAGAGGCTGGCCGGCGGCAGTGCGGCCGGGAGCACCGGTTTCAGCATCACCATCAGCAGTTTTTCAAACAGCAGCCCTATTATTCCGCCGGTCAGCGCGGACAGGACCAGCAGCATCAGCCACTGGCCGACAATCAGCTTACGCAGCTGCGCCCGGCCCGCCCCGAGGGTTTTGAGGATCGCCACCAGGTCGTAGCGGCTGCGGCAGTAGTGCCCCATCGCCACGGCCACCGCCGCCACCGCCAGCAGCAGGGTCAACAGGGCCGAAAGCAGCAGGAACTGCTGAGAGCGCTCCAGAGATTTACCCAGCGCCCCCTCATCCTGCTCCAGCCCGTACCAGCGGTGCTCTGGTTTGAGCTGCGGCTGAAGCCATTTTTCATACGCGGCAAGCTGGGCGGGCGTGCCGCCAAACTTATAGCGCCAGGTGACGCGGCTGCCCGGCTGTACGGCATGGGTGGCCGCGACATCAGCGGTGTTCATCAACAGGCGAGGCGCAAGCTGGAACGGGTTAAAACCGCCGTCGGGCTCCTGCACCACTTCTCCGGCGATTTTCAGCGTGGCGTCGCCCACGTCGATACTGTCTCCAGGTTTCAGGTTCAGCAGCGCCATCAGACGCGATGCCAGCAGCACCGTACCGGGCGTCGGCTTTAATCCCGGCGGGCTGGTCTGTAAGTCACCGTACATCGGGTAGATATCATCGACGGCCTTGACGCTCGCCAGCTGCGGCGTGTCGCCCGCGAAGGTCATGGTCTGGAAGGTGATTTGTTCCCCCACCTTCAGCCCTTCTTTGCGCGCTGCTTCAATCCAGCCCGACGGCACGGGGCGGGAGCTTTCCAGCGCCCTGTCTCCCGCCATAAACTCCCGGCTCTGCTGGCTGAGCCCTTTTTCCATGCGGTCACTGACGCTGCCGAGCGCCAGCACGCAGGCCACCGCCAGGCTGAGCGCCAGCCAGACAATCAGCAGCGAGGGCGAGCGCCACTCGCGCCAGAACCAGCGGGTAATCATGCTTCCTCCTGCAGAACGCCGTTCACCAGCCGCAGGCGACGGTCGCAGCGCGCCGCGAGCTGCGGATCGTGGGTCACGAGGACAAGCGTAGTGCCGTGCTCGCGGTTGAGCGAAAATAGCAGGTCGGCAATCCGGTCTCCGGTTTTACGGTCAAGGTTGCCGGTAGGCTCATCGGCAAACAGCACCTCAGGGCGGCCGTTAAACGCGCGGGCCAGCGCCACGCGCTGCTGTTCACCGCCGGAAAGCTGGGCGGGAAGATGGTCGAGACGTTTACCCAGACCGAGCTGTTCCAGCAGCGCCTTCGCGTGAGCGCGACTTTCACGGCTATTTTCACCGCGCAGCAGCGCCGGGAGCTCGACGTTTTCCAGCGCGTTCAGGGTCGGGATCAGCATAAAGGACTGAAAGACAAAACCAACGTGACGCGCGCGCAGCGCGGCGCGCGCCTCTTCATCAAGCTGATGCAGCGGCTGCCCGACAAGGTGGACCTCGCCGCTGCTGCCGTCGTCCAGACCGGCTAAAATCGCCAGCAGCGTGGACTTGCCGGAACCGGATTCGCCAATCAGCGCGATGGTTTCAGCGCGTTTGACAACGAGTTCAACTCCGGTAAGGATGGAAAGCTCGTGCTCCCCCTGACCGACGGACTTCTTAAGATGATGAACTTCAACACTGTTTTCCGCTGGCATTTGCCCTTCCTGTTTTTGATTCTGATGACCTTCCGCGCGGCGGCAGCGGACACGTTACTGGTTCTCGGCGACAGCCTGAGCGCAGGCTATCGCATGGCGGCCAGCGCGGCCTGGCCCGCCCTGCTCAATGACAAATGGCAGAGCAAAACGTCTGTAATCAACGCCAGCATCAGCGGCGATACCTCGCAGCAGGGTTTATCGCGCCTGCCTGCGCTGCTCAAACAGCATCAGCCGCGCTGGGTGCTGGTTGAGCTTGGCGGTAATGATGGATTGCGCGGTTTCCAGCCTCAGCAAACCGAGCAAACGCTGCGCACCATTCTGCAGGACATCAAGGCGGCAAACGCCCAGCCGCTGCTGATGCAAATTCGCCTGCCCGCCAACTACGGTCGTCGGTATAATGAGGCCTTTAGCGCGATCTACCCTAAGCTTGCCAAAGAGTTTGATATTCCGCTGCTGCCATTTTTCATGGAAGAGGTCTATCTCAAACCCCAGTGGATGCAAGACGACGGGATCCACCCCAATCGCGATGCGCAGCCGTTTATTGCCGACTGGATGGCAACGCGGCTGGCTCCTTTAGTTAAACATGACTCCTGATTAAGCGGAGATCCTGACAGGTAAAGTTATGCAAAAATCGGTCTTAATTACAGGATGTTCCAGTGGAATCGGCCTGGAAAGCGCGCTCGAACTGAAGCGCCAGGGGTTTCGGGTTCTGGCGGCCTGTCGTAAACCTGACGACGTCGAACGCATGAACGGTCTGGGCTTTACCGGCGTGCTGCTGGATATGGACTCGCCGGAAAGCGTTGAGCGCGCCGCCGATGAGGTGATCGCGCTGACCGGTAATCGTCTGTACGGGCTCTTTAATAATGCCGGCTACGGCGTGTATGGCCCGCTGGATACCCTCTCCCGCGAAACGCTGGAGAAGCAGTTTTCGACCAACTTCTTCGGCGTGCATCAGCTCACCATGCGTCTGCTCCCCGCGATGCTGCCGCACGGTGAAGGGCGCATCGTGATGACGTCGTCGGTGATGGGACTGATTTCCACCCCGGGCCGCGGCGCCTACGCCGCCAGTAAATATGCGCTGGAGGCCTGGTCCGACGCCCTGCGCATGGAGTTACGCCACAGCGGCATTAAGGTCAGCCTGATTGAGCCCGGCCCGATCCGCACCCGCTTTACCGAAAACGTGAACCAGACGCAGGCGGATAAACCGGTCGAAAACCCCGGCATCGCCGCGCGTTTTACCCTCGGGCCAGAGGCGGTGGTAGCCAAAGTGCGCCATGCTTTTGAGAGTGAACATCCCAAAATGCGCTATCCGGTAACGCTGGTCACCCACGCCGTAGGCTGGTTAAAGCGCCTGCTGCCGGGCCGGATAATGGACAAAATTTTGCACGGTTGAGTTGAAGCGACGACGCTCATCCCCATGTAAAGAACAAACCGACAAAAGAGAAAGCCGCATGTCCGTACAGAATATCGTCAATATCACAGAAGCTAACCTGCAACAGACTCTTGAACAGTCGATGACCAAACCGGTCCTGTTCTACTTCTGGTCTGAACGCAGCCAACACTGCCTGCAGCTGACGCCGGTGCTGGAAAGCCTTGCCGCCCAGTACAACGGTCAGTTCATTCTCGCGAAGCTGGACTGCGACGCCGAGCCGATGGTCGCGTCTCAGTTTGGTCTGCGCGCCATTCCAACCGTCTATCTGTTCCAGAACGGCCAGCCTGTTGACGGTTTCCAGGGGCCGCAGCCGGAAGAGGCGATTCGCGCCCTGCTGGATAAAGTGCTGCCGCGCGAAGAAGAGCTGAAAGCGCAGGAAGGCATGGCGCTGATGCAGGAAGGCAAATACGACGAGGCGCTGCCGCTGCTCAAAGAGGCGTGGCAGCTGTCGAATCAGAACAGCCAGATTGGCCTGCTGCTGGCGGAAACGCAGATCGCCCTGCACCGCTCAGAAGACGCGGAAGCCGTACTCAAGACGGTTCCGCTCCAGGATCAGGACACCCGCTATCAGGGGCTGGTTGCACAAATTGAGCTGCTGAAACAGGCGGCGGACACCCCTGAAATTCAGCAGCTGCAGCAGCAGGTTGCCGACAACCCGGCCGATGCCGCGCTGGCAAGCCAGCTGGCGCTGCAGCTGCATCAGGTGGGGCGTAACGAAGAAGCGCTTGAGCTGCTGTTCAGCCATCTGCAAAAAGATTTAGCCGCCGCGGACGGTCAGGCGCGCAAGATGTTCCAGGAGATCCTGGCCGCGCTGGGCACCGGAGACGCGCTGGCGTCGAAGTATCGTCGTCAGCTGTACGCGCTGCTGTACTGATAAAAAAAGCCCGGTGGCGGCTTCGCCTTACCGGGCCTGGAAATGCCGATATTACCCCGTCTTTTTCAACTGCGTCACCACCAGCTGGTGGCGCGCGTTGTAGAACTTCCGATAGGTCAGGTAGCAGGCAATGATGGTCGACAGGCTTGCCGTGGAAAGCAGCATAAACGTCACCATGATCTGATACTTAATCGCTTTTACCGGATCGATACCGGCAAAAATCAGCCCCGACATCATGCCCGGCAGGCTCACAAGCCCCACCGTTTTGGCGGAATCCACGGTCGGGATCAGCGATGAGCGAATGCTCTCGCGAATCAGCCGCGCCGAGGCCACTTTAGGCGTCGCCCCCAGGCTTAGCTTTTCCTGCAGCTGCTGCTGTTCGCTGCTGAAACGCTGGCCGAGATTGTTGTAACAGAGCCCAACGGCCACCATCGCGTTCCCCGCGATCATCCCCGAGATAGGGATAACCTGCATCGGCGTAAACTCAATCGAGCCGGAGAGCACCAGCACTGCCAGCGTGAGCGCCGTTCCGGTGGTAATCGCGATAAACGATGAAACAAACGCCTTATCAATGTATTTACTGCGCTTTTGCGCATTCCACGCCGCGTTAAAGCAGATAAAGAGCACCATCAGCAGCGTCAGCACCGCGTGGTTAACGTTGAAGATATACTTCAGCACATAGCCGACGATGATGAGCTGAACCACCGCGCGGCAGATACTCCACACGATATCTTTTTCCAGCCCCAGCTTTTCCCGGTAGCTGACCACAATCGCAATCAGCACCAGCACCATCGAAAAGGCCAGAGATTCGTTGGTAATGTTATGTTCACCCATGGTTTGCCTCCTGCATTTTTCCGCCGTGCGGCTGGAGCGTAATCACATCATCCGCATGGGTTATTTCGTTAGCGTCGTGCGTCACCCACAGCACGGCAATGTTCTGCTCCCGGGCATAACGATGAATAATCTCGTTAACGTTGCGCTTGTTGACGTCATCGAGCGCGCTGGTGATTTCGTCCAGCAACAACACCTTCGGTAAAAACTGCAGGTTGCGGATCAGCGAGACCCGCTGCTTTTCGCCGCCCGACAGCGCGTTGATGGATTTGGTCAGCGTCTCCTGCGCCAGGCCAAAGCGGGCCAGATCCTGGATAAACTTTTCCGGCTCCGGCGTTTTATTGCGGATTTGCCACGGGAAAATAAGGTTGTCGTAAACCGTATCGCCAAAAAGCACGGGCGTTTGCACGCAGTACGAGACCTGCTGGCGATAGCTTTCCGGGGAAAGCGACGCGATATCCTCGCCTTCAAACAGAATGGCTCCCTCCGTCGGGCTGAGGAGTGACGCCACAATTTTCAGCAACGTGCTTTTACCACAGCCTGAGGGACCCGTGATTAATTTAAACTCGCCCGGCGACAGGCTAAACCCGACGTGCTGCAGGATCGTGTTTTCCCCGACTCGAAACCCGACGTCCCTGAGATGCAAAAGGTTTTTTTTATCGTTCATTGCGCTTCCGTTAACCGCTTCGTGTAATAACCGCCTGTAGCATAATCCTTTCGCCCGCACAGCGCGAATAGCCTCACGCTGAAGCAAGTGTTAAACTTTTTGTTTATAAATTGTCACCACCATCACTACAGGAAGTATGCAGCATGGCACATATCTTTTATGAGTTTCCCTCCATGAAGCCTGGTGTTCCTGATGTCGAAACATTAATGGAAGTCATCAAATCGTCGGAACTCACGCGTTTTGTCATTGGTGCAGAGGTGGTGGACTTTGTTAAGAAGGCGCTCATCGTGAACACCACGATCGCCAGCTTCAAAAATTGCTATTTTGCCTTCGACAACGGGACACACTTCCTTGAATTTGACGGTAAAGGCAAATCAAAACGCTTCAATGAGGTGCCGGACTGGTTCGTCTCTCCGGCGGAATTTTCACGCACACAGTGGCTTATCAACCACGATCTTGCGGATGTGAAAGCCACCCGGTTCATTGAGGTCCTGATGTCCTACCCGCTGAAAGCGCGCCGTGCGCACTGTAATTTGTTATTCGGGCTGGAGCTGGAAAAGGTGAATGCGGTTCCGGCCGCGGCGTCAGCGGCAGGCAAAATCGGCAATAAAAACGGAAAAACCACCAAGCCCCGCGTCACCGATCTGGGCTCGTTCGAGCTGTTCAGCCAGTTCTTTGCGCGCATGAAAACCGCCGTGCTGGCCGATGAGTTCCCTACCCTGCAGATCCTGACGGGCATGGATAACCTGGCAAAAGCGCCGCATAATTTAAAGCAGGGTATCAGAACCTGGTTTAAAGCCATCGCGGGCGACCTTCCACCGAATAACAAACGCGTTGAGGCGGGAAATGCCGTTCTGTTCTGCGCCCCCATTCGCGAACAGATCCAGCGTATCGAAGCGCTGGGGCTGGAGAATTACTACCAGGGATTATCGAAAGCCATTGCCGAAGCGGGTGATGGATTCATCTCTGACTTTACCTATACTTACGAGCAATAAACACACACTTTCACTCGTCACAGCATGCAAAACAGGAGGTTTTTATGCTTATCGTTGTTCCTGTCCTTATTTTCGTTGCGCTGGTTATCGTAGGCGCCGGCGTCAAAATTGTCCCTCAGGGCTATCAGTGGACCGTCGAGCGTTTCGGTCGCTACACCAATACCCTCCAGCCAGGCTTAAGCCTGATTGTTCCGTTCATGGACAGAATTGGTCGCAAGATCAACATGATGGAGCAGGTTCTGGATATTCCGTCCCAGGAAGTAATCTCCAAGGATAACGCCAACGTCACCATCGACGCCGTCTGCTTTATTCAGGTGATTGACGCGCCGAAGGCGGCCTATGAGGTCAGCAACCTGGAGCTGGCGATCGTCAACCTGACGATGACCAACATCCGTACCGTGCTCGGCTCGATGGAGCTGGACGAGATGCTTTCCCAGCGCGACAGCATCAACACCCGTCTGCTGCACATTGTCGATGAGGCCACCAACCCGTGGGGGATCAAAGTTACCCGTATTGAGATCCGCGACGTGCGCCCGCCAGCGGAGCTGATTGCCTCCATGAACGCCCAGATGAAGGCCGAGCGAACCAAGCGCGCCTATATTCTGGAAGCCGAAGGGGTACGCCAGGCAGAGATCCTCAAAGCGGAAGGTGAAAAACAGTCGCAGATCCTGAAAGCGGAAGGCGACCGTCAGTCCGCGTTTTTGCAGGCGGAAGCGCGTGAACGTTCAGCCGAAGCGGAAGCCCGCGCCACCCAGATGGTGTCCGAGGCAATCGCCGCCGGTGATATCCAGGCCGTGAACTACTTTGTCGCGCAAAAATATACCGACGCGCTGAAAGAGATTGGCTCGGCGAACAACAGCAAAGTGGTGATGATGCCGCTGGACGCCAGCAGCCTGATGGGCTCTATCGCGGGCATAGCCGAACTGATCAAGGACAGCGGAAACGAGCGTAAAAAATGATTGAGCTCATCGTTGCACATCCTCACGCCTTCTGGCTAAGCCTCGGTGGCTTATTGCTGGCGGCGGAGATGCTGGGCGGCAACGGCTACCTGCTCTGGAGCGGTGTTGCCGCCGTCATTACGGGTCTTCTGGTCTGGATCCTTCCCCTGGACTGGGCGTGGCAGGGCGCGCTGTTCGCCGCGCTGACGCTGGTGGCCGCCTGGCTGTGGTGGCGCTGGCTTAACCGGCGGGTCAAAGAGCAGAAACCGGTCGACGCCCACCTTAACCAGCGCGGACAGCAGATTGTCGGCAAACGTTTTACGCTCGACACCGCGCTGGTGAACGGGCGCGGGCACATGCGGGTGGGCGACAGCTCGTGGCCAGTGGTGGCCGACGATGACCTCAGCGCCGGCACGCGGGTGGAGGTCATTGCGGTAGAAGGCATTACCCTGCGGGTAAAAGCCTGCTAAGCGTGGGTTTTTCGGTGGCAGCAGCCGGCAAGGTTATCGATAATCGGGCAGTCGGCGCTGTCATCCCCCGGACAGGAGTCCGCGAGCTGCAGCAGCTGTTCGCGCATCGCCTGCAGCTCGACGATGTGGCGTTCAATTTCGGCCACCTTTTCCAGCGTGCGTTTTTTCACGTCGGCGCTGTGACGCTTCGGATCGTTGAACAGATTAACCAGCTCGCCGCACTCTTCCAGATTAAAACCAACCTGTCTTGCCTGGCGAAGCAGCGTCAGCTCATCCAGATGCAGCTGCGTGTAGCTGCGGTAGCCGTTTTCACTGCGCAGCGGCGGCGTGACCAGCCCCTTCTCTTCATAAAAGCGAATCGCTTTGCTGGTTAAGCCGGTTTTTTTTGCCACGTCACTGATATTCACAATTCCCCCTTGACCTTCCCCTTGATGGAAGGTTTAACCTTCATAACAGTTAGCGAAAAGCGTTACTCCGGTCAACTACTGACCAGTTCATTATACGGGAGTTTTGTTATGTCTCACACTATCGACCTGACGCTGGACGGCCTCTCCTGCGGCCACTGCGTCAAACGCGTTAAAGAAAGCCTGGAACAGCGCCCTGATGTGGAAAGCGCTGACGTGACTATCGATCATGCCGCCGTCACCGGCAGCGCCAGCGCGGATGCGCTGATCGATACCATCAAGCAGGCCGGTTACGGGGCGGAGTTAAGCCACCCAAAGGCTAAACCGCTGGCAGAGTCATCATCCCCGTCGGAAGCACTGACAGCGGCCACTCCTGAGCTTCCGGCAGCGGATGATATTGATGACAGCCAACAGCTGCTGATCAACGGCATGAGCTGCGCCAGCTGCGTCTCCCGGGTACAAAACGCCCTGCAGGCGGTACCGGGCGTCGCCCAGGCACGGGTTAATCTTGCGGAGCGTACTGCGCTGGTGATGGGCAGTGCCTCCGCCGCAGAATTAGTGCAGGCCGTTGAGAAAGCGGGCTACGGCGCGGAGGCCATCGAAGATGATGCAGAGCGTCGCGAGCGCCAGCAGGAAACGGCTATCGCCACCATGAAGCGCTTCCGCTGGCAGGCCATCGTCGCCCTGCTGGTGGGTATTCCGGTGATGGTGTGGGGCATGATGGGTGACAATATGATGGTCACCGCTGACAACCGCACCCTGTGGCTGGCGATCGGTCTGATTACCCTGGCGGTGATGGTATTCGCAGGCGGTCATTTCTATACCAGCGCCTGGAAGAGCCTGAAAAACCGCACCGCGACGATGGATACGCTGGTTGCGCTCGGTACCGGCGCGGCGTGGCTCTATTCGATGAGCGTCAACGTCTGGCCACAGTGGTTCCCGATGGAAGCGCGGCATCTCTATTATGAAGCGAGCGCAATGATTATCGGCCTGATCAACTTAGGCCATATGCTGGAAGCCCGCGCCCGCCAGCGCTCCTCGAAAGCGCTGGAAAGATTGCTTGATTTAACCCCGCCGACGGCCCGCGTGGTCACGGACGAGGGGGAAAAGAGCGTTCCATTGGCCGAGGTTCAGCCCGGCATGACGCTGCGTCTGACCACGGGGGACCGCGTTCCCGTTGACGGTAAGATAACCCAGGGCGAAGCCTGGCTGGATGAAGCGATGCTGACCGGGGAGCCTATTCCCCTGCAGAAATCAGATGGCGACGCCGTGCATGCCGGTACGGTGGTGCAGGACGGCAGCGTGCTGTTTACCGCCAGCGCCGTCGGCAGCCACACCACGCTGTCGCGTATTATTCGCATGGTGCGCCAGGCGCAAAGCAGCAAGCCGGAGATTGGCCAGCTTGCTGATAAAATCTCGGCCATTTTTGTGCCGGTGGTGGTCGGCATTGCCCTGCTGAGCGCGGCTATCTGGTATTTTTTCGGCCCGGCACCGCAGATTGTTTACACCCTGGTGATCGCCACCACGGTGCTGATCATCGCCTGTCCTTGCGCCCTGGGCCTCGCGACGCCGATGTCGATTATCTCCGGCGTAGGCCGCGCGGCCGAATTTGGCGTACTGGTGCGGGACGCGGACGCGCTGCAGCGGGCCAGCACCCTGGACACGCTGGTGTTTGATAAAACCGGCACGCTGACCGAAGGTAAACCACAGGTGGTCGCCGTTACGACCGCTGGCATTACCGAAGAAGAGGCGCTGCGGCTTGCCGCCGCGCTGGAGCAAGGCTCAAGCCATCCGCTGGCGCGCGCCATTCTCGATAAAGCCAATGCGTCTGCCCTGCCGCAGGTGAGCAATTTCCGCACCCTGCGCGGGCTCGGCGTGAGCGGTGAAGCAGAAGACCACGCGCTGCTGCTGGGCAATCAGGCGTTGCTCAATGAAAACGGTATTGATACCGCCGCGCTGGAAAACGAGCTGAAGGCGCAGGCGTCACAGGGCGCCACCCCGGTTCTGCTGGCGGTGGATGGCAAAGCCGCCGCGCTGCTGGCCGTGCGCGATCCGCTTCGCCAGGACAGCGTGGATGCCTTACAGCGCCTGCACCGTGCGGGCTACCGTCTGGTGATGCTGACCGGGGATAACCCCACCACCGCCAACGCCATCGCGAAAGAGGCAGGAATTGATGAGGTCATTGCAGGCGTACTGCCGGACGGCAAAGCGGACGCCATCAAGAAACTGCAAAGCCAGGGTCGTGAGGTGGCGATGGTCGGCGACGGCATTAACGATGCCCCGGCGCTGGCCCAGGCGGACGTGGGGATCGCAATGGGCGGCGGGAGCGATGTCGCCATCGAAACCGCAGCCATCACGCTGATGCGCCACAGCCTGATGGGCGTTGCCGACGCGCTGGCCATTTCAAAAGCCACGCTGCGCAACATGAAGCAGAACCTGCTGGGGGCGTTTATCTACAACTCGCTCGGCATCCCGATTGCTGCCGGCATTTTGTGGCCGCTGACCGGCACGCTGCTTAACCCGGTGGTCGCGGGTGCGGCAATGGCGCTCTCCTCCATTACCGTGGTAAGTAACGCCAACCGCCTGCTGCGGTTTAAACCGAAGGATTGAACCTTGTACCCGTACGCGCTAGCATGAGCCTTTCCGTTCATGGAGCGCGTATGGGTCTGTTTCATCGTATAAAAACATCGTTTCGCGCCCTCTTTCCTCGCCGTTATGCCTGGCCCGGTCTGGATATCTCGCTTCCCGGCGGGCAGCACCTGCACCTGGTCGGCAGCATCCATATGGGCACGCAGGATATGTCTCCCCTGCCCTCGGGCCTGATAAAACTGCTTAAACACGCCGACGCGCTGGTCGTTGAGGCGGACATTTCGGGTCAGGAGTCGCCGTTTGCCGGGCTCGAAAGCGATCTCAGCCTGGCGGAACGTCTGGATGATGCCAAGCTTGCGGAACTGACGCGCGTCGCCGATGAGACGGGCGTCTCGCTCTCCATGATTGACACCCTGCCGCTGTGGCAAATCGCGATGATACTGCAGGCCACGCAGGCGCAGCGTCTGGGCCTGCGCGGTGACTACGGCATTGATTACCAGCTGCTGAACGCGGCAAGGGCGCGCAGCCTGCCCATCATCGAGCTGGAAGGAACGGACAGCCAGATTGCCCTCCTGAGACAGCTTCCCGACGACGGCCTGATGCTGCTGGATGATACGCTGACCCACTGGCACACCAACGCGCGCCTGCTGCAAACGATGATTGGCTGGTGGCTGGATGCGCCGCCAGCGGACGGCAGGCTGGCGTTACCATCAACGTTCAGCGAATCGCTGTATGATGTGCTGATGAATGCGCGTAACAAAGCCTGGCGAGAGACGCTGCATGCTTTACCTGCGGGGCATTACGTGGTGGCGGTTGGGGCGTTACATTTGTACGGGGAAGGGAACTTGCCGTCGTTGCTGAAATAAAAAAATGGCCAATATTTCTATTGGCCCGTCAAAGAGGAATTTCATCGTTTTTATTATGCCGAAGGAGACCTTCGGTTGAGCCGATTGTCGCTCAAAGTGACCATCACTGCCAATACTATTGCGCAAGATGGTGCTATTTTTTAGACAAACGTCAGGCGTATGCTGGCTGCATGAATTGTCTGTCGTAAGAAGGATAGCTATGACTCCCGCCGTTAAATTACTCGAAAAAAACAACATTTCTTTCCGGATCCACACCTACGATCACGATCCGAATGAAACCAACTTTGGTGATGAAGTGGTGCGCAAGCTGGGGCTGAACGCTGACCAGGTTTATAAAACGCTGCTGGTGGCGGTGAACGGCGATATGAAGCACCTCGCCGTCGCGGTGACGCCCGTGGCAGGACAGCTGGATCTGAAGAAGGTCGCCAAAGCGCTGGGGGCGAAGAAGGTGGATATGGCGGATCCCATGGTGGCGCAACGCACCACGGGCTACCTGGTGGGCGGGATCAGTCCGCTCGGACAGAAAAAACGCCTGCCGACGCTGATCGATTCTCCTTCACAGGAATTTGACACCATCTTTATATCCGGCGGCAAGCGCGGGCTGGACATTGAGCTGGCGGCGGGAGATCTGGCGAAAATGCTGGACGCGAAGTTTGCGGATATTGCGCGACGGGATTGAGCAAATTGCCCGGTGGCGCTGCGCTTACCGGGCCTACGATTCGAATGCAGGCCGGGTAAGGCGAAGTCGCCACCCGGCAACACAACCGCACTACTGCCAGCTCACCTCACCTTTCGGCTCATACGCATTCACGTCAATCGGCGAATTCTGCTCGATATACTGCTTCAGCACTTCCGCATCGATAAAGCCGGTATTCACGTATCCCGGCTTATTATCAATATGCGGATAGCCGTCGCCGCCGGTGGCATTAAAGCTTAACGTTGCCAGACGGTAGGTTTTCGCCGGGTCAACCGGTTCGCCTTTGATCTTCAGGTCGTTAAGCTTGCCGTCTTTCGCTACGAAGCTCACGTTGGCAAACTGTGGATAGGCCCCGGAATCCGGCTTCATCTGCGCCACGGCGGTCAGGTACTCAACAACCTCTTTCCCGCTCATGTCAGCATAAACCACTACGTTGCCGAACGGCTGCACCTTCAGAACGTCTTTATAGGTGATGTTTCCACCTTCGATGGAATCTCGAATACCGCCGCCGCTCATCACCCCAAAATCAGCCCCGGTGCGCGCCATTTGCGCCGCCAGCACCAGGTGCCCCATGTTGGTCTGCACGAAGCGAACTTTACTGCGGTCCCCCTCCAGACGCCCGTTCAGCGTGCCGATTTTCACGTCCAGCTGCGCCTTGCCTTTGTTCTGGAACGGCGTCAGCAGGGAGAGCATCTGCTGGTTTTCTGCGATTTCTGGCGTGTAAAGTACGCGCTCGCTCTTCCCGTCCGGGTAGGTCACTTTCTTCTTCAGGTTGACCGGGATAAGCTGATAATGAACCAGCTTCATCTCGCCGTTACGGAACTCAAAGTCCGCCCGGCCCACGTATTTGCCCCACTCGTGCGCCTGTACGATCCAGATACCGTTCTGACGGTCCGGCGCGCACGGCGTCCCCGGGACATAGTCCACCTGCTTTTTGTTCTCGGATGCCATGCATACCGGATCCTGTGAGTGACCACCCACAATCATCGCCAGCGAGCCCGCCGGCAGGCTGCGCGCCATCTCCACGTCGCCCGGCGCATTGGAGCCGTGCTCACCGTTGTCGTAGTGCCCCATGTGGGTGGTGGCGATAATCACGTCCGGCTTTTCGTTTTGCTGCAGCTCCTGAATCACCAGCTTCGCTTCGTCTGCCGGTTTGCGAAATTCGATATCGGTAAAGAACTCGGGATTGCCAATTTTCGCCGTGTCGTCGGTGGTTAAGCCGATGACCGCGATCTTCAGATCCTGACGCTTAAACAGCGCCCACGGCTTGAACAGGCGTTCGCCGGTGCTTTTCTGGTAAATGTTGGCGGAGAGGAACGGGAATTTGGCCCACTTCTCCTGCTGACGCAGGACGCTCAGCGGATTATCAAACTCATGGTTACCGACGGCCATCGCGTCGTAGCCAATCAGGTTCATGCCGCGGAAATCGGGCTCGGCGTCCTGCAGGTCGGATTCCGGCACGCCGGTATTGATATCGCCGCCTGAGAGCAACAGCACGCTGCCACCCTGGGCTGCCACCTCTTTACGAATGCCGTCCACCAGCGTTTTTTGCGCCGACAGGCCATATTCGCCGTATTCACTGCGCCAGAAATGGCCGTGGTGGTCGTTGGTATGCAGAATGGTGATTTTATAGGTTTTGTCTTTTTCATACGCCTGCGCGGGCAGGCTTACCAGCCCCCACGCCGCGATGAGCGCCAGCGCGACGCCCCGCTTCATTAACTTCATCTTCTCTCTCCCTGACCAATAGACAAAGGCAGAAATTACAGTGACTAATAAGAATAGACAAATAAGTTTTCAGAATTGCGACTTTCTTCAAATGTCCCGGGCGGGTATGTTAGTCGGATAATAATTACACCCTGCACCTCTAATAACTAAAGACGTGGTACTTCTCTCTATGGCAATCAGTGAATCAACTCAGCCCGTTCCGGGCGCGCCGGCGTCGCGCACCTCCTTTAAAGTCTTAGGCGCAATCAGTCTCTCGCACCTGCTCAACGATATGATCCAGTCGTTGATTCTGGCAATTTACCCGCTACTGCAGTCCGAATTTTCGTTAACCTTCGTGCAGATCGGGATGATCACCCTGACCTTCCAGCTGGCTTCCTCGCTGCTGCAGCCGGTGGTGGGCTACTGGACGGATAAATACCCGATGCCTTGGTCGCTGCCGGTTGGCATGTGCTTTACCTTAAGCGGGCTGGTGCTGCTGGCCATGGCCGGGAGTTTTGAAGCCGTGCTGATTGCCGCCGCGCTGGTAGGCACCGGCTCGTCCGTGTTCCATCCGGAGTCTTCCCGCGTGGCGCGCATGGCGTCCGGCGGTCGTCATGGCCTGGCGCAGTCACTTTTCCAGGTGGGCGGTAATTTTGGTAGCTCTCTCGGCCCGCTGCTGGCCGCGGTGATTATTGCCCCGTACGGTAAAGGCAACGTGGCGTGGTTTGTGCTGGCCGCGCTGCTGGCGATTATCGTGCTGGCACAGATTAGCCGCTGGTATGCCGCTCAGCATCGCGTGAATAAAGGAAAACCTAAAGCGAAGGTTATCAATCCCCTGCCGCGCAATAAGGTTATCCTGGCGGTTTCCGTCCTGCTGGTGCTGATTTTCTCGAAATACTTCTATATGGCGAGCATCAGCAGCTATTACACCTTTTATCTGATGCAAAAATTCGGATTATCGATACAAAACGCGCAGATCCACCTGTTTGCCTTCCTGTTCGCCGTCGCGACCGGTACGGTCATTGGCGGGCCCGTGGGTGATAAGATCGGGCGGAAATATGTCATTTGGGGCTCTATCCTCGGCGTGGCGCCCTTTACCCTCATTTTGCCGTACGCCAGCCTTGAATGGACGGGCATTTTAACCGTGATTATTGGTTTTATCCTCGCCTCCGCGTTTTCCGCCATTCTGGTCTATGCCCAGGAGCTGCTGCCCGGACGTATCGGTATGGTTTCCGGACTGTTTTTCGGTTTCGCTTTCGGCATGGGGGGGCTTGGGGCAGCGGTTTTAGGAATGGTTGCGGATCACACCAGCATCTTCCTGGTTTATAAAATCTGCGCTTTCCTGCCACTTCTTGGGATGTTGACCATATTCCTGCCTGATAACCGCCACAAAGCGTAAATTACGGGCAGCCAAAGTTTGACTTTGGCTGCCTGACACCCTGATGCCATAAGGGTTTCTTCTTTCTCCACTCGCTGAATTTATCAAAATGCGCTTTTTTACGTGCATATTGCTGTTTTATTCAAACTTCAACAATTATTCATAAACATAAGGGTAAAAATTGTCATAAACTATTACTCGGTTTTTTGGTTTTTCACCAAAAAGGAACACCCACAACGAAAGGAGACGGAATGCACCACGCCACACCGCTTATCACCACCATTGTTGGTGGACTTGTGCTCGCTTTTATCCTCGGCATGATTGCCAATAAACTGCGTATTTCTCCTCTTGTCGGTTATCTGCTGGCAGGTGTGCTGGCGGGACCGTTTACCCCAGGTTTTGTTGCGGATACCAAACTGGCCCCTGAGCTGGCGGAATTGGGCGTGATTCTGCTGATGTTTGGCGTCGGTCTGCATTTTTCCCTGAAGGATTTGATGGCGGTAAAGTCGATTGCCATACCGGGAGCGATCGCCCAGATAGGGGTGGCGACGCTGCTTGGGATGGCGCTTTCGGCCGTGCTGGGCTGGTCGTTGATGACCGGCATCGTATTTGGGCTGTGTCTCTCAACCGCCAGTACCGTGGTGCTGCTGCGCGCGCTTGAGGAGAGACAGCTGATTGACAGCCAGCGCGGGCAGATCGCGATTGGCTGGCTGATTGTTGAAGATCTGGTCATGGTCCTGACGCTGGTGCTGCTGCCCGCCGTCGCCGGGATGATGGAAAAAGACAACGTCGGCTTCGCCTCGCTGGCGCTGGATATGAGCATCACCATCGGTAAAGTGGTGGCGTTTATCGCCATCATGATGCTGGTGGGCCGCCGTCTGGTACCGTGGATCATGTCCCGCAGCGCGGCAACCGGCTCCCGCGAGCTGTTCACCCTCTCCGTGCTGGCGCTGGCGCTGGGTATCGCCTTTGGTGCCGTTGAGCTGTTTGATGTCTCCTTTGCCCTGGGTGCGTTCTTCGCCGGGATGGTGTTAAACGAGTCAGAGCTGAGCCACCGTGCGGCGCACGACACGCTGCCGCTGCGCGATGCGTTTGCCGTGCTGTTCTTCGTCTCCGTCGGGATGCTGTTCGATCCTCTGGTGCTGATCCAGCAGCCGCTGGCCGTGCTGGGCACGCTGGCAATCATTATTTTTGGTAAGTCGCTTGCCGCCTTCTTCCTGGTGCGGATGTTCGGCCACTCCCCGCGTACGGCGCTGACCATTGCCGCCAGCCTGGCGCAGATCGGTGAGTTCGCCTTTATTCTGGCCGGTCTGGGCATGGCCCTGAACCTGCTGCCGCAGGCGGGACAAAACCTGGTGCTGGCGGGGGCGATCCTGTCGATTATGCTGAACCCGGTGCTGTTTGCCCTGCTGGAAAAATACCTCGATAAAACCGAAACGCTGGAAGAGCAGACGCTTGAAGAAGCCATTGAAGAAGAGAAGCAGATCCCGGTTGATATTTGCAATCATGCCCTGCTGGTCGGCTTTGGCCGCGTGGGCAGCCTGCTCGGCGAGAAGCTGATGGCGCAGGGCATTCCGCTGGTGGTGATTGAAACCTCACGCACCCGCGTCGACGAGCTTCGCGAGCGCGGTATTCGTGCGGTACTGGGCAACGCGGCGAACGAAGAGATCATGAATCTGGCGCATCTGGACTGCGCCCGCTGGCTGCTGCTGACCATACCCAACGGCTATGAAGCGGGTGAGATTGTGGCCTCCGCGCGCGCGAAGTGCCCAACGATTGAGATTATCGCCCGGGCGCACTATGACGACGAGGTGGAGTACATTACCGAGCGCGGTGCAGATAAAGTGGTGATGGGCGAGCGCGAGATTGCTAACACCATGCTGACGCTGCTGGAGAAACCACCGGTTGAAGAGGCGGTGACGGGGTAAGTTTGGTGCGATCTGGTCCCCTCACCCTTGCCCTCTCCCACAGGGAGAGGGAATAAACACTAAAAACGGCAACCTGGGTTGCCGTTTTGATTTTACCTGTCCCAATAAGCCTCTTCGAGGCTGTCTTCCCGTTCAGGCAGGCCACGCGTTAAGCGCGGTGAGTGCTGGTTCAGCACCTGATAGCTTACGCGGTTGGCGTACTTGCATACCTGCGCCAGCGACGAATAGGTCAGCCAGCTGAACTTATGCTTGCTGGAATTCGGCACGTTGGTTTTGTGGTAGGCATTGGCGGTAATGTCGTGCAGCAGCGCGGCCAGCGCACCGTCGCCCGCGCCGTTGGTGTTCATGATCTTCTCCGGTCCGCCCATGTAAGGGGCGATGTGCGAGTAGATGCGCAGCGGGTTAATGCAATCTTTATAACGCATGCCGCGGCTGAACTCGTACTGGTTAAACTCGGCAATCGCGCCGGGCAGCAGCGGGTGCTGGGTTTTGCGTTTGCTCTCTTCTTCCGTGAAGCCTGCCATATACAGCCCAACCGGGCCCGCGGTGCAGAGCACCAGATCCACCCAGTCCAGCGCTTTGTCAGACGCCAGCAGCGGATCGCTTTCGCCGGTCAGCGCTTCGGCCTCTTCTTCGTTCATCGCCAGAATCGAGACGTGCTCTTTCAGGAACGCCTGCCACCATTCAGGATTATCGGCGATAACGAATTTAGTACCCAGTGTAAGAACGACGGGCACGTCGTACTTCTTCGCGTACTCAATCGCCTTCATGGTCGCTTCCGGCATCGGCTCGCCCGGCTTACAGCGCACCAGATAGGAAGTCAGCACCAGCGCCGAGGCACCCGCAATCACCTCTTCCGGAATACTCTCGGCGCGCAGCTTGTTCATATGACCCGGGCTGATGGCGAAGGTGCGCTCGCCGGATTCACCGATCAGGGTAAAGCAGCGGCCAATCGGGCCGTCGACGCCCTGCAGGTAGTTCAAATCGGTGCGGCTGGAGGTGTTGCAGAGATAGCGGTAGGCATAGCCGCCGATTTCAATGTTGCTGCACATCACGCCGAGCAGCACCGAACGGTCGTCTGCCAGCACGGAGTAGTTGTGCATGGTATTGCCGATGGTACCGCCGGCGAACTGGTGGGTAATCAGGTTTTCGCGCACCAGCTCCTGATACAACGCTTCGGCAACGTCGTCTTCAATGACCAGCGAGTGGCCGGCACTCAGACCATAACGGGCGACAAACGCATCATCCACTTTCGCTTCAATGTCCACCAGCGTCTGGTCGATACCGACGACCCAGGCCGCGCTGGTTTCATTTTCTGGCTGGATTTGCTGCAGGAGCGGATCGCGGGCATCGACGGGGAAGTAGTGTTTGGATTTGCGTTTACCGGGAAATTTCATGGTCTGAACTGTACGAAGAATATGGGCCGGGAATGGTAGCACAAACCCGGCCCGAAGTGCGATTAGCGACCGTTCGTTACCAGCGAGACCATCATGTCAATATGCTCAGGCGAGTCGTTAAGCGCCGGAATGTACTCGTACTTTTCGCCGCCAGCCTCCAGGAAAAATTCCCGGTTTTGCACCGCGATCTCCTCCAGCGTTTCCAGACAGTCTGCCGAGAAGCCCGGCGACATCACCTGAATATGCTTCACGCCCTTCTCGCCGAGCATTTTGAGGGTTTCATCGGTGTATGGCGTCAGCCACGGCTCGCGGCCGAAGCGCGACTGGAAGGTCATCATCACCTTCTCCGGCGGCAGGCCAAGGGCGGAGACCAGCTCGCGGGTGGTATCGCGGCAGCGCTGCGGGTAATCATCCCCTTCATTGGCGAAGCGCTGCGGGATCCCGTGATAGGAGAGCAGCAGCAGATCCGGCTCACCGTGCTTTTCAAACGACGCGCGCGCGCTGTTAGCAAGCGCCTTGATGTAGAGCTCGTTATCCGCGTAGTCGCGAATAAAGGTCACGCCCGGAATGCGGCGGCGGGTCGCCAGTATGCGGGCCAGCTCGTCCCAGACGGCGGCCACGGTCGAGCAGGAGTACTGCGGGTAGAGCGCCAGCACGACGATATGGTCCACGCCCTGCGCCAGCAGTGATTCCACCGCGCTTTCCAGAGAGGGTTTGCCGTAGCTCATGCCGAGCGCGACAGGCATCTCCGGCAGGCGGGCGGCCAGCGCTTTTTCCTGACGACGGCTGTAGACCATCAGCGGCGAGCCCTCTTCCATCCAGACGGACTGATAAAGTTTGGCGACGCGCGGGGAACGAATCGGCAGAATGACGCCACGCAGCAGCGGCCACCACAGCAGTCGCGGGAAATCCACGACGCGCGTGTCGCTTAAAAATTGTCGCAGGTAGCGTTTTACCGCGTCTGATGTAGGTGCTTCTGGAGTGCCCAGATTGGCAAGCAGGATGCCGGTTTTCGCCTGACTCATTCACGCCTCTTAACCATTTGATAGGTTGTCAATTGTAGCGGAAATGCGTTTAAACGAAACCCATTGCTGTAATAGGTAAGATGAGAATATTTCTCACCCGGGAGCCCGGGTGAGAGGCGCGCGATTAGCCGAGGATTTTTTCCAGCTCTGCACGTACGTCAGCCACGGCTTTGGTGCCGTCAACTTTGGCGTATTTGGTGTTACCCGCCTGCGCTTCTTTGGTGTAGTAGCCGATCAGCGGCGCGGTCATCTGATGGTATTCCACCAGGCGTTTACGCACGGTCTCTTCCTGATCGTCTTTACGGGTGGTCAGCTCTTCGCCGGTCACGTCGTCTTTGCCTTCAACCTTAGGCGGGTTGAATTTGATGTGGTAAACACGGCCAGAAGCAGCGTGTACGCGACGGCCAACGATGCGGTCAACGATCAGCTCGTCCGGTACGTCGAACTCCAGAACGTAGTCCACGTTGATGCCCGCTTCTTTCATGGCGTCAGCCTGAGGAATGGTGCGTGGGAAGCCGTCCAGCAGGAAGCCGTTACGGCAGTCTTCCTGAGCAATGCGCTCTTTAACCAGAGCAATCACCAGCTCGTCGGTCACCAGCTTGCCTGCGTCCATGATGTCTTTCGCCTGTTTACCCAGCTCGGAGCCAGATTTAACAGCGGCGCGCAGCATATCACCGGTGGAGATTTGCGGAATACCGTATTTCTCCATGATGAACTGAGCCTGAGTTCCTTTACCCGCGCCCGGAGCGCCAAGCAGAATAATACGCATTGCGAAAATCCCCTCAAAAGTCGTTTCAATTTTTCAAAAGCGCTAAACAATACCACCAGAACGGGCATCGCTCAAGGAAGGCGGGAAGGCTGAAACGGTTAATGAGGGGTGATTATTTGGAGTTGTGCGGTCTGATCCCCTCACCCCGGCCCTCTCCCACAGGGAGAGGGAGAAGACCAGGGGAGGCGTGGTCAATTACGCCAGCAGCAGCGCATTCACACGTTTAATGAAGAGGTTAGGATCTTCCAGCGTGCCGCGTTCGGCCAGCAGGGACTGATCCAGCAGCAGTTCAACCCACTCGGCAAAGCGGGCGTCGTCCTGGGTATCCGCCGCGCGTTTCACCAGCGGATGATCCGGATTAAGCTCAAAGATATATTTCACTTCCGGTACCGCCTGGCCCGCTGCCGCGAACAGCTTCGCCATCTGGGTGCTCATTTCGTCGGCATCGGTCGTGACGATGGCCGGGGTGTCGGTCAGACGGTGAGTGAAACGCACCTCTTTCACGCGGTCGCCCAGCAGGGTTTTCACGCGCTCAACGAACGGCTCCAGCGCCTTCTCGGCTTCTTTCGCGCTTTCGTCAACTTCATCCGCCAGCTTGTCGATGGACTCATCGGCTTTGGCAACGGACTGGAACGCCTTACCGTCGAACTCGGTCAGGTAGTTCATCATCCACTCGTCGATGCGGTCAGAAAGCAGCAGCACTTCGATGCCTTTCTTACGCAGCAGCTCCAGGTGCGGGCTGCTCTTCGCCGCGGCGTAGCTGTCGGCAGTGATGTAGTAGATCTTCTCCTGCCCTTCTTTCATGCGGGAGACGTACTCTTCCAGCGACACGGTCTGAGCGGAGGAGTCGCTGTGCGTAGAGGCGAAGCGCAGCAGTTTGGCGATGGTTTCAACGTTCGCCATGTCTTCAGCCGGGCCTTCTTTCAGCACCAGACCGAACTGTTTCCAGAAGGTCTGATATTTTTCCGCATCGTCTTTCGCCAGTTTTTCCAGCATCTGCAGCGCACGTTTGGTCAGGGCGTTGCGCAGGTTACGGGTGACGGCGCTGTCCTGCAGAATTTCACGGGAGACGTTCAGCGGCAGGTCGTTGGAATCTATCAGACCACGCACGAAGCGCAGGTAGTTCGGCATGAACTGCTCGGCATCGTCCATGATGAAGACGCGCTGCACGTACAGCTTCAGGCCGTGCTTGTGATCGCGGTTCCACATGTCCCACGGCGCCTGTGCCGGGATGTACAGCAGGCTGGTGTACTCCTGCTTGCCTTCCACACGGTTGTGGCTCCAGGTCAGCGGGTCGGTAAAATCGTGGGCGATGTGCTTGTAGAATTCGTTGTACTCGTCGTCCTTAATTTCAGCCTTGTTGCGCGTCCACAGCGCCTGCGCCTTATTGATTTTCTCCCAGGAAACGATGGTTTCACCGTCCTTCTCTTCCTGTTTTTCAATCTCAACCGGCAGGGCGATATGGTCGGAATATTTGCTGATGATGGAGCGCACGCGCCAGTCGTTCAGGAAATCATCTTCGCCTTCACGCAGGTGCAGGGTGATTTCGGTGCCGCGGTCCGCTTTGGTGATGTCATCAACGGTGTATTCGCCTTCCCCTTTGGATTCCCACAGCACGCCGTTTTCAGCGCTGTCGCCCGCCGCGCGGGTGCGCACGGTGACTTTATCCGCCACGATGAACGCCGAGTAGAAACCGACGCCGAACTGGCCGATCAGCTGGCTATCTTTCGCCTGGTCTGAGCCCATGGACTCCAGGAACGCCTTGGTGCCGGATTTCGCGATGGTCCCGAGGTGGTCGATCACCTCGTCGCGGTTCATCCCGATGCCGTTATCGGCGATAGTCAGAGTGCGGTTCTCTTTATTAAACGAGACGCGCACGCGCAGCTCGCCGTCGCCTTCGTACAGATCCGGGTTAGACAGCGCGCGAAAGCGCAGCTTGTCCGCCGCATCCGAGGCGTTGGAAATGAGCTCACGCAGGAAAATTTCTTTGTTGGAATACAGGGAATGGATCATCAGATGCAGAAGCTGTTTTACTTCTGACTGGAAACCACGGGTTTCTTGTCCTTTCATCTATGTCGACCTCAACAATGCCATTTAATGGGGTTTTAAAACGTTGAGTGAGAGATGGGGATACGGGGGGAAATTTTCAAGCGGAGGCCGCGCGCGCAGCCTCCGTTTGGTCAGAAAATAATCTTGTGACGTCCGGCCAGAGAGTGTGACAGCGTGGTGCCGTCCACCATCTCTAGCTCGCCGCCGACCGGCACGCCGTGGGCGATGCGGCTGGCGTCAACGCCATACTGCGAGCACAGCTCGGCGATGTAGTTGGCGGTGGCTTCCCCTTCCACCGTAGGGTTGGTGGCGAGGATCACCTCTTTGATCGTTTCGGACTCAAGACGCTGTTCAAGGCGGTCAAGACCGATATCGTCCGGGCCAATACCGTCCAGCGGGGAGAGATGCCCCATCAGCACGAAATAGCGGCCGGAAAACTGCCCGGTTTGTTCGATGGCGTAGATGTCCGCCGGACTCTCCACCACGCAAATCTGGCCGTTTTCCTGACGACGCGGGTTCGTGCAGATGTTACACACGTCCTGCTCGGTAAAGGTACGGCAATCCGCACAGTGACCGATTTCTGACATGGCGCGGGTTAAAGCCTGCGCCAGGCGCATCCCGCCGCTGCGGTCGCGCTGCAATAGCGTAAACGCCATGCGCTGCGCCGACTTCGGGCCAACGCCCGGCAGGCAGCGCAGTGCTTCCATTAACTGCGTGAGCAGCGGACTGGTTTGCATCAGAACGGCATCTTGAAGCCAGGCGGCAGCTGCATACCGCTGGACACGGAGGCCATTTTCTCTTTCTGGGTTTCGTCGATACGGCGAGCGGCATCGTTAAACGCGGCTGCAACCAGATCTTCCAGCATCTCTTTGTCGTCTTCGAGCAGGCTCGGGTCGATTTCCACGCGACGGCAGTTGTGCGCACCGTTGATGGTCACCTTGACCAGACCGGCTCCGGACTCACCCGTGACTTCCAGCTGAGCGATCTCTTCCTGCATCTTCTGCATTTTTTCCTGCATCTGCTGAGCCTGCTTCATCAGGCCACCCAGACCGCCTTTTCCACCAAACATAGGCTTCTCTCTTCTTTCACGTTTAAGGAATTACAACCGTAAGTCAGACTCACGATCAAATGGGGCGAATACTCTCTTCATCCAGATCGGCGTCGAAGAACCGGCGCAGGGTCTGAATGTTGTTATCCGCAATAATCGCCTCGCGCGCCTGCGCGAGCTTCTCTTCATAAATGACCTGGCGCCACTCAAGCGGCGTTTTCACTGCCGGATTATCATCTTCAATGATAGTCAATTCAACCGGCGCACCCTGTAATGCGGCGAGCGCCTCGGCCAGCGCCTTTTGCGCGCCAGGGGAATTGAGGTGCCGCTGGCCCGGACGCAGGTGCAGACGTACCTGATTGCCGTCCTGCTCTTTCCAGGCGTTCAGCGCGACCTGCTCCACCAGCTTAGGCAGCTGAAGTTTGCTGACCTCGGCGGCCCAGGCGTCGCGCGCGATGGACTCTTCGGCAAGCTTCGCGGAAAGCTCCGGCGTTTTTTCATGCTCCAGCGCCTTTTTCAGCGCTTTCGGCGTGGCGACCTCTTCCTTCACCGCTTCGGTGATGGTGGTTGCCTTCCAGCGGTAAGCCTCTTCTTTCACCGGGGCTTTCTGCTCGAGCGAGGACGGTGCCGGACGCGACTGTACGCGCTCCGTTACCGAGGCCAGTCGTTCAAGCGCGGCGTTGTTCACCGGCCGCGCTCTTCCTGGCGCTGCCGGTTCACTCTTTTTTGGTTTGGTTACTCCTTGCGCACGCTGCAGCTGGCTGCGTGCGGCAAGCACCGAACTGGTGGCATCCGACAGCGGTACGTTTTGCTGCGGCGGCGGTGTCGTCTGCGGTGGGACCTGCTGCGGCGACATCACCGCCGTAGGGGCGACCGGCGCGAAAGACTGCCGCGGCACTTCCGGCTCCGGCAATGGCATACGCGGATGAAACGCCAGCGCGCGCAGCAGCGTCATTTCAACGCCCATCCTCGGGTCCGGCGCGAACGGTAACTCTTTGCGGCCAATCAGCAGCGTCTGGTAATACAGCTGCACGTCGGCAGGCGGCACGGTGCGCGCAAGTTCACGCATCCGCTGTTCAATGGTGGCCATATCCGCACCGATGGCGGACGGAGAAAGCTGCAGCATCGCCACGCGGTGCAGCAGGCTGAGCATCTCAACCAGCAGTCCTTCCCATTCAATACCCCGGGCAGCGGCGGCATTCACCAGCGACATCACGCGTTCGCCGTTGGCGGCAATCATCGCTTCGATAAGCGACAGCGCCTGATCGTCATCCAGCGTGCCGAGCATGGTGCTGACCGCCTCGGTGGAAAGCTTCCCGTCACCGCTGGCAATCGCCTGGTCGGTCAGGCTGAGCGCATCACGCAGGCTGCCGTCCGCCGCGCGGGCCAGCAGCTGCAGGGCGCGCGGTTCGTGGACAATCTTCTCTTCATCAAGAATATGCTCAAGCTGCGCGCGGATCTGCTCAACGTCCAGCGCCTTCAGGTGGAACTGCAGGCAGCGCGATAAAATCGTGACCGGCAGCTTTTGCGGATCGGTAGTCGCCAGCAGGAACTTCACGTGCGCGGGCGGCTCTTCCAGCGTCTTCAGCAGGGCGTTAAAGCTGTGGCGCGACAGCATGTGCACTTCATCGATCAGGTAGACCTTGAAGCGGCCGCGCGCCGGGGCGTACTGGACGTTGTCCAGCAGGTCGCGCGTATCTTCCACTTTAGTGCGCGAGGCAGCGTCGATCTCGATCAGATCGACAAAACGCCCCTGCTCGATCTCCCGACAGTTATCACACACGCCGCACGGCGTGGCGGTAATCCCGGTTTCGCAGTTGAGACCTTTTGCCAGCAAACGGGCAATAGAGGTCTTACCGACGCCGCGGGTGCCGGAAAAAAGATAGGCGTGATGGATGCGACCTAGCGACAAGCCGTTCGCCAGGGCCGTCAGCACATGTTCCTGACCGACAACGTCAGCAAAGGTTTGTGGTCGCCATTTACGGGCTAACACCTGATAACTCATGGGCAGGCTCTGCAACGCTGGAAGGTGAATTTATGGAGGGGAATGCTATCACAACCTCACCCATTGAGCGAGGTTGTGAAAACCGGGATTAGTGACCCGGGAAAGGCACCAGGCTGTAGCTGGTAATACCCTGTTTTTCCAGGCGCTGTTCGCCGCCGAGATCGAACAGGTTGATGATGAAGGCCGCGTCGGTCACTTCGCCACCCAGACGGCGGATCAGCTTCACGGTCGCTTCAATGGTGCCGCCGGTCGCCAGCAGATCGTCAACCACCAGCACTTTGTCGCCAGGCTTGATCGCGTCAACGTGGATCTCAAGCTGATCGGTGCCGTACTCCAGTTCGTAACTTTCTGCGATGGTTTCACGCGGCAGCTTGCGCGGCTTACGCACCGGCACAAAACCCACGCCCATTGCCAGCGCAACCGGTGCGCCAAACAGGAAGCCACGGGCTTCGGTACCTACTACTTTGGTGATCCCGGCGTTTTTATAACGCTCGACCAGCAGTTCAATGCTGAGCGAGTACGCTTTCGGGTCTTCCAGCAAGCTGGTGACATCACGGAAAAGAATGCCAGGCTTTGGATAGTCCTGGATGCTTTTGATGCTGTTTTTCAGATATTCAAGCTGCTGTGCAGTTGCGGTCATCGGTTTTGCCTAAATGAAACAGTGTTACTCACAGCGCGCAACGAGTCGGCCAAGGCAACAATTGTTTAACCTTTGACCAGGCGCACCTGTGCTCGAAAACGGTCGAATTTACTGGCTGCGCGTGATAATTGCAACAGCCATGATGAGGCTTCAGTGCTTTTGTTGCTTTTCATCAACCACGGGGATCCGCCACATAAAGAAAAGCAGACAGATCAGGATGACCAGCAGCAGGATCCGCACCCACATCATTTTCACCAGCCATAATGAAATAGCGAAGGTGATAAGGATCACTGCGATCGCGCGCGGCTTCGCGCCGGGCGGCATGGCCCGGTGTTTTTGCCAGTGCCGCAGATAGCCGCCAAACCATGAGCGGTAGAGCAGCCAGTGGTGAAAACGCGGCGACGAGCGGGCGAAGCACCAGGCCGCAAGCAGGATAAACGGCGTGGTCGGCAGCAAGGGTAAAAACACCCCCAGCGTGCCAAGCACTACCGCGAGCCAGCCAATGATGATTAAAATAGTACGCTGCATAATGCGAATCGTTATCAAACTGAACGGCTACTTTACCACTGGAGAGCGCCTTGAAAACAGCACTGCTTCTTGAGAGGCTGCAAAATCAGCTGATTGCTCTGCGGGAGCAAGCCACGCCGCTAATGGGGCACGTCACGCTGAAGCCGCGCTTTGACCGGCAGCTTTTTCGTACCCGCAGCACCGTCATTCAGGATTATCTTGCTGAAGCGCAGACGAACCTCGACGAGCTTCGCCATGCGGTGGAGAGTGAACGGCAGGAGCAGGTGGCGTGGCTTGCGGAGCATCTCACTGAGCAGATCACCGCCCTGCATCGCGAAATTACCGCCTGGCCGCTGCGCGCCTGGGACAGCGCCTCGCCGGGGCTCGGTAAATGGCAGCGCAAGCGGCTGGAGAACCAGGAGTTTGAGCGCCGGCTGTTTGAGATGAAGCGCGAACGCGAGGTGCGTCTGAACCACAGCGAAACGCTGGAAGAGCAGCAGCTATTGATGCGCGAGATTAGCGCGCTGGAAGGGCGCATCGTCCGCTGCCGTCAGGCGCTGGATGAAATTGAGCGCGTCATTGAACGTTTGACCCGTTAACAGGAGCCACACCCATGTCACTGGAAAATGCACCCGATGAGGTAAAGCTGGCCGTCGATTTGATTATGCTGCTGGAGAATCATCAGATCCCCGCCGGGACGGTGCTTAAAGCGCTGGAGATTGTGCGGCGGGATTTTGAGGGGAAACTTCCCCCTCACCCTAACCCTCTCCCTGTGGGAGAGGGAAAATAGATTAAGCCGGAGTCGGGTCGTCGCCCTTAATGTCGCGCTTCACTTCCGTATGCTCATCACCTTTCTCGTTACGCAGGTGAACCTCAAGCTGGTTGAAGGCGATATTAATATCGTTTTCACGACACAGACGATCGATAGAGCGATTAAGCTCATCCACCGTGTAGCTGCGGTCGCGCAGTTCACGCACGTATAAACGCAGCTCGTGATCCAGCGTACTCGGCCCAAAGGTGGTAAAGAACACCGCCGGAGCCGGATCGTGCATCACTTTCGGATGCTCAGACGCCGCCTTCAACAGCACCTCTTTCACCTTATCCAGATCCGATCCATAGGCTACGCCCAGGCGGATCACCACGCGCGTTACCGTATCCGAGAGCGACCAGTTGATCAGACGCTCGGTCACGAACGCTTTGTTCGGGATGATCACCTCTTTACGATCGAAGTCGGTAATGGTGGTAGCGCGAATACGGATCTTGCTAACCGTTCCCGAGAACGTGCCGATAGTGACGGTATCGCCGATACGTACCGGACGTTCGAACAGGATGATCAGGCCGGACACGAAGTTACCGAAGATCTCCTGCAGGCCAAAACCAAGACCGACCGAGAGGGCCGCCGCCAGCCACTGCAGTTTATCCCACGAGACGCCAAGCGAGCCAAAGACCGTCATCGCCCCAACAATAATGATCACGTAGTTGAGGATCGTGGTAATGGCGTAGGACGCCCCCTGGCGGAGATTCAGACGTGACAGGAGCAGCACTTCAAGCAGGCCTGGCAAGTTGCGGATCAGAGCCCAGGCGACCACCGACGACACCAGTGCAAACAGCAGGCTGCCCATGGTCACGCTTTTCATGACCGCAGCGCCCGCTTCGGTACCGTTGTATTGCCAGAGGGTAATACTGTCGAGATAGGCGAAAACGGTAATAAGATCGGACCAGATAGCCCAGAACATCACGGCAAACAGGGCGATCATCACCAGCATGGTAATGCGCAGCGTCTGCTGGTTAACCTGCTCCAGCGCGATGGTCGGCTCTTCCTGCGGCTCAGCGCCTTCGGCCCCCTCTTTCACCTGATGCTGACGACGCGCGATGGCGCGGCGATAGGCAATGCGGCGGGCCGCCACGCTCAGGCCGCGCAGCACGGTCTGATAAAGCAGGTTCCAGACGATCACCAGATAGACCGTTTCAATCCAGCGCCCGGACAGGCGCAGCGTGGTATAGAAGTAACCCGTTGCCGTCAACACCATCAGCGCCAGCGGAATGATCGCCAGCACCGTCACGGTGACCAGGCGAATATTGTGGGACTCTTTATCACGCCAGCTGTCGCGGCACATCGGCCACATCAGGATCGCAATCAGCAGCAGGTTCAGCAGGATCACCAGCTGGCCCAGCACATCATCCATCAGATGCAGCGGGGAAAGTTCAGAGACAACCGACCAGAAGTGCAGCGGCAGAAGCGCGAGGCTGATGCGCACAATCTGCCGACGCCAGTGGCTGGTCAGCTGCGCAGGCATGTTGAAATGACGCACCGCCACGCCGTCTTTTTCCAGCACCTTCCAGCACACGCCAAACACCAGCCAGAACAGCGCCAGTTTTTTACTGAACGCCCACAGCAGATCGCTGACGTTGAGCTGCATGGTGAGCAGAATCAGGCCCACGGCCAGAATAATCAGGCACACCGGCAGGGCGCGGATGAGATCGATCAGAATCGCTTTTGGCGTATGGAGCTGGCTATCGTTGCGCAGCTGCCCTACTTCGGAGGCCAGCTTCGCCTGGTATTTTTTCAGCCAGCCCAGACGCCAGCGGATCAGGCCGGCAATCAGCAGCAGCGGTAAACCGGCCAGGAAAGCAATCATTACCGCAGGCCAGGCTTTCTCCCAGTTTACGGTGATCTTCATGCTCTTGATCTGCGTTTTCAGCGTCTCAGGGAAGGATTTGACCCAGTCCCAGTCCATCGGCTTGTTGCTGTTCACCCAGAAAATCTGCTGGGTCAGGATTTCCTGCAGACTTTTCGAGACGCTCACCAGCTGCTGCTGGTTGATTTGCAGGTTAATGGCCATCATTAGCTGGTTACCCAGCTGTTTATTGAGCTGGTCCAGCAGTTCGCGACGCATATCCACGACCTGGAGCAGCGCGTCGTGCACTTCCGGGTTCACGTCGCTGGAATGCCCCTCTTCAATTTTGGCGACAAAGGTATCGCTCTGAAAAAGGGCATCGCGCTGCTGGTTGACGTCAAACTGTTCCAGACGTAAATCCGCGATGCGGTTGGTCATGTCCTCCAGCTCGTCGGCGGACGGGAGCGTCTGCTGCTGCTGGTAGAGAATACGCGACAGCAGGAGGCTGCCCTTCAGAACAGCAATCTGCTCTTTGATGTTGCGTTCAGCCTGCAGGGCGCGATCCAGCCAGTTCTTCACTTTGATATTTTGCTGAACCAGCGAGTTGCCGTTTTCCGTCGCCAATATCAGGCGCTGGCTAAGCTGGTGGTTGGCCTCGAGCTCCTGTTTCACCAGCGGATTCGCCTGAATGCGGGCGGTTTCGTCGGGCGATACGGCCTCCTGGGCGGTTTTTTCCGTTAGCGTCAGGCGCTTGCTGTTAACCGCTTCCTGCAGCAGCTGAAGCTGGTGTTCGAGGCGATTAATATTCGCGGTGACGTAATCGCGCTGTTTCTGCAGGGTGTCCTGCAGCACCGTATTCCCTTCCAGGCTTTTACGCTGCTGTTCGATTTGCGCATTGAGCAACGTCTGCTGCACCAGCAGCAGGGTATTCTGCGTTGGGCGCAGCGTGCCTTCGCCTACCGTCGTGCCGTTGAGGCGGTTGCGGATTTGCTGCAGCTGCTGAGACGCGGCGTACATCGCGTTTTGCACGCGCTCGGGCTGGGTCTGCAGAGAGACAAGCTGGCTGTTATACGTTGCGAGATCCGACTGTGCGGTTTGCAGGTCGTCGAGCAGTTGAGCCACGCGGGACTCGAGCTGACGTAAGGAGAGCGTCGAGAGCGTCTTGCGCGTCTCGTCGTCGTTATCCACATCGCTGAGGGCATTCAGCGCTTCGGTGGCCTTACGCATGTTTTCAGGTGCCTGCGCCACCTTCTGGCGAAGCTGGACGGTTTCTGCTTTTATGCGTTCAATTTTATCCAGCGTTTCCAGCGTTTCTGTCAGATCCTGCTGGATGAGTTTCTCCTGAGGGGAGAGATCTTTTTGTTTGTTCAGCGTGTCGAGCTGCGACTGAACATCGCCGCGCGAGGGAATATCGTTGCTGTTATCGGCGCGGGCCCAGGTCAGCGGCGCCGTGGCGAAGAAAAATAGCATCGCAAAGAGCAATGCAAAAACAGGATGTTGCGAGCGATTGATGGGCAGCATAGTTGTGAATGATGTCAGAAGATGACCGAAAATAGTCCGGCGTGAAGAATATCACGCTCGCCGAAAGCAGAATAGCGCGAACGTTATCCTCTGAGATAAATCCTGGAAAGGGATCAGGCCGTTAGCGAAGGCGCGTCGCTGCGCAGCGTGGGGCAGAGCTGTAGCATTTCCAGTAAAATCGCCACGTAGCTGCGGGCTTCCTCTTTAAGGTCAAAGGATTGCGGCGCGAAAAGCCAGTTTTCCATCAGACCGGAAATGTAGCTGCGCATCAGGATTGCCGCTCGTCGGGTCAAGAGATTGGCCGGTAATAGTTTTGCCTGCATACACAGGTTCAGGTTCTGTTCAATACGGTCATAGCTCTCCAGGCTTAGGCTGCGCTGTGCCTGCTGCACAACCGCCATCTCGCCCACGAACTCGCATTTATGAAAAATAATCTCCATCATTAATCTGCGACGTTCTTCAACTACCGTTGCTTCAAGGATATATACTAATATTTCTCTCAATACTGAGAGTGGATCGTCAGGGAATTTTGCCCGATACTCACTCTCGAGATCGCTAATGCTGGACTCTGAAAGCTCCCAGATTTCACTGAACAGATCTGACTTATCTTTAAAATGCCAGTAAATCGCTCCTCGCGTCACACCGGCAGCCTGAGCAATCTGCGCCAGCGAGGTGGATGAAACACCCTGCTGCGAGAACAAACGTATTGCCACATCCAGAATGTGTTGTCGGGTTTCCAGCGCTTGTTGTTTAGTTTTTCGTGCCATAGGTGGGTGAATTTACAGGAGTCAGATTTACATACATTTGTGAATGTATGTACCATAGCATGACGATAATATAAACGCAGCAATGGGTTTTAGACTCAGGACCCTTGATCAATTTGAAATCGGACACTCGAGGTTTACATATGAACAAAAACAGAGGGTTAACGCCTCTGGCGGTCGTTCTGATGCTCTCAGGCAGCTTAGCGCTAACAGGATGTGACGACAAACCGGCTCAACAAGGAGCTCAGCAGGCGCCAGAAGTAGGCGTTGTTACGCTCAAATCTGAACCTCTACAAATCACCACCGAATTACCCGGCCGTACAAATGCTTACCGCATTGCGGAAGTGCGTCCTCAGGTTAGCGGCATTATCCTGAAGCGTAACTTCACCGAAGGCGGTGATGTGAAGGCCGGTGAGTCTCTGTATCAGATTGATCCCGCAACCTATCAGGCATCGTATGAGAGTGCGAAGGGAGACCTGGCGAAAGCACAGGCCGCGGCCAAAATTGCTCAGCTGACGTTGAACCGCTACCAAAAACTGCTCGGCACTAAGTACATTAGCCAACAGGATTACGATACCGCCCTGGCAGATGCACAGCAGGCTAACGCAGCCGTGGTGGCAGCCAAAGCGGCCGTCGAAACCGCGCGCATTAACCTTGCCTATACCAAAGTGACCTCCCCGATTAGCGGTCGTATTGGTAAGTCTTCCGTCACGGAAGGGGCTCTGGTGCAGAACGGTCAGACCACTGCGCTGGCGACCGTGCAGCAGCTCGATCCGATCTACGTTGACGTGACGCAGTCCAGCAACGATTTCCTGCGCCTGAAACAGGAGCTGGCTAACGGCACCCTGAAACAGGAAAACGGCAAAGCCAAGGTGGAGCTGATTACCAACGACGGTATCAAGTTCCCGCAGGAAGGTACCCTGGAATTCTCTGATGTGACGGTCGACCAGACCACCGGTTCCATCACCTTACGTGCGATTTTCCCGAACCCTGACAAAAATCTGCTGCCAGGTATGTTCGTTCGCGCACGTCTGGAGGAAGGAACAAATCCAACCGCACTTCTGGTTCCACAGCAGGGTGTGACCCGTACGCCACGCGGCGATGCGAGCGCGCTGGTTGTTGGGGCTGATAACAAAGTCGAAACGCGCAATATCACCGCCACCCAGGCGATTGGCGATAAATGGCTGGTGACGGAAGGTCTGAAAGATGGCGATCGCGTAATTGTTTCTGGTTTGCAAAAAGTTCGTCCTGGCGCGCAGGTTAAAGCACAGGAAGTGAAATCTGACGATAAACAACAAGCTTCGGCCGCTGGCCAGTCAGAACAAACCAAGTCTTAACTTAAACAGGAGCCGTTAAGACATGCCTAATTTCTTTATCGATCGCCCCATATTTGCATGGGTGATCGCCATTATCATCATGCTGGCCGGGGGACTTGCGATCCTGAAGCTGCCTGTTGCGCAATATCCAACGATTGCGCCACCGGCGGTGACAATTTCCGCAACCTACCCGGGGGCTGATGCGAAAACGGTGCAGGACACCGTCACCCAGGTTATCGAACAGAACATGAACGGTATCGATAACCTGATGTACATGTCCTCAAACAGTGACTCTACCGGTACGGTGCAGATCACCCTGACCTTCCAGTCAGGTACGGATGCTGACATTGCGCAGGTTCAGGTGCAGAACAAACTGCAGCTGGCGATGCCTTTGCTGCCGCAGGAAGTACAACAACAGGGCGTGAGCGTCGAGAAATCGTCCAGCAGCTTCCTGATGGTTGTCGGCGTTATCAACACCAACGGCACCATGACGCAGGAGGATATTTCCGACTACGTGGGCGCCAACATGAAGGACGCCATCAGCCGTACTTCCGGTGTGGGTGACGTGCAGCTGTTCGGTTCCCAGTACGCGATGCGTATCTGGATGGATCCGAACAAGCTGAACAACTTCCAGCTGACCCCGGTTGACGTGATCAGTGCGATTAAAGCGCAGAACGCCCAGGTAGCGGCCGGTCAGTTAGGCGGTACGCCGCCGGTGAAAGGCCAGCAGCTTAACGCCTCGATCATCGCGCAGACCCGTCTGACCTCTGCCGATGAATTCAGCAAAATTCTGCTGAAAGTGAACCAGGACGGCTCGCAGGTTCGCCTGCGCGACGTGGCGAAAGTCGAGCTGGGCGGTGAGAACTACGACATCATCGCGAAGTTTAACGGTAAACCGGCTTCCGGTCTGGGTATCAAACTGGCGACAGGCGCTAACGCCCTGGACACCGCCACGGCGATCCGCGCAGAGCTGAAGAAGATGGAGCCGTTCTTCCCGTCAGGTCTGAAAATCGTTTACCCGTACGACACCACGCCGTTCGTCAAAATTTCGATTCACGAAGTGGTTAAGACGCTGGTTGAGGCGATCATCCTCGTCTTCCTGGTTATGTACCTGTTCCTGCAAAACTTCCGCGCGACGCTTATCCCAACGATTGCCGTGCCGGTTGTTCTGCTCGGGACCTTTGCGATCCTGTCGATATTTGGCTACTCGATAAACACCCTGACGATGTTCGGGATGGTGCTCGCCATCGGCCTGCTGGTGGATGACGCCATCGTGGTGGTCGAGAACGTCGAGCGCGTGATGGCGGAAGAAGGTCTGCCGCCGAAGGAAGCGACCCGTAAATCGATGGGTCAGATCCAGGGCGCGCTGGTCGGTATCGCGATGGTGCTGTCTGCGGTATTTATTCCGATGGCCTTCTTCGGGGGCTCTACCGGTGCGATTTACCGTCAGTTCTCCATTACCATCGTTTCCGCGATGGCGCTGTCGGTGCTGGTGGCGTTGATCCTGACCCCTGCCCTGTGTGCCACCATGCTGAAGCCGATTCAGAAAGGCGGTCACGGCGAGCATAAAGGGTTCTTCGGCTGGTTTAACCGCATGTTCGATAAAAGCACGCACCACTACACCGACAGCGTGGGTAACATCCTGCGCAGCACCGGTCGTTACCTGCTGCTCTATATCATCATCGTGGTGGGCATGGCTTTCCTGTTCGTTCGTCTGCCAAGCTCGTTCCTGCCGGATGAAGACCAGGGCGTGTTCCTGACGATGGCGCAGCTTCCGGCAGGTGCCTCGCAAGAGCGTACCCAGAAAGTGCTGGATGAAGTGACGGACTACTATCTCACCAAAGAGAAAGACAACGTTGAATCCGTGTTTGCGGTTAACGGCTTTGGCTTTGCGGGTCGTGGTCAGAACACCGGTATTGCCTTCGTTTCTCTGAAAGACTGGTCTGAACGTCCGGGCGAAAAGAACAAGGTTGAAGCCATCACCGGCCGTGCAATGGGAACCTTCTCGCAGATTAAAGATGCGATGGTCTTCGCCTTTAACCTGCCAGCGATTGTTGAACTGGGTACCGCGACCGGCTTCGACTTCCAGCTGATTGACCAGGGAGGCCTCGGTCACGAGAAACTGACGCAGGCGCGTAACCAGCTGTTTGGTGAAGTAGCTAAACACCCTGACCTGCTGGTCGGCGTGCGTCCAAACGGTCTGGAAGATACGCCGCAGTACAAAATCGACATCGACCAGGAAAAAGCTCAGGCGCTGGGCGTATCCATCAGTGACATCAACACCACGCTGGGCGCAGCCTGGGGCGGTAGCTACGTTAACGACTTCATCGACCGCGGTCGTGTGAAGAAAGTGTACGTGATGTCAGAGGCGCAGTACCGTATGTTGCCGAACGATATCAACAGCTGGTTCGTGCGCGGCAGCAATGGTCAGATGGTTCCGTTCTCGGCGTTCTCAACGTCACGCTGGGAATACGGTTCACCGCGTCTGGAACGCTATAACGGTCTGCCATCGATGGAGATCCTGGGTCAGGCCGCACCGGGCCGAAGCACCGGTGAAGCCATGAACCTGATGGAAGAGCTGGCGAGCAAACTGCCTGCGGGTATCGGCTATGACTGGACCGGTATGTCCTATCAGGAACGTCTGTCCGGTAACCAGGCCCCTGCTCTGTACGCCATTTCACTGATTGTGGTCTTCCTGTGTCTGGCGGCACTGTACGAGAGCTGGTCGATTCCGTTCTCCGTTATGCTGGTGGTTCCACTCGGGGTTATCGGTGCGCTGCTTGCGGCGACGTTCCGTGGGTTGACCAACGACGTTTACTTCCAGGTAGGCCTGCTGACAACCATTGGCCTGTCGGCGAAGAACGCGATACTTATCGTTGAATTCGCCAAAGATCTGATGGAGAAAGAAGGCAAAGGTCTTATTGAGGCGACGCTTGAGGCGGTTCGTATGCGTCTGCGCCCGATCCTGATGACGTCACTGGCGTTTATCCTCGGCGTACTGCCGCTGGTTATCAGTTCCGGAGCGGGCTCCGGTGCGCAGAACGCAGTAGGTACTGGTGTGATGGGCGGTATGGTTACCGCGACCGTATTGGCCATCTTCTTCGTACCGGTGTTCTTCGTGGTGGTTCGCCGCCGCTTTAGCCGAAAGAATGAAGATGTTGAACACAGTCATTCGGTAGAACCTCACTGATACCGGTTTCACATGATAAAAAGGCCGCATTAGCGGCCTTTTTCATTTTCAGAAAAAATCATAAATTACGCTTATTGTGGTTCAATTTATTTTCTGCCATCTTAAATAGACATATCATAATTAACTGATAACTTAATCGGTGAAATCGGGATTTTTTTAATTTCATTTCCCCGCTTAAAGTATTAGGAATATTCCTAATAAGAAGTTCTTACAAAGATAAGTCTGAATCTAAACTTTTCTCATCATTTTTGCTAAGCCAATGAAACGTAAGGAAGCGATAAAGCACCGTCGTTAATTTGGATAAAAACGTTGAGTCCAGGACGACCATTTGCGTTCAAGCTCCCAGCCTGCGGTTTTATTTGTAATTTTTCGTAATAGCGCGGTGAAATCCAGGAAGGAGTGGCTTATAGTTAGGTTATCAGGAACACAGCACTCATGTAGCTAAGTCAGTTGTATCCATCCCGACAATGATGTTCGGTGAGTAAGAAATCACTCAGAAGGGGATGCGCTATGGACGAGTACTCGCCAAAAAGGCATGATATCGCGCAGTTGAAATTTCTCTGCGAATCCTTGTACCATGACTGCCTTGCCAATCTTGATGAAAGTAACCATGGCTGGGTAAACGATCCAACATCTGCCATCAATTTACAGTTGAATGAGCTGATAGAGCATATCGCAACTTTCGCACTTAATTATAAAATTAAGTACAATGAAGATAATAAGCTCATCGAGCAAATTGATGAATACCTGGACGACACCTTTATGTTGTTCAGCAGTTACGGCATTAACGCTCAGGATTTGCAAAAATGGCGTAAATCGGGAAATCGGCTATTCCGCTGTTTCGTCAACGTGAGCAGAGCTAACCCGGTGAGTCTTTCCTGTTAAAATTATTACAATTACTAAGGTGAATTTATGTCTGATAAACCACTCACAAAGATCGATTATTTGATGCGCTTACGACGTTGTCAGTCAATTGACACGCTTGAACGCGTCATTGAAAAGAATAAATACGAGCTTTCTGATAATGAACTGGCGGTATTTTATTCAGCCGCTGACCATCGTCTTGCTGAACTAACAATGAATAAGCTGTATGACAAAATCCCTACTTCTGTGTGGAAATTTGTCCGTTAATCTTTGAAGGGTGTCTGTAGAGTTCTACGCCTCGTTCTGAGTTTTACCTATCCCGTTATGCCCCCTGTGCGTAAGCCAGGTCTCCGTGTAAAACGCGTTCAACAACAGCAATGTTGTGACGATGGTCACATCGGCTTTCCGGGAACGTTCCCCTTCTGGCCTGTTCCGATTAATCTGCGGTAATAACATCCAGAGAGGTTTCCAGTGAGCTTAGAAAAACAGAAAATGATTGCCGGTGAACATTATCGCCCCGGCGATGAGACATTACGGGCTGACCGACTGCGGGCCCGCCATCTGGTTTACCGCTATAACCACACTGCGCCTGATGAAAAAACAGAACGCCAGAACATTCTGGCGGAACTTCTCGGACAAAGCGCAGGCGCTTATATAGAGCCGAGCTTCCGCTGCGACTACGGATATAACATTTATCTGGGCAAAAACTTTTACGCTAACTTCGACTGCGTGATGCTGGATGTCTGCCCTGTTCATATTGGCGATAACTGTATGCTCGCGCCGGGTGTTCATATTTATACGGCAACCCACCCGCTGGATGCGGAGGAACGAAACAGCGGCGTGGAGTTTGGAAAACCCGTCAATATTGGAAATAACGTCTGGATTGGTGGCCGGGCGGTCATTAACCCTGGCGTCACCATTGGTGATAATGTGGTGGTGGCCTCCGGCGCGGTCGTGACGAAAGACGTCCCGGCTAACGTCGTCGTTGGCGGCAACCCGGCAAAAATTATCAAAACGCTGTGAGGTCGCGGGGAGTCAACTGTTATAGTCTTTTAGCGCCAGACTGTTACTTTTTTCAGCCTGATGGCTCCCCTAAAATTGGCAGACACCCTGTATTGTCAACTCTCATGAAGGCAAAAAATGACCGAGATACAGCGCCTGCTTACCGCCACCATCGACGATCTTAACCTCCGCGAAAAGCGCGATAATCGCCCGCGCTTTAGCATTAGCTTTATTCGCAAACATCCTGGCCTGTTTGTCGCCATGTATGCCGCCTGGCTGGCGACGCTTATTGTTATGCTGAAGTCCGAAACGCTGGTGGACTCCGTCTGGCTGCTGGTTGTACTGTTTGTCGTCTTTAACGCCTTTTTCTTTTTCGACGTGAATCCGCGCTACCGTTACGAAGATATCGACGTGCTCGATTTTCGGGTCTGCTATAACGGCGAATGGTACAACACGCGTTACGTGCCAGAGGAGCTGATCGAAAACATCATGCACTCTCCGGCAGTTGAAGCCGGGCAAAAAGAGAAGCTGCAGAAAATGGTCTCCACCAAAGGACAGCTCTCATTCTATGATGTCTTTACCCTTTCCCGCCCTGCTGCTGCGTAATTAACGCCTGCAGACGTCGGATCCCCGGCGCAAACTGAGAAGCAGAGGTATTACCGTAACCTAAAACCAGCCCGGTTTGCCCCTGCTTCGCCTCCAGGTAATACCCGCTCAGTGCTGCGGGTGCCAGCTGAAACGCTCTCGCCTTCGCCACCAGCCTCTGGTCGTCAATACCGTCTATCGCCAGCGTCAGATGCATCCCACCTTCGCCTGCCAGAATGCGGTGCGGAGAATGAAGCTCGGCGCCCAGCACCTCCCGCAGCTGGCGGTAGCGTTTACGGTAGAGCCGACGCATGGCGGCAAGGTGACGGGCGTAATGACCTTCTTCAATGAACAGCGCCAGGGTACGCTGTTCGGCACGATGCCCACCCCGCAACAGCGAGCCGATGGCCGGACGAACCGCCTTAGCCAGCGCTGACGGTAACACCATGAACCCCATGCGAAGTGACGGAAACAGCGTTTTACTGAACGTCCCCAGATACACAACGGGCGCATTGTTGACCATTCCCAGCATCGCCGGTACGGGCTCACCGGCATAACGGAACTCGCTGTCGTAATCATCTTCAATGATCCACGCGTTGTGCTGCCGGGCCAGGTCCAGCAGCGCCAGCCGCCGCCGCGCGCTGAGCACGCTCCCGTAAGGGAACTGATGCGAAGGCGATGTAAAGATCATTGAGGGGGCAGGCGCATCCAGCCCTTCCCAGCACATTCCCTCGTCATCAACCGGTATTCCCGTCATCGCCAGGCCGGTTTTAACAAACGCACTCTTTGCCCCGCTATAGCCAGGGTTTTCTACCCAGGCGACATCGCCAGGCTCGCTTAACAGCATCGTGCAGAGATTGACCCCCTCAAGTGCACCTTCGGTGAGCACAATCTGGCTGGCGTCGCAGTCGATACCACGGGACAAGGCGAGATGCCGGGCAATCGCTGCCCGAAGAGACGGTTCACCGGCCGGGTCTCCATAGCCTAACAGGGCACTTCCCTCCTCGCGCAGAACACGATCGTACAATCGCCGCCACAGCGGCAAGGGGAAATAGTTAATGGCAGGCGTTCCCGGCGTGAACGACATCACAGGGGTGTCGCGCGGCACAGGGGCGGGCAGCAGGGCGACACGTTTTGTCAGCCTGACGTCAGGATCCGGCAGCGTTCGGGCAATCGTACGATGAGCGAATTGCCCCACCCGTGTCCCCTGACGGTTACGCAGCAAATAACCTTCGAGCGTGAGCTGGTCCAGCGCCGCATTGACGGTGTTTCGGGAAACCGAGATCTGCTGCGCCAGCGTTCGCGAACCGGGCAGCTGGCTGCCGGACCGAAGCCTGCCGCACAGTATCGCATCCCGCAAAGCATGATAGAGCGTGCGCTGGAGCGTCTCTTGCTCACGCTTTTTCAGCGCAGCATGGAGCAAAGTGTAAAGCTCATCACCCGGTATATTCATCTTCCCTCCTCGTGGTACCAGAAAAACATAGCCTGGTGGTTCTTTTTAAGGAACCAGCAATTCACTAATCTGGAGTTCTTTTCAACGACATGGAAATAAAAATGAATACATTCAATGAGTTTGGACAGCCTGTAGGCGAAGCCCTTATCGACTGGCAACCTCGTCAACACCCGTCCCGGGTAGTCCTTCAGGGCCACTATTGTCGGCTTGAGCCGCTGCGCGTGGAGCATGCCCACGCGTTGTTCTCCGCCTATTCCCTGGCCGAAGATACCCGCAGCTGGACGTGGCTACTTCGTGAACCTGATGCCACCGCAGAAGAGTTTGCCAACTGGGTGGCGAGCGTAAGTGAGTTATCCGATCCCATCCACTTTACCGTTATGGATAACCAGACCGAGTCTCCTGTCGGGACGCTGTCCCTGATGCGGATCGATCCTAAAAACGGGGTCGTAGAAGTGGGGCACGTTCATTTCTCTCCTCTGTTAAGCCGCACGCCAGGGTCGACAGAGGCGCAATATCTGCTGATGCGGTACGTGTTCGATACGCTGGGCTACCGACGTTATGAATGGAAGTGCAATAGCCTGAACGAGCCTTCCCGTAAAGCAGCGCTGCGTCTGGGCTTTCAGTTTGAGGGGCGCTTTCGCCAGGCGCTGGTCATAAAAGGCCGTAACCGGGATACCGACTGGTTTTCTATTCTCGACAAAGAGTGGCCGGCGCTGGCGAGCGCCTTTGAAAGCTGGCTTGCCACCGACAATTTTACTGCCGATGGCAAACAGAAAAGATCCCTGGAAAGCTGGCGAGAAACGCGCGTCTAGCGTCTTTTTTTACGTCCCTGAACCGCCTTAAAGCGCGGATTAGATTTGCAAATCACGTATAAGCGTCCCTTGCGTTTGACTATCTGGCAATCCGGGTGACGCTGCTTTGCACTGCGTAATGAGTTAAGTACCTGCATGGTTAGCCCCGCTTCGCATTGAGAAAACCGCCAAAACGCTTGCGGAAGCGCGCGGCGCTACCGTCCGTGGAGAACGTTTTCTGCTTGCCGGTATAAAACGGGTGCGATTTTGAAGAAACCTCAATGGTGATGTACGGATACGTTTCACTGTCGAGTTCAATTTCGCGGTCGGTCTTAATGGTTGAGCCAACCTTGAAGTATTCATTAGCGCTGGTGTCGTGGAATACCACGGTGCGATAGGCTGGATGGATATCAGGCTTCATCGTAAATCCTTTGTGTTTTGTTATAACATAACAAAATAATATCCAGGCCAGTTCGAAAAAACAACCCCCTCTCGCCGGGCGATATTTTCTCGTTTGCCTGAGATAAAATGAAAACCTGGCTGCCCACGTGCTATAACTATATCATTTCGCGGTAAAATCTTTCTCTTCAGGCAAGGAACTCAATGCCCAGGAACGGGTATACGAGGAAGGACACGACAGCATGAAAACCCGACATCTGGTCAGTCTGGTGACTGGCATACTTATCTTTTCTGTGCTGGTTCCCATTTGCCTGAGCATCTGGCTGGCCCATCGCCAGGCGGAAGATAAGTTTGCCAATGCGCTGGATAACTATGCGTCACGCGTGTTGGTAAGAACCGACAGAGTTGTGGATCAGGCAAAAGAAGCGCTCGATCACCTGCAGGCCTTTGAAGGGGTGCCGTGTAGCCCGTTGCAGTTAAGAGAGATGCGCCGGGTCGCTTTCTCGTGGCGATATGTTCAGGAAGTGATTTATATCGATAACCTTCAGCCGCTCTGCTCCTCCCTCGAGCAAACCAGTCATGCCCCCCCTTTCCCCCCACCGATGCGCATTACCGAAGATGGTTACAGCGCATGGCTGACCACGCAAAACGATCTTGGGTTTAACCGCTACATGGCAGTGCTGGGAAAAGGCCACTACCTTGTCATGGTCGATCCTGCCTCGCTGGTGGACGTTATCCCTTTCGGCGAGATAGCGATTGATGCCGCCCTGGTAGGCACTACAACACACCGCATATTCGCCAGCAGCAGTAAGCTCAATTCTCACATCCGCGACATGGTTCAGGAGCGGGATGTCAAAAGCGTGCAGTACAACGGTTCAATGTACGTCATGAAGTCTGTACCTGAGCTTGGATTTACCGTCGTCGCATGGGCAACGCTCAAACCGCTGGCTGAAACCTGGCACCGGCAGCTTCTTTTCTGGTTACCGTTCGGCATGTTAATAAGTCTGCTCGCCGCGCTGTTTGTCCTGCGGATCCTGCGTCGTATCCAGTCGCCGCGCAATCGCCTGCTTGACGCCATTAACAGCCGGGATTTTGTGGTTCACTATCAGCCCATCGTGGCGCTCAGTAGCGGAAAAATTGTGGGCGCAGAAGCGCTGACGCGCTGGCCACAGCCAGACGGAAGCAGCCTATCGCCGGATATTTTTGTCCCCCTTGCCGAGCAAACGGGACTCATCTCACAGCTGACGCAGTTAGTTATCGAAAAGGTGTTTGAAGATATGGGCCACTGGCTGCAACGCCATCCCGATCAGCATATCTCCATTAACCTCGCCCCTGCCGATTTAACCTCCGGCATCCTGCCACCTTTACTGAGTCAGCTACTGAATAAGTGGCAAATACAACCCCGACAAATCGCCCTTGAGCTCACCGAGCGCGGCTTTGCCGATCCCAAAATCAGCGCGCCGGCTATCGCCGCATTCCGCCGTTCGGGGCACCCTGTCTATATTGATGATTTTGGCACGGGCTATTCCAGCCTGAGCTATCTGCAGGATCTGGACGTCGACACGCTAAAAATTGATAAATCGTTCGTCGATGCGCTGGAGTATAAAAACGTGACGCCGCACATCATTGAAATAGCAAAGTCGTTGAAGCTGGCGATGGTGGCGGAGGGCATCGAGACCGCAGGGCAGCTCGCCTGGCTACACCGTCACGGCGTGCAGTACGGGCAGGGGTGGTACTACAGCAAGGCACTGCCAAAAACGGAATTTATTCTTTGGGCAGAAAATAACCTCGGCACGCACGCTACTTGAGATAGGATTTGATCACCCGCAACACCACGCCAAGATCGGCTTCACGCTGCGCTTCTTCAGGCTCTTTCACCACGTGATCGGTTAAATGTCCTTCGATCACCTGCATCATCATGCCATTGACCGCCCCGCGGATTGCCGCCAGCTGCTGTAACACCTCGGCGCATTCGTGATCGCTGTTAAGCATTTTTTCCAGCGCGGTGCTTTGCCCCTGAATTTTCTTCAGGCGAGTCAGTAACATCTTCTTGTCTCTAACGGTATGTGACATCTCTGTATCCCTAATTTTTTAGCTTTTAAAGCATATCACGCTCTACTCCCCCTGAGTATTTTTCTACTGGGGGGTAGTATTACGCTACTGGGGGGGAGTAGTATCTCCGCACGCTTTCCACTCCGGAATTTCCCATGACCGATTTTGCTTCACTTCTTCAGCAGGGCAATGCCTGGCTGTTTGTTCCCAGCGCTATCCTGCTCGGTGCGCTGCATGGCCTGGAACCAGGCCATTCAAAAACAATGATGGCAGCCTTTATTGTTGCCATCCGCGGCACGCTGAAACAGGCGGTACTGCTTGGCCTGGCGGCAACGCTCTCCCATACGGCGGTGGTCTGGCTCGTTGCGATGGCGGGATTATGGTTTGGTCGGGGCTGGGATGCGCATACGTCCGAACCCTGGTTCCAGCTGATCTCCGGGGTGCTGATCGTTGCGATCGCCCTGTGGATGGCGTGGCGAACCTGGAAAGAGAGCCAGCCGCACGATCATCATCACGACCATGATAGCCATCACCACCACGACCATGAACATGAACATGAACATGACCACCATCATGATCATCATCACCACGAACACACGCTGATTGAAGAAGAGTGGCAGGACGCCCACCAGCGCGCTCACGCGCAGGATATTAACCGCCGCTTCAGCGGTCAAAATGTCACCACCGGACAGATTGTGATGTTTGGCCTGACCGGCGGACTTATCCCCTGCCCGGCGTCCATCACCGTGCTGCTGATCTGCCTGCAGCTGAAGCATTTCGCCCTCGGCGCGACGCTGGTGTTCAGCTTCAGTATTGGTCTGGCGTTAACGCTGGTCGCTTCCGGCGCGATTGCCGCCTTAAGCCTCAAGCACGCGACCAAACGCTGGCCCGGGTTTAGCGAATTCTCCCGTAAGGCACCGTGGATCTCCGCTGCGCTGATTACCGTGGTAGGAATTTACATGAGCCTGCATGGCCTGAGCGGCATTCTGGCGTAAGCCTGCGGCCACGCTCTGTGGCCGCCTCTCCACGGTCAGTTAAGGGTTCTGCTGCCAGCTGAAGGTATAGCGCAGCTGACGTGTCTGCAGAATGAATTCCGGTGCAACGCTGGGGCTCCAGGAGTCGTCGCCGCCCACGCCCATATGGAACGCATCGAGGTTAAGCCAGCATCCCGGCTCTTCCCGGAGCAGATGATGATGGGTTGTCTCCCGCAGCTGCTGCTGGCTATAGCGGCTCACCGAGAAGTGGAACTGGCCATTTAGCTGATGCGTTCCCAGCGTCAGCTCCCGCGTATCACAGCGCAAACCATTTTCCGTCGGGAAGATATACGGCGTGTGCATCTCCGCCAGGGGTAATGTCCAGCGCCCCTGCCGTGCCGCCAGCTTTCTGTCCGGATAGTTTTCATGCGGCCCCAGTCCTAGCCAGGAGACGTTTTCCGGCGTTTCGGCAAGATGAACGCTCAGGCCAACGCGCGCAGGCTCCGGGATATCAGATGCAATATCAACCTGAATATCGCCATGCAGAACGCCTCGCTCGTCCACCCGCCAGACTTTACGGCTCATGAACAGGGCTTTGCCGCGATACTCAAGGACGTGCTGGGTTGTGACCACCACCTCGTCTGCGTGCTGCTCTGCCTCACAGTGCAGAACGCGCGAGGTGAGATCGTACATGCCCGCCGCTTTCCAGCGTTCAACCCAGGCGTTCGGATCGATCTTCGTCGCTTCACTTACGCCAATGTCGTTGTCCAGCGGCGCGCGGCTGACGTTATCCGTCAGAGGTGAAAGCAGCGTTTCAACGCCATTTCGCCACCATTGAGTCAGATTTCCGGTTGCGCGATCGAATTGCCAGCGCTGTTGACGATGGGAGATCTCCTGAACGCGATCGTTTTGCGTCAAGACCGGCGGCTCGCCCACCGGAGCTGGCGGAGCAATAAAGAGTGGAGCCGGCAGCGGCCACTGCTCCCACGCGCAGCGATGGTCAGCCGGTGACCACGGCGTTGCCCGCAGCTGGCGTACTTCAACGTTCAGCCAGACCTCACCCGGCCCGGCTTTCAGCTCCGGCAGGTCGATCTCCAGACGCTGGGTGCCTTCAGGCGACATCGAGAGCGTCACCTCGCCCTCGGCCAGCACGTCCCCGTCCCGGGCAACCGTCCAGCTCAGCACTTCGTTATCGGTGTGGCGGAACAGGTAGCCGCTTTGCACCTCAATCACCAGCGGCGAGGTGCTGACCCGCGTAAAGGTGAAGAACTGCTGGGCGCGCTGCGCCTCGTACAGCGCCGGGTGCGGCGTGCGATCGGGGAATACCAGGCCATTGAGGCAGAACTGCCGATCGTTCGGCTTATCGCCAAAGTCTCCCCCGTAGGCCCAGAACGCGTTGCCAGCTTCGTCCTGTTTCGTCAGGGCCTGATCGACCCAGTCCCAGACAAAACCACCCTGCAGGCGAGGATGGTTGCGAAACGCCTGCCAGTATTTCGCAAACCCGCCAAAGCTATTTCCCATCGCGTGAGCATATTCACAGAGGATCAGCGGACGCGTTTCGTCCGGCATACCGATCCATTTTTTGATTGACCATTTAGGCACCGCCGGGAAGGGCTGATCCTGATCGACACGGGCGTACATCGGACAAACAATATCGGTAGCCGCCGTATTCGCGCCGCCGCCTTCATACTGCACCGGACGCGTCGGATCCGTGGATTTCACCCAGCGATACAGTGCGTCGTGGTTTGCGCCGTGCCCGGACTCATTGCCCAGCGACCAAATGATTATTGAGGGATGATTACGATCGCGCTGCACCATGCGGGTCACGCGTTCGCTCATGGCGGGCAGCCAGCGCGGATCGTCTGCAAGGCGGCTCATCGGCACCATACCGTGGGTTTCGATGTTGGCTTCATCAACAACGTACAGCCCGTAGCGGTCGCAAAGCCGGTACCACAGCGGATGGTTCGGGTAGTGCGAGCAGCGCACGGCGTTGAAGTTGTGCTGCTTCATGATTTCGATATCGCGGCGCATGGTCGTTTCGTCCATCACCTGGCCGTTTTCCGGGTGATGCTCGTGCCGGTTAACCCCTCGGATCAGCAGCGGTTTACCGTTGAGCTTCAGCAGGCCATTGCTGATATGAACGCGGCGGAAGCCCACGTCGCACGCCTCAATCTCAAGCACTTCACCCTGCGGGTTGATAAGCGCAATCGTCAGGCGATACAGTTCTGGCGTTTCAGCGCTCCAGAGCGCGGGCTGTTCAACGGGCATCGCCGCCGTTAAGCGCTCTGCCCAGCTGCCGCGCTCGTCGACGATGGCTGACCCTGGACGCCGGGAAACGCAGGCGCATTTTTCCTCCGCGCGCCACAGGGTAAAAACCACCTCGCAGTCTGCAAAGCCAGCGCCTGCCAGCGCGACATCAACCTTCAGCACCGCGCGGTCCAGCTCCTTATTCAGGTCCGTCACCACGTGATAATCGGCAATCCGGGTATCGGGTTTATGCAGCAAAGTCACATCGCGGAAAATGCCGCTCATGCGCCACATGTCCTGATCTTCAAGATAGCTGCCGTCGCACCAGCGTAATACCATGACCGCCAGGCGGTTCTGCCCGGGGCGTAATGCCGCCGAGAGGTCAAATTCGGCGGGCAGCCGACTGTCCTGGGAATAGCCTATCCACTTCCCGTTGCACCACAGATGGAACGCCGAGTTCACACCGTCAAAGATGATGCGGGTTTGCCCGCTCTGAAGCCAGGCGTCATCCATTTCAAATGTGAGCGAGTAACAACCTGTCGGGTTTTCCTGCGGCACAAAAGGTGGGTTAACGGGGATGGGATAGGTGACATTTGTGTAGATGGGCGTGTCGAACCCCTGCATCTGCCAGTTCGACGGTACGTGCATTGCGACGGCATCCGCGCAATCTTCGATTGCCCATGCTTGAGGAACCTGCTCCGGCGCTGAAAAATAGCTAAACCGCCATAGCCCGTTGAGAGAGCGCCTGCTGGTAGATCCGGCGTCATCTCTGGCGGAAGATTCATTGCGCCAGCTGTGTAACGGCGCATGTGCGGGCAGACGGTTCCACTGGGTGACGCCGGGGTTTTCCCAGTCCCGACGGGCCAGAATGGCGCTGAGGGTCAGCGGTGAAGTGGTGGACATAGTAACCTCTTTGCGAAGCGCTCACAATTTTGGTTAACATGCCCTGGCACCCGGCGATGGTAAAGCGCCCATTCGCAGGGTAGCGAGTCAGATCACAAAGTTTTATTTGCGGGCAATCTGCTCGGCAAGGAGTGCCAGGCTTCTCAGCTGCTCCGCCAGATCCTCGCGTTCAGCCTGCTTAGGGTTGCGGCGTGCGCTTGAATGACGGGTAACCAGCGTCACCGGCAGTTGAACCTGCCAGCACGACTCCTCCCCGGTGGGGGCCAGCAGCCATTCCACGCTGCGTTCACCCGCATCGCGAAACGCCTGACGAATGGTCGTCAGCGGCGGGGAAAACCAGGCGCTGTCGGCCGTATCGTCAAACCCGACCACCGACATCTGGCCAGGAATAGCGACCCCTTTTTCCGCGCAGGCGCGCATTACCCCGAGCGCCATCTGATCGTTAGCCACCAGAATGGCATCCGGTAATACCGTCCCCGACAGAAGGACATGCCCTTTCTCATAGCCGCTGGCGGCGCTCCAGTCACCGTAAGCCACCTCAGCGGCTTCATACCCCGCGCGGGCCAGAGCGGCTTTCCACCCCGCCAGACGCGCCCGAGCAGAGACCGAGCTTTCCGGCCCGCTCAGCAGAGCAATATGTCGATGCCCCAGCGAAAGCAGATGCTCAACGCCCAGACGCGCCCCCTGCTCCGCGTTAAACACGAGGCTGTTTACCCGCGCTGAAGGCGCCACATCGAGGAACAGCACCGGGACGGGCGACGCCAGTGCCCTGAGTTCTTCAGCGTCACGATCGTCAAGCGGAACATTCACCAGCAGCGCGTCCACCCGCTGCGCCAGCAGCGCCTGAAGCGCGACCTGACAGTGCTGCGGCTGTTCCACCATGGAGATAAGAACGCTCGCCCCCTGTTCCGCCGCGCGGGATTTTACCGCCGACACAATTTGCGAGGGCGCATGCAGGGCCAGATCGGTGGTGATAAGTCCCAGCGTGCGGGTGCGTTTACCCGCCAGCTGCTGTGCGCGCAGGTTAGGCACGTAGTGCAGCTCCGCCATCGCCTGCTGCACCTTTTCCCGCGTGCGGGCAGAAACATGCTCCGCGTCGTTAATGACGCGGGAAACGGTCTGATAAGAAACCCCCGCAAGGAGGGCGACATCATAGAGAGTGATAGCTTTCATGCATTGTGGCATCGCGTGAGTCGGGGCCCATTATTGTGGCACAGCGACGCCGTTAAAACATGTGAGCGCTTCGCAAAATTAAACAACCCGCTCCGGCTGGGGTATTTCCGCAATGCGCGGCTTCTGGCGAAACCAGGGCAGACAGAGCTGGATAAGCGGGCCAATGGTCAGGGCATAAAGTACGGTTCCCACGCCAAAGGTGCCGCCAAGCACGCACCCAATCAGCAGGACGGACACTTCAATTGAGGTGCGCACGCTACGAATGGACCACCCCAGCCGGGCGTGAATGCCGGTCATCAGACCGTCGCGCGGGCCTGGCCCGAAACCGGCCCCGATGTACATGCTGGTCGCAATCGCGTTCATCACGATGCCCGACACCAGGAAAGCGATTCGAACGGGTAACGATTCCAGTTCCGGGATAAGCGCCATGCTGGCGTCCGCCGCCAGACCGATACAAATCACGTTACTGATCGTGCCAAGCCCCGGCATCTGGCGCAGCGGGATCCACAGCAGCAGCACCGCAGCGCCGGTCACAATAATCACCGTTCCGATAGTCATTCCCAGCTGTAACCCCACCCCAAGGTGAAATACATCCCAGGGGTCGACGCCCAAATCGGAACGAATAAACATCGCGGTGGACAGGCCATACAGTCCTAAACCGACATAGAGTTGTAGCAGACGACGTACCATTTTTATCTTCTCCAGTGAACCAGGCTTTCATCCTGACCTAAAATGGCACTATGATTAATGTCCAGTTTTCAAATAGTGGACTGCATATGTCATCACGCCGCTTCGGAAGCCAGTCTCTGGTACGCCTTTTAGGCCACTGGCAACAAGCCTCATCCCGAACCCCGCTCTGGCGACAGCTGGCCGACGCGCTGCGTTTATTAATCCTTGATGGACGGCTGGCACTGAATACGCGGCTGCCGGGCGAGCGTGAGCTGGCCGCGGCGCTGGACGTGAGCCGTACCACCGTCAGCAGCGCGCTCGCCCATCTGCGTGAAGAGGGATATCTTGAAAGCCGCCACGGCAGCGGGTCACGCGTGATCCTCCCGGATACGCGTGCCGTTCCCACTCTTTCCGCGGCGAGCGCGGCACTGGATCTCTCCACTGCCGCCCTCAATGCCGGGCCGGAGATCCATCAGGCGTATACCCATGCGCTCACGGCCATTACCCAGCATCTCTCGCTGACGGGCTACGATCAGCTAGGGCTGCCGACGCTGCGGGAAGCCATCGCTGCACGCTATACCGCGCGGGGCCTTCCCACCCGCGCGGACGAAGTGATGGTGGTCAATGGCGCCGTCAGCGGCTTCGCGCTGGTCCTGCGGATGATGACCGGGCCCGGGGATCGCGTCGTGGTCGATCATCCCACCTATCCGCTGGCGATTGCCGCCATTCAGGGCGCGCAGTGTCGGCCCGTTGGGGTGTCGCTGCCGGAAACCGGTTGGGATACGGATGGCTTTGCCGCAACGCTTGCCCAAACCGCGCCGCGCCTGGCGTACCTGATGCCGGATTTTCATAATCCGACCGGGCGCTGTATGGATATTGCCACCCGTCAGGCTATCACGGATATTGCAGCCCAAACCCGCACGGCGCTGGTGGTGGATGAAACGATGGTGGATCTCTGGTTTGATGCGCCTCCCCCGCCACCGCTGGCTGCCTTCAACCCGCAGGCCACCGTCATCACTTTAGGCTCTGCCGGCAAAAGCTTCTGGGGAGGGCTGCGTCTAGGCTGGATCCGCGCCTCATCGCGCACCATCGCCACGCTTGCCCAGACGCGGGATACGCTGGATTTAGGCTCGCCGCTGCTGGAACAGCTGGCAATGCAGTGGCTCATTAACAACAGCGAGACGTTTCTGCCCGCACGCCGGAAGATGCTAGCGGTACGGCGCGATCGATGCGGTGACCTGCTGCGAGAACATTTCCCGGAGTGGAAATTCCACGAGGCGGAAGGCGGGCTCTCCTACTGGATAGAGCTACCGGGCATGCTGGCGACACAGCTTGCCGCACGGGCAGAAATAATCGGGATTAACCTTGGAACCGGGACGCGATTTGGTTTATCGGGGGCGTTTGACCGCTATTTACGTATGCCCTTCTCGCTGGAATCGACAGAGCTTGAGCAGGCGTTACTGAGGATCAAACCGTTATGGCTCGCCCTGAATAAAAACGTGCCATCGTTAAAACGCAGCGTAATCTAATATTAAAATATTTGAAGCAGATCATAAAATAAAAACTGCTGACTGTAATAGATGCAGTCAGCAGTTTTCACTGGTCAGTGTTTAATGCTGAGGAGGAATAGGAAAGCCTTTTAGTGAAATAACGAAATTATCACCGTCTTTCTTTATTTTTGCACCGGTATCACACCAGTCAGACGCAATACGAAAGAACTCATCGCTTCCAACATTCCAGCCAAGACGTACGTGCTTCACGTAGCCTGAACGCAACAGATCGCAGGCCTCGTTGTAGTCACTGGCAGTTGACAGTTGTTGTTTCATTTTCTCTTCTTCAGAAGTTTACGTAGAGCCTTGATTTCTTTAGGAGTAAAAGGAGAAACACTCTCTTCTTCCGTATGCTGATTATCAATATCCTCTTCCGATACTCCCGCCTCTTCTACTGCTTCGAATGCCAGCAGCAGCAGTTTCTCTGTTGTCACGCTTAAATTCTCGTTATTGAGTTCCGCATAGTGGCGAAGCCTTTCTTTTAGCGCGTCATCAATCTTAACGTTTAATACCGCTGTAGCCATGTTTGTCACTTCCCTTCGGAATAAGTACTTTATTTAATACACGAAGTTAACAATGTTATCCAGATATAAATTTTTTCGAGTTTTGGAAGAAAATAGACGTCCAATTATAAAATGACAGTCTATTATTACAGGTTTATGACAATAATATTTCAGCAAGATGAAATATATATTACACGATATAGGCATAATATTATTGTGGGATAGCAGTCAAAAGTGAGAGGTGAAAGCAGGAAGATTTTATGAGGGCGGAAATGGATAGGGGCCCTGCCAGCTAAGCTTTTTCTAATAAAACCTATGTATTTCAATGCACTAAAAAGCGGTGGGGCAATGATTTTGTATCACCAAAAGTATACACTGGCAAGCCGTTTTCTCATGCGACAGACACAAAAAAACCGGGGCTGACCCGGCTTTGTATGGCTTTTGACCAAACTCCATCTAAGCCACATTTTCCACTACCATGTAGGATCGCCCAACCTCTTCAATCAGTGGTTGGAGGTTCGTATTGCTGCCTTTGACTGTAAATAGGTCTTCTGGCTGTTCATCTTTTACGGCTTTTTTAACATAACCATAATATGGACGACTAACCGCAGTCCTTAAAGATACCGCCGTACAAGAAGATAAAGCGACCACATTTTCCCCTGTGAACCTGAACACTGGCGGCTCATAGTTTTTGATCACGCTCCGGCAAGAGTTCACAAATTGTGTGAACGCTTCAATTTTACCTGCCAGGGCCATACGACGGGCATGTTCGATCTCATCTACCGTGAGAGCGGGAGCGGAATATCTGTCGCACAAATGGGTGGGCCCTTGACGGCTAGCTATACTCTCATTTTCAGTGTCATAGGGTGCGGTCATGCGGGGAAAATAGCGTTACGGATTAGCTTAATGAGATTGCCGATGCGAAAGCATCGCCCGGCAATATTGAATTCAGGGTGAGAAATAAATCGATCAGGATGCAGGAGGCGTTAACGGCTGAACGTCATTGCTATTCACCCAGCCGTGCGTCATTTTTCCGCTACGGGCGACAAACTCTACCTCTGCCCAGCCAGCCTGGGTTTGTATTACCCCTACTACGTCTCCTTTAACGATCCAGGCTTTACGCCGGGTCGCGGCATCAGGCGTGGAGCTCAGATAAGCCCGCGGGCTGCTTACCTTCATCAGCGTTTGCCACTGTGTCAGCCGCGTCCTCTCCAGTTCCAGACCTGTCGCAATTTCAGGCATCAGCACATTCATACACCCAGCATGGTTTTGCCCATCAGGAATGGCTAATGTGACACCCGCGGTATTCGCGGCAATATGGCCCGCGAGCACAGATGAAGACCATGAAGTGATGGTGTCTGGCTGTTGCGCTGAAACATGGCCTGTCAGAAAGAAAGTGCAGGTACGTTTTACGCTGTCTTCAGCCGATTCAGAGTAATACCCGGTGATATTGCCCGTCGGAGAGACGGCGAGTAACAAACTTTCATATACGCCAGACTGTAGCGTCGTGGCATACGAAGAAAACGCCGCCATTAAGACTGAAAAACCGCAAACTATGCGCATCATTTTAATTTTCATCTCCGCCCCTTCTCCAGGCTTTCATACGTTCTGCGAATTTTAACGTCATAATCACCGAAATCGCTTCCGTTATAGTTGAATGCCATATTATAAAAGTCCTTATTTACCATTGCCGACAGTAGTGAGCTGTTCTTATTGCACAAATGTAAAAAAGCATTTAATTGCTTACCGGCATTTGACTTCATATCTTTTAAAAATGTGCCGAGATCTTTATAACCGCACGATTCGTAATTAAACCCCATAATCTGGAACATCCCCCATGAACACGATTTTATCGCAGCTTCGGCATCAAGTGCGTAAGCCTTCGCCAGGGTATTCCATGCAGAAAGCTGGTCGATATTGTTTTTTTGCCATTCCGGACCCGCTTTCTTTACATATTTATAAGACAAAAAAGGGTGGGTTTGATCGTATTTCCTTTTGGTGTATTTACGGAAAATATGCCCTTCATACGCAATAATCGGTAGATTTAAAGCATTAAACCCAGATCGTCCGCCCGACTCCACAATAGAAAAAGCTTTGATGATATTCAGTTCTACCCGACGATTAAGATTTTCCCAGGCTTCAGTAAAGTCCTGTTCCGTCAGCGATACAGCCCCATCAATACCAGGTGCCATCAGCTTGCTTCGCTCAAGGGTTTCATCTGCTACGTTGTAGCGCTCTTTTCTCAGATAATCGTTAACCAGCTGACGGACGCTATTTTCATTGGCAGAAGGTTGCCTAAAAAATGAAGACGCGAAAGACGATTGTTGGGACGCAAGGGGATATTTCATCGCAGCAGCAACTAATCCACGGAAAGTCTTCCCTTCTGGCTCAATAACCCCATCGGGATGCTGGAAACGCAAATGAATGGACTGAAACTGGCTGATGGTTCTGATCAATGTCGGGGAAATAATCCCATCTTCTGGGATGTCATACTGGATGATAGGCTTAATGAGATTAAACAGGTATTGCACGATAATCACGTCGCGCTGAAAGTTTCCTGCTTTACCTGGCGTTCCTACGGCACTTTTCAATAAAGGTGACAAACGTCTGAGAGAATTATCCATTTCTGAGTACTCATAAATGAAAAAATATACGGTTAGTGGGAAACCGCATCTCGTGATCGACAGCATCAAGCTGCTCACATCCAGCAGGCATTGATACGCCACTTGCGCCGCACCAGGTAAACACTGAAAACAGGAGTTATTGGGAGCACAAATGGGTGGGGGCCCTGCCAGCTACATCCCGGCACACACGTCGTCTGCCCTGGCTGCTTCCTTCCGGACCTGACCTGGTGAACAGAGTAGCGTTGCGGGAGAACCAACAGAGCCCCCATTGAGAGCGTTGATAACCAACGCGCTGGCGCATTATCCCTGTGCTAAAGCCCAATTGCAAGTGACCAGGAACCGGATGCTGGTTTCTTGCGCAAACAGGCGCAGCAATCATGAAGATCTTCGTTTACCATAGCGTTCCAGAAACTCCCCCCACAGGTGAAGGTATGGACGAACACGACTCCTTTCCACAGCGCGTATGGCAAATCGTGGCCTCAATCCCGGAAGGCTATGTCACTACCTATGGTGATGTTGCGCGCCTGGCCGGTTCCCCGCGCGCGGCGCGACAGGTTGGAGGCGTCCTGAAACGGCTACCGGAAGGCAGTACGTTGCCCTGGCATCGCGTGGTGAATCGTCATGGGAACATTTCGCTCACCGGGCCGGATCTTCAGCGTCAGCGTCAGGCGTTACTTTCAGAGGGTGTCCAGGTGACAGGGTCGGGTCAGATTGATTTGCAGAAGTTTCGCTGGATATATTGACCCCTCTCCCGGAGGAGAGGGGAAATGCAGGAATTACATCTGAGTCGGTGGGGTTGGCAGAGACGGCTGATTGGTCTGCGGTGCGACCGGTACTTCGGTCTGCTGCACCGGCACCAGGTTCAGGTCGATTTTTGTCCCACCGTTGTTGATTGCTTCCTGAACCGTGTCGGTGATAAAGACCAGCTTACCGTTGATGGTTACCGCTGCACTCAGCAGAATACGGGCGTTAGGCTGCACGTCCGACGGGTTATACGGCAACACGAAGCTAAATGGCGCCTGCTTACCTTCTGTACGGACCGCACGCTGGGCCACGACTTTAGACGGCGCGTCGGCCAGGGAAGCATCAGACAGCGTTACCGTTAGTACCGCATCCGGTGGCAGAGCGACTCTCTGCTTGATCCAGATTGTACCGGAAACGTTAGGCTGCTGAATGGACTGCTGTGAAAGGGTGTTAATCCCGTTCGGATCTGCAGCTGGAACCGGCACCTGGGCGCTCTTACCGGCACAGGCGGACAACGCCACCGCAATAGCTACACCACTAAGCATGGGCACGAGTTTCATTGAAGTCTCCTTATCAATGCACCAGCGGGATCGATCCCATCCGATGTCGTTTCAATCACATAACGTATTCAAGTGTGGCACAGATCACCGATTTATGCCTGAAAACGTGCCGATATTCAGATTATTCTACCCATCGGACCACTTTCATTTCTGCGTTATACTCTGCCTATCTTTCGCTGCGGCGTTTATTGAGGACAACTATGAGTCAGGCACTGAACAATCTGCTGACATTACTAAATCTGGAAAAAATTGAGGAAGGACTCTTTCGCGGACAGAGCGAAGATCTCGGCTTGCGCCAGGTATTCGGGGGGCAAGTCGTCGGACAAGCACTGTACGCAGCAAAGGAGACTGTCCCGGCAGACCGTCTGGTGCATTCATTCCACAGCTACTTCTTACGCCCTGGCGATAGCGCAAAACCGATTGTGTATGACGTTGAAGTTCTGCGAGACGGCAACAGCTTCAGCGCGCGCCGCGTAGCGGCCATTCAGAGCGGCAAGCCGATCTTTTACATGACGGCCTCTTTCCAGGCGCCGGAGCCAGGCTACGAGCATCAGAAAGTGATGCCCCCGGCTCCGTCACCCGATTCTTTAAAATCAGAGACGGATATTGCTCGCGCGCTGGCGCATCTGCTTCCCCCTCAGGTCAAAGAGAAGTTTCTCTGCGATAAGCCGCTGGAGATCCGCCCGGTTGAGTTCCACAACCCGATGAAAGGCCATACCGCCGAGCCGAAACGCCAGGTTTGGATCCGTGCCAACGGGACCGTGCCGGAAGATTTCCGCGTCCATCAGTATCTGCTGGGCTATGCGTCTGACTTCAACTTCCTGCCGGTGGCGCTGCAGCCGCACGGCGTTGGTTTCCTGGAAAAAGGGATGCAGGTCGCGACGATCGATCACTCCATGTGGTTCCACCGTCCGTTCAACATGAATGAGTGGCTGCTTTACAGCGTGGAGAGCACGTCAGCGTCGAGCGCACGCGGATTTGTGCGTGGAGAATTTTATACTCAGGACGGCGTGCTGGTCGCTTCGACGGTGCAGGAAGGGGTGATGCGTAATCGCGGGTGATTGTGTGCGGCCTGATGCCCTCCCCCTGACCCTCTCCCACCGGGAGAGGGAATACACATTAAAAACGGCAACCAGAGGTTGCCGTTTTGCTGTTTATCAGGCGTTATACGCATTCTCGCCGTGGCTGTTAACGTCCAGACCTTCGCGCTCCTGCTCTTCCGGTACGCGCAGACCCACCGTCATATCCGCCAGCTTATAGCCAATGAAGGCCACAACGGCAGACCAGACAACGGTGATAGCTATACTTTCCAGCTGCACCAGCACCTGATGAACCATGGTGACACCTTCCGCGTAACCCACGCCACCGAGCGATTTCGCCGCGAAGATACCGGTCATGATACAACCGACTATGCCGCACACGCCGTGCACGCCGAATACATCGCATGGGTCGTCGACGCGCAGCACACGTTTCAGTGCGGTGACGCCCCACAGACCCGCCAGACCCGACACCAGGCCGACCAGCAGCGCGCCGCCGACACCGACATAACCACACGCAGGGGTGATACCAACCAGACCGGCAATGGCACCCGAACAGGCACCCAGCAGAGAAGGTTTACCGCGCACCGCCCACTCGCCAAACACCCAGGAGAGAATCGCACCCGCCGTGGCAACAACGGTGTTCACGAAGGCCAGCGCGGCAATTTCGTTGGCCGCACTCGCAGAGCCGGCGTTGAAGCCAAACCAGCCAAAGTAGAGGATAGCAGTACCGGTAAACACCATCGGCAGGTTGTGCGGTTTAAACGCTTCTTTACCGAAGCCCACGCGTTTGCCAATCAGGTAGGCCCCCACCAGACCCGCTACCGCGGCGTTGATGTGTACAACGGTACCGCCCGCGAAGTCCAGCGCACCGTGCGTTGCCAGCAGACCGCCCCCCCAGACCATGTGCGCAATCGGCACATAGGAGAGCGTCATCCAGACCACTACGAAGATCAGAACGGCAGAGAAACGAATACGCTCCGCCAGCGCGCCCACAATAAGCCCTACGGTAATACAGGCGAAGGAACCCTGGAACGCCACGTGAATATACTGATAGAAGCTGCCCATCAGCGCGGTCAGCTCAATATTTTTCAGCATCACCCAGTCGAAGTTACCAAAGAACGCGTTGCCCGTACCGAACGCCAGCGAGTAACCGTAAACCACCCACAGCACGCAGACCAGCGCAAACGTCACGGCAACCTGCGTCAGCATGGAGAGAACGTTTTTGCCACGGATCAGGCCGCCGTAGAACAGCGCAATGCCCGGAATGGACATGAAAAGCACCAGCGCGGTGCTGATCATCATAAAGGCGTTATCGGCTTTATCAGCCACCGCAGGGGCAGCAGCCAGCGCCAGGCCCGGCAGCAGCGCCAGCGAACCCAGACCCGTTTTAAGTGTTGCTATCTTCATTTTCTCGATCCCTATCACTGTGTGCCAGGCGTTATTTACAATGCCGCTTCGTCAGATTCGCCGGTACGGATGCGAATGACGCGCTGCAGTTCGGCAACGAAAATTTTGCCGTCGCCAATTTTGCCGGTATAGGCCGCTTTGCTAATGACATCAATGACCTCATCAAGCTGATCGTCAGCAATCGCGACATCAATTTTTACTTTTGGCAGAAAGTTAACGCTGTATTCCGCCCCGCGATAAAGCTCGGCATGACCCTTCTGACGACCAAAGCCTTTCACTTCGGTGACAGTCAGTCCCTGAATACCCATTGAAGACAACGCTTCACGCACGTCTTCGAGTTTGAATGGTTTGATTACAACCGTAACCAGCTTCATAGATCCCCTCCAGTCAGAATTCGGTAATGGCCGTAGCTTACGCAGAAGGTATTGCAAGGGATGTGCCAGAAATGCAAACGGGGGGGAACGGCGGCGCACAGAGCATTACACGGCCTTGATAAACAAACTGGTGAAAAAAAACGCACCATGCCGGTGCATGGTGCGTTTCAGTTTTGCACCAACAGGAATGACTGTTAGTGCGCCGCCTCATTTTGGTGCATCAGGCGCTAAGCGACTCTTCATCGCGCACGCTGGCCGCAAGCTCTTCGCCCGCCAGCTGCAGCTGGTACATCTGCCAGTAGCGCCCTTTTGCTTCCAGCAGTTCACGGTGGGTACCACGTTCAACGGCCTGTCCGCGATGTAGCACCAGAATGGTATCGGCATCGACGATGGTGGAAAGACGGTGGGCAATCACCACCAGCGTCGTATGGTCGCGTACGGCGGAGAGTGCCTGCTGGATGGCCTGCTCGGTGCCGGAGTCAATACTGGCCGTGGCTTCATCCAGAATCAGGATCTGCGGCGTTTCAATGAGCACCCGCGCCAGCGCCAGGAGCTGTTTTTGCCCCACGGAAAGATTGTTGCCCTGCTCGCCCAGCCTGGTATTGATCCCATCGCTAAACCCGCGCGCCAGCTCTGCCAGCTGCACTTTTTCCAGCACGTCCCAGACCTGTTCCTGAGTGTAGTCTCGCCCCAGAGTCACGTTGGCGTAGAAGGTATCGGCCAGCACGACCGGATCCTGTTGCACCATCGCGACGCCTTTACGCAACACGGTGTGGCTGAGAGACGCGAGCGGGCGCCCGTCGAGGCGGATTTCGCCGCGCGTGACCGGGTAATAGCCCATCAACAGGCTGGCAAGTGTGCTCTTACCGCTGCCGGTATGCCCCACGAGCGCCACGAAACCGCGCGACGGAACGTCAAGCGTGATGTCCTGAAGCACCAGCCGATCTTCGCGATAGGCAAACGAGACGTTATCAAAGGCGATAGTCCCGCTTTGCAGAGGTTGCTCGTCATTGCCGTAGGCCTGACGCGGCCTGTCCATCAGCTCAAACACGCGCTCACCGGCGACCACCGCCTGCTGCAGCATCGATTGCTGGGTGGTGAGCTCGATCAACGGCTCGTTAAGGCGTCCCAGATAGCTAATAAAGGCGTATAGCACGCCCACCTCAATCGTACCGTTTGAGCTCAGCCCAAAGAGCATCAGCAGCCCGCAAAGCACCAGCGCAGAGAAAAGGCTCAGCAGCGGACGCAGCAGGAAACCATCAAGCCGCAGCGTCTGCATACGCGCCATATAGTGCGAACGGCTGGCTTCTCCCATGCGTTCGCCAAAGCGGGCCTGCTGGCGGAACTGCTGGATGACGCTCATGCCGTTAATCACTTCGTTGAAGCCATCGTTGATGTCGGCCAGATAGGCGCGAACCCGGCGCACAATCGGCGTGCTGTAACGCTGGTATATCACCATGACGATCAACACCGCCGGGAAGATGGTGATCGCCACCAGCGCCATGCGCCAGTCAAGGCTGAACATCGCCACCAGCATCGCGCCAATCAGCGCCGCGCTGCGCAATACGGTCGCCACAACGGTGACGTACAGATCGCGGATCACCTCGGTATCGTTGGTCACGCGCGAAATTACCTGCCCGACCGGCTGGATATCAAACTCGCTGAGCGGCTGGCGAAGCGCCGCGTCCATGACGTCGGTGCGCAACTGCTGCACGACGCCCACGGCAGCCCGGTTAAACAGCAGCGACTGAGCATAGTGCAGCCCTGCCGCCGCCAGCTGAAGGCCAACGTAGGCCACGCCTAACCCCGCCACCAGCCCCAGGGGCAGATAGCTTTTGGCGACCATATTGTCGATGAAGTAGCTAATGAGCAAAGGACCGCTCACTTCAGCAATCGCCGCAATCCAGAGTAAAAGCACGGCAACGGAGAGCGGTTTACGCCACGGCGAGCCGTAGGCCAGCAGACGTTTGAGCGTCGGCCACATCGTTCCGAGCTTACGCATTGGCGGCCTCCTCATCTTCTTCCGGCGCATCGTCCAACGCCGCCTCAAGCTGTTGATAGCGGTACATATCGCGATACCAGCCCGGCTGCTCGGCAAGCGTTTCATGCTGCCCGCGCTGGGCAATGTGCCCGTGCTGCAAGACCAGAATTTCGCTGGCTTCGGTTAGCGCAGACAAACGGTGGGCGCTGATAATGACCGTGCGTCCGTCGCCCCACTGGCGCAGGTTATGCAGAATTTGATGCTCGGTACGGCCGTCCACGGCGGAAAGTGCATCATCCAGAATCAGGATTTCAGCATTCAGCAGCAGCGCGCGGGCAATGGAGATACGCTGTTTTTGCCCGCCGGACAGCATGACGCCGCGTTCCCCGACTTCCGTCTCGTACCCCTGCGGCAGACGCAAAATATCATCATGAACGCTGGCCAGACGCGCCACATGTTCAATCTCTTCCTGCGTCGCCCCAGGGCGGCCAAGGGCGATGTTGTTCGCCACGGTGTCCGAAAATAAAAACGGCGTCTGGCTGACGACCGCCAGGCGACCACGCCACTCGTCCAGCAGCAGATTCGTCAGGGGGATATCATGGAAACGAATATCGCCCTCGGTGACGTCAAAGTGGCGCTGGAGCAGAGAGAGCACGGTACTTTTACCGGATCCCGTCGGGCCGCAGATGCCCAGCATCTGGCCCGGCTGAAGCGTAAAGCTGACGTTCTCCAGCACCGGATGCTCCGTTTGTGGATAGACAAACTTGCGGACGTCGACATGCATGACGCCGCGTCCTTCCGGTACGACTTCGCTGCCGTCATTGACCACCGGCGCTTCGGCCAGCATGGCGCGAATGCGGCTGTAGGCGGCGCTGCCGCGCTCCACGATGTTAAACATCCAGGCCAGCGCCAGCATCGGCCAGATCATGAGACCCAGATACATCGCAAAGCTTGTCAATTGCCCCAGGGTAAGCGTGCCCTGCACTACCATCCAGCTTCCGCCGCCAATGGCCAACATATTTGCCATGCCGATTGCGATATAAATCGTCGGATCGAAACGGGCGTCGATACGCGCGACGCGCATGTTTTTCGCCCCCGTGTCTGCCGCATCGGCGGCAAACAGCGCAGACTGCCGGTCTTCCAGACCAAACGCTTTGATCATGCGGATGCTGGTCATGCTCTCCTGGGTGCGATCGTTCAGCGACGAAAACGCCGCCTGCGCCAGCTTAAAACGCTCGTGTAGCTGTTCACCATAGCGATTAATCGCCAGAGCCATGAGCGGCATCGGCAGCAGGGCGAGCAGGGTCAACTGCCAGCTGATCTGCGTGGACATCACGATCAGCACCGCACAGCCCATCACCAGCGAGTCCACCAGCGTCAGCACCCCTTCCCCGGCGGCAAAGACCACGCGATCGACGTCGTTCGTCGCGCGGGCGATGAGATCCCCGGTGCGATGGCGCAGATAAAATTCGGGATGCTGTCGGCTCAGCTGGCGGTAAAAATCTTCACGTAGCTCAACGGCCAGCTGATAGGACGCACCAAACAGCAGCACGCGCCAGACGTAGCGCAGCAGATAAACAATGACCGCCGTCAGCACCAGCGTGCCAACCCACATCAACACCCGTGCGGTGGTGTAATGCTGTTCGGTGACGCCATCCACGACGTAGCCCACCACTTTCGGCGGGATCAGCTGCAGGATGGCAATGATAATAAGCAGGGCGACTGCACCGAGGTAGCGTTGCCACTCCCGACGAAAGTACCAGCTTAATTGGGCAAATAATCGCACGCGGTTTGTTCCTGAAGGTATTTTACGAAGTTATTCAATAGGTAATGCTGTGGTGTATTTAATCTGTTCCATGGCGAAGCTTGAGGTGACGTCCGATAACCCCGGCACGCTGTTCACCAGCCGCTTGTAGAAGTCATCATAGCGCTTCATGTCGGCCACCTGGACGCGCATCAGGTAATCGTACTCGCCGGCCATGCGCCAGAAACCGAGCACTTCGGGCATCTCAGACACCTGGGTGACGAAGCGGCAATACCACTCGCTGCTGTGATGCTGGGTTTTTATCAGCACAAATGCCGTCAACCCAAGCCCCAGCTTTTCGGGATCTAACAACGCGACGCGCCCCAGAAGAATACCGTCATCTTCCAGCTTCTTAAGACGCTTCCAGCACGGGGTGGTGGTCAGATTAACGGCATCTGCCAGCGCCTGCAAAGAGAGGGTACAGTCACTTTGCAGCAATGAAAGGAGCTTGCGGTCAATTTTATCTAGCATACCCACCTCTCAGAGAAAATTTTTCTCCCTTCATTCTATTTTAAAGGCCAGATAGCAACAATTTTTTCTGTGCTTTTCGCTATCCTAGGCACAAAATGACAAACGGATAACGATGATGAATAGCACCTGGGTTAAACATGCGATCAGCGAAATCAATGCCGACTATCAGCGCTCGGCGGATACGCACCTGATTCGCCTTTCCCTGCCGGGATTTGACAGCATTCAGCTCTATCTGAAAGATGAAAGCACCCATCCTACCGGCAGCCTGAAGCATCGCCTGGCGCGCTCGCTGTTTTTATACGGTTTATGTAACGGCTGGATTAAAGAAGGCACGACTATCATTGAATCTTCTTCCGGTTCAACGGCGGTGTCCGAAGCCTATTTTGCCCGCCTGCTGGGCCTGCCGTTTATCGCGGTGATGCCGTCCTGCACCGCAAAACGCAAAATTGAACAGATCGAGTTTTACGGCGGACGCTGCCACTTTGTGGAAAGCGCCTGCGAAATCTACGCCGCTTCTGAAATGCTGGCCCGCGAGCTGAACGGCCACTATATGGACCAGTTCACCTTCGCCGAGCGCGCGACGGACTGGCGCGGCAATAACAACATTGCCGACAGTATTTTCCGCCAGATGACCCACGAACCACATCCGGTTCCGTCCTATATCGTCATGAGCGCCGGTACCGGCGGCACGTCAGCCACGATCGGACGCTACATCCGCTGTCAGGGTTACGATACCCAGCTGATGGTGGTTGACCCGCAAAACTCCGTGTTCCTCGACTACTGGCAAAATCGCGATGCCGGCCTGCGCAGCCCGGTGGGCAGTAAAATTGAAGGGATTGGCCGCCCGCGCGTGGAGCCCTCTTTCATCCCCGACGTGGTGGACGAGATGATGCGCGTGGCGGATGCCGCAAGCGTGGCGACGGCACACTGGCTGGAAACGCAGCTGGGCCGCAAAGTGGGCGCATCGACGGGCACCAATATGTGGGGCGCACTGCAGCTTGCCGCACGCATGCGTGAAGAGAGCCGCACCGGTTCCATCGTCACGCTGCTGTGCGACAGCGGAGAGCGCTACCTTGAAACTTACTACAATGCGGAGTGGGTGCAGGCCAACATCGGCGATATCGCCCCGTGGAAAGCGCAGATTGCAGAACTGGTGAAATAAAAAAAGCCAGACCGAAGTCTGGCTTGCTGGAAGGGTCTCACTATTCGGGGGAATACGGGAGATTGTTGTTGTCCAGCCAATGAGTCAAAAAATGAGACACTGCTTCATTGCGGCAGTGGCCAATAACCGGCAGATGGGGAAGTTCTGCTTTCAGCTGCGCCATCGCATTCCCCATGATCAGACCGCGACCTACGCTACCCAGCATTTCGCGGTCGTTCATGGCATCACCAAACGCCATACACTCCTGCAGCGTTAAGCCCAGGTGGTCGCTCAGAACCGCCAGAGCGGAACCTTTGTTACAGCCCACCGGCAGCACTTCCAGACAATCAACCGCCGAGAAGGTCAGATGCGCCCGGTCGCCCAGCGCCTCATTCAGCTGAATCCGTAAGCGACACAGATCGTCGTGATCGCCACAGAAACAGATCTTAGTGACCGCATGGGCGGGGATCCGACGCAGATCGATAAGCTGGTACCTGAAGCCGCTGTATACATGCGCGTGCAATAATTCCGGGATTTCGCTTCCGGTAAACCAGCCCCGATCGTTAAAGACGTGGATACTGGCCTTAGTGTCCCAGGTGCTGTGCAGCACGATATCCGCCACTTCCGGATTGAGATCCTGACGGTGCAGTACATCGCCTTCTATAGAATGAATTCGCGTCCCGTTGCCGGTAATCAGAAAAGCGTCGAGGGAAAACGCACCAAGCAGATGGCGCATCTCCAGCACATGGCGGCCAGTGGCAAACGTCAGGGTAACATCACGCTCGTGCAGGCGTTTCAGCGTGTTCAGGGTTTTTTCCCCTAAACGGTGATCCGGCATTAACAGCGTACCGTCCATATCAAATGCAGCGAGCCGAGCCATGATTACTCCCGAAATGTGATGCGGTTAACTTGTGCATCAGTATCGTGTGAGATATACGGAAGTAATAGTGAATAGATGAAAATTATTGTTCCGGGTTTCTTATGCGCCAGCTCAATCGACTCAATCAGTATCACCGCCTCTGGCAGCCTTCCCTGGGTGCAACGCAACAGGTCACTATCAGCGAGCTGGCTGCCCGCTGTTTTTGCAGCGAGCGGCATGTCCGAACGTTGCTGCGTCAGGCCCAGGAGGCGGGCTGGCTGAGCTGGCGAGGGCAGTCTGGCCGCGGTAAGCGCGGTGAGCTGACGTTTCATGTCGCGCCGGAGTCACTGCGCAATGCGATGATGGAGGAGGCGCTGAAGAGCGGGCAGCAGCATAACGCGCTGGAACTGGCCCAGCTTGCCCCTGAAGCGCTGCGGTCATTACTGCATCCTTTTTTGGGCGGGCAGTGGCAAAACGATACGCCGACGCTGCGCATTCCTTACTATCGCTCCCTGGAGCCGCTGCAGCCGGGGTTCTTACCTGGTCGGGCGGAGCAGCATCTGGCAGGACAGGTGTTCTCAGGCTTGACGCGTTTTAACGGTAACAGCAGTGAACCCACGGGCGATCTGGCGCATCACTGGGATGTCTCTGCTGACGGCATGCGCTGGCATTTCTACATTCGCTCCACCCTTCACTGGCATAACGGCGATAAAATAGAAACGGCGCAACTCCAGCGAAGTCTGACAGCGCTGTTGACGCTCCCCGCCCTGCGCACCCTGTTACAGAGTGTCTTAAATATTGAGACAACGCATCCACAGTGTCTGACGTTTACGCTGCATCAACCTGACTACTGGCTACCGCACAGGCTGGCAACCTACTGTAGCCGTCTGGCGCATCCCGACCATCCTTCGGTTGGCTCTGGCCCCTTTCGGCTGGCTGCCTTTGAGCCCGACCTGGTTCGTCTGGAAAGCCATGAGCAGTATCACCTGAGTCATCCGCTGCTCAAAGCCATCGAATATTGGATCACACCCCAGCTTTTTGATTACAGGCTGGGTACCAGCTGTCGTCACCCGGTGCAAATCGCGATCGGCGAGGCCGACGAGCTGGAAAGTCTGCGGCTGGTAAGCAGCAGCACCAGTCTGGGGTTCTGTTACCTTACGCTAAAACAGAGCGCACGCCTGAGTGAGCTCCAGGCAAAGCGGCTTATCAATATCATTCATCTCTCCCGGCTTCTCCACACCCTTCCACTTAACGAAGGGCTCATCACGCCAACTCAGGAACTGCTTCCCGGCTGGACCATCCCCGAATGGCCTGATTTATCGGGTGTAACCCTCCCTGAAGCATTGACGCTGGTTTATCATCTCCCTGTTGAGCTTCACACCATGGCCAGCCAGTTGAAGGCATACCTGGCGCTACAGGGGTGTGAACTGACCGTCATCTTTCACGACGCCAAGACGTGGGACGGATGCCTGGAGCTTGCCGATGCAGACATCATGATGGGCGACAGGCTTATTGGCGAAGCGCCAGAATATACGCTGGAACAGTGGCTGCGCTGCGATGCCCTCTGGCCGCACGTTATTAGCGCACCGGCTTACGCCCATTTGCAAGCGACGCTGGATGCGGTACAGACGCAGGCAGAGGCTCGGGATAGACACGCGGGACTGCAAGCCATCTTTAACCAGCTAATGGAGAGTGCGGTGCTGACGCCACTCTTTAATTATCAATACCAAATCAGTGCTCCGCCTGGCGTGAATGGTATACGCCTCAATACCCGCGGCTGGTTTGACTTTACCGAAGCCTGGCTGCCCGCCCCTAAATCGTGAAGAAGCTGGTCGCCGCCACAGGCAGACGGTAACATAACGTTTTTACCGTAACAGTCGAGATGATTTATGAAACGTGCCGTCGTCGTGTTCAGCGGAGGACAAGACTCTACTACCTGCCTGGTTCAGGCCCTTCATCAGTTCGATGAAGTTCACTGTGTCACTTTCGATTATGGTCAGCGCCACCGCGCTGAAATCGACGTTGCCCGTGAACTTGCCCTGAAACTGGGTGCACGCGCGCACAAGGTGCTGGACGTTACGCTGTTAAATGAACTGGCCGTGAGCAGCCTCACACGCGACAGTATTCCCGTCCCGGACTACGAACCTGATGCCAGCGGCATTCCGAATACCTTCGTGCCGGGCCGTAATATCCTCTTCCTGACCCTGACGGCGATCTACGCCTATCAGGTAAAAGCCGAAGCGGTGATTACGGGCGTTTGCGAGACCGACTTCTCCGGCTACCCGGACTGTCGTGATGAGTTCGTGAAAGCGCTAAACCACGCCGTCAATCTGGGGATGGCGAAAGAGACGCGCTTTGAAACTCCGCTCATGTGGCTGGATAAAGCCGAAACCTGGGCGCTGGCGGATTACTGGGGCAAGCTGGACCTGGTTCGCAGCGAAACGCTCACCTGCTATAACGGTATCAAAGGCGACGGTTGCGGCCAGTGCGCGGCCTGTAATCTTCGCGCTAACGGACTGAACCACTATCTTGCCGATAAAGCCGGCGTGATGGCCGCAATGCAGAAAAAGACCGGCCTTAAATAGGGCTACTTGACCGTGCTGTCGCAAAACGGGTGTCGACAGCACGAGTACGCCTTAACAAGTCTTACGCGATCATCAACTCCAGCTTTTCACGCAACTCCCCTTCCAGCGGCAGCGCTTTCTGCGTTTTCAGATCGATACAGACAAAGGTGATCAGCGCATCAGCCACCACCTGCCCTTCTGGATCGAGCGTCACCACCTGGTTTAACACCCCGCTTTTGCCATTGATTTGCTGCACCTGGCTTGTCACCGTGAGCACATCGCCCAGCACGGCCGGACGGCGGTAGTTGATATTGATATTGACGACCACGAACGCGATGTTGTGCGCGGTCAGCCACTGAAAGCTTTCGCTGTTTTCCAGCCCGTCCCAGCGGGCTTCTTCAAGAAACTCAAGATAGCGAGCATTGTTCACATGCTGATAAACGTCGAGATGAAAACCGCGTACTTTGATTTTTGTCTGCATAGCGCAATAGCCTTTACTGTTATTGTAGGATGAGAGGTCATAACTGGTATGACCTCTTTATCCTGGCAAAATTTTGCCGCAGTGCAAGAAATTGCGTAATTACAATGTCAGGTGTGAGAGGTTGCGCTCAACCAGCGCGCTGCCCATGCCCGGCACCTGTTTGAGATCGTCGACCGTTTTGAAAGGACCATACTCTTCGCGGTAGCTGACGATGGCCTGCGCTTTTTTCAGGCCGACACCATTCATCGCGCGGGCCAGATCTTCCGCAGAGGCAGAATTGATACTGACCCGCGTACCGTCATCATCCGCATTTTTACCGGCGTCAATCGCTTTGGTTTGCCCTTGCACCGGCGCTGCCGCGTCGGACTTGCTCTGGGTAGTTTGTGATTTGGCGGCGGGAGCCGACGCCATCGCGCCCGCGCTCATCCCGGTGGTGGCAATAGCCAGCGTAATTAACAGTGCTTTGATTCCACATTTCATGCTGTTATCTCCTTGTTTGTTGACAGCCACGTCACGATAGCCGCCAGTTCAAACCGGCACAAACAGCAGATTGCAGAAATGGAAAAGGCCGCGAAAGCGGCCTTTAGTTTTTGCAGAGCGTTACGAAAATCTGCGAGCAGACACGTAATTACTGCTGCTGAGTCATTACATCACCCAGCTTGATTTTGGCTTCTTTACGCAGGTTGCTCATCATGGCTTCGAAGGCAATCTGGGCATTGTTCTGGGTAATTCCCTGAACCATCGCTTTCTTCTGTGCTTCTGGTAAGGTGCCGGCTTTCACTTCATCCAGTGCCAGCAGAACGACGTTACCCTGCGCATCGGTGGTAGTACCGAAGCTTGGCTTGTCCTTCGCAGGCAGAGTCAGCCCAAACGCGGCCTGGCTGATAGGGTCCTGACCGGTACGGCTCAGCGTTTTCGCTTCACCGAAGCTCAGGCCAGCCGCTTTCAGCGCGTCTTCTTTACCCGCTTTCAGATCGGACAGAATCTTCTCAGCATCCAGTTTCGCCTGCTGTTCCGCTTTGTTGTGCTTAACCTGAGCGATGACCTGATCCTTCACTTCCGCCAGCTGTTTGACCGCTTCTGGCTTATGCTCGCTGACGCGCAACACAAACGCACGATCGCCGTCGACGGTAATGATGTCAGAGTTACTGCCCGGCGTGCCGTTCTCGCCCACCAGACCACCGTTGAAGATGGCATCAGAAACCGGCTTGAAGTTCAGCTCTTCCGGCAGGTTGTCACGACCAAACCAGCCAGTTTCAACCGCCTTCACGCCCGCCGCCTGCTCTGCACCTGCCAGAGATTCGTTGTCGTTGCTGGCAGCATCGCTAACCTTCTGCTGCAGCGCGTAGTAGGCATCCAGCGCTTTTTCCTGTTTCACTTTCGCTGCGATATCATCGCGGACGTCAGCCAGCGGCTTGGTTTTCGCCGCGGTGATGTCGTCCAGACGCACGACCAGGAAACCGACGGAAGACTTAATGACGCCAGAAAGCTGGCCTTTCTCTTTCAGACCGGCATTTTTCAGCTCGTCAGGCGTGGTCGCGTCTTCCAGCCAGCCCATATCACCGCCGTTTTTCGCCGAGATAATGTCGGTGGATTTCGCTTTCGCAACGGTCGCGAAATCAGCGCCTTTGTTCAGCTCATCCAGCGCCGCTTTAGCATCAGCCTCGGTTTTCGTCTGAATCACGCTGTAGCGGTTACGCTGGGGCTGAGTGAACTGATCCTGATGCTGATCGTAGTAAGACTGGATCTCTGCATCAGACGCGGTTTCCTGCAGCGCGGCCGCATCCAGCTTGATGTAGCTCACGCGGAACTGCTCTGGAGAAACAAAAGAATTCTTGTTCTGTTCGTACCAGGCGTTAACGTCAGCGTCGCTCACCTGCTGTTTCGCCGCCAGGGCGTTAACATCAATGGTCGCTTCGCGTACAACACGCTGCTGTGCCACCAGCGCGGCCAGTTCGTCCGTTTCACCTTTGAGCATGAAATCGGTGCCCACGACAGCATTGATGAGCTGCTGGGTGGTCAGCTGGTTACGCAGCGCCTGAGCGTACTGATCGGCCGTCATCCCCATCTGGTTGACGATACTGTTGTAACGCGCGTTGTCGAATTTACCGTTAGACTGGAAGGCCTGGGTGGAGAAGATGGCTTTTTTCACCTGCTCATCACTAATGCCAAGGCCGATTTTTTTGGCATACTGATCGAGCAGCGCTTCGTCGATAAGACGGTTCAACGTCTGTTGGCGCAGAGTCTTCATGTACCCTTCGTTCGCCGCCAGTTCAGAGAATTGGTCGCCCAGCTGTTGCTGCATACGGTTACGTTCACCGGCAAAAGCATTCTCGAACTGACCGCGGCTGATCTCCTGGCCATTCACTTTTGCGGCGTAGTTTGCGCCACCGCCAATAAGGTAACTGCTCACGCCGGTCAATATGAACGACACGATAATGATACCGAAAATAATCTTGAGCACGAGACTGTTAGCAGCCGTGCGTAAGCTGTCCATCATGGTGTAACAACACTCCGCTGTAGGTGACTGGTTACCTGACGCTGACGGAAAATCCTGCCCGTCGCGCGTGAAGGCGTATTGTGACAAGAAAACGGGGCGATTGTCAGCCCACAACTCGCATAAACTCGCACAAATCAGGTCTGGACAAACAAAAAAGGCACATCAAATGATGCGCCCTTGTACTTTCCGGCTTCCCTGAAACGGGAAAGCAATCAGTTTACTGCGTCTTTCAGCGCTTTACCTGCACGGAAACCCGGCACTTTAGCAGCAGCAATGGTGATCTCTTTACCGGTCTGAGGGTTACGGCCAGTACGGGCAGCACGCTCTTTAACAGCAAAAGTACCGAAGCCTACCAGTGCAACGTCGTCCCCAGCCTGCAGAGATTCAGTAACAGAAGCAATTAATGCATCTAACGCACGTCCAGCTGCAGCTTTAGAAATATCAGCACCAGCAGCAATTTTGTCAATCAGTTGAGATTTATTCACTGTTCTCTTCCTCTCTTTATAATTTATATCGCGCCTGAATCCTTCACAACGCGACCGCGCAGCAGTTATATCAGGCCTGCCATGACCTTACAACACCCGTTGTTGATGGCTGACCTAATCAGCAATCTAAATTAGCTATACAAAAAAAGGCTGGCAAGTGCGAAATCACTTACCAGCCTTGTTTTTATTGACGCTCTTTGCGCGAGGTCACTATTTTGCGGTTACAACCTGCATTCCGGAGGGTTCATTCTGCAAAGCGAGACTGAGAACTTCCTCAATTCGCTTAACAGGATGGATCTGCAGATCGGCAATCACGTTGTCCGGAATCTCTTCCAGATCGCGTTTGTTTTCGTAAGGGATCAATACGGTTTTGATCCCACCGCGGTGTGCCGCCAGCAGTTTTTCTTTTAAACCACCAATCGGCAGAACCTGGCCACGCAGCGTAATTTCACCGGTCATTGCCACATCGGCACGCACAGGGTTCCCGGTCAGGCAGGAAACCAGAGCGGTACACATGGCAATACCCGCGCTTGGACCATCTTTTGGCGTCGCCCCTTCAGGTACGTGCACGTGGATGTCGCGTTTTTCGTAGAAATCAGGGTTAATTCCCAGTTTCTCCGCTCGCGCGCGCACCACGGTCAGCGCAGCCTGGATAGATTCCTGCATCACTTCACCCAGCGAGCCGGTGTAGGTCAGTTTGCCTTTACCCGGTACACAGGCGGTTTCGATGGTCAGCAGATCGCCGCCCACTTCCGTCCATGCGAGTCCGGTCACCTGACCAACGCGGTTTTCGTTGTCCGCGCGGCCGTAGTCGAAGCGCTGAACGCCGAGATAGGCATGCAGATTGTCGCCGTTAATCACAATCTGTTTCAGGCTCTTATCCAGCAGCAGCTGTTTCACCGCTTTACGACACAGCTTCGAGATTTCACGCTCAAGGCTACGCACGCCCGCTTCACGGGTGTAGTAACGAATGATGCCGATAATCGCGCTGTCCTCAACGGTCAGCTCATTGGCTTTCAGCGCGTTACGCTCAATCTGTTTCGGCAGCAGGTGCTGCTTAGCAATATTCAGCTTCTCGTCTTCGGTATAGCCCGAGAGACGGATCACTTCCATACGGTCCAGCAGCGGGGCCGGAATGTTCATGGAGTTGGAGGTCGCTACGAACATCACATCGCTCAGGTCGTAGTCCACTTCCAGGTAGTGATCGCTGAACGCCACGTTCTGTTCTGGATCAAGCACTTCCAACAGTGCAGACGCAGGGTCGCCACGCATGTCCGACGACATTTTGTCGATCTCATCGAGCAGGAACAGCGGGTTTTTAACTCCCACTTTCGCCATCTTCTGGATCAGTTTACCCGGCATAGAACCGATGTAGGTACGGCGGTGACCGCGGATTTCCGCTTCATCGCGCACGCCACCCAGCGCCATACGGATATACTTACGTCCGGTCGCTTTGGCGATGGACTGACCCAGAGAGGTTTTCCCCACCCCCGGCGGTCCTACCAGGCACAGAATTGGGCCTTTAATTTTGTTTACACGGCTTTGTACCGCGAGGTACTCAAGAATGCGGTCTTTCACGCGTTCCAGGCCGTAGTGGTCGGTATCCAGGATTTCCTGTGCCTGACGCAGGTCTTTTTTGACCTTGCTGCGGGCGTTCCACGGAACCTGCACCATCCACTCAATGTAGCCGCGTACAACGGTCGCTTCAGCCGACATTGGAGACATCATTTTCAGCTTCTGCAGTTCTGCTTCGGCCTTCTCTTTCGCCTCTTTCGGCATCTTCGCCGCGTCGATCTTACGCTTCAGGGCTTCGTTTTCGTCCGGCGCGTCGTCCATCTCGCCCAGTTCTTTCTGAATGGCCTTCATTTGCTCATTCAGATAGTACTCACGCTGAGATTTCTCCATCTGCTTTTTCACGCGGTTGCGAATGCGCTTCTCAACCTGCAGCAGATCGATTTCAGACTCCATCATCGCCATCAGGTATTCCAGACGCTCGTTAACGTCGGACATTTCCAGCACGGACTGCTTGTCAGCCAGCTTCAGCGGCATATGGGCAGCGATGGTGTCCGCCAGGCGCGCAGGATCGTCGATGCTGTTCAGCGACGTCAGCACTTCTGGTGGGATTTTCTTGTTCAGCTTGATGTAGCCTTCAAACTGGCTAATCGCGGTGCGAACCAGCACTTCCTGTTCGCGCTCATCAAGCTCAGGCGAATCAAGATACTCTGCCTTGGCAGAGAAGTGTTCGCCGTCGTCTGACAGAGTGGTAATACGCGCACGCTGCAGGCCTTCTACCAGTACCTTCACGGTGCCGTCAGGCAGCTTCAGCATCTGCAAAATAGAGGCCACGGTCCCGACGGTGAAAAGATCGTTTACACCCGGCTCATCCGTTGATGCTTCTTTCTGCGCCACCAGCATGATTTTTTTATCATGATCCATGGCGGCTTCGAGGCAACGGATAGATTTTTCCCGCCCTACAAATAAGGGTATGACCATGTGCGGATAAACCACCACATCGCGCAACGGCAATACGGGGATTTCAATGCGTTCAGAACGCTCAGGATTCATAGAGCTCTCTCTTAGTTAGTGTCCGCCAGGTAAGCTGGTCATGTTACTGTGCTTCACATAACCATTAACATGTATCCAGTATATGGGGATGTTTCCCACACATTCAACGCTATGAATACGGAAAAAGTAAAGGGGAGATAAAATCCCCCCTTTTTGATTAACTGCTTGTATGATTTGGTGAATTATTCGCCAGATGCCTGCTGCGCTTCCGGTTTGCCGTAAATCAGCAGCGGCTTGGTTTGACCGCTAATAACGGACTCGTCAATCACCACTTTCTCAACGTCTTCCATCGACGGCAGATCGTACATGGTGTCGAGCAGTGCTGCTTCAACAATTGAACGCAGACCACGAGCACCGGTTTTACGGACCATCGCTTTCTTGGCAATAGCATCCAGCGCTTCGTCGCGGAATTCCAGGTCAACGCCTTCCAGATTGAACAGCGCCTGATACTGCTTGGTCAACGCATTTTTCGGCTCTTTCAGGATCTGGATCAGCGCGTCTTCACTCAGCTCATTCAGCGTTGCCACAACCGGCAGACGGCCGATGAACTCAGGGATCAAACCGAATTTGATCAGATCTTCCGGTTCAACCTGAGACAGCAGTTCGCCTTCGTTTGGTTTTTCGGACGTCGATTTCACCGTTGCGCCAAAACCAATGCCGGAGCCGGTTTCAACACGGTGGGAGATGACTTTATCCAGACCAGCAAACGCACCACCACAGATGAACAGGATCTTGGAGGTATCAACCTGCAGGAACTCCTGCTGCGGATGTTTACGACCACCCTGTGGCGGAACGGCGGCGACCGTACCTTCAATCAGCTTCAGCAGTGCCTGCTGTACGCCTTCACCCGATACGTCACGGGTGATGGACGGGTTGTCTGATTTGCGGGAGATCTTGTCGATCTCATCGATGTAAACAATCCCGCGCTGGGCTTTCTGTACGTCGTAATCGCACTTCTGCAGCAGTTTCTGAATGATGTTTTCAACGTCCTCACCCACGTAACCGGCCTCGGTCAAGGTGGTGGCATCCGCCATCGTGAACGGAACATCGAGCAGACGCGCCAAGGTTTCAGCCAGCAGCGTTTTACCGGAACCGGTTGGGCCGATCAGCAGAATGTTACTTTTACCCAGTTCTACGCCATTGCTGGTGTCGCCGTTACGCAGACGTTTGTAGTGGTTATAGACCGCTACCGCCAGCACTTTCTTGGCCTGCTCCTGACCGATGACGTAGTCGTCAAGGTGATGACGAATTTCATGCGGTGTTGGCAGCGCGCTGCGCTCACGGTGCGGTGCGACTTCTTTAATCTCTTCGCGAATAATGTCGTTACATAAATCGACACATTCGTCGCAGATATACACGGACGGCCCGGCAATCAGTTTACGCACTTCATGCTGGCTTTTGCCGCAAAAAGAGCAGTACAGCAGTTTGCCCGAACCATCTTTGCGTTTATCTGTCATGAGTCCAAACCTCTTTTTAAGTTCTTTGTGCCGCACATGACGACGCAAATGCCATTCTAAGACGCAAGCTGCAATGAGCAGCGTGCCGCCCTACCTTAGTATAGCGGCACACTCGCGTCGCGGGCATCAATTACGATGGGTCAACACGGAGTCGACTAAGCCGTACTCAACTGCCTCTGGAGCAGAGAGGAAGCGATCGCGCTCGGTATCGCGCTCGATCTGCTCGAGTGGTTGACCCGTATGCTGCGCCATAAGTTCATTCATGCGCGCTTTTACTTTCAGAATTTCGCGGGCGTGGATTTCGATATCCGTCGCCTGCCCCTGATAACCGCCCAGCGGCTGGTGAATCATCACGCGGGAATTTGGCAAGCAGAAACGCTTACCCTTCGCTCCTGCTGTTAACAGGAACGCGCCCATAGATGCAGCCTGACCCATACAGATAGTGCTTACATCAGGTTTGATGAATTGCATGGTGTCATAAATGGACATCCCTGCTGTAATCACGCCACCCGGGGAGTTAATGTACAGGTAAATGTCTTTTTCCGGGTTTTCCGCTTCCAGAAACAGCATCTGCGCCACGATCAGGTTAGCCATATGGTCTTCCACCTGGCCAGTCAGAAAGATAACGCGTTCCTTGAGCAGACGGGAATAGATATCAAAAGAACGCTCACCACGTGAGGTCTGTTCAATAACCATTGGCACCAGAGCCATATGGGGTGCAAAGTTATCTCGTTCGCCACTGTATGACATTTCCGTCTCCTGGATCAAAATTGAAAACACCTGCTGTACTGATTGTAACCTTACGGACGGATTATCAGCCAGTCTCATTCATCGTGATTACGTACTTATGGGGTTTACAGTGCCCTATTTCAAGCATAACAACCTTTTGTTGTTACGCTAACACCGAAAGGGCGTTTTAGCACTCTTCCTGGGCTATAGCTGCGATAAAAAAAACCCGCTGCCGCAAGGCAACGGGTTTTCTGTTCAAACTTTAAACCGTTGGGGCGAAATTACGCCTGCTGGTTCATCAGTTCGTTGAAAGAGGTCGCTTTTTCGGTCACTTTCGCTTTCGCCAGTACCGCTTCAACAGCCTGCTCTTCCAGGGCAACGTTGCGCATGTTGTCCATCAACTCTTTGTTCTTACCGTAGAACTCGATCACTTCTGATGGATCTTCGTATGCAGAAGCCATCTCTTCGATCAGGCCTTTCACACGCTCTTCGTCAGCTTTCAGCTCGTGGGTACGAATCACTTCGCCCAGCAGCAGGCCAACAACAACGCGGCGTTTCGCTTGCTCTTCGAACAGCTCGCGCGGCAGTTCCATCGCTTGCTGCTGGTTGCCACCGAAACGCTGTGCAGCCTGACGGCGCAGAACGTCGATTTCGCTGTCGATCAGGGCAGCTGGAACGTCGATTTCGTTGGCTTTAACCAGACCTTCGATCGCCTGAGATTTCACACGGTTACGCACCGCGCCGTTCAGTTCGCGTTCCATGTTCTTACGCACTTCGGTACGCAGACCCGCTACGGAACCATCTTCCACGCCGAAACGCTTGATGAATTCTTCAGTCAGTTCTGGCAGTTCGCGCTCTTCAACTTTCTTCAGGTTGATAGCGAACTTTGCTGCTTTCCCTTTCAGGTTTTCAGCGTGGTATTCTTCCGGGAAGGTCACGTCGATGGTGAACTCTTCGCCAGCCTTGTGGCCTTTGATACCGTCTTCGAAGCCTGGGATCATACGCCCCTGGCCCATTGCCAGTACGAAGTCAGACGCTTTACCGCCTTCGAACTCTTCGCCGTCTACAGAACCGGTGAAGTCGATGGTGACACGGTCTTCAGCGTCAACAGCGCCTTCTTTCTCTTTCCAGTTCGCCTGCTGCTTGCGCAGGGTTTCCAGCATGCCGTCAACATCTTCGTCAGTCACGGAAACAACTGGCTTTTCAACTTCGATAGATTCCAGACCTTTCAGCTCAACTTCCGGGTACACTTCGAACTCTACGGAGTAGGTGAAGTCTTCGCCCAGTTTGTATTCGCCTGGAACGTAGTTCGGCGCGCCGGCCGGATTGATTTTTTCTTTGATGATCGCATCGATAAAGTTGCGGCTCATCAGTTCACCCAGCACATCCTGACGCACGGAAGCGCCATAACGCTGAGCAACAACATTCATTGGTACTTTGCCCTTGCGGAAGCCGTCAATACGTACTTTTTTTGCTACGTTGACCAGCTCGCTTTTCACAGCAGTTTCGATGCTGTCAGCAGCGATAGTAATCGTTACACGGCGGCCAAGGCCTTGAGTGGTTTCAACTGAAACTTGCATCTTGTTACCTCAAAAAAATCACAGTGCTCGGTCAACTCTGAATCTGTCTGTTATACCGGGATGCTCTCTTAGTGCAGATTCACATTCCCTGTCGCCAGAATCATCCCGAAGACATTCAATAAGACGCGGCATTATAGCGGCATCACTTAGGTGAGTCGAGAACGGTTGGGGCATGTTGCTGCGGCTTTTTTCACACTTTAAGGCTATTTTTAGCCTTAAAATCGCACCATCCGCTCAAAACGTAGACAAAACAAAACGGCCCGGAGGCCGTTTTGAGGAAATCTCTAAGCAACATACTGGAAAAGCTCCAGCCGTTGCAAATCCGATTTATCAGGCGATAGTGCCTGCACCGCGACAAGGTGGCGATGCGAAAACCGTATCCTGCAGACCTTCCCATTCCTTAATGGTGTAGGTATGCAGCGCCAGCGCATGCACGGTCGTGGAGAGTTCTTCCGTCAAGGTGCTGTAGATCAAGCGGTGTCGATTCAGGAAACGTTCTCCCGTGAAGCGATCGCTAACCAGAACCACTTTAAAGTGGCTTTCAGAACCTGCCGGCACGTTATGACGATAGCTTTCGTCGACGACTTCGAGGAACACAGGGTTGAACGCTGCCCTTAATTTATCTTCTATATGCTCACGTATCATCATGAAATTACTCCTCCGACAACGCCAGGATGTCACCCATCCCTTTAAATGTTAGCCGCTTTTACCGTTTCCATTACACCTTGACAACAAATATTTAGCTTTCGTCTGATTTTCTCATTCAAACGAATGAAGTTCACTGTGAGACTCATACGTTTTGTCATACACGGTTTGAGAAAAACGGTGAACTGGTCAGTTTTCGGACAAGGCGATGAATTTACATGCGTTGACCACTTCCCCTTGCCGTTGGCGATGTTATGATGGCGACAATTTTTCTCTTTATATGCTTACGATTCGTTGAGAACCCGAAAATGTTAAAAAAACTCTTCTTTCCGTTGGTAGCCCTTTTTATGCTGGCAGGCTGCGCTACCCCGCCAACCACTATTGATGTCTCACCAAAAATCACCCTGCCTCAGCAGGACCCAAGCCTGATGGGCGTCACCGTGAGCATTAACGGCGCCGATCAGCGTCAGGATCAAGCGCTGGCTAAAGTGACCCGCGATAACCAGCAGGTTACCCTCACCGCGTCCCGCGACCTGCGCTTCCTGTTGCAGGAAGTGCTGGAGAAACAGATGACCGCTCGCGGGTATATGATTGGCCCAAGCGGCGCGGTCGATCTGCAGATCATCGTGAACAACCTGTACGCTGACGTGTCTCAGGGCAACGTGCGCTACAACATCGCGACCAAAGCGGATATCGCCATCATTGCCACCGCGAAGAATGGCAACAAGATGACCAAAAACTACCGCGCCAGCTATTCTGTTGAAGGTGCGTTCCAGGCCTCCAACCAGAACATTGCTAACGCCGTTAACAGCGTGCTGACCGATACCATCGCCGATATGGCGCAGGACACCAGCATTCACGACTTCATCAAGCAGAACGCGCGTTAATCCCGCTCGCTGACCCGGTGTATCACCGGGTCAGTTTTATAAGAACATGTCCAGCCATTACTTACGCATTTTCCAGCAACCGAAATCAGCGATTCTGCTGATCCTCGGCTTTGCCTCGGGTTTACCCCTCGCGCTCACTTCCGGCACGCTTCAGGCGTGGATGACGGTTGATAACATCGATCTTAAAACCATTGGGTTCTTCTCGCTTGTCGGCCAGGCCTATGTCTTTAAGTTCCTGTGGTCTCCGGTCATGGATCGCTACACGCCGCCTTTCCTCGGGCGTCGGCGCGGCTGGTTAGTGATGACGCAGATTCTGCTGCTGCTGGCTATTGCGGGTATGGGCCTTCTTGAACCCACCACCCAGCTTCGCTGGATGGCCGCACTTGCGGTAGTGATTGCTTTCTGTTCCGCCTCTCAGGATATCGTGTTCGACGCCTGGAAGACGGACGTGTTACCTGCGGAAGAGCGCGGTGCTGGTGCAGCAATCAGCGTGCTGGGCTATCGCCTCGGGATGCTGGTTTCCGGCGGGCTGGCGCTGTGGCTCGCCGACAGGTACCTCGGCTGGCAGGGTATGTACTGGCTGATGGCCGCCCTGCTTGTCCCCTGCATTATCGCGACGCTGTTCGCGCCGGAACCGAGTAACGTTATTCCGGTACCCCGCTCGCTGGAGCAGGCCGTCGCCGAACCGCTGCGTGACTTTTTTGGCCGCAACAACGCCTGGCTGATCCTGTTGCTTATCGTCCTTTATAAGCTGGGCGATGCTTTCGCCATGAGCCTGACCACCACCTTCCTGATCCGCGGCGTCGGTTTTGACGCCGGTGAAGTAGGCGTGGTGAATAAAACGCTTGGGCTGTTTGCGACCATCGTCGGCGCGCTTTATGGCGGTGTGCTGATGCAGCGTCTGACGCTGTTTCGCGCGCTGCTAATTTTCGGCATCCTTCAGGGTGCCTCTAACGCAGGCTACTGGTTGCTGTCGATTACCGACAAACATACGATCAGCATGGCCACAGCGGTATTCTTCGAAAACCTCTGCGGCGGCATGGGCACTGCGGCGTTTGTCGCCCTGCTGATGACCCTGTGCAATAAGTCGTTTTCAGCCACTCAGTTCGCTCTGCTCTCGGCGCTCTCAGCCGTTGGCCGGGTGTACGTTGGCCCGATTGCCGGCTGGTTCGTGGAAGCCCACGGCTGGCCAACATTTTATCTCTTCTCGGTCGTAGCTGCCGTGCCGGGAATTTTATTGCTGCTGGTCTGCCGTCAGACGCTGGAATATACCCAGCGAACAGAACACTTTATGCCGCGCACCGAATATCACCGCGCCTACCGTTTTGCGTTACGTCTGTTAATGGCGGGCTGCATTGCTCTGGCGCTCTGGCTCGTGGTGCTTATTATCAATGCCAGCACCTCTCTGGCACTCCCTTTCGAAGCCCTTCTGCTGGACGCAGGCGCCCTGCTGGCTATCGCCGGGATCCTGATCGGAGGTCTGCTTGATTTCATGGCGTTGCGTAAAACGCAGATGACCTGAAGAAAAATGCGAAAGGTTATTTCCCGTTGTAATCACTAACCGAAATTATAACGACGAAATAGCCGCCAGGCGCAAAAAAAATATTTGTTGTTTTGTGCGGGATAGGATTTGGAAATTATTGGCTCCTATTCCAAAACGCTATTTTTCATTAAACGATTCAGCATACGAGAGTTTGATTTTTCGTTTTTTATATGTCTTTTTATTGATAATTAATTGTTAATTTTTTGTTTATTTTCAACAATGGTTATACCAATTGCCCCTTTTAGGGTATGCTTGGGGGTCCTTTCGTTATAAAGCCCATGCCGTGCGGCTTCGGTCATAAAAACCGACATAATTTGCAACACTTGTGACACGTGCGGCAGAACCCGGTAACACCTTCCTGACACAGGCCTAATGATGTTTACAGTAATGTAACCTTCCCGTAAAATGCCCGCACACTTTAAACGCCACCAGACTCCGTGGAATTGAGGTCGTTAAATGAGACTCGGGAAATACAATAAAAGTTTGGGATGGTTGTCATTATTCGCGGGCACTGTATTACTCAGTGGCTGTGATTCTGCACTACTAGACCCCAAAGGACAGATTGGACTGGAACAACGTTCACTGATATTGACGGCTTTTGGCCTGATGTTGATTGTGGTTATTCCTGCCATTTTGATGGCTGTTGGTTTCGCCTGGAAGTATCGTGCGAGCAATAAAGATGCGAAGTATAGCCCTAACTGGTCACACTCCAATAAAGTGGAAGCTGTGGTCTGGACGGTACCTATTCTGATCATCCTGTTCCTTGCCGTGCTGACCTGGAAAACCACTCACGCACTTGAGCCAAGCAAACCGCTGGTTCACGATGAGAAACCTATTACCATTGAAGTGGTCTCCATGGACTGGAAATGGTTCTTCATCTATCCAGAGCAGGGTATTGCTACCGTGAATGAAATCGCCTTCCCGGCGAACACTCCGGTTCAGTTCAAAGTGACCTCCAACTCCGTAATGAACTCCTTCTTCATCCCACGTCTGGGTAGCCAGATTTACGCGATGGCCGGTATGCAGACCAACCTGCATCTGATCGCGAATGAAGCAGGCACCTATGATGGTATCTCCGCCAGCTATAGCGGCCCGGGCTTCTCAGGTATGAAGTTCAAAGCTATTGCGACGCCAGACCGTGCCGCTTTCGACCAGTGGGTTGAAAAAGCGAAGCAGTCTCCAAACACCATGTCTGACATGGCGGCGTTCGAAAAAGTGGCTGCACCAAGCGAATACAACAAGGTGGAGTACTTCTCTAATGTGAAACCTGATTTGTTCAAAGATGTTATTGGCAAATTTATGGATCACGGCAAGAGCATGGACATGACCCAGCCAGAAGGCGAGCACAGCGTGCACGAAGGTATGGAAGGCATGGACATGAGCCACGCGGAAACCGCTCACTAAGGGGCCGAGGAAGAAAATGTTCGGAAAATTGACACTGGATGCAGTGCCCTACCATGAACCGATTATCGTGGTTACGGTGGCTGCAATTATCATTGGTGGCGCGGCCTTACTGGCCCTGATCACTTACTTCGGTAAGTGGAGCTACCTGTGGAACGAGTGGCTGACTTCGGTTGACCACAAAAAACTCGGTATCATGTACTGCATCGTCGGTATCGTCATGTTAATTCGTGGCTTTGCGGATGCGATCATGATGCGTAGCCAGCAGGCACTCGCTTCTGCGGGTGAAGCCGGCTTCCTGCCGCCGCACCACTACGATCAGATCTTTACCGCCCACGGCGTTATCATGATCTTCTTCGTGGCGATGCCGCTGGTTATCGGTCTGATGAACGTTGTCGTTCCGCTGCAAATCGGCGCGCGCGACGTGGCGTTCCCGTTCCTGAACAACCTGAGCTTCTGGTTCACGGTTGTCGGCGTTATCCTGGTTAACCTGTCACTGGGTGTGGGCGAATTCGCGCAGACCGGTTGGCTGGCTTACCCACCGCTGTCAGGAATTGAGTACAGTCCTGGCGTTGGCGTCGACTACTGGATTTGGGCGCTTCAGCTCTCCGGTGTTGGTACAACCCTGACCGGTATCAACTTCTTCGTGACCATTATCAAGATGCGTGCCCCTGGCATGACCATGTTCAAGATGCCGGTATTTACCTGGGCATCTCTGTGCGCCAACATCCTGATTATTGCCTCCTTCCCAATTCTGACCGTCACCATCGCGCTGCTGACCCTGGATCGCTATCTGGGCACCCATTTCTTCACGAATGATATGGGTGGCAACATGATGATGTACATCAACCTGATTTGGGCCTGGGGTCACCCGGAAGTGTACATTCTGGTTCTGCCTGTGTTCGGTGTGTTCTCCGAAATCGCGGCAACCTTCTCGCGTAAACGTCTGTTTGGTTACACCTCTCTGGTGTGGGCAACCGTGTGTATTACCGTTCTGTCGTTCATCGTTTGGCTGCACCACTTCTTCACCATGGGTGCGGGCGCGAACGTAAACGCCTTCTTCGGTATCACCACCATGATTATCGCCATCCCTACCGGGGTGAAGATCTTCAACTGGCTGTTCACCATGTACCAGGGCCGTATCGTGTTCCACTCAGCGATGCTGTGGACCATCGGCTTCATCGTAACCTTCTCCGTAGGTGGGATGACCGGCGTACTGCTGGCGGTACCGGGCGCTGACTTCGTTCTGCACAACAGCCTGTTCCTGATTGCGCACTTCCATAACGTTATCATCGGTGGCGTGGTCTTCGGCTGCTTCGCTGGCGTAACCTACTGGTGGCCAAAAGCGTTCGGCTTCACGCTGAACGAAAAATGGGGTAAACGCGCGTTCTGGTTCTGGATCATCGGCTTCTTCGTAGCATTTATGCCGCTGTACGTGCTGGGCTTCATGGGTATGACCCGTCGCCTGAGCCAGCAGATCGATCCGCAGTTCCACCCAATGCTGATGGTTGCAGCGGGCGGTGCCGTGCTGATTGCCTGTGGTATCGCGTCTCAGCTGATTCAGTTCTACGTGTCTATTCGCGACCGCGATCAGAACCGTGACCTGACCGGTGACCCATGGGGTGGCCGTACGCTGGAGTGGGCGACCTCTTCTCCACCTCCTTTCTATAACTTCGCCATTGTGCCGCAGGTTCATGAACGTGACGCATTCTGGGAAATGAAAGAGAAAGGTGAAGCGTACAAGCAACCTGCTCATTACGAAGAGATCCACATGCCGAAAAACAGCGGTGCGGGCATCGTGATTGCCGCCTTCGCAACGGTATTTGGTTTCGCAATGATCTGGCACATCTGGTGGATGGCGATTGTTGGCTTCGCCGGCATCGTAATCAGCTGGATTGTGAAGAGCTTTGACGAGGACGTGGACTACTACGTACCAGTCCGTGAAGTTGAGAAGCTGGAAAATCAGCATTTCGACGAGATTTCTAAAGCGGGGCTGAAAAATGGCAACTGATACTCTGGCGCACTCAACTGCCCACGCGCATGAGCATGCGCACCACGATACAGGACCGACCAAAGTCTTCGGTTTCTGGATCTACCTGATGAGCGACTGCATTCTGTTCTGCTGTCTGTTCGCAACCTATGCCGTTCTGGTGAACGGCACAGCGGGCGGCCCGACCGGCAAGGACATCTTTGAACTGCCGTTCGTTCTGGTTGAAACCGCACTGCTGTTATTCAGCTCCATCACCTACGGCATGGCGGCTATCGCCATGTACAAAAACAACAAGAGCCAGGTTGTTTCCTGGCTGGCGTTGACCTGGTTGTTTGGTGCTGGATTTATCGGGATGGAAATCTATGAATTCCATCACCTGATCATGGAAGGCTTCGGCCCGGATCGCAGTGGCTTCCTGTCCGCGTTCTTCGCGCTGGTCGGCACTCACGGTCTGCACGTGACCTCCGGCCTGATCTGGATGGCAGTCCTGATGTTCCAGATCTCCCGTCGCGGCCTGACCAGTACTAACCGTACCCGTATCCTGTGCCTGAGCCTGTTCTGGCACTTCCTGGACGTGGTGTGGATCTGTGTGTTCTCTGTTGTCTATCTGATGGGGGCGATGTAATGAGTCATTCTAACGATCATGGCGCTTCCCACGGCAGCGTAAAAACCTACATGACAGGTTTCATCCTGTCGATCATCCTGACGGTGATCCCGTTCTGGATGGTGATGAGCGGTTCTGCGTCTAAGCCGGTTATTCTGGGTGCAATCCTGGTGACCGCGGTGATTCAGATTCTGGTGCATCTGGTTTGCTTCCTGCACATGAACACCAAGTCCGATGAAGGCTGGAATATGACCGCCTTTATCTTTACCGTGATTATCATCGCTATCCTGGTAGTCGGTTCCATCTGGATTATGTGGAACCTCAACTACAACATGATGGTTCACTAAGAGCGGCGAGTATGTTTAAGCAATACCTGCAAGTAACGAAACCAGGCATCATCTTTGGCAACCTGATCTCCGTGATCGGAGGGTTCCTGCTGGCCTCTAAGGGCAGCATTGATTACACCCTCTTTATCTACACGCTGGTCGGTGTGTCACTGGTTGTTGCGTCCGGTTGTGTATTTAACAACTACATCGACATGGATATCGACAAGAAGATGGAAAGGACCAAAAATCGGGTGCTGGTGAAAGGCCTGATCGCCCCTTCCGTCTCGCTGGTGTACGCCACCTTGCTGGGTATTGCTGGCTTTATGCTGCTGTGGTTTGGTGCTAACCCACTGGCCTGCTGGCTGGGGGTGATGGGGTTCGTGGTGTATGTGGGCGTCTACAGCCTGTATATGAAACGCCACTCCGTCTACGGCACGCTGATTGGTTCTCTCTCCGGCGCTGCGCCGCCGGTGATTGGCTACTGTGCGGTCACGAACGAGTTCGACAGCGGTGCGCTGATCCTGCTGGCTATCTTTAGCCTGTGGCAGATGCCGCACTCCTATGCCATCGCGATTTTCCGCTTTAAGGATTATCAGGCAGCGAACATCCCGGTTCTGCCGGTCGTGAAGGGCATTTCGGTTGCCAAGAACCACATCACGCTGTACATCATCGCCTTTGCCGTGGCAACGCTGATGCTCTCTCTGGGTGGTTACGCTGGATATAAATATCTGGCGGTAGCGGCTGCGGTGAGCGTCTGGTGGCTCGGTATGGCGCTGCGCGGTTACAAAGTGGAAGATGACAAAGTCTGGGCGCGCAAACTGTTTGTGTTCTCGATTGTGGCCATCACCTCGCTGTCCGTGATGATGTCCGTAGACTTCATGGTGCCGGATTCACATAACCTGCTGACTTACGTCTGGTAAGCCAAAACAGGTCAATAAAGGGGGTGCTTCGGCACCCTTTTTTATTCGCTGAATCTACTAATAACGCATGTAATATTTGTTAAATAACCCTTTATTTACCCCGCCCCTTCCCCGCACTACACTATGGCCTGCTTTTGAACTGAGGTGGTAATGAACGATTATAAAATGACGCCAGGCGAGTTACGCGCGACCTGGGGCTTAGGGACTGTCTTCTCGCTACGGATGCTTGGCATGTTTATGGTCCTGCCTGTTCTGACCACGTACGGTATGGCGCTGCAGGGGGCCAGCGAGGCGCTGATTGGACTCGCGATCGGCATCTACGGCCTGGCGCAGGCGGTTTTCCAGATCCCTTTTGGCCTGCTCTCTGACCGGGTGGGCAGAAAGCCGCTGATCGTCGGCGGGCTGCTGGTCTTTGTGCTCGGAAGCGTAATTGCCGCCCTCTCCCACTCCATCTGGGGGATTATTCTTGGCCGCGCCCTGCAGGGCTCCGGCGCGATTGCCGCCGCGGTGATGGCGCTGCTGTCCGACTTAACCCGCGAGCAAAACCGCACCAAAGCAATGGCGTTCATCGGCGTGAGCTTTGGCGTAACGTTTGCGATTGCGATGGTGCTTGGCCCCATCATTACGCACACGTTGGGTCTGCACGCCCTGTTCTGGATGATTGCCGTGCTGGCAACCATTGGTATTGCGTTAACCCTGTGGGTCGTGCCGGACAGCAAAAACCACGTCCTCAACCGTGAATCCGGGATGGTAAAAGGCTGCTTCAGCAAAGTGATTGTCGAGCCGCGCCTTCTGAAGCTGAACTTTGGCATTATGTGTCTGCACATCCTGCTGATGTCTACCTTTGTCGCCCTGCCCGGCCAGCTTGCGGCAGCGGGTTTCCCGGCGGCTGAGCACTGGAAAATCTATCTGGTCACGATGCTGATTTCGTTTGTCTCCGTCGTGCCGTTCATCATCTACGCCGAAGTGAAGCGCAAAATGAAGCGCGTCTTCGTGGGCTGCGTGGCGGTCCTGCTGATTGCCGAAATCGTGCTCTGGGGTGCCGGTCCGCACTTCTGGGAGCTGATTGCCGGCGTGCAGCTGTTCTTCCTGGCCTTTAACCTGATGGAAGCCCTGCTGCCGTCGCTTATCAGCAAAGAGTCGCCCGCCGGTTACAAAGGTACGGCAATGGGTATTTACTCCACCAGCCAGTTTCTCGGCGTGGCGATCGGCGGCTCGCTCGGCGGCTGGGTGGACGGCCTGTTTGATTCACAAACCGTGTTTCTCGCCGGTGCGCTGTTAGCGACAGTCTGGCTGCTGGTCGCCAGCACCATGAAAGAGCCGCGCTACGTGAGCAGCCTGCGGATAGAAATCCCGGATGATGTGGAAATTAGCGATGCGCTTAAGCAGCGTCTGGAAGAAAAAGAGGGCGTGACGGACGTGCTCATTGTCCCGGAAGAGCGCAGCGCTTACGTCAAGATAGACAGTAAAATGACTAACCGCTTCGAAGTCGAGCAGGCGCTCAAGGCGTGATAAAAAGCCCGGTTTAACCGGGCTTTTTATATTAATCGCGGAAGTTTTTAAACTGGAACGGTTGTCCCAAATCGCCGCCGCGCACCAGCGCCATTACGGACTGGAGATCGTCGCGGGACTTACCGGTCACGCGAATTTCTTCACCCTGGATCTGCGCCTGCACCTTCAGCTTGCTGTCTTTGATGAGCTTAACGATTTTCTTCTGCACCGCGCTCTCAATACCCTGCTTCAGCTTGGCTTCTACAAACCAGTTCTTACCGCTGTGCACGAACTCTTCCGGCACATCGAGAGACGTCCCTTCGATACCGCGCTTTAACAGCTTGGCGCGCAGAATGTCGAGCAGCTGATTCACCTGGAAATCAGACTCGCTCAGCACCTTAATGGTCTTATTTGCGTCGTTCAGCTCAAACGACGCCTCAACGCCACGAAAATCGAAACGTGACTCAACTTCGCGGGTTGCGTTCTCTACGCCGTTGCGAACTTCCTGGATATCAACTTCGGAAACAATATCGAAAGATGGCATCTTTTCTTCTCCCTTCACTTTTGTTGCGTTGCATAATACCCGCTACGAGGCATAACTCAACAGAAGCTTAGCTGTATAATTAAGCTGTAACACCTGGCGCAGTTGCAGGTGAGGAGGAACAATGAAAATTACGGTGCTCGGATGCGGAGCGCTTGGTCAGCTGTGGCTGACCGCGCTGTGCAAGCACGGACATGAGGTTCAGGGCTGGCTGCGAGTGCCCCAACCCTACTGCAGTGTAAACCTGATTGGTGAAGACGGAAGCATCTTTAACGAATCTCTCACCGCCAACGATCCTGATTTCCTGGCGCAAAGCGACCTTTTACTGGTGACGCTCAAGGCCTGGCAGGTCTCAGACGCGGTAAAGACACTGGCCGCGCAGCTCCCCCCCACTTCGCCCATACTGTTGCTGCATAATGGCATGGGTACCCTCGATGAGCTGAAAAGCGTCCCGCAGCCCCTGCTGATGGCGACAACCACGCACGCTGCCCGTCGCGACGGCAACATCATTGTGCATGTCGCCAGCGGCGTGACGCACATGGGTCCTGCCAGACCACAGGATGGCGACTACAGCTATCTTGCCGATGTTCTGCAAAAGGTCTTGCCGGACGTCGCATGGCACAACAACATCCGCCCTCAGCTGTGGCGTAAGCTTGCGGTAAACTGCGTGATCAATCCGCTGACGGCGCTGTGGAACTGCCCGAACGGGGAGCTGAAAAATCATCCGCAGGACGTTGCCATTTTGTGTGCGGAAGTCGCGGCGGTCGTTGAGCGGGAAGGGCTGCATACCTCGGCAGACGATTTGCGCTGCTATGTCGAGCAGGTCATTGAGAGTACAGCAGAAAACATCTCCTCAATGCTGCAGGATGTTCGGGCATTACGCCACACGGAGATCGACTACATTACCGGCTATCTGCTAAAACGCGCCCGCGCACACGGCATTTCCGTGCCGGAAAACGCCCGTCTGTATGACCTGGTTAAACGTAAGGAGAGTGAATATGAGCGCGTCAGCACTGATCTGCCTCGCCCCTGGTAGCGAAGAGATGGAAGCGGTCACCACCATTGATTTGATGGTGCGCGGCGGAATTAAGATCACCACCGCCAGCGTCGCCAGCGACGGCAATCTTGCAATCACCTGTTCACGCGGGGTGAAAATCCTGGCAGACGCGCCGCTTGTTCAGGTGGCAGACGGAGATTACGACATCATCGTGCTGCCCGGCGGCCTAAAAGGCGCGGAATGTTTTCGCGACAGCCCGCTGCTGGTCGAGACCGTGCGTCAGTTCCATCTGTCAGGCCGTATCGTCGCGGCTATCTGCGCCGCCGCGGGAACGGTTCTGGTTCCGCACGATATCTTCCCCGTCGGCAATATGACCGGCTTCCCGGGGCTGAAGGATACTATCCCGGAAGAACATTGGGTGGACAAACGCGTCGTCTGGGACCCGCGCGTAAACCTGCTGACCAGCCAGGGGCCTGGCACTGCGATTGATTTTGGCTTAAAGATTATTGACCTGCTGGTCGGGCGCGAGAAGGCCTACGAAGTGGCATCATCGCTGGTGATGCCTGCGGGGATTTATAATTACTATGAAGAGTAGTGCATAAAAAAAGCCGGGTGGCGGCTACGCCTTACCCAGCCTACAAATGCACGGTACCGTGGGCCCGGTAAGCGAAGCGCCACCGGGCGAGAAACTACGGACGATACACCTTCACATTCGCAAAGCCCTGCTCGCGCAGATACAGCGCCTGCAGGCGACTCATGACCCCGCGCTCACACCACAGCAGATACGTTTTGCTCTGGTCGAGATCGCCAAATTTGGTGCTCAGCTTGTAGAACGGCAGAGAAACCACTTCGACGCCTTCCACCTGTAGCGGCTTGTCATCCTGCTCGTCAATGGAGCGAATATCCAGAATCGCATCGTTCGCGCCGAAACCGCTCACGGTCTCCACTTCAACCACTTCCTGCTCGGTCTGCTGGGCAATCTCGCGGATATCAATGTTGGACGCTTCTTCCACCACTTTATCCAGAATGCTGAAATCGAAGTTCTCTTCTTCCGCTTCGATCTTCGCCTTTACCGCTTTCACCGTTGGGCTTTTAGAGATCACGCCGCAGTATTCCGGCATGGTGCGGGCAAAATCTTCGGTGCCGATTTCGCGCGCCAGATCGATGATGTGCTCTTTGTCATGGGAGATGAGCGGACGCAGGATCAGCGTATCAGATACGTTGTCGATCAGACGCAGGTTGGTCAGCGTCTGGCTGGAGACCTGGCCCAGCGCTTCGCCGGTGACCAGCGCCTGCACGCCGTAGCGTTCAGCCACTTTGGACGCCGCACGCACCATCATGCGCTTAAGGATGACGCCCATCTGACCGTCGTCCACTTTCTCGAGGATTTCGCCGACCACAGGTTCGAAATTGATTGCCACGAAACGCACGCGGTGGGAGCTGCCGAAGCGGTTCCACAGGTAATGCGCCACCTGACGAACGCCGATTTCGTGCGCCGCGCCGCCCAGGTTGAAGAAGCAGTAGTGCACACGGCAGCCGCGACGCATCAACATATAGCTGGAGACGCCGGAGTCGAAGCCGCCAGAGATCAGGGATAATACGTCTTCCTGGGTGCCGATAGGGAAGCCGCCGATACCTTCATAGCGCCCTTTCACCAGCAGCAGGCGATCGTTTTCGATCTCCAGGTTCACCGTCACGTCCGGGTTGGTCAGACGTACGCGCGCCGTTTCAACGTGCTGGTTTAAACCGCCGCCGACATAACGTTCCACTTCAATGGAGCTGAATTCGTGCTTACCGCGACGCTTGACGCGCACGCAGAAGGTTTTGCCTTCGATCTGGTCACGGTACTGGACTAGCGCTTTCTCGAAGATGTCATGCATATCGCTGAACGGAACATCTTCCACTTCCAGGATATGGTGGATCCCCGGAATACGGGTCAGCGCGTCGCGAATATCCTGACGTTTGTTTTCGTCTTTCGCACGGACCTCAACGTGGTCCCAGTGGCGCACCACGGCGAGGGTTTCGTCGTAGTGCTTTAATACGTTACGAATGTTCCCGGTGAGAATTTTAATAAAGCGCAAACGCACAGATTGGCTTTTGATGGTGATTTCAGGGAACAATTTAATGATAAACTTCATGGCGGCAATGTTTCTTAGGCAAGCCTGTTAAGGCTTGTAATGGAAAAGAGTACAGCAGCCCACACCCGTGGCTGCATCCAGGCGCGCAAGTATACCACCATCGCGCCGCTCCTGTGCACATTGCGCGTTATTTGCTTATCCGCCCGAGTCCGTTACCATGTCGGGGCGAAGAATATAAGAGTCAATTCACTATGCCGAAGAAGAACGACGCACCGGCCAGTTTTGAAACTGCGCTGAGTGAACTGGAGCAAATTGTTACCCGTCTTGAGAGCGGCGATCTCCCGCTGGAAGAGGCGCTCAACGAATTCGAGCGCGGCGTGCAGCTGGCGCGCCAGGGGCAGGTCAAGCTGCAGCAGGCCGAGCAGCGCGTGCAGATCCTGCTTTCCGACAGCGAAGACGCGAAAACCACGCCTTTCACACCGGACGCCGAGTAAATGGATTTTGCCAACGAGCTTCAGGCGCGTGTCGTACGCGCCAACGACGCCCTGCGCCGTTTTATTGCGCCACAGCCTTTTCAGAACACTCCACTGGTTGAAGCCATGCACTATGGCGCACTCTTGGGTGGAAAGCGCCTGCGCCCGTTCCTGGTGTATGCCACCGGCAATATGTTTGGCATCAGCGATAGCACGCTGGACGCTCCGGCAGCCGCCGTTGAGTGCATCCACGCCTACTCGCTGATCCACGACGATCTCCCGGCCATGGACGACGACGATTTGCGTCGGGGTAAACCCACCTGCCATATCAAGTTTGGTGAGGCGAATGCCATCCTGGCGGGTGATGCCCTGCAAACGCTGGCGTTCTCGATTCTGAGCGACGCGCCAATGGCGGAAGTGGCTGACCGCGACCGTCTGGCGATGATCTCCGAGCTGGCAATGGCCAGCGGCGTGGCCGGCATGTGCGGCGGACAGGCGCTGGATCTTGAAGCGGAAGGACGTCAGGTTAATCTGGAACAGCTGGAGCGTATTCATCGCCATAAAACCGGGGCACTGATTCGTTCCGCCGTTCGCCTGGGCGCGCTGAGCGCGGGTGAACAAGGGCGCAAAGCCCTGCCGATTCTGGACAGATACGCAGAAAGTATCGGTCTGGCATTCCAGGTTCAGGATGACATTCTGGATGTGGTGGGCGATACTGCAACATTGGGTAAACGTCAGGGTGCGGACCAGCAGCTTGGCAAAAGTACCTACCCCGCCCTGCTGGGCCTTGAGCAAGCCCAACGTAAAGCCCGGGATCTGATTGACGATGCCCGCCAGTCGCTGAATGAACTGGCTGCGCAATCGCTGGATACCTCGGCACTGGAAGCGCTAGCGGACTATATAATCCAGCGTGATAAATAAACTATATATCTCGATGAGCCTTTGATGAGTTTTGATATTGCCAAATACCCGACACTGGCGTTAGTTGACTCCACCCAGGAGTTACGTCTGTTGCCGAAAGAGAGCCTGCCGAAGCTGTGCGACGAGCTGCGTCGCTACCTGCTCGACAGCGTAAGCCGCTCCAGCGGCCATTTCGCCTCCGGGCTTGGCACGGTAGAGCTGACCGTGGCGCTGCACTACGTCTATAACACGCCGTTCGATCAGCTCATCTGGGACGTGGGTCACCAGGCCTATCCGCACAAAATTCTGACCGGACGTCGCGATAAAATTGGCACAATTCGTCAGAAAGGCGGCTTGCACCCGTTCCCGTGGCGCGGTGAGAGCGAGTACGACGTGCTGAGCGTCGGCCACTCCTCTACCTCCATTTCGGCGGGCATCGGTATTGCCGTTGCCGCCGAGAAAGAGAACAAGCAGCGCCGCACCGTCTGCGTGATTGGCGACGGCGCCATCACCGCCGGTATGGCCTTCGAAGCCATGAACCACGCGGGCGACATCAAGCCGGACATGCTGGTTATCCTCAACGATAACGAAATGTCGATTTCCGAAAACGTCGGCGCGCTAAACAACCATCTGGCGCAGCTGCTCTCCGGCAAGCTTTACTCCTCGCTGCGTGAAGGCGGTAAAAAGGTCTTCTCCGGCGTACCGCCGATCAAAGAGCTGCTCAAGCGCACCGAAGAGCACATCAAAGGCATGGTCGTGCCAGGCACCCTGTTTGAAGAACTGGGCTTTAACTATATTGGGCCGGTTGACGGTCACGACGTGCTGGGTCTGGTGACCACGCTCAAGAACATGCGCGACCTGAAAGGCCCGCAGTTCCTGCACATCATGACCAAAAAAGGGCGTGGCTACGAACCGGCGGAAAAAGATCCGATCACCTTCCATGCGGTGCCTAAATTTGACCCGTCCAGCGGCTGTCTGCCAAAAAGCAGCGGCGGCATGCCGAGCTATTCAAAAATCTTCGGCGACTGGCTGTGCGAAACCGCCGCAAAAGACAACAAGCTGATGGCGATCACCCCGGCCATGCGCGAAGGCTCCGGCATGGTCGAATTCTCCAGAAAATATCCGGACCAGTATTTCGACGTGGCCATTGCCGAGCAGCACGCGGTGACGTTTGCAGCGGGCCTGGCGATCGGCGGCTACAAGCCGGTTGTCGCTATCTATTCCACCTTCCTGCAGCGCGCCTACGATCAGGTGATCCACGACGTGGCGATTCAGAAGCTGCCGGTGCTGTTTGCTATCGATCGTGCGGGCATCGTCGGTGCCGATGGTCAGACGCACCAGGGCGCGTATGACCTGTCGTTCCTGCGCTGCATTCCGGATATGGTTGTCATGACGCCAAGCGACGAGAACGAATGTCGTCAGATGCTGTTTACCGGCTACCACTATCAGGATGGCCCAAGCGCCGTTCGCTACCCGCGCGGCAATGCCGTAGGCGTTGAGCTTCAGCCGCTGGAAAAACTGCCGCTTGGTAAAGGAGTGGTTAAGCGTCGCGGTGAAAAAGTGGCGATCCTGAACTTCGGCACGTTGATGCCCGAGGCCGCGAAAGTGGCTGAAACGCTGAATGCCACGCTGGTGGATATGCGCTTTGTGAAGCCGCTCGACGAATCTCTGATCCTGAGTATGGCTGAGGCCCACGACGTGCTGGTGACGCTGGAAGAAAACGCCATCATGGGCGGTGCGGGTAGCGGCGTGAACGAGGTACTGATGGCAAATCGTAAAGCCGTGCCAGTGCTGAACCTCGGCCTGCCGGATCATTTCATTCCGCAAGGTACCCAGGACGAAGCCCGCGCGGCGATTGGCCTGGACGCTGCCGGTATCGAAGCTAAAATCCGCGCCTGGCTGGACTGATCCCTCACCTTTTCCGCTCCTGCTATGCTTAAACCTGGTGTTTAAACAGCAGGAGCGGAACCGTGCAATACACAACATTAGGAAAAACGGACCTTAAGGTATCCCGACTTTGCCTGGGCTGCATGACCTTTGGCGAGCCCGATCGGGGAAACCACGCCTGGACGCTGCCGGAAGAGAGCAGCCGTCCGATTATCAAACGCGCCATCGAGGGCGGCATTAACTTCTTTGACACCGCCAACAGCTACTCCGACGGCAGCAGCGAGGAGATTGTCGGCCGCGCCCTGCGCGATTTTGCCCGGCGGGATGACGTTGTCGTTGCCACCAAGGTCTACTACCCGGTGGGCGACCTGCCGCAGGGCCTTTCTCGCGCGCAGATCCTGCGCTCCATTGATGACAGCCTCAGACGCCTGAACATGGATTACGTCGACCTGCTGCAAATTCACCGCTGGGATTACAACACGCCGATCGAGGAGACGCTTGAGGCGCTCAACGACGTGGTCAAAGCCGGTAAAGCACGCTACATCGGCGCGTCGTCTATGCACGCGTCGCAGTTTGCCCAGGCGCTGGATCTCCAGGCCCAACACGGCTGGGCGCGCTTTGTCACCATGCAGGATCACTACAATCTGATCTATCGTGAAGAAGAGCGCGAGATGCTGCCGCTGTGCCATCAGGAGGGCGTGGCGGTTATCCCGTGGAGCCCGCTCGCGCGCGGTCGCCTGACCCGTCCGTGGGGCGAAACTACGGCCCGTCTGGTCTCGGATGAAGTGGGAAAAAATCTCTATGAAGGAACAGAGGCCAGCGATGCGCTGATTGCCGAACGCCTGGCCGGGATTGCCGACGATACCGGCGCAACCCGCGCCCAGGTGGCGCTGGCGTGGCTGCTGGGCAAGCGCGGCGTCGCGGCTCCCATTATCGGCACGTCCCGGGAAGAGCAGTTGGACGAACTGTTAAACGCGGTGGATATCACGCTGACGCCCGAACAGGTTGCCGAGCTGGAGACCCCGTATCAGCCGCATCCGGTGGTGGGGTTTAAATAAGCCCCATCTTTTGTAGGCCGGGTAAGGCGGAGCCGCCACCCGGCAATACAAAGCGTACAAACTCACGCGAAGTGATCGTACCCTTTCCAGTCCAGCGTAACCGGCGCACCGTCTTTCACAAACTTCAGCCCTTCACTCTCCGGCATGATCTGACCTATGCAGGTGAATTTCGCACCAAGATGCGCTAATGCCACGTCGAGCGTTCCACGGTTCAGCTCCGGAACGGTAAAGCACAGCTCGTAATCTTCGCCACCGGACAGCGCCCAGCGCAGCGCCTGCTCAGGTTCGACATGACGAAGCAGTTCCTCTGACAGCGGGAACAGATCCAGATCAACGCGCGCCCCAACGCCGCTGGCCTTTAAAATATGGCCAAGGTCTGAGATCAGCCCGTCAGAGAGGTCGATAGCAGAGCTCGCGCGCTCGCGCAGCGCCTGGCCGTGCAGAATACGCGGCGTTGGGCGCAGATGGCGTTTCACCAGATACGCCGCGTCGTCGGCATCCTTTACGGTTAAGCGATCCTGGAGAATCGCCAGCCCTGCCGCACTGTCACCCGGCGTACCGGTGACGTAGATCCAGTCGCCGGGTTTTGCACCCGAGCGCTTCAGGGCGCGGCCGAGCGGCACATAGCCGTGGATCGCCAGCGTCATCGACAGCGGCCCGGCAGTGGTATCACCGCCAATCAGCTGCATATCGTAGTAGTTAAGCTGCTCAAACAGCGCATCGCTGAAAGCTTCAAGCCAGGATTCGTCCACCTCAGGCAGCGTCAGCGCCAGCGTTAACCACGCGGGATCGGCACCCATCGCCGCCAGATCGCTGACGTTAACCGCCAGCGCCTTATAGGCCAGATCGGCAGGATCGATATCCGGTAAGAAATGACGGCCGCACACCAGAGTGTCGGTGCTGATTGCCAGCGTCTGTTTTTCTGGAATATTGAGAAGTGCACAGTCATCGCCGATGCCGGTTTCAACATCAAGACGAGAGGTTCTGACACGGTCGAAATAACGGGCAATCAGGGAGAATTCGCCGCATGCCATACGTTATGCCTCAGCAAATAAAAGAAAAAACCGGAGCCGCACCGCCCGTCAGGCAATGCAGGACTCCGGTTTGCGGATCACTTTTTGTGGGGACGGATCGCAGGTGCTGCTTTATCAAGTACGCCGTTTACAAACTTGTGGCTGTCTTCAGCGCCGAAGGTTTTCGCCAGTTCGATCGCTTCGTTGATGGCCACTTTGTACGGCACATCATCACGTTTAGACAGCTCAAACAGCGCAATACGCAACACTGCTTTTTCTACCTGGCCCAGCTCTTCGAGCAGACGGGACAGATAAGGCTTCATCAGACCATCGAGATACGCGCTATTAGTCGCCACTCCCGACAGCAGTTCACGGAAGTACAGAACGTCAACGTCTTTCACGTCCTGTTCTGACAGGAACTGGTATTCAACATCAGCGATGTCGTTCTGGGACAACTGCCAGGAGTAAAGTGCCTGGACGGCACATTCACGGGCGCGGCGACGAGCAGCAGGTTTCACGGAATTCCCCTTACAAAAAAATCAGGCCTTGATGGCTTTCAATACATTAATCATTTCAAGCGCGGTCAGTGCAGCTTCTGCACCTTTGTTACCGGCTTTGGTGCCAGCACGTTCGATGGCTTGTTCAATACTTTCGGTGGTCAGCACGCCGAATGCGACAGGAATTTCAGCATCCTGCGCAACGTGTGCCAGGCCGTTGCTTGCACCGCCCGCAACGTATTCGAAGTGCGCAGTGCCGCCACGAATAACGGTACCCAGCGCAATCACCGCGTCGTATTTACCGGTTTTCGCCAGCGCGCCTGCCGCCAGTGGCAGTTCGTAAGCGCCTGGAACCCAAACAACGGTAATGTTGTCATCTTTAACCTGGCCGATACGTTTCAGGGCGTCAATCGCACCTTCCAGCAGGCTGTCGTTGATGAAGTTGTTGAAACGCGCAATGGTGATGGCGACGCGAGCGTCCGGGGTAGCTACAGCAGCTTCAATAATGTTCATACTCTTCCTTTACGGGTTCATTTGGCCCCGCAGGGGGGCGGATTTTATCATAATACTTTGCGCACTGCTTCCCTATTTAAGGAGCAATTACGCTGTCGTTAAGTGGAGGCAGACATCCGGACCTACCGGACGAATCTCGCTAAATTTGAGTTGCGGTGCGTCGGCCAGTTTTTCAAGGCCGGGCAGCACAAACAGGCCGCGCGCGTCGTGGCCTAACAGTTTAGGCGCAACGTAAACAAGCAGTTCATCCACCAGCCCGGCCTGTAAGAGCGCACCGGCAAGCGTTGGCCCCGCTTCCACCCAGATGCTGTTCACCTGCTGCTTGCCGAGCAGCATCATCAGCACCACCAGATCCAGATGGCCATTATGCTCCGGCACCGTAATGCTGCGTACGCCTTCCGGCCATTCGCGAGCATCCTCTTTGGTACGGGCAATCCAAGTCTCACCAGGCTGCTGGACGATGCGGTGCTCCGGCGTCACGCGGTTCTGGCTATCAATGACAATACGCAGCGGCTGACGCAGGTTCTCCTGCGGGTAAAGAGCCTGGGTATCGGCATTCAGCTCGTCCCAGCGCACGGTCATGGCCGGATCGTCAGCCAGAACGGTTTCACTGCTGGTGAGAATAGCATGGCTTTGCGCGCGCAGACGTTGCACATCGCGCCTTGCCTGTGGAGAAGTGATCCACTGGCTTTCACCGTTTGCCATTGCCGTACGGCCGTCCAGCGAGGCGCCCAGCTTGAGCTGAATATACGGGAACCCCGTGCGCATGCGCTTCAGGAAACCTTTGTTAAGCGCTTCCGCGTCCTGCATCATCAGACCATGGCTGACGTCAATGCCTTCCTGCTGCAGGCGATACAGACCGCGTCCAGCCACCTGCGGATTTGGGTCCTGCATCGATGCGACCACGCGTGAAACACCCGCCGCGATCAACGCTTCACAGCACGGCGGCGTACGCCCGTGATGGCTGCAGGGCTCCAGCGTGACGTAGGCTGTGGCACCGCGCGCCTTCTCACCGGCCATGCGCAACGCATGAACCTCGGCATGCGGTTCGCCCGCCCGATAGTGAAACCCCTCTCCGACAATCTCGCCATCGTTGACGATAACGCACCCGACGTTCGGGTTGGGATGGGTAGTAAAACGACCGCGCTGCGCCAGCTTCATGGCTCGCGCCATGTAAATCTCATCCTGCATGAGCTTAATCCTGTAAGCGGGCGATCTCTTCGCCAAACTCTTTGATGTCTTCGAAGCTGCGGTAGACCGAGGCGAAGCGGATATAGGCGACCTTATCGAGCTTTTTCAACTGCTCCATCACCAGGTTGCCGATCATTTTGCTTGGCACTTCACGCTCACCCAAACCACGAAGGTAAGATTTTATGTGGTTTAACGCCATCTCCACGTCGTCCGCGCTGACGGGACGTTTTTCGAGGGCCTTCAGCATCCCGCTGCGCAGTTTCTCTTCGTTAAACGGCTCGCGCACGTCGTTACTTTTTACCACGCGCGGCATTACCAGCTCTGCAACCTCAAAGGTCGTGAAACGCTCGTTGCACACCAGACACTGCCGACGACGGCGTACGGATGACCCTTCGCCCACAAGACGAGAGTCGATGACTTTGGTATCCACAGCGGAGCAGAATGGGCAATGCATACGGTATCCCTGTTATCTGGTTAACTAATTTTCATTTTACCCTGATCTGGCCTGACAACAAAGGAAGAGCTTTTTGAGACAAAGGATCTATATCTCACATGATGATGCTGGCTAACATTAAGGCGATCCGTTATTTCAAGGAAATAAACGCAATGACAAGACGTTACCTGAAAATCTTGCTGGTGGGGAGCCTCTTCACCCTTAGCGCCTGTGCACAGCAAACCGAAGTCCGTCAGTTGAAACAGAGCGTCAATACGCTCAATACGGCGATGGACAAGCTGAACAAAGAAACGGTGAAAATCACCCAACAAAACGCGTTGAATGCCAAATCCAGCAGCGGAGTTTATCTGCTGCCGGGCGCGAATACGCCTGCGCGTCTCAATAGTCAGATCGGCACGCTAAAAATGTCTCTGGTGAATGTGGCGGCGAACGCCGATGGTACTCGCGCAACATTGCGCATTCAGGGCGAGTCCAACGATCCGCTTCCGGCCTTCAGCGGCACCGTCGAGTGGGGGCAGATCCAGGGCACAACGGAGAACTACCAGGAGGTGAACGTGAAGAATCAGCTCTTCACCGCCCCGGCCAGTGTTTTAGCACCAAGCGATGTGGATATTCCGCTTCAGTTAAGCGGCGTTACGCCGGAACAGTTAGGCTTTATCCGCATTCACGACATTCAACCCGCCGCGCACTAATCCCCTCCTTTTTAGCGGAGCGCAATGTCACTCCGCTAACATTTACATTTCGTATGGATTGGCAACATAAATGATTGCCGCTACAATCCCGCCCGTTTAAAGTACGCAAACGTGAACGCAATCGATTACGCGTGTGAGAAATATGTGAAACAACACATATTTTTGTGAGCAGGGATTCCTATAATAGGCACCGCAGAAACACGAAATATTTAGAAACGCAATTCGCGCATTTTTCACTCCCGAAAGGGAATTTCAATCAGTGGCATGATTATGAAAAAAACATTACTCGCAGCTGGCGCCGTGCTGGCACTTTCTTCCTCTTTCACTGTTAACGCAGCGGAAAACGATAAACCACAATACCTCTCCGACTGGTGGCACCAGAGCGTTAACGTCGTCGGCAGCTACCACACCCGTTTCGGACCACAGATCCGCAACGATACCTACCTGGAGTACGAAGCATTCGCCAAGAAAGACTGGTTTGATTTCTACGGCTACATGGATGCACCGGTCTTCTTCGGCGGTAACTCTCAGGCAAAAGGTATCTGGAACCACGGTTCTCCGCTGTTCATGGAGATCGAGCCGCGCTTCTCCATCGACAAGCTGACCGGCACCGACCTCAGCTTCGGTCCGTTCAAAGAGTGGTACTTCGCGAACAACTATATCTACGACATGGGCCGCAACGAGTCTGGTCGTCAGAGCACCTGGTATATGGGTCTGGGTACCGATGTTGACACCGGCCTGCCAATGAGCCTGTCCCTGAACGTTTACGCGAAATACCAGTGGCAGAACTACGGTGCAGAAAACCAGAATGAGTGGGATGGCTACCGTTTCAAAGTGAAATACTTTGTACCAATCACTCAGCTGTGGGGCGGTAACCTGAGCTACATCGGCTTCACCAACTTCGACTGGGGTTCAGAACTGGGAGATAAGAGCGGTTACGCAGAGAACGGTATTAAACAGCGTACTAACGACTCCATCGCCTCCAGCCACATCCTGGCGCTGAACTACGATCACTGGCACTACTCTGTAGTGGCGCGTTACTGGCACAACGGCGGTCAGTGGAACGACGACGCCGACCTGAATTGGATGAAAGAAAACGTCCGTTCTACCGGTTGGGGTGGTTACCTGGTTGTAGGTTACAACTTCTAATCAGTGTGGGTTTCGCCCGGTGGCGCTACGCTTACCGGGCCTACGACCCAAATGTAGGCCGGGTAAGGCGTAGCCGCCACCCGGCCTTTTACTGCTTCACCTTCCGCAAAAAATCCGCCAGAGACCTGTCCGCGCTCTCGCTAAAACGCCTCTCCGTAGCCACAATATTGAGGCATCGGTCGAGCCGGAAACAGCGATAGTCATCGCGCCGTTCACACCACGCAGCCAGCAGCCAGCGCTCTCCCCAGAAGAATAGCCCCAGCGGCTGAACCTCGCGCTTTGAGAGCTGTCCTGCTTCATCACGGTAATGCAGCGCCAGCACGCGCTGGGCGGAAATCGCCTGATGAATCATGTCAAAATCGCTGCGGGAGTGGCTTTGCATGCAAAAGTCCGGGGCGTAGATCCGCGTCTGCTCCGCCTTTCGGCGGCTCTCCTCGGGCAGGATAGCCAGCACCTTCTCCTGAGCCGACTCCAGCTCGCGCGACAGCGATTCCCCACCCCAGGTTTTGAGCAGGCGAATCGCGACGATCAGCGCCTCGGACTCCTTATTTGTCAGCATCAGCGGCGGCAGGTCAAAGCCCGACATCAGCCGATATCCACTCCCCGCCTCACCTTCCACCGGCACGCCGGAAAGCGACAGGTCGCGGATATCGCGATATACCGTGCGCTCGGACACGCCAAGCCGGTCCGCGAGATGCGCTGCCGTTGTCAGACGCCTGCCCCGCAGGATCTGCACAATCTGAAACAAACGGTCAGCGCGTCGGGTCATATCTTTATCCGCTCTCAGGCAGGTTGATGGAGCCCGACGCGGTTGCCCTCGCTGTCGGTAAACAAGGCGATAGTGCCAATGCCATGCGGCAGTTCCAGCGGGCCAAACACGCACTCGCCGCCCGCAGAGGCGATGCGATCGAGCGTGGCCGCCAGATTGTCAGTATGCAGGTAAATAATAGCGCCCTGCAAAGACGGTGTAACGCCGTCAAATTTTGCCAGTGCGCCTCCGGTACCCGGATCCTCATGCGGGAAAACGGCCAGCTCCGCACAGTCCATTTTCTCGCGACGCAGCGCAAGCTGCATCACGGGCTCATAAAATTTGATGGCGCGATCCATATCCGAGACCGGAATTTCAAACCAGTTAATGACGCTTTTCATACATCCTCCTGCCTGTTGTTTGGGTTCAGAAGGAGTCTACGACAGGGCTCCTGACAGCATACTGTCAGGAGTGTTTGTCAGGAGCAGATAAAAAAAATCCCGGTCAACCGACCGGGATTTCGATAACGCGCTAAACGTCGCCTTACGGCAGAATGGACGGCTGATCCGCCCCTTCTTTCTCGACTTTCTGCTGGAGCAGGTGCTCGCGCTTCATGCCGAGTTTCAGTGCCAGGGCGGACGCAACGTAGATAGACGACGCCGTACCGATGGTGACACCAATCAGCATGGTCAGCGAGAAGCCTTCCAGTACCGGACCACCGAAGAGGAACAGCATCAGGATCACCATCAGGGTGGTACCGGATGTGATCAAGGTACGGTGCAGCGTCTGGGTCAACGACACGTTAAAGATCTCGTACGGCGTACCGCGACGGATCTTACGGAAGTTTTCACGGATACGGTCAGATACCACGATACTGTCGTTCAGCGAGTAACCGATAACGGACATCAGTGATGCCACGATCGTCAGGTCAATCTCAATGTGGAACAGCGACAGTATGCCCATGGTGATCACCACGTCGTGCGCCAGGGCGATAACCACACCGGCCGCCAGTCGCCACTCAAAGCGGAAACCGACGTACACCAGGATGGAGATCAGCGCCACCAGCAGCGCCATCGCGCCGGTCTGCGCCAGGTCAGCACCTACGCTTGGGCCGACGAACTCAATACGCTTAACCGCCGCGTTCTGGCTGGTTGTTTCGTTAATCACGCTAACAACCTTACTGCCCAGCTCCTGGCTGCCGTTGGCATCGTGCACCGGCGGCATACGTACCATAATGTCGCGGCTGCTGCCGAAGTTCTGCAGCAGCGGCTCTTCAAAGCCCGCTTTCTGCAGCGATTCGCGCATCTGGTCCATATCGACCGGTTTTTCCAGGGAGATTTCAATTACCGTACCACCGGTAAAATCGAGCCCCCAGTTAAAGCCTTTCACGCCCATAATGACGATGGACAGAATCAGCAGGAAACCTGAAATGCCGAAGGCCCAGTAGTCCCAGCGCATAAAGTCCCAGACTTTACGGCCGTGGTTCAATTGTTCAACAGTATATTCCTGTGCCACAACGCACTCCTCAGATAGACAGCTTTTTGACGCGCTTGCCGCCGTACAGCAGGTTCACGATGGCACGGGTGCCGACAATAGCGGTAAACATTGACGTTGCGACACCGATACCGGTTGTAATCGCAAAGCCTTTGATAGCGCCGGTACCCACTGCATACAGGATAAGAACCTTGATCAGTGTTGTTACGTTCGCATCGAAGATAGAGCTGAACGCGCCTTTATAACCTTCGTCAATCGCCTGCTGAACAGAACGACCGTTGCTCAACTCTTCTTTGATACGTTCGTTAATCAGTACGTTGGCGTCGACCGCCACCGCAAGGGTCAGAACGATACCCGCAATACCCGGCATGGTCAGCGTCGCCCCCGGCAGCAGGGACATGATGCCGATAATCAGCACCAGGTTCGCAATCAGCGCAGAGGTCGCAATCAGACCAAACTTCTTATAGAAGAAGATCATGAACAGAATAGAGACCACCAGACCGGCCAGACACGCTTCCAGGCCCTGCTGGATGTTTTGCATACCCAGAGTTGGACCAATGGTACGTTCTTCAACAATCTGAATTGGCGCAATCAGCGCACCGGCACGCAGCAGCAGGGAGAGCTGACGCGCTTCGTTCGGGTTGTTGATGCCGGTGATACGGAAGCTGTTACCCAGACGAGACTGGATATTGGCGATGTTAATCACCTCTTCCTCTTTCACCAGCACAGCACGACCGTTTGCATCTTTCTTACCGCTGTCTTTGTACTCCACGAACAGGGTTGCCATCGGTTTACCGATGTTGTCCTTGGTGAAGTTAGACATGATGTTACCACCCGCGCTATCGAGCGAGATGTTAACCTGCGGCTGGTTGTATTCGTCCTGGCTCGACGTGGAGTCGGTGATGTGATCACCGGTCAGAATCACGCGTTTGTACAGCACAACTGGCTGACCTTCGCGGGTCTGTTTCACTTCGGAGTCACCCGGAATACGGCCAGAAGCGGCAGCAGACTGGTCAACGTTGGTATTCACCAGACGGAATTCCAGGGTTGCGGTCGCACCCAGAATCTCTTTCGCACGCGCGGTGTCCTGAATACCCGGCAGTTCAACCACGATACGGTCAGCACCCTGACGCTGTACAAGCGGCTCGGCCACACCCAGTTGGTTTACACGGTTACGCAGAATGTTGATGTTCTGCTGAACGGCATATTCACGCGCTTCTTTCAGGCGCGCATCGGTCATCACCGCACGCAGCTGGTTGCTGCCCTGCGAGGAGATCACCAGGTCACGGTGACGTTGAGTCAGATAATCTACAGCCTGATCGCGCGCCGCGCTGTCGCGGAACGTGATGCTCATGCCGTAGTTATCTTCTTTACGCACGGTGGTGTAAGCGATGCCTTTATCACGCAGATCGCTGCGCAGGCTGTCGATATTCTGTTCCTGCAGCTTGCCGAGCGCGGTATCCATATCCACTTCCATCAGGAAGTGAACGCCGCCACGCAGGTCAAGACCGAGTTTCATTGGCTCTGCTTTCATCGCAGCCAGCCAACGCGGGGTTGCAGGGGCAAGGTTAAGCGCCACGACGTATTTGTCACCCAGCACGCCCATCAGCGCTTCGCGAGCGCGGAGCTGCGTGTCGGTGGTGTCGAAGCGAGCAAGAATTGCGCCCTCTTCCAGAGCCACAGACTTAGCGGTAATTTTTTCTTCTTGTAACGTTTTCTGGACCTGGATCAGCGTTTGCTCACTGGCGGCGACACCGCGCGCGCCAGTGATTTGAACAGCCGGATCCTCACCATACAGGTTGGGAAGCGCGTACAGCAGGCCGACGAGAATCACGACGACCAGCATGATGTACTTCCACAAAGGATAACGGTTTAACACGGCAGTTCCCTTTGGGAAAAGTTGGGATTACAGCGCCTTCATGGTGCCTTTCGGCAGAACGGCAGCTACGAAGTCACGTTTGATGACCACTTCAGTGGTGTCGTTCAGGGCGATAGCAATGTAGCCGTTTTCAGCCACTTTGGTTACGCGACCGACCAGACCACCGTTAGTCAGCACTTCATCGCCTTTCGCAATGGAGTTCATCAGGTTTTTGTGCTCTTTGGTGCGCTTCTGCTGTGGACGCAGGATCATGAAGTAGAAGATCAGACCGAACACAACCAGCATCAGAATCAGAGACATCGGGCTGCCCTGCGCTGGAGCACCTGTTGCCGCTACCGCATCAGAAATAAAAAAGCTCATTCAAATTCCCTCATTATTAAAATTAATCAACGTTCAACGGTGGAACATCCCGCCCCTGACGTTGGTAGAAATCGGTCACGAAGCTCTCTAATTTACCCTCTTCGATAGCCTTACGTAAACCAGCCATTAAGCGCTGATAATAACGAAGATTATGAATGGTATTGAGACGCGCGCCCAAAATCTCGTTGCAACGATCGAGATGATGCAGATACGCGCGAGAATAATTGCGACAGGTATAGCAATCGCACTCAGAATCGAGCGGGCTGGTGTCACTCTTATGCTTCGCGTTACGGATTTTCACCACGCCATCGGTAACGAACAAATGGCCGTTACGCGCGTTGCGGGTTGGCATGACGCAGTCGAACATATCAATGCCGCGGCGTACGCCTTCAACCAGATCTTCCGGTTTACCCACGCCCATCAGGTATCGTGGTTTATCCGCAGGGATTTGCGGGCAAACATGCTCCAGAATGCGGTGCATGTCTTCCTTCGGCTCACCTACAGCCAAACCGCCGACAGCGTAGCCATCAAAACCTATCTCTACCAGACCTTTAACCGAGATATCGCGTAAATCTTCGTAAACGCTGCCCTGGATAATGCCGAACAGCGCATTTTTGTTCTGCAGGGAGTCAAAGCGGTCACGGCTTCGCTTCGCCCAGCGCAGAGACATCTCCATTGAACGCTTGGCGTAATCCCAGTCTGCCGGGTATGGCGTACATTCGTCGAAGATCATCACGATATCAGAGCCGAGATCGTACTGAATCTCCATCGATTTTTCCGGATCGAGGAAAATCGGATCGCCGTTGATCGGGTTACGGAAGTGAACGCCCTGCTCGGTGATCTTACGGATATCGCCCAGGCTGAAGACCTGGAAGCCGCCGGAATCGGTCAGGATTGGGCCTTTCCACTGCATGAAATCGTGCAGATCGCCGTGGAGCTTCATGATCTCCTGACCCGGACGCAGCCAAAGGTGGAAGGTGTTGCCGAGGATAATCTGTGCGCCAGTGGCTTCTACTTCTTCCGGCGTCATCCCTTTTACGGTGCCGTACGTGCCCACAGGCATAAACGCGGGGGTTTCCACCACGCCGCGATCAAACACCAGGCGACCGCGACGCGCGCGACCGTCGGTGGTATCGAGTTCAAATTTCATTTTTTCTCCGACGTCAGAAAAACAGTCCAACGTTGTAAAACGGTGCCGCGGACTTATTCCCCGACACGCTCATTCAAAGCCTGCGGATTGTACGTGATAAACATCGCGTCCCCGTAGCTAAAAAAGCGATATTTTTGTTCTACCGCAGACTTGTAGGCCGCCATAGTGTGCTGATAACCAGCAAACGCGGAAACCAGCATAATCAGCGTCGATTCAGGCAGATGGAAGTTGGTCACCAGCGCGTCAATTACTTTGTACTGATAGCCCGGGTAGATAAAGATCTGCGTATCGCCAAAGAACGGCTCGATAAGACCGTTTTTAGCCGCCTGCGCGGCGCTCTCGAGTGAGCGCACGGACGTAGTACCAACCGCCACGACGCGGCTGCCGCGCGCTTTCGCCGCCAGCACCGCGTCCACCACGTCCTGAGGCACTTCAGCATACTCAGAGTGCATGATGTGATCTTCAATGCTGTCCACGCGCACCGGCTGGAAGGTACCCGCGCCGACGTGGAGCGTCACGAACGCCATCTCAATGCCCTTCGCGCGCAGTTTCTCCAGCAGCGGCTCATCAAAATGCAGGCCCGCGGTCGGCGCAGCGACAGCGCCAGGCTTCTGGCTGTAGACGGTCTGGTACAGCTCGCGGTCAGCCTCTTCGTCCGGACGCTCAATATACGGCGGCAGCGGCATGTGGCCGATGGCGTTCAGGATATCGAGCACCGTACGTTCGTCGTTGAACTCCACCTCGAACAGCGCGTCGTGGCGCGCGGTCATGGTCGCTTTGATGCTCTCATCATCGCCCAGCAGCAGCTCCGCGCCCGGCTTTGGCGCCTTAGATGCGCGAATATGTGCCAGAATACGTTTATCATCGAGCATACGTTCGACCAGCACTTCAATCTTGCCTCCGCTGGCTTTACGGCCGAACAGGCGCGCCGGGATCACGCGGGTATTGTTAAAGACCAGCAGATCGCCAGGGTTGAGCTTGTCGAGCAAATCGGTGAAAGTACCGTGCGTCAGCTCGCCCGTTGGCCCATCCAGTGACAGTAAGCGACAGCTGCTGCGCTCAGGCATGGGATAGTGAGCAATCAGGGATTCAGGTAGTTCAAAGGAGAAATCGGCGACGCGCATGACGTATACTCGTGACTTAAAAACAGGCGGCATAGTCTAGTGCTCACACCCTTTTGCTGCAACAACTAGCCGCCCCCGGACAAATAAAACGCATGAATTTTCTCGCTCACCTGCATCTCGCGCACCTTGCTGACAGTTCCCTCTCGGGCAATTTGCTGGCCGATTTCGTACGCGGTAATCCCGCAGAAGACTACTCCCCTGAGGTTGTCGACGGGATTTTTATGCACCGCCGCATCGACGTGCTGACGGATAAACTGCCGGAAGTGACGGAAGCCAAAGCGTGGTTCCGCCCTGAAACGCGCCGCGTTGCGCCGATCACGCTTGACGTGATGTGGGATCACTTCCTGTCGCGCCACTGGGCACAGCTCTCGCCGGAGCTACCCCTGCCAGAATTTGTGCGCTATGCCCACCAGCAGGTGTCGATCATTCTGCCCGACTCGCCGCCGCGCTTTGTGAATCTGAACAACTATCTGTGGTCGGAACGCTGGCTGGAGCGCTATCGCGAGATGGACTTCATCCAGAACGTGTTGAACGGGATGGCGAGCCGTCGCCCGCGCCTGGATGCGCTGCGGGATTCCTGGTATGACCTGGATGAACATTACGATGCGCTGGAGACCCGCTTCTGGCAGTTTTACCCGCGCATGATGGTGCAGGCGAAAAACAAACAGCTTTAAATACACGTCATCCTTCAAGCTGCCTCTGCGTTGGCTACGTCTGCTCACCCCAGTCACTTACTTCAGTAAGCTCCTGGGGATTCCCAGACTTGCCGCCTTGATGCAACTTGAATGATTTTGTGTATAAAAATGACATTGATAGGTAAAAGCTGGCGGAACGATTGTCACCACCTCTTTGTCTTATCGATGCACACTCTCTATACTGGCTCGCGTTGCGTTCCAAATAACCTTAGTATCTACAGGAGAATCATATGGTTCTGGTAACTCGTCCGGCTCCGGATTTTACAGCTGCAGCAGTTCTGGGCAACGGTGAAATCGTTGAAAACTTCAACTTCAAACAGCACACCAACGGTAAAGCGACCGTTCTGTTCTTCTGGCCAATGGACTTCACTTTCGTTTGCCCGTCTGAGCTGATCGCGTTCGACAAACGTTATGAAGAATTCCAGAAGCGTGGCGTGGAAGTTGTTGGCGTCTCCTTCGACTCTGAGTTTGTACACAACGCATGGCGTAACACCCCTGTCGACAAAGGCGGCATCGGTGCGGTGAAATACGCAATGGTTGCGGACATCAAACGCGAAATCCAGCAGGCTTACGGTATCGAACATCCGGACGCTGGCGTTGCGCTGCGCGGTTCCTTCCTGATCGACGCGAACGGCATCGTTCGTCACCAGGTTGTGAACGATCTGCCGCTGGGTCGTAACATCGACGAAATGCTGCGCATGGTTGACGCGCTGCAGTTCCACGAAGAGCACGGCGAAGTGTGCCCGGCTCAGTGGGAAAAAGGTAAAGAAGGTATGGCTGCTTCCCCAGACGGCGTAGCTAAATACCTGTCTGAGAACGTATCCAGCCTGTAATCGGCACGGTTTACGAAAAAGGCCCGCTTATGCGGGCCTTTTTTTATGCCTTACGCTGCGTCTCTCGCCAGATGCGCCAGGCCATGCCCGCCAGCAGGATCACGCCCGCAATCAGTACGCCCCATACCAGCAGGGCGTTCAGCCAGCTCGCCCGCTCAGCTGCAGAGGTGGCGTTCAGCCGCCCCTCGCCGCCCAACGCGACATCATCCACAATATCGGCCTGCGGCAGGTTCGCCATATCATAGGTCTTGCGCAGGTCGGCTGGGATCAGCATGTCAGGCTCCACGCTGGCAGGCTTTGCGGCACCGTTGCCCCATGCGAGGACGTACGGCGCTTTCCCCTGCGCGTTGAACACAAGATCATAGCGGTCGCGATGCCCCGTAACGCTCGGCAGGTATTCTGGCAGTCGCGCATTCAGCGTCGTGATTTTCACTGCCTGCACCAGGCCCCCGCTAAGCGAAACCGGTCCGGACGTTTTCCCCTCCAGACGGTAAATAACCTCTTTCTTCAGGGGGTGCCATGCCTCTTTTTCGGTACTCCGCCACGCGATCTCCACGGGAAGAACGCCATCGCCGTTCAGCGAGATGCTGACAGCACTCAGCGGCTGCGGGCGCGCCCAGCGCCACTGAGCTTCACTTGTCGATAGCTGCTCACCTTCCCCTTCAAGACTAATCTCTTCCGGGGCCGTCTGGGCAGGTGCGCTGATTGCGTTTACGCCGGTCAACGTTACCCCCTGGCTCTGCGTATTCAGCACCACCATGAGATAGCGATTCGCATCGGGAGATAAAACCGTATCGGTATCGAGCCGATCGAGCTTAAGACGATCCTGACCGCTGACGACGTCCAGCAGCGGCATATCCTCGCGCAGGGTATACCACCGCTTGAGATCCTCGCTGTAATAGACCGACGCCGTTCCCTGCCACGGCGTCTCATGGGTATTCCAGAGGAGCTGCAGCTGGGATATGACCAGTTCACCCGTCGTCTGCTCCGGCAGGGTCAGTAGGTAATGTTGCCCGGCCGCAGCGGCTTTTTGCCCCTCCAGCACAATCTCAATGCCGTTTCGGGATCGGAGCCGGATCTTATCGCTGTCACCGGCGTCTGAGGCAGCCGCGAGCGGCGAGGCGTCAAGCGGAAAGAGGCGCAGCGCCGTGGATTGCGCTGTCGCCTGCGGGCGCGTCGCGGCGATCAGGCTAAAGGGAACCGGCTCACCCGACTGGTTAAAGACGCGGACATCGTGCAGATCCGGCGACGTGCTTTGCTCATAGACGGCAAGCGGCAGCATTACCCGATACCACCGGGAAGGAACGGACGTGTCGAGTGAACGACCAAAGGCATAGTCACGGGGCGATTCCGTTGGTACTTCGTCGCAGAACGCCGGGCCGGAAAGCGCCAGCAGCGCGGTACACGCAACCGCTTTCATCCATTTCATTTTTCATCTCCTGTTTTTGGCGGTAGCGGCGAGAAATAGCCCACTATCAGTACCAATATCGCCACGCCGATAAACGCCACCGCGCGCGACAGACCGCCTCCGCCCGCGCTGTCCACCAGCATCAGTTTCACCATCACCACACCCAGCAGCGCGGCACCGCAAAGCCACTCCTGCCGGGAAGCCTTGCGGGTGGCATGGATCATGACCACCAGCGCGCTCAACATCCAGAACAGGGCAAAGCTTGTCTGGATCAGCCGCGAATCCCACAGCGATGCCATATTCCAGGCCACGTCGCCGTACCAGGCCAGGGCGCGCATCAGCACACCGTTTAGCCACCAGAAGCCAAACGCCATAATCGCGACGGCAGGCCACGGGCGCGCTTGCGCAAGCCATGACGGGTAGTAGCGATCCACCACCCAATAAAAGACCACCAGCCCCAGCAAGGCGAACGCAGCACCTTCCTCGAGCGGGTTCACCAGCGGCAGCCAGGTCTGACGATAGACCACGCCGTCCTGGAAATTGGTCACCACCAGCAATACCAGCAGCGCCACGACGACAGGGATCGATGCCAGACACGCATAGAGCGCAGGCCACTCCCGGAACGGCCACACGCGACGCCGTACGGCTGCAGAAAGCGCCATAATCACCCCGCCGCCTGCGGCCATCGCTAATCCGCTTCCCCAGGCCGCCATTCCCCACGGCAGAGACCGGGCAAACCAGTAAAGCTCCGCGGCCAGCGCCAGCAAAATCATCCAGAACAGCGACAAATGCAGCCCCATCGCGATGCGCGGCAGGAGTCTTTCACCATCGCGCCGCAACAGCATTAGCGCGGCAGGAAGCGCAACGCACCAGGCCAGGTTTGACCAGCCGGCGGTAACGATCTGCTGATGCCAGAGCTGATAACCCACCATCAGCAGCATAACCGGCCACAGCAGCCATTTGCTGGCATCCAGCTCCCGCCACGTCAGGCTAGCAGCCACCTGCCGCCAGCCCCAGACCGACGCCGCCGTCAGCGCCAGCACGCCCGCCAGAATCGGTAATTCCTTCGTCAGTACCAGCTGCGACGCGCCCAGCTGCGCCACTATCCAGAACAGCAGCCCGCCTGCCAGTAGCGCCCAGCTGACCGGCAGAAAGAGATTCCGCCACAGCCAGGCCGCAGCCAGCCAGCAAAGGCTGAGGATGGCGAAGATGAGGAACAGGCTCAGCGCCGTAACGCCGTCCGTTTGTGCCCACAGCGCGCTGCCGAGCGCCAGCACCAGCAGCGCCGTCCCGCTATAGCTCATGCGACGCTGATGCTGCTGCACGCCCAGCCAGAGAATCCCCAGCCCCTCCAGCGCCCAGGCCATCGCCGTCCAGCGCGCCGACAGCGCCAGCGGAATGGCGAGCGTGGCAAACCCGCCGCCGATCGCCAGCGCCGCCATGACCAGCGGTCGTCCGAGGGAGGGATAGCGACGCAGCGCGAGGTATGCGAGGGTGAGATAAAATGCTCCGTATCCCAGCGCGCTCAGCGCCGGGCCATATTCCCAGTGTCGGGTCATGCCGTACTGCATCCCGAAGCCGATCAGCGGCGGGGCGAACAGCAGCACGCCGTCGATAATCTGCTTCCCTTTCTCCTGCGCCCGCAGCGACAGCGCCACGCTCAGCACGCCGAATATCAGCGTATTGGCAATCAGGAACAGCTGGCAGATCCAATAGTCTTCGGGCTGGTAGTCATTCAGCCCCCACAGGCCGCCCACGCCGAACGTGAACAGCAGCCCGAGCAGGTTCAGCTCGCGCCAGTGCTGCCAGATGCTGATCGCGAGAATGCCGATGGACAGCAGAAGATAGAAAGAGAACAGCGCGACAAAGCTGCCGCCCCCGGTAGATAAGAGCAGCGGCGCGAGATATCCGCCAAGGCTCGCCAGCATGGCCAGGCTCAGCGCCTTCTGCAGCACCGCCAGCCCGACGCTCGCCGCGCAAATCACCACCAGCAGCGTAAAGGCCAGCGTCATCGGCAACATTTGCCAGAGCCGAAATGCACCAAACACCGTCAGGTATAGCACGCCGGTCGCCCCGCCCTGGAGGATCAGCGCATAGACGCGCTGCCTGTGCCGCACCCGCCACCCAATCGCCAGCAGAATAACGGCAAACAGCGCCGTTGCCACGAGGCGCAGCTCAAGCGGGAACAGGGAATGTTCGACGGTATAGCGCAGCAGGAAAGAGAGGCCGAGGAAGAGCAGCAGAATGCCCAGCTTCGCCAGCGGATTGCCCTGCATGAACCAGCGCGCCAGCGACGTCAGGATGCCGCCAAAGGCTGAAGGCTGTTTTGCCGCTGGCGCAGGCGCCAGAGCGGGTTCTGCCACGGAAGCGGAAATATCGGGGCGCCAGGGGTCAGCAGCCGCGGGAGCTTCCTCCACTATCGGCGCGGTAACAGCCTCCGGCGCGGCGGTCTGCACCGGTTCCGGCGCGTTCTCAGACACGCCGCGGTGCTCAAGCGCCTCAATGCGCTGGCGCAGCAGGGCTATCTCCTGCCGCGCTGCCGTACTTCGGTTAAACCCGATAACCGCAAGCACGGGCGCAACCAGCAGCGCAAATACCAGGAACAAACAGCCAAGGATGTAAAGCTCGTCCATGTTTCCACCTTCACCGTAAACGATCCGTTAAGATTGACACAAATCGTTGCATTTGCGCCATCTTAAAAGGTGGAAACATTAGCAGGTCTTAACTGCCGAACCAGATCGTCGCGGATACCGCAGGCAGCGCCAGCACGCCGTCCTGTATCGTCGCCTTGCCCTCTTTATTCTTCCACGCCGCCACCTTCAGCAGCGGTGAATCATCCAGCACCACTTCGCACGCCTCGCCCCGGTTAACGGCCACCAGCACGCGCTGCTGATTGTAGACGCGAGCAAACACCACCACGTTATCGTGCGCATAGACCACCTGACAGCCGCCGTAGCGCAGGGCAAGGCTCTGCTTACGCAGCTTCGCCAGGCGCTGATACAGGCTGAACAGCACCTTGTCCTGCTTCTCTGGCTCCCACGGGAAGGTTTTGCGGCAGAACGGATCGTTGTTGCCGTCCAGCCCCACCTCGTCTCCGTAGTAGATGCACGGCACGCCCGGCCAGGTGAAGAGCCAGGTGACCGCCAGCGGCAGACGCGCGACATCCTTGCCCAGCAGGGATTTAAAGCGCGCGGTATCGTGGCTATCGAGCTGGTTAAACATCCGCAGCTGCTGCTGATGCGACAGCCCGGCGCGGTAGTTCTCCATCCACGCCATGCAGGTTTCCGCGTCGATATGATTTGGATCGTAGGAGATATCGGTGTTGGCGAGGAATCCCCACAGCGGGAAGGTAAAGCCGCGATAGTTCATCGCCGCATCTTCCGCATCGTTCTGCAGCCACTGGCGCGCGTCACCAAAGTGCTCGCCAAAAACGAACGCCTCCGGCTGGGCCGCTTTCGCCGAGCGAGTGATCCCGGCGACGTGCTGAAGGTTATTCCGCGCTCCGCCCGCTTCACCGAGCATATGCACCACGTCCAGGCGCCAGCCGTCCATATTCCATGGTGCCTTAAGCCAGTGGCGCACGATGCTGTCTTCCCCGCCGTAAATCTCGTTCACCAGAGACGGCGACTGGAAATCCAGCTTCGGCAGGCTTGGGTAACCCAGCCAGTCCAGCGCACGCCCCTCCTCGTTAAAGCTGTACCAGTCGCGCTGCGGCGAGTCCGGGTTATGACATGCCCCGCCCATCGACTGGTTATGCCGGTCAAACCACGTATGCGAATCTCCGCTGTGGTTGAACACGCCGTCCAGAATCAGGCGCATGCCTTCGTTTTGAGTGTTCTTACGCAGGCGCAGCAGCGCCTCGTCACCGCCAAACTGCGCGTCAACGTGGCGATAATCTTCGGTATCGTACTTGTGTACGCTCGGGGCTTTAAATACCGGGTTGAGATACAGCGCCGTCACGCCGAGTTTTTTCAGGTACGGCAGCTTTTCGCTGATGCCGTCGAGATCGCCGCCGTAGAAGGTCGATCCGCCCGCCTGCGCGGTTAACGGCTCGTCCCACGCTTTCAGAATAATGTCATGACCCGCCGCATGGTGGTGATAGATCTTATCCTGGTCGGCAGTGCGCTTTTCGCTGCGCGCAAAACGGTCCGGGAAAATCTGGTAAAAGACCTGATCGTTAACCCACTGCGGGCCGTTATCCGGGTAATCGACCGCAAACTGTTCCAGCCGTGCGGGCGGGAAACGGCTAAACCCCTGCGGGGTAAACCACAGCTGACGGTTGTTCCACAAAAGCTTAAAGCTGTAGCGGCGGCGAGGCTGCCCGCTGCGCAGGTCGATATTCACCCGCCAGGCCGTGATGCCAGGCTGCGGCTGGCTGCGCAGCTTGTGCATTTTCAACCCGGTCTCTTCGTTATCGATTTCGGCGCGGAGCGTCACGCGTTCAGGCTGGTTTTCACCCGCCAGCCAGAGCGTAATCACCAGGTTGTCTTTGTTTTGCTTAACAAATGGGGCAACCGGAAGGTGCCAGGCATTTAACATCACGAATCCCCTTTGATGAAATTGACGTCACCTTGCCACAGGGTGGTTAAGGATAGCTCACCATGATGGGATTTATTGGGGGAGGAGGACGGGGGAGGAGGCACCAGTGCAGCCTGATGCCCTCATCCCAACCCTCTCCCACAAGGAGAGGGAGAAAAAAAGATTACTGCGCTTCCGCCAGCTGACGGTCGCGGCGGCATTTAAACACCCAGCCCACCAGCAGCAGCACAATCCACGCGCAGCCCACGTACAGTGAAATGCGGGTGTCCGGATGGTAGCCAATCAGGCCAATGATAAACACCAGGAAGATCAGCCCCACGACGGTCGTCGCAACGCCGCCCGGTACTTTGAACTTCAGCGCTTTCGCCTCATCCGGCGACAGGCGACGGCGGAAGGCAATCTGCGACAGCAGGATCATGATCCACACCCAGACGGTTGCGAAGGTCGCCAGGGATGCAATCACCAGGAAGACGTTCTCCGGCATGATGTAGTTCAGGTAAACCGAGAACAGCAGCGCCACGGTCATCACCACGACGGTCACCCACGGCGTGCCGCGGCGTGAGGTTTTGGCGAACACCTTCGGCGCACTGCCCTGCTCCGCCATGCCGTGCAGCATACGGCCTACGCCAAAGACGTCACTGTTAATCGCCGAAAGCGACGCGGTCAGCACCACAAAGTTCAGAATGCTGGCCGCAAACGCAATGCCCATATGCTGGAAGGTCAGGACAAACGGGCTACCGTTGGTGCCTACCTGATTCCACGGGTAAATGGACATGATCACGAACAGCGTACCCACGTAGAACACCAGAATACGCATCGGCACAGAGTTGATGGCGCGCGGAATGGATTTCTCCGGATCTTTCGCTTCCCCGGCGGTGATACCGATAATCTCGATACCGCCGTAGGCGAACATCACCATCTGCAGCGACATCACCATCCCGAGCCAGCCGTTGCTGAAGAAGCCGCCGTTGCTCCAGAGGTTGTGGATCCCGGTCGGCTGCCCGCCGTTGCCAATCCCCCAGATAATAATCCCGAAACCGGCCACAATCATGATGATGATGGTCGCGACCTTGAAGAAGGAGAACCAGAACTCCAGCTCGCCGAACACCTTCACGCTCATCAGGTTGACGGCGCAAATGATCAGCACCACGCTCAGCACCCAAATCCAGTGCGGTACCGCCGGGAACCAGACGCCCATGTAGATGCCAAACGCCGTCACGTCGGCAATCGCAACAATCAGGATTTCGAAGCAGTAGGTCCAGCCGGTGATAAACCCGGCCAGCGGGCCGAGGTTTTCCTGCGCGTAGCGGGAGAATGAGCTGGCGGAGGGGTTGTGAACCGACATTTCGCCGAGGGCGCGCATGATGATATACGCCGCCACGCCGCCGATAATGTACGCCAGCAGAACGCTAGGACCGGCCATTTTGATGGCATCTGCCGAGCCATAAAAAAGACCGGTGCCGATAGCAGAGCCCAGCGCCATAAAGCGGATGTGGCGCGTGCTCAATCCACGTTTAAGTTTGTTAGTGCTTTCCATTTAAATCTTGCCATTCAACACGAAAAAAACAAAAAACCACGGGGCCTTAAGCCCCGTGGTTAAACAGTTTGTTGCCGTTGATTAATGAGCGTTCGATGCGACCTGACGCCCTGCAGCACGGTCCCAGATAATCGCCAGAACCAGTGCAACAACGGTAGGCATCAACCAGGCCAGACCCTGCTCGGACAGCGGCAGACGCTGTGTCCATGCCGGCAGTATGTGCGCGAAAGCTGATGCTTTAATCCCGTCAAGGATACCAAAAATCAGGCTGATAAACATGGCTGGCGCAATAATTCGTGAAGAGTTGTTCCACCACGGACGAGTAAAGCTCAGCACTACCAGTACGATGCACGGCGGATAAATCGCCGTCAACACCGGAATAGAGACCTGAATCAGGTGGCTCAGACCGAGGTTAGACACCGCCATGGAGAAGATACCGAGGATAAATACCAGGGTGCGGTAAGAAAGCGGCAGATACTGTGCAAAGAACTCTGCGCAGGCGCAGGTCAGGCCAACCGCGGTAACCAGACAGGCCAGGAAGATCAGCGCTGCCAGCAGCATACTGCCCGCACCGCCGAAGGTGTGCTGCACGTAGGCGTGAAGGATAGCCGCACCGTTGGCGTTCTGCTCAACCAGCATGGCGCTATCGGAACCCAGACGGAACAGCGCCAGATACAGCAGCGTCAGCCCCACGCCGGCCATCAGGCCAGCCCAGATGGTGTAGCGGGTCAGCAGACGCGCTTCGGTCACACCGCGGGAACGCGCGGCGTTAACGATAACAATACCAAACACCATCGCGCCCAGCGTGTCCATCGTCAGGTAGCCGTTCACAAAGCCGTTAGAGAACGCGGCGTTTTTATAGGCGTCCATCGCGTCGCTAATCGGGCCGGCTGGCCAGACGATGGCCGCTACCGCCAGAACAATCAGCGCCACAATTTTCAGCGGAGCCAGGAAGTTACCCACGGTATCCAGCAGCTTGCCCGGATAGAGGGAAACCAGAATCACGATCGCGAAGTAGATCAGGCTGTAGATAAACAGCGGCATCGCACCGTCACCGGTCAGGGGAGCAATACCCACTTCGAAGGACACGGTTGCCGTACGCGGGGTCGCAAACAGCGGGCCAACGGCGAGATAGCAGACGGTTGCCAGCAGAACGCCCGCCACTTTGCCAATCGGGGTGCTGAGGCTATCCACACCGCCGCCGACTTTCGCCAGCGCGATGACGGTCAGCACCGGCAGACCCACGGCAGTAATCAGGAAACCAAACGCGGCGGTCCAGACGTGTTCACCCGCCTGTAAGCCAACCATTGGAGGGAAAATGATGTTGCCTGCGCCAACGAACAGCGCAAATGTCATAAAGCCCAGCGCGATGATGTCACGCGATTTTAAGTGATGGGTCATAAAACCTTACTGCCTGTGGATGTGGTGTTGAAAACATTGAGATTTTCGATATCCCTCACGGGACGATACAGCCGAAAATTTGCTCAATTTCAGCGGGAAATGCTCCCGTCCTGGCGTGGAGAAGAATAGTTTTTCGATTTACCACGCAAATACAGTCGGTCTGACAGTATCTGGGGCGCAATTTAAACGCTTATAACGTTTAAAGGCAAGGTGGGATCGCAAAACCAGAACAATATGCCAGCATGAAAATACGCACCAGCACAATACGCTGTTTATAAGAAAAACCCATGGCTAATCATGCGAACAAAAAACAGCCAGCCGTATAAAATTCATCCGCGTTTCGCTTGACTGCAAAGCAAACGGGCCAGCGATGGCTGACCCGTGGAAAGGTAAAATGACACGCCCGCCGTCAGGCGATCTTTTTGGCAATTAATCGTTCCGGAATAACGAAACTGAAGCGGGTTCCTTTACCCAGCGTACTCTGAATATCGAGACGGCTTTCATGGTGATTCACCGCGTGTTTCACAATTGCCAGCCCCAGGCCGCTTCCGCCCGTCTGGCGCGATCGCGCTTTATCCACACGGTAGAAGCGCTCGGTCAGACGCGGAATATGCTCCGGCGCAATCCCCGGCCCGTTGTCCTCCACGCTAAACTCGGCCCCCGTTGGGGTATGGTGCCAGCGCACCACGATATCCGTCCCCTCCGGCGTATGATTCACCGCGTTATACACCAGGTTGGAAATGGCGCTGCGCAGCTCATCTTCGCTGCCCAGCACCTTCAGCGTGTTGTCGACGTCAAAGGTCAGGTGATGCTTTTTGTGGCTTAACGTCTGCGCTTCACGCTCCACGACCCGCAGCATCATCGGGACATCAATGGTGTCATTCAGCGCGAGCGTTGGCGCCGCTTCAATCTTCGAGAGCGTCAGCAGCTGCTTCACCAGCCCTTCCATCCGGTGCGTTTGCTCGCGCATGGTGTGCAGCGCTTTTTCACGCGGCGCACCTTCAAGCGTTTGCTCCTGCATCATCTCCAGGTAGCCCTGCAGCACGGTCAGCGGGGTACGCAGTTCGTGACTGACGTTGGCGAAGAAGTTGCGACGCGCCCCTTCCAGCTGGTGCATCTGGGTAACATCGCGCGCCACCATCAGCCACTGCTTATCGCTGTAGGGCATCACGCGTATTTCCAGATGGCGGCCATTATTGAGCTTAAGATTGTGCGGACGGGTGAAATCACGCTTTTTCAGATACAGCGTTAACTCGGGATAACGCAGAAGGTTGAGGATATTCTGTCCATTGTCATCCGGCCAGCGCAGGCCCAGCAGCTGCTGCGCCAGGCCGTTACACCAGAAGATCGTCCCTTCTTCGGTCGTCAGGATCACGGCATCCGGCAGCGACTCTGCACCGCTGCGAAAACGCTTAATCAGGCTTCCCAGCTCGCGGCGGCGCTTTTTATTACGCATCTGCATCTGATGCAGACCGTACAGCAGCGGCTCCCAGCTGCCGCTTCCCGGCGGCGGCGTCATGCTTCGGTCAACCCACAGCCACCAGGAGAGGCGCAGCAGGTTCCAGAAATGCCAGATGAGCAGCCCGGTGACCGACGCCAGCAGAAACCACGGCAGGTGTCCAAGAAAGGCCCCCAGAATGAAGGCCGGAATACAGCATAAGATCAGTTCAAAGACGAGCCTTTTCCATGACAGACGTTCCAGCACGCGTCACACTCCTGTCATTGTTCAGAAACGGGTAGAAAAACGATAACCCGTGCCGCGGACCGTCTGCACCATGCGATCGTGGCCGCTCAGTTCCAGCGCTTTTCGCAGGCGGCGGATATGTACGTCAACCGTCCGGTCTTCGACATACACGTTAGTTCCCCAGACGTTATTCAGCAACTGCTCGCGGCTGTACACGCGTTCCGGGTGGGTCATAAAGAAGTGCAGGAGTTTAAATTCGGTTGGCCCCATGTCGAGGGGATTTTCCCCGGTCATCACGCGGTGAGAGGTAGGATCAAGGCTCAGCCCCTGCATTTCGATCACCTCTTCCACCGCCATCGGCGAAATACGGCGCATTACGGCTTTAATGCGGGCCACCAGCTCTTTGGGGGAGAACGGTTTGGTAATGTAATCGTCCGCGCCGGTCTCCAGACCGCGCACGCGATCCTCTTCTTCTCCGCGCGCCGTGAGCATCACGACAGGTATATCGCGGGTCAGCGCTTCACGCTTCAGGTGTTTGATAAACTGCAGCCCGGAGCCGCCGGGCAGCATCCAGTCCAGCAGAATCAGATCGGGCCAGGGTTCATTCAGCTGGTTCACTGCACTGTCATAATCTTCTGCTTCAACCGGCTGGAAGCCATTTTGTTCGAGCACGAAGCACACCATTTCACGAATTGGAGCTTCATCTTCTACGACCAGAATACGTCTCGCCATACTTTGCCCTGTCTTATCTTATTTACGTTACAAGTTTGTAATTCGGCGCCATTATGCGTCAGATTTATGACAGATTTATGAAAAACAGTACCACGTTAACGGGCAAACCGTTGTTTTATTACAGCGGTTATTTTCCCTTCTCTGAACGTTTATAATCCTGCTTTCTCTTTTTTGCCACGGATCAGCTATGCGCATACTTCACACCTCGGACTGGCATCTGGGTCAAAATTTTTACAGCAAAAGCCGTGCGGCTGAACATGAAGCGTTCCTGGGCTGGCTGCTGGAAACGGCCCGGACGCACGAGGTGGATGCGATTATCGTGGCGGGTGACATCTTTGATACCGGCTCGCCGCCGAGCTATGCGCGCGAGCTGTATAACCGCTTCGTGGTGAATTTGCAGCAAACCGGCTGTCATCTGGTGATCGTCGCCGGCAACCATGATTCCGTCGCAACGCTAAATGAATCCCGCGACATCCTGGCGTTTCTCAATACCACCGTCGTCGCCAGCGCCGGGCACGCCCCGCAGATCCTGAAAAAACGCGACGGGTCGCCGGGGGCGGTGCTGTGTCCGATACCGTTTTTACGTCCGCGCGACATCGTGCAAAGCCAGGCGGGGCTGTCGGGCACGGAAAAGCAGCAGCATTTATTACAGGCCATCACCAACTATTACCACCAGCAGCACGCCGAAGCCTGTGCATTGCGCGGTGACCAGCCGATACCGGTGATTGCAACCGGGCATCTCACCACGGTCGGGGCCAGTAAAAGTGACGCCGTGCGTGACATCTATATCGGCACGCTGGATGCCTTTCCGGCGCAAAACTTCCCGCCAGCCGACTACATCGCGCTCGGCCACATTCACCGGGCGCAGATCGTCGGTGGCTGCGAGCACATCCGCTACTGCGGCTCCCCCCTTTCGCTCAGCTTTGACGAAACGGGCAAAGCCAAATCCGTGCATCTGGTGACCTTCTCTGACGGAAAACTCAGCGCCGTCGACACGCTGGAGGTGCCCGTCACCCAGCCGCTGGCGGTGCTGAAGGGCGATCTCGACGCCATTACCGCCCAGCTGGAGCAGTGGCGCGGCGTCGAGCAAGATCCCCCCATCTGGCTGGATATCGAAATCACCACCGACGACTACCTGCACGATATGCAGCGAAAAATCCAGGCGCTGACCGAAGACTTGCCGGTAGAGGTGTTACTGGTGCGCCGCAGCCGCGAGCAGCGCGAGAAAATTCTGTTAAGCGCTCAACGCGAAACGCTCAGTGAGCTTCGGGTTGAAGAGGTGTTTGAACGCAGGCTCTCGCAGGAGGAAATCGACGACACGAAGCGCGCAAGACTCAGCGAACTGTTCAGCCATACCCTGCATGCGCTCAATGATGAGGAAGAAAACGCGTGAAAATTCTGAGCCTGCGCCTGAAAAATATCAACTCCCTCAAGGGCGAGTGGAAAATTGACTTTACCGCTGAGCCGTTTGCCAGCAACGGGCTGTTTGCCATCACCGGCGCGACCGGGGCAGGTAAAACTACCCTGCTCGACGCCATCTGTCTGGCGCTTTATCACGAAACGCCGCGCCTGAATAAGGTCTCCCAGGCGCAAAACGATCTGATGACGCGCGACACCGCCGAGTGCCTGGCGGAAGTGGAGTTCGAGGTAAAAGGCATCGCCTACCGCGCCTTCTGGAGCCAGAACCGGGCGCGCAACCAGCCTGACGGGAACCTGCAGGCACCGCGCGTTGAGCTGGCGCGCTGCGAAGATGGCAAAATCCTGGCCGACAAAGTGACGGATAAACTGGAGCAAACCGCCGCGCTCACCGGGCTGGACTATGGCCGCTTTACCCGCTCGATGCTGCTCTCACAGGGGCAGTTTGCCGCCTTCCTCAACGCCAAGCCGAGCGATCGCGCCGAGCTGCTGGAAGAGCTGACCGGCACCGAGATCTACGGCCAGATTTCCGCCATGGTGTTTGAAAAACACAAAGCCGCCCGCAGCGTGCTTGAAAAATGCGAGGCGCAGGCGGCGGGCGTCGTGCTGTTGAATGAAGAGCAACAGCAGCAGTTACAGCAAAGTTTGCAGGCACTTACTGACGAAGAGAAAATCCTGCTGGAACAGCAGCAAAGCCAACAGAAAGATTTTCAGTGGCTTACGCGCCATGAAGAGCTCGTAAGAGAGCAACAGCGCGTCAACGCGCTCCAGCAGCATGCGCAACAGGCGCTGGCGGACGCAGCACCTGAGCTGGCAAAACTCCAGCTTGCTCTGCCCGCCGCCCAGCTTCGACCGCTTTGGGAGCATCAGCAGGAACAAACCGCGCGCCTGACGCAAACGCAGCAGCGTATTATCGAAGTAAATACTCGCTTACAAGCCAAAACCGCACTGCGCGCGCGGATCCGCAACTCTGCACTGCGTAACCACGAGCAGCTACAGGCCGAACTGACGTCGCTGGCGCAGTGGCTGGCGGAGCACGAGCGTTATCGCCTGCTGGGCCTGGAGATTGCAGGCTGGCGTGCCCAGTTCTCGCAGCTTAACCGCGATAAAACGCAGTTAGCCTCGCTTGCGGCGCGGATAGGTGAATTACGCAACAAGCTGGCTGAGATGCCGGAAAATGCGCTGACGCTAACGGCGGACGAAGTCAGCGTAGCCATGGAGCAGCAGTCCCGGTCACGCACGCTGCGCCAGCAGCTGACGTCGCTGCATGCCCGCTATCAGCCGCTGCAAAAGCGCCTGCGCCAGAGCGGTGAAAGCGTGCAGAAGGCGCAGGCCGAACAAAATAAACTCAATGAAACGCTGACGCTGCGCCGCCAGCAGTACAAAGAAAAAAACCAGCACTATCTCGACCTGAAAGCCCTGTGCGAAACCGAAGCAACAATCAAGAAGCTGGAGCATTACCGTTCGCAGCTTGAGGCGGGTAAACCCTGTCCGCTGTGCGGTTCCTGCGAACATCCGGCCGTTGAGCAATATCAGTCGCTTGAGCTGACGGATAACCAGCGCCGCCGTGATGCCCTGGAAAAAGAGGTCGCCGCGCTTAAAGAGGAAGGCCTGCTGGTGCTGGGACAGGTCAATGCCCTGACTCAGCAGATCCAGCGTGAAACAGACGACGCGCAGACGCTTTCTCAGGAAGAGCAAGCGCTCACTAAAGAGTGGGTGGCAGCCTGCACGTTCCTGAACATTACCTTGAATATTCAGGACGATATCGCGCCATGGCTGAACGAACAGGAACAGCACGAGCGCCAGCTTTATCAGCTCAGCCAGCGGCTGACCCTGCAGAACCAGCTGAACGAACAGGAAGCGCAGGAGCGGCAGTATCAGCAGCAGCTGGCGGCCACGCGCCAGGCGCTAGAACATGCCCTGCTCGCGCTCTCACTTAACGCACCTGAAGAGGGTCAGGAAGCCGCCTGGCTTCAGGCCCGTGAAGCTGAATTCGCGCAGTGGCAGGAGAAGCAAGCGCAGCACGGCGTGCTTCAGGAACGCATAAACGCCCTGAAGCCGCTGCTCGACGCGCTTCCGGCAACGAACAGCGAAGACGCCGAACCGGTTATCCCTGATAACTGGCGCGCCATCCACGACGAATGCGTGTCGCTGCAAAGCCAGCTCACCGCGCAGCAGCAGCAGGAAAAGCTGGAGCAAGAGCGACTGCAGCAGTCGCAGACGCAGTTCAGCGCGGCGCTCTCGGCGAGCTGCTTTGCCGACCAGGACGCGTTTCTTGCCGCCCTGCTGGATGACGATGCCATTCGCCACCTCGAACAGCGAAAGCAGTCGCTGGAAAACCAGATACAGCAGGCCGCGGCCCTTTGCGATCAGGCGAACCAACAGCTGCAGTCTCATCTGGCGCTGCGGCCGGAAGGGCTCAACGAAGATGCTCCTGCGCTGCAAAGCCAGCTGCAGCAGCTGGCGCAACGGCTGCGCGAGAACACCACGCATCAGGGTGAGTTCCGTCAGCAGCTTAAGCAGGACAGCGATAACCGGCAGCATCAGCTGGCGTTGATGCAGGAAATTGAAGAGGCCGCGCGCCAGGCAGACGACTGGGGGTACCTGAACGCGCTGATCGGCTCGAGCACCGGCGACAAGTTCCGCAAGTTCGCCCAGGGGCTGACGCTGGACAATCTTGTCTGGCTTGCTAACCAGCAGCTTAACCGTTTACACGGGCGTTATTTATTGCAGCGTAAGGCCAGCGACGCGCTGGAGCTGGAAGTGGTGGATACGTGGCAGGCGGATGCGGTTCGTGATACCCGCACGCTCTCAGGCGGCGAGAGCTTCCTGGTCAGCCTGGCGCTGGCGCTGGCGCTTTCCGATCTGGTGAGTCATAAAACGCGAATCGATTCCCTGTTCCTGGATGAAGGGTTCGGCACGCTCGACAGTGAGACGCTGGATACGGCGCTGGATGCGCTCGACGCACTAAACGCCACCGGGAAAACCATCGGCGTGATCAGCCACGTAGAGGCGATGAAAGAGCGTATTCCGGTGCAGATCAAGGTGAAGAAAATTAACGGGCTGGGGTATAGCAGGCTGGATAAGGAATTTGCGGTGGGGTGAAGGGTGGAACGGTGCGTTCTGGTGCCCTTCACCCTTGCCCTCTCCCACAGGGAGAGGGAATAAACACTATTTGCTTTTATTCCGGCCACAGCCACGCCGCGCCGCGCACGCCGCTGGAGTCACCGTGGACAGCTTTGCGGATCGGGGTTTCACACTCGCCGCCGAAAACCCACTGTTTCACCAGGTTCGGTACCGTGGCGTACAGCCGGTCGACGTTGCTCATGCCGCCGCCGAGCACAATCACGTCCGGATCGAGAATATTCACCACGTGGGCCAGCGATTTCGCCAGCCGCATTTCGTAGCGGCTCAGCGCCAGCTCCGCCACCGGATCCTGCGCTTCGACCAGACGCATGATCTCATTACCCTTGAGCGGCTGGCCGCTCAGGCGATGGTAGTCGGTCGCAAAACCGGTACCGGAGATAAACGTCTCAATACAGCCCTGCTTTCCGCAGTAGCACGGCACTTCAGCGCGGTATTTAAGCTCGTCTTCATCCATCCACGGCAGCGGGTTGTGACCCCACTCACCCGCGGTGCCGTTACCGCCGATATGGGCGCGTCCGCCAAACGCCACGCCCGCACCGCAGCCGGTACCGACGATCACGGCAAACACGGTCTGGGCACCTGCCGCCGCGCCGTCGATGGCCTCGGAGACCGCCAGACAGTTAGCGTCGTTGGCCAGACGCACTTCCCGGTTCAGACGTTGGCTCAAATCTTTATCGAACGGCTGACCGTTGAGCCAGGTGGAGTTGGCATTTTTAACCACGCCGGTATACGGCGAGATCGACCCCGGGATCCCCATCCCTACGCTCCCGGTTTGCCCTGTCGCCTGCTCGGCCATCTCAACCAGTTGAGCAATCGTCTCGATAGTCTGGCGATAATCATCGCGCGGCGTTGGCAGACGATGGCGAAACAGCTGCTGCCCCTGCTCGCTCAGTGCGATAACTTCTGTTTTGGTGCCACCCAAATCGATCCCAATACGCACAAGACTCTCCTCATTATTTTGATTATCAACAGAGTAGAAGCACGCATCCCGATTAGCAATGCAAGCGATGCGACAATTCGTTATCATGCCCGCTGATTTAACGACAAGGCCGTGGAAATTATCATGCTGTGGTTCAAAAATTTGATGGTTTACCGTCTCAGCCGCGACGTTTCGCTGCGTGCAGAAGAGATGGAAAAACAGTTAGCCGCTTATACCTTTTCCCCTTGCGGTAGCCAGGATATGGCAAAAACCGGTTGGGTTCCGCCAATGGGTTCACAAAGCGATGCACTGACCCACGCCAGCAGCACGGGTCAAATTATCGTCTGTGCCCGTAAAGAAGAGAAAATCCTGCCGACGCCGGTGGTTAAGCAGGCGCTCGAGGCGAAAATTTTTAAGCTGGAAGCCGAACAGGGCCGCAAGCTGAAAAAAACCGAAAAAGATTCGCTGAAGGACGAAGTACTGCACTCCCTGCTGCCGCGCGCCTTTAGCCGCTTCAGCCAGACCATGATGTGGATCGACACCGTCAACGGGCTGATCATGGTGGACTGCGCCAGCGCCAAGAAAGCAGAAGATACGCTGGCCCTGCTGCGCAAAAGCATCGGATCTTTACCGGTCGTTCCGCTGGCGCTGGAAACGCCGATCGAGCTGACGCTGACCGAATGGGTACGCAGCGGCGCTGCGGCCCAGGGCTTCCAGATCCTTGATGAAGCCGAGCTGAAAGCCCTGCTGGAAGATGGCGGCGTGATCCGCGCGAAGAAGCAGGATCTGGTCAGCGACGAGATCGCCGTACACATCGAAGCGGGTAAAGTGGTCACCAAGCTGGCGCTCGACTGGCAGCAGCGCATCCAGTTCGTGATGTGCGACGACGGCTCCGTGAAGCGTCTGAAGTTCTGCGACGAGCTGCGCGATCAGAACGAAGATATAGACAGGGAAGATTACGCCCAGCGTTTTGACGCGGATTTCATCCTGATGACCGGCGAGCTGGCCGCGTTGATTCAGAATCTGGTGGAAGGTCTCGGCGGCGAAGCGCAGCGATAACGGGCAAAACGTAGGCCGGGTAAGCGTTAGCGCCACCCGGCTAATTTTTTATTTCAGGTAGCGGCACAGATAAGAGGTGGGCTCAGCCACCTGCAAATGAAATTCGCTGTGGCCAGGGACGTTGAAAACTTGCCCGGCAGCGTAAACTTTCCATTCCGTTTCGCCCGGCAGCAGGACGTTCAGCGCACCGCTGACGACCGTCATTTCTTCCGCTTCCGCCGTGCCAAAGGTGTATTCCCCTTCTGCCATTACGCCAACGCTGGCGCGGCCAGTGCTGCTGCTGGTAAAACCAATGGATTTCACTTTACCGGAAAAGTATTCGTTACTCTGAAGCATGAACTGGCCCTTATATTTTTAGATAAAAATTCACTATAGGGGCCATGCTCATCACCTGTCACGCAAAATCATTACACGAGCAGTTCCGAGGCCAGGCGAGCCATCAGAACGTTGGATAACAGCACCGGGACATCCAGCGCTTTTTGCAGTAAATCACGATGATGCTGGTGGAAACCCAGGCAGTCCAGAATCAGGACATCGGCCCCTCTCTCCAGCAGTTCCTTCCCGGCCGCAATGAGTTTGGCCTCGCTGTCCCAGAACGGATTCGCCAGCGCGTACAAGGGCACTTTTTCCAGCACGTGCCATTTTGCCTCCTGGTTATCCATGAGCTCCTCGATGGGGACAATCACCCCCACCTGATGACCATCCACGATGGAGGCCACCAGCGGCGGAATGATCCGCATAGGTTCCAGCAAAATCGCATTGCGCGCCGTGAGCCCCTTAATGGGAGCCGTGCTCATCAGCAAAATAACGTCATAACCTTGATTATCGAGCACTTCTATCACGCCCTGCAGCGAGCGCTCGATTTTCTGGCGTGAAACGTGCGCCAGTTTACCGTCACTTAATAACGTCGCCAGGGGATCCTCCCCCGCCTCGACAGCGTAGTCCTCCATGACCTCTTCCCGACTCATCTTCCCCAGCAGGCTAAGATGCGTTATCTGTTGTTCAGATACATGCTCGGTTAAGAGCGGTAACACTTCGCTTACAGGGACCACACCAATGGTGAGGATCGCCAACGTTGCCTTCATCTTTATCGCCTTCCATTACTCCAACATCGTGCACACAGGTACAGGCTCACTACGCTGCACAGTTCGTTTTTTCAACAAAACAGCACCAAGCGTAGCAGGTGATCCCGACATCGAAATGTAAAGATCGCCTGCCGATACAAGAGTTACTTGTAATAACTAAATATTAACTCCTGCTTAACTTTCACGATGAGTAAAAAGTGTGATTCAGGCACGATCCTGAAGCGTTTAGGAAAACATTCAGGTTATGTCGGGATCTTCATAGCGCCGTTTCGCATCCAGCGCTTCCTGTTCAGTCTCGTGTTCACTGATCAGCGAGTCCGGCTTGGGGTGATCGGCACGCAGTTGATACCAGGTCACGGTATGACCCGTATGGCCTTTTTCAACGGTAACAATGCGCGCTTCACGCGGATAGGGAGGTCTGGTTGGCATAGCTCATCCTTTTTTTATGTCTGAGCTATAAGTATAGACGCCGCTTAGCTGGCACAAGCCAAACGCAGGGCGGTAATAATCTGAATCACAACGTCTTCGGGAGAGGCTGACGCATCCACCACGTGGTGAGCCGCTTCGCGGTATAACGCATCGCGTTCCGCCAGCACTTCACTCACCTCTTCGTTCAGCGGCCTGGAGGTTAGCGCAGGGCGTTGCCCATCTTCCGGAAAGGCTTCCAGACGCCCAACCAGGGCCGACACCGGCGCGCTAAGGTATATCACAATCCCCTTTTCGCGCATAAAGTGACGATTACACTCCGCCAGAACAATGCCACCCCCGGTCGCGATCACGGCAGACGGGGTGGTGACCGCTTTCAGCGCGGCCGTTTCGCGCGCGCGAAAGCTCTCCCATCCCTCTTGCTCAACAATCTCAGCGATGGTTTTTCCGGCCTCGGTTTGCAGCCAGTGGTCGGTATCCACAAACTGGCGATGACACACGCGTGCCAGCTCCAGGCCAACGGTGGTTTTCCCACAGCCGCGGGGGCCAACTAAAAAGATGGGTTGGGTCATAGCCAGGTGTTCCCCTTGATGCCGGATGGCTGAAGAGTGTAAAGAAATAATTGCAGAAGATGTTGCGATTACTTTACTGCAAAGCGGTACGGGATGACAACCCTGTGGAAGCCACACTGTACCACAAATTGACAATAATTATCATTACGCTGTGCGGCGCTTTACTTCCAGCAGCCATTTATCCAGTTCGGCAGCAAACTGCTGACGATCGCGCTGTGACAGGCTGTCCGGTCCCCCGGTCTGCACGCCGCTGGCCCGCATCGTATCCATAAAATCGCGCATGGTGAGCTTCTCGCGAATGGTCGACGGCGAGTATCGCTCTCCGCGCGGATTGAGCGCCGCCGCCCCTTTTTCCAGCACTTCGGCAGCCAGCGGAATATCCGCCGTGATCACCAGATCCTCCGCGCTGCACAGGCGGACAATTTCGTTATCCGCCACGTCGAACCCGGCCGGCACGCGCAAAGAGCGGATGAACCGCGAAGGCGGTACGCGAATATTCTGGTTCGCCACCAGCGTCAGCGGCATCTGAACGCGCTCGGCGGCGCGAAATAAAATCTCTTTAATCACATTCGGACACGCGTCCGCATCAACCCAAATCGCCATATTGTCTCCCCATAATAACTCTGCCGACTATTGTCGCCTGCATTTCGTTGTTAAGCTATCAATCAGAGAAAACAACGCATAATGACGGAGAATCGTGATGGACAAGAAAATCGGGTTTATCGGCTGCGGTAACATGGGCAAAGCCATCCTGGGCGGCCTGATCGCCAGCGGGCAGGTGCTGCCGGGTCAGATTTGGGTCTATACCCCGTCACCGGACAAGGTCGCCGCGTTGCGCGATCAATACGGGATCAACGCCGCCGAAAGCGCGCAGGAAGTGGCCCAGGTCGCCGATATCGTCTTTGGCGCCGTCAAGCCGAACATCATGATCAAAGTGCTGAGCGATATCACCTCCAGCCTGAATAAAGAGACGCTGGTGGTGTCGATTGCCGCGGGCGTCACCCTCGATCAGCTGGCGCGCGCGCTGGGTCACGATCGTAAAATCGTCCGAGCGATGCCCAACACCCCTTCGCTGGTCAACGCCGGCATGACCTCCGTCACGCCTAACGCGCTGGTGACCTCAGAAGAAGTGGCTGATGTACTGAACATTTTCCGCTGCTTCGGCGAAGCAGAAGTGATTGCCGAATCGATGATCCATCCGGTGGTCGGCGTCAGTGGATCAGCCCCTGCGTATGTCTTCATGTTTTTAGAAGCGATGGCCGATGCCGCCGTGCTTGGCGGAATGCCGCGCGCCCAGGCGTATAAGTTCGCCGCGCAGGCCGTCATGGGCTCCGCCAAAATGGTGCTGGAGACCGGTAAACACCCGGGTGAGCTGAAAGATATGGTCTGCTCCCCTGGCGGTACCACCATTGAAGCGGTGCGGGTGCTGGAGGAGCGCGGGTTCCGCTCGGCCGTCATTGAGGCAATGGCAAAATGCATGGAAAAATCAGAGAAGCTGAGTAAATCCTGATTTCTGACCGGGCGTCAGGCGGCCACTTCGGTGCGGCCGCGCCCGGCATTTTTCGCCCTGTACAGCGCCACGTCAGCCGCCTTCAGCCATTCCCGATAATGTCCAAACTGCGGCCCCCAGGGGGCAACGCCTACGCTGATGCGCAGCGCCTCTTTTGGTGCGCACGGTAACGTCAGTTTTTCCAGCCGCTCATGCAACCGCGACATCACCGCGATGGCGCTTTCCGCCGCGGTCTGCGACATAATCACCGCAAACTCATCCCCACCAAACCGGCCTATAGCATCGCCTGACCGTACTGACCGCTGGAGCTGACGCGTAATGGCGATGATCGCCTCGTCGCCCACAGCGTGCCCCCAGGTGTCGTTGATGTTTTTAAAGTGGTCGATATCAATCAGCAAAATCGTGGCGGTGCAGTGGTCGCGGCGGCAATGCTCAAATTCATTTCGCAGCAGCATTTCCCAGTGGCGGCGATTAAAGACCCCGGTCATGCCGTCACGGGTGCTCATCATTTCCAGCCGCTGCTTGTGCTCTGCAAGCCTGACGGCGGTGCGGTGGCTGAGCCAGGCAAAAAGCATGGGATAAAGCACCAGTACGGGCAGCGTTAGGCCCCACTCTACCGGGTCGGGCCTGAAAACAGCCACGCTCCCGACAAGCGGCAGCGTCACCAGCGCGGAAAGCAGAGTCAACAGGATCCCCGGGATAAACAGGCGACAGCCCCCGGAGCCCATCATATTCATACCTACCATCATCACCAGCGCTGCCGAGGGTAACGCGCTCATCCCCATCACGCCGATCCAGAGCCCGGCAATGATGGCATCGATCTTAAGATTGAACACTTCCTGCTGTTGAGGTGACGCGGCCCGGCAGGATAACTGCCAGGCGAAATGGGGCCAGACGAACGCCCACCCCACCAGTAAAAGCCACCAGCCTCCGGGTAAAAAATGGGTGACCAGCATTCCCGCAACCGGGAAAAACATTGCTGCCAGCCCCACGGCGCGCGCCAGCCGAACCCGGCGGGCAAACTGAATGCCGGCGCGGTGAGGGTCATCCTGAGAAAGGGTTAAATTCCACTCTTCCCGAATGCGCTTTTTGTTGTAATACGTTTCATCATTCATCATTTTTGGGAATATTCTGAAACATTTTCCCAAATTATAGAGAGGGGGTCTGCGGGGAAAGTATGAAATTTCGGGTGAGCCGCCGGAGCCGCTCACCCGTTCGAACTACACTTTTTTCTTCAGGCAGGCACTCATGAATTTGCTGCGGTCATCCCCTTTAAGGGACTGTTCGGTGGCCTTGGCATTACACTCGCGCATCTTTTGCTGCTGAGGCGTGAGGCTTTTTTCAGCTGGCTTCGAGGCGCCGTTTTTGAGGCAGTCGCTCATGTAGGTCTTACGAGCATCGCCCTTCAGACTCTGAGACGTCGCCTGTTGATTACAGGTGGTCATACGCTGCTGCTGCGGCGTTAACGTTTTCTCTTCCGCGTTCGCCGATGCGACCAGGAACAGGCCGGAGAGCAGAGTAACCAGTAATGTTGTTTTCATTGCACCATCCTTTTGTGAACATTCCCTGTAAGTCTGGTTCGTGACAGGAAAAAAACCACCCGGCAGATGTGATTTCCGCCGGGATTTTATTATTTAAGGCCCAGCGCCGCCTTCATGGTGTAGAACAGATCCGTTTGATCGGTCAGGCCTACCACGTTGGCCGCGTGCGGGCCGTAGGCGGCAATACGCAGCTGGGTGCCCGTGTGCTCCATGGACTCTTCTTCAGAGTTGCCGTAGCTCATCACCATGACGGCACCATCTTTGGTGTTTAGCGCCTGCGTCAGGCCAGGGGCTTTGGTATCTGGCGGAACGATCTGGCTGGCGTGCGCATGGTCCGCGGTGACGATCACCAGGGTGTTACCGTCTTTTTTCGCGAACGCGAGCGCTTTCTGCACCGCTTCGTCCAGATCGACGGTTTCGCCAATCTGACCGCACGGATTTGCCGCATGATCCTGCTTATCGATCGACGCGCCTTCTACCTGCAGGAAGAACCCTTTTTCGCTCTTGCTCAGCAGAGAGATCGCTTTATCGGTCATCGCCGCCAGCGTCGGTACGCTGTCCGTACGTTTCGGGTTTGGCGTACAGGTCACCGCAGGCTTATCGATATTGCCGTGATACGAGGCTTTTGGACCTTCCCAGCGCACAGGCATGTTGCCGTCAGAGAACAGCCCCAGCAGCGGTTTATCCTGGTTCGCCTCGCTTATCGCCGCCAGAGCATTTGCGTCACTCACCAGCTGATAGCCGCGAGCCTGCGCCTGCTCGCGCAGCGTTTTGCCCTGCCATTCGCCCGCCGTTGCGGTTTCCGCGAAGGTTTTCGCGCCGCCGCCCAGCGTCACGTCAGGACGCGCGTTCAGCAGCTGTTCCGTAATAGAGCCTTTGCCGCCTTTTTCCAGCGCATTTGTAGGGCATTTTTCGCTGGTCACTGACGGGCCGTAGCACTTACGCGAGGTCACGTGTGCCACCAGCGCCGCAGGCGTCGCATCCTGAAGTTCAGCGGTGGAGACGTTGCCGGTCGCCAGGCCCGCCGCTTTTGCCATCTCCAGAAGGGTTTGATGATCTTTTTCGTGAATATCCACGCCCAGCGCACCATTATAGGTTTTCACGCCGGTGGACCACGCCGTGGCAGAGGCCGCGGAGTCCGTTACGTAATCCGGTTTACCGGTTTTTTTATCCAGCGCGTAGTGGGTATATTGTCCGGTCAACGGTAATGCGTCGATACCTTTAAAAAAGCCGCCCGCACCCTCGGCATAATTTCGCGCCGCCGTGATTTCGGAATCCCCCATTCCATCGCCAATCAGCAGAATAATATTTTTCGCCGGCTTATCATTCAGCGAAGCGCGAATAGCAGCAGTTTGATCTTCTGATAAACGACGCGCGCCGCCAGGCTGGGTGATATCCCCTTTTGCCGCACGATTATCCAGCACGCTGGTTTGCGTCGTATCAGCATAAATGGCAGGGGTAATTAACAGGGGAAGTAATGCGATGAAAAGTGCGCTCTGTTTCAATTTATTTTCTCCATGTACAAATACATAAAAATAAAAACAGAGCGACTATAGGCATCCTGCATGACAATTCTATGACACGTCGTTACGTCCTGTGACGGTTTAGCTGCGCGGATGCCTTAACAGCTTCTTTACGTACTGGTGGAGCATCTCAGCATCCTCAACCGGTACCTGCGATTCAGGCCTGACGCTATCCAGCGCCCCTTCCACGCTCTCAATCAACGCCTGCTGATCGGTTTTCGCCATTTGTCGCAGCAGCGCGGTGACCACAATTTCAAGCGCTTCGACCTGAGCCACCAGCTCTTTTGACTCTTCTTCCTTTTGTGCCAGCTTGACCAGCAATTCAGCAATGAGGTTTTTCATCGTGCCAGTTCCTTTTCAGTTTTGTCTGAAGTTATCACTCTGAATCCCTATTGCAAAGAGAAGAAATTAATTATGGTATGCAAAAGTGATACAGGAACGGAAATAAAGAGGCAGCGCCGTGAGCGAAACGTTTTTCTATAAAAAGTAGCCGCATTTTGTTATATAAAAATGCGGCTACCATAAGAATATATAATACATCAACGAAACGGTTATCTCGATGATTTCGCTTCCGCCATTTGTCTGCGGCGTCGCAGCGCAATAGCCAGCTGGATAATATTGATTAAAACGACAATCGCTGTCGCCGCAAATACCCAACGAAAACCGGCCATCGCAGAAACGGATGCGCCAATAAGCGGGCCGGCAACATTCCCCAGATACATAAACGACTGGTTATATCCAAAAATACGCCCCGTCACCTGGTCGCTGGAATATTTGACCAGCAGGGTCTGTACCGCAGGCAACATGGCGCCATCAGCAAAGCCGAGCAGAAATCGCAATATGCCAAGCTGAAGCGGAGAGGTGACAAACGACATCGCGAAGAAGAGCACCACCGCAAAGATCAGCGTCGCCATCAGGATGCGCGCCGTGCCGATCCTGTCCCCCAGTTTTCCCAGACGCGGCGCGGAAATCAGGGCAGATACGCCCGGCACGGCGGCAATCATGCCGCTAAAAAAAGCGATATTCGTGCTCTCCGGCTCCATCGACTTGATAAACAGCGCCAGAATCGGCCCCACCGAACCATTACAGAGCTGGATCACCATAGTGGTCACAAACAGGCTGATCATTAGTCCCGGATAGGGCAGCGAGGCGAAGACGGCCTTGCCGCTCAGGCGTTCAGATTTACTGATAACCGGGCGGCCCCCCTCTTTGATAAGAAAGAGCGTGACCAGAAAACTGACCACCAGCAGGATCGCGGTGATGATAAATACGGCGCGCAGCCCGACGTGGTCCGCCAGAAAGCCGCCCAGCAGCGGACCGCCGATGACGCCGCTGATCTGTGCCGTGGAGAGCGTACTCAACGCCCAGCCGCTACGCTCGCGCGGCACCTGAGAGGCGACCAGCGCCATGGCGTTTGGAATATACCCGGACGTCAACCCCATCACCGCCCGCAGGAAGAACAACTGCCAGACGTTGGTGGCGAAGGCCTGCAGCAGAATGGCGATCGCCATCCCGAGCGAAGCGCGTAGAAGCATCAGCTTACGGCCTTTCCGATCCGCCAGGCTGCCCCACATCGGTGACACAATGGCGGAAACCAGAAACGTGACGCTGAACGTCAGACCGGACCACATGGAAAGTGCTTCATGCGAGGTCACCCCCAGCTGCGACACGTACAGAGGCAGGAACGGCAAAATCTGGCTGATGGCCAGTCCGGTAAAGAAGCAGCCGAACCAAACCGAGATGAGATTAACTTTCCAGGATTCCATAAAGAAATAGTCTTCATTTTTAGGCGAATTCGCCGACAGATTATCAAGTTACGCGTATTAACGTCGCACCAGAGATGCGGCCCGACTGACTTTGGTGTTTTATCTCCCCAGTCACCATATTTGTGAAATAAGTCACAATTCATCCATTTTCTGGCGGAATATTATGCTTCAACGGCAGAGGCCAAAACCGCGCATTCCCAGATGAAAATGGTTGGCATGCGCCGCGTTATACTCCGGCCCCAGTCCGTTTCCGTAGTAGCCACAGCTCGCCGCCAGCATGGCCTTCAGCCAGGGCTGCGTGGTGGCCGCCTTCCAGCCGTTCAGCACCGTGACGCGTTCACCGTTCGCCAGACGAAAAGCAGCGATATCCAGCGCCTCCGCCGTGGCATGTTCACTGCGGCGCGCGTCAGGGCGATGATAAATATTGCGGCAGGCAAAGCTGCCGAGGTGGTCGATACGCGCCAGGTCACTGCCCGTATAACGTTTTGTCAGCGGCCGGGCCTGCTGGCTGATATAGAGGGCTGAGCTGAGCGCCAGCGGGCAGCTGGCAAGAAAACTGCTGTTCAGCCCGACCGGGCCGAAGTCACTCACGCGCACGACGTTATTAAGCGGACACGCGCCGCCGCTGTCAGCCACCGGCCGGGTGCGGATGAGATCGCGTTGATTAGCCTGTGCGAGCAGGCTCGCGCACGCCTCGGGAGTTAAACGCCGAAGCTTATACTGGGTGATTCGACCCGGCGGGTCGTCAAGCGTCAGCGGCATGAAAGGGTTGTAGTAAGGCGGCAACCAGCGGTAACCCACCGTTGCGATGGTCAAAATGATAAATACGGTCAGCAGCGTTTTTCCTTTCACTCTCCCCCCTCAACATTCCCCAAAACATTATGGCAGAAGGCCGCGAAACCCGCCGGGCATCGTGGTATGTTATTGGCTTTTCGTCATACTGGAAGAGAGTGAGATGGCTAAGCAGCGCGTAGGTATTGTCTTTGGGGGAAAATCAGCGGAACACGAAGTGTCATTGCAATCGGCCAAAAATATCGTTGATGCGATCGATAAAAGCCGTTTCGACGTGGTGCTGCTGGGCATTGATAAACAGGGCCAGTGGCACGTTAACGATGCCAGCCAGTATTTGCTGAATGCCCACGATCCGGCACATATCGCCCTGAATCCTTCAGAAATTAGCGTCGCCACCGTACCCGGCGTCGTAAAAGGGCAGCTCATCGACGCCGGCAACGCGCAGGCTCTCGCCCAGATCGACGTCGTCTTCCCGATTGTTCACGGCACCCTGGGCGAAGATGGTTCCCTGCAGGGAATGCTGCGCATGGCCAACCTGCCGTTCGTCGGCTCGGACGTCCTCGGCTCAGCCGCGTGCATGGACAAAGACGTCACCAAACGCCTGCTGCGCGATGCCGGGCTGAATATTGCGCCGTTCGTGACGCTCACCCGCGCCAACCGCGACAAACACAGCTTCACGCAAATCAGCGCAGAGCTGGGTCTGCCGCTGTTTGTGAAGCCTGCAAACCAGGGCTCCTCCGTGGGCGTCAGCAAAGTGACCAGCGAAGCTGAGTTCACGCAAGCCGTCCGCCTGGCGTTTGAGTTCGACCATAAAGTGGTGGTTGAGCAGGGCATCAAAGGTCGTGAAATTGAGTGCGCCGTGCTGGGCAACGATTTTCCCCAGGCGAGCACCTGCGGTGAAGTGGTCTTAAACAGCGACTTCTACTCGTACGACACCAAATACATTGATGATAAAGGCGCACAGGTTGTCGTGCCTGCGGATCTCGATCCGGCGGTTAACGATAAGATCCGGGCGATCGCCATTCGCGCTTATCAGACGCTCGGCTGCTGCGGCATGGCGCGCGTGGATGTGTTCCTGACGGCGGAAAACGAGGTGGTGATCAATGAAATTAACACGCTGCCGGGGTTCACTAACATCAGCATGTATCCGAAGCTGTGGCAGGCGAGCGGCCTGAGCTACCCGGAATTGATCACCCGCCTGATCGAGCTGGCGCTGGAGCGTCACGCCGCCGACAGCGCGCTTAAAAGTTCCGTAAACGGTTAATCGGCGCGCTTCGCCGACTCAGCCTCATCCGCTGTCGTCTCTTCAGGGCGACGGCGGATAATCAACCCCGCCAGCCAGAAACTAATGACCCAGGTCACCAGCCCTACGGCATACGTTTGCCAGCCTTTTGCTTCAAACCCCAACAGGCCCACAACACCATTAAGAATAAAGATCAGCCCGATAGCGAAGGCGTAGTAGTGCCAGTCACGGCGTAGTTTGGACGTGAGCTTCATAACAACTCCGGCAGGAAAAAAAGACATCCTCTCACAGTTTTACGGCCAGGTCTGTGGCAGATACGGAAATTCTGAAACGCGACGCAATTTCACTTAAGTTAATAAATTGTGACGTGCTGCAGAAATCAACAATCCAGGAGGATTCCGGCGCGTAAATTACCACGATTCTGATATTGACAAATGCGATGACCTGTCAAACTCACCCTGTACGAAGCGTATTAACAGAGCGATTTATCCGGAGGTCATCATGGCTGACTTTACATTGTCGAAACCGATTTTTGGCGGAAAACCAAAAACCTCTACGGCGGGTAATATCGCGTATGCCCTGTTTGTCCTGTTTTGCTTCTGGGCCGGCTCACAGCTGCTCAATATGCTGGTCCATGCGCCTGGCGTTTATGAACACCTGATGCAGGTGCAGGATAACGGACGCCCGCGAGTTGAGATTGGCTTTGGCGTCAGCACCCTGTTCGGGCTGATCCCCTTCCTCGCGGGATGTATGATTCTGGGCGTTGTGGCATTAGTGCTGCGCTTTCGCCGTCGCCGTTAAAGCCCCATACAGCGAGCCCGACGATCGTCCACGCGTTTTGCGAACCACGCGGTGGTCAGGTTACGCGTGATCTTCGGGCTTTCCAGCTGAATGCCCGGCAGGATAGCCCTCGGTAACGTTTTCCCGCTTTTCTGCTCTGCGAGCGCAAACACCTTCTTGTACAGATCCGTTTTCTCAAAGGCCAGACTATCGCCTTTCTCAAGCTGACGGCGAATGTCGCTGTTGCTCAGACCCAGCGTTGTAGAAAGTTTCCGTACGGCAAGCTCAGTGCTCCCTGCTTCGCTGCTGCCGTAAGCGATGAGATCGCCGTCCAGCGCGAGCTTGACGCCGCTTGCGCGGCTGACCGCACTCTGGAATGCCGCATTACGGCTGGCATACCAGCCGGCGTTAAAGTCGGCAAAGCGGTACAGCGGCTCATCGTAGTTCGCCGGATAGTTCAACAGGTGATACGTGCCGAACCACAGTCCGCCGCGCAGAGAGAAGACCTCCTGGCGCACCGTACCGTCGATTTTCCACGGATAGCCGTCGGTGTGTTTCTCCGCGAACGCGATGCTTACCTGCATTGGGCCACCGGTGTGGACCGGGTTCAGTGAACCAAACAGCTTCTGCCCCATTGGGACCATGCTGATGAAATCATCAAAGATGGCGCTAAGCTGTTTTTCGGTTTTCACCGTATCCAGCCGTTCGCTGTAGCTTTTGCCGTTCGGCGAGGTGATTTTAAGCGCGGTATGCACGAGGAACACCGGGATATGCATGGACTCCGCGCGGCGGTCGATCTCTTTCCAGGCGATTTTGTTCAGACCCGGCACAGCCGGATCTGACTGGTACATTGACTCCTGCTGCGCCACCGCCAGCACCGAACAGATGTTCTCCTCGGTCGGGGCGATCTTTTGGCTTTCAAAGGTTTTTGCCAGCGCGTCTGCCCACGCATTGCGATCCTTTACGCTGGCGGGCATTTTCTGCCGCACAACGCTCGCCACATCAACGGGCTTCTCGCCCTTTTTGAGCGGAGCAGCCCCCTTTTCGGCACAGCCTGCCAGTACAAAAGCGGCCAGAATGGTCAACGGTAACGCGCGCGGTACGGCAAAAGACATAGCAACTTCCTGTATTAGCTAAATGTGTTGGTGACTTCCTGCAGGTCACGATCGTCCAGCTCGCGTTCAAAGCTGCGCAGACGTTTGTAGATGGACATCAGTTCTACCAGCGTGGTCCAGGAGCTGATCAGGTACTGGAACGACCCGCGAACCTGACCGAAAACGTTGGTGATCTGCGTCATCAGACCGAGCGTAATCGTACCCGCAACAATGGACGGAAACAGCAGGAACAAACCGAAAACGTTATCCACCTGCAGATACAAAATACGCGCGATGTTGAAATACATATAGTGGAAGTAGAGACGGAAATAGTTGCGACGCACGGCGCCAAACAGCTCGCGGACGGTCGGCGGCGAGGCGCGGTTGGCATCGTCTTCGCCATAAACCAGCTCTTTACGATATGCGGCTTCGACGCGTTGATTTTTAAACTCCAGCCCCGGCAGTTTGATCCCCACCACCGCCAGCAGGCCCGTCCCCATCAGCGACCAGACGATCGCGGCAATCACCAGACCATACGGAATATGGCCGACAATCGGCAAATCCGGTACATGCGCCGAGAGCGTTACCAGCACCGGCAGGAAGGCAATCAGCGTCATAATGGCGTTGATAAAGCTGACGCCCATGTCTTCAAGCGTGGAGGCAAAACGCATGGTGTCTTCCTGCACACGCTGTGCGGCACCTTCGATATGGCGCAGGTGCTGCCAGTGCGCCATATAATGTTCGTTCATCGCGGTACGCCAGCGGAAAACGTAGTGGCTGACGAAGAAATTGTTCATCACGCCGATGATAACCGCAATCAGGGCGATGCCGAGGAAGACGCCAACTTCATGGTAGAACTGATTGATGGTCACCTTATGCGGCGAGCTCAGCGCGGTCTGGATCAGATCGTAGAACGGCGCATACCAGGCGTTAACCGCCACGCCCACTTCCACCAGAAACCAGGTGACGAAGATAATCAGCGATGTGCCGAGGATCGACCAGTACTGCCAGCGGTGCGGAGAATAGACAAACCAAAAAAGGGCAAACAGCCCTACGCACACCGTGTAGTAGGCATAAAACAGCAGGTAGCTGAGCGACCAGAAGCGCGCCGCGCTAATCGGTACCTCGCCTGTCGCTCCCGTGATGCGCGTCAGCCATGCGCCCCCGCCCGCCTGCCAGAAAATGACAGCGATGAGTGCCCAAATAAATGCCGACAGGAAAAAAGGCCCCGGCTTTGGGAAAAAAGACTTAAACATAATGCTTCCTTCTTGTTGTTATGGCTGTTGCTGTGCACAACACGTTACCAAACGAAATACCTGCCCAGGCCAGCCTCCCGGCTCAGGCAAAAAGGTCAGACCCGAGGGTTGATTATTAGTTCGCTTTCCAGTTTTCGAGAATTGTTTCGGTGCGTTTCACTGCGAGAGGGTTCGCTGGCGCAATGAAGTTACGCCAGACGTCGTTGTGATGGTTAATCAGGATCTGTGCTTCAGCAGCCGGGCGGTTGGATGTGGTATGGGCATCTTCCGCAACTGTGATGTGATAACCCCGGCTAACGCCGTTCTTGATCGTCGCATCGACGCAGTAATCGGTGGCGCAGCCGCAGATGACAAACTCTCGAATGCCCTGGTCACGCAGCAGCGTCTCAAGCCCGGTGTTGTAGAAGGCATCACAGGCCGTTTTGGTCACGTAAAGCGCGTCAGCCGGCTGATGGAGTTCAGGCAGTAGCGCAAATCCTTCACTTCCCTCTTCCAGCCCCCCGGCCTCGGTGTGCTGAATAAAAATCACCTTGTCGGCAGCCTGCGTAAGCTGGTTGATCAGAGACACACACTTTTCGCGCTGATGACGAGGGGTTTCAAATACCCCGTTCTGCATATCGACAACCATAACCACACGCTTCTCAGACATACCGTTCTCCGTAAGATTGAGTGACACTGGTGCCTATCATAAGCCCGATGTCACAAAATGGGAGATGGCTCGTAAGTAAATTGTTCATATTTACCCATGGTTACGTTTTTCTCGCTATCGTTATGCAATTCGGGGCATTGCGCGGTACCGTTTAGTAGTATAAATACCCATAACTTTCCTATTTCACTTCATGGATGCTTTTCGTTGAAACGTTGTCTGCTCTCTTTTGCCGCGCTGTGTGCGGTGAGCTTTTCTACCGCCCAGGCAGCCCAACCGCTGACGGCTCCCGTTTTAGCTTCAGATATTGCCGATCGCTACGCGAACCTTATCTATTACGGCAGCGGCGCGACCGGAATGGCGATGGTTGTCATCGACGGAAACCAGCGCGTGTTCCGCAGCTTTGGCGAAACGCGCCCGGGAAATAACATTCATCCGCAGCTGGATTCCGTTATCCGCATCGCGTCCTTAACCAAGCTGATGACCAGCGAAATGCTGGTGAAACTGCTCGACCAGGGCGTGGTGAAGCTCGACGACCCGCTCAGCAAATACGCGCCTCCAGGCGCCCGGGTTCCAACCTATCAGGGTACGCCGATTCGGCTTGTGAACCTTGCCACCCACACCAGCGCCCTGCCGCGTGAGCAGCCGGGCGGGGCGGCGCATCGTGACGTATTTGTCTGGCCAACGCGCGACCAGCGCTGGAGCTATCTGAGTACCGCCACGCTGAAGGCGGCTCCGGGTTCGCAGGCCTCTTATTCAAACCTGGCCTTTGACCTGCTGGCGGACGCTCTTTCAACGGCGGCTGGCAAACCTTATACGCAGCTGTTTGAAGAGCAGATAACCCGTCCGCTGGGCATGAAAGACACCACCTTTACCCCGTCCCCGGATCAGTGCCGTCGCCTGATGGTGGCGGAGAAAGGCGCAAGCCCCTGTAATAACACGCTCGCGGCCGTGGGCAGCGGCGGGGTCTATTCCACGCCTGGCGACATGATGCGCTGGATGCAGCAGTTCCTTTCCTCGGATTTCTACGCTCGCAGCAGCCAGGCCGATCGTATGCAAACCCTGATTTATCAGCGTACCCAGCTGCACCGCGTCATCGGGATGGACGTGCCGGGTAAAGCCGATGCGCTCGGCATGGGCTGGGTCTATATGGCGCCAAAAAATGGCCGTCCGGGTATTATTCAGAAAACCGGTGGCGGTGGCGGGTTCATCACCTATATGGCGATGATCCCCCAGTCAAACGTGGGCGCGTTTGTGGTGGTGACCCGCTCCCCGCATACGCGTTTCGTCAATATGAGTGACGGGATTAATAACCTGGTGGCTGAGCTGAGCGCCAATAAAGCCCAGGTTCTTACCGCGTCCAACTGATATTAATATTCCGTGGGCAAGCGGTTGATGCTGACCAGCTTGCCCCGGCTCATATTGATATAGTTTCCCTGTCGCAGGGCGGCCAGAACCTCGGCAACAACAGAACGTGAAATACGTGTGCTTTGCTGAATATGATTCATCACACCGATTTTTGAACGCAGCGTTTCATCCCACTCTGCCATATTTAACAGCATCGCGCGGATCTGGTGATAGGAGTTATTGCCAACCAGCTGCATATCGCGTTTTTCAAGAATGTAATTTATCCACGATAACCAGCAGAAGGCCTCTTTCCAGAGTGAATTCTGTTGAATGAGTTGACGGGTGGTTTCCGTAGACAAATAAAAACCGGTACAGGCCGTTTTTGCCATCACCCTATATTCCTGAGAGTGATGAATCATCACCGTCGACAGACCGAAAATAAAAGGAGCAGTCGCAATTCCAACCAGCAGCTCATCAGAGGAACGGTAGACCTCAATAACACCGGTTTGTAATACGATCGTACGAGGCTCATTCCATTCATCTGACGTTATTAATTGTTGGGGCGTACATGTAAAAGGAGTACTGGCCGATATTAAACACTGTTCGAGCCGGCGTAATTCAGAAAGCGGTTTCGCATTAACGTTCATGCAGACCTCAAAACATCCGTATTTGTCGGTTCAATATTATTTTTATTGCTTTTGTAAAAAGTGGGGAGGTCATCCCTCCCCCGCTTTTATGCATTACCAGTTATATTTCACGCCAAGGTTTGCGCCCCAGTTCTGGTCAACGTCACCGCCGCCCAGATAAGTGGCATCAGTGTAAGCACTGAAGTTCTTCGTGAAGCTGAACTGGGTGCCCAGCCCAACACGAACAGCTGAACCTTTCACGCCGTTATCAATGCCGTCGCCGTTAATATCGGCATTGTTATCGGCGTCGTCATAGACATAGGCCAGTTTGAAGTAAGGGGTCAGAGCCTGATCGCCGCCGTAGTTGAAGGTGTAACCCGTATCAACACCGAGTTCATAACGCAGGCTGTCGTAAGATTGCCCATCCATGCGCATGTCATTGCTCAGACGATAATCATCACCAGACTGGAACAGGCCAGATACGGCTGCATATGGCGTAACGTAGCCAGAGAGGTTTGGTTTCCAGTCATAGCCCAGCTTCAGCCCAAAACCAACAGCGTCGCTGGTGGTATTACCGTCAACATACTGGCCGTTGCTCATGTTAGCGGAAAGATCGCTGTTGAAGCGGGTGTAGCTCAGGGAGCTGTCAAGGAACAGGTCGTTCATAAACTTCGCTGACGCGTAGATCATCGCCGTCTGGCTGTCCTGATCGGCCTGACCGGTACGATCGCTGATATCACCCTTCGCGAAACCTGCCGCACCACCGACGATCCACTTCGCGTTATTACCGTCAATCTGGGTATCCAGACCCACCATAATACCGCTCACGTCCTGATCGTAGCTGATAACGCCACTGTCACCGTCGAAGTTGCCGCCGAAGTAGCTCACCCACGCTCCGCCGTTATCCGCCAGGCCGTGACGGCTGTTTGTCAGGCGCGAGCCTACGGTATCCTGCTGCAGATTCCAGATATTGGTATTGGCAGAAGGAATGCTCAGCGCCATATTCGCGTAGTCGGTCAGCGCTTTCTGCTGGAGGACAACGGAGTCACCCTGCTGCTGCGCCTGGTAAGTGTAAGCACCTAAATCGGCTCTGTTTGCGGCAGTGAAGCTGGCTGTGGTATCCGCGTTATTGTCATAAACGCGAATAATCTCTTTGTTTTTGTAATCAGCAACGGAACCTGCTCCGGTCGCGCCGTCAATACGGACCTGGTAGTTGCCTGCAACATCACCGTTCACCGCCAGATGGCCGTCAGAGTTAATGGCCACAACGCCGTAGTCATAATCGGCGCTGCGCTTATCGTTGGTGATATAGCGAGCGTTGTTCAGATCGCTGTTCAGCACGTAATCACGGCTGGCAACGTTTAACACACCGCCATCGGTCAGTACCATATTGTGCGTATCAACCTGGCCCAGCCCCAGCGCCAGTTCTGCACCGTTATCCACGGTGATAGTGTTGGCATAAAGATCGGCCGTTTCTTCCGTCAGTGCCGCACGGCTATAGCTGTCCAGATACAAATGGTCGGTGGCTACGTCGCCGCTGTCGCCGATATTCAATGAGGAAGCATTGGTCAGAGTGATGGTATCCGCCAGCAGGCCAGAGCTTTCAACATTGACCTGAGAATGGTTGTTTACCGTCAGCGTGTCGATGTTAGACATCTTACGGGTATCCCACTCGGAGCCGTTATCCAGCGCGATGTTAAACAGACCGCTCTGATACACCGCTTCGCCCGCAACGTGTCCGTTGCTGTCATAGGTGGAATCCGGCCAAATGCTGTCAGGAGACAGAGTGCTCCAGTCTACGTTGCTGTAGCCCTGGCCATACATCTGCGCCGTGCCAATAGCCTCGACGCTGGACTGCGCTGCACCGACCCATTTGCTGCCGTTGGTGAGAGTAACATCCAGCTTATCGGTGCCATCCCAGCCGTTGGTAGTAGGGTTATAGATGCCGTCTGCGGTGGTATCGGTTGCCGGATCGCCGTTCGGGAAGAAGTTGTTGTCGAAGGTGCTGGAGAACAGAATATCGCCAGTAACGGTGGAGTGATCGAACGTGGCGGTGGTCTGCATCGCGTTATCAGACGCGCTGGCGGCCACAATCAGCGCCGCATCATCTGCCGCTGTCGCGTTGGTTTCACCGTAGTCGCTCGGCTTCGCGCTTTGACCGTAGAATCCGCTGGTCCCTAAATCGCTGTATGCACCGGAAGTCAGTACCGAATCTTTCACAACTAGCGTGTCGGTAAAGACTTTGCTGCTGTTGGCTACGCCTTCAACTCCGTCGTATGGGGTATTATCCAGTTCCTGATACCCCTGCGTCAGGGTAATCCCCGCAACGTGGGAGTTATTCTGGATCACAATATCCGATTCAACATCCAGGGTAATCGCGTTACCGAGAGCATAGGTGTCCAGATAATGCGTTTCTGTGCTCTGACCATTTACGACGTCATAAGCGTAATGCTCATAGGTATCGTTGATCGTAGAGTTATCCACGGTCAGGCTAAAACGATCGTACTGAGAATGGGTCGTGCCGTCGGTATCTATACCATCAGCACACGAGGCGGTCATACATTCAGAAGTGATCATGCCATTAATGGTGCTGTTGGAAATGCTCAACGCATTTGCCCGACCATTGATACCATCATCAAGATAATACGTTGAAATAACGCCATTCACGGTGGCTTTATTAATCACAGGATAAATATCACCATCGTGGATGGCATCTGAGTAATCCCAGTCGGCATAACCATAATACCAGGGGTTGGACGCTGTATTATCGTATCCGAAGGTATTATATGTCGTACCAGAAATATCCTTCGCATTGGCCTGAGAAGCGATAGCCAGGGTGCAGGCTAATGCAAGTTGAGATACAACCAGTTTCTTTTTCCATGTTTGCATTGGGTCATCCCTCCTCAGGGACGTAAGCAAGTTTGTCCATTAATGAATTTGCAATATTTAATTGCGGAGGGAATTATGCAGTTTCACTTCGAAAAGGTTCAATGAATGTTTCCATTAAGTCCGTATTCAGACAAAAAACACATCCAGACCACAAAGCATAAGGCGTCATAAAATAAATATTATAAAAACAGAATGTTAATGCACGGCCAAATCAATCGAAAAAACACCATAAAAATAATAAATCATTTTTGATTATGCATTCATTACCATATAGAAATAACACGAATATCTCATTCTTATCTCAGAGTTATAGTGACCTGCATTATATATTATTGGTAACAGGCAAACTCACCTGCCGCATTTTGCAAAAGCAAAATGCCCACTTTAGTAAAACACCCGTCGCCACTTTGAGGTACACTAGCCTTCTTTGTTCCACAAACATCAGGCATACCATGACCGATTTAATTGCACGTCCCCGCCGCCTGCGCAAGTCACCTGCACTGCGCGCTATGTTTGAAGAGACAACCCTGACCTTAAACGATCTGGTGTTGCCGATTTTTGTTGAAGAAGAGATCGATGACTACAAAGCCATCGAAGCCATGCCGGGCGTAATGCGCATTCCGGAGAAATATCTGGCGCGTGAGATCGAACGTATCGCCAACGCGGGTATCCGCTCGGTGATGACCTTCGGCATCTCCCACCATACTGACGCCACCGGCAGCGACGCGTGGAAAGAAGATGGCCTCGTCGCCCGCATGTCCCGCATCTGCAAAGAGACCGTGCCGGAAATGGTGGTGATGTCCGACACCTGCTTCTGTGAATATACCTCTCACGGCCACTGCGGCGTGCTGTGCGATCACGGCGTGGATAACGATGCTACCCTGCTGAACCTCGGCAAGCAGGCGGTCGTCGCGGCCGCTGCGGGTGCGGACTTCATCGCGCCATCTGCCGCAATGGACGGACAGGTTCAGGCGATTCGTCAGGCCCTGGACGCGGCCGGTTTCACCGACACCGCCATCATGTCTTACTCCACCAAATTTGCCTCCTCCTTCTACGGCCCGTTCCGCGAAGCGGCGGGAACGGCGCTGAAAGGCGATCGTAAAACCTATCAGATGAACCCGCTGAACCGCCGCGAAGCGATTCGTGAATCCCTGCTCGATGAAGCCCAGGGCGCAGACTGCCTGATGGTGAAACCGGCTGGCGCGTATCTCGATATCCTGCGCGACATCCGCGAGCGCACCGAGCTGCCGCTGGGCGCTTACCAGGTCAGCGGTGAGTACGCGATGATCAAATTCGCCGCGCTGGCGGGTGCAATTGACGAAGAGAAAGTGGTCCTGGAAAGCCTCGGCGCTATCAAACGCGCGGGCGCGGATCTGATCTTCAGCTACTTCGCGCTGGATCTGGCCGAGAAAAAAATTCTGCGTTAATCCGCTTTAGCGCCGGGTGGCGGCTTCGCCTGGCCCGGCCTGTTCTCTGCGCTAATCTTCACCAAACTGCAATACAACCGACATCTGCTCCTTCTACTGTCTTCGCAAGACGGCAGGAGGAGTAACCATGTTTAGCCTCGATAGCGTTCTCGACGATCTTTGGCCTCAGGCGAGGCCCGCCCCCTGGCAAAAAAGTCTGTTAAAAAGACTGTTCTACGAAGACGAATTTCAGCAATTTGCCGCAGCCCACCGCCACCTGAAAGGCCTGGATATGGTGGAGCAGGTTCTGGAGCACCTTGATATTCTCTGCACCGTTTCCGCCCGCGATCTCGAACAAATCCCCGAACATGGCCCGCTGGTCATCATTGCCAACCACCCGACGGGTACGCTGGACGGCCTGGCGCTACTGTATGCCGTCTCCCGCGTGCGGCGCGATGTTAAAGTCGTAACCAACCGGATGCTGACCCACCTTGAGCCCCTCAGCTCGCTGTTTATTCCGGTGGATAATATGGGCGGCAGGACGGCGAAATCGTCCCTGGTGCAGATGGAACAGCATCTGCAAAACGCGGGCGTGCTGATCTTCTTCCCGGCCGGAGAAGTTTCCCGCCCTACGCTCAAGGGCATTCGCGATAAGAAATGGCACTCCGGCTTTATCAAACTCGCCGGCAAGCTGCGCGCCCCGCTGCTGCCGGTGCATATTCAGGCGCATAACAGCCTGCTCTTTTATGCCAGCACGCTGGTCTCTCCGACGCTGTCGATGCTGCTGCTGATGCAGCAGATGTTCCGCCGCCGCCACAGCCAGCTGCCGATCAAAATCGGCCAGCAGATTACGTGGCATCACTGGCACAGCGCTAACCTTTCGTCGCGTGAGATGGCCGAGCAGTGCCGTCAGCACGTGATGCGTCTTGGCAAGGGATTGCCCGGGGTCTTTAAAACCCAGTGCGCGATTGCCCGTCCGGAAGACCGGGCCACACTGAAACGCGCGCTGGCGCAGGCCGAGAGCCTGGGAAAAACCAGCGACGGTAAAACCATCTATCTTTGGCAGCGAAACGGCCAGGAAGACGCCCCGCTGCTGCGCGAGCTGGGCCGCCTGCGCGAGATTGCCTTTCGCGCGGTGGAGGAAGGGAGCGGCAAACGCCGGGACACCGACAGCTACGACGATGATTATCTGCACCTGATCCTGTGGGATGAGGACGATCTGGAGATTGTCGGGGCGTATCGCTTTATGCCGACGGCCATGCAGATCGAAAAGCGCGGCGTTGAGGGGCTGTACAGCTATAGTCTGTTCCACTACGACGACAAAATGCAGGACGTGCTGGAGCACGGCATTGAGCTGGGGCGTAGCTTTATCCAGCCACGCTACTGGGGACGCCGCGGCCTGGACTATTTATGGTCCGGCATTGGTGCCTATCTGGCGCGTTATCCGCACTACCGCTACCTGTTTGGCCCGGTCTCCATTTCCGGCGGCTTACCGCCTGCCGCGCGGGATCTGCTGGTGGCATTTTATCGCCTGTGGTTCCCGGCGATGCATCCGCTAGCCGCCTCACGTCAACCGTATCCCGCATCGCTGCCGGACGTGCTCGCGCAGTTTGGCGGCGTGGATTACGTGGACGATCTGACAAAGCTGAAATCCCTGCTCGGCAATCTCGGCTGCGGCATTCCGCCGCTCTACAAGCAATATTCCGAGCTGTGCGAGCCCGGCGGCGTGCAGTTTATTGATTTTGGCAGCGACCCGGCGTTCAGCAACTGTATTGACGGGCTGGTGCTGGTGGATTTGTGTTATCTGAAGGCGAACCGCTATCAGCGGTATATTGAGGCGCATTTACAGCCCTCTCCCTAAAAGGGAGAGGGTTAGGGTAAGGGGATCAAGGCGCACGGTAAAACGGCTTATCCCCCAAAATCGTCGCCCGCTGCATAATCCGGCGTTGCGGAAGATAGTCCGCATTGGCGTAGTGCTGCGTCACGCGGTTATCCCAGATCGCCAGGTCATTCTCCTGCCAGCGCCAGCGAACCTGGAACTCCGGTTTGGTGATATGCGCGAACAGGAAACCTAACAGCGCCTCGCTCTCTTTCTCGGACACATCCACAATGCGCGTCGTGAATCCTTCGTTCACAAACAGCGCCTGCTTGCCCGTGACCGGATGGGTCCGCACCACCGGGTGCAGCAGCGGAGGATGTTTCGCAACCGCCTCCTGCCAGCGCTGATGTTCCTCTTCACTCTTGCGGTACTTGTACTCCTGGAACGATTTCTTGAAGTCATGCTCCGCCCGCAGCCCGCTCAGCAGCGTCCGGAACGGCACTGACAGCGCCTCATACGCCGCAATCCCGCTGGCCCACAGCGTATCGCCCCCCGTATCCGGCAGCAGCTTCGCCGCCAGTATCGCCCCCGCAGGCGGCGTCTCGATAAAGGTTACGTCGGTATGCCAGTTGTCGTTGTCCGGCGGATTATCGTTGTGGGTGTCGAGGACGATAATCTCCTCCACCCCTTCCGCATGCGGATAGACGGGGTGAATATGCAGATCGCCAAAGCGCAGGGCCAGCGCGCGCTGCTGCTGCGGAGTGATCGCCTGCTCGCGCAGGAATACCACCTGATGACGCAGCACCGCGTGGTACAGCTGCTCGAACTGGTTATCACTCAGCGGACGGGTCACATCCAGGCCCGATACCTGTGCGCCAATGTACGGCCCCAGCGGGGTAATGGTCAGACGTTCACTCATTGTATTTCTCCATGCCAGGGCGTCAGACGGCGCTGTAACGCGCGCAGCCCCAGTTCTAATCCGAAGGCGATCGCGGCGATCACCGCGATCCCTGCCAGCACCACGTCAGTCGCCAGGAACTCCCCCGCCGACTGCACCATAAAGCCAAGGCCGCGCGTGGCCGCAATAAGCTCTGCGGCCACCAGCGTGGACCAGCCCACGCCAAGGCCGATGCGCAGCCCGGTTAAAATCTCCGGCAGTGCGCCCGGTAAAATAACGAACAGCAGCACCTGCGTGCGGCTGGCTCCCAGCGACTGCGCCGCGCGGATCCGCACCTGCTGGGCGCTCTTCACGCCCGCCAGCGCCGACATGGCCACCGGGGCGAAAATCGCCAGATAAATCAGCAGGATTTTTGAGGTTTCACCGATGCCGAACCAGATCACCATCAGCGGCAGATAGGCCAGCGGCGGGACCGGACGGTAAAGCTCAATCAGCGGGTCGAGGATGCCGCGCACCGTCGGGCTCAGCCCCATCGCAATCCCCACGGGAATGCCGATAATCACCGCCGCCAGCAGCGCCACCAGAATGCGTGCCAGGCTAGCGCCTAAGTGCTGCCAGAGCGTGGCATCCATAAAGCCCTGCGGGCCGGCGATGGTAATGAGTTTGGCCAGCACCTGTCCCGGCGGCGGCAGAAACAGCGGGCTGACCCACTGCAGGGCAGCAACTGCCCACCACACCGCCAGCAGCACCAGCAGCGTACCGACGCTCAACGTGATTTGACGTGAGAAAGGCCAGCGCAGCGCCAGACGCGTGCGGCGCGTTTTTTCACTGAAGATGATGCTCATGAGAAAGCCTCCCGCTGTTCAAACACGCGGCTTAAAACGTACTCACGCTGTTCGATAAACAGCGGATCGGATTTGATGCCGCGCACGGGTTCCCCCGCGACGTAGCGGCGGGCGAAATCCAGCGGCAAACGCTCCAGCACGCGGCCCGGCCCCGGCGAGAGCAGCACCAGCTCGGTGGCCATAAACACCGCCTCTTCGATATCGTGGGTAATCAACAGCACCTGCTTGCCCGTCTCATGCCACAGGCGCAGCAGCAGGGTTTGCATCTGCTCGCGGGTGAAGGCATCCAGCGCCCCGAACGGCTCGTCCAGCAGCAACAGCTGCGGATTCGCTGCCAGCGCGCGGGCAATACCGACGCGCTGCCGCTGGCCGCCGGAAAGCTGCCAGATAAAGCGTTTTTCCGCCCCTTCCAGCCCCACTTTTTTCAGCATCGCCCGCGCCGTTTCCAGCCGCTGTTCGCGGTTGATGCCCGCAAGCTGCAGCCCAAACGCCACGTTTTCCTGCACGTTGCGCCACGGGAGCAGGCCTTCATTCTGGAAGACCACGCCGCGCTCGGCGCCGGGGCCTTCCACCTTTTTGCCTTCCAGCTGAATGGTGCCATGCTGATAAGGGACAAACCCGGCGATCAGATTGAGCAGCGTGGTTTTTCCGCACCCGGACGGGCCCAGCACCACCAGCAGTTCACCGCTGTCCAGCGTCAGGTTGATATCCTCCAGCGCGGGTTTACCACCGTAATCAGCAGACAGATTTGTAATATTCAGCATGGCGTACTCCTTATTTCACAAAACGATCGGTTACGTACTGGCTGTAATCCGTCGCCACCGCGGGCACTTTGCCCTGCTCTTTCAGGAAGGTGGCGGTATCTACAATCGCTTTGTTTACCGGCCCGGTCAGCTGCTGCACCTGCTGCGCGGGGGTCAGATAGGTATTGCCCTTCACCAGCCCCGGCACGTCCGCTTCCGGCACGCCGCTCAGGCGGGAGAGTTTTTCCAGGTTAGCGGGCTGCTTCAGCCATTCATCAGGATTGCTGATGTACGGCTGCTGGGCATCAATCGCGCTTTTGGCGAAGGCTTTCACCACCTCAGGATGTTTCTCGGCGAAGTCTTTACGTACGACCCACACGTCGAGAGTTGGCGCCCCCCACTGGCCCACTTTTTCGGAGTCGGTCAGCACGGTGCCGTCTTTTTCCAGCTCGTTCACGGCCGGTGCCCACACATAGGCCCCGTCAATGTCGCCACGCTGCCAGGCCGCGATAATCGCCGGCGGCTGGAGGTTGATAATTTGTACCTGCCCCGGCTTGATGCCCCAGTGTTTCAGCGCCGCCAGCAGGCTGTAGTGGGTGGTGGAGATAAACGGCACGGCGATGCGTTTGCCGATCAGGTCTTCCGGTTTGGTGATGTTTTTCTTCACCACCAGCGCTTCAGAGTTACCGAGCTGCGAGGCGAGCAGGAACACCTCAATCGGCACCTGCTGGCTGGCCGCAACCGCCAGCGGGCTGGAACCGATATTGCCGATCTGCACGTCGCCGGAGGCTAGCGCACGCACCACGGACGCGCCGCTGTCAAACTTGCGCCAGTCGACTTTCGCGCCGCTCTCTTTGGCAAAGGTGTTGTCCGCCTGCGCGACTTTCGCCGGTTCCGCAGAAGTTTGATACGCGACGGTGACGTCCACCGCCTGCGCCTGAAATGCCCACAGCGCCAGTGCGCCGAGTAGTGTGATTCGCGATGAAATTGCCATAGTGCCTGCTCCCCTTGTTGTTATGAGGGCAGTATTTCCAACGCGGGAATTTTGATAAAGGAATAAAAATGAATCGCTCATAACGATTCGTTTTTAGATAAAAAGCGGGAAAGGATAGTTGGTTTTGTGCGGTTCGTTTTTTCCCCTCTCCCCGTGGGAGAGGGTCAGGGTGAGAGCATCAGCGCTGCGCGTTCAGCTCAGCAATATCCTTCGGCGTGGTGCGACAGCATCCGCCAATCAGCTTCGCGCCGGCTTCCAGCCACTGCGGCAGATACCCCGCCAGCGTCTCGCACGCTTCACCGTGGTGGTGCCAGGTTTTGGTCACTGCGTCATAATGCTCGCCCGAGTTCGGGTAGACCACCAGCGGCAGCGGCGTCAGGCTTTGCAGATGCTTCAGCGCGGCCGTGGTGTTTTCCAGGGCGATACAGTTAATGCCCAGTGCGACAATGTGCGGCGAGTTTGCCAGCACGCTGACCACGTCACGCAGCGGCGTGCCGTCGCTCAGGTGCTCGCTGTCCCGCAGGGTAAAGGAGAACCACGCCCGGGCGCGGGGATACTCGGCCAGAAGCGCCGCCAGCGCCTTAGTCTCGGCAAACGAGGGCAGCGTTTCGCAGGCCAGCAGGTCAGCGCCCGCGTCCAGCAGCGCTTCCACGCGCGGCCGGTGGAAGTCGGTAAATACTTCCGCACTGCGCACGTAATCGCCGCGATACTCTGAGCCATCCGCCAGATACGCGCCATACGGCCCAACGGATCCCGCCACCAGCAGCGTGCCCGCATGCGGATTTTCAGCCAGATACGCTTCACGCGCCTTACGCGCCAGCTCCACGCTTCTGCCAATAAGCGCCCGGGACTGCGCCTCGTCGAGGCCGCGCGCCGCAAAGCCCGCAGGCGTGGCCTGATAGCTGGCGGTGATCGCCACCTGCGCGCCCGCGCGGTAGTAATCAAGGTGCACTTCACGGATAAGCTCCGGGTTTTCCATCAGCACTTTGGCAGACCAGAGGCTGTCTGCCAGGTTACAGCCGCGCGCTTCCAGCTCCGTCGCCATCGCGCCATCCAGCACCACAAACGGCTGCTTTTCAAGGAGGGCGGTAAGCGGATTATTCTGCGACATGTTCAGGCTCCTGCGATGTCATATTTCGGGTCAGGTAGTAGGCACCATAACACAGGGCGACAAACGGGATCCCGCAATAAAGGGCAATGCGCTGGCTTGGGTCAAACCACAGGCCGACACAGGCCACTACGCAGAGGATAAACCCGAGCACTGGCACAAGCGGATACCACGGCGCGCGGTACTGCAGCGCAGAGAGCGGCTGCCCGGACTGCAGATGGCGACGACGGAAAACGAAGTGCGACGCGCAGATGCTGATCCAGACGGCCACCACCGCAAAGCCCGAAATTGCCGAGAGCGCCACGAACACCGTGTCCGGCGCCACCACGCTTGAGAACAGCGCCAGCACGCCGCCGAGCATAGAAACCGAGAGCGCCGTCAGCGGCACGCCGTTTTTGTTCACCCGGGCAAAGCAGCGCGGCAGCGTTTTCTCATTAGAGAGCGACCATAGCATGCGCCCGGAGGCATACAGCCCGGAGTTCGCCGCCGAAAGGATCGCCGTCAGGATCACGAAGTTAAAAATATCCGCCGCGTAAGGAATACCGACCTTTTCAAACACCAGCACGAACGGGCTCTTTTCCACGCCCGCCTGCTGCATCGGGATCAGCGCCGCCAGCACAAACACGGTGCCGATAAAGAAGATGATGAGGCGCGCAATGGTAGTGCGGATCGCGACCGGAATCACCTTGTGCGGATTTTCAGTTTCCCCCGCCGCAATACCGATGAGCTCGGTCCCGGAGAAGGCAAAGTTCACCGCCACCATGGTCATCAGGATCGGCAGGCCGCCGTGCGGGAACCAGCCTTCGGCGGTAATGTTGCTTAAGCCCGGCGCGGGTGAACCATCCTGCATCGGGATAAAGCCAAAGACCGCCGCGCCACCCAGAATAATAAAGGCGATGATGGTGATGACTTTCACCAGCGAGAACCAGAATTCGCCTTCAGCAAAGAAGCGCGTCGAGATGACGTTCAGGCCAAAAATCACCACGCAGAAGACAACGCACCACGCCCAGACGGGCACCTGCGGGAACCAGTACTGCATGCAGAAACCCGCGGCGGTGAAGCTCGAGCCGAGCGCCACCGTCCAGGTGAGCCAGTAGAGCCATGCCACGGTGTAGCCCGTCGCCGGGCCAAGATAGCGAGCGGCATAGACGTGGAACGCGCCGGTTTCCGGCATCGCTACGGAAAGTTCGCCCAGACACTGCATCACCAGCCAGACCACCAGCGCGCCTATCAGGTACGCCAGCAGCGTGCCCGCAGCCCCGGTCGTGGAAATGATGTAGCCGGTATTGAAGAATAACCCTGTCCCAATCACGCCACCCAGCGAGAGCATAATCAGGTGGCGTGTTTTCATGGTGCGCTTAAGCTGCCCATTTTCTTGTTGTGTTTGCATATTACCTTCTATACGTATGGACATCTAAACATCCAAAGAAGGTGTGTTATACCGCGATTGTTAATAAAAAGCTAGATGACCAGACGCAAACGGGCGCGCCGCGCGCTGAGTCTGGGGTGGGTTGTGAGGATCACATAGAGAATCGGACGCCAGGCCATAAGCACCTCCGCAAGCAGATACTTACAGCATGGTGCGGGAAAAGGCGAACTTCGGTCAGTCGAAAGTGGTATCCGTGAAGAGCGGAGTCATACCGCAACACTGCCCGGCGCAAGGGTTGGTAATTCTCACAATCAGTTCTATAGTCGACACTGCTTATTCGTTACCAGGAATCACTATGCGCTTTAATGGACTGACTAAAGGTTTTTTTATTTTCATTCTCGCCCTCGTCACCTGGGCCTTCTTCGACGTGCTGTCGCCCTACTTCTCCGCCATTCTGTGGGCCGCCATTCTGACCGTTATCTTCAATCCGGTAAAAAACAAGCTGCGCGCCGCGCTGGGGGATCGCAACGGGCTGGCCTCGCTGTTGACCATCGGTATTATCTGCCTGATCGTCTTTATTCCGCTGATGGTGATCCTCTCCTCGCTCGCCATTGAGCTGAACGTGGTTTACACCAAACTGCAGGAGAACAATACCCAGTTCCCGGAAGTGGTGGCGAGCATCTTCAACCACCTGCCTGACTGGGCCAGCGGCTTCCTGGCGGACCACAATCTGACCAACGCGGCGCAGATTCAGAAAAAACTCTCCGATGTCGCCCTACAGGGCGGGCAATATCTCGCCGGCAGCGCGTTCCTTATCGGCAAAGGCACGTTTGGCTTTGCGATTAGCTTCGGCATTATGCTTTATCTGCTGTTCTTCCTGCTGAAAGACGGCCCGTATCTGGTGCGCCAGATCCTCGACTCTCTGCCGCTGTCTGATTTCGCCAAGCAGCACCTGTTCGCCAAATTCGTCGGCGTGTCGCGGGCCACGGTAAAAGGTACGGCGGCGGTGGCGGTGGTTCAGGGCATCCTCGGCGGGATTGCGTTTGCTATTGCCGGTATTGACGGCAGCGTGCTCTGGGGCGCGCTGATGGCCTTCCTTTCCCTGGTGCCCGCCATCGGCTCGGCGATTGTCTGGGTGCCCGCCGCAATCTTCCTCTTCGCCACGCACCAGATCTGGCAGGGGCTGTTTATTGTCGGCTTCTTCGTGATCGTCGTCGGGCTGGTGGACAATATCCTGCGCCCGCTGCTGGTCGGAAAAGACACCAAAATGCCGGACTACCTGATTCTGATCTCCACCCTCGGCGGCATGGAGCTGTACGGCATTAACGGCTTTGTGATTGGGCCGCTCATTGCCGCGCTGTTTATCGCCTGCTGGAACCTCTTCTCAGGGCGCGATCACGAAGGTAACGCCGAAGAGCTGGACCCCGACTTCATCGAAGAAGGAAAAAATCCTCCAGATTTGTAAGGACGTGACGATAAAGACCACACCAGGCGGCACTGAGCCGCCTTTTTTTTCGCCTTAAATCAGACGTTTTCTATAATTTGAAGAACGCCATCCTACTCATGTCGTAAAAGGATCATCTGGTGCGAATCGCGACGATAACAAACTGGGCCTATGGGGCCACGGTCTGCCTGACCATCGCCTCCGGCATCATCATGCTGATGGCGTCCAATGCGGATAACCTCGAGCGCCAGGCCGTTGAACAACGGCAGAAATTTGATCAGCTGACGGAAGATATCGAAACCGATATCTGGGCGCAGTCTGATTTAGCACGGCTGTACGTCATCAAAAAAGATCCTCAGGCTCTCAAGGAATATAACCAGGCAGAAAACAGCCTGAAGCGCATCGAGCTTCGACTGGAAAAGCTGCAGGATAATGGCGCATCGGATGAAGAACTGGCCCTGCTGCATGAAGGAATAAAGATCGTCGATGAGCTGCAGGACGAACAGCAAACCGCCCTCGCCAGCCTTGAACGCGGAGAAGACGCCCAGGCCGTAGCCTTGCTCTATGGTCAGCCCTATGAGCAGGAGCTTGAGCGCGCGCAGAATCAGCTCGATCACTTCCGCCAGATACTCGATAAGCGCGTCATAGCCGCCGTTCAGGAGGCGACAAAAAAATCGAAAGCGCTGCGTACCGCCTCTGAGCTGACGGTCGGCCTGACCGCCCTGCTGTTCCTGTTTGTGCTCGGCTTTATATTAAAACGCCGCGTGCTCCGCCCCGTGGTCCGCCTGAGCGACGTGGTGCACCGTCTGGCATCCCAGGATTACGCGGTTGAAACGCCCAATTTCAACCAGATCGATGAGATAGGCGATATGGCCCAGGCCATCAGCATCTTTCGTGAAAACGGCCTGGCGCGGCAGCGTCTGGAAAAAGAGCGCGATGCCGACTGGGCCATCCGCGAGCTGCTGGCGCGCATGACCCAGCGGCTGCAGGGGTGTGAGAACTTTAACGATGTGATTAACGTGGCGGAGCTGTTTGCTCCCAATATCGCGCCGGGGATCGCGGGCCGACTCTACGTCCTTGATCGCGAACCGTGGCAGATGCGCTGCGTCGCGCAATGGCTCTCGCCGGTTGGTGAAGAGACGACGTTCCATCCGGACGAGTGCTGGGCCGTGCGTCGCGGGCAGAGTCACCCGCCGGTGAACGGCGAGCCGGATATTGCCTGCTACCATCTTCCGCCATCGCAGGCAGAAAGCGCCCTTTGCGTGCCGCTTATCGCTCAGGGCGAGGCCATTGGCCTGCTCTCCTTCCAGAATATCACAGCGGACAATGCCCCTTCTCGCGCGTATCTGGAACTGATGGCCGAGGCGCTCGGGCTGGCGCTGGCCAACCAGCGTCTGCGCGACGCGTTGCTGGAAAAAGCGTTGTTTGACCCGCTCACCGGCCTGCGTAACCGTCATCATCTTGAAGATACTCTGCAAACCCAAACGGCGCAGGCGATACGCACTGGCGTACCGTTAAGCTGCATGATGATTGATATCGACCACTTCAAGAGCATTAACGATCGGTTCGGCCATGAAGCGGGCGATCTGGTGATCAAAAGCGTGGCGTCAATTGTTCAGCGGGCCGCACATGACAACGGACTGGCATTCCGCTACGGGGGCGAGGAGTTTCTGGTGCTGCTTTCCGGTGCCGATGAAGCAGAAGCGTACGCCTGCGCGCAGAAGATTTACACCGGCGTGCATGAGCTGTCGATTCGCTACGGGCTGACCGAGATTGGGCCGGTGGACGTGTCGATTGGCATTGCCAGCTACCCGCAACATGCCCAGACCGACAACCTGCTGCGCGCCGCGGATGTGGCCTTGTACCGAGCAAAAGAGCTGGGACGCGCGCGGATTGTGAGTTTTGGGATGCTGGAGGCGGGCTGACGCTGATTCTCGCGCCCTGACTTTCCCCGATTCAGGCGCGCGTGATAGCCCAAAGCACCACAATCCCCAGGGCATTGCTTCGCTTTTCCACATACAGGGTGGTATCGGAATAAACGTTACCCTGAGGGTTACAGATGCGGATCTCCTTCTTTAATTCCGGCTCGTAGACTTCCGCACCCGAGCAGCTGTGGCGGGTACTGGATTCATACCGGTAAGGTTTGCTCCAGCCCGAATAGTTCCCCTCCAGCAGCCAGGCCGTTGTAAAGACCACGAACATGGCAACCGGCAGGCTGCAAATAAAGAAGCCGAGGTAGATTTTTACCGCGTCAGCAAGGCTCTTACCTTTCAGTCTCCCCTTTCTGATGAAATAGACCATCGGCACCAGCGCCAGCAGCAACGCCCCACAGGCAAGGTACTGCTCCCCGCGGATCGAAAGGTATGTCACGCGGTAAATGTTGACTGACCAGACCACAAAACCCGATATCAGTGCTATCCCGCCCGCGATGAGAGGGATCCAAAAGGAAAAACGCGCTTTTTTCATGGTGGACTAGTCCTTGTCATTCTTGTCGGGTCAGAAGGTCAATCATTGCCCGGGTGGCTGCTGACTGACGTCGGTGCGGGGCAAACAGCACGGAGAAAGGTCGCGATCGTCCCCGAAGGTGCGGCAGCACCTCAACTAACTGGCCGCGCTCTATTCTGTCGCGAACGATAAATTCATAGCTCTGGCAGATCCCCATCCCCTGCTCCGCCAGCGAAACCACGCCGAGTACATCGTCTGATATTTCGATAGTTGAACCCGGCATCCAGTCAATATCGCGCCCTTCGTCATGAAATACCCAGGGGGCGATACGCCCGGTGCGCGGCATGATAAACGGCAGGCACTGATGGCGCTGCAGCTCTTCCAGCGTCTGAGGCTTTCCTCTCCGATGCAGGTAGCCCGGGGAGGCGACCAGGAGCAATGCCGCGTCTTCCAGCTTACGCGCCACAAGTCCACTGTCAGGCAACTGTCCCAGACGGATCGCCAGATCGAACCCCTCTGCGATCAGGTCAACGTTGCGATTGGTAATGTTCAGCTCCACCTGTACGCGGGGGTAGCATTGATTGTAGTGCGCCAGCAGCGGCGGCAGGCGGTAGTGGGCATAGGTGGTCGGGACACTCATTCTCACGCGACCGGTCAGATCGCCCTCCTGACCCCGGCCAACGCGTTCGGCGTCATCAAGCAGAGAGAACGCAGAACGCGCCTGCTCAAGATAGACGCGTCCGGCTTCAGTCAGCCCCACACGGCGGGTCGTGCGCTGTAATAGCTGCCGTCCAAGACGCGCTTCCAGGCGAGTAACCGCGCGGCTCAGTACCGAAGGGGTGGTTGAAAGGGCAACCGCTGCGGCAGTAAATGAGCCGTGTTCAACCACAGCAATGAACACTTCAACGTCGCCTAGGTAATCGAATTTCCGGCTCATTTTGCTCTCTCAGGAACAAATGTTTTTCAATTTGGCTAATTTATCTCCCGTTGGGCGATGAGTAAAGTGGCCAGCATTCATCACCTGAACGTTCCACTGGAGCCTGTCAATGTTCAACCGCCCCTTTATTCTGCCCGCCATCGCAATGGCGGCGTTGTTCTCTTTTCCGAGTGTTGTCAACGCGGCGAACCACGCGCCTCTGGAGCGCTGGCGAAGCTACGCTGGCGTGAGCTGGGATACCGCTCAAGACGGAAAGATACCTGCGACGTTCTCCGGTTCGGTCAATGCCCCTATTGCGGGTATCCACTTTGATGCAATGGACCGGGCCTTTGTCAGCACGCCCCGGCTGGTTTCCGCCGCAGCACCCGCCACGTTAAGCATTCTGGATACAACGGTACAGTCCGGCCCTGCCCGCCTGACGGCGTTTCCATCCCGCGAGGGGAATGCGGTGAGCACCGATCCCTCTCAGAACCTGCGTAACGTGCTCGGTTTTTATATTGACCGTAAAAACGGCTGGCTTTGGGCGCTGGACATGGGGTTTGTTGCAGGGGAAACAGAGTCCCCCGTGGGGTCGCAAAAACTGGTCGTGCTGGATCTCAGCTCAGGCCGAACCATTAAACGTATCGCCCTGGACGGCGTAGCGGACCGCAAGGCAAGTTTCCTTAATGATGTGGTTGTCGATGAGAACCGCCGTGTCGCCTATATCTCCGACAGCGGCTCGCGGAGTGCGCCTGAAAACCAGGTGGGACTAATTATCGTTGATTTCGCCGCCGGTACAGCCCGGCGCGTGCTCGATCGTCATCCTGCGCTGCAGATTGAGCCAGGCGTTAACGTCGTCTCGCACGGGGCTGAAGTCTGGCCAGGTAAACCATTACTGATTGGAATTAATGGCATCGCACTTTCTCCCGATGCGGGCACGCTGTACTGGACGGTGACAACCGGCACGCGCGCGTATGCGGTACCGACCGCGATACTGAGGCAGCCCGCGTCAACCGATGCGCAAATTGCCGGGCAGATCCGCAATCTGGGGAGCGTGGGGGGCAACACCGACGGAATGGTGACAGATGTAAAAGGTAACCTCTACATTACCGATGTTACACGCAATGGCATCGTCAGATACGATCCTGAGAGCCTTTCCATGTCGCTGATTGCGGCAAGCCAAGACGTCCACTGGCCAGACACGCCGGCAATCCGTCCGAACGGAGACCTGGTATTTACCTCGAGTCGCCTCAATGACCACTTCGCGGGAGCCGTTAAACCGGGAGAGGAACGCTATGATGTGTGGCGCTTGCCTCTCAGTGCTTTACAAAAATAAGAGCAAGTAAACCAGGAGCCCAGCATAAATGGGCGCATAATTTCAGATGATTTTATTTCCTTAAAAGCTGCACGTGATGTCTTTCTCCCGCTCAGAAGGAAGTGGTTAAGATTACATTCCAGGGAATTGTAGTGAGGCGCGTTTTACTTCGCGCTTCACCGAAGTAACGCACGTTTGCACAAAGTAGGCTGGGCCTCCGCTACTCAAAGGATAATAAAATGAAAACCCAGCAGGTCGATTTTGCTTCTTTATATTTTGGTACACCGGTCGCCATTATCTCCAGCCAAAATCCTGACGGTTCAACAAACCTGAGCCCGATCTCATCGTGGTGGATCCTTGACCGGAATATCGTGTTCGGGCTTGGCACCTCCGGAAAGTGTTATGAAAATATCACGAGTAACCCAGATATTGTTCTGAACATTCCGGACAGCAGGCTCTGGCCGAATATTGAAGCTATCGCAGATAAAACGGGGAAAGCATCGCCACCGGAATGGAAGAAAAAGATGGGATATGTTTTTGAACAGGACAAGTTTAGCTGCGGAAATTTCCATAAAGAAAAGGCGGTAACGATTAACTCGTTGAGAATTAAGGAGTGTCCTGTACAAATAGAGGCTAAAGTTTGTGGAAGATCGCCGCTGACCGGTTCGCAAGAGAACCTGGTGTCCGTTGATGCCATGATAACCTGCGTCCACATATCTGAAGCATTATTAATTCGTACTCAGAGAGGTGTAAAATTTAATGTGGAGAAATGGAACCCCCTCTATTACATATTTCGCCACTATTTCACGCTGGGTAACCGACTCGGTCAAAATTTCCGACACGATGAGTAACCCGGTCTTATGACAGCGGAAAGATTTAAACTTTTCGTGATATTCTTTCTTTACGCCCCTTAGTTCCTATACTCGAGCCATATTCGCCACTGTATTACCACATGTCATGCACGATACGTTGTGCATGACAGGTGATGGTATTTTGTTCTGGAAAAACGTCTATGTCGAAACTGGATTTGAGGTCCAAAAAAACCTGGGGCGCGCTGGCAGCGATCGCCGTTGTCGCCGGTACGTTAGCATCTGCTTTTGCATGGACGGCGGGCTGGCTTGGGTCACGCACGGTCAGCCAGGCACTGGTGGGTGAAACACCGAAACCCTTCCCGCCGGGTTTTCGTCGCGCGCATGGAAAAGGCATCTGCTTTGCCGGAACCTTTACGCCAAACGGCTCGGCTGATTCCCTTTCAACCTCCCGCCTCTTCTCGCAGCAGGAAGTGCCCGTGGTGGGCCGATTCTCTATTGGTACTGGCGATCCCCATGCCCCGGATAGTACGACCAAAACCCTGAGCATGGCGCTGCTGCTGAAGACAGATGACAAGCAACAATGGCGAATGGCGATGAACAACGAGCCTTTCTTCGCCACGCACAGCCCGGAAGGTTTTCTGGCCTTGCGAAAAGCCACTGCTGTTGATGCTGCCACCGGAAAACCGGACCCGCAGCGTCTCAAAGACTTTTTAAAAGCGTACCCTGAGGCGGAGAAATATCTTAAATGGGCGGCACAAAAACCCGCGCCCGGCAGCTTCGCGGGCGCGACGTTTTACAGCATTAACGCCTTTTACCTTGTGAACGCGCAGGGGGATCGCCAGGCCGTTCGCTGGATGATGCGTCCGCACGAGCCTTTCCTGTCGATAAGCGATGAGCAACGACAGAAAGCCGATGACAACTTCCTGTTTGAAAACCTGCGTCAGCGCCTGGCGCAAAAGCCACTCTACTGGGATTACGTTTTGCAGCTCGCACAGCCGGGCGATCCGGTAGATGATCCTTCCCAGCCATGGCCGGACGATCGCAAAAAGATGGTGGCCGGCACGCTGGAAGTGACGCGCGTCGAAGCACAATCCACAGGCGCGTGCCGCGACGTTAACTTTGATCCTTCTGTCGTTCCAGCAGGCGTTGCGGTGTCTGACGATCCCATCTTAAACGCCCGCTCTGCTGCCTACTCCCACTCTTTCAGCCGCCGCGAGCGGGAAATCGGCTACGGCAAGGCCACCGAAGCCGTGCAAAAACAGGAGGTAAAATGAGCTCGAATAAAGATATGCGAGAGCACGCGCCGCAGCATTTCAATATCCTGGCGCGAAGCCTGCACTGGCTGATGGCGGTGATGATCCTGGCGATGCTGTTCATCGGTGTCGCGATGATGACGTCGTTGCATCACCGGATTTGGTTAATCGACCTGCACCGGCCGCTGGGTGTCGCCATTTTACTGCTGGCACTGGTGCGTCTGGTCAACCGGCTTCTTAGCCGGACGCCGCCACTTCCTGCCGATTTGCCCGTCTGGCAGGTGCTTGCCGCAAAGGCATCACACTGGATGCTGTATGCGCTAATGCTGGCAATGCCGCTACTGGGCTGGGCGCAACTGTCGGCAGCGGGCCTGCCGATTGTGATGTTTGATGGCGTCAACCTGCCGGCGATTGTCCCTGCCAGTCCAGCACTGTATGCCTGGTGTCACGACGCCCATAGGCTTCTGGCAAAGCTGCTTTTTGCTGTGGTGCTGGTCCATCTCTCTGCGGCACTCGTTCATGCATGGATCTACCGGGACGCAGTGTTTTCCAGCATGGCGAAAGGGGGTAAGTCGGCGGCGGCCACCCAGGATGGCCTCAAGTAAGCAAAGCGGTATGGGATACGCACAATCTGATGTTCGTGTCCTCGCTTATCAACGTCATCCTGAAACTACGGACACAACCGGGGCGCGTATTTAGTCTCCAGATTCGCGTCCCAAAAAGCCACGGACATCCAAAAATTGTCGTGGAAGTTAATATCAATCAATTAAAGCGATTATTTTTTAAACAGAAGAGCATTTATGCCCGCAATTTTAGCTTTTATCAAAAAGTTAAGCGTCGCTCGAGTATCAAACACCCTGCCACCTGCAACACCTAACTCATTGATTAAAATGAGTTTATATCAATAAAAACGATAAAACCCCTTACTTCCCAACAAAATATATCAACTCGTGTGATATCTAAATTATAATTCTTATACTTACGTTAAAAAGGTGGAGGTCAAAATGCGATTAACCCTACTGCTGTTATGCTGTCTTGTACAAAGTGTAACCTGGGCTGGCGACCTGCCAAAACCAGTTGGTAAACCCATTTTAACGATTTACGGTAATATAGAAAATACCAACGAAAATGGAAAAGCAGTGTTTGATCTCGCCAGCCTTGAAAAACTTGGAGTAGTGAGTTTCGAGACGACCTCCCCCTGGTATAACGGTCGTACGAAGTTTGAGGGTGTCCCAATGAGCAAGCTCATGGATTATGTGGGTGCAAAAGGTACAAACGTTAATGTTATTGCGCTCAATGATTACTCAACCGTCATCCCTCTCAGCGACTTTAAAAAATACAACGCCATACTTGCCTTAAAGGTCAATGGCGAATATATGCGCATCCGCGATAAAGGCCCATCGTTCATTGTATACCCCTATGACAGTCTTCCTGAGTTGAATAATCAGATTTATTACTCACGATCAGCATGGCAGGTTAGCAAAATGAAGATTGAGTAGTCGTTCAGGAGAACATAATGAACAGGATACTGGTTGGTATCATTTTTTCTCTTTTTATCACGACAGGATATATTGCATTCCTTGTTTACGATCGACAGCAGGAATTGCAAAAACTGACTCAATACACTGAGTCCTGGTCCGTGGCACAACTGGTATCAGAGTATTACCGTTTTGAATCATGGCTTGGTCTATACGCAACCGATACCGATGACGTTACGATAGACCAGGTCCGCATGCGCCTCGAAATTATGCTTAGCCAGGCCGATTTAATGAAGGGGGGAGATTTAGGTCGCTACATTGACAGCGATAAAACGCATCAGGAGCTGGCTTTACGCTTAGAAAAAATACTGACCTATCTCGATAGTCATCTTGAAAAAATGAGCCATCCGGAGTTAAAGGCATACCTTACAAATATGCATGAGCTCGATGCACCGCTCAGCCAGCTGTCTGCAACGGCATTAACAAAAGATATTAACACTGTTAATGAATCCAACAACAAAATACAAATACTGTATTATATTTACTCCGCACTTTCTTTGCTCCTGGTGATTTTAAGCTTTATTCTTGGCTTCCTAATGATCTACCAGAATAAAAACATTCTGAAAGCACACATGCAGGTCAAAAGCCTGGCTGATGAACTTCAAATATCAAAAGAAAAACTGCAAATTCAGAACTCGAAGCTGGAGTATGATGTTTATCATGACTCCCTCACCGGCATGAAAAACCGCCTTTTCTTCTGGGACGATCTTAACAAAATTAATCTTCAGGCAGATAAAAATCACGTCCCCGTCACGGTGATGTTATTTGATTTAGACCGGTTCAAAGAGGTCAACGATACCTATGGCCACGATACGGGAGATTTGCTCCTGAATCAGGTATCCCGACGGCTGACCTCGATGAGCAGCGCAACGGATACGTTTTACCGTTTAGGCGGAGACGAGTTTGCCCTTCTGTCGAGTGGACTCACCGAAACTGCTGCCGTTTCACGCGCCAAAGAAATCAGCGAGCATATTAGCCAGCCCTATACGATAAATAACCAGCTGATAAAAATCGCCACCTGCGTGGGTATCGTTTTATCTGATAATGAACGACGCTCTGATTATCTTTATAAATTTGCCGATCTGGCGCTCTACGAAGCCAAAAAAGAGGGTTCACAGCAGATAAAAGTTTTCCGTCAATGGATGCTGCAAAAGTTGCAGGAAAGCAGAACTCTTGAACATGATATGGCACTGGCGATCGATAACCGTGAATTCGTTGTTTATTATCAGCCTATTGTCGATTCATTCAGCAATGAGATTTACGGCTATGAAGCGCTGATTCGCTGGATACACCCGGTGAAGGGGATGCTTGCACCAGATTATTTTATTTCCGTCGCTGAAAAAACGGGGATGATCAATCAGATCGGCAAAACCGTGCTTGAGCTTGCCTGCCGGGAAGCAGTTTCCTGGGCCGTTCCGGCAAGGATCTCTGTAAACGTTTCGCCTATTCAGTTGGGAAATAAATCTTTTACAACGATGGTGCAGTCCATCCTGAAAGAGACTGGGTTACCGGCTAGCCGACTTGAGTTAGAGGTAACGGAGTCTTCACTCTTCAGTGACAGCAACATGCCGATCACTATTCTCAAAAAGCTCAGAGCGCTGGGTGTAAAAATTTCTATCGATGATTTCGGAACGGGTTATTCGTCACTCTCACGACTGAGCGAACTCAATTTTGATAAAATCAAAATCGACAAATCCTTTGTGAATCCGATATCCACGCAGGATGATGCCCTTAATATCGTTAAGTTAATTACCGGCATGGCGAAAAGCCTCAATATGCGGGTTATTGCAGAAGGTGTTGAAACCGAAGCGCAGCTTGAACGCCTTCAGGCGCTTGGCTGCGATCTCGTGCAGGGATACCTGTTCGGAAAACCCCAGGCTGAGATTGACAGTAAGATTAGATACGGTTGAAATGGTTGTCCGGTAGTTTATGGCCCAAAATCATATAGACGATTGATAATCAAAGGTTAAGCAATGAAAAAAACAGCCCCGGCCTATACGCCTGTTGATTTATCTCGTTGGCCAAGGAAGGAGCATTTTGAAGTCTTCCAGTCATTTGCTGAATGCACAATTAACCAAACCGTTCTGATCGACATTACCGCGCTGAGGAAACACATCAAAGAGGTTGGCTGGAAGTTTTACCCGACGATCATTTTTCTCCTGTCTGAAATTATGAACAGGCATCCTGAGTTCCGCATGGCTATGAAGGACAATGAGCTTGTCATATGGAATGAAGTTCATCCCAGCTACACCATTTTCCACCCTGAAACGGAGACGTTTTCGTCATTGTGGAGCCACTATGACGGCAACATTTATCACTTCCAGAACACCTATGCAGAAGATACGGCCCGCTATGGAAATATCCTTTCGTACTGGCCTAAGGAAGAGTCCCGGGAAAATGTCTTTTTCGTCTCGTCTATTCCATGGGTAACGTTTACCAACTTTACTATGAACATTGCGCACATGAAGAACTTCTTCTCCCCTATGTTCACGTTTGGAAAATACTACGAAAAGGATGGAAAAGTGTTGTTGCCTATGGCAGTGCAGGTCCATCATTCGGTGTGCGATGGCTTCCATGTGGCAAGGATGTTTAATGAGTTGCAGGAGATGTGTGATGGTTTGTCGGGGCTGTCAGAGGAGAGGAATGGCTGATGCACAAGGGACAAATGTTGTTTATTTGATAGTCGGAAGACTACGTTTAAAGTTGGTGCGATAATAGGAACAAAATCATCAACACAAAGGCATTGATTTTTAATCACTTTACTTAATTCGATCTTTTAACATACCCCCATAAGTACCCCCAAATGTTTGCATGTATGACTTAATTGCAGATCAGAACAACAAAATCAATCACTGCAATCGGCTCTGATTAAGTGCCTTATCTACAAAGGATGCTATTCAGGCCTTTTTTTTAGTAGCGCTCAAAAGTATCAGGTATCAGCCTCATAGCCGAGCTCATTCACTGTAGTGATGTGATGCCCCCTTCCCTGAAGCAGGCAGTGCCATACTTTACTGTCTCCGTTTGCTACGAGAGTATATAACATGAACCTGGGCAGACTTGCCCACACAGATTTAATCACGTCGTTTGCCTCGCGCCGACTAGGCCGCACTAGTAGATCTGGGTTTATTTTAAATGACACTAAACGCCTTTTACTATGCTGGCGCATTTCAGTCCACTTCGGAATGGTTCGATTGACCGACGTTGCACTGCTCGCACATAACCTGCAGGTTAGACAGTTTTTAACACCAGAGACGGGTATTTGCTACGTGGCTTGATATGACGTTGGTCGTAGTTGCTTTCAGAAGTAAGTCACGCTTGAAATATTAGGCTGCCGCTTGCCAGGAACGCAGTCAGGTGTTCAAATTTTATGCGGCAGTGTCGACTTCCATATAAGCCGTCAGAAATATCGTCCAACGTTCGTCCAAGTTGGTGGAGTTAATCGGCTTAACTGTCTTGATAGTCTTACCTTCATAAGCAGCCAGATCAGGATCGCTTTCCAAGATGGTGAGACTAAAATGTATTGTCATGGCCAGCGGATCAATCGCGCACATTCCAGCGTCAAACAAAGTATGCAAGTCGGCACGGAGCAGCAGGCCGTTTTTAAAGCTCGCACCACCTTTGCGGGCGTGCGCCAACAGGTGAGCCGCTTCGCAACGCATCAGGCTTGCACCGGAAATCACGCAGCGTTCAAAACAGTTCAACGCCACGTCAACACGGAATTGTGCCTGTGTACGGCGGCGCATACCGTAAAACGGTATATCGCCTTTAGCGTCGCGTTCCACCAGCTGACGAATTCGCGATTTACGTGGTTTGCGTACTCCCGATATGCGCTGTTTTGACTGGCTTGGCTCCTCTTCTTTTGGACTTGAAATAACGACATCAGGCGCTGTTTCGGTAACTAATACCGCTTTTGTTGTATCAGAAACACCCTCAACTGGATCGGCACCGTAAATTTTGTTGTAAAACGGTTTTGTATATTCCAGCTCGTTCTCCAATTCAAGTTTAGGATCCGACTCAGGCACTAGCAGAACCAGTTTAGGCGTGGCCAGCAGAAGGAATTCAGGCATTGGAGCGAACATTTGCGCCACCGCTAGCAACTCATCCTCGGTTAACGATGCAGTAGCTAAAAAAAGCGCTATGCGTTCTTTCTCGGGAATTCTGTTGAGTTTCTTATGGTTCATCCCTACCCAGCGGCGATACGATAGCACTCTCATATGTGGGAGGCCTTGAGCAATTTCCAATGGGTATTTTGGATAAAGCATCTGCGGTAAATTTTTCGCTGAAACTGATGTAATTTTCTCTTCTGTAAGAGTTGTGTCTTTACGCATTAGTTTTGCTGTACGTGCAACCGCGGCTGCACGCTTTGCCTGTAATGCCTCAGATTCTGCCTTTTGCTTATTGATCTTCGCTATCTTGCGATCTGCGTCGGCGTTACCATATAGCTCCAACTGTTTGAGAGTGGCGATCACCTTGCTCTTATCCATCCCACGAGTGAAGGTATATGTCTTACCCTTCCAGTTAAAGCGCACGTCATGCTGTTCAATGTGCACGCTCGCATCACCCTGATCAGTTTTTTCAAAGAAAAATTGAAACTCGGCGCGGCTTATCTTCATGATTTCGCATGCTGCTACCGTGGCCTGTGAGTGAGCTAGCATGTACGTAGAATCACGCGGACCGCAATGAACGGTGTTCCAACAACCCGGAGTCCAATTTCCGAAAGCGTAGTGATTTGCCTTCCAAACTCGTCGAGTATAATTAGCACGACTAATGACGTGCTTATAACCGTTGTGTTCACGAATAATCATTTCATTTCCCCGCTCGGCACGGCGATATTTTGGCCTGCCAGCTGTTGTCAACTTCCGCGCAAACGGCGTTATATTAACGGCGAACGGCCTTACAAGTACTTATGTAGTCTTCCAGTTCTCGCGAGGCTATCAGTTCGCAGCCTTCCAAATCACGGTGTTGGCTTCAAACGGTAAGCTTCGTACCAGGAGCTGACTTTCAACGCCGCAAATCACGGCAGACAAAAGTTACATTGCGAGGTCCGAGCAGCGCAGCTTTTTGGCTGTCCGTGTGTATTTGCCTTGCTAAACCCCGTTGTTCAAATGGCTCGACGCCCATCATTTTTACACGCCACGCCTTCGAGAGTATTCACTTAATCGCTGGTAACGGGCGTCTTGTTCTAGCTGTGCATCAGCTTGCACTATTTGATCCAAGCATTGCCCCAACTCCTGAGGGCCCCACTGTTGGTCGACAATTACGGCATTCAGTAGGCCCAGTGCGTCCGCTGGATACCTGCTGCACATACCAGATTCGTGCAATAGGTGAACAACGTAGTGCGGGTGTTCGATCGGTTGCAGCCAGTCCTGCACCGCAGTCAAAGCCACCGGGAATTCACCTCGGGCGGCAATCACCATACGAGTCAAAGACTCGGAGATACGTGGGGTGGCCAGACCGCGAGATTTTGGCCAGATCTGTTGCCAGAATGGCTGGGCACGGTTTTTCCAATAGTCCTCACTCTGATCGGCCGTACCTTCAAGCGCTTGAGAGAGTGCCTGCGCGGACTCCTCCAGACCCTCTTGTGGGAGCGCGCCAATTGCCGATCGGAACTCCTCCACGGTGAATCCCTCGATTGGGCCCAATGCTGCATAAGTCAGAAAGGTTGCGAATTGCTGGCGGTGCTCACCAAGATCCACATAGTGGTTTGCGCTCTCCAATAACTGTGACTTGAAAGCTGTCAGCAACGGCTGGTACAGACGCGGCGACCAGAGGAAGCCTTCCCACACGGCTTTTGCTTCGATGGGATTGCTCCAGCTAAATAAGGGCAACAGGTTCTGTTCAGTCCAAGGGCGATCCACGCGGAAAAATGTGATCAGCCACGAACTCAGCAGTACCCGGGCATGGCGAAATCGATCTATCCGCACGTCACACAGTGTGGTGAAGATGGGCTTCAAGTCAGCAGGAAGCAGATCATTGTCGTTCGGGTTCTGCTTGAACCACAGGGAGATCAGTGCCTGCGTGACGTGCCCTATGGGATGGTTGATCGCCGAGCCGACAGGGTCATAGGTCTCGATTCCGTTTTTGATGGTGCGAGACTCAGCTCCTGTTTCCAGTGCTAGGACACGGCGACAAAGGTTCAGCAGGATGTCCTCTTGGTGTTGGTGGCTAAACTTTGAGGCTACCCTCATCCACCAAGTGACAGCATGGTCAATCTCCTGAAGTACTGCATCGGGCATAGTCTGTACCAGCGGTGCGGCGTATCGCCAAGAACGCAACACCATCCCTTCTTCGGCCCAAGTCTGCAAAGCTTCACGCCACCGGTCCAGAGGCCACACTCCATCTTGTGATAGCTCACGTAATGCGAACAGACTATGAAAAAAACGCGTGCGGCAAACATCACGCCACGTGTCTTCGTAGAAAGGCCGGCTTTCTGGCATTGGCTTTACGAGCCATTGCACCAGTTCCTGCCGCTTACGGGGTGCAATATCGACATCTCTGCTGTCCTCGTAGTCTGGATCACCGGTGCCGCTCATCCAGTGAGAGAACTCGTCTCGCTCGTTGGTTGCCAACTGCCATTGTGGGTAGGCAGTAGAAATTTCCGCCAGGCGTGCCGCCGCCGACAGCCCCAAAACGAGGCCCGATGTACTGAGCTTGGCAAGATGCAGCCAGACGGAACGTGCCACTAAGTCTTTCCAACGTTCGGCTTCCAAGTCATCCCGGTACATCTCGCGCGGAGGTCCAGCCAAGATGGCTGCTTCCAGACGGTCTTGTGCAATTCCTGCTAAATTACGCCCCTGCAAAACAAACAGCCTGAATACCTCCCGTCCGGTATTTGTGGACCACAGCCACCACGCACCTTCCTCCAGCAACCAATTTACCCACCTTTCGGGCGGTATGCTGTCGTCTTGGCTCGCTGCAAACAGAGCCAGACGTTTAAAGGTAGGGTATGGCAATTCAAACCAACTCAGAGCGATGCGCGTAGCGCGAGCACTATCGTTGGAGCGAACTACCAGCCATGCATCGCGCAGAAATTCAATCAGACTTACCCAGTCGCGGAAACCTCGGTTCTGCCAGTGCGGAGTGATGGAAGGAAGATCCCAATACGAGTGGTCGCTACGAGCGTCGGCGCCGCCCAACTCCCGCACCAGGTCTAGTGCATCACGCAACAATTGCTGGAAATCTTCCAACAAGTGTGGCAATGCAGATTTCCATGACTCGTCGGCAAGGTCGCGCAGGGTTGAATGCACGTGATCAGCTGCCAGTACCAGCTCCCAATCCACTAATTGCTTGAGTCGCGAGAGCTCATCGGTGCTGCTCGAATCGTCGTTGTTCCAGCGAAACGGCTTCTTCAACACCACCTTAGGGGCAAGTAACTCGCGTAACTCCAGACGCAATGTGGTGGTCAAGCCCTCGCGTTTCAGGCGGCCTTGCCAGCGATACAGCTCGTGGTTACTCCATGGCGATTTCACACGGCCACTGAGCAGAAGCCGCCACAAGGTGGACATCAGTGGACCAGGAATAGCTTTGGGGGCATGCAAGAGAATTTCATCCCGTTCCGACGTCTTGCCATACCGCTCTAGCGCTGTGAAGCGATCTAGTTCGTGCTCGATCAACCATGTCCAACGGTCGTGCATTTGCCCGCCGCGTTCTGCAATCCAGATGATCAGCCTTGGATCGTCCAAATAGCGAACTAGCCAGCGGGCTATATGGGACATCACGTCATCCCACTGACTAAAGCTGACTCCTCCAGAGACCAGCATGATCTGCGGAGCGCGGTCATAGGGCGCAGGCCGCCGAATCAGGCTGAATCGAAGTTTGGTGTCGACCTCTGCGTGCGGAGGTACATGGAAGCGCGGCAGGTCGCTGTACTGAAAGCGTTCGTCCGAGAAAGCTTCCAGCAGCCAGTCCAGCGGCGGGACGGGATTGAGGTCTGCAAAGCGTTTTGCTGGTAAACCTGATTTATCTGACAAGGCCCAAAGCATACGGCCAACGAAATCGTCCTGCGGTGTGCTGTCCTGCGGACGGGCCAGAGCATGTTTGACGACGATGGCTTCTTTTCCCTGTACACCATCGCGATAAGTATCTGCCCAAGCGTGCAACGTTTGGTGCAGCGCTGAATGGTCATAGGTACCCGCCGGTACGGTGTATAGGATGGGTGTGACGCCTTTGGCCTCCCACTCGATGGCTTTTAGGTGTTCCTGCCCCGGCTCGCAATCACCCAGTGACCATGCTTGCGGAGTGACTTCACCGAGCATCCGATCGGCCGCCAGCGCATCCATCATGTAGCGCAGGACCGGGTCGTTGATGCTGTAGCCCACGAAGCAGACCACATAGTTGCGGAACAACTCGCTCACGAAGCGGGCTGCCCAGCGCTCCGTGAGGTAGGCCAAACCAAAGTCGCCACTGGTGACTACTAGACGGTTCAGAGCAGTCTCGTCCACTTTTTCCGGCAGCAGCCCATGCAGGTAGACCAGCCCGTCCCAACGGCTGTTTTTCGGAGTTGGTAGCATCGGTGCGGCATAGGCCTGGAACGCTTGGCCAGTGCGTTTGGCTGCCACATGAAAGATGCGGTCAAAGTTGGTAGTAACTAACCGAACGGCACCTTCGCGGCTTCGTGCCAAGCGCAACAGTGCCGCTTGGGTATCGGTAGCCCCCTTGCGACGGAGCTTTGGCTTCAGGGCTTTTACAAGCGCGCGTCGGACGGCCATACGCTGCCCCGGCAAGCGCCGTTCCAGCAGGTCCAGAGTGGCGTCGAACTGCCCACGCTCGTAGGCCTCACGCTCAATTTCTGAAAATGTTGTACCGTTCAACTGATAAATCTGGTCCACCAAACCCTTGAAGCCGGGCAAATCGGCTGGGTAGGAAATTCCAGCTCCGCAGAAGAACACCACGCGGCCTTCCTCGTGGGCCTGCAGAAGTTCATCCGGAATGTCAGGCCCGTGTGTGATGAATTGCATTACTTTTCTTCCTATCCAATGCGTATATTCATTCGAGATAATGAGGGTTCAATGGGGCTAAAAGCTTATTATTTCGACAGTGTAGAGTCGACATCCTCACAAGCAACGCTACCTAGGGGACCTTATAACCTTGTTTTCTATCCGCTCACACCAAGTACAGACATTGCTATCATCAACCGGCCCCAATCTTCAGAGGGAACAGGGTCCCTTATTGCTTCGCAAGGTTACTAAAGATGCTGCTTCAACCAATTACGAGTGCCTTCAATGTCATACGCTTTTTCCCCAAATCCTTTCGCAAGCAGAGACTCAGGTAAGTATTCGTCATATTTATCTAAGTACTTTTCTGGAACATTTACAGCAAGATCAAACGCTGAAGGCAAGCCTGACAGCAGCATACCTTTAAGTGCCTGTTGAACAGAAGCGACACTTGAGCCGTCAATTTCTATAACTCCAGCCAATGAATTAGCTTTAAAACCACAGCGTATGAGCAAGGCTGTAATCGTATTGACAACTTTATCCCCCATCCAGGGTATTACGTAACAGTGTTGTCCACTCGTAATAAAACACTCATTTTGAAGTTTAAAACGCTGAAAGTTACTACAGCCTTCCGCAAATAGGTTTCTGGCGGCAGTATCGGCATAATCTACTTTCTTGCTACCTATTGCTATGCGGTAATCACCTTCCCTATAGATAGCGAGCATTTCCTGACGAACGGCATCATGAACAGACATACCTCCCCCACTAAATTGTGGTGGCTGACCGCCTTTGGTTGCCTCTACATAGATAACTTTTTTCTCTGTCTCGATCTCTGTCACTTTCCAGCGCCGCCCACCGAAGATGATGTGTTGGTCTGGTAGCAGTGGGGAGTCAACAGGCACTGTTCCAAGGGTTCTGTTTCCGGTGACAATGCGGAACTCTTCTGGAGTATTGAACACAGCATAAAAAGTGTAATGGTTAGTCAGTTTCTCCCCCTCTGCCCCAACAACCATTTCGCCGCTAGCAAGTTGAGTGAGTAGGCCACATGCTCCCATATGTTTAAGCAGGCTTTTGAAATCGTTTAAATCTACATTTCTGAATGGCCCTGTCTGGCATAGTTGTGTCCAGAGCTGGTCGGCACGCACTCCACCCCATTGTGCGGTAATTGCAAGAATCTGGTGTAGCAGCGTGGAGTAATGCATCTGCCGGGAATCGGCAGGCTCAAACCATTGTTTAGAGATCATCAACCTGATCATTGCCATCGACTGCACCAACTGGAGTCGTAGGTGATCAACGATACTGCTACTCACAGTAAGCTCATTTTCTGTAATTAGCATTCTAAGTATTGATGGGGAATCGCGTCGCCCAGAACGCCCCATACGCTGGCGCAAACTGGAAACAGAATGCGGAGGGGTAACTTGGATAACCGACTTAACCTTACCGATATCAATTCCCAACTCAAGCGTCATTGTACAAACAGCTGTAGTGGGCAAATTTCCTTTCTGAAGACGAGATTCAAGCGCCTCACGTAATTCCTTGGCAAGGGAACCATGGTGGGGGAAAAATTCATTCGGAACAATTTGTTCCTCACACATGTCGCTCAGCGTTGCCGCAATGCTTTCAGTGCGCTTTCGGCTGTTTGCAAAGACCAAATGAGAATCGCCACGGCAAAGTCTGAAAATGTCATAGCAAACGTCATGTTCAGCTGAACTCTGAAGTTCTTCCTCTTTTTGGATCACTCGCTCCAGGTACCCTTTGACCTGTACCTGAAGAGTGGCCGTGCTATTACTATCTGTAACAGTTACGCAGGGGAGTCGTTTGTCCGGGCGCAACATTTCGGGCACTTTCTCCAGTTCACCCAGCGTAGCACTCAACGCAACGCGGGGAATTGGATTTACCTGGCAACCTAGCACATGGTCAATTCTATTGAGCAGAGAAAGCAGCTGTACACCACGCTCTGAGCCAATAAAAGCATGAAACTCATCAATAACGATGTATGCGACTGAAAAAAATGCCTGTTTGAGCCAGCCCATTGAATTTATGAGCAAAGACTCAAGTGACTCAGGTGTAATCAGTAAAATGCCAGCAGGGTTCGTCCGAGCCTTCTTCTTTTTGCTTTGTGGTACATCCCCGTGCCAGGGAGTCACTGGCATTTCCAATGCATCTCCAAGGCTCTCAAGACGACGGTACTGATCGTTAATCAATGCCTTCAACGGACTGATATAGACGATGCCAAATCCATTCGTGAGATCTGCAACTGCCGAACAGGCAGGAAGAAAGAAAGCCTCTGTTTTACCCGCTGCTGTACCTGCACTGATTAGCACGTCTCGATCACGGGCTAAAATTGCCGGGATAGAACTCTCCTGCAAGGGCCTTAATGTAGACCACCCCTGCTTGTAAACCCACTTACGGACGCGGGGATCGAGGCTATCGTAGGCACTGCTCATAGTTTGAAGTTCGCCAGTCCGTCGTCGTCATCGCTTTCCTCCATAATGGCGTCATCCATATCGCTAGGTCTGTCCACTTCAATCGCCACACCCTCGATTAATGTTTGCCAGTTCATCGTTCTGTTTTGTTCGAGTACGGCCAGCATGTCCAGGAAGCCTTTTATGGTATTACGGGGGGTACGGAAGTAAGCGTCTCCAATGGTTTTACTACAGTGATGCAGGAATCCAGTCAGTGCCTCATCTGGTACCAGATAATTCTCTGGATCTCCGCCTGCATAAACATGACGAAGATTTCTCAGCAAAATATACAGTTCCTCAGGGGTGAGGCTGGCAAGATGCAAAGTGGGGGATGAGTAGTCAATCACTCCTGCTTTTTGCGCGAACCGATTTTCCGCCAGACGCGACTGGAGGGCCTCATAGCTGTAAAGACCTTTACGCGGATCGAAAAGAAACTCTGGCGTACCCCCGAGGATAAAACCAATGTTCTCAGCTGAGCCTTGCAGGCAGTCATTCAAGATCCGCAAAATCTGTTCGTAGTTCGCTGTTCTTGCTTGCGTATTATTCAGCTTAAAGAGGTTCACCATTTCGTCGAGGCTGACCAAAAGACCGGCATAGCCTGCCTGTCGGACAAAAAGGCTCATCAGCTTCAAAGAATCATAGAATGAAGCGTCTGAGATAATAGTCCGAACGTCGAGATCGTTACGGGCATCAGTTTTGGTGGTGTACTCTCCCCGCAACCAGCGAATAGCATTGGATTTTAGCGTTTCGTTATCCTGCTCATGCCCGCGCCAGAATGCATCAATGACCTTCGCAAAGTCATATCCACCCACCATATCTGACAGAGCTGTCAGGCGTTTATGAATAACTGATGAAACCTCGGAGCCGTCCGTGTCCGCTTCCTTTCTTGCCTCCGTAACGAATCTTTCAACAACGCTAAGTAACGCATTACCATCCGGCTTGTTTCTGGTGGACATGTTTTTCATAAGCTCAGAATAGAGATTACGAGCCTGACCTCCCGATGAGTGAATGCGCCTGTCAGGAGAAAGGTCTGCACTGACTGACACCAGCTTCTTCTCTAGCGCAATAGAGCGCACAACACTCAGAAAGAACGTTTTACCAGAACCATATTCACCGATGATAAGTCTGAAGCTTGCACCACCGTCAGCAATCCTCTCAATATCCTGGTGGAGAGCGGTGATCTCATTCACGCGGCCAACCTGGATATGCTGAATGCCTATCCTTGGCGTTACACCTGACTTAAGTGACTGAATAATAGCGTCGCGTTCTTTCACTCTTATACGTGTTACAGACATTCACTATCCCTCTAATTCTTTGGCAATTTCCAGGTCAACCCAGATATCATCATCGGCATCGTCCAGCACCGGAGCATCAACCACCGCATAGGACCAGTCATTGATCACCTCAAGTGCACCGCCGAGCATCAAATTCAAATTTCCGCACAATTCTGTCGCCTCTTTTCGGGACCATTGTTCTTTCTCCAGCAAACTGCGATAAAGCTGGCTATGTGCGGAATCAAGGCCCCCCACCTCCGTTGATGAGGCTGGAGCGCTTTCTGGCTCTTCCGGTTCTTCTTCAGTAAAAATTGTGTTCAGCAATTTACGAACATCATCCGTGGCAGATTCGTGGCGGGCAAGTACATTAGCATCCAGTATGAACCCAGCTGCTGTCTGATCAGTTGGTACAGACGAGACGAGATCATGTTCAATTGCGGAATGCTGATGGATATTGCTCGAGACAGATGAGGTATCCAGCCCCAAGCTTGAATAAATCTTCTCAAGCTGTTTGATTTCGGCAGGCGCTATTGTCCCATCCGAACAGGCAACACTAACGATAACCTTACCCACAGCAGTTTTTTCCGCGGCCCCCATCAACTCAATCCTGCTTTTCATTCCTGTCATATTGGCTGGGGTATGAAGTTGCCACGTTAAATACGCATGTAGAGAGCGTTTTTCATCATCGGTGAAGCCAGGATTGTTGTTGATGGTATTCTCAAGCACTTTCTGTTCAGCTTGATCAAGAGAATCGTCAATCAAGGCGACCATCGCCCCTAATCTGAGCGTCATTACGGCTGAGATAAATTCAGGAGAAGGTGAGAAGCGTCCACCTTCGGCGGCAGGGAATAGAACAAGTGTCCCATCAACATCCGCCTTCACATGGTGATAATACGGGTCAGGTGCCAGACCGTAACCCATCTTCAGAGCAAAGGCCTGCATCAAATCGGCCTCTTTTTTATTGATCTTATTGGGGCAACTGGTATTCATATGTGCCCAAAAGTCAGCAACTGAGACTAACCCCTCCTTGACGAGGATCGCCTCATCAGCCCAGCGTTTGAATGAGCTTAATATTTTTTCTGCGCTTTCATTAACGATCTCTGAAGGGAGCAACATAATTGCAGCCGTATCATTGACTGACGTACCTTTCCTACCAAGGTAGCGACTATAAGCATCAAGTTCATCCGTACATATGTCGGCAAGAGCCATAATTTTCTGGACAGGGCTCTTCAACGCACTTGGATCAGGCAGGTCGGGAACAGGAAGTCGAACACCTCGCAAACTAGGACTTGCTGGTGTGTAATCTAACCTTAGGCGCGTTTTATTCGCCTTAACGACCATCCCTTCACCATATTTGAGGGTGTAACGCCGTTTGAAAAGCGCAGCAAACTCTTTAGCACAGCGGCGAGCCGGGGTACGCAGCGAATACTCGGTGTGGTTTATTACCCAATTCAACGCCAGTTCAGCTGATACAGGAACTCCTTCATGTACAGTTTTTGCCAGAGCCAGCTTAAATTGCATGCTGTTGCTAAAACCTGAATTGCTATCGAGCTCAGTGGCTAAGCCCATGTTCGGGCGCAGAATAGACATGGCTTCGAGTAATTGGGCCGAATATCCGCGGAATGAGCGGTTCTCAATGAATACCGATCTTAACCGAGCGACTTCATTGAACAGATTACGGAACTCAGCATCAGGGAATTTTGGGTCAGTGGAATCTACGAGCGCTTTTCTTTCCAGGCCGTAGAGGTAGATAAAAACATAGCCGATAGGACACGATGGATCAGACCTATCGCTGGCGAGCCAACTGACATACGCTCCGCGTGCTTCTGGGGAAAGAGAGGAAAAACTGGGCCAGTATCCTAATGAACTGTCCTCGTAAAGATAAGAAGTAGGTTTTATCTTACATGTGTCATCAATTAATGATGCCTCACTTCCATCGTCATAATAGCCGCCTGATTCCTGACCGGAGGGCTTCATACGTTGCCCCACGTAAATGTGGCCACCGCTAATTGCTACACCAGCTACAGTTATCATCTCACCCGGAAGTACCCATCGAGCTAGTGCACCTGCTGACTTTGAGGTATTCCTGTAATGATTGGTTGTCACCTGAAGTTCAAGACCCCGGACACCGCTCAATGTAAAAGTTGCAAGGTTATCGTCTTCACTATCATCGTTTCGCACAACCGCCTCCTTTTTCTTGATGTCAGCAATCCATTCTTTAGGCGGTGCTTTGACGGTCCTTGAAACAAGAGACTCGGTGGATCTATGCTTTTTCTTTTTGAAAAACAACAAATAAACAACATAAATCGCCGCTAAAAATATCCATAACTCCATGAGAAGCAACCTTAAAATAACTTTTCACATATACCGGGCCGATGTTTATGAAAAATATGGCAAGAGGATTAGTCTTAAAATAATACATCTAAATCGCATGGGTTAAAAACAAAATGCGTCAAAAATTAAAGCATTGATTGAAATGAAAATAATTATCGATTAAGCATTTCTAACAAGAAATGAATCTTAAAGGGAGTGAAGTTGTGCTTGGCTCTTAGCCGTATTCATACCAGCAGGAGGCGAAGATTCAGGTACCAAGACCTCAAATATATAGAGGATAGTTGGCTTTTCAGGTTGGGATAGCTTTTTCGTTATAACAAAATGGATGTTTGAGAGACTATCTAAATATTTCTTAGATCGGTCCATTTATTCCCATAACATCTGACCAAACATACACTGCAAATTGACTCGATTTCCAAATTTTCTGTCCTAAATTTGTTCCACAGAAAAGTAAAGAAGGTAGGAGTACTGTGTAATTACTTGATATGACTGGTGCGATAATAGGAACATAACATAACCAATTAACACATTGATAAATATACACTTTTTTTGTTTCATCTTTATAAATGCCCCCTTTTATGCCCCCACCTTGTTTTTCATGCGACTCGATGAGGTTTTCATCGAGTCGTCAATCTCATCAAATTCTTCACGTATTGTGGAAACCTTCTCAGGTCTCCATCCCCTCACAGCCGTGATCGGCTAAGAACAATATTACTTACCTCCCTGTAAGAACACCGGGCCATCAGCCCGCACGCTTTCCTGGCATGAAGAATGTCGGTCGCAGTCAAATATGGTGCTTGTAACTGTGAGGTAAATCCATTGCGATCGATACGAACTAACTCATATTTCTCTACCAGAAAGTTAACGGCATTAGCCAGAGTGATACCGGCATCGATATGCTCCTTTATAACGGCTTCATCACTAAAAGGTGTGTCGCTTAGCATCAGACCATAGTGCTGTTTAAGCAAACGAGTAAGTAACATTTGCCAGATAGTCACAGGCGTCAGGCATGGCTTCGCCGCCCGCATATTTGTTGCAGGTAGAAATTTCATTTTTTCTCTCGTGAAAATAATTAACGTTGAGTGGGATAAACGGCGATGTATACGTAGCCGCAACTGCCGAGGGTATCGGCTTCGCAGGTAAAATCGTTATGGTACAAGGTGACGCAGCGGGCATGGTGAGGATTTATTTCACCAGAGGACAGCATCGATTCCATCTGACGGATAAAATGCGGAAATGCGACATTCAGCTTCAGGCATTCGGCATCACTAAACTTACCGGTAATACCCGCCCGGTCAGCCAGATAGTGCAGCTGGCTGCCCTCCTGAATTAATCTGGCTCCAAGCCGTGGAACAATATCGCTTTTTATTCCCCATTCGTGGGCTGGTATTAATGACATGAAAACCTTCCTTTAAAGCAAACCACGCTCAGCAAAAGACACCACCTCGTTTCCCACTACAAGATGATCCAGCACGCGCACTTCCACCAGTGCCAGCGCTTTCATAATCCTCTGAGTAATATGTTTGTCCTGCTGGCTGATTTCTGTCGTACCGGACGGATGATTGTGCGCCAGAATCACTGCAGCGGCGTTGTATTTCAGGGCTGACTTCACCACTTCGCGGGGATGAACTTCGGTATGGCTGAGCGTGCCGGTAAACAGTGTTTCTCGCTCCAGCAAACAATGCTGATTGTCGAGATACATCACGATGAAGACTTCCCGCTCCAGGTGAGCCATCTGCAGTAGCAACCAGGTTTTTGTGAGGCTGGTGGAGGTAAATGACTCACTCGGCTGACGCTGGTATTTCTCCAGCAGACGTAATGCTCTCTGGATGACTCGCTGCTCGTTTGCAGGAAATATCGGGGATAAATTGAGTGCGGACATAATTGCTCCTTAAAACAAAAAGCCCCGCCGGTTTAGTGGCAGGGCGTGAAGATAGGGTTGGTAAAAACTTCATGAAGAAAGCTGCAGCATATTTTCAGCCATCACCCAGAGGGCACGGTTGAGCTTCACATCACTGTCAATCCCCTTTACCGCACGGGTATGAGCACGTTTGCCTTTGGTTGTCCGCCCCGGTAGCCCGCCCTTAATCAGATTCTCCTGAATTCGCTGATAAGTGGTCCACAGGTCGTTGCTCTCATCTTGCCAACGGCGCGGGGAAAGGATTTGTGATTCGCTAACCGGCTGGTGCTCCTCACCAAAGCGATAGGTTAATGCCGCTTTTGCCATTGCCTGCTGAGCGGGTGGCGGTAACAAAAGCGACTGCATGGCATCGCGTTTCTCTTCTACACGGTCAAATATCCCCAGTACTTCGTAAGCCCCTTCGATGACTTTCTCTACTACGTTACCTTTATGTGGCACTCGCACCTCCCCGAATGACTCACCGCAAATCAGCCCATTTTGGCAAACCGATCTGAATAACCCCGGTAGCATCTGATATGAGCTGGAGCCGTCATGGCTGTTGAGCAGGATGATTTCCGGTACCTGATGCCCGGTAAGTTGCCCGGCTCGACGCAGACGAAGCATGTGTTTGGTGTGTTCCCGCTTGCTCTGATCACGGACCTTTGTCTGGCAAGCAAAGAACGGCTCAAAGCCTTCACGCTGCAGGCTTTCGAGAATGGTGATGGTCGGGATGTAGGTATAACGGTCTGAACGAGATTCATGCTTGTCTTCGCTGAAAACGCTGGGAACATGCAGCATCAGTTCTTCACGGGTTAACGGACGGTCACGGCGTATCTGGTTAATTCGGCCAAAGCGGCTGGCTAAGCGCATGGGTAACTCCTTTGCTTACAAAATGAAAAGGCCATACCTCCCGAAGGAAGTACGGCCTTTTAGTGAACTAAAATAACGGGGTTAATACCTGGGAGAATACGGTCAGTACCAGGGACGCCAGACGAACAGGCTGTATCCCAGAACAAGAATCAGGACATACAGAATGCAGGATCTAACATAGATAACGCCTGCTATTTTCATCCTCCCTTTTGTCATTTTGACCTCACCACCATGTTATAAAGCACTGCACCAAATAACGGGTCGAGTATCAGTGACACCATAAACCACAGCCAGAATGAACGCCCGCGTGATCTCGCACACTATCCGACCAGGGCTGAAGCCATCATCCATAACAACAGAACAATTATCATGCCAGTATCCTTACTGATGGTCGGCCAGACGCGCGAGGGAGGCAATACGGGTTTTACCCTGTGCCAGGCTGCAGTTATTGGCCCTGGCGGATACCAGTGCGCCAGCGAGCGCAGGGGCCAGTTTCGGAGCTGGATATTGCCAACTCCATGCCAGTGGACCGTGATCGGATACGCCGTCATTTTCATAGAAATGGAAAACAAAGCTTCCCTTTTTATAATCCAGCATGCGTGACGCAGCGCGTGTCAGATCCGGTGAGAGCTGGCTGTCGAACAGTGTCACAGGCTGTTCAGCATGAGCCGTCATCTGGTGCTCCCCCTCCGGGTAATACTGGATGGTCATACCCGTTGCGCCTGATGCCTTGCCACCGGTGATATCTTTCAGCCAGTAGAGAATGTTCAGGCGCTTTTCCGGGCCGTTGCAGGTAAGAATGAACTTCTGCCTTTCCTTACCTTTTGTGGCGCTAATGATAAAATCATCCACGCCATCCATAATGTGGTCATGCATGACTTGCACATTTCCTGCCACCACGCCTGTGAAGGTAAAGGGTTTAATGTCATATGCAGCAGCACAGTTCACCTGAGTCCATAACATCGCGACGACAATCAGCAGCCTGGGAATTACGTTTACCGTTTTCATCCTGTTTACTCTCCCGCTTCGGGTAAAACGACATAAATATCCCGGCCTCTGACCTCAATGGTCACAGGCTCCTTTACGCCGGTATTCAGCAGCGCCTGCGCCTGCCAGAAACGACCGCTGACCTCCTCATGCATATCCGTCACGCGGACACAGTGCTCATCAGCACCCTCTTTATGCAGGATGTTTGTCACCACGGCACAGGTACTCTGCGCCAGATTTTCTGTACCCGAGGTTTTCTTAAACTGATTTATCGCCACGAATGACAGCACTGTACAAAGCACCCAGACCTGCAGAAGCCGCCACGGTTTGCCCTGGCTCTGGTCACGCTTGCGAAGGTAGACAAAATGCAAGGGAAACCAAAGCCATGAAGGTGGTGTAATGCCCTGCTTCATCAGGTTTATCCGGTCCAGTAACACCCAGACCAGGGCAATGACCATATAAATGACCCCGGCGACGACCTGCGGAAAGTTCAGGTAAAGCACAATCCAGAGGGTCGGGAGAATTGCCGCCAGACACCATGCGAACAGATCCTGACGTAATAACGGATAAGAATTCATAGCGATTCCCCCGGATTGCTCTTTTTTCTGTTAAACACAGGGACGCACAAAGACATAAAATACTCCTTTATAAACAATTTACTGGGATGGTTAAGAAAGGTTTACTGGTTATTATCAGCGCAGATCGTACTGCCTAACTTTGTGGTGTGATAATCGTTAATTCAGATCGATAATTGATTACCGATCGTTATTTTCTATCGCAAAAATCGATCGATAGATATTTTTTAATAGCCCTTGGCTATCATTTGTTTTTCTTTCGATCGTCGAAATAGATCGAACGGGCAAAGAGAAATGCCAAGATAAAATCAGAACAGGCGATACCAGAGGGCACGAATGACCGACAGGAATCTGCGGCGAAGGCGTTGTAACTGACATATCAGTTTCCCGGAGGTCTGCACAACGGAAGCCGCTTCGTCAAAAATTGCACCGGCGATACTAACAAACCCTTCCCGTGCGGTTTCCTGAACCTGCACATTGCGCCATTCAGGGTTCAGATGACGGGAAACTGCACTGCTGCTGCTCGGAGGGAGTGCCCGCATCAGTGCTTCCACCCACTGTTCCAGATTAAAATGTTCCGTTGCAGATACAGCGATAACCGGATGGACGGTGGCAAACAGCATCGTGGCAAGCTCAGTTTTGGAGAGAAGATTTTCACACTGGCGTGGCGATGGCCGGTGGGCTGGCTCGTCCCATTCGCGGCAGGGCTCCATTTTATCGGCCTGGGTAAGTACAAAGAGAAAGCGGTCCGGCTCTGCGCCCGCGTTCAGCAGCTCCTGGTAACAATTCAGGTCATCCTTCCAGGTCCGGTCATCCGCTTTCAGCGCCCAGACGGTAAGGTCGAGTTTTGAAGCCCATGCCCTGTACAGACGACGATATTGCCTGTCGAGTTCAGGCGTTTCGGCAATGCCGGGAAAGTCGGCGAGATGAAGCTTGTGGTGGCTATGGTGAACCTGATAACGCTGGACGCGTCGTGTACAGCCCCTGACAGCATCAACAGGTGCAGGAGGCGGGCTGAAGAGGACATTGCACAGGCTGGATTTGCCCGCTCCCGATTTTCCCATGATGCCAATCACCGGTTCATAGTGAACGCAGTGGAGCAGTCGCCCGACCAGGTCGTCGAGAATATCGCCCGGGTGACGGGATAAGGATTGTTTCTGGACCTCAGGAATTTGCGCACTAAGGATATTGACTGACACATTAACCTCCATGAGTGAAATAACAAAATGGCAGCGGTGCTGTCTGCCGCCTTCATGAAGGTAATGTCGGTCTGAAAAATTATTGAAATTTCCGGATTAAAGCTGTCTGATGTGTTGCAGTCCTTTGAGAACAAATCTTTCTTTGTTATTACCCGCACCCACACCGGTGAATAAATAATTCGCGCTGCCAAACCTCTTCACAAGAGAAGGTGAGGTTAATCTTTGTTTCAGTGAAACAGGGTTACGTAATACCGGGATAAAAAAGCCACCAGAGTCTTTATGATGATGTTGCTTTTCAAATATGAGCGCGGCCCCGATATACTTGTCTGAAAAAATTCTTTCCGTTTTTCCTTTAACCATATCCGTCTGCCTGAGGTACCGGATGTTAAAGAAATCGTAACGGCCATCATACTTATCCCATAATGCTTCCGTTACAAGAAGCGGCAAATAGGTTGTCTGAGAGTTACAGAGCAATGACGTTTTTTTCTCATCTTTAATAATCCATCCCCTGAAGCAGGTTTTCAGAAAGACTGTGTGATACTCACTGTCAGGTGCCAGAATATATTTATTTAAAGCTTCCAGGTGAAAGTCAGCAGAAATATTTGCATGAACTTGTTGTTCTAACCAGGAAAGGAAGTTTTTTGCCTTTTCCTGAGGATTAGTCATTGGTTGCATAAAAAAGTTAGCCTTAAGCTCAGAGTCTGCATCATAGTTAACGCTGGCATAGGCGCTCAGTATTTCTTCTCGCGGAGTGAAGTTTTCAAAAATGGTGAACTGTGCTTTTAGCCGGGGTGAGGTATCCCCTATTTCCACCTTCTGCCTGTGCATTTCCTCCCGTATCAACGACTCAAGGTAGGCTGACCTTTTCATCCCCTTCTTTTCTGCCTCTTTCGTTGCCCACTCGTATAAGCGCGTATCAGAAGTATAAGCCGTAATTTTGTGCTTACTCGCCATATCCCTGCATCCTTTGATGAACAAAATACAATCATAAGTAGGTTACTTTATTAAAAAGTACATTTCATTAAGTAAGTTACATTTAGTGACCTACTTTTTAATAATGTGTTTATATTCATCTTGATATAGAAATTAAATGTGCAGCGTTTTTTAGCCGTACATGGCCTGAAGGCCTGAGAGCACAACCGGAACAGTCTGGCTCAGGAATGTCTTTCTGTCCTGTAACCCAAGTGTTGGGTCATCCACCGGAACATCCCTTCCTGTGGAAGTTCGGGATCCGAACATCTGGCAGAGCGCAACAGGACAAAGGGGAGACTCTATGCCGGAAATGGCTGATAGGCAGGCCTCTTTAGAGTACGTATTATTTTTTTACACGGCCTTCCATCACCTGAGGAAGGCTGCAACACAACACTGAGAACCAGTCATTCCTCCTTTCACTTTTAACGTAAAGGAGATATCCCCATGCACACATCACCTGCCCTGCTGAACGACCAGCTTGTCGATATGGCATTCATAACGACCTATACTCAATGCAGTGATAAATGGTTTTACAAACTCATCAGCGAAGGACGATTCCCCAAACCTATCAAGCTGGGCCGCAGTTCCCGCTGGCTAAAGAGCGAAGTGGAAACCTGGATGCAGCAGCGTATTGTTGACTCGCGGGGTCACTGAACATGAAGGTGCAAAACAACCCAGGAAAGGTTATTCCAGCAAAAATAAGCGGTTCTGTATCAGTTAGTATCCCGGCCCGTCAGGGATGTTCTCCGGTCTTTCCGTTGTGAACGCCAGGCTCCTTCGTAAATAAGATTTTTTTGTTGCATTCTGAATTGCTAACCCTGGAGTAAAATCTGAGCATCAGGAATATAAAGCCCCGCATGCTAAAAGGCTTTGTTATATACCTAGCTTCTTTCGTTTTACAGTATATGTATTATATACAAAGGTATTAATATATACATTAATACGTAATGAAACTATTGATATATACAAGCAGATATACAAAGTGTTTAACACTACATTACCGGAGCCATAAGTACATACGTGTTTACTATATGGTACGTGTACACTATGCAACTAAATGTAAGTGAACAAGTCACACACAAAGATATGGTTAATGCTCATCACATGCGTTATGCCAATTGGAAATAATTTTAAGAATTTTCAAAAATATACATTAGAAATATAAAAAACAAGCAGCACTTTATGTAATAAATAGCAATCTCGCTGTTCACTTCTCAACGGCTGCTATCAGTTAATAATAGCGCAAAATAAAGAATCCATCCCAGCATTCAGGCAACGCATAAATATCAAACAGTAAATACATTCATTACTGCCATTCGCTCTGGCAGAGGCTTCGCTCGCCTGTAAAAGGCTCAAAAGGAGTAATGCTTATGACTAACCTTAAATTTGGGGAAATCAATCCGGAGTATATGAAGCGTATTACGGATATCATCAACTTCGCAACAACAGCCCATGCCAGGACATCCGTATTTACCTTCGTACTCAGACTACCTGAGCATCGTGATACAGGAGACAGTATTGCCTGTGTTCCTGATCTGAGTTCAGGATTGATGGAACGAGTCATTGGGGCGCTGAAAGCCCGTATCGCAGCCCATCAGAAACGACGTAAGAGGGAAGGACATCAGGTTTGTACAACGGATCTGAGACACATCTGGGTACGTGAGGTGGGAACAAGCGGTAAATCACATTACCACATGGCGATATTCGTTAACAAAGATACGTTTAATGGATTAGGGAATTATTCGAAAGAAGACCATAATCTGGGGAGTTACATCTGCGAGGCTTGGCTGAGTGCGCTGGGGCTGCTCGAATTCCCTGAGTACAGGACGCTGGTTAACCTCAACAATACGCCGCACTATCTGGAGCGTCTTCGGGTGGACCGCTTTGGGCAACAGATACTGAAGTTACGGAGCCACCTGGAATACTTTGCCAAAGAACACACCAAGTCCTACACAAAAGAAGAACGCTCATTTGGGGGAAGTGTCAGATAAAACGTGGCGATTCATAGCTGCGAGAGTTTATCGATTTCCTGTTCAGGGCCGATAATTACCGTACCCAGAACGAGGTCATGCGTGACACGCTGCGGCTACTTCGCGAGAGGAAGGCTGAGTCACGCTTTCAGGAACTGCGCGATCTGCTTGCTGAAGGGATCAGCAGCGGCGAGGCGAAACCATGGAACAAGGATGCATTCCTGAATAATGTCAGGACCAGGGTGGAAAATGAAATAGATTGAACTGACACCCAAAGCAGAAGAAGATCTGGAGGCAATCTGGGACTACAGCTTCCGACAGTTCGGGATTGTTCAGTCGGATGCGTATATCGGCGGTATAGCCGCAGTGTTTGATGTGCTGACCATGCATGACATCGGCACGCATCGCGCGGAGCTGGGAGACGATATCTGCCCGGCCGTGTTCCACAGCTTAAGACAGGTGGTGCCGTCGAGACAGATAACGTAATCGCCCCGGCACGCCATGTGCCAGCATTTGTCCAGCGCCACCGGCCGGTCGTCAGCCTCATCCGCCTGACCGGGCGCGACCAGGGGCAGACCCCGTACTTCCGTCGCGCGCTGCTCCGTCAGAACGCGCGCCTGTTCGTCGGCCAGAAGCGGGGCGGCCAGCGCGCGGCCGGCGTCCGTCAGCTCGACGGCCAGCTGCATGTTCGGGGCGCGCAGGGTGCGCAACCAGCCTGCGGCCTACATACGTCGGCAGGAGGCGCGGAGGTTTGGCCCGTATACCGGGGCGTTCCCGTCCTGCTCCAGCACCCGTTCTATATCTCTTGTCGCCACCGGTCCCGGACGTTTCGCATCGAGGGCGGCCAGCACAATCAGCACCCGCCTCTGAAGCGGCGACGGACGGCGGACGTTCACCGTTGTCATGAAATCAGACCTCTTATCTGAATCATGCACTTATTCACACAGCTTGCAGTACTTATTACTGAAATCCATCATGCCAACGGGTTTTGCAAGATAATATCCCTGCATGGAGTTCACCCCGGCTTTATTCAATAACTCAAGCTGAGTGCGATTCTCAACGCCTTCAGCAGTAACGGACAGACCTAACTGAGAGGACAGTGCTACGATCGCATCAACGAGTTTCTGATAGACCAGTGTGTTACCGGTTGACAGGGTCAACTCACGATCAATTTTGATAGTAGAAAAGCCAGCGTGCTCGATATATTTCAGGGAAGACGTCCCGGCACCAAAATCGTCGATCGCAAAGCTGATACCTTTGCTCATGAGCGCCTCCATGACCTCCATCGTGTCCTCGTCCAGTTTGAGCGTACCGCGCTCAACGATTTCAAGCACAAGTCTGGCTTTACCCTTTAAAGCAGCATTAAAGGACAACACATCACTCACCAGCTTCGGAGAAGAAAGCTGTGGTGCATAAATATTAAATGAAAAATAAAATCCTTCAGGTAAGAAAATATCTTCATGAAGAAAATACTGCGCAACATTGTCCATCAGCTGACCAGTGATATTATTGATATGTTCACCTTTCTCAAGATCCTTGATAAGAGATGCCGGAGATTTGTGTCCTTCATCAGTTTTGATGCGGAGCAGCACCTCACACCCGACAACAGTATTACCGCCAGCATTAAAAATAGGCTGGAGGAAAGGCACAAATTCAACCTTTTTCACAAAACTGTTAACGTGACATTTTCGGATAATGCTCTTCTTGCCGAGTGCAGCCCTGGCAATTAAATCAAGGGTGCGCGTGAAGAACGTATTCGTTTTCATGATGTTACATTTCCTATTTTTTTCATGTGTGTTATTACTGGCCCATCGAAAAGGAGCGTATTCATTTTTAAGATTAAGGCGGGTAAGTAATTTTCGTTATATCCGACTATAGCCCTTACGAACAATATCCTGAAAAAATATGATTTTGCCTTTGATACCTGACGCATCGTTGAAACTGAACATCAATGTCGATATGAGGTGAAGCACAGATAAAGGCATTTTATTTAGAGACTTACAGTACAAACATCCAGATTGGCTAAATTTTGCCTTTACTTTCGCCCACCCACCTGATTCAACAGTGTTTAGGTTAACAGTCTGAGAAAGTTAGTTATTCGTCGATACGGAGGTGTTTTCTTTAATTGCACTCTGGAAATTTACGGTGCTGCTTTCACCTTCCACTGCGGAAAACGCAGATACGGACGCCATAACCAGAGTCGGAATAACCATTGTTGAGAATAACTTACTTTAATGCATAAATCTTAAAATTTAATTACATCATTCCTTGTTTCAGGTTGAATCGGACACCCTGTATTTTCTGGTTAAAGTGGATGGCAAAGAAAATAAAAAATCTGTTCACACCTACAGATGTTGGAATCCTGTTTTTTTGAAGCACTATCGAGTTATGAATGAAAAGATAAACATATCCATTGGCATGGGTTTTGCCAGAAAATATCCTTGCATTCCATCGACGCCAGCTTTCTCTAATAAAGTAATCTGTTCGCTACTTTCTACCCCATCTGCGATAACTTTAATGCCAAGTTTATGGGAAAGCATAACTATAGCCGCTATAACATTTTTATAAACAAGTTCACCACAACTGTTTATCGTAAGCTCTCTTGCGATCTTCACCTGTGAAAATCCGATGTGTTCAATGATTTTTAATTGTGCGGCACCGATCCCAAAATTGTCTATTGCAAACTGTATACCACAAGACATAAGCGAATCTATGACCGTAATTGCATCGTCATCAAGTGTATCAACATCTCTGTCAATTATTTCTATAACAAGCACGGCATGATCTTTAAAGGTATCTTTAAAGAAAGAAATCTCATCTATAACAGGCGAAGATTTTAATTGTGAAGCATATAAGTTAAACGAAAAATAAAAACCCTTTGGAAGCAAACTTTTATATGATGTAAAGAAAAGCCATGTTCTCTTTATCAATTGACAAACAACGTCATCATACATGTTGTGTATCTCCAGATCGTAAATGAAAGATGAAGGCGTCAGGAACTCGCCTTTACTACGTATTCTTAAGAGGACTTCACAACCTATAACAGTATCACCATCATTACTAAAAATTGGCTGAATGTGTGGGATGACCTCAGATCCTTCAAGGAATGAGCGAAGCGTGTCTGATTTTATTTTGAGACTGATATTAGCAGTCAGCTTATTTAAACCGCCCCATACTTTATGGGTTATTTTATGCATATCAAAACACCTCGCCGTATATAGATAAACTTAACAATATTTTATTTACATTAACCTGACAACCCGAAACTGTACCACACCTCAGTTAGCGCTTTGTTTAACGCTTAACATCTGAACTTTCATCTGGTTTAAAGGGTAGAACGATACTAATTTGCGACCAGATAAGCTTTGCTATCGAAGCGATAACATAATCTACGCATTGAGTCTGTTGTGCAAAATGTATTGGGCGAAATGGAATCTTTGGAGTTATATGCTAAAATACAAAAAAAATAACAAGCTACGTAGATATAATGACTAATATATGCACTTATAAAAAACAATACCAATGCTTAGAAAAAATCTTAAAATAGTTTAGAATGTTCACAACTTTACATACAACTAGATTTAAGACAAACAACAGGGTCATACAGTCCAAGAGAGGGAACATGTATTATAGAATTAACAACTTGGTTAATTTCAGACCTAGAGATGGTGCCATTTGGTCTGGGATTGAAGATGAGTCTACGGTTATCACTTTAACCGTGACAACCAGTAGACTCTTTGCCTATCTTCTCGACCGACAGGGAGAGGTGATAACAAGAGAGGACATTCTCGATACTGTCTGGATGGCGCATGGATTACGATCCTCAAATAACAGCCTGAATAAATATATCGCTGATCTGAGAAAGGTCCTTAGTACTTTGGCCATTACGGCTGAAGTAATAGTAACCGTACCAAAGATTGGCTTTATGATTAGCAGAGATATAGATGTTCAAAAAGAAGAAACGGACAATGATGAAGAGACCTCTCTTGGAGAAGTCGATAAATCTACAGAAAAAAACGTTTTCTCTGGTGTAACAGCTAACCGCGTCAGGTACCATCAGTTCTCAAGGTTTAAACTGATGATGCTTTTAGCTGGCATTGTGACTGTTGGCTCATTACCTATTTTCCTGTCCGGCGAGATACTTAATCTTAAAATAGTAAAGCCTTATGATTATCCCCAAAGCCAGACATTTCTTCTCGGGAAAATTGATGGATGTGATGTACTGACATTAGCCCAGAGCTCTTCAGAAATGGTGCCCGTTAAGCTAAAAATTGCAAAAAGTATTATGCAGCGTAGCCAGCTAACGTGTCAGCCAAATACTGCCATCTACTTCCAGCCTTCGGATCAAGCTGTTTATGGTTATCCGGGACGCGTTTTTTTAGCGAAATGTACAATAAACAAAGACGTTTCGGATAAGTTTGCCGCGTGCAATAATTACTATGAGAAGAGTTATACCGATGAAAACTAAGTATTTAACGGCAGTATCGATTATCACTATAGTCATACTTGCAGTGCTGATTGTCGATTTAGCTCTTCTGGGACAAAAGAGAAAAGAAACCCTGAACGATAAATGTACTGCTGTATTTGAGATACACGACACGGCCACCGGGTTTTGGACAGTAATCAATGCAGTACTTGTAATGAATCCCAATGATACAGCTTACATCGACCTTTCTGGTACGGTCGAACACAAGCAGCAAAAGTTCGTTCTGTCACGCCAAATAAGTTTTACGTATGACAAAGAAGGTGAGGATATTTATCGGCTTACTGGTTTAGGCCTGAGCAAACATGCTCAAGACAATGCTCCCGACCCTCTGATCGATAGACTCCTTTTCAGCTTGAATAATGAAAGGGAGCGCTTTATGACCATTAAAAGGGTTAAGAACGCTTATGTGGCAGGAAATTTGCATTCGCCCGTTTTTATGTGTGTGGTTAAATAGGCTTCTGGTGGCATTATAGATAACTGTGAAATCAAATTGTTTTCTCACTACGAGGCCTGTTCGAAGGCCTCCGGACTGACGCCTCCTCGATGTCAGTCCGGAGGCGATTCAATCACCAGTTGGTTGTATTCTGCACAAGTAACCCACCTTAATTGTAATAGGTTTGATTCTTTCCCATTGCGCCTGAATCTCATCTAGTCAAATACAATATGCAAATTTCCTGTGGCTTTAAATTTTCCAGCGCTTATTTTGTCTCCATTCCTTTTCAAAATTGCTCTAAAATTAACACTTGTAGTTCCAGAGGTGTAATCATAATTACTCAAACTTAGGAGCGTTGCTGTATCTCCGGTATTAAATCTCATTGGCGAGAATGAACCATTATTTTCAACATCAATCCCCACGCCGTAACCAGATACAGAATCAGAGGCCGGGCGGATTAATTGTGTGTTCATTTCAGATGAGTTCGGGTCATCAATGAATATACGCACCCCCCAGTATTCAGGATTTGTTCTCGCAGGACAATTGTTCAGGTCAATACTAAAAGGTACATATTCACCGTCACTGCCGGCTTCGACAATCCCTAAATCAACCAAGGTATTCACTCGTGCAAACTGACATCTCTGTACTTTAACCTGTAGAGTTGGAGAAAGCGGTATACTGTTAGTAATATACGAGTTTGGGTTGTTTGCGTAATCCTTAAAGCGTAACGTATTTGTACCAAAATCTGTGACTTCACGCAATCCTGACCATGTTAGCCGGCGGGATGTCTCCTCTCGGTAGAGTTTAATTTTCAAATTTAAATCTATGGCATAAATTTTATCACCATTACCATTCTGAGGGACTTCACCAATCCACGCATCTCTGTTCATAGGTATTTCATCATCTGAAGACGTGAATAGCTTGTAGGTAATGCCCTCTGCGCTTAAATTTGTGTCTCCACTATAATTCATATAAACTGTTCCACCATACCCACCCTGGCAAATGGAATAGACATGAAGAGTTCCCTCTGCAAAAGGTACTTTCCCGGTTGCAGGAACAAGAGACGCATCAGCCTGGATTTTATCCCAAGTTAGGGTAGGTGAGTAATCTGACGAGAGACAGATTGTCGCTGACGCATAACAGCTAAAAACTGCCAGAACAATACCAACAATTGTCTTGCACATCTTTTTCATAACTGTTTCTCCGGAAAGCCCCCAAAGTCATCGATAAATACAAGCTTTGTCACTGTCGGTAAAGTTAGGTTAATATTTACTTTCCCAAACGGAGATATCATATTATTTACTAGTTGTACTTTATTACTGCCACCTACCACTTTGTTCAAAGTAAGATAAAATGGCGTTGGGTTTTCAATTGTTAGAGTATTACCGGAGCGACTTGTTTCTACCTTACTTAAAAGAGCACTATAATTTGTAGCCTCTTTAGCTATTGCAGCCGGGCGCCAGAATACCTTGAGTGAATTTCTGACTGCCAGTTTCAGAGTGTTGGTCTGTTTATTATCCTTTTTGGGGATTTCTTGAACGTGGAGCCAAAATACGCTTTCACGATCCCTAGGTAAACTTTTTCCTTTATTAATAACTCTTACTGCGCGACTTTGACCTGCTGCAAGCTGTTGTACTGGCGGAACAACTAGCATTTGCTGAGATTCTCTTTTTCCATCAACTTCTGTTACCCATGACTGTATTAGCATATCCTGTTTTTCAAGACTGGTTACATTTAGCACAACTCCATTATCACCTTCATTGTAAATAAGACGAGTCCTGTCTACTTTTATCCCTGCCTCTGCGGCTGAACCTAATAAACATAGCAAAATAATGGTGATTACTGATTTTGTTGAAAATATCATTTACATGCTCCAGAAAATAATTTTATTGATCCGTGTTCAGTCAGTGTCTTTTCATTAATCGACAGCTTACATGAACCGTTTTCCCAGCGGATATTTCGATTTTGTGCTAAATCGAATTTATCCAGATAAACCTCTTTCGTGTTGTTTACCATTCCTATTGGGTTGTTTTTGTCATCCGTTACGGGGGCGCCAGTAGGTGGAACCTGACTGTTGCTATCTAGTGTAATAACAGCAATTTGCTTTCTGTCGACATTAAAGCTTGCTTTGGCTACGGCGCCTTTTGTTGGGGCAACAATTTTTGTCGTTGTGTCTGCAATTGCATTGACTGGCAAGCTATTGGCATCAAGCCACATACGGTTATACCTATATGGACTGAGTGAATCTACAAGTCCAGTGCCCATAAAAGACGTCTCTGCCTGATTAACTTTAGCACCAGATACTCCTGCTGTATCAATCAAAGCTATAGTGCTTTCTTTCGTCAGAAATCTGGAGGACAGAGCAAGCTTATCTTTTGTCATAACGGCACTGCCCTGAACTTGTGCCCCGTATTGTGAATCATGCCCCGAGACAGATGCATATCCACTAACACCTGCGACACTTCCTTTATAACCCGCAGACGAGTAGAAATTATTATTAGCTTTATTTCCGGAAGCGTTGTGTGCATAGCTAACACTGTAGTTAGCTGTGTTATCCTCACTCACACCGGAGATACCAGTCTGAAGCCGTCCCACACCTTTCATATCAGATTGTATACTCTGAGTCAGGTATGTTCTTCGTGACGGGTTGAGAGGCATCGAAATGCTTAAAAACATCTGGCGATCTGCATTGCCATACTGCTGGTTTTTATACCGTGATTCCTGATATTGCAGGCTCCACGTTGGATTATTGAATCTTTTGCTTTCTAGAGTCCCGCTCATACTTGCTGAGAAGGTGGCTCTTGACCGCTCTCTCTGATAAATATCATTTTGGTATTGTAGATTAACGTGATTACTACCTACTGATTGAGTTAATCCAATACTTGTACGCGACTTGAGGGTGTAGCTTGACGAATATAAATTTTCTGCAGTCGCAACATCGCTAAGATTCAGATAAGTACCATGACCATATGTTGTTAAACCACCATAGAACTGAGTACCTGTACTGTCGAAGTGTTTACTGTACTGAAGTTTGGTTTGAGATCCGGTTACAGGATTTCTCCTTTTGGTACTCTTAGTTGCTGAAGTTTTAGTTTGATCAACAGAAAGAGCCCCCAGTATGCCTAAATTTATAACAGAGCCGTAAACATAAGCATGATAGCTTTCAGCGTATATACCTCCGCCATATAGGTTGAGGTTTTGCGCAAGCCCATACTGCGTTGTTGCCATTACAAATTCAGGTTTGCTTCCGGGGGTATTTCCGGCATATGAGCCCATGACAGCTTCATAACGAAACTGGTTCTTACGGATAAATTGACTTAATCCACTGCTGTAATATGTTCTTTCTGATGTTCGGCCATCAGCTTCACGTTCCTCTACAGTGAATTGACCTTGGATAGAAGGAAGGCTGCTTAGCTGATACTGACCAGGAGGTACATTTTCCTGATAAACGATCACACCATCTTTCTTTACAGACACTGTTGCGTTGGTCCTAACGTTACCCGTAACAATAGGCATAAAATCGACAGCTTCCGGGGGGAGCATGCTTACATCAGTCGCAAGACTTATACCTTTATAGCGAAAACTATCAATCATGCTGTTTGTTGTGAAATCGTAGCCCAGTTTTAACTGACTATTTATCTGGTTAAAATTCCTATATACCACTGAATCATTTAAACCAGTTGAATTCGACTGCCCATCAGCTGTATAGAATGAACTACGAGCACGCCATGCACCTAAATTCACACCTGCCATTAAATAGGCATTCACCGAGTCGTTTCCGCCATTAGATGAGCTGTCGAAGCGGCTGTAGTTAAGTCGGTAAGTCGCCATAAGTGCGTTTTCCCCATCATCTCTAGCGACTTTATTCGCGTAATTAGTTTGTGACAGCCGCAAATATTTTTGCTGTACATGGCAATTAAGAATCATTGTTGCATGATTGATTTCACAATTAATATTTTTATCATTTCCTGTCTCTGACAGGAGTTGGTCATAAAGATCCTCACCAAAAGGAAGAGAATTAAGAAGCTCCTTATCCCACACCACAGCTGACTTACCGTCTTTCATACTGACTGTTACAGGTAAAACACCATAGGATTTATCATTAACTGTTACTGTCATTGGCCAAGAGCCAGAGATAAGGGTATTTGCCTGTTGAATTGAAGTGATATCAATACTTCCTGCATCACCATGCAGGAGCGACAAGTCATACTCATTATTTCCATTAGCATAAGAATATGAAGAAAATATAGCTAAAAAAAGAATGCTGTATTTGAACTTTTTCATGACTTGACTTATCGCTCGCTGCATTAAAATAGATTATTGATACATCAACTCAAATGTTCCATTGGCATTAGCACTGCCTTCTGTAACAGTATCAGCTGTTGATATATAGCTCGCTTTGTAACTAAGGCTCAAACCCTCCCCCTCTGGCAACTGAACTGCTGTTGACTCAGAGTTGGGTTTAATTAGAGTTCCATCCTGTTCCATTAGTTTAATGGCTACACCTGACGCACTATCACTACCTGTAATAGCAATGTATTGGTTGTCGGTGCTATCCGGCGTGAAATTAAATCGGGTTTGTACAGCGCTAAATTTATCTGTGGAGCAATTAGTTAAAACAATATCGAAATCCTGGGCAGTTGTTTCTGTTCCTTTTCCAGCAAGTGCATCACTGGTATAAACACCGAGTGGCACACTTATATTCGATTTTGCTGAGTCAAGAGTACATGGAGGACTGATGATCGACCCTGTAAATTCAATTGTCCCATCAGCTGCATTCGCGACACCTTGCAAACCAACTGTTAAAAGGATGGGTAATAGTACTTTCTTCATATATATCTCCTGAGAGTAAATAAAAATCTCTGATGTCTGACACAGACACATTAGGATTAGGTGCAATGCGTTTATGCAGGTGTTACCAAAAAAAGGGTTTAACACGCTTGAGTTCGGTTTCTCCTACAGATGTGCTCTGTCAACAGGTCATATAATAAAGCGAGAGCCGACGCTTGGGTAATGGTATCGTTTTGTAATAAAAAAACAGGATTTATCACTAAAATATTAGTAAATATAAGTCTAATAAAAAATTAAATGTCGGCCTGGGTGAGGATGCAAGTTGATGTCGTTACTGAATTTATATGGGGTTTACATATTAAAATCATATTAGATATTGAATACATAAGTTAACAGAATCGTACCCTTAGTAGCCTTTTGTACTTACATTAATACTCTCCATCTACAGTTTTATTTTGTGGTGTTGGTAATGAATAATTCTATAGACTCTGGGTGTCTATAAAAATATCCTCATCGATACTTCACACCAATTTTTATGAGCGTATTGTGTTGATGCTCATTTTAAACTCCTTCTGCAAAGTTTGGGATGTTTATATCTTTAGAGAGAATGATAGTATGTTTTAAAAGCAGCCGGAAGAGCTGCCTCATAACTATTACCTTCCTTGCACAGTAGACAACTACCGGTACTAGAAGACTGATGGCCCTGATCCGGGTACAAAAAGGCTTCGCCAGCAGCCCAAACGGATGCTGGCGTATACGGCAGAACCTGACGAAGTTGCTTTTAATGATTACCACCATCAGGAATATAAGATGTGCACCATTTCATATAATGATGGAATCGGTAAAGGGAATATAAGCTTACTGCTCTTGAAATCAACAACTGACTGCTCAAAAAAAGACGCATCATTTTTAGTTAGAGCGATAATAATGCAAGAACATCTGTGATCTCATGCCCCGCCGCTACCACAAATATTAAATCCTGCTCTCTTTATTTATACGTTCAGTAAGATTTTTATGCGCAAGAAACTTCCTGCTGTACTTTTTTATTTCCGCGGTTATCTTCATCACTATGGTTGTATTCGCTGCCTACAATAAAGTGAACACAGATCACCATATCTCGTGCCTCGCAGTCCAGTCGACAAAACACGGTGATTTTTTGATGCAGGAAAAATACGATTTTCTATTTCAGCACGGAAAGGGAATGGTCAGTATTAATGGCCTTACGACGGTTAACGCAAAGGAAAAAATAGTGAGCCGTCAGATTTTTTTCACTTATACCCGGAATGGCTATGATTTTGTTCTTAAAAGTCAGCAGGTACAACTGATGAATAATGGTGACACCACCATAGCGAACGGAGATTTTAACCGCCACTTTCCGGCCTTTTTTTCGAAGGAAGACAAGCAGCTGGCGATGGCCATTCACCGGGATCGGTCCGGGAGCTTTGTTATGTACTTTGCAGACGTTCCGGTATTTTATTGCCAGCCTAAAAAGTAAGCCCTTTTTCAGCGGGCCGGGCTTTTGCGGCATGCACCTCCATAAATGCCCATCAGAAAGTGTGACGGATATGCGCTGCCCACCATTGCGAAAATGACAACAGTTCAGCAGTAATTTTGTTTATCCGCCATTATTGCCATTGTAACAACAATTATTTTTTTTGGTGCTTTCAGGACAACAATTTATCTTCTCCTCTCCCGAGATCCGAAAAAAGGTAGTTCCGGATCTGCCGAAAACGCACCGGCGCGCTGCGGCGCATAAACACAATATATGCCACGCGGTCAGCTGCGATTTCTTCTATATATAGTGTTTCACCCCCGATCCGTGACCCGGCGCGCTGCAGCAGAAAACGCCGCTTTGCTTATTCCCTGACCGTGGTACACTTCCGGAAAGTTGTTATACGCCAGAAAATCGGATCTGCCGGAAACGGTCCTCCGGTAATTTAACAGCGTGGTTATATGTCTGCTTATTATCAACCTGCAAATGATGACGGAAGGGAAAAATCATCCGGGTGACAGACTCAGGATTGTGCTCAGCCGATTATGCTGCACGTCATAATTGCTCTGAGTGACTATTTGAAGGGGAGCACTTTTGATGCGCGGTATGAAGAAAGTTGATATGACCAGCATGTATAGGTCGCTAGCGCAGCTCGGTCACGAACGTATCTGGTTGCGAATCATCAAGTCAGGCGATCTGTTATTCATGGTTACTTTTAAAAACAGACGTCTTGCTCGTTTTGATCGCAGCCTGAATACATGGTGTTTCGTGAAAAATGCTGCCCTGGTGGACGATTATCCTCTGGGTAGTTTGCCAGATGGAGAGGGGTTAACAGAACTGCATGAAAAGGATGAACAGCTTTTCTACCTGACTATGTGTGACGAGAATGTCGAGCGTCTGCTTACATACCTGGCGACGCTTGATGATTGATACTGTCAGTTGCATCCCATCAAAAACTGATGGCGGGATTTACTACCGGCAACAAAAAATGGATGAGAAGTTACGTTGTGGAGCACTTCCCAGGGGAAGCGCTCTAATGATATTTTTCCCTTTTCCTTATAAGAACAATCCTGTTAATAATTATTAAGAGGCAAGTATTAATTTCGACTTTCCGAATTGACTTATATAATCCGCATACCACTGCATCATTTCCCTCCTTCCCTCCAGATACTGCGCATGGTTATATGTCCCACGTATCGCGTTCTTATCTATATGTGCTAGCTGCGTTTCTATCCACGCTGAGTTAAACCCTTCTTCATGAAGAATTGTACTCATCGTGTGGCGAAAACCGTGCCCCGTTACCTTCCCCGTGTATCCAATCCGCTTGAACACCTGATTTATACTCGCTTCGCTCATCGTTTTACGAGGGTCATTCCTTCCTGGAAACACAAGAGGATATTGCCCAGACATCACTTTGAGTTGCTGTACGATTTCCAGCGCTTGGGTAGAGAGGGGCACCAGATGAGGCCGTTTCATCTTCATACGCTCTGCAGGTATTTCCCACACCGCTTTTTCAAGATCAAACTCACTCCAGAAAGCACCTCGAAGCTCGCCGGTACGAACTCCCGTAAGGATCAGCAAACGTGCGGCAAGCACAACCAGCGGGCTTCCGGTATATCTGGATAGGGCTTTAAAGAAGTCTGGTAACTCCTCAACGGTAAGGAAGGGGTAATGCTTCGATTCATGCCCTGACATCGCGCTGGTTAGATCCGCGGCAGGGTTGTATTCTGCACGACCGGTAACGATGGCGTAACGAAAGACTTCACTGCAGCGCTGGCGAACCTTCTTGGCCTTCTCTGTCGCGCCACGGCTTTCCATTCGACGCAGCACATTCAGCAGGACCAAAGGTTTGATTTCATTCACCGGCTGCTGGCCAATATAGGGGAAAATATCTTTATTGAAGGCTTCGATAATGTCCGAAGCATAGCCTTCTGACCACCGGCTCACCTTCGTTCCGTGCCACTCAAGCGCCACAGCCTGAAACGTGTTGTTGAGCTGCACATCACGAACCAGCTTTTCTTCTTTCTTGGCAAATGATGGATCGATACCTTCGGCCAGCTTTTTCTTGGCTTCATCACGTAGTGCCCTGGCTTGTGCAAGGGACACTGCCGGATAGACCCCAAAAGCCATACGCTTCTCTTTCCCATTGAAGCGATATTTCATCCGCCAGTATCGGGAACCAGAGGGAACGACTTCAAGATACAAACCAGCACCATCTGCCAGCTTATAGGCTTTCTCTCTGGGTTTAGCTGCATCTACCTGTCGCGCATTTAGCTTCATTGGGGGCATCTCCCTAAACCGAACACAGAATGCCCCCACTTATGCCCCCAACTGAGACTTGATTCCGGTTGAGTCCAGTTGATAACAGGAGATAAGATACAGGCCAGAAACCGCAGTATACGAGCTTTAAGTTGATTTCGGTAGACTTGGGAAGAGTTTGAAATGGTGCCGATAATAGGAGTCGAACCTACGACCTTCGCATTACGAATGCGCTGCTCTACCAACTGAGCTATATCGGCCCTGAGAGGCCGGTTACGAGTGTAACCACGGGGCAAAAGGTTAGATCTAACCGGGTGATGCGTCAATGCCCTTTTGAATCAAACGGCTATTTTTGCATCACCCGTGATTATTTACGCACGAATCGTATCGTCGCCGAAGCCGATCCACTTGTACGTGGTCAGCGCTTCCAGCCCCATCGGACCGCGCGCGTGCAGTTTCTGCGTGCTGACCGCCACCTCAGCGCCGAGGCCGAACTGGCCGCCGTCGGTGAAGCGGGTGGAGGCATTCACATACACCGCAGAGGAATCCACTTCGTTCACGAAGCGATCCGCATTGCGCAGCGTACGCGTCAGGATGGCGTCAGAATGCTGCGTGCCATGCTCACGGATGTGCGCAATCGCGTCGTCAAGATCGCTCACGATTTTCACGTTCAGATCCAGTGACAGGAACTCGTCATCGTACTGCTCCGCGTTGACGAGAACGACGTTAGCCGGGCCATCCTGCAGCAGCGCGAGCGCACTGGCGTCAGCATGCAGCGTCACGCCGCTCTCTGCCATCTGTTTGCTCAGGGCCGGCAGGAAGGTGTTCGCTATGTCCTGATGAACCAGCAGCGTTTCCACGGTGTTACAGGTGCTAGGACGCTGGGTCTTCGCGTTCACGATAATCTTCAGAGCAGGAGCAATCTCAGCGCTGTCGTCTACCACGATATGACACACGCCAATACCGCCGGTGATCACCGGAATCGTCGACTGCTCGCGGCACAGCTTGTGCAGGCCCGCGCCGCCGCGTGGGATCAGCATGTCGATGTATTTGTCCATGCGCAGCATTTCGTTGACCAGCGCGCGGTCCGGGCTCTCAATTGCCTGCACGGCACCCGCCGGTAAGCCACACTCTTCCAGCGCCTGCTGAATGACTTTCACCGTCGCGGCGTTGGTGCGCCAGGTCTCTTTCCCACCGCGCAGAATGGCGGCGTTGCCGGTTTTCAGGCACAGGGAGGCGACATCCACCGTCACGTTTGGACGGGCTTCATAAATAACGCCGATAACGCCGAGCGGCACGCGACGGCGCTCCAGGCGTAAACCGCTGTCCAGCAGCCCACCGTCAATCACCTGCCCTACCGGGTCGGCCAGATTGCAGACCTGACGAACATCGTCGGCGATGCCTTTCAGGCGGGCCGGGGTCAACGCCAGGCGGTCGAGCATCGCTTCGCTCAGACCGTTGCGACGCGCTTCCAGTAAATCCTGCTCGTTGGCGAGCAAAATCTCCTGGGACTGAGATTCCAGATAATCAGCGATTTTTTCCAGCACGCGGTTTTTCTCGCGGCTGGAAAGGAGCGCCAGTTTGTAAGAGGCGGCCTTCGCGGCGGCGCCCATTTGTTCCAGCATGTTCTGGCTCCTTAACGAATAATCATGTCATCGCGATGCACGGCAACCGGGCCATATTCATAGCCCAGAATGGCGTCGATCTGCTGCGAATGGTGACCCGCGATGCGGCGCAGGGCATCGCTGTTATAGCGGCTTACGCCGTGGGCGATGTCGCGACCTTCGAGGTTACGGATACGGATCACTTCACCACGGGAGAAGTTGCCTGTCACGCTTTTAATTCCTTTAGGAAGTAATGAACTTCCTCGTTCCAGAATCGCGGCGGTTGCCCCTTCATCGACGACGAGTTCGCCCGCAGGCGGCGCGCCAAATATCCAGCGTTTACGGTTTTCCAGCGGGGATTCCTGAGCGTGGAAGCGGGTGCCGACGGAGATGCCTTCCATCACGTCGCCAATCACGCCAGGGCGGCTGCCGGCGGCAATGATGGTGTCGATACCGGCGCGGCACGCCACGTCGGCGGCCTGCAGCTTGGTCCCCATCCCGCCCGTTCCGAGGCCGGATACGCTGTCACCGGCGATGGCGCGCAGCGCATCATCGATGCCGTGAACGTCGGTAATCAGCTCGGCTTCCGGGTTAGCGCGCGGATCGGCGGTGAACAGCCCCTGCTGATCGGTCAGAAGCAGTAATTTATCGGCGCCGGCCAGAATGGCGGCCAGCGCAGAGAGGTTATCGTTATCACCCACTTTGATTTCAGCGGTAGCAACGGCATCGTTTTCGTTAATGACCGGAACAATATTGTTGTCCAGCAGCGCGCGCAGGGTATCGCGGGCGTTCAGGAAGCGCTCTCTGTCTTCCATATCCGCACGCGTCAGCAGCATCTGCCCGACGTGAATGCCATAGATAGAGAACAGCTGTTCCCAGAGTTGAATGAGTCGGCTTTGTCCCACGGCGGCCAGCAGCTGTTTGGAGGCGATCGTCGCGGGGAGTTCGGGGTAACCCAGGTGTTCACGCCCGGCGGCAATCGCCCCGGAGGTCACAATCACAATACGATGCCCTGCGGCATGTAATTGAGCGCACTGACGTACAAGCTCAACAATGTGGGCGCGATTTAGGCGGCGCGATCCGCCTGTTAAAACACTGGTACCGAGTTTTACCACCAGCGTCTGGCTGTCACTCATGATTCTCTGCCGTTCAACGATAAGGGAAAGTAATGTCAAACGAACGTTTTAACAGGAGTCGGCCCCGTTGCCAACTGCCTTAGCACATCGCGAAACACTTTGTTGCGCGGGATCAGGAAGCGTAGCGGGAGAATTTGACAGTTTTATTACCGAAATAATAAATCACAGTTTTTTAAAATTATTCTTAGTTTGTCATAAAAGTTTCATTCCAGAACGATAAAACCCTTCCTGTTTTTTCACGGGACTTAAGCATGAGCTTATCGTCCAGCGAATTTTTTAGCGCGTTTATAAGACAGGATCGAAAATGAAAAAGAGCACTCTGGCATTAATGGTTATGGGCGTAGTGGCTTCTGCATCCGTTCACGCAGCTGAAGTTTATAATAAAAATGGTAATAAGCTGGACGTGTACGGCAAAGTGAAAGCCATGCACTACATCAGCGATGATGCTACCAAAGATGGCGATCAGACTTACGTTCGTTTCGGTTTTAAAGGCGAAACGCAGATTAACGATCAGCTGACGGGCTATGGCCGTTGGGAATCTGAATTTGCAGGTAACAAAGCCGAGAGCGACTCTACTCAGAAGACGCGTCTGGCGTTCGCAGGCCTGAAGCTGAAAAACTTTGGTTCACTGGATTACGGTCGTAACCTGGGTGCCCTGTATGACGTCGAAGCATGGACCGATATGTTCCCTGAGTTCGGTGGCGACTCTTCCGCGCAGACCGATAACTTCATGACCAAGCGTGCGACCGGTCTTGCCACTTACCGTAACACCGACTTCTTCGGCGCGGTTGACGGCCTGGACATGACCCTGCAGTACCAGGGTAAAAACGAAAACCGTGACGCCAAGAAACAGAACGGTGACGGTTTTGGTACCTCTCTGACCTATGACTTCGGCGGCAGCGATTTCGCCGTCAGCGGCGCCTACACCAACTCTGACCGCACCAACGCTCAGAACCTGCTGGCGCGTGGCCAGGGCCAGAAAGCAGAAGCCTGGGCAACCGGTCTGAAATATGATGCGAACGATATTTATCTGGCTGCAATGTATTCTGAAACGCGCAATATGACGCCAATTTCCGGTGGGTTTGCAAATAAAGCGCAGAACTTTGAAGTGGTCGCACAATATCAGTTCGACTTCGGTCTGCGCCCGTCCCTGGGTTATGTCCAGTCTAAAGGCAAAGATATCGAAGGTATTGGCGACGAAGATCTGGTCAAATATATTGACGTTGGCGCGACCTATTACTTCAACAAAAATATGTCCGCCTTTGTTGATTATAAAATCAACCAGATTGACGACAAAAATAAACTGGGCGTGAGCAGTGATGACATCGTTGCACTGGGTATGACCTACCAGTTCTAAGATTATCCGAATAAGAAAATCCCGGCAGTTGAGCCGGGATTTTTTTTGCCCGGTGGCGCTGCGCTTACCGGGCCTACGGGATAGTGCATTTTGTAGGCCGGGTAAGGCGAAGCCGCCACCCGGCGCTGTGACGCTATCAGGCAGTCAGCTTCACCGCTTCGCTGGAAAAGTCATCTGCGGGTTCGAACTTGAGATCCAGAGTCGCCAGCAGTGCGCTCGCTTTGTCGTGAAACTCTTTCAGGGTGTATTCCAGGCGGTCAATGACTTCCTGATCTTTAATGGTGGTCGCCTGCCAGTTGCCGTCTTTATTAAACAGGCCAAACTGGTAGCTATACGTAAAGCGTTTTTCCTCTGCTTCCATTTCCATCCACCAGCCCCAGAATTCACGTTTTTCGGGTGCAGGCTTCACGTTGACGCATACAGCCAGGCAGTCGAAAAAAAAGCGATTCTCTTCACACTGCTCTTCTCGAATATACGGGCCAAGAGCCATGAACTTCTTAATCAATCTACTTTTCGGGTGTCCACTCGGTAACGTCATTGCGATCTCCTTTTGTGAAGCCACTGTTTTACCAAACCAGCGAAATTTAGCAATCTATTAACACAATCTCTGAGCTATCCAGCGCGTAATCTCTTTCAGTGCTTTGTCGAAATTCTGATAGACCGGGCTGAACGGCACCTCAAGCAATTTGCCATCCGCAGATGACGAAGTGATTAAGCGCGACTCTTCTTCCGGACTGAACGGATCGTTTTTCCAGAACCCCGACAGCATCGGCGTTGGGCAGCGACGTCCCAGCAAGCCTTGCGTTTTTAACGAGTAGCGATTGAGCTCAACGCGCAGCGCTTCGTCTGATGCATCATGCATGCCAAGACGGCTGGCCAGCACATCAAGGTACATTTCAGGTACGTTGCCCTGACGGGCAGGATCGCTGAGCAGGGCGTGTACAACCGGGCCGAGGCAGGCGACGGCTTTAAGGCGAGAAGATTCAAGGTAAGCCAGACGCACCGCGACGTTCGCGCCGAAACGGAAGCCGAATGCCGCCACGCGGGTGTGGTCAACCCACGGAATGTTTTCCAGCGCTTTTAGCGCATGCTGGTGCAGCAGGCTGGAATCCTGAGTCAGTTTCCATTTGGATGAGAAACCAATTGAAGGCATATCAAGCGTCAGCATCGCGATCCCTTTTGGTGCGAAGTAGCGCTCATACAGGCTGTAATAGTCGATTTGCAGCGAATCTAGCCCGCCGCACATGAGGACGGTCGGGAACGGGCCTTCACCTTCAGGCATATGCAGGAACCCGGTGATGGATGACCCACCCGGAATGGTAAACTCGAGTTCGCGCATCTGGCCCGGCAGGCGTTGAGCTGCCTCTTCGTAAGCGCGATTCGCCAGCGCTTGTGCCTGCTCAGCCAGCTCATCACCTTTCAGATGTGGATACGCGGCAATGGCGTAGAGATTGGCCGCATGCAGCCAGTGCTTGCCGCTGCGCGTGGCATCCTCTTCCTGGCTGGCTTTTTGCTGCCAGACCATCGCCTGTTTAGACCACTCGTAGATCCAGTTTCCGCCACGGTAGCCCACCACGGTATCATAGAGTTCGCTGTCGGTACGCTCGGCTTCACTCATCACGATACGTGCCTGCACATCGAGGATTTCACGGGGGTCGATACCGCGCCAGATCCACATCAGGCGGTTAATCATGCGATACCAGTGAGGCACGTTTTTACCGTCTAACGCGGACTGGATGGCAGGCTGGGTACCCGGATTAAAGCGACGCACCAGCGTCGACGTTTCAGGATGTTTGAAACGGGGTTTGAAGAGTGTCTCGGTGAGATTCGCCTGCGTCATTGCGTTGCCTCCATGAATACGTCATATGAAGACTATTGTAACGCGTGGCAGGCCAAAAAGAACAACGCCCGACATAGCCGGGCGTGTAAAGTTACGTACTGGTATTAACGGCCTGAAATCGGCGGTACAAAGACCACGCCCATATCCCATGGCTGTTCAATCCAGGTATCCTGCGGGATATCAATCACGTAATCGTCAACCAGTGGGCGGCCAGCCGGTTTAGCGAAGATAGTGACGAAGTGCGCTTTAGGATACATTTCGCGGATAGCGACCGCAGTACCGCCGGTATCCACCAGGTCATCAATAACGATGAAGCCTTCACCGTCACCTTCCGCACGTTTCAGCACGGTCAGCTCGCGCTGGTTGTCATGGTCATAGCTGGAGATGCAAACGGTATCGACATGACGAATACCCAGCTCACGTGCCAGCAGCGCCCCCGGTACCAGACCGCCACGGCTGACGGCAATAATGCCTTTCCACTGTTCGGAAGGCATCAGACGCGCAGCCAGTTTGCGTGCGTGAATCTGCAACATGTCCCAGGTGACGACGTATTTTTCGCTCATGTGAAGTGTCCCAGCCTGTTTTTATACGGCTTAAAAAGTGTTCGAGGGGGAAATAGGTTGCGCGAGATTATAGAGATCTGACGCACTAAAAACCAGTGTTTAGCGCCCTCTGCCTGAGTTTTTACATGCTTTATGCTACCAGCCAGCAGAGAAAGTGGTATTCTCAGTTTCATCTCGCAAGCCTGACTTGTGGTAACTATTAACCTGCTAACCCTGTGACCTGCAACCCTGTTTGCAGCGCCTCGACAAGGAGACTTATCGTGTCTGAACTGTCTCAACTATCTCCGCAGCCGCTGTGGGATATTTTTGCCAAAATCTGCTCCATTCCACACCCTTCCTACCATGAAGAACAGCTTGCCGAACATATTATGGGCTGGGCGAAGGAAAAAGGTCTGCATGCTGAACGCGACCAGGTTGGCAATATTCTGATCCGCAAACCTGCAACCGCAGGCATGGAAAACCGCAAACCGGTTGTGCTGCAGGCGCACCTGGACATGGTGCCACAGAAGAACAACGACACCGTTCACGACTTCACCAAAGATCCGATTCAACCGTACATCGACGGCGACTGGGTGAAAGCACGCGGCACCACGCTGGGCGCGGATAACGGCATCGGTATGGCCTCTGCGCTGGCGGTGCTGGCCGACGACAGCGTTGAGCACGGTCCACTGGAAGTGCTGCTGACCATGACCGAAGAAGCGGGCATGGACGGCGCTTTCGGTCTGCAGGCGAACTGGCTGCAGGCGGATATCCTGATCAACACCGACTCAGAAGAAGAAGGCGAGATCTACATGGGCTGCGCGGGCGGGATTGATTTTATCTCTACCCTGCCGCTGTCTCGCGAAGCGATACCTGCGGGCTTCCAGACCTTCAAGCTGACGCTGAAAGGGCTGAAAGGCGGCCACTCCGGCGGCGATATTCACCTGGGTCTGGGCAACGCCAACAAGCTGCTGGCACGCTTCCTGGCAGGCCATGCGGCCGAGTTGGATCTGCGTCTGGTGGATTTCAACGGCGGTACCCTGCGTAACGCGATCCCACGCGAAGCGTTCGCCACCGTAGCGGTTCCAGCAGCAAAAGCGGACGAGCTGAAAAAACTCTCCACCGTATACCTGGATATCCTGAAAAACGAACTGTCGGCGAAAGAGAAGAACCTGACCGTAGTGCTGGAATCTGTTTCTACAGATAAAGCCGCGCTGACCGTACAGTCTCGTGACTCCTTCGTTCAGCTGCTGAACGCGACGCCAAACGGCGTGATCCGCAACTCTGACGTGGCGAAAGGCGTGGTGGAAACCTCACTGAACGTGGGCGTGGTGACCATGAGCGACGACAGCGCGGAAATCATCTGCCTGATCCGCTCGCTGATCGACAGCGGTAAAGAGTACGTGGTGAGCATGCTGGAATCTCTGGGCACGCTGGCGGGCGCGAAAACGTCTGCAAAAGGCAGCTACCCGGGCTGGCAGCCGGATGCAAGCTCTCCGGTGATGGCGCTGGTGCGTGAAACTTACCAGCGTCTGTTCAACAGCACGCCAAACATTCAGGTGATCCACGCGGGTCTGGAATGTGGTCTGTTCAAGAAACCGTATCCGGATATGGATATGGTGTCCATCGGGCCAACCATTACCGGTCCACACTCGCCGGATGAGCAGGTTCATATCGAAAGCGTCGGTCACTACTGGACGCTGCTGACTGAACTGCTGAAAGCGATCCCTGCGAAATAACATCTTCATCCCAGCCCTCTTCCTGTGGAAGAGGGTGAAAAATCCAGGCCCGGTAAGCGTAGCGCCACTGGGCTTTTTTACAATCCCAGAACCAGCTGTCGCTCTAGCTGCGGATCCAGCAGCGTGACGTGCAATCCCACCAGCCTTACCCCTCGCCCGCCCCGGCGCTCTTCCCATGCCTTTTTTGCCGTCGCGATAAGATCGTCTTTATTCAGTCGCGGCCAGACGTGTTCCTGCGTGGTCTGCTGGAAGTCGTTGAATTTTAATTTGATACCCTGACGGGCAATCAGCAGGTCCGGCTTCACCTTGATTAAACGCCGTTCCAGCTCCGGATAAAGCTGTTCCGTGATGATCATTTCGCATTCAGACCAGTCATGTATATCTTCAATGAGGGTGCGCTCAACGCCGACGGATTTACGGAGCCGCTCGCTGTTCACATCGCGATCGTCAATTCCCTGGCTGCGCTCCCACAGCACGCGGCCAAACTTCCCGAAACGCTTGAGCAGCATGGCTAGATCGCTTTGCTGCACGTCTTCACAGGTCCGTAGCCCCATGCTTTCCAGCTTTGCGGCAGAAACTTTTCCTACCCCGGGGATTTTGCCGAGCGGCAGCGTTTTTAAAAATGCAGGCACCTCTTCCGGTGTGATGACGTACTGACCGTTGGGCTTATTTAAATCGGAGGCGATTTTGGCAAGGAATTTAACGGGCGCGACGCCCGCCGACGCCGTCAGATTCAGCTCGTTGAAAATCGTCTGGCGGATCTCCTTCGCCATCAGCGTGGCGGAGCCGTGGCAGTGAACGCTGTCGGTCACGTCCAGATAGGCTTCGTCGAGCGACAGCGGCTCTATGAGAGAGGTATAGCGGGAGAAGATTTCCCGGATGTGAAGGGAAGCCTCTTTATAGGCTTCAAACCGGCCGGGCAGAAGCGTGAGATGAGGACAAAGCTTTAAGGCCATCGCCGTCGGCATGGCGCTGCGCACGCCAAATTTGCGCGCAGGATAGTTGGCGGTGCTGATGACGCCACGCTGAACGCGGCTGCCGCCAATGGCGATGGGAATATCCCGCAGCGCCGGGTTGTCTCGCATCTCCACTGCGGCAAAAAAGCAGTCCATATCAACATGGATTATTTTGCGCATAGTATGCCCTCACTTATCACTGGATAAGTATACAGTAAACAAATGAGGGTTGAGAAGCGTGCGTGGAAATTGTCGGGTGACGGCTTCGCCTTACCCGACAGACAAGACTAAATAATGCGCTGCTGCTCGCGCGCCATCCTTTTCTTCCGCGCATCGCACGGTTCCGGGCAGTCGCAGACCTTCTCCATACCAATGGAGGAAATACCGCCGCAGCTGCCCTGAATGCTTTTCCGCTTAACGATCCAGCCTAACGACATGCCGAAGATGACAAGCACAAAAACCACAAAGGTTGCCAGAAACGTCAGCATCATCAGCCTCCAAAGTCGTCGAGCAAGATGCTCTCATCTTCGACACCGAGATCTTTCAGCATCTTAATCACGGCGGCGTTCATCATCGGCGGGCCACACATATAGAACTCGCAGTCCTCGGGTGCCGGGTGCTGTTTGAGGTAGTTTTCATACAGCACGTTGTGGATGAACCCCGTATAGCCCGTCCAGTTATCTTCCGGCTGCGGATCGGAAAGCGCAACGTGGAAGGTAAAGTTCGGGTTTTCACGCGCCAGCTGTTCAAACTCGTCGTCGTAGAACATTTCGCGCAGCGAGCGCGCCCCGTACCAGAAGCTGATTTTACGCTTGCTGCCGAGCCGCTTGAGCTGGTCAAAAATGTGCGAGCGCATCGGGGCCATACCGGCACCGCCGCCGATAAAGACCATCTCCGCGTCGGTATCTTTCGCGAAGAACTCCCCGAACGGACCGGAGATGGTCACCTTATCGCCCGGCTTCAGGGACCAGATGTATGACGACATCACACCCGGCGGCGCATCCGGCACATTCGGTGGCGGCGTGGCGATACGCACGTTGAGCATGATAATGCCCTTCTCCTCCGGGTAGTTGGCCATCGAGTAGGCGCGCAGCGTCGGCTCTTTTACCTCGGATACAAAGCGGAAGAGATTGAATTTGTCCCAGTCGGCGCGGTACGCCTGCGGAACGTCGAAGTCCGCATATGCCACGGTATGCTCAGGACACTCAATCTGAATGTATCCGCCGGCGCGGAACGGGACATCTTCCCCTTCCGGTACCCGCAGCTTCAGCTCTTTGATAAAGGTGGCTTTGTTATCATTAGAGATAACTTCACATTCCCATTTTTTGACGCCGAAAATCTCTTCCGGCAGTTCAATCTTCATGTTCTGACGCACTGCGACCTGACAGGCCAGACGGCAGCCCTCTTTTGCATCACGCTTAGTGATATGCGCCAGCTCGGTGGGCAGAATATCGCCACCGCCCTCTTTTACCGTCACGCGGCACTGCCCGCAGGAGCCGCCGCCGCCGCAGGCTGAGGAGACAAAAATACCGTTACCGGAGAGCGTGTTGAGCAGTTTATCTCCCGCAGGCGTGCGGATCTGACTCTGCGGGTCGTCGTTAATATCAATCACCACGTCGCCGGAATTCACCAGCTTCGCCCGCGCTGCCAGAATGAGTCCTGACAGCACCAGTACGATCAGCGTGAACATCACCACGCCAAGAATAATTTCCATCTGTTAGCCCTTATAGCTGCACACCGGAGAAGGACATAAAGCCCAGCGCCATCAGACCGGTGGTGATAAAGGTGATCCCTAAGCCACGCAGACCCGCAGGCACGTTGGCATATTTCATTTTCTCGCGGATCCCCGCCATGGTGACAATCGCCAGCATCCAGCCGATGCCGGAACCAAAACCGTACACCACGGATTCACTGAAGTTGTAATCACGCTGAACCATAAACGAGACGCCACCAAAGATGGCGCAGTTCACCGCGATCAGCGGGAGGAAGATCCCCAGCGCGTTGTACAGCGACGGGAAGTACTTATCGAGGATCATCTCGAGGATTTGCACCAGCGCCGCGATCACCCCGATAAAGGTGATGAAATTCAGGAAGCTGAGATCAACCCCCTCCACCAGTGCGCCGTCACGCAGCACAAAGTTGTAGACCAGATTGTTAATCGGAACCGAAAGCCCCAACACAACGGTGACCGCCACGCCCAGCCCAAATGCCGTGGAGACCTTTTTAGACACGGCAAGGAACGTACACATGCCGAGGAAAAACGCTAGCGCCATGTTTTCAACAAACACAGCCCGCACAAACAAACTCAGGTAATGAGCCATCGTCGGTTACTCCTTTTCCTGCTGTTCTGGTCTCAACGTACGAATCAGCCAGATCAACAAACCGATAATGAAAAATGCGCTAGGGGCCAGCAGGAACAGGCCGTTTGGCAGATACCAGCCGCCGTTCTGCACCGTGTCCAGCACCGTGATGCCAAACAGCTTGCCGCTGCCAATCAGCTCGCGCAGAAACCCAACCGTAAGCAGGATCACGCCGTAGCCGAGGCCGTTGCCGATGCCGTCCATAAAGCTCGCCAGCGGCGGCATTTTCATGGCGTAGGCTTCCGCACGCCCCATGACGATACAGTTAGTGATAATCAGCCCGACAAACACCGAGAGCTGTTTGGAGGTTTCATAGGCAAAGGCGCGCAGCAGCTGATCGACCACGATCACCAGCGAGGCGATGATCGCCATCTGGACGATGATCCTCACGCTGTTGGGGATGTGGTGGCGGATCATCGAGATAAACATGCTGGAGAACGCCGTGACCAGCGTAACCGCCAGCGTCATCACTACCGCCGTTTCCAGCTTCGTCGTTACCGCCAGAGCAGAACAGACGCCCAGCACCTGCAGCGTGATCGGGTTATTGGCGAGCAGTGGGCCAATGAGTACTTTTTTGACTTCTTTCAGTTCACCGGTATCAGCCATTGTTCAGCGCTCCTTCACGTACGTTTTTCAGGAAAGGACCAAAGCCCAGCTCGCCCATCCAGAAATCAAAACTGTGCTGCACGCCTTTTGATGTGAGCGTGGCGCCGGAAAGCCCGTCAACGGCGTAGTCGTCACCGGGACGAGCCGCCCCTTTCATCACCTTCAGCGCAGGCAGGCCGTTATCGTCGAGCACTTTCTTGCCGACAAACTGTGCCCGCCAGTTAGGGTTCTCAACTTCACCACCCAGCCCCGGGGTTTCGCCCTGGTCGTAATACGTAATGCCTTTGACCGTGCGGCCATCGGTATCAAGAGCGACAAAGGCATACATCATTGACCACAGACCATTACCGTAAATAGGCAGTACCACTTCCTGAATGCGTTTTTGGGGATCGCGAACCAGATAAACTTCGGCAAGGTTGCTGCGACGCTTAATCCCCGCGGGATCCTGGGATGCCTCCAGCGTCAGGCTCATCTGCGGATCTTTAAGCGCCAGCGCCTGGTTGAATTTTGCCGGGTCTTTATCGAGCAGTTCACCCGTTTTTAAATCCACCAGACGCGCCGAAATACGTTCAGCAAAGACGGCAGAAACGTCGTCTGCGCTCATTCCTTCCTGCATCAGCCCGGCGACGGCCAGAATGTTGCGCTGTTTATCCAGCGCACGTTGCTCCTGCTGCAGGGGTTTTAACCCCACGGCAGAGCCGGCTACGACAATGGAGCAGACCAGGCAGAGCACCAGCACCACCAGCAGCGTTTTGCTGATGCTGTCGTTATTTTTTACTTCAGCCACGCGCCTTCCTCCGCTTGATGTTGGCCCGCACCACCAGGTAATCGAAGAGTGGCGCAAACAGATTGGCAAACAGAATGGCCAGCATCATCCCCTCCGGGTACGCCGGGTTGACCACGCGGATCAGGACACACATTGCGCCAATGAGCACGCCATAGCTCCATTTACCTTTGTCAGTGAAGGAGGCCGAGACCGGGTCGGTTGCCATGAACATCATGCCGAACGCGAAGCCACCCAGCACCAGATGCCAGTACCACGGCATGGAGAACATCGGATTGGTGGTCGAACCGATAACGTTGAACAGGGTGGCGGTCAGCACCATGCCGATCATCACGCCCGCAACAATTCGCCAGGAGGCCACGCGGCCAAAAAGAATGATCGCGCCGCCGAGCAAAATCATCAGCGTAGAGACTTCTCCGATGGAGCCCGGAATGTTGCCAATAAAGGCATCAAACCAGGTCACGGGCTGACCCGTCGCGTTGTTCACCAGCGTTTCGCCGCCGTGTGCGGCCCATTGTGAAAGCGGCGTCGCGCCGGAAAAACCGTCTGCCGCCGTCCAGACCAGATCGCCTGAGATTTGCGCCGGATAGGCAAAGAAGAGGAACGCACGTCCCGCCAGCGCCGGATTGAGGAAGTTTCGCCCGGTGCCGCCGAAAATTTCTTTAGCAATGACCACGCCGAAACTGATGCCCAGCGCCGCCTGCCAGAGCGGTAAGGTTGGCGGGACAATCAGGGCAAACAGAATCGAGGTCACGAAGAAACCTTCGTTGATCTCATGTTTACGGATGATGGCGAACAGCACTTCCCAGAAGCCACCCACGATAAATACCGTGATGTAAATCGGCAGGAAGAACACCGCGCCCAGCGTCATCATGCTCAGCCAGCCCGCGTCTGCAGCAAAGCTTACCCCTAGCGACTGCGCCAGGCGGTAGTGCCAGTCAGACTGGATCACCTGCGCCAGCTGCTGGGCATCGTACATATGGTGCAGCGCCGGAATGGTCTGCAGACCGACGTTGTACATGCCCCAGAACATCGCCGGGAAGACCGCAAACCATACCAGGATCATCATGCGCTTAAGGTCGATGGCATCGCGAACGTGCGCCGCCCCTTTCGTCACCAGCCCCGGCGTGTAGAAAATAGTCGTCGTGGCTTCATACAACGGGTAGTACTTTTTGAGCTTCCCTTCGGTAAAGTGCGGCTCAATTTTTTCAAAGAGGTGTTTTAAGCCCATCGGTTATCCTTCCTGCTCAATGCGGGTTAACACCTCGCGCAATACCGGTCCATATTCGTATTTGCCCGGACAGACATAAGTACAGAGCGCCAGATCTTCTTCGTCCAGTTCCAGACAGCCCAGCGCCTGCGCGCTATCGGTATCCCCAGCGAGCAGATCGCGCAGCAGCATGGTAGGCAGAATATCCAGCGGCATGACGCGCTCGTAGTTGCCAATCGGGACCATGGCGCGCTCGCCGCCGTGCGTGCTGGTCGAGAAGCTAAACAGCTTATTACGCAGGAAGTGGCCCAGCGTAGTCCGGGTGACGGAGTATTTTTCCGCACCGGGCAGCACCCAGCCGAACAGCTCTTTTTCGCGCCCTTCCTGCACAATGCTGACCTGCAGATGGAAACGTCCCAGATACGCGTGCGCATTGACAGCATGGCGGCCACTGAGGACCGAACCGGAAATCAGGCGGTTTTCACCCTCTTTCATTTCCCCCACCAGCAGTTCATTGATGTCTGCCCCCAGCAGCGTCTTCACCAGGCGCGGGTTTGCAGCCTGCGGTCCACCGATGGCGATTATCCGTTCAGCGCAGAGTTCACCAGTGGTGAAAAGCTTACCGATGGCGATGACGTCCTGATAATTAAGGTGCCAGACCTGTTTCGTCAGGCTTACTGGCTCAAGGAAATGGATGTGCGTCCCGACCAGCCCCGCCGGATGCGGGCCAGCAAACTCATTAAACGTGACCTGCCCTTGCGGATGCCCCCCAAGCTTGCCGCCGCCGGCCTGGCAAACGTGGACTTTCCCCGAAGTCAGGCGGGTTAAAACGGTCAGTCCGGCATCAAAGGCTTTGCGCTGCGCCAGAATAACCGGCTGCGGATCCACGCTGAGCGGGTTGGTGTCGATTGCCGTGACGAAAATCGCGGCCGGTTCCGTGCCCGGAACAGGGGATTTGCTGAAGGGACGCGTACGAAGCGCGGTCCATAAACCGGACGCCAGAAGCTGAGCCTGAACGGCGTCACGGTTCAGCGCAGCGAGTTCTGCGGCGTCATAATGGGCAAACTCACGCTTTTCATCGCCTTCAATGCGGATAACCACCGACTGCAGAACGCGCCGTTCGCCACGGTTGATGGCCACAACGGTGCCGCTCGTGGGGGCCGTGAACATCACGCCGGGATTTTTTTTGTCCTCGAAGAGCGCCTGTCCTTTGATCACGCGATCGCCCTCCTGTACCAGCATTGAAGGGCGCATTCCCAGATAGTCGTCGCCCAAAATGGCGACATGACGGACGCTTGCGCCTGTCGAAACGTGCTGCGCGGGCATGCCTGCAATCGGCAGATCAAGTCCTTTTTTTATTTTAAACATGTGGTTAGCAGGTTTCCATGAACAACAATCCAGTGGGCGCAAAGTGTAACATTTTCCCCTTTCCGCGGGCAGGGTATCCGCCATTGCGCGCGCCAAATTGCGAGCTAATGCGCAAAGTTTCTGGAACCATCGCAATTTTGATGGTTTATTAAGTAAAACTAATTTGTAAACTCACCGCCCGGCTCTTGCGAAAATCTATAGCGGTGCTAATGTGAGCGCTCCTAACAGAATAATCTGATTTCGGGTCTCTTTTGCCGTCCTGGCAAGTTGGTCATGGTTTTATCAAGGAACTAGTAGTATGCGTAAAATCGCATTGTTCATTGCGATGCTTCTGATTCCGTGCATGTCGTTTGCCGGACTGCTCAGCAGTAATAGCTCAACGACGCCGGTCAGCAAGGAATATAAACAGCAGTTAATGGGATCGCCGGTTTATATTCAGATCTTCAAGGAAGAGCGCACTCTCGATCTGTTTGTGAAGATGGGCGAGACATATCAGCTGCTTGATAGTTACAAAATTTGTAACTACTCCGGCGGACTGGGGCCAAAACAGCGTCAGGGCGATTTCAAAAGTCCGGAAGGGTTCTACAACGTTCAGCGCAGCCAGCTCAAGCCTGACAGCCGCTTCTATAAAGCCATTAACATCGGCTTCCCGAATGCCTATGACCGTGCACACGGTTATGAAGGTAAATATCTGATGATCCACGGTGCCTGCGTGTCTATCGGCTGTTATGCGATGACCGACTCCGGCATTGATGAGATTTTCCAGTTCGTGACGGGCGCGCTGGTCTTTGGGCAGCCTAACGTTCAGGTCAGCATCTATCCGTTCCGCATGACGGACGCCAACATGGCGCGTCACAAATATTCTTACTACGCGGATTTCTGGAAACAGCTGAAGCCAGGGTACGACTATTTTGAGCAGACCCACAAGCCGCCGGTGGTCTCTATCGTAGATGGCCGTTACGTGGTCAGCAAACCGCTGAGCCACGAAGTCGTCCATCCACAGCTGGCGTCAAATTACACGGTCCCCGAGACAAAATAGCACCCACTCGCCTGGCATAATCTTTTGCCAGGTTTCGTTGCCCGTCAGCGGCTGCGTTGCGATAACAGTGACCACATCGTTCGGTGTGGTCTCCTTCTGAAAATCTATCTCCACATCCTGATCGAGAAGCGTCGCAACGCCAAACGGCGCACGGCGGGTGATCCAGAACAGATTCGTCGAGCAGAACGCCATCACATAGCGGCCGTCAGAGAGCAGCATGTTGAACACGCCTTTTTCGCGCAGCTCCGATGCCAGCGTCGCGATGTATTTGAACACGGCGGCCATGTTGCCGGGCGTGCGGGGATAGCGCTCCGTCAGCTTGTGCAGCAGCCAGCAGAAGGCTTTTTCGCTGTCCGTCTCGCCGACCGGGCGGAAATTGCCCGTCTCCAGAGATTTATAGCCCGTGAGTTGCCCGTTGTGCGCATAGGTCCAGTTACGGCCCCACAGCTCGCGGGTAAACGGATGGGTATTTTCCAGCGCCACTTCGCCGCGGTTAGCCTGGCGGATGTGGGCGATCACCGAGCGGGACTTGATGGGGTAGTCCTGCACCAGTTTGGCAATCGGTGAATTAAAGCTGGGCTGTGGATCTTTGAACGTGCGACATCCTTTGCCTTCGTAGAAGGTGATGCCCCAGCCGTCTTTATGCGGCCCGGTTCCTCCACCGCGCTGCACCAGCCCGGTGAAACTAAAGCAGATATCGGTTGGCACATTCGCGCTCATCCCGAGCAGTTCGCACATACATCACCTCCACAACTGCGGGGGCAAGAATGCCCCCAGCGAAGTCTTACTTAGCCATCTCTTTTTCGATCAGCTGGATCAGGATGTGGATCACTTTGATGTGAATTTCCTGAATGCGGTCAGCATAACCGAAGTGCGGAACGCGAATTTCGACATCCGCCGTACCGTCCATCTTACCGCCATCTTTACCTGTCAGAGTGATGACTTTCATCCCTTTTTCACGCGCGGCGGCGATCGCTTTGATCACGTTGCCGGAGTTACCGGAGGTAGAAATCCCCAGCAGCACGTCGCCTTCACGGCCTACCGCTTCAACATAGCGGGAAAAGATGTGGTCGTAACCGAAGTCGTTGCCCACGCAGGAGATATGACTCACGTCGGAAATCGCAATCGCCGGGTAGCCAGGACGGTTTTCGCGATAGCGTCCGGTCAGCTCTTCTGCGAAGTGCATCGCGTCACAGTGAGAGCCGCCGTTACCGCAGGAGAGCACTTTGCCACCCGCTTTGAAGCTGTCGGCCAGCAGGACCGCTGCGCGCTGAATAGCGTGAATATTGGCATCATCTTTCAGAAAGTTAGCCAGCGTTTCCGCCGCTTCGTTCAGTTCGTTACGAATAAGATCCTGGTACATGAGGATAATCCTTCAGTATTGATGAAATAACACAGTGGAGTGTACCGGATAGCGGGAAAAGCGAGAAGCTAAAGCCATGCGAATCGTCCGGCGTTTTGATTTTTTGTGCCGGCTAAAACACGAACAATGTGAACCAGGTTGTAATTATTTTGTAAACACATTGCTAAAGGAATTCACATCAACTACAACCATATCATCACAAGTGGTCAGACCTCCTACAAGCAAGGGAGCTTTTCTTTATGATGATTTTGAGCATTCTCGCAACCGTTGTTCTGCTCGGTGTGTTGTTCTATCACCGCGTGAGTTTATTCCTGAGCAGCCTGATTCTTCTGGCCTGGACGGCTGCGCTTGGCGTCGCAGGCCTCTGGAATATCTGGCTTTTAGTCCCTCTTGCCATCATTCTTCTGCCGTTTAACTTTGCCCCGATGCGTAAATCAATGATCTCTGCGCCGGTGTTCAAGGGCTTTCGCAAAGTGATGCCGCCAATGTCGCGTACCGAGAAAGAAGCGATTGACTCAGGCACTACCTGGTGGGAAGGCGATCTGTTCCAGGGCAACCCGGACTGGAAAAAGCTGCATAACTATCCGCAGCCGCGCCTGACCGCTGAAGAACAGGCCTTTATTGACGGCCCGGTTGAAGAAGCGTGCCGCATGGCAAACGACTTTGCCATCACCCATGAAATGGCCGACCTGCCGCCGGAACTGTGGGCGTACCTGAAAGAGCATCGCTTCTTCGCGATGATCATTAAGAAAGAGTACGGCGGCCTGGAGTTCTCCGCCTACGCTCAGGCTCGCGTCCTGCAAAAGCTGGCGGGCGTCTCCGGGATCCTGGCGATTACCGTTGGCGTGCCTAACTCCTTAGGCCCGGGCGAACTGCTGCAGCATTACGGTACTGAAGAGCAGAAAGATCACTACCTGCCGCGTCTGGCACGCGGTCAGGAAATCCCTTGCTTCGCGCTGACCAGCCCGGAAGCGGGCTCCGATGCGGGCGCGATCCCGGATACCGGCGTGGTCTGCATGGGCGAGTGGCAGGGCGAGCAGGTACTGGGCATGCGCCTGACCTGGAACAAGCGTTATATCACCCTGGCGCCTATCGCCACCGTGCTGGGTCTGGCCTTTAAGCTCTCTGATCCGGAAAGACTGCTGGGCGGCGAAGAAGATCTGGGCATTACCTGTGCGCTGATCCCAACCTCTACCCCAGGCGTTGAAATTGGTCGTCGTCACTTCCCGCTGAACGTACCGTTCCAGAACGGTCCGACCCGCGGCCAGGATATCTTTGTACCGATTGACTATATCATCGGTGGTCCGAAAATGGCCGGTCAGGGCTGGCGTATGCTGGTGGAATGTCTGTCTGTGGGCCGCGGCATTACACTGCCGTCGAACTCAACCGGCGGTCTGAAGTCTGTGGCGATGGGGATTGGTGCCTACGCGCACATCCGTCGTCAGTTCAAAATCTCCATCGGAAAGATGGAAGGTATCGAAGAGCCGCTGGCGCGTATCGCGGGCAACGCCTACGTGATGGACGCTGCCGCCACGCTGATTACCTACGGCATTATGCTGGGCGAAAAACCAGCCGTACTGTCGGCCATTGTGAAGTACCACTGTACCCACCGCGCGCAGCAGTCAATTATTGACGCGATGGATATCGCGGGCGGTAAAGGCATTATGCTCGGCGAAGGAAACTTCCTGGCGCGCGGCTATCAGGGCGCACCGATTGCCATCACCGTGGAAGGGGCAAACATCCTGACCCGCAGCATGATGATCTTCGGTCAGGGCGCAATTCGCTGCCATCCGTACGTGCTGGAAGAGATGGCCGCTGCGCAGAACAACGACGTGGATGCCTTCGATAAGCTGCTGTTCAAACATATCGGTCACGTGGGCAGCAACAAGGTACGTAGCTTCTGGCTGGGCCTGACGCGCGGTCTTACCAGCGCCACGCCGACCGGCGATGCAACCAAACGTTATTACCAGCATCTGAACCGTCTGAGCGCCAACCTGGCCCTGCTGTCTGACGTCTCCATGGCGGTGCTGGGCGGCAGCCTGAAGCGTCGCGAGCGTATCTCTGCCCGTCTGGGCGATGTGTTGAGCCAGATCTTCCTGGCCTCTGCGGTCCTGAAACGCTACGACGATGAAGGCCGTCAGGAAGCGGATCTGCCGCTGGTACACTGGGGCGTTCAGGATGCGATGTATCAGGCTGAACAGGCGATTGACGATCTGCTGGCAAACTTCCCGAACCGCTTCGTGGCGGGTGCCCTGCGCGCGGTGATCTTCCCGACCGGTCGTCACCATCTGGCGCCGTCCGACAAGCTGGACCACAAGGTGGCGAAGATCCTGCAGGTTCCGAGCGCAACCCGCTCCCGCATCGGTCGCGGTCAGTATCTGGCACCGACGCAGCATAACCCGGTGGGTCTGCTGGAAGAGGCGCTGCTGGACGTGATGGCTGCCGACCCGATTCATCAGAGGATCTGTAAACAGCTGGGCAAAAACCTGCCGTTTACCCGTCTGGACGAACTGGCAAAACAGGCGCTCGCCGGCGGTATTATCAATAAAGACGAAGCCGCCCTGCTGCTGAAAGCCGAAGAGAGCCGTCTGCGCAGCATTAACGTGGATGATTTCGAACCGGACGAGCTGGCGACGCAGCCGGTAAAGCTGCCGGAGAAGCACCGCAAACCTGAAGCGGCATAACGCGTTTCGCTTATACAAACCCCGCCTCGCGCGGGGTTTTTTATTGCCACATTTTCTCGTTATGTCGTGCTACAGTGTCAAAAAGTGGTCGTTTGAGGAGTCTGAATTGTGCCTGGTCTGAAGATTTCTATTTTGCAGCAACCTTTAGTGTGGATGGATGGCCCCGCCAACCTGCGCCACTTTGATCGTCAACTGGAAGACATTACCGGGCGTGATGTGATTATCCTGCCGGAAATGTTCACCACCGGCTTCGCCATGGAAGCGGCAAAACAGTCAATGCCTCAGGATGAGGTGGTCGCCTGGATGCACGCCAAAGCGCAGCAGACCAACGCGCTGATTGCCGGAAGCGCCGCTCTGCAGACCGAACGCGGGCCGGTGAACCGCTTCCTGCTGGTGGAGCCGGAAGGGAAAGTGCATTTCTACGATAAACGCCACCTGTTCCGCATGGCGGATGAGCATCATCACTATGAAGCCGGTAACGAGCGCGTGGTGTTTGAATGGCGCGGCTGGCGTATTTTGCCGCTGGTCTGCTACGACCTGCGTTTCCCGGTGTGGTCGCGTAACCGCAACGATTACGACCTGGCGCTGTATGTTGCCAACTGGCCTGCACCGCGCTCCCTGCACTGGCAGTCGCTGCTGGTGGCGCGCGCGATAGAGAACCAGGCGTACGTGGTGGGCTGCAACCGCGTGGGGACGGACGGTAACGGGCATCACTATCGCGGCGACAGCCGGGTGGTGAATCCGCAGGGCGAGATCATCGCCACCGCCGAGCCGCACCAGGCAACGCGCATTGATGCCGAACTGTCGTTGACGGCGCTGAAGGAGTACCGGGAGAAGTTCCCGGCGTGGCAGGATGCGGATCCGTTTAGCATTGAGTGAAATTATCCCCTCACCCAGCCCCTCTCCCAAAGGGAGAGGGAGGATAAAATATTAACTCACCAGCGCCTGCCCGTCCTTGCGGCTTTCCGTCGCGGCCACGTAGTGTCCTTCCGGCAGGCGGTAAATTACCTGCGCGCCACCGAAGTTGTAATCCTGAAGCGGATCTTCCACCACAATCTGATGTCCGCGCTCGCGCAGGGCGGAAATCGTGTTGCGATCGAACGTCGATTCAACGATCACCTCCCTGCCCTGCACCACGCGCCAGCGCGGGGCGTCGATTGCCGCCTGCGGGTTTTGCCCGTGCAGCATAATGCGCAGCGCCATCTGCATGTGCCCCTGCGCCTGCATCGGGCCGCCCATCACGCCGAAGGTCATCAGCGGCTGGCCGTTGCCGTCCATCGCAAAGCCCGGAATGATGGTGTGGAACGGGCGCTTGCTGCCCGCCAGCGCGTTCGGATGACTGGGATCAAGCGAAAAACCACAGCCCCGGTTTTGCAGGCTGATGCCGGTGTCAGGCACCACGATGCCTGATCCAAAGCCCATATAGTTGGACTGAATAAACGAGACCATCATTCCGCTGGCGTCCGCGCTGCTGATGTAGACCGTGCCGCTCTGGGTCGGGGAACCGTAGACAAAATCGGACGCCTTGTCATGATCGATAAGCGCCGCGCGTGACTTAAGATAATGGTCGCTCAGCAGCTCTTTCGCCGCGAACGCCATATGGTCTTCATCCGCCACGTAGCGGTCGAGATCCGCCAGCGCCAGCTTCATCGCCTCAATGGACAGGTGCAGGGACTGCACGGAATCCGGATGATGCTTCTCAATGCCGCACTGCTCAAGAATGCCGAGCGCAATCAGCGTGGCGATCCCCTGGCCGTTTGGCGGCAGCTCCTGCACCGAACCGCCCGCGAAGTCGCGCGACAGCAGCTCTACCCAGTCCACGCGATGGCTCGCCAGATCCTCGGCCGTCAGGTGCGCGCCATGCTCTTTGGCGAAGGCAGCAATTTTCTGCGCCAGCTCGCCGCGGTAAAAGGCTTCGCCGTTGGTGCGGGCGATCAGCTCCAGCGAGTTCGCCTGCGCCGGGTTACGGAAGATTTCCCCCACGCGCGGGGCGCGGCCTTCCGGCGCGAAGCAGGCGCTGAAGCCCGGCTGATCTTTCAGCTTGCTATAGCCGCGCTGCCAGAGATGCCCAATCAGCGGGGAGACCGGGAAACCGTTGCGCGCGTAGTCAATGGCAGGCTGCGCCAGCGTGGTCAGCGGCAGCGTGCCGAAGCGTTCCGCCAGCGCGACCCAGCCGGATACCGCCCCCGGCACGGTCACCGCGTCCCAGCCGATTTCCGGCACCGCGGTTTTACCGGCAAACAGATCCGCATGCCAGCTCGCAGGCGAACGACCGGAGGCGTTCAGGCCGTGCAGCTTTTCACCGTCCCAGACGATGGCAAAGGCGTCGCTGCCGATCCCGTTACCGGTCGGCTCTACCACCGTCAGCGCCATCGCGGTGGCAATGGCCGCATCAACGGCGTTGCCGCCCAGCTGCAGCATCTTCATCCCCGCCTGCGCCGCCAGGGGTTGCGACGTGGCAACAGCATTATGGCCCATCATTGGCGGGCGTCGTGAAGCGTAACCGGACGTAAAATCAAGCGCTTTGGTCATCATGACTCCTTAGTCGTGGCGCGGATCGAGCGCATCGCGCAGCCCGTCGCCAAGTAAATTAAAGCCCTGCACGGCAAGGAAAATCGCCACGCCGGGGAAAACAGACATCCACGGCGCCTGCTCAAGAAACCCTTTCGCGGTGTTGAGCATTGAGCCCCAGGACGGATTGGGCGGCTGCTGCCCCAGCCCTAAAAACGACAGGCTGGCTTCGGCGATAATCGCTGAGGCAATCGCCAGCGTGGCCTGCACCAGGATCGGCGACATCACGTTGGGCAGGACGTATTTGATGATGATCCAGCGATCCGGCAGGCCAATCGCCCGCGCGCCGTCGATATACTCTTCGTTGCGAATAGCGATCACCTGACCGCGCGTCAGGCGGGCGAAGATCGGCATCGCCGAAAGACCGATGGCGATCATGGCGTTCGTCAGGCTCGGGCCCAAAAACGCCCCCAGCGCGATCGCCATGATCAGGAACGGACACGCCAGCAGCGCCTCGATAAACCGCGAGATCACGCCATCCCACATCTTCTGGAAGTAGCCCGCCACCAGCCCCAGCGGCACGCCGATAACCACCGCGATAACGACCGACATACAGCCCGCCATCAGCGAGGTGCGCGCCCCCCAGATAATGCGGGATAGAATGTCGCGCCCCAGTTCGTCGGTGCCGAACCAGTACATCGCCGACGGCGCTTTGCGCACCGCCAGGAAGTTAGCTTTAACCGGATCGAACGGGGCGATCCACGGCGCCAGCAGCGCCACCAGCACAAAGAAACCCACCACCACCGCGCCGATCACCGCGCTTTTATTGCCGAGGAATTTCTTCAGCACCCGGTTTTGCGCCCGCGGCAGCGCGGGCACAACGGTTTGCGTCGTCAGTTCCGCCATGGTTACCCTCGCATTTTCGGATTGATAAGGACGTAGAGCACGTCCGCCAGCAGGTTGAGCATCAGGAAGCCGATTGCCACAATCAGCACTACGCCCTGCACCACCGCGTAGTCACGGTTGAACACCGAGTCGACGATCATCTTGCCGAAGCCCGGAATGGTGAAAACCTGCTCGGTCAGCACCGCGCCGCCCAGCAGCTCGCCGAACAGCAGCGTGGTGAGGGTAATTACCGGCACCAGCGCGTTGCGAAAGGCGTGCTTCAGGATCACCGCTTTCGGCAGTAGCCCTTTCGCCCGCGCGGTGCGGATATAGTCCGCCTTCAGCACGGCAATCATCGAGGCGCGGGTGTGGCGCATCAGCGTTGCCGCGAGACCCGTTCCGAGCACGGATGCGGGGAGCAGCAGCGTGCGCAGGTTCTGGAGCGGATCTTCACTGAACGGCACATAGCCGGACGCGGGGAGCCACTGCAGGTTTACCGAAAAGACCAGAATCAGCAGGATCCCCAGCCAGAAGTGCGGGATCGAGATCCCCGAGATCGCCACGAAGTTCGCCCCGTGATCGACCCAGCTGTTTTTGTTCACCGCCGCGAGGATCCCCATGCTGATGCCAAACACCAGCGCGATAATCATCGCCAGCAGCGACAGCTCCAGCGTGACCGGCAGCTTGCTGGCGATCAGCTGCATCACCGGTTCATGCGTACGTAAGGAGACGCCCAGATCGCCCTGCAGCGCCCGCGTCAGCCAGTGGAAATACTGCACGGGGATCGGCGCATCGAGATTCAGCTCCGCACGCAGCTGGGCGATGACCGCCGGATCGCGCTCCTCGCCGGCCATGGCAATCAGCGGGTCACCGGGCAGCAGCTTTTGCAGCCCGAATACCATCATGCTCACCAGCAGTAGCGTCGGAATAGCCAGCAGCAGACGTTTGCAAATCAGTTCCAGCATGGGTTCTCCTCAGGACGTTTATTTCGCCAGCGTCAAACCCGCCAGACGCACGATGCCGTCCGGGTATGGCTTAAAGCCCTGCACGCTTTTGTTCAGACCGAAAATGCGCGGCTCGAAGTAGAGGTAGGCAATCGGCATATCCGTTTGCAGCTGCTTCACCACCTTGTCGTACAGCGGCTGGCGTGCGGCCTGGTCGGTGCTCTGGCGCGCCTGGATCAGCCACTCATCGACCTGCGCGTTGCTGTAGCGGCCATCGTTAAGCGTGCCTTTGCTGTTGATAAAGCCGTAGATGCTGCCGTCCGGATCCGGGCGTCCCGACCAGCCGGAGAAGCTCAGCTGATAATCCCCGCTCTGCTGGCGGTCCAGCAGCGTGGCGAATTCGGTCATCTGCAGGTTCAGGTTAAAGCCCGCCTCGGCGACCATCGCCTGCAGCACCTGCCCCACCTGCTGTGAGGTGGGGTTGTTCGGCACCAGCAGGTTGACGGTCAGCGGCGCGCTGACGCCTGCCGCTTTGAGCAGGGCTTTGGCTTTATCGACGTCACGCGGCGGAACCGGCAGATTCACGTGATACGGGCTGACCGGTGAAAACGCCTGGTTGGCTGGCGTATACAGCCCTTCAAAGACCACCTGGTTTAGCGCATCGCGGTCGATAGCCTGAGAAAATGCCTCGCGCACGCGGGCATCTTTGAACGGGTCGTTGGCCGGCACCTTGCCGTTGTTGATGTTGAAGGTAATGCCCTGATAGCCCAGGCCGGTTACCTTCGCCAGCGCCAGCTTGCTGTCGGCTTCGACGGTTTTAACGTCGCTGGCGGCGATGCCTTCGGTCAGGTCGAGATCCCCCGCGCGCAGGTTCGCCAGACGCACGGAGGCATCAGGGATCGGCAGATAGATAATTTTGTCGAAGTGGTAGGCGTCTTTGTTCCAGTAGTTGTCGAAGCGGCTCAAAACGATGCGGTCCTGGGACACGCGGCTGTCGAATTTATACGGGCCGGAGCAGACAGGATGGGCGGCAAAGTCAGGCTTTTTCGCCGCCTCAGGGGCCATCATCGCGCCCGCGCGGTCGGTGAGCTGCATCAGCAGCGCGGCATCAGGAGTTTTCAGGTGCAGCGCAATCTGCATCGGGCCGGTGACCTCTACCGATTCAACGGAGGAGATCTCGCTTTTACGCAGAGAGCCTTTTAAGGTCAGGGCGCGGTCGAGGTTGTATTTCGCGGCGGCGGCATCGAATTTCTCTCCGTCATGGAAGGTGACGCCTTCGCGCAGATCCATGGTCAGCGTTTTGCCGTCGGCGCTCCAGGCCCACGATTTCGCGAGACCTGGCACGACCTTCAGATGCTCGTCGACGTCCACCAGCCTGTCGCACAGGGAGGCAAACACGAAGCGGCCATAGTAGGTGCGCGCCAGGTGCGGGTCGAGCATGTCCGGGTCTGCTCCCAGGCCGATTCGCAGCACGCTTTCAGAATGAGCGGGCAGCGCCGCGCCAAGCAACATAACACTTCCCAGTACGGTCAAAAGAGAATTACGGATTGTCATTATCATGAGTTCCTTGAAGGAAGGGACGAGTGGGTAACCGCGTGTTCAAACAGCGCGCGGCGGCGCAGAAATGCGGCGGATGGCGGTGCGATCTGAATAACGCTGCGATCGCGGTTGATCTCCTGCCAGCGGTGGCAGGCAACCTGACGTCCACCGTCGAGCACCTGATTGATCGGCTCGACCTGGCGGCATTCGTCGGTGACGTACGGGCAGCGGGTGTGGAAACGGCAGCCGGACGGCGGGCTGGCCGGGTTGGGCAGATCCCCCTGCAGCAGCGGCGCGTCGCGTTCAGTGCCCGGCTGCATCTGCGGCGCCGAGGCGATCAGCGCCTGAGTATAGGGGTGCAGCGGCGCGTCAAAAATCTCGTCAACGGTGGCAAGCTCGACGATTTGCCCGAGATACATGACCGCCACGCGATCGCTCATGTGGCGGATCACCGCCAGACCGTGGGCGACAATCACCATCGTCAGCCCCAGCTGGTTCTTCAGGCTCTCCAGCAGGTTAACCACCTGCGCCTGGACGGAGACGTCCAGCGCGGAAACCGGCTCATCCCCCAGCAGCAGCTTCGGTCCCGAGGCCAGCGCGCGCGCAATGCCGATACGCTGGCGTTGTCCGCCGGAAAACTCGTGCGGATAGCGCCCGGCCCAGGCGGCAGGCAAGCCCACGGTTTTAAGCAGCTCGGCAACGCGGTACTGGCGGTCCGCTTTCTTCATGTTCTGGTGCAGCCACAGCGGCTCGCCGACGATCTGCTCCACCGTCATGCGTGGGTTCAGGGACGCGAAGGGATCCTGAAAGATGATCTGCAGCTCGCGGCGGAGCTGATTGAGGCGCGCGCCCGAGGCGTGGGTGATCTCTTCCCCCTGATAAAATACGCGCCCTTCGCTGGCGGCCAGCAGGCGCAGCAGCAGACGGCCAAGCGTGGATTTTCCGGAACCGGACTCGCCGACAATCGCCAGCGTTTCGCCCGGCATGACGGCAAGCGACACGCGATCGACCGCCGTGACAAACCGTGCCGGAGTAAAGAGCTTTTTGGGGCCTGGGAAAAGCTTGCTGAGGTCACGGGCTTCAAGTATGGGCGTGGTCATGCGGTCTCTCCCAGGGCAATGTGATGTTCGAGCGGCACGCGGAAGCAGGCGACCCGATGGCCCGCGCCGAGCGTGGTGAGCTGCGGTTTTTCATCATGGCAGCGCGACTGCGCAAACGGGCAGCGCGTCGCAAAACGGCAGCCTTGCGGCATGGATTCCGGGAGCGGGACCGCGCCGGGAATGGTGGAGAGCTGGCCCTTGCGTGCGCCAAGAGAGGGAATCGAGCCCATCAGGCCGATGGTGTAAGGGTGCTGCGGATCGGCAAATATCGCCTCCACGCTCCCCTGCTCCACTACCTGTCCGGCATACATCACCGCTACCTGCTGGGCGACTTCTGCCACCACGCCCAAATCGTGGGTGATCATCATCACCGCCGTGCCGGTTTCCTCTTTCAAGGTATTGAGCAAGGCGAGGATTTGCGCCTGGATGGTGACGTCGAGCGCAGTGGTCGGTTCGTCGGCAATCAGCAGTTTGGGGTGGTTAATCAGCGCCATTGCAATCATCACCCGCTGGCGCATGCCGCCGGAAAGCTGGTGAGGATAAGCCTTGAGGCGCATCTCTGCCGCCGGGATCTGCACTTTCTCGAGGATCTGCAGCGCGACCTTCATCGCCTCTGCGCGCGAGACGTTCTGGTGCCGCACAACCGCTTCGCTCAGCTGATCCCCCAGCGTAAATGCCGGATTGAGCGAGGTCATCGGCTCCTGAAAAACCATCGCCAGCTCGCTGCCGCGCAGGTCGGCATATTCCCGCGGCGAGAGCTTGCGCAGATCGTGGCGGCGAAACAGCATCTCCCCGCTGACGATCCGTGCGCTGGCGGGCAATAACCCCATCAGCGCCAGTGAGGTAATACTTTTCCCGCAGCCGGACTCACCCACCAGCGCCAGCGTTTCGCCCGCCCTGACGGTCAGCGAGATACCGTCAAGCACGCTAACCGGCGAGCCCGCGAACGTAACGTTGAGGTTTTGCACTCGCAATACGGGGGTGGCGTCCTTAAAAGGTATAGTCGTCATGGCGTGAAGTCGTCCTCAAGGTGGATCGCCTGAATCAGGGCGGTTTGCAGGCTGAGCAGGTGTTCGCGCATGGCTGCCGCGGCTTCATTAGGCTGGCGATGGATAATCGCAGACATGATCTTATGGTGGTGGTCGTTATAGCTGTCGACACGTTCGGGGGTGCGGGCCAATTCACGCAGATGCTGCCAGCCCGGCTCGCGCCGTACGGCATCAATGGCATCAAACAGGCCGAGCATCAGGCGGTTGCCCGCAGCCTCGGCAATAGCCCGGTGAAAGGCGCTATCCCAGAGTTCGTTAAGATCGCGGTCGTCCGGGCTGACCTTGTCGATGCGTTCCAGCATGCGCTGCATAAGCGCGAGGTTTTCCCTGGTGGCACGCAGTGCCGCAAGCCGGGCTAAGCCGGGTTCGAGCTGTAGACGAGCTTCCATCACTTCCAGAAGGTTGGTCTGCTGAACCAATCCCTGAAGGGCCAGCGGTTCAACGGGTGCCGCCGGGCCAATAAAGGTTCCTTTGCCCTGCTTACGCCAGATGCGCCCCTCTTCTTCCAGCACATCGAGCGCACGACGCACTTCACGTCGTCCTACGCCGAGAGTGTCCGACAGCTCACGTTCCGTGGGCAGCGGTATGCCTGGTGTTGACTCGTGCTGGTTGATAAGCCCGCGCAACTGCTCAAGCGCGGTGCTGGAATTGGCCAGAAACCGTGACGGTTTTTGCATATTGGTTCGCTCGCTTTCATCATGACTTTATTTTTATTAACGATAAGTTATTGATATGAAATGAAGCTTATCGTGCTAATGATTAAGCAATAACCAAACCAATACATAATTGGTTCGGTATTTTTTTGGCAAGCGGGAGATAACCAAATGATTCTGCGTGAATTATTTTTACAGAAAGACACATTCTGAATGAGGTCTGAAGAGAGGCGCGGTGGCAAAATGCACAACAACAGTGCAAATAACGCACTACACCTGTGCAATTGTTAATTAATTGCACCATAGACATTAACTTTTTGTTAACGACAAGAGAGAGGATGAGATTACAGAACGCTGAAACGACGAAGGCCTGAATCATTTCTGATTCAGGCCTTCTGAATAGTGGCGGAACGGACGGGACTCGAACCCGCGACCCCCTGCGTGACAGGCAGGTATTCTAACCGACTGAACTACCGCTCCACTGTTCCCGTTTGGGGAACGAGGCGCATATTACGGTGCGCCTCCGATCTCGTCAACGCTTTTTCTCGCGTTTTGAATCGTTTGCTGCAAAAATCGTCCAAACGATGATTTTACAGGCATTCCGGCGTTTTTTCAGGCACGCCAGAGACAGCTGCCGCCCTTCTTCTGCACCAGATCAAGACGGGATTCGTGGTTAAGCAGCTCTTCGTCACTGGCTAAAACAACCCGTAGCCGACTGGCCTGACGAACAACACGCTGAATGCCCGCTTCGCCCTGCGTCTGCTGAGACTCATTTTCCATACTGAACTTCATTGACGTCTGCCCGCCGGTCATCGTCAGATAGACATCGGCCAGGATCTGGGCATCGAGCAACGCCCCGTGGAGCGTTCGCTTGGTATTGTCTATCTCGTAGCGCGAGCAGAGTGCATCCAGGCTGTTACGCTTGCCGGGGAACATCTTCCTTGCCAGCGCCAGACTGTCCGTCACCTTACAGAAGGTGTTCGTCTTCGGGATATCACGATTAAGCTTGCTGAATTCATAGTCCATAAAGCCGATATCGAACGAGGCGTTATGGATGACAAGCTCGGCGCCCTTGATGTATTCCAGGAACTCGTCAGCCACATCCGCAAACGTCGGCTTATCCAGCAAGAACTCATCGGCAATCCCGTGAACGCCGAACGCTTCGGGGTCCACCAGCCGATCGGGCTTGAGGTAAACGTGGAAGTTGTTCCCCGTAAGACGACGGTTCACCACTTCAACGGCGCCGATCTCGATGATCTTATGCCCTTCGTAGTGCGCGCCGATCTGGTTCATACCGGTGGTTTCGGTATCGAGGACGATCTGGCGAGTAATTGCAGTGCTCATAGCGGTCATTTATGTCAGACTTATCGTTTAACTGAACGTTTCGAATACAGGAAGTCTACCAGAGATGCGTAAACAGGTAGAAATTTTCACCGATGGATCTTGTCTCGGTAACCCAGGGCCCGGCGGCTACGGCGCGATTATGCGCTATCGCCAGCACGAAAAAACCTTTAGTGAAGGCTATTTTCTGACCACCAACAACCGGATGGAGTTGATGGCGGCCATCGTGGCGCTGGAGGCATTAAAAGAACATTGTGACGTGGTGTTAAGTACCGACAGTCAGTACGTGCGTCAGGGGATCACCCAGTGGATCCATAACTGGAAAAAACGCGGCTGGAAAACCGCCGATAAGAAACCGGTCAAGAACGTCGATCTCTGGAAACGTCTTGATGCTGCGCTGGGTCAGCACCAGATTAAATGGGAGTGGGTTAAAGGGCACGCCGGCCATCCGGAAAACGAACGCTGTGACGAGCTGGCGCGTGCGGCGGCCGCTAACCCTGCGCATGAGGACGCGGGCTATCAGCCCGAATCCTGATCACGGCTTTTTGTATTGCCGCGTGGCGCCGACGGTCTGGCGGATGGGCGTTTTCGATTTGCTTTGCTTCATGGGGTTAAGCGTAAGGGGAATGGTTCGCTTACGCGCGACGATAAACTGCAAACAGCCCAGGGCGGGGAGATGGGTGCTCAGCACCACGCCACCCTGCCGCGCCCAGGGCAGCACCTGAAAACCACCGTAGCAGAGCACTTCAAAGTTCAGCAGTGACAGCCAGTCGAGCTGGCGCATCATGGTGAACATCCGGCTGTTGTAAGGTGGATTCCTGCGTAGCACCGGCACCAGCTTACGCAGACCCATCAGGCTTAACGGATTGAATCCGCTAAGTACCAGCCAGCCGTCATCAATAAGCACGCGATCGGCTTCACGAAGCAGACGATGCGGATCGCTGCACCAGGGCAGCGTGTGAGCGAGTAAACACGCATCAACGGATTTTTCCGCAAACGGCAGATGCAACGGATCTGCTTTTACCTGAACCGGCGATCCGCCGAGAGAGACGTTGACCTGATGCGAGATAGCGCAGCTTTCGGTATTGATTTCCGCGCTGAGATTGCCAATCTTAAGCAGGTGAAAGCCATACATTTTCGCGAGCCAGGGCTTCAGCTGTTGTTCTAACGCTTCGCGATAATATTCACCCCAGGGCAATTCCGCCCAACGTTCCGGTGCTGCGACAGTCTGAGGTATCCTTGCCGGTTTCATCAAAACACCCGCCACGCTATAAGAGGTAATGTATGAATCTTATCAGTATTCCAGCGTTTCAGGACAATTACATCTGGGTTTTGGTTGACGACGATCGTCGATGCGTCATTGTCGATCCCGGAGAATCGGCCCCTGTTCTGCGCGCAATAAAAGAGAACGACTGGCAGCCAGAAGCCATTCTGTTGACGCATCATCATAACGATCACACTGGCGGCGTGCCTGAACTGCGCGCTCATTTTCCGCATCTTGTGGTTTACGGACCGGCAGAAGCACAAGATAAGGGAATCACGCATGTAGTCGAAGAAGGCGAAAATATCCTCATCCGTGAGTGGGAGTTTTCCGTATTTGCTACACCGGGTCACACTTTGGGACATCTGTGTTTCTACAGTAAGCCTTATCTTTTTTGCGGCGATACCCTGTTCTCCGGAGGCTGCGGAAGATTGTTTGAAGGTACACCAGCGCAAATGCACCAGTCTTTACAGAAGATTAACGCATTGCCCGATGACACCGTTATTTGTTGCGCCCATGAGTATACATTAGGAAATATGAAGTTTGCCGTCAGCCTGTTGCCTGAGGATCGGGCGATTCAGGATTATTATCACAAAGTGAAGGAGTTACGTGCAAAAAACCAAAAAACACTCCCCGTAATTCTGAAAAACGAGCGCCAAATTAATTTATTTTTACGAACAGATGATATTGATTTAATTAATAAAATTAACCAAGAAACAAATTTGCAACAACCAGAACAGCGATTTGCATGGTTAAGGTCAAAGAAAGATAACTTCAGATAATTGCGGGTTGCCTTTTCAAAATTTCGCCGTTATCATCGCTCGTCTTTTAAGCAACTATTGACACACACATGAAGGCAAAAGCGATATTACTCGCCTCTGTCCTGCTTGTAGGTTGCCAGTCACAGAATGGCAGCAACGTACAACAGCACGCACAGAGCCTTTCTGCAGCTGGTCAAGGGGAAGCAGGGAAGTTTGCAAGTTCGGCGCGCTGGATGGACGATGGAACATCTTTCGCGCAGGATCAAGACTTGTGGACCTCTATTGGCGACGAGCTAAAGATGGGAATTCCGGAAAATACCCGGATTCGCGAACAGAAACAGAAGTATTTAAGAAATAAGAGCTATCTCCACGATGTAACGTTACGGGCAGAGCCGTATATGTACTGGATAGCCGGGCAAGTTAAGAAACGTAACATGCCTATGGAGCTGGTACTCCTACCCATAGTGGAGAGCGCTTTTGACCCACACGCGACGTCTGGCGCCAATGCCGCAGGCATTTGGCAGATCATTCCGAGCACAGGGCGAAACTATGGTCTGAAACAGACCCGCAACTATGATGCGCGTCGCGATGTTGTCGCTTCAACGACAGCCGCTCTCGACATGATGCAACGTCTGAACAAGATGTTTGACGGCGACTGGCTGTTAACGGTCGCAGCGTATAATAGTGGCGAAGGTCGTGTACTGAAGGCAATGAAAGCGAATAAAGCACGGGGTAAATCCACCGATTTTTGGTCGCTCTCACTGCCACAGGAAACAAAGATTTACGTACCGAAAATGCTGGCTTTGAGCGATATTCTCAAGAACAGCAAGCGTTACGGTGTACAACTGCCAACACCAGACGAAAGTCGTGCACTGGCGCGTGTTCGCCTCAGCAATCCAGTTGATATTCAACAGGTTGCTGATATGACGGGTATGTCGGTAAGTAAATTGAAAACCTTTAATGCTGGCGTTAAAGGCTCAACCTTGGGGGCAAGTGGCCCGCAGTATGTAATGGTTCCGCAGAAACATGCTGACCAGTTACGTGAGTCTTTAGCTTCTGGTGAAATCGCCGCCGTTCAGTCAACGCTGATCGCGGATGCATCATCAGTCAACAGCCGCAGCTATAAGGTTCGTTCAGGTGATACGCTTTCGGGCATTGCGTCACGTCTTGGCGTGAATGCGAAAGATCTGCAGCAGTGGAATAATCTGCGCAGCTCCGGCCTGAAAGTGGGTCAGACTCTGACGGTAGGTGCAGGTAGCAGCGCACAGCGTCTCGCCAGCAGCAGCGATAGCATTACCTATCGCGTGCGCAAGGGCGATTCACTATCCAGTATCGCAAAACGACACGGCGTAAACATCAAGGATGTGATGCGCTGGAACAATGATACTGACAATCTGAAACCTGGCGACCAGCTGACGCTGTTTGTGAAGAACAGCGCTACGCCAGACTCCTGATAGCACGATCGAAAGATAAAAAGGCACCGATTCCCCTCGGTGCCTTTTTTGTTTATCCCGCTTTTTGCGCTTCAGCCATGATGGTATCGCTGGTGAATGAACCATCGTTTTGCAGTTCAAAGTACGCCTTTACCTCCGCGGATGCACTCTCCTGATACAGCCTGATCGCCTGACTTAATGCTTCCGGGGTGCGCATACGCGCTATCCACGAGCTAAACTCCAGCGGCAAACGGTCTGTGATTAACGAGCGTGTAATCAGTCCCGCTTCCGTGATAAGCGATAACCACTCTCCGCTGGCGTAGTTTTGCACATGCGAGGTGTCGCGCAGCGCTTCCACCGTTTGCAGCCAGATATTGCGCACCGGATGCCCAGGTGACATCACATCCATAATGATGAATGTGCCGCCCGGCTTCAGAACGCGTTTGACCTCTCGTAATGCCTGGCCGACATCATGCCAGTGGTGCGCGGAATAACGGCTGATAACCACCTCAAACGACGCATCATCAAACGGTAAGGATTCGGCATAGCCCTGGCGCGTATTGATGTTGTTCAGCCCCTTCGCTTTCGCCGCCTCGGCAACGACGTCCAGCATCTGGCTGGATAAGTCATATGCGGTAACCTGCGCCACCTGCTGCGCAGCCGTAAAGCTGGCATGCCCAGCCCCGCAGCCTAAATCCAGAACGTGCGCCTGCGGGAACGCAGACAGACGTTCACCGAGACGCACCAGATCGCGACCGGAAGCGTGCACGGCGCTGCTCAGATAGGCACTTGCCTGAGAACCAAACTGTCTTTCTACGTTGTCATGATGGGAGTGTGTTGTTGTCATCGTACTGTCCTTTGTGAGTGAAAAATAAAGGGCAGCACCCGCGCAGGCCTGCCCCACGGCAGACCTGACACACCATTATTTATCAGGTTTGCCGGGACTGAATTCGACTAGTAGAGGGTTATGATCCGAGGCGCGCGTCACCAGAACAGAGGCATCGTGCACGCTCAAACCACGATAGAAGACGAAATCGAGAGGACGACCAAAGGCTTTTTTGCGCTGGTCGTCGCTAAAACGAACTTCACGCAGCGACATTTCGCGCGCGAAGCGATAGAGCGCATTCATGCGCGGACGGCTCCAGGCATTGAAATCACCGGCCATAATGATGGGCCCGCTGTGATGCGCTATCTGATCGCCAATGGGAAGTAACTGCTTACTGTAGACATCCACGCCCAGGCTGAAATTTACCGCATGGATATTCACAACCATCAGCATTCGGGTATCCGGCAGCGGATAGACCGTCACCAGCGCCGATTTCGCCAGACGCAGGATAGGTTCGCGTTCGCGCAGCGGACAGCAATAGACGGGATGTGCTGCAGAAAGCGTCATCACGCCTGAGGGATGTTGCGGCAGGACAAATGCAGGCACCTGGTCGGCGGCAAGATAGTTCGTGGTGGCAAACCGTACCAGCTCCGGGGTGGTTTGCGCCTCCTGGAGCAGAACCAGATGGGCATCTTTTCCAAAATTCTTGAGCACCGATAACCATTCGGCACGCTGCTGCTTAAAGATATTCCATACCAGTACGCGGATTTTCTCATCGCTACTTAACGGCGTGCCGGCGGGTAATGCCTGGCTTATGCTCGCAAATGACCCCGGAGGCAAGATCCTCTCCGCGGGCATTCCGGCAACATAACGCATGGCATAGGTATTTTTTCGCACTTTTGGAAACAGCCTCTGTAACATGAACCAGCCCGGAAAACGGACTGGTTCTAATGTTATAGGGACTTTAGGTCACACTTTCAACGCAATTTCTGAGAAACCGCTTTCCAGTTTTGTAAGCAAGCGCTTACTTATATTAACCCAGCGCGACGCGAGCAGGTTTATCAAGGCGCCCGCTCAGGCCAATCAGCAGGAAGGCCACCAGGACAATCACCGCTCCAATCCACGGGGTCTGGGTTAATCCGAAGTGTTCGACGGTTTGCCCACCAACGATGGAGCCCAGCGCGATACCAATATTAAAAGCGGCAATATTCAGGCCGGAAGCCACATCCACTGCATTAGGCGTATAAAGCTCGGCTTTCTGGACAACGTAAACCTGAAGCCCGGGCACATTGCCAAAGGCGAAGATCCCCATGACCAGTACCGTGACCAGCGCGGCGTAGTGTATCGAAGCGGTGAACTGGAAAATCATCAGCAGAACAACCAGCGCGGCGAAGATAAATTTCAGTGCTGGTACCGCGCCATGCTTATCTGCAAGCTTGCCGCCCCAGATATTACCAATGGCAACGGAAATACCGTATCCCAGCAAAATCCAGCTTACGGCATTGGGGGAGAAGCCAGCCAGATCCTGCATCATCGGCGCCAGGAAGGTGAAAGCGGTAAATACGCCGCCATAACCCAATGCAGTTACCGCGTAGATGATCAGCAAACGCGGATGCGTAAGCACCTTCAGCTGATCGCGCAGGCTGGCGCTCGCCCGGCCTGGAATATTCGACGGCACCAGCAGCAGGCTGGTCACCAGGGCGATGACCCCCAGTAAGGAGACGGCCAGGAACGTTTCGCGCCAGCCGAAGTGTTGTCCGATGAACGTTCCCAGCGGTACGCCCGTAACGAGTGCAACGGTAAGTCCACCAAACATGATCGCAATGGCGGAGGCCGCTTTATCTTTGGGTACCAGGCTGGTTGCAATAGTGGAACCAATCGAGAAGAACACCCCGTGCGCAAGGCCGGTCAACAGACGGGCAATCACCAGCGTGGTGTAGTCCGGTGCCTGCCAGGCCAGAATGTTGCCGGCGGTGAACAGCACCATCAGCGCGACTAACAGCTGCTTACGCGGAAAACGCCCGGTCAGTGCCGTCAGCACTGGCGCCCCGACGGCGACGCCCAGGGCGTAGATAGACACCAACAGCCCGGCAGAGGGTAACGAGATCGCAAGCTGATTAGCAATAGTGGGAACCAGTCCCACAATAACAAATTCGGTCGTGCCAATTGCAAAGGCACTGATCGTCAGGGCAAGTAGCGCCAGTGGCATAAAATACTCCGTATCATCAGGATTAAGATGACAGGCAGTATGCGCCAGTGCTTAAATAACAAAAATGGTCAAAATCTCAATAGAATTTTGCAGGTGGTGCAACAATGAAAGCAACATCGGAAGAGCTGACAATCTTTGTCGCCGTCGTTGAAAGCGGCAGCTTTAGCCGCGCGGCCGAACAGCTGGGACAGGCTAACTCAGCCATCAGCCGTTCGGTAAAAAAACTGGAGATGAAGCTTGGAGTGAGTCTGCTCAACCGAACGACGCGACAGCTGAGCCTGACGGAAGAAGGAGAGCGTTATTTTCGCCGCGTGCAGTCGGTACTGCAGGAGATGGCCGCAGCGGAGACCGAGATAATGGAGACCCGCAGCACGCCGCGCGGATTACTGCGCATTGATGCAGCCACGCCGGTTGTGCTTCACTTTCTGATGCCGCTGATTAAACCTTTCCGCGAACGCTATCCGGAGATGACGCTTTCTCTCGTCTCCTCAGAGACGTTTATTAACCTCATCGAGCGTAAAGTGGATGTGGCTATTCGGGCGGGAACGCTGACCGATTCAAGCTTGCGTGCCCGCCCTCTGTTTGCCAGCTACCGTAAAATTATCGCGTCGCCACAGTATATTGCTGAACATGGTAAACCGGAGACGGTTGAAGAACTGAAGCAGCATCTGTGCCTGGGCTTTACGGAGCCGGTATCGCTGAACACCTGGCCTGTCGCCTGTCATGATGGTCAACTTCATGAAATTACGAGCGGATTGTCATCTAACAGCGGGGAAACGCTGAAGCAGCTGTGCCTTGAAGGAAATGGTATCGCCTGCTTGTCAGACTATATGATTGATAAGGAGATTGCCCGGGGTGAGCTGGTGGAATTGATGGCCGATAAACGCCTGCCGGTCGAAATGCCTTTTAGCGCGGTGTATTACAGTGACAGAGCGGTGAGTACGCGCATTCGTGCCTTTATTGATTTTCTGAGTGAACATATAAAAACAGCTCCCGGAGGAGCTGTGTGAGGGTTCAGGTTACAGAGGGCGGGTCAAACTTAATCCCAGTCAGGAGCTAAACCTTCCGGGCTGACCAGACGATCGTTGCACTCCAGCGCGGCAATCGCTTTTTTATCGTCAGCATCCAGATGAAGATCCGTTGCTAACAGGTTGCTGGCCAGGTTTTCACGCTTAGTTGATGATGGGATCACGGCATAACCTTCACCCATTGCCCATGCCAGAATGACCTGCGCGGCAGTCGCGTTATGTTTCTCAGCGATACGCGTAATCACTTCATCTTTCAGCGCCTTACCGTAGGCCAGCGTCATGTATGAGGTGATGTGGATCCCGTGCTGTTTTGCCCAGTCCACGACTTTACGATTTTGCAGGTACGGAGACAGCTCAATCTGGTTGGTCGCAATATTTTCTGCGCCAACAGCAGCAATAGCTTTTTCCATCAGCGGGATCGTGAAGTTGGAGATCCCAATTTCGCGGGTTAATCCCTGCTTTTTCGCTTCCAGCAATGCCTGCATGAATTCTTCCACGGAGACGGCATCATTCGGTGATGGCCAGTGGATCAGCGTCAAATCTACATAGTCAGTACGCAGTTTTTTCAGGCTTTCTTTCAGGCTTGGGATCAGCTTGTCTTTGCTGAGATTCTCAATCCAGATTTTCGTGGTGATGAACAGCTCATTACGCGGTACACCACTCTCTTCGAGAGCTTGTCCTACGGCAGCTTCGTTTTCATAGATCTGCGCCGTATCAACCGCGCGATAGCCCAGTTCGAGTGCGGTTTTAACTGATGCAATAACAACGTCGTCTTTCAGGCGGAAAGTGCCCAGACCAAATGCGGGGAGAGTCATACTATTCCTCAATCGTTATGTTCGTAAACTGAGGACGATTATCGCTGGCGTTGTTATAGAGAAAAAGATCGCAAAACGCAGAGGATTTTTGCTGATTTCGCAATAATTAAGCGTCAGATAAGAAAAAAGCCCTGAGCTAACGCTCAGGGCTTTTAATAAGTGGCGGAACGGACGGGACTCGAACCCGCGACCCCCTGCGTGACAGGCAGGTATTCTAACCGACTGAACTACCGCTCCACCGAAGACTGCTTGTAACCACCGGATTAATGCACCGGCTTACTACTTAATTTGATGCCTGGCAGTTCCCTACTCTCACATGGGGAGACCCCACACTACCATCGGCGCTACGGCGTTTCACTTCTGAGTTCGGCATGGGGTCAGGTGGGACCACCGCGCTAAAGCCGCCAGGCAAATTCTGTTAAATCTGTATCAGGCTGAATTTGATTGTTCTGTCTCTTCGCCAAAACACCTTCGGCGTTGTAAGGTTAAGCCTCACGGTTCATTAGTATCGGTTAGCTCAACGCATCGCTGCGCTTACACACCCGACCTATCAACGTCATAGTCTTTAACGTTCCTTCAGGAGACTTAAAGTCTCAGGGAGAACTCATCTCGGGGCAAGTTTCGTGCTTAGATGCTTTCAGCACTTATCTTTTCCGCATTTAGCTACCGGGCAGTGCCATTGGCATGACAACCCGAACACCAGTGATGCGTCCACTCCGGTCCTCTCGTACTAGGAGCAGCCCCCCTCAATTCTCCAGCGCCCACGGCAGATAGGGACCGAACTGTCTCACGACGTTCTAAACCCAGCTCGCGTACCACTTTAAATGGCGAACAGCCATACCCTTGGGACCTACTTCAGCCCCAGGATGTGATGAGCCGACATCGAGGTGCCAAACACCGCCGTCGATATGAACTCTTGGGCGGTATCAGCCTGTTATCCCCGGAGTACCTTTTATCCGTTGAGCGATGGCCCTTCCATTCAGAACCACCGGATCACTATGACCTGCTTTCGCACCTGCTCGAGCCGTCACTCTCGCAGTCAAGCTAGCTTATGCCATTGCACTAACCTCCTGATGTCCGACCAGGATTAGCTAACCTTCGTGCTCCTCCGTTACTCTTTGGGAGGAGACCGCCCCAGTCAAACTACCCACCAGACACTGTCCGCAACCCGGATCACGGGTCTACGTTAGAACACCAGCCATTAAAGGGTGGTATTTCAAGGACGGCTCCACGCAGACTGGCGTCCACGCTTCAAAGCCTCCCACCTATCCTACACATCAAGGACCAGTGTTCAGTGTCAAGCTATAGTAAAGGTTCACGGGGTCTTTCCGTCTTGCCGCGGGTACACTGCATCTTCACAGCGAGTTCAATTTCACTGAGTCTCGGGTGGAGACAGCCTGGCCATCATTACGCCATTCGTGCAGGTCGGAACTTACCCGACAAGGAATTTCGCTACCTTAGGACCGTTATAGTTACGGCCGCCGTTTACCGGGGCTTCGATCAAGAGCTTCGCGTTGCCGCTAACCCCATCAATTAACCTTCCGGCACCGGGCAGGCGTCACACCGTATACGTCCACTTTCGTGTTTGCACAGTGCTGTGTTTTTAATAAACAGTTGCAGCCAGCTGGTATCTTCGACTGATTTCAGCTCCACCCGCAGGGGCTTCACCTACATATCAGCGTGCCTTCTCCCGAAGTTACGGCACCATTTTGCCTAGTTCCTTCACCCGAGTTCTCTCAAGCGCCTTGGTATTCTCTACCTGACCACCTGTGTCGGTTTGGGGTACGATTTCGTGTTACCTGATGCTTAGAGGCTTTTCCTGGAAGCAGGGCATTTGTTACTTCAGCACCGTAGTGCCTCGTCATCACACCTCAGCGTTAATAAACGACCGGATTTACCTGGTCGTTCCGCCTACATGCTTAAACCGGGACAACCGTCGCCCGGCTAACATAGCCTTCTCCGTCCCCCCTTCGCAGTAACACCAAGTACAGGAATATTAACCTGTTTCCCATCGACTACGCCTTTCGGCCTCGCCTTAGGGGTCGACTCACCCTGCCCCGATTAACGTTGGACAGGAACCCTTGGTCTTCCGGCGAGCGGGCTTTTCACCCGCTTTATCGTTACTTATGTCAGCATTCGCACTTCTGATACCTCCAGCATGCCTCACAGCACACCTTCAACGGCTTACAGAACGCTCCCCTACCCAACAACGCATAAGCGTCGCTGCCGCAGCTTCGGTGCATGGTTTAGCCCCGTTACATCTTCCGCGCAGGCCGACTCGACCAGTGAGCTATTACGCTTTCTTTAAATGATGGCTGCTTCTAAGCCAACATCCTGGCTGTCTGTGCCTTCCCACATCGTTTCCCACTTAACCATGACTTTGGGACCTTAGCTGGCGGTCTGGGTTGTTTCCCTCTTCACGACGGACGTTAGCACCCGCCGTGTGTCTCCCGTGATAACATTCTTCGGTATTCGTAGTTTGCATCGGGTTGGTAAGCCGGGATGGCCCCCTAGCCGAAACAGTGCTCTACCCCCGAAGATGAATTCACGAGGCGCTACCTAAATAGCTTTCGGGGAGAACCAGCTATCTCCCGGTTTGATTGGCCTTTCACCCCCAGCCACAAGTCATCCGCTAATTTTTCAACATTAGTCGGTTCGGTCCTCCAGTTAGTGTTACCCAACCTTCAACCTGCCCATGGCTAGATCACCGGGTTTCGGGTCTATACCCTGCAACTTAACGCCCAGTTAAGACTCGGTTTCCCTTCGGCTCCCCTATACGGTTAACCTTGCTACAGAATATAAGTCGCTGACCCATTATACAAAAGGTACGCAGTCACACCACGAAGGTGCTCCCACTGCTTGTACGTACACGGTTTCAGGTTCTTTTTCACTCCCCTCGCCGGGGTTCTTTTCGCCTTTCCCTCACGGTACTGGTTCACTATCGGTCAGTCAGGAGTATTTAGCCTTGGAGGATGGTCCCCCCATATTCAGACAGGATACCACGTGTCCCGCCCTACTCTTCGAGTTCACAGCCTGTGTGCTTTCGTGTACGGGACTGTCACCCTGTACCGTGCGACTTTCCAGACGCTTCCACTAACACACAAGCTGATTCAGACTCTGGGCTGCTCCCCGTTCGCTCGCCGCTACTGGGGGAATCTCGGTTGATTTCTTTTCCTCGGGGTACTTAGATGTTTCAGTTCCCCCGGTTCGCCTCGTTAACCTATGTATTCAGTTAACGATAGTGCAACGAATTGCACTGGGTTTCCCCATTCGGACATCGCCGGGTCAAAGGTTCATATCACCTCGCCGGCGCTTTTCGCAGATTAGCACGTCCTTCATCGCCTCTGACTGCCAGGGCATCCACCGTGTACGCTTAGTCGCTTAACCTCACAACCCGAAGATGTTTCACTTCAAGATTGCGAAAATTTGAGAGACTCGAACACACCATTAAAGATGTGTCGTTTCAATTTTCAGCTTGATCCAGATTTTTAAAGAGCAAAACTTCGCAGTGCACCTTTTCAGGTTCACTCTGAAGTTTTCTTGTGTTTGCAGTAAAAGATGGTGGAGCTATGCGGGATCGAACCGCAGACCTCCTGCGTGCAAAGCAGGCGCTCTCCCAGCTGAGCTATAGCCCCATCGTTTTGCAATCTCTGTACCGCTCATCCTTTAAAAGGAGTTTGGTAGGCCTGAGTGGACTTGAACCACCGACCTCACCCTTATCAGGGGTGCGCTCTAACCACCTGAGCTACAAGCCTGCAGAGATTTTTACTGCTGTTTTTCATCAGACAATCTGTGTGAGCACTACAAAGGCAGGTTCTTTAAGGTAAGGAGGTGATCCAACCGCAGGTTCCCCTACGGTTACCTTGTTACGACTTCACCCCAGTCATGAATCACAAAGTGGTAAGCGCCCTCCCGAAGGTTAAGCTACCTACTTCTTTTGCAACCCACTCCCATGGTGTGACGGGCGGTGTGTACAAGGCCCGGGAACGTATTCACCGTAGCATTCTGATCTACGATTACTAGCGATTCCGACTTCATGGAGTCGAGTTGCAGACTCCAATCCGGACTACGACGCACTTTATGAGGTCCGCTTGCTCTCGCGAGGTCGCTTCTCTTTGTATGCGCCATTGTAGCACGTGTGTAGCCCTACTCGTAAGGGCCATGATGACTTGACGTCATCCCCACCTTCCTCCAGTTTATCACTGGCAGTCTCCTTTGAGTTCCCGGCCTAACCGCTGGCAACAAAGGATAAGGGTTGCGCTCGTTGCGGGACTTAACCCAACATTTCACAACACGAGCTGACGACAGCCATGCAGCACCTGTCTCAGAGTTCCCGAAGGCACCAATCCATCTCTGGAAAGTTCTCTGGATGTCAAGAGTAGGTAAGGTTCTTCGCGTTGCATCGAATTAAACCACATGCTCCACCGCTTGTGCGGGCCCCCGTCAATTCATTTGAGTTTTAACCTTGCGGCCGTACTCCCCAGGCGGTCGACTTAACGCGTTAGCTCCGGAAGCCACGCCTCAAGGGCACAACCTCCAAGTCGACATCGTTTACGGCGTGGACTACCAGGGTATCTAATCCTGTTTGCTCCCCACGCTTTCGCACCTGAGCGTCAGTCTTTGTCCAGGGGGCCGCCTTCGCCACCGGTATTCCTCCAGATCTCTACGCATTTCACCGCTACACCTGGAATTCTACCCCCCTCTACAAGACTCTAGCCTGCCAGTTTCGAATGCAGTTCCCAGGTTGAGCCCGGGGATTTCACATCCGACTTGACAGACCGCCTGCGTGCGCTTTACGCCCAGTAATTCCGATTAACGCTTGCACCCTCCGTATTACCGCGGCTGCTGGCACGGAGTTAGCCGGTGCTTCTTCTGCGGGTAACGTCAATCGATGAGGTTATTAACCTCACCGCCTTCCTCCCCGCTGAAAGTACTTTACAACCCGAAGGCCTTCTTCATACACGCGGCATGGCTGCATCAGGCTTGCGCCCATTGTGCAATATTCCCCACTGCTGCCTCCCGTAGGAGTCTGGACCGTGTCTCAGTTCCAGTGTGGCTGGTCATCCTCTCAGACCAGCTAGGGATCGTCGCCTAGGTGAGCCGTTACCCCACCTACTAGCTAATCCCATCTGGGCACATCTGATGGCAAGAGGCCCGAAGGTCCCCCTCTTTGGTCTTGCGACGTTATGCGGTATTAGCTACCGTTTCCAGTAGTTATCCCCCTCCATCAGGCAGTTTCCCAGACATTACTCACCCGTCCGCCGCTCGCCGGCAAAGTAGCAAGCTACTTTCCGCTGCCGCTCGACTTGCATGTGTTAGGCCTGCCGCCAGCGTTCAATCTGAGCCATGATCAAACTCTTCAATTTAAGTTTGATGCTCGTGAATTAAACTTCGTAATGAATTACGCATGTTCACTCAGAGACTTGGTATTCATTTATTGTCCGAAGACATTAAGAATCCATGTCACTTTGAGTGCCCACACAGATTGTCTGATAAATTGTTAAAGAGCAGTGCAACGCAGCTTTCGCTCACCGTTGCGAGGTGGCGTATATTACGCTTTCCTCTTTCAGAGTCAACCCGTTATTTCAGGATTTTTTCTCTTCAACCGACCGGCTGTTTGTGAAGTGATTCACATCCGCCGTGTCGATGGAGGCGCATTATAGGGGGCCGCCGAGGAATGACAAGCGGAAAAATGCATTTTTATTTCAACCGCTCATCTTTTCACCAGAAAGGCTATTTTTGGTGCTTTTTAATCTCTTTTGGCAGATCGGCCAGACTATTAATTACCCAATCCGCAGCATTCTCAGCTTCTGGCGTCACTGGCTTGCCGGTGCGTACTAATATTTTGGTCCCTACACCCGCTGCTGTGGCTGCCTGCATATCTTCCAGTTTATCGCCCACCATATAAGAAGCCGCCATATCAATGTGCAGGAACTCCTGCGCAGAGATGAACATCCCCGGATGCGGCTTACGGCAATCACAGGTCTGACGATACTCTTCTACGGTTCCCTGTGGGTGGTGCGGACAATAATAGATGCCATCGAGATCCACACCGCGGTCGGCCAGCGACCAGTCCATCCATTCCGTCAGCGTTTCGAACTGCGCTTCGGTGAATTTACCGCGTGCAATACCGGACTGGTTCGTCACGACCACCAGCGCATACCCCATCTCTTTCAGCTGGCGCATGGCATCTATTACGCCCTGGATAAACTCGAACTCATCAATCTCATGGACATAACCGTGATCCACATTAATAGTGCCGTCACGATCGAGGAAAATTGCGGGTACTGATTTTGCCACCGGTTTGCTCCTGAAAAAGGCATGTTCGACTAGTATCTCATGAATCGCAGCGCAATAAAGTGCTCATCGTACAGAGTTGGATTGATTTAGACGTCTGGATGCCTTAACATCCGTTTTGTTTACGGTCATCACCCGTATCTGGCAGAAGAAAATGCCACGGCTAACTTACATACGATAAAAATAATCTAATGATTAAACTTTCCAATATCACCAAAGTGTTCCAGCAGGGGAACCGAACCATTCAGGCTCTGAACAATGTCAGCCTGCATGTTCCTGCTGGTCAAATTTATGGCGTCATTGGCGCATCGGGTGCAGGTAAAAGCACGCTGATCCGTTGTGTTAACCTGCTTGAGCGTCCAACCCAGGGCAGCGTAGAAGTTGGCGGTCAGGAACTTACCGCCCTTTCAGAGAAAGAACTCACCAAAGCGCGTCGTCAGATTGGCATGATTTTCCAGCACTTTAACCTGCTGGCTTCCCGCACCGTGTTCGGCAACGTTGCCTTACCGCTTGAGCTGGATAACACGCCGAAAGAAGAAGTGAAGCGTCGCGTCACCGAGCTGCTCGACCTCGTGGGTCTGGGCGACAAACATGATAGCTACCCGGCAAATCTGTCCGGCGGGCAAAAACAACGTGTGGCCATCGCCCGCGCGCTGGCCAGCAATCCTAAGGTACTGCTGTGCGATGAGGCCACCAGCGCACTGGATCCCGCAACCACGCGTTCTATTCTGGAACTGCTAAAAGACATTAATCGTCGTCTGGGCCTGACGATCCTCCTTATTACGCACGAGATGGATGTGGTGAAACGCATCTGCGACTGCGTGGCGGTCATTAGCAACGGTGAACTGATCGAGCAGGACACGGTAAGTGAAGTGTTCTCGCATCCGAAAACCCCGCTGGCGCAGCAGTTCATCCAGTCCACCCTGCATCTGGATATCCCGGAAGACTATCTGGAGCGTTTGAAGACCGAACCCGCTGCTGACAGCGTCCCGATGCTGCGCATGGAGTTCACCGGTCAGTCCGTTGATGCTCCCCTGCTTTCCGAAACCGCGCGTCGCTTTAACGTGAACAACAACATCATCAGCGCGCAGATGGATTACGCCGGTGGCGTGAAGTTCGGCATCATGCTGACAGAAATGCACGGCACACAAGAAGAAACCCAGGCAGCCATTGCCTGGCTGCAAGAACATCACGTAAAAGTAGAGGTACTGGGTTATGTCTGAGCCGATGATGTGGCTGCTGGTTCGCGGCGTTTGGGAAACGCTGGCAATGACCTTTGTCTCTGGCTTCTTTGGTTTTGTGATTGGCCTGCCGGTCGGCGTGTTGCTGTACGTGACGCGTCCGGGTCAAATCATTGAGAACGCGAAGCTGTACCGTACGCTCTCTGCGCTGGTGAACATCTTCCGTTCTATCCCGTTCATTATTTTACTGGTGTGGATGATTCCGTTTACCCGCGTGATCGTCGGAACGTCTATCGGTCTGCAGGCGGCGATCGTTCCGCTGACCGTTGGCGCTGCGCCGTTTATCGCCCGTATGGTGGAGAACGCCCTGCTGGAAATCCCAACCGGTTTGATCGAAGCTTCCCGTGCGATGGGTGCCACGCCGATGCAGATCGTCCGCAAGGTTCTGCTGCCTGAGGCGCTGCCAGGGCTGGTGAATGCGGCAACCATTACGCTTATCACCCTGGTCGGTTATTCCGCGATGGGCGGTGCCGTTGGTGCCGGCGGTTTAGGTCAGATTGGTTACCAGTACGGCTATATTGGATATAACGCTACCGTGATGAATACCGTTCTGGTATTGCTGGTTGTTTTGGTTTACTTAATCCAGTTCTCTGGCGATTGCATCGTCCGGGCTGTTACGCATAAATAACGTTACACACAACACAAACTCTACGAGTTAAGGATAAAACATGGCGTTTAAATTAAAGACCTTCGCAGCAGTAGGCGCGCTGATCGGCTCTCTGGCACTGGTGGGTTGCGGTCAAGACGAAAAGGATCCAAACCACATTAAAGTGGGCGTTATCGTAGGTGCAGAACAGCAGGTTGCGGAAGTTGCTCAGAAAGTGGCAAAAGAGAAATATGGCCTGGACGTGGAGCTGGTGACCTTCAACGATTACGTTCTGCCGAACGAAGCGCTGAGCAAAGGCGATATCGACGCGAATGCCTTCCAGCATAAGCCATACCTGGATCAGCAGATTAAAGATCGCGGCTATAAACTGGTGGGTGTCGGTAACACCTTCGTGTATCCGATTGCCGGTTACTCTAAGAAAATTAAATCACTGGACGAACTGCAGCCGGGCTCTCAGGTTGCCGTACCTAACGACCCAACTAACCTTGGTCGTTCCCTGCTGCTGCTGCAGAAAGTGGGCCTGATCAAACTGAAAGACGGTGTTGGCCTGCTGCCAACCGTTCTGGACGTCACCGAGAACCCGAAAAATCTGAAAATCGTTGAACTGGAAGCACCGCAGCTGCCACGTTCTCTGGACGATGCACAGATTGCTCTGGCCGTTATCAACACCACGTACGCCAGCCAGATTGGCCTGACGCCAGCCAAAGACGGTATCTTCGTTGAAGATAAAGACTCCCCGTACGTTAACCTGATCGTGACTCGCGAAGACAACAAGGACGCGGAAAACGTGAAGAAATTCGTTCAGGCCTATCAGTCAGATGAAGTTTACCAGGAAGCCAACAAAGTGTTTAACGGCGGCGCTGTTAAAGGCTGGTAATCTCACCTCAGTGTAATATCATCAGGACGGGCTTATGCCCGTCTTGTCATTTGTGCAGTCAACTGATTCAATATCTGACGTTTTGATTATCCATTGAGGAAATATTATGCGTGCTTTACCGATCTGTCTTTTAGCACTCATGCTGAGCGGCTGTTCTATGCTAAGCAGATCTCCCGTTGAACCTGTTCAAAGCACGGCAACCCCGCCAAAGACCGAGCCTGCGAAACCGAAAGTGGTTCGCCCTGCGCCGGTTCGCATTATCACGAAAGCGGACGAACTCGTCGGTAAACCGTTCCGTGAGCTGGGCGAAGTGAGCGGCGAATCCTGTCAGGCGACCAATCAGGACTCACCACCAAATATTCCGACAGCGCGTAAACGCATGCAGATTAATGCCGCAAAAATGAAAGCTAACGCGGTTCTGCTGCACAGCTGTGAAGTCACCAGCGGCACGCCGGGCTGCTACCGTCAGGCGGTTTGCATCGGTTCTGCGCTGAACATCACGGCGAAATGAGTGCATTTCAGTTCGAGCAGATAGGCGTTATCCACTCTCCTTATAAAGAGAAGTTCGCCGTCCCTCGCCAGCCCGGTCTGGTCACCAGCGGAAGCGGTGAGCTTCACCTGATTGCGCCTTACAATCAGGCCGATGCGGTACGCGGGCTCGAGGCTTTCAGCCATTTATGGGTGGTGTTCGTGTTTCACCAGACGATGGAAGGCGGCTGGCGACCTACCGTGCGTCCTCCTCGTCTTGGCGGCAATGCGAGAATGGGCGTGTTTGCAACGCGCTCGACCTTCCGTCCAAACCCGGTTGGCATGTCGCTGGTTGAACTGAAAGGCATACGCTGCCAGAAAGATCGGGTGATACTGGAGTTAGGTAGCCTGGACCTGGTCGACGGCACGCCGGTTATCGACATCAAGCCCTATTTGCCCTTCGCCGAAGCGCTCCCGAACGCGCGTGCAAGTTATGCTCAGGACGCACCACAGGCGGACATGCCGGTGTATTTTACGCCTGAGATAACCGCACAGCTCGGTCAGCTGGAGAAACGCTATCCTCGCTTACGGGATTTCATCACCGAAGTTCTGGCACAGGACCCGCGCCCGGCCTACCGTAAAGAAGAGGAAGCAGGAAAAACGTACGCCGTCTGGCTGATGGATTTTAACGTTCGCTGGCGCGTCACCGGGGCAGGTTTTGAAGTGTTTGCCCTTGAACCCAGGTAATTTTGTTCTCCTCTCTTTTGGCATCTTTGCCACACTGGTAAACTAAACCACTTTTTTTGTGTCAGGCTGGTGTTTCAGCCTGTTCCAATCGTCGAAATGGAACCGTAACAACATGCGTACTAGCCAATATCTGCTCTCCACTCTGAAGGAGACGCCTGCCGACGCCGAAGTGATCAGCCATCAGCTGATGCTGCGCGCCGGGATGATCCGCAAGCTGGCCTCCGGGTTATATACCTGGCTGCCGACCGGCGTGCGCGTCCTGAAAAAAGTCGAAAACATCGTGCGTGAAGAGATGAACAACGCCGGTGCTATCGAGGTGTCCATGCCTGTGGTTCAGCCCGCTGACCTGTGGCAGGAGAGTGGCCGTTGGGAACAATATGGTCCTGAACTGCTGCGCTTCGTCGATCGCGGCGAGCGTCCGTTCGTTCTCGGCCCAACGCATGAAGAAGTTATTACCGACCTGATTCGTAATGAGCTGAGCTCTTACAAACAGCTGCCGCTGAACTTCTTCCAGATCCAGACCAAGTTCCGTGACGAAGTTCGCCCGCGTTTCGGCGTCATGCGTTCTCGCGAATTCCTGATGAAAGATGCCTACTCTTTCCATACCTCTCAGGAATCACTGCAAGAGACTTACGACGCAATGTACGCGGCGTACAGCAAAATCTTCTCCCGCATGGGTTTGGATTTCCGTGCTGTGCAGGCTGATACCGGCTCCATCGGCGGTAGCGCATCCCATGAGTTCCAGGTACTGGCGCAGAGCGGTGAAGACGATGTGATCTTCTCTGACTCTTCAGACTACGCGGCGAACATCGAATTTGCAGAAGCGCTGGCACCAAAAGAACCGCGTGCTGCGGCAACGCAAGAGATGACGCTGGTTGATACGCCAAACGCGAAAACCATTGCCGAGCTGGTTGAGCAGTTCAATCTGCCGATCGAAAAAACCGTGAAAACGCTGCTGGTGAAATCCACCGAAGGCAGCGCTTACCCGCTGGTTGCCCTGCTGGTGCGTGGCGATCACGAGCTGAACGAAGTGAAAGCCGAGAAGCTGCCGCAGGTCGCCAGCCCGCTGACGTTCGCCACGGAAGCGGAAATCCGCGCAGTGGTGAATGCGGGTCCAGGTTCACTGGGTCCAGTCAATCTGCCGGTGCCGGTTGTTATTGACCACACGGTTGCTGCAATGAGCGACTTCTCCGCCGGTGCGAACATCGACGGTAAACACTACTTCGGCATCAACTGGGATCGCGACGTGGCGACGCCGGAAGTGGCTGACATCCGTAACGTGGTTGCAGGCGATCCAAGCCCGGATGGTCAGGGTACCCTGATGATTAAGCGCGGCATCGAGGTCGGTCACATCTTCCAGCTGGGCGATAAATACTCTCGTGCGCTGAACGCCGCCGTTCAGGGTGAAGATGGCCGTAACCAGATCCTGACCATGGGCTGCTACGGTATCGGGGTGACGCGCGTGGTGGCTGCGGCAATTGAGCAGAACTACGACGAGCGCGGCATCGTCTGGCCGGACAATATCGCGCCGTTCCAGGTCGCCATTCTGCCAATGAACATGCACAAGTCTTACCGCGTGCAGGAGCTGGCCGAGAAGCTGTATGCCGAGCTGCGTGCTCAGGGCATCGAAGTGCTGATGGATGACCGTAAAGAGCGTCCGGGCGTGATGTTCGCCGATATGGAACTGATCGGCATCCCACACACCGTCGTTATCGGTGACCGTAACCTTGACAGCGATGAGATTGAATACAAATACCGTCGCAGCGGCGAAAAACAGATGATCAAGACCGGCGACATCCTTGATTACCTGGTGAAAGCCATTAAAGGCTAAACAAAAAAACCCCGCTCAGGCGGGGTTTTTTAATGGTGCTACGTCAGCTTATTTACTGTTACTGTTACAGTCTTTGCCCGCAATAAATTTCGCGCCTTTATCCGCCACCAGCGTTTTCACCATCTCTCCGCTATCCGGGTTTGCTTCAAGCGTAAAGTGACCGTCAACCGTCAGCAATACCGGCTTGCTGTCATTACCGCGTGCCACGGCGTAATCACGTTCAAGCTGCGCATTGTTTGCCACGCTAACCTTCCTGCCGGTTGCGCAGTCGGTAAAGATCGCCGCATCCGCCATATAGAAGTACATCCCCCGCATTGTCATAGGCGTGGCAGGCAGAGCCGCTTTTACCGGCGCAAGCGTGTAGTTGAACTGGGATTCAATCGGGTTGCCTTCGCGGTCAAGCATCTCCATTCCCTCGCCTTTGGCGCGGAAAAAGGTTTTCTCACCGGAGGTATCCGTCAGAACCAGCTTCTCAGCCGTACGCGCCCATGTTCCGTAAGTTGCAAATGACGAGGGTTCTTTAGCGCCCTGATAGCGCTGGTTCATTACCCAGGTGCCGTCTTTTTGCAGGAACAGAGACGTTTCAATGCCTTCGCAGTCTGCGCAAGGCAATACGCCGCGCCAGCTCTGCTGCATTGGTTTTAACTCTTCCGTTTGCGTGGGTTGTAACATCTGCGTTTCGGAGCGGTTGTTACACCCGAAAAGCGCAAACAGCGTGCTCACTGCCATCGCTGACCATAATGCTTTTTTCACAATGAATTCCTTATGAAAATTGTGTTCCCTTTCGTCACTCTGTTGGGCGACGAACTTTACCGCGTAGTGCTTTCACTGTGGATTTTTGGGCCTTCGAGGACAGCCGACGCTCTTTCGATGCGCGGGTTGGCCGCGTTGCCCGGCGGCTTTTTTGTACTGCCGTTAATTCTTTGATGACCGCCACCAGCCTGGCTATCGCCGCTTCCCGGTTGAGCTCCTGGCTGCGGTACTCCTGGGCTTTGATCACAATCACACCATCGCTGGTGATCAGGTGATGGCTGGCAGCAAGCAGGCTTTCTTTATAATACTCTGGCAGGCTCGAGGCCCGAATGTCAAAACGCAAATGGATAGCCGTCGACGCCTTGTTGACGTGCTGCCCACCGGCCCCCTGAGCACGGATGGCGGTGATCTCCAGCTCGTTGTCAGGAATGCTGACGTTACGGGACAAGACGATCATGACGCGGGCTGCCACGCCGTCAAATGAATTTCCAGATTATTCTGAGAATCAGAGAGCCAGATGGCGCCATCCTGAATCGTCGCCTGCAACACCATGGTCCGGCTGGCAAACTCGCTCAGCTGAGCCAGCTGCTCATCATCCAGATACCAAACCGTGAGATTTTTAAACTGTCCGCACTTGCTCTTGTTTTGCTGCCACCAAATCTCCGCAGCACGCTGATTATACGCGAATAAGGCCACTTCAGCGGACTGGGTGCAGGCCTTCTTAATTCTGCGCTCGTCAGGCAGGCCGAGTTCGATCCACAAGTCGATACCCAGATGATCGTTGCGCAGCCAGGCTTCAGGCTCGTCTTCTGCGCTTAACCCACGGGTAAACTGCAGACGCTCGTCGGCGTACTTAATCCACGCCAGCAGGCGCAGCATCATGCGCTCCTGGGTTTCGGAGGGATGCCGTGCCAGCGTAAGCGACGCGTCGAGGAACTGGTTGCGATCAAGATCGGCCACATTGACCACTGCTTTATAAATTGTCGCTTTCAGCGCCATGAGAGAACTCCATTCGAATCAGGCGCTCATTGTAGCTAAAACCGCGGCAAAAGGCTGTTATGGGGTGATAAATACACCGCTATCAAGGCGCTGATATTGCTTAAATGAGTATGGTATAGTCACCTTGCTAAACCGAGTTTATCTTCGTAGGCTTAATGATATCTCACAGTAAGTCAGTGCGCTGGCGGGAGGGGATGTGAATAATTATTGTGAGTTAATTCGCAAACGGTATGCGGAAATCGCCAGCGGAGATCTGGGGTATGTCCCGGACGCGTTGGGCTGTGTATTGAAAGTGCTTAATGAAGTGGCCTCTGATGAGAGCCTTTCAGAGTCGGTCAGGGAAAAAGCAGCTTATGCTGCGGCGAATTTACTGGTGAGCGATTATGTCGATGAATGATACTTATCAACCCATCAATTGTGATGACTATGACAACCTCGAACTCGCCTGCCAGCATCATTTATTACTGACGCTGGAGCTAAAAGATGGCGAAGTGTTGAAGGCAAAAGCCAGCGATCTGGTTTCACGCAAGAATGTGGAATACCTGATAGTGGAAGATGCCGGTGCGACGCGTGAGCTGCGCCTGGACAAAATAGCCAGCTTCAGCCACCCGCAAATCGGCACCGTCGTGGTGAGCGAATCCTGATGACACTAACGGGCAGCCTGGCTGCCCGTTACGCTTTCTGCCACTCAAAACGGACACCCTCTTCTGTCCAACCCTCTTCCGTAATGAAAACCCCTGCCGCAGCAATCAACGTTTCACCATAGAACAGCAGCGGCGTGGTGTCGCGCTGCCACGGCGGCACGTTGCACTCCTGCCAGATTTTCTTCAGCTTGCGTCCCCCGTTGCGCCCGACGATATGCAGCATGCCGCCAGCCTTAAAGCGCACCGTTACCGGTTCACCGGGCTCCGGCAGCCGCACATGACCAGACGGTATAATAGAGACACGTCCAGCCTCAGCGGGCAATATCAGCGGAAGCTCAGGAGAAAGCCAGTCGAGCACCACATCGGTCAGTGAAGGCGTTGATTTTACCCACCAGAGTTCCCCTTTGTAGCGCCTTACGTCAAAACCGTTCAGGTGGACGCACGGGGAAGCATCATCCCGCGCCAGGGCAACCTCGTCCCAGATACGGCTCAGCATCGCCCGCGACGGCATCGCAGCGTGATGAGAGGCAAGCCAGCGGCGTAACAGCGCGGCGCGACGTACCGGGCTCATCGCTTGCATCGGGGCGATCGCCAGCCCCCCGTCGGCAGAAATCAGCCCAGCCAGCTCGCCGCTCAACAGCTCGTCCAGCAGCGACTCCTGTTCGGCGCACAGCATGGCGCTTCTTGCCGTCGCGTCGGCGAAATGCGGCCAGCGCTCGCTTAAAAGCGGAAGGACGCGCAGACGAAGGAAGTTACGGTCATAGCCGTCATCCTGGTTGCTCTCATCTTCGATCCAGCTCAGCTGATGTTCTCGCGCCCAGGCTTCAAGCGAGGCGCGCGTCTCGCCAAGCAGCGGACGCAGTAACGTTGTGCCGGCAAATTCAGAACGCGCCGGCATGGCAGAAAGCCCCGCCGGCCCGCTGCCCCGCTTAAGCGCCAGCAGAAAGGTTTCACACTGATCGTCCAGGTGCTGGGCCGTGACCAGCGCTTCTCCGGTACGTAATGCCCCGGCAAACGCGGCATAGCGGGCTTTACGTGCCTGCGCCTCGATGCCCAGCCCTTCCTCCGCAAGCATGACGCGTTCAACGATGAGCGGGATCGCCCAGGCCGCACACAAGGCTTCGCAGTGCGCCACCCACTCCTCTGCGTGAGGACTTAATCCGTGATGAATATGCATCGCCCGGAGCTGGACGTCAGGTTCCCGATCGCGCCAGCGCTTAAGGCGATGGAGCAGAACGGTGGAATCCAGGCCACCGCTAAACCCCACCAGCAGCTGGCGGTACGGTGAAACGGCTTGTGCGATAGCGGGTAAGATCATAGGGAATTACACATAAAAAATGCCCGAGCTGAGCGGGCATTATCACACAGGACGAACATTACTGCTGATAAAGCTCCAGCGGCAGGCCGTCCGGGTCGTTGAAAAAGGTAAAGCGCTTGTCGGTGAACGGATCGACGCGAATCGCTTCGCACGTCACGCCGTGTGCTTCCAGATGCTTAACTGCGCTATCCAGGTCATCGACGCTGAAGGCGAGATGGCGCAGGCCGCAGGCTTCCGGGCGGGACGGACGAGCAGGCGGAAAAGGAAAAGAGAACAGTTCAATCACATACTGCCCGTTTAACGCCAGGTCACCCTTCCAGGAGTCGCGCTCCTCGCGGTAGGCCTCACTCATAAGCGTGAAGCCAAGGATGTCGCAGTAGAAGGCCTTACTTTTCGCGTAATCGGTCGCAATGATCGCAATATGATGAACAGCTTTTAAACCCAGCATAGCTTCTCCTTTTTATGATCCCTGAACGTTACAACCGAAAACCCGCACCATGCAAGCGGTCACCCTTATTTTAGGACTCGCACCCAGTAAACGCCGTTTTCGTCGCGCTTCGCACCGTGGATATCCGTCTCAAAACCGGGATAGTGACGCCCTACCGAACAAAGCATCAGCAGGAAATCGAGCACGGCCCGACTCTCTTCGGTAATCATCTCTCCCGGCATCAGGAGCGGTACGCCCGGCGGGTAGGGCAGGATCATGTTCGCCGATACGCGCCCGACCAGGTTTTCCAGCTCAACGGTTTCGACCTCCCCTTTCACCTGGCGCTGCCATGCCTTGTGCGGGGTAAACTTCATCTCCGGTAAGACATCGAACGCCTGAAGCATCAGACGCGGCAGATCGTGCTGACGGATCAGCCTGTGGATCCCCTGGGCCAGATCCTGAATGCGCATATTACGGTAGAAGTCAGGATCCTCCGCATAGAGATCCGGCAGCATGTTCTTCACCCGCAGGTTGAGATCGTAGGCTCGCTTAAACTCCATCAGCCCGCGCAGCAATCCCATCGCCCGGGTTTTGTCGATCCCGATGCTGAACAGGAACAGCAGGTTATAGGGACCGGTTTTCTCCACCACCACGCCACGTTCATCAAGGAATTTCGCGACCAGCGCGGCCGGAATACCTTCATCGCTCATCCTGCCCTGCTCGTCCATGCCCGGCGTCAGGATCGTCACTTTTACCGGGTCGAGGAACATATGGTCGCTATCGGCATCCCGGAAACCATGCCAGTCTTCGCCGGGCGAGACGGGCCAGCATTCTGCCTCATCAATCTCTTCCGGCTGCCAGATATCAAAGAACCAGCCGTCGGCTTCATCTTTCAGCCGCTGCACCTCTTTACGGAAATGCAGCGCGCGCTCCACCGAACGGTTGATGAGACGTTTACCCGGGTTGCCGCGCAGCATCGCCGCGGCCGTTTCGATAGACGCCACCAGCGGATAGCTCGGCGAGGTGGTGGTATGCATCATAAAGGCTTCGTTAAAGGTCTCCTCGTCGTACTCGCCTTTAATGTGAATAAGCGAAGCCTGGGAAAACGCGGCCAGCATTTTGTGCGTCGACTGCGTTTCGAAGAATACTTTACCCGGCACGCGCTCGCCGCTCATGCCGCTTTTACCCGCGTAAATCGGGTGGAAATTAGTGTACGGTACCCATGCGGAATCGAAGTGGATCGACGGCACGTCCAAAGTCTTTTTGATCCAGTTCGTGTTGTACAACAGACCGTCATAGGTCGAGTTGGTGATGACCGCATGAACAGGCCAGCTTGCGCAAGGGATCGTCGCGACCTTACTTTCAATGGCTTCATGGGTAAACTCCCGGCGCGGAATGCCGCCAAGAATACCGAGCGCGTTACGCGTGGGCGACAGCCAGAGCGGTACGACGTCGCTCATCATCAGCAGGTGCGCCAGCGATTTATGGCAGTTACGGTCAATCAGCAGGGTGCTGCCAGCAGGCGCAGCGTACATCCCGACAATTTTGTTCGAGGTCGAGGTGCCGTTGGTCACCATATAGCTCTGCTCGGCGCCAAAGGTGCGGGCGATATACTCTTCGGCTTCCAGATGAGGGCCGGTGTGATCCAGCAGAGAGCCTAATTCGGTGACCGAAATTGACACGTCCGCTTTCAGCGTGTTGCCACCAAAGAAATCATAGAACAGGCAGCCCACCGGGCTTTTTTGGTAGGCCGTCCCCGCCATATGGCCTGGCGTACAGAAGGTATATTTCCCCTCCTTCACGTAGGTGAAGAGCGCGCGGGTAAACGGCGGAGTGATGTTATCGAGATATTCATTCGTGTACTGCTGAATTCGGGTCGCAATATCGTCCGCCACGCCGAGGGAATATTCAAAAAACCACAGCGCCATACGCATATCATTGGCGCTGACGTCCATGGTTGAGTGAGTATTAATAAATGCGTACAGCGGGAGGTATTCGTTCAGCTTGTTGATGTCGCTGCACAGTTCGAGATCATATTCGTCCCAGTCGAAGATCACGCCGCAGATACGCGGGTTGTGCTCGATGAACTTCAGCAGGTCGGCGCTGTTGTGCGGCCAGATTAGCTGATACCCACGCGACTGCAGGGCTTGCTCCAGCTCCTTAATCGGCTCATCTTTATAAAAGACGCCGTGTGGCCCCATAATGGCAATGATATTCATGGGCTTCCTCCTTTAAAAACATTAGCTAAGCATAGCCCGGCTAAACCGCAGGTATAAAAAAAGCCGCAACAGTGTGCGGCTTTTCAGATAATTGTGAAGCTTACGCGTAACCGTAGGTCATCAGGCGCTGGTAACGGCGGTTGAGCAGATCTTCTGTGCTCAGCACGTCCAGGTCCGCCAGGTCTGCCAGCAGCTGCGCTTTCAGAGACGCTGCCATCACTTCCGGCTTACGATGTGCACCACCCAGCGGTTCCGGGATGATGGAATCGATCAGCTTCAGCTCTTTCAGGCGTGGCGCAATGATGCCCATTGCTTCTGCAGCCAGCGGCGCTTTGTCGGCGCTTTTCCACAGAATGGACGCACAGCCTTCGGGGGAGATAACGGAATAGGTACTGTACTGCAGCATATTCACTTTATCGCCCACGCCAATTGCCAGCGCACCGCCGGAGCCACCTTCACCGATAACGGTACAGATGACCGGCACCTTCAGACGAGACATCTCGCGCAGGTTGCGCGCGATGGCTTCAGACTGACCGCGCTCTTCCGCGCCCACGCCAGGGTAAGCCCCCGGGGTGTCGATGAAGGTGATGATTGGCATGTTGAAACGCTCAGCCATCTCCATCAGACGCAGGGCTTTACGGTAGCCTTCTGGTGCTGGCATACCGAAGTTACGACGGATTTTCTCTTTGGTTTCACGACCCTTCTGATGACCAATGATCATCACCGGGCGTCCGTCCAGACGCGCGATACCGCCAACGATAGCTTTATCGTCAGCGTATGCGCGATCGCCTGCCAGTTCGTCAAATTCGTCAAACGCCAGGCGGACATAATCCAGGGTGTACGGACGCTGTGGATGGCGAGCCAGCTGGGCCACCTGCCATGCGCCGAGATCGGCAAAGATTTTACGCGTCAGCTCTACGCTTTTCTCGCGCAGACGATGCACTTCTTCGTCGATGTTAATATCCAGTTTTTCATCCTGACGGCTTACCGCTGTCAGAGAATCGATTTTCGCTTCCAGCTCAGCAATCGGCTGTTCGAAATCAAGGAAATTCAGACTCATAGTATTCCTGTATTAGTCAAACTCCAGTTCCACCTGCTCCGAACCAATGAGGCCACGGAGATCGTTCAGTAAACGATCGCTCGGAGAGACACGCCACGTTGCACCAAAGCGCAACCGCGCACGTGCATCCGCCCTCTGATAGTAGAGATGTACTGGAATTGTCCCCGAGCGGTGGGGTTCCAGAGACTGACGGAGTCGGTTTAAAAGCTGGTCATCAATTTGCCTGTCCGTCAGCGAGATAGCAAGCCCGCGAGCATATTTTTCCCGGGCTTCGTCAATGTCCATCACTTCGCGGGCGGTCATTTTAAGCCCCCCACTGAAGTCATCAAAGCTGACCTGTCCGCTGACGATAAGTATGCGGTCTTTTTCCAGCAATTGCTGGTATTTATCCAACGCGTCGGTGAACAGCATCACCTCCAGACGCCCGGAACGGTCATCCAACGTACAGATGCCGATACGATTGCCGCGCTTGGTGACCATAACCCTTGCAGCAATCACGAGCCCCGCAGCCGTGGTGATTTTACCACGTTCTGTCGGATGCATGTCTTTAAGCCTGTGGCCGCCGACATAGCGCTCAATTTCTTTAATGTACTGGTTGATCGGGTGCCCCGTCAGGTACAAGCCTAACGTTTCACGCTCCCCATCCAGTACCACCTGTTCTGGCCACGGCTGGCAGTTGGAATAAGATTGCTCGATCTGCTCTGGCTCTTCCGCCAGCACACCGAACATATCCGCCTGACCAATGGCTTCCGCTTTTGCGTGCTGATCCGCCGCTTTCAGGGCGTCGCCGAGGGAATTCATCAGCGCGGCGCGGTGCGGCCCCAGCCTGTCAAACGCGCCGGACATGATCAGTTTTTCCAGCACGCGACGGTTCAGTTTTTTGGTATCGGTACGGGCGCAAAGATCGAACAGCTCGCGGAAATACCCGCCGTTGTTACGCGCCTCGATGATCGCCTCGATCGGACCTTCACCTACGCCTTTGATCGCGCCGATCCCGTAAACGATCTCTCCGTCATCGTTGACGTGGAAGTGGTAGAGCCCTGAGTTAATATCCGGCGGCAGGATCTTGAGTCCCATGCGCCAGCACTCGTCCACCAGGCCAACCACCTTCTCGGTGTTATCCATATCGGCCGTCATTACCGCCGCCATAAATTCAGCAGGATAGTGCGCCTTCAGCCACAGCGTTTGATACGACACCAAAGCATAGGCGGCGGAGTGAGATTTGTTAAATCCGTACCCGGCGAATTTCTCCACCAGGTCGAAGATTTTCATCGCCAGCTCGCCGTCAACGCCGTTTTTCTTCGCCCCGTCTTCAAAAATGGAGCGCTGCTTGGCCATCTCTTCCGGCTTTTTCTTACCCATCGCACGACGCAGCATGTCCGCGCCGCCGAGCGTATAGCCGGAAAGCACCTGGGCAATCTGCATGACCTGTTCCTGATACAGGATGATGCCGTATGTTGGTTCCAGTACCGGCTTCAGGCTTTCGTGCTGCCACTGAACGTCCGGGTAAGAAATCTCTTCGCGACCGTGCTTACGGTCGATAAAGTTATCTACCATCCCTGATTGCAGTGGGCCCGGACGGAACAGGGCGACCAGTGCGATCATATCTTCAAAGCAGTCAGGCTGCAGACGTTTAATCAGATCTTTCATGCCGCGGGATTCAAGCTGGAAGACGGCTGTCGTCTCCGAGCGCTGCAGCATGTCGAAACTTTTCTTGTCATCCAGCGGGATGGCGGCAATGTCTATCGGCTCAAGACCCTGCTTTTCCCGGCGCGGGTTGATCATCTTCAGCGCCCAGTCGATGATCGTCAGCGTACGCAGGCCGAGGAAGTCAAACTTCACCAGCCCGGCGTATTCCACGTCGTTCTTATCAAACTGAGTAACCGGATGCTCACCAGCTTCATCGCAGTAGAGCGGCGCGAAGTCGGTAATTTTGGTCGGCGCAATAACCACGCCCCCCGCATGCTTACCGGCGTTACGCGTGACGCCTTCAAGCTTGCGCGCCATGTCGATCAGCGCTTTGACCTCTTCGTCCGCCTCGTAGATTTCCGGCAGCTGCGGCTCGGCTTCAAACGCTTTTGCCAGCGTCATGCCCGGATCGGGCGGCACCAGCTTAGAAATGCGATCGACAAACCCGTACGGGTGGCCCAGCACGCGGCCCACGTCGCGGATAACCGCTTTTGCCGCCATCGTACCGAAGGTAATGATCTGCGATACCGCGTCACGGCCGTACATATCGGCGACGTGCTCAATCACCTGGTCGCGTTTCTCCATGCAGAAGTCGACGTCGAAGTCGGGCATCGAGACACGTTCCGGGTTGAGGAAACGTTCGAACAGCAGGTCGAATTCCAGCGGATCGAGGTCGGTAATTTTCAGCGCATACGCCACCAGCGAACCTGCACCGGAGCCACGCCCTGGCCCGACCGGCACGCCGTTATCTTTCGACCACTGGATAAACTCCATAACGATCAGGAAGTAGCCCGGGAAGCCCATCTGGTTGATCACCTGGAGTTCAATGTCCAGGCGTTCGTCATACTCAGGACGACGCTTTTTACGCTCTTCTTCATCCGGGAACAGGAATTCCAGACGCTCTTCCAGACCTTCTTTTGATTTCGCGACCAGGAAATCTTCCGTGGTCATGTCACCCGTCGGGAACTGCGGCAGGAAGTATTCGCCGAGGCGGACGGTAACGTTGCAGCGCTTGGCGATCTCTACGCTGTTTTCCAGCGCTTCGGGAATATCGGAGAAGAGTTCACACATCTCCTCCTCGCTGCGCATGTACTGTTGAGCGGAGTAATTACGCGGCCGCTTCGGATCGTCGAGCGTAAAGCCATCGTGGATCGCCACGCGAATTTCGTGCGCGTCAAAATCTCCCGGTTCGAGAAAGCGTACATCGTTTGTCGCGACGACGGGCAGACCGCGTTCTTCCGCAAGTGCGACCGCCGCATGAAGATAGCTCTCTTCGTCCTGGCGACCGGTGCGGATCAACTCCAGATAATAACGATCCGGGAAATACTCTTCGTAGAACGAGACGCATTGATCCACCAGCGCGCTGTTACCGCGCAGCAGTGATTTGCCGACGTCACCCATACGGCCACCGGAGATCAGCAGCAGCCCTTCGTTGAGCTCGGCCAGCCAGTCGCGGTCGATCCACGGGCCCAGCGCACCATATCCGCGCTGATAGGCTTTTGAGATAAGCAGCGTGAGGTTTTGGTAACCCGTGTTGTTCATCGCCAGCACGGAGATTTGCGTCAGTTCATCCCCGATGAGGTCGCTCTGTACGTGGAAATCCGCGCCGACGATGGGCTTTATCCCCGCGCCGTGCGCTGTTCCGTAGAACTTCACCAGGCCACACAGGTTGGTAAAATCGGTGATCGCCAGCGCAGGCATGCCAAGGGAGGCCGCCTTTTTTACCAGCGGCCCGGTCTTCGCCAGCCCATCGATCATGGAGTAGTCGCTATGCACCCGCAGGTGTACGAAACGTGGTTCAGCCATCTTCAGATTCCGCGTTACTTAATTGCTTGCGTATTGATTCAGGACACCCGTCCCAGCGCGCGTTTCACCGGGCCGAAACTGCGCCGGTGGTGTTCGGTTGCGCCATGTTCAGCCAGCCTCTCCAGGTGGAAAGGTGTGGGATACCCCTTGTGCTGGGCGAAACCGTACTGAGGGTAAGTGAGGTCCAGCGCGGCCATTTCGGCGTCGCGCGTCACTTTGGCAATAATAGAAGCTGCGCTAATTTCTGCGACCCGGCTATCGCCTTTGACGACCGCCATTGAAGGCATGGGCAATGCCGGACAGCGGTTGCCGTCAATCAGGACATATTCCGGGGAAATTTTCAGGCCCGCTACCGCACGCTGCATCGCCAGCATCGTGGCGTGCAAAATATTCAGTTCATCTATTTCATGCGGTTCAGCGCGCCCCAGGCTCCAGGCCAGCGCCTTCTCCTGAATCTCACTAAACAGCGCCAGCCGGCGCTTTTCAGACAATTTTTTAGAGTCGTTCAGCCCGACGATCGGCCGAGCCGGATCGAGGATCACCGCAGCGGTCACCACTGCCCCGACTAACGGACCACGACCCACTTCGTCCACGCCCGCCACAAGATGGGTGTGAGGATAAACAAATTCCATCATTTTGCTAACTCCAGCACCGCATCGGCCGCTTGCTCATCAGCATTACAGCGGATCAGTTGATGCAGTTCGCGGAAGGTATCGTGCATCTGGTGGCTGGTCTTGCCGTTGGCGAGCAGCGGCAGCAGCGCATCGGCAAGCGCCTGCGGCTGGCACTCATCCTGCAGCAGTTCTTTCACCAGCTCGCGCCCGGCAAGCAGGTTCGGCAGGGAGACATAATCCGTTTTCACCAGACGTTTTGCCAGCCAGAAAGTGAACGGCTTCATGCGATAACCGACCACCATCGGACATTTCGCCAGCATGCATTCCAGCGCCGCCGTGCCGGAGGCCAGCAGCGCGGCATCGCTCGCATACATCGCTTCCCTCCCTTTCCCGTCCAGAAGACGGACGTGTAGATCCGGGGCGACTTCCGCTTTGATACGCTCAAACTGCTCGCGGCGTTTGGCATTCACCAGCGGCACGACCACTTCGAGATCGGGGTACGTCTGGCGAAGAATTTGCGCTGTTTTGAGGAAATCGGAGCTCAGCATCTCCACTTCTGCGCCACGGCTGCCCGGCAGCAAGGCCAGACAGTGCACATCATGGGGAATGCCCAGCACGTCGCGCGCCGCGTTTTTATCCGGATCCAAGGGCATCGCATCCGCCATGGTATGACCGATAAAACGGCACGGAACATTAAATCTGTCGTAAAACGCTTTTTCGAAAGGCAGAAAAGCCAGCACCAGGTTGGTGGACCGTCCGATTTTGAAAACGCGTTTCTGTCGCCACGCCCAGACGGACGGACTGACGTAGTGAATCGTTTTGATACCCTGCTTTTTCAGATTCCCTTCGAGGGTAATGTTGAAATCAGGCGCATCGATACCGACAAACACATCGGGTTTGAGTTCGGTAAAACGACGGGTGAGATCGGCGCGGATGTGCAGCAAACGGCGTAGCCGCCCCAGCACCTCAACGATGCCCATCACGGCGAGCTCTTCCATTTCATACCAGGCTTCACAGCCTTCGGCCTGCATTAGCGGGCCAGCAACGCCGACAAAGCGAGCATTGGGTACACGCGCCTTAAGCGCGCGGATGAGACCGGCACCAAGAATATCGCCGGAGGTTTCTCCGGCGACCAGGGCTATCGTAAGCGGACGACTGTCGACCATTAACGAATCAGACCCCTTGTGGAACGGTCAAAGAATTCCATGAACGCGTTCACTTCCGGGTGCTTATTCGCCAGCTCGGCAATTTCCGGCTTCGCCTCTTCCAGCGTTTTACCGCTACGGTACAGCAGTTTGTACGCGTTGCGGATGGCAGTAATCGCTTCGCGACTAAAACCACGACGCTTGAGGCCTTCGATGTTCACGCCAAACGGCGTGGCATGGTTGCCCTGCGCAATCACATACGGTGGGACGTCCTGCGCCACACCGGAGCATCCGCCAACCATCACGTGCGCACCAATGATGCAGAACTGATGGACAGCGGTCATGCCGCCAATAATTGCGAAGTCATCAACCGATACGTGTCCTGCCAGCGTTGCGTTGTTGGCAAGAATACAGCGGTCACCTACGGTACAGTCGTGCGCGATATGCGCATTAACCATAAACAGGTTATCGCTGCCCACCTTCGTCAACCCACCACCCTGTACTGTTCCACGATGAATGGTGACGCTTTCGCGAATACGGTTACGATCGCCAATTTCCAGACGGGTCGACTCACCAGCATATTTCAGATCCTGGTTAACTTCGCCGATGGAAGCGAACTGATAGATCTCGTTATTGCAGCCAATGGTCGTGTGACCGTTCACGACAACGTGAGATTTCAGTACTGTACCCTCACCAATTTCGACATGGGGTCCAACAATACAAAACGGGCCAATATGGACGTTAGCGCCAATGATGGCACCGGTTTCCACAATAGCGGTAGGATGAATAAAGGCGGATTTATCAATCACGTATCAGGACTCCCGGCTACGAGCACACATCATCGTCGCTTCGCAAACAACTTTGCCGTCAACCAGCGCTACGCCTTTGAAGCGAGTCAGGCCACGACGCGTTTTTTCAAAAGTGACTTCCATGATCATCTGATCACCAGGCACGACAGGGCGCTTAAAGCGCGCTTCATCAATACCCGCGAAGTAATACAGCTCACCTGGCTCCAGTTTACCGACGCTTTTAAACGCCAGGATACCGGTAGCCTGAGCCATCGCTTCCAGAATCAACACACCCGGGAAGATAGGCTTCCCAGGGAAGTGCCCCTGGAAGAACGGCTCGTTCACGGAAACATTTTTCACTGCGCGCAGAAAACGACCTTCTTCAAAATCCAGCACACGGTCTACCAGCAGAAACGGGTAGCGGTGCGGCAGAAGTTCTAAAATCTCTTCAATATGCAGAGTATGAGTGTCAGTAGTCAAAATACTCTTCCTGTCAAAATGTACTGATAACAATAATAACACGGCCTGCCGGTTTATTAGAAAGCCGACAGGCCGGGAAAAATAGCGTTAAACGGATGACGCTTAATCTTGTTGATCGATCTTACGCTCAAGAGACTTGAGGCGCTTGTTCATATCATCAATGTTCATCACCAGAGCTGCTGTTTTACGCCATACCTTGTTGGGCTGAAGCGGAATGCCGGAGGAATAGACGCCAGGTTCAGTGATAGGACGCATTACCATGCCCATTCCCGTCACGGTGACCTTGTCGCATATTTCCATATGGCCATTAATCACGCTCGCGCCGCCAATCATGCAATAACGGCCAATTTTCAGGCTGCCTGCCATGATGACGCCACCCGCAACCGCGGTATTGTCGCCAATCACAACGTTATGCGCAATCTGGCACTGGTTATCGATGATAACACCATTGCCAATGATCGTGTCGTCAAGCGCGCCACGGTCAATGGTGGTACAGGCGCCGATCTCTACGCGATCGCCAATAATAACGCGACCAAGCTGCGGGATCTTAACCCAGTTACCGCGATCGTTAGCGTAACCAAAGCCATCGGAACCAATCACGGTGCTGGACTGGACGAGGCAATTTTCGCCAATTTCAACGTCATGATAAACGGACACGTTGGCCCATAAACGGGTCCCGGCGCCGATTTTCGTATTTTTCCCAACGAAGCAACCTGGGCCAATGACGACGTTATCGCCCAGCACAACGCCGGATTCGATAACCGCATTCGCGCCAACGGCGACGTTGTTACCCAGCCTGGCCGTCGCATCAATCGCTGCACTGGCAGCAATGTTCTGGGCCGGCTGCGGCGTGGTATCGAGAATTTGAGCCATGCGTGCATACGTCAGGTAGGGGTTTTTCACTACCAGCGCGCTTACAGTGGCAAATGGAAGATCGTCCTGCGTCAGTACAACAGCTGACGCCTGGCATTGAGCCAGTTGCTCACGGTACTTAGGGCTTACCATGAAGGTAATCGTGCCAGCTTTAGCAGATTGCATGGACGCAACAGCGGTGATGACGATATCGCCATCACCGTGTAATTCTGCATCCAACTGCTGAGCTAAATCAGCCAGTCGAATTGAAGGCATTACTTATTTAACCTGTTTCAGAACATCAGCAGTGATGTCTTTAACATCTTTGCTGTTGAAAGCAACGGCGTTCGCATCAACAACCAGATCGATGCTCTGATCGGCAGCCACTGCTTTAACAGCGGTCTGAATGCGAGTCACCAGCTTGCCGCGTTCTTCGTTAGAACGACGCTGACGATCCTGCTCGAAAGCCTGCGCTTTCTGGGAGAACGTCTGGCGCTGAGCCATTACGTCTTTTTCCAGCTTGCTGCGGTCGCTTGCTTTCATGGTAGAACCATCACGCTGCAGACGCTGCATTTTGGACTGAAGATCGTTTTCCATACCCTGCAGTTCGCTTGCACGGCCTTTGAATTCGTTTTCCAGAGTCGCAGAAACACCTGTTTTCTGTGCAACCTGCTGGAACAAATTACCCATGTTGACGATTGCAATTTTGTCTGCTGCCTGAGCAGAAGTTGCCATCGCTAAACCGAGACCTGCAGCTAATAACCACTTTTTCACAATTAACTCCTTACCATCCCATTGGCACCAGAAGGTACCGTTCTTTGCGTGGCAAGGCGACCGTGTTACCGATCGCCAGTTGTCAGCGCTACACTGCCAACGCATTCCTTTGCAGCGGATTATTACCAGGTTTTACCAATGTTAAACTGGAATTGCTCCGCTTTGTCTCCATCGTATTTCTTAAACGGCTGGGCGTAAGAGAAGACCAACGGCCCCAGCGGTGACATCCATTGTAATGCGATACCGGCAGACATGCGAATATTGCTCGGATCGCTGTAGTCTGGAACGCCCTCTGCGCGCATCTGGGCAGTATTCTGCCAGTTGGTATCCCACACGGTACCTGCATCCCAGAAGAAGGACGTACGGACCGAGTTCGCGTATTTATCACTGATAAACGGCGTTGGCGTGATGAACTCCAGGCTGGCAACGGCCATGGCGTTACCGCCCACCGCGTCATCAGAACTACAGACTTCGGAAGAGGAAGACTTATTACAGTTATCTTTGTCGTTCCCGCCGTAGTAAACCGCTTTCGGACCAATGTTGTTGGACTGGAAACCACGAACGGTGCTGGAGCCACCCGCATAGAAGTTTTCATAGAACGGCAGTTCTTTGCCACCCAGACCATCGCCATAGCCCCAACGGGTACGACCCAGAACCACCCACTTATGATCGTCATCGATCGGGAAGTAGGATGCGGTATCAAGCGTGACCTTATAGAACTCGTTATCGGAACCCGGAACTGTAACTTTACCGTTCAGGTTGACGCGAGAACCTTCCGTTGGGAAGTAGCCGCGGTCGAGACGGTTATAGGTCCAACCGTAGTTAAAGGTGAAGTCATCCGCCGCGAAGCCATTGTCATGACCAGTTTTGCTGGTTGACTGGCCGATAGAGTCCAGATAACGCCACATCGCCACCTGAGGTTGCATGTTGGACAGGTCGTTATGCACGTAACCTAAGCCCGCACGCAGGGTGTTGTATTCGTTAACCGGGAAGCCAAGCGTACCGTCTACACCGTAACTCTTGTTGGTGTAAGAAGACAGATCCGCGTCGTCTGCTTTAAAGTCGTTATAGAAAATACGACCGCCCAGGCTCACACCGTCTACGGTGAAGTATGGGTTAGTTACAGAGAACTCAGAGTAGGTCTGGTAGTCGTTTTTGGTGCCGTTAATACCGACAGAGTAACCTGTACCCAGCCAGTTATCCTGCTGCACGCCGACCTGGAAGCTGACGCCGCTTTCAGTACCGTAGCCCACACCGAAGTTGAAGCTACCGGTATTGCGCTCTTTCACTTTATAAACGACATCAACCTGATCCGGGCTGCCCGGTACGCGCTGGGTATCGGTATCCACCGTTTCAAAATAACCCAGACGGTTCAGACGCTCTTTACCCTGATCAACGAGGTCGCTACCCAACCATGCGCCTTCCATCTGACGCATTTCGCGACGCAGAACGGAATCTTTGGAGGTGTCGTTACCGACGAAGCGGATCTTACGCACGTAGAAACGGTTGCCCGCATCAACATTCACATGCAGCTTAACGGTTTTATCCGCGTCATTGATTTCAGGCTGAGTCTGTACGCGCGGATAGGCATAACCATAGCGGCCGAGCAGCTTCTTAATGCTGTCTTCCATTTTGGTTACTTTGGAACCGCTATACAGGTCGCCTGGCTGAATTTTGGTCAGCGATTCGATTTCAGCAGAATGCCCCGCCAGATTACCACTCACTTCAACACCAGAAAGCTTGTACTGCTCGCCTTCAGTGATGTTAACCGTAATGTAGATGCCTTTCTTGTCCGGAGTCAGACTGACCTGAGTCGAGTCGATGTTGAAACGCGCATAGCCACGATCGAGATAGTAGCTGCGCAGGGTTTCAAGGTCGCCCGCCAGTTTCTGTTTCTGGTATTTGCGATCGCCTACCACGTTCCACCATGGCACTTCATCGCGCAGCTGGAAGGTGGAGATCAGTTCGTCGGTGCTGAACGCATGGTTGCCGACAATGTTGATCTGCTGGATCTTCGCAGAAACACCTTCCTGGAAGACCAGCTTCAGGTCAACACGGTTACGTGGCAGCGGAGTAACAACCGCTTTCACGCTGGCGCTGTATTTACCGACGCTGTAGTAGAAGTCTTCCAGACCTTTTTCAATGTCTGAAAGGGTTGTGCGGTCCAGAGATTCACCCACACGAACACCCGATGCTTCAAGGTTTTGCTTGAGCATGTCATCTTTCACCGACTTGTTACCGGAGAAAGTGATACTGGCGATCGTTGGACGTTCTTTTACCTGTACCAGCAGCGTATCACCATCGCGCAGGACGCGAACGTCCTCAAAGTTGCCGGTGGCAAACAGAGCACGGATGGTGTTACTGATATCATCATCATTAACCGTATCGCCGGGGCGTACAGGCATACTGAGGAGGGCCGCACCAACGGCGACACGCTGGAGGCCTTCGAAATGAATGTCTTTCACTACGAACCCGTCAGCACCGTATACGGTGGCGCTGCTAAACAGCAGCGACGCTATGAGCAACTTTTTCATCGCCATCGTTATTATGCGTTCTTCCTAACACTCTCTTACAACCGAGAGAAATCATTGAAAAGTGCAAGCCCCATTAACAGCACCAGCAGAATCGAGCCAATGCGATAACTAAAGTCTTGAACTCGCTCGGATACCGGTCCGCCTTTTAGCTTTTCAATCGCTAAAAACAGCAGATGACCCCCGTCTAAAACGGGAAGCGGGAACAGGTTGATTATCCCAAGGTTCACGCTAATGAGCGCGAGGAACATGAGATAGTAAATCACCCCGAATTCCGCTGACATCCCAGCCCCCTGAGCAATCGAAATTGGCCCACTGAGGTTGTTCAGTTTCACATCACCGGTTATCAATTTCCCCAACATGTTGACCGTCAGCTTCATCAGTTGCCATGTTTTATCCGTGGCTTCAAGGATGGCGCTGAACGGCCCATACTGGCGTATTGTCTTGTACTCATCTGGCAGCGGGATCACCTTTGGCACAACGCCTGCAAACCCTTCTGCCTTTTTGCCGACCGACTTCGTATCCGGAATCAGCGTCAGCGAAAGCGGACTACCCTGCCTTTCAACTTCCAGCGCGAGAGACGTTCCCGGATTATCGCGCACCAGAGTAACAAAGGTCATCCACTCTGTTAATGGTTGACCATCGACTTTAACGATCCTGTCGCCCGCTTGCAAACCCGCTTTGCTCGCTGCCGAATTTGCCTGTACTTCGGCTAATACCGGCTCGATCTGCGGGCCGCGCGGACGAATGCCCAGCGCAGCGACGGGATCCTCTTTGTCTGGCTCGAAACGCCAGTGGCGTAAATCAAGTACTTTGTCCTGACGCGTATCAGAACCAAACGGCGATACGCTGATGGTGGTCTGCGGATCGCCAATTTTGGCTACCAGCTGCAGTCGCACGGCATCCCAATCAGGGGTTTCGATGCCATCAATCGCTTTAAGTTCCATCCCGGATGTAATTTGCGCACTCGCCGCGATGGAGTTGGGGGCAATTTCACCTACCACAGGACGCACGCCAGGAACGCCGATGATGAACACCAGCCAGTAAGCGAAAATCGCAAAGATGAAGTTGGCTACCGGTCCGGCAGCAATGATGGCGGCGCGTTGTCCAACGGTTTTATTGTTGAATGCGCTGTGTCGCAGCTCAGGAGCGACAGGCTCGACGCGTTCGTCGAGCATTTTGACGTAGCCGCCCAGCGGAATAAGGGCGATGACAAATTCTGTGCCATGACGGTCTGTGCGCGTCCAGAGTGATTTACCAAAACCGATGGAAAACCGCTCTACGCGCACGCCACAGCGGCGAGCAACCCAGAAATGGCCAAATTCATGCACGGTAATCAGTACACCCAGTGCAACAATGAACGCCGCCAGATTCCAGAGAATGCTCAGCATAAAACCTTCCGTTAAATCGTCCCGAATACCAGTAAAAGCAAACACGCAAACACTGGAACAGCCGCTGTCAGGCTATCAATGCGATCCAGTATACCGCCATGCCCTGGAATCAGGTGTCCGCTATCCTTAATCCCTGCTTCGCGCTTAAACATACTTTCGGTCAAATCACCGAGCACGGAGGCAAGCGCAGCAAAAATCGAGCACACCAGCAGTATTGACGGTGCCACTTCAAGATTCGCCCAGACGCCGTAGCCCCAGGAGATGATCGCTGCCGTAAACAGGCCGCCGATGAATCCTTGCCAGGTTTTGCCCGGAGAAACCTTCGGTGCCAGCTTATGTTTGCCAAACAGTTTACCAAACATATAGGCCCCGGAGTCAGCACCCCAGACCAGAATCATTACATAAAGCAGCCAGATCGCACCGCTGTAGTGGTTTTCGTCGTAGTGCCAGGCTCGCAGCGCAACCATACCCCAGAAAAAAGGAATAATTGTGAGCAAACCAAAAATCAGTCGCAGCACTTTTGAATTACGCCATAATGCCGCTGAACCTGGATAAAAAAGAACCAGCAACAGCGCGGCAACCCACCAGGCCAACGATATCCACAAGGAACCGGCAACCAGTGGCTGATGAATATCATGGTGATATTCAGGCAACGTAAACAGCATTATGGCCAGGATAAAGCCACAAAGTACCGCAAGCCATACTCGCTGAGTGCGCGAGGTAAAGCCGCTAAACTGTCCCCATTCCCACGCGGCGAGCATACACACCACCAGCGTGACAATAGCGAATCCCACCGGGGGCAGTAAAAACAGCGCCGCAATGACAATGGGTATTAATACAAAAGCGGAAATCAGGCGATACTTCAGCAAAAGCTACCCCCATCAGGCTTTGTCGCCACCAGGCTCGGTGCCGCCGAAACGACGCTCTCGATTGGCAAAGGCATGCAGCGCACCTTCAAAGTCTTGTTCATCAAAATCGGGCCAAAGAACATCCGTAAAGTAAAGTTCGGCATAGGCAATTTGCCATATCAAAAAGTTACTTATGCGATGTTCCCCCCCTGTCCTAATTACCAAATCCACGGGAGCCTGTTCATTCATGCAGATTTGCTTGCTCAGCGCCTCTTCATCAATTTGGTCGGGTCTCAACAGCCCTTCCTGAACCTGTTCGGCCAGATGCCGAACGCCCTGGATAATATCCCAGCGTCCGCCGTAATTCGCCGCAATATTCAGCGTAAGACCGGTATTATTTTCCGTCAGCGCTTCTGCTTTACGAATCCGTTCCTGCAAACGTGAGTTAAAACGACTGGTATCGCCAATGATACGCAGGCGGACGTTGTGGCGGTGCAGGCTTTTTACTTCGCTGTCTAGCGCCCACACAAACAATTCCATCAACGCAGTCACTTCCTGCAGAGGCCGATTCCAGTTTTCACTGCTAAAAGCATAGAGCGTTAACGCATCAATGCCGTTGTTGGCGGCAAAAGAAACGGCGCGGCGAACGGATTTCGCCCCCGCTTTATGCCCAAAGGCTCGTATCTTCCCTTGTCTTTTCGCCCAGCGGCCATTGCCATCCATAATGATTGCTACATGACGGCAGCCATGAGCTGGCAAATTTTCGCTTATTGGTTGATTCGCAGACAACATAACGCGTTTTTTGTCCCTGAAAAGGATTTAACGGTACTCAGGAATACTGAAGCCTATACATAAAAAAGCCGTGTCAAACCACGGCTCACCTGACCACATTAAGTCAAATACCTGCGATCAGGTGGCGCAGACTATATCACTGAAGCCCAACGCTAACAAATAGCACGACGACTAGTGCTTGCTTTATCACCAGCTTGCGAGACGTGTCACCTGTTGGCGCGCAATATTACGCGCAGCTGCATCCACCGCCAGCACCTCTTCCACGCTTTGTGGTTCGCGCAAATCCATCATCTCCAGTACCGATAAATTTAACGACGCGATATCGGTAAAACGAATTTGCTGATTCAGAAATGCCTCAACGGTAATTTCATTGGCTGCATTCAGTGCCGTTGTCGCCGCCTGCCCCTGGTCAAAGGCAGTCATCGCAAGCTTCAGACAAGGATAGCGATCGTAATCTGGTTCACTGAACGTCAGGGAACTTAGCTTGCAGAAATCAAGCGGCTTCACGCCGGACTTCACTCGATTCGGCCACGCCATGGAATGGGCAATCGGCGTACGCATATCCGGTTCGCCCAGCTGCGCCAGCACGCTGCCATCCTGATAACGCACCATCGAATGAATCACCGATTGCGGGTGAATCAGTACTTCCATCTGTTTCGCTGACGCATTAAACAACCAGCGCGCTTCAATGTATTCCAGACCTTTGTTCATCATGGTGGCAGAGTCAACGGAGATTTTACGCCCCATCGACCAGTTCGGATGACGGCACGCCTGATCCGGCGTCATCGCACGCAGTTCAGACAGTGGCGTTTCACGGAACGGGCCACCAGACCCGGTAAGCAGAATCGACACGACGCCATTCTGCTCCAGGTCAGCGTACCCCAGGTTCTGTTGAAAAGGTTGCGGTAAACTCTGAAAAATCGCGTTGTGCTCGCTGTCGACGGGCAAAAGACGCGCGCTGCGCTGCTTCACCGCCTCCATGAACAGGCGTCCGCAGGTGACCAGCGACTCTTTATTGGCCAGCAGAACGTCCTTACCGGCATCAATCGCGGCAAGCGTCGGCAATAATCCTGCCGCGCCGACGATAGCAGCCATCACCTGATCCACCTCATCCAGCGCCGCCATCTCGCAGGCCGCCTGTTGCCCACTCAGCACCTCGGTTCGGCTGCCCTGTTCAATCAGCCGTGCTTTCAGCAGGCGCGCGCTCTCTTCGTCATCCATCACCGCATAGCGAGGCGCAAATTCCAGGCACTGTTCGACCATTCGCTGCACATTCTTACCGGCCACCAGCGCTGTCACGGTGTAAAGTTCAGGATTATGGCGAACGACGTCGAGAGTGCTGCAACCGATAGAACCGGTTGAGCCGAGGAGTGTTAAATGCTTCATGAGATGCCCGAAAAAAGTTAGACCAGATAAAAGCAAAACGCCGCCAGCAAGACCCGAAGTCCTTCTGAACGGCGTTTATCAGTGTACGACAGAAATCAGAACTGCATCAGTTCCGCTTCTTTATCTGCCAGCGCCGCATCAATTTTCTTGATGGCAGCGTCGGTCATTTTCTGAATGTCGTCCTGAGAACGACGATCGTCATCTTCACTGATCTCTTTTTCTTTCAGCAGCGCTTTTACTTTATCGTTCGCGTCGCGACGGACGTTACGCACGGATACACGGCCCTGCTCAGCTTCGCCACGTACCACTTTGATCAGGTCTTTACGACGCTCTTCGGTCAGCGGTGGCAGTGGAACGCGGATGTCTGCGCCCGCAGAGCTTGGGTTCAGACCAAGGTCAGACGCCATGATCGCTTTCTCAACCGCCGGGCCCATAGAACGATCGAACACGTTGATTTTCAGCGTACGGGTATCTTCTACCGTTACGCTCGCCAGCTGACGCAGAGGAGTTGGCGTACCGTAGTACTCAACAATGATGCCATCCAGCAGGCTTGGAGAAGCACGGCCAGTACGGATTTTGCTGATTTGGGTTTTGAACGCTTCTACGCATTTTTCCATGCGTGCTTCAGCATCTTTTCTGATGTCGTTAATCACGTTACGAATCCTTGAAAACTTGTCTCAGGCAGACTATCCGCCAGCACAGCGCTACAGGTGTGCTAAGTATAGTCGCGTTTAATTCATGACAACGCCAAAGGCGCGCCCGGGTAAGATACCACTACAAAATAAAGCGGAATCTTACCTGTATTTATCGTCGACGGAAATTATTCCGTGATCAAAGTGCCTTCTTTTTCGCCCATGACCACGCGACGCAGTGCGCCTGGTTTGTTCATGTTGAAGACACGGATCGGCAGTTTGTGGTCGCGAGCCAGCGTGAAGGCGGCAAGATCCATCACTTTCAGCTCTTTATCCAGCACTTCGCTGTAACTCAGCTGATCGTACATGGTGGCAGAAGGATCTTTTGCCGGGTCGGCAGTAAACACGCCGTCAACTTTGGTCGCTTTCAGTACCACATCGGCTTCGATCTCGATACCGCGCAGGCAGGCAGCGGAATCGGTCGTAAAGAACGGGTTACCCGTACCGGCGGAGAGGATCACCACGCGGTTGTTGCGCAGCAGGCTGATGGCTTCTGCCCAGCTGTAATTATCGCATACGCCATTCAGTGGAATAGCGGACATCAGGCGGGCGTTCACATAGGCGCGATGGAGCGCATCACGCATCGCCAGGCCATTCATCACGGTTGCCAGCATACCCATGTGGTCGCCCACAACGCGGTTCATCCCCGCTTTCGCCAGACCAGCACCACGGAAAAGGTTGCCACCGCCAATGACCACGCCAACCTGGATACCCAGTTCGACCAGTTCTTTGATTTCCTGTGCCATGCGATCAAGGATGCTTGCGTCAATACCGAAGCCTTCCGATCCCTGCAGCGCTTCGCCACTCAGCTTAAGCAGAATGCGTTTGTACACGGGTTTTGCATTGGTAGCCATGTTTCTTTCCTGAGACTGTCAACGATTAAGATGGGGGTTAATTCTGGCGACATGATATGCCGCAAATCAGTACAGCGATACTGGAGCCTGTCTGATTTCCTGTGACGGGTGACAAAAAGAAGCCGCCCTCAGGCGGCTCCTTTTCAATCATTAAGACTGCTTGGACATTGCAGCAACTTCTGCTGCGAAGTCAGTCTCAACTTTCTCGATGCCTTCGCCCACTTCGAAGCGGATGAAGCCAGTTACGTCAGCGTTGTGCTCTTTCAGCAGCTGAGCAACAGACTTGCTTGGGTCCATTACGAATGGCTGGCCAGTCAGAGAAACTTCGCCGGTGAATTTCTTCATGCGGCCTTCAACCATTTTCTCTGCGATTTCTTTTGGTTTACCAGACTGCATCGCGATGTCCAGCTGAACCTGGTACTCTTTCTCTACCACTTCAGCAGACACGTCTTCTGGCTTAACGAATTCTGGCTTGCTTGCAGCGATGTGCATTGCCAGCTGTTTAACCAGCTCTTCGTCAGCGCCTTTAGCCGCAACCAGAACACCGATACGTGCACCGTGCTGGTAAGAGCCCAGAACGTCACCTTCCAGCGAAGATACGCGACGGATGTTGATGTTCTCACCGATTTTAGCAACCAGCGCAACACGTTCTTCTTCGAACTGTGCTTTCAGAACTTCAACGTCAGTGATTTTACCAGCAACAGCTGCGTCCAGAACTTTGTTAGCAAATGCCTGGAAACCGCCATCTTTAGCAACGAAGTCAGTCTGGCAGTTAACTTCCAGAATGATGCCGTAGTTGCCGTCGATCTTAGTGATGATCACGCCGTCAGCAGCAACGTTGCCTGCTTTTTTAGCTGCTTTGATCGCACCGGATTTACGCATGTTTTCGATTGCCAGCTCGATGTCGCCGTTCGCTTCAGTCAGCGCTTTTTTGCAATCCATCATGCCTGCGCCAGTACGCTCGCGCAGCTCTTTTACCAGGGATGCGGTAATTTCAGCCATTCTTAAATCCTCGGGAGATGTGAACTGCCCGGCCGGGGGCCAAACAGTGTAAATTGAAAAAAGGGGCCGGTAATGGGCCCCTATTCATACACGGTACTAATAAGGGGTAAAACCTTATTATTCAGCTTCTACGAAGCTTTCTTCCGCCTGAGAAGCCAGATCCTGGGAACGGCCTTCACGAACGGTAGCAGCTACAGCGCTCAGGTACAGGCTAACAGCACGGATTGCGTCGTCGTTACCCGGGATAACGAAGTCAACACCGTCCGGATCGGAGTTGGTATCAACGATAGCGAATACCGGGATACCCAGGTTGTTAGCTTCTTTGATAGCGATGTGCTCGTGGTCTGCATCGATTACGAACAGCGCGTCTGGCAGGCCGCCCATATCTTTGATACCGCCCAGGCTGTTTTCCAGCTTGTCCAGTTCACGAGTGCGCATCAGCGCTTCTTTCTTAGTCAGCTTGTCGAAAGTACCGTCCTGAGACTGGGTTTCCAGATCTTTCAGGCGCTTGATGGACTGACGAACAGTTTTCCAGTTGGTCAGCATGCCGCCCAACCAGCGATGGTTCACGAAGAACTGGTCGCAGCTGTTAGCAGCATCTTTCACAGCTTCGCTTGCAGCGCGCTTAGTACCAACGAACAGAATCTTACCTTTACGGGAAGAGATCTTGTTCAGCTCAGCCAGGGCTTCGTTGAACATTGGTACAGTTTTCTCAAGGTTGATGATGTGAACTTTGTTACGCGCGCCGAAGATGAAAGGCTTCATTTTCGGGTTCCAGTAACGGGTCTGGTGACCAAAGTGAACACCAGCCTTGAGCATGTCGCGCATGGAAACAGTTGCCATGTTTAAAACCTCTATATTGAAAGTTGGGGTTATGCCTCCACGTATCCCATATTACCGACCCCGAAGGGCACCCCGGAATATGTGCCGATACGTGTGTGTTGTTACACAAAGTGAGATTTGTCGCTTCCGTCCAGCCTGTGTATCTGAGATGGATCGGAAGTCCGGCGCGCTTTATACCACAAAACACGACCAGAAACCAACAGTTGTTGGCGGAGTGTGCTGTTAATGATTCTCAATTTGGCACGGAGCGTGCCTGACTGATACCATTGACGACACTTAGACTAGTATTGTCGAAAAAATCGACACCGATGGACAGATTACATGGCTATCTCTATTAAGACACCTGAAGAAATTGAAAAGATGCGCGTCGCCGGTCGTCTGGCCGCGGAAGTGCTGGAAATGATCGAGCCGTTCGTGAAGCCGGGCGTCAGCACCGGTGAACTGGACCGTATCTGTAACGACTATATCGTGAACGAGCAGCACGCGGTTTCCGCCTGCCTCGGCTACCACGGTTTCCCGAAATCCGTCTGCATCTCTATTAATGAAGTGGTGTGTCACGGTATTCCGGACGATGAAAAACTGCTGAAAGACGGCGACATCGTTAACATCGACGTGACCGTCATTAAAGACGAGTACCACGGTGACACCTCAAAAATGTTCATCGTTGGCAAGCCGACTATTCTTGGCGAGCGTCTGTGCAAAGTGACGCAAGAGAGCCTCTATCTGGCGCTGAAAATGGTTAAACCGGGTATTCGCCTGCGTACCATCGGTGCGGCAATCCAGAAGTTTGTGGAAGCAGAAGGTTTCTCCGTGGTTCGCGAGTACTGCGGTCACGGCATTGGTCGCGTCTTCCATGAAGAGCCGCAGGTTCTGCACTATGATGCAGACGACGGCGGCGTGGTGCTGCAAAAAGGCATGACCTTTACCATTGAGCCGATGGTCAACGCGGGTGATTACCGCATCCGTACCATGAAAGACGGCTGGACGGTGAAAACCAAAGACAGAAGCTTGTCTGCACAGTACGAGCATACTATTGTGGTAACAGACAACGGCTGCGAAATTATGACGTTGCGCAAGGATGACACCATCCCGGCGATACTGACGCACGACGAATGATAAAAAAGCCGGCAAATGCCGGCTTTTTTAATGGCTATAGCTTTTTCTTATGGGTGGCGCACGATGAGTAATCTTTTACCCGAACAGTATGCTAACACAGCACTTCCCACCCTCCCCGACCAGCCCGATAACCCGGGCGTCTGGCCGTCGCACGAGCTGACCTGTGCCGGCATCAAGGCGCACATGGATGTCTTTCACCGCTGGCTGGGCAGCGCATTTGATGCGGGCATATCGGCAGAACAGCTGATTGAGGCGCGCACCGAATTTATCGACCAGCTGCTGCAGCGCCTGTGGATCGATTATGGGTTTGGGCAAATCAGCGATGTTGCGCTGGTTGCCGTCGGGGGCTACGGCCGCGGTGAGCTGCATCCGCTTTCCGATATCGATCTGCTGATCTTGAGCCGCAAAAAGCTGCCGGACGAACAGGCGCAAAAAATTGGCGAACTGCTGACGCTGCTTTGGGACGTGAAGCTGGAGGTGGGCCACAGCGTGCGCACCCTGGAAGAGTGTCTGCTGGAAGGGTTATCGGACCTGACCGTCGCCACCAACCTGATTGAAACCCGCCTGCTGATTGGTGACGTTGCCCTGTTCCTGGAGCTGCAAAAACACATCTTCAGCGACGGCTTCTGGCCGTCAGAAAAGTTCTTCGCCGCGAAGGTCGAGGAGCAAAACCAGCGCCACCAGCGCTATCACGGCACCAGCTATAATCTTGAACCCGATATAAAAAGCAGCCCCGGCGGCCTGCGCGACATCCACACTTTACAGTGGGTCGCCCGCCGCCATTTTGGCGCCACCTCGATGGACGAGATGGTCGGCTTCGGCTTTTTAACCGAGGCCGAGCGTAACGAACTAAACGAGTGCCTGCACCTGCTCTGGCGCATCCGCTTTGCCCTGCATCTGGAAGTTACGCGCTACGATAACCGTCTGCTGTTTGACCGCCAGCTCAGCGTGGCTCAGCGCCTGAATTACCAGGGCGAAGGTAACGAGCCGGTTGAGCAGATGATGAAGGATTTCTTCCGCGTCACCCGCCGGGTGACCGAGCTGAACCAGATGCTGTTGCAGCTGTTCGACGAGGCCATTCTGGCCCTGACGGCCGACGAAAAGCCGCGCCCGATTGATGACGAATTCCAGCTGCGCGGCACGCTTATCGATCTGCGCGACGAAACATTGTTCATCCGCGAGCCGGAAGCGATCCTGCGGATGTTCTATACCATGGTGCGCAACAGCACCATCACCGGGATCTATTCCACCACCCTGCGCCATCTGCGTCATGCGCGCCGTCATCTGACGCAGCCGCTGTGCTATATCCCGGAAGCGCGTTCGCTGTTCCTGAGCATGCTCCGCCACCCGGGTGCCGTAAGCCGTGGGCTGCTGCCGATGCACCGTCACAGCGTGCTGTGGGCCTATATGCCGCAGTGGTCGCACATCGTCGGGCAGATGCAGTTCGATCTGTTCCACGCCTACACGGTGGATGAACACACGATCCGCGTGATGCTCAAGCTGGAGAGCTTTGCGAAAGAAGAGACGCGCTCCCGCCACCCGCTGTGCGTGGAGCTGTGGCCGCGCCTGACCCATCCGGAACTGATCCTGATTGCCGCCCTGTTCCACGATATCGCCAAAGGTCGCGGCGGTGACCATTCGGTGCTGGGCGCGCAGGACGTACTGAAATTTGCCGAACTGCACGGCCTGAACTCGCGTGAAACGCAGCTGGTGGCCTGGCTGGTTCGCCATCACCTGCTGATGTCGGTCACCGCCCAGCGTCGGGACATTCAGGACCCGGAAGTCATTAAGCAGTTCGCCGAAGAGGTTCAGACTGAAAACCGTCTGCGCTATCTGGTCTGCCTGACGGTGGCCGATATCTGCGCCACCAACGAGACCCTGTGGAACAGCTGGAAGCAGAGCCTGCTGCGCGAGCTGTACTTCGCCACAGAAAAACAGCTGCGCCGCGGGATGCAAAACACCCCGGATATGCGCGAACGCGTACGCCATCATCAGCTGCAGGCGCTGGCGCTGCTGCGGATGGATAACATTGATGAAGAGGCGCTGCATCAGATTTGGGCCCGCTGTCGCGCCAACTATTTTGTCCGCCACAGCCCAAACCAGCTGGCGTGGCACGCGCGGCATCTGCTCAAGCACGATCTGTCCCAGCCGATGATCCTGCTTAGCCCGCAGGCCACCCGCGGCGGGACGGAAATTTTCATCTGGAGCCCGGACCGCCCTTATCTGTTTGCTGCGGTCTGCGCCGAGCTGGACAGGCGTAATCTGAGCGTTCACGACGCGCAGATTTTCACCACCCGCGACGGTATGGCGATGGACACCTTTATCGTGCTTGAGCCGGACGGCAGCCCGCTCTCGGCGGACAGGCATGAAGGGATACGTTTTGGTCTGGAGCAGGCGATTACCCAGCGCAGCTGGCAGCCTCCGCAGCCGCGTCGCCAGCCTGCGAAATTGCGCCACTTTACCGTCGATACCGAGGTCAATTTCCTGCCGACCCACACCGACCGAAAATCGTTCCTGGAGCTGATCGCGCTCGACCAGCCAGGGCTGCTTGCCCGCGTCGGCCAGGTTTTTGCCGATCTGGGAATTTCGCTTCATGGGGCCCGAATTACAACCATTGGCGAGCGAGTAGAAGATTTATTTATAATCGCCACCGCCGACCGGCGTGCCCTTAATAATGACCTGCAGCTTGAAGTGCAACAACGGTTGACAGCAGCCCTCAATCCAAACGATAAAGGGTGATATGTTTTTTAGTGAAATGGAAAGAGTAAACAATGCAGCAGTTACAGAACGTTATTGAGTCCGCTTTTGAGCGTCGCGCCGAGATTACCCCGGCAAATGTGGATACCGTGACCCGTGAAGCGGTAAACCAGGTGATTTCCCTTCTGGATTCCGGCGCGCTGCGCGTGGCAGAAAAAATCGACGGTCAGTGGGTCACTCATCAATGGCTGAAGAAAGCCGTGCTGCTCTCTTTCCGCATCAACGATAACCAGGTTATCGACGGAGCTGAAAGCCGCTACTTCGATAAAGTGCCAATGAAATTCGCTGACTACGACGAAGCGCGTTTCCAGAAAGAAGGTTTCCGCGTGGTACCGCCTGCGGCAGTGCGTCAGGGCGCCTTCATCGCACGCAATACCGTGCTGATGCCATCCTACGTGAACATCGGTGCCTACGTTGACGAAGGCACGATGGTTGACACCTGGGCGACCGTCGGTTCCTGCGCGCAGATCGGTAAAAACGTTCACCTGTCCGGCGGCGTGGGCATCGGTGGTGTTCTGGAGCCACTGCAGGCTAACCCGACCATCATCGAAGACAACTGCTTCATCGGCGCGCGCTCTGAAGTGGTAGAAGGCGTGATCGTTGAAGAAGGCTCCGTGATCTCCATGGGCGTTTACATCGGTCAGAGCACCCGTATTTATGACCGTGAAACCGGCGAAGTTCACTACGGTCGCGTTCCGGCGGGCTCCGTAGTGGTTTCCGGTAACCTGCCGTCAAAAGATGGCAAATACAGCCTCTACTGTGCGGTTATCGTGAAGAAAGTGGATGCGAAAACGCGCGGTAAAGTGGGCATCAATGAATTGCTGCGCACCATCGATTAATCGGGTATAACAAAAAGCGGGGGCAACCCCGCTTTTTTTATATCTTAGGGTGGCGAAAATAGATTTTTTCGTTAATTATTCAAAGGTTATGTTGAGATCAAGGGTACCGCTATGTACGATAATCTGAAAAGTCTGGGCATTACCAATCCTGATGAAATTGATCGTTACAGCCTCCGCCAGGAAGCCAACAACGATATTTTGAAAATCTATTTTCACAAGGACAAAGGAGAGTTTTTCGCCAAAAGCGTGAAGTTTAAATACCCACGCCAGCGTAAAACCGTTGTTGCTGACGGCGTAGGTCAGGGATACAAAGAAGTACAGGAAATCAGCCCTAACCTGCGCTATGTGATCGATGAACTCGATCAGATCTGCCAGCGCGACCGCACCGAAGTCGATCTCAAGCGTAAGATCCTTGACGATCTGCGTCACCTGGAAAGCGTTGTGACTAACAAGATCAGCGAGATTGAAGCGGATCTTGAGAAATTAACCCGGAAATAAAAGCAAAACGGCAATCCTTGATTGCCGTTTTTAGTGTTTGCGCCCTCTCCCCGTGGGAGAGGGATGGGGTGAGGGCACCAGACCACACTCAGTCATCTCTGCTCGTCCAGCTGCAGCGCCACATACAGCAGCAGCCTGTCGTCGAAATTCCCCAGGTCCAGCCCCGTCAGCTCCGAAATCCGGTTTAACCGATACTCCAGAGTATTGCGGTGAATAAACAGCGCCTTCGAGGTCGCCAGCGGCTGCACGTTATGGCGGAACCATGCCTGCAGCGTCCGGCGCAGCAGGCCGTTGTTGTCCATGGCTTTCAGACGCGCTAATGGCCGCGCCAGCTCATTGGCCTGCCAGCCCCCGCGCAGGCTGTCGAGCAGCACCGGCAGCATCAGGTCCTGATAAAAATAACTGCGGCTCTCCGGCATTCGCTGCTTGCCCACCATCATGGTGGTGCGTGCGGTACGCCAGGAGCGGGCGATACTGCCCGGCCCGGTAAAGTAGTTGCCCAGCGCAACGCGAAAACGCAGCTGACCATTCTCCTTCATCCGGGCGATCAGCAGCTCCACGCGACGACGATGCTCGTCTGCATCCCAGCGGCCAAACGCATTGAGCGCCGGTTTGAGCACCACCATTTCCGTCAGAGAAACGATCGCCACCAGGTTATCGCGCTCCGGCGTCGCCAGCGCATTTTGCAGCTGCTGCAGCTCGGCCATCGCGCTGTCCACGCCAAGCTGGCCGCTATCGACCTCAATCACCGCCACCACGCGCGGCTGGTTTAGATCGATCCCCAGACGCTGGGCCCATTCACTCAGTGCAGGCGTATGCTCTTCCGCCTGAATAAGGTTCATCACCAGCTCTTCGCGCAGGCGGCTGTCCTGAGCGAGCAGGTGCATCAGGCGCGACTGTTCCAGCATCATCTCTGCCGTCATGCAGACCAGCTCACCGTATTTTCGCAGCGACTCGGGCTCGCCGGTGAGGCCGATGACCCCCACAATCTCACCTTCAAGGCGCAGCGGTAAATTGATGCCCTGACGGACGCCGTGCAGGTGTTTCGCTACCGCATCGTCGATATCCACTACCCGCCCCTGAGAAAGCACGAGCAGCGCACCTTCGTGCAATTCCCCAATACGCTCGCGATCGCCGCTGCCGATAATGCGCCCGCGAGCATCCATCACGTTGATATTGGTATCAATGATGCGCATGGTGCGCGCCACGATATCCTGCGCCATTTTGGTATCAAGATGCCAGCCAGCCATGCAACCCTCCCGTGAGCAGAGCTCAAGCATAGGGAAGTTCAGCTGCGGCTGCATTGTGCAAATGCACAAAGAGAGAGGGAAAAGTATGGAGTTGTGGTTACAGTCACAGAAACGAGAAAGCCCCTGCGAACAGGGGCTTCAGAGGATTACTGCATCAGCAGATAAAGAGAGGTATCACCACGCTGGATATTCAGCGCCAGCACGGAAGGCTTGCTGTCGAGAATTTTGCGCAGTTCAGCGATGTTTTTAACCGGCTGCTGGTTAGCGCCCATGATCACATCGCCTTTTTTCAGGCCGATACGGGCTGCCGGTGAATTCGCTTTCACGTTATTCACCACCACGCCTTTGTCTGCGCCTTTATTGCTCATCTCGGCACCTTCAATCCCGCTGAAGATGGTGCTGGAATCCACCTGATTCTGGCTGCTCTGCTGCAGCTCCAGGCTCACGTTAACCGGCTTACCGTCGCGCAGCAGGCCGAGGGTCACTTTACTGCCAATCGGCATTGAGCCCACTTCGGCGCGCAGGGCGGCAAAGCTGCTGATCGGCTTACCGTTCAGGGAGGTGATCACATCCCCTGCTTTAATGCCCGCTTTCGCCGCAGAGGAATTCGGCATCACCTGGCTGACGAATGCCCCGCGCTGGGCGTCAACTTTCATCGCCTTAGCCAGTTCGGAGTTCAGCTCCGTACCGAGGATACCCAGCTCGCCGCGTTTCACCTGGCCATACTGCACCATCTGCGCGGTCAGGTTTTTCACCATGTTACTTGGGATAGCAAAGCCGATCCCGATGTTGCCGCCGTCCGGTGCCAGGATCGCGGTGTTGATACCGATCAGCTCACCGTTCAGGTTCACCAGCGCACCGCCGGAGTTACCGCGGTTGATCGCTGCATCCGTCTGGATGAAGTTTTCGTAGTTTTCCGCGTTAAGGCCGCTACGACCCAGCGCAGAGACGATACCGGATGTCACGGTTTCACCCAGGCCGAACGGGTTACCGATCGCCACGGTGTAGTCACCCACGCGCAGCGCGTCGGAGTCGGCAATTTTAATTGCCGTCAGGTTTTTCGGATCCTGAATCTGGATCAGCGCGATGTCGGAGCGCGGGTCTTTGCCGACCACTTTGGCGTCAAACTTACGGCCATCGCTCAGCTGAACCTTAATGCTGTTAGCGTTATCGACAACGTGGTTGTTGGTAACGACGTAGCCTTTCGCTGCATCAATGATTACCCCCGAGCCAAGCGCCATGAATTTCTGCTGCTGGCCGCCGCCCTGGCTGTCATCCCCTGCACCGCCGCCCTGACAGAACGGAGAGCTCTGGAATGGCGAACCGTCCTGGCAGAACGGCGAGTTGTCGCCAAAGAACTGCTGGAAGTTACGCGGCATACGCGGCGTATTGACGGTCGTGCTGCCCTCAACGTTAATACTCACCACCGATGGCATCACTTTTTCGAGCATCGGTGCCAGGCTTGGCATCTGCTGCGCGGTTGCTGCCGACGACGCGGTCTCGGCTGCAGTAGCAGTCAGAGGAGACAGCGCTAAACCTAAACTCAGAGCCAGTGCACTCATTGCTAATGTGGTTTTTTTCATGTTTCTCAATCTCGATTTACAGGTAACGCAAAATTGCTGTGTAACTCAGATTCGTTTTATACCGCTTAGTTCCGGCGATAAGTTTATGGAAAAGGTAAAAATTTATTGGCCGTCTTTACAAAACTCCGGGATTATTCCACCGCCATCAGCTTGCGGTATTCATCCCAGGCATACAAATCCGTCATGCCGCTGATATAGTCCTGGATAAGACGGCAGCGATAATAATATTCCATTACCGGCCATTCGGGAGAGTTGCGTTCCAGCTTGCCAATCGCTTCGACATACGCCAGACGATGCCGGGTAGAGAGTTTTTGATAAAGCCGCGATTCGATGGGTATTCTGCGCACGCGCTCGTGTTCCACCAGCTCGCTGAATTCGTCGACCGAAAGCTGGAGCAATGGGGAATAAATTTCCAGTAACCCACTGATTACCCGATAGCCCTGCAGCTCTAGCTGCTCGACATCCGGATGGCTGAATACATGCCGCATCGCAACATGTTTATAAAGCTCAAGGAGCTGGCTGAAACTGCTGTCATCTTCCAGCAGCGCGTGGTTGAATTCCCCGCTGAAAATGAGCGGCAAATTATCAATAAAGCGCGACGCCGCGTATGGCACCAGTTTATTTAATGTATTGACCCGCAAATACATAAAGAACTGGTCTTCCGTACTGCGACTTAATGTATTTGACCGCGATTTTTCCCAGGCATTTTCGACAACCTGCGCAAACAGCGAGCCTTTTTCGTGAGTACCCCAGGCCGCATAAAGATGCTGATAAAGCTCCTCGACGCTGAAAATTCTTTTCTCAACGGCATCTTCCAGATCGGCCACGCAATAGGAGATATCATCGGCGGCTTCCATAATCCAGGTCAATGGAAAACGACCGTTTGGCGTCAATGAAAGTTCTTTACGCAGCCGCTCAATATAGGCCTCTTCAGAAAGGTAATAGCCCGGTTTTTTCATTAAATAACTGTGGGACGCGGGGGGATCCCCCATCCACCACGCGGGGCGCGTATATTTTAGAATGCAGCCGACCTGCGCCCAGGTCAGGTTCATGCGCATCAGGGAGTGGACCAGACGGATCCCCTGCGCGTTGCCCTCAAAATGACAGAGATCCTGACGTACCTTGCGGCGCAGATCGTTCAGCCCCTCTTCGCCTTCACGCAGGCGTAAATCGCGTACGATGCAGCGATCGTCGCTCAGCGGCTGGCTCACCGCATCCGAAGGGTAAAGCCGTTGTTTAAACCAGTCATTGATAGCCGCCTCACCAAAGTGACCGAAAGGCGGGTTGCCGATGTCATGCATCAGGCAGGCCATCTCAACGATGCTCTCAAAAGGCCCCGTCAGCTCGTCCAGACCATAGGTTTCCAGTAAACGCTGCTCTTTGAGACGGCTCAAAACCTCCTTGGCAATGTAGCGCCCGACCTGCTGCACCTCCATGGAGTGGGTTAAACGCGTGCGCACCGCGGCGTTACGTTCCAGCGGAAAGACCTGGGTCTTTTGCTGCAGACGGCGGATGGCGGGCGAGTTAATGATCCGCCCGCGATCGCTTTCAAAGATACGCAGGATCTCATGTTCGCTCTTGTCGCCCTGCGGCGAACGGAAACGTCGGTGCCAGTTAATTTTGGTGCGAAAATCGATTGGTGACATGTGCTCCCCCGCGTGAGAATGCGTTTCCCCTTAACCGCATGATAGACTATGCATCTTAACAAGGCACATCGCGAGTAAATCTATGAAAATCGGCATTATTGGTGCAATGGAAGAAGAAGTTACGCTCCTGCGTGACAAAATTGAGAACCGTCAGACCCTCTCTCTGGGTGGTTGTGAGATCTATACCGGTCAGCTAAACGGTGTTGACGTGGCTCTGCTGAAATCAGGCATCGGTAAAGTCGCTGCGGCGCTGGGTGCCACCCTGCTGCTTGAGCGCTGCAAGCCGGACGTGATCGTGAATACCGGCTCTGCGGGCGGCCTGGCGCCGACGCTGAAGGTGGGTGATATCGTTGTTTCCGACGAAGCGCGCTATCACGATGCGGACGTCACCGCGTTCGGTTACGAGTACGGCCAGCTTCCTGGCTGCCCGGCAGGATTTAAGGCTGACGACAAACTGATTGCGGCGGCAGAGACCTGCATTGCGGAGCTCAACCTCAACGCGGTACGCGGTCTGATTGTCAGCGGTGATGCGTTCATCAATGGTTCCGTGGGTCTGGCGAAAATCCGTCATAACTTCCCTCAGGCGGTAGCCGTTGAGATGGAAGCGACCGCGATTGCTCACGTTTGCCATAACTTCAGCGTACCGTTTGTGGTGGTTCGCGCCATCTCTGACGTGGCAGACCAGCAGTCCCACATCAGCTTCGACGAGTTCCTGACCGTTGCGGCAAAACAGTCCACCGTGATGGTGGAACGCCTGGTGCAGAATCTGGCACGTGGCTAAACATACCCTCAGGGCGCTTGCCGCCCTGCTTCTTTTCGCACCGCTGTGGCTCTATGCGCTACCGCGCGTAATTACCCTCTCTCCCGCGAATACGGAACTGGCATTTGCCGCCGGGATCACCCCCGTTGGCGTGAGCAGCTTTTCGGATTACCCACCGCAGGCCGCGGGTATTGAACAAGTGGCAACCTGGCAGGGGATGAACCTTGAGCGTATCGTGGCGCTTAAACCGGATCTCGTGCTGGCCTGGCGTGGCGGCAACGCCGAGCGGCAGGTCAACCAGCTCACTTCCCTTGGCATAAAGGTGATGTGGATAGATGCCGTCAGCATTGAGCAGGTCGCTCAGGCGCTCCGCGCCCTGGCACCCTATAGCCCTACGCCCAAAAAAGCAGAGGCTGCGGCGAAACAGATGCTGAGCGACTATGCGGCGCTGAAATCCCGATACGATACCCCTGTTAAAAAGCGCATCTTCCTTCAGTTTGGCAGCCAGCCGCTGTTTACCACCGGGAAAGGGTCGATTCAGAACCAGGTGCTGGAAGTCTGTGGCGGTGAAAACATCTTTGCAGCCAGCCGGGTGCCGTGGCCTCAGGTAAGCCGTGAGCAGGTTCTGGCGCGCCAGCCGCAGGCCATCGTCGTGGTCGGAAATGCGAGCGAAATTCCCAAAATTGAGCAATTCTGGCAAAGACAGCTAAAAATACCGGTGATACCTCTCAACAGCGACTGGTTTGAACGCGCCAGCCCGCGTATTATCCTCGCCGCAAAACAGCTCTGTGCCGCGCTGGCAGAGAGTCACTAACATAAGACCCTTTTCGAGGATTTAACGATGCTCGTTTATTGGCTGGATATTCTTGGCACAGCCGTTTTTGCTATCTCCGGCGTCCTGCTCGCCGGAAAACTACGCATGGATCCGTTTGGCGTGCTGGTGCTGGGCGTCGTGACCGCCGTGGGCGGCGGGACTATCCGCGATATGGCGCTGGCGAATGGGCCGGTGTTTTGGGTGAAAGATCCGACCGATCTGGTGGTCGCAATGGTCACCTGCCTGTTAACCATTGTGCTGGTTCGCCAGCCCCGCCGATTACCAAAATGGATATTGCCGGTACTGGATGCCGTCGGTCTGGCCGTGTTTGTCGGTATTGGCGTCAATAAGGCGTTTAATGCGGGCACCGGTCCGATGGTGGCAATCTGCATGGGCGTATTAACCGGCGTGGGCGGCGGCATCATTCGCGACATTCTGGCGCGTGAAGTGCCGATGATCCTGCGTACTGAAATTTACGCGACGGCCTGTATTGCGGGCGGCATTGTTCACGCGACCGCGTACTATACCTTTGCAATTCCGCTGGAAAACGCCGCAATGCTGGGGATGGTCGTGACGCTGGTGATACGTTTAGCGGCGATACGCTGGCACCTGAAGCTGCCGACGTTTGCGCTGGATGATAATGCAAGATAAAAGCAAAACGGTAACCGTCAGGTTACCGTTTTTAGTATTTCTCCCTCTCCCTGTGAGCGAGGGCCGGAGTGAGGGCATCAGCCCGCACTCTCTTAGATACTGAACGAAGATCCACACCCACAGGTGCTTGTGGCGTTCGGGTTGGTCACCACAAAGCGCGAACCTTCCAGACCCTCGGTGTAATCCACCGAACCGCCCACCAGATATTGCAGGCTCATCGGGTCAACCACCAGCGCGACGCCCTGTTTCTCGATAGTCATATCGCCATCGTTAACCTGGTCGTCAAAGGTAAAACCATACTGGAAGCCGCTGCAGCCACCACCGGTAATATAAACACGCAGTTTCAGATCCGGATTGTCTTCGTCGGCAATCAGGGTTTTCACTTTGTTGGCTGCTGCTTCGGTAAATTCCAGCGGCACAGCTACGTCATCACTCATCTTATGCTCCCATGAATACTGCTATTGGGTAAAATTCACCCAATTCTTTTCGTCATTATCTAATACCCTGGTAATTCATTCAAGTATTCTGCGCGGCGGCCCGCTCCGCCTCTTGTTTTGCCAGAGTACGCGCAAGGATGGTGGAGTATAGCGGTTTTCCACCCAGGAACTGGGCTAATAGTGTCGCGCCGAGACAGGTAATGATCATTGGCAAAATGAGCTGGTAATTGTCCGTCATCTCCAGCACCAGCACGATCCCGGTCAACGGCGCGCGCAGGGAGGCGGCCAGCAGCGCCCCCATTCCGGCGACGGCAAACGTCCCGGCGTCAAGATGATAGGCGGGAAACCTCGCTTCAGCCGCCATACCAAACGCGGTGCCGAGCAGCGTACCCAGCGCCAGCATCGGGGCGAAAATCCCTCCCGGCGCGCCCGAGGAGAAGCACAATACCGTGGTAATGACGCGGGAGATAAACATAAACAGCAGCAGACCCACGCTGAAATTCCCCGCCGCCGCAATGGGAATCAGCCCGAACCCGCCGCCTGCGGCATTCGGCTCGATGAACCCAAGCACGCCGCACATGCCGCCCAGCAGGCCGCCCATCAGCACCCATTTCGTCGTGTTGCCGCCGTGAATGCGCTGAAACATATCCTGAGCGCGCAGGATAAAGGTGTTAAACAGCGGCCCCACCACGCCAAAAATCATGCCGAGGATCAGATAAAGCCACAGGGTGTTGACCGGCGCATTGGTCAGTTTCCCCACTTCAATTACCGCCCCTTCGCCATTAAAAAGGCGGAAGACAATGCTCGACATAATGACGCCGGTAAACACCGCTTTAATGGAGATCAGGTTGTAGCGAAACTGCGCGCGCATCTCTTCGATGATGAACAAAATGCCCGCCAGCGGCGCGTTAAACGCCGCCGACAGCCCCGCCGCCGCGCCGGTCGCCAGCAGCGTATGGCGCGCTTCGGCGCTGCGCATCCGAAAGAGATCGCCCACCATGCGACCGACGTTCCCGCCCAGCTGAACCGTGGGTCCTTCCCGTCCGAGTACCATTCCCGCGCCCAGAGTTCCCATGCCGCCGATGAATTTAACCGGAATCACCCGCCACCAGCGCACCGGACGCAGCTCCTCCAGCGCGCCTTCAATTTCCGGGATGCCCGATCCCCCTGCTTCCGGCGCGAATTTACGCACCAGGAAATACCCCACCATGGCAAACAGCGCAGACAGCCCGAATGCCCACACCCAGACCAGCCATTCGCTATTGGCGAAACCGGCCACGGTGCCCACTCGCCAGTTGAGCACGGCATTAACCGCTTTTTCAAACGCCACGCCCACCAGCCCGGCGAGTGTTCCCACCACGGCAGCAGCCAGAAGGATCGCCAGCGGCGTTTTATCGCGGTTAAGCAGCCGCCGAATGCTGATTCGGTGCTGAGCGCGCGTAAACTGTTGTTCTTCAAAAGACGGAGAATCTGATTTCATGTCCTGCACTTATTCGTCATACAAAAGCCGCGTGGATTTTACCAGAGACTGCCCTACCGTCTCCTGAAAATTACTTAACAAATCTTAAAGCATTACCCGGCTAAAAATTTCATAACCATCCCCGAATCACTTAGAATAGTGGGCTTAACCATTTTATACGAACCAGGAACGACGCCATGAGCAAGTCTGAAAACCTCTACAGTGCAGCCCGCGAGCTTATTCCGGGTGGCGTGAACTCACCTGTGCGCGCCTTCACGGGCGTGGGCGGTACGCCGCTGTTTATCGAACGTGCTGACGGCGCGTATCTGTATGATGTCGATGGCAAAGCCTATATCGATTACGTCGGTTCCTGGGGCCCGATGGTGCTGGGTCACAACCACCCGGCTATTCGTAACGCGGTAATTGAAGCCGCCCAGCGCGGCCTGAGCTTCGGCGCGCCAACCGAAATGGAAGTGAAAATGGCGGAGCTGGTGACTGAACTGGTGCCTACCATGGACATGGTGCGTATGGTGAACTCCGGTACCGAAGCCACCATGAGCGCCATCCGCCTGGCGCGCGGTTTTACCGGTCGCGATAAAATCATCAAGTTTGAAGGCTGTTACCACGGTCATGCGGACTGCCTGCTGGTGAAAGCCGGTTCCGGCGCGCTGACGCTCGGCCAGCCGAACTCCCCGGGCGTACCGGCAGATTTCGCGAAGCACACCCTGACCTGCACCTACAACGATCTTGCTACCGTTCGCGCGGCGTTCGAGCAGTATCCGCAGGAGATCGCCTGCATCATCGTTGAGCCGGTTGCCGGCAACATGAACTGTATCCCACCGCAGCCTGACTTCCTCCCGGGCCTGCGTGCCCTGTGCGACGAGTTCGGCGCGCTGCTGATCATCGATGAAGTCATGACCGGCTTCCGCGTGGCGCTGGCGGGTGCCCAGTCTTACTACGACGTCGAGCCGGACCTGACCTGCCTCGGTAAAATCATCGGCGGCGGCATGCCGGTCGGCGCATTCGGTGGGCGTAAGGACGTGATGGAAGCTCTGGCGCCAACCGGCCCGGTTTACCAGGCGGGCACGCTCTCCGGTAACCCAATCGCCATGGCGGCGGGCTTTGCCTGCCTGACCGAAGTGGCTCAGCCAGGCATTCACGAAACCCTGACCGACCGTACCACGCAGCTGGCAAACGGCCTGCTGGAAGCGGCAGAAGAGGCCGGCATTCCGCTGGTGGTTAACCACGTAGGCGGGATGTTCGGGATTTTCTTCACCGACGCGAAAACCGTGACCTGCTATCAGGACGTGGTGAAGTGCGACGTTGAACGCTTCAAACGCTTCTTCCATCTGATGCTGGAAGAAGGCGTCTACCTGGCACCGTCCGCATTCGAGGCGGGCTTTATGTCCGTGGCGCACAGCGAAGAAGATATCAATAATACCATTGACGCGGCGCGTAAGGTGTTTGCGAAACTGTAAGATGTGCGGCTTGATGCCCTCACCCCAACCCTCTCCCACGGGGAGAGGGAGCAAACACTAAAACGGCAATCAAAGGATTGCCGTTTACTTTTATTACCTACTCTGCTTTCTCAACAGATAAATAAAGTACGGCGCACCGATAAAGGTCGACAGCAGACCCGCCGGGATCTGATACGGGAACAGCACCATTCTTCCGCACCAGTCCGCAAACACCAGCATCACCCCGCCCGTCAGGGCCGACATAACAATATGCGGCATCGTCCGGCGGAATCCCATCATTCTGGCAATGTGCGGCGCCATTAACCCGACAAAGCTCAGCGGTCCAATCGTCAGGGTTGCCACAGCCGTCAGGCACGCAGCCAGCAGCAGCAAGGCCACACGCGCTGGCGTCAGCGCCATTCCCACCGCGCGCGCGGTTTCGCCGCCGAGCGGCAGAATGGTCATCCAGCGGCGGCACAGCGGCACAAACGCCAGCAGCACGAGCATCACCATCCCGGACCAGATTACCTGGCTGCCGGTGGCGTTGTACGTTGAGCCGGAAATCCAGGTCAGGATCTTCGCCATACGCGGATCGCCGCTCGCCTGCAGCATCATCAGCAGCATCGTGAACGCGGTGCTGAGCGCCATCCCCGCCAGCAGCATGCGGTGCGGTGAAAACCCGCCGCGACCGGCGGCAATCAGGATAATCATCAGCGTAACTGCCGCACCGAGACTGCCGGCAGGCATCAGCCAGCCAAACGCATTCCCCGGCACAAAGAACAGCATCAGCACCACGCCAAAGGCGGCGCCGGAGCTGATCCCAAGCACTTCCGGGCTCGCCATCGGGTTGCCGGTAAGACGCTGAATAATGCACCCCGCTACCGCCAGCATTACCCCTGCGATCAGCGCAGCAAAGATACGCGGCCAGCGCCACTGCAGCAGGTCGTTGAGTAAATCGCCCGTTGCCCAGTGCCAGCCCGAGGCATCGCGTCCGAATGAGAGCGCCGCGAACGAGGCGATAATCAGCACCGCCAGACCGGCAAGGCTAAACCACAGCACCGACTGACGTTCAGCGTAGACTTTGTCGCCAGCGTCCATCGCCGGTGCGCTCATGCTGCGCAGGCGCGGGAGCAGCCACAGCAGCAGCGGCGCCCCGATAAGCGCGGTCACAGAGCCGGTGGACACTTCCCTCCAGACCTGCGCCAGCCAGAGAATAAGCTGATCGGAAAGCCAGAGGATCAGCGCCCCAATGAGCGGCGCCAGCATCAGACGCGCCAGCAGGCGACGCGCGCCGAGCATTTTCGCCAGCAGCGGCGCAAACAGGCCGATAAACCCGATGATGCCGACCGCGTTCACCAGCAGGGCACTCAATACGATCGCCAGCGTCAGCGCCGCCAGGCGAGCCAGCGACAGGGCCAGACCGAGATTGCGCGCCACGCCATCGTCCAGCCCCATGAGCGTCAGAGGGCGCAGGAGCAGCAGCGTCAGCACGACGCCGCCAGCCAGCTGCGGCCACAGGCGCAGCACAACGCTCCAGTCGGTCTGGGTGAGCGTGCCGGTACTCCACAGGAACATGCTTTGCAGCCGATCGTGATGGAACAACACCAGCAGCTGGTTAATCGCCCCGCAGTACAGGCTCACCACCAGCCCGGCCAGGATAAGCGTCACGGGAGAAAGGCGTTTGCCCCAGGCCACGCCAAAGACCAGCGCGCCCACCACGCACGCACCCGCGAGTGCTGCAAACTGCGAGGTTAACGCTCCCGGCAGCGTCCACAGGGTGGTGATGGTGATCCCAAGCTGTGCGCCGGTCGCGACGCCGAGCGTGGTTGGCTCTGCCAGCGGGTTACGTAAAACCTGCTGGAACAGCACGCCCACCAGCCCTAAACCGGCACCGACTAACAGGGAGATTGCCAGACGCGGCAGCAGGCTGTAGTGGAACAGCATCTGCTGAATATTGTCGATATCCGGCGAGGCCAGCGCGGCTCCCCATTGCGCGCGAGGTAACGCGGCAGAGAGGTTGAACCCGGTTAACGCCAGCGCGGCAAGAAAAATCAGCATCAGCAGAAGCGCCGGGAAACGGGCGATACGCGTACTCATGCTTTACCTCCCAGAGCGTTATCAAGCACGCGGGCAAAATGCATGGCCGACAGCGTCGCGCCGTAGAACCAGACCGCCGGAGCGCGCTGGAAGCGCTTCTCGCGCACAAACGGCATCGCCTGCCAGAGCGGAGTCGCCATCAGGGTTTGCATGTCGCGTTCGTTGCCGTGGTCGAAACACAGCACGTCCACGTCGCGAAACGCCGCCAGACGGTCGATACCCACGGCGGTACTGCCCCAGAACGTCATCTCCCCTTCCCAGGCATTACGAATGCCGAAGCTGTCCAGCACCTCCTGGAAAAGACAGTTTTTACCGAAGACCAGCATATGGCGGGCATCCAGCAGCGTCACCATCAGCAGCGGACGATCGCCCCGGTGAGCAAAGCGCGGCTTCAGGGAGTCGAGCAGGGCATCAAATTCGTCGAGGTGTTTTTTGGCCTCCACCTCGCGGTTGAGGAAATGCGCCATCTCGTTAATCGAATTTTTCGCTACGGCCAGCGGTTTTTTACCGTCGCTGAAAGCGAATCCGCGCCCGGGCGCAATGCGCGCCATGACCTCCTCTGAGGGACCGTAGCCCGCAGACCAGAACAGGAACGAGGGTTTCATCTGGGTGAGCAGCTCAAGGTTTGGCTCCGTTCGCAGGCCGACGTCGATTACCGAGTCCGGCAGCTTTGGCTCGTTCACCCAGAGGTTATAGTTGGGAATGTCCGCGACGCCGTAGGGCGTGACGCCGAGCGCCATCATCAGTTCGACCGGCAGCCACTCCAGGGCCACAATACGGTGCGGATCGACGGTGGCAGCACGCGCCGTATTCATTTTTAACAGCAGCGGTGAAAGGGCCATCGCCGTCAGCAGGCGACGGCGGCTAATGCGTGTGTTATTCAGCATCAGTAGACAAAGCTCACCGGTGCAGCCCCGGCCGGGTGAGGCAGAATACCCATCGGAATACCGTAAATATGTTCCAGCGTTTCGCTGCGCATCAGCTCGGATGGTGTACCCTGCGCAATCATTTCGCCACCGCGCAGCGCAACAAGGTAGTCACAGTAGCGTGCCGCCATGTTGATATCGTGCAGGACCGCAATGACCGTCAGACCACGTTCCTGGCTTAAGCGGTGCACCAGCGCCAGCACGTCGACCTGATGGGCAATATCCAGCGCGGAGGTTGGCTCATCCAGCAGCAGGCAGCGGCTGTCCTGCGCCACCAGCATCGCAATCCACGCGCGCTGGCGCTCGCCGCCGGACAGGCTATCCACCAGACGGTGCGCCAGCGGTTTCAGCCCGACCAGCGCAATCGCCTCTTCCACTTTCTCTCTGTCAGCAACGCCAAAGCGCCCAAGCGCCCCGTGCCAGGGATAACGCCCAATTGCCACCAGCTCACGCACCGTCATCCCTTCCGCCTGCGGCAGCTGCTGCGGCAGATAGGCCACTTTGCGGGCAAACGCTTTGCTGCTCCAGCTCTCCAGCGGCTGGTCATCCAGCAGAATATCGCCTTCAGAAGGCGGCTGATGGCGCCCCAGCATCTTGAGCAGCGTAGATTTACCGGAACCGTTATGACCAATCAGGCCAGTGACTTTACCTGCGGGAAACGTCAAAGAGAGCGGATGCAGCAAGGTGCGCCCGGGTACGCGAAAGGAGAGATGGTTAAGCGTAAAGGTGGTGTCGGGTTGCGTTTGATTATCCTGCATATCAGCCAACTTAAATAAAAAGGGCACGGCGAACCGTGCCCGAAGAGAGATTAGAAGCGGAAGGTCGCGGTGGCAACAACCTGACGTTCAGCACCCCAGAAGCAGCCGTAAGTATTAAAGCAGCTGGCAACGTACTCACGATCGAACAGGTTGTTCACGTGTAGCGCGACGTTTGAGCCAGCCATGCCAACGCGTGCCAGATCGTATCTGACCAGCGCATCGACAACGGTGTAGCTGCCCACTTTAAAGGAGTTCGCCGGATCGCCATAGCTTGAACCCGTGTAACGCACGCCGGTACCCAGCGTCAGGCCAGACAGCGTACCGTCAAACAGCGTGTAATCACCCCACAGCGATGCCATGTGTTTTGGAACCTGAGCAGGCGTGTTGCCTTTATAAGTGGTGTCTGTGGTGTATTCGGCATCGGTATAGGTATAAGAACCCACCAGGTTAACGCTTGCAGACAGGGCCGCTTTCGCTTCCACCTCTACGCCACGCGCGCGGATTTCACCGCCCTGTACCGAGAAGAAGGAGCCCGCCGGGTCCGCCATCAGGTTGTTGGTTTTGGTCAACTGGTACAACGCACCGGTGACGACGATCGGACGATCGTTCGGCACGTATTTCACGCCCGCTTCGTACTGTTTGCCTTTAGACGGTGCAAAGACGTTGCCGTTCGCTCCGGTCTGAGAAGCCGGTTCAAACGACTCGCTATAGCTAAAGTACGGGGTTATACCGTTATCAAACAGGTAGTTAACGCCACCGCGCCAGGTGAACTGGGTATCATCACGTTTGGAGGTGGTGTTCGTCACGCGGTTGTAGGATTCCTGATCGGCCCAGTCATAACGACCGCCCAGGGTTACCAGGACTTTGTCCCACTCAATTTGATCCTGAGCGTAAACGCCGGTCTGTTTTTGCTTGTTCAACACCTGATAGGCACCTGACGGTCCAGGATGTGAAGCGAAATCGAAATCGCTACGATCGAGGTTATAGATATCAGATGGCGCAACGGAACCGGCATAGCCGAACCACGAGTCGATGTCATTACGCATGCGCATGAAATCCACCCCAGTCAGCAGAGTATGATCGAGTGAACCTGTCGCGAACTTGCTCTGCAACTGCGTATCAACAGTGAAGTTTTCCAGCTTCTCGTTATCGATCACATACTGGCGAGTCAGCGTATGACCCCACTGCGACTGAGGAACGCTCGCGCAAGGGCTGGATGCCGGATTACTCGAGTAGAGCGGATCGGAACACATGCCGTAGCCGTAGACGCTGTTTTGGGAAGTTTTATTCTGCGCATAGCGCAGGTTCTGACGCACGGTAAAGGTATCATTGAACTCGTGGTCGAAGCTGTATCCCACCATTTTCTGGTTACGGGAATAGGTATTGTTCTTCGCGCCTTCGTTGAAGTTCGTCGGCAGACGATCGCCGTTCGGCAGCGGATCAACCGTTCCCTCTTTTGGCAGCCAGCCGTAGTAGCCCGTTTCAGGTTCGTTCTGGAAATAGGAGAGGAACGTGAAGGTGGTTTTATCATCCGGACGCCAGGAGAACGATGGCGCGATGGCGTAACGCTGCTCGCCCTTACCTTCCTGCTGGGAATTATTAGAACGCGCAACGCCCGTTAAACGGTAAGAGTAAACGCCGTCATCGTCGATTGCATCGCTAAAGTCGAACCCGGTCTGGAACAGGCTGTCCGTGCCGACTTTGAACTGGATCTCTTTCAGGGGCTCGGTTGTTGGGCGCTTACTGACCATGTTCAGCAACCCGCCAGGGCTGCTTTTACCGTACAAAACGGAAACCGGACCGCGCATGATCTCGGCGCGCTCCAGCATATAAGGATCAATCACCGCGTCGTTATAGAAGTTCCCCTGCATTTTCATGCCGTCGAGGTAGTTATTCTGCGTCTGACCATCGGCTGCGAAGCCGCGAATAATCAGATAGTCATAGGTGTTAGACGCACCGCGCGTGCCTACCGCAACGCCCGGCGTATAGCTCAGGGCTTCTTTCACCGAGCGCGGCTGATGCAGCGCCATCTCTTCGGCAGTGACGACAGAAATAGACTGCGGAACCTTTTGAATAGGGGTATCCGTTTTGGTTCCGGTCGCGGATTGCCTTGCGGCGATGGTAGCAGCAGGGCCCCAGGCACTTTCCTGTGCCGCAGGAGCTGCTGTTACCGTAATGGTTTCTTCTTTTTTCGGGGTTTCGGCAGCATGTGCATAAGTTGACATGCCGGCAACCGCTGTGGCGACGACGACCGCGAGTTTACGCAGCGACGTGTTCATTGGCTGAGCAGTATTGGAAAGCGCCATGTTGAATCTCTGATGTGAAAGTGAATGATAACGTAAACGAGAATTATTATTATGAGCGCCAGAATAATATGCGAAACGCTGGTTGCATAGCAAGCAGTAAGCGGCCCTATGAGAATTAAGGGTTTAAGAAATCATCAAGAGAAAACGAAGGGTTAATCAGAGTTAAAACGAGGGTTAACGAAATGAGGTCTACGGGTAAAAAAAGCCCCCTTCCGGGGAAGAGGGCTTTACAAGGTTAGTTACCGCCGAACATGTCTTTAATCCAGCCCGCAACACCGTCGCTGTCTTTCTTCTCATTCTGCTGCTGCGGCTGTTGCTGCTGCTGTGGCTGAGAAGACTGGTCGAACGGGTTACCGGTCGGCTGTTCAGGCTGGCTCTGCTGGCACAGGGAATCCGGGTTGGTTGTCCAGACCGGCAGAGTACGCATTCCGCCGCCGCAGACGAAGTTACCGGAGCTGTCCACGCCCATATCGACGATATCTTCCGGCGCGACAAGGTTCAGCGGCACCGGGGACTGATTTGCCAGATAGCGCTGGTAAATCGACATCGCCCCGCTCGCGCCGTACAGCTTGGTCGGCTGGTTGTTATCGCGGCCTACCCAGGTGATCACCACTTCACGGCCATCAATCCCGGCAAACCAGGTATCGACGTTGTTGTTGGTGGTCCCGGTTTTACCCGCCAGATGCAGACCCGGATACTTCGCACCCAGCTGACGCCCGGTACCGCGCTGCACCACCTGCTGCATCGTCCACAGCGTCATATAGGCGGCCTGAGCAGGAACTGCACGCTCCGCCTGCGGGAAGCTCTGATACAGCACGGAGCCATCTTCGGCAATCACCGAACGCAGGGCGGAGAGCGGTGCGCGGTTACCGCCGCTGGCGATGGTCTGGAACGCCTGCGCCACTTCGATTGGCGTCAGGTTAAGCGCGCCCAGGATCATCGCCGGTACCGGGTGCAGCTGATCTTTCGCCACGCCCAGCTTCTGCCAGGTATCGACAATGGCCGGCAGGCCCAGCGACATGCCCAGGTTTACCGTCGGCACGTTCATGGAACGGGTCAACGCATCCACCAGCATCACCTGCCCGCTGAACTGCTTATCGTCGTTCTGCGGTGACCACACCTGGCCGTTAGGCTGGCGCAGGGAGATAGGCGCATCCGCAATCCAGGTATTCAGGCGATACTGGTTTGGCTGACTCAGGGCAGTGAGATAGGTTGCTGGTTTTGCCAGAGAGCCGATCGAGCGACGCGCCTGCATGGCACGGTTGTAGCCTGCAAACTGCGGCTCGGCACCTCCCACCATCGCACGAACTTCGCCGGAGTTGCGGTCAACCACCACCATCGCGGTTTCCAGATCGGAGAGCTTACGCTGTTTCTTCAGCGCCGGAATGCCTTCTACCGCCGCTTTTTCTGCTGCATCCTGCGCCACGGAGTCAAAGGTGGTGAAGATCTTCACGCCGGAGAGATCTTTGACCTTATCACCAAGCTTGCTTTGCAGTTCCTGACGCACCAGCTGCATAAACGCAGGCTGAGGCGAGATCACCCCACCGCGCGGCTGAACGCCAAGCGGACGTGCGCTCAGCATGTCGTACAGCTCCTGGTCAATCACCTGCTGTTGTTGCAGCAGACGCAGCACCAGGTTACGACGCTCCAGGGCCAGTTTCGGGTTACGCCACGGATTATAAATGGACGCCCCTTTCACCATGCCCACCAGCAGCGCCTGCTGATCCAGGCTCAGCTCTTCCACCGGACGACCAAAGTAGTACAGGCTCGCCAGCGGGAAGCCGCGGATTTCGTTATCGCCGCTCTGACCGAGATACACCTCGTTCATATACAGCTCAAGGATACGATCCTTGCTGTAACGCGCGTCCATCAGCACGGCCATATAGGCTTCGTTCGCTTTACGCCAGTAGGAGCGCTCGCTGGAGAGGAACAGGTTCTTCACCAGCTGCTGGGTCAGCGTACTCGCCCCCTGCACGGTCCGACCGGCAGTCAGGTTAGCCAGCACCGCACGACCAATCGAGTAGAGGCTGATGCCGTCGTGCTCGTAGAAGTGACGGTCTTCGGTTGCCAGCAGGGTATCGACCAGCAGATCCGGGAAGCCATTACGCGCCACGAACAGACGCTGCTCGCCGTTTGCTGACGAAAGCATGGTGATCAGACGCGGATCGAGACGGAAGAAACCGAACTGACGGTTATTATCCATGTTCTCGATGGTATCCAGACGATCGCCGTCAAAGGTCAGACGCGCTCGCACCTGTCCTTCTTTACTGTCCGGGAAATCAAACGGACGACGGATCATCTCAATGCTGTTGGACTGCACGGTAAATTCGCCAGGCCGCGTCATTTTTGACACCTGACGATACTGGGTGGCTTCCAGCAGTTTAACCATCTCGTTCTTAGTGATGGACATATCTGGCTCAAGGTTCACCATACGGCCATACACTGCCGCAGGTAGCTGCCAGACTTTACCGTCGATACGGCTGCGGATCTTCTGATCCAAATACACGCCGTAAATTGCCATCAGCACGACAAAAACAATAAACAGCTTCAGCAGCAGCCAGAACCAGCCGCGCTTGCCCCGAGGCTTACGCCCTTTGCCTTTCCCTTTACGCGGCATCGGTTCTTCATCCTCATCATCGTCTTCATAGTCATCGTCATAGTCCTCATCTCTGAGGCGACGACGGCTTACTTTTTCTTTCGCCGGACGCGTTGGTTTTCCCTTACGTCCTATTGGCTCGCGGTCATTCCCCGCCATGCTTTTTCTCCGCAACTTTCAGGCGCAAAGGCCAGATTTTCTTTTCTTTCACAGGCCTGTGAAAGAAGAAATCTCTCAAAATTAGTTCTCCCTCTCCCTGTGGGAGAGGGCCGGGGTGAGGCCATCAGGCCACACTCCCTTTTACGAATATTTCTTCGTTCGCCGCGTCGGCGCCGTATTCGCCGGATCGTCCGGCCAGACGTGTTTGGGGTACCGCCCCTTCATCTCTTTCTGCACGTCACGGTAGCTCCCCGCCCAGAACGCCCCCAAATCTCGGGTGATCTGCAAGGGGCGATGCGCAGGCGACAGCAGCTCAAGCACCAACGGCACGCGCCCTTCCGCAATGGACGGCGTGGTGGCTTCACCAAACATTTCCTGCATCCGAACCGCCAGCGCCGGCGGATTATCCTCATGATAACGGATAGTAATCCGGCTTCCGGTCGGCACAGTGTAATGCCCTGGCAGTTCACTATCCAGACGTTGACGTAATGACCAGTCCAGTAAATTCTGTAACGCGGTCTTAACATCAAGCGCCTTAAGGGCTCGCAGGGAGTGTACGCCGCTCATTTGCGGCAGCAGCCAGTGCTCAAGCGTAGCCAGCAGCGTCTCGTCATCCACCGCAGGCCAACCGTATTCCGGCAGCCACTTCGCGGCGCAGTGCAGACGAATGCGGTACTGATCCGCTTCCGGCGTCCAGTTCAGGGCACTCAACCCTTTTTCCCGAATGCCATTCAGCATCGCCTGATGCAGCTCTTCTTCCGACGGCTTCGCCAGCGGCTTCGTTCCAAGCGTCAGCTTTCCAATCCGGCTGCGACGAAACGCCTTAAGCGTGCCCTGGGCGTCATCCCACTCCACGGTATCAGATTGCTGAAGCAGTTGCGGACAGGTACGCGTCAGAGCGTCAATATCTACGGCTATCGCCTGCAGGATACGCGCATCCGGAGAATGGCTGCCCTGCAGCAGGAGCGGCGCAATCAGCCACTCGTGACGCGTCAGGGCGTCATCGCTGTCCAGCATCGCACCCATGCCGTTTGCCAGCTGGTAGCGACCGTCCAGCCCGCGCCGGCGCGCAATCCTGTCCGGGAAGGCCTGGGCCAGCAGGAAGGCAATCTTATCGCTGTCAGGCGCTCCTCCCCGGCTATTCAGGCGTTTGCACAACTGCTGCGCCCGCTGCTGCCAGTTTCCCTGATTGCGCGAAAAAGCCTTCCCCAGATCGCTGCTGCCTCCACGCGGCGGCTCCTCAAGAATAGCCGCCAGTTTTGCCGCCGTGGCAATTTCATCTTCCCCTTGCGCAGCCACCAGCATCGCGGCCAGACGCGGATCGTTGCCCAGCGCCGCCATTTTCTGGCCGCGCGCCGTCAGACGCTCGCCTTCCAGCGCGCCAAGCTGCGTCAGCAACGTGCGCGCAGCGGCGAGGTTAACGACAGGGGGAGAATCAAGCCAGGTAAGCTGTCCAGGATCCGGACAGCCCCACTGCAGCAGATCCATCACCAGACCCGACAAATCACTTTGTAAAATTTCTGGCGTGCTTTGCTGTGCAGCACGTTCAGCCTGTTCCGCGCTGGTCAAATGCAGGCAGATACCCGGCTCAAGACGCCCCGCTCGGCCAGCGCGCTGCACCATCGACGCCTGGCTGATGCGCTGCGTCAGGAGTTTAGTCAGCCCGGTACGCGGGTCAAAGCTTGCCACCCGCTCCTGCGCGCTATCCACCACCAGGCGAATACCTTCAATGGTCAAACTGGTTTCAGCAATGTTGGTTGCCAGCACCACCTTGCGCTGCCCCACCGGGGCAGGAAGGATAGCTTTACGCTGATCCTGCAGTGACAGCGCGCCGTAAAGCGGGCAAAGCAGCACATCGCCGCCTACACGGGTAGAAAGCTGCTCCTGCACGCGCTGGATCTCACCGACACCCGGCAAAAACAGAAGCAGCGAGCCGGGTTCCTGACGCAGCAGTTCTGCGGTTGCGATGGCGACCGCTTCGTCAAAACGCTGGTGGGTCGGAAGCGGTTGATAGCGGCGTTCAACTGGATACGCCCGCCCTTCAGAGCTGATAACAGGCGCATCGGGTAGCGCCTGCCGTAGCCGCTCATTGTCCAGCGTGGCCGACATTATCAAAAGCCGGAGATCGTCGCGCAGCCCCTGCTGAACGTCCAGCAACAGCGCGAGGGCCAGATCCGCCTGCAGGCTGCGCTCGTGGAATTCATCCAGGATCACCAGCCCAACGCCGTTCAGCTCCGGATCGTTTTGCAGCATGCGGGTAAGAATGCCCTCGGTGACCACTTCAAGACGCGTGGTCGGGCCAACGCAGGTCTCGGCACGCATCCTGTAACCTACCGTTTCGCCCGGTTTTTCATTCAGCAGCTCCGCCAGGCGCTGCGCCACGTTGCGCGCGGCCAGCCTGCGCGGCTCCAGCAGGATAATTTTCCCGCTGATGTTCCCGTCTTTCAGAATCTGCAGCGGCAGCCAGGTGGACTTACCCGCCCCCGTCGGGGCATTCAGCAAAACCTGCGGGGAGTGGCGTAAGGCAGCGAGAAGGTCAGGAAGAACGACGGCGACCGGCAATGAGGACACTAACAGCTCCAGAGGGTTAACATTAGTCGGCGTACATTGTAGCATCGGCGCATATCATTACCGAGTCCTCCGTATGCCTGAGTCGAAACGGCTGTTTTTTGCCATTGAATTGCCCACCACGATACAGCGTCAAATTGTTCGCTGGCGTGCTGACAACTTCGCGCCGGAAGCAGGCCGTCCTGTTGCGGCGGCTAACCTGCACCTGACGCTGGCCTTTTTGGGCGACGTCAGCGCCGAAAAACAGCGGGCATTAGCCGCAATGGCCGGGCGTATTGCCCAGCCGGAATTTACGCTGCAACTTGACGACGCGGGTCAGTGGCTGCGTTCGCGCGTGGTCTGGCTGGGAACGCGCCAGCCGCCGCGCGGATTATTGCAGCTGGCGAACATGCTGCGCGCGCAGGCGGCGCGCAGCGGCTGTTATCAGAGCCCACAGCCGTTTCATCCACATATCACGCTGCTGCGCGATGCCGGTCAGGCCGTTGCCATCCCGCCGCCGGGTTTTCACTGGGCGTTTCCGGTCAACACATTCGCGCTTTATGAATCCGTCTTTGCACAGGGACGCACCCGTTATACGCCGCTACAGCGCTGGACGCTGGGCAACACCGAAAGGAATTCTGATGAAGTTTAGTCCTCCTCTGCAGCACGCCACGTTAATCCAACGCTACAAACGCTTCCTCGCCGATGTGATTACCCCCGAAGGGGTTCAGCTCACCCTGCACTGCCCCAATACCGGAGCCATGACGGGATGTGCGACGCCGGGTGACAGGGTCTGGTATTCCACATCAGAAAATAGTAAACGGAAATATGCCCATACCTGGGAAATGACCGAAACCCAAAACGGGGCATTTATTTGCGTTAATACCCAGCGCGCCAATCAGCTGGTTAAGGAAGCGCTGACCCTTGGCACAATTCCCGAACTGGTGGGATATGGCACGCATAAAAGTGAAGTGAAATATGGCGATGAGGGCAGCAGAATTGACTTCATGTTACAGGCGGAAGACAGGCCGGAGTGCTATATTGAAGTGAAATCAGTGACGTTAGCGGAACAGGAAAATGGCTACTTCCCGGATGCGGTAACGCTACGTGGCCAGAAGCATCTGCGAGAGCTAATGAGTGTTGCGGCGGCGGGCAAACGCGCCGTATTGCTGTTTGCAGTATTGCATTCAGCCATTGAACGTTTCTCCCCTGCCCGCCATATTGACCCTAAATACGCGCAATTGTTGAATGAGGCACAAAAGCAGGGGGTAGAGGTTTTCGCTTATAAAGCGGAACTTTCTGCCGATAATATGACTCTGAGATCCTCTCTTCCCATTGTCTTATAAGGGATTAGACGATTGACGAATAAGTGTTCTGGCCGCGTGCGCAAATACGCTTTTCCTCACAGGCTTGTCAAGTGTTACGTTTAGATAATTGCCATACGGAAAAGCATCTGCTATTTATAGCGACCTGATTTTTCCCCCAACACGGGGATCGATAGTGCGTGTTAAGGAGAAGCAACATGCAAGAAGGGCAAAACCGTAAAACATCGTCCCTGAGTATTCTCGCCATCGCTGGGGTGGAGCCGTATCAAGAGAAGCCGGGCGAAGAGTATATGAACGAAGCCCAGCTGTCGCACTTCAAGCGTATTCTTGAAGCATGGCGTAATCAACTCAGGGATGAAGTCGATCGCACCGTTACTCATATGCAGGATGAAGCTGCCAACTTCCCGGATCCGGTAGACCGTGCCGCTCAGGAAGAAGAGTTCAGCCTCGAACTGCGTAACCGTGACCGCGAACGCAAACTGATCAAAAAGATCGAGAAAACGCTGAAAAAAGTCGAAGACGAAGATTTTGGCTACTGCGAATCCTGCGGTGTTGAAATCGGTATTCGTCGCCTGGAAGCGCGTCCAACCGCCGATCTGTGCATCGACTGTAAAACGCTGGCCGAAATCCGCGAAAAACAGATGGCCGGTTAACACCAGCGCTGTTTACACACTCCAAAGGCGGGAGTCTCTCCCGCCTTGTTACTGTTGATATGTCTGAATCACACTATATTGGGCGCTTCGCGCCATCTCCTTCCGGTGAATTACACTTCGGCTCATTAATTGCCGCGCTCGGCAGCTACCTGCAGGCTCGCGCCCGCCTGGGAAAATGGCTTGTCCGCATTGAAGATATTGACCCTCCGCGTGAAGTTCCCGGTGCAGCAGAGACCATTCTGCGTCAGCTGGAACATTACGGTCTTCACTGGGATGACGAGGTGCTCTGGCAGTCAAAACGTCACGATGCTTATCGGGAACGTCTGGCCTGGCTTCGCGATCGGGGGCTTGCCTATAACTGCACCTGCACCCGCGCGCGTATCCAGAGCGTGGGTGGGGTCTATGATGGCCACTGTCGTACGCTCAATCTCCCCCCGGAAAATGCCGCCGTGCGCATCAAGCAGCGCTCCCCGGTGACGCGCTTTAACGATCTCCTCTCCGGTGAGATTCATGCCGATGAACGTCTGGCGCGTGAGGACTTTATTATTCACCGTCGTGACGGCCTTTTCGCCTACAACCTGGCCGTGGTCGTCGACGATCGTTTTCAGGGCGTGACGGAGATTGTGCGCGGGGCGGATCTGGTCGAGCCCACCGTGCGACAAATATCGCTGTATCACCAGTTTGGCTGGACGGCCCCGGATTACATTCATCTGCCGCTGGCGGTTAATGCGCAGGGCTTAAAATTGTCAAAGCAGAACCACGCCCCGGCCCTGCCAGAGGGCGATCCGCGTCCTGTTTTGATCGACGCGCTGCGGTTTCTCAACCAGAATGTAACCAACGAATGGCAGGATCTGCGTATTGACGAACTGCTGAAAATGGCCGTTGCCAACTGGACGCTCGCGGCAGTGCCCAAAATCCAGCATTCTCAAATGCGTTGCGCTGAGCTATGATTAGCCGCTTTTTTCATAACAAAACACACTACGAGGTGTACCATTTTTACCCGAGTCGCTAATTTTTGCCGTAAAGTGCTAAGCCGCGAAGAGAGCATGGCGAACGATGCTATTGCACAGCCACACATGTCGGTTATTCCGCGTGAGCAGCACACAATTTCCCGCAAAGATATCAGTGAAAATGCCCTCAAGGTGCTCTATCGTCTGAATAAAGCGGGCTACGAGGCCTATCTCGTAGGCGGTGGAGTGCGTGATTTACTGCTGGGCAAAAAACCGAAAGATTTCGACGTGACGACCAGCGCCACGCCTGAGCAGGTGCGCAAACTATTCCGTAACTGCCGTCTCGTTGGCCGCCGTTTCCGTCTGGCTCACGTGATGTTTGGCCCGGAAATTATCGAAGTGGCAACCTTCCGCGGCCACCACGAAGCCGGCGCGTCCGATCGCACGACGTCACAGCGCGGCCAGAACGGTATGCTGCTGCGTGACAATATCTTCGGGTCCATCGAAGAAGATGCCCAGCGTCGCGACTTCACCATCAATAGCCTTTATTACAGCGTGGCGGATTTCACCGTGCGCGATTACGTCGGCGGCATGCAGGACCTGAAAGAAGGTCTGATCCGTCTGATCGGCACGCCGGAAACGCGCTACCGTGAAGATCCCGTGCGTATGCTGCGCGCCGTGCGTTTCGCCGCCAAGCTGAACATGCGCATCAGCCCGGAAACGGCAGAGCCTATTCCGCGTCTGGCGACTCTGATTAACGACGTGCCCCCTGCCCGCCTGTTCGAAGAGGCCCTGAAGCTGCTGCAGGCCGGCCACGGCTTTGAAACCTACAATCTGCTGCGTGAATACAACCTGTTCCAGCCGCTGTTCCCGACCATTACCCGCTACTTCACCGAAAACGGTGACAGCCCAATGGAGCGGATGATTGTGCAGGTGCTGAAAAATACCGATACCCGCATTCGCAACGACATGCGCGTGAACCCGGCGTTCCTGTTTGCCGCGATGTTCTGGTATCCGCTGCTGGAAACGGCCCAGCGCATCACCCAGGAGAGCGGACTCGCCTATTACGATGCGTTCGCGCTGGCCGCCAACGACGTGCTCGACGAAGGCTGCCGCACGCTCGCCATTCCGAAACGTATTACCACTCTGGTGCGCGATATCTGGCAGCTTCAGCTGCGCATGTCCCGTCGTCAGGGCAAACGCGCCTGGAAGCTGATGGAGCATCCTAAATTCCGCGCAGCCTTCGATCTCCTGTCGCTGCGCGCGGAAATTGAACGCAACCAGGAGCTGCAGCGTCTGGCGCAGTGGTGGGCCGAATTCCAGGTTTCCGCCCCGCCAGAACAAAAAGATATGCTCACCGGGCTGGATGAAGAGCCGGAACCGCGTCGCCGTCATCGTCGCCCGCGCAAACGCGCGCCGCGTCGTGAAGGAACAGCATGACCCTCGCGTATATCGCCATCGGCAGCAATTTAGCCTCTCCGCTGGAGCAGGTGAATGCTGCCGTACAGGCGCTGGGTGAGATCCCGCAAAGCAAGATTGTGGCTGTCTCCTCGTTCTACCGCACTCCGCCGCTGGGTCCGCAGGATCAGCCTGATTATCTGAACGCCGCCGTGATCCTTGAGACTGAACTGGGCCCAGAAGAGCTGCTGGACAATACCCAGCGCATCGAACTGCAGCAGGGCCGCGTTCGCAAAGCCGAGCGCTGGGGACCGCGCACGCTGGACCTCGACATTATGCTGTTTGGTCACGAGACCATTAACACTGAACGTCTCACCGTTCCGCATTACGACATGAAAAATCGCGGGTTTATGCTCTGGCCGCTGTTTGAAGTCGCGCCCGATCTTATCTTCCCGGATGGCACCCCACTTAAGTCCATTCTGGACAGCCTCAACGCGGAAAGACCCGCTCGCTGGTGATCGGGTCCCCCTGCTGATTAGCCTCAAAATAATTGTGGCTAATCGGTTACCTAAAATCATTGTTCCCTCGAATGTTACTGTTAGAATGCGCAAAGATTCGCTTTGGGCTATCAGGAAACAGTATGAAACCAACCACCATCTCCTTACTGCAGAAATGCAAACAGGAAAAAAAACGCTTCGCCACCATCACCGCGTATGACTACAGCTTCGCCAAACTGTTTGCCGAAGAGGGGATCAACGTCATGCTGGTCGGAGATTCGTTAGGGATGACGGTACAAGGACATGATTCCACCCTGCCGGTGACGGTTGAGGATATCGCTTACCATACCCGCGCCGTGCGCCGTGGCGCCCCAGCCTGCCTGCTGCTTTCCGATCTGCCGTTTATGGCCTACGCCACGCCGGAGCAGGCATTTGAAAACGCGGCAGCGGTGATGCGTGCGGGCGCTAATATGGTCAAAGTTGAAGGCGGCGCCTGGCTGGTGGATACGGTGAAGATGCTCACCGAGCGTGCCGTGCCGGTGTGCGGCCATTTGGGTTTGACGCCGCAATCCGTCAACATCTTTGGTGGATATAAAGTGCAGGGCCGTGGTGATGCAGCCCAGACGCTGCTGGATGATGCCCTGGCGCTGGAAGCCGCAGGTGCCCAACTGCTGGTGCTGGAGTGCGTGCCGGTTGAGCTGGCGAAGCGCATTACTGAAGCTCTGTCGATTCCGGTGATTGGTATTGGTGCGGGCAACGTGACTGACGGTCAGATTCTGGTGATGCACGACGCCTTTGGCATCACTGGCGGACATATTCCAAAATTTGCCAAAAATTTCCTCACCGAAGCGGGCGACATGCGCGCTGCGGTCAGGCAGTATATTGCCGACGTTGAATCCGGTGTTTACCCGGGTGAAGAACACAGTTTCCATTAAGGAGTCTCGTTGTGCTAATCATTGAAACCCTGCCGCTGCTTCGCCAGCATATCCGTCGTGCGCGTCAGGAAGGTAAACGTATCGCACTGGTCCCGACCATGGGCAACCTGCATGACGGCCATATGAAGCTGGTTGACGAAGCAAGAGCCCGTGCAGATATCGTGGTGGTCAGTATCTTCGTTAACCCAATGCAGTTTGACCGCGCCGACGATCTGGCACGCTATCCGCGCACCCTGCAGGAAGATTGCGAGAAGCTCAAAAAACGCCATGCGGATATCGTCTTCTCACCTGCACCGGCGGATGTTTACCCGCAGGGTACTGAAGAGGCAACCTACGTTGACGTCCCGGGCATTTCCACAATGCTCGAAGGCGCGAGCCGCCCGGGTCATTTCCGCGGCGTTTCCACTATCGTCAGCAAGCTGTTCAACCTTGTGCAGCCGGACGTTGCCTGCTTCGGTGAGAAAGATTTCCAACAGCTGGCGCTGATCCGCAAGATGGTTGCGGATATGGGTTACGATATCGAGATTGTCGGCGTACCGATTGTACGCGCCAAAGACGGTCTGGCGCTCAGCTCGCGAAATGGCTACCTGACCGCCGACCAGCGTAAAATCGCGCCGGGCTTAAGCAAGGTCATGAATACCATGGCAGAACAGCTTCTGGCGAAAGAGTTAACTGCCGAAGAGATTATTGCTCTGGCTGAACAGGCGCTGAACGATAAAGGCTTCCGCGCTGATGATATTCAAATTCGCGATGCCGACACGCTTCTGGAGCTTACACAGACCAGCAAACGTGCGGTCATTCTGGTGGCGGCATGGCTTGGTCAGGCCCGCCTAATCGACAACAAAGTGGTTGAACTGGCGTAGGTTTCTCTACCCGGAAGATGAAAGGTAAACGTAATGATTCGCAAAATGCTGCAAGGTAAGCTTCACCGTGTGAAAGTCACCCAGGCCGACCTGCACTATGAAGGCTCCTGCGCCATCGACCAGGATTTCCTTGATGCCGCGGGCATCCTTGAAAACGAAGCGATTGATATCTGGAACGTTAACAACGGCAAACGTTTCTCAACCTATGCCATCGCCGCCGAGCGCGGGTCTAAAATCATCTCCGTTAACGGCGCGGCAGCGCACTGCGCGGACGTGGGCGATATTGTGATTATCGCCAGCTTCGTGATGATGTCTGATGAAGAGGCACGCCGCTGGCAGCCGAAAGTCGCCTATTTTGAAGGCGACAACGACATGAAACGTACCGCGAAGGCGATTCCGGTTCAGGTTGCTTAAGCATTATCCCTGCGGCTGATTGCTGATCAGCCGCGACATTGTTTCCAGCGAATCCGTTCTTAAGATGTACAGGCGTTTCAGTAAGAACGGATTATCCCCCGGCTTCACCTTCCCTTTCACCGTCGTCACTGCCAGATGGAAACCGGCATCATTTGCCGCCTTTATCGCTTTATTGTCGTAGCCGCCAAACGGATAGGAAAGATAGAGCACGCGCGGGTTAAACTGCGCCAGCGCGCGACGCGAGCGTTCAAAATCAAACAAAATCACGTGATAGCTGCGGCTCAGTAAAATCGGGTGCTTATACCCATCCACGCGGTGCAGGAAGTGGGTATGTGACTGAATATCAAACACATCCTGAATGCCCTTTATCTCCTGCACGCTCATAAACTGCAGCGATTTGGGGTCCCATTTCTGCGGGTGGCCTTTAATGCGGGAAGAGATAATAAATGCGGTAGCCTTGAAGCCGTATTCTTTCAGCACAGGATAGGCATAGCGGCTGACAGATTTCAGGCCGTCGTCAAAGGTTATTACCACCGATTTTGCAGGCAGGTTCATTTTGTTACGCACGTACCCTTCCAGCTGGTACATCGTCAGGGTGGTATAGCCTTGATCGCGTAACCAGGCCATCTGGTTGTTAAACGCACGTACGCTGGTGGTCGTGGACGTATGTCGAAAGCGCGTGTTTTCTTCATCACGCAAAATATGATGGTAGGTCAGAACCGGAAGTCCATTATCTTCCTGCGCATCCAGGCTGCTGATCCACGCCAGACGATTGCCGATGCGGATCTGAAACCAGGTCTGATTCAGGCGGTCTTTCAGTTTGTTTAATATGGGATAGCGAAGATTGGCGCTTAATGTGCCGAACGGCGCGCTACCGCTCGACGGCGCGTTATAGACCGGCGTGTCTTTCCAGGTAATGAGATTCTGATTGCTCAGGGGTTTATTGAGATCCCCGAGGCTGTCCTCAACGCGCTGTTTCCCCTGAACCGGCTCCAGGTGCCCTTTATCGATAAAACCCGTGCCAAAACCGAAGCGAAATTCATAGTAGTCCGCCGCCGCGGGCACAACGGCGAGGATCTGCCCGGCGCGCACGTTACCGACGTTGATCACGCTGTTTCCCACCTGCGCCCAGATTGCCGCGTCTTCGGTGGTTTGCATGTACTGGGCAGGCAGCGTTTGCTGGCTGAGTAAACTGGCTGAGCTGACGCCGGAAATGAGCATCAATAGCAAGAAAAGAATGCGCGGTAGCATGGTTTCTTAATCGGTGCGGAAAACTGCCGCTATTGTAACAAATGAGACATCAATACCAACGTTTAATTCTTATACAAATCGTGGAGCAGGACGAAAGGAGGATTTTTTTGCTGCTGATGCCACAAGCTGCTGACGCCCGGAACGCCCTGCGCCACGATGGCCTGGCGAAACTCAGCGCTGCTTAAGGATCCACGCTGCGGATACATTAACGCCAGCAGGGAGAGGTTAATACCCGAGATCACTTCACAGCACGCGTGCTTATGGCTGAGCAAAGCGGCTGCGCGGTAAGGCGCCGCGCCCGATTTATCGGTAAGAAAGATCACGCCATCACCGGTGTCGGTTTCATGCAGGGCATCGCACATCATGCGGCTAAGCATGTTGGTGCTCAACCCGCGCCAGTAGTTTACCGCCCGGCATTGCACCAGCGGGCCAAATCTGGCTTCAAGCTTATCCAGTATTTCCTGCGCCTGTTCATCGTGGCAGGTGATAACCCATCCCAGCATAACTCTCTCCTTAGCAGGCAAGTAGTTTAGCGAAGTGAAGGTTAGCTTTCGGTGATAGCTGTCAAAGAAAGTGCCCGGCAAACTAAACGTCGCCGGGCAAAAGATTAGCTGCGCAGACCGCGTCCGCGCTGGATCAGATACCAGCAGAGCAGGTAGAAGGCGATGATGAACACCACCAGCACCGCTACCGTGGTAAACAGCGGCACATCGGTAATGCCGAGGAAGCCAAAGCGAAAACCGCTGATCATGTAGACAATCGGATTCAGGTGCGACAGCGCCTGCCAGAACGGTGGCAGCAGCGTCAGGGAGTAGAACACCCCGCCGAGATAGGTCAGCGGCGTCAGCACGAAGGTCGGAATCAGGCTGATATCGTCAAACGTCTTAGCGAACACAGCGTTCAGTAGTCCGGCCAGCGAGAAGAGGATTGCCGTCAGGAGCAGCGTCAGCGCGACGAACAGCCACGAGTGGACCTGGAACGGCACGAAGAACAGCGAAATCGCCGTGACCAGGATCCCCACGCACAGCCCGCGCGCTACGCCGCCGCCAACATAGCCCGCGATAATGACGTGCGTCGGCACAGGCGCAACCAGCAGCTCTTCAATATTGCGCTGGAACTTAGCGCTGAAGAATGACGACGCTACATTGGCGTAGGCGTTAGTAATCACCGCCATCATAATCAGTCCCGGCACGATAAACTGCATATAGGTAAAGCCGTGCATTTCACCAATCCGGGAACCAATCAGGTTACCGAAGATGATGAAATAGAGCGTCATCGTGATGACCGGTGGCACCAGGGTTTGCACCCAGATACGCATAAAGCGGTTAATCTCTTTCGCCCAGATACTTTTCAGCGCGACCCAGTATAGATGCGTCATGCCTTGTCTCCTTGTTTGTCCTGTACCAGAGAGACAAACAGCTCTTCCAGTCGGTTCGCTTTGTTACGCATACTTAAGACCTGAATCCCCTGCGCGCTCAGCTGCGAGAACACGCTGTTAATCCCCTGCTCGCGCAGCACTTCCACCTCCAGCGTCGAGGTATCGACGAGGCGATACTGATACCCTTCAAGCTTCGGCAGCGGGCTTTTAGCCGCCAGATCGAGGATGAAGGTTTCTGATTTCAGCTTGGAGAGCAGATTCTTCATCGAGGTGTTCTCCACCAGCTCACCGTGCTGGATGATGCCGATGTTGCGGCAGAGCATTTCCGCCTCTTCAAGGTAGTGGGTGGTCAGAATAATGGTGGTGCCTTTGTCGTTGAGGTCTTTCAGGAAGCCCCACATGGAGCGGCGCAGTTCAATATCGACACCCGCCGTTGGCTCATCAAGAATCAGCAGTTTTGGCTCGTGCATGAGCGCGCGGGCAATCATCAGGCGGCGCTTCATCCCGCCGGATAACATCCGTGCGCGTTCGTTACGCTTTTCCCACAGGTCGAGCTGCTTGAGGTATTTTTCGCTCCGTTCAAGGGCTTCTTTACGCTCGACGCCGTAATAGCCAGCCTGGTTAACGACGATCTGCTGCACCGTCTCGAACGGGTTGAAGTTGAACTCCTGCGGTACCAGACCCAGCTGGCGCTTGGCGTTGACCACATCTTTTTGCAGGTCGTAACCAAAGACGCTCACCCGGCCGGACGTTTTATTGACCAGCGAGCTGATAATCCCAATGGTGGTCGATTTCCCCGCGCCGTTCGGCCCCAGAAGCGCGTAAAAATCACCGGCCTCTACTTTTAGATCTATTCCGCGTAGCGCCTGAACGCCGCCCGGATAGGTTTTTTTAAGCTGCTCAAGCTCCAGTGCAATTGCCATGAAATTAACTTACCTTCAGTTCTGACACACGTTGTGTGGTTTCATTAAAAGTCGGGTTACCCTATAGTAGCGCAACGCAATTACTCGGTTACAGGTCGCTAACCTCCATGAACAACATAGATACACTCATCAGCAACAATGCACTATGGTCAAAAATGCTGGTGGAGGAAGACCCCGGATTTTTTGGAAAACTCGCGCAGGCGCAAAACCCACGCTTTCTCTGGATTGGATGCTCCGACAGCCGCGTACCGGCGGAGCGCCTGACCGGCCTTGAGCCCGGCGAACTGTTCGTTCACCGCAACGTTGCCAATCTGGTGATTCACACCGATCTCAACTGTCTTTCTGTTGTTCAGTATGCCGTTGACGTTCTGCAAGTCGAGCACATCATCATTTGCGGCCATTACGGCTGCGGCGGCGTGCAGGCGGCGGTTGAAAACACGGAGCTGGGGCTCATTGATAACTGGCTACTGCACATCCGCGATATCTGGTTCAAACATAGCTCACTGCTGGGTGAAATGCCGCAGGAGCGTCGCATGGATACCCTTTGCGAACTCAACGTGATGGAGCAGGTGTATAACCTGGGCCACTCAACGATCATGCAATCAGCCTGGAAACGCGGGCAGAAGGTCTCTATCCACGGCTGGGCGTACGGAATTCACGATGGTCTGCTGCGCAATCTGGAAGTGACCGCCACCAACCGCGAAACGCTGGAGCAGCGTTACCGTTCGGGGATTGCCAACCTTCAGCTTAAGCATGTGAATCATAAATAAAGCCGGGGATGTTCTCCCTCTCCCTGCGGGAGAGGGCCGGGGTGAGGGCATCAGCCCGCAATTACTCGTCCAGCAATACCACTTTCCCAACATACGGCAGATGGCGATAACGCTGCGCGTAGTCAATGCCGTAACCGACGACGAATTCGTCAGGAATTGAGAAACCCACGAACTCTACCGGCACCTGTACTTCACGGCGGTCAGGCTTATCCAGCAGGGTGCAAATCGCCAGCGATTTTGGCTCACGCAGGCTCAGGATCTCGCGCACTTTTGACAGCGTATTGCCGGAGTCGATAATGTCCTCAACGATCAACACATCTTTGCCACGAATATCTTCATCCAGGTCTTTCAGGATTTTCACATCACGGGTGGTGGACATGCCGCTGCCGTAGCTGGAGGCGGTCATAAAATCGACTTCGTGGGGCACATGCACTTCACGGCACAGGTCTGCCATGAACATGAAAGAGCCACGCAACAGACCGACCAGCACCATTTCGCTGCCGCTGTCCTTGTAATGTTCGGTGATTTGACGACCCAGTTCGGCGATACGCGCTTTGATCTCGGCTTCCGGGATCATCACTTCAACAGTATGTTTCATATTACTAACCAAATGATTTTAATGAAAATCTCTCAATACGGATGAGTTAATATCCAGCACTGATACGCAAGCCCCTCATTATATCAGCAAATGGATAAGCCTGGCGTATGAGTTATAAAAAGCAAATATTGTGATTCCGATCACACTTGTTAATACCTATAATTAGTTGCTAGCAAATTATTAACAAAAACTGACGAGTACACTTTCTATGGCTGAAACAAACTCTAAACAGCCGCGTCTACTGGTGACATTAACAGCGCTATTCGCCGCCTTCTGCGGCCTGTACCTGTTAATCGGTGGCGTCTGGCTGGTCGCGATCGGCGGCTCCTGGTACTACCCGATTGCGGGCCTGGTTATGCTTGGCGTAACCGTCCTGCTCTGGCGTAGAAAACAATCTGCACTGTGGCTGTATGCCGCACTCCTTCTTGCCACCATGATCTGGGGCGTCTGGGAAGTCGGCTTTGACTTCTGGGCGCTGACGCCGCGCAGTGACATCCTGGTCTTCTTCGGTATCTGGCTGATCCTGCCGTTCGTCTGGCGTCGCCTGATCGTGCCGTCCAGCGGTGCCGTTGCGGCGCTGGTGGTAGCGCTGCTGATCAGCGGGGGTATCCTGACCTGGGCCGGCTTTAACGACCCGCAGGAGATCAACGGTACGCTGAATGCAGAATCGACGCCTGCGGCAGCGATCTCACAGGTCGCTGACGGCGACTGGCCTGCCTATGGTCGTAACCAGGAAGGCCAGCGTTACTCTCCGCTGAAGCAGATCAACGCGGACAACGTTAAGAACCTGAAAGAAGCCTGGGTATTCCGTACCGGCGACCTTAAGATGCCGAACGATCCGGGTGAACTGACCAACGAAGTGACGCCAATTAAAGTCGGCGATATGCTTTATCTGTGTACGGCGCACCAGCGTCTGTTCGCGCTCGACGCGGCCACCGGTAAAGAGAAATGGCACTTCGATCCGCAGCTGAACTCCAACCCGTCCTTCCAGCACGTGACCTGCCGTGGCGTCTCTTATCACGAAGCGCGCGCCGATAACGCGAGCCCGGAAGTCATTGCCGACTGTCCTCGCCGCATCATGCTGCCGGTCAACGATGGTCGCCTGTTCGCCATCAATGCCGAAACGGGCAAGCTGTGTGAAACCTTTGCCAACAAAGGTATCCTGAATCTGCAGACCAATATGCCGGACACCACGCCGGGTCTGTACGAGCCAACCTCGCCGCCAATCATCACCGATAAAACCATCGTGATTGCCGGTTCGGTAACGGATAACTTCTCCACGCGTGAAACCTCCGGCGTTATCCGTGGTTTCGACGTGAATACCGGTAAACTGCTGTGGGCCTTCGACCCGGGCGCGAAAGATCCGAATGCGATCCCGTCGGACGAGCACACCTTTACCTTTAACTCGCCAAACTCCTGGGCACCTGCAGCGTATGACGCGAAGCTGGATCTGGTCTACCTGCCGATGGGCGTTACTACGCCAGATATCTGGGGCGGTAACCGCACGCCGGAGCAGGAACGTTATGCCAGCGCTATCGTGGCATTGAACGCGACCACCGGTAAGCTGGCCTGGAGCTATCAGACCGTTCACCACGATCTGTGGGATATGGATATGCCGTCCCAGCCGACGCTGGCGGACATTACCGTTAACGGCAAAACCGTACCGGTGATTTACGCTCCGGCGAAAACCGGCAACATCTTCGTACTGGATCGCAGCAACGGCAAGCTGGTTGTGCCGGCACCGGAAAAACCGGTTCCGCAGGGTGCGGCGAAAGGCGATTACGTCAGCAAAACCCAGCCGTTCTCCGATCTGAGCTTCCGTCCGAAGAAAGACCTCAGCGGGGCAGACATGTGGGGCGCCACGATGTTTGACCAGCTGGTGTGCCGCGTGATGTTCCATCAGCTGCGCTATGAAGGCATCTTCACGCCGCCTTCTGAGCAGGGCACGCTGGTCTTCCCGGGTAACCTGGGGATGTTCGAGTGGGGCGGGATCTCCGTTGACCCTAACCGTCAGGTCGCTATTGCTAACCCAATGGCGCTACCGTTCGTTTCCCGTCTGATCCCACGCGGTCCGGGCAACCCAATGGAGCAGCCGAAAGACGCGAAAGGCAGCGGTACCGAAGCCGGTATTCAGCCGCAGTATGGCGTACCGTTCGGCGTAACGCTGAACCCGTTCCTGTCTCCGTTTGGTCTGCCGTGTAAACAGCCTGCCTGGGGTTACATCTCCGGTCTGGATCTGAAAACTAACCAGATCGTGTGGAAAAAACGTATTGGTACACCACAGGACAGCATGCCGTTCCCGATGCCGGTTCCGGTGCCGTTCAATATGGGTATGCCAATGCTGGGTGGCCCAATTTCCACCGCCGGTAACGTGCTGTTCATCGCGGCAACCGCAGATAACTACCTGCGCGCGTACAACATGACCAACGGTGAGAAACTGTGGCAAGGCCGTCTGCCAGCGGGTGGACAAGCCACGCCGATGACCTATGAAGTGAATGGCAAGCAGTACGTTGTCATCTCTGCGGGCGGTCACGGTTCGTTTGGCACGAAGATGGGCGACTATATTGTCGCGTATGCGCTGCCTGACGAAAACAAGTAACTGAAAAGCCCGGTGGCGCTTACGCGCTTACCGGGCCTATGGATACGCTATGTAGGCCGGGTAAGGCGAAGCCGCCACCCGGCTTTTTTACACGGTAAAGCCCAGCATCATCCCCGTATCTTCATGTTCCAGCAGATGGCAGTGCGCCATGTAGGCAAACTCCTTCGGCGCGTCGTGGTCAAACTTCACCAGCACCTCGCTGACGCCGCCCTCCACCTTCACCGTATCCTTCCAGCCCGCGCGATGCGAGTCCGGCGCTTTACCGTTCTCAGAGAGAATGCGGAACTGGGTGCCGTGGATATGGAACGGATGCAGCATCATGTCCCCTTCGCCTGAAATCACCCAGCGCTCAAACTGGCCCTTTGTCGCAGCAAACATCGGCGTATTCATATCGAACGCCTTGCCGTTGATCATATTGGCGTTGTGGAAATCAAAGCCATGGTCGCCGTGATTCATGTTCCCCATGCCGCCCATTTTTCCATAGTCCATATTCATATGGCCCATCATCTGCCCGTGATGCATTCCCGCCATCGCCTTATCGCCATATTTCGCCATCAGCGCCTGCATGCCCATCATATCGAGCATCGGGTTCATAGAGAGCTGCAGCTTGCGTTGCGTAAGCCCATCAAGCGACGGAAGTGCCGGCATAGTGGTTAACGTATCAGGGAGCGTGCCGGAAGCGGTCACCAGTAAAGGCTGGATACGCAGCACCGGATGCGGCTTGTCAAACGGCGCGACCGCCATCCCCATCTGGCTAACCGGCAGCGTCACGAGGTCAAACACCTTGCCGTCGCTGATGTCCACCAGCACCTCAAAGCGTTCGCCCATCAGCATCGGCAGTTCGTTGACCTTCACCGGCTCAGGCAGCAGCCCGCCGTCGCTGGCGACCACGTACAGCGGACGCTTATCGCTGGTGGCGAAGTTGAGGGAACGCGCGTTACAGCCGTTAAGCAGACGCAGGCGCAGCCAGCCCTTCGGTGCGGCGTGCTGAGGATAAATGGCGCCGTTGGTCAGCAGCGTGTCGCCAAACCAGCCTACCGCCGCGCTCATCACATCCAGCTGGTAGTCAATTTGCCCGTCAGCGGTGAATTTCTTGTCCTGCACAATCACCGGCACATCGTCGATGCCCCACTGCTTCGGCAGGCGCAGCAGGCGGCTTTCGTCGTCTTCAATCAGCACCAGCCCCGCCAGCCCCATCGCCACCTGATGGCCCGTCTTACCATGCTGATGCGGATGGAACCAGCAGGTCGCCGCGCGCTGGTCGGGCGTAAAGGTGACGCTGCGCGAGCCGCCCGCTTTGATGATGCCCTGCGGCCCGCCGTCTACCTCGCCTGGTACTTCCAGCCCGTGCCAGTGCAGCGTCGTCTCTTCGGCGAGCGTGTTGTGGATATCCACCGTCACCGCTTTCCCTTTACGCAGCTGCAGCGCCGGGCCGAGCAGATTGCCGTTATAGCCCCACGTCGTGGCGTTGTGCGCACCGAATGTTGTTTTGCCTGCCTGAACCACAAGCTGGATACGGCTGCGGGCGTCAGCGGTCACCAGGTCAGGGATGGGTAAGGCAGGCCTGTCAGCCGCGAAAACCGCGCGGCTCCAGAGGGGTAATGCGCTGGCAGCCCCCAGCACAGCGGAATATTTTAAAAAATCACGACGTTGCATGTTCATTTCCTTATTTCCAGCAGGCGATCTTTTGAGCATAAACCCTCCCCTTACCGGAAGGTCAAGTAAAGCGGCAATAATAAAGATCGTCGCACTGGCATCAAGTATGCTAACGTTAATTTTCCGTGAAGAAGTGGTAGAAGCAATGAAGACGTTTTTCAGGACAATTTTGTTCGGTAGCCTGATGGCAATGTGTGCGAACAGCTATGCGCTAAGTGAAAATGAAGCGGAAGATATGGCCGATTTAACGGCGGTTTTTGTATTCCTGAAAAATGATTGTGGCTACCAGAATTTACCCAACGGGCAGATTCGCCGCGCGCTGGTCTTTTTTGCCCAGCAGAACCAGTGGGATCTCAGCAACTACGACAGCTTCGACATGAAGGCGCTCGGCGAAGACAGCTACCGTGACTTAAGCGGTATTGGCATTCCCACTGCTAAAAAATGCAAAGCGCTGGCTCGCGACTCACTCAGCCTGCTCGCCTACGTTAAATAACCTTCCCGACGCCTCCTGTTGAACCTCTGGCCGTGCAACCACGGTTAGAGTTAGCTATCATGTTTCGCTCATTTTTTGCGAGCGTAACGGATGTTTACACAGGAGGAGTTCGCTATGGCCGACCACACGTTGTGGCATGAAACATTGCATGACCAGTTTGGTCAGTACTTTGCCGTTGATAACGTGCTCTATCATGAGAAAACCGATCACCAGGATCTGATCATCTTCGAGAATGCTGCCTTTGGCCGCGTGATGGCGCTGGACGGCGTTGTGCAAACCACCGAGCGCGACGAGTTTATTTATCATGAAATGATGACCCACGTCCCGCTCCTGGCGCACGGTCACGCGAAGCATGTTCTGATTATTGGCGGCGGCGACGGCGCAATGCTGCGTGAAGTGTCCCGCCATCGTTCCATTGAAACCATCACCATGGTGGAAATCGATGCGGGCGTCGTCTCTTTCTGCCGCCAGTACCTGCCCAACCACAATGCCGGCAGCTATGACGATCCGCGCTTTAGCCTGGTGATTGACGACGGCGTTAACTTTGTTAACCAGACCTCGCAGACCTTTGACGTGATTATCTCCGACTGCACCGACCCTATTGGCCCAGGCGCGTCGCTGTTCACTTCCTCGTTCTACGAAGGCTGCAAGCGCTGCCTGAACCCGGGCGGGATCTTCGTCGCACAAAATGGCGTCTGCTTCCTTCAGCAGGATGAAGCGCTGGACAGCCATCGCAAGCTCAGCACCTATTTCGAGGATGTCAGCTTCTATCAGGCGGCCATTCCGACGTACTACGGCGGGATCATGACCTTTGCCTGGGCAACGGATAACGACGTATTACGCCATCTCTCCACCGAAATTATTCAGGCCCGCTTCCATCAGGCAGGTCTTCAGTGCCGATACTACAATCCGGCTATTCATACCGCAGCGTTTGCTCTGCCGCAGTACCTGCAAGACGCATTATCCACTAAGGGGGTGAGCTAATTGAAAAAGCTTAAACTGCATGGCTTTAACAATCTGACCAAAAGCCTGAGTTTTTGTATTTACGATATCTGCTATGCCAAAACAGCGGAAGAACGCGATGGTTACATCGCCTATATCGACGAACTCTACAACGCCAACCGTCTGACCGAGATCCTGTCAGAAACCTGTTCCATTATCGGCGCAAATATCCTGAATATCGCCCGACAGGATTATGAACCCCAGGGCGCGAGCGTGACCATTCTGGTCAGCGAAGAGCCGGTTGACCCGAAGCTTATCGACAAAACGGAACATCCGGGCCCGCTGCCGGAAGTGGTTGTTGCCCACCTGGATAAAAGCCATATCTGCGTCCATACCTACCCGGAGAGCCATCCGGAAGGTGGGCTGTGTACGTTCCGCGCCGATATTGAAGTGTCGACCTGCGGCGTGATTTCCCCGCTGAACGCGCTGAACTATCTCATCCACCAGCTGGAATCGGATATCGTCACGATTGATTATCGCGTGCGCGGTTTTACTCGTGACGTCAACGGCATGAAGCACTTCATTGACCACGAGATCAACTCCATACAGAACTTTATGTCCGAGGACATGAAATCGCTGTACGACATGATGGACGTGAACGTGTATCAGGAAAACATCTTCCATACCAAGATGTTACTTAAGGAGTTCGACCTTAAGCACTATATGTTCCACACGAAGCCGGAAGATTTAAGCGAAGAAGAGCGTAAGGCTATTACTGACCTGCTCTGGAAAGAGATGCGCGAGATTTACTACGGCCGCAATATTCCGGCCGTGTAAGAACAAGCCGGAGCAGGGATGCTCCGGGCTGTTATTTCTGTTTCATGAAATCACGGTATGCGTTCACCACCTGAAGGAAGTCTTCTACGCCACACATCGACAGGCTCTCTTCGTCATAGTAGCTCATCCCCTCTTCCATCTCGTCACCTGAAAACTCGAGCTGGTTGGCACGCACCATGACCTCTTCACCATCCATCCACAGCGTATATTCATGCCCGGCGCGCTGCCAGGATCGTTCACTGCCTTTTACCGTATTTGCCGCCTCTTCAACCTCATCAAGAAGTGCGAGATTTTCTTTCACCTCTTCGTTAAACCAGTGTCCAACGGCTTCGTGGCCCATCGACATACGCACTTTCACCACTCCGGTGATGTCGCGCAGAAATTCGTAATCCATAGTGTTTTCCTCTGCAAAGCCATTAAGGTAATTATCGCAGCAGCGAGGAAGAAAAAAAGCGTGAGAGGTGGGAGGAATGAAAATAAAAAGGTGAGAGCAAGACCCTGCGGCCTGATGCCCTCACCCCGTCCCTCTCCCACAGGAGAGGGGGCAAACACTAAAAACCGTCTCGTAGAGACGGTTTTGCTGTTTATACTGCCGTCTGGAAGATAACCCCGTCAGCCTTCTCGGTGTACTGAGAGAGCTGGTCGAAGTTCAGGTAGCGATAGGTATCAACCGCAGTCTTATCCACCTGAGCCACGAAGGTCTGGTACTCTTCCGGCGTTGGCAGTTTGCCAATCAGCGCCGCAACCGCCGCCAGCTCAGCAGAAGCCAGGAAGACGTTCGCACCGGTACCTAAACGGTTCGGGAAGTTACGGGTCGAGGTGGAGACCACCGTCGCGCCGTCAGCTACGCGCGCCTGGTTACCCATACACAGGGAACAGCCAGGAATTTCGATACGTGCACCGCTCTTACCAAACACGCTGTAGTATCCCTCTTCGGTCAGCTGAGCCGCGTCCATACGGGTCGGCGGAGCCACCCACAGACGGGTTGGCAGCTGTCCTTTGTGGGTATCCAGCAGCTTACCGGCTGCGCGGAAGTGACCGATGTTGGTCATGCACGAACCGATGAACACTTCGTCGATCTTCTCGCCCTGAACTTCAGACAGCGGACGCGCGTCGTCCGGATCGTTCGGTGCACACAGGATTGGCTCTTTGATATCCGCCAGATCGATGTCGATCACCGCCGCGTACTCTGCGTCGGCATCGGCTTCAAGCAGCTGCGGATCGGCCAGCCATTTTTCCATGCCCTGGATACGACGCTCCAGCGTACGACGGTCGCCGTAGCCTTCTGCAATCATCCACTTCAGCAGCACGATGTTAGAGTTCAGGTACTCAATGATCGGCTCTTTGTTCAGCTTGATGGTACAGCCTGCAGCTGAACGCTCGGCGGAGGCATCGGTCAGCTCGAACGCCTGCTCAACCTTCAGATCCGGCAGACCTTCGATTTCAAGGATACGGCCAGAGAAGATGTTTTTCTTCCCTTTCTTCTCAACGGTCAGCAGACCCTGTTTAATCGCATACAGCGGGATCGCGTGAACCAGGTCGCGCAGGGTGATACCCGGCTGCATTTTACCTTTGAAGCGCACCAGCACCGATTCCGGCATATCCAGCGGCATTACGCCGGTCGCCGCAGCAAACGCCACCAGACCGGAACCCGCCGGGAAGGAGATACCGATTGGGAAACGGGTATGGGAGTCACCGCCGGTACCCACGGTATCCGGCAGCAGCATACGGTTCAGCCAGGAGTGGATTACGCCGTCGCCCGGACGCAGGGAAACACCGCCGCGGTTCATGATGAAGTCTGGCAGCGTGTGGTGCGTGGTCACGTCAACCGGCTTCGGATACGCCGCAGTGTGGCAGAAGGACTGCATCACCAGATCGGAAGAGAAGCCCAGGCACGCCAGGTCCTTCAGTTCGTCGCGAGTCATTGGGCCAGTGGTGTCCTGAGAACCTACGGAGGTCATCTTCGGCTCGCAGTATGCGCCAGGACGAACGCCGGCGACGCCGCAGGCGCGACCGACCATTTTCTGTGCCAGAGAGTAACCGCGATTGCTTTCCGCCACGTCTTTCGCGTGACGGAATACATCACTGTGCGGCAGACCCAGCGCTTCACGCGCTTTGGTGGTCAGGCCACGGCCGATGATCAGCGGAATACGACCACCGGCACGCACTTCGTCGATCAGCACGTCGGTTTTCAGCTCAAAGCTTGCCAGCAGTTCGTTGGTTTCGTGGTTACGCACTTCACCTTTGTACGGGTAAACATCAATCACGTCGCCCATGTTCAGGTTAGAGACGTCCACTTCGATCGGCAGTGCGCCCGCATCTTCCATGGTGTTGAAGAAGATTGGTGCAATTTTGCCGCCGAGGCACAGACCGCCGCCGCGCTTGTTTGGCACGTGCGGAATATCGTCGCCCATGAACCACAGCACGGAGTTGGTCGCGGACTTACGGGAAGAACCGGTACCCACAACGTCACCCACGTAGGCCAGCGGGAACCCTTTTTTCTGCAGGGCTTCGATCTGTTTGATCGGGCCAACGCTGCCAGGCTGATCCGGCTCAATGCCTTCACGGGCGTTTTTCAGCATCGCCAGGGCGTGCAGAGGGATATCCGGGCGAGACCACGCGTCCGGTGCCGGAGAGAGGTCATCGGTGTTGGTTTCACCGGTCACTTTGAAGACGGTAACGGTGATTTTTTCAGCCAGCGCTGGACGGTTCAGGAACCATTCGGCATCAGCCCAGGACTGCATCACCTGTTTCGCATAGACGTTGCCAGCTTTGGCTTTTTCTTCCACATCGTAGAAGTTATCGAACATCAGCAGCGTAGACGAGAGCGCTTTAGCGGCAATCGGTGCCAGCTTGTCGTTATCCAGCGCGTCAATCAGCGGATGAATGTTGTAACCACCCTGCATGGTGCCGAGCAGTTCAATGGCTTTTTCAGGAGTAACCAGTGGGGAGGTGGCTTCGCCTTTGGCGATAGCAGCAAGGAATCCGGCTTTTACGTAGGCAGCTTCATCTACGCCAGGCGGTACGCGGTTGATCAACAGATCTAACAGGAATTCTTCTTCGCCCTTAGGCGGGTTCTTCAGCAGCTCGACGAGCGCGGCCATTTGGGTTGCATCTAAAGGTTTGGGTACAATTCCCTCGGCGGCACGTTCTGCTACGTGCTTACGGTATTCTTCTAGCACGACGGTTCTCCTCGCTCTCATTGTCATATGCGGCGGGCGTTCTCTTCACGCTCCTGTGAGACAGCAGTTTGTAGGGTAAATGCCCGATACCGCGTCGGGCAGCATAGCAGGATTTCTGCACAGTGTTAATCCGTTTACAAAAAAGCAACATTAAAAAATTTGCTGAATCGTTAAGCATGGTGTAGCGGGGATTTAGGCCATCATTTGCGGTTTCTTCTGCACCGTGACGCTTCAGTTTTTCCTTCATCAGATATAATTGTGTAATAAATACTCACACTCTTTATCCGGACGTACCGGACGCTTCCCAATAAAAGTCAAAACGGTAAAAGGCGGGTGAATAATACTCACGCCAACCGTAACGCCTCACGGCACAGCGCTTGTCTCGTTGGAGTCATTTTATGAAGTTGCCCTTTAAGCCACATCTGCTCGTCCTACTGTGCAGTGCCGGGCTGCTTGCCGCCTCGGGCGTCATGTTTGTCAAAAGCCGCGCAACGGAACCCGTTGCGACAGCCCCCGTCGCCCAACAGCCGGCTGCACCGGCGCCGCCTGCTTCAGCCCAGCCCGCCCCTGCTGTCGCGCCAGCCTACACAGCCGCACAAATCGATCAGTGGGTTGCCCCCATTGCGCTCTACCCTGACGCCCTGCTTTCACAAATTCTGATGGCCTCGACTTACCCGGCCAACGTGATTCAGGCGGCGCAGTGGTCCAAAGACAACCCTAAAATGGAAGGAGACGCCGCGATTCAGGCCGTTGCCAGCCAGCCCTGGGATCCGAGCGTGAAATCGCTGGTCGCGTTTCCTCAGCTTATGTCCCTGATGGGTGAAAACCCGCCGTGGGTACAAAATCTGGGCGATGCGTTTCTCGCGCAGCCGAAAGACGTAATGGATTCCGTTCAGCGCCTGCGCGCGCTGGCACAAAAGACCGGCGCTTTACAATCCACGCCTCAGCAGACGGTTACCACCGTGACTAAACCGGCACCAGCGAAAACCAGCGCCACCGAGGCAACAACAACAACCACGTCTGCGCCCGCCCCTACGGTTATCAAAATTGAATCTGCCGATCCGCAGGTCGTTTACGTCCCCACCTATAACCCCAACACGGTTTACGGGACCTGGCCCAACACCGCGTATCCTCCCACCTATCTCCCGCCCACGCCCGGAGAGCAGTTTGGCAACAGCTTCGTTAACGGCTTAGGTTTCAGCCTGGGCGTTGCCACAACCTATGCCATCTTCAGCAACATCGACTGGGACGACGACGATGACTGGGACCACCATCATGACGGTGACTGGGATAATCACGGAGGCTATAACCGCAACGGTGATAACAACATCAATATCAACGTTGAGAACTTCAATAAAATCAGCGGACAGCGTCTGACGGACGCCAACCGTACCTGGCAGCACAACCCGGCCTATCGGGAAGGCGTGCCCTATCCGACTAACCAGCTCAACAGTCGCTTCCACTCCACCAGCACGGCAACAGGGCTCAGTTCAACGCAGCAAAAACCGGTTAACCGGGACAGCCAGCGTCAGGCCGCGCTGAGCCAGATGGAGAAATCCACGGGTAAAACCTTCCCCCAAACGGCGCGCACCGGCACGAAAGATGTTCAGCGTCAGGCCTCAAGTGAACAGCTGAAGCAGATTTCCCAGCGCAATAACTACCGTGGCTACGACACCAAACCGCAGACGACGAGGCGGAGCACCACGCAGCAGCGAGAAAATCGCCAGACCACCGCGCAGAGGCAAGAGAAACGGGTATCGCAGCCCGCGCAGCAACGCACTCTGCAGCAGCGAAACAGCCAGCCCCGGGCCAATGCGCTGAGCGGCAACGACAGCCGCTCCGCGAACTGGCAGGCGCAGCAGCAGCGCGGTGCGCAAAGCAGACAGTTCGCTGCGCGCCAGCAGCAGCGTCAGGCGTCTGGTGGACGCGCTGAACGCCGTGAAATTCGACATCGCTAAGGGAACCGACATGAAAAGTAAACTACTCAGCGGAATGGTGTTGTTCATGCTTTCGGCCCCGGTGATGGCGCAGCAGTCCTTCAGCACGCCCGATCGGGCGACCGATGCGCTGGCCAACGCCATCAGTGAGCAAAATGAGAGCGCGATGAGCAATCTGCTTGGAGAGAACTGGCGCGATTTTCTGCCCCCTGAAGGCGTTGATCCTGATGCCGTCGATCGCTTCCTGCGCGACTGGAAAGTCCGTCATAAGACCGTTATCGAAGGGGATACGGCGCATCTGGTTGTCGGAGACAGCGGCTGGCAGCTTCCCATCCCGGTGATCAAAACCACTGCAGGCTGGCAGTTCGATATCAAAGAAGGGGCTGAAGAAATCCTGACCCGCGAAATTGGGCGTAACGAGCTCGCCGCCATTGAAGCCTTACATGCCTATGTTGATGCGCAGCAAAGCTACTTTGCGATGAACCAGAAATACGCGCAGAAGATTGTCAGCTCGAAGGGGAAAAAAGACGGTTTGTACTGGCCCGCCTCCCCCGGCGAAGCGCCCAGTCCGCTCGGACCGGCATTTAGCCCAAAAGAGCCGGGTACCGGCTATCACGGCTATCGCTTCCGCATCCTGCCGGATAATAATGGTTTCGCGATGGTGGCCTGGCCGGTCAGCTACGGCCAGACGGGCGTCATGAGCTTTTTGATAAACCAGGACGACAAGGTGTACCAGTCCGATCTCGGCAGCGATTCAGAGCAGAAAGCCCGTGCGCTAGCCGCCTATAGCCCTGATAAAACCTGGCAGCCTGTAGCACCCTGAAAGCAGCGCATAAAAAAAGCGGCCATTGGCCGCTTTTTTCATCTGAAGAAACTTATTTCTTCTTCGCTTTCGCGTTTGGCAGGTCGGTGATGCTGCCTTCAAACACTTCTGCCGCCAGGCCCACGGACTCGTGCAGAGTCGGGTGAGCGTGGATGGTCAGCGCGATGTCTTCAGCGTCACAGCCCATTTCGATAGCCAGACCGATTTCACCCAGCAGCTCGCCGCCGTTGGTACCGACAATCGCACCACCGATCACACGGTGAGTCTCTTTGTCGAAGATCAGTTTGGTCATACCGTCTGCGCAGTCGGATGCGATAGCACGGCCAGAAGCAGCCCACGGGAAGGTGGCGGTTTCGTAGCTGATGCCTTTCTCTTTCGCTTCTTTCTCAGTCAGACCAACCCATGCCACTTCTGGCTCGGTGTACGCGATAGATGGGATCACTTTCGGATCGAAGTAGTGCTTCATGCCGGCGATAACTTCAGCGGCAACGTGACCTTCGTGAACACCTTTGTGCGCCAGCATTGGCTGACCGACGATATCGCCGATAGCAAAGATGTGCGGCACGTTAGTGCGCAGCTGCTTGTCAACGCGGATGAAGCCACGGTCGTCCACTTCAACGCCAGCTTTGCCTGCGTCGAGGTTTTTACCGTTCGGTACACGACCGATAGCCACCAGCACAGCGTCGTAACGCTGTGGTTCGGATGGGGCTTTTTTGCCTTCCATGGAAACGTAAATACCGTCTTCTTTCGCTTCAACGGCAGTCACTTTAGTTTCCAGCATCAGGTTGAATTTCTTGCTGATGCGTTTGGTGAAGACTTTAACGATGTCTTTGTCGGCAGCCGGGATAACCTGGTCGAACATTTCAACCACGTCGATCTCTGAACCCAGCGCATGGTACACGGTACCCATTTCCAGACCGATGATACCGCCGCCCATAACCAGCAGACGCTTAGGAACGGTTTTCAGCTCCAGCGCATCGGTGGAATCCCACACGCGTGGATCTTCATGCGGAATGAATGGCAGTTCGATTGGGCGAGAGCCTGCCGCGATGATCGCGTTGTCGAAGTTGATCACGGTTTTGCCGTTTTCGCCTTCCACTTCCAGGGTGTTCGCACCGGTGAATTTACCCAGACCGTTTACCACTTTCACTTTACGGCCTTTGGCCATACCCGCCAGACCGCCGGTCAGCTGAGTGATAACTTTCTCTTTCCAGGTACGAATTTTGTCGATATCGGTTTTCGGCTCGCCGAAGACGATACCGTGTTCAGCCAGCGCTTTGGCTTCTTCGATAACTTTCGCTACGTGCAGCAGCGCTTTAGAAGGGATACAGCCGACGTTCAGACAAACACCGCCGAGGGTGCTGTAACGTTCTACGATGACGGTTTCCAGACCTAAATCCGCGGCGCGGAATGCTGCGGAGTAACCTGCCGGGCCTGCCCCAAGTACTACGACCTGAGTTTTGATTTCTGTGCTCATCATGACCTCTTAATTTATACCCGTCGTCCACCGGGTCGTTCTATCCGCCCGCAGTTTACAAAATTGTTAACAATTTTGAAACAACAAACGGCTCACGAATTGTCGCTTTCGCCAATAACCTCACAAACACCATGAGATTATCAGAAAAAAGCCGGCCGACTGGCCGGCTTTTCGATTACATCACCAGGCGGCGAATGTCGCTCAGCATGTTGTTGATGATGGTGATGAAGCGCGCACCATCAGCACCGTCGATCACGCGGTGGTCGAAGGACAGAGAGATTGGCATCATCAGACGCGGTACGAACTCTTTGCCATTCCACACCGGCTCCATCGCGGACTTAGACACACCGAGGATAGCCACTTCCGGCGCGTTCACAATCGGCGCGAAGTGGGTGGTACCCAGGCCGCCGATGCTGGAGATAGTGAAGCAGCCGCCCTGCATTTCGCCGGCAGTCAGCTTACCATCGCGCGCTTTCTTGGAGATCACGGTCAGTTCACGGGACAGCTCAGTGATGCTCTTCTTGTTCACGTCTTTGAAGACCGGAACAACCAGACCATTTGGCGTATCAACCGCAACACCGATGTTGATGTATTTCTTCAGCGTCAGCTTCTGGCCGTCTTCGGACAGGGAGCTGTTGAAGCGTGGCATCTGTTCCAGAGCCGCAGCAACCGCTTTCATGATGAAGACCACTGGGGTGAATTTCACGTCCAGTTTACGCTTCTCAGCTTCGGCGTTCTGCTGTTTACGGAACGCTTCCAGATCGGTGATATCGGTTTTGTCGAAGTGCGTAACGTGCGGGATCATCACCCAGTTACGGCTCAGGTTCGCACCAGAGATTTTCTGGATACGGCCCAGCTCCACTTCTTCGATTTCGCCGAACTTGCTGAAGTCCACTTTCGGCCATGGCAGCATGCCCGGGATACCGCCGCCAGCGGCTGCAGCTGGTGCAGCTTCGGCGCGTTTCACCGCGTCTTTCACGTAGGTCTGAACGTCTTCGCGCAGGATACGACCCTTACGGCCGGTCCCTTTCACTTTCGCCAGGTTAACACCGAATTCGCGCGCCAGGCGACGAATCAGCGGGGTAGCGTGGACGTAAGCGTCGTTTTCAGCGAACTCTGATTTTTCTGCTTTTGCAGCAGGGGCAGCGGCTGGTTTAGCAGCCTGAGCCGGTGCAGCAGCCGGTGCTGGAGCAGCCGCGGCAGCCGGAGCAGCGGCAGGCGCAGCGCCTTCCACTTCGAAGACCATGATTAGAGAGCCGGTAGACACTTTGTCGCCGGTGCTGATTTTGATCTCTTTAACGGTACCCGCGAATGGCGCAGGGACTTCCATAGAAGCCTTGTCGCCTTCAACGGTGATCAGTGACTGTTCAGCGGCAACTTTGTCGCCCACTTTTACCATCACTTCGGTGACTTCAACTTCGTCACCGCCGATGTCCGGTACGTTAACGTCTTTCGCGCCGCCAGCAGCGGCTGGTGCTGCGGCCGGAGCCGGAGCAGCGGCCTGTGCAGGCGCGGCAGCAGGGGCAGCACCCGCCACTTCGAAGATCATGATCAGGGAGCCGGTAGACACTTTGTCGCCGGTGTTGATCTTGATCTCTTTAACGGTACCCGCGAACGGAGCCGGCACTTCCATAGAGGCTTTATCGCCTTCTACAGTGATCAGTGACTGCTCGGCCGCAACGGTATCGCCCACTTTCACCAGGATCTCAGTGACTTCAACTTCGTCACCACCGATATCCGGCACGTTCACTTCTTTTGCAGCTGCGGCAGCTGCTGGAGCAGCGGCGGCCGGAGCGGCTTTCTTCTCTTCCTGCGCAGGTGCAGCAGCTGCTGCACCGTCGGCGGAATCGAAAATCATGATCAGTTTGCCAGTCTCGGTTTTATCGCCAACAGAGACTTTGATCTCTTTAACGATGCCAGCCTGAGGAGACGGGACTTCCATAGAGGCTTTGTCGCCTTCTACGGTGATCAGCGACTGTTCAGCTTCAACTTTGTCGCCTACTTTGACCAGGATCTCGGTGATTTCAACTTCATCAGCCCCGATGTCCGGTACATTGATTTCGATAGCCATTATTCTTTTACCTCTTACGCCAGACGCGGGTTAACTTTTTCTGCATCGATGTTGAATTTGGTGATTGCGTCTGCAACCACTTTCTTATCGATTTCGCCACGTTTAGCCAGTTCGCCCAGTGCTGCTACAACCACGTAAGAAGCATCAACTTCGAAGTGGTGACGCAGGTTTTCGCGGCTGTCAGAACGACCGAAGCCGTCAGTACCCAGTACGCGATAATCATCAGCTGGAACGTAAGTACGAACCTGCTCAGCGAACAGTTTCATATAGTCAGTAGACGCCACCGCTGGCGCGTCGTTCATCACCTGAGCGATGTAAGGAACGCGTGGGGTTTCCATTGGGTGCAGCATGTTCCAGCGCTCACAATCCTGGCCATCACGCGCCAGTTCAGTGAAGGAGGTAACAGAGTACACATCGGAACCGACACCGTAGTCTTTCGCCAGGATCTGCGCTGCTTCACGAACGTGACGCAGGATAGAACCGGAGCCCAGCAGCTGAACTTTACCTTTGCTACCTTCGATGGTTTCGAGTTTGTAGATACCTTTACGGATACCTTCCTCGGCACCTGCTGGCATTGCCGGCATGTGGTAGTTTTCGTTCAGGGTGGTGATGTAGTAGTAAATGTTCTCCTGCGCTTCACCGTACATGCGCTGCAGACCGTCATGCATGATGACCGCCACTTCGTACGCGTAAGACGGGTCGTAAGAGATACAGTTAGGGATAGTCAGAGACTGAATGTGGCTGTGACCATCTTCGTGCTGCAGACCTTCACCGTTCAGGGTCGTACGACCGGAAGTACCACCGATCAGGAAGCCGCGAGCCTGCTGGTCGCCTGCCTGCCAGCACAGGTCACCGATACGCTGGAACCCGAACATGGAGTAGTAAATGTAGAACGGGATCATCGGCAGGTTGTTGGTGCTGTAAGAGGTCGCAGCAGCCAGCCAGGATGCGCCTGCGCCCAGCTCGTTGATACCTTCCTGCAGGATCTGACCTTTCTCGTCTTCTTTGTAGTATGCAACCTGCTCACGGTCCTGCGGGGTGTACTGCTGGCCGTTCGGGCTGTAGATACCGATCTGACGGAACAGACCTTCCATACCGAAAGTACGCGCTTCGTCGGCGATGATTGGCACCAGGCGATCTTTGATCGACTTGTTCTTCAGCATCACGTTCAGGGCACGAACAAAAGCGATAGTGGTAGAGATCTCTTTGTTCTGCTCTTCCAGCAGCTGAGAGAAGTCTTCCAGCGCTGGCAGTTCCAGCTTCTCGGTGAAGTTAGGCTGACGAGCTGGCAGGTAGCCTTTCAGCGCCTGACGACGTTCGTGCAGGTACTTGTGCTCTTCAGAACCTTCAGGGAAGGTGATGTAAGACAGGTTTTCTACCTGCTCATCGGTCACTGGAACGTTGAAACGGTCGCGGATATAACGCACGCCGTCCATGTTCATTTTCTTAACCTGGTGAGCGATGTTTTTACCTTCTGCGGTATCACCCATGCCGTAACCTTTGATGGTGTGGGCCAGGATTACAGTCGCTTTACCTTTGGTTTCACGCGCTTTTTTCAGTGCAGCGTAGATTTTCTTCGGATCGTGACCACCGCGGTTCAGGGCCCAGATCTGCTCATCAGTCCAGTCTGCAACCAGGGCTGCGGTTTCTGGATATTTGCCGAAGAAGTGCTCACGCACGTAGGCACCGTCTTTGGATTTGAAGGTCTGGTAGTCACCGTCAACGGTTTCGTTCATCAGCTGGATCAGTTTACCGCTGGTGTCTTTACGCAGCAGTTCGTCCCAACGGGAACCCCACATCACTTTGATCACGTTCCAGCCAGCACCTGCGAAGATGCCTTCCAGTTCGTTGATGATCTTGCCGTTACCGGTTACCGGACCATCCAGACGCTGCAGGTTACAGTTGATGATGAAGCACAGGTTGTCCAGCTTCTCACGGGTTGCGATGGTGATCGCACCTTTGGATTCTGGCTCATCCATTTCGCCATCGCCCAGGAAGGCGTATACGGTCTGCTCAGAGGTGTCTTTCAGACCACGGTGTTCCAGATACTTCAGGAATTTCGCCTGGTAGATCGCACCGATTGGGCCCAGACCCATAGATACGGTCGGGAACTGCCAGAATTCAGGCATCAGTTTAGGGTGCGGGTAAGAAGACAGACCTTTACCGTGAACTTCCTGACGGAAGTTGTTCATCTGCTCTTCAGTCAGACGACCTTCCAGGAATGCACGTGCATAGATGCCCGGAGAGATGTGGCCCTGGAAGTACACCAGATCGCCGCCGTCTTTCTCGTTCGCTGCACGGAAGAAGTGGTTGAAGCACACTTCGTAAACGGTCGCAGAAGACTGGAAGGACGCCATGTGGCCTCCCAGTTCCAGGTCTTTCTTGGATGCGCGCAGAACGGTCATGATGGCGTTCCAGCGAATTGCAGAACGGATACGACGTTCCAGATCCAGATTGCCCGGGTATTCCGGTTCGTCTTCAACGGCAATCGTGTTTACGTAGTTGCTAGCCCCTGCACCTGAAGCAACCTTCACGCCGCCTTTGCGGGCTTCAGAAAGCAGCTGATCAATCAGATACTGAGCGCGCTCAACACCTTCTTCACGGATGACCGATTCGATCGCCTGTAGCCAGTCGCGAGTTTCGATCGGATCCACGTCATTTTGGAGACGTTCTGACATGGGGGTATTCCTTATCTATCTAATACGTTGATTTGTCTGGAACCTGTCCCATTGTGCTCTTGGGTAAGAACACAATAAGACAGGTTCTGCGTTTAGTTGCCGCGCTCTAAAAGTACCTGGCGCTTAATCCTTTCGTTGCTGTATGCGGCGTAATGAACGTTCGCGACGCGATTGTTCACGGCTGCGGTCCAGCAAGATTTCCTCAATGAAAGCCAGATGGCGGTGCGACGCTTCGCGCGCCTGCTCCGGTTCCCCGGCCATTATCGCCTCGAATACTCGGGTGCGATGGTTGCTTACCAGTGGGAGCATGTCCCGACGGGCATACAACAATTCAAAATTTTGACGAACGTTCTGGGCCAGCATCGGCTCCATGCAGCGTAGCAGATGGAGGAGCACCACGTTGTGGGCCGCTTCGGTGACGGCGATTTGATACTGGACGACGGCGCTGGACTCGGCGTCTAAATCGCCGGACTGCTGTGCCCGTTCAATGGCCTGATGCAGTTCACGGATACGCACGCGATCTTCATCAGTGCTGCGAAGGGCGGCGTAATAGGCCGCAATACCTTCCAGCGCGTGACGGGTCTCAAGCAGATCAAACTGGGATTCTGGGTGGTCAGAGAGAAGTTCTACCAGCGGATCGCTGAAGCTCTGCCACAGGCTGTTTTGCACAAAGGTTCCGCCGCCCTGGCGACGAAGCAGCAAGCCCTTTGCTTCGAGACGTTGAATCGCCTCACGCAGAGAAGGACGTGAAACGTCGAACTGTTTTGCCAGCTCGCGTTCTGGCGGAAGTTTCTCACCCGGGCGCAGAGTCCCTTCGAGGATTAAAAACTCCAGCTGCTGCTCAATCACATCAGATAGTTTTGGTTGGCGAATTTTGCTGTAGGCCATATTCCCTGTCTTACGCCTTTTTGCCCGGAGTCAATTGGTCTTACCAATTTCTATTTCGTATCGCTAAAGTAACAAAGTATTCACCTTCTGTCCATATTGGTTTTGATTGAAATCAGTAAACCCTGCACATTTTAACAACCTTACAGAAATAACGTTTCAGAAATGTAACTTTGCACAAATGAGTTGATTACTCCCAAAGAGGGAGTTTTAACCATAATGAAACGAGGGTTTTTGCAATCTGAAGCGATTCAACAAGGCAAATAATGAAAATTCGCCCACTTACGGAGCATTTCTATTCTATAGGTTGGGAGAGGAACAACGAGCGGGCCGATTTACAAATGCTTTCTTTTTATTCAAGTCGTCATCACCCCTTCATAAAGCAGGTGCATTCGCAGGCACTTACCACTATTCTGGCGCTTACGGAAGTCACCTCCGCTTTTTTCGGTCTCGTTAACCGTAAAGAAATAAATACAGAATATGGATTTTCATAATTACACACGCTCAGCGTGAACATAACAACCACACACGAGGTTTCAAATGGAAGCTCAACAGCACGGCGATCAGCTAAAGCGCGGGCTTAAAAACCGCCATATACAGCTCATCGCACTGGGCGGTGCGATTGGTACCGGCCTGTTTCTGGGCAGCGCATCCGTTATCCAGTCAGCCGGTCCGGGCATTATTTTGGGTTACGCGATTGCGGGTTTCATTGCTTTTCTGATCATGCGCCAGCTGGGTGAAATGGTGGTTGAAGAGCCGGTCGCCGGCTCCTTCAGCCACTTTGCCTATAAATACTGGGGCAGCTTTGCCGGTTTCGCCTCGGGCTGGAACTACTGGGTGCTGTACGTTCTGGTTGCCATGGCTGAGCTTACCGCCGTCGGGAAGTACATTCAGTTCTGGTACCCAGAAATCCCAACCTGGGCTTCTGCTGCAGCCTTCTTCGTCATTATCAACGCCATTAACCTGACGAACGTTAAAGTGTTCGGGGAGATGGAGTTCTGGTTTGCCATCATCAAGGTCATTGCCGTGGTGGCGATGATTATCTTCGGCGGCTGGCTGCTGTTCAGCGGCAACGGCGGCCCGCAGGCCACCGTGCGCAACCTCTGGGAACAGGGCGGATTCCTGCCTCACGGCATGACCGGTCTGGTGATGATGATGGCCATCATTATGTTCTCCTTCGGCGGTCTGGAACTCGTGGGAATCACCGCCGCTGAAGCCGACAACCCGGAGCAAAGCATTCCGAAAGCCACTAACCAGGTTATCTACCGCATTCTGATCTTCTATGTGGGCTCATTGGCCGTGCTGCTCTCCCTGCTGCCATGGACGCGCGTCACCGCCGACACTAGCCCATTTGTGCTGATCTTCCACGAGCTGGGCGACACCTTTGTCGCCAACGCCCTGAACATCGTGGTACTCACCGCCGCGCTCTCCGTTTACAACAGCTGCGTATACTGCAACAGCCGCATGCTGTTCGGCCTGGCCCAGCAGGGTAACGCGCCAAAAGCGCTGCTCAACGTCGATAAGCGCGGCGTGCCGGTAAACACGATTCTTGTTTCGGCGGTCGTGACCGCGCTGTGTGTGCTCATTAACTACATGGCACCGGAATCGGCGTTTGGCCTGCTGATGGCGCTGGTGGTCTCTGCCCTGGTCATCAACTGGGCGATGATCAGCCTGGCGCACATGAAGTTCCGCCGCGCAAAACAGCAGCAGGGTGTCACCACGCGCTTCCCTGCCCTGCTCTATCCGCTGGGTAACTGGATCTGCCTGCTGTTTATGGCAGCCGTGCTGGTGATTATGCTGATCACCCCGGGTATGGCGATTTCCGTCTACCTGATCCCGGTCTGGATTGCGATCCTGGGCGTGGGCTATCTGTTCAGTCAGAAAAGCCGTAATGCCATGAAGGCACACTAAGCCTCTCTTCGCGGCACCTGCTTTTGCGGGTGCCGCGCGTTGTTACCTCCTTCACACTTTCACGTCCACAGCGCATTTATCCATATCACCGCCCTGATACTGCAACGCATATATTCCTTTGCCAGCAAATAATTCTCTCCATACCGTAAACCGGAGAGCTGTCGATGGATAACAACAAACTGTCAGTAAAAGAAAAGATCGGCTATGGGATGGGCGACGCGGGATGCAACATCATCTTTGGCGCCATCATGTTGTTTGTTAACTATTTTTATACGGATATTTTTGGCCTCGCCCCTGCGCTGGTCGGCGTGCTGCTGCTTTCCGTGCGCGTGATTGACGCCGTAACGGACCCGATCATGGGCGCGATTGCTGACCGTACCCGCAGCAAATATGGCCGGTTTCGTCCATGGCTGCTGTGGATCGCCTTCCCCTACGCGCTGTTCAGCATCCTGATGTTCACCACGCCTGAGTGGAGCTATAACAGCAAAGTTATCTATGCGTTTGTCACCTATTTCCTGCTGTCGCTTACCTATACCGCCATCAATATCCCCTATTGCTCGCTGGGCGGGGTGATCACCAACGATCCAAAAGAACGTGTGGCCTGCCAGTCCTATCGCTTCGTGCTGGTCGGCATCGCCACGCTGCTGCTCTCATTAACGCTGCTGCCGATGGCCGACTGGTTTGGCGGGGACAACAAAGCCAAAGGCTACCAGATGGCGATGACCGTTCTGGCGCTGATTGGCACATGCATGTTCCTGTTCTGCTTCGCCACCGTGCGCGAGCGCGTGCGTCCGGCGGTGCAGACCAATGACCAGCTGAAAAATGACCTGAAAGACGTGTGGAAAAACGACCAGTGGGTGCGCATTCTGCTGCTGACGCTCTGCAACGTCTGCCCGGGCTTTATCCGCATGGCGGCCACCATGTATTACGTGACCTGGGTGATGGGTCAGAGCACTCATTTCGCCACGCTGTTTATCAGCCTGGGCGTCGTCGGCATGATGCTCGGCAGCATGCTGGCAAAAGTGCTGACCGACCGCTGGTGCAAACTAAAGGTCTTCTTCTGGACCAATATCGTGCTGGCGATTTTCTCCTGCGCCTTTTATTTCTTCGACCCGAAAGCCACCGTCACCATCGTGGTGCTCTACTTCCTGCTGAACATCCTGCACCAGATCCCGTCTCCGCTACACTGGTCGCTGATGGCCGACGTGGACGACTACGGCGAGTGGAAGACCGGTAAGCGCATCACCGGGATCAGCTTCTCCGGCAACATCTTCTTCCTGAAGCTGGGGCTAGCGATTGCCGGAGCGATGGTCGGCTTCCTGCTCTCCTGGTACGGTTATGATGCGGGAGCAAAAGCGCAGAGCGCGGACGCCATTAACGGGATCGTGCTACTCTTTACCGTCATTCCCGGCATTGGATACTTAATTACCGCGGGTGTAGTACGACTGCTGAAGGTGGATCGTGAAACCATGAAGCAGATCCAGTCCGATCTGGAAAAACGCCGCAACAACTATCAAGAGCTGAACGATTATCAGGAACTGAAAGCTGCTGAGACTAAATAAGGAAATCCGAATGCAAACCTGGCCAAACCCGTTTATCGAACAACGCGCCGATCCGTACATTTTACATCACGAGGGGCAGTACTATTTTATCGCCTCCGTGCCGGAGTACGACAGGCTGGCGATCCGCCGCGCAGCGTCGCTGGAAGGCTTACGTCATGCCGAAGAAGTGGTGGTCTGGCGTAAACCCGAGACCGGATCAATGAGCCAGCTGATTTGGGCGCCGGAACTGCACCACATTGACGGGAAGTGGTACATCTATTTTGCTGCGGCGCACACCCAGGCGCTCGACGCGCTCGGGATGTTCCAGCACCGCATGTTTGCCATTGAATGTGCCGACAGCGATCCGCTTACCGGCACGTGGGTGGAAAAAGGGCAGATCAAAACGCCTTTCGATACCTTCGCCCTGGACGCCACCACCTTTTTGCATCAGGGGAAACGCTGGTATCTGTGGGCGCAAAAAGCGCCGGATATCACCGGGAACTCCAACCTTTATCTGTGTGAAATGGCGAACCCGTGGACGCTGAAAGGCGAGCCGGTGATGCTCAGCAAGCCGGAATACGACTGGGAGTGTCGCGGGTTTTGGGTCAACGAAGGCCCGGCGGTACTGGTTCACGGCGATAAGCTGTTTATCAGCTATTCCGCCAGCGCTACCGACGAGAACTACTGCATGGGGCTGCTGTGGATAGACCTGAACGCGGATCCGCAAAACCCACTGAACTGGCAAAAATCTCCGCATCCCGTATTCGTGACCAGCTACGAAAACCGCCAGTTCGGCCCGGGCCATAACAGCTTTACGCAAATGCCGGAAGGGGGCGATGTGCTGGTGTATCACGCGCGGAATTACACCGAAATTGAGGGCGATCCGCTGTACGATCCGAATCGCCATACCCGCCTGAAGCTTGTCCGCTGGAATGAAAACGGGATGCCTGATTTCGGCATCCCGCCCGCGGATACGCTTTAGACTTTGCGGCGCGCTGGCTTACACCAGCGTGCCGTAGATAGTCAGCAGCGCCACGATAACCACCACCACAAACGACGTTTTCTTCGCCATGGAGACAGCGGCTTTCGGCGTTTCAATCTTGTCGGTATGCGGCTCACGTGCCAGCGAGAACTGCGCCAGACGCGTTAGCACCTGATACTGCGACGTATGGCGATCGGCAAGAGAAGCAAACCACGCGGGCAACGCTTTTTCACCGTGGCCAATTAACGCGTAAACCACGCCCACCAGACGCACCGGGAGCCAGTCTAGCACGTGCAGGATGGCATCGATGCCGGACAGCAGGCGTTCATGCGGCGTCAGATAGCGGGCAAGCCAGGTCTGCCAGGCGCGCAGGAACGCATACCCCATCAGCAGTACCGGCCCCCACGGGCCGCCCACTACGAACCAGAATAGCGGCGCCAGGTAGTAACGGAAGTTAATCCACAGCAGCGCGTTCTGCAGTTCGCGCAGAAACTCGCGCTCGTCGCAGTCAGGCGGCACGCCGTGGATCATGGTCAGTTCGCTCGCCATGGCACTGCGCGCATGGGCATCATCACGGGAGGCGGCTTTCAGGTAGGCGTGATAGTGCAAACGCACCTTGCCCGCACCAATGCACAGCACGCCGAGCAGGATCCACACCACCAGCAGCGGCACGTTGAAAAAGAGTCCATACAGCGAGCGCAGCAGCAGGAACGTAATCACCATCACACCCGCCATCATCAGCAGCGTACGCAGCATGGAAAAGTGCTTGATACGGCGGAATAACACCTCCAGCCGGTGATCCAGATGCCAGTGCTCACCGAGCTTGAACAGGCGTTCAGCGATGATGACCAGCAGCATGGTAAACAACGTCATGGTATCTCCTTATTCTGACGACGCGGTGAGCATGGCACGAAAGCGGGGCCAGTCGAATGCCGGGCCGGGATCGGTTTTTCTCGCCGGGGCAATATCGCAGTGCCCGGTAATATTGTCGGCGATTGCCGGGTAAAGTCCGATAAGCGTGCGGGTCACAGCCGCTAGCTGTTGATACTGTGAATCGGTGTAGGGCGTGGTATCCGTGCCTTCCAGTTCGATCCCGATAGAAAAATCATTGCACCGCTCGCGCCCGTGATACACCGACACCCCGGCATGCCAGGCGCGCTTATCAAAAGGAACATACTGAACCACTTCACCATCGCGACGAATCAGGCAGTGAGCCGATACGCGCAGATGTGCAATTTCAGCAAAGAAGGGATGAGCATCGGGATCAATCGTTCCCGTGAATAACGCATCAATCCACGGGCCGCCAAATTCACCCGGCGGGAGACTAATATTATGAACCACCAGCAGTGTGGGCTTTTCATCCTCCGGGCGGCAATCGTGGTGCGGCGAGGGCACACGCCGCGCATCCACCAGCCATCCGTTTTTTAACAACATGCTGGAACTCCTTCTGTATGGTGCAATGACTCGGTTCAGAGTAGCATGTTTCAATATTATGATTCGTTACCAATTTGGAGTTTTATCATGCCGCCTCGCCGCTACAACCCCGACCACCGACGTGAAGCGCTTCTGGAACGTATTAATATGGATATTCCGGCAAGCGTCTCCCATGCTTTGAAAGAAGATCTGGGCGGTGATGTTAATGCCGAAAAGGATATTACCGCACAATTGTTGCCGAAAGAGACGCGCTCCCACGCGGTCATTATCACCCGCGAAGAGGGTGTTTTTTGCGGCAAGCGCTGGGTTGAAGAGGTCTTTACTCAACTGGCGGGTGATGATGTGCAGATTATCTGGCACGTTGAAGACGGCGATGCGATTACGGCAAACCAGCCGCTGTTTGAACTGGACGGACCTTCCCGCGTCTTGCTGACTGGCGAACGTACCGCGCTCAACTTTGTACAAACGCTCTCTGGTGTCGCCAGTGAAGTACGTCGCTACGTTGACCTGCTGGCAGGCACCCGCACCCAGCTGCTGGATACCCGCAAAACGCTGCCGGGCCTGCGCACGGCGCTGAAGTATGCGGTGCTGTGCGGCGGTGGCGCAAACCATCGTCTGGGCCTGTCCGACGCCTTCCTGATTAAAGAAAACCATATTATTGCCTCTGGCTCCGTGCGTCAGGCAGTGGAGAAGGCCTTCTGGCTGCACCCTGATGTGCCGGTTGAAGTGGAAGTGGAAAACCTGGACGAGCTGGAGCAGGCGATTAAGGCCGGGGCCGATATCATCATGCTCGATAACTTCGAAACCGAGCAGATGCGCGAGGCGGTAAAATTGACTAACGGCCGGGCCCAGCTTGAAGTGTCCGGGAACGTCACCTTCGAAACGATCCGTGAATTCGCCGAAACCGGCGTGGATTACATCTCCGTCGGCGCGCTGACCAAACACGTTCGCGCCCTCGACCTCTCAATGCGCTTCAAATAATGCATTCTCCCCTCTCCGCCCGGAGAGGGGAATTTCAGCCCCGCTCGCATATCCGCTGTTCTTCCCTGCAACGCGGCATAAATTCTCTGAATGTGCTTTCCCGTTCACTTTTTTGCCCCTCGTATCTGCCCTTTCGCGCTGACAGAGTAGCTCCACTAAACGTAAGGAGCAGATATGAACAGACAACACGGATTCACTCTCATTGAGCTGATGGTGGTCATCGGCATTATCGCGATTCTGAGCGCCATCGGCGTACCAGCCTATCAGAACTACCTGCGCAAAGCGGCGCTGACCGATATGCTGCAAACCTTCGTTCCTTACCGCACGGCCATTGAGCTTTGCGCACTTGATCACGGAGGCGTGGAGAGCTGCGATGCCGGCAGCAACGGTATCCCTTCCCCCACCACGACACGCTACGTTTCAGGAATGAGCGTGGCAAAAGGGACCGTGACCTTAACAGGACAGGAGAGTCTTAACGGGCTGACGGTAACCATGACGCCACGGTGGAACGACGGCAACGGTATGACGGGCTGGACGCGCGACTGTAAGATCGGTGCTGATAGCGCCCTGAAACAGGCCTGCGAAGACGTTTTCCGCTTCGACAACAACTGAGGAGCGGATAATGAATACCGAGCAACTCGTGGCGCTTTGTCTGCGCCACCGCGCGCTGCTGCTCACCAGCGACAGTGACATGGTCAGCATTGCCGTCGTGGGAAGCCCCGCGGCTGAACTCATGGAGGCGCTGCGCTTCGCCACCCAGAAACGAATTGATATTGAGTGCTGGAGCGCTGAGCGCATGGAAAAACACCGGCAGCTAACGTCCCAATCACATCTGCCCGGCATTACGCAAACATACTCAACAGTTGATGTCCTCAACCACACGCTGCAGCAGGCAATCAACCGACGCGCCTCTGATATTCATATCGAACCGATGGAGCACGCGTGCCAGATTCGTTTACGTATCGACGGCGTACTTTGCCCTCAGCCTCCCCTTGCCGCTGAACTGGCAAGCCTGTTCAGCGCACGTTTAAAGGTGCTGGGTAACCTGGATATTGCAGAACGTCGTTTGCCCCAGGACGGTCAGTTTACGATTGAGCTGGCAAACGAGCCGGTCTCATTTCGGATCGCGACGCTTCCCTGCAGCGGTGGTGAGAAAATTGTGCTGCGTCTCTTGCATCAGGTTCAGCAGGCCCTTGAGCCTGAAGCGCTTGGTATGAGTGCTGAACAACTGGCCCGTTTCAACGAGGTGCTCCACCAGCCGCAGGGGCTGATTCTGGTCACCGGCCCTACCGGCAGCGGCAAAACCGTGACGTTGTACAGCGCGCTGCAGGCGCGTAACACCCCTGACGTCAACATATGCAGCGTGGAGGATCCCATTGAGATCCCCCTTGCGGGTTTAAACCAGACGCAGATTAATCCCCGGGCGGGTTTAACATTCCAGAGCGTGTTAAGGGCGCTGCTACGTCAGGATCCCGACATCATTATGGTCGGCGAAATCCGTGACGGTGAAACGGCAGAAATTGCCATTAATGCCGCCCAGACCGGTCATCTGGTACTGTCAACGCTGCACACCAACTCGACGACAGAAACCCTGATTCGACTGGAGCAGATGGGCGTCGCGCGCTGGATGATATCTTCCGCGCTGTCGATGGTGATTGCCCAGCGACTGGTCCGGCGCCTGTGCCCACATTGTCGTCGGGAAGCCAGCGAGCATGCTGAATTACCGCGCGCCGTATGGTCCAGACCACTTCCTCGCTGGCAGTCCACCGGCTGCGATCGCTGTTATCACGGTTTTTATGGCCGCGTGGCTATTTTTGAAGTACTTGCGGTCGACAATGCGCTGCGACAGGCCATTGCCAGCGGAGCGGGAACAGAATTGATAGAAGCGAGCGCCCGGCAGGCGGGAATGATTTCTCTTTTCGAGCACGGTTGCATGGCCGTCGAACAAGGGCTGACCACGCTCGAAGAACTGGTGCGCGTGCTGGGAATGCCAAATGGCGGCTAATCAACTCTGGCGCTGGCGAGCGCTCACCAAAGAAGGTGAACTCCGAAGCGGGACACTCTGGGCCACAGACCGCAATGCCGCCTTCACCCGGCTAGTGCGGAGCGATCTCCATCCTTTGACGCTGACCCGATGCGCTCAGCAACACCGCTGGCGGCCACATCACTGCTACGAGATGTTTCGCCAGCTTGCAACGCTTCTGCAGGCCGGGCTGACGTTGTCCCACAGCCTGCAGATGCTGGCAGAGCAACATCCGTTAAAACCGTGGCAGGCACTGCTGCAAAGTATTGCCGATGAGCTCGGTGAGGGAGCCCCCTTTTCTGAGTCGCTAAAAAAGTGGCCAGCCGTTTTTAGCCCACTGCATGTCTCGATGGTGAAAACCGGTGAGCTCACAGGGAAACTGGAGGAGTGTTGTCGCCAGCTCGCGCAGCAGCAAAAAGCGCAGCAGGAGCTCAGAGCAAAGGTAAAAAAAGCCCTGCGCTATCCGGCGATTGTCCTGACGCTGGCCGTGCTCGTGGTGCTGGCGATGGTTGTCCTGGTCTTGCCCGAGTTTGCCGCGATCTATAAAACGTTTAACGCTCCGCTTCCCCTGCTGACACAGATGGTCATGGGGATGGCCGCCTTTATCCAGTCCTATGCCCTCGCGTTGTTCGCCGCGTTATTAGCGCCCTTGGCCACTGCCTGGGCTCTGCGGCAGAACCCTCGCTGGCAGCGCATGCTGATGTATACGCCCGTGATGGGCGCGCTGGCAAAAGGGCAAAAACTGGGACACATCTTTACCGTGCTGTCACTCACGCAGCAGTCCGGAATCCCCTTTCTACAGGGCCTGGAGAGTGCAGAGGAGACCGTTGAAAGTCGGTACTGGCAGGGAATACTCCGTGGCGTTCGGGAGGACATTGAAAAAGGTCTCCCCGTCTGGTCATCCTTTAATAAAGCGGGCATCTTTACCCCGCTGTGTATTCAGCTTTTACGAACCGGCGAAATATCAGGTGCGCTGGATATCATGCTGGCAAACCTCGCCCGGCATCACACGGAACAGACCTTTCAACGAGCAGATAGCCTGGCGGCCCTTCTGGAACCGGTGCTTCTGATTGTGACAGGGGTCATCATCGGCACGCTGGTGGTGGCAATGTACCTGCCGATTTTCCATCTGGGGGATGCGTTGAGTGCGGGATAGTACAGCAGGGCTGGCGCACGGGCATGCGCCAGCGAAAGCCATTACAGGCTATTGAATACGCGGTTTTCTTGTTCCTGAACGCGAATAAACGTCGTACGCTTTGTCAGCTCTTTCAGACGGGATGCTCCAACGTAGGTGCAGGCAGAGCGCAGGCCGCCGAGGATATCGCGTGCGGTGTTTTCAACCGGGCCGCGCAGAGGCAGCTTCACGGTTTTGCCTTCTGCCGCACGGTATTTTGCTACGCCACCGACGTGACGGGTCATCGCAGACTCAGAGCTCATACCGTAGAACAGCATGAATTTCTCGCCGTTCTCTTCAACTACGGTACCACCGCTCTCTTCGTGACCTGCCAGCATACCGCCGAGCATCACGAAGTCCGCGCCGCCGCCGAAAGCCTTTGCGACATCACCCGGCATGGTGCAACCGCCGTCGCTGATGATCTGTCCGCCCAGCCCGTGCGCCGCATCGGCACATTCAATGACGGCGGAGAGCTGCGGATAACCGACGCCGGTTTTGACGCGTGTCGTGCATACAGAGCCCGGACCAATGCCCACTTTCACGATATCGGCACCGGAGAGGATCAGCTCTTCACACATTTCACCGGTCACCACGTTGCCCGCGATGATGGTTTTCGTCGGCCAGGCCTCACGCGCCTTGCTGACGAACTGCACGAAGTGCTCGGAGTAACCGTTCGCCACGTCAATACAAACGAAGTTGAGCGCCGGGTTAGCGTTCAGGATCTGTTTGGTCTTCTCGAAATCCGCATCGGAGGTGCCGGTAGAAACCATCACATGCTTCACTACGTCAGCAGATGTGGACGCGACAAACGCATTCCACTCTTCAGGGCTGTAATGTTTGTGCACGGCGGTGAGAATATCAAACTGTGCCAGGGCGGTTGCCATCTTAAAGGTACCCACAGTATCCATGTTGGCAGCGATGATCGGCACGCCAGACCAGGTCTGACCGGAATGCTTAAAGGTGAATTGACGTTCGAGTTCAACGTCTGAGCGACTTTTCAGTGTAGAGCGTTTAGGGCGGATAAGAACGTCTTTGAAACCTAACTTCAGATCTTCTTCGATACGCATGTGCGGATTCCTGGGGTTAGAGGCAAATATGTTAAAAGCACAACTCCAGTGACGCTATCATACGCACTAATACCTGCTCCGCAAGACTGCGAAATTCTCTTTTTTTACGCTACAATCCTATAAATTTACCTGGTCAAAAGCCGGTAAACAGGGCTAAACAGTTGCTGGCGCACCTGAGAGTTTTAATCCACTGATTTTAATAATGAATAATTCCCAGGATTTGATTTAATGGGGTATATCGTCGCATTAACCGGCGGCATCGGTAGTGGCAAAAGTACCGTTGCGGACGCGTTTTCTCGTTTGGGTATCACGATTATTGATGCCGATATCATTGCCCGCCAGGTGGTAGAGCCCAATACACCCGCGCTAAAGGCCATAGCAGAACATTTTGGTCAGGCAATCATCAATGCCGACGGCACACTGAATCGCCGTCAGCTTCGCGAATGGATTTTTTCTGATTCTGCGGAAAAAGCCTGGCTTAATGCCCTGCTCCACCCCATCATCCACCAGGAAACTCAGCGTCAGATAGCCGCAGCCCGCTCGCCCTATGTCCTGTGGGTGGTCCCGCTGCTGGTGGAAAATCAGCTGCATCAGAAAGCCGATCGGGTGCTGGTGATTGATGTTGAACCCGAAACGCAAATCCAGAGAACCATGACGCGCGATCGCGTTTCGCGGGAGCATGCTGAACAAATTCTTGCCGCTCAGGCTACGCGCGCTCAGCGTCTTGCCGTGGCGGATGATGTTATTGATAATAACGGCGCACCAGATGCCATTGCATCGGATGTTGCCCGTCTGCACGCGCAGTATCTGACGTTCGCCGCGCAGGCCGTTGCACAGGAAAAACTATAATGTCGACACACATCCTTTTTGAGCATCCGCTCAATGAAAAAATGCGCACCTGGCTGCGTATCGAATTTCTTATTCAACAACTTTCACAACATCTGCCGGTTAACGATCATGCCACCGCATTGCACTTCTTCCGCAACGTAGGCGATCTGCTGGATGTGATTGAACGCGGTGATGTCCGCACAGAATTACTCAAAGAGCTGGAGCGCCAGCAGCGTAAATTGCAGGCATGGACAGAAGTCCCCGGCGTAGATCAGAGCCGTATCGACGCGCTCCGCCAGCAGTTGAAAAGCAGTAGCGCCGTCCTGATGGCCGCGCCACGCGTCGGGCAGTTTTTGCGCGAAGACCGCCTGATTGGCCTGGTGCGCCAGCGTCTGAGCATCCCTGGCGGCTGCTGCAGCTTCGACCTGCCGACGCTGCATATGTGGCTACATATGCCACAGGCGCAGCGTGACGCACAAGTGAACAGCTGGCTGGCAAGCCTGGAGCCAATGCACCAGACGCTGTCGCTGATCCTCGACCTGATACGTAACTCTGCGCCGTTCCGCAAGCAAACCAGCCTGAATGGTTTCTACCAGGATAACGGTGATGATGCCGATCTTCTGCGCCTGAATTTATCGCTTGGCGAACAGCTTTACCCGCAGATTTCCGGGCATAAGAGCCGTTTTGCGATTCGCTTTATGCCGCTGGACAGTGAAAATGGCACCGTGCCGGAACGTCTCGATTTTGAACTGGCCTGTTGTTAAGGAGTGCCGATGTCTGATGTCACCACCGTAAGCTGCCCAACCTGTGGTAAAACCGTTGTCTGGGGCGAAGTCAGTCCGTTCCGCCCATTCTGCTGCAAGCGCTGTCAGCTCATTGACCTGGGCGAATGGGCGGCGGAAGAGAAACGCATTCCAAGCAAAGGCGATCTCTCGGACAGCGATGACTGGAGTGAAACCCAGCAGTAATCTGTAAAGCCTGCTGGCGCTTCGCTCAGCAGGCCTACGGTTGTGCGACTAACCGCAGGATCACGGGCTCATTAGCTGGCGGGAATTTTTCGGCATCACATGCCTGAAGCTCTACCCAGTTACCCGGCTGTCCCTCTTTTCCCCAGGGTTCACCTTCCCAGTTTTCCACCAGCCAGAACCACAGCGTGATGTGCCTGTCCGGAAACTGGTACTCAAGCTTATCAAACAGCGTTGCGCCAAGCGGAGTGATCCCCACCTCTTCCTGAAGCTCCCGAACCAGCGCCTCTTCCGGCGTTTCACCTGACTCGATTTTACCGCCTGGAAACTCCCACTTGTTCGCCATATGGGCGTCGGCAGCGCGCTGGGTGATAAAGATTTGGTTTTGCGGGTTGCGAATAATCCCGACGGCAATTTGCAGTATTTTCATATTGTCACTTCCATAAAAAAGGCGCAGATTTCTGCGCCTTTTTGTTTTTTTATGAACTTAGCTCAGGCGGCCGTGGCACGCCTTGTACTTTTTACCGGAACCACACGGGCACGGATCGTTACGACCCACTTTACGATCGCCGGTCTGCGCGGCGATCGCCGCTGCGGCTTCGCTGTCGTCGGTCTGGTGGCTCAGCTGTTGCATTTGTGCCAGACGCTCGGCTTCTTCACGACGCTGTTGCTCCATCGCTTCTACCTCTTCCGGCATACGCACCTGAACCTTGCTCAGGGTGCTGATCACTTCATACTTCAGCGACTCCAGCATAGACGCAAACATGGAGAAGGATTCACGCTTGTATTCCTGCTTCGGATCTTTCTGCGCATAGCCACGCAGGTGGATACCCTGACGCAGGTAGTCCATAGCCGCCAGGTGCTCTTTCCACAGGGAATCCAGGGTCTGCAGCATCACGCCTTTTTCGAAGTGACGCATCATCTCAGCGCCAACGACCTCTTCCTTACGCTTGTATACGTCCAGCGCGGTTTCAAAGATACGTTCACGCAGGGTCTCTTCGTGTAGCTCAGGCTCTTTATCCAGCCACTCTTTGATTGGCAGATCGAGGTCAAAGTCGTTTTTCAGGCGTTCCTGCAGGCCTTCGATATCCCACATTTCTTCCAGAGACTGCGGTGGAATATGCGCGTCGATGGTGGCTTTAAACACATCTTCACGAATGCTGTTGATGGTTTCGCTCACGTCGGAGACGTCCAGCAGTTCGTTACGCTGGGTGTAGATCGCACGACGCTGATCGTTAGCCACGTCATCATATTCCAGCAGCTGCTTACGAATATCAAAGTTGCGGCTTTCCACTTTACGCTGTGCGTTAGCAATCGCTTTAGTCACCCACGGGTGCTCAATGGCTTCGCCAGGTTTCATCCCCAGCTTACGCATCATGCCGGACACGCGGTCGGAGGCGAAAATACGCATCAGCGCATCTTCCATAGACAGGTAGAAGCGGGATGAACCGGCATCACCCTGACGACCCGCACGGCCACGCAGCTGGTTATCAATACGACGAGATTCATGACGCTCTGTACCGATGATGTGCAGACCGCCGGAAGCCAGAACGGCATCATGACGAACCTGCCAGTCGGCTTTGATCTGCGCAATCTGTTCTGGCGTTGGGTTTTCCAGCTCCGCCACTTCAGCCTGCCAGCTACCGCCCAGCATAATATCGGTACCACGACCCGCCATGTTGGTGGCGATGGTCACGGCAGCCGGATAACCCGCCTGCGCAACAATGTCCGCCTCTTTAGCGTGGAACTTGGCGTTCAGAACGTTGTGCTTGATGCCTGCTTTGGTCAGCTCGTTGGAAACCACTTCAGATTTCTCGATGGAGATGGTCCCCACCAGAACCGGCTGGCCTTTTGCGGTACGTTCGCGAATGTCTTCAATGATCGCCTGAATTTTTTCCGCTTCGGTCATGTACACCAGGTCCGGCATATCCTTACGGATCATCGGACGGTTGGTTGGAACAACCACGGTATCCAGCTTGTAGATGGAGCTGAATTCAAACGCTTCAGTATCAGCAGTACCGGTCATGCCCGCCAGCTTCTCGTACAGACGGAAGTAGTTCTGGAAGGTGATAGACGCCAGCGTCTGGTTTTCATTCTGAATATCCACGCCTTCTTTGGCTTCCACAGCCTGGTGAAGACCGTCAGACCAGCGACGTCCCTGCATGGTACGGCCGGTGTGCTCATCGACAATGATCACTTCGCCGTCTTTTACGATGTAGTCGACGTCGCGGGTGAACAGCGCGTGGGCACGCAGCGCGGCGGTCACGTGGTGCATCAGCATGATGTTGCTCGGTGAGTACAGGGACTCACCCTCTTCCATAATGCCTTCAGCAACCAGCAGCTCTTCAATTTTCACCAGACCACGTTCGGTCAGGTTCACCTGGCGCGCTTTTTCATCAACGGAGAAGTGGCCTTCACCCTGGAAGGTATCCGAGTCCTCTTTCTCCTGACGCAGCAGGTGTGGAATGATTTTGTCGACCTTACGGTACATCTCGGAGCTGTCTTCAGCCGGGCCGGAGATGATAAGCGGAGTACGCGCTTCATCGATCAGGATGGAGTCCACCTCATCCACCAGCGCGTAGTGCAGCTTACGCTGGACGCGCTCTTCAGGGCTGAACGCCATGTTGTCACGCAGGTAGTCGAAGCCGTATTCGTTGTTGGTACCGTAGGTAATATCCGCGTTATACGCTTCACGCTTGGCTGGCGCAGGCAGGCCGGACATGTTGATGCCAACAGTCATACCGAGGAATTCGAAAAGTGGACGGTTGTTTTCGGCGTCACGCTGCGCCAGATAGTCGTTGACGGTAACGACGTGAACGCCTTTACCGGTCAGCGCGTTCAGGTAAGCCGGCAGCGTTGCGGTCAGGGTTTTACCTTCACCGGTACGCATTTCCGCGATGCAGCGCTCGTTGAGCACCATACCACCCAGCAGCTGAACGTCGAAGTGACGCATGCCGAACACGCGCTTACTCGCTTCGCGCACGACAGCAAACGCTTCCGGGATCAGGCTTTCTAAGGTTTCACCTTTTTCCAGACGCGCACGAAATTCCGCCGTTTTCGCTTTAAGCTCGTCATCAGAGAGCTTCTCCATCGCCGGTTCCATACCGTTGATGACGGCAACTGCTTTGCGCATACGGCGCAGGGTACGATCGTTACGACTACCAAAAACTTTAGTTAACAATTTGATTAGCATAATAAATTCTCAAACGCCCCATTGTGGGCAGATAAATTAAGGTATTGAAAAAGTTAATTTAGCTGAGGCGTTGCGGCCCGGCGCGAATGCCGTGAGCCTGGCTAATCCAGGTTGAAACAGAGAATGAAACAGGTGAAACAAATTCACGTTGCGTCGACTGACGAACTATGACCGGCGGCTGGCTGTCCTGCGTGAGAAGCGCGTTGAGCGTGTCCAGCAGGGCAAGATGCTGAGCCTGCACCGGCAGCGTCTCTTCCGCAACAGGCATGGCCTGCGGTGCCATCGCAAACGACAGATGGCGGATAACCGTGCGGATAGCGTGCTGGTGCCAGTAATCGACGGTGAAGTTTGGACGGCGGCTGGCTTCAAGCCACGCAAGATTAGTGAAGTTAACCCGCGTGTTGAAATCGTGTTTAGTCGTGGAGGTTTTTGCGGGCGTCGCCGCTTCGGCACTGTTGCTGAGCGCAGGCAAGCCAAAGCTCGCCGCGACCATCCCTAATAAGAGATGCGGCCAGAAGTAACGTCTGCCAAATTGTCGCCAGCGCGTCAGTATTCCGCTCACCTGCTCCACCCAATAAGCCAGCCTTGCAGAGGCTGAGTTCAGTTATTCTTTTAGCGCCCAGATAGTATCACTAAAGCCAATGCACATCAGCAGGAATGAGGTGCCGCCGCGGGGAAAAACGGTCAAGAATGCAGCTAACGCACACATTTTCTGCGAAAGACAAACAAGAGATAACGCTGGGGCAAACTAAGAAGGGTAAAAATAAAAACGACTGGTCTTCCTGGTCGGAGAGAGTACCAGGTTAACCAGTCGATTTTTTTACGAAACGGCGTGAACCGTTACGCCAGAACCATGCTCGGTGCTTTGAAAGCCAGCGGCAGCTCAGCTTCGTCTTCGAAGGTCACATATTCCCAGGCTTCCTGTTTTGCCAGGACGGCCTGCAACAGTTTGTTGTTCAGCGCATGACCGGATTTGAACGCGGTAAATGCACCAATGATGTTGTGACCACACATGAACAGGTCGCCGATAGCATCCAGCATTTTGTGACGAACGAATTCATCTTCGAAACGCAGGCCGTCTTCGTTCAGTACGCGATAATCGTCAACAACGATGGCACAATCGAAGCTGCCGCCCAGGCACAGGCCGCGGGACTGCAGATATTCGATATCACGCATGAAGCCAAACGTACGGGCTCGGCTGATCTGGCGCATAAACGCATCGGCAGAGAAGTTCATCGCATAGCGTTGGGTGCTGGAGTCAATCGCCGGATGGTTAAAGTCGATGGTAAAGTCCAACGAGAAACCATTGTACGGCTTGAATTCAGCCCATTTGTCGCCATCTTCGACGCGAACGGTCTCTTTGATGCGAACAAATTTCTTCGCGCAGTTCAGTTCTTCGATGCCAGCATCCAGCAACAGATAGACGAACGGTGCAGCACTGCCATCCATAATCGGGATTTCTGGCGCATCGACTTCAACAATAATGTTGTCGATACCCAGCCCCGCCAGGGCGGCGTTCAGGTGCTCAACGGTAGAAATCCGCACGTCATGCTCGTTCACCAGACAAGTACAGAGCATAGTATCACGCACAGATTTGGCATCGGCCGGAAAATCTACCGGTGGATTCAAGTCGGTGCGACGATAGATGACCCCGGTATTGGCCGGCGCAGGGCGTAACGTCAGCGTGACTTTCTTGCCGGTATGTAAACCGACACCCGTCGCCTGAACGATACGTTTAAGTGTCCTTTGTTTGATCATCGTATAATCTCGCCAAATTAACTATCCAACCGAGAGTGTATATCACTAACGGTGGGCCAGTTTAGCACAAAGAGCGCAAATCCCCAAATTCCAGCCAATTCTTAGTCAGCTTGCTTACGCAGGAACGCCGGGATATCCAGATAATCTGGCTCTTTCGCCGTTTGCGGCGTTGGGTCGTTCACCACTTTCGCGGCCGGTTTCTGCTCCTGAGTCAGAGGAGACATACCGTGCTGCTGGTAACGATCCATTACCGGTTGCTGAGTCTGCTTGTTAGTCACTAAGGTGATCTCAGGACGTTTGTCCATGCCGATACCGGTAGCAACAACGGTAACACGCAGCTCGTCGTTCATTTCAGGGTCAAGAGAAGTACCGATTACCACGGTAGCGTTGTCAGAGGCGAACGCACGGATAGTGTTACCCACGGTTTCGAACTCATCCAGACGCAGGTCAAAGCCAGCGGTAATGTTGACCAGCACGCCGCGCGCACCAGACAGATCGATATCTTCCAGCAGTGGAGAAGAGATGGCCATTTCAGCCGCTTCTTCTGCACGATCTTCACCGCTCGCCACGCCAGAGCCCATCATCGCGTAGCCCATTTCGGACATCACGGTGCGAACGTCTGCAAAGTCAACGTTCATCAGGCCAGGACGGGTAATCAGTTCAGCGATACCCTGGACCGCGCCTTTCAGCACGTCGTTTGCTGCGCCGAAGGCGTCCAGCAGGGAGATACCGCGCCCCAGAACCTTCAACAGCTTGTCGTTAGGGATGGTGATCAGCGAGTCCACATGCTTGGACAGCTCGGTGATACCCTGCTCCGCGAACGCCATACGCTTCTTGCCTTCAAAGTTGAAAGGCTTGGTCACGACAGCAACGGTCAGGATACCTAAATCTTTAGCTACTTCAGCTACAACAGGTGCTGCGCCGGTACCCGTACCGCCCCCCATACCTGCTGCGATGAAGACCATGTCCGCACCTTCCAGTGCAGCGCGCAGCGCTTCACGATCTTCTTCAGCCGCATTGCGACCAACTTCCGGGTTAGCCCCTGCTCCCAGCCCTTTGGTGATACCACCGCCGATCTGGATAGTCTGGCCTACAGCCGTCTTACGCAGTGCCTGCGCATCGGTGTTAACTGCGAAGAATTCAACACCTTCAATGCGTTCACGCACCATATGCTCTACGGCGTTACCGCCGCCGCCACCGACGCCGATGACTTTAATCACCGCGTCGTTGGTCAGTTCCATAGGTTCAAACATAATTTCTCTCTCCGTTGTGCCTGTCGCCCGAGACCGCTAATTCTCTCCGGTCTCTTAAAAAAATTAAAACTCTTTTCGCAACCAGTTGTTCAGTCGTTTGACCCACGACCCCACTGAGACGCGTTTTTCCACTTCTGCTTCACCACTGAGATGAGATTCCTTCCCGTAGTGAAGCAGGCCCACAGCCGTTGAATAATACGGCTCCTGAGCATAATCCGTTAAACCGGTGATATTCAGCGGCGCACCAATACGCACCTGCGTATGGAACACGCGCTGAGCACAGGCCGCAAGACCTTCAATTTGCGCTGCACCGCCGGTTAATACAATCCCCGCCGCAAGATGATGCTTAACACCCTGCTGACGAAGCTGTTCCTGTAACTGTAAAATCTCTTCGTTGACCAGGTTGAGCAGCTCGGTATAGCGCGGCTCAATCACCTCTGCCAACGTCTGGCGCTGCAGGCTACGCGGTGGACGACCACCGACGCTCGGCACTTCAACGCTCTCATCTTTGCCAACGATAGACCCCAGCGCACAGCCGTGGCGCACTTTAATCGCTTCTGCATCGCTCGGCGGCGTACCAAAAGCGTAAGCAATATCGCTGGTCACAACGTTGCCGGCATAAGGGATCACTTTAGTGTGGCGCAACGCACCGCCGGTATAGACGGCGATATCCATTGTACCACCACCAATATCGACCACACAGACACCCAGTTCACGTTCATCTTCTGTCAGCACGGAATAACTTGCCGCCAGACCCGCGAAAATAAGTTGGTCAACTTTCAGGCCACAACGTTCAACGGCTTTTACAATGTTCTTCGCCATATCGTTGTGACATGTGATCAGGTGCACTTTTGCCTGCATACGTACGCCAGAAAGACCGACCGGGTTCTTGATCCCTTCCTGGTAGTCAATCGCATATTCCTGCGGGATCACGTGCAATACGCGATGCTCATCGCGGACACGCACGGATTTCGCCGTGTGCACTACGTTTTCAACATCTTCCTGCGTCACTTCTTCTTCGGAAATCGGCACCATACCAATTTCGTTCTGGCAGCTAATGTGCTTACCAGAAAGGGCCAGATAGACAGAAGAAATCTGGCAATCTGCCATCAGTTCAGCCTGATCGATGGCGCGCTGAACGCATTTCACCACCGATTCAAGATCGTTTACCCCACCTTTATCCATACCACGGGAAGGGCAACTGCCTACGCCAATGATATTGACCATACCGTCGGGCAGAACTTCCCCTACTAAAGCGGCAACCTTCGCGGTGCCAATCTCCAGTCCAACTACCAGTTTTCTGTCCGTCGCCTTGATCATTGTTGTTCTGCCTGTACCTGTGCCTGATTCTGTTGCTGATTAGGTTCCTCGACCGGAGCCGGTACCCAACCGACTGCTGCGCCTGAGTCATAGCGCAAATCAACGTAGCTTATCCGTTTGCCGTCAGTCTGCGCCTGCTGCTGTAAAACCGGGTAAAGTTCGACAAAACGCGCCAGACGCTTCATGGTGTCCCCGCGTCCCAGGTTGAGCTTAATGCCGTTCGTTAACGTCAGCTGCCAGGAACGGCGCGCCGTCATGGCAGCATCTTTTAACGTAAACCTGTCCTTCGCCAGCACCTGACCCATTTCGCGAAAACCCTGTAACACTTCGTTTTCGCTGCCTTCAGGGCCATACAACATCGGTAAATTTTGCTTGTTGACACGATCGGCCGGGACGCTGAAGGAATTTCCGTCTGCGTCAACCATGTGCTGATCATTCCAACGCGCAATGGGCACATATTCAACCAGATGAATCTTCAATTCATCAGGCCATTGCTTTCTTACGCTCGCCTGTTTTATCCATGGCAGACGTTCAATCTGGCTCTGGATAATATTGACGTCCTGAGTCATGAAAGTGCCAGGCGAACCCAGCGCCAGTATTGACTGGCGAATATCGTCGTTACGCGTGTAGTGACGCTCACCGGTGACCACCAGCTTAGAGAGCGGCAACCGCTGCGCATCTTCCATCCAGCCCAGGACCATCCAGCCGCTGATAAACACGGTGCACAGCACCCCGAGCAGGAAAATGATGCCTGCAAGACGCGTTCCATTGCTGCGGCGTGAAGAGGTGTATTCGTCCTCGTCATCGCGGTTGCGCGTGTTCAATGCAGCCTGAGACATATCAGCCCGCCTGGTCCAGAATGCGTACGACTAACTGCGAGAAACTCATCCCCGCCTGACGCGCGGCCATCGGCACAAGGCTGTGGCTCGTCATACCCGGAGAGGTGTTGGCTTCCAGCAGATAGAATTGTCCATCTTTGTCTTGCATCACATCGATGCGTCCCCAGCCCTGGCAACCCAGAACATGCCAGGCTTTAAGCACCAGGGACTGTAAATCGGCTTCACGCTCAGCTTCAAGACCACTTGGGCAGAAATATTGCGTCTCATCAGAGAGATACTTCGCCTCATAATCATAGAAGACTCCGGCGGGTTGGATACGGATTGACGGTAAAATTTCTTCGCCAAGCATCGCGACGGTAAATTCCGGCCCGCTAAGCCATTTTTCAATCAGAACTTCTTCATCATGTTGAAATGCCAGTGCTAAAGCGGACGAAAGATCTTCAGCTTTGTCGACTTTGGACATTCCCACGCTGGAGCCTTCCCGGCTGGGCTTTACAATAACCGGTAAGCCCAGTTCAGCAATGCGTGCATTAACGCTATCCGAAAGGCCCAATTCAAATTCGCGACGCGTCAGCGCTACCCATGGCACAACAGGTAATCCCGCGCCCTGCCACAGCAGCTTGCTGCGCAGTTTGTCCATTGAGATAGCGGAAGCCATCACGCCGCTGCCGGTGTACGGCAGGCCGATCAGATCAAGAAGCCCCTGCAGGGTTCCGTCTTCACCACCACGACCATGCAAAGCGATAAAGACTTTATCGAAGCCCATGGCTTTTAATTGCGTCACGTCGACCTCTTTTGGGTCGACCAGGTGCGCGTTGACGCCCCCCTCCCGCAAGCCCGCCAGCACAGCCGCGCCGGAATTCAGGGAAACCTCGCGTTCAGCAGAGGTGCCGCCAGACAGGACAGCAATCTTATCAGCCATGATGCTCATCCTCCTGGGTTTGCGGCTTCAGTTTGATTTCAGCTAAGGTACGGGCGATTTTGCCGATATTTCCCGCGCCCTGAATCAGAATCAAATCGTTACCCGTCAGGACCGGTGCCAGAATTTCCGCCACCTGCGCAGGGTCAGAAACCAGAATAGGGTCAACCTTACCGCGTCCACGGATTGTACGGCACAGGGAGCGGCTGTCAGCCCCTGGAATCGGCGTCTCGCCTGCGGCGTATACGTCCAGCATTAACAGGGTGTCTACCTGTGACAGGACGCTGGCGAAATCGTCATACAGATCGCGCGTACGCGTGAAGCGGTGCGGCTGGAAGATCATCACCAGATTTTTGTCAGGCCAGCCCGCGCGTGCGGCTTTAATGGTGGCGTCCACTTCGGTCGGATGGTGGCCGTAGTCGTCCACCAGCATCGCTGAGCCGGCTTTACCGTTCACGGCATCCAGCGGGAATTCACCGAGGAAGTCGAAACGGCGACCGGTGCCCTGGAAGCTTTCCAGCGCGCGCAGAATCGCATTATCATCAATGCCTTCTTCCGTCGCGACGGCCACTGCCGCTGCGGCATTGAGGGCGTTATGGCGCCCTGGTGCATTCAGCGTGACGTGCAGCAGCTCTTTGTCCTGACGCGCCAGCGTGAAGTGTCCCTGCGCGCCAATCTGTTTGTACTCCTCCACGCGAACGTCAGCGTCTTCGCTGAAGCCGTAGGTGGTGATTTGACGACCCACGCGCGGCAGCAGCTCGCGGATCACCGGATCGTCTACGCACATTACCGCACGTCCATAGAACGGCAGGTTGTGCAGGAAGTTGATGAAGGTCTGCTTTAAGTTCTCGAAGTCACCCTGGTATGTATCCATATGGTCAGCTTCGATGTTAGTGACAATCGCCACCATCGGCTGCAGGTGCAGGAACGACGCGTCGCTCTCATCCGCTTCAGCAATCAGATAACGACTGTGGCCCAGGCGTGCATGCACGCCTGCGGCTTTGACCAGACCGCCGTTGACGAACGTCGGATCGAGCCCCGCTTCCGCATAAATACTGGAAACCATCGCCGTGGTCGTGGTTTTACCGTGGGTCCCGGCAATGGCGATGCCGTGACGAAAACGCATCAGTTCCGCCAGCATTTCTGCACGGCGGATCACCGGAATGCGCGCTTCGTGCGCAGCAACGATTTCAGGGTTGTCAGAGGAGATGGCGCTTGAGACCACCACCACGCTCGCATCGCGCACGTTTTCCGGACGATGGTTGAAATAGATAGTCGCCCCAAGCGACGCCAGCTGCTGCGTAACAGGGTTTGGCGCCAGGTCAGACCCGCTGATCTGATAGCCTTCGTTAGCTAACACTTCGGCAATACCGCCCATGCCAGCACCACCGATGCCAACAAAGTGAATGTGCCGGACGCGACGCATCTCGGGCACGATTGAACGCAGTTTTGCCAGTTGTTGTGTATTCATTCTCTAAACGCCATCGACTACTTAAAATTCGTGCAGCGCAACACGCGCTGCGAGGGTTAAGCCTGGGCTGCCAGGCTCACTTCTTTTGCCACCCTTTCCGTCGCATCAGGGATAGCGGCCGCGCGCGCGCGTTGTGCCATCTCCAGCAGTGCGTCTCTGTTCCAGCCCGCCAGGGTGGTGGCGACCGCGTCGGCGGTAAATTGTGGCTGCTCAAAAATTTTCGCGGCACCGGCTTTCTCAAGCGGCAGCGCATTCCAGTACTGCTGTCTGTCTTTGTGCTGGAACGGCACAAACAGGGCCGGCAGACCCGCGGCGGCGATCTCACTCACCGTCAGCGCGCCTGAGCGACAGACCACGACATCGGCCCAGGCATACGCTGCCGCCATGTCGTCGATAAACTCTGTGACTTTATGCTGCGGCTGACCTTCGTCTGCGTAAGCCTGCTCAACGGTCTGCTGAGCGCCTTTCCCGCTCTGGTGCCAGATGGTCACGGTATCGCCCAGCTTTGCAGCTACCTGCGGCATCGTCTGGTTCAAGATACGCGCGCCCTGAGAGCCGCCGACGACCAGCACACGAACCGGCCCTTCACGGCCCGTCAGGCGAGCGTCCGGCAGCGGCAGCGCCAGCACGTCGACACGCACCGGATTACCCACCACGTCCGCTTTCGGGAACGCGCCGGGAAACGCCTGCATCACTTTAGTGGCGATCTTCGCCAGCCACTTGTTAGTCAGACCGGCAATACCGTTCTGCTCATGCAGAACGACGGGAATACCTAACGACCACGCCGCCAGCCCGCCGGGCCCCGAGACATAGCCGCCCATGCCCAGCACCACATCGGGCTTAAAGCGCTTCATAATGGTGCGCGCCTGACGCCAGGCGTTAAAAATACGCACCGGTGCCAGCAGCATTGCCTTGAGGCCTTTGCCCCTAAGGCCGGAAATACGAATAAAGTCGATCTCGATACCGTGCTTCGGTACCAGGTCGGCCTCCATGCGGTCTGCGGTTCCCAGCCAGCGTACCTGCCAGCCCTGATCCATTAAATGGTGCGCAACCGCAAGCCCCGGGAACACGTGTCCGCCGGTACCGCCTGCCATCACCATTAACCGCTTCGGTTGATTCATCGTGAACCTCGTGTAAACGCCTGGGCTTTTTCCAGACGCGTTTCATAATCTATGCGCAACAACAGCATGATGGCCGTCGACATAATCAACAGACTGGAACCACCATAACTGATCAACGGCAACGTCAGACCTTTGGTCGGCAGCATACCCGCTGCGGCCCCGACGTTAACCAATGCCTGGAAGCTAAACCAGATACCAATTGAGCAGGCCAGGAAGCCTGAGAAGCGGTGATCGATCTCCAGCGCTTTCCGGCCGATGGACATGGCGCGGAAAGCGACGAAGAATACCATTAATAGCGCTAATACCACACCGATATAACCCAGCTCTTCCGCAATAATGGAGAAGATGAAGTCAGTATGCGCTTCCGGTAAATACTCGAGTTTCTGTACCGAGTTCCCCAGCCCCTGTCCCCAGACTTCACCGCGACCAAAGGCCATCAGCGACTGCGTCAGCTGATAACCGCTGCCGAACGGATCTTCCCACGGGTTCCAGAACGAGGTCACACGGCGAATACGGTAAGGCTCGGCGAGGATCAGCAGCACAACCGCCGAAATCCCCATCCCGATAATAGCGATGAACTGCCACAGCTTCGCGCCCGCCAGGAACAGCATGGCCAGGGTGGTAACGAACAGCACGACAACGGTACCGAGGTCAGGCTGCGCCAGCAGTAATACCGCCAGCACCAGAATCACGCCCATCGGTTTTAAGAAGCCGCGCAGGTTGTTACGCACCTCATCTACCTTACGCACCAGGTAGTTAGCCAGGTAGCAGAACAGGGAGAGTTTGGTAAATTCCGCAGGCTGAATACGCAGCGGGCCGAAGGCGATCCAGCGGGATGCCCCGTTAACGGAGCTGCCCACCACCAGTACGATCAGCAGCATAATAATCGACGCGATCAGCATCGCCGTGCTGTGCCGCTGCCAGAACTCCATCGGCAGACGCAAGGTCACCAGCGCCAGACAGAACGCCAGGATGATGTAAAGACCATCACGTTTGGCAAACAGGAAAGGATCGTTCGCCAGACGCTGCCCGACGGGCATTGATGCCGACGTCACCATAATAAAGCCTACCGCCGCCAGCCCCATCGTGAGCCAGAACAGCGTGCGGTCGTACATGATCAGGCTGTCGTTATCTTTTTGACGAGAGCCCATCACCCAGCCTTTGAGCGCCGCAAACAGCCATGCCAGGATCCCAAATCCTGGCAGGCGCGGCATTTTCAGGCGAGGGAGAGATAAACGCATCAGCCTAACTCCTTCGCCAGGCGGGTAAAGACATCACCACGCTGTTCGAAATTCTTGAATTGATCGAGGCTGGCACAGGCCGGAGAGAGCAGCACCATATCGCCTGGCTTCACGCGAGGGGCAATCAGCCGCATCGCCTGTTCCATGGTTTCGGTTTGTACGGCAACCTCAGGGCGCAGTTCAGCCAGCTCGCTGCCGTCACGGCCGAAGCAGTACAGGCGGATGTTATCGCCGGAGAGATACGGCTTCAGCGAGGAAAAATCAGCTGATTTACCGTCGCCGCCCAGCAGCAGATGCAGGGTGCCGTCAACGTGCAGCCCGTTCAGCGCGGCCTCCGTGCTGCCCACGTTGGTGGCTTTGGAGTCGTTGATCCAGCGCACGCCGTTGTGCTCCAGCGCCAGCTGGAAACGGTGCGCCAGGCCTGAAAACGTGGTTAACGCCTGCAGGCTGGAGGAGCGCGGCAGCCCTACAGCATCCGCCAGCGCCAGCGCCGCCAGGGCATTGGTGTAGTTGTGCTGACCTGTGAGCTTCATCTCTTTCACGTTCAGCACTTTCTCACCCTTCACGCGCAGCCAGGTTTCACCCAGCTGGCGGTTCAGATGATAATCCCCCATCGTGATACCGAAGCTGATACAGCGATCGTCTGCGCCACGCACCGGCATGGTCAGCGCGTCATCGGCATTAACAACGCAGACTTTGGCATTTTCATAAACGCGGAGCTTAGCGGCACGGTACTGCTGCAGGCCAAATGGATACCTGTCCATATGATCTTCAGTCACGTTGAGGATCGTCGCAGCCGCAGCATGCAGGCTGGAAGTCGTTTCCAGCTGGAAGCTGGAGAGTTCCAGCACGAACAGCTCGCAGCCTTTGTCCAGCAGCATCAGAGCAGGTAAACCAATGTTACCGCCAACGCCGACGTTCATGCCTGCCGCTTTCGCCATTTCACCCACCAGAGTGGTGACGGTGCTTTTACCGTTAGAACCGGTAATCGCGATAACGGGCGCCTGCACTTCACGGCAGAACAGCTCGATATCGCCGACAATCTCAACGCCCGCATCCGCGGCAGCGCTCAGTGAAGGGTGCGCCAGCGCCATACCCGGGCTGGCGACAATCAGATCGGCTGCCAGCAGCCAGTCATCATTCAGACCACCAAGGTGGCGTTCAACCTGTTCCGGCAGTTTGTCCAGACCCGGCGGAGAGACACGCGTATCCATTACGCGCGGCGTCACGCCGCGCGCGAGGAAAAAGTCCACGCAGGAAAGGCCCGTGAGGCCTAACCCGATGATAACGACTTTTTTGCCCTGGTAATCTGCCATGATTAACGTACCTTCAGCGTTGCCAGGCCAATCAGCACCAGCATCAGCGAAATAATCCAGAAGCGCACAATAACGCGCGGCTCCGGCCAGCCTTTCAGTTCATAGTGGTGGTGAATCGGCGCCATACGGAAGATGCGCTGACCGCGCAGCTTGAAGGAACCGACCTGCAAAATCACCGACAGGGTTTCAACCACAAACACGCCGCCCATGATCACCAGCAGGAACTCCTGACGCAGCAGTACGGCGATAATGCCCAGCGCGCCGCCTAACGCCAGTGAACCGACGTCACCCATAAAGACCTGAGCCGGATAGGTGTTGAACCACAGGAAGCCCAGCCCCGCGCCAACAATCGCCGTACAGACGATCACCAGCTCACCCGCATGGCGCAGATAAGGAATGTGCAGGTAGTTCGCAAAGTTCATGTTACCGGTCGCCCACGCCACCAGCGCGAAACCGGCCGCCACAAAGACGGTTGGCATAATGGCCAGGCCATCCAGACCGTCGGTAAGGTTAACGGCATTACCGGTGCCGACAATCACAAAGTAGGCCAGCAGAATGTAGAACAGCCCCAACTGCGGCATCACGTCTTTGAAGAACGGCACAACCAGCTCGGTGGCCGGTGTGTCTTTGCCTGCCAGATACAGCGCGAAGGCTACGCCAAGCGCGATCACCGACATCCAGAAATATTTCCAGCGCGCGATCAGGCCCTTAGTATCTTTACGAACGACTTTGCGGTAATCATCAACAAAACCGATGATCCCATAACCCACCAGTACCGTCAGAACGCACCAGACGTACGGGTTGGAGGGATACGCCCACAGCAGCACGGAAACGACGATGGCGGTCAGGATCATGATCCCGCCCATGGTCGGGGTACCGCGTTTGCTGAAGTGCGATTCCGGACCGTCGTTACGCACAACCTGGCCGAAAGAGAGTTTTTGCAGACGGGCAATCATGCGCGGGCCCATCCACAACGAGATGAACAGCGCAGTCAGCAGGCTGACGATGGCGCGAAACGTCAGATACGAAAAGACGTTAAAGCCTGAATAATATTTGACCAAATGTTCGGCCAGCCAAACTAACATGTCCCGTTCTCCTGTAATGCGTGCACAACCTGTTCCATGGCGGCACTACGTGAACCTTTCACTAACACTGTCACAATTTGTTTTTCTGTAATTAATGCCTTAAGGCGCTCAATCAACGCGGTTTTATCGGCAAAATGCTCGCCAACGCCGCTGGCCTGGCTAATCGCCTGGCTCAGTTTTCCTGCGCTCAGTACACAGTCCAGCCCCGCAGCTTTCGCCGCTTCGCCAACCTGGGTATGACAGGCTTCGCTTTCGTCGCCCAGCTCTGCCATGTCGCCAACCACCATGATGCGGTAGCCCGGCATTTCTGATAACACCTGCACCGCCGCCGTCATTGAACCAACGTTCGCGTTGTAGGAGTCATCCAGCAGCAGTTTGTTTTCCGAAAGCTGAATCGGGAACAGACGACCCGGCACGGCTTTCAGGTTCGCCAGCCCGGCTTTGATCGCCTCATGTGTAGCGCCCACCGCCGTTGACAGCGCCGCCGCCGCAAGGGCATTGGCGATGTTATGGCGACCCGGCAGCGGCAGCAGAACCTCCACGCCCCCCGTTGGAGTCGTGAGGGTGAACTCGGTGCCGTGGGACGTCACATGGATATTGGTCGCCGTAAAATCACTGTTGGCCGCATTTGGCGAGAAGCGCCAGGTTTTACGCGAGCCAATAATGCTCTGCCAGTTCAGCCAGTCGTTGTTATCGGCGTTCAGAATAGCGATACCGTTATCCGGCAGGCCGGTGTAAATCTCGCCTTTCGCTTTTGCCACGCCTTCCAGCGAGCCAAAGCCTTCCAGGTGCGCAGCCGCGAGGTTATTCACCAGCGCCGCTTCCGGGCGAGTCAGGCTCACGGTCCAGGCGATTTCGCCCTGGTGGTTTGCTCCTAACTCGATCACCGCATAGTCATGTTCTTTGGTCAGGCGAAGCAATGTCATCGGCACGCCGATATCATTATTGAGGTTGCCCGCGGTATAAAGCGTATTGCCGCACTGGCCGAGGATCGCCGCCGTCATCTCTTTCACCGACGTTTTGCCGGATGACCCGGTCAGCGCGACGACGCGAGCAGGCACCTGCTGACGCACCCAGGCGGCCAGCTCACCGAACGCGAGGCGCGTATCTTTCACCACAATTTGCGGCAGATCGATATCGAGCTTGCGGCTGACCAGCAGCGCACCGGCGCCGTTCTCTTTGGCCTGTTCAGCAAAATCATGCGCGTCAAAACGTTCGCCTTTCAGCGCCACAAACAGACAGCCTGCAGTGATTTTGCGGGTGTCCGTCGTTACGGCATCAATGGTCAGGTCTTGCCCGTGCAGGTCGCCCTTCAGGATTGCAGCGGCCTGACGTAACGTGATGCTAATCATGCCACGACTCCCAGCAGGCGTGCTGCCGTTACGCGGTCCGAGTAGTCCAGACGGCGATTGCCAACGATCTGATAATCTTCATGCCCTTTGCCCGCTAACAGGACAACATCATTCTCCTGCGCCTGCATAATGGTATTGGTCACGGCTTCCGCACGGCCTTCCACCACGCGAGCACGGCCCGCGTCCAGCATGCCCGCCAGAATGTCATTGATGATGGCGCGCGGCTCTTCCGTACGCGGGTTGTCATCGGTTACTACCGGAATATCTGCGAACTGCTCGGCAATAGCCCCCATCAGCGGGCGTTTGCCTTTATCACGATCGCCACCGCAGCCAAACACGCACCAGAGCTTCCCGGCGCAGTGCAGGCGCGCCGCTTCGAGCGCTTTTTCCAGCGCATCCGGCGTGTGGGCATAATCAACCACAACGGTCGGTTTGCCCGGCGCGCTGAACACTTCCATACGGCCGCAAACCGGCTGCAGACGCGCTGAGGTTTTCAGCAGTTCAGCCATCGGATAACCCAGCGCCAGCAGCGTCGCCAGCGCCAGCAGCAGGTTGCTGACGTTGAACGCGCCCATCAGGCGGCTTTCAATTTCGCCTTCACCCCAGGAAGAGGCAAAGCGGATTGTCGCCCCGCTGTCGTGGTAATTCACCTCAACCGCCTTCAGCCAGCGGCCGTGGCAGTTCGGATTGATATGGTCTTCCATCGACACCGCAACCGCATCCGGCAGCTTCGCCAGCCAGCGGCGGCCCACTTCGTCGTCGGCGTTGATGATGGCTTGTCCATAATGGTGAGTGGAGAACAGCAGCCATTTCGCGGCTTCGTAATGCTCCATATCACCATGATAATCAAGATGATCGCGACTCAGGTTAGTAAACACTGAAGCGGCAAATTTCAGCGCCGCAACCCGATGCTGTACCAGACCGTGCGAAGAGACCTCCATCGCAGCAAAGGTTGCCCCCTGCCCAGCCAGACCTGCAAGCACATGCTGTACGTCTACCGCCGAGCCGGTGGTGTTTTCCGTCGGGCTCACTTTGCCCAGCAGGCCGTTACCTACGGTACCCATCACTGCACCGGTTTCACCCAACAGCTGGGCCCACTGCGCCATCAGCTGCGTGGTGGTGGTTTTACCGTTCGTGCCCGTCACGCCGACCAGACGCAGCTGGTCGGAAGGTTCGTGATAAAAACGTCCCGCCAGCGCGGAGAGACGCTCGTTTAACTGGCTGAGATAGATAACCGGCACCCCGTGCATTTCACGGATCTCACCGTCGGTTGCCTCATCTTTGGCCTCAGCAATAATGGCAGCCACACCTTGCGCAATCGCCTGCGGGATATAACGACGCCCGTCCGCCTGATGACCGACCACCGCCACAAAAAGATCGCCAGAAGCAGCCACGCGGCTGTCCAGTACCATCTCTCGCAGTGCTCGCTCCGGTGCATTTGGCACCCACGGAGCGAGAAGGTCGCGCAAATTACGATCTGCCACCTGTACCCTCGCCTTGATTAATTACAAATTCACTTTTTTCGCCCGTCGCCAGCGCATCCGGTTCAATGTTCATGGTGCGTAACACGCCGCCCATGATAGCCCCGAACACAGGCGCGGAGACGGCGCCGCCGTAGTATTTACCCGCCTGTGGATCGTTTATTACGACCACCAGCGCAAAACGCGGATTGCTTGCAGGCGCAACGCCTGCGGTATAGGCAATATATTTGTTGATGTAGCGGCCGTCTGGCCCCACCTTTTTCGCAGTACCGGTCTTGATGGCAATGCGATAACCTTTGATCGCCGCCTTCACGCCGCCGCCGCCAGGCAGCGCCACGCTTTCCATCATGTGCACCACGGTACGAACGACAGATTCCGGGAAGATACGCTCGCCCGGAACTGGTGGATCAACTTTAGTAATCGACAGCGGACGATAGACGCCATAGCTGCCAATCGTTGCATAGACTCGCGCTAGCTGTAACGGAGTTACCATTAGCCCGTAGCCGAAAGAGAAGGTGGCCCTCTCTATGTCAGACCACCGTTGTTTTTGAGGATATAAGCCACTGCGTTCTCCGACCAACCCCAAATTGGTCGCCTTTCCAAGTCCAAAACGTGAGTAAGTCTCTACTAACGCTGAGGACGGCATCGCTAACGCCAACTTTGAAACGCCGACGTTACTCGACTTCTGTAATACCCCGGTCAGGGTCAATTCGCTGTAGCGCGCCACGTCTTTGATTTCGTGACCGTTAATTCGGTATGGAATGGTATTCAGTACGGTGTTTTCGTTGACGATACCGCGCTGAAGTGCAGTCATGACCACCATCGGCTTAACCGTCGAACCCGGTTCGAACACGTCGGTGATGGTACGGTTACGCATTACATCCTTCTGCGTGCCGGTAAGATTATTAGGGTTGTAGGACGGGCTATTGGCCATCGCCAGCACTTCACCCGTGCTGACATCAACTAACACAGCACTGCCCGATTCCGCTTTGTTGAAGGCCACGGCATTGTTCAGCTCGCGGTAAACCAGCGCCTGTAATCGCTCATCGATACTCAGCGCAAGGTTGTGTGCGGCCTGGCTGTCCGTTGAGGAAATATCCTCGATCACGCGACCATAGCGGTCTTTACGCACAATGCGCTCGCCGGGCTGGCCGGTGAGCCATTTATCAAAGCTTTTTTCAACGCCTTCAATCCCCTGGCTATCAACGTTAGTAAAGCCAATGAGGTGAGCAGTCACTTCGCCGGATGGATAGTAACGACGGGATTCTTCACGCAGATGGATCCCCGGCAGCTTCAATTTTTTGATGTAGTCCGCCATGTCAGGGTTCACCTGACGTGCCAGATAGATAAAGCGCCCTCTCGGGTTCGTATTCACGCGTGAAGCTAACTGGTCCAACGGCATCTTCAGCGCATCCGCAAGGGCCTTCCAGCGGTTATCAAGTGTGATACCGCCAGCATCATGCAGTTCTTTAGGATCGGCCCAAATCGCCTTCACCGGCACGCTCACCGCTAGCGGACGCCCCGAGCGATCGGTAATCATCCCACGGGATGTCGACACTTCCTGAACGCGCAGGGAACGCATGTCACCCTGGCGTACCAGCATGTCAGGAGCGATGATTTGTAGCCAGGCCACGCGTCCAAGCAGAAAACCCAGAGCGAGTAAAATGCAGCCGCAAAGCAACGCAAAACGCCAACTGATAAAGTTGGCCTGTTCTTCCTGACGTTTTGGTTTTAGCGTTTTTGCCGCTGCTTTCATGCGTCGCGTTTTCCCTTATTTTTGTACTACGATATTTTCCTGCGAAGGATCAACATGCTGCAGTTGCAGCTTTTCCGTTGCGATCCGTTCAACCCGGCTGTGATCGCCGAGCGCGTTTTCTTCAAGGATCAGATTTCGCCATTCAATATCCAGCGCATCGCGTTCCAGTACCATCTGCTCGCGTTGCGCAGTCAATAAACGTGTATGGTGGGCGGTGGTCACCACCGTAACTGCCGTGACAATGATGCAAATGAACAGACAGAGTGGCAGTTTCCCAAACCGCAAAAGATCGTCGCCGATCACGCCAGGCAAGGCATGGCGCTCGTTGCTTCCTAACGAATCCTTAACTTTGCTTAGGGTCTCTGTCACTCTGCCGATCATGCGTTCGTCCTCTCTGCAACACGCAGCACTGAACTACGGGCGCGTGGATTCTCTGCCACTTCTTCTTCGCCCGGCATCAACTTGCCTAATGCTCGCAACTGACGGCCACCCAGCTTCCTGAGTTGTTCTTCCGTCATCGGCAGCCCCGCTGGTACCTGTGGACCGCGGCTTTGTTCACGCATAAAGCGTTTCACAATACGGTCTTCCAGCGAATGGAAGCTGATGATGGATAACCGCCCCCCCGGGGCCAGCACGTCGAGCGAGCTTTTTAGCGCCAGCTCTATTTCCTCCAGTTCACTGTTTACCCAGATGCGAACCGCCTGGAAGGTACGGGTCGCGGGATGTTTGTGCTTATCCTTCACCGGTGTCGCCGCCGCGATCACTTCGGCCAACTCTTTGGTGCGGGTCATTGGTTCAATGCGATTACGCTCAACGATGGCGCGCGCGATTCGTTTGCCAAAGCGCTCTTCGCCAAACGTTTTGATGACCCATGCAATATCGGCTTCGTCAGCGGTCTGTAACCACTCAGCGGCAGACTGACCGCGCGTCGGATCCATCCGCATATCCAGCGGACCATCACGCATAAAGGAGAAACCACGTTCGGCATCATCAAGTTGGGGTGAAGAGACGCCAAGATCGAGGAGAATCCCGTCGATCTTGCCCGTCAGGCCGCGCTCAGCAACATAATCTGCGAGCGCAGAGAAAGGTCCATGCACGATGGAAAAGCGTGGGTCATTGATGGTCTGTGCAACCGCAATTGCCTGCGGATCGCGATCGATTGCCAGCAGACGTCCTTCCTCTCCAAGCTGGGAGAGAATCAAACGCGAGTGACCACCGCGGCCAAACGTGCCATCAATGTAGATGCCATCCGGACGAATATTCAGACCGTTTACGGCCTCGTCCAGTAACACCGTTTTATGTTTATAATTTTCCATCATATTTATAGAGACAAGTCCTGCAGCCGTTCCGATAATGTCGCGGAATCAGACTGCTCAGCGTCGATATCTTCCTTGACCTGTTGATACCAGGTCGTTTCATCCCACAGTTCAAATTTGTTGAACTGCCCGACCAGCATCACTTCTTTGGTCAGACCGGCATGTTGCCGTAACACAGGGGCAATCAGTAACCGCCCTGCGTTATCCATCTGACATTCACTGGCATGTCCCAATAACAGCCGCTGCACGCGGCGTTCCTGCGGGTTCATGCTCGACAGTCGCGACAGCTTTTGCTCAATAATTTCCCATTCAGGCAAGGGGTAAAGCAGCAGGCAGGGGGAGTTAATGTCAATGGTGCAAACCATTTGACCCGCAGCGTTCTCAATCAGCTGGTCGCGGTATCGGGTTGGTACCGATAAACGCCCTTTGCTGTCGAGATTGACTAACGTTGCTCCACGGAACATGCCAGTCTCACCCCTCCTCACCACTTTAACCCACAAATTCCCACCTAAAGGAGTTTACGGAGCGAGGGAAAAGCTTGTCAAGCCAGGACTCTCCCTGTAAGGACTCGAAAGCCCTCTATTTACAGAGTTAAACAGTCCTGGTTAATAACTGCACAACTGGCGAGGCAAAATTAACGTTATGAATATTTGTAAGAAAAAAACCGAATATGCACACTAGCGTTAAAGCTCACTCAATATCATCGCAGGTAAATATAAAGTGTCAGTTTGCGACGCGGGCAGCATTTTATGACAGATTCTCAGGGGATAACAGCGCCAGATTAACTCTGGCACCGGGTAAGCGCGGCAGTTGCCACGTAAGCAGCTACAGGAGGAGGAAAAACGTCTGAATATTCATCGGCCGAATGGGGTTTGTAACAAAATAATACAAAGATAGCTGTTTAAAATCGCTGAGATGTTCTTTAAAGGACAATTTAAGAGCCAAAATGAATTAAGAAAAATAGGCGATTATGATCTCACAAGAATTATCCTAATTTCTCTCCGGGAATTATCCGCACGATTTATCGCAGCAAAATGGGGCAGACTTCCCCGCCCCGGTCATTTCATTTTTGGCGGCTTAAAATTCCGCGATGATAGAGATTACGTTTGATACGCGTCAGGCCCGGCTTCGGTTTGCGCGGCTCATCCAGGCTTGCCAGCACAATCTCCAGCACGCGTTCAGCCACATCACGGTGACGCTGTGCTACCGCCAGCACCGGACACTGGAGGAAGTCGAGCAGCTCGTTATCCCCAAACGTGGCAATCGCCAGGTCAGAGGGAAGTTTACCTTCACGGCGTAAGGTTACATCCATGACACCCTGCAACAGCGCAAACGACGTGGTGAATAGCGCCTGCGGCATCGGGTGTGTCTCCAGCCATTTTTCGAACAGCTGCGCTGCGGCTTCACGCTCGTAACTGTTGGCATAGAGGTAATGAACCTCGCGCGGATCGTCTTTCCAGGCGGTTCTGAACCCCTGCTCACGCAGGAAGCTAACGGAAAGCTCGGGCAGCGCGCCAAGATACAGCACAGTTTCAGCGGGGAAAGTTCGCAGCTCTGCGGCCAGCATTTCTGCATCGTCCTGATCCGCCCCCACGACGCTGGTGAAATGCTCGCGATCGAGCGCACGATCCAGCGCAACGATTGGGAACGGGTCGTTCGCCCAGCGCTGGTAGAACGGATGTTCTGGCGGTAGGGAGGTCGAAACAATAATGGCATCCACCTGGCGCTGGAGAAGATGTTCAATGCAGCGCATCTCGTTGTCGGGCTGATCTTCAGAGCAGGCAATCAGCAATTGATAGCCGCGCTGGCGCGCCTGACGTTCGAGATAGTTGGCGATACGGGTATAGCTGGTGTTTTCCAGGTCAGGGATCACCAGACCAATAGAGCGGGTGCGCCCGGCGCGCAGACCGGCTGCGACAGCATTCGGATGGTAGTTATGCTCACGAACCACCGCCATAACTTTTTCAACGGTCTTGTCGCTGACACGGTACTGCTTTGCTTTACCGTTAATCACATAGCTGGCCGTTGTTCGTGACACGCCGGCTAGCCGGGCGATTTCATCCAGTTTCACAATTGCCCCTTAAAAAAAGAAAAGAGTCCATGGCCCTGTCAAGGTTATGGTTAAATCTTTTAACATCTAAACGCAGAAAAGCCTTCGCGGCAACCGCTTTTATCTGCGTTGTCGGCTGATTACGCAAAAAAAAGCCCGGCTTTGGTGACCGGGCAGAAAGAGGCGAACCTTTTTGACAACTAACGCATGATTTTCTCGCCGCGTGACAGACCCACTACACCCGATCTCGCGACCTCGACAATTTTTGCCACATCCCGCACGGACGTCAGGAAAGCATCCAGCTTGTCACTTGTCCCGACCAGCTGAACCGTATAAAGAGAAGGCGTAACGTCGATAATTTGTCCGCGGAAAATATCCGCATTACGTTTAACTTCTTCGCGCCCGTAGCCGCTGGCCTGGATTTTCACCAGCATGACCTCACGTTCAACATAGGCCCCCTGCCCCAGCTCGCTCACGCGCAGCACATCAACCAGCTTATGCAGCTGTTTTTCAATCTGTTCTAGCACTTTGGCATCGCCGACAGTTTGGATCGTCATGCGTGACAGCGTTGGATCTTCCGTCGGGGCAACGGTCAGGCTTTCAATGTTATAGCCGCGCTGCGCAAAAAGGCCAATGACGCGCGACAGTGCGCCAGACTCATTTTCCAGTAAAACCGATAATATCCGGCGCATATCAGGTTCTCTCCGTTTTGCTTAACCACATTTCATCCATACCGCCTCCACGAATATGCATCGGATAAACGTGCTCGGTCCCATCAACAATCACATCCATAAAGACGAGGCGGTTGTTTTTAACGTGCTCAAGCGCTTGCGCGAGCTTTGTTTCCAGCTCTGCCGGATCGGTCACCCGCATGCCAACATGGCCGTAAGCTTCAGCAAGGCGAACAAAATCTGGCAGCGATTTCATGTAGGATTGAGAGTGACGGCCAGAGTAGATCATATCCTGCCACTGCTTCACCATACCGAGATACCCGTTATTCAGGTTCAGCACCAGTACCGGCAGTTCATATTGCAGCGCAGTAGACAGCTCCTGAATGTTCATCTGAATACTGCCGTCCCCCGTTACGCAGACGACGGTTTCATTCGGCAGCGCCAGCTTCACGCCCAACGCGGCAGGCAGACCAAAGCCCATTGTTCCTAAACCACCGGAGTTGATCCAGTGTCGCGGTTTATCAAACGGGTAATACAGGGCGGCAAACATCTGATGCTGCCCAACATCTGAGGTTACGTACGCCTCACCTTTCGTCAGTCGCCACACCGCTTCAATGACCGCCTGCGGCTTAATATTATCACTTTGTGTGTCATATTTCAGGCACTGACGCGCGCGCCACTGTTCAATCTGCTGCCACCAGTCGCGGATCTCATCCAGCGGCTGGGTCGCACTCTCCTGAGCCAGCAGATCCAGCATTTGCTCCAGAACCTGCCGGGCATCACCGACGATAGGCACATCAGCCGATACCGTTTTTGAAATTGACGTTGGATCGATATCAATATGCAGCACGGTGGCGTTAGGGCAATACTTCGCCAGGTTGTTTGTGGTGCGATCGTCAAAACGCACGCCGACGGCAAAAATCACATCGGAATGATGCATCGTCATGTTGGCTTCATAGGTACCGTGCATACCCAGCATACCCAGCGCCTGACGATGGGTTGCGGGGAACGCCCCCAGTCCCATCAGCGACGACGCCACAGGAAGGTTGAGTTTTTCAACCAACTCGCGAAGCTGGGCTTCACAGGCAGCGTTGATCGCACCGCCTCCGACATAGACCACCGGTTTTTTGGCTGCCAGAAGCGTTTGCAACGCCCGCTTGATCTGCCCTTTGTGCCCCTGCGTTGTTGGGTTATAAGAGCGCATGCTGACCGCTTCCGGCCAGACATAAGGCAGCTTGTTTGCCGGGTTGAGGATATCTTTAGGCAGATCGACCACCACCGGTCCAGGGCGTCCGCTCGCCGCCAGCCAGAAAGCTTTCTTCAGTACGCCGGGAATGTCTTCCGTTTGCTTGACCAGGAAGCTGTGCTTCACAACGGGACGCGAAATCCCGACCATGTCGCACTCCTGAAACGCATCGTAACCGATCAGTGAGGTTGCCACCTGCCCGGAGAGGATCACCAGCGGGATAGAGTCCATATACGCTGTCGCAATGCCGGTAATGGCGTTTGTCGCGCCGGGACCGGACGTGACTAATACCACACCCACTTCACCCGTCGCCCGCGCCAGGCCGTCAGCCATGTGTACCGCCGCCTGCTCGTGACGTACCAGAACATGGTCAATGCCCCCTACCGTGTGCAGCGCATCATAAATATCGAGAACCGCGCCGCCAGGGTAGCCGAACACTTGCTTTACGCCCTGATCGATCAGCGACCGAACGACCATTTCCGCGCCAGACAACATCTCCATGGTTTGCCTCCAGGCATTTTGTTATAGACGGAATGCCGAATTCATTTCCGCACCGTCTTACGATTGGGAGAAACCAATCTTATATTTTGCAGAGTGTTCTTTACCTTAACCGCTCGTTATGAGGCAGGCAATTAGCAAACCTGGAGAGATAAACGGTGCGTAAAGCAGAAAAAGCAGCCGTTAACTGAAGATATGGTTAATTCCTCTGGGAATAGAGGATGGGGTGATAAATCATCACTGAAAAGCGCGACAACGCAGGAAATCATCTATTTTTGCGAGCCGGAGAGCAGCCAAAAAAAAAGAACAACAGAACAAAATATCAATTATCTAAAAAAAATCAGGATAAATCACATAATCCGATGCAATTTATCCTGATGCGTTTACCGACGGCAAATGCCCACCAGCAGCTCTTCCATCCACTGATGTCCTTTATCCCGCCCCGCTGCTTCATGCCAGGAAAGATAACAGGTACGGCTATTTAGTTTGAGTGGCAGAGGTAAAATTTGCAGATTTAGAGAGTCAGAAAACTCTTCTGCCAGCCAGCGCGGCGCAATCGCCACCAGCTGTGTCTGTGAGACCACGTTTAATACGCTGACCATAGCCATGCCCTGATAAGCCACGCTTGCCTGTTTATCCGCAGTGTCATACCACGGCAGGCTAAAGGAAGCATATCTGTCGAGTGCAACAACGGCATGCTGCTCGTTATAAACATCGTTTTCGCGCAGCGGAGAATTCAGGCGTGGGTGTTTTTTACTGGCGACCAGAACCATTTCATCTTTAAACAGCGGCACGCAGGAGAATTCCGGACGACGGAACTCTTCATACCCGAGAACGAACTCGATCTCCTGATAGCGTAACTGATGTTCCGTGTTTTGATTCAGGGATGATTTAAAAACAAGATTGATATTTGGTGCGATCTCTTCAACTTTATTATAAATAATTGACGTTAAATAATTATCTAATGGGCTACAGACACAAAGATGGAATACGCGCTCGCTGCTTAAGGGTTCAAAGCCCGATCCCGGCAGCTCATTTTGAACCAGTTGCAACGCCTGGCGAATAGATCCGAACAGCTGGAACGCGCGAGCCGTAGGCTGGATACCCCTCCCGTAGCGAACGAATAATTCGTCGTTAAACATGAGCTTAAGCCTTGCAACGGCATTACTCACGGCGGGTTGTGACATCCCCAACGTTTGGGCCGCTCGGGTGATATTCTGTTCCTGCATGACAGCATCAAACACCGTCAGAAGATTCAGATCCACCGTGCGTAACTGCGGTTTAATCCCATCAGTAGCTTGAGGTTGTTTAATATTATTTTCTGGCACTTCTGACTCCACTGTCACGCTACACTCCCTTTGCCATCGTACGGTAATAATCTCGAAAAATATGATTTATCATGCAAATACGATCAGCGAAAGAGAATTATTTAAAATTCGGAATATATAAAGACTCTATATAAATGAAAACTAATGAGCGCAAATGATATGTTTGACTTTAGGATCTGAATGAAACCATAAACTAAACAAATATACAATTACCATCAGGTTAACGATGACTTAAGTATTATTAAACTGTTAATACTATCGATCTACAGTTACTTAACAACCTGTTATCTCTTTTCGTTTTTCAACGTTCTGGAATAGATTCACTGTATTTATAACTTAATGATATCCAAACTCTTTAAGCACAAAGCATTCTCTTCAACACATTTCACTCATTTTAAACAATTATATTTATTTGTTTCTGCAACTCTTTTATTAAGTCCAAAATTAGACAATTAGTCGGGCTACGAAAGCTAAAACCAGCACAATTAGCTAAAGTTAATAACCTGTTGATTCCGTCTCTCGGACCCGTTTTCATCTTCAGGGGTTGACATGAACAGCCGTATCCAGTACCACTAAAAGCATATTGAATTTAACGGAGCACGATTCATGACACGCACCATTCGTTTCACCGGTCTACTACTACTAAACGCATCCACTGTGCGCGGTAGACTGGCGGGCGAAATTCAGCGTTGAATCGTCACCAGTAAGACTAAAAACCCGCGCCACTGCGCGGGTTTTTTTATGCTCGTAGCAAGGCGCCCTAAGACTGACAAGGACCTAACCCATGAGCCAGCAAGTCATTATTTTCGATACTACTTTACGTGACGGTGAACAGGCATTACAGGCAAGCCTGAGTGTTAAAGAGAAACTGCAGATCGCGCTGGCTCTCGAACGTATGGGTGTCGACGTGATGGAGGTCGGTTTCCCTGTCTCGTCTCCGGGTGATTTCGAATCCGTCCAGACTATCGCCCGCACCATTAAAAACAGCCGCGTGTGTGCCCTGGCGCGCTGCGTAGAGAAAGATATCGACGTTGCCGCCGAGTCATTGAAGGTGGCCGAAGCGTTCCGTATCCACACCTTTATTGCGACCTCGCCCATGCACATCGCAACCAAGCTGCGCAGCACGCTGGATGAGGTGATTGAGCGCGCGGTTTACATGGTTAAGCGCGCACGCAACTATACCGATGACGTTGAATTCTCCTGTGAAGATGCGGGCCGTACGCCAATCGAAGACCTGGCGCGCGTCGTCGAAGCCGCCATCAATGCTGGTGCCAAAACCATCAACATTCCGGACACCGTCGGCTACACCATGCCGTTTGAGTTCTCCAACATCATCACCGGCCTGTATGACCGCGTACCAAATATTGATAAGGCAATTATCTCCGTCCACACCCACGATGATTTGGGTCTGGCCGTGGGTAATGCCATCGCCGCCGTCCACGCCGGGGCGCGTCAGGTTGAAGGCGCGATGAACGGCATCGGCGAACGTGCGGGCAACTGTTCTCTGGAAGAAGTGATCATGGCGATCAAAGTGCGCAAAGACATCATGGACGTGCACACCCGCATCAATCACAACGAAATCTGGCGCACCAGCCAGACCGTCAGCCAGATTTGCAACATGCCCATTCCGGCTAACAAAGCGATTGTCGGCACTGGCGCCTTCGCACACTCTTCCGGTATTCACCAGGATGGCGTGCTGAAGAACCGTGAAAACTACGAAATCATGACCCCGGAATCCATTGGCCTGAATCAGGTGCAGTTGAACCTGACCTCCCGTTCAGGCCGTGCGGCGGTTAAGCACCGTATGGAAGAGATGGGTTATAAGGACAGCGATTACAACATGGATCAGCTGTATGACGCGTTCCTGAAGCTGGCCGACAAAAAAGGCCAGGTCTTCGACTACGACCTGGAAGCACTGGCCTTTATCAACAAACAGCAGGAAGAGCCGGAGCACTTCCGTCTGGATTACTTCAACGTGCAGTCCGGGTCCAGCGACATCGCTACCGCCTCGGTCAAGCTGGCCTGCGGAGATGAAATTAAAGCAGAGGCAGCTAACGGTAACGGCCCTGTCGATGCGATTTACCAGGCGATTAATCGCGTCACCGAGTACGACGTTGAGCTGGTCAAATATGACCTGACGGCCAAGGGCCACGGCAAAGATGCGCTGGGTCAGGTGGATATCGTGGTCAATTACAACGGCCGTCGCTTCCATGGCGTGGGCCTGGCGACCGATATCGTTGAATCCTCCGCGAAGGCGATGGTGCATGTTCTGAACAACATCTGGCGCGCCGCCGAAGTCGAAAAAGAGTTGCAACGCAAAGCTCAGAATAAAGAGAACAACAAGGAAACCGTGTAATGTCGAAGAATTACCATATTGCTGTGTTGCCGGGCGACGGTATTGGCCCGGAAGTGATGGCACAGGCGCTGAAAGTACTGGAAGCCGTTCGCGCGCGTTTTGCGATGAAAATCACCACCAGCCACTACGACGTGGGCGGTATTGCGATTGATAACCACGGTACACCGCTGCCAAAAGCGACCGTGGAAGGCTGTGAAAATGCCGATGCCGTGCTGTTTGGTTCCGTCGGTGGCCCGAAATGGGAACACCTGCCGCCAGCAGAGCAGCCAGAGCGCGGCGCGCTGCTGCCGCTGCGTAAACACTTCAAGCTGTTCAGCAACCTGCGTCCGGCGAAGCTGTATCAGGGTCTGGAAGAGTTCTGCCCGCTGCGCGCGGATATCGCCGCCAACGGTTTCGACATTCTGTGCGTGCGTGAACTGACCGGCGGGATCTATTTCGGTCAGCCAAAAGGACGCGAAGGCAGCGGTCAGCACGAAAAAGCGTTCGACACCGAGGTGTATCACCGTTTCGAAATTGAACGTATCGCCCATATCGCCTTTGAGTCTGCGCGTAAACGTCGCCATAAAGTGACCTCCATTGACAAAGCGAACGTGCTGCAGTCTTCGATTCTGTGGCGCGAGATCGTCAGCGAAGTCGCTAAGCAGTACCCGGACGTCACGCTGTCGCACATGTACATCGATAACGCGACCATGCAGCTGATTAAGGATCCGTCCCAGTTTGACGTGCTGCTGTGCTCCAACCTGTTCGGCGATATTCTCTCTGACGAGTGCGCAATGATCACCGGCTCCATGGGAATGCTGCCATCCGCAAGCCTGAATGAAGAAGGCTTTGGCCTGTACGAGCCTGCGGGCGGCTCCGCGCCGGATATCGCCGGCAAGAACATTGCCAACCCGATTGCGCAGATCCTCTCCCTGGCCCTGCTGCTGCGCTACAGCCTGGATGCAGACGATGCAGCAACCGCAATTGAACACGCCATTAACCGGGCGTTAGAAGAAGGCGTCCGTACCGGCGATTTAGCACGCGGCACGGCGGCAGTCAGTACCGATGAAATGGGCGACATCATTGCCCGCTATGTCGCTGAAGGGGTGTAATCATGGCTAAAACGTTATACGAAAAGTTGTTTGATGCGCACGTTGTTTACGAGGCACCAAACGAAACCCCGCTGCTGTACATTGACCGTCATCTGGTACACGAAGTGACCTCTCCTCAGGCATTTGACGGCCTGCGCGCGCACAAGCGTCCGGTACGTCAGCCGGGTAAAACCTTCGCGACGATGGATCACAACGTTTCCACCCAGACCAAAGACATTAATGCCTCGGGTGAGATGGCGCGTATCCAGATGCAGGAGCTGATTAAGAACTGTAAAGAATTTGGCGTTGAGCTGTACGACCTGAACCATCCTTATCAGGGCATCGTCCACGTGATGGGGCCTGAGCAAGGGATCACCCTGCCGGGCATGACCATCGTCTGCGGTGACTCCCATACCGCAACACACGGCGCGTTTGGCGCTCTGGCGTTCGGGATTGGCACCTCAGAGGTTGAACACGTTCTGGCGACGCAGACCCTGAAGCAGGGCCGTGCCAAAACGATGAAGATTGAAGTGAAGGGCAAAGCGGCACCTGGCATTACCGCGAAAGATATCGTGCTGGCGATTATCGGTAAAACCGGCAGCGCAGGCGGTACAGGCCACGTCGTTGAGTTCTGCGGAGACGCTATCCAGGCGCTGAGCATGGAGGGCCGCATGACCCTGTGCAACATGGCCATTGAGATGGGCGCCAAAGCCGGTCTGGTCGCGCCAGATGAAACGACCTTCAACTATGTGAAGGGCCGTCTGCATGCGCCGAAAGGTCACGATTTTGACGACGCGGTAGCGTACTGGAAAACCCTGAAAACCGACGATGGGGCGACGTTTGATACCGTTGTCACGCTGCAGGCAGAAGAGATTGCGCCGCAGGTGACCTGGGGGACCAACCCGGGTCAGGTGATTTCCGTCAACGACGCCATTCCAGATCCTGCTTCCTTCGCCGATCCGGTCGAGCGCGCCAGTGCGGAAAAAGCGCTGGCCTATATGGGGCTGAAGCCCGGCGTGCCGTTGACCGACGTGACCATTGATAAAGTCTTTATCGGTTCTTGCACTAACTCCCGTATCGAAGATTTGCGCGCGGCGGCAGAGATTGCCAAAGGCCGTAAAGTCGCGCCGGGCGTGCAGGCGCTGGTGGTTCCAGGCTCTGGTCCGGTGAAGGCCCAGGCGGAAGCCGAAGGTCTGGATAAGATCTTTATCGAAGCGGGCTTCGAGTGGCGTCTGCCTGGCTGCTCGATGTGTCTGGCCATGAATAACGATCGCCTGAATCCGGGTGAGCGCTGCGCCTCCACCAGCAACCGTAACTTTGAAGGCCGTCAGGGCCGCGGTGGGCGTACCCATCTGGTCAGCCCGGCAATGGCCGCCGCTGCGGCAGTCACCGGCCATTTCGCCGATATTCGCAGCCTGAAATAAGGAGACAATCATGGCAGAGAAATTTACCCAACATACGGGCCGGGTTGTCCCGCTGGACGCCGCTAACGTCGATACTGACGCTATTATTCCGAAACAATTTCTGCAGAAGGTAACGCGTACCGGCTTTGGCGCGCACCTGTTCAACGACTGGCGTTTCCTGGACGACAAAGGCGAAGTGCCTAATCCGGAATTCGTTCTGAACTTCCCGGAGTACAAAGGCGCCTCCATTTTACTGGCCCGAGAAAACTTTGGCTGCGGCTCATCCCGCGAACACGCGCCGTGGGCGCTCACCGATTACGGCTTCAAAGTGGTCATCGCCCCAAGCTTCGCGGATATTTTTTACGGTAACAGCTTCAACAACCAGCTGCTGCCGGTGACGCTGAGCGATGAACAGGTCGATGAGTTGTTCGCGCTGGTTAAGGCGAATCCGGGTATTTCGTTTGAAGTGGATCTGGAAGCGGAAGTGGTGAAAGCCGGGGATAAAACCTACAGCTTCAGCATTGATGCGTTCCGCCGTCACTGCATGCTGAACGGTCTGGACAGCATAGGTTTAACTCTCCAGCACGAAGCGGCGATTGCCACTTACGAAAACAAACAACCTGCATTTATGAAGTAATCCTCCGGCCTGCAGTGCACTCTGCAGGCCGCGTTTTATCCCGATACCCGCCCTCCTTCTGTAAATATTCCCAAACCCAGCCAATAATGACGTTATATTTAACGTTAATTTAATGTTCCCTGCACAGAATAATCGCTCAATCAGTTGGTAGCGGAAATTATCATGAAAAAGAAAAATGGCAATGAGTCTCACATCCGTTCTCGGGAAATACATAAATGCACATTAGTAAGCGTGATAATAAATATTTTACTCACCTGCTTTCAGATAGTTGCAGGAATATTCTCCGGTTCACAGGGATTAATTGCTGATGGGATTCATTCTCTTTCCGATTTATCTTCTGACTTTGTCGTTCTGATTGCGAATAAAAAGAGTCAGAAAGCCTCTGATATCGATCATCATTACGGTCATCTGCGTTTCGAAAACGGTGCAAAGCTTATTATTGGCGCTATTCTGCTGCTCGTGGGGGTCGGGATGCTCTGGTCCGCTGGCAATAAACTGCTTAATCCCGAGACGCATCAGATGGTGAAAGGGGCCGCTTTGTGGGTGGCGATACTGGCGCTGGTGGTGAAGGAAAGTCTGTTCAGATACATGTTTGCCACGGGAAAACGTATTCAGTCCTCGCTGCTGATAGCCAATGCCTGGCATGCCCGTTCTGACGCAGCGTCGTCAGTGGTTGTCGCCATCGGTATTGCCGGGAATTTAGTGGGTTTTCACGCGATGGACCTGATTGCGGCCCTGATTGTCGGAGTGTTCATCGCCCATATGGGTTACAAATTCTCTGCCGATGCCCTGCACGATCTGATGGACCGTTCGCTTGAACCCGAGCTGGAGCACGATATCAAAACGTGTCTTCTCTCAACCGAAGGCGTCACCGGACTCCATGATTTAAAAACCCGCAAGATGGGCGATTTAGCCCTTGTCGATGTCCATCTGGAAGTGAACGGCGAATTAAGCGTAAAAGAAGGGCATCAGATTGCCGTCAATGCCAGAAACAACGTGATGCAAAAATTCAATGTGCTGAACGTGATGACGCATATTGATCCTGCTCGCTAATCAGAACGCATAAATACAGTGTGACGCTACTCATCGTTAAGGTTTCGTTAATTAATCTGCGTCACACTGCATCGCATCAGCTCTCTCATTATTGAGGTAAAAAGCGATGAACCCAACGCTACGTAATACGCTTCCCCATAAAGAAACGCCTTTTCTTCGCGTACTGCACATTCTTGTAGCCATACTGGTGCTGGCCCAAATTATCAATTCTAATTTCACCGAAAGCGAGGCCCTCCACGAATCCGGACTGAACGGAATTGTCACCTGGATCCATGTTATCTCAGGGTTTGGTTTAATTTTTTGTGGTATTGCCATGATGGCATGGATGTTAACCCAGCGCGGATTTAAGTATTACTACGCCTGGCTGGCACTGGATTTTCGTGGAATCGTTGAAGATATTCGCACCCTCGCGCAGCGTCAGTTACCTGACGCGCATGCTGGCGGTATGGCGGCAACGGTGCAAGGTCTGGGTGTGCTGGCGCTGCTGGGCGTTGCACTCTGCGGCGCGGCCTGGTTCGTGCTGAACGCCACGCTTGGGCCGGTTTCGTCCGTCACGGAATCCGTCTTAGATTTGCATAAATTCCTGACAGTTTTTATTGAGACATATTTCTGGGCACACGGCTTCATGGGACTCGTTCATATGTACCTGACGCTACGCGCGCAGCGTAAATATCAGTATTCCGAATAAAACGCTTCACAGAGCCCGGTGCTCCCGGGCTCCGTTTCACTCATCCGATTACACGTCTTTTACGCGGCAGGTCAGCAGGAGCGTCACGACGGATAGCGCCGCAATCATCCAGTAGACCGACGCATGACCATAGCTTTGCGCCAGCGCCCCCTGAATCACGCCCGCCAGGATCACGCCGGTTGAAATACTGTTGGTAAAAAGCGTCGTTGCCGAGCCTGCACGGCCGGGCATCAGATCCTGGAACCAGAGCATGCCGATCCCGGCAACAATTCCAATAAACACGGCGTTAAACAGCTGCAGCGCCAGCAACGCTTCACGCGAATGGAAAAGGATCAACCCCGCGTAGAACAGTACCCCGGCCGCCACGGCGACGATCATCATCCGACGCTTTCCAAAGCGCTTAACGTAATAGCCCGCCAGAATCATCGCCGGAATTTCCAGCCCGGCGGCGGTCCCCATTAAGATCCCCGCGAGCTTGTCCGGTAAGCCCAGATCGCTGCTGATCCACAGCGGCATATCAATAATGTACATGGTGTTGCAGGTCCACATCAGCGTCGAGGCAATAAACAACATGCGGACGTTCTTGTCCTGCCAGCCGCTCACCTGGGTAACAGGTTTATCCGTCGCCTGTTCGACGCGGGCCACGGACGGCAGTGCGAAGGCTATCAGCGCCAGGCTGATGACAAAAATCCCTGCCGCAATGGAAAACATGGTGGTAAAGCCATAGTTCAACGCCAGCATAAAGGCCAGCGGCGGACCAATGACCCACGCCAGCGAGAGCTGGGCACGCATCACCGAGCTGAACATCACCACTTCCCGCGCGGAGTTATCCGCATATTCACGGGCCAGGGCGAACAGCTGCGGCATAGCGGTGTTCGCCAGCGACGCCAGCAGCACGCCGCAGGTAATGAGCGTCAGATAATGACGATTGAAGGCAAAGAGCAGCGCGTTGCCCACGGCCATGGCGCAGCAAAAGAGGATTAGCCTGCGGCGATCGCCCTGACTGTCCGATCGTTTCGCCAGCGCGAGGCTGACCAGGATCCCGGCAATGGCGTTGACGGTATAAAACAGGCCGACCCAAAACGGCTGCGCCCCTACCTCGCGGCTGAGAAACAGGCTCAGCGTCGGCGCCTGAAGCGCCCCCGCCACGCCCATCATAAAGGCCACCAGCATAAAAGCGGCATACACGCCGTTCAGGCGTCGCCCCATCGTCATCAACCACAGCATGCGCAAGTCCTTGTGAAAGCGAATCGAAATTGGGTGAATAGTAAACGAAAAAAGCCAGCAAAAACATTTTGCTGGCGGGTGATAAGCACCAATACTCAGTCACACATGATCGAGGCGAGTTAGCGGGAAGAGGTCGGTGTCGTAACGTCCCACTGCATCAATTCTTCTAACGTTTTCAGCCGTTGCTCTGCACACCGGCGGGCCAGCCAGGACGATCCTTTTGTCGCTGAAAAGTACTGCTGATAAAACTGACGTGCGGTAGACCTCTTCATAATTTACCTCCTCGCTTCATCGAGGAGAATTATTGGCCTAATATAGGGATAAATAAATTGCTGGTTTTTTGTCAGGAGTTCCCCTTTTATGCCTTCCGGTCGTCTGCAACAACAGTTTATCCGCCTCTGGCAGTGCTGCGAGGGGCAATCGCAGGAGACCACGCTCAACGAGCTGGCGGACCTGCTTAGCTGTTCCCGCCGCCATATGCGCACGCTGCTCAACACCATGCAGCAGCAGGGGTGGTTAAGCTGGGAAGCGGAAGCGGGACGCGGCAAACGCTCGCGACTGACCTTCCTGTATACCGGACTGGCGTTGCAGCAGCAGCGCGCAGAAGATCTGCTCGAACAGGACCGCATCGATCAGCTGGTCCAGCTGGTGGGCGACAAGGCCGCCGTGCGCCAGATGCTGGTTTCCCATCTCGGACGCAGTTTTCGTCAGGGCCGGCACATTCTGCGGGTGCTCTACTATCGGCCAATGAAAAATCTGTTGCCCGGCACGGCGTTACGCCGCTCTGAAACCCACATGGCCCGACAAATCTTCAGCGGCCTGACGCGCATAAATGAGGAAAACGGGGAACTGGAGGCGGATATTGCCCATCACTGGCAGCAGCTTTCCCCGCGCCACTGGCGCTTCTTCTTACGCCCCGGCATCCACTTTCACCACGGCCGCGAGCTGGAGATGCACGACGTCATCGCCTCTCTGGAACGCGCCCGCAGGCTGCCGCTCTACTCGCATATTTCGCGCATCCACTCCCCCACGGCCTGGACGCTAGACATTGAGCTGTCGCAGCAGGACAAGTGGCTTCCCTGGCTGCTGGGCTATGTACCGTCGATGATTTTGCCCGGCGAGTGGGAATCATTGAACAATTTTGCCAGCCTGCCGATTGGCACCGGGCCCTACTCCGTGTCCCGCAATAACAGCAACCAGCTGAAAATCCGCGCGTTCGATGACTACTTTGGCTATCGGGCGCTGATCGACGAAGTGAACGTGTGGGTATTGCCTGATCTCAATGAAGACCTGAGCTGCGGGCTGACGCTTGAAGGCCCCACCACCGGAGAAAAGGCCGTGGAGAGCCGCCTGGAGGAGGGATGCTACTATCTCCTGTTTGACCGCCGCACCCACCGCGGGGCAAACCAGGGCGTCCGCAAGTGGATCAGCCACGTGCTGTCCCCTTCCAATCTGATCTACCATGCGGAAGAGCAGTACCAGACATACTGGTTTCCGGCCTACGGCCTGCTTCCGCGCTGGCACCACGCCCGACCGTCGCACTGCGACAAACCCGCAGGGCTGGAGTCCATCACCCTGACCTACTACCGCGAGCACGTGGAGCATCGTTTTATCGCGAGGATCATGACCCGCCTGCTGGCAGCCGAGGGGGTCAAGTTAGAGGTAAGAGAAGTGGACTATGACGAATGGCATCAGGGAGAGATCGCCAGCGATATCTGGCTCAACAGCGCTAATTTTACCCTGCCGCTCGATTTTTCATTATTTTCACATCTGTATGAAGTCCCGCTGATCCAGCACTGCATCGACCGTGACTGGCAGCAGGACGCCGCCCTGTGGCGAGCGGGCGAGATGAATCTTGCCGTATGGTGCCAGCAGCTGCTGGCCGAGCAGGCGATCGTCCCGCTGATCCACCACTGGCTGATGATTCAGGGCCAGCGCAGCATGCGCGGCCTGCGGATGAACACCCTGGGCTGGTTTGATTTTAAATCCGCCTGGTTTGCGCCCCCGGAGCCATAACGCTTTCGTAATATTCACCAAATCATTACAATAGCGCCGTTCTCAACGGGGTGCTGCATCACAGATGTGCGCTGAGATAATACCCGTCGAACCTGATCCGGATAACGCCGGCGAAGGGATTTGAGGCTGTCGCTCAAAATCCTTTGCCACTCAACCCTGAGGTGCAAAGTGTTAAAAAAAGTTCTCCCCCTGCTGGCGCTGTTCGCGCTGCCTGCTTTTGCCAAACCCGTCCTGACGGTCTACACCTACGACTCCTTCTCTGCCGACTGGGGCCCTGGCCCGGTTGTCAAAAAAGCCTTTGAAGCGGACTGCAACTGCGAGCTGAAGTTCGTGGCGCTTGAAGATGGCGTGTCGCTGCTCAACCGCCTGCGCATGGAAGGAAAAAACAGTAAAGCCGACGTGGTGCTCGGGCTGGATAACAACCTGCTGGAAGCCGCCTCGCAAACCAAACTGTTTGCCAAAAGCGGCGTCGCGGCAGATGCCATTAACGTGCCGGGCGGCTGGAAGAACGACACCTTTGTGCCGTTCGACTATGGCTACTTTGCTTTTGTTTATGACAAAAATAAGCTGAAAAACCCGCCAAAAAGCCTGAAAGAGCTGGTCGAAAGCGATCAGAAGTGGCGCGTAATTTACGAAGATCCGCGTACCAGCACGCCGGGCCTGGGCCTGCTGCTATGGATGCAAAAAGTCTACGGGGATAAAGCACCGGAAGCATGGCAGAAGCTGGCCGCCAAAACCGTCACCGTGACCAAAGGCTGGAGCGAAGCCTACGGCCTGTTCCTCAAAGGCGAAAGCGACCTGGTGCTGAGCTACACCACCTCCCCGGCCTACCACATTATCGCCGAGAAGAAAGACAACTATGCAGCCGCAGATTTTGCGGAAGGGCACTATCTGCAGGTGGAAGTGGCCGCGCGTACCGCTGCCAGCAAACAGCCGGAGCTGGCCGAGAAGTTCCTGAAGTTTATGGTTTCACCGGCGTTTCAGAACGCCATTCCAGCGGGCAACTGGATGTATCCGGTTACTAACGTTGCGCTGCCCGCAGGTTTCGAGCAGTTGACCAAACCGAAAACCTCGCTGGAGTTTACGCCGCAGCAGGTCGCCGCGCAGCGTGCCGCATGGGTAAGTGAATGGCAACGCGCCGTCAGCCGTTGATTCCCGGCTGGTTACTTCCCGGGCTGCTCGCCGCCGCCGTGATGGTAGCGGTCAGCCTGGGGGCTTTTCTTGCATTGTGGTTTAACGCGCCAGAGAGCGACCTGCTCGCCCTCTGGCACGACAGCTACCTCTGGCACGTTATCCGGTTCTCCTTCTGGCAGGCGTCTCTTTCTGCCCTGCTGTCGGTGATCCCGGCTATTTTTCTGGCACGCGCTCTGTATCGACGGCGATTTCCCGGCAGGCAGGCCCTGCTGCGCCTGTGCGCCATGACGCTTATCCTGCCCGTGCTGGTGGCGGTCTTTGGTATTCTGAGCGTTTACGGTCGCCAGGGCTGGCTGGCTTCACTGTTCAGTCAGCTTGGTCTGGAATGGTCATTCTCGCCTTACGGACTGCAGGGCATTCTGCTGGCGCACGTATTTTTCAATATGCCAATGGCAACGCGCCTCTTTTTGCAGGCGCTGGAAAATATTCCCGGCGAACAGCGTCAGATTGCCGCCCAGCTCGGCATGCGCGGCGTGTCGTTCTTCCGCTTTGTCGAATGGCCGTGGCTGCGCCGCCAGCTCCCGCCCGTGGCGGCGTTAATCTTCATGCTCTGCTTTGCCAGCTTTGCCACCGTGCTGTCACTCGGCGGCGGGCCGCAGGCCACCACCATTGAGCTGGCGATTTACCAGGCGCTGAGTTACGACTACGATCCCGGTCGCGCCGCGCTGCTGGCGATGGTGCAGATGGCGTGCTGTCTTGCGCTGGTGCTGTTGAGCCAGCGGCTGAGTAAAGCCATTCCCGCAGGTAGTCATCAAATAACCGGCTGGCGCGATCCGCAGGACAGCCTCCACAGCCGCGTCAGCGATTTTATCCTGATCGCGCTGGCGCTTCTGCTACTGCTGCCGCCGCTGATGGCCGTTATTGTTGACGGACTGAACCTCAATCTCATGGCAGTCCTGCAACAGCCCGTTCTCTGGCAGGCCACCTGGACCTCGCTGCGTATCGCGCTGGCTGCCGGATTACTGTGCGTCCTCCTGACTATGATGCTGCTGTGGAGCAGCCGTGAGCTCTACGCCCGCCAGGCGCAAAAAGCCGGACAAATGCTGGAGCTGACGGGCATGCTGATCCTGGCGATGCCGGGCATCGTGCTGGCAACGGGCTTCTTTTTACTGTTTAACAGCACCTTCGGCCTGCCGGAAAGGGCCGATGGCATTGTGATTTTCACCAACGCCTTAATGGCCATCCCCTACGCGCTCAAGGTGCTGGAAAACCCGATGCGCGACGTCAACAGCCGCTACGGTTTACTGTGTCAGTCGCTGGGCATGCAGGGCTGGCAGCGGCTGAAGGTAGTCGAACTGCGCGCGCTAAAACGCCCGCTGGCGCAGGCGCTGGCCTTTGCCTGCGTGCTCTCTATTGGAGACTTTGGCGTCGTGGCGCTGTTCGGCAATGACGATTTCCGCACGCTGCCTTACTGGCTTTATCAGCAAATTGGCTCTTACCGCAGTCAGGATGGCGCGGTTACCGCGCTGTTACTGCTGCTGCTGTGCTTTGCCTTATTTACCGTTATCGAAAAACTCCCGGGGCGTGATGTTAAAACTGACTGATGTAACCTGGCTCTATCAGCATCTGCCGATGCGCTTCACGCTCTCCGTTCAGCAGGGCGAGCGGATTGCGGTGCTTGGCCCAAGCGGTGCCGGGAAAAGCACCTTGCTCAATTTGATCGCCGGCTTTCTGCAACCTGCCAGCGGGTCGATAGCCATCGATAATCGTGATTTCACCAACGCCCCTCCGGCTAAACGTCCTGTGTCGATGCTGTTTCAGGAAAATAACCTCTTCACCCATCTGACGGTGCGGCAAAACATCGCGCTGGGAATGCATCCGGGGCTCAGGCTGAACGATGCCCAACGCGAAAAACTTGAAGTGATTGCCGGACAGATGGGGATCACCGAATTTATCGACAGGCTGCCGGGCGAGCTCTCCGGCGGCCAGCGTCAGCGCGTGGCGCTGGCGCGTTGTCTGGTGCGCGAGCAGCCGCTTCTGCTGCTGGATGAGCCCTTCTCGGCGCTCGATCCCGCGCTGCGTCAGGAGATGCTCGCCCTGGTGCAGGAGGTCTGCCAGCGCCAGCAGCTGACGATGCTGATGGTTTCGCACAGTATTGAGGATGCAGCACGGATTGCGCCGAGATCGGTGGTCGTTGCCGAAGGGCGGATTGCATGGGATGGGAAGACGGAAGAGCTGCTCAGTGGTCAAGCGGGGGCGTCTTCACTGTTGGGCATTCGTGCGGTCTGATGCCCTCACCCTTGCCCTCTCCCACTGGGAGAGGGCAATAGTCCTTAACGACTGACCACTTTTAACAAAATCTCACCGTACACCGGCATCAGCGGGTGACGAATCAGCGCGACCAGGGCTACCGCAGCCACACCCAGCGTCAGCGGAGCCAGCCAGAGCAGGCGAGTACGCGGGAGGTAGCGCGTCAGGCGATCGACACTGGCTTTCGCGCTGCGCCACAGTCGCCAGCAGAGCCAGACCGCCAGCCACAGCAGCAGCGCCGTGCCCAGCAGCAACCACTTAAACTCACCGCTTTGCATCCCGTCAGGAATATCTATCGCCGCCCCTGCGAGGATCCCCGGCAGGAAGTAGAACGGCGGCCAGAAGACGCAGCCGATAATGTTCGGCACCACGAATTTCGCGACGGGCAGATCCAGCATCCCGGCCACCATCGGCACCAGCGGACGCGTTGGCCCGACAAAGCGCCCGACGAGGATAGTAAACATGCTGTGCTGATGCAGCGCATGCTCGGTTTTATCCAGCAAGGCTTTGTTCTTTTTCATGAACGACCAGCGGTGCAGCGGCTTTTTAAAGCGCCAGCCCAGCCAGAAGGAGATCCAGTCGCCAAGCAGGCAGCCGATAATCCCGGCCAGCCACGCCTGCCAGAAATTAACCTCGCCGCTGCCAATCAGCGCACCAAGCCCCGCCATCATTACGGTGCCGGGCAGGATTAACCCGACGAGCGCCAGTGATTCCAGAAACGCCACCAGCGCCACGGCGATGAGCGAGTACATAACGGACTGGGTAATAAAGTGTTCCAGCAATGCCTGCATAACTATTCCGGTCAGAAAACGAATCAGCGATTCTGCTTAGCGCCCCGCACCGCGTCAAGGCAACAATTGTCTGAATAGTTTACAGGTTGCTTCCCGCATTCACCTGCTTGTTTATCTTTTTTTACCGTTTATTCACATCCCGCGCGGAATTCACTCGGGCTGGCACCGGTGCATTTTTTAAATACCCGGGAGAAATAGAGCTGGTCCTCAAAGCCCACGTTGCGCCCCACGGTGGCGATGGGCATCCGGGTGGTGCTGAGCAGCAGCTTCGCCTGGCTGATGCGCTGATCCTCGCGCCAGCTCAGTACGCTGACGCCCAGCTGCTGGCGGAACAGATGCGACAGCCGCGACGGCGACAGGCAGACGTGCTGAGCAACGCTGGCGATATCAAACTGGCTATCGGCCAGGTGGTCGCTGATGTACTGGCAGGCGTCGCGCACGCGGTTATCCAGCGGCGGGTTAAGCGACTCGTTAATCGCCTCCATCCGCCGCAGCAGCAGCTGTTCAAGGAGGTTTATCGCCAGCAGTTCGGCATAGCGACCACCGGCCTGCCCCGCCTCGATAATCTGGGCAAAAAGCTCGCGAAACTGCGCAAGATGAACCTCGTCCGGGCGATAAAAACCGGTGTGCGCAAAAATTGCTGGCCAGGAAAGCCACTCCTGCCAGTAGGCGCGCGGACGGAAGTAAACCCACTGGTGATACCACTCTTTGGCATCCGGATGACGGCCATAGTGGTGGATCTCCCCCGGCGGGAACAGCAGGATATCCCCTGGGCGGCAGACAAACTGCTGGTCACCGTTCTTGATGATTCCTTCCCCTCGCACGGTGAGGTTGAGGATATACCCTTTCATCCCAAGCGGTCGGTCGACGTAAAAATCGAGATATCCCTCAGCCTCGATAGGGGTCAGTCCCGCCACAAGGTGCGCGTTAAACGAGTATCCCGGCAGCAGGGGATCGTTTTGCGTTTCGGCCATAGATTCAGTTCTCCCAAGGGTCCTGAAGGAAACCAATTGTCCATATCACTAAAAGCAGCTTAAAAATGGCCCGCGTAAAGATCTAAAAAGCATCACGCCGCTTTTACGTCCGCCATGTTTCAGCCTTTCCCCCTGATTTCTTCGCCAGAGCAAGCAGATAACCAGTAACAAAAGTGTCTATAAGTGCGGCAGAAATGTCCACATTGAATATTTGCACGGCGTCACACTTTCCGTTGTAACAGCAATTTAGTCCATAAGATTAGCGGATCCTGCCTGACGACTTTTTCCCCCAGTCTCTAATGTTCTTCCATACCTGTTTTTTCGATGGAGCAACACCATGGCAATTGCGATTGGCCTCGATTTTGGCAGCGATTCGGTTCGCGCGCTGGCAGTGGACTGTACGTCCGGCCAGGAGATAGCAACCAGCGTTGAGTGGTACCCGCGCTGGCAAGAGGGGCGCTACTGTGATGCGCCGAACAACCAGTTCCGCCACCACCCGCGTGACTATATCGAGTCGATGGAAGCGGCGATCAAAACCGTCCTGGCCGAACTGACTGACGCCCAGCGAGCTGAGATTGTGGGGATTGGCGTCGACAGCACCGGCTCCACGCCAGCCCCTGTGGATGCCGAAGGACGCGTGCTGGCGCTGCGCCCGGAGTTTGCCGACAACCCGAACGCCATGTTCGTGCTGTGGAAAGACCATACCGCCGTGGAAGAGGCCGAAGCCATTACGCGCTTATGCCATCAGCCCGGCAAAACAGACTACTCGCGCTACATCGGCGGGATTTACTCCAGCGAATGGTTCTGGGCCAAGATCCTCCACGTCACCCGTGCCGACGACTCCGTTGCGCAAGCTGCCGCGTCATGGGTTGAGCTGTGCGACTGGGTGCCTGCCCTGCTCTCCGGCACCACCCGCCCGCAGGATATCCGCCGCGGTCGCTGCAGCGCCGGGCATAAATCCCTGTGGCATGAAAGCTGGGGCGGCCTGCCTCCGGCAGCCTTCTTCGATGAACTCGACCCGATTATCAACAAGAGCCTGACATACCCGCTGTTTACCGACACCTTCACCGCCGATGTTCCCGTCGGCACCCTCTGCGAAGAGTGGGCGACGCGCCTCGGCCTGCCGCGAAACGTGGCGATCTCCGGCGGCGCCTTTGACTGCCATATGGGCGCCGTGGGCGCGGGCGCACAGCCAAACACGCTGGTCAAAGTCATCGGGACTTCCACCTGCGACATCCTGACGGCGGATAAAGCCACCGTCGGCGACCGCGCGGTAAAAGGCATCTGCGGGCAGGTTGACGGCAGCGTGGTGCCGGACTTCATCGGCCTGGAAGCCGGTCAGTCCGCGTTTGGTGATATCTACGCCTGGTTTGGCCGCGTGCTGGGCTGGCCGCTAGACCAGCTGGCGGCGGCGCATCCTGAACTGAAAACACAGATAGCCGAGAGCAAAAAGCAGCTCCTGCCGCAGCTCACCGAAGCCTGGGCAAAAAATCCGTCTCTCGATCACCTCCCGGTGGTGCTGGACTGGTTTAACGGCCGTCGTACGCCGTTCGCCAACCAGCGTCTGAAAGGAGTGATCGCGGATCTCAACCTGGCAACCGACGCGCCTGCGCTGTTCGGCGGCCTGATTGCCGCAACGGCCTTCGGCGCCCGCGCGATTATGGAGTGCTTCACCGGGCAGGGCATCGACGTGAATAACGTGATGGCGCTGGGCGGTATTGCCCGTAAAAACCCGGTGATCATGCAGGCCTGCTGCGACGTGCTGAACCGTCCGCTGCAGATTGTGGCCTCCGATCAGTGCTGCGCGCTGGGCGCGGCGATTTTCGCCGCCGTGGCCGCAGGGGTCCATGCGGATATCCCGACCGCGCAGCAGCATATGGCGAGCGCCGTCGAAAATACGCTCCAGCCGCGTGCCCAGCAGGCACAACGCTTTGAACAGCTTTATCAGCGCTACCAGCAATGGGCAAAAAGCGCCGAACTTCACTATCTCCCTGTCGCCGCCCCGGCCAAAAGCGCCGCGGACACTACGGCAACCCTGACCCATTAAGGACACGATGATGACCATTTTTAATAACTATGAAGTGTGGTTTGTGATTGGCAGCCAGCATCTGTACGGACCGGAAGCGCTGCAGCAGGTGACAAAACACGCGGAACACGTCGTTAACGCGCTGAATGCGGAAGCCAAGCTGCCGTGCAAACTGGTGCTGAAACCCCTGGGCACAACGCCGGACGAAATCACTCACATCTGCCGCGACGCCAACTACGACGATAAATGCGCCGGTCTGGTGGTGTGGCTGCACACCTTCTCCCCCGCAAAAATGTGGATCAACGGCCTGTCTATCCTCAACAAACCGCTGCTGCAGTTCCACACCCAGTTCAACGCCTCCCTGCCGTGGGACAGCATCGACATGGACTTTATGAACCTGAACCAGACCGCGCACGGCGGCCGCGAGTTCGGCTTCATCGGCGCGCGTATGCGTCAGCAGCATGCGGTGGTCACCGGCCACTGGCAGGATGGCAAAGCGCAACAACGTATCGGCTCCTGGATGCGCCAGGCGGTCTCTAAGCAGGATACCCGCCACCTGAAAGTGGTGCGTTTCGGCGACAACATGCGTGAAGTGGCGGTCACCGACGGCGACAAAGTGGCCGCGCAGATCAAGTTCGGCTTCTCCGTGAATACCTGGGCCGTGGGCGACCTGGTGCAGGTGGTGAATGAAATCAGCGATGGCGACGTGAGCGCGCTGGTGGACGAATACGAAAGCAGCTACCGCCTGACGCCTGCGGCACAAATCAACGGCGACAAGCGCCAGAACGTGCTGGACGCGGCGCGCATCGAGCTGGGCATGAAGCGCTTCCTGGAACAGGGCGGTTTCCACGCCTTTACCACCACCTTTGAAGATCTCCACGGTCTGAAACAACTGCCGGGTCTGGCAGTACAACGCCTGATGCAGCAGGGCTACGGCTTTGCGGGCGAGGGCGACTGGAAAACTGCCGCTCTGCTTCGCATCATGAAGGTGATGTCGACCGGTCTGCAGGGCGGCACCTCCTTTATGGAGGACTACACCTACCACTTCGAAAACGGCAACGACCTGGTGCTCGGCTCGCACATGCTGGAAGTCTGCCCTTCCATCGCGGTAGAGGAAAAACCGATCCTGGACGTGCAGTACCTCGGTATTGGCGGTAAAGCCGATCCGGCGCGTCTGATCTTCAACACCCGCACGGGCCCGGCCATCAACGCCAGCCTGATCGATCTGGGCGATCGTTTCCGCCTGCTGGTGAACTGCGTCGATGCGGTTGAAACCCCACATTCTCTACCGAAACTGCCGGTCGCCAACGCCCTGTGGAAAGCACAGCCGGATCTGCCGACCGCTTCAGAAGCCTGGATCCTCGCAGGTGGCGCGCACCACACCGTCTTCAGCCACGCGCTGGATCTGAACGACATGCGTCAGTTTGCCGAGCTGCACGATATCGAACTGACCGTCATTGATAACGATACCCGCCTGCCCGCCTTCAAGGACGCTCTGCGCTGGAATGAAGTCTATTACGGTTCAAAACGCTAAAGCACGGAATGCCCGGTGGCGCCGCGTTTACCGGGCCTACGATCCTGTAGGCCGGATAAGCGAAGCGCCATCCGGCACTGGAGACAACAATGTTAGAAGAGCTCAAACGCCAGGTGCTCGAAGCCAACCTGGCGCTGCCGAAACATAATCTGGTGACCCTGACCTGGGGCAACGTCAGCGCCGTTGACCGCGAAAAAGGCGTGTTCGTGATCAAGCCTTCCGGCGTCGATTACTCGGTAATGACTGCAGACGATATGGTCGTTGTCAGCATCGAAACGGGTGAAGTGGTGGAAGGAAACAAAAAACCCTCCTCCGATACGCCAACCCACCGCCTGCTGTACCGCTCATTCCCGACCATCGGCGGTATCGTGCATACCCATTCGCGCCACGCCACCATCTGGGCGCAGGCGGGCCAGTCCATCCCGGCGACCGGCACCACCCACGCGGATTACTTTTACGGCACTATTCCCTGCACGCGTCTGATGACCGATGCAGAAATCAACGGCGAGTATGAGTGGGAAACCGGCAACGTGATCGTTGAAACCTTCGAAAAACGGGGAATCGACGCGGCGCAAATGCCCGGCGTGCTGGTGCACTCCCACGGCCCGTTTGCCTGGGGGAAAAACGCAGAAGACGCGGTGCATAACGCCATCGTACTCGAAGAGATCGCCTATATGGGGATCTTCTGTCGCCAGCTGGCGCCGCAGCTGCCGGATATGCAGCAAACCCTGCTGGATAAGCATTACCTGCGCAAACACGGCGCGAAGGCCTACTACGGGCAGTAAACTGTATATAAACCCAGCATTAAAATCTTAACCAGGCTATAATCAGGCCTGGTTTTGTTTTCTGGGATAACGGCGTGGCGCAGGCGCAAGAAGGCTTTTTACTGACCCGACACTGGCGGGATACCCCTCAGGGCACCGAGGTCGCGTTCTGGCTGGCGACGGACAACGGTCCGCTGCACGTGACGCTCCCCCCGCAGGAATCCGTGGCGTTTATTCCGGAAGCGCACGTCGAAAAAGTGAAAGAGCTGCTGCGCGGCGAAAACGGCTGGCGTATCACTCCGCTTGAGCTAAAAGATTTCCACCGTCAGCCGGTTTACGGCCTCTACTGTCGCGCCCATCGTCAGCTGATGCGCTATGAAAAACTGCTGCGCGAAGCAGACGTGACGCTCTACGAAGCGGATATCCGCCCACCGGAACGCTTTCTGATGGAGCGGTTTATTACCGCGCCCGTCTGGGTGGACGGCACCGCGCATAACGGCAGCCTCGTTAACGCGCGGCTGAAGCCGAACCCGCACTACCGCCCGCCGCTGAAATGGGTATCACTGGATATCGAAACCACCCGCCACGGCGAACTGTACTGCATCGGTCTGGAAGGCTGTGGCGATCGGGTTGTCTATATGCTCGGGCCGCCGAATGGTAATGCCTCCGCGCTGGATTTCCGGCTTGAGTACGTCAACAGCCGCCCGCAGCTGCTGGAGAAGCTTAACCAGTGGTTTGCCGACTACGATCCCGACGTCCTGATCGGCTGGAACGTGGTGCAGTTCGATCTGCGCGTGCTGCAAAAGCACGCCGAGCGTTACCGCATTCCGCTGATGCTCGGGCGCGGCAACAGCGAGCTGGAATGGCGCGAGCACGGTTTTAAGAACGGCGTCTTCTTCGCACAGGCGAACGGTCGCCTGATTATCGACGGCATTGAGGCGCTGAAATCCGCCTTCTGGAACTTCTCTTCATTCTCCCTCGAAGCGGTGGCGCAGGAGCTGCTTGGTGAAGGTAAATCCATCGACAACCCCTGGGACAGAATGGACGAGATCGACCGGCGCTTTAACGAAGACAAACCGGCGCTCGCCACCTATAACCTGAAAGACTGCGAGCTGGTCACGCAGATATTCCATAAAACCGAGATTATGCCGTTCCTGCTGGAGCGCGCGACGGTGAACGGCCTGGCAGCTGACAGACACGGCGGCTCCGTGGCGGCTTTCAGCCACCTCTATTTTCCGCGGATGCACCGGGCAGGATACGTCGCCCCCAACCTTGGGGACGTGCCGCCGCAGGCCAGCCCCGGCGGATATGTCATGGACTCCCGGCCAGGATTGTATGACTCCGTTCTGGTGCTGGACTACAAAAGCCTCTACCCGTCGATAATTCGCACCTTCCTGATCGACCCCGTCGGGCTGGTGGAAGGCCTGGCCCAGCCGGATGATGAGCACAGCACCGAAGGCTTCCTCGGCGCACGTTTTTCGCGGGAAAAACACTGCCTGCCTGAAATCGTGGGAAACATCTGGCACGGCCGCGATGAGGCCAAGCGCCACGGCAACAAGCCGCTATCGCAGGCGCTGAAAATCATCATGAACGCCTTTTACGGCGTGCTGGGCACCAGCGCCTGCCGCTTCTTTGACCCGCGGCTGGCGTCGTCGATCACCATGCGCGGACACGAGATCATGCGCCAGACTAAAGCGCTGATTGAGTCCCGGGGCTATGACGTCATCTACGGCGACACGGACTCCACCTTTGTATGGCTTAAGGGCACTCATTCAGAAGAAGACGCCGCGCAAATCGGCAAAGCGCTGGTTGCCTTCGTGAACAACTGGTGGCAGGAACATCTGCAGAAAGCGCGCTTAACCAGCGCGCTGGAGCTGGAATTTGAAACCCATTTTGCCCGCTTTTTAATGCCCACCATTCGCGGTACCGATCAGGGCAGCAAGAAGCGCTACGCCGGGCTGATTCAGGAAGGCGACGCGCAGCGGATGGTCTTCAAAGGGCTGGAGACGGTACGTACCGACTGGACGCCGCTGGCGCAGCAGTTCCAGCAGACGCTTTATCTGCGGGTGTTCCGCAATGAGCCGTATCAGGACTACGTGCGCGAGACGATAGCCAGCCTGATGGCGGGCGAACTTGACGCGCAGCTGGTGTATCGCAAGCGTCTGCGCCGTCCGCTGGCGGAGTACCAGCGTAACGTTCCTCCGCACGTCCGCGCCGCGCGCCTGGCAGATGAAGAAAACGTCCGCCGCGGCCGCGCGCCGCAGTATCAGAACCGGGGGACCATCAAATACGTCTGGACGATTAACGGCCCGGAACCGGTGGATTATCAGCACTCGCCTCTGGATTATGAACACTATCTGACGCGTCAGCTTCAGCCGGTTGCCGACGGAATTTTGCCCTTCATCGACGATGATTTTGCTACACTGGTTACAGGGCAACTTGGCCTATTTTGACGCGTGACGAAATGGCTGCCATCCAGTACCATAGCGCCCTTTCCATTCCCGGACCCATTTTTCGATGACCGTTTTTTCTGACGGTAGTCGAACTATTGCCTGCAATTAAAGATTAGAGCCGAACAACTATGCCTTTTACACTTGGTCAACGCTGGATCAGCGATACAGAAAGCGAACTTGGATTAGGAACCGTCGTAGCAATCGATACGCGTATGGTTACCCTCCTCTTCCCTGCCACCGGTGAAAACCGTCTGTACGCTCGCAATGACTCCCCTGTAACCCGCGTGATGTTTAATCCGGGTGACACCGTGACCAGCCATGACGGCTGGCAGCTCAAGATTGAAGACGTAAAAGAAGAGAATGGACTGCTCGCCTACATCGGGACTCGCCTGGACACCGACGAGTCAAATGTCATCCTGCGTGAAGTGTTGCTCGACAGCAAGCTGGTGTTCAGCAAGCCGCAGGACCGCCTGTTTGCCGGGCAAATCGACCGTATGGATCGCTTCTCCCTGCGCTATCGCGCGCGTAAGTTCCAGAGTGAACAGTACCGCATGCCGTGGAGCGGTCTGCGCGGCCAGCGCACCAGCCTGATCCCCCACCAGCTGAACATCGCCCATGACGTGGGCCGTCGTCACGCGCCGCGCGTGCTGCTGGCAGATGAGGTGGGGCTGGGTAAAACCATTGAAGCGGGCATGATACTGCATCAACAGCTGCTTTCCGGCGCTGCCGAACGCGTGCTGATTGTGGTGCCAGAAACCCTGCAGCACCAGTGGCTGGTTGAAATGCTGCGCCGCTTTAACCTGCGTTTCTCCCTGTTCGACGACGAACGCTATGCCGAGGCGCAGCATGATGCGGACAACCCGTTTGAAACCGAACAGCTGGTGATCTGTTCCCTGGACTTCGTGCGCCGCAGCAAGCAGCGTCTTGAGCACCTGTGCGATGCCGAGTGGGATCTGATGGTGGTCGACGAAGCGCACCACCTGGTCTGGAGCGAAGACGCTCCGAGCCGCGAATATATGGCTATCGAGCAGCTTGCCGAGCGCGTGCCTGGCGTCCTGCTGCTGACCGCAACGCCGGAACAGCTGGGTCTGGAAAGCCACTTCGCCCGTCTGCGCCTGCTCGATCCAAACCGTTTCCACGACTTCGGGCAATTTGTGGAAGAACAGAATAATTACCGTCCGGTGGCGGATGCCGTCGCGCTGCTGCTGGCGGGCAAGCGTCTTTCTGATGACGAACTCAACACCCTGAGCGATCTGATTGGCGAGCAGGATATCGAGCCGCTTTTGCAGGCCGCTAACAGCGACAGCGAGAACGCGGAATCCGCGCGCAAAGAACTGATCGACATGCTGATGGATCGCCACGGCACCAGCCGCGTCCTGTTCCGTAACACCCGTAACGGCGTCAAAGGCTTCCCGAAACGCGAGCTGCACACCATCAAGCTGCCGCTGCCGACGCAATATCAGACGGCCATTAAAGTTTCCGGCATTATGGGCGCGCGCAAAACGCAGGAAGAGCGCGCTCGCGACATGCTCTACCCGGAACAAATCTACCAGGAATTTGAAGGCGATACCGGCACCTGGTGGAACTTCGATCCGCGCGTAGAGTGGCTGATGGGCTACCTGACCGCGCACCGTTCCCAGAAGGTGCTGGTGATCTGCGCCAAGGCGGCCACCGCGCTGCAGCTGGAGCAGGTCCTGCGCGAGCGCGAAGGCATTCGCGCCGCCGTGTTCCACGAAGGCATGTCCATCGTTGAACGCGACCGCGCCGCGGCGTGGTTTGCCGAAGAGGACAGCGGCGCTCAGGTTATGCTTTGCTCTGAAATCGGTTCTGAAGGCCGTAACTTCCAGTTCGCCAGCAACCTGGTGATGTTCGATCTGCCGTTTAACCCCGATCTGCTGGAGCAGCGTATCGGCCGTCTGGACCGTATCGGTCAGGCCCATGATATTCAGATCCACGTGCCGTATCTGGAAAAAACGGCCCAGTCCGTGCTGGTGCGCTGGTTCCACGAAGGTCTGGACGCGTTTGAACATACCTGCCCGACCGGCCGCACCATTTACGATCAGGTGCATGGCGATCTGATCGGCTACCTGGCCGCGCCGGAAAACACCGACGGCTTTGACGATCTGATTAAGTCCTGTCGTGAGAAGCACGACGCGCTAAAAGCGCAGCTGGAACAGGGCCGCGACCGCCTGCTTGAGATCCACTCCAACGGCGGTGAAAAAGCGCAGGCGCTTGCCGAAAGTATTGAAGAACAAGATGATGACACCAGTCTGATCAGCTTCTCCATGAACCTGTTCGACATCGTCGGCATTAACCAGGACGACCGCGGCGAGAACCTGATTGTCCTGACCCCGTCGGATCACATGCTGGTTCCGGATTTCCCGGGCCTGCCGGAAGATGGCTGTACCATCACCTTCGAGCGCGATGTGGCGCTGTCCCGCGAAGACGCCCAGTTTATCACCTGGGAGCACCCGCTGATCCGCAACGGTCTGGACCTGATCCTCTCCGGCGATACCGGCAGCAGCACCATCTCCCTGTTGAAGAACAAGGCGCTTCCGGTGGGTACCCTGCTGCTGGAGCTGATCTACGTTGTGGAAGCGCAGGCGCCGAAACAGCTTCAGCTCAACCGCTTCCTGCCGCCAACGCCTGTCCGCCTGCTGCTGGACAAAAACGGTACGAACCTGGCGGGACAGGTTGAATTCGAGAGCTTCAACCGACAGCTGAGCGCGGTGAACCGCCATACCGGCAGCAAGCTGGTTAACGCGGTCCAGCAGGACGTGCACGCTATTCTGCAACAGGGCGAAACCCAGATTGAGAAAGCGGCCAGAGCGCTGATTGATGCCGCGCGCGCGGAAGCCGACGAGAAACTGTCTGCTGAGCTGTCGCGTCTGGAAGCGTTGAAGGCCGTGAACCCTAACATCCGTGACGACGAACTGGCAGCGATTGAAAGCAACCGTCAGCAGGTGCTGGAAAGCCTCAATCAGGCTAGCTGGCGCCTGGATGCCCTGCGTCTTATCGTTGTGACGCATCAGTAACCGGAGCGCAAGATGGTGATGGAGCCGTACAATCCGCCGCAGGATCCCTGGCTGGTCATTCTGTATCAGGATGAACACATTATGGTGGTCAACAAGCCCAGCGGGCTGTTGTCCGTGCCGGGTCGTCTGGACGAGCACAAAGACAGCGTGATGACGCGCATTCAGCGCGATTATCCTCAGGCGGAGTCTGTCCATCGCCTGGACATGGCGACCAGCGGCGTGATTGTGGTGGCGCTGAACAAAGCGGCGGAACGCGAGCTGAAGCGCCAGTTCCGCGAGCGCGAGCCGAAGAAGCAGTATGTCGCCCGCGTCTGGGGTCACCCGGCGCAGGCCGAAGGGCTGGTGGATTTACCGCTGATCTGCGACTGGCCGAACCGGCCAAAGCAGAAGGTGTGTTATGAAACCGGCAAGGCCGCGCAGACCGAGTATGAAGTGCTTGAGTACGCGCCGGATAATACCGCGCGCGTCCTGCTAAAGCCGATTACCGGACGCTCGCATCAGCTGCGCGTGCATATGCTTGCGCTGGGTCATCCGATTCTGGGCGACAGGTTTTACGCGCCGCCTGAAGCGCTGGCCTTAGCGCCACGTCTGCAGCTGCACGCGCAGACGCTCACCATCACCCATCCGGCCTTCGGTAACGCGATGACGTTTAAAGCCCCGGTGGACTTCTAAGAAAAAGCCCGACATCGTCGGGCTTTTTCTATTTGAAACCTTTCTTCTCTTTAATCAGTTCGTACGCTTTCTGAATTTCCTGCGCTTTTTGCTTTGCCATCTCCATCATTTCTGGCGGTAAGCCTTTCGCGACCAGCTTGTCCGGATGGTGCTCGCTCATAAGCTTACGATAGGCACGTTTGATCGTGGTCTGATCGTCAGAGGGCTTAACGCCAAGCACATTGCAGGCATCTTCCAGCGTTGGACCACGCTGCGCCTGCTGCCAGGCACCGCCGGACGACTGCTGGTGATAGCCACCGCCAAACTGTGCCCCGCCCTGCATCATGCGCAGGAACTGGTCGAACTGCATACGGGAGATGCCCAGCTCTTCCGCAATGACGTACAGCACGTCACGTTCATTAGGGTGTAGTGAACCGTCCGCGAAGGCCGCCTGGATTTGAATTTCCAGAAACATCCGAATTAAATCAAAACGTCCAAAACAGATGCTGCGGAACTGACGCATTTTTTCGCGAAGCGGATAGTTATCGGATTTCCCGATGCGAAACGCATTTTGCGCTTCCAGACGGGAGTCGCCGTGCAGGTTCATGCGATCCATAAAAACGCTGGCAATCTGAATATCGGCTTCTGTGACACGCCCTTTGGATTTGGTTAAGTGCCCCATGACCTCAAAGGTGGTGGAGAAAAAGAGTGACTGACGCTCGCGCTGATTGGCAAACCAGGCCATTTTGCGGCTGCGCGCCTTATCAAACATATGGCCAATAATAAGCCCCAGCACAATTCCCCAGAACCCGGCACCCATGATGATGGCGAACGCAACGCCGATTATTTTACCCCAATACTGCATATACTCCCCGGATAGTCATATTCCTTGCCGACGCAACGTCATCATCACTGTGTTCAAGTCACGGTCAATTGAAGGACATCGCCTATAATTTGCTTTATCATACTCGTCATTCGATAGCGAGCCTAACACTCTGGCACGCAAACGGGCAGGATTAACGCTGGTACTGCGCAGATGAGTAAGATAGTCTCTGAGCGTTTATAAGCCGTAGCCACTGATGACGGAACAATAAAATACAACGTATGAAAAAACGTATCCCCACCCTCCTGGCCACAATGATTGGCTCAGCCCTGTACAGTCAACAGGGTCTGGCGGCCGATCTCGCCTCGCAGTGTATGCTTGGCGTCCCAAGCTATAATCGCCCACTGGTGAGTGGCGATACAAATAGCTTGCCGGTAACCATTACTGCCGACAGTTCAAAAGGGACTTACCCTGACAATGCCACGTTTACGGGCAATGTCGATATTAACCAGGGCAATAGCCGCCTGCAGGCAGATGAAGTGCAGCTGCACCAGAAACAACCGGAAGGTGCGGCCGAGCCGGTACGAACGGTGGATGCGCTGGGTAATGTGCACTATGACGACAATCAGGTCATCCTGAAAGGTCCGAAAGCCTGGTCAAACCTGAATACGAAAGATACCAACGTCTGGAAAGGTGATTACCAGATGGTGGGTCGCCAGGGGCGCGGTGACGCAGACCTGATGAAACAGCGCGGTGAAAACCGCTATACGATCCTGGAAAACGGTACGTTCACGTCATGTCTGCCGGGTTCAAATACCTGGAGCGTGGTCGGGAGCGAGGTTATCCATGACCGCGAAGAACAGGTCGCAGAGATCTGGAACGCCCGCTTCAAGCTGGGTCCGGTGCCCATATTCTATAGCCCTTATCTGCAGCTTCCCGTGGGTGACAAACGTCGCTCCGGTTTCCTGATCCCGAATGCCAAATACAGCACCACGAACTACTTTGAGTTCTACCTGCCGTATTACTGGAACATCGCGCCAAACATGGATGCGACGATCACGCCGCACTATATCCACAAGCGCGGCAACATCATGTGGGAGAATGAGTTCCGCTATCTGACCCAGGCTGGTGCGGGTCTGATGGAGCTGGATTATCTGCCGTCGGATAAAGTTTTCCAGGACGAGCATCCAACCGAAGGCGATAAGCACCGCTGGATGTATTTCTGGCAGCATTCCGGGGTGATGGACAAGGTCTGGCGTTTCAACGTCAACTACACCAAAGTCAGTGACCCGAACTACTTCAATGATTTCTCATCCAAATACGGTTCGAGTACCGATGGCTATGCCACACAGATTTTCAGCGTTGGCTACGCGGTTCAGAACTTCGATGCGACGGTAACCAACAAACAGTTCCAGGTATTCTCCAGCCAGACGGCAAGTACCTATGGCGCCGAGCCTCAGTTGGACGTTAACTGGTACCAAAATGACGTGGGTCCGTTCGACACTCGTATTTATGGCCAGGCCGTGCATTTTGTGAACACCAATTCCAATATGCCGGAAGCCACCCGTGTTCACCTGGAGCCCGTTATCAACTTGCCATGGTCGAATGACTGGGCAAGCCTGAATACGGAAGCCAAGCTGATGGCGACCCATTATCAGCAAAAAAATATTGATGATTACAATACCAGCAACAACGCCCATCTTGAGGAATCCGTAAACCGTACGCTTCCGCAGTTCAAAATGGACGGTAAGCTGATCTTCGAACGCAATATGGCACTTCTGGCGGATGGCTATACCCAGACGCTGGAGCCACGTATGCAGTACCTGTACGTGCCTTATCGCGACCAGAGCAACATCAATAACTACGACTCCTCTTTACTGCAATCTGACTATAGCGGCCTGTTCCGCGATCGTACCTACGGCGGCCTTGACCGCATCGCCTCAGCGAACCAGTTAACGACCGGGGTCACATCGCGCGTTTATGATGACGCTGCCGTTGAACGTTTTAACGTTTCTGTTGGTCAAATCTACTATTTCACCGAGTCTCGCACGGGCGATGACAATATTAAGTGGGAGAAAGATAACAAGACAGGTTCGCTGATTTGGGCTGGTGACACCTACTGGCGTATGACCGATCGTTGGGGTCTGCGCGGCGGCGTCCAATATGACACCCGTCTCGACAATATCGCCAACAGTACGGCGGCGATTGAGTATCGCCGGGATGAAGATCGTATGGTGCAGTTGACCTATCGTTATGCCAGCCCGGAATATATTCAGGCGACGCTACCGAACTATGGTACTGCCGAGCAGTATAAAGACGGTATTTCGCAGGTGGGTGGCGCAGCGAGTTGGCCAATCGCCGACCGCTGGTCAATCGTAGGCGCGTACTACTTCGACACTAACGCCAATAAAGCTGCTGACCAGATGGTGGGCCTGCAGTATAACTCCTGCTGTTACGCGCTGCGTCTCGGCTACGAACGTAAGCTTAACGGCTGGGAAAACAATCAGAGCAAATACGATAACGTGATTGGCTTTAACTTCGAGTTACGCGGCCTGAGTTCCAACTACGGCCTGGGTACGCAGAAAATGCTGCGCTCGAATATTCTGCCTTACAGTAGCGCCTTGTAATGTGCTTGATTTGCAACGTAATCCGCTTTGCGGTTAATTGAAATGGAAAAAGTATGAAGAACTGGAAAACGCTGCTGCTCGGTGTCGCTATGGTTGCGAATACCAGCTTCGCCGCCCCCCAGGTTGTTGATAAAGTCGCTGCTGTGGTTAACAACGGCGTCGTGCTTGAAAGTGACGTTGACGGTCTGATGAAATCGGTGAAGCTCAATTCGGGTGAAGCCGGTCAACAGCTTCCTGATGACGCCACGCTGCGCCACCAGATCCTGGAGCGTCTGATCATGGATCAGATCGTTCTGCAGATGGGGCAGAAAATGGGTGTGAAGATCACTGACGAGCAGCTCGATCAGGCGATCGCTAACATCGCGAAGCAGAACAATATGTCTTTAGACCAGATGCGCAGCCGTCTGGCCTATGACGGCATCAGCTACGCCACCTACCGTAATCAGATCCGTAAAGAGATGCTGATTTCGGAAGTGCGTAACAACGAAGTGCGTCGCCGCGTGACTATCCTGCCTCAGGAAGTGGACGCGCTGGCAAAACAGGTGGGTAACCAGAACGATGCGAGCACAGAGCTGAACCTGAGCCACATCCTGATCCCACTGCCAGAGAACCCAACATCCGATCAGGCTGCGGAAGCTGAAAGCCAGGCGCGTTCTATTGTCGAACAGGCGCGTAACGGCGGAGACTTTGGCAAGCTGGCTATCACCTACTCCGCTGACCAACAGGCGCTGAAAGGCGGCCAGATGGGCTGGGGACGTATTCAGGAGCTGCCATCCATCTTTGCTCAGGCGCTGAGCACGGCGAAGAAAGGGGATATCGTGGGTCCAATCCGTTCAGGCGTGGGCTTCCACATTCTGAAGGTGAACGATCTGCGTGGCCAGAGCCAAAATATCTCCGTCACCGAAGTTCACGCTCGCCACATTCTTCTGAAACCGTCACCGATCATGACTGACGATCAGGCGCGTGCGAAACTGGAACAGATTGCAGCAGACATTAAGAGCGGTAAAACCTCTTTTGAGAAGGCAGCAAAAGAGTTCTCTCAGGATCCAGGCTCTGCTAACCAGGGCGGCGATCTGGGCTGGGCGGCTGCGGATATTTACGATCCTGCCTTCCGCGATGCGTTGATGAAGCTGAACAAAGGCCAGATCAGTGCGCCTGTCCACTCTTCGTTTGGCTGGCATCTGATCGAGCTGATGGACACCCGTAACGTTGATAAAACGGATGCGGCACAGAAAGACAGAGCCTACCGTATGCTGTTTAACCGCAAGTTCTCTGAAGAAGCAGCCACCTGGATGCAGGAACAACGCGCCAGCGCATACGTGAAAATTCTGAGCAACTAATGAAACAGCATCGTGTTGTGATCACGCCCGGCGAACCCGCCGGGATTGGGCCTGACCTCGTTGTCCAGCTCGCCCAGCGCAGCTGGCCTGTAGAACTTGTTGTCTGCGCCGATGCAACACTGTTACAAGACCGGGCAACGCTGCTCGGTCTGCCTTTAACGCTTATCCCTTACGTTGAAGGCCAACAGCCTGCACCGCAGCAAGCCGGTACACTCACCCTTCTTTCTGTTCCGCTTCGTACACCGGTTATTCCGGGACAACTCAGCACGGAAAACGGCCACTATGTCGTGGAAACCCTGGCGCGCGCCTGCGACGGTTGCCTGAAGGGCGAATTTGCCGCCCTGATTACCGGTCCCGTCCATAAAGGCGTCATCAACGAAGCGGGTATACCGTTTACCGGGCATACGGAGTTCTTCGAAGAGCGCTCACGTAGCCCGAAAGTGGTGATGATGCTGGCGACGGAGGAAATGCGCGTTGCGCTGGTGACCACCCATCTGCCGATCAAAGCCATTCCTGATGCGATCACCCCTGAACTCCTGCGCGAGATCATCGGGATTTTGCACCACGATCTGCAGACAAAGTTTGGGATACCGCAGCCGCATGTGCTGGTCTGTGGCCTGAATCCGCACGCCGGCGAAGGCGGGCACATGGGCACCGAAGAGATCGACACCATTATTCCGGTGCTCAACGAAATGCGGGCGAAGGGGATGAACCTCAGCGGGCCGCTCCCTGCAGATACTCTTTTCCAGCCGAAATACCTGGATAATGCCGACGCCGTGCTCGCGATGTACCACGATCAGGGCCTGCCCGTGCTAAAATACCAGGGCTTTGGCCGCGGGGTGAATATCACCCTCGGTTTACCCTTTATTCGAACGTCCGTTGACCACGGTACTGCGCTGGATCTGGCAGGCCAGGGGAAAGCGGATGTCGGCAGTTTTATTACGGCGCTTAATCTCGCCATCAAAATGATTGTTAATACTCAATGACTAATCGAGTCCATCAGGGCCACTTAGCCCGTAAACGTTTCGGGCAAAACTTCCTTAACGATCAGTTCGTGATCGAAAGCATTGTCTCGGCTATTAATCCGCAAAAAGGTCAGGCGATGGTCGAAATCGGCCCGGGTCTTGCCGCGCTGACCGAGCCGGTAGGCGAACGCCTTGACGAGCTGACCGTCATCGAACTGGACCGCGATCTGGCCGCTCGCCTGCAAACGCACCCGTTCCTCGGGCCGAAGCTGACCATCTATCAGCAGGACGCCATGACCATGAACTTTGGCGAACTGTCGGAAAAAATGGGCCAGCCGCTGCGCGTCTTCGGCAACCTGCCGTACAACATCTCCACGCCGCTCATGTTCCACCTCTTTAGCTATACTGATGCCATTGCCGACATGCACTTCATGTTGCAAAAAGAGGTTGTTAACCGTCTGGTTGCAGGCCCGAACAGTAAAGCGTATGGTCGTTTAAGCGTGATGGCACAATATTACTGCAACGTGATCCCGGTACTCGAAGTACCGCCGTCAGCGTTCACACCACCACCGAAAGTGGATTCAGCGGTTGTGCGCCTTGTACCGCACAAAACGAAACCGTATCCGGTTAAAGATCTGCGTGTACTGAGCCGCATTACCACTGAAGCCTTTAACCAGCGTCGTAAAACGATCCGTAACAGCCTCAGCAATTCCTTTACCGTTGAGGTGTTAGCCGAACTGGGAATCGACCCGGCAATGCGTGCGGAGAACATTTCCGTAGAGCAATACTGCAAGCTGGCTAATTACATCAGCGATAATGCGCCGCCGAAGGAGAGTTAAGCCATGATTGATTCGCCCCGCGTATGTGTCCATGTACAAAGCGTCTATGTTGAATCACAGTCATCACCGGACGAAGAACGTTTTGTCTTTGCTTACACCGTGACCATTCGCAATCTGGGGCGGACGCCCGTGCAGCTGCGCGGACGCTACTGGCTTATCACCAACGGCAATGGCCGCGAAATCGAAGTTCAGGGTGAAGGTGTGGTCGGTGAACAGCCCCACATCGCCCCTGGCGAAGAGTACCAGTACACCAGCGGCGCGGTGATTGAAACGCCGATGGGTACGATGCAGGGCCATTATGAAATGGTCGATGTCGATGGCAATGATTTCCGCGTTGCCATTCCCGTGTTCCGTCTCGCCGTAACCACACTTATTCATTAATCTAATGTCTACATATCTGATTGGCGACGTTCACGGTTGCTACGATGAACTGATCGCATTATTAAAACAGGTCGACTTTACGCCAGGACAGGACACGCTCTGGCTGACGGGCGATTTAGTCGCGCGTGGCCCCGGCTCCCTTGAAGTATTACGTTTCGTCAAATCGCTGGGCGACAGCGTCCGCATGGTGCTGGGCAATCACGATCTGCATCTGCTGGCGGTGTTCGCCGGGATCAGCCGCAACAAACCTAAAGATCGCCTCACTCCGCTGCTGGATGCGCCGGACGCGGACGATCTGATTAACTGGCTTCGCCGTCAGCCGCTGCTGCAGGTCGACGAGGAGAAAAAGCTGGTCATGGCGCATGCCGGGATCACCCCGCAATGGGATCTTGAGACGGCGAAAACCTGCGCGCGCGACGTTGAGGCGGTGCTGGCAAGCGACTCGTATCCTTTCTTCCTCGATGCCATGTACGGCGATATGCCGAACCACTGGAGCGAGGATCTCAGCGGTCTGGCCCGTCTGCGCTTTATCACCAACGCCTTTACCCGCATGCGCTTCTGCTTCCCGAACGGACAGCTGGACATGTATTCCAAAGAGACGCCGGAAAGTGCGCCCGCTCCGCTGAAACCGTGGTTTGCCATTCCGGGGCCGGTGACAAGCGAGTACAGCGTGGTATTTGGTCACTGGGCGGCACTGGAAGGAAAAGGAACGCCGGAAGGGATTTACGGTCTGGATACCGGATGCTGCTGGGGCGGAGAGTTAACCTGTTTACGCTGGGAAGATAAAGCTTACTTTGTGCAGCCGTCCAACCGACAGCTGGACTTAGGAGAAGGCGAGGCAGTCGCCTCCTGATACGCTATTCCCTCTCCCGGCCGGGAGAGGGAAAATCACTTAACGACGTTCCAGAATCTCGAAGCAGTAGCTGTGGGAGTTCTGTGCATCCGCGTCGTGGAATTCACTGAATACCGATTCCCACTCGTCCGGATCGTAGTCCGGGAAATGAGTATCCCCTTCCACTTCTGCATCAATGTGGGTCAGATACAGCTTCTGCGCTTTTGGCAGGAACTGCTCGTACACGCGCCCACCGCCGATCACCATGATCTCTTCGGCATTGCCGCATGCAGCAATCGCCTCGTCGACTGATTTTACCCATTCGACGCGATCGTCAGTGCCCGGCTGGCTGCTGATAACGATATTCTTACGGCCCGGCAATGGACGACCAATCGACTCCCAGGTCAGGCGGCCCATCACTACCGGCTTGTTTAACGTAGTACGTTTAAACCATGCGAGATCGGCAGGCAGGTTCCACGGCATGGCATTTTCCATACCGATAACGCGGTCCACCGCCAGCGCTGCAATCAGACTGATCATTGAAAATTTCCCGGATGCAAAAAATTGCCGCCACTATACGGAAAGCTTAATCTTTCGTCGACTGGCGGCAGAGTAAAGATAAAGAAATTTTTTAATATTGCTGGCAACTCCACTTCACGCGGAAGGTTTACTCTCCGGTTCGTCAGACGGATCGCCGGTATGCTTGCCCTCTTCCGTGCCCTGCCAGCCGTGACGCTGGATCAGCGACAGGTGATTACGGTCCTCGTTAATGATTTCCGTCAGCATGGCGCTGGTGCGTTTAAACACCGCCGCGCGCTCGGTGGCCGTACTCCCGGCCATCGCCGCCATCTCTTCGACCATCTCGGTGTTAAAGCGGCGGAACAGGTCCGCCCGCTCGCGCGCTTCATACGCGCCGAGCCCCAGATTTTCCAGCGCCATACGGCCAGATTTCAGCGCGCCTTCGAAGGTTTCACGCTCAGGGGCTTCTACGCCCGCTTGCCTGAGACGGATATAATGATCCACATCGCGGGCACGGGAAATAATGGTCAGATCCGGGAAATGTTCTTTCGCCATTTCCACCATCTGCATGCTGGTCTCCGGATCGTCAATCGCGTTAATCAATACCTCCGCTTTGGCCGCACCGGCGGATTCCAATAGATCGACGCGGGTCGCATCGCCGTAAAATACCTTCATATCAAATTTACGCAGAGTATCGACATGGTCGGGGTCGTGATCGAGGATAACCATCTTCACCCCGCTGGACAGCAGCAGACGGCCAACGATCTGCCCGTAGCGGCCAAATCCGGCAATGATGACGCGCGGCTGTTCTTCGTCAATTTCATCGGCTTCGCGCTCCTGCTCGCTACCCGATTTTTCCAGACGCGTCAGCACCACCAGCAGAACGGGCGTTGCGGCCATCGAGAGCGCGACCGCCAGCGTCAGCGCTTTCGCCCACTCGGGATCGAGCACGTTTGCCATCTGCGCAGCGCCAAAAACCACAAACGCAAATTCGCTCCCCTGCCCCAGTAGAACCGCAAACCAGCTGCGCTGCTTATTTGGAACCTTCAGCGGACGCGCAATCAGCCACAGCATTACCATTTTAATGATCAGGAAGCCGACGAGCAGGATGACGATCCGCAGCGGGTGCGTCACCAGCGTGCCGAAGTCGACGGACATCCCGACGCCGATGAAAAACAGCCCCAGCAGCAACCCTTTGAACGGCTCGATATCGCTTTCCAGCGCGTGACGGTATTCCGAGCTCGCCAGCAGGACGCCTGCGAGGAACGCCCCCATCGCCATCGACAGCCCGGCTTCTTCCAGCAGCAGACCAAAGCCAAACACCAGGAACAGCGCCACGGCACTGAACACTTCGCGCAGGCCTGAACGGGCAACAAACCGCAGCAGCGGGCGGGTCACGTAACGGCCAAGCAGCACCACCAGCGCCAGCGCGCCCGCTACCTTCAGTGCCGACAGCGCGAAAGCGCCCAGCGTGGTAGAGGAACCGCTTGCTGCCAGCAGCGGGATCATCGCCACCAGCGGAATAGCGGCAATATCCTGGAACAGCAGCACCGAGAACGCGCTACGTCCCATCTGGGATACCGTCAGATTTCGCTCGTTCATCGCCTGCATGGCAATAGCCGTTGAGGAGAGCGCCAGCGTCATGCCGATGAGCTCTGCCACTTTCCAGTCCATGCCCAGCAGGATGCAGAACCCACCCAGCAGCAGGCCGCAGGCCACCATCTGCAGTGCCCCTCCGCCAAATACCGAGGCGCGAAGCTTCCACAACCTCTGGGGATCGAGCTCCAGGCCAATCACAAACAGCATCAGCACAACGCCGATTTCAGCAAAATGGAGAATCGCCTCGGCATCCGTGACCAGTCGAAAGCCCCACGGCCCAATGACGCAGCCCGCAATCAGATAGCCGAGAACAGAGCCCAGCCCCAGGCGTACCGCCACGGGCACAATCAGCGCCGCCGCGCCGAGGTAAATCAGCGCCTGTATCAGCGTATGGCTATCCATGGTGCGTCTCCTGCCACTCAAGTAAGCGTTGTTTATAATGGCGAGCCTGCGCCTGCAGCGTTTCATCGTCGCAAACAAACGTGCAGTGCATCGCAAAAGGCGGGAGCCAGTTCAAACCGCAATAGAGCGCTGTCGCCTGCAGCGGCTGCGCCAGGACGTCAAAACCCGGGAAGGAACCGATATCAAAATGGCTTTCCCCACCGCCGGTGGTGACCGCCCACATCAGGCTTTTCCCTTTTAGCGCATGGCCGTTGTGTCCATACGCCCAGCCGTGGGAGAAGACTTTATCAATCCACAGTTTCAGCAGCGGGGGCGTGCTGTACCACTGCATGGGGTGCTGCCAGATAATCAGATCGGCACGAGAAAGCGCCTCCTGCTCGGCGGCGATATCGATATTAAAATCGGGATAAAGTTGATAGAGGGAACGTATCTCTACGTTATTAAGCGTCCTTACCTGCTCAAGCATCCGCTTATTCGCATGCGAGTGCTGCGGATAAGGATGGGCATAAATTATCAGAATCATTGATTAGCCTGTTGTTACTGCTTTCTTTTAACAAAAGAGTGTAGTCAGTAATTCAACAGGCTAATAGTGAATATTATTGACGGGCTTACGTCAGAATTCTGAATTAGTTATCCAGCTCGCCCATGGATTTCACCTGGCCGCGGTTGATCTGCTCGGTTTGGCCGGTTTCGGCGTTTTTGTACGACACCAGACCGGTATCGTCATCCACCTGCGGTTTGCCGTCGGTGACGATGGTTTTGCCATCGGTGGTTTTTACGGCCTGATTAGACGAACAGCCCGCAACGGTAAACATTGCCGTAGCAGCCAGAACGGAAGCGATCAGTAATTTATTTTGCATGGTGTTTTCCCCTGCTCTCAGTTGAATTTCGTTATCGACCTAACCATTTTAGGCTAACTGACTGAAAGCGGATGAAAAACCAGAAGGTTCTGAAGATGGGGAGAATGCCCGGCAGCCGAACGGCACCGGGCATTTTTACTTACTTGCTAATCTGCGCGTGCATTTCCTGCACTGAAATCACCTTCTCGGTGGCATCCGCGTTCAGCGCCATAGCCGTTGCGAAACCGCCGTTCAGGGTGGTGTCGTAGTGCACCTTGTACTGCAGCGCGCTGCGGCGAATCAGCTTGGAGTCTTCAATCGCCTGGCGGCCTGCGGTAGTGTTGATGATGTAGGTGTATTCGCCATTCTTGATACGGTCCTGAATGTGCGGACGACCTTCATGCACCTTGTTCACCAGACGCGGATTGATGCCGGCTTCACCCAGCACAATCGCCGTACCGTGGGTTGCGTCCAGCTCGAAGCCCTGTTTCAGCAGCTTGGCGGCCAGGTCAACCACGCGCTCTTTGTCGCCTTCGCGAACGGAGAGCAGCGCACGGCCTGATTTTCTCATGGTAGAGCTACTGCCCAGCTGCGCCTTCGCGAACGCTTCGGCAAAGGTGCGGCCCACGCCCATCACTTCACCGGTAGAGCGCATTTCTGGCCCTAACAGCGGGTCAACGCCCGGGAATTTGTTGAACGGCAGCACCACTTCTTTCACCGAGTAGTACGGTGGAATGATCTCTTTGGTCACACCCTGCTGCGCCAGCGTCTGGCCCGCCATCACGCGCGCCGCCACTTTCGCCAGCGGTACGCCGGTGGCTTTGGAGACGAACGGTACGGTACGTGCCGCACGCGGGTTGACTTCAATCAGGTAGACTTCGTTGTCTTTCACCGCGAACTGGACGTTCATCAGGCCGCGAACCTGCAGCTCGAAGGCCAGCTTCTGCACCTGCTGGCGCATCACGTCCTGAATCTCCTGGCTCAGGGTGTACGCTGGCAGAGAACAGGCGGAGTCGCCGGAGTGCACGCCTGCCTGCTCGATATGCTCCATGATGCCGCCAATCAGCACCATTTCGCCATCGCAGATGGCGTCAACGTCTACTTCCACCGCGTCGTCGAGGAAGCGGTCAAGCAGCACTGGCGCATCGTTGGAAACGCTCACTGCGGTCTGGAAGTAGCGACGCAGGTCGGCTTCGTCATAAACGATTTCCATCGCGCGGCCGCCCAGCACGTAGGAAGGACGCACCACCAGCGGGTAGCCAATCTCTTTCGCCTTCTCAACGGCCTGTTCGATAGCGGTCACGGTGGCGTTCGCCGGCTGTTTCAGCTTCAGACGGTCAACCGCCTGCTGGAAACGCTCGCGGTCTTCCGCACGGTCAATCGCATCCGGGCTGGTACCGATAACCGGTACGCCTGCCGCTTCCAGCGCGCGCGCCAGCTTCAGCGGGGTCTGGCCACCGTACTGCACGATAACGCCTTTTGGCTTCTCGATGCGCACGATTTCCAGCACGTCTTCCAGGGTAACCGGCTCGAAGTAGAGGCGGTCAGAGGTGTCGTAGTCGGTAGAAACCGTTTCAGGGTTACAGTTGACCATGATGGTCTCGTAACCGTCTTCGCGCAGCGCCAGCGAGGCGTGTACGCAGCAGTAGTCGAACTCGATGCCCTGGCCGATACGGTTTGGACCGCCGCCCAGCACCATAATCTTGTCGCGGTCGACTGACGGGTTCGCTTCGCACTCGTCTTCATAGGTGGAGTACATGTACGCGGTGTCGGTCGAGAATTCAGCCGCACAGGTGTCCACGCGCTTGTAGACCGGGTGCAGGTTGTACTGGTCGCGCAGCTTGCGGATTTCTGCTTCACGCACGCCCGCCAGCTTAGCCAGACGCGCGTCGGCGAAGCCTTTACGCTTCAGCACGCGCAGGAAGTCAGCGTCCAGACCGGTGATGCCCAGCTCGGCAACCTGTTCTTCCAGACGGACCAGCTCTTCAATCTGCACCAGGAACCAGCGGTCGATGTTGGTCAGGTTGAACACGCCGTCCACGGACAGGCCCGCACGGAAGGCATCGGCGATGTACCAGATACGCTCTGCGCCCGCGTCTTTCAGCTCGCGGCGTATTTTAGTCAGCGCTTCCGGGTCATCCAGGCTTACTTTCGGGTCAAAGCCGGTCGCGCCCACTTCCAGGCCGCGCAGCGCTTTTTGCAGGGATTCCTGCTGGGTGCGGCCAATCGCCATCACTTCACCGACAGATTTCATCTGGGTGGTCAGACGGTCGTTCGCGCCCGCGAATTTCTCGAAGTTGAAGCGAGGAATTTTGGTCACAACGTAGTCGATGGACGGCTCGAAGGACGCAGGCGTGCGGCCACCGGTGATGTCGTTCATCAGCTCGTCGAGGGTGTAACCCACCGCCAGTTTCGCCGCCACTTTCGCAATCGGGAAGCCGGTCGCTTTAGAGGCCAGCGCGGAGGAACGGGACACGCGCGGGTTCATTTCGATAACAATCAGGCGGCCTGTTTTCGGGTTAACCGAGAATTGCACGTTAGAACCGCCGGTTTCCACGCCGATTTCACGCAGTACCGCCATCGAGGCGTTACGCATGATTTGATACTCTTTGTCGGTCAGGGTCTGGGCTGGCGCAACGGTGATGGAGTCACCGGTGTGGATACCCATCGCATCGAAGTTTTCGATGGAGCAGACGATGATACAGTTGTCGTTTTTATCACGCACCACTTCCATCTCGTACTCTTTCCAGCCAATCAGCGACTCGTCAATCAGCAGCTCTTTGGTTGGGGAGAGATCCAGACCGCGCTCACAAATCTCTTCGAACTCTTCACGGTTGTAGGCGATACCGCCGCCGGTGCCGCCCATGGTGAACGATGGACGGATGATGCACGGATAACCCACTTCAGCCGCAACGGCCAGCGCTTCTTCCATGTTGTGTGCGATACCGGAGCGCGCGGTGTCGAGGCCGATTTTCTTCATCGCCACGTCGAAGCGGCGACGGTCTTCTGCTTTATCAATGGCGTCGGCGGTCGCACCGATCATGGTCACGCCGAACTCTTCCAGCACGCCCTGACGCTCCAGCTCCAGCGCACAGTTCAGCGCCGTCTGGCCGCCCATGGTTGGCAGCACCGCGTCCGGACGCTCTTTCTCGATGATTTTACGCACCACTTCCCAGTGAATCGGCTCGATGTAGGTTGCATCTGCCATCTCCGGGTCGGTCATGATGGTTGCCGGGTTGGAGTTCACCAGGATAACGCGGTAACCCTCTTCGCGCAGGGCTTTACACGCCTGAGCGCCGGAGTAGTCGAATTCGCAGGCCTGGCCGATCACGATCGGGCCAGCGCCAAGGATCAGGATGCTTTTTATGTCTGTACGTTTTGGCATTGTCTTCTCGGCTCCTGATTATTTAGCTGTCTTACGGTATTGCTCGATAAGTTCGATGAAGTGATCGAACAGCGGCGCGGCGTCGTGTGGGCCCGGGCTGGCTTCAGGGTGGCCCTGGAAGCTGAATGCTGGCTTATCGGTACGGTGGATACCCTGCAGGGTGCCATCGAACAGCGACTTATGGGTCACGCGCAGGTTAGCCGGCATTGAGGCTTCATCGACGGCAAAGCCGTGGTTCTGCGCGGTGATCATCACCGTGTTGTTATCGATGTCTTTCACCGGATGGTTACCACCGTGGTGGCCGAACTTCATCTTAACGGTGTTCGCACCGCTAGCCAGCGCCAGCAGCTGATGGCCGAGGCAGATGCCGAATACCGGGATGTCGGTTTCCAGGAAGGACTTGATGGCGGCGATGGCATAATCACACGGCGCCGGGTCGCCAGGACCGTTGGACAGGAAAATACCGTCCGGATTCATCTTCAGCACGTCTTCGGCAGACGTTTGTGCCGGAACCACCGTCAGGCGGCAGCCGCGGTCAACCAGCATGCGCAGGATGTTGCGCTTGGCGCCGAAATCGTAGGCCACCACGTGGAACGGCAGCTCGCTCTCTTTTTTCGCTTCCGGCAGGTCGCCTTCCAGCGTCCAGCTACCCTGAGTCCAGCTGTAGGCTTCAGCAGTAGTCACTTCTTTCGCCAGGTCCATGCCGTTCAGGCCAGGGAAGGCTTTCGCTTTTTCCAGCGCCAGCGTCGCATCGAGGTTATCACCCGCGATGATGCAGCCGTTCTGTGCACCCTTCTCGCGCAGCAGACGCGTTAGCTTACGGGTATCGATATCGGCAATCGCCACGATGTTATGGCGCTTCAGGTAAGAAGAAAGATCTTCGGTATTGCGGAAGTTGCTGGCTATCAGCGGCAGGTCGCGGATGACCAGGCCTTGCGCATGTACCTGAGAGGATTCTTCGTCAGCCGCATTGGTGCCGACATTGCCGATATGAGGATAAGTAAGAGTAACGATTTGGCGAGAATAGGAAGGATCAGTGAGGATTTCTTGATAACCGGTCATTGAAGTATTGAAAACGACTTCCCCAACCGCCGAACCCGTTGCCCCTATGGCCCGACCGATAAACTGGGTTCCGTCTTCCAGAACCAATAGCGCTGACTTAATCAAAACACCCTCCAGAGAATATTCACTCACTTTATTTGCATATTAATGCATAACCGTGTCATGAATCAATGCAAATGTGTTGCCAGCGGATTTTTGGCAAACGGCGGCATTCTGGAGATTTGGTGGGTAAAAGTCAACTTAAAACGGATATTTTGTTTATTGTTTTGCAGCCCTGGTGAGAGTAATGCGGCTTAAGCGACAAAAAGATCAGGTAAATCACCGCGGAAAACGCTTGCGCGCCTGGTTTAATAAAAAATGTCGTGTTGGAGCATGAAAAAGTGGACCGGATGGTCAAAATTTACATTTCAGTAACGTTAAAACGCTACAAGATATATAAATTTAGAGGCTTAATTAAAAATAAAACATGAAACAGATAAAATAAAAGGGCAATAAAATATTGCCCTATGCAATCAAACAATTACGACTGCAATAACCACATCACGATGGGTAATAATGCTTACAAATTGTTGAGATCGAGCACATCTCGCATATCAAAAAGACCACTTTTCTTACTTTTAAGCCACAAAGCGGAACGTACGGCGCCGTTGGCGAACGTCATTCGGCTTGAGGCTTTATGCGTAATTTCGACACGTTCGCCAATATCGGCGAACATCGCCGTGTGTTCGCCGACGATGTCACCCGCTCGCACGGTTGCGAAACCGATGGTGCCAGGTACGCGTTCGCCGGTGTAGCCTTCGCGGGTATAGACCGCGCAGTCTTTTAAATCTTTATCAAGTGCATGAGCAATCGCTTCGCCCATCGCCAGCGCCGTGCCAGATGGCGCATCAACCTTGTAACGGTGGTGAGCTTCTACAATCTCGATATCGGTATAATTGCCCATCACCTTCGCGGCCTTCTCCAGCAGCTTCAGCATGACGTTAACGCCCACGCTGAAGTTTGCCGCGAAGACAATCGCAATCTCTTTTGATGCATCCTGGATAGCCTGCTTGCCCGCATCGTCAAAACCGGTGGTGCCGATCACCATCCCCTTGCTGTGTTGACGACAAAACGCCAGATGCGTGAGCGTCCCTTCCGGGCGGGTAAAATCGATGAAAACATCGAAGTCCTCTTTTACCGCTTCCAGACTGCTTTGCACGGTAACACCCGTGTGGCCAGCGCCCGCCAGCTCACCGGCATCGGTCCCCAGAAGCGAAGAACCTTCTCGCTCCAGTGCCGCGCCAAGCGCTACGCCATCCATCTGAAGTGCCGCCTGAATAAGCTGACGGCCCATACGTCCACCCGCGCCCGCAATGGCGACACGGATCTGTGCATCATGCATAGTTATTCTCTTACGTTAAAATGATGTAAACCGTTTTCAGATTAACCAGCCTTGAGAAGCACTGCCAACTGAAAACACCGATAATTAGAATTTAACGTGAAACCGACTTAAATATCAGTAAAAGACATGATTTTGTCGTCACGATAAAGTAACGGGTAAAAAAAAGGCCAGCACAGGAGGTGCTGGCCTTTCATCAGAAAAAGGACTATTCAACTTCGCGGGCGTCGATGCGCAGTTCTTTCGGGACCTCGAAAACGATGTTCTCTTCACGTCCTTCCAGCGGCACCGCTTCACCACCGCCCAGCTCCTGCAGACGGGAAATGACGTTCTGTACCAGAATATCTGGCGCAGACGCCCCGGCCGTCACGCCGACACAGGCCGCGTCTTTAACCCACGCTTCCTGAATATCCGACGCGTCATCAATCAGGAAAGCCATTTTCCCCATGCGTTGCGCCAGTTCGGCCAGACGGTTGGAGTTAGATGAGTTTTTGGAGCCGACCACGAGCACCACATCCGCCTTTTCAGCCAGCGCGCGCACCGCTTCCTGACGGTTAGTGGTTGCGTAGCAGATATCATCCTTACGCGGGCCGACGATTTTCGGGAAGCGCTGGCGCAGGGCGTCAATCACGTCTGAGGTATCGTCTACGGAGAGCGTCGTCTGGGTCATAAACGACAGACGCGCTTCGTTTTTCACGTTCAGCGTAAGGACATCTTCAGGCGACTCAACCAGATACATCCCCCCTTCCGGGTTGCTGTACTGGCCCATGGTGCCTTCGACTTCCGGATGACCGGCATGGCCAATCAAAATCGACTCTTCACCACGACGGCTGGCGCGCGCCACTTCCATATGCACTTTTGTCACCAGCGGACAGGTAGCATCGAATACGGTCAGATCGCGGCTTTTTGCTTCGTTACGGACCGCCTGCGAGACACCGTGCGCGGAGAAGATCAGAATCGCACCGTCCGGTACTTCGCTGATCTGCTCAATAAAAATTGCGCCGCGCTCGCGCAGGCTGTCGACCACATAGCGGTTATGCACCACTTCGTGACGCACATAAATCGGCGCGCCGTAAATCTCCAGCGCGTTTTCAACAATGCTGATAGCGCGGTCTACACCGGCGCAGAAGCCGCGCGGGTTAGCCAACAGGATCTGCATTTCAGGCCTCCAGTGCAGGATCGATTTCCAGCACTTCAACATCAAAATGAACGGTACGCCCGGCAAGCGGATGGTTGAAGTCAACGGTAATAGAGTCGCCGTTGATTTCGCGGATCACGCCAGGCATTTCGCTGCCGTCCATAGCGGTAAAGAGCATAATCGCGCCGATTTCCGGTTCACCTGCATCCATAAACTCGCGGCGCGAGAAATACTGGATCAGGTCCGGACTCGGCACGCCAAACGCGGCATCCGGCTCCAGCGAAAAGGCCTTTTTCTCACCCTCTTTCAGACCGAGAAGCTGCTGCTCAAGACCTTCAGACAGGGAGGTATCGCCAAGACGAAACAGGGCCGGTTTGCCGTTGTTGCGGGTGGATTCGGCCGTAGAGCCGTCATCCAGCTTCAGCGTGAAGTGAACGAGAACCGCGCTGTTGCTCTGTACGGATTTAGACATGCAAATTGCTCGCTTGTTTTGCCCGGTGGCATTACACCACCGGGCGAGTGTGTTACGCCTGCTCTTTCGCAGCCGGTTTAGGCAAGAAGCCTTCCAGCACGATTAACGCCGCACCGATACAAATTGCCGTATCGGCCAGGTTAAAGGTCGCGAAATGCCAGTCGCCGACGTAGAAGTCAATCATATCGACCACAAAGCCGTGCCACAGGCGGTCAAACAGGTTGCCCAGCGCGCCGCCAATGATCAGCGCGTAGGCGATGTTATTCAGCTTTTGCGTGGCCTTCGAGCGGTACATCAGCACCGCCAGGATCACGCAGATACCGAGAGCGATACCTGCAAAGAACCAGCGCTGCCAGCCACCGCTGTCGGCAAGGAAACTAAAGGCTGCGCCGTAGTTACGCGCGTAGTGCAGGTTAAGCGACGGGAACAGCGGGACCGTCTCGCCCAGAGCAAAATTCTGGAGGATCAGGAATTTGCTGCCCAGATCGATAATCAGCACCACCACAACCAGCCACAGCCAGCGCAGTCCTGTTGAACAGAGAGTTTTACTCATCAGGCAAACTTACGTTTTTCGCCGTCACCGGCGACGTTGCTTACACAGCGTCCGCAGATGTCTGCGTGTTCCGCCACCTGACCGACATCGGTAGTGTAATGCCAGCAACGCGGGCATTTCTCACCGTCGGCTTTGCTCAGCGCGACTTTCAGTCCTTTGAGCAGTTCGCTCTGCTGAGCATCAGCAGAAGCCTCGGCATAATCCGCAACTTTCGCACCGGAGGTCAACAGGACAAATCGTAATTCATCGCCCAGCGCGATCAGCTTCGCCGCCAGCTCCGGTTCAGCGTACAGCGTGACTGCCGCTTCCAGAGAGCCGCCGACTTTCTTGTCTGCACGCGCCTGCTCGATAACCTTGTTCACTTCGCCACGCACCTTCAGCAGCTCGTCCCAGAAGGCATCGTTCATCGCTTCGGTGCTGGAGAGATCGAACAGACCTTCGTACCACTCACCCGTGAAGACATACTTCTCACGGTCGCCAGGCAGATAGCCCCAGATTTCATCCGCGGTGAAGGACATGATCGGCGCCATCCAGCGTACCAGCGCTTCTGCGATGTGGAACAGCGCGGTCTGGCAGCTACGACGCGCCACGCTGTCCGCTTTCGCGGTGTACTGGCGGTCTTTGATGATGTCGAGGTAGAACGAGCCCATCTCGATGGAGCAGAAGCGCATCAGGCGCTGCACCACTTCGTGGAAGTCGTAAGACTCATAGGCTTTCAGGATATCGTCCTGCGCCGCTTTCGCGCAGCCTACCGCCCAGCGGTCCAGCACCACCATCTCTTCCGGTTTAACCATGTCTTTTGCCGGATCGAACCCGTTCAGGTTCGCCAGCAGGAAGCGCGCGGTGTTACGGATACGACGATAGCTGTCGGCAGCACGCTTCAGGATCTCGTCAGACACCGCCATTTCGCCGGTGTAGTCGGTCGACGCCACCCACAGACGCAGGATGTCTGCGCCCAGTTTGTTCATCACATCCTGCGGAGAAACGGTGTTACCGATAGATTTGGACATCTTACGGCCCTGACCATCCACGGTGAAGCCGTGAGTCAGTACCTGACGGTAAGGCGCTTTACCCTTCATGGCGGTGGAGATCATCAGAGATGACATGAACCAGCCGCGGTGTTGGTCCGACCCTTCCAGATACATATCGGCAGCGTGACCGGCGAATTCCGGACGCACGTCAACCACGGAGGAGTGGGTCGACCCGGAGTCGAACCACACGTCCAGGGTATCCGGCACTTTCTCGTAGTTATCTGCATCAGCGCCCAGGATGTCGCGGGCGTCGAGATCCCACCACGCCTGAATGCCGTCAACTTCGACGCGCTTCGCCACTTCTTCCATCAGTTCCAGGGTATTCGGGTGCAGTTCCTGCGTCTCTTTGTGCACGAACAGAGACATCGGTACACCCCAGGTACGCTGACGGGAGATACACCAGTCAGGACGGTTAGCTACCATGGATTCGATACGCGCCTGGCCCCAGTCAGGGATCCACTGCACGCCTTTGATCTCTTTCAGAGACTGCTCGCGCAGGCCTTTCTGATCCATGCTGACGAACCACTGCGGGGTCGCACGGAAGATGATTGGGGTCTTGTGACGCCAGCAGCACGGATAGCTGTGCTGCATTTTTTCTACGTGCAGCAGCGCGCCGCTGGTACGCAGCATGTCGACGATAATGTCGTTCGCTTTGAAGACGTTGATACCATCCAGCGCCGGGTAGGTGCCAGGCAGGTAAGAACCGTCCGGGCCGACCGGGTTAGCGATTTCCAGATCGTACTTCAGGCTGATGTTGTAGTCGTCAGGACCGTGGCCACCGGCGGTATGCACCGCACCGGTACCCGCTTCCAGCGTCACGTGATCGCCCAGGATCGCCGGAACGTCGAAGTCCAGGAACGGGTGCTTGAAGCGCATCAGCTCCAGGGCGTCACCTTTCACGGTGCCCAGCACGGTGTAGCCACTGATATGCGCGCGCTTCAGCACGCTCTCAACCAGATCTTTCGCCAGGATAACCGCCTGACCGTCAATCTGCACCAGTGCGTATTCGAACTCACCGGACAGGGAGATCGCACGGTTGGCAGGCAGAGTCCACGGGGTGGTGGTCCAGATCACCAGAGAGATCGGGCCGTTTACCGAGGAGACGCCAAATTTAGCCTTCACCGCATCCTGATCGACGGCATGGAACGCCACGTCGATAGATGGGGAAGTTTTGTCGTAATACTCCACTTCCGCTTCTGCCAGCGCAGAGCGGCAGTCCACGCACCAGTGCACCGGCTTAGCGCCTTTATGCAGGTGACCGTTACCGATGATTTTGCCCAGCGCACGGATGATGTTGGCTTCAGTTTTGAAATCCATGGTCAGGTACGGGTGCGACCAGTCGCCCAGCACGCCCAGACGGATGAAGTCAGCGCGCTGACCGTCGACCTGCGTGGCTGCATATTCGCGACACTTCGCACGGAACTCGGCGGCGGTGAACTTCTCACCCGGCTTGCCGAACTCTTGCTCCACTTTCAGCTCGATTGGCAGACCGTGGCAGTCCCAGCCTGGAACGTAAGGCGAGTCATAGCCCGTGAGCCCTTTGGACTTCACGATAATGTCTTTCAGAATCTTGTTAACCGAGTGACCAATATGAATGCTGCCATTCGCATATGGAGGGCCATCATGCAGAATGAAGGTTTTTTTGCCTTTTTTGGCTGCACGAATGATGCCGTACAGGTCATCATCGGTCCAACGCGCCAGCATTCCCGGTTCGCGCTTGGCGAGATCGCCGCGCATCGGGAACCCTGTTTCCGGCAAATTCAGGGTTGATTTATAGTCACTCATCAGATTCTCGGTTCCGTATTTATCACGTAGGCAGTTAAGCCGGGTTCAAAGCCCAAAAAACTCGCGGGCCGTCAATTCATCTCGCGCAATTTGCGCTTTTAGTTCATCCAGCGAACCAAATCGCTGCTCGTTGCGTATTTTTTTACGCAGTATCACATCTATATGGCGACCATACAGGTCCATTACAACGTCCAGCAGGTGCACTTCTAGCTGTTGACGCACACCCGCGACGGTCGGACGCGTGCCAATGTTGGCGACGCCGTAGAACGGCTTATCGCCCAGTCCTGCCACTTCCACCGCATAAACCCCTTTAACCGGGGAAACCTGACGACGCAGCGGTATATTCGCCGTCGGGAAGCCTATCGTGCGGCCCAGCGCATCGCCATGGACCACGCGGCCAGAGATAGTAAACGGATGCCCCAGCAGGGTTTCAGCCGTATCCAGTTCATCATCGGCCAGTGCCCGGCGAACCGCCGTGCTGCTGACGCGCACGCCGCCTTCGCAGAAGGTCATCGCGCTGGTGACGTCAAATCCGTACTCCAGACCAGCCTTCTGTAATAGCAAGAAATCGCCCTGACGACCAGCGCCAAAGCGGAAATCATCGCCCACGGCGAGAAACTGCACGCCAAGGCGCTTAACCAGCAGGTCGCTGACGAAATTTTGTGCTGTCAGCGCGGCAAAGCGGCGATCGAAACGTACACACAATACATAGTCCACGCCGGACTCCGCCAGATAGCGCAACTTCTCGCGCAGGCGAGTGAGGCGGGCGGGAGATTTATCGCCCGCGAACAGCTCCAGCGGCTGCGGCTCGAAAATCATCACTACAACAGGCAGGCCGCGGGCCTCCCCTTCTTTACGCAATCCCTGCAACAGCGCCTGATGACCACGATGCACGCCGTCGAAATTACCAATAGTCAGCACGCACCCGTGCGGTGCGCTGCTGAGATTATGTATGCCGCGTATCAGCTTCATGTCTGGCTCAAAACAGTGAAAATCGCCAAAGTATACCTTGTACAGCGATTAAGGTTAACCGGCGATTGTTCGCGCAAAACAGAAAGCCGTAATGATTTCATCAGGCTGACCTTTCGCAGCGAAAAAATCTGCTCGTGAACTGCGATTTTTATGCCGAAAGGCTGTATTCAGGGAAGACAAGCTGGTAGAATCCTGCGCCATCACTACGTAACGTAGCGTCGCTAATTAACGGCGCTTATTTGCACAAATCCATTGACAAAAGAAGGCAAAGAGGGCATATTCCTCGGCCTTTGAATTGTCCACATAGAACATATTTGGGAGTTGGACTTGGCTAATATCAAATCAGCTAAGAAACGTGCCGTTCAGTCTGAAAAGGCTCGTAAGCACAACGCAAGCCGTCGCTCTATGATGCGTACTTTCATCAAGAAAGTATACGCAGCAATCGAAGCAGGCGACAAAGCTGCAGCGCAGAACGCATTTAACGAAATGCAACCAATCGTGGATCGTCAGGCTGCTAAAGGTCTGATCCACAAAAACAAAGCAGCGCGTCATAAAGCAAACCTGACCGCGCAGATCAACAAACTGGCTTAATCGCTACTTGTTGTTGCTTGTTTAAAGAACCCGCTTAACGCGGGTTTTTTTATGCCTTCAGATTGCCGGTGGCGTAAACAGCGCCGAGTAGTCACGGTTACAGATTCGCTGCACCGCCGGGTGCTGAATCATCCTTTCGGCAAATATGGCGTGATACTCCTCCATCACGTTATCCACTCTGCCTATCTCCGTAATCTTATCGTCCGAATAGAGATCGTGCGCGTACAGCGTCGGCGCAACGAAGATGGCGTTATGCGCTTCGCCAAAAGCTTTCATCAGCGCCGCATCGTCAAACTCTCCGAGGATTTCTACCTTTAGCCCCTGCGAGTTAAACCAGTTCAGCAGCTTGCGTCCCAGCATTGAGCGTCTTCCCGGCACCAGCAGGCGGCGCTCTTCAAGGCACGCGGGGAACGGTTTTTCCGGCGGCGGATTAATGCACCAGAAGCTCACGCCGCATTCGCCAATTTTTACCGAGAACAGCCCTTCCTGCTGGGTGGAATCAATCGGACAATCCGAGATAATCATATCCAGCTTGTGCTGGCTTAGCTGTTCCAGCAGCATCTCGTGGGTGGATTCAAAGCAGCGCAGATGAATTTGTTCATCTTCAACCACCGCCGCGTCCAGCACGCCGCTCACCAGCCGTTTGGACAGCGCATCCGCCACGCCCACGTCAAAGAGCAGGTTCGACTCTTTGCGGTAGTTGACAATATCCAGCATCTCCTGGCTCAGGGTGAACATCTTGTCCGCGTAGCGAAACACCAGCTCGCCCAGTTCGCTGGGTTCAATCCCACGCCCCTTACGCTTGAACAGCTTGCCCTGCAAACGCTCTTCCAGCGCCTTGATTTGCCCGGTGATGGTTTGCGGCGTCAGGTAGAGCGCCTCTGCCGCTCCCACCACCGAGCCCTGCTTATAGACGTGCCAGAAGTAGTACAGATGGTTGTAATTTAAATGAGACATCGCGTCTTCTCTCCCTGAGTGTGTATCGGGAGAAGGATCGCCTCCTCCCGGTGTTCCGTTATGCCCGGACGGCCTGTCCGGACAATTTTACCTTCAGCAAGGTATAACCGATTACCGCGGCCAGTAATGACCCAATAAGAATGCCGAGTTTCGCCCAGACGATCAGCTCAGGCGCATGCGCGCCAAACGCAAGGGTCGAGATAAAGATCGACATCGTAAACCCGATTCCACACAGCACGCCGACGGCCATAATTTGACCAAAGGTTGTGCCGTGCGGCAATGACGCCAGCTTCAGCTTCGTCGCCAGCCAGCAGAAGAGGCTAATGCCCAGCGGCTTACCGATAAACAGCCCGGCAATAATGCCTAGCGGCAGCACGGACGTCAGCCCGTCCAGCGTCACGCCGCCGAGGGAAACGCCCGCGTTGGCAAACGCAAACAGCGGCAGGATCATAAAGGCAACCCACGGGTGCAGCACGTGCTCCAGCTGTTTGGCAGGCGACTTGCCGTCCTGCGGCTTAAGCGGCACGAAGAAGCCGACGATCACACCTGCCAGCGTAGCGTGCACGCCCGATTTCAGCACCGCCGTCCACAGCACCATCCCCACCAGGATATAGATTCCAATACGGCGCACATTAAAGATGTTCAGCAGCGCCAGCACCGCAATCGCCCCGGCAGCCACGCTCAGGGACAGGATCGACAGATCGCTGGTGTAGAACAGCGCGATAATCACAATGGCGCCCAGGTCATCAATGATCGCCAGCGCCATCAGGAAAATTTTCAGGGCCACCGGCACGCGGCTTCCCAGCAATGCCAGCACCCCGAGCGCAAAGGCGATATCCGTTGCGGCCGGGATCGCCCAGCCGTGACGTGCAATCGGATCCTGCCAGGTGAACGCCAGGAAGAGCAGCGCCGGCACCACCATCCCACCGAGCGCGGCAATGACCGGGAACGCCGCGCGCTGGCGGCTGGCAAGCGAGCCCAGTACCAGCTCACGCTTGACCTCAAGCCCCACCAGCAGGAAGAACACCGCCATTAGCGCATCGTTGATCCACAGCAGCATGTTCTTGTTAATTTCCAGCGCCCCGACCTTCAGCTCAACGGGCGTTTCCAGAAATGCATGGTAGAGATCCTGCGTGATGCCAAGGTTAGCCAGCACCATCGCGGCCGCTGCGGCAATAATCAGGATCACGCCACCGGACGCCTCACTGCTAAAGAAACGGTGTAGTAATTTCATTTAAGTTCTCTCTTTTACAACAATACCTCGATAAAACCATAATACCAAGCCAAATAGCTCGGCAAAAACAGATTAATATTGAGTATAGATTCAGTTTAACCGAGCAATATCTACAAAAAGAAAAAGCCCGGAATCGCTTCCGGGCTTTTGCGGATGAAAACCAGCTGATCGATTAGCGGGTCAAATCATCGAAGAATTTTTTGACGCCATCGAAGAAGCTTTTGGAGCGCGGGCTGTTTTTCTCACCCGTCGGGCCGCCGAAGCTCTCCTGCAGCTCTTTCAGCAGCTGTTTCTGCTTGTCGTTCAGGCCAACCGGCGTTTCCACGACGACGCGGCAAAGCAGGTCGCCCTGCGCACCACCACGAACGGATTTAACGCCTTTCCCGCGCATGCGGAACAGCTTACCGGTCTGGGTCTCGCCCGGGATCTTCAGATTGACGCGACCATCCAGCGTCGGTACTTCGATTTCACCGCCCAGTGCCGCCATCGCAAAGTTGATCGGCACTTCGCAGTACAGGTTGTTCCCTTCACGCTCAAAGATAGCGTGCTGTTTCACCTGCACCTGGACGTACAAATCGCCTGCCGGTGCGCCGTGCTCGCCTGCTTCGCCCTCACCTGCCAGACGGATGCGGTCGCCCGTATCCACGCCGGCCGGGATCTTAACGGACAGGGTCTTGGTTTTCTCAACGCGACCGTGGCCGTGGCATTTGGTGCACGGATCTTTGATCAGCGTACCGCGACCGTGACAGTGCGGACAGGCCTGCTGCACCGCAAAGAAGCCCTGACGCATCTGTACCTGACCCGAACCGTGACAGGTTGGACAGGTTTGTGGCTGCGTACCCGCTTTCGCACCGCTGCCGTGGCAAACGTCACACTCTTCCAGCGTTGGAATACGGATCTCTTTGGTTACGCCGCGAACGGCCTCTTCCAGCGTCAGCTCCATGTTGTAGCGCAGGTCCGCGCCGCGCGCCGCGCGCTGACGACCACGGCCGCCGCCGAAGATATCGCCGAACACATCGCCAAAGATATCGCTGAAGTCAGCGCCGCCACCAAAGCCGCCGCCACCGAATCCACCGCCGCCCATGCCGCCCTGTTCAAAGGCTGCGTGACCGTACTGGTCATAGGCCGCACGTTTTTGTGCATCGGTCAGGACTTCGTAGGCTTCTTTGATCTCTTTAAATTTGGCTTCAGCCTCTTTGTCACCCTGGTTACGGTCCGGGTGGAATTTCATGGCCAGGCGCTTATACGCCTTTTTGATTTCACGCTCTTCCGCAGTTTTCGGAACGCCTAAAATCTCGTAATAGTCTTGCTTTGCCATTGGTTTTTTTAAGCCCCTTAACATGCGAGCACGGGCGTGGAGAGTTCTCCTACGCCCGTGCCGATTAATTACCCTGCATCAGGGCGATTATTTTTTATCTTTAACTTCTTCGAACTCAGCGTCGACAACGTCGTCGTCTTTCGCGTTGTTCGCCGAAGCGTCAGCGCCCGCCTGCTGTTGAGCGTGCTGCTGCTGAGCGATTTCCATCAGCTTCTGAGAAGCCTGTGCCAGTTCCTGCATCTTCGCTTCGATGTCCGCTTTATCTTCACCTTTCAGTGAGGATTCCAGCGCACTCAGTGCAGCTTCGATAGCAGTCTTGTCTTCCGCTGGCAGTTTATCGCCTGCTTCTTCAACCTGCTTACGGGTGCTGTGCAGCAGATGGTCACCCTGGTTACGGGTCTGAACCAGCTCTTCGAACTTACGGTCGGATTCCGCGTTAGCTTCGGCATCGCGAACCATTTTTTCGATTTCAGCTTCGTTCAGGCCAGAAGATGCCTTGATGGTGATCTTCTGCTCTTTACCGCTGTTTTTGTCTTTCGCAGACACGTGCAGGATACCGTCAGCATCGATATCGAAGGTGACTTCGATCTGCGGCATGCCGCGCGGTGCCGGGTTAATACCGTCCAGGTTGAACTGACCCAGAGATTTGTTATCCGCCGCACGCTTACGCTCACCCTGCAGCACATGGATGGTTACCGCAGACTGGTTGTCTTCAGCGGTAGAGAACACCTGGCTGTGCTTGGTTGGAATGGTGGTGTTTTTGTTGATGAGCGCAGTCATCACACCGCCCATGGTTTCGATACCCAGAGACAGCGGGGTAACGTCCAGCAGCAGTACGTCTTTAACTTCACCGGTCAGTACGCCACCCTGAACCGCAGCACCGATAGCCACTGCTTCGTCCGGGTTAACGTCTTTACGTGGCTCTTTACCAAAGAACTCAGCCACTTTCTTCTGCACCATTGGCATACGGGTCTGGCCACCAACGAGGATAACGTCGTTGATATCAGACACGGACAGGCCAGCGTCCTGCAGAGCAACTTTCAGCGGCTCGATAGAACGGTTCACCAGGTCTTCTACCAGGCTTTCCAGTTTCGCACGGGTCACTTTGATGTTCATGTGTTTAGGACCGGTCGCGTCTGCAGTGATGTACGGCAGGTTAACGTCGGTCTGCTGAGCAGAAGACAGCTCGATCTTCGCTTTCTCAGCGGCTTCTTTCAGGCGCTGCATAGCCAGCGGGTCGTTACGCAGGTCAATGCCCTGATCTTTCTTGAACTCGTCAACGAGGTAGTTGATCAGACGGGTATCGAAGTCTTCACCACCCAGGTGGGTATCACCGTTGGTTGCCAGAACTTCGAAGGTTTTTTCGCCGTCAACTTCGTCGATTTCGATAATAGAGATATCGAAGGTACCACCACCCAGGTCGTAAACCGCGATAGTACGGTTGCCGACTTCTTTATCCAGACCGTAAGCCAGTGCAGCCGCGGTTGGTTCGTTGATGATACGTTTTACTTCCAGACCTGCGATACGGCCAGCATCTTTGGTTGCCTGACGCTGAGCATCGTTGAAGTAGGCAGGTACGGTGATAACAGCTTCAGTTACCGGCTCACCCAGGTAATCTTCAGCGGTTTTCTTCATTTTTTTCAGCACTTCAGCAGAAATCTGCGGTGGTGCAGTTTTGGTGCCTTTCACATCAAGCCATGCATCGCCGTTATCTGCCGCGATGATTTTGTAAGGCATGATGGAAACGTCACGCTGAACTTCTTCGTCCTGGAAGCGGCGACCGATCAGGCGTTTAATCGCAAACAGGGTGTTTTGCGGGTTTGTCACTGCCTGACGTTTAGCCGGCTGACCAACCAGAGTTTCACCATCCTGGGTATAAGCAATGATAGAAGGCGTGGTGCGATCGCCCTCGGCGTTCTCCAGCACGCGTGCAGTAGTGCCATCCATAATCGCTACACAAGAGTTGGTAGTACCCAGGTCGATACCAATAATTTTACCCATCTAAACGTCTCCACTAAAAATTCAGTCAACATGTGGTTGTGTACCTGTAATAAGGGCAGAACGTGCTTTTTCAACTGCCCAGATTTGATTTTTTTCAGGTCCACACACTGCGGTTGACTACAAGATGGGGTCGCGACGGCATCCATCAAGGGGCAAGCATAAAAAAAATTTTAATTTCACCCTGATGAGATCATAGACGCCATTGATTGCGCCCATTATGATGCCGCGCCCAGTCAGGGAGAACTGACGCGGGTTTAACCATTTCACCATATTAATGATGATTTTTTTGAGGACTTATGGGCAACACTAAGTTGGCTAATCCGGCTCCGCTGGGCCTGATGGGTTTTGGCATGACCACTATTCTGCTGAACCTGCACAATATCGGGATGTTCCCGATGGATGGCATCATCCTGGCGATGGGCATTTTTTACGGCGGTATCGCACAAATCTTCGCGGGCCTGCTGGAATATAAGAAAGGCAATACCTTCGGCTTAACCGCATTCACCTCTTACGGTTCTTTCTGGCTGACCCTGGTTGCCATTCTGCTGCTGCCTAAAATGGGCATGGCAGACGCGGCAAACGCCCACTTCCTGGGCGTTTACCTGGGTCTGTGGGGCGTTTTCACCCTGTTTATGTTCTTCGGTACCCTGAAGGGCAACCGCATGCTGCAGTTCGTTTTCCTGAGCCTGACCGTCCTGTTCGCCCTGCTGGCGATCGGTCACCTGGTGGATAACGAAGGCATCGTTCATGTTGCAGGCTGGATTGGTCTGGTTTGCGGCGCAAGCGCTATCTACCTTGCAATGGGTGAAGTGCTGAACGAGCAGTTTGACCGCACCGTTTTACCGATTGGTGAAAAACACTGATCCTTCTGTCGTGTCCGCCTCGCGGGCACGACATCCCCGCTTCTGCCCCAGCCAAATCCCTAATCCCAGCCCCATCATCGACAGCGCCAGCACGTACCAGGCCGGAGCCATGGGAGACACGCCCATCAACACCGTCACCGCAATCGGCGTCAGCCCACCGAAAATGGCATACGACACGTTGTAGGAAAAAGAAATCCCGGTGAAGCGTACCTCTGGCGGGAACGCGCGCACCATCACGTACGGTACAGCCCCGACAACGCCCACGCACAGGCCTACCACGCCGTACAGCAGGAACAGCTGTTCAGGATGGCTGCCAGCCAGATGGTAAAACGCCCAGCTTGATGCGGCCAGTAACAGGCTTCCGACAACAAAGGTAACGCTGGCACCGAAACGATCCGCCGCCAGCCCGGCGGCAAGACAGCCAAAGCAGAGCATGATTGTCGCGATACTGTTCGCCTGTAACGTCACGGCAGGAGCGAAACCATACTGCTTTTGCAGCCACACCGGGGACATCAATATCACCACCACGATGCCCGCCGAGAGCAGCCAGGTAAGCAGCATCGACACCACTACCGCTTTTTTATGGCGTACCACGACCGCCTTCACCGGCAGCTCCTGCGCCAGCGCCTTGCGCTGCTGCATTTCGAGGAAAATCGGGGTCTCCTGCAGCCAGCGACGCAGGTACATCGCGACCAGGCCAAACGCTCCGCCCAGCAGGAATGGAATACGCCAGCCCCAGTCGTGCACGGCCTGCTGCGTCATGCTGGTATTAACGATTGTTGCGACGACGGACCCGAGCAAAATCCCTACCGTTAAGCCCGCGGTTAAGGTTCCGCAGGCGATACCAATGCGGCGCGCCGGAACATGTTCCGCGACAAACACCCACGCGCCCGGCACTTCACCGCCAATCGCCGCGCCCTGAAGAACGCGCATCAGCAACAGCAGCAACGGCGCAAGGATACCCATCGAGGCATAGGTGGGCAGCAGACCAATGGCCAGCGTCGGCACGGCCATCAGCAGGATGCTAAGGGTAAACATCTTCTTACGCCCGACCAGATCGCCAAAGTGGGCCATGATGATGCCGCCCAGCGGACGCGCCAGATACCCGGCGGCAAAAATGCCGAAGGTTTGCACCTGACGCAGCCATTCCGGAATATCCGCCGGGAAGAAGAGCTCTCCCACCACGGCGGCGAAGAAGACGAAGATAATGAAGTCGTAAAATTCCAGCGCGCCGCCTAAGGCCGCAAGCGTGAGGGTTTTGTAATCCTGTTGATTCAGAGGTCGGGCGTTATGTGACATAGCGAACCATTATGCGTGTGTTGTGGATTTATTTTTACAGCAATCGTAAAGAAAAAGTTACTATACCGTAAAACCTTGCCCACGCTATCGCCGCTTCAGCTTATGTCACACATTGATTAATTTCAGGAGATTGTTTCGCGACGCGCGTTTTTAGGACGAAAAGCTGCTACCACTTTCTCATCGGTTTCGACATACGGGCCGTCAAGAACCTGTATACAATACGGTACACTTGCAAAGATACCGTGAACGATGACGCTGCCGTCTTCCGCTTTAAGCCCTTCCAGGGTCTCTTTGATCGACTTCGGCTGACCCGGCAGGTTCAGAATCAACGCCTGCTTGCGGATCACCCCCACCTGGCGGGAAAGAATGGCCGTCGGAACAAAGTGTAGACCGATCTGGCGCATCTGTTCACCGAAGCCCGGCATTTCGCGATCGGCGATAGCCAGCGTCGCGTCCGGCGTCACGTCACGGCGCGCGGGGCCGGTTCCGCCCGTCGTCAGAACAAGATGGCAGCTCATCTCATCCACCAGCTCGCAGAGCGTCTGCTCGATGATCGGCTGTTCGTCAGGAATCAGGCGGGTCTGAATCTCAAAGGGGGTGGTCAGCGCGCTGCTCAACCATTCTTCCAGAGCGGGGATGCCTTTATCCTGGTAAACACCGCTGGAGGCGCGGTCAGAAATCGACACTAAGCCGATGCGTAAGGTATTCATATCCATTCCATTCAAAGAGTACTGATTAAAGGGAATGATACACGCAGAGAGGAGATTCAGACAGGGGACGAAAGAAGTCGCGTGACCGGGAGCCCGGTCACGCAGAATGATTACAGCAGGTCGCCGATCATTTTTTCCAGTTTGCCCTGGTCAACAGCAAACTTACGGATACCGTCCGCCAGCTTGTCTACCGCCATTGGATCCTGGTTGTGCTGCCACAGGAACTCGGATTCAGTGATGCGCTCTGGACGTGCTTTCACTTCACCGGTGTAAGACAGTTTACGCTCAATGGTACCTTCGCTTTCTGCCAGCTCTTTCAGCAGCGCAGGAGCGATGGTCAGGCGGTCACAGCCAGCCAGCTCGATAATTTCACCGACGTTACGGAAGCTTGCGCCCATAACCACAGTCTCATAACCGTGCTGCTTGTAGTATTCGTAGATTTCAGTAACAGAAACTACGCCTGGATCTTCAGCCGGTGCGTACTCTTTCTTATCAGTGTTGGCTTTGTACCAGTCCAGAATACGGCCCACGAACGGAGAAATCAGGTATACGCCCGCTTCTGCACAAGCACGCGCCTGCGCGAAGGAGAACAGCAGGGTCAGGTTACAGTTGATACCGTCTTTTTCCAGCTGCTCTGCCGCGCGAATACCCTGCCAGGTGGAAGCCAGTTTGATCAGGATACGGTCGTTGCTGATGCCCGCGTCGTTGTACATTTTGATCAGACGTTTCGCTTTGGCGATAGACGCTTCGGTGTCGTAGGAGAGACGCGCATCCACTTCGGTAGAGATACGGCCAGGAACCAGTTTCAGGATTTCCAGACCGATGTTCACTGCCAGTTTGTCGGTGGCATCCACAACCTGCTGCGCGCGGTCGTTGCTCTGTGCTTTCGCCCAGGTCACTGCGTCGTCAATCAGTTTGCGATACTCAGGGATCTGTGCGGCGTTAAGGATCAGAGAAGGGTTAGTTGTGGCATCCTGCGGCTGGTACAGCTTCATTGCCGCGATATCTCCGGTGTCAGCTACGACAGTGGTGAACTGACGAAGGGAGGTCAATTTATCCGTCATGATAGTGTTTCTCTTTTAACGTGCCCTGGATAATTCACGCTACCGACAGCATGCCTGCAGCGGAAAAATGACAGGTTTACTTGTTAGGGGGATGTAACCGGTCTGCCCTGATGATAACACGACGGAGGGGTAGCGCAACCGCAGACAGTGCGCTTAGGTAGAGTATGGTAAACTCGGAATATTAACAGGCTGCTAAGCAACAGCATGCCCAATCAGTGGTAGCGCTTACATATTCACTTTGGCATCAACAAGAGGGACGTTAATGCCTGATTTCTTTTTCTTTATTAACGAAGTCCTGTGGGGTTCGATAATGATTTACCTGCTTCTGGGAGCAGGTATTTGGTTTACGCTACGCAGTGGGTTCATCCAGTTTCGTTATATTCGCAAGTTTGGCAGAAGTCTGAAAAACAGCGTCACGCCTCAGCCGGGCGGATTAACGTCGTTTCAGGCACTTTGTACCAGCCTGGCGGCACGCCTCGGCAGCGGCAATCTGGCGGGCGTTGCGCTGGCCATCAGCGCCGGTGGGCCAGGCGCAGTCTTCTGGATGTGGGTGACGGCGCTTCTCGGGATGGCCACCTCCTTTGCCGAAAGTTCGCTCGCCCAGCTTTATAAAGAGAAAGATAAAAACGGCCAGTTTCGCGGTGGTCCAGCCTGGTACATGGCGCGTGGCTTAGGGATGCGTTGGATGGGTGTCCTGTTCTCGCTTTTTTTACTGCTCGCGTACGGCCTTATTTTTAATACCGTCCAGGCTAACTCGGTCGCCAACGCCCTGCGCTATGCCTTCTCCTGCCCCGAGTGGCTCTCGGGTCTCGCTTTAGCCATCGTCGTTCTGCTTACCATCTCGGTCGGTCTCAAGGGCATCGCCCGTCTGATGCAGTGGCTGGTGCCCATTATGGCGCTGCTCTGGGTTACCGCGAGCCTGTTCGTTACCGCCCTGCATCTCGACCAGGTGCCGGGCGTGATTGCGACCATCGTCAAAAGCGCCTTTGGCTGGCGCGAAGTGGCCTCCGGGGCGCTGGGCTATACCTTCAGCCAGGCGCTGATGGCGGGTTTTCAGCGGGGCATGTTCTCTAATGAGGCCGGTATGGGATCAACCCCCAACGCGGCCGCTGCCGCCTCTTCCTGGCCGCCGCACCCGGCCGCGCAAGGCATTGTGCAGATGATTGGCGTCTTTACAGATACCATTATTATCTGTTCCGCCAGCGCTATGATTTTGCTGCTGGCAGGCCCCGTACCGCACGCGTCGGGCACCGTCGGAATACAGCTTCTCCAGCAGGCGCTGGTGAACCTGACCGGCGGCTGGGGTGCAGGGTTTGTCTCGCTAATCCTGGTTTTGTTTGCCTTCAGCTCGATAGTGGTGAATTACCTTTACGCCGAAAATAACCTTATTTTCCTGAAGCTCGACTCCCGCGCCGCAATCGGAACCCTGCGTCTGGGGGTCATCCTGATGGTGATCGCAGGCTCCCTGCTCAGTATGCCGCTGGTCTGGCAGCTGGCCGATATCATTATGGCGCTGATGGCGATCACTAACCTCACGGCGATCCTGCTGCTCTCGCCCGTGGTTACCCTGATTGCCAGAGACTATCTGCGCCAGCGCAAACTCGGCGTTCCGCCGGTATTTGATCCCGCCCGTTATCCCGATATTAAGGCGCAGCTTGCCCCGGGCACGTGGGATGATTTGCCGCGGCAATAACAGCTATCGATCAATTCAGGGCGATTTTTTGCTAAAGTCGCTCTAAATTTCCTGCAAGGACTGGATATGCTGATTCTGATTTCACCTGCAAAAACGCTCGACTACCAGAGCCCGCTCGCTACAGAGCGCTATACCCAGCCTGAACTGCTGGACTACTCGCAACAGCTGATCCGCGAAGCGCGTAAGCTCTCTGCGCCGCAAATCGCCTCGCTGATGAGCATCAGCGACAAGCTGGCAGACCTTAACGCGACCCGCTTTCATGAATGGCACCCGGATTTCACCCCGGCTAACGCTCGCCAGGCGATTCTGGCATTTAAAGGCGATGTCTATACCGGCCTGCAGGCGGAAGATTTTAGCGAAGCCGACTTCGATTTTGCCCAGCAGCATCTGCGCATGCTGTCGGGTTTGTACGGCGTGCTGAGACCGCTGGACCTCATGCAGCCGTATCGTCTGGAGATGGGAATTCGTCTGGAGAATGCCAAAGGCAAAGACCTGTACCATTTCTGGGGCGATATCATTACCGACAAGCTGAAAGCGGCGCTGCACGCCCAGGGCGATAACGTGGTGATAAACCTTGCGTCCGATGAATACTACAAGTCGGTGAAGCCGAAAAAGCTGGATGCGGAGATTATCAAACCGGTGTTCCTCGACGAGAAGAACGGTAAGTTCAAAGTGATCAGCTTCTACGCCAAGAAAGCGCGCGGTCTGATGAGCCGCTACATTATCCAGAACCGCCTGACGAAGCCGGAGCAGCTAACCGCCTTCAACAGCGAAGGCTATTTCTTTGACGAGGCGTCGTCAGGGAAAGGCGAACTGGTGTTTAAGCGCCACGAGCAGTAAAAACAAACCCCGCCGGCTGGCGGGGTTTTGCATTAGTGGTGTTTCCAGTCCGGACCTGGACGATGATCGTCATGATGATGGTCACGCTCGCTATGCTCATCGTGAGGACGCCAGCGGTTATCGCGCCAGTCATAATGCGCCTTCCACCAGTCATGGTCGCGCCAGCGGCCACCGTCCCAGTAGTGCCCGTTATTATCCCGGTCGCCAATCTGCAGTTTGACCGCAGGTACGAGGGTGATTTCGGATGCCTGAACCGCCATGGGAGCGACCAGCATCAGTGAAAGCGCAATCAGCGCAGGTTTCAGTTTTGACATCGGTGACTCCTTATTATCGTTGCCCAACGTGGGCCGTTGTAAGGAGAGTACGCGAGGGGAACGGGGGATGTTATTCTCTGCAATCCTAATCGCTAAGTGACCGCATTTATTGGGAATTTCTGCTTTTTTCCTGCTATTTTCCTCCTTAATTTCTCCATAAAAAAAGCCGGGTAGCGGCTACGCCTTACCCGGCCTACGTTCTGAGCCGTTGTAGGTCGGGTAAGGCGAAGCCGCACCCGACAAAAATTATGCTCGGGACATCATCAGCTTACGCAGCGCGGCAAAGTCTGCCGGCAGTTCATGGGACAACAGCGGCAGGTCGGCACGCTCGGCCAGCTCTTTCGGCAGCGGCAGCGTTTCGCCCAGGATTGCCTCCACGCTCTCTTTGAACTTCGCCGGATGTGCGGTGCCCAGGAACAGGCCATATTCACCCGGGTTAAGCTGGTCGCGCAGCGCGCGGTAGGCAATCGCCGCGTGCGGTTCAGAGGTATACCCGACCGCCTTCAGCTCGCGCATGGTGGATTTGGTAGTTTCATCCGTCACCGCGGCATAGCCCAGGTCGCCCAGACGCCAGATCTTACGGCGGAACAGCTCTTCCACGCGCGGCCAGTTGTTCGGCTGAGACACATCCATCGCATTGGAGAGGGTCGCCTGCGTGGCGTTCGGCGCCCACTTCCCGTCTTTCAGGAAGCGCGGCACGGTGTCGTTGGCGTTGGTCGCGGCGATAAAGCGTTTCACCGGCAGACCCAGGGATTTTGCCAGCAGGCCCGCCGTCAGGTCACCGAAGTTACCGCTCGGCACGGAGATCACCAGCTGGTTGCGCGCGTCCTGCGGCAGCTGCGCCACCGCTTCGAAGTAGTAGCAGATCTGCGCCAGCAGACGGCTGATGTTGATGGAGTTCGCAGAGTTAAGACCCAGAGCGACCTTCAGCTCTTCGTCGTCGAAGGCCTGCTTGACCAGCGCCTGGCAGGCATCGAAATCACCGTCAATTGCCACGGTTTCAATGTTGCCGCCGAGGGTGCAGAACAGTTTCTCCTGCAGCGGGCTGATTTTGCCTTTTGGATAGAGGATCACCACGCGGACATTTTTCAGGCCGTAGAACGCGTGTGCCACCGCCGCGCCGGTATCGCCGGAGGTTGCGGTCAGGATGGTCACCGGCTTGTCGCCGCTGATGTGGGTCAGCATCTGCGCCATAAAGCGGCCGCCGAAGTCTTTAAACGCCAGGGTTGGGCCGTGGAACAGCTCCAGACAGCCCACGTCAGGCTCAACCTGCTGAACCGGCGCCGGGAACGCGAATGCCGCACGCACGCGCTCTTCCAGCAGCTCCTGCGGAATTTCATCGCCGATAAACGCGGACAGAATTTTGGTGCTGCGGGTGACAAAATCCTGCTTCAGCAGGTCATCAATCTCGGTCAGCTGGAATTCCGGCAGGTCATGCGGGAAAAACAGCCCCTGATTTTTGCCCAGTCCCTGAGTCACCGCCTGCGCGAAGCTGACCTGCTCGTTATGATCTTTAAGGTTGTAGAGTTTCATTAATTATCCCAGTACTCGTGCGCCAGCCGTGTCCAGACGGCAGATATGAACAAAGCCTTCCTGATTTTGCAGGTAGTGTTTAGAGAGCCAGTCCGCCACGCGCTGCGCAGTGTCTGCCTTGTCGCACAGGGCGAACAGCGTCGGGCCGGAGCCGGAGATGCCGCACGCCTGCGCGCCGATATCCATTGATGCCTGTCGCGCCTCGTTAAAGCCGGGTAGCAGCTTCGTGCGATACGGCTCGGCAATGACGTCCTTCATCAGTTTTGCCGCCAGCTGCGGCTGACGGGTGTAGCAGGCGTGGATGAAGCCCGCCAGATGACGCCCGTGGGCGATACAGTCCTGACGACGATATTGCGCGGGCAGGATCGCACGCGCTTCCGCGGTAGAGACCTTAATGCCCGGATAGGCCAGCACCCACAGCCACTCATCAAACCCTGGCACCTGCTGGCTGATGATGCCATTTTCTTCGATCATCAGCTGCATGCCGCCGAGGAAGCACGGCGCCACGTTGTCATAGTGAATGCTGCCGGAGATACGCCCTTCCAGCTCGCCCATTAAGCCCAGCAGGCGGTTGTTGTTCAGCGGCTTGCCGCAGTGCTCATTCATTGCCACCAGAGCGGCGACCACCGAACAGGCGCTGGAACCCAGCCCCGAGCCAATCGGCATACTTTTTTCCAGCGTCATAGCGACCGGCACGTTTTTACCGATCTCCTGACAGAAGCGTTCCCAGCACTGATAGACGATGTTCTCGCGCGGGTCGGACGGTAGCTTGCTGGCGAAGCGGCCCACGTTATTCAGGCTGAAGCTGTCTGCCGCTTCCACCGTAACCGTATCGCCCAGCAGCGAACCATCCACCGGCGTCACCGCCGCACCCAGCACGTCAAATCCGACGCTCATATTCGCGCTGGAAGCCGGGGCATAAACTTTGACCATGTTAAACTCCTAACTTCCATGACAGGGTACGCAGCAGATCGGCAAACACACCCGCCGCCGTAACATCGTTCCCTGCGCCATAGCCGCGAAGCACCAGCGGCAGTGGCTGATAATAGTGGCTGTAAAACGCGAGGGCGTTTTCGCCGTTTTTGACTTTGTACAGCGGGTCGTTGCCATCCACTTCGGCAATCTTCACCCGGCACACGCCATCTTCTTCAATGTTGCCAACATAGCGCAATACCTTACCTTCATCACGGGCTTTCGCAACGCGCGCGGCAAACGCGTCGTCAAGCTGCGGCAGTTTGGCCATAAAGGCGCTGACGTCACCGCTGCTGTCAAATTCTGCCGGCAGGACCGGTTCAATCACGATATCAGAAAGCTCAAGCTCCCGGCCCGTTTCACGGGCGAGGATCAGCAGCTTACGCGCCACATCCATACCGGAGAGATCGTCACGCGGATCCGGCTCGGTGTAGCCCAGCTCGCGCGCGGCGCGGGTGGCTTCGGAGAGGCTCATCCCTTCATCCAGCTTGCCGAAGATAAACGACAGCGAGCCGGAGAGAATGCCGGAGAAACGCTGCAGTTCATCACCCGCGTTAAGCAGGTTCTGCAGGTTTTCGATAACCGGCAGACCAGCCCCAACGTTGGTGTCGTAAAGGAACTTGCGGCGCGACTTGCTCGCCGCCAGACGCAGCTGGTGATAGTAATCCATCGACGAAGTGTTGGCCTTTTTGTTCGGCGTCACCACGTGGAAACCTTCGCGCAGGAAGTCGGCGTACTGGTCCGCCACCGCCTGGTTCGAGGTACAGTCGACGATGACCGGGTTAAGCAGATGGTACTCTTTCACCAGACGGATCAGGCGGCCCAGGTTGAACGGCTCTTTCGCCTCGTTCATCTCTGCCTGCCAGTTTTCCAGGTTAAGGCCGTGGACGTTGGTCAGCAGCGCTTTGGAATTCGCAATCCCGCAGACGCGCAGGTCGATGTGTTTCTTCTTAAGCCACGCCTGCTGACGCTTCACCTGCTCCAGCAGCGCGCCGCCCACGCCACCCACGCCAATCAGGAACAGCTCGATGACCTGATCGGTGTTGAACAGCATCTGGTGAACCACGCGAACGCCGGTGGTCGCATCATCGTTGTCCACGACAACAGAAATTGAACGCTCCGACGAGCCCTGAGCAATCGCCACGATGTTGATATTGGCGCGCGCCAGCGCGGCAAAGAACTTGGCTGAGATACCGCGCAGCGTGCGCATGCCGTCGCCAACCACGGAGATAATCGCCAGACGCTCCTGAATGGAGAGCGGCTCGAGCAATTCTTCGTTGAGCTCCAGATAGAACTCTTCTTCCAGCGCGCGACGGGCGCGCAGGCAGTCGCCCTGCGGCACGCAGAAGCTAATGCTGTATTCGGAAGAGGACTGGGTAATCAGCACCACCGAGATACCGTTGCGGGACATGGCCGCAAATACGCGCGCTGCCATGCCGACCATCCCTTTCATCCCAGGGCCGGAGACGCTGAACATCGCCATATTGTTGAGGTTGGAGATGCCTTTCACCGGCAGACCGTCCTCATCGCTGCTTGCGCCAATCAGCGTACCCGGCGCCTGCGGGTTACCGGTGTTTTTAATCAGGCAAGGGATCTGGAACTGGGCAATCGGGGAGATGGTACGAGGGTGAAGCACTTTGGCGCCGAAGTAGGAAAGCTCCATCGCTTCCTGGTACGACATCGATTTCAGCAGCCTGGCGTCCGGAACCTGGCGCGGGTCGCAGGTATAGACGCCGTCGACGTCAGTCCAGATCTCACAACAGTCCGCGCGTAAGCAGGCGGCCAGCACGGCGGCGGAGTAGTCGGAACCGTTACGGCCCAGCACCACCAGCTCGCCCTTCTCGTTACCGGCGGTGAAGCCTGCCATCAGGATCATGTGGTCAGCGGGAATTTTGCTGGCGGCGATACGGCGGGTTGATTCAGCAATATCAACGGTGGATTCGAGGTAGTGGCCCACCGCAAGCAGTTTTTCAACGGGATCGATCACGGTCACGCTATGGCCGCGCGCTTCCAGCACGCCGGCCATAATGGCGATAGAAAGTTTTTCGCCGCGACAAATCAGCGCCGCGTTGATGCTGTCCGGGCACTGGCCGAGGAGGCTGATACCGTGCAGAACGTGTTTGATTTGCGCAAATTCCTGCTCAACGAAGGACTTCAGCTGAGCGTGCGGGAAGCCAGGCAGCGCCTCTGCCAGCCCTTGCAATAAGTCAGCGAATATACGCTCTGCGTCGCTGATGTTCGGGAGTGCGTCCTGGCCACCGATGGTTTTTTCGATCATCGCCACCAGATGGTTCGTGATTTTTGCCGGGGCAGAGAGCACGGTCGCAACCTGCCCCTGCCTGGCGTTGCTTTCCAGGATATCGGCAACTCGCAGAAAACGTTCTGCATTTGCCACTGATGTACCGCCGAACTTCAACACTCGCATGGTTCTACCTCGTTTCCTTTAGCCGAAAAAAAAGCCCGCACTGTCTAGGTGCGGGCTTTTTTTTGTTTTTCCTGTACGCGTCAGCCCGCATCGTTACCAGTGGTAATGATGATGGTTGTGGTAATGGTGGTGATGCTGATGCGTTTCATGGATGTTGTGTACTCTGTCATTATTATCTGTCTGTGCTGTATTCTTTTAGGGTTAAAGGATCGGGCTCGTTAAGTCAACGAATTTTTAATTTGATCACAATTCGGAAGACTCTCACGTCCCGCTGCGTGCAGATTTATTTTCATCCGATTCCCCCAGATGCAACCCATACAGACAGACTTATTCGCCATAGTAAAAACTTATGGCAGTATTTTACTCGGCCAATTTTTTTTCAATATCATGCAGCAAACGGTGCAGCATTGCGGTGTCCCGTTGCTCAAGACGTCCCAAACGCTGCTGCAGCCAGTCAGCCATTTTTTGATCGTCCGCTACTTCCAACTGAGATAACAGCTGCTCAACGCGTGCGCGCAGCGCAGCCAGCTGATTTTCATCAGCCCTTTCAGCCTGAGGCTGGGGGATTTGTATTAGGGAGGCTAATTGATAGCAGTACACCATGACCGCCTGGCCCAAATTCAGGGAAGGATAATCGGCCACCATCGGCGCACCGGTGAGCACGTCCGCCAGTTCCAGCTCCTCGTTGGTTAATCCGGAATCTTCACGACCAAATACCAGCGCCGCTTTCTCCAGCCACTGGCTTTTCTCTTCCAGCATCGGCACCAGCTCCGCTGGCGTCGCATAGTAGTGGAACTTAGCGCGACTACGCGCCGTGGTTGCAACGGTAAACGAAATGTCGTGCAGCGCGTCGGCAAGTGTAGCGTAAGTGGTTATATTATCGAGAATATCTCCCGATCCGTGCGCCACCCAACGCGCGGCTGGCTCCAGATGGGCCGTGCTGTCCACAATGCGCAAATCGGTAAAACCCATGGTCTTCATGGCACGCGCCGCTGCGCCTATATTTTCTGCTCTGGCTGGGGCAACCAGTACAATCGACAGATGCATTTATGCTCTCTTTTTAATCAGTTAGCCGGTAAAAATGTGATGCACTTCAACATATTACGCAGCGCGAATTTACAAAATTGCAACAAAAATCACCGAAATAGCGTTTCATAACAAATTAAAAACGCTAAACTATTCTGTGTCTGAACAATCAGTTAGAATGTTAATAGAACACCATTATCCCTATGTTTTATAATGATAATGGCAGCATGAATACCCTATTCAGATTGGATTCGCTTCGTTTATAAATCAATGTCCGCAACTAGTTGGTTTATTGAAAAATTGTGACAAAGGCTAGCATTCAGCTACGATGATTTCATCAAACTGTTAACGTGCTACAATTGAACTTGATATATGTCAACGAAGCGTAGTTTTATTGGGTGTCTGGTGTCACTTAGCCTGTTATGTTGCTGTTAAAATGGTTAGGATGACAGCCGTTTTTGACACTGTCGGGTCCAAAGGGAAAGTACCCAAGACCAAGCTAATGATGTTGTTGACGTTGATGGAAAGTGCATCAAGAACGCAATTACGTACTTTAGTCACGTTAAGCCGATCATGTTAATTTGCGACATGCATCAGGCAGGTCAGGGACTTTTGTACTTCCTGTTTCGATTTAGTTGGCAATTTAGGTAGCAAACATGCAGACCCCGCACATTCTTATCGTTGAAGACGAGTTGGTAACACGCAACACGTTAAAGAGCATTTTCGAAGCAGAAGGCTACGATGTCTTTGAAGCGACCGATGGCGCAGAGATGCATCAGATCCTTTCTGAAAATGATATCAACCTGGTGATCATGGATATTAACCTGCCGGGCAAAAACGGTCTTCTTCTGGCGCGCGAACTGCGCGAGCAGGCGAACGTCGCGTTAATGTTCCTGACAGGCCGTGATAACGAAGTTGATAAAATTCTTGGCCTGGAAATCGGTGCGGATGACTACATCACCAAGCCGTTCAACCCTCGCGAGTTAACCATTCGTGCACGCAACCTGCTGTCCCGCACCATGAACCTGGGTACTGTCAGCGAAGAGCGTCGTAGCGTAGATAGCTACAAATTCAACGGCTGGGAACTTGATATTAATAGCCGCTCGCTGATTAGCCCGAACGGTGAGCAGTATAAACTGCCGCGCAGTGAATTCCGCGCGATGCTGCACTTCTGCGAAAACCCGGGAAAAATTCAGTCCCGTGCAGAACTGCTGAAGAAAATGACCGGCCGTGAGCTGAAGCCGCACGACCGTACCGTAGACGTCACCATCCGTCGTATTCGTAAACATTTCGAATCTACGCCAGATACGCCGGAAATCATCGCCACCATTCACGGCGAAGGGTACCGTTTCTGCGGCGATTTGCAGGAATAATCCCGCAGTTAATGCATTAAAAAACGGCGCTTATGCGCCGTTTTTTTATTCCCGCCAGGGCATAATCGGCACCGCGCTGATCGCGTTTTTCGGTGACCCTTCCACCACTTTGTCAGAATAGGCCAGGTAGGCCAGCGTATTGCGTTTGGCATCGTAGAAACGCACAACCTGCAGCTTTTTGAACACCAGCGAGGTCCGTTTCTGGAATACCACGTCGCCCTGCGCTTTGCCGTTTTTAATTTTGTCGCTCAATTCAACCGGGCCCACCTGCTGACATGAGATCGCCGCATCGGAGGTATCTTCCGCCAGCCCCAGTCCGCCTTTGATACCGCCCGTTTTCGCGCGGCTGACATAGCAGGTGACGTTTTTCACGTCCGGATCGTCAAACGCCTCCACCACGATTTTGTGGTCCGGGCCAAACATTTTGAACACGGTATCGACGGAACCAATCTGTTCCGCCTGTGCAGTGCGCCCGACCATCAACATCAGCGCGGTGAAGAGCAAAGTCTTGTATTTCATATTGTTACCATTCTTTAAAATTACACTGAGCAATTATTCAACACTTTAGACAAAAATGTAGCAAGATCACAGGATTAGAATATATCTGCCTGTAATGTGCTAGAAAAAGCATGAATGCGCAAAAAAAACACTGAATGCTAAAACATCAAAAAATGCTATTATCCGCTAACCTGTTATCAGGCACCTGCTGTTTTAAGGATGAGGATAGTATATGGATCAGGCTGGAATTATTCGCGACCTGCTCACCTGGCTGGAAGGTCATCTCGACCAGCCTTTGTCACTGGATCATGTGGCGGCTAAAGCAGGCTATTCCAAGTGGCATCTGCAAAGGATGTTCAAGGATGTCACCGGTCATGCTATCGGGGCCTATATTCGCGCACGTCGTTTATCAAAATCTGCTGTAGCGTTGCGCCTCACCGCGCGGCCGATTCTGGATATTGCCCTGCAATATCGTTTCGATTCACAGCAGACATTCACCCGCGCCTTTAAAAAACAGTTCTTGTTGACGCCAGCGCTTTATCGTCGCTCGCCTGACTGGAGCTCGTTTGGCATGCGTCCGCCGCTGCGTCTGGGCGAGTTCGCAATGCCGAAGTACGACATTATTACACTGCCGGAAACCCATCTGATCGGCACAACGCAGAGCTACTCCTGTTCACTGGAGCAGATTTCCGAGTTCCGACATCAGATGCGCGTCCAGTTCTGGCGCGACTTCCTGAGCCACGCGCCGGCGATCCCGTCTATCCTGTATGGCCTCAACGAAACGCATCCAAGCCAGGAAAAAGACGACGAGCAGGAGGTGTTCTACACCACCGCGCTGACGCCAGAGATGGCCAACGGGTATATTCAGGGTTCGAAGCCTGTCGTGCTGGAAGGGGGCGAATACGTGATGTTCGCCTATGAAGGGCTGGGAACGGGGGTACAGGAGTTTATCCTGACCGTTTACGGTACCTGCATGCCAATGCTGAATCTGAATCGCCGTAAAGGTCAGGACATTGAGCGCTACTACCCGGCGCAGGATGCCAAACCGGAAGAAGGCCCAATTAATCTGCGTATGGAATTTTTGATTCCAATACGTCGTTAACGCTGCAGTTCGTCAAGCGCAGGGGCATCGAGATGCGAAATGTCCCCTGCCATCTCCACGACCCATCCTGACGCCAGCCACGCGCTTTCCTGATAATCAATTCGGGAAATGGAGCAGTTACGCAGACGCAAACGGCGCTCAGCGTAAGCCGGTAATCCCAGAATGGTGCTCACCAGGCATCCCAACGCAATCCCATGACTCACCAGCAGCGGACGGCTTCCCGCCGGAAGCTTCAGGCATTCCGCCAGTGCGGCATGCATACGGACGCTGAGCTCCTGCATGGATTCGCCCTCAGGAATACGGCCATCTTCGGTACCGTTCACCAGCGTGCGGCGCCAGCCCTCTTCCGTTTCCGTCAGCGTATCGATATGGCGTTTTTCCAGCACGCCCATATCCAGCTCGCGCAGGCGCGGCTCCAGCATGACGTCACAGCCGCAGGCGTCTGCAATGATGCGCGCCGTCTGCTGTGTGCGACCTAAATCGCTGGTAATGACGTGGGTAATGCCCAGCGTTCGGGCGCGTTCTGCCACCTGCCACGCTTGCTGCACGCCCTTCTCTGTAAGAGGACTGTCTGACTGGCCTTGAATACGTCGCTCGGCGTTCCACTGCGTTTCACCGTGGCGAACAAGGTATACCTGTAACATGCTTTTTTTCCGTTATACTGCGATGAGTTTTTTTTGAATCGAGCTTAATTATGCACCATGTTGTCTCTGCTACCACTAATCCTGCCAAAATTCAGGCAATTCTAAGGGCATTTGAAGAGATCTTCGGCGCAGGATCCTGCCATATTGAAGCCATCGGCGTCGAGAGTGGCGTTCCTGAACAGCCGTTTGGCAGTGAGGAAACGCGCGCTGGCGCACGAAACCGCGTGGCAAATGCCAGGGCTGCGGCACCGGATGCGGACTTTTGGGTGGCAATTGAAGCCGGTATCGACGAAGGCGCAACCTTTAGCTGGGTGGTGATCGAAAGCCGTGAACAGCGCGGTGAAGCGCGTTCAGCCACCCTGCCGCTGCCGGAGATTATTCTGGAAAAAGTCCGCGCGGGTGAAGCGCTTGGGCCGGTGATGTCGCAGTACACCGGCATTGATGAGATTGGCCGTAAAGAAGGGGCGATTGGCGTCTTTACCGCAGGCGCGCTGACGCGTTCAGGCGTTTATCATCAGGCGGTGATCCTGGCGTTAAGCCCGTTCCATAACGCGATTTATCGTTAGGTATTTTTCAGCAATACCGCTTCCAGCCACTGGCGCAGCTCAACGGGTGCCGACTTCAGGCTGTTCGATCCGCGGGTAATCGTTGCGATGCCCGCGCCGAGCTCATTTTTCAGCTCGCGCTGGCTCATCTCGCCGCGCAGCAACTCTTCAATGATGCGCACGCGCGTGCCCAGCGCCTCGCGCTCGTCCGGCGTGAGCATCAGCTGCATAAGGGGTAAGTGCAAATCCTGCTCGTAAGACTGGCGAAGCAGCTCCACAAAACGAAGCCACTCCTGATGACGTTGTTCGGCCATTGCCGAGGAATACGGGGAATGCTGGGTCATGTTATGCTGCCTCTTGTACTCATTAGCGAGTACAGCATAACACAACCCGCGCCGATCAGTAACGTCTCTGCCACTCGGCATCACTCATCAGGGTATCTTTCTGCCCCATGAAGTAGCGATAGTAGGCGTCATAGGCCAGCACGTTCTTCACATAGCCGCGCGTTTCCGAGAACGGGATGCTCTCGACAAACGCCACGGCGTCAATGCGTCCGGCGCTGTTGCCGAGCCAGGTACGCACGCGACCCGGCCCCGCGTTATACGCCGCCGACGCGAAGATGCGGTTATTGCCGAACTGCTGATACACGTACTGCAGGTAGCTGGTACCGATGTTGATGTTGGTATCCGGATCCAGAAGCTGTGACGGGCTGCTGTAGCCAGGAATATTAAACATCTTCACCGTGTGCGTCGCCGTGCCCGGCATAATCTGCATCAGGCCGCTGGCGCCCACCGGGGAACGGACTTTCGGGTTCCATGCGCTCTCCTGACGGGCAATTGCCATCGCGTAGCTTTGCGGGATATCTTTGCCGCTGGTGTAGCGATCGAACAGATCCTTGTAAGCCAACGGGAAACGCTCTTCGAGATGATCCCAAAGCTTACCGGCGATCGTCGCCTGCACGCTCAGATCCCACCAGTGGTTATCAAAAGCATAGCGGGCAAGCTGGGCTTTCTCGTCGGTGCTGCGGCTGGTCACCAGATTCGCCCACTCGCTGCGCGCGGTATTATCCATATTCCAGTACATCAGCTCGCGCACGCGCGCCATTTCTGGCCCCTGCGTCAGCGCCGGGTTCGCGTTGGCTGGCGCTTTATCAATGCGGAAGGTGTACTCCTCGCCCAGGCGCTGCGCGGCTGCCATCGGGTAGAACCCGCGCTGCTGCATCAGCGTATGGAGAATTTCTTTGGCCTCGTCATCACGACCGCGCTCCATCAGCAGATCGGCCTGCCAGTAGCGCCATTCGTCCTTCTCTTTGGCCTCCATAGGCAACCGCGCAAGCCAGGTATTCAGCCCACGGCGATCGCCCGTACCCAGCGCCATGCGCACGCGACGTTCCACCAGAGACGTGGAGTTCGAACGCATAATGGCATCGTCACGCCAGCGCGCCTGTTCATCGGTCACATCCGTGCCCATCAGTCGCCACGCCACGATGTCGCGCAGCTCCTGGGTTTGTTCCTCATTAAGCTGCTGCGCCTGCACCAGCTGCGGGATCATCAGCCGCGCGTTTTCCACATCGTCACGCGCCACGCTGGCAAAGGCCACCGCCGCCATCTGGCGGGTAAAATCGGTCGCGCCCGTACTGCGGGCAAAGGTCAGCACGCTGTTGGGATCGTTAGCCAGCGAGATAACCGCGGTGGAGATCGTCTGGTAATCGGACGGCATCTGCCCCGCCAGCGTGGTCACCAGACGCGTGTTGCCGGCTTTCATCGCCAGACGGATGCGCTCAAGGTAGGACAGCGGATCCTGCTTGCCGGATGCGCGCCACGCGCCGAACAGGGAGTCACAGGCGTTCGGCTGGTTTTTCCCGGTCAGCCAGAGCTCTTTCGCCCCGGCCCAGGCCTCTTCCTGCTGGCCGGTCGCCCATTTTGCGTAGTAGTAGTTACACTGGGCTTCGATGGTATTCGGCTTTTCAGGGCTAAACGCCAGCAGTCCGCGCCAGTCTTCGCGTCGCGCCAGCTCATTCACAAAACGAGACTGAAGATTCCGGGCTGGCGGCAGGGTCGGGTTCGCCTGAATGAAGTTATTCACAGTAACGGTGGGTTGATTCATGAGATCGTCCGTAATTTGACGATACTCGAGATACGGATACAGCGGATAATCCTTTAGCGTCGGCATCAGCGCCTGCACGGTATCCATCTGCTTGTTGTCCCACGCCTGTTTAATCTGAGCGTAGCGACTACGTTGTTCATCCAGTGAATCGGCATGCACCGCCTGGCTTACCGCCATTACGCATACGCTGGCAGCCAGCAGACGCCAGACCACCTGTTTGGCTTTTTCCACAAGCTCTTCCTCATTGTTTTTTCGTCAATTGCAGCGTCTTGCCACGTCAAAGTCTAATTAATTTATGCTAACCAGGCATCCTTCAACGCGCCACGTCATGGACACTTTTTTACCTTTCTTGCGCGTTTTAACACTCCCGACGTTCCTGGCTGGGATTAGGACGTGAAAAAGGCTACACTTCGAGGCTGAAATTCCTTCTCATTACGATAAAAGAGGCGAAGTCCAACGTGGCTCAATTCGTTTATACCATGCATCGTGTCGGCAAAGTTGTCCCGCCGAAACGTCATATTCTTAAAAATATCTCGCTGAGCTTCTTCCCGGGCGCAAAAATCGGTGTTCTGGGTCTCAACGGTGCCGGTAAGTCCACCCTGCTGCGCATCATGGCCGGCATTGATACAGACATCGAAGGTGAAGCCCGTCCGCAGCCTGGCATCAAGATTGGCTACCTGCCGCAGGAACCTCAGCTGAACCCGGAACACACCGTTCGCGAATCCGTTGAAGAAGCGGTATCCGAAGTGGTTAACGCCCTGAAAGGTCTCGATGAAGTGTATGCCAAATACGCCGAGCCGGATGCGGACTTCGACAAGCTGGCTGCACAACAGGGCAAGTATGAAGAAATTATCCAGGCGCACGACGGTCACAACCTGAACGTGCAGCTGGAGCGCGCGGCGGATGCCCTGCGTCTGCCGGACTGGGATGCGAAAATCGCTAACCTCTCCGGTGGTGAACGTCGCCGCGTGGCGCTGTGCCGCCTGCTGCTGGAAAAACCAGATATGCTGTTGCTCGACGAACCAACCAACCACCTGGATGCGGAATCCGTGGCGTGGCTGGAGCGCTTCCTGCACGACTTCGAAGGCACCGTTGTGGCGATTACCCACGACCGTTACTTCCTCGACAACGTCGCCGGCTGGATCCTGGAGCTGGACCGCGGTGAAGGTATTCCGTGGGAAGGCAACTACTCCTCCTGGCTGGAGCAAAAAGATCAGCGTCTGGCTCAGGAAGCTTCTCAGGAAGCGGCGCGTCGTAAGTCTATCGAGAAAGAGCTGGAGTGGGTTCGTCAGGGCGCGAAAGGCCGTCAGTCTAAGGGCAAAGCCCGTCTGGCACGCTTCGAAGAGCTGAACAACACCGAATACCAGAAACGTAACGAAACCAACGAACTGTTTATTCCACCTGGAGCACGTCTGGGGGATAAAGTGGTTGAAGTGACCAACCTGCGTAAGTCTTACGGCGACCGCGTGCTGATCGACGACCTGACCTTCTCCGTACCGAAAGGCGCTATCGTGGGCATCATCGGTCCGAACGGCGCGGGTAAATCGACCCTGTTCCGCATGATGTCCGGTCAGGAACAGCCTGACAGCGGCTCTATCACCCTGGGTGAGACCGTGAAGCTGGCCTCCGTTGACCAGTTCCGTGATGCGATGGACAACAGCAAAACCGTGTGGGAAGAAGTGTCCGGCGGTCTGGATATCATGCGCATCGGCAACACCGAGATGCCAAGCCGCGCCTACGTTGGTCGCTTTAACTTCAAAGGCACCGATCAGGGCAAACGCGTGGGCGAGCTGTCCGGCGGTGAGCGTGGTCGTCTGCACCTGGCGAAGCTGCTGCAGGTGGGCGGTAACGTTCTGCTGCTCGATGAACCAACAAACGACCTGGATATCGAAACCCTGCGCGCGCTGGAAAACGCCCTGCTGGAGTTCCCGGGCTGCGCGATGGTTATCTCGCACGACCGCTGGTTCCTCGACCGTATCGCGACCCACATTCTGGACTACCAGGACGAAGGTAAGGTGGAGTTCTTCGAAGGTAACTTCACCGAATACGAAGAGTACAAGAAACGCACGCTGGGCGCCGACGCGCTGGAGCCGAAGCGTATTAAGTACAAGCGTATTGCGAAATAAAAGCAAAACGGCAACTTCGGTTGCCGTTTTTTATGGTTGTTCCCTCTCCCTGTGGGAGAGGGTCAGGGTAAGGGGGCATCAGGCCGCACGGTTTCACCGCCCCACGTAATACCGCTTCACCTCGTCAAACTGCATCGCAAACTCGATATAGCTCATCAGCGCGGGCGAATTCAGCTTGCGGCTCGGGTAGGCCAGCCAGAGGTCGTTGCCTTCAACGTTCCACTCCGGCAGTACCTGCACCAGCGCGCCCTTTTCAACCTTATCTCCCAGCAGAAATGCAGGAAGCAGCGTGATCCCCGCCCCGGCCATCGCGCACTCGCGGGCGTACACCAGATTATCGGTCATGTGCGCGTTATCCGGCAGGTAGCGGTAATCCTCATTCTCGCTTCGCAGAAGCCACTCCGACCAGGCTCTGTGCGTAATGCTGCGGTGCTCCACCAGCTGACGGGGATGCGTTAGCGGCGCCCGGCGCGCCAGATAGTCCGGCGAGGCCAGCATGTAGCGCGGACAATGCCCGATCATTCGGCCAATCAGGGAGGAGTCCTGCGGCTTGCCGGTACGCAGCGCCACGTCAAAGCCGGACTCGACCAGATCCACCACATCATCAGAGATCGACACGTCCAGCGAAACCTCAGGATAGCGAAGCTGGAACTCGGCATTCATATGCGCCAGCAGCGTCGCGCCAATTCCAGCCGGACAGGTAATGCGCAGCCGCCCGCTCGGGTTTTCGCGCAGGCGCTGAATGGCATACTCCGCCCGCTCGCTGGCCGCCAGCATTTCGCGGCAGTGCACCAGATAGTGCTCGCCCGCAAACGTCAGGTTCAGCCTGCGCGTGGTGCGGTTAAGCAGGCGGATACCCACCTGCTGCTCCAGCTGGCTAATTCGCTGGCTGACGCTGGATTTCGGCAGTTCGGCTTTCTGGGCTGCCGCGGTAAAGCTGCCCATCTCCGCCACCAGCGCGAAAAGCGCCATATCCTGCAGCTGTTTAAACATGATTGTTCATCCTGTACGAACGCTGAGTTCTTGATTGTCCATCTTATCATGCAGCTGGCCACTTAATAGACTAGCCTCAACAAAACGCATGCCATTGAGGAGCACACCATGTCAGTGAAAGCCATCGCCGTTAACCCGGAAAATCCCGCAACGTTCATTGAAATCACCCCGCCGATGCCACAGCCCGGCGAGCACGATCTGCTGGTGGAGGTCAAAGCCGTCTCGGTTAACCCGGTCGATACCAAAGTCCATGCGGGCATTGCCAAAAACGGACTGAACGAGCCGCGCATTCTCGGGTGGGACGCCAGCGGGATCGTCAAAGCCGTTGGGACGGGCGTCACCGGATTCAAACCGGGAGATGAAGTGTGGTACGCGGGCGACATCACCCGCCCGGGCAGCAACACCACGCATCAGCTGATTGATGCGCGCATTGTCGGGCGCAAGCCCGCAAGCCTCGGCTGGGCCGCTGCCGCTGCACTGCCGTTGACCGCACTCACCGCGTGGGAAGGCCTGTTTGAACGGCTGAACATTCAGGATGCCGGCGCGGACAAAACCCTGCTGATCATTGGCGGCGCGGGCGGGGTGGGATCGCTGGCGATCCCGTTTGCGAAGCACAACAGCAAGGTGAAGGTCATCGCAACCGCGTCTCGCGAAGATTCCGCCCGGTGGTGCCGCGCTCGCGGTGCAGATGTGGTGGTGAACTACCGCGATCTGAAAGGCGAACTGGCGAAACACGGGCTCACCTTTGTGGATTACATTTTCATCCTCAACGACACCGACGGGCACTGGGATGCGGTCAGCGAACTGATTGCCCCACAGGGGCATATCTGTTCCATCGTGGAGAATGAACACCCGCTGAACCAGGACAAGCTGAAGTCGAAATCCGCCGCGCTGCACTGGGAATTTATGTACACCCGCAGCATGTACCAGACCGCGGATATGGCGCGTCAGGGTGAGATCCTCAATGAGGTGGCGAAGCTGGTAGATAATGGCGTAGTGGAAAGCTCACTGAGTGAAACGCTGCACGGGCTGAGCGTGGGGAGCATTACCGAGGCGCACCGTAAGGTGCTGGACGGGCATATGCGCGGAAAAGTGGTGGTTGAGTTCTGAGTGGCTTGATGCCCTCAACCCGGCCCTCTCCCGCAGGGAGAGGGTTAGGGTGAGGGGTAAGTTTTTACCCCTGCTCCCCCATCATCTCCTTCACCAGCTCGACGCAGCGCAGGAAACGGGAGTCGTAGTCCGACTCTTCCACGTGCACAAACTCAACGTTGTTTTCGTTGAGCATCTCCACCAGCATGGACTGGAATTCACGCCTGTCAACGGAGCTGCCGAGGCTGCGCATGCCGTCGGCCACCCACGGGGTGTTGTTTTCCAGCAGGATCACCAGGTCAAAGCGATATTCGTCAATCAGCGCCTGCACGAACGGGTGCTCGCGCCCTTCGTATTTTTTACAGAACGCCTGAGTGGTGACGAAATCGGTATCGATAAACGCCACCTTGTTGGCATATTTCACTGCGAAATCAATGTACTGAGCGTGGCCGAGCGCGATTTTGTCATAGTCGGAATACTGCAGCGCCATCTCGTCGCCGCCCAGGTGCGAGAAGACATAATCGCGGCCGTACTCCCATGCGCTGGTGGTATTGAAGATATTCGCCAGCTTGTTGACCAGCGTTGATTTGCCGCTCGACTCGCCGCCCAGGATCGCGACGGTGCGCACAAAGAACGGCTTCACCTCGGTCGGGATGTAATCCCAGTAGCGGAACGGGTTTTCGCGGATCTGCGCTCCGCTGATGTTCATGAAGGTGCGTTTCGGATCGATCAGCACCGTCTCGATGCCCAGATGCTCGCGGAACTGCGGCGCATCGGACTCTTCAGAGGTGTAGATCCAGTTAGGCGCAATGCCCTTCTCTTCCATAAACGCTTTGATGCCGTTGCTCCACACGTCCCAGCCGTGCGGATACGGCTCCATGCCCTCTTCGTTAAAGGCATGAATGCGAATGTTTTTCTGGTACTTGAAGGTCTGAAGCAGCCAGCGCAGGCGGTCCGGCACGGTCGGCTGCTGCGACATGGCGCTGTCCTCAAACAGCTGGCGATCGCGGGTTTCATCGTAGCCCATGATGATGTGCAGCTCGTCAACCTGGCTACAGGCTCGCTGGATCAGATAGATATGCCCGGTATGCAGCGGGTAAAACTTGCCGAACACCACGCCGATGTTCTTTTGCATACGCGGGAATTCCAGCCCCAGAAAGCGGTGCAGCGCTTCCAGCTTCTGCGCGCTGGGGCTTTTGATTTTGGCGTTCAGCAGCTGGCTCAGATAACCCTTGGTCATGCCGCTGGCGTCCGCCACCTGCTGCAGCGTGCAGCCCTTCTGGCGGATAGCGGTCTTGATGTAGTCAAATGATGACATAAATTACGGTGCCTCCTGCAAAATCGAATACGTAATTATAAGTCGTCAAAGACATTTAACGCATCTGCGAGTTTCTTCACGCCGAAAACCTGCATCCCTTCCGGGATTTTTTTCGGCACGTTAGCAGCGGGAACGATAGCCCGGCGGAAACCGTGTTTTGCCGCCTCGGAGATACGCTCCTGGCCGCTGGGCACCGGACGGATTTCCCCGGCGAGGCCCACCTCACCGAAGACGACCAGATCCTGCGGCAGCGGTCTGTCGCGCAGGCTTGAGACCATCGCCAGCAGCAGCGCCAGGTCTGCGCTGGTCTCAGTGACTTTCACGCCACCCACCACGTTAACGAAAACGTCCTGATCCGCCATCTGCAGCCCACCGTGACGGTGCAGCACCGCCAGCAGGATCGCCAGACGGTTCTGTTCCAGACCGACCGCCACGCGCCGCGGGTTGCCCATCATCGACACGTCCACCAGCGCCTGAATTTCGACGAGCAGCGGGCGCGTGCCTTCCCACAGCACCATTACTGAACTTCCGGAGGTGATCTCATCTCCCCGACTCAGGAAGATCGCCGACGGGTTGCTGACTTCGCGCAGCCCCTGCTCGGTCATGGCAAACACGCCTAACTCGTTCACCGCCCCAAAGCGGTTTTTATGGCTGCGCAGGGTACGGAAGCGGGAGTCCGCGTCGCCGTCGAGCATCACGGAGCAGTCGATACAGTGTTCAAGCACCTTCGGTCCCGCCAGCGAGCCGTCTTTGGTCACGTGGCCGACCATCACAATCGCCACGCCGCGCGTTTTGGCAAAGCGCGTCAGGTAGGCCGCCGTTTCACGCACCTGCGCCACGCTGCCCGGCGAGGACTGAATGTCCGCCATGTGCATCACCTGGATGGAGTCGATCACCATCAGCTTCGGCTGCTCTTCTTCGGCGATCATGCAGATCTGCTCGATGCTGGTTTCGGAGAGCATGTTCAGATTGCCGGTCGGCAGGCCCAGACGGTGTGCGCGCATCGCCACCTGCTGCAGTGATTCTTCGCCCGTGACGTACAGGGTTTTCATCTGTTCGGCGAGCTTGCAGAGCGTTTGCAGCAGCAGGGTCGATTTACCCGCGCCCGGGTTACCGCCGATCAAAATGGCGCTCCCCGGCACCACGCCGCCGCCGAGCACGCGGTCAAACTCTTTGAACCCGGTGGAGAAGCGCGGCAGCTCTTCGAGGCTGATGTCCGAAAGTTTTTGCACCTTCGCAACGCCCGCATTGCCCGCGTAGCCGCTCAGGCGTTCATTGCGCGCCACGCCAGGCGAAGCCGCCACACCACGCACTTCGGTGATGGTGTTCCAGGCATGACAGGCGCTGCATTGCCCCTGCCAGCGCGGATAATCCGCACCACATTCATTACAGACAAATGCGCGTTTTGGAGCTTTCGCCACGGTTTACCTCGTTATTTCTGATTAAGGCTGCCGGAGAGAATGCAGAACACCCCCATCAGGTCAGCGTGACGGATAGTGACTTCCGTCTTTTCATTCACTTTTGGCTTGGCATGGTAGGCAATGCCCAGGCCGGCCGCTTTGATCATCGGCAGGTCGTTCGCGCCGTCCCCGATAGCGACGGTCTGGACAACCGGAATTTCATATTTTTCCGCGAGGCGCGTCAGCGTATTGGCTTTGTACTGGGCATCAACGATATCGCCGATCACCTGGCCGGTCAGCTTGCCGTCCATGATCTCCAGCTCGTTGGCCACCACGGTGGTCAGATGCAGTTTTTCCCGCAGGTAATCCGCGAAGAAGGTGAAGCCACCTGAGGCGATCGCCACCTTCCAGCCGAGGGACTGCAGCTTCAGCACCAGCTGCGTCAGCCCAGGCATCAGCGGCAGAACGTCGCGCACCTGGCGCAGAATATTGGCATCGGCCCCTTTCAGGGTCGCCACGCGCTGGCGCAGGCTGGCGGTGAAATCCAGCTCGCCGCGCATCGCACGCTCGGTGACTTCCGCCACCAGCTCGCCGCTGCCCGCCAGCTTCGCAATTTCGTCGATACACTCGATCTGAATGGCGGTAGAGTCCATGTCCATGACCAGCAGGCCTGGCGTTTTCAGGTGCGGAATTTTACCCAGCGGCGCGACGTCCAGCCCGGCGTCATGCGCCAGACGCGTGGCGCGCTGCGTCAAAGAGCCTGCCAGGCGAATGACCTGATAGTCTTCCACACACCAGGCGGCGACGATGACCATCGCCGCACCCAGTTTGGTTTGATACTGGGTCAGGCGTTGCTTATCCAGACCGCGTCCGTAAAGGAGCCAGCCGCTACGACCGGCATGGTAATCCAGAGGCATCACCTCATCGCCACTTAAAGAGAGCGGCAATCCTGGCCATAAAGAGACATCCGTTGGCAGGTCACACCAGGTAATGTTCGGCATTAAAGCTCCTGTAATTTCGTTCGCGCCGGAAGGTTGCAGAGGGAAAATAACGCATGAGGCTACCCTGTAACCATCACTTCTGGCAACATTAAGCCGTAAATTTTCAGCAGGTGGAATATGGCTCGCGCAAAACTGAAATTCCGGCTCCATCGCGCCGTGATCGTCCTTTCCTGTCTCGCACTCTTAGTGGTGCTGATGCAGGGGGCATCGTGGTTTAGCCAGAATCATCAACGGCAACGCAACCCGCAGTTTGAAGAGCTGGCCCGCACGCTGGCACGCCAGGTGACGCTCAACGTCGCACCGTCCATGCGAACCGAAACGCCGGACGATAAGCGAATAGGCCAGGTTTTACGCCTGCTCACGGAGAATAGCCGCATTCTTGATGCTGGCGTCTATGATGAGCAAGGCAACCTGATTGCCCGCGCGGGCGAACATGTCGACGTGCGCGACAGGCTGGCGCTTGACGGTAAAAAAGCCGGCGGCTACTTCAACCAGCAGCTTGTTGAACCTATTCAGGGTAAGAATGGCCCCCTGGGGTATCTGCGCCTGACGCTCGACACCCACACCCTGCCCACTGAAGCCAAGCAGGTCGATAATACCACCAATATTCTGCGCCTGATGCTGCTGCTTTCTCTCGCCATCGGCGTTGTGCTGGCGCGCACCCTGCTTCGCGGCAAGCGCTCGCGATGGCAGCAATCCCCGTTCCTGCTGACCGCCAGCAGATCCGTTCCCGAAGACGAAGAGAGCGAGAAGAAAGAATAGTGATAAAGTAGGCGAACGATTCGGAAAAGGAACTTTGCCATGACGACGTTACGCCTGCTTATCTCTGACTCTTACGATCCCTGGTTTAATCTCGCGGTAGAAGAGTGCATTTTCCGCCAGATGCCTGCTACCCAGCGCGTCCTGTTTCTCTGGCGTAACGCCGATACGGTGGTCATTGGCCGTGCGCAAAACCCGTGGAAAGAGTGCAATACGCGGCGTATGGAAGAGGATAACGTCCGCCTCGCGCGCCGGAGCAGCGGCGGTGGCGCGGTCTTTCACGATCTGGGCAATACCTGCTTTACCTTTATGGCGGGAAAACCGGAATACGACAAAACCATCTCGACGTCCATCGTCCTAAACGCCCTTAACGCGCTCGGCGTGACGGCTGAAGCCTCCGGACGTAACGATCTGGTGGTCAAAACGCCCGACGGGGATCGCAAGGTGTCCGGCTCCGCCTACCGCGAAACGATGGATCGCGGGTTCCACCACGGCACCCTGCTGCTGAATGCCGATCTCAGCCGTCTGGCGAACTACCTTAATCCTGATAAGAAAAAGTTACAGGCCAAGGGCATTACGTCCGTACGCGGGCGCGTGGCAAATCTGGTGGAGCTGCTGCCGGGGATTACGCACGAGCAGATTTGCGACGCGATCCGTGAAGCGTTCTTTGAACATTACGGCGAGCGCGTGGAAGCAGAAGTGATCTCCCCAGACAAAACCCCGGATCTGCCCAACTTCGCCGACACCTTCGCCCGCCAGAGCAGCTGGGAGTGGAACTTCGGTCAGGCTCCTGCGTTTTCCCATCTACTGGATGAGCGTTTTACCTGGGGCGGCGTGGAATTGCACTTTGACGTGGAGAAGGGCCACATTACCCGTACGCAGGTCTTTACGGATAGTCTCAATCCGGCACCGTTAGAGGCGCTGGCCGCTCGTCTGCAGGGCTGTTTGTATCGGGCGGATATGCTGCAGCAGGAGAGTGACGCGTTGATTGGGGATTTCCCTGAGCAGGAGAAAGAGTTAAGGGATTTGTTAGCATGGATTGCGCAGGCCGTGCGCTAGGTGCGGTCTGGTGCCCTCACCCCAGCCCTCTCCCACAGGGAGAGGGAGGGAAGAGACAGAATTACGCTTTATCGCCCAGCAGAACGGATTCCAGCGCGATTTTGATCATGTCGTTGAAGGTAGTCTGACGCTCGGCAGCGGTGGTCTGCTCGTGGGTACGGATGTGGTCAGACACGGTACAGATGGTCAGCGCTTTCGCACCAAACTCAGCCGCGACGCCGTAGATACCCGCCGCTTCCATTTCCACGCCCAGGATGCCGTATTTTTCCATCACGTCGAACATCTCGCCGCCGTCCGGGGCATAGAACAGGTCAGCAGAGAAGATGTTACCCACGCGCGCTTCAACGCCCAGCGCTTTTGCTGCGTCAACCGCGTCGCGCACCATGCCGAAGTCAGCAATCGCTGCGAAGTCATGGTCTTTGAAACGCATACGGTTAACTTTGGAATCGGTGCAGGCACCCATACCGATAACGATGTCGCGCAGCTTAACGTCCATGCGCACCGCGCCGCAGGAGCCAACGCGGATGATTTTCTTCACGCCGAAATCGGTGATCAGCTCTTTAGTGTAGATAGAGCAGGATGGGATACCCATACCGTGGCCCATAACGGAAATTTTGCGGCCTTTATAGGTACCGGTGAAGCCCAGCATGCCGCGAACGTTGTTCACTTCACGCACGTCTTCCAGGAAGGTTTCTGCAATGTGCTTCGCGCGCAGCGGGTCGCCCGGCATCAATACGACGTCAGCGAAATCACCCATTTCTGCGTTAATGTGAGGAGTTGCCATCTTCAGTTCCTTTAACATTGTTTATTCTTTTCACCCTCTCCCTGCGGGAGAGGGTCGGGGTGAGGGCATCAGACCTCACCCAACATGATTCAGAACATGGCCTTGCCATATTCCATGTCAGACGTACCAAAGTATTTGGCGATAGTCTGGCCGATGTCCGCGAAGGTTTCACGGTGCCCCAGCGAGCCCGGCTTCACTTTCGGGCCGTACACCAGCACCGGAATGTGCTCACGGGTGTGGTCGGTACCGGTCCAGGTTGGGTCACAGCCGTGGTCCGCGGTCAGGATCAGAATGTCATCTTCACCCACCAGTTCCATCAGCTCCGGCAGACGGCGGTCGAACAGTTCCAGACCGGCCGCATAGCCTGCGACGTCGCGACGGTGGCCCCAGGAGGAGTCGAAGTCCACGAAGTTGGTGAAGACAATGGTCTTGTCGCCCGCTTCTTTCATCTCTTTGATGGTGGCATCGAACAGCGCATCCAGACCGGTCGCTTTGACCTTTTTGGTGATGCCGCAGTTAGCGTAGATATCCGCGATTTTACCCACGGACACCACGTGACCGTCCTTCTCTTCAACCAGCTTCTGCAGCACGGTTGGCGCCGGCGGCTCAACGGCCAGATCGTGACGGTTACCGGTACGCTGGAAGTTACCCGCTTTGTCGCCGATAAACGGACGCGCGATCACGCGCCCAATGTTGTAGCCGCCTTCGGTCAGCTCTTCACGGGCGATTTCGCACAGCTCGTAGAGTTTATCCAGGCCATACGTTTCTTCATGGCACGCAATCTGGAACACGGAGTCAGCAGAAGTGTAGAAAATCGGCTTGCCGGTTTTCATGTGCTCTTCGCCGAGCTGATCCAGAATCACGGTACCGGAAGAGTGGCAGTTACCCAGGTAACCCGGCAGGTTGGCACGCTTCACCAGCTTATCGAGCAGCTCCTGCGGGAAGCTGTTCTCGTGATCGGAGAAATAGCCCCAGTCGAACAGCACCGGCACACCGGCGATTTCCCAGTGGCCAGACGGGGTGTCTTTACCGGAGGAGAGCTCGTGAGCCCAGGCGTAGGCGCCCACGACTTCCGCGTTGCCGTCCATACCGGCTGCGATTTTACCGGTAGAGCCTTCATGCGCTTTCACCAGCCCGAGGCGGGTCAGGTTAGGTAGAGTCAGAGGGCCTTTACGACCGTTGTCCGCTTCGCCTTTCGCACAGGCTTCCGCGATGTGACCCATGGTATCGGAACCCACGTCACCAAAACGTTCTGCATCTTCGGTTGCGCCGATGCCGAATGAGTCCAGCACCATAATAAATGCACGTTTCATAATTGTTCTCCGTACGTAGTGCTTCAAAAATTATCGATCAGATCAGTATACCGCTATTCGGTGATACGGCGATAGACAGTCGGTGTGGTTTCCGGTGCTTTATCGTCAAGCGTAATAGCCGCTTTCACCGCTTTAGCCGCTTCCTGCCAGCTGGCTTCATCTTTGGCGTGGATCACCGCCAGCGGACGTTGACCGTCAACGCTGTCGCCCAGACGGGCCATATCGGTAAAGCCGACGCTGTAATCAATGGTGTCCGATGCCTGACGGCGACCGCCGCCCATCGAGACCACCGCCATACCCAGCGCACGGGTGTCCATCGCAGAGACAAACCCTTCGCTATCGGCATACACCGCTTTGCTGAGCGTCGCGGTCGGCAGGTACTTCGCATAGTTTTCGACGAAATCGGTCGGGCCTTTCTGGGCTGCTACCATGCGGCCGAAAATGTCCGCCGCTTTGCCGTTATCCAGCACCGCCTGCAGTTTCGCGCGCGCTTCCGCATCGTCTTTGGCCAGCTTGCCGGAGATTAACATCTCAACGCACAGCGCCATGGTCACGTCAAACAGGCGCGGGTTACGGTATTCCCCGGTGAGGAACTGGACGGCTTCACGCACTTCGACGGCGTTACCGGCGCTGGAGGCCAGCACCTGGTTCATGTCGGTGAGCAGTGCGGTGGTGCGCACGCCCGCGCCGTTGGAGACGCCAACGATCGCTTCGGCAAGCTGCGCAGAGAGTTCATAGGTTGGCATAAAGGCGCCGCTGCCCACCTTCACGTCCATCACCAGCGCATCCAGCCCTTCCGCCAGCTTCTTCGCCAGGATAGAGGCGGTGATCAGCGGGATGGAGTCAACGGTCGCGGTGATGTCGCGGGTCGCGTAGAAACGCTTGTCTGCCGGAGCAAGAGAGCTGGTCTGGCCGATAATCGCCACACCAACGTCTTTAATTATGTCGCGGAAGCGGTTGTCATCCGGGAAGATATCGAAGCCCGGAATGGCTTCCAGTTTGTCGAGCGTACCGCCGGTGTGGCCCAGGCCGCGTCCGGAGATCATCGGGATGTAACCACCACAGGCTGCCACCATTGGGCCAAGCATCAGGGAGGTCACGTCGCCCACGCCGCCGGTGGAGTGTTTATCCACAATCGGGCCGTTAAGATTGAGGCTTTTCCAGTCCAGAACGGTTCCTGAATCTCGCATCGCCATGGTCAGCGACACGCGCTCAGGCATCGACATATCGTGGAAGAAAATGGTCATCGCCAGAGCAGCAATCTGCCCTTCTGAGACGGTGTTATCACGAATGCCGTTGATGAAGAAGCGGATCTCTTCGTCGCTTAATGCATGACCATCACGTTTTTTACGAATAATTTCTTGTGCGAGAAACACGGTAACCTCCATGCGGAATCGGGGGAGTTGTGGCGGGTGGCGTTACGCTTACCCGCCCTACGATCCTGTAGGTCGGATAAGCGAAGCGTCATCCGGCGTTGTATGGCAATCAGTAGCTGCTTGCGCTCTTACCGTCGCCGTGACCCAGCGCTTTCAGCAGGCTGGCCAGCAGGCTGGAGGCGCCGAAGCGGTAGTGACGGGAATCGGCCCAGTCGGCGCCAAACAGCTCGTCGGCAATCGCCAGGAACTGCTGCGCGTCTTCGGCGGTACGCACGCCGCCCGCAGGTTTGAAACCAACGGTTTTGGACACGCCCATGTCGCGGATCACTTCCATCATGATGCGCGCGCTTTCCGGGGTCGCATTCACCGGCACTTTACCGGTAGAGGTTTTAATGAAATCCGCACCGGCTTTGATGGAGATTTCAGACGCCTTACGAATCAGCGCCTCTTCTTTAAGCTCGCCGGTTTCGATGATCACTTTCAGCAGCACGTTTGCCGCCGCACACGCGTCTTTACAGGCTTTCACCAGATCAAAACCGACCTGCTCGTTGCCAGCGATCAGCGCGCGGTACGGGAACACCACGTCAACTTCGTCTGCGCCGTAGGCAATCGCCGCGCGGGTTTCTGCCAGCGCAATGTCGATATCGTCGTTGCCGTGCGGGAAGTTAGTCACGGTTGCAATGCGCACGTCCGGGGTGCCCTGCTCTTTCAGCGTCTTCCGGGCAATCGGGATAAAGCGCGGGTAGATACAAACGGCTGCGGTATTACCCACCGGCGTTTTCGCCTGATGGCACAGGGCGATGACTTTCTCATTGGTGTCGTCATCGTTCAGGGTGGTCAGGTCCATCAGTTTCAACGCGCGCAGGCTGCTTGCAGTTAAATCGGTCATAACAATCTCCAACGGCAGTGCCGTATAAATTTTACCTTGCGGGTCTGTGAGTATTCTAACATTCACCCGCATCCACACTTCGACATTCATCACAGTTAATGAAAACTTCGTACAAATTTGCATTGCTGTAATGAGATCTTCTTCAAACTTTAGTGCGCAAATTGCCGACTAAAGCAGCAATACCCCCTGTGGGATCAAAAGCGCCAACAGGCAGGCTTTCTACAATCCGTTCATCATCCGCAGAACATTCAAGGAAGCGAATATGCCCCACTCCAGCCCCGACGCCCTGCAGCAACGTTGCCAGCAGATTGTGACAAGCCCGGTGTTAACCCCGGAACAAAAACGTCATTTTCTGGCGCTGGAAGCGGAAAACAACCTGGCGTATCCGGCACTTCCTGAAGCTGCGCGCGCCGCGCTGGACGAGGGGTTTATCTGCGACATGTTCGAAGGCCATGCGCCTTACAAACCCCGTTACGTTCTGCCGGATTACGCAAAATTTCTGGCTAATGGTTCAGAATGGCTGGAGCTGGAAGGGGCAAAAGATCTCGACGATGCCCTCTCGCTGTTAACCATCCTCTACCATCATGTTCCGTCCGTCACATCGATGCCGGTCTATCTCGGTCAGCTTGATGCGTTGCTGCAACCTTATGTTAGAATTCTAACACAAGAAGAGATCGATAGCCGAATAAAACGTTTCTGGCGCTATCTCGACCGTACGCTGCCGGATGCGTTTATGCACGCAAACATCGGGCCTGCTGACGGCCCCATCACCCGTGCCATTTTGCGGACCGATGCAGAGCTGAAGCAGGTCGCGCCAAACCTGACCTTTATCTACGATCCCGATATCACCGCGGACGACTTGCTGCTTGAGGTAGCAAAAAACATATGTGAATGCAGCAAACCGCATATTTCTTATGGCCCGGTGAATGATAAAATTTTCACAAAAGGCCGTTACGGCGTGGTGAGCTGTTACAACTCCCTGCCGCTTGCAGGCGGTGGCAGCACCCTGGTGCGCCTTAACCTCAAAGCCATTGCTGAACGCAGCACATCCATTGAAGACTTCTTCACCCGCACGCTCCCGCACTACTGCCAGCAGCAAATGGCCATCATCGATGCACGCTGCGGTTTCCTGTACGAGCAATCTGGCTTCTTTGAGAATAGCTTCCTGGTGAAAGAGGGGCTGATTGATGCCGATCGGTTTGTGCCGATGTTTGGCATGTACGGCCTGGCGGAAGCGGTAAACTCGCTTTGTGAGAAAGCAGGAATAGCGGGACGCTACGGAAAAGATGAGCAGGCCAACGCGCTGGGCTATCGCATCAGCGAACAGCTTGCGGCGTTTGTCGAAAACACGCCGGTGAAGCACGCCTGGAAGCAGCGCGCGATGCTTCATGCCCAGTCGGGGATCAGCTCCGATTCGGGTACCACGCCAGGCGCGCGCCTGCCCTACGGCGACGAGCCGGATCCCATCAGCCACCTGCTGGCGGTGGCTCCCCATCACAAGCACTACTCTTCCGGGATAAGCGATATTCTGACGCTGGATGAAACGGTAAAACGCAACCCGCAGGCGGTGGTTCAGCTGTGCCTGGGCGCGTTCAGGGCGGGTATGCGTGAATTTACCGCCAACGTAGCGGGTAACGATCTGGTGCGCGTAACCGGGTATATGGTGCGGCTATCGGATCTGGATAAATACCGCGAAGCAGGGTCGAGAACGAACACCACGTGGCTGGGTGAAGAAGCCGCACGCAATACCCGCATTCTGGAACGTCAGCCGCGCGTGATAAGCCATGAACAGCAGATGCGCTTTAGTTAGTCAGGTCATCCCTTTTTCCTGCGTGGACGGGCCGGGCAGCCGCCTGGCCCTGTTCCTGCAGGGCTGCAACCTGCGCTGTAAAACCTGCCACAACCCGTGGACGATCGGCCGCTGCAATGACTGCGGGGACTGCGTGCCCCACTGCCCGCACGACGCGCTAATTATGCAGGCGGGACGCGTCTGGTGGCAGGAGAGCGACTGCCAGCAGTGCGACACCTGCCTGCACCTGTGCCAGCAGCAGGCCACGCCCATGGCGCACCGCCTGAGCGTGGAGGAGATCCTCGCGCAGATCCGCAAATCCGCACCGTTTATCGAAGGGATCACCGTAAGCGGCGGGGAAGCCACAACGCAATTGCCATTTTTAGTGACGCTATTCTCTGCGATCAAAGCCGATCCCGCCCTGCATCATCTGACCTGCCTGGTCGACAGCAACGGCTTGTTAAGCGAAACAGGCTGGCAAAAGCTGCTGCCGGTACTGGATGGCGCGATGCTGGACCTGAAAGCATGGGGGAACGAACACCACCGCTTCCTGACCGGGCGCGAAAACCCGCAGATCAAGCAGAGCATCCGCTGGCTGGCAGATCGTCACCGTTTGACGGAGCTCCGCCTGCTGGTCATTCCGGGGCAGTGTGATTACCTGGAACATCTGAAGCCGCTGACGGCGTTTATCCACGGGCTGGGAAACGTGGCGGTACGCCTTAACGCGTTTCATGCGCACGGCGTATACGGTGAGGCAGCGTTATGGCGCAGCGCCACGCCGGAAGACGTTGAACCGCTGGCGCGGGCGCTGGAAAAACAGAAAATAACGGTGATCCGCCCGGCGCTTTATCTATAGCGTGATGCCAAATACCGAACGCGTATTTTCCAGCAGCGCATCGGCAATCACCTCTTCCGGCTCCTGTCGCAGTTCACACAGGGTGGTGAACACACGCGCCGCCTGTTCCGGGCGATTCGGCTGTCCCTGAAAACCGTTCAGCGGCATATCCGGCGCGTCAGTTTCCAGCAGAAGCGCCGACAGCGGCAGCTGTGCCATCACGTCACGGGTTTTACTGGCGCGCGGATAGGTGATGGTGCCACCCACACCAATTTTATAGCCCAGTTCAATGAAACGCTGCGCCTGCTGCAGGCTGCCGGAGAAACCGTGCACGACGCCCCTGCGCGGCAGATCGATGCGTTTCAGGTGCATCGCCAGCTTATCGTGCGTGCGTCTTGAGTGGAGGATCACCGGCAGATCGTGGCGCTTCGCCAGCCTGAGCTGCGCGTCGAGGATCGTCTGCTGGCGCTCAAACTGCGGATCCTCGCGATAAAGATCGAGGCCGATCTCACCGATGGCGACAAGCTTGTCGCCTGCGGTCTGCACGATCTCATCAAGCCTCTCAATGTGCTCATCCCGATGCCGCTCAATCACAATCGGATGCAGGCCGAGCGCGGCATAGAGTGCGGAGTGCCGCATGGAAAGATCCAGCACGCGGGAAAAATAGGCCGCTTCCACTGAAGGAACAATGATGGCCTGAACGCCTGCCTCGGCCGCTTTCGCAATACTGTGTTCTTCATCTCCCGTAAACGGCGGGAAATCGAAGTGGCAGTGGGTATCAATAAAGCGGTGCGTCACGCCAGATCCTCGTTATCCAGTAAAGCGTCATTCGCCTGCGGAATATCCACAAGCGGCATCGTCAGGGCATCGTTAGCGACAACCGCAGGCGGCGTAATAATGCGTTTATGGCGATGAAGCGGCGGTTGCTCTGCCAGCATTTTACCCACCGTCGCCAGGAAGTAGCGTCCGCACAGCCGCCCCGTTTTGTAATCCATGCGCAGCGCAGGGACGCGGCTTCCCAGCGCCATGCTCAGCAGCGGCTTAGGCGGATAAATTTCAAAAATACGCAGCTTACCCGGCGGCTTTTCAATGAATCGCTGCATCGCGCCGTAGGTTGTTTCATGCTGCTTCGCGATGTTCACCAGCGGCTGAAGGCTGCTGTCGCCAAGCCAGCGCTCCATCCGCTTAAACCACTGTGGGGTGTAATACATTTGCGACGGCACGGTACGGATCACCACGATGGTTTTCGCCCCGCGACGGGCGGCTTCCTGCACCGGCACCGCGTCACTGATCCCGCCGTCCAGATAGCTAATGCCGTCCAGCAGGGCGCCGGTACGATAAAAACCGGGGATCGCGCTGGAGGCGCGGATGATGTCCAGCCAGTTCTCTTTCTGAGGCGAAAAATAGCCCGGCGAATAGTCATCGCCCCGGCTGGCGCACATCCAGAACTCTTTGCCGCTATCAAACAGACGCGCGGCGGTGTCCATGGCCAGCGGCATCTGGCTGGAGGTCGACTCCAGCAGCCAGTCGAGATCGATCAGGTTGCCGCCGCGCACAAAGCGCACCGGATTAAAAAATTCTTTCGCCGTGGTATAGCGCATGATGACCTTTCGCGCGTAGCCGGGCTGGTTGCAGACATAGGCAGAGAGGTTCTGCGCCCCGGCAGACGTGCCGAAATAGAGGTCAAAAGGGTTGAACTGCGCGCGCATAAACTCATCCAGCACACCGGCGGTGAAAATGCCGCGCTGTCCGCCACCCTCGCATACCAGCGCGAGTTGACCTGCGCGGAACGGTTTTAACGTCAGCGGCGCAATATTGCCGAGCGTAACGGGAATTCGTTGCCCCACCTCTGCTTTCCTGTTTTGATTATTTTATAACACCACAGTAACGCACCCGACCTGTTCCGCAAATAAGAAAAAGCCAGTCACAGTGACTGGCTTTATTTTGTTGAAGGAATATTGCGTTTGCTACGGACGTCGACGTCCCGTAAACAGGCTGACCAGGAACAGAATAATACCCACAACGAAGACAATTTTAGCTGCCCATGCCGCTGTACCTGCCAGTCCACCAAAGCCCAATGCGGCGGCAATTAACGCGATAACCAGAAATATAATGCCCCAACGAAACATAAGCTTCTCCTTTACCATAGTTAATGTCGGCCGCTAAACGTGAGCGCTCAGGTCACTCACCGGCGTTTTTCCAGAGTCGTTCTTATTTCGCCCGCTGGTGTTAGCCAGACGGGCGAATGGTCAAGATTTACTTCGTTTTCAGATCGTTTTTAACGCTTTTCACACCGTCAATCGCTTTCGCGATGGACTCGGCACGTTCACTTTGCGCCTGCGAATCTACCGTACCGGAAAGCTGAACCACGCCATCGGTGGTTTCTACTTTCACCTTACGGGACGGCACGATGTCATCCGCTAAAAGTTTAGCTTTGATTTCGCTGGTGGTGGCTGCATCACCGGCATAACCTTTCACCGACGCGTTTTTGCCGTCACGTACGTGCAGCTTATCGCTGACGGATGCGACACCTTCGACGCCTTTCGCCACTTTCACCGCCTGTTCAGCCTGAGCCTGGCTTTCGACAAAGCCGCTCAGCGTGACCACTTTCTTGTCGGTCTTAACGGAAATGTCGGTGCTCTTAATGGCTTCATCATCCACCAGTGCGGCTTTCACTTTTGCTGTGATTGAGCTGTCATCCATGAAGTTGCCGACTTTATTCATAGAGCTATCGATTTTTTGCCCTGCGTTATCGGCCGTGGATTGTGCTTTATCCATGGTGCTGCTTTCCGCCAGGGCGGAGCCGCTCACCAGAACGCTACCCAGAGTTACAGCCAGCAGAGTTTTAGAAATCTTCAGTCTTGTCATATTCATCGATCTATTCCTGTGTTGACCCGTTATTCGGGCTGCATACTTCCTTAGTAGTTTTATATATTGCGAATAAACACGCGGGCAAAATGGATAACCTAAAGTCATGCATTGAACAGTTAATTTATCCACGCCCGGTGTTAAACACTGAGTTAAATATAGATCACTCTCACAGAGCCGCTTTCAGAATTGGGCAAAAAACGCGCGAATAGCGTGAAATTGCGTTGAATTAAGAACATTCCGCAAGGGATTAATAAGACAGGAATTAAAGAAGAGCACGGCGGGAGCCGTGCTCAGAGAGGGGATTAGTGCTCGCGGGTTTTACGGAACTGAACGTCAGGGTAACGTTCCTGCGTCAGGTTCAGGTTCACCATCGTTGGCGCGATATAGGTCAGGTTATCGCCACCATCCAGCGCCAGCTGAACTTCATTCTTACGCTTAAATTCTTCGAATTTCTTCACGTCAGAACACTCAACCCAGCGCGCAGTCGCGACGTTCACCGATTCGTAAATCGCCTCCACGTTGTACTCGCTCTTCAGACGCGCAACGACCACGTCAAACTGCAGCACGCCGACCGCGCCAACGATCAGATCGTTGTTCGCGATTGGGCGGAAGACCTGCACGGCGCCCTCTTCGGAAAGCTGGACCAGGCCTTTCAACAGCTGTTTCTGCTTCAGCGGATCGCGCAGACGAATGCGACGGAACAGCTCCGGCGCGAAGTTCGGAATACCGGTGAACTTCATCATTTCGCCCTGGGTGAAGGTATCACCGATCTGGATGGTGCCGTGGTTGTGCAGCCCGATGATGTCGCCCGGATAGGCCTCTTCAACGTGCGAACGGTCACCCGCCATAAAGGTCAGCGCGTCGGAGATGACAACGTCTTTCCCGATACGCACCTGGCGCAGCTTCATGCCCTTTTCATACTTACCGGACACCACGCGCATAAAGGCCACGCGGTCACGGTGTTTCGGGTCCATGTTGGCCTGAATCTTAAATACGAAGCCGGTGAACTTCTCTTCTTTTGCTTCCACTTCACGGGTGTCGGTTTTGCGCGGCATCGGCTGCGGCGCCCACTCCACCAGGCCGTCGAGCATGTGGTCAACGCCGAAGTTACCCAGTGCGGTACCGAAGAAGACCGGGGTAATTTCGCCGCTCAGGAACAGCTCTTTGTCGAATTCGTGAGACGCGCCCTTGACCAGCTCCAGCTCCTCGCGCAGCTGCGCGGCCAGCTCTTCGCCAACCGCCGCGTCCAGATCCGGGTTGTCCAGACCTTTAACAATGCGCACTTCCTGAATGGTGTGGCCTTTACCGGTCTGATACAGGTAAGTTTCGTCTTTATAGAGGTGATACACCCCTTTGAACAGCTTACCGCAGCCAATTGGCCAGGTGATTGGCGCACAGGCGATCTTCAGCTCGTTTTCTACTTCATCCATCAGCTCCATCGGATCGCGGATGTCACGGTCGAGCTTGTTCATAAAGGTGAGGATCGGCGTATCGCGCAGACGGGTGACTTCCATCAGCTTACGGGTCCTGTCTTCTACACCTTTCGCGGCGTCGATCACCATCAGACAGCAGTCCACTGCCGTCAGGGTACGGTAGGTATCTTCGGAGAAGTCTTCGTGGCCCGGGGTGTCCAGCAGGTTCACCAGGCAGTCGTGATACGGGAACTGCATCACGGAGGTGGTAATCGAAATACCACGCTGCTTTTCCATCTCCATCCAGTCGGATTTTGCATGCTGGCTGGAGCCACGGCCTTTCACGGTACCCGCAGTCTGGATCGCCTGTCCGAACAGCAACACCTTCTCGGTGATGGTCGTTTTACCGGCATCCGGGTGAGAGATAATGGCAAAAGTGCGGCGCTTGGCCACCTCTTGCAGATAAGGAGACAACGTCATAATTAAATCTTCTTTTATAAGCGCGGCAGCACGCCACGCATCATGGAATACAAAATTGCGGCTATTTTACCCATCAACGGGGGGCAGGCAATCATTGTTTACACAGGAGTTGCTCCAGTTCGTTCAACGACGTCACGGTCCAGGTCGGCTCGATGCCTTCAGGCTTCACGCGGCCATGCGCGTTGAGCCACACGGTCGACAGACCTGACTTGATGCCGCCCAGGATATCTGACTCTGCCGTATCACCCACCATAAGGACGCGATCGCGGTCGGGATTTCCGGCCTGCGCCAGCGCATAATCGAAAATACGCGGATCCGGCTTCGGCACGCCAACCTCTTCCGAGATCACCAGCGCGTCGAAATGATCGCGCAGGCCGGTGCGCTCAAGGCGGATCTGCTGCAGGGCGGTAAAACCGTTGGTGATGATCCCCAGTTTCACCTTGCCTTTCAACGCATTCAGCAGGGAAACCGCGCCCGGCAGCGGCGCACAGATATCGGCCATCGCGTTCAGGAACGCATCGTTCAGCGTCCCCGGACTGACCTTTAAGCGTTCCGCCCAGACGTCAAAGCGCTGGTGCTGAAGCTGTAACGCGGTGATGGCACCGTTCTGGTAATCCACCCACAGCGGCTTATTTACCGCCTGATAGTCCTGAAAATCTTCAGCGGTGAAGGTCACGCTATAGTCGAGAAACATCCGCTGCAGGCCGCCGAACGAATCAAACGTAAACAGCGTTTCGTCGGCATCAAAGAAAATCCAGTCCCATTTCATCGTTACAACCTTATATTCGTTATCCAATCGGCAGAGCCATGATAATGGCGTCTTCACGTCCCTCTGCGGTGGGGTAGTAGTTACGGCGGATTGTCGCCTCGTTAAAGCCTAAGCTTTGATAGAGCGCGATGGCGGCGACATTCGACGCGCGCACCTCCAGCCACAGGGTGAAAACGTCACGGGTTTCGAGCTCACGGATGAGGTGCTCAAGCAGTTCTCTTCCCAGCCCACGGCGCTGAAACGCGGGATCAACCGCGATATTAAACAGCGTCGCTTCATCAAGAACAACCTGCGTGATCGCGAAAGCGGCCATGGTGCCGTCAACGTCCAGGCGGTAGTTCAGATACCGTTCGCCCTGATTGCTGGCGAAAGTTTTTTCGCTCCACGGAAACGCGTGGGCGCGTGTTTCAATCGCGAACGCGGTGGACAGGTCAGGCGTCGTGAGGGAAGAAATCGTGTTCATATTCGCAGATTTGTTGCCATAGCGCGCTGCGCGCTTTTGGGTTGGCTTTCAGTTCGTCCAGCGCTGGCGAGCAGATCTGGCTCCCCTGAAGAGAGATCTCATTTGCCTCTCCGATACGCCAGCTGTTACAGCGGCTATCAGGAGGCAGCATCGCGACACGCTCTGGCGTCAGCGGTAAAACCTGGTCGGCCGTCAGCTTCAGGCTGCGAAGGACATCACCGATCAGGGGGTCATTCAGGGCAGGCAGTTCTTCTGCCACCATCACCAGACGAACGTGCGCCGGGATGGAGATGGCGATTTCGCCCTGCAACGCCGTCGGGCGACGCAAAGCCCACTGGGTAATGCCCAGCTGCTGCAACTGCCAGTCTCGTCGGGATGTCATAGGGAAAACTCCTGTCTCTCAGGCGCGCAAATATAGCAAATGTGTCGAAAGTGCGCCATCTACCTACTATAATCCCCGCCTGAGTTTATTGAGGAACAATTCATGTCTGCATTTACCCCGGCAAGTGAAGTCTTGCTGCGTCACAGTGATGATTTCGAAGAAAGCCGTATTCTGTTTGCCGGAGATATGCAGGATGACCTGCCTGCGCGTTTCGACTGTGCTGAAAGCCGTGCCCATACCCAATACTACCACCACTGGCAGGTGCTGAGCCGCCAGATGGGCGAGCGCGCGCGCTTTAGCCTGGTGGCAGAGCAGAGCGATATTGCCGAATGCGATACGCTGATCTACTACTGGCCGAAGAATAAACCTGAGGCCCAGTTCCAGCTGATGAACCTGCTCTCCCTGCTGCCGGTCGGCTGCGATATTTTCGTGGTCGGTGAAAACCGCAGCGGCGTGCGTAGCGCTGAACAGATGCTGGAAGGCTACGCGCCGTTGAATAAAGTCGACAGCGCTCGCCGCTGTGGTCTCTACCATGGCCGTCTGGAAAAACAGACAACGTTTGATGCGCAGGCTTACTGGGACGAGTACCAGCTTGACGGCCTGACCATCAAAACCCTGCCGGGCGTGTTCAGCCGCGACGCGCTGGATACGGGTAGCAAGCTGTTGCTCTCCACCCTGACGCCGCACACCAAAGGCAAAGTGCTGGACGTAGGATGCGGTGCGGGCGTGCTCTCTACCGTGCTCGCCAGCCATTCACCAAAAGTGCGCTTAACCCTGTGTGACGTGAGCGCTCCGGCGGTAGAAGCCAGCCGCGCAACGCTTGCCGCAAACGGTATTGAAGGCGAGGTGATTGCCAGCAACGTCTTCTCCGACGTCACCGGTCGCTTCGACATGATCATCTCTAACCCGCCGTTCCACGACGGTATGGAGACCAGCCTGGAAGCCGCGCAAACGCTGATCCGTGGCGCGGTCCGTCACCTCAACAGCGGCGGTGAGCTGCGTATTGTCGCGAACGCCTTCCTGGCGTACCCGAAAGTGCTTGACGAAACCTTCGGTTTCCACGAAGTGATCGCCCAGACCGGCCGCTTTAAGGTCTACCGTACCGTGATGACGCGTCAGGCCAAAAAGTAATCTCCACTCATGCAGGCCGGATAAGTGCAAGCACCATCCGGCTCCGCATGGCGCCTGCATCGGCCATTTTTGCAGCAATCAAGGCGTCGCGCGCACTTTTCTGTTGACGTAAAGCTGAAAACATCTAGAATGCGCCTCCGTGGTTACGATACTTTTACAGTATCGATGGTATGCGAAGGTGGCGGAATTGGTAGACGCGCTAGCTTCAGGTGTTAGTGTCCTTACGGATGTGGGGGTTCGAGTCCCCCCCCTCGCACCATAAATCACAATGATATTGCTCGCACTGGGCGAAGGTGGCGGAATTGGTAGACGCGCTAGCTTCAGGTGTTAGTGTCCTTACGGATGTGGGGGTTCGAGTCCCCCCCCTCGCACCAACGAGGCGATATCAACAATAGTAAGATGACTGTGCGAAGGTGGCGGAATTGGTAGACGCGCTAGCTTCAGGTGTTAGTGTCCTTAGGATGTGGGGGTTCGAGTCCCCCCCCTCGCACCAATTATCTTACATCCCTTCTGTAGTTCCTCTTCTTTTCCCTGTTATTTCAAGCTCATCAGTATCACCAGAATTCCACTGACCAGTGCTACACATGATGGTAGTAAAACAAAGTGGCGCAGTTGCTTATGCCAGATCATGCCTGACGTGACTAACAGTCCTGACACAATGATCGCTTTCCATGTATCAAGGGAGAGATCGGCAAACGTCAACCCGCCGAGAATGGCTCCCGGTAGCAATACCCCCCAACCACTGCCAAGCGCCCTGTTCAACATGCTCTGCCCTCTCAAAGCGATAATGATAACCAATATCATATGACACGGATTATCATTTGTCAGCTGAATGAATCAAAATCCATCGTCCTTTACCTTTCCCGTAATGACAGGAATTGCCTAAGGTGATAAATTGCACACCTGTTAACAACATCTAAAGATTTTCTGATAATTACTCTTTGAGTTTTTTTCATATTTTATTGCGATACAGCACCTACTTATTTGTTTTAATTAAATTTTAATAAAAACGCACGACTATGACATCACAATCCTGGCGGTCTTTGGTTCACAGAAAATATCAATTGTCGTTACGTTTATTTTTATTTCTGAACGCAACCTCGGCAGTGTTCTCGGTAACAAATCCGCTCAATTCTGTACGCCTGTTATCAGCCCCACTTATTGCTATTTTCTCCATCAGCACCGGCCTGTTCGTCTGGCACTGGAGAAAGCGCGCGCGGAAGATAAATATTCCTGTTGTTTCAGGGATATTCGGTATTTTGTGGGCCTGGCAAATTGTGTCTAAATTCGCCTTAATTACCCACGATCACGCGACGTATTTGTTAATCGCCCTATTAACGGTGCTTTTTATCGGAACGCTGGCATTCGCCAGTAATATCAAAGCCTTTACGCTGCACTCACTGCCTACGTTTATTGTCTGCCTGTGGTTAAGCGATCACGATATATGGCTGAGAATGACCTATTCTTTCGCACTTCCTGTGGTGGCAATTGCTATTCATAACATTTTGCAAACACGTAACGACCGTTTTGCTCAGGAGCTGCTCTCACGTCTTCTGGAAGAGCGAGAAACCCTTACCGATCTCAGCATGATGGACCCGCTTACCGGGCTTTATAATCGTCGCGGTCTGCAAAGCCGTCTGGAGAATCTGCCGACGGTTGAAAATGGCGAACATTTTGTCCTGCTGATGGATATCGATCACTTCAAAGCCTATAACGACCATTATGGCCACATGATGGGCGACCAGGCGCTGAAACGTGTCTCTGCGGCAATCCGCGACGCCGTGCGTTCCCGCGATATTGTGGCGCGTTTTGGCGGGGAAGAGTTTATGGTGCTGTTGACGAATATTTCTCTCGAACATGCTCGCCAGACGGCCGAGCGGATCCGTCAGAAAGTCTACGATTTGAAAATCCCGCATCTGTTTAACGAGAGCGTCGCGACAAACGTCACCATCAGCATTGGTATTGCCATTTTCGAGGATGAAGACGTAGAAGGCGCGCTGGAAAAAGCGGACAAAGCCCTCTATGAAGCCAAGCATATGGGGCGCAATAACATTCTGCTGAGTGAAGAGCTGCAGACGGCTTAAACATCACGACGATGTCACCCGGACAAAAGTCTTGCCATTGGTATAAGCAATAGTTAGGATTGGCAATCATTATCATTTAGATTTCTATCTATACTATGGCTACGCATACCGCACACATCGTCGAACCACTCCTCTGGCGAGCGCCCCTCACCAGCGGGAATGTTTCGCTTGCGGATGCCATACGGGATAAGATTGCGGAGACGCGCGCCCACCTGCTGGACTTCATCCGGCTTGATGAAGCGCACCCGAATCACGCCATGACGCTCTCAGAGTGGCGTCACCCGACAAAACTGCAGTCTCTGCTGGCTACCTATTCCGACCATATCTATCGCAATCAGCCCACCCTTACGCGGGAAAATAAACCCCTGCTCTCTCTATGGGCGCAGTGGTATATCGGGCTGATGGTGCCCCCCCTCATGCTGGCGCTGTTAACCCAGAAGAGCATGCTGGAACTCTCGCCGGATAATTTCCACGTCGAGTTCCACGAAACCGGGCGTGCGGCCTGTTTCTGGATTGATCTCCACGAAGACCAGAACGCTGAACGCCTGACGGCTCAGGAACGTATGGAGCAGCTTATCATCCAGGCCCTGATCCCGGTGGTGGAAGTGCTTGAAGCGACGGGAGAGATTAACGCAAAGCTTATCTGGAGCAATACGGGCTATTTAATCCACTGGTATTTAACGGAAATGAAGCCTCTGCTTGGTGATGAGAATGTTGATGCCCTGCGTCAGTCCTGTTTCTTTGCAAAACAGCTTTCCGATGGCCGTGACAACCCGCTATTCCGCACCGTCGTGCTCCGTGATGGGCTTCTGGTTCGCCGCACCTGCTGCCAGCGCTATCGCCTGCCGGACGTTAAGCAGTGTGGGGACTGTACGCTGAAGTAGAGCAGTGAATTGCCCGGTGGCGCTTTGCTTACCGGGCCTACAAAACCGGGCCCGGCCTAAACCCTCTCACACAAGGAGAGGGAATAACCACTAAAAACGGCAACATGCGTTGCCGTTTTGTTTTTACCTATGCCACCTGCTGATTGTCCTCTTCCGCGTTACGCTGCGCTTCTTCCGCTTCCTGCTCCAGCAGCTGTTTCTCGTATACTTTGAAGAACGGGAAGTAGATGATTGCCGATACGCAGGCAAGAACCACAACCAGAATAGCCGCGCGGAAATCCCAGCCCAGAGCCCACGCTGCACCTATTGGCGCCGGTGCTGTCCAGGGGACTACTGAGATGACGCGTCCAATCAGGTCAAACGTCATCGCCGCCCAGGCCAGCACGGCATTTACCATCGGTGCCAGCAGGAACGGAATAAAGAACACCGGGTTCATCACAATCGGCGTACCGAAAATGACAGGTTCATTGATGTTAAAGAAGCTGGGTACCACGCTCAAACGCCCGATAGAGCGTAAATGCGCTGAACGGCTACGCAGATAGCAAATCACCAGCCCCATCGTGGCGCCCGACCCGCCAATCACGATAAAGAACGTCCAGAACGCCTCCATAAAAATATGCGGCAGAGGCTGGCTGGCGGCCAGAGCGGTCTGGTTCGCGCCGAGGTTCGTGAGCCAGAACATCTGAAGCATCCCGGAGACGATGGCGGCTCCGTGGATCCCGGCGAACCACAGCAGATGACCAATCAACACGGCCAGCAGGATCGCAGGCAGGGAATCCGCTGCGGAAACAAGAGGTTTAAAGACCGACATAATGGCCTGCGGGATCAGCATGCCGAACTGAGACTGAATGACCAGGCTCAGAGGGTAAAGCGTCAAGACTACCACCAGCACAGGGATGAGCAGATCAAAAGAGTTTTTGATCATCGGAGGTACTTGGTCTGGCAGGCGAATACCGATGTTGTGCGCCTTGAGGAAACGCATCATCTCAACGCAGTAGATCGCCACCAGAATCGCGGTAAAAATCCCCGTTCCACCCAGGCTGTCGACAGGCAGCGTGCCTTTGGTTTTCGGTGCCGCGACCAGCAGAAATGCCATCAGCGACAGCATGGCGCACATAAACGGGTCTAACTGGTGCGATTTGACATAGTGTTTGCCAAGGTTATAGGCAATGGCCGCACAGATATAAATGGACATAATGCCCATCGTCATATCAAACGGCGTCAGGATCTGACCTTCAAACTGCTTCGCCATATCCAGCCAGGCGCGGGCGAAACTCCAGGTGGTATCAGGCGAAAATGGCGGGTATGCGAACACTAACAAAAATGAACCCACAATCATGAATGGCATCGCGGAGATGAACCCATCACGAATGGCCATCACATGACGCTGGGAAGAGATCCGCCCGGCAATCGGGCTGACGTAATTTTCAACAAAACGGAATATTAGGTTAAACGCAGCATGGTTGGCAGACATGGCAGATCTCCTGTCAGACGTTTGTTACGGGCACATTTGCGCCGCACGTTGTTCCATAAATCACCTTCACAACCTTGCTGGCTTGTGTACCAGTAGTACTGCTAAGACGGAATGGTTTCATAATTTGCTCTTATTATTAGATACAGGGGACGTTACGTACTCAGTATTAATCGACGCATCACGCTCTGCAACCGGTTACTGTAACCGGTTTCCGTGATTGTGAAGAGGATCCAGAAATCAGCCGTTCGGTATATTTGTTACTGAAGAGATATTTACAGAGCATAAATTCTTATGACAGATTACGCAGGATATTTGTCAGGAGGAAACAATGAGTTTGCAGTCTGTACAGCAGTTTTTTGCCGACAACGCGCCGGATATAGACGTCATTGAACTTAGCCAGAGTACCGCTACCGTTGCGTTGGCTGCTGCCGCCCACCGTGTGGAACCGGGACAAATCGCCAAGACCTTGTCACTAAAGGTGAAAAATGAGGTGATTCTGGTGGTAGCGAAAGGCGATGCGCGTCTGGATAACAAAAAGCTGAAAGACACCTTTGGTGCAAAAGCGCGCATGCTCAGCAGTGATGAAGTGGTGACCATAACCGGTCACCCCGTTGGGGGCGTGTGCCCGTTTGGCCTGGAAAACCCGCTCGCGGTTTACTGCGATGTCTCGTTAAAGCAGTACGCCGAAGTGCTGCCCGCCGCAGGCGCAATTCACAGCGCTGTGCGTATCTCACCTGACAGAATGGCAGAGCTGACTTCCGCAAAATGGGTGGATGTTTGCATCTGATTGATGCGCCAGAGCCTGTCTGGCGCGCAACAGGCAGGTTATAAAAAGGTCGGCTTGCTAAGCGTCGGACTTCGCGGTTCTCTTGCCGAAAGGTGGGTAATAATATCTGCCGCATCGAGCAACCCTACGTCAGAGTTCACCCCCAGCTTCACCATCGCATTAAACTTATGCGCCCGGATGGTCTTAATATTGCGTTCAAGCCGTGCCGCGATTTGAGGAATGGAATACCCGCAAGACATATAACGCAATATTGCCCTTTCCGTTGGGCTTAACATTCTGCTTTGACTCCGGTACCAGTGATTCATCATATTGTCATTGATGCACAAGGTTTCACTCAACAACACCATGAGTTCCTTCTGCAGGAGCTCAAGCGTCAGCGATTTACTAACCACACCGTGAAGGCGTGACGGGGAAAGATAGCTAATTAATCTTGCTTCCATCTCGTCAGCGACCAAGATGATGCGCTGGATATGACCATGCGTAAACGCAAAATCCCGCAGGTGCGCCAGGCAGCTACGACGCTCTTCCCGCGCATCGGAATATGAATAGATCAGCGAGAAAAAATTGACGTGCTGAAGTGCTTTCTTAAAACTGTCAAATTCACTAAACAGATGCAGTTGGTAATGATTCAGGCCGGGCATCGCAAAAAGATGCTTTAGCCCAACAGCACTCATCGTGCAATTTTCGACGATGGCAATATGGCTTGTTGAATCGGTTTTTTCCATTCTTCGAACTCTCCATAGGCTGACATCAAACTCAGCTCTCGCATTCCCTGTGTACTGTTTATCCAGGCGTACATATCGGCGTTACTGCGTAATGAAAGTCGTCGCATCGCACTGTTTTTCTGCGCACTGATGGTTTTATTGCTCTTCTTGAGCAATGTGGCGATTTGGTTGATCCCCCATCCTTTACCTAACAGTCTCAATACCTTGCGTTCGGAGTGCGTGAGCGCGATAACATGTTCGTTTTCCTCCTCTGAACTTAGAGGTTCCGGGGTTAACAACATCTGGCTTACTCGCTCTGCGCGTTCGCGACCTGCCCGTACAGCGTTAACCAGGCCTTCAATGGGTTCCATATCAGAAAGCAACGTACTTTCAGGGCGCACAAGTAACTCAACGGCAATAGGGTTAAGTGGCCGCGAAACTAAAAAGATCCAGTGAATATTCCGGTATTGATTCAATAAACTGAAATACTCTTCAAGCGCCCCTCGAGGATTCCAGTATTCGCCTGAAATGTCGGCAATGATGACGTCAGCGCGGCGTAGCTGGAGCAGCGTTAACTCCTGCAATGAGTTGCAATAGGTCAATTCAAAATCGGGGAAATGGCGAGTCATCACGCCCCCTAACCCGTTTTGCATCACAGGTATCCGGCTGATGATAACGCTATGCTTACCGTGCAAAGACAACATAGACCCTCCGTGTCCATTCTTCATTTGATGAGTAACGTTAAAACGCATCAACGTATGAGTATTTTTGTCCCTGAGTGTAATGCAGGTTAATACAAGTAGAAGATGAGATGTATTCTTAGTATAAGAAATGCCTAAACAGCACTAATATCTCACAAAGCGAAACAAAATTTAATTGCAGTGCCATTAAAATAACTACAATATAAAATTAGAATAACTAAATATAAATAACTTATCTTTCAATATTAATTATTCATGAAAATGATAAATTAATCCCAAGCTCTTCCGCACTAAGGGACGGCAACTGTTTGCATAAACCTTGATCTGGCCCACAGCAAGAGACACTGCACTTTGTGTTAAAAATAATTGCTATGGCCCAACCGGCAACTTTCAACCTTTTTCAGGACAATACATGCAGGCAGATCGGTCAACGCAGCGTGCTATCACGCGGCTATGTATCCAGTGCGGTCTTTTTCTGCTCCAGCATGGCGCGGAAAGCGCGCTGGTTGAGGAGCTTTCCACCCGACTGGGACTGGCGCTGGGTATGGATAGCGTTGAAAGCGCTATTTCATCCAACGCCATTGTGCTGACCACGATCAAAGACGGTCAGTGCCTGACCTCCACCCGCAAAAACCATGACCGTGGCATTAACATGCACGTCGTGACCGAAGTGCAGCACATCGTCATCCTTGCTGAACATAAGCTTCTCGAACTTCGGGAGATTGAAAAAAGGTTCAGCCAAATTAAGCCATTACGTTATCCGCGCTGGCTTGTCGTGTTGATGGTAGGGCTGTCGTGCGCCTGCTTTTGTAAGCTCAATAAAGGCGGCTGGGACGGTGCGATCGTCACCTTTTTCGCCAGCAGTATCGCCATGTATGTTCGCCAGCTGCTGACGCACCGACAGCTGCATCCGCAAATTAACTTCTGTATTACCGCGTTTGTCGCCACCACGGTTTCCGGTCTGCTGCTGCGCCTGCCGCAGTTTGCCAGCACCCCGACGATTGCTATGGCCGCCAGCGTGCTTCTGTTGGTCCCGGGCTTTCCGTTGATAAACGCCGTCGCCGACATGTTTAAAGGGCACATCAATACAGGTCTGGCACGCTGGGCTATTGCCAGCCTGCTGACGCTGGCGACCTGCATCGGCGTGGTCATGGCCATGACACTGTGGGGGTTACGCGGATGGGCGTGATAGATTTTCTGCTGGCGCTGGCACAGGACATGCTTCTGGCCGCCATTCCTGCCGTCGGCTTTGCGATGGTATTTAACGTTCCGCAACGCGCGTTGCCATGGTGTGCACTGCTGGGCGCGATTGGTCATGGCTCGCGAATGGTGATGATGACGGCGGGTTTTAACATCGAATGGTCAACATTTATGGCTTCCATGCTGGTTGGCAGTATCGGCATCCAGTGGTCGCGCTGGTATCTGGCGCATCCAAAAGTGTTCACCGTCGCCGCCGTTATCCCGATGTTCCCGGGCATATCTGCGTACACAGCGATGATTTCCGCGGTGAAAATCAGCCATTTTGGCTACACCGAACCTCAGATGATCCTCCTCCTGAGCAACTTTCTTAAGGCGTCGTCCATCGTTGGCGCGCTCTCTATCGGGCTGTCGATCCCCGGGCTGTGGCTGTACCGCAAACGCCCACGCGTTTGATATTTGTGTTATTTCGCTGCCGTGGAGATAATCCTTCTGGTCCGTTTGGTGAAAATAAGGAAAGGATGTGGCTAACCCTGGCAGCGAACACCCCGAGCACAGCGAAGAATCTAGCCTGAAAGAGAAAATCTTTCAGAGCGCCATCGCGCTTTTTGCCGAGTATGGATTGAACGGTGCCCGCATGGAGCAGATCGCGGAGAAAGCGGGTACGACCAAACGCATGGTGGTTTACCATTTTAAGAATAAAGAGAACCTCTATCTCCTGGTCCTGGAACATGTTTACACTCAGATTCGCGCCAGTGAAAAAGCGCTAAGCCTGGCGGGAATGCCTCCCGTCGAAGCGCTGGTCAATCTGGTTGAAGCTACCTTTGACTATCATGCCGACCATCCGGATTACATCCGGATTATCTGCATGGAAAACATGCAGCGCGGCCGCTTTATGCAGCAGTCGAACTATCTTCGTCAGGTCAACCGTAGCGCGCTCGACCTGCTGGAGGGCATCCTGCACCGGGGCAAAGAAAAACAGCTATTCAGCCAGACCGTTGACGCCCGCGATCTTCACCGCCTGATAAGCAGCTTCAGCTTTCACTACGTTGCCAACAGCTACACCTTTACGCTGTTGTTTGAAGATGGCGCAGACGAACAGGCTCAGCGCGAGCACTACCGCAAAATGGCCGTTCAGGTAGCGCTCCGTTACACCTGCCCATAAAATTGCTTGCAATTAAATTGCACACTATCTATATTCATCTCATGAACGCGAAAACGAACGACGCAACCGCTGCGCTCAAGCTGGATAACCAGCTCTGCTTTGCCCTCTATTCGGCAAATCTGGCGCTTAATAAGCTGTACCGGCAGCTGCTGGCACCGCTGAACCTGACTTACCCGCAATATCTGGTGATGCTGGTGCTGTGGGAGCAGGATGACATAACGGTGTCGGACATCGGCGAACGGCTGTTTCTGGACTCTGCGACGCTGACGCCGCTGTTGAAGCGGCTGGAAAGTGCCGGCCTAATCAACCGTCACCGTTCGCGTAAAGACGAACGTCAGGTCGCCGTCACCCTGAGTGAAACGGGACGTGAACTTCAGCAGCAGGCACGGGGTATCCCCGATGCGGTGGGTTGCGCAGCGCAGTGTGATACTGACACTCTGGTGACGCTCAAACAGGAGCTCGAACTTTTGCGACAACAGCTACACCGCGCGTAACGCTATACTTTAGGCGTTATTATTTGCCCATATATATCGCACGCTATTTAATAGCACATATCAAAACAAGATGAGGAACCTGCCATGTCTTTAGAAAAAGTTGTTTATACCGCCAAAGCAAAAGCCACCGGTGGCCGTGACGGCCGTGCCACCTCCTCCGATGGCGTACTGGACGTCAAACTGGGTGTGCCAAAAGAGATGGGCGGCATGGGCGGAGAAGTGACTAACCCTGAGCAGCTGTTTGCTGCGGGCTACTCTGCCTGCTTCCTCGGCGCGATGAAGTTCGTGGCCGCACGCGACAAATTCACCCTGCCAAAAGATGCCTTTATTGAAGGCGAAGTGGGGATTGGCCCGCTGCCAACCGGTTTTGGTATCGAAGCAAAGCTGAACATCCATGTTGAAGGTATGGATCCTGCGGAAGCTAAAAAGCTGGTCGATGCAGCACACATTGTTTGCCCGTACTCTAACGCGACCCGCGGCAACATCGACGTCACGCTGAACATCATTGCGTGATAACTGCCTGATGGCGCTGCGCTTATTCGGCCTACGACTGTAGCCTCGGTAAGCGCAGCACCACCGGGGAAATCCCCTCCTTCCCTTTCCCCTCTCTGTGCTACCATAAGCCCATATCACGCCCGTAGTAATCAGTAGAGTAAGCGTTATGTCCTCCAGAATTCTGACCACCAGCATTGCTGGCATTGATGCCTTTATGCGCGACCCACGCGGTGTGTTGACCCACGCTGAAGGCGGCACGGTTGCCGTTTTTACCGACAACGCGCCGGCGTTTTACGCAATCACACCGGAACGTCTGGCACAGCTTCTGGAGATTGAAGCGCAACTGTCACGCCCGGCGAGCGATGTCACGCTGGACAACCAGTTCTTTGATGAGCCGGTCAACGTTCCCGTGACCGTTCCAATGGGAAAATTTGCTCTTTACACGGGCTGGCAGCCGGATGCGGATTTTCAGCGGCAGGCCGCGCTGTGGGGGATTGCGTTAACCCAACCGGCCACCGCGGAAGAGCTTGCCGCGTTTACTGCCTGGTGGCAGGCGGAAGGTAAAGTCTTCACCCATATTCAGTGGCAGCAAAAGCTCGCGCGTCATCTGCAAATTACTCGCGCCGGCAACAATGGCCAGCCAAAACGCGACATCAACGCGTTTTCAGAACCGGATAAACAGATCCCCAGCGGATTCCGAGGTGCGAAATGAAGAACGTCGGCGACCTGATGAAACGTCTGCAAAAAATGATGCCTGCCAACGTGAAGCCTGCTTTCACCACCGGTGAAGAGCTGCTGGCGTGGCAAAAAGAGCAAGGCAAGATCCGCGCCGCCGCGCTTGCCCGCGAAAATCGGGCGATGAAAATGCAGCGCACCTTTAACCGTTCCGGTATCCGTCCCCTGCACCAGAACTGCTCGTTCGATAACTATAAAATTGAGACCAACGGGCAGATGAACGCCCTTGCCGCCGCCCGTCAGTACGTGGATGAATTCGACGGCAATATCGCCAGCTTCATTTTCAGCGGCAAGCCGGGCACCGGCAAAAATCACCTTGCTGCCGCCATCTGCAACGAGCTGCTTCTGCGCGGTAAATCGGTCCTCATCATCACCGTGGCCGATATCATGTCCGCGATGAAAGACACCTTCAGCAACCGCGAAACCAGTGAAGAGCAATTGCTTAATGATTTAAGCAATGTCGATTTACTGGTCATCGACGAGATTGGCGTTCAGACGGAATCCCGCTATGAAAAAGTGATCATCAACCAGATTGTCGATCGCCGCTCTTCGTCCAAACGCCCCACCGGCATGCTGACGAACCACAACATCGACGAAATGACCCGCTTATTAGGTGAACGCGTCATGGACCGCATGAAGCTGGGTAACAGCCTGTATGTCATTTTCGACTGGGAAAGCTACCGCAGCCGCGTCACCGGCAAAGAGTATTAAGACAGTTCCAGGAATCGCCGACAGGGCATAGGTATATACTGGAACCCCTCGGCCCAAAACGGACCTTTTTGAGAGAGCCATAATGAAAAAACAGATTCTAATCAGCACCTTTTTAGGCGCGCTGCTGGTGACCGGCGCAGCGCAAGCGACGTCCTGGCAGGAGTCCCTGTCAAGCGCAGCAAATGAGCTGACCAAAGAGAGCAGCAGCTCTCAGGGTGGACTCTCCGCCTCTTCTCTTACCAGCCTGCTGGGCAACAGCTCCCAGAGTCTGAGTGCGGGCACGATGAACAACGCGGCGGGGATTCTGGAATATTGCGCGAAGCAAAAGCTGGCCTCCGTGACCGACGCGCAAAACGTGAAAAACCAGGTGTTGGGTAAACTGGGTCTGGATACCCAGGAGCAAAAAGCGGACACCAACTATATGGACGGCATTCAGGGCCTGCTTAACGCACAAAACGGGCAGCAGCTGAATCTGAGCACCCTCGGCAACTCTTCTCTGGCAAAACAGGTGAAAACCAAAGCCTGCGATCTGGTGCTGAAACAAGGCGTTAATTTCATCTCCTGATCCATCCCATTTTCTGCCACAACACGCCGCGTTTAATGCGATAGTCTTGCAGCGCGGCGCTAAATGAGCGTTTTCCCTACCTGCCACCGCCTCAGCGTCCGTTTGTCAGGATGTGCACGTCTTCATAAAAACGATTTTCTAAACCAAATCCTAACAACAGCACACTTTCGTGACACTAAAATTGCAGCTTAACGACATCGCAATTACATTGTATGACCCAAAAAATAAACAGTTAGCCAGCGAATTATCTGGCGTCACGAGGATATGCTGTTGTCTGAATTCATGTCTCTTATCCTTTTTCTGGCTTCTGTCGGCGTTTACGCGTGGAAAGCCGGCCGTAACACCTGGTGGTTTATCGCCACGCTGGTGGTGCTCGGCATTTTTATCATTTTAAACATTACCTTATACGCCAGCGATTACTTTACCGGTGACGGTATTAACGATGCGGTACTCTACACGCTGACGAACAGCCTGACGGGCGCGGGCGTGGGCAAGTACATTCTGCCTGGGCTCGGCCTTATCGTCGCGCTGGTGACGATATTTGGCGCGCTGGCCTGGGTGCTGCGTCGACGTCGCCATCATCCGCACCATCATGGCTACAGCCTGCTGGCGTTATTCCTGGCGCTGGCCTCCGTCGACGCCAGCCCGGCGTTCCATCAGATCACCGAGCTGGTGAAATCGCAGTCGCGCGACGGCGATCCGGATTTCGTGGCTTACTACAAAGAACCGTCGAAAACGATCGCCAACCCGAAGCTCAACCTGGTCTACATCTACGGTGAAAGCCTGGAACGCACTTACTTTGATAACGATGCATTCCCGAACCTGACGCCGGACCTGGGTGCGCTGAAAAATGAAGGGCTCGATTTCAGCCACACCATGCAGCTGCCCGGTACGGATTATACGATTGCCGGGATGGTTGCCTCCCAGTGCGGTATTCCGCTGTTCGCGCCTTTTGAAGGTAACGCCTCAGCCTCCATGTCGACCTTCTTCCCGCAGAATATTTGCCTCGGCGATATCCTGAAAAACTCCGGCTACGAAAACTATTTTGTGCAGGGGGCAAACCTGCGCTTTGCCGGAAAAGATGTGTTCCTGAAATCCCACGGTTTTGACCACCTGTATGGCTCTGAAGAGTTAAAAACGACGGTTACCGATCCGAGCTACCGCAACGACTGGGGCTTCTATGACGATACGGTACTCGACGAAACCTGGAAGAAATTCGAGGAGCTGTCCCGCGCGGGCAAGCGTTTCTCTCTCTTTGCGCTGACGGTGGACACACACCATCCGGACGGGTTCGTCTCGCGCAGCTGCAAGCGCAAAAGCTATGACGTGGACGGCAAAAACAACAAATCTTTCAGCGCCGTCACCTGCAGTCAGGAACACATTGCCGCGCTGGTCGAGAAAATCAAAGCCTCGCCCTGGTTTAAAAACACCGTCATCGTCGTTTCGTCTGACCATCTGGCGATGAAAAACAGCGCATGGGATCAGCTCAATAAGCAGGATCGCAGCAACCTGTTCTTCGTCCTGCGCGGCGACCAGCCGCAGCAGGAGGTCATTGCCACCAAACGCAACTCCATGGATAACGGCGCAACCGTGCTGGACATTCTGGGCGGCGACAACTTTATTGGCCTTGGCCGCAGCACGCTGTCGGGGCAGTCCCTGTCGGAAGTGTTCCTCAACATGAAGGATAAAATCCTCGCCTGGAAGCCAGACATTATCCGCCTGTGGAACTTCCCGAAAGAGATGAAGGACTTCACCGTCGATCGGGATAAAAACACGATTGCCTTCTCGGGCAGCAGCTTCCGTCTGCCGCTGCTGGTGCGCGTGTCGGAGGGGCGCGTTGAGCCGCTGCCGGAAAGCGAATATTCCGCGCCGCTGCGCTATCAGCTGGCCGATTTCGCGCCACGCGATAATTTTGTCTGGGTCGACCGATGCTACAAAATGGGCCAGCTCTGGTCGCAGCCGCTGGCGCTTTCTACCGACTGGTGCGTCTCTCAGGGTCAGCTCGGCGGGGAGCAAACCGTGCAGCACGTTGATAAGGCGCAGTGGAAGGGCAAAACCGCGTTCAACGATACGGTGATTGATACCGCGCGCTATCAGCACAACATCGACATGCTGAAAATCAACGATAACGATATTCGTTACAAAGCGGATAGCTTTATCTTTAACGTGGCCGGCGCACCGGAAGAAGTGAAGCAGTTTAGCGGCATCTCGCGTCCGGAGTCCTGGGGGCGCTGGTCCAACGCGCAGCTGGGCAATGAGGTGAAAATTGAATACGCCCATCCGCTGCCGGAACAGTTCGACCTGGTGATCACCGCCAGAGCGTATGGCCCCAATGCTAACAAGCCCGTACCCGTGCGCGTGGGGGATCGGGAGCAGACGTTAACGCTTGGATACGACGTGAGCACACAAACGCTGCATTTTGAGAATCCTTCGCGCAGCAATACCCTGGTGATCGTGCCGCCGGACCCGCAGTCCACGAATGAGGGAAATATCCTTGGGCACTCACCGCGCGAGATCGGAATTGGCATGGTCGAAATCAAAATCATCAGCAAAGCGGGTTAATGCGCGTCGCGCCCGGCGTTCTGCCGGGCGCTTATGAAAATAAATAATCCTTTACAAGCCTTATAAATTAGATAAAAACACTTTATATAAGCCATTTTTATCTATGAATATCCCACCAAAAACCAAATAAATAAAATGTGCAGCTCCTGAAATCACCACGGAGCGTTACGCACTTTTATCATGCTAACCGGCTATAAGTTCGAATCCATCCGGGCACTGCGCAGCGAAAATGTGATTGCCTGGGAGGTATTGTCCACGGCAAAGCCCCACGTCGATCTTGAAGACTACTTTGGCTCGATGTCCTCGACGCTGCGTAAGGCGCACTTCTTTGCGCAGCTTCGTCATGCCATGTTTTGCGAAGAGGGCGACAAGTATTACCTCAATGCGACATCGGATTTACTGCTGGAAACGGACTTCCTCGACAGGCTCAAAGAAGAAACACCCTGCCCGGAGAGACTTGCTATCGAGGTCACCGATCTCCATACGATGGTACAACTCGACGATACGCAAAGCCGGGCGCTGAGGAAATGCATCGCAACGCTCCATCAGTGGGGAATAGAAGTGTGGGCAGACGATGTTTGCGAAGACCTTCTTCCCGAACTTTTGACCAGCCAGATCCGCTTCTGCGGCATCAAAATTGACAAACATACCTTCTGGAACGGACGGATCGAGCAGGCAAAGTTTCTGCATCTCACCCGCCAGTGCAAGCGCATCGCCAGCAAGGTACTGATCGAAGGCATCGAAACCGCGGGTGATTTCGCGCTGGCCCGCGCCAGCGCGGCCGATTACGGCCAGGGCTATCTGTGGGGTAGAAAATGACCCCTTTCATTCTGAATGCTGGCTATCAGGTTATCGTTCTGAGCGGGAATACGTTTTTATGGCTTGGCCTCACTTCGATGATCTCGACGGCCGTTACCCCTCGCCCGGAGATGTATTGGATCCATGACGTTAATCCGGAAGGGCTTTTGCGCCTGCAGGAACGGCTGCTCAATACACACTCTGGAGAGAACTGGCTGGTATTTACGGATGCAGCGCGGGTCTGCGACGTTCACGCCTTCCTGCGCAACGAGCGGGTCCGAGTGGTCGCGGACAACCTCTCTTTTGCGCAGCTAAGCCACTGTTTTAGCGACACGACATTCGCCTTCGAAAACGCCGCCATGCTCTCGTATCAGGAGAGACGGGTTTGCATGTTGCTCCATAAAGGATTCAGTCCGGTTCGCATCGCAAAAATCATGAATAAGTCCCCTAAAACGATCTACACCCACAAGCGTAACGCGATGAACAAATTTTGCTGCCACAGCCTGGCGGAATTCCATCGAAAACTCTGCCTGCTGGACGCTCAGTCATTCGCTTTGTAATTCCACTGTTACTCACGTCAGGAAATAAAATCATGAAAATTATTCCCACCGTTGCATGTTGTTCCGTTCTCCTGCTTCCTGCTGCTGCGATCGCCGCAGACAGTAGCGCAAGCGCGACGATGCACGTATCACTTGAGGTCGTAAAGTCGTGCACCCTCAAAGCCAACGACCTCAACTTCTCGCGTCACGGCTCCGATGAGTCGAGCGAAATCCAGGCCAAAACGCAGGTCGATATCGTCTGTACCAACGGCACGCCTTTCACCCTCACCGCCACCAGCAACGACGGCGAAAACGGAACCTTCTGGCTGAAGCCGGAAAACGGCGAAACGGGCGCACAGAAGATTGCGTGGAAACTCTTTGCCGACGAAGGCAAACAGACGCAAATCACCGGCACGAATGGCCTGGACGATACCGGCAACGGTGTGGAACAGGAGGAAACGCTGTATGGCGTCATTGAAGCCGGGGCGCTGACAACCGCCCAGGCAGGTACCTACAGCGACGATATCACGTTAAAACTGGAGTACTGATCGTGCGTCGCTACCTTCCCTGCTTCATTCTGTGGCTCATGATGCTGGCGCTGCTGTCACGCTACGCGCTGGCCGCCACGCTTCAGGTGGCCCCGGTAACGCTCGATCTGCAGAGCGACCAGCGGGCAGCGGCGGTCTATCTCACTAACAGTGGGAAAGCGGCCATCCATGCGCAGATTCGGGTGTACGAATGGACGCAAAAAAACGGTAAAGATGTTCTGGTGAACACCGGGGAGGTGGTCACCAGCCCGGCGATGACATCACTGGCGCCGGGCCAGCAGCAGCTGGTGCGCATTATCGTCATGCAGCCAGGCAACCGTGCACAGGAGCAAAGTTACCGGCTGATCATCGACGAACTGCCGGACGCCACGTCCCGCGCCGCCAATCCCACCGCGGTGCACTTCCTGCTGCGCTACTCGATTCCGGTGTTCATTGCCGGGAACCAGAGCGCGCCCGTCAGCCACGATGCCCTGAGCTGTGAGCAGGCAGACATACCGGCCACTCTCCGCTGCTTTAACGCCGGAAACCGCCATATCCGCCTGAGCCACCTTGAGGCCCTGACGGCCGATGGGCAGGTTGTAGGGTCGATTAAAGGCCTGGCGGGCTATGTGCTCCCGGGACAAATCGCCCTTTTATCGCTCAAGCAGCCCACACGTCACGCGCTCAGCTCGCTGCGCGTCTATCTCAATGATGACCATCATGCCAGCCAGATACCCCTGCGCCCGCTCGCTTCTCGCGCTCCTGTTTTGGCTACCGCTCATGCTGTCAGCCCGGGCTGAACCCGCCGACACCGTACAATGGCTGGCCATTACCGTGAACCACGCCCCGCGAGGCGAGCTGTGGGCCTGCCGGGTGGTGGATAATACGCTATGGATAAGCCGCAGCGACATGAAAAAGCTGGGGCTTCACGCCCCGGACGATCGCGCAGAGTGGGTTGAGCTAACCTCCCTGCCGGGCCTGAAGGTCAATCTCGACGTGCTGTCCCAGCAGGTGTCGATTACCGCAGAAGCAGACGCGCTCGAGGGCCAGCAGCATCTGACCGTCTCAAGGCCCACGCCGATGTACCGCTATCCTGATGCGCAGCCCGTCAGCGCGTATACGCTCGGATACGCGCTCTACGCCAGCGACGCGCAGGGGAAGCGCCAGCTTAACGCCCAGACCATGCTGACCGCGTCCGGAGGGCTACCCGGAACGTTCAGCAGTAGTTTTTCAAGCCATGCGGGGGAGGAAAACAGCGCCGGTCGGCCTACCCACACCCGCCTCGAAACCCGCTGGCAGTGGGACAACACCGACTCGCTGACCACGCTGGCGCTGGGCGACAGCATCACCACCGGCACCCGCTGGAGCCGGCAGGTACGCTTTGGCGGACTGCACTGGGCACGTAATTTTGAGCTCAATCCGCAACTTAATACTGAACCGCGCAGCCGCTACAGCGACACGGCCGTACTGCCTTCCACGGTCGATTTGTATATCGACGGCCTTAAGCAGAGCAGCCAGCGCGTCACGCCGGGAGACTTTCTGCTGGATACCCTTCCCTCCTTCACCGGAAGCGGGCAGGCGGAGGTGGTCATTACCGATATCAACGGCCAGCGTCGCACCGTACAGCTCGATCTCTACGGCGCGCCGGGCATGCTGGCGGAAGGGCTCAGCAGCGGTTCGCTGGACATCGGCTGGATGCGGGAAAACTACGCCCTGCACTCCGACGACTATGCCGCCTCGCCGCTGCTGGACGCGGGCTGGCGCTATGGAGTGAATAATCACCTGACGCTGGCACTGCATACGGAGCAGCAGCGCAGGCTGCACAACGTGGGCACGGGCGCTGACTGGCTGGTCTCCCCCGCCGTAGGGGTGGTCAGCCAGCACGTTGCCGTGAGCGACAGCCCTTACGGGCAGGGCGTTCAGTGGGGCCTCGGCTGGCAGTGGAACGGCAGAGGAACGGGCATTTCTGCCAGCACCGTCCGTACCGGGGCGGATTTCGCCGACAACGCCCGCATGAGCGGTGCCGCGCCTGTCAGGCGCAGCGACAGCGTGTGGGTAAGCCAGTCCATCCCCCATTTCGGTACCGTGGGCGCGGGCTGGGTACAGCAGAACATTCAGGGCAGCACAGAGCGCTACCTCAACGCCTCCTGGTCGGTGTCGCTACCGGCACACATCTCCACCACGCTGAGCTATACCCGCTCGTTTACGGATGCGTCGAGTCAGGTTCAGCTACTGCTTTCCGTCCCATTGGGTCGCGAGGACACGCTCTCCGCTCAGGCCAGCCGGGATACGCCGCGCATGGATTACCGCCACCAGCCGGACGATGAGGCCGGCGGCTGGTCATGGGAGCTGGGCCAGGGCTTTGGCGAACGACGTGAAAGATATGCGGACGTAGGCTATCTGGGCCGAGCGGGCGAATGGCACGTTGGGCTGCAGCAGGGTGCCAGCCAGGGCAACCAGTACGCCTCAGCCGAAGGTAGCCTGACGCTGCTGGACGGCAGCCTGCACGCGCTGCGCTACATCCAGCAGGGTATGGCGCTGGTGTCCACGCACGGTATTGGGCACGTACCGGTGATGCTGGAAAACCGCCCGGCCGGTGAAACGGATGAGGACGGTTATCTTCTGCTGACCGACCTGCCGCGCTACCACAACAGCAAAGTCAGCATTAACCCGCTCGATCTGCCCGCCGATGTGATCGCCCCCGTCACCGACATGCATGCCAGACCGGGCAACAGCAGCGCGGTCAAAGTCGATTTTAACGTCCATCATGCCGTCACGGTTCAGGCCCGGCTGGTCGACAGCCGCCGCAGGCCGCTCCCGCTGGGCAGCGTCGTGTCAACGCCGCAGGGTGCCACCATCGTGGGACGCGATGGCTTTATCTGGCTTGAAGATCCGCCCCTGCCGGGTGAACTGGTGGTGAAAACCGGTGAGGAAGAGTGCCGGGTCACGCTTCCGGCGCCGCGCACCGGGTCATCTATACAGAACATCGGAGAACAACTGTGTCATTAAGAGCACCGTTATTATTGCTGCTCGTCCTGTCCGTGAAGGCGATGGCGGCAGCCTGCTGGATAACCTCCATGCCCGCCATTAACTTTGGCAACGTCGTGGCGGGCAATACCACCTCCGTCAACACCGAGGTCAAATTTAGCTGCCAGGCCGACAACGAGGGCAGGACGGAATATCTTAACGTCTGCCTGAGCAGCGTAGACGCCCCGCCCTTTGAGATGATCTCGCCGGGGGACCAGGAGGGAAAACAGTACACCCTCCTCTTCCGCCTGCTGAACGGCGCAGCGCGCTCTCAGGAGCTGGGGCCTGCCAGCAGCGGGAACCTGATTCAGCAGACTCTGGCCGCGCAAAGCAATGCCAACGTCAGCGGTACCTTTCCGCTTATCGCTACCATTCCGGCAGGGCAAAGCCAGCTTCCGGCCTACCACTATTACAACTACAACATGAATCTGCGTATCGCCTGGCACAGCGCCCTGCGTCAGGATGCCCTGCAAAACTGCTCGGACGGTTCCGCAGAGGGGGAGCAGGTGCAGGGCGGCACCAGCGCACAGGCCGAAATCAGCCAGGGATGCTACATCGAGCGCGTGACGCCCCTTAACTTCGGCACCCTGACCAGCACCGCAACCCTGCGTCCGACACGTTCCACCGCCACCCTCACCACGCGCTGTCCGGCCGGAACCGCGTTCACCCTTGCCATGGGCAAAGGCAACCATGCCAGCGGTAACCAGCGGCAGCTCTGCAACAGCGAGGGCCAGTGCCTGCGCTACGGGCTCTGGCAGGATGAGGCGGCCACGCAACGCTGGGGAGATCGAAGCAGCGGCGATGCGCTGCAGGTCACCAATCCCGCAGGCGGCACCCAGAACTACACCGTTTATGGCGAGGTTCCGGCACAGCCGCTAACCGGTACCGGGGAATTTATTGATGACGTGATTATCACGCTAACTTATTAAACCACCCAAAATCCTGTCTGGATCAATGTTATCGGTAACAGTGGCGTTAAAATAGCCAGCAATGCAGCCCGGAAGGCGTAGACCTTCTCTTTTATTTTTATCTCTGTTTTTATTACAACAACTTATGAAATACCTGCTTGCTGACGCCATCGTCTATAACGACGAGGACGGTTCTGTTTCTCTTATCAATGCGCCGGATGAGGATGCGCAGCTCCTCACCTGTACGGCCAATACCATCATGAAGCTGCTGGTTCAGCATCATGGGAACGTGGTTGAACGGGAAACCTTTCTCCAGGAAGTCTGGGATCGGCGAGGGCTCCAGGGCTCTAACAACTCCTTAAACCAGTACATCAGCATTCTGCGCAAGATGCTGGCGGCCCTGCTTCCCGACGCGCTGCTTATCGTTACCGTACCGAAAACGGGCTTTATGCTCAGCGCGGACGTCACGGTCACTCCGCTGGAGGAGGCTCCGCCGACCGCCGAAACGGCAAAACCTGCATGGCGCGTTCGCCCGGAATGGCTGTTCTGCGGCGCGCTCACGCTGGTCGTCGTTGCGCTATGCCTCTGGATCGCGCTGATCAAGCCAGAAAATTCACAAAGGGAGATCCATCTGCTGACGCATATCGGCACCTGCCCGGTCTACACCTTTACGCCGCTGGCGGACGTGTTTCACGGGAAGGCAATAACGCTGGCGCAAACGCTTCAGAAGGACGGCCATCTTCCGTGCCTGAAAAATTCAATTTTCTACATGCACATTCAGAGAACGCTTTTCTACGGCCACGAAGGGCGGCTGGTGCTCTCCCAATGTTCCCTCACGCGGGGTAAAGCCAGCGCCTGTCGTACGCTTTACTATTACGAGTGGTGATATGAGACACAAAAAAGTTTGGCTAATCCTGTTCCTCAACCTGCTGCTGCTGGGCGCCGTGACGGCGTGGTACTTTCACACGCCCCCGCTGTCGGTGGCCTGCGATGGAAACCTGACCTTCTCCGACCGGCGCGACAGCCACGATTTCACCTTTGACGGTGAGATCATTATGCGTTTTCATCCCGACAAAACGGGGTATATCACGGTTAACGGCAGCGTGGTGAATGCCCCGCGCAGCTGGGAGGTTTCCCGCCAGGAGATGTTTAAATGGCGTCACGTGGAGGGCGAACTGTATGAGATTGCTATTCAAAAAGTGGAGCGTTTTAGCCATGACGCCATGCCGCCCGGGGTCTTTGAAAAATACGTTGCCGGCCTGACGCTGGGCAATAAAAGGCTCCTGACAATAGAGCGCACGCCAGAAGACGCGCTGGTGATCAGCAATTTCTATTCGCCGGTGCTGATCTGCTCGGAATAATGTCTCCGGATCAGGCTATACTTGCCGCCATGACCATTCGCATTCGCTCCACCACCCTCAACGACGTTGTCGCCCTGCCCGCCATTGAACGCGCGGCGGGGGAGCGCTTTCGTGAAGACCCGGAACTCGCCTGGCTTGCCGATGGCGAGGTCATTTCCACTGACCAACACCTCGGCTATGTCGAACGCGGGCTAAGCTGGCTGGCGCTGGCAAACGACCAGCCCGTCGGGTTTATCCTCGCCGAAGCCCATCCGTCATCACTGTTTATTGTCGAACTCTCGGTCGATCTGCACTGGCAGGGAAAAGGGATCGGCAGGCAGCTCATCGCCTGCGTGGCAGACTATGCACGTAAAAGGGGGCTGACAGCGCTGACGTTGACGACGTTCAGGAACGTACCGTGGAATGCGCCGTTCTATGCTCGGCTGGGGTTTGAAAAAATGACGACGCTGACGCCTGAACTGCGTCGGAAAAGGGAAGAAGAGACAGCGCACGGCTTCGCGTATGAAACGCGCTGCGTCATGCGCCTGCCTCTGTAATATCGCGCGGTAGCGCTGCGCTTACCGGGCCTACAAAACCCTGAAGCGTAGGCCGGGTAAGGCGCAGCCGCCACCCGGCACAACAAACGGCGTTAGAAGGTTTCCCAGTTATCACCTGCATCAGCGGTAACCGCTTTACGCGCCATCGCCGGCGCTGCAACGGTTTTCGCAGAAGCGAATTCGCGCGCTTTCATCTGCTCCTGCTGAATGCGGAATACCGCTACGGCCTGAGTCAGACGGCTCGCCTGCTCTTCCAGTGCGGCCGCCGCTGCGGCAGATTCCTCAACCAGAGAGGCGTTCTGCTGGGTCACGCGATCCATCTCGGCTACCGCCAGACCCACCTGGTCGATACCGCGGCTCTGCTCGTCAGACGCAGAGGCGATTTCACCCATGATGTCCGTGACGCGTGTTACCGCATTCACGATCTCACCCATGGTTTCACCGGCGCTTTCGACAAGCGTTGAGCCTACTTCCACGCGGCCCACGGAGTCTTCGATCAGGCTCTTGATCTCGCGTGCCGCCTGGGCGCTGCGCTGGGCCAGGTTACGCACTTCACCTGCCACCACCGCAAAACCACGGCCCTGCTCGCCCGCACGCGCCGCTTCTACCGCCGCGTTCAGTGCCAGAATGTTGGTCTGGAAGGCAATCCCGTCAATCACGCTGATAATGTCGGCGATTTTCTGCGAACTGCCCGCGATATCGCGCATGGTCTGCACCACGTTGTCCACCACTTTGCCGCCTTTCTGCGCGGTTTCAGAGGCGCTCAGCGCAAGATGGCTTGCCTGACGAGCGTTCTCGGCGTTCTGCTTAACGGTCGCCGTCAGCTGCTCCATGCTGGCAGCGGTCTCTTCCAGGGAAGCGGCCTGCTGTTCAGTACGGGAGGAGAGGTCATTGTTGCCCATCGCGATTTCACTCGCGCCGCTGTAGATCGCATTCGCGCCGTTACGCACGTCTCCAACGGTACGCACCAGTTCGCCCTGCATATGACGCAGCGAGTCGGCCAGTTCACCCATCTCGTTGGTGCCCTGAACCTCAATGCGCTTCACCAGGTCGCCGCTGGCGATATGGCGAATGTTGTCGATCAGACGATTCAGCGGAGAGATCAGCGTCTGCTTGATGTTCAGCCAGACGGCCACGATCACCACCAGCACGGCAATCAGGACGCTAATCAGCACCCAGATAGCCTGGCTGTAGGAGCTGTTGCTGTCTTCGACCGCCGTCTGATACAGCTTGTCGTTCTGCTGCAGGTAGCTCACGTACTGCTTCTCAAAACCGTCCTGATAGCTCTGGGTCGGCTGGTCGAAGAAGGCGTTGATTTTGCCCGCGCCCAGCAGCTGAATCAGCTCCGCCAGCGCGCCGTGGTAAATATCATAGTTACGCTTGATCTCCATGGCATCCGCATCGCTTTGACGCGGATCGCGCGGCAGGGCTTCATAGGCAGCCCAGTTTTTTTCCGCCTGTTTCAGAGACGTCGACGCGATTTGCATCAAATCGTTAACAGTCGCGCCGCTGCCGATATTGCTCTGATCCATCATGTAGCGGATACCCGCACGGTTCAGGGTATTACGGGTTTGCAGCAATGCTACCCAGCTGGCGTTCAGCGTGGATTGTTGCTGGCGAATGGTTTGCAGGACGGTGAAATTCTCTTTGTCATTCTTAAGGGCATTAAAGAAAAGACCACCGGACGTGAGTTGTAAAAGGCCAAATATCGCTAAAACCAGCATTAAGCTGGTGACAATCTTGATACGGTTTAACATGTTTTCTCTTTCCTCAGACAGATACAGAATTTTCGGCCTGGAAAGGGAAAACTTTACGAAAATCATCCTGGAATTTGTGGTTTTTACTCTTCTTCCCGCGCTGCGTTATGCCGGTTTCCGAGTTCAATAAACTCTTCCAGCAGCGCCGTCAGCTGTTTCATCTTCTCCGGCGTGTATTCCGCCTCGATCTGCTGATACGCCTCTTCGACCTGCGCCTGGGCGTGTTCATACAGCGCATTTCCCTCTTTGGTCAGCGATACGTACAGCTTGCGCTGGTCGTTCACCGGCTTTAAGCGCAGCACCAGGCCGTCGCGCTCCATCCGCGTCAGGATGCCGGTCAGGCTGGGACGCAGGATGCAGGTGCGAAACGCCAGATCGTGAAAATCCATCGACGGATGTTCAGCCAGCACGCGCACAATGCGCCACTGCTGCTCGGTCAGGTTATGGCGCTTCACGATGGGGCGGAAATAGGACATCGCCGCTTCCCGCGCCTGCAGCAGCGCGATGGTTAATGAATCATGCATAGCGTCTCCCCTTCACATCATTAACAAGTAAACAATCACTAAAAGATGTTTTTATAAACAACGCGTTTTCCGTCAAAAAGTCTAACAGAAACCCGTCAATTTTATTAACTCTATGATTTAAATATTAATAAAGTCCAACATGTAAATTTATTGTTATTCATATCACAAATTTTTCACTTCTGATTGCGAAATAAACAGCAAAAGCATAAAACCAGATCATTAACATATTAATGAAATCCAAACCGGACATCCGGCCTGAGGAGTATGTGAATGAAAGGTACCGTTTTTGCCGTCGCCCTCAACCATCAAAGCCAGCGTGAAGCCTGGCGTGAGGCCTTTGAAAAAGCCCCCTACAACACGCCGCCGAAAACAGCGGTGTGGTTTATCAAACCGCATAACACGGTGATCCGCGCGGGCGAGCCGATCCCCTTCCCGCAGGGTGAAACGGTGCTGAGCGGCGCGACGGTGGCGCTGGTCGTGGGCAAAACCGCCAGCAAGGTGCGCGTGGAGGACGCCGCGGAATACATTGCGGGATACGCGCTCGCCAACGAGGTGAGCCTGCCGGAAGAGAGCTTCTACCGCCCTGCCATCAAGGCGAAATGCCGTGACGGATTTTGCCCGCTCGGTGAGATGGTCGCCGTTGGTAACGTGGATAACCTGACCATCATCACCGAGATCAACGGCCGCGAAGCGGACCACTGGAACACGGCCGACCTTCAGCGTAACGCAGCCGAACTGCTGAGCGCCCTGAGCGAGTTCGCTACCCTCAATCCCGGCGATGCGATATTGCTCGGTACCCCGCACAGCCGCGTTGAGATCCGTCCGGGCGATCGGGTGCGTATTCTGGCGGCAGGTTTTCCGCCGCTGGAAAACCCGGTGGTAGATGAACGCGACGTCGCTCACACGCACCGCACGCCGCCGCACGCCACGCTGTTTGCCCTCGGTCTGAACTATGCCGATCACGCCAGCGAGCTGGACTTCAAGCCGCCCACCGAGCCGCTGGTATTTATCAAAGCGCCAAACACCTTCAACGGCGACAACCAGACGTCGGTGCGCCCGAACAATATCGAGTACATGCACTATGAAGCGGAGCTGGTGGTGGTCATCGGCAAAACGGCGCGTAAGGTGAGCGAAGCCGAGGCGATGGACTATGTTGCGGGCTATACGGTCTGCAACGACTACGCCATCCGCGACTACCTGGAAAACTACTACCGCCCGAACCTGCGGGTGAAAAGCCGCGACGGGCTGACCCCCATTTCCCCAAACGTCGTGCTAAAAGAAGCCATTCCCGACCCGCACAACCTCGCCCTGCGCACCTTCGTCAACGGCGAGCTGCGTCAGGAAGGCACCACGGCGGATCTGATCTTCAGCATCCCGTACCTGATCGCCTACCTGAGCGACTTTATGACCCTGCAGCCGGGCGACATGATTGCCACCGGCACGCCGAAGGGGCTATCCGACGTGGCGCCGGGCGATGAGGTAGTGGTGGAAGTGGAGGGCGTAGGACGTCTGGTGAACCGAATTGTGAGTGAGGAGACGGCAAAATGAAAAAGATTAACCACTGGATCAACGGTAAAAACGTCGCGGGCAGCGACTACTTCCACACCACTAACCCGGCCTCCGGCGAGGTCCTGGCAGAAGTGGCCTCCGGCGGCGAAGCCGAAATCCATCAGGCCGTTGCCGCCGCCAAAGAGGCGTTTCCGAAGTGGGCTAATCTGCCGATGAAGGAGCGCGCGCGCCTAATGCGCCGTCTGGGCGATCTGATCGACCAGAACGTGCCCGAGATCGCCGCCATGGAAACCGCCGATACCGGGCTGCCGATCCACCAGACCAAAAACGTGCTGATCCCGCGCGCCTCGCACAACTTCGAATTTTTCGCCGAGGTGTGCCAACAGATGAACGGCAAAACCTACCCGGTCGACGACAAGATGCTCAACTATACCCTGGTGCAGCCGGTGGGCGTCTGCGCGCTGGTGTCGCCGTGGAACGTGCCGTTCATGACCGCCACCTGGAAGGTCGCGCCGTGCCTCGCCTTAGGTAATACCGCAGTGCTGAAGATGTCCGAGCTTTCCCCGCTGACCGCCGACCGTCTGGGCGAACTGGCCCTCGAAGCGGGTATTCCGGCGGGCGTGCTGAACGTCGTTCAGGGCTACGGCGCGACGGCAGGCGATGCGCTGGTGCGGCATCACGACGTGCGCGCCGTCTCTTTCACCGGCGGCACCGCCACCGGGCGCAACATCATGAAAAACGCCGGGCTGAAGAAGTACTCCATGGAGCTGGGCGGCAAATCCCCGGTACTGATTTTTGAAGACGCCGACATCGAGCGCGCGCTGGACGCCGCCCTGTTCACCATCTTCTCCATCAACGGCGAGCGCTGCACCGCGGGCTCGCGCATCTTTATCCAGCAGAGCATCTACCCGGAATTCGTCAAGCGCTTCGCCGAGCGCGCCAATCGCCTGCGCGTGGGCGACCCGACCGATCCGAACACCCAGATTGGCGCGCTGATTAGCCAACAGCACTGGGAAAAAGTCTCCGGCTACATCCGCCTCGGCATCGAGGAAGGCGCAACCCTGCTGGCGGGCGGCCCGGACAAACCGACCGACCTGCCTGCGCACCTGAAGGGCGGCAATTTCCTGCGCCCGACCGTGCTGGCGGACGTCGACAACCGCATGCGCGTGGCGCAGGAGGAGATCTTCGGGCCGGTGGCCTGCCTGCTGCCGTTCAAGGACGAAGCGGAAGGGCTGCGCCTGGCCAACGACGTGGAATACGGCCTGGCGTCATACATCTGGACCCAGGACGTCAGCAAGGTGCTGCGTCTGGCGCGCAGCATTGAAGCCGGTATGGTGTTCGTCAACACCCAGAACGTGCGCGACCTGCGCCAGCCGTTTGGCGGCGTGAAGGCCTCCGGCACCGGCCGCGAGGGGGGCGAGTACAGCTTCGAGGTATTCGCGGAGATGAAGAACGTCTGCATCTCCATGGGCGACCATCCGATTCCAAAGTGGGGGATCTGAGCATGGGTAAACTAGCGTTAGCGGCGAAAATCACCCACGTACCGTCGATGTATCTCTCCGAGCTGCCGGGCAAAAACCACGGCTGCCGCCAGGGCGCCATCGACGGTCATAAAGAAATTAGCAAGCGCTGCCGGGAGCTGGGCGTCGATACCATTATCGTCTTCGACACCCACTGGCTGGTGAACAGCGCCTACCACATCAACTGTGCGGACCATTTTTCGGGCGTCTACACCAGCAACGAGCTGCCGCACTTTATCCGCGACATGACCTACGACTACGACGGCAATCCGGAACTCGGCCAGCTCATCGCCGACGAGGCGGTGAAGCTTGGCGTGCGCGCCAAAGCGCACAACATCCCGAGCCTCAAGCTGGAATACGGCACGCTGGTGCCGATGCGCTACATGAACGCGGATAAGCACTTCAGGGTGGTCTCTATTTCAGCGTTCTGCACTGTTCACGACTTCGCCGACAGCCGCAGGCTGGGCGAGGCCATCGTCAGCGCCATTGAAAAATACGACGGCACCGTGGCGGTGCTCGCCAGCGGCTCGCTGTCGCACCGCTTTATCGACGACCAGCGCGCGGAAGAAGGGATGAACAGCTACACCCGGGAGTTCGACCGTCAGATGGACGAGCGCGTGGTGAAGCTGTGGCGCGAGGGTCAGTTTAAAGAGTTTTGCAGCATGCTGCCGGAGTACGCCGACTACTGCTACGGCGAGGGCAACATGCACGACACGGTGATGTTGCTGGGCATGCTCGGCTGGGACAAATACGACGGCAAGGTGGAGTTTCTCACCGAGCTGTTCGCCAGCTCCGGCACCGGCCAGGTCAACGCCGTTTTCCCGCTGCCCGCCTAAGGAGCCACCATGCCGCACTTTATTGCTGAATGTACCGACAACATCCGCGAGCAGGCCGACCTGCCGGGGCTGTTCGCCAAAGTGAACGAGGCGCTCGCCGCCACGGGCATCTTCCCGCTCGGCGGTATCCGCAGCCGCGCCCACTGGCTGGACACCTGGCAGATGGCTGACGGCAGGCACGATTACGCCTTTGTCCATATGACGCTGAAGATCGGCGCCGGGCGCAGCCTGGAGAGCCGGGAAGCCGTGGGGGAGATGCTGTTTGGGCTTATCAAAGCGCACTTCGCGGAGCTGATGGCGAGCCGCTACCTGGCGCTGTCGTTTGAGCTTGACGAGCTGCACCCGACCCTTAATTACAAACAGAACAACGTGCACGCGTTGTTTAAGTAATACCGGCACGGCCAGTCTCCTCGCCCCTTTAGGGAGAGGGAGAAAACAAACATAAAACAGGATATCGCCATGCTCGACAAACATACCCATACCCTGATCGCCCATCGTCTGCATCAGGCGGAACAGTCCCGGGAGCAGATCCGCGCGATCTCGCTGGACTATCCGGAGATTACCATTGAAGACGCCTACGCCGTTCAGCGCGAATGGGTCAGCCTGAAAATCGCCGAAGGCCGCGTGCTGAAGGGCCATAAGATCGGCCTGACCTCCAAAGCGATGCAGGCCAGCTCGCAGATCAGCGAGCCGGACTACGGCGCGCTGCTGGACGACATGTTCTTCCACGACGGCAGCGACATTCCCGTCGACCGCTTCATCGTCCCGCGCATTGAAGTGGAGCTAGCCTTCGTGCTGGCAAAACCGCTGCGCGGCCCGAACTGCACTATCTTCGACGTCTACAACGCCACGGACTACGTCATCCCCGCGCTGGAGCTGATCGACGCCCGCTGCCACAACGTCGACCCGGAGACCCAGCGCCCGCGCAAGGTGTTCGACACCATCTCCGATAACGCCGCCAACGCGGGCGTTATCCTCGGCGGCCGTCCGATTAAGCCCGACGAACTGGACCTGCGCTGGATCTCCGCCCTGCTCTACCGCAACGGCGTGATCGAAGAGACCGGCGTGGCCGCAGGCGTGCTTAACCACCCGGCCAACGGCGTGGCGTGGCTGGCCAACAAGCTTGCGCCGTACGACGTGCAGCTTGAGCCGGGGCAAATCATCCTCGGCGGCTCGTTTACCCGCCCGGTGCCCGCCAGCAGGGGCGATACCTTCCACGTCGATTACGGCAACATGGGCTCCATCAGCTGCCGCTTTGTCTAGGAGAGCACGATGCAAAACGCATTTAAAGCGGCACTGAAAGCAGGCCGTCCGCAAATTGGGTTATGGCTGGGGCTGACCAGCAGCTACAGCGCCGAGCTGCTGGCCGGAGCAGGATTCGACTGGCTGCTGATCGACGGCGAGCACGCGCCGAACAGCTTGCAGACCGTCTTAACCCAGCTGCAGGCTATCGCCCCTTATCCCAGCCAGCCGGTGGTCCGCCCGTCGTGGAACGACCCTGTGCAGATCAAACAGCTGCTGGACGTGGGTGCGCAAACACTGCTGGTGCCGATGGTGCAAAACGCCGACGAAGCGCGGCTGGCGGTACGTGCCACCCGCTACCCGCCTGCGGGTATTCGCGGGGTAGGCAGCGCCCTGGCGCGCGCGTCGCGCTGGAACCGCATTCCCGATTACCTGCAGCAGGCCAACGACGCCATGTGCGTGCTGGTGCAGATTGAAACCCGCGAGGCGCTGAAAAACCTGCCGCAGATCCTGGACGTGGAAGGCGTCGACGGCGTGTTTATCGGCCCGGCGGATCTGAGCGCCGACATGGGCTTTGCCGGCAATCCGCAGCACCCGGAGGTGCAGGCCGCCATCGAGCAGGCGATCGCGCAGATACGCGCCGCCGGTAAAGCACCCGGCATCCTGATGGCGAACGAGCCGCTGGCGAAACGCTATCTTGAACTCGGCGCGCTGTTTGTTGCCGTCGGCGTCGACACCACTCTGCTCGCCCGCGGCGCGGAAGCGCTGGCGGCACGTTTTATCGAAAAACCGGTTACGTCAGTTAATAACAATAAATCCGTCTACTAAACGTAAGATCTGGAGCGCACCATGACGACCTCTACCCTGCAAACCCATGATAATAAAGCTGTTGAACATCGCGCCATTAACAAGCTGTTCCGTCGCCTGATCGTCTTTCTTTTTATCCTGTTTGTCTTCTCGTTTCTCGATCGCATCAACATCGGCTTCGCCGGGCTGACGATGGGTAAAGATCTTGGCCTCACGTCAACCATGTTTGGCCTGGCCGCGACGCTGTTTTACGTAACCTACGTGCTGTGCGGCATTCCGAGCAACATCATGCTGGCGAAGATCGGCGCACGCCGCTGGATCGCCGGGATCATGGTGGTGTGGGGTATTGCCTCTACCTGCACCATGTTCGCCACCAGCCCGCACACGCTCTATGTTTTACGCATGCTGGTGGGCATTGCCGAAGCCGGCTTCCTGCCGGGGATTCTGGTCTACCTCACCTGGTGGTTCCCGGCCTATCACCGCGCCCGCGCCAACGCGCTGTTTATGATCGCCATGCCGGTAACAATGATGCTCGGCTCGATCCTCTCCGGCTACATTCTGGCGATGGACGGACTGTGGAATCTCAAGGGCTGGCAGTGGCTATTCCTGCTGGAGGGGCTGCCGTCGGTGGTGCTCGGCGTAGTGACCTGGTTTTACCTCAACGACACGCCGGACCAGGCCACCTGGCTGGACGAGGACGAAAAGCAGGCGCTCAAAACGATGATCGCCCGCGAGCAGGAGGTTGCCATTGCCCAATCCGTCACGCCGCGCTCGACGCTGCGCGAGGTGCTGACCCCGGCGGTGCTGCTCTACACGCTGGCCTACTTCTGCCTGACCAATACGCTGAGTGCGATCAACATCTGGACGCCGCAGATCCTGCAAAGCTTTAACACGGGAAGCAGCAACATCGTCATCGGTCTGCTGGCGGCGATCCCGCAGTTCTGCACCATCCTCGGGATGATCTGGTGGAGCCGCCGCTCCGACAGGATGAAAGAGCGAAAAAAGCACACCATCCTGCCGTACCTGTTCGCCGCGGCGGGATGGATGCTAGCCTCCGCGACGGATCACAGCCTGATCCAGCTGCTTGGCATCATCATGGCCTCAACCGGATCGTTTACCGCCATGGCGATATTCTGGACCACGCCGGATCGGGTTATTAGCCTGCAGTCCCGCGCGGTGGCGCTGGCGGTGATCAACGCCATCGGCAACGTCGGCTCCGCCGTCAGCCCGCTGCTGATTGGGATCCTGCGCGACGCGACCGGCAGCTTCAGCTCGGGGCTGTGGTTTGTGGCCGGGCTGCTGGTGGTCGGCGCGCTGGTGCTGACGCGCATTCCGATGACGCAGCGGGATCAACAGAGGAACGATCGTGTGCCAGAACCCTATCGCCAACATTGATATCAGCAAGGAGTACGACGAAAGTCTGGGCACCGACGATGTGCACTACCAGTCGTTCGCCCGCATGGCGGCCTTTTTTGGCCGCGACATGCAGGCGCATCGTCACGACCAGTACTTTCAGATGCACTTTCTCGATACCGGGCAGATTGAGCTCCAGCTCGACGATCACCGCTATTCGGTGCAGGCCCCGCTGTTCGTCCTCACGCCGCCGTCGGTGCCGCACGCGTTTATCACCGAATCCGACAGCGACGGACACGTTCTGACGGTCCGTGAGGATCTGATCTGGCCGCTGCTGGAGGTGCTCTACCCCGGCACGCGGGAGGCGTTTGGCCTGCCGGGGATCTGCCTCTCGCTGGCGGATAAGCCGGACGAGCTGGCGGCGCTGAAGCACTACTGGCAGCTGATTGCCCGGGAATCCACGGAACAGCTGCCCGGGCGCGGGCATACCCTGGTCCTGCTGGCGCAGGCGGTGTTTACCCTGCTGCTGCGCAATGCGAAGCTCGACGACCACGCTTCGGGCGGCATGCGCGGCGAGCTGAAGCTGTTCCAGCGCTTTACCCAGCTGATCGACACCCACTACCACCAGCACTGGACGGTGCCGGAATACGCCAGCGAGCTGCACCTGACCGAATCCCGCCTGACCGATATCTGCCGCCGCTTCGCCAACCGTCCGCCAAAACGGCTGATCTTCGACCGCCAGCTGCGGGAGGCCAGGCGCCTGCTGCTCTTCTCCGACAGCACCGTCAGCGAGATTGCCTGGCAGCTGGGGTTCAAAGATCCGGCCTATTTCGCCCGCTTTTTTAACCGCTTAGTGGGATGCTCGCCCAGCGCATATCGGGCGCAGAAAGTACCGGTTTCCTGAACGCATCACGGTTCGTAGGGCGGGTAAGCGTAGCGCCACCCGCCGAAAAGCCGCACAGATCACAAAACCACATCCCACCCGAAAAGTACCCGTCGTTGTCCCAATCGTCCCTTCACGTTACGTCCCTCTCAGGCTTCAATTAAACAACAAAAACAAAACATAAATTTAACAACACTATTCCGATACGAGGTCCCTATGAAGCCTGAAGAGTTCCGCGCAGACGCCAAACGCCCGTTAACCGGCGAAGAGTATTTAAAAAGCCTGCAGGACGGTCGTGAGATTTATATCTACGGCGAGCGCGTCAAAGACGTCACCACCCATCCGGCGTTTCGCAATGCGGCGGCCTCCATCGCGCAGATGTACGACGCGCTGCACAAGCCGGACATGCAGGACACGCTGTGCTGGGGCACCGACACCGGCAGCGGCGGCTATACCCACAAGTTCTTCCGCGTGGCGAAAAGCGCCGACGACCTGCGCCAGCAGCGCGATGCCATCGCCGAATGGTCGCGCCTTAGCTACGGCTGGATGGGCCGCACGCCGGACTACAAAGCCGCTTTCGGCTGCGCGCTCGGCGCTAACCCGGCCTTCTACGGCCAGTTCGAACAGAACGCCCGCAACTGGTACACCCGCATTCAGGAAACCGGCCTGTACTTCAACCACGCCATCGTTAACCCGCCGATCGACCGCCACAAGCCGGCAGACGAGGTGAAAGACGTCTACATCAAGCTGGAGAAAGAGACCGACGCCGGGATTATCGTCAGCGGCGCGAAAGTGGTGGCCACCAACTCCGCCCTGACCCACTACAACATGATCGGCTTCGGCTCCGCGCAGGTGATGGGCGAAAACCCTGACTTCGCGCTGATGTTCGTCGCGCCGATGGATGCCGAGGGCGTGAAGCTGATCTCCCGCGCCTCTTACGAGATGGTGGCAGGCGCGACCGGCTCCCCTTACGACTACCCGCTCTCTAGCCGCTTTGACGAGAACGACGCGATCCTGGTGATGGATCACGTGCTTATCCCGTGGGAAAACGTACTGATCTACCGCGATTTCGACCGCTGCCGTCGCTGGACGATGGAAGGCGGTTTCGCCCGCATGTACCCGCTGCAGGCCTGCGTGCGTCTGGCGGTAAAACTCGACTTCATCACCGCCCTGCTGAAGAAATCCCTGGAGTGCACCGGTACCCTGGAGTTCCGCGGCGTGCAGGCAGATCTCGGCGAAGTGGTGGCCTGGCGCAACATGTTCTGGGCGCTGAGCGACTCCATGTGTTCCGAAGCCACCCCGTGGGTCAACGGCGCGTATCTGCCGGATCACGCCGCGCTGCAAACCTACCGCGTGATGGCGCCGATGGCCTACGCCAAAATCAAGAACATCATCGAGAGTAACGTGACGTCCGGCCTGATTTACCTGCCGTCCAGCGCCCGGGATCTGAACAATCCGCAGATCGACCAGTATCTGGCGAAATACGTGCGCGGCTCCAACGGCATGGATCACGTTGAACGTATCAAGATTTTGAAACTGATGTGGGACGCCATCGGCAGCGAGTTCGGCGGTCGTCACGAGCTGTACGAAATTAACTACTCCGGCAGCCAGGATGAAATTCGCCTGCAGTGTCTGCGCCAGGCGCAGAGCTCCGGCAACATGGACAAGATGATGGCGATGGTCGACCGCTGCATGTCCGAATACGACCAGCACGGCTGGACCGTACCGCACCTGCACAACAACAGCGATATCAACATGCTCGACAAGCTGCTGAAATAGCGCAGCGGGAGGTTGCAATGCATTCAGATGAACAACGCCTGCGTTTTCGCGACGCAATGAGTAGCCTGTCGGCGGCGGTAAACGTGGTCACCACCGAGGGTGAGGCGGGCCGCTGCGGCATTACCGCCACCGCCGTCTGTTCGGTCACAGACACCCCGCCGTCGGTGATGGTGTGCATCAACGCCAACAGCGCTATGAACCCGGTATTCCAGGGCAACGGCAGGCTGTGCGTTAACGTGCTGAACCACGAGCAGGAGATCATGGCTCGCCATTTCGCCGGGATGACCGGTATGACGATGGAAGAGCGCTTTGCACTCTCCTGCTGGCAGAAAGGGCCGCTGGCGCAGCCTGTGCTCAAGGGTGCGCTCGCCAGCCTTGAAGGTGAGATTAGCCAGGTGCAAACCATCGGCACGCATCTTGTCTACCTTGTTGAAGTTAAAAACATTATCCTGAGTGACGCGGGACACGGCCTGATCTACTTCAGGCGCCGTTTCCACCCGGTCATGCTGGAGGCAGAAGCCGCCTTGTGATGCCCCTTCGCGCTGGCCTTTTTTTCCGGCCAGCGCCGCTTTCTACAAAAACTCCTAAGGTTTCCCCTAAAACACGCCGTTATATAGCCATAAGAGAAATTTTCTGTGACTGAATACTGACACTACCTGTCAGTGCATCCGCATCATTCAGCGCATACCTAAATATACAGGATGACCTTATGGCTAAAACGACGCGTAGCCGCTCGGCTGAACGTCTAGTCGATATTCTGGTTGAGCTACATTTAAACGGTGTGGTAAACCGCAGTGCGCTAATGGAGAAATTTAAAATTACCGAGCGTACCGTCTACCGGGATTTAAATGCCCTCTCTCCCATTGTTGAACATTTCGGTAACGGGCTATATCGGCTGATCCATTCTGCACAATCGCCCGGCGGACAAGGCTTACATCACACCCTTGCTAACTTCCTGAATGCTGACAGCTTTTTCCCTGAAAGAAATACGGAATTCTGGCAGAAGCTTGAAACGCGCGTTGACGAAAACCATATTCTTATTCTTGGCAATGAAGCAGAACACACGGTAGAGCGTGATATTCGCCGTCATTTAACGAAAATCGAGAAATCGATTAAAAACCATAATGTTTGTCAGATCGTTTATAAGGGTAAAACCCGTCTGATTAATCCCTATAAACTCATTAACAAAAAAAATATATGGTATTTACAAGCCACCGAAAATAGCCGCCTGAAATCCTTCTCCTTGAGCCAGATTAGCTGGTTTGATATTCAGAAAACGACCTTCACTCCTGAAGAAAATGTCCTTGAGCTGCTGGAGAAAAGCCTCGACCCTTGGGTATCTGAAGATACTTTCGCAGTGAAAATATTTATTAAAGATAATATTTCACATTACTTCCTGCGCCGCGATCTTCTGCCGGAACAGGAGCTGCTGGAGGAGCAACAGGGCGGCGTCACGCTGCGCTGCCAGGCGGCACACGAGAACCAGATCCTGCCGCTGCTGTTCTACTGGCTCCCCCATATTCAGATACTGGAACCGAGCTGGCTGAAGGAGAAGCTCATCAGAACGCTGGAGAATTATCTGGCAGTGGAACGCAACACGAATAATCAAGTGATCTCAATCACATAATTTAGCCCACTGGCGGCGAGCCGAAACCGCTCGTCGCCCCCTTTGACCGCTCACCCGGCACTTTCAACCACTCATTCATTTACCGTCCTTTACGCGCGCGTTGATCTGGCACGATCGCTGCAGCATTAATCAATACCTCCTCACAACGAACCCTGACCCTTTTTTCTTTACATAAAAAACCAGGTCTTACTATGGATACTAAAAAACTACTGAAGCACGTGCCCTGGGCCTTACTCGGGATCCTCGGCGCTTTTTGTCTGGCGGTTGTCGCCTTACGCCGGGGCGAACACGTAAGCGCCCTGTGGATCGTGGTCGCGTCCGTTTCCGTCTATCTTGTGGCTTATCGCTACTACAGCTTATACATCGCGCAGAAGGTCATGAAGCTCGACCCAACGCGCGCCACTCCGGCGGTCATTAACAATGACGGCCTGAACTACGTGCCAACCAACCGCTACGTGCTGTTTGGTCACCACTTTGCCGCTATCGCCGGTGCTGGCCCGCTGGTCGGCCCGGTACTGGCCGCGCAGATGGGCTACCTGCCGGGTACGCTCTGGCTGCTGGCGGGCGTGGTGCTGGCCGGTGCGGTGCAGGACTTTATGGTGCTGTTTATCTCTTCTCGCCGTAACGGCGCCTCTCTGGGTGAGATGGTCAAAGAGGAGATGGGCCGCGTGCCGGGAACTATCGCCCTGTTCGGCTGCTTCCTGATCATGATCATCATCCTCGCGGTGCTGGCCCTGATCGTGGTGAAAGCCCTGGCCGAAAGTCCGTGGGGCGTCTTCACCGTCTGCTCAACCGTGCCGATTGCGCTGTTCATGGGTATCTACATGCGCTTCCTGAGACCGGGACGCGTAGGTGAGGTGTCGGTAATTGGTATCGTGCTGCTGGTGGCCTCTATCTACTTCGGCGGCGTCATCGCGCACGACCCGTACTGGGGCCCGGCGCTGACCTTCAAGGACACCACCATCACCTTCGCGCTGATTGGCTATGCGTTTATCTCCGCGCTGCTGCCGGTCTGGCTGATTCTGGCCCCGCGCGACTACCTGGCGACCTTCCTGAAAATCGGCGTGATCGTCGGGCTGGCAATCGGGATTGTGATCATCAACCCTGAACTGAAAATGCCGGCGGTGACCCAGTACATCGACGGTACCGGTCCGCTGTGGAAAGGCGCCCTGTTCCCGTTCCTGTTCATCACCATCGCCTGCGGTGCGGTCTCCGGCTTCCACGCCCTGATCTCCTCCGGTACCACGCCTAAGCTGCTGGCAAACGAGAAAGACGCACGCCTGATCGGCTACGGCGCCATGCTGATGGAGTCCTTCGTGGCGATCATGGCGCTGGTTGCCGCGTCCATCATCGAACCGGGTCTGTACTTCGCAATGAACACCCCTCCGGCGGGCCTCGGTATTACCATGCCGAACCTGCACGAGATGGGCGGCGACAACGCGGCGCTGATTATGGCGCAGCTGAAAGACGCCAGCGCACACGCGGCGGCGACCGTCAGCTCCTGGGGCTTCGTGATTTCGCCTGAGCAGATCATGCAGACCGCGAAGGACATCGGCGAACCGTCCGTGCTGAACCGCGCCGGTGGCGCTCCTACGCTGGCTGTCGGTATTGCACACGTGTTCCACAAAGTGCTGCCGTGGGCGGACATGGGCTTCTGGTACCACTTCGGTATTCTGTTCGAAGCGTTGTTCATCCTCACCGCGCTGGATGCAGGTACCCGTGCGGGTCGCTTCATGCTGCAGGATCTGCTGGGTAACTTCGTGCCGTTCCTGAAGAAAACCGACTCTCTGGTAGCGGGCATTCTGGGTACGGCGGGCTGCGTCGGCCTGTGGGGCTACCTGCTGTATCAGGGCGTTGTCGACCCGCTCGGCGGCGTGAAGAGCCTGTGGCCGCTGTTCGGTATCTCTAACCAGATGCTGGCGGCTGTAGCTCTGGTGCTCGGTACCGTTGTCCTCGTGAAGATGAAACGCACCAAATACATCTGGGTCACCGTGGTCCCTGCGCTGTGGCTGCTGCTCTGCACCACCTGGGCGCTTGGCCTGAAGCTGTTCAGCGCCAACCCGCAGCTGGAAGGCTTCTTCTTCATGGCTAACCAGTACAAAGAGAAGATTGCCGCAGGCGGCGCGGATCTGACCGCCCAGCAGATTGCCAACATGAACCATATCGTGGTGAACAACTACACTAACGCGGGTCTGAGCATTCTGTTCCTGGTGGTGGTGTACAGCATCATCTTCTATGGCATCAAAACCTGGCTGAAAGTGCGTAACGCCGACGGCCGTACGGACAAAGAAACCCCGTACGTGCCGGTGCCTGAAGGCGGCGTGAAGACTTCTTCACACCATTAATCCAGCATGTCACTCCAGGCCCGGATCGCTGCGCGCCACCGGGCTTTTTCTTATCAGGACCCGTTATGTTTGGTAACTTAGGCGAAGCAAAAAAATACCTCGGTCAGGCGGCGAAAATGCTGATTGGCATTCCGGACTATGACAACTACGTTGAGCATATGAAGACCAACCATCCGGATAAGCCGTACATGACCTACACTGAATTCTTCCGCGAGCGTCAGGAAGCGCGCTACGGCGGAAGTGGAGAAGGCGGCGTCCGCTGCTGCTAAAGGAGAGACCATGACCCCGATTGCCGTTACCCTGCTGACCGGTTTCCTCGGCGCCGGTAAAACCACCCTGCTGCGCCACATTCTGAACGAGCAGCACGGCTTCAAAATCGCCGTCATCGAAAACGAATTTGGCAAAGTCTCCGTAGACGACCAGCTGATTGGCGATCGCGCCACGCAGATCAAAACCCTGACCAACGGCTGCATCTGCTGCACCCGCTCTAACGAATTAGAAGATGCCCTGCTGGACCTGCTCGACAGCCGCGATCGCGGGGAAATCGACTTTGACCGCCTGGTGATCGAGTGCACCGGCATGGCCGATCCCGGCCCGATTATTCAGACCTTTTTCTCCCATGAGATCCTTTGTCAGCGCTATCTGCTGGACGGCGTGATTGCCCTGGTTGATGCGGTCCACGCCGACGAACAGATGAACCAGTTCACCATCGCCCAGTCTCAGGTGGGCTACGCCGACCGCATCCTGCTGACCAAAACCGACGTGGCGGGCGAAAGCGAAAAGCTTCGCGAGCGCCTGACCCGCATTAACTCCCGCGCGCCGATTTACACGGTGACGCACGGCGATATCGACCTGTCTCAGCTGTTCAACACCAACGGCTTTATGCTGGAGGAGAACGTCACCGCGAAACCGCGCTTCCACTTTATGGGAGACAAGCAAAACGACGTGGCGTCGATTGTGGTAGAGCTGGATTATCCGGTGGATATCAGCGAAGTCTCCCGCGTGATGGAAAACCTGCTGCTGTCGTTTGCCGACAGGCTGCTGCGCTACAAAGGAATGCTGTGGATTGACGGCGAACCCAACCGCCTGCTATTCCAGGGCGTGCAGCGCCTGTACAGCGCCGACTGGGACCGACCGTGGGGCGATGAAGCGCCGCACAGCGTGATGGTGTTTATTGGCATCCAACTGCCGGAGGAAGAAATTCGGGCGGCGTTTGCGGGTCTGAAGAAATAACCGCATCGAACATCCCCTCTCCCCTATGGGGAGAGGGCTAGGGTGAGGGGTAAGCGGTAAACTTATTTCACCGCCTCCGGCAGCGTCACAATCCACAGCTCGCTGTCCGACTCCGGCTTCTTCAGCGGCTTCACGCTGAGCGTGGTTTCCACCGGTTTATCATCCAGCGTCAGCTTGCCTTCCGCGTTCACCCGATAATCCTTGAGCTTCTTGCCCTCGACCGGGTTTTGCATCGCTACCTTTACGCCAAAGTCGTTATCGTTCGCCACCGCAAGCGTTTTGCTGTCGATCAGCGCCAGCCCTTCGGCCTTCTCCTGCTGCCAGCCCAACGCGCGCAAATCGACGACCTGCGTTTTAGCCGCAAGGGTAATGCCGCGCTGCGCCAGGGTTTTCTCATCATCAAACTCAGGGTACTCGCCCGGCTTGTCGAAGGCGGAAAGGTCGCTCGCCTTGCTGAGATCCACCTTGTAAATCAGGTTACGCATTCCGTCGTTTTTATCGCTTCCCTGCTCAATCAGCAGGATGTGCTGGTCATCAAGCGCCACGATATCGCCGATTTTGGCGTCGCTGTTTTTGTCGTAGGCCGCGCTGTCGATGGGGTAACCGTACATTGCGGTTTTGCCGGTTGCCGGATCGAAGCTCACCAGACGCGTAAACAGCGCCTGCTTTTTGCTCTTACCGTCGATGTCCAGCGTGCTCTGCACGGCGGCGATAATGCGTCCGTCCGGCATCCGGGTCAGGCCTTCGAAGCCCCGGTTCGGCTGGCGCCATTTGATGATGTTTGGCAGACCGCCCGCGATGGATTTTTCCCCTTCCGCCGCCTGCGGCCCGTGGATCGCAAGGATTTTGCCTTTGCTGTCGACGTTAATCAGGAACGGACCATATTCGTCGCACAGCCAGTAGCCGCCTTTTCCGTCCGGGGTGATGCCTTCCGTGTCCAGGCCACGGTTGTCACCCTTGAGCGTCTTTAAGGTATCGCTGAACGCCACTTCATTGGTGGAGCCAATCACGCCGCTTTGCAGCGGCAGACCGTTAATCTCGCCTTTATCGTCATGCAGCGGGCGGGCATCAACCGCCTCCGCTTTGCCGTTCTGGACGCGGATGGTCATCAGCAGCGGCGCGAAATCCGGCGTGACAAATATTTTGGCTTCGCTTTTACCCATTTTTGGCGCATCGGCGTTTGGACCGCGATCGGTCACGGTCGCAAAGGTCAGGGCGTCGCCCTGCTTGCCCGTAAACAGCAGGCCGGAGCCGATTCCCACAGGGAGTCCGTTTGGAAACGCGCTGGCAAACGCGCCGCTGTAGCTCACGTGGGAGCCTTCAGGGAAGCTGACGACATAGCGCTCAGCAGTGGGCTGCGCCGCCAGGCCAGAGAAAGAGAGCGCACAGCCGATTAGCACAGGAATAATTTTTCTTTTCATATTGTTAGTGTCCAGGAAGTGAAGCCAACAACGTAAAGAAGGAACGTGTCAGAAAAATGACATGGCGGAAAGCGACCTGGCGTTGCGGGACGTATAACCACCTCCAGAAATGTAAACCTGTGTCTTTATCTGTGACAACTGAAACACTTTTGGAAATTATTAGAAACTCAATTAATTCAACACGAACCACATTCTCCGGCTCGTTCAGCGTACGTTTAATCAAAACCCTGAACCATCCCTAAACGAGAATGCATTACGTATTGACTCCTTGCCGGCTCAACATTCAACCAACATTTAAAATTCAAAAACCCAACAAAATCAGCTTAAAAACGCGACAAACATCACATTTGCAGTGATAAACAGCTCTTGTTAAGGTGCCCTCAGATTAATTTGATGAAGAGGAAAAACTAATGAAAAAGCTCAACGTTCTCCTTCTTTCCGCTCTGACCGCCGTATCAGGCTCCGCACTGGCCATGGGCGGCAGCATTGAGCAGGGTAAGAACTTCACTAACCTGAACGTCGAAATGGGTAAATCAACCTCTGGTCTGTACACCGAAGGTAGCTGGCTGAAAAACACCGACGACGGCACCACGACCGGTGGCGTGGGTGCAGGCTACAACTTCGAGGTCGGCCCGGTGATGCTGAACGCAGGCGCTAAGGCCCTCTACGTTGGCCCGAAGAAAGGCGATAACGGCGTGGCGTTCCCGGTCGGCGGCGGTGTGAACGTTGCCCTGACCGACAGCATCAGGGTATTCGGTGAAGGCTACGTTGCTCCAGACGGCCTGAACAACAGCGTGAAAAACTACGTTGAAGCGAACGGCGGCGTAAGCTGGACGCCAGTGAAGCCGGTGACGCTGAAGGTGGGTTATCGTCACGTGAGCGTTGATGGCAAAGACGGTCGTCCAAACCACACGCTGGTAGACGGCGCTTACTTCGGCGGCGGCGTGAGCTTCTAATCCACCTGATAAATAAAAAACCTGCCATTCGGCAGGTTTTTTATTACTACGTTACTTACGCACCACCACCAGCTTCTGGTTCACAAATTCTTTAATCCCCAGATCCGACAGCTCGCGTCCGTAACCGGAGCGCTTCACGCCGCCGAACGGCAGCTCTGGCGCGGTATCGGTGAGCCAGTTGATGTACACCATCCCCGTCTCGATACGCGACGCCATCTTCTTCGCGCGCTCGATATCCTGGCTGAATACCGCCCCGCCCAGACCGTAGTGTGAGTCGTTCGCCAGCGCGACCGCCTCGTCGTCGTTTTTCACCACGTACATCTGCGCCACCGGGCCGAAGAACTCTTCGAAATACGCCGGGTTGTCGCGCGAGATGTTCGTCAGGATCGTCGGTTCAAAAAAGCTCCCGTCGCGCTGCACCGGCTTGCCGCCATAGTGCAGCGTCGCACCGTTTTTCACCGCCTCGTTAACCTGTTTGGTCAACGTCTCCAGAGCATCTTTCGACGACAGCGGCCCCAGCGTGGTGCTTTCGTCCAGCGGATCGCCAATCTTCACCTGCTTAAACGCCTCGGTGAATTTGCTCAGGAAGGCATCCGCAATCTTTTCATGCAGGATAAAGCGCTTTGCCGCGGTGCAGACCTGCCCGGCGTTGTTGAGCCGTGCATTCACGCCAATCTTGACGGCTTTGTCCAGGTCCGCGTCGTCCAGCACCACGAAGACGTCGTTACCGCCCAGCTCCAGCGTGGATTTCTTAATGTGCTTCGCCGCCTGTGCGGCCACCACGCTGCCGGCTTTTTCAGAGCCGGTTAATGCGGCGCCCTGCACGCGATCGTCGGCAATGATGTTCGCCACCTGCTCGGACGAAATAAACAGGTTAGTCCATGCGCCTTCCGGCGCGCCCGCCTCGCGGACCAGATGGGCAAAGGCTTCGGCGCAGTGCGGCACGATGCTGGCATGCTTGGCGATGACGGGGTTACCCGCCGCCAGGTTTGGCGCCAGAACGCGCATCAGCTGGTAATACGGGAAGTTCCACGGCTCAACGGCCATCAGCACGCCGATGGGATGATGCTCCACCCACGCTTCCCCGAGTTCGGATTGATACTTCACCGGGGCCAGAAACTGCTTCGCGTTGTCGGCGTAGTAGCGGGCGATCTGCGCGCACAGCTTCACCTCGCCGCGGCTCTGTTCGATGAGCTTACCCATCTCCTGGCTGGCGATTTTCGCCAGATCCTCGGTGCGCTCGTCGATCAGGTCGGCAAGCTTATGCAGCACCGGCAGGCGCTGATTGATGTCGCCTTTCGCCCAGTCCGAATGATAAAGCGCATCGGCCGCCTTCAGCGCCGCTTCGATATCCGCGTCGGTATGCGAGGGGTATTCTTTGATGAGCTGGTTAGTGGCAGGGTTTACTGTCTGATAAGCCATGTCGAATCTCCTTGTTTTACCGCTTAGGGTATTAAGGGTAGTCAACGTGACTGGAAACAAACGTAAAGTTTGGTATGTAAGCAGCCTACCATTTCCGTATATACCATTTTCTTCTTGTGATAGACAATATTATTAATTAATATCAATATATTATACACATATTATTGACGATAACTTTTAGTCATCAAGGAAAGAAAGTGAAATTATTTAAAGCTGACGATGCTTTCTTCGATAAAGTATCAAAAATAACTTCAATATTTGCCACTACAGGAACGCTAGCTTTCGGAATTTATGCCTACTTTAATACCATCCATCCCGTTTTTGAAAAAGAAAAAGAACTACAAAACTTACGAGCTGAAAAGCTTAGTCTTGAGTCAGAAAAAACAAAATTAAATGCCGACAATCTCTTACTACAAAATAAATTCTTAGCATCCAGCAACCATTTAAATGAACTCAATGAAAACCTGAGCAAAACAAATAAAACTCTTATAGAAAAACAAAACTTACTTAATAATTTGAACAGAGAACTTGTTCTAGCACAAAAGCAAACAATTCGCGGAAAGTTAGCGACGATCCGGGAAAAACTGCTTAGTACCACTATTTATCAAATATCCATCAAAGGAAACACAAAATTTGATATTATCACCTATTCAAACTCATTGCTTCCTAATGATAACACAAAGAAAGTCTCATCTTCTGATAAAAAAGCATACGAATATTTTGAAAATTATATTCAAAGCCATAAAAATGAAAAATTTGAGCAGATTGACGACATCATTAAATATGCAGTTATGCTACCTGTATCGTATGAAATAAATGAAAAGATATTAGGTGATAGCGACTAATTTATCTTTAACTGAGGACTTTGCACTTTCCCCCCGCTTACCTCTATCCTTAACCCATGGAAAAAATAGCTGAACTCAAACGCGCCAAGCTGCTGGCGCTGTCGCTGCTGCTGGTTGCCGCCGCGGCCTTTATCACCACCCTATTCCTGCCGCAGAACTTCTGGGTGCGCGGCGTCAAGGCCATTGCCGAGGCGGCAATGGTCGGCGCGCTGGCTGACTGGTTTGCGGTCGTCGCGCTGTTCCGCCGGGTGCCGATTCCCTTTATCTCGCGCCATACGGCGATCATCCCGCGCAATAAGGACCGAATCGGCGACAATCTCGGCCAGTTTGTTCAGGAGAAGTTTCTGGATACCCAGTCGCTGGTGGCGTTGATCCGTCGCTATGAACCTGCGCAGATGATCGGCGCCTGGTTCAGCAAGCCCGACAACGCTCAGCGCGTCGGGCTGCACTTGATGCAGGTGATGAGCGGTTTTCTCGAACTGACCGACGACGGGCGCATTCAGCGCCTGCTAAAACGCGCGGTGCATAAGGCCATCGACAAGGTCGATTTCACCGAAACCAGCGCCGTGATGCTGGAGAGTATGACCAAAAACAACCGCCATCAGGTGCTGCTCGACGCCATCATCAATCGCCTGATTACCCTGATTCAGCGGGAAAGCACGCGGGACTTTATTGCCGATCAGATTGTCCACTGGCTGAAGACCGAGCATCCACGCAAGGCGATGGTGCTGCCCACCGAGTGGCTGGGCGATCAGAGCGCGGAGATGGTGTCGAACGCGGTGAATACGCTGCTGGACGATATCAGCCACGACCGCACGCACCAGATCCGTCAGGCATTCGACCGCGCCACGCTGAAGCTTATCGACAATCTGAAAAACGATCCGGAGATGGCGGCAAAAGCCGACAACATCAAGCACTACCTGAAAAACGATGAGGCGTTTAACCGCTATCTGGGCGAGATGTGGGCCGATCTGCGCCAGTGGCTGAAGGCAGATATGCAGAGTGAAGATTCGCGCGTGAAGCAGCGCATCGCCAACGCCGGGCTGTGGTTTGGCGAAACGCTGTCTAACGACGCCAGCCTGCGGGCATCGCTGAACGAGCATCTGGAGCAGGCCGCGCACCGCCTCGCGCCGGACTTCGCGGCGTTTCTGACCCGCCACATCAGCGACACGGTGAAAAGCTGGGACGCCAAAGACATGTCACGCCAGATTGAGCTGAACATTGGCAAGGATCTGCAGTTTATCCGCGTCAACGGAACCCTGGTGGGCGGGACGATTGGCCTGATCCTGTTTTTACTCTCGCAGCTGCCTGCCGTGCTGGGGCATTAATCCGTTTTTGGCGGCGCGATGACGTAGCGGGTCGCCTCGAAGCGGTTCAGGATCAGGTGCACCAGAAAGACCATCGTCAGCGTCGCCACCAGCGAAAAGGTGACAGAGGTGATGCGGTACAGATCGCTGAACACCAGGTCAGTGTCCGGGTGCATGTTCTGCCCGAACATAATGCCGATGGTGGTGATGCTGGAAAAGCCCACGCCCGCCCCCACCTTTTCCATCACGTGGAGTCGCGCGCCAAACGCCAGGCCGAGGCCAATCAGCGGCATCATCAGCAGCATATGGCTGCTGTGATCGTAGAGTATTAGCTGCACCACCAGAATGTAGAGACAGCCCAGCACCACGCCGACCACGCGCCAGATCGAGCTCATCACCGAACCTCGGTAGTGCATCGGGAACAGGATCAAAATCCCCGCCATCAGCGCCGAAAGCGAATCGCTTAAGTCGCTAATCTGAAAAACCACAAAAATCAGCGTCGCGACGGTACCGGAGAGCAGCGACTCGTGGCGCACGCGGGCGTCGTCTTTCTCAATCAGCGGCGGCGGCTTGCGGGGCTCCACGTCCGGCAGCAGATAGTTCATCAGCGCGCTAAGGCACACCGCCATCACGCTGGCTTCGATGTTGGAGAACAAAAGCGTGTGCCAGTTGGTGGTGGGGTAGCTCATAAAGTTGAGCATCACGCTCTGGCACACCACGCCCATTGAGCCAAACAGGAACAGCGGCCCCTTGCTCATAAAGCGAAAACGCATCACGTACAGGGCAAAGACCACCAGCGTCATGATGACCGGCCATTGCGACAGGTAGCCGATGATAATCACCATTTCGACGCAGTTGAGCGATGCGCTGAAGATAAACTGCTTTGCCACGTGGCGATTAAACACCGGTACCAGCGACAGCAGCATGATCGGATAGACCACGAAAAACACGCCGTAGCTGGTGTTGTAAAAGCTGGAGATGCTGAGCGCAATCATCCCGGCAAAAACGATGCGCAGGGTCTGGCGGAAATCGTTTGCCGTATAGACGATGTTGCCGTGCGGGGTAAATACCCGCGCCAGGGTACTAATAGACATAGTGAAGCAGGCTCACCAGGTGGATCTGCATCCCGGAGAAAAAGCGCGCAAACGGCCCTTCGCTATTGTAGAGCTGCACGGTCGCGCGGGCGCCGGTCGGCAGATGCTTCGGCAGCGGCTCGTCCAGCGTCACGTGAATGCGCATGCGCTGGGCGTCGCGCACCCAGCGGTTGGAGGTTTCCGGCTCGGAAAGCTGGCCGTTAACGGCCTCCTGCCCCGCCAGGATCCCCGCGTCGCTGCTGGTGACGTGGGCGCGGAAAACGTGTCCCGGGAAGGCGTCAAACACCACGGCCGCATCGGTGCCCTGATGGGTATGGCGCAGGCTTTTTTCACGGAAATCGGCCACGATATCGGTCTGGTTGTTCACCAGCGCCAGCGCGGCGGAACCGGATGAGGCGTAGAAGCCAGGGCTCAGCTGCAAATTACTGACCGTGCCGTCCGCCAGGGCATAGACCTTCGTCCAGCCGAGGTTCAGCTCAGCTTCATCCAGCGCGTTGCGGTATTTTTGCAGCGTCACGTTGCGGTGTTCTTCGCGCTCACCACGCTGGATGCGCAGGTTGCGGATGTTGGCCTGAATCGTGCTGACGGACTGCTCGCTGCTCTGCCAGGTCGTGCGGACCTTATCCAGATCCGCCTGCGAGACGTTCTGCAGCGTGCTCAGCTTCTGGTAGCGATCAAAGGTCACTTTGTCGTTACGCGCGGTCAGCACGGCGGTTTTCAGGCTGGCCTGCGCGGCGGCGATCTGCGCGTCCAGCTGTTCATTGGACAGGCGTGCCTGCTCAAGCGCGATTTGCGCCGCTTCCACCTTATTGCGAAACGGCGTGTCGTCGAGCTCAAACAGCAGATCGCCTTTCTTCACCTGGCTGTTGTTGTGGACATGTACCGCCGCCACGTAGCCGGAGACGCGCGGAGACACCGGCGTCACCACGCGCATCACGGTGGAGTCCGGCGTCAGCGGGATCCAGATATCCGCGACGATAAAGTAGACAAACATCAGCAGGAAAGAGGCAATACTCACCCTTACCCAGCGGGCAAACTTTTGTTCAGGGGTCATTATTTTTCGGTCTTGTTATCTTCTTCGCGGATTGTCCGCAAATTGCAGGCGATTTGATTCAACGTGGCGCTGAAAATGTCGAGATGTTCCGGCGCGATGTTTTGCGATACGCGCGCCTGATACGTCTCAATCACCTGAGTGAGCCTTTGTAACAGGGCTTTTCCCTCAGGCGTCAGCGTCAGAAGCCGGATGCGCTTGTCATAAGGCGATGTGGCGCGCAGCAGGTAACCCTGCTTTTCCAGCTGTGTCAGGGTGCGCATCAGCGGCGGCAGTTCAATGCCCTGCACCTCCGCCAGCTCACTCATTGAGACGTTATCCCCGAGCTGATGAAGCTGCATCATCACCGTCCAGCTCGACTGGGTTAACCCGGTATCGAGAATAGCCTCGTCGATGACGGCACGCCACTGGCGCACGATCATCGCCATCCGCATACCCATCGGCCTGCGGCAGAACAGTTCTTCTTCACTCATAGGGAAACCTCTCGTCACACGCGGTCAAGATAATAGTTATCAGGGTAAGTATCAAGAAACGAGAGGCATAAGCGCAGGAATTGCGAAAGGTGTTACTGGCGGCGATGTACGCGTAGGCCCGGTAAGCGCAGCGCCACCGGGCATTTTTAGCGGCTAAAAAGCCTCTTTACAGCGGCCTTCCCCGACGCCGTCACCGCCACCTCCCGATACCCCGCCACCCGCTGGATCCAGCCTTTATTTTCCAGATGCTCGAGCAGCAACGCGCCGGCTTCTCCGCCCAGGTGAAACCGCCGCTCGCTCCAGTCCAGGCAGGCGCAGCAGGCCTTCCGGTGCGGGTGATCGCTTAACGAAATGCCGAACGTCAGGAACTGCTCCCGGCCATAGAGTGTCAACGCTGAACCGTCTGCCTCCAGCCAGCCTTCCGCCTGCATGAAATCATAAATCTGCACCGCCACCGTACCGGCAAGATGGTCGTAGCAGGTCCGGGCTTCACGCATGGCTTTCGGCGCGGTGGTTTCCGGCGGGGTAATGCGGCTCCACGAAAGCCCCATCATCTGCTCCACCAGCGCCGCCACGTCGTGCCCGGCAAGGCGATAATAGCGATGCCGCCCTTGCGACAGGCAGGTTATCAGTTGCCCTTCAAGCAGCCGGGCGAGATGCCCGCTGGCGGTCGACGGGGCGACGTCTGCCGCCGCGCTCAGTTCGGTGGCCGTCCACGCCCGCCCGTCCATTAGCGCACACAGCATCTTCACGCGCGACGGATCGGCCATTGCAGCCGCCACCGCGGCAATCGCCAGCTCCAGCGCAGCGCTGTTGTCAGGAGGTAAACTCGTCTTAAGCATGGGCCGCCCAGGGTTCGGTGATCTCTGCGGCCAGCTTATCATCATCCGTCAGCAGAATAAGGTGATTCGCATGGTCGCTGTACTGAGTCAGGATAGACACACCGCGTGCCGCCAGCGCCGCTGCGATCTCGCCCAGCTCACCGGGGCGTTCCTGCCTAAGTTTCCGGATCACCGGCTTTCGCACCGCCTGCACGGTAAACCCGGCCTCCATCAGCACGCGTCGCGCTTTTTCCCCGTCTTCCACCAGGAAATGGGCATCTGCACCAAATACGCCGCCGCCCTCCAGCCCCACGCCGTTTCTGCCCAGCAGCTGTCCAAACCGCGCCAGTTCACCGGGGGTATCGCGAAAAATGATATGAACGTCATACATCGGCATGCCCTCCGGTTTCGGAACTGTATTCCCGCACCAGCTGCGCCACCCGGATGCGGTAGTACGCAAAAATCGACTCCCGCCCTTCGGCCTGCGCCGCCTGATGAAAGACGTTCTGCTTCCAGCGGCGGACGGCCTCTTCATCCCGCCACCAGGAAAGGGACAGAATTTTGCCGTCGGTGGTCAGGCTCTGAAAACGTTCGATATCAATAAAGCCGTCGATGTCCGCCAGCAGCGGCTTAAGCTCTGCGGCAAGCTGAAGATAGCGCGCCTGATGGGCAGGCGCGGCTTTAGCTTCAAAAATGACTGCGATCATGAGGGTCTCTCCGTGGTGATGTTGAGGAGAGCATGCGGGATGGAAAAGCACAATGCTTCGGTAAATAGCGAAGTTTTAGCCCACCATCGACCTCGGCTCCATAAACGCCCGAATTCCCCACTCGCCCATCTCGCGCCCCAAACCGGAGTGCTTGAAGCCACCGAATGGTGCTTTCGGTTCATGAGCCAGGGTGTTCACCAGCACGCGACCGGAAACAATCTGCTGCGCCACGCGTCGCGCGCGGTTTACATCACCACCCAGCACCATCGCGCTCAGGCCGTAGTCGGTGTCGTTGGCAATAGCGATCGCCTCCGCCTCGTCACGATAGGGGATTACGCACAGTACCGGACCGAAAATCTCATCGCGGGCAATGGTCATCCGGTTGTTCACGTCGGCAAACAGCGTCGGACGCACGAACCAGCCGTCCCGCGTGCCTTCCGGTCGCCCTTCACCGCCCGCCAGCAGGCGTGCCCCCTCTTCGATACCTTTCCGGATATAGCCCTGCACCCGCAGCCACTGCTTTTCGCTGACCATGGGGCCGACGTCCGTTGCGCTATCGCGCGGGTCGCCGGATTTCACCGCCGCCACGGCCTGCGCCAGCGCGGTTTCGATCTCTGCCTTGCGCGAGTAAGGCACAAGAATGCGCGTTCCGGCCACGCACGCCTGCCCGCTGTTCATAAACCCGGCCTGGATCGCCAGCGGGATCGCCTGCGCGAGATCCACATCATCCATCAGGATCGTCGGTGATTTACCGCCCAACTCCAGCGTCACGCGCTTAAAGCTTTCCGCCGCGTTACGCAGGATCGCCTTGCCGGTATTCGTGGAGCCGGTGAACGAGATTTTCGCCACGTCCGGATGACGGCTAATCGTTTCGCCTACCGTCTCGCCGCGTCCGGTGACGATATTAAATACCCCTGGCGGTAATTCAGCATCGCGCAGCGCTTCGGTGACAATCTGCGTTTGCAGGGCGCTCATTTCGCTCGGCTTGATCACCGCCGTGCAGCCCGCAGCCAGCGCGGCCGCCAGCTTGCCGCAGATAAACCCCGCGTCGCTGTTCCAGGGCGTAATCAACCCGGCCACCCCAAGCGGCGTCATCTGCACCGTCGCTGCACCTGCGGGGGTGACAAACTCAAACGCCTCCAGCGCCTCAATTGCCTGAGCAATCACCTCCGCCGGATAGCTAGCCATCCACGCCGAGCGCGAGGCGGGCGCGCCGTACTCTTCAATGACCGCTTCCAGCAGATCGTCGTGGCGAGCGGCCACGGCGGCGTGCATGCGCTTCAGCGCGGTGATGCGTTCCTGTTTTGTGGTCTGCGACCACGCCGGAAACGCCGCTTTTGCCGCCGCGATAGCGCGTTCAGCGTCAACCTCATCCGCCAGACGAACCTGGCCGATGACCTGCGCCGTCGCCGGATTGTACAAATCAAACCACTCGGTACCGTGCGGGGTAACAAACTCGCCGTTAATAAAGATCTGTTCGATGGTGTGCATATAAACCTCCTCAGGCTGTGTGAGCCCAGTCTGTCACGGCTTCTCCGTTGCGATAATCCACGCTATGCTGCAAGGGTTGTTTCGATTTTCAGGATAATCTATGCATCGTTCAGGTCTGACAGAGCTGGAAGTGGTGATGGCGGTGGTGCGGCGCGGCAGTTTTCGCGGTGCGGCGCAGGAGCTGGGGATGTCCGCCACGGCGGTAAGTAATGCCGTCGCCGGGCTGGAGAGCCGCCTTGAGACGCGACTTTTCAACCGCACCACCCGCAGCGTGGCGCTCACCGACGCCGGGCAGCGCTACGTGGCGCGTATCGGCCCCGCCCTGCAGGAGATCCGTCTCGCCAGCGAGGAGATCCACAGCGACACCGGGGAACCCGCCGGTACGCTACGGCTGAACGTGCCGAACCATATCGGCACGCTTTTTCTGGACCAGCTGCTGATCGACTACATGATCCGCTACCCGAAAATGCGCGTGGAAACGGTGAGTGAAGCAAGGATGATCGACATCGTTGCCGAAGGCTATGACGCGGGGATCCGCCTCGAAGAGTCCGTTCCGCAGGACATGATCGCCGTGCCGCTGACCGGTGAGATCCGCCAGCTCGTCACCGCCACGCCGGACTATTTCGCCCGTCACGGCATACCCGAGACGCCGGACGATCTGCTTTCACATCAGGGGATCGGTATGCGTATGGCTCACGGCGGGATCTACCGCTGGGAGCTGGCGCGTCGGGGGGAAACGTACGCCCTTGCCGTGCCGCCGCGCTTTGCGACGTCCGATCTTTTTGCCTCGATCCGCGCCGTGAAAGCGGGATTAGGGGTGGGATTTTTACCGGAACTCTATATTCGGGACGAGCTGAAAAGCGGGGAACTGGTGAGCGTCTTAAACGACTGGGCGCAGCCGTTTGCCGGGCTGCGCCTGTACTACCCCGGCCATCGCCACGTCCCGCCGGGACTGCGGGCGCTGGTGGCGATGATCCGCGAGCGCGGAATTATTCCAGGTTAGCCTTGTTCAGCCCGTACGCCGCGTCCAGCGCGCCGGGCGCCATGCGGGAGGTGATCCCCAGACGGTTCCAGGCGTTGATCGCCACGATGGCGAAGTTCAGCTCTGAAATCTCGACGTCCGAAAAGTGCTCCGCCACGCTGCGGTACAACGCATCGCTTACGCCGTGAACGCTAATCTGGGTTAGCGCTTCGGTGAAGGCCAGCGCCGCTTTTTCACGGGCGCTAAACAGCGGGGACTCGCGCCAGGCCGCCAGATGATACAGGCGCAGCTCGCGCTCGCCGGCGATTTTCGCCTCTTTTGAGTGCATATCCAGACAGAACGTACAGCCGTTCAGCTGCGACACGCGAATGTCGATCAGGTGCTTCAGCGCCGGGTCGATGGAGGTTTTTGCTACCTCCATGCTCAGGGCAGACAGCGCGTTGGCGAGGGCAGGTGTAACTTTATGGTGGTTAACGCGAGTGCTCATGGTCTTTCCTCTTTTTGTGCGGCATGTGCCGTGCGATGAGGCAAATCTACGCCGTTCATGACATAGTAAAAAGATACAAAAAGCGTGAAATGAGGTAGGACATGAAGCCGGGCTATCACGAGATTTATTCCCGCTACCGCGATAACATCATGCGCGGCGTGCTGAAGCCAGGCGACAGGGTGCCTGCCATCCGCGTGCTGGCGGAAGAGCTGAAGGTGGCGCGTAAAACCGTCGAAACGGCGTACGCCATTCTGACGGGCGAAGGGTATCTGGTGAGCCAGGGGGCGCGCGGCACGCGGGTTAACCCGGACTTACTGCTGCCGGATAAGACTGCCCCTGCGGAGCAGCCCACCGGGGCGCTTCCGGCCTCGCTCATTAGCCAGCGCGAGCGGGCCGGGTTTCTGCGTCCCGGCATCCCCGCCCTCGACAGCTTCCCGTATAAAAAATGGCTGCTGCTGGCGGGCCAGGCGACGCGGGCTATGCGACAGGAGGAGATGCTCAACCCGCCCGTTCTGGGCTGGTATCCGCTGCGCCAGGCCATCGCCAGCTACCTCAATATTTCACGCGGTTTATCCTGCACCGCTGAACAGGTGCTGATCACCAGTGGCTACAGCGGCAGCCTGCGGCTGATCCTCGACACCCTCGCCAGCCGCAGCGACAAGGTATTGTTTGAAGATCCGGGCTATTTTATGGGCCAGCAGCTGCTCAAGCGGATCGTGCCGCGCCTGCACACCGTGCCGGTCGATCGCTGCGGCATCGATACGGACTACCTGCTCCGTTACCATCGCGACGCACGTTTTGCCATCGTCACCCCGTCGCATCAGAGCCCGCTGGCGGTAACGCTCTCCCTGCCGCGCAAGCAGCAGCTGCTCGACTGGGCCAGCCAGAACGAGGCGTGGATTATCGAAGACGATTACGACGGGGAATTCCACTACACCCGCAAGGTGCTGCCGTCGCTGAAAAGCCTCGACCAGCACGACCGGGTGATTTTTATGGGCACCTTCAGTAAAACCATCATGCCGTCGCTGCGCATGGGCTACGTGGTGATGCCCGCCAGCACCGTTGGAGCCTTTACCGACTGCGCGGACATCACCACCAGCGGCCAGCCGGTGCTGACGCAAAAGATCCTCACCGCGTTTCTCAACGAAGGGCATTTTTTCCGTCATCTGAAAAAGATGCGCGCGCTGTATCAGACCCGCCGCGACTGGATGATTGCCGCCCTGCAGGAGGTGTATGGCGATCTGTTTTTCACCGAGCAAAACGACGGTGGGATGCATATCGTGGCGTTCCTGACCAAAGGAAGCCGTGACCGGGAAGTGGCGCGCTGCTGGCAGGAGCAGCAGCTGCAGGTCAATGCGCTCTCGGAGTGGTATCGCGGGTCGGGCAAACGCTACGGGCTGGTGATGGGCTATAACAACGTGCGCTCGTATGAAGAGGCGGTTGAGCTGCTGGAAAGGCCGAAGCGGCAGACGCTTGAGCTGTTGCGCTAAACATCGCCGGGTGCGGCTGCGCCTTACCCGGCCTGGGGTTTAAATATCATTGCGGGATAAACCAACGTCCTTCAGCTGCTCGTCGCTCATCTGGCTCAGGATGCGGCGGGTACGGTTGATGCGATACCAGTTGCAGATCGTTTTTCCGATCCAGACAAACACGACGAACGGACGTTTTGAACGATTCTCGTAAAATTCCATGATGCTCTCCTCACTGTGCCAGTGGGGTTATCATCCCTGAAATCCACCCGTGCAATACAGATGCAAAAACAGCTTTTGTTTAACATACAGATCCGCTAAAACAGTATCTGCATGCCAATTTTCGCAGCAATCTGTACTGGTTTTATAATCTGTATGGTGAAAACAAAGGATACAGCATGACGCGCTATCAACATCTCGCCAACCTTCTGGCAGAACGCATTCAACAAGGTCTGTATCGCAGCGGTGAACGTTTGCCGTCGGTGCGTGCGCTGAGCCAGGAGCACGGCGTGAGCATCAGCACCATACAGCAGGCCTACCAGATCCTCGAAAACCTCCAGTTGATAACCCCTCAGCCGCGCTCCGGCTATTTTGTCTCACCGCGAAAAGCCCAGCCGCCCGTCCCGGCGATGACGCGCCCGGTGCAGCGCCCCGTGGACGTTACCCAGTGGGATGAGGTGATGATGCTGCTGGACGCCCGCGCCGACAAAGAGATGATCTCCTTTGGCGGCGGTTCGCCGGACATTAACCAGCCGAGCCTGAAGCCCCTGTGGCGCGAGATGAGCCGCATCGCGCAGCATAACCCCGGCGAGATGCTGAGCTATGACGTGCTCGACGGACGCCTGGAGCTGCGCGAGCAGATCGCGCGCCTGATGCTGGACGGCGGCTCCACCGTCTCGGCAAGCGACATTGTGATTACCAACGGCTGCCACGGTGCGCTATCAATCGCCCTGCTCTCGGTATGCAAACCTGGAGATATCGTGGCGGTGGAATCGCCATCGTTTCACGGCACCATGCAGATGCTGCGCGGGTTTGATATCAAGGCGATTGAAATTCCTACCGACTCTGAAACCGGGATCAGCATCGAAGCGTTAGAGCTGGCGCTGGAGCAGTGGCCGATCAAAGCAGTGATTCTGGTGCCCAACTGCAATAACCCGCTCGGGTTTATCATGCCGGAGGCGCGGAAAAAACAGGTGCTGGCCCTCGCCCAGCGGCACGATATCGTGATTGTTGAGGATGACATTTACGGCGAGCTGGCGGCGGAGTACCCGCGCCCGCGCACCATTCATTCGATGGATATCGACGGACGCGTGATCCTCTGCAGCTCGTTTACCAAAACCGTGGCGCCGGGCCTGCGCGTCGGCTGGATTGTACCGGGACGCTACTACGACCGGGTGATGCACATGAAATACGCCGCCGGCGGGTTTAACGTGCCGGGCACGCAGATGGCGGTGGCGGCGTTTATTCGCGACGGTCATTACCATCGCCACGTGCGCCGCATGCGCCAGATTTATCAGCAGAATATGGAAACTTACACCTGCTGGGTACGGCAGTACTTTCCAGCAGAGATTTGCGTCACGCGCCCACAGGGCAGCTTCCTGCTGTGGATTGAGCTGCCGGAGAAGGTCGACATGGTGTGCGTCAGCAAGCAGCTGTGCCGGCTGAAGATCCAGGCCGCGGCCGGGTCGCTGTTTTCCGCCTCCGGGAAGTACCGCAACTGCCTGCGGATCAACGTGGCGCTGCCGCCGACGGAGAAAAATCGCGAGGCGCTGAAGAAGCTGGGTGAAGCGATTGTGATTGCGATGGAGGAGGGCTAGTGCGGCCTGATGCCCTCACCCCGCCCCTCTCCCACAGGGAGAGGGAGAAAATCGTGCCGCATTACTCGTCGAAGTACCAGTATCCCTGATTAATCAGCCCGGTGAGCTCTTCAACAAATGCCGGGTTTTTCAGCGCATCGCCCAGCTCGGCCTGGCCGAGTTCCGTATAGCGGCACAGCGCATCCGCCGCCTTCGCGTCTACCGTCTCCAGCTGTTCGCTGTTGATAAAGAAGCTGCCGTTGACGTTCAGCACGCGCAGGCCGCTCAGGCGGGACAGCGTTTCGCCGCCCTGCAGCGCGTCCAGCACCTCTTCCGGCGCGTACGGCGGCTCGGCGGCGGCGATATCCAGCTCGTGGCGCGGCGTGGAGACAAAGCTGCCGAACCATTTTGTGAAATCATCCGGCTTGCTGATCATCTCGATCATCATCTGGCGAATGCGATCGAGCTCGTACTGCTCAACGCGGCCCGGGTGTTCGCGGCAGGTCAGATCCGGATCGCTGTAGTGCTCGCCGCCCAGATCGTTCTCCAGCGTGTAATCGGCGAAGCTGCTGATCAGATCGCGGCCGTTTGGCCCGCGGAAGCCGACGGAGTAGTTAAGCGCCGTTTCATGGGTAAAGCCGTCGTGCGGGAATCCTGGCGGGATGTAGAGGATATCGCCCGGGGCCAGATCTTCGTCGATGATCGGCTCGAACGGATCGACATGCAGCAGCGCCGGATGCGGGCAGAACTGACGCATCGGCAGCTTGTCGCCCACGCGCCAGCGGCGGCTGCCCATCCCCTGAATGATGAAAACATCGTACTGATCGATATGCGGACCCACGCCGCCGCCGGGCACGGAGAAGGAGATCATCAGGTCGTCCAGACGCCAGTCCGGCAGAACGCGGAACGGACGCACCAGCTCCGCGGCGGGCATATGCCAGTGGTTCACCGCCTGCGCCAGCAGCGACCAGCCGGTTTCGCCCAGATCGTCGAAGTGCTCAAACGGACCGTTGCTGGCCTGCCATTTACCGTTGAAATGGCTTACCAGACGGCTATCGACCTCCGGCTCCATCGCCAGACCCGCCAGCTCGTCCGGTGTAATCGGATCGGCAAAATTCGGGAAGGCATTTTTCAGCACAACGGGTTGTTTTTGCCAGTATTTCTCAAGAAATTCCGGCCAGTTCAGGTTCAATTGATACGCCATGGGTAGCACCAGTGAGAAGGGAAACAGGCGCGATTATGGTGGAGGGCGTGGAGGGCTGCTTTGTCGTGGGTCAAGCGCAGATGATTTGCCTGCCACGCGCGTGTTGGCAATGATAAACCTAGTCATTAGGTGAAGTGGTATTAAAGTAAAACTTAAATGATAATTTTTCCTGAACCTTTTCCCCTGTCCGATGTTTACTTTTACTCAAAACATCTTACCTCTTAAAACTGGTAGTTTTTTAATTTTAAGAACAAGATTAGTATTAGAGATTGTCATTTTTTATATTTAGCTCTAAGCTATTTTCTTTTGCATACCTGGCTCATTAAAGGCAATGATTAGAATCACAAGGACCGTTGAGAGCGAACATTGCTTACAAGAATATATTTCAACGTTTTCTGTCGTAAATAATCTTATTGACCGACACCTTTCTAAAACTTATCTAAATCTTTTTGCCCGCCCTCAGCAGGCTGAAGATGGTGCGGTTGAATGGTATAGCGAAATAAATGGTAAACCCCAACGCTTTAACGCTTTAAACGTCGTTGAGCGAGACAAAATCGCCATACTCCTCTCACAAAAGCTGGCGGCACTCACTCAACTTCATCAAACACTCTCGACTAGCGCGCAGACTTCTCCCGAAACACTGCAGTTACTGGCAAAAATAGCCAGACAGCCCTCACCAGAAAGAATATGGATCGTTGACGGTCAGCCTGTAATCACAGGCTGGGACATCATGCCGGCAACTAAGTTGCCGGCAGAACAGCTGCCTAAAAAGCGTGGGTGGTTATGGCTGGGGCTTTTAGCGCTGGCTCTGCTTCTGGCTCTTGTTCTCCTGCGCGGCTGCTGGCCGACTGTCAAAGTAGTCACTCCTGCCGTTTCTCCCGTCCAGCCAGCCCCTGAGCATCAGGTCAAAATGCTCTGCCCGGCACAGCGGACAAAACAGCAGGCACCTGAAATGGTTATTATTTTTGATGCTTCTGGCTCTATGGCCATGAGCATGGATGCCACACCAGAAGAGATAATGCGGTGGATGCAGGATAAACCTGTACCCGGTATCGATCGTGAACCTCGCCGCATTACGCTCGCGCATCAATCCGCTAAACACATTATCGATGACGTGCCAAATGACATGGACATTAGCCTTATTGCCGCAGCTAACTGCCACCAGGTGAGCGCAACTCCGGCTTTCCTGCCGGAACAACGCGCTGAGCTAAAAAAGTTAATTGATAAAATCCAGCCGGTGGGTAAAACCGCTCTGGCAGAGGCGTTAGAAGAGGCGGGGAAACGAGTTAATGGCGTTGACCGTGATGCCATAATTCTACTGGTGACGGATGGGGAAGAGACATGCGGAGGCTCGCCTTGCGATGTCGCGCTTGAGCTAAAAAAACGTAAGCCCCGATTACAGGTCAATGTTGTCGATATCATGAATACCGGCGCCGGAAACTGTATTGCCAGCAATACAGGTGGAAAGGTATTTGCTGTCAATAATACGCAGGAATTTAATAAGATGATGAACAACGCCGTGAAGGAATATATACCGCAGGGTTGTGACTAACACATTAGAGAAAATGAATACATTGCCAGAAATATAGTTTCACAGCGAAACTTTTTTTGCGGTAATCGGATATGCGCACGTCCCAATAATAAGTTTAGTTTAGGTCTAAACGTTTTCGGCCACTTGCCGATAATACTCAATATTTTGTTGCCACAAACAAATGACGCAGATTACCAGGCGTATTTGCGGCGTCCTTTTCCACAGTGGAACCAGCTTTCACTTGTTCGTTTAACAGCAAAGGCATGCAGCGTGAAAGAAATTTTTCTATGCAGTGACAAGCTCGATAAATATCAGTCGATGGGTGAGAATGGACAGGCAGTATATATTTCCGCATTACAGCTGCGTGAAACCCTACGACTTAGAAAACAAACGGCGGTTGCTGACACTTTAGCCATCCCGCAAATCAGCGAGCATGGCGATCGAATCGACTGGTATGCCCCGCTGGCCGGTGACGTTATTCCATGGACGGCCGCAACGGAAGCTGAGCGCCAGGCCGCGCTCGCGCAACTCGAAACAACCCATGCAGCGTTTCGCCAGATAAGTAATGAATTTGCCCAAAGCCAGCAGCCGGAACGCCGGCTCTTTGGGAAATTACTTGAAAAAGCGATGCAATTCCCCGATCAGCAGCACGTGTGGCTGGTAGGTGGAAAGCCGGTCATCAGTTTTTGGGGATTTGTGAACGCCACTAACCAGGCCCGCATCGAGCCGCTAGACTGTTTGCGTCCAATATCTACAGCCTTGCCTCCGCAATCAGCAAGTATTGAACCGGTGATACCAGAACGCACCTTTACGCATCAAAGGCCCGCCAAAAGACGCTGGTGGTTGCTCTTACCCGCATGGTTGCGTTGGCTACTGCCGCTACTTCTGTTACTCCTTTTAGCGCTACTGTTCTTACGGGGTTGCATGCCAGGCATAACGATCCCTGGTATTTCATCTTCTGTATCCGCTTTGCCCGCGCCCCACCTTCCAACAGCCGAATCTCTTGCGCCGTCGTCAAGGGCCATCATCAGCACAACAACGTCTAAGGCGAACCTGCATTCGACAACGGGCAGTGAGATTTTAAGCGCCACGGGCACTTCACTCACAACGTCACAAGAGCAATCAGCATTACAAACGCCGTCACAAAGTGCAGCAGCAACGGCATCTGCTGTGGATCCTGCGTCAGCCACGAATAGCCCTCATCCCGGCGGAACAGCACCTGCTCTCGAAGCGCCATCAGCCAATACCTCAGCTGGTGCTAAAGTCCCGTTGACCCTGCCCGCATCTTCACTGGCACAAGGAAATACCCGTTTTCTGGACGGGAACTGGCACGCAGGGGCTGGTATTCAGGATCAACGCACAGGAAAGCCCCTTAGTCTGAGTTACCAAATCAATGACGGTAAGGGCGAAGTACAGATGATCCGTGGCGACGGTGTGACCTGTCGTGGCGCGGTCAATGCGGCCATTCAGTCAGGTCATCTCGCCATTAACAATCAGGGAGAAGCACAGTGCTCCGATGGCTCACGCTACCAAATGCCAGAAATTCTGTGTGCTCCCGGCGCGCAAAACATTGCGAATTGCAAAGGCCGTTACGACGCCAAAACACTTTTCCCTATTTCGATGAAGCAGGAGGCAAGTCAGTAAATGCTCGCTGAACTCACTGATTTTAAAAAACAGGTCAAACTTATTCGCGACAGCGGGATCCAGTTCCTTGATTTCGCCTTTACCCTGCCAACGCGTAAAGAATATGGAGAATTTCTTCGTCAACAGGGTGACGAGGCTATTATGCGGCTTATCTATAATGAGAGGGAAGATAAGCTGCAGCTCCCTCTGCCTGACAGCGAACCTCCTCGCTACGCAGACTCCGACTACACATTGACGACCGAAGAGTCGCTACGCCTCTATCGCGGCCTCTGGTTACCGCTGCCATTTTTCCGCTTCAACCCGCCACGAGCCTTTGCTCACGGGCCCTATAACTGGTCACGCGTCCAGTTCCATGAGCTGCCTGAGCCGGATGAAAAGGGTAATACCTGGCGCGCTACTCTGATTTTTGATACCAAAATTTTCCCGGATCGCGAGAATACGCAGTATCTCGCACCGGGCGAGGATGATATCCGTTCAGGTGCGGGATTTGCTCTGGCACGCCATCCTCACGAGATGAGGGAGTTTCTCTCACTGCCATGGGTGGATGAATGGCTACGGGAAGTTTTCAGTACTCAGGCTCGCGAAGTATTACGCCAACATATTGATGACATTGATGAAAAACTGCTGCAGAAGGAACATCAGGCGCATTATCTTAACCTGCTGCATGTCCTGGCGACGACGATTGTCGTTCCTGAAGTACAGGTCAATGACGTAAAAATCCGGGACTCAGCGATACCTGTAGACCTCGTGCTGGACATTGGTAACTCACGTAGCTGCGGCATCTTGATCGAAGAACATCGTGACGACAATAAAGGGCTTTCTCAACTTTATCAGCTTCAGCTCCGCGATTTGAGCCAACCGCAATTTGTTTATAACGAGCCTTTTGACAGCCGTCTCGAGTTTGCCCAGGCCGAATTCGGCAAGCAGGATTTCTCGCTAAAAAGCGGGCGCAGCGATGCCTTCACATGGCCAACCATTGGACGCGTCGGCGGAGAAGCCTTCAGAATGGCGGCTCAACGCCTGGGTACCGAGGGCTCAACAGGGATCTCCAGCCCTAAACGCTACCTCTGGGACGATCAACCCTATTCACCGGGATGGCGCTTTAGCCAGGCCTTCGTGAAAAGTGACAGAGAGCCGTTAGCCACTGCAGCACCGCTGCTGTATATAGTCAACGATCAGGGGAAATTGCTCATTCGCCTGAAAAATGAAGAAGACCGTATGCCCGTCTTCACGCCGGTATACAGTCGTAGCTCGCTGATGACGATGATGTTGTCAGAGGTATTAAGCCAGGCTCTCATGCAAATCAACAGCCCTTCACAGCGGCTGAAGATGAACCACGCCAGTACACCGCGTCGTTTACGAAATGTCATTATGACTGTCCCTCCGGCGATGCCAAAGCCTGAGCGCGCTATCTTTGAGGAGAGCATGCATGACGCTATCCGCATGGTCTGGAAAGCGCTCGGCTGGGAAGAGATGGATTATGAAGGCGATGACCCGCAGTGCTTGAAGTACGCCCATCCTGGCGTACACGTGAAGTGGGACGAAGCCACCTGTGGGCAGTTGGTATATCTCTATAACGAAACGCAGAACTACTTTGGCGGTCGCACGGACGAATTTTTTGCAGCTACTCGCCGTCCCGATACTCAAAAAGACACCAGCGATACACGCTCATTAAAAATCGCGTCGATTGACATTGGCGGAGGAACGACCGACCTCGTCATTTCTCGCTACACGCTGGATGAAGGCCAGGGCATTAACGTCCGAATTACCCCGAAACAGCTTTTCCGTGAAGGGTTTAAGGTAGCAGGCGACGACATACTGCTGGATGTTATACGGCTTTTCCTCCAGCCAGCAGTAAAAGCGGCCATGACCAAAGTCGGCCACAGCGATCTTGCAGCCGAATCAATGATGTCACAACTCTTCGGTAGTGAATCTATCGAAGCCGGAAAACAGGTATTACGTCAGCAGCTTACATTGCAGATCTTCGCGCCTCTGGCGTTATCTATTTTGCATCGCTATGAAGAGTACTCCCCGGAAAATGGGCGGGAGATACTGAATTACACCTTCCGTGAGCTACTTGCCGATAATCTTCCAACCGAGAAAGTACAGGATTACGTAAACGACGTTGCCCGTTCCGGACAGCTTGCGAGCGAAGTACCGTTCTCCATTCTGGATGTACCGCTGGAATTGGATCTTGCGCGTCTGCACAATGAATTTATCGACCCTCGCAGCGGGCGAATGAACATTTGCCACAGCCTGCGCGCGTTGTGCGAAGTGCTTTGGCACTACAACTGCGATGTATTACTTTTAACCGGTCGTCCATCTCGCCTGCCGGGAATTCAAGCGCTCATTCGCCAGCTTCAACCTGTTCCCCCTTTTCGCGTACTGCCACTCCACGGTTATGAAACCGGTGGCTGGTATCCGTTTAACAAGAAAGGATGCATTGACGATCCGAAATCGACAGCCGTTGTGGGGGCGATGCTCTGCCTGTTAGCGGAGAAATCCAGACTCAACAACTTCTTCTTCCGCACTGCGAACTTTAAGCCTTATTCAACCATCCGCTATGTCGGGATGCTTGATGGAAACAATGTGATTAAAGACAGCAATGTCGCCTATCGAGATGTTGATTTGGACTCCGCTGATTTCCAGTTACCCGAAGGGAAAGGCTTTGAAGCACGGGGGGAAGTGCGTATCGGTTTCCGCCAGCTTGATAACGAACGCTGGCCATCGACCGCACTTTATACCCTAAAAATTACCAGTGCGAACCTGGCAAGCGAGCTGTCGGGTGATGCTGTAATAAGCATCGGTTTAACCGCAGAACAGGGACGTGGACGTAGTAGCGAAGAACCGGTCAGTCCGGAGCGCTTCCAGATTGGCTCGATGGAAATGGAAAACGCACAGCGCGGTTATGGCCGTAGAGATGTTGCATTCCAGTTGAACACAATGGTCGGTAACGGGCTGAGTGAAACCCATTACTGGCTGGATAGCGGGAGTATTAAAAGCTAATGAGCACTATTCATCCCAACACCATTATCCAGGGCTGGAATGGCGTCGAACAAGGTGCAGGCCGGGCCATTGATTGGATCGCTAGCGTTCGTCAGGACGCGCCGCGCCTGAACACTGAAGCCGATCGCCTGACCATGAACTTGCGCCGCAGCCGTAACAAAGCACGCAGGCTGGCGCAGGCCGCAGCGAAACCGATGACAATCGGCTTCTTTGGCTTGTCGCAGGCAGGCAAATCGTATCTCATTTCCGCGCTGGCTGCGGGTGAAAACGGAAAGCTGGAAACACGCCTCGGCGGCAATCAGCTCGATTTTCTGACCCACATCAACCCGCCTGGCGGCGGCAAAGAGGCGACGGGTCTTGTTACCCGGTTTAGCCGCAGTGATCAGAGCACGGACGAACGCTGGCCTGTCACTTTACAGCTCTTCAACGAAGTGGAAATGGGGAAGATCCTCGCCAACGCATTCATCCATGACTTCAACCAGGAAAAATTTGACTGGCAGTTCGATGAAAAACGTATCAGCGATCTGTTAACGTCCCTGTCGAAACGACGCCTGACCTCCCGCAGCCCTGGCGTGACCGAAGATGACGTAGTTTCTTTTTGGGATTACCTCATCCGCCATTCTGAGAAAACGCAAAGCCGTTTTGCCCTGACCTACTGGCCACAGGCAGTAAGCCTCGCACCATGGCTTTCTGTTGAAGATCGCGGCCAGCTTTTCTCCGTTTTATGGGGCGAAGTACCAGAACTAACCAATGCCTATATCCGTTTTGCCAACACGCTACAGCGTCTCGGTGGAGTGCAGGAGCTGCGTGCCCCACTGAGCACGCTGGTTCGTAACGAAAACGGCATGCTTCTCCAGCGGGATAGCATCATGAACGTCGATATGCTGGAGCGGCTGAATACCCCGTCAGATCAGACTATTGAAGTCTGTCCTGTGGTAAATGGGCAAACGGGTGCGTCTATTTCGCTATCGCTGGCAGAGCTCACCGCGCTTACCGTTGAATTGCATATCCCGTTAATGGCTCCGCCTCGCGAAACAATCTTCGAAGCCGTCGACTTGCTTGATTTCCCGGGTTATCGCGGCCGTCTGGCGGTGGAGTCCATGGGTGATGTCACCCGCGAGGTTAAAAATGCAGAGAGCAACCCGCTAGCGCAGTTAATTTTGCGCGGAAAAGTGGCCTATCTTTTTGAACGTTATACCGAAAACCAGGAGATGAATGTCCTGGTGGTGTGTACGGCCTCAACAAAACAGTCTGATGTCAAAGAAGTGGGCGGCGTGCTGGACGAGTGGATCCGTTACACCCAGGGCGCCGATGCCGACGCGCGTGGTCGTCGCTTACCTGGCCTTGTCTGGGCATTAACCATGTTTGATCTGCGCATTAGCCAAAACCTTTCCCATGACGAAGCACTTCTTCGCCAGTCCTGGGGGCTTGGCGGGATGATCAAAATGGCGATGACAGAGCGTTTTGGCCAGTACAAATGGATGCAGGAATGGAGCCAGGGTCAGGCGTTCAATAACACGTTCCTGGTGCGCAAACCGCGCCAGCAAACGCCCTTTATCCGCATGAACGCAGGTAGTGAAGCGGCTTTCAACGACGACAATGGCGGGCAGCTTGCACTGATGCGGAAAACCTTCCTTGAAGATGAAGCTGTCGCTCGCTACATCGCGAACCCTGCTGAAGCCTGGGATGCGATGCTCACCCTCAACGACGGTGGTATGCGCCGAATGGCCGATTATCTGGCCCGCGTCGCCCGCCCTGAACTGAAACTGGAGCGGATCGCAGAACAGCTCGACGAGATCCGCCACGAACTGGTCGAAGGGGGACTGGGGAACTGGTACCAACCGGACGGCGAAGAAGAGCTGTCCAGAAAATCCCGAATTGCGCAAGAGATCCTTGCCACCCTGAAAAAACGCAGCGGCATGCACGGCGAACTGCTGGCGCGGTTGGTTCCGGCACGCCGCGATCTCCATGCACTTTACATGCAGCAAACGACCCTGTCTGCGCCTGAAGCAGAAGAAGATGCAGGATTCTTTGATATCGGTGTGGAAGATGCTTTCGAAAGCAGCGCAACTGCGGTGACGACGCACAGCCATGAGGTCGCTTTCGCGCACCAGAGCGTTCAGCTCTGGATTAACCATCTGCGCGGCCTGCCTGAAACCGCCGCCATGCTCAACTACATCAGTCTTCCGCGCCCGATTGCCGAAGCGCTGGTAGACGAATTGATCACGGGGTTATTGCGTTCACGTGTCGAGGACGCGCTGGTCAATGCAATGAAAAATACCGAGCAGGCTGGCGTTCGTCGTGAACGTATGGTCGAGCGTCAGGTTTCACGCGTGCTTCACGTGATGAGCGATTTCATCACCTGGCTGGGCTATCAAAATATGCCGGAATCGAAACGCCCGGCCCGTCTCAACCAGCCCGAACAGCCGATCTTTACCCGTCCACCAACGTGCGACAGTGTGGTCTGGAAAGGTGATGAACGCCTGGCACGCCTGACGCCGCAACAGCTGAACTACAGTGCCTTCTTTATCATCGACTGGCTGGTTGGCCTGGAAGCACTCATTACCGAAAACGCAGGTCATTCTGCCGGACGCGAGATTAGCGTCGCGCAGAACGAAAATCTGGGCGTCATTCTCCGCCAGATTAAATCGGCAAAGGAGTAACTGGACGTGATCAAACCTGAACTTAAGACGCTGACCCCTATACAACCAGGATTCGCATTACTCTTGTTGAAAGGCTGGAAAGGCGATGCCGAGGGCGTCACAATCTCGGTAGTACGTAATCAGGATCGTCTGTATCTGGACAGCCACGGTGATTGGGTCAGTGGCGAGATTTTTCTCGCCCTCCCTCCACTGATACAAAATGAGGAGACGCCCTGCGTTCAGGTCGGCCCTTCTCTGATCGATCCACTACTCGCTAACCGCCAGGCGGCCTATCGCATCACCATCAAAGATGGAAGTAATAAGGATATGGGGATTCTGACCATCGCTGAAGGGCTACTTAGCTCCCAGGCCGGTGGTGAAAACCCACTTCCGGAAAATATACAGACGCTGAATGATACCCCCATCGTGCAGCCGATGTCCGTTCAAGAACCGGAACCTGTCGTTTTAGAACCTGTCGCAGAAAAGCCTGTATCTCAACAGCCGCAGAAGCCGAAAAGCAAGCTGCCGTTATTTGCGGGATTAGCCATTCTATTGCTCCTGCTGGCCGCTGCTGGGTGGTGGTTTACCCGTAAGCCAGAGCCTGCAATTCCAGCGGCACCTCCCGCACCCGTCGCGAAAACTACCGGGCCGTGTGGTGATGAACAAATGGCGAGCGGCAATGAAATGGCGTTCGTTAAAGGGTGCCTGCGTAGCCAGCCAAGTAGTGCACAACTGCTGGACGTCATCGCAAAAGCGAAAGCGGCAAAACATTGCGATATCGCTCAGCGCCTTTACGCCTATAAAGCCCAGTCCGGCGATACGCAGATGGCCGTTCGTTATGCACAAGAATATGACCCTAAAACCGCAAAACCAGGGGGATGCTTCAATCCTGACGCAGAGACAGCGGCGTATTGGTATGAGTCGGTTGTAAATCAGGATCCGCAGAATAACGAGGCCAAAGCCCGTTTAGCTGAGCTGAAGAAATAGGATAAATAATGAAATACATGCATTGGTTCAGTAGCCTGGTGTGTGCCGCAACGCTGGCATCCCCCGTCTGTGCCGCGGGTAAACAGCCGCTTTTGCAGGAAGGTAAACATGCGTTATTCCAGCGGGTACTGACTTACCCAGGCTGCCAGCTGTCCGCCAAAGCAGGTGAAGCAGGTAAAGAGCAGCCGGCCTTTAGTCGATTCTATGTTTACCAAAGGACAACGCAGGGTCAGGACACGTGGCTGCAGGTTGGGCCGGACAGCTTTGGTCATACCGCTGGCTGGATGAAATCCTCCTGCACCGTTGACTGGAAAATGCAGCTGACGCTGGCGTTTACCAATCCTGCTGGCCGTCACCCGATGCTGTTCTTTAAAGAGAAATCCGACGTTGAGTCTCTTCTGAACAGCAAAAACCCTGCGGCAACATTGCAACCAATGCTCAACAGTTTGAGCAGCCATAAACCGGTCCCGCAGGTTCTGGCACGCGAGCCTGATTACATGGTGGATCAGTTAAAAAACTTTTATCTCTTACCTGTTCTTGGCTCAGATGATGTGTTTACCGATACCGGCTTCCAGGTACGTGTACTCAACGTTGCCTCCGTCAGCGAAAAGTCGCCCGCAAAAAAGGCCGCGTCCGCTGCTGATGAAAAGAACATGATGAAAGGGTTCTCCGCCTCGGTTGTCTTTGTGATCGACTCCACCATCTCGATGGGGCCGTATATCGATCGCACCAAAGAGGCGATCGATAAGATCTACAAAAGGATCGAGAAGGAACACTTACAGGATCAGGTCAAGTTTGGCCTGGTAGCTTTTCGCTCCAGCGTGAAAGCGGTTCCGGGTCTTGAATACGACAGCAAGATGTATGTCGACCCCAATACCGTTAAAGATGGTAAAGACTTCCTCGCTAAAGTACATGACCTGAAGCAGGCTACCGTTTCCAGCAGCAAGGTTGATGAAGATGCTTACGGCGGGGTCATGACAGCGCTGGACAAAGTGGACTGGACGCAGTTTGGCGCCCGCTACGTTGTACTGATTACTGACGCAGGCGCGCTTGATGGCACAGATAAGCTCTCGTCAACCCATCTGGATGCCGCCCAGGTGCGTCAGGAAGCCGCCTATCGTGGCGTTGCGCTGTATGCGTTACATCTGAAAACCTCTGATGGTAAGAAAAATCACAGTTCTGCTGAAGCCCAGTATCAGGAGCTGACGTTAAATCCATTCCTGCATAAACCGCTCTACTATCCTATTGATTCAGGTGATGTAAATAGCTTCGGTAGTATGGTCGATAAGCTGGCGAATGCCATTACCGGCCAGATTAAAACAGCCTGGAGCGGCGAAGAAACGGCGGGGAGTGCGCTGGGGGCAAGCCCTAAATATGCCGGTAAGAAAGAAGATCCCCTGCTCAGTGATGCCGACAAGTTAAGTAAGGCAATGCGTCTTGCCTATCTGGGTGAAAAGCAAGGCACCACGGCACCACCGGTATTCAAGTCATGGATAAGCGACCGCGATCTGATTGACCAAAACATCCCGGCGACCGAGGTGCGCGTACTGCTCACGAAAAGCGAGCTCAGCGATCTGAGCGATGTCATGAAGAAGATCGTCAATGCCGCCAATGAGGGGATGATTTCTCCGGATGACATGTTTGCCAGCCTGCGTTCTCTGGCGGCAACCATGGGCAACGATCCAAACCAGGCGAAAGGGAAAAATGCGACCCGCCTCGGAGAGATGGGACTGCTCGGTGAATATATCGAGAGCTTACCTTACCTCAGTGAAGTATTGAGCCTGGATGAAGAAACCTGGAAAAGCTGGGATGGCCTTGAGCAGGAGCGTTTTATCCGCAGGCTGAACACCAAGCTTAATTACTATCAACGCTACAACCAGGATGTAGACCGTTGGGTGGCATTAGCGCCCGATAGCGACCCACGCGATAACGTTTATCCGGTACCTCTGGAGAACCTGCCCTGATGTTGAGGATCCGCGATATGGAGATCAGCCGGGGCGGGACGCATGGCTATAGCGTCGCCCTCCCGCACCTCTCGTTGAAAAAGGGAGAGGTGGTCGCTCTAACCGGGCCTAGCGGGTGCGGTAAAAGCACGCTTCTGGAGATGATAGGGGCGATCCTCCGCCCAGCGCATCTTGCCGAGTACCGGCTCGCCGGTCGCGATATTTCAATACCGCTCATGGCTGAAAACGAGCCTGCCCTGGCCGCGCTTCGCGCACGCGAGCTTGGGTTTATGCTACAGCACGGCGGCTTGTTGCCCTGGTTATCCGTGATAGAAAACATCACTCTGGTTCGCAGGCTGGCAGGACTTAGCCTACAGTCAGCCTGGCTCGATAAGGCCATCGACACCCTGGGCGTGCGGCCGCTGCTGACAAGAATGCCTTCCCGGCTTTCTATCGGCGAGCGCCAGCGCGTTGCCTTCATCCGTGCGATTGCCCACCAGCCACGCTTACTCCTTGCCGATGAACCGACTGCGGCGCTGGATCCTGATAATGCAGACCGGCTGTTTGACCTGATGATCGGTTTGGTGCGCTCACTGGATATGGCAGCCATTATTGTGAGCCACGACTGGCAGCGCGTGACGCATTTTGGGATTGACCGATATCAGGCCGTGACCGGAGAGGGAAAAAGTGTCTTCTTACCCAGCTGAAATGCCAGCGTCAGGCACCCTGCTGTGCCGTATGGCTCTGCGCGATCTCATTCACGATCGCAAGGTCGCGCTGTGCATCATCTTCTCTTTGATTGCCGTTATCGCACCGTTATTGCTGCTGTTCGGATTGAAGAATGGCATTGTCAGCCAGCTTCGCCATCAGCTTCTCGACGACCCTCGCACCCGGGAAGTACGTATGACGGGTAATGGTAATTATGATTTTGCCTGGCTTGATAAGCTCGCCCGCCGTTCAGAAGTCGGATTTTCGATTCCGTTGACTCGTTCGCTGAACACTCAGGCCGATCTGGTCCGAGACGGGCAACACTTTGTCCCGGGTGCTGAAGTGATCCCGACGGCCAAAGGCGATCCTCTTTTGCAGGATGTCAGAGCACCGGTCAAAGACAGCGATACCGTACTCAGCGCCAGTGCGGCACGCCGCCTTGGCGTGCAGACAGGAGATATCCTGCGCCTGATGGTGAGCCGAAAAAGCGAAGGGAAAAACCAACGCGCCACGTTCGCTTTAACCGTTACCGGCGTGCTGGATGACGCAAAATTTTCACGTCAAGGTGCCTTTATTACATTGCCTTTGCTTGTTGCTCTGGAAGACTACCGCGATGGCTTTCAGGTTCCCTTGCTGGGGGTCAGCGATGGCAAGCCGTTCAGAGAGAGAACCCGCTATTCAAGAGCACGTATCTATGCCAGTTCGATAGATGACGTTTCACTCCTCGCGCGGTGGCTGGAGACGCAGAAAATTGAGGCTATCACTCAGTCAGCTCAAATTGAGTCTGTGCGTGCCATCGACCGTGTGCTGGGTATTATCTTTGGCGTGATTGCCTGGATCTCTGCATCAGGATGCATCGCCTCGTTAGTCGGTGCCTTCATCGCCAACATTGATCGTAAGCGCAAAGATATGGCCGTGCTGCGCCTTCTGGGTTTTCGCCGTCGCTCTGTGACGCTTTTTATTATTATTCAGGCGCTGTGTTTGACCGGCGTCTCATACGGACTGGGTGTGATCATCTACCTGCTGGGCAGTGCATTGTTCAACCATGTGTTGGGCAGTTCTTTACCGGACCAGGCATTCGTCTGTCACCTTGACCCCCTTCATTTTATCGCAGCATTGCTCTGTGTCCTTGCCGTGGCGTTAGGCGTGGCCGCTATCGGAGCACTGCGCGCACTGAAAATCGAACCTGCGGAGAGTTTACGTGAAATCTAAACTGGCGATGAGCCTGGCTATCATTGGACTCGGGTACGCCTGGGCGGCTAATGCCACCTGGGATGAAAAGTTCTGGAACCCAAAACCTCTGGCCGATGACGTGATATTGCCTATGCCGTGCGACGGTGCCATGGCATTTCGCAAAGTCGCTATCCCGCTGAATAAACCGCTGGAAGATTACAACATCACGCTGGGGCAAGAAGGCGACGACTGGGGATACGTTGAACAATCTCGCCAGGAACACATTGCAGGCAGTTTCCCGGAGAAGGGTGGTAAGGGCCGTTATTACCTGATGGCCAAATATGAACTGAGCGACCTGCAGTATCGCGCGCTTTCTGGGGAATGCCCGACGACGGATATGAAAGGACGTTTACCGAAGGTGAGTATTGGCTGGATGGATGCCATGGTATTCGCAAATCAATACAACCTGTGGTTACGAAAAGAAAAACTTTCTGCACTGCCTGAAGATGATGGTCAGGCGGGATTTTTACGGCTTCCGACAGAAACCGAGTGGGAGTTTGCCGCACGCGGCGGGCTCGCGGTTTCCCCCGCAGAGTTCCGCGATCGCCACTTCCCGATGCCTGAAGGATTAAACGGTTATGTCTGGTTTGCGGGGGCACAGTCTGCAAATGGAAAACTTCAGCTTACCGGCCTGCTGAAACCTAACCCGCTCGGATTGCACGACATACTGGGCAACGCAGCAGAGATGATGTTTGACCCGTTCCGCCTGAACAAGCTCGATCGCCTGCATGGTAAGGCTGGGGGCTATGTCGTTCGGGGGGGCAGTTATATGACTCCTCAGGCGGATATCCGCAGTTCACTGCGTGGAGAGGAGCCGTACTATGCCAATGCAGGCGAGAATACAACCAAAAGCACCGGTGTTCGTCTGGTTTTAGTTTCCACAACCCTGACATCACGCGAGCGGGTGAAAGAGATTGAAAAAGAGTGGCAATCATTAGGCACGGGTAAAAAGGAAACACCTGCAGGCAAAGCTGATGATTCTCTAAAAAACCTGAATGCTATCTCGGCAAAAGTCCAGGATGACGCACTGAAGAAACAACTTGAGCAACTGCGCGGTGAGCTGCGCGCAAATAGCCAGCTTCGGGATGAACAACGGGATCAGGCAATACGCACATCGTTACAGTTGGGCGCCTTTTTGTGCACAAAAATGAAAGATGACGGCGAGTTTTACGATCGTCTCAACCAGCTCTTCACCAAAACCTGTGCCGCAGGCAGCCAGCTTGATGCTAATTGCTCCCGCCGTCAGGAACAGCTTGGTCAACATCAAAAAGCCCTTGATTTTATTACCAGTTATTACGCTGACACACTGGTAGACATGGGCACAACCTATGACAAACCCCTCATCGAACCGCAGGTCGCTGTCGTATTGCAACAGATGGCTGCACGCGGAAAAACCAACCTTAACGGTTATCTCGATACCTACTGGAAGAACCTTCAGGGGTACTGGAAAGATGGAAAAGTTGCGCGCGAGGCGTGGCTTAGTTCATGTAAAAAAAATAATTAAATAGTTCAGGAGATTGGAATGTTAAAGGTTATTCGCACAGCAGTGATAGCAGGAATGATGGTATTTCTGGCGGGGTGCCAGAATGGCAGTACGGGAAGTAGTGGCGGCGTCGACCCGCGCCTTGCCAATAATCAGGATGTTGAGTTTTTCAATAAATCAGGCTGGCAGGCCTGTGCTGGCGGCGCGGTAATCGGCGCACTGGCCTGCGCTGTCAGTAACTCCAGCAACAAAGCAGTATGTATGGCCGCCGCCGCTATCGCCGGTTGCGGTGTGGGTATGGGGGCTAACGCCTATCTGGATAATCAGCGCAAAAAATACGCCTCCAAAGAGCTGCAGTTAAACGCAACGATTAAGGATGTTGAAGCCGAAAACAAACGCATTCAGAACGCAACCAGCGTTGCAAAATCGGTTATCGACTCTGATAAAAAGACCCTCGCTCAAATAGAAAAAGATATGGCTGCAAACACGGTGAAAAAAGACGCAGTACAGAAGCAAATTAAAGGAGTGGATGCCAACATTGCTTACCTTCGTGGCACCATCACCGACATGAAAAAACATGAGAAGCAGTGGCAGGACGTTTCTGCAGACATGAGCAAATCCGGCAGTGATACCCAAAATCTGGATAGCGAGATTGCGTTGATGCGCGACAAAATTGGCTCTCTGCAGGGCGAGCTCGATAGCCTCTATACCCAGCGCACCGCGCTGAAAGTCGGTTGAGGGGAATAGCAATGCGTTATATTTTTCTTGCACTCAGCGCCCTCATATTAGCCGGCTGTGCCACTAACGCGCGAGATTGTGACCCGACAACCGGTGATGTCAGCATTATTACCAAATTTAACTGCAACTACTCCGGCACCTGGGATAAGCGCGTTGAAGATAAACAAAAAACGCTGCAATACGATCAGGAACTGAATAAAGAGTTCAAAGCGGTGAATGATGCGATTGAAAAAGAGAAAGCACTGAGCAATGCCAACGTAGCCAGTAAACAAAAATCGCAGCAAGAACTGCAAAAGTCGATGAACAATCTGCTCGCCCAGTTGAAGAAAAAAACAGCTGGCCGGGCTGATGCTCAAAAGCAAGTTGCAGACCTGGAAAAAAATATGAAGGAGGCGCAAAACAAACCAAGCGCTTCCGAATTGCAAAAACAGATGGAACTGCAGAAGCTGCAGGGACAGCTGAATGAATTACAAGAAACACTGGCTTCACAATAATAAAATAGCAGCCGGGTTACCGGCTGCTTTACCTGCTAAGGAAAAATAACGTTGAAATCTCAATTACTCTCTGCTGGATTATTGACCCTTCTGGCGACAATTCCAAGCGTTCATGCTGCACCGCCTGAGCCTGAGCTTATTTTCAACTGCGAACTCACGAACGAAAAATACGTTATCGTCCGTCTAGAGCACGATGTTCCTACTTATTATTACGGCTCACTTGAAAAAGTAGAAATGACTCTCCCCCAAAATGAGGGAGACAAAACGCAGGTTCGCCTGGGTGAAATGACGTTCTCGGGTGGAGGCGCTTATTATTATCGTTTCATCAATGGCAACTACAGCTATGTTGTTTATAGCGGTACGGGAAAAGGATGGGATTATACCGGCCTGAAAGTATATAAAAACCAAAAGCTCATCATGAAAAAAGAGTGCACTAATGGGGGGTTTTTACCTAATGAATATCGCGGTCAAGGCCTCGTAAAAGAAGCGGACACCGGTGATGATGCAACATACGGTTATGTTGATTAATACATCATTTTCAGGATGGTAAAATATGATGAGCCGTTACTTACACTGTAGCATAGTATTCGCATGTCTTTTATTCGCTGCTCCATCTCATGCGATTGAGATCTGGCACTCAAACACCGTCTGGGCAAATCAAGGGATGTGCAGCGCCACTTTCACGCTGGACAGTGGCATGGAAAGCGTTGGTTCGTTAGAGATAGGCTTTGACCTCGTTGATGCAAAAAATAACCTTGTAGCTCATGATACTTTGCAGGTAGAGCCATTCGGCGATTCTGATGCCACGCGATACCAAACGGCTTTCGCCGAAGGCGAGCATTATTGCGAAAGCAATCTCACGCTGCGCCTGACGTCACTGGCGTTAGTTAACGGAAAGACCAAACAGCCTTTACCTCTCAGTTTGCTTACACCAAGGCCATTTATTCCATTCCCTATCATTAACCCGCAGGCAGATCACTAATATGTCTATAGACGCTGAAGCAAACTCAACACCTGACAATAATGGGCCTGGCCTTTGCTTTTTGTTATTACTTATCTTTGGCGGGTTCGTTTTCTTTATACCTGCAAGCGTTGTGGTCGCCTTCCCGGCCGTTATCGCCGGTTCCTTCCTGTATTTTATCTGGTATCTTATTTCGGAAGGGCATTTAGGCAATATTCTTGGCAGTATGATCGTCAGCATGATACTTATGGCTATCGCCGCAGCTATTCCTGTCATTGGCTGGATATTGTTACTTCTGTGGATCTTCTACAATATTGCAAAAGCCTTTGAGACGATAAAAACATTACTTCCCGATGCGCTCTTTAGCGCTGTTCTCTATGGATGTTTGCTCTTTCCCGTTATCCAGGAAATGGCAATGGACGGGGAGAGCAACATGGCTGCCACTATCGCTTGTGGTGTCGTGTACGTGATAACTGCAGGGCTTTATTGTTCCAGGTTAACGCAGCTGGCAACCAACACTAAGCAAAGTATTTTCTATTTTTCAATTATGTGGCTTTCGGTCCCACTTATCGCACTTCTGATCGTCTCGATTGTGGCATCCCTACGCGCGGCATTCAGAACCGTGCTGACCCCGGTGCAGACCGTGGTCAAAACCCCGCAAAACGTATCAGCGCATATGCGAGGCGGGAGCCATGTCAACGCTTACACCCGAACTGTGACCACCATTCAACATAGCGTGACCTCCCAGACACTTCCGGGGATGGGAGCTGTTGGTGCCTCTATGGTTGGTTCCGTATCGGAGGCAACGATAACAACACCACAACAGCCACAGCAAACCTTGCCAGCACTGGAGCACAAACCAGCCGGGGGTGAATTAACACAGTATGCGACGAACAAAGACCACAATTTTTACCGCTACGACAATCTCAACGCGAAAAAAATAAGCAATTTCGTCCAGGCGGCCAGTCATCGTCAATCGCTGCCTCCTCTCACGGAAGATGCGATCCTGTTCTACTACGACGAAACGGTTTTCGGCCAAGGAGATCGTGGTGTGGTATTAACTGATGACGGTGTTTATTGCGTGTTGGGAAAATTGTATGAAACTTTCTACGCCCGCTTCAGAGAAGTCAGTAGCGTAGTCATAAAAGGATCCATTAATAAAAAAATTGTCCTGCATATGAAGAATGGCCAGAAACATAATATTGAACTGACTCAATCAAATGCCGGGGCAAAAAAAATCTACGAACTTATCAGCATCGCAGCCCAGAATTAAGTAATCCTCCAGGCACCCGCTCAACGGGTGCCTTTCAGACTTCCGCATGACACATTCTGACAGTTTCACGCTTTATCGTGATCGCCATATTTACAGCGGCTTATATCGTTACGTTAAGAGAGAACTGTCATGAGGTCTAAAATGAGCGATTTCACTGAACTGCCGGTCACTGGCTCTGTTAAGACCACAACAGCGGTCTACACGCGTAAACAGAGCCCCTCGGTATTCTCGCCCGTGGCGTGTGAACTCTCTGCGGGAAGCCAACTGACGGTGCAGGCTGCGGTGATGGGGGATGCGGTGGAAGGCAACGCGCACTGGTATCGCATTGGTGAGGATACATACATCTGGGCGGGGGCATGCACACGGCTCGATCCTTACCCGGCGTTTCCGCCAGGCACGCGAACGAACTGGATGGTGGTGGTGTTCGAGGTACGATAGGTCCGGCGTAGGTCGGGTAAGGCGAAGCCGCCACCCGACACGTACACGGCGATAAAACCTTAATCCAGCTTCAGCTCGTCATAATGGGCGATCAGCTTGCCCACGATGCCGTAGTCCAGCGCTTCTGCCGGAGACATCCAGAAGTTGCGGTCGGTGTCTTTTTTCACTTTTTCCAGCGGCTGGCCGGTGGCGTCAGCGATCAGCTTGTTCACGCGATCCAGCATGCGGATGATCTCGCGCGCTTCGATCTCAATATCCGTTGCCTGACCGCGCACGCCGCCCAGCGGCTGGTGGATCATAAAGCGGGTATTCGGCAGCGAGTAGCGGTGCTCTTTTTTCGCTGCCAGGAAGATGGTTATCCCGGCGCTCGCCACCCAGCCGGTGCCGATGACGTGCACTTCCGGGCGAATGAATTTGATGAAGTCGTGAATGGTGTCGCCCGCTTCCACGTGGCCGCCCTGGCTGTTGATGTACAGCTTGATCGGATCGTTGCTGACGCTTTGCAGCAGGATCATCTGGGTGATCACTTTCTGCGCCAGCTCCTGATTGATCTCACCGGAGATCACAATCGAACGAGACTCCAGCAGTTTTTGCTGCAGAGCGCCCGCGCCGTTTGACCCTTCAGCTTTATCCTTGTCGCTCTCTTTCAGTGTGTAGTGCATTGTTATGTCCTCAGCATTTAGCGCTCAAAACCAGAGTGTAGCCTGTTTTACCGATCAAAGTCCTCACCGACAAATAACGAGGGCGCTGAGGCATACTGCCCATGTTGCACGCGTTTCGTTCCTTCACCACTCCCGCCCCGGCTCGCTATACTTCATACGGTTATCATATTGTTAAATGATAATGATAGTTAATGTGTTAAGATGAAAGTCAGCATAAACAGTCCCTTACGTAACCGACGGGATTGTTTGCATCCTCGACATGTCAATCAGCACCGGGGCGGTGAATGGAACACATTGTGTATGTTGTAGATGACGATGACGCAGTCAGGCAGTCCGTGATTGGGCTGCTGGAATCGGCAGACCTAAACGCCGTCGGCTTTTCATCGGCAGAAGCGTTTCTTCAGTACCGCTTTGAAGAGCTCCCGTCGTGCGTGGTTCTTGATATGCAAATGCCCACCATCTCGGGTTTTGAGGTGGCTGACGCCCTTAAGGACAGCGGGCGCGAGATCCCGATTATTTTTCTCACCGGCCACGGCACCATCCCGATGTCGGTGCGTGCCATTAAAGGCGGCGCGTACGAATTCCTCACCAAGCCCGTCGAATCTAACGCGCTTATCAACGCCATTGAATCCGCGCTTCAGCTGGCGGAACACAACGCCGTGCGCAATAAAGAGTACTACGCCCTGAAGCAGCGCCATATGTCCCTCACCCCGCGCGAACACGAGGTGCTGACGCTGGCGATAAGCGGCATGCTGAACAAGCAAATTGCCGCCGAGCTGGGCGTTAGCGAGATCACGGTGAAGGTGCACCGCCGCCGCGTGATGGAGAAAATGCAGGTGCGTTCCGTGGCCGAGCTGGTCAGGGCCGTTGAGCGCCTGACCAAAAGCCAGCCTGCGGAGTAACGTTTACCCTTCCTGCGCCGCCAGCGGCAGCGCAAACGCAAACACAGTGCCGTACGGCTCCCGGCGGCGCGCGCTCAGCTTCCCGCAGTGGCGCTCGATGATGCTGGCGCTGATGGTCAGCCCCATCCCCATTCCCTGTGGCTTGGTGGAATAGAACGAGTCAAAAATCTGCTCCAGCCGCTCGGGCTCAATGCCGCTGCCGGTATCGGCAATCTCGACGATCGCTTTCCCGTCCGCGTTGGCGGTGCTAAGGGTAATGGTGCTGGCGCGATCCTTCACCTCGGCCATCGCCTCTACCGCGTTCATCACCAGATTCAACAGCACCTGCTGGATCTGCACGCTATCGCCGGTGATAAAGCTGTCGCTGGCGTTCAACAGATAATCAACGCTTATGTGTCGCTGCTCCAGCTCGCTGCGCGAAAGCGCGATGATATGGTGGATCAGATAGTGCAGATCGATGCGCGAGAAGGTGGGATCCTGCTTGCGCGTCAGGGACTGAATGCTGCGAATGATCTCCCCCGCCCGCGCGCCTTCCGCGGCGATCTCCTCCAGCCCTTCCCGCACTTTATCCAGCCGGGCGGGCTCGCGGCTGAGCCAGCGCAGGCTCGCTCCGGCGTTCGAGACGATCGACATCAGCGGCTGGTTGATCTCGTGGGCGATGGAGGAGGTCAGCTGTCCGACGGTGGTGGCCCGGGACACCCGCGCCAGATCCGCCTGCGCCACCCGCATGGCATCCTCCGCGGCGCGCTGGCTGGTGATATCGGTGATGATGCCGTAGTACTCGTTCACCTCGCTGCCCACGCCCACCGGATCGCCAATTCCGAGGATGTAGCGCGTCGAGCCATCGGGACGCTTGACGCGAAACTCCGCGCGCATGGAGAGACCTTCGCGCACGCTTTGGGTGACGATGGCGCTGATGCGGGCGTAATCGTCCTCATGGACGAAGGTCAAAAACTCCGCCATGGAGATCATCTTTTGCTGCTCGGGCAGGCCGAGAATGCGGGCGTACTCTTCCGAGACATACATCAGATCCTGCTCCAGCTCCCAGCGCCAGCTGCCGGTGTGGCTGATCTGCTCGCCCAGCATTAGCGAGGTCTGGCTGGATCGCAGCTCTTTCTCCACCCGGCGGCGCTGGATGTTCTCCGCCAGCAGCTCGGCGTACAGCCGCGCCGTCTCCAGGGATACCGCTGCCTGCGCGCCCAACAGGCTCACCACGCGCGAGTGCTCGGCGGTGAAGACCTCCGGCATCAGGCGGTTTTCGAGATAGAGCACGCCCACCAGCCGCGCCTGTTTGAACATCGGAACGCACATAACCGCCGCCCCCGACGTCACAAGATAAGGGTCCTGGCTGAAGGGATGGAACTCCTCCGGCCTGCCGGTGCGGATCTCCTGCCCGGTGCGGATCACCGCCGCCAGCACCGACAGCGGCAGGTCGGTCGCCGTCGGCACGTCTTTCAGGATCCGCACCCGCACGCCCTCGGTGCTGGTCCAGGCGCTGGCCTCGATCTCAGGAATAAGGTTATCGCTCACGCGCAGCAGCAGGCCACGCTGCGCCCCGGCGCGTTCGAGCAGGATAGTCATCAGGTTTTCGATCAGGCGCTCAAGATTAATCTCTTCCGACAGCGCGCGGGATGCTTTGATCACGCTCTGGAGATCGCGGATGGTCTCGTTCTGGGCGAACGCCACCGTGTCGTAGGCGCTGGCCTGCCCGGAGGCCAGCAGGTGCGGGAAATCCTGCTCCAGCTGGCGCACCTTGGCCTGCGCGCCCGCGCGACCCCAGGCGGCAATAGAGCCGCGGAAGTGGGCGTCCGAGGCGGTCGGGTAGCCGCAGGCCAGCGCAAAGCGCCCCGCCAGCTCGTGGGCCAGGGCATTGATCGGATTAAAGCCGCCCTCGCGGGAGAGCCGGACCGCCTTCTCATACTGCTCAAGCGCAATGCTGTTCATCCCGTCCAGACGCACGATTTCGGCGTAGATCAGCGCCTCTTTATCCGCGAACGTGCCGGGATTAACGCGCGCCCAGAGGGCGATTTTGTCATAGTGGGCGTGAATGCTGCGACGGTGGTTCGCCGAGAAGGTCTCCGGCGTCAGCTGACGGGAAAGCGCCAGCGCGCTGTAAAGATGGTAATCCAGCAGATGGATGTGCCCCGGCGCAGACCACGCGTACCACCCCGCCATCTCCAGATCCGCCTGCGCGTCGGCATACTCCCCGCAGGTAAAGTGCGCCATGCCGCGATAGAGCCAGTACCAGAACAGCATGGTGGAGGTCTGCTCCGGGGCCTGCTCCGGCGACGCGGGAAGCAGCGCCTCCGGCAGCACCTGCGACGCGGTCCAGGTGCCGATAACCGGCGTGCGCAGGAACTCAACGTACCCGCGCTGAACCATCAAAATGGTTTCCACGTCCTGGAAGTGGGTTTTACGCACAAACGCCAGGCCGCGATCGATGCTGGTCAGCACCCCGTCCAGGTGATCGCCCCGCGAGAGGAAGTTAATCACCTGGTGGCAGGCCGCAAAGCAGGCCATCGTCATATCCCCGTGGGTCACCGCTGAGGTAAAACAGGCTTTCGCGCACTCGATGGTGAACGACAAAGGCTGGGTCCAGACGCTGAGCTGGTCGAGCGGCAGCAGGGTTTTGGCTTCGAACGCATCGTAGCCGTGGCGATTCACCAGCTCGCGGGCCAGCGTGCCGTACTGGAACCCGAGGCGGTACTCGGCGTAGCGGTGGCCAATCAGCACGCCAAACCAGGCCATCGCCGTGGTGGAGGCGCCGGTAATACCGTGGTCGAGGGTCAGGTGCATCATGCGGCAGAGCAGTAAAAAGTGCAGGCGCGGGCAGATGAAGCTGGCGCAAATGCTGGCGCTGTAGAGCAGGTTCATCACCGCTTCGGTTTCAGGGTTATCCATCCGCGACAGCTGGGCAAACAGGTTTTGTGGCGCGTCATTCGCGCGGTTGCAGAAGTGTTCCCAGGCCTCGTCGCAGTCGGCATCCTCCGGATAGCGGCCGATCTGAATACCAAAGACCCCCAGCCAGCAGAGCGCCGCCTCCAGCGCCAGACGGCTGTCCGACTGGCGAATGTACACTTCCACCAGCAGATTGGCCGCCAGCGCCTTTTCGGTCAGCCCGCCGGGGCAGCCGAGGATGGCGTCACACAGCTCGCGGGTCCGCTCCAGGTGCCCCAGCGCAAACTCGCAGCCCGCCTCTTCGATATCGAGCATAAAGTCCGACACCGTCCCGGCGTTGCCCAGCGCTCTGGCGGTCTGGATATAGCTGAGTGCCGACGGGTAATCTCCCGAGCGCTTCGCGCGCCGCGCGGCCAGCAGGCTCAGCTCGCGGAACATCTGGCGCTGCGGCGCGGGCTGAATGCTGTCCAGCGCGGCCGTGACGTGGTGAACGGCGCGGAACAGCAGTTCGTTCCCGGCCGCCTGGCGCGCGGCGTCGGCCAGCAGGCTGGCAGTCGTCAGGTGAATATGGCTTTTCTCATGCCGATCCAGCAGCGCGAAGGCGGCCTCCTGTACCCGGTCGTGGGTGAAGGAATACGCTTTTTCCGTCAGCACGATGAGCTGGGCCATCACCGCCGGGTGCAGCGCATAGCGCATTTCTGCCATCGACATGCCGACCACGCGGCAGACCATCTCCATCTCGCCCGTGCCGCCAAGGCAGGCGATGCTGCCCAGCAGGCGACACGTCTCGTCGGGCAGTTCTTCGAGCTGCTCCAGCACCAGGGTGACCACGTTTTCAGTGTAATGCCGGGCGCGGATCGCCTGCAGATCGTAATGCCACTTGTCCTGATATTTGTTGTGTATCACCAGCCCGTCATCAACGATACGGCGGAAAAACTCGTGCACAAAGAGCGGGTTACCCCCGGTCTTCTCGTGGATCAGCGTGGCGAGATCGGCCGTCGCCGCGCTACGGGTGCGAAATACCGTCGCCAGCCAGCGCGCCACCGCTTTCACGGAAAGCGCCTGCGGAACAATCTCGCTCGCGTTTTGCGCCGCTTCCGGCAGGCTTGCCAGCAGCGCCTGCAGGGAGGCGTCGGTCACAGAGCCGATATCCCGGTGGGCCGCGACCACCAGCAGCGGGATAGCGCCGCAGTTCATCAGCAGATATTTGAGCGTGTGCAGGCTGGCAGCGTCGCTCCACTGGAGATCGTCGAGCACCAGCACCAGCGGGCAGCCCTGCGAGGCAAAGGTCTTCACCAGTGCCAGCACCATATGGCTGAAGCGCGCCCGGGCATCAATGGAAAACGTATCCGTCGAGAAGCGCGGCTTGCTCTCAAGCAGCAGTCCCAGCTCGGGCACCAGGCTGACGGCCAGCGCCTCGTGTCCCTCCAGGGCGCGAGACAGGCGGATTTTCCACTTCGCCACGTCGTTTGCGGGCAGCCCCAGCAGGTGCAGCGTCAGGGCGCGGAACGCAGAGCTTAATACGCCGTAAGGCAACGACGGTGAAAACTGATCGACTTTGCCCACCGCCAGCAGCACCGTACGCTGCTGCAGCGTTTTAAGCGCCGTCGCGATAATGGAGGATTTGCCGATCCCGGACGGCCCGCCGATCGTCACCAGCTCCGGGACCAGGCTCTGCCCCACCCGCTCAAACGCGGCAACGACATCATTCGCCTGCGGATGCGTCGCGAACAGGGAGTCCGCCAGATGGATCGCCGGAGTGCGATCCTGCTGACCGGGGGTAAAGGCGACGATCTCGCCCTCGCAGGTTAACGTCGCCTGACAGCGGCGGAGGTCGGCAATCAGCCCGTCGACCGTCTGGTAGCGGTTATCAGGGTTCTTTTCCAGCAGCTTCAGGATGATGGTCGACAGCATTCCCGGCACGTCCGGGCGGATCGCATCCGGGGCCAGCGGCGCCGAGGCAATATGGTAGTGCGCCCAGTTGGTCTGCTCGTCCTCTCCCAGCTCAAACGGCAGGCGTCCGGTCAGGAGTTCATACAGCACCATGCCGAGGCTGTAGAGATCGCTGCGGCTGTCGACGGGGCGCTGGGTGCGGGTGGTATGCTCTGGAGACATATAGGCGGGAGTACCGCCGGACACGGCAAGCCGGGTCTGGGTGAAGGCTCCGGAGAGGCTACAGGAGAGGCCAAAGCTGCCCAGACGGCAGGTGGCATCGTGATGAACAAAAATCGTGCCGGGCTTGATATCGCCGTGGATCAGGTTTTGCAGATGCATCTGGCGCAGGGGAACGCAGATCTGAATCGCCATCTCGATAAAGCGCGTGATACCCGAGATCGCCCTGCCCGCGCGCCGCGCCAGCAGCTCAAACGAAAACGGGGCGTACACCAGCGCGAAGCGTCCCCGGTACTGGGTGGACGCGACGGCGCGAATGGCCCAGCTATCCTGCAGCGCGTCACGCAGCGCAAACTCGTTTTTCAGCAGCCGGGTGGCCCGCTCTTCCTCTTCGTCGCTGACCGCGGTGGCGATAATAAATGAGCCGCCGGAATGAGGATGTCGCGCGTGCATCCAGGCGATTCCGCCCTCCTGCGCCAGCACGGTAAAAATCACATCCTCTTTAAGGACAAAAACCCGCCCCTGGTGAAGATTCCCCTGGGCGGGCCAGAATGCAGGCTGCTCGTTTTCGTTCATCCGCGATCCTTATTGTCGGCGGGCCAGCTCCCGCTGAATATGATCCAGCAGAATATCGATGTTAATGGGCTTACGCAAAAAAGCAGCGGCGCCCAGACCGAGAGCGTACCGCTGCATATTTTCATCAGCATGACCGGAGATAAAGAGCACGGGCGGAGGCGGTACGGCCAGCAGGCGCAGCTTTTCAAACAGCTCCAGGCCGCTCATGCCCCGCAGCTTGATGTCGGTGATCACCAGCGCCGCGCCGGACAGGGCAAGCGGATGGCTCAGAAATACCTCTGCCGAATCAAACGTATCGGTCGAATACCCTTCCGACTCCAGGAGATTACTCAGCCCGCTGCGGACGGAACGTTCGTCATCAATGATGGCAATGCGCCACGGCAGCGTCATGCTGTCTTTCCTCTAAAAAATCATTATACGTCGCGATCGTCCTTCGCGGGCGCAGGGGGCGCCGAGCCGCTGATTTTCGGTACGCATTCGTGACGAAACCAGGCGAGGGTGAGCGGTTCGCGACTCAGTAAACGTCGTCCCACCGGGATGAGCTGTTCGCCCACCAGCATGCCGAACAGGCCAAGCAGGGCGACAACCGGCGGTGCCGGGGAATGAACGTCGAGCAGGGCGTAAATTACCCCAGCAGCCACGCCGCACGCCAGCGAAATTATCCATGCCTTCATGAGGACGCTCCCGTCTGCGATTTAGCCTGCGGCACGGTCACCTGAGGAGGAGGCGCGCCGTCCCGGGATAACAGATGGCGCGTCGCCTGTTCACCCGCCAGCATCCCCAGCAGGCCAATCAACGCCAGCGCGGGCGGCGCGGGGGAGCGCACCTTCAGCACGGCATACATCAGGCCAATCAACACGCCTGCCGCAAGGGATATCAGCCCAGTACTCATCGTGAACTCCAGAGAAAGAGGCAGCGGCGAGCCGGATGAGGGACCAGCCCGCCGACGGGACTTAGCGAGCCGGGACCGGCGCTAAGGTGCGGTGCTCGCTCTTCTGGCGAGACGGCGCTTTATGTACCATGGTGTAGGCGTAATCCACGCCCATGCCGTACGCGCCGGAGTGCTCGCGCACGATGTCCATTACCGCGGTGTAGGTCTCTTTACGCGCCCAGTCGCGCTGCCACTCCAGCATCACCTGCTGCCAGGTCACCGGGATCACGCCCGCCTGGATCATGCGCTGCATCGCGTAGTCGTGGGCTTCTTTGGAGGTGCCGCCGGACGCGTCCGCCACCATATAAATTTCGTAGTCGCCTTCGAGCATCGCGCAGAGGGCGAAGCTGTTATTGCACACTTCGGTCCACAGACCGGCAACCACCACCTTCTTCTTGCCGTTGGCCTTCAGCGCGTCGCGCACCTTCTGGTCGTCCCAGGAGTTCATGGAGGTACGCTCCAGAATGTCCTGGCCCGGGAACACGTCCAGCAGCTCAGGATAGGTATTGCCGGAGAAGCTTTCGGTCTCTACGGTGGTGATGATGGTCGGGATGTTGAACACCTTAGCCGCTTTCGCCAGCGCCACGGTGTTGTTTTTCAGCACCTGGCGGTCAATCGACTGCACGCCAAACGCCATCTGAGGCTGGTGATCGATAAAGATTACCTGACAGTTGGCAGGGGTTAACACTTCGAGCTTGGAAGAGGTCATAGCATTTTCCAGTGGTTAAGGGTGAAATCGCCGCGAGCGACGCGACGATAAAGTCACCCTCATCCTGCGGTTTTCCGTCCCTGCGCGTAATTATCTCTTCGTATAGTTAACCTTAGGTATAGTTATACTTTGGTATACCTATCCTATTGTATAACTGGATCTTTGCCGAAACCGGTTCCCATAATCCTGACCATTCCCCTCTCAGTCAGGAGCAGTTATGGATACCCCAGGTAAAGCCGATCTCATTCTGGTTAACGGCCAGTTTCACACCGTCGATCGCGAGAATCCTGTCGCGGAAGCCGTTGCCGTGCGCGACGGAAAATTTCTGGAAGTGGGTACCGTCGCCGAGGTGATGCAGCACCACGGCGACACCACCAAAGTGGTCGACTTAAAAGGCCACACCGCCATCCCCGGCCTGAACGACTCGCACCTGCACCTGATCCGCGGCGGGCTGAACTACAACCTCGAGCTGCGCTGGGAAGGCGTGCCCTCCCTGGCCGACGCCCTGCGGATGCTGAAAGAGCAGGCGCTGCGCACCCCGTCGCCGCAGTGGGTGCGCGTGGTCGGCGGCTGGACCGAGTTCCAGTTTGCCGAGCGCCGCATGCCAACCCTGGACGAAATTAACTACGCCGCGCCGGATACCCCGGTCTTCATCCTGCACCTGTACGACCGCGCCCTGCTCAACCGCGCCGCGCTGAAGGTGGTCGGCTACACCAAGGACACGCCAAACCCGCCGGGCGGGGAGATCCAGCGCGACGCCAACGGCAACCCGACCGGGATGCTGATCGCCCGTCCGAACGCCATGATCCTCTACGCCACGCTGGCCAAAGGGCCGAAGCTGCCGCTGGAGCAGCAGGTTAACTCCACCCGCCAGTTCATGCGCGAGCTCAACCGCCTGGGGCTGACCAGCGCCATCGACGCGGGCGGCGGCTTCCAGAACTACCCGGAAGATTACGAGGTGATTGCCGAGCTGCACGCGAAAAAGCAGATGACCATCCGCATCGCCTACAACCTCTTCACCCAGCGTCCGGGCCACGAGCTGGAAGACTTTGAAAAATGGACCGACATGCTCACGCCGGGCCAGGGCAGCGACTTCTTCCGCCACAACGGCGCGGGCGAGATGCTGGTCTTCTCTGCCGCCGATTTTGAAGATTTCCTCGAACCGCGCCCGGATCTCGCGCCGGGCATGGAGGACGAGCTGGAGCGCGTGGTGCGCCACCTGGTGGAGCACCGCTGGCCGTTCCGCCTGCACGCTACCTATAACGAATCCATCAGCCGCATGCTGGACGTCTTCGAGAAGGTGAACCGCGATATTCCGTTCAACGGCCTGCACTGGTTCTTCGACCACGCGGAAACCGTTACCCAGGCCAACATCGACCGCATCAAAGCGCTCGGCGGCGGCATTGCCGTGCAGCACCGCATGGCCTTCCAGGGGGAATACTTTGCCGAGCGCTACGGCATCGAAGCCACCCGCCACACGCCGCCGGTGGCGAAAATGCTCGAGACCGGCGTGCCGGTGGGCTTAGGGACGGACGCCACCCGCGTGGCGAGCTATAACCCGTGGACCGCGCTCTACTGGCTGGTCTCCGGCCGCACCGTCGGCGGGATGCAGATGTACGACCACAGCGCCCGTCTGGACCGCGATACCGCCCTGATGCTCTGGACCCAGGGCAGCGCGTGGTTCTCCAGCGAGCAGAACCAGAAGGGGCAGATCAAGGTCGGCCAGCTCGCCGACCTGGCGGTGCTCAGCAAAGACTACTTCCGCGTGCCGGAAGAGGAAATCAAGGGCATCGAGTCTGTTCTCACGGTGGTCAACGGCGACATCGTCTACGCCGCGGGCAGCTTTGGCCCGCTTGCGCCGCCGGCCATTCCGGTTCTGCCCGAGTGGTCCCCGGTGGTTAAGGTGCCAGGCCACTACCGCAGCGCGCCGCCGCAGGCCGCCCGCGTGGGTATGAGTGTGGCTCACCACTGCAGCGGCCCGTGCGGAGTTCACAGCCACCAGCACGATTTCGCCCGCACGTCAGCGATGCCGGTGTCCGACGATAACGCTTTCTGGGGGGCGCTGGGCTGCAGCTGCTTTGCATTCTGATGAAAAACACCACTATGCCGCCCCGGATCGACCTGGGGCTGTTCTTTCTGCGCCTGACCGGCAGCCTGCTGCTGCTCTACGTGCACGGCCTGCCGAAGGTGCTGCACTTCAGCGAAGAGCTGACGCGCATTGAAGATCCGTTCGGCTTCGGGCCCTGGGCGAGCCTGATCCCGGCGATTGTCGCCGAGGTGATTTGCCCGTTGTTTATCATTGCGGGCGTGTACACCCGCCTGGCGTGCCTGCCGATTATCGCCGTGCTGCTGGTGGCGATGCTGGCGGTTCACCCGAACTGGTCGATTGCCGAAGGGCAGTTTGGCTGGCTGCTGCTGATTATCTTCACCACTCTCGCCCTCACCGGGCCGGGCCAGTGGCGGCTGCAGCGTAAGACAGCGGAGAGATTCGCATGACCCAGGTTAACGACGTTCGCGACGCACACGTCGAGACGACGCCCGCACCGACGGTTTCGCCCTGGCAGCCGCTGAGCCAGCCGGTGTTCCGCATGCTGTGGATCGCCACGGTGGTCTCTAACGTCGGCTCATGGATGAGCGACGTCGGCATCAACTGGAGCATGCTGACCCTGAGCGCCGACCCGCTGGATATCGCGCTGGTGCAGGCGGCCAGCAGCCTGCCGATGTTCCTCTTCGCCCTGCCGTCCGGGGTGATGGCGGACATCGTTGACCGGCGTAAATACCTGCTCTTCTCCCAGCTGTGGGTGTTCATCGCCGCCGCCGGGCTGACGGTGCTCTCCTTCACCGGACACGTCACCCCCGCCGTTCTGCTGGTGGCGACGTTCCTGCTGAGCGTGGGCGCGGCGATGAGCTCACCGCCGTTTCAGGCTGTGGTGCCCGATCTGGTGAGCAAGCCGGAGCTGGGTGCCGCCGTGGCGCTGAACTCGCTGGGGGTGAACATCAGCCGGGCGATAGGCCCCGCGCTGGGCGGTTTCCTGCTGTCGCTCGCCGGGCCGTGGATGGTGTTTGCCCTCAACGCGCTGTCCGTGGTCGGCGTGGCGTGGGTGCTGTGGCGCTGGCGCCCGGCACCGTCCATTCAGCGTCTGCCGCCGGAGCACTTCTTCTCTGCGGTGCGCACCGGCATCCGCTACGTGCACGCCGCCCCGGTGCTGCGCAACGTGCTGGTGCGTACCGTGGCGTTCTTCGTTTTCGGCAGCGCGGGCTGGGCGCTGCTGCCGCTGGTGGCGCGCCGCGAGCTGGGCTTAGGCCCGGCGGGCTACGGCGTGATGCTGGCGTGCATTGGCCTGGGGGCGATTGCCGGGGCCATCCTGCTGCCGCGCCTGCGCCAGCGGCTCGACGCTGACCGGCTGATGGTGGCCGCCAGCCTGACCTTTGCCCTCACCATGCTGGCGCTGGCGTTCGTGCGCCACGTCTGGCTGCTCAACCTGTTTGAGTTCTTCACCGGCTTCGCGTGGATTGCGGTGCTTTCAACCCTCAACCTCGGCGCGCAGCGCAGCGCCGCCCGCTGGGTGAAGGCCCGCGCGCTGGCGGTCTACCTGACGGTGTTCTTCGGCTCGATGACCACGGGCAGCGCCATCTGGGGGCAGATAGCCTCCCGGTTCGGCACCCCGACCGCGCTGGTTGTCGCCACGCTGGGGATGGTGCTGGCAAGCGCCACCGTGTTCCGCTGGAAGCTGGAGAAAGACCCGGAATTGAACCTCGACCTGAGCGGTCAGCCTCTGGACGGCGTGGAGATTGACCTGCCGAACGAGCGCGGCCCGGTGCTGGTCTCGCACGAGTACATCATTGACCCGCACAACGCGAAAGCCTTCCTGGAGGCGGTACACGAGCTGCGCCGGGTGCGACGCCGCGCCGGGGCGATGAGCTGGGCGGTATATGAGGATATTGAGCGCCCCGGCCTGTTTATTGAGACCTTCCTGATGGGCTCGTGGATTGAGCATCTGCGCCAGCAGGAGCGCCACACCATGAATGACCTCCTGCTGCAGAGCCGCGTTTTGGCTTTTCATCAGGGCACAACATCACCGGCAATTCGTTATCTGGTCGCGCCGGTATAACCATAACCATCACCTGCACAGGAACACACTATGGCAACGTTTAAGGCAAAAGACGGCACGCAGATTTACTACAAAGATTGCGGCGCGGGCAAACCGGTTCTCTTCAGCCACGGCTGGCCGCTGGACGGCGACATGTGGGACAGCCAGCTGAACTACCTGGCCGAGCGAGGCTTCCGCGCCATCGCCTTTGACCGCCGCGGCTTTGGCCGCTCGGATCAGCCGTGGAACGGTTACGACTACGACACCTTTGCGTCCGACATCAACGACCTGATCGTCACCCTGGACCTGCAGGACGTGACGCTGGTGGGCTTCTCCATGGGCGGCGGCGACGTGACGCGCTACATCAACAACTACGGCAGCGCGCGCGTCGCCGGTCTGGCGCTGCTGGGCGCGGTCACGCCAATCTTCGGCAAATCCGACTCCTTCCCGCAGGGTGTGGATCAGAGCGTGTTCGACGGCATTCGCGACGGACTGCGTAAAGATCGCGCCCAGTTTATCAGCGACTTCGCCACGCCGTTCTACGGCACCAACGCCGGGCAGACCGTTTCCGCCGGTGCCCTGACCCAGACGCTGAACATCGCCCTCCTGGCGTCGCTGAAGGGCACCATCGACTGCGTGACCGCGTTCGGCGAAACCGACTTCCGCCCGGATATGGCGAAAATCGACGTGCCGACGCTGGTGATCCACGGCAGCAACGATCAGATCGTGCCGTTTGAAAGCACCGGCAAGCTGGCGGCAGAGATGATCAAAAACGCCACGCTGAAGGTGTACGACAACGCGCCGCACGGCTTTGCGCTGACCCACCAGGACCAGCTCAACGAAGACCTGCTGGCGTTTGTGAAGTCGCTGTAAGTTCCCTGGGCTGACGCCAAAAGGCGTCAGCTATTCCCGTTCATTCCCCCCTGAACAGGCAGTGACGCTTCACAGATAATTCTTATAAGATGAGGAAAATATTCTCCTCTTTTCGCTCTGGAGCAGGTAATGGTTCAGGAACATACCGACGTACTCTCATTTTTCACCTCTCACACGGCCAATAACGATACTTATAGCCCCGAGTGGGGACCGTCTTTTCGCGCGCTCCGTCAACAAGTTCAGAATGAACGCCCCAACTTCTCAGACGAGACGCTTTATGAGCTTTGGTACAATCGCTCCAATGGAGTCGCCAGTGTCAAGCAAGGCGGTATGTCGATAAATGAATTTAACGGCGCAATAGAGGAGCTACGCGAGCTTTCTCGCCAGATGTCTAAAGAATGTACACGTACCAACTATGAGCAGGTGATTGGACAACTCAAGGCGCTCAAAGACCAAAAGATCCTGAAAAAAGTATACTGGGCTCTTTGTCATCGTGCGTTTGCCGTTATGTATCCAGAGCATATAAGCAATATCGTCAACACTGACGCATTTTTCCGGATCTATAACTACTGTAACAACCGCTTTGATTTGGGCCTGTCTGGCGAGGGCGATTGGTTTGACCTCAACATGGAGCTTAAAGAGGCATTAAACCAGGCCATCGGATCTGAGATTGATTCCATCACGCTAAATATGTCGCTCTGGCATCTGTACGCACATTTCATCCTTGAGAAAAATGATACCCTAGTGACGCCTGACAACACGGGTGATGATGAAGACGAACAAGGCTCCGAACCCCACGATCTTCAGCTCCCCAAAAACCGCATCCTTTATGGACCTCCAGGTACAGGTAAAACCTATAAAACCATCGATATTGCCGTGCGCGCCTGCGAGCCTCAGGCATATGCCCGACTGGATGGAAAAGAAGAGAGTGAACGCCGACGCGAGCTAAAGAAAATTTATGACCGCCTGATGGGTGAAAACCGAATCCGCTTTATTACTTTTCATCAGAGCTTCGGCTACGAAGAGTTTATCGAAGGATTGCGGGCAGAGACTACCGATGACGGCAACGTACGTTACGACATCAAGCCGGGAATTTTTAAACAAATTTGTGATGACGCCGCCTTTGGCAACGCAGGTGCGCTGCGGACTTTGGATAACGCACTCGTGCAGTTACAGGAGCGGCTTTCGGAAGGAGAGAGCATTACGCTCCGCACCCACAACGGCAATCCGTTCCGTGTGACCTACAAAAGTGAAACCGCTTTTGGGATTTTCCCGGAGCACAGTAAAAAAGAGGATCTGGGTCAGGGCTATAATGCGTACCTCAAGGACATTCGCGCCTGGTATCAGGATAACAATGCCAAAATCCATAACGTTTCTTATGTACGAGGGATCCTCGCGTATCTGGTCGAAAAGAGTGAGATTCCGGCCACACCTACGCAGTCAACAGGCGGTAAACGGCAAAATTTCGTGTTGATTATCGACGAAATTAACCGCGGCAATATTTCTAAAATTTTCGGCGAGCTCATCACGCTGATTGAAACTTCTAAGCGTGCAGGCGAAGCAGAGGAACTCAGCGTTTCACTTCCCTATTCTGGTACATCGTTTAGTGTTCCCAATAATCTCTACCTTGTCGGTACGATGAATACCGCAGATCGCTCCCTGACGGCGCTTGATACCGCTTTACGCCGCCGCTTTGAGTTCGTTCCGATGTTACCAGACACCAGCCTACTGGCAGGCACGACGATCAAGGGAATTGAGCTTGAACGCCTGCTGGAAACTTTGAACGCAAGGATCCAGGCGTTGTATGACAATGAACATACGCTGGGGCACGCCTTTTTCATGCCGGTTATCCAGGTTAAACATGACGAAGACGCCGCCTTCGATCTACTTAAACGCATTATGAAAAACAAAATCCTCCCGTTATTGGAGGAGTATTTCTACAACGACTGGCAAAAAATTCGCCTGGTTCTTGGAGACAACCAGAAAGAGGACGATAGCTTACAGTTCGTTTCATCGATAAACAGTGAAGGGAACTTCCTGCGGTTGTTCGGTGCTGATGCAGCTGAGGATTTGCAGGAAGCAGGTATTAGCTATCATCTTTCCAGCGAGTCGAAACCGGTGTGGAATGATCCGCTTGCGTACCGCCAGATATACGCCCCAGCATCCATTCGCCAGGAGAGCGAGGAATGACACCCGGCCGTTACTGGACGATTTTTGAGCATCGTCATGTGATTAGCCAGAACGATCGGGGCCGCGTCGAGCATGCGATCGCACTGCCGGATACGCTTTTTCAATGGCTTGTACAACGCTGTTTAAGTGATAACGCAGAGTTTGACGGCCGGCTGCTTACCCTTCGATCTATTGGTCGGGTTCAGGCACTGCAGGTCAAAAACTACGTAGGCGTAATTGCGCTCCCGGGCGGTGCGTTTATTGAAGTGTTACCGAAAACGGGCAATGATAACGCACGTGAACAGCTGATGATGATGCTGCGTACTCTGAAAACCTTCCGACATATTGCAACGACATCCGCCAGCATTCAGACCTCGCGTATGCCATTGATGGATATTTTTATTCAACAATTTATCAGCAGCGTTCAGTCGATCCTCCAACAGGGTCTTAAACGAGACTACCTTCGCCAGCAGGATAATCTGGCCTGGATGAAAGGCAAATTACTGATTTCAGCGCAGATAACTAAAAACAGCGTTCGGCGCGATTGTTTTCAGGTGGAATATGACGAATACAGCGTCGATCGGCCCGAAAACCGCCTACTGAAAACGGCTATTGATAATGTCTCCCGCCTGACCCGCAACGCTGAACTCGCCAGGCAACTTCAGTCGTTACGATCAACCTTTGAGGCCATTCCGTCCGTGGTAGATGTCGCGTATGCTTTTAGTCAGGTCCGCCTTGACAGGCATATGCATCACTATGAGCAGGCACTAAACTGGGCGAAACTCATATTGCTGGGCGAGTCTCCTCACTGTATGCAGGGGGAGGCTAATGCCATATCGCTACTCTTTCCAATGGAAGCGGTTTTTGAATCCTTCGTTGCCGCATGGATGCGGCATCACCATCATCGACATTATCGGATTGATACTCAGGCCAAAGCACACAGCCTGGCTCGCTACCATACGAAGAATATGTTCAGGCTAAAACCAGATATTTGGCTTCGCCCGCATAACGACACGACACATTCTGCAGTTATCTGCGATACGAAATGGAAGAAGATTAAGCCTCATAAACCTGGCTTTAATATTTCACAACATGATCTGTATCAGATGCAGGCCTACGGGGTGAAATATCTCGATAGCCGTGGCGATATGTTACTCATCTATCCGGAATACGACGGTTTTCGTGATGCTCTCCCCCATCCCTTTGAACTTCATAATCCGCAGGGCCATGCGCTACGTCTGTGGGTCGTCCCCTTTGCCATCGGAACCAGCATCCAGAAATCGACACTCTGCCTCCCTAAAGCATTGAGTCTTTAACAAGTGAAACAGACGCCTGCTTAACAAGCGTCTGTTGATGTTAATTAACCGAAACCGAACGAGTTAACTCCCCTTTTCTGACCTCATCCTGCTCCATGCCGTGACGTCGCTCCGCCAGCAGCCGACAAATCTCCGCGTGCTTCTCCTCGGTAAAGGTAAAGCGCGACATAAAGCCCATGCGGATCAGCGACCCAATCGCCGGCAGCAGGCAAATCCCGAAAAACAGCCCCGACAGCACGCTCTCGCTCTGAATTTGCGCCTGCGGCACGTAACCGATCATGGTCAGGAACACCCCGATTAACCCGCCGCCTACCGCCACCGACATCTTGCCGGTGAAGGTCTGCCCGGAGAAAGTGATCGCCGCGCAGCGCTTGTGGGTGTGGTACTCCGCGTACTCGATGGTGTCGGCAATCATCGACGAGGTGAGGATGTTGGTCATCATCACGAACAGCGTGCTCAGGCCGAGCAGAATAAACAGCATCGTCACCTGCTGATACCCGACAAACCACATCACCACGCGCACCGCCACGTCCAGCCCGCAGAGGATCATAAACAACTTCCGCTTCTGCATCCGGCGCGTCAGCATCGGGGCGACCAGGCACAGCACCGCCGCGACTATTCCCATCACGCCAATCGCCATCTGCAGGCTGCCGTCGCCCAGATTGTTGATAAAGAAGTAGATATAGAGACCGCCCGCCACGTTGTGGAACACGCAGAAGAAGAACGACAGCAGGACGATAAACAGCGGCTTGTTCTGGCGCAGGTTGTGGAAGGTGTCGCGGATGGTCACCTTTTCCGGGCTCGGCGGCACGCGCTCTTTGATCTGCATAAAGCCGTTGAGCATCAGCGGCAGGCCCACCAGCATCATCACCAGCGCCGCCATAAAGTAGCCTTTGTCATTGCTGTACTGGGCGAAATAGGCCGCCAGCTTCGGGAAGAAGATGTTGGCGCAGGCGATCCCGGCGTTCACCCCGAGCATCGCCGCCGTCACCGCGCGGGTGCGCTGCCCGGAGTCGTTGGTCATCACCGACGACATCGACCAGAACGGGATATCGGAGATGGCGTACAGCGTCCCCCACAGGATATACGTCACCCCGGCGTAGAGAATTTTGGTGGTCATGTCCGCTTCGATTTTATAGAACGACAGCAGCGTGACGCCGGTGATCAGCAGCGGGGCGATCAGCAAAAAGTGGCGAAACTTGCCGAACCGGCTGTTAATGGTGTCCATGATGCTGGCAAACAGCGGATCGTGAACCGCGTCCCACGCGCGGGCAATCAGGAAGATGGTGCTCGCCGCCAGCGCCGAGATCCCCAGCACGTCGGTGTAAAAATAGTTAATAAACGAACCCACTAAACCAAAGCTAAAACACTGACCTAAACCATAACCAAAATAAGACCACAGCTCGCGAGACGGTATTTTCATTGTCGTTGCCATTGTTATATGCCTGCCTGGTTGCCCGGCGGTGGACCGCCGGGTCGATATTATTAGTCCTGCGCCTGTGGGGCGATCTTGCGCAGCTGCTGCATTAATGCGATTTCACGGCGCGAGAACGGAATGCCGTTCTCCTCAAACACGTCGTGGAACCAGAGGCGGCAGTAGTCAGTGGACTCCTTCATCACCACCGGCCACGGCAGCCACGTCTGGGTTTTGCCGCGAACAAGCCCCCACTGGTACGGCGCGACCTTCGCCGCGTACATCAGCGGAAGCTGCTCTTCGATGGTGCTGCCCACGTGGCGCGCCAGCCATTCGGTACAGAACAGCGGTCGTCCGAGCTGTTGCAGCTGCTGGATAATCGCCGTCATCCGCCCCGTGTGGGTGTAGGCGTGGAAGCTCACCACGTCCGAGAGCGCCAGCGCGGTCTGGTCCAGCGGATGCTGGAAGAACGTCTCGCCCTCCTCTTCCGGCGGCAGGCGCCACGCGCAGACAGTGAGCGGCTGGGTCGGGTCCTCCTCACGCACCCACCGGAACGCCAGCTTCATCAGCTCATGGGCGCAGGTCTCCAGCTTCGCGTCGTACTGCACCTCCTGCGTGCCGGTCGCGAAAATGCCGCGGTTGCCCGGCTCGTTGTAGAGATCCCACAGCAGCACGCGCTTATCCTCGCGGAACTGGCGGACAACGTCGCGGATATAGCGCTCAATGTCTGCCCAGCAGTCCGGATCGCACACCTTGTCGCGCCCCGGGCTCGCCGCCGCCTGGCTGTTGTGCTTGCCCGGCACCGGCGGCTTTTGCGGGCCGAGGTACGGCTCGTCGCCGGAGAAGCCGCAGTCGTCCATCAGGGTCAGCATGGTGCTGAACCCGTGGCCGTCGGCAATCGTCAAAAACTGGTCGATGCGCGCCATCAGCCCGTCGCGGTCGTGCTCCCAGACGATAAACGGCAGGTTGATGCGCAGGGTGTTGTAGCCCGCCTCCGCCGCCCAGCCCAGCTCGCGGTCAATCGTCCCGGCGTCGAAGGTCTCTGCCTGCCAGATATCGGTCCAGTTCACCGCCGTCGACGGCAGATAGTTAAACCCGCACAGCCAGCCCTTCTGCTGATACCACGCCTGTGCCTGCTCCCTGCTCCACTGCTCTTTCATTACGCGCCCTCTTACTGATAATATTTAGCTAATAAATATTAGTTGCGGGATAAATGCGCAAATCACGGCGTTGAGAAAAGCGATGCCCCTCACAAAGTTCACGCTTCGATGAATGAGAAACGTGATCGACGGCGCGTAAGCGTGCGGTTAGGGTATGATGCGAATTCGCGAAAGGGAGAGGACGGATGAAGCGAAAAACGAAAGTGACGATGAACGATATTGCGCGGGCGGCAGGGGTGTCGCAGGCGACGGTATCGCTGGTGCTTAACCAGTCCCGCAACATCAAGCTCAGCGACGACACCCGCCAGCGGGTGATTGGCGTCGCCACCGAGCTCGGCTACGACCGCCTCCCCGCCGTTCACGCCCCGCGCAACCAGGAAGAGATCGCCCTGCTGGTGAGCTCCATGCAGAGCTTCGACCCGTTTATCGACGCCATCAGCCAGGCGCGGGAAGCGGCGTGGCGCAATGAAACGTTGCTCACCGTCTACGACTACGGCGACGACATCGAGCTGGCGCTGAACATCATTCGCCAGCTGGAGAAGCGCAACTGCATCGGGATTATCCTCGCCTCACCGGTCACCACGCTGGTGGACATGACGGCATTCCAGGACTGCACCCGCATCCCGCTGGTGCTGCTCAACCAGCGCGACCCCGGCTCGCCGCTGCTGCCGTCGTTTATTCCGGACGACTACGCCAACGCCTTCCAGGTGACTAAACACCTCATCGCCTGCGGGGCCACGCGCATCGCCCACATTACCGGCGAGAGCTGGATGGAGGCCTCGCGCCAGCGTCTGGCGGGCTACCAGGCGGCATTACAGCAGGCCGGACTCGCGTGCGACGACGGCCTGGTGCGCCAGACCAACTGGCAGTTCAGCGAGTCCTTTACCGCGACGGCTTCCCTGCTGGAACTGGCCGAGCGCCCGGACGCCATCTTCTGCGCCAGCGACTGGCTGGCGATTGGCTGCTATCAGGCGCTGACGGTGAACGGCGTGCGCATTCCAGAAGACATGCTGCTGGCGGGCTACGACGACCAGAAGATCTCCGAGCAGCTTACCCCGCCGCTGACCAGTATCCAGCTGCCCTACAGCGAGCTGGGACGGCTGGCGGTGGAGTACCTGTGCAATCAGGAAGATGCCGCCACGCACGTGACGCTGGCGGGCAGGCTGAAGGTGCGCGCCTCAAGCCTCGTCTGAGGTAAACACCATGCCCGCATAGGGCTTCTCGCGACATGCCGCCAGCCGCGCGGCGAGGCTGCCCACGTGCAGCTCCAGCTTGTGCCCGTCCGGGTCGAGAAAATAGAACGACGCCCCCTCGCTTTTGTTCAGCTTCCAGACGGTGACGCCCGCCTGCTCAAGTTTTTGCGAGAACGGTTCAAAATCCGCTTCCGCCACGGTAAACGCGTAGTGGGTGTAGTCGCTCTCCTGCGGCGGCACATACTGGCGCGCCTCGTCGTACGACAGACAGACCCACAGGTCGCCGCAGGTGAGATAGGCCCCGGTATTCCAGCGAGCATGCAGCGCAAGCCCAAGCAGCTCGTGCCAGAAGGTGACGCTTTTTTGCAGGTCGCTGACCGCGAGGGTCAAGTGGTTGAGTGATTGCAGCATGACGTGCCCTTTTGTTTTTCGCGCCGGACGTGATACGGTAAAGAGATGAACATAAACCACGCCGTCCTCACCGTAAACCGCTGGTGGCTGCCTTCTTAAAGGCGGCACGGAGTAGTTTTCCCCATTTTCAGATAGCCGCCGAAAGGCGGCTTTCACACATCTAAGACCCCTTTCGGCAACTGCCCATTAAGGAGTCTTTATGAACACGCCAACCATCCTCACCGGCGATCGCCCAACCGGCCCGCTGCACCTCGGCCACTTCGTCGGATCGCTGCGCCAGCGCGTGGCGCTCCAGCAGACGCACAATCAATTTGTGCTGATTGCCGACCTGCAGGGGCTGACCGACAACGGCAGCAACCCGCAAAAAATCCGCGACAGCATTCCCGAAGTGCTGGCCGACTACCTCGCCGCCGGCATCGATCCGAACCTGACCACGATCTGCCTGCAGTCCGCCCTGCCCGCCCTCGCCGAGCTGACGATGCTGTATATGAATATCGTCACCGTTGCCCGAGTGGAGCGTAACCCGACGGTGAAGAACGAGATTGCGCAGAAGGGCTTCGCCCGCTCGCTGCCGGTCGGGTTTATGGCCTACCCCATCAGCCAGGCGGCGGACATCACCGCGTTTAAGGCCAAGTGCGTGCCCGTCGGCGACGACCAGCTGCCGATGATTGAGCAGACTAACGAGATTGTGCACAAGATGAACAGCCTGCTGCCCGCCCCGGTGCTGCGCCACTGCAAGGCGATGCTGAGCGACACCAGCCGCCTGCCCGGCATCGACGGCAGCGCCAAGATGTCGAAATCGCTGGGCAACACGCTGCACCTTTCGGCCAGCGAAGAGACCATCCACCGTGCGGTCAGCGCCATGTACACCGATCCGAACCACCTGAAGGTGAGCGATCCGGGGCAGATTGAGGGGAACGTGGTGTTTACGTATCTCGACGCGTTTCATCCGGACAAAGCTAAAGTGGCGGCGATGAAGGCGCACTATCAGGCGGGCGGGCTGGGTGACCGGGTGTGTAAGAACGAGCTGGAGGCGTGCCTGCAGGAGCTGATTGCGCCGATGCGGGAACGGAGGGCGATGTATATGCGTGACAAGGGAGAGTTGATGGCGATGCTGAAGCGCGGGACGGAGCGGGCACAGGGAGTGACGCAGGAGACGTTGAGGGAGGTGAAGGTGGGGCTGGGGGTGCCGGTGTTTAGTTAAAGTCGATTTAGCGGTGGAATGCGGGGGATTGGCATGAAGCCGCTAACTTGATTATTGCGTAAATAAGCGAGGAGCAAAAATTCTTAAATGCATTATTAGCCATTGTCGTTTGTCATTCTGTTAAGAGCGCTATTGTCATAGACTCTTTATTTTTTAACTGTCTCGGAAAATGCTATGGGCAAGTTTATTATTTACATGCTGAATATATTATTCTGTGGTTATGTACTGGCTACATGCCTCATTTCTTTGGTTAGTTTTGATAACTGGGAGGACCGTATAATCGCAGTAACAATAATCTTAGGAAGTGCACAACTTATTGCGACATTACTTAATCGGGCACTGCCTCATAAGTTACATGTTTTACGGGGGATAGCTGAACTGATAGAAGGTCCGCTATTAGTTATTGGCGCAATTGTGTGTCTGGATGTGTTTGAACCCTGGCCTATGAAGATTATTGGAATTTTTGCGTGGGTTATTTTTATGATGTTTCTGCCATCATTTACGAAAAGGAATAAAGAATGATATTCTCTGCCCGCACAAACGAAACGCTGGCGGGCAAGTTCAAGATAGCATCAAGCAGCGGAACCCGATGTTGGACGTTCGTTCCACGCGTCGTGCGCTAACAAGTTACCGTCCTTGTACAAATGGGTAATCTTCTCATAATTAAACGCCACTTCCTCCATATGCCCAGTCCCCGGACAGCCTCGGGTGTCGTACATTACTGGACTCACAGAAATGACCTTAACATTCTCGAGCGTGATTCGGTAATACTCCTCCTCTTGCCCAGAATAGTTAATATGGTAAAACCTGAATTCTGCCGTTTTAAGGGTCTGACCCGTTGCTGCCGCTTTGAACAGATAGGGCGAAGAGCTATCCAATTCCTTGGTAAACTGAAACGGCGAATGTTGACGAGTGCCAGTGACCTTTCCCGTTGCCGAGTCGGTTGGCAGGCTGAGGTTATGTTGTAATCCTCTTAGCTCAATACTTCCTTCCCTTTGTGCAACGTCACAAGAACCACAAATGATTGTGCCGCCGTCATTGGTTAAAAAGAGATGTACAGGTACGGCCATTCTATTGCTCCTTGCGTTTTAGTCGTATAACCATTTGCCCGCTTTTGCGGATTCGATAAGCATTCCAATAGTGAAATCTGGAACCATCACCACCGGGCTTTTTTTGAATGGATTCCATGAAAAAGGCTCATCAGGGTAGTAGGTGTTTATGTTAAAATTCCCTCTATCAACATCAAATTCTTTAAAAAATTCTTCCATTAAATCTTCTGCTTCAGTGACATCAAGCTGCATGTCAGTATCCAAATCAGTTTTTGCATTCAGTAATTTCTGCTTCGCTTCGTTATTCATCAGATAAACGCCGTTATAGCGTCTGGCTAAGGCGTAGATGCGCTGCTCAATATCCTCTACCATAGTTTGTCGCTGCCCCGTGCGATTCGATTATAATCACGTATTGCAGCATAGGTGATTAGTGATACATCAGCGACTAATATCACTATGCCTATTAACGGTATTGTCCTGCCAACAAACGCACTAACTTTCGATACCATTCGACACTTTACTGTCCACGGAGTGTACCCACCAACCCAGGTAGGCAGCTTAATGCCATAAGGAAATTTCGCCTGTTTGAAATAGTTCCTCATGGCTTTCGAGGCTCGGGACGTTCCTTCCGTAGCTCCTGCGGGTTTCTTTCTAGTCGTTTGATTATTAGCACCACTGTATAACGCAGCAATTCCTGCCACATCGTCAATACCAAAATGATCGGCAATTGACTCACAGTAAATCATAAAGAAAAGGCCGCCAGCAGTAAGATTTGTTCTGCCAGCATAAAAATAGGTTCCATTTAGTTCTTCTGTTGTGTCCATAGTTCATTCCATTGAGTTGCTCCAGGAAGAATCATAAATGTTGGACAATAATTAAATTGAGATCTCCAACATACTTCTGAAAAGCCTCCTTATATAACCACAATGATAAAAATACAGCCATACCATTCAGATCAATAATATTATTAAAAAAACAACCCCCCCCCTTCTACTAATTTAAACACCCTCGATTCAGGATCAAGGGTGTTTAAATACGTTATTATTTTGCCTGCCCTAGAGTGCGCTTAACTACCGGGATATCTCCAGTATCATTCAGCGCTCCCGGAAACGTCTTCAACCACTGCGCGACTTTCTGTTTATTGATATTCACCACACTCATACCTTCCAGGCATCCCCATAATTCTCTTGTATGCTGTGGCGTAATCACAATGCAGTCTCTCATGGCGCGGATTTTTACCGGCATGCCGTTGATAAAGCCTGCACGGGTTAACCACTCGCCGCCCAGAAGAAGGTATTTCATGTCTATGCGTGCATACAGTTCGCAACAGGCGGCACTGTCCTGCGGCGTTTCCGCACGGGGATGGACGGGCGCCGCGTTGGGCTGGTTGCCGTGCAGACGGCGGGCGCTGTTTTTGCGTACCAGCTCGCGGTTTTCAATCACGCCGGTGAAAGCGTCTGATTCTGTTTTGCAAACAGTAAACTCTGGCTTAAAATTCGTCGCAGCCATATACAACTCCTTACTAGTTGGTTGTGGTTAGCGGTATGGGGGTGTTGCAGCACCTTCATATCGCGAATTCCTCGTTTAAATTTCTTTGATACTTCCTTTGCCGTTAGGCGTAATTTCTGATGCTCATTATACAGGGCTGAATATAAATACAGCGGTTTGGTGTGGGGTAAATTTGGAATTTGCGAGGGGGATTCAGGAAATAAGGTTGTGTGCGGTAAGGTCATGTTTTTGTTGATTGTGGGTTGATTGGTCTGGATTTTGCGAGCATCATCGCAATTATTTACCTTCTTCCGTAACGCGATGGCTTCCAGCAAAACTCTCGAACAGGCAATTGCCGACATCACCATCTGGCGCAAAGGCGAACAGCGTGCGCCGCATAAGCCTTTATTGCTTCTGTACGTGCTGGCGAACTATCAGCAGGGGCATGCGCGACTATTTGATTATGGTACCGAGGTCCATGAGCAGCTTCTTAGCCTGTTAGAACGCTTTGGCCCACAGAGGAAGGCGCATTACCCGAATATGCCTTTCTGGCGGCTCAAAGGGGATGGATTTTGGGATCTGAAGAATACTGAGTTCTGTTCGACCACAGGCAGCAAGCAACCGCCTGTTAAAGAGCTTGTGGAACATAACGTTGCAGGCGGGTTTGATGAAGAACACTTTGCGCTGCTGAGTAAGAACAAAAACCTGATCGGCTCGCTGGCGCAGCAGATCCTTGAAGCGCATTTTCCTGAAAGCATTCAGGAAGAGATCGCGGATGAGATGAGTTTTGATATCCACCAGATCCGTAAGGTTCGCGATCCGCTATTCCGCCAGCAGGTGTTGCGTGCTTATAACTATGAGTGCGCAATCTGTGGATTCAACATGCGGCATGATAACGCCTCTGTTGGACTTGAAGCTGCGCATATTAAGTGGAAGCAGTTTGGCGGACCGTGTGAGATCCCGAACGGACTGGCGTTGTGTGCGATTCATCATAAGACGTTTGATAAAGGATCTATTGGGCTGGATGAGAGTATGCGGGTGCTCGTGTCTGAGGCGGTGAATGGGAATGGAATTGTTGGGAGGCTTTTTTGGGATTTTGCCGGGAGGCAGATTGCTTTGCCGATGGTGAAAGGGAATTATCCAAGGGAAGGGTTTGTGGAATGGCATCGGAGGGAGGTGTTTAGAGGATGAGCGCGAAGGCCGGACTCGAACCTAAGTCTCCATAACCTGCTGTAATCACGTTCCCTTTAGCCTTTAAAAGAACAATCGTAGGACCTTTTCGTTCTAGGGGCTACATCTTAAGTTTGATCCGGTGGACGGAATCAAACCGAGTGTTCGTGAGGGCACAAAACATCAACGTGCCATACCTGCCTTTTGATGTTTATGGAGGTCTGCCGGGTCGGGAGGAAAGAACGTTTGTCAGCTAAGTGGGCGTTAAGAAAACGCCACTGCGTTCGGATTTTGAAACAAGCTAAACCCGGCGGGCCTTGTTCATAAAAACCATTTAACTCAATGTTATTGATATGAATTAATCCATTCAGCGTCAAATTGAAACGCCACCGCAACGCCTACGTAACGCACCCGCATTTTGCTGTTTTATTCACTCTTATAGAAACAAAGGGCTGATGAAACATAAGACTATCAGCATTTAATGAATGCTGTTCATCCATACAGCATAAAAATTCATAAACTTACATTTGAACTACTTTCTGAGTTTGTCCCACCGCACTGCCGAAACAATGCCCCAGTTGCCACTGGCATTGGGCCTACGCCATTTTGCCGTCTCCATACTACGGAGATACTCAAGCGCTTCGGAAAAGGTGCCAAAACGCTTCTGAGCCGCTTTATCACCTACACCAAACGAACCATCACGGGAGCTCGCCAAACCGGGGTGAAAACAGGAACCATCGGCCGCGTATGGAACCAACAGTTCCGGGTCGTTATCTTCAGATGAGCCAGACGCTAATAACTGCCACGGCTCAACGCTCAAAGCGTTAGCCAGCACCTCAATCGCGTCCAGAGACGCATTAGAGCCACCACGTTCAATTCTGCTCATATAGCTACGTGCAAACCCACACCGATCAGCAAAGGCTTCCTGGCTCAATCCGGTGGCTATGCGGAGTTCTTTTACCCGCTCGCCAAACTGTATTCTCAAGGTCTTTTTCATGCACTGAATGTGCAGTTTTGACCACTGTAAGGCCACGCTCTACATGAGACATTTTGAATCAATACTAACTTCAGCGGGCTGAGTCACTCGCATTAGCCACCTGCCTCATGACAACCCTTAATGATTCAGAATGAACATCAATAGTGACATTTTAAATCCACAAAGTATTATGATCGTCATCGGTTGGTCGTCCCCAACATTCGCTAGTAGGCGTGATGTGTTTTTGAAAATGAGGGAATCATGGCGGGATCAGGTTTTTTATTACCAATGGTGGCGGGTGTCGCGCTTAGTTGCGTCAGCTATGGATTTGTTGCTCGCATTGTTTCAAAACATCAGATCAGCACGCTACGCGCAGTTTCATGGGGAATTCTTGGAACCCTCTCATTGGTGCTAGGCGTATGTGCATTTTCCGCTGTAAGCGCAGAACACCCGGCAGCGAAACACAAGACCTTGTGCTTAGGTAGCGCCCCTGAATGCTATGCAAAAGCGCACCACAACCCCGTCAAAGAGTGCAAGCAGATAATGGACAAGAAAGCAGCGTTTCGCCATGTGTGGCAGGATAGTGAAGCGCGGCCAGTTTTCGACACTTACCTTTGGCACAACGAGCAAAAGAAAACGATTCAAGCATTTGGACAACAGGCTAAGGCCATTAACAGCATGAATATGCTGATACCATTGCAATACTTTTGTGTTTTTAACGCCAACACTGGGGAAGTCATCGCGGCTTCATTTGAATGAAAGCATTCAGGGAATTCTTCCCTGAATGCTTAAAGATTAACTATTTTTTAATCTGAGTCGCTGCTGCTTTTTTTGCTAAATCTAAAATAAGCTCTAAATCTGCCCGAAATTCATCAGGGCTTGGTAACGCTGTCTGTTTGTATGCAGGTTGATCATGAGCATCAGTAATACGATGGCATTTTGACCAGAGTTCAGAAATCGCAATACAACATTCTCGCTCAAGCCCACTTAATTTATGTAAATTGCCAACGCCTATAATTTCACTGAATCTAACCACAATCCCAGCGAATATCACATCTTCAACCATTTTCTCAACCGTTGATCTCATACGGCTATATAATCTTCGCATCGAGTTGTCTTGCTCAGCACTGGGATATACAGGCCAAGGATCTAATTGCCGAGATTCTTGTTTTAACTTTTCAACTCTGGTTTTATAGCTGACCTTGTCCCAAGGTAAACCATCATAAACGCAGCCTGAAAAATCCCCAGTCCATTGCAGGTGATGTATTAAGCTATCGACATTATTTTTCTCGGTAGCAAATATTAACTCGCTCAAAAAAGCGATATCATGCGTGAGGATTATTACCTGCCGATTTTTTGCTTCTTCAACCAATCTTGTTGCTACCCGTCTTCTTCTATGATGATCAAGAGAAGATACTGGATCATCAAAAATGATCCCACATGAATGGTTGGCAAGTTTTAATTCAGCTAAAAAAGATGCTAACGATACAGCCCTCTGTTCCCCTTCACTCAAAATTAAATCCACTTTATTTGAGACAGGTATATCCAAAAGCAAACTATAAAAAACCTTCCCTTTAGAAACTCTTGGTTTGAGAACTGTTTTTATATGAGAAACACCCAATTTAGAAAATTCTTCATCCAAATCTTTTTTTAAAGCATTACTTATTATTGAATTTGCAAACAACTTAGATTTATCTGATACTTTTTTTGATAATGCTGAAAAGCTAATTGAGTTAAGAGTGTTATATAATTTCAATCTACCAACTAAAGAAATTAAGCCTTCTAATTTTTCCGCAAGCATAATTCGTGCTTTGAGTTCTTTACTTTCCTTTATTAGAGCGTCAATCTTTCTTTTTTTGGATGCTTGCTTATATAACCTTGCTTCACGTAACTTGCTAGCAGCCAGAAGTCTTAGCTCCGAAATTGGATTATAATCAAATTCGATATTCGCGAAGTTCTTACTATCAATCATTGAAAGCATCGCAGTCTTTGTATTGATAATATCTTCTTGATACTTATTAACTCTTTCAATTAATTCGCTATGCTCATTGCCAATTTCAATATGTATTGCAGCATTAAAACTAAAATCAAGGGTAGCAGTATATATTTTTTCTCTAGCTGTTTTTAGAGAAGATTTTCTTTCATCTAATAATTTAGATATATCATCATTAATAAACTCATTGAAGCGTAACATTCTGTCAGTTGCTTCGGATATAGGTTGCTGGCATAAAACGCATTTTGCATCACGACCAACGGAGGGAAAATCATGGCCTGGGTAAGCACAACTGAGCGAGTATTTTTTGGCAGACAGAAACAAATCTCTCCAGATACCTTCACCAGTGTTAGGCAATAAATCATCTCCGGCCGCAAGTTTTTGCGCTGACTCGTTTAATGCCTTTTCTGCATTAGTAACGCCTTCGATCAACGACTTAAGCTTTGTCATGGCCGCGTTATTTATAAACTTACTTTGATTATTGATCCTAACGCAAAGCTCTTTTATGTGCGATACACTTCTTAGTAATTCTTTATACTTTTCCTCAGGATTTTTTTCTGCCAGAACTCTATCTAGCTCTTTATCTCTACTTAGCTCGGAATCACTTAAAGTGGCTAAATCTCTTAATTTTACGACATCTGTTTTATGGTCCAATACTTTACATATATCAGATACACTAGTGCCATCTGTAAAAATTTGAGTTATCTCTTTATTCACATCTATAGCCTTAGCTTCGGCTAAAACTTTCTCTGCTAATTTAGGAATTATTATATTTGCAAATTCTTCAAGAATATCGAGACCGCGAGGTAAATAAGCAGCCTCGCCTTCTTTCAGATATGATGATGCACAAAGAGTATCAAAAACACTAATTGAGGACAACAATTCTGGGGATGGTGAATTATAAGACCATTGTAAATCGTGTTCTTTCCCATTCAGAGAAATTTTAAATTTCCCGTTAGGTATATTGGATGAATAGCCAGGCAGGTTTACATTAGGGAGTATCGCACCACCTTTATCTCGTGCTCTACATGCATGCTTGAGAACTCGCCCGTATCCTGATTTTCCCGCACCATTCATACCATAAATGATGGTAATCCCATTATCACAGAATGCAATTTTTTGGTCAGGCGCAATCCTGTTCACGTGAACAAGACTACTTAGTTCTTTAATCTTAATGACTTGATCATTAACCGCTGAAACCGGAATATGATCCTTATTTAAGGGGAGAGATTCTAATTTATCGGAGGGCAATATTTTATTTTCAATCTTTATCAATTCCAATAATTCTTCATAATCACTATCCTCCAATGAGGGAGAAGCCAATTGTCTCCTTAAGCAGTCTCTTGCCCAGAGGGGTAGCTCGGAACTAGACCATTTCAATATTTCCTGTAAGACATCCATGATAGCCTCTAACAGTTATTTTTATAGATAAGAATTGCCTCCTATCTTTCATATAATAGCGTTGATAGAAGATTTCATAAGCAATTCATAAGGTTAGACTGTATCGCATCCACCGAAGACATTGGAACAAAGAAGAACACGCTCTTCAATTTAACTTAACTCTCTCATAAACATCGACATATGCGACACCGTTATGTTTTAAGTGAAGAATTCATTTAACGCAACCGAAAGCATTTTAAACTGAGTCTCTTCTTTCACATTTTCTTCTAACCTACTGATTATCCCATGAACCTGAGACAATCGCCAAGTTCCACCATGAGGCGTAGTTATGCCCAAATGATTAAGTGCATTGGCAATCTTTCTCTGAGATAAGCCCTGCGGTCTGAAAGTTAGAACCGCTATACAACGAGTTGTCGCCCAAGAGCTTCGAGAAGCAATAAACGTTTAAAGCAACGCTGCTATAGTTGCTCTGGAAACGCCGTATTCACGCGCTAACGCACTGACACTGATTCCGCTACTCTTTTTCTCTATAATCGCTCTACGGGCTTCTGGTGCGATTTTAGAAGGTCTACCCAATTTCTTGCCTTCGGCTTTTGCTCGCGACAAACCCGCCTGAGTGCGTTCAATCAGTAGATCACGCTCCATCTCCGCAACCGCTGCCAACATCGACAATAGAAGCTTACCGGCAGCAGAAGTGAGGTCAGTTGTTCCAAGCTGGTGGACGATCACCTTGATGCCGCGATCAGATAACAATCGGACTGTCTGGAGCACGTCGATAGCATCACGCCCCAAACGGTCGAGTTTTGCCACTACCAGCGTTTCACCGGTTCGAATTTTGCCAAGCATTTCAGCAAACGCCTTACGCTGAATTGCCTGAGCTTTCCCGCTAACAATATCGGCAAACCAAAAGTCAAACGTCCAACCAGCTTGCTCAAGCTCCAACCTCTGGTTCTCCGTATCTTGCTGAGCGGTAGAGACACGCCCGTAGCCAAAAATCGCCATTCTCAACACCTCTCAATACCTGTCAGAAAACGGTGTCAACAATAGGACGCCTGCCAACAATTGCCAAGGCTAATTTTTCAACATCCCGGAAGATACCTGCGAAGGGGTGCCGGAAAACGGTCGTTTGTTGGCATGGCTCTACTCAAGTGAGATATAACATCTGCTTCAATCATATAAATAAGGGTGAACATGACACGCACACAATCCGAACGCCTGACTCTACGACCGGTTACAACATCTGACGTTGATGACTTATTCAGGATTTATGGCGATCCTGCCACTAACACTTTTAACCCGGCTGGCCCTTATCCGAATCCAACTCATGCAAAGACAGTCTTGGACCGCTGGGTTAGCCACTGGAAGGAAAATGCTTTCGGGAACTGGGCAATCTCTTTGCATGAAGCGCCAGAAAAGGTGATTGGATTTGGTGGGTTGAGCATTAGCACTTACGCCGGTATTACCATCAACAATCTTGGGTATCGTTTTGCTACCGAAGCATGGGGTAAAGGGCTGGCAACTGAGTTTTCACGCTATGCCGTTCGTTATGGATTCGAAAAACTTCAGCTTGAAGCCATCTCGGGTGTCGTCAGAGGAAATCATCTTGCATCACAAAAAGTCCTGACGAAAGCAGGATTAAAGTATGTCAGAGAGATCAGCGACATAGATAATGCCCCACCCAGTTTGCTGTTTACTCTCACCGTTGATGAGTGGCGCCGTAAATGACAGATGCTTGCACAAAAGATTCAAAATGTTACTATAAGTATACATTTTGGGGTTTTGGTATACAGACGCTTACCCAAAATGGCGCATCAACAAGGCTCAGCCGCTAGCGTAGCGGAGCCGGGGTGAAAAGAGGGGTCGCACTATTACCCACTGGTCTAGTTCCGAAAGGCGGCGTATGCCAGAGTGCGTGAGGTTATGCAGGGTGCTGAGTCTTGGACTTGCATAGCCAATACCTAATAGTGAGGTATCATGTTTTGCAAAGGGCTTATGTGGTGAGCCTTTTTTAAAGCAGAGTAGCTCACATCGCCGATCCAAGCAGGGACCCAGAAAAGAGGTTACAACTCTGGAAGCCTGATTAGCCAAGGGCCTCACTGCAAATCATCGCATTGGTCCTTAGGGCTAGTTTTGCTCCCCAGAAAAGAGGTTTATAAAACATATAAAAACAAAACAAGAAGTTAAAAAGAAAAGACAACACAAGAACCATGTTCTTGTGGTTTTGAAGTTTCAGCTTAGCCCCCACAAATCTCCAACCAATACGACAAAAGCTACCGCAAAAATTGGTCGCGTCGAAAAGTGGATGTCCTAGGTTTGCCAGCCCTCCTATCAGGCATTGCGTTCAAAAACTTCGGATGTGACAGGCTTCTCCTTATAGAGGCAAACAGCCTCCAAAGTTAAGCAACGCGGTCAAGCTAAAGCTCACCCAGATTTTTCATTGATTGCTCGATCTCCGCTACCCATTTTTCAGGACAAGGGTAAACTCGGCTTTCGGTGCTAATCCGGTTCGGTGATACGCGACGGGTTAGCCCATGCAATGACTTAACATGCGCTATCCAGCATGTTTTGACTGATCCCCCTGTTCGAGATTTAACATCATCAGCAATTTGTCGATAGGTCGCCATAGACGTCTATACTCCGCTAGTTGATATTTTTCAGCACGATGCCGCATATTCCATCAATGGCAAGGTTACGCTTGTTTCCACTGGCTTCGCCAGAAACTCTATGACAGCGCCGCTAATTCTGCACCATGATTTCACTACCCCTGAGAAAAAACGCGCCACACAGCTTCCCTGTGCGTCTGAAGGGTTTTGCTGCTTCGGCTTGCGAATAGCTGTCTGCTTAGTAGTAGCTTCATAGGCCAGGTTTACTTTAATCTCTATATAAACAAGGAACCGCCCAGTAGCTACCAACGGAGACAACTTTTTGATAACCGTCGAAATACTGCAATACACCTTACGCAAAGGCACCGGAACTGCTTTTCACGCAATCATGCAGGAAATCAGCGTTCCCCTACACCGCTGCCACGGGATCGATGTTGTTTCGTTTGGCAACTCGCTTCATGACCTAGATTGCTACTACTTGATTCGCGCCTTTGACAGCGCTGAAAACATGGCTTCGGTTCTCGATGCTTTCTACGCAAGCGCAGACTGGCGCAGCGGCCCACGCGAACACATCGTTGGCAGCATAGAGAACTGCATTAAAACAGTGATTAGCCTACCATCAGAAAGCGTGAAAGGGCTGCGGGTGCAATCGTAGGTAATCAAGTGTATTAGCTTAGATTTGACCTAAAACAGTTAAGGTAGATAGCCAAACCTAATCTGACAGGCAGCTTTGTGCCATGAGCGGACGTTGCTTGCATCGATGGATCTCAATTAATAGGGTTAAAGGCTATAGCGCAATACTATCCAAAAAGGTATTTTGGGTGAAACAACAGCTATGGACACAGAATAAATGAGTATATTTTCAATTGATGAGTCTGGTTACACTGGGCGAGATCTTCTTCAAAAGTCACAACCTTGGCAAGGGGCCAGCGCTGTAAAGATTAGTCATGACGATGCTCTTCATCTTATCAGACAACATTTTCCTAAACACAAAGCCCCTGAATTGAAATTTAGCTCTCTCAAAAAGCGAGATAGTTATCAAAAACCAATTTTTACTTTGCAACAGGAACTACTTGCCAATTTTCCATGTGTTACTTGTGTTGCCGATAAACGTTTGATTCTAATTCAAATGTTTATTGAGTATGCGGTAGAGCCTTTTTACTATGACCATGGGATAAATCTATACGAAAATGGTGGAAACGTTTCTATGGCATCAATGGCTTACTATGTCTGCCAAAGCTACTTTGGTAGAGATTTTGATAATATCCTAATATCTTTTCAAAATGCGATGCATGAGAAAACGCACACAGCAGTAAATAACCTTATTGCGAACGTTAGGGCCGTGAATTGGCGTCTATTACCGGAAGTGCTGGGGCCACTAGCTTTGGAGCATCCAGATTGTATTACGGCAATAACTAATCCAAAAATTTCTACTGATGCAGCATTTGTTATTCTTCAAGCACTAATATCACGCACTGAATTAATGTCAGAGGGACCGTATAGCATTGAGCATGATCGTTCTAAAAATCTTTTACAATACAATGAATATCTTTCGATGCTTATCAAATGTCAGACGCCAGCCGAGTTTAAGATGTCTGAAATCGCCAGTATTAAATTCCCATTAAAGCTTGAGCATGTTCACCAAGTTGATTCAAAACTAAGCCCGGCAGTTCAATTATGTGATATTTTGATTGGTAGTGCTATAACAGGAGTGCGTCAATTATTGAATGATAAATCATTGTCATTTTATTCTCCTTTAAAACTGTATGAAGATAACCAAATAATTCATTTTTCACCTAATTTAGATTTCGAAGGGCAGCAAAAATTCAGGCATAACGGCCAAGGTAATGAGTATATTGATTTCATTGCTGAACAATTTAATAAGTTTGGAAAGTGATTTCAGTGGTGGGTATCAACTCTGACACATATAAATAGTGATATGATGACCCATGACGAATATTTACTGTTTCGTGACAATGATTCACATGCACTTATTTATTTCCCCTGTGCAATAAACTCTGACTAGAGTTGCGGACAGAGACGGCACTTAATTATCTGAGCTATAGCAACTATAGATTTCCACTAAAAGCCACTACTCTGACAGACATCTATTTGTTTAGCGATTCTGCATCCTATCCTATGCTGATTACAGTGTAAGGCCTGCTTCTCGCTCAAGGCGGACTGTTAGACTTGATTGTATGCTGTCAGAGAAAACCGTCAGCTCAATTCTGAGCTAATGCAAATCAAGTCTCACCAGACGCATTTTAAGCGTCTCCAAATTTGGCACTATTAAATCCACGACCTTTAATAAAAAATGCGCCAGGAAGCGTCCCAGCGCATTCAAGAGCACAACTCAACTGAATAGTAACTGACTCAACCTGTTTGTTTGCCACGCTTTCTTCGCAGCGCATCTCTTACAGCATCCAGCCCATCAGGAATGTTGAATCTCGCTATCTCGGGCAAAGAAAAATCAATCTTTTCGACAACCTCAACCATGTGAACCGGTTTTAAATCTTTGCTGTATCGCACTTCAGTTTCTGTTTTGCCGCGCACATGCCCAAGTAGCTGCCCACGCAGTTCCGAACTAACACCCTTCTCTTTAAGCAAAGTTGAAACAGAATGCCGGAAAGAGTGGAAAGATTTGCTTCTGTCTCTTTCAAGTTTTAATCGACCCGCAAGCAATGATTCATTGAACCATGCGGAAACCGGCCTACCATAGCCTTTGGTTTTATGTGGTTTAAGCTCGGGAAAAAGACGGTCATACCCGGCAGCTTTCAACGCATCCACATACTCGATAAAACCGAGTTCAATCAGCGTAGAATGAACCGGAATCTTGCGGCGGGAATTGGCGTTTTTTAGTTTCTTTCCGTTTTCGCTATCGCTTTCAAGGTTCAGGTAATAAACGCCGTCATCTGCCAGAACATCGTCCAGCATTAACTGTGCAATCTCGTTAACCCTTGCCCCCGTCATCAAGCCCAACAACGGCGCCCAATAGTGAAACGGGCAATATTGATGGAATCGCCCTTGCGCATTACGTTCAACCGTTCCAGCCACAAACCACGGCTGCGAAAAAATTGCCTTAATTTCATGTGGTTCAAATATGTCAGTGTGATCCTGCTCTCGCTCACCTTTATCATCGGGAGGGAAAAAGTTGTCGCATGGCGATTTCAGAAACTTACCATCATCAACAGCCCACTCCATTGCGCCATAAAGGCCGTTGATATACTTTTTGACAGACTCTTCTGTCATCAGTTTATCGCCACATTCTGCCGCTTTGGCGATTAACTCATCCAGCGTCTTAACCCCGTGCTTACCTTTCATCAAATTACGGTTAGCAGGAATTGTGCGTAACTTGCTCTCATAAGCCCGGAGGAAATCACGGTCGAAATCTTGCAACTGAATATCCCCCATCACTTCAATCATCAAATCGAAGTAATAGCGAATATCGCGGAGCGCCGCTTCTGATACCTTGCCCTTACGCCGATGTTTCAAATACTCTTCACGAAGCCATGACAAGTTTTCATTGTAATGTTTGCGGTGAACATATTCGTTAGTGATAACAGGAGCGACAAGAGGCACGGCAGAGTGAATGCTAACTGCTGGTGGCGTGGTCTTAACCAGCCATGTAAGTCGAAGGCCTTCAGCATGAACTTTGCTAATCAACAGGCTATCAGCAGTTATATCTACACCGGGTAAATCGAAGAACCAACCTCCACTTTGGTTATCACCACTAGTTCGAAATGCAGCCTCTCCTTCGGATACTTCAGCGTTCAACAGACAATCTAAAGTATGCCGGGGATTGAAGGGGCGGAGATAACCATTTGCGAAGCTCTCGATACCCAGCTCAAACGCGCTATTGAGAATGATGACTTCTTTAGGTTGATCCTTTTCATCATCAGACTGTTTTTCTCGTTTTGCACCGGGTTCCCGCTCTACTGCATTAAATTCATCAACATAGAAACCGAACTGACCAGTCGCCAGCCAGAATACCGGGAGGTTACGATTAATCACCTCTCGAATCAATTGCGATATAGGCAACTCTATTGACTGAGCAAAGTTAGAAAGCGAGATCATCCCCTCACCAGCAAGCAGTGGGGCGCAATCACTTAAAGTTCGATAATCCAATTGTTCATACTCTTGTAAGGTCTGATACCAGACCGCCAACAGGAGCGCGGACTTCTGCTTTGCTTCATGAAGATCGTGAGTGCCTGTTGAAGTGTGAATCTCACACTGTCCTGCGTATCGACGAAAACGTTGGGGAACGCTAATGCGGACAACATAAATGCCGCTGGTTCGACGATAGAGTTTATATCGCTGAGACATCGCCTCGTATACCCTTTTGTAAGAGGGGCTACGCGATTTCAAGCAAGATTATGAATTAAATTGTTTTAAAACAATAGCTTATATGAGTCTTGGTGCCGAAGGCCGGACTCGAACCGGCACGTATTTCTACGGTTGATTTTGAATCAACTGCGTCTACCGATTTCGCCACTTCGGCACTGAAGGGGATGCGGAAACGTTGTGGATTATACCTGTCGCGCGCCGCCATGCAAGCGACGACGCGCGAAACCCGCGCTAAGTGCCCAAAAAACCAGCACCCTTTGTCACTCCAGCTCAGACACCGCCAGCCGAATCACCCTCGCTGCCTTCTGCTCCGGCAGCGCCAGCACCTTGGCCCACATCTCCTGCACCATATCGCAGGAGAGCTTCTCTTTGCCCGCCGCCTTCTCCGGCATCTGCAGCAGCTGGATGTCCTCGCCGTACTTATCGGCAAGCGCCTTCATAATCGGTCGCACATCCTCGACGGCCGCCTCGCGCTCGGCTTGGGTCACGGTGTGGCGGTTTTTGCCGTAGGCCGCGCGCATCATGTCGGCGTCTGCCTGCATGCGCCGCGCCATCAGGTCTTTATCCAGCATGCGCATCGGGTTCACGCCGCCCTTCACCGTCGGGTAGAGGAAGCGGAAGCAGGCGTCGTCGCTCACCTTCTGGATGGCGGCGGTCTGCTCCATGTTGATGGTCATGTAGTTCACCACGTTGGCGTCCGGGGCGTTTTGCAGGCGCGACATCTGCAGATGCAGGATCTGCGGCTGGATGGTGTCGATAATCTGCTGCTCCGGCTCGCCCGCTTTTTGCAGGGCGGCCATCTGGTCGAGGATACGCTGATGCAGCGCGGGCTCCTGCTCCTTAATCACCTGCCAGGCGGGCATCGCGTTGAGGGCGTTATCCATCTGCCGTTCCGGGGCGCGCTGCCTGTCGAAAAACACCCAGAACGCCACGGCGGCAGCCGCAATGACGACAATCACAATACGGGTCCACGTTTTATTCATCTCGCATCCTTATCCTTTCGCTATGCCGGTTTACACCGGCACGCCGCTGTGGAAGCGAAACTCGTTGTCCGGTGTCGAGATAAGTGTGGCTTCAATTTCGCCAAAAAGCTGTATGCGCGGTGAGATATCGTCGTCGCTCACCTGCCGGGCCAGCGTCAGGTAGTCCTGATAATGACGCGCTTCCGAGCGCAGCAGCGAGAGATAGAACTTCTGCAGGTCGTCGTCGAGGAACGGGGCCAGCGCGGCGAAGCGTTCGCAGGAGCGGGCTTCGATGTAGGCGCCGCAGATGAGCTTGTCGATCAGCGTCAGCGGTTCGTGGGTGCGCACTTCCTTCAGCATCCCTTTGGCGTAGCGGCTGGCGGTGATTTTGACGTACGGAATATCGCGAGCCAGCATCACCTCGCGCACCTGCCAGAAGTGGTGCAGCTCCTCTTTAATCAGCAGCACCATGCTGTCGATGAGCGCCTGGCCCCACGGGTCGTCGGTTTTGGGCATCACGCTTTTGCCAATCTGCCTGTGCAGGGCGATGAAGTCCGGCTCCGGGCCGTCGCGGAAGGTGAACTGTTCGTAGGGTTTGAGCCAGTCGAGCAGCGCGTCGGCACCGCTTTCGTCGGCGACGTATTTACGCACCAGCAGCAGCGCGGTCTGGGCGGCCTTGAGCTCGCACACCATGTGGTCGGTGAGCAGCAGCGGCAGGTTCGCCGGGTCGCGGGCTTTATCAATCCATGCTTGCGGGGTCGGGCACTGGAGGAAGTTGAGTACGGGGGCGAGTATCTGCGGGTAATCCATGGTTCTGCCTTGAAAAAGCGGTGGCGCGCGCCACCGCCTGAAACGCTTAGTGACGCACGCCGTCGTCGTCTTCGTCGACGTAATCTTCGTCGTCGCCTTCTTCGCCGTCTTCACCGTTCGGATCTTCGAAGTAGGTTCCCCAGCCGTCGTATTCCACTTCAAACTTCTCGGCCAGGTTCATCAGCTGTTCCACCTGCGCGTCGATCAGCTCCGCCTTCAGCGCGCCTTCGCTCAGGATGTCGCAGCAGATGACGGTGTCGCCCTCTTCCACTTCAAGCTCTTCCGGCTCGGTCACTTCGTAGCCCAGCTTGAAGGCTTCCACGGCCATTTTTTCCAGCGCGTCGAAATCATCCGCAGAGAAATGGTGCTCGATGGTGTACAGCGCGTCCGGATCGCTACCGTCTTCCAGCAGCTCTTCAATAATCAGACGCGTCTCTTCGCGTTGCTCTTCCAGGTGTTCCGGGTTTGCCATGGCTCAATCCTCTTTAAAGTGCGGCAGATACTTCTATTTTCACACACGGACGGGTTTGCCTCCACCTTTGTAAGAAAGAATTGTGAAACGGGGTTGCAAATGAATAATTACACATATAAAGTGAATTTTAATTCAATAAGTGGCGTTCGCCATGTGAGGATAAAATGTCTGATCTGTACAAGAAACACTTTCTGAAATTGCTCGACTTTACCCCTGCACAGTTCACTTCTCTGCTGACCCTTGCCGCACAGCTCAAAGCCGATAAAAAAAATGGCAAGGAAGTACAGAAGCTTACCGGTAAAAACATCGCGCTCATCTTCGAAAAAGACTCGACCCGTACACGTTGCTCTTTCGAAGTTGCCGCATTTGACCAGGGCGCGCGCGTCACCTATTTAGGGCCGAGCGGCAGCCAGATTGGGCATAAAGAGTCAATTAAGGACACCGCGCGCGTGCTCGGGCGGATGTACGACGGCATTCAGTATCGCGGCCACGGCCAGGAAGTGGTCGAAACGCTGGCGCAGTATGCGGGCGTACCGGTGTGGAACGGGCTGACCAACGAGTTCCACCCGACGCAGCTGCTGGCGGACCTGCTGACCATGCAGGAGCACCTGCCGGGCAAGGCGTTTAACGAGATGACGCTGGTCTACGCGGGCGACGCACGCAATAACATGGGCAACTCGATGCTGGAAGCGGCGGCGCTGACCGGGCTGGATCTGCGCCTGGTGGCCCCGAAGGCCTGCTGGCCGGAAGAGAGCCTGGTAGCGGAGTGCAGCGCGCTAGCGGAGAAGCACGGCGGGAAAATTACCCTGACGGAAGACGTGGCGGCGGGCGTGAAGGGCGCGGACTTTATCTATACCGACGTGTGGGTGTCGATGGGCGAGGCCAAAGAGAAGTGGGCGGAGCGGATTGCGCTGCTGCGCGGGTATCAGGTGAACGCGCAGATGATGGCGCTGACCGGCAACTCGAACGTGAAGTTCCTGCACTGTCTGCCGGCGTTCCATGACGACCAGACCACGCTCGGCAAGCAGATGGCGAAGGAGTTCGATCTGCACGGCGGGATGGAAGTAACGGACGAGGTGTTTGAGTCGAAGGCGAGCATCGTGTTCGACCAGGCTGAAAACCGGATGCATACGATTAAGGCGGTGATGGTGGCGACGCTTGGGAAGTGATTGGCTCCTCTGCGGCCTGGTGCCCTCACCCCAGCCCTCTCCCACGGGGAGAGGGAGAACACCGGCTTCGTTTCATTGATTTTTCACCCCGAAAAAGGTACGTTTTCGCCTTAATTCCAGCGTGGACATGCCAGCATTATGCCGATTATTCAGTCTGTTGAACGTGCTTTGCAGATCCTCGACCTGTTCAACGAGCAGGCCACCGAGCTTAAGATCACCGACATCAGCAAACTGATGGGGCTGAGCAAGAGTACCCTCCACTCGCTGCTGAAAACCCTGCAGCTCCACGGCTATATCGATCAGAACCCGGAGAACGGCAAATATCGCCTCGGCATGAAGCTGGTCGAGCGCGGTCATTTTGTCGTGGGCTCCATCGATATTCGCCAGAAGGCGAAAGGCTGGCTGACGGAGCTGTCCCAGCGGACCGGGCAGACCACCCATCTGGGGATCCTGGACGGGCGTGAAGGGGTTTATATCGAGAAGATTGAAGGCAAGCTGGCCGCCATCGCCTATTCGCGCATTGGCCGCCGCCTGCCGGTTCACGCCACCGCCATCGGCAAGGTGTTGATTGCCTGGCTGGGCGAGACCGAGCTGAACGCCCTGCTGGAGGGCTATCAGTACACCACCTTTACGCCCGCTACCCTCGCCTCTCGCGAAGCCTTAATGAGCGCCCTGGCGCAGACCCGCGAGCAGGGCTATGCCCTGGATAACGAAGAGAACGAGCAGGGCGTGCGCTGCGTGGCGGTGCCGGTGTGGAACCACGAGTCCCGCGTCATCGCCGCCCTGAGCCTGTCGACGCTCACCTCACGCGTGGACGATGCCGAGCTGGCCCGCTTCCGCGAGCAGCTTCAGCAGGCCGGGCTCGCGCTGTCACGCGCGCTGGGCTACCCGGTCTGAGCCGTTATGCCGGCTCGTAGGTGAAGTAGTCGAAGTCCGCGTGGCAGCCGTCGCCGCTGATGTCCTCGCAGTGCAGCCCTACAAACGCGCCGGTGAAGAAGCCGCGCCCGCCGATGTAGTCGTCCGACAGTTTCCACGCCTCATACGTCACCGGCACGGCGTGCCACGTCTCGCCGTCAAACGAGTAGCTGTAGCGGTAGACCAGCGTATCCACGTCCACGCGTAGCCAGACGCTCTCCGCATGTTCCGGCACCCGAATCGGCTGCTCGTGCAGCGGCCATGACGGCACGTTGTGGTCGAGCTGGATCACCTTAATCGTTCTGCCTTGCCCCTCCTCGTAGTCAACAAAGCAGTAGCTCCAGTTTTTGCTGTTGTAGTAGCAGGTCAGCCCCGCGCTCTGCTGGAAGTGGACCGGCGAGAACTGCATCCGCGTCTCGGCCCGGAAAGCGAAGTGCTGCCAGCGGCGCGCCACGGTCGACTGGGTAAAGGTCGAGTTGAGCGAGTCGTTGCCATAGAGCCGCAAGTAGCCCGGGCGCGCGGTGAGCGAGCCGAGGGTGTCGTCGAACGGAATGCGCAGGGTCTGCAGTTCAGGGTCCAGCGTACTGCCATCGAAATCGTCCCGCCAGCCGTTCTGAACGGCAGCGGGCTGCTCGGCAATCTGCGGGCCTTTCACAGTCAGCTGCGCGTGCTTGCCGCCTTCCACGTACGGCCAGCCGTCGCGCCATTCAATGCGGGCGATGCCGGTCTCGCGGCCCAGCGGGCAGTAGCCGCGCCCGCCGGAGGCCAGCAGCGGCACGCCGGGCAGGCGCAGCGGGCGGCTGGTGAGGTAGGCCATATACCATTCTCCGGTGTGGGTCTGTAGCAGCGAGCCGTGGCCGCTCTTCTGCAGCGGGTTCTCCGGCAGGTGCCAGCTGGTCATCATCGTCACGTCCGGGTGCAACTCGTACGGCCCGTCGATGTTTTTGGAACGCAGCACCACGACGGCGTGCTCGTAGCTGGTTCCGCCTTCGGCCACCATCAGGTAGTACCATCCCGCGTGGCGATACAGGTGCGCGCCCTCGGTGTAGCAGAGCGGCGTGCCGGTAAACAGGGTTTTGCGCTCGGGCGAGAGCGTGCCGGTCTGCGGGTCAAACTCCTGCATTACGATGGTGTTGTGCGGGTTGCTGTGGTGGCGCGGCCCCCACGGGCGGTAGAGGTAATATTTGCGGCCATCGTCGTCGTGGAACAGGGACGGGTCAAACCCGCCGTTGCCCATCGGGATCGGCTCGCTCCACGGCCCCTCAATGGAGGGCGCGGTAACAAGAAAGTTACGGCCGTTTTTCCACGGCGAGTCGACAATCTTCACGTCGGTGTAGAGCAGCCAGAATTTGCCGTCGGCATAGCTCAGGCACGGCGCCCAGATGCCACCGGAGTCCGGGTTGCCCTTCATGTCCAGCATCGACACGCGGTCCAGCGGGGTGCTGACCAGCGACCAGTTTTTCAGGTCGCGGGAGTGGTAGATGCGCACGCCCGGGAACCACTCGAAGGTGGAGGTGGCGATGTAGTAGTCCTCGCCCTGGCGGCACAGGGACGGGTCCGGGTTGAAGCCGGTCAGAATAGGGTTAGTGATTTGCATAGTGCCTCCGGTTAATGGGATGCGGCTGTCGCAGCGTCGGGAACGGCATCGCCCTGCGCCGCGCGGTGCTTGATCAGCTGCTGGCTGATGGCCTCCACGCGGGCGTCGGTGAGCTTGTAGAACGACAGCATGATGAACATGCCCGCGTAGAGCACCACCGGCACCACGCAGAACAGAATTTTGATGGTGGTAAGGACCTCGACCGGCTGCACGCTGCTGCTGGCGGAATAGTTGACGTACGCCAGGATCCAGCCCACCACCGCCCCGCCAATCGCCAGGCCAATCTTCAGGCTGAACAGGTAGGTGGAGAACACCAGCCCGTCGAGGCGGCGACCGCTGCGGCTCTCTTCGTAATCCACCACGTCAGAGGCCATCAGCCACTGCAGCGGCGTGGTGGTGTTGAAGACGAACAGGAACAGGATGTTGAGGGCAAAAATCAGGGCGATATGCTCCGCCGGGGTGACGAAAATCAGCAGGCTGATAAGCGAGTAGGCGACGATGATCCACTTGAAGGCAGTGACGCGGTCAAAGCGTCCCAGCAGACGGGACGAACAGAGCGAGCCAAACATGGTGGCGAGGCTGCCGTAGAGTAAGAACTGGGTCGCCATCTCCGGGTGATCCATCACGTATTTGACGAAGTAGAGCGTCGCCCCGCCGCGCACCACGTTGGAACAGGTCGCCATCATCTTGAACGCGCACATGATCCGCCACTGGCCGTTGCCGAGCAGCAGCTTGAGATCTTTCACCACCGACGAGCCCGGCTGCACCTCAAAGGTGTAGCGCTCTTTGGTGGTGAAGAAGCAGACGTAGAGCAGCACCACGCCGGTCAGGCCCAGCACGCACATGGCGCCGAAATAGCCCACCTGCTCGTCCCCTTTGCCGATGATGCTCACCAGCGGCAGGGCAATGCCGCTGATGGCGAGCGACCCCGCCGCTGCCAGGAAGAAGCGCCAGGACTGCAGGGCGTGACGCTCTTTCGGGTCGGCGGTGATGACGCCGGGCATGGCGCAGTACGGCACGTTAACGAAGGTGTAGACCAGGGTAAGGAGAATGTAGGTCACGCAGGCGTAGATGATTTTGCCCTGCGCGGAGAACTCCGGCGTGTAGAAGGTCAGCACGCAGACGATGCCAAACGGGATGGCGCCCCACAGCAGGAACGGGCGGAACTGGCCGTGCCGCGTGCGGGTGCGGTCGACCAGCAGCCCCATCAGCGGGTCGGTCACGGCGTCGAGCACGCGGGAGATTAGAAACAGCGTCCCCATAATGCCCGCCGACAGGCCGAAGACGTCGGTGTAGAAGTAGGCCAGCAGGAACATCGTGGCCTGCCAGACGAAGCCGCAGGCGGTGTCACCCAGCCCGTAGCCAATTTTGTCTTTCATGGTTAATTGCGTCATCAGAATTACACCCTTATGTAGTGTGCTGAATTACAACATCGTGTTAATGGAGTGTAATGAGCTGTTCAATTAACCAGCAATGGTCATATCTTATTTCTGAATTACGTTATTTTGCTTTTGTGACGCCAGCGATATATCACAACTTATTGTTTAAATTAATAAAATAAAGACAAGCAAAAGCCGTCCACGGAATATATTCCGTAGACGACAATCGCGTGAAAAATAATTAAATGCCGAGCGCTTTTTTACCGGCGTTAATTACCTCGATAATTTTATCGGTGTCATAAATACAGCCTTTCCAGGTGCCGCCGCTGACCGACTGTAATGCTGCCCACAGGCGGGTGTCGTCCGGCAAAAAGTCGTGGGCGTGCAGGTCCGGGTGCGTCTGCCGCATTGCCAGCTCGCGCGCGCCCTCCTCCGGCGTCAGCGGGTTGTCCGCGGTGCCGATAAAATTCACGCTGCCCGTTAATGTCAGTCGGTCGACGGCTATCTCGATAATGTCATTATCGCGCAGCTTGCCAATCGGCCCGCCCGCCAGCGCCTCCGGCGACACGTGGCCGAAGCAGGCGCCTGTCGACACGCCTGAGAAGCGCGCATCGGTGATTAACGACACCGTCTTGCCCCACGAGATATGCTTCAGCGCGGAGGTAAGCTGGTAGGTCTCTTCCATGCCGGTGCCGGACGGCCCGCCGCCGATCACTACCATGATATCGCCCTGCTTGATCTCTTCCCGCTTGATGGCCTTGATTGCCTGCGCTTCCGAGACAAACACCCGCGCCCGGCCGGTGTGGCGGTAAACGCCATCTTCACCGACGACCGACGGATCGATCGCCGTGGCCTTGATCACCGAACCTTCCGGCGCGATGTTGCCCGTCGGGAAGCAAACCGTTGAGGTCAGCCCTTTCGCTTTTGCCTTCTCCGGCGGCAGGATCACGTCATCCGGATCCACGCCGTCCTGCTCGCGCAGGCACTGGCGGAAGCGCGCCCGGCGTTCGGACGCCTGCCACCAGTCGAGGTTTTCGCCCACCGTCTGGCCGGTCACGGTCATGGCGTCCAGATGCAGCAGGCCGAGATCGCGCAGATGGAGCATCACCTCCGGCACGCCGCCCGCCAGGAAGGCGCGCACGGTCGGGTGATAGTCCGGGCCGTTGGGCAGCACGCTGACCAGGCGCGGCACCCTGCGGTTAACGCGCGTCCAGTGTTCAACATCCGGGATCGTGCAGCCCGCCGCGTGGGCGATGGCCGGAATGTGCAGCAGTAAATTGGTGGAGCCGCCGAACGCCGCGTGGATCACCATGGCGTTTTCGATGGCTTTGTCGGTGAGGATATCGCGCGTGGTGATGCCGCGGTTATCCAGCTCGCTCACCGCCCGCGCCGACTGGCGGGCAATTTCCAGCCACACCGCCTGCCCGGACGGCGCCAGCGCGGAGTGCGGCAGCGCCAGCCCCAGCGCTTCCGCGACCACCTGCGAGGTACCCGCCGTGCCGAGGAACTGACACCCACCGCCCGGCGACGCGCAGGCGCGACAGCCCAGCTCGGCGGCCTCCTGCAGGGAGAGTTCGTGGTTGGCAAAGCGCGCGCCGATGGTCTGCACCTTGCCCGCGTCTTCCCCCACGGTCGGCGGCAGCGTCGCCCCGCCCGGCACCAGAATGGTCGGCAGGTCGTGCATCGAGGCCAGGGCAATCATGGTGGCGGGCAGCCCTTTATCACAGGTGGCGACGCCGATCACCGCCCGCCGCGTGGGCAGAGAGCGGATCAGACGGCGAAACACGATCGCCGCGTCGTTGCGGTACGGTAGAGAGTCGAACATGCCGTGCGTGCCCTGAGAGCGCCCGTCGCACGGATCGCTGACGAAGGCAGCAAACGGGATCCCGCCGTTGCGCGTGATCTCCTTCGCCGCCGCCTGCATCTGCATACCGATTTCCCAGTGCCCGGTGTGGTAGCCCAGCGCAACCGGGCGTCCGTCCCCGGCGCGAATGCCCCCCTGGGTACCGATGATCAGCACCTCTTTCCCGGTCAGCCTGTTGGCGTCCCAGCCCATTCCTGCGTTCTGCGTCATGCCGAAAAGGTTGCCGCTGGGGGATTCCATCAGCATCTGCGGGGTCAGCGGTAGCGCGCCCTGCGGCCCCGCGGCATGGGTAATCACCGCATAAAACGCATCGTCCTGTGGGGTGAAAATTTTCTCGATGGTCATGGTTATCGTCCGGCTCAGCAGAGCTTGAGCTGTTGCAGCAGGGTTTTCAGCTGCGCCTTGCGCGGCTCGTCCAGCGGTGACGCGGGCGGCAGCACGTGCGTGGAGATCGGGCGGCCGCAGAGCACTATCGCCTCTTTAATGACGTTCACAAACGGCGTATCCAGCTGATACATCTGCGGGATTTGCAGCAGGGTCTGATGATACTCAGCCGCTTTCGCCACGTCTTTATCCCGCCAGGCTTTCAGAAGATTCACCGACACCTGCGGGGCAAAGTTGACGCTCGCCGAAATCGCCCCGTCGCCGCCGAGGAGCAGGGTATTAAACAGATGATCGTCGTAGCCGCACAGCACGGTGAAGTGCGGATGGGCGGCTTTGACGGTGTGGATCATGCTGCGCAGGTGGGCGACGGAGTCGATGGTGTCTTTGATGCCGACGATGTTTCTGCGCGAGTCGGCCAGGGTTTTGACCAGCGCCGGGGTCAGATCCTGCCCGGTCAGCGCCGGGAAGTTATAGAGCATTACCGGCAGCGTGACGCTGTCCGCCACCTGCTCGAAATAGCGGATCAGGTTCGCTTCCGACACTTTCCAGTAATAAGGGTTGATCACCACGATGCCGTCCGCCCCCGCCTGCTGCGCGTGCTGGCTGAGCGAAATGGTTTCCCGGGCGTTGGTGCCGCCGGTGCCGATCAGCACCGGTACGCGACGATCGACGCGATCGATAGCAAATTGGGCAATGGTTTTACGCTCTTCGGCGCTGAGCTGGGAGAACTCGCCGCCGCTGCCCAGGAAGAACAGGCCGTCAACGCCTGCCGCGATCAGATCGTCGATCAGCGCGGCGGTGCCCTGCTTATCGAGCTGGCCATCGGCGGAAAAAATGGTGGAGACAGGGGGAATGATTCCCGTAAACAACGCGGACTGCGGCATGAGATCTCCTTGCTGAATCATTTTGTTCTACATTATAGAACAGCGTTCATTAAATTAACGATCATACTATGACGCAGGAAAAGCGCAGGTAAATGAGAGATGAAGAGGGAGTGCGGAAACTTTAAGCTGGATCACATATTGCCCCTCACCCCGAACCTCTCCCCTGTAGAGAGAGGTTCGGGGTGAGGGGGTTCTTACTCTACAAGCATCTTCACCACAACCTTACGCACCTTCGCCGGCGCGCCCACCGCGCACAGCGGCTTATGCACCTCACCCGGCCAGAACACCACAAAATCCCCTTCGCTCAGCACCACGGTTTTCTCCTGCTCGCCTTCCGGCAGGAACGCAATGTCTTTATCCGCCAGCCAGTCGGTGTCCGGCGTGCCGGGCGGCAGGGTGCTGAACGTCATCCCTTCCTGGCCCTTCAGCACGATCTGGATATCCAGATAGCGCGCGTGGTACTCGGCGCGACGTTCGGCGAACGGCTGGGTCATGTCTTCAGAGACAAGATAAAACAGGCGGCTGCCGTTGACGTCGTGCTTGCCGAGCGGCGTCGCGTCGGTGACGTGGGCTTTAACATGCTCAATCGCCTGGCGCAGATCGTCAGGCAGCCAGGACTGCAGATGGTGGATGTTGCCGATCATCATGAGAAAACCCTCGATATAAAACAACGTTTCATTTTTACCTTTTATACGAGAATCCTGTCTGCCATACCAGCCTTTTTTTGGACGAGGTTTGCGCGAGCGCATGTTTATCGGGAATGGTGTTAATTTGCTGTTAAGCCCTCGCAGGCATTTATGCAGTCATTATGCATATCTTCAGTTCTTCGTTATCACGGCCTTGCGCTAACTTACTGATCGTCATGCCTTAACAACAAAACTCGCTACAGCTTCACATTTTATCACTTTGATAATTTGCTATTAAATTCAATAAATATTTATTGATTTTCCTTAAGCCAAAAATAGTTAATTAGCAATATTGCATAGGCATTCCCCGCCGCCATTAAAAACAATTAAAATCAATAGCTTAACAAAATACTTCAAAGCATGAAATTCTACAAAACACTAACAACTGCAAATAATGACAACGGATAGTGCTTAGCTATTCACCTCGCCAGAATAGCCAATTAATCATTATCTGATGCGAATCATGCAAATGAAAACAAACCCCTTAATATCCATTTTCGCGTGAGCAACATCACAATACAGATTATTTAACTGCCTAGTATGAATCACGAAATCAATTGAGCTTAGCCGCCATGAAATTAAATACGTTACATGGCGCATGCCCTTTTTATTCTGAAAAACAGTTAAAGGAATAATTATGGAAAAGCATTACGTCGGTTCTGAAATTGGTCAATTGCGTAGCGTTATGCTGCACCGCCCAAATTTAAGTCTGAAACGCTTAACGCCATCGAATTGCCAGGAGCTGCTTTTCGATGACGTGCTCTCGGTTGAGCGGGCGGGTGAGGAGCATGACATCTTCGCAAACACGCTGCGCGAGCAGGGTGTGGAAGTCCTGCTGTTGACCGACCTTCTGACACAAACCCTTGATATTGCAGAGGCGAAGGCCTGGCTGCTGGAGACGCAAATCTCCGACTATCGTCTCGGGCCCACCTTTGCCGGCGACGTTCGCGGCTGGCTGGCGGATATGCCGCACCGCGAACTGGCGCGCAGGCTGAGCGGCGGATTAACCTACGGCGAAATTCCGGCAGCCATTAAAAATATGGTGGTTGATACCCACACGGCGAATGATTTTATTATGAAGCCGCTGCCGAACCATTTATTTACCCGCGATACCTCCTGCTGGATCTATAACGGCGTCTCTATTAACCCGATGGCCAAACCGGCCCGTCAGCGCGAAACCAATAACCTGAGGGCAATATATCGCTGGCACCCGGCGTTCGCCGACGGCAATTTTATTAAGTATTTCGGCGACGAAAATATTAATTACGACCACGCCACCCTGGAAGGCGGCGACGTATTAGTCATTGGCCGCGGCGCGGTCCTGATCGGCATGTCCGAACGTACGACGCCGCAGGGCGTGGAGTTCCTCGCCAACAGCCTGTTCAAACATCGCCAGGCCGAGCGCGTGATCGCCGTTGAGCTGCCAAAACACCGCTCCTGCATGCACCTCGACACCGTCATGACCCACATCGACGTAGACACCTTCTCCGTCTACCCGGAAGTGGTGCGCAAGGACGTCCAGTGCTGGACGCTCACCCCGGACGGCCGCGGCGGCCTGCTGCGCACCCAGGAAACCGACCTCCTGCACGCCATCGAGAAAGCGCTCGGCATTAACCAGGTGCGTCTGATCACCACCGGCGGCGACGCCTTTGAGGCCGAACGCGAGCAGTGGAACGACGCCAATAACGTCCTGACCATCCGCCCCGGCGTGGTGATCGGCTACGAGCGCAACGTATGGACCAACGAGAAGTACGACAAAGCGGGTATCACCGTGCTGCCCATTCCGGGCGACGAACTCGGACGCGGCCGCGGCGGCGCGCGCTGCATGAGCTGCCCGCTGGAACGCGACGGAATTTAAAGGAGCCATCATGGAACGAAAACCCACTCTGGTTGTGGCCCTCGGCGGCAACGCGCTGCTCAAGCGCGGCGAGCCGCTGGAAGCGGAGATCCAGCGCCAGAACATCGAGCAGGCCGCCCGCACCATCGCCGGGCTGACGGCGCAGTGGCGCGTGGTGCTGGTACACGGCAACGGGCCGCAGGTCGGACTGCTGGCGCTGCAGAACAGCGCCTACGACAAAGTGACGCCCTACCCGCTGGACGTTCTCGGCGCCGAAAGCCAGGGAATGATCGGCTACATGCTCCAGCAGGCGCTGAAAAACAGCCTGCCGCAGCGGGAGGTGAGCGTTCTGCTCACCCAGGTAGAAGTGGACGCCGCCGACCCGGCCTTCAGCAACCCGACCAAATACATCGGCCCGGTGTACAGCGAAGCCCAGGCAAAAACGCTGGCCGCGGAGAAAGGCTGGGTGTTTAAGGCCGACGGCAGCTACGTCCGCCGCGTGGTGCCCTCTCCGCAGCCGAAGCGCATCGTCGAGAGCGACGCCATCACGGCGCTGATCCAGCGTGACCACCTGGTGATCTGCAACGGCGGCGGCGGCGTGCCGGTGGTGGAACACGCCAACGGCTATCGCGGCATTGAGGCAGTGATCGACAAAGACCTCTCCGCCGCCCTGCTGGCGCGCCAGATCGAGGCCGACGCCCTGCTGATCCTGACCGATGCCGACGCGGTGTACCTCGACTGGGGCAAGCCGACCCAGCGTCCGCTGGCGCAGGTGACGCCGGAACTGCTCAGGGGCATGCAGTTCGACGCCGGATCGATGGGGCCGAAAGTGGCCGCCTGCCGCGAGTTCGTTGAAGCCTGTAACGGCATTGCCGGGATCGGCGCGCTGGCCGACGGCGCGGAGATCCTCGCGGGCGAGAAAGGCACGTTGATTCGTAACTGAACACTCATTTTAAAAAGGATTTACCCATGACCATCAACCTGAAAAACCGCAACTTCCTGAAACTGCTGGACTATACCCCGGCGGAGATCCAGTACCTGATTGACCTCGCCATCGAGCTCAAGGCCGCCAAAAAAGCCGGGCGCGAGAAGCAAACCCTGGTCGGGAAAAACATCGCCCTGATCTTTGAAAAAACCTCCACCCGCACCCGCTGCGCCTTCGAAGTGGGCGCGTTCGACCAGGGCGCGCAGGTCACCTATCTCGGCCCAAGCGGCTCGCAGATTGGCCATAAAGAGTCGATGAAAGACACCGCCCGCGTGCTGGGCCGCATGTACGACGGCATCGAATACCGCGGCTACGGCCAGGCCATCGTCGAAGAGCTGGGCGAGTACGCGGGCGTGCCTGTGTGGAACGGCCTGACCGACGAGTTCCACCCGACCCAAATTCTCGCCGATCTGATGACCATGCTGGAGCACGCGCCGGGCAAAACCCTGCCTGAGCTTAGCTTTGCCTATCTCGGCGACGCGCGCAACAACATGGGCAATTCCCTGATGGTAGGCGCGGCCAAGATGGGGATGGATATCCGCCTCGTCGCGCCGAAATCCTTCTGGCCGGAAGCGGGGCTGGTTGAACAGTGCCGCGCCATCGCGAAAGAGACGGGCGCGCGCATCACCCTCACCGACGACGTGAAAGAAGGCGTGCAGGGGACCGATTTCCTCTACACCGACGTGTGGGTCTCCATGGGTGAGCCGAAGGAAGCCTGGGCCGAGCGCGTCAGTCTGATGAAGCCATATCAAATTAACGCCCAGGTGATGAAGGCCACCGGCAACCCGAACGTCAAATTCATGCACTGCCTGCCGGCGTTCCACAACGAACACACCAAAGTGGGCCGCGAGATCGAGATGGCGTACGGCCTGAAGGGGCTGGAAGTGACGGAAGAGGTCTTCGAATCGCCGAATTCCATCGTCTTTGACGAAGCAGAGAACCGCATGCACACCATCAAAGCGGTCATGGTGGCGACACTCGGCGACTAATCACCGCCCGGCGCGCCGCGGGTGCGCCGGGTTTAAGGAGAACATCATGGGCAAGTTCAAGTTTCCCTCCGCTTACACCATTCTCTTTTTCCTGATTGCCGTTGTGGCGGCGCTGAGCTGGGTCGTCCCCGCCGGTCAGTACCAGATGGCGATGAACGAAACCCTCGGTAAAGAAGTCCCGATTGCCGGCACCTACGCGCACGTGGCGGCGCATCCGCAGGGGCTGGTTTCCGTCCTGATGGCGCCAATCGCCGGGCTGTACGATCCGGTCTCCGGCCAGGCCGGGGCGATCGACGTGGCGCTGTTTATTCTGATCATCGGGGGATTTCTCGGGATCGTCACCAAAACCGGGGCGATTGACGCCGGGATCGAGCGTGTGACCACCCGGCTGCGCGGACGCGAGGAGTGGATGATCCCGATCCTGATGGCGCTGTTCGCCGCGGGCGGCACGATTTACGGCATGGCCGAAGAGTCACTGCCTTTCTATACCTTACTGGTGCCGGTGATGCTGGCCGCGCGGTTCGATCCGGTTGTCGCCGCTTCTACCGTGCTGCTCGGGGCGGGGATCGGCACGCTGGGTTCCACCATCAACCCGTTTGCCACGGTCATCGCCGCCAACGCCGCCGGGATCCCCTTTACCAACGGCATCGCCCTGCGCGTGGCGCTGCTGGTCATCGGCTGGATCATCTGCGTGGCGTGGGTGATGCGCTATGCCCGCAAAGTCCGCCAGGATCCGTCGCTGTCGATCGTCGCGGATAAACAGGAAGAGAACCGCGCCCATTTCCTTGGCAACAAGGGCGAACAGTCGCTGGAATTCACCCCGGTGCGCAAAATCATCCTGGTGATTTTTGCCCTCGCCTTCGCGGTGATGATTTACGGCGTGGCGGTACTGGGCTGGTGGATGGCGGAGATCTCCGCGGTGTTTCTCGCCAGCGCGATTATCGTCGGCCTGATTGCCCGCATGAGCGAAGAGGAACTGACGTCGACGTTTATCAACGGCGCGCGAGATTTGCTGGGCGTCGCGCTGATTATCGGCATCGCGCGCGGTATCGTAGTCATCATGGATAAGGGCATGATTACCCACACCATTTTGCACAGCGCGGAAGGGCTGGTCAGCGGGTTGTCCACGGTAGCGTTTATCAACGTGATGTACTGGCTGGAGGTCGTGCTGTCGTTTCTTGTGCCATCTTCATCCGGCCTGGCCGTTCTGACGATGCCGATCATGGCGCCGCTTGCCGATTTCGCTAACGTCAACCGCGACCTGGTGGTGACGGCTTACCAGTCGGCCTCCGGCATCGTTAACCTCGTCACGCCCACTTCTGCCGTCGTGATGGGCGGGCTGGCTATCGCCCGGGTGCCTTACGTGCGCTATCTGAAATGGGTGGCGCCGCTGCTGGCGATCCTGACGGTGGTGATTATGGTGGCGTTAAGTCTGGGGGCGTTGTTGTAATTTGCCGGATGGCGCTGCGCTTATCCGGCCTACGGATCGGTGCGGTGCCACCGGTTATTTCGGGAACTGATATGGGAACTATGATGGATTACGAAGAGTACTCTCCCAAAGAGCAACTACAGCTGACGGTCTGCCAGCGCCTGATCGCAGAAAAGAGTTACCTCTCTCAGGAGGAGATCCGCCGGGATTTACAGGAGCGTGGTTTTGAGACCATCAGCCAGTCCACCGTTTCACGTCTGCTTAAATTGCTCGGTGTCATAAAAATTCGAAATGCCAAAGGGCTAAAGATTTATTCGTTGAATCCCCAGCTGCGCCCTGCCCCCGACGCCGCGCGTACCGTGTCCGAAATGGTGGTCAGCGTCGAGCATAATAGCGAGTTTATCCTTGTTCATACCGTCGCCGGATATGGCCGCGCGGTGGCGCGTATTCTAGATTATCACCAGCTTCCGGAAATATTAGGCGTGGTGGCCGGCAGCAGTATTGTCTGGGTCGCCCCCCGGGTGGTGAAGCGTACCGCGCTGGTGCATAAGCAAATTAATTATTTACTCAGAACGCATTAATATTCACAAAGAACCGTTTGCATTGAGTAAAGCGTGCATTAAATCGCTTGATCCGAAAAGCGAGCTGCGTATAATGCCCGACAATTTGCCGGGAGGAAGCATGGTCAAGCGTGTACGACATAACGTCTTACCGCGTCTGAAATCAGACGCTGGCCTGCCGTTTTTCTTCCCGTTGCTAAACCTATTCCCAGAGCCCCTCATTTGAGGGGCTTTTTTTTGCCCGGCGTCAGGAGATAAACATGAATCCGCTTTATCAAAAACACATCATTTCCATAAACGACCTCAGCCGCGAAGAGCTGGAACTGGTTCTGGAAACCGCGGCAAAACTGAAGGCCAATCCGCAACCGGAGCTGCTGAAGCACAAGGTGATTGCGAGCTGCTTCTTTGAAGCCTCAACCCGCACCCGCCTCTCCTTTGAGACCTCCATGCACCGCCTGGGCGCGAGCGTGGTGGGCTTCTCGGACAGCAGCAACACGTCGCTGGGTAAAAAAGGCGAGACCCTGGCGGATACCATTTCAGTGATTAGCACCTACGTCGACGCAATTGTGATGCGTCATCCACAGGAGGGCGCGGCGCGCCTCGCGACCGAGTTCTCCGGCGGCATTCCGGTGCTGAACGCCGGTGACGGTGCCAACCAGCACCCAACGCAGACGCTGCTGGACCTGTTCACCATTCAGGAGACGCAGGGCAAACTTGAGAACCTGAACATCGCCATGGTTGGCGACCTGAAATACGGCCGCACCGTCCACTCCCTGACCCAGGCGCTGGCGAAATTTAACGGCAACCGCTTCTACTTCATCGCCCCGGACGCGCTGGCGATGCCGCAGTACATTCTCGACATGCTGGACGAGAAAGGCATTGCGTGGAGCCTGCATGCCAGCATCGAAGAGGTGATGAGCCACGTGGATATTCTCTACATGACCCGCGTGCAGAAAGAGCGTCTGGACCCGTCCGAATACGCCAACGTGAAGGCGCAGTTCGTGCTGCGCGCCAGCGACCTCGAGGGCGCGCGCGACAACATGAAGGTCCTGCATCCGCTGCCGCGCATCGATGAGATCACCACAGACGTGGATAAAACGCCGCACGCCTGGTACTTCCAGCAGGCAGGAAACGGCATCTTCGCCCGCCAGGCGTTACTGGCACTGGTTCTGAATCGCGAATTAGCTCTGTAAGGGGAGACGACCATGACACACGATAACAAACTCCAGGTTGAAGCCATCAAGCGTGGCACCGTGATTGACCACATCCCTGCGCAGGTAGGCTTTAAGCTGCTGACGCTGTTCAAACTGACCGAAACCGACCAGCGCATCACCATCGGCCTGAACCTGCCGTCGGGCGAGATGGGCCGCAAAGACCTGATTAAAATCGAGAATACCTTCCTGACCGACGAGCAGGTTAACCAACTGTCGCTTTACGCGCCGGACGCCACCGTCAACCGCATCGACGAGTATGAAGTGGTCGGTAAATCCCGCCCGAGCCTGCCGGATCGCATTGAAAGCGTGCTGGTCTGCCCGAACAGCAACTGCATCAGTCACGCTGAGCCGGTTTCCTCCAGCTTTGCAGTGAAAAAACGCGCCGATGACATCGCGCTCAAATGCAAATACTGCGAAAAAGAGTTTTCTCATTATGTGGTGCTGGCCAACTAATTGAGGTTGGTAATGAAATCCCGGCTGTTATAATGGCCGGGAACATTCTTAACGCTGTAATTCTGGAGAAAACATGAGCAAAGTACTCGCGACGGAAAATGCACCAGCGGCTATCGGCCCTTACGTTCAGGGCGTTGATCTGGGTAGCATGATCATCACTTCCGGGCAGATCCCGGTGAACCCAAAAACCGGCGCGGTGCCGGAAGACGTCGCGGCGCAGGCGCGTCAGTCGCTGGAAAACGTGCAGGCTATCGTTGAATCTGCCGGTCTGAAAGTGGGTGATATCGTGAAAACTACCGTTTTCGTGAAAGATCTGAACGATTTCGCGACCGTTAACGCCACCTACGAAGCGTTCTTCACCGAGCACAACGCCACCTTCCCGGCGCGCTCCTGCGTGGAAGTGGCCCGTCTGCCAAAAGACGTGAAAATTGAAATCGAAGCGATCGCCGTACGTCGCTAATTCGCTTTGGCGATAAAAAAGGCAGCCCAGGCTGCCTTTTTTGTTGCTTGCTACTGATTCCGCGTCGCCCTGAGCAGCGTCTCCAGCGGATAGACCGCCGCAATCACCACCTCGTCCTGAACCTTCGCCGCGTTATCCAGCTCGCTCTGAATCGACGCGATCTCTTTATCATCCAGCGTCCCCTGGCGCGCCACCAGGTCGGTGAGCCGCAGGCCAATCGACGCCAGCTTATCCACCTCCTGGATCACCGGCTTCATCGCCTTCAGCTGATAGCTGTTTTCGCTTAACGCCAGCGCGTCGCTGGTGTTGCTCTGCCAGCGGTTAAACACGTGGCGCAGGGCGTCGGCGCTTTCCGTGTCCTCCGCATCGCTCACCAGACGGTCCGCCCATTTGTGCATCTGGCGCACGGTGGCGCTTTCGGCGTTCAGCGCATCGGCGAAGCGGTTGAGCGGCTCGAACTGATGGTAGTTTCCGGCCTGGAACTTCAGGTGCTGGCGGGTGTAATACTGCGCGGGCTCTACCGCCTGAGCGAGGATCTGCAGCGGCAGGGTGTCGGCATTACCGGCGAGGCGCGTGAACTGCACCTGCTGCTGGGTATGCTGCTGCAGCCCGACCGACACCGTCGACCAGCTGTCCATCGCCTGCAGGCGGGTGTACATGTTATCGACGTCGTTAACATCCTGCGCGGACCACAGCCGCTCCGCCACCGCGAAGGTGCGCGGCCACAGGCGGATATCCAGCACTGGCGCCACCACGTTTTCCGCCCACAGCGCCGCTTCGCCGCCGAGCAGGTTGGCCTGGTTCGCCACGTCCGGCACGACGGGCGGAACGCCTTTCGGCACGTCGTCCAGACGCGTGCCGCTGATTGGGTAGCGCGTATTCCCGACAAGGAAATAACCGGCGAGTTTGTCGTTATCGACGGTGACGACCGGGCGCGTTTCGCCCATCCACGTATCGACGGTAAACGTGACCTGGCTGTCATCGCGCCATTCAATGTTCTGCACCGCACGGCGCGATTTCCCGGCAAAATCAATAAACCCGCGCCAGCCGGCATCCCCTTTCACCAGGGTGAAGCTCCCCTCCACCGGCTTGCCCTTCAGGCGCGGCATGGAGAAGGCCCAGCTCTGGGCGCTGTCGGTATCCGCTATCACATCCACGCCGTTCAGCCCCTGCGGGACAATTTCGTTGCGGTAGTGATAGGCGGTGGACTGGGGCTGGTCGAGATAGAAACCGGTGGAGAGAATGCCCTTGTAGCCGTTCTGCGCCACCTGCCCCAGCGCGTCCTGGCCCTGCCAGGACTGGATCAGAATACTTTTCGGCAGGTCAGGATGGTAGATCTCATCCCAGCCGACCATCTGGCGGTGATGCTTCTCGAGGATCGTTTCCAGCCTGCGGTTAAAATAGGCCTGCAGCGCGTGGCTGTCCGCCAGCCTGTTGTCGCGCATAAACTGCTGGATGGCCGGGTTCGCTTTCCACTGGCTATCGTCCACCTCATCACCGCCGATGTGCAGATACGGATCGGGGAAGATCGCCGCCAGTTCGCTGACCATCGCGTCGGCAAAAGCGTAAGTTGCGTCTTTTGTGGGATCCAGCACCGGCTTCAGCACGCCCCAGTGGCGCTCCATGGCGTACGGCCCCGGGGCGCTCATCAGCTCCGGGTAGGCCACGGCAATCGCCGAGGCGTGACCCGGCATATCGATCTCCGGCACCACGCGGATACCGCGTTCGGCGGCGTAACGCACCACCTCGCGCATCTGATCTGGGGTGTAGAACAGCCCGTCGCTGGCAAGCTGCGTCAGCTTAGGGTAGCGCTTCGAGCTGAAGCGCCAGCCCTGGTCGTCGGTTAAGTGCCAGTGCAGCACGTTGAGCTTCGCCGCAGCCATGCCGTCGATCTGGCGTTTGATATCCGGCAGCGGGATAAAGTGACGTGCCGAATCGAGCAGCAGCCCGCGCCACGGGAAGCGCGGCGAATCTTCAATGGTAACCCACGGGATCGAGGTGTTTTCCGCCCCGTTCTGCATCAGCTGGAGCAGGGTTTCCATGGCGCGCAGCGCGCCGAAGCGGGTGTTGGCGGAGATATTCACCCCGTTGGCGTCCACCGTGAGCTTATAGGTATCATCGCTGTCCGGCAGCGGCTGCGGCTTGACCTTTTTGGCAATCGCGATGCGGATAGTTGGTTTGTCCGGCTTTTCAGCCTGAGCCTGCAGCGTCCAGCCGGTTTGCAGGGCGATGCGCTGGCGCAGGCGGCTGACGGCGTCACCGAGATCGTCCCCGCTGACGCTAATGGATACGTTGTTGCTGAGCACCAGCGTGCCCTGAGTCGTCGGGCGTTCGACCTTCGCAGGCCAGGGCATTAAGGGGAGATCCCCTGCCGGGGCGGCAAAGGCAGAGGCGCCGAGCATCAGCCCGGCGGTTAAGAGACTGTACCGTAACATGAATGTTCCTTATCTGACGGGTCAAATAAAGGCAAAACATTCTGTTAACATGCGCTCAATTTGTCGTCAAGCGAATGCGCCGACGGAGATCACAGGTTGTTGAATTTGGGAGGAAAGCCAGTCCCCTCTCCCCAAAGGGGCGAGGGGGAAAGGCGGCACCGAGCGGTCCCCTCTCCCTTCCAGGGAGAGGGTTAGGGTGAGGGTAAAAAATTACTGCCACCCATACCGACGCGCATAGAACCCTTTCACCATCTGGGTCAGCACCATATAACCGGCGAGGATCGCCACCAGCCACGGGAAGTAGCTCAGCGGCAGCGCCTGCAGCTGCAGGTAGCTCGCCAGCGGTGAGAACGGCAGCGCGATGCCGAGCGCCATCACAATCCCCGTCATCACAATCAGCGGCCACGCGGCACGGCTCTGGATGAACGGAATGCGGCGGGTGCGGATCATATGCACAATTAGCGTCTGCGACAGCAGCCCGACCACGAACCAGCCGGACTGGAACAGCGTCTGATGTTCCGGGGTGTTGGCATGGAACACAAACCACATCAGGCAGAAGGTCAGGATGTCGAAGATGGAGCTGATCGGGCCAAAGAACAGCATGAAGCGCCCGAGATCTGCCGGGTTCCAGTGCTGCGGCTTCTGGATCTGCTCGTCGTCCACGTTATCAAACGGAATCGCCACCTGAGAAACGTCGTACATCAGGTTCTGGATCAGCAGGTGCAGCGGCAGCATCGGCAGGAACGGCAGAAACGCGCTCGCCACCAGCACGCTGAAGACGTTACCAAAGTTGGAGCTGGCGGTCATCTTGATGTACTTGAGCATATTGGCAAAGGTACGGCGCCCTTCAATGACACCCTCCTCCAGCACCATCAGGCTTTTTTCCAGCAGAATGATATCCGCCGCTTCGCGGGCGATATCCACCGCCCCGTCGACGGAAATACCGATATCCGCCGCACGCAGCGCGGGCGCGTCGTTAATGCCGTCGCCCATAAAGCCCACCACGTGCCCTTCGCGCTTGAGCAGGGTGACGATGCGCTCTTTGTGCATCGGCGTCAGGCGGGCAAACAGCGTGGTACGCTGGGCAAGCTTCGCCAGCTCGTCATCAGAGAGATGTTCAATATCGCTCCCCACCACCACGTCGCCCGCGTCCAGCCCCACTTCATGGCACACTTTAGCCGCCACCAGCTCGCTGTCGCCGGTGAGAATTTTGACGGTAATACCGCTCGCCTTCAGCGCCTTCAGCGCCGGTGCGGTGGTCTCTTTCGGCGGGTCGAGGAAGGCGATGTAACCCTCGAGGATCAGATCGGATTCGTCAATACGCTGGTAATCACCCTCGCGCGCGGGCAGGAACTTGCTCGCCACCGCCACGACGCGCAGCCCCTGACGGTTCAGGTTGTCGGTGACGCGCTTGATGCGGCGCAGCATGGTGTCGTCCAGCGGCACGATGTCACCGTTATAGCGAACCTGCGTCGACACGTTGAGGATCTCCTGCAGCGCCCCTTTGCAGATCAGCTGATGCACATCCGTCTGCTCGCTCACCACCACCGACATGCGGCGGCGCTCGAAGTCGAACGGGATCTCATCCACCTTCTGCCAGCGGCCGGAGAGCGTGCGGGCGGACTCTTCATCCACCCCTTCCAGCACCGCGACGTCGAGCAGGTTTTTCAGCCCGGTCTGGTAATGGCTGTTCAGCCACGCGCTGTGCAGCACGCGCTCGCTGGTTTTACCGGAGATATCGGTGTGGTTCTCCAGCACGATTTTGTCCTGCGTCAGGGTGCCGGTTTTATCGGTGCAGAGAATGTCCATCGCGCCAAAGTTTTGAATGGCGTCGAGGTGTTTGACGATCACCTTTTGTTTAGAGAGCTTCACCGCACCGCGCGCCAGCGTGGAGGTGACGATCATCGGCAGCATTTCCGGCGTTAAGCCGACCGCCACGGAGAGCGCAAACAGCGCCGCTTCCCACCAGTCGCCTTTGGTGTAGCCGTTGATCAGCAGCACGATCGGCGTCATCACCATCATAAAGCGGATCAGCAGCATGCTGACGCGGCCAATTCCTTTCTGGAAGGCATTTGGCTCGCTCTCCTGCTCGCTGACGCGTCCGGCAAGCTGACCAAACCAGGTGTTGCCCCCGGTGGCGGTGACAATCGCCTGCGCGGTGCCGCTGACGACCGTGGTGCCCATAAAGCACAGGGTGTCGCACTCGAGCGGGTTCATCTGCTGCGGGTCGCGGCTGCGCGCCACCTTTTCAACGGGCAGGGATTCCCCGGTCAGGGAGGCCTGCGCGACGAAGAGATCGCGCGCCTGGATGATGCGTAAATCCGCCGGGATCATGTCCCCCGCGGCCAGCTTCACCAGATCGCCCGGCACCAGCTGGTCGATAGGCAGTTCCACCCAGGCGTTTTCGCCGAGATCGTTAATCACGCGCGAGACGGTCGCGGTGTTGCTGACCATCGCCTTCAGGGCGTCAGCCGCTTTGGTAGAGCGGGCTTCCTGAATAAAGTTCAGCAGCGTGGAGATACCGACCATAAGGGCAATGACGCCTGCGGCAAACAGATCTTCCGTCGCGTAGGAGATGAGGCCGAGCACGGTCAGCAGCAGGTTGAACGGGTTGCGGTAGCAGAGCCACAGGTGCACCCACCACGGAGACGGCTTTTGCGCCGGAATGAGGTTATCGCCATGCACGGCGCGGATTTTTTCCACTTCTGCCGCGTTCAGCCCTTCCGGGTGTCCGCCAAAGGCGCGCCAGACTTCGTTTTCATCCATCGCCGCCACGTTCAGGCAGCGTTCGGTCAGGGACGCGGGGATCGCCGCCCCCGCCATGTTTTTGGCATTAGGCAGCGGGTCGCGCTGAACAAGACGGTGTGGCAGGTGGCGGCTCAGCAGGGCCTGCAGCTGCCGGGTGATATTTTTAAACATAGTCATTCCTCCGCATCCGCGAATGCGGACGCAGCAATTCCTTCAGGCGTGGCAAAGCCGTACCTGAGAGGCACTCAATTTTTCAAGCAGGAACGTTTGGGACGTTGCTGCCTCACATCACCGGTGAGACAGCAAAAGCTGGCTTACCGGAAAGAACGCATTCTCCCGTTCAGGAGAGGTGTGGGATCGGGATCCATGAAGCCTCCGGTAAGTAAAAAACAGGGTGTCGCCGCGCAGTCCAGGGATTTAGGCATACCCTTTATGACGATTCGGGCGGTATTATACCCCCCTGCAAATAAACCGAACGTAAACCAGACTTTGCCCATAGCGAAATCGCGCTATAGCATTAGGCTCAATTCACTACATCGTCGTTGTTACAGGGAATACAGCATGCAGAACCGTCTTACGATTAAAGACATCGCGCGTTTAAGCGGCGTGGGGAAATCGACCGTCTCACGCGTGCTGAACAACGAAAGCGGCGTCAGCGAACGCACCCGCGAGCGCGTCGAGGCGGTTATGAATCAGCACGGCTTTTCCCCTTCCCGCTCCGCGCGCGCCATGCGCGGGCAAAGCGATAAAGTGGTTGCCATCATTGTCTCGCGTCTGGACTCTTTGTCTGAAAACCTCGCCGTGCAGACGATGCTGCCCGCCTTCTACGAGCAGGGATATGATCCGATCATGATGGAGAGCCAGTTCTCGCCACAGCTGGTGGAAGAGCATCTGGGCATGCTCCAGCGGCGCAACATTGACGGCGTGGTGCTGTTCGGCTTTACCGGCATCAAAGACGAGATGCTAAAACCCTGGCAGCCGTCGCTGGTGCTGCTGGCGCGCGATGCCCACGGGTTTGCCTCCGTCTGCTATGACGACGAGGGCGCGATTATCACCCTGATGCAGCGCCTGTTTGACGAAGGCCATCGCCACATCAGCTTCCTCGGCGTCCCGCACGCGGACGTCACCACCGGCAAGCGTCGTCATGAGGCCTACCTGGCCTTTTGCAAAAAGCACAATCTTTCCGCCGTGGCCTCCCTGCCGGGTCTGGGCATGAAGCAGGGCTACGAGCAGGTCGCCAGCGTACTGACGCCGCAGACCACCGCGCTGGTGTGCGCCACGGATACCCTTGCACTGGGTGCCAGCAAATATCTGCAGGAGCAGCGTATCGATAACCTGCAGGTGGCGAGCGTCGGCAGCACGCCGCTGATGAAGTTCCTGCACCCGGAGATCATCACCGTCGACCCGGGCTACGCCGAATCCGGCAGACAGGCCGCCGCGCAGCTGATCGAGCAGATAAACGGGCGCGCTGAGCCGCGTCAGATCGTCATTCCCGCTCACCTTTCGTAATCGCCATAAAACAGATTATTGTGATCTTCGCCCGATTTCGGGAACGTTCCCATTTTCGCCGTCACGCTGAAGGAGTAGGCTTGCGCTCAGGTCATTCCCCCCCTCACCATCTGTCATGAGGTTTCATGATGAGTAAAGTCAAACAAGCAGATATCGATCGGCTGATCGTCCTGGTCGGCGGCCGCGAAAACATCGCCACCGTCAGCCATTGCATTACCCGCCTGCGCTTCGTGCTGAACGATCCGGCCAAAGCCAACCCGAAGGCCATTGAAGAACTCTCCATGGTTAAAGGCTGCTTCACCAACGCCGGTCAGTTCCAGGTCGTTATTGGTACCGAAGTGGGCGATTACTATCAGGCTCTGCTGGCGACAACCGGGCACTCCTCCGCCGATAAAGAGCAGGCGAAGAAGGCCGCGCGCCAGAATATGAAGTGGCACGAGCAGCTGATTTCCCACTTCGCGGAGATTTTCTTCCCGCTGCTGCCCGCGCTGATCAGTGGGGGCTTGATCTTAGGATTCCGTAACGTCATCGGCGATGTGCCGATGAGCGACGGTAAAACCCTGGCGCAGATGTATCCGGCGCTGAAAACCGTTTACGATTTCCTGTGGCTGATTGGCGAGGCGATCTTCTTCTATCTGCCGGTCGGGATTTGCTGGTCCGCGGTGCGTAAAATGGGCGGTACGCCGATTCTCGGAATCGTGCTGGGCGTCACGCTGGTCTCTCCACAGTTAATGAACGCTTACTTACTTGGTCAGCAGGTGCCTGAGGTGTGGAACTTCGGCCTGTTTACCATCGCCAAAGTGGGCTATCAGGCGCAGGTCATTCCGGCCCTGCTGGCGGGGCTGGCGCTGGGCTTTATTGAAACCCGACTGAAGCGCATCGTGCCGGATTACCTCTATCTGGTGGTGGTGCCGGTGTGCTCGCTGATTCTGGCGGTGTTCCTGGCGCATGCCTTTATCGGTCCGTTTGGCCGCATGATTGGCGACGGCGTGGCCTTCGCGGTGCGTCACCTGATGACCGGCAGCTTCGCCCCGATTGGCGCCGCGCTGTTTGGCTTCCTGTACGCCCCGCTGGTGATCACCGGCGTGCACCAGACCACGCTGGCCATTGATATGCAGATGATCCAGAGCCTCGGCGGCACGCCGGTCTGGCCGATTATCGCCCTGTCTAACATTGCTCAGGCGTCAGCGGTGACCGGCATCATTATCGTCAGCCGCAAGCACAACGAACGCGAGATCTCCGTTCCGGCGGCCATCTCCGCCTACCTCGGCGTCACCGAACCGGCGATGTACGGTATCAACCTGAAATACCGCTTCCCGATGCTCTGCGCGATGATCGGTTCCGGTCTGGCTGGCCTGGTGTGCGGACTGAACGGCGTAATGGCAAACGGGATTGGCGTCGGCGGCCTGCCGGGCATCCTCTCCATCCAGCCCGCTTACTGGCAGGTGTTCGCCCTGGCAATGGCCATCGCCATTATCGTCCCAATGGCGCTGACCACCGTGGTTTACCAGCGTAAGTTCCGTCAGGGCTCGCTGCAGATTGTTTAACTCTCTCTTTCGGGGCGCAGTTGCGCCCCTTCGCATTTGCAGGAACACACTATGAATACCCTTCCTCACTGGTGGCAAAACGGCGTTATCTACCAGATTTACCCCAAGAGTTTCCAGGATACCACCGGCAGCGGCACCGGCGATCTGCGCGGTGTGACGCAGCGTCTGGACTACCTGAAAACCCTCGGCATCGACGCCATCTGGCTGACGCCGTTTTATATCTCCCCGCAGGTGGACAACGGCTACGACGTGGCAAACTACACCGCCATCGACCCGGCCTACGGCACGCTGGATGATTTCGACGAGCTGGTCGCTGAGGCGCACGCGCGCGGCATTCGCATCGTGCTGGACATGGTGTTTAACCACACCTCCACGCAGCACGCCTGGTTCCGCGAGTCGCTGAACAAAGCGAGCCCGTACCGCCAGTTCTACATCTGGCGAGACGGCACGCCGGAGCAGTTGCCCAATAACTGGCGCTCCAAGTTTGGCGGCAACGCCTGGCGCTGGCACGCGGAGAGCGAGCAGTATTACCTGCACCTTTTCGCGCCGGAGCAGGCCGATCTCAACTGGGAAAACCCGGCGGTGCGCGCCGAGCTGAAAAAGGTGTGCGAGTTCTGGGCCGACCGCGGCGTCGACGGCTTGCGCCTCGACGTCATTAACCTGATTTCGAAAGATCAGGATTTCCCGAATGACGAGACGGGCGACGGTCGCCGCTTCTACACAGACGGGCCGCGCATCCACGAATATCTGCAGGAAATGAGCCGCGACGTCTTCACCCCGCGCAACCTGATGACGGTGGGCGAGATGTCCTCAACCTCGCTGGAAAACTGCCAGCAGTACGCGTCGCTCGACGGGCGCGAGCTGTCGATGACCTTTAACTTCCACCACCTGAAGGTGGACTACCCCGGCGGCGAAAAGTGGACGAAGGCGAAGCCGGACTTCGTGGCGCTCAAAACCCTCTTCCGCCACTGGCAGCAGGGGATGCACAACAAAGCCTGGAACGCGCTGTTCTGGTGTAACCACGATCAGCCGCGCATTGTGTCGCGCTTTGGCGACGAAGGGGAATACCGGGTTCACGCCGCGAAGATGCTCGGCATGGTACTGCACGGCATGCAGGGCACGCCGTATATTTATCAGGGTGAGGAGCTGGGGATGACCAACCCGCACTTCAGCCGCATCACCGATTACCGCGACGTGGAAAGCCTGAACATGTTCGCGGAACTGCGCGCCAGCGGCCGCGATCCGGATGAATTACTGGCGATTCTGGCGAGTAAGTCCCGGGATAATGGCCGCACGCCAATGCAGTGGGACGCGTCGCACAACGCGGGCTTTAGCGAGGGCGAACCGTGGATTGGCGTCTGCGATAATTACGAAACCGTGAACGCCCGCTCGGCGCTCGACGACCCGGATTCGGTGTTCTACACCTACCAGTCGCTGATCGGCCTGCGTAAAACCCTGCCGGTGCTGACGTGGGGAGATTATGAAGATCTCCTGCCGGAGCATCCTTCTCTGTGGTGCTATCGCCGCCAGTGGCAGGGACAGACCTTGATTGTTGCGGCAAACCTGAGTAATACGCCTCAGGAATGGCAGACAGACCTTCTCAGCGGTAAGTTGCAGGTGCTGATGAGTAACTACCCGACACCGCAAACGACGTCGCTGCGTCCGTTTGAAGCCGTCTGGTGGTTGCAGCAGTAGCATTCCCTGCCGGGTGCGGCTCAGCACCCGGCTTACTTAACTGTTTTTGTTGAGTAATTAATCAGATTTTTCTCTCGCGCCTTTACAATCGCTGAAGCGCCCGTCGTTTGTACTCTCGTTTTTTTACTTTGTTCTGCATCAAATAAATCGCAAACATGTTTGATGCAAATCACTATATGTAGCACTTAAAATGCACGCCAACCCAACATCTTGTATTTATCGTCTACTATTCCAACAACAAGACGGCGCTTACGCTGGCCGGAATTGTGGATAACACGAGCTGGGAACGCGGGAAGTCTTTGGCCTGGCGGGGAATACGCCCGGAGAAGACTTCTCCACCTCTGTGGATAACCTGTTTTCAAAAAATGGAGTGATCATGACACCGCATGTGATGAAACGTGATGGCTGTAAAGTGCCGTTTAAATCAGAGCGCATCCAGGAAGCCATTCTGCGTGCAGCTAAAGCAGCGGGAGTCGATGACGCAGATTACTGCGCCACCGTCGCAGAAGTCGTTAGCAGCCAGATGAACGAACGCAGCCAGGTCGATATCAACGAGATCCAGACCGCGGTTGAGAACCAGCTCATGGCAGGGCCCTACAAGCAGCTGGCGCGCGCCTACATTGAGTACCGCCACGATCGTGACGTGCAGCGTGAGAAGCGCGGGCGTCTGAACCAGGAGATCCGTGGTCTGGTAGAGCAGACCAACTCTGCCCTGCTCAATGAAAACGCCAACAAAGACAGTAAAGTGATCCCGACCCAGCGCGACCTGCTGGCCGGCATCGTCGCCAAACACTATGCCCGTCAGCATCTGCTGCCGCGCGACGTAGTCTCGGCGCACGAGCGCGGCGAAATTCACTACCACGATCTCGACTATTCGCCGTTCTTCCCGATGTTCAACTGCATGCTGATCGACCTGAAAGGCATGTTGACCCACGGTTTTAAAATGGGTAACGCAGAGATTGAACCGCCTAAGTCGATCTCCACGGCCACCGCGGTCACGGCGCAGATCATCGCCCAGGTCGCCAGCCATATTTATGGCGGCACCACCATTAACCGCATTGATGAAGTGCTGGCCCCGTTCGTGACGGCAAGCTTCTTCAAGCACCGTAAAACGGCCGAAGAGTGGCAGATCCCGGACGCTGACGGCTACGCGCACTCCCGTACCGAGAAAGAGTGCTACGATGCCTTCCAGTCGCTGGAATATGAGGTGAACACGCTGCACACCGCCAACGGCCAGACGCCGTTTGTGACCTTCGGCTTTGGCCTGGGCACCAGCTGGGAATCACGCCTGATCCAGCAGTCGATCCTTCGCAACCGTATTTCCGGCCTCGGCAAGAACCGCAAAACGGCGGTGTTCCCGAAACTGGTGTTCGCCATCCGCGACGGCCTGAACCACAAGTTTGGCGATCCGAACTACGACATCAAACAGCTGGCGCTGGAGTGCGCGAGCAAGCGCATGTATCCGGACATCCTGAACTACGACCAGGTTGTGAAAGTTACCGGTTCGTTTAAAACGCCAATGGGCTGCCGCAGCTTCCTCGGCGTGTACGAGGATGAAAACGGCGAGCAGATCCACGACGGGCGCAACAACCTGGGCGTCATCAGCCTCAACCTGCCGCGCATCGCGCTGGAGGCGAAAGGTAATGAAGCTGAGTTCTGGAAACTGCTGGATGAACGTCTGCAGCTGGCGCGCAAAGCGCTGATGACCCGTATCGCCCGTCTGGAAGGGGTGAAAGCCCGCGTCGCGCCGATCCTCTATATGGAAGGGGCCTGCGGCGTGCGCCTGAAGGCGGACGATGACGTATCCGAGATCTTCAAAAACGGTCGCGCGTCCATTTCGCTGGGCTACATCGGCATTCACGAAACCATCAACGCGCTGTTTGGCGACACGCACATGTACGACAGCGAAGCCCTGCGCGAAAAAGGGATCGCCATCGTTCAGCGCCTGCGCGACGCGGTAGACCAGTGGAAAGAGGAAACCGGCTACGGGTTTAGCCTCTACAGCACGCCGAGCGAGAACCTGTGCGACCGCTTCTGCCGTCTGGACACCGCCGAGTTCGGCATTGTGGAGGGCGTGACCGACAAAGGGTACTACACCAACAGCTTCCACCTCGACGTCGAGAAGAAGGTCAACCCGTACGACAAGATCGACTTCGAAGCGGCCTATCCGCCGATCGCCAGCGGCGGCTTCATCTGCTACGGCGAGTACCCGAACATTCAGCACAACCTGAAGGCGCTGGAGGACGTGTGGGATTACAGCTACCAGCACGTGCCGTATTACGGGACCAACACGCCTATCGACGAGTGCTACGAATGCGGCTTTACCGGTGAGTTTGAATGTACGAGCAAAGGCTTTACCTGCCCGAAATGCGGCAACCACGATGCTGCCCGCGTATCCGTGACACGTCGCGTGTGCGGCTATCTCGGTAGCCCGGATGCGCGTCCGTTTAACGCCGGCAAGCAGGAAGAGGTGAAGCGTCGCGTCAAGCATTTGGGGAATGGGCAGATCGGTTAATCCTCAGCCACGTTAATGCCCGGTGGCGCTGCGATTACCGGGCCTACGGACCGCTCTCTTTTGTAGGCCGGGTAAGCGCAGCGCCACCCGGCGTGGTTATTCGCTATGAACTATCACCAGTACTACCCTGTCGACATCGTCAACGGCCCCGGCACCCGCTGCACCCTGTTCGTTTCAGGCTGCGTCCACGAATGCCCCGGCTGCTACAACAAAAGCACCTGGCGCCTGAACTCCGGCATGCCGTTCACCGCGGAGATGGAAGATAAAATCATCAGCGACCTGAACGACACGCGCATCAAACGCCAGGGGGTTTCGCTCTCCGGCGGCGATCCGCTGCACCCGCAAAACGTGCCGGATATCCTGAAGCTGGTGAAGCGCATTCGTGCAGAGTGTGCGGGAAAAGATATCTGGGTCTGGACAGGCTACAGGCTGGATGAACTGAATACGCAGCAGATGGAAGTGGTGGATCTGATTAACGTGCTGGTCGACGGCAAGTTCGTGCAGGATTTAAAAGACCCGTCTTTGATCTGGCGCGGCAGCAGTAACCAGGTTGTACATCATTTGCGTTGATCAAAGGCGGATGTTATCCATCCGCCCTTACCTCAAAACCGACTCAAACTCTCCATCGCCACCGCCTTAAACCCGGCAAAATCTCCGCAGCTAGAAAGCCTCGACATCGCCCGCTCGCGCAGGAAGGTGACGAAGATATCGTAAATCGCCATCGCCTCTTCGTACTCGCTTTTGCTGATGGCGAGCAGGAAGATGACGTGCGCGGTTTCGTCGCCCCACTGAACGCCGTGCGGGGCGAGCACAGTGTAGACCACCGTTTTCTGCGCCAGCAGGCCGAGGGAGTGCGGGAGCGCAATGCCGTCGCCGAGCATGGTGCTGACGATGGCTTCACGCTCAACAACCGAATCCAGAAACTCCGCGCCGACAAAGCCTTCTGCTTCAAGCTGTTCACACAGCTCGCGGAACAGCGTCTGCTGATCGATTGGCTTGTCGATAATGCGGAAATGGGCCGCGTCGAAGTATTTATCCAGCATCCACGGCCGGGTACGGTCCACGAGCACCAGTTTGCCAATCTGTTCTAACTGATAGTCGGTCGGGAACGGGGCGATCGTTACTACCGGTTTCGACTTTTCGCTGACGCGTGCGGTGGCTATCACAAAGTCTTCGCCAATGGTTTCCGCAACCTCGTACTCGCGCAGGGTGAGCGTGCGCGTCACCTCAATCTGCGGATATTTACGCTGCAGCACCGCCTCAATCATGCGGACCATCGCGTTACCGGCGTCGCATACCAGCAGCACGCGCGGCTGGCGCTGGTAGCCGATGTTGTAGTGGCGCTCCAGCCCGACGCCAATGTGCAGCACCAGGAAGCCAATCTCGTTTTCGCTGATCGCATACGGCGTGTATTTGCCCCAGCTCGACACCGCCGCCAGCGTCATGTCCCACGCCATCGGGTAGTGCTGCTTGATGTTATCCAGCAGCGGATTGGGGATCATAATTTGATACCGCACGCGGGTGATCATGGTTTTGATGTGCGTGAGCAGATCCGCGTGCAACTGTTCGTCGCTGAGCAGGTTGTAGTTATAGTGGGTGTTGATGTAGCGCAGGATGTAGTTGACCAGCGCTTCGTCGTCGTCGGCGTTAATGGCGCTGGGCGCGATCTCCTGAATCTGCCGCGCCGCAATGTGCACGCACAGCCAGCTCTCCTCCGACGGCGAAAGCGCCTTGCCCGCCAGCTGCTGAATGGTGACGGCGATATCCTTAGCCGCCTCGCGCACGTTCTCTTCCACGTCTTCGGCGTGGAATTCCGGCAGCGGATAGCCCTCGCTGATGCGCCGTACCGACACCGCGCAGTACAGGCGCAGGAACAGCTCGCCTTCATCGGTCAGGCGAATGTGGTGACGCGTCAGGGCGTCGTGCAGCACCGGCACCATCTTCTCCGCCACGCCCGCATTTAGCGCCACGTCGGTCACCAGCGGGTTCAGGCTGTCCTGCTGCGCCAGCTCCCAGAGCAGATCGGTCAGGCACGCGCGGGTCGACATCTCGCTGCCAAACAGCTTCATGCCGTGGCGCGGACGCGTTTCCAGCGTCAGGTTATAGCGATGAAACCACTCGCGGACTTCGGCCATGTCGCTTTGCAGCGTCGCGCGGCTGATAAACCACTCGTCCGCCAGATCCTCCAGCTTAAGAGAAAATGCCGAGGTCAAAAAACGTACCACCAGATAATGCACGCGCTCCGGCCCGGTGCGGGGGATACGCAGCGCGCGCGGGTGGGAGGCCTGCAGCTGCTGATAGCGCTGGGCATCATCTATTTTGAGCTGATAGCCGTTGCCCCGGCTCAAGATAAACTGCGCGCCGTGGCTTGCCAGCAGCGCGTTCAGGGCGGTGATATCGGCACGGACGGTTCGCGTGGAAACCGACAGCCGCTGCGCCAGTTCGTCCTGCGGCAGCGTCTCGTTTTGCAACAGTTCGAAAAGTTGCGCTAAACGTTGGTTCGGAAATCGCACGTCGTTGTCCTCTTACGGCTTAAGGTGAAATGACCATCTGGGATGGGCTGCCGACCGGGGTATAGTCCGGTTCGAAGCTCAATTTCCCGTCCTGCGCCACGCGGAAACGGGTAATGTTGTCGCTGCGCTGGTTCATGACGTACAGCCAGCGTCCCTGTTTATCGAGCGTCAGGGTGCGGGGATAATCACCACGCGTCCACACGTCATCCTGATGCGTCAGCATGCCCTCCGCCGTTACGGTAAAGTGCCCGATGCTGTTATGCAAACGGTTAGCCACATACAGCTGTTTGCCGTCTGCGCTTAACGCCAGACCGGCAGCAAAGCTGGTGCCTTTGTAACCTTCAGGCAGGGCTGAAATTGTTTTGCCCTCTTTTAAGGTGCCGTTGGCGTTCACGGTATACCGGGTGAGCGTAGACGCCTCTTCGTTAATCAGCCACAGGGCATCGCCCTTTGGCGTAAAGACAAAGTGGCGCGGCCCGGCCCCTTTTGAGGAGGCGCTGATAAACGGCGGATCGTTCGGCGTCAGCTTTCCTGTCCGATCGTCAAAGCGGTACTGATAGATGCGATCCAGCCCAAGATCGGTCGAAAACACGTATTTCCCGCTCGGATCGGCGGCGATCATGTGCGCATGCGGGCCGTTATGATCGCTGATCGCGAAACTGCCCTGGACGGCAGCTTCCGGCTTCGCCGCGCCCGGTTCGCCTTGATCCTGACGTTTGTCCGTGGCTTCACCCAGGCTGCCGTCTGCGTTGACGGGTAAAATGGCAATCGATCCGCTGATGTAGTTCGCCACCAGAAGATGCTTGCCGTTCGGCGTCAGGGAGAGATACACCGGTCCCGCACCGCCGGAGGCCATCTGATTGAGCTCGCTCAGCTCACCGTTATCGCCGACGCGCAGCGCCTGCACCACGCCCTGCTCCACTTCACTTGCCAGATACAGCGTTTTGCCGTCTCGTGAAAGGGTCAGCTGCGCCGCATTCGGCAGTTTGCTCACCAGCGTTTTATCGTTCAGCGCGCCGGTTTGCGGGTTAACAGTAAAACGGTACAGCCCTTCACCGTTCGGATTATAGGTACCCACCCAGGCGTATTGCGTCTGGGCGACAGCGGCGGTGGCGAACATTGAGAGTGAAGCGACAAGCAGGGTACGGGTGTGCATGGTGGCTCCTTCAGGTATGTGCGGTTTAGTTTTGTTTTATTTAACCAGCTTCTTCGTCATCGCCAGCAGCGTACGCACGTCTTCCGGACGCGTATCGCCGCTGGCTTTGTCGATAATCGAGCTGTAGATATGCGGGATGATTTTGCTCACGCCCGCGTCGAGGGCGATCTGCAGGATCTCCTCATAGTTTTCCAGATCGATACCTCCGGTCGGCTCCAGCCAGAAGTCGTGGCGGGCGCAGGCTTCCGCTACCGCCTTGTACTCGTCACGGTACTTGAGGCCGCCCATCGGGAAGTATTTGATGGAGCTGCCGCCGAAATCTTTCAGCAGGGCAATCGCGGTATCAACCGGCACGATACCGTCCGACGCTTTGCTGCTCAGCGGGCCGGTGGAGATTTTTACCATGCCAACGGTGCCTGTCGGAGAGACCAGACCGTTGACCACGGACTCATTCTGCCCCAGCAGCGCGCGGCTGGTGGCCACGCCGGTAAAGACCTGGTTAACGTGCTGCGGCTGCACCTGGCGGGAGATTTCACTCACCATCGCCGACTGGTTCGGGTCGCCCGCGCCCAGCCCAACAGACAGCGCGTTATCAATCAGCTTCGCGTATTCGCGCATATCAGCAACAGCGCTCGCCACGTCCGGGTAATTTTTGGAGAGCACGCCCACCAGCACGTGACCTTCCGCCGCCTCGTAGATGGCGCTGGCGTTGGCTTTCGACCCTGCCAGCACGTTCAGACAGACGCGGTCACGGTAAAAGTTGGGGGTCAGTTTCATGCGTTTTTCTCCTGTCCTAATACTTCACTAATGCGGCGGTACACGATGTTCAGCTGGTCAGCGTTTACGCTGCGCACGTCCGCCTCAATAATCCCTTCGTTGGCCTTGTAGCCACGGAAGTAAATGGCGTACTCGCCCTGCTTGAGCTTCGCCACCAGATCGCCCGTGCCGACGCCGGTCGTGACTTCGTCAAACTTAATCTCGGTGCGGGCAATATCGCGTCCGGCGCTGTCCCAGACCACGCGCGCGGTCACACCGTTCAGGGTGTTGAGCGCCTCGATAAACGGCGTCATTTTCGCCACCATCTCGGCGCCGCTCTCTTTAGTGGCCGTCAGGTAGTGTTCGATGGCGCAGGTCAGGCCGAGAATGCCCTCTTTGCCGACCTTCATCGCGCGGCCAATGCCCGCCGTCTGGCGCTTAACCCACTCAACGTACCGGGTTTTGCCGATCACCAGACCGCTGGTTGGGCCTTCGATCGCCTTCGCGCCGCTGTAGATGACCAGGTCCGCGCCAGAACGGTAGTACGCGTGCAGGTCTTCTTCCGCCGCGGCATCCACGATGAGCGGCAAGTCGTGTTTACGTGCGACAACCGCCGCCTGCTCGACGCTGAGCATGCTTTTCTGCACGCAGTGGTGAGATTTGATGTACATGATCGCCGCCGTGCGCGGGGTAATCGCCGCCGCCAGCTGATCGGCGGAACATTCGTTGGCGTAGCCCGCTTCCACCAGCCTGCCGCCGCCCAACGCCACCATGGTGCCCACCGGCGCGCCAAAGTTCACGTTGTGCCCTTTCGGCAGGACGATTTCGTTGTTCTCAATCGGGGTGACGTGCAGGTTTTCCAGCAGCCAGTCGCTGTCTTTTACCAGCACCGCGGCCACGGACTGGGCAATGCCCGCCGACGCGCAGGAAACCACCGTCGCCCCTTCCACGTCCAGCAGCTTCGCGATGTAATCCCCGGTTTTGTTGACCAGATCCTTCATCTCGAAATAGTGATTCATGCCGTCCATCGCCGCCTGCACGACTTCCGGGCGCGGCGTGGAGACGCCGAGCGCCGTCATGCGGCCAGAGGTGTTGATCACCTGCTTTAAGTTGTACTTCTCATAAATCGAAGGCATGTTCCGTGCTCCCTTGTTCGGTCATGTAGCCCTTGCCCGCGCGGATCGCGGCAAGCGGCACCAGAATGTGTTCAGCCTGCAGGCTGTCGTTTTCGGCATCCGTCAGCACCGTTGGCTGGCGCTTGAGGGTAAATAGCGTCAGATCGGCGTCGAGACCCGGCTGAATGCGGCCCTTGCGCGTCAGGCGCAGGCCGTCGGCGGCGTTCGCCGTGACGCAGTCAATCACCTGCGGCAATGACATGCCGATGGCGAGAAACTTCGACATCACGCTTGCCAGCGAACCCACCGGGCCGTTGATGCGGTTGCGGCAGTAGATGTCCGAGCTGATGGTGTGCGGCAGGATGCCCATCGCGATGGCGCGTTTCGCCACCTCAAAGCTGAAGCTCGCCGTACCGTGCCCGACGTCCAGACGCACGCCGCGCTTCAGCGCAGACGTAATGGAGGCGCGCAGCTCGCCGGAGGGCGTCAGAATGCGGTTAGGCTTGCCGTTGTAGCAGTGGGTGATGATGTCGCCGGAGCTCAGCAGCTCGGCAATTTCGTCGAGGTTCGGCGGGTTGTTGCCAATGTGCACCATCAGCGGCAGATCGCCGTTCTCTTTCTGAATGGCTTTGGCACGCTCCAGCGGCGTGATGCCGTTTTCACCGACCACGCTGCTGCTCATGCGCGCCTTCAGGCCGACGATAAAATCAGGGTGGCGCGTCACCGCCTCTTTCACCGCGTCGGCGTCAATATTGGCCATGTTGGCCAGCTCGTTCTGGGCAATCAGCCCCACGCGGGAGATGTTCAGCAGGGCAAAGACCTCGGTGGAGGCCCTGCGGGTGATGTCATAGAAATCGTCCACATCGTCGGCCCCGGTACTGCCCGCGTCCACTACGGTGGTGACGCCGGTGGCAATGCCCACGCTGTCCGGCTCGTCGTGGTAAATCGGGGAATTCGGGTAGCAGTGTACGTGGGAGTCAATCCAGCCTGCGCTGACGAACACGTCACCGTTAAGATCAACCGTCTTGCGAGCGGGAGCGTCAATGTCGCCCGTCGCGGCAATCTTCCCGTCCTGAATCGCGATATCGGTCAGGGTATCGTCGGCGAGGCGCGCGCGGCGCAGGAGTAAATCAAACATGAGGATCTCCTGAAAAGGCGGGCGCCGGAGCGCCCGCGGGTATTAAAGGGCGACCGGGAACAGCCAGCCCAGAATCATCGCGCCGAGGATAGCGCCACCGGTAATCGGCTTCTGCCAGATGTAGAACAGCAGAGCCCCCACCAGCGAACCGACGCCGATTGGAATGGAGGCGGTCATGGCGCTGAGAATAATCAGCGGCCCGAGGAAGCGGCCGGAGGCGTTGCCAGCCCCCATCATCACGTCTGCGCCGTAGGTGGAGTTGCTCTGGTTGATAGTGAACTTACGCGCCAGGATGATGACGTAGCCAATCGCCAGGCCAATCACCAGCCCGGTGATCAGCGAAGCAATGAAGTTGGTCACCGGGAACATGATCCCCGCGCCCAGCAGCAGCGCCGGAACGCCAAGGCCCACGCCGGTCTGGATCGCGCCGCCGATGTCGAGAATACCAACCAGCGACCCTTCGATAATACGGGCGAACAGGAAGCTCGCGCCAAACGCCGCCACCGCGCCGTAAACGCCGGTATCAATGCCCGCTTTCAGCATCGCCACGAAGGCCACTTCGTTAAACGCGCCGATGCCGTAGAGGTAGTACATGTGCGTCCCGGCAAACACGCCGGAGGAGAGCAGGCCAACGAAGATCGGGAACGACCAGTCGGCATACCAAAAACCTTTATTCTGTTCCATTTAGAGGCTCCTGTTATTTACCGCTGAGCGAGTTGTGGATCATGTCGAGCCAGTTCGGCACGGTCAGATGGAAGGATTCAATCATCTTCATGTCGAAGCCGCGGAAGAAGCCGCTCAGCACGAAGAGCAGGACGATAGCCGCCATCATCACTTTGGTGACGTGGTTCCAGCCGCTCTCTTCTACGCCTTTACCGATCAGGATCCCCAGCACCAGGCCCGGTACGGCGTTCCCCATAATCAGCTGCGCCGCGCCGCCAAAAATGGTGGCCCAGAAGCCCGATTTTTTACCCGCGTCGATGGCCGCCAGCCAGAAGATCACCGGCATCACGGTGTTCACCAGCAGGTTTGCCGCAGGCACCAGCACCTTCACGGCGGTGACCTGAAGCGCTGCCGGCACGGAGGAGGCGGTAAGGTTAAGGAAGGTCACGACAATCATGCCGATCAGGCCGCAGGCAATCGCCATTTTGCGCGGGTCGTGCAGCGTTTCGCCGACGTTACGGTTTTTGATCATCAGTGCAGCAGCACCCCAGTTCGGGATGATGCGGTGGTCAACGTCCTGTGTGAAGGCACCTGCGGCCACGGAAGAGGCCCAGGCGTTAAAGAAGAAACCTAACCCAAAGGAGAAGTGGGACGCCGGATCCCCTTCACAGGAGTTCAGTTCCCCCAACGTACGAAACGCGCCCATACCCTGAGTGGTAGGCGCATGAAACATGCGTGCAGCCCCGGCTCCGACACCGACGCCAACCAGGCCGCCAATGATGAGCGATTTTATTAATATAATTAAGAACATCAGTCTGCCCTTTTATGAATAATCAGCGTTGCGTGACGAAATCCACCTGGTCAAGATTGATAGCGGTCACGTTGACGGTCACATCCAGCTCCACGCTGTAGGTGCGTCTTTCCCGGCGCAGAAAGAAGAACAGAAACGCTTCTTTACGCACCGCTTCTTGCGCCTGAACGACCTGCACATCCTGTGGCTCAATACGCAGTAAGATATGCGGTGAGGCTTTCATCACCGCGGCCTGAACGTGGTTGAGCGCGTCGGCAAAGGCGCGCGCTTTGGCGTCGCCTTTGCCCTTCACTCTTACCGTGGTTGTGAACTGTTCTTTCATGCTTATGCGCCGTATTTTTTCTGCCACGCCTGCACCAGACGCTCGCCCAGCTCTTCTTTATCCATAAAGCCAAAGCCCAGCACGTTGCAGCCTTCGTTGATGGCGGTCACGCCCTCTTCCACGGAACGCATGCCGTATTTGGCCTTGTAGCCGTATTTGGTCTGGGCGGTGATGGCACCCGCACCGCCGCTGCCGCAAAAGGAAATACCGAAGGTGGCGTTTTCTGCTTTCATCATGTCGCCGAGCTTCATGTCTGCCGCCATGCCCGGTACGACAACCGCGCGTCCACCTGCTTTTTCCACACCGGCTGCCACTTTCTGACCTTTACCCAGGCGATCGCCAATCACGACTGTAATCTGTTCCATGTGTTGCTCCTTAAAGGTTGTCTTTCGCGACTTCAAAGTGAACGGAGAGCAGCCAGGCTTCTTCATCAGGAAGGTTGCCAAACTGCGCGACCACTTCACGGGCGAGCCGCATTGAATCCGGTGAAATTTCGTCAAACAGCTCTGCTTCAACCTCCGGCAGCGGCTCGCCGGTCACGGACCGGTGCGCCATGGCGCGCACGTGGGAAGTGAGCATCTGCTCCTGTACCGCATTGGGGATGATGTTGTTCCGGGACAGCAGGGCATAAACCTGCTGCAGCATGGTGTTCGCGAGCTGTTCTGTTTGCTCCGCCTGTTCCCCAACGTCGTTCATTACCGCTCCGTTAATCACTGGTCTTACCCCGTTAATGGCTCTGGAATAAAACTAACGTTGGGGGGGAATTGTTTGTAGCGAGTTGTTTTCCACTTCGAAGTGGAAAGGCGAGCCGCGGCAGTGATCTGTGCCACATAAATGCGGTGAATCTGAATTAATGACGGTATTTGCGTGATGAATATCACGTATTCCAGCGGCAAAACGCGCGCCGGGGAAACGAAACGTTCAGGCGTGGTGACGCAAAAATGTGATGGCGATAGGGTTTACTTATTACCGCGTAAAAAAACGGGGGCCGCTGGCCCCCGCTGGTTGTTTGTCAGATGCGCGATCGGTTAACGGTATTTCTTGTGATACGTATTACGGGTCGTCACAAACTGCTCGGCTGCCGCCTGGGCTTCCTTCACTTTGCCTTCGTTAGCCAGCTTCAGCGCGCCGTCGATCTGGCCGACCAGCACGTCAAAGCCGTGGCGGTAGTCTTTCATCTCTGCGCTGTCTGCCGCTTTGCTTTCCAGCTTCGGAGGCGTCGCTTTCTGTGCGTCCAGCGCCGCTTCTCGCATTTTGGTCAGCGCGTCTTTCATTTCCGCCGCATTGTCGGTTTTCTGCACCACCTTCAGGTTTTGACCGAGGATGCCCATGTCGTCTTCAAGATCGGCAGCAAACGCAGAAGAGCCAAGAACCAGCGTTGAAGCCGCGACGATCGCTAACAGATGTTTACGCATTGCTCACTTCCTTTTTTATTATTAACAAAACGCTATCTCTATTGTCCGGCGATTTTCATTTCCGGGAGTAATACAGAACCACACTGTATATTGCTGCGTGTTTCAATATCGTTACCGACCGTAACGATATTGCGCCACATATCCTTCAGGTTGCCGGCGATAGTAATTTCGCTCACCGGATACTGGATTTCGCCGTTTTCCACCCAGAAGCCCGCCGCGCCGCGCGAGTAGTCTCCGGTGATGCCGCTTACGCCCTGACCCATCAGCTCGGTGACCACCAGACCGGTGCCCATCTCTTTCAGCATCTGCTCAAAGTTCAGGCCCTGTCCGGCAATACGCCAGTTGTGAATGCCGCCCGCGTGCCCGGTGCTTTTCAGCCCCAGCTTGCGCGCGGAGTAGTTGGTCAGCAGCCACTGGGTCAGAATGCCGTCTTTAACGATATCGCGACGTTCGGTGCGCACGCCTTCGCTGTCGAACGGCGTGGAGGCAAGCCCCTTCAGCAGATGCGGATGCTCTTCGATGGTCAGCCATTCCGGCAGGATCTGCTTGCCCAGCGAGTCGAGCAGGAAGGTCGACTTACGGTAAACGGAGCCGCCCGCGATAGCGCCCACCAGATGGCCAAACAGACCGGTCGCCACTTCGTTGGCAAAGATAACAGGCGCTTTCATGGTGGAGAGTTTACGCGGCGACAGGCGAGACAGCGTACGTTCGGCACACTCTTTACCCACCCACTCAGGAGACTGCAAATCCCCCAGCGCGCGGCCAATGGTGTAGGCGTAGTCACGCTCCATGTCACCGTTTTCTTCGGCGATGACGCAGCTGGAGAGCGAGTGGCGGGTAGAGCAGTAGCCCTGCAGCATGCCGTGGCTGTTGCCGAAGACTTTGATGCCGTAGTGGCTGTTGAAGCTGCCGCCTTCGGTATTGGTGATGCGCTTATCCGCCTGCAGGGAAGCCTGCTCCGCGCGCGCGGCCAGCTCGATCGCTTCGTCCGGGCTCACTTCCGCAGGGTGGAACAGATCGAGATCCGGCGCGTCAAACGCCAGCAGATCTTTATCCGCCACGCCGGCGTAAGGATCCGGCGAGGTGTAGCGGGCAATATCCAGCGCCGCCTGCACCGTACGGGCAATGGCATCCGGGCTGAGATCGGTGGATGACGCGCTGCCTTTGCGATTCTGGTGATACACCGTGATCCCAAGCGCGCCATCGCTGTTGAATTCTACATTCTCCACTTCACCATAGCGGGTACTCACGCTGATGCCGGTGGTTTTGCTGACCGCCACTTCGGCGCCATCTGATTTTTCTGAAGCAAGCATCAGCGCGGTGGAGACGGCTTCTTCAAGAATCTTACGCTGCGCTTCAACTTGTGAGGTTACTTTCATCGCAAATGCCATACTGTAAGAGAGAGTTATCTGAAGTCTAACAGAGAACCGTTTTTCAGTGCGCGTCTTAACTGGTAACATTAGCCTCTTTTTTTAAGGAGCCTGACATGACTAAGCAGCCCGAAGACTGGCTCGACGACGTTCCCGGTGATGACATCGAAGACGAAGATGATGAGATCATCTGGGTCAGTAAAAGTGAAATTAAACGTGACGCCGAAGAGTTAAAACAGCTTGGCGCGGAAATGGTAGAGCTGGGCAAAAACGCGCTGGACAAGATCCCGCTCGACCAGGATCTGCGCGATGCCATTGAACTGGCACAGAAAATCAAAAAAGAAGGCCGTCGTCGCCAGCTTCAGCTTATCGGGAAAATGCTGCGTCAGCGCGACGTCGATCCGATCCGCCAGGCGCTGGACAAGCTGAAAAACCGCCACAACCAGCAGGTTGCGCTGTTTCATAAGCTGGAGCAGATCCGCGATCGTCTGATTGAACAGGGTGATGATGCCGTGCCGGAAGTGCTGAACCTGTGGCCGGATGCCGACCGCCAGCAGCTGCGTTCCTTGATCCGCAACGCGAAGAAAGAGAAAGAAGGGAATAAGCCGCCGAAGTCCGCGCGCCTGATTTTCCAGTATCTGCGCGAGCTGTCTGAGAACGAAGAGTAATTCGTTCCCCTCACCCCTGTGGGGCGAGGGAGAAAAGAGCGTAGGCCCGGTAAGCGCGAGCGCCACCGGGCTTTTTTTTTACGCGTCGGCTGCCGCTTCCGCTTTCTTCGCCAGACCGTCCAGCAGCTTCTGATGGATCCCACCGAACCCGCCGTTGCTCATCACCAGAATATGGTCGCCGGGCTGAGCGGCTTTCACCACCATATCCGCGAGCGCATCCACATCCGCACTCCAGTGCGCAGGCTGAATGCAGGCGTCGGCTACTTCAGCCACCTGCCACGGAATATGCTGCGGCTGCAGCAGGAAGACTTCATCGGCACGCCCTAACGACGGCGCCAGATCGTCTTTGCAGATGCCCATCTTCATGGTATTCGAACGCGGTTCCAGCACCGCCAGAATGCGCGCGGTACCGCCGACCTTGCCACGCAGGGCGGCAAGCGTTGCCAGAATGGCCGTTGGGTGGTGCGCGAAATCGTCATACACGGTAACGCCGTGGGCTTCACCGCGCAGTTCCAGACGGCGGCGGGCATTGATAAACGAGCCCAGCGCGTTGGCTGCATCCGCAGGCAGAACGCCGACATGACGCGCCGCAGCAATGGCCATCAGGCCGTTGTGCATGTTGTGCTCGCCCACCAGGCCCCACTTCACCTCACCCACTTTTTCACCGTCGAGCAGCACTTCCCACTCGGAGGCATCGGCGTTGAGTTTCTTCGCCTGCCAGTGGCCCTGCTCGCCCACCAGCTCCTGCTCGCTCCAGCAGCCCATCGCCAGAGTCTGCTTCAGGTTGATATCGTTCTCCGGCAGGATGATGCGCCCCTGACCCGGAACAATGCGCACCAGATGGTGGAACTGTTTCTGAATCGCTTTCAGATCGTCAAAAATATCCGCGTGGTCGAACTCAAGATTGTTGAGGATCAGGGTGCGCGGGCAGTAATGCACGAACTTGGAGCGCTTGTCGAAGAACGCGCAGTCGTATTCATCGGCTTCGATCACGAAGAACGGGCTGTCACCCAGACGCGCAGAAACGTCGAAATTACCCGGTACGCCGCCGATCACGAAGCCCGGCTTATAGCCGCAGGCTTCGAGGATCCAGGTTGCCATGCCCGCGGTCGTGGTTTTACCATGAGTACCGGCAACGGCAACCACCCAGCGGTCGCGCAGGACGAAGTCATGCAGCCACTGCGGGCCGGACATGAACGGAATATTGCGTTCCAGTACCGCCTCGACGCACGGATTGCCGCGGGTCATCGCGTTACCAACGATCACCAGGTCCGGCTCGGGATCCAGCTGGCTGGCATCGTAGCCCTGAATTAAAGAGATGCCCTGTTTTTCCAGAAGTGTGCTCATTGGCGGATACACATTGGCGTCCGAACCTGTCACTTCATGGCCCAGCGAGCGCGCCAGCATTGCCAGTCCGCCCATGAAAGTGCCACAAATCCCCAATATATGAATGCGCATACGTCACTATCCTTCTTCAATGTGGCGCACATTTTACTCACATGTTAGCGGCTGTGAAACGCATTTCAGGTAAATCCGTATGTTGCTGGCGCGATTCACCTCTGCGCTACTATTTGAATATTTGTTAAGATTGTTGGGCTTTAGTCGTTTTAGTGAACATACAATCGCTCTACTCACAAAGATGCAGGGAAAGTGTTATGAAAACGTTAGGTGAATTTATTGTCGAAAAGCAGCACGAGTTCTCTCATGCTACCGGTGAACTCACTGCTTTGCTGTCGGCAATAAAGCTGGGCGCTAAGATCATCCACCGCGATATCAACAAGGCCGGTCTGGTCGATATCCTGGGTGCCAGCGGTGCCGAGAACGTTCAGGGCGAGGTTCAACAGAAACTCGATCTGTTCGCAAATGAAAAACTGAAAGCTGCACTGCGCGCGCGCGACATCGTTGCGGGTATCGCCTCTGAAGAAGAAGATGAAATTGTTGTTTTCGAAGGGTGTGAACACGCTAAATACGTTGTTCTGATGGATCCGCTCGACGGTTCCTCAAACATCGACGTTAACGTTTCTGTCGGTACCATTTTCTCCATCTATCGCCGCGTCACGCCTGTTGGCACGCCGGTGACCGAAGAAGATTTCCTGCAGCCTGGCATTAATCAGGTTGCTGCCGGTTACGTCGTTTATGGCTCCTCCACCATGCTGGTGTATACCACCGGATGTGGGGTTCACGCCTTTACGTACGATCCTTCACTGGGCGTTTTCTGCCTGAGCCAGGAACGCATGCGCTTCCCGGAAAAGGGCAACACCTACTCCATCAACGAAGGCAACTACATCCGATTCCCGAACGGCGTGAAGAAGTACATTAAATTCTGCCAGGAAGAAGATAAAGCGACCCAGCGCCCTTACACGTCCCGCTATATTGGCTCTCTGGTCGCTGATTTCCACCGTAACCTGCTGAAAGGCGGTATCTACCTCTACCCAAGCACCGCCAGCCATCCGGACGGGAAACTGCGTCTGCTGTACGAGTGCAACCCGATGGCATTCCTCGCCGAACAGGCGGGCGGCAAGGCGAGCGACGGTAAAGAGCGTATTCTGGATATCGTGCCGGAAAGTCTTCACCAGCGCCGTTCATTCTTCGTCGGCAACAACCACATGGTTGAAGACGTTGAACGTTTTATCCGTGAGTACCCGGACGCGTAATATCTCTCTTCAGGGGAGCCGTTCTGGCTCCCCTGTCATTTATATATTTTACCGTATAAGTGTTTATAAAAAACATGCTTTAATATTCACCAATGCTCCTGCATTATTTCCATAACAGTTTGACAGATATTTCGTGGAGCAGAATCGCAATGAACAATTATTCCCGTTCTAATACCGGCATTGATTTAAATCTTATCCCTGTATTTATTGAAATCGTCCGCTGCGGCAGCATGGCAAAAGCCTCTTTGCGTCTGGAGATGTCACGCCCCGCGGTAAGTCTGGCCTTAAAGCGTTTTAATCAACTCTTTGATGAACCATTATTTTTCCGAAAAGGTTTATATCTTGAACCGACGGAAAAAGCGTTAGCCTTAACCAGCTCGCTGGAAATATTAATGGGTGAAATTCACGATAATATTGCGGCAATTAATTCCGGGAAAAATAAAACCCCGGCACAGAACGTACCGGGGTTGAGTAATATTATGCAGCGGTCTGAGTCGTCACTTTGAATGATGACATCGCTTCCATCAGCTGACGCGACTGCTCCTCAAGGGAGCGGGTCGCAGCGGAGGATTGCTGCACCAGCGCCGCATTCTGCTGCGCGGTTTCGTCCATCTGATTCACCGCAATATTCACCTGCTCAATGCCGCGGCTCTGCTCCTGGGACGCGGTCGCAATCTCGCGCATCAGTTTGGTCATGCGCAGCACTTCTGTTGCGATCTCATCCATCGTTTCGCCAGCCTGCTGAGCCAGCTCGCTGCCCTCGTTAACGTGGGTCTGCGAATCACTGATAAGCGATCGGATCTCTTTCGCCGCGTCGGCGCTGCGGCTGGCAAGGTTTCGCACCTCGCCCGCGACGACGGCAAAACCACGCCCTTGCTCGCCCGCGCGCGCCGCTTCCACGGAGGCGTTAAGCGCCAGAATATTGGTCTGGAAGGCAATACCGTCGATCACGCTCAGGATGTCGGCGATGCGCGCCGAGCTGCCGGAGATATCGCGCATTTTTTCAATCACGTAGCAGACCATTTCGCTGCCGTGATCGGCCGTATCGGACACCGACTTCGCCAGCTGGTGCGCCTGCTCGGCGTTATCCGCGTTGAGTTTCACCGTCGCGGTGATTTGTTCCATGCTGGCCGCCGTCTGCTCCAGCGACGTGGCGGTGGATTCCGTACGCTCGGCAAGATCGCGGTTTCCCAAGGTCAGTTCGCGGCTGCCGGTGTCAATTTGCGAGCTGGCATCGCGTACCCGCATTACCGAGTTCATCAGCGACTGTCGCATCTCCTCTATCACCGCGTTGAGGCGGTTAAACTCCTGACTCGCGGGCGCGGCAAGCGTATGGGTTAAATCCCCCGCCGCCACGTTCTCCAGCTGAGCAATGGAGGCCGAGAGCGGCTGGAGCAGCATATGGCGCAGCACCAGCCACGCGAGCACGATAATGCCCGCCGTCAGCAGCGCTGCGACGATAATCAGGATCAGCACGCGGGTTTTACTCGACTGTACGGCACTCACTTCCGCCTGACCACGCGCTTCGCTCCATTTCTGAAACGCCTGCATATCGTTATCAAACTGTTTCGCCACCGGGATCAGCGTCTTCTCCAGCAGATCGTAATACCCGTCCGCGCTCTGGTCGTTCAGGGTTTTCAACATCGGGTTGATCCCCTGCTGGTTATACGTCGCCAGGCTGGCTGACACTTTGTCGAGCAGCTGTTGTCCCTGCTCGTCAGCCACGCCGCCGTCAATCACGCCTTTCAGCGTTTTCTGGGCTAGGGCAACTTCCTGATTGATGTTTTTTACCGCTTTGGCCGCATCGTCCAGCATGCCGATTTCCATCATGCGGACGGCCTGACCCGCTTCATTGCGGGCGCGCAGGATCAGCGTATAGCCTGAATTTAGCTGCACCATCTGCTCACCCTGAAGGTGATTAATGCGCTGCAGCGAAGAAGAACTCTGTGTGAGGGCATAAATGCCAATGCCGCTGACAATCAGCAGCAGAAGGGTCATAACGGCCAGTAAAGAGAGCAAGCCGGTACGAATCGATAGCGTTTTAAGCATGATATTATTTCCGGTAGCGAGATATTTCTGGGCATAAAAAAAGAGTATCGGCCGCTACCGGAAAATGTTTAGACTTTAAGCAAATTCAGCGTGTTATCGCTCTGTTACCGATGTGTTTACGCGGGTAACAGGTGAGCTTTGACGGTTCTCCCAGAGCACAGTCAAGCCACGCTGCAGGGCAATAAAAATAAACAGCAGAATGCCGATGGCGATCTTCGTCCACCACGAGCTGAGCGTGCCGTCAAAGTTGATATAGGTTTGTATCAGCCCCTGTATAGCCACGCCGAACAGCGTCCCCAGCACCGTACCCACGCCGCCGCTAAGCAGCGTACCGCCGATGACCACAGAAGCAATCGCATCCAGCTCAACGCCAACGCCTGCAAGGGCATAGCCCGCCTGGGTGTACACCGAGAAGACGATACCCGCCAGCGTCGCCAGGCCTGTCGAGAGCATATAGATGCGGATGGTAGTGCTGCGGGTCGAGATCCCCATCAGGTTTGCCGACGTGGCGTTACCGCCGATGGCGTAAACCTGATTGCCAAACCGGGTACGGTGGGCGAGGAAGATGCCGATCACCACCACGCCCAGCATCAGCAGCCCCATCGCGCTCAAACGACCGCCGCCGGGAATTTTCCACGCCAGGCTGGAGAGCGTGTCGTACACCGGATGGTTAATGGGAATCGACTCTTCCGACACCAGATAGCTCACGCCGCGCAGGAAGAACATCCCCGCGAGGGTAATGATAAACGCCGGGATTTTCAGCGCGTCGATCAGCAGCCCCATAAAGGCGCCGAACGCGCAGCCCATCGCCAGCACCAGCGGAAACGCCACCAGCGGAGAGATCCCCCAGAAGCCGATCGCCTTCGCGAGGAACACGCCCGTAAACGCGATCACCGAGCCGACGGAGAGATCGATCCCGCCGGAGAGGATCACAAAGGTCATCCCGACGGCGATAATGCCTAAAAAAGCGTTATCGGTCAGTATATTGCAGATCACACGCGTGGAGGCGAAACCGGGAAACTGGGTGAGGCAGTAGAGATACCCCAGCACAAACACGCCCAGCGTGATCATCAACGGCAAATTACGTTTTATCATGGCCACGGATCCCCTTAATGATGCTGACAAAGCGCGGCGACTGGACGATCAGCACGCAGAGCACGACCACCGCTTTCACCACCTGATTGAGTTCCGGCTGGAATCCCGAAAGCAGGATCCCGGTGTTCATGCCCTGAATGATCAGCGCGCCGATCACCGAGAGCAGCAGGTTAAAGCGCCCGCCCATCAGCGACCCGCCGCCGATGACCACCGCCAGGATTGCGTCCAGCTCCAGCCAGAGCCCGGCGTTGTTGGCATCGGCTCCGCGGATATCCGCCGCGACGATCACCCCTGCGATGGCGGCGCAAACGCCGCTCAGCACGTAGGTCAGCATCACCATCAGCCGGGTGTTGACCCCGGCGTTGCGCGCGGCGCGGATGTTGATCCCGACGGCCTCAATGAACATGCCGAGCGCCGTTTTACGGGTGAAGAGCCAAAAGACAACCAGCGTGGCCAGGGCAATAATCACCGGCGTCGGGAAGAACAGAAGGTTGCCGCTACCAAGCCACGCCAGGCTCGGGGAGTTAAAGGTGACAATCTGGCCGGAGGTAATCAGCTGCGCCACCCCACGCCCGGCCACCATTAAGATAAGGGTGGCGACAAAGGGCTGAATTTTCAGCACCGCCACCAGAATGCCGTTCCATAATCCGGCCAGCACGCCGGTGCCTAACGCCGCCAGCAGTACCACCGGCAGGCTGTGTCCGGCCACGGTCATGGCGGCTGCAGTGGCCCCGGCGATAGCCATCACCGCGCCGACGGAGAGATCAATCCCGCCGGTGGCAATGACCAGCGTCATCCCGATGGCCAGCAGCGCCACGGGCGCAGCACGGTTCAGAATGTCTATCGGGCTGCCAAACAGGCGACCATCCTGCACGATAATCTGGAAGAAATGCGGTGCGACAAAGCTGTCAACCAGCAGTACCACCAGCAGCGCCGCGATTTGCGGCGTGCCGGTTGGCCAGCTGAAGCGGCGCTTTGACTCACCGGTTTGCGAAAGCGAACGGGACATCACGATTCACTCCTTATGCCGCAATGGCATTCATGATCGCCGGAACGGACAGCTTATCCAGCGGGATCTCTGCCACCTGCTTGCGATCGCGCATGATAATGACGCGATCGGCATAACCTACCAGCTCCTCCAGCTCGGACGAAATGACGAGCAGGGCCAGACCGTCTGCACACAGGGTTTCGATAAGCCGGATAATTTCGGCGTGCGCCCCCACGTCAATGCCGCGGGTCGGTTCGTCGAGGATCAGGAACTGCGGTTTGGTCAGCAGCCAGCGCGACAGCAGCACCTTCTGCTGGTTGCCGCCGGAGAGGAACTCGATCGGCTGTTCCGCGCTCGGGGTGCGGATGCCGAGCTGGCGGATAAAGCGCTCGGCTATGGCGTTTTGCTCTTTACGGGGGATCGGGCGCAGCCAGCCGCGCTGGGCCTGCAGCGCCAGAATGATATTCTCCCGCACCGAGGCCGCGGCAATGATACCGTCCGTTTTCCGATCTTCCGGGCAGAAGCCGACGCCCAGACAGGAGGCCTGATGCGGCGATCGCAGGGTTTGCGGTTTGCCCTTGATCAGCGCGCAGCCGCTGTCCGCGGGCTTGATCCCGAAGATCACCTCGGCGGTCTCGGTCCGGCCGGAGCCCAGCAGGCCCGCCAGGCCGACAATTTCGCCTGGCCGCACCTCAAGGTTAAACGGTGAGATCACTCCTTTTTTGCCGTAATCGCTGAACGCGGCGACCGGCTTCTCGCTCAGCAGCGTGCGCCCTGCGCGCTGGAGGGCGTTGGTCTCCAGCTCGCGACCCAGCATCATTTTTACCAGCTCGATTTGCGGCAGCTCGCGGGTTTTGTGGCAGCCGACAAAGCTGCCGTTGCGCAGCACCGTAATGCGATCGCTCACCTCATACACCTGATCGAGGAAGTGGGTGACGAAGATCAGGCTGACGCCCTGATCGCGCAGCTGGCGCATCAGGGTAAAGAGCATCTCCACTTCCTGGGTATCGAGGCTGGCGGTGGGTTCGTCCAGGATGAGTACCTTCGCGGAGAGATCGATCGCGCGACAGATGGCAACGATCTGCTGCATCGCCACGGAAAAGCGGTTCAGCGGCTCGCGGACGTCGAGGGAGAAGCCGTAGGATTCCATCAGCTTTGTCGCCCGCGCCTCCATCTCTTTGCGGCGCAGCAGGCCAAAGCGTCGCGGCTCACGGCCAATAAACAGATTATCCGCCACCGACATATTCGGCAGCAGGTTCACTTCCTGATAGACCGTCCCGATCCCCAGCTGTTGGGCATGGGCGGTATTTTTTGGCGAAATGGCGTTGCCTTCCAGCCAGATGGTGCCGCGGTCGGCGTGATAAACGCCGGTCAGGGATTTAATCAGCGTCGATTTTCCCGCGCCGTTCTCGCCCAGCAGCGCCATGATCTCCCCACGCCGCAGGCTAAAATCAACGTTATCCAGCGCTTTTACGCCGGGGAAGAATTTGCTCAAGCCCTCTGTGCGGAGGATTTCCTGGTGTTGTTCAGTGGTCATGGTTTCCCCCTGCATCAAGCCGGATGGCGCAGCGCCACCCGGCATATTCAGACAGGCTTAGTAGCCCATATTTTTCTTCTTCTCTAACTCTTCTTTCGCCGTGTCAGGCAGGTAGAGCGTGGATTTGGTAACCGTCACTTTCTCCGGCATCGTGCCGTCTTTCTTGAATTTCTCCAGCGCGTCGAATGCCGGGCCCGCCATGTTTGGCGTCAGCTCCACGCTGGCGTTGGCTTCGCCGTCAATCATCGCTTTGTAGATATCCGGCACGCCGTCGATAGAGCCGGTGAGGATATCTTTGCCCGGCTTCAGGCCCGCTTCTTTAATTGCCTGAATCGCGCCGATTACCATGTCATCGTTGTGGGCGTAAACCATGCAGATATTCTTGCCGTTGTTTTCAGCCTTAATGAAGCTCTCCATGACCTCTTTACCTTTACTACGGGTAAAGTCGCCGGACTGAGAGCGGATGATCTTGATGTTTGGCGCTTTCGCGATGGCTTCAGCAAAGCCTTTTTTACGGTCGATGGCCACGCTCGCGCCGACGGTGCCCTGCAGCTCAACGACGTTACACGGCTTGCCGTCGACCTGTTTCACCAGCCAGTCGCCAATCAACTGCCCTTCAAGCACGTTGTTAGCGGTGACGGTTGTCATATAAAGGGATTTGTCTTTGACGTCGATGGAACGGTCGAGCAGGAAGACCGGGATCTCAGCGTCTTTCGCTTCCTTCAGGACGGGTTCCCAGCCGGTTGCCACGACGGGTGCAATAAAGATGGCATCCACGCCCTGGGCGATAAAGGAGCGCACGGCTTTGATCTGATTCTCTTGTTTTTGCTGACCATCGGCGATTTTCAGGGTAATACCGCGTTTCTGAGCTTCGCTTTTCGCCACGTTGGTTTCTGCCGCTCGCCAGCCAGATTCAGAGCCGACCTGCGAAAAACCTACGGTTAAGGGAGCGGCCATCGCCATAGACGACATGGCTGCCGAAACTGCTGTGACCAGGAGTAAGCGCTTCCACATATGAACGTCCTCGTAGGGTGAGTTATTGTTGGTTAAAAGATGTTCTGCGGAATGACTATAGCCCATGAAATATGTAACGAATTGCGTTACATCACACTTCAGAAAAGTGAATAAAACGTTAATCACAAGTTTGTAATCGCTTTCATTTCTCCATGAAAAATGCGGCTGAGTTTATGGATTTTTCTGTCATGGAATCGGTCTGAAAAGTGGGAAGAACGTGGAGAGAAGGCGAAAACAGGCGGAGACATTCAGCGCGAGTTGGCTATAATACCTGCCACTTGTTTACCATCCATTTTAAAGGACACCGACATGAGCTTACTCAACGTCCCAGCGGGTAAAGAACTGCCAGAAGACATCTACGTAGTTATCGAAATCCCGGCTAACGCAGATCCGATCAAATACGAAGTGGACAAAGAGAGCGGCGCCCTGTTCGTAGACCGTTTCATGTCTACCGCGATGTTCTATCCGTGCAACTACGGTTACATCAACCATACCTTGTCTCTGGACGGTGACCCGGTTGACGTGCTGGTCCCAACGCCATACCCACTGGAGCCAGGCTCCGTCATTCGCTGCCGTCCAGTTGGCGTGCTGAAAATGACCGACGAATCCGGTGAAGATGCGAAGCTGGTTGCGGTACCGCACACCAAGCTGAGCAAAGAGTACGATCACATCAAAGATGTGAACGACCTGCCAGAGCTGCTGAAAGCGCAGATCACTCACTTCTTCGAGCACTACAAAGACCTCGAAAAAGGCAAGTGGGTTAAAGTTGACGGCTGGGACAACGCAGAAGCAGCGAAAGCGGAAATCATCTCCTCTTTCGAACGCGCTGCTAAGAAGTAATTCTTACTGCCGATTGATGAAAGCCCCGCACGTCGGGGCTTTTTTTGTGGCGGGCGCGCAGCTGGGCCTACAGTGAACATGTAGGCCGGGTAAGCGCAGCACCACCCGGCAAGAGACGCAAAAAAACAACGCCACCTCACGGTGGCGCTGTTTTTTTTCAGTACTGGTCTCTGTCTAACCAGTTACCGCTTACAATCCGCGTTAACCCTTCGACCGGACGCTGGTAGACATACATCCACGCGCTTCCGTACGGCGTCTGGATCAACTGGCGTGCGTATTCACCGCCCCTGGTGCGCAAGGCATCAAGTTCGGCAAGCGTCGCGTTATCAATACGATAAACTTCACCCTGTACTGTTCCTTCGCCCGGAACCGCGCCTGGATAGTGGCCCAGGCTGTACAACTGGTAGTTCTCGATATCGTAATTCCCCAGTAGCTGGGCATTGGTCATCCAGTGACTGTTGCCTTGCCTGGTTCGTAAACTGCCGTAGACAAATATTCGCATTGCTAAAACTCAAACTGATAGAGCAGATCAAGTGCCTGGTCTACGCCGGACACTGCTTCCAGATATAGCTTAGGCATCAGGCGATAGCGTAACGTGAGTGTTGCCAGTGAGTCAAAGATCCCCACACCATATTTTACCTGCAGACCCGGCAATACATAGCCGCTGACCACCACCTGCGAGGAGTCACCCACGCCCTGGGTGTCCAGCGCCAGATTGCTTACGCCGAACGTCTCGCCGATTTTACCCACAACCTGCCCACTTTGTGCAACCCCCAGACCCACTAACATCGAGGTCATCGCCGCGCTGTCGCTCTGACCGCTGTCCAGACCTTGTCCACGCAGCAGATAAGAGAGGGCTTCCTGCTGCGACATCGCCGGGTCAGAGAAGATCTCCGCCTTCGGTTCGTCGGCGGAACCGGTAACGCGTACGCCAGCAATAACGTCGTTTTCCGTCGCTTCAGGGTTACGAATCGCTTCGATGTTCAACAGAGGCTGATCCGGTGGACCGGAGAATAGCAGCTCGCCTTTACGGACGATCAGATCCTGACCATACGCATGGAAACGCCCTTCAGGAATATTAATTTGCCCGTTCAGGCCAAGCCCTTGTTTATCCTGCGCCACCTTCAGGTCGCCCGTGAGCCTCGCCTTCAGCCCAAACGCATTCAACCGCACGTTATTCCCCACGTGCACGATAAGATTACTATTAATCGGTATGCCCGCGCTCTTCTGTTCGACAGGTTTCAGATTTTCATTGAGCATAACTTCATCACTTGAGACGCCGACCGCGCTTTCCGGCACGTCGTGAACCACGATGCGCGCCCACGGCACGTCGACGCGGCCGTCAAGCGTGAAGAGGCTTGGCGTGGCTTCAAAGACCACATCAGGCGAGACGTCCAGGCGTACCATCGGCGGTACGGTGATGCGCACCTTGCTGCCTTTCGCGGCAATACGCGCGCGCCAGTTATCGAGCTGGCTCCAGTCCGCGTCGCCGCTCAGGTTGATTTGCCCTTGCTGCGTCAGTACCGAGCCGCTCAGCGTCGAGCTCATGCCGTTGAAATTCATCGCGATCTGGCTGGGCTGCATGTCAAACGGCATAAAGTTGCCGTCAATATCCACGCCGCTAAGCCGCATCTGACCGAACAGCTGCGGGCTTTGCGCGTTGCCGGCCAGGCGCAGGTTAGCGTTCAGCATGCCCTCGGCTTTTTCCCCGCGGGCGAAAATCGGGTTCACCATCGCCAGGTTGAAGTTACGGATGTTCACGTTACCGCCCAGATTACGCCGTCCCTGCGGATCGGTAATCTGGACCTGCCCATCCAACTGGCCGTTGTTGGTCAGGCGGATTGTCCACCCCAGCTGTGCGCGATTGTTATGCAGATCGGCACTCAGGTTCAGAGTATCGAACGCCACCGGAAGGGGCGCGTTGTTGACCTCCTGCGTCACCTTAACGTTACGCCCGGACAGCGTGACGCTGCCCTGCGGCAGCCCCTCTTTGGTGGTATCCCAGGCGACATCGGCTTTTCCGCTGAAGACGCCGCTCGCCTGTGTTGTATCCGGCATAAACGGCTTTAGCATCGCCAGATCGAAGCGGTTGAGGTTGATCTGCGCCCGCCCTTCCGCGCCCGCATCGATGGTCTGCGACACGCACAGCTCCGCATTCGGATTGGTCCAGCAGTGTGGCCCAATGCTGATCTTCTGCTCGGCGTTGCGGTAGTCCAGGGCGATGGAGCGCGAGAGCGCAAGCGGCCCGACCGGCGTATTGAAACGGGTGTTATCCAGCGTACCTTTCCAGCGCTCCTCTTTGCGGTCAAAGCTGCCGGTGAGGTGAAGCTGGCCGGAGACCGGTTCGCCCTGCACGCGCAGCTGGAGATCGTGCTGCTTCTCGTTCCCTTTGGCATCCAGGGTGACCAGGCTAATGTTCACGTCCGGCTGAGAAATGCGCTCCACGCGCAGGTTCAGGTTACCGCCGATCTGATCGGTGGATTTCACATCCCCTTCCACGCGAACGCGGGCAACGCTCAGTTCCTGCCAGCGCAGGTTATTGGCGGTGATATCCGCCAGCAGCTGCGGCGCGTCTACCGTGCCGCGCACCTTCACGAGTCCTTTCGCCGTGCCGCCAAGCCCCGGCAGGGCGTTATCCAGATTCGGCGCGTCGATGGTGGCGTCCAGATTGAGATCTTTCACTCCCAGCTCGCCCTTGATATCCGCCGTGTTGCGGCCCAGCGCCACGTGCAGCCCTGGGATAACCCACTGCAGATAGCTGTTGCCTTTCACCGAGCCTTCAACGTTAACCTTGTTCTGCTTCACGTTCCCGGTGAGCTTAATTTCCGGCACGTCCATCTGCCACGTACCGCCGTACAGGCTGCCGCGGGTTTTGATCAGGCCATCCAGTTTTGACGGCCAGTCCGGCACCTCTTTGGCGGTATTAATGCCCGTCAGCTTCAGCTCGCCGCGCCAGCTGATCGCCTGCTGCCAGTCGAGCAGCGCGGTCAGCTCGGTTTTGCCTTCAAGCGCCGCGACGGTCAGCTTGTCGAGGTTGACCTGCTGTTCGTTGCCCTTCGCATCCAGCGTAATGTTCGCGGGCGGCACGCCCTGCCCCTTCACCGCGGTGCGGAACGAAAGCGTGTAGTCCGTCATCTTGCCGCTCAGCTTTAGCTTCAGGTCATCGGCCTGGAACTGTTTTTCGCCGGTGAACGGCCAGGAAAGCTGCTTGCTGACCACCTCAAGATTGAGCGGCAGCCCGGCTTCCGCCAGCTGGGTTTGCGCGCGCAGGACCATGTCCACCGGGCCGGAGAGATTCACGCCAACATCGAGCTTATCGCGCAGCGCCCCGCCCACCTTGACCTTCACCTTTTCGCCTTTCAGCGGATCGATGTTGAGGGCACTGTTAAGCGTGATGTCCACCGGCCAGTTATCGCGCAGCAGGGCATTGCCTGACGCATTCACCGAGCCCTGGTTGGTGTCGATATCCAGCGCGTCGAGCTTCATGTTGCCGTCAATGCTGCTGACCTTCAGCAGCATATTGTAGACCGTCAGATCGGTATCGCCGGTCAGGCGCAGCTGCTCGCCTTTGAACTCTTCAATATTGAGGTTCAGCGGCAGGTGAACGTCGGTCATTTCCGGCAGGACAGGCTTCGAGAAGAGATCTTTCAGCGTTTCGCCCAGCGGCTTCTCTTCCGGCTGCGGGTTCTGGATCTTCGGCTCGACGATCTCTTCCTGCGCCACGTCGGCCACTTTCGGCAGCGCGATCAATAAGCCCTGCAGGGACGTTGGCGTCAGGGTGAGGTTTTTCTCCTGCCAGCGCAGGCCGGAGGTGAAATCCATCACGGACACGGTGGTGTCGTCGATTTTGATATTGACGTTATCGAGCGCCACCCGATAGAGCGCGATCGGGTAAGGCGTGGAGAGATTCAGCGGGCCGCTGTCCTCTTCCTCGACCGGCGCAGACTTCGGCATTTTTTTCGAATCTATCGCCACGTTGACGTCTTTAAGCGACAGGTCGTTGACGCAGAGCTTACTGTCACGCAGACAGCCCAGCTTCACCGCGAGATGAAACTCCCCGGCGTTCACCGCCACGCCCGGCTGCTCGTAGCGGATATTCTTCAGACGCAGATCGCGCCAGCCGCCCGTCACCTGACCAATCTCCAGCCCCGGCACCCAGCGGTTCGCGGCGTTAAACAGCAGATGCAGCCCGGTCGTCGTTCCAACCAGAAACGCCACCGTACCGAGCAGCAGCACGATAAAAATCAGCACCCCGAGGCTTATTTTCTTCCATAAACTCATAATTCAGGCCCCAGACCGATGTAAAACTGTAATCCGTGTTCATCTTTGTCGCCGACAGGCACGGCGAAGTCGAGCTTGATGGGTCCGACTGGCGACTGCCAGCGTACGCCCACGCCCGCGCCGGTTTTAAAGTCGCTGCGGCGGATATCGTTCACCGCTTCACCGCCGTCAACAAACATGGCGCCCCACCACTTTCCGCTGACGTTGTACTGATACTCCAGCGATCCCGTCGCCAGTTTTGACGCACCGGTTAGCTGGCCCTTTTCGTTCTCAGGTGAGATCGATTTGTACTTATACCCACGAATGCTGCGGTCGCCCCCGGCGAAGAAGCGCAGATCCGGCGGAACGCGCTCGAAGTCTCCCGTTTCAATCCAGCCGAGATTGCCGCGCATCACAAAGCGGTGTTTGTCGTACAGCGTGCGGATCCAAACGTTTTGCGCCTGAATCACCGAGAAATCCACGTCGGAGCCCCAGGCGGAGTTGGAATAATCGATCGAGTAGCGCTGTGAGTCGCCCCAGGTCGGCATCAGCCCCCCGCGCGAACGGGTTCGGCTGATCATTACGCCCGGATAAAGCAGCATGGTGGTATTGGTGACGTTGGCCTGGGTAAAGTGGTCCAGGCTCCAGCGCAGGTTAATGGCGCGCTGCCAGCCGCTGGAGAGATCCCAGAAGCGGGAGACCGCAAGCGTCGTGGAGTCCTGCTTGGTGTCGTTTAAATCGGTGCGCTTAAAACCGCCCTGCAGAAGGTAATATTGCTCAAGCGGATTTTTCAGCAGCGGCATTTTGTAGCTGAAATCAAGCTGCTGCTCGGGCGCAGAGAGGCTCAGGCTGGTGGTCAGGCTGTGGCCGTACGAGTTCATCCACGGTTTTTTCCACGAGGTTTTCACGCGTGGTCCGACATCCGTCGAGTAGCCAACACCGGTCTCAATGGTGTTCTCGGTGCGCGGCGAGACAACGCCATGCAGCGGCAACACCTTGGTTTTGCGAGACTTCTCAAATTCCGGTGCGACAACTACGGAGTTAAACCAGCCGGTAGCGGAGAGGCGTCGGTTCAGCTCTCCGAGATCGCTCGACTGGTAGTAATCCCCTTTTTTGAACGGCACGAGATTTTGCAGGTACTCTTCGCGAATTTGCGAACCTTCAAACGTCACGTCGCCAAAGCGGTAGCGCTCTCCACTGTCGTAGTCGATATCCCAGAAGGCCTGACGTCTCTCCAGCGCAATGCCCAGCTGGCTTTTATTGAACTGGCTGTCAAAGTAGCCCTTACGCAGGGAAACATTCGTCAGCTCTTTTTTGAAATGGTCGTAGTCACCGTGGTTAAGCACGGTACCGATTTTCGGCCGCGTGCTGAGCAGGTCCAGATAATCCCGGTCGGTACGCGCCCCGCCGCGCAGGATGACGTTCGTACCGCCAATCAGTACCGGCTCACCCGGCGAAACGCGGGCAATAAGGACCTGGCGCCCCTTCTTTGGCGGCGGACGGAGGTCAAAATCAATAGTGGGTTCGTAATACCCCAGCGCTTTCAGCCCTTCACGGATCGCATCATCTACGCGCGCGCGAAAACGCCGGTCCGGCGTCACCTCATCACTCTGGATGGTCGACAACTGCGCACGCACGTTTTTTTGTAGCGCCCCGGATAACCCCTCAACCTGCAAACGGACATTCGCCGCGCTGGCAATCCCGCTTGTCAGCAACACACTGACTAAACATAACTGGCGGATTTTTGTCACGTTTTCTCCTGAATATCCCTGTTTCCACCCTGGAAGCAAATGAAGTGCCGCTCCGCGGCAAAATACGGCCTGTGGCCAAAAACCCGAATCGCGGGTTGAAAATGGGTGTAACACCCAAATATTTCTTATGATTAAATCTAGACTGATTCAGCGCATTTATTGTGTTCAATTAAACGCTTCGTGACAACCTTAACTGAAACATCGCACCCCGGGAGGCCCCATCGTGAGTTTATTCGACAAAAAGCATCTGGTTTCACAAGCTGATGCATTACCGGGACGCAACACCCCTATGCCTGTGGCGACCTTACACGCCGTCAATAACCACTCCATGACCAACGTGCCGGAGGGAATGGAAATCGCCATGTTCGCCATGGGCTGTTTCTGGGGCGTTGAGCGCCTCTTCTGGCAACTCCCCGGCGTTTACAGCACGGCGGCTGGCTACACGGGCGGTTACACGCCGAATCCTACCTATCGCGAAGTTTGCTCCGGCGAAACCGGGCATGCGGAAGCAGTGCGCGTGGTCTATGACCCTGCGGTAATCAGCTACGAGCAGCTGCTGCAGGTCTTCTGGGAGAACCACGACCCGGCGCAGGGCATGCGTCAGGGCAACGACCACGGCACACAGTATCGCTCGGCCATTTATCCGCTCACGCCGGAGCAAGATGCCGCCGCGCGCGCCAGCCTTGAGCGTTTCCAGCAGGCCATGCGTGAAGCGGGCGACACGCGCGAGGTGACGACGGAAATCACAACCGCGAAACCATTCTACTATGCGGAAGACGATCACCAGCAGTATCTGCATAAAAACCCGTACGGCTATTGCGGTATCGGGGGCATCGGCGTCTGCCTGCCGCCACAGCTGGCCTGATTTCCGTTCCAGCGCCACGCGAGCAGCGTGGCGCTCAAAGAAGCGACAGCGTTGTCTCATAGCTTAACATCCATCCACCAGCCGTCCCCGCCGGCCATCTTCGCCAAATTGTGACCTCTGGCAGATTTACATCTCTTTACGCTATACTACCCGCTGAAATAATCGGCTCAACGCTACGAGCGGATGTTCAATGTGTTTCCACACAAATGGTATCAACTCCCCTTCTGAGGATCTGGCGAGAAGCCGGATAAACTATGTTAAACAGTATTTTAGTAATACTTTGTCTGATTGCCGTCAGCGCATTTTTCTCGATATCTGAGATCTCGCTGGCCGCGTCCCGTAAAATCAAACTGAAGCTGCTTGCCGATGAAGGCAACATCAATGCCACCCGCATCCTGAAAATGCAGGAAAACCCCGGCATGTTCTTCACCGTGGTGCAGATTGGCCTCAACGCGGTGGCCATACTCGGCGGTATCGTGGGTGATGCGGCGTTTTCTCCGGCGTTTTACAGCCTGTTTGTTAAGTACATGTCCGTTGAACTGGCCGAACAGCTCAGCTTTATCCTCTCCTTCTCGCTGGTAACCGGCTTGTTCATCCTCTTTGCAGACCTGACCCCGAAACGCATCGGTATGATTGCGCCAGAAGCTGTGGCTTTGCGTATCATCAACCCGATGCGCTTCTGTCTGTACGTGTTTCGTCCGCTGGTGTGGTTCTTCAACGGCCTGGCGAACGTGATTTTCCGCATCTTTAAGCTGCCTATGGTGCGTAAAGACGACATCACGTCTGACGACATCTATGCGGTAGTGGAAGCCGGCGCGCTGGCCGGGGTGCTGCGCAAGCAGGAACACGAGCTGATTGAGAACGTGTTCGAACTGGAATCCCGTACCGTACCGTCTTCCATGACGGGCCGTGAAAGCATTATCTGGTTCGATTTACATGAAGATGAGCAGAGCCTGAAGAACAAAGTGGCGCAGCATCCACACTCTAAGTTCCTTGTCTGTAATGAAGATATCGACCACATCATCGGTTACGTCGACTCCAAAGACCTGCTGAACCGCGTACTGGCAAACCAGAGCCTGGCGCTCAACAGCGGCGTGCAGATCCGCAATACCCTAATTGTGCCGGACACTCTGACGCTCTCAGAAGCGCTGGAAAGTTTCAAAACCGCCGGGGAAGACTTCGCGGTTATCATGAACGAATACGCCCTGGTGGTGGGTATTATCACCCTGAACGACGTGATGACCACGCTGATGGGCGACCTGGTTGGCCAGGGGCTGGAAGAGCAGATTGTCCAGCGTGACGATAATTCATGGCTGATTGATGGCGGCACGCCGATTGAAGACGTGATGCGCGTGCTGGATATCGACGAGTTCCCGCAGTCCGGTAACTACGAGACCATCGGCGGCTTTATGATGTTTATGCTGCGTAAAATCCCGAAACGTACCGACTCGGTGAAGTTCTCCGGCTACAAGTTTGAGGTGGTGGATATTGATAACTACCGCATCGACCAGCTGCTGGTGACGCGCATCGACAACAAACCGACCGTACTGGTTCCGAAGCTGCCGGATGCGGAAGAGAAGGTATCGGCGTAAGGTTCCAGCCTCCACAAACATCAACGGCTCCCATTGGGAGCCGTTTTTTTAACTACTGCATAGCACGTTGGTTAAGCCATCTCAGTTTGCAGACGCATAACCTGACGGTTGACTTCGGACATCACAGACAGGTGCTGTTTGTCCTTCACTTTTGGGACAAGGATCTTGCCCTTATCAAACTCAAAAGCGCCAACATCCTTGATATACAACCGTCCACGGAACAGGATCTTCACGTACTTCGCCACCTGAAGCGGGTTGTAGCGTTGGAAAATTTTCATTCTTGTATCTCCTGCGAATCATACGCTCTTGCGGTGCCACAATCGGCCCGACTGTCCTGAGCGCAAATTTTAATGCCCAATGACTATAGACCAGAACTACGGTGTTACCCAGTGTGCATAAGTTTATTTACCGTTTGATTACAATTATTCAGAATAATCTTTGCAAAGCGTGACCGGGCGCAGTATAAGCCGTCGTTTTTTCATGGATATGTGCGTTCACCCGCAAACTGGCATCGGGATTGCGGGAAAACCACATTGATCGCACTTATGATTAAAGCGTAAGACCAAGTGGTCGGATCACCTGCAAACAATAAGGAAACGCCATGACCCTACGTAATATCCTTGCAGCAGCCTGCCTGCTGCTGCCTCTGTGGGCTTCCGCTCACAACATTGAAAAAGGACAACGTGTACCGCCAGTCGGCATTGCTGACCGGGGAGAATTGATTCTCGACAATGATAAGTTTAGCTACAAACCCTGGAATAGCGCGCAGCTCGCGGGCAAAGTGAGAGTTGTACAACATATTGCCGGTCGTACATCCGCAAAAGAGAAAAATGCCAACCTGGTGGAAGCGATCAAGGCCGCGAAATTCCCGCACGACCGCTACCAGACGACCACTATTGTTAATACCGATGACGCCATTCCGGGCTCCGGGATGTTTGTGCGCTCAAGCCTTGAGAGCAATAAAAAGCTCTATCCGTGGTCGCAGTTTATCGTCGACAGCAACGGCGTAACCCGTAAGGCCTGGCAGCTGGAGGAAGAAAGCTCAGCGATTATTGTGTTGGATAAGGAAGGTCGCGTGCAGTGGGCGAAAGACGGCGCGTTAACCCAGGAAGAGGTGCAGCAGGTTGTCGACCTGCTGCATAAGCTGCTGGCTCAATAAATAGAGACGCGGAAGCCGGGGTTAAGGAAGGATTCGCGCGGGGTGTAGTCCAGCGGTTTGCCCTGCCAGTCATGAACATGCGCCCCGGCGGCCGCAGCAATGGCATGCCCGGCGGCGGTATCCCAGATATTGGTTGGCCCAAAGCGAGGATACAGCTGCGCATGGCCTTCCGCCACCAGGCAGAATTTCAGCGACGAGCCGATCGAGGTGGTCTGGTGTTCACCCAGCTGCTGCAGGTACTCCTGCAGTTCGCTGTCGCTGTGCGAGCGGCTAATTACCACCAGCGGCGGACGCGCATCGCGCACCTGGATCTGCTTGCGCACGCCGCACTCTTCCTTCCACGCCTTCCCTTCTGCGGCGCTGTACATCACCTTCATTACCGGCGCGTAAACCACACCCAGCACCGCTTTCCCTTTCTCAATCAGGGCGATATTGACGGTGAATTCACCGTTGCGCTTGATGAACTCTTTTGTCCCGTCCAGCGGATCGACCAACCAGTAGCGCTGCCAGTGCTGGCGCTCGTCCCAGCTTTGCGGCGCTTCTTCTGACAGGACGGGGATGTCCGGCGTTAAGGCCTGTAACCCTTTGAGGATCACCTTATGCGCGGCAATATCCGCCGCCGTGACCGGAGAATCGTCGGCTTTGCTGACAACCTCCATAGGTTTAATACCGTCATACACCTGCATGATGGCATCTCCCGCATCCCGTGCGAGCTGACAAATTTTTTCTAGCATTTTCCACCTCTTTGTTAACGCAGTGAGGTTAACTCTTTGTTTTAGTTATATCGTAATGTGAACAATTCCGCTATCTGTGAAGCAATTCCGGTTTCAGGTTACTTTTTTCTGTCAGGATTCACATTTCTGTAAGCAACAAGCTATAGATACATACTCTTTTGTGGTCTGCATCGAAAAAAGGACTCCTCTGATGATTAAGTTTAGTGCAACGCTTCTGGCGACGCTGATTGCAGCGAGCGTGCAGGCGGCGACGGTAGATCTGCGTATTCTGGAAACGACCGATCTGCACAGCAACATGATGGACTTCGATTACTACAAAGATACCCCGACGGAAAAATTCGGACTGGTACGCACGGCGAGCCTGATCGATGCCGCACGCGGCGAAGTGAATAACAGCGTGCTGGTCGACAATGGCGATCTCATTCAGGGCAGCCCGCTTGGGGACTACATGGCGACCAGGGGGTTGAAAAAAGGCGAGATCCATCCTGTTTATAAAGCGATGAACACCCTGGATTACACCGTCGGCAACCTCGGCAACCACGAATTCAACTACGGTTTGAAATACCTTCACGATGCCCTGGCCGGCGCGAAATTCCCGTACGTTAACGCCAATATCATCGACGTTAAAACGCAAAAGCCGCTCTTTACCCCATACCTGATTAAAAATACCGAGGTTGTCGATCGGGACGGGAAAAAACAAACGCTCAAAATCGGCTATATCGGTTTTGTCCCGCCGCAGATCATGACGTGGGATAAGGCCAACCTCGACGGTAAGGTGACCGTCAACGACATCACCGAAACCGCGCGTAAATACGTGCCGGAAATGCGCAAAAAAGGCGCCGATCTGGTGGTCGTTGTCGCCCACTCTGGTCTCTCCGCCGATCCGTATCAGGCCATGGCAGAAAACTCCGTTTACTATCTGAGTGAAGTCCCTGGCGTCGACGCGATCCTGTTCGGCCATGCCCACGCGGTCTTCCCGGGTAAAGATTTCGTCAGCATCAAAGGGGCTGACATTGAGAAAGGGACGCTCAACGGCGTGCCGTCGGTGATGCCGGGTATGTGGGGCGACCATCTTGGCGTAGTGGATCTGGTGCTGAATAACGACGGTGGCAGCTGGAAGGTGACGCAGTCAAAAGCCGAAGCGCGCCCAATCTACGACGCTGCAGCGAAAAAATCTCTGGCGGCTGAAGATAAAAAACTGGTCAACGTGCTGAAGCACGATCACGACGCCACGCGCGAATTCGTCAGCAAGCCGATCGGCAAATCCGCCGATAACATGTACAGCTTCCTCGCGCTAGTGCAGGACGACCCGACCGTTCAGGTCGTCAACATGGCGCAGAAAGCCTATGCCGAACACTTTGTGCAGGGCGATCCGGATCTGGCAAAACTGCCGGTCCTGTCAGCCGCTGCGCCATTCAAAGTGGGCGGGCGTAAGAATGACCCGGCCAGCTATGTTGAAGTCGAAAAGGGCCAGCTGACCTTCCGTAACGCCGCCGACCTCTATCTCTACCCGAACACGCTGGTGGTGGTTAAAGCCACCGGGAAAGAGGTAAAAGAGTGGCTGGAGTGTTCTGCCGGACAGTTTAACCAGATTGACCCGCACAGCAGTAAGCCGCAGTCGCTGATTAACTGGGACGGCTTCCGTACCTATAACTTCGACGTGATCGACGGCGTTAACTACCAGATTGACGTCACCCAGCCGGCGAAATATGACGGCGAGTGCCAGGCGGTTAACCCGCAGGCGGAGCGCATCAAAAACCTGACCTTCAACGGCAAGGCGATCGACCCGAATGCCACCTTCCTGGTGGCGACCAATAACTACCGTGCCTACGGCGGTAAGTTTGCCGGTACGGGAGATAGCCATATCGCCTTTGCCTCGCCGGACGAGAACCGCTCGGTGCTTGCGGCGTGGATCAGCGCGGAGTCGAAGAAGGCGGGCGAAATTCATCCTGCGGTGGATAACAACTGGCGTCTGGCACCGATCCACAGCGATACGAAACTGGATATTCGCTTTGAAACGTCGCCATCCGACAAGGCAGCCACGTTTATCAAGGAGAAGGCGCAGTATCCAATGAAACAGGTCGCGACGGATGATATTGGGTTCGCGATTTATCAGGTGGATTTAAGCAAGTAGCGGCGATTGTGCCGGGTGGCGCTTCGCTTACCCGGCCTACGGGATGAAAGAGTACGGGTAGGCCGGGTAAGGCGAAGCCGCCACCCGGCTTTTACGCCGCGCGATCGTCCCTGTTCGCCATAACCTTCGGCGTATTCACCTCAATCCAGTCAGCCAGCGCGGCAACTTTCTCGCTGACCTCAATACCCATCGGCGTCAGGCTATACTCTACGTGCGGCGGCACGACCGGATACGATACGCGATCGACAAACCCGTCCTGCTCCAGCGCCTGAAGCGACTGGGAGAGCATCTTTTCGCTCACCCCGCCCATTTTGCGGCGCAGATCGCTAAAGCGATGCGTTCCCTGGCGCAGCGCCAGCAAAATCAGTACCCCCCAGCGGCTGGTTACATGTTTGAGCACCTCTCGTGAAGGGCACTGCTCCGCGAAAAGATTGCCATCGCGCATTTGTTCGCTGAGCGTCGGTATCGTTGTTTTCATACTTACCTTTTTGTACGTACTTACTAAAAGTTAGCTATGGTGCTAGTGTGCCACAACATCAGACAAACACGAAGGAGATTCATCATGATCGCGATTACCGGCGCTACCGGCCAGCTTGGCCATCTCGTTATCGAACAGCTGCTGAAAACCGTACCGGCCAAGCAGATTGTGGCCATCGTACGTAACCCGGCGAAAGCGCAAGCCTTAAGCCAGCAGGGGATTGTGGTTCGTCAGGCTGACTACACGGATGAAGCCGCCTTCGCCGCCGCGCTGAGCGGCGTGGATAAGCTTCTGCTGATCTCTTCCAGCGAAGTCGGCCAGCGCGCGACCCAGCACCAGAACGTGATTAACGCCGCCAAAACGGCTGGGGTGAAATTTATCGCCTACACCAGCCTGCTGCATGCGGATACATCACCGCTCGGCCTGCACGTTGAACACGTTGCCACTGAAAAAGCGCTGGCGGCGTCCGGGATTCCTTATGCCCTGCTGCGCAACGGCTGGTATACCGAAAACTACCTGGCGAGCGCGCCGCCTGCGCTGGAACACGGCGTGTTTATTGGTGCGGCAGGCGAAGGCAAAATTGCCTCTGCCACCCGCGCAGACTATGCCGCGGCGGCAGCCAAAGTGATCGCTGAAGAGGGCCATGCGGGCAAGGTGTATGAACTGGCGGGCGACCACGGCTGGACGCTGAGCGAACTGGCAGCTGAGCTCAGCAAACAGAGCGGGAAACCGGTAACCTATCAGAATCTCAGTGAAGCAGATTTTGCCGCCGCGCTTAAAAGCGTCGGTCTGCCTGCCGGGCTGGCTGATATGCTGGCGGATTCCGATGTCGGGGCCTCCAAAGGCGGACTCTTTGACGATAGCCATACGCTGAGCAAACTGATCGGGCGCGCAACGACACCGCTGGCGCAGAGCATTAAAGCCATTCTTTAACGGTGTCACCGTTCTTTCCTGCGGCCGGGTGATTTCCCTTACCCGGCCCACACATATTGATTAATAATAAAAACAGATATAACGATTAAAAGTCCGGGTATTCTTTTTCCGTCGCGTACATTATCGGTTTTTCAAATCCGGGAAGGGTGATGCCATCCCTGGCAATCTTAATATCTTCCTCATTTATCCCCTGCTGGCCAAACAGATAAATAACGTTGAGTTCACCCTGCGAAGCCGACTCGTCGTACGCGTTCGCCTGATGTCGCACCTCGCGGTTACGCTGCTGATAATCCGCAAATACCGCGTCCCCGTAGCGTTTGCGCAACCATTGATGGGTAAGCTTTGGCGAGTAAACCACCCCCGTGGCATTATTACCGCCAAAGCCTTTTGAATTAATAAAGGCAATTTGCCCCTGGCCTTCCTCTAATTTGTAGTCCTGAAGAGGAATGGATAAGCGTGCGTTATTCACCTGCGGCGCGATCTGGGTTACGCTTTTAATTCCCGGTAAAATGCCATAGCGGAAGACGCCGAGGCAGCTGATAAGCTGGTCGCCGCTGGCGGGTCCCAGGGAGTGACCGAGATACGATTTCACCGCCGTCACCGGCCAGTCGCGGATCGCAAAGGCTTGCGCAACGCGGTCAAAAATATCCGCTTCGGAGACGCAATTCTTCGGCGTGCTTGAACCGTGCGCCTGAATAAACGATCCCTTTTGCACCGCTTCCATTCCGACCATCGACACTGCCGAAGCCACGGCTTTCGCCATGGTGATGTAGTTCCCCGGCCCTGGTGACGCAATAGAACGCTTAAAGCCGTCAGCGTTGATAAAGACATTCCCCACCGAACCATGGATCTCTGCCCCAAGCTGCAGCGCCAGCTCGTCGTCCATTAACACGACATACTGGCTGGATTCTGCGATCACAAAACCACAGCTGTCGCCAAAAGGACGGCTGCTGCTGCGCCAGTCGGGCGTTTCCGTTTCATCAATATGCTTAAGCTTGCTCTCCGTTGCCAGGGCGCCCATGGCGTCGAATCCTTCAATCACTTCGGAGGTGACCGGCGCTTCGGCGCTGCCCACAACGGCCACGCGAATGCGTCCCGCTTTTATATCTTCGACTGCCGCATTGAGGTTATACAGAAACGTGGCGCACGCCCCCAGCGTGGCGCTGGTATGGCCAACGCTACCCAGCACATACGCATTGAGGAAATCAGCGCACATGCTGTTCAGGCCCAGCGGACACTGTTTGGCGCTGACGCGCTGGCCTTTCAGGCGCGACTGGAGCATACCGCCAAAGCCATAATCGTCGAGCTGTCCCATGATATTGCCCGAATAGACCCCGAGCTGATCCGGCGCGATCGCTGCCTGTATCTCGCGCCACGGGATCCCCAGAGCGTTGATGGCGTCCGATGCCCCGACAATCGCCATTTGTAACGCCCGCGGATGGAACTGCGAATTGTAATGGTCACCCGGCCGGAATCCCTGCGGCAGCAAACCAGCAGCCTGAACCTCCGTGCGCAACAACGCCTCAATTTTACAGTCCATCTCTCCCTGAACGGTAATACGCACGCGCCGATCCGCTAATTCCTCAACCTGCCATCCCGCCGGTAAGGGATGCGGTAATTGTCTGGCTGAGATATTAAAGCTGAATCCTTCTTCGCCAGAAACCATATTCAATTTTGCATGGCTGGTGATAGCATCGACATCAAAATAGTCGCGCGTAATTATTCTGATAAGGGTTCCTTCCAGCGTCTCGTCTTTTATCTGCGCGGCAGCCTGAGCGGGCGTAAATCTTTTACCTGAAATGTCGCAATACCCACCTTCATCATATTTAAGCACGCCCATCAGAATAGCTAACGATAATAACGTCTCCTGCCTTTCCTCTTCCGATAATGAATCAATAATCATTCGGCGAAATGCATGATGAAAAGAACTACGACCAGCTGGACTATAGCCGCCAAAAGCCGTTATTACGGGTAATTTCACCATAATTCATCCTGTAGTGGTCGTGGATTTATTTTGTGCAAGTGCGATAATTTCAGATATTAGTTTACAAATTACCGACAAAAGCTAATATGAAAATCCAGCCAAAATGCTGACTTTTTTGGCTAGGGCAACGATGAGTCACCAAAAATAATAGTCAAAACAGGTATTAATCGAAAATGACAAATACACAAATTGGATTTGTGTTATGTGAACGCATGCTAAGTTCCGGTCTCAGTCTGCCGATTGAAATGTGGAAAGCCGCAGCCAGCAGCTATTTAGCCGAGCAAAAAACAACATCCCACGCAGACACGCACAAAACGGAGACATCTGCGTTCAGGCCCTGTCGTCCGGAGAATATACTGAAAGTTCATACTATTGGCATAAATAACGAGCCCATCCTGACGCAAAGTGGCTTTAGCATTACCGCCGATACCACGCTTGCCGCAGACAGGCACTATGACGTTATCTATCTTCCTGCCCTGTGGCGCAACCCTCGAGCAGTGGTCAGACAAAAGCCTGAACTTCTGAAATGGTTGACCGAGCAGGCTGTGCGAGGAACCCGTATCGCTGCCGTCGGAACGGGCTGCTGTTTTCTGGCGGAGTCGGGATTGCTCAACGGAAAGCCCGCCACCACCCACTGGCACTACTTCAAACAATTCTCGCGCGACTACCCCAGCGTAAAATTACAAACCAAACATTTTCTCACGCAGGCCGATAATATTTACTGTGCCGCCAGCGTTAAGGCCCTGTCAGATCTGACGATTCATTTTATCGAAACGATATACGGGAAACGTGTAGCCACACATACTCAACGGACATTTTTCCATGAAATTCGTAGTCAGTTCGATCGCCAGTGTTACAGTGAAGAAAACAAACCGCATCCGGATGAAGATATTGTTCAAATTCAAACCTGGATAAAAGCCAACTGCGCCTCGGATATATCCATGCAGAATCTTGCCGATATGGCTGGCATGAGTTTGCGCAACTTCAACCGTCGCTTTAAAAATGCCACCGACATGTCTCCCCTGCAGTATTTATTAACCGCCAGAATTGAATCCGCCATGACAATGCTGCAATCCACCAATCTGTGCATTCAGGAGATCGCCAATGCGGTGGGATATCAGGATATTGCGCACTTTAATCGCCAGTTTAAGCATAAAACAACGGTTTCACCGGGGGATTACCGTAAGACCGTCCGGGCAAAGATGTTTAGTGCATAAACGCCGGTCATCTCTGATAATGAAAAGATGACCACGAGGAGGTTCAACGTGCAAGGCGTACCGGAACAGTTTAATGATGAAAGAGACAGAGCGCGCTTTCGCCATCTGGCGCAGCTGCCGGGCCTGGAGCTGTACCACGCGCACATTTCTGACTACGCCTTTGAGCCTCACACCCATGAAGCCTTCGGGATCGGCACGATTGAAACCGGTGCCGAACGCTTTCGCTATCGCGGTAGCCAGCATCTCGCGGCGGAAAAATCCGTCGTCACCATGAACCCGGACGAGATCCACACCGGTGAATCCGCCACCGAGGGCGGCTGGCGCTACCGGATGGTCTATATCGAACCCGCTCTGCTTGAAGAGGTGACCGGCCTCAGGCACTGGTGGTTTAGCGACGTGACCCGCCATGACCCGTTGCGCTCACAGCAAATCGGCAGGCTGATTTACGGCCTGTGGCACACGGACGATCCGCTTGCGCAAAAAGGATTACTGCTGGATCTGATTGAGACCTTCCAGCCTCTGGCCCATCACGCGCCGCAGGTCCAGGAAGGCGCGCACCGCTTCGAACGCGTACGCGAGTACCTGCACGACAACTACATGTACCCCCTGACGCTGGACGAGCTGGCCAGCGTCGTTTCACTCAGCCCGTATCATTTTCAGCGCCAGTTCAAAGCCCATTTTCACGTGACGCCACATCAGATGCTGATGGCCATTCGCCTCTGGCGCGCCAAAGCATTCCTCACGCACGGCATGCCCGCCGCAGAGGTCGCCGCCGCAACCGGGCTGACCGATCAGTCGCATCTCACCCGCGCGTTTACCCGCCGCTACGGCATTACGCCCGTGCGCTACCAGAAGCAGGTCATCCGGCGCTAATGCGCAATCTCATACAATACGCGCGTATTTTCCCCTCCTACACTGCATATAGCGTAAATACCTGTGGATGGAAAAATGATTAGTGGAGTGTTGTATGCCCTGCTGGCCGGGATGATGTGGGGTCTGATTTTCGTCGGCCCGCTGATCGTGCCCGAGTATCCGGCAATATTGCAGTCGACCGGACGTTATCTGGCGCTGGGGCTGATTGCCCTGCCTCTGGCGTGGCTGGGACGCGCGCGCTTGCGTCAGCTCAGCCGTCAGGACTGGGGTACCGCGCTGGCGCTGACCATGATGGGCAATCTTATCTATTACGTTTGCCTCGCGAGCGCCATTCAGCGTACCGGTGCGCCGGTATCGACCATGATTATCGGCACGCTGCCGGTCGTCATCCCCGTCTTTGCTAACCTGCTCTACAGCCAGCGCGATGGCAAACTGGCGTGGTCTAAAATGGCGCCGGCGCTGGTCTGCACTGCCCTGGGGCTGATATGCGTCAATATTGCCGAGCTGCGTCATGGCCAGGCGAATGTTGACCTGTGGCGTTACGGTTCTGGTATTCTGCTGGCGTTCATTTCCGTGGCGTGCTGGGCATGGTATGCCCTGCGCAACGCGCGCTGGCTGCGGGAGAACCCGGACAAGCACCCGATGATGTGGGCCACGGCGCAGGCGCTGGTCACGCTGCCCGTATCAGTCGTAGGGTATCTCGGCGCATGCCTCTGGCTGGGCCATCAGCAGCCGGACTTCGCCCAGCCTTTCGGGCCAAGACCGTGGGTGTTTATCGGCCTGATGGTGGCGATCGCCGTGCTGTGTTCATGGGTGGGCGCGCTGTGCTGGAATATTGCCAGCCAGAAGCTGCCGACGGTGATATTAGGGCCGCTGATTGTCTTCGAAACCCTGGCCGGACTGCTTTATACCTTTCTGATGCGCCAGAGCGTACCGCCGCTGTTCACGACCTGTGGGATCGTGCTGTTGGTGGTGGGGGTAGTGATGGCGGTGAGAGCGAAGCCGGAAAAACCGAGGGTTGTTCCGGCATCGGAGATGTGAGTATTGCCCGGCGGCGCTGCGCTTGCAGGGCCTACAAAACCGTAGGCCCGGTAAGGCGTAGCCGCCACCGGGCAAGCCCTTAAAACGTTTCCCAGTTCCCTTCAGACGCCGCCGCGACAGGCTGCGCTTTTGGCACATAGGTTTTTACCGGCGCCGCTTTTACCGCCTGGTTGCGGGTAATTTTGAACACCGCCACCGCTTCGTTCAGGCGTGCAGCCTGATCTTCCAGCGCCGCCGCCGCGGCCGCAGACTCCTCCACCAGCGAGGCGTTCTGCTGGGTCACGCGGTCCATTTCGGCTACCGCCTGGCCCACCTGATCGATACCACGGCTCTGCTCGTCAGAGGCCGAAGCAATTTCGCCCATGATGTCGGTGACGCGGGTGACCGCATTGACGATCTCTGCCATCGTCTCCCCGGCTTCGTTAACCAGCTGAGAGCCCGCGTTCACGCGTTCACCGGAATCGTCGATCAGCGCTTTAATCTCTTTCGCCGCCTGGGCGCTACGCTGGGCAAGAGTACGCACTTCGCCTGCCACAACTGCAAAACCACGGCCCTGCTCGCCCGCACGCGCGGCTTCCACCGCCGCGTTCAACGCCAGGATATTCGTCTGGAAAGCAATGCCGTCGATCACGTTAGTAATTTGCGCAATTTTGCTGGAACTGGTGGCGATTTCGTCCATCGTCCGCACGACGCCTTCAACCACGTTACCGCCCTTCTTCGCCGTTGAGGAGGCATCCAGTGCCAGACGGGAAGCCTGACGCGCGTTATCAGCGTTCTGCTTCACGGTCGCCGTCAGCTGTTCCATGCTGGCTGCCGTCTCTTCCAGAGACGCGGCCTGCTGCTCGGTGCGGGAAGAGAGATCGTTACTGCCTGCAGAGATTTCGCCTGCACCGGTGTAAATGGTATCCGCACCTTCACGCACCACGCCCACGGTGTTCGCCAGCGAGGTTTGCATCTCCTGAACGTTGCGCGCAAGGATGGCCATTTCATTATTACCGTCTGCCTGAATCGGCTGGGTGAGATCGCCTGCAGCAATAGCGCGAATATGGTTAATCACCTCTTCAAGAGGCAGCAGCAGCACGCGGCGCATGGCGATCCAGCTGGAGATAATCACCACAATCACCAGCAGCATAACCGCAGAGAGGATCCACAGGATGCGCTTGTAGTCGCTTTCATTGTCCTGGATGCCTTTATCGGTAAGCATTGCCTGCGCTTCGCGCCATTCACGATATACCGTCTGCATCGCGTTTTGTTTCTGTTCGGCATTCTGCTTGAACATATCTTCCAGATTGCCCTGGCTCAGCAGAACGTTCATTTGCGTCAGCGTTGCAGAGTAAATGCGGTACTGCTCTTCGAGTTGGTTGGTCAGGTTCTCATCCAGGCCTGGCGTGTTCGGCAGGGCATAGTATTTATCGTAATGAACCTGCGCTTCAGTCAGCAGATTTTTCGCCGTGGTCACCAGCTCATTCAGCTGACCGCCGTTAATTTGTGAGGCCATGCTGCTTTGCAGGCGCAGCATCCCGCGGTTCAGGGTGACGCGAGCCTGGTTCAGACTGATCCACGCATCGGTAAACTCCGCCACGTTCTTGCTGGAGAGCTGCGACACGGTGAAGTTATCTTTATCGTTATTCAGGGCGTTGATAAAGATACCAGCGGAAATCACTTGCATGATGCCGAGCACAAGCAGCACCGAAATCAGAAGGGTAATGACTTTTATACGTTTAAACATGCGTTGCCTTTGTTATATGCAGGTTTGTCTGACGTGGATATATCGGCAGGCGCGGCGGGTTGTTTACTGTTCCTCCACCTTTAAAAAGTTTCGAAACCACTTTCCTGAGCCCATTCAGAGAGTTAAAAGTGGGATTTTTTTGTGATCCACATCTCACTTTCCCCCTTCCCTCTAAAGGGTTATAGCGCTGGCCTAAAGATGCATTTAATATGCACCTTATAATATTGATGACGAGGTAACTGCTATGGCCTTTCGCGACCAACCCCTTGGCGAGCTGGCGCTCTCCATTCCTCGCGCTTCTGCGCTGTTCCGTAAATACGATATGGACTACTGCTGCGGCGGTAAGCAAACACTGGAGCGTGCGGCCTCACGCAAAGAGCTGGACGTTGAGGTTATTGAAGCAGAGCTGGCGCAGCTGGCCGAGCAGCCCATCGACAAAGACTGGCGAACCGCCCCGCTCGCGGAAATCATCGACCATATCATCGTGCGTTATCATGACCGTCACCGTGAGCAACTGCCGGAACTGATTCTTCAGGCGACCAAAGTCGAGCGCGTCCATGCCGACAAACCTACCGTACCGCGCGGTCTGGCAAAGTACCTGACCCTGCTGCACGAAGAGCTTTCAAGCCACATGATGAAGGAAGAGCAGATCCTCTTCCCGATGATTAAACAGGGTATGGGAAGCCAGGCGATGGGGCCCATCAGCGTGATGGAAAGCGAGCATGATGACGCGGGCGAACTGCTGGAAGTGATCAAACACACCACCCACAACGTTACGCCGCCGGCAGAAGCGTGCACAACGTGGAAAGCGATGTACAACGGCATTAACGAGATGATTGACGACCTGATGGAACACATCAGTCTCGAGAACAACGTTCTGTTCCCGCGGGCATTAGCGGGGGAATAAAAAAGGCCGCTGCGGCCTGATGCCCCCACCCCGCCCCTCTGCCACGGGAGAGGGTGCAAAAACTAAAAACGGCAACCGAAGTTGCCGTTTTGCTTTTACCGTACGCCTGCCATACGTTTCTTACCGATAAACACCCAGCCCAGCCCCAGCGCGATAAACCACAGCGGCGTGACGATGAGTGCCTGACGGGTATCATCTTCCAGCGTCAGCAGAACCAGCACGAAGACGAAGAACGCCATACACACCCAGCACATCAGCTTGCCCAGCGGCATCTTGTAGATCGATTTCTCATGCAGATGTGGGCGCTGCTTGCGGTACACCAGATATGAACAGAGGATGATGGTCCAGACGAACATAAACAGGATCGCTGAGACCGTGGTGATCATGGTGAACGCGCCAATCACGCTTGGGTTCACGTAGAGCATCACCACGCCGCCCAGCAGGCACATGCAGGAGAAGGTCAGCCCTTTTGCCGGTACGGCACGCTTAGAGAGCTTGGCGAACGCGCTCGGCGCTACGCCTTCCTGCGCCAGGCCAAACAGCATACGGCTGGTGGAGAACACGCCGCTGTTCGCGGAAGATGCCGCAGAGGTCAGCACCACGAAGTTAATCAGGCTCGCGGCAGCAGGCAGGCCTACCAGCACGAACAGCTCAACGAACGGGCTCTTGGTTGGCACCACGGAGCTCCACGGCGTCACGGACATAATGACGATCAGCGCGAAGACGTAGAACATGATGATACGCAGCGGAATAGAGTTTATCGCGCGCGGGAGAGACTTCTCGGGATCTTTGGTCTCCGCTGCCGTCGTGCCCACCAGCTCAATGCCCACGAACGCAAATACCGCGATCTGGAAGCCGGCAAAGAAGCCGCTAATACCTTTCGGGAACCAGCCGCCGTCATTCCACAGATGGGTAAACGATGCCTGAACGCCGGTTGGTGACTGGAAGTGGGTGAGCACCATCACCAGGCCCACCACGATGAGCCCGACAATGGCCACGATTTTGATCATCGCGAACCAGAACTCCATCTCACCGAACATTTTAACGGTGGCGAGGTTCAGGCTCAGCAGCAGAACAATAACCGCCAGCGAGGCGACCCAGTCCGACAGACCCGGGAACCAGAACTGCGCGTAGGCGGTAATCGCCACGACGTCCGCCATACCGGTGACAACCCAGCAGAACCAGTAGGTCCAGCCGGTGAAATAGCCCGCCCACGGCCCGAGCAGGTCAGAAGCGAAGTCGCTAAAGGATTTGTATTCGAGGTTCGAGAGCAGCAGTTCACCCATTGCACGCATCACGAAGAACAGCATAAAACCGATAATCATATAAACGAATATGATTGACGGCCCGGCGAGACTAATAGTTTTGCCTGACCCCATAAACAGCCCGGTACCGATGGCACCCCCGATGGCAATGAGCTGAATATGACGGTTTGTGAGATTGCGCCGTAGCGACTGTTCAGACGACGCCCCTTCGTCGGCGACGACTTTAACCTGATCTACCATGTGATATTTTCCTGTTTATGCCTGTCTGTGTTGTTAAGGCTCTTCTGGCCTTTAAATACGTCAAAAGATGACGTTCCCTTGTAAGGGCTAATCGATATTAGGTAAGAATCGGCGGGATGAATACTATGATTTAGATATTATGTTAATAATATGTTGAAAGTGAGTGTCATATCACTCATGCAGCGCGAAACAGCTCACAAAAATACACGCAACAGTTTCGTTTGCAAGATAAAATGTTGATTGCACCATAACTATAGGTTTTTACACTATTTTCCTCTCCCCAACCGGAGAGAGGAAATAAGAAAAGTCGATTACAGAATTTCCAGCAGCTCGACTTCAAAGACCAGGGTGCTGAATGGCGGGATGGACGCACCAGCGCCGCGCTCGCCGTAGGCCAGGTTATGCGGAATAGTCAGTTCCCATTTGGAACCGACTGGCATCAGGGTCAGCGCTTCAATCCAGCCTGCGATAACGCCGTTCACCGGGAACTCAGCCGGTTCGCCGCGCGCCACGGAGCTGTCGAACACGGTACCGTCGATCAGCTTACCGGTGTAGTGTACGCGAACGTGGTCGGTACGCGCCGGGATTGTGCCGTCACCCTGATTGATCACGCGGAACTGCAGACCAGACTCGGTGCTGTTCACGCCTTCACGCTCACGGTTCTCTTCCAGATATTTCACACCTTCGGCGGCCATCTCTTCAAAGCGTGCGCGACGCACGGCGTCAGCACGCTCGTGGATTTCACGCAGCGCACGGTGCACAACGTCAACCGGAACGGCAGGCTGTTTGCCTTCCAGTGCGTCAGCGATACCCGCCACCAGCGCTTCTGGTAACAGACCTTCCAGGCCGGATTCGCTCAGCTGCTGTCCTACCTGCAAGCCGATACCGTAACTTGCCTGCGCTTCGATAGTGTCAAAAGTCGGGGTGGTCATGGGTTTTCCTTCCATCACATTTAAAGTAGCGGGCAGCATATCAGCCATGCCCTTATGGGTAAAACTTTGTCTGAAGTTAAGGTGACAAACCGCGACGAAACAGAAACAATAGAGATAACCAGGATTAATCCCGAACTGATGTCACGGATGTCGGGTTTGCTACGCCGTTCAGGCAGTTAGCAAACTATACTTCGGAACACAGGATAAAAAAGACGCGGAGCAGGAGGAGTGCCATGCCCGGGCGATTTGAACTGAAACCTACCCTGGCGAAAATCTGGCAGGCGCCGGACAATTTTCGCATCATGGACCCGCTGCCTCCTCTGCATCGCAGAGGGATTATCATTGGCGCGCTGATGGTGATCGTGGGCTTCCTGCTTCCTTCCGGGAGCAATGATGTCGATACCGTACCCGTTACCCGGAATGCCCAACTGGACATTCAGTCGCAGACGCGACCGCAGCCTGACGCACAGCCGATGCAAACGCAGCTTGTCACCCCGTCTAACGATCCGGGTCAGGTTGCACCGGTTGAGCCAGAGCCCATTCAGGATGAACAACCACAGGATCAAGCCGCCGCTCAGCCTCAGACGCAACAGCCTACCGGCATCGAGCAACAGTGGCGTTCCTATCGCGTGGAGCCGGGCAAAACCCTGGCACAGCTGTTCCGCGACCATAACCTGCCGCCAACCGACGTGTATGCCATGGCGAAGGTGGAAGGTGCAGGTAAGCCGCTCAGTAACCTGCAGAATGGACAGATGGTGCAGGTTCGTCAGAATGCCAGCGGTGTGGTGACAGGATTAACGATTGATACAGGAAACGGACAACAGGTGCTGTTTACCCGCCAGCCAGACGGCAGTTTTATCAGGGCGCGTTAAGGGCCCGGAGCTGTAAAAAGCAAAACGCCGGCACAAGGCCGGCGTTTCAACGTGAGCAGAGTAAAAAATTACTCAGCTACAACGTTAACAACCAGTTTAGCGAACACTTCGCTGTGAACCTGGAAGTCAACTTCGTGCTCACCAGTGGTACGCAGAACGCCGTTCGGCAGACGAACTTCGCTCTTAGCCACTTTAACGCCTGCAGCAGTTACTGCATCAGCGATATCGCGGGTACCGATGGAACCGAACAGTTTACCTTCGTCGCCTGATTTAGACGCGATGGTAACGGTGCCCAGTGCGTTGATTGCTTCAGCGCGAGCGTTAGCAGCCGCCAGAACGTCAGCCAGTTTGGCTTCCAGTTCAGCGCGACGTGCTTCGAAAAACTCTACGTTTTTCTTGGTAGCTGGAACAGCTTTACCCTGTGGAACCAGGAAGTTACGTGCGTAACCCGCTTTAACGTTAACCTGATCACCCAGGCTGCCCAGGTTTGCTACTTTATCAAGCAGAATAACTTGCATTACCTTATCCTCTTAAAGTCGTATTAATGGACCGTGCCCGATTACTGATGACGATCAGTGTACGGCAGCAGGGACAGGTAGCGAGCGCGTTTGATAGCGCGAGCCAGCTGACGCTGGTATTTTGCACGAGTACCGGTGATACGGCTTGGGACAATCTTACCGCTTTCGGTGATGTAGTTTTTCAGCGTTGCGATATCTTTATAGTCGATCTCTTGAACGCCTTCCGCGGTGAAACGGCAGAACTTGCGACGACGGAAATAACGTGCCATATGGCTAGTCTCCAGAATCTATCAAATCAATCTGCTCGGCATGCAGAACCATTTTGCTCAGGCCGTTCTTTGCCTTGTGGCAAGAGATGAACCCCTGAACGATTACTGCGCTACCGACCGTTAAACTGTGAGTAATGGCCTGGTTTTCGTGTCCGCTAATAATAACGGGCATTTGGCACCACGCCTGCCGGTGAAACCCGGCTTCCTCTTGCACAGAACGATGCTCAAGCACGAACTGGCAATGCGGAATTCCTGATGGACTGACCTTTCGAAGGGGAGCCCTGCATACGATGCCGGACAACGCCAGACGGTTGGTCATCAGAAATTACTCTTCAGAATCCCCAGCATCAGAATCATCTGCGGTTTCGTTTGCGAAATCATCGCGACGCTCACGGCGCTCGTCTTTCGCTTTAACCATCGGAGATGCTTCGGTAACTGCGTTTTTGGTACGCATAACCATGCTGCGGATAACGGCATCGTTGAAGCGGAAGGTAGTTTCCAGCTCATCGATAACTTCCTGCGGCGCTTCAACGTTCATCAGAACGTAGTGTGCTTTGTGCAGTTTGTTGATCGGGTAAGCCAGCTGACGGCGGCCCCAGTCTTCCAGACGGTGGATCGTACCTTCTGCACCAGTGATGGCAGCAGAGTAACGCTCGATCATACCCGGAACCTGTTCGCTCTGGTCAGGATGGACCATAAAAACGATTTCGTAATGACGCATCGAATTGCTCCTTACGGATTATTCAGCCTCCTGTCTGGGTCAGCCGAGGCCCGGGGAGGCAAGGAACGTGTTAAAGGTCGGCTGAAAAATTGACGCGTCATAATACTTGCGCGCCCCTGGAAACTCAAGCTGATTGCACAAATAATTCGCACAAAGCGCGAAGCGGGTCTAAGTAGGTGATTTAAAATTGGTCACATCCGGAAGCGTTGTTTTTTTGAACAACTGCATCAGAAATGGTCACGCATCCCCGCTGGATGAGTGATTACACTTTAATCAGAAATCACCTGAATTAAAGAAGGAGCATCCCCCCTCTCGCAGCACGTAGTCGTGGAGCGCATATCATGAAAAAAATCGCATTAGCCATAATGGCGGCGCTTTTGCTCAGTGCAAACGCGATGGCAGCCATCAAGATAGACAGCCGACAGGCCAGAAACATGGATGATGTGCAAAGCTTGGGCGTCATTTACATCAATCATAATTTCGCCACGGAAAGTGAAGCAGATCAGGCCCTAAACGAAGAAACCGATGCGCAGGGCGCAACCTATTACCACGTCATGTTAACCCGTGAGCCCGGCAGCAACGGCAACATGCACGCCAGTGCAGATATTTACCGATAACGCTTTAACGCTAGCACCAGGAAAGCCAACAACGAGAACATAGCCATAGTTGACGTTGCCCCCTGCCCGGGGGCTTTTTTTTGAGAAAGGCTCCGGAATACCATCGGCATAAGCCCCCCTGAGCTCCTCCAGAAGCTGGAAGATCAGGGAGTTAAGGTGCTGCGCATTTAAAGGTACTGGCGGAAAAATGCCACCGTGGCGTCCAGCGCCGCTGGCGTGATGCGGTGGCGGACGCCAGGTTCCCACAGGCAGGTCAGATTACCGTCCAGTCCTTCATTCATTAACGCCTGCTGCAGACGGAAGGTTCCCTCGGGCGGGACCACATCATCCGCATCACCGTGCCATAGCAGCAGTGGGCGATCGGCCACGCGCGGCAATGACCGGGACACATCCCACTCTTCGAGCGTCGCGGTGATTTCCGCTAATTCCTTAGGGGGAAAGAGCGTCTTCGCCAGCGACGTAAAATAGCCCGAGCCCATCAGGCAGGCGACCGACTTCACTTCCGGATGATGCGTCATAATCCCCAGCGCCGTCATACCGCCCATCGACGCCCCGGCGACAGCCAGACGATTGTCGGCCACCAGCCCTGCCTTATACAGCGCATCGCGCACCCCGGCAAACTCGGTCAGACTCCCGTGCAGAGTGTGCCAGAACTGCCCAAGACGCGCCTGTTCGTTACCCAAAAAGCGTGCACCGTGGTCGGGTGCATCAGGCATCACTACCCGAAACCCCGCCTGCGCCAGCGCGACGGCAAAATAACTGTAAACCAGCTTCGATGAGGTAAACCCATGATAAAAAACCACAACAGGCAGCGGTTTATCACGTTTACCCGCTGGCATCGCGTGTAAAATTTCATGGTCGCCGAGGTGGCGTATTTCAATTTCAATCATTGTCGACCCTGTGCGAATGTATGATTCATAATGTTGAGAACTGGGTTACGCTTTCACGTCATTTTCATTCGAAATATACGTCCCAGATAACACTTCGGGAACATTCCCCCAAAACTAAATTCACAGACAACTACACTATGGCTATCAGGAAACGAGATATGGTTATGCGCAGGTTTGCTGCTTTAGTGCTGGTGTTTCTGCTCAGTGGCTGTAGCGCGCTGCAGGGAACGCCGCAACCCGCTCCACCGGTCGCCGATCATCCACAGGAGATTCGTCGTAATCAGACGGAAGGATTACAACGAATGGGCACGATTTCCGCGCTGGTACGCGGCTCCCCGGATGACGCAGAAGCGGCAATAAAAGCACAGGCCGTCGCCGCCAAAGCAGATTATTACGTCATCATTATGATCGACGAAACCATCATAACGGGACAGTGGTATTCACAGGCCATTTTGTACCGTAAATAATGGTTTTCCTTTGAACGAGATTTACACTGCTTTGCGTCCATAGACATTTTCCTGTCCACAATAAACTCCATGCCCGCGTCAATGGAAGGGAGTTTATTCGCGAAGGATTGCCCGGCGGATACCGGAGATATGTGAAATGGAGCTGACGATGAAACGAACTCTTGCTTTGACCTCTCTGTTGCTCTCAGCAGGCCTGGTGAGCACCACCGCGCAGTCAGCAGAATTCGCCAGTGCTGACTGTGTGACTGGCCTGAATGAAATTGGCCAGATCTCCGTGAATAATATCTCGGGGAGCCCGCAGGACGTTGAACGCGTTGTGGCATTAAAGGCCGATGAGCAGGGTGCTTCATGGTATCGCATCATCCAGATGCAGGAAGATCACCACATCGACCACTGGCGAGTACAGGCCATTCTTTACGTGTAATATCCCTCCTGATAAAAGCCACTTATTTTTAGTGGCTTTTCGTTTTTGCAAATCTTTTATCGTATGAAAAACCAATCAATAACAAGAAAATAACATTTTGTTACATTAATTCAGTAAACGTAATCCCCGCTCTGCCGTTGAAGAACCATACCTTTTCAATGATGAGCAATTTATGATCAACGTTTTTCGCCGTGCAGGCCTGGGGGCAAAGCTGTCGCTGCTTACGGGCATCAGTGTCGCCACGCTGTTTCTGCTTTTCACTTTTCTGCTCAGTCAAAAAGCCAGCCAGCAGCTTGAAGCCCTCGCCGTCGAAGATCTGCATAATCAGTCCACAGGCATGGTCGACATGGTGCAGATGTTTAATACCAGCCTGAGCGAAGAAGTCGAAAGCTACACCAAACTGTTTACGACATTTCTGCCCCAGCCTTTTAGCGTCGATACTCAGCAGCCCCGGACCATTAACGGGCTCACCGTACCCCTACTGAAAGGGGGAGACGCTGAACTCCATGAAAATACCTCTTTTTCCGATGATTTTCTGAGCCGTACGGGAGCAATCTCCACGCTGTTTGTACGCAGCGGTAACGACTTTGTTCGCGTCGCCACCTCCCTGCGCAAAGAGAACGGCGAGCGGGCGATGGGCACCGTGCTGGATACCACCAGCCCGGCCTTTGCCGCCGTCAACAGAGGGGAAGTCTACCGTGGCCTGGCGCTGCTGTTTGGCAAACGCTATATCACCCAGTATCAGCCGGTTAAAAACGCCGAAGGCCAGGTCATTGCGATCGTCTTTGTTGGCGTGGACATTACGCATTCCTGGAACGTCATGCGCGAGAAAATCCTCACCCGCCGCCTGGGCGAGAGCGGCCACTTCTTCGTGCTGGATCGCAGCAACGGCAAAACGCGCGGGCAATACCTGTTCCATGCCGGTGAAGAGGGACAGCTGCCGAAGTGGGACGGCGCGACGCAGCAACAGCTTTTGAGTGACAAGCCCGGCACGCTGGAACGCGTAAGCGACGACGGCCGCACGCTGAAAATGGCCTATACCCCGCTGCCAGGCTGGAACTGGACTATCGTCGGCGAAGTGGATAAATCGGTGCTGCTTTCAAGCGTTACCGCCATGCGCGATCGCTTCCTGCTGGCCGGCGTGGTCTTATCCATCCTGTTTGCTGGCCTGTTCGTGATTCTTATTCGCCGCGTGCTGACCCGACCGCTGCGCAAAGTGATCCATCTTGCCCGGCAATATGCCGCAGGGGATCTCCGTTCCAGCCTGCCCGTGACGCGCCAGGACGAAGTCGGCCAGCTGATCGACGCCATCAACGGCATCGGCGGCGGCCTGCAAAAAATTGTCCTGCAGGTCCGCGAGGCCGCTGGCGAGATCCATTTGGGCACCAACGCGCTGGCCGCCGACACCGGCGAGATTTCAGAGCAGATCAACAAGCAGGCGAGCAGCGTGGAAGAGACCTCCGCCAGCATGGAGCAGCTGGCCGCCACCGTGCAGCAAAATGCCGCCAACATGGAGCAAACGCAGCAGCTGGTCGGTGAAACCTCGCTCGCGGTCCATCAGGGCGGTGAGACGGTCACCCACGCGGTGTCGACCATGGACGATATTCGCGAAGCGTCAAAACGCATCGAAGACATCACGCGCGTGATCGAATCCATCGCTTTCCAGACCAATATTCTGGCGCTGAATGCGGCAGTGGAAGCGGCCCGCGCGGGTGAGCACGGAAAAGGGTTTGCGGTAGTCGCGCAGGAAGTTCGCGCCCTGGCGGGACGCAGCGCTAACGCGGTGAAGGAGATTGAACAGCTGATTGGCGATACGCTCAGAAAAGTGAGTGAGGGCCATGCGCTGTCTGAAAAGACCCGCCTGGCGATGGATGACATCATCATTCATATCGATAACATCAGCCAGCTGGTCACCGAGATTAACCATGCCTCACGCGAGCAGTCCGCAGGGATTGGCCAGGTTAATCTCGCCATGACCCACATTGGCGAAGCGTCGCATATCAATGCGGATCGCATCTCACGCAGCGAACAAACGGCTCAAACGCTGCGCGAGAAGGGATCACATCTGGCCCAGCTGGTGAGTCTGTTCCAGCTAAAAGGCTAGCCAACTCTGCCCGTCGCACGCAGCAGCAGGTCGCTTTGCACCTGCTCGCTCATCAGCGTGCCGCCACGGGTATCGAGCATCATGCGGCACCACGCCTGCGCCACCGGAGGCGACGCGTGCCGCAGCATTTCGCTCCCGGCACCCAGCAGGAAAAGCTGCTGCGCGATCTCCCGCCCCTGCGCCTCCTGCGGTTTACGCAGTTTTTGCTGAAGCTGTCGCCAGCTGCGGTCGAAGTGTCTGTCCTGCCCTTTTACCTGTGCAAACTCATCGGCAAGCAGATCGTGAATCCCCGGCTGCTTCGCCAGCACGCGCAGCACGTCCAGGCACATGATATTTCCTGAACCTTCCCAGATACTGTTCACCGGCATCTCTCGGTACAGGCGGGGAAGTTCGCTCTCTTCGCAATATCCGATCCCGCCCAGCACCTCCATCGCCTCCGCGACAAACGGGATGCCCGCTTTGCACACGCTAAACTTCGCGGCCGGGGTAAACAGCCGCGCCCATGCCGCCTCCTGCGGATCCGTGCGTTTATCCCACGCCCGCGCCAGGCGAAACAGCAGCGCCGTTTGCCCCTCCAGCACCAGCGCCATCCGGCTTAGCACTTCGCGCATGAGCGGCTGATCGATAAGATTTTTGCCGAAGGTCTGGCGCTGATGCGCATGGTACAGCGCCACGGACAGCGCCCGACGCATCAGTCCGTGGCTGCCCAGCGCGCAGTCAAAGCGCGTCAGACCGCCCATTTTGAGGATCTGCCGTACCCCTTCGCCCTCTTCCCCCAGAAGCCAGCCGGAGGCATCGAGGAACTCCGCCTCGCTGCTGGCGTTGGAGCGGTTCCCGAGCTTGTCCTTGAGGCGCTCAAGACGCACGGCGTTGCGCTGTCCGTCAGGTAAAAAGCGCGGCACAAAAAAGCAGGACAACCCGCCCTTCGCCTGTGCCAGCACCAGATGCGCATCGCTTTGCGGGACGGAGAAAAACCATTTATGCCCCACCAGCCGGTAGCTGCCGTCGCTGCATTTTTCCGCTTTGGTGGTGTTGCTCAGCACGTCCGAGCCGCCCTGTTTTTCCGTCATCCCCATACCGATCAGCAGGCCGCGCTTTTGCGCGCCAGGAGCCAGATGCGGATCGTAGCGATCGCTGAGCAGCGGCGTCAGCCAGTCGTGAAATATTTTGGGAAGCGCCTGCTGCAGGAGCGGCGTGGCGGCAAACGTCATGGTGACCGGGCAAAGCGTGCCCGCTTCCACCTGAGCATGAAGCACAAAGCGTGCGGCCCGCGCGACAAACGACCCTTTACGCGCCTCCTCTTCCCATGCCAGGTTATGCACCCGATTGGCACACAGCCCCTGCATCAGCAGGTGCCACGCCGGGTGAAAGCGAACGTCATCCAGGCGCTCTCCGGTGGCGTCATAGCGAAGCAACTCCGGCGGATTCACGTTCGCCAGCCTGCCCAGCTCCAGCGACTCTGCGGTACCTAACTGCTGCCCGATGCTGGCGAGCAGCTCAACATCCCACTCGGCCCCCTCGCGCGAAACTGCGTCACGCAGCGCGCAGTCCGAAAGGAAAAGGTTGCTGTTGGAAAGCGGTGCGGGTTGATTGAAAACGGTATGGGTCTGCCAGTGCATACTGTCTCCCTCCTTCAGTGGCAATGACGATAAGTATGGACAGACCGCGCACGCGCTGCATGGGAGGGGAGTCACACGTTCACGATCCCGCTGATATCATTCGTGAAATAGCTCACAGAACATAAGAATAAACTATTTCATGACTCCGCTTTTGTTGAATAATTTATTCTCCCCCCCTTTCAGTGAGGAAAGTTATGCAACCGGATGCGCACAAGCGAGCATTAATTGCCGGCTCCATTGGTAACTTTATCGAGTGGTATGAGTTTGCGGTCTACGGTTTTCTGGCGACCGTCATTGCGAAGAACTTCTTCCAGCTTGAAGGGGAAGCGGGACTCACCAGCCTGATCCTCACCTACGCCTCATTCGCCATCGCCTTCTTCTTCCGTCCGCTGGGCGCGGTGGTGTTTGGCCGCATCGGTGACCGAATTGGCCGTAAGCCGACGCTCATTATTGTGCTGGTGCTCATGACGCTGGCCACCGCCGCCATCGGCATTGTGCCGGTCTATGCCAGCATCGGCATTGCCGCACCGCTGATCGTTACGCTGCTTCGCATCCTGCAGGGACTGTTCGCCGGCGGCGAGTACGGCGGTGCGGTCTCGCTGATGACGGAGTTCGCCCCGCGCGGCAGGCGCGGCCTCTACGGCGCGTGGCAGTCCTTTACCGTGGCGCTGGGCTTGTTAGCGGGCGCAGGCATCGTGGCGCTGCTCTCCGCCCTCCTCACGCCTGAAGCCCTGCACGACTGGGGCTGGCGCATTCCTTTCTTCCTGGCGCTGCCCATGGGCGCTGTTGCGCTGTGGCTTCGCGTCAGCATGGAGGAGACGCCCAGCTTTGTGCAGCAGCAGGACAAACCGGCTGTCGCTAAGGCGGATATTGCCGCCACGCTCCGGGCCATCGTGATGGGGATTGGGCGCGTAATGGTCTGGTCTGCGGCGGGTTACACTTACCTGGTGATTATGCCGACCTATCTGCAGTCGGCGCTACACACCGGGTTTAACCAGGCGCTGCTGATCGCGGTGATTTCGAACATTGGGTTTGCGCTAACCATCATTCCGTCGGGGATCCTGAGCGATAGGATCGGGCGTCGCACGGTGATGATTATCGCCACCGCGCTGCTGCTGATCCTCGCCCTGCCGCTGCTGAAACTTCTGCAGGCGGAGTCCAGCACGCTGGCGGTGAAAGCGATAGTGGTATTAATTGCGGGCGGTCTGGTGGGCATGCTGGCGGGGCCAGGCCCGGCGATGCTCTCTGAGATGTTCCCGACGCGCGTGCGCTATACCGGGCTGGGGCTGGCCTACTCGTTATCGAACGCGATTTTCTCGGGATGCGCAGGGTTAATCATTACCGGGCTGATTAAGCAGACGGGCAACCTGGATATTCCGGCGTATTACGTGATGGCAACGGCGGTGGTGAGTATTTTCGCGCTGATGACTCTGAGGAAGGATGACCATTTGCGGTCGTTAGAGGAGTGAGGTTGTTTTGCCGGGTGGCGGCTTCGCCTTACCCGGCCTACAAAACCGTAGGCCCGGTAAGCGAAGCGCCACCGGGCGAAAATCAGCTACGCTGACGCACCGCTTCAAACAGGCAAATACCCGTCGCAACAGACACGTTCAGGGAGGACACGCTGCCCGCCATCGGGATGCTGATCAGCTCATCGCAGTGCTCGCGGGTCAGACGACGCATGCCTTCACCTTCCGCCCCCATCACCAGCGCCAGACGGCCGGTCATTTTGCTCTGATACAGGGTATGATCTGCTTCACCGGCGGTACCGACGATCCAGATGTTCTCTTCCTGCAGCAGACGCATGGTGCGCGCCAGGTTGGTCACGCGGATCAGCGGAACGTTTTCCGCCGCGCCGCAGGCCACTTTCTTCGCCGTCGCGTTCAGCTGCGCGGAGCGATCTTTCGGCACGATCACCACATGCACGCCCGCCGCATCCGCGCTGCGCAGACACGCGCCGAGGTTGTGCGGATCGGTTACGCCATCGAGGATCAGGAAGAATGGGTTATCCAGCTCAGCGATCAGATCCGGCAGATCGTTTTCCTGATACTGACGGCCCGGCTTCACGCGGGCAATAATGCCCTGGTGCACCGCGCCTTCACTTTTTTCATCCAGAAACTGGCGGTTCGCCAGCTGGATCACCACACCCTGCGCTTCCAGGGCATGGATCAGCGGCATCAGACGTTTATCTTCACGCCCTTTCAGAATAAACACTTCCTGAAAACGCTCCGGTGCGCGCTCGAGAAGGGCCTGCACCGCGTGGATGCCGTAAATCATTTCACTCATTGATGGTTCTCGTAATAAGTATTTCCCCTCCCCCCGTTGGGGAGAGGGTCAGGATGAGGGGAGATTTTACTCCGCCTGCTTTTTCTTGGCCGCGCGCTTCGCTTTGGTGGCGGCCGCTATTTTCTGTGTCTTCGCGGAAGGTTTCTTCGCTGAACGGGCTTCTTTCTTCGCCGCCTTCGGCTTCTGCTTCTTCTCACCGCGGAACGCGCTGTCCGGCTCGAAGTTCACCTTCTTACCGGCCTGACGGCGCTTGCCGCTCGTTTTGCCGTTTCCGCCTTTTTTCGCTCTTTCGCGCTCGGTTTTACCGACGTTACGCAGGGCGCGCTCGCTGGAGATCAGGCTGAAGTCGATTTTACGGTCGTCCATATTCACGGCCTCAACCTTCACTTCCACGCGGTCGCCCAGACGATAGGTCTGGCCGCCAGATTCGCCGATCAGACGCTGGCCGACCTGGTCGAAGCGGTAGTAGTCGTTATCCAGGCTGGAGACGTGCACCAGACCGTCGATAAACAGTTCATCCAGACGAACGAAGAAGCCAAAGCCGGTCACGCTGGCAATCACGCCTTTAAACACGTTACCCACCTGGTCCAGCATAAAGTCACACTTCAGCCAGTCCGCAACGTCGCGGGTGGCTTCATCGGCACGGCGTTCGGTCATGGAGCAGTGCTGACCCAGCTGCAGCATCTCTTCCATCGAATAGTGGTAGCCACCGGTTTCAGTGGTGTTCCCTTTATGGCCCTGCTCCTGCGCCAGCAGATACTTGATCGCACGGTGCAGGGAGAGGTCAGGATAACGACGGATCGGCGACGTAAAGTGGGCGTAAGACTGCAGCGCCAGGCCGAAGTGTCCGCGGTTTTCCGGATCGTAAATCGCCTGCTTCATTGAGCGCAGCAGCATCGTCTGCAGCATTTCTGCATCAGGACGATCGCTAATGGATTCCAGCAGCTCGGCGTAATCGCGCGGCTCTGGCTTGTTGCCGCCCGGCAGCTCCAGGCCCAGTTCAGCCAGCACGGAGCGGAACGCGGTGATGGCTTCCGTCGACGGTTTATCGTGGATACGGAACAGCGCAGGCTCTTTGGCTTTCTCAACGAAGCGTGCCGCCGAGATATTCGCCAGAATCATACATTCTTCGATCAGCTTGTGCGCATCATTACGCTGGGTCTGTTCGATACGCTCAATGCGGCGCTCGGCGTTGAAGATAAATTTCGCTTCTTCACTCTCAAACGAGATCCCGCCGCGCTCTTCGCGCGCCTGATCCAGCGTTTTGTAGAGGTTATGCAGCTCTTCGATGTGTTTGACCAGCGGCGCGTACTGTTCGCGCAGATCCTGGTCGCCCTGCAGCATATGCCAGACCTTGGTATAGGTCAGACGCGCGTGCGAGCTCATCACCGCTTCGTAGAACTTGTAGCCGGTTAAGCGCCCTTTGGTGGAGATGGTCATCTCGCAAACCATACAGAGGCGATCAACCTGCGGGTTCAGGGAACACAGGCCGTTAGAGAGCACTTCCGGCAGCATCGGCACGACCTGGGACGGGAAGTAGACCGAGGTACCGCGGCTGCGCGCTTCGTTATCCAGCGGAGTGTGCGGACGAACATAGTAGCTTACGTCTGCAATAGCGACCCACAGACGCCAGCCGCCGCCGCGTTTTTTCTCGCAGTAGACGGCGTCATCGAAGTCACGGGCGTCTTCACCGTCGATCGTAACCAGCGGCAGGGAGCGGAGATCCACGCGGCCCACTTTGGATTCTTCCGGCACTTCTTCACGCAGGCTTTCGATCTGCTCTTCAACCGCTTTCGGCCAGATGTACGGAATTTCGTGGGTGCGCAGCGCCATATCAACGGCCATGCCGGTGCCCATATTATCGCCCAGCACTTCGACGATTTTACCTACCGCTTTGGTGCGACGGGTTGGGCGCTGGGTAAGTTCCACCACCACCACAAAGCCCATGCGGGCGCCCATCACTTCTTCAGGTGGGATCAGGATGTCGAAGCTCAGACGGCTGTCGTCCGGCACCACGAACCCAACGCCCGCGTCGGTAAAGTAGCGGCCGACAATCTGGCTGGTTTTTGGCACCAGAACGCGCACGACGCGCGCTTCTCGGCGACCTTTACGGTCGGCGCCCAGCGGCTGTGCCAGGATCTGGTCGCCGTGGATGCACATTTTCATCTGTTCAGATGAGAGATACAGATCGTCTTTACGGCCTTCCACGCGCAGGAAGCCGAAGCCATCGCGGTGACCAATGACGGTCCCTTTCAGCAGATCGAGGCGTTCCGGCAGCGCGTAGCACTGGCGGCGGGTAAAGACCAGTTGCCCGTCGCGCTCCATCGCGCGCAGGCGGCGGCGAAGGGCTTCAATCTGCTCTTCACCTTCAATATTTAATTCAACGGCAAGTTCTTCACGATTGGCGGGTTTTTCGCGTTTTGTTAAGTGTTCAATGATGAACTCGCGGCTGGGGATAGGATTCGCGTATTTTTCGGCTTCGCGTTCCTGGAAAGGATCGTGTGACATGTCGGTTCCTCCGTTGTCAGCTCCGGTGGAAATTTTCTTCATTCCACCAGCAATAATTTATAAAGCGGTTGATTCTCTTCAACCAAATCGGCCAGCGTGTAGTTATCCAGTTCCATGAGAAAACTTTGCACGGCCTTAGAAAGCGCCTGTTTCAGGCGGCAAGCGGGCGTGATGTGGCAGAACTCGCTGCTGCAGTTCACCAGAGACAGCGGCTCCAGTTCACGTACCACATCGCCAACACGAATACTCTGTGCCGGTTTACCGAGACGGATCCCACCATTCTTCCCGCGGACGGCAGCAACGTATCCGGCACGACTAAGTTGATTGATTATTTTGACCATATGATTACGGGATACGCCGTAGACCTCTGTCACTTCAGAGATACTGGTCATCTTCCCCTCGGGTAACGACGCCATGTAAATCAGCGCACGTAAGCCGTAATCGGTGAAACTTGTTAACTGCACATCAACCTCAGGAAAAAGGGAAATCGCGGACAAACCGCAGAGATATTCATTAATGATGATAAACCAGCCAGATAGTTAGCGGCTAATTTATTTGACAGACGGGGCGAAAAAGCGGAGATCCAGGAGCGGTCGCCGGATGGCGCTACACTTATCCGGCCTACGGGTCTCCCCGCAGGCCAGCAGTCACGAAGATTATGCGTCGAACGGGTCGCGCAGGATCATCGTTTCAGTACGATCCGGGCCGGTAGAAATAATATCGATCGGCACTTCGGTCAGTTCTTCAATGCGCTTGATGTAATCCAGCGCCGCCTGCGGCAGGCCGCTACGCTCTTTCACACCGAAGGTGGTCTCAGACCAGCCCGGCATGGTTTCGTAGATTGGCTCAATGCCTTCCCAGTCGTCAGCAGCCAGCGGAGTGGTGGTCACTTCGCGGCCATCTGGCATACGGTAGCCGACGCAGATTTTCACTTCTTTCAGGCCGTCCAGTACGTCCAGCTTGGTCAGGCAGAAGCCAGACAGGGAGTTGATCTGCACAGCACGACGCACTGCAACCGCATCCAGCCAGCCGGTACGACGACGACGACCGGTGGTCGCGCCAAACTCGTTACCCTGCTTGCACAGGAACTCGCCGGTTTCATCAAACAGTTCGGTCGGGAATGGACCCGCACCCACGCGAGTGGAGTACGCTTTGATGATGCCCAGGACGTAATCCACATAACGTGGACCCAGGCCAGAGCCGGTCGCCACGCCACCCGCGGTGGTGTTAGAGGAGGTGACGTACGGATAGGTACCGTGGTCGATGTCCAGCAGCGTACCCTGCGCACCTTCGAACATGACGAAATCGCCACGCTTGCGCGCCTGGTCCAGCAGATCGGACACATCAACAACCATACCGGTCAGAATGTCTGCAATCGCCATGACGTCATCCAGCACTTTCTGGTAGTCAACAGCGTCAGCTTTATAGAAGTTCACCAGCTGGAAGTTGTGATATTCCATCACTTCTTTCAGTTTTTCAGCGAAGGTCGCTTTGTCGAAGAGATCGCCCACGCGCAGACCGCGGCGTGCAACTTTATCTTCGTAAGCCGGGCCGATACCACGACCGGTGGTGCCGATCGCTTTCGCGCCACGCGCTTTCTCACGCGCTACGTCCAGCGCCACGTGATAATCCAGGATCAGCGGGCAGGCTTCGGAGAGCAGCAGACGCTCACGAACAGGGATACCACGGTCTTCCAGACCTTTCATCTCTTTCATCAGCGCCGCTGGAGACAGCACAACGCCGTTACCGATGATGCTGGTGACGTTTTCGCGAAGAATGCCTGATGGAATAAGATGGAGGACGGTTTTTTCACCGTTGATTACGAGAGTATGGCCTGCGTTGTGACCGCCCTGGTAGCGCACAACATATTTAGCCCGTTCAGTCAGAAGATCAACAATCTTCCCTTTACCTTCGTCACCCCATTGGGTGCCCAGTACGACGACGTTGTTACCCATTTTTTTCAAAATCACCGTTTGCTTAAAAATGGATTCTACCATCGCTTTTTCAGATATACAGCACTTTTTGACCTCAAAATACGCCGATTGCGCCTACTTTTTGATCAGCCAATCGTTTTCCTCAACATGTAGTAGATCACGATGCCCGCAACCACAAGACCGCCGCCAAAACGACGTAAAATATTATCCGGCAGTTGGCTCATGGTGGCGATCATTCGACGCCAGCCGCGTGGATAGAGCATCGGTCCCAGGCCTTCAAGCACCAGGACCAGGGCCAGCGCGAGCCAGATCGTTGAATTCATTTTTGTTCCTTATAAAAGAAAACCACCGCTCCGTTGAGAGCGGTGGTTTGAATACTCAAACGAGCCTGAGTTTATCGCGTTGCGTTAGTCGGCGTCTTCATATAACGGAAGAAATCGCTGTCCGGGCTAAGCACCATCACATCCTGGCTGCTCTGGAAGCTATTCTCGTAGGCACGCAGGCTACGGATAAAGGCATAGAAGTCAGGATCCTGGCTGAAGGCATCAGCAAACAGCTTCGCGGCTTCCGCATCACCTTCACCGCGCAGGATACGGCCCTGGCGCTCAGATTCCGCCAGCGTCTTGGTGACTTCGTAGTCTGCTGCAGCACGCAGCTTCTCAGCCTCTTCCTGGCCCTGTGAACGGTGACGACGGGCTACCGCTTCACGCTCGGCGCGCATACGGTTGTAAATCGCCTCGGACACTTCCACCGGCAGGTTGATCTGCTTGATACGCACGTCAACGACTTCGATACCCAGTGCAGCCATACTGTTCGGATTGATCACCGGCACTTTACCGTTGGTTTCCGCCTGAACACGTTCAGCCGCTTTGGCAATCGCATCGTCTGCTGCCGGCGTTGAAACTTCATCTTCAGTGCCCGCTGTGCCGGAGTTTAGCGCATCGCGAACTTCCAGGGTCAGACGACCACGGGAGTCGGTCACGATGTCTTTCACATCCAGACGACCAATCTCAGAACGCAGACGGTCAGAGAACTTACGTTTCAGCAGCACTTCTGCCTGAGAAACGTCACCGCCGCCCGTTGCCAGGAAGTAACGGCTGAAATCGCTGATGCGCCATTTGATATAGGAATCAACGATCAGGTCTTTCTTCTCTTTGGTCACAAAACGATCTGCCTGGTTATCCATGGTCTGGATACGCGCATCAAGCGTTTTTACGGACTGAATGAACGGCACCTTGAAGTGCAGACCCGGCTCGTAAATCACCGGGCGTTTGTCGCCATCACGCACGACGCTGCTGAACTGGAACTTGATCCCACGCTCGCCCTCTTTCACCACAAAGATCGAGGTATAAAGCACGACCAGTACGATGACGATGATCGCAATAACTGACTTACGCATCCTTATTCCCCCTGACGCTGGTAGTCGTTACGCTGCGCGTTAGCACGGCGTTGGTCCATAATGTCACCATCGTTCGAAGAAGGCGTTGTGTTCGTGCTGGCGCTGCCTGTTGAGGCTGGCGGCAGACGCAGCAGGTTGTTCGCTCCGCTGGTATCTTTTGCTGCCGGTGCAGAACTGCCCTTCAGCATCTGATCCAGCGGCAGCACCATCAGGTTTCCGCCTTTACTATCGTTAACCAACACTTTGCGGGTGTGGCTCAGCACTTTTTCCATGGTCTCGATATAGAGACGCTCACGGGTAATTTCCGGCGCCGCTTTGTATTCAGGCAGGATCTTCGCAAAGCGAGCCACTTCACCCTGTGCTTCCAGGATGGTCTGGGTCTTATACGCGCGCGCTTCTTCCAGAATACGCTGCGCCTGACCGTTAGCGCGTGGCTGAACTTCGTTGGTGTACGCTTCTGCTTCACGGATGTATTGCTGTTCGTTTTCACGGGCAGCAATCGCATCGTCAAATGCGGCTTTCACCTCTTCCGGCGGACGCGCAGCCTGGAAGTTGACGTCCAGCAGGGTGATACCCATGTTGTACGGACGAATGGTCTCTTCCAGCTCGCGCTGGGTATCGCTACGAATAACGGTACGACCTTCGGTCAGGATACGGTCCATGGTGTATTTACCGATGACACCACGCAGGGCGCTGTCAGTCGCCTGACGCAGGCTGTCATCGGCGCTGGTCACGCTAAACAGGTAACGCTCAGGATCGGTCACGCGGTACTGCACGTTCATCTCAACGCGCACCACGTTTTCGTCAGAGGTCAGCATCACGCCGGAGGCGGCCAGTTCACGGACGGATTCCACGTTTACCGCGGTCACGTCGTCAATGAAGGTTGGCTTCCAGTTCAGACCCGGCTCAACCAGATGGCTGAACTTACCGAAACGGGTGACTACGCCGCGTTCTGCTTCTTTAATGGTGTAGAACCCGCTGGCTGCCCAGATGATGACTACCGCAGCGGCCACGATGCCCACTACGCGGCCACCCATTGGCGGGCGCGTACTCTGAGTGGAATTGCCACCCGAGCCAGAACCTTTTCCTCCGCCAAGGCCACCAAGCTTCTTGCTCAGTTTGCGGAAGATATCATCCAGATCCGGCGGCCCCTGCTCGCGACCACCTTTGTTGCCATTTCCCTCAGAGTTGCCGCCAGGTTTGCTGCTTCCCCACGGGTCGCGGTCTTGTCCGTTATTACCGGGCTGATTCCACGCCATGTATATGCTCCATATTTGTTATGCAAGGGCGAATTATTCAGGCATCCCCTTTCTGATCAGACGATATAGTCGACCAGCGCAGGTTCTTGTTTACAGAGGCGACGCCAGTCAACGATCGGCATACGCACCTGCATCCCCACGCTGCCGTCATCCTCCATCCACTCTTTTTCTATCGCCTGAAGCTGATAAAACCGGCTGCGCAGCCTGCCTTCCTGTGGCGGCAGTCGCAGCGTGTGCTGAGCTACCTCACCGGAAAGACGTTCTGTCAAAGCCTGGAAAAGCAGTGGCACACCAATACCGGTCTGGGCAGAAAGCCAGACCCGAATTGGTTTGTTTTCTTCATCTCTGTCGATACGCGGTTCGAAATCGTCCAGCATATCGATCTTGTTCATGACCAACAGCGTTGGGATCTCGTGAGCATCGATTTCTTCGAGCACCACATTCACCGCGTCAATGTTCTCCTGCACGCGCACGTCTGCTGCATCAATCACGTGCAGCAGCAGAGTCGCCTGTCGCGTCTCCTGCAGGGTGGCTTTAAACGCCGCCACAAGATCATGCGGCAGGTGGCGAATAAAACCTACGGTATCCGCCAGCACCGTTTCACCGACGTCTGCAACGTCAATACGGCGCAGCGTAGGGTCCAGGGTCGCAAACAGCTGGTCTGCGGCATACACCTGGGCCTCAGTTATCTGGTTAAACAGGGTGGATTTACCGGCGTTGGTATAGCCCACCAGCGACACCGTCGGGATGTCGGCTTTGGTGCGCGCCCGACGCCCCTGTTCACGCTGTTTCTCTACACGTTCCAGACGTGAGAGGATCTGGGTAATTCGGCCACGCAGTAAACGACGGTCGGTTTCGAGCTGGGTTTCACCCGGACCGCGCAAACCAATCCCGCCTTTTTGTCTTTCAAGGTGTGTCCAGCCACGCACCAGACGCGTTGCCAGATGGCGCAGCTGCGCCAGCTCAACCTGCAGTTTCCCTTCATGGGTACGTGCACGCTGAGCAAAAATATCTAAAATCAAACCCGTGCGATCGATAACACGGCATTCGCAAAGGGCTTCCAGGTTGCGCTCCTGGGCTGGAGACAGCGCATGATCAAACAACACGACTGACGCGCCGGTTGCTTTTACGGCATCCGCAATTTCGACTGCTTTACCTTCACCAACAAAATACTTTGGGTGCGGCGCTTTACGGCTACCGGTAATCACCTGCATTGCTTCGACACCGGCGGAAGAGACCAGAGATTCAAACTCCTGGAGGTCTTCCATATCTTTGTCTTGCGAAAAATAGATGTGTACCAGCACCGCCTGCTCACCGGCATCATAACGGTCAAACAAGCGTAAACCTCTCTAAAAAGATCAGCGGGGAACGCAGGATCCCTGGCTCCCCGTGTGGATAACAGTGCGAAACCTTATTCGGTCTCGTCGCTGTCCTGCGCCGGCGTTGAAGAACCCTGCGCGCTGCTGCCATGATGGTAGTTACTACCAGTGCCGCCGCCAGCGTTATTGCTGTGATGAGATACCGGACGGGACGGAACAACAGTAGAAATAGCGTGCTTGTAGACCATCTGACTGACCGTGTTTTTCAACAGAATCACAAACTGATCGAAAGACTCAATCTGACCTTGCAGCTTAATACCATTCACCAAATAAATAGAAACTGGAACACGTTCCCGACGCAATGCGTTCAGGAACGGATCTTGTAAAGATTGCCCCTTAGCCATTCTATCTTTTCCTTATATGCTTGTTTTGTACTTAGAACCTTGCGATTCTGAAAAATTGCGCACGATACGCCTCAATTGTACACATTCAGTGAGCGATATCACCAACAACCTCAATCACTTCGTTTAACGCCTGTTGCGGTTTTTCACTGTCTAACCAGTGAACACCCTCCCAACCGCGCAACCAGGTGATCTGGCGCTTCGCTAACTGTCTCGTGGCGCAAACACCTCTATAAACCATTTCATCGTATGAAATCTCACCTTCAAGATACGACCACATCTGGCGGTATCCCACACAACGAATGGAAGGCATGTCCGTATGCAAATCTCCACGGGCAAAAAGCGCCCGCACTTCTGCTTCAAAATCTGAAGCTAACATCTGATGAAAACGCTGCTCAATCCGCTGATGGAGCAGTTCACGGCTCGCCGGGGCGATGGCGAACTGATGCACCTGATACGGCAGAGCGTCTCCTGACGTTTGCGTCAGTTCCGTTAAAGTTTTACCCGAAATGAAAAAAACTTCCAGTGCCCGGGAAAGCCTTTGCGGATCATTTGGATGGATCCGCGCTGCGGCAACCGGGTCAATCTCCGCCAGTTGCTGATGCAAAACGTCCCAACCCTGCTCTGCCGCCTGCTGCTCAATTTTCGCTCTTATTTCCGGATCCGCGGATGGCAGAGGTGACAACCCCTCCAGCAGCGCCTTGAAGTAGAGCATGGTTCCGCCAACCAACAGCGGTATACGCCCCGCCGCCGTTATCTCTGCCATCTCGGCTAAGGCATCCCGGCGAAAATCCGCTGCGGAGTAAGCCTGAGCCGGGTCGAGTATATCCAGCAAACGGTGCGGTGCCGCGCGCAGTTCTTCTGCGTCAGGCTTCGCCGTGCCGATGTCCATCCCTCGGTAGATGAGGGCGGAGTCGACGCTAATCAACTCTACAGGCAAAACTTTACGCAACTCAATGGCTAGCGCCGTTTTGCCGGAGGCCGTTGGGCCCATTAAAAAAATTGCCTTAGGCAGGCTCGCCTTACTTACGTCAATCATGTTTCAGGGCGTTCATCGCCGTTTGTAAATCAACAGGTTGTAATAACCCACCCGGCGGCGCTTTCACCAGATGCGGACAGAGGCGTTCAACCTCAGCCAGCACACTGATGGCCTGTGCCATGCTCCACGGCGCGTGTTCGCTTGCCAGATGGCGGGCGATCCACTGCGCGGTGTTGGCGGCATCAAACGATGTTTGCTGCGCCAGGTAGCCTATCAGTTCAGGAATCAAGTTTTGTAAATTTTGTTGGCGTAAGGGTAAAGGCACTGCACGAATTGTCACATGTTGTGGTTCGAGCACAGTTTCAATACCCATCTGCGCCAGCTGCGGCTCTGCACGCTGCAATACGCTTGTTTCATTAGGGGATATTTTCAGGCGAACCGGAATCAAGAGCGGCTGCGCGCAGGCTGCATTTTCGCCAGGCGTGAGCTGCACCTGTTTAAGCCAGCGTTCGGCGACCGGCAGTGCCATAAGCATCAGTTTGCCGTCACGCTCAAGCAATGCCATGTCGGGCGCGATAATCGTCAGCACCCGGCCAAAACTTTGGCTATGCCCGTCCAGAGAAGGCTGTGCGGCAGGAATGTGCTCTTTACGCTCCACGGCTGGCGTTTCCAGCAGTTTGCGGTACAACGCTCCCTGCTGCTTCTGATAACCAGGCTGGGCATTCGGGTAGTTCGCGCCCGTTGAACGCGTTGCGCTCCCTGCCGGGGAGAAACGTGGGGTCTCCGGTTCACGCGCGGCGGCAGGCTCCGCAAAATGGTTGCGCCCTGCCGCCACACGGTTTTCGGGCAGCGGACGCGGTACAGGAGCGTCGTTTTCCAGCGGCAGCGTTGGTGCTGCCTGCTGCTGCAACACAGCGGCCACGCCCTGATAAATGAAGTCGTGAACCAGACGCGACTGGTGGAACCGCACCTCATGCTTGGCAGGATGAACGTTCACATCCACCTGATGCGGGTCGATGTCCAGATAAAGGACGAAAGCAGGCTGCTGATCGGCCCCGAGCTTGTCTTCGCATGCCTGGCGAATCGCGTGATTGATAAGACGATCGCGCATCATGCGGCCGTTGACGTAGCAATACTGGATCTCGGCAAACGCAGCACTGCTCGCGTTTGGATCGGCAACCCAGCCGCGTAAAGCCAGATCGCCGTGCTGCCATTCTATAGCCAGCGCCTGTTCCAGAAACGGCGTCCCGCAGATAGCGCCCAGGCGGCGCTCTTTCTGTCCGCCTTCCGCCACCGCGCGGTACTGACGCATCACCTTACCGTTATGGCTGAGGTTGATGGTGACATCGAAGCGGGCCAGCGCGATACGGCGAATGATCTCGTCGATATGGCCGAACTCGGTCTTCTCGGTACGCATAAACTTGCGTCGGGCGGGGGTGTTGTAGAAGAGATCTAATACTTCAAGCGTCGTCCCGACAGGATGCGCCGCCGGTTTGACCGTCACATCCATGTCGCGCCCTTCGGCGTAAGCCTGCCAGGCTTCCTGCTGTTCAGCGGTACGGGAGGTCAGCGTTAAACGCGAAACCGAGCTGATACTGGCCAGCGCTTCACCGCGAAAACCGAGGCTAATAATCGCTTCCAGATCGTCCAGAGAGGCGATTTTACTGGTGGCGTGACGAGCCAGCGCCAGCGACAGCTCCTCTTTTTTAATGCCACAGCCGTTGTCCCGAATGCGGATAAGCTTCGCGCCACCGCGTTCGATATCAATATCGATGCGGGTTGCGCCCGCATCGAGGCTGTTTTCCACCAGCTCCTTCACCACCGACGCAGGGCGTTCCACCACCTCACCGGCGGCGATTTGGTTCGCGAGCTGCGGCGGTAGAACCTGAATCGGCATGAATTCTCCTTAGTTGGTCGCGGTCATCTCACCCGGCAGCGCTGCGCTGGCCGTCTGGGCAGCGCCGCTCTGCGGCGCAGACTGCAGAGGATGCGCCTCAAAATATTTGCGTAAACCGTTATAAATCGCTTCGGCAATTTGCTGCTGGTAACTGTCGCTTCCCAACAGACGCTCTTCACCGTTGTTACTGATAAAGCCCGTCTCTACAAGGATGGACGGAATATCTGGCGAGCGCAGAACGCCGAGGCTGGCATGTTCCGGACGACGCTTATGCAGCACGCCAACGCTTTGCAGCTGGTTCAATACGTTAGTGGCGACATCATACCCGACGCGCTGAGAATGACCGAACTGTAAATCCAGCACCGCCTGGCTGAGGTACGGATCGGACTGGCTGTTCGCCAGCACGTCGCCCGCACCGCCTAGCAGTTCAGACTGCTTTTCATGCTCTTCCAGCCAGTTGGCCATTTCGCTGTTAGCGCGACGGTTCGACAGCACCCAAACCGAGGCGCCGGTGGCGCTACGATTCGGTGCGGCGTCCGCATGAATGGAGACCAGGAAGTTTGCGTTTTGCTTACGCGCCACATCCGAGCGCCCCATTACGGAGATAAAGTAATCCCCGTCGCGGGTCAACACGCCTTTAAACATAGGGTCGTCATTGAGTAGCGAACGCAGTTTACGCGCGATAGCGATAGTTACGTTTTTCTCTCGCGTGCCGCCAGGACCAATCGCCCCGGGATCTTCCCCGCCGTGACCCGCATCAATGGCGATAATCACTTTGTCACCGCTGACCGTCGCGCGTCGCGCGCTGGCCGCCGGACGCGTCACCGTATCGCTGCTGGTTGCCGCAGTGATGCGATCGTTCTGCGATTTAAACGGATTACGCGCAGGTTCAGCAGGACGCGGCGTATACACCGGTTCTTCCACCCGCTTCGCTACGACCGGCGGCGGCGGCGGTGCGTCGGCATTGATGGTAAAGACCACCGTATAGTTCGCCCCGTTTTGCTGCTTCACCGCCTTCGTTTTGCCCTTTTCGGTCAGATCAACCACCAGGCGTAACGACTGGCTATCCTGCGGCGTACCCGAACGGATACTTTTCACCAGGTTGTTGCCGCTAAACCGCAGCGGTAATCCCTGGATCACGCCTGTCTGCTTGATATCCAGCGCCACGCTGTGGCTGTCTGGCTGTGAAAACGCATACTCAGGATCGCCCATAAAGCTGAACGTAATCCGGGCCTGGCTTTCGCCGTTAGATACCTGAATATCTGAGAGGTTTGCCGCCCCGGCCTGCGCGCACAGCAGCACGGTGGCAGCCAACACCCAACCTTTAACGCGATTTATCATCCCGTCATCCCTACGCTTAACCGGCCAGACGCGCCAGTAAGGAACTGCCTGATGAGGAAACAGCACTGATGCGTGCCTCACGCCCTTGAGCCTGGTAATCTAAGTGAATTTCGACATCCGGGTCAGGCAGCACACCCGCACCTTGTTGCGGCCACTCCACCAGGCAAATGGCGTCGTTGGCAAAATAATCACGGATCCCCATAAATTCCAGCTCCTCAGGATCCGCAAGGCGGTATAAATCGAAGTGGTACACCATGAGATTTTCAAGGGTGTACGGTTCTACCAGCGTGTAGGTTGGGCTTTTCACATTCCCGTTATGCCCTAACGCCTGCAAAAAACCCCGGCTGAAGGTGGTTTTACCCGCACCTAAATCACCATACAGATAAATGACGGTTGCCCCCTGACAGGCCTGCGCCACGCGCTTGCCGAGTTCTAAAGTGGCTTGTTCATCAGGTAAAGGAATCGCTCGATTAGTCATTTTCTACGTCAATCACATCCGGGTTAACAACACGCCGCAGCGTGCAAAAAAGATCCGTGGCCAGCATACCGCGTGTACCGTAACGCGCAGCCAGTTTATCCGCCGCGACACCGTGGGCCACGCAGCCCGCACAGGCTGCATCATAAAGGGGAAGTTTCTGTCCAAGCAATGCGCCAATGATGCCGGAAAGCACATCGCCCATTCCGCCGCTCGCCATGCCCGCATTTCCGGCATCAATAATGCCCAGCATCTCATCACTGGCGACAATGGTTCCTGCCCCTTTTAAAACAGCAACACCTCCGTAACGTTTTACCAGACGCTGAGCAGAAAGTAAGCGATCGCTTTCAATTTCTGCCACGCTGCAGTTAAGCAGGCGCGCGGCTTCGCCGGGGTGTGGTGTCAGAATGCGATTGTGACGCTTATCCGGGTTTATTGCCAGAAGGTTAAGCGCGTCGGCATCCCACAGCATCGGTTTACGAAAATTCTCGACCTTTTGCAGGGCCTGTTTACCCCATGACTGCTGCCCAAGCCCGGGGCCAATCACCACCACATCCGCCCATTCCAGGCTTTCTTCAAGCGCCTGGGGCGTAAGCTCATGGACCATCAGTTCCGGCCGGGCGGTGATTATGGGCGCAATATTCTCAATGCGAGTGAGCACTCGCACTAATCCGGCACCGCTGCGCAGAGCCGCTTCACCCGTCATACGAATCGCACCAGCCGTACCGTGGTCTCCTCCCACAATCACCAGCCTGCCGTGATCGCCCTTATGGGACGTTGGTCGGCGCGGCGGGAGCCACGCTGCAAGCTGCGACGCATCAAAACGCGCGAGGCGCATTTCCTGCCCGGCCAGCCAGCTCTCCAGCCCCAGCGCATTGTGGTGCAGCACGCCAACGACGTCGCGCGCTTTACCGGTCAGTAACCCCGGCTTGAGGGTGATGAAGGTCACCGTATGTGCCGCCTGAATCACCGCCCCCGGCGTCGCGCCGGTTTGTGCCATCAGGCCAGAGGGAATATCCAGGGCGACTACCGGCGCAGAATGTCTGTTAGCGTGTTCAATAAGCGCGGCAATATTTTCGCGCGGCGCGCTGCGCAGCCCGGTGCCCAGCAGCCCGTCAACAATCAGATCAACATCCTCTGGCCAGACGATATCAGGCGCATGAATCACACCGCCTGCGTTCAGCCATGCCTCCCGCGCCGCGCTGGCCTCTTCCGGCAGCGGTTTATCATTTTCAAGAGCCAGCAAGGTCACGCGGATACCCGCAGCCACCGCGAGACGGGCAACGACGTAGCCGTCACCGCCGTTGTTGCCGTGCCCGCACAGAATCAGCCAGTGAGCGGCCTGCGGGTACGCGCTGCGGGCAACGTTAAACGCCGCCTCACCCGCACGTAGCATCAGTTCATAGAGGGTAATCCCGAGGCTGTCTGCGGCCTCTTTTTCGGCACGCCGGAGGTCATCCGCATGCCAGATGGAATGTGGTATACTTGCGGGGTTTTTCTTCACCGTATGGTCCGTCATGTCACAGCCCCTCGATCTCAATGAATTAGCGCAAAAAATAAAACAGTGGGGTGCTGAGCTTGGCTTCCAGAAGGTGGGCATTACCGATACCGACCTTTCCGCCAGCGAGCCGAAACTGCAGGCCTGGCTGGACAAACAATACCACGGCGAAATGGAATGGATGGCGCGTCATGGCATGATGCGCGCCCGTCCTCACGAGCTTTTGCCGGGCACATTACGCGTCATCAGCGTGCGCATGAACTATCTACCCGCCAACGCGGCCTTTGCGCGCACGCTAAAAAATCCCTCTTTGGGTTACGTCAGCCGGTACGCTTTGGGTCGTGATTACCATAAGCTCTTGCGTAACCGCTTAAAAAAACTCGGGGAAACCATTCAGCAGCACTGTGTTTCGCTGAATTTTAGACCCTTTGTCGATTCTGCGCCTATTCTTGAGCGTCCGATCGCCGAAAAAGCCGGGCTTGGATGGACAGGTAAGCACTCACTTATCCTCAGCCGTGACGCCGGATCGTTCTTCTTCCTGGGCGAACTGCTGATTGATTTACCGCTGCCGGTAGACGGCCCGGTCGAAGAAGGCTGCGGGCGCTGCGTGGCCTGCATGACCATCTGCCCGACGGGTGCTATCGTCGAGCCTTACACTGTTGATGCACGCCGCTGCATCTCCTACCTCACTATCGAGCTGGAAGGGGCCATTCCAGAGGAATTCCGACCACTTATTGGCAACCGCATCTACGGTTGCGACGACTGCCAGCTGATCTGCCCGTGGAACCGCTATTCGCAGCTCACGGACGAAGAGGATTTCAGCCCGCGTAAGGCTCTGCATGCGCCGCAGCTCATTGAACTGTTCGCCTGGAGCGAAGCATGGTTCCTGAAAGTGACGGAGGGTTCGGCCATTCGCCGTATTGGTCATTTGCGCTGGCTGCGTAATGTTGCCGTCGCGCTGGGGAATGCCCCGTGGGAGGAAGCGAATATACGGGCGCTTGAAAGCCGTCGAGGTGAGCACCCACTTCTTGATGAGCACATCGAGTGGGCGATTGCGCAGCAAATTGAGAAACGTAATGCCTGCGTTGTCGAGGTGCAGCTGCCGAAGAAACAGCGTCTGGTGAGGGTGATTGAAAAAGGGCTTTCGCGGGATGCCTGAACTATTCACAGCCTGTGAATAAAATTACAAACTCAAGCGCCATCTGGGCTGGAGATGAGGTCAAGTGATCTCAATAACATTTTGAAATCAAATTTTATACTTTAAATACAGTGAGTTATGAGGATATTATTCACCCTGCTAAGTTTTAACCCTGTTTCGGTTAAGCGCAGTTTCTGTGGATAACTCTGTTCACAAGAGTATTTCAGAGACAATAGAAAACGCCCCCAGCGACGCTTTTCGCTGTGGATATTTTAGAGATGAAGAAGAATTTGGAGCGGGAAACGAGACTCGAACTCGCGACCCCGACCTTGGCAAGGTCGTGCTCTACCAACTGAGCTATTCCCGCTTGGGTGGTCCGTGCTGTGGAAGCACTTTCAAATTTTGGAGCGGGAAACGAGACTCGAACTCGCGACCCCGACCTTGGCAAGGTCGTGCTCTACCAACTGAGCTATTCCCGCTTGGGCAGTCTGTGCTGTGAAAGCACTTTCAAATTTTGGAGCGGGAAACGAGACTCGAACTCGCGACCCCGACCTTGGCAAGGTCGTGCTCTACCAACTGAGCTATTCCCGCAAATCTGCACTGCTTTTGTTGCTGTCGTAACGTGTAATTCTCTGTCGTTACGGGAGGCGCATTATACGAGAAATCCTTTTAGCTGCAACCCCCCTTAAAGCGATTTTTTCGAAATTAAGTTCAAATGCTTATTAAATCGGCAAGCTGAACAATTTAACGACAAAAACCCGGCCACGCAAGGCGCCGGATCGCAAAATCACAGCTTAATAAAGTTTTCGCGGTAGTAAGAAAGCTCCGCCACGGACTCTCGGATATCGTCCATTGCCTGGTGCGTCCCCTGCTTTTTAAAGCCGTCGAGGATTTCAGGCTTCCAGCGACGCGCCAGCTCTTTCAAAGTGCTGACATCCAGATAACGGTAGTGGAAGTAAGATTCCAGCTCCGGCATGTACTTAAACAGGAAACGGCGATCCTGGCCGATGCTATTGCCGCAGATAGGGGATTTGCCTGCCGGAACCCACTGTTTCAGGAACTCAAGCGTCGCCAGCTCCGCCTCACGGTCGCCGAACGTGCTCGCCTTCACGCGCTCCACCAGGCCACTGCCGGTGTGGGTACGCACGTTCCATTCATCCATCAAAGCCAGCTGGTCGTCGGACTGATGCACCGCAATCGTTGGCCCTTCAGCCAGGATATTCAGGTTGGCGTCCGTCACCAGAGTTGCAATTTCAATGATGCGATCGCGCTCGGGATCCAGCCCGGTCATTTCGAGATCGATCCAAATCAGGTTGTTTTCATCCGCGCTCATGTTATTTTCCACCCTTCTCGCATAACCGGCAGTAGCAGGTTAACTAGTATTAATTAGAGTGTATCATAGAGGTTTTGCCCCTTACGGGCGACCAGGAGCCAGCGCGATTGAGTAAAAATAAACTCTCCAAAGGGCAGCAGCGCCGCGTAAACGCCAACCACCAGCGCCGTCTTAAAACCACTTCGGAGAAGCCGGATTATGACGACAACCTGTTTGGTGAAGCGACAGAAGGCGTAGTCATCAGCCGTTTCGGTATGCATGCCGATGTCGAATCCGCCGACGGTGACATTCACCGTTGCAATATCCGCCGGACCATTCGTTCCCTGGTGACCGGCGATCGCGTGGTCTGGCGTCCGGGTAAAGAGGCAGCTGAAGGTGTCACGGTTAAGGGCATCGTTGAAGCCGTGCATAAACGCACGTCGGTGCTCACCCGCCCGGATTTCTACGATGGCGTAAAACCAATTGCCGCCAACATTAACCAGATCGTCATTGTTTCGGCGATTTTACCCGAACTTTCGCTCAACATTATCGACCGATACCTTGTCGCCTGCGAAACGCTGCAGGTTGAACCGATTATCGTGTTGAATAAAATCGATCTGCTGGATGACGACGGCATGGCCTTCGTGAATGAGCAGATGGATATCTACCGTAAGATCGGGTATCGCGTGCTGATGGTCTCCAGCCATACCAAAGATGGCCTTAAGCCGTTAGAAGAGGCGCTGACCGACCGTATCAGCATCTTTGCGGGCCAGTCCGGCGTGGGTAAATCGAGCCTGCTGAACAACCTGCTTGGCCTCCAGCAAGAGATCCTGACTAACGATGTGTCCAACGTCTCGGGTCTGGGCCAGCACACCACCACCGCCTCGCGTCTGTATCATTTCCCGCACGGCGGCGACGTGATCGACTCCCCAGGGGTGCGTGAGTTCGGTTTGTGGCACCTTGAGCCGGAACAAATCTTTAACGGATTTGTCGAATTCCATGATTATTTAGGCGCTTGTAAATACCGCGACTGTAAACACGATAACGACCCAGGCTGCGCTATCCGTGAAGCGGTTGGGAAAGGCGAGATCGCGGAAACCCGCTTCGAGAATTACCACCGTATTCTTGAGAGCATGGAAGACGTAAAAACGCGTAAAAACTTTTCTGATTCTGATAACTGACAACTAAGCTAAGCATCGCTAAAATCGTCCCCTTTTTTCAGGTTCCGGCGGCTTAACGCCGGATCAGGAACGACAAAACAATGGCCTGGAGGCTACCTTGTTAAACGCATTTAAACTTTCGCTTCAATACATTCTGCCAAAACTGTGGCTCACTCGCCTGGCGGGCTGGGGCGCGAGCAAACGCGCAGGCTGGCTGACCAAACTGGTCATCGACCTTTTCGTAAAATATTACAAGGTCGATATGAAAGAGGCGCAAAAGCCGGACACCGCCAGCTACCGCACCTTCAACGAGTTCTTCGTGCGCCCGCTGCGTGACGAAGTGCGCCCGCTGAACACCGATCCTAACGTCCTGGTGATGCCAGCAGACGGCGTGATCAGCCAGTTGGGTAACATCGAAGACGACAAAATCCTGCAGGCGAAGGGCCATAACTACAGTCTGGAAGCTCTGCTGGCAGGTAACTACCTGATGGCGGATCTGTTCCGCAACGGTACGTTTGCCACTACCTATCTGTCACCGCGCGACTATCACCGCGTGCACATGCCGTGTAACGGTATCCTGCGTGAAATGATTTATGTCCCGGGCGATCTGTTCTCCGTCAACCACCTGACCGCGCAGAACGTGCCGAACCTGTTTGCCCGTAACGAGCGCGTCATCTGTCTGTTCGATACTGAATTTGGTCCTATGGCACAGATTCTGGTGGGTGCAACCATCGTAGGCAGCATTGAAACCGTCTGGGCCGGCACCATCACCCCACCGCGCGAAGGCGTGATCAAACGCTGGACCTGGCCTGCCGGTGAAGCGGAAGGCTCTGTGGCCCTGCTAAAAGGTCAGGAGATGGGTCGCTTCAAGCTTGGCTCCACCGTGATCAACCTGTTTGCGCCGGGCAAAGTGAAGCTGGCTGAACAGCTCGAAAGCCTGTCGGTCACCAAGCTGGGCCAGCCGCTGGCGGTCTCTACCGAAACCTTCGTGACGCCGGAAGCAGAACCTGCTCCGCTGTCACAGGAAGAGATCAACGCCGAGCACGACGCCAGCCCGCTGGTTGACGACAAAAAAGACGAAGGCTAACAACAGAAGGATCGCTGACGTGCGCCCGATTATCGTTCTACTGATGGCCTGGTGCCTCAGCATGGGGGCGTACGCAGCGACAGCCCCCGACGCCAAACAGATAACCCAGGAACTGGAGCAGGCAAAAGCGGCCAAACCCGCTCAGCCAGAGACCGTCGAGTCGCTCCAGGCTGCCCTGAACGCGCTTGAGGAGCGGAAAGGCTCTCTTGAGCGCGCTCAGCAGTATCAGCAGGTTATCGACAACTTCCCTAAACTCTCGCAGACGCTACGCTCGCAGCTCAATAATTTGCGTGACGAACCGCGCGATGTGCCCGCAGGGATGACCTCCGACGCGCTGAACCAGGAGATCCTCCAGGTCAGCAGCCAGCTTCTGGAAAAGAGCCGCCTTGCTCAGCAGGAGCAGGAGCGCGCGCGCGAAATTGCCGACTCCCTCAGCCAGCTTCCACAGCAGCAAACCGACGCCCGTCGCCAGCTAAATGAAGTTGAGCGCCGCGTGGGTACGCAAAGCGGCAATACGCCACAGGCTCAGGCCCAAAATCTGGGCCTGCAGGCAGAATCGGCTCGCCTGAAGGCCCTTGTCGATGAACTTGAGCTGGCGCAGCTTTCCGCCAATAACCGCCAGGAGCTGTCGCGGTTGCGCTCTGAACTCGCTCAGAAGCAGAGCGAGCAACTGGATGCGTATCTTCAGGCCCTGCGCAATCAGCTCAACAGTCAGCGTCAACGCGAGGCGGAGCGCGCGCTGGAAAGTACCGAACTGCTGGCAGAAAACAGCGATAACTTGCCTGCCGGAATCGTCGAACAGTTTAAGGTCAACCGCGAGCTTTCTGCCGCGCTGAATCAGCAGGCGCAGCGTATGGATCTGGTTGCCTCGCAGCAGCGTCAGGCCACCAATCAAACCCTTCAGGTTCGCCAGGCGCTCAACACCCTGCGCGAGCAGTCCCAGTGGCTCGGGTCATCAAACCTGCTGGGCGAAGCGCTACGTGCCCAGGTCGCGCGCCTGCCGGAAATGCCGAAGCCGCAACAGCTGGATACCGAGATGGCCCAGCTGCGCGTTCAGCGACTGCACTTTGAAGATCTCCTTAATAAACAGCCGCAAATCCGCCAGATCCGTCAGGCTGACGGACAGCCCCTGACCAGCGAGCAAAACCGTATTCTGGAAGCCCAGCTGCGTACCCAGCGTGAACTGCTGAACTCTTTGCTCCAGGGCGGGGATACGCTGATTCTGGAGCTGACCAAGCTAAAAGTCTCCAATAGCCAGCTGGAAGATGCGCTGAAAGAGGTGAACGAGGCGACGCACCGTTATCTCTTCTGGACGTCCGACGTGCGTCCGATGACCTTCTCGTGGCCGATTGAGATCGTCCAGGACCTGCGCCGCCTGATTTCGCTGGACACCTTCAGCCAGCTGGGACAGGCCAGCGTGATGATGTTCACCAGCAAAGAGACCATTTTCCCGCTGCTGGGGGCGTTGATTCTGGTGGGCTTCAGCATTTACTCGCGCAGACATTTCACTCGCTTCCTGGAGCGTTCCAGCTCCAGGGTCGGGAAAGTCACCCAGGATCACTTCTGGCTAACGTTGCGCACCGTATTCTGGTCGATTCTTGTCGCCTCCCCGCTGCCGGTGCTGTGGATGACGCTGGGGTATGGCCTGCGGGAAGCCTGGCCCTATCCGCTCGCGGTCGCGATTGGCGATGGCGTCACCGCCACGGTGCCGCTGCTGTGGGTAGTCATGATTTGCGCCACCTTCGCGCGCCCCAATGGCCTGTTTATCACCCACTTTGGCTGGCCGCGTAATCGCGTTGCGCGCGCCATGCGTTACTACCTGATGAGCATCGGGCTGATTGTGCCGCTGATTATGGCGCTGATCATGTTCGACAATCTCAACGACCGGGAATTCTCAGGCTCGCTGGGCCGTCTCTGCTTTATGCTGATATGCGGGGCGCTGGCCATCGTCACGCTCAGCCTGAAACGCGCGGGTATTCCGCTCTATCTCGATAAATCCGGCAGCGGCGAAAACATGTTCAATCGGCTGCTCTGGAACCTGCTGCTTAGCGCGCCGCTGTTTGCGATGCTGGCGGCCGCGGTGGGCTATCTGGCAACCGCGCAGGCGCTGCTGGCAAGGCTGGAAACCTCGGTGGCCATCTGGTTCCTGCTGCTGGTGGTGTACCACGTGATCCGCCGCTGGATGCTGATCCAGCGGCGCCGTCTGGCCTTTGACCGTGCCAAGCATCGCCGGGCAGAGATCCTCGCCCAGCGCGCGCGAGGTGAGGAAGAGCCAAACCACGTCAACAGTACGGAAGGCACGACGGAAGCGGACGAGGTCGAACTGGATCTGGATGCCATCAGCACCCAGTCCCTGCGCCTGGTTCGTTCCATCCTGATGCTAATTGCCCTCCTGTCGGTCATATTCCTGTGGTCAGAGATACACTCCGCATTTGGTTTCCTGGAGAACATCTCTCTCTGGGACGTGACGTCCACGGTGCAGGGTGTTGAAAGCCTGGAGCCGATCACCTTAGGTGCGGTGCTGATTGCCATTCTGGTGCTGATCATTACCACGCAGCTGGTGCGCAACTTCCCGGCGCTGCTGGAGCTGGCGCTGCTGCAGCATCTGGATTTAACGCCAGGGACGGGTTATGCGATTACAACCATAACCAAATATCTGATCATGCTGTTTGGCGGACTGGTTGGCTTCTCGATGATCGGTATTGAGTGGTCGAAGCTGCAGTGGCTGGTGGCGGCCCTTGGTGTAGGGTTAGGTTTTGGTTTACAGGAGATTTTCGCCAACTTCATCTCTGGCCTGATCATTCTGTTCGAAAAACCGATCCGTATTGGCGATACCGTCACGATCCGCGATCTGACCGGCAGCATCACCAAGATCAACACACGTGCGACAACGATCAGCGACTGGGATCGCAAAGAGATCATTGTACCGAACAAGGCGTTTATTACCGAGCAGTTCATCAACTGGTCGCTGTCAGACTCCGTTACCCGTGTGGTGCTGACGGTACCGGCGCCGTCGGACGCCAACAGCGAAGAGGTCACCCAGATCCTCTACACAGCCGCAGAGCGCTGCTCGCTGGTGATCGATAACCCGGCACCGGAAGTGTTCCTGGTGGATTTACAGCAGGGGATCCAGATTTTCGAGCTGCGTATCTACGCCGCCGAAATGGGCCACCGTATGCCGCTGCGCCATGAGATCCACCAGCTGATTCTGGCAGGCTTCCGCGAGCACGGTATTGATATGCCGTTCCCACCGTTCCAGATGCGTCTGGAAAGCCTGGACGGGCGTAAAACGGGAAGAACGTTGACGTCAGCGGCGCGTACGCGCCCGGCGGGGAGTTTGTAAGATAAGCAGGGCGCCCCTCTCCCACGGGAGAGGGTTAACTGCCGTCAGGCGCGATCTACGGTAAACGCAATCACATCGCCAAGCTGCTCTGCGCCCAGGGCCAGCATCACCAGACGATCCACACCCAGCGCCACGCCGGAGCAATCCGGCAGACCCGCTTTTAAGGCTTCAAGCAAATTAACATCAATAGGCTGCTGCGGCAGACCGCGCGCGGCGCGCTTGCGGTTATCCTGCTCGAAGCGCTGCTGCTGCTCGCGGGCATCAGTCAGTTCGTGGAAGCCGTTCGCCAGTTCGATGCCTTTGTAATAGACCTCAAAACGCTCTGCGACACGATGATCTTCGGTACTGATCTGCGCCAGTGAAGCCTGGCTTGCCGGGAAGTGATAGACAAACGTCGGACGGTCTTTGCCAATCTGCGGTTCTACGCCGAAGGTGAACAGCAGCTGCAGCAGCGTGTCGCGATCATCTTCGGTATCCGCCACGTTGCTCAGATCCAGCTTTGCCGCTACTTCACGCAGCTGGGTTTTATCCGCCGACAGCGGATCGATTTCCAGATGGCGTTGGAAAGCCTGCTGATAGGAGAGCGTTTCGGCTTCTGAACAGTCCAGCACCTGCTGGAGCAGATCGTCCACCTCATTCATCAGGCGGTACATATCATAATGCGGGCGGTACCACTCCAGCATGGTGAATTCCGGGTTGTGGTGACGACCCATCTCTTCATTACGGAAACTGCGGCACAGCTGATACACCGGGCCACATCCCGCTGCCAGCAGGCGTTTCATGTGATATTCCGGGCTGGTCATCAGGTACAAATTCATCCCCTGAGAGTGGCCGGGGCCAACAAAACGGGTTTCAAACGGGATCAGATGAATATCCGTTACCGTTGCCTGACTCATGCACGGCGTTTCCACCTCAAGGACTCCGCGGTCGGCAAAGAAACGGCGGATCTCCGCCATAATTGCAGCGCGTTTTAACAGATTAGGGATGGATGCGCTCGGCTGCCAGGTGGCCGTTTCGCTCATGAGTTGTTCTCCGATTTCAGACAAGGGCACGAAGTCTACTCGTTAGCAGGGGCAGAGACAAATTTTGCGCAGTAAAAAAGCGCATTTCATTTTGGTGAACTTTTTCGTGACGTATTTCATCAATCTTCATGATAAATCGCCGTACAGAACAGCAAAAAAATCGAACACGTCAAATTTCCCTGACATCTACACGGTTATACTGTTTTACCCATAAAGGAGCAGTGGAAACGCTTTCGCAATCGTCCTTTTGGACGGGTGAACTACCTTTAGTTTGTCGCGTTGCGAAATAACAAAAATCTGGAGGAATGTCGTGCAAACTTTTCAGGCCGATCTTGCCGTAATAGGCGCTGGCGGGGCTGGATTACGTGCTGCGATTGCTGCAGCACAAGCTAATCCTAACGCTAAAATCGCATTGATTTCAAAAGTCTATCCAATGCGTAGTCACACTGTGGCAGCAGAAGGAGGATCCGCCGCCGTTGCGCAGGATCATGACAGCTTTGAATACCATTTCCACGACACGGTTGCAGGGGGCGACTGGCTTTGCGAACAGGATGTCGTTGACTACTTTGTGCATCATTGTCCAACGGAAATGACCCAGCTTGAACAGTGGGGATGTCCGTGGAGCCGCCGTCCGGACGGCAGCGTCAACGTTCGCCGCTTTGGCGGAATGAAGATTGAACGAACCTGGTTCGCCGCCGATAAAACCGGCTTCCACATGCTGCACACCCTGTTCCAGACCTCCCTTCAGTTCCCACAAATTCAGCGCTTCGATGAACATTTCGTCCTCGACATTCTGGTTGATGACGGACACGCGCGCGGCCTGGTGGCGATGAATATGATGGAAGGCACGCTTGTCCAGATCCGCGCCAACGCGGTAGTGATGGCGACGGGCGGTGCGGGTCGCGTTTATCGTTATAACACCAACGGCGGCATCGTCACCGGTGACGGCATGGGCATGGCGCTCAGCCATGGCGTACCCCTGCGCGATATGGAGTTCGTCCAGTATCACCCAACCGGCCTGCCAGGCTCCGGCATTCTGATGACGGAAGGCTGCCGCGGTGAGGGCGGTATTCTGGTCAACAAAAACGGCTACCGCTATCTGCAGGATTACGGCATGGGCCCGGAAACCCCGCTCGGCGAGCCGAAGAACAAATACATGGAACTTGGCCCGCGCGACAAAGTCTCTCAGGCCTTCTGGCACGAGTGGCGCAAAGGCAACACTATCTCCACGCCGCGAGGCGACGTCGTTCACCTCGACCTGCGTCATCTGGGCGAGAAGAAGCTGCTGGAACGTCTTCCGTTCATCTGCGAGCTGGCAAAAGCCTACGTTGGCGTCGACCCGGTGAAAGAGCCGATTCCGGTACGTCCAACGGCGCACTACACCATGGGCGGGATCGAAACCGACCAGCAGTGCGAAACCCGAATTAAAGGCCTGTTCGCCGTCGGCGAGTGTTCCTCTGTGGGCCTGCACGGCGCCAACCGTCTTGGGTCTAACTCGCTGGCAGAGCTGGTCGTCTTTGGCCGCATGGCGGGCGAGCGCGCGATGGAGCGGGCGGCTACCGCAGGCGAAGCCAACGGTGCCGCACTGGATGCGCAGGTTGCAGACGTTGAAAAACGCCTGAAAGTTCTGGTGAACCAGGAGGGTAACGAGAACTGGTCTAAGATCCGCGACGAGATGGGCCTGTCGATGGAAGAAGGCTGCGGTATCTACCGTACGCCAGAGCTGATGCAAAAAACCGTCGACAAGCTGGCGGAACTGCAGGAGCGCTTCAAGCGCGTGCGCATCACCGATACCTCCAGCGTATTCAACACCGACCTGCTCTACACTATCGAGCTGGGCCACGGTCTGAACGTAGCGGAATGTATGGCGCACTCTGCGTTGGCGCGTAAAGAGTCACGTGGAGCCCACCAGCGTCTGGACGAAGGCTGCACCGAACGTGACGACGTCAATTTCCTGAAACACACTCTCGCCTGGCGCGATGCGGATGGCACCACACGTCTGGACTACAGCGACGTGAAAATCACCACGCTGCCGCCGGCTAAACGCGTGTACGGTGCAGAAGCAGAAGCCGCCGAGAAGAAGGAGAAGGCGAATGGCTGAGATGCAAAAAATGAAGGTTGAAGTGGTGCGCTACAATCCGGAAGTGGACGCCGCACCGCACAGCGCTTTCTATGAAGTCCCTTATGACGAGCAAACCTCCCTGCTGGATGCGCTCGGCTATATCAAAGACAACCTGGCGCCGGATCTGAGCTACCGCTGGTCCTGCCGCATGGCAATCTGCGGATCCTGCGGCATGATGGTCAACAAGGTGCCGAAGCTGGCCTGTAAGACCTTCCTGCGCGAGTACACCAAAGGCATTAAGGTCGAAGCGCTGGGCAACTTCCCGATTGAACGCGATCTGGTGGTCGATATGACCCACTTTATCGAAAGCCTGGAAGCCATTAAGCCGTACATCATTGGCAACTCGCGCACGCCGGATCAGGGGCCAAACACCCAGACGCCAGCTCAGATGGCGAAATACCATCAGTTCTCTGGATGCATCAACTGCGGCCTCTGCTACGCCGCCTGTCCACAGTTTGGCCTGAACAAGGAGTTCATCGGCCCGGCCGCCATTACCCTGGCGCACCGCTATAACGAGGACAACCGCGATCACGGTAAAAAAGAACGTATGGCGCAGCTCAATAGCCAGAACGGCGTCTGGAGCTGTACCTTTGTGGGCTACTGCTCCGAAGTCTGTCCGAAGCACGTCGACCCGGCCGCCGCTATTCAGCAGGGTAAAGTGGAAAGCTCGAAAGACTTTCTTATCGCTACCCTGAAACCACGCTAAGGAGTGCATGATGACGACTAAACGCAAAGCCTACGTGCGGCCTGTGCCGTCAACCTGGTGGAAAAATCTGCCGTTTTATCGCTTCTACATGCTGCGTGAAGGCACGGCGGTACCGGCGGTCTGGTTCAGCCTTGAGCTGATGTACGGCGTTTTTGCCCTCAAGCATGGCCCGGAAGCCTGGGCCAGCTTCGTCGGTTTCCTGCAAAACCCGATCATTGTTGTGCTGAATCTGATCGTGCTCGCGGCCGCGCTGCTTCATACCAAAACCTGGTTTGAGCTGGCGCCAAAAGCGGCGAACATCATCGTAAAAGACGAGAAAATGGGGCCAGAGCCGGTGATTAAAGGGCTCTGGGCAGTGACGATTCTGGTCACTGTGGTCATTCTGTTTGTCGCACTGTTCTGGTAAGGAGACTACTGTGATCAATCCAAATCCAAAACGTTCTGACGAGCCGGTCTTCTGGGGACTGTTTGGCGCAGGCGGCATGTGGAGTGCCATCATCGCCCCCGTCATCATCCTGCTGGTCGGCATTATGCTGCCGCTGGGGCTGTTCCCGGGAGATGCGCTGAGCTACGAACGCGTACTGGCGTTCGCGAGCAGCTTTATCGGCCGCGTGTTCATCTTCCTGATGATCGTCCTGCCGCTGTGGTGTGGCCTGCACCGTATTCACCATGCGATGCATGACCTGAAAATCCATGTCCCGAGCGGGAAATGGGTGTTCTACGGTCTGGCAACCATCCTGACCGTAGTAACGCTGATTGCCGTGGTCACCCTCTGACGCTTCAGGCCCGCCATCAGGCGGGCCTTCTATTTTTGCATCTTCCCCACCAGCCACTGGGCAAACTCGCGCATTGCGGGCGTTTCTGCCCGTGACTGCAGCCTCGTGAGCCAGTAGCTGCCGAGGTCAATCTGCGTTGCAAATGGCTGCACGATGCGCTCGCTGTTCAGCAGATGGGTGAACATATCGACAGGGGCAATCGCGATGCCCGTACCTGCCTGCGCGGCTTCCAGCATGGTGACGGACGAATCAAATACCATTACCCGGTGCGTCGGTGAAGGCGGGTTTTCTCCCGCGGCCTGCATCCAGGCGGTCCACTCGTCGCGCCGGTAAGAGCGCAGGAGGGTAAACTTCAGGATATCGGAAGGGGTGTGCAACGCGGCAGCAATGTCAGGTGTGCAAAGCGGCGCAAGCGGTGCAGGGCAAAGAAACGTCGCTTCCGTGCCGTGCCAGGCCCCGCCGCCATAACGAATGGCGTAATCAAGTCCTTCAGCCGCCGGATCGACACGGTTGTTATGGGTGGAAAGCTGAAGATCAATATGCGGATAGCAGCGGCGGAAGTCCGCGAGCTGCGAGAATAACACCCCCGTCGCAAATGTCCCGACCACGCCAATTTTGAGCTTCTCCTGCGCGCGCTGGCTGGCAAAGCGATCCAGCATTCCGGCGATACGATCGAACGAGTCATTCAGCACCGGCAGCAAATTCTCGCCTTCGGTAGTCAACATCAGCCCTCGCGAAACGCGAACGAAAAGCTGGCAGTTAAGGTGCTGCTCCAGCGTCTTGACGTGCTGGCTAATCGCGGAATGGGTGACATTCAGCTCAATAGCGGCATGCGTAAAACTGAGGTGCCTGGCGGCTGCTTCAAACGCCCGCAGGGAGTTCAGAGGAAGATAGCTGCGCGTCATGGTCTCGTCCGTTAGAAAAATTAACAGCTCATGCTAAATTTAACCGTTTGTCAGCCATAGTCAAATCCAACAGACTATAGCGGTCTGACGGGCCCGGACACTCCCTTGAACTGCTATTACGGAAGATAACCGATGATGACAAAATCCCTAAGCTGTGCCCTGCTGCTCAGCGTCGCCAGCTCTGCATTCGCCGCACCGATGTCCGAAAAACAGCTGGCTGAGGTGGTGGAACGTACCGTTACGCCGCTGATGAACGCGCAGGCCATTCCGGGTATGGCGGTGGCGGTAATTTATCAGGGTCAGCCACACTACTTTACCTTCGGTAAAGCCGATGTTGCGGCGAACAAACCCGTCACCCCGCAAACCCTGTTTGAGCTGGGCTCTATAAGTAAAACCTTCACCGGCGTACTGGGTGGCGATGCCATTGCTCGCGGTGAAATATCGCTCGGCGATCCGGTGACAAAATACTGGCCTGAACTGACGGGCAAGCAGTGGCAGGGCATTCGCATGCTGGAGCTGGCAACCTATACCGCAGGCGGTCTGCCGTTACAGGTACCGGATGAGGTCACGGATAACGCCTCTCTGCTGCGCTTTTATCAAAACTGGCAGCCGCAGTGGAAGCCGGGCACCACGCGTCTTTACGCCAATGCCAGCATCGGTCTTTTTGGCGCGCTGGCGGTTAAACCTTCCGGCATGAGCTATGAGCAGGCCATGACGACGCGAATCTTTAAGCCGCTCAATCTGAACCATACCTGGATTAACGTTCCGAAAACGGAAGAGGCGCATTACGCCTGGGGATACCGCGACGGTAAAGCGGTCCACGTTTCGCCAGGAATGCTGGATGCAGAAGCCTATGGCGTAAAAACCAACGTGCAGGATATGGCAAGCTGGGTGATGGTCAACATGAAGCCGGACTCGCTTCAGGATAGTTCACTCAGGAAAGGCATTGCCCTGGCGCAGTCTCGCTACTGGCGCGTGGGGGCCATGTATCAAGGGTTAGGTTGGGAAATGCTTAACTGGCCGGTCGATGCCAAAACCGTGGTTGAAGGCAGCGACAATAAGGTGGCGCTGGCACCGCTGCCTGCGAGAGAAGTGAATCCACCGGCACCGCTGGTCAACGCGTCCTGGGTCCATAAAACAGGCTCAACCGGCGGGTTTGGCAGCTACGTGGCATTTATTCCTGAAAAACAGCTCGGCATTGTGATGCTGGCGAATAAAAGCTATCCGAACCCTGCCCGCGTTGAGGCGGCATACCGTATCCTCGACGCGCTGCAGTAAAACATTGCCGGGTGGCGCTGCGCTTACCCGGCGAAACACACCGCACAAAAACCACATTTTCCTTGCCGTCATCTACACTTAACAAAAAACAGTAAGGAAACTCCTATGCGCATTCTGCCTGTTATCGCCGCGGTGACAGCCGCGTTTTTAGTGGTTGCCTGCAGTTCCCCTACCCCACCGCCTGGCGTTACCGTCGTCACGCCTTTTGATGCACAACGCTTCCTTGGAACATGGTATGAAATCGCGCGCCTCGACCATCGGTTTGAGCAGGGCTTAGAGAAGGTCACTGCAAATTACAGCCCGATGGATGATGGCGGTATTCAGGTGATCAACCGGGGCTATAATCCCGATCGGGAGATGTGGCAGCAGTCGATTGGGAAAGCGTACTTCACGGGCGACCCGCGACGGGCCGCGCTAAAAGTCTCTTTCTTTGGCCCGTTTTATGGTGGCTATAACGTGATCGCGCTCGACAGAGAGTACCGTCACGCGCTGGTCTGCGGGCCGGATCGCGACTATCTGTGGATACTTTCCCGCACGCCAACTATTTCGTCAGAAATGAAACAGCAGATGCTGGACGTCGCGACCCGGCAAGGGTTTGATGTGTCAAAACTGATCTGGGTAAAACAACCCCATTAATGGGTGCTGAGCTTAAGCCCAATGATCCCCGCTACAATCAAGGCGAGGCTGGCGATACGCGCCAGACTCGCTGACTCTCCCAGTAGCAGAATGCCGGTGATGGCGGCCCCCACCGCACCAATGCCCGTCCAGACGGCATAAGCCGTTCCCACAGGCAGCGAGCGCATCGCCCAGGATAACAGGACAATACTCACGATCATCGCGGTTACGGTAATAACGCTGGGCGTCAGACGGGTAAATCCATGGGTGTACTTGAGACCAATCGCCCACACCACTTCGAGCAGACCGGCAATAAAAAGAATGATCCAGGACATTTGAGGCTCCTTAACTTAATAGAAGTTGGGGCCGTCCCCGGTGAAAGAAACGCTTACGGGTCGTCCCGTAAGGCAGAGATTACGCCCCATATTTTGGTTAGCGTGCTATTTTTTTTCAATCTTTTTTTGCTGAACACGTTAAGGCAAGAAATAGCCGCAGTATGGCGCGTAGTTCCGGCATTTAGCACTCATCCGACTTCTCTATGATGATGTGCTTTCTGATGGCAGGAAGCCAAACCACTAGCCGACTGCGAATAAAATATGTTCAAAATTCTCTTGATTGACCGTTGTCACTTTACCCGCACGGGGTTTGAAGCATGGCTCAATCATTCCGGTTTGTTCCCGGGACACTACGTTGTGACCGGGCTGAATAATCTGTTCCTTGCCAGGGAGCACATTCTGCAATGGAAACCCACGCTGGTTATCGCCGATTTGTACGGCTTCAGGCAGGATATTCATCATTTTCAGCAGCTCTCATCCTTGCTCAACGCCAGTGAACGCTTACCGTTTATTTTGCTGCAATCGGGAGAGGACAACGGCATGACAGACTGGCTCGGACACTTCCCGGTGTGGTCGTCGCTGTTGAAAAACGCCAGTCTCGAAGAAGTGGCAACGACTATAAATGATGCATTAACCTCGCGCTCATGCGCTGAAAGGCCCACGGCAGCCGCCCCCTTGCTGACCCGGCAGGAAGAGAAAGTGCTGACATTATGGATGGACGGCGCGAGCAATCAAAAGATTGCTGCCCACCTGAGTATCAACGGAAAAACGGTCTATACCTATAAACGTAATATCCGCATGAAATTGCATATGGATACGCGTTTTTCTCCGTTCTTATCCCTGCAGGAATCAAAAAGCTGACGGTACGAAACGGCTGGTCTCGTACCGTGTGTTAATTACTGCTGAGCTTTAGTTGCCGCACCAGAGATTGCGCTACCACCTTCAGAAATATCCTGACCAACGCCACGCGTGGTATTACAGGCTGTTAATACTGAAGAAAGTACCAAGACTGAAAAGATCGCTGCAATTGTCTTCTTAACCATAATATCTTCCTTTTATAGCCAAAGTTGTTTTGTGTATAGCAACTTAAGGATAGACAAGATCCCGCCGGATGACGGAAAAGGAAGCATTTTTAGGAAAATTAGACGAACTTAGCTGGCGGCGTGAGAAATGATATGACCGAGATCCTGGATATCTTGTCCCATTCCACGGGTGGTGTTACAGCCGGAAAGCAATGCACTAGAAAGCGCTAACAGAAGCAGAATTTTAACGGTACGTTTCATCATCCCTGCCTGCAAAAATCAGGCGCAGCGGGCGCTGCGCCTTCAATCATGACGTAAATTACTTCACGCGGGACACGTATTCGCCGGAGCGGGTATCCACTTTGATCACTTCGCCAGTCTGTACGAACAGTGGAACTTTAACCACTGCGCCGGTAGACAGTTTGGCTGGTTTACCGCCGGTACCTGCGGTATCACCTTTCAGACCTGGATCGGTTTCAACGATTTCCAGTTCTACGAAGTTTGGTGGGGTCACAGCGATAGGCTGACCGTTCCACAGGGTTACGATGCACTCAGCCTGGTCCAGCAGCCATTTAGCGCTATCACCTACCGCTTTCTCATCAGCAGACAGCTGTTCGAAAGTGGAGTTGTTCATGAAATGCCAGAACTCGCCATCGTTGTACAGATAGGTCAGGTTCATATCAACAACATCAGCGCCTTCAGCGGAGTCAGTAGACTTGAAGGTTTTCTCAACACGGGTACCGGTCAGCAGACGGCGCAGCTTAACGCGTGCGAATGCCTGGCCTTTACCTGGTTTAACGAATTCGCTGGCTTCAACCGCGTACGGTTCGCCGTCCATCATGATTTTAAGACCAGCACGAAAATCGTTGCTATAGTACGTTGCCATAAGGCCCTCTAAATTTGTTAACTGGTAGCTAAGCCACAAAATGGCGCATATTGTAACCCTAAACACCCCGTCCAGAGAAGATTGGTTATCGCAACTTGCCGATGTAATCACCAGTCCTGATGAATTGCTGCGTCTTTTAGACCTCGATCAGCACCCAGAGTTGCTTGCTGGCCGCGAGGCAAAGCGCCTTTTCGCCCTGCGCGTTCCCCGTGCGTTTGTGGCGCGGATGGAGAAAGGCAACCCCGACGATCCGCTATTAAAACAAACACTTACTTCGCAGGATGAGTTTATCACCGCGCCGGGATACAGCACCGATCCGCTGGAAGAGCAGAACAGCGTGGTGCCTGGTTTACTGCACAAATATCTCAACCGTGCCCTGCTGCTGGTAAAGGGCGGCTGCGCGGTAAATTGTCGTTATTGCTTCCGTCGGCACTTCCCGTATGCCGAAAACCAGGGCAATAAACGCAACTGGCAGGTCGCGCTGGACTATATTGCCGTCCATTCAGAGCTGGATGAGATTATTTTTTCCGGCGGCGATCCGCTGATGGCAAAAGATCACGAGCTGGACTGGCTGCTGACACAGCTGGAAGCCATCCCGCACATCAAACGTCTGCGCATTCATAGCCGTTTGCCGATTGTTATTCCGGCACGTATCACGGACAGACTGGTGGCACGCCTTGAGCAGTCTCGCCTGCAGGTGCTGCTGGTGAACCATATCAACCACGGGAACGAAATTGACGATGATTTTCGCGCGGCGATGGCGCGTCTGCGTAAAGCGGGCGTAACGCTGCTGAACCAGAGCGTGCTGCTGCGCGGCGTGAATGACAGCGCCCGCGTGCTGGCTGACCTGAGTAATGCCCTGTTTGATGCGGGCGTGATGCCCTATTACCTGCACGTGCTGGATCGCGTTCAGGGCGCGGCCCATTTCATGGTGACGGATGAAGAAGCCCGGCAGATTATGCGCGAACTGTTAACGCTGGTTTCAGGCTATATGGTGCCGAAGCTGGCACGCGAGATTGGCGGAGAGCCGAGCAAGACGCCGCTAGACTTGCAGCTGCGGCAGCACTAGTTTCCCCTCACCCTAACCCTCTCCCACAGGGAGAGGGAAAAAGGCAATCAGTTCGGGCACTTGTAGACCTGGCCGTTCATCTGGCTGGCGGTCGGCACGAAGCTGGACAGCATACTTTGCGTTGGGCTGCTCACGCCGTAAATGACGTTACCGCCCATTGCCGCAGCCTGGTTACGCAGGGCATTCGCCGCACCGCGCATCGAGCCACCTTCTTCGCCATGCTGACCTGACATCCAGTTGCTTTGCTCACCGGTTGCCGTGCCTAACAGCTGGCATTCACTGCCAGGCTTATCTTCCACAAAGCGAACGCCCTGGCCCGCTGCCGACAGCTCATTGCTGGAGCTACAACCCGCCAGCAGCAATGCTGCCCCTACAATCCCTGCACAGACTTTTACGCGCATGTTATTCCTCGTTTTCAATAAGCTGGACAGTAGTTGTCCGTGTGTAAATCTTATACCTAAAAGATGACCAAAAGAAAAACCCCCGAGCATTTCTGCTCGGGGGTTTTTCACATTCTACGACGTAGAGCGCACGATTACATCATGCCGCCCATACCGCCCATGCCGCCCATACCAGCAGCACCTAAGTCAGGCGCATCGCCTTTAGGCAGGTCGGTCACCATGCACTCGGTGGTAATCATCAGACCAGCAACAGAGGCCGCGTACTGCAGAGCAGAACGGGTCACTTTAGTTGGATCCAGGATACCGAAGTCGATCATGTTACCGTATTCTTCAGTTGCTGCGTTGTAACCGTAGTTACCTTCGCCCGCTTTCACGTTGTTCGCAACCACAGATGGCTCTTCACCGGCGTTAGAAACGATCTGACGCAGAGGGGCTTCCATTGCGCGCAGCGCAACTTTGATACCCACGTTCTGGTCTTCGTTCTGAGCGGTCAGGCCAGCCAGTTTAGCGGCAACACGCACCAGCGCGACACCACCACCAGCAACCACGCCTTCTTCTACCGCAGCACGGGTCGCGTGCAGAGCATCGTCAACGCGTGCTTTTTTCTCTTTCATTTCAACTTCGGTAGCAGCGCCGACTTTGATTACCGCAACGCCGCCTGCCAGTTTCGCTACGCGCTCCTGCAGTTTTTCACGGTCGTAATCAGAAGTCGCTTCTTCGATCTGCTTACGGATCTGACCAACGCGGCCCTGAATAGCGGCTTCTTCACCCACACCGTCGATGATGGTGGTGGTGTCTTTGTTGATCACAACGCGTTTCGCCTGGCCCAGGTCTTCCAGGGTCGCTTTTTCCAGCTCCATACCGATCTCTTCAGAGATCACGGTACCGCCAGTCAGGGTAGCGATATCCTGCAGCATCGCTTTACGGCGATCGCCGAAGCCAGGTGCTTTAACCGCAGCCACTTTCACGATGCCGCGCATGGTGTTAACCACCAGGGTCGCCAGCGCTTCGCCTTCAACGTCTTCAGCGATGATAACCAGAGGCTTGCCTGCTTTCGCAACGGCTTCCAGTACTGGCAGCATTTCGCGGATGTTGGAGATTTTCTTATCAGCCAGCAGGATGAACGGGCTTTCCAGCTCAACAGCGCCAGTTTCTGGCTTGTTGATGAAGTATGGGGACAGGTAACCGCGGTCGAACTGCATACCTTCTACCACGTCCAGTTCGTCTTCCAGACCGGTACCGTCTTCAACGGTGATTACGCCTTCTTTACCGACTTTGTCCATCGCTTCAGCGATCAGTTTACCTACGGTTTCGTCGGAGTTAGCGGAGATAGTACCAACCTGAGCAATGGCTTTAGAGTCAGAGCACGGTACGGACAGCGCTTTCAGTTCTTCAACAGCGGAGGCGACAGCTTTGTCGATACCACGTTTCAGATCCATTGGGTTCATGCCCGCAGCAACGGCTTTCAGACCTTCGGTGATGATCGCCTGCGCCAGAACGGTCGCGGTGGTGGTACCGTCGCCTGCAGCGTCGTTCGCTTTAGAGGCAACTTCTTTCACCATCTGCGCACCCATGTTTTCGAACTTGTCTTCCAGCTCGATTTCACGTGCTACAGAAACACCATCTTTGGTGATGGTTGGCGCGCCGAAGGATTTATCCAGCACTACGTTGCGGCCTTTCGGGCCCAGGGTCACTTTAACTGCATCTGCCAGTACGTTTACGCCGCGGAGCATTTTTACACGAGCGTCGTTACCGAATTTTACGTCTTTAGCTGCCATGTTCTTATTTCCTCAAATTCTCGTGCGTAAATTACGCTTCAACAATTGCCAGAATGTCGCTCTCGGACATGATCAACACTTCTTCATTGTCGATCTTCTCGGATTTCACGCCGTAGCCATCGTTGAAAATTACGATGTCACCAACTTTAACGTCCAGCGGCTGCACAGTTCCGTTTTCCAGGATGCGGCCCTTACCGACAGCGATGATTTCGCCACGCGTTGATTTGGCTGCTGCAGAACCGGTCAGAACGATGCCGCCAGCAGACTTGGTTTCAACTTCTTTACGTTTGACGATCACACGATCATGTAACGGACGAATACTCATTGATAGCTCTCCTTTGAGAAAGTCATTATCAGTTATGGATGACGCCGGCCCGCATGCGGTTTTCCGACTAGTGCCCTGAGAGATGGGGATAGCTTTTTACCCCTTCAAGGGGGAGTTGAAAAAAAAATTTGCGAAAGTGTTACCATCGCCTCTCTTTTGCTACTGGCAGGGCGATGTCAATGAGTGGACTCAAGCAGGAGTTGGGACTGGCGCAGGGCGTCGGACTGCTCTCAACCTCCTTGTTAGGTACAGGCGTGTTTGCCGTACCCGCACTGGCGGCGCTGGTGGCTGGAAATAACAGCCTGTGGGCGTGGCCGGCGCTGATTGTATTGGTTTTCCCGATAGCCATTGTGTTTGCCATCCTGGGGCGGCATTTCCCCAGCGCGGGCGGCGTGGCGCACTTTGTCGGACTGGCCTTTGGCCCGCGGCTGCAGCGTGTAACCGGCTGGCTGTTTCTCTCCGTCATTCCGGTTGGCCTTCCTGCGGCGTTGCATATTGCGACCGGATTTGGTCAGGCGCTGTTTGGCTGGCATAACGAGCAGTTATTGCTGGCCGAGCTGGGTACGCTGGCAATCGTCTGGTGGGTGGGCTCTCGCGGCGCCAGCTCGAGCGCCAACCTGCAGACGCTGGTTGCGGTGCTGATTGTCGCGCTCGTTGTCGCTATCTGGTGGGCGGGCGATATCACCATCAAGGAAATTCCCTTCCCTGCGCTGACAGACGTCGACCATTCACAGCTTTTCGCCGCGCTCTCCGTCATGTTCTGGTGTTTTGTCGGCCTGGAAGCCTTTGCCCATCTGGCGTCTGAATTTAAGCAGCCTGAACGTGATTTCCCCCACGCCCTGATGATAGGCCTGCTGCTGGCTGGCACGGTCTATTGGGCGTGTACCGTGCTGGTCTTACACTTCCACGCGTTCGGAGCGGATCTCGCCGCCGCGGCATCGCTGCCGGGTATCGTGGTTGATCTGTTTGGTGTGAAGGCACTGTGGATAGCCTGCGTCATCGGCTATCTGGCCTGTTTTGCCAGCCTCAACATTTATATCCAGAGCTTTGCCCGTCTGGTATGGTCGCAGGCGCTCTACAAACCCGAGAATCGTCTCGCGCGCCTGTCTAAACGCCAGCTTCCGCTGAATGCCCTGAATGCCGTACTGGGCTGCTGCGTGGTGAGCACGCTCTGTATTTACGCACTGAAGATTAATCTGGACGCGCTCATCGTCTACGCCAACGGCATTTTCATCATGATCTACCTGTTGTGCATGCTGGCGGGATGCCGTTTGCTAAAAGGTCGCTATAAAGCTCTGGCGGTCGTCGGGGGTGTGCTCTGCCTGCTGCTGCTGGCGATGGTGGGCTGGAAGAGTTTGTACGCAATTGTCATGCTGGCAGGGCTGTGGGTGTTTTTGCCGAGGCGCGGTGCGCTCCCGGAGGCCCGGTAAGCGAAGCGCCACCGGGCAAAAACATTACCGATCGTCTTTATGGTCTAAACGGTCGTGCTGTTCATCCTTACGCTGATACTCCCCTTCGAAGGTATCGCCCGGTCCGGTGCTAAATCCGCCCCCCGGCATTCGGCTAAAGCGCAGATGCGGCAGCAGCTTCATGGTCAGGTGTTTTTGCACCGGCGGCAGAAGCAGCAGAAGGCCGAGGAAGTCGGTAAAGAACCCCGGCAGGATCAGCAGCAGCCCCGCAATAATCAATGACACGCTTTTGATCATCTCTTCCGCGGGGCTTTCCCCTGCGGCCATCTTCTGCTGCATTATCAGGAAATTTTTGAAACCTTGGTTACGCACCAGCGACATGCCGATGACGGAGGTGAAAATCACGAGAATCAGCGTCAGCAGGACGCCCAACACATGGGCAACCTGGATAAAAATGGAAATCTCAATGTAAACATAGAGGAAGAAAGCAATAAACGGTATCCAGCGCACTGGCATCTCCTGTATGGCAAGGGCCATCGGCCCCTGTCTGAATGTGTTCGCGACGCGCGTTTGTATGAGATGGTGACGGTTAGCGAAAATTCAATCAGTTTGCACGGATATTTTTTTTGGAAATTTTAAAGCGGTGACCCATTTCACAGATTAATAATTATCATGGAATCGGCTCGATAATAAGTGATCCAGCTTACGGCAATTCGCTATCATCAGCATATGATCTCGAGCATCTGGCTGATTGAGGGAATAATCGTCGGCCAGAAAATATTCAAAACCACATAAATACTGTGTGTTTAGTACAATCCATCGGCAGCTTGAAAAGAAGGTTCACATGTTAAACAACATTCGTATCGAAGAAGACTTGTTGGGTACCAGGGAAGTTCCAGCGGATGCCTACTACGGTGTCCACACTCTGAGAGCGATTGAAAACTTCTACATCAGCAACAGCAAAATCAGCGACATCCCTGAGTTTGTCCGTGGCATGGTGATGGTGAAGAAAGCCGCAGCACTGGCCAACAAAGAGCTGCAAACCATTCCTAAAAGCGCGGCAAATGCGATTATCGCAGCCTGCGATGAAGTGCTGAACAACGGCAAATGCATGGACCAGTTCCCGGTTGACGTCTATCAGGGCGGCGCGGGCACCTCCGTCAACATGAATACTAACGAAGTACTGGCAAACATTGGCCTGGAGCTGATGGGTCACCAGAAAGGTGAATACCAGTACCTGAACCCGAACGACCACGTTAACAAATGCCAGTCCACCAACGACGCCTACCCAACCGGCTTCCGTATTGCGGTGTATGCCTCCGTGGTGAAACTGGTGGATGCAATCAACCAACTGGGTGATGGCTTCCAGCGTAAAGCGGTTGAGTTCCAGGACATTCTGAAAATGGGTCGTACCCAGCTGCAGGATGCGGTGCCGATGACCCTCGGCCAGGAATTCCACGCGTTTAACGTACTGCTGAACGAAGAGACCAAAAACCTGCTGCGCACCTCCGAGCTGCTTCTGGAAGTGAACCTGGGCGCCACCGCCATCGGTACGCGTCTGAACACCCCGGATGGCTATCAGCAGCTGGCGGTACAGAAACTGGCTGAAGTGTCTAACCTGCCGGTTGTGCCTGCAGAAGACCTGATTGAAGCCACCTCCGACTGCGGCGCCTACGTCATGGTACACAGCGCGCTGAAACGTCTGGCAGTGAAACTGTCCAAAATCTGTAACGACCTGCGCCTGCTCTCTTCCGGTCCGCGCGCTGGCCTGAATGAAATCAACCTGCCAGAGCTGCAGGCCGGTTCATCCATCATGCCGGCCAAGGTGAACCCGGTGGTGCCAGAAGTGGTGAACCAGGTTTGCTTCAAAGTCATCGGTAACGATACGACCGTGACCATGGCCTCTGAAGCGGGTCAGCTGCAGCTGAACGTGATGGAGCCGGTGATTGGCCAGGCGATGTTTGAATCTATCCACATCCTGACGAACGCCTGCTACAACCTGCTGGAAAAATGCATTAACGGCATCACAGCGAATAAAGAAGTCTGTGAAGGTTATGTCTACAACTCCATCGGGATCGTCACCTACCTCAACCCGTTCATCGGTCACCACAACGGCGACATCGTCGGTAAGATTTGTGCCGAAACCGGTAAGAGTGTACGTGAAGTAGTACTGGAGCGCGGGCTGTTGACCGAAGCCGAGCTGGACGATATCTTCTCGGCCCAAAACCTGATGCACCCGGCATATAAAGCGAAACGATATACCGATGAAAGCGAACAGTAACCGTTCAGGCTAGGCTTCTTAAGGCACGTCACTTGTGACGTGCCTTTTTTCTTTTTAGGCGTTACCAAAATACAACAATTCAATATCAACTTGTTAATAAGCAAGGCAGGTCCTTATGTTTGGAGCAGAACTCGTCATCGTCTTGTTGGCGATTTATTTGGGAGCACGACTCGGGGGTATCGGCATCGGTTTTGCCGGCGGTCTTGGAGTGCTCGTTCTTACCCTTATCTTTCAGATTAAACCCGGCGCTATACCGTTCGACGTTATCGAAATCATCATGGCTGTTATTGCCGCTATTGCCGCCATGCAGGTGGCAGGCGGTATGGACTACCTGGTAAGCCTGGCGGAGCGTATGCTACGCCGCCATCCAAAATACATTACCTTCCTTGCTCCGCTGGTGACATGGTTTATGACCATTCTCGCCGGTACTGGCCACACCGCTTTCTCCACGTTACCGGTGATTACCGAAGTGGCGAAAGAACAGGGTATCCGTCCGTCGCGTCCGCTCTCCATTGCGGTCGTCGCGTCCCAGATCGCCATTACCGCCTCACCGATTTCCGCAGCGGTGGTCTTCTTCGCCGGTATCCTTGAGCCGATGGGCGTGAGCTACCTGACGCTGCTGGCGATCTGTATCCCGGTGACGCTGATCGCGGTGATGATTACCGCCGTGCTGTGTAACTTCCTCGGCGCTGAACTGAAAGACGATCCGGTTTATCAGGAGCGTCTTGCAAAAGGTGAAGTGAGCCTGCGCGGCAGTCAGGTCTTCGAACTGAAGCCACACGCGAAACGCTCCGTGCTGCTGTTCCTGATTGGTATCGTTGCCGTCATGTTCTACGCGACCGCCATCAGCGATACCGTAGGTCTGATCCAGAACCCGGTTCTGCCGCGTAACGAAGCGATTGTCGTGTTTATGCTGACCATCGCCACGCTGATTAGCATCACCTGTAAAATTGATACCAGCGAAGTGCTGAACGCCAGCACCTTTAAATCCGGTATGAGCGCCTGCGTGTGCGTGCTGGGTGTGGCGTGGCTCGGTGATACTTTCGTTAAAGCGCACATCAGCGACATTCAGACCGTGGCCGGGGACCTGCTGCACAACTATCCATGGCTGCTGGCGGTCGTGCTGTTCTTTGCTGCGACCCTGCTTTACTCTCAGGCCGCGACCACCAAAGCGCTGATGCCTGCGGCACTGATGCTGGGCGTAACGCCGTTGACCGCCATCGCCTCGTTTGCTGCTGTCTCCGCCCTGTTCGTGCTGCCTACCTACCCAACTCTGCTGGCGGCGGTAGAGATGGATGACACCGGCTCAACCCGTATCGGTAAGTATGTGTTTAACCATGCGTTCCTGATCCCGGGCGTGGTCGCCATTTCACTTTGCGTGATCCTCGGCTTTATCATCGGTGGCGTGGTGCTGTAAACCGCTCCCGGTTGTAAAAATAGTTAAAATCGGGCCGCTCTGCGGCCCGTTTCATTAATGACCAACCGCCTTGCGTGATATAGTTAAACCTTTCGTGATGAGGAGGTCGACTTGTGAACACGCCTGATGCTGTTGTCGTACTTTGTACCGCCCCTGATGAAGCCTCTGCCCAGGATCTCGCCGCCAAAGTGCTGGCCGAAAAACTGGCAGCCTGCGTTACGCTCCTCCCCGGTGCCACCTCTCTTTACTATTGGGAAGGTAAGCTGGAGCAAGAGTACGAGGTCCAGATGTTGCTCAAAACCAATCTGGCAAATCAGCAGGCACTCCTGGACTGCCTCAAATCTCATCATCCTTACCAAACCCCGGAGCTGCTGGTGGTGCCAGTGGTTCATGGCGATAACGACTATCTCTCATGGCTCAACGCTTCCTTACGCTGATTCTGCTGCTGTGCAGCACATCAGTATTTGCCGGGTTATTTGACGCGCCCGGCCGTTCGAACTTCATCCCTGCCGACCAGGCGTTTGTTTTCGATTTTCAGCAAAACCAGCATGACCTTACGCTCAACTGGCAGGTGAAAGAGGGCTATTACCTCTATCGCAAGCAGGTGAGCATTACGCCTGCTCAGGCCAGCGTGGGCGCATTACAGATGCCCGCTGGCGAGTGGCATGAAGATGAGTTTTACGGCAAAAGCGAGATCTATCGCCAGCGCCTGAACGTGCCTGTTACGGTGAATCAGGCGGATAAAGGCGCGACGCTGACGGTGACCTATCAGGGGTGCGCGGATGCCGGATTCTGCTATCCGCCGGAAACGAAGGTTGTTCCGCTCAGCGAAGTGAAAGCGGCTGCTGCCGTTTCCCCTCTCCCCTCGGACGAGAAGAGCGAAGACCGCGTAGACCTTCCATTCTCGGCGCTCTGGGCCTTCCTGATTGGGATTGGCATTGCCTTTACACCCTGCGTGCTGCCCATGTATCCGCTCATCTCTGGCATCGTGCTGGGCGGCAAACAGCGCCTTTCCACAGCCCGCGCGCTGCTGCTGGCCTTAATTTACGTGCAGGGTATGGCATTGACCTACACGGCCCTTGGACTTGTGGTTGCCGCTGCCGGGTTACAGTTCCAGGCCGCACTGCAGCATCCTTATGTGCTGATTGGCCTGTCGGCGATATTTATCCTGCTGGCGCTGTCGATGTTTGGCCTGTTCACGCTGCAGTTGCCCTCCTCGCTGCAAACCCGCTTAACGCTGATGAGTAATCGCCAGCAGGGTGGTTCGGCAGGCGGCGTGTTCGCAATGGGTGCCATTGCCGGGCTGATTTGTTCCCCTTGCACCACCGCGCCGCTTAGCGCCATCCTGCTCTATATCGCCCAGAGCGGAAACATGTGGCTCGGCGGCGGAACGTTGTACCTGTATGCCCTGGGCATGGGTCTGCCGCTGATTCTGGTCACGGTTTTCGGCAATCGACTGCTGCCGAAGAGCGGCCCGTGGATGGAAACGGTGAAAACCGCATTTGGCTTTGTCATTCTGGCGCTGCCGGTGTTCCTGCTGGAGCGTATCATCGGTGACGTCTGGGGTATGCGCCTGTGGGCAATGCTCGGGGTAGCGTTCTTTACCTGGGCGTTTATCGTCAGCCTGGGGGCGAAAAAAGCGTGGATGCGTCTGGTACAAATCCTGCTGCTGGCTGCCGCGCTGGTAAGCGTGCGTCCTCTTCAGGACTGGGCGTTCGGCTCGCCGGTCGGCCAGACGCAGGCGCATTTGAACTTCATCCAGATTAAGAACGTTGATGAGCTCAGCAGCGCGCTCGTACAGGCAAAAGGCAAACCGGTGATGCTCGATCTCTATGCCGACTGGTGCGTCGCCTGCAAAGAGTTTGAAAAATACACTTTTAGCGATCCACAGGTGCAAAATGCCCTGAAAGAGACTGTTCTGCTCCAGGCAAACGTGACAGCCAACAAAGCACAGGATAAGGCTCTGCTGAAGCAGCTTAACGTCCTCGGACTGCCAACCATTCTTTTCTTCAATCAACAGGGCCTGGAGCAGCCAGAAAAGCGTGTAACCGGGTTTATGGATGCAGCGGCATTTAGGGCGCATTTGCGCAATCGCCAACCGTAAACAACACTTTAAACGGGACAAACCGTTGGGAATAGCGGAGGAGATAACCGTGCAACGTGAAGACGTACTGGGACAAGCCCTGCAATTACTTGAGATTCAAGGGATCGCCAGCACCACGCTTGAGATGGTAGCCGACCGTATCGATTACCCCCTGGAGGAACTTAAGCGCTTCTGGCCAGATAAAGAGGCGCTACTCTATGATGCCCTGCGCTATCTCAGCCAGCAGGTTGATATCTGGCGCAGGCAGCTGATGCTGAATGAAGAACTGACTGCGGAGCAGAAGCTGCTGGCGCGCTATACCGCCCTGACGGAATGTGTCAGCAACAACCGGTACCCGGGTTGTCTGTTTATCGCCGCCTGCACTTATTTTCCCGACCCTGGGCATCCTATCCACCAGTTAGCAGATCAGCAAAAACGGGCGGCTCATGACTTCACCCATGAGCTGTTAACCACCCTGGAAGTCGACGATCCGGCGATGGTGGCGAAGCAGATGGAACTGGTGCTGGAAGGTTGCCTCAGCCGCATGCTGGTAAACCGTAGCCAGGCCGATGTGGATACAGCGCACCGCCTGGCGGAAGATATTCTGCGCTTTGCTCAGTGCCGTATGGGCGGAGCGCTGACCTAAGCCAGCATGCCAGCCCAGGAAGAGACGATAAGACACAGCGCCATCAGGCGTTGAAATCGCACCATCGCTACGGTGGTGCGAAAAATTCGGTTCACCGCTTTACCCAGCCACGCCCAGCACATCAAACAGGCTATTGAGATCAGCAGAAACCATAGCGCCATTAGCGCAATATCCCGCAATGCATGATCGCCAGCAGGCGCAAACAGACTGACGACGGCCAGCGCCATCATCCAGGTTTTAGGGTTCACGATCTGCAGCAGTGCAGCCGCCTTAGCGGTAAATTGGATATGGTTCTCAGCGCTGAGACGAGCGGCCGGGGCGCGAAACAGCTGCCAGCTCATCCAGCTTAGCCACAGCACGCCTGTCCAGCTCATGAGCTGACGTATTAGAGGATACTGACGCAGCACTTCCCCTGCGCCGGCGCCTGATATCAGCACAATCGCACTGGCCGCGATACATCCGCCCAGAATAGCTGGTACGGTATTTTTAACGCCAAAGCGCTGGCTGTTCGTCAGCACCAGAATATTGGTTGGCCCCGGCGTAATGGAGGCGACAAAGGCGAACAACAGAAAGGGTATCAAACTCACAGGTGGCTCCTTTTTATTAGAGCCATGAATGTGCCGCTATTTTTTGGAAACGTCTGGAAGGTTTGTGCACAACCGGCGGTAGTGTGCAGGAGAGATACGGTAAGCCCGCTGAAACCAGCGCCCCAGATGGCTTTGATCGGCAAATCCCACTGCCGCAGCCACATCAACAGGCTAGTCGCCACACGCAAGCAGCTGTCGGGCCTTTGCCAGACGCAGTTGAAAAAGCCATGCGTGAGGCGCCAGGTTGAACTCGCGCTTAAAACAGCGCGTCAGGGTGAAGCGATCGGTGCCCGTCTCGCGCGCAAGGTCTGATAGCCCTACGTTCTCGCCGATATGTGCATAGAGATAGTCGCGCGCACGGTACGCCACGGCAGCACTTTGTAACTGCGACGGCAGCTTTTTACGCCAGTGGCAATGGGCGGTGATCCGGGAGAGCAGATTATCCATTGCGCTCTGCTGAACGATCTTCAACTCATTATTATGCAGGGTGGAAAATGTCTCGCCGATAGCGCGCACCAGCTGCGGCTCCCGCGTCAGCGTTTGGGCAAAGTGGAGTGAATAACTCCCGGGAGTAGATTCGTAAAGCCCCTGTAGCGCACGGATAAGCCAGCGCTCATCAAGATAGAAGGTCAGATAGGTAAAACCACCCTCTACAGGCGCATCTCCGTCGTGGATTTCACCAGGCTCGAGGAGGAAAGCGTCGCCCGGCTGGCTGCGATGACGCTCACGGCGGCAGTGAAACTGCTGCGTGCCGGAGAGGGTTATCCCTACAAGGTAGCTATCGTGCCAGTGCGGATCAAATGCATGCCCTTCGAAATGCGCTTTAATCGTCTCAATACCCGTATCTGCATGCTGACGCAGTTCAAGCCAGTCATTCACCATTACTGCCCTCCTCTTACTATCAGCATTGCCGTATTACACTGGTTCTGTCTGGAAGATTTGTGCATTTTCGCGGCGAAAGCGGACAGATTGCCGTAAACTTAAGCAGTTGAACAGCTTTTCCCGAAATAATGTTGACGATAGCGCGTGATTGCGGTTTAATGCGCTCCGTTGCCCGGATAGCTCAGTCGGTAGAGCAGGGGATTGAAAATCCCCGTGTCCTTGGTTCGATTCCGAGTCCGGGCACCACTATTTAAAGAACCCAGCCTATGGCTGGGTTTTTGCTTTTCTGCGTTTATAAATCCCTTCTTTGTATTCTTGTTTCTCTTTGTCGTGGGATCGTGCGGTCTGTATTGCCAATTTGCAGCTTTGCCTTATCGGGCCTACTAAACCCGTAGATCCGGCAAGCGCAGCGACACCAGTTTTTTCTGAGCACAAAGCAAAAAACCCCGCACCTTTCGGTACGGGGTTCTTCTATTTTGATGCCTGGCAGTTCCCTACTCTCACATGGGGAGACCCCACACTACCATCGGCGCTACGGCGTTTCACTTCTGAGTTCGGCATGGGGTCAGGTGGGACCACCGCGCTAAAGCCGCCAGGCAAATTCTGTTAATCTGTATCAGGCTGAAATTTGATTGTTCTGTCTCTTCGCCAAAACACCTTCGGCGTTGTAAGGTTAAGCCTCACGGTTCATTAGTATCGGTTAGCTCAACGCATCGCTGCGCTTACACACCCGACCTATCAACGTCATAGTCTTTAACGTTCCTTCAGGAGACTTAAAGTCTCAGGGAGAACTCATCTCGGGGCAAGTTTCGTGCTTAGATGCTTTCAGCACTTATCTTTTCCGCATTTAGCTACCGGGCAGTGCCATTGGCATGACAACCCGAACACCAGTGATGCGTCCACTCCGGTCCTCTCGTACTAGGAGCAGCCCCCCTCAATTCTCCAGCGCCCACGGCAGATAGGGACCGAACTGTCTCACGACGTTCTAAACCCAGCTCGCGTACCACTTTAAATGGCGAACAGCCATACCCTTGGGACCTACTTCAGCCCCAGGATGTGATGAGCCGACATCGAGGTGCCAAACACCGCCGTCGATATGAACTCTTGGGCGGTATCAGCCTGTTATCCCCGGAGTACCTTTTATCCGTTGAGCGATGGCCCTTCCATTCAGAACCACCGGATCACTATGACCTGCTTTCGCACCTGCTCGAGCCGTCACTCTCGCAGTCAAGCTAGCTTATGCCATTGCACTAACCTCCTGATGTCCGACCAGGATTAGCTAACCTTCGTGCTCCTCCGTTACTCTTTGGGAGGAGACCGCCCCAGTCAAACTACCCACCAGACACTGTCCGCAACCCGGATCACGGGTCTACGTTAGAACACCAGCCATTAAAGGGTGGTATTTCAAGGACGGCTCCACGCAGACTGGCGTCCACGCTTCAAAGCCTCCCACCTATCCTACACATCAAGGACCAGTGTTCAGTGTCAAGCTATAGTAAAGGTTCACGGGGTCTTTCCGTCTTGCCGCGGGTACACTGCATCTTCACAGCGAGTTCAATTTCACTGAGTCTCGGGTGGAGACAGCCTGGCCATCATTACGCCATTCGTGCAGGTCGGAACTTACCCGACAAGGAATTTCGCTACCTTAGGACCGTTATAGTTACGGCCGCCGTTTACCGGGGCTTCGATCAAGAGCTTCGCGTTGCCGCTAACCCCATCAATTAACCTTCCGGCACCGGGCAGGCGTCACACCGTATACGTCCACTTTCGTGTTTGCACAGTGCTGTGTTTTTAATAAACAGTTGCAGCCAGCTGGTATCTTCGACTGATTTCAGCTCCACCCGCAGGGGCTTCACCTACATATCAGCGTGCCTTCTCCCGAAGTTACGGCACCATTTTGCCTAGTTCCTTCACCCGAGTTCTCTCAAGCGCCTTGGTATTCTCTACCTGACCACCTGTGTCGGTTTGGGGTACGATTTCGTGTTACCTGATGCTTAGAGGCTTTTCCTGGAAGCAGGGCATTTGTTACTTCAGCACCGTAGTGCCTCGTCATCACACCTCAGCGTTAATAAACGACCGGATTTACCTGGTCGTTCCGCCTACATGCTTAAACCGGGACAACCGTCGCCCGGCTAACATAGCCTTCTCCGTCCCCCCTTCGCAGTAACACCAAGTACAGGAATATTAACCTGTTTCCCATCGACTACGCCTTTCGGCCTCGCCTTAGGGGTCGACTCACCCTGCCCCGATTAACGTTGGACAGGAACCCTTGGTCTTCCGGCGAGCGGGCTTTTCACCCGCTTTATCGTTACTTATGTCAGCATTCGCACTTCTGATACCTCCAGCATGCCTCACAGCACACCTTCAACGGCTTACAGAACGCTCCCCTACCCAACAACGCATAAGCGTCGCTGCCGCAGCTTCGGTGCATGGTTTAGCCCCGTTACATCTTCCGCGCAGGCCGACTCGACCAGTGAGCTATTACGCTTTCTTTAAATGATGGCTGCTTCTAAGCCAACATCCTGGCTGTCTGTGCCTTCCCACATCGTTTCCCACTTAACCATGACTTTGGGACCTTAGCTGGCGGTCTGGGTTGTTTCCCTCTTCACGACGGACGTTAGCACCCGCCGTGTGTCTCCCGTGATAACATTCTTCGGTATTCGTAGTTTGCATCGGGTTGGTAAGCCGGGATGGCCCCCTAGCCGAAACAGTGCTCTACCCCCGAAGATGAATTCACGAGGCGCTACCTAAATAGCTTTCGGGGAGAACCAGCTATCTCCCGGTTTGATTGGCCTTTCACCCCCAGCCACAAGTCATCCGCTAATTTTTCAACATTAGTCGGTTCGGTCCTCCAGTTAGTGTTACCCAACCTTCAACCTGCCCATGGCTAGATCACCGGGTTTCGGGTCTATACCCTGCAACTTAACGCCCAGTTAAGACTCGGTTTCCCTTCGGCTCCCCTATACGGTTAACCTTGCTACAGAATATAAGTCGCTGACCCATTATACAAAAGGTACGCAGTCACACCACGAAGGTGCTCCCACTGCTTGTACGTACACGGTTTCAGGTTCTTTTTCACTCCCCTCGCCGGGGTTCTTTTCGCCTTTCCCTCACGGTACTGGTTCACTATCGGTCAGTCAGGAGTATTTAGCCTTGGAGGATGGTCCCCCCATATTCAGACAGGATACCACGTGTCCCGCCCTACTCTTCGAGTTCACAGCCTGTGTGCTTTCGTGTACGGGACTGTCACCCTGTACCGTGCGACTTTCCAGACGCTTCCACTAACACACAAGCTGATTCAGACTCTGGGCTGCTCCCCGTTCGCTCGCCGCTACTGGGGGAATCTCGGTTGATTTCTTTTCCTCGGGGTACTTAGATGTTTCAGTTCCCCCGGTTCGCCTCGTTAACCTATGTATTCAGTTAACGATAGTGCAACGAATTGCACTGGGTTTCCCCATTCGGACATCGCCGGGTCAAAGGTTCATATCACCTCGCCGGCGCTTTTCGCAGATTAGCACGTCCTTCATCGCCTCTGACTGCCAGGGCATCCACCGTGTACGCTTAGTCGCTTAACCTCACAACCCGAAGATGTTTCACTTCAAGATTGCGAAAATTTGAGAGACTCGAACACACCATTAAAGATGTGTCGTTTCAATTTTCAGCTTGATCCAGATTTTTAAAGAGCAAAACTTCGCAGTGCACCTTTTCAGGTTCACTCTGAAGTTTTCTTGTGTTTGCAGTAAAAGATGGTGGAGCTATGCGGGATCGAACCGCAGACCTCCTGCGTGCAAAGCAGGCGCTCTCCCAGCTGAGCTATAGCCCCATCGTTTTGCAATCTCTGTACCGGTAATTTTTCCTGAGACAAGGCGTGGTAACGCGAAGCATACATCAGTATGTGAGCGTTGCCGCAACGCAGTATCAGGGAAAATTTGGTAGGCCTGAGTGGACTTGAACCACCGACCTCACCCTTATCAGGGGTGCGCTCTAACCACCTGAGCTACAAGCCTGCAGAGATTTTTACTGCTGTTTTTCATCAGACAATCTGTGTGAGCACTACAAAGGCAGGTTCTTTAAGGTAAGGAGGTGATCCAACCGCAGGTTCCCCTACGGTTACCTTGTTACGACTTCACCCCAGTCATGAATCACAAAGTGGTAAGCGCCCTCCCGAAGGTTAAGCTACCTACTTCTTTTGCAACCCACTCCCATGGTGTGACGGGCGGTGTGTACAAGGCCCGGGAACGTATTCACCGTAGCATTCTGATCTACGATTACTAGCGATTCCGACTTCATGGAGTCGAGTTGCAGACTCCAATCCGGACTACGACGCACTTTATGAGGTCCGCTTGCTCTCGCGAGGTCGCTTCTCTTTGTATGCGCCATTGTAGCACGTGTGTAGCCCTACTCGTAAGGGCCATGATGACTTGACGTCATCCCCACCTTCCTCCAGTTTATCACTGGCAGTCTCCTTTGAGTTCCCGGCCTAACCGCTGGCAACAAAGGATAAGGGTTGCGCTCGTTGCGGGACTTAACCCAACATTTCACAACACGAGCTGACGACAGCCATGCAGCACCTGTCTCAGAGTTCCCGAAGGCACCAATCCATCTCTGGAAAGTTCTCTGGATGTCAAGAGTAGGTAAGGTTCTTCGCGTTGCATCGAATTAAACCACATGCTCCACCGCTTGTGCGGGCCCCCGTCAATTCATTTGAGTTTTAACCTTGCGGCCGTACTCCCCAGGCGGTCGACTTAACGCGTTAGCTCCGGAAGCCACGCCTCAAGGGCACAACCTCCAAGTCGACATCGTTTACGGCGTGGACTACCAGGGTATCTAATCCTGTTTGCTCCCCACGCTTTCGCACCTGAGCGTCAGTCTTTGTCCAGGGGGCCGCCTTCGCCACCGGTATTCCTCCAGATCTCTACGCATTTCACCGCTACACCTGGAATTCTACCCCCCTCTACAAGACTCTAGCCTGCCAGTTTCGAATGCAGTTCCCAGGTTGAGCCCGGGGATTTCACATCCGACTTGACAGACCGCCTGCGTGCGCTTTACGCCCAGTAATTCCGATTAACGCTTGCACCCTCCGTATTACCGCGGCTGCTGGCACGGAGTTAGCCGGTGCTTCTTCTGCGGGTAACGTCAATCGATGAGGTTATTAACCTCACCGCCTTCCTCCCCGCTGAAAGTACTTTACAACCCGAAGGCCTTCTTCATACACGCGGCATGGCTGCATCAGGCTTGCGCCCATTGTGCAATATTCCCCACTGCTGCCTCCCGTAGGAGTCTGGACCGTGTCTCAGTTCCAGTGTGGCTGGTCATCCTCTCAGACCAGCTAGGGATCGTCGCCTAGGTGAGCCGTTACCCCACCTACTAGCTAATCCCATCTGGGCACATCTGATGGCAAGAGGCCCGAAGGTCCCCCTCTTTGGTCTTGCGACGTTATGCGGTATTAGCTACCGTTTCCAGTAGTTATCCCCCTCCATCAGGCAGTTTCCCAGACATTACTCACCCGTCCGCCGCTCGCCGGCAAAGTAGCAAGCTACTTTCCGCTGCCGCTCGACTTGCATGTGTTAGGCCTGCCGCCAGCGTTCAATCTGAGCCATGATCAAACTCTTCAATTTAAGTTTGATGCTCGTGAATTAAACTTCGTAATGAATTACGCATGTTCACTCAGAGACTTGGTATTCATTTATTGTCCGAAGACATTAAGAATCCATGTCACTTTGAGTGCCCACACAGATTGTCTGATAAATTGTTAAAGAGCAGTGCAACGCAGCTTTCGCTCACCGTTGCGAGGTGGCGTATATTACGCTTTCCTCTTTCAGAGTCAACCCGTTATTTCAGGATTTTTTCTCTTCAACCGACCGGCTGTTTGTGAAGTGATTCACATCCGCCGTGTCGATGGAGGCGCATTATAGGGAGTTCCCGAACGACCGCAACCGAAAAGTTGCAAAAAAATGACTGACTGCTGCATTCCCCAGCAAAACCCCGCCTTATACCATTTTATGCACAAAGTTATCCACAATCATGCACGGTTCCCGACGCGATCCCACGAATTGAGCGGTAAGATCAACTATACTAGCGGCAAATACTCTCCTCTGTGCAGGCCGCATCATGACCACACAACGCCTCACCCGTGACTGGCGTCTCCCTACAGCTGGGTTGATGCTTCTGGCAATTCTCTGTGCCGGTTTTACCCTGCACACGCACTGGAACGCCTTTATCCAGTGGTGTCTTGCCACACAAATTACCCTGCACCGTTATCTGGTGATGTATCTGCTGCAGCTTAATAATCACCAGTACAGCGGAGGATTATGGCTGTTAACGGGGGCTTTCCTTTATGGTGTCCTTCACGCCATCGGACCCGGGCACGGAAAATTCATTGTGACAACCTATCTGACTACCAATAAGGAAAGCGAGCTGGCCGCCCGGGTCGTTCCCTTCCTGGGCAGCCTGATGCAGGGCGTCAGCGCCATTCTGTTTGTCTTTATTCTGGCGGTAGGATTTAACCTCGCCTCAGGGGATATTAGTACCAGCCGCTGGTATGTGGAGAAGATCAGCGCAGTGCTTATTGGCGCATTTGGCGCATTTGTCATTTACCAGGCGCTGAAAAGTCTGCGTCCGCGCAGAATGTCTGTCTCTGCAATTAAGCCACTTCATCAGCACGGCGAACACTGTGGCTGCAGCCATCACGGCGTAGGTACAGACCTGACGCAGGGCGACTGGAAAACCCGTCTGGGCGTGATTCTGGCGATTGGCGCACGCCCGTGCAGCGGGGCGATCATGATTCTGATGTTTTCGAACGCGCTGGGCATTGTCACCTGGGGGGTGGCCGCAGTCATGACCATGTCTCTGGGAACCGCCCTCTCTATTGTGGGGCTGTCCCTGGCTGTAAGGTACGCCCGCGAACGCACGGTGACCTGGTTCGGAGAAAGCGCCTCATTAAGATGGCTGGTACCGGCAGTCAAAATAGCCGGAGGGATAGTCCTGATCCTGTTCGCGACAGTGCTGTTCCTGACGGTGATCCCCATCAGTGCCAATGGCGACTACATCGCTGCCGGATGCTAATAAAAGAAAACCCGCCGTTGGCGGGTTTATTTATTACTCGTTGATGCGTGGATGCTGATCCACCAGTCGGGAGCGTTTTTTCTGCAGCTCTTCAATCTCGGCGTCAATATCCTCAATCTTCTGCTCTACATTATCGTAGTGCTCACGCAGGATCTCCTTCGCTTCCTGGATATCCGATGCCGCAGGCGTTGCGCCTTTCAGAGGACGATTTGCCGTCTCCTTCATGGTAATACCGGTAATCAAACCAATCACCGCGATCACCATCAGGTAATAAGCAGGCATCATCAGGTTCTGTGTGCTCTCCACCAGCGAGGCGGCAAGCGTTGGGGTCAGACCGGCAATCAGCACCGAGATGTTAAAGGCTGCGGCCAGCGCGCTGTAGCGAATGTGGGTCGGGAACATTGCGGGCAGCGTTGAGGCCATCACCCCGATAAAGCAGTTAAGGATCACCGCCAGCATCAGCAGACCGGCAAAAATCAGCCCCAGCACATCACTGTTAATAAGAATAAATGCCGGGATTGCCAGAGCAAACAGCGCAACGCTTCCCAGAATAATGAACGGTCGACGACCAAAACGGTCACTCAACAGACCCATAATCGGCTGCACAAACAGCATACCCACCATGATGGCGATAATAATCAGCACACCGTGATCTTCCGAATAGTGCAGGTTATGCGACAGATAGCTCGGCATGTAGGTCAACAGCATGTAGTAGGTCACGTTGGTCGAAATCACCAGACCAATACAGGTCAGCAGGCTGCGCCAGTGCTTAGTGGCAATCTCTTTGAACGATACCTTAGGACCATCCTGCAGCCCTTCGCGGTCACCCTGCTCCAGTTTATCGACGTGCTGCTGGAAGGCAGGCGTCTCTTCCAGCGCATGACGCAGGTAGAGGCCAATAATCCCCAGCGGCAATGCCAGGAAGAACGGAATACGCCAGCCCCAGTCGAGGAAGTTATCTTCACCCACCACGGTTGAAATCAGCACCACGACGCCCGCCCCCAGGACAAACCCGGCAATCGAGCCGAAGTCCAGCCAGCTTCCCATAAAACCGCGCTTACGGTCCGGGGAATACTCGGCAACGAAGATCGAGGCTCCGGTATATTCACCGCCTACGGAGAAGCCCTGGGCCATCTTACAAATCAGCAGGAGAATGGGTGCCCAAATGCCGATGGTGGCGTAAGACGGTATAAGGCCGATACAGAATGTACTGATCGACATAATAACGATGGTGATAGCAAGGATCTTCTGGCGACCATATTTATCGCCGAGCATACCGAAGAACAGACCGCCCAGCGGGCGAATCAGGAAGGGAACGGAGAACGTACCCAGTGCAGCAATCATCTGCAGGCTGGGATCGGCCCCGGGGAAAAACACTTTACCTAACGCATAGGCCACAAAACCGTAGACACCAAAATCGAACCATTCCATCGCATTACCGAGCGAGGCTGCGGTAATCGCTTTACGCAGCTTTGCGTCATCAATAATGGTGACGTCGCGAAGCGTGATGGGTTTAATCTTTTTCCTTCTCAGCATAGCTATCCTCGTTGACTCGGCCCTGTCTGTTTCACAGTCCAGTATGCGTTCTGTGAACCATGGGATCCGCTCCATGCGAATCGCCTTATTCAAGCGTAGCAGGTTTACTTACATTGACGTTTTACATCGATACAACCGAACCTGTTGACGCCTGCCTGGGCAGTTAATGACCTTTTTACCCTACCAGCGTTTATATTTGTGATCAACTTCACATATATTTTTGCGTCTGGTCAACTCAGTCCAATTTTTGTCAAGGAATGCCAATAAGCACTTCCTTACCCTCCCTAAAAAACATCCTCACGCGCGTTTTTATTTCTTTCGTAACAGAAAAACAAACCACGTTAATTCACATCAACTTTACATAAATTTTCATCAAAAGGATCCGGCCTCAAGCTTTACATTGAATATGTGACAAAGATAACTAAAACGATGTTTTATTTTCATTGAATCAATATTCCAATGATCGCATGATAAATCCGAATACAACGTTTTATGTGTTTTCAAAAGAGGCTAATCGCGAGCACACATTTAATTATGTTGCTGGGTCATCGAAAAAAGACGGCAAGCAATAAGAGCAATCAATTGAATTTATTGACTAATTTTTAACACCTATCCCCCGTGCTGCGGGATCCGATGTGAGGTTTGTCTATGAAGATTAAAGCCACGATAGAACGCATTCCTGGCGGTATGATGCTGGTTCCGCTGGTGCTGGGCGCGATCCTGAATACCCTTGCTCCCAATACCGGAGCTTATTTTGGCGGTTTCACTAAAGGCATGATAACGGGCACGGTTCCGATTCTTGCCGTCTGGTTTTTTTGTATCGGCGCGTCCATTAATTTGCGGGCAACGGGTACCGTATTACGGAAATCCGGAACGCTGGTGATAACCAAAATAGCGGTAGCCTGGGCGGCGGCAATGATATGCGCAATGTTCATTCCAGAGAATGGAATTCAGACCGGGTTCTTCGCGGGATTATCGGTCCTGGCAATTGTCTCGGCGATGGACATGACCAACGGCGGATTATACGCCAGCCTGATGAACCAGTACGGAACGAAAGAAGAGTCCGGCGCATTTGTGTTGATGTCACTGGAGTCCGGCCCATTAATGACGATGCTGATCCTGGGGTCTGCTGGCCTGGCCTCGTTTGAACCCCACCACTTTGTCGGCGCGATCCTGCCCTTCCTGGTCGGTTTCGCCCTTGGCAATCTCGATCGCGATCTGCGTGATTTCTTCAGCAAAGCCACGCCGGTGCTGATCCCTTTCTTCGGTTTCGCACTGGGGAACACCATCAACCTGAAGGTCATTCTCGATACAGGCCTGCTGGGCATTGTGCTGGGTGTCGCCGTGATCGTCATCACCGGCATTCCGCTGATTATTGCTGACCGCGTAATCGGAGGAGGAAACGGCACGGCGGGCGTCGCCGCCTCTTCAGCCGCAGGTGCTGCTGTCGCAAACCCGATGATTATTGCTCAGATTAACCCGGCCTTCGAACCGGTCGCTGCTTCAGCGACAGCACTGGTTGCCGCGAGCGTGATTGTCACCGCGATTCTGGTACCCATCATCACGGCGCTGTATGCGAAGCGCTACGGGAATATGCATGAGACCCAGCCTGAACCGAAGCCAATAGAAGCGAATCATTAACACACCGCACCAGATCATCCCCTCTCCCCTCGGGGAGAGGATCGGGGTGATAAGGTATTCATCCAAAAATTTCTTCCACCATCCCGTCCACCAGCCGTTTTGCCGAACAGAGCCGCGGCATGCCCAGCGCGACGGTCTGCCAGTTTTGCGTCACTGACCAGCTCACCGGATGTTGATCCGCCTGACACCAGTCCCCCAGCCAGCCCAGCATATCTTTATGATCGATTAAGCCCGGAGAGGCCGGCGTTGTAAGCCACTGGTGATAGAAATGGCGGGTCGTGGGTGACGCATTGATCCCCTGCGCCAGATAATTAGCCGCCATGCTGCGCAGGTTATCCTTAAGCATTGCCGCCACATCTTCATTCGCGAGGCGGCATGCGTCACCAAATGCCCCCCAGCGCAGCTCTTCCAGGACGATAAAACAGCGCCCGGCCAGCGACCAGCCATCATAATGTCCGGCCCGCCAGCGGGTAAAAATCTGCTCGCTGTGCTCGCCCGCCTGCACCGTCAGCCCGCGCTGGGTTAGCGCCTTCTCTTTCCAGGCGGCGCGTTGGGTAAAATGAGAAGAGAGTTCAGCGTACTGCTGCATCAGTCCGGGGGACTGCTGGGCGCGCGGGTGCGTCTGCTGGCGCAAAGCAATCAGTTTCTCTGCCATCAGCGTCAGCGCGAGATGACCCGGGTCAAGCATGCCGGCCAGTTTTTCCGCCAGCCCCAGGCGCAGCGCCGCATTTTCATTGAGCATACCCGCCATCGCCCAGGGGCGTAGCCGGGTATGCGTCATGATTTCCTGAGTCAAACGCTCACGAAACTGAAGCTGTTGAGGTCCCAGGTGAGGATGACGCGCCGCGTCCACTCCCTGAACCAGATCGACCATAAATTTTGGATTAATACACTCCAGCGTTCGCCCGGGGCCATCCAGTAGTGGTGTTGTCATGGTTGCTCTGCCGCGAATAGAGTTTGAATATCATCGCGTAACAGTCGGGTATCTTCCTGTATCCACGTCGCAGTAGTAATACTTTGCTTCAACAACTGGCAGAGCGCTCGGGTTGAATGCTCATTCTGTTGACGCACTGCGAGGCTATCACGCAAGCTTTCCTGTAACCCGGTCAGGCACAAAGAAAATTCTGCAAAGAACGTTGCCATTCCTGCCGTAACAGAGACATCGACCTGCGCGGACAAAGCTTTACGTATTTGTTCACAAAACAGCTCAATATGTTGCTTAAATCTGTCATGTAGCTGCGCAATATCGATAACATAGCGCGTGCGCGTTTCCACATACTCATCCCAGCCCCAGCCCGGATTATTGAGCCAACGAGAGACTGTTTCACGCATGCTGCTCCCGCCGGATGGGTGGCCAGCCTGGCTGTCATCCTGCGCAATCGCATCGTTAAACAGCGCTCGCGTATTGAAGTTAAGCTGGCTTGCCTGAAACGCGGGGAAACTGATCCGCGCCCGAAAACCCGCATGGCTCAGATGCTCTTTAATACGCGTTTCGATGGGGCGCATGGCTTCGTTCAGGGAACGCGCCAGCGTAGATTCAAGCTGGTCGAAGCGTAACGCCAGCTCCCGGCAAATCTTCGTCTGTGCATCCAGCATCACCAGCTCGCAGGAGGAGCGGATTTTACTCAGCGCGATCTGCGCCTGCCCTTCATCTTCCAGAACCAGCTGTTTCAGCTCGTGCGGCTCGTCACCGCGAAGGTTCTGCCGATCGATACCTGCCAAATCAAGAATATGCTGAGCGCTGAACACCTCACCAATCGCCTGGTGAAGCGCAGTTTTTTGGGCTCCCATAAAGTCCGTAGTGGCGTTCAGAGCCTCTTCAACCTCATGTTTCACCTCATCGCTCACCACGCTCTGACGCGTCTGCAGAAGCGCCATGTCCTCTTCCAGACGTGCGATGTTCAGTTCCAGCGCCTCAAAGGCAACCGTCAATCCCTGATAGCGGAAGTCGAGATACTCCCGGGCATTTTGCGCGTAGTTAAGCAGCTTATGCGAGGCCGAACGCAGCGCGTAAAGCGAAGCATTGGCATAGGCGGCGTAAATCAGTTTGCGTATCGGTTGTTCGAATAGCGAATCTTCCCAGAGCAAATCGGCAGAATGACGAATATGGTCGATATCGTCCAGGTCCGCCGTGCGCCAGCGACGTCCAAGCGCAGCTTCAGCAAAATCCTGCACCCAGGGTTGCTCCTGATGATCCGGCAGTTGTCCGTGGGTACTCATCTCGTAGCGAGCGCGGTTCGCCAGATAGGCCCACATGGACGAAACGGGGTAGATCTGGCCGGGTGAAATATTGCCTTTCATTAAGGTGCCGGAGATCATCGCCCGGATCTGCTCTTCATCGTCGCTATTGCGATCTTTCTGATCGAATTTATTGACCAGCGCATACAGCGGCACGGATTTTCCCGCCGCAGAAATGGCCTGGCGGACTTCTTCATCAGAGATGGATTTAAGCTGGGTATAATCCATCACGGCCAGCACCGCCGACGCGCGGGACAACTGCTCGCTGAGCATTTTTTGCAGGTGCGGCTGTCCGGCCTCATTCGGCCCGGGCGTATCGAGCAGCGTCAGCTGTCCGAGGTGAGCATCCAGACCCGCAAGATGCACGAACTCCACTTCAATTACCGGGATATGTTCGATAGCCGCATACTCAGAGAACGGAAACTCTACACCTAATGCCTGGGAAAGCCTCACCAGGTCGTTGAGACTTTTCAGACAGTGAAATATCGGCTGTGCGCCCAGGTGATGCTTCTCAAACGCTTCCCCTTTTTCAATGCGCTCCAGCAGCGTATTCATGTCTTTATCAATTTCCAGACGCTGAGCCAGCTTCCCGCGGTCGTAATCGCATAGCTTTTTCTGGAGCAGTTGGATCAATTCATCAATGGGCGAGGCATGCGAGAAATGCAGCACCGGCTCCTTCTGACCCGGCGTGTGGCGAATCAGGGTAGGAAGTGCCGTCATCGGACGATTGCGATTCGGCAACACTTCGGTCCCCACAATCGCATTAATGGTGGTTGATTTCCCCGCCTTCATGGTGCCCACAATAGCCAGGACCATTTCCAGCCGGGTTATTTTTCGTAATTCATTATTCAGCATCGCCTGCTGCGCTTCGACGCCGCGCGCGCTAAAATGCAAAGGTAAAACGTTGTTCTTTTCACCCGTAATAGCAGCCGCAGTGCTCTCCAGCATCGCAGTCGGCATTGATTTCAACGTATCAAGGTTTTGCAGGGCGAGCTGCAGCAAACGCTCAGCTTCCTGGCTTAATTCAAAAATGGTCTGTGTGTGCATGATAAAAGCCTTTCCTTAACGCAAATTTATTACTTTTATTAAGCCACTGGTATTAATTATGTTGTTCAGGCTTATATGATTACGTGTGGAAAACATGTTCGCCGAAATATAACTGATTGATGATAATCAGAAATAATTCACTATCCTTGCATGGCGTGTATAGCTTCCCTCCTGGCCTGACAGCCAAAAGAAAAAAAGCGTAGCCCATTTTTAAGAAACTTCAGGATATATCATCATTATTCCCCCCCTAAAAAGAGAGGTAATACCCCACTGCCATAAGATATGTAGAGCAGCGAAGTCCAGAGATAAATAACAATGTGTCGCTTCACCTTATCCGAAATGAAGGAACGTAGCAATTTGCCACAATAAAATATTCGATATATTTAGCGTCATTTCTTCCCACCGTGTTAATGAGGTCAGCATCGCTTAACTGACTGACAGGAAGTGTCACTCCCAATACGTTTTTTGCATTTTTTTAATTCACAATGTCACCGACAAACGTGTGGATTTGCGCTATACTTGCCGCCTTTTTCGGCACGCTGCCGTCATTTAGCTGGCACTTTCCAGCGCGTTTACACTTTTTGAGGATACCGATATGTCACTCCCACACTGCCCAAAATGCAATTCTGAATACACCTATGAAGATAATGGCATGTTCATCTGCCCGGAATGCGCTCATGAATGGAATGATGCCGAACCATCAAACGATGCTGATGCACTTGTCGTCAAAGATGCGAACGGCAATCTGCTGGCGGACGGCGACAGCGTCACCGTGATTAAAGATCTGAAAGTGAAAGGCAGCTCTTCCATGCTGAAGATCGGCACCAAAGTGAAGAATATCCGTCTGGTTGAAGGCGATCATAATATCGACTGCAAAATTGACGGCTTCGGTCCGATGAAGCTGAAATCAGAGTTTGTGAAAAAGAACTGATTTACCCGCCCGGTGGCGCTTCGCTTACCGGGCTTTCGGGCACTACACTTAACGGGCTTATCTTACGTGAGGTAAAGATTATGCCGTTAAGTCCCTACATCTCTTTTGCCGGCAACTGCGCTGAGGCCACCGCCTTTTACCAGCAAGCCGTCGGCGCAGAACTTCTCTATAAAATCACCTTCGGTGAAATGCCAAAAAGCGATAACAGCGAAGAAGGCTGTCCGTCCGGTATGCAATTTCCGGATTCGGCTATCGCCCACTCCAACGTCCGCATTGCGGGCAGCGATATCATGATGAGCGACGGGATGCCGCCCGGCAGCAACGCACAGTACGCGGGTTTTACGCTGGTGCTTGACACCCAGGACGTCCATGAAGGCAAACGCTGGTTCGACAACCTCGCCGCGGGCGGGAACATCGACATGGCCTGGCAGGAAACCTTCTGGGCACATGGTTTTGGTAGAGTCACCGATAAGTACGGCGTGCCGTGGATGATTAACGTCGTTAAGCAACAAACGTCGTAGGCAGGACATGCGCAGCGCAGCCAGCAAAAGCGCGCGGTGGCGCTGCGCTTACCGGGCCTACAGTAACTGTCATCGCTTTCACTTCAACTCTTCAAACTCCCGCAACCTGCACTTAACCCAAATGTCATATTGATGCGCCAGCATGAGGCCACATTTATCGTGAGGCCCAGCACATGCAAACCGTCATCCGCGTCGAGAAACTGAGCAAGACCTTCAATCACAACAAGGCTCTGCATGCCGTTGATCTGACCGTCCGGCAGGGCGACATGGTGGCGCTTCTCGGGCCTTCTGGCTCGGGTAAATCTACCCTTCTGCGCCATTTGAGCGGGCTTATCACCGGCGATAAAACGCCGGAAAGCCACGTCGAGCTGCTGGGTAATACCGTACAGCGCGCCGGGCGTCTGGCGAGCGATATCCGCAAGAGCCGCGCCCAGACGGGCTACATCTTCCAGCAGTTCAACCTGGTAAACCGCCTGACGGTGCTGGAGAACGTGCTGATTGGCGCGCTCGGCAGCACCCCGTTCTGGCGCACCTGTCTGCGCTGGTTCTCCCCTTCCCAGAAGCAGGAAGCCTTACAGGCGCTGACCCGCGTCGGCATGGCGCACTTCGCCCACCAGCGCGTCTCCACCCTGTCCGGTGGGCAACAGCAGCGCGTGGCGATTGCGCGCGCGCTGATGCAGAAAGCGCAAATCATTCTTGCTGACGAACCCATCGCCTCGCTGGACCCGGAGTCCGCCCGCATCGTGATGGAGACCCTGCGCGACATTAACCAGAACGACGGCATCACCGTAGTGGTCACGCTGCATCAGGTGGATTACGCCCTGCGCTACTGCGAGCGCATCGTCGCCCTGCGTCAGGGGCACGTGTTCTTTGATGGCGCGAGCCATCAGTTTGATAACGAACGTTTTGACCATCTCTACCGCAGCATTAACCGCGTCGAAGAGAACGCGCAGGCTGCTTAATTAAACCCGATCCGAGGAAAGTACATGAGCTACAAAGCCGTTGCCGCGCTGGCCTTTACCAGCATGTTCAGCATCAGCACCCTGTTAAGCCCAGCGTATGCGGAAGAGCAGGAAAAAGCGCTGAACTTCGGCATTATTTCGACAGAATCACAGCAGAACCTGAAGCCTCAGTGGGAACCGTTCCTGAAAGATATGGAAACCAAACTGGGGATCAAAGTGAACGCCTTCTTCGCCCCGGACTATGCGGGCATCATCCAGGGGATGCGCTTTAATAAAGTAGACATCGCCTGGTACGGCAACCTCTCCGCCATGGAAGCGGTGGACCGCGCGAACGGCCAGGTCTTTGCCCAGACCGTCGCGGCAGATGGCTCCCCTGGCTACTGGAGCGTGCTGATCGTCAACAAAGACAGCCCGATCAACAACCTCAATGACATGCTCGCCAAACGTAAAGAGCTGACCTTCGGCAACGGCGATCCGAACTCTACCTCCGGCTACCTTGTCCCTGGCTACTACGTCTTCGCCAAAAACAACGCCTCCGCCAGCGACTTCAAGCGCACCGTAAACGCCAGCCACGAAACCAACGCTCTGGCCGTGGCCAACAAGCAGGTAGACGTTGCCACCAACAACACCGAGAACCTCGACAAGCTGAAAACCTCAGCGCCGGACAAGCTTAAAGAGATCAAGGTTATCTGGAAATCGCCGCTGATCCCGGGCGACCCGATCGTGTGGCGTAAAAATCTCTCCGAGAGCACCAAGGACAAGGTATACGACTTCTTCATGAACTATGGCAAAACGCCGGAAGAGAAAGCGGTTCTCGAACGTCTGGGCTGGGCACCGTTCCGCCCGTCAAGTGACCTGCAGCTGGTTCCGATTCGCCAGCTGACGCTGTTTAAAGAGATGCAGGGCGTCAAGGACAACAAGGGACTGAAGGACGAGGAAAAGACCAGCAAAGTGGCCGAGATTCAGGCCCAGCTTGAAGACCTCGACCGCCTGACCGCCGCGCTCGGCGCGATGACCAGCGTGAATAAAGCGGTGCAGTAACTTTGTCCCCTCTCCCTTGAGGGAGAGGGAGAACAGATTAAGGAGCCAACATGCAAACCATCACTCTCCCGCCGCCAAAGCGCAGCTGGTTCTCGCTCATAAGCTGGGCCATCCTGCTGGCGGTGCTGGTTATCTCCTGGAAGGGCGCGGAAATGGATCCGCTGCTGCTCTTCAAAGACGCGGGCAACATGGCGACCTTCGCCGCCGACTTCTTCCCGCCGGACTTCAGCCAGTGGCAGGACTACCTCAGCGAAATGGCGGTCACCCTGCAAATCGCCGTCTGGGGCACCGCGCTTGCCGTCATTCTCTCCGTTCCGTTTGGCCTGATGAGCGCCGAAAACATCGTGCCGTGGTGGGTATACCAACCCATGCGCCGCCTGATGGACGCCTGCCGCGCCATCAACGAAATGGTCTTTGCGATGCTGTTCGTGGTCGCCGTCGGCCTGGGTCCGTTCGCGGGCGTCATGGCGCTGTTCATCCACACCACCGGCGTGCTCTCCAAGCTGCTCTCCGAGGCGGTCGAAGCCATTGAACCCGGTCCGGTGGAAGGCATCCGCGCCACGGGTGCCAATAAAATCGAAGAGATCCTCTACGGCGTTCTGCCTCAGGTGATGCCGCTGCTGATCTCCTACTCCCTGTACCGCTTTGAGTCCAACGTCCGCTCCGCCACCGTGGTCGGCATGGTCGGCGCAGGCGGGATTGGCGTCACCCTGTGGGAAGCGATTCGCGGTTTCCAGTTCCAGCAAACCTGCGCCCTGATGGCGCTCATCATCGTCACCGTCAGCCTGCTGGATTTCCTCTCTCAACGTTTGCGTAAGCACTTCATCTGAGAAGCGAGGCTTTGTTTTCTATGCACTTATCCAGACATCCGACCAGTTACCCCACCCGATGGCAAGAGATTGCGGCAAAGCTCGAAGTGGAGCTGCGCACGCACTACCGCTGCGGAGACTACCTCCCTGCCGAGCAGCAGCTTGCCGACCGCTATGAAGTCAATCGCCATACCCTCCGCCGCGCCATTGACCAGCTGGTCGAGCGCGGCTGGGTGCAGCGCCGTCAGGGCGTGGGCGTGCTGGTGCTGATGCGCCCGTTCGACTACCCGCTGAACGCCCAGGCGCGCTTTAGCCAGAACCTGCTGGATCAGGGCAGCCACCCGACCAGCGAAAAGCTGCTCTCGGTGCTGCGTCCGGCCTCCAGCCACGTGGCGGACGCGCTGGGCATTCAGGAGGGCGACAACGTCATCCACCTGCGCACGCTGCGCCGCGTCAACGGCGTGGCGGTGTGCCAGATCGATCACTACTTCGCGGACCTCACCCTCTGGCCGGTGCTGCAGAATTTCTCCAGCGGATCGCTGCATGATTTTCTCCAGAATGCGACAGGCATTGCGCTGAAACGCACCCAGACGCGCATCAGCGCCCGCCGCGCGCAGGCGAAAGAGAGCAAAGTACTCGAAATTCCCAATATGGCCCCGCTGCTCTGCGTGCGCACCCTCAACCACCGTGACGGCGAGATCGACGCGACGGAATACTCCGTCAGCCTGACCCGCGCCGACATGATCGAATTCACCATGGAGCACTGAATGCACTTCGACACCGCCACTCGACAGCGCTGGATGCGCGTGCTGGCCCACAGCCAGCCTGCTGCGCTGGCTGCCCGCATGAACGCGCTCAGCCTGACGCCAGACTACGACACCCTTCGCGCACCGGAGATCGGCCTCGTTCAGATCCAGGCGCGCATGGGCGGCACCGGCGAGCGCTTCTTCGCCGGAGATTCCACCCTCACCCGCGCAGCGATCCGCCTGCACAGCGGCACGCTGGGCTACGGCTACGTGCTGGGGCGTGATAAAGCGCACGCCGAGCGCTGCGCGGTCATCGACGCGCTTTTACAGGAACAACCGCATTTCCAGACGCTGATGGAAACCCTTATTTCCCCGCTGGAGGCCGACCGCGCCGCACGTCTTGCCGCGCGTCAGGCCGAAGTGAATACCAGCCGGGTCGACTTCTTTACGCTCGTTCGCGGAGACAACGCATGACGCTTCAAACCGCTTTTACCCTGGCCGTCCAGGATGCCCAACACAGTTTTCGTCGCCTGCTGAAAGCCATGAGCGAGCCGGGCGTGATTGTCTCGCTGCACCAGCTCTCTCAGGGCTGGCTGCCGCTGAACCTGGCGACCACCAGCGTGCTGCTGACCCTGGCCGACAACGATACCCCGGTATGGCTTTCGGGCGCCCTGTCTAACGATATCGCCAGCCAGAACCTGCGTTTTCACACCGGCGCCCCGCTGGTTGAACAGCCGCAGCAGGCAATCTTTGCCGTGGCCGGCGAACAAATCAGCCATGAACAGCTGAATGCCCTGAGCGAAGACTCCGCCGTCGCTCCGGAAACCAGCGCCACGCTGATTTTGCAGGTCTCCAGCCTGAGCGGCGGCCGCATGCTGCGTCTGACCGGCGCAGGCATCGCCGATGAGCGCATGGTTGCGCCGCAGCTGCCGGAGTGCATCATTCACGAGCTGACCGAGCGCCCGCACCCGTTCCCGCTGGGCATTGACCTGATCCTGACCTGCGGCGAGCGCCTGCTGGCCATCCCGCGGACCACCCACGTGGAGGTGTGCTGATGTACGTTGCCGTCAAAGGGGGCGAGAAGGCTATCGCCGCCGCCCATGCGCTGCAGGCGCACAGACGACGGGGCGATGAACAGCTCCCTGAGCTGAGCGTGGCCCAAATCGAGCAGCAGCTAAACCTCGCCGTCGACCGGGTGATGACCGAAGGCGGCATCGCCGACCGCGAGCTGGCGGCGCTGGCCCTGAAGCAGGCCAGCGGCGATAACGTGGAAGCGATCTTCCTGCTGCGCGCTTACCGCACCACGCTTGCCAAACTGGCGGTGAGCGAGCCGGTCAATACCGCGGAGATGCGCCTGGAACGCCGCATTTCTGCCGTTTATAAAGACATCCCCGGCGGCCAGCTGCTTGGCCCCACGTACGACTACACCCACCGCCTGCTGGATTTTACCCTGCTGGCGAACGGCGAAGCGTCGACGCTCAGCACCTCCGATGCCGAACAGGAACCGTCTCCGCACGTCTTCAGCCTGCTGGCAAAACAGGGCCTGGCGAAGGCGGAAGAAGATTCTGGCGCGCAGCCGGATGACATCACCCGCACGCCGCCGGTTTACCCGTGCTCGCGCTCTTCTCGCCTGCAGCAGCTGATGCGCGGCGACGAAGGCTATCTGCTGGCGCTAGCCTACTCCACCCAGCGCGGCTACGGGCGCAACCACCCGTTTGCCGCCGAAATTCGCAGCGGCTACATCGACCTTGAAATCGTGCCGGAAGAGCTGGGTTTTGCGGTGAACGTCGGCGAACTGCTGATGACCGAATGCGAAATGGTGAACGGTTTCGTCGCCCCGGAAGACGAAGACCCGCACTTTACCCGCGGCTACGGGCTGGTATTCGGCCTCGGCGAGCGCAAGGCCATGGCCATGGCGCTGGTCGACCGCGCCCTGCAGGCACCGGACTACGGCGAGCACGTTGCAGGCCCGGCGCAGGACGAAGAGTTCGTGCTGGCCCACGCGGACAACGTTGAGGCCGCCGGTTTTGTCTCACACCTCAAGCTGCCGCACTACGTCGATTTCCAGGCCGAACTGGAACTGCTGAAACGCCTGCAACGGGAGCGCAAACATGGCTAACTTAAGCGGCTACAACTTTGCCTATCTGGATGAGCAAACCAAACGCATGATCCGCCGAGCGATACTTAAAGCGGTGGCGATTCCGGGCTATCAGGTGCCCTTCGGCGGCCGCGAAATGCCGATGCCCTACGGCTGGGGCACGGGCGGCATCCAGATTACCGCCAGCGTGATCGGCGAGGCGGACGTGCTGAAGGTCATCGACCAGGGCGCCGACGACACCACCAACGCCGTGTCGATCCGCAGCTTCTTTCAGCGGGTAACGGGCGTCGCGACCACCGAAAAAACCGAAGACGCGACGCTGATCCAGACCCGCCACCGCATTCCGGAAACCCCGCTGACTGAAGATCAGATTCTGATTTTCCAGGTGCCGATTCCGGAGCCGCTGCGCTTTATCGAGCCGCGCGAAACGGAAACCCGCACCATGCACGCGCTGGAAGAGTACGGCGTCATGCAGGTGAAGCTGTATGAGGATATCGCCCGCTTCGGCCATATCGCCACCACCTATGCGTACCCGGTGAAGGTCAACGGGCGCTACGTCATGGACCCGTCGCCAATCCCAAAATTCGATAACCCGAAGATGGACATGATGCCGGCCCTGCAGCTTTTCGGCGCCGGGCGCGAAAAACGCATCTACGCCGTTCCGCCTTACACCCGCGTGGAAAGCCTGGATTTCGACGATCACCCGTTTACGGTGCAGGAGTGGGACGAGCCGTGCGCCATCTGCGGATCCAAACACAGCTATCTGGATGAAGTGGTGCTGGATGACACTGGCAAACGGATGTTTGTCTGCTCCGACACCGATTTTTGCCGCCAACAGAGCGAGGCGAACGGCCAATGAAACCGCTGCTTTCGGTTAATAACCTGACCCACCTGTATGCGCCGGGCAAAGGCTTTAGCGACGTGTCGTTCGAGCTGTGGCCGGGTGAGGTGCTGGGGATCGTCGGCGAGTCCGGCTCCGGCAAAACCACCCTGCTGAAATCCATCTCCGCGCGCCTGACGCCGCAACACGGCGAGATACTCTATCAGGGACACTCCCTCTATGGCATGAGCGAGGCCGAGCGCCGCCGCCTGCTGCGCACCGAGTGGGGCGTGGTGCATCAGCACCCGATGGACGGCCTGCGCCGTCAGGTCTCTGCGGGGGGCAATATTGGCGAACGCCTGATGGCCACCGGCGCGCGCCACTACGGCAATATCCGCGCCACCGCCCAGCACTGGCTTGAAGAGGTGGAAATCCCCGCCTCGCGCATCGACGACCTGCCGACGACCTTCTCCGGCGGGATGCAGCAGCGCCTGCAGATCGCCCGCAACCTGGTCACCCATCCGAAGCTGGTGTTTATGGATGAACCCACCGGCGGGCTGGACGTCTCGGTGCAGGCGCGACTGCTCGACCTGCTGCGCGGCCTGGTGGTGGAACTGAACCTTGCGGTGGTGATTGTCACCCACGATCTGGGCGTGGCGCGCCTGCTGGCGGACCGTCTGCTGGTGATGAAGCAGGGTCAGGTGGTGGAAAGTGGGTTAACTGACCGCGTGCTCGACGATCCCCACCATCCCTATACCCAGCTGCTGGTGTCGTCCGTGTTGCAGAACTAAGAGGCCAACATGATCCACGTACAAAACGTAAGTAAGACCTTTGTGCTCCACCAGCAAAACGGCGTACGCCTGCCGGTTCTGCAAAATGCCTCTCTGGAGGTTAATCGCGGCGAATGCGTGGTGCTGCACGGCCACTCCGGCAGCGGAAAATCGACCCTGCTGCGCTCCCTGTACGCCAACTATCTGCCCGACGAAGGCCATATTCATATTCGCCACGGCGAAGAATGGGTCGACCTGGTTCAGGCCCCCGCGCGTAAGGTGCTGGAGGTGCGCCGCTCAACGATCGGCTGGGTGAGCCAGTTTCTGCGGGTGATCCCGCGGATCTCCGCCCTGGACGTGGTCATGCAGCCGCTGCTGGATCTTGGCGTGCCGCGCGAAACCTGTGCCGCCAAAGCCGCCAGCCTGCTGACGCGCCTCAGCGTGCCCGAGCGCCTGTGGCACCTTGCCCCGTCGACCTTTTCCGGCGGCGAGCAGCAGCGCGTCAATATCGCCCGCGGCTTTATTGTCGACTACCCGATTTTACTTCTGGATGAACCCACCGCCTCGCTCGACGCTAAAAACAGCGCGGCCGTGGTGGAACTGATCGAGCAGGCCAAAGCGCGCGCGGCGGCGATCGTCGGGATCTTCCACGATGAGAGCGTTCGCACCCGCGTCGCGGACAGACTGCACCCGATGGGGACAAACGTATGATTATCAATAACGTCAAGCTGGTGCTGGATAATGAGGTGGTTGACGGCTCGATTGAGATCCAGGACGGAACAATCCGCGCGTTTGCTGAAACCCAGAGCCGCTCGCCCGAGGCGATGGACGGTGAAGGCGGCTGGCTGCTGCCGGGGCTGATTGAACTGCATACCGATAATCTGGATAAATTCTTCACCCCGCGCCCGAAGGTCGACTGGCCCGCTCATTCTGCGATGAGCAGCCACGACGCGCTGATGGTCGCCAGCGGCATCACCACCGTACTGGACGCGGTGGCAATTGGTGACGTGCGCGACGGCGGCGACCGTCTGGAGAATCTGGAGAAGATGATCAACGCCGTAGAGGAGACGCAAAAACGCGGCCTCAACCGCGCCGAGCACCGCCTGCACCTGCGCTGCGAGCTGCCGCACCACACCACCCTGCCGCTGTTTGAAAAGCTGGTAGGCCGCGAGCCGGTGTCGCTGGTCTCCCTGATGGACCACTCGCCGGGGCAGCGTCAGTTCGCCAACATTGAAAAGTATCGCGAATACTATCAGGGCAAATATTCTCTCAGCGACGCGGAGATGGCCCGTTACGAAGAAGAGCAGCTGGCGCTTGCGGCACGGTGGTCGCAGCCTAACCGTCTCAGGATTGCGGCGATGTGCCGGGACCGTAATATCGCGCTGGCCAGCCATGACGATGCCACACACGATCACGTGCTCGAATCCCACCAGCTTGGCAGCGTGATCGCCGAATTTCCCACCACGTTCGAGGCGGCTGAAGCCTCCCGCAGGCACGGCATGAACGTGCTGATGGGCGCACCGAACATCGTGCGCGGCGGCTCGCACTCCGGCAACGTCGCGGCAAGCAGGCTCGCTTCCCTCGGCCTGCTGGATATCCTCTCGTCCGACTATTACCCCGCCAGTCTGCTCGACGCGGCGTTCCGGGTGGCCGACGACGAGGGCAACCGCTTTACGCTGCCGCAGGCGATTCGCCTGGTGACGAAAAACCCGGCCTCGGCGCTTAATCTGCAGGATCGCGGCGAGATAGCCGAAGGCAAGCGGGCGGATCTGGTCCTAGCCCACCGCAGGGGCGAGCACGTTCATATCGACCACGTCTGGCGTCAGGGAAAGAGGGTGTTCTGATGGGAAGACTTATCTGGCTAATGGGGCCGTCCGGCTCCGGTAAGGACAGCCTGCTGTCCGCCTTACGGCAGCAGGAGCATCCCCAGCTGCTGGTGGCGCACCGTTACATTACCCGGGCGGCCAATGCGGGGAGTGAAAACCATATCGCCCTGAGCGAGCAGGAGTTTTTTACCCGTGCCGGGCAAAATCTGCTGGCGCTGAGCTGGCACGCCAATGGCTATTACTACGGAATCGGCATCGAGACCGATCTGTGGCTGCATGCGGGGTTCGACGTGCTGGTCAACGGCTCGCGTGCGCATCTTTCGCAAGCACGCGCCCGCTATGGGGCGGCCCTGCTGCCGGTCTGCCTGCAGGTTTCACCGGAGGTCCTGCGCAGCCGGTTGCAGATACGGGGTCGTGAATCCGCCCGCGAGATCGACCAGCGGCTGGAGCGTGCGGCGCGCTACACCCCGTCCGACTGCCATATCCTTAATAACGGCGGAAGTTTGCTACAGTCAGTCGAGACCTTTTTATCGCTTATCCGTCAGAAGGAGAAACAGCATGCCTGACTGTACGCTTCGTCCCGCCACCGCCGACGATGCGCAAATCGTCTATGCGTTAATCTGCGAATTGAAACAGGCCGAGTTCGATCGCCAGGCGTTTCACGCGGGCTATCTTGCCAATCTGCAGGATCACAACATGCGCTACCAGCTTGCCGAACTGGACGGGCAGGTCATCGGCATGATCGGCCTGCACCTGCAGTTTCACCTCCATCACGCGCGCTGGATCGGCGAGATCCAGGAGCTGGTGGTGATGCCGCAGGCGCGCGGGCTAAAGGTGGGCAGCCAGCTGCTGGCCTGGGCGGAAGGGGTGGCACGAGAGGCGGGCGCGGAGCTGACCGAGCTCTCCACCAGCGTGAAGCGCACCGACGCCCACCGTTTTTACGTCCGTGAAGGATATACGCAGAGCCATTTCCGATTCACCAAACCGCTGTAGAGGTGCGTTATGAGTCTGACAATCACGTTAACAGGAACCGGAGGCGCCCAGCTCGTACCGGTCTTTGGCTGCGACTGCGCGGCGTGCCGCCGGGCGAGCCTGCAGGAGACCTATCGCCGTCGCCCCTGTAGCGCGGTGGTCAAATTCAACGATGCGGTGACCCTGCTGGACGCGGGTATTCCGCACCTGATGGACGACTGGGCTGCAGGCAGCTTTCAGCAGTTTTTGCTGACCCATTACCATATGGATCACGTTCAGGGGCTCTTCCCCCTGCGCTGGGGCGTGGGCGCGACGATCCCCGTCTACGGTCCGCCGGATGAAGCGGGATGCGACGACCTGTTTAAACATCCGGGGATTCTGGATTTCAGCCATACGGTCGAACCCTTTGTCATGTTTGAGCTTCAGGGAATGCGGGTAACGCCGCTGCCGCTCAACCATTCGAAACTGACCTTCGGGTATTTGCTGGAGTCAGCCCACAGCCGCGTGGCCTGGCTGTCCGACACCGCCGGGCTGCCGGAAAAAACGGTGAAGTTCCTGCTTAACAATCAGCCGCAGGCGATGATTATCGACTGCAGCCACGAACCGCGCGACGAGACGCCGCGAAACCATTGCGACTTAAATACCGTGATGGCGCTAAACGAGGTGATTGGCTGCCCGCAGGTGATCCTGACGCACATCAGCCATCAGTTTGACGTGTGGATGATGGATAACCCGCTGCCCGACGGCATTGAAGCAGGGTATGACGGGATGGTGCTGGTCCTGGACTAGGTTTTCTCCCTCTCCCGTGGGAGAGGGGTGGGGTGAGGGCAACAGGCCGCATTTAGCCTCGATCGTAATCGTCTTCCAACCTGCGCTCGTCCTCTTCCAGACGACGTCTGTCGTCATCCAGCTGGCGCTGGCGCTCGTCTAAACGGCGGCGCCTGTCTTCGAGCTGCCGACGACGATCGTCGTACTGTCGACTGTCGATTTGACGGCTGCGGTCATAACGATCGTCGTCGTCATTGCTTCGGCTGCTGCTGGGGTTGTAGGCATCGTTGATCGCCTGCTGAATGTTGCCAATAGCATCATCAACAATGTCGGCATGAGCCAGTTGGCTGGTGAGAGACAGCAGACCAAATAACAGAGCAGTTGAGTAACGTTTCATAAGGCCAGACTCGCAGGTGAACTGGCCTTACGATAATGAACGGCAGGAAACGGGGGTAGCGGAGGAATCTCAAATTCAATTGTGTCCTGGGACTTCCATCAGTTGATTCGCACGCTGTTTATTTTCTGCGACCAGGACGATGCCATAGCATTTTTGATCCGGCGAATGGCTCCAGATACGATCTTCGGGGATACACCCTCCGTCATAGATAACCTTGCTACCATCATACGGCCAAAATGCGCCCTGCTCGGTATCGAGAACAAATACAGCGATTTGGTCAGACTCGCGGGCAATTTTCTGCCAGAGCATCTTCCCACCCTCATATTGTTCAAAGTCGCTGACAAGCGTCACGCCACACTGTAATACCAGGGCTTCATACAGGCGAGTTGCCAGTCCCTTGTCACGCTCGGCGGGATCAACGCAGATACCTTCTACCTGAATAACATTGGCATCTTCCCAACAGCGCTCGACGACAATGATATCTTCACCCAAATGCGTTTTACGTTGTAAATCCAGGGCAGCAACAACCCGATGCCGGGGCACCCCATCGAAGGTTTCGATATCCGCTTCAATAATCGCAGCTCTTGGCGTCTGGCTATCAAAAATAACATGTAGCACTCGCCCGGAAAGCTCAAACTCATCAACGAGTTTAAACGACCTGGCAATTGTGCTCGGGCTGTATGTTGTAGGCATCACGATCATTTGTGAGTCCCCCTTTGTGAGTACCGGCATAATTCCTTTTATATCCCAATCTGCTAAATTTTGCGCAGATTAACATCACCGGCGTTAACGATGCTCTTGATGAAATCCTAAACAGAGGCATTTAAAAACATATTTTCCGCAGAGCCTGCGCCAGCTGCACCCGCGTAAACGGCTTACGCAGTAACGGAACGTCCGGCAACTGAGGATTATGCGCGGGCCGTAAATCCTGGCCGCTGATCAGCAGCACCGGAAGCTGCGGATAGTGGCTGCGCACATGACTAATCACCTCGGCTCCGCTCAGGCTTCCCGGCAACATCAGGTCGCTGATAAACATGCCAATATCCGGCGACGCCGCCAGCATGCTCAGCGCCTGCTCGCCGTTGTACGCTTCGAGCGTCAGATAGCCAAGCTGGTGCAGCTGCTCGCACAGGGTCTGACGGACATCCGCCTCATCTTCCAGCACCAGCACCAGCCGCTCGCTATCGACGGAGGCGGTGGCAGATAATGCTTCATCAACTGCAGCAGCGGGCAGCGTCGAGCGCGGGAGGTGTAGCCGCACGGTCGTTCCCTGCCCCGGCGCGCTCTCGATCTCCACGCGACCGCCGGACTGGCGGACAAAGCCGTAGACCATCGACAGGCCCAATCCGCTTCCGCTCCCGGTCTGCTTGGTGGTGAAGAACGGCTCAAAGACCCGGGATTTCACCTCCTGCGACATGCCGCTGCCGCGGTCAATGACCTCCAGCGCCACCATATCCTGCCTGCGCCCGTCGCTGCGGGTGACGCGCTGATTCCAGGTCCGAATTTTAATCACTCCGCTTTGCCCTTCCATCGCATCGCGCGCGTTCATCACCAGGTTGATGATGGCGTTTTCCAGCTGGCTGACGTCTATCCAGGCGGGCCATGCCGGGGATTGCGCTTCAATCTCCAGGATCAGGGTAGCAGGCAGGGAGTGGCGCAGCAGTTCCCGGAGGTTCTCCAGCAGCGGCAGCATCTCTACAGCATGCGGGGTCAGGGACTGCTTGCGGGAAAACGCCAGCAGTCGCTGGGTCAGCAAGGCGCCACGCTCGGCCGCCTTTAGCGCCCGGGTAATGCGCGGCGCGTCTTTTGATTCAGGTTCGGTGAGCTCAAGACTGCCGATGATCACCGCCAGCAGGTTATTAAAATCATGCGCCAGCCCGCCCGTCAGTTGTCCGACCGCCTTCATCTTCTGGCTGTGCAGGAGCGCCTCTTCCAGCCCCTGACGCTCAATGCGGTCGATCTCCATCTGCGTTGTTTTTTCTTTCAGCAGACGCGTGGTGTGTTCAAGCGAGGCGGTGTTGCGGGCAAAAACGTTGAACGCGCGCGCCAGCTCGCCCAGTTCATCGCGCCGCTGGAGGGCGGGAACGGAAACATCCTGTTCGCCGTGAGCAAGGCGCGACATCGCCCGGGAAATGGCTGTCAGGTTGGAGGCCAGATTGCGGTAGATATACCAGCAGGCGCACCCGGTGATGATCAGCGCCAGCACGGCGAAGATGCTGATAAACACGCTGATGGATTGCAGTTCGTGATGACTCTGGGCAGTGCGAAGCCGGGAGGCCTGCGCCACCTGCTCGACGTACTGATTGATGTCGCTGTTGAGGATCGCCACCAGCGCCTTGATGTGGAACATATACCAGCTTATCGCCAGGTCGCTCTCTTCCAGCCGCTTCGAGAGCGGGCCGAGCTTACCTAACTCGGCATTAAAATCAGGCAGAACTTCCTTCACAACCGGCTGTACGGCACTCCGGGGCAGCGTTGCGGCCACCGCGTCCAGCTGCTGAACGGTCGCGCGCGGCGAAGGGGTATCAATGGCGGCGGCGATCAGCCGGTCCATCTCCATCAGCTGCTGCGCATCCGGTACGTTACTGTCATAACGGCGGTTGATGTCCTGCAGATGGCGCAGGTAGCTCTGGCTTTGATACAGCGAGCTCAGCAGCGCGTTACGCTCCAGATGGCGTCGCTGTCCTCGCTCCAGCATCTCCGTCACGCTCTGCTGTAACTCATTGCTTCGTTGAATAATACGCGCCACCAGGGCCGGCTCCTGCTGCGCCAGCGGCGCCTCCGCAAGCTGCTCCAGCGAATGGCGCAGGGCCATTTGCGTCTGCTTCAGGCGCTCGGCTTCCCCTTTGTACTCGAGCGCCCCCACCACCTGCGAGAGCCGCACCGCCGCCGTCGCCACGTTGGCGGTATCGCGGGCCAGGTTCATGCTGCCGGTCATATCGTCCAGCGTTTGCTGCTGCACCTGCTCCTGGATTTGACTGGCGTGACGGAAGCCGAGCACCGCCACGCCGCTCACCATCAGCGTCACGGCGACCACCAGCAGATTGAAAATCAGCAGGCGACCGCGGGCGCTGGCGAAGAACGGGGGGCGGCGTGATGGCATGGATTGAGGCTCCTTTGCGGTTTGCTGCCCTCATCCTGCCCCTCTCCCACAGGGAGAGGGAAAAGGAAAATGTGATGGCGATTAGCTATTCATAACTATGACAAATATGAACAGCTTCTGACATTTTGCATTTACGCACCTGTGATGAAGTGCAGAAATCGGCATTCACAGGAGATCCGCCATGAGCAGAACCCCGGTATTAGAGATGCGCAGCATTGCCAAAACGTTTGGCAGTTTCCACGCGCTCAAGGGCGTGGATTTGACGGTGTTTCCCGGTGAGATCCACGCCCTGATGGGCGAAAACGGCGCGGGAAAAAGCACGCTGATGAAAATCCTCGCGGGGGCCTATACCGCGACCGGCGGCGAGATCCTGATCGACGGTCAGCCATTTCACATTAAAGGGCCGAAAGATGCGCTGGCCGCAGGCATCACTCTGATTTATCAGGAGATGCAGCTCGCGCCCAATCTGACCGTAGCCGAAAATATCTTCCTCGGCAGCGAGCTGTCGCGCGGCGGGCTGGTCCAGCGCAAGGAGATGGCAGCCCAGGCGCAGGCGGTGATTGACCGCCTCGGCGCACAGTTCAGCGCCACCGATCGGGTGATGAAGCTGACCATTGCCGAACAGCAGCAGGTGGAAATTGCCCGCGCGCTGCACCGCAACAGCCGTATTCTGGTGATGGATGAACCCACCGCCGCCCTCTCCTCACGGGAAACGCATCGCCTGTTTGAACTGATTTTGCGCCTGCGCGATGAAGGGATGGCGATCATCTATATCAGCCACCGCATGGCGGAGGTCTATGAACTCTCTGACCGCGTCAGCGTTCTGCGCGACGGGCAGTACGTCGGCAGCCTGACGCGCGACAAGCTGAACGCGTCGGAACTGGTGAAGATGATGGTGGGCCGCCCGCTAAGCGACCTGTTCAACAAGGAGCGTGATATTCCCCTCGGCAGCCCGCGTCTCAACGTCCACCACCTCACCGACGGTAAAAAAGTACAGCCCTGCAGCCTGCAGGTGCGTTCCGGTGAAATCGTCGGGCTGGCGGGCCTGGTGGGGGCCGGACGCTCCGAGCTGGCGCAGCTCATCTTCGGCGTGCGTAAAGCCACCGGGGGCATGATTGAGGTCGATGGCGAGCCGGTGGTGATCCACTCCCCGCGCGCGGCCATCGAAAACGGCATCGGTTTTCTCACCGAGAACCGCAAGGAGCAGGGGCTGTTTCTGGAGCTGGCGGCGCAGGAGAACATCACCATGGCGACGCTTGAGCGCGACGCGACCTTCGGTATGTTAAACCGCAAAAAAGCCCAGTCGATTTCCGATGACGCCATCGCCCTGCTTAACATCCGCGTGCCCCATGCTCAGGTGCGCGCGGGCGGGCTTTCCGGCGGAAATCAGCAGAAGCTGCTCATCTCCCGCTGGGTGGCGATTGGCCCACGCATTCTGATTCTGGACGAACCCACGCGCGGCGTGGACGTCGGGGCGAAAAGCGAGATCTACCGCATCATGAACCAGATGGCGCGCAAAGGCGTGGCGATTCTGATGATCTCCAGTGAGCTGCCGGAAGTGGTGGGGATGAGCGACCGGGTGTACGTGATGCGCGAAGGCAGCATCGCGGGCGAGCTTCACGGGCGCGACATCTCTCAGGAAAACATTATGGCGCTGGCAACCGGCGTGAACGACACTCATCATCAGGCGGTGCAATCATGACAACTCCAACCCATCCGCAGCAGGTGGCGAAATCCGCCTCCGCAAAAAAAATGCTGATGAGCGATCTGATGCAAACGGTCGGCATCCTGCCAATTCTTATCCTGATTGTGGCGGTATTTGGCTTTATCGCCCCGAACTTCTTTACCGAGAGCAACCTGCTCAACATCACCCGTCAGGCGTCGATCAACATCGTGCTCGCGGCGGGAATGACCTTCATTATCCTGACCGGCGGGATTGACCTCTCGGTGGGGTCGATTCTCGGCACCACGGCGGTGGCGGCGATGGTGGTGTCGCTCATTCCCGAATTCGCCGGGCTGTCCATTCCGGCCGCGCTAATGCTCGGTATGGTGCTGGGCCTGTTCAACGGCGCGCTGGTGGCCTTTGCCGGGCTGCCGCCCTTTATCGTCACGCTCGGCACCTACACGGCGCTGCGCGGCGCGGCCTATCTGCTGGCCGACGGTACGACGGTCATTAACTCCAACATCAACTTCGAGTGGATCGGCAATAACTACCTCGGCCCGATCCCCTGGCTGGTGGTGATCGCCCTGGCGGTAATTGCGGTGTGCTGGTTCATCCTGCGACGCACCACGCTCGGCGTTCACATCTACGCCGTGGGCGGCAACATGCAGGCGGCGCGCTTAACGGGCATCAAGGTCTGGCTGGTGCTGCTGTTTGTCTACGGCATGAGCGGCCTGCTCTCCGGCCTCGGCGGCGTCATGAGCGCCTCACGCCTGTACAGCGCTAACGGCAACCTCGGCACGGGTTACGAGCTGGATGCAATTGCGGCGGTGATCCTCGGCGGCACCAGCTTCGTCGGCGGGATCGGCACGATCACCGGCACGCTGGTCGGCGCATTGATCATCGCCACTCTCAATAACGGCATGACGCTGATGGGCGTCTCCTACTTCTGGCAGCTGGTGATCAAAGGGGCGGTGATCATCATTGCGGTGCTGATCGACAAATACCGTACCCGACATCACCAAAGTGCATAACAACAATACCCTACGAGTGAGGAAGACAAGATGCGTTTGAAACCGTTAGTAACCGCGCTCTGTGCTGGCGCGCTGCTTGCCGCAACGCCGTTTGCGCAGGCAAAAGATCTGAAGTCCATTGGCGTGACGGTGGGTGACCTGGCCAACCCGTTCTTCGTGCAGATCACCAAAGGTGCCGAGCTGGAAGCGCGCAAGCTGGCGGGGGATAACGTCAAGGTGACGCTGGTCTCCAGCGGGTACGATCTGGGCCAGCAGGTGGCGCAGATCGACAACTTCATCGCCGCGAAGGTGGACATGATCATCCTCAACGCCGCGGACTCTAAAGGGATCGGCCCAGCGGTGAAGCGCGCGAAGGACGCCGGGATCGTGGTCGTGGCGGTTGACGTCGCGGCGGAAGGGGCTGATGCCACCATCACCTCCGATAACACCCAGGCGGGTGAGATGGCCTGTAAGTACATTACTGACCGCCTGAAAGGGAAAGGCAACGTGGTGATCATCAACGGGCCGCCGGTCTCAGCGGTGCAAAACCGCGTGGAAGGGTGCCAGACAGAGTTCAAGAAACATCCGGATATCAAGGTGCTCTCGGATAACCAGAACGCCAAAGGCAGTCGTGAAGGCGGCCTGGAAGTCATGACCTCCCTGCTGGCGGCCAATCCGAAGATCGACGGCGTGTTTGCGATTAACGATCCGACCGCGATCGGCGCCGATCTGGCCGCGAAGCAGGCGCAGCGCAATGAGTTCTTTATTGTCGGCGTGGATGGCAGCCCGGACGGTGAGGAAGCGCTGAAGCGCGAAAACTCCCTGTTTGTCGCGACCCCGGCGCAAGATCCGCAGGTTATGGCGGCAAAAGCGGTGGAGATCGGCTATGACATTCTTCAGGGCAAACCTGCGCCGAAAGAGCCCGTGCTGATCCCGGTGACGATGATCGATAAAAAGAACGTCGGCACGTATAAGGGGTGGACGGTTAAATGATCCTTTTCCCTCTCCCGCAGGGAGAGGGAACTGTTTTCAAGGAGTCCCCATGAAACGCTCCGACATCAATGAAATTCTCGGCCACACGCGACAGTTCTTTTCCATGCACGACGTGCATCTCCCGCCTTTTGCCAGCTTTCCGCCAACAAAATGGCAGCAGCTTGACCAGGCCGCGTGGCAGGAAGTGTTCGATCTCAGGCTCGGCTGGGACGTGACGGCGTTCGGCGGCAACAGCTTTGCCGCAGAGGGCCTGACGCTGTTTACCCTGCGCAACGGCTCGCCCAACGGCGTACCTTATGAAAAATGCTATGCCGAAAAAATCATGCACGTTCGAGACGGCCAGGTCACGCCGATGCATTTTCACTGGCGCAAGCGCGAAGACATCATCAACCGGGGCGGCGGGAACCTGATTGTAGAATTGTGGAATGCCGGGGCGCATGAAGAGACGGAAAACACCGACGTGACGGTCACCGTCGACGGCTGCCGTCAGACCCACGCGCCCGGCAGCCAGCTACGCCTCACACCAGGGGAAAGCATCTGCCTGACGCCCGGTCTTTACCACAGTTTCTGGGGCGAACGCGGCTTCGGTGACGTGCTGGTCGGGGAAGTGTCCTCGGTCAATGACGATGAACACGACAACCACTTTTTGCAGCCCGTTGCCCGCTATAACAACATCGAAGAAGACGAACCGGCGCTGCTGGTGCTGTGCAACGAGTACAACCTGTTTCGGATATAAGGGGTAAATAATGCCATTAATTTCTCTTGCCGACGGTCTTGCGCACGCCAGACAGCACCGCTACGCGCTGGGCGCGTTTAACGTGCTCGACTCCCACTTCCTGCGCGCGCTGTTCGCCGCCGCAAAACAGGAACGCTCGCCGTTTATCATCAACATCGCCGAAGTGCATTTTAAGTACGTGTCGCTGGATTCTCTTGTCGAAGCGGTTAAGTTCGAAGCCGCCCGTCACGATATTCCCGTGGTGCTCAACCTCGACCACGGCCTGCATTTTGACGCCGTCGTGCGCGCCCTGCGCTTAGGGTTCAGCTCGGTGATGTTCGACGGCTCTACGCTGAGCTACGAGGAAAACATCCGCCAGACGCGGGAAGTGGTGAAAATGTGCCACGCGGTCGGCGTGTCGGTGGAGGCGGAGCTGGGTGCGGTCGGTGGCGATGAAGGCGGCGCGCTTTACGGACATGCGGATGAAGCCTTCTTCACCGATCCGCAGCTGGCGCGCGAATTTGTTGATTCAACCGGCATCGACGCGCTGGCCGTCGCCATCGGCAACGCGCACGGCAAGTATAAAGGCGAGCCGAAGCTCGATTTCCCGCGCCTGGACGCCATTCGCCAGCAGACGGGGCTGCCGCTGGTTTTACACGGCGGCTCCGGGATTAGCGATGCTGACTTCCGCCGCGCCATTGAGCTGGGCATTCATAAAATCAATTTCTATACCGGGATGTCGCAGGCCGCGCTCGCCGCCGTGGAGCAGCGCATGGCTAACCGCCAGCCGCTGTACGACGAGTTTGCCGAGCTGCTGCTGGGGATAGAAGAGGCGATTACGGATACGGTCGCCGAACAGATGCGCATCTTCGGCAGCGCGGGGCAGGTATAATGGAACGTAAAGGCATCATCGCCGCAGGCAATATGCTGGTGGACCACGTCCACCAGATCGTGCAGTGGCCGGAGCGCGGCTGGCTGGCGGAAATCACCCACAGCGAACGCTCAACCGGCGGCGCGCCGCTCAACGTCCTGCTGACGCTGGCGAAAATGCACGTTGGCCTGCCGCTGCAGGCGGTGGGGCTGATTGGCGAAGACGGCGACGGGGACTACATTCTGGCAATGCTCGACCAGTACCACGTCAACCGCCAGCGCGTTCAGCGCACCACCTTTGCGCCAACCTCCATGTCGCAGGTGATGACCGATCCCAGCGGACAGCGCACCTTTTTCCACTCTCCGGGGGCCAACCGCCTGCTGGATCTTCCCGCTTTCGATCGCTTAGACGGATCGATGAAAATCTTCCATCTCGGCTATCTCCTGCTGCTCGACAGCCTGGATATGCCCGATGACGAGTTCGGCACCCGCAGCGCGCGGCTGCTGGCACAGATGCGCGACCAGGGGTATGATACGTCGCTCGATCTGGTTTCCCGCAAGGGCGACCCACGCTATCAGCCGCTGGTGCTCCCTGCCCTGCGCCATCTCGACTATCTGGTCATTAACGAGCTGGAGGCCGGTGAGTTTAGCGGCCTGACAATGCGTGATGAAAACGACGCCCCGCACGTTGCCCATATCGCCGACGCCGCGGCGCAGCTGCTGGCGGCAGGCGTACGCCAGCGGGTGGTGATCCACTGTCCGGAAGGCGCATGGGGAGAAGCACATGGTGAAGAGGGTCGCTGGATCCCGTCATGGATGCTGGAGCAGGAAGAGATTATCGGCAGCGTCGGCGCGGGCGATGCCTTTTGCGCAGGCTTTTTATACGGCTGCCATGAATCGCTGCCGCTAACAGAGAGTATTTATCTGGCACACGCCTGCGCGCGAGCAAGCCTGCTGGCCGCCAATGCGATTGATGGCGCAAAAACGCTGGCCGAGCTGCAGGCGTTTATTCGCGAGAGCGTTTAATTTAACAATAATTGCGATTTTTCATTACAGTTCTATGAATTTTACATCTCCGAACTACACTCTCTCCATCTGGCATATTCGGCGTGGGCAGCACTCTGTCCGCACGCTTTTCCGAAATGAGATAGAAAGAGGACAAGGGAAAAATGTTCGCAGCCATCATCATCGGTATTTTCATTATCAGCGTTATTTATGCGCATTCACGCGGCAAAGAAAAACAGACGCTTTCTCGTCAGCTCTTCGACCATTCGACGTTCATGGCGCCCATCAATATGTTTATGACGGCTTTTTCTTCCCTGCCCGCCAGGCAGCCTTTCTTTGAAACAGAACGCTTTCCTGAATTAAATAAGCTGACGGAAAACTGGCTGATTATTCGTGAAGAGGCGCTGCGTTTGCAGCACCATATTAAGGCGGCGGAAAATAATAACGACGCTGGCTTTAACACCTTTTTTAAACGCGGCTGGAAACGGTTTTACCTGAAATGGTATGCCGATGCCCATCCCTCCGCGCAGTCTTTATGCCCGGTGACGACCCGGCTGGTGAGTGAAATCCCCTCGGTGAAGGCGGCCATGTTTGCCGAGCTGCCGGCGGGTGCAAAGCTTGGCAAGCATCGTGATCCCTATGCGGGCTCGGTTCGTTACCATCTGGGGTTATTCACACCGAATGACGACCGCTGCTTTATTGAAGTCGACGGGCAGCGCCACAGCTGGCGGGATGGTGAAGCCGTTATTTTTGATGAGACCTACGTCCACTGGGCAGAGAATAAATCGGATCAAACGCGCATTATTCTCTTCTGCGATATTGAGCGTCCGATGAAATGGCGCTGGGCGCAGGCGGTTAACCATTGGGTGGGGACCACGCTGATGTCTGCAGCCAGCTCACCGAATGACGAGAATGACAGCACCGGCGGCATAAACCGCATTTTTAAATACGTTCATGCGGGCCGCGAGCGGGGGCAGCGTCTGAAAAAAAGAAACCGTAAGGCCTATTACGCCCTCAAGTATCTGTGCATCATCGCAATTTTTGCCGCCATCATTGTTCCGGCAATAACGTAAGCCTTATGCCGCCTGCTCGGGCCGGCTCACGTCGGTGGCAAACACGTAACCCAGCCCGCGAATGGTTTTGATGAGCGCAGGCTGATGCGGGTTAGCCTCTATTTTCCGGCGCAGGCGCATGATCAGCACGTCAATCGTGCGGTCGAACACGTCGGCGCTTTCGCTGTGGGTCAGCTCAAGCAGCCTGTCACGGCTTAGCACCCGACGGGCATTTTGCGTGAGCGCCAGCAGCAGGCCGTACTCGCCCTGGGTTAAGGGCACGGGATTACGCTGCGGATCGCTCAGCTCGCAGCGGGTGGTATCAAGCGTCCATCCGTTAAACGCAATGCCCGCGACGGGCGCTGCGGGAGCTTCCGCCGCCAGCACGCCCGTACGGCGCAGCACCGCTTTCACGCGGGCAACCACCACGCGCGGGTTGAACGGTTTGCCAATATAATCGTCGGCCCCCATCTCCAGCCCCACCACCACGTCTGACTCGCTGCCCAGCCCGGTTAACATCACAACCGGTAGCGCCGGACGCTGCTTTTGCAGCTGCAGCAGAACCTGCAGGCCATTAATATCCGGCAGCATCATATCCAGCAGCACAAGCGCGATATTCGGTTCCTGCTGCACCTGACGCAGCGCATCCTGGCCGTTATGGCAGACAAGCACGCTAAAGACGTGCTCGCTCAGCACGTCCTGAAGCAGTTCGCAGACTGCCGTATCGTCATCAACCACCAGAATCGCCGGTTTCATCGTATGCTTCCGTCAGGGGATTATGTTAAGTCTGAACTATTCTGCCGTCGGCTCCAGTCAAAAGGTTTTTTCAGTGACGGAAATTCAACCCATGTCACATCCGCCGCCCTGTCGACACGTCAATTTTGACGATTGACTGCTTTTTGTCAGGGTTTTCACCCCGGATGGGCCGTAAAGTCAGGGGATACCCATACAAAAAACATGGCATAGAAGCTGCATACTGGGTGCGAACGATTCGATTAACTGGAGCAGACTGATGAAAAAAGTCGTCACGGTTTGCCCTTATTGTGCCTCAGGTTGCAAGATCCACCTGGTGGTCGATAACGGCAAAATCGTCCGGGCGGAGGCCGCACAGGGGAAAACCAACCAGGGCACGCTGTGCCTGAAAGGTTACTACGGCTGGGATTTTATTAACGATACCCAAATCCTTACCCCGCGCCTGAAAACCCCTATGATCCGCCGCGAGCGCGGCGGCAAGCTGGAAGCCGTCTCCTGGAACGAGGCGCTGGATTACGTCGCCACGCGCCTGAGCGCCATCAAGGCCAAGTATGGCCCGGATGCCATCCAGACTACCGGCTCTTCCCGCGGGACGGGAAATGAAACCAACTATGTGATGCAAAAATTCGCGCGCGCCGTTATTGGTACCAATAACGTCGACTGCTGCGCTCGCGTCTGACACGGCCCATCGGTTGCAGGTCTGCACCAGTCGGTCGGTAACGGCGCAATGAGTAATGCCATCAACGAGATAGATAATACCGATCTCGTCTTCATCTTTGGTTATAACCCGGCGGATTCTCACCCTATCGTCGCGAACCACGTTATTCGCGCTAAACAGAATGGGGCGAAAATCATCGTCTGCGATCCGCGCAAAATTGAAACCGCGCGCATTGCGGATATGCACATTGCATTGAAAAACGGCTCGAACATCGCGCTGTTGAACGCAATGGGACACGTCATTATTGAGGAGAACCTGTACGACCAGGCGTTTGTCGCGACCCGTACAGAAGGCTTTGAAGAGTATAAGAAAATAGTCGAGGGCTATAGGCCTGAATCCGTCGAAGCGATCACCGGCGTCAGCGCGCAGGAGATTCGTCAGGCGGCCAGGATGTATGCCGGGGCGAAAACCGCCGCCATCCTTTGGGGCATGGGCGTGACCCAGTTCTACCAGGGCGTGGAAACCGTGCGTTCCCTGACCAGCCTCGCGATGCTGACGGGAAACCTTGGCAAGGCCCACGTTGGCGTGAACCCGGTGCGCGGTCAGAATAACGTGCAGGGCGCCTGCGATATGGGCGCGCTGCCGGATACTTATCCGGGCTACCAGTACGTGAAGTTCCCGGAAAACCGCGCCAAGTTCGCGAAGGCCTGGGGCGTGGAAAGCCTGCCGGAACACACCGGGTATCGCATCAGCGAACTGCCGCACCGCGCGGCGCATGGCGAAGTGCGTGCGGCCTATATCATGGGGGAAGATCCGCTTCAGACCGACGCCGAGCTCTCCGCAGTGCGTAAAGGGTTTGAGGATCTGGAGCTGGTGATTGTCCAGGATATCTTCATGACCAAAACCGCGGCGGCGGCGGATGTGATTTTACCGTCAACCTCCTGGGGCGAGCATGAAGGCGTCTACACGGCGGCCGACCGAGGCTTCCAGCGCTTCTTCAAGGCGGTCGAGCCGAAGTGGGATCTGAAAACGGACTGGCAGATCATCAGCGAAATCGCCACCCGCATGGGCTACCCGATGCACTACAACAACACCCAGGAGATCTGGGACGAGTTGCGCAGTCTGTGTCCGGACTTCTACGGCGCCACCTATGAAAAAATGGGTGAGTTGGGGTACATCCAGTGGCCGTGCCGGGATGAGTCGGAGGCCGATCGGGGGACGTCCTATCTCTTTAAGGATAAATTCGATACCCCGAACGGGCTGGCGCAGTTCTTCACCTGCGACTGGGTCGCGCCGATCGATAAACTCACCGACGAGTATCCGATGGTGCTCTCCACCGTACGTGAAGTGGGCCATTACTCCTGCCGCTCAATGACCGGTAACTGCGCCGCGCTGGCCGCGCTGGCGGACGAACCGGGCTATGCCCAAATCAACACCGCAGATGCTGAACGCCTTGGTATTGAGGACGAAGCCCTGGTGTGGGTGAACTCGCGCAAAGGGCGGATCATCACCCGTGCGCAGGTCAGCGATCGCCCGAACAAAGGGGCGGTCTATATGACCTACCAGTGGTGGATTGGTGCCTGCAACGAGCTGGTGACGGAGAACTTAAGCCCGATAACCAAAACGCCGGAGTATAAATACTGCGCCGTTAACGTTGAGCCGATTGCGGATCAGCACGCGGCGGAACAATACGTGATAGAGGAATATAACAAGCTAAAAGCCCGACTGCGCGAAAGCGCAATGGGTTAAAGCCGTTAATTGAACGTTGAATAAAGGGAGTGATATATTCACTCCCTTTTTATTTCCCATTAATTCATAAGAAATAGAAATTATTATTCTGTAAAGCGGCTCGCAGAAATAATGTAATTTACGCAGAATAGAATTACATCTTTGCATTTTAATTCAGAGAGATAAGATATGCGGCGGGTGCTTAAGACTTTCTGTCTTGAGCATTGTTGAGGGACAGAAAGTGGAAAGCCCCGGGAAATTTTCATTTACCCGAGGCTACTCCCTCAACTACCAACAGGTTGAGAGTAGCCTCTTATTCTTTTTTTGACAAGGAGTAAAAGGCATGACGCCATTAAAAACTGCGTTAGGCATCGTCTTTATTGTTTGCCTGACGATAGTGATCTTTACCTTTATTACTCGCGGTAAGCTCTGCGAGTTTTCAATAAAGAGTGAGCATCAGGAGGTGGCGGCTAAATTAGCCTGCAACCCAGGCTAATCTCTACGGGCGGAACAACGGTTCCGCCCGGCTTGTAGGATGCTGAGGTCTTAATGCACCCGTTTTTTTCTTTTGCGCCCGCGATTATACTGCGCGGCGTGTACCCAGATGATAAGAATCCATGAAAGCCATTTTTCTGTTGTTATTGTTTTTAACGTCCTTTGCCCGCGCGGATGAGATAGGCAGCCAGTATCGGAAACAGGCGGAAGCCGGCGATGCCCGCGCCCAGTATTATCTTGCCGATACGTACTTCAGCTCCGGCGACAGCAAGCAGGCCGCGCTGTGGGCCGAGAAAGCCGCGAAAGGCGGCGATGTCGACGCCATGGGGTTGCTCTCGCAAATCCTCTTTACGCAAGGTGATTACGCACAGGCCAAAGCCCTGGCCCAACAGGCAAACATTGCTGGCAGCAAACGCGGTGCGATCATGCTGGCGCGCATTCTGGTGAATACTCAGGCGGGGAAAACTGACTATTCCCAGGCCATCAGACTGCTGCAAACGGCGACCGAAGATATCGACAGCGACTCTGCGGTCGATGCCCAACTGCTCCTGGGGCTGATTTATGCCAACGGCGGCGAGGTAGCGCAGGATGACGTGCAGGCTGCCTCCTGGTTCAAGCGGAGTTCAGCCCTTTCGCGTACCGGCTATGCCGAGTATTGGGCTGGGATGCTGTTCAGGCAGGGTGAGAAAGGCTTTATCACGCCCAATAAACAGAAAGCACTGTACTGGTTGAACCTGAGCTGTACGGAAGGGTTTGATACGGGGTGCGAAGAGTTTGATGCGTTGAGCGGGGAATAAAATCCCCTCACCCTAACCCTCTCCCCAAAGGGGAGAGGGAGACAACGTTACATTACTGGTCAGCAGTCTTATCAAAACGACCCAGCACCTCGCGTTCATACGCCAGCGCCTTTTTACGATCGAATTTGTGTTCCCACTTGGCGATAACCAGCACCGCCAGCGCATTACCCACCACGTTCAGCGCCGTACGCGCCATGTCGAGGATACGGTCCACACCGGCGATAAAGGCCAGACCTTCCAGCGGAATGCCGACGCTGCCCAGCGTCGCCAGCAGCACCACGAACGAAACGCCCGGTACGCCTGCGATACCTTTAGACGTCACCATCAGCGTCAGTACCAGGACGATCTCCTGCCACAGCGACAGGTCAATGCCGTACAGCTGGGCAATAAAGATAGCGGCGATACTCTGGTATAGCGTCGAACCATCCAGGTTAAAGGAGTAACCGGTCGGCACCACGAAGCTGGTAATAGAGGCAGGCGCGCCGTAGGCTTCCATCTTCTCAATAATACGCGGCAGCACGCTCTCAGAGCTTGCCGTGGAGTAGGCCAGAATCAGCTCATCTTTCAGGATACGGATCAGGATCCAGATGCTCAGCCCGCACAGACGCGCCACGATGCCCAGCACCACCAGTGCGAAGAACAGGATGGCGAAGTGCACCAGGATCACCAGCTTCGCCAGCGGCCACAGGGAGGCAAAACCGAAGTTCGCCACGGTGACGGCGATAAGCGCAAACACCCCTACCGGCGCGTAACGCATCACCATGTGGGTCACTTTAAACATGGTCTCGGAAATAGAGCGGAACACGGTCACCAGCGGTTCACGGTGCGTCGCGGGCAGAGAAGAGAGCCCCAGACCAAACAGTACCGAGAAGAAGATGATCGGCAGCATTTCGCCCTTCGCCATCGACGCCACGATGTTGGTCGGCACCAGCGACAGGATTGTGCCCATCAGGCCATGCGCATGGCTCTGCACGTCAGCGGTCGTACTTTGGTATTTCGAAATATCCACCGTTGCCAGCTGCGACATATCGATCCCGGAACCCGGCTGGAACACGTTCGCCAAAGTGATACCAAGAATGATCGCAACCGTAGTGATCACTTCGAAATAGATAATGGTTTTTGCACCAATACGACCTAACTGCTTCGCATCGCCGACGCCCGCAATACCGACCACCAGCGTCGAGATCACAATCGGAACCACAATCATCTTGATCAGATGAATGAAGATATCCCCTGCCGGTGAGAGCAGGTTCGCAATCAGCCATTCGCGGCTGTCGCTGTGATAGTGAAGGTAACTGCCCAGCAAGATGCCCAGCACAAGGGCGATTAAGATCTGCCAGGCCAGGCTGACTTTAACGTTTTTCATAGAAACTGACTTCCTCAATGAAGCGCCTTATTCACTCAAACTGCATGAATATGGAGACATACTGAAAGGGTATGAATTGTGTTGCGTTGGTTTATGGGATTTTTTAACGCGGCGTATGAGTATCATTTGCGCGACCTGTTGCGCAAGCCTTAAAGAACGACGCGTTTCACTCACAAAAGCGACGATGACGGCAGTTTGTTCTAATTCTGATAAATAACCTTTTGTTATAAAAACGCTTTTTTAAACATAAATGTGAATAATCGTCAGCATAAATTATTTTCCTTCAAAGATTCATTCGCTCAATTTTCATACTCTTCAAACAATGCGTGATCTGCAGCCCAAATAATAAACAAAGCTTGTAAAGCCCCTACAATTAACGTTTTTGCGACATATTATTAACATCTTACAAGGAGAAAAAAAGCCATGAGCCAAATACACAAACATGACATTCCCGCAAATATTGCGGACCGTTGCCTGATCACCCCGGAGCAGTACCACGAGAAATATCAGCAATCTATCACCGCCCCGGACACCTTCTGGGGTGAGCAGGGTCATATCCTTGACTGGATCAAACCTTATCAGAAGGTGAAGAACACCTCCTTTGCGCCCGGCAATGTCTCCATTAAATGGTTTGAAGATGGCACCCTGAACCTGGCGGCGAACTGCCTTGATCGTCACCTTGCCGAGCACGGAAACGAGACGGCGATTATCTGGGAAGGCGATGATGCCTCCCAGAGCAAACACATTACCTATAAAGAACTGCACCGCGACGTGTGCCGCTTCGCCAACGTCCTGCTGGAAAAAGGCATTAAAAAAGGCGATGTGGTCGCTATCTATATGCCGATGGTGCCGGAAGCGGCGGTAGCCATGCTGGCCTGCGCGCGTATTGGTGCGATCCACTCCGTTATTTTTGGCGGTTTCTCACCAGAAGCGGTTGCGGGCCGTATTGTCGATTCCAGTTCAAAACTGGTGATCACCGCCGATGAAGGCGTGCGCGCCGGACGCGGAATCCCCCTGAAGAAAAACGTCGACGAAGCGCTGAAAAACCCGAACGTCAAAACGGTCAGCAACGTTATCGTCCTTAAGCGTACCGGCGGCAAAATCGACTGGAACGAGGGGCGTGACCTGTGGTGGAGCGACCTGATTGAAAAGGCGAGCGACCAGCATCAGCCGGAAGAGATGAACGCAGAAGATCCGCTCTTCATTCTTTACACCTCCGGCTCGACCGGTAAGCCGAAAGGCGTGCTGCACACCACCGGCGGCTATCTGGTCTACGCGGCCACCACCTTCAAATACGTCTTTGATTACCATCCGGGCGACATCTACTGGTGTACAGCCGACGTGGGCTGGGTTACCGGACACAGCTACCTGCTGTACGGCCCGCTGGCCTGTGGCGCAACGACGCTGATGTTTGAGGGCGTACCGAACTGGCCGACTCCGGCGCGGATGTGTCAGGTGGTCGACAAGCATCAGGTCAATATTCTCTACACCGCGCCAACGGCGATCCGCGCATTAATGGCGGAAGGCGATAAAGCCATCGAAGGCACTGACCGCTCTTCATTGCGCATCCTCGGTTCCGTGGGTGAGCCCATCAACCCGGAAGCCTGGGAGTGGTACTGGAAGAAAATCGGCAACGAGAAATGCCCGGTCATGGACACCTGGTGGCAGACCGAAACCGGCGGCTTTATGATCACCCCAATGCCGGGCGCCACGCAGCTGAAAGCAGGCTCGGCAACCCGTCCGTTCTTCGGCGTGCAGCCTGCGCTGGTGGATAACGAAGGTAACCCGCAGGAAGGCGCCACCGAAGGCAATCTGGTGATCACGGACTCGTGGCCGGGTCAGGCGCGTACCCTGTTTGGCGATCACGATCGCTTCGAGCAGACCTACTTCTCGACCTTTAAAAACATGTACTTCAGCGGCGACGGCGCGCGCCGTGATGAAGATGGATATTACTGGATTACCGGACGCGTGGACGACGTGCTGAACGTCTCCGGCCACCGTCTGGGCACAGCTGAGATTGAATCGGCGCTGGTGTCGCATCCGAAGATTGCCGAAGCGGCTGTTGTGGGCATTCCGCACAACATTAAAGGCCAGGCGATTTACGCGTACGTCACCCTGAACCACGGGGAAGAGCCGTCGCCAGAGCTGTATACCGAAGTGCGCAACTGGGTGCGTAAAGAGATTGGCCCGCTGGCCACGCCGGACGTGTTGCACTGGACCGACTCTCTGCCGAAAACCCGCTCCGGCAAAATTATGCGTCGTATCTTGCGCAAAATCGCGGCAGGGGACACCAGCAACCTCGGTGATACCTCAACGCTCGCGGATCCTGGCGTGGTGGAAAAACTGCTCGAAGAGAAGCAGACCATCGCAATGCCTTCCTAGTGATTTCTCCCTCTCCCCTCACCCTCTCCCCATAGGGGAGAGGGGATAAAAACAAACCAACCTTACCTTTGGAGACTCTGTGATGAATGACCATATTTGTCAGCAGATAGAGAATAGTGCGCACTACAGGGAGCTCGTCGATAAGCGGCAACGGTTTGCCTTCACCCTTTCCATCATCATGCTGATTATCTATGTCGGCTTTATTCTGCTGATTGCCTTTGCGCCGCACTGGCTGGGCACCCCGTTACACGAGGGCACCAGCGTGACGCGCGGTATCCCCATTGGCATTGGCGTCATCGTGATTTCATTTGTGCTGACCGGCGTCTACGTCTGGCGCGCGAACGGTGAATTCGATCGTCTTAATAAAGCGGTACTGCAAGAGGTAAAAGCATCATGAAGCGAGTCCTGACGGCGCTAGCCGCCACACTTCCCTTTGCCGCCCACGCGGCGGATGCCATTACCGGCGAGGTACAGCGCCAGCCAACCAACTGGCAGGCGATTGTGATGTTCCTGATTTTCGTGGTGCTGACGCTGTACATCACCTACTGGGCGTCGAAACGCGTGCGCTCCCGTAACGATTACTACACCGCAGGCGGCAATATTACCGGCTTCCAGAACGGGCTGGCGATTGCGGGTGACTTTATGTCCGCCGCCTCGTTCCTCGGGATCTCCGCGCTGGTGTACACCTCCGGCTATGATGGCCTGATCTACTCCCTCGGCTTCCTCGTCGGCTGGCCGATCATTCTGTTCCTGATTGCCGAGCGCCTGCGAAACCTGGGCCGCTATACCTTCGCCGACGTGGCCTCGTATCGCCTGAAGCAGGGGCCGATTCGTACCCTCTCCGCCTGCGGCTCGCTGGTGGTAGTGGCGCTGTACCTGATTGCGCAGATGGTCGGCGCGGGTAAATTGATCGAACTGCTGTTCGGCCTGAACTACCACATCGCGGTAGTGCTGGTGGGCGTGCTGATGGTGATGTACGTGCTGTTCGGCGGCATGCTGGCGACCACCTGGGTGCAGATCATCAAAGCCGTTCTGCTGCTGTTCGGCGCCAGCTTTATGGCCTTTATGGTGATGAAGCACGTCGGGTTCAGCTTCAATAACCTGTTCACCGAAGCGATGGCGGTCCACCCGAAAGGGGAAGCCATTATGAGCCCGGGCGGGCTTGTGAAAGACCCGATATCCGCACTCTCGCTTGGTCTCGGCCTGATGTTCGGTACCGCGGGTCTGCCGCATATACTGATGCGCTTCTTCACCGTGAGCGATGCGCGTGAAGCGCGCAAGAGCGTCTTCTACGCTACCGGCTTCATGGGCTACTTCTATATTCTGACCTTCATCATCGGCTTTGGCGCGATCATGCTGGTGGGGGCGAACCCGGCGTTTAAAGACGCGGCGGGCGCGCTGATTGGCGGTAACAACATGGCGGCGGTGCATCTGGCGGACGCTGTGGGCGGTAACCTGTTCCTCGGCTTTATCTCCGCCGTGGCCTTCGCCACCATTCTTGCGGTGGTTGCGGGTTTAACGCTGGCCGGGGCGTCGGCGGTTTCGCATGACCTCTACGCCAACGTCTTCCGCAAAGGCGCAAGCGAGCGCGATGAGCTGAAGGTCTCGAAAATCACCGTGCTGGTGCTGGGCGTCGTGGCGATTCTGTTAGGCATTCTGTTCGAGAAGCAGAACATCGCCTTTATGGTGGGGCTGGCCTTCTCGATTGCGGCCAGCTGTAACTTCCCGATCATCCTGCTCTCCATGTACTGGTCGAAACTGACCACCCGTGGGGCGATGATTGGCGGCTGGCTGGGACTGCTGACGGCGGTGATCCTGATGATTCTGGGACCAACCATTTGGGTGCAGATCCTCGGTCACGCAAGCGCCATCTTCCCGTATGAATACCCGGCGCTGTTCTCTATTGCCGTGGCGTTTATCGGTATCTGGGTCTTCTCGGCCACCGACAATTCGCCGGAGGGTAACCTGGAGCGTGAGAAATTCCGCGCCCAGTTTATCCGTTCACAAACCGGTCTCGGCGTTGAGCAGGGCCGCGCGCACTAAGCCTTTCTCCCCGGTCATTCTGGCCGGGGAGCTTAAAACATCACCCACGCCACCAGCGGCGCAACCAGCACCATTACCACGCCCGACAGCATCATGACCAGGCTCGCGACAACGCCCTCCTGCTGGCCCAGCTCATAGGAACGTGCCGTGCCCGCGCCGTGCGACGCCGCGCCAAACCCCGCGCCTTTGGCCATCCCTTCCCGAATAGAAAGCCGCAGAAACAGCATATCGCCCACCGCCATCCCAAAGACGCCCGTCACCACCACAAACAGCGCCACCAGGTCCGGCTGTCCGCCGAGGGGTTTAGCCGCCGCCAGCGCGAACGGCGTGGTCACCGAGCGCACGGCCAGGCTGCGCTGAATTTCGTCGGGCAGCGTAAACAGCCGCGCCAGCCAGACGGAGCTACAGACCGCGACCACCGTGGCGGTAATCACGCCTGCGCTGAGCGACATCCAGTGGCGTTTGATAATCGCCAGGTTGTCGTAAACGGGCACGGCAAAGGCGATGGTCGCCGGGCCGAGCAGCCACAGCAGCCAGTGGGATTCACCAATATAGTTTTGCCAGGAGATATGGCCGAAGACCAGCATCAGCACCAGCAGGATCGGCGTGAAGACCAGCGGCATCAGCGGCAGGGCATGAAAACGGCGATACAGCCGCTTGTTGGCAAAGTAGATCCCGAGCGTCGCAATCAGGCACAGGACGCTTATCTGAAAGTTAGTCATGTTTGTGCCTGCTGATTTCAAACCGGTAGACTTTATCCACAACCCAGGCGGTCGCCCCCAGCACCATCAGCGTACTCAGCGCGATGACCGCAAAGATTCGCCAGCCGTCCACCATCAGCAGCTGCGCATAGTTCACCACCGCCACCACGGCAGGGACAAAGAACAGCAGCATCTCCGCCAGCAGCCAGCGCGCCCCGGCGCGCACCCAGTTGAGGGGGATTACGCGACAGAGGATGAGCGTCAACATCAGCAGCATCCCCACCAGGTTGGCAGGCAGCGGCAGATGGAGCCAGCCGACAAGATATTCGGCGAAAACAAACAGTCCCGCGTAGAGCAGTACCTGAACCGGGACCTGGAGTCGTTGTACAACGGCAGGCGTAACACGGCTTAACGCCACGGCCATGGGGGTTTTCCTCAAAAATGAGACGAGGCGCCAGTATAGTGAGCGCACGGTGTGGACTGAAATGAATTAAAATCATCACAGGTATAGTTTCGAGGAATAATCATGGACATAAGAACGCTGCGCTATTTTGTCGAAGTGGTTCGCCAGCAAAGTTTTACTCGCGCAGCGGAGAAGTTGTTTGTTACCCAGCCCACCATCAGCAAGATGCTGAAAAACCTCGAAGATGAACTGAACTGTACCCTGCTGATCCGCGACGGGCGCAAGCTGCTGCTGACCGACACCGGACGCGTGGTGTTCGAGCGCGGGCTGGCGATTCTGGCGGAGTTCCGCCAGCTGAAAGCAGAGCTGGACGATATTAATCATCTGACCAAAGGGGTGCTTCGCCTCGGCATTCCACCGATGGTGGGGATGATGATGGCCGGGCCGATTAGCCTGTTTCGCCAGCGCTATCCCGGCGTAGAGCTGAAGATTTCGGAGTTTGGTGGGTTAACCGTCCAGCAGGCCGTCACTAACGGCGAGCTCGACGTGGCCATGACTGCCCTCCCCGTTGAGGAAGAGAGCGGCCTGGCGACGCTTCCGCTCTTTAGCCACCCGCTGTGCGTGCTGGTGCCCCGCTCCGGCGACTGGCTAAAGAGGGAGTCGGTGAAGCCTGAACTGCTCGGCGAGCACCCTCTGCTGATCTACAACGAAGACTTCGCCCTCAGCCGCCAGCTTATGACGCTGTTTAACCAGCATAACGTCAAGCCACGCATTGCGGTACGCAGCGGACAGTGGGATTTCCTGGCGGCGATGGTGCAGGCCGGCGTGGGGATTGCCATTCTGCCGCAGCCGATTTGCGAGCGTCTGGATAAAAACACGCTGCGCTGGATCCCACTGGAGAGCGATCTGCACTGGCAACTGGGCATGATCTGGCGTGAAGGGGTCTATTTGTCGCAGAGCGCGCAGGCGTGGCTGCAGTGTTGTGAGGGGTTTTGGGTGCGGTCTGAATAGTGCCGGGTGGCGGCTTCGCCTTACCCGGCCTACGGTTCTAACGTAGGCCCGGTAAGCGCAGCGCCACCGGGCAAAAGCGCGCTACTGATTCTCTATCAACAGCGCTTCCAGCAGGTCCAGATCGTGCAGCAGCTTTTGCAGCGTCTCGTTGCTGATCTGGCGCGTGGCGCGCAGGTGGTACAGTTCGGCACGCTCTGAGCGCAGCGCTGCCAGACGGAACCGGCGTTCCAGGTTCTCCTCCTGCAGCGAGCTTTCCACATCGTTACGCCCGTCCGCGCGGCGGCGAAGGTTACCAATTACGCGGGAACTCACTTCCGTCAGCAGCTGATTATCGATGTTCTCTTCCGCATCCGCGGCCAGACGCTCTTCCATTTTCTGGATGGCGACAATCGCCACTTCGGCGGTGGCCGCACGCGCAATGCGCTCTTCCTTGTGCTGCTGGGTCGAATCGCCAACATCAATATGCTGCAGCAGGATCGGCAGCATAATCACGCCGACAAACAGTGAGAAGAGAATCACGCCCGCCGCCAGGAAGACCAGCTCGTAGCGTGCCGGGAAGACATCGCCTGTCGGCAGCAGCAGCGGAATGGAGAGCACACCGGCAAGGGTGATCGCCCCGCGTACGCCCGCAAAAGAGGCAATCAGCAGTTCACGCGTTGTCCACGAGCCGAACTCCATCGGTTTTTTCTTCAGGAAGCGGACGCTGAAGTTTTTCATCGTCCACAGCCAGCCGAAACGAACCAGCATCAGCGCCAGGTAGATCAGCACGATGTCGGTAAACAGCATCCAGACCTCAACGTTCGGGTCGGCCTCCGCCGCCACCAGCGAGGACTCCATAATGCCAGGCAGCTGCAGGCCCAGGAGCAGGAACACCATGCCGTTAAAGACAAACTCCAGCATGGCCCAGGTGCTGTTTGCACGCAGGCGCATGGCCAGCGGCGCGCGGCGCATTACGCCGGAACGGGTAATGGTCATCCCTGCCGCAACCGCTGCCAGAATGCCCGACACGCCGATATGTTCGGCAATCAGATAAGAGGCAAACGGCAGCAGGAACAGCAGTACGATCTGCGTAGCGGGTTCATCGCCGCCCCAGCGGCTGAGGAAGCGCAGCGAGCGGCCGTACAGCCAGCTCACCACGAAGCCTGCGAGAATACCGCCAATCGCCACCTTGAAGAATTCCAGCGTTGCGCCGCCGACGGTAAAGACCATCGTACCCATCGCTACGGCCACGGCAAACTTCAGGGCGACCAGGCCGGAGGCGTCGTTCATCAGCGCCTCACCCTGTAAAATCCCCATGATTTTCTTCGGAATACGGCCTTCACCCACAATGCCGGACAGCGCCACGGCATCGGTTGGCGACAGCACGGCGGCCAGCGCAAAAGCCGGTATTAACGGAATGCCCGGCACCGTCCAGTAGATCAGGAAACCAATCCCGACGACGGTGACCACCACCAGCGCAAGCGCCAGGCCGAAGATCTCTCGCCCGTGCTCAAGGAATTCGCGCGTGGGCGTTTTCCAGCCATCGGCAAACAGCAGTGGCGGAATAAACAGCACGAGGAACAGTTCGGGGTCAAATTCCACGTGCAGGCCAAACGTCGGCCACGCCAGCAGCGCGCCGATGGCAATTTGCATTAATGGCAGGGGGACCTGAAAGGGCAGTACGCGTGTAACCACCCCGGATAGCGAGACCACAAGGGTCATGATGAGTATTGTGAAGAAGATTTCCATGCGTTCCCTGTTTGCTGTGTTGCTTATGTACTCCGGAAGGCGTCGTGCCTTTTATTCTATCTTCCCCAGAGTAACGCAAAAGGCAACAGGATGAGTCCTGAAAATAAAAACGGGCGGCCTGAGCCACCCGTTTTCGCATCAAAGGACAACTTAGATTGCCCAGCCGCCCGCGTAGAACGCCACCAGCGCAACGGCGATAACAACGGTGCCAACGTTCAGCTTGCGCCATTCACCGGAGACCAGACGACCGATCACCAGCGACGCGAAGCCGATCATAATGCCGGTCACGATGTTACAGGTCAGTACGATGAAGACCGCAGTAATCAGGCCAGACATCGCGTCCACAAAATCCGCAAAGTCGATTTTCGCCACGTTGCTCAGCATCAGCAGGCCAACGTACATCAGCGCTGGCGCGGTCGCGTACGCCGGAACCAGGTACGAGAGTGGAGAGAGAAACAGGATCAGCATGAACAGCACGCCGACGGTGATCGCCGTCAGGCCGGTTTTACCGCCTGCCGCCGTACCCGCCGCGGACTCGATGTATACCGCCGCAGGCGCCGCACCCACCAGACCAGAGAAGACGCTGCTCAGGGAGTCAGTGGTCAGCGCTTTGCCGCCGTCAATAATCTGACCGTCTTTATCCAGCAGGTTCGCCTGACCGGCCACCGCACGAATAGTACCGGTCGCGTCAAACACGGCGGTCATCACCAGCGCCAGCACGCTTGGGAGGATCACCGGGTTCAGCGCGCCAACGATATCCAGGCTGCCAATCAGGGAGTTGCCTTTGTCATCGCTCAGCGACGGCATGGCGAAAATGCCGGAGAAGTGGACGTTCGGATCGAAAATCAGGCCCACAATCGACACGCCGATAATGGTCAGCAGGATGCCGCCCGGGACTTTCAGTTTTTCCAGACCGATAATCACCGCCAGGCCGATCAGCGACATGATCACCGGGAAGCTGGCGAAATGGCCGAGCGCCACCGGCAGGCCGTCCAGCGGGTTCTTGATGACCAGACCGACGCCGTTGGCGGCGATCAGCAGCAGGAACAGGCCGATGCCGATGCCGGTACCGTGCGCCACGCCCTGCGGCAGGTTGCGCAAGATCCAGCTACGGATGCCGGTCGCTGAAATAATGGTAAACAGCACACCCATCAGGAACACGGCGCCCAGCGCAACCGGTACGCTGATGTGCTGACCCAGCACCAGGCTGAACGCGGTAAACGCGGTCAGGGAGATGGCGCAACCAATCGCCAGCGGCAGGTTCGCCCACAGGCCCATCACGATAGAGCCCACGCCGGCCACAAGGCAGGTCGCTACAAAGACAGCCGCTGGCGGGAAGCCCGCTTTGCCCAGCATGCCCGGCACAACGATGACGGAATAAACCATCGCCAGAAACGTTGTCAAACCAGCAACGATTTCCTGACGCACGGTGCTGCCGCGGGCCGAAATTTTAAACATGGCGTCAAGTGAACCGCCAGTACGCGCAGATGGCGTAGACATAGAAAACATCCCCTGAGAGTTTTTTAGGAAGTCCGTAAGCGAGGTGGAGACGCCACTGCCAGCTAAACGTCAAATCCTTGTGTTGCGTTTGCGACGAAAGGGCGTCACAAAAAAAGCAAACGTTTAGCTCCGCGCTTACAAACGGGTGGTCAAATTAAGGCAAACGATTATCCAGCCTAATCCCCGCCCTTTTCAACTGAACTTTATCGTTTTTCGCTAAAATTCACTTATGACGCTGAAGAAATAAACAGAGGATGCGCAAACGTTATCGTCAATGCGCAATTTGTTTACATTTAATCCTCACCCGGGATGGATAACGGCCCCCCTTGCTCCAGAGTTCTTTGCCAGCCAGGGCTGTTCTCAACCTTACTTTTCCATGCCTGAATATGCGGCAGGTTGTTAATACCGCCGCGCGCCAGCAGGGCAAAAATCGGAAAGCTCATCTGGATGTCGGCCATGCTGAGCGTATCCCCGGCAAACCAGCTGTTTTTAGCCAGATGTGATTCAATAAAGCGCGCATGGGTTTCCAGCTGGCGGTTGAGGTACGCTTTCTGCACCCCCTGCCCCAGCGCTTTCCCCAGGGTTCGGATACCAAACGGCACCGGCGGTTTTCCGAGGCTGCTGAAGACCAGCTTCATTAACAACAGCGGCATCAGCGATCCTTCCGCGTAGTGCAGCCAGAAGCGGTACTGCACCTTATGCGCCGGATCTAAAGGCTTAAGCCGCGACTCGGGATCGTAAGTTTCCTGCAGGTACTCCAGAATGGCGCCAGACTCCGCAAGGATCAGCCCGTTATCTTCGATAACCGGTGATTTACCCAACGGATGTACCTTTTTGAGAGCCTCCGGCGCCAGCATGTTTTTTTGGCGCTGATAGTGAACGATCTCATAAGGCAGGCCGAGTTCTTCCAGCGCCCAGATCGCGCGGTGCGAGCGCGACTGGTTAAGGTGGTGTACCGTGAGCATGGCTTTCTCCTGTTATTCATACTTTTTAACTATAGAAAATTGAACAACACCGCGAAAAAAATTCGGCTAAAAACCGGTCAGCGACGCTGGCGAAAAAACGGGTCTTGCATAGAATTAAAGTGTCAGCACAATCCGGAACCTCCCCAACCAGCTCGACACTGAGGGGTGCTGACGTCGGGGGAAACCCTCCTGTGAACCAGCGGGATAGAGTGAAAGACAAAGACCGGGAAAAACTAAAGCGCCCTTATGTGGCGCTTTAGTTCTTTATGTGCTTTTTGCCGCGCAATCTCAATCCTCTTCCAGCAGCCGCGCCCCCGTCCCCTGCTCGCCCAGTTTGTCGCCGGGGTTACGCAGCGGGCAGTCGCTGCGCGACAGGCAGCCGCAGCCGATGCAGCCATCCAGCTCGTCACGCAGAGCGACCAGCGTGTGAATACGCCTGTCCAGCTCTTCACGCCACTGGGACGACAGCTCTTTCCACTCTTTCGGACTCAGCGTGTGCCCTTCCGGCAGTACCCCAAAGGCCTCACCGATCGTGGCCAGGGGAATTCCGATTCGTTGCGCAATTTTGATTATCGCCACGTAGCGGAGCACGTCGCGAGTATAGCGACGCTGGTTACCCCCGTTACGGATGCTCTTGATTAACCCTTTGCTTTCATAGAAGTGGAGCGCCGATACCGCAACGCCGCTTCGCTTCGCCACTTCACCGGGAGTTAAAAGCGCTTTAATTCGCGGCAATCTCTTTTCCATAAAACCTCTTTACCTCAAGTTAACTTGAGGAATTATACTCCCCCGCAGAGAAAACGACGAATTAACCGAGATAGTTGTATCTACAGAGGGGCAACCTTATGTCGCATCAGCAGATTATTCAGACGCTTATTGAATGGATTGATGACCATATCGACCAACCGTTGAACATTGATGTGGTCGCGAAAAAGTCGGGCTATTCGAAATGGTATTTACAGAGAATGTTCCGCACGGTCATGCATCAGACGCTGGGTGAGTACATTCGCCAGCGCAGACTTCTGCTGGCAGCGCAGGCGCTACGCTCAACGCAGCGGCCCATTTTTGATATCGCGATGGACCTTGGCTATGTGTCGCAACAAACCTTTTCCCGCGTGTTTCGCCGCGAGTTTGACCGTACGCCGAGCGACTATCGCCACCAGTTGAATTAATCACTCTCAGTGCAAAGGCTGCTGCTGCCAGGTCATAAATTCCTGGGGCGGCATCGCTTTCGCGAAGTGCCATCCCTGACAAAACTGGACGCCGCGCTTCAACAGCCAGCTCACCTGCTCTGCCGTCTCTACCCCTTCCGCAATGGTTTTCAGGCGCAGGCTCTGCGCCATCTCGATAATATGCTCGGCGATCAGGTGGCTGGTACTGTTGGTCGTTAAGGTATCGATAAACGATTTATCGATCTTCAGGATATCCACGTTCAGCGAGTAGAGGTTGTGCAGGTTCGAGTAGCCGGTACCGAAGTCATCGATCGCGACTTCATAACCCGCCTGACGAAAAGCCTGAATCACCGGCGTGGTTTTTGGCACATCGATAAAACCACGTTCCGTCACTTCAATTTTGATTTGCTGCGCGCGGACGGCGTAGTGGCGAGCCTTGTCGGAAATCATGGCGATCAGCCGCGAGGAGTGGAAATCCGTGGCCGACAGGTTAATCGAAATATAGAGATGCGGATGCTCCGCCAGGAAATGGCCCAGATCGTTGAACACCTCCTCAACGACATAGTCCGTAATCCGCTCGCTCATTCCCTCATTTTCCGCCAGCGGAATAAACTCAGCCGGGCTCATCACCTGCCCGTTAAAACCCGGCCAGCGTAACAACGCTTCCGCACCCACACACTGGTTGTTCTTGATATCAATAATCGGCTGATAGTGGACGCAAAGCTGTCGCTTGTTCAGCGCCCGGTGCAGTAAGCGCCCCGGTGAATTAAGCTCACGATGGGTACGGGACCATACCAGCAAAATAATAATGCTGCAGATCATGCCCAGCGGTAGCGTCAACGTCGCCTGGTGATAAAGCGTTTCATAAAAGCGTTTATTCGATGTCGACACAATGGCCGCAATAGGTCTTTTGGGAGACGTTACGATCGTATAAAAGCGGTTATCTTTTTGAAATACCGATTCCTTATCTCGAATCATCGAATTTAATAAAGAAACATTGGCTTTCTGGCTAACCGAAAAGAAAGCATTGGTTACCGTGTCGTACACACCCCACGAGAGAGAATGATCCGCGGACATGACTTCGCTGTATGAAAGCGGATTGACGACCACCACATAATTTCCGCGCTGCATATATGTCATTTTATAGCCAGTATAAAATGGGGTATCGCGATAATAATAGATAGCGACGTCAGGTTTACGCGTGTAATTAGCGACAGGAATGGCGTAGGGATGGTCCGGTGTAAAAACGGTCGAACAAAGAAAATTCTGACCTTCAGCGTAAATTAAATCGGCGACAAACAGGCGGCCACGAACAACGTTCAGCATATATTGACGGTGTCCCGGCGTGCAAAGCTCACCCTGATATTTTTCAGCCTCGTCCCGGGCCAGCTCAACCTGTTGAATAACAAGCTCTGTTTTGTCTAAAGCCAGTTCAGCAAATGTGCGTAGCTGTGCGCTTGTTTCAGACACGGCGCGTAGCTGGGCAAACCATAGGGCAAGCATCACCGGCAGCATAACTACCATGATGATCCCTACCACCCTGAGCATTTTGCGCCGCGCGCTACGATTCATTTCCCGCCCTATATCCCTGCATGTTGTACGCCTGTAGTAATGAAGGCCGGATGCTTTGTTAAACAGGTGATTACGTTGCATGAATCATGCAAAGTTAGCAACTGACTTTTAGTATTAAAAATCTTAAATTTCGTTATGACGATAATATTTTCCCGTAAGTTAAACTGTAAGTATTCGTTCCGTTTCAATTAAGGGAAATAATTATCCAGCCCGCCGGGGCCGACGGAAAGATAACACAACAGACGATCGTTGATTAAGCCAAACGTCTGACAGCATGAAAAAAGTACAACATCGTCATGACGTTTTATGCTATTTGCTCCGGGTACTGTGTTTGTTGATTTATAAATAATCAGTCTTCACCACACTATTTTCAGTAATGGCGGAGAATAACGCCCCAGTTATAAAACCGAATTTGCGGTATCCCCACTTGCCCGACGGGCGTTTCCGGCGCGTTGTGGGTTCACCTCCTCATGCGCCGAGGCTGGTCCTGCCTACAGAATCGCTTTTCCTGGGGAATAAAATCCTCTTTTTTGATCGCACAGGCACTGGCGAATAAATCATCAATTGTGATATAGTTCACACATATTTTGTAACGAGAAACACTGTTTCATTCAGTTCGTCTGATTTGTAGAGGATGGGTTTTATGGCAACCATTACTACCAGCATGGTTCTCCTGCGCTGGCCTTTGTTGAGTGCGGTACTGATGTTTTTAGCCAGCACGCTGAACATTCAGTTTCGTAAATCTGACTATGCGGGTCTTGCTGTCATCAGCACCCTGCTGGGGCTAGGTGCGGCCTGCTGGTTTGCAACGGGTCTGCTTGGTATCACCCTGTTGGATATCGCTGCCGTCTGGGAAAACATTAAAGTGGTGATGGTTGAGGCGATGAGCCACACGCCGCCAGACTGGCCGATGGTGATTACCTGATCCCTTACGGAATAAAAAAACCCAGACGATGGTCTGGGTTTTTTGTTTTAGCACGCGGAAATCAGAACGGAATGTCGTCGTCGAAATCCATTGGCGGTTCGTTAGACGGCGCCGGAGCAGACTGCTGCTGCGGACGAGACTGTGCGCCGCCGCTGAACTGGTTGCCACCCTGCGGCTGCTGAGGCTGACCCCAACCGCCCTGCTGCTGGCTCTGACCGCCACCTGCAGGTGCGCCACCGCCCTGACGGCCACCCAGCATCTGCATGGTGCCGCCCACGTTGACCACTACTTCAGTCGTGTACTTCTCAGCACCGGACTGATCGGTCCATTTGCGGGTACGCAGCTGGCCTTCGATATAGACCTGAGAACCTTTACGCAGATATTCTCCGGCCACTTCGGCCAGTTTGCCAAACAGCACAACGCGGTGCCACTCGGTCTGCTCTTTCATCTCACCGGTCGCTTTATCACGCCAGGATTCGGAAGTAGCCAGCGTAATGTTGGCAACTGCGCCACCACTCGGCATGTAGCGTACTTCCGGGTCCTGGCCCAGATTACCGACGAGAATCACCTTGTTTACGCCTCTGCTGGCCATGTTCGTGTCTCCTGAATACGTTTCTTAATAGTGTAAACGCGCGAGTGTACCATTTCCATGCTGCACTTTGATAGTTGCGTAGCACGTTCCAGAGTTCTCCCGCAACTCAACATTGTTACACAGCGAATCAGAAAATGCATTCCAATACTGTATATTCAAACAGGTCAAATTGTGTCATAATTAGCCGTTTCTGACAGCCGTTTGTCCTTCAAACAAACCAGGCAATCCGTGTTCCAACCGGGAAAGGTGAATGGATAAGATCGAAGTTCGGGGCGCCCGCACCCACAATCTCAAGAATATCAACCTCATAATCCCTCGCGACAAACTCATTGTCGTGACCGGGCTTTCGGGGTCTGGCAAATCCTCACTGGCTTTCGACACTCTGTATGCCGAAGGACAGCGTCGTTACGTTGAATCGCTCTCGGCGTACGCTCGTCAGTTCCTGTCACTGATGGAAAAACCGGATGTCGACCATATTGAAGGGTTGTCACCTGCTATCTCTATTGAGCAGAAGTCCACGTCGCATAACCCGCGCTCAACGGTCGGTACCATTACCGAAATTCATGACTACCTGCGTCTGCTGTATGCCCGCGTGGGCGAGCCGCGCTGCCCGGACCACGACGTCCCGCTGGCGGCGCAAACCGTGAGCCAGATGGTCGATAACGTGCTGTCGCAGCCGGAAGGCAAACGCCTGATGCTCCTTGCGCCAATCATCAAAGAGCGTAAGGGCGAACACACCAAAACGCTGGAAAACCTGGCAAGCCAGGGCTATATCCGCGCCCGTATCGACGGCGAAGTGTGTGACCTGTCCGATCCACCCAAGCTGGAGCTGCAGAAGAAGCATACCATCGAAGTGGTGATTGACCGCTTTAAGGTGCGCGACGATCTCGCCACGCGTCTGGCGGAATCCTTTGAAACGGCGCTGGAACTCTCTGGCGGCACGGCCGTGGTCTCCGACATGGACGATCCGAAAGCGGAAGAGCTGCTCTTCTCCGCCAACTTTGCCTGCCCGATTTGCGGCTACAGCATGCGCGAGCTGGAACCGCGCCTGTTCTCGTTCAACAACCCGGCGGGCGCGTGCCCGACGTGTGACGGCCTGGGCGTGCAGCAGTATTTCGATCCGGATCGCGTGATCCAGAACCCGGAGCTGTCGCTGGCGGGCGGGGCCATTCGCGGCTGGGACAAGCGTAACTTCTACTACTTCCAGATGCTGAAATCGCTGGCAGAACACTACAAGTTTGACGTTGAAGCGCCGTGGGCCAGCCTGAGCCCGAACGTGCACAAAGTGATCCTGTTCGGTTCCGGTAAAGAGAACATCGAGTTCAAATACATGAACGATCGCGGCGATACCTCCGTGCGTCGCCACCCGTTCGAAGGGGTGCTGCACAACATGGAGCGCCGCTACAAAGAGACCGAATCCAGCGCGGTGCGCGAGGAGCTGGCGAAGTTCATCAGCAACCGCTCCTGTGCCACCTGTGAAGGAACGCGCCTGCGCCGCGAAGCGCGCCACGTATTTGTGGAAAACACGGCGCTGCCGACCATCTCAGACATGAGCATCGGCCACGCGATGGACTTCTTCAATAACCTGAAGCTCTCCGGCCAGCGCGCGAAAATTGCCGAAAAAGTGCTGAAAGAGATTGGCGATCGCCTGAAATTCCTGGTGAACGTCGGCCTGAACTACCTGACGTTATCCCGCTCGGCAGAAACGCTCTCCGGCGGTGAAGCCCAGCGTATTCGTCTGGCGAGCCAGATTGGCGCGGGTCTGGTAGGCGTGATGTACGTACTGGATGAGCCGTCCATCGGCTTGCACCAGCGCGACAACGAGCGTCTGCTCGGCACGTTGGTCCACCTGCGCAACCTCGGCAACACGGTAATCGTGGTCGAGCACGATGAAGATGCGATCCGCGCGGCTGATCACGTGATCGATATTGGTCCGGGCGCAGGCGTACACGGCGGGCAGGTGGTTGCAGAAGGGACGCTGAAGGACATCATGGCGGTGCCCGAATCGCTGACCGGCCAGTACATGAGCGGCAAGCGTAAGATTGAGGTGCCAAAACAGCGCATAGCGGCAGATCCTGAAAAAGTGCTGAAGCTGACCGGCGCGCGCGGCAACAATCTGAAAGACGTCACCCTGACGCTGCCTGTTGGACTGTTTACCTGTATCACCGGCGTATCCGGTTCCGGTAAATCGACGCTAATCAACGATACGCTGTTCCCGATTGCGCAGACGGCGCTGAACGGCGCGACGCTGGCCGAGCCGGCGCCGTACCGTGACATCCAGGGGCTGGAGCATTTCGATAAAGTTATCGACATTGACCAGAGCCCGATTGGCCGTACCCCGCGCTCTAACCCGGCAACCTATACCGGCGTCTTCACGCCCGTACGTGAACTGTTTGCCGGTGTGCCGGAAGCACGCTCCCGCGGCTATACGCCAGGACGTTTCAGCTTTAACGTACGCGGTGGCCGCTGCGAAGCGTGCCAGGGCGACGGTGTGATCAAGGTTGAGATGCACTTCCTGCCGGATATCTACGTGCCGTGCGACCAGTGCAAAGGCAAGCGCTATAACCGAGAAACGCTGGAGATTAAGTACAAAGGCAAGACCATCCACGAAGTGCTGGACATGACCATCGAAGAGGCGCGCGAATTCTTTGATGCCGTTCCTGCGCTGGCGCGTAAGCTGCAGACGCTGATGGACGTGGGCCTGACCTACATTCGTCTGGGGCAGTCGGCAACTACGCTGTCCGGCGGCGAAGCGCAGCGCGTGAAGCTGGCGCGCGAGCTGTCAAAACGCGGCACCGGTCAGACGCTCTACATTCTGGACGAGCCGACCACCGGCCTGCACTTTGCCGATATCCAGCAGCTGCTCGACGTGCTGCATCAGCTGCGCGATCAGGGCAACACTATCGTGGTCATCGAACATAACCTGGACGTGATTAAAACCGCGGACTGGATTGTCGATCTCGGCCCGGAAGGCGGCAGCGGCGGCGGTGAAATCCTCGTCTCAGGTACGCCAGAGACGGTTGCAGAGTGCGAAGCCTCGCACACCGCGCGCTTCCTTAAACCGTTGCTGTAATTGTCACACGGAGAGCTGCTGTCGGGTCGTTTCCGGCAGCAGCTCAACCGCCTGCTGATAGGACGCGTCCACCAGGTAGTAAATTTGCGAGCCTGGAATCGATCCATCCAGATAGACGGTGCTCCAGTGCGCCTTATTGAGGTGCTTGCTCGGCCTCACGTCATCATGCTGTTGACGTAGCAAATCCGCCAGTTCAGGGCTGGTTTTCAGCGACGCCGCCGGACGGCCTTCCACCTCTTTCACCATCGCAAACAGCACATCCCCCACCTTAACCTGCGTGGCTTTCCAGTCGCTATGGACGCTCTGCTCCGCGCCGGGCTTGCTCATGCAGTACTGAAGTATCTCCGAAATTGTCATCTTTATTCCCCTTGTAGCGTGGCGATAATTTTACGCGAACCACCGTGAATGCGATGCTCTCCCAGCCAGATCCCCTGCCACGTTCCCAACAGCAGCCGCCCGTTGTGAACCGGCAGCATAAGCGATACGCCCAACAGGGAGGATTTAATATGCGAAGGCATATCGTCTGCCCCCTCATAGTCATGCTCGTAAGGGGCGTTGTCCGGGACGCTCTTCAGAAAATGGTGCTCCATGTCTGACCGGACGGTGGGATCGCAATTTTCATTAAGCGTGAGAGAGGCAGACGTGTGCTGAAGGAGCAGATGCAGCAAACCCGTTTTGACCCGCGGCAGGTCGCGGATTTGCCCGATGACTTCGTCCGTCACCAGATGAAATCCGCGTGGTTTAGCGCTTAAGGTCAGGGTCTGTTGATACCACATGTGCTGCTCCGTAATGAAAGATGAATCTTTCTAAGTGTGCAGCAAGAAGGCGAAAGGTAAAACCCGCAGCGACGAGATTTGCTTAAAAAAGAGTCAAACTCGTCGCCTGCGGTTTAATACTCAGAGTTCACAATGACCTCTTCGCCAAACTTTCCGGCCATCGGCAGCGGTCGATAGGTCGAGTTAGAGGCACGCAATACCCTGATCCCTCTTGCACCCACGTCATGCGCGGCGGTGATGTCGTTATCCGAATCGCCGTAGAATACTTTGATATTTTTCTTTTCCAGCCACTGGGTTTTGGTGTTTTGCCCTTCTTTGTCACCGGCAAAAATCACCGGATTCATGCTGGCTGCCGGGATCTGAAAATCATCCTGCAGGGTTTTGGAGACGGTTTCCGTTTTGGTCTGACTGCGGCCGGTCACAAAGTAAATGCTGTCACCGCGCTTCACGTGCATGGCAATAAGCGCACGGGCAACCTCTTTCGGGATGCTGAATTCGTCCCAGCCGTTATTCATTTTTTCCCAGAATTCCGGGTTCTTCAGATACGCTTCGCTGTCGGGCGAATACATTTTTTTGCCGCGCCAGAAGCCCGGGCTGGAGAAGAGAACGGTATCGTCAATGTCAAAACCCACGGCCATTGGCGCACGGCCCATCAGGCTGTTTTCGATTTGAGCCACGGAAACCCAGTGAATGGGCGCCTGCTCGGCAAGCATGGCTGCAGTGGTACCGGTGTAAAGCGGCGTCGGGGCAGAAGCTCGCGCGACGACGGCGCTATTAAGCGAGAACAATAAGCAGGCGGCGCTGAGCGCCAGTGTGATCTTGCGCATGTTTTCCCCTGAAAATTCAGTTTGTTATCGTTTTAATTTGAGCGAACGGTCAAAAAACTATCCGACCATAACCCCAGCGGGAGGTGAAGGGAAGGAGTTTTTGCTTATGAAGGGGAATAAAAAGAAGACGATCACAAAAGCCGGGCAACGTTTTTGTGCGGCCTGATGCCCTCACCCCGACCCTCTCCCACAGGGAGAGGGTGAGTTGGTAAGTACTTACATTACAGCAGCAAACGCCTGCGCCACGCGATGAACGTTGCTGGCATTCAGGCCCGCCACGCACATACGGCCGCTGGCAATCAGGTAGACGCCGAACTCTTCGCGCAGACGATCGACCTGGGCCGCACTCAGTCCGGTATAGCTGAACATCCCGCGCTGCTTGAGCAGATAGTCGAAGTTATGTCCCGGCACCGCCTCTTTCAGGACGTTAACCAGTTCCTGACGCATCGAAAGAATGCGCTTACGCATCGCTTCCACTTCGCCAAGCCAGGACGCTTTCAGCTGCTCGTCACCGAGAACCGTCGCCACCACCTGCGCACCAAAGTTTGGCGGGCTGGAGTAGATACGGCGTACCGTCGCTTTCAGCTGGCCGAGCACGCGGCTGGCTGCTTCGGCATCCTCACACACTACGGACAGACCGCCAACGCGTTCACCGTACAGGGAGAAGATTTTAGAGAAGGAGTTACTAACCAGAGCAGGCAGCCCGGCGCTGGCTACGGCGCGGATGGCGTAAGCATCTTCTTCCATGCCCGCGCCAAATCCCTGGTAGGCAATGTCGAGGAACGGGATCAGGTCACGGGCCTTCAGTACCTCAATCACCGCATCCCACTGGGCGTTAGTGAGATCTGCACCGGTCGGGTTATGGCAGCATGGGTGCAGCAGCACAATACTGCGCGCCGGCAGCGTGTTCAGTTTTTCCAACAGCGCTTCAACGCGCAAGCCGTTAGTTTTGCTGTCGAACCATGGATAGGTCTCGACCTTAAAACCTGCGCCCTCGAAGATCGCAACGTGGTTTTCCCACGTCGGGTCACTGACCCACACGCCTGAATCCGGAAAGTATTTTTTCAGGAAGTCTGCACCCACTTTTAGCGCACCCGAGCCGCCCAGCGTCTGGATGGTCGCCACGCGTTTTTGCGCGAGCACCGCGTGATCGGCGCCGAACAGCAGCGGTGTAATGGTGTTGCGATAAGCGTTTAGCCCTTCCATCGGCAGATAAAGGGAAGCGCCGTGTGGAACAGCGTTCAGACGCGCTTCGGCTTCGGCAACGGCTTTTAATTGAGGAATGATGCCATCCTCGTTGTAATACAGACCGATGCTGAGGTTCACTTTGTCGCTGCGAGGATCTTCTTTGAAACGCTCCATTAAGGAGAGGATAGGGTCGCCGGCATAGGCGTCAACTTTCTGAAACACGCGATGGTTCTCCGGAATTCGATGAGGCAGGGATTTCAACAATAAACCGGAATATCACGCAACACCACCCCTTAGGATTATCCTGCGATCGGCATAGGTTTTTTGCGTCCTTTAGCCATGACATTTACCCAATATTTTCCCCTTCTCGCTTTCCGTAATGTGACTCCTGCGCAACCGCGCATTCACTGATTCAAGGAGTTCACATCATGGATTCACAATTTATTGGTTCAGTTATTAACGCCCTGCCGCTGGAGCATATGATCGGCGGTCCGCTGCAGGCGATGATCAAAGCACAGGTTCAGGCGAGCAAGTCCTATACCGACTTCCTGCTCTCTGTCTGCATTAAAGACGGCAAAGCCGTCGCGATCGAGTTCGACTACGACGAAACCGTGGTAGACGAACAAGGCGTGAACAAAGGCAGCGTGACCCGCAAGATGAGCATTCCGCTACTGGCGGCGATCACGCACCCTATCATCTGTATCGAAGACGGCACTATCGACTTTGAACTGGAAGTGAGCCAGAGCGAAGCCAGTTCCAGCAGTACCGAAGCGGAGGCATCCGTGGAAGCGTCCGTCGGCTGGGGTGTCTTTAAAGCCAAAATGACCGGCAAAGTCTCCCATAAATCGGAGCAGACCCGTTCGACCGACACACGCGCGAAATACTCCATTCATACCCAGATTAAACGCCAGGAACCACCTGAAGCTCTGCAGCGCGTGATTGATTACCTGACCAACGCCAAAACCAAGCCTGTCGCCGCGCAATAATCTTCCACGCCGCGACATACGTGCGATTCCGTAACGCAGGGGCTACCCGGGTAGCCCTTTTTCCAGGAGCGAAATATGTCTTTTAAAAAATGGCTGCGCGGCGGCAAGGATGAAGAGCCGGAAAACAGGACGGGCAAAGAGGATGAAGGCACGCCGCCTGTACAGGAAAACACGCCCCCTACGCCGCCAGCCGATATTCCCGGCGTGCCGATCTCGCTTGAAGATATTACGCGCGGGATGCAGTACGCGGCCACGGCGGCCAACGAACTGATTGCTCAGCAGTATATGAAAGCGCTGGATCCCTTTTTCGAACCTGCTGAGGACGGTTCGTTGGTTCCACGCACGATACAGCTGGCACTGGATGAAAAGCACTACTTTGACCTGCCCTTGGTCGCACTTTCAACGCCGCGCGGGCTGATGCTGGAGAAAATGAAGGTCAACCTGACGATCCGTACAGAAGGCATGCAGGCACCTTCCCGCCAGTCTGGTGAAAACGAATTTGGTCGCTTTCACGTCAGCCTTTCGCCTTCCAGCGATAACAAAGGCGGGCGTGACAGCCGCCACGTCGATGTGGAGATGCAGTTTACCGCGCTTGAGCCACCGGAAAGCGTTATGCGCTTGATTGACGAATACACCAACAAGGTGATTCCCCGTCCGAAAGCAGAGGAGACTCCGTAATGCACACACAACCAGAACGTACAGGTGACAAGGGTATTCAGCTGATTTGCCAGTTTGAAGGACTGAAGCTGGAGCGTTATCGCGATGCCGTAGGTTTATGGACCATCGGCTATGGCCATTTGATCCTCAAAGAGGAGATGGAAAAGCTCACCAAAATTACTACCGGCGAAGCCAAAGAACTGCTGCGCAAAGATCTGAAACGCACCGAGGACGGCGTGAAAAAGCTGCTGAACCAGTCAGCAACGCAGGCGCAATTCGACGCGCTGGTTTCCTTCGCCTTCAACCTCGGCGTTGGCAATTTGAAGAAATCAACGCTGCTCAAAAAATTCAACGCGGGCGATGTTCAGGGCGCCGCACTGCAGTTCAAAAGCTGGAATAAGGCAGGCGGGAAGGTATTGGCTGGTCTGACGCGTCGCCGCGAGGCGGAAATGAAGTTATTTCTCAGTTAACTCGACAGGAAAAACACATGAAATCATTATCCATAGTGCAAATGGCCGTTCTTTCTGCTTCCTTATTCGCCGTTTTACAGGCTACTGCCGCCATACCAACCTGCGAAGATGAAATAAAGGAAGTTAACGCCTTTTTATCTTCTCAGGGTGTACCGCCCGTCAATAATGTGACCGAGCTGGCGACAACCCTTCGCCATATAAAAAATTTTGGCCGCCTGCCCGACCGCTATATCACGTCGGAAGAAGCCAAACGCCTCGGCTGGTCGGGGAGTGAAAGCGAGTCACTTTGGGGGTTGAAACTCACTCATCAAAAATGGATCGGAGGCGACAAATACAGCCATAGCGCTCTTCCTGCCGATCAGCCCTGGCTTAGCGCGGATGTGGATGTCGTAAAGGGCTATCGCTCTCCTGAACGTTTGATTTACAGCCTGTCAGGGCAACAGCGCTTTATCACTACCGATAAGTATCAGCATATTGTTGAGCTGGATCCCTGCCAATAATAAGCGCCCGTTACGATAATAAATCCCCTTTTTCGAGGGGGTTTATCCTTGCAGAGGATGAATGTATGTCTGACATCTATCTCCCGACCCTCATCAGCGAAGCCTTGCTGGCATTTTCAGGCTTATTTGGCGGCGTCAGTATTTCGTTTTTCTGGCAACCGCAGCGGCTGCATCAGCACAGCCGATTTATGGCAGGCATTATTTTTGGCGGAATCAGCATGGGTGCGGCCGTCGCATTAGGTGGCTTATCAGCCCGCTGGTTAAAGATAGACCTTAACCAGGCCGATATCACGCTTGGTTTAGGTTATATCCTCGGGGCAATGAGTAATGGTCTGATCGTCTGGCTGGCAAACTTTTTCCGCCGGCACGAACAGCGCGATATTTTTGATGTCGCCAGCGTCATCAAAAGCAAAGTCAGGCACGAGTCACTTTCTCCGCCTGATTTAACCCATAACAATCCCGATGGAGAGTAAATGCTTAACATAATGAATGGCTGGGTTCTTCCCTTTATTATCCTCGTCGACCTTGTCACCTCGCTGCTCATTTTGTTTGCAGCCTATAGTCGAAGAGTCCATGCTCTGCCGGTAATGTGTAAAGTCGGCTTAGCTGCCCTCGCCTTTGGCTTTTTTGGTGAGAGCAGTTTAAACATGAAATTTATCCTTACTGGGGCTGATATACTGAGTGACAGTTTTCCCTTCTGGCTATTGCAGGACTTTGGAACGCTGGTGGTCGTGATATACTATTTCAAATCTCAGTATCATTAAAAAAAGCGCGACAGTATTCTGCCTGTCGCGCTTTTCACTAAACATAGTTTGATACCAATCCTGCGTCTTACAAAAACGGCCTAATTGCCCATATATTTAAAATAGAGCATTGCAGCCTGTGTTCGATTGTTGACCTGCAATCGGTGAAAAATGGATTCCAGATGTACTTTGACCGTACCAGCACTGATATTCAGTTGTCTGCTGATCTGCTTATTTGTTCCTCCATTCGCCAGCAGCTTGAGCACTTCCTTCTGCCGACGACTCAGAGTATGAATCGGTAAACCGCCAGTGGGTTGTTCTCGCTGAATCACGGCCTGCTCCGGAAAGCAGACCACACCCGAGGAAACCATGCTAAGTATCTGGCTGATTTTCTCGGCGGGAAGATCCTTAGTAAAAATGCCCTTAATGCTTTGACGAATGTAGAAGTTGAATATCTTATCCGTCGTTTTTCGTAACATTACCACGATCGGTAGCTCAGGCCAGTTTGACATCAAATTTGTGATAAAATCACGGCATTTCATTTCACCATCCAGCAAAATAATGCTGACTGGCATAGAGGTTAAAATTGCGTGTGCATCTTCAAAGTTGTTCGCTGAAAAAACAGTGCATTCCGGCATTACGCGTTCCAGCTCTGTTTTCATACCATGAATGAAGATCGGTAATTCATCGATCATTAATATGTTCATTGTAGCATAACCCCGTATGAAATCTATTTTCTTAGATTATTCAACTAACTTATTCCGAAATTAAGTATGCGTGCTATTGCAGAACTGTAAAAACAGCATTCGGCATAAGGCAAATGTCATATGCCTAAGCAAAAAGTTAAGCAGTGCTACACATTAAACATAGTCATATTTAATTAAGAACGAACTTATCGCTATCAAAAATACCCTGGGCTTAATAGCATATTTCTCGAAATATTGCCGACACGTATTATTTAACTGCACGCGTGCCATCCATCTACATATTAATATTTCAATGAGGTCATTTATGACAATACTAACAGTGTATTTCTGTGGTACTGGTTCTAATAAGTTTGATGAGTCTCATGCTAATTACTGGAACGGCGAGCTCATTTCTTCTCTGGCCGCCAATAACAAGGGTAAAGAGTTCGCCGAATGGGTCATTCTTGATGGCCCGGGAAGCGGTAATCTTCAAAGCGATGAACTTTGGGTCAAAAGCGGAGAATATTCTCAGCTTCGGGCCCAGCTTCTGGGCAGCGGCTGGAATGAGAATGTTCAGCACGCGATCAATATTATTAAAGGGCACGTTGACTGGCAGCGAGAAAAGCTCACAAAAGAGAACTATGAGCAGCTCAAAAAGGCGGGCGTGCCGATTCAGGACGTTGAGGTTACCGGATCGTTTTGGTGGCGCAAGTATGATTATGGTGACCGTAAAGTGACCCAGCAGGCGCTGCAGCAGCAAATTATTAAAACCTTCCGTCAGGGCCAGATTCTGCCCACTCAGGTGAACCTTGTGGGATGGAGCCGGGGCGGAATTAGCTGCCATATGCTTGCGAATGCGATGCTGGCCGATCCCCTTTTGACAACTATTCCGGTGAATATTTTCGCTGTGGATCCGGTTCCGGGAATGGGTAATTTCCAGCCGGAAAAAGTCACTCTGGGCAGCAACGTGAAGGAGTATGTGGCTTTCTATGCCCGACACGAGCGTTCAAAAGGTTTCTCGTGCGTCATTCCACAGACCGATAGCACGACAAAGGTACATATTTATCCTATGTCTGGTCGTCATGCTACGCTGGTGGGAAATGCGTCGGCTAATGGGAATAGCGGGGAAAAAGTGGTGCATGAACCGGGCACGATCGTGCGTCATTTTGCCGAAGTTTGCCTGCAAAGATGGGGGGTCACGCTGGATAAAAAGCTCAATCTTGATGGTGTGCAGCTGCTGGAATTGCATCAGGTCATTCAGCGTAACGCTCCGCTGTTCGCCGAAATGCAGAAAACGGTGTACACCATTTCGGAAAACGATGGGGGAGAACGCTATGTCTCACTGGGCAACACAGGAAAACGCTTCTCATCCATCCAGGGCGCGCGCTTCAGTCCAGAGTCAGGGCTGGCGTCAGATTATTTAACGAATCAGGCGATTTATAACGTGTTGAAATAAGCGTTACTTGTCCAACGGCAGCGTATGCCGTTGGACTGTTATGTACACGTTTCAGTCGACGTACTTCATCGCCACCCGAGACGTCAGGCGGGTAATAAGTTCGTAAGCACTTACTTTCGTGATTTCAGCAATACGTTCAACGGGTAAACCTTCCCCCCACATCACCACATCGTCGCCGGGCTTATCCTGGGCTTCAGGCCCCAGATCGACACAAATCATGTCCATCGCCACGCGGCCAACGATCTTCACTTCGCGACCGTTGACCAGCACCGGCGTACCCGTGGGTGCAGCGCGCGGATAGCCGTCGCCATAGCCCATCGCCACGACGCCGAGGCGGGTGTCGCGCTCGCTGATCCAGGTGCCGCCGTAGCCCACCGGCTCACCGGCTTTGTGTTCGCGCACGGCAATCAGGTTAGAGACCAGCGACATGACCGGCTGGAAACCCATGTCCGGTCCCCAGGGTTTATTCTCCAGCGGCGACACGCCGTAAAGAATGATGCCCGGTCGCGCCCAGTCGAAGTGCGACTGCGGCCACAGCAGGATCCCGCCGGAAGCTGCGATCGAGCGCATCCCCGGCTTGCCTTCGCAGAAGGTATTAAAGATATCCAGCTGCCGCTCGGTTGCACCGCACTCGGGCTCATCGGCACGGGCGAAGTGGCTGACAATATTCACCGGCTGGCGCACGTTTTTGCACCGGCATAAACGCTGGTAAAACGCTTCCGCGCTTTCCGGACGCACGCCCAGACGGTGCATGCCCGTGTCTAGCTTCATCCAGACGGTCACCGGCTCGCTCAGCTCGGCGGTTTCAAGTGCGGCCAGCTGTTCTTCATTGTGTACCGCCGTGTGCAGATGCTGGTCAGCAATGGTTGGCAGATCGCTGGCTTCGAAAAAACCTTCGAGGAGAAGAATCGGTTGGGTAATCCCCCCCGCGCGCAGGCGGAGGGCTTCTTCAAGACGGGCGACGCCAAAGGCATCGGCATCGGGGAGCGTTCGCGCGGTCTCAAGAAGACCGTGTCCGTAAGCGTTCGCTTTCACGACTGCAACGAGCTTGCTGGCAGGCGCCAGTTCACGCAGACGTTGCAGGTTGTGTCGCAGAGCGCGGCGGTTAATAACAACAGTTGCCGCTTGCATTTGAATTCCTTAGAAATTACTCATCATCATATTGAGGACCGGCATAGTTGTCGAAACGCGACCACTGTCCGTTAAAGGTCAGACGCACCGTTCCGATTGGGCCGTTACGTTGTTTACCAATAATAATTTCGGCGATCCCTTTCAGGTCGCTGTTCTCGTGATAAACCTCATCACGGTAGATAAACATGATTAAGTCGGCATCCTGCTCGATGGAGCCGGATTCACGCAGGTCGGAGTTGACCGGGCGCTTGTCGGCGCGTTGTTCCAGGGAGCGGTTCAGCTGCGACAGCGCGACCACCGGCACGTGCAGCTCTTTGGCTAACGCCTTGAGCGAGCGGGAAATCTCCGCAATCTCCAGCGTACGGTTGTCTGAAAGCGACGGGACGCGCATCAGCTGAAGGTAGTCGATCATGATGAGGCCGATGCCGCCGTGTTCGCGGGCGATACGACGCGCGCGGGAACGAACCTCCGTCGGCGTCAGGCCGGAGGAGTCATCGATATAGATGTTCCGTTTTTCCAGCAGAATGCCCATGGTGCCGGAGATGCGCGCCCAGTCTTCATCATCGAGCTGGCCGGTACGAATGCGGGTCTGATCCACGCGAGACAGCGACGCCAGAGAACGCATCATAATCTGCTCGGAGGGCATCTCAAGACTGAAGATAAGCACCGGCTTATCCTGCAACATCGCCGCATTTTCGACGAGGTTCATCGCAAAAGTGGTTTTACCCATCGACGGACGCGCGGCGACGATAATCAAATCCGACGGCTGAAGGCCGGCGGTTTTCTTGTTCAAATCATCATAGCCGGTATTCACTCCGGTGACGCCATCGTGCGGCTGCTGGAACAGCTGTTCGATACGGGCGACGGTGGCGTCGAGCACATCGGCGATATTTTTTGGGCCTTCGTCTTTGTTGGCGCGGCTTTCGGCGATTTTAAAAACGCGGGACTCGGCAAGGTCAAGCAGGTCTTCGCTGGTGCGCCCCTGCGGATCAAAACCGGCTTCGGCGATCTCGTTCGCCACCGAGATCATCTCACGGACGACGGCACGTTCGCGCACGATATCGGCATAAGCGCTGATGTTCGCCGCACTAGGCGTGTTTTTTGACAGTTCCGCCAGATAGGCAAACCCACCGCAGCTGTCGAGCTGACCAAGACGCTCCAGTGATTCCGCGAGCGTGATCAGGTCGATCGGGCTGCCCGACTCCTGCAGACGCGCCATTTCGGTAAAGATGTGGCGGTGCGGGCGGGTGTAGAAATCTTCCGCCACGACGCGCTCGGCGACGTCGTCCCAGCGCTCGTTATCCAGCATTAAACCGCCCAACACCGACTGTTCCGCTTCAATCGAGTGCGGCGGGACCTTTAACCCTGCGACCTGGAAATCACGCTCGCGAGGTTCAGTCTGTTTGTTGAAGGGTTTGTTTCCTGCCATAGTGAATGGAGTTACCGAGATAAAGAGTGGGTCGAAAGATTACCATATTTTTCTTACGGAGGGAGCATGGCAACGCGCATTGAATTCCAGAAACACGGTGGGCCAGACGTACTCAAAGCGGTGGAGTTCACCCCCACCGCGCCTGGCGAAAACGAAGTGCAGGTTGAAAACAAAGCCATAGGCATAAACTACATCGACACCTATATTCGCGGCGGGCTCTACCCGCCTCCGTCGATGCCGAGCGGACTGGGCACCGAGGCAGCCGGTGTCGTCGTCAAAGTGGGCAGCGCGGTTAAGCATATTAAAGAGGGCGACCGCGTGGTATATGCGCAGTCGGCGCTGGGCGCTTACAGCTCCGTCCACAACGTCCCGGCGGATAAAGCCGCCCTGCTGCCTAACGCTATCTCCTTCGAACAGGCGGCGGCCTCGTTCCTGAAAGGTCTGACGGTTTACTACCTGCTGCGTAAAACCTATGAAATTAAACCCGACGAGCAGTTCCTGTTTCATGCCGCGGCGGGCGGCGTCGGGCTCATCGCCTGTCAGTGGGCAAAAGCCCTGGGCGCAAAACTGATCGGCACCGTGGGCAATGCCCAAAAAGCGCAGCGCGCGCTGCAGGCGGGCGCCTGGCAGGTGATTAACTATCGTGAAGAGAGCATTGTCGAACGGCTGAAGGAGATCACCAGCGGCAAAAAGGTGCGCGTCGTGTATGACTCGGTTGGGAAAGACACCTGGGAAGCGTCGCTGGACTGTCTGCAGCGTCGTGGGCTGATGGTGAGCTTCGGCAATGCGTCAGGCGCTGTCACCGGCGTGAATCTTGGTATTCTGAATCAGAAAGGTTCGCTGTACGTCACGCGCCCTTCCCTGCAGGGCTACATCACCAACCGGGAAGAACTTGAAGAAGCCAGCAACGAGCTGTTCTCGCTGATCGCCAGCGGTGTCATCAAAGTGGACGTGGCAGATGCGCAGAAATTCGCGCTGACCGATGCGCAGCGCGCGCATGAGGTGCTGGAGAGCCGGGCGACGCAGGGGTCGAGCCTGTTGATTCCCTGAGCCCCAAAAAGAAATTGGGCTTCCCGTGGGAAGCCCTTTCTTTTTTTAGTTCGGCTGTATGTAGGGTACAGCACGATGAATTCTTTAACGGCAGTCATAGTGACAGATTCGATAAGTAAATCCTATTCTGTTCTAAGCCATGCTGCCGGAAAAGTTACAACTATGTGACGAACCCCTCAATACCTTAGTAACGGAAGCGGTTATTGCGCTGATAACCGGGCACTTTTGGCGATTTAATCGACCGAATCACCCACACCACAGCAACGGCCAGCAGTAACCACGGCAGCAGTTTGATCGTCAGCGCAAACAGTCCGCCAATAAACATGACCACCGTCGCCACCACGATAGCCGCCAGAATGCCGATCAACGAAACGCCTGTCGCTAACAGCATAACAAAAAAGCCAATCACAAAAAGTAGTTCCAGCATGGTGCTCTCCCACGAGTTCCCGAGTAATGCATTAAGCATTACAAGATCTATGCCAAAGCTAACGTTTTGTTCTTAAAGCAAAACGCCCCGCGAGAACTCGCAGGGCGTGGTGAATTTGACGAACTTTTAGCGAAAGTTATCGCTTGTCTGCCACCAGTCGCAGCGCATGTTCCAGCACCTCAATATCGGCTCCGGCTTTATGCGCATTCTCGCTCAGGTAGCGGCGCCACTGACGCGCGCCCGGTATACCCTGGAACAGACCCAGCATATGGCGGGTGATGTGGCCGAGATACGTACCGTTGCTCAGCTCGCGCTCAATATAAGGGTACATCGCACGCACGACGCCAACCGGATCGGTGTCTGAACCTTCGATGCCAAAGATTTCGCGATCGACCGTCGCCAGAATGCCCGGGTTCTGGTACGCCTCGCGGCCGACCATCACGCCATCCATATGCGCCAGATGCGCTTTGGCCTCTTCCAGCGACTTAATGCCGCCGTTGATCGACATCGTCAGGTGCGGGAAGTCACGCTTCAGCTGATGCACGCGCGGGTAGTCCAGCGGCGGGATTTCGCGGTTCTCTTTCGGGCTCAGGCCGGAGAGCCAGGCTTTTCGCGCGTGGATGATGAACATCTCGCATTCGCCCTTTCCGGAGACAGTATCGATGAAGTTGCACAGGAATTCGTAGCTGTCCTGGTCGTCAATCCCGATACGGGTTTTGACCGTCACCGGAATGGAAACGACGTCGCGCATCGCCTTGATACAGTCCGCTACCAGCTGGGCATTCCCCATCAGGCAGGCACCGAACATACCGTTTTGCACACGGTCGGACGGGCAGCCAACGTTCAGGTTGATCTCGTCGTAGCCGCGCGCTTCCGCCAGCTTCGCACACTGCGCCAGCGCGGCCGGATCGCTGCCGCCCAGCTGCAGGGCAACCGGATGCTCTTCCTCACTGTAGGCCAGATAGTCGCCCTTCCCGTGAATAATTGCGCCCGTGGTCACCATTTCGGTGTACAGCAGCGTATGGCGGGAGAGCTGGCGCAGGAAATAGCGGCAGTGTCTGTCCGTCCAGTCGAGCATCGGCGCAATGGAGAAACGGTGTGCGGGGAAAGCGGTCTGTGATTCTGACGACATGGCGAAGTTTTAAGCATCTGGTGGAAAAGGGGCGCTACTATAGCACAAAGAAAAGCCGGAGGCGCAGCGCCTCCGGTTGACTTTAGAACGTCATGCTCAGCTGAGCCCCTGCGCCCCAGGTTTCATCTTCACCGTACAGGCCCATCAGGTCAACATGCACGGTGCTAAACGGCGCGAAACCGACACCGCCGGTAAAGACGTTGCTGTCGTTACCCTTCACGTCTGCACGATAACCCGCACGCACCGCCAGCCAGCTCAGCGGCGTCACCTCGGCACCGACACCCACGTACTGCGACGTATCTTCGCTCTTGAAGCCTTTGGTTTCGGTCAGATCGCCATCGGCGGTCAGCGTCACCAGGTCGTTGTGCCAGGCGGCACCGGCGGTTACCAGCGGGCGGATCTGATAGGTGTCTTTATAGCTCACCACTTCTCCCGTACGGCCATTGCGGATACGGATATCTTTGGTGTCGATATCGCGCGACATCAGGTTTTGTCCGCTCACGCCAACGGTCCAGTGTTCGCCGAAATCGGCCGCAATACCGGCATCCACGTTGAAGCCCGTATCGTCAGTACGGTAGCGGCTGTCGTTCCACTTGTTACTGTCGTAATCGTAGATTGACGTGGTGTAGTTATAGACCCAGGTTTTTTGCAGCTTTGGCGTCACGCCCACGGAAACAGGGACGCCGCCGAGGTCAAACTGGCGGGCAACGGCAACACCATAGTCTGAGACAATCGCTGCCCGGCCAGACGCGGTTGAGTTGAGGTTTTTAGTGATCTGATCCGTGCCGTTCAGCGCAGCGTCCAGGGCGACACCGGCAGCCACCACATTACTGCGTTGAATACCGCGAAGGTAATCAATATCCTGCTGATCGATAGACGAGCTTACCCGGCCATGGGCATAGCCTTTCGCCATGAAGGCTACCGAAAGGACATCGTTAGGGATACTCACCGCAAGCCCTGCACCAGCCGTTGCGCGTGCGGTTTTGCCTTTGAGATAGTCCAGCTCATCGGCCAGATCTTTGGCCGCGCCCTGGAACTGATTAATGGAACCTAATGGATTGGTGATAATTTCTCTTGGCGTGAGATTATCAACCACATCCTTGTAGTGATTGATTTTGTCGTTGATGGTATCAATCTCGTCCTGAAGATTGTCCTCATCCGTTACCTGTACGCCAACGGACGGCAAAATGACCGTCACATCATCGTCAGGTTTTGCCTTTGCCAGCAGCGCGGGGTTGATTAATGCCCCACTGCCATAGCTCCCGGAGGCAACGCCAGTGCCACCCATTGCGTCGCTTCGTGATTCTGTCCAGGTATTGGCTGCTCCCGCCTGATTTGCCATAAACAAGGAAACAGCGATACTAACCACCGAAAATTTAAAATTTTTTTTCACAGTATGCCCGTTATAGTCTGTTATGAAATAACCCCTGTCTGTTATCACCCAAACAGGAACGAACTATTGCTGTGAATAAGTAGTAAAAGACCCGCTATTTCTATCCCTAAGTAAAACTCCCTTACGGCCTGTTATATTTTGTGACGGCCCTCAATATTTATAGAAGAGGAAATTATTTTTTCCCAGGTTTTCCATCATGCGGTCCAAAAAACTGGGGCGGGTGGTCTACCCAGCGATCCTCTCGGGTAGCGGCATAAACCGGGTTAAGCGGATAGTATATGCGGTTATGCTTCTTGTTGGCCTCGCCAACGACCAGGAGCCGAACCTCGTCGTCCGTGTTGTTGATAAAGGTATGACAGATGCCGGTACCGGCGGGAAAACCTACGCTGTCGCCAGGCTCCAGCTTCCACAAGTAGCCATTAATCCAGGCGTCAGGGTGGCCTTCAAGCACGTAAATAAACTCTTCTTCGTCGCTCTCCGCGTGCGGATAAGACGTCCTGCGCCCGGGTGGCAGGCGCTCATGATGGATACCAATACGCCCGAGCCCAAGCTTGCGAGCCAGCGGGGCGCCGATAGAAAACAGCTCGTCGCTGTCGGGATAGGTCGAATCATCCGCGCCTTCAACGTCGCGCCAGTGCCGAATACAGTCAGGTTTTTTCATTGTTTATTTCCCGGTTTGTAATGGGTCAGGTATAGCACAGACTGGCGGATCTCGGCGTTTTTACCAGAACATGATAAAGTGAGGGTTTTCCGTCCTATAACATCCGGGGTGCTACATGGATAAGTCCACAAAAGAGCTGTTAGCGCAGGCCGAAAAGCTGTGTGCGCAACGCAATGTGCGCCTGACTCCGCAGCGCCTTGAAGTATTACGCCTGATGAGCCTGCAGCAGGGTGCCATCAGCGCCTACGATCTGCTCGACCTGCTCCGCGAAAGCGAGCCGCAGGCAAAGCCGCCGACGGTCTATCGCGCTCTGGATTTCCTGCTTGAACAAGGGTTCGTGCACAAGGTGGAATCCACCAACAGCTATGTGCTGTGCCATCTGTTTGATCAGCCCACCCACACATCGGCGATGTTTATCTGTGACCGCTGCGGCGTGGTGAAAGAAGAGGCTGCGGAAGGCGTGGAAGACATTATGCATACGCTGGCAGCGAAAATGGGGTTTGCCCTGCGTCATAACGTGATTGAAGCGCACGGGCTCTGTTCCGCGTGCGTGGAGGTGGAAGCCTGTCGCCATCAGGACGCGTGTCAGCACGACCACTCTATCCTGGTGAAGAAAAAGCCGCGTTAGCGGCAAAAGAAAAAGGCGGCCTGGAGCCGCCCTGTGGGTTATTCAGCGTTACCAGCGGTAGTCGTTACGGGTTTCCCAGTCTTTGACTTCGTTTTCCGCCTGATCTTTCGCGTAGCCGTAACGTTCCTGAATTTTACCGACAAGCTGATCGCGTTTACCTTCAATGACGGTCATATCGTCATCAGTCAGCTTACCCCACTTTTCTTTCGCTTTACCTTTGAACTGCTTCCAGTTGCCGCCGATTTCGTCTTTATTCATCATCGTGTCCTCTTAGTTAAGCGTCGGGTCGTAACGTCCGTTACGTTCTTTTCTGCTGGACGTGATAATTATTGTAGTTAAGGATTCCGTAGTTAATTTCATATTCGGAATCTTTAACCGTCACGATATATCGTGGCGCGAAGAGAACCAGGTATCGTTTTGCCAGTGGCGGTGCCAGATAAACGCCAGCGATAACCCGCGCAGCGAGAGGAAGACGGCCAGGGCCAGCCACAAACCGTGATTACCCAGCCAGGGAAGCGTTAGCATCGTCAGACCAAACCCTGCCGCCGCGACCGCCATGCTGTTGCGCATTTCCGCTCCGCGCGTCGCACCAATAAACATGCCGTCCAGCAGATAACACCAGACGCCGACCACCGGTAAGATGACTTGCCAGAGGAGATAGTGACTCGCCAGCTCGCGCAGAGCGGGGATAGTCGTCAGCAATGCAACGATCTGCTCACCAAAGCAGGCGTAAACCAGACCAAAGGCCAGCGCCACCAGTCCCGACTGACGGCAGGCTGCCCGCCAGACATCCCGAAGCTGCCCGCTTTCTCGCGCACCGTACGCCTGCCCGGAATGCGCTTCAACCGCGTAGGCAAAACCGTCCAGCGCATAGGCGGTAAAGGTCAGAAGCGTCATCAATATCGCGTTGACCGCCACGATTTCTGGCCCCAGTCGAGCCCCGAAAACCGTCAGCGCGCCGAAGCAGAGCTGAAGAAGCAGCGAGCGCAGCATGATGTCACGGTTGAGGGCCAGCAGCTTACGGATATTGCCGCGCCATGCGGTTTTGAGCAGCGCCAGAGAGATCCCGCGCATCGACAGCACGCGCCAGACCATCCACAAGCCAATGATAAAGGTCCCGTATTCGGCAATCGCCGTCGCCAGCGCCGCGCCCCGCACGTTCATATGCAGGCCCATCACCAGCCAGATATCCAGCACAATGTTGAGAAGGTTGCCCACCACCAGCAAAATCACTGGCGCCCGGGCATACTGAACGCCCAGTAGCCACCCCAGCAGAACCAGGTTAGCCAGCGACGCGGGCGCGCTGAGCCAGCGGATTTCAAGGAAACGTCGCGCCTGATCCAGTACCGCCTCGCTGCCGCCAACGATATGAAGCGCAAGATCGATCAGGGGTGTCCGCAATACAACGATTAACGCACCCGCGCCAAGCGCGAGTATCAGCGGCTGCACCAGCGCGCGCGCCAGACGCAGCGGATCTTTCGCACCATAAGCCTGTGCGGTAAGACCGGTGGTGCTCATGCGTAAAAAGAGCAACAGCATAAACAGGAAGCTGGTTGCCGTCGCGCCAATCGCCACGCCGCCAAGATAAACTGGTGAATCAAGATGGCCTATAACGGCAGTATCAACCAGTCCCAGTAAAGGCACGGTAATATTGGAGAAAATCATCGGCAGGGCAAGACGCCACAATGCCTTATCTGATGCCGTCAGTAGTGACATGCGAAATACCGGGAAAGGTAGATGAACAGGCTACAGCGGAAGCGTAGCCTGTCAGGAAGAGATTACAGCCATTCACCGTTACGAATCACGCCTACTGCCAGACCTTCGATAGAGAAGTTCTGTTCGCGGAGATCGACCACAATTGGGGTGAACTCGTTGTTTTCAGGCAGCAACTGAACGGTGTTACCCTGTTTTTTCAGACGTTTGACGGTGACTTCATCGTCAATGCGCGCGACAACCACCTGGCCGTTACGCACATCCTGCGTTTTATGTACCGCAAGCAGATCGCCGTCAAGAATACCGATGTCTTTCATCGACATGCCGCTAACGCGCAGCAGAAAATCAGCGCTCGGCTTGAACATGGCTGGATCGACCTGGTAATGACCTTCAATATGCTGCTGTGCCAGTAAAGGCTCACCGGCAGCAACACGACCTACCAGCGGAATGCCCGTCTCTTCTTCTACCAGCAGTCGGATACCGCGTGACGCGCCTGATACAATCTCAATCACGCCTTTACGCGCCAGCGCTTTCAGGTGTTCTTCGGCAGCATTCGGAGAACGGAAACCCAGACGCTGCGCGATTTCCGCACGCGTAGGTGGCATACCCGTCTGGCCGATATGATCCCGGATGAGATCAAACACCTCTTGCTGCCTGGTCGTTAACGCTTTCATTCCGCCCCCTGGGTGTATATACAGTTATGCTGTGAGTATATACAGTCAAAGGCGATTTTGGAACCAAAAACTGCACAAAAAACCAGGGACTTAATTATTCCTCGAGGCTCATCGGAAATGTGACCAAAGCAGCGTGACCCAGGTGATAACGGCAGTGATAATCGCCAGTAATACGGCAGCAGATCCCATGTCTTTTGCGCGGCCAGAAAGCTCATGGAAATCGGAACCGATGCGATCCACAACGGCCTCAATAGCGCTATTAAGAATTTCCACTATCATCACCAGAAGTACGGAACCGATAAGAAGTACGCGGGTAATAGCATCAACATCAAGGAAACAGGCGACGATCACCGCGATGATAGCGGCGACGCCCTCCTGGCGAAACGCGGCCTCGTTGGCCCATGCGGCACGGAAACCTTTCCATGAATAGCCGGCGGCTTTGATGATACGTGTTAACCCAGTGGTATTATTGGCCATTAAAAGAACCTTTTTTAAAAAAGAGCGTCAGTAACAGGAGCCGTAGAGCGTTTCGCTACAGCCTGAAGTATGACGGGTAACAACAGAAATTTTGCGCGCTTTCTGTTATCCTTGCGCCGCAATTGCATTATTAACCAGAGGCTTTACATCGTTTATGTCCGGCTGGCCACGAATTTACTACAAATTACTTAATTTACCATTAAGCATCCTGGTAAAAAGCAAGTCTATCCCAGCAGAACCCGCGCTGGAACTGGGGCTCGATACGTCGCGTCCCATTATGTACGTTTTGCCTTATAACTCGAAGGCTGACTTACTGACGCTTCGCGCCCAGTGTCTGGCGCATGACTTACCAGATCCGCTTGAACCGCTGGAAGTTGACGGTACGCTGCTGCCGCGCTACGTGTTCATCCACGGCGGGCCGCGCGTGTTTACCTATTACACGCCGAAAGAAGAGTCCATCAAGCTGTTCCATGACTATCTCGACCTGCACCGCAGCAACCCCGATCTGGATGTGCAGATGGTGCCGGTATCGGTGATGTTTGGTCGTCGTCCGGGCCGCGAAAAAGGTGAAGAGAACCCGCCGCTGCGCATGCTTAACGGCATCCAGAAGTTCTTTGCGGTCTCCTGGCTGGGACGCGACAGCTTTGTACGTTTCTCCCCTTCCGTTTCGCTGCGTCGCATGGCGGACGAGCACGGCACCGACAAGATCATCGCGCAAAAACTGGCGCGCGTGGCGCGTATGCACTTCGCTCGTCAGCGCCTCGCTGCCGTAGGGCCACGCCTCCCGGCGCGTCAGGATCTGTTCAACAAGCTGCTGGCCTCCAAAGCGATTGCCCGCGCCGTTGAAGATGAAGCGCGCAGCAAGAAAATTTCGCATGAGAAAGCCCAGCAGAACGCCATTGCGCTGATGGAAGAGATTGCAGCGAACTTCTCTTACGAGATGATTCGCCTTTCCGATCGTATTCTCGGCTTTACGTGGAACCGCCTTTATCAGGGCATCAACGTCCATAACGCCGAGCGCGTGCGTCAGCTGGCGCATGATGGCCATGAAATTGTCTATGTCCCCTGCCACCGCAGCCACATGGACTACCTGCTCCTTTCCTACGTGCTCTATCATCAGGGGCTGGTACCGCCGCACATTGCTGCCGGTATCAACCTGAATTTCTGGCCAGCAGGTCCGATTTTCCGCCGCCTGGGCGCGTTCTTTATTCGTCGTACCTTCAAGGGTAACAAGCTCTACTCCACCGTGTTCCGCGAGTATCTGGGCGAGCTGTTCAGCCGCGGCTATTCCGTGGAGTACTTCGTGGAGGGCGGTCGTTCCCGTACCGGTCGTCTGCTCGATCCGAAGACCGGCACGCTGTCGATGACCATCCAGGCCATGCTGCGCGGAGGTACCCGTCCGATTACGCTGGTGCCTATCTACATTGGCTACGAGCACGTGATGGAAGTGGGCACGTACGCGAAAGAGCTGCGTGGCGCGACCAAAGAGAAAGAGAGCCTGCCGCAGATGCTGCGCGGCTTGAGCAAGTTGCGCAATCTTGGTCAGGGCTACGTGAACTTCGGCGAGCCGATGCCGCTGATGACGTACCTGAACCATCACGTTCCGGAGTGGCGCGAGTCCATCGATCCTATCGAAGCGGTGCGTCCGGCCTGGCTGACGCCAACGGTTAACGGCATCGCGTCCGAGCTGATGGTGCGCATTAACAACGCCGGTGCGGCTAACGCCATGAACCTGTGCTGTACGGCACTTCTGGCTTCGCGCCAGCGCTCGCTGACCCGTGAACAGCTCACAGAGCAGCTGGATTGCTATCTGGATATGATGCGGAACGTGCCGTATTCGGTTGATTCGACCGTACCTTCTGCGACCGCCAGTGAGCTTATCGATCACGCGCTTCAGATGAACAAGTTTGAAGTCGAAAAGGACACGATCGGCGACATCATCATTCTGCCGCGCGAGCAGGCGGTGCTGATGACCTACTACCGCAACAACATCACGCATATGCTGATGCTGCCGTCGCTCATGGCCGCCATTATTACCCAGCATCGTCATATCTCCCGTCAGGAGCTATTGCGCCATCTTGAGACCATCTATCCGATGCTGAAAGCGGAGCTGTTCCTGCGCTGGAGTAAGGATGAGCTGGCGACAGAACTGGATAAGATGACGGAAGAGATGCGTCGCCAGGGGCTGATCGCTGTTTCAAACGACGAGCTGCACATCAATCCGTCACGCTCCCGTACCTTGCAGCTGCTGGCGGCCGGTGCGCGTGAAACGCTGCAGCGCTACGCCATTACGTTCTGGCTGCTGAGTGCGAACCCGTCCATCAACCGCGGTACGCTGGAGAAAGAAAGCCGGACGCTGGCCCAGCGCCTGTCCGTTCTGCACGGCATTAACGCCCCTGAATTCTTCGACAAAGCAGTCTTTAGTTCTCTGGTACTGACGCTGCGTGATGAAGGCTTCATCAGCGATACGGGCGATGCCGAGCCGGAAGAGACGCTGAAGGTTTACCAGATGCTCGCAGAGCTGATTACCTCGGACGTGCGCTTGACGATTGAGAGCGCCACGCAGGGCGAGTGATGTTAAAAAGCCGGGTGATGGTTTCACCTGACCCGGCCTGACGCCCTGGATAATAAAAAGGCCCGGTAAGCGCTGACGCTACCGGGCCTTTTTTTGCCTTGTTAAATCATTGCATTTAGCTGAGCAGCGTAAAGGCAATCATCCCGACAATCGCCCCCGTCGTGCCGAGGATAGTTTCCATCAGCGTCCAGGTTTTCAGGGTTTGCGCTTCGGTGGCGCCGGTAAACTTACCGAACAACCAGAAGCCGGCGTCGTTAACGTGAGAGACCACAATCGAACCGCCCGCGATACAGATAGAGAGCGCGGCCATCTGGGCACCGGAGTAGTTCAGCTGTTCAATCACCGGCATCACCAGACCCACGGCGGTTAAACACGCCACGGTGGCGGAACCCTGGATGATACGCACCGCCGCAGCCAGCACAAAGCAGGTGACCGCAATCGGCAGACCCATCCCGGTCAGCGCTTCACCCAGAGCCGGGCCCACGCCGGAATCCACCAGCACCTGCTTGAACACGCCGCCGGCACCGATCACCAGCAGGATAATGCCCGCAGGCTGCAGCGCCGCACCGCAAATCTCCATCACCCGGTCTTTCGGCATCCCCTGACGCATCGCCAGGCCGTAAATCGCCACCAGACAGGCCACCAGGATCGCCGTAAATGGGTGACCGATGAACTCGAACCATTCGTAGGCGCTGGAACCCACCGGCACAAAGCGCGCGGCGATGGTTTTCAGACCCACCAGAACCAGCGGCAGCAGGATCAGCGACAGGCTGAAGCCGAAGGACGGCATTTTGCCCTCGCCCAGGTGCGGCTCGGTGACGTCATCCGGAATATGCAGCTCAACGTAACGGCTGATGAAGTTGCCCCACAGCGGACCGGCGATAATCATCCCCGGGATTGCCGCGCACAGGCCAATCAGGATCATCCAGCCAAAGTCGGCGTGCATCTGGGAGGCAAGCAGCATCGGCGCAGGCCCCGGCAGCAGAAACGCCGCAGCCGCCGCCACCCCCGCAAACAGCGGAATGACCAGCTTCACGAGGTTAGTACCAGTATGGCGCGCCATGGAGAATGCGACGCTTATCAGCAGCACAACGGCCACTTCGAAGAACAGCGGCAGCGCGCAAATCAGCCCTGCCAGGCCAATCGCGTAGTGCGCACGGCTGTGGCCAAAGGATTTCAGCATCTTGACGGCAATCTGGTCGACCGCGCCCGTCTCGTGCAAAATCTTGCCAAACATCGCGCCCAGCGCGACCACAATCGCCAGGAAGCCCAGCGTACCGCCCATCCCTTTTTCCATTGTCGCGGCGATCTTGTCGAGCGGCATACCGGAAAAGAGACCAGCACCAATAGAAACCACCATCAAAGCAACAAAGGCGTGCATGCGCGCCTTCATCACTAAAAACAGCAGCAGCAATACCGAACCCACTGCTGTCAAAACTAGCGTTAATGTACTCAAAACTTACTGCCTTTTATTAATGACCTCGATGGTGCTGGCAACAACACCCTCCAGTGACTGATCGATATCAACCACTAAGACGTCTTTCTCGTCTTCACCCGGCTCCTGCAGCGCTTCGAACTGCGTTACCAGCATCTGGGTTTTGAAGAAGTGACCTTTACGCGCCTTCAGGCGGCTTTCAATCACTTCGAAATCCCCTTTCAGGTAGATGAAAGAGAGATTCGGGTTGCCGTCACGCAGCAGGTCGCGGTAGGTTTTTTTTAGCGCGGAGCAGACGATCAGGGAGACTTTATTGGTACGCTGCATCGCGAACGCGGCGTCATTCAGCGCCTGCAACCACGGTTTGCGGTCGTCATCGTTCAGCGGCTCGCCGGAGGCCATTTTCATGATGTTGCTGCGCGGATGGAGGAAGTCGCCATCAAGAAACGCAGCCTGGAGTTGATGCGCCACTTCGCTGGCCACGGCTGATTTCCCGCTACCGGAAACGCCCATCAGGACGTAGACGTGGTGATCGTGATTAGTCGTGCTCAAAGGGTGTCCCTCAGTCAATTGTTACGGGTAACAGTTATCGGTAACATTGTCCTGCTGGGGCAAAAGAGAAGCAATATCCAAACGTGCGCGAAGTGAATAAGTGTGAGCTACTTCAAATTTGTCAGTTCAAATAGATCCACCCGGTGACAAGGTGAAACCTAAATCTAACATTTTCGGGGTCACCGTCTCGCCACGAATGCGCGCCAGCAGGCGTTCTGCGCCAATGCGGCCCATACGTTCACGCGGCGTCAGGACGCTCGCCAGACGCGGCTCCATCACCTGGCCAATGTCGTGGCCGTGGAAACCGGCGATCGCCATATCATCAGGGATCTTCAGCCCCAGACGCTGACACTCAAATGCTGCGCCGACCGCAAGGTCATCGTTGGTACAGAAAATACCGTCCAGTTGCGGATACTCGCGTCGTGCCTGACGCATCAGCTCAATACCCGACGTATAGGAAGAGGACTGCTCCACCATCACGCTGTACGGGGTTAAGTTCGCGTCGAGCATCGCCTGCTCGTATCCCTTCTGTTTGATGATAGTACGTTCATCAAGACGCGCACCCAGATAGGCGATATGACGATGCCCGCGGGCGATAATGGCCGCCGTCATCTGGCGCGCCGCTTCGAAGTTATCAAAGCCGACGGCGATGTCGAGGCACGGCGACTGGCTGTCCATCAGCTCCACGACCGGAATACCGGCCACTTCAATCATTTTGAGCGTGCGGGCAGTGTGGGTTCGTTCGGTTAAAATCAGGCCGTCAATGTTCCAGGAAAGCATCGATTCAAGACGTTCCTCTTCGAGTTCCGGCTTGTACCCGTAGTGGGCGAGCATGGTCTGGTAGCCAAACGCATCGGTGACGCTTTCAATTCCACGTAATACTTCGGCGAAAACCTGGTTGGTCAAAGAAGGAAGCAGAACGCCCACCGCGCGGCTGGTCGCATTCGAGAGAATATCGGGTGCACGGTTGGGGATATAACCCAGTTCATCAAGGGCAGCGGCAATCTTGCCACGTAACGCCACGGAAACCTGTTCCGGGTTACGTAAAAAACGGCTGACCGTCATTTTGGTCACACCGACGCGATCGGCGACATCCTGAAGTACGGGGCGTTTCTTTTTCATCGTCCTGAGAAATCTTGAAGTGAGAGATTTGCTCAGTTTACCACGGACAAAGCCCATCCTTCCCCTGTCAAAGGGAAGGATGGGGATTTATTTATGTTTTATTACACCGGCGGCAGGTCAAACAGCAGAATTTCGCTTTCGCTGTCGGCATGCACGGAGATCGCCTGCTCATCCCAGATGGCCAGACCATCGGCGGTTGTCGCTTTGGTCCCGTTGATGGACACGTCACCTTTCACCACCTGGATCCAGACGCGGCGGTTAGCGGCAATCTGATGCACGGACTGTTCATCTTTCGCCAGCGCCCAGCGGTACAGCTCCATATCCTGATGCACTTTCAGGGAACCTTCACGCGCATCCGGGGACAGCACCAGCTGTTTGCCTTGTTTCGCGTCGAAGCGGCGCTGCTCGTAGCGCGGCGTGATGCCGGTCTCTTCTGGAATGATCCAGATTTGATACAGGTGCAGTTTTTCCGTTTTGCTCGGGTTGTACTCGGAGTGACGCACCCCGGTACCCGCGCTCATAATCTGGAACTCGCCTGCCGGAACCTGCTCTTTGTTGCCCATGCTGTCCTGGTGCTCAACCGCGCCTTCCAGCACATAGGTCAGGATTTCCATGTCTTTGTGCGGGTGGGTACCGAAGCCCTGGCCTGCATCAATCACGTCGTCGTTAATCACGCGCAGCGCGGAGAAGCCCATGAAGTTCGGGTCGTAGTAGTCGGCAAACGAGAATGAATGCCATGAGTCCAGCCAGCCATGATTCGCGTGACCACGTTCGTTTGCTTTGCGTAAGTAGATCATTGTTTTCACCCTCAGTTCGTTTCGATGGAGTAAGTGTGGACGCAAACGGCCTGGGATCATAGAGGGTGAAAATTGACTCCTCTGTTCAAAAATTATGAACAAGCACAGAGGAGCCGTTTTTGCTTATTTCGCGAGGGTTATCGTGGCAGGAGAAGCCTGTTCGAAGGCCCGTTCAAGGATTTCGAGGTTGGTCAGAACGTCAGATTCCTTGACGTAATTCGCCGTGCCGTTTGTGAGGGTCTCAAACAGCGCATCGTAGACGCGGCCATAGTCGCCGCTTTCCGGCTTCAGCGTTTCTTTGACCGTCATGCCCTCGTCGTTCACATACTCCAGCACGCCCACGGAATCGCCTGCGGCAAATCCCGGCTCGCCCGGCATGATATTGGCCTTCAGGCTGGTCTCCTGCTGGTCAATGCCGTACTTAATGAACGAACCCCGGGTACCGTGAACGATAAATTTCGGGTAGTCGATCTTCACCAGGTGGCTGGTTTTGACGATGGCCTTCAGATCGCCGTAGAACAGCTGGGCTTCGAAGGTATCGTCCGGATTGGCTTTGTTGCGCAGGCTGCGAATGTCATACGCCACGTGGTCCGGGCGGCCAAACAGGGAGATGATCTGGTCCATGGTGTGCACGCCCAGACCATAGAACGAACCATCCTGAGGCAGTCCGGGCTGCGTTTCCGCCACCGGACGGTAGTAATCGAAGTGACTTTCGATTTCCACGATGTTGCCGAGCTTGCCGCTTTCAATCGCTTTTTTCGCCGTCAGGAAGCAGCTGTCAAAGCGACGGTTCTGGTACGGCGTAACGGTCAGGCCTTTGCTTTTCGCCAGCGCGAACAGCTCTTTCGCTTCGGCAATAGTCGGGGTGAACGGCTTTTCTACCAGCACGTTTTTACCCGCATTGAGCGCGCGTTTGGCATAGTCAAAATGGCTGTCGGCGTGGGTGCAGACAATCACCAGCTTCACCTGCGGGTCGTTAAGCACCTCGTCGAGATCGCTGGTGAAGTGGATGTGGGAATACTGCGGAGATTGCTCTTCCGGCTTCGCGCGGCGGCGGTAGATATGGGCCACATGCCAGGTATCTTTACGGTTGAGGACATACGGCAGGTGATAGCGGGTGGTGCTTTTACCAAATCCAATAAATGCACAGTGTAGTGTCATGGCTCAGTCCTTTTGGAAGGTTACTGAGTCTAACCATAACAAAAAAAAGCCAGCTAAAAGCTGGCTAAAGTAATACTGGAAGCAATGTGAGCAATGTCGTGCTTTCAGGTTCCCGTAGGAGTCTTCCTGAATGCAGAGCAATAATAATCATTCTCATTCGCACTTGTCCAATACTTTTTGCAAAAAATAGCGGTTGACTCAAATTTTAAAGTCATTGATGTTGGAAGGGACTTTTAACTGACTGAGGAACAAGGAATGAGTGAGATAGTGATACGCCATATCGAACCCAGCGATGCAGAAGCTTTACGTGACATCATGTCGCATCCTGATGTGTATCACGACACGCTACAACTCCCTCATCCTTCTATGGAAATGTGGCACGAACGCGTTGCGACAAAACCAGGCCGGCGCCATCTCGTTGCCTGTCTTGACCAGCGCGTTATTGGACATATGGCGCTGGACGTAATGGAAAACCCGCGTCGCAGCCATGTTGCCACATTCGGCATCAGCGTGGCTGCGGATATGCAGGGACGCGGCGTAGGCCGCAGGCTCATGAGCGAGATGATCAACCTGTGTGACAACTGGTTGCGCATTGAACGTATCGAACTGACGGTCTTTGCCGATAACCCCGCGGCAGTTGCCCTCTATAAAAATTTTGGTTTTGAAATCGAAGGGACCGGCAAGAAATTTGCCCTGCGCAACGGCGAATATGTGGACGCGTATTATATGGCGAGAATGAAGTAGTGATTTGCCGGGTGGCGGCTTCGCCTTGCCCGGCCTACGTTCGTGCAGTTGTAGGCCCGGTAAGCGCAGCGCCACCGGGCAATACATCAATACCCCGCCGTCAAATCATCCACCGAACGCGGATCTGATGCGCCAAACAGCGCTCCGTCCGGCCCTACCATAATGCTCTGGGTGCTGCCCATCGCCTCTTTCACCGCCACCTTCTGCCCACGCTGCTCAAGCAGTTTAATGGTGTCCGGGCTAAAGCCCTTCTCGACGCGCAGCTCGTCCGGCAGCCACTGATGATGGAAGCGCGGGGCGTTGGTGGCTTCGGCGACGTTCATCCCAAAGTCAATGCTGTTCACCACCATCTGCAATACTGTGGTGATAATTCGGCTGCCGCCCGGGCTGCCGGTTACCAGCCAGGTTTTGCCATCTTTCACGACAATGGTGGGCGACATGGACGACAGCGGACGTTTCTTCGGCCCTACCGCATTCGCATCGCCGCCGACCAGCCCGTAGACGTTCGGCACGCCCGGCTTGGCGGAGAAGTCATCCATCTCGTTGTTCAGCAGAATGCCGCTATTGCCCGCCACAATCCCGGTGCCAAACGTGGTGTTGAGCGTATAGGTCACCGCCACCGCGTTACCGTCTTTATCCACCACCGAGAAGTGGGTGGTCTGGTTGCTTTCATACGGCGCCAGCTTGCCGGGGCGGATCTCGCTCGACGGCTTAGCCTTGTTGATGTCGATCTGATCGGCAATGGATTTGGCGTACGCCTTGTTGGTCAGCGCCTGCCACGGCACCTTCACGAAGTCCGGGTCGCCGAGATATTCCGAGCGATCGGCATAGGCGCGTTTTTCCGCTTCCGCCATTATCTGCATGGCATCCGCGCTGCCAAAGCCGAACTTGTGCATATCGAAGTTTTCAAGAATGTTGAGGATCTGCACGATGTGAATGCCCCCGGAAGACGGCGGCGGCATGGAGAAGACCTCATAGCCGCGGTAGGTGCCGCTAATCGGCTCGCGCTCCACCGCCCTGTAGTCCGCCAGATCCGCTTTGGTGATGAGCCCGCCGTTCTTCTGCATCTCTTCCGCAATCTGATCGGCAATCGCCCCTTTGTAGAAGGCGTCCGGACCGTGCTCCGCAATCAGCTCCAGGCTTTTGGCGAGGTTCTTCTGCACCAGCTTATCGCCCTTCTTCAGCGGCTCGCCATCTTTCCAGAAGATCGCCTTGCTGTTTTCGTGATTCGGAATGACTTCGCTACCGTAGGTTTTGAGGTCGTCTGCCAGCGCGTCATTCACCACAAAGCCCTCCCGCGCCAGCTTGATGGCAGGCTGCACCACCTTGTTTAGCGGCATCGAGCCGTATTTTTCCAGCGCCAGCGAGAAGCCAGCAACGGTGCCCGGCGTGCCGGACGCGAGATGCGAGGTCAGGGATTTTTTACTGTCCGGGTTGCCCTGGTCATCAAGGAACATGTCCCGTGACGCCTGAGAAGGCGCCATTTCACGGAAGTCGATGGCGGTGGTTTTCCCGTCTTTGGTGCGCAGCATCATAAAGCCGCCACCGCCCAGGTTCCCCGCTTGCGGGTGCGTCACCGCCAGCGCGTAGCCGACGGCGACCGCGGCATCCACCGCGTTACCGCCCTGTCTGAGAATATCGACGCCCACGCGGGTCGCCAGCGCATCCACGGATGCCACCATGCCGTGGGTTGCCCGCACGGGATGAAAAACATCTTCCTCCACGCCGTAAGAGACCGGAGGCGCCGCGGGCGGGTTCGCCGCCACGCTAAATGTACCGCCAGCCATCAGCGCGGCGAGGGCGACCCAGCGCAAAAACGTTGGTTTCATCATTATTGTTCTCCAGGTGAAGGGATCCATATTCCCCGCTTAAGCCTGGTTCACAACTCCTAAAAAATCATCGTCATGGTGAAATCAGGGTAAACTTAAGAGAGACCTCAAGAGGAGGAAATGACAATGAAACGCTTATTGATTCTTACGGCGCTGATCCCCTTTGCCGCGCTCGCACAGCCACTCAACACCATGAATAACCCGAATCAGCAGGGTTACGTCATCCCGAGCCAGCAGCGTATGCAGACCGAGATGATGAGCCAGCAGCAGCAGCAAAAAGGGATGCTGAATCAGCAGCTGAGAACGCAGACCCAGGTGCAGCAGCAAAGCCTGCAAAATCAGATGAACGCCAACACCCAGCGCGTGCAGCAGGGGCAGGTGCGCGAGCAGCCGTTGCCAAATAAAAACGGCGGGATGTTAGGGGGAATGACGTCGTCAGGCAGCGGACAGCAGCATATGCTGCCGCCGCAGTCGAATGGCAGTATGCTTAATCCGCAGAACTAAAGTCCGGGCCGATCAGGTCGATTGCATCGGTGCAGATGCTGTCCACCCCCCAGCGCAGCAGTTCGGCCGCGCGCTGGGGTTTATTGACGGTGTAAACCAGAATATGCAGACCCGCGTCCTTCAGCATCTTCACCCGCGTCTCATCCAGCAGCTTGTGGTTGAGATGAATAGAGACGCACGCTAAGCGCGTCGTCAGCTCGCGCCAGTCCTCGCGCCACTCGTCAAGCAGCAGCCCGCGCGGCAGCTCCGGCACGGCCGCCTGTGCCGCTTCCAGTGCGTCAATTTCAAACGAGGAGAGCAGCGGCGCGGTCATCCCTTCCCACAGCTCGCGCGCGGCAAGGGCAATCACTTTGCCCGTCAGCAGCCCGGTGCCGGTGGTCGGTTTGATTTCGATATTGGCCATCATGCCGTGCTGGCGACAGCGATCGGCTACTTCCGCCAGCAGCGGCAGCGGTTCGCCTTTAAATTCGCCGCTGTACCAGCTTCCGGCGTCAACTTTCAGCAGATCGCGCCACGGCAGCTCGCCCGCCACGCCCCAGCCGTTGCTGGTGCGTTCAAGGTTATCGTCATGCAGCAGGAAAATTTCGCCGTCTTTCGACAGCTTGGCGTCGAACTCGATCATCGTGTGACCGTAGCGCGCGCCGACGTCAATCGCCGCCAGCGTGTTTTCCGGCGCCAGCTTACCGCCGCCGCGGTGGGCGACGACGTGGGGATAAGGCCAGTTGCTCATACTCGTTGTCCTGTTTCACCGTCAAACAGGTGCAGATGATTTTCCGGCAGGTGCAGCCACAGCGTGCTGCCTGCTTTAGGGCGCTCCTGATGTGCCAGACGCACCACCATCTTTTGCTCGCCCCAGCGCCCGTGCGCCAGGTTATCTGCACCCAACATCTCCAGCGTGTCCATGATCAGCGGCACGCCGCCTTCCGCCTGAGAGGTTAAACCGATATGTTCCGGGCGGATACCGAGCGTCATCTTACGCCCGGCGTAGCCACGATAGTACCAGTTGATTGGCAATGCCATCCCGCTTTCCAGCTCAAAGTGCGAGCCCGCGCTGCTGATACGCCCTTCCAGCAGGTTCATCGCCGGGCTGCCGATAAAGCTCGCCACAAAGCGGGTAGCCGGTTTCTCATACACTTCCACCGGGGTACCAATCTGCTCGGCAACGCCTTTGTTCATCACCATCACGCGCTGGGCGAGGGTCATGGCTTCGACCTGATCGTGGGTAACGTACAGCGAGGTGGTTTTCAGACGACGGTGCAATTGCTGCAGCTCAAGACGCATCTGCACGCGCAGCTTGGCGTCGAGGTTAGAGAGCGGCTCGTCGAACAGGAATACCGCCGGATCGCGCACGATGGCGCGCCCCATCGCTACGCGCTGGCGCTGGCCGCCGGAGAGCTCGCGCGGGCGGCGCTTGAGCAGGCCGTCCAGCTCCAGAATGCGGGCGGCTTCTTTCACGCGCTCCTCGATATGGCCTTTGCCCATGCCGCGGATTTTCAGCCCCCAGGCCATGTTCTCCTCCACGCTCATGTGCGGGTAGAGAGCGTAGTTCTGGAAGACCATCGCGATACCTCTGTCTTTCGGCTCCATCTCGGTGACGCGCTGGCGGTCAATCCAGATGTCCCCAGACGTCACGCGCTCCAGCCCCGCCACCATGCGCAGCAGGGTGGATTTGCCGCAGCCGGACGGGCCGACCATCACGATAAACTCCCCGTCCGCCACGTCGAGCGTCAGCGGCTGGATCACCTGGGTTTTGCCGTCCCAGCTTTTGGTTACTGCCTGAAGTTTTAAACCTGCCATCTTATTTCTCGCTATCGACCAGGCCGCGGACAAACGCGCGCTGCATGGCTAAAACAATGACTACGGGTGGGATAAGGGTGAGCAGCATCGCCGCCATCACCTGGTTCCAGAGGGTGGTGCCTTCGCCGACGGCAATCATGCCTTTGATGCCCGCCACGGCGGTGCCGAGATTGACGTCCTGAATAATCAGCAGCGGCCACAGGTACTGGTTCCAGCCGTAGATAAAGGTGATCACAAACAGCGCCGCAAGGTTGGTTTTCGACAGCGGCAGCACGATGTCGCGGAAGAAGCGCATCGGTGAGGCGCCGTCGATGCGCGCGGCTTCAATCAGCTCGTCCGGCAGGGTCATAAAGAACTGGCGGAAGAGGAAGGTGGCGGTCGCCGAGGCCATCAGCGGCAGGGTTAAGCCCGCGTAGCTGTCGAGCATCTTCAGGTTGGCGATCACCTCCACCGTCGGGAAGATACGCACCTCAACCGGCAGCATCAGCGTGATGAAGATCATCCAGAAGAAGAGGTTACGCAGCGGAAAGCGGAACCAGACGATGGCGAACGCCGAAAGCATCGACACCGTAATTTTGCCGACCGTAATGCCAAACGCCATGATGAAGCTGTTGAGCATCATCAGCCAGAACGGTGCGCTGTTGACGCCCACGCCCTGGGTCCAGATGGTCTTCATGTTCTCAAAGAGGTGGCCGCCGGGGATCAGCGTCATCGGCGTATCGAACACCGCTTTGGTGTCCAGCGTGGCGGCAACAAAGGCCACGTACAGCGGGAAGAGGATGACGATGATCCCTAAAATCAGCATGGTATGGCTGAAAATCGTCAGCCCGCGACGGTTCTCAATCATTGATAGCGCACCTTACTTTCGACATAGCGGAACTGCACCACCGTGAGGATGATGACGAGGAACATCAGCACAACCGACTGCGCGGCAGAGGCGGAGAGATCCAGCCCGGCGAAGCCTTCGCGATAGATTTTGTAAATCAGCGTGGTGGTCGCCTGCACCGGGCCGCCTGCGGTGGCCGCATCGATTACCGGGAAGGTGTCGAAGAAGGCGTAAACGAGGTTAACCACCAGCAGGAAGAAGCTTACCGGGGCGATCAGCGGCAGCGACAGCCTGAAGAAGCGACGAATCGGCCCTGCGCCGTCAATCGCGGCGGCTTCCACCAGCGAACGCGGAATGGACTGCAGCGCGGCAAAGAAGAACAGGAAGTTATAGCTAATCTGCTTCCACACCGAGGCGAACACCACCAGGAACATGGCCTGGCCGCTGTTCTGGGCGTGGTTCCAGTCGTAGCCGAACTCAGCCAGGAAGTGGGTAATCAGCCCGCGACCGGGGTTAAACAGGAAAATCCACAGCACGGCGGCGACGGCGGGCGCCACGGCGTAAGGCAGCAGCATCAGGGTCTGATACAGGCGGCTGCCACGCACCACGTAATCGACCAGCGCGGCGAAAAATAGCGAGGCAACAAGGCCGCTGAAGGTGACCAGCGCGCTGAATTTCATCGTCGTCCAGAAGGACTCCAGGTAGTAGCTGTCATTGAACAGCGCGGTAAAGTTGTCCAGCCCGACAAACTGGCTGGAAAGCCCAAACGGATCGACGCTTTGTACCGAGTACCACAGCGCTTCGCCCGCAGGCCAGATAAAGAAGATAACGGTGATGACCAGCTGAGGCGCGACCAGCAGGTACGGCAGCCAGCGGGAACGGAACACCGGACGGGATGATGACATAGGTTAGCTCTGTAGGTATTCACCCCTCACCCTAGCCCTCTCCCCAGAGGGGAGAGGGGACTGCACGGAGCCGTCTTTTCTCCCTCGCCCCTTTGGGGAGAGGGCCGGGGTGAGGGGCAGGTTTGAATTACGATTTCGTCGACTGTTCAAAGCGGCGCAGCAGCTGATTCCCGCGCTCTACCGCGGAATCCAGCGCCTGCTGTGGCGTTTTCTTACCGGTCCAGACGCTTTCCAGCTCCTCATCCACAATGGTGCGGATCTGCGGCATGTTGCCCAGGCGCAGGCCTTTGGTGAACGGCAACGGCGGCTTGTTCAGCATCTGACGCGTCGCGATATCCGCGCCCGGGTTCTTGCTGTAGAAGCCCTGCTCGCGGGTCAGGTCATACGCGGCTTTGGTGATCGGCAGGTAGCCGGTCTTCTGGTGCCATTCGGAGGCGTTTTCCGGCTTCGCCAGGAAGTCGAGGAACTCGGCCACGCCTTTATAGGTGCCCTTGTCTTTACCCTGCATCACCCACAGGCTCGCCCCGCCGATGATGGCGTTCTGCGGCGCGCCCTTCACGTCAGCGTCATACGGCATCATGCCCACGCCGTAGTTAAATTTGGCGTAGTGGCGGATATCCGCCAGAGAGCCGGACGAGGCGGTGGTAATGGCGCAGTCGCCGTTGTAGAACTTCTCGGTGGATTCGTCTTTACGCCCGAAGTAGCTGAAGTCGCCCTTCTTGTTCAGATCGGCAAGCAGCGCAATGTGCTTCACCTGCTCCGGCTTGTTGAACTCCAGTACCGCATCGGTGCCGTCGAAGCCGTTGTTTTTGGTCGCAACCGGCAGGCCGTGCCAGGCGCTGAAGTTTTCAATCTGGATCCAGCCCTGCCAGCCGCTGGCGTAGCCGCACTTCATCCCCGCCGCTTTCAGCTTCGCGATGTATTCGGCCAGGTCCTGCCAGGTTTTTGGCGGCTGCTCCGGGTCTAAACCGGCTTTTTTGAAGGCGTCTTTGTTGTAGTACAGCACCGGCGTGGAGCTGTTGAACGGCTGGGACAGCAGATGGCCGGTTTTGGAATCGGTGTAGTAACCGGCTACGGTCGGTACAAACCGGGATTCATCGAAGTTGATACCCGCTTCTTTGAATACTTCATAGACCGGCTTGATGGCTTTGGAGGCCATCATGGTGGCGGTGCCCACTTCATAAACCTGTAACAGTGCAGGCGCATTGCCGGTACGGAAGGCGGCAATGCCCGCGCTCAGGCTCTGCTCGTAGTTGCCTTTGTACACCGGCACAATTTTGTAATCCGGGTGGGTGTCGTTGAAACGCTGCGCCAGGGAGTCAACTTCTTTACCCAACTCCCCTTCCATGGAATGCCAGAACGGAATGGTCGTCACAGCCATTGCGTTCGTCGCAAAAGCCAGACCCAGTGCCAGACCCAAAGCTGTGTGTCGTAACGATGTCATTGTCATCTCTCTTATTGTGCCGGATGCGCGATATCACGCGTTTTATGCTCGCGAGGTAACATGACATGCTCGAATGACAGAAAAATAACTGTTTGTTTACAGATAAGTGACAGTAAAGGGTCAGGGGGATGATGGTTGTGTGAAGGGGGTTTATGTGAAAAAGCCGGGTGGCGGCTTCGCCTTACCCGGCCTGGTTGATACCGTAGGCCCGGTAAGCGTAAGCGCCACCGGGCGATACAGACGACTCAGCCGCCCAGATACGCGCTCCGCACCGCTTCGTTCGCCAGCAGCGCGTCGCCGGTGTCCTCCAGCACCACGCGGCCGTTCTCCAGCACGTAGCCACGGTCGGCGAGCTTCAGCGCCTGGTTGGCGTTCTGCTCGACGAGGAAGATGGTCATCCCCTCTTTGCGCAGCTGCTCGATGGTGTCGAATATCTGCTGGATGATGATTGGCGCCAGGCCGAGCGACGGCTCGTCCAGCAGCAGCAGGCGCGGCTGGCTCATCAGCGCGCGGCCGATCGCCAGCATCTGCTGTTCACCGCCGGACATGGTGCCCGCACGCTGAATGCGGCGCTCCCACAGGCGCGGGAAGAGTTCGTACACCCACTTGATGCGGGTCTGGTATTCATCGCGGTGGGCGAAGAACCCACCCATCGCCAGGTTCTCTTCCACCGTCATACGCGAGAACACGCGGCGCCCTTCCGGAACAATCGCCACCGCCTCGCGCATGATTCTGGCGGTCTGCCAGTCGGTAATGTCTTTGCCATCAAACACAATCCGCCCGCTGGTGGCGCGCGGGTCGCCGCACAGGGTGCCGAGCAGCGTGGTTTTGCCCGCGCCGTTGGCGCCAATCAGGGTCACGATTTCACCCTGATTGATATGCAGGCTGACGTCGTGCAGCGCCTGGATCTTGCCGTAGTGCGCGTTGACCTTGTCGAACGTTAACATCGCTTTTTCCATCTTATGCCTCACCCAGGTATGCGCGGATCACGTCCGGGTTGTTGCGGATCTCTTCCGGCGTGCCGTTTGCCAGCGGCGTACCCTGGTTAACCACGTAGATACGGTCGGAAATGCCCATTACCAGCTTCATGTCGTGCTCAATCAGCAGAATGGTGGTGTCGTGGTGATCGCGCAGCTCGGCAATCAGCTCGTCCAGCTCTTTGGTCTCTTTCGGGTTGAGGCCCGCCGCCGGTTCGTCGAGCATCAGGATTTCCGGCTGGGTGACCATGCAGCGCACAATCTCCAGACGACGCTGGTCGCCGTAGGCCAGATTGCTCGCCTGGCGGTTAGCGTGCTGCAGCAGGCCAATTCGGTCGAGCCAGGTGGCGGCGCGATCGAGCGCTTCATCCTGGGCGCGGCGGAAGGCCGGGGTTTTCAGCAGACCGGAGAACAGCCCGGTTTTCAGCTGCTGATGCTGCGCAACCAGCAGGTTCTCAATCACCGTCATCTCGCGGAACAGACGCACGTGCTGGAAGGTACGCACCACGCCCATGCGGGCAATCTGCTGGCCCGGCAGCCCTTCAAGGTGCTTGTCGCGCAGCATGATGGTGCCGCCCGTCGGCTTGTAGAAGCCGGTCAGGCAGTTAAAGACGGTGGTTTTCCCCGCGCCGTTCGGGCCAATCAGGGAGACAATCTCTTTCTTGTGCAGATCCAGTGACACATTGTTGACCGCCAGCAGGCCGCCAAAACGCATCATCAGACCGTTAACGGATAATAATGGCTGACTCATGCCTGCTCTCCTTTCGCTTGCCCGTTCTTCAGCTTCAGCTGTGGACGGGTCATCGGCAGCAAGCCCTGCGGACGCCAGATCATCATCAGCACCATCAAACCACCCAGCATTAACATGCTGTATTCGTTAAAGTCGCGCATCAGCTCGCGCGAAACCACCAGCAGGATGGCCGCGAGGATAACGGCGAACTGCGAGCCCATCCCGCCGAGCACCACAATCGCCAGCACAAAGGCAGATTCGGCAAAGGTGAACGATTCCGGGCTGACGAAGCCCTGACGCGCGGCAAACAGCGTCCCGGCGAAACCGGCAAACGCGGCGCTGATGGTGAACGCGGTCAGCTTGATGCGTGTCGGGTTCAGGCCCAGGGAACGGCAGGCAATCTCATCCTCGCGCAGTGCTTCCCACGCGCGGCCCAGCGGCATGCGCAGCAGGCGGTTAATCACGAACAGGGTGATCACCACCAGCAGCAGCGCCACCAGATAGAGCCAGATCACGCGGTCGGACGGGTCATACTTCACGCCGAAGAAGTTACTGAAGGTATCCCAGCCGCCTTCGCGGGCGGTACGGCTGAACTCCAGACCGAAGAAGGTCGGTTTCGGGATCTGGCTGATGCCGTTCGGGCCGCCGGTCACTTCGGTGTTGTTCAGCAGCAGGATACGGACGATTTCACCGAAGCCTAAGGTCACGATCGCCAGGTAGTCACCGCGCAGGCGCAGCACCGGGAAGCCAAGCAGGAAACCGGCTGCGGCGGAGACCAGCCCCGCCAGCGGCAGACAGGTCCAGAAGCCGAGGCCGTAATAGTGGTTCAGCAGCGCGAAGGTGTAGGCGCCGATGGCGTAGAAGCCGCCGTAGCCAAGCACCAGCAGGCCAGATAGCCCCACCACCACATTCAGACCAAGACCAAGAATCACGTAGATCATGGTCAGGGTAGCGATATCTACGGTTCCACGAGAGACCACAAACGGCCACGCCACGGCGGCCACCAGCAGCGCCACGAGGAACAGCTTCTGCTTAACGGTTGACCCGTCGATGGCCGGCAGAACGAATTTCGGCCCGGAGACGTTTTTCAGCGACTTCTGGAACAGCGGACGCAGCAGCTGGAACAGGAACACCACGGCAGTGCCGATAAATACCCACTGCCAGCGGATGTCGGGGGCGGCGTCTACCACCAGCTTCGTCCCGTCCAGACCTAACTGGACGCCCATAAAGACGCCCGCCAGCACGAAGAACATGGCGGCAGAGAGCAGCGCCATTGCAAAATGCATCGGTTTCATACTTTCTCTACCTCCGGACGGCCCAGAATACCGGTAGGCATCACCAGCAGAACCAGAATCAGCAGGGCAAACGACACCACATCTTTATACTCAGTGCTCAGATACGCCGAGGAGAGCGCTTCCGCCACGCCCAGGATCAGGCCGCCGATCATCGCCCCCGGAATACTGCCGATACCGCCCAGAACCGCCGCGGTAAACGCTTTCATCCCGGCCATAAAGCCGATGTACGGGTTGATCACGCCGTAGAACTGGCCGAGCAGCACGCCTGCGACGGCCGCCATCGCGGCGCCAATCACGAAGGTCAGGGCAATCACGCGGTCGGTGTTGATGCCGAGCAGGCTCGCCATCTTCAGGTCTTCTGCGCAGGCGCGGCAGGCGCGACCCATACGCGAGTAGCGGATGAACAGCGTCAGGGCGAGCATCGCAATAAAGGTCACGACCCAGATAACCAGCTGCATAGTGGTGATAGAAGCCGAGAAGTTTTCACTGGCCCCCACAATCCACTGGCCGTTAAACAGGCTTGGCAGCGCCACGTCACGCGAGCCTTCGGTGAGGCTGACGTAGTTTTGCAGGAAGATCGACATCCCGATCGCGGAAATCAACGCAATCAGACGCTTGGAGCTGCGCACCGGCCGGTAGGCCACGCGCTCGATGCTCCAGCCGTAGGCGCTGGCAATCACAATCGCGCCAACAAACCCGGCTGCGACCAGCAGCCAGCTGCTGTCGATGCCCATCATCATCAGCGCGGCGATGATCATAAAGGAGACATAGCTACCGATCATGTAGACCTCGCCGTGGGCGAAGTTGATCATGCCGATAATGCCGTAAACCATCGTATAGCCGATGGCGATCAGCGCGTAGGTGCTTCCCAGCGTAACGCCGTTAAACATCTGCTGCAGGAAATAGAGAAACTGCTCGGACATATGCAAACCTTTTTATACCCGCCCGTCAGTCCGGGCGGTGGGATAATTATTTGGCGGCCGAGGATGAACCGTCGGCGTGCCACTTAAAGACACCAAACTCAAATCCCTTCAGATCGCCTTTCTCATCCCAGTTCAGCGGCCCAATCACGGTGTTCGCCCCGTGTGCTTTTAAATCTTTCACCAGATCCAGCGGTTCTTTGCTGCCGGAGCGTTCCAGCGCGGTGGCCAGAGACTGTACGGCGGCGTAGGTGATCCAGACGTACGGACCACTCGGATCTTTCTTCTGCGCCTTGAGCGCATCCACGATAGCCTTGTTGGCCGGATCCTGGTCATAGCGTTTTGGCATCGTCACCAGCATGCCTTCAGCAGAATCCCCGGCGATGTTTGACAGAGAGGCATTGCCCACGCCCTCTGGCCCCATAAACTGGGTCTTCAGACCGGTGGCGCGCGCCTGACGCAGCATCTGGCCCATCTCCGGGTAGTAGCCGCCGTAGTAAACAAAGTCGATATTCTCTTTTTGCAGGCGGGCGATCAGCGCGGAAAAGTCTTTCTCACCGGCGGTAATCCCGTCGAAAAAGACGATGTTTGCGCCGCCTTTTTTCAGGCCGTCCTGAACGGAGCGCGCCAGGCCTTCGCCGTACTGCTGCTTGTCATGAATAATGGCGATACGCTGCGGCTTGACGGTTTCAAGGATGTATTTGGCGGCGGTTGGCCCCTGAGAGGAGTCCAGCCCCGCGGTACGCATGATGTGCTGGTATCCGCGCTGGGTCAGCTCAGGGTTAGTGGCGCCAGGGGTGATCATCAGAATGCCTTCGTCTTCGTAGATGTCAGAAGCGGGCTGGGTGGACGACGAGCACAGGTGGCCGATAACATACTGGATGCCGTCGTTAACGATTTTGTTGGCGACCGCGACGGCCTGTTTCGGATCGCAGGCGTCGTCATATTCTACGCCCACCAGCTTGTCGCCTTTGATGCCGCCCTTAGCGTTGATGTCTTTGATGGCCTGGCGCGCACCGTTGAACTCCATATCACCCCACTGGGCAACAGGGCCGGACATCGCGCCCACTACCGCAACTTTAATGTCCTCCGCCATGGCGGCATGCGAGATCGACAGTGCGACCATCCCCGCGATTAACGTCTTCGCGTTCCTTTTCATCTCTGAATCCCCATTCGTGATGTCGTGTTTATATTTTGTTTTATTATGGTTAAAAAGCATTCTGTACTTTTAATGAACAACGCTATTTTTACCAGTGCCTTTAATGGTTTAGCGCAGGTTTTTGTCAAAAACCAGACTAAAATCTCTATTTTTCAGGCGATTAAGCAAAGATAATATTCTGAAATCAGGCAGAGATAAACAAATAAAAGTGCAGTTTGCAGCATAAAATAACGGTACAAAGCGCCGAATAAATCACTACCACTCAGGTTAAAATTCTGCTTATTTTTCGATCCATGTGTTTTCAAACTGCCCATCGCGTTGCCAAAAAACTAATCACCTGGTTAATGAGAATAAAAAGAGGAAGCCGCTGAGTGAATAAATTGAGTACACTGCCTCTACTCAATTTGATTTGGACAAGTAGCTAATGAAACTGACTATCGTGCGTCTGGTGACCTTTAGCGACCAGGATCATATCGACCTGGGCAAGATCTGGCCGGAATATTCCCCTTCGTCGCTGCGCGTTGATGAGACCCACCGCATTTATGCCGCGCGTTTTAACGAGCGCCTGCTGGCTGCGGTTCGCGTCACCCTGAGCGGTACAGAAGGAGCGCTGGACTCACTGCGCGTTCGTGACGTCACCCGTCGTCGCGGCGTGGGACAGTATTTAATTGAAGAAGTGATCCGCGAAAACCCAAGCGTGACCTCATGGTGGATGGCCGACGTGGGCGTGGAAGACCGCGGCGTGATGGCAGCGTTTATGCAGGCGTTAGGCTTTACGGCGCAGGAGAGCGGGTGGGAGAAGCGCTAAAAGAAAGCCGGGTGGCGGCTGCGCCTTACCCGGCCTACATTCTCCACTGTATTTTCCCAAGCATTTCGTGTTGCAGGAAGGCGGCAAGTTATGAAATCCCCGGGAGCTTACATAAGTAAGTGACCGGGGTTGAATAACGCAGCCAACGCACCTGCGGCGCGAAAGGAGACGGGAAAATTATTTTGCGTCTGTCGCCGTGCCATTGGCATGCCAGTCAAACACGCCGAACTCGAAGCCCTTCAGGTCGCCCTTCTCGTCCCAGGAGAGTGGCCCCATAACGGTCTGAACCGTATTCGCTTTCAGCCAGGTGGCAATTTCAGCCGGATCGGCTGACTGGTTCAGACCTGCCTGCAGAGACTGCAGCGCCGCGTAGGTGGTCCAGACGAACGCGCCGCTTGGATCCTGTTTCTTCGCCTTGATGGCATCTACGATAGGTTTGTTCGCAGGGACCTGGTCGTAGTTCTTCGGTTTGGTCACCAGCAGACCTTCGGCTGATTCACCCGCAATGTTAGACAGAGAAACGTTCGCCACGCCTTCCGGGCCCATAAACTGGGTTTTCAGGCCCGCAGCGCGCGCCTGACGCAGGATCTGGCCCATTTCCGGATGGTAGCCGCCGTAGTATACGAAGTCGATATTCTCTTTCTTCAGACGCGCCACCAGGGTGGAGAAGTCTTTCTCACCGGCGGTGATCCCGTCGAAGAACACCACGTCGGCATTCGCTTTCTTGAGGTTGTCCTGCACTGAACGCGCCAGACCTTCACCGTACTGCTGCTTGTCATGAACGATAGCAATGCGCTTCGGCTTCACTTTTTCAACGATGTATTTCGCCGCGGTTGGGCCCTGGTCAGAGTCCAGACCGGTGGTGCGCAGGGTCAGCTTGTAGCCACGCGCAGTCAGCTCCGGTGCGGTCGCTGCCGGGGTGATCATCAGAATACCTTCGTCTTCGTAGATGTCAGATGCGGGCTGAGTAGAGGAAGAGCACAGGTGACCGATAACGTATTTGATCCCGTCGTTCACCACTTTGTTCGCGACCGCGACCGCTTGTTTCGGGTCACAGGCATCATCATATTTTACGATCTGCAGTTTTTCGCCTTTGATACCGCCCTTAGCATTAATGTCTGCAACCGCCTGTTCAGCGCCGGTAAATTCCTGGTCGCCGTACTGTGCTACCGGACCGGACATCGCGCCAACCACAGCCACCTTGATGTCTGCCTGTGCCATGGTGCTGAATGCCAACGCGATACATCCTGCCAGTAACGCTTTACCCTTCATGTTCATCCTGAGATTCCCCATTATTATGGTTATTACGATTGTTGTGATGTTGTTGTGCAGCGCTTTATGTCAGTTATAGGTGTGCTGTCCGCGCTTTTTCAGCATACTCTGCTAAAACATACCCGATTTTTATGATTTTGGAATAGCTAATTTGAAATGAATATATGATAAGCCCGGCAGGATTTACCGCCGGGCATGTGGCTTTAACGTGTCAGCGACGCGGAGATAATGTCCAGCGCTTTACGGAACTGCGCTTCAGGGATAGTCAGCGGATAGAGGAAACGAATGACGTTGCCGTAGACGCCGCAGCTCAGCAGAAGCAGCCCTTGGTTCAACGCACGTTCCTGCACCTGGCGGGTAAATTCCGGCGAAGGCTGGCCCGTTTGCGGGTCGTTAAACTCTACCGCCACCATCGAGCCCTGCCCGCGAATGTCAGCGATATACGGGCAGTGTTCCTTGGCTTTGTTGAGCACTTCCACCAGGTGATGGCCGAGATGCGCCGAGCGCGTGCAGAGATCTTCCTCGTCAATCACGTCCAGCACCGCGTGCGCTGCGGCAATCGCCAGCGGATTACCCGCGTAGGTGCCGCCCAGCCCGCCCGGCGCAGGCGCGTCCATCACGTCGGCACGGCCCGATACCGCCGAGAGCGGCATCCCGCCCGCCAGGCTTTTTGCCATGGTGATCAGGTCCGGCTTCACGCAGTGGTGTTCCATCGAGAAAAGCTTGCCGGTGCGGGCGAAGCCGCTTTGCACCTCGTCGGCAATCAGCAAAATACCGTGGGTATCGCACAGGGTGCGAAGAGCCTGCATAAAATCAGCAGGCGCAATGTTGAAGCCGCCCTCCCCCTGAACCGGTTCGAGAATAATCGCCGCGACCTGGTCAGGAGCAATATCCGCTTTAAAGATACGTTCCAGGCTTTTCAACGCCTCAGCGGTGCTGACGCCGTGCAGTTCATTCGGATACTGCGCGTGGTAAACCGAGCCGGGGAAGGGTCCGAAGCCGAGCTTGTACGGCGCAACTTTGCCGGTAAGCGCCATGGTCATAAAGGTGCGGCCGTGGAACGCGCCGCCGAAGGTGATAAGGCCAGGACGTTTGGTATAGGCGCGCGCAATTTTGACCGCGTTTTCGACCGCCTCAGCCCCCGTGGAGAAGAACGCCGTTTTGGCAGGACCTTCTACGGGCACGCGTGCGTTGATACGCTCGGCAAGCGCCACGTAGCCTTCGTACGGCACAATCTGGTAGGCCGTGTGGGTAAACGCGTGGAGTTGTTTTTCGATGGCGGAAATGACTTTGGGATGCCGATGGCCGGTATTCAGCACCGCGATCCCGGCGGCGAAGTCGATATACTCATTGCCTTCCACGTCCCACACCGTGGCGTTTTCGGCTTTATCGGCATAGAAGTTACACATCACGCCGATGCCGCGCGGCGTCGCCTGTAAACGCCGGTCGTTCAGTTCGTTGTTTTTCACCCTGTCCCCCTGAGAAAGTCGCCTGCTTAGCGCATCAGTAAGTGTTTGCCAGGGGGAGGGAATTCGCCAGAGCGGGCGCTAAAAAAACAAAACCCCCAGACTCTCATCCAGGGGTTCTCGGTGTACTTCGCGGAAATTACGCTTCGATAGCGGCGCGAAGTTTTTTCATGGCGTTCTTTTCAAGCTGACGCACACGTTCTGCAGAGACGCCGTAACGGTCAGCCAGCTCCTGCAGCGTGGACTTGTTGTCTTCGTCCAGCCAGCGGGCGCGGATAATATCCTGGCTACGTTCGTCGAGGCCTTCCATCGCATGGGTCAGCTTGTTCGCGGCCTGATCTTCCCAGTTGTCCTCTTCGATGCCATCAGCAAAGTTAGAGGTTTTATCCTGCAGATACAGAACCGGTGCCATCGGCTGGCTGTCGGAGGCGTCGTCGTCGGAGGACATATCAAAGGTCATGTCCTGCGCGGCCATACGGGATTCCATCTCACGCACGTCTTTGCTGGTTACGCCCAGCTCGCGCGCCACCATTTCCACTTCATCCTGGTTGAACCAGCCCAGACGCTGCTTGGTTTTACGCAGGTTAAAGAACAGTTTGCGTTGCGCTTTTGTCGTGGCGACTTTCACGATACGCCAGTTGCGCAGCACGTATTCATGAATCTCTGCCTTGATCCAGTGTACGGCGAAGGAGACGAGTCGCACACCCACTTCCGGGTTGAAGCGACGCACAGCCTTCATCAGGCCGATGTTGCCTTCCTGAATCAAGTCCGCCTGCGGCAGGCCATAGCCCGCATAATTACGAGCAATGTGAACAACAAAGCGCAGGTGAGACAGGATCAGCTTTTTCGCTGCTTCCAGATCGCCCTGGTAATGCAGCTTTTCAGCAAGCTCCTTTTCTTCCTCGGCCGTTAACATCGGCCAGGTGTTCGCAGCCCGGATATAAGATTCCAGGTTACCAACAGGGGCTAAAGCTAAAGTTTGCATTTCTTTGGTCATTCATTCCTCTCAGTATTTCTTCTGGTCCAGGCTGTCCCCGTCAGGCAACAACCATGCCAAAGCGTTTGAGCAACGAGATTAGCATTCACTCTTTTATCAGACAGTGATTTTATCCACAAGTTCCAGGTGCAACGGTGAATAAATTACGCACAAAATGTGACATGGAGATGATAACAGGGGAAGAGACAACAGGGACGCTTTCCCTGCAGAGCGAACATCTCGGTGCAGGGAAAGATTATATCACGCTTTTATTAGTCGGGAGTAAAGTGACGTAAATGTTGAACGGTTGCCAGCCACGCTGCCACCCACCCAATCATCGAACACACCAGCAGCAGTAACAGGCACTCATCGAACCCTAAGCCACTGATATCAAACTTCGTTCCGAAAACCTGCGCCACTTCAGTCACGGCAGAGGAAAGCCGCATCACCAAAATTTCTGACAATATCAGTGAAAGAAATGCGCCGGAAAAACCGAGCAGTGCGCCACCGTAAAGGAACGGTCGGAGGATGAAACCATCCGTCGCACCAATCAGTTTCTGCACGTTGATGGTATCGCGACGGGCAAAGATGCTCAGGCGCACGCTGTTGCCGATGACGAGGAAGACCGCCGCCACCATCAACACGCCAATCATCGCCGCGACGCGGCCTACCAGCCCGGTGAGAGCAGAAAGGCGCGCAAACCAGCTGTCATCCATGCGCACTTCATCAATGCCCTTAATGCGCGTGATGCGATCGCGCAGGGTGTTAAGCGACTCGGTCCCCTGGAAATCCAGCTTCGGGATCACCACCGCCACGGCGGGCAGCGGGTTCTCTTCGAGCATATCCAGCGCGCCGCCAAAGCCAGACCAGTTACGGAACTCGCCCAGCGCGTCTTCACGTGAGAGATAGTTGACCTTCTCTACGCCCTGCTCGGCCTGAATTTGCCCAACCACCTGGGCCGCCGCGTTATCGTCGAGCGCTTTATCCAGATAGACCGTGATCTGCGGGGACGGATAATACTGGGAGGCCGCCTGGTTGACGTTTTTATAGACCATATAGCAGACGCTTGGAAGCGTGAGGGAGATGGCGATCACCATCACCGTCAGGAACGTCGCCAGCGGTTTGCTTTTCAGGTCCTGCAGCGCGCCGTGGAACGCGTAGCGCACCTGCTCGTTAAACACGTTGGTTTTACGGGAGGCCGGTTTTGGCGCGGCCTTCTGGCGCTTCGGCGCATTACGATTGCCGTCACCCCCGCCCTGCGGCTTACGGAAACGGTCAAACCGGTTCCCGAACTGCCGAATCTGGTTTATTGCATCACGCTTATTCACCGTGGCCTCCGTGCAAATGACCGTCGCTCAGGGTCAGCATGCGGTACGAACGACGGGAAATCAGCCCGATGTCGTGCGTCGCCATCAATACGGTGACCCCTACGCGGTTAAATTCCTCAAACAGACGCAAAATCCCTTCTGACAGAGCATCGTCCAGGTTACCGGTCGGTTCATCCGCCAGCAGCACCGCAGGCTTGTTCACCACCGCGCGGGCGATACCCACGCGCTGCTGTTCACCGCCGGAGAGCTGGATCGGGAAGTTCTTCGCTTTGTCCAGTAGCCCGACCTTATCCAGCGCCGCAGAGACGCGGCGGCGGATATCGTCATAGCTGGCGCCGGCAATAATCAGCGGAATGGCCACGTTATCGAAAACGGTGCGATCCATCAGCAGATGGTGATCCTGGAAAATCATACCGATCTGGCGACGCAGGAACGGCACCTCACGGTTTTTCAGGCGGCTGATCTCATGGCCGCTGAAAAAGATCTTCCCGGCGCTTGGCCGCTCGATCCCACAGATAAGCTTGAGCAGGGTACTTTTCCCCGCGCCGGAATGGCCGGTCAGGAATGCCATCTCGCCCGGCTGCAGGTGGAATGTGACCCCCTGCAGCGCTTGTCTCCCACCGAGATAGGCCTTGCTGACGTGTTCAAAGCGAATCATTGTTAGTCCTCTCGGGCAAATAATGCCTCAATAAAGTCGTCCGCCTTAAACGGACGTAAATCCTCAATACGCTCGCCCACACCGATATAACGGATAGGAATGCCGAACTGGTCAGCCACGGAGAAAATCACCCCGCCTTTCGCGGTGCCGTCCAGTTTGGTCAGCGTGATCCCCGTCAGTCCTACCGCTTCATGGAACAGTTTTGCCTGGCTGATGGCGTTCTGTCCGGTGCTGGCATCAATGGTCAGCATAATTTCATGCGGTGCGTCTTCGTCCAGCTTCTTCATGACGCGAACGATTTTCTTCAATTCTTCCATCAGGTGCGATTTGTTCTGCAAACGCCCTGCGGTATCGGCAATCAGCACGTCCACGTTGCGCGCCTTCGCCGCCTGGATGGCGTCAAAGATCACGGACGCGGAATCCGCGCCGGTATGCTGGGCAATCACCGGAATGTTGTTGCGCTGGCCCCACACCTGCAGCTGCTCAACCGCCGCTGCACGGAAGGTATCGCCCGCCGCCAGCATCACCGATTTGCCCTGCTGCTCGAACTGGCGCGCCAGCTTGCCGATGGTGGTGGTTTTACCCACGCCGTTCACGCCGACCATCAGAATAACAAATGGCGTTTTGCCTTCAATATTAAGCGGTTCGTCAACTTTTGCGAGAATTTCACCCATCTCGTCTTTCAGCAGACCGTACAGCGCTTCGGCGTCGCGCAGCTGTTTGCGGCTCGCCCCTTCGGTCAGATTGGCGATGATCTTACGGGTAGTTTCTACCCCAACGTCAGCAATCAGCAGCTGTTCTTCCAGCTCTTCAAACAGATCGTCGTCGATCTTTTTGCCGCGGAACAGACTGATAAATCCGGAACCTAAGTTTTCTTTAGTTTTAAGCAGGCTGCGCTTCAGGCGCGCGAAGAAACCTTCTTTGGTCGGTTTTTCCTGCTCCTGAACGATCTCGTCTTCGGCATGCTCTTCTACCGGCACAACGATGACCGCTTCTTCAGCTGCCTCCGCCGCCAGCGCCTGGGCTTCCAGCTCTTCGTCGGTCAGCTCTGGCTCAAGCGTCGCTTCTTCTTCCACCGCCTCAACGATTTCAACGGTTTCCGCTTCGGCCTGCCACTCTTCGGCAGACACCGCTTCGTCTTTGACCTCTTCCGGCAGCGGAAGCTCTTCGTGTTCGATAGCGGCCTGTGGCGCTTCGGTAACGGCTTCGACGACAACCGGTTCTGGCTTCTCGCTCTCCTGAACCTGTTCAGTGATCTCAACCACCTCTTCAGCAAAGGTTTCAATCTCTTCTTTGCTGTGCGCCGTTTCTTCCGCTTCGACAACCGCGGCGGTTTCTACAGGCGTTTCAGGCTGTGACTGCTCTTCAACGGCTTGTTGCTCTTCGGTTTTCTGTTCTGTTTCTTGCTCTTTTTCACCGAAGCCCAGCCAGGAAAAGAAGCCACGTTTTTTTTGTTTTGCCATCTGCGACTACACTCCTCGCGGCGCTATATACATGGAAGCTAAAAAAATGATGAAATAGTCTAACACTTTACTTAATTGACATCACCGCCCGCAATCGCAGGCCAATTGTTAACAGAGCTTTCCTGAGATGAAGAAACCCAACCGCGCCCCGGCCGGTCAAATTCGTATTATCGGCGGTCAGTGGCGAGGCCGGAAATTACCGGTGCCGAACAGCCCCGGTTTACGCCCAACTACCGACCGCGTGCGCGAGACGCTGTTTAACTGGCTGGCTCCGTCTATGGTAGACGCCCACTGCCTGGACTGCTTCGCCGGAAGCGGCGCCCTCGGGCTGGAAGCGCTGTCGCGCTATGCCGCCAGCGCCACGCTGCTGGAGATGGAGCGCGGCGTTGCGCAGACGCTGCAGCAAAATCTGGCGACGCTGAAGGCGAGCAACGCCAAAGTGGTGAACACCAACACGCTGAGCTTCCTCGCGCAAAAGGGCACGCCGCATAACGTGGTGTTTGTCGACCCGCCGTTCCGCAAGGGGCTGCTTGAAGAGACGTTATCCCTGCTGGAGCAAAACGGCTGGCTGGCGGATGACGCGCTAATTTATGTTGAAAGCGAAGTGGAAAACGGTTTACCGCCGGTTCCCGCCCACTGGGATCTGCACCGTGAAAAAGTGGCAGGTCAGGTTGCTTATCGTCTTTATCACCGTCAGGCACAAGGAGGATCCGATGCCGGTACTGATTAACCTGGGACGCTTGCTGATGCTGGGCGTCTGGGCGTTCTTGATTCTGAATCTGGTGCATCCGTTCCCGCGCCCGATGAACATTTTCGTTAACGTGGCGCTGATTTTCACGTCGTTTATGCACGCCCTGCAGATGGTGATGCTGAAAAACGGCCTGCCGAAAGACGGCCCGCAGATGACGGGCTGGCAGCAGCTGCGCGTCTTTATTTTCGGCGTGTTTGAGCTGCTGGTGTGGATGAAGAAGTTTAAGGCGCAGGTGAAGAAGTAAGGTGCGGCCTGATGCCCTCACCCTAACCCTCTCCCACAGGGAGAGGGAAACGATCGCGCATTACTCAGCCCTAAAATCTTCAAACCGCGACCCTTTGTAACTCAGCGTTCCTCTCTCTCCCACCGTCAGCTGGTGGTACTGTTGCGCCTCCAGGCGGAAGGTCATCTCAAGGCCGCCCGTTTCCGGCTTAAAGCTCGCTTCATAGCGCATTGTTGTGCCCGCAGGCGACACCTGCTGCTTGCGCGAGCGGCGGTCATTGAGCGGTTTTTCGCGTTTGTTCGTCACCACCACGCGCTTTTGCATCAGCGGTGCGGCATCGTTATCCGCCTTCTCGCGGCGCTGCTGCACGAAACGGAACGAGGCGGCAATGACGATAATCGCCACCACGATAATGAAAAAAAGCGGCATCTTGCTCATTGAAAAATCCCATCAGATTATGCGGAATTCAGGATACCTTGCCTTCCCCACCATTGCCAAACGCCCGCCCGCGTCACTACACTGGATCAGAAACTGATTATTCAGGCTTAACAGATACAGGGAGTTAATATGCTTTGGTCATTTATCGCTGTCTGTTTTTCCGCATGGCTTTATGTCGATGCGTCGTACCGTGGTCCCACCTGGCAGCGCTGGTTGTTTAAACCGGTCACGCTGCTGCTCCTGCTTCTGCTGGCCTGGCAAGCGCCAATGTTTAACGCCGTCAGCTATCTGGTGCTCGCCGGGCTGTGCGCCTCTCTGATTGGCGATGCCCTGACCCTGCTGCCGCGCCAGCGCCTGCTGTATGCCGTAGGGGCATTTTTCCTGTCGCATCTGCTGTATACCATCTACTTCGCCAGCCAGATGACGCTCTCTTTCTTCTGGCCGCTGCCGCTGGTCCTGCTGGTGATTGGCGCCCTGCTGATCGCGGTGATCTGGTCGCGTCTGGAAGAGATGCGTTTGCCGGTTTGTACGTTTATCGCCATGACGCTGGTAATGGTATGGCTGGCAGGTGAACTGTGGTTCTTTCGTCCGACCGCTCCGGCGATGTCAGCGTTCTTCGGCGCCGCACTGCTGCTGATCGGGAACGTCGTCTGGCTGGGCAGCCACTATCGCCGCCGCTTCCGGGCGGATAACGCGATTGCCGCCGCCTGTTACTTTGCCGGGCATTTCCTTATTGTGCGTTCGCTGTATATCTAAATAGCGCTTGACTCTGGAGTCGACTCCAGAGTGTATGCTGCGGTTAATGAGAAAATTATCATTGCCGGAGACTGCCATGTCGACTCCAGAAATACCTAAAAAAGTTCCTCAATTCTCGGCACTTAAGCTCAGCCCGGCTCCGTCGAAAGACGACTGCTGCTGCGAAGGCGCGTGCGAAACGCAAACTCAACCCCTTTCTGAAAGCGGCAACCGCTACAGCTGGGTCGTCAACGGCATGGACTGCGCCGCCTGCGCGCGCAAAGTGGAAAACGCCGTCAAACAGGTGCCGGGCGTGAGTCACGTTCAGGTGCTGTTCGCCACCGAAAAGCTGCTGGTTAGCGCCGATAACGACGTCAGCAAGCAGGTTGAAGCCGCCGTCAGCAAGGCGGGTTATACCCTGCGCAGCGAAACGGCGCCCATTGAAAAAGTCTCCTCCCTGAAAGAAAACCTGCCGCTCATTACCCTCATCATCATGATGTCCCTGAGCTGGGGTCTGGAGCAGATTAACCACCCGTTCGGCAATCTGGCGTTTATCGCCACCACCCTGGTCGGTCTGTTCCCGATTGCCCGTCAGGCGCTGCGCCTGATGAAAAGCGGCAGCTGGTTTGCCATCGAAACGCTGATGAGCGTGGCGGCCATCGGCGCGCTGTTCATTGGCGCGACGGCAGAAGCGGCGATGGTGCTGCTGCTGTTCTTAATCGGCGAACGTCTTGAGGGCTGGGCGGCGAGCCGGGCGCGTAAAGGGGTCAGCGCGCTGATGGCGCTGAAGCCGGAAACCGCCATTCGCGTGGTAAACGGTACGCGTGAAACGGTCGCCATCACTACGCTGCGTCCGGGCGACGTGATAGAAGTCGCGGCAGGCGGACGCCTGCCTGCAGACGGCGCGCTGCTTACCGCCACCGCAAGCTTTGATGAAAGCGCCCTGACCGGCGAGTCCATTCCGGTTGAACGTGAGGCGGGTGAAAAAGTGCCTGCAGGCGCCACCAGCGTCGATCGTCTGGTACAGCTCACCGTGCTTTCCGAGCCAGGCGACAGCGCCATCGACCGTATCCTGAAGCTGATTGAAGAGGCTGAGGAGCGCCGCGCGCCGGTCGAACGCTTTATCGACCGCTTCAGCCGGATCTACACGCCCGCCATTATGCTGGTGGCCCTGCTGGTTACCGTCGTCCCACCGCTGTTCTTTGGCGCGCCGTGGGAGGGCTGGATTTATAAAGGGCTGACGCTGCTTCTGATCGGCTGCCCATGCGCGCTGGTGATTTCCACCCCGGCGGCGATTACGTCCGGTCTGGCGGCTGCGGCACGTCGCGGGGCGCTGATTAAGGGCGGCGCGGCGCTGGAGCAGCTCAGCCAGGTCCAGCATATCGCTTTTGATAAAACCGGTACGCTGACCGTGGGCAAGCCGCAGGTGACCGGCGTGTATCCGCAGGATATCAGTGAGGATGAACTGCTGACCCTGGCCGCCGCCGTTGAACAGGGCTCCACCCATCCGCTGGCGCAGGCGATTGTGCGTGAAGCGCAGTCGCGCGGACTAAACATACCTCCGGCAACCGCCCAGCGGGCGCTGGTAGGGTCAGGGATTGAAGCCACCGTTGACGGTAAAAAGGTGCTGATTGTCGCGGCGGGTAAGTCTTCTACTCCAGAGGTGGAGACGTTAGAACAGACCGGACAGACGGTCGTGACCGTCATGCAGGACGGCACCGCAAAAGGGATGCTGGCGCTACGCGACACCCTGCGCGATGACGCAAAAGAGGCCGTGGCGGCGCTGCATCAGCTGGGCGTGAAGGGCGTGATTCTCACCGGTGATAACCCTCGCGCGGCGGCAGCGATTGCCGGTGAGCTGGGGCTGGCGTTTAAAGCCGGATTGCTGCCTGCGGATAAGGTCAGCGCGGTGACGGAACTGAACGCTCAGGCGCCGCTGGCAATGGTCGGTGACGGGATCAACGATGCCCCGGCGATGAAAGCGTCCACCATTGGTATTGCGATGGGTAGCGGTACTGACGTGGCGCTGGAGACCGCCGACGCGGCGCTGACCCACAACCGCCTGACCGGGCTGGCCCAGATGATCGATCTTGCGCGCGCGACGCGGGCCAATATCCGTCAGAACATCGGCATCGCGCTCGGGCTGAAGGGGATTTTCCTGGTGACGACCCTGCTCGGCATGACCGGACTGTGGCTGGCGGTGCTGGCGGATACGGGGGCAACGGTGCTGGTGACGGCGAACGCGCTTCGGCTGCTGCGTCGCCGGTAAAAAAACGCCCGGTGGCGCTAACGCTACCGGGCCTACATTTCCTGCCAGATCGTGGATCGGGTAAGACGAAGCCGCCACCCGACTTTTTTATAAGAAATAGCTCATCGCCAGGCCTAAAAACAGCACCAGACCGACGTAGTTATTGTTCATAAACGCCTTGAAGCAGACATCACGTTCACGCTTAGCGATCAGCTTCTGCTGATAAGCAAACAGCAGCCCCGCCACCAGCACGGACCAGTAAAACGCCCAGTTCAGCCCGTTCAGGCGGCCAATCGCCACCATCAGCGCCAATACCGCGACCTGCAGGATACCGATAATCAGCTTGTCGTGACGACCAAAGAGGATGGCGGTGGATTTGATGCCGATTTTCAGGTCATCGTCGCGGTCTACCATTGCATATTGCGTGTCGTAAGCCACCGCCCAGAGAATGTTCGCCAGGAACATCAGCCAGCAGCTGAGCGGTAAGGACTCACTAACCGCCGCAAACGCCATCGGAATCGACCAGCCAAACGCCGCGCCCAGCACCACCTGAGGCAGGTGGGTATAGCGCTTCATAAACGGATAAACCCAGGCCAGGGCCAGCGCCGCAACGGAAAGCAAAATGGTCATGGTGTTCAGGGTTAACACCAGCAGGAAAGAGAGCAGCACCAGAACAATAAACAGCACGCGGGCTTCTTTCCCGGTGACCTGCCCGCTGGGTAACGGACGACCGGCAGTACGCTTAACATGACCGTCGAATTTACGATCGGCATAGTCATTCACCACGCAGCCCGCCGCGCGCATCAGCCAGACGCCGGCAACGAACACGCCCAGGATCCACAGCGGCGGCACGCCCGGCGTGGCAAGCCACAGCGCCCAGAGGGTCGGCCACAGCAGCAGCAACGCGCCAATGGGTTTATCGGTACGCATTAAGCGGTGATACGCCAACAGCTTATTCTGCGTCAGGCTCCACTCCATTTTTTCTTCCTCTTAGTACAACGGTGATGCCGGTAAAAAAAGCTCCGTCAGTATTAACGGTTTACCGCTCAGGCGAAGGCGGGAACGACGCCCCCACAGTTCAGCATCACGACCAATCTCAATAAAATCCCGGGTAAGCTCAGACGAGGTGAAAAGGTAACGCCCCAGAGGCGTTTTCCCCAGACGTTGCAGTGCCAGTTCTGGCCCGGAAAGGGTGGACTCGGGCACTACCGTCCGTCCGGCAAGCCACGGCTCGCCATCGGCACAGAGCAAAATTTCGCGCAGCCAGTAACGTGGCTCGGGCGGCAGCAGCGGCAGCTCGTTGGCGATCTCATCGCCAGAGACAAACCCTTCCTGAATCAGGGTCACCGTGACCGTTTTACCCTGTTGCTCAAAACGTTTCGTCATGGAATCTTCCAGCAGCAACCAGTCCAGCTGCTGCGGATCAAGCGCAGGTATTTGGTCGAAATAGCGCAGCGCACGCAGTTGCGTTAGCGCAGGGTGTGACATGCCAGACTCTCCGATACATAACGTAATGGCATTGTATCGCAGAAACACGGATTGAGGGGGGCCAAACGTTATTTAACGATCACGATCGCAACATGGGCGCAACAGCCTGGCCGATACGAAAAAAAGTGCGCCCACTCAGGCGCACCAAACTACTAACAAATCAGCACTGTGGGGAAACGGTTACCCCTTGCCTTTTACACTGCTGATAAAGGTGGAACGGGCAGTGGTTGAACCTAAACGTTCGGCTTCATCAAGCAGCTTCAGCGCTTTATCGACATCGCCGCGCTTCACCGCCTGCTTAATGGCGTTGTTGAAGTACTCTTCGGTGTCGTTCAGTACCGGCTCGGCTTTCTTCGCCGGGGCAGGCGCTGCAGTCGCTACCGGTGCGGCTGCCGTGGCAGCGGGTGCGGTATAGGCAGGTGCAGGTGCCGCAGTGTTGCCAACGGTGACAGCAGCAGGGCCAGAGGATCCGAATAACGGCCCGACCAGAATACTGGAGCTGGTGTTTGTTTGAACTTTGAGTTTTAGCGTACCGTTCGTCACGTGGCGAGCGACCGGATCAGGAATATCAGGAATAGCGTTACCCGCCCCCTGAGCATAGGATTTTGCCGGATCAATCATTTTGGTGGTGCGCTGCAGATCTTCGGGCGTAGTAAACGCGAGGATATAAATCTTTTGCTGGCCTAAAGCGGGTGTCAGTTTCAGTATGCCCTCAAGGCGGTCAGCCGACATGACGCCGGGTTTCTGATAGGTAAAATAACTGCTTGGGAAAAAAGCTGAAGGCGACATGTTTTGATCAAGCACTAACACGTTTGGTGCAAATACAGAGGGTGTTTTGTCGGCTTCACTGACAAGCGTTAACGTTAACTCACCCACATTTGCAGGGACACTCCATGCAGCAACCGGTCCTGAAATTCCCGGTACATTCAGGGTCTGTCCTGTATTCCCCAACTCGATGGTCTGGGTTTGTGCCACATTCACGGGCACCCAGTTCAGACTTTGCAGTGTGGCAGAGGGGATCGCAGGCGCAGCAGTCGTGTTCTGCGGAACGATATTGACATCAGCCAAGCTCACTGCTGGTAATGCAGCAAACATGCCCGCCGTCAGACAGAGTGCTAAGAGACTTTTTTTCATCGTTATGACCTCATTATTCGAAAGCATGGTAGCCAGGCAATAGCGCATACTTTCCGAGAAATGCGTTATGAGTTAGAGGGGCCTAAGCCCCTCTTTTAAATACATTAACGTCTAAAATTACCACCAGATTTCCATCTGAGCACCGAAGGTCCACTCATCGCTGTCACCACGGCTGGTCGTACCGAACGGAGTTACAGTGCTGTTGCTTGCAGCAGTGGAAGAGAAGTTACCCTCAGAGTCGGTCTTCACGTAACCCCATTTCTCATCCCACTTGGCGTAGGTAGCAAACACGCGAATCGCTGGACGGGACCAGATGCTGTCACCCGCCTGCCACTGTTGTGCCAGAGTGATTTTGTATTGGTCGTTACGATCGCCGGTTTGCTGAGATTTGACGTTGTCATATCCCACTTCCAGCAAGGTGCTCATGATAGGCGTCCATTTGTACATTGGACGCACGCCCACGGTGTACCAGGTGGTACCTTGATTGTTGTCACGATCGATATCCTGATACATACCGACGTACATCAGGTCCCATTTATCCGCCAGCGTGATCGCACCGTGGTCGAGGATACGGATCAGGCTGCCGTCATTATCAACAGCACCCCCACGCGCCTGACCTTTACCCTGAGAAATCATGGAGTCGGTGGCGTACTGCACCACAAACTTGTTGAAGCCTTTCATCATGCTCTGGGTGTGTTCTGCAGTGAACATCCAGCCATCTTTCGATGCACCAGGCTGCAGGTAGTAATCGTCAGGAATGTTGGTATGGCCGTAGTCAACACCCAGTTCCAGAGTACCGCCCGGGTTAATTTCCATACCGGCTAAACGCGCATCAAACACGTCGTTTGGCACTTTGTTGTTATAGGTACGCAGACCGGTATTCGGATCGCGATCGCCAAAAGCCGAGGAGCCGCCGGATTCAGAAGAACGAGTTGCTGCGAGAGAGAGTTTACCTATACCGACATCAACGTTTTCCAGACCTGCACCAGGACCAGAAATATCCCAGTAGTAGAAGTCGATCATGTGAACGTCATGACGTTGATAGAAACGCTTACCTGCCCAAATATTTGCCCCTGGCAGTGAATCAATCAGGTTTTTACCTACGACGTTAAACTCACGCACTGCTGGCGTGTTACTGTCTTCCCAGTCGTTAAGCTGAGCAGTTTTATAGGCGATGTTGGAATCGAAATAGAAGCTCTTGTCCGCTTCTTTCCACACTTCCTGGCCTAATTTAACTTCCGCATAGGTTTCACACTCGTTACCAAGACGATATTTAGAATCCGCACCGGTGGTCTGGAAACATTGTTGTTCACCACCACTCCCGGTCCAGCCGATGCCAGAACGAGCATAACCTTTAAAATCTACAGCACCCGCCTGGGCAGACAGGATGCCTGCCGCAATGGCGATTGCCAGAGGGACTTGTTTGCGCAGAGTAATCATCATTCTATCTCCTGAGATCATTGCTTTTCTTTGAACACTTCACCTGTCGGTTTCGTGTTTTCTTTTGGGATTGCTTAAACGCCTGGCTCTTTATGCAACCGACGACATGCAGTGCCATCCTCACGGAACAGATGGCAACGCTCTGGCGGCAAGCCGATAGCGAATGTGGCACCCTCTTCTACCAACACCACGTCATTCTGGCGGTAGACCAGGTTCTGACGGATGGCGGGGATCTGGATATGAATCTGTGTTTCGTGACCAAGCTGTTCGACGACCTGAACGTCGCCTTCCAGGGTCACATCAGCGATGTGGCTCGGCAGCAGATGCTCAGGACGAATACCGAGGGACATGTTTGCCCCGACCTGTACGTTGGCGCTGTCGACCGGCAGCCAGACCTGCTGGCGGTTTGGCAGCTCCACCTGTACCTGTTCAATGGCTGTCGCGGTCACTTTGACGGGCAGGAAGTTCATCTTTGGCGAGCCAATGAAGCCCGCAACAAAGCGGTCTGCCGGGTAGTGATACAGCTCCAGCGGTTTACCCACCTGCGCCACGCGACCGGCATCCAGCACCACGATTTTGTCGGCGAGGGTCATCGCTTCGACCTGATCGTGGGTGACGTAAATCATCGTGCGGCCAAGACGCTTGTGCAGACGGGAGATTTCGATACGCATCTGGACGCGCAGGGCGGCATCCAGGTTGGAAAGCGGTTCGTCGAGCAGGAAGACGCGCGGCTCGGCGACCAGGGTACGGCCAATCGCCACGCGCTGACGCTGACCGCCGGAAAGCGCTTTCGGCTTTCGCTCCAGCAGGTGCGCCAGCTGTAATACTTCAGCTACCTGCGTCACGCGCTGGTTAATGACCTCTTTCTTCGCGCCGGCCAGCTTCAGGCCAAAGGACATGTTCTCGGCAACGGAAAGATGGGGATAGAGTGCATAAGACTGGAACACCATGCCTACGCCACGTTCGGCAGGCGGGATGTCATTCATTCGGGTATCACCAATCAGCAGGTCGCCGCTGGTGATGGTTTCAAGACCGGCAATCATACGCAGCAGAGTAGATTTACCACAGCCTGATGGGCCAACAAACACCACGAATTCGCCTTCGTTGATGTCCAGATTGATGTCTTTGGACACCACAACGTCACCCCAGGCTTTCGTTACATTACGCAGCTGTACGCTCGCCATGCCCTTCTCCCTTCGTTACAACCTGTCACCGACAGAAACATTCAAGATAAGTTCACTATGGGGTATCCATTACTTTCCCGAATCCTCCACCCCCCGCCTTTTTTATGGGGGAGGAGGCGGGAGGATGAGAGAGCAGGCTCTGCGACCGCCGTGGGAGGGCTGAGGCAAAATTCGTGAAGCCGCCTGCAAAATTCGGTGGGTTTTTATGTGCGCCAGCACTCATAACTTAAATTTATGCAACGGAGATCACACAAACGGGGGGCGGGGCGTAGGGGTTGGGAGGATGGAAAGAGGATGTCAAATAAGGAGACTGAGACACGTTGAACCACTGAAGTCATACCATGAGACATCACCAAAAAGGATGGCAGCTATGAATATCAAGACTGGCGCACGCGTTTTCGCATTGTCCGCCCTCGCAGCAATGATGATTTCCGCACCGGCGCTCGCCAAAATTGAAGAAGGCAAACTGGTTATCTGGATTAACGGCGACAAAGGCTATAACGGCCTGGCCGAAGTGGGCAAAAAATTCGAGAAAGACACCGGCATCAAAGTTACCGTAGAACACCCGGACAAACTGGAAGAGAAATTCCCGCAGGTTGCGGCAACCGGCGACGGCCCGGACATCATCTTCTGGGCGCATGACCGTTTCGGTGGTTACGCGCAGTCTGGCCTGCTGGCTGAAGTCACCCCGGACAAAGCTTTCCAGGACAAACTGTTCCCGTTCACCTGGGACGCTGTTCGCTATAACGGCAAGCTGATCGCTTATCCTGTCGCGGTTGAAGCCCTGTCTCTGATTTATAACAAAGACCTGGTACCTAACCCGCCGAAAACCTGGGAAGAGATCCCGAAACTGGACAAAGAGCTGAAGGCGAAAGGTAAATCTGCCCTGATGTTCAACCTGCAAGAGCCGTACTTCACCTGGCCGCTGATTGCTGCCGACGGCGGTTACGCGTTCAAGTTTGAAAACGGCAAATACGACGTAAAAGACGTGGGCGTCGACAGCGCAGGTGCGAAAGCGGGCCTGACCTTCCTGGTTGACCTGATCAAGAACAAACACATGAACGCGGATACCGATTACTCCATCGCGGAAGCGGCGTTCAACAAAGGCGAAACCGCGATGACCATCAACGGTCCGTGGGCCTGGACCAACATCGACAAGAGCAAAATCAACTACGGCGTGACGCTGCTGCCAACCTTCAAAGGCAAGCCGTCTAAACCGTTCGTTGGCGTGCTGAGCGCGGGTATCAACGCCGCCAGCCCGAACAAAGAGCTGGCGAAAGAGTTCCTGGAAAACTACCTGCTGACCGATCAGGGTCTGGATGAAGTGAACAAGGACAAACCGCTGGGCGCCGTTGCGCTGAAATCCTTCCAGGATCAGCTGGCGAAAGACCCACGTATCGCGGCTACCATGGATAACGCCCAGAAAGGCGAAATCATGCCGAACATCCCACAGATGGCTGCGTTCTGGTACGCCACCCGTACCGCGGTCATCAACGCTGCAAGCGGTCGCCAGACCGTTGATGCCGCGCTGAAAGATGCTCAGGGTCGTATTACTAAGTAATGACGTAGTCCCCTCTCCCTTTGGGAGAGGGTTAGGGTGAGGGTCGTCGCTATTCGCACGCCCTCACCCCGGCCCTCTCCCCCAGGAGAGGGAGAAAAGATCAAACGTTGTAGAGGAAAAACCCCATGGATGTCATTAAAAAGAAACGCTGGTGGCAAAGCGACGCGCTGAAGTGGTCAGCGATAGGTCTGCTGTGTCTGCTGGTGGGTTACCTTGTTGTTTTAATGTACGTACAAGGGGAATATCTGTTCGCCATCATGACGCTGATTTTAAGCTCTGCTGGCCTGTATATTTTCGCCAACCGTAAAGCCTATGCCTGGCGCTATGTCTACCCGGGCGTGGCCGGGATGGGGCTGTTTGTCCTGTTCCCGCTGATTTGTACCATCGCCATTGCGTTTACCAACTACAGCAGCACCAACCAGCTTGCGCAGGAACGCGCCCAGCAGGTCCTGCTGGATCGCTCATATCAGGCAGGCAAGACCTTTAACTTCGGCCTCTATCCTGCGGGGAACGAGTGGAAGTTAGCGCTTACTGACGAAGCAAGCGGCAAATACTACGTTTCCGACGCGTTCAAATTTGGCGGCGAGCTGAAGCTGGCCTTAAAAGAGGCCGAGGCCCTGCCGGAAGGTGAACGTGCCAACCTGCGCGTCATTACCCAGAACCGCCAGGCGCTGACCCAGCTCACCGCCGTGCTGCCAGATGAAAGCAAAGTGACCATGAGCTCGCTGCGCCAGTTCTCCGGCACCCAACCGCTCTATACCCTGGCGGATGACGGCACGCTGACCAACAACCAGAGCGGCGTGAAGTACCGTCCGAATAACGACATTGGTTTCTATCAGTCCATTACTGCCGACGGCAAATGGGGTGATGACAAGCTCAGCCCGGGCTACACCGTCACCATCGGCTGGGACAACTTTACCCGCGTGTTTACCGACGAAGGCATTCAGAAACCCTTCTTCGCCATCTTTGTCTGGACGGTGGTCTTCTCGGTGCTGACGGTGATACTGACCGTTGCCGTGGGCATGGTTCTGGCCTGTCTGGTCCAGTGGGAATCCCTGAAGGGCAAAGCGATCTACCGCGTGCTGCTGATTCTGCCGTATGCCGTGCCGTCGTTTATCTCGATTCTGATTTTCAAAGGGCTGTTTAACCAGAGCTTCGGTGAAATCAACATGATGCTGAGCGCCCTGTTCGGCATCAAACCGGCCTGGTTCAGCGACCCGACCACCGCTCGCTCGATGATCATCATCGTGAATACCTGGCTGGGCTATCCGTACATGATGATCCTGTGCATGGGGCTGCTGAAGGCCATCCCGGATGACCTGTACGAAGCTTCGGCAATGGACGGCGCGGGCCCGTTCCAGAACTTCTTTAAGATTACGCTGCCGCTGCTCATCAAGCCGCTCACCCCGCTGATGATTGCCAGCTTCGCCTTTAACTTTAACAACTTCGTGCTGATTCAGCTGTTGACCAACGGCGGCCCGGACCGCCTCGGCACTACGACGCCGGCAGGCTATACCGACCTGCTCGTGAGCTACACCTACCGTATCGCCTTCGAAGGCGGCGGCGGCCAGGACTTCGGTCTGGCGGCAGCGATTGCCACCCTGATCTTCCTGCTGGTAGGCGCCCTGGCGATTGTGAACCTGAAAGCCACACGTATGAAATTCGACTAAGGAGGGCATCGATCATGGCAATGGTACAACCCAAATCTCAGAAGTTGCGCCTCCTGGCGACGCACTTAGGCCTGCTGATTTTCATCGCGGCGATCATGTTCCCGCTGCTGATGGTTATCGCCATCTCCCTGCGTTCAGGTAACTTCGCGACAGGAAGCCTGATCCCGGACGAAATCTCCTGGGAGCACTGGAAGCTCGCGCTGGGCTTTAGCGTGGAACACGCGGATGGCCGCGTCACGCCGCCGCCGTTCCCGGTGCTGCTGTGGCTGTGGAACTCGGTGAAAATCGCAGGCATTACCGCCATTGGTATCGTGGCGCTGTCCACCACCTGCGCCTACGCCTTTGCCCGTATGCGTTTCCCGGGCAAAGCGACGCTGCTGAAAGGGATGCTGATTTTCCAGATGTTCCCGGCGGTGCTGTCGCTGGTGGCGCTGTATGCCCTGTTTGACCGCCTGGGCCAGTACGTCCCGTTTATCGGCCTGAACACCCACGGCGGCGTGATCTTCGCCTACCTTGGCGGTATCGCACTGCATGTGTGGACCATTAAAGGCTATTTCGAAACCATCGACGGCTCGCTGGAAGAAGCCGCCGCGCTGGATGGGGCTACCCCGTGGCAGGCGTTCCGCCTGGTGCTGCTGCCGCTGTCGGTGCCGATTCTGGCGGTGGTGTTTATCCTGTCGTTTATCGCTGCGATCACTGAAGTACCGGTTGCCTCACTGTTACTGCGTGATGTGAACAGCTACACCCTGGCCGTGGGTATGCAGCAATACCTCAACCCGCAAAACTACCTGTGGGGCGACTTTGCCGCGGCGGCCGTACTCTCTGCCATCCCGATTACCGTGGTGTTCCTGCTGGCGCAGCGCTGGCTGGTGAACGGCCTGACGGCGGGCGGTGTGAAAGGTTAAGTTTCATTTTGTTATGCCACTGCAACCCTCAACTTTAGACGTATTGTATTGACCCAACTTGTGACTGTTGTTAGGCGCTCTTCGGAGCGCCATTTTTTTATTCCCGTTTCAGCCGCTTCGAATTGCACAGCCAGAGGGTGATCACCAGCAGCAGGATCGCCGCCGAGTAGATCAGCACGTCGAGCGGGGATTTATGATCGACGATGATCAGCCGCACAATGGCGGTGATCCCAATGTAGACAAAATAACGTAGTGGGAAGTGAAAGCCGGACTGAAAATACTTCACAATCAGGGCGATAAATTCAAAGTAGAGAAAGTAGACCACCAGTCCTTCCACCAGCGCATATTTGCTGGTTTGTTCAGGGGCAAACAGCGCATCCGCCAGATGCACCGTCTCTTTACCCAAAAAGACGACCAGTATCAGGCCAAGGCTCAACAGACCGAGGTTCAGCACGGTCTGGAGGATAGTTGAGATAAACTCAACGCGCGGGCGAGTCAGGGATGTCATACAGCACCTCATTCTCCAGGGCGAGGTTTCTGTATAACGCAAAAATGTGACGGAGATCTATATTTTTTAATTATGTTTTATGTAGGGAGGTAACCGATGGATCGTAAACCAACCGGGGTTCGCAACGTGACCTGCGGCGACAATGTGACCGTATATGAACCTACTAATCTTTACGACTGCGTGCTGGGCAACGCCGTATTCGTCGGCCCGTTTGTTGAAATCCAGGGCAATACGTACATTGGCGACGACAGCAAAATTCAGTCGCACACCTTCATTTGCGAGTACGTTACCGTAGGCGAACGCTGTTTTATTGGCCATGGGGTGATGTTTGCCAACGATATGTTCCGCGAAGGCAAACCCAATGCTGACCGAAACAGCTGGGGACGCATTACCGTGGGTAATGACGTATCAATAGGCAGCGGTGCCACCATCCTGGCGGTCTCCATCTGCGACGGGGCGGTGATTGGAGCAGGAAGCGTGGTAACAAAATCGATTGTCGAGAAAGGTGTCTATGCCGGTAACCCGGCGAGGCTGCTGCGCCGCTTGTGATTTTCCCGGTGGCACTGCGCTTACCCGGCCTACGAAGCCGTAGGCCGGGTAAGCGCAGTGCCGCCCGGCGTAAAGAATCAGCGGAAGTTAATGTTCTTATCGCTGGTCATGTCGTACAGCTGGAACTTACGTCCAAGCTGCTGGCCGCCGTCGCGCGTCAGCGGCGTCCAGCCAACCGCTGCACGGCTGCGGGTTGGGCCTGACGAGAACAGATCCAGCGGAATCGACACATAGACTCCCTTGGTGAAGTCCCCTTCCCCGTATTCGTCCGGCGAGACGTTGGTAATGGTGGCGTAGCCGCCCACCACGACGCCGCTATCGAAGTGTTTGGAGATGTCCAGCGTACCGCCCTTATCGCCCGCCAGGTACTGGCCTACGCTGGCTTTCACCAGCACGTCAGGCGCGAACGACGGCGTCCAGTAGGCGGTCAGGTGTCCGGTTTTGACGCTGTAGTCGGTGAACTTCATCATGTCCTGCGCGCTGCGCCAGTCACGCTGTTTAACATAGTTAGCATCAATCCCGAACGCCCAGTTGCTGTCGACAGGACGATAAAGCACTTCCGCCCCCGCGCCGCCGTACATGGTTTCCAGATATCCACCGTACACCTGGCCGTAGAAGCCGTTGCCGAAGTACTGGAAGTAGTTGGCCTGCAGGTTGTTCACGTAAGCATCGTTCTGCACGTACTCACGCACGCGGGTACGCACGCGCGGCAGCGACGAGTCTTTTGGCGGATTGGTGTAGTTGAACTTGTCGTAGTTGTTGGCGATGTTGCCGAACAGGCTGCCGGTGGTCAGCAGATGGTCGGTCAGCCACAGATCCGCCGTCGCCATGACGCCCAGCTGATACATGTAGAAGTTTTCCGGCCCACCGACGGACTGGTTCAGCACCGGATCGATATGGAAATCGAAGCGCGACTTGTCGATATACCAGCCCTGCTCTGTGGTTTCTGGCACGATCGGCTCAACGCGTTTTTGCACCAGCTCGGTTTCATGTCCCAGCGGCTCGCCTTCGAGGTGGCGCTTAAGGCTGGCAACATCCGTTTCCGTCGTCACCTGCGGCAGGTTGAGACGGTTCTCCGTCACGCGGATCGTGCGGATCCCCTCTGGCAGATCGTTCATGATGATCCGGTTGGCGCGCTCGATCCCTTCCCGCGAGTCGCGGTATTTCACCTGCTCGCCGGTGACGTAAAGCGTATCGCCTTTCACCTGAATTTTAGGATCCGCCAGGCCGGCATTGTATTTCAGCAGCGTCAGCTGGTTTGCCACCACGGAGTGCTGCAGAATCGCATCCTGCGGTTCCGGCTGGTATGCAGGCCGCGCGTTATCATTGTAGTGCGGCCGCATGTCGTTAAAGTTGGTGCGCAGCGTGAAGCCGAACATCACCGTATTGCCGCGCTCGTAGCTGAGGTTAACGTCGGCCCAGTCGGTGACGCGATAAATTGCGCCGACGTTAAACTTGCTCTTCTGCTCAATCTTCCCGGCGAAGTCCTGCGAGTAATCATTCCCCTCGTACTCCAGCTTCAGGCGTAACGGCTGCCATGGGGTTTGATACTCCACACCGCCAAACAGCGATGCCGGACCGTGGAACATCTGATCCCCGTTGATGGAGCCCGCTTTCTTATAGCTGTTATCGCGGTAGCAGTATTTATCGCTGTAGGAGCAAAACGGGTTTTTCACGTTTCCGCTGGTGCCGAGATAGCCCCATCCCAGGCCAAGCGAGAAGTCGAACGGCCCCCAGGCCTTGCTGGCCACGATGTATTCCGCATCAAACAGGCCGGTACCGCCGATATCTTTGGCGCCCACGGAGACCTGCGGCATCCAGTAGCTCTCTTCCCACAGGCGCAGCTTGACGTCGAAGGCTTTATCTTTGTAGGTCTGATCGCCTGAGAACGCCTCGACGCTGCTGTATTGTTTCGTCCGCACGTCGGTATAGCGCAGCGTGGCTTCAAGCCACGGGAACAGCTGCACTGACCCCGAGTAGTAGCGATACTGGTCGTTATCACGGTAGTTAATGCTAATTTCCCCTTCGCGCGCCATACGCGCGGTGGGCGTTTGCAGTAAACCGACGCCGCCGAAGTCTGACTGAGACGGGCCAATGGGTGCCGGATACGTTTCTGCATGGCAGGCGGCACTCACGCAGAGCGCCAGCATGCTGTAGAGATAGGTTCTTTTCATTATTCCGGTATCCGCTGAATCAGGGAGTGAAGGATATCGGCGTTAAGCCCGTCATACGCCTTCGTCCAGAAATGGTCGGCAAAACCGACAAAAATAATGCTGCCCGGCATGGGTTCGATATGACGTTTATTCCAGTAAGCAACGGGGGCTTTTTGCGTGTGGCCGTCGGGGTAAATCACCCAGGCGTAGCTGTTATCCGCGCCGCTCAGCCGACTCTGCTCGTCGAGATAACTCGCCACGTCACGACCGGGGGTAAAGGGCTTGTTACCCGGGCTGCCGATCAGCCCCATCACGGTCACCGTCGTCGGCTTCGCCGGAAGCCAGAGCGTGTAGTCCCCTTCCAGCGCCGGGTTGCCGTTTTCCGTGACCCGCACGTCATCCGGGTCAAGATTGACGTTCTGTCGGCCCGTCACCTTCAGCGCCTGCAGCTGCTGGCGAACGCTATTAATCGCCGCCGCGTCGTCGCCGTCTTCCTGCTCCGCTAATCCCGTTAGCCTGGCAAGGAGCGCCTTGTGCTGCTGTTCCGCTTCAACGGTCTTCTGCCGTTCAGCGATGACCGCGCCTGGCCACCAGCTGTTGGCGAGCCTTGGCTGTCCGACGAGATCGAGAAGATGCTCGGCGTGGGTTAAGGTTTTGGGTTTTTCACTGTCCGGCGTGTAGACTTTCACAGTCCCGGCGGACCATGCCAGCGGCGCGGCAAAACTGGCGATAAGCGCAGCGTGGATGAGCATTTTCATGATTTCGCCGCCTTGATCAGGGTGGTTTTGACCGGAAAGAATCCGGCACCAAGATACTGTAATGACTGGCGGATCTGCCCTTCCTCGTCAATCCAGAAGCGGTTGTGCCAGGTGGCCCGATCGGTAGTGACCTCTTCATCCAGCACGCGAACCTGCGTTTCGTCGCTGCCGACCTTCACGCTGTCGGTGCCGTCCCAGCGGAAGGTCGAGCGTGCCGTGGCGTAACGCACCTGCTTGTGTTCAGTCCAGCCCATCGTGCGCGTCCAGCCTGCGCCGTCGACGATCTGGTTCGGCTTGATCAGCGGGTCGTCGGCGAGATTATTCACCTCCAGCAGGTTGTCGCCGCCCAGCAGGGTTTTCACGATACGGCCATGCTGCGTCACGATGGTGGCCTGATCCTGCGTCACCCATTTCTGCTGCCCGTTTTCATCGAAAGCGAGCACCACAAACAGCTGCGGGCCATCGTTAAGCTGCATGTACTGACTGGCATAAGGCATGTTCTGAAGTTCGTCATCGGTCAGATGTACGCCCGGCGTGCCGAACATGCTTTCCCACAGTGAATTTCCCAGCCCTTTAGTGGTGGCCGAGCACGCCTGCAGCAGCAGGCAAATCAGAATGATTGCAGGTCGCTTCACGACTCTTCTCCGAAGGGGCGAAATAACCACACCGAAGTGTGGTTATGATTAAAACACCCGCTATTACTGGGTGCTGGTTGTCGTGGTGGTCGTGGTTCCGGTGTTGGAGCCATCACCGCCACCGGTTGCCGCCAGCGCGACACCCACGGCTGAACTTACGGTGCTGGCGCTGGCTGCGGTAGAACTTCCCGCAGACGCAGACGTCGCAGCCGACCCTGCCGCTTCCCCGACCTGAACCGGAGCTGCATAAACAGATGTCGCCGCAAGCGCAGATATGGCAAAAATGCCATACAGTACTTTCTTCATAACAATTTCCCTTCAATGAATGAATGGAGATTTGCCCGAAAAGAATTTCAGGCGGAATCGAGTATACACAACTCATGCCGTGGGTTTGCCGTAAGGGGAAATAGGGAGTGGGTTTTCGGAATAATGGTTAAAATGGAAATGAAGGACAAATCCAAAAAATACAAAAGAAATACAAAACAAATACTTATAATATATTTACATTATCTAATTTCTGCGTATTTTCTTAAAATAAACCGCAGCAATTAACGGGTTAAGCGTCTTTTTCGGATTAAACTCAGATCCAGAATTTGAGTTAAATAACAGACATCAGGAATTATCCGATAAAAAAATGCCGGCATTAAGCCGGCACGTTTTCATGTCGTTTTAATTACGCACGCCATGCTTTATAACGGTTGATCAACCCATTGGTCGAGCTGTCATGGCTGGTAATCGCTTTATCGTCACCCAGCTCTGGTAGAATACGGTTTGCCAGCTGTTTGCCCAGCTCAACGCCCCACTGGTCAAAGGTGAAGATGTTCAGGATCGCGCCCTGCGTGAAGATTTTGTGCTCGTACAGGGCAATCAGCGCGCCCAGGCTGAACGGCGTGATTTCGCGCAGCAGGATGGAGTTGGTTGGACGGTTGCCTTCAAACACCTTGAACGGCACCACGTGGTCCAGCGTTGCCGGATCTTTACCCTGGTCACGGTATTCCTGCTCAACCACCTCGCGGGATTTACCGAACGCCAGCGCTTCGGTCTGGGCGAAGAAGTTGGACAGCAGCTTCGGATGGTGGTCGGACAGCGGGTTATGGGTGATAGCCGGAGCGATGAAATCGCACGGTACCATTTTGGTGCCCTGGTGAATGAGCTGGTAGAAAGCATGCTGACCGTTAGTGCCCGGCTCGCCCCAGATAATTGGACCAGTCTGGTAGTCCACCGCGTTGCCGTTACGGTCAACGTATTTACCGTTGGATTCCATGTTGCCCTGCTGGAAGTACGCCGCAAAGCGGTGCATGTACTGGTCGTACGGCAGGATCGCTTCGGTTTCAGCGCCGAAGAAGTTGTTGTACCAGATCCCGATCAGCGCCAGCAGCACCGGCAGGTTTTTCTCAGGCGCGGTGGTGGAGAAGTGTTTGTCCATCGCGTGCGCGCCGGAGAGCAGCTCAACGAAGGTGTCGAAGCCCACGGACAGGATGATGGACAGGCCAATCGCAGACCACAGGGAGTAGCGGCCGCCAACCCAGTCCCAGAACTCGAACATGTTCGCGGTGTCGATACCGAACTCGCTGACGGCTTTACCGTTGGTAGAAAGCGCCGCGAAGTGTTTCGCCACGTGCTTGTTGTCGCCAGCGGTTTTCAGGAACCAGTCGCGCGCGCTGTGGGCGTTGGTCATGGTTTCCTGAGTGGTAAAGGTTTTAGACGCAACCAGGAACAGGGTGGTTTCCGGGTTCACGTTCTTCAGCACTTCGGCGATGTGGGTACCATCGACGTTAGACACAAAGTGCATGTTGAGGTGGTTTTTATACGGACGCAGCGCTTCGGTCACCATGAACGGGCCGAGGTCAGAACCGCCGATACCGATGTTAACCACGTCGGTGATAGGTTTGCCGGTGTAGCCTTTCCAGCTACCGGAGATAATCGCTTCGGAGAACGCTTTCATCTTTTCCAGCACCGCGTTCACTTCCGGCATGACGTCTTTGCCGTCAACGATGATTGGCGTATTGCTACGGTTACGCAGGGCCACGTGCAGCACGGCACGATCTTCGGTGCGGTTGATCTTCTCGCCGGAGAACATGGATTTGATGGCGTCTGCAAGCTCAGTCTCTTTCGCCAGATCCTGCAGTTTTGCCAGCGTCTCTTCGGTAATGCGGTTTTTAGAAAAATCCACCAGCATCAGGTCGTCGAAGGTCGCGGAGAACTTGTTGAAACGATCGGCATCTTTCGCGAAAAGATCCGCGATGGTGACGTCTTTCATTTCATCATAATGTTTCTGGAGTGCCTGCCAGGCAGCGGTCTGCGTTGGGTTGATGTTTTTCATTAGCAATACTCTTCTGATTTGAGAATTGTGACTGCGGTCGATTGTAGCGCCTGCAAATAAAAATTGTGATGGTTTTTATGCCATTGCCCTGGCCTGCATCAAACACAGGTGAAAAGACCCGAAAAGTATAGCTGCTGAAGCGCCCTCCCGGAGCGGATAAATGTCGGTCAAAACGCCCTAAAACGGAGCATAAAATCTGGCCCTGTTATAAGTCCTGTTTCTCAGGGGTACCCCCCCATAAAAAATCCGCATAATCCCAGCATTGACAGGACCTCCCCCGCATTTTATTTATAGGGCCGTATTTTGCGCCTGCACCTGTTTTCGTTTCACTCTTGTGCCAAGGTCGCTTATTCATTCCCTGACACGAGGTTGTTATGACGAGTTTTGTGGTCGCCAAATTTGGCGGCACCAGTGTGGCCGATTACGATGCCATGAACCGCAGCGCCGATGTGGTGCTGGCCGATCCGAATACCCGCCTGGTGGTGCTGTCTGCCTCCGCCGGCGTGACGAACCTGCTGGTTTCTCTGTCTGAAGGACTGGAAGCGACAGAACGTTTCGTGAAGCTGGATGCACTGCGCAAAATTCAGTTCGACATTCTTGAACGTCTGCAGAACCCTAACGTCATCCGCGAGGAAGTGGAACGTTTGCTGGAAAATATCACTACCCTGGCAGAAGCGGCTTCTCTGGCAACCTCCACCGCCCTGACCGACGAGCTGGTCAGCCACGGCGAGCTGATGTCCACCCTGCTGTTTGTTGAAATCATGCGCGAGCGTAACGTTCAGGCGCAGTGGTTTGACGTGCGTAAAGTGATGCGCACCAGCGACCGCTTTGGCCGCGCCGAGCCGGACGTTGAGGCGCTGGCGGAACTGACCAATCAGCAGCTGGCCCCGCGTCTGGCAGACGGCATCGTGATCACCCAGGGCTTTATCGGCAGCGAAGCGAAAGGCCGCACCACCACGCTTGGCCGCGGCGGCAGCGACTACACCGCCGCGCTGCTGGGCGAAGCCCTGCATGCCACGCGCGTCGATATCTGGACTGACGTTCCGGGCATTTACACCACCGACCCGCGCGTCGTTTCCGCGGCGAAACGTATTGATGTGATCGCCTTCGAAGAAGCAGCGGAAATGGCCACCTTCGGCGCGAAAGTGCTGCACCCGGCCACGCTGCTGCCTGCCGTACGCAGCGATATCCCGGTCTTCGTCGGCTCCAGTAAAGATCCAAAAGCGGGCGGGACGCTGGTCTGCAAGAAAACGGAAAACCCACCGCTGTTCCGCGCCCTAGCCCTGCGCCGTCGCCAGACGCTGGTGACGCTCCACAGTCACAATATGCTGCACTCCCGCGGTTTCCTGGCGGAAGTGTTTGGCATTCTGGCACGCCACAACATCTCCGTGGATCTGATCACCACCTCGGAAGTGAGCATTGCGCTAACGCTGGACACCACCGGTTCAACCTCAACGGGTGACACCCTGCTGACGCAGTCGCTGCTGATTGAGCTGTCTGAGCTGTGCCGCGTGGAAGTGGAAGAAGACCTGGCGCTGGTTGCCATCATCGGCAACAAGCTGTCGCGCGCCTGCGGCGTGGGCAAAGAGGTATTTGGCGTGCTCGACCCGTTCAACATCCGCATGATTTGCTACGGTGCGTCCAGCTATAACCTCTGCTTCCTGGTGCCAGCCGATCAGGCCGAGCAGGTGGTGCAGAAACTTCATCAGAATTTGTTTGAATAAAATTCGTTAGCACGATAAACAATATCTATAAGCCGGGCACAGACCCGGCTTTTTTATAACTAAACAACACGACAATACTGCAAGGAATCCAATATGTTATCCGCTATTACGCGGCTGTTCCCGTTATGGGCGCTGCTGCTTTCCGTACTCGCGTATTACACGCCCACCACGTTCACCGGTATTGGTCCGTGGGTCACCACGCTGCTGATGCTGATCATGTTCGGTATGGGCGTGCATCTGAAAGTCGACGACTTCAAACGCGTGCTGTCTCGCCCTGCGCCCGTCGCGGCAGGGATATTTCTGCACTACCTGGTGATGCCGCTCGCGGCGTGGCTGCTGGCGATGGCCTTTAAGATGCCGCCCGACCTTTCCGCCGGGATGGTGCTGGTGGGCAGCGTGGCCAGCGGCACGGCGTCCAACGTCATGATCTATCTGGCGAAAGGCGACGTGGCGCTCTCCGTCACTATCTCGTCCGTCTCCACGCTGGTGGGCGTCGTTGCCACACCGCTGTTAACCCGCCTGTACGTGGATGCGCATATTCAGGTGGACGTGATGGGAATGCTGCTGAGCATTCTGCAAATCGTGGTGATCCCGATTGCGCTGGGGCTGGTCATTCACCATCTTTTACCGCGCGTGGTGAAGGCCGTTGAGCCATACCTGCCCGCATTTTCGATGGTCTGTATTCTGGCCATCATCAGCGCCGTGGTGGCGGGCTCCGCCTCGCACATTGCTTCCGTAGGCTTTGTGGTGATCGTCGCGGTGGTGCTGCATAACACCATTGGCCTGCTGGGCGGCTACTGGGGCGGGAAGCTGTTTGGCTTCGACGAATCGACCTGCCGCACGCTGGCAATTGAGGTAGGGATGCAGAACTCCGGCCTGGCGGCGGCGCTCGGTAAAATCTACTTCTCGCCGCTGGCGGCCCTGCCGGGTGCGCTGTTCTCCGTCTGGCACAATCTCTCCGGCTCGCTGCTGGCGGGCTACTGGTCCGGCAAACCGATTGATGAACAAACGAAAAAAGATGCGGTGAAGCAGGGTTAATTTACGCTGCTTGCTTTACACTGAAGCCTCCACATCAGGAGGCTTCAGCAATGGCTACACCACGTTTGACCCAGAAAGACATGACGGAAGCCGAGCAGCGCGAGCTGAAAACGCTTCTCGACCGCGCTCGTATCGCACATGGCCGCACGCTGACGAACGCCGAAACCAATCAGGTAAAAAAAGAGTACATCGATAAGCTGATGGCGCAACGTGACGCCGCGGCGAAAAAGGCCCGCAAGCTGAAAAAAGAGCAGGCTTATAAACCTGATGCAGAAGCGACCTTTTCCTGGTCCGCCACCACATCAACCCGTGGAAGGCGCTAATCAGCGCCCTTTCTTTTTACGCCCCGGCTGGGTAAAGCGTTTTCCGTTGCCCGGCTTGCCTCGCCCTTTCTCTTCCGCCTGCGGCGCCTTCACGACCGGGCGCTTAATCGCCTGAGCTTTCGGTTTTGCTTTGGCCTTCGGCTTCGCTTCGGACGAGGAATTCTCGATAAGCTTGAACAGCTCGATCAGCTCGTCGTCCGTTAAGTCGCGCCACTCACCCAGCGGAATACCGGACAGGCTGACGTTCATGATGCGCGTGCGCTCCAGCTTCGTCACTTCATAACCGAAATGTTCGCACATGCGGCGGATCTGGCGGTTTAAGCCCTGCACCAGGGTAATGCGGAACGCGAACGGCGCTTCTTTCTTCACCTTACACTTTTTCGTGACGGTACCGAGGATCGGCACACCGGCGCCCATGCCGCGAATAAAGTCGTCCGTGACCGGTTTATTCACCGTCACAATGTACTCTTTTTCGTGATCGTTACCGGCACGCAGGATCTTGTTGACCAGATCGCCGTGGTTGGTGAGGAAAATCAGCCCCTGAGAGTCTTTATCCAGACGGCCAATCGGGAAGATACGGCTGCTGTGGTTCACGAAATCAACGATGTTGTCCCGCTCGCCGTCTTCTGTGGTGCTGACAATCCCAACCGGTTTGTTCAACGCGATAAACACCAGGTCTTCAGCATCACGCGGTTCGATGACCTGACCATTCACTTTAACCACATCGCCAGGGACCACCTGGTCGCCGATGGTGGCGCGTTTGCCGTTAAGAAACACGTTACCTTGTTCAATGTAACGGTCAGCCTCGCGACGTGAGCAGATTCCGCTCTCGCTAATGTATTTGTTTAATCGGGTTGATTGAGTTGGCAGCATAGTTTCTCCTGTGAAGGGCGAAATATACCTTACCTTGCGGCTGACAAAAAAGTGTTAGTAACCGTTGATCAAAAAATCGAGTGCATCCCGCAATGAAGCACTGTTTTGCGTAAGATCGGCGACACGCTCGCCTAACTCTTTTGGCGATATGCCTGCCTATTGATCCATCAGAACGACCTCTGAAAGTTACTAAAGGAGCCGTTTTCATCAACCCACTGGTTAATGGCCTCGATAGAAACTTTATTTTCTGCTAACCACTCTGCGCGCTGATGCGCACGAAACTGCTCCTGCAGTGCAGCCATGAGTAGTGCGCATGAGCCCCCATCGGAATGCGCATGAATTGGCGAAGTGTAGTGTGTAAATGGCGCTTGATAAGGTGTCACGCCTCGCAAAAAGGTTTTGCGAGGCGCTTTCAGAGATTAATACTCATCCCGCTCGTCATCTTCATCCGGCTGTTCCATCACGCTGTAGGCCACCGCGCAGAACAACGAGTTGAGACGCTTCATATCGCCCAGCAGCCCCAGGTGGAGTGAGCTGGTCTCAATACTCTGCACGTTCTGCTGATGCAGACGCTCGACGTGGGCGTGCGAATAGCGGCGGTTCAGGATACGGAAACGATGCTTGTTGCGGCGCAGGCGGCGCGCGCTCGGCACGTCACTGGAAAAGAAGACCAGCATCGCCAGCTTGAGGTTGCTGACCAGCTGTTCGTGCAGCGCTGCAAGCTCTTTTAAGCCTTCAACGGAGAACGCCCGGCGTGCGGCCAGCGATTTATCGGCTATCTCGCTGCCCATGCGCTCAACAATATCGGAGGCCTGCTCAAGGTTAAGCGACATCTCAATGATTTCCGCCCAGCGGCGGGACTCCTCTTCCGCCAGTTCGTCCTGCGGCATGCGCGCCAGGTAAAGCTTAATGGCGGTATAGAGCACGTTGATATCGTCCGCCAGTCTGCGCAGCTCTTTCTCCTCTCGCGGCTCGCCGTGCATCACCTTTTGCAGGCCTTCGAGCATGGTTTCCATTGCGTCGCCCATGCGCAGCGTCTCGCGCGCGGCATTCGCCAGCGCCAGTGCCGGGGTATCCAGCGCGGACGTATCCAGGTGCTTCGGCTTCAGGCGCGCATCCAGCTCCGGTTCATCCTGAATGAGACGTTCGCAGAAGCGGGCCATCGGCCCGGCAAAAGGCACCATCGCCAGGCAGCGCACCAGGTTGTAGAACACGTGGAAGTAGATCACCAGCTCCGCCTTCGGCAGCGGGAGGTTGTCCATCAGGTTCGCCAGCGGATGGATAAGGGGCAGGATAATCAGGCTGCCCACCAGCTTAAACAGCAGGCTACCGAGCGCCACGCGGCGGGCGGCAGCGTTGGCCGCGCTGTTATTGAGCATCGCCAGCAGGCCAGAGCCGAGGTTGGCACCTATCACCAGACACAGCGCCACCGGGAAGGAGATCGCCCCGGCGGCGGTAAGCGTGGCCGTCAGCAGCACGGCGGCCAGGCTGGAGTAGCTGACGATGGCAAACACCGCGCCAATCAGCGCGTCGAGCATGATGTCCCCGGTCAGGGAAGCGAAGATGACCTGAACGCCGTTGGCCTCGGTAATAGGGGTGACCGCCTGCACAATCAGCTCCAGCGCCAGCAGAATCAGCCCCAGGCCAATGCCCACGCGTCCAAGCTGGCCGGCGCGCGTCTGTTTGCGGCCGAGGAAGAAGATGACGCCGACAAAAATCAGCAGCGGCGACAGCCAGGAGAGATCGAAGGTCAGGATACGCGCCATCAGCGCGGTCCCCACGTCGGCCCCCAGCACAATGACCAGCGCCGGAGCCAGCGCCACCAGATCCTGCGCCACAAAGGAGGTGACAAGCAGGGTTGTGGCGTTACTGCTCTGCACCAGTGCCGTTACGCCAATACCCGCGCAGAAGGCGAGCGGCTTCTTCTCAACGCTGCTGCTGAGAACGGTACGCAAGCGCGCGCCAAAGACGCGCATCACGCCGGTACGAACGATATGGGTGCCCCATACGAGCAGTGCGACTGCAGAAAGCAGGTGTAACAAGGTCAGCACGAAAGGTTTTCCTCCTTATCGTTATTCGTTTTCCATAGGTTCAGTATAAGGGTTTAAGCGTAAGAAAGAGACAAGGCACCCTTGAGGTGCCCTGTTTGTTGTAAGGAAAAGTGACGTTAGTCTGCGTCGTAGCCTAAATTCGGTGCCAGCCAGCGCTCGACTTCTGATACGCTCATGCCTTTGCGCAGGGCGTAATCTTCAATCTGATCGCGCTGCAGCTGCGCCACGGCAAAGTACTTGCTGTCCGGGTGGCTGAAGTACCAGCCGGAGACGGACGCACCCGGCCACATGGCGAACGACTCGGTGAGCTTCATTCCGGTATGGGCTTCGACGTCCAGCAGTTGCCAGATAGTGCCCTTTTCGGTGTGTTCCGGACAGGCCGGATATCCCGGTGCCGGACGAATACCCTGGTAGTTTTCGCGGATCAGTTCCTCGTTGCTGAGGTTTTCATTCGCCGCGTAGCCCCAGTGCACCTTGCGCACGCGCTCGTGCAGGTACTCGGCGAAGGCTTCCGCCAGGCGGTCGGCTATCGCTTTCACCATGATTTTATTGTAATCGTCGTGCTGCGCTTCGTACGCGTCCGCCAGCGCATCTTCTTCCAGACCGCCGGTTACCGCAAAGGCGCCGATATAGTCGGCTTTTCCGCTCAGCTTCGGCGCGACAAAATCGGCCAGGCAGTAGTTGGCAAAGCCCACTTTCTCGGTTTGCTGACGCAGATGGCGGCTGACCGCCAGCACGTGGGTGCGGGTTTCATCGCGATAAATTTCGATGTCGTCTCCCACGCGGTTGGCCGGGAACAGCCCCACCACGCCGCGCGGATTGAGGGTTTTCTCAGCACTCAGCGTGTCGAGCATATCGTTGGCATCTTTAAACAGGCGTTTCGCTTCTTCACCTACGACCTCATCTTCCAGGATGCGCGGATATTTGCCCGCCAGCGACCAGGTCATAAAGAACGGCGTCCAGTCGATGTAGTTGCGCAGCGTTTCTATGCTGGCGCTGACCTCCTGAACGCCCAGCCGATGCGCGACCGGCGGCGTATAGCTCGACCAGTCAAAAGCCAGATCGTTATCGCGCGCCGCCTGGAGTGAAACTGGCGGGGTGCGCGGTTTCTTGCGCCCGTGCTGGATGCGAACGGTTTCGTACTCTTTGCGGGTGCGCTCAACAAACTCGTCGCGCTGGGTGTCAGAGAGCAGCGCGGAGACCACGCCCACCGTGCGCGAGGCGTTCTGAACGTAGACCGTCGGCCCGCTGTAGTTCTGCTCGATTTTGACCGCCGTGTGCGCTTTGGAGGTGGTCGCGCCGCCAATCAGCAGAGGAATGGTGAAGCCCTGGCGCTCCATCTCCTTCGCCACGTTAACCATTTCGTCCAGCGACGGGGTGATCAGCCCGGAGAGGCCAATCAGATCGGCGTTCACTTCGCGCGCGGTCTTGAGGATTTTATCCGCCGGGACCATAACGCCAAGATCGATAATCTCGTAGTTATTGCACTGCAGCACCACGCCGACGATATTCTTGCCGATGTCGTGCACGTCGCCCTTGACGGTGGCAATGATCATTTTGCCGTTGCTGGAGCCTTTCTCTTTGCTGGCCTCGATAAACGGCTCCAGGTACGCCACGGCCTGCTTCATCACTCGGGCGGATTTCACCACCTGCGGCAGGAACATTTTGCCCTCACCGAACAGATCGCCCACCACGTTCATGCCGTCCATCAGCGGCCCTTCGATCACCTCGATCGGGCGGGCTGACTGCTGACGCGCCTCTTCGGTATCCTGCTCGATAAACTCGGTGATGCCTTTTACCAGCGAATATTCCAGACGCTTTTTCACGTCCCAGGCGCGCCACTCGGCCTGCTGAACGTTGGCCGATTCATCCGATTTGCTGCCGCGGTATTTTTCCGCCAGGTCCAGCATGCGCTCGGTGGCGTCGTCGCGACGGTTAAGGATCACGTCTTCTACCGCGTCGCGCAGCTCTGCGGGCAGGTCGTCGTAAATCGCCAGCTGGCCGGCGTTGACGATCCCCATGTCCATCCCGTTGCGGATGGCGTAGTAGAGGAACACGGCGTGGATCGCTTCGCGCACCGGGTCGTTACCGCGGAACGAGAACGACACGTTCGACACGCCGCCGGAGATCAGCGCATGCGGCAGCTCGCGCTTAATGTCCTCGCACGCGCCGATAAAGTCCTGGGCGTAGTTATTGTGCTCTTCGATACCGGTCGCCACGGCGAAGATGTTCGGGTCAAAGATGATGTCTTCCGGCGGGAAGCCCACCTCTTCGGTCAGTATTTTGTACGCGCGGCGGCAAATCTCAATTTTACGCGCGCGGGTATCGGCCTGGCCCACTTCGTCAAAGGCCATCACCACCACGGCGGCACCGTAGCGGCGCACCATTTTCGCGTGGTGGATAAAGATCTCCACGCCCTCTTTCATCGAGATGGAGTTGACGATGCCTTTACCCTGAATGCACTTCAGCCCCTTCTCGATCACGTCCCATTTGGAGGAGTCGATCATGATCGGCACGCGGGCGATGTCCGGCTCACCGGCAATCAGGTTGAGGAAACGCACCATCGCCGCTTCGGCGTCGAGCATCCCCTCATCCATGTTGATATCGATAATCTGCGCGCCGCTTTCCACCTGCTGACGGGCAACATCCAGCGCTTCGCTGTACTTCTCCTCTTTGATCAGGCGTTTGAACTTGGCGGAACCGGTAACGTTCGTACGCTCGCCCACGTTCACAAACAGGCTGTCTTCGCCGATGGTCAACGGCTCAAGGCCGGAGAGACGACAGGCAACCGGAAGCTCGGGCAGCTTGCGCGGCGGCAGCCCGGCCACGGCGTTGCTCATAGCAGCGATATGTTCAGGCGTGGTGCCGCAGCAGCCGCCGACGATGTTCAGAAATCCAGACTCGGCCCACTCGCGGATTTGCGCCGCCATGGTATCGGCATCAAGATCGTATTCGCCGAAGGCGTTCGGCAGACCGGCGTTCGGGTGCGCGGTGACGTAGCATTCCGCAATACGCGAAAGCTCCTGCACGTACTGGCGCAGTTCATCTGGACCCAGCGCGCAGTTCAGGCCGAAGGAGAGCGCGTCGGCGTGGCGCAGGGAGTTATAAAACGCTTCGGTGGTCTGGCCGGACAGGGTACGGCCAGAGGCATCGGTGATGGTTCCGGAAATCATGATCGGCAGGTCAACGCCCAGCGCCTCGAACTCCTCTTTTACCGCGTAAATCGCGGCCTTGGCGTTGAGGGTGTCGAATACCGTTTCAATCAGGATCAGATCGGAACCGCCTTCCACCAGCGCTTTGGTCGATTCACGGTAGGCAGCAACCAGCTGGTCAAAGGTGATATTACGAAACGCCGGGTCGTTGACGTCCGGTGAAATCGACGCGGTGCGGTTGGTTGGGCCAAGCACCCCGGCAACGTAGCGCGGTTTATCCGGCGTGCGGGCCGTCCACTCGTCGGCGCAGGCGCGCGCCAGCTTCGCGGCTTCCAGGTTGATTTCCGCCGACAGGGATTCCATCTGGTAATCCGCCATGGCGATGGTTGTCGAGTTAAAGGTGTTGGTTTCAATGATATCCGCACCCGCTTCGAAGTAGGCGTTGTGGATATCTTTAATCACGGACGGCTTGCTGAGCACCAGCAGGTCGTTGTTCCCTTTCAGGTCGCAGGGCCAGTCGGCAAAGCGTTCGCCGCGGAAATCATCTTCACTCAGACGATACCCCTGGATCATGGTGCCCATGCCGCCGTCCAGCACCAGAATTCGTTCATTTAACTGCGCACGCAGTTGCTCTACTTTGCTGCTCACACTTGCTCCCGACAACGCTCAACAAGGCCAAAAGGCTGCGTTCCATACTGGCACAATCTCGCAGGGCGGAAAAGTCGCTCAGCGGTAACATGAGACATGTTCACCATCACTCCTCCGATCAGTCAGGATAACGGTTGCAAATTCACCAAATAAAACGAAAATGATTTCCACGATACAGAAAAAGGAGATCGTCATGGTCGCGACCGTTCCCGCTAAACGCGGCAGAAAACCTGCTGCTGCCACCACCGCACAACAGGGCGGACAGGTTCAATCGCTCACGCGCGGTTTGAAGCTGCTGGAGTGGATAGCCGAGTCGCACAGCAGCGTGGCCCTGACGGAGCTTGCCCAGCAGGCTGGCCTGCCGAACTCCACGACGCACCGTCTTCTGACCACCATGCAGCAGCTGGGCTTTGTCCGCCAGGTGGGCGAGCTGGGGCACTGGGCGGTGGGCGCGCATGCATTTATCGTTGGCAGCAGCTTCCTGCAGAGCCGCAACCTGCTGGCGATTGTTCACCCGATTCTGCGCAAGCTGATGGAGGACTCCGGCGAGACCGTAAACCTGGCGGTGCTGGACCAGAGCGACCATCAGGCGATTATCATCGACCAGGTACAGTGCACGCAGCTGATGCGCATGTCCGCGCCGATTGGCGGTAAGCTGCCGATGCACGCGTCCGGGGCGGGGAAAGCATTTCTCTCGCAGCTGAGCGAGGAGCAGGTGACGGGGCTACTGCACCGTAAAGGGCTGCACGCCTATACCCACGCCACGCTGGTGTCACCCGTCCATCTGAAAGAAGATCTGGCCCTGACCCGCAAGCGCGGCTATTCGTTTGACGACGAGGAGCACGCCCTCGGCCTGCGCTGTATCGCAGCCTGTATTTTTGACGAGCACCGCGAGCCGTTTGCCGCCATCTCTATCTCCGGACCGATTTCGCGCATGACCGATGACCGGGTTACCGAGCTGGGCGCACTGGTAATTAAGGCGGCGAAAGAGGTGACGCTGGCGTACGGTGGGATTCGTTAAGTATGCATTGCCGGGTGGCGGCTTCGCCATACCCGGCCTACATGATGCCCTCTGAAAACCTGATGCAAAACCGCTGCTTGCGGCGGTATGCATACACATCTTCGACATGCCCATTTTTGATCCGCGTTTGCAGTCCGCGCCAGTAGCTGGCGCGAAACAGATCGGCATGCATCTCTTCGAATAGCGGCCCGATGCGCGGGTCGGCGCACAGCCAGTGGCGAAACTCTTCGGGAAAAACATCGCCCGGCGAGACGCTGTACCACGGCTCGCTGGAAAGCTCATCTTCCGGGTAGCGGGGCGGTGGGATATCGCGGAAATTCACTTCAGTCATGTAGCAAATTTCGTCGTAATCGTAGAACACCACCCGCCCGTGACGTGTAACGCCGAAGTTTTTGAACAGCATATCGCCCGGGAAGATATTGGCGGCGGCAAGCTGGCGAATCGCGTTGCCGTACTCTTCAATCGCATCTCTTAAAGCCTGACCTTCGGACTGCTCCAGCCAGATATTCAGCGGCACCATGCGGCGTTCAATATAGAGATGGCTAATCACGATTTTATCACCCAGATCGGTGATTTTCGCGGGAGCTTCCTGCATTAACAGCGCCATGAGCGCCGGGTCGATCTGCTGCTTATCCAGCACAAAGTTTTCGAATTCCTGAGTATCCGCCATGCGCCCGACGCGGTCGTGCTCCTTAACCAGCTGGTAGCAGGCGCGGACGTGCGCGGCGGTCATCTCTTTCTGCGGCGCGAATCTGTCCTTAATCACCTTAAAGACCCGGTCGAAGCCCGGCAGCGTAAACACCAGCATCACCATGCCGCGAATGCCGGGCGCTTCGATAAATTGCTCATCAGCGGTAGTGACATAACGCAGGTATTCCCGGTAGCTTTCCGTTTTGGCATGCTTCTGGCAACCAATGGCCATATACAGCTCGGCGGTGGTTTTGCCCGGCAGGATCTCGCGCAGCCACTCCACCAGCGCGGCAGGCAGCGGAGCATAGACCATAAAATAGGAACGGGCGAAGCCAAACACGATGCTGGCCTCGGCGCTGGTGGTCAGACAGGTATCGACAAACAGTTCCCCACCGTCGGTGCGGTGAATGGGCAGCAGAAACGGCACGATGGCCGTAGGGGTAACCAGTTTACCCACCAGCCAGGCGGCTTTATTGCGGTAGAAAAGCTCGTTGGCAACCTGCAAATGGCTGTGGCTGAGCACCTCCGCGCCGAAGGTTTCGTTGAGATGCGCGTGGATATAACCAATATCCCGGGTTTTATTCTCCCAGGGCAGGCGCAGCGGCAAATCCGTTAGCACGCGGTGCAGGAGCTTTTCCCATCCGCGATCGGGAAAGAAATCTTTCGCCAGCGGACGCGGAATGGTACGAAAGCGCCGCTCGGGCTGGGAGCTGAAGATAAATAACCGCTCAGGAGATAATGAGCGGTGGTCAAATAACCGGCAATAGACGGAGTTGAAAAAGCTCTCCGCAATCTCGAAGCGCGGGTAGTCGGGTAACAGATGGGTGTAGTGCTCCTTCACGCGCAGTAAAAATTCCGCGTCCGGACTTTTACCGTCGGTAATACAGCGCAGCTGCTCCACCACCAGACCCACGTGGTGATCGTAGAGATGGATACGCTGCTTCATGGCCTGCTGAACCGCATGCCAGTCTGCATGTTCGAAGCGCTGCTGCGCGCCGGAGGTCACTTCAAGAAAACGACCATACTGGGCATCGAAGCCCTGCAAAATAGTTTGGGCAATCAGTAATTCCAGGCCACGCGACATATATTCCCCCTCACCACCAGCCCTCTCCCCAGGGGGGAGAGGGGGAAAGATTAGAACTGTGCTTCTTCCGTTGAACCCGTCAAGGCGGTGACGGAGGAGGTGCCGCCCTGAATGATCGTGGTCACGTTATCGAAGTAGCCGGTTCCCACTTCCTGCTGGTGAGAGACGAAGGTATAACCATCTTTGCCCGCCGCAAATTCCGGCTGCTGCACCTTCTCAACGTAGTGCTTCATGCCCTCACCCTGCGCATAGGCGTGCGCCAGGTCGAACATGTTGAACCACATGCTGTGGATGCCTGCCAGAGTAATGAACTGGTATTTGTAGCCCATGTCGGACAGCTGCTGCTGGAAGCTGGCGATCGTTTTGTCATCCAGCTTTTTCTGCCAGTTGAAGGACGGCGAGCAGTTGTAGGCCAGCAGTTTGCCCGGGTACTTCGCATGAATGGCATCAGCAAAGCGTTTTGCCAGCGCCAGATCCGGCGTGGACGTTTCACACCAGACCAGATCCGCGTACGGCGCGTACGCCAGACCGCGGCTGATAGCCTGCTCGATACCCGCGTGGGTACGATAGAAACCTTCACTGGTACGCTCGCCGGTGATGAACTCGCTGTCGTACGGATCGCAGTCAGAGGTGATCAGGTCAGCCGCGTCCGCATCGGTACGGGCAATGACCAGCGTCGGCACGCCGAGCACGTCAGCAGCCAGACGTGCGGCAACCAGCTTCTGAACCGCTTCTTGTGTAGGAACCAGCACTTTACCGCCCATATGTCCGCACTTCTTCACTGACGCCAGCTGGTCTTCGAAGTGAACGGCCGCTGCACCGGCCTCAATCATCGATTTCATCAGCTCGAAGGCGTTCAGCACGCCGCCGAAGCCCGCTTCCGCATCCGCAACGATCGGCAGGAAGTAGTCAATAAAGCGCGGATCGCCAGGTTCGATACCGGCAGCCCACTGGATCTGATCCGCACGGCGGAAGGTGTTGTTGATCCGATCCACGACCGACGGCACGGAGTTAGCCGGATAGAGCGACTGATCCGGATACATGCTGGAGGCCAGGTTGGCGTCCGCCGCGACCTGCCAGCCGGAGAGGTAAATAGCCTCAATACCCGCCTTCGCCTGCTGCAGGGCCTGACCGCCGGTCAGCGCACCGAGGCTGTTGATGTAGCCTTTTTTGGAACCGCCGTGCAGCAGCTTCCACATTTTCGCCGCGCCATTTTGCGCCAGCGTGCATTCCGGATTGACCGAGCCGCGTAATTTCACCACTTCCTCAGCGCTGTAAGGACGGCGGATGCCTTCCCAGCGAGGTTGTGTCCACTCTTTCTTCAATTCTTCGATTTGTTGGGTACGGGTTTTCATGTGCAGATGCTCCATATTGTTATGTGGTGGATTACGCCAGGAAGCGGTAGCCCGGCAGGGTCAGGAAGTCGATTAAGTCATCTGATGTGGTGATTTGCTCCATCAGGCGCGCGGCGTCGTCAAAGCGTCCGCTGCTGAAGCGGTGTTCGCCCAGCTCGTCCTGGATCACCCGCATCTCTTCGGCCAGCATCTGGCGGAACAGGGATTTGGTCACCGGCTTGCCGTTGCTGAGCGTTTTTTGATGGTGGATCCACTGCCAGATAGAGGTACGTGAGATCTCCGCCGTCGCGGCATCTTCCATCAGGCCGTAGATCGGCACGCAGCCGTTGCCGGAGATCCATGCTTCGATGTACTGCACGGCGACGCGAATATTGGCCCGCATCCCCTCTTCCGTCCGTTCGCCCGCGCACGGGGCCAGCAGCTGTTCTTCAGCCGTTGGGGCATCGTCTTCACGCGTGACAAACAGCTGGTTTTTGTTGTCACCGAGGACGCGGTTGAAGACCTCCATTGCCGTATCGGCCAGGCCGGGATGCGCAATCCACGTGCCGTCGTGACCGTTCCGGGCTTCAAGCTCTTTATCGGCTTTCACCTTGTTGAGCACCTGATTGTTGCGCTCTGCGTCTTTGCTCGGGATAAAAGCCGCCATGCCGCCCATCGCAAAGGCGCCGCGCTTGTGGCAGGTTTTGATCAGCAGACGCGAGTAGGCGCTCAGGAACGGTTTATCCATGGTCACGACCTGGCGATCCGGCAGTACGCGATCGGGATAGTTTTTCAGGGTTTTGATGTAGCTGAAAATATAGTCCCAGCGTCCGCAGTTCAGACCGACAATGTGGTCACGCAGGGCGTGCAGAATTTCATTCATCTGGAATACGGCAGGCAGCGTTTCAATCAGCAGCGTGGCTTTGATGGTGCCGCGCGGCAGGTTGAAACGATCTTCCGCGTAGCTGAAGACCTCGCTCCACCAGGCTGCTTCCTGCCAGGCCTGCGTTTTAGGCAGATAGAAATACGGGCCGCTGCCCTTCGCCAGCAGGGCTTTGTAGTTGTGGAAGAAATAGAGCGCGAAATCAAACAGACTTCCCGGAATGGCTTCCCCACGCCAGGTGACATGTTTTTCAGGCAGGTGCAGGCCGCGCACGCGGCAGATCAGCACCGCCGGGTTCGGTTTGAGCTGGTAAATTTTACCGGCTTCGTTGGTATAACTGATGGTGCCGTTCACGGCGTCGCGCAGGTTGATCTGGCCCTCGATGACCTTACGCCAGTCCGGCGCCAGGGAATCTTCAAAATCGGCCATGAAGACCTTAACGTTCGCGTTCATGGCGTTGATCACCATTTTTCGCTCTACCGGACCGGTGATCTCAACGCGACGATCCTGTAAATCTTCAGGGATGCCGCGGATTTTCCACTCGCCACGGCGAATGGAAGCGGTTTCCGAAATAAAACCAGGCAACTTGCCGTTATCAATTTCCTGCTGCTGATGAATGCGTGCCGCCAGCAGCTTATTACGCTGCGGCGTAAAGCGGGTCACCAGTTCAGTCAGAAATTCTACCGCTTCTGCCGTCAATACCTGCTGTTCTTGCGCACCATACGGCTGGGTAAAGGCCAGTTCATCGACCGTCGTTGCCTGTTGAGTCATTACTCTGCTCCTCATCAAAGATCCAAAATCACGCTCCCGATGCGAACGAAAGATCGTTGGGTAGTTTTCGCTCAGCAGAATTAAGACTATCTCTATTTCTTCTAAAATCAAAAACAATTTCCATTTTAATTATAAATTGAATTTAAATGATTGATTTTATTGAAATTAAAGTTTTAAAGAATGATGAGTGGCATTTCGGAAATAAAAAAGACACCCGAAGGTGCCTGATTTGAATAGCTGAAACGCTTTAGGATCGTTTAGTGCAGACGATTACTCCAGCGTTGGATTCATGTGACGCAGATCGTATGGTGTGATCTGGTAGACGTAATAGTTGAGCCAGTTAGTAAAAAGCAAATTCCCGTGGCTGCGCCAGGTCGCTCTCGGTTTGTTTTGTGGATCGTCCTTCGGGAAATAGTTGTACGGGACATCCGGGTTAAGACCCGCTTCGACATCACGGAAATATTCTGCCGCAAGGGTGTGCGGATCGTACTCAGGATGTCCGGTCACAAAGGCAATGCGCTTATCTTTACTGGCAAACAGGTAAGCGTCCCCATCTTCCGTTTCAGCCAGAATCTCCAGATCGGTGTAATCACGAATCAGCTGGGCCGGGAAGTCAGCGTAGCGAGAATGCGGGGCCAGGAAAGAATCATCGAAACCACGCGTCAGCAACGCATGTGGATGGAGAATGTGGTGTTCGTATACGCCGGAGAGCTTTTCAGTGCGGGTTTGCTTGGGGATGCCATAGAGAATATTCAGTGCGGCTTGTACCGCCCAACAGACAAACAGCGTGGACGTGACGTGATCTTTTGCCCACTCCAGAACCTGTTTGATCTGCGGCCAGTAAGCGACATCGTTAAATTCCACCAGGCCCAGCGGCGCGCCGGTCACAATCAGTCCGTCGAAATTTTCACCCTGAATGTCATCGAAGTTACAGTAGAAGTTGTTCAGATGCTCGGAAGGCGTGTTACGTGACTCACGGGCATCGATTCGCAGCAGCTGAATATCGACCTGCAGCGGGGAGTTCGACAGAAGACGCAGGAACTGGTTCTCTGTTTCGATCTTTTTTGGCATCAGATTGAGAATAAGCACCTTCAGCGGGCGAATTTCCTGACCTGTCGCACGTGAAGTCGTCATGACAAAGACATTTTCTTCACGCAAGAAATTGACGGCTGGTAGCTCGTCCTGCACCCGAATCGGCATAGCTTTATATCCTCACAGCATACGTATAAACGTTTAGACATCCAGATAGCTAACGATACCCAGAAACGGTTTGAATGTCGAGTCTGCAAGCGGAAGGTGAGAAAGTTTCAAGGAGAGAATGGTACGGTTTGATGCCCCTCGCCCCGTCTCTCTCCCGCAGGGAGAGGGTGAAAAACAAAAGCAAAAAACCCCGCACCTTTCGGTACGGGGTTCTTCTATTTTGATGCCTGGCAGTTCCCTACTCTCACATGGGGAGACCCCACACTACCATCGGCGCTACGGCGTTTCACTTCTGAGTTCGGCATGGGGTCAGGTGGGACCACCGCGCTAAAGCCGCCAGGCAAATTCTGTTAATCTGTATCAGGCTGAAATTTGATTGTTCTGTCTCTTCGCCAAAACACCTTCGGCGTTGTAAGGTTAAGCCTCACGGTTCATTAGTATCGGTTAGCTCAACGCATCGCTGCGCTTACACACCCGACCTATCAACGTCATAGTCTTTAACGTTCCTTCAGGAGACTTAAAGTCTCAGGGAGAACTCATCTCGGGGCAAGTTTCGTGCTTAGATGCTTTCAGCACTTATCTTTTCCGCATTTAGCTACCGGGCAGTGCCATTGGCATGACAACCCGAACACCAGTGATGCGTCCACTCCGGTCCTCTCGTACTAGGAGCAGCCCCCCTCAATTCTCCAGCGCCCACGGCAGATAGGGACCGAACTGTCTCACGACGTTCTAAACCCAGCTCGCGTACCACTTTAAATGGCGAACAGCCATACCCTTGGGACCTACTTCAGCCCCAGGATGTGATGAGCCGACATCGAGGTGCCAAACACCGCCGTCGATATGAACTCTTGGGCGGTATCAGCCTGTTATCCCCGGAGTACCTTTTATCCGTTGAGCGATGGCCCTTCCATTCAGAACCACCGGATCACTATGACCTGCTTTCGCACCTGCTCGAGCCGTCACTCTCGCAGTCAAGCTAGCTTATGCCATTGCACTAACCTCCTGATGTCCGACCAGGATTAGCTAACCTTCGTGCTCCTCCGTTACTCTTTGGGAGGAGACCGCCCCAGTCAAACTACCCACCAGACACTGTCCGCAACCCGGATCACGGGTCTACGTTAGAACACCAGCCATTAAAGGGTGGTATTTCAAGGACGGCTCCACGCAGACTGGCGTCCACGCTTCAAAGCCTCCCACCTATCCTACACATCAAGGACCAGTGTTCAGTGTCAAGCTATAGTAAAGGTTCACGGGGTCTTTCCGTCTTGCCGCGGGTACACTGCATCTTCACAGCGAGTTCAATTTCACTGAGTCTCGGGTGGAGACAGCCTGGCCATCATTACGCCATTCGTGCAGGTCGGAACTTACCCGACAAGGAATTTCGCTACCTTAGGACCGTTATAGTTACGGCCGCCGTTTACCGGGGCTTCGATCAAGAGCTTCGCGTTGCCGCTAACCCCATCAATTAACCTTCCGGCACCGGGCAGGCGTCACACCGTATACGTCCACTTTCGTGTTTGCACAGTGCTGTGTTTTTAATAAACAGTTGCAGCCAGCTGGTATCTTCGACTGATTTCAGCTCCACCCGCAGGGGCTTCACCTACATATCAGCGTGCCTTCTCCCGAAGTTACGGCACCATTTTGCCTAGTTCCTTCACCCGAGTTCTCTCAAGCGCCTTGGTATTCTCTACCTGACCACCTGTGTCGGTTTGGGGTACGATTTCGTGTTACCTGATGCTTAGAGGCTTTTCCTGGAAGCAGGGCATTTGTTACTTCAGCACCGTAGTGCCTCGTCATCACACCTCAGCGTTAATAAACGACCGGATTTACCTGGTCGTTCCGCCTACATGCTTAAACCGGGACAACCGTCGCCCGGCTAACATAGCCTTCTCCGTCCCCCCTTCGCAGTAACACCAAGTACAGGAATATTAACCTGTTTCCCATCGACTACGCCTTTCGGCCTCGCCTTAGGGGTCGACTCACCCTGCCCCGATTAACGTTGGACAGGAACCCTTGGTCTTCCGGCGAGCGGGCTTTTCACCCGCTTTATCGTTACTTATGTCAGCATTCGCACTTCTGATACCTCCAGCATGCCTCACAGCACACCTTCAACGGCTTACAGAACGCTCCCCTACCCAACAACGCATAAGCGTCGCTGCCGCAGCTTCGGTGCATGGTTTAGCCCCGTTACATCTTCCGCGCAGGCCGACTCGACCAGTGAGCTATTACGCTTTCTTTAAATGATGGCTGCTTCTAAGCCAACATCCTGGCTGTCTGTGCCTTCCCACATCGTTTCCCACTTAACCATGACTTTGGGACCTTAGCTGGCGGTCTGGGTTGTTTCCCTCTTCACGACGGACGTTAGCACCCGCCGTGTGTCTCCCGTGATAACATTCTTCGGTATTCGTAGTTTGCATCGGGTTGGTAAGCCGGGATGGCCCCCTAGCCGAAACAGTGCTCTACCCCCGAAGATGAATTCACGAGGCGCTACCTAAATAGCTTTCGGGGAGAACCAGCTATCTCCCGGTTTGATTGGCCTTTCACCCCCAGCCACAAGTCATCCGCTAATTTTTCAACATTAGTCGGTTCGGTCCTCCAGTTAGTGTTACCCAACCTTCAACCTGCCCATGGCTAGATCACCGGGTTTCGGGTCTATACCCTGCAACTTAACGCCCAGTTAAGACTCGGTTTCCCTTCGGCTCCCCTATACGGTTAACCTTGCTACAGAATATAAGTCGCTGACCCATTATACAAAAGGTACGCAGTCACACCACGAAGGTGCTCCCACTGCTTGTACGTACACGGTTTCAGGTTCTTTTTCACTCCCCTCGCCGGGGTTCTTTTCGCCTTTCCCTCACGGTACTGGTTCACTATCGGTCAGTCAGGAGTATTTAGCCTTGGAGGATGGTCCCCCCATATTCAGACAGGATACCACGTGTCCCGCCCTACTCTTCGAGTTCACAGCCTGTGTGCTTTCGTGTACGGGACTGTCACCCTGTACCGTGCGACTTTCCAGACGCTTCCACTAACACACAAGCTGATTCAGACTCTGGGCTGCTCCCCGTTCGCTCGCCGCTACTGGGGGAATCTCGGTTGATTTCTTTTCCTCGGGGTACTTAGATGTTTCAGTTCCCCCGGTTCGCCTCGTTAACCTATGTATTCAGTTAACGATAGTGCAACGAATTGCACTGGGTTTCCCCATTCGGACATCGCCGGGTCAAAGGTTCATATCACCTCGCCGGCGCTTTTCGCAGATTAGCACGTCCTTCATCGCCTCTGACTGCCAGGGCATCCACCGTGTACGCTTAGTCGCTTAACCTCACAACCCGAAGATGTTTCACTTCAAGATTGCGAAAATTTGAGAGACTCGAACACACCATTAAAGATGTGTCGTTTCAATTTTCAGCTTGATCCAGATTTTTAAAGAGCAAATATCTCAAACATGACTCGCAAGTCAGTTTTGAGATATGACGGCAGGTGACTTTCACTCACGAACCAGCAAGTGGCGTCCCCTAGGGGATTCGAACCCCTGTTACCGCCGTGAAAGGGCGGTGTCCTGGGCCTCTAGACGAAGGGGACGTGTAGTCTCAATCGCAAGACGCCTTGCTATTTACTTTTCATCAGACAATCTGTGTGAGCACTACAAAGGCAGGTTCTTTAAGGTAAGGAGGTGATCCAACCGCAGGTTCCCCTACGGTTACCTTGTTACGACTTCACCCCAGTCATGAATCACAAAGTGGTAAGCGCCCTCCCGAAGGTTAAGCTACCTACTTCTTTTGCAACCCACTCCCATGGTGTGACGGGCGGTGTGTACAAGGCCCGGGAACGTATTCACCGTAGCATTCTGATCTACGATTACTAGCGATTCCGACTTCATGGAGTCGAGTTGCAGACTCCAATCCGGACTACGACGCACTTTATGAGGTCCGCTTGCTCTCGCGAGGTCGCTTCTCTTTGTATGCGCCATTGTAGCACGTGTGTAGCCCTACTCGTAAGGGCCATGATGACTTGACGTCATCCCCACCTTCCTCCAGTTTATCACTGGCAGTCTCCTTTGAGTTCCCGGCCTAACCGCTGGCAACAAAGGATAAGGGTTGCGCTCGTTGCGGGACTTAACCCAACATTTCACAACACGAGCTGACGACAGCCATGCAGCACCTGTCTCAGAGTTCCCGAAGGCACCAATCCATCTCTGGAAAGTTCTCTGGATGTCAAGAGTAGGTAAGGTTCTTCGCGTTGCATCGAATTAAACCACATGCTCCACCGCTTGTGCGGGCCCCCGTCAATTCATTTGAGTTTTAACCTTGCGGCCGTACTCCCCAGGCGGTCGACTTAACGCGTTAGCTCCGGAAGCCACGCCTCAAGGGCACAACCTCCAAGTCGACATCGTTTACGGCGTGGACTACCAGGGTATCTAATCCTGTTTGCTCCCCACGCTTTCGCACCTGAGCGTCAGTCTTTGTCCAGGGGGCCGCCTTCGCCACCGGTATTCCTCCAGATCTCTACGCATTTCACCGCTACACCTGGAATTCTACCCCCCTCTACAAGACTCTAGCCTGCCAGTTTCGAATGCAGTTCCCAGGTTGAGCCCGGGGATTTCACATCCGACTTGACAGACCGCCTGCGTGCGCTTTACGCCCAGTAATTCCGATTAACGCTTGCACCCTCCGTATTACCGCGGCTGCTGGCACGGAGTTAGCCGGTGCTTCTTCTGCGGGTAACGTCAATCGATGAGGTTATTAACCTCACCGCCTTCCTCCCCGCTGAAAGTACTTTACAACCCGAAGGCCTTCTTCATACACGCGGCATGGCTGCATCAGGCTTGCGCCCATTGTGCAATATTCCCCACTGCTGCCTCCCGTAGGAGTCTGGACCGTGTCTCAGTTCCAGTGTGGCTGGTCATCCTCTCAGACCAGCTAGGGATCGTCGCCTAGGTGAGCCGTTACCCCACCTACTAGCTAATCCCATCTGGGCACATCTGATGGCAAGAGGCCCGAAGGTCCCCCTCTTTGGTCTTGCGACGTTATGCGGTATTAGCTACCGTTTCCAGTAGTTATCCCCCTCCATCAGGCAGTTTCCCAGACATTACTCACCCGTCCGCCGCTCGCCGGCAAAGTAGCAAGCTACTTTCCGCTGCCGCTCGACTTGCATGTGTTAGGCCTGCCGCCAGCGTTCAATCTGAGCCATGATCAAACTCTTCAATTTAAGTTTGATGCTCGTGAATTAAACTTCGTAATGAATTACGCATGTTCACTCAGAGACTTGGTATTCATTTATTGTCCGAAGACATTAAGAATCCATGTCACTTTGAGTGCCCACACAGATTGTCTGATAAATTGTTAAAGAGCAGTGCAACGCAGCTTTCGCTCACCGTTGCGAGGTGGCGTATATTACGCTTTCCTCTTTCAGAGTCAACCCGTTATTTCAGGATTTTTTCTCTTCAACCGACCGGCTGTTTGTGAAGTGATTCACATCCGCCGTGTCGATGGAGGCGCATTATAGGGAGTTCCCGAACGACCGCAACCGAAAAGTTGCAAAAAAATGACTGACTGCTGCATTCCCCAGCAAAACCCCGCCTTATACCCTTTTATGCACAAAGTTATCCACAGTGATGCGAAAAAGTGAAAATGTGCGAGCGTTGCGCAAACGTTTTCGTTAAAATGCTCGCGCTTAACAAGGATGCCTCGTCAGGTGTGTTAGATGAGTTTTTCGCAGGAAAATTCATCTAACGCTCTCTGTAATCGTGAAATCCAGGGGATTTACCATGCAACAACGTCGTCCAGTCCGCCGCGCTCTGCTCAGTGTTTCTGATAAAGCCGGTATCGTCGAATTCGCTCAGGCACTTTCTGCACGCGGTGTAGAACTGCTTTCTACAGGCGGTACCGCTCGCCTGTTAGCAGATAAAGGTCTGCCGGTAACCGAAGTGTCCGATTACACCGGTTTCCCGGAAATGATGGATGGACGCGTCAAAACCCTGCATCCGAAAGTCCACGGCGGTATTCTTGGCCGTCGCGGCCAGGACGACGCCATTATGGAACAGCACGACATCGCGCCGATCGACATGGTTGTCGTTAACCTCTACCCGTTTGCCCAGACCGTTGCCCGCGAAGGCTGTTCTCTGGAGGATGCCGTAGAGAATATTGATATTGGCGGCCCAACCATGGTGCGCTCAGCAGCCAAGAACCATAAAGATGTGGCTATCGTGGTGAAGAGCAGCGATTACGAGACCATTATTAATGAGATGGATGCCAACGAAGGGTCGCTGACTCTGGATACCCGTTTCGACCTCGCCATTAAAGCTTTCGAGCACACCGCAGCGTATGACAGCATGATCGCCAACTACTTCGGTAGCCTGGTGCCGGCTTACCACGGTGAAAGCAAAGATCCTTCTGGCCGCTTCCCGCGTACCCTGAATCTGAACTTCATTAAGAAACAAGATATGCGTTACGGTGAGAACAGCCACCAGCAGGCTGCCTTCTATATAGAAGAAGAGGTAAAAGAAGCCTCTGTTGCGACCGCTCAGCAGGTTCAGGGCAAAGCGCTCTCCTATAACAACATTGCCGACACCGACGCGGCGCTGGAATGCGTGAAAGAGTTCAGCGAGCCGGCCTGCGTTATCGTCAAGCACGCCAACCCATGCGGCGTGGCGGTAAGCACCTCTATTCTGGATGCCTACGATCGCGCCTACAAAACCGACCCGACCTCCGCGTTCGGCGGCATTATCGCCTTCAACCGCGAACTGGATGCTGAAACCGCACAGGCCATTATCTCCCGCCAGTTTGTCGAAGTGATTATCGCGCCATCGGCCTCCGAAGAAGCGCTGAAAATCACCGCGGCAAAACAGAACGTGCGCGTACTGATTTGCGGCCAGTGGGCAGAACGCGTGCCGGGCCTGGACTTCAAACGCGTAAACGGCGGCCTGCTGGTTCAGGACCGCGATCTGGGCATGGTGACAAAAGCCGACCTGCGCGTGGTGACCAAACGCCAGCCGACCGAACAGGAACTGCGTGACGCGCTGTTCTGCTGGAAAGTGGCGAAGTTCGTAAAATCCAACGCCATCGTCTATGCGAAAGAGAACATGACTATCGGGATAGGCGCAGGCCAGATGAGCCGCGTTTACTCTGCGAAAATCGCGGGTATTAAAGCAGGTGACGAAGGTCTGGAAGTCAAAGGCTCCGCCATGGCCTCTGACGCCTTCTTCCCGTTCCGTGACGGTATCGACGCCGCAGCCGCTGTGGGCATCACCTGCGTGATCCAGCCAGGCGGTTCAATCCGCGACGACGAAGTGATTGCCGCTGCCGACGAACACGGCATCGCGATGATCTTCACCGACATGCGCCACTTCCGCCATTAATTCCCGGAGCTGAAAATGAAAGTATTAGTGATTGGTAACGGCGGACGCGAGCACGCGCTGGCATGGAAAGCGGCGCAGTCTCCGCTGGTGACAACGGTCTTCGTGGCACCGGGCAACGCCGGTACCGCACTGGAACCCGCGCTGCAGAACGTGGCTATCGGCGTGACCGACATTCCGGCGCTGCTGAGTTTTGCCCAGAGCGAGAAAATCGACCTGACCATCGTCGGCCCGGAAGCGCCGCTGGTGATTGGCGTGGTGGATGCGTTCCGCGCAGCGGGCCTGAAAATTTTCGGCCCAACGGAAGGCGCCGCGCAGCTGGAAGGCTCCAAAGCCTTCACCAAAGATTTCCTCGCGCGTCATAACATCCCGACGGCGGAATATCAGAATTTCACTGAAGTGGAGCCTGCTCTGGCCTACTTACGTGAGAAGGGCGCGCCGATTGTTATCAAGGCCGACGGTCTGGCCGCCGGTAAAGGCGTGATCGTCGCGATGACGCTCGACGAAGCCGAAGCCGCAGTTCAGGATATGCTGGCGGGCAATGCTTTCGGTGATGCGGGCCACCGCATCGTGATCGAAGAGTTCCTCGACGGTGAAGAAGCAAGCTTCATCGTGATGGTCGACGGTGAGCACGTTCTGCCGATGGCCACCAGCCAGGACCACAAGCGTGTGGGCAATGGCGATACCGGCCCGAATACCGGTGGAATGGGCGCTTACTCCCCCGCTCCGGTAGTGACTGACGAAGTTCACCAGCGCACCATGGATCGCATCATCTGGCCTACCGTGAAGGGAATGGCGGCAGAAGGGAATACCTACACCGGTTTCCTTTACGCAGGTCTGATGATCGACAAGCAGGGTAACCCTAAGGTCATCGAATTCAACTGCCGCTTTGGCGATCCGGAAACGCAGCCAATCATGCTGCGCATGAAATCCGATCTGGTGGAGCTCTGTCTGGCAGCCTGCGATGGCAAGCTGGACGAGAAAACCTCCGAGTGGGACGAGCGTGCGTCTCTCGGCGTGGTGATTGCTGCGGGTGGTTATCCGGGGAACTACAGCACCGGTGATGAAATCCACGGCCTGCCGCTGGAAGAGATTGAAGGTGCGAAGGTGTTCCACGCGGGTACGAAGCTGGCTGGCGACGATCGCGTCCTCACCAACGGCGGCCGCGTGCTGTGTGCAACCGCGCTGGGCCATACCGTGGCAGAAGCGCAGAAGCGCGCCTATGCGCTGATGGCAGATATTCACTGGAACGGTAGCTTTAGCCGTCAGGATATCGGCTATCGCGCGATTGCGCGCGAGCAGGGGAAGTAACGGAACCGTCTGTTCCCCCTCACCCTGACCCTCTCCCTCAAGGGAGAGGGGATTTACCTCAGAAACTCTTCTCCGTCGGCTGCCAGGTGCAGAAGTCTTCGTTCGCCACCAGCAGCAGCTGAGAGCCTTCCGGCGCCTCAAGCCACGCCACACTCACTTCCATTGATGAATGACGCTGACGGCGTTGAATGTGTTCGGTTGCCCAGGATTCGAGCTCAGGCTTGACCGTTTGCCCTTCGCAGGTCGTCACCGTCCCGTCGTTATGCCAGCGCCCCTGGCGCAGCACGACGCGTCCCAGACGAAGCGCATCGCTGGTCTGGCGGATTTGTTCAGCACGATAACGGTAGAGGGCGATTTGATCGCTGGAAAGCTGCTGTTTTTGACCGCTGACTTCGCGCTGCATAAAGCTCAGCTCGCCATGGTCGTCAAAACGCACTTTCACGTGTTCGGGGGTTTTGCTGTAGACGTTCAGTTCAATCAGCGACAGGTCATCTCCCTGCCAGCGATATTCCGCAGTCGACGTATTGCCGTTATGCCACGGGCTGAAGGCAGAAAGCAGATGAACTTCGCCGCCGGAATCTTTGCGCCAGACCCTGACCGCGCCCTGGTTGTCCGCGTAACCGCTGGCGGTAAACGGCGGCAGGGAGGTGTCGTGGCTACAGGCTGACAGCAGCAGCATGCCTGCCAGCGCGAGCGTTCCACGCCAGAAAGACAAAAGGGGCGTTACCGCCCCTTCGCTAAAACTGTTCACTGCCACGCGTCTTACTTAACAGCGTCTTTCAGTGCTTTACCAGAAACAAATGCCGGCACGTTAGCTGCGGCGATTTTGATTTCTTTACCGGTCTGCGGGTTGCGGCCAGTACGCTCAGCGCGGTGGTTCACTTTGAAGGTACCGAAACCAACCAGTTGTACAGCATCACCTTCTTTCAGAGACTCAGTAATAGCAGCCAGGGTAGATTCCAGAGCAGCTTTAGCCTGCACTTTAGACAGATCAGCCTTGTCCGCAATTACATCAATCAGTTGAGTCTTGTTCATAAGTTATCCTTTCAATGTGTTTATCGCTTGCTAAGCATCGAGTGCGACGAAAATGCCAAAAAAGCACTCTCCTGCATACACGCACCGATAGCCACTTTTTTTCGCCCCCCAAATGTAGACCAGACAAGGGGCGAAAGGGAAGAGTCGAGGAGCGACAAAACGGGCGTTATCTCAAGATTTATTGTCTCATTGGTTAAAAATTATACCAATATTGCTCTCGCCAGCCTCTCGTAAGTCCGCGCGCAGCCCTTTTATCAGCTCAATATCGCGTTCTTCACACTCTGCTAACAGGCGGAAAATTTCCCACTGAATGTCCCATTCTTGCTCAACCGCCGGGTTCGCACGCAGCTCTTCGTCGGTCATTTCCCGACCTTCCTGGGTCATTTCCAGCATCGCGACGGTCGTAATAGATGCCTTACTGACTTCAATAGCGTGCTCCAGCGTTTCACCGCTCAGACGGGAGTGAAGCAGTTCGCTTAACGCCACGCAGGCATCAATTGCCGGGTAGACGCCGTACAGGTCAAAATCATCCGCCACCGGGATCGCCTCTTCCAGCTTTTCGAGCTGAGAGTCGAAATTCACCTTCGCGTCTTTCACCGTCAGCGTTTCCCAGATCAGATCCAGAATGCGGCGGTAGATATGGCCATCACCAAAGCCGGTCTGCTTGCAGAACGCGGCATAGTTGGGATACATGCGCTCGCACAGGCAAGCCATGAAGGTGACGTGCTGCCAGCTTTCCAGCTTTTCAAGGCGCAGGTGAATCGGGTTTTGTAGCATGATGATCTCTCGAATCGAAAATTAGGCGCAGTTTACCTGAATCATCGCTGAATTTCCTGCCAACGAACAAAAGCCGGACGTGAAGACGCCACGGCGTCTGCCCAGCGCGTCGGCTCCGGCAAGCGGTAGCCCTTCATGCAGCGCTGCACCCACGCGAGGGCGCTGTCCATGCTCACACGGTGCCCGGTAGCGATAAAGAGCGGGTTACAGCGTGCCTTGCTGCGCCAGACCCACGCCAGCTGCTCGCCTTTATGGATAAGCGGCGCCAGCGCACCCGGCTCGGATGAAAGAGGTTCAAACGCGCCGCACAGGCGTTTCTTGGCGACGCCAATGGTCGGCACATCCACCAGCAGCCCAAAATGACTGGCAACGCCTAAACGACGCGGGTGTGAGATCCCGTGCCCATCGACAAACAGCAGGTCAGGTTTTTGCGAGAGCTGCTCCCACGCTGCCAGCAGCGCGGGATATTCGCGGAAGGAGAGAAAGCCCGGAATATACGGCATGGTGGTCGCGATACGCGCGACCTTGTACTCCACCAGCTCGAGCGAAGGGTATTTCAGTACCACCATCGCCGCTCGCGTCACGTCCCCGCCCTGCTCGAACCCGACGTCTGCTCCGCCAATGTACTGCGGAGGGTCCTTATCCAGACGATCCTCGCGGATCACCGATGAGGCCAGTTCGATTTGTTGAGCGCGTAGCGACGCGAGATCCATAACGACTCCTTACTTGTGATACTGGGCAGAAAGCCGATGCACCGCCTCCACAAATACGCCTGCGTGTTCTGGCGGCACATCCTGATGAATGCCGTGGCCGAGGTTAAAGACGTGGCCTTCCCCCTGGCCGAAACCAGACAGTATAGTCGACACTTCTTCTTCAATGCGGGCTGGCGGCGCATAAAGCATGGACGGGTCCATATTGCCCTGCAGCGCTACTTTGTCGCCCACGCGACGACGCGCATCGGCAATATCGGTGGTCCAGTCGAGACCCAGCGCGTCGCAGCCGGTTGCCGCCATCGCTTCCAGCCACTGGCCGCCACCTTTGGTGAACAGCGTCACCGGCACGCGGCGACCTTCGTTTTCACGCAGCAGGCCATCAACGATTTTATGCATGTAATACAGGGAGAACTGCTGATAATCGCGCCCGGTCAGCACGCCGCCCCAGGTATCGAAAATCATCACCGACTGCGCGCCCGCCTTAATCTGCGCGTTCAGATAGAGCGTAACGCTCTTCGCCAGCTTGTCGAGCAGCGCATGCAGGGCCAGCGGCTCGGCGTACATCATCTTTTTAATCATGGTGAAGGCTTTGCTGCTGCCCCCTTCCACCATATAGGTCGCCAGCGTCCACGGGCTGCCTGAGAAGCCAATCAGCGGCACTTCACCTTTCAGCTCGCGGCAAATGGTGCGCACGGCGTTCATCACGTAGCCCAGTTCGCCTTCCGGATCGGGGATCGGCAGCTTGTCCACGTCGGCTTTGCTTTTGATCGGAGCGGTGAAACGCGGACCTTCACCGGTTTCGAAGTACAGGCCAAGGCCCATCGCATCCGGAATGGTCAGAATATCCGAGAAGAGGATCGCCGCATCCAGCGGGAAGCGGCGCAGCGGCTGGAGCGTCACTTCACAGGCCAGCTCGGCGTTTTTGCAAAGCGACATAAAATCGCCCGCCTGCGCGCGCGTGGCTTTGTACTCTGGCAGATAGCGTCCCGCCTGGCGCATCATCCACACCGGGGTGACATCAACGGGCTGGCGCAGCAGCGCACGCAGATAACGATCGTTCTTCAGTTCGGTCATTTTTGCAGTTCCTTAAGCGTCATGGCCTCAGTGTAACACTACTCATACTCGGCCCGACACATCGCCACGGTATCTTCTATTAGCCGACGCGCCACGGTACCCGGTGGGGGGAGCAGCGGTAGATCGTCATAGCGATACCAGTTCGCGTCCAGCAGCTCTTTCCGATCGATAACGATCTCGCCGCTGTCATATTCGGCCATAAAGGCCGTCATCAGCGACTGCGGGAACGGCCACGGCTGGGAGGTGACGTAGCGCAGGTTCTTCACTTTGATGCCGCTCTCCTCCATTACCTCGCGCGCCACCGCCTGCTCCAGCGTTTCGCCCACCTCGACGAAGCCGGCCAGCACGGTGTGTACGCCGTTGCGATGACGTGTATGCTGCGCCAGCAGAATGGAATCATCCCGGCGGATAGCGACGATAATGCACGGCGCAATCTGCGGATAGTAGCGCTCGCGGCAGTGGCTGCAGAGCATCGCCCACTCGGTTTTGCTCGGGTGCATGGTATGACCGCAGTAGCCGCAGTATTTGTGCGAGCGATAAAACTCCGCCAACTGCACGCCGCGCCCCGCCAGCTGGAACAGGCCCACGTCCAGATCCAACACCTGGCGAACGGATCCCATATCCTGACGACGCGCTTGCTGGATCAACCACACAGGCTCACCCTGCCACTCGCCGATCTCTAGCGCAGGCTGGCCCACGAGATCGAACGTTTCCGCCGCACCGTAGGGCAGTTCTCCACCGGGCAACCATAATTTTTGTTCGTGGCTGACGATCCACCAACCCAGATCTGATTTTTCAATAATACGATCCATATCTATTGCACTACCTTCGCTTCACTGACATGTTGTTAGCATTGTGGTTACATTCTGGATGAGCAGATTCAATCCTACACTTTGCGGAGTCGACCATGTTAAACCAGCTAGAAAGCCTGACTGAGCGCGTTAGAGGAAGTAACAAACTGGTGGATCGCTGGCTGCATGTGCGCAAGCATCTACTCGTGGCTTATTACAATCTGGTCGGCATTAAGCCTGGCAAAGAATCGTTTATGCGACTGAACGAAAAAGCGCTGGATGATTTTTGTCAGGGCCTGGTCGACTATCTGTCCGACGGCCATTTCAATATTTATGAACGCATTATCCGCGAAATGGAAGGGACAACGCCGTATTTAGCGGCCAGCAAGCTCTATCCGCTGCTGGAAGCCAATACCCAGCAGATCATGGATTACTATGATTCCACGCTCGAGAATGCCATCGATCACGATAACTATCTTGAGTTCCAGAAAGCGCTATCCGACCTCGGCGAAGCGCTGGAGGAGCGATTCACGCTGGAAGACAAGCTGATCTCTCTCGCCCTGGACAATGATTTGAACATCAGTAACGAAGAGAACGTCGCGCGCCCTGCTTGAGTTCTTAATCGTTAACGAGTAATTTACAACCATTCGCCCCTCTCACGAGGGGGATTTTTCTTGTCGGAGTGCCCAGAGCGAAAGCCGGGCTGAGACCGTTAATTCGGGATCCGCGGAACCTGATCAGGTTAATACCTGCGAAGGGAACAAGAGTCACACTGCTGTTGTATCGCCCACCGGGCGATCCTCTCTTGCTTCATCCGTCGTCTGACAAGCCATGTCCTTCACTTTTGGAATGAGCTATGTCTACTGCAAAACTGACCCGCCGCGAACAGCGCGCACAGGCCCAACACTTCATCGATACCCTGGAAGGCACCGCTTTCCCCAACTCGAAACGCATCTACATTTCCGGCTCGCAGGCCGATATCCGCGTCCCGATGCGCGAAATCCAGCTCAGCCCGACGCTTATCGGCGGCAGCAAACAGAATCCGCAGTATGAAGACAACGAAGCCGTGCCGGTGTATGACACCTCCGGCCCATACGGCGATCCTGATGTTGCCATCAACGTCCAGCAGGGGCTGGCAAAGCTGCGCCAGCCGTGGATTGACGCGCGTAACGACTGCGAAGAGCTGAGCGTGCTCAGCTCTGCGTACACCAAAGAGCGCCTGGCCGACGACGGTCTGGACGAGTTGCGCTTTACCGGCCTGCTGACGCCAAAACGTGCTAAAGCGGGTAAATGCGTGACCCAGCTGCACTACGCCCGCCAGGGTATCGTCACGCCGGAGATGGAGTTCATCGCCATCCGTGAAAACATGGGTCGCGAGCGTATCCGCAGCGAAGTGCTGCGCTATCAGCATCCTGGTGAAGGCTTTGGCGCGCGCCTGCCGGAGAACATCACGCCGGAATTTGTACGTGACGAAGTGGCCGCCGGCCGCGCGATTATCCCCGCCAACATTAACCACCCGGAATCCGAGCCGATGATTATCGGCCGCAACTTCCTGGTGAAGGTCAACGCTAACATCGGTAACTCGGCCGTCACCTCCTCCATCGAAGAAGAGGTGGAAAAGCTGGTCTGGTCCACGCGCTGGGGTGCGGACACGGTAATGGATCTCTCCACCGGCCGCTATATCCATGAAACCCGCGAATGGATCCTGCGTAACAGCCCGGTACCGATTGGCACCGTCCCGATTTATCAGGCGCTGGAGAAGGTCAACGGCATTGCCGAAGACCTCACTTGGGAAGCGTTCCGCGACACCCTGCTGGAGCAGGCCGAGCAAGGCGTGGACTACTTCACCATTCACGCGGGCGTGCTGCTGCGCTACGTGCCGATGACCGCGAAGCGTCTGACCGGCATCGTCTCGCGCGGCGGCTCCATCATGGCGAAGTGGTGCCTCTCCCACCACCAGGAGAACTTCCTCTACGAACACTTCCGCGAGATCTGCGAAATCTGCGCCGCCTATGACGTCTCCCTGTCGCTGGGCGACGGCCTGCGCCCGGGTTCCATCCGTGACGCCAACGACGAAGCGCAGTTTGCCGAGCTCCACACGCTGGGCGAACTGACCAAAATCGCCTGGGAGTATGACGTGCAGGTGATGATTGAAGGCCCGGGACACGTGCCGATGCAGATGATCCGCCGCAACATGACCGAGGAGCTGGAGCACTGCCACGAAGCGCCGTTCTACACGCTGGGGCCACTGACCACCGACATCGCGCCGGGCTATGACCACTTCACGTCAGGCATTGGCGCGGCGATGATCGGCTGGTTCGGCTGCGCCATGCTGTGCTACGTGACGCCGAAAGAGCACCTCGGGCTGCCAAACAAAGAGGACGTGAAGCAGGGGCTGATCACCTACAAGATTGCCGCCCACGCGGCGGATCTGGCCAAGGGCCATCCGGGCGCGCAAATCCGTGATAACGCCATGTCGAAGGCGCGCTTTGAATTCCGCTGGGAAGACCAGTTCAACCTGGCGCTGGATCCGTTCACCGCCCGCGCCTACCACGACGAAACCCTGCCGCAGGAATCGGGCAAAGTCGCGCACTTCTGCTCCATGTGTGGGCCGAAGTTCTGCTCGATGAAAATCAGCCAGGAGGTGCGCGACTACGCCGCCACGCAAACCATTGAAGTGGGTATGGCGGACATGTCCGAAACCTTCCGCGCCAAAGGCGGCGAAATCTACCTCAAAAAAGAGGAGGCGTAATGTACCAGCCTGATTTCCCACCCGTCCCCTTCCGTTTAGGGCTCTATCCGGTGGTGGACAGCGTGGCGTGGATAGAGCGCCTGCTGGAGACAGGCGTTCGAACGATCCAGCTGCGCATCAAGGATAAACGCGATGACGAGGTGGAAGCCGATGTGGTTGCCGCCATCGCGCTGGGGCGCCGGTATAACGCCCGCCTGTTTATCAACGACTACTGGCGGCTGGCCGTTAAGCACCGGGCGTACGGCGTGCATCTGGGCCAGGAGGACCTGGTAACAACGGATCTGAGCGCAATCCGTGAAGCCGGGTTGCGTCTGGGCGTGTCAACGCACGATGACATGGAGATTGACGTGGCCCTGGCGGCTCGTCCCTCTTACATCGCGCTCGGTCACGTCTTCCCGACGCAAACCAAGCAGATGCCCTCCGCTCCGCAGGGTCTGACGCAGCTGGCAAGTCACGTTAAACGCCTTGCCGATTACCCCACCGTCGCCATCGGCGGAATCAGCCTTGAACGTGCCCCGGCGGTGCTGGAGACCGGCGTCGGCAGCATCGCCGTCGTCAGCGCCATCACCCAGGCCGCAGACTGGCGTCTCGCCACCGAACAGCTGTTACAGCTGGCAGGAGCAGGCGATGAACGATCGTGATTTTATGCGCTATAGCCGTCAGATCCTGCTGGAGGATATCGCCATCGATGGCCAGCAAAAACTGCTCGCCAGCCGGGTGCTGATTGTCGGTCTGGGCGGATTAGGCGCGCCCGCCGCGCTCTATCTGGCAGGCGCGGGCATCGGCACGCTGGTGCTGGCGGACGACGATGAGGTCCACCTCAGCAACCTGCAGCGACAAATCCTCTTTACCACCGAGGATATCAGCCAGCCGAAAGCGCAAATCACCCGGCAGCGCCTGGCGCAGCTCAACCCGGATATCGAGCTGGTTGCCTTACAGGAGCGGCTTAGCGGTGAAAGCCTGCGCCGTGAAGTCGCCCTTGCCGACGTGGTACTGGACTGCACGGACAACATGGCGACGCGCCAGGCGATTAACGCCGCCTGCGTGGCAAATCATACGCCGCTCATTACCGCCAGCGCGGTGGGGTTCGGCGGGCAAATGATGGTCCTGACCCCGCCGTGGTCGCAGGGTTGCTATCGCTGCCTGTGGCCGGACGATGCCGAGCCGACGCGCAACTGCCGTACGGCGGGCATTCTTGGCCCGGTGGTCGGGGTGATGGGCACCATGCAGGCACTGGAGGCCATCAAGCTGCTCAGCGGCATGGAGACGGAACGCAATACGCTGCGGCTGTTTGATGCTCGCTCCAGCAGCTGGCGCCAGCTGGCGTTACGCCGCGCCAGCCGCTGCCCGGTATGTGGAGACCGCGATGCGCATTCTGTTTAACGATGAGCCGATGAGATGCGACGACGGGCTTACCGTTGCCGCACTGCTCGACAAGCTGCGTCAGCTCAAGCCGGGAACGGCGCTGGCGCTCAATCAACAGATCCTGCCGCGCGAGCAGTGGGAACATCAGCAGGTCAATGAAGGCGACCAGATCCTGCTGTTTCAGGTTATCGCAGGGGGCTGAGATGTTACGTATTGCCGATAAGGTTTTTGATTCGCATCTGTTTACCGGAACCGGAAAATTCGCCTCGCCGCAGCTGATGGTGGATGCCATTCGCGAAAGCGGCAGCCAGCTGGTGACGCTGGCGCTCAAGCGCGTGGATCTGCGCCACCACAGCGATGCCATTCTGGCTCCGTTGCTGGAAGCAGGCGTCACGCTGTTGCCCAACACCTCCGGCGCCAAAACGGCCGAAGAGGCGATTTTTGCCGCGCAGCTGGCCCGCGAGGCGCTCGGCACCCGCTGGCTAAAGCTGGAAATCCATCCGGATGCCCGCTGGCTGCTGCCCGACCCGATTGAAACGCTGAAAGCGGCTGAAAAGCTGGTGCAGCAAGGGTTTACCGTTCTGCCTTACTGCGGCGCTGACCCTGTTTTGTGCAAACGTCTCGAAGAGGTCGGATGCGCTGCCGTCATGCCGCTGGGGGCCCCCATTGGCTCCAACCAGGGGCTGGAAACCCGCGCGATGCTGGAGATCATCATCGAGCAGGCCACCGTGCCGGTGGTCGTTGATGCGGGCATTGGCGTGCCCAGCCATGCCGCGCAAGCGCTGGAGATGGGCGCCGACGCGGTGCTGGTCAACACGGCCATCTCGGTTGCCGACGACCCGGTCATGATGGCGCGTGCATTCCGCATGGCCGTAGAGGCTGGCCTGCTGGCAAGGGGAGCCGGCCCCGGTTCGCGCAGTTTCCAGGCGCAGGCCACCAGCCCGCTGACCGGTTTTCTGGAGGCGATCTCATGAGCACGTTTACCGAGCGCTGGCGGCAGCTTAACTGGGACGACATTGCCCTGCGCATCAACAGCAAAACGGCGGCTGACGTGGAGCGCGCGCTGCATGCCCGCCATCTGACCCGCGAGGATCTGATGGCCCTGCTCTCCCCCGCGGCGAGCGCGTACCTCGAACCGATGGCCCAGCGAGCACAGCGGCTCACCCGCCAGCGTTTTGGCAACACGGTGAGCTTCTACGTGCCGCTCTATCTCTCCAACCTGTGCGCCAATGACTGCACCTACTGCGGTTTTTCCATGAGCAACCGCATCAAGCGTAAAACGCTCGATGAAGATGAGATTTCCCGGGAGTGTGCGGCCATTCGTGAAATGGGCTTTGAACATCTTCTGCTGGTCACGGGCGAACATCAGGGAAAAGTGGGAATGGACTATTTCCGTCAGCACCTTCCCGCCATTCGTCGTCAGTTTGCGTCGTTGCAGATGGAAGTGCAGCCCCTGTCGCAGGAGGAGTACGCAGAGCTCAAAAACCTCGGGCTGGACGGGGTCATGGTCTACCAGGAAACCTATCATGAGGCGACGTACGCCCGGCACCACCTGAAGGGTAAGAAACAGGATTTCTTTTTCCGGCTGGAAACGCCGGACAGGCTCGGCCGCGCGGGTATCGACAAAATCGGTCTGGGTGCGCTGATCGGGCTCTCCGACAGCTGGCGGGTGGATTGTTATATGGTGGCGGAACATTTGCTGTGGCTCCAGCAGCACTACTGGCAGAGCCGTTATTCCATCTCCTTCCCGCGCCTGCGCCCCTGTGCGGGAGGGATCGAACCGGCTTCGCTAATGGATGAACGCCAGCTGGTGCAGACGATCTGCGCGTTTCGCCTGCTCGCCCCGGAAGTTGAATTATCGCTCTCAACGCGTGAGTCCCCGGCGTTTCGCGATCGCGTTATCCCGCTTGCAATTAACAACGTCAGCGCATTTTCCAAAACGCAGCCTGGCGGCTACGCCGACGATCGTCCGGAGCTGGAGCAGTTTGTGCCGCATGACGGGCGACGTCCGGAAGCGGTCGCCGCAGCCCTGACGGCGCAGGGCCTTCAGCCTGTCTGGAAAGACTGGGACAGCTGGCTGGGAAGAGCCTCGCAATGACGTTGAAACGCACAGCAACATCATAGAAATTTGTCGAGACGCTACGAAAAGGCAAAACCGGATGATTGTCATCGATCGTCCGGTTTTTTATTGTCACAAGGTCAGCAACGGATGCTGACCGGGGCGAAAAGCTTCTTCCTCGTTTCGCCCTGCCTCTGATTCATTTCACAAACTGCCCCCGGCAAATGAATAAGTATTTTCTTAATGGTTCTTAAGATAAATCATCTCGTCAGAAATCGTGCGCCGTATAATTCACCGCTAACCGCAGGACAGCGACTATGCTGAGAGGATATCGGCAGACGAAAAATATTCACCATCAGGAACGATGTACAGCTCATGGCACTTCACAGCAAAAAGCTCTCTTTTACACGGCCAATCATGCTCAGCTTTGCGGGGATCCTCTGCAGTTTTGCGGTGATCGCGATCGCGGTAACGCTTTCGCAACGAAAGGATTTTCTTGAGGATTATCATAAGATCAATAGCAACTTCACGCATAACCTGGCGGTGAACTACACCGAATCTATCCTGCGTGAAAACGACTATATCCTGGGCCGTTCCGCGATGTACTTTGCCCGCGACGACAGGCTAAACGAGACGCTCAACGTCAACCCGACGCAAGGGCTGCAGATGATGATGCATTTGCAGAACCTGATGCCGACCGTCTCCTCCATCTCGCTGGCGGACACGCAGGGGCATTATCTTCGCGCACCAGAGGTGCTCCCCACGGAGACGAGTAAAACCTTCGATCCCCGGACACGCCCGTGGTTCGTCGCTCAGGCGGAAGCCAGTATCTTCAGTCACTACACCCGTCCCTACATGGACTACTTCACTGGCCATCCGACGGTAACACTCTATAAGCCTTTGATTTCGCCTGAAGGGAGACTGAAGGGAACGCTCGCTTTCCATCTCGATTTGACGTCTATGGGCTTCACCCTGCGCCAGATGGTGGCGCCCGTTCAGGGGGAATTCTTCGTCGTCGAACGCGATGGTGCCGTGGTGCTGCATCCGGATACCGGCGCGCTGTTCAAACAGTACGTGAGCGAAGCGCTGATGGACAAAATGACCAGCGGCGAAGGTCATCTTTACGACAAGAAAAGCAACGCCTGGTATTACTACTACTCGTTTACCAACCCGGACTGGTTTGTCATCTACCGGGTCTCTGGCGAGACGCTCACCGATATTACCCGTCACGAAACAACGATCGTTGGCTGGGGGTTTGCGCTGGCCGCCATCATCATCATCCTCTTCGGCTTATACCTCCGCCACGCCTCGCGTTCAGTGCTGATGCACATTATCAATGCCATCAAAACTGGCGATGTTAGCGAGGCGCCGCGCCTGGAAGCGATGCTGAGCCACACGATTCAGTCCAACAAAGAGCGTGAAATGGCGTATGTTCGCCAGGCCACTCACGATGCGCTGACGGGCTGTAAAAACCGCCGCGCGTTCGACAGCGATGTCGCGGAGCTGCTGAATGCCCAGCAGCCTTTCGCGATGGCGCTGGTAGACATTGATAACTTCAAGTCAATTAACGACACGCTGGGCCACCTGACCGGTGATATTGTTCTGCGTAACGTGGCTCGCGAAGGGATTCAGATCATGCAGCCACATCACGTCTCAATTTACCGTTATGGTGGAGAAGAGTTCGCGGTAATCTTCCAGGCTGAGCAGATGTCTTCCGCGCTCTCATTGCTGGAAGCGTGGCGTACCGCCGTTGAAAAGCGCGTCTGGCGGGAAGAAAACCTGCGGGTTACGTTCAGCGGCGGTCTTGGAGAGTGGCATTTTGAACCGCTGGAGCAATTTGTCGGGAGCGTTGATAACGCCCTCTACAGCGCCAAACAGCAGGGCAAAAACCGCATCAACCGAACGTCCATCAGCTAATCCTGCCTCTTTCACCCTGCCCGTTTCCACGGGCCGGGTGCCTGACAATGCAAAATTGTAACCGGTTTCAGAAAATCACCGGTTTCTTTGTGATGCCTGACACACAATCGCGGTAAAGCGGTTGTTGAAGCGGTCTGCACGGGATAATTATCAATAAACACATGTAGATCGAGGCTGATTATGAAGAACATCGTTTTATGCTGTGCAGCGGGAATGTCAACCAGCATGCTGGTTCAACGTATGAAAGACGCCGCGCAGAAAAAAGGAGTTGAAGTCACCATTAAAGCCGTTCCGGTTGCGGAGTTTAAAGACAACATCGCGACGGCCGACATCGTATTGCTGGGGCCACAGGTTAAATACGAGCAGGCTAAACTCCAGGCGCAGGCCGACCCGTTGGGTAAAAAGGTCGCGGTGATCGACATGATGGATTACGGCATGATGAAAGGTGATGCCGTACTGGAAAAAGCGCTCAAACTTCTGGAGTCATAATGGAAGACTTAGAAACCACGATTATGGAACTGCTGGTCAACGCGGGCGCGGCGCGCAGTGCAGCCCTGACGGCGTTGCAGATGGCGCGTAAAGGTGATTTTGACGAAGCTGAAAAAGCGATGGAAGAGTCGCGTGAATATGTGAAGCATGCGCACACTATACAGACGCAGCTTATCGGTCTTGATGAGGGAACCGGGAAGCTTCCGGTTAACCTGATCACCGTCCACTCGCAGGATCACCTGATGAACGCCATGGTCATTCAGGATCTGGCGGGCGATATGATTGAGCTTTATCGTCGGATCCCGTTGGTGAATTGAATACATGCAGATGTAAAAAAACCCGCCGAGGCGGGTTTTTTATTTACGGCATCAACGATTACTCGTTGTCGGAACCGCCCAGACCTGCGTTCAGCAGTTCTGCCAGGCTCGCGGATGCATCTTCAGCAGTCACCTGCGGTGCAGCTGGCAGTTCGCCCGCAGCACGACGACGCATACGATCCTGATGGTACGCATAACCGGTACCAGCCGGGATCAGACGACCCACGATGACGTTCTCTTTCAGACCGCGCAGTTCATCACGTTTACCTGCAACAGCGGCTTCGGTCAGGACACGAGTCGTTTCCTGGAACGATGCTGCAGAGATGAAGGACTCGGTTGCCAGAGACGCTTTGGTGATACCCAGCAGATCGCGCGAGAAGGTCGCACCGATTTTGCCGTTCGCTTCCAGTTCGCGGTTAGCGATCTTGACGCGTGAGTATTCAACCTGCTCGCCTTCCAGGAACTCGGAGCTGCCTGCGTTTTCGATGGTTGCTTTACGCAGCATCTGACGAACGATAACTTCGATGTGCTTATCGTTAATCTTAACGCCCTGCAGACGGTAAACGTCCTGTACTTCGTTGGTGATGTAACGCGTTACTGCGTGTACGCCACGAAGACGCAGAATGTCGTGCGGAGCTTCTGGACCATCGGAAACCACGTCACCACGTTCTACACGTTCACCTTCGAACACGTTGAGCTGACGCCACTTAGGAATCATCTCTTCGTACGGTTCGCTGCCATCTACTGGAGTGATAACCAGACGGCGCTTCCCTTTGGTCTCTTTACCGAAGGAGATGATACCGCTGATTTCAGCCAGGATTGCAGGCTCTTTCGGACGACGTGCTTCGAACAGGTCCGCAACGCGTGGCAGACCACCGGTGATGTCCTTGGTACCGCTGGATTCCTGTGGAATACGCGCCAGAGCATCACCCGCACCGATCTGAATGCCATCTTCCAGCTGAACGATCGCTTTACCCGGCAGGAAGTACTGCGCAGGCATGTCGGTACCCGGGATCAGAACGTCGTTACCCTGAGCATCAACGATTTTCAGTGCAGGACGCAGATCTTTACCACCGGTAGTACGTTCAGCAGAATCCAGAACCACCAGAGAAGACAGACCGGTCAGCTCGTCCGTCTGACGAGTAATGGTCTGGCCGTCGATCATGTCAGTGAAGCGGATGAAACCACTTACTTCGGTGATAACCGGCATGGTGTGTGGATCCCAGTTTGCAACGGTTTCACCGCCAGCAACCTGCTCGCCATCACCTTTCGCCATAACCGCACCGTAAGGCACTTTATAGCTCTCTTTGGTACGACCGAATTCGTCGATCAGCTTCAGCTCGGTGTTACGAGAGGTCACAACCAGCTTGCCAGCGGAGTTAACAACAGACTTCGCGTTGCTGAGCTTGATGCTACCTTTGTTTTTCACCTGGATGCTGGATTCAGCAGCCGCACGAGATGCCGCACCACCGATGTGGAACGTACGCATCGTCAGCTGTGTACCCGGCTCACCGATGGACTGTGCCGCGATAACGCCGATTGCTTCACCTTTGTTGATGATGTGGCCACGCGCCAGGTCACGACCGTAGCAGTGCGCACATACACCAAAATCGGTGTCACAGGATACAACGGAACGTACTTTCACGGAGTCAACAGAGTTCGCTTCCAGCAGGTCGCACCAGTGCTCGTGCAGCAGCGTGTTGCGTGGAACCAGAATGTCTGCAGTGCCCGGCTTCAGAATGTCTTCCGCGGTCACACGACCCAGAACGCGATCGCGCAGTGGCTCTTTAACATCACCACCCTCGATAACCGGGGTCATGGTGATACCTTCGAGGGTGCCACAATCGTCTTCGGTCACAACCAGATCCTGGGCAACGTCAACCAGACGACGCGTCAGATAACCGGAGTTCGCAGTTTTCAGTGCGGTATCCGCCAGACCCTTACGAGCACCGTGCGTGGAGATGAAGTACTGGAGTACGTTCAGACCTTCACGGAAGTTCGCGGTGATTGGCGTTTCGATGATGGAGCCATCTGGCTTCGCCATCAGACCACGCATACCTGCCAGCTGACGAATCTGTGCTGCGGAACCACGCGCACCGGAGTCGGCCATCATGTAGATGCTGTTGAAGGAAACCTGCTGCTCTTCTACGCCGTCACGGTTAATCACGGTTTCGGTCTGCAGGTTATCCATCATCGCTTTGGATACACGATCGTTCGCCGCTGCCCAGATATCGATAACTTTGTTATAGCGTTCGCCCGCGGTAACCAGACCAGACTGGAACTGCTCCTGGATCTCAGCAACTTCGGCTTCCGCTTCAGAGATGATCTCATGTTTCTTCTCTGGGATGACCATGTCATCGATACCAACAGATGCACCTGAACGCGCTGCGTAAGCAAAGCCGGTATACATTGTCTGGTCAGCGAAGATAACGGTCGGCTTCAGACCCAGAATGCGGTAACAGGTGTTCAGCATTTTGGAGATCGCTTTCTTGCCCAGCGCCTGGTTGACGATGGAGAAAGGCAGACCTTTCGGTACGATCATCCACAGAATGGCACGGCCAACGGTCGTGTCTTTCAGGCTGGTTTTCGCAACGAATTCGCCGTTTTCATCTTTTTCGTATTCGGTGATACGCACTTTAACGCGCGCATGCAGAGAGGCCAGGCCAGCGCGATAAATACGCTCAGCTTCTTTCGGACCAGTCAGCACCATGCCTTCGCCTTTGGCGTTAACACAGTCACGGGTCATGTAGTACAGACCCAGTACAACGTCCTGAGAAGGAACGATAATTGGTTCACCGTTCGCTGGGGACAGGATGTTGTTGGTAGACATCATCAGCGCACGCGCTTCGAGCTGGGCTTCCAGCGTCAGCGGTACGTGAACAGCCATCTGGTCACCATCGAAGTCGGCGTTATAGGCCGCACAAACCAGCGGGTGCAGCTGGATAGCTTTACCTTCGATCAGGACTGGCTCAAATGCCTGGATACCCAAACGGTGCAGAGTTGGTGCACGGTTCAGCAGTACCGGGTGTTCGCGGATAACTTCGTCCAGGATATCCCAAACGACAGCTTCTTCACGCTCAACCATTTTCTTAGCGGCTTTGATGGTGGTGGCGAGGCCACGCAGTTCCAGCTTGCCGTAGATGAACGGTTTGAACAGCTCCAGTGCCATTTTCTTCGGCAGACCGCACTGATGCAGACGCAGGTATGGACCTACGGTGATTACAGAACGACCGGAGTAGTCAACACGCTTACCGAGCAGGTTCTGACGGAAACGACCCTGTTTACCTTTGATCATGTCGGCCAAAGATTTCAGAGGACGTTTGTTAGAACCGGTGATCGCACGACCTCGACGACCGTTATCCAGCAGGGCATCTACCGCTTCCTGCAGCATACGTTTTTCGTTGCGTACGATGATGTCCGGCGCAGCCAGATCCAGCAGACGTTTCAGACGGTTGTTACGGTTGATAACGCGACGATACAGATCGTTCAGATCGGACGTTGCGAAACGACCACCATCCAGCGGAACCAGTGGACGCAGATCTGGCGGCAGAACCGGCAGAACAGTCAGGATCATCCACTCTGGTTTGTTACCAGACTGAACGAACGCTTCCAGCAGTTTGATACGCTTGGTCAGCTTTTTTCGTTTGGTTTCGGAGTTGGTTTCGTTCAGCTCTTCACGCAGCTGCTCGCACTCTTGCTCCAGATCCATGCTCTTCAGCAGGGCCTGAATAGCTTCCGCACCCATCTTCGCGTCGAATTCGTCACCGAACTCTTCCAGCGCGTCCAGATACTGCTCTTCAGTCAGGATCTGATGACGTTCCAGGTTCGTCATCCCGCCTTCGATAACCACATAAGATTCGAAGTACAGAACACGTTCGATATCGCGCAGCGGCATATCCAGCAGCAGACCGATACGGGACGGCAGAGATTTCAGGAACCAGATGTGAGCGGTCGGAGACGCCAGCTCGATGTGGCCCATGCGCTCACGACGCACTTTGGTCTGGGTCACTTCAACGCCGCACTTCTCACAGATCACACCACGGTGTTTCAGGCGCTTGTACTTACCGCACAGGCACTCGTAATCTTTTACTGGCCCGAAAATACGCGCACAGAAAAGGCCGTCACGCTCAGGTTTGAACGTACGGTAGTTGATGGTTTCCGGCTTTTTAACTTCACCGAAAGACCATGAACGGATCATGTCTGGCGAAGCCAGAGCAATTTTGATCGCATCAAACTCTTCGGTTTTAGTCTGCGCTTTCAGAAACTTTAATAAATCTTTCACGGATTTGCTCCCGTCGGAGTTAGCACAATCTGGTGCCGGGGGTTAACCCGGCACCAGTGACCTGTTTGAGCGAGAATTACTCGTCTTCCAGTTCGATGTTGATACCCAGCGAACGAATCTCTTTCAACAGTACGTTGAAGGATTCTGGCATGCCCGGCTCCATCTGATGGTTGCCGTCCACGATGTTTTTATACATCTTGGTACGACCGTTCACGTCATCAGACTTAACGGTGAGCATTTCCTGCAGGGTGTATGCCGCGCCGTATGCTTCCAGCGCCCACACTTCCATCTCCCCGAAGCGCTGACCACCGAACTGTGCCTTACCACCCAGCGGCTGCTGAGTAACCAGGCTGTAAGAACCGGTAGAACGAGCGTGCATCTTGTCGTCGACCAGGTGGTTCAGTTTCAGCATGTACATGTAACCTACGGTTACCGGACGTTCGAACTGTTCACCAGTACGGCCGTCAAACAGCGTAATCTGACCAGACGTTGGCAGACCACCCAGTTGCAGCAGCTCTTTAATTTCAGCTTCTTTTGCACCGTCGAATACCGGCGTTGCAATTGGCATACCTTTGCGCAGGTTCTCTGCCAGACGCAGCACTTCTTCATCGCTGAAGGTGTTCAGGTCGACTTTCTGACGCACGTCGGTACCCAGATCGTAGGCACGCTGGATGAATTCGCGCAGTTTCGCGACTTCCTGCTGCTGTTTCAGCATGGCGTTAATCTTATCGCCGATGCCTTTCGCAGCCATACCCAGGTGAGTTTCCAGGATCTGACCAATGTTCATACGAGACGGTACGCCCAGCGGGTTCAGTACGATATCTACCGGCGTACCGTTAGCATCGTGCGGCATATCTTCGATCGGGTTGATCTTAGAGATAACACCCTTGTTACCGTGACGACCTGCCATCTTATCACCAGGCTGGATCTGACGTTTAACAGCCAGATACACCTTAACAATCTTCAGCACGCCAGGTGCCAGATCGTCGCCCTGAGTGATTTTGCGGCGTTTCGCTTCGAGTTTTTTCTCGAACTCGTGTTTCAGTTCGTCATACTGCTCAGCCAGCTGTTCCAGCTGATTTTGTTTCTCTTCGTCGGTCAGGCCCAGTTCCAGCCAGCGATCGCGTGGCAGTTTGTCGAGCTTCTCAGCTTCAACGCCACCGGCAACCAGCACCGCATAGATACGGCTGAACAGACCCGCTTCGAGGATCTGCAGTTCTTCAGACAGGTCTTTCTTAGCCTGTTTGAGCTGCATCTCTTCGATTTCCAGCGCACGCTTATCTTTCTCAACGCCGTCACGGGTGAAGACCTGAACGTCGATTACCGTACCGGAAACACCGTTTGGTACGCGCAGAGAAGAGTCTTTAACGTCAGACGCTTTCTCACCGAAGATTGCACGCAGCAGTTTCTCTTCTGGCGTCAGCTGGGTTTCACCTTTAGGCGTAACCTTACCAACCAGAATGTCGCCGCCGGTCACTTCAGCACCGATGTAAACGATACCGGATTCATCCAGTTTGGAGAGCGCAGCTTCACCCACGTTAGGGATGTCAGCGGTGATCTCTTCTGGCCCCAGCTTGGTGTCACGGGACACACATGCCAGCTCCTGAATATGGATGGTGGTGAAACGATCTTCCTGAACCACACGCTCGGAGACGAGGATGGAGTCTTCGAAGTTGTAACCGTTCCACGGCATGAACGCTACGCGCATGTTCTGACCGAGCGCCAGTTCACCGAGGTCGGTGGACGGACCGTCTGCCAGCACGTCGCCGCGCTCAACTGGCTCACCCAGAGACACGCAAGGCATCTGGTTGATACAGGTGTTCTGGTTAGAACGGGTGTATTTGGTCAGGTTATAAATGTCGATACCTGCTTCGCCCGGATACATCTCGTCTTCGTTAACTTTGATAACGATACGGGATGCATCGACGTACTGAACAGTACCGCCACGTTTAGCAACTGCAGTAACACCGGAGTCAACGGCAACAGCACGCTCCATACCGGTACCAACCAGCGGCTTATCAGCGCGCAGAGTTGGAACGGCCTGACGTTGCATGTTCGCACCCATCAATGCACGGTTGGCGTCATCGTGTTCCAGGAACGGGATCAGGGACGCACCGACGGATACCACCTGCTGGGTGGATACGTCCATGTAGTCAACCTGGTCGCGGCTGAACAAGCTGGATTCGCCTTTGCTACGGCAGGTAACCAGATCTTCTACAAAGTGGCCTTCGTCATCCAGGTTGGAGTTCGCCTGAGCGATAACGTAGTTACCTTCTTCAATAGCAGACAGGTAATGAATTTCATCGGTTACAACACCGTCGGTCACTTTACGGTACGGGGTCTCAAGGAAACCGTATTCGTTAGTCTGTGCGTACACGGACAGGGAGTTGATCAGACCGATGTTTGGACCTTCAGGCGTTTCGATTGGACATACGCGACCGTAGTGCGTCGGGTGTACGTCTCGAACTTCAAAGCCTGCACGTTCACGGGTCAGACCGCCTGGGCCGAGTGCAGAGATACGACGTTTGTGCGTAATCTCAGACAGCGGGTTGTTCTGGTCCATGAACTGAGACAGCTGGCTTGAACCGAAGAACTCTTTCACTGCTGCAGAAATCGGCTTGGCGTTGATCATATCCTGAGGCATCAGGGTATCCAGATCGCCCAGAGACAGACGCTCTTTCACCGCACGCTCTACGCGTACCAGGCCAACGCGGAACTGGTTTTCCGCCATTTCGCCTACGGAACGGATACGACGGTTGCCGAGGTGGTCGATATCGTCCACTTCGCCTTTACCGTTACGGATATCGATGAGCTTCTTCATCACTTCGATGATGTCGTCTTTGCTCAGGATACCGGAACCTTCGATTTCGTCGCGCAGCAGAGAACGGTTGAACTTCATACGACCAACCGCAGACAGATCGTAGCGGTCTTCGGAGAAGAACAGGTTCTCGAACAGACTTTCCGCCGCTTCGCGAGTTGGTGGCTCACCAGGACGCATCATGCGGTAGATTTCTACCAGCGCGCTCAGACGATCGGTGGTTGGGTCGACGCGAATAGTCTCAGAGATATACGCACCGTGGTCCAGATCGTTGGTGAACAGCGTTTCGATACGTTTGTGGCCAGACTGGCTCAGCTTAGCCAGCAGATCCAGGCTCAGCTCCATGTTCGCCGGGCAGATCAGCTCGCCAGTTGATTCATCAACGTAATCTTTCGCGGCTACTTTTCCTGCAATGTATTCAACCGGAACTTCGATGTGTTTGATATCATCTTTTTCCAGCTGGCGGATGTGGCGCGCGGTGATACGGCGACCTTTTTCCACATACACTTTGCCGTCGGCTTCGATGTCGAACGACGCGGTCTCACCACGCAGACGTTCCGGCACCAGCTCCATCTGCAGCTTGTTGTCGCGGATTTCAAAGATCACTTTCTCAAAGAACAGGTCCAGGATCTGCTCAGTGGTATAGTTCAGTGCACGCAGAATGATGGTTGCAGGCAGCTTACGACGACGGTCGATACGGACAAACAGGTTGTCTTTCGGATCGAACTCAAAGTCCAGCCATGAACCACGGTAAGGAATGATGCGTGCGTTATACAGTACTTTACCGGAAGAGTGTGTTTTACCTTTATCGCTGTCGAAGAAGACGCCCGGGCTACGATGCAGCTGGGAAACGATAACACGCTCAGTACCGTTGATTACGAAAGTACCGTTGTCTGTCATGAGTGGAATTTCACCCATGTAGACTTCTTGTTCTTTAATGTCTTTTACGGTGCCTTCCGGAGCTTCGCGCTCGTAGATCACCAGACGCAGTTTTACGCGCAGCGGTGCGGAATAGGTCACGCCACGGATCTGACATTCCTGAACGTCAAACACCGGTTCGCCAAGGCGGTAGCTGACGTACTGCAGCTCGGAGTTACCGCTATAGCTCTGAATCGGGAACACGGAGCGGAAGGCTGCTTCCAGACCGTACTGCCCTTCAGGATCTTGCTCGATAAACTTCTGGAACGAGTCAAGCTGGATAGAAAGGAGATATGGAATGTCCAGAACTTGTGGACGTTTACCAAAATCCTTACGAATACGTTTTTTCTCGGTATAGGAGTAAACCATAGGGTTCCTCAGCTCGCTGACAAGTCGACCCATCTGTCCGACGAAGGGACAGTTTGTGCAACACCATTTTGTGGACCGGAAAATTGAATACTTTCCGCAATACCTGTTGCTATCACGCTTAAATCATTTCGTCGCGATTTACACAGAGCGAGCACCCTGTCGCAATATATTAAGTCGTCGATAGAAACATGCATTGTCAGGACAATCAGCAGTCAAACAGTGTGAAATGCTACTGATGCCTTACAGCGCAAAAAGGCTGGTGACTAAAAAGTCACCAGCCATCAGCCTAATTACTCAGGCTGCAACCAGAAAAGTTGGCTTATTTAACTTCAACTTCAGCGCCAGCTTCTTCCAGAGATTTTTTCAGTGCTTCTGCGTCGTCTTTGCTCACGCCTTCTTTCAGCGCAGCTGGAGCAGATTCTACCAGGTCTTTAGCTTCTTTCAGACCCAGGCCAGTTGCGCCACGTACTGCTTTGATAACAGCAACTTTGTTAGCGCCAGCAGCTTTCAGAATTACGTCGAATTCAGTTTTTTCTTCAGCAGCTTCAGCCGGGCCCGCAGCTACAGCTACAGCAGCAGCAGCAGAAACACCGAATTTTTCTTCCATTGCAGAAACCAGCTCTACAACGTCCATTACGGACATAGCTGCTACTGCTTCAATGATTTGATCTTTAGTGATAGACATTTAAATTGTTCCTGAAAATCAGAATAAGTTTATACGTAAGCAAATGCTTTATAAAGATAACTGCGATTAAGCAGCTTCTTTCGCATCGCGTACAGCAGCCAGAGTGCGAACCAGTTTGCCAGCCGCAGCTTCTTTCATGGTTGCCATCAGGCGTGCAATTGCTTCTTCGTAGGTCGGCAGGGTTGCCAGGCGATCGATTTGCGATGCCGGGATCAACTCACCTTCAAAGGCTGCAGCTTTGACCTCAAATTTTGCATTCGCTTTCGCGAACTCTTTGAACAGACGAGCAGCAGCGCCCGGGTGTTCCATAGAGTATGCAATCAGGGTCGGACCAACAAACGTGTCTTTCAGGCACTCGAACTGAGTACCTTCAACTACGCGGCGCAGCAGGGTGTTACGAACAACACGCATGTATACGCCAGCTTCACGACCTGCTTTACGCAGTTCAGTCATTTTGTCTACAGTAACGCCACGGGAATCCGCAACTACTGCAGACAGCGCGCCTTTGGCTACTTCGCTGACTTCAGCAACAATCGCTTGTTTGTCTTGAAGATTTAAAGCCATTAGCTTTGCTCCTGGATGTTTGCCGGAACTCATGTTCCGGAACTCACTTCACTCTCCCCAACGGAAAGAGCGTCTTAATACGGTGAGCAGAAACAAGCCAGAGTATCCAAAAATAATCTTAGCGTTCTGTCACCGTCTACGCAGGGGATTAAGTCTCTTGCGAAACACCTGCGGTCTTCGACGGAGGCCTGGATTAGGCCAGGCTCCAACGAACAAATCTTTTAGCCGCTAACTTTTGTTAGCAAACGTGGGGGTAAGATTGTAGACAAAATCACCGCCCACGTAAAGGCATTAGTTTGCAGCAGCGCTCAGGCCAGCCTGGTCAACTGCAACACCTGCACCCATAGTGGTGGAGATGCTAACTTTCTTGATGTACACGCCTTTCGCCTGAGTTGGTTTCGCTTTTTTCAGCGCAACCAGCAGAGCTTCCAGGTTTTCTTTCAGTTTGTCAGCGTCAAAGTCCACTTTACCGATGGTGGTGTGGATGATGCCGTTTTTGTCGTTACGATAACGAACCTGACCTGCTTTAGCGTTCTTAACCGCTTCAGCAACGTTAGGGGTTACAGTACCAACTTTCGGGTTTGGCATCAGGCCGCGTGGACCCAGAACCTGGCCCAGCTGGCCAACAACGCGCATTGCATCTGGAGAAGCAATAACAACGTCAAAGTTCATTTCGCCTTTCTTGATCTGATCAGCCAGGTCTTCCATACCTACCAGTTCAGCGCCGGCAGCTTTAGCAGCTTCAGCGTTTGCACCCTGAGCAAATACAGCTACGCGAACGGAACGGCCAGTACCATGTGGCAGTACAGTTGCGCCACGAACGTTCTGATCGGATTTACGCGCGTCGATGCCCAGGTTAACGGCAACGTCAACGCTTTCAACGAACTTAGCAGTTGCCAGTTCTTTCAGCAGAGCGATAGCTTCGTTGATGTCGTACTGTTTGGTCGCATCAACTTTGTCACGGATCACGGACATGCGCTTGGTCAGTTTAGCCATTTCTTAGTCCTCCACTACCAGGCCCATGGAACGTGCAGTACCTTCGATTGAGCGAGTCATCGCTTCAATGTCGGCACCAGTCATGTCGGCAGCTTTGGTCTGCGCGATTTCCTGCAGCTGAGCGCGGGAAATTTTACCCACTTTGTCTTTGTTCGGTTTACCGGAACCAGACTTGATACCAGCCGCTTTCTTCAGCAGAACAGCTGCTGGAGGGGTTTTGGTAACGAAAGTGAAAGAACGGTCAGCGTAAACAGTGATTACGACTGGGATTGGCAGACCTTTTTCCAGGGATTCAGTTTTTGCGTTGAACGCTTTACAGAATTCCATGATGTTCACACCCTGCTGACCCAGAGCTGGACCAACTGGTGGACTTGGGTTCGCCATACCAGCTGCAACCTGCAGCTTGACGTAGGCTTGTACTTTCTTAGCCATTCTAAAATCCTCTGATTGGGTGATAGCGCCTCAGGGAGGCTCCCCGTGAATAAAATTCGTTTTACGGGCCGGGGCCCATAAAAACAAAAGGCGCGAAATTGTATTCCAATCTCGCGCCCTGTGCAACGATTAAATCGCCGCTTTTTTGATCGCTGCTTAGGCTTTTTCGACCTGCGCAAAGTCCAGTTCTACCGGGGTCGCACGACCGAAAATAGAAACAGAAACTTTCAGGCGGGACTTCTCGTAGTCCACTTCTTCAACGACGCCATTAAAGTCAGCAAACGGACCGTCGCTAACACGAACCATTTCACCCGGTTCAAACAGCGTTTTCGGACGCGGCTTATCACCCACCTGCTGCAGGCGGTTCATAATCGCATCAACTTCTTTATCGCTGATTGGCGCCGGACGGTCAGACGTGCCGCCGATAAAGCCCATCACGCGCGGTACGCTGCGCACCAGGTGCCAGCTCGCATCGTTCATCACCATCTGAACCAGCACGTAACCCGGGAAGAATTTACGCTCGCTTTTGCGACGTTGGCCGCCACGGATCTCAACCACTTCTTCGGTCGGAACCATCACTTCGCCAAATAACTCTTCCATGTTGTGTAATTTGATATGCTCACGCAGCGACGTTGCTACGCGGCCTTCAAAACCGGAAAACGCCTGAACGACGTACCAACGCTTTTTAGGGGCTTCAGACATCTTAGAACCTCAGGCCAGTAATAAAGGAAACCAGGCGAACCAGAATACCATCCAGTCCCCACAGGATCAGTGACATTACCGCAGTCACTGCAGCCACGATCAGCGTGGTGTGCAATGTTTCCTGGCGAGTCGGCCAAATGACCTTGCGGACTTCGGTACGTGCTTCACGAGCGAAAGCAACGGTCGCTTTACCCTTAGTCGTCAACAGCGCGACACCGCCCGCTGCAGCAATCAGAATCACCACTGCCAGCGCGCGGAGCGGCAGCATCATGTCACGATAAAGATAGTTGCCAACGATTGCCACAATCAGCAGCACGGCAACAGCGACCCACTTCATCGCTTCCAGGCCGCGCCCGCTCCCTTGAGCTTCGGTATTCGCACTCATAAACCAACCTGTCAGAAGAATTCTACAAATAATTTCACCCCGCGATTGCGAGGCGAGCCAAATCGAAACGCTAATCCCTTTATGGATTATACGCTCTCTGCAGAGCCTGTCTCAGCAATGATTATGACAAAAATAATCACTGATGAGCCAGGTTCTGATGTGAAAGCGTGCAAAAAGGGCATCAAATGATGCCCTTTTCATGCGCATTGCGTCAAATGTTATCAGCGATTAGCCGAGAACTTTAGCAACCACGCCCGCGCCAACGGTACGGCCACCTTCACGGATTGCGAAACGCAGACCGTCGTCCATCGCGATTGGGTGGATCAGAGTCACAACCATCTTGATGTTGTCGCCTGGCATTACCATCTCAACGCCTTCTGGCAGTTCGATGGTACCGGTCACGTCAGTTGTACGGAAGTAGAACTGTGGACGGTAGCCTTTGAAGAACGGAGTATGACGGCCGCCTTCGTCTTTGGACAGAATGTACACTTCAGATTCGAACTTGGTGTGTGGCTTGATTGAGCCTGGCTTCGCCAGAACCTGACCACGTTCGATTTCTTCACGTTTGATACCACGCAGCAGAACACCAACGTTCTCACCAGCACGGCCTTCGTCCAGCAGTTTGCGGAACATTTCAACGCCAGTACAGGTAGACTTCGCAGTCTCTTTGATACCAACGATTTCAACTTCTTCACCAACTTTGATGATACCGCGCTCTACACGACCGGTAACAACGGTACCACGACCGGAGATGGAGAATACGTCTTCGATTGGCAGCAGGAATGGCTTGTCAATCGCACGCTCTGGTTCTGGGATGTAAGAATCCAGGAAGCCAGCCAGTTCGATGATTTTCGCTTCCCACTCAGCTTCGCCTTCCAGCGCTTTCAGAGCAGAACCACGAACGATTGGAGTATCGTCGCCTGGGAAATCGTACTGAGACAGCAGTTCACGAACTTCCATCTCTACCAGTTCCAGCAGCTCTTCGTCATCAACCATGTCGCACTTGTTCAGGAACACGATGATGAAAGGAACGCCTACCTGACGACCCAGCAGGATGTGCTCACGAGTCTGAGGCATTGGGCCGTCAGTCGCAGCAACAACCAGGATCGCGCCGTCCATCTGCGCAGCACCGGTGATCATGTTTTTAACATAGTCGGCGTGGCCTGGGCAGTCTACGTGTGCGTAGTGGCGAGTCGGGGTGTCGTACTCAACGTGAGAGGTGTTGATAGTGATACCACGAGCTTTTTCTTCTGGTGCGTTATCGATCTGGTCGAAAGCACGAGCAGAACCACCGTAGGTTTTTGCCAGAACGGTAGTGATTGCAGCGGTCAGCGTTGTTTTACCATGGTCAACGTGGCCGATAGTACCGACGTTAACGTGCGGTTTTGTACGTTCAAACTTTTCTTTAGACATCGATTGTCCCTCTAAGACACGGATAAATCGGTGATATCACCACATCAACCAGGCGAAATGCCTGAATTGTTGAATACAGTAAAATTGAAACAGAGAGAAACGGGAAGGAGAAGTGAAGTGGTGCTGATACCCAGAGTCGAACTGGGGACCTCACCCTTACCAAGGGTGCGCTCTACCAACTGAGCCATATCAGCACGTATTGGAGCGGGCAGCGGGAATCGAACCCGCATCATCAGCTTGGAAGGCTGAGGTAATAGCCATTATACGATGCCCGCATCCTGAAACTCGGCTACCCAGTTCTTTCTGTAACAAAAAAAGAGATTTCTCTCTTTTTCAGTTTGAGCTGGCTAATTTTTCCAACCAGCTCCGGCGGCATTTACGCTGCCAGAAAGTGGTGGTGGGGGAAGGATTCGAACCTTCGAAGTCTGTGACGGCAGATTTACAGTCTGCTCCCTTTGGCCGCTCGGGAACCCCACCGGACTTGATGGTGCCGACTACCGGAATCGAACTGGTGACCTACTGATTACAAGTCAGTTGCTCTACCTACTGAGCTAAGTCGGCATCAAGTAGCGCGCATTCTATGGATACCTGCGCGGTCATGCAACTAAAAATTTGCATAAAACGTTCTTTCGCTCACATTTTATGCGAACAGCGTATAGAGCGCTGTAAAAGTAGCCATTCGAGGTCAAATATTCAACATATCATCGTGATTTGCACCGTATTCACCGTAGCGTGACGGCTTCCGCGTAACGCAGCGCTTTCCATCTTTTTTCTTATTATTCCCGTCATCTGGTGTTAACCTCCTGCCCATTGTCCAAAATTAACTATGTGATGAGCCACGATCCGGCAGTGTGGTGCTGGCTCGCTGAAGCATGCTTATGAGCAAAAAAGAGCAAACGTTAATGACGCCTTATCTTCACTTTAACCGCAGCCAGTGGGCTGCCCTGCGTGATTCCGTCCCTATGACGCTGACGGAAGGTGAAATCGCACGGTTAAAAGGGATAAACGAAGATCTGTCCCTGGAAGAGGTGGCAGAAATTTATCTCCCCCTCTCTCGCTTGCTTAACTTCTATATCAGCTCAAACCTGCGTCGTCAGGCCGTGCTGGAGCAGTTTCTCGGGACGAACGGTCAACGCATTCCTTATATCATTAGTATCGCAGGCAGCGTGGCCGTGGGTAAAAGTACCACCGCGCGCGTCCTGCAGGCACTGTTGAGCCGCTGGCCGGAACACCGCAGCGTGGAGCTGATCACCACCGACGGTTTTCTGCACCCGAACGAGGTATTAAAAGAACGTGGGCTGATGAAGAAGAAGGGCTTCCCGCTCTCTTACGATATGCACCGTCTGGTGAAATTTGTCTCTGACCTGAAATCCGGCGTGCCGCACGTGACTGCGCCAGTCTATTCGCACCTGATCTACGATCGCATCCCGGGTGGGGATAAAACGGTGGTTCAGCCGGATATTCTCATTCTGGAAGGTCTGAACGTGCTGCAAAGCGGCATGGACTATCCTCACGACCCGCATCACGTATTCGTCTCGGATTTCGTCGATTTCTCTATTTATGTCGATGCGCCGGAAGACCTGCTGCAAAACTGGTACATCAACCGCTTCCTGAAGTTCCGCGAAGGGGCGTTCACCGATCCGGATTCCTATTTCCACCACTATGCTCAGCTTTCTGAAGAAGAAGCGATCAATGTGGCGACGGGGCTATGGAATGAGATCAACTACGTGAACCTCAAAGAGAACATCCTGCCGACGCGCGAGCGTGCGAGCCTGATCCTCACCAAGAGCGAGAAGCACGCCGTCGACCAGATTCGCCTGCGGAAATAATCAATCAGACATAAAAAAACCGGCTTAGCGCCGGTTTTTTTCGTTATGCGTGTGGCTTCTCGCCATTTTCATCCTGATCGACCGCGAAGCAGGCAACCAGCTGGCCGCCATAATCCTTCAGCTGCGGCTGGAGCTGGGTGCACGGGCCAAAGCGGCGGCTGCAGCGGGCGTTGAATGCACATCCCGGAGGCGGATTCAGCGGACTTGGCAATTCACCCGTCAGCTTAATACGCTCACGACGATCGTCCGGGTTCAGACGCGGCGTCGCAGACAGCAGCGCCTGGGTATACGGGTGACGAGGATTATTAAAGATCTGGTCTTTGGTCCCCTTCTCCACGCAGCGTCCCAGGTACATCACCATCACCTCATCAGCAATATGCTCCACCACCGACAGGTCGTGGGAGATGAAAACGTAAGACAGCCCCAGCTCCTGCTGCAGATCCATCATCAGGTTCAGCACCTGCGCACGCACGGATACGTCGAGCGCGGAGACCGGCTCATCGGCAATCACCACGTCCGGATCGAGCATCAGCCCGCGCGCGATAGCAATACGCTGACGCTGGCCACCGGAGAACATGTGCGGATAGCGATCGTAATGCTCGGTTTTGAGGCCGACCTTCGCCATCATCGCCAGCGCTTTTTCACGGCGCTGCTCTTTGCTCAGATTACTGTTGATCAGCAGCGGCTCTTCCAGAATCTGTCCCACTTTTTTACGCGGGTTCAGCGAACCATACGGGTTCTGGAACACAATCTGGATTTTCTGGCGACGCAGCTTCTGCGCCTGCGGATCGTGCTTGAGTAGATCTTGCCCCTGATAATAGAGCTCACCGCCGGTCGGCACTTCAATCATCGTCAGCAGACGGCCCAGCGTGGATTTCCCGCAGCCTGACTCTCCCACCACCGCCAGCGTTTTACCGCGTTCGAGGTTAAAGGAGACGCCGTCCAGCGCTTTTACCAGGCGTTCAGGGGCAAACAGTCCCTTCTTCACCGGGTAGTATTTTTTCAGGTCGATGGCCTGCAACAGCGGCTGTTGCGTGGTGGCCTGTTGCGTACTCATAGTGTTGGCCTCCCGGCATCATCGAGTGGGTAGTGGCATTTCGACTGACGACCATCAGCCAGCTGGTTCAGATCTGGCTCCTCCGCCCGGCATTTGTCCGTCGCATATGGACAGCGCGGATTGAGCAGACAGCCCTGCGGACGGTCATATTTACCCGGCACCACACCCGGCAGCGACGCCAGACGCGCTTTGTCCTGAGCAAACTCCGGCAGCGCGCGTAAAAGCGCCTGGGTATACGGGTGACGCGGCGCGCGGAAAATATCGTGAGAATTTCCGGTCTCAACCACCTGGCCCGCATACATCACGATGATTTTGTGCGCGGCTTCGGCCACCAGCGCCAGATCGTGCGTAATCAGCACCAGCGCCATATTCTCTTTCTGCTGCAGCTCCAGCAGCAGTTCGATGATTTGTGCCTGAATAGTCACATCCAGCGCCGTCGTCGGTTCATCCGCAATCAGCAGCTTTGGCCGACAGGCAATCGCCATCGCGATCATCACGCGCTGGCTCATCCCACCGGAGAGCTGATGCGGGTAAACGTCCAGCCGCGATGCCGGGTCAGGAATACCTACCTGGTTCAGCAGATCGATCGCGCGCTGGCGACGGGTTTTCTTATTCCCACCCTGATGCACCTTAATCGCTTCCATAATCTGGAAACCAACGGTGTAGCAGGGGTTAAGGCTGGTCATCGGATCCTGGAAAATCATCGCCACTTCGGCGCCCACCAGCTGGCGGCGCTGTTTTTCAGAAATGCGCTTCAGATCCTGACCGTTGAACTGTAGGTTTTCCGCCATCACGCGGCCCGGGTAATCAATCAGCCCCATGATCGCCAGTGAACTCACCGACTTACCGGAACCGGACTCCCCGACAATGCCTACCACTTCGCCCTGATTTACGCTGTAGCTGATGCGGTCCACGGCGCGAAACGGGGTGCCTTCATCGCCGAAGTGCACCGATAATTTATCTACATTTAATAACGCCATCTCGTGCCTCTTACTGCTTCAGTTTGGGATCAAGCGCATCACGCAGGCCATCACCCATCAGGTTAAATGCCAGCACCGTCAGCAGGATTGCCAGACCCGGGAAGGTGACAACCCACCAGGCGCTTTGTGCGAACTGCAACACGTCGGAGAGCATGGTGCCCCACTCCGGTGTTGGCGGCTGCGCACCCATTCCCAGGAAGCCAAGAGCGGCCATATCAAGAATGGCGTTAGAGAAACCGAGCGACGCCTGAACGATCAGCGGCGCAAGGCAGTTAGGGAAGATATTCACGAACATCTGGCGCATCGCACCGGCCCCCGCCACACGAGAGGCGGTAACGTAATCGCGGTTCACTTCCACCAGCACCGCCGCACGGGTTAAACGTACATAGTGAGGAAGCGCCACGAACGTCAGCGCCAGGGCGGCATTACCGATCGACGGACCAAAGATCGCCACCAGCACCAGGGCCAGCAGCAGGCTTGGCAGCGCCAGCATAATGTCGACGATACGCATGATGATGTTATCAACGATACCGCCGAAGTAACCGGCAACCAGGCCGAGAACGATCCCCATAATCAGGGAGAGCACCACCACCAGGCAGCCGACCAGCAGCGACAGGCGCGCGCCGTACATCAGACGCGACAGCACATCGCGGCCCACGTCATCGGTACCGAGCAGGTGCGCCAGGCTACCGCCGTCCTGCCACGCAGGTGGCGCGAGCAGCGCATCGCGGAACTGGTCCGCCGGATTATACGGTGCGAGGAAGTTCGCAAACACCGCAATCAGGATCATGATAGCAACATACACCAGACCTACTACCGCACCTTTATTGCGCTTGAAGTAGTGCCAGAATTCCTGCAGCGGCGTCATAGGAACCGGTGCCGCGACCGCTTTATTTTGAGTGACTTGTGACATGATGGTCCCTTACTTCTTATGACGAATACGCGGGTTCACCACGCCGTACAGCAAATCGACCAGCAGGTTGACGAGGATAATCATCGTCGCGACCAGCAGTACACCGCCCTGCACAACCGGATAGTCACGGCGTTGCAGCGCGTCAATCAGCCAGCGGCCCAGGCCCGGCCAGGAGAAGATGGTTTCGGTCAGAATCGCCCCCGCCAGCAACGTCCCCACCTGGAGACCGATAACGGTCACCACCGGCAGCATGGCATTACGCAGCGCGTGAACAATGATGACGCGCATACGCGTCAGGCCCTTGGCGCGCGCGGTGCGTATATAATCCTCACCCAGCACTTCCAGCATCGATGAACGGGTCATACGCACGATCACCGCCAGAGGAATGGTCCCCAGCACCATGGCAGGCAGGATCATGTGCGCGACGGCATCCATGAAGTTGCCCTCCTCGCCCCAGATAGCCGTATCAATCAGCATAAAGCCGGTGAGCGGGTTGGAGTCATCCAGGAAGACCATATCGCTAACGCGCCCGGAGACCGGGGTCAGGTTAAGCTGCACCGAGACCAGCATGATCAGCATCATGCCCCACCAGAAGATAGGCATGGAGTAGCCGGTCAGCGCCAGGCCCACGGCGGTATGGTCAAAAATAGAGCCACGCTTAACGGCTGCCAGTACCCCAACCGGGATACCTACCGCAGTGGCGAAAATCATGGCGCAGACGCCAAGCTCCAGCGTCGCTTTAAAACGCGGCACGAACTCGTCCCACACCGGAAGACGGCTTTTCAGCGAAATCCCTAAATCACCGTGCAGCACGCCCCAGATATAGTGGAGATACTGCTGCCACATCGGCTTATCGAGACCGAGTTCAGCCAGCAGCTGTGCATGGCGCTCAGGGGAAATACCACGCTCGCCCGCCATAATCATTACCGGGTCGCCGGGGATCATATGGACGAAGGCAAAAGTGAGAAGGGTGATACCGATAAACGTGGGGATAACAAGTCCCAGACGTCGGAGGATGAACTGCAACATAACCCGGATTCTCTCTGATGACGCACGACCAGTGGCGTGACGTCTGTATTGCTCACAAATGTAAATTTCTTCTCCCTTGAGAGAAGATGAGGGTGAGGGGATGCATGCACGCCCCTCACCCCTGCCCTCTCCCGGAGGGAGAGGGAAAACACCCTACTTATTATTCAACAGATACGTTCTCGAAGTGGTGTTTGCCCAGTGGATCAACCACGTAGCCCTTCACTTCTTTACGCACTGGCTCGTACACGGTGGAGTGAGCAACAATCAGCGCCGGAGCCTGATCGTGCATAACAACCTGAGCCTGCTTGTACAGTTCAATACGTTTGTTGTGATCGTCGGTCGCACGCGCCGGCTGGATCAGGTCTTCAAACGGCTTGTAGCACCAGCGAGAGTAGTTAGAACCGTCTTTCGCCGCCGCGCAGCTGAACAGGGTAGCGAAGAAGTTGTCCGGATCCCCGTTATCACCGGTCCAGCCCATCATTACCGCCTGGTGCTCACCCGCTTTAGCGCGCTTCAGGTACTCGCCCCACTCGTAGGTCACAATCTTGGCCTGAACGCCAATCTTAGCCCAGTCAGCCTGAACCATTTCTGCCATGCGGCGTGCGTTCGGGTTGTACGGACGCTGTACCGGCATCGCCCACAGCTCGACGGTGAAGCCTTTATCCTGGCCCGCTTCTTTCAGCAGCGCTTTCGCTTTCTCAGGATCGTAGCTGTAGTCTTTAACGTCGTCGTTATAGCCCCACATGGTTGGTGGGATCAGGTTTTTGGCTGCAACGCCAGCGCCCTGGTAAACCGCCTTGATGATCGCTTCTTTGTTCACCGCGTAGGTCAGCGCCTGACGCACTTTCACGTCATCAAACGGTTTCTTCTCGGTGTTGAAGGAGAGATAGCCCACGTTCAGGCCAGCCTGCTCCAGCAGGTTGATGTTCTTGTCCTGCTTCATGCGGGCAATGTCAGCCGGGTTCGGGTATGGCATAACCTGGCATTCGTTTTTCTGCAGTTTTGCATAACGCACTGATGCATCAGGCGTAATGGAGAAGACCAGACGGTCGATCTGCGGCTTGGTGCCCCAATAGCCTTCGAACGCTTTGTACAGAATGCGGGAGTCTTTCTGGTACTGCAGCAGCTGGAATGGACCGGTACCGATTGGGTTCAGGTCGACTTTTTCCGGCGTACCGGCTTTCAGCATGTTGTCCGCATACTCTTTGGACAGAATTGAAGCAAAGTCCATAGCCAGGTCAGCCAGGAATGGCGCTTCCGGACGCGTCAGCACGAACTGAACGGTATTGTCGTCCACTTTTTTCACTTCAGAAATCAGATCCGGCAGGCCCATCCCTTCGAAGTATTCATAGCTGCCGCCAGACACTTTGTGGTACGGGTTCTGCGCGTTTTTCTGACGATCGAAGGAGAACACAACGTCGTCGGCGTTAAAGTCGCGCGTTGGTTTGAATTCTTTGCTGTCCTGCCACTTCACGCCTTTGCGCAGGTGGAAGGTATAGGTTTTGCCGTCTTCGCTGACGTCCCACTTCTCTGCCAGCCCCGGAATCACTTCCGTGGTACCGGTTTTGAATTCAACCAGACGGTTATAGATCGGTACAGAGCTTGCGTCGTAAGTCGTACCAGAGGTAAAGAGCTGTGGGTTAAAGCCTTCCGGCGAGCCTTCAGAACAGTAAACCAGGGTTTTTGCCTGTACGCTTGCTGCCACGGTCATAGCCACCAGGCTCAGACCAAGCTTCAGCATCCCTGACTTCTTCAAGGAAATACTCATTATTCTGCTCCAATGTGATGTTTTGCTTTGTTGTGTTACGCCGCCAGACCTTTATTTATTTTTTACCCGGTCCGGTCGGTGATGCCCGAAGGCTTTAAAGGGATGGAGAATCCTTTCAGAAGAGCGTTTGAGTTGCAGCGCAGATCGTCCCTGAAATGCCCCTCATGCCCTACAATCTGTCAACAGAATGTGAAAACGTCAATACAGGTGACGGGGATTTACGCTGAGTGTGAGAAACCGCAAACAAAGATTAAAAAAACTATGTATGCCAGTTTTCAGCAGGGAAATTTATGCTACTCGCTATCCTGCAGCACAAGTCTCTTCATATTTCGCAACAATCAGTGATTAACTTTTATTCAGAATGGGTAAATTTTCTTGCAGAATGGTGATTATCTGAGCACTAAATTCCATGAACGCTAAAACGCACAGCGAAAAATGCTGAGGTTATCCATAAGCAACGCGAAAAAAGATCAATCTATATATAAAAAAATACAATGGATTATGTCACAAAATCGTTAACAGGCAGGAAGAAGCGGATCTAAGGGGCGTTTTGGATACTCTGGCGGGATAAGGTCATAATGCAAAAAGGGCTAACCTTGCGGTTAGCCCTTTTCAGAATGTGGTCGGCGAGAGAGGATTCGAACCTCCGACCCACTGGTCCCAAACCAGTTGCGCTACCAAGCTGCGCTACTCGCCGAATGCGGAGCGCATCTTACTGCTGAGGTGCGCCCCCGTCAATCCCTTATTTTCAAAAAGCCATTCAACTGGCGATATTCTCGCCAGAGCAGCTACTGCGCGGTTTTTACGCTGTTAGCAGGGAGTTTACACCAGTTGTTGTTTTCGTTAATCCCACCGTTCGGTGAGGTATAGCCGAGACAACCCATAATGGTGTCGTACAGCTCAACGTGACGACGCGGCACCTTCATCTCCGCCTCTTTCTTCAGCTGAGCAAACATCTTCGCCTTCTCCGGGTTTTCCAGGTACTTATCCGACATCCACATGATCATCGGCACGCGGAACTGTTCAGGCGGTGCCAGCTTGCGCGGCGTACCGTGCAGATGCTCTTTCTCGTTGATGGATTCACCGTGGTCTGCCGCATAAATCACAATCGCTTTCTTATCGCGCAGCTGGTCGATCACCCGGCTCAGGAAGGTATCCACATACAGCACTGAGTTATCATAGGCATTGATCAGCTCCTGCTTGCTGCAGTCTTTATTAATGCCCACGCACTCAGGCTGCCACTTCGCGAAATCACGCGTGTAGCGCTGGTAATAGCTGTAATGCGATCCTTTGGTATGCAGAATGACAAGATGCTTGCCCTGCGGATGATTCTTGAGGGATTGCGACATTTCTTCCAGCAGCAGCATGTCGTCGACGTTTTTACCGCGATTACGCGGTTCGGCGCCAATCTGCTCACGGTACGCGATATTATCTGCCAGGGTATTGGTGTAGAACCACATCTCACTTTGCATGGCAAACAGGTCTGAGCTAAATCCAAGCTGCTTCAGCACGGCAAAGACGTTTTGCTCTTTCAGCGTACGCTGCGGGTTATCGCTTGCACCGCCTTCGCGAACAAACATACAGCGCAGCGAAAGCTTGGTCGCGGTATCGCAGGAGTAACCCCGGTACGCCACCAGGTTCTTCTCCTGCGCCAGCTTTGGCGTGGTATCCCGGTTATAGCCGAGAATGCCCATATGATCCCAGCGCGTCGTTTCGCCAATGACAAAAACGACGTACGTATCATCAAGCCCGTCGGCTGGCGGCTGGTAGGTGAATTTTTTCAGTGGATTGATCAGCGACTTAACATCACCGGATTCATCCGCCTGCGCCCAGGCATACAGACCTAACGCTGACAGCCAGTTAGACGGCAAATAGGAGTTTGCCACCACGCCGCCATAGCTTGGCATATCCACGCCCGTCGCTTTTTCAACGCGTTTTTGCTGCGTTTCCATCAGGCGGATAGGCGCCCATACCAGCAGACCGGCCAGCAGGACGACGACGATATTGCGGATCCGCTGTCCACGCGTGCGCAGCTGGCGTAACAGCGTATAGCGGCACGTATTGTTCCAGATAAAGAACAGCGGGATCAGACAGGTTAAAGCCGTCCAGACGATAAAGCCTTTCCCTACCACCTCTTTCGAGAGATCGATATCCGTGGTCATCACCGAGGCAACAATACCGTACCCAATGACCACGTTCATAAAGGTCATGTAATAGCTTGCGGCGGCAGAAATAATCACCACCAGCGAGGCCAAAATTTGCCAGGTACGTCGGCCAAAAAGGGACAGCAGGCGTAAGAGGAAGAAGGTAGCGAGGACGGAGCCGAACACTTCAATTGCGGCAAAAATACAATTACTTACGGTAAGGTTTTCGAAATAACCTTCCACTCTTCTGAACAGTACCGCGCCATTCAGAAATAATCCGATATAGACAGCCAGCATCAGACACAATCTTTGCTGGGTAAGAGACCTAATGTATTTCATGCAAACAACCCTGGGGGAAGGGGTATAAAGACCCGTCGAATCTCAAAGAGAAAGCGGACAGAGTAAGTAAATGCGTAAGGAAGCGTTATGAGAAACGTCTACAAGCGCGGTAAGTAGACCACAGCGGGAGAGAAAAGTGGCAGCAGAGAGTGTGATCGGTGTAAATTTTTACAAAATATCGAGACGGGAAGCGTCTCGCATAAAGACAAAAGAGGCCACAGAGGCCTCTTTCATACCGCTTACGCATGCGCTTCTTTGAATACTTCGCGCTGCGGCTGGCGAATCGTGGTTGAGAGCGCCAGCGAGATAATCAGCAGGGCAAATATTACGCAGAAGGTCACGTAGAACCCGCCGAACAGGGAGGCAATCAGCGAGCCGCAGATACTGCCGATCCCGAAGCCCAGATAGATAACGCCGTAGTTTTTCGCCAGATTGTTCAGGCCAAAGAACTCGCTCACCAGTGACGGGAAGACGGTAATAGTGCCGCCGAAGTTAAAGGCCACGCAGGCAATCGCCGCAAAGAAGGTGGCTTCATTCAGCGGAGCGAACAGCAGCGCCGCCATACCGACCAGCGAGACCACTTGCCCAATCGTAATCACGCGGATGCGGGCAATTTTGTCAGACAGAATACCGAGCACCAGACGACCGGAGAGGTTGGCAATGGAGATGACCGTCACCGCGTTCGCCGCCGTGGCCGCATCCAGCTTCACCATGCCCTGCGCGATATCCTTCGCCACGCCGATAACATACAGACCGCTCATGCAGGCAGTCAGGAACATTACCGCCAGCATCCAGTACTGTGGCTTACGCATGGACTGCGCGAGGGTGAAGTCGTTCTCCACCACGCCGTTCACGGATTTAACCTCCTGCTGCGGCGCATCGTTCATCAGCGTGGCGCCGAACAAAATCATCACCAGCACGATTGCGCCCCAGATCATAAAGGTTTTTTCGAGGCCGACGGACGCCAGCAAATGGGCATCGATAAATTTGAACCCGAGGCTGCCCAGGCCATAAGAGCCGATGGCAAACGCGGAGATTAAACCTTTACGCTCCGGGAACCACTTCACGCAGTTCGACAGGGTCAGCAGGTAACCTGCGCCATCGGCCAGACCCACCAGCACGCCGGCGCTCAGCCACAACATCATCAGGTTGCTGGAGTGCGCCGTCAGGAAAAAGCCCAGACCCAGCAGGATGCCGGACGCCATGGTCACGCGCTTCACGCCAAAACGCTCCTGCAGCTTACCCGCGACGGAAGATGAAATCGCCAGACCCAGGCTCAGCAAACCAAAGGAGAACGCGACCTGGCTGACCGGCGCGCCGAGTTTGTCGGAAAGCGCGCTGTTGAACAGGCTCCAGGTATAGACCGACCCCAATGCAAACTGAGTGACGATGGTGCCAAAGAGCGTGAGCCAGCGCGTGCGGTTATAGGTTGATGTGTTCATGGCAGTTGTCCTGCAAGAGAAATTAAGGAAGTTCGCTGAGGACAACGATAAACAAAACCTTAAAACACCTGGGGTAAAACGGCATGAAATGCAGGCGGAACGGAATGAAATGCCTGGAATCGGGAATGAATGACCTGGCACGGGAATAAAGCGATAGCATGTTAGTATCTGCTATCGCTGTAAAGCCCGTGGTTATTGTATTCGAGATGTTACCGTAACGTTTAAAAAAGTAACAACTCTAGAAATTTGCGCTGACGCCGAGTGTGTATAAAAACTCCTCACCGGTGGTGGTGTGCTCCCCCTGAGCCAGCGACGCATAGGCCGCCATACGCGTGTTAAAGGGAATATCCGTTCCCACGGTGACATCCATCCAGCTACCGTTTTGGGCAGGGGCTGGCGTTTGCGGCATGCCAAACTGCGATTTCCACTGGTTTTCACCAAACTGCTGGTTATAGCTAATCTGCGCCCACGGACGGAGATCGCCATACTGGGTATTCACGCGCCACCCCAGCGTGCTGACGCTGGCATGCCAGAGCGGGTCGGTGATTGCTTGCGTCGACGCGCTATCACCAAACTCGTTGATCATCATGGGAGTCGTGCCGTCGTACCGCCATGCCACCACCGGGCCGGTGGTGATGCGTGCTGAAACGGGAAAATTCCAGCCCACGCTCATTGCCCCCTCCGTCGTTCTGCCAGACGGTATATTCAGGGCAAGTCCCGGCGCGTTCTGCGAAGACTGAATACGCTCAGCCAGAATATCCTCATAACGCGGTTGGTGATCCGCGTCCCATGTATAGCGTTCCGCCGTATTATTCTGGGCGTCTGAAACGATATATTCCTGTTGCCAGGCAGACGCTGTATTACAAAAGAACAGGCAGGCTGAAATTCCCACCAGGCCAGAAGCAGCATGGCGACCACTGATTTTTTTTATCATCATCAACGCGACCCCAGAGAGAGCCGAATTCGGCGATATTTGTCGTTATTCAGGAAGAGCTTAGAGAGCATATGGCCCTGTATTAACTATTGTCTTTATAGTAAACACGTCAAGCCAGTCAGAACGAAATTTTTGCGAAATCAGTATCAATAAGGGAGATGACGGATGGAACGTTGCGGTTGGGTAAGCCAGGATCAGCTTTATATCGACTATCACGATCGGGAATGGGGCGTGCCGGAAAGGGATGGCAAAAAGCTCTTCGAGATGATCTGCCTGGAGGGCCAGCAGGCGGGGTTATCATGGATTACGGTACTGAAAAAACGTGAAAATTACCGCAACGCTTTCCATCAGTTCGATCCCGTCGCCGTCGCTGTGATGACCGATGAGGACGTGGAGCGGCTGGTGCAGGACGCCGGCATCATCCGCCATCGCGGTAAGATCCAGGCCATCATCGGCAACGCACGCGCTTACCTGGCGATGGAGCAAAACGGCGAATCATTTTCAGATTTTGTCTGGACGTTTGTGAACAACAAACCGCAACTCACTCAGGCCGCCACGCTCGCGGAAATCCCGGCCTCCACCCCGGCCTCGGATGCGCTCTCGAAAGCACTGAAAAAACGCGGCTTTAAGTTTGTCGGCTCCACCATCTGCTACGCCTTTATGCAGGCCTGTGGCCTGGTCAATGACCACGTTACCGGCTGCTTCTGTCATCCGGGAGGCCATCATGATCCGCAAATGGCAAAATGAGAATACCGCGCCGCTTTTGAGCCTGTGGCTTGAAAGCACCACGGAAGCGCATCCGTTTATCGAGCCGGGTTACTGGAAAGAGAACGAGGCCATGGTGCGGGACGTTTACCTGCCGTCGGCGGAAACCTGGGTTTGGGAACAGGATGGCGAACCTTACGGATTTATCAGCGTGATGCAGTCTCAGTTTGTCGGCGCCCTGTTTGTGGCGCCGTCATGCATCGGGAAAGGCATTGGGCGCGCGCTGCTGAACCATGTTCAACAGCGCTTCCCGCACTTAACTCTGGAGGTGTACCAGAAAAATGTCCGGGCGGTGAATTTCTATCATGCTCATGGCTTTCGCATTGAAGACAGCGCCTGGCAGGATGATACTCAGCACCCGACATGGATCATGAGCTGGCAGGCGGATCAAACGCCGTTAAGGTAAGCTCGGGCCCCTCATATTTCTCGACCCAGGCCAGCGCCGTGTTCCCTGCGCAACCATTCCCCAGCTTCGAGCTGGGGAGATCTTTGGTCAGCACGTTAACCGCCCCGTTTTTACAGATACCGCCCTCGGCGGGCTCAAGGTCGGGCCATGCGCCCTGATGAATACAGATCACGCCCGGTTTAATTCCGTCGCTCACCACCGCCCCTGCCAGCACCTGCCCGCGCGAGTTCCAGACGCGCACCACGTCACCGTCGGCAATCCCGCGCGCTTTCGCATCATGGGTATTCAGCGTGATGGGCTCTCGCCCGGCGACCGCATACTGCTCGCGCAGGGACGTATAGTTAAGCTGGCTGTGCAGACGGTGCGCTGGATGCGCAGACAACACCTGTAGCTGTTCCGGCCGGGCGTTGCCGTGCCACTCATCCGGCTCGAGCCAGGTAGGGTGCGGTGGGCAATCGGCATAGCCAAAGCTGGCGATGCGCTCGCTGTAAATCACGATCTTTCCGCTCTCTGTTTTCAGCGGGTGGTTCTCGGGGTCGCGACGGAAATCGGCAAAACGGACAAACTTCGCGTTCTGCTCGCTCTCCGGCATCTCGACAATCTGGTTCGCCTCCCAAAACTCAGCGAATGGCGGAAGCGTCACGCCCTGCGCTGCGCCGCGCTGTCCGGCAATCTGGTAGAAGGTCTCCAGCCATTGCAGATCGCTTTTCCCTTCGGTAAAACGCTCGCGGCCGCCCGTTTCCCACAGTTCGCTCAGTTCAGCAAACACCTCAAAATCATCACGTGCTTCATCTCGCGGGGCCACTACGCGCTTCATCGGAACCATATGCTGGTTGCTGTAGTCACCGGTCATGGTGAGATCGTTACGCTCAAACGAGGTGGTCGCCGGCAGCACGATATCTGCATGCTTAGCCGAACCGGTCCAGAAGCACTCGGAAATCACCACCAGCTCCGGCTTTTGCCAGGCGCGGATCAGGCGGTTGGTATCCTGATGGTGCGTGAAGTTCGACCCGCCAGCCCACCAGACAAATTTAATGTCCGGGAAATGGCGGTCCAGACCGTTGTGCTGATAAAAACCACCGGGGTTTTCAAGGGCTTCAACAATACGCGCCACCGGGATTTTATCCACGGCATCCACGCCGCCCTGCACCGAGCCCTGCAGAGACGCCAGCACCGCCGCTTTACGCGTGGGGTTGCCGCCGTTAGCAAAGTGATAGGAGAGACCAAAACCACCGCCCGGCGTGCCGATCTGCCCAAGCATCGCAGCAAGGGTCACCAGCATCCAGTGTTTTTGCTCGCCAAACTGCTGGCGCTGCATTCCCCAGCCGGACATTAACATCGTGGTATTTTTATGGAACAACGCCGCCAGTTCGCGGATTTTTTCCGCAGGAACGCCACAAATATTTGCCGCCCACTCTGCCGTTTTCGCAATCCCATCGGATTGACCCGTCAGGTAGACGGCGAATTTATCGAAACCGGTGGTACAGCGCGTCAGGAATTCGACATCGTGCCAGCCGTTCTCCACCAGGGTATGGGCGATACCCAGCATCATTGCCACGTCGGTGCCCATATGCGGGGCAACCCACTCGGCGCTGTCGCCAAAGAAATCCATGGTTTCAGAACGCATCGGGTCAATGCAGATGATGCGCTTGCCGCTTTTACGCAGCGCGTCGAAATACCCAATGCCCTGCTCGTCGCTGGCATTCCAGGCAATTTTCAGCGTGTTAAGGGGGTTAGCGCTCCACAGTACGACCACATCGGTATGCTCCAGCACCAGCGGCCAGCTGGTCTGCTGCTGGTACACTTCGTTCCCGCCCACGACGTACGGCATGATCGCTTGCGCCGCGCCGGTGGAGTAATCCCCCAGATGACCGGTATAGCCTCCCGCCAGGCTCATGTAGCGCTGCAGCAGCGTCGAGGCTTTGTGCAGCACGCCGTTTGAACGCCAGCCGTAGGACCCGGCGAAAATGGACGACGGACCGTAGCTGTTGCGGATACGCTTGTGCTGGGCGTGGATCAGCGCCAGCGCGTCATCCCAGCTCACGCGAACAAACTCATCCTGACCGCGAATACCCTGCGGCTTGTCCGGCGAGGCCAGAAAACCTTGACGCACCATCGGCCAGCGCACGCGCGTTTTGCTGTGCACCTGATCGCGAACGACGGTCTGTAACGAGTTGGGATGTTGGGTTGGCAGTGCCCCGCGGGACGACAGAACATTTTCGCCATCGGTTTCGACCAGCATCGGACCCCAGTGGGCGGCGGTCAGAATGGTTTTCGTTGAGGTGCTCAAGCGTGCGCTCCTGGTTGCGTGCAGGTTTTACGGCCTTCTTTGCTGAGGCAGTTTATGGTTTGTCACAAATTTCAGAGTTATACCCGGAATTTTCTCCGTATCTGGACGTCATAATCAACTGCCACGCTCGCCGTGGCAAAGAATAAAAAGGATTAAGGAAAGAAGATGAAAAAACGCGTACTCGTTATTGCCGCTCTGGTGAGCGGTGCCCTGGCTGTTTCTGGCTGCACAACCAACCCTTACACCGGTGAACGCGAAGCGGGTAAATCCGGCATTGGCGCGGGTATCGGCTCGCTGGTCGGCGCAGGCGTTGGGGCGCTCTCCTCCTCCAAGAAAGACCGCGGCAAAGGCGCGCTGATTGGCGCAGCGGCGGGCGCGGCGCTGGGCGGCGGCGTTGGTTATTACATGGACGTGCAGGAAGCGAAGCTGCGCGACAAAATGAAGGGAACCGGCGTGAGCGTGACGCGCAGCGGCGATAACATCATCCTGAACATGCCGAACAACGTGACCTTCGACAGCAGCAGCGCAACGCTGAAACCAGCAGGTGCGAATACGCTCACCGGCGTGGCAATGGTGCTGAAAGAGTACAACAAGACTGCCGTGAACGTGATGGGCTATACCGATAGCACCGGCAGCCAGGAACTGAACATGCGTCTGTCCCAGCAGCGCGCCGACGCCGTGGCCAGCTCGCTCATCACTCAGGGCGTTGAAGCAAACCGCATCCGCACCAGCGGCATGGGCCCTGCCAACCCTATCGCCAGCAACAGCACGGCGGAAGGCAAAGCGCAGAACCGCCGCGTTGAGATTACGTTGAGCCCAATTCAGTAATTGCATTTCCTCCTCTCCCAGCGGGAGAGGGTCGGGGTGAGGGCATCAAGCCCCACACCCCGGCATGAACCACTTGCCATCGTTGATTTTCCCGCTAAGGTATTCTCACTAAATTCAGGGAAATCAGCGATGAGCAAACCAGCCCGGGCCACCATCAGCGACGTGGCGAAAGCCGCCAAAACCGGTAAAACCAGTATTTCGCGCTACCTTAACGGTGAAAAACACCTGCTGTCCGATGCGTTGCTGGCGCGAATTGAACAGGCCATTGCCGATCTCGACTACCGTCCCAGCCTCATGGCGCGCGGGCTTAAACGCGGTCGCACCCGTCTTATCGGACTTATCATCGCCGATATCACTAATCCCTACTCCGTTAACGTGCTCAGCGGTATCGAAGCCGCCTGTCGCGAGAAGGGGTTCACGCCACTGGTCTGTAATACCAATAATGAAGTCGACCAGGAGCTGCACTATCTCGACCTGCTGCGCAGCTATCAGGTGGAAGGGATTGTGGTCAACGCGGTAGGCATGCGTGAAGAGGGGTTAAACCGCCTGCAGCAGTCCTCTCTGCCTATGGTCCTCATCGACCGTAAAATCCCTGAATTTGCCTGCGATGTCGTCGGGCTGGATAACACCCAGGCCGCCACGACCGCTACCGAACATCTCATTGAACAGGGCTTCGAGGCTATTCTGTTTCTGAGTGAACCGCTGGGGATGGTCAATACCCGTCGCGAGCGCCTGAGTGCATTTCGCGCCACGCTGGAGCGATATCCCGGCGTGATCGCCGAAAATGCCGAAACGCCGCTTCACGAAGCCGGGCAGCTCGACAACACCCTGCGTCAGTTCCACACGCGCCATCGCGGGATGCGCAAAGCCGTTATCTCGGCCAACGGGGCGCTGACGCTTCAGGTCGCCCGCTCGCTCAAGCGCATTGGCCTCCACTGGGGCAGCGACATCGGTCTGCTGGGGTTTGATGAACTGGAGTGGGCGGAACTGGCTGGCGTAGGCATTACCACCCTCAAGCAGCCCACCTGGCAAATTGGCTATGCTGCTGTTGAACAAGTGGTTCGTCGTATTGAAGGTACCAGCGATGCCGTTCGCGAGCAGGTCTTCTCCGGCGAGCTGATCGTTCGTGGCTCCACCGCGCGTTAAATTTCCCTTGTGATAGCGATCATAAATTCAACATCCTGACCTTTTCTTTGGAACCGGTTCCATCTAGCGTAATAGTATTGATATGTTGCGATGGAGTCCGAAGATGGGCAGGAAAATTATGGTGGTCACCGCCGCGTACGGTGCGGAACAGGTGCGACAGGCAGGCGGTCAGCGGGCGATGCTTCCCGTTATTGCAGGCGCAGGGGCAGACGGCGTGGAGATCCGCCGGGAACTGTTCAATAGCGAAGAGCTGCTGGCACTGCCTGCGCTGGGTGAATCCATTGAGCTGCTGGGCCTGCTTGCGTGCTACTCCGCACCCGCCGCCCTGTTTATGCCCGACGGCAACCTCAACCCGGACCTGCCCCGCTATCTTTCTGAAGCCAACACCCTGAACGCCCTGTGGCTGAAGGTTTCCCTGGGCCATTTCCGCGACGCGCAGCCTCTTGACGACTTGCGTAGCCTGCTTAATGCAAGCGGTATGGCGCTGGTCGTGGAGAACGATCAGACCGACTGCGGGCAGCTCGCCCCCATGCAGCGCTTCCAGGCCGCCTGTCGGGAAATGGCTTTACCCGTCACGCTAACCTTCGACATGGGCAACTGGCTATGGGTCGGTGATTCCCCCGAAGAGGCCGCGCGTCATCTGGCCCCTGCGGTGAGCTATATCCACGTGAAGGCCGCCGTGCCGCATAAAGATAACTTCCGCGCCGTGGCGCCGGACCGCGCCGATGCGCGCTGGCTGGATCTGCTCGGCCAGCTGCCTGCCGATGCCCCGCGCGGTATCGAGTTCCCGCTGGAAGGGGCGGATTTAACCGCCGTTACCCGCCATTACGTCAACCTGCTGCGCGAGGAGTAAACCATGCACAAGACGCTGGATGTCATCACGATCGGCGAGGCCATGGCGATGTTTGTCGCCACCGAAACGGGCGAGCTGAGCGCGGTAGAGCACTTTATTAAACGCGTCGCAGGCGCTGAACTCAACGTCGCAACCGGCCTGGCGCGTCTTGGCCTGAACGTGGGCTGGGTCAGCCGCGTGGGGGATGACAGCTTTGGCCATTTCGTTCTCGATTCGCTGAAAAAAGAGGGGATTGATGCCGCAGGCGTCACCCTCGACGGACGCTTCCCTACCGGCTTTCAGCTTAAATCTAAGGTCGAAAATGGAACCGATCCCATCGTGGAGTATTTCCGAAAAGGATCGGCCGCAAGCCACCTGTCTGTCGCGGATTACCACACAGATTACTTTGCCTCCGCGCGCCATCTGCACCTGAGCGGCGTGGCGGCCGCGCTGTCTGCCAGCTCGTATGAGCTGCTGGATCATGCGGCAGCCACCCTGAAAGCCCAGGGGAAAACCATATCGTTCGACCCCAACCTGCGCCCGGTGCTGTGGAAAAGCGAAGCGGAAATGGTGGAGAAACTGAACCGTCTGGCGTTCAGGGCGGACTGGGTTCTGCCAGGCCTGAAAGAAGGGATGATCCTCACCGGCGAAAGCACGCCGGAAGGCATTGCCGATTTCTATCTGAATAAAGGGGTAAAAGCGGTGGTGCTGAAAACCGGTGCTGATGGCGCATGGTTTAAAACGGCCGACGGCGAACAGGGCGCGGTCGCGGCGGTGAAGGTCGAGAACGTAGTCGACACCGTCGGCGCGGGCGACGGCTTTGCCGTGGGCGTGATTAGCGCACTGCTGGAAGGCAAAACGCTGCCGCAGGCCGTCACGCGAGGCAACAAGATTGGCTCGCTGGCCATTCAGGTGCAGGGCGACAGCGAAGGATTACCAACGCGAGCACAGCTCGGCGTTTAAATTCCCTCTCCCTGTGGGAGAGGGCCAGGGTGAGGGCAGCAAGCCGCACCAAATAATTAAGCCACCGTGTACCCTACAGACAACGGCGGTAACAACCTCAACAACAGAGGCAAGCCTATGAACAGTTCGACCAATGCAGTAAAACGCTGGTGGTACATCATGCCAATCGTGTTTATCACGTACAGCCTGGCGTACCTTGACCGTGCCAACTTCAGCTTCGCGTCTGCGGCAGGGATCACAGAGGACCTTGGCATCACCAAAGGTATCTCCTCCCTGCTGGGTGCCCTTTTCTTCCTGGGCTACTTCTTCTTCCAGATCCCCGGCGCGATTTATGCGGAACGCCGCAGCGTGCGTAAGCTGATCTTCATCTGTCTGATCCTGTGGGGCGCCTGCGCGTCACTGACCGGCATGGTGAACAATATTCCTGCCCTGGCCGCCATTCGCTTTATCCTCGGCGTCGTTGAGGCGGCGGTTATGCCGGCGATGCTGATCTACATCAGCAACTGGTTTACCAAATCTGAACGCTCGCGCGCGAATACCTTCCTTATCCTCGGTAACCCGGTAACGGTACTGTGGATGTCAGTGGTGTCCGGCTACCTGATCCAGTCCTTCGGCTGGCGCGAAATGTTTATCATTGAAGGGGTGCCGGCGATTATCTGGGCCTTCTGCTGGTGGGTGCTGGTGAAAGATAAACCAGCCCAGGCGAAATGGCTTTCTGAAGATGAGAAAGCGGCGCTGCAGGCGCAGCTGGACAAAGAACAGCAGGGCCTGAAGGCGGTACGTAACTACGGCGAAGCCTTCCGCTCGCGAAACGTGCTCCTGCTCTGCGCGCAGTATTTTACCTGGAGCATTGGCGTGTACGGCTTTGTGCTGTGGCTGCCGTCCATTATTCGCAGCGGCGGCGAGAACCTCGGCATGGTCGAAGTAGGCTGGCTGTCATCCGTACCATATCTGGCGGCAACCATCGCCATGATCGTCGTCTCCTGGGCATCGGACAAGCTGCAGAACCGTAAATTGTTTGTCTGGCCGCTGCTGCTGATTGCTGCCTTCGCCTTTATTGGCTCCTGGGCCGTGGGCGCAAACCATTTCTGGGCCTCTTACACCCTGCTGGTGATTGCCGGTGCGGCCATGTACGCCCCTTACGGACCGTTCTTTGCCATCATCCCGGAGATGCTCCCGCGTAACGTTGCGGGTGGCGCAATGGCGTTAATTAACAGCATGGGTGCGCTGGGCTCGTTCTGCGGCTCCTGGTTCGTCGGCTACCTGAACGGTGCCACCGGCAGCCCGTCCGCATCGTACATCTTTATGGGGGTGGCGCTTTTCGCCTCCGTGTGGCTTACTCTGATTGTTAAGCCTGCTAATAATCAACAACACCATGTCGGCGCTCGCCACGCCTGAATCCTTAAAAATCAACGGAGATTAGCATGAAGCCGTCCGTCATTTTGTATAAAGCACTGCCGGAAGATCTGCAGAAACGCCTTGAAGAACACTTCACCGTCACGCAGGTGAAGAACCTGAGCCCGGAAACCGTGGCACAGCACGCCGACGCGTTCGCCAGCGCCGAAGGCCTGCTGGGTTCAAGCGAGAAAGTGGATGTCGCCCTGCTGGAAAAAATGCCGAAGCTTCGTGCTACCTCAACCGTTTCCGTGGGTTACGACAACTTCGACGTGGATGCCCTTAACGCCCGCAAGATCCTGCTGATGCATACCCCACATGCCCTGACGGAAACCGTGGCCGATACGCTGATGGCGCTGATGCTCACCACGGCCCGTCGCGTGGTGGAAGTAGCTGAGCGCGTCAAAGCGGGCGAATGGACAAAAAGCATTGGTCCGGACTGGTTCGGCGTGGACGTTCACGGCAAGACGCTGGGCATTGTCGGTATGGGTCGTATCGGGCTGGCGCTGGCGCAGCGCGCGCATTTTGGTTTTAACATGCCGATTCTGTATAACGCGCGTCGCCATCACGGTGAAGCCGAAGAACGCTTCAACGCTCGTTACTGCGAGCTGGATACCCTGCTGCAGGAAGCCGATTTTGTCTGCCTGGTTCTGCCGCTCACGAACGAAACCCGTCATCTGATTGGCAAAGAGGCGTTTGAAAAAATGAAGACGTCAGCCATTTTCATCAACGCGGGTCGTGGTCCGGTGGTGGATGAGAAGGCGCTGATTGAGGCCCTTAAAAACGGTCAGATCCATGCAGCAGGTCTGGACGTGTTTGAGCAGGAGCCGCTGCCGGTGGATTCGCCGCTGCTTTCGCTGCCTAACGTGGTTGCCCTGCCCCACATCGGTTCAGCCACCCATGAGACGCGCTACAATATGGCGGCCACGGCGGTCGATAATCTAATTGCCGCCCTTAGCGGAAAGGTGGAGATAAACTGCGTGAACCCGCAGGTGCAACGGTAGAAACGAAAAAACCCGCCAGAAGGCGGGTTTTTAAATTTTTTGCTACTGGGTTGGAAGCTTACAGGCTTACAACGTTACCAGCTGCTGGGCCTTTAGCGCCGCTTTCGATGGTGAAGGACACTTTCTGACCTTCGTCCAGAGATTTGTAGCCATCGTTCTGGATAGCAGAGAAGTGTACGAACACGTCTTTAGAGCCATCGTCAGGAGTGATGAAGCCGAAACCTTTATCAGCGTTGAACCATTTTACCAGACCAGTCATTTTAGCAGACATAGAAATTACCTTATTAACAAATATATTGTGCCTTCCGGCTTGATGGATTGCGTTACAGATTTTTAAGCGATGAAGGAAGGGTCACTACGAAGGGTATCTATGGATAACAATCTGGACTGCTTTACTAAACTGCTTTAGGTCTGTGTAACAAACCGACGGGAATAGTTATACCGATGTGGTAGAGGAATGACAAGCGTTATTTTCGACAGGCATAAAAAAACCCCGCCAGAAGCGGGGGTTTTTCGGTTTATTCTGTGGCAGTGACTGCCGCACTCCAGGCCTGGCTAAAGGCCTGATGCTGGGAGGCCAGCGGCCCAATCAGCGTATTATACTGGCTTGCCTGCTGCGAGGTCGGGAACTGAATACCGTTGGCAACAAAGCTCACCTGCGTATCCTGCTGGGCGATAAAGTCACCCACCTGAACCAGTTGCTGCGTGAAGATTTGCGCAGCCGGAATCAGCGGTTGCAGCGCTTCAGAAGGCTTGGTCACCACTTTCTCATACACTTTGTCGAAGACCGGTTTAAGATCGTCACCTTGCTTGAGCGCAGAACGTGACGCGTCAGCCTGCATTTTCGCATTTTGCAACTGCTGGCTCAGCACGCCAAGCGCACCGTTGGACTGGCGCAGCGGTTCACGCTGCGTCACATAATCCTGTGGAACGCGGATGGCGTTCACGCTATCCACTACCGGGCGGATACCGGAATCCATCGCCTGGCTCACCTGCTGTGAATAACCATAAAGAATGGCGTAATCGGACACGAAGGGACCAAACTGTTTTTTCTGATCCGCAGTCAGCGTCGGCAACCGCTCCCCGCTGCGCATCACTGTATTCTGCAGAAAATCGATAAACGCTTTGCGCTGATCGCCTTCTTTATCAAAACACCCACTCAGGCTAACAACCATCAACAACGCCGCAATAGGCGCAAACCAGCGAGAGCAGGACTTTCCTGTCGCCATTTTATTACTCCTTTCACCCAAAAAAGCGCACACCGGCACACGCGTGCCCGACGCTGACAAGGATAGTCCAGGTCAGCCTTGCAAGATACTCTTTTCATGCAAAACGGCTATTGCCGATTTATTTCTTATCATTTACAAAAAAATACCTGGCGAAGCCGACCTATGACTAATCAGGGAATTAGCATAACTATCCATATTGCTGAATCGGATACAGCGATCGTTACCGCACAATTAATCACACCCGTGACGATCCTGGGTTGGTATTAGGGACTATTCTTAACTGGCTCTCTGATGTTCTTGATCACGATGTGAGATTTAAGAGGAGTCCTCAATGGAATATAAAGATCCTGAGTTTGAACTGCTGAGCAGTCTGGAACAGATCATTTTTAAAGATGTACCGCAGATGATTACCCTGCAACAAAAATCCAATCCCTTTACAGAATATGAGCAATTGCGCAAAGGGACAGGACTGAAAACCGAAGAATTCGCCAGAGCGATGGGTGTCAGCGTGGCTATGGTGCAGGAGTGGGAGTCAAAACGTGAGAAACCCACCCCAACCGAGTTACGGCTGATGCGCCTGATTCAGGCCAACCCTGCACTCAGCAAACAGATAGCGTAGTGAAGATTGAATGCCCCCGCCTTTGCGGGGGCTTGTGTTTTACAGGCTATCACAACGCCAACCCACCTCTTCCCATACCAGCTCATGCGTTAACGCCAGGCCTCTTAAAAAAACCTCATCGTGTGATACCACCAGCAGAGCCCCAGGGAAACCGGCCAGCGCCGCTTCAATGGCCTGGACTGAAGCCAGATCCAGATGGTTGGTCGGTTCATCCAGCAGAAGAAGCTGCGTGGCCTCCGCACGCCACAGCACGCAGGCCAGGGCAGCCTTAAGACACTCGCCGCCGCTGAGCTCCGCCAATGGGAGCTTCACTTTGTCGGCCCCCAGTTGAAGCTGTGCTAAACGGGTTCGCAATACCCCCTCTTCCAGAGGGGTATGACTCAAATTGAGATGCGTCATGACCGACTGCGTGAGATCGAGTTGCGACAGATGCTGGTCGAGATAAGCACAGCTGACGGATACCTTACAGGCACCCGAACGGGGAGTAACCTCGCCGAGGATGGTTTTTAACAACGTCGATTTCCCACAGCCGTTCGGTCCCTTTAACGCCACGCGCATCGGTCCGTCCATACGCCATGTGATGGGTGGGACAGGCACATGCGGCAACACCAGATCCTCCAGAACCAGTACCTGTTTCCCTTCCGGGACCTGACTTCCCGGCAGGGTGAACATGACCGGGTTATCTTCTTCAACGCGTTCACGCGCCTTGTTTACCGCGGCGTTCAGGGCTTCATTTTGCTCGCTGTGCTGTTTTTTCCATGAGCCGATCCGCTCCTTTGCCGCGCCTTTGTATTTGACACGCTCAAACGATGCGATATTCAGGGTATCGACGGTGCGTAACGTCTTTGCCGACCGCCGCTGGCTGTCATCATGCTCTTTTTGCATGCGCGCGCGGGTGCGTTTGCGCTCGGTTGCCGCATGTTCGAGCGCCGCGCGGGCAGCCTGCTGTTCGGCATCGCGCTGGGCTTGATAATCCGCATAATTTCCGCCGTAGCTGCGCAGACCCGAGGCGCTCAGCTCAAGAATACGCGGCACCTGCTCCAGAAGTTCGCGGTCATGAGAGGCCACCAGCACACCGCCCTGATAGCGACTCAACTGGTCGTAGAACCACGCCCGACCTTGTCGATCCAGATGGTTAGTCGGTTCGTCCAGCAGCATGAAATCCGCTTCAGCCGTAAACGCGCCGCACAGCAGGGCGCGGATGCGCTCGCCGCCGCTGAGTTCCAGGGCAGGCTTATCCGGATCAAACGCCGGGAGCTTCGCATTGATAAACGCCTCGCTCAGTCGCTCGGCTACATCCCAGTAGCCGTCGAGCAACGCCAGATCGTCAGGCTGGTAATCACCGCTGTCGATGCGCTTACGCGCAGTAAAAATCGCGTCATATCCGAGAAGTTCAGCCAGCGTCGTCTGCGAAGAAATAACGTGCTGCTGCGCCACAAAGACATGCGAGCCAAAGCGTTCAATATGACCGGTAGCCGGTTCGTCCAGCCCCGCCAGCAGACGCAGCAGACGCGTTTTTCCGCTGCCGTTGCGGCCAACCAGCGCGCACAGAGAGGGTTCCAGCGTGAGATTCAGCGGGCCAAAAAGGGTATCGCCCGTCGGAAACTGGCAGGTAACCTGATGCAGAATAAAAGAAGGGGACTGCGCAAAATGAGCCATAAGCACTCCTGAATGAAATCAAAACATCCCCTGCCGACGCGGTGGCGTTTAGCAAGGATCGAAATTCATCAGTCGTGTTTGTTCATTTTTGGGGGGCACTCCAGCGCGAGAAAGTTAACGTGGATAAGGATAGCGGTAATGTGTTGACGGTTTCAAGGTTAAATTTTCAGCAACACATCATAAAAAAACCCGCCGAAGCGGGTTTTTAGCATTTGTATCAACGGGCACATTACTGCAGCAGCGAAATATCCGCTACGCGCAGGAACAGCTCACGCAGTTTTTCGAGCATAGAGAGACGGTTAATACGCAGCTCTTTATCTTCTACGTTCACCATCACTTTCTCGAAGAAGGCGTCAATGACGTCACGCAGCTCGGCCAGCTCCACCAGCGCTTCCTGGTAACGACCTTCCGCGAAGACCGGCTCGAGCTTGTCGCGCAGCACCACAACCTGCATCGCCAGGGCGATCTCTTCCGGCTCCTTCAGCGTCGCGGCGTTCACACGCTCGTTCAGCGTCTCGTCGGATTTCGCCAGAATGTTGGATACACGCTTGTTGGCCGCCGCCAGAGCAGATGCCGCTTCCAGCGTACGGAAGTGGGAAACCGCCTTCATACGCGCATCGAAATCAGCCGGACGGGTCGGACGACGCGCCAGCACCGCCTGAATGGTGTCGACGGTGTAACCTTCATCCTGATACCAGGCGCGGAAACGACCGAGCATAAAGTCGATCACGTCATCCACCACGTTCGCGTTGGTCAGCTTGTCGCCGTACAGACGCACCGCTTCTTCGGTCAGGGTCTGCAGATCCAGGTTCAGGTTCTTCTCAACGATGATACGCAGCACGCCGAGCGCGGCACGACGCAGCGCAAACGGATCTTTGTCGCCTTTTGGATGCTGACCGATACCGAAGATACCCGCCAGGGTGTCCATCTTATCGGCGATCGCCACGGCACAGGCAACCGGGTTGGACGGCAGTTCGTCACCCGCAAAGCGCGGCTGATACTGCTCGTTCAGGGCCACGGCCACGTCTTCCGCTTCGCCATCGTGACGCGCGTAGTGCATGCCCATCACGCCCTGGGTGTCGGTAAATTCGAACACCATGTTGGTCATCAGGTCGCATTTAGACAGCAGGCCAGCACGGGTTGCGTGGTTGACGTCCGCACCGATTTCACGGGCAATCCAGCCGGACAGCTCCGCGATACGGTCGGTCTTGTCGCGCAGCGTACCCAGTTGCTGCTGGAACAACACGGTCTGCAGGCGTGGAAGATGATCTTCCAGACGCTTTTTACGGTCGGTATTGAAGAAGAACTCGGCATCGGCCAGACGTGGACGCACGACCTTCTCGTTACCAGAGATAATCTGGATCGGATCTTTCGATTCGATGTTTGCCACGAAGATGAAGTTTGGCAGCAGCTTGCCGTCGTTGGCATAGACCGGGAAGTACTTCTGGTCACCCTTCATGGTGTACACCAGCGCTTCAGCCGGAACGGCCAGGAATTTCTCTTCAAACTTCGCGGTCAGCACAACCGGCCATTCCACCAGCGAGGTCACTTCTTCCAGCAGGCTGTCGCTCAGATCGGCTTTACCGCCAATCTTGCGCGCCGCGTCTTCCGCGTCCGCTTTGATTTTGGCTTTACGCTGTTCGTAGTCAGCAATGACCTTGCCGCGCTCCAGCAGGATCTGCGGGTACTGGTCGGCATTGTCGATGGTGAACTCTGGCTCGCCCATAAAGCGGTGGCCGCGGATCACGCGATCGGACGCCACGCCCAGAATGGTAGCCGGAATAACGGTGTCGCCCAGCAGCAGGGTCACGGTGTGAACCGGACGCACAAAGTGCACATCAGACGCGCCCCAGCGCATCAGCTTAGGAATAGGCAGCTTCGCCAGAGACGTGGCAATCATGTCCGGCAGCAGCGCTTCCGCGCTTTCGCCTTTCACATGGGCACGATACAGCAGCCATTCGCCTTTATCCGTGGTCAGACGCTCGGCCTGATCGACGGTGATGCCGCAGCCGCGCGCCCAGCCTTCCGCCGCTTTGCTCGGCTTGCCTTCCGCGTCAAACGCCTGAGCAATCGCCGGGCCACGTTTTTCGACTTCGCGATCTGGCTGAGACGCCGCCAGGTTTGCCACTTTCAGCGCCAGACGGCGCGGGGCAGCAAACCACTCAATTTTACCGTGCGCCAGGCCAGCGTTATCCAGCTCGGCGGTCACGTTCGCAGCAAAAGATTCAGCCAGGCTGCGCAGGGCTTTTGGTGGCAGCTCTTCGGTGCCAATTTCCACCAGGAAAGTTTTCTCAGACATGGCCGCCTCTTATTTGTTTCGGTTGCACATCGGGAAGCCAAGGGCTTCACGGGACGCGTAGTAAGCTTCTGCAACGGCTTTGGTCAGGGTACGAATACGCAGAATGTAGCGCTGACGTTCAGTCACGGAGATGGCTTTGCGGGCGTCCAGCAGGTTGAAGCTGTGGGCGGCCTTCAGAATACGCTCGTAGGCAGGCAGCGGCAGCGGAGTCTCCAGCGCCAGCAGCTGCTGCGCTTCTTTCTCGTACTGCTCGAAGCAGGTGAACAGGAAGTCCACGTCCGCGTATTCGAAGTTATAGGTGGATTGCTCCACTTCGTTCTGATGGAACACGTCGCCGTAGGTGGTTTTACCCAGCGGGCCGTCGCTCCAGACCAGGTCGTAAACGCTGTCTACGCCCTGAATGTACATCGCCAGACGTTCCAGACCGTAGGTGATTTCACCGGTGATCGGCTTACATTCCAGACCCCCCACCTGCTGGAAGTAAGTGAACTGGGTCACTTCCATACCGTTAAGCCACACTTCCCAACCCAGACCCCAGGCACCCAGCGTTGGGTTCTCCCAGTTATCTTCCACGAAACGGATGTCGTGGATGGTTGGATCCATACCCAGCTCTTTCAGCGACCCGAGGTACAGTTCCTGAATGTTGTCGGGTGATGGCTTAATCACCACCTGGAACTGATAGTAATGTTGCAGACGGTTCGGGTTCTCACCGTAACGACCATCGGTCGGACGACGGGAAGGCTGCACATACGCGGTCGCCATTGGCTCTGGCCCCAACGCACGCAGACTGGTCATCGGGTGTGAAGTGCCGGCGCCGACTTCCATGTCCAAAGGTTGAACAATGGTACAGCCCTGACGAGCCCAGTAATCCTGTAAGGTCAGGATCAGGCCCTGGAAGGTCTTGGTATCAAACTTTTGCATAGTATTTCGTGCTGGATACGTGTGGTTTTAAATGGAAGCGACCAGTATACCCGCTGGCTGCAAGATATACAGTACGAAACGGGGTTGTTTAGGGAAAATTGGGAAATAAGCATTCACGCCAGGGCGCTGCCGGCTTCTGGCTGTTGATTATGCGAGCAGGCTAGCGCATGGAGAGGTGTAAAAACTGACCGTCCGCATCAAACGAGCAGACAAAGCCCTCTTTGCGCGACGTATGGCCCCGTAGCTCGTAGCTTCCCTGAAAACGCTCGAACCCGGTGACATCAATTTTTTGAACGTCCGAGTTATAGCGCCGAGCGGCCCGATCTTTACAGAGTGCTTCCATATTCAGCGAACGTTCCGGGCTCATTTTACCCTGCTGCGCTTTTTGCACGGGTGCTTCTTGCGGCGCACTGCATCCCGCCAGGATCAACAGCAGAAAGAGTGACGCCACACGCTTCATCATCATTTTTATTACCGTCCCGGTCAGCGGCTGTTATTTTTAGTATCAACACTTTTATAGATTAAGGACTGCCATTCTGCGAATCTCGCGGTCTCCCGGCAAGCCTGCGCATAAAACTCAGAATTTTCCAAACGAAGACTTTTGGACAATGGGAGTCACACTCAATTTACAGGGAATACGAGGAACTGATGCCGTCAAAAATTAACTGGATTGATAACCTGCGAGGAATAGCGTGTCTGATGGTGGTCATGATCCACACGACGACCTGGTACGTCACGAATGCCCACAGCATCAGCCCCGTTAACTGGGATATCGCCAATATTCTCAACTCTGCGTCACGCGTCAGCGTGCCGCTGTTCTTTATGATTTCCGGCTTTCTCTTTTTTGGCGAGCGCAGCGCGCAGCCAAGGCACTTCATCCGCATCGCAGCCTGCCTGGGGTTTTACAGCGCCGTTGCCCTGCTCTATATCACCCTATTTACCTCAATAAACGCCGGACTATCGCTGAAATACGTGCTGCAAAAACCGGTGTTCTACCACCTGTGGTTCTTCTTCGCCATTATCGTTATCTATCTGGTCTCCCCGCTCATTCAGGTGAAAAACGTCAGCGGGAAAATGCTCCTGGCCCTGATGGTGGTGATTGGCATCATCGCCAACCCGAATACGGTTTCGCAGAAAATCGACGGGTTTGAGTGGCTGCCGGTGAACCTCTATATCAACGGCGATACCTTTTACTACGTGCTTTACGGCATGCTGGGGCGCGCCATCGGGATGATGGACACGCAAAAACGCGGGCTGAACTGGCTCTGCGGGGCGCTGTTTATCGCTGGCGTGGCGGTGATTTCACGTGGGACGCTGTACGAGCTGCAGTGGCGCGGCAATTTTGCCGATACCTGGTATCTCTACTGCGGGCCGATGGTCTTTATCTGTGCCGTATCGCTGCTCACGCTCGCCAAAAACACCCTGAATGCGCGTCCCCTTCCCGTACTGAGCGTCATTTCACGACACTCTCTCGGGATTTACGGTTTTCACGCGCTGGTGATCCACGCGCTGCGCACGAGAGGCGTTGAGCTAAAAAGCTGGCCGGTACTGGATATGGTCTGGATTTTTGCCGCGACCCTGGCGATCAGCCTGCTGCTGTCGATGCTGCTGCAAAAAATAGACGTTCGCCGCTTCGTCAGCTAACGCTGCGCTGCCGGGCGCGATGGTACTGGCGCGGGGAGGAAAACCCTGCCGCCAGCGAAGCCTGCTCCACGCCGCGCCCCTGCAATAGCCACTGTTCCGCCACCGCCAGACGCAGCTGCTCCAGATAATCGCGAACGCTAATGCCTAAATGAGTCTGGAAAAGCCGGGTGAGATGGCGCGGGCTGACGTGCGCCAGCGCGGCGATGTCAGGCAAGCGCCACGCTTTTTGCGGCTCGGCGGTGAGCGCATCCTGCGCCCGATGGATCGCCGGATGAAGATGATTGCGGTAGCGCAGCCACGGGGATAGCTGGGGATCGTCACCGGAACGGCGGAACCAGACCACCATCTCACGCGCCACACACAGCGCCTTTTCGGGACCGCACAGGCGGTTAATCATATGCAGCGCCAGATCGATGCCCGACGTGATCCCCGCGCTGGTCCAGATGTTCTCGTCCTGCACAAAGATGCGGTTTTCTTTAATCGTCGCCGAGGGGGCTGCGGTGCGTAAACGGCTGATAACGTCATGGTGGGTTGTACACTGCCGGTTGTTCAGCAGACCCGATTTCGCCGCCAGCAGCGCCCCTGAACAGACGCACATCACCGTGATATCCCGGCGCTGAATGGCCGGCTGCAGGCGCATCAGCCAGTGCTGTATCCGTAACGCCTGTGGTGTCGAAAACTGAGCGCGGGAGTCACTCACGCCGGGCAATACCAGCAGGCTCCCCTCTGGAAGACGTTCCGGCAGCGGCTGAATGCCGCTCATCGTCAGGCCTATCGACGTCGGAACGTCCGGTTGCGGGCCAATGTAATGCAGACGAAACGCGTCGCCAGCCAGCACAAAGGTCTCTGCCGGGCCCGTCATATCTAATGACAGCACCCCGGGCAACATGACGAACCAGACGTCGATGCTCATTACAGTGACTCCAGCGTCTCCGCTACCGTTTTAATTTCGGCAAAACGCCCGGACAGTACCGTTTCGGTACGGTGGCGAATTTCCGCTGCGCTAAGGGTTATCCCTTTGTACGTCATGGGAAACGTCAGCGTCGCCTCGCTTACAAAGGTCACAGCATAACCCAGATCGGATGCCACCCGGGCGGTGGTTTCACAGCATTGTTCAGTGCGAATGCCGCAGATAATCAGCTGGTTGATATCACGCTCGCGCAGCCAGCGGTCAAGCCCGGTATCCGTGAAGGCATTATGGACGTGTTTCTGGAAAACCACATCCGGCTGATGACGCAAAAAGGCCATCGGTTTGACATAGCCGCTTTCCAGGGTGAAAGGACCGTCTTCATCCACATGAAAAATATCAACGACCAGAATATTGCGCGCCTGGCAGCCTTCAATCAGCCCCAGCATCGCCTGCTGAAAGGCAGGAATGTCGTCCTCCTGCCAGTAATTGCGATGATGGAACGACTGCTGAGTATCAATATTGATGAGTGCAATGCGTGACATGGTGGATCTCCTCGCCGGTGGGTGTAACACCATACTGGCAAGGAAAGGAAGGCACGCACAGACCAAAAAAGGACATCCTCGTGCCTCTCCCGGACAAGCGTATTTACGACATCAGCGGCAGCAGCTGCTGGTAGATTTTACGGAATACCGCGCGCCTTTCCGCGTACCGCGCATGGTTTACCGCGTTCGGGAAATGCGCCTGCTCAAGGGTAAGCTGCGGCAGCAGTTGTGAAAGCGGTTGTTCCGGATGAATGGCTATCTGCGCCAGACGCGCGGCGCCGAGCGCGGGGCCAACATCCCCTCCCGTGCGGAAATCCAGCTGCAACCCGCTGATATCCGACAGCATTTGTCGCCAGTAAGGGCTTCGCGCACCTCCTCCAATCAGGGTGACGCTCGTCGGTTTCAGGCCGCAGTCGTGCACCACGTCCATCCCGTCGGCCAGCGCATAGCCCACCCCTTCCAGAACTGCACGCGCCAGTTCTGCCGGACCATGCTGATGGGTTAAGCCAAAAAACACCCCTTTCGCTTCCGGGTTGTTGTGCGGCGTACGTTCGCCGGAAAGATACGGTAAAAACCAGACGGTACCGGCATTTTCATCCGCCTGCTGTGCTGCGGCAATCAACGCAGGAACATCGGCCATCCCGGTCAACTTCGCCGCCCAGTCCAGGCAGGACGCAGCGCTCAGCATCACCGACATCAAATGCCATTTCCCAGGAAGTGCATGACAGAAACTGTGCACCGCGCTTTCGGGATTGCTGCGATAGCCGTCACTGACGGCAAAATAGACGCCAGACGTTCCCAGCGACAGCATCGCCTGACCCGCCTCAACCATGCCGACGCCCACGGCACCCGCGGCATTGTCACCGCCCCCGGCAACCACCGGTACGGCAGGCATATTCCAGCGTTCCGCAACGTCCGGCAGCAACGTGCCTGTTACCTCGCTACCTTCGAACAGCCCGGGCATGTGTTCCCGGGTTAGATGGCAAGCATCCAGCATCGCCTCGCTCCAGTCACGTTTCGCCACGTCGAGCCACATCGTGCCGGCGGCATCGGACATGTCGGAGGCGAAATCGCCCGTCATACGAAAGCGCAGATAGTCTTTCGGTAGCAGGACTTTCGCCACCTGCCGGAAAATCTCCGGCTCGTGTCGCTGCACCCACAGCAGCTTGGGCGCGGTAAAGCCGGGCATCATCAGGTTGCCGGTGATCGCGCGGGAAGTGGGTACACGCGCCTCGAGAAGCGCACACTCTTCTGCACAGCGGCCATCGTTCCAGAGAATGGCGGGTCGCAACACGCGATGCTCGCTGTCCAGCAAGGTTGCACCGTGCATTTGCCCGGCAATCCCCAGCGCTTTCACGTCACGCAGAGAATGCTGTTCACCTAACCCCTTGATTGCACGATCCGTTGCCTGCCACCACTGCTCCGGGTCCTGTTCCGACCACAGCGGATGCGGACGTGAAACCTGCAGCTTTTCAGTCTGCGTTGCTAACACCTCGCCCTGCTCGCTCAACAGGATGGCTTTCACACCCGATGTGCCCAGATCAATCCCGATATACATTGCGGTGACTCCTTTGACAGAAATGCCCGGTGGCGCTTCCGCGTACCGGGCCTGGATGCTGTTATTTATCGAACAGGTAGTGATTAACCAGATTTTCCAGCAGTTCCTGGTGCCCGCTCTGGTGCTGCGGCGCCAGCTGATGTTGTTCAGCGTACTTCGCGATGTCCGCAAGCGATAACTGCCCTTTCAAAATTTGCTGGCCCAGCTCACTGTTCCAGCCGCTGTAGCGCTTCGCCACGCGTTTATCCAGCTCGCCGTCTTCAATCATAAGTGCCGCCACTTTCAGCGCCAGCGCCATGGTGTCCATCGCGCCAATGTGGCCGTAGAACAGATCGTATTTGTCGGTGCTCTGGCGACGCACTTTGGCGTCAAAGTTCAGGCCACCGGTGGTGAAACCGCCCGCTTTGACGATCTCGTACATCACCAGCGCATTCTCTTCCACGCTGTTCGGGAACTGATCGGTGTCCCAGCCCAGCTGCGGGTCGCCGCGGTTCGCATCGACCGAGCCGAAGATGCCCAGCGCAATCGCAGACGCGATCTCGTGGTGGAAAGAGTGGCCCGCCAGCGTGGCGTGGTTGGCCTCAATGTTCACTTTGATCTCTTTTTCCAGACCGAACTGCTTCAGGAAGCCATACACCGTCGCCACGTCGTAGTCATACTGATGCTTCGTTGGTTCCTGCGGCTTCGGCTCAATCAACAGCGTGCCGCGGAAGCCAATTTTGTGCTTGTGGTCGACAACCATCTGCATAAAGCGGCCAATCTGCTCGCGCTCCTGACGCAGATCGGTGTTGAGCAGGGTTTCATAGCCTTCACGGCCACCCCACAGGACATAGTTCTCGCCACCCAGCTGATGCGTGGCGTTCATTGCCGTCACAACCTGCGTGGCCGCCCAGCTAAACACTTCCGGGTCCGGGTTGGTTGCCGCACCCGCGCCGTAGCGTGGGTTAGTGAAGCAGTTTGCCGTGCCCCAGAGCAGCTTTACGCCGCTTTGCTGCTGTTTTGCTGCCAGTACATCCACCATCTGTGCAAAGTTGTTCAGATACTCTTTCAGCGATGCGCCTTCCGGCGACACATCGACGTCATGGAAGCAGTAGTACGGCACGTTCAGTTTGTGGAAGAACTCAAACGCAACGTCGGCTTTGCGCTTTGCCAGTTCGATGGCCTCACCCGGCTGCTGCCATGGGCGATCAAAGGAGCCCACGCCGAACATATCGGCGCCATTCCAGCAGAAGGTATGCCAGTAACAGGCGGCAAAGCGCAGATGATCTTCCATGCGCTTACCCAGCACCAGCTCATCCGGGTTGTAGTGACGAAATGCTAAAGGATTGGTCGTTTTCGGGCCTTCGTAACGAACACGATCGAGTTGGTCGAAATAAGCTTGCATATTGAGCTCCATAATCAGGGTATGCGGCGAGTCGTTGATACAGGAGTAATAGTGAATAGACATTTTGGGTTGCTCAATTACGTTATTTCACACTGCTATTGAGAGAATGCACAACTGTGCGCTGGCTCGCAAAATAATGCGCAGACAAACTATTTTTCGGCGCATATTCCAGAATCAAATGTAATTAAGAGGTTACGTATTTTAAAATCCGATCGCGGTCATAAATTCAGAAATAAACCAAATATCATAATGCGAAGATAAAAATCTGTAATTGCCAGCCCGCCTTTCCGCGTTAAAAATTTGCTGCGTCCCAGCAGTGAATGTTTCTTTTATCTCAGCAACATATACCCCTACAAAAAGGCCTAATAATTATGAAGATAAAGAACCTGACTCTAACGCTCTGCACTACGCTCCTCCTTGCAAGCTTTGCAGGACATGCCAAAGAGGTCAAAATTGGCATGGCGATTGACGACCTGCGCCTGGAGCGCTGGCAAAAAGATCGCGATATTTTTGTTAAAAAAGCAGAATCCCTCGGCGCCAGCGTGTTTGTTCAGTCGGCTAACGGCAACGAAGAAACACAAATGTCGCAGATTGAGAATATGATTAACCGTGGCGTCGATGTGCTGGTCATTATCCCCTATAACGGCCAGGTATTAAGTAACGTGGTGAAAGAAGCCAAACAGGAAGGCATTAAAGTCCTGGCCTATGACCGCATGATTAATAATGCGGACATTGATTATTATATTTCGTTCGACAATGAAAAAGTCGGGGAATTACAGGCGCAAAGCCTGATCGACAAAGTGCCTCAGGGCAATTATTTCCTGATGGGCGGCTCGCCGGTGGATAACAACGCCAAGCTGTTCCGCGAAGGGCAAATGAAAGTCCTTAAGCCGTACATCGACAACGGGAAAATTAAAGTGGTCGGCGATCAGTGGGCCGACGGCTGGCTGCCAGAAAACGCGCTGAAGATTATGGAAAACGCGCTGACGGCCAACAACAACAAAATTGATGCGGTTGTGGCCTCCAACGATGCCACCGCAGGCGGTGCTATCCAGGCCCTGAGTGCACAGGGGCTGGCCGGTAAAGTCGCCATTTCAGGACAGGATGCCGATCTGGCTGGCGTAAAACGCATCATCGCAGGCACCCAAACCATGACGGTCTACAAACCGATTACCGAGCTTGCCAATACGGCGGCGGAAATCGCCGTGGAACTGGGCAATGGCAAGCAGCCTAAAGCAGACGCAACGCTAAATAACGGGCTGAAAGACGTTCCGGCTCGCCTGCTCACCCCTATTGAAGTCAATAAAGAGAACATTGACGCCACCGTCATTAAAGACGGCTTCCACAAGAAGAGCGAACTGTAATCCGGCGCGTCCCCTGCTTTGCGGGGGCGCATCACGTTGTACTGTTCTTCCCTCGGGTTATGTGGAGCAGTTATGCCTTATTTACTTGAAATGAAAAGCATCACCAAGCGCTTCGGCACGGTGAAAGCCGTCGATAACGTCAGCCTCCGGTTGAACCCCGGCGAAGTGGTTTCGCTGTGTGGCGAGAACGGCTCGGGCAAGTCGACGCTGATGAAAGTGCTGTGCGGGATCTACCCGCACGGCAGCTACGAAGGCGAAATCGTCTTTGCCGGTGAAGTTATCCAGGCGACACACATTCGTGATACCGAACGTAAAGGCATCGCCATCATCCACCAGGAGCTGGCGCTGGTGAAGCATCTCACCGTGCTGGAGAACATTTTCCTCGGGGCCGAAATTTCCCGCCACGGCGTGCTGGATTACGACACCATGACGCTCCGCTGTGAAAAGCTGCTGGCGCAGGTGAGCCTCAGCATTTCACCGGATACCCGCGTGGGCGACCTGGGCCTTGGGCAACAGCAGTTGGTCGAAATAGCGAAAGCGCTCAATAAACAGGTCAGGCTGCTGATCCTCGATGAGCCTACAGCCTCGCTCACCGAACAGGAAACCGCGGTTCTGCTCAATATCATCCGCGATCTGCAAAACCACGGCATCGCCTGCATCTACATTTCACACAAGCTGAACGAGGTTAAAGCCATTTCGGATACCATCTGCGTGATCCGCGACGGGCAGCACATCGGCACGCGTGAAGCCGCCGGGATGAGCGAAGATGACATCATCACCATGATGGTAGGGCGCGAGCTGACGGCGCTCTACCCGAATGAGCCTCACACCAAAGGTGATGAAGTGCTGCGCGTGGAAAACCTGACCGCGTGGCACCCCGTTAACCGCCATATCAGGCGCGTCAATAACGTCTCGTTTTCTCTGCACAGCGGCGAAATTCTTGGTATTGCCGGGTTAGTCGGCGCCGGCCGCACGGAGGCCGTACAGTGTCTCTTTGGCGTGTGGCCGGGGCGCTGGGAGGGCACGATTTATATCGACGGTCAGCCGGTGAAAATTGACAACTGCCAGCAGGCGATCGCCCGCGGCATTGCCATGGTGCCGGAAGATCGTAAAAAAGACGGCATCGTGCCGGTCATGGCGGTGGGGAAAAACATTACGCTGGCGGCGCTCGATCGCTTCTCCGGCGCGCTGAGCAGCCTGGACGATGCCGCAGAGCAACAGTGCATCCTCCAGTCACTCGCCCGTCTGAAGGTCAAAACATCCTCTCCGGAACTGGCGATTGGTCGCCTGAGCGGCGGCAACCAGCAAAAAGCCATTCTGGCGCGCTGCCTGCTGCTTAATCCACGCATATTAATCCTTGATGAACCGACGCGCGGGATTGATATCGGTGCCAAATATGAAATCTACAAACTGATTAATCAGCTTGTACAGCAAGGGATTGCCGTCATTGTCATTTCGTCTGAGTTACCCGAAGTGCTCGGTCTGAGCGACCGCGTGCTGGTCATGCATGAGGGGAAACTGAAAGCCAACCTGATTAACCAGAACCTGACGCAGGAGCAGGTGATGGAAGCCGCTTTAAGGAGCGAACGTCATGTCGAAAAGCAATCCGTCTGAGATCAAAGTCGCCGTTCCGACGCCCAGTGCGTTCGCAGGGCTAAAAGCGCTGAACCTGCAGGTCTTCGTAATGATCGCGGCCATTATCGTCATCATGCTGTTCTTTACCTGGATGACCGATGGCTCGTACTTAAGCGCGCGAAACGTCTCCAACCTGCTCCGCCAGACCGCCATCACCGGCATCCTGGCCGTGGGCATGGTGTTCGTGATTATCTCCGCGGAGATCGATCTGTCGGTCGGGTCGATGATGGGACTTCTCGGCGGCGTGGCGGCGATTTTTGACGTATGGCTCGGCTGGCCTCTGCCGCTGACCGTAGCGGTCACGCTGGTGCTGGGTCTGGTTCTGGGAGCCTGGAACGGCTGGTGGGTAGCCTATCGTAAAGTGCCGTCGTTCATTGTCACCCTGGCGGGGATGCTGGCCTTCCGCGGGATCTTAATCGGCATCACTAACGGCACCACCGTCTCCCCGACCAGTGCAGCCATGTCGCAGATTGGCCAGAGTTACCTCTCAGATAGCGTGGGCTTTTCCATCGGCGTGGTGGGATTGCTGGCGTTTGTCGCATGGCAGTGGCGTGGACGCATGCGCCGTCAGGCGTTGGGTCTCGCTTCTCCGGCGTCAACGTCGGTGGTGGGGCGTCAGGCGCTCACGGCGGTCATTGTGCTGGGCGCCATCTGGCTTTTAAACGACTACCGCGGTGTCCCGACACCCGTCCTGCTGCTGGCACTTTTACTGTTGGGCGGTATGTTTATGGCGACGCGCACCGCGTTTGGCCGCCGTATTTATGCCATTGGCGGCAACCTTGAGGCTGCTCGGCTTTCGGGTATTAACGTCGAACGCACCAAACTCGCGGTCTTCGCCATTAACGGCCTGATGGTCGCTATCGCCGGGCTGATCCTCAGCTCAAGACTGGGCGCCGGCTCTCCCTCCGCCGGTAACATCGCCGAGCTGGATGCTATCGCCGCCTGCGTCATTGGCGGTACCAGCCTCGCAGGGGGTATCGGTAGCGTGGCAGGCGCGGTCATGGGGGCATTTATTATGGCGTCGCTGGATAACGGGATGAGTATGATGGACGTCCCGACGTTTTGGCAGTATATCGTCAAGGGGGCAATTCTTTTACTGGCAGTCTGGATGGATTCGGCCACCAAGCGACGGGCCTGATAACGGTATTGTGACTTAATTAGGAAGTGAGCCATGTTTGAAAAGCGTCACCGCATTACGTTGTTATTCAATGCCAACAAAGCCTACGACCGCCAGGTGGTAGAAGGCGTGGGTGAATATTTGCAGGCGTCGCAATCCGAATGGGATATTTTTATTGAAGAAGATTTCCGCACCCGTCTGGAGAACATCAAAGACTGGCTGGGCGATGGCGTTATCGCCGACTATGACGACCCCGTCATCGAACAGCTGCTGACCGACGTCGACGTTCCGATTGTGGGCGTCGGCGGCTCCTACCATTCGCCCGAACACTATCCTCCGGTTCACTATATTGCCACCGATAACCATGCCCTGGTCGAGGCCGCGTTTCTCCATTTAAAAGAGAAAGGCGTCCACCGCTTTGCGTTTTACGGCCTACCCGCCACCAGCGGCAAGCGCTGGGCCGTTGAGCGTGAACACGCGTTTTGCCAGCTGGTCGCGCAGGAGAAGTATCGCGGCGTGGTCTATCAGGGGCTGGAAACCGCGCCGGAAAACTGGCAGCACGCGCAAAACCGCCTCGCTGACTGGCTGCAAACGCTGCCGCCGCAAACCGGTATCATTGCCGTGACGGACGCGCGTGCGCGCCACGTGCTGCAGGTCTGCGAACACTTACATATTCCGGTGCCCGAAAAGCTGTGCGTGATTGGCATTGATAATGAAGAACTGACCCGCTATCTGTCCCGCGTGGCGCTTTCCTCCGTTGCCCAGGGCACTCGTCAGATGGGCTATCAGGCGGCGAAGCTGCTGCATCGCCTGCTCGATAAAGAATCTCTGCCGCTTCAGCGCCTGCTGGTGCCTCCTGTTCGCGTCGTAGAACGTCGTTCAACCGATTATCGCTCCTTAAGCGACCCGGCCGTCATTCAGGCCATGCACTATATTCGCAACCACGCCTGCAAAGGGATTAAGGTGGATCAGGTGCTGGATTCGGTGGGTATTTCGCGTTCGAATCTGGAGAAGCGTTTTAAAGAAGAGGTGGGCGAAACTATTCATGCCGTCATCCATGCTGAAAAGCTGGAGAAAGCACGCAGCCTGCTCATCTCCACATCGCTGTCGATCAACGAAATCTCGCAGATGTGCGGTTACCCGTCGCTGCAATATTTTTATTCGGTGTTTCGCAAAGAGTATGACACCACGCCGAAAGAGTATCGGGATCGCCACAGCGAGGTGCTGATCTAGAAAAGAAAACGCCTTCCGGTGGAAGGCGTTTTTTTGAGATTACATATGGGCGGCGATTAAGCGCTGGTTATCCTGGTACATAGCAAACAGATAGTTGTTATAGCTCTGTCCCTTCGTCGAATACCCTTTCAGCTTGTGGATCATCGTACTGGCCGTCACTTCCTGGTCCGCTTTACGCAGCTGAGCGCGTGATTTCCGGAACGATGAGTAGGCCGGGTGCGTGTTCAGATTCACCACGTAGGCGCTAACGGAATCTTTCACGGATTCAAACTGCGAATAGCCTTTCACCTTGCCCGGCGCATTAGTACAACGGCCTTTCACGCATTTCATGCCGAAAAGGTTGTTGTTGCTACGCGCAAGCTTAGAAGTCCCCCAGCCGCTTTCGGCTGCAGCCATGGTCGCAACCATACTGCCTGGGATGATATCCACACGCTCAAGGAGAGCGTTCCACGGCACACGACGCGTGTTACCGTTCCAGCTCAGCTTGTAGCGCTTCGTGATATCCTTCAGACGCGCGCGCTCGGATGGCGACCAGCGGCTATCGTACTGTTTGGAAATCAGCCAGTTACGATCCGCAGTAATCGCGGCATTTTGACTCGTGATGTAAGGCATTACCGTCCGGAGAAACGCTTTTTTCCTTGGTGTTCCGGAAGGGTATTTTCGCAAATCAGGAAGTGAACTACTCTTTGCACTATTGCGAGAATACTCTTGTTTACTGCTAACCTTACTACTTGTCGTCTTTATTACGTGGGCTTTCTTACTCGTTGTATCCGTGTGCGTCTTCGCAAGCACCTCACCCGAAAATGCCGTGGTGAGTAACATGAGTATCGCAGCCCCATATCGTCGAATGGGAGTCGATATCATTAGGTCTCCTGGTCGGATGTAATCATCCTAACACCTTATTTTTTTCACAAATTTGAGAGCGGAATCTCAAATCATATCAAAAATGGACTTCAAGAGCACGTATAGAAATAGTCCAATTCCGAAACTATGTCACCTGAAACTTGCTCATAAAAACATCATTCCACAAAAACTGTGTGCGCTATCGCAGATAACTGCCTAATTTTGCGCGAGATCACTCATCCTCACGCATCCTCCTGGCGGAAACCGACTGGGGATGAGTTTTTGCCCCTCGCCTGATGGCACACTGGTCAAAAATGCCGCGACAGGAAAAAGGAATGAAACGTACCGCATTAGCCTTTCTGATGTTACCCGCACTGGCGCATGCCGACTGGTCATCGCCAGGGTTTAGCGCATTTAGCGCCGAAGGCACCGGGGTCTTCACCAGCCAGGCAAAGCTTGCGAAGGGTACGCGTCCTCTTACGCTGAGTTTTGACAAGACGTGCTGGCAGCCTACAGGTGCGATAAAACTCAATGAGATGCTGTCGCTCAAGCCCTGTGACGGCACGCCGCCGCAGTGGCGCCTTTTCCGCGGCGGTGAATACCAGATGCGGATTGATACCCGCTCCGGCACGCCCACCCTGCTGCTGACGATTCAGAGCGCCGCAGAACAGCCGGTTGCAAACGTCATCCGTCAGTGTCCGAAGTGGGACGGTAAGCCGCTGACGCTGGACGTCAGCCATACCTTCCCGGAAGGCTCCGTCGTGCGCGACTACTACAGTAAACAGACGGCGACGGTGCAGAATGGAAACATCACTCTGCAGCCAGCCGTCAACAGTAACGGCCTGCTGCTGCTTGAGCGCGCCGAAACCGACAAGCCTGCGCCGTTTAGCTGGCAAAATGCCACCGTCTATTTTGTGCTGACCGACCGCTATGCGAATGGTGACCCGGGTAACGACAACAGCTACGGTCGCCATAAAGACGGTATGCAGGAGATAGGCACCTTCCACGGTGGTGACCTCAAGGGACTCGCCGGCAAGCTCGACTACCTGCAGCAGCTGGGAGTGAACGCGCTCTGGATAAGCTCCCCGCTTGAGCAGATCCATGGCTGGGTCGGCGGTGGCACCAAAGGAGATTTTCCTCACTACGCCTATCACGGCTACTACACCCAGGACTGGACAAAACTCGACGCCAACATGGGCACCGAAGATGATTTACGCCATCTTGTCGACGAAGCGCACAAGCGCGGGATCCGCATTCTGTTCGATATCGTTATGAACCACGCTGGCTATGCCACGCTTGCAGACATGCAGGAGTATCAGTTTGGAGCCCTGTACCTGCAGGGTGATGAACTGAAAAAGACGCTGGGAGAACGCTGGACGGACTGGAAGCCGGGCGCGGGACAAAGCTGGCACAGCTTTAACGACTACATTAACTTCGGCGATAAAGCCGCATGGGAAAAATGGTGGGGTAAAAAGTGGATCCGCACCGACATCGGTGATTACGACAACCCCGGTTTTGATGATTTAACAATGTCGCTGGCGTTTTTACCCGATCTGAAAACGGAATCCACCGTCCCTTCCGGGTTGCCCAATTTCTATCAATACAAGCCCGATACCCACGCGAAAGCGATTCCGGGCTATACCCCGCGCGACTACCTGACCCACTGGCTCAGCCAGTGGGTACGTGACTACGGCATCGACGGTTTTCGGGTGGATACGGCGAAACACGTTGAGCTTGCGGCCTGGAAACAGCTGAAAGACCAGGCAAGCCAGGCGCTGGCCGCCTGGAAAGGCGCTCACCCGGACAAAAAGATCGACAACGCACCGTTCTGGATGACCGGGGAATCCTGGGGCCACGGGGTGATGCAGAGCGATTATTACCGTCACGGTTTTGACGCGATGATTAACTTTGACTATCAGGAGCAGGCGGCAAAGGCGGTGGATTGCCTGGCCGATATGGATCTCACCTGGCAGCAGATGGCGGAAAAGCTGCAAAACTTCAACGTGCTGAGCTATCTCTCATCACACGATACGCGTCTGTTCCGCGAAGGAGGCCAGCGCGCGGCGGAGCTGCTCCTGCTGGCGCCGGGCAGCGTGCAAATCTATTACGGGGATGAGTCTGAGCGTCCATTCGGGCCAGCAGGCTCCGACCCGCTGCAGGGCACCCGTTCGGATATGAACTGGCAGGACGTTACGGGCAAGCAGGCCTTAACCGTCGCCCACTGGCAAACGCTGGGTCAGTTCCGCGCCCGCCACCCGGCGATTGGTGAAGGCAAACAAACCACGCTGTCGCTGAAAGAGGGGTATGGCTTCGTACGTGAACATGATGGCGATAAGGTGATGGTCGTCTGGGCGGGGAATCAGTAGATCATACCCCTCACCCTAACCCTCTCCCCATGGGGAGAGGGGAGGAGCTCCAGAACTATTCACTACACAAACCCACTCCCGCCCTATAAAACAACAAATCCGACCACACCACCCGATTTGCACCAACACGGTGCTAGCGTTATGGTTACCCACTTTCAAAATAAGCTCGACAGATCACCTGCTATGACGTTTTCACTTTTCGGCGACAAATTTACCCGCCATTCAGGCATTACTCGCCTGATGGAGGACCTCAACGACGGGCTGCGCACACCCGGCGCAATCATGCTCGGCGGCGGAAACCCGGCTCAAATTCCGGAGATGACGACCTATTTCCAGACGCTGCTCGCTCAGATGCTGGAAAGCGGCAAAGCAACCGATGCGCTTTGCAATTACGACGGCCCGCAGGGTAAAACCGAACTGCTGGCACTCCTCGCCGAAATGCTGCGTGACGAGCTGGGCTGGGATATCGAACCACAGAATATTGCACTGACAAACGGCAGCCAGAGCGCATTTTTCTACTTGTTTAACCTGTTCGCAGGGCGTCGCGCCGACGGCACCACCAAAAAAGTGCTGTTCCCGCTGGCGCCGGAGTATATCGGCTATGCCGATTCCGGCCTGGAAGAGGATCTGTTCGTCTCCGCGCGCCCGAACATCGAGCTGCTGCCGGAAGGCCAGTTCAAATATCACGTCGATTTTGAACACCTGCATATTGGTGAAGAGACGGGCATGATCTGCGTATCGCGCCCGACTAACCCAACGGGCAATGTGATCACCGATGACGAGCTGATGAAGCTGGATGCACTGGCAAATCAGCACGGCATTCCGCTGGTAATCGATAACGCCTACGGCGTGCCGTTCCCGGGCATTATCTTCAGCGAAGCACGTCCGCTGTGGAACCCGAACATTGTCCTGTGCATGAGCCTCTCTAAGCTGGGACTGCCGGGCAGCCGCTGCGGCATCATCATCGCCAATGAGAAAATCATCACCGCCATTACCAATATGAACGGTATTATCAGCCTTTCACCGGGCGGCATTGGCCCGGCGATGATGTGCGAGATGATCAAACGCAAGGACCTGCTGCGTCTGTCGAATGACGTGATTAAGCCTTTCTATTACCAGCGCGTTCAGGAAACAATCGCGACAATTCGCCGCTATTTGCCGGAAGAACGCTGCCTGATCCACAAGCCCGAAGGAGCGATTTTCCTGTGGCTGTGGTTTAAGGATTTGCCTATCACTACCGAACTGCTCTACCAGCGCCTTAAAAAGCGCGGGGTGCTGATGGTTCCGGGCGATTATTTCTTCCCGGGACTGGATAAGCCATGGCCGCATACCCATCAGTGCATGCGCATGAACTACGTCCCCGACCCGGAAAAAATCGAAGCGGGGGTTAAAATTCTCGCCGAAGAAATCGAAAAAGCCTGGCTCGAAGGCAATTGTTAAAAAATAAGGCTCTTCAAATGAAGAGCCTTATTTTTCCGTGATCTGAATCTTACAATAAGGATATATCCTGTAGCGTTTCATTTATCATCCCCATTGAGTTTTCTTAGGAATATTCCTTTAATTTACGCCCACTAACTACTCACTAAATAATTAAGCACCGATTAAATACCCTAACTTATTGTTATTTTGAATAACCACCTACACCGAAGAAAAATATCTTCCTCAGCCACTTTCATGCATATTTAAAAATACTGCATATACTCACTAATACGCCGCTCGGCGTTCTTTTGCGTGGAGTATTCATATGCTACCTAATAATGTTAGTCGCATCAGCGCTATTGCTGTTGCGGTACTGCTCGCGTTCTCTCTTTCTGCCTGTAGTGGAAGCGGTGGCGGATCTCACTCAACAGCCAAAAATAACCCTGCAACGGGAAGCAGCAGCGGCTCAGATGATGGAAGTGGCACAACCGCGAGCAATGGCGGTTCGGGCAGCAACGGATCGGGCACCGGAACGGGTTCAGGTACCGGGACAGGCGCTGGTGGCGGAACGGGTTCTGGTTCAGGATCGGGCTCAGGCTCAGGGGGCAGTGGAGGAACAACTACCTCAGGCGTAAATACGATACTGGGTGATGCAGGTAAAACCGTGACCAGCGTCGGATCCACTGTGGATGGCCTCGGAAGCCAGCTTCCAACAAATAATCCCGTCACATCAACCGTTTCAACCACCGTCAGCGGTGTTGGCAGTGCCGTGTCCACCGTGGGGACAGGCGTCACGACTGGCGTTGGCGATCCAAACAACCCGAACGGTGTGGGTACAACGGTTAAAGGCGTGACCACGTCGGTCACCTCCCTCGGCAATACCGTTTCAACGGTAGGTACGGGCCTGGCGAGTTCCACTTCCGGAACATCGGTCAGCGGCGTAACGGGCCTGACGGGTAGCGTGGTAAACAGTACCGGGCAACTGGTCAGTAACACCGGCACGGGTCTCACCAACACGGTAAGCAGCCCTGCAGTCACTCAGGTAACAACCGATACCACGACCCTGGCTAACAAGACGCTGGGCGGAGTACAAGGCGTGACGCAAACCGTAGGCACCACAACGGGTCTCGGCACACCGGTCAACGGTCTGCTAACCCAGGTGGGTGGCACCGTCAGCGGCGTAGGGACCAACATTAGCAGCAGCAATAGCGGGCTTAGCGGTGTCGGTCAGGTCGTTCAAAATGTCGGCCAGACGGTCACGGATAGCGGTACGCTAGTGAAACCCACATCAACCACCGGAGGCAGCGGCACAGGATCTCTGACGGCCGATGCCAATGTGACAGCCACAAACAATAGCCTGAGCACAACGGTCAATACCACCCTCAATACGCTGACTGCGGGTGTAACGGCCAATGCAGGCACAACCCAAAACACATCTACGTCAAACCCGATTAACGGGCTCAACACGCTAACGTCGAGCCTACTGACGCCAAAACAGTAATCCTTTTATTGCCTGTCTGCGCCCCTGGTTAAGGGGCGCTTTATTCAGCGACACTTACCCCAACCGGGGATGACGAACAGGGATTGCGCGATGAAACACCACTTCCTTTTTTCGCTGACGGGGCTGGTTGTGCTGAGCATGGCCCGCGCCGATACTCTGCCCTCTATTATTAACCCCGATAACCCGGCGCAAGTTTCTCGTAACGTTGCCCCCGAACAGACTGAAGCCGTTCAACAGCCGACCGTCAAAATAGAAAAACCGAAGTCAACGCTGACGCCTGAAACGCCCATTACCATTAATCACATTCAGTTTATTGGCGGCACGCGTTATCCCTTGAAGGAATTACTTCAGCCCTTCAGACCTTACGCCGGAAAAACCGTGCCGCTAAAAACGCTCACGGGGCTGGTAAACGATATTACGGCGCGCTACAAGGCTGACGGTTTTCCGCTCTCCTATGCCTGGCTGCCCGATAATAATTTCCAGCAGGGCAATATTAAAATTGTTCTGGTTGAAGGCTATGTCGCTCATAGCGACATCACCAGTAATAACCCCCACATCGCTGAACGTCTTAAACGTCTGTCCGAAAAAATCATGGCGGAAAAACCGCTGTCTCAGGATACGTTCGATCGCTACAGCCAGCTGATGACGCGCACCCCGAACGTTCCGGTTACGGCTAACGCGCAGCTGCCAACCAATATCTATGGCGCGGCGGCGATGCAAATCACCGGCAACCAGGAGCGGAGCTGGAATATCGCCTCGACGATCGATACCCGTAAAGGGCAAGATTTAATGATGCTGAACGGCACGCTCAGCAACATGACAAGCTATGGCGATCAGCTTGGCGTGGCCACGCTTGTGCCGTTAGATAGCAACACGCGAAAAAACTATGTCGGGCTCAACTGGCAGCAGTTTTTAAACGATGAAGGGCTGACGATGCAGCTCAAAGGCAGCTATTACCATGAAGAGCCGCGAGATTTTTCTCCCCTGCTCTCTTTGCCGAATAATATCAGCGTCGATTCGAAGCAAAAAACAACGCAATACAACGGCGGCGTGACGTTTGGCTATCCCCTGCTGCTGACGCAAAAATCACAAATTAATCTGACCAGCGGTTTTGATTACACCGACCGCCAGGATGATTATGCTCTGCAGGCCAGACTGCAGGGCAAAACCTATAGCCTTGACTCCGTCAATCAGCACGCGCGTTATCCCGCCCTGGAAGTCGGCATCAACGGTGCACATCAATTCACAACCGCCAGCATCAGCGGCCGACTCAACGTTCGTCAGGGTATTGATGCGATGGGTGCCGATATCGTCTCGGCCCCCAGGCCCGATATTAATTTTACGCTCACGAAAAGCTATCTGGACGCAGCCTGGCTGTTTGCCGATAAATGGCGGCTATCAACCTCCTGGGAGGGAGACTGGTCAAACAACACGCTGCCCGAGCCCGAACGCGTTAGCTTCGGTGCCCAGCGCTTTGGACGAGGATATCAGGACAGTGAAGCAAGCGGTGACTACGGCTACGGCGGGCAGGTAGAACTGCGCTATATCCAGATGCGAAAAGAGAGCACCTGGCTTGCCACTATCCAGCCCTACATCCTGGCCGATACCGCGCAAACCTGGTTTAACACCTCCGGCTTGCCTCATCAGCGGCTCGGGTCAGTGGCGGCAGGCGTGATGGTAGGCGATACCCGCCACTATAGCATCACGGTTGAGGCGGCAAGACCCGTCGGGGATGTTCCGACAGACAGTCGCAACAGAGACTGGCGCTACAGCCTGACGTTTACCTGGAATTTCAACAAAATGCAGTAAGCTTTTCAGCCCGAAGACTGGCAGGATCAACACAGCGCAGCGCGTGGGTTGGACAGGCCTCCACGCAGGCCGGTCCGCCTTCGCGATGCAGGCACAAATCACATTTCAGCGCTTGTGCCTTACCCCCATCCAGACGCACCTGCATCGCCCCAAACGGACAGGCGACCATACAGCTCTTGCAGCCAATACAGCGCGTCTGCTCAACAAGCCAGGCGCCCGCCATAAGGCAAATGGCATGGGTTGGGCAGACATTGGCACAGGGTGCGTCCTCGCACTGATGGCAACCCACCGCCGTAGTATATGTATCCCCCTTCACAACCCGCAGGCGAGAGGTAAAAGCCTCTGCGGTGAAGTCATCCTGATGCGCAACCGCACAGGCCACTTCACAGGTGCGGCACCCGATGCATTTTTCCGCATCCGCCATGATAAATCGGTTCATCTGTTACGCCTCGCGTGCATTAAAAGCGGGTACTGTATACATCATACATACCGCCAGATTCAGCGAAGGTGTTATGGGTCAAAGAGGATGCGCTCAGCCGGAATTGATATGCTCTTTACAGTACCGCCGTTTCCAGACAGCGGGTGTTAAGCCCGTATGCTTTGAAAATATCTGCCGAACATAGCCCACGTGATTAAAACAGCAGCGGTTTGCCACTTCGGTCAGCGAGGCAGAGCCATCCAGCTACGGTTTTCCGCTGCCCTGACTGAGGCGATGTATCGCCTCAGTCAGGGTTAAATGGAAAGTCCGGCGAAACACGCGCCTGAAGTAATCAATACTGCCGTGCAACGCTTTTGCTGGCTGCGACTTCGAAAGCGGTAAATGAAACTACGTGCGAATGAGCTGCTTCGTCTTCCACGCAATCGCCGCACCGGCCTGATCCGCGCTGTCTTCATACTCTTAAGAGAGCGACACCTGCTGTAAAATCATCTCCAGCGCCAGCCTTGCACGCTGACTCTTATTCCCTGGTTCAGTTGGGCAAATCGGGGAGAAGGAGAAATGCGGATCTGGGTGGATGGAACATAAACAAGAATAATATCACCTTTATGAATATATAATATTTTTATGGAGTTCGGTGATGCCGAGTTCCCTGATTATCATCGATTGAAAGACAATGTGATCTAACCCTCGATATTGTTTTTTTTGCAGCCGTTCAGCTCAGACATACCATTGTCTGAGATGCCTTTTAGTGTTATTCCATAAAGACACACAGCTAAAAATAAGGATATCCCATGGAATTCACAGAAAGATTAAATGCCTTATCAAATAAAATAAGACAACAACTTGATGCAATTAATACTGAAGAAGCAACAAAAACTGCATTTGTAATGCCATTCATCCATAACGTTCTGGGTTATGATGTTTTTGATCCTTCAGAGGTGACACCTGAGTTTGTCTGTGATGTTGGTACAAAAAAAGGCGAGAAAATCGATTATGCCATAATGAAAAACAATGATGTGCAGATACTTATTGAATGTAAAAAAATTGGCGAACCATTAAATATAAATCATGCCTCGCAATTATTCAGGTATTTTCATGTAACAAACGCCAGAATTTCAATACTCACCAATGGACAAAATTATAAATTTTTCACAGATCTGGATGCCCCTAATAAAATGGATGAAAAACCATTTTTGGAAGTAGATCTTCTTGATATTGACGAAAATATCATACCTGAGTTAAAAAAAATAACTAAGTCTTCCTTTGATTTGGAATCAATTATCAATGCTGCTGGTGAATTAAAATATGTCAGCCAGATCAAAAAAATCCTGCACTCTCAACTAAATAATCCTGAAGATGACTTTGTGAAATTTTTTGCATCCCGAGTTTATGATGGGATTCTGACTCAAAAAGTCAGAGAGTCTTTTTTAAATTTGACCAAAAAAGCTGCAAGTCAGTACATAAATGATCAGGTTAATGAGCGCCTCAAGTCTGCTATTACGGGCATAACCCCAGCGATCATCGAAACTCCAAATGAATCATCACATATTGAGGAAGACGAACATAAAGATGAAAGCGACGTGGTTACAACGCTAGAGGAGCTCGAGGGATATCATATTGTTAAAGCAATCACCAGAGCGGTACTGGAGGCACCCCGTATAACTCATCGAGATACCAAAAGTTACTTTGGTGTTCTTGTAGATGACAACAACCGCAAACCTCTTTGCCGATTGCATTTTAATCGCACACAAAAATACATCGGACTTTTCGACATAGAAAAAAACGAAACGCGTCACCCTATAACGACAGTCGATGATATCTATTCCTTTGCTGATATGCTGAAAGCAACAGCAGCTCTATATAATTAATTTTTTACCCAGGCAGCACGCGACGTGCTGCCTCAGCCCGAAATACGCTTCGAAGTGCGCTATGAGCGCATCACGTGCATCCTTAAAAGCGTCGTACATGGAATCACCTGAAACAACAGCATGGAACGTCAGGGAAAAGCCGCTGGCGCTACCGTCTGAATCAGAATGAATGTAAGCCGGAAAAAACATAACGACTCCTGATATCCGTGCTTAATTCCCGCCTTTCGCCAAATACGGGCGAGAGTGCCAGATTTAATTTTCTTTAAGAATGATACACATGATGCACATCTTTATTGATGGCGCAGATCGCATTAGCATATCAGGAACATTAATGAGGAAGTTTTTAAGGGAAAGGAAAATGGGAGTTCATTACAATCAAAAATACCCGGCGGCGCTTCGCTCGCGCGGGCATACGTAAAACTGCGATGGCAGTTCAAGTAGGCCGGGTAAGGCGAACCTGCCCCCGGCTTTACCGCATCAGAAACGCCAGGTCAGGCCGGTCATCAGCGCGAAGCTGTCATCGCGGTCGATCATCGGGCTGTTCTTCACGTCGTCAGGCAACACGGTGTAAACCGCGCTGGCGTTGAGGTATAGATTCTGGGTTAACTGATATTTAGCCGCCAGGCCAACGTATGGCGTCCAACTGTCGCCAGCGGTGTATTTATCCAGTCCGGAGCGGCGAGACTCGCTGCCGGATACGCCGTAGTAATAGTCGTTATAGCTTTCGTCGCTGTAGAAAACACCAACAGAAGGTGTCAGGGTCAGGCGCTCCATTTTGATCGGACGGAAGTACGATACCTCGCCCACCACGCCGCCGCTTTCATCCATCGCATCGCCAGAAACGGCCACTTTCAGCGACCCCCAGCTTTCGTGACGGTAGTACGCCCCACCGAGGAACGCAGATGCTTTACGCTCATCAAGCTGCTTCATCTGATGGTCGTCGTTGTCATCAGGATCGAAATGCAGCGGCATCCACGTTGCGGTCAGGCTGAGTTCATTTTTTGCGTCTTTCCAGAGGATCCATCCACCCGTGGTCTGGCGAACATAAAAGCGATCGCCTTCGTAGCTAATTAACGGTACTGCGGTAGTATTTTCGTTATAACCTTTGTAAGGAGACTCATTAAATACAGCCCCCGCTCCAAGTGAAAAATCACCAGCCATGGCAGACGTTGATGCAAATAACGTGGCCGCGATGAGTAAATTGTATTTAATAGTCATTCTATGTAATCCATTTAAATGCCAAACAAGCGAGGCGCATAATAATGGTTACAAAATTGCCAATGCAACGCTGCGGTTTATATAATATTATATATAAAATCATATAGATGGGTGTGCATGATGAGTACATTACAGCTAAAACCACGCGAATTAAAAATTATCTCCGTCATTGCAGCCACCCACAGCATTGGTGATGCCGCCGCCCTGCTGGGTATGGCGCAGGCCAACGTCAGTAAATATCTGTCTGATTTTGAAACGCGGGTTGGACTCAAGGTTTTTGAGCGCACCACGCGCCAGCTTGCCCTGACCCAGTTTGGTGAAGCGTTGCTCCCTTACGTTAATGCAACACTGGATAAGAACAGCCAGCTTGTGAATTTCATTGCGGATTATAAGCACGAAAAGCGCGGAAAAGTGACGATCTATGCCCCAACCGGCATCGTGACCTACCTCGCGCGACACGTGATCCATCAGATAGAAGACATCGGTGACATTCGCATCTCTTTGAAAACCTACAATCTGGACCGGAATGAATTTTCAGAAGGCGTTTCCTTTCCGGATGACTGCGACATTTTAATTACTTATGCGCAGCCTAAAGACGAAAGTCTGGTTGCCAGCGTTCTGACACAATATTCCGTTACGGCCTTCGCAACCGTGGAGTATTTAAATAAACACCCCTTAACGGGACCGGAAGATTTAATTAATCACTCCTGTATTCTCATTGACTCCATGCTGGTTGATGATGCCAACATCTGGCGTTTCCGAGTGCACGGCAGCGATGACGTGCATGACTACCGGGTGACCGGTAATTATATTTGCGACAATACTCAGACGGCTCTGGAGCTGGCAAGAAATAATCTTGGGATTGTTTTTGCACCAAAAGAAAGTCTGAAAAAAGAATTAACGCAAGGGATGCTGGTCCCCTGCTTCCCGCATCAGGAAGAGTGGTGGCTCGATCTGACGGCCATCTTCCGCAAACGCGAATACCAGCCCTGGCGCGTGCAATACGTACTGGATGGCGTTCTGAACTGCCTGCGCCAGCAAATTGCTCAGGCCGTGCATGGACGGCCTGAGCTGGGTGATTAAAACAGCCCCAGCGGCTTATCGGAGTAGCTGACCAGCAAACATTTCGTCTGCTGATAATGCTCCAGCATCATCTTGTGGGTTTCACGCCCGATGCCCGATTGCTTATAACCGCCAAATGCCGCGTGCGCAGGATAGGCGTGGTAGCAGTTGGTCCATACGCGCCCGGCCTGAATGCCTCTGCCCATTTTATAGGCCAGATTACCGTTGCGGCTCCAGACGCCTGCTCCCAGGCCATACGGCGTGTCGTTGGCAATCTCCAGCGCCTCCTCCATCGTTTTGAAGGTGGTCACGGCCAGTACCGGTCCGAAAATTTCTTCCTGGAAGACGCGCATGTTGTTTTGACCGAACAGGATCGTCGGCTCCAGATAATACCCGTCCTGCAGATCCCCACCGAGTACCTTACGACGCCCACCGGTGAGAATATCCGCCCCCTCTTTCTTGCCGATATCAATGTAGTTGAGGATAGTTTCCAGCTGTCCATGCGAGACCTGCGCCCCCATCTGCGTGGCGTTATCAAGCGGGTTACCGCTGCGGATAGACTCAACGCGCCGAATCGCCCGCTCCATAAAGCGCTCGTAGATGGACTCTTGTACCAGCGCACGGCTTGGGCAAGTGCAGACTTCGCCCTGGTTAAACGCAAACAGCGCAAACCCTTCCAGGGCTTTATCGAAGAAGGCATCCTCTTCCTCCATCACGTCTGCGAAGAAGATGTTCGGGGATTTCCCGCCCAGCTCCAGGGTCACCGGAATGATGTTCTGCGTGGCGTACTGCATGATCTGCTGGCCCACCTCCGTCGATCCGGTAAACGCCACTTTGGCGATCCGTTTTGAGGTAGCCAGATATTCCCCTATCTCACCGCCCGCACCGTTAACCACGTTAATCACGCCCGGCGGCAAAAGATCGCCAACGATTTCCATCAGCAGCAGCACCGAGAGCGGGGTCAGACGCGCCGGTTTCAGCACGATGCAGTTTCCCGCCGCCAGCGCGGGCGCCATTTTCCAGCTCGCCATCAGCAGCGGGAAGTTCCACGGTATGATTTGCCCAACGACGCCCAGCGGTTCGTGGAAGTGATACGCCACGGTATCGCTGTCTACCTCGCTTATTCCTCCCTCCTGAGCGCGAATGCAGGAAGCAAAATAGCGGAAGTGGTCAATGGCCAGCGGCACGTCTGCCGCCATCGTTTCCCGTATCGGCTTGCCGTTATCCCAGGTTTCAGCCGTCGCCAGCAGCTCCAGATTCTGCTCCATCCGATCGGCGATTTTGAACAGGATCGCCGCCCGGTCCTGCACGGAGGTGTGAGCCCATTTTTCTTTCGCTTTGTGCGCCGCATCCAGCGCCAGGTCGATATCACGCTTGCCGGAGCTGGCAATTTCGCACAGCGGCTGGCCGGTAACGGGAGTAAGGTTGGAATAGTATTCGCCGTCGACGGGAGCTACCCAGTCGCCGCCAATAAAGTTGTCATAACGAGGCTTCAGCTTGAGGGGAAAACCATACTCGCCGGGCTGGATACGCGATGAGGGAGGATTGTTTGTCATGACCGTCTCCTTGCTGTTGGTGTACAACAAGGGTAGTTCCGGCTGGCGATTTTCTCGCCAACCGATAACGGCGTTTACGACGGGGGTCACGGAGTTTCAGGAAATAATAACGAATCGCGTAATAAATGATCGTTACCGCGACGGCGGGTAAAGCCGATGCGGTTGAAGTATTCCAGGATCTGGATCGCCAGCTTGCGCCCCACGTTCAGCCGATCGCGGAAATCCGCTGCGCAGGTCGAGCCGCGCGCCTGATCCAGCTCGCGGATCAGGCTGGCAAACGCCACAATACGATCGTTACGGTAATAACGATCTTTCACGATCGCGACTATTAGCCCCTGCTGCGCCGCATGGCGCAATACCTGGCGCATCAGCTGCTCGTCGGTGTTGGTTTCGCGAGCCAGATCGCGAACCCACCACGGCTCATCGCCAAACAGCGGGGCTACTTTTTGCCATATCGCCTCCTGATCTGCGGTGAACCCGGCCTTGTGATCCGGCAGGTGCAGCCAGCCGTGGTGGCTTTTAATCACCCCGCTTTCGCGCATGTTTTCAATCAGCAGCAGCACCAGCGCATCGTCTTCCATCGGCAGCGCCATGCGTCGCAGACGCTCACGGCCCGGGCCTGGCTCGTCCTGATGCTGTTCGTGGTAAGTCGCAAGCGTGTTCAGTATCTTACGCTGCCATTGCGCAGCAACCGGGGCATTGAGCAGGCTGTCTCCGGCCTGTATAAAGCCCGGCTGCTGGGCCAGCAGGCGTAACCCTTCTTCGCTCAGCTGGCGTGCCCATGCAAAATCACGCAGGCTCACCGCCCCGCGATCGAGGTGCACCCGCAGCGCGGCGTTATCATCGCTGGCCTGCGCCAGCGCGGCCAGCCACTGCAGATATTCAGGTTTGCGCTTGCCGCGTCGCGGTGGATTCAGCGCCACCACGCGCGCCCCGGCCAGCGTTTCCCTTGCAGAAATATCACGCAGAACCAGACGATCGTTGTCTGCCAGCCAGAGCGGTGAATCGAATACCAGTTCGGCAAGATCGTTTTCCAGCAGCGACACGCGCCCGGTGATATGGCTGGCCGCGTGGTGAATATGCAGCGGCTGCCATTGGGTCAGGGGCACGTTTGCCTGCAGGGAGACGATGACGCGTTCAGACGGTTCCAGCGGAGCATCGGCCAGCAGCCAGTCGCCGCGATTAAGCTGCTCTTTTTCCGCATCCCCGGCAATGTTCAGCGCGATCCGCTGCCCGGCGTGGGCGCGGTCTGCGGGCTGGTTTTGTGCGTGCAGCCCGCGCACGCGCATCGGTTTGTTCACGCCCGTCAGCCAGAGCGTATCACCGACGTTCACTTCGCCGCTCAGCGCCGTACCAGTCACCACCAGCCCCGCGCCTTTTACGGTAAACGCCCGGTCGATCGCCAGGCGGAAACGATGATGGCTGGCGTGGTCGCGTGATGAAAGCTGCTGTAAGTGGTGGCGAAGTTCGTCGATACCGCGCCCTTCCGTCGCCACGGTGACAAATAGCCGTGCATCGGAAAAACCATACTCCCGCAAGGTCGCCTGTACCGTTTCGCGCACCTCGCTGACGCGTGCGTCATCCACGCGATCGGCTTTGGTCAGCGCCACGGTCAGCTGCGGGTTACCGGTCAGCTGGAGGATCGCCAGGTGCTCGCGGGTTTGCGCCATCACGCCGTCATCGCAGGCCACCACCAGCAGGGCATGATCGATGCCGCCCACGCCCGCCAGCATGTTGGACAGAAACTTTTCATGCCCCGGCACATCAATAAAGCCCAGCACGCGGCCATCAGGCTGGGGCCAGTAGGCATAGCCCAGATCGATGGTCATGCCGCGCTTTTTCTCTTCCGGCAGGCGATCGGCGTTTACGCCGGTAATGGCCTGCAGTAACGTGGTTTTTCCGTGGTCAACGTGACCGGCGGTGGCAATAATCATTTCAACAACATCTCCAGAAATCGCTCTTCATCTTCAAGGCAGCGCAAATCCAGCCACATTCGGCCATCGTAAATCCGCCCGATAACCGGCGTCGAGAGACCGCGCCAGCGCGACGACAGGGCTTCCAGATGGCCGCCGCGCCCGTCACGCGGCGTGAACGTCAGCGCTTCACTCGGCAGCCTGTCCACCGGCAGCGAACCGCTGCCAATCTGCGACTGGCAGGGCTCAATGCGAACGTCAAAATCGGGGTAGTGCGCGGCGACGCGCGGCAGCAGAAGTTCGGCCTGGGCGCGAATCGAAGCGGCATCACGGGTTAACAGACGCAGCGTGGGCAGGCGGTCGGCCAGTTTCTCCGGGTGGAGATAGAGCCGCAGCGTAGCGTCCAGGGCGGCAAGCGTCATTTTATCGGCGCGCAGGGCGCGCTTGAGCGGATGCTGCTGCAGCTGCGCAATCAGCTCGCGCTTGCCGACGATAATCCCGGCCTGCGGCCCGCCCAGCAGTTTGTCGCCGGAAAAACTGACCAGGCTAACGCCCGCCGCAATCATCTCCTGCGGCATCGGCTCTTTTGGCAGCCCGTACAGGCTTAGATCCACCAGCGAGCCGCTGCCGAGATCGGCAATCACCGGTATGTTCAGTTCGCGCCCAATCGCCGCCAGCTCCGCCTCTTCAACCGTTTTGGTGAAGCCTTCAATATGATAATTGCTGGTGTGGACCTTCATCAGCAGGGCAGTATTTTCATTCACTGCCGCGCGATAGTCTTTCGCATGGGTACGGTTGGTGGTGCCCACTTCATGCAGCGTACAGCCCGCCTGGCGCATCACGTCCGGAATACGAAATGCCCCGCCAATCTCCACCAGCTCGCCGCGGGACACCACTACCTCTTTGCCGCTGGCGGTGGACGCCAGCATCAGCAGCACCGCTGCGGCGTTGTTATTCACAATGCAGGCATCTTCCGCGCCGGTCAGCTGGCACAGCAGCTCCGCCAGCGCGTGGTCGCGATGCCCGCGTCCGGCGCCGTCCAGATCGTACTCCAGCGTCACGGGCGCTTGCATGGCCTGCACGACGGCGGCAACGGCCTCTTCCGCCTGCTGGGCTCGCCCGAGGTTGGTATGCAGTACGGTACCGGTCAGGTTAATCACCGGGCGTAATGCGCTTTGCGCCTTCTCATCCAGCCGCTGTTCAACTTCCTGCTCCCACGCACTGCACCAGTCGGGCAAGGCGTTTTCTGCCTGAATCGCGCAGCGGGCTTCGTCCTGAAGCAGGCGTAACATTTCCACCGTCGCGGTATGGCCGAAGCGCTCAACAACAGCATAAATGCGGGGCTCGCGAAGGAGACGGTCGGTAGCGGGGATCTGGCTGTACAGCGAACGATGAGTAGTCATGAAAGCGCCTGGCGAGTAAATATCTTCCCCCCTCCCGACGGGAGAGGGAGTTAACATGTAGAGGGATTGTACCGCCTCCGACGCCGAAGTGTTATAACCCGCGTCAAGCCTTTGGCGGTTCGGTACGGGCAAAGCTCTCGCGGCTAAAAAGCGTGTCTGCAAGCTTCACCAGCAGCGGACGGTCGACGCACCAGCCAGGGGAAACCCGGCGGAAGTTGAGATAGCCGATGGCGCAGGCGATGGCGATAGTTGCCAGGTTCAGGCTGTCGGTGTCGATCTTTCCCTCCCGGATAAGCTGTTCGCACCTGTCCAGGCTGCGGCTGATTTTTTCCCGCTGGCGTAACAGTTCCGTTTCCGACTGCTGGGCAACGGGCCTGGCCTGTTCCCGTACGGAGGTTAATGCCGCATCCATAATACCGTCGGCCAGGGCTTCAATTTGCTTCACCGCCAGCGCCGCTTTTGGGTCAGCCGGCAGCATTGCCGGGGCAACGCCCAGCAGCTCGATATACTCCGCAATAATCGGGGAATCAAACCAGTATTCGCCCTCGTCCATGACCAGCGCTGGCACTTTTCCCAGCGGGTTGTACTGCGCGACGCCGTTTTCCGCGTTGTAGGGCTGTTCATTCACGAATTCAAATTCAATCCCCTTCTCCAGCAGGAGAATCGAGATTTTTCGCACGAAGGGACTGGTATAGCTGCCGATGAGTTTCATTGCCTGATCCTTGATGCCGGAAAAAAGTCAGTATGGATCAAGCGATGAAAAAAGGGCAGGTCTGCATGTCGCATTCCTGCCCTGGAAGGATTAGTGATCGAGGTAGAGGTAGTGCATCCAGCTGGTCATACGCAGCAGTACTTTACGCATAACCGAGACGTGGGCGAAGTGGTCCGAATAGACCGCCACCTGGGCATAGATACCGTCCGGCAGGGCATCGACTTCGGCGTTGGGTTCCAGCTCAATAAGTGCCTGAACGCCGTCCGTTCCAGGCACCACCGTCAGCGACTGCAGCGCGCCCTGCGCCTGATAGGTTCCCCCCGGCACCACCGGCAGAATACTGGTGAGCTTCCCGGAGAACACCTGGCCCGGCAGCGCGTTAAACACCACTTCCGCTTCATCGCCCGGCTTCAGACGCAGCAGCGAGTTCTGGCGGAACTGGGCCACAATCTGACGCTTCTGTTCTGGGATAAAGACCATCACCGGACGCAGCGGCAGCGCGGCGGCATAGGTCCCCGGACGTATCAGCACCTGGGTGATGTAACCATCGCTCGGCGCACGCACCACGGTCTGGTCCAGGTTGTATTTGGCTTCGGCAAGCTGGGCGCGTAACGACGCAATCTGCGACTGCTCGCCGTTCACCATGCTGTCTAACTGGCTTTGGATCTGTACCTGTTCAGCCACGGAGCCTTTCACCAGCGCATCCTGCGCCAGATAGTTCTGCCGCGCGTTGTCGATATCGCTTTCAGAGAACGGATTCACCTTCGCCTGGCTGCCTTTCAGGTAGCGCTGATAATCTTTATAGAGGCGATCGCGTTCAGCGGAGACGCGCGTGGTATTGGCAACGGCTTCCGCCAGCTGCGCTTTCAGATTATCGATATTGTGCGTCGCGGTCACCAGGTCGGCCTGAAGCCTGTCGACCCGCGCCTGATAGCGGCCTGGATCCAGTTTAAATAACACTTCGCCTTTTTTAATTAGCTGGTTATTTTTATCGGTCACTTCGCTGACCACACCGGTCACCTGCGGCGTGATTGGAATAGAAATAACCGCTTTTTGCGCCGTAAACGTATACGGGTGGTTATAGTTCATTAGCAGAATAAGTCCGGCAACAATAAATACGCCGCCTAATGTTGCGGTGGCAAGCGTCCACTGGTTGACCGGAATTCGGAATATTTTAAAGATGGCCCAGGCAAATGCCACGTAGGTCAAAATAATCAACAGATCCATGATTAGCGCTCCAGCGTGTTCTTATCAGCAGCGGGCTTTACCGCGGCCAGCTTTTGTTCTAATTCGGCCACGCGTTTTGCCAGCGCATCCATGCCCGGGACCTCATCAGGCTTTGTGATGTGGTTTTGCATGCCCCAGCCGCGATCCTCGCGGTACAGCGTGGCCCAAATCCACAGGAATGGCCAGATGGCATGAAGCGTAAACAGGCTAATCCAGCCAGCCGTATGAATGGCATCGGCATGCGGATGGTTACGCTTTTTAGCCATATTATAAGGAATATCATGGATGGCGATGATTCCATAAAAGAGAACCAGAAATACAAAAATCAATACGCCCAGCGCAAAATAGTTGAGAAACATATTCTCCTCACTTAAACAACGTCAACTCATTAAATTAATAAAACGGTACGCAACCTAATTAATTTTTTATAAACACGGGGTTGTGCTTATTATTTCCGAGCAGGGGAGTATGGATTTTTATAATATCTCCATGCAAGTTTATAAGCGTGTCAAAATATATCCTGAATAATAATAGACTTAACCTTACAATATGAGCGTAATCCACCTTTTAACTTTTCGCCATACCACACATCAAAAGTGATTTTTTGGCTTATCGTGTCGTGCCATATCATCCTGGCGCTGAAACGCGAAGCAGAGTTTGCCGTCGATCACAGCCGGAGAAATCTGCATAAAAATATTTTGTGAAATCAGTCACAATCCAGAAACAAACACGCCAGAACAAAACGTGACAACAATCACACAAAAGGGTTTGTTTTGCTTTTTTTCTCGCCATCGTATTTTTTTTGCCCATCGTTTTTGTGATTCAGATCACCTCATAGATATCCTCACCCCCTACATTTACGTGACATGAATCACATAAATTTTCACTGTCTGGACAGTTGAACGATTCAGTGCCAGATTTCACAGCATCAGAACAGGGCCCGGCTACCTCTGCCGCCTCATTAACAATAAACCTCGGGCCATAAGCCTTAGCGTAAACAGAAGAAGGGGTGTTTTATGTCATCCGATTTCAAGATCAAAGTTCAAAGCTTTGGTCGTTTCCTCAGCAACATGGTGATGCCAAATATCGGCGCGTTTATCGCGTGGGGTATCATCACCGCATTGTTCATTCCGACAGGGTGGTTGCCTAACGAAACGCTGGCGAAACTTGTTGGCCCAATGATTACCTATCTCCTGCCGCTGCTCATCGGTTTCACCGGGGGTCGTCTGGTGGGCGGTGACCGTGGTGGCGTAGTGGGTGCCATCACAACCATGGGTGTTATCGTCGGTGCGGATATGCCGATGTTCCTCGGTGCGATGATTGCCGGTCCTCTGGGCGGCTGGGCGATTAAGAAATTCGACGTCTGGGTTGATGGTAAGATCAAATCCGGCTTCGAAATGCTGGTGAACAACTTCTCTGCGGGCATCATCGGGATGATCCTCGCCATTCTGGCGTTCCTCGGCATTGGCCCTGCGGTTGAAGTGCTGTCTAAAATTCTGGCGGCAGGCGTTAACTTCATGGTGGCGCACGAAATGCTGCCGCTGGCGTCTATCTTCGTTGAACCGGCGAAAATCCTGTTCCTTAACAACGCCATCAACCACGGTATCTTCTCGCCGCTGGGTATTCAGCAGTCTCACGATCTCGGCAAGTCTATCTTCTTCCTGATTGAAGCCAACCCGGGTCCGGGTATGGGCGTTCTGCTGGCGTACATCTTCTTCGGCCGTGGTAGCGCAAAACAGTCTGCTGGCGGTGCGGCTATCATCCACTTCCTGGGCGGTATCCACGAAATTTACTTCCCGTACGTGCTGATGAACCCACGTCTGATCCTGGCCGTTATCCTCGGCGGTATGACCGGCGTGTTCACCCTGAGCGTGCTGGGCGGCGGTCTGGTTTCTCCAGCTTCTCCGGGTTCTATCCTGGCGGTACTGGCGATGACGCCAAAAGGCGCTTATTTCGCGAACCTCGCAGCTATCTTTGCGGCAATGGCCGTCTCCTTCGTGGTCTCTTCTATCCTGCTGAAAACCAGCAAAGTGAAAGAAGATGATGACATCGAAGCCGCAACCCGTCGTATGCACGACATGAAAGCCGAATCCAAAGGCGCGACGCCACTGGCAGCCGGTGATGTCTCTAACGACCTGAGCCACGTGCGTAAAATCATCGTTGCCTGCGACGCCGGTATGGGTTCCAGCGCGATGGGTGCAGGCGTGCTGCGTAAGAAAGTGCAGGATGCGGGCCTGACCAACATCTCCGTGACCAACAGCGCCATTAACAGCCTGCCGCCGGATGTTGACCTGGTCATCACGCACCGCGATCTGACCGAACGCGCCATGCGTCAGGTACCACAGGCACAGCACATTTCGCTGACCAACTTCCTCGACAGCGGCCTGTACACCAGCCTGACCGAACGTCTGGTGGCCGCGCAGCGTCACGAAGACAACGAAGTGAAAGTGCGCTCCAGCCTGCAGGACAGCTTTGATGAGAGCAATGCACACCTGTTTAAGCTGGGTGCGGAGAATATTTTCCTCGGTCGTACCGCGGCCACCAAAGAAGAAGCGATTCGCTTTGCCGGTGAGCAGCTGGTGAAAGGCGGCTACGTTCAGCCTGAATATGTCGACGCGATGCTGGAACGTGAAAAACTGACGCCAACCTACCTGGGCGAATCCATCGCGGTGCCGCACGGAACGGTTGAAGCGAAAGATCGCGTCCTGAAAACCGGCGTCGTATTCTGTCAGTATCCGCAGGGCGTGCGCTTCGGTGAAGAAGAAGACGACATCGCCCGTCTGGTAATTGGTATCGCCGCTCGCAACAACGAGCACATTCAGGTGATTACCAGCCTGACCAACGCGCTGGACGATGAGTCCGTCATTGAGCGTCTGGCCAACACCACCAGCGTGGAAGAAGTGCTGGCTCTGCTGAACAAATAAGTTCTCTTCCCTCTCCCCCCGGGGAGAGGGCTAGGGTGAGGGGAAAACGTTCCTCACCCCAGCCCTCTCGGGTAAAAACATTGATGAAGGTTAACACTATGAAAGCATTACATTTTGGCGCAGGTAATATCGGTCGTGGTTTTATCGGTAAACTACTGGCAGACGCGGGCATTACCCTGACATTCGCCGATGTGAATCAGGTTGTCCTGGATGCCCTGAATGCCCGTCATAGCTATCAGGTCCATGTGGTGGGCGAAAACGAGCAGGTTGAGACAGTATCTGGCGTCAACGCGGTCAGCAGCATCGGTGAAGACGTTATTGACCTGATCGCCAGCGTCGATCTGGTCACCACCGCCGTGGGTCCGGTCGTCCTTGAGCGCATCGCACCCGCTGTCGCGAAAGGCCTGGCAAAACGTAAAGCGCAGGGTATCGACACCCCGCTGAACATCATCGCCTGTGAAAACATGGTGCGCGGCACTACGCAGCTGAAAGGCCACGTTCTTAACGCGGTGGCAGACGAAGACAAAGCCTGGGTTGAAGCGCACGTGGGTTTTGTGGATTCCGCCGTGGATCGCATCGTTCCGCCTTCCGAATCCGCGACCAACGACCCGCTGGAAGTGACCGTAGAAACCTTCAGCGAGTGGATCGTCGATAAAACCCAGTTTAAAGGCGCGCTGCCGACCATTCCGGGAATGGAATTAACCGATAACCTGATGGCATTTGTCGAACGCAAGCTCTTCACGCTGAACACCGGGCATGCTATAACCGCGTACCTCGGAAAATTGGCCGGTCATCAAACCATTCGTGACGCGATCCTCGATGAGAAGATCCGCGCGGTGGTAAAAGGGGCAATGGAAGAGAGCGGCGCGGTGCTGATCAAACGCTACGGTTTTGATGCTGAGAAACACGCAGCATACATCCAGAAAATCCTCGGTCGCTTTGAAAACCCGTATCTGAAAGATGACGTTGAGCGCGTGGGCCGCCAGCCGCTGCGCAAGCTGAGCGCGGGCGATCGCCTGATTAAGCCGCTGCTGGGCACGCTGGAATACGGCCTGCCGCATGCCAACCTGGTGAAAGGGATTGCCGCAGCGATGCACTACCGCAGCGAGCAGGACCCACAGGCGATTGAGCTGGCTCAGCTGATTGATGATAAAGGCGCGCAGGCTGCGCTGGCGCAGATCTCCGGTCTGGACGCCAACAGCGACGTGGTTGCGGAGGCGGTCAACGCATACAACGCAACCAAATGATGCAGAATGCGGCGCAGGTAATCCTGCGCCCTGATTACAGATTGTCAGATATGCAGGCAATAATGGAACAAACCCAGGCCTTTGAAAATCGTGTGCTTGAGCGTCTGAATGCTGGCAAAACCGTACGAAGTTTCCTGATTGCCGCCGTCGAGCTGTTAACCGAGGCGGTGAATATCCTGGTGCTTCAGGTGTTTCGCAAAGACGACTACGCGGTAAAATATGCTGTAGAACCGTTACTGGACGGAGACGGACCGCTGGGCGATTTATCCGTGCGTCTGAAGCTGATTTATGGTCTTGGGGTGCTGAACCGACAAGAGTATGAAGATGCGGAGCTGCTAATGGCGCTGCGCGAAGAGCTCAATCATGACGGTAACGAGTACACCTTTACCGACGATGAGATTCTGGGGCCCTTCGGCGAGCTGCACTGCGTTACCGCGCTGCCCCCTGCTCCCCATTTTGATAACAGCGACCCTGAGCTTTACGCGATGCAAAAGCTGCGTTATCAACAGGTTGTCCGTTCCACGATGGTTCTCTCCCTGACTGAGCTGATTTCCCGAATCAGCTTAAAAAAAGCGTTTCAGAAGTAAGCCTGCTCACATTGGTGTATCCTTCCCTGTAAATTCCCCGTTTTCAGAGTCATTTGTTATGAAAGAAGTCGAAAAGAACGAAATTAAACGCCTGAGCGACCGCCTGGATCTCATCCGCCACCAGATGGCTGGCCTGTCGCTGGTCGATTCCGCCGAGAAATACGCCGAGCTTGAGAAAGAGACCGCGAAGCTGGAAGCGGAAATCGAGCGCCTGCGCGAAGTCAAAGGCCAGAAGCTGAGCAAAGAAGCGCAGAAGCTGATGAACATGCCGCACCGCCGCGCGATCACCAAAAAAGAACAGGCCGACATGGGCAAGCTGAAGAAAAGCGTCCGCGGTCTGGTGGTGGTACACCCGATGACCGAGCTTGGCCGCGAAATGGGCCTGAAAGAGATGACGGGCTTTTGTAAGACCGCGTTCTGATTTCATGCCGGGTGGCGCTGCGCTTACCCGGCCTACTCTTTTCCCCTTCGCGTGAATTGGTCCAACCAATAGCGCAATCAATCCTTCCCCGGTTCACAATTCCATTATTTCCGCTCACAAAACCATTGCTAGCTCATAACATCTGGTTAACCATTCATTGTCATTAACCCTACAACACAACATTGGCAGGACCACTTTTACACAACCTGTGACGCAGAGTTGAGCGGAGACTCACCCGCAGCGCAGGCTGTCTGGTCCCCAGGAGACCTGCATGAGCCTCTGGCAACAAAACTACGACCCGGCTGGAAATATCTGGCTGTCGAGCCTGATCGCATCGCTTCCGATCCTGTTCTTCTTCTTTGCGCTGATTAAGCTAAAGCTGAAGGGCTACCTCGCCGCGACGTATACCGTTGCCATCGCCCTGATGGTGGCGTTGTTCTTCTACAAAATGCCGGTCGATCGCGCGCTGGCCTCCGTCGTCTACGGTTTCTTCTACGGCCTGTGGCCGATTGCGTGGATCATCATCGCGGCGGTCTTTGTCTATAAAATCTCGGTGAAAACCGGGCAGTTCGACATTATCCGCTCGTCGATTCTCTCCATCACGCCTGACCAGCGCCTGCAGATGCTGATTGTTGGCTTCTCCTTCGGGGCGTTTCTGGAAGGCGCGGCAGGTTTTGGCGCACCGGTGGCGATCACCGCCGCGCTGCTGGTGGGTCTGGGCTTTAACCCGCTCTATGCCGCGGGCCTGTGCCTGATTGTGAACACCGCGCCGGTGGCGTTTGGCGCGATGGGTATTCCGATTCTGGTGGCCGGGCAGGTCACCGGGCTGGACAGCTTCGAGATCGGCCAGATGGTTGGCCGCCAGCTGCCGTTCCTGACCATTATCGTCTTGTTTTGGATCATGGCGATTATGGACGGCTGGCGCGGCGTGAAGGAGACCTGGCCTGCGGTGATGGTGGCGGGCGGTTCGTTCGCTATCGCCCAGTACCTCAGCTCGAACTTCCTTGGCCCGGAGCTGCCGGACATCATCTCTTCGCTGGTTTCTCTGGTCTGCCTGACGCTGTTCCTGAAACGCTGGCAGCCGGTCCGTATTTTCCGCTTCGCCGACATGGGCGCCTCGCAGGTCGATCAAACGCTGGCCCGCACCGGCTACACCGCAGGACAGGTGATCCGCGCCTGGTCACCGTTTCTGTTCCTGACCGCCACGGTCACGCTGTGGAGCATCCCGCCGTTTAAAGCCCTGTTCGCCCCTGGCGGCGCGCTGTACGACATGGTGATTAATATCTCCGTGCCGTTCCTCGACAAGATGGTCGCCCGTATGCCGCCGGTAGTGCACGCCGCCACGCCGTATGCCGCGGTCTATAAATTCGACTGGTTCTCCGCCACCGGGACCGCCATCCTGTTTGCCGCTATTCTTTCCGTGGTGTGGCTGCGCATGAAGCCTGCGGCTGCGGTACAGACCTTTGCGGCGACCGTTAAAGAGCTGATGCTGCCGATTTACTCCATCGGCATGGTGCTGGCGTTCGCGTTTATCTCGAACTACTCCGGACTGTCATCGACGCTGGCGCTCGCGCTGGCCCATACCAGCCACGCCTTCACCTTCTTCTCGCCGTTCCTCGGCTGGCTGGGGGTATTCCTGACCGGGTCCGATACCTCGTCTAACGCCCTGTTTGCCGCGCTGCAGGCCACGGCGGCCCAGCAGATTGGCGTGTCGGACGTCCTGCTGGTGGCCGCGAACACGACGGGCGGCGTGACCGGGAAAATGATCTCCCCGCAATCCATCGCCATTGCCTGTGCGGCGGTGGGACTGGTCGGTAAAGAGTCGGATCTGTTCCGCTTTACCGTGAAACACAGCCTGATATTCACCTGCATGGTCGGGGTGATCACCACCCTGCAGGCCTATGTCTTAACCTGGATGATCCCATGATAGTGATGCCCAGACGCCTGTCCGACGAGATTGCCTCTCGCGTGCGGGCGCTGATTGAAGAACAACAGCTGGAAGCGGGCATGAAGTTGCCCGCCGAACGCCAGCTCGCCGCCCAGCTTGGCGTGTCGCGCAATTCACTGCGCGAGGCGCTGGCGACGCTGGTCAGCGAAGGGGTACTGGTAAGCCGTCGCGGCGGCGGCACCTTTGTGCGCTGGCAGCATGACGACTGGTCCGAGCAAAACATCGTTCAGCCGCTGAAAACGCTGATGGAGAACGACCCGGACTACAGCTTCGACATCCTTGAAGCGCGTCACGCCATCGAAACCAGTACCGCCTGGCACGCGGCCATGAGGGCAACCGACGCCGACAAAGAGAAACTCATCGCCTGCTTTGAGGCCACGCAAAGCAGCGACCCGGATATCGCCTCCCAGGCGGACGTCCGTTTTCACCTTGCGATTGCCGAGGCGTCGCACAACGTGGTGCTGCTCCAGACCATGCGCGGGTTTTTCGACCTGCTGCAATCCTCCGTGAAGCAGAGCCGCCAGCGCATGTATCTGGTTCCGCCGGTGTTTGCCCAACTGACCGAACAGCACGAGGCGGTGCTCAACGCCATTCTTGCCGGTGATGCCGAGGCCGCGCGCAAAGCGATGATGGCGCATCTGGGCTTCGTGCATACCACCATCAAACGATTCGATGAAGACCAGGCCCGACAGGCGCGTATTACCCGTCTGCCAGGCGACAGTGATATTTCCAGGGAGAACAAAGCATGATTATTTCAGCAGCCAGTGACTATCGCGCCGCGGCGCAGCGCATTTTGCCCCCGTTCCTGTTCCACTACATCGACGGCGGGGCGTATGCCGAATACACCCTGCGCCGCAACGTGGAAGACCTGTCGGAGGTGGCGCTGCGCCAGCGCGTGCTGAAGAATATGTCTGACCTGAGCCTTGAGACGAAACTGTTCAACGAAACGCTTTCCATGCCCGTCGCGCTCGCGCCCGTAGGCCTGTGCGGTATGTATGCCCGCCGTGGCGAAGTGCAGGCCGCCGCTGCAGCGGATGCCAAAGGTATTCCGTTTACCCTCTCTACCGTCTCGGTTTGTCCGATTGAAGAGGTCGCCCCAACCATCAAACGCCCGATGTGGTTCCAGCTGTACGTCCTGCGCGATCGCGGCTTTATGCGTAACGCGCTCGAGCGCGCCAAAGCGGCGGGCTGCTCCACGCTGGTCTTTACCGTTGATATGCCGACCCCCGGCGCGCGCTACCGCGATGCGCACTCCGGCATGAGCGGCCCAAATGCGGCGCTCCGCCGCTACTGGCAGGCGTTAACGCATCCACAGTGGGCGTGGGACGTCGGCCTGAACGGTCGTCCACACGATCTGGGGAATATCTCGGCGTATCTGGGTAAACCCACCGGGCTGGAGGATTACATCGGCTGGCTGGCGAATAACTTTGATCCGTCCATCTCATGGAAAGACCTAGAGTGGATCCGCGAATTCTGGGATGGCCCGATGGTGATCAAAGGGATCCTCGACCCGGAAGATGCCCGCGATGCGGTCCGCTTTGGCGCAGACGGGATTGTGGTCTCTAATCATGGGGGACGCCAGCTTGACGGGGTGCTCTCCTCCGCACGCGCCCTGCCAGCCATTGCCGATGCGGTGAAGGGCGATATCGCCATCCTGGCCGACAGCGGGATCCGCAACGGGCTGGACGTGGTGCGCATGATTGCGCTGGGCGCCGACAGCGTGCTGCTGGGACGCGCGTATCTGTACGCCCTGGCGACGGCCGGTCAGGCAGGCGTGGCGAATCTGCTCAACCTGATCGAAAAAGAGATGAAGGTGGCGATGACGCTCACCGGTGCGAAAACGATCGGCGAAATCAGCAGAGATTCCCTGGTGCAGGAGTTAAGCAAATTACCGGCAGCGCTGGCTCCCCTTGCTCAGGGAAACGCGGCCTGACCTTCTCCGGTTACTCCCCCTTTCTCATGTGCCCGAAGTCCCCCTCGGGCGCTTTTTTATGCCAAAAATAACATCCAGATAACATATTGGATAAGAAAATTTGACATCCGCCTGCCGTCCGCAATTGTATAGACAAGCAAAGACAAGAACACAAAAACAACATCACATCAGAGGGGAGCGTATGGCGTATTCAGGTAAGGTGGATATTCAGCAGGTGATCGATGAAAGTCGCTTTTCAGGATTTCACTGGCTGCTCATTGTGCTGGGCTTTCTGGTTCTGGCGATCGATGGCTTTGATACGGCGGCGATGGGCTACATCGCGCCTACGCTGTCGGCAGAATGGGGGATTCATAAACAGGATCTGGGGCCGGTGCTGAGCGCGGCGCTGCTGGGGCTGTCGCTGGGTGCGCTGATCGCCGGTCCGGTATCGGACCGGATGGGGCGCAAGCGCGTGCTGGTCTTTTCGTGCCTGTTCTTCGGCCTGGCGAGCCTGGGGACGGCCTGGGCGCAAAGTCTGAATACCCTGACGCTGTGGCGCTTCCTGACGGGGCTCGGGCTCGGTGCTGCGATGCCCAACGCCATTACGCTTATCTCCGAGTTTGCCCCCCAGCGCTGTCGCGCCATGGCGATTAACACCATGTACTGCGGCTTCCCTCTGGGTGCGGCGGGCGGCGGCGCGATCTCGTCCTGGCTGATTCCCCACCACGGCTGGCGAAGCGTGCTGCTGACCGGCGCAATTGCACCGCTGATTTTAACGCTGCTGCTGGCGCTGCTGTTGCCGGAGTCGGTGAAGTTTCTGGTGCAGCGCGGAAGAGATGTCATGCAGGTCCGCCGCATCGCCAGCCGGTTCGCCCGCAGCACGCTGGATAGCGTCACGGGCTTTTTCCTGGCGGAGGAGAAAGTCGCGTCTAAAAAAGGGAGCGTGTCGCAGCTGTTTTCCATGCCCTGGCTGCCCGGCACCCTGATGCTGTGGGTGACCTATTTTATGGGGCTGGTGATTTACTACGTCCTGCTGAGCTGGATGCCGACGCTGATGCAGGGAATGGGTTATGCCCTGGCGGAGTCCGCCTGGCTCACCTCGCTGTTCACCTTCGGCGGCACGGCCGGGATCCTGCTCGCGGGCTGGATGATGGACCGCTGGGAAGCGCACAAGGTGGTCGCGGGCGGGTTTATCCTGACGATGGGGCTGATCCTGCTACTCGGCATGGAGCATAATCATATCGCCCTGTTTGGCGGGTTGATTTTCCTGATGGGGATCGCGATGAACGGTGCGCAGTCGGGCATGCAGACCCTGGCCGCCACCTTTTACCCTACCGAGTGCCGCGCGACGGGCATCGCCTGGATGCAGGGGATCGGCCGCTTTGGCGGCGTGGCGGGAACTATGACCAGCGCCCAGCTTCTCTCTATGCAGTGGCAGGCGGACAGTATTTTAATGATCCTCAGCATACCCGCTCTGGTGGCCGCCGCGGCAACCGTCTACAAAATGCTGTACAGCCGCTCGCAGGAGCCCGGCGTCGCGTAGTTCCTCTCTTTTCTGCTATTCTGCCCCCGCAATTAAGGGGGCAGCATGCTTAACATCGTTTTATTCGAACCAGAAATTCCGCCGAATACCGGCAATATTATCCGCCTGTGTGCCAACACCGGTTTTCGTCTGCACATCATTGAGCCAATGGGCTTTACGTGGGACGACAAACGTCTGCGTCGCGCAGGGCTGGATTACCATGAATTTACCGCCGTTATTCGCCACCACGATTACGCCGCGTTTCTGGAAGCCGAGCAGCCGCAGCGCATGTTCGCCCTGACCACCAAAGGCACGCCGGCGCACAGCGCCGTGAGCTATCAGGCAGGTGACTATCTGATGTTTGGCCCGGAAACCCGCGGCCTGCCGGCCACGATTCTGGATGCCCTGCCCGCCGAGCAGAAAATCCGTATTCCGATGATGCCGGACAGCCGCAGCATGAACCTGTCGAACGCGGTGTCGGTGGTGGTGTATGAAGCATGGCGCCAGCTGGGATATCCGGGCGCCATTCTCAAAAGTTAAATGCCGTCGCCATACTCGAAGGTATGGTGAATGCCGTTGAAGTGCTGATCCATGTCCATGGACGGCTTGTCGCTGTCTGGTTTACCGACGATGCGCGCCGGTACGCCAGCGGCGGTAGTATGCGGTGGCACCGGCTGGAGCACCACGGAGCCTGCGCCGATCTTCGCGCCGCGTCCGACTTCGATATTGCCAAGAATTTTGGCACCCGCGCCTATCATCACCCCTTCACGAATTTTCGGATGGCGATCGCCGCTGGTTTTGCCGGTACCGCCCAGGGTAACCGACTGCAGGATCGAGACGTCGTCTTCAATCACTGCCGTTTCCCCGACAACGATCCCGGTGGCGTGGTCGAGCATGATCCCGCGGCCAATCTTAGCCGCCGGGTGAATATCAACCTGAAACGTCACGGAAACCTGGTTTTGCAGGAAGATCGCCAGCGCGCGGCGGCCTTCATTCCACAGCCAGTGGCCGATTCGATAAGCCTGCAGGGCGTGGAAGCCCTTAAGGTACAGCAACGGGGTAGAATATTTATCGACCGCCGGGTCACGCGTGCGCACCGCCTGGATATCACAGGCGGCAGAGGCGATCATTTCCGGGTCAGCGGCGTAAGCCTCTTCCACCACTTCACGGATAGCGATAGCAGGCATTATTGAGGATGCCAGCTTGTTGGCGAGCATATAGCTGAGCGCGCTGCCGAGGTTTTCGTGCTTGAGTAGCGTTGCGTGGTAGAAACTGGCCAGCATAGGCTCACAGTCGGCCAGCGCCCGGGCTTCGGCTTTAATGTTGTTCCAGACGATATCCAGTTCTTCACACGGCATTGCTTACTCCAGACGATAGTTAATGACCAGCCAGTTCTGCGCTGGCTGGGTCATTCAGGTGACAACGGTTCCGACTAGTTACTGCTGCGCTCGTCCTTGCGCGCACGACCTAATAAGGTCAATGCTGCCTCGCGCGCATTTTTTCCGCAATATAATACCTGATAAATTTCCTCGGTTATTGGCATTTCGACACCAAAACGGTGCGCCAACTCGCGGACTTCTTTGGTATTGCGGTAACCTTCCACCACCTGACCAATCTTCTCCTGCGCGTCTTTCACATTGCTGCCCTGTCCGAGCATCATGCCAAAACGGCGGTTACGAGACTGGTTGTCGGTACAGGTCAGCACCAGGTCGCCCAGGCCAGCCATTCCCATAAAGGTGGCCGGATCGGCACCCAGCGCTTCGCCCAGGCGGGACATCTCGGTCAGACCGCGGGTGATCAGCGCCGTACGCGCGTTGGCACCAAAACCAATGCCGTCTGACATCCCGGCACCAATCGCAATCACGTTCTTCACCGCTCCGCCCAACTGCACGCCGATAAAATCGGGGTTGCTGTAGACGCGGAAGCTCTTGCCGCAGTGCAGCAGCTGTTGAAGATCGTCTGAGAAGGCCCGATCGGTTGAGGCCAGCGAAATCGCCGTCGGCAGGCCAGCGGCCAGCTCTTTGGCAAAGGTCGGGCCGGAGATGACCGCCAGCGGGATCTCATCACCCAGCGCTTCACGGGCAACGTCCTGCAGCAGGCGTCCGGTTTCGGCTTCCAGTCCTTTAGTCGCCCAGACAATGCGCGCATCCGGGCGCATCAGCGGCTTAATCTGACGCAGCACGTCGCCAAAGACATGGCTCGGAACCACAATCAGAATGTTGCGGCTGGCCGCCAGCGCGGTCGCAAGGTCGCTTTCAAGGTGCAGGGAGTCAGGGAACGGAACGTCCGGGAGAAACGCCACGTTACAGCGGTCGCGCTGCAGCGTTGCGATATGTTTTGGGTCGTGGCCCCAGAGGACCACATCGTGACCATTTCTTGCCAGCGTGATGGCAAGAGCGGTGCCGTATGAGCCGGCACCGATCACAGTCATTGACGCATTAACAGTGCTCATCAGGCATCCTGATGTTGTTCAGCACCTTCGCCAGCCTGCTGCTGCAGATAGTTCATGAACAGCGCATCAAAGTTAACTGGCGCAAGGTTCAGTTGCGGGAATGTACCGCGAGAAACCAGGCTGGTGATGCATTCACGCGCATACGGGAACAGAATGTTCGGGCAGTACGCACCCAGGCAATGTGCCATCTGGTTGCCTTCGATACCGCCGATAGAGAAGATGCCGCCCTGCTGTACTTCACACAGGAATGCAGTTTCTTCACCCAGGGATGCGGTAACGGTCACACGCAGCACGACTTCATACACGTCATCTGCCAGTTGGGTAGATGCGGTATCCAGATCAAGTTTAACCTCTGGCTGCCAATCTTTCTGGAAAACGTGTGGCGCATTTGGCGCTTCGAAAGAGACGTCCTTGGTGTAGATACGCTGGATCTGGAAAGTCATTTCGGTGTTGTTTTGTTCTGACATGGAAATACCCTTTTTAATTGTCCTAAAGTCTCTTAGCTCAGCAGCGGATCGAGTCCACCACGGGCGTCGAGCGCATACAAGTCATCACAGCCGCCAATGTGCTGCGCATCAATAAAAATCTGCGGAACCGTCGTGCGACCACTACGTTTGATCATCTCTTCGCGTTTAATCGCGTCACCGTCGATCGGCAGTTCCTGGAACGTGACGCCCTTGCTGTTCAGCAGCGCTTTCGCACGATGGCAGAACGGACACGTCGCTTTGGTATAGATCTCAATATTGGCCATGACTGAACTCCTTATTTACCGCGCACCAAAGGAAGATTTTCCCCGCTCCAGCCGGAAATACCTTCTTTCAGCACAGTTACGTTTTCGAAGCCTGCTTTATGAAGCGCGCTGGCAGATTCTTGTGCCTGCATGCCGGTCGCATCGACAACGATAATCGGCTGGGCTTTGTGTTTTTCAAGCTCACCGACGTTGTTCGCTTTGATTTCAGCTGGCAACAGGTTGATTGCGCCCGCAATGTGACCTTTACGGAAATCGTCACGCTGACGCAGATCGACCACGACGGCATCTTCTTTGTTAATCAGACGCGTCGCTTCACCACGGGTGATAACCTTAATCTTAGACGTCAGGCTCTTAAAAGTGGTGAACAGCACAGCGGCCAGCAGGCCAATCCACGCGATGCTCAGAACCGGATGGCGGCTAACGAATTGCATAATTTCTTGCATGGAGGGTAACTACTCCCGACTAAGTGATAAAAAAACCAGGACAGGAGTATACCTGTGCGTTCTGGCAAATACAGCCAGCGACCATAACCTAATCCATTTTCTGCGGCATGCCACCTAAAAAAATGCCTCAAAATGGTCTGGAGGGCACCTTGCCCCTGCGCTTTCTTTGATCTTCTGCGGCTATTTGATCGATTCAGCTGTAGTAAAATTACGCAAATTTTGACTCTTGAGCATGAGGTTGTCGCAATGTCGGTTTCTAAAAAACCTATGGTACTGGTGATTCTGGATGGTTATGGCTACCGTGAAGATAGCCAGGATAACGCTATTTTCAACGCCAAAACCCCGGTCATGGATGCCCTGTGGGCAAAACGTCCACATACGCTGATTGACGCGTCTGGCCTGGAAGTGGGCCTGCCGGACCGCCAGATGGGCAACTCCGAAGTCGGTCACGTAAACCTGGGCGCCGGGCGTATTGTGTATCAGGACCTGACGCGTCTGGACGTTGAAATCAAAGAACGCACCTTCTTCTCCAACCCAACGCTGTCTGGCGCGGTCGATAAAGCCGTTGCCGCTGGCAAGGCTGTACACATTATGGGCCTGCTCTCTGCTGGCGGCGTGCACAGCCACGAAGATCACATCATGGCGATGGTTGAACTGGCCGCTGAACGCGGTGCAGAAAAAATCTATCTGCACGCCTTCCTGGACGGTCGCGATACGCCACCACGCAGCGCAAAAGGCTCTCTGCAAGCCTTCGAAGACAAATTCGCCGCGTTGGGTAAAGGCCGCGTAGCATCCATTATTGGCCGTTACTACGCCATGGACCGCGACAACCGCTGGGATCGCGTTGAACAGGCCTATGACCTTTTGACCCTGGCAAAAGGTGAGTTCCAGTTCGCGACCGCCGTTGAAGCGCTGGAAGCAGCTTATGCTCGTGATGAAAACGACGAATTCGTCAAAGCGTCCGTCATTCGCGCTGAAGGCCAGACCGACGCCGCCATGGAAGATGGCGACGCGCTGATCTTCATGAACTTCCGCGCTGACCGCGCGCGCGAAATCACCCGTGCTTTCGTCAACAGCGACTTCGACGGTTTTGCCCGCAAGAAAGTGGTAAACATCGACTTCATCCAGCTGACAGAATATGCGGCAGACATCAAAGCGCCGTGCGCATATCCACCGGCCTCGCTGGCAAACACCTTCGGTGAGTGGATGGCGAAGAACGACAAAACGCAGCTGCGTATTTCCGAAACGGAAAAATACGCACACGTGACCTTCTTCTTTAACGGCGGCGTTGAAGAGCCGTTCAAAGGCGAAGACCGCATTCTGATCAACTCACCGAAAGTCGCCACCTACGATCTGCAGCCAGAAATGAGCTCTGCAGAATTGACGGAAAAACTGGTTGCGGCCATCGAGAGCGGAAAATATGACACCATCATTTGTAACTACCCGAACGGCGACATGGTGGGTCATACCGGGGTGATGGAAGCGGCAGTGAAAGCGGTTGAAGCACTGGATCACTGCGTTGATCAGGTTGCGAAAGCTGTTGAATCCGTTGGCGGCCAGCTGCTGATCACCGCAGATCACGGTAACGCTGAACAGATGCGCGACCCGGCGACTGGCCAGGCGCATACCGCCCACACCAACCTGCCCGTTCCGCTGATTTATGTGGGTGATAAATCACTGAAAGCAGTGGAGGGTGGCAAGCTTTCTGACATCGCGCCAACCATGCTGTCGCTGATGGGGATGCCGATCCCTGAAGAGATGACTGGTAAGCCGCTGTTCATCGTGGAATAATCGCTCCCCATGAGGGGAAAGGCGATTTTTTCAATCACATGGGTCGTGAAGCCGTTTAGGTTATCAGTCAGACCTCTGTTTTACGCCAGCGCACTCAGCGCTGGCGTATTGCTGTGCGCCGCATCCGCCCACGCGGATGACCGCGACCAGCTGAAATCCATTCAGGCCGATATCGCCGCCAAAGAGCGTGCGGTACGCCAGCAGCAACAGCAGCGATCCGCACTTCTTGCCCAGCTAAAGCAACAGGAAGAGGCGATCTCCGCCGCCGCGCGTAAACTGCGTGAAACGCAAAACACCCTCGCCCTGTTGAACAAGCAGATCGACGAGATGAACGCGTCGATTGCCAAACTGGAACGCCAGCGCGATGCGCAGGAGCGCAATCTTGCCGCACAGCTTGATGCCGCATTCCGCCAGGGTGAACATACCGGACTCCAGCTGATCCTCAGCGGCGAAGAGAGCCAGCGCGGCCAGCGCCTGCAGGCCTACTTTGGCTATCTCAACCAGGCGCGTCAGGAGACTATCGCGCAGCTGAAGCAGACGCGCGAAGAGGTCACCACGCAAAAAGCCGAGCTGGAAGAGAAGCAGAGCCAGCAGCAGACGCTGCTCTACGATCAGCAGGCCCAGCAGGCGAAGCTCGAGCAGGCGCGCAACGAGCGTAAGAAAACCCTTTCCGGCCTTGAATCCTCTATTCAGGAAGGACAGAGCCAGCTCAGCGAAATGCGCGCCAACGAATCAAAACTGCGTAACAGCATCGCCCGTGCGGAAGCCGCGGCGAAAGCGCGTGCCGAAAAAGAAGCGCGCGAGGCGCAGGCCGTTCGCGACAAGCAGCAGGAAGCGTCCCGCAAAGGCACCACCTACAAGCCAAGCGAGAGCGAACGTTCCCTGATGTCGCGTACCGGCGGTTTGGGTTCTCCTCGCGGCCAGGCTTTCTGGCCTGTTCGCGGTTCAATTCTGCATCGCTATGGCGAACAGCTGCAGGGTGAGCTACGTTGGAAAGGGATCGTTATCGGTGCGTCTGAAGGTAGCGAAGTGAAAGCCATCGCCGATGGCCGCGTGATTCTTGCCGACTGGCTGCAGGGTTACGGACTGGTCGTGGTGGTCGAACACGGTAAAGGTGATATGAGCCTTTACGGCTACAACCAGAGCGCGCTGGTCAGCGTCGGCACGCAGGTGCGCGCCGGCCAACCCATCGCCCTTGTGGGCAGCAGTGGCGGTCAGGGCCGCCCGTCACTCTATTTCGAAATTCGTCGCCAGGGTCAGGCGGTCAATCCACAGCCGTGGTTGGGAAGATAAGTTTTGCTTCAATTTCGTCGAATGGTTTTCTCCGTCGTCAGCGCGCTGGCGCTGGCTGCACCGGTATACGCAGGTAAACTCGCTATCGTGATTGATGACTTCGGTTATCGTCCGCACTATGAAAATCAGGTGCTGGCGATGCCGTCGGCCATCTCTGTCGCCGTCCTTCCGAATGCTCCCCACGCGCGTGAGATGGCGACCAAAGCACACAGCAGCGGCCATCAGGTGCTGATCCACCTGCCAATGGCACCTCTCAGCAAGCAGCCGCTGGAAAAAGATACCCTGCGCCCGGACATGAGCAGCGAGGAAATCGAGCGCATCATCCGTGACGCCTACAACAAAGTGCCGTATGCCGTAGGGCTGAACAACCATATGGGCAGCGCGATGACGTCAAGCCTGTACGGGATGCTCAAAGTGATGCAGGCGCTGGAGCGTTACAACCTCTACTTCCTCGACAGCATGACCATCGGCAACAGCCAGGCGATGCGTGCCGCTCAGGGAACGGGCGTAAAGGTAATTAAGCGCAAGGTGTTCCTGGATGATACCCAGAACGAAGCCGATATCCGCATGCAGTTTAATCGCGCGGTACAGCTGGCCCGCCGCAATGGCTCAGCCATCGCCATCGGTCACCCGCACCCGTCTACCGTTCGCGTCCTGCAGCAGATGCTGCCGACCTTGCCTTCCGATATCACGCTGGTACGGCCGAGCGATCTACTGAATGAGCCGCAGGTGGATACCTCTACACCGAATTCTGCGCAGCCCGTCCCGACAGCGCCGCGTAATCCGTTCCGCGGCGTGAAGCGCTGTGTACCGAAGCAGCCGCTTGAACCGGTCTATGCGACCCGCTTCTTCTCCGTCATCGGAGACAGCATCAGTAACAGTACGCTGGTGAAATACGTCCAGCAGCAGTGGCAGGGATGGGGTAAGAAAGCCTGACGCTTATTTCGCAATCTGAGAGTCCGTCTGCTCGTTAGCAACGGACTCTTTTTTTTCCTGATGCTGATACCAGGATTTGAAATACTTCAAAAAGCTATAGGCTGTGGCATACAGTCCCGTTGCCACCCCCACTTTGCCCTTACGCCAGGCGCCGCTAAAAAGATACCATTTGAAAAAAGCACCGATGGCGCTGATTACGCCGCGCCCAACAGAGGGCCGTATTTTTTGATGTTGAACCAGGCGGGTTGTATAACAATTTAATTTATTAAAAAGCTCGTGCAGCGTGGGAAACGTATCATGTTTTACATAACCCGGAATACGTTCACAACGGAGAAAACCTTCGACCTGATCGTCTACCGGTCGGTTATTAAACCGGGACTGGTTACGGTTAAAAAGACGCACAGGATAATCAGGGGATGAAACGGGATAAATCGTCCGGACTTCCTCACCCAGAACAAACCAGTGGCGGCATATTTGCCATGCCATTCCCGGGTCTGGCTCATCGCCTGCTTTTAACGTTAAAACGGCATTAACCGTTTCCTGATCAAGAATTTCGTCGCTGTCGATGCACAGGACCCAGTCATTGCTGGCTAAGGATATGGCATGGTTCATCTGCTCGCCATGCCAGACAAATTTTTTATAGACCGGGAGCAGTCCAAAGCTTTCACAAATATATCGTGTTTTGTCCGTACTACCTGAATCAACCACAACGACTTCATCCGCTATTTTTAAAAGAGGCGGAATAACATCATGCAACAATCTCTCAGAATTAAACGTTAATAAGCAGACCGTTATTTTAAACATTTTCCCACTCTCAATAGCAGCCTAAATTAATATTATTAATACTATATAAATGAGTAGAGATGGTTAAAGTCCTGAATCACACTTTTAAAATAAACGCGCTTGAAATTTTCTCTAATCCTGAAGCGCAATAAAATAGAAAAATCTATTTTATTTCAACAGATTCTTTATAATGCTGTCAGATGAAGGGTAGCACACGGATTCAGACATGCCGCACAAAAGTAAAATTCTCCTCCTGGATACGGGTAAAGAATGGGGGGGAGGCACCAACAGTATGCTTGAGCTCCTGAAGCGAATCAATCGCGATAAATTCGATATTACCTGTTGTTTTTACAGTGATTATAGTCGTGCTGAAGGTGAGACGATTGGCCAGGTGCTCAAAGGCATCGGGATCCCACTCATCGTTATCCCTCAACGCCAGCAGCCGGTCTGGGCCAAATTGCTGAAGGAAGCGGGACGTAGCCTGCTGTTTTTCTCGCGCAGCGCCCGCAAGGCATTAACGCGTCACGTGGATATTATGTGGCGCATCAGGCCTAACGTCAGCAAGATCGAAACTCTTTTCTCGCAGGGCGGTTTCGATACGCTCTATATGAATAACCAGCCTGGCTCAAATGAAGAAGGCTATCTGGCGGCGGCGAACCTGCAGGCGCGGGTGATCCAACACTGCCGCATTGAACCTGTTTTGACCCCACCTCTGGTAAAGATGGTTAATGCCCATGCCACAAAAATCATCGCCGTCTCGCACGGCGTTGAACGCGTGTTACTTCAGCATGGCGTCCGGCCCGAACTGTGTACGACGGTCAATAATGCCATCGACATCCACCAGCCTTTGCCTGACCGGCGTGCGATGCGCCAGCGCCTGAATATTGATGACGACACGTTTGTGTTCGGCAGTATCGGGTCGTTAATCCCTCGTAAAGCCAACCACCACACGCTGGAGGCGCTGGCACAGTTCAGCGAGAAGCATCCGCAGGCGAAATGGAAAATGGTGCTGGTCGGCGAAGGTGCCGAACGCCGCGCTTTAGCGGAACAGGCCCGAGCGCTGGGCATTGAACATCACGTCATCTTCACCGGTTTTCAGAACACCCCGTTTGATTACCTCGCTACGTTTGACGCCTTTATCCTCGCCTCAAAAAGCGAAGGGCTACCGCGCGTGGTGCTGGAAGCGATGCTTCTCAATATCCCCGTGATTGGCTCTCAGGTGACCGGCACGGCAGAATTGATTGACCATGATTCGACAGGTCTGCTCTTCCCCTGGAGCGATGTTCCACAACTTGCACAGCATCTGGACAATATCTGGGCAGACGCGGAACTGCGGGCTCGACTGGCGGCAGCTGCTTACCAGAACGTCTGTCATAACTACGCCATTGAAAACTACGTCAGCGGTGTCGAAGCCGTGCTTGGCGCGCGCTGACCAAACGAGATAACTATGTTTAAATTTCTTAATGCTCGCTATCGTCATATCACCGGGCGACACAACATTCCTTACAGCTCTCTTCCCATGACGGGCGCGCTTGCTGCGGTGGACTCTATTGTGATTCCGTGTACCGGCGCAGATTTCGTCGAAGAAGCATTACTCTCTGCCACCTTCGCGGAACGTTATGCCACCGGGGTGAGCGAAATCGTCATCGTCAGCGATCAACCCGAATCTGCCTTTGGGATACTGCCGCCTAAAACCCGCGTAGTGACGCTTAACCTTCCCGTTCGTGAGGAAAGTTACCGCTATAAGCAGATCTACCTCAGCCGTCTGGTGAAGCTTAACGCCCCGCTACAGGCTCGCGGTGAAGGGATATTGATGATCGATTCCGATCTCAATTTGCTGAAGATGCCAGAGATCAACATGGCCGATATGCACATCTACTCCAGCTTCCGTCAGGGTAAAATGATTGCCAAGCTGGACGGTGCGCCTGCGGAGAAAGTGCCGGCGTATTACAAGGAGACGGTGCGCCCTTATCTGGTCGATCACGTTAACGGCGCGTTTCTTGCGGCAACTAAAAAAACCTGGCGCCGTATCTGCCCGCTGTGGCTGACGCTGTTCCAGGATACCTGGGAACTGATGGACGACACGCAGCCGCCGACCGATCAGCTGCCGCTCGCCGCGCTGCTGGACATGCTGGATTTAAAAACGGTTAACCTGGGTGACTGGATGAACTGGCCGGTCTCCAAGAAGATCGGCGGGCAGGAAGCCGTAGTCCCGAAAGAGGTGATTGGCGCGCACGGCGGTTTCCCTCTCTCAGAATGGCAAAAGTATCTTGAATCACCGGATAACAAACTGCTGTTCAAAGGTCAGGACTACACTCGCAAGGTGCGCTACCTGACGGACGAAGAGAAAAAGAATCAATAAAAAAAGGGGCCTCAGGCCCCTTTTTGATTACTTATCCCAGCTCAGGATCACTTTCCCTGACTGGCCGGAACGCATCGCGTCAAAGCCCTGCTGGAACTCATCGATGGAGAAACGGTGAGTGATAATCGGGGACAGATCCAGACCGGACTGGATCAGCGCTGCCATCTTGTACCAGGTCTCGAACATTTCGCGGCCATAGATGCCCTTAATGAACAGCCCCTTGAAGATGACCTTGTTCCAGTCGATAGACATATCCGATGGCGGAATACCCAGCATCGCAATACGACCGCCGTGGTTCATGGTGTCGAGCATGGTGCGAAACGCCGGTGGCGCGCCGGACATCTCCAGACCCACGTCAAAGCCCTCGGTCATGCCCAGCTCTTCCATCACGTCGCTCAGGCTCTCTTTCGAGACATCCACCGCACGGGTGACGCCCATTTTGCGCGCCAGCGACAGACGGTATTCGTTTACATCGGTGATCACAACGTTGCGCGCACCCACGTGCTTCGCCACGGCTGCCGCCATAATGCCAATTGGGCCCGCGCCGGAGACCAGCACGTCTTCACCAACCAGGTCGAAAGAGAGCGCCGTGTGCACCGCATTGCCAAACGGGTCGAAGATGGAGGCCAGATCGTCAGAAATATTGTCCGGGATTTTGAACGCGTTAAAGGCCGGGATCACCAGATATTCCGCGAAGCAGCCCGGACGGTTCACGCCCACGCCGATGGTATTACGGCACAGGTGAGTACGCCCGCCGCGGCAGTTACGGCAGTGGCCGCAGGTAATATGGCCTTCACCGGAGACGCGGTCGCCAATTTTGAAGCCTTTTACTTCCTGGCCGATACCCACCACTTCGCCGACATATTCGTGACCGACAACCATCGGTACCGGGATGGTTTTCTGCGACCACTGGTCCCAGTTATAGATGTGAACGTCAGTACCACAGATGGCCGTTTTACGAATTTTGATCAGCAGATCGTTATGACCGACTTCCGGCTCCGGCACGTCGGTCATCCAAATCCCTTCTTCCGCTTTCAGTTTGGATAACGCTTTCATCACACGTCCTCAGGCAATTACGCCCAGCTGTTTACCAATGCGGGTAAAGGCTTCTACCGCACGTTCAATTTGTTCAAGCGTATGCGCCGCAGACATCTGGGTGCGGATACGCGCCTGACCTTTTGGCACCACCGGGAAGAAGAACCCGGTGACGTAAATCCCTTCTTTCTGCAGTTCGCGGGCAAATTGCTGCGCGACGACCGCATCGCCGAGCATCACCGGAATGATCGCATGGTCGGCACCGGCCAGGGTAAACCCTGCGGCGCTCATTTTTTCACGGAACAGACGGGCGTTGGACCACAGGCGGTCGCGCAGCTCAGCGCCGGACTCCACCATCTCCAGCACTTTAATGGAGGCGGCAACAATCGCCGGCGCCAGGGAGTTGGAGAACAGATACGGACGGGAGCGCTGACGCAGCCACTCGACCACCTCTTTACGCGCGGCGGTATAGCCGCCGGACGCGCCGCCGAGCGCTTTGCCCAGCGTGCCGGTGATGATGTCCACGCGGCCCATCACGTCACAGTATTCGTGGGAACCGCGGCCGTTTTCGCCGACAAAACCGACCGCATGAGAGTCATCGACCATCACCAGCGCGTCGTATTTATCCGCCAGGTCGCACACGCCCTTCAGGTTGGCGATCACGCCGTCCATGGAGAACACGCCGTCGGTGGCGATCAGCACGTGGCGAGCACCCGCTTCACGAGCCTCTTTCAGGCGCGCTTCCAGCTCAACCATATCGTTGTTGGCGTAGCGGAAACGCTTCGCTTTACACAGGCGTACGCCGTCGATGATGGAAGCGTGGTTCAGGGCGTCGGAGATAATCGCATCTTCTGCACCGAGCAGGGTCTCAAACAGACCGCCGTTGGCGTCAAAGCAGGAGGAGTAAAGAATCGCGTCTTCCATTCCGAGGAAGCTCGCCAGCTTTTGCTCAAGCTGCTTGTGGCTGTCCTGCGTACCGCAGATAAAGCGTACGGAGGCCATGCCGAAACCGTGGGTGTCCATGCCGTTTTTTGCAGCGGCAATCAGCTCAGGGTGATTTGCGAGACCTAAGTAGTTGTTCGCACAAAAGTTGATCACATGGCTGCCGTCGGCAACGGTGATGTCCGCCTGCTGGGCAGACGTGATAATACGCTCTTCCTTGAACAACCCTTCCGCACGTGCGGTGTCGAGGTCGCTGTTTAACTGTTTGTAAAAATCACCACGCATTGCAATTCTCCAGACTCGGCAAATTTCGGGACATATTACCCAAACCTATAGTTCATGACGAGATGACACGTCATCTCTTGTCGTTTTTGCAGCATAAATCACGCGTACCCCTGCGCTGTGAAGGTGAATGGCTGAAGGGCAGCCATACTAATGATATGATAGAGACATTAGCGTCCGGGATTGTCCCCGGGCTCCACACTTCAAAGGTTACAGTTATGATCATCGTTACCGGCGGCGCGGGCTTTATCGGCAGCAATATTGTTAAGGCCCTCAATGACAAAGGCATCACCGACATCCTGGTGGTTGACAACCTGAAAGACGGCACCAAGTTCGTCAACCTGGTGGATCTGAACATCGCTGACTACATGGATAAAGAAGACTTCCTTATCCAGATTATGGCAGGGGAAGAGTTCGGCGAGATCGAAGCCATCTTCCACGAAGGTGCGTGTTCTTCCACCACCGAGTGGGACGGTAAGTACATGATGGACAACAACTATCAGTACTCCAAAGAGATCCTGCACTACTGCCTGGAACGTGAAATTCCGTTCCTGTACGCCTCCTCTGCTGCAACCTACGGCGGCCGCACCTCAGACTTCATCGAGTCCCGCGAGTATGAACAGCCGCTGAACGTCTACGGTTATTCTAAGTTTCTGTTCGACGAGTACGTGCGTCAGGTTCTGCCAGAAGCGAACTCGCAGATCGTCGGCTTCCGTTACTTCAACGTCTACGGACCGCGCGAAGGCCACAAAGGCAGTATGGCAAGCGTAGCGTTCCACCTGAACACCCAGCTGAATAACGGCGAAAGTCCGAAACTGTTCGAAGGCAGTGACGGCTTTAAGCGTGATTTCGTCTACGTAGGCGACGTTGCCGCAGTGAACCTGTGGTTCTGGGAAAACGGCGTATCCGGCATCTTCAACCTGGGGACCGGCCGCGCGGAGTCCTTCCAGGCAGTGGCTGACGCCACGCTGGCGTATCACAAAAAAGGCAGCATTGAGTACATTCCGTTCCCTGACAAGCTGAAAGGCCGTTATCAGGCATTCACGCAGGCCGATCTGACTAACCTGCGCGCAGCGGGTTATGACAAGCCGTTCAAGACCGTTGCCGAAGGCGTAACGGAATATATGGCCTGGCTGAACCGCGACGCGTAAGTATGAAGATTCTGGTGATCGGCCCGTCATGGGTGGGCGACATGATGATGTCGCAAAGTCTCTATCGCACGCTCAAGGCGCGCTATCCCCAGGCGATAATCGACGTGATGGCACCTGCATGGTGCCGTCCTCTGTTGTCGCGTATGCCGGAAGTGAATGAAGCCATCCCGATGCCGCTTGGCCACGGGGCGCTGGAAATCGGCGAACGCCGCAAACTCGGTCATAGCCTGCGCGAGAAGCGCTACGATCGGGCGTATGTCCTGCCAAACTCCTTTAAATCCGCCCTGGTGCCCTTTTTTGCGGGGATACCGCACCGTACCGGCTGGCGCGGCGAAATGCGCTACGGCCTGCTGAACGATGCACGGGTGCTGAATAAAGAGGCCTGGCCGCTGATGGTGGAACGCTACGTGGCTTTGGCCTATGACAAAGGCGTGATGCGCAGTGCGAAAGACCTGCCGCAGCCGCTGCTCTGGCCACAGCTTCAGGTTAACGACGGTGAAAAATCCCAGACCTGTAACGCGTTTGGTCTTTCGTCTGAACGCCCGATGATTGGCTTCTGCCCTGGCGCCGAGTTCGGCCCGGCAAAACGCTGGCCGCACTATCATTATGCGGAGCTGGCGAAACAGCTGATTGACGAAGGCTACCAGATTGTCCTGTTCGGCTCGGCAAAGGACCACGAGGCAGGCAACGAAATTCTCGCGACGCTCAGTAATGAACAGCAGGCCTGGTGCCGCAACCTGGCGGGAGAAACGCAGCTTGAACAGGCGGTTATTCTGATTGCCGCCTGTAAGGCTGTAGTAAGTAACGATTCTGGCCTGATGCACGTCGCTGCCGCGCTCAACCGCCCGCTTGTGGCGCTGTATGGCCCAAGTAGCCCGGACTTCACGCCCCCGCTTTCTCATAAAGCGCGCGTCATTCGCCTGATCACCGGCTACCACAAAGTGCGCAAAGGCGATGCCGCAGAAGGCTACCATCAGAGCCTGATCGACATTACCCCGAAGCGCGTTCTCGAAGAACTTAACGAACTGCTGCTGAGCGAAGAAGGATAACGAATGCGGGTACTGATCGTTAAAACCTCTTCGATGGGCGATGTTCTGCATACGCTGCCGTCACTGACGGACGCCATGCGGGCCATTCCCGGCATTCGTTTTGACTGGGTAGTGGAAGAAGGTTTCGCGCAGATCCCCACCTGGCATGAAGCGGTTGACCGCGTGATCCCGGTGGCGATTCGCCGCTGGCGCAAAGCGTGGTTCTCCGCGCTAATTAAAGCCGAACGCAAAGCCTTCCGTGAGGCGGTGCAGGCACAACATTACGACGCTATCATCGACGCCCAGGGGCTGGTGAAAAGCGCTGCGCTGGTGACGCGTCTGGCACGCGGCATAAAGCACGGCATGGACTGGCACACCGCCCGCGAACCGCTGGCGAGCCTGTTCTATAACCGCCGCCACTACATCGCAAAGCAACAGCATGCCGTCGAACGTACCCGCGAGCTTTTCGCAAAAAGCCTGGGCTATGCCAAACCGGAAACCCAGGGCGACTACGCCATTGCACAGCACTTTTTGCGCAATACAGATCCCTGTGCTCAGCCTTATCTTGTGTTCCTGCATGCCACAACTCGCGACGATAAACACTGGCCGGAAACGCACTGGCGAAGCCTGATTGAACTAATGCAACCTACCGGCATCCATATTAAACTGCCCTGGGGCGCTGAACATGAGCGGCAGCGTGCAGAGCGTCTGGCTGCAGGATTTTCGCACGTCGAGGTATTGCCGAAACTCACGCTGGCGCAGGTTGCTGCACAGCTGGCGGGGGCGAATGCTATTGTTTCCGTTGATACCGGTTTAAGCCATTTAACCGCGGCGCTGGATCGTCCGAATATTACGATTTTTGGTCCGACCGATCCCGGATTGATCGGGGGTTACGGTAAGAACCAGCATCAGATGGTCAGCCCGACCCAGCAAACGAAGGATATCAGCGCAGATGCTATTTTTTCATTTTTACAGGGCAGCCGTTGGCTTTCCAACAGGGATATCTAACGCATGAGTTACGTATTTCTGCTGATTTTACTTTTTCCGGTAAAGCTTATCCGGAAGCTGTTCCGCAAAGAGACAGGTAAAAACCTGGTCATTCAGACAGCTAAAATCGGCGATTTTGTTAATGCAACGCCCCTTCTGGCATACCTTCAAAAAAGCGACGTACTCATCAGTCGTAGCGTGGGTGCGCTGGCGAAGCATGATGAGACGATCGATGAAATTTTTTTCATCGAGCAGCATAAGCGTAACCTGTGGCGAAAACTGGTCTTTGCCTGCCGGATCATGAATCGCTATGACAATGTCTATCTCCTGCAACCTAACAGCGTAAATCTCTTTTTCGCCTCCGTGTGTAATGCTAAAAACAAACAGTTTTTAAGCACTTACACGCGCAGATGGTATCACGGTATTTTCTATGCCACGGCAGACGGTATTGTTGAACATGGTAAGAAGACTCTTTCGGTCACGAATTATCTCAAGCTGGCCGATCGCACCTTAACCTGGCAAGACTCGCCAAAGCACGCCACAAAGCCACTTTACAAACCCGCAACCTATCCGGCAATCCTCGATAAACCCGGCGTGATCCGCATTGGCATCAGCGTAGCCGCCGGGAATAAAGCGAAAACCGTTCCGCCGGTCATCTGGAAGCAAATTGCCGATCGTCTCGCTGACCTGCCTTGCGAATTTTATGTTTTTGGCGCCCCAAATGAACAATCGTGGATGGACGATATCACCCGCACTTATGGTGAACTGCCCAACTTTATTAATCTGATTGGCAAAATCTCGCTTGAAGAGCTGCCGTGGGCCATTTCTAAAATGGATTGTTATATCGCCTCTGACTCGGGGAATGTTTACATCGCCGATGCCGTCGGAGTGCCAGTTATCCTATTGTTCGGGCCTTGTTGCCACTATGAACAGCGTCCGCTGGGCAACGTATTGCTAATTGGAAATGATGACAACATTTGCTCATACGTTTTTGAAACGCGGTATTACTTCTCACAGAGCAGAGAAGAACTCTTCGCTGTAACTGAAGAATCGCTACGTGACCTCAAACATTTTATTTGCGAGTTATCAACAACTAACGCAACCGCATACTCCTTTGATGCTCAGGGAAAATAATTACTATGGCTTTTCTAAGCATCATTATTGCCGCGCATAACGCTAAAGATACGCTTCACGCAACCCTGGAAAGCCTGCAAAAGGCAATTGATGGTGCGGGCAACGATGTAGAGATCATTATCTTTAACGACAGCTCCAATGACTCAACGCAGGATATTATTGAAGCATGGCTGCCAGCGTTTCCGAATGCCCAATCCCGATACGTTGAGTACCGTAACGTAGGTCATGTTCGAAACAGTGCCCTCTCGCTGGCCTCAGGTGAATATATTACCATGCTGGATAGCGATGACCGATTGAAACCAGGCAGCATCAGGGACGCAGTGGCCTTTCTCAAAAAAGAACACCCTGATATGCTACTGACGCGCCTGCTGGAAATTCGCGACACTAAGAAAATCACCGCCGACTGGCAGGATTTCTCTCCTGTTGCTTTGTCACAGCATGAAGCAATAAAGCGGTTCCTGCAGCACAAAGATTTTCAGGCACATCTCATCGGGCAATTCATGCATCGAAAATTGTATGCAAACAACCCGATTCCTTCGATGATCTGCTATGAAGATTTCGCCGTATTTCCCGGCATGCTGATGCAATCGAGTAAAATAGTTTATCAGCGTCAGGGACACTATTATTACATTAAACGTAGCGACAGTTTGTCGAGTCGACTCGACGCCAGTAAAATCGCTATGCTGGTTGAATGCACACTACAGATGGAAAAAACATTTCCGCCATCATTTAGACACCTTGTGAATTGTCACTGGTTTGATATTTACAGTAACCACCGCCAGCATCTGACTGAACAGCAACTCAAACTGGTTAAGCAGCGGGTAAACGCTCTTTATTCTTTCTCTTTTTTCTTCTCCAGAGATGTACGTTTCAGCTACAAAAAAAGGGTCATTGAGGCATTATGGAAAAAGTAAAACTGCGGCTTTATCAGCTTACGCTGATTTTGAGCCTTATTTCGCTTGCGCTGGCGCTGCTGAGTTCAGGTAAGCAGCGCGAGTTTTTCTATATTGCAATTTATGCCAGCATCATCGGTTTAGCTTGCGAATATAAAAAGATCACAGTGCGCCCTTTTACTATCGCATTGCCGATTTTATTAATCGGGTTGCTTAACCTTAGCTGGTATATGGTGTATGAGTATCATAGCGAGGGTTTGAACGTTTATAGTGATTATCTCGGTGCAAGTAAAAAATTGATTCTGGCGAGTATCCTTATATTCTATCTTGACCGGTTTAAGTCTTACATTGATCAAGCATCCTTCCAGAAATATTTCTTATACGCTTCTGGTGCTGGGTTTATTCTTGCTACTGGCTATGGCTTATGGCAAGCATCGCAGGGTATGGGGCGTATCGAGATGGCCATAAACCGTTCAACCGTGTCGGCCTATGTTTACTCTGTACTGTCACTGGCGTTTGTATATAGCCTTTATCTACAGAAAAATATAAAACTGTATGTAGCCGCAGGATTCATCATATTAATCTCTTACTTTGTCATTCTTCTAACGGGCACGCGTGCCGCAATGGGATTATATTTACTCCTGGCGATTATACTCACGCTCTACCACTTCAGAAGAATACATCTTAAATCAACGTTGATTTTCTTATGCATTGTGGCGGGCATTGTTGTCGTTAGCTACAAGCCATTAATTTTACCAAAGATACAACAAACACAAATTGAAGTTGAAAATTACCAAAAAGGTAATGATGCAACCTCGCTCGGCGCACGTTTCTCTATGTGGAGTGTGGGTATTCAAAACGGACTTGCCCATCCTTTAGGGCAATCAGTTGAAGACCGCGAAGTATGGACACAGCAATATGTGAAAAATGGGCATCCACATCTTGCGTCCGCACTCGAGTTTATCAAAGTGCATCTGCACAATGAGTTTATTGAAAAATATTCACTGCAAGGGATCCCCGGGCTAGCGATATTATTCTTTGCCTATATATCGATGTTCGCTTACGCACTAAAAAACAAAAATGGCCTGCTGCTGACGACCCTGCTTCTTTTATTACTCTACGGCATGACGGACGTCATACTATTGAGTTCAGAGGCCTTAATTTTCTTTGTCACCGTGTTTGCGCTGAGTACACCTTTTTCACAAACCAGGCAACGTTAATGATAGTGCCCGCCTTGCGGGCATTATTTTTTCTTGTATTGATAAAACTCCGCCAGCGTCATCCCTACCGTCTTATCGGATAACCAGCCAAAGAGCGTTTCTAAATCCTGATACAACCCTTCTATCGCTGCCTCATCTTTAAACGTAGGACTTCCGCCTGGCATAAATTCCGACGAATGAAGCATAAACTCCACGTACTCATTTCCCTGCGACAGGCATTGCTGTGCGACCTGAATCATTTGCGCCGCATTCCCACCGGACGGTCTTAGCCAGTTGACGGACGGGGAACGGTATTTACCCCGAAGCCGATCGTAACCCTGTTTGATCGTGTTCAACCACGCCGGGTGTTTATACTGAATGCTCATCGGCACTTCGAGTAATGGGCTATTACCTGCCCGGGAAATATTGTCTAAGTCCATGAAATAGGCGTGGTCGGGGAAATGCTGGTAATCCGTTCCGCCATTGCCCTGCGGGGCGCCTTTCGCATTGCGCCAGTTCACGCGTGGCGTCACGGAGCAATCAACCTGGTAACCCAGTTCAACGAGCAATTTTGCATAGCGACTGTCAAATGCCCAACGTCCGGCACGGTGGCTTAACATTTTGGTCTGAAAGGTCTCTTCCAGCAGTTGGGTCATGAACAGCACTTTCTCGCGCATCATCTCATCGGAAAATTCAATCAGATAAGGCTGCCAGCGCCAGTCATCTCCCGTGAGATCGTGTTCCGGCGGGCTATTCCATGCGTGGAGGTGCATTCCCACCTCCCCCTGACCGCGGGCGATCGCGTCCCTTGCGAATTCGATGAAAACGGGCTCGATCGCCATCTCATAATTGGTCAGCCAGACGGGCTTAAAGCCGAAACGCTCGCAAAGCGTCTGGAAACGCGCCAGATAGCGCGCGTTTTCCGTTTTAATGACGCGGTGATTTTGCCAGAGATTATCGCCCTCAGTATCAATTGTGATGATAAACGCTGGTTTGTTCATAATGAGTCCGCAAGACAGGAAAGTTAGCGCTATGTTACGCACTCTCCAAAGCATGAGTAAACCCTTCCAGGGAAATTACTGAGATTATGGAGAAAGAGTGCAAGTCGCTAACAGGTCTATTAGAATTGCCATCAGTACAACGCCGATAAGATGATGATGAATAACTTACCTGACACACCTGATTTGCGCATTTTACTTATCAAACTCCGCCATCATGGCGACATGTTGCTGACCACTCCCGTCATTGATTCGTTACGTCAAAAATGGCCGCAGGCGCAGATTGATGTCCTGCTGTATGAAGAAACCCGCGATATGCTCGCCGCGCATCCAGCGATCGGTACAATTTATGGAATTGATCGCAAATGGAAACAGCTGGGCACGCTGAAGCATCTTCAAAAAGAGTGGCAGTTGTTGTGTGCGTTAAGAAATCAGCATTATCATCTGGTAATTAACCTTGCCGATCAATGGCGTAGCGCGATCGTTACCCGTTTCACCGGTGCCCCCGTTCGCCTCGGATTTGCGTTTAACAAACGCAATAGTGCGTTCTGGCGTTTTTGTCATACCGATCTGGTCTCTGTCGACGGCCATAAATCCCTGCATACGGTCGAACAGAATCTCTCCATTTTGACACCATTGCCGATCGCGCCACAGCCTGCCGTAACCATGGCCTACACCGAAGAAGACTGGGATCATGCCCGTCAAAGATTGACGCAGAAAGGTGTGGGCGACAGCTATATCGTGATCCAACCGACGTCCCGCTGGTTCTTTAAATGCTGGAGCGAAGACAAGATGGCGCAAACCATGACTGCTCTGCAGCAGGATGGTCATACGATTGTGCTCACCGCGGGGCCGGATAAAAAAGAGCTGGCGATGATCGATCGCATTCTCGCTGCCGCACCCAAAACCGGCGTGGTTTCGCTGGCAGGCCAGTTGACGCTGCGTCAACTGGCATCGCTTATCGATCATGCCTCTCTGTTTATTGGCGTTGACTCCGTTCCAATGCATATGGCCGCCGCGCTGCAAACGCCCTGCGTGGCATTGTTTGGTCCATCAAAACTGACATTCTGGTCACCGTGGCAGGTTAAAGGGGAAGTGATCTGGGCCGGCGATTACGGCCCGCTGCCCGATCCGGATGCCATTGATACTAAAACGAAAGAACGCTATCTCGATGCCATTCCTGTTGATGCAGTCGTCTCCGCTGCAAGGAGATATCTGTCATGAAAAACCATCGTCTGGCCATTGTTCGCCAAAAATATCGCCCTGATGGCGGGGCAGAGCGCTTCGTTTCGCGAGCTCTCACCGCATTGAGCAATCAGAACCTTGAACTCAACGTCATCACGCGTGAGTGGCAGGGAGAGAAGCAAGACGACTGGCATATCCACATTTGCAACCCTCAAAAATGGGGCCGCATCAGTCGAGAACGCGGGTTTGCACAAGCCGCGCGCGCGCTGTGGCAGCAACAGCAGTTTGATATTGTTCAAAGCCATGAGCGCATCCCGGGTTGTGATATCTATCGCGCGGGTGATGGAGTGCATCGTCGCTGGCTGCTTCAGCGCGCGCGCATTTTACCTGCCTGGCGTGCGCAAATGCTGATGTATGACCGCTATCACCGCTACGTGATGCGCGCGGAACGGGACATGTATCAGGCACCTGAGTTAAAAGCCGTAATTTGTAATGCGGAGATGATCAAACGCGAAATCGTTGAAGACTTTGATATTGACGCAAATAAAATCCATGTGATTTATAATTCTATTGATTCCAGCCGATTCGTTCCGGCCCAGGCGGCGCAACGTGCGATTTTGCGCCAACAATTTGGTTTGCCGGTCAATGCGGTGGTGTTCTGTTTTGTAGGATCAGGGTTTGAACGAAAAGGCTTGGCGAGCGCCATACGCGCTATTGCTGGAACATCGGCCTGGCTGATTGTGGTTGGACAAGATAAAGCAGAAAATCGTTATCGCGACCTCGCCCGTTCGTTAGGCTGCGAGGGGCAAATCCGTTTCCTGGGGGTGCAAAAAGAAACTCTGCCTTTTTATCAGCTATCCGATGGTTTACTGTTACCAACGCTGTATGATCCCTTTCCTAACGTTATTCTTGAAGCGATGGCCTGCGGCTTGCCCGTCATTACTTCAGAGAGTTGCGGTGGTGCAGAGTTTATTCAACAAGGCCAGAACGGATTTTATTGTGACGCGCTTGATATCAGTACATTGAAGGAAGCGGTAGCCGCTATCCCTTCACTGGAAAAAAATAACAATATGGGACGAGCGGCACGTGAACGTGTAAAAGACGCCACTCCCGAAAAACTGTCAAGTCAGCTTATTACGCTTTATCAAAAATTACTGGATTAAAAATGCGCATCCTAATGATTATTGATGGTTTACCCGGTGGAGGAGCTGAAAAAACGGTTCTTACACTCTCCCGCGGATTAATAGATATGGGGCATCAGGTCTCTCTATTCTCTCTGCGGAAAGTGTGCGACTACGCCATCCCGGAGGGCATCGATTATCAGGTTGTTCAGGACACATGTAAAAAACCGTGGCGAAAGCTGACGGAAATTCCACGCCGCGCCCAATTGCTGGATCAAGCTATTGAGCGGGCTGAACGCAGCGGCAAATTTGATGTGGTGTTCTCTCATCTGCACAAAACAGACCGGATTGTGGCGCACTGCCGCGCCCTTGAACGTAACAAAGTTTGGTTCTGCGTGCATGGCATGTTCTCGTTCTCCTATCTTCGCCATCGCAGCGGGCTTTCGCGCTGGTTTAAACATCTTAAAATTCGTCATACCTACGAAAACCGCAACGTCGTCGCCGTCTCAGGCGCCGTGTTGAACGATCTTTCCGAGACGCTGGCGCTCAATCTTCGACGCAAAGCGGTTATCCATAATCCTTTCGATATTCCTGAAATTCAGCGTCTGGCGGATGCGCCCTTCGAGATGCAGGGAAAGGATTACATCATTCATGTTGGCCGCTTCCATGAGCACAAACGCCACGACCGTCTCTTACGTGCGTTCGCTCTGAGTAAAATTGACACAACGCTGGTCATGATGGGCAATGGATCTGACGCTCAAATTCAAAAACTCAAGCAGCTTGCCCGCGATTTGGGCATTGAAAACAAAACGGTTTTCCGCCCGTTCGAGTCCAATCCCTATCCCTGGATTAAAGGGGCACGCCTTTTAGTGTTAAGTTCTGACTGCGAAGGTTTTGGTAATGTGCTGGTCGAAGCCATTATCTGCCAGACGCCACCGGTCAGTACAAATTGCCCAGGAGGCCCTGCCGAAATCCTTACCGGGGCTTTAGCGCGCGGCCTGGCAGAGTTAAATGACGAGTCACTGGCAAAAACGCTGGCGGATATTTATACCACCCCGCCGGTCGTTGGCGATGCAACCATCGCGTCGTTCGGTATCAATGCCATTTGCCAACAATATATTGCTCTGGTCGACAATCAAAAATAATCAGGTTTCTTATGCAAAATTCAGCCCCATTGTTAAGCGTGGTGGTTGCCGTTTATAACGGTGAAGCTTTCCTGGATCAGTTCTTTACCTGCCTTGTCCATCAACGCATCGACAGCATGGAAGTCATCATTGTTAATGACGGCTCTACTGACCGCTCGATGGAGATCGTCGAGAAATGGCGAGAAAAACTGCCGCAGATGCAGGTCATAGAACAGCAAAACCAGGGTGTATCCATCGCGCGTAATACCGGTCTGGCCGTTGCGACGGGTCAATATCTCTCTTTCCCGGATATTGATGATGTCTTTAAACCAGGCATGTACCAGCGCCTGCTGGATATGGCCGTCACGCAGGATCTGGATGTCGCCACCTGTAACGGGAACTACGTCTGGGAGAATAACAAGAAACCCTCGCGCCCGATTTTTCCTGAAGACAAACTGGCTTCGACAGGGGTCATGGCTGGCCCTGCGTGGTTAAAAATGGCGTTGGATTCTCGCAAATTCCTTCACGTCACCTGGCTGAACATCTATCGCCACGACTTTATCCGTAAACACAGCTTCCATTTTGAACCCGGCCTGCGCCATCAGGATATTCCGTGGACCACCGAAGTGCTGCTCGCGGCAGAGCGGGTTCAGTACACCAGTGAACGTTATTACGACTACTACATTCACTCTGCATCGGTGTCCCATATGCCGGACAATGACGACACGCTGATTCGTTCCGCGCGTCACTACATGAAAATCCTGCAGATGCTCGACGCCATTAATCAGCGTTACCCGGATAAGGTAAAAGGGATCCCTGCCTGCCACTGGCAAATTGCCAAAGAGGGGCTGGGAATTATTCACACCTTCGACAACATGAAGGATGAGAAGAAGAAATCAATGATTATTAAAGAGTTCTTCGAAACAGGCATCTGGAAACTCATCTGGAAAAGTGCAAAAAGTCCGCGTCTGCGCTGGCGGCTGGGTAGACGTTATTTCCGTTTGAAACGGTATCTGGCATAAGAGATAGCTTTACCTGGCCTAAATGCTTAGAATTTGCCCGCCGAAACTAAAAAAACGGATAATCGCTTGGAATTGTTGTATACCGCTCTGCTCTACATCATTCAGCCACTGGTGTGGCTGAGACTGTTGCTTCGTAGCCGGAAAGCGCCTGCGTATCGTAAACGCTGGGCTGAACGCTATGGCTTCTGCCGCAATAAAGTCGTACCGGACGGTATTTTGCTGCATTCCGTTTCTGTTGGTGAAACGCTGGCGGCGATCCCGCTGGTTCGCGCCCTGCGTCACCGCTACCCTTCACTGCCAATCACCGTCACGACGATGACGCCAACCGGCTCGGAGCGCGCGTTATCCGCTTTCGGTAAAGACGTGCAGCATGTTTATCTGCCTTACGATCTGCCCTGCGCCATGAATCGTTTCCTCAACACCGTGCGCCCGAAGCTGGTGATCGTGATGGAAACCGAACTGTGGCCGAACATGATTTCCGCCCTGCATGCCCGTAAAATCCCGCTGGTCATTGCCAACGCGCGCCTCTCAGAGCGCTCGGCGAAAGGTTACGGCAAGCTGGGTAAATTTATGCGCCGCCTGCTCAGTAAGATCACGCTGATTGCCGCGCAGAATGAAGAAGATGCAGCACGCTTTATCTCTTTGGGCCTGAAACGCAACCAGCTTGCGGTAACGGGAAGCCTGAAATTTGATATTTCTGTAACCCCTGAACTCGCCGCTCGCGCCATCACGCTGCGTCGCCAGTGGGCCCCACGTCGTCAGGTCTGGATTGCAACCAGTACCCATGATGGCGAAGAAGAGATCATCCTGCAGGCTCACCGCAAGCTGCTGGAAAAATTCCCTGATTTACTGCTGATCCTCGTGCCTCGCCATCCGGAGCGTTTTAAAGATGCCCGTGAAATGGTCCAGAAAGGCGGCTTCAGCTTCACGCTGCGCAGCAGCGGTGAAATCCCTTCCGGCAGCACCCAGGTGGTGATTGGCGATACGATGGGCGAGCTGATGCTGCTGTACGGCATTGCTGACCTCGCGTTTGTCGGTGGTAGCCTGGTCGAGCGCGGAGGCCATAATCCGCTGGAGCCGGCAGCCCACGCCATTCCGGTGCTGATGGGACCGCACACGTTTAACTTTAAAGACATCTGCGCGAAATTACAGCAGGCCGATGGTTTAATTACCGTGACCGATGCGGATTCGGTGGTCAAAGAAGTATCGACCCTTCTGACTGACGAAGATTATCGCCTGTGGTACGGCCGCCATGCCGTCGAAGTGCTGCACCAGAACCAGGGCGCACTGACCCGTCTGCTGCAGCTTCTGCAACCTTATCTGCCTCAGCGGAGCCACTAATGTCAACGCGTCTGTCGGTCGTGATGATCGCCAAAAACGCCGCCGACCTGCTTCCGGACTGCCTGGCGTCGGTTGCCTGGGCTGACGAGATAGTCATTCTTGACTCCGGAAGTACGGACAACACGGTGGACGTTGCCCGGGCAGCGGGCGCAAAAGTCTTTGTCAACGTTGACTGGCAGGGCTATGGCATCCAGCGCCAGCGCGCGCAGGGGTATGCCACAGGTGATTATGTCCTGATGCTCGATACTGACGAGCGCATTACGCCAGAACTTCAGCAGGCCATTCAGGCGGTGCTTTCCTCGCCCCAGCCTGGCGCCGTATACAGCATTGCCCGCCGCAACTACTTCCTTGGTCGTTTTATGCGCCACAGCGGCTGGTATCCCGATCGCGTCATGCGCCTCTACGAGCGCGAGCGGTATCAGTACAATGACAATCTGGTTCATGAATCCCTGAGCTGCGATAGCGCCCAGGTCATCCCCCTGAGGGGCGATTTGCTGCATCTGACCTGCCGTGATTTCGCGAGCTTCCAGCGTAAACAGCTCAACTATGCCACCGCATGGGCGCAGGAGCGTCACCAGCGCGGCAAGAAGGCCTCGCTGACGGGTATCTTCACCCACACGCTGGGCGCGTTTCTGAAAACGCTGCTGCTGCGTGGTGGCGTGCTGGACGGTAAGCAGGGCTGGTTACTCGCGGTAGTAAATGCCCAGTATACTTTCAACAAATACACCGAGCTGTGGGCGCTCTGCCGCGGCTACTCAGAGAAAACGTGAGCCATGAGCACAAAAGCGATTTATCCGGGTACCTTCGATCCGATCACCAACGGTCATCTTGATATCATCACCCGTGCGGCGAGCATGTTCGATAAGGTGATCCTGGCCATTGCCGCCAGCCCCAGCAAAAAGCCGATGTTTGATCTCAACGAGCGCGTGCAGCTCGCCACCGATGCCATTTCGCACCTACCGAATGTTGAGGTGGTCGGGTTTAGCGATCTGATGGCTAACTTCGCCCGCGCTCAGCAGGCCAATATTCTGATCCGAGGTTTACGCGCGGTAGCAGACTTCGAGTATGAGATGCAGCTGGCGCACATGAACCGCCACCTGATGCCGGAGCTGGAAAGCGTGTTCCTGATGCCCTCCAAAGAGTGGTCGTTTATCTCGTCCACGCTGGTAAAAGAGGTGGCGCGCCATCATGGGGACGTTACCCATTTCCTGCCGGTTAACGTCCACCAGGCGTTGATGGAAAAGCTCAAGTAGCGCTATTTCTGGCACTGACGGCAGTAGAACGTGGCGCGCTGGGCGTGCTTCGTGGCAATCACTGGCGTGCCGCAGACTCTGCACGGTTCGCCTTTACGGCCATACACCTGCAGCTCCTGGGCAAAATAGCCCGGCTTGCCGTCACTTTGCAGGAAGTCCTTCAGCGTTGTTCCCCCCTGTTCAATCGAGCGCAGCAATACGGCTTTAATCACGCGGACCAGCAGCTCACACTCCTCCGCCGACAGCGAAGAGGCTAGCCGATCGGGATGGATCCCGGCGGCAAACAGCGATTCGCTGGCATAGATATTCCCCACGCCGACCACCAGCTTGTTATCCATCAGCCACGGCTTAATCGGGCTTTTCTTTTTCGCGCACTTCGCTTTCAGGTATTCCGCGTTAAACGCGTCTGAGAGCGGCTCAGGGCCCAGATGCGCGAGCACGTTATGCCCTTCCAGCTCTTTCGTCCACAGCCACGCGCCAAAGCGCCGTGGGTCGGTATAACGGAGCACTTTGCCGTTGCTCATCACCAGATCGACGTGGTCGTGCTTTTCCGCAGGCAGTTCTTCGGTAAGAATGCGCAGGCTTCCGGACATCCCCAGGTGGATAATGATCCAGCCGTCGGGCAGCTCCAGCAGCAGGTATTTCGCGCGACGCTGTACGCTCAGGACGGGTTTGTCACTTAACGCGTGGATCTCATCGGACACCGGCCAGCGCAGACGTCCATTGCGGATCACCGCGTGAAGAATCGTCGCGCCGACCAGATGGGGCTCAATACCGCGGCGGCTGGTTTCTACCTCAGGTAATTCAGGCATGGTTCCTCCGTTGAGATACAGAATGCAAAAAACCCCGCAGTTGCGGGGTTTTTCGTTACAAGGAGACTAAAATTATTTGATTTTAGCTTCTTTGTACAGTACGTGCTGGCGTACAACTGGATCGAATTTTTTCAATTCCAGTTTTTCCGGCTTAGTACGTTTGTTCTTCGTGGTGGTGTAGAAGTGACCTGTACCAGCAGAAGAAACCAGCTTGATTTTCTCGCGAATACCTTTAGCCATGATTTATTTCCTCTTTAAGTACTTAGTACTTTTCGCCACGGGCACGCAGTTCGGACAGAACTGTATCGATGCCTTTCTTATCGATTACACGCATACCTTTAGCAGATACGCGCAGGGTGACAAAACGCTTCTCGCTCTCAACCCAGAAACGGTGAGAGTGCAGGTTCGGCAGGAAACGGCGTTTAGTCGCGTTCAGTGCGTGGGAACGGTTGTTACCGGTCACCGGACGCTTGCCAGTAACTTGGCAGACTCGGGACATGTCTATTCTCCAAAAATCAAATTAGCTCGAGCTTCGTATGGGGTATCGGCGCCTCGTCAGGCTTTACAGCCCGGTCATCGCATAGTTCTAAGTGAACTCTCGATTGCCAGGCCCAAATGCCAAACCCGAGATTCTCAAAGGTGGCGTAGTATACGCTGACTCGGCGGTGTGCTCAAGTCCCGAACAGACAAAGATCCCGATGGATCGCGAGAAATAGCCTAAATCCAGCCACGTTCTGCGAAAGAAATGTACTCACCGCGGCCAATTATCAGATGGTCCAGCACACGAATGTCCATGAATTGACAGCATTTGATAATGCGCTCGGTGATTTCTTTGTCAGCTCTGCTCGGTTCTGCACAGCCAGAGGGGTGATTATGCGCGAGGATCACGCCCGCTGCATTCACTTTTATCGCTTCCCGCACAATTTCACGCGGATGCACCTCAACGTGGCTCAATGTGCCCGCAAAGAGACAGCTATGTTTAAGCACTCGATTTCTGTTATCGACAAAGATCACCATAAAGATCTCGCGTTCAATATCGGTTAACTGACTTTGCAGGAATTCACGCGTCATTTCTGGCGTCAGGATCGGATCTTCCTTCTCCATGCGGACATTATAAAAACGGCGGGCAAGTTCAGCTATGCCCCTCAGTTGGGCATATTTCGCCACGCCAATTCCCTCAACGTGCTTAAACTGCGCCAGATCGGCGGTCAATAAACCGTACAGCGAACCGAAATGTGCTATCAGCTCTTTTGCCAGCGTAAATACCGTTTTTCCGGGCGTTCCGGTACGTAAAAAGAGCGCCAATAGTTCATCGTCTTTTAACAGGGTGACACCATAGCGCAGCAGTTTTTCGCGCGGCAGCAGCTCCTCATCCTTTTCTTCCATGCCCTTTCTCCCTTTTTTAACCTCATGCTGCCACAGGCCAATCCGTCCCTCGACGACCACATTGCGTTCTTGCGTGGCGCCTCGCAAAGTGGCCGAAGGACAAAATCACCCCGCTTTGGGGATTGTGATAAAATGCCTGCTCTCTGGTGAAACCCAACAGGAAAGAATCATGATGAGCCTGGCCGGTAAAAAAATCGTTCTTGGCGTGAGCGGCGGCATTGCTGCTTATAAAGCGCCGGACCTCGTGCGTCGCCTGCGCGAGCGAGGGGCTGACGTGCGGGTCGCGATAACCGAAGGCGGTAAAGCCTTTATCACTCCCCTGAGCCTGCAGGCCGTTTCAGGATACCCGGTTTCTGACAGCCTGCTCGATCCGGCCGCCGAAGCCGCGATGGGCCATATTGAACTGGGTAAATGGGCAGACCTGGTTATCCTCGCCCCCGCCACGGCCGATTTAATCGCTCGGGTGGCGGCCGGTATGGCAAACGACCTGGTTTCCACCATTTGTCTGGCCACGCCTGCGCCTGTTGCCGTCGTTCCTGCTATGAACCAGCAGATGTACCGTAATGCGGCCACCCAGCACAATCTTGAGACGCTGGCCTCACGCGGACTGCTTATCTGGGGACCGGACAGCGGCAGCCAGGCCTGCGGCGACGTTGGCCCGGGTCGCATGCTTGATCCGCTGACGATTGTTGATATGGCCGCCGCCCATTTTTCGCCTGTCAACGATCTGCAACATCTCAACATCATGATTACCGCGGGCCCTACGCGCGAGCCGCTGGACCCGGTGCGCTATATCACCAATCACAGCTCCGGTAAGATGGGTTTTGCCATTGCCGCCGCAGCGGCGAAGCGCGGCGCGAACGTCACGCTGGTGAGCGGCCCGGTATCGCTGCCTACCCCTGCGTTTGTGAAGCGAATTGACGTTACCACCGCGCTGGAGATGGAAGCCGCCGTGCAGGCACATGCTCAAAGCCAGCAGATTTTTATCGGCTGTGCAGCCGTTGCAGACTATCGTGCCGAGACGATCGCCGAGGCTAAAATTAAAAAGCAAGGCGATGAATTAACAATAAAAATGGTGAAAAACCCGGACATCGTTGCCGGTGTCGCCGCACTAAAAAGCCATCGTCCATACGTTGTTGGGTTTGCCGCAGAAACGAATAATGTGGAAGAATATGCCCGGCAAAAACGTACCCGCAAAAACCTCGATTTGATTTGCGCGAACGACGTATCGCTGGCCACACAGGGATTTAACAGCGACAGCAACGCACTGCACCTTTTCTGGCAGGATGGAGATAAAGTCTTACCGCTTGAGCGCAAGGAACTCCTGGGCCAACAATTACTGGACGAGATCGTTACCCGTTATGATGAAAAAAATCGACGTTAAGATTCTGGACCCGCGTGTTGGCGAGCAATTCCCGCTGCCAACCTATGCCACCTCCGGCTCTGCCGGTCTTGACCTGCGCGCCTGTCTCGATGACGCCGTAGAACTGGCTCCGGGTGCCACTACCCTGGTTCCAACTGGCCTGGCGATTCACATTGCTGACCCGTCTCTGGCAGCGGTGATCCTGCCGCGTTCTGGTCTGGGCCATAAGCACGGCGTTGTGCTGGGTAACCTGGTGGGTCTGATTGACTCCGACTATCAGGGTCAACTGATGGTCTCCGTCTGGAACCGTGGTCAGGACAGCTTCACCATTGAACCAGGCGAGCGTATCGCACAGATGGTCTTTGTACCGGTGGTACAGGCAGAATTTAACCTGGTGGCAGACTTTGACGCCACCGACCGTGGCGAAGGCGGCTTCGGCCATTCCGGGCGCAAATAACGGCCCGAAAGACAAGTATCTCACAGCGTCATAATGCAATAACAAACCGCAAACGCCAGTTTGCGGTCGCTGTGTGGATGCCAGCCTGGCAAGTGCTTATTTTCAGGGGTATTTTGTAACATGGCAGAAAAACAAACCGCGAAAAGGAATCGTCGCGAAGAAATACTTCAATCTCTGGCTCTGATGCTTGAATCCAGCGATGGAAGTCAACGCATCACCACCGCTAAACTGGCCGCCTCTGTGGGCGTGTCTGAGGCGGCGCTGTACCGTCATTTTCCGAGCAAAACCCGGATGTTCGACAGCCTGATCGAATTCATTGAAGACAGCCTGATCACGCGCATCAACCTGATTCTGAAAGATGAAAAAGACACGACCGCGCGTCTGCGTCTGATTGTGCTGTTAATCCTGGGCTTCGGTGAACGCAATCCGGGCTTAACCCGTATCCTCACCGGCCACGCGCTGATGTTTGAACAGGACAGACTGCAGGGCCGCATTAACCAGCTTTTCGAGCGAATTGAAGCGCAGCTGCGCCAGGTACTGCGCGAAAAGAAAATGCGTGAGGGCGAGGGTTACAGCATTGATGAAACGCTGCTGGCGAGCCAGATTCTGGCGTTTTGTGAAGGAATGCTCTCCCGCTTTGTGCGTAGCGAATTCAAATACCGTCCAACGGACGATTTTGATGCCCGCTGGCCGTTAGTGGCTGCTCAGCTGCAGTAATCCGTAAGCCCGGTAAGCGTCGCGCCACCGGGCAATTTAACTACACCCCGAACTCTTCCCGGTACGCACGTACCGCCGCCAGATGGTCCGCCATCTCAGGCTTCTCTTCCAGATACGCAATCAGCTCTTTTAGGGTGATAATCGACGTCACTTTACAGCTGTAATCGCGCTCAACTTCCTGAATAGCGGAAATTTCACCGCGACCACGCTCCTGACGATCCAGAGAAATCAGCACGCCAGCAAGCGTCGCACCGTTGGCCTGGATAATCTCCATCGATTCGCGGATCGCCGTACCCGCGGTGATCACGTCATCGACCAGCATGACGCGGCCCTGCAGTGTGCTGCCGACCAGATTCCCGCCTTCACCGTGGGTTTTAGCCTCTTTGCGGTTAAAGCAGTACGGCACATCGCGGTCATGGTGTTCCGCCAGCGCCACCGCGGTGGTGGTCGCAATCGGAATGCCTTTATAGGCCGGGCCAAACAGCAGATCAAAATCAATCCCGGAATCCACCAGCGCTTCGGCATAGAAACGGCCTAACAGTGCCAGATCGCGCCCGGTATTAAACAGCCCGGCGTTGAAGAAATAGGGACTCTTACGCCCGGATTTCAGCGTAAACTCGCCAAACTTAAGTACCTGCTTGTTAAGCGCAAACTCAATAAACTGGCGCTGATACGATTTCATGGATTTGCTCCTTTGGTTTTTCTGTCTTACAGGCAAAAAAAAGGCGACTCATTGGTCGCCTTTAAAATCAATTTTCTAACGCCGCTTTCTGCGTCGTTACAATGGATTCGATTCCCCCTCGGGCCAACGCCAGCAGGGAGAGAAGCTCGTCGTGGGTGAACGGCTCGCCTTCCGCCGTGCCCTGTACTTCAATGATGCGACCGTCTTCGGTCATCACCACGTTCATGTCGGTCTCGGCGGCAGAATCTTCAACGTATTCCAGATCGCAAAGCGCTTCACCGTTAACGATACCCACGGACACCGCCGCAACCATACCTTTCATTGGGTTGGTTTTCAGCTTACCGGCCGCAACCAGCTTGTTAAGGGCATCCGCCAGCGCCACGCATGCGCCAGTAATGGACGCCGTACGCGTACCACCGTCTGCCTGAATAACGTCGCAGTCCAGCGTAATGGTGAATTCGCCGAGGATTTTCAGATCAACGGCTGCACGCAGCGCACGCGCGATCAGACGCTGAATTTCCATGGTACGACCGCCCTGCTTGCCCTTTGCCGCTTCGCGGGCGTTTCGGGTATGGGTCGCACGCGGCAGCATGCCGTACTCTGCGGTGATCCAGCCCTGGCCCTGACCTTTCAGGAAACGCGGAACGCCTTCTTCAATGGACGCGGTGCAGAGAACCTTCGTGTCACCAAACTCAACCAGCACGGAGCCTTCAGCGTGTTTTGTATAGTTACGGGTCAGGGTGACGGGACGCACCTGATTGGCGCTACGACCTGATGGACGCATGATGGATTCTCCGGCTTGAAACGAATGTGGCTGCGCATTATACGGATAAAGGACGCTTATTCCTATCCTGAGAAGCCCCCGAAAGCTATAATCCCCCCATCTCTCCTTTAAAAACGGGAATGTCTATGATCCGCAGTATGACCGCCTACGCCCGGCGTGAAATCAAGGGTAGCTGGGGTAGCGCCACATGGGAAATGCGCTCGGTAAACCAGCGTTACCTGGAAACGTATTTCCGTATGCCGGAGCAGTTCCGCAGCCTTGAGCCTGTCGTACGTGAACGTATCCGTACGCGTCTGACGCGCGGGAAAGTGGAATGTAACCTGCGCTTTGAGCCTGATGCCAGCGCTCAGGGCGAACTGATCCTCAACGAAAAACTGGCGAAACAGCTCGTGAATGCGGCGAACTGGGTCAAAATGCAGAGCGATGAAGGCGAAATCAACCCGGTTGATATTCTGCGCTGGCCTGGCGTCATGGCCGCCGGTGAACAGGACCTGGATGCCATTGCCGCTGAAATCCTGGCAGCCCTCGACGGCACGCTGGACGACTTTATCGTTGCCCGTGAAACCGAAGGCCAGGCGCTGAAAGCGATGATTGAGCAGCGCCTTGAAGGCGTGAGCACCGAAGTAGCCAAAGTCCGCGCCCATATGCCAGAAGTGCTGCAATGGCAGCGCGAGCGTCTTGTCGCCAAACTGGAAGAAGCGGAAGTTCAGCTGGAAAACACCCGTCTGGAACAAGAGCTGGTGCTGATGGCGCAGCGTATCGATGTCGCTGAAGAGCTGGACCGTCTGGAAGCGCACGTTAAAGAAACCTACAACATTCTGAAGAAGAAAGAAGCTGTGGGCCGCCGTCTGGACTTTATGATGCAGGAGTTCAACCGCGAGTCGAACACCCTGGCGTCTAAGTCAATCAATGCAGAAGTGACGAATTCAGCGATTGAGCTGAAAGTGCTGATTGAGCAGATGCGCGAGCAGATCCAGAATATCGAGTAATGGATTTCGGGTGGTGTCGATGGTGCCACCCATTACTATTTCTAATCCATCCCTGCATCTATTTTTGTTTTTTACCGCCGCTCATCAAGCTTTTTCAACATATCCTGATAAAAATTTATAGGGCAAATCAGGTCGCCTTAGAAAATCTCAATCGTGATCTTGCGCACAAATCGCTAACCTCCCACGCGTTCACACCGGAGGGTATATGCTGCTTCACATCCTTTATCTCATTGGCATCACCGCAGAAGCCATGACCGGCGCACTTGCCGCCGGACGTCGCCGTATGGACACCTTCGGCGTAATCATTATTGCTACAGCGACCGCACTGGGCGGCGGTTCCGTGCGCGATATTCTGCTTGGCCATTACCCGCTCGGCTGGGTTAAACACCCAGAGTACGTGATTATCGTGGCAACGGCCGCCGTGTTAACCACCATCGTGGCGCCCGTTATGCCCCATCTTCGCCGCCTGTTCCTGGTGCTTGATGCGCTGGGGCTGATCGTTTTTTCGATCATCGGTGCGCAAATCGCGCTCGATATGGGGGAAGGCCCGGTAATCGCCACCATTGCTGCCGTGGTCACGGGCGTATTCGGCGGCGTGCTGCGAGATATGTTCTGCAAACGCATCCCCCTGGTCTTTCAAAAAGAGCTGTATGCTGGCATTTCCTTTGCGGCAGCGGTGCTTTATATCGCTCTGCAGCATTATGTTTCTAACCATGACGTGGTGGTCATCTCGACGCTGCTATTTGGCTTTACGGCCCGCATGCTGGCGCTGCGTCTGAAGCTCGGGCTGCCCGTTTTTCATTACAAACACAGCGCACACTAGCTTCAGAACCCATTGATGTGCTGTTCAGCGAGCCATTTCGCCAGCACATCAATTTGAGGCGCGTGCAGCCAGTTAATGATTTGTCGCGCTTTCTCCTCTCCCGTTCCCGGCAGGGTCTGCCAGTCCTTTGCGTTGCGCCCGCTCATCTTCTGCCACGATATGTCTCCCATTGCCTTCAGCGAAGACTGCGACATTGGCACACCCAATGCTATGAGCCAGCGGATAAAAGGCTTCTCGCGCACCAGATTAAATCGGTGCCAGAGCGCCAGCCCGCGCGCAGAGGAAAATCCCGGTACAGCCTGCAGCTGCGCCTGCGTTAATAACAGCCACGAAAAGAGATGTTCAAAATGATGCGCCTGCCAGAGGGTTCGCCAGCCTGACTCGCCTAATCCATCAATATCAAGTACCTGCTTTGAACTAAGCCAGGTCAGCCGGGCAAAGAACTGTTCCATACACTCCGGTGAAGCATAGAAACAGCTAAGAGAATGATAACGTGGGGCCGGAGGCTCTGGTTTATGTCTGTCAGTCCCGCGCCAGAGCACCTTATCAAATCGGGGGATACCTTGCCCGGCCAGGCTGATCTGGATCTGATCCCCCGGGGCAATATCCAGCCCCTGCCAGCGCTCAACCGAGCCCAGACTCACCCGCTGCACCTGTTTATCATCCAGTTGCACGGGTTCCAGCGCTGCTACAACGGAAATTTTGCCCGTTCGTCCCACGGAAAAATGAATATCACTCACCTCGGCGACCTGGGCTGCAGGAGGATATTTCCACGCGACGACCCAGCTGCCTTCTCCCGGTAACCAATCTTCGCCCGCGGGTTCATTCTCCGAACGCACCACAATGCCATCCGTGGCAAAGGGTAATGCGGTTACGTGCCAGGCCGCGCGCTGTTTCTCGACGGCATCAACAGAATCGGCGGGTAACGTATACCGTGCCGATAGCGTAAAACCGGCCTGAGACAGTTCAGCTAGAGATGTATGCATCTCTTTCGGTCCGTCCGGCCAGGCCCAGATGAATACGCCGAGCTTATTCGATAGCGCGTTATCCTTTTGCCGCATCATCGCACCCGCAACTTTTGCGCGAGCATTCATCCCGCCCATCTGCCGCTGAACGTGATTGTCGCTTAACCAGAAAAGCTCGCCCTGTAAGACGCTATTTGCCAACTTGCCGGTGAGCTTTTGCGGAACAGACGGGATTAAACGTACCTTATCGGTCCAGTCTTCCCCTTTCAGGCCATCACCTCGACTGATGGCCTGGGTCAACTTTCCGTCACGATAGACCAGCGTTACCGCCACACCGTCAACTTTGGGCTGCATCCACAGATGTTGCCGAGCGAGCATCCACTGTCTCAGAGCCTCTTTGCTGGCCACTTTATGTACGCCCGTATGGGCGACAGGATGTTTTACGCTCCCCGTCAGATTAGGGAGTTTCTCTTCTGAAGGCTCGCTGCCGAAACAGCGCTGCCACTGCGTTAAGCGCCCGTGAAGCTGGTCGTAAACTTCGTCGTTGACCTCGCTCACCCCCTCCTTCCAGTAAGCGTTATCCCAGCGTTTGATTTGCGCGCTTAACGACGCCATCTCTTTCTCTGCTTTTGCCTGCGACCACACTGGGCAAACCGCCGCGCCATAGCCACACCACAACAACATTACCCCGCTTATCCATCGCCACATCGCTACCCCTCCTTTGCATTGCAGGAGGTATATCCTGATGCCTGAAACAAGGCTAACGGCAACGTTTCACAATGCGAGACGCTATCCGGTATTTCTTTTGGTGGCTGAAAACCCCAGATAAAACCTGAAAACGGCACGCAAAATTCAATAATCCAGGGGAAAAAGTGTGACAAAGGCTACGTCACACGGCGGTGACGTGTATAATAAGCCCGTATGTAGGACTTCTTCGTTAACACATACAAAAGACTCTCATGGCTCAAGGCACGCTTTATATTGTTTCTGCCCCTAGCGGCGCGGGTAAATCCAGCCTTATTCAGGCACTGTTAAAAACCCAACCGTTGTACGACACACAGGTTTCTGTTTCTCATACCACGCGAGCGCCGCGTCCGGGTGAAGTGCACGGTGAACACTATTTCTTTGTGGATCACGACGAATTCAGAGCGATGATCGGCAGAGACGCGTTTCTTGAACACGCTGAAGTCTTCGGTAATTACTACGGTACCTCGCGTGAAACCATTGAGCAGGTTCTGGCCACGGGCGTGAATGTGTTCCTGGATATCGACTGGCAGGGTGCGCAGCAAATTCGCAAGAAAATGCCTGACTCCCGCAGTATCTTTATTTTACCGCCATCGAAAGATGAGCTGGATCGCCGCCTGCGTGGGCGCGGCCAGGACAGCGAAGAAGTGATCGCAAAGCGTATGGAACAGGCTGTTGCAGAAATGAGCCATTACGCGGAATATGATTACCTAATTGTGAATGATGATTTTGATGCCGCGCTGAGCGATCTCAAAACCATTCTTCGTGCAGAACGTCTGCGTATGAGCCGCCAGAAGCAGCGACATGACGCATTAATCACCAAACTGTTGGCAGACTGAACCCACTTTCAGTATCATGCCCAGTCATTTCTTCACCTGTGGAGCATTTTAAGTATGGCACGCGTAACTGTTCAGGACGCTGTAGAGAAAATTGGTAACCGTTTTGACCTGGTGCTGGTCGCCGCGCGTCGCGCTCGTCAGATGCAGGTAGGCGGTAAAGATCCGCTGGTACCGGAAGAAAACGATAAAACCACCGTTATTGCACTTCGCGAAATCGAAGAAGGTCTGATCAACAACCAGATCCTCGACGTGCGTGAGCGCCAGGAGCAGCAAGAGCAGGAAGCCGCAGAACTGCAGGCCGTAACCGCTATTGCTGAAGGTCGTCGTTAATTAAACCTGCGGGTCGCCCTTGTATCTGTTTGAAAGCCTGAATCAACTGATTCAAATCTACCTGCCTGAAGACCAGATTAAGCGTCTTCAGCAGGCGTATCTCGTTGCACGTGACGCTCACGAGGGCCAGACACGTTCAAGCGGTGAACCCTATATCACGCACCCGGTAGCGGTGGCCTGTATTCTGGCCGAGATGAAACTCGACTACGAAACGCTCATGGCCGCTCTGCTGCACGACGTGATCGAAGATACCCCTGCCACTTATCAGGACATGGAACAGCTGTTTGGCAAAAGCGTTGCCGAACTGGTGGAAGGGGTCTCTAAGCTTGATAAGCTGAATTTCCGCGACAAGAAAGAGGCGCAAGCCGAAAACTTCCGCAAGATGATTATGGCGATGGTGCAGGATATTCGCGTCATTCTCATCAAACTCGCTGACCGCACCCACAACATGCGCACGCTGGGCTCACTTCGTCCGGATAAACGTCGCCGCATTGCCCGTGAAACCCTCGAAATTTACAGCCCGCTGGCGCACCGTTTAGGTATTCACCACATTAAAACCGAGCTGGAAGAGCTGGGTTTTGAAGCGTTGTACCCGAACCGTTATCGCGTCATTAAAGAGGTGGTGAAAGCCGCACGCGGTAACCGTAAAGAGATGATTCAAAAAATCCTCTCTGAAATCGAAGGGCGCTTGCAGGAAGCGGGAATTCCGTGCCGCGTTAGCGGTCGCGAGAAACACCTGTACTCCATCTACTGCAAAATGGTGCTCAAAGAGCAACGTTTTCACTCGATCATGGATATCTACGCCTTCCGCGTGATCGTCCATGACTCGGACACCTGTTATCGCGTGCTGGGGCAGATGCACAGCCTCTACAAGCCGCGTCCGGGGCGCATGAAAGATTATATCGCCATTCCAAAAGCGAACGGCTATCAATCTTTGCACACCTCGATGATCGGGCCGCACGGCGTGCCTGTTGAGGTGCAAATTCGCACCGAAGACATGGACCAGATGGCAGAGATGGGTGTAGCCGCACACTGGGCCTATAAAGAGCACGGCGGCGAAAGCAGTACGACCGCACAAATCCGCGCCCAGCGCTGGATGCAGAGCCTGCTGGAACTTCAGCAGAGTGCGGGCAGCTCGTTTGAATTTATCGAGAGCGTTAAATCCGATCTCTTCCCGGATGAGATTTACGTTTTCACCCCAGAAGGTCGCATTGTCGAACTGCCTGCGGGCGCAACGCCGGTCGATTTCGCTTACGCCGTGCATACCGATATCGGGCATGCCTGCGTCGGCGCGCGCGTCGACAGACAGCCTTATCCGCTGTCTCAGCCGCTCTCCAGCGGCCAGACGGTAGAAATTATTACCGCGCCGGGCGCACGTCCGAACGCGGCCTGGTTGAACTTTGTCGTAAGCTCCAAAGCACGCGCCAAAATTCGCCAGCTGCTGAAAAACCTCAAGCGTGATGATTCCGTCAGTCTGGGACGTCGGCTGCTCAACCACGCGTTGGGCGGTAGCCGTAAGCTGGCTGAGATCCCACCGGAGCATATCCAGCGCGAACTCGACCGAATGAAGCTCACGTCTCTGGACGATCTGCTGGCGGAAATTGGTCTGGGCAACGCTATGAGCGTCGTAGTAGCGAAAAACTTGCAGCAGGGCGAAGCGACACCTTCTGCTCCAGGCGCATCTGGCCATGCTCATTTGCCGATTAAAGGCGCGGACGGGGTACTGATCACCTTCGCAAAATGTTGCCGCCCAATTCCTGGCGACCCGATTATTGCGCACGTCAGCCCGGGGAAAGGGCTGGTTATCCACCATGAATCCTGTCGTAACATTCGCGGCTACCAGAAAGAAGCCGAGAAGTTTATGGCGGTCGAGTGGGATAAAGAGACCGCGCAGGAATTTATCACCGAAATTAAGGTGGATATGTTCAACCACCAGGGTGCCCTGGCGAACCTGACGGCAGCGATCAACACGGCCTCTTCCAACATTCAGAGTCTGAATACGGAAGAAAAAGATGGCCGCGTTTATAGCGCCTTTATTCGTCTGACCGCCCGCGACCGCGTACATCTGGCGAATATTATGCGCAAGATCCGCGTCATGCCGGACGTGATTAAAGTCACCCGAAACCGAAACTAGGTTTATGAATTCACAACGTTATGCACGTATCTGCGAAATGCTCGCCAGGCGTCAGCCTGACCTGACGGTCTGCATGGAGCAGGTGCATAAACCTCATAACGTCTCTGCCATCGTCCGTACCGCAGATGCTGTCGGTGTGCATGAAGTGCACGCCGTCTGGCCGGACGGCCGTATGCGAAATACGGTCTCAGCGGCGGCAGGCAGCAACAGCTGGGTGTCCGTCAAAAATCATCACACCATTGGCGAAGCCGTATCGCACCTGAAAGGGCGCGGGATGCAGATCCTTGCCACTAACCTGTCCGCTAAAGCCGTAGATTTCCGCGAGATCGACTACACCCGCCCGACCTGCATTTTAATGGGTCAGGAGAAAACCGGGATCTCCCAGGAAGCGCTGGATCTGGCGGATCGGGACATCATCATTCCGATGATCGGCATGGTCCAGTCTCTCAACGTCTCCGTGGCGTCCGCGCTCATTCTTTATGAAGCGCAGCGCCAGCGTCAGAACGCGGGGATGTACGAGCGCAGCAACAGCATGCTGCCGGAAGATGAACAGCAGCGCCTGCTGTTTGAAGGTGGTTATCCGGTGCTGGCTCGCGTTGCGAAGCAGAAAAAATTGCCTTACCCCCACGTCAACGCGCAGGGCGAAATTGAAGCCGATGCCGAGTGGTGGGCCACCATGCAGTACGCCGGGTAAGCGATGAAAGGCCGCCTGCTGGATGCCATCCCGCTTAACAGCCTGACGGGCGTGGGCGCGGCGCAAAGCAATAAGCTGGCGAAAATTGGCCTGCACACCGTGCAGGATCTCCTGCTTCACCTCCCCCTGCGTTACGAAGACCGCACCCAGCTCTATAAGATTGGCGATCTCCTTCCCGCCATTTACGCCACCGTTGAAGGCGAAGTACTGAACTGCAATATCACCTTCGGCGGACGCCGGATGATGACCTGCCAGATCAGCGACGGCACCGGCATTCTTACCATGCGTTTTTTCAACTTCAGCGCGGCGATGAAAAACAGCCTGGCGACGGGCCGCAGGGTGCTGGCCTATGGTGAAGCCAAACGCGGGAAATACGGTGCAGAGATGATCCACCCGGAGTACCGCGTGCAGGGCGATCTCAGCACGCCGGAGCTGCAGGAGACGCTCACCCCGGTTTACCCGACGACCGAAGGCATCAAGCAGGCGACGCTGCGTAAGCTCACCGATCAGGCGCTGGAGCTACTGGATACCTGCGCCATTACCGAGCTGCTGCCGCCCGAGCTGGCGCAGGGCATGATGAGCCTGCCCGAGGCGCTGCGAACCCTGCACCGTCCACCGCCAACGCTGCAGCTCAGCGATTTAGAAAGCGGCAAACACCCCGCCCAACAGCGTCTTATCCTTGAGGAATTACTGGCGCATAACCTGAGCATGCTGGCGCTTCGTGCGGGCGCGCAGCGTTTCCACGCTCAGCCTTTAAGCCAGAATGATGCGCTCAAAGATAAGCTGCTGGCCTCTCTGCCGTTTAAACCCACCGGCGCGCAGGCGCGCGTCACCGCTGAGATTGAACGCGATATGGCGCTCGACGTGCCGATGATGCGCCTGGTGCAGGGCGATGTAGGGTCCGGTAAAACGCTGGTTGCCGCGCTGGCAGCCCTGCGCGCGATTGCCCACGGTAAACAGGTCGCGCTTATGGCGCCGACCGAGCTGCTGGCTGAACAGCACGCCAACAATTTCCGCGCCTGGTTCGCGCCGCTGGGGATTGAAGTGGGCTGGCTTGCCGGGAAGCAAAAAGGCAAAGCGCGACTTGCGCAGCAGGAAGCCATCGCCAGCGGGCAGGTGCAGATGATTGTCGGCACGCACGCTATCTTCCAGGAGCAGGTGCAGTTCAACGGCCTTGCGCTGGTGATTATCGATGAACAACACCGCTTTGGCGTCCATCAGCGTCTGGCGCTGTGGGAAAAAGGCCTTCAACAGGGCTTCCACCCGCATCAGCTGATCATGACCGCCACGCCGATCCCGCGCACCCTGGCAATGACCGCCTACGCCGATCTGGATACCTCCACTATCGACGAACTGCCGCCGGGGCGGACGCCGGTGACGACGGTCGCGATTCCTGACACGCGTCGCAGCGATATTATTGACCGCGTGCGCAACGCCTGCACCCACGAAGGACGTCAGGCCTACTGGGTCTGTACGCTGATCGAGGAGTCTGAACTGCTGGAAGCGCAGGCTGCCGAAGCCACGTGGGAAGAACTCAAGCTGGCGCTGCCGGAGCTGAACGTGGGTCTGGTTCACGGACGCATGAAGCCCGCTGAAAAACAGGCGGTGATGCAGTCGTTTAAGCAGGGCGAGCTGCATTTGCTGGTCGCCACGACGGTCATTGAAGTGGGCGTGGACGTCCCGAACTCCAGCCTGATGATTATCGAAAACCCGGAGCGCCTGGGTCTTGCCCAGCTCCACCAGCTGCGCGGGCGCGTTGGCCGCGGCGCGGTAGCCTCCCACTGCGTCCTGCTCTACAAAGCCCCGCTCTCGAAAACCGCCCAGATGCGGTTGCAGGTGCTGCGCGACAGCAACGACGGTTTTGTGATTGCGCAAAAAGACCTGGAGATCCGCGGCCCGGGTGAACTGCTGGGCACGCGCCAGACGGGGAACGCCGAATTCAAAGTGGCGGATTTGCTGCGCGATCAGGCTATGATCCCGGAAGTTCAGCGCCTTGCGCGCCACATTCATGAACGCTACCCCGAACAGGCGGCAGCGTTAATTGAGCGCTGGATGCCGGAAACCGAGCGGTATTCCAACGCCTGATTTCAGGCAAACATCGGCAGCATCAGGTATAGCTTGATCACCAGCGCGTTGACGATATCAATAAAGAACGCCCCGACCATCGGGACCACCAGAAACGCCATGTGCGATGGCCCGAACCGTTCTGTGATCGCCTGCATGTTAGCGATGGCCGTTGGGGTTGCCCCCAGACCAAACCCGCAGTGACCCGCCGCCAGCACCGCCGCATCGTAGTTTTTGCCCATCATGCGCCAGGTGACGAACATAGCGTACAGCGCCATAAACAGGGTTTGCACTGCCAGAATCGCCACCATCGGCAGCGCCAGCGAGGCCAGCTCCCACAGCTTGAGGCTCATCAGCGCCATCGCCAGGAACAGCGACAGGCAGACGTTACCGAGCACCGACACCGCCCTTTCAAACACGCGGTAGAAGCCCATCAGCGCCAGACCGTTGCTCAGGATCACCCCGATAAACAGCACGCAAACAAACGTCGGCAGCTCAAACGCGGAGCCCGCCAGCCATTGCGCAACCACTTTGCCCACGGTCAGGCAGATGGCGATCGTCGCGATGGTTTCAATCAGCACCAGCGAGGTGATACTGCGCCCAACGTCCGGCTTTTCAAAGGCGGTAGGCACCAGCTCATCGTCCGGCCTGCCGTCCGGCGTGGTGGAGCGCTTCACAAGATAACGCGCCACCGGGCCGCCAATCAGGCCACCCAGCACCAGGCCAAAGGTGGCACAGGCCATCGCCACTTCCGTCGCGTTTTCAAAGCCGTAGCGTTCGATGAATAGCTTGCTCCACGCGGCCCCGGTTCCGTGACCGCCCGAAAGGGTAATCGACCCCGCCAGCAGCCCCATCAGCGGATCCAGCCCCAGCAGCGTCGCCATGCCGATGCCAATGGCGTTTTGCATCAGCAGCAGCCCCACCACCACAATCAGGAATACGCCGAGCACCTTACCGCCCGAGCGCAGGCTCGCCAGGTTGGCGTTCAGGCCGATAGTGGCAAAGAAGGCCAGCATCAGCGGGTCTTTCAGGGACATATCAAAATCGATTTCCCAGCCCAGGCTTTTTTTCAGCACCAGCAGGGCCAGCGCTACCAGCAGGCCGCCGGCGACGGGTTCAGGAATGGTGTACTTTTTCAGAAGGGAAACGCTATGTACCAGCTTACGACCAAGCAGTAAGACCAGCGTTGCGGCAACAAGGGTCGACAACGTATCGAGATGAATCATAGAAGGCTCCTTTTTTGCGCGTGTTCCATACACACGCGGCGTTATCCTGGGCCGGTTTGCGCTCTTCATGAGCCCCCGGCGCAAAAAGTGTAATTTTTTTTCCCGATGCGTTGTAGAAAACCTGCTCACAGCGGCAGAATTTCTTGCCTTTTTTTGCTGGCAATCGTTTGCTTTTACCAGGTGGTCAGATAAAATGCCCGCTTTTCCACCGTGGGATTGCCGCCGATGTCCGTTAACACCATAGAGTCGCCTGATGCGCAACCGATTGCGCAGAAGCAAAATAGCGAACTGATTTACCGCCTTGAAGACCGCCCGCCGCTGCCGCAAACGCTTTTCGCTGCCTGCCAGCATCTTCTGGCTATGTTTGTTGCGGTGATCACTCCGGCGCTGCTGATTTGCCAGGCGCTCGGCTTACCGGCGCAGGACACGCAGCACATTATCAGCATGTCTCTTTTCGCCTCCGGCGTGGCCTCGATTATTCAAATTAAAGCGTGGGGTCCGGTGGGGTCGGGTTTGTTGTCGATTCAGGGCACCAGCTTTAACTTCGTGGCACCGCTGATCATGGGCGGTACGGCGCTGAAAACCGGCGGTGCGGATGTTCCGACCATGATGGCGGCGCTGTTCGGCACGCTGATGCTGGCCAGCTGTACGGAGATGGTGATCTCCCGCGTTCTGCATCTGGCTCGCCGCGTCATCACCCCGCTGGTTTCCGGCGTCGTCGTTATGATTATCGGCCTGTCGCTGATTCAGGTGGGCCTTACCTCCATCGGTGGCGGCTATGCCGCGATGAGCGACCATACCTTCGGCGCGCCGAAAAACCTGCTGCTGGCAGGCGTCGTGCTGGCGATCATTATTCTGCTTAACCGTCAGCGTAACCCTTACCTGCGCGTCGCCTCGCTGGTGATCGCCATGGCGGCGGGTTACCTGCTGGCCTGGGCGCTGGGCATGCTGCCGGAGAACACCGCGCCGACCAACAGCGCGCTGATCGTCGTCCCCACGCCTTTGTACTACGGTCTGGGCATTGACTGGGGTCTGCTCCTGCCGCTGATGCTGGTCTTTATGATCACCTCTCTGGAAACCATCGGCGACATCACCGCTACCTCAGACGTCTCCGAGCAGCCGGTGTCCGGCCCGCTGTACATGAAGCGACTGAAAGGCGGCGTGCTGGCGAACGGTCTGAACTCGTTTGTCTCTGCGGTATTCAACACCTTCCCGAACTCTTGCTTCGGTCAAAACAACGGCGTCATCCAGCTGACCGGCGTGGCCAGCCGCTACGTCGGTTTTGTGGTGGCGCTAATGCTGATCGTTCTCGGCCTGTTCCCGGCGGTAAGCGGCTTTGTGCAGCACATCCCAGAGCCGGTGCTGGGCGGCGCAACGCTGGTGATGTTCGGGACTATCGCAGCCTCCGGCGTGCGTATCGTCTCCCGCGAGCCGCTGAACCGCCGCGCGATCATGATTATCGCGCTGTCGCTGGCCGTTGGTTTGGGCGTTTCCCAGCAGCCGCTGATCCTGCAGTTCGCCCCTGACTGGGTGAAAAACCTGCTCTCTTCCGGCATTGCTGCGGGCGGTATCACCGCTATCGTGCTAAACCTCGTTTTCCCGCCTGAGAAAAATTGATTTCTCTCACGGCAGGCAGTCAATGCCTGCCGTGACATCGAATTACACCATTCCCGCCTTGAGGATTGCGCATAAATCGTGCATAACTCCCTTATGTGCGTTTTGCGGGATGGAAGACCATGAAATTTATTGGAAAGCTCCTCATCTATCTTCTGGTAGCCCTGCTCATTGTGCTGCTGGCGTTCTACATTTTGCTCCAGACCCGCTGGGGCGCGTCTCAGGTCAGCAGCTGGATAACGGTGAATACCGACTACGAACTCAGTTTCGACAAGATGAATCACCGCTTTTCGTCGCCTTCCCACATCATTCTGGAAAACGTCACCTTTGGTCGGGACGGTAAACCCGCCACGCTGGTAGCCAAAAAAGTCGATATTGGCCTGAGCAGCCGTCAGATAACCGATCCGCTGCACATGGACACCATCACCCTCTTCGACGGCACGCTGAATCTCTCGCCCCAGACGGCACCGCTGCCTTTCCAGGCGGATCGCCTGCAGTTGAACAACATGGCGTTTAACAGCCCGAATACCGAATGGGATTTGAGCGCGCAGAAGGTCACGGGCGGCGTCAGCCCATGGCAGCCGGAAGCCGGCAACGTGCTGGGGCATAATGCGCAAATCCAGATGAGCGCAGGATCGCTGACCCTGAACGGCGTACCGGCCACCAATGTGCTGATCGAGGGCCAGCTTAACGGCAAGGAGGTGGTGCTGAAAACGATTGGCGCCGACATGGCTCGTGGTTCACTCACCGGCTCCGCCCTGCGCAACGCCGACGGGAGCTGGATTATCGACACCATGCGCCTGAACGAGATCCGCCTGCAGAGCGATAAAACGCTGACGGCGTTCTTCGCGCCGCTGGCCACCATTCCCTCTTTGCAGATTGGCCGTCTGGACGTGACCGACGCCCGGCTTCAGGGCCCGGACTGGGCGGTGACCGATCTCGACTTAAGCCTGCGCAACCTGACTCTGAGCAAAGGTGACTGGCAGAGCCAGGAAGGTCGTCTGTCCATGAACGCCAGCGAGTTTATCTACGGCTCGCTGCATCTTTTCGACCCGATCCTGAATGCGGAGTTTTCCCCGCAGGGCATGGCGCTGCGTCAGTTCACCTCCCGCTGGGAGGGCGGCATGGTACGCACCTCGGGCAACTGGCTACGCGACGGTAAAGCGCTGGTTCTGGACGATGTTGCCATCGCCGGACTGGAGTACACCCTGCCGCAGAACTGGAAAACATTGTGGATGGAGCCTCTGCCGGAATGGCTGAACAGCGTCACGCTGCAAAAATTCGGCCTGAGCCGTAACCTGGTGATCGACATCGATCCCGCCTTCCCCTGGCAGATCACCTCTCTGGACGGCTATGGCGCAAACCTGCAGCTGGTGAAAGATCGCCAGTGGGGCGTCTGGGGCGGGAGCGCAACCCTGAACGGCGCGGCGGCGACCTTTAACCGCGTCGACGTGCGCCGCCCGTCGCTGGCGCTGAATGCCAACGCCGCCACGGTGAACATTACCGACCTGAGCGCATTTACCGAAAAAGGCATTCTGGAAGCCACGGCGACCGTTTCACAACTCCCGCAGCGGCAGACCACGGTAAGCCTGGACGGGCGCGGCGTGCCGCTCAACGTGCTGCAGCAGTGGGGCTGGCCTGCTCTGCCGATTACGGGCGACGGCAATATTCAGCTCACCGCCAGCGGCAGCGTGCAGGCGAATGCCCCGCTGAAGCCGACGGTGAATGGGAAGCTGAGCGCGGTGAATATGGATAAACAGCAGGTGCAGCAGACGATGACGGGCGGGGTGGTTTCAACACCACCCTCACCCCAGCCCTCTCCCTGAAAGGGAGAGGAAGCAAACCATTCCCTCGCCCCTTTGGGGGGAGGGTTAGGGGAATTAAAGGTGAACCACCACCTCATCGCCCTCCGCTTTCACCACCACGCCCCACTCGCTGCCCGCGCGCGAGCCGCCCTTCACGCCGCTCACCTTCTGCACGTTGCGCAAGCACACCGACCAGTTTTGCGCGTCTCCCGCGCCGGTAAAGGTCACGATGTCGCCCCGACGTGACGCCTTCAGCGTAAACGCCACCGCGCCGTCCGCCGCAGGCACCTCGCTCACCGCCGTTGCACCGTCGTCCAGGTTAAACAGCTGAAAGGCCGTTCCCTCGTGCCACGCGTAGTCCGGCTTCTGGTTATTGTTGCCCAGCGCCAGCAACGTGTTGTCGCGCACGTAGACCGGCAGGCTCATGAAATCGTGCTGCTGCTTATGCCAGCGGCTGCCCTGAATTTCGTCGTTGTGCCACAGGTGCGTCCAGCGCCCTTCCGGCAGGTAGAACTGCACGTCGCCCGCCTCGGAGAATACCGGTGCCACCGTTAACGAATCCCCCAGCATGTACTGACGATCGAGGTAATCGCACGCCGGATCGTCCGGAAATTCCAGCATCATCGCGCGCAGCATCGGCGTGCCGAACTCGCGGGCCAGCGCCGCCTGACGATACAGGTACGGCATCAGCTGGCACTTCAGCTGGGTGAAGTGGCGCACCACGTCGCAGGACTCGTCATCGTATGCCCACGGCACGCGGTAGGATTTGCTGCCGTGCAGGCGGCTGTGGCTGGAGAACAGCCCGAACGCGCACCAGCGCTTGTAGACGTGCGCCGGGGCCGTGTTTTCGAACCCGCCGATATCGTGGCTCCAGAACCCAAAGCCGGACAGGCCAATCGACAGCCCGCCGCGCAGGCTTTCGGCCATCGACTCATAGTTGGCGTAGCAGTCGCCGCCCCAGTGAACCGGGAACTGTTGCGCACCCACGGACGCGGAGCGTGCAAACAGCACCGCCTCTTCTTCACCCACCGTCTCTTTCAGCACGCTCCACACCAGTTCGTTGTAGATGTAGGCGTAGTGGTTGTGCATCTTCTGCGGATCGGATCCGTCAAACCACTGGACGTCGGTCGGGATACGCTCGCCAAAGTCGGTCTTGAAGCAGTCGACGCCGATATCTACCAGGCCTTTCAGCTTGTCGGCATACCACCGGCACGCGTCCGGATTGGTGAAGTCATAAATCGCCAGCCCCGGCTGCCATTTGTCCCACTGCCACAGGGAGCCATCCGGGCGCCTGAGCAGGTAGCCCTTCTCTTTCAGCTCCCGGAAGATGGGGGATTTCTGGCCGATGTACGGGTTGATCCACACGCAGACCTTCAGCCCTTTCTCTTTCAGGCGGCGGATCATCCCTTCCGGATCCGGGAAGGTCACCGGGTCCCACTCGAAGTCGCACCACTGGAAGGCCTTCATCCAGAAGCAGTCGAAGTGGAACACGTGCAGCGGCAGGTCGCGCTCGGCCATGCCGTCGATAAAGCTGTTCACCGTCGCTTCGTCGTAGTTGGTGGTGAACGAGGTGGTCAGCCACAGGCCGAACGACCACGCAGGCGGCAGCGCCGGACGCCCGGTGAACTGCGTATAGCGGTTTAATACCTCTTTCGGCGTCGGGCCGTCGATCACGAAGTATTCCAGATATTCCCCTTCCACGCTGAACTGCACCCTGGAGACCTTCTCGGAGCCGACTTCAAACGAGACGTTCTCGGGATGATTCACCAGCACGCCGTAGCCGCGGTTGGTCAGGTAGAACGGGATATTTTTGTAGGACTGCTCGGTGCTGGTGCCCCCGTCGCGGTTCCAGGTTTCGACCGTCTGGCCGTTGCGCACCAGCGCGGTAAAGCGCTCGCCCAGGCCGTAGACCGTTTCGCCCACGCCCAGATCCAGACGCTCGAACACGTAATTGCGATCGGTATTGCTGTCCTGCACGTAGCCGTTGTTTTTCAGCTGGCTGCCGGTAATGCGCTGGCCGTTACGCAGGAAATCCAGCGCCCAGAACTCGCCTTTGGTGACGCGCACGCTGATACTGCCGCTTTTCAGCTCGGCAAAATCGGCGTTGTTTTCAATCTCTACCTTCACGTCTTTCAGAACGTTCAGCGGATAGTGCGGGCCGTTATTCAGCGCGCCCTGGAAATGTTCGATGCGCACCCCGATAATCCCTTCCTGTGGGGCAAACAGGCGCACCGTGAACATCAACGTGTCGAGCTGCCAGGTGCGTTCGCGCACGTCGCGCGGCGCAACAAACACCACCAGGTCGTTGCCCTGCTGCTCCACGTCGAACACCTGAACCGGATACGTCACGTTCAGGCCCGGTTGAATAAGCCAGTTTCCATCACTGATTTTCATGCTTTCGTCCTCTTAGTTCTGTAATTCTTTACTGACCGGCAGGTTTTCAAACTCCTGCTGGTTGCGGCGCGCGCCCTGCGCCAGCTCGCCCAGGATTTTGGTCAGGAAGGGGGTTTTCAGCGTGTAGTAGCGTTTGGCGATAATGGCGCTCAGCACGTAGCAGACCGCCGGGGCCAGGGTAAACAGGCCGATAATGATGCTGATGGTCGCGCTGTTCTGGGTTTTGGCTGCCGCGTCGTAGCCGCCGCCAGCCAGCATCCAGCCGATCATCGCCCCGCCCAGGGCCAGGCCGAGCTTCAGCACAAACAGCGTGCCCGCAAAGCTGATGCCGGTCAGGCGCTTGCCGTTGGTCCATTCGCCGTAGTCGACGGTATCGGACATCATTACCCACTGAATCGGCGTCACCAGCTGGTGCAGTACGCCGATGACGAAGATAAAGGCGAACATCAGCACCGTGGCGTGCATCGGCACGAAGAACATCGCCGCGCTGACCACCGCCAGCGCGGCGTTGGTCCACCAGAAGATGCTGACCTTGCACTTCCAGTCGGTGAGCGGTTTCGCCAGCGCGGAGCCAATGAGGTTGCCGACGCAGTAGGTGGTGAGGAACGCGACGAACACCTCCGGCGAGCCCATAATCCAGGTGCAGTAGTACATCATTGCGCCGCCGCGCACGCAGACGGCGAGGATGTTGAGGATGGTGAGCACGCCGACGATGCGCCACTGGTCGTTGTGCCAGATGTCGCGCAGGTCTTCCCGCATGGAGGTGGTGCTCGGCGGCACCTGGATGCGCTCTTTGGTGGTGAAGAAGCAGAATGCCAGCATCAGGAACGCGACCACCGACAGCACGGCGATGCCGCCCTGGAAACCGAGCGCCTTATCGTCGCCGCCAATCAGGTTCACCAGCGGCATCATCAGCACCGTGGAGAGCATGCCGCCCGCGGTCGCCAGCACAAAGCGCCAGGACTGAAGGGAGATACGCTGCGTCGGGTCGTTGGTGATCACTCCGCCCAGCGCGCAGTACGGGATGTTGACCACGGTATAGAGCAGGGTCAGCAGGGTGTAGGTAACGGCAGCGTAAACCATTTTGCCGTTGAGGCTGAGGTCCGGCGTGGTGTAGGCCAGCACGCAGACGATGCCGAACGGGATGGCACCAAACAAAATCCACGGACGGAACTTGCCCCAGCGGCTGCGGGTGCGGTCGGCAATCAGCCCCATGCACGGTTCGGAGATCGCATCCAGCGCGCGCGCCAGCAGGAACATGGTGCCGACAAACCCGGCGGGAATGCCGAAAATATCGGTGTAGAAAAACATCATGTACAACATGACGTTATCAAAAATGATGTGGCTGGCGGCGTCTCCCATGCCGTAGCCAATCTTCTCTTTCACTGACAATACTTCGCTCATCTTTTTTTATCCTTCACGCTGTAGGGGGCGCTGAGACCGGTTACAACGTTTTAAACCATCGTTTCAGGGGCGGGTATTGCGTTTTCTGGTTAGCAGATTACGTTTCTTGTTTTTTGTGATCGCGGTAAATGTTGGGAGCACGAGGGGCTAACATGAGGATTTTCTTAGGAATTAACTGAAACAGGAGTGTACAGGTCAAAAGAGAGGTGAAAAAAGTGGTGTGGGGTATGTGGTAAATGCCTGAAAGTAGCTATAATGCGCCCCGCCTCCATGTAGCAATCGAGGCGCGGAAGATCGTCATCTCCGGTGAGGTGGCTGGACTTCAAATCCAGTTGGGGACGCCAGCGTTCCCGGGCAGGTTCGACTCCTGTGATCTTCCGCCAAGTTTGCTAAATCTCATCTTTTACTATAGATCAAACTAAATATAATCTTTTCTCGTCATGTTCATCACTCCAAAAATCTTGATTAATATGTGCAACTAGATCAAGCCTTACTTTAAGTGAATCGATTTTCCCATCGGCAAAATACTCATTAGAATATAACTTTTCCCATCCCTTTGGATAAAATGTTGAAATAATAAATGCGGTAAAGGCTAAAGGGGTCAAAACTCTTTTGACAGGGATCCTAGACTCATTCTCATAGCCAATATGTAAATGATGAGCTGGATGAGATAAGGCTTTATATTGCTTAGGATGTTGGTCCAATCTGACAGGCGTAAAACTTTTAAAATCAGAAACTGATTCTAAAAATAAATTATATTCACTCTTAAAATCTCCCGATGCCAAAAAAGCATGCTTAGTCTCTTCATCTAAATGAGTCCAGTCATCACCCAATTCCGAGAGAAAATACTCCTCTTGGCTCGGTATTGATATAGGGCTCATAATAAATCTAAAACTATCACTTTCAAAAAGTAATAGACTATCATCTGAAAGACGGGCATGATACCAAAAATTCCGCTTATGCAACTCCCAGTAATCTAAATATGGTAATTCACGAGATTGTGAAGCATAATTAATTGGTATATATACTCTCTCATTTGGCTCTGATAAAATCTCCGCAGCTTCTAGGATGTCGAGAGATTCACGAATCGAGAATAAATCATTATGCGTCATTTTTTCCCCTTTTTCGAGATTTGCTCTTCCATATATTTTTGCATATTCTCAAAACTTCCAAAACGACGTAGCATCATTTCTAGTTCATTAATATCCTTTGAAGTTAATTGTTCATCGTGTTTAATATCATGTTCTATTTGTTGAGCTTCGGCTTTAGTTGGATAATTAAATTTTATATGAGGTACATTGTTCAACGATGTTTCAATTTCTCTCTTCAGTCCATCGGTTTTATCTCCTACTCCAGAAATATATAACCAACCTTTAGTTCGTGTCATGGCAGTAAATAAAAGATTCCTATTTCTTATATTCAAGTTATGGCATAAAAAGTCAGCACCCAAAATATACACTGAATAAGCTTCATTTCCTTTAGCTTTATGAATAGTAGTCAACGTTACTCGATCTTTTACTTTAAAATCATGTATAGATATTTTTTCTGCATGGACATTATTTGCAAATATCTCTCTAGAGTTAAGAATTCTAGTTAACCTGTTAAAATAGACTTTGCAATTATAATCATCTGCGCAAATAACCATAATATCTTCTGGCAATAACCCTTCACCTCTAATATCATTTTCTATGGCAGCTGCAACATTATTAATTTCCTCATCAACATCTTTGCTATGAAAGTTATAAGTTAATAACTCTCTGGTATCTTGCTGCGAAAATGATGGTGAGTTCTTTTCTTCACGCAAAACATCGACGAGTTCTGATTCATCGAATTCACCATCTGCTCGTGAAACTACAGAATAGCCTAGATCTTTCCAATATCTTACGGACTCAATTTTTTGTACTTGCTTACCATATACACCTAATCCAACAGCATGAGCTGTGACTAGTACAGCAAGTGGCGTCCTATAACAAACCTCTAGAAATTTGTCTTTTATGAATTCTGTGCCATCTTCAAAAATTTCAGCTGCAGTAGGAGTTCTCTTTTGGAAAATATTCTGAAAAACATCAGCACCAAAACAAACTTGTTTATTTCTTGCAAGTTTAGTGCAAAGCCTTAAAAAGTATATGCCATAATCTTGCGCTTCATCCACAAAAACATAATCATAAAGAGGTTTAATATCAACATTATCCATTAATTCTTTGCATACATACTCAAAGGGATCAATGAGGCCTTTTGATTCGACTTGAGCCTGAGGATAAGTTAAAAAATCATGACCAAACGCTTTACATGCTTCATAGTAAACACCAGCGTTTGAACGCCCGCCCCAAGAATGCATTACTGAAACTCGGTCTAAATTTGTAGAATCATCATGGAATTCTCTATAAAATCGCTGTATTAATCTTAAAACATGTTGGTATAGACTCTTTGTACTAAATGTGTATAGTATTGTTGCTTTATTTGTTTCATCGCGCAATAATGTCTGAGCAACTTTCATTGCTAAAATTACGGTTTTACCAGAGCCTGCTAACCCTCTTATTCTCTGAGGTCCATTTAAAGCAGGTATATAACCTTCTTGTTGGTCGCGGTCAAACATGAGTATTTTTGATTCAACATCAGTAATTTTCGCTGCTTTTGAATCTTGAGATAAATTCTCAATATTCCTGTCTTCTGGCTTAAGTAATCCTTTTGCGCCTTGAATTGTTGATATTGCTTCTTTGAATAACAATTCAGCGAAATCAGAACGATACGATTCTATAGTTTTAAAAAGTTCATTACTTGTTTTAGCAATTGGATTTCTTAGTAACTCTATCTCTTTGTTTTCATCACTTATCGAAGGTGCATATAACAATGAATTAACAGGAAGAGAAAATCCCAACATTCCTTTTCTAAGCCGATCGTTTTTTATTAATCGTGAGGCAACAAATCCAGCCACTCGCTCTAAACTTCTATCATCTTTTTTTAGTGCTGAAACATTGTAATCATTAGCGCCAGAAGAATATAAAGCAATCACTCCATAGTTAGGACTAATTAATAACACCTGAGATATGACAAGATTGTCATCATCACCTTTATACATAGGAAAGTCTAAGAAAACTTCTGTATCAGAAAGTAGTAAATCGGATTTTTCAAGTACTCTTAATAATTCACCTACTCGTTCGTTTGTAATTTCAAAGCCCTGAGGATTTATATTCATCTGATTCTCCTAGATTTATATTGGCACACTATTTATTTGGTTAGCTATTATTAATGAAATAATTCTATTCCTTAGTTATTATTTAGACGTAATCTACACGCTTCCTTCACCCACTTACTAAAATTTCCTTTTCCCGCAGCCTTTTCAATCTGTTCCAAAAGCTCATCCTCGAACCGGATGTTCTTCATCGTGCTTTTGGTGCGATCAAAATTTGGTTTCTTTTTCTCTTGCATGGTAGGTACCACTTCGGTTAATTTATCCGCATGTGGTACCTACCACATGGATTCGGAATTCTGACAACGCCCAGCAGTGTTGGAGCACTAAAGGGCGTCTAACCTCACCAACTATCAAGGAGTTGATTATGGCTGATTCGCATTCTACCCCAGACACTGACCAATCCGGAACCGAGCGTTCGTTAATTGTGGGATACCGCCCGAATGTTTTCGACAAATCCACGCCGAAAATCATCCTTTCCGGCAAGTGGCTACGCGCGGCGGGTTTTGATACCGGGCAGCAGGTCACGGTAAAGGTCATGAAGGGATGCATCGTTTTGGTGGCGTATAACGAGCAGGAGCAGAGGTTGCAGGATGATTATAAACGGACGAAAGCAAAGCTTATTGAGATAGAGAACGCGCTTGCGGCGATTCAAACTCCACGTCCTGGAAAGCGCCTCGCAAAATCAAATACAAACTACCTGGCTTAGCGGCTGTTTCTGGCATACTAAGTGCCTGGTGCGTTAATCGTTGAGGATGTGGAGGGGACATGGCAGATAAAGACGTAATCCAATCTCCAGCAGGCGAATTTATTATGTTTGCCAGCGGTGACGGAAGAGTTCGTGTCGAATGTCGCTTCGAATCAGACACGATCTGGTTATCCCAGGCAGCAATGGCCGATCTGTACGGTAAAGATGTTCGAACTATCAACGAGCATCTGATGAATATATTTTCTGATGGCGAAATTGATCAAAATTCAACTATCCGGAAATTCCGGTTAGTTCGTCAGGAAGGAAAACGTCAGGTTTCCAGAGAGATAGAGCACTACAATCTAGAAGCAATACTAGCTGTCGGCTACCGGGTGCGCTCGTCTCGAGGCATCCAGTTCCGACAATGGGCCACCCAAACGCTGCAGGAATATCTGGTAAAAGGCTTCGTTATGGACGACGAGCGCCTGAAAAATCCACCTGTCGGATCATCCGCCGTACCTGACTATTTCGATGAAATGCTGGAACGCATTCGCGATATACGGGCCAGCGAACGTCGGGTCTACCTTCGCGTAAGGGAAATTTTTGCATTAGCCGCTGACTATCAGCCGTCACTCAAAGAAACCACGCAATTCTTCCAGACCATCCAGAATAAACTGCATTTTGCCTGCATGGGCCACACCGCTGCAGAGTTGATTCACCAGCGTGCGGACGCCACTCAACCGCATATGGGGCTGACAAGCTATAAAGGCGAAGAAGTCCGTAAAAGCGATGTCACCACTGCAAAAAATTATCTGTCTCAGGATGAGGTGAGCGAACTTAATCGCGTCGTTAATATGTGGCTCGATTTTGCCGAAGATCAGGCCAAACGCCGGAAGCAGGTATTTTTACGAGACTGGCAAACCAAGCTCGATCAGTTTCTGCAATTTAACGACCGGGACGTTTTAGAAGGAGCAGGAAAGGTCAGCAAGAAAGCGGCTGATGAAAAGGCGTGCTCAGAATTCATTGAGTTTGAAAAAAAGCAGCGCCTGCTGAAAGAAGCCGAAGGTGAGAAAGATATCGTCGGCTTATTAAAATGGGATAAGCAGGCTAAGCGCTAATCCCGGTATTCCTGCTCAGCTTCATATGCAGCAACGGAAACGGATTCCCCTGCCCGTCCAGTTCCGAGCGTCCGACCTGCTCAAATCCCATATGGCGATAAAACGCGACGCCCTGCGGATTCTGCTCATTCACATCCACCTCGTTTACGCCAAACTCGGCGATGGCGTATTTCAGCAGCAATTTCCCGACGCCCTTCCCGCGGCTCGCGTCGTCAACAAACAGCATTTCAATGCGGTTTTCATCCACGCCTAAAAAGCCGTGAATAACGCCTGCGTCATCGCGAGCGATCACGACCTTGAGGTTTGGCAGATAAGCGTTGAGCAATAACGGGCGCAGCGCAGCAATATCGCTTTCCTGTAAAAAGTGATGGGTGGCGCGGACGGAAGATTCCCAGATCGCGACCAGACGTTCGAAGTGTGTGGGGAGTGCGGTTTCTATTTTCATGGGGGGATCATGATTGGAAAATCGAACTATTTCAACCCACGCTTTGCGCTCTGTCCCCCCACACAGATCGCGCTAACCCCTAATCTCCATCACTGCGTACACTCCGTCCTTCGGCACCACCACGGTGACGTTTTCCACCGGCACGCCCGCCGCGAGGTGAATATCCTGCAGCTGCTGTAACGACCTCGGGTGAATATCCTCCCAGCCGATACCGCGCAGCACAAAGTCAATGTGCGGGCTGCTGGTGAGCATGTTCGACACAATCACCGCCCCGCCGGGCTTGACCAGCCGCAGCGCGCGCTGGAGGAAAGTCACCGCATCGACGTCGTTGAAGTATTCAAATATCCCCAGCGCGTCGACCAGTTCGGCCTGATGCTCGCCCAGCTCCAGCAGCAGGTCCTCGTTACGCACCAGCGTATGGAGCAGGTTGCGCCTGAGCAGCGTCAGCTGTTCGCCCACCACAATGCCTTCCTGCGCCGCCATGGTTTCCGCCCAGCTCAGCGCCACCGGGTCTTTGTCCACCAGCGTGAGATAGACCTGCTGGCCATCAAGCTTTGCTTCACGCAGCGCCTCCAGCACCGGGATGGCGGCGCCGCTCGCGAGGCTGACCCAGTTGTTCTCGCTCTCATTGTGAATGTACTTATCCACCAGCGCGGCCAGCACCCGGGCGCGGGAACGCACGCCAACCGCATCGTTAGCGTGGATAAACCACTGGCGGCTGTCGCTGTCCATTTTCGTGCCGTCGGGCAGGCGGTCTTCCAGCGGGTTTTGCACCACAAACAGCGCCAGCGCGGAGGGCACCAGCCGGGTGCGCCACGCGGTGAGCGCCGGGCGGTTGCGAAAGGCCTGTTCGGAATAGCGATTCTGCGGGACAAGCACGGCCAGCCCCCCTTCGTCGTATTCTACCTTCGGAGGGCGGAGCGCTGGCTCGGCTTTTAGAGCGCGGTCAAGGGAGGCGATCTCACGGGCAGCATCGTCTTTCATCGGCCACTGGTCACTGACGTCGGGAAATGACGCGCTGAAAATCGTCATATTTTCCGGCGCATCGCCGCGAAAAGGCTGCCAGTTCATGTCGTCTTCCCTCCGTTAGGCTTTTAACGGAAGTCTATCCAGGCGAGCCAGTAAAACCCTACGAAGAAAGCACGAAATAGGTGCATCAGTTCTGCGACATGCGCCATACCCCCGGCGTGCAGCCGTACTCGCTCTGAAAATGACGAATAAAGTGGGCGCAGTCGCTAAACCGCATCCGTCGCGCGATATCCGTAACGCTTTGCTGAGAGTTTTTCAGCAGCCAGCAGGCATAGCGCAGCCTGGCGCTGCGAATAAACTCCCGCGCCGTTTTGCCAAACTCGGCGTGAAACAGGCGATTAAGCTGACGTTCGCTCAGCTTAACGTCCTGCGCGAGCCTGGCGGCGTTCAGCGGGTGAGTCAGATACTGTTCGACGATCGTCACCGCCCTGCGCAGGCGCGAATCAGGGATCATGGCGATATTCGCGGGCCGCGGCGTGGCGGCATCATGCGGAGGAAGGGACAGCCGCCGGGAGGTGGTGGCCGCAATGTCGTCTCCCCCGTGGGCGCGGATCAGCGCCGTTATCAGGGTGAGCGTTGAGATCCCCCCCGGGCAGGTCAGCACATCGCCTTCGTCGATAAAATCGAGGCTTTGCTCAGCATAAACCTGCGGAAAACGTTGCGTGAAAACGTCATGGTGATGCGGATGAATCGAGGCGCGGCGCTCGTTCAGTAAGCCTTCCTCCGCCAGAATAAAGCTGCCGGTACCAATACCAATCAGGGGAACGTTGTTGTGATGAGCATCCGTGAGAAACGCTCTGTCGCCACGGTGTCCCAGGTGAAGATGAGCAAGACTTCCGCCGATCGCCGCAATATAGTCGAAGTCGCCGGGCGGCGCATGGGCGGCCTCGGGCCGCACGCTGAGCCCTGAGCTGCTCACTACCGGTAAGTCGGGGTAAGTGCTTATCAGGCTGAGTTTAAAGCGTATTTTCTGGCTACGCTTCTGGACGCTGGAAGCAATACGTAACGCCTCTATCAATCCTGAATATGCGAAAAGCGAGAAATGAGGCCACAGGAGTAACCCCATATGCAGGGATTTTTTCCGCGCAGGCGTCATTCTGACGCTATCATCAATTATATTTTTCATTAACTTGCCGAAGAATAATTACATTATCGCAACATTGTTGTTGCTGTTATATTTTCCTAAGATAGGTCCTGGCTGTTAAATCAAACATAAATGATGGTTGCAAAAACTTAAAAACATTTCTCCCTGTCGCTATCCGTTTTTTGACGTGTGGCACACATAGGTCGGCAGCGTTCCCAGAATAAATAAATAATTCTCATTCTGCTGTTTCTTAATACGCATATAAATATTCTTATTCGGATAGATAAAAAATAAGGGTTCGTACTTCTCCAGCCAGCTGTCGCTGATGTTGTCGTCCGGAAATTTCATATTGCGTATGGACGTCAGATTATAGACGCTGTCTTTGCGCTCAATCTGAAAGAAAACTTTGCGATTCAGGGTCTTCGTAGGATCGCTTTTCAACCGGCCATTCATGCTGAGTATTCCGCTGTTACCCTCCACGGTGTAATTCAGCCACAGAGAGAGCGTCTCATCACGGTGATGCTGAATAAAGTTCGCCTGGCAGGAAAAGGGCTTGATGTAATGGCGATGCAAGAGGTAATACGTCGCCACGACAGCCCCTATCAGCAGGCACAGGCAGAGCACAACAAGCGTTTGACGGTAGCGAACCATACTAGCGATCCTCTATAAAATAATCGGACATACAGCGGTTGGGTTCCGTCATCGGTCTGTCACAGCGAATGACCGATGCACGGGGCAGCAGGATGTAACCGCTGACGTACACCCAGGGATAGTTCGCGCACTGGTCCTTAAACGGGGCGGCATAGGCCAGGGCTTTATCCCTGTCGCGCTGCGTTTCAATATCGCGAGAAAAATAGAGCTGACACTCGCCCATCTTCATCGCGAAGCGGTACCCGTCTACGAAATAGCTGTCATGCAGCAGGTTATGGCTGATAACGCTCACGCCAGCCAGCATCAGCAATAGCACCAGCGCGCCCGACAGCCAGAAGCGGTTTCTTGAGACCGTCGGGGCGACGGTCTCTTCGTAGACATCCGGAGCAGCACATTCTTCCTCTTCAGCCTGCGGCTGCATCTCTTTAATAGTGATTTGCGTATCGCTTGCGAGCGTCAGCCCTATGCGCGGGATAGTGACAATTGGATCGGTTTCGAAACCCACCTTCTTCAGACCTTTGCGCAGAATAGAAATGTTCTGGTAATAGGTATTAGGCGAAACCAGCATCCCCCGGCGCTGCCAGACAATATCCATGCACTCCTGTTGAGTCACAATACTTCCGACTCTTTCTATTAATAACAACAAACAGCGGCCCGCCGGGGAATTTAATACCACCACCCGGTCAGGATTGTTGAGATCGCGTAATGTGCTGGCGGCTGGGTGAAACTCTACCAGGCCATTAATAATGTAATGCTTATGCATAGAATAGGCTAAATACCTCCGGTCAACGCCTGTTGCTCCAGTAGATTCCCTTCACGGTTAACCTGCGTATCCCTCGCCTGTGTAAGGCTTAATGTGACGGATAATTGCGCAACTGTATATCCTGGCACCTGGCGAAAAATCTTATTTTTCCTTTCTCTTTATCTGACCGGTCTGAAGTTTTCTTAACCGCCATTTAAAGCCGTCTTGACACTGACAAAACTCGACAAAGGCGCCCGTTGAACGCTTTAGCCATTGTTGTCTGAATTATTCAGCGTGCTTAATTTGTTTTTTTGATAAAAAGCAGAGGGGACGCTCTCTGCCAGCGGGTTTCGAAATTACAACCAGTTCGAAAGCTGTCGTCTTAATTAACAATTTCGCCACGAAACTGTTAGCTACCGTCAGTAACTACCCTCATCACATGACGTCAGCAGACTATTTCCTTACAAAACATTTATTAAAGCTAACTTTTCAATAAAAACTACCGGTATGATTATTTACAGGCAGATAAGCAAAAGCCGGTTTAGCGAGGAGAAATTGACGCCACACCTAAACTGTACTTAAAACAAATTAAGATTAATTCAGGTTACCTATTTAACGCCCTGAGTATAGTGGGCTCACACCGTGCAATGCTTAATTGCTTCGAAAATACAGGCATCGCTCTGCCCGACAGAGGAGTCTCATTACAATTATAAATCGAGGGAATGACATGGCGAATAAACTCAACAACACACGTCATTTAAATATCGCGCTATTGGGTGGAGATCACTTTGCGCGTCAGGGGATCGCCGCGTTATTAAAAAATATCACCCCGACCATGCAGATAACAGCATCGTTCGATAATTATGCGGAGATCGAAACAATACTCGCGGCCGCACCGGTAGACTTAATTTTTTTATCCGGTACGGAGAAATATCACGCGGGATATGATTGCCTGAAATATATCAGGAAGATGAAAGTCCTCTATCCCGACGTACTTATTTGCATGTATTCCGCACCGGCAAATTCCTGGCTGTGGATACGCGGTGAAATAGACGCCTATATCTCGCTACAGGACCCGCTTTATCACTGGCGAGCCAGCGTATTAAAAATGGTCGATAGCCGTTATCGCCCAATAAAAAAACCCACGGCGTTATCGCTGACGCCGGGTGAATGGAGGGTATTGAAGGAACTACGAAAGGGTCTGGATATGCGTTACATCGCCGAAACAGAGCAGCTTTCTTACCGTCGTGTCAGCGCGTTAAAAAGCTCAGCGATAAGAAAACTAGGGCTCAGGAACAAGACAGATTTGCTGGTCTTTTTAACCAGTTAGACCTGCTGCTTTCAGAGCAAATCTCGACATAACACCATAATGGAATCAGGACAATGAAAGCTCAATTCAATAATAAAACGCTGCTTGCGATCGCTATTGCGGCAGTACTGCCAGTGGGCTCGGTGCTGGCTGCCGGCACCAGCGGCGGCACGGTGAACTTTAGCGGCAAAGTGGTGACCTCCGCCTGCGCCATCAGCGCAGGAAGCGCCAACATTGACGTGGATATGGGTGAAGTGCGGACCGCAACGCTGAAGACGGCAGGCAGTGAAGCCAGCACGGCAAAAGCGTTTGCCATCACCCTCGAAGATTGTGAAATCGCCGATACCTCAGCCTCAACGGCAGAGAACCCGATTGCTGCGACCACAGTGGCCGTCACCTTCACCGGTACGCCGGACGGTTCCGATGTCAATAGCTTGTCCGTCGGTGCAAACGGCAGCGCCAACTCTGCGCAAAACGTGGCTATTCGCCTTTATGACGAGCAAGGCAATGTGGTGAAGCTGGGTGAACCGGCATCGGCCATCCCTCTGCGTAAGGGTGCCAACACACTGAACTTCAGCGCGAAATATTACTCGCCGAAGGGCGGCGCCACCGCAGGCGATGCCAGCGCCGTCGCGACTTACACCGTGACCTATTCGTAATCTTCAGGCCCGGTCTGCGAGCCGGGCCTGTCTTAGCTTTCAGGAGAAACACTATGCGCGTAAACACATGGATTTGCCTGGCGGGCGCGTTATGTTCCTCCGCCGTCTATGCCGGCGGCGTTGGATTGGGCGCAACGCGAATGGTCTACTCCAGCGCCACCAGCCAGGCCATGATGCAGGTGAGAAACACCCATCCCGACGCCACGTTCCTCATCCAGTCCTGGATGGAGAATGAGAAAGGCGAACGCACCAACGACTTCGTGATCACGCCACCGCTGTACGTCATGAAACCGGCCAGCGAAAGCGCGGTAAAAATCATGTTTAACGGCAAAGCCCTGCCAGAGGATCGGGAGACGCTCTACTGGATGACGGTCAAAGCCATCCCCCAGCAGGCTAAAAGCGGCTCCGGGAACACGCTGCAGTTTGCGTCGGCTAACCGCATCAAGGTCTTTTATCGCCCAGAAGGACTCAGTGAGAGCCCGGCAGAGGCGTGGAAAAAACTGGCCGGTGTCTACCGTGCCGGAAAGGTTACGCTCAGCAACCCCACGCCGTACTACCTCACCACAATCAACGTGAAAATTGACGGTATGCCGGTGCAGCCGGTGATGGTGCCCCCGAAAGGCAGCGTGACGCTGGCCGAAACCTTCAGCCATGCGGGCAGCATGAGCTATCAGACCATTAACGATTACGGGGCATGGACTCCCGCCACGCGCGCGTCGTTATCCCAATAAAAAAAGTAAGGCGTGACCACGTGAAAATAAAAATCCTGTGCGCCACGGTGATCTCCCTGGTGATTCGGCAAGCCGTGGCTGCTGAAAGCGAGCTGCAATTTAACCCCGCATTCCTCAACGGCGAGAGCGCGAACAGCGCCGATCTCGCCTGGGTCAACGCCGGGAGCGCGTTGCCGCCGGGTGATTACAACCTCAACGTGTATATCAATACCAACTACGCGTTCACAGGTAACGTCACGTTCCGCCTTGCTGAAGACAGTACGGGTGAAGCACTGCCCTGCCTCACGCCCGAGCAATTCGACGCGCTGGGCATCGATAGCCATCAGGCGAAGGGCGGAGTGCTGCCGCTGGCGCAACGCTGCATCGTCTTAACGAAGGCGTTTGCGGATACGCAGTTTGATCTGGACCAGAAGACGCTCACCCTGAGCTTCACCGTACCGCAAAGTGCGATGCGCAATTTGCCGCGCGGATATGTCAGCCCGGAAAGCTGGGAGGCGGGCATTCCTGCCGCGTGGCTGAATTACGTGGTCAATGGTTCGAATAATGAATATCGCGGCGAGACGCGCACACGGGAACAGCAGCTGTTTGCAAGCCTCAACAGCGGCGTCAACCTGGGCGCGTGGCGGCTGCGTGATTTCACCACGTGGACCAAAGACAGCAATGAACTTGCCCACGTGCAGACCTGGCTGCAGCGCGATATTCACGCCCTGCGCGCGCAGGTGTACGCCGGGGAAACGTACACCTCGGCGCAGGTTTTCGACTCCGTGGGCCTGCGCGGTATCGCCCTGAAAACCGATGACAACATGCTGCCCGCCAGCCTCAGCGGCTATGCTCCTGAAGTCCGGGGCATTGCGCGCAGCAACGCCACGGTCACGGTTCGCCAGAACGGCAACATCATCTATCAAACCTCCGTTCCACCGGGGGCGTTCGTGCTGAAAGATCTCTACCCGACCTCCTCGGGAGGCGATCTGGCGGTCACCATTCAGGAGAACGACGGCAGCAAAACGCAATACACGCTTCCCTTTGCCAGCGTGCCGAACCTGGTGCGTAACGGACAGGTGAAATATGCCCTGGGCGCCGGGAAATACCGTCCGACGGGCAATCAGGACGCGCCCTCTTTCGCGCAGGGCGAGCTGTTCTACGGCTGGCGATACGGCCTGACGTTTTACGGTGGGGCGCAGTTTGCCGATCGCTATAACGGCCTGGCCCTCGGGTTTGGGCAAAACCTCGGCCGCTTTGGAGCCTACTCCATCGACCTGATCCACGCCCGCAGCCAGCTGGCGGACGATCGGCACTATACCGGTGATTCGGTGCGCCTGCGCTACAGCAAGCTGCTGAACGACATTGGCACGCGGGTTAACTTCTTCTCGCTGCGCTACTCCACGAAAGGGTTTTATACCCTCAGCGACACCACGTACAAAGGCATGTCGGGCGGATCGCCAAAGCAGACGGTGGAAGACGATGGCACCGTCACCACCCAATACGACACCGTGTACAACCTGCGCATGTCGCGTAAGGCAAAAAACCAGCTGCTGCTGTCGCAGCCGATGGGAGAATACGGCTCGCTGTCACTGTCGTGGGATCAGCAGACCTACTGGAACACATCAAATACCACGCAAAGCCTGCAGTTTGCGTGGAACGCCACGTTTCGTAACGTGTCCCTTGGCGTCAGCGTCCAGCGAAGCTCGAGCCTGTATGACGACAAGAAAGATAACATCCTGTCGATGTCGATTTCGGTCCCGCTGGGCAACCCGACGCTGTCAACCCGCGCGCGCTTTACCACGACCCATGCGGACTCCACTGGCACCACCACCAGCACGGGCGTGAGCGGCTACCTGCCGGGTGAGGAGAATCTGTTCTATAGCGTCAACCAGCGCTACAGCTCCCGACAGCACTACGGCGGCGATGCCAACCTGCAGTACGAAGGCGCGTGGGGAGACTACAACCTGGGCTACAGCTACGCCAGCGACTCCCGCAACCTCAGCTACGGCATCAGCGGCGGCGCGGTAGTGCATGAAGATGGCCTGACGCTGAGCCAGCCGCTCGGGAACACCAACATTCTGGTGAAAGCCCCGGGGGCAAGCAACGTCGCCGTGCTTAACCATAAGGGCATCAAAACGGACGGCCGTGGCTACGCGGTGATCCCGTACGCCACGCCGTACCGCGTTAACCAGGTCGCGCTGGACGTGACGACCGCCGGCAACGACGTGGAGCTGGAAAACGCCATCGCCAACAAAACGCCTACCGATGGCGCCCTGGCTCGCGCCACCTTCGCTACGCACCAGGGGGCAAAAGCGATGTTTATCGTGCGTCACGGCAACGACGTACTCCCCTTCGGCACGCTGGTCTCGCTCGATGATGACAAAACCAGCGGCATCGTCGGCGATGGCGGCAGCCTGTATCTCTCCGGTTTGTCAGAGAAGGGCACGCTGAACGCCGTGTGGGGTCGCGGCAACCGCCAGCGCTGCGCCGTTACCTATGCCTTAAACAAGCAGAACTATAGCGCCCGCACCGGTCTTTATTCTCAGGAGGTGGTATGTCAGTAACGCTTCGGATCGGCTGCATTGCGCTGCTGCTGGTTTTCACGCTCCCCGTTCGTGGCTACGACGTGCTGGTCTCCGTCACCGGCAATTTGATCGGCAACACCTGCGTGGTAGCGCAGGACTCCGTGGAGCAGAGCGTGCCGCTGGGTACTATTGGTATTAAACAGTTCAGCCGTGCCGGGGCCGTCAGCAATATCAAAACGCCCTTCACGCTCAGGCTTGAAGCGTGCGGGCCAACCTTTGCTGGCGTAAAAATTCGCTTCAGCGGAACGCCGGATGATGCCAACCCGCAGCTGCTGAAAATTGCCGACGGTGGCGCTACCGGCGTGGCGGTGCAAATCCTCGATAAAGAGAGCGTACTCATTCCCCTGAATACAAAGACCACCGCATACGGAACCGCGGGGGATGACAGCGTACAGATGACCTTCTTCGCGCAGCTGGTTGCCACCGCTACGCCGGTGAGCGCCGGTGATGTGTCAGCCCTCGCCACCTGGACAACGGAGTATCTATGATGCGTTTAGCGTTTCTTCTCAGCGGATTACTTTTCTGCACCAGCGTGCAGGCTTTGGACTGGAAATCGGACATTACGCTCTCCCCTCAGCCGATGACCTACAGCGGGCCAGCGGACTCCGTGGTGCCGGGCAGCATTATCGGCTCAACCTGGAGCGCCACCGCCAGCGTGCAGCAGGTGTTCTGGTGCGGGCTTATTTTTACCTGCAACAAAGGCACGCTGCAGCCCAGCAGCAGCGCCATCTCAAGCGGTGCGACGGTCACCGTCGACGGCGCGAATTACACCATTTTTGAGACCGGCGTACCGGGCGTGGGATATATCATCGGGCTGAAGGATTTTAAGAGTACACAATATATTCCCCTGCAGACCGGTATCACGCAAAGCTACCCGGCAGAGGGCACCAGTGGGTTTGCCCAGGATCTGGGATGGTCGGCAAAGGTCACCTTTATTAAAACCGGTGCCGCCCTTAAATCCGGCGTCTATAACATCCCGACCATCAACGCCGCGGTGCTCACCGCCTATAACAACGAGACAAAAACGGCGCAGGTGATTATCAGCCCGACCACCATCACGGTGACCGCCAGCGGGTGTACGGTCGGCAGCAAAAACGCCAGCGTGGCGCTGGGCACCATTGATATTCGCACCCTGCCCACGGTAGGAAGCACGTCGCCATCAGGGACGTTTACCGTCGGCCTGACCTGCGACGCGAACGTGGCGGTTCACGCGGTGATGACCGATCAGACCACGCCGTCGAACACCTCGTCGGTGGTGACGCTGACCGGAGACTCCACGGCGTCCGGCGTTGGGGTGCAGTTTTTCTACAACGGCAGCGGGCCGCTGACGATGGGGCCGGACAGCTCGGCCGCTGGTGCGACCGGCCAGTTCTTCATCCAGAGCACCACGGCGGCGCAGACGCTCACGTTACCGTTCCAGGCGCAGTACATCCGAACCGGCGAACTGGTCCCCGGCTCGGCCAACGCGCTGGCCAGCATTACGTTTTCCTACCAGTAGGGGCTACTGCTTCACCCACACCAGCTGGTCGACCCGGAAGCCCAGACTGCGCGCGGTGTTCAGGTAATCCTGCTTCACCGCATCCGGGATGGTTGGCGTGCGCGACAGGATCCACAGGTAATCGCGGTTCGGGCCGCTCACCAGCGCGTACTGGTACTTATCGTCCAGCCTGATGACGTTATAGCCACCGTAGAACGGGCCGAAGAACGACACCTTCAGCGCGGCCGTGGTCGGCTCGCCGGTGAAGTACGCTTTGCCTTCGCTCTCGTTCCACTTGTTCTTCACCGGATCGTAGCCCCGGTTAAGCACGCTAATGCCGCCGTCGCTGCGCTCGCCGTAGGTCGCCGTCACCTGCTCCAGCCCGCGTTCGAAGCGGTTTTCCAGACGGGCGACTTCGTACCATTTGCCGAGATAGCGGCTGGCTTCGAAGTTGGTAATAGGCTGCACGCCTTTCGGCGGCGTGGGGGATTTACAGGCGACCAGCGTCAAAGCAATCGCAACACCGGTCACAACGGGCCATAGCTTCATGAGAATTCCTTTCATTTGCGCGGTTGGATGTTAAGTGTAGTGCACCGTTTCGGCGCTTCATCCCGTTCGGGAAAATTCGTAGTATATTGAGAGTATTCCTCCACTCTGGACACGGACATGGCTTACTCCATCGGCGAATTCGCCAGACTCAGCGGCATCACCGCCACCACCCTGCGGGCGTGGCAGCGTCGCTACGGTTTACTCAAGCCACAGCGCACGGAAGGCGGCCACCGCCAGTACAGCGATGAGGACGTCCAGCAGGCGCTCAAAATCCTCGACTGGGTAAAAAAAGGCGTCCCGATCGGCCAGGTCAAACCGCTGCTGGAACGCCCGACGCCGGGACGGACCAACAACTGGCAAACCCTCCAGCAGAACATGCTGCAACGCCTGCAGGACGGCAAAGTCGAGTCCCTGCGCCAGATGATTTACGACGCCGGACGCGAGTACCCAAGGCCAGAGCTGGTCGCGAACGTGCTGCGCCCGCTGCGCAGCCAGGTCTCGGCCAACGTCGCCGCCGCCATGACCCTGCGCGCGATCCTCGACGGCATCATCATGGCCTACACCTCGTTTTGCCTCGAAGGCGATAAAAAAGCGCCGGGCGATAATATTCTGCTCAGCGGCTGGCACCTGAACGACCCGTGCGAGATCTGGCTCGAAGCCCTAACGCGCACCGGCCAGGGCCACCGCATCGACATCCTGCCGGTTCCGCCTGACGCGCTGGCGCCGGAAATTTTCCCGGAGCGTAAATGGCTTCTGGTCACCAGCGGCAAGCTCACCGCCGCGCGGAAAAAGCAGGTGGAGCAGTGGCAGCAGCAGGTATCGCTTGAAGTAATTATCCTCTGATAATTTTCTCCTGCGGGAATCTTCACGAAAAGTTGAATATTTTCCCGCGCCGCAGATGCTAACGTTTTCCTGTGACGTATAACTCCACAGGAAAATACCATGAAAAAAACTGCCCCTCTGCTGATGCTGGCCGCGATGGCCTTTACCCCTGCCGCCTTTAGCGCCGCCCCGGCCGGCACCCTGAGCGTACACATCCTCGACCAGCAAACCGGCACGCCTCCACCGGGCGTCACCGTCACGCTGGAAAAGCAGCAGCAGGACAAATGGACCCCGATCGCCAGCGGTAAAACTGACCAGGACGGACGCATCAAATCACTCTATCCGCAGGACCAGGACATGCAGCCTGGCGTGTATAAAGTGACCTTCAAAACCGCAGAGTACTTCCACGGCAAAAAACTGGACTCCTTCTTCCCGGAGATCCCGGTGCTGTTTACCGTGACCCGCACCAACGAGAAGCTGCACATCCCGCTTCTGCTGAGCCAGTACGGTTACTCGACCTATAAAGGCAGCTAAGGCGCATTGATTCTAAAGGAATAAAAAAAATAGTTCCGCGAATACTTGGACAAATTAGTCATGTTGTGTAAGTTTTAATTATATGAACGGGAGGACTACACCATGACGACGAAACCAGTGCTGGGTATTAGCGGATGTTTGACCGGATCCGCCGTCCGCTTTGACGGCGGACACAAGCGTATGGGCTTCGTCATGGATGAGCTGGCCCAGTGGGTAAATTTCAGGCCCGTCTGCCCGGAGATGGCCATCGGCCTGCCGACGCCTCGCCCGGCCATACGCCTGACGCTGACGGAAAGCGGCGAAACGCAGCTCCGTTTTAGCAAGCCGCCTCATGATGACCTCACGCAGAAAATGGCCGACTTTACGGCGGACTATCTGCCAAAAATCGGCGATCTGTCGGGATTTATCGTCTGTGCAAAATCCCCAAGCTGCGGCCTGGAACGCGTGCGGCTGTACGATGAAAACGGCAACCGGGGCCGCAAGGAGGGGGTCGGGCTGTTCACCGCTGCCCTCCTTGAAACCTGGCCGTGGCTGCCCGTGGAAGAGGATGGACGCCTGCACGATCCGGTGCTGCGTGAAAACTTTGTCGAACGTGTTTTTGCCCTGCACGAACTCAACACGCTGCGTAAAAATGGCCTCACGCGCCGCGCGCTGCTGGACTTCCACAGCCGTTACAAACTCCAGCTGCTGGCGCACCATCAGGCGGGTTACCGTGAAATCGGCCCGTTCGTTGCCTCGCTGCACGAGTGGGAAGACCTGGACGCCTTCTTCGTGGCGTACCGGGAAAAGCTGATGACCATCCTGAAAAAACCCGCCTCGCGGAAGAATCACACCAACGTGCTGATGCATATTCAGGGGTATTTTCGTAACCAGCTTAACACCCGCCAGCGCGGCGAGTTGCGCGACGTGATCCTGCACTATCGCAACGGACAGTTGCCAATCCTCGCCCCGATCACGCTGCTGAAGCACTACCTGGCCGAATACCCCGACCGGTATCTGATGACGCAAAACTACTTTGATCCCTATCCTGATGATTTGGGTCTGCGTCTGGCAGTCAAGTGATGAAAAAAATGCGAAGGCCCCATTGACCCATAGAGGCCCAAAGCAGTACCCCGTTTAGACGACATCCTCACTGTCGTCTCTTTTTTGCATTTCATCTCAAAGACTGTGATTATATACAGGCTTATTCTGCGAAAGGGGCCTGCCTGTGATCCACACCCTGCACATTCAAAACTACCGCTCCATCCGCGAGATGTCGCTGGAGCTGGAGCAGCTCAATATCGTCTTCGGGCCGAACGGCACCGGGAAATCCAATATTTACAAGGCGATACACCTGATGCACAGTGCCGCCCAAGGGCAGTTTTCCCAGGCGCTGGCGAACGAGGGCGGCATTCTGAAGGTGTTCTGGGCAGGCAAAACCCGCAGCGACCAGCTGCGGCGGATGAACCTCGCGGTGGAAACAGAGGCCTACGAATACGAGCTGCAGGTCGGGTTTGTGGAGAAGCTGCCCTATCCCTCGCAGTTTCAGCTCGACCCGGTGATTAAAGAGGAGTCCATCTGGCTGAGCGGCCAGCACCGTCGTCCTTCGTCACAGCTGATGAAGCGTAAGAACCAGGCGGTGTTTCTGAACAACGTGCATCACGAGAAGGTGACCCACAGCGGTACGCTGTACGAGAACGAATCGGTATTCGGCCAGCTCGGCGAACCGCACCTTTACCCGGAAGTGTCGCAGATGCGCGAGTCCCTGCGTAACTGGCGCTTTTATCATGAGTTTTCTGTATCAATCGGCTCGGCGATGCGGGCCCCGCAGGTCGGTTTCCGTTCCCCGGTGCTGGCCAGCGACGGTGCAAACCTGGCGGCCGCGTTTCAGACTATCGTCGAGATTGGCGACGAGCTGCTGCTGATGCGCATCCTTGACCAGGCCTTCCCCGGCTGCGTGTTTTACAGCGACAACGCTGGCGGACGTTTTCGCATGATGATGCAGCGCGAGGGATTGAGCAGGCCGCTGGAACCCGCGGAGTTCTCCGACGGTACCCTGCGCTTTCTGTGCCTGGCGGTAGCGCTGTTAAGCCCGCGCCCACCGGCGTTTATCGCGTTGAACGAACCGGAAAACAGCCTGCACCCGCAGATGCTGCCCGCCCTGGCGAGCTTAATCGCCGAGGCCAGCCGCTACTCTCAGATCTGGCTCACCAGCCACTCGCCGGAGCTGGCGCAGTTGATTGAGAAGCAGCGATCGTTTTCGCTGTATCAGCTGTCTATGGCGGAGGGGGAGACGAGGGTGGAGAGGCTGGGGTAGGCCGCATTCTCTTCTTTTAAAGCCCAGTAAAATGAAATTTTCATTTTTTCTCTTTCACCTGCAGGGACTGCCCCCCTCCAATGATGAACCCTGCGCCTACAGAGATTTTGAGCGCAGTAATCAAGTCGCTCCACTTGAAATCAAAATCATTAAGGAAGAGATACGAGGCCGCTGCAATTAGCAGACGGCCTGCAGCCATAGTGATAAAGAGACCTGACATCCAGAGTAATACCAGTAATAAGAAAAGTTTTAGTCGCGGATTAATCATCATTTATTGCTACTCTGGTTTTTTTGTAGTTTTTCAGTTAAAGCTTGGGCGTAGCTACCAATAAATTCGGAACCAACAGCTTCGGTAATAGTACTAGTATATTTTGGCAAAGAATATTGCGGGAAGTAATTTTGCAATTTCTCATATCCCTTACCTATTCCCGCCCCCGCTAAAGTTCCAAATCCTGCGCCAACAGTTGGAGCAAGCGGATCTTTCCCTTGCAACACAGCCCCCGCATAAGCACCAGCCATACTCGCACCTTCTGTAAACCAGAACCCACGACCTTGTGTTAATCCACTAACCCCTGTTGCTATAAGTGCGTCGGTTACGCTGAAGGGTTCATTAGTGTTTAATTGAGACCACACATTTGCTGTGCCACCAATCATTCCAGAAGCCACGACGGATCCTGCCGTTGCCGCTCCAGGTAATAGTGCTGGAGCAACTACACTTGACATACCCGCACCCCATGCTTTAACCAGCCCGGTAGCGGGTTGCTGATTTTCAGGCAAGTCTCCTTTTGCCAGCTTATTCATCATGGCCTGCTTTTCATCCGCAGATGCACCTTTGGCTTCCGCATAATTGTTCAATGAGCCTGCAGAAGTCATATATTTGGCCAGACCATCAGGTAGAGGGAAAGAATTGGCATTATTCTCAGCCGCATTCTTCCCGCTTTGTGCACCCGTTGCTGTCGAGACCGTCTTATTCCCCGCAATTCCTCCAGCCATCCCCGCCGATATTGATGCCAAAGTAATGACCGTCTGCTTTTGATCTTCGCTCAGTTTCGACAGGTCTTTAACATCCGGATAGAGCAGGCTGGCTATAGCATGCGCAGCTAGCTCGCCCGTTGCCGCCCCTGCAGCTCCCGCAGCGGCGCTGTTACCCTGAAGAGCCGCCACCGCGCCGCCCAGAATTGCGTGCGCAACGGTATTGACGGTTGGATCGCCTTCGGTTGCTTTAAGCAGATGCGCCAGCTCAGGCGCCGACGCGCCTGCCAAGGCACCCGCAATATTACCGCCCGCCAGGCCCTGAAGTGCCGCCGTTGCCGCCTGAATACCGCGCTGAATATCGCTGCCTGTACCGTACTTCTCCATTGCCGTCTGGCCAGCCTGATTCACGATTTGCTTATCACTTGGGTTAGCATTACCTTCCGATTTCAGCTTCTCTTTGGCCGCCTTCAGCGCCTCTGGATCGGTCATGGCATTCCGTGCCGCTATCGCTCCCTGTGTCCGCGCGATATCCGCCGCCTGGCTGCCGATATCACTGATAAGCCCGACTGCTTTCAGGCGATTTTGCTCTTTCTCCTTGTCGAAGATTGGGCTGATGTTGTCATTAGCATGTTCGGTATCGCGGCTCAGATTTGCCACATCCTGCTTCTGATTATCCCGATCGCGAACGATAATGGTGCCGTCAGCCACCGCTGCCTGGGTGGTACCTTCCGCATGACCGCTGTGGCTTGCGCCTGAAATCATGCCGCCCGGCATTTTGCCTTTAAACGTATCGCCAAAACTACCGCTCCCACTGAGGCTCACACCCGTATGGCTGACCTTATAATCCGCCTCGTTGTGAAGGTCGCTAAAGCCCAGCGTTCCCGTGTCCAACGAATTTTTGTCAGCCGTCGCCGTGGAGGCAATAACCGCGCCATCCAGCTGCGTATGACGGCCAACCGTGACGTCAAATCCACCATTACCGGCAAACAACCCCGTCTGCTCTTGAACGGAGTCGTACGTGCTCTTCATCTTGTCCTGACTGGCACTGATGTAACCGGAGCCAGTCATACTGCCGAAGGTGAAGCTGCCGCCCGCCGCTAAGCTGGTCTGCTTAGATTTGTAATCATTATTGTCCTGCTGACTACTCACCAAAAGATCGCGGCCAATATCAGCGACAATCTTCTCACCGTTGACCTGCGCCCCGTTCAGAATGGCATCTCTACCGCTGGTCATGGAGACCGTGCCGCCGCTGTCCAGCGTGGTTTCGGTCCAGGCGGTGCCGTTACCTTTTTCATTACCTTTAGACGCATTCACATTGGCGAAGACACTGATCCCCATCCCGCCGCTGCCGCCCCCAATACTTACGCCCAAACCACCACCACTGCTGCTGTTTTTGCCGGTGGTTTTCTGCGTGTTGGCCGCTCCCGTCAGCAGGATGTCGTTTTCAGCATTCAGCGCGGCGTCACCGCCCGCTTTCAGCTGACTACCGCCGATCAGGATATCGCCACTATTCGCACTCTTACCTTTGCCCGTGGCGGTAATGGAAAGATCGTTTCCGGCATTGATCGTGCTGCCCGCTACCGTGTCGCTCTCGGCATGCTGCTGAGATTTCGATTTCTGGCTAGTCAGAGAGAGGCTGACACCAAATCCGTTCGCCGGATCGCCAGTCTGCTGGGCAACAACCGCTCCCTGCGCTGCCTGTACGCCCGAAAGTGTCGCTTTCGTTGCCTGCAGGGCAGCCAGACGTCCATCACTTTCTTTAGACGCCTCCTGTGCAGTGGTAACAGCGCTGTTGATTGCGCTACCCACTACGCCAGACAGAGCCACCGTCAGGCCACTGGATTTTTGTTCAAACTTCTCATCGCGGGCGCGTTTGTCATGACCCGGCTCGATCACCACGCTGTCACCGGTGAGCGCCATATTTTTGCCAGCCACCAGGTCCGCGCCGCCCACATGCAGCTGATTACCGGCGGCGATATCAACGCTCCCCCCCGTCGAACCCACCGTACTGAAGCTCTGACTCTGGGTAGTGCCCTTCTCACGGAGATCGTGCGTGCTTTTGCTGCTGCCGATGGTGAAGCCAATCCCGCCCGAGCCCATCAGGCCGGATTTTTTCTCTTCCTTAAAGCGCCAGGAGGTATCGCTGTTCGTGGCCGCCACAATATCAACGTTGTTGCCCGCCTTAAGCTGCACGTCGCCATCGCCCGCCACGGCGGAGCCTGACACCAACAGGTTATTGCCCGCAACCACCTGCACGTTGTCACCGCTCAGCAATGAGCCAGATTCACGCGTCGCGCTGTTCTCCTCGATGGTGTGGGTGGTTTTCTTGCTCAGGAACCCTTTTTTGGTTTTGGTCTGCTCTTTGTAGTGATAGTCGCTTTCGGTTGCGGTATTGAGATTGACGTCACGGCCTGCCGCCACGCCGATATCGCCCTTCGCCGTCACCTGCGCGGCTTCGGTGGTGACATCGCGCCCGGCGAGGATTTGGGTATTCGCCCCGCTGGCGATCTCGGTTCCCTGCTGGCGTACCGATTCGTTGATGACGGTTTTCTTGCCTGACCTATAGCTGTCGCCCTGCGTGGTCTCTTCCGCCGCCAGATTCACGTCGCGACCCGCCTGCAGCCCGACGCTTTTCTCCGCCGCCAGCGCGGCGGCCTGAGCGTTGATATCCTGCCCGGCCTTCAGGACCAGGTTATCGCCTGCGGAAATCGTGGTGCGGTCGAGCCCGGTGCTGTGGGACTCGCTTTTCCCTTTACGGCTGCTTTCGCTGGTTTGCTCCGCGTTCAGGTTGAGATCGTTGCCCGCGCTCAGCCCCGCGCTGCCGCCCGCCTTCAGGTCGCTGGCGGTCACGTCAAGGTTGTGCCCGGCGTTCACCAGCAGGTTGCCGCCCGAGGTGACGTTACTGCCCTGATACGTGACGGACGAACGGCTGGTTTTCGCCCGGCTGGAGCTGAATGCGTCGTTGATCTGATTCGCGTTGACGGCAATATCGCCCCACGCGTTCAGCAGCATATCGCCGCCGGAGGCCAGGTTCGCCCCGGTAACGGTGATGTTTTTCCCCGCCTCAAGGGACAGACCATCCTGCGCGGTAATCGATGCCGTGTTGCCCAGCAGGGTGTCTTTCAGGCCGATGTTGCCGTACTTCCCGCCGGCGTTGATATCAATCTGCTCAACCTGGGTCAGGTTATTGATGCTGCCGTCCAGGCTCTCCAGCGCGATCGTTTTGCCGCTGATGGTGGAGCTGATGTTATTGATATCGCCGATGGCGCTCAGGTTCAGGTCGCCGCCCGCTTTCATCAGGCCGTTGCTGAGGTTGCTGATGCTGTTCTGGCTGTCGAGCGTCAGGCTGTTTTTCGCCAGCAGCGTGCTGCCGCCGTTGGTGATGCTGCCGCCCTTCAGGGTGACGTTGTTGCCTGCGATCACGCTGCCGTTGTTGACGGTGACGTCCTTCGGCGACAGGTAGAGTTTCGGTACCATCACCGTTTCGCCGTTGACGGTGGCTTTCTCCCACCACAGCAGGCTGTGGTCGAGCGCGGCAATCTGATCGGCGGTCAGCGAGACGCCAAACTGCAGGCCCAGCGACTGCTGCGCCGCCGCGGCGTTGTCCATCAGGTAGCGCATCTGATCCAGATCGGAGCCGATACCGTTCAGGTAACGGTTACCGGTCTGGTTGAGCACCACGTTGGAAACGTAGCGGGTATCGAACGCCGCATCGCCGAGGAAGCGGTAATCGTAGTCCGGGTTCAGGTTGAGGCGGCCCAGCATGTAAGACGAGCCGAGGAACTGCTTCTCGTCCGTAAACGCCAGCCGCGTCTCCTGCGGCGCAGTGGACGACGGTTTGATCCCGAGCATCGCGTTCAGGTCGGCAAACAGGGCGGGATCAAGCTGTCCGAGACCGTTCAGTTTCGGGTTGATGCTGATCAGGTACGGGCTTTTCGGGTTGTCGGAGAAGACAAAATAGCCGTTGTTGCCCGACGGCAGCGGGTAAGCGCTGGTATCGACGCGCTGGCCCTGATAATGCCCGACGGCGCCGCCCTGAGCGGTTCGGAGATCGGCGGTGGTGACCCCGGCGTTCGCCAGCGCGCCCAGTTGGCCGAGGTTCGCGTTGCCTTTCTGCGTGGTGGCAATGTTGCTGAGAAGCGTGCCGGACGCGCCGCCGTTTTCCAGCGCGCCGCCGCCGTTAAGCTGCTGCAGCGCGCCCTGGAGCCGATCGTTCCACTGCGGCGAGTTCACCGCCACGGTGCCGGTAGCGTTCAGCCCCTGTTTTTGCACGCCGCTGCCGATGGTCTGGTTGCTGAGGGTGTTCAGCGACGGGGTGGAGATAACGTTGCTGACGCCGCCCGCGTTAGCGGTGGTATTAGTGTTGCTGATGTTGCTGGTGAAGTTTGCGGTGACGTTGCCGCCCGCCTGGATGACGGCGCGTAAGGTTTCGCCCTCCACAGATTCAGTCGTCAGACCTTGTAACTCATAAATAAAGGTCGAGTTAGCTTTTGGTCCAGGATATCCCGATTCCGAAGATGAACCCCCAGTAGAACTGAGATACTTATAATTATAAAAAGTCCCCGTTGTTCCCGATTGATAGCTCTCATTGTTCAGCTGCGAGCCTGAAAGAGATGCGTTACGTTCACTCAGTATTTGACTTGATTTATTTTCCAGAGTACCAGCATTGATAACCAAATCGCGCCCGGAAGCGATGCGTCCCGCGCCACCGCTCGCACTTACATCAAGATGTACCACTGAGCCAGCAAAGCGCATTTGGCTGCTCTCTGCGGTAGGAACAAAAGATGAACTGTAAATATCGTACTCAATTGCACAAGTACAGTTGCGATATCCTTTGGTTTTCGTATTGCTGATTCTGTAAGACGTTGAAGGGAGACTCAGGACAAGCAGTTCAATCGTTGCATCACCGACGTTTTCAGCCAGTTGTGAAGTCTCCGTCCAGCTATTTACCGAAAGTCCATCACGGGTATTCAGCAAATGCCCCGTTCTGATCGCAATATCACCCCCCTGCGTCTCAATATTCCCCGACGTGTTCACCACCTGGCTGTTCGCATTCCCCGCCGCATCCCGCTGCATCCACAGGTTGTTCCCCGCCATGATGTCGCCGCGCTGGTTAGTGATGCTGTCGGCAAACAGCGCCAGATTATTCGCCGCGTACAGCAGCGCGGTATTAACGATGGAGCCCGGCGCGCTGAGGGTCAGCGAGCCGCGCGTGCCGGTGAAGCCGTCGACGGTAATATTGCCCCTACTGGCAATGGTGATGTCGCCCCCGCCCTGCACCGAGCCCGCGGCGTTCAGCGCCACATTGCTGCCGGAGAGCGTGCTGGTGCCGCCGCCGGTGGTGATTTGTCCGTTGTTGCTGAGCTGCCCGCCCGCGCTGAGGTTAACCGCCTGCCCCTGCAGCACGCTGCGGTTATCGATGTCGCCGCCGCTGCTGATGGTCAGGGTTCGGCCTGCCGCCACGGCGGTCCGGCTGGTAAACGCGTTCGTCAGCTGCAGCGTTAAGTCCCCCAGGGACACCAGCTGGCCGGTCAGGTCCAGCCCCCGGCTCTGCAGCCACAGGTTGCCGCCGCTCAGCAGCCTGCCGCCCGCGCTCTGGATTACCTGGTCGGCATTGATGTTCAGCTGCGCGTTGCCGAGCAGCGTGCCGCTGTTGTTCAGCTGGCCGTAGTTAACCGTCAGCTGTCCCGCCTGGGTGGTGCCCTGGCTGGCAAACGCGGTGCCGGTCAGGGTGGCGCGATCGGCCACCCACGTGCCGCCGTTGGTGGCGTTTGCCGCATTGAGTATCAGGTCGGTGGCCTGCAGCCAGCCGGTGCCGGTGAACTGCGGCGTGCCGAGCGTCAGGCGCGCGCCGGAGAGCAGCCTGCCGTCGTTACGCGCCTGCGAGGAGGCTGTCACGCGCGTCTCGCCGCCGCCCTGAATCAGGCCGTAGTTAAACAGCGCGGGCGTGGTCAGCGTCAGCGCATCGCGGCTGACGATTTCGCCTCCGCTGCTGTTGGTGAGCGTCCCGCTGAGGGCCAGCGTCGCGCCGTTATCGCCCTGCAGACGTCCGCCGTTGGTGAGCGCCCCGGTGGTGATGCCGAGCGTGCCCCCCTGCATTTTGCCGTCGCTGGTGACGGAGGCCGCCGTGACGTTCAGCGCCCCGCCGGACAGCAGGGTGCCGCCAGACTGCTGGCTGACCGCGCCGGTCTGGCTGAGGGTCAGGCCATTCACGCCGCTGATGGCGCCGCTGTTGCTGAGCGTGCCGCCCGTCAGCGTCAGGTTTTTCGCCGCCCACTGCCCCTGGTTCGCCAGCGTCGCGGCCTGCAGCGTCGCCGCACCCAGCGCGGTGATCTTACTGCCCGCGGTTCCGGTGAGCGTGTCGGCCAGCGTCATCTGCAGCCCGTCGGCGCTCTGCACCGTGCCGCTGTTGGTGAGCGACTGCGCGTTAAGCAGAATGTTCTGCGCCTGCCAGCTCCCGGCGTTGGTCACCGCGCCGGATGCCATGGTCAGCACGCCCTGAGTGAGAAGCCTGCCGCCTGCGCCGTTAATCAGCGCCTGCTGCGGCGCGGCCATCGCCATGCGCGCCATCAGCCGCTGCTCCCCCTGAACGGTCAGGCTCTGCAGGCCGGTCAGCGTGCCCTGGTTGTTAATGCTGTTCTGATGCAGCGTGAGGGTGTTCCCCTGCACGGTGCCGCTGTTTTTAAGCGTGCTGCCGCCGAGCGTCACATCCCCCTCGCTGAGGAGCTGCCCGCGGTTGTCCAGCGTCTGTGCGGTGATATCCGCCCGCCCCTGGCTCATCAGCGAGCCGGCTGAGGTCAGCGTGCCGCCGGTCGTGGCCGTCAGCGCTCCCTGGCTGAGCAGGGACCCGCCGTGCGTCCAGTCGCCGGTGGCGCGGATGTCCGCGCCGTTCCCCTGCAGCGTGCCCTGGGTGGTCAGCTGGCCTGCGTCCAGCGTCAGCATGCCGCCGGAGAGGGTGCGCGAGGTCGCGCCCGTGGTCAGCGTGGTGCCGGTGAGCGCCAGGCCATTCGTTCCCTGCATCAGCCCGCCGTTGTTCATATCGCGGGCGGTGAGGGACAGCGTGCCGCCGGTGATGCGCCCCGGGTTCGCCAGGGTGTCCGCGGTGAAGGTGGTTGTGCCGCCGCTCTGCAGCAGCCCGGTATTGGTTAACGCCCCGCTGAGCGTGCCGCCAAGTCCCGTCTGCCCGTTCACCGTGCCGCTGTTGGTGAGGGTGGTGCCGGTCATGCCCAGCGTCGCGCCCTGCAGCGTACCGGCGTTCGTCAGCTCTCCCCCCGTCAGCGTGAAGCCGCCGCCGGAGAGCCATTTGCCGTTCAGCTCGTTGATAAAGCGGTCGGCGGCGGCGTTAACCGCGCTGCTGCCCTGCATCAGGCCGCTGTTGCGCAGCTCCGTCGCGCCAGCTGTCAGCGTTTTGCCCGCCACCGTGCCGCTGCTGGTCAGCGTTGTCGCGTGAAGCGCGGCATCTCCGGTGGCAACGATGTTCCCCGTGCTGGTCAGTGCACTGCTCAGGCCCAAATCCAGGCTCTGCGCCTGAATATCGCCCCGGTTCGTCAGGTCGCTGCCCCGCAGGGTAAACCCGCCGTTCACCAGCAGCAGGCCGGCGTTATCGAGCGTGTCGAGGGACAGGTCCAGAGAACTGCCGCTAATCAGCTGCCCGGTGGCGCCGTTGCTCAGCGCGCGGGTGGTCAGCGCCAGCGTGTCGTTGCCCTGCAGCATGCCGGTGTTGGTCAGCTGCGCGGCGTTCACCGTCAGCGCCTTCCCGGCCAGCTGGCCGTCGTTGAACAGCTGGGCCGCCGTCAGCGTGAACAGGTTCTGGCTGAGCAGGGCGCCGGTGTTATCCAGCCTGCCGGTCGCGGAAAGCGTCAGGGCGTCCAGCGCCTGAACGCTGCCCTGGTTATTCAGGCTCGCGGCGTCCAGCGTCGCGCGGCGCCCCTGCAGGCTGCCCGCGTTGCTCAGCGTTTGTCCGCTGAGCGTCAGGGTCTCGCCGCCCGTCACCTGGCCCTGAGGCTGGTTCGTGAAGGTGTTGCCGGACCAGGCCAGCGTGCTGCTGCCCTGAAGCAGGCCGCTGTTCTGCAGGTCGCCCCGCAGGGTCAGCACTTTCGCCAGCAGCTGGCCCCGGTTATCGGTCCTGCCGGCCTGGACGTCCAGCGCCTGCTGGCTGAGCACCTTGCCGCTGTTGGTCAGCGTGCCGGTCACCGCCGCCGTCACGCCCGCTTCCCCCAGCGCGTTGCCGGTATTCATCCACTCGCCGGTGGCCAGGTTCAGGGTGTTGCCCTGCAGCAGCCCGGCGTTGGTCAGGGTGGTGTGGCGCAGGCCGAGCGCGCCGCCGGAGAGCAGCATGCCCGCCTGCAGGTTGCTGAGCTGTGCCCCCGTCGCCGTCAGGGAGCGGGTTCCCTGCAGCGTGCCGCCGTTGGTCACCGACGCGCTGTTAAACTGCGCGTCGGTACCGGCCATCAGGCCGCCGTTCGTCAGGCTGGCGGCGGTCAGCGTCAGGCCGTCCCGGGCAATCACCCGCCCGTCGGCATCGTTGCTGGCCTGGCGGGTCAGGTTCAGCAGCAGCGCGGTGGCGCTGAGCTCGCCGCTGTTGGCCAGCGTTTCACCGTTAAGCGTGAGCGTTCCGCCGCTGCGCAGCGCGCCCCGGTTAGTGAGGTCTGCCACGCCGAGCGTCAGCGCCGCGTCCCCCCCGACGGTGCCCTGGTTCTGCAGGCTGTCCGCCGTGATGTGCAGGTCGCCGGCCGCAATATTGCCCGCGTTAGTAAATGCAGTGCCGTTCAGGGTGAGCCGGTCGTCCGCCAGCAGGCGTCCGCTGTTGGTCAGGCTGAGGTAGTCGCTGCTCAGGCTGACGCCGTTAATTTCACCCTGGTTTGTCAGCGTGTCGCCTTTAATGCGCAGCGTGCCGTCGGTGGTGATAAGCCCGCTGTTGGCCAGCGCCGGAACGTTCAGCGTTAAATCCTGCGCGCTGTAGACCGACCCGCCGGTGAGGTTCGTGAGCGACCCGGTCTTCAGGTCGAGCAGGGTGGTCCCCTGCAGCAGCCCGCCGTTCTCCACCGAGGCACCGTCCAGCGCCAGCGTACCGGCAACCAGCGTACCGCTGCTGGTGATGCGCCCGGGGGCCGTCAGGGTCATGCGGTCCGCTTTTGCGACGCCGGAGTGAAGGATGTTCTGTCCGCTGAGGCTGAGGGTACCGGCGGTGAGCTCGCCGCCGCTGGTCAGGTCGCCGGTTGCGTTAAAACTCAGCGCGTTACCGGTGGATTTCCCGGCATGCGCAAGGGTGCCCGCCGTCACCGACAGGGCGCCTTTCGCCGCCTGCGTGCCGTTCAGCACGGCATTCTGCGCCTGCAGGGTAAGCCCCTGCCCGCTCTGCAGGTGCGCATCCTGGCCGGTGGTCAGGTCGCCGGTGCTGACGACGGTTAAGGCCCCCGCCGCGTCCGTCTGCCCGTTCAGGCTGGCGCTGCGGGCCGCGGTAATCTGAACATTGCCCTGACTGGTGGTACGGGACGCCTGACCGCTGGTCAGGGTGCCGGTCTGCGCCGTCAGCGCCGTCGCGCCGGACAGGGTGCCATTCTGTTCAAGCGCGTCTGCCGTCACGCTCATCGTCCCGTCAGCCAGCAGGCTGCCGCTATTACGCAGGGTCTGCTGCGCCGTGACGTTCGCGTTGCCTTTCGCGCTGAGCGTGCCCCGCTGCTCCAGGGTACCGGCGCTCAGCGCCAGGTTGCCGGCGCTCTGCAGGGTACCGCTGTTAGTGACCGTCTGCCCCTTCAGGGTGACGTCGTTACCCTGCGCCGTGCCGCCGTTCGTCAGCTCTCCCGCGTTCACGTCCAGGCGGCCTTTCGCCGCCAGCTGGCCGCTGCTGGACACCCTGTCGCCGGAGAGCGCAATGTCGCGCCCCGCATTCACCTGCCCCTGGTTACTGACGGCGCTGCCCGTCAGGCGGACATCGCCCGCGGCATCGGCCCGGCTCTGGCCGTCCAGGACTATTTGCCCGCCGCTCAGGGACAGACTTTCTCCTGCCGAGACCGCGCTGGCCGTGGAGGACAGCGTGCCGCCGCTGCTGAGCGTCGCGCGGGTATTGCTTCCGCTGCGGGTATTCGTCAGGGTGATATCCTTCCCGGTCGCCACGCTGAGCGCGCCTTTGCTGGTGACGCTGCCGCCGCGCTGCGTCAGGCTGCCGCCGGTGGACAGCGTGGTGTCGGCCTGACCCGTCAGCGTCGCATCCGCAAGCGCCATTCCCTGTTTGCTCGTGACGGTCAGCGCCCCGCCCTGTGCCGACACGCCGCCGCCGTTGACGGTCAGGGTGTCTTTACTGTCCAGCGTCGCCGCGCCGCGGGAAACCAGGGAGGTATTGCTGAGCATCATCCCCTGCCCGCTGCTCACCGCCAGCGCGCCCGCGCTGTTTGTCCCGCCGCCTGTCGTCTGCACTTTCCCCGCAGCGGAAAGGCGCATATCGCCCTGGCTGGCGAGCGTGCTGTTACTGAGCTCCACATCCCGCGAGCTGGCCACGCTCAGCGCCCCCCCGGCCTGATGGCTGCCGCTGAGGGCCACCCCCGCGCCGTTCGCGGTAATCGAGCCGCTGGCCAGGCTGTTCGTGACCGTCAGTTTCCCGCCCGCGTCCAGCTGAATGTCGCCCTGGCGCGCGGTGAGGTTGCCGAGGTTCACCCCCACGCCCGTCTCGCTGGAGACCAGGCGAATACGGTTCGCATACATCCCGCCGAGCGCGCCGGTATCCACGGCCACCACGGGCGCGGCGCCCTCACCGGCAATCGGCCTGACGCTGCCGTCTGCCCCCACGCGGTTCGCCCCTGCGGTCACCGTCAGGTCGTTCGCGTGGATCGCGGCGTTCACTTCCGTCGCGCGCGCAATAATCGACAGCGCGTCGCTCTTGCTGGCATCCAGCCCCTGGCCTTCAACCGTGATGGCCCCTTTCGTCACCTCCAGCGCCAGCAGGTTACCGCTGGCGTCGAACTGCGGTTTCCCCGTGGTCAGGGTGACGTTCGGGGTGTTGATAAATCCGCACCCGTTACAGGTAATGCCGTACGGGTTGGCCACCATGACGTTTGCTGCTTTACCGGCAACTTCCGTGTAGCCCTGTAGCTGCGAGCGGCTGGCACCCGTGACTTCGTTGATAATGCCTTTCGCTTCCCGCCCGGCCTGCAGGTTGGGGTTGTTCTGGATAAGCCCGCCCAGCTGGGTCTGGGTTAAACGGTCCGTACCGTTGTTGAGGATAAGCCCCTCTTTGCCGACGTTATACTCACCGAACTGGTTATGCGAGATACCCGCCCCGTTGGGCGTGGCGATGTTGACGACCGGCACCCCGTTCCCCGCCCGATCGACCGTGGTCTGCCCGGTCGGCGTGAGCGCCGCCGCGACGGCAGGCGCCATCGGCTGCCAGACCATCAGGCCGCAGACAATCCAGCTGATCAGACGCTGTGAGAAACGAACGGGTGGGTGACGGGTATCCATAGTCGTAGAGTCTCTTAAAGCATGAAGGCAATGCGCCAGTTAACGCTCACATGATCCGGGCCGAGCCAGTCGGGGTAGTGCAGGGGCGTACCGACCGAAATCTGGCTGCTGTACCAGCGCCCTGCGCTGCTCAGCCCCACCGAGCCTCCCCATAACGTGCCGGAGGCAAAGCGGTCCTGACGGTCTTTTTCCAGCCAGCCGCCGTCAACGGCGACCGTTGCGCTCACTGCGCCAATCACCGGAAGGGTGAAGAGGGAGTACCCCAGCTCGTTACGCCAGTAGCCGCCGTTATCCCCGGACAGGTACTGCTCTTTAAAACCGCGCACGGAGCTTTCGCCGCCGAGCGTCAGGCGCTCAGAGCCGTACAGCCGGTCGGGCGACCACTGGCCGTAGGCGCTGGTCAGCCACCAGGCATTACGGGTAATCGGCCGCTGGAAGCTGGCGTTCAGACTCCATTTACGGAATTCCGCGCGCGGCACATCCCCGGACTTATCTTCGTCGGTTTCGGCACTGAACCACGGCATGCCGTGGCTCCAGGTCGGGTTGAAGGTCGCCACGCCGCCCAGCATTTTTTGCGTGTGCGTAATGCCCAGAATCAGGCTGGAGAGGTTGCGCGTGCTGCTCTGAAGCGGCGCGTCGTTGAGCCAGTTGCGGCTGGAGCGCTGAACCACGCCAGCCGCAATGCCGGTTTTCACCTCCCCGTTGCGGAAGACCACCCAGGACGCGTTAAGGCGGTGGGTTTTGGTATCGCCCGTGGAGAGCCAGTTGAATCCCTGGTTACTGATGGTGGTCCGGTAGTTACTCCAGGCGTAGCTGTAGTCCAGCAGGCCGTAGCCAAACGGCACGCTGACGCCCGCCTGGAAATTCTGCGCATCGTACGCGCTGGCAAAATCGCTGCTGCGCCCGCCGCTGACAAACCATTTATCCGCCAGCCCAAGCATATTATTGGCGGTGAGCACGCCACTCAGCTGATCTTCGCCGGTACTTTTCTGCCCGCTATTATCCAGGCTTACCGATGCACTTAAGGGAAATTCCGGTTTTGCCGTGAGGTTAACGATGGAATATCCGGGCTGCGTTCCCGGAAGAATTTCAATCTGAACCGGTTCGGCACGCAAACGGTTAATTTGCTCCATGCCCTGTTCGATGTCGCGTAAATTAAGGATGCCGCCGACCCGTCCCGGAAACGCCATTTTCAGCATGTGCGGCGTTTCGCCTTCCAGACGGATCGCTTCCAGCCGTCCTTCCAGCACCACAATATTCAGCAGACCGCCGGAGAGATCCTGCTCGGTAAGAAAAGCGCGGCTGGTGATATATCCCCGGCTGATATACCAGTCAGAAATATGGGCGAGAAGCTCCGTTATTTTCGCCATATCCAGACAGCGGCCCTGCCACGGCGCGACAAGGGCCTGCCGGGTTTTCGGGGAGATTAGGGTCGTGCCGGAAAGGGTAATGGTATCAATGGTGAAGCAGGGCCCGGCGCCGGTAGCCGGCAGCGGTCTGGCGGGCGCGGGACGAGGAATACTCCGCTCCAGCTCCTCACGCTGTTGCTGGTTCTGTAATAAAAGCTGCTGCTGTTGCTGCTGGATGGAATCGCGATCGGCTGGAGACAACGGAGCAGCGTTAACGCTCGCTGAAAAAAGCGTAACCGATAAGATAAAAATAATATAATTTGCTAATGAAATTATTCTCTTTTTTATTTTATTCCTATTCATCCATGCCACAAAATTTATTCGCAATTAATATTTTCAAAATATAAGAGCATTCTTAATGCGAGTATATCTAATTTGCGTTAGGGCTCATCAAATAAAATATTTTTTTAGAAAAATGAGAGGTCGATTAAGAAAAAATAATAAATTATTTAACTAAGCCTTAAATCTTGAGTTAGCCCAAATAAACTAGCTGTGAAGACGAAAGGTTTTTCTCCATTCCGCAGGGCTCACCCCAAAACGAGCCTTAAACTGCTGTCGCCAGGTGACGGCGGAATTAAATCCCACCAGCTCAGCCACGCGCTCAATCGGCATATTTCCGGCTTCCAGCAGGATCTGGCTGCGCCGCAGGCGTTCGGCGGTCAGCCAGTCGGCGACGCTCATCCCCGTAGCGTTAACAAAATGACGGGTCAGGGTGCGGCGGCTCATCGAGACGACCTCCGCCAGCGAGTCCAGGCTATGCGGTTCGGTGATGTGCTGCTGAAGATAGTCGATCAGGCAGTTAATGCGTCCGTCGCGGGTATCTTTAGGAACCGGCTGGGCGATGAACTGCACCTGACCGCCCTCGCGGTGGGGCGGTACAATCATCCGGCGGGCAATCTGGTTGGCGACCACGCTGCCAAAGCGCTGGCGAATGATATACAGGCAGCAGTCCAGCGCGGCGGCAGTCCCGGCAGAGGTAATGATATTGCCGTCATCCACGTAAAGGGCATTAATATCCAGCCGAACGTTCGGGAAGAGGGACTGAAACTGACGTTCGAACTCCCAGTGGGTGGCCGCACGCTTACCGTCGAGAAGACCCGCCCAGGCCAGCACAAACGACCCCAGACACAGCCCGACGATTTCTGCGCCGTTGTCTCTCGCCTGCACCAGGCTGTCGAGCAGCGACTGCGGCGGGCGTTCAAGAACGTGCTGCCAGTAGGGAACGACAACAATATCGGTCTGCCCAATGGCGGTAAAATCCTGCGTGGCGTTGAGGGCAAATCCGTCTTTTGAGGTGAGGAACCCCGGCGTTTCGGCGCAGATCGTCACGTTAAAGCGCTTTTCTCCGGAGACCGAGTCGCCAAACAGAATGCAGGGAACGGAGTAGTGGAACGGGCTGAACCCGTCTACCGCGACAATCGCGACGTTGACTAGCGGCATTTGTCTCTCCTTTCCCTTTTAGATACTCAGAATATAACGGTTTCGCCATCCTGGGGAATGCTCACTGCGTCACTCACCTGGTTGGCTTCAACGTACTCACGCAGCGCGCTGCGGGTTAACAGGCAGTGGTTAATGGCTTCCATATGGCTCGCCAGAATTTTGGCCTGCGGCAGCAGGAAATGGACGTTGAGCACGTCCTCCTGCCCCATAATAATGGGCCCAAAGCCAATGACGTGAGCATAGCCGGCGTTCAGCACCACCACGTCCGGCTGATGCTTTTGCAGATCGGCCGCCACTTCGTCACGCCAGACGGTATCCCCGGCAATATAGAGCGTCTTCTCATCAGGATGACGGAGCACCACGCCACAGGCCTCGCCCAGCCGCTCCGCCAGTTCGGGCACGGCGTAAGCGCGATCGGTACCGTGCTGGCCGCCGTGAGTTTTCGCTATCCGGATATCACCAAAGGTGGTTGCGTCGGTCATGACGGTCAGGTTGCTAAAACCCTGGCTGCGCAGCAGCGCGGCGTCACGCTCGTTTTGCACGTAGATCGGCTTATCTTTGGCGATCAGCTCTGCCGCGGCGCGATCCCAGTGATCGTCATGAGTATGGGTGACGATCACCGCGTCGGCGTCCAGCAGCGTGTTGACGTCAACGGGGAGCTCGACAGTCGGATTACGGCGTTCGGCATACGCAGTGCCGGGAAAGCCCGGGTAAGCCCCCTTAGGGGCCAGCATCGGGTCGATTAAAAGACGTTTTCCGGCGTAGGTAATCAGCTGGGTGGCGTTGCGAATGTGGGTAATGTTCATGGGCTATCCTCCGGTTGGTGTGATAAGGAGGATAGCCAGCCGTCTCAGCTGACGCTGTGGGTTAAAGGGCGATTACCGATGGAATCGGGCCAATTTAAGCAACCCTTTTTCCATCAGATTGTTACCAGCCCGGCACCGCCCCGCCGTTAAAGATCGTCTCCGCCGCTTTCGCCACTTCAGGCGACTGATACGACTGGATAAATTCCTTCACGTTCTCGGCGTCTTTGTTGTCTTCGCGCGTCACAACGATGTTCACGTACGGCGAGTTTTTGTCTTCGATAAAGACGCTGTCATGCACCGGCGACAGCCCGGTTTGCTGGATGTAGGTAGTGCTGATGATGGCGACATCGACTTTCGGGTCGTCCAGCACGCGCGGCAGCTGCGCCCCTTCGAGCTCCATGATTTTCAGCTGTTTAGGGTTGGCGGTAATATCCAGCGCCGTTGGCAGCAGCCCGGTGTCCGGCTTCAGGGTGATGAGCTTCTCTTTTTGCAACAGCAGCAGCGCGCGGCCCAGGTTTGTAGGGTCGTTTGGAATGGCAATGGTCGCTCCGTCCTTCAGGTCAGAGACGGATTTGATTTTGCGGGAATAGCCGGCCATCGGGAAAACAAAGGTGTTCGCCACGGCCACCAGCTTGTAGCCATGCGCCTTGTTATCCTCTGCAAGGAACGGGCGATGCTGGAAGACGTTGGCATCCAGTTCCCCCTGGTTGGTGGCATCGTTAGGCAACAGCGAGCCGCTGAAGCCCACCAGCTCCACGTCGAGGCCATATTTCTCTTTCGCCACCTTTTTGGCGACTTCCGCCACGTCCTGCTCGGCGCCGTTGATGACGCCGACTTTAATGTGTTTGGCATCGCTGCCACTTTGATCGCACCCTGCCAGCAACAGGCCAGCCAGTACCAGAGCACCCAATCGACGTTTCACAAGACAGTTCCTTTTGCTGAATGTTGTAATGACTATATCGACAACGAGGCGGTGAAATAAAAACCGAAAAAGAATCAATAAGAAGGATAAGTTATATGCGGGTATAGCCGGGTGGCGCTGCGCTTACCCGGCCTGCGGATTCAGAGCTAAAGGGCTTTCGCCAGGTAATGTCGCTGCATGCCCGGATAAGGATAATCCTGCAAAGACATTTGCAACTGGTACCCCTGTTTTTCATAGAACGGCCGCGCCTGGAAGCTGGCGGTATCGACCAGCGCGTGCTTGCAGCCTTTGCGTCTGGCTTCCTCTTCGGCCGTTCTGATGAGCTGGCTGCCAACGCCGGATCCGCGCACGGTCTCGCTCACCCAGAGATAGTCGATATTCAGCCAGTCGCCTTTTCGCACACCGATTAACCCGCCCAGCATGGCGCCATTATCGTCACGCATGTAAACGCCAACGTCGCCGCTAAAGGTCGCCATATCCAAAAATTGCGCGTTGTAGGCACGCAGCCCCACGAATAACTCTTCTTTTTCCTGCTGCGTAACCGTATTGGTAATGCTCAGTTGCATGACGTTCTCCCTGTTTTTGTGTGCTGTTTGACTATCTCACAGATACTTTACGGAGAAAATTCATACTTTCGGCTGGCGTCGCTACACTGAATGTAACGATATATTTCATGGGAAGCCTGTGACGTCAAAAGGGGGTTGTTGATGAAAGCTGCACACCTTGTCTGCCTGCTGGTTTGTCTGCTGTTCGCCGCGTTTGTCCATGCTCAGGAAAAGGACGATCCCATGAAAGAGGCGCAAATAAAGCAGCAGGTCCTTAAAGATATTAAGAAAACCTGTACGCCACAGAAAAAGCAGAGCGATAAAGCCTGGCAGGAGATGATTTTGTCGTCCGAGGCCAATCAGCTGCTAATCAAAAATGCCATTACCGCCGTGAAGCGCGACAACCTGGATGCCTACTGGGGGGCGATTGGTCAAGTGGATTGTATGGAAGATTATTGAATGCTGCTTGCCGGGTGGCGCTACGCTTACCCGGCCTGGAAAACATATTTAACGCTTACGCACATCCGGAATAATTAAATCTCCGCGCAGCACATACGAGCCCAGCATCTGCGTTTTCTCCGTCAGCCAGCCCACAATACGCGCCGCCATGGCATCCATGGAATATTCAATCGCCGGGATCACCGGAATACCCGGCAGGTGCAGCGATCCGGCAAGGCTAAAGACCATGATGTCGTCCGGTACCGATTTATTAAACGCCTGCAGCTGCGGGATCACCCGCTGGGCTTCCTGCTCGTCCGCCACCAGCAGCGCGTTGAAGTTCAGCGTGCTGGCGTTATTCAGCAGCTCCTGCAGCGCAACGGACGAAGACGTCGCGTCCATAAAGACCAGGTTGCGATTAAAGGGCAGGAAATTTTTCTCCAGCGCGTGCTTGTAGCCGAGCAGCACCTGGTCGGCAAAACCGCTGCCGTGGGGGTGGATCAGCGCAATCTGGCGACGCCCCTGGCTGGTGAGATAATTACAGGCAGTTTCTGCGGCAAAAGCGTGATCGAACTGGATGCTGTTGGAATTATCAGACTCCATGCAGTCGACCAGGATGACGTTGTCCATGTCGACGTCCAGCGGGAAACGGGCGCCGATCACCAGGATGTCATCACAAAGCCCGCAGGAAAGTTCTTCAAGGGCGTTCATCACTTCCGCTTTACCGTGCGCGAAACGCAGCAGCAGGTGTTTTTGATGCTGGCTGAGCTGTTTTTCCAGCGCGTACAGATAACCGGTGGTCTGGTTAATGTTTTCCTGGGCGCAAATGACCCCAATGCAGCCCGTCGACTGGCTCAGCAGCGACTGGGCAATCACGTTGGGACGATAGTTCAGCTCATCCACAGCTTTCAGAACGGCCTGACGGCTGGCTTCCTTAACGCCACGCGACCCACTCAACACTCGCGAAACCGTGGCTTTAGACACCCCGGCAAGACGTGATACATCATTGATTGTCGACATCTTTTTCCCCTGGCAGGCTTACCTCGCGCCTGCAAATTCCATCACCGCTTCGGCTCACATTATAGCCAGAACGGAGTATATCCGTTTCCGTTTTCCATGGAAACCGATTTTCCGTTTCCACTCAAAATGATGTCAAACCAGCCAAATTATGTGACGCACATCCGGTTAATTAGCCTCATAAGTATTGGATCTTGATGGCTATCACAGTTCTGCTTTTTATAAATGGAAACCGGTTTCCGTATAATGTCCAATCATCCTCGCAATAACTTTTTACATTTAGAGGATGGTTGTCGATGTTCAAGATTATGCTGTGCTGCTCTGCCGGGATGTCCACCAGCCTGCTGGTCAGCAAAATGGTCGATGTCGCGAAAGAACGTGGTTTGCCGGTGAAGATTGATGCGTACGGTGTTTCCGAATTTGATACGCAGTTTCCGCAATACCAGGTTGTCCTTCTCGGACCGCAAGTGAAATACATGTTACAGACACTCTCAGACAAGGCGGCGACGCATGGCATTCCGGTGCAGCCCATCGATATGATGGACTATGGCATGCAGCGTGGCGATAAAGTACTGGACTATGCTCTGTCGCTCATCGAAGCGGCACACTAAAAGGTGTTCACATGAGTTCGTTATATCAATCCATGGTCGCGGTGATTGAGCAGTCAATTACCCCGCTGGCCGCGAAGCTCGGCCAGCAAAAGTATGTGATTGCCATCCGCGACGGCTTTACCGCCGCGCTGCCGTTCATGATCATCGGCTCGTTTATGCTGGTGTTCATCTTCCCGCCGTTCTCGGCGGATACCACCAACAGCTTCGCCCGCGGCTGGCTGGATTTCTCCCAGACCTACCGCGAGCAGCTGATGCTGCCGTTTAACCTCAGCATGGGCGTGATGACCTTCTTCATCTCGGTGGGGATTGGGGCGAGCCTGGGGCGTCAGTTTAACCTCGACCCGGTGATGTCCGGCCTGCTGGCCTTTATGGCCTTCCTGCTGGTCGCCGCGCCGTATGCCGACGGCAAAATCTCGACCCAGTATCTCTCCGGTCAGGGCATCTTCACCGCGCTGATTACCGCGATCTACGCCACCCGCGTTTACGCGTGGCTGAAGCAGAACAACGTGACCATTCGTCTGCCGAAGGAAGTCCCGACCGGCGTGGCGCGCTCGTTTGAGATCCTGATCCCGGTGATGGTGGTGATCGGTACGCTGCACCCGCTGAACCTGTTCATTGAAGCGCAGACCGGGATGATTATCCCGCAGGCGATTATGCACCTGCTGGAGCCGCTAGTGTCCGCCTCTGACTCCCTGCCCGCCATTCTGCTCTCCGTGCTGCTGTGCCAGATCTTCTGGTTCGCCGGTATCCACGGTTCGCTGATTGTCACCGGCATCATGAACCCGTTCTGGATGGCCAACCTCTCGGCAAACCAGGCGGCACTGGCCGCAGGCGCGGCGCTGCCGCACGTCTACCTGCAGGGCTTCTGGGATCACTACCTGCTGATTGGCGGCGTCGGCTCCACCCTGCCGCTGGCGTTCCTGCTGCTGCGCAGCCGCGTTACCCACCTGCGCACCATCGGCAAAATGGGCGTGGTGCCAAGCTTCTTTAACATCAACGAACCGATTCTGTTCGGCGCGCCGATCATCATGAACCCGATGCTGTTTATCCCGTTCGTGTTCGTTCCGCTGGTCAACGCCTGTCTGGCGTACGCGGCAACCAAGCTCGGCTGGCTGGCACAGGTTGTGTCATTGACCCCATGGACTACCCCTGCACCGATCGGCGCCTCGTGGGCGGCGAACTGGGCGTTGAGCCCGGTGGTGATGTGCCTGGTCTGTATGGTGATGTCCGCGCTGATGTACCTGCCGTTCCTGCGCGCCTATGAGCGTACGCTCATCAAAAACGAAGAGCAGAAGGCCCAGGCAACCGTCGGTGCCGCTGAGACCGCCAGCAATTAAGTCAAAGAGGAAGAGTCATGAAATACGCATTTCCCGATAACTTCTGGTGGGGCAGCGCAAGCTCCGCTCTCCAGACGGAAGGGGCAAGAGAGGGGGAAACCACGTGGGACTACTGGTTTGCCCGCGAGCCGAACCGTTTTCACAACGGCGTGGGGCCACAGCAGACCTCCACGTTTTATCAGCACTGGAAAACGGACATTCAGCTGTTGAAGCAGCTGAACCACAACAGCTTTCGCACCTCGATTAGCTGGGCGCGCCTGATCCCCGACGGTATCGGTGAAGTGAATCCGGAGGCGGTTGATTTTTATAATCAGGTCATTGATGAGCTGAATGAACAGGGCATCACGCCGTTTATCACTCTGTTCCATTTCGACATGCCGATGGCGATGCAGGAAATAGGCGGCTGGGAAAACCGCAACGTGGTGGACGCGTACGCACGTTACGCGCAGATTTGCTTCGAGCTGTTCGGCGATCGCGTGCTGCACTGGTTTACCTTCAACGAACCGATCGTGCCGGTGGAAGGCGGTTATCTGTACGACTTCCACTACCCCAACGTAGTGGATTTCCGCAGGGCGGCCACCGTGGCGTATCACACGGTGCTGGCCCATGCGAAGGCGGTGCAGGCCTACCGCGCCGGGCACTACGCGGGGGAGATCGGCATCGTGTTGAACCTGACGCCGTCGTATCCGCGTTCGCAGAACCCGGCAGACGTGAAGGCGGCGCACGTTGCGGATCTGATGTTTAACCGCAGCTTCCTTGACCCGGTTCTGCGAGGCGAATACCCGGCGGATCTGGTGGCGCTCCTGAAATCTTACGACCAGCTGCCCGCCTGCAAGCCGGAAGACGGTTTCCTGATTGCAGAAGGGAAAATCGACCTGCTCGGCATTAACTACTATCAGCCGCGTCGCGTGAAGTGTCGCGACAGCGCGGTGAACCCGCAGGCGCCGTTTATGCCGGAGTGGTTCTTTGATAATTACGAGATGCCGGGCCGCAAGATGAATCCGCACCGCGGCTGGGAAATCTACGAGCCGGGTATCTACGATATTCTGATTAACCTGCGCGACAATTACGGCAACCCTCGCTGCTTTATTTCCGAAAACGGCATGGGCGTCGAAAATGAGCAGCGTTTTATTGAAAATGGTCAGATTAACGATCAATACCGCATCGAGTTTATTTCCGAACATTTAGCCTGGCTGCATAAAGGGATTAGCGAAGGGTGTAATTGTCTTGGCTACCATATGTGGACGTTTATAGATAACTGGTCGTGGTGCAACGCGTATAAAAATCGCTACGGATTTATCCAGCTCGATTTAGAGACGCAGAAACGCACCATTAAGAAAAGCGGGGAGTGGTTTGCCGCCACCGCGTTAAATAATAGTTTTGATAAAGAGTAATGATGATGATCGCATTAGAAGAAGCCGTAATGGAAATTATCGTCAATGCCGGGCAGTCCCGCAGCCTGTGCTTTGAAGCCCTGCACGCCGCGCGCCAGGGCAACATTGACGAAGCCAAAAGCCTGCTGCGCGAAGCCGACGGCTACGCGCGCCAGGCGCACAAGATGCAGACCAAACTGATCGAGCAGGATGCGGGCGAAGGCCGCCAGCCGATGACGTTAATTATGGTGCACGCGCAGGATCATTTAATGAATTCCTTATTAGCGCGTGAATTATCCGAAGAAATTATTCATTTATATCAGAGATAGCCTATGTCGAAATAAATTAATGTAACACCTCTGTACCTAAAACTAGAAATCCACTTGTTCTGATGATAGCGACATATTCTGTCAGATCGGAGCGGGATGGTTATTGTCTGAATAAAATTAAACTATATTGAGATAACCATGAATACGATTAAAAAACTTCCATTAACCATGGCGGTTATCGCCGCGCTTTGCCCAATTTCCGTGCTCGCACAGGAATTCACGCAGGAACAAATCGACGCCATTGTGGCGAAAGCGGTGGATAAAGCCCTGGCTGAACGTCAGGCCAAAATGGATGCTGCCGTCGCGAAAAAAGCGGACGTGGTGACCGAGCCGCAAAGCGCGGCGCAATCTCCGGATATGGCGATTCCGTTTGGGGTTAAATTTACCGGCTACGCCCGATACGGCGCGCACTTCCAGGCCGCCGATCAGAAATACGTGGCGGTGGACGGTTCATACAACGGCGCGTCCGCCATTGGTCGTCTGGGCAACGAAGGCAACGGCGGGGAATTCCAGCTTTCCAAGGCCTTTAAAGGCGAAAACGGCGCCATCTGGGACATCAACGTGATGATCGACCACTGGGGCGACGAAGTTAACCTGAAAAAAGCCTACGCCGGGGTGACCAATATTATGGCCTCCAACCCGAACGCCTATTTCTGGGCCGGTCGTGACTTCCACCAGCGTCCGCAGCAGGGCATCAACGATTACTTCTGGATGAACCACGACGGCCAGGGCGCCGGGGTGAAGAACTTCGACATCGGCGGCGTGCAGTTTGACGTCGCCGCCGTGGCGGCGGTGGAATCCTGTAGCCCGGAAGTGATGGAAGATGAAGCCAACCCGTCGCGCATCACCTGTACCGGCGGGTCCGGCACGGGCGACAAAGGTAACTACGCGGCCACCTCTAAAATCCACGGCATGAAGCTCGGACCGATCGACATGGAGCTTTACGCCAACTACGGCTTTGACTCCAAAGCGGTGGAGAGCGACGAACGTCTGAACGCGTGGCAGGGCGGCGTGGTGCTGAGCCACACCAACGACAGCGGCGTGAACAAGGTGATTGCCCGCTACTCCGATAACGCGGACAACAGCGTGTTCAACAAAACCGAGGATCTGACCACGGTCTACGCCAGCTTCGAAGGGCTATACAAATTCACCCAGGCCACGCAGGTGGAGTATATCCTCGCCTTCCACGACTACGACAACAGCCGCGATAAGACCGACAACCGCAAGAACTACAACGCCATCGTGCGTCCGATGCACTGGTGGAACGACGTTCACTCCACCTGGCTGGAAGCAGGCTGGCAACACGTGGATTACGACAACGGCGGCGACAACAAGGGCTGGAAGCTGACCCTGTCGCAGAACATGTCTATCGCCATGGGGCCAGAGTTCCGTCCGATGCTGCGCTTCTACGTGACCGGCGGCAAGGTGGATAACGCACGCACCGCGCGCGTGAACAACACCAAAGACGAAACGCTCGATGACTTCAACGTCGGCGCGATGTGGGAGGCGTGGTTCTAGTACAGCGCCGTTTGTTTCGCCCGGCGGCGCTGCGCTTGCACGGGCCTACAAGGTTTTGTAGGCCGGGTAAGCGTAGCGCCACCCGGAAAGATCCCATGTTATGCTAGAAAAAAACCAACATAACAGGGGAGAAAATGGGTTCTACACGTAAAGGGATGCTGAACGTCCTGATCGCCGCCGTTTTATGGGGCAGTTCCGGCGTTTGCGCGCAGTACATCATGGAGAAAAGCCACATTTCTTCGCCTTACCTGACCATGGTTCGCCTGCTGTTTACCGGCGTGATCCTGCTGACGCTCTCCTTCGTTCACGGCGACAAGATTTTCTCGGTCATCAAACATCGCAAAGACGCCCTCAGCCTGTTGTTTTTCTCGCTGGTCGGCGCGCTCACCGTGCAGCTCACCTTCCTGCTGACGATTGAAAAATCCAATGCGGCAACGGCCACTGTGCTGCAGTTTCTGTCGCCAACCATTATCGTGGCCTGGTTCGCGCTGGCGCGGAAAAAGCGCCCCGGCGTGTTTGTTTTATCCGCGATTGTGACCTCGCTGGTCGGGACGTTCCTGCTGGTCACCCACGGCGACCCGACCTCGCTCTCCATCTCGCCAGCCGCGCTGTTCTTCGGCATCGCTTCGGCGTTTGCCGCGGCGTTTTACACGACCTATCCGTCAACGCTAATTGCCCGCTATGGCACATTGCCGATTGTCGGCTGGAGTATGTTGATTGCCGGGTTAATGCTGACGCCGTTCTACGCCGGGCGCGGGACGACCTTCGTCATTGACGGCAGCCTGCTGCTGGCGTTTTTCTACCTGGTCGTGATCGGCACCGCGCTGACGTTCAGCCTGTATCTGAAAGGCGCGCAGACGATCGGCGGGCCGAAAGCGAGCATTCTGAGCTGCGCCGAGCCGCTGAGCAGCGCGCTGCTGTCGGTGGTGTTGCTGGGCGTGGCGTTCACCCTGCCGGACTGGCTGGGGACGCTGCTGATCGTGTCGTCGGTTGTACTGATTTCGATGGATTCAAGAAGACGGGTGAGGACATCGGCGTGATCTACGAATAATAGTGATAGCGGCACATTAAAATAGTAAGAGCGCTATCTGACACCCCGTAAACCAGACGATCGGTATCATTGATTCGACGGGACCAGTATCCGGAAAGGTTACCTTTAAGGGGTTCCGGCTTACCCAGGCCATCGAAAGGTTGACGCTTCGCATCTTCAATCAATTTATTGATTCTGCGAAGCGTTTTCTTGTCCTGCTCCTGCCACCACAGGTAATCATCCCAGCCGTTATCAGTCCAAATCAGTAGCCTGGTCATCTATCAGATCCCTCTGCGTGGTTTTTCCGGTATTTGCCTGTGCGATTGACTCCATCAGTCGGCTGGCGTTAGCAGGCGAACTCATCAGATGGATGGTTTCCATCATCGAGTTGTAGTGCTGCAGAGACATAACCACCGCGTCACCCCCGTTTCGGCGGCTGATGATGGTTGTCTCCACGTTGTCATTCACGTCGTCCAACACATCTTTGAGTCGGCTTCGTGCTTCGGTAAACGTCACAACCTGCATATTCCCTCCTGTACAAGTTACGGTACAAGTATATCGATGAAGTGACTATTTATCAATCAACGTGCTTTAACCTTGCCCGCCACCAGCAGCGCGGTCAAAAGCATCAGCGCGCCTGAAATCACCAGCGGTGACGTCAGCCCCAGGTGGTCGAGCGCCACGCCGCCAATCGCCGCGCCGCAGGTGTTTGCCAGCTGGATCACCGCCACCTGAATCGACCCGGCTTTTTCAGCCTGATCGGCAAGTGAGCGGGTGATCCACGTCGACCAGCCCACCGGCACCAGCGCAAAGGCAAAGCCCCAGATAATCGCAATGGCAGACGCGACCCACTTATCGCTACCCCACAGCACCAGCACCGCGGCGCTTGCAGCCAGCACCAGCGGCGCACCCGCCAGCGCCACTTTCAGGGAGCGCTTCAGGAACTGGGACGAAAGCGAGGTACCGACAAAGCTGGCGATACCGAAGCTCAGCAGCACCAGCGTCAGGCCGTCTACGTCAAAGCCCGCCATGGTCATAAACACCGGGCGGATATAGGTAAAGAAGGCAAACTGCCCGGCAAAGGACATAAAGATCGCGGTCATCCCCGCCAGCACGCCGGGACGCTTCAGCAGGCTAAACATGTTCTGTTTGTGGTGCGCCGCTTCGCCAGGCAGGGACGGCAGCGCCTTCCACACCCAGATAACGCAAAGCACGCCCATAACCGCCGCCGCATTAAAGACGTTACGCCAGCCGATAATCCCGCCCAGGAAGCTGCCCAGCGGCGCGGCAATCACCAGCGCGATGGAGACCGCGCCAAAGATGACGGACAGCGCTTTCGGCACGGTGCGCGCAGGCACCAGGCGCATGGTCAGCGAGGCGGACATCGCCCAGAAGCCGCCGAGCCCCAGTCCCAGACAGGCGCGGCCCAGCAGCAGCAGGGTGAAGCTTTCTGCGAAGGAGACCAGCAGGCAGGAGAGCGTCAGCAGCACGCTGAACAGAATGACCACTTTGCGACGGTCGATGGTGCCAATCACCTGGGTGATAAACAGGCTGGCAAACATCGCCACAAACGCGGTGACGGTAACGGACTGCCCCGCCACGCCTTCGGAAATGCCCAGGTCCTGCGCCATCGGTGTCAGCAGGCTCACCGGCAGAAACTCAACGGTAATCAGGCAGGCGACGCAGAACGCCACGGAGAAAACCGCCGACCAGTTGGGGCGTGAAACCTCTTTGGTCTGCGGTCTGGTCGTGGGCTGGATATGTTCTGTCATGGCGTCACCTGAAGATAAAAACGTGCGGAAAAGTCGCGCAGTTTATCATCAAAAGTGTGACGGATTTAACGATTTGACAACTTTTGTCGTTTTTAATGAGCCAGGAGGGAGAGCGTCGTCGACTGATACCTTTTCAGCATAACGAAAATGAAAATTCAGTATCCACATTTGAGGTGAAACAATCATAGCGTCTGAAAAGGAGAAACTATGAAAACACGTAACTTATCTCAAAATCTTAGTGTTAGTGCTATTGGCTTTGGTGCGATGGGGCTGAGTGAATTTTACGGGCAGACGGATGACAATGCATCACTTGAGGTGTTGCATAAGCTCATCGAACTGAACGTGACGTTCATTGATACCGCAAATCTTTATGGCCGCGGTCACAATGAAAGGCTGATCGGTCACTTTCTTGCCGGGCTGGATAAAAGCACACGCGAGCAGTTTAAAATTGCCACGAAGTGCGGTATCGATCGCTCTCCCGACGAGTCCTATGCCCGCTCCATTAATAACACACCCGACTATATCATCCGTTGCTGTAACGAATCCCTTAAGCGCCTTGGCGTTGAACGCATCGATCTCTTTTACCTTCACAGAGTGAGCAACGAAACACCGGTCGAAGAAAGCATGGATTGCCTCAGTGCGCTCGTTAAAGAAGGTAAAATTAACCATATTGGTCTTTGTGAAGTTTCAGCTTCAACGCTACGACGGGCCCATGAAGTCCATCCTGTCACCGCGCTGCAAACGGAATATTCTCTGTGGACGCGTGATATTGAAGATACCGTTCTGCCGGTCGTGAAAGAGTTGGATATCGGCCTGGTGCCTTACTCGCCTCTTGGTAGAGGCTTCCTTACTGGAAAATACCTGAACAACAGTGATTTTGCAGAGGGTGATTTTCGCAAGAATAACGAACGTTTTATTCAGTCCAGTCTTGATCATAATCGCCAGTTGCTCGATGCGATTACGCCGCTTGCGCAGAAATACGGTTGCACTTCGGGTCAAATTGCACTGGCGTGGTTGCTGGCGCAATACGATAAACTGGTTCCCATTCCGGGCACTAAGCACACCCGTTACCTGGCAGAGAATGCACTCTCAGCCGACATTGTTCTGGAAAAAAGCGATATTCAATCACTGAACGATATTCGTCGAAAGATAGAGATTAAAGGTGAACGATATTCTGCAGAGGGAATGAAGGGTGTAAACGCCTGATACCTCATCATGAAATAAAAAAACCGGGTTTACCCGGTTTTTTTATCCGTTGTCAGCAATGATTATTTTTCATCCATGCCGGATGCGGGCATTAATTGGACTCATAAGATTTCTCCATCCGGGATTGTTTAGCGGTCAACGTGGCAGGGATAAACGCAATAAGCAGAACGGAAAGGCCGATGGCCGTGGCGGCGACGATATACAGGAGCGGCAGTGAAAATGATGAAACTATCCAGGCACCGACCGACGCGCCGATACCAATGGCGGTATTGAAAAATGAAACGTAGATTGCAGAGGCGGGGAAGGCTTTATCCTCTGCCATACATAAAACCCAGGTCTGGAAGCCGACAAATATTCCTGACACGGCGATACCCCAGACAATCATGCTGGTGAATATCATCGCAGCAGAGAGCGAGGAACCTGACAGACCCAGGAACAGCAGCACTGCACAGATCAGCAGTACAGACAACGAGACCGTCAGCTTGAGATACTTATCAATCAACACGCCGGTGAGGAAATTACCGGCCAGACCCGCGATGCCGTAAACAAAAAGCACAGCGGGAATAAAGGTGATGGACAGTGAACTCTGCGCATGTAGCCAGGGTTCAATATACGTAAAAGCAGCAAAGTGGGCCGTAACGGCCAGCAAGGTTGCTGAGTAAATTTTCCACAAGGTAGACGACTTTAGCACGCCTTTAAGCGCATCCAGGCCAAGCGAACTTTTGCTGGCGATCCGGGGAACAAGCACACTAATACCCACAAAGGCAATTACGCTCAGCGCGGCCATCAGCCAAAATGCCTGCCGCCAGCCGAAGTGAATACCAATATAGTTGGATACCGGCACGCCAAAAACGCTTGCTGCGGAAACGCCTCCAAATACGATTGACGTCGCCGCGCCAATATATCTGGCAGGTACGATAGCTACCGCCGCCGCGCCGATCATCGCCCAGAATGCACCGTGAGCAAGCGCACCCAGTACGCGGGCGCTAAGCAGCATGCTGTAGGTGTCTACGGTCGCGGCCATGACGTTAGAAATCAGAAGTACCACGGTGAGCACGAGTAAAAGGCGCTTCCTGGACACATTCCCTAAAAAGACGGAGGCAAACAGCGCGCTCAACGCCCCGACCCAGGCATAAAGCGATACGGTCATACCCACTGCAGATTCCGAAGACTGTAGCCCATCTGCAATTGGGGTTAATAAACCTACTGGCGCCAGTTCAGTGGTAACAATAGTAAACGTTGAAATAGCCAGAATAAATAAAGCAAGCCATGACTTTAAGGTCATTTTTTGCGGAAAACGTTCTACAGCCATAATCGCCACCTCAATATACTAATCAGTAAATTCTTTTACGAATTGGATAAATGTTGAATGTTGTTACCCACAGACGGGATACCCAATATCTTCGGGCCAACGATGATATTTCTGAGAAACGTACTTACTTTCCACGCGATACTTTAGAACAGAGAGTTCCTTTTAATAAAAATAAGAAAAAAACAGAAATTAATTTATCAATTCAGTGCATAAGTGGAATTATTAAATTTGTAATATACTTTTTGTATTACTATTAAATTGGGTTTTTCTTCATAGCGTTACCGTGTAATATCGAAATCGAAAAAAGACTAAATACCTTTTCGCATTCAGGACTCACGTATGGCCACAGCAGAATATTTAATCAGCAATAACCTGCCCAGTATCAAACAATTACAATGCTTTCTCGCTGTTGCACATGAACTGAATTTCCGTAAGGCTGCCGAACGTCTACGCATGACTCAACCGCCATTGACGCGCCAGATAAAGTGCCTTGAAGCGGTTCTGAAACGTCAGTTGTTCAGCCGCAGCACGCATGACGTTAGCCTCACTGAAGCAGGTCGTGCGCTGGTTGTTCAGGCTGAAAAAATACTCAAAGACATCAGCAATTTAAAAGAAGACACGCTCTCCTCTGAAACGAGCCTCCGAATCGGGCTGACGCGGACGCTTAATTTTGAATATATTGAACCGGTGAACACCCAGCTTCAAAAAATGAACGCGGGAGATGATGTCGAAACGCCGGATCTGACGTCAGCGCAACTGCTGCAAAGCTTGTCTAAAAATATGCTGGATCTGGTGCTGACCGGTGAAAAAGGAACGGGTCATGAAGACATTGTTCAGTACCGGTGGGTCTGCCAGGAGCCGTTACTCATCGCAATGCCCTCTTTACACCCTGCAAGTCTCAAAGAGAAAGTCTCCCTCGAAGATATCAGTGATTTACCCATATTCTGGTTTTCCAGAAGTGCAAACCCTTCATTCTACGACAAATGCGAAAGCTACTTTGATACGCTAAAAACGCCGCTGAAGCGTATTAAAGAGCCGGATGATACCCTCGTGATGCTGAGCCGTATCGCAAGAGGGAAAGGATTTGCGCTGCTGCCGCAGTCGAAATGCACCTTTAATCAGGAAGGACTTTGCTACCGTGAACTCACGGACGCGGAGGCAAAAAGGTTAAACATAGATATCTATGCCGCCACCCGCCTCAATGAAAACAGAGAGGAGATTCTGAACGCTCAGAATGTGTTATGCGGGAAAATGCCTTAATGCAGATAAAACACACCCTCTTCCGGCAGGAAGAGCTGGTTGTAGCGTAGCTGGAAGGCGTTCAGCTCCTGCGGATCGGGCTCCATCTCCCGCATGAAGCCAAGCGCCAGACGAATTTGCGCATCGGTAATGGGTGCGGCAAGGCGGGCTTTTCGCAGCATGCGGTGCCAGGCGTGCAGGTTCTCCTCGCTGGCGTCGACAATGCAGACCTGCCAGATCAGCAGCACCTGCGCGGCGTTTTGCAGATGCGCTTCGTCCGGGCGCTCAAGGTAGCGGATAAACTCATTGCCCGGCATTTTGCCGAACTGATCGATCATCGACTCAACCGGCATCGGGGTGATGCCCAGACGCTCGCTTAAACGTTTGATGGCGCGGCGGGAGTCTGAGGTCAGGACGCGAAATCCCACCACAAACACCACGGCAAGCGTTGCCAGCATTATCCAGACCATGCGTTCTCCTTTGACTAGCCGCTCATCATAGCGGGAAACGCACGGCGTCAACAGCGGGCAGAACCAGAATAGTGCACTGAAAAGACGTTGCGGGACGGGGGATAAGGTATTAATGCCGTCGGCGGAAATAAAAAAGCCCGGCATCACACACCGGGCAAAGACGTTACCTGCACACTCAGGCTGTTTTTAATTTCTGCGCACGATTCTCACGGCGAATTTTACGTTCCTCCAGCACCGCGACCATCGCCATCAGGACGATACAGCCGATCGCTGCCGCATCCAGCGCCGCGAAGGTGCCCGCCCAGCCGGTGAGGCCGAAAATTGGCGTACCGTCAGCGATCATCCCCAGACCCAGCTTGGCGAAGCTGTCGCCAATCAGATAGGCGAAGGTGCCTTTAATCCCATCGGCAGCGCCGATCGCTTTTTTCGGTACGAAGCCCACTGCCGCCACGCCGATCAGCAGCTGCGGACCAAACACCAGGAAGCCAAGCGCGAACAGGGATGCGAGGTAAACGTACTGGTTGCTGGCATGCTGGTAGATGCCAAGTGTGGCGATAATCAGCGCCAGCGCGACGCAGGCCACCAGCGCACGACGGCCGTTGGCGAGGTCAGAGAGCCAGCCCCACAGCAGGGTGCCGACAAGCGCGCCCACTTCGAACAGGGTGAAGCCCTGAATCGCCACCTCTTTAGAGAGCTTCAGCTCCTGGAAGGCGTACACGGTGGACCACTGGTCGATGCCGATACGCACCACGTACAGGAAGATGTTTGAGAAGCACAGCAGCCAGATCACTTTGTTTTTCAGCACGTACTCAACAAAGATCTGCCATTTGGTCATCTCGTTCTCTTCGGTCTCTTTGTCCTCTTCGCTGATCTCCTCGCCGAACAGCTCTTCGGCTTTGCCGAGGCCGTACGATTCCGGGGAGTCGCTGCCGTAGCGCAGGCCAATAAAGCCGACAATCAGGGCGATAATCGACGGGAAGATAAACATGCCGATCACGTGGCCGTCGAACAGGTAGTTTGCGCCAAACAGCGCCACGCCTGCCGCACCCGCTCCGCCGAGGTTGTGGGAGATGTTCCACATGCCGAGGTACGAACCACGCTTGCGGCGCGGGGTCCACTTGGTGATGGTGGAGTAGCTGCACGACCCGCCGGTACTCTGGAAGAAGCCGCTCAGGGCGTAGAAGGCGATCATCAGGAACAGGCTGACAGACCCTGCGCCCATGCTGGCGCTGAAGCCGAGCATACAGATGGCGGAGAGGATCAGCATAAACGGCAGGAACTGCTTGGTGTTTTTGCCGTCCGCGTAGTAGGACACAACCGTTTTTCCCACGCCGTAGGTGATGGAGAAGCCCAGGCCAATCATCCCCAGCTGCGTCATGCTCAGCCCGTAGGTGGAGATCATGTCGTTCTGCGCGATATTAAAGTTTTTGCGGATCAGGTACATGGTCAGGTAGCCGATAAAGACCACCAGATAGGACTGCATGAACGGTTTGAACCACATTTTGCGCCGCACGTCGAGCGGCAGATCCAGGGTCGGTTTGCGCACCTGGTTGAGGAAGGCCAGCATGGTTTGCTCCTGAGCTGATTTTTACCTGCGAATGGCAGGCATTGTAAAAATCAGCCAGGAGAGATGCCTGAGACAGCGTCCAGGTAAAACCGGGAAAATTTCTTAGTTTTACGCCACTCGGGCCAGAAAGGTGAGGCGCATCACGCTTCACCCATCTCGCGCGGGGCCTGCGCGTGCAGGAAAGGCAGCAGCAGCAGGGCGGAAATTCCCGCCGCGATGGCGATCACCGCGAAGAAACCGCTCCAGTGCCAGATATCGATCACCCGCGCCAGCGGCCAGCCGGAGAGCGATGCGCCAAGGTAGGCAAACAGCCCGACAAAGCCCGTCGCCGCGCCTGCCGCCTCTTTGTGGGAACACTCCGCCGCTGCCATGCCGATGAGCATCTGCGGGCCAAAGACGAAGAAGCCGGTGGTAAAAAAGCACGCCGCCTGCATCACGTAGCTGGCGAACGGCATCAGCCACAGCGAGCCGACGGAGAGCAAAATCCCGGCGGCAAAAATCAGGTTCATCGGGCCGCGGTTGCCGTTGAACAGCTTATCCGAACCCCAGCCCGCTACCAGCGCGCCGATAAACCCGCCCAGTTCGAACATCGTCACCGCCGAGTTAGCGGTGACCAGGTCAACGCCGAGCGTCTCGGACATGTACAGATTGCCCCAGTCGTTAATGGCCGCGCGCACCACGTAGACCAGCACGTAGCAGAGCGACAGCAGCCAGATGTACGGGTTTTTCAGCACGTATTTGGTGAGGATCTCCTTACGGGTCAGCCCCGCCCCCTCCTGCTGCTGGGCAATCTCCATTTCGTCGTGCCGCCAGTCGCCCACCGCAGGCAGGCCAACGGTTTGCGGCCTGTCGCGCAGGCGCCAGCAGAGGAACAGCCCGGCGAGAATGGCGAGGCCACCTGCAATCATCATCCCCGCGCGCCAGCCGTAGTGCAGCGCCGCGGCGCCGACCACCATCGGGATCAGCGCCCCGCCGACGTTATGCGCGGTGTTCCAGACGGCCCACCAGCCGCCGCGCTCGTTGCGCGAGTACCACGCCGTGAGCAGGCGGGCGCAGACCGGCGCGCCCCAGCCCTGGAAAAAGGCGTTCAGCGCCCACAGCAGGGCGAAGGCCCAAAGCGATGTGGAGAAACCAAACAGGATGTTCACCACCCCGGTAGCGATCAGCCCAACGCCCATGAAATAGCGGGCGTTAGAGCGGTCGCTAACAATACCGGAGAAGAACTTTGACAGGCCGTAGGTGATGTAAAACAGCGTCGCCAGCAGGCCGATATCGGTGCGCGTCATCACGCCGCTGGCGAGGATCTCCGGCGCGGCGGCGTTGAAGCTTTTGCGAGTGAAGTAGAACAGCGCGTAGCCGAGCCAGATGGTAATCAGAATATGACGTCGCCAGTGGCGGTAGCGGGCGTCAATTTCCGCTTTGTTGCTTAATGGGGCTACGCTGGCTGGGGTATTAAACATGATGCGTCCTTAACGGCAAACTGACGCTGACGCGCGTCCCGTGGGTACAGGAAAGGTTCAGCGTGCCGCCCAGCGCCTTGACGCGCTCGCGCATGCCCGCCAGGCCAAAGCCCTGCTGGCCGGAGCCCGGCGGCAGGCCGCAGCCGTCGTCTTCAATCACCAGCATCAGGCGCTCGTCCTGCTGCCAGCCCTGTATCGTGACCGCGCTGGCACTGGCGTGTTTGACGATATTGTTCAGCCCCTCCTGACAGACGCGGAACAGCGTCACGCGCTGGCCTTCGCTCAGGGCAGATTCGTTAATTCGCCAGTCGAGATGGCTGACAATGCCGCGGCTTTCCAGCTCCATCTCGCGCATCAGGGAGCGTACCGCCTGCTCCAGCGACAGGTCGTCAAGCTGGCGCGGGCGCAGCCTGCCGAGCAGGCGTCGCACCGAGTCATATACGCCAAGTGAAAGCTGCTCGATATGCGCCCCGCCCTGCTTCACGCCCGCATTTTCCGCCGCAAGACGCTGGACAATGCCCGCCTGGGTGCGGATGGCGGTGATCGTCTGGCCGATATCATCGTGCAGCTCGCGGGCCACCTCCTGCCGCACGCTCTCTTCCGTCTCCAGCAGACGCTCCGCCAGACGGCGGTTGCGCGCCAGCTCGGTCTGCAGGGACTGGTTCAGCTCGCGCAGTCGCTGAATGCCCGCCCCCAGCAGCAGCCCGGTCAGGCTCTGGGCCAGCAGCGAGAGCAGCAGATCCACCGGATGGTCGTGCCAGGTCTGGCTGGCAATCAGCGCGATGGCGTTCATCAGGGTGGCGATCAGCGCCCCCTGCCAGCCATAGTGCCAGGCCAGAGCAATAATCGGCAGCGCAAGGCAAAACGGCGTGAAGCGTGAAAGCTCGGCGGGCAAACCCAGCTGAAGCCAGAGGCTTACCACGAACAGCAGCAGATACCAGATGAGATGCCGGGCGCGCCAGTTCACCGGTTGGGAAACCAGCCCCGGGCCGAGCGGCTGCCAGACGGTGCTGGTGAGGTAGTGCCAGATCACGAGGCAGGTGGGTGCCAGCGTCAGGCCACCGGTGAGGGTCAGCAGCAGAGCGTTGAGCATCTCCTTGTCGCCAACCCACGGCAGGGACTGCAGCAGTGCGGCGGCAATCAGCGCCGCCCCCTGCCGCAGCAGGGTGCGCCAGTCGCGCTGGTGACGATAGCGGGAAATGAGGGCAACAGGGAGAAGCGTGAGCAGGCTTCCGGTCATCAATAAGGGAAGATGCGCGAGGGCAACCTCCTGAGCCAGCCAGACCAGCATCAGCCACTCTGCCCCGAGCAAAACGGGCCAGTAGCCGCGCGGGCATTGCAGCATCAGCCCCAGACGCAGGCCGAATGGAAACAGCAGCACCGCCAGCTCCGGGCGCTCCACCAGATGCAGACTAATGCTCCACAGGCAGAACCACGCGGCGGAGAAGATAAAAAAGCTGGCGACGACGGCGATCAGCCGTGAAAAAGCGGAACTCATTGCCAGCTGTCGAACATGCGGCGCGCCAGCTCGACGTCGTTGCTGACGTTGAGTTTTTCCATCAGGTTGGCGCGATGGACATGCACGGTTTTTGGCGACAAATCCAGCTCAGCCGCAATCTCTTTCACCGACATCCCCTGCGCGAGCTTCTCAGCCACCTGACGCTCGCGTCTGGTGAGCGGATCCTGCCTGCCGGCCGCCAGCTTGATGGCGATATCCGGCGTCAGGTAGCAGCCGCCGGTGGAGACGGTGCGCACGGCGGCAATCAGCTCGTCCGGGCTACAGCGTTTGGAAAGGAAGCCGCGCGCGCCCGCGTTAAGCGCCTGCTCGACCAGCGCCGGGCTGTCGTGAACCGACAGCATGATCGTCGCCATCCCTTTCGGCAGCTGGCTTAACAGCTCCAGCCCGGAGAGATCCGGCATCGAGATATCGCAGATACAGACCTGCACCCCGCGTCCCGGCAGGCCCGCCAGCGCCTCGCGACCGGAGCCAAACTCGACCACCACCTGAAAATCCGGTTCGAGGTTCAGAAGCTGGGCAAATCCGGAGCGGACGATAAGGTGGTCGTCGATAAGGGCGATGGTGGTCATGGCGCGTTCCTGGCGGGCGGATAAAAAAACGCGCCTACCTTAACGGTAAGCGCGCGGGTGTTCAAGCAATGAGCGATCTATTCGAAAAACACCGCAATTTTGTTAAACATGGTGGGATCGGACTGGTTGCGCGCCACGTTGGTGACGTCCTCCAGCTTGTCAATCTGCGCCATCATCTGCTCCAGACGCTGGTCATCGTTCACCAGGAGCCAGATGCGGCTGTGCTCGCTGCCCTGAATCGGCAGACAGAGAATGCCTTCCACGTTAAACGCCCGGCGGGCAAACAGCCCGCAGACGTGAGTCATGACGCCGGGATGGTTGCGGACGGTGAGTTCCAGAATGACGTTATCATGTTGTTTCTGCATGGCTTATTCTCCCACCATCTCAGTATTTGCCGCACCCGGCGGCACCATCGGATACACTTTTTGTTCAGGGTCGATACGAACGTGGATCAGCGCCGGGCCCGGACGAGAAATCGCCGCCTGCAGCGCCGCATGGGCATCCTCTTCCGCGTTCAGATCGCAGGTGTGCAGGCCAAAGCCGGCAGCAATCTGCATAAAGTTAATCATCCCCGGATAGGTCGCCGCAAACACGCCCTGCTTGTAGAACAGGCTCTGCTGCTGGTGCACCAGCCCCAGCGCCTCGTTATTCATCAGGATGATTTTCACGTCTAACTGGTTTTCGGCCGCGGTCGCCATTTCCTGAATGTTCATCATCAGGCTGCCGTCACCGGAGAAGCAGATGACCTTGCGGTCCGGGTTGGCGAGCGCTGCACCGACCGCCGCAGGCAGGCCGAAGCCCATGGTTCCCAGACCGCCGGAGGTCAGCCACTGGCGCGGACGGTTCAGCGGGTAGGCCTGCGCGGTCCACATCTGATGCTGGCCGACGTCGGTGGTGATAATCGCGCTGTCGTCGACGCAGGCGGCCACGGCGTTGATAAGACCATAGTGGCTCAGCGGGTCGCCTTCGGTTGGGATGGCACCCGGGAACTCGCGCTGCAGATCGGCCACCAGCTGACGCCAGTCGGCGCGGTCGGTTGTGTCGGTTTGCGGGATCAGCTGCGTCAGCACCTCGGCCACGTCGCCCTGAATCGCCACGTGCGGCTGCTTGATTTTGCCGAGCTCGGCGCGATCGATATCCACGTGAATGATTTTCGCATTCGGGCAGAACTGCTCGGTTTTGCCAATCGCCCGGTCATCAAAACGCGCGCCCATAACAATCAGCAAATCCGCCTCCTGCAGGATGTAGTTGGTGCTGCGCGCGCCGTGCATCCCCAGCATGCCCAGGGACAGCGGGTGCGCTTTTGGCAGCATGCCGAGCGCCATCAGGGTCATGGTAGTCGGCAGGTTGGCTTTTTCTGCAAACTCGCGGATTTCATCTGCGGCGTTAATCGCCCCGCCACCCAGATAGAGCACCGGGCGTTTGGCGGCGTTAATCATGGCGGCAGCGTCGCGCACGCTCTCAGCGCTGAATTCCGGCGCGGGGGCTCGCTCGCCCGGCTCCGGCAGAACGTCGATCTCGATCTCTGCGGTCTGGACATCCTTAGGAATGTCTATCCACACCGGGCCCGGGCGGCCGGACTGCGCAATGCGGAACGCATCGCTGATAACCTGAGGAAGCTCGCTGATATCGCGAACTAAATAGTTATGTTTGGTGATGGGGATAGAGATGCCGTAGGTATCCACTTCCTGGAACGCATCGGTGCCGATCATCGAGGACGGTACCTGGCCGGTGATGCAGATCAGCGGAATGGAGTCGAGGCGCGCGTCGGCGATGGCGGTCACCAGGTTGGTTGCGCCCGGCCCGCTGCAGGCCATACAGACCGCCGGTTTACCCTGGGTACGCGCCATGCCCTGAGCGATAAAGCCTGCCCCCTGCTCGTGGCGCGCCAGCACGTGGCGGATCTGCGTGCTTTGGCTTAACGCATCGTACAGCGGCAGCACCGTGCCGCCGGGGATGCCCGCAACCGTGGTGATGCCCTGTCGCTCCAGCAGGTGAACGATCAGCTGCGCGCCGGTAAAACGCGTCTTGGTGGATGTTGTGCCCGAACTTGCCATGCTCCAGTCCTTTTCTTCTGGGCCGACTTTCCGGGGAGGGTCCTAAACGAAAAACCCCGCCCGGTTTGCGCCGGCGGGGTTTTGGATTCGTGTGTTGATCCAGTCCCTACGGCGCATTGCCGACGACCACCACCACACGCACGACGACCACTGCGGCTGGTTGCGCAGTTTTTAGTAGGGTCGAAGTGAAGATGGATGAAGTCATTGGGGACCTGTGTTTGGATTCATTGATTGAATTTATACAAACACAGGTTTTCGGGCGTGACAATGGAAAAATTTTCATCTGCGCAAAAATGCGTCAGGGATCACGTTTCGTTTGTTGGGTGATGAAAACAAAAAACCCCGCCTAAGCGAGGTTTTTATCAGGGTTTTGCGGTTGGTCGCCGCAGAACACACTGTGTTACGTCAACGCAAAAAAGTATACGCGATCGAAGACGAACGCGCAATTGAGGCACGGATTTTGACGTTTTTGAGTATGGATCGCCATCCAGATTTTGTCCACAAAATACTGTTCATACGTACAGTATTTATCTATACTGAGGGTGTTCGCAGTGAGCGAGGGGGCCGCAGTTCTACCGGCGCAACGAAGTCCTGGCTGAAACGGGTGGTGCCGTCAGTGCCTTAACCCTCTGAAGTGAGCACACTGTGTTACGTCAATCCAGGTGCTGGCAACAGGCGGCGGAAAGGTACGCCAGCATCGTGCTCCTTTTAACCAAAAGGAGACGCGTATGAGCGTAGTGGATATGGTGATACTTATCCTCAAACTCATTGTTGCTGTACTGCAACTGCTTGATGCTGTCCTGAAATTCGTTCGGTAATTCAGGTTCAAGTCGCACCTGAGAGGGGCGGGCAACCGCCCCTCTTTAATAACGAGGGAATGCTATGTCGCGTCTGTTAATTGAGCCTGTCACGCCAGACGAGCCGGGGTATATCGCCCTGAAGGCGGAAAGTATTGCACTGAATTTCAATATGCTGCGCAGGCTCGAAGAGAGCTGGCAGCGGGGTGAGAACCGCTTTAACGCGCCGGGCGAAAAGCTGTTAGGCGCGTTTCTCAACGGCAAGCTGGTCGGCGTGTGCGGTCTGAATCGCGATCCGTTCAGCCAGCAGCCGCGCGCCGGACGTATTCGCCATCTCTACGTCAGCGAAAAGTGCCGCGGGCTGGGAATTGGCAAGCAGCTTTTGACCGTGGTGATGGCCGATGCCAGCATCTGGTTTGATTTCCTCAATACCCATGCGCCGGACGCTGCCTACGGGTTTTATCGCCAGGCAGGATTTACGCTGGTCTCGGACGAACCGCGGGTGACGCACCGCCTTTTTTGTGCGGTGTAAGCGGCTGGCAGCTTCAGGGCGTGAATGTTACAGTTGAGTGACAATTCACCACCCGATACGCCATGACCATCACCGTATTCTGCATTTTGCTCTTCGCCGCGCTGCTGCATGCCAGCTGGAACGCCATCGTTAAGGCCGGAACGGACAAGCTCTATTCCGCAATAAGCGTCAGCGGATCCGCCACGGTTATCGCTCTGGTCTTACTGCCGTTTTCCCCACAACCTTCAGCAGAAAGCTGGCCGTTTTTGATTGTCTCCTGCGCCCTACAGGTGGTGTACACCGTGCTGGTTGCGAAGACCTATCAGGTCTCCGATATGAGCCAGACCTACCCGCTGATGCGCGGCACCGCCCCGCTGCTGGTGGCGCTGATCAGCGTGCTGGCGCTCGGCGATCGTCTCTCCTGGCTCGCCTGGTCCGGCATCGGGGTAATTTGCCTGTCGATTCTGGCGATGGCGATGAACGGGCGCATGCAGTCACGCAAAGGGATCTGGCTGGCGCTGCTAAATGCCTGCTTTATTGCCGGGTATACGCTGGTGGACGGCACCGGCGTGCGGCTGTCGGACACCGCGCTGGGCTATACGCTATGGACCTTCTTTATGAACGGCTTCTGCCTGCTCGGCTGGGCGATGGTGGCGCGTCGGCGCGAGGCGTCCGGCTACCTGCGCCTGCACTGGAAAAAGGGGCTGCTCGGCGGGGTTGGCACCATGGGCTCTTACGGTCTGGCGCTGTGGGCAATGACGCAGGCGCCGCTGGCGGTAGTCGCGGCGCTGCGTGAAACCTCCATACTCTTTGGCGCGCTAATCGCGTTTATCCTTTTAAAAGAGAAGGTTGCGGGCCTGCGCATCGCGGCGGCGCTGGGTATCGCCGGCGGCGCCATTCTGCTGCGCCTGGCGTAAAGCACTGGCAACATTAGTTGCCGTTCTTGTTTACAAATCCTGCCTTTGCCGGTTTTTTCATTCACCAAGACAATGCTTAAATTGCCATCTCTCTGTGGTAGATTCCTCGCGCATTTATGGGAATGTGCAGTCACTTATTCTTCATTTTTCTCTTTTGGCAAAAGTATTCAGCGACATGAAAAAGCAACGGAACGTTAACTTATTGTTGATGCTGGTGTTACTGGTGGCCGTCGGTCAGATGGCGCAAACCATCTATATTCCGGCGATTGCCGACATGGCAAAGGAATTAAACGTCCGCGAGGGCGCAGTACAGAGCGTAATGGCAGCCTACCTGCTGACCTATGGCGTTTCGCAGCTGTTCTATGGACCGCTCTCCGACCGTATCGGACGCCGTCCGGTGATTTTAGTCGGTATGTGCATTTTCATGGTGGCGACCGTGATTGCGATGACCACCCACAGCCTGACCGTATTGATTGCCGCCAGCGCCCTGCAGGGCGTCGGGACCGGCGTCGGCGGGGTAATGGCGCGAACCCTACCGCGCGATATGTATCAGGGCACTCAGCTTCGTCATGCCAACAGCCTGTTGAATATGGGGATTCTGGTGAGCCCACTGCTGGCCCCGCTGATTGGCGGCCTGCTGGACACTATGTGGTCCTGGCGCGCCTGCTACGCCTTCCTGCTGGTGCTCTGCATGATTGTCACCTTCAGCATGGCGCGCTGGATGCCGGAAACGCGGCCGCAGGACGCGCCGCGCACGAAGCTTATCGCCAGCTATAAAACGCTGTTCGGCAACGGCGCGTTCACCTGCTACCTGCTGATGCTGATCGGCGGCCTGGCGGGCATCGCGGTGTTTGAAGCCTGCTCCGGCGTGCTGCTGGGCGCGGGGCTGGGCCTGAGCAGCATGGTAGTGAGCATTCTGTTTATTCTGCCAATCCCGGCGGCGTTCTTCGGCGCGTGGTTTGCCGGGCGTCAGAACAAGCGCTTCTCCACCCTGATGTGGCAGTCGGTGATCAGCTGCCTGCTGGCGGGTCTGATGATGTGGATCCCGGGGCTGTTTGGCGTGATGACCGTCTGGACGCTGCTCATCCCGGCAGCGCTGTTCTTCTTCGGCGCGGGGATGCTGTTCCCGCTCGCCACCAGCGGCGCGATGGAGCCGTTCCCGTTCCTCGCAGGCACGGCGGGCGCGCTGGTGGGCGGTTTGCAGAACATTGGTTCCGGCGCGCTGGCCTGGCTGTCGGCGATGATGCCGCAGACCGGGCAGTCTAGTTTGGGGTTGCTGATGACGCTGATGGGGCTGCTGATTTTACTGTGCTGGCTGCCGCTGGCGTCGCGCGTTCCGCATCACGAGCAGCCGGTTTAAGCGCATGATGGCCCGGCTTCTCGCCGGGCTTTTCACAGGCAGGGGTTATCATCGCCTGCAGTAAGGGCTCTGGCGCTGGCCGCCAGGCCCCCTCTTCCCCGTCGTAAAACTGGAAATCCGCGTTAAGCGCATACGGGATTTTCGCTTTTTGCAGTTCGCAGGCCATAAAGGTGGCGAAGGCCATTTGCGAAGCGGTTGGCGTGAGGTGGTTTGACTCCCCCACGCCCCAGCCCCCGACCCAGCTAACGTGCCCGGTTTTTTGCTGCCAGCGCAGCGCGGTATTGATGCGATTATGGATAGCCGCTTTCTCCGCCGCCGTGCCGGACGTCCACGGGTATTTACCACCATTTTTCAGCGGCCCCCACGGGAAAATATGCCACTCCGCCAGCAGGTAGTTTTGGCTGTGCGCAGGCAGCTTCAGGCTGGATAACTCCTCCGGCGCGGCACGCAGGCGCGGCGCAATAAAGATCATGCGCTGGGGGTCGATGTCGTGGATCGCTTTAATGGTCTTTTCATAGACGCGGTTTAACGACGCCAGATTGTGATTGAGCTTGTCGGCCGGCTCATAAATGAGGTCAAAACCCAGCAGCGGGTAGCTCTGACCGAAATAGTGCGCCACGGCAATCCACCAGTTGACCGTCTCTTTCTCGTTATCGGCTTTCGGGTCGTTTTTATATTCATCCGCCTGATACGCGACTATCGGGATCACGCCATACTGCTCGCAGGCTTCCACCAGCTTGCGCAGGTGGATCAGCCGCGCTTCCGTCGGCTCATCGGCGACACGGATGCGCACGTGGGTAATGCCTTTAGCCCGAAAATCGCGTACCACCAGCGGGTCGAATTCACGTATGCCGCGCTCGGTGCGCGCCCAGTCCACATCCATCCCGACGCCCAGCTGCTGCGCATAACGGGCGGCCGTCAGCGGCGGCTCAGCGGCCATCGCCCAGCCGGAAGAGATCAGTAATGCAGAGGCAATAAAAGGCTTTAACACGGTTTACCCTGGATAAATCGAAAGCATTACCTGTATTTAGCACGCTTTTTCACATTTGGTGTAGAGCGAAAGCGTAATAATTCTTCAACCTGCCAGTTCTTTCAGCCAGCCGATAAAGGCGTCTATTTTCGGCCACTGACGGCCAGAAAGCGTTGAGACATAGTAGTGCTGATGGCATTTCAGGGTCTTGTCACCAAACGGGGCGATCAGCTCGCCCCGTTCAAGCCGTTTTTGCACCAGCCGCTTTCTGCCCATCGCGACGCCAACGTGGTTGATGGCCGCAATAATCGCCAAATCCGAACGATCGAAACCGATACCCGACGATGGCGGCATATTCACCGCAAAGTGCTGCGCCCAGCTCAGCCATTCATCCGTACCGGAATCGTTACTCCAGGCCTGACGGTCGTGGAGCAGCGTGCAGTGGCTGAGGTTATCAGGGTTTTTCAGCAGTTCATGCTCGCGGGCATACCGCGGGGAGCAGACGGGCAAAATCTCCTCGTCCATCAGGAAGTGATGAGACAGATGGTTTGGCGGCGTATCGTCGAAATAGAGCGCCAGATCGACGCCCGTTCGCTGCATATTGACGTAATCATTGCCGGTCAGGATGGTGAGCGAAATCGACGGATAGCGGCGGGTAAAGTCACCCAGCATGGGTACCAGCCAGCACTGAGCGATCGACGGCCGGGAGTAGACCGTCAGCGTACCGGACAGCGCCTGGTTTTTGATGTCCAGGATCTCCTGATTCAGTGTGTCGAGGGACGATTTTAGCGTCCAGTAAACGCGCTTTCCCTCCTGCGTCAGCTCGACTTTACGATGCGAGCGGACAAACAGCTGAATACCCAGCTCTTCTTCCAGCAGGTTGATGCGGTGGCTTACCGCGCTGGGGCTAAGCGACAGTTCCTCCGCCGCCAGCGCGAAGGATTCATGCCGGGCCGCGACTTCAAAGGTGTACATTTTCGACAGCTGCCAGCCGTTTAATAGCCGGTTTCTGGCTTCATTTGCATCGGTCATCACAATTCTCGCGCGTGTTTTCTGCGCTCAGCATACCGTTTAAGGGTGAATTTATGTGACCCTAATTCAGATTAAGTACGTTTTTTAGAGCATAGTCACTCAGTTGATTCAATCTAGCTCACCTGAACGCCAATTTATATCGTTTGTCACCCCACGCCGCTTTTTCGTCCAATACCCCCAGATGACATAAGGGTGAGGTGAGATATGGGATCTCAGGTCTGGGTTGTGGCAACGCTGCTTGTCAGCATCGTGTTGATTGTTTTAACCATCGTAAAACTGAAGTTTCACCCATTTCTTGCGCTGCTGCTGGCGAGCTTTTTCGTCGGCGCAATGATGGGAATGAGCCCGCTGGATATGGTAAACGCCATCGAGAGCGGGATTGGCGGCACGCTGGGCTTTCTGGCGGCGGTTATCGGCCTTGGAACCATTCTCGGTAAGATGATGGAGGTTTCCGGCGCGGCCGAGCGCATCGGGATCGCGCTGCAGCGCTGCCGCTGGCTGTCAGCAGACGTGATTATGGTGCTGGTAGGCCTAATCTGCGGCATTACGCTGTTCGTGGAAGTGGGCGTGGTTCTGCTGATCCCGCTGGCGTTTTCCATCGCCAAAAAGACCAACACGTCGCTGCTTAAGCTGGCCATTCCGCTCTGTACCGCGCTGATGGCGGTGCACTGCGTGGTGCCGCCGCATCCGGCCGCGCTGTTTGTGACCAATAAATTAGGCGCGGACGTCGGAACGGTCATTGTCTACGGTTTGATGGTAGGCCTGATGGCCTCGCTGGTCGGCGGCCCGCTGTTCCTGAAACTGCTCGGCAACCGTCTGCCGTTTAAACCGGTTCCGGCGGAATTTTCAGACCTGAAGGTGCGGGAAGAGCACACCCTGCCGTCGCTGGGCGCCACGCTGTTCACGGTGCTGCTGCCGATTGCCCTGATGCTGGTGAAAACCATTGCCGAGCTGAATATGGCAAAAGAAGGCACGCTGTATACGCTGCTGGAGTTTATCGGCAACCCGATCACCGCGATGTTTATCGCCGTGTTTGTCGCCTACTACCTGCTGGGCATCCGCCAGCATATGGGCATGGGCGCGATGCTAACCCATACAGAGCATGGCTTCGGCTCTATCGCCAACATTTTGCTGATTATCGGCGCGGGGGGCGCGTTTAACGCCATCCTGAAAACCAGCGGGCTGGCGGACTCGCTGGCGCATATTCTATCGAACCTGCACATGCACCCTATCCTGCTCGCCTGGCTAGTGGCGCTGGTGCTGCATGCCGCCGTAGGCTCCGCCACGGTCGCGATGATGGGCGCCACGGCGATAGTCGCGCCGATGCTGCCGCTCTACCCGAACGTGAGCCCGGAGATCATCACCATTGCCATCGGTTCCGGCGCCATTGGCTGCACAATCGTAACCGATTCCCTCTTCTGGCTGGTGAAGCAATACTGCGGCGCGACCCTGAATGAGACCTTCAAATACTATACGACGGCGACGTTTATCGCCTCGGTGCTTGCACTTGGCGGCACATTCCTGCTTTCTTTCATTATCTGAGCGCGAAGAGACGTATTATGGAAAACGCAACTATCACTACTTTAACCGCACAGTTTCCTCTGGTTGAGGATCTGATTGCCCTGAAAGAAACCACCTGGCTTAACCCGCTTACCACCACGCTGGCTAAAGGGCTGCCCTATGTTGGGCTGACCAAAGCCGACGTGGACGACGCCCATGCTCGCCTGAAACGCTTCGCGCCTTATCTGGCGAAAGCCTTCCCGGAGACGGCGGCAACGGGCGGGATTATTGAATCCGAACTGGTCGCGATTCCGGCAATGCAGGCGCGGCTGGAGAAAGAGTCCGGCAAGGCCATTCCCGGCACCCTGCTGCTGAAAAAAGACAGCCATTTGCCGATCTCCGGTTCGATTAAAGCGCGCGGCGGTATCTATGAGGTGCTGACCCACGCGGAAAAACTGGCGCTGGAAGCCGGGTTGCTGAGCGTTGAAGACGACTACAGCGTTCTGCTGGAGCCGCGCTTTAAGGACTTCTTCAGCCAGTACAGCATCGCCGTGGGCTCAACCGGCAACCTGGGTATGTCCATCGGCATTATGAGCGCCCGCATCGGCTTTAAGGTGTCGGTGCATATGTCCGCCGACGCCCGCGAGTGGAAGAAAGCCAAACTGCGTAGCCACGGCGTGATCGTCGTGGAATACGAGCAGGATTACGGCGTGGCGGTGGAGCAGGGACGCAAAGCGGCGGAAAGCGATCCTAACTGTTTCTTCATTGACGATGAAAACTCCCGCACCCTGTTCCTGGGCTATGCGGTGGCGGGCGAGCGGCTGAAGGCGCAGTTTGCCGCACAGGGCCGCGTGGTGGATGCGGAGCATCCGCTATACGTCTACCTGCCGTGCGGCGTCGGCGGCGGCCCCGGCGGCGTGGCGTTTGGCCTGAAGCTGGCCTTTGGCGACAACGTCCACTGCTTCTTCGCGGAGCCCACGCACTCCCCGTGCATGCTGCTGGGGGTTTACACCGGCCTGCACGACGAGATTGCCGTACAGGACCTGGGCATTGATAACGTGACGGCGGCGGACGGGCTGGCGGTAGGGCGTGCCTCCGGCTTCGTGGGTCGCGCGATGGAGCGCCTGCTCGACGGGTTCTATACGCTTTCCGATCGGAGCATGTACGACATGCTCGGCTGGCTGGCGCAGGAGGAAGGCATTCGTCTGGAACCGTCGGCGCTGGCGGGGATGGCCGGGCCGCTGCGCGTCAGTGCCGGTGCGAACGTTACCCACCTGGTGTGGGCGACCGGCGGCGGGATGGTGCCGGAAGACGAGATGGCGAAGTATTTAGCAAAAGGCCGCTGATCGTAGGCCCGGTAAGGCGTAGCTGCCACCGGGCTTTAAAAGCTCACAATTTGCTGAATGTGAGTCACTGCGAAGAGTAAAGACAGAGACAGCACGGCCAGCGCAATCAGGAACTTATCCCGCACCGCCTTCGGCTGCACAAAGTCGTTCTGCGCCACGTCCATCAGGTTACGGCTGCGGGTATAGCGCCATAAAACGATCGCCACCAGCGCCAGCACAACAAGCGAGATCCAGAACGGCACCCCGGTGCGGTGCCAGTTGTGCTTAATCGCCAGGGCAATCAGCGCGCCATACCCCAGCAGCGTACGCAGCCAGGCGAGCGACGTCCGCTCCGGCTGCAGGCCGGGGTCCGCTTCCCGTCGCGCTTTGCGGCTATCCGCCATAGAACACCAGCACCATCACCACGCCCGCCACCGCCAGCAAAACCGCGCTGATGATGAGTAACCCGCGCGTATAGGGCAGATCCTGCTTCAGACGCATCGCCTTCTCATTGCGCAGCCAGCGCAGGTAGCCGTAAACCGCCAGCACGCCCGCGAACAGGCACAGGAGCAGCGCAAGCACCTCGCGAATCAGCGGCGTGGCAAAATCAGGCGCGAGCTGGTCGAGACCCACCCCTGCGGCAAGGAATCCCAGCGCGGTGCGGATCCACGCTAAAAACGTGCGTTCATTAGCCAGCGAGAAGCGGTAGTCCGGCGCTTCGCCGAGGCGGGAAATTTTCATGAAGGTTCCTTGTCGAGCTACGGGCAGGCTTCAGCATAGCGTAAATCGACAAGGACAAGGAGACCGACATCGGGCGATGTCGGTCAGGACGATCAGTGCAGCTCTGGCCAGTAATCCTTGTTGGCCTCGATCAGGTCATCCAGAATCGCTTTCGCGACGGACGCGCTCGGCACGGTTTTCGACAGGGTAATCGCCTGCCAGAGTTTCTGGTACGAGCGCTGCTCCCAGGCATCCACCACCAGTTTTTCCACCGCTACCTGCTGGCTCATCAGCCCTTTCTGGAAGTGTGGAATATCGCCCACCGTAAGCGGCTCAGGACCGTTATGGCCGACCAGGCACGGTATCTCAACCATCGCGTCGGCATCGAAGTTATGGATGGCCCCGTTGTTTGGCACAATCAGAAGCATCCGCTCCTGGGTGTTAAAGGCAATGGCGGTCGCCAGATCGACGATGTACGACGCGTGTTCATCAATTTCCAGCTCACCGGCGGAGGATTTGCCCGCCTCGATAATCGCCCGGCAGGAACTGAACACATGCTTTTCACGGTGATCCATGACCTCATTGGCGCGGGTGCGTTCCGGGTTGGAATGCGCGACCACGTAGTCCGGGAACAGGTAATACTTCAGGTAGGTGTTCGGCATGGTGTCCGGATCCAGCGCCTGCACGTCTTTGGCTTTGGCGAACGTATCGTTCCAGCTCGCTTCGGTGTGCGCATCTTCCGAAGGCGGAACATAGCCGTTTTTCGCCACGTATTCGCGCAGCTTCGGCATCAGATCGTTGCCGTTCAGGTCTTCAATCGACGTCCACCAGCCGAAGTGATTCAGGCCGTAGTAGCGCACGCGCATCTCTTTGCGGTCCTTCAGGCCGACTATCTGCGCCATGCGCCCTTCAATGCCGATCGGCATATCGCAGATGTTGAGGATTTTGGCGTTCGGACGCAGGCGGCGCGTGGCTTCCGCGACAATCGCCGCCGGGTTGGAGTAGTTCAGCATCCACGCGTTTGGGGAGTACTGCTCCATGTAATCCACCAGCTCCAGCACGCCGCCGATAGAGCGCATGCCGTAGGAGATGCCGCCCGGGCCGCAGGTTTCCTGGCCCAGCACGCCGTGGCGCAGCGGGATTTTTTCATCTTTTTCACGCATTGGGTATTTACCCACGCGGATATGCGCCATTACGAAATCGACATCGGTAAACGCCGCTTTCGGATCGGTGGTGTAGCTGAATTCAATCTCCGGAGCCTGCTCCTTAAGGATGATTTTGCACGCTTCGGCGATGGTCTCCTGACGCGCGCTGTCGTTGTCATAAAACTTCAGGGCGCGCAGCGGGAAACGGTCACGGTTGGCTAACAGCATCAGGACGATACCAGGCGTAAAGGTGCTGCCGCCGCCTGCAATGACAACTGAGAATTTTTTCATGATATAGCCTCTGTCAGGGTGGTTTGTTCATTCGTTAAGGGGGTTTTCATCAGCGATTCCAGCTGGTCGCGCACCTGAGGAACGTGCAGGCCGACAATCACCTGAATACCGTTGCCGCGTCGCACCACGCCGTGGGCGCCGAGGGCTTTGAAGACGTCATCGCTTTGCGTTTTCGCCATATCGACCAGGGCGATGCGCAGGCGGGTGGCGCAGTTGTTGATGCTTTCGATGTTGGCCGCGCCGCCAAGCGCCTGCAGGAACCCGGCGGCCTGTCCGACCTGCTGGCTGGCCGCCGCCGGGGCGGTGGTTTGCCCGCGCGCCGCCTTATAGTCGGCCTTGCTGTAGAGTTTGATTTCGCTCTCTTCCCGGCCCGGCGTTTTCAGGTTCAGACGCGCAATCAGCGTTTTGAAGACCACGAAGTAAATTCCGGTGAAGCAGACGCCAATGCCGATCTGGGTGAACACCGTCGAGGCGTGGTTGTGGAACATCGGGATCCAGTTTTGCGGCAGGAACTGGTCCAGCAGGCCGCCGCCCATGTTCCCGACCACGCCGAAGGCGTACATCACCGTCGCCATGGTCGCCGCCAGCACGGCGTGAACGGCAAACAGCAGCGGCGAGATAAACAGGAAGGTGAATTCGAGAGGTTCGGTAATGCCCACCAGCACCGCGGTAAGCGTGGCCGGAACCAGCAGCCCCGCGACCTTGACGCGGTTTTCCGGCGACGCGGTGTACCAGATCGCCAGCGCAATCCCGATCGAACCGAACACTTTTGAGTTACCGTGCAGGGCGAAGCCGCCTTCCGGGAAGAGGGTTTTCAGCGGCAGGGTGCTCTGGCTGAATTCCTGCAGATGCTGCGCCCAGTAGACCTGAATCCCGCCCTCAACCGCCGCCGGGCCGAAGATGAACGGACCGTAGACGAAGTGGTGCAACCCGGTTGGGATCAGAATGCGTTCCAGGAAGGTATACACCCACACGCCCAGCGCCCCGGCAGAGCGCAGGAACGCCTGCAGAGACTCAATGCCCATCTGCACTTTCGGCCAGCCCAGCAGCGTCAGCCAGGCGCAGGGGATCATGACGAAGAATGCGAGGATAACGACAAACGAGCTGCCCTGGAAAATCCCCAGAAACACCGGCAGCGGCTTGTCAAAATAGCGGTTGTGGATGGCGGTAACGATGCCTGAAATCACGATGGCCCCGATGATGCTGGTATCGAGCGTTTTGATCCCGGCAATCATCGCCAGCCCGCTTCCCGCCGTCGGTTCGGCGGAGAAGTCGACGCCGAAGAAGTGGCCCCAGGTCATCCCCATCGCGTTGATGAAGTAGTTCCAGGTCAGGAAGCTAATCAGCACCGCCAGACAGGCGCGGCCCTGGGCCTGCTTCGCCAGGCCAATCGGCAGGCCGACGGCAAAAATCAGCGGCATATTGCGAAACACCGCCCAGCCGCCCTCTTCAATGATGTGAACAATCTGCGCGAAAAGATGATCGGGGGCCGTTAAGGCTTCGCCGACAAACAGCGGGTTGCGAAGCATGATGGCGATTCCCACCACGATCCCGGCGAACGGAAACAGCAACACCGGGGTAAACATGGCACCGCCAAAACGTTGTATTTGACTGAGCATTTTTAAATCCTCATGAAACAACCTGTAGGGGTAGAGGCCTTTATGGTTTTTTGCTGGCCTGAGGTGAGCATAAGAACTTACTGATGCGCGAACATGGCGTGCCGCTGCGATTCGTGATCGCATTCATGGTTTTATTTTGACCAATCAGGTCTACTTTTTACGGTAAATATGGACATGTCAGGACGCCATCCACGCCCTGATAAGGGCAGAGAGGTCTACTGGTGATCTACAAATCCATTGCTGACAGATTGCGGCTGCGGCTGAATTCATCGGACTACAACATCGGCAGCCCGCTGCCGGGCGAGAAAGCGCTGGCGCAGGAGTTTGACGTGGCGCGCATGACCATCCGCAAGGCGCTGGATCTGCTGGTGAGCTGGGGGCTGGTTGAACGGCGGCACGGCAGCGGCACGTTTGTGTCGCGCAAAGACGTTCACCACGAAACCACAAACCTGACCGGGCTGGTGGAGGTGCTGCGTCAGCAGGGAAAAGAGGTGCAGAGCAAGGTGCTGCAGTTTGAAGTGATGCCCGCCCCGCCCGCCATCGCCAGCCAGCTGCGGATTCAGGTGGATGAGCGGATCTACTTTTCCAGACGGGTGCGCTACGTGGACGGAAAACCGCTGATGCTGGAGGACAGCTTTATGCCGGTGAAGCTGTTTCGCAACCTGTCGCTGTCGCATCTTGAAGGGTCAAAGTTTGATTACATCGAGAAGGAGTGCGGGATCACCATCAGCGGCAACTACGAGAGCCTGACGCCGGTGCTGGCAGATAAAACGCTGGCCGGTTATATGAACCTGCCGGAACAGACGCCGCTGCTGCGCATTACGTCTCTTTCCTACAGCGACAGCGGCGAGTTCCTCAATTATTCAGTGATGTTCCGAAATACCAGTGATTACCAGGTGGACTACCATCTGCGGCGCATCCACCCGGACGACCTGCTAGCTCATCCCCCAGAACAGCACCGCCAGTAGCTGCGGCGTGATGATGCGCAGGAACATCACCAGCGGGTAGACGGTGGCATAGGAGAGCGCGGCCGCGCCGCTGGTGGTGTGCAGGTTATTGGCAAAGGCCAGCGCGGGCGGATCGGTCATGGAACCCGCCAGCATGCCGCACAGCGTCAGGTAGTTCATTTTGGCGAACATCCGCGCCAGTATGCCCACCGTCAGCAGCGGGATCGCCGTGATAAAGATGCCGTAGCCGACCCAGCTCATCCCTTCGCCCTTGACCAGGGTATCGACAAAATCCCCGCCGGACTTCAGCCCGACCACCGCCAGGAACAGCACGATGCCCAGCTCGCGCAGCGCCAGGTTGGCGCTCGGCGGCATAAACCAGTAGAGCTTACCGATGCAGCCGATACGCCCGAGGATCAGCGCCATAATCAGCGGCCCGCCCGCCAGGCCCAGCTTGAGCGCCACCGGGAAGCCCGGTACGTACACAGGAATAGAACCGAGCAGCACGCCGAGCCCGATACCGATAAACACAGGCAGCATCTGCACCTGCTGCAGTTTCTGCTGGGCGTTGCCCACCATATCTGCCACGGCGTCAATGGACGAGGGGCGACCGACCAGGTTGAGGATATCCCCGAACTGCAGGCTGGCCTCCGGGCTGGCGACCAGTTCAACACCCGCACGGTTGAGGCGGGAGATCACCACGTCATAGCGCTCTTTTACCTGCAGATCGCGTATTTTCTTGCCGAGAACATGCTCGTTTGTTACCACCACGCGCTCCACCCGCATAGCGGTGCCGCGGGTTGAGAGCGAGGTATCCACTTCCTGACCAATCACCAGCCGCGCGTTATTTAAATCCCCGGGCTGACCGACAAGGTGCAGCAGATCGCCTTGCTGAATGACGGTGCCGGGTGCGGGGACCATCAGCATATCGTCGCGCTTAAGGCGGGAGCAGATGATATTGGCGCTGTTCAGGATCGGCACGTCCTGAATCGCCATATTATTCAGATTAGGGTTATCGACCCGAATATTGATGGTTTTGATCGGCATATGGCCGTTGGTGAGCGTGGTTTCATGGTCCTTCGCCTCTTTGTCGACGTTAATGCGAAACAGGACGCGGACCAGCCACATGGAGAGCAGAATGCCGCAAATGCCAAACGGATAGGCCATGGCGTAGCTCATCCCCATCTGGTCGACGATGCCGGGTTCGATACCCAAATCGCGAAGGATCTGCTGCCCCGCGCCGAGCGCAGGCGTGTTGGTGACCGCCCCGGAGAAAATGCCCAGCACTACGGGGAGCGGGATATCGAAGATTTTGTGCAGAATCGCGGTGACCAGCCCGCCCATTATCACAATGCCGAGGGCAAACAGGTTGAGCCGTAATCCGGAGACCCGAAGTGAGGCGAAAAACCCCGGTCCCACCTGAATACCGATGGTGTAAACGAAGAGGATCAGGCCGAACTCCTGGGTAAAGTGGAGCATTTCGGCGCTGAGGACCAGCCCGAGCTTGTCGGCAAAGTGCCCGACAAAAATGCCGCCAAACAGCACCCCGCCTATCCCAAACCCGACGCCGCGGATTTTGATATTCCCTATCCACAGGCCAACAACAGCGACCAGGGCCAACACGCTTACGGTTAACGCGATATCACTCATGATCCACTTCCTTGGCATAACCTTAGTTATGCTAAGGATTCTCTCAGAGCCGTGGGCGGTTGTATGGGCGATGGCGCACAAAAAAGGCCTGTCGTGGCAGGGCTTTATCTTTTCACCCTCTCCCTGTGGGAGAGGGCCGGGGTGAGGACACCAGCCCGCACACTGTTAACTGTTTAACGCTGGGCGGTCGCTAATGGCGATACGCTGTGGCGCGATGGCTTCCGGCACGTTACGGGTCAGGTCGATATGCAGCAGCCCGTTGGTAAACGTTGCGCCGGAGACGTCCATATGGTCTGCCAGAGTAAAGCTCAGGCTAAACGGCTGATTAACCAGCCCCTGATGCAGCCATTTGGTCTCGGTCTCTTGTTTCTCCGGCGTACCTTTCACGGTCAGACGCGTGCCTTCGAGCTGGATATCCAGATCCTCCTGGCGGAAGCCGGCCAGCGCAAGGGTGATGCGATAATGGTTATCGTCGCTTTTTTCGATGTTGTAAGGCGGAAAAGTCTGTTGCTCAGCGGTGTTTTGCAGGGCGTTAGCCAGTTTGTCAAAACCAATCCACTGACGAAGCAAGGGGGATAAATCGTAGTTACGCATACTAAATCTCCTTCTGAGAAGCGAGTTCGGCACAATTTTTTGTGCGCAGTTGTTCCTGCAAATCCAAGTGGATTCGCATATGCTCCCGTTACGGCAAGCAAGTCTGGGTGGGCCGCTCGCGCGACCCGCATAATTAGTTAATTTCGATACGACGCGGTTTTTTCTCTTCCGGAATCACACGTTCCAGTTCGATAAACAGCAGGCCGTTGACCAGGTTCGCGCCTTTCACGTGAATGTTCTCGGCTAACTGGAACTTGCGTTCAAAGTTGCGCTCGGCGATGCCCTGATAAAGGTAGGTACGTTCTTTCTGCTCGGCCGTATGGGAACCTTTCACCACCAGCAGGTTGTCCTGAGCGGTGATTTCCAGTTCGTTTTCTGCAAAACCGGCGACGGCAATGGCGATGCGGTAGTGGTTTTCGTCAACCAGCTCAACATTGTATGGAGGGTAGCCGTTGCTCTGGCTTTGGTTATTTTCTAAATGATTAAACAGGCGGTCAAAACCAATTGCAGAACGGTAGAGCGGAGAAAGATCGAAGTTACGCATAAATAAAACTCCTGAAATCAGCGAGAAGTTGAAGCCTTCCACCATGGACAGGCCTTTGCGCCCCCGAACACCCATCAGGCGAGTTCGTTATCGGGCTACATCATTAAAATGGGTCTGCAATCGGCCTTTTCAAGAACGACACCTGCACTTTTTTTTGCACTTTCCTGCATCTCGCTTAGACTGGGACAACAGCACAAAGGGTTAAATTGCGATGGCTGCCACAGTGCGGGGTTATCGGGCTATCCATTTTGGATAAGGCTCGCTATAACCCTGAGTTGAAGGTCTATGCAGTGCCATTAACGATGACTGAGTGATGATGAAAAATGTTCTGATAAAGCTGACGACGTTCAGCGGGGTTGTTTTACTTTGCGGGTGTTCGAGCGTGATGTCTCACACCGGCGGTAAAGAAGGAACATATCCGGGGACGCGAGCCAGCGCGACGATGCTCTCCGATGACGATACAAACTGGGGCACAAAATCCCTGGTAATCCTCGATATGCCGTTTACGGCCGTGGCGGATACGCTTCTGCTGCCGTGGGATATGTTTCGTAAGGACAACTCCGTACGCTCACGGGTAGAAAAAAGCGAGCAGGAGAATCTGGCGACAAACGCCGTCATCCCGCCCGCTGACATGCCTCCACGCTAGCGCTGCGCGGTTTCCGTTACCCAAAGCTGACGGAAACCGGCTGTCTCTTCCATCCATGCAATAACGCGCCCGTCCGGAGAAAACACGACCGCATCAGCAGATGGCGGATTGCCGTGATCGGACGTCAAAAACGTCACCTCTCCGGTCTGTGCGTCGCAGCAGGCGATCCTATTTTCGAGCACAAACCCCAAACGATCGCCGGAAGGATGCCAGTTAAATGCAGACTGAATATCGCTTCCGTTTCGCGTCAACTGGCACGGCTCGCCGCCCTCCGGCGAGATCAGCCACAGCTGCACAATGCCGTTATCATCCCGCATCAGAAACGCAATCTGTGTCCCCTGCGGATTACTGCGAACCCAGTGACGCGGCACGTTTACCAGACCCGGATACGCCCTCTGATGCGTAAAGGTTAAACGACGCTGCTCTACTCCCGCTGGCGGAGCTGGCAGGGTATCCGTCGAGCCCTGTAGCGGCGCATCGCCCGCACGCTTCCAGCCCTGCTCGTCTTCGGGCAGATTAACAATAAAAAGTTCAGGCACTTTCTCGCCCGTTGCAGACAGGGTATCGCCGATAAACGCCAGCCTGTCGTTGCCCACCCAGCCCTCTTCGTAAGCGCGGTTAATCTCGTCGCTGCCCGGCTGCGGATTGGGCGTCGTGCGGCTGACCAGCACGCTCCAGTAAGCGCCCGGGTATTCGCGGGGATGGTTACTCTGCGGCTTCACCGGCCCGTAAGGCGCCGCCACGCCGACGTTGCGTAAATCAAGTTTAGGATCGCGCTCGTGGAGCACGTGGTCGTTATAGGTAAAGCTGACGAGCAGGCCGTTCGGGCTGAAGACATGGACGTGGCTTCCGCCGCGCAGCGCGCCAGGAGTGTACGGCGAAGTGATATCCATCGCGTCCAGGTTGCTCAACTGGCCGTGATGCGCAATCACCCCCTGACGATGATGAAAATCGTAGTGCCAGTCTCCATCCGGGTTTTTCGGACCGTGGATAAAGACGTACTTGTCCTGTGCCGGATGAACGGTCACCACGCCGACGTGCGCGCCGTCAGTGGCGCGATAAACCACCTCCACCTCACCCGTGCCGACGTTGACCCGCTCGATGGTTTCACCGGTGAACGACGCACCTGACGGGCGCACGTCATAGACCAGCCACTGGCTGTCCGGCGTCCAGGTATTGATGTTGGTCAGCTGGTGGTTGCGGGAAGCGAAGGTGATTTGTTTCATGAGGATACCCTGATGCACAGTTATCGCATCAGGGTATAGCAAGCGGGTGTTTAGTTCAGCACAAACTTCTCAATCGCGTAGGCCACGCCGTCTTCGAGGTTGGATTTGGTGACAAAATTAGCCACTTCTTTCACCGACGGAATAGCGTTTTCCATCGCCACGCCCATGCCCGCATATTCAATCATCGCGATGTCGTTTTCCTGATCGCCCAGGGCCATGATTTCATCCGGCTTAATGCCCAGCGCGTCGGCCAGCGATTTAACGCCGGTGCCTTTATTGACGCGTTTATCGAGGATTTCGAGGAAGTACGGCGCACTTTTCAGCACGGTGTATTTCTCTTTCACCTCGGCCGGAATGCGCGCAATCGCCTTATCCAGGATCTCCGGCTCGTCAATCATCATCACTTTCAGGAACTGGGTCGCCGGGTCCATCTTCTCGGCTTCACAGAACACCAGCGGAATGGTCGCAACGTAGGATTCATGTACCGTGTAGTAGCTGATATCACGGTTGGCGGTGTAAAGCGTATTGCGATCGAGGGCGTGGAAGTGGGAGCCCACCTCACGGGACAGTTTTTCCAGGAACAAGTAGTCATCGTAGCTCAGCGCGGTTTGCGCAACCGTACTGCCATCCGCGGCTTTCTGTACCAGCGCGCCGTTATAGGTGATGCAGTAGTCGCCAGGCTGATTCATGTGCAGCTCTTTCAGGTAGCTGTGCACGCCCGCATACGGACGCCCCGTGGTCAGAACCACATTCACGCCCTTTGCGCGCGCCGCGGCGATCGCGTTTTTAACGGCTGGAGAGATGGTGTGGTCCGGCAACAGCAGCGTGCCGTCCATATCGATTGCAATGAGTTTGATAGCCATGAGTTCCCCGGAATAAATGAGTGCTGCCTCATGCTAACGCGATTAAGCACACAAAAATAGAGCTACATTGCGCAACAGGAACACCCCTTTTACGTTTATTCCGGGGAACAAAGGCTTACTCGCGGGTGAGAACGATTTTACCGAACGCGCCGCGATCCAGATGTCCAAGTGCCTGTTCAAGCTCGTTAAAGCGGTAGCGATGCTCAATCACCGGCTTCAGTCCCGTGACGTCAACAGCGCGAACGAAATCTTCCAGCGCCCTGCGGTGGCCTACGCCGATCCCCTGAATGACGGGAGATTTCAGCAACAGTTCGCCAGCAGAGAGCGAAATGTTAGACCCGGCCAGCACGCCAATGACCGATATGCGTCCATGAACGGCAACGGCGCGCAGGGAATGCTTCAGGTTCTCTCCGCCCACGGTTTCAATAATATGGTCGATGCCGCGATCCTGAGTCAGCGCCAGCGTATTTTCAGCCCAGTCGCCTTTCAGACGGTTGATGCCCTGGCTGGCCCCCAGCGTTTTGGCCAGCGCCAGTTTTTCATCGCTCCCCGAGGTGACAAACACCTCCGCGCCGTGCGCTTTGGCAATTTGCAGGGCGAAAATCGCCACGCCGCCCGTTCCCTGTACCAGCACCGATTGCCCGGCGCGCAGCTGACCGCGTTCCACCAGCGCAAACCAGGCGGTAAGCCCTGCGCAGGGTAAGGTGCTGGCCTCGGCGTCATCCAGGGTCTCCGGGGAGGCCGCCAGCGCGTCTTCCTTCACAATCACGTACTCGGCCAGCATTCCCTGGAAGTATCCGCCGGACGTTTTATAGGGCAAATTGCGCGCGTCAGCCTGCGGTTTACCGTCGATCCACTCCGGGAAGAAGGTTGAGATGACGCGGGCGCCTGGCTGGAAACGCGTGACGCCTTCACCAATGCTGTCGACGACGCCCGCCATGTCAGACGCCGGGGTAAACGGGAAGGAAAGCGGAATCGGCATCGTGCCTTCAATCACCATTTTGTCGCGATAGTTGAGCGCGACGGCATTCACCCTTACGCGCACTTCACCCGGACCGGGCTGTGGAATGGGCTCCTGAATAAGCGCAAGGCTCTCGCGCCCGAGGGCGCTCATCGTCCAGCGTTGCATTGTCTCGGTCATTTTTTTCTCCGGCCATCAAGTAAGCTTTGGTCCTGACAGTCTACCGTTGACTTATGATCTCCAGTGGCGATAAGTTTTCTCTTTATTGATGCCTGAATGGATACAATCCATGACCGATACGCTGAAAGATATTCCTGTTTTTGTCGCTGCCGTTGAGGCGGGAAGTTTTGCTCAGGCCGCAGTTCGCCTGCACCTGTCGCGCTCGGCGGTAGGAAAAAGCATCGCTCGCCTTGAGGAACGCCTGGGAGTACGGCTCTTTCAGCGCACCACCCGCAGCCAGAGGCTGACCGATAACGGCGCCCTTTTTTATGAACGCTGCCTGCGCGCGCTGGAGGAGATTCGGGGCGCAGAATCGCTGCTTGAAACAGGGAAACAGCAGGTCAGTGGCCGCCTGCGCGTTGCCATGCCGGTGCTGTTTGGTCGCCAGTGCGTCGCGCCGCTGCTGATAGCGCTGGCACAGGAACACCCCGGGCTTGAACTGGAGATGTCATTCAGCGACCGCGTGGTGGATCTCGTCGAGGAAGGGTTTGATATGGCGGTGCGTAACGGCACGCTTCAGGACAGCAGCGTGCTGGTCGCCAGAAGGCTGGGGGAACACCGCATGGTGCTGTGCGCTTCGCCGGATTATCTGCTGAAAAAAGGCCAGCCGCAAAGCGTGGCTGATTTACCCCTTCATACGGCGATTAACTATCTGCGCGCAGGCAGAGTCCTCTCCTGGCAGCTGATGGATAATGAAGGGACCTCGCACACCTTTACACCCCGATCGTCGCTCAATATGGATGATTTGCAGGCGATCTGCGACGCGGCGCTGGCCGGACACGGCATTGCATGGCTGCCCTGCTGGATGGTCGTCAAAGATATTCACCAGGGTAAACTCGTCCCGCTTTTAAAGCAGGCACCGGATGTGCATTTCGACGTTCATGCGGTGTGGCAGCAGACGCCGCATCTGCCGCTAAGGGTAAGAATTGCGATCGATACGCTGGCGAGCCGTTTACCTTCCGTGATGTCGCTGGATATGGCTGCGCCCATAAAAAAGCCGCGCTAAAAGCGCGGCCAGTTATCGTGCGGTATAACGTCGATTAGATATCGATATTCGCCGCTTTCAGGGCGTTCTCTTCGATGAAGGCACGACGTGGTTCTACCGCATCACCCATGAGGGTTGTGAACAGCTGGTCTGCAGCAATCGCGTCCTTAACGGTGACGCGCAGCATGCGACGGCTTTCCGGATCCATGGTGGTTTCCCACAGCTGCTCCGGGTTCATTTCACCCAGACCTTTATAGCGCTGGATCGCAAGACCACGACGGGACTCTTTCACCAGCCAGTCCAGCGCCTGCTCGAAGCTGGCTACAGGCTGACGACGTTCGCCACGTTCGATGAACGCATCGTCTTCAATCAGACCGCGCAGCTTCTCGCCTAGCGTGCAGATACGACGGTATTCCGGACCGGTCACAAACTCGTGCTCCAGCGGATAGTCGGTGTCGACGCCGTGAGTACGCACGCGAACGATCGGCTCGAACTGCTGATCGGCATTCTGCTGAACATCGCATTTCCACTGGCTGCCGTGCTGCTCTTTTTCGTTGAGATCGGTCACCAGGGCGTTCACCCAGCGAGTGACGGTCTGCTCGTTGCTCAGATCGGCTTCGGTCAGGGTTGGCTGATAAACCAGTTCCTTCAGCAGCGTTTTCGGATAACGGCGTTCCATACGCGTGATCATTTTCTGCGTGGCGTTGAACTCGGACACCAGACGCTCCAGCGGCTCACCGGCCAGTGCAGGGGCGTGCGAGTTCGCGTGCAGGGTCGCGCCATCAAGGGCGATCGCGATTTGGTACTGATCCATCGCTTCGTCATCTTTGATGTACTGTTCCTGCTTGCCTTTCTTCACTTTGTACAGCGGCGGCTGGGCAATGTAGACGTGGCCACGTTCAACGATTTCAGGCATCTGACGATAGAAGAAGGTCAACAGCAGCGTACGAATGTGCGAGCCGTCGACGTCCGCATCGGTCATGATGATGATGCTGTGGTAGCGCAGTTTGTCCGGGTTGTACTCGTCACGGCCAATGCCGCAGCCCAGCGCGGTGATGAGGGTCGCCACTTCCTGAGAAGAGAGCATCTTGTCGAAACGGGCTTTCTCAACGTTGAGGATTTTACCCTTCAGCGGCAGAATCGCCTGGTTCTTACGGTTACGGCCCTGCTTCGCAGAGCCGCCCGCGGAGTCCCCTTCCACGAGGTACAGTTCGGACAGCGCCGGGTCGCGTTCCTGGCAGTCAGCCAGTTTGCCCGGCAGGCCTGCCAGGTCCAGCGCGCCTTTACGACGGGTCATTTCACGCGCTTTACGCGCCGCTTCACGGGCACGCGCCGCATCGATAATTTTGCCCACCACGATTTTCGCGTCGGACGGGTTTTCCAGCAGGTATTCGCTCAGCAGTTCGTTCATCTGCTGCTCAACCGCCGATTTCACCTCAGAAGAGACCAGCTTGTCTTTGGTCTGTGAGGAGAACTTCGGATCCGGCACCTTCACGGAAACCACGGCAATCAGGCCTTCACGGGCATCGTCACCGGTGGCGCTGACTTTCGCTTTCTTGCTGTAGCCTTCTTTGTCCATGTAGGCGTTCAGGGTACGGGTCATCGCCGCACGGAAGCCTGCAAGGTGAGTACCACCATCACGCTGTGGAATGTTGTTGGTAAAGCAGTAGATGTTTTCCTGGAAACCGTCGTTCCACTGCAGCGCCACTTCCACGCCGATACCGTCTTTTTCGGTGGAGAAGTAGAAGATATTCGGGTGAATAGGCGTTTTGTTCTTGTTCAGATACTCAACGAACGCCTTGATACCGCCTTCGTAGTGGAAGTGGTCTTCTTTGTTGTCACGCTTGTCGCGCAGGCGAATCGAGACGCCGGAGTTCAGGAACGACAGTTCACGCAGGCGTTTCGCCAGGATGTCGTACTCGAACTCGGTGACGTTGGTGAAGGTTTCGAGGCTCGGCCAGAAACGCACCATGGTACCGGTTTTGTCGGTGTCGCCAGTGACGGCCAGCGGTGCCTGCGGCACGCCGTGCGTATAAAGCTGACGGTGGATTTTGCCTTCGCGCTGGATAACCAGCTCCAGCTTCTGCGACAGGGCGTTTACTACCGAAACACCTACGCCGTGCAGGCCGCCGGATACTTTATAGGAGTTATCGTCGAACTTACCGCCTGCGTGCAGGACGGTCATGATCACTTCCGCCGCAGAGACGCCCTCTTCCGGGTGAATACCGGTTGGGATGCCACGACCGTCATCGGTGACGGAGACGGAGTTGTCCGCATGGATGGTGACCACGATGTCTTTACAGTGACCCGCGAGCGCTTCGTCGATAGCGTTATCTACCACCTCGAATACCATGTGGTGCAGACCGGTGCCGTCATCCGTGTCGCCGATATACATACCCGGGCGCTTACGCACCGCATCCAGCCCTTTCAGGACTTTGATACTGGAGGAGTCATAAGAATTCGACATCAACGTTTCTCGCTCATTTCAACTTGGGTTAATCCGTTATTTTACCCTTTTCCACGGTAAACATCTTCGAATTTTCGTCCGACATGTCTATAACGTGTTCAGCGCTTATCGCGCTAACGAAAACCTGCGACTGCGTGGCTTTTAAGCGGCTGGCAAGCAGCCCGCGCCGCGCGTCGTCAAGTTCCGAGGCAAAATCATCTATCAGGTACAGGCAGCGTCTTCCGCTCTCGCGGGTGAGAAACTCTCCCTGTGCCAGGCGCAGCGCACACATCAGGAGCTTGAGCTGCCCGCGCGACAGCGTGTCTTCCACTGGCGCACCGTCAGCACGAATGCGGAAATCCGCCTTGTGCGGGCCGTGCGCGGTATAGGTCAACATGCGGTCGCGCTCGAAGCTTCTCTCTAACACTTCGGCATAGTCCGTCTCTTTCTCCCAGCCGCGCTGGAAGGAGAAGGTGAGAGAGAATTCAGGTAAAAACTGTTTGCAGGTGTCGGCCATGTCTTCGGCGATACCAGCGCTGTATTCGGCACGCCAGCGGCTTATCTGTTCCGCGAGAGGGATTAACTCCATGTCCCACGGACGCAGCTGGGCGTAGCGCGTCACCTGACGCAGCGCGGCGTTACGCTGCTTGAGCAGACGCTTCAGGTTGCTCCAGGCGTTAAAGAATCCGGCTTCGTTGTGAAAGCATCCCCAGTCAAGGAACGCTCTTCTGTATTTGGGGCCGCCGTTGAGTAAAGTAAACCCCTCGGGCGTTATCAGCTGCATCGGCATCAGCAGCGCCAGCTCCGCCACTTTATGGCCGTCGGTGCCGTCGATGCGCACCTTGCTGTCGCCCTGCTTGTCTTTGGTCAGGCCGATGGCGGTCTCCCGCTCCTCGCCCTGCAAACGCCCGTGCAGAACAAAGGATTCCTGCTCGTGGCGAATGACGCGACCAATCTGCAAACTGCGAAACGCCCGACCGTGGCCGAGCGTATAGATGGCCTCAAGCACGCTGGTTTTGCCGCTGCCGTTTGCGCCAACCAGGAAGTTAAAGCCAGGGGATAAAGCGAGATCCGCGCTTTCGATATTGCGAAAGTCGCGGATCAACAGACGGGTGAGCGACATTACAGTCTCATTGGCATGACAACATAGGCAGCCGACTGTGATGCGGCATCTTCAATCTGTACGCTCGAAACGGAGTCGGTCAGCAGGATGCGCACGTTCTCGCATTTCAGCGCATTCAGCACATCCAGCACGTAGCTAACGTTGAAGCCGATTTCCATCTCAGCCCCGGCGTAGGTGACGTCCAGAATCTCTTCTGCCTCTTCCTGCTCCGGGTTGTTGGCGGTGATTTTGATCTGGTTTTCACTCACGTACAGGCGCACGCCGCGGAATTTCTCGTTAGAGAGGATGGCGGCACGGGCAAACGCCTGCTTGAGGCTATCGCAGCCTGCTTCCAGCGTTTTGTCCGGATTCTTCGGCAATACGCGGCGATAATCCGGGAAACGGCCGTCAACCAGCTTAGACGTGAAGACAAAATCACCCACGTGTGCACGGATGTTGTTGCTGCCGATCTGCACGCGCAGCGGCGTGTCGCCACCGTCGAGCATACGCATCAGCTCAATCACCCCTTTACGCGGCACGATCACCGAATGGTTTGGCAGCGCGTCGCCAATCGGCATAGAACAGACCGCCAGACGGTGGCCGTCGGTTGCCACGGTACGCAGCTCTTCACCTTCGGTTTCGAACAGCATGCCGTTTAAGTAGTAACGAACGTCCTGATGCGCCATGGAAAACTGCGTGGCTTCAATCAGACGCTTCATCGTCGCCTGAGGCAGGGTGAATTCAACTTCGCTCTGCCAGTCGTCCAGGTTCGGGAAGTCCGCTGCTGGCAGCGTGGAGAGCGAGAAACGGCTGCGGCCAGAACGCACCAGCATACGGTCGCCTTCCAGCTGCACGGCGATTTCAGCGCCTTCCGGCAGCCCGCGGCAGATATCAAAGAATTTACGTGCCGGAACCGTGGTCGCGCCCGCGTCGTGCGGCTGCGTCAGCGTAACGCGCGCGATCATTTCCATTTCCAGATCTGTACCGGTCAGCGACAGCGTACCGTCCGCGACCTGAAGCAGCAGGTTTCCGAGAATAGGCAGCGTTGGGCGACCGCCTAATGGGCCACTCACCTGTTGCAGCGGTTTTAATAAATGTTCACGTTCAACGGTAAATTTCATAGCGTCACGATGATAATGTTCTGATTAAATTGGAAAAATCTTCTTTTATGTCGTGGCTTTCTTCGCGTAACTGCTCAATCTTGCGACAAGCGTGCAGTACGGTCGTATGGTCACGGCCACCAAACGCATCCCCAATTTCCGGCAGACTGTGGTTGGTTAACTCCTTTGCCAGCGCCATCGCCATCTGACGCGGACGCGCCACCGAGCGGGAACGACGTTTAGACAGTAAATCTGCCACTTTGATCTTGTAGTACTCAGCCACCGTCTTTTGAATATTGTCGATAGTGACCAGTTTTTCCTGCAATGCCAGCAAATCGCGCAGCGCTTCACGCACAAAATCGATGGTGATCGCACGACCGGTGAAGTTGGCATTGGCGATAACGCGGTTCAGTGCCCCCTCCAGCTCACGGACGTTGGAGCGCAGACGCTTGGCAATGAAGAACGCCACTTCACCCGGCAGGCGAATGTCGTTTTCATCGGCTTTCTTCATCAGGATCGCGACGCGGGTTTCCAGCTCCGGTGGCTCGATCGCCACGGTCAGGCCCCAGCCGAAGCGGGATTTCAGACGATCTTCAACGCCGTTGATCTCTTTTGGGTAACGATCCGAGGTCAAAATGATCTGCTGATTGCCTTCCAGCAGGGCATTGAAGGTGTGGAAAAATTCTTCCTGCGATCGTTCTTTATTGGCAAAGAACTGGATGTCATCGATCAGCAGCGCGTCAACGGAACGATAGTAGCGTTTAAACTCTTCGATCGCATTGTTTTGCAGGGCTTTTACCATGTCCTGAACGAAGCGTTCGGAGTGCATATACACCACTTTGGCATTGGGCTTGCGCGCCATGATGCCGTTGCCCACCGCATGCAGCAGGTGCGTTTTACCCAGACCCGTGCCGCCATAAAGGAACAGCGGGTTGTAGGCTCCACCGGGATTATCAGCAACCTGACGAGCCGCCGCGCGCGCCAGCTGGTTCGATTTACCTTCAACGAAGTTATCGAACGTGTGTTTCACGTTAACGTTAGAGCGGTAGGTTGGCTCAGCCGGTGCAGGGACATTATCCCAGCCCTGACGAGCGGGTGCGACGCGAGGGGCCGGAGCAGGAGCGGCCTGAGCAGGCGCTGCGACGTTCACGGTTTCACGTACGGTTTGGGTGACCGGCTTTGTGCCCACTTCAAAACGCAGCTGCGGGGCATCTGACCCACAGAAATCGTTCAGCAATCCATTGATGTTATTAAGGTACTTGTCCCTTACCCAATCGAGCACAAAACGGTTTGGCGCATACAAAGCCAGCGTGTTATCGCTCAGTTCCGCCTGCAACGGGCGGATCCACATACTGAATTCTGTGGCTGGTAACTCATCCTGCAATCGGGCAAGACACTGCTGCCAAAGCGAAAGTGACAC